>NZ_CP108271.1:1615000-6415000 GCF_045041095.1 Streptomyces sp. NBC_00045 | reverse complement strand
GCCGGTGGGACGGACCGCGAGCGGTGCGGTTCTCGTGTTCCGGACTTCTGGCTCCGGGCGGTGCGACTGGAAGTGTGACGTTCCCGCTGTCACACCGCCCGGAGAGTCTGTGGGGGTCCGGGGGCCTCGCGGCCCCCGGACCAGGCCGTCCTAGAGGGTGCCGGTGAGGGCTTCCGGACGGATCGGCGTCTTGTTGATCTCCAGACCGGTCGCCTGCCGGATCGCCGCGATGACGGCCGGGGTGGACGAGAGGGTCGGGGCCTCGCCCATTCCGCGCAGGCCGTACGGCGCCTTCGGGTCGGCGAGCTCCAGGACGTCGACCGGGATGGTCGGGGTGTCGAGGATGGTCGGGATCAGGTAGTCCGTGAAGGAGGGGTTGCGCACCTTCGCGGTCTTCGGGTCCACGATGATCTCTTCCATGATCGCGACGCCCAGGCCCTGGGTGGTACCACCCTGGATCTGGCCGACCACGGAGAGCATGTTCAGCGCCTTGCCGACGTCCTGGGCGGTCGCCAGCTCGACGACCTTGACCAGGCCCAGCTCGGTGTCCACCTCGACGACCGCGCGGTGCGCGGCGAAGGTGTACTGGACGTGGCCGTCGCCCTGGCCGGTGACCAGGTCGAACGGGACGGTCGGGTGGTGCCGGTACTCAAGTTCGAGGTCGATCGCCTCGTCCTCCAGGATCTCGGCGATGTCGCCGAGGACCTCTCCGCCGTCGGTGACGACCTTGCCGCCTTCGAGCAGCAGCTCGGCGGTGGCCCACGCCGGGTGGTACGAGCCCTTCTTGCGGCGACCGATCTCCAGGAGCGCCTCGCGGACGGCCTCACAGGTGTTCTTCACCGCGCCACCGGTCATGTACGTCTGCCGCGAGGCGGACGTGGAACCGGCGGAGCCGACCTGGGTGTCGGCCGGGTGGATGGTCACCTGCGTGACGCCCAGCTCGGTACGGGCGATCTGCGCGTGGACGGTGATGCCGCCCTGGCCGACCTCCGCCATGGCCGTGTGGACCATCGCGACGGGCTCGCCGTTGATGACCTCAAGGCGCACGCGGGCGGTGGAGTAGTCGTCGAAGCCTTCGGAGAAGCCGACGTTCTTGATGCCGACCGCGTAGCCGACGCCGCGGACGACGCCCTCACCGTGCGTGGTGTTCGAGAGGCCACCGGGCAGCGCGCGGACGTCCGCACCCTCGCCGGCGGTCTCCCACTGGCGCTCCGGCGGCAGCGGGCGGGCCTTGACCCGGCGCAGCAGCTCGGCGACGGGCGCCGGGGCGTCCACGACCTGGCCGGTGGGCATGATCGTGCCCATCTCCATGGCGTTCAGCTGACGGAACTCCACCGGGTCCATGCCCAGCTTCGCCGCGAGCTTGTCCATCTGGGCCTCGTAGGCGAAGCAGGCCTGGACGGCTCCGAAGCCGCGCATCGCGCCACAGGGCGGGTTGTTCGTGTAGAGCGCGATCGCCTCGATGTCCACGTCCTCCAGGACGTAGGGACCCACCGAGAGGGAGGACGCGTTGCCCACGACCGCCGGGGAAGCGGACGCGTACGCGCCGCCGTCCAGGACGATCTTGCACTTCATGTGCGTGAGCTTGCCGTCCTTGGTGGCGCCGTGCTCGTAGTAGAGCTTCGCCGGGTGCCGGTGCACATGGCCGAAGAAGGACTCGAACCGGTTGTAGACGATCTTGACCGGCTTGTTGGTGGCGAGGGCCAGGAGGCAGGCGTGGATCTGCATCGAGATGTCCTCGCGGCCACCGAAGGCACCGCCGACGCCCGAGAGCGTCATGCGGACCTTCTCCGGCGGGAGGCCCAGGACCGGGGCGATCTGCCCGAGGTCCGAGTGCAGCCACTGGGTGGCGACGTAGAGCTCGACGCCGCCGTCCTCCGACGGCACGGCCAGGCCGGACTCCGGACCGAGGAAGGCCTGGTCCTGCATGCCGAAGGTGTACTCGCCCTCGACGATGACGTCGGCGCGCTTGCGGGCCTCTTCCACGTTGCCGCGGATGATCGGCTGGCGGTGCACGATGTTCGGGTGCGGGACGTGACCGATGTGGTGGTCGTCGCGGCCCTCGTGGATCAGCGGCGCGCCGGGGGCGAGGGCGGAGGCCTCGTCCGTGACGAGCGGCAGCTCACGGTAGTCGATCTTGATCTTGGCGGCCGCGCGGCGGGCGGTCTCCGGGTGGTCGGCGGCCACGAGGGCGACCGGCTCACCGTGGTGACGTACCCGGCCGTTGGCGAGGACCGGGGTGTCCTGGATCTCCAGGCCGTAGTTCTTCATCTCGGCCGGCAGGTCGTCGTACGTCAGGACCGAGTAGACGCCCGGCATGGCCAGCGCCTCGGAGATGTCGATGGAGACGATCTCGGCGTGGGCGACCGTGCTGCGCAGGGTCTGGCCCCACAGCATGTCCTCGTGCCACATGTCCGAGGAGTACGCGAACTCGCCGGTGACCTTGAGGGTGCCGTCGGGACGCAGGACGGACTCGCCGATGCCGCCCTTGTTGTGCTTCTGGGTGACGTTCGTCGGCGAACCGGCGGGCACGGTGCGGGTGTTCTGAGCCATGGTCAGACCGCCTCTCCCTGACGGGCGGCCGCCAGGCGGACCGCGTCGAGGATCTTCTCGTAGCCCGTGCAGCGGCAGAGGTTGCCGGACAGGGCCTCACGGATGTCCTGGTCGGACGGGTCGGAGTTCTGCTCCAGGAGCGCGTCCGCCTGGACGAGCAGACCCGGGGTGCAGAAGCCGCACTGGACGGCGCCGGCGTCGATGAACGCCTGCTGGATGTTGGAGAGCTCGACGCCCTCACCGGTCTGGGAGTCACCGGGCTTGGCGGCCCAGCGCTTGGCCTCGTCGGTGGAGACGCCGTTGCTGCCGCAGCCGCCGCCGGTGCCGCAGGCACCGCCGTGGCCGTGCTCCTCGCGCTGCTTGGCGAAGTCGGCCAGGCCCTCGACGGTCACGACGTCGCGACCCTCGACCTGACCGGCCGCGACCAGGCAGGAACAGACCGGCACGCCGTCGAGGCGGACGGTGCAGGAACCGCACTCGCCCTGCTCACAGGCGTTCTTGGAGCCGGGCAGGCCCAGGCGCTCACGCAGCACGTACAGGAGGGACTCGCCCTCCCACACGTCGTCGGCTTCCTGCGGACGGCCGTTGACAGTGAAATTGACGCGCATGATTACGCAGCCCCTTCGAGCGAGCGGCCGTTCGTGCCGCGGTACTGCTCCCACGTCCAGACGAGCTGACGGCGAGCCATGATGCCGACCGCGTGGCGGCGGTACTTCGCCGTGCCGCGGACGTCGTCGATCGGGTTGGCCGCGCCGGTGGCGAGCTCACCGAACTGCTTGGCGATCGACGGAGTGATGACCTTGCCGGACTCCCAGAAGCCGCCTTCTTCGAGCGCGGCGTTCAGGAACTCCTCGGCAGCCTTCGCGCGGATCGGGGTCGGCGCGGCCGAACCGATGCCGGTGCGGACCGTCCGGGTGTCGGGGTGCAGGGCCAGGCCGAAGGCGCACACGGCGATGACCATCGCGTTGCGGGAGCCGACCTTGGAGTACTGCTGCGGACCGGTGGCGTTCTTGATGTGGACCGTCTTGATGAGCTCGTCGGCGGCGAGCGCGTTGCGCTTGACGCCGGTGTAGAACTCGTCGATCGGGATCAGGCGCGAGCCGCGTACGGACTCGACCTCGACCTCGGCGCCGGCGGCGAGGAGGGCGGGGTGGGAGTCACCGGCGGGCGAGGCGCAACCGAGGTTGCCGCCGACACCGCCGCGGTTGCGGATCTGCGGGGACGCGACCGTGTGCGAGGCGAGCGCGAGACCCGGCAGCGTGCCGCGCAGGTTCTCCATGATCTGTGTGTACGGGACGGAGGCGCCGAGCTTGGTGACCTCCTCGCCTACCTCCCACTCCCGCAGCAGCCCGATGCGGTTGAGGTCAAGGAGGTACTCCGGACGGCGGTGGTCGAAGTTGATCTCGACCATGATGTCGGTGCCACCCGCAATCGGCACAGCTGTGGGGTACTCGGCCTTAGCGGCGAGTGCCTCCTCCCAGCTGGCGGGGCGAAGGAAGTCCATGTGCGGCTCTCTTCTTCTTCATCGTGTCGTTCACTTCAAGCCAGGAGGCCCTGAGGCCCTCGACTGGTCGTTCACGTGCTGTTAACGCGGTGTGGAGCCAGTACACAAGCCGCGCGTCCCCCGGGTGCAGTCACCGAAACCATGAAGGAGTTGGCTGGCGGCCTCCCCAGTCTTGTAGATTCGTATGAAAGGCAGGATGCAACGACCTGCCCGATTTCCAACGGCAACATTCGAGACAGATCGGCGGCGACACCATGCGGCTGCGCGCACTGCTGGAAACCGAGGCGCTGGGGCTGCGGCTGCTGGGCGGCGAGGACGAACTCGACCGGACGGTCCGCGGCGTCATGACGACCGACCTGAGGGATCCCAGCCGATACCTCACCGGAGGTGAACTGGTCCTCACTGGCCTGGCGTGGCGAAGAAATTCAGCCGACTCCGAGCCGTTCGTACGAATCCTGGCGAGCGCCGGCGTCGCGGGCCTCGCGGCCGGAGAGGCGGAGCTGGGGGACGTCCCCGACGATCTCGTTTCAGCCTGTCGGCGCAACCGGCTGCCACTGTTCGCTGTGAACGAAGACGTTGCATTCGCCACGATCACGGAGTACGTGGTGCGGCAGGTCTCGGGCGAGCGCGCGGGAGACCTCGCGGCCGTCGTGGACCGGCACCGCCGTCTGATGACCTCGGGCCCCGCGGGCGGTGGACCCGATGTGGTGCTCGATCTGCTCACCACCGACCTCGATCTGCGCGCCTGGGTGCTGTCCCCCACGGGCCGGCAGATCGCCGGAGCGGGAGAACCCCTGGCACCAGGCGTCTGTGCGGCGCTGGCCGGCGAGCACCTGGCGGCGGTCCGCACCGGGCGCAGGGGCCCGCACCGGATCTCCATCCAGGGTATTACGTACTCCCTGTTCCCGATCAGGGGAGCCGGCCGCGGCCCGGGCGGCCCCGGGGCCCGTGACGTGCGGGAAACCGTGCTCTCGGACTGGCTGCTGGCCGTCGAGGCGGACGCCGGTGACTGGCCCGCCGAGCGGCTCGACCTGCTCCAGGGCGTGACCCAGCTGATCGCTGTCGAGCGGGACCGGCGCGACGCGGCCCGCACCGTGCGCCGCCGCCTCGCCCAGGAGGTGCTGGAGCTGGTCCAGACGGGCGCCCCGCCCGCCGAGATCGCCGCCCGCCTGCGGGTCGCGGCCCCGGTGCTGCTGCCGGGGCTGGGCACCGCCCCGCACTGGCAGGTCGTCGTGGCGCGGGTCGACTGGGACGGCGGGGACATCCCCGGCGGCCCGGTGGCCCAGTCGCTGCTGGAGGAGATCCTGGTCGACCCGTCCGTTTCGGGGCCCGAGCCCTCGGACCGGATCGCGGTGGCCCATGCGGGTGACGAGGCCATCGCGCTCGTCCCGCTGCCCGCCCTGCCCGGGGAGCCCGGCGAGGAGAAGGGCGGCCCGGACAGCGCCCTGCACGCCGACGAGCTGCTCTCCGCCGTACGGGAACCCCTGCAGGCCGGCCTCGACGGCGACGGCCGGCTCACCCTGGGCGTCAGTGCGGCCGTCCACTCCGCAGAGGGGCTGCGCGGGGCGCTGGAGGAGGCCCGGCACGCCCGCCGGGTCGCCGCGGCGCGCCCGGGCCGGGTCTGCGCGGCGGGCCACCACGAGCTGGCCTCGCACGTGCTGCTGCTGCCGTTCGTCCCGGACGACGTGCGCCGCGCCTTCACGGCGCGCCTGCTGGACCCGCTGCGGGACTACGACCGCCGCCACC
The DNA here is from genome assembly GCF_045041095.1 of Streptomyces sp. NBC_00045. Taxonomy (NCBI): domain Bacteria; kingdom Bacillati; phylum Actinomycetota; class Actinomycetes; order Kitasatosporales; family Streptomycetaceae; genus Streptomyces; species Streptomyces sp. NBC_00045. The sequence goes on along the minus strand of NZ_CP108271.1, from coordinate 6,409,197 downwards.
GCGCGGAGCTCATCCCGACGCTTGAGGCGTTCCTCGACTGCGACGGCTCGTGGACGCGCTGCGCGACGCGGCTGCACCTGCACGTCAACACGCTGCGCTACCGGGTCGGGCGAATCGAGCAGTTGACGGGGCGTGACCTCTCGCGGCTGGAGGACAAGCTCGACTTCTTCCTGGCACTGCGGATGAGCTGAGCAGATCCGGCCAGGGGCGGCGAGGGAGGCCTGACGCGGCGTCCGGACTTTGTGAAAGAGTTCACCCAACCCCTTGGCCGCGGCCGTCGATCCGTGCTCTCATTTCGGCCCAGGGCTCAACGACGTGCTGCTTGGTTGCTTTGGGGAGGGCAATGTGGCGGATACCGCCATGTCCGGTGCCGGAACTGCCGGGGGAGACGACCCCCTCCAGCGGGCGATATGGCGGCTGCGCTCGCGCGGCTGTTGGACCGACGCGGCGGCCCTGCTGACGCCGCACCTACCCGACGCCGGAGCGGCCGTACAACGGACCGCGCTGCTGGTCGAGCGGTGCCTGTTCACCGGGCAGGGCTGGGCGGAGGCGGAGGACGCGCTGCGGGTCGCGGAGGCGGCCGCCCAGGACGACGACGAGCGGGGCGCGGCGGCCTGCGAGCGCGGGCAGCTGGCCTACGCGGCCACCGTGCTCGGGGTCCGGGACCGCTCGGACGAGGCCCGTTCCGCGCTGGGCCGGGCGGCGGCGCTGCTGTCCCCGGGGTCCCGTACGCGGCCCCTGCTGGACTTCCGCCGGGGCCTGGTCGCGGAGCACCTCGCGGACGCGCCCCAGTCGGCGCGGCCCGCGTACCACCGGGCCCACGCGGGGGCACTGGCGCACGGGGACACCCTGCTGCTCTCGTTCACCTGGCGGCACCTGGCGGCGCTGGCGCTGAGGGACGGGGAGGTGGCGGAGGCCCGGCAGGGCTTCGCGGAATCCCTGCGCATCCGGGAGGACCTGGGCTTCCTGATCGGCACGGCCCCCGCACTGGCAGCGCTGGCCGAAGCCGAACCGGAACCGGAGGCGGCCCGGCTGCGCGCGGAGGCCCGTCGCCTGTTCCACCTGCTGGGCGGCATCCCCACCTGGCTGGCGGAGCAACTCCACCCGGCCCCGGCCACCTGAGGCGCCGCCCGGCGTGCGTCAGGGGGTCGTGAAGTGGCCGCGGATCAGGGGTTCCAGGGCCGGGAGATCGCCTGCGATCAGGGCCTCCAGCAGGGCCGAGTGTTCCGCCGCGTCGGCGACGAGGTCCTCCCGGCGGGTCCGCCGGGCGCCCGGCAGCGGCCACTGCGACCGGCGGTGGAGGTCTTCCGCCACGGACACCAGCTGCTCGTTGCCGCCCAGGGAAAGCACCTGCCGGTGGAACACCCGGTCCGCGTCCGCGTACGCCGGCAGGTCACCGGCCGCAGCGGCCTCGGCCGTGGCGGCCGCCGCCGGCCGCAGCTCCGCCCAGGCCTGCGCCGGGACCGTACGGGCCAGCCGCAGCATCACCGGGACCTCCAGCAGCGCCCGTACCTCCGCGAGCTCCGCCAGCGCCCGCGGCGTGCGCGACAGCACCCGGAAACCCCGGTTCGGGAGGCATTCCACCGCCCCCTCCAGGGCCAGCTGCTGCATCGCTTCGCGCACCGGGGTCGCGGAGACCCCGAAGCGCTCCCCCAGGGCCGGCCCGGAGTAGATCTCCCCCGGCACCAGGTCTCCGTCGACGAGCGCCGCGCGCAGCGCGTCGAGCACTTGGCCGCGCACCGAATGGCGCAGCACCTTCTGCGTGGGGATCAGCGCCGTCACCCTGACGTGGGCCGCTTCGTGCACTCGGTCCTCCTCCGGGTTTCGAGCTGGGCCCTCCGAGAATAGGTGAACCGATTCGCCGGGTGCTGGTACAGGCCACCCGAGATCAGCTAAGGTAAGGCTTACCTTCTCTCTTTCTGACCGTGTGGATCGGTGGTTCCGCCATGCCCGACAACCCCGTCCTCGCCCCGCCCCCGGCCGACTCTCCGGTGGCGGACGCGTACGCACGGCTGTCCGAGGTGTACGGCAGTCTCCAGGTCGTCGAGCGCGCCGCGCACGAGACCGCCCCTCGCGGTGTGGGGTGGATCGGCGCGGACGCGCTCGCGGCCGGCGGCGCCGAGCTCGACGGCTACCTCGCCTGGGACGAGGCACAGGTCCTGCGGGACTACGGCCGCCAGGCCCGCCCCGACGTCGTGGCCACCTTCGGCCTGCACCGGTACGCCTGGCCCGCCTGCCTGCTGATCACGGCCCCCTGGTTCCTCCACGGGCGGGTACCCGACCTGCCGGCGCGGCAGGTGGCGTTCCACCGGACCGGGGGCCGCATGAGCGTGCGCGTCGAGTCCTTCGCCTGCCTGCCGGACGATCCGGCGGCCGCCCTCCCCGGGGCCCGTGTCGTGCCCGATGGGGAAGCGCTGCGCGCAGAGGTGCGGGCTGCGGTGGCCCGGAACCTCGAACCCGTGCTGGAAGGCTTCGGCCCGCGCATGCGGCGCGGGCGCCGCGCCCTGTGGGGCATGGTGACCGACGAGATCGTCTCGGGCGTCTGGCACCTCGGGAAGCTCGTGGACGAGGAGCACCGAGCCATGGCCGAACTGGACGCCCTGCTGCCCGGCAGAACGGCCCCCTACACCGGGGGCGCGGCGTTCCGCACGCTCTCCGGCCCGGGCGGGGAGCGGCTGCCCACCCGAGACCGGGCCAGCTGCTGCCTCTTCTACACGATCCGGCCCGAGGACACCTGCACCACCTGCCCCCGCACCTGCGACGCGGACCGCATCGCCCGCCTCACGACAGCCGCCTGACATCTGAACCCACTCGTACGACTGACCATAATCGAACACAACTCTGGTCGTACGAGCGACAGTTCGAGCTACAACACCCTATCCGGCGGGCCACGCCCCCCGATGGCGTCCACTTGCCCCGAAACCCGCGTGCCGAGCCGATCTTCTGCGCCACCATGGCTCCCGGAAGGCCGCACACGCGAGGCAGAGGCAAGGGACATCCGCATGAGACTGACCGACATATCGCTGGACTGGCTGCTGCCCGGCAGCCTGCTGATCCTGGGCGTGCTTGCGGCGGTTGCGGTACTGGCGCGGGGCAAGCGGGAAGGCGAGAAGGCCGCGACCGAGGACACCTGGGAGCGCAGCGAAGAGCGGCGGCGGCGCAAGGAAGCCGTCTACGGAACCGCCTCCTACGTCCTGCTGTTCTGCTGTGCGGCGGTGGCCGCCGCACTCTCCTTCCACGGGCTCGTCGGCTTCGGCCGGCAGAACCTCAACCTCTCCGGGGGCTGGGAGTACCTGGTTCCGTTCGGCCTCGACGGCGCCGCCATGTTCTGCTCGGTGCTCGCCGTCCGCGAGGCCAGCCACGGCGACGCGGCCCTCGGCTCCCGCATGCTGGTCTGGCTGTTCGCGGGCGCCGCCGCCTGGTTCAACTGGGTGCACGCCCCGCGCGGCGCAGGACACGACGGGGCCCCGCAGTTCTTCTCCGGCATGTCGCTCTCGGCAGCCGTCCTCTTCGACCGCGCCCTGAAGCAGACCCGCCGGGCCGCGCTGCGCGAACAGGGCCTGATCCCGCGGCCGTTGCCGCAGATCCGGATGGTCCGCTGGCTGCGGGCCCCCCGCGAGACCTTCGGCGCCTGGTCGCTCATGCTGTTGGAGGGGGTCCGCACCCTCGACGAGGCGGTGGACGAAGTGCGCGAGGACAAGCGCGAGCGGGAGCAGGACCGCCACCGTCGGCGCGACCAGAACCGGCTGGACCGGGCCCGCATCAAGGCCCTGGGCCGGCAGAACCGGGCGTTCGGCCGGTCCCGCGCCCGCCAGGTCGACGTGCCGGGGCTGACCCCCGGATCGGGCTCCGCGCCGGTCGGCGCGGAGCCGGCCATAGCGGAAACGGGACAGCTGCCCGCCCCGCGCCGCCGGCCCTCCCTGCAGGCCGTGCACGGAGCCGAGATCGCTGAGGTGACCGGTCCCCGGACGGTGGACCTCACCGCCGAGGACGACACCCAGACCATCCCCCGCCTCGACTCACTGGAGCGCAAACTCAAGGACCTGGAGCAGCAGTTCGGCTGACCGACCGCCGCACGCGGGGGGCCCGCTGGTCAGGCGGGCCCCCGTAGCACGTCGCGTCACGCTCCGTCGTACGTCCCGTCGTACGCAGCGCCGTACGAACCGTCGTACCCGGCCCCGTACGCAGGGCCGCCGAGGCCGCCGTCCAGCTCGAACCACACCACCTTGCCGCCGGCCTGCACCGCTGCGTCCACGCCCCAGGCATCGGCGAGGGCCTGCACCAGCACCAACCCCCGGCCGTGCGTACCGTCGTCGGCGGTCGGTACGTACGGCCGGGGCCTGCGTGCGGCGTAGTCCCTGACCTCCACCCGCAGCCGGTCCGCGGCGAGCCTGGCGGAGACCTCCGCGCCCTGGTCCGTGTGGACGAGGGCATTGGTGACGAGCTCGGTGATCAGCAGCTCGGCCACCTCGGCGGTGTCGGCCGGACATCGGTGACGCATCAACTCCCGTAATGATCGGCGCACTTCGCCCACCGCCTTGAGATCGGCCCGGCGTACGCTTCGGGTGATCTCCAACGCGTCCACCGCTCCCCCGTCCTCGACGGACGGTTCACGCGGCACGGGCCGCCCTCTCCTCCACTGCTTTCCGGTCTTCGCCCCCACCCGCACGGCGATGTACCTCCCCCGTGTCCCAACGGATCTCGAACTGGTCTACGGGATGCATGCCCGCCGGGACAATCCGCACTCCTGCCGGCTTACGGACGCGGCACGTTGCGCAGGTTGGATCGAGCCATCTGGATCATCCGGCCCACCCCGCCGTCCAGCACGATCTTGCTGGCCGAAAGTGCGAAACCGGTCACCATCTCGGCGCTGATCCTGGGCGGAATCGACAAGGCGTTGGGATCGGTCACCACGTCCACCAAGGCCGTCCCCTTGTGCCGGAACGCGTCCCTCAAAGCCCCCGTGAGCTGCTTGGGCTTCTCCACCCGCACCCCGAACGCGCCTGCCGCGCGCGCGATCGCCGCGAAATCCGGGTTGTGATTGGTCGTTCCGTACGAGGGAAGGCCGGAAACCAACATCTCCAACTCAACCATTCCGAGGGATGAGTTGTTGAAGAGGACCACTTTGACGGGCAGGTCGTACTGCACCAGCGTGAGGAAATCTCCCATCAGCATCGAGAAACCGCCGTCGCCCGACATCGACACCACTTGACGGCCGCGGTCGGTGAACTGTGCGCCGATGGCCTGCGGGAGGGCATTGGCCATCGAGCCGTGGCTGAAGGAGCCGATGATGCGACGCTTGCCGTTCGGGGAAAGATAGCGCGCCGCCCATACGTTGCACATGCCCGTGTCCACGGTGAACACGGCGTCTTCGTCGGCGAGTTCATCGAGGACGGAGGCCACGTACTCGGGGTGGATCGGGGTGTGCTTCTCCACCTTCCGGGTGTACGCCTTCACCACGCCTTCGAGGGCGTCCGCGTGCTTCTTCAGCATGCGGTCGAGGAAGCGGCGGTCCGTCTTGGCCTTCACCCGGGTGTTCAGGGCGCGCAGCGTCTCCCGTGCGTCGCCCCAAACGGCGAGGTCCAACTGTGAGCGACGGCCCAGGTGTTCGGGTCGGATGTCCACTTGGACGATCTTCACGTCGTCGGGCAGGAAGGCGTTGTACGGGAAGTCCGTGCCGAGCAGGATCAGCAGGTCGCACTCGTGGGTGGCCTCGTAGGCGGCGCCGTAGCCGAGCAGTCCACTCATGCCGACGTCGTACGGATTGTCGTACTGGTGATACCTGCGTACGTGAATGCGAGCACGGCCCGCAAGGCCTCTCCGGCGGGTTGCGGCACCGGCCATCCGTCCCTGCGTCGCCGGTGGCCCGCTCCCGACAGGTGTCACTCGAATGGAGTAACCAAACGCGCCACCCACATGGGTGAAGATCAAGCTGAGTAGTGCCCCAACCGAGGCAATCCGTGAAAGGGGAACCACATGCGCCTTCGACGAATCTTCGCCGCCGTCATCGCCACGGCGGCCTTCGCCGGACTCGGCCTCTCTGGCGCCGCCACCGCCACCGCCACCGCCGGCAGCGTCACCCCGGCCAGCGTCACCCCGGGTGAGTGCACGGACAACGGCGGAACGATCGATCGGTCGACGCCCGTGCTCCCGACCTGCAGGGGCGGTATGTACGACGGGCAGACGGTCGACTAAACCCCACTAGGCCCGTTGCGAAAGTGGATCGTCGCCCCGCAGCCACGCGTTGCGGGGCGCTCCCGCGCGAGCATGCTGCAACATCACGGTGACACCGAGATACGTACGCCACTAAGGATTGTCGTACTGGATCCACTCCTTGCCGCGCAGGGCGTGCGCGACGGGCGCCTTGACCCGGCCCGCGAACTCCATGACCTCGGCGTGCGCCCCCGCGGTGCCGCTGCCGCAGAACAGCGTGACCTTGTCGGCCTCGTCGATCAGCCGGACCAGCTTCTCGATCTCCCCGTCACCGGGGCGTACGGTCGGCCGCGCGGTGACGAGCGCGTGCTGGACGCTCTGCTCGGGGGCCGGGAGGGAGGCGATGTCGCCGGGCAGCGAGATCACACCGACGCCGCTGCGGCCGACGGCGTGCTGGATGGCGGTCTGGAGCACCCGGGGCATCTGCTGCGGGTTGGAGATCAGCTCGCTGTAGTGGCTGCACTCGGAGAACAGCCGGTCCGGGTGGGTCTCCTGGAAATAGCCGAGGCCGATCTCCCCGGAGGGGATGTGGGAGGCGAGCGCGAGGACGGGGGCCATCGAGCGGTGGGCGTCGTAGAGGCCGTTGATCAGGTGTAGGTTGCCGGGGCCGCAGGAACCCGCGCAGGCGGCGAGCCGGCCGGTGATCTGGGCCTCCGCGCCTGCGGCGAAGGCGGCCGTCTCCTCGTGCCGCACCTGGATCCACTCGATGCCGCCGGTCCTGCGGATGGCGTCGACGACCGGGTTCAGGCTGTCGCCGACGACTCCGTACATCCGGCGCACGCCGGCGCGTACGAGGATGTCGACGAACTGCTCCGCCACGTTCTGCTTGGCCGTGAGGGAGGCCCTTCGTTTGCCGGTCCCGACGCCCCCATCCATCCACACTCCGCGCGGTTACGCCTCCCAGACCGCGGCGGCCGTCCGGTCGTCGGCATAGCCCTTGAGGCGGAGCTGGGTGTCCGCGAGGAAGGCCGCCAGGCCCGGGGGCTCCGCGTCGGCCCAGCGGACCGCGAGTTCGGCCGGAAGGAGCGCCTCCTCCCGCATGGGGTCCGCGAGCCCGCCCGAACAGAGCAGCAGGGTGTCCCGGGGTCGGGCCACGGCGGCCCGGAACCGGAATCCGTCGCCCCCGGTTTCCGCGGGATCCGGTGCCGGTTCCGGCTCCAGGTCCTGCCAGGCGCCGGCCCGCAACCGGAACAGCCCGCCGGCGCCCGCGCCGAAGCAGACCCGGGTCTTGCACTCGGGATCGATGGGGAGCAGCAGCACGCGCAGCCCGGCGGTGTACGCGTCCTCCGGCAGCCCGAGCTCGGCGGCGTGCGCGCGCAGACGGCCGTAGCCCCGGTCGGTGAGCCGCTGCAACCCCGAGCGCAGGGCGTCGCGGCGGCCGGCGCGGAGGTCGTCGGCCAGCCGCTCCCGGCTCCGGCCGACGGCCGACGCGATCCAGCGGCACAGCTCGGCGGCGGCCTCGGCCGCGCCGGGGGCGGCCCGGTCGCCGCCGGCGAGGGCCACCAGGACGAGGGCGTCGTCGCCGGTGCCGAAGCGGGCGGTCAGCAGGAAGTCCCGGCGGGCCTCGCCGCGGAACCGGGCGGAATCCCCGCGCACGGAGGTCGCCCGCAGGGTGTACCCCCCGTGCCGGGCCCCTTCCAGGACGGTGTCGGGCACGAGCCCGTCGAGCGCCCCCGGATCGGCCACGGGCAGGGCCCCGGGCTCGGCGGCATAGGTCGGCGCCCGATTCCCGAGGTATCCCACGAGGGGCCGCTCGCCGGGCCCGCCCTGCGCGGCTTCCTCGGGCCCACCGGTCCCGAACTGCGCGCCACCATCGGCCCCACCGGCCCCGGCCCCAGGCCGAGCCTGCTCCCCGGCGCCTGCCGCCCGCCCGGTCCCGAGCTGCGCATCGACATCGAGCGCACGGACCCCGAACCCCGGCCAGGAGTCCGGCCCGGGCGGCGGCTCGACGCCGGCATCGGCCCCGGGCCCGAGCCCCGGCCCGCTCCCCTGCCCGGATTCCGGTCGGGAGCCCGGTCGGGCAACGCCGGATCGTCCTGCGACATCAGCCGCGTCTTCGGCCGATGCCTCGGACGGGCCTCCCGCACCGGCGGCCGGCCGGGCACTCGTGGGCGCGGCACCGCCTTCCGTGCCGGCCCCGTCCGGGATCCCGCCGCCGGGCACCGGCCAGGTACCGGCAGGCGCAGCCGTCCCGGCGCCGAAGCCGGTGTCGGGCCACTCCCCCGCCCCGCCCACGGCAACCGTCGGGGTACCGGGAGGGGCTCCCGGTGCGGTTCCGGGGCCCGTGGCCTCCCCGGGTGCGCAAGTGCCGTCGCCACCGGCCCCGTCCGGGACACCGCCCCGGAGCCCCGCCCCGCCTCCGGAGCCGGGGTCCGGCCACGTGCCCGCCCCGGGCGCGACCCCGGCTCCGGTCCCGGGCCAGGCATCGGCGCCCCGTTCGGGTGGGACGTCGTCGGGGACGCCCCAGCGCCAGGAGGGGAGTTCGGGCGGTTCCTCCGGGAGTGCCGGGGGCACGGTCACACTGCCGAGGCCGTATCCGGTCGTGCCGGGCTCCCGGGGATCCCGGGGGGCCGGGGGGTCCCACGGTGGCGGCGGTTGCGGGTCGGCCTCCCGGCGCGGCCCGGGCACCACGGCGTGCGGGGGCGGCTCGGGCGGCGCAGTCGGCGGTGGTGGGGCCGGGGGCCGCGGAGGTGGGACGGTGTCCGGGAGGGCCGTCACCGAGGACGCCGAGTGGAAACGGCTCTCCAGCGTGTCCCCCGGGTCCGGGACCGGGTCCGAGACCGGTTCCGCGTCCGGGTCCTCGTACAGCTTCTGCCACCAGTCGTCCGCGCCCCGCTGACTCATGGGGCCATTCTCGGCCCCCCGGAGCGGCGGAGACCGCCGAATGCGCGAAAAGGAGCCCACCGGGCCGCCGCCCTGTGGACCCCTTTTCGCATCTCTCGTACGACTTACCGGATGCCGTACGCCCGCACGACCGTCTGGGTGACGGCCGCGCCGTTCGTGTGGGTGAGCTCCACCTTCAGCGTCACCTGCCGGCCGACCAGGTCGGTGCCGGTGTCGAGGACGGCGACCTCGGTGCCCTTGCCGTCGTCGGCGGCGGGCGGGGCACTGCGCGCCGGGTTGACGGAGCCGTCGTAGACCGCGATGAGCGGGAGCTTCTTGGTGTGCGCGTCGTCGTGGCCCTGCCGGATCAGGCCGGTGACGTTGAAGAGTTCCTGGTCGGCCTTGCCGGTGGCGAGGGCCTTGACGGCGCTCTCGGGGTAGACGTAGAGGTGCTTGCCGTTCTGGCGGGTCTGCACGAGCGGCTGCGAGCCGTCCTCGCGCGGCATCGCGGTGGCGGCGGTGCCGCCGGCCGGGGCGGTGGACACCAGGATCCGGTCGCCGGTGACCAGGGTCACGGTGACGGGGGCAGTCGGCTGCTTTCCGGCCGCCTCGCTCCCGGTGACCGGTCCGTTCCCCGCTCCTCCCGGCGCTCCGTCGACCGGCTGTGCCGCCGACGGGCCGGCGAAGGTGACGGCCAGGACGGCCGCGGTCGCCGCTCCCCGTGCCGTGCGCGATGTCGGGCGCATCGCTCTCCCCAGGTGAATTCCGGCCAGCTGCTGCATTGCAGGGCAAAGCTGCCCGCAAACGGCTCCTGACCGGCGGATGTTGGTGCTGCGGTGGCGTCACCTTGGCAGAGGGCCGGGGGGTGCGGCGATGATGTCCGAGGCGGGTTTGCGCCGTGGCCGCTTCCCGCCAGGAACGGCGTCAAGAGGGTGGGTGGACGGGTTGCTGAGTGCGATAGGCCTGGACGAGGGGCAGGAGTCGGCGTACCGCGCGCTGGTGGCGCTGGGGGCGGCGGAGGTACCGGACCTGGCGCACCGGCTGGCGCTGCCGGTCCCGCAGACCGAGCGGGCGTTGCGGCACCTGGAGCGACACGGGCTGGCGGCGCAGTCCTCCGCCCGGCCGGGGCGGTGGGTGGCGGCGCCGCCAGGGGTGGCGTTGGGGGCGCTGCTCACCCAGCAGCGGCACGAGCTGGAGCAGGCGGAGCTGGCGGCGGCGCGGCTGGCGCAGGAGTACCGGGCGGAGGCGGCCGAGCCGTCCGTGCACGACCTGGTGGAGGTGGTGACGGGCGCGAGCGCGGTGGCGCACCGCTTCCACCAGCTACAGGTCGGCGCGGCGCAGGAGGTGTGCGCCCTGGTCAGCAGCCGGCCCCAGGTGGTGACGGCGATGGACAACGAGGCGGAGGAGCAGGCCGCCGCGCGGGGCGTCGAGTACCGGGTGGTGATCGAGCGGGACGTACTGACCCTGCCGACCGGGATCCGGGAGGCGTCGACGGCGCTCGCGCGGGGCGAGGGCGTCCGGGTGACCCAGCAGGTTCCGACCAGGCTGGTGATCGCGGACCGGTCCCTCGCGCTGGTGCCGCTGACGGGGCCCGGGGCGGAGCCCGCGGCGCTGGTGGTGCACGCGTCGGGGCTGCTGGAGTCGCTGACGGGGCTGTTCGAGGCGGTGTGGCGGGAGGCGCTGCCGCTGCGGCTGGGGGCGGCGGGGGCGGAGGAGTCCGAAGGCGTTCCCGACACCACGGACCTGGAGATCCTGACGCTGCTGCTGGCCGGGATGACCGACGCGAGCGTGGCGAAGCACCTGGATCTGGGGTTGCGGACGGTGCAGCGGCGGGTCAAGGGCCTGATGGAACTGTCCGGGGTGACGACCCGGCTCCAGCTGGGCTGGCACGCGTACGAACGGGGCTGGGTGGCCCGATAGGTCCTGGTCGGTCAGGCTGAGCGCATGGATCTGCCTCAGCTGCTCCTGGTGGGGCTGGTGCTCCTGCTGGGAGTGCTCGGGGTGCTGGTCCCGGGGGTTCCGGGGACCTGGCTGGTCTGGGCGGGGGTGCTGTGGTGGACGCTGCACGAGCGGTCGGCGCTCGCGTGGTCCCTCCTGGTCGCGGCGACGGCGCTGCTGCTGGTGGTCCAGGTGATCAAGTGGGAGTTGCCGCCACGGCGGCTGCGCGGAGTGGGCGTCACCCGCCGGATGGCCGTGTACGCGGGTGCGGGTGCGCTGCTCGGTTTCGTGGTGGTTCCGGTACTGGGGGCGGTTCCGGGGTTCGTGGGCGGCATCTACCTGTGCGAGCGGCTGCGGCTGGGCACCCACGGCGAGGCCCGGGCCTCGGTGCGCGCGGTGATGCGTGCGGTGGGGACGAGCGTCCTGGTGGAGCTGTTGGCATGCCTGATGGTGGTGGGCGCCTGGCTCGGGGCGGTACTGGCCGGCTGACCGGGCCGCGCGGACAACGATCCGCGACGGGCACGGCACGCGCGGCACGACATGGCACGGCACGCGCGGCACGGCACTACATGGCACGGCCTAGTTGTATTGCCCTGTGAGGTTGGGGACGCGGCTGGCGGGTGGTTTGCCTGCGAGCGCGGTGTGTCCGCGGTGGTGATTGTAGGTGTGCAGCCACTGCGGGAACGCTGCCCGGCGTTCGGCTTCTGACTGGTAGGGGCGTGCGTAGGCCCACTCGTCCAGGAGGGTGCGGTTGAGGCGTTCGACCTTGCCGTTGGTCTGCGGGCGGTAGGGCCGGGTTCGCTTGTGGGTGATCCCGGCCGCCGCCAGCAGGTCGCGCCAGGCGTGGGACTTGTAGCAGGAGCCGTTGTCGGTCAGGACGCGTTCGACGGTGATCCCGCAGGCGGTGAAGTAGGCCTGGGCCCGGGTCCAGAAGGCGGTGGCGGTTTCCTTCTTCTCGTCGGCCAGGATCTCGCTGTAGGCGAGGCGGGAGTGGTCGTCGACGGCAGTGTGGATGTAGCTGTAGCCGGCGCCGGACTTCTTTTGCGGCCCGCCGGGCGGCCGAGGGCCTTGTGGCCGCCGCCGTCGGGGATGTTGCCGAGCTTCTTGATGTCGACGTGGACCAGTTCACCGGGCTTGTCGCGTTCGTAGCGGCGTATGACGCGGCCGGTGGCCCGGTCCAGGTGGGACAGGCGGGCCAGGTGGTAGCGGGTCAGGACGCGGTGGACGGTCGAGGGCACCAGTCCCAGGAGATGTGCGATGCGGGCCGGTCCCCACCTGCGAAGGAGGCGGATCTTGATGATCCGGCGTTCGGTGCGGGACGGTGTCCGGCGCGGGCTGTGGCGCGGGCGCGAGGACCGGTCACCCATGCCGGCTTCACCGTGCGCGCGGTAGCGGTCGGCCCACCGCTGGGCGGTCGTCGGTGAGACTTGGAAACGCTCGGCGGCACGCCGATACGGCCAGCCGTCCTCGACCACGCAGCGGGCCAGACGCAGCCGTCCGGTCTCGGTCAGAGGTGCATTACGGTGGGGCATGAGGGCCTTCTGTCGTTCGGTGGAGATGTCGCAATCCACACCGAACCCGGAAGGCCCTCACCCGTTCAAGAGACCTCAGCCGAGACCTCCATCACCCGTCCACAACCTCCCGGGGCAATACACCTAGTGCCATGGGCCTAGGGACGGGTCGGGCGCAGGCCCGATGCGGGGGGGCCCGCGGCGCCGCGAGGCTGGGGGCATGACGGAGTTCAAGGGTTTCAGCGAGGCGGAGTCGGCGTACCTCGGGTCGCAGCGTCTGGGGCGGCTGGCGACGGTGGACGCGGCCGGGCAGCCGCAGGCGAACCCGGTGGGGTTCTTCCCGCAGGAGGACGGCACGGTACTGGTCGGCGGTCTGGCGATGGGATCGACGAAGAAGTGGCGCAACTTGCAGCACAATCCGCGCCTCTCGCTGGTCGTGGACGACCTGGTGAGCATGCGGCCGTGGAAGGTCCGGGGCATCGAGATCCGCGGCCGCGCCACGCTGGAGGTGGGCCCGCACGCGCTGGGTCCGCACTTCAGCCAGGAGGTGATCCGGATCCACCCGGAGCGGGTGTTCGCGTGGGGCCTGGACGGGTGACGCCCGGTCCCTGGCGGGGCAGGGACCGGGCGTCACCCGTCAGCCGGTGCGGTCAGTGGCGGCCGGTGCGCTTCGCCTCGTAATTGGCGCGGCCCTCCGCCGACTTCATGCGCCAGTCCCGGCGGATCTCGGAGCGCAGCCTCGCGTCCGTCTTGGCGACGATCCGCTGGTTCTCGCGCAGCAGCTTGCGGTAGCTCTCCAGGCGCCGCTGCGGCAGTGCGCCGGTCTCGACGGCTTCGAGCACCGCGCACCCCGGCTCGGCCTCGTGCGCGCAGTCGTGGAAGCGGCAGTCGGCCGCGTACTCCTCGATCTCCGAGAAGACCTGGCCGACCCCGACCTCCGCGTCCCACAGGCCGACCCCGCGCAGTCCCGGCGTGTCGATGAGGACGCCCCCGCCGGGCAGGGCCAGCAGGTTGCGGGTGGTGGTCGTGTGGCGGCCCTTGCCGTCCACGTCGCGGGTCGCCTGGACGTCCATGACCTCGGAGCCCAGGAGCGCGTTGGCGAGCGTGGACTTGCCCGCGCCGGAGATGCCGAGCAGCACGCTCGTACCGCCGGCGACGACCGCCGCCAGGACGTCCGTGCCCTCCCCGGTGAGGGAGGAGACGGTGAGGACGTCGACGCCGGGCGCCGTGGTCTCCACGTCCTGGACCAGGTGCGCGAGCGTCACCGGGTCAGGTACGAGGTCGGCCTTGGTCAGGACGACCAGCGGCTGTGCGCCGGACTCCCAGGCGAGGGCCAAGAAGCGCTCGATGCGGCCCAGGTCGAGCTCGACGGCCAGGGAGACCGCGATGATCGCGTGGTCGACGTTGGCGGCGAGGATCTGCCCCTCGGACCGCTGGGAGGAGGTGGAGCGGACGAAGGCGGTCCGGCGCGGCAGGTACGTCCTGACGTACCGGGGGCTGCCGGCCGCCTCGACCACGGCCCAGTCACCGGTGCAGATGACGCGGAGCGGGTCGTGCGGGGTGACGAAGGCGGTGTCGGCGCGCACGGTGCCGTCCGCGGTCATGACGTCGCACTGGCCGCGGTCGACCCGCACCACGCGGCCGGGCACCAGGCCCTGCTCGGCGTACGGGGCGAACTCGGCCTCCCACGCCTCGTCCCAGCCGAAGGGGGTGAGGGCGTGCGAGTACGAAGGAGAAGACGCAGAGGTGGAGAAAGACAAGGGGAACCCTTCACAGGGTGGCCCCGGCAGCGCGCGCTCGATGGCGCGCGAAGGGTGTGAGGTCAGCCGGAGACCACGGAAATGACATTGATGGTCTTCTGGGTGCGGTTCGCGCCCTGCGTGACGACAGTCATCAATGAACTCACCTCCGGGTCATGCACGTACTGGCAGTTCCTCGCCCACCGGCGGGAACTCGATCACCGTAGCAAGTGCGATCCGGCGCATGCCAGTTCTTTTTCCGGACGCTTCCGCAGCGCGCCGCCGTCGGCCACCGGCACGTGTCCGATTCGTTCAAGACCGGCGCATCCGGCGGCTCCTAGCCTGGGCGCATGACTCCCCGAATCGATCTGATCGGCCTGGTCGTCTCCGACATGGCCGCCTCGCTCGCCTTCTACCGCCGTCTGGGCCTGGACGTTCCGGCCGGGGCGGAGGAGCAGCCGCACGTGGAGGCCGTCCTCCCCGGCGGGCTCCGCATCGCCTGGGACACGGAGGACGTCGTCCGCTCCTTCGACCCGTCCTGGACCCGCCCCACCGGGGACGGGCGGCGGGAGCTCGCGTTCCTGTGCGACTCCCCCGCCGAGGTGGACGCGGTGTACGCGGAACTGACGGACGCCGGGTACGAGGGCCATCTGGAGCCCTGGGACGCCTTCTGGGGGCAGCGCTACGCCGTCGTGCGCGACCCGGACGGCTGCGGCGTCTCGCTGTTCGCCGCCGCGTAGGCCCCCGGGGTGGTCCCGGCCAGTGCCCGCACCTCGCGGCCCAGGTGGGCCTGGTCGGCGTATCCGGCCCGGTAGGCCACCTCGGCCTGCGGCATCCCCTGCCGGGCCAGCTCCAGCGCCCGCTGGAGCCGCAGCACCCGTCCGAGGGTGCGGGGTCCGTAGCCGAAGGCGTCGAGGGAGCGGCGGTGCAGCTGGCGCGCCCCGAGGCCGACCGCCGCGGCCACGGCGGCCACCGACTCCCCCGCGCGGAGCCCGGCCGCCACCCGTGCGGCGAGGGGGTCGGGGGGCGCGCTCCGGGCCGCGCGGCTGCGGGCCAGCCGCTCCAGCCCCGCGCCGGGGTCCTCGTACGCGCCCATCCGCTCGGCGAGGCCGCGCACCTCCGGCCCCGGCCAGAGGTCGGCCAGCTCGACCCGCCGGTCGCGCAGCTCGTACGCCGGTACGCCGAGCAGTGCGGGCGCGGTACCGGGGGCGAACCTCAGGCCGGTGAAGACCCCGCCCGGGACCTCTGCGGCGGGGTGGGGTCCGGTGTCGGGTCCGGCCACGAGGAGGCGTCCGCCGACCCACAGCAGGTCCATGCAGCCGTCGGGCAGCACGGGCCCGCCGGGCGCCCCGGAGCGCCGCCACACGATCGCGCCGGGCACCAGCGGGGACAGCCGTTCCTCGTACACGGCACCAGGCTACGGCGGGCCCGGCGGCCGGTGCCCGGCGGTCACGGGCCCGGCGGTCACGGGCCCGGCGGTCACGGGCCCGGCGGTCAGTGCCGGCGGCCGGTGCCGGCCGTCAGTGCTTGCGCAGCCGGGAGGAGTAGTCCTCCGGCGGCAGGAAGTTCGACCACCGCTCCGGGAACTCGGAGGGCATCCCGGCGTCGCCCTCCTCGTCGTCCTCCGATTCGCCCTCGGCCAGCGCCCGCCAGGCTGCGGCGCGCGCGATCAGCTGCGCGGCCTCGGCCTCGCGGGCCCGCTCGTTGGCCTCGCGGGCCGCGGCGGTGGCCACGGACGGCCAGACGCGGTCGATGGCGGCGTTCACGGCAGCGCCGACCAGGACCGCGAAGGCCGAGACGCCGATCCACAGCAGCACGGCGACGGGCGCGGCCAGCGATCCGTAGATGGTCGGGCCCTCGACGGTGTTCGTGAGGTAGATCCGCAGCAGGAACGAGCCCAGCACCCACATGGCGAGCGCCACGAGCGCGCCCGGCACGTCCTCGATCCACGGGGAGCGCACGGGTACGGACACGTGGTAGAGCGTGGTCAGGAAGGCGATGGACAGCAGGGTGACCGTCGGCCAGTAGAGGACCGCGATCACTTCGGTGCTCCAGGGCACCCAGCGGACGACGGCGTCCGGACCGGCCACCATCAGCGGCAGCACGATCGCGCCGATCACCAGTGCGACCACGTACAGCAGGAAGGCGAGCAGCCTCGTCTTGACGATGCCGCGCTGGCCGTCGAGCCCGTACATCACGGTGATGGTGTCGATGAAGACGTTGACGGCCCGCGAACCCGACCAGAGGGCGAAGGCGAAGCCGAGGGAGATCAGGTCGGGGCGGCCTCCGCGGGTCACGTCGTCGAGCATCGGCTTGGCGACTTCGTTGACGCCCCGGTCGGAGAGCACCGTGCCGACCGCGCGCAGGATGTTCTCCTCGATGGAGGCCACGAAGGTGCCGCCCGTCCAGCCGTCGACGTACCCGAGCAGGCCCAGCAGGCCCAGGAACAGCGGCGGCAGCGACAGGAGCGTGAAGAACGCCGCCTCGGCCGCCAGGCCGAGGATCCGGTACTCGATGCACGAATTGACGGTGTCCTTCAGCAGCAGCCACGCCATCTTGCGCTTGGAGACGTTGCGGTAGAGGGCGCGGGCCCGATGGAGCCGCCCGGGGACCCGCTCGGGTGTTTCGTTTGCTGGCTGCACGTCCTTACGGTATCCGCATGGCAGCCACCACCCACACCGTCATCAATCAGGCCCCGCCCCTGGTGGGCTACGACGTCTACGGCACCGACCGGGCCCTGCGCGAGGGCGTGGAGCGGCACCTGTCGGCCTCGGCGCCCGAACTCCTCGACGAGGTGCGGCAGGAGCTCTCGGAACTCGGGCGGTCCGCGGGCTCGGCGCAGGCCCAGGGATGGGGCGCGCAGGCCAACGAGAACCCTCCGAAACTGCGTACGCACGATCGGTACGGACACCGGATCGACGAGGTGGAGTTCCACCCGGCGTGGCACCGGCTGCTCGGGCACGCGGTGGGCGCCGGGCTCACCGATGCGTGGGGCCGGCCGGCCGGGCACCTGCGCCGCGCGGCCGGGTTCTTCGTCTGGTCGCAGGCCGAGGCGGGCAACGGCTGCCCGCTGTCGATGACGCACGCGGCCGTGCCGGCACTGCGGGCGGACCCGGAGCTGGCCGCCGAGTGGGAGCCGCGGCTGACCTCGCACGTGTACGAGGAGGAGCTGCGGCCGCCCGCGCAGAAGGCCGGCGTGCTGTTCGGCATGGGGATGACGGAGAAGCAGGGCGGCAGCGACGTACGGGCGAACACGACGGTGGCGAAGCCGCTGGACGCGACGGGCGAGTACCTGCTGACGGGGCACAAGTGGTTCTGTTCGGCGCCGATGTCGGACGGGTTCCTGGTGCTGGCGCAGGCGGCGTCGGCCGGGAAGGACCGGCTGACCTGCTTCCTGGTGCCGCGGGTGCTGCCGGACGGCACGCGCAACGCGTTCGCGATCCAGCGGCTGAAGGACAAGCTCGGCAACCGGTCGAACGCGTCGGCCGAGGTGGAGTTCGACGGGACGTGGGCGCGGCGGGTCGGCGAGGAGGGGCGGGGGGTGCGGACCATCATCGACATGGTCGCGGCGACCCGGCTGGACTGCGTGCTGGGCTCGGCGGCGCTGATGCGGCAGGCGCTGACACAGGCCGTGCACCATGCGGAGCACCGCTCTGCTTTCGGAGCACGGCTCATCGAGCAGCCTCTGATGCGCAACGTGCTGGCCGACCTCGCCCTGGAGTCGGAGGCGGCCACGACGCTGGCGCTGCGCCTGGCGGCCGCCTACGACGCCGGGACGGAGCAGGAGCGGGCCTTCCTGCGCATCGCGGTGCCCGCCGCGAAGTACTGGGTGACCAAGCGCTGTACGCCGATGGTGGCGGAGGCGTTGGAGTGTCTGGGCGGCAACGGCTACGTCGAGGAGTCGGGGCTGCCGCGGCTGCTGCGCGAATCCCCGCTGAACTCGATCTGGGAGGGCTCGGGCAACGTACAGGCCCTGGACGTCCTGCGGGCGCTCCAGCGGGAGCCGCAGGCGCTGAACGCGTTCCTCCAGGAAGTGGGGCGGGCGCGGGGCGCCGACCACCGGCTGGATTCGGCCATCAAGGGGCTGCTGACGGAGCTCGCGGACCTAGAGGGCATCGAGGCGCGGGCGCGCCGGGTCGTGGAGCGCATGGCGCTGGTGCTCCAGGGGTCGCTGCTGGTGCGCTGGGCGCCGCCGGAGGTGGCGGACGCGTTCTGCGCCTCGCGGCTGGGCGGCGACCGGGGGTCGGCCTTCGGCACGCTGCCGCACACCCTGGGACTGGCTGCGCTGGTCGAACGGGCGCGGATCGCGGGCTAGGTTCCGGGCCCTGTCCCCAAACAGGTCCGAGCCGGGATCCGGGCACCCGTCGACCGGGAGCAGGAGTGGCGCCGCGCCGACTCGGCGCCACCCCTGAACCGAAAGCCCCGAGGAGGAGCTGTCACGTCGCGAGGCGACGTCCGGACAGTTTCCGTCGGGTGACCGGGACTTGGCGAGAGTTGCATACCGTTGCAACCCTCTGAGTCGGAACCGTCCGCCGTGCGTGCCCGGGGAAGGCACGTGCGGTCGGCGCGGGCGGTTCCCTCGTACGTCCTGTTCCACACGGGGAGGTTCCGGTGGCCCACACCGCAGGCAGCACGGTCGATGTGGCACGCATCTCGGCCATGGACGCGCGGGAGGCCGCGCGTCTGCTCAAGGGGGTGCGGGCGGCCGCGCTGGCCGGGGACCGGCCGCCGGCGGAGCCCCGGCCAGAGATCGCCGAGTCCTGGCGCCGGATGCTGGCCCGCGGGGTGCACCCGGACCGGGACGCGCGCTCGCGGATGCTGTCGGCGGCCGAGACGGAGGAGCGGCGGCAGGTGTCGCCGCTGCGGGAGGTCCTGCCGGTACTGCGCGAGGGGCTGCTGCCGGCGTTGGACGCGACACTGCACATCATGGTCGTCGCCGACGCGGAGGGGCGGCTGCTGTGGCGGGAGGGGGCGTCGTCGATCCTGCGCAAGGCGGACCGGCTGGGGTTCTCGGTGGGCGCCGACTGGGCCGAGGCGGTGGTCGGCACGAACGGGGTGGGCACCGCTTTGGTGGCCCGCCAGCCCGTGCAGGTGTTCTCGGCGGAGCACTTCGTCTCCAGCCACCACGAGTGGACCTGCGCGGGGGCGCCGGTGCGCGACCCCCGGGACGGGCAGCTGCTGGGCGTGGTGGACGTCAGCGGGCCACTGGCCACCATGCACCCGGCCACCCTGGCGTGGGTGAGCGCCGTGGCCCGGCTCGCGGAGCGGGAGCTGCGGGTGCGGCACCTGGAGTCGCTGGAGCGGTTGCGGGCGGTCGCTGCGCCGCTGCTGGCCAGGCTGCCGGGGCAGGCCCTGGCAGTGGACCCGCACGGCTGGACGGCGGCCGTGACGGGCCTGGCGCCGACGGACCGGGTCCCGCTGCCGAAGGGGTTCGGGCCCGGCCGGGTGTGGGTGCCGCAGCTCGGGGACTGCGTGGTGGAGCCGCTGCCGGGCGGCTGGCTGCTGCGCGTCGCGCAGGCACCGGGGACGGCGACGGCGGCGAGCCGGGTCGTCCTGGACCTGAGCCGTCCGCGCACGTGGTCGGCGACGGTGTACGGGGCCGCAGGGAGCTGGTCCCGGGAACTGAGCCCGCGCCACGCGGAGCTCCTCTTCCTGCTGGCGGAGGGCCCGCGCGGGCGGTCGGCCGCGGAGCTCGCGGCGGAGCTGTTCGGGGACCCGACGCGGACGGTGACGGTCCGGGCGGAGCTGTCCCGGGTCCGGCGGCACCTGGGCGGGGTCCTCACGCACCGCCCGTACCGCTTCGCGGACGACGTCGAGGTGGAACTGATCCGCCCGCAGGACCCGGCGGCGCTGCTGCCCCACTCCACGGCGCCGGCTGTGATCAAGGCCCGCCTGGGCCGCTCGGGGTCGGCCGTGATTCCCTGACCTGCATGAGCACCATCACCCTCACCACCTGGTCCCTGGAAATGACCTCGCCGCAGGACCTGGTCCGGGCCGCCGTCCCAGGGCCT
This sequence comes from Streptomyces sp. NBC_00045, assembly GCF_045041095.1. Classification (NCBI taxonomy): domain Bacteria; kingdom Bacillati; phylum Actinomycetota; class Actinomycetes; order Kitasatosporales; family Streptomycetaceae; genus Streptomyces; species Streptomyces sp. NBC_00045. The sequence continues at coordinate 6,388,962 of NZ_CP108271.1, read as the reverse complement.
GAGATCCATGTCCAGCGGGCGGAGCTCCCCTCGCCGGAGTTCAGCCGCTTCCTCTACGCCTCGGTGGGCGGTGACATCCACTGGACGGACCGGCTGTCGCTGACCCGTGCGCAGTGGGTGGAGCAGCTGAACCGTCCCGGCGTGGAGACGTGGGTGGCGTACGACCGCGGCACGCCGGCGGGGTACGTGGAGCTGGACCCGCAGGACGACGGCGTGGTGGAGATCATGTACTTCGGACTGCTCCCGGACTTCCGGGGGCGCCGCATCGGGGGCCACCTGCTGACGCTGGGCGTCGAAGCGGCGTGGTCCCTGGCCGACCGCTGGCCGGGACGCGAGGAGACGGCGCGGGTGTGGCTGCACACGTGCAGCCAGGACGGCCCGACGGCCATGGACAACTACCTGCGCCGCGGCTTCAAGGTGTTCAAGACGGAGACGGAGGAGAAGGCCGCCACCCTGACGCCGGGCCCCTGGCCGGGGGCGTAGCCGGTACGGCATCCGGGGCGCGGGGACGCGGGGGCCGGGCCCGTCACGCTCCCCGCGGCGTGCCTGCGGGCCCCGCGCGCCGCTCGGCGTCCCGCCCGACCCCCGGCGGGTGGCTGTCCGAAGGACCGGGGACCGGATGCGGCGCCGGCGGTGTTCGCGAGAGTGCGGCGGGGCCGCGGGAAGGCGGGCGGGCCGGCCGGCCGCGTTTGTGACGCCGATGTCGACCGGCGCAGGGGACGGGGCGGGCGGTCGCGCACGGGGCCGCACCACGGCGGCCCCCGAATGCAGCGCCGGGGGATCGTCACGTCGGACATCACGGGGCCGATGCGCAGCGCACCGCCCTGGCGGCCGGTTCCCGGGCCACCACGTCGGCGGGCCGTGCGCCGGCGAGGTTCCGACGGGAGGGCCCCCGGGGCGGCGCCGGGATCACCGCCACGCCGACACCGCTGCGACCCCGAGGTCCCCGGGACCCCTCCGCCCTCGGCCCCGGCGCCGCCCCGCGGGGTGGCGGGTAGCGTGGGCGCGGAGCGGCGGCCGGATCCCGCGCTCCCCCGCTGCGTGACCGGCGTCACGTCATCTCGCATTTCGGGACTACATCGTCCGCATTATGGACAGTAGTGGACTCCTCCAATCGGCACATGACACGCTTCCGCCATGAATGGAGCTGGAATTGCCTTGGTGAGTCGGCGGCACGTCGACCTCGGCCGCATGTCCAGTGCCATCTGTTCGGCGCGCTGACGGAACCAGCCACCGCCGGACAGCGCCCCGCACAGCGTCGTCGCGGAGGCGACCAGCCCGCAGTCCCCCGAAGGCAGAACACCGCCCTGACCACCGGCACAACCGGAATCGGGCGGCGGTCGGCCGCACCTGCTTCAGCAGCAGGGCCGATGCCAGGGGCACTCGCCGCCCCTCCCCCTGCCCTTGCACCGAGCCGCCGAAGAAGGACGTACCGCCATGGCCGCCACCCCCGAAACGCCCGCCGCCGCGCGCCGAAAGACCGGCCGCCACCGCGGTGAGGGTCAGTGGGCCGTTGGACACCACACCCCCCTCAACGGCAACGAGCAGTTCAAGAAGGACGACGACGGTCTCAATGTGCGGACACGCATTGAGACGATCTACTCCAAGACGGGCTTCGACTCGATCGACCCCAACGACCTGCGCGGACGCATGCGCTGGTGGGGTCTGTACACCCAGCGCAAGCCCGGGATCGACGGCGGCAAGACCGCGATCCTGGAGCCGGAGGAGCTGGACGACAAGTACTTCATGCTGCGCGTGCGCATCGACGGCGGCCGGCTGACCACCGAGCAGCTCCGCGTCATCGGCGAGATCTCGCAGGAGTTCGCGCGCGGGACCGCCGACCTCACCGACCGCCAGAACGTGCAGTACCACTGGATCCGGATCGAGGACGTCCCGGAGATCTGGCGCCGCCTGGAGGCCGTCGGCCTGTCGACCACCGAAGCCTGCGGTGACACGCCCCGCGTCATCCTCGGCTCGCCCGTCGCCGGCATCGCCCAGGACGAGATCATCGACGGCACGCCCGCCATCGACGAGATCTACCGCCGCATCGTGGGCAACCCGGACTTCTCCAACCTGCCCCGCAAGTTCAAGTCCGCGGTCTCCGGCTCGCCGCTGCTCGACGTGGCGCACGAGATCAACGACGTGGCGTTCGTCGGCGTGCAGCACCCCGAGCACGGCCCCGGCTTCGACGTCTGGGTCGGCGGCGGCCTCTCCACCAACCCCAAGCTGGGCGTCCGCCTGGGCACCTGGGTCTCGCTCGACGAGGTCCCGGACGTCTACGAGGGCGTCATCTCGATCTTCCGCGACTACGGCTACCGGCGCCTGCGCACCCGCGCCCGGCTGAAGTTCCTCGTCGCCGACTGGGGCCCGGCCAAGTTCCGCCAGGTCCTGGAGGACGAGTACCTGAAGCGCAAGCTGACCGACGGCCCCGCGCCCGAGCAGCCCAGCGGCCAGTGGCGCGACCACGTCGGCGTGCACCCCCAGCAGGACGGCAGGTTCTACGTGGGCTTCGCGCCCCGCGTAGGCCGCGTCGACGGTGCCACCCTGACCAAGATCGCGGACGTCGCCGAGCAGCACGGCTCCGGCCGCCTGCGCACCACCGCCGAACAGAAGATGATCGTCCTCGACGTCGAGGCGGACCGCGTCGACTCCGTCGTCGCCGCGCTGGAGGCACTGGACCTGCGGGTCGAGCCGTCGCCGTTCCGCCGCGGGACGATGGCCTGCACCGGCATCGAGTTCTGCAAGCTGGCCATCGTCGAGACGAAGGCGCGCGGCGCCTCGCTGATCGACGAGCTGGAGCGCCGCCTGCCGGAGTTCGCCGAGCCGCTGACCATCAACATCAACGGCTGCCCGAACGCCTGCGCCCGTATCCAGGTGGCGGACATCGGTCTCAAGGGCCAGCTGGTCCTGGACGACGACGGCAACCAGGTGGAGGGCTACCAGGTCCACCTGGGCGGCGCACTCGGCCTGGAGGCCGGCTTCGGCCGCAAGGTCCGCGGCCTCAAGGTCACCGCGGCCGGTCTGCCCGACTACGTCGAGCGGGTCGTCACGCGCTTCCAGGAGCAGCGCGGGGACGGCGAGCGCTTCGCCGCGTGGGTGACCCGTGCGAAGGACGAGGACCTCTCGTGAGCGAGCGCGCGGCCCCGTTCCACTGCCCGTACTGCGGTGACGAGGACCTGTTTCCGAACGAGACGGGTCACGGCGCCTGGGAATGCAGGGCCTGCAACCGAGCCTTCCAGCTGAAGTACCTCGGGCTGCTGGCCCGGGGCGTTCAGTCCGATACCGCTGGAGGGGACCAGATATGACGACGAGTCAGGCAGTGGAGACGCGCGACCTCAAGGCGCTGGCCGAGCAGGCGGGCCGGGACCTGGAGGACGCGTCCCCGCTGGAGATCCTCACGTGGGCGGCCGAGACCTTCGGCAAGAAGTTCGCCGTGACCTCGTCCATGGAGGACGCGGTGGTCGCCCACCTGGCCTCCCGCGCCTTCCCCGGCGTGGACGTGGTCTTCCTCGACACGGGCTACCACTTCGAGGAGACCATCGGCACCCGCGACGCGGTCGAGGCCGTGATGGACGTCAACGTCATCACGCTCACGCCGCGCCAGTCGGTGGCCGAGCAGGACGCGCAGTACGGCCCGAAGCTGCACGACCGCGACCCCGACCTGTGCTGCGCGCTGCGCAAGGTCAAGCCGCTGGAAGAGGGTCTGACCGCGTACGAGGCGTGGGCGACGGGCCTGCGCCGCGACGAGTCCCCCACCCGGGCGAACACCCCCGTGGTCGGCTGGGACGAGAAGCGGCAGAAGGTCAAGGTCTCCCCGATCGCCCGCTGGACGCAGGACGACGTGGACGCGTACGTCGCGGAACACGGTGTCCTGACCAACCCGCTGCTGATGGACGGCTACGCCTCGGTCGGCTGCGCGCCCTGCACCCGCCGTGTCGCGCAGGGCGAGGACGCGCGGGCCGGCCGCTGGGCCGGACGGGCCAAGACCGAGTGCGGACTGCACGGCTGATGACCGATATCGAAGAACCGCTTCTCAAAGAACCGACGGAGACGAGAACGATGAGCGTGAGCGACCAGGGCGCCACCGTGTGGCTGACCGGGCTGCCGAGCGCGGGCAAGACCACCATCGCCCACGCGCTGGCCGAGCGGCTGCGCGCCGAGGGCCACCGCGTGGAGGTCCTCGACGGCGACGAGATCCGCGAGTTCCTCTCCGCCGGCCTGGGCTTCACCCGGGAGGACCGCCACACCAACGTGCAGCGGATCGGGTTCGTCGCCGAACTCCTCGCGAGCAACGGCGTCAAGGCGCTCGTGCCGGTGATCGCGCCGTTCGCGGACAGCCGCGAGGCCGTCCGCAAGCGGCACGCCGCCGAGGGCACCTCGTACCTGGAGGTCCACGTGGCCACCCCGGTCGAGGTCTGCTCCGAGCGTGACGTGAAGGGCCTGTACGCCAAGCAGGCGGCGGGCGAGATCTCCGGTCTGACCGGCGTCGACGACCCGTACGAGGCTCCGGAGTCCCCGGACCTGCGCATCGAGTCGCACACGCAGACCGTGCAGGAGTCGGCCTCGGCCCTGCACGCGCTGCTCACCGAGAGGGGTCTGGCATGACGGCCACCGTCGCTCACCTGCACGAAGAGACCGACGCGCCCTACGCGCTGTCGCACCTCGACGCCCTCGAATCGGAGGCCGTGCACATCTTCCGCGAGGTGGCGGGCGAGTTCGAGAAGCCGGTGGTCCTGTTCTCCGGCGGCAAGGACTCCATCGTGATGCTGCACCTGGCGCTGAAGGCGTTCGCGCCGGCGCCGGTGCCGTTCACGCTGCTGCACGTCGACACCGGGCACAACTTCCCCGAGGTCCTCGACTACCGCGACCGGGCCGTGGCGAAGCACAACCTCCGCCTGCACGTGGCCTCCGTCCAGGAGTACATCGACGCCGGGAAGCTGCGCGAGCGCCCCGACGGCGTCCGCAACCCGCTGCAGACCGTCCCGCTCACGGAGGCGATCCAGAGCCTCAAGTTCGACGCCGTGTTCGGCGGTGGCCGCCGCGACGAGGAGAAGGCCCGGGCCAAGGAGCGCGTCTTCTCCCTGCGCGACGAGTTCTCCCAGTGGGACCCGCGCCGCCAGCGCCCCGAGCTGTGGCAGCTCTACAACGGCCGCCACGCGCCGGGCGAGCACGTGCGCGTGTTCCCGCTGTCCAACTGGACCGAGCTGGACGTGTGGCAGTACATCGCCCGCGAGGGCATCGAGCTGCCGGAGATCTACTTCGCCCACGAGCGCGAGGTGTTCCAACGCAACGGCATGTGGCTGACGGCCGGCGAGTGGGGCGGTCCCAAGGAGGGCGAGACCACCGAGACCCGCCTCATCCGCTACCGCACCGTTGGTGACATGTCCTGCACCGGTGCCGTCGACTCCGACGCCACCACGCTGGACGCCGTGATCACCGAGATCGCCGCCTCCCGGCTCACCGAGCGGGGTGCGACCCGCGCCGACGACAAGATGTCCGAGGCCGCGATGGAAGACCGCAAGCGCGAAGGGTACTTCTAGAAATGACCTCCACCACCGAGCAGGGCGCCCACCTGGCGGACCTCGCAGCGACCACGCTGCTGCGCTTCGCGACCGCCGGTTCCGTCGACGACGGCAAGTCCACGCTGGTCGGACGACTCCTGCACGACTCCAAGTCGGTCCTGACGGACCAGCTGGAAGCGGTCGAGCGGGTGTCGGCCGACCGCGGCCAGGACGCCCCCGACCTGGCGCTGCTCACCGACGGCCTGCGGGCCGAGCGGGAGCAGGGCATCACCATCGACGTCGCGTACCGCTACTTCGCCACCACCCGGCGCCGGTTCATCCTCGCCGACACCCCGGGGCACGTGCAGTACACCCGGAACATGGTCACCGGCGCCTCCACCGCCGACCTGGCCGTGGTCCTGGTCGACGCCCGCAACGGCGTGATCGAGCAGACCCGCCGGCACGCCGCCGTCGCGGCCCTGCTGCGGGTCCCGCACGTGGTCCTGGCCGTCAACAAGATGGACCTGGTGGGCTACGAGGAGTCGGTCTTCGCGTCGATCGCCGAGGAGTTCACCGCGTACGCCTCGGACCTGGGCGTCCCGGAGATCACCGCGATCCCGATCTCGGCGCTCGCCGGCGACAACGTGGTCGAGCCGTCCGCCCACATGGACTGGTACGGCGGCCCGACGGTGCTGGAGCACCTGGAGACCGTCCCGGTCAGCCACGACCTCACCGCCTGCCCGGCACGTTTCCCGGTGCAGTACGTGATCCGCCCGCAGACCGCCGAGCACCCCGACTACCGCGGCTACGCCGGACAGATCGCCTCCGGCGTGCTGCGCGTCGGCGAGGCCGTCACCGTCCTGCCCTCGGGCCGTACCTCGGTCATCGCCGGGATCGACGCGCTCGGCCAGTCGGTGGACATCGCCTGGGCCCCGCAGTCGGTGACGGTCCGTCTGGCGGACGACATCGACATCTCCCGCGGCGATCTGATCGCGCCGTCCGCGAGCGCCCCGGCCACCACGCAGGACGTCGTCGCCACCGTCTGCCACGTGGCCGACCAGCCGCTGGCCGTCGGCGCGCGGGTGCTGCTCAAGCACACCACGCGCACGGTCAAGGCGATCGTCAAGGAGATCCCCTCGCGGCTGACCCTGGACGACCTGTCCCAGCACCCGAACCCCGGGCAGCTGGTGGCCAACGACATCGGCCGCGTCGTCGTACGGACCGCGGAGCCGCTCGCGCTCGACGCGTACGCCGACTCGCGCCGCACCGGGTCCTTCCTGCTGATCGACCCGGCCGACGGAACGACCCTGGCGGCGGGCATGGCCGGCGAGTCCTTCGCCTCGAAGGCCGCCGAACGGGCGGTCCAGGGCGATGACGAAGGGTGGGACTTCTAACCATGTCCTGCGACATCTACTCCACCTTCGCCAAGGAAGGCGGCCGCGTAGGCAGCGGCCGCCTCGGCAGCGGCCAGGGAGGGGTGGCGCGATGTGCGCGATGACGTACGCGCACCGCATGCGCGCCCTCACCCCCCACGAGCCGTACCCGACCCTGCTCCACAGACGAAGACCTGCGTCATGAGATGACGCTGTGAGAGGAAACCCTCCGTGCCTGCCACCGGTATCACCAGCAAGTCCCTGCACCGCGGTATCGCCGCCGCTGCCGCCCTGCCGCTCCTGATCGGCGCGCTCGCCTCGTGCGGCTACGGCTCGCAGGCCGAGAAGGACGACGCGAACGCGTCGGCCGCCCCCGCCGCCGGCGCGAAGAAGCTCTCCGCCCCCGAGGTCCGCATCGGGTACTTCCCGAACCTGACGCACGCCACCGCGCTGGTCGGCATCCAGGAGGGCCTGATCGCCAAGGAGCTCGGCGGCACCGCGATCAAGCCGCAGACCTTCAACGCCGGCCCGTCCGAGATCGAAGCCCTCAACGGCGGCTCTCTCGACATCGGGTTCGTCGGCCCCTCGCCGTCGATCAACGGCTACGTGAAGTCCAAGAGCAGCAACCTGCGGATCATCTCGGGCTCCGCCTCCGGCGGCGTGAAGCTCGTCGTGAACCCGGACAAGATCAAGACCCTGGACGACCTCAAGGGCAAGAAGATCGCCACCCCGCAGAAGGGGAACACGCAGGACGTCGCGTTCCTCAACTGGATCTCCGAGAAGGGCTGGAAGGTCGACCCGGAGTCCGGCAAGGGTGACGTCTCCGTCGTCCGCACGGACAACAAGGTGACCCCGGACGCCTTCAAGCAGGGCTCGATCGACGGAGCCTGGGTTCCCGAGCCGACCGCGTCCAAGCTCGTCTCCGACGGCGCCTCGATCCTCCTCGACGAGACCGACCTGTGGCCCGACAAGAAGTTCGTGATCACGAACGTCATCGTGTCGCAGAAGTTCCTCAAGGAGCACCCGGACGTCGTCGAGGCCGTGCTGCGCGGCACGGTGAAGACGAACGAGTGGATCAACGCCAACCCGGACAAGGCGAAGGCCTCCGCCAACGCGGCGCTCAAGACGCTCGGCGGCAAGGAGCTGGAGCCCGCGGTCATCGACCCGGCCTGGAAGAGCATCCTCGTCACCGACGACCCGCTGGCCACCACGTTGAAGACCGAGTCCGACTGGGCGGTCAAGGCCAAGCTCATCGAGCAGCCCGACCTCGCCGGCATCTACGACCTGTCGCTCCTGAACAAGGTCCTCAAGGCGGCCGGCAAGCCCGAGGTCTCCGACGCCGGTCTCGGCGCCAAGTAACCCCCCGCACGCACGAACCCCAGGAGGTGACGACCATGGCCACCACACTCGCCAAGGCTGCCGAGGGCACGGTAGCGGAGCAGACGCACGCCGCCCGCATCGAGCACGTCTCGAAGTCCTTCTCCGGTCCGGCCGGATCGCAGCTCGTCCTGGACGACATCAGCCTCGATGTCGCGCCCGGCGAGTTCGTCACCATCCTGGGGGCCTCGGGGTGCGGCAAGTCCACCCTGCTGAACCTGGTCGCCGGACTCGACGAGCCCACCGCCGGCTCGATCGAGACCGCCGGCCGGCCCGCCCTGATGTTCCAGGAGCACGCCCTCTTCCCGTGGCTCACCGCGGGCAAGAACATCGAACTCGCCCTGCGCCTGCGCGGGGTGGCCAAGGCCGACCGCAAGCCCGAGGCCGAACGCCTGCTGGAGCTGGTCCGCCTCGGCGGCGCCTACGGCAAGCGCGTCCACGAGCTGTCCGGCGGCATGCGCCAGCGCGTCGCCCTGGCCCGGGCGCTGGCCCAGGACAGCCGGCTCCTGCTGATGGACGAGCCGTTCGCGGCGCTGGACGCCATCACGCGTGACGTCCTCCACGGCGAGCTCACCCGCATCTGGGCCGAGACGGACGTCTCCGTGCTCTTCGTCACGCACAACGTGCGCGAGGCCGTGCGCCTCGCCCAGCGCGTGGTCCTCCTCTCCTCCCGGCCCGGCCGGGTCGCGAAGGAATGGACCGTGGACATCCCGCAGCCGCGCCGCATCGAGGACGCGGACGTCGCGGAGCTGTCCGTCGAGATCACTGAACACCTGCGTGGGGAGATCCGCCGCCATGGCCAGCACTGACACCACCCTGAAGGCCAAGGACAAGAGCGACGACCTGGCGGGCCTGGAGGCCGGCCTGGACGCCCTCGACGCGGTCCAGACCCACCGCACCCCGGCCCGCGAGGTCTTCGTCAAGAAGGTCCTCCCGCCGTTCATCGCCGTGGGCCTGGTGCTCCTGGTGTGGCAGGTCCTCGTCGCGGCGAAGGTCACCGACCCGACGAAGCTCCCGCCGCTGTCCGCGGTCTGGGACAGCCTGTCCGAGATGTGGCTCAAGGGCACCCTGCTGGAGGTCATCTGGACCAGCGTCTCCCGCGGTCTGCTCGGCTTCCTGCTCGCCCTGGCCATCGGCACGCCGCTCGGACTGGTCGTCGCCCGCGTCAAGTTCGTCCGCGCCGCGATCGGGCCCATCCTCCAGGGCCTGCAGTCCCTGCCCTCGGTCGCCTGGGTGCCTCCGGCCGTGCTCTGGTTCGGCCTCAACGACGCCATGATGTACACGGTGATCCTGCTCGGCGCGGTCCCGTCCATCGCCAACGGCCTCGTCTCCGGCATCGACCAGGTGCCGCCGCTGTTCCTGCGGGCGGGCCGCACGCTGGGTGCCACCGGCCTGCGCGGGGCCCGGCACGTGGTCATGCCGGCCGCCCTGCCGGGCTACCTCGCCGGGCTGAAGCAGGGCTGGGCCTTCTCCTGGCGCTCGCTCATGGCCGCCGAGATCATCGCCAGCTCCCCCGACCTGGGCCTGGGCCTGGGCCAGTTGCTGGAGAACGGCCGCAACAACATCGACCTGCCGGGCGTGTTCCTCGCGATCATCCTGATCCTCGTGGTCGGCATCGCCATCGACCTGCTGATCTTCAGCCCGGTCGAGCGGTGGGTGCTGCGCAGCCGCGGCCTGCTGGTCAAGAGCTGAGTCCCGTGTTCCGCGCCCCCGCCCCCGCCCCCGCCCTCCTCGTCATCGCCCACGGCAGCCGCGACCCGCGGCACGCGGCGACCGTGCACGCCCTCACCCGGCGGGTGCGGGCGCTGCGGCCGGGGCTGCGGGTGGAGACGGCCTTCCTGGACTTCGACACCCCGACGGTGGCGCAGGTGACGTCCGACCTGTACCGGTCCGGCGTTCGGGAGGTCGTGGCCCTCCCGCTGCTCCTGACGCGGGCGTTCCACGCGAAGTCCGACGTACCCGCGGTGCTGGCCGAAGCCACGTCCCGGCTGCCGGACCTCTCGGTCCGGATCGCGGACGTCCTGGGCCCGTCCCCGCTGCTGGTCGGCGCCCTGGAGCGCCGCCTCGCGGAAGCGGGCCTCACCCCGGCGGACCGCGCCACCACCGGCGTGGTGCTCGCGTCCGCCGGTTCCTCTGACCCGGAGGCGATCGCAGTGATCGCTGAAATCGCGCGGGAGTGGCGGCACACCGGTTGGTGCGCCGTGCGACCTGCGTTCGCCTCCGCTTCGCTGCCCCGTACGGAGGACGCCGTACGGGCCCTGCGCGCGCAGGGGGTGCGCCGGGTGGCGGTGGCCCCGTACGTCATCGCCCCCGGGCGCCTCCCCGACCGCATCGTGGCGGGCGCGGAAACCGCCGGGGCGGACCTCGTGTCCGCCGTCCTCGGCGCGGCGCCGGAACTGGCCCGCCTCCTCCTCCACCGCTACGACACGGCCCCCCTCGGCGTGCCCCTGCTCGCCGCAGCCTGATCCCTGCTCCACCGCCGCCCGCAGCCACGGGCCCGTCGGCCGGTGCACGGGGTCCGCGGCCCGGAGCACCGGCTCTCCGGGTCGCTCAGGTCCGGGCCGCCGCTTCGTCGGCCAGGGCCGTCAGGTCGTCGATCGACATCGCCCCCGGTGGCAGGCCCTCCCGGGCGAAGATGTTCGCCGCGTGGCGCAGCGTGTCGTTCACCGGGGTCGGCACTCCGTGGAGGCGCCCCAGCAGGGAGATCTCCCCGTTGAGGTAGTCCGCCTCGATGGAGCCCGTGCCCCGCTGCAGGGACTGCCAGGAGGAACCGCCCCGCAGGACCGGAGGATGGTCGACCTTGCCGTCGCGGGCCGCCGCCTGTTCCGCGTCGGAGGCGTAGGCGATGCCCGCCGCCCCGAGTGCGGCCCGCCCCTCCTGCTGCGCGCGCACCAGCAGCGCCGCCTTCGCCGGGTGCGGTTCGGGGCCGGTCGTCGCCTGGATGGCGTTGCCCAGGTTCCCCAGCAGCTTCGCGTACTTCCACCGCATGACGTCCTCGACGACCGGCGCCGCGAAGCCGGACTTCTCCAGGTCGGCCGCGATCCGCCGGGCCCGTGCGTCCGCTCCCCCGGACGCCAGCCCGATGTGCAGGATGCCGGTCAGCGGCGCGCACAGCGCGGACACCGCCCCCGGCTCCAGGAAGGTGGCGGGCAGCCATACGCACACCCCGTACACGCGGGCGAAGCGGCGCAGGGCGAGCCGCTCGCTCTCCACGCCGTTCTGCGCGCACAGGACCGGCAGCCGCTGCGCCGCCGTTCCGCCGCCCGCCACTTCCGCGTCGCCCCACGCGTCGAGCGCGACGATCGCGTCCTGGGTCTTCACGGCCAGCAGCAGGACGTCGTCCGGTCGCAGTTCACCGAGTTCGGCCGGGCCCGTGACCACGGGGATCCGGTGTACCCGGGCGCCGTCCGCGGTCGTGAGCCGCAGCCCGTCCGCCGTGAGGGCCTCCGCGTGGGCGCCGCGCGCGACGAGGACGACCTCGGCGCCCGCCTCCGCCAGCCGTCCGCCGATGGTCGCGCCGATCGCCCCGGCGCCGATGATGATGTAACGCATGGCCAGGAGCCTGGCACACCCGGCGTCCTACGTGTCGGTCGGGGCACGGTGGAAACCGTGTCCCCACTCTGCGGGCGCCGATCCGACCGTCCTCGACGCGCCCGGTCGGCAGGGCGGCCGTAGGCTGGAAGTGCATGCACGGAGCGGGGAGCCCGAGTCACGTCCGCACTCCTTGCCCGAAGGGAGCCTTCGATGGCTGCCAAGAAGCGCACGTCCGCCAAGTCCGCCACCGCGCCCGGCACGCCCGCGGCCCCCGCGGCGAACGGCCAGGACGAGCTGATCACCTCGCTCAAGCATTTCATCCGTACCCGCGGGTCGAGCTACCTCAGCGACCCGAACGTGTCCTCGATCGGCATCGGCTACAAGGAGAAGAACGGCAAACGCAGCAAGGAACTGGCGTTGCAGTTCACGGTGGACAGCAAGGTCGGGCCCGAGGGCGTACGCGACGTGGGGAGCGTCGAGATACCTCCCGTCATCGACATAGGCGGCGGGGTGAAGGTGCCGACGGACGTCGTGCAGCGCAGCTACAAGCCGCACTTCCTGGTGGTGGCCGAGGCGGAGACGCCCGCGCGGCAGAAGCGCGTCGACCCGGTCCGTCCCGGGGTGAGCGTCGGCAACGTCAAGGTGGGCGCCGGCACCCTCGGCTGCATCGTCTTCGACAAGAACGACGGCACGACCTGCGTACTGAGCAACTGGCACGTCCTGAACGGTCGCAAGGGCGTCATCGGTGACGAGGTCGTACAGCCCGGGACCACCGACGACAGCCGGATCGCGCTGAACCGGCTCGGCACGCTGCGGCGCTCCCACCTCGGCCGGGTCGGCGACTGCGCCGTTTCGAGCATCACCGAACGCGACTTCGACACCTCCATCCTCGACCTCGGGGTCACCCCGGCGAAGCTGGGCGAGCCACAGATCGACGACAAGGTCGTCAAGAGCGGGCGGACCACCGGCATCACGCACGGGGTGGTGACGCGCCCCTTCGCCAAGGTGAGCATCAACTACGGGCTGCCCGTCGGAGTACGCGAGATCGAGTGCTTCGAGATAGGGCCCGACCCCGCGCATCCGGCGGCCGGCGACGAGATCAGCCTGCCCGGCGACTCCGGATCCGCCTGGATGTTCAAAGGGCGCACCGGCAAGGCGACGGACGTACTGGCCGGTCTGCACTTCGGCGGCGAGGAGGACGGGAACCCCGAGGACCGGGCCTTGGCCTGCTTCCCCCACGCCGTCTTCGAAGAGCTGAAGATCACCCTGGAGCAGCCTCCGTCCGATTCGCTGGAGGCGCTGACCGGTTACGACCCGGGCTTCCTCGCGGTACCCGTGGGGCCCCCGCTGCTCAACCCGTCGATCAAGGGCGACGCAGTGCTGCTGGACGGCTCACCGGTCATCCCGTACACGCACTTCTCGCTGGCGTTGAGCGGGCCGCGCCGGTTCGCGATCTGGGTCGCCTGGAACATCGACGGCGGCGCGCTCAAGAAGCTCGACCGGAAGGGGATCGACTTCACGAAGGACCCGCGCCTGCCCGCCGACACCCAGGTCAGCAACGAGCTGTACAAGGGCGGTGCGAGCAACCGGCTGGACCGTGGACACATCGCGCGCCGCGCCGACCTGACCTGGGGCACGCTGCCCGAGGCGGAGAAGGCGAACCGGGACTCGTTCTTCTACAGCAACATCACTCCGCAGATGGACGACTTCAACCAGAGCAAGCGGGGCGGCCTCTGGGGGCGGCTCGAAGACGCGGTGTTCGAGGACGTGGAGGTCGACGACCTCAAGGTGAGCGCGTTCGGCGGCCCGGTCTTCCAGGACGACGACCGGGTGTTCCGGGGCGTGCGGATACCGCGGGAGTTCTGGAAGGTGCTCGTCTACACGGAACAGGAGACGCTCAAGGCCAAGGCGTTCCTGCTGACGCAGAACCTGGTCCTGGCCGAATCGCTCGAACTGGACGAGTTCCGGGTGTTCCAGGTCAAGCTGAGCGAGATACAAAAGCGTGCGCACCTCCGTTTCCCCGCCGTGGTGACGAAGGCGGACTCCCTGGTCGTACCGGAGTCCGTGGAAGAGCGGGCCCCGCTGGAGAGCCTGTCCGACATCGACTGGAGCTAGTTCCGGTGGCGCTCGCGCAGGCGGCCTGAGGGGACTGGCGGGTGTCGGGGCGCCCGGCGGGTCGACTTCAGCCGGCGAACCCCGGCACCACCGGACACGGCCCTGTGCCGCCGCTGACCTCGCCCGGACCCCGGGCGGCCGGGCGGCCGGCCTCCTACTCCTGCGTCAGCGCGACGAGTTTGACGACCGTGTTCCAGTTGCGGGTCGTCGCGTCGATGCCCTTGAACACGGCGGGCTTGTAGAGGGCCTCGGCCAGTTTGGAGCGGCCCAGGCCGTCCGGGGCGTAGAGGTAGACGACCCGGTCGCCGATCCGGTACTCCTCCGGAAGGTACGCGGGCCCGTCGATCGAGGCGAACCGCTCCTCGGTCGGCTGTTCGGAGAGGAAGGTCGCGTGCAGCTGCCGGCCTTCCAGTTCGTCGGCCGGGAAGGGGCAGGCCTCGGCGACGGCCCGCAGGTAGGTCCCGTCGACCACCAGGCAGGCCACCGCGAAGCCGAAGCGGGCCTCGATCGCCCGCTCCAACTCGCGGGCCAGGGCCGCCGGGTCCTGCTTCGGGGAGGCGAAGACGGCGTTGCCGCTCTGCAGGTAGGTCTGCACCTCGGTGTGGCCGAGGCCCGTCAGGACCTCGCGCAGTTCGGCCATCAGGACCTTCTTGGCCCCGCCGACGTTGATTCCGCGCAGCAGGGCCGCGTACTTCTTCGTAGTCATGCCCGAACGATAGGACGGCGCACCGACACTGCGGGCAGTTCGGCCTCGATGAGGTCGGCGGCCCGTCGCGTGCCGCCCTCCGCGGCCATCCGGAGGCGGACGGCCTCGGCGCGCGCGGCGACCTCGGGGTCCGTGACCAGCGCGAGGACGGCCGCCCGCAGGGTCCGGGCGTCGGTCTCCTCCATCGGGACGTGTCGGGCGACGCCGAGTCCCTGGAGCACGTCGGCGTTGGTGAACTGGTCGACGGCCTGTGGGACGGCGACCATCGGGGTGCCGGTGGCAAGGCCCTCCGCGCTGCCGCCGGCGCCCGCGTGGGTGATGAAGGCGTCGGCCTGGCGCAGGACGTCCAGTTGGGGGACCCAGCGGTGGACCTCCACGTTGGCGGGGACGGCGCCCAGTTCGGCCTCGTCGGTGAACTTGCCGATCTGGAGGACGACATGCCAGTCGGGCAGGTCCCCGAAGGCCTCGATGCAGGCCCGGTAGAAGGCGGGCTGCTTGGTGAAGGTGGAGCCGAGGGAGACCAGCAGCACCTTCTTGCCGTCGGCCGCCTGCGGGCGCTGCCAGCTGCCCTGGTCGGCGCTGCGGTCGCCCTGGCAGGCCCCGACGAAGGTGTGGACGGACGCGTCCACGCGGTCGGCGTTCGGCTGGAGGGCGCGCGGGATGAGCACGATGCTGCGGCGCGGGCGGCCGACGAACCGGTCGGAGTCCTCGTCGATGCCGTGCTCTGCGAGCCAGTCCCGGAAACGGGCGTAGTACGCCCGCCCGCGCTCGGAGGCGCGCAGCGCGGCCGTCATCGGTGCCGCGACCTCCTCCTCGTACCCGGTCCAGGCGACCAGGTTCGGGGAGAGCGACACGGCGGGGACGCCCCAGCGGCGGGCGAGGACGGGCGCGGGGTAGGAGGTGATGTCGTGGATGACGAGGTCGGGCTCGTCGCCCTCGAAGGCGGCCGCGAGCTGCGGCAGTGCCTGGACGGCGTCGTTGAGGAACGGTTCGATGGTGTCGATGAGCTCGGTGCCCCAGGCCTCGGGCTCGTCGTCGGTGGGCAGGATGGAGTGCCAGATCACCGGTGTGGCACCGGTCTCCGCGATCTTCCGGGCGAAGGAGGCGGGGACCGCGTAGCTGACGCGGTGGCCGCGGGCCACGAGTTCCCGGATCACTTCGATGCTCGGGTTCACGTGCCCGTGGGCGGCGATGGAGAACATGGCGATGTGGGCGGGCTTGGCTGAGGTCATGCACCGAGCCTAACGAGACGATACGTCTCGTGCAATGAAGTTTCGATCGACCTCCCGCCACCCGTCCGCCGGCCGTACTCAGCGCTGGTAGCGGGCCAGCACCCGGTTTCCGTCCACCACCAGGCGCTCCTCAAGCTCCGGCAGGCCGATCGCCCCGCTGTAGAACTCCTGCAGGGCCGGCGTCGCGACCTTGTCCTTCCACTCCGGGTAACCGCGCACCGACTGCGCCGGCGCCGGACGCAGCTGCTCGGCCAGCGCCGCGCCCGTGGCCCAGCCCAGTTCGGGAGTGCGCAGGGCCGGGTCGGCCAGGGCCTGCGAGCCCGTGGGCAGCATCCAGTCGCCGCGGGCGAGGCGGACCATGTTGGCCGGACTGAGCAGGAAGTCGACGAATGCTGCCGCCTCCTCCTTGTACGGGCTGTCCCGGGCGATCGACAGGGTCTGCGGGCTGACGCCCTGAGCGGGGCCCTGCGGCCCGGCCGGGAGCGGCAGCACCTCCCAGGCGAAGCCCGGCGGGGCCTGCCGGACGATCTGCTGACGGTACGAGAACCCCAGCGGCACCATCGCGTACCGGCCGCCGAAGAAACCGGGCAGGGTGTCCGCGCCGCCCATCCCGAGGGTGGTCGGGGCGGCGCTGTGGTCGTCGGCGAGCTGGGCCCGGATGGTGGAGGGGACGACGGCGTCGCCCTCGGTCCAACGGATCGCGACCTTCCCGTCGCCGTCGCGGTGGAAGAGCCGGCCGCCCGCGGACAGGCCGAGGTTGAGGGTGGCGGAGACGGGGTCCTTGAGCGGCCAGGCCACCCCGTACCGCCCGTCGCTGGTGAGCCGCTCGGCAGCCGTACGGAACTCCGCCCAGCTCCACGGGGCTTCGGGGGTCGGTATGCGCACCCCGGAGGCGCGCAGCAGCCCGCTGTCGGCCATCAGGACGCGGGGTTCTTGGAGGAAGGGCACCCCGTAGATCCCGGATCCGATGGTGGTGCTCTCCCAGCTGCGGGCGGGGATGTCGCCCTTGAGCCGGTCGGAGAGCAGCGGCCGCAGGTCGGCGAGGTAGCCGGAGTACGCGAAGTCGGCGAGGTCGTCGGAGGCGTCGTGGATGACGTCGGGAGCCTCGCCGCCTGCGAAGGAGGTCAGCAGCTGGTCGTGGACGCTGCTCCAGCTGCCCTGGACGTACTCGACCCGGATGCGGGGGTGCGTGGCGTTCCACTCGGCGACCAGGGACTTGTTGGCGTCGACGGACTCCTGCTGCCAGGCGAGGGACTGGAAGCGCAGGGTGATCCTCCCGAGGCGGTCCGGCCCGTCGCCGGGCTCGGAGCAGCCGCTGGCCAACCCGGCCAACAGGATCAGCGCCGCGAGGGCCGGGCGCAGGGCGGAACGCAGCATCAGCTCTTCACCGCCCCTGCGAGCATGCCGCCCGTGATGCGCTTCTGGATGACCGCGAAGACCACCAGCGACGGCAGGGTCGCGAGGAGGGCCGCGGCGGCGAGCGGGCCGAGGTCGACGGCCCCTTCCGCGCCGAGGAAATGGGTCAGGACGACCGGCAGGGTCTGTTGCTCCGGGGTCTTGAGGAGGACGAGCGCGAAGAAGAACTCGTTCCACGCGGTGATGAAGGCGAAGAGCGCGGTGGCCACGATCCCCGGAGCGAGCAGGGGCGCGACGACGGAGACGAGGGTGCGCAGCCGGCCGGCGCCGTCCACGGCCGCCGCCTCCTCCAGTTCGGGCGGCACGGCCCGGACGTACCCGACGAGCATCCACAGCGCGAACGGCAGCGACCACACGACGTAGACGAGCACCAGGCCGGGCAGCGAGTTGATCAGGTGCAGCTGTTTGAGGACCAGGAACAGCGGGATGATCACCAGCACGAAAGGGAAGGCCTGGCCGACCACGACCCATGCGGTGACCGCGGCCGACAGCCTCCCCCGGCGCCGGGCCAGGACGAAGGCCGCCGGGGTGGCCAGGAGCACCGCGGCCACGGCGGCGCACACGGCGGCAAGGAGACTGTTGAACCCGGCGTGCAGCAGGGGCTGTTCGGCGAAGGCCTGGCGGAAGTTGCCGAGGGTCGGGTCCTTCGGGAGCCAGGTGGGGTGCAGGCTGCCGAGCTCACGCGGGGGCTTGAAGGCGGTGGAGACCAGCCAGAGGAAGGGCAGGGCGAGGAAGGCCAGGTAGCCGGCGAGCGCCAGGTACTGGCCGGCCCGGGCTGCCCGGCCCGTCCGCGCTGCTCCGCCGGCACGCCCGGCACGCCCGGCACGCCCGGCCCGGGCCGCACGGGCCTCTCGGGCCGCTCGTGCGGGGCTGCGCGTACGGGTGTTCCCCTGCGCGGCGTTCGCGGAGTTCACTGCGCTTCCCCTCCCGTGAGCCGGCCCGCGAGGTACACGGCGAGGAGGACGGAGACCACCGCGACCATCACGCAGCCCATCGCGGCGGCGTACCCGAACTGGCCGTAGCGGAAGGCCTCCTCGTACGCGAAGAGCATGGGCAGCCGGGTACGTCCGCCGGGCCCGCCGCCGGTCAGCACGTACACCAGGGCGAACGCGTTGAAGTTCCAGATGAAGGCGAGGGCGGAGACCGACAGGGCGACGGGCCGCAGCGCCGGCCAGGTCACGGTCAGGAAGCGGCGCCAGGATCCGGCCCCGTCGAGGGAGGCGGCCTCGTGCAGTTCGTGCGGGGTGTTCTGGAGGCCGGCGAGCAGGACGACGGTGGTCTGCGGCATGCCCGCCCAGATGCCGACGAGGACGACGGCGGGCAGGGCGGTGGCCAGGCCGGCCAGCCAGTCGGTGTCCCCGGCGAGGCCCAGCCCGGACAGGGTCTCGTTGAGGATCCCGGCGTCGGGGTGGTAGACGAGCCGCCACATGATGGCGACGACGACCTCGGGCATGGCCCAGGGGATGATCGCGAGCGCCCGGGCCAGGCCGCGCAGCCGCAGCTGCTGGTTGAGCAGGAGGGCGAGGCCCAGGGCGAGCAGGAACTGCGGCACGGTGACGCCGACGGCCCACAGCAGACCGATCCGGAAGGACTCGCGGAACAGCCGGTCGTGGAGCAGGTCCTGGAAGTTCAGCACGCCGGCCCATCGGGTCGCCGCGGTCCGGCCCGACTGGGAGTCGGTGAAGGCGAGGCCGATGCCGTAGAGGAGCGGGCCGACGCTGAGCAGCAGGATCGGGATCAGCGCGGGCAGGACCAGGAACCACGCCCCGTGATCGGCCCGGCGGTGCCGGGTGGCGGCCGACGTCGTGGCCACATGGCCCCCTTACGGGTGGATCATCCGCATCCGGCTCGGTCATCGTGCGCAGGGCCTGATGGCACGTCAAGGCGCTGCGCACCGGGATGCGAGACTTGGCGGATTCACGACGATCCGCATCCGGAGAGACGGCATGGACGAGGCGCAGGCCCGGAACGTACTGACGGAGGCGGGCTTCACACGGCCGGCCGCCCTGCTGGCGCTGGGCGAGAACGCGGTGTTCGCGGCCGGCGACCTGGTGGTGAAGGTAGGCCGGGAGGCGGCGCTGCTGGAGCGGGCCGAGCGGGAACTCGCGGTCGCGGGCTGGCTCGAACGGGCCGGGATCCCGGCGGCCCGTGCGGCCGAGCCGAAGCCGCGGCTGGTGGCGGGGCACCCGGTGACGGTGTGGCACCGTCTGGCGGATGCGGTCCGCCAGGCCGGTCCCGAGGACCTGGCGGGGCTGCTGCGGCAGATCCACGCCCTCCCGGCGGCGCCGTTCGCGCTGCCGGCGCGGGACCTGCTGGGCGGGGTCGAGCGTTGGCTCCGGCTGGCGGGCGAGGCGGTCGACCCGGCCGACGCGGCGTACCTGCGGGCCCGGCGCGACGCGTACGCCGGCGAGGTGGCCTCGCTCACCCCGCACCTGCCGCCGGGCCCGATCCACGGCGACGCGCTCCCCCGCAACGTCCACGTGGGTCCGGACGGGCCGGTCCTGGTGGACCTGGAGACCGTCTCGGCCGATCTGCGCGAGCACGACCTGGTGGTGATGGCCCTGGCCCGAGACCGGTACGGGCTGCCGGCACCGTCGTACGAGGCCTTCGTGGCGGAGTACGGCTGGGACGTGCGTGACTGGGAGGGCTGCACGGTGCTGCGCGGTGCGCGCGAGACGGCCAGCTGTGCCTGGGTCGCCCAGCACGCCCCGACCAACCCGAAGGCCCTGGCGGAATTCCGCCGCCGGGTCGCCTCCCTGCGCGACGGCGACCCGGAAATGCGGTGGCACGCCTTCTAGTCCCGTACTTCGCGGGTCGTTGATTCGTATGGTGTGACCGGTCCGGGAGTGTCCCGGACCGGTGGTGTGGCGTTGGTCCGGGTGTGTCGATGACTTCCCGGTCCCCGCGGCCACGGTCCCAGCGCCAGCGCTTTGAGTGCGTGGTGACATCCGTGGTGGAGAAGCGTCTGGGCGCTCTGCCTGTCGCTGCCGAGTTTCTGCGCCGGCTGGATGTTGCCGGGGTCGTCGATGAGGTGTGTCCGGGCGGCGCGAGCGCCCATCTGACCCACGGACAGGTCATCGAGGCACTGGTGGCCAACCGGCTGACCTCGCCCGCACCGCTGGTGCGGGTCGGGGACTGGGCCCGCACCTGGGCGGTGGAGGAGGTCTTCGGCATCACACCGGACCTGCTCAACGACGACCGTCTGGCCCGCGCGCTGGACGCGATCGCCCCGAAGCTGGAGGTCATCGCGGGCACCGTCGGTGCCCGGGCCATCACTGAGTTCGGGATCGACGTCTCCCGGCTGCACTGGGACATGACCAGCATGTCCGTCCATGGCGCCTTCCCCGCCGATGACCAGGACGAGCGGTACCCGCTCATCGCCTGCAACGGGCATCCCAAAGACCGGCGCCTGGACCTGAAACAGGTCCAGGCCGGGCTCGCGGTGTCCGCCGACGGCGGTATCCCCGTGCACTCCCGGGTCTTCGACGGCGCCGCGGCCGAGGTCAGCCAGGTCGTCGGAGCGATGAAAGACCTCAAAGCGATGGCCGGCACCCACGAGTTCTTGATGGTCGCCGACTCCAAGCTGGTGTCCTACTCCAACATCACCGCCCTGCTTCAGGCCGGGGTGGAGTTCATCGCGCCCGTCCCGGCCGCGCAGATCAAGGACGAGTTCTACGCAGTCCTGGATCCTGAGGAGGCACAGCCCGTCGACTGGGTGCCCGCGCGGGACGAGAGGAAACCGGGGGCGGAACGGGAGACCTACCGGGTCCTGGAAGACGTTCATACGCTGACCGGCCGCCGCAAGAGCGATCCACTGCTGACCGTGCGCCGGATCCTGGTCCATTCCACCGCCGTCGCGGCCGGCCAGCAGGCGGCCCGACATCACACAAACCCGCTGGCCACAGACCTGAAACAGTCACCCGCGAAGTACGGGTCTAGTGAGGAGCTGTCCGGGCGATCACGTGTGGAGCCAGATGGCGAGGGCTGCCGCGAGCCGCTCGCCGCGGGGGAGCCCTCCCGCAGGCGGGCGCCCTGACTGCCGTGTCCTCCGGGATCGTGTACCAGGTGCGGTGGCTGCGCGGGTGGTCGTGGCACGGTCCGTTGCTGTGGCCTTGTCGGCTGCCGGGCTGCCGGGCGTCTTTCGGGGTCCGCGGGCTCGGGACGTGGAACGCGGGCCTTCTCCAGCACGAGCTCGAACTGGGTGAGTCCACCCGACGCCCGGGCCGGCGGTAGTCACATGATCGGGCGAACAGGTCCGGTGCGGGCCGCCCGGGGCAACCCGCACGTGTCGTGCGGCGCCGGCGCCGGCCGCAGCGCGCCGGCATCCCCGGCTCAGGGCGCGGTGGCTTCCCAGGCCGCCTCGATCATCCGGAAGACCTCGTCCACCGTGGCCCCGGGATCGTCCGCCCGGCAGGCCAGCGCGTAGGCGTCGATGGCGAACCGCGCGGTCGCCCGGCAGGCCGTCGCACTCCGGGACAGGTGGGGATCGGCGGCCAGCGCCACTGCCAGCGCCTGCGCGTGACGCAGGCTCATCGACTCCTCGTATTCCCGCAGGGCGGGCGATCCCTCGATCATGCGTCGGACGGGGGCACTGCCCTCCGCCGTGCAGTGCCGCACCAGGGACTGGACCTCGCGGTGCAGCGACGGGATGAGCGGCTCGTGCGGAGGTCGGTCGGACACCGCCCGCGTGAGGCGCTGCTCGAAGTCCTGGTCGCGCTCGAACACCAGGGCCTCTTTTGAGGCGAAGTGGGCGAAGACGGTGGTGACGGCCACGTCGGCCTCGGCCGCCACGTCACGGATGCCCACGGAGTCGTACCCGCGCTCCAGGAAGAGGCGCAGCGCGGTGTCAGCGATCTTCTGACGGGTCGCGGCCTTCTTGCGTTCGCGGCGTCCGGACGGCTCGATCATGCCCTGACACTATCAGGTATGAATCCATATCCGTTGTGAAACCCTAACCGTTAGGGCTATCTTCGGCCCATGAGGAAAATCAGTTTCGCCGAGTTCGGCGGTCCCGAGGTCCTGCAACTGGTGGAAGCCGAGGAGCCCCACGCGGGCCCCGGTCGGATACGCATCGCCGTACGGGCGGCGGGTGTCAATCCCGTCGACTGGAGGATCCGGGAGGGCCAGGTCCTGGGAGCCCATCCGGTCGAGCTGCCCGCCGGGGTCGGACTGGACGCCGCCGGGGTGGTGGATGAGGTCGGCGAGGACGTCGAGGGGGTCGACGTCGGCGACCGCGTGTTCGGCGAAGGCGCCGACACGTACGCCGAATTCGCCGTGCTGTCGGCCTGGGCCCGGATGCCCGAGGGACTGGCTTTCGAGGAGGCGGCCGGTTACCCGTCGGTGGTGGAGACCGCGCTGCGCATCATCCGCGAGGTCGGCGTGCAGTCCGGCCAGACGCTGCTGGTCAGCGGCGCGTCCGGCGGCGTCGGGTCGGCGGTGCTGCAGATCGCCCGTGCGCGCGGCATCACGGTGATCGGCACGGCCGGGGCTGCGAACCAGGACTACCTGCGCGGCCTGGGCGCCCTCGCCACGACCTACAACGAGGGCTGGGTCGAACGGGTGCGGCACCTGGGCCGGGTCGACGCGGCCCTCGACCTGGCCGGCTCGGGCGTGATCCGCGAACTCGTCGAGCTGACCGGGGACCCGCGCAAGGTCATCTCCATCGCCGACCTCGGTGCGCCGCAGCTGGGCGTCCGGTTCTCCGGCGTGGCCGGGAGCGTGCCGGACGCGCTCGCCGAGGCCGTCGACCTCATCTCCCGGGGCAGGCTCCACATCCCGGTCGAGAAGTCGTACTCGCTCACCGAGGCAGCGGCTGCGCACACCGACAGTCGCGCCGGCCACACCCGGGGGCGCCGGGTCCTGGTCGTCTGAGCCGCGGCCCGCCCGGCTTCCCGCGCCGAACGGCCGGTCACCAGCGGGTGGTGAAGCGGCGTCGGACGAATCCGGGGCGGCTGCGCCTCGCCCACCAGGGCGACCGCGGCGCCCTCCGCCCAAGGTCATCCGCCCCGCCCGGACCCCTGTCCGCGCGGTGCTCGTCGACACCGTCTGGTACTGGTACCTCAACGGGTGGTTCGAACAGCAAACCGCGCAGACCACCGCTGGGCTCCGGCCCCTCGCGGCCACGTCGCCGCGCGCGCTCGTCCACCTGCCGATCCGGGCCGACGCGCAGAACGAACCGGACGGGGCCGCCGACGGGTGGCGCCCGCTCGACCTGGTCCTGCTGCACCACTCCCTACAGTTCGCCCCGTCCCGGTGGAAGGAGCTCCGCGGCCGGCTCGGCCCCGGGCGGCCCCGCACCGTGGACCGGCCCGGAACAGACCCGGACGCGGACCGCGACGTCTCGGACCTTCACCACCGGGAGAACCGGGACCGGCTCCGCCAGGACATCCACAGCGAGACGCTGTTCATGACCGGCCGCGCCAGGACCTTCCGGGACGGCGCCCCGCTCTTCGCGGACATCGCGCGCAGGGGCCCCGCCCAGGTGTTCAACCACCGGGGCGAGCACTATTGCCTCACCCTGCGCTGCCACTGCTGCGACCGCGACCTCCACCTTGGATACAGCGAGGAGTGGCCCACGTAGGGGAGCCGGCCCTGCCGCTCAGGCCGTGGCCGGCAGCAGGCTCCGCAGCGGCCACGCCGGATCGATCACCGCGTCGGGGGTGCCCTGGCGGCGCAGGTACGACTGGAAGTCGCGGGCCCAGCGCTCGTGCCAGCCGCCCTGGCGGGCGTGCAGATCGGCCGGGGTGAGCGCCGCCACCTCCGGGTGGCGGGCGGCTATCGCGCGGGCCACGTGCACCGCGGCCAGTGCGTCCGCTCCCGCGTCGTGCGCGGTGTCCAGGGTGACCCCGTACACCCCGCACACCGCCTCCAGGGTCCGCTTGCCGCGCCGGTAGCGGTCCACGGCCCGGTCGATCGTCAGCGGGTCCACCACCGGCCCGGTCTGCGCCCCGCCCAGCCGGTCGGCCAGCGACGGCAGGCCGTGCCGGGCCAGCTCGGCCGTCAACAGGGTCAGGTCGAAGGCCGCGTTGTATGCGACGACCACCGCTCCGCGGCGCCAGTGCTCTACCAGTGCCCCCGCGACCTCGTCCGCGACCTCGCGCACCGGGCGGCCCTCCGCCACGGCCCGCTCCGTGCTGATCCCGTGGATCGCCGAGGCGCCCTCCGGGATCGGTATCCCCGGATCGGCGAGCCAGCCGCGCCGCTCGCGCACCTCGCCCGCACGCACCTCGACCACTGCCGCCGTCACGATCCGCGACTCGCCCGGTTCCGTGCCGGTCGTCTCCAGGTCGAACCCGATCAGCACGCCGCCGTGCCAGTCCCCCATGTCGCGCCAGTCCTCCACCCCGTGCCCCTCCCCCGTACACCTTCGGTCAACGACTTTCAGCCTGCCACGGGGCACTGACAGTCATGACACCGGGCGGGAGTCCTCCCAGATCGACTCGAATTCCTCCCGGTACGTCGGGAACAGCCCGTGCTCCGCGTCCCGCGAAGAGTCGCGGGTGCCGCCGCCGCGCAGGACCAGCACGGGTGCCTCCATGCCGCGCGCCCGGCGCAGGTAGGACTGCACGACCGCGATGCCCGAGGACTCCCCCTCCACCAGGTACGCGGTGAAGCGGGGCGTCTCGTCGAAGACGTGGATCTCGAAGCGCGAGGGGTCCCGCAGCCCCGCGCGCACCCGTCGCACGTGCAGGATGTTCATCTCCACCGAGCGGCTCAGCTCGCCCTTGCGCAGGCCGAGCTCCCGCTCGCGCCGCTTGACGGCGCTGCTGGCCGGGTTCAGGAACAGCAGCCGGACCCGGCAGCCGGCCTCCGTGAGGCGCACGAGTCTTCGGCCCGAGAAGTTCTGCACCAGCAGGTTGAGCCCTATGCCGATGGCGTCGAGCCGCCGCGCCCCGCCGAACAGGTCCTCCGCCGGGAGCTGCCGCTGCAGTCGCACCCGGTCCGGGTGGACCGAGATGACGTCCGCGTACCGGTCGCCCACCAGGTCCTCGACGGCGTCGATCGGAAGCCGGTCCGCCGCCGGGGAGCCCGCGCCGCCGCCCAGCACCTCCAGCAGCCGGGCCGAGGCGCGCTCCGCCTGCTCCAACACCGCCCGCGACAGGGCTCGGTTGCGGGAGACCACGTTCCGGGTGACCTCCAGCTCGTCGAGCGCGAGCTCGATCTCCCGGCGGTCGTCGAAGTACGGCTCGAAGCACGGCCAGTGCTGGACCATGAGCTCCCGCAGCTGCGGGAGCGTCAGGAAGCTCAGCACGTTGTCGTCGGCCGGGTCCAGCAGGTAGCCCTTGCGCCGGCTGACCTCGCGGACGGCCACGGCGCGCTGCACCCACTCCTGTCCGGCGGGACCGGCGGCCGCGACCACCCAGTCGTCGCCGCCGTGCACCGGTTCGTAGATCGGCCGCAGCACCGCGCCGACGACGGCGCGCAGCCGCTGTTCGATCAGGTTCAACCAAATGTACGCACGGCCGGCCCGCTGCGCGCGGGTGCGGACCTCGCTCCACGCGTCCGCGCCCCAGTCCAGCTCGGCCCCGGCGCGCGGGCTCGCCGCCGTCGGGGCCAGTGACACCGCCCCGGCCGGCACCCCCGTGGGCGCCCCGCCCGAAACCCCGCCCGACACCCCGCCGGGCGCACCACCGGGTGCACCTCCTGGGGCGTCCGCCGGGCCGCCCTCGTGACCGCTGTCACCAGGGGGCAGCTCCAGACCTCCCGAGCTCACCCGTGCACCGCCTTCTGCGTCTGGACGCCCGTCTCCAGTGATCACGGAAGGGTACTCCGAGCTCGGCGCCCGGTGCAGCCCGATGGCCCTTACACCGGTGGTCCGTTGACCCATTATCGGATGCCCGCATAGTCCGCTGACCCGCATATCAGCTCTCCGGGTCACCCGGTAGGAGCATCCCAAGTCCCCGCGTGCGGGCCCACTTTCGGGGAAGATCTGGCAGGGACGCGGTCCACGCCGGATCAGCACCGAACGTCAACGCGACACCGAGGGGAAGAGTCGTATCCATGCAGGTCTGGCCGGGACAGGCGTATCCGCTCGGCGCCACGTACGACGGCGCCGGGACCAATTTCGCGGTCTACTCCGAGGCCGCCCGACGCATCGAACTGTGTCTGCTCCACGACGACGGCTCCGAGACGGCCGTCGAACTGCGCGAGACGGACGCCTTCGTGCGGCACGCCTACCTGCCCGGGGTGATGCCCGGGCAGCGCTACGGCTTCCGCGTGCACGGGCCGTACGAGCCGGAGCGCGGGCAGCGCTGCAACGCGGCGAAGCTGCTGCTGGACCCGTACGCGCGGGCCATCGCCGGGAGCGTGGACTGGGGCGAGGAGGTGTACGGCTACCACTTCGGCCGGCCGGATTCGCGCAACGACCTCGACTCGGCGCCGCACACGATGAGTTCGGTCGTGGTCAATCCGTACTTCGACTGGGCCAACGACCGCCCGCCGCGCCACGAGTACCACCACACGGTGCTGTACGAGGCGCACGTCAAGGGTTTGACCATGCGTCACCCCGATCTGCCGGAGGAGCTGCGCGGCACGTACGGGGCGCTGGCCCACCCGGCGGTCATCGGGCACCTGACCAAGCTCGGGGTCACGGCGCTGGAGCTGATGCCCGTGCACCAGTACGTGAACGACCACCGGCTCGTCGACGACGGGCTGAGCAACTACTGGGGCTACAACACGATCGGCTTCTTCGCCCCGCACAACGGCTACGCCTCCGGTGACCGCGGCCAGCAGGTGCTGGAGTTCAAGTCGGCGGTGCGGGCCCTGCACGAGGCCGGGATCGAGGTCATCCTCGACGTGGTCTACAACCACACCGCCGAGGGCAACCACCTGGGCCCGACGCTGTCCTTCCGCGGGCTCGACAACGCTTCGTACTACCGCCTCGCCGACGATCCCCGGCACTACATGGACACCACCGGGACCGGGAACTCGCTGCTCATGCGGTCCCCGCACGTACTCCAGCTGATCATGGATTCGCTGCGCTACTGGGTGACCGAGATGCATGTGGACGGGTTCCGCTTCGACCTCGCCGCCACGCTCGCCCGGCAGTTCCACGAGGTGGACCGGCTGTCCTCCTTCTTCGACCTGGTCCAGCAGGATCCGGTGGTGAGCCAGGTGAAACTGATCGCGGAGCCCTGGGACCTGGGCGAGGGCGGCTACCAGGTGGGGAACTTCCCGCCGCTGTGGACCGAGTGGAACGGCAAGTACCGCGACACCGTACGGGACTTGTGGCGCGGCCAGCCGCGGACGCTCGCGGAGTTCGCGGGACGCCTGACCGGCTCCTCGGACCTCTACCAGGACGACGGCCGCCGCCCGCTGGCCTCGATCAACTTCACCACCTGCCACGACGGATTCACCCTGAACGACCTCGTCTCGTACGACGAGAAGCACAACGAGGCGAACCGCGAGGGCAACCGGGACGGGGAGACCCACAACCGGTCCTGGAACTGCGGGGTCGAGGGGCCGACCGAGGACCCGGAGATCCAGGAGCTGCGCGAGCGCCAGATGCGCAACTTCACGGCCACGCTGATGCTTTCGCAGGGCGTGCCGATGCTCAGCCACGGCGACGAGTTCGCCCGCTCCCAGGACGGCAACAACAACGCGTACTGCCAGGACAACGCACTGTCGTGGGTGCACTGGCCGGAGCCGGGCAAACCGCCGCCGTCGCTGCTGGAGTTCACCCGGCGGATGGTGTGGCTGCGCCGCGACCACCCGGTCTTCCGGCGGCGCCGCTTCTTCCACGGACGGCCGGTGGAGGGTACCGACGACGAGCTCTCCGACATCGCGTGGTTCACCCCGCACGGGGAGCCGATGCGGGCCCGCGACTGGCAGGCACAGCACGCGCGCTCGCTGACGGTGTTCCTCAACGGGGAAGCCATCTCCGAGCCGGGCTCGCGCGGGGAACGGATCACCGACGATTCGTTCCTGCTGATGTTCAACGCGGGTGCCGAACCACAGGAGTTCACGATCCCGGCGGGGCACGGGGCGCAGTGGCGGCTGGTCGTGGACACGGCGCGGGCGGACGTACTGCCACCCGGCACCGGGCCGCAGTTCGCGGCGGGGGACCGGGTGGCGCTGACGGGACGGGCTCTGGTGGTGCTTCAGCGCCCGGCGTAGGACGAACCCGACGGGCCTGACGAACCCGAACGACCCGACGGAGCCGAGGGGCCCGAGGGAGCCGAGGGAGCCGAGGGGCTTCCGGGCCTCGACGGGCTCCCGGCCGGGTTCGGGGAGGCGGTCTGCTGGGCCGGGATGAAGACCTGCGGCGCGGCGGGGTGCGCCCGGGCGGCCGGCACGCGGGTGACGAGGGCGAGGAGCAGCGCCGTCGCGGCCGCCGCGACGGCGACGGCGAAGGCCCCGGCGGGCCCGTACCACTCGGCGAGCCGTCCGGACGCGGCGAGCGCGGCGGCCTGTCCGGCCACGAGTGCGCTGGCGGCGAAGGCCGTCGCCTCGGCGAGCCGGGCCGGCTCCACGGCCCGCTCGGTGAGGGCGAACGCGGTGATCAGGTGGGGCGCGTAGGCGGCGCCGAGCACGGTGACGACCGCGTACAGCGGCCACAGGGTGTCGGTGAAGAGCAGCGGGACGGAGAGCACCAGCGCGGCGCCGGTGGCCGCCCGCCAGCGCAGCCGCAGTCCGAACCGGGCGGGCAGTGCGCCGAGGGCGAGGCCCACGGCGGCGCTGACGACACCCATGGCCGCGTACACGATGCCCGCCTGGCCGGGGACGCCCAAACGAGCGGTGAGGGAAGCGATTCCGGCCTGGCAGGCGCCGAACATGGCGCCCTGGAGGAACAAGGAGCCCCGTACCGCGTGCACGACGCGCGGGTGCCGGCCGCGGGCGCCCCGCTCCCGCGGGGCACCCACCTGCGCTCCCCCACCGGCCGTGACGGCGGCGGTCGGGTGCAGGGCGTAGGCGGTGCCGAAGACGGCGACGAGGGCGGCGGCGCCGCCGAGGGCGACCGCGGGGTGCAGGGCGAGCGCGGCGAGTCCGACGAGGGCCGGCCCGAAGACGAAGGAGACCTCGTCCAGGGTGCCTTCCAGCGAGTGGACGGCGCCGACCACGCCCTCGTCGGCCTTGGCGCGGTGGGCGAGGGCCACGGAGCGGGTGCGGGCGAGCGGACCGATCAGCGGGACGGAGGCCCCGGTGACGGCGCCGATCGCTGCGAGCGGGGCGGTGGCGAGGCCCCCGAGGGCCCCGGCGACCAGGGCGCCCGTGGCGACGGCGTTGACCGCGGCGGCGGTCAGGACCACGGGCCGCTGCCCGTGGCGGTCGGCGAGCCGGCCCAGGACGGGCCCGAGGACCACCTGTCCGGCGGACAGGGTGCCGCCGACGATGCCGGCGGTGGCGAGGGATCCGCTGGTCTCGGCGACCAGCAGGACGCTGCCGAACTGGGACATCGCGACGGGGAGTCGCGCGAGGAAGGAAAGGAGGGGGAGTAGGGGCCCGGTCAGGGCGATGACTCTTCGATAGGTGTTGACGGTTCCGGCCACTTGATCAACACTAACGCGATGCAGTCACCCGGATGCATTGGGTAATGGCACGGAATCCGGGAAGGTGGGTACGTACGTTCTCATGAGCCAGCCGTACGCACGCATCCGAATGGAATCTGCTGTTCCGGCAGCCGTCGCTCCGGCGTCATCCGCGGCCCGGCCGCCGGCCCCCACATCGACGTACCGGCTCCAGCTACGACCGGAGTTCCCCTTCGCCGCGGCCGAGGCAGCGGTACCGTACCTCGCCTCCCTCGGCGTGTCACACTTGCACCTTTCGCCGGTGCTGGAGGCAGTGCCCGGTTCGGCGCACGGGTACGACGTCACCGACCACTCCCGGATCCGCGCCGAGCTCGGCGGCGAGCCCGGGCTGCGGGCGCTGGCCGCGGTCGCCCGGACGCACGGGCTCGGCCTGGTGCTGGACATCGTGCCGAACCACATGGCCGTACCGTCCCCACTGCGGTTGAACCGGCCCCTGTGGGAGGTCCTGCGGGACGGGCCGGCCTCCCCGTACGCCCGCTGGTTCGACATCGACTGGACGGCGGGCGGCGGCCAGGTGCTGCTGCCGGTGCTCCCCGGGCCGCCCGAACCCGGCGCGTTCACCGCCGACCCGGACTACGGGGTGCTGCGCCACGGGCAGCTGGAGTTCCCGCTGCGCGCGGGGACCGCCGGGCTGGCGCTGCCGGAGCTGCTGGCCGCGCAGTGGTACCGGCCGGCTTGGTGGCGCGATGCCCGGACCGAGCTCAACTACCGCCGGTTCTTCACCATTTCGGAGCTGATCGGCGTCCGGGTGGAGGATCCGGAGGTCTTCGCGGCGACGCACGCGAAGATCCTGGAGCTGGTGCGGGACGGGGTCGTCGAGGGGCTGCGGATCGACCACGTGGACGGGCTGGCCGACCCGGAGGGCTACCTGCGGCGGCTGCGCGCGGCCGTCGGCGAGGGGTGCTGGGTGGTGGTCGAGAAGATCCTGGCCCGTCAGGAACGGCTGCCGCTCTGGCCGGTGGCGGGGACCACCGGGTACGACGCACTGCTCCGGGTGGACGGGGTCTTCACCGATCCGGCGGGCGCCGCCGATCTGGCCCGCCGGTACACGCGGTTCACCGGGACCGCCGACTGGGAGGAGACGGCCCGGGCGTGCGCGCGGGAGGTGCTGACCGGCGATCTGGCCGCCGAGCTCGCCGCACTGGAGCGGGCCGCCGGACCGGAGCTGGCCCCCGGCGTACGCGAGTTGCTGATCGCCTATCCGGTCTACCGGCCGTACCCCGGGGAGCCGGAGCTCTCCGCTCGGGCGCTGGCGGAAGCCGCCGCGCCGGCCGGTCCGGACGCGGTGGCCGGCGTACGGGAGCTCGTCCTGCGCGATCCGGGCTTCGGCGCGCGCTTCGCCCAGACCTCGGCGGCGCTGCGGGCCAAGTCCTTGGAGGACCGCGCCTTCTACCGGCACGCCCCGCTGCTGTCGGCCACCGAGGTCGGCGGCGATCCCGGGCAACCGGCGCTGTCCCCCGCGGAGTTCCACGCGTACTGCGCCACACTCGACCGGGACTGGCCCGGCTCCGGGACGGTGCTGTCCACCCACGACACCAAACGCAGCGCGGACGTCCGGGCGCGGATCTCCGCGCTCTCCCAGACCCCCGAGGCCATGGGCGCGCCCGCCGGTGCCGACCCCCAACTGGCCTGGGTGGCCCGGCAGACGGCGCTGGGCCTGGGCGAGGTGCCCGAGCGCGCCCGGCGCCTGGAGCAGGCGCTCCTCAAGGCCGTCCGCGAGGCGGCCCTGCACACCAGCTGGACCGACCAGGACCCGGCGTACGAGGCCTCCGTCGCGGAGTACGTCCCGGACCCGGAGGAGCTCGCCGAGCCGGCGGAACTGGCGGCGGCGGCCCGGGCGAACCTGCTCGGCATGACGCTGCTGCACCTGGCTATGCCCGGCGTCCCGGAGGTCTACCAGGGCGCCGAGACGGAATACCGGGCCCTGGTCGACCCGGACAACCGCCGCCCGGCCCGGTTCCCCCGCGAGACCCTGGCCCGGCTGGACGCGGGCGCCGGGGCGCGGGGGCAGGCGGAGGAGAAGCTCGCGCTGACGGCCGCCCTGCTGCGACTGCGCCGCGACCGGCCCGCGCTGTTCACCGGCTACACGCCCCTGTCGGCCAGGGGCCCGGCGGCGGAGCACTGCCTGGCCTTCGCCCGCCCGGCCGGACTGGTGGCGGCGGCCACCCGGCTCTCGCACCGGCTGGCCGGGGCCGGCGGCTGGCGGGACACCACCCTGACCCTCCCGCCGGGCCGGTGGACCGCCCTCCTGGACGGGGGCGCCGCGTACGAGGGAGAGGTCCGGCTGGCGCAGCTGCTCTCGGACCACCCGGTCGCGCTGCTACTGCGCGACGGCGGCGGGGGCGGCGAGTAGCCCGGGTGCTGGGCGTCCACCCGGTGGAGCCGCACGTCTCGGAGATGATCGCGGAGAGCCGGCTGATCGTGGGCTGGGACGCGGAGCCGGGGGACGTGGCCCGCCACGTCCATGCCCATCCGACGCTGTCGGAAGCGGTGGGCGAGGCCTTCCTGTCCTTGGCCGGCCGCGGCCTCCACCAGCAGTAGCCGTCCCGGTGGCGGCGGCCTCGGGCCAAGGCGTTGGCCAGGGGTTTTCGGGAAGTGTGGGGCGCGCGGAGCAGTAGGGGGCGTGCACGGCGGGCATTGCATCAGACGTGACCCTCCTCCGTGACATGTGCTACCCCACACCGTCCGAACTGGCACTGGCCGCCCGCACCCTGGCGGACGAGCACCCCGGCCACGCCCGGCTCCGCCGGACCGGCACCTCCCGGGGCGGCCGGCCCCTGTGGCTGCTCTCCGTCGAGCCGAGCGGCCGGCCGCTCGGCGCGGGCGTGCTGGTCGTCGCCGGGGCCCACGCCAACGAGCCCGTGGGCGGCGCCACCGCGCTCGCCCTCGCCCGTCGCGTCCTGCACGACCCGACGACCCGGGCCGGACGCGGCTGGCACTTCGTGCTGTGCGCCGACCCCGACGGAGCAGCCCTGCACCGCACGCCCCGCCCGCACTCCCTGCTCGAATACCACCGCAACTTCTTCCGGCCCCCCGGCCCGGAACAGCCCGAGTGGGCGCCGTCTTTACTGCCTCCGGACCGGCTGCCGCCCGAAACCCTCGCCCTGACCGCCCTCATCGACGAACTGCGGCCCTTCCTTCAGGTCTCCCTGCACGGCACCGACCTCGGCGGGACCTGGGTGCAGCTCACCCGGGACATACCCGGCCTCGCCGAGCCGTTCGCCAAATCGGCCGCCGAGCTGCGGATCCCGGTCGAGACCGGGGCTTCGGACGCGGCCGGCTGGCCCTCCCCCGGGCCCGGGATCTTCGTGATGCCGCAGCCCGGAGCGGACGCCGCCGGGGCGTTCCACCCAGAGGACACCCGGCTCAGCACCTGGTACCGCGCCCACCGGTACGCCGGCACCACGGCCATCGTCGAAGTCCCCATGTGGGCCTCGGACCTGGTGGACGACCCCGCTCCGCACCCGGATCCGCGCGGCGCGCTACGGCTCCTGGCCGGCCGGCTCGCCGCGGACGCCGCGCTCGTGGCCCGCGTACGGGACCGGGTCGGCGGGGCGCCGGAACCGGGTGCGGCCCCGGGGACGGCCCCCGGACCGGACCCGGGCTCGCAGGCGGGCACCGACCCCGGTGCGGCCGCCCTGCTGCGCGCCGTCGACTGGACGCTCGCCCTGATCCCCCGGATCACCGTGGAGTGGACCGGCGCCGGGGCCCCCGCCGAGGCCACGGCGGCCGCCATAACCAGCATCGACGCCTTCGGGCGGCGCCTGTCGCTGCGCGCCGCCGCGATGCTGCTCCGGGTGCTCCGCGCCCAGGGCCACCCGGCCGCCCCCGGGCTGGACCGGCTCGTCACCGGCTGGTGCGAGGAGTTCGCCGCCCGGTTCCAGGCCCGCCGGATCCCGGTGACCGCGCAGGTCGAGCACCAGTCCCGTACGGTCCTGGCGGCCTACGAGCGGCTCGTGGCGGCGGCGGGGGCGAAAGGAACGGACGGGGCGGACGGGGCGGACGGGGCGGACGGGGCGGACGGGGCGGTCAGTGCGTAGCGGCCCCGGGCTGTCCGGCCGGTACGGAGAGGGCGTAGCGGCGCTTGGGCGCGCCGGTGGCGCCGAGCCGGTCGTAGAACCGGATGGCGCCCTCGTTCCAGTCCGGGGTCTGCCACTGGACCTGGTCGAGGCCGAGCTCGCGCGCGAGGCCGGCCACGCCCGCCATCAGGGCGGCGCCGAGGCCGTGGCCCCGGGCCTCCTCAGCGAGGTAGAGGCAGTCCATGTGGAGGTAGTGCCGGGCGTCCCAGAAGGCGAACTCGGCCGAGCAGGCGGCGTACCCGGCGACCGTCCCGTCCGGGGCCTCGGCCAACAGCACCCACAGCCGGGCGTCCTCGGCGAACAGCTGCGGGCCCAGCCGGCCGGCCAGGCCGGCGGGCCGGGGAGCGGCCTTCTCGTACGCGACGTGCTCGTGGACGAGTTCGACGAGGCGGGGCAGGTCCTCGGGGCGCGCGGGACGCACGGAGCCCACGGGGCTCGCGGGGCGTTGCGGCACGGGCGGGTGTTCCTTCGGGTCTTCGGCTTCCATGGGCCCATCATCGGGCCCGGGGCGATCCGGGGGACGGGCGGACTAGCTGGAAGAGAGCCGGAAGTTCATCCGGCCGAAGCCGATCTGGTCACCGTCCCGGACCGCCACCGAGCCGGTCACCCGGCGTCCGTTGACCGTGGTGCCGTTGGAGGAGCCGAGGTCGGTGAGCACCCATACGCCGCCGCGCATGCCGAGCTCGGCATGCACCCGGGAGACCGTCTCGTCGGTGAGCCGCAGCCCGTTGCCGGGATCGCGACCGATCCGCAGGGCCCGGGCGCTCGGGTGCGGCAGCAGCAGTTTGGGCAGCCGCTCGGCGGTCCAGGCCCGTCGGACCCCGGCGGTCACGGCGGAGGCCCGGCCCACCCAGCCGAAGACGCGACGGGTCCACGGGCCTTCGCCGCCGCGGCCGACCAGGTCGGCGGTGAGGACCGCGAGGTCCTCGGAGCGCCTGGCGACGAGGGCGAGTTCCATGCGGCGCATGAACGTGTCGTGGGACAGCTTCCCGAGGGCCGCGCCCTCGCGGAGCTGGTCCAGCGCCCGGTCGCGCTCCACATCGGAAAGGCGCGGAACCGGGAAGGCGGGAAACTCGAAACTCGACGTCACAGGGTGATTGTCGGCCCGTCAGGCCCGGAGTGTCCAGAACTCCTCCGGCCGTCCACGCGATGATGGGTCCGGCACACGTTCCGGGTACCGCCGCAGACGAGGGGAACCGTCCGTGCAGTTCGAGGTGTGGGCACCGCTGACAGACCGGGTCGCGCTGCGGCTGCGGGACGAGACGTCCGAGATGGGACGCGATCCGGACCGGCCCGGCTGGTGGGTAGGGCAGGCCCCGGCCGCCGACGGGGACCGGTACGGATTCCTGCTGGGCGTGGCGACCGGTCCGGAGGTCGTACGGCCCGACCCGCGCGGGCGGCGGTTGCCGGACGGGGCGGAAGGCCTCTCGGCGGTGGTGGATTTCGAGCCGATCGCCCCGCAGACGCCGGCGCCCGGCATCCGGCTCCAGGACGCGGTCCTCTACGAGCTGCACATCGGCACCTTCACTCCCGAGGGCACCTTCGACGCGGCTGCGGCGCGCCTGGGGCACCTCACCGCGCTCGGCATCACGCACGTGGAGCTGATGCCGGTCTGCCCCTTCCCCGGTCGGCACGGGTGGGGGTACGACGGGATCGCGCCCTGGGCGGTGCACGAACCGTACGGGGGCCCGGCCGGGCTGGCCCGGTTCGTGGACGCCGCGCACGCGGCCGGCCTGGGCGTGGTGCTGGACGTGGTCCACAACCACTTGGGCCCGTCCGGCAACCACCTGCCGGCCTTCGGCCCGTACTTCACGGAAACCCACCACACTCCTTGGGGCGCGGCGGTCAACCTGGACGCCGCCGGCTCCGACGAGGTGCGCGCGTACCTCCTGGGCAGCGCCCTCGCCTGGCTGCGGGACTACCGCATCGACGGGCTCCGCCTGGATGCCGTGCACGCGCTCGCCGACGAGCGGGCGCTGACCTTCCTGGAAGAGCTGTCCGAGGCCGTGGACGCGCTCGCCGCGGAGAGCGGCCGGCCGTTGTTCCTGATCGCCGAGTCCGACCGCTGCGATCCGCGCACCACGACCCCGCGGGGCGCCGGTGGCCTGGGCCTGCACGCCCAGTGGAACGACGACTTCCACCACGCCCTGCACTGCGCGCTGACGGGTGAGTCCCAGGCGTACTACGCCGATTTCGCCGAGGCTCCGCTCGCCGCCCTGGCCAAGACGATGACCCGGGCGTTCTTCCACGACGGGACCTGGTCCTCGTTCCGGGGCCGCAGCCACGGCCGCCCGGTGGACCGGCGCCGCACCCCGGCGCACCGCTTCCTCGGCTACGGCCAGACCCACGACCAGATCGGCAACCGGGCCCTCGGCGACCGCCTCTCGGCCTCGCTCTCCCCGGGGCTGCTGGCGTGCGGTGCGGCGCTGACGCTGACCGGTCCGTTCGTGCCGATGCTGTTCATGGGCGAGGAGTGGGCCGCGGGCACGCCGTGGCAGTACTTCACCGACCATCCGGATCCGGAGCTCGCCGAGGCGGTGCGCAGCGGGAGGCGCCGGGAGTTCGCGGCGCACGGCTGGAAGGCCGAAGAGATCCCCGACCCGCAGGACCCGGCCACCCGGGACCGCTCCTGCCTGGACTGGGCGGAGCCGGAGCGCGCACCGCACGACCGGCTGCTGGCCTGGTACCGGACGTTGGTCGCGCTCCGGCGCAGCCACCCGGACCTACGCGATCCGGACCTGGCGGCGGTCCGCGTCGCCCACGACGAGGAGCGCCGCTGGCTGACCTTCCGGCGGGGCGACGTACGGGTGGCCGTGAACCTGTCCCCCGAGCCGGTGACGATCGCGCTCGGCCGCAACGGGGTCCGGGTCCTGGCGGCGTGGGAGCCGGTCGAGCATCCGGGCCCGGACGGCCGCGTGCACGTCCCGGCCGAGTCGGTGGTGCTGCTGGGGCCGTAACCCTCCTCACTACGGCGCCACTTGATCACGAACGGCCCGCTCTGATGGGATCGGCCGCATGGAACAGTCACGGGAAGAAGAGGGCACGCAGGCGGCCGTGTACGACCACATAGGGATCGGCTACAAGAACGTGCGGCGGCCCGATCCCCGGCTGGGGGCGCTGATCCGGCAGGCGCTGGGCGGCGCGCGCTCCGTCGTCAACGTCGGGGCCGGGACCGGGTCGTACGAGCCGCAGGACGCCGAAGTCACCGCCGTCGACCCGTCCCGGGTGATGCTCGACCAGCATCCCGGTCCGCGGAAGGTGAAGGCGGGCGCGGAGGAACTGCCCTTCGCAGACGGGGCGTTCGACGCCGCCATGGCGGTGCTGACCGTGCACCACTGGCCCGATCTGCGCCGCGGGCTCGGCGAGCTGCGCCGGGTCTCGCGACGGCAGGTCGTCTTCACCTGGGACCCGGAGCACCGGCCCGAGCTGTGGCTGGTGGAGGAATACCTGCCGGAGATCCGCGCATTGGACAAGTCCCGGTTCACGCCCCTGGCCGAGGTCGTCGAGGCGATGGACGCGCACACCGTGCTGCCGTTCCCGATCCCGCACGACTTCACGGACGGTTTGCAGACGGCCTACTGGCGCCGGCCCGAGTTCTACCTCGACCCCGTCGTACGGGCGGCCAGTTCGACCTTCGCGACGCTCCCGGCCTCCGTCGTGGAGCCGGCGATGGCACGGCTGCGCGCCGACCTGGCCTCCGGGGCGTGGCGCCGGCGCCACGCCCACCTGCTGGAGCAGGAGAGCGTGGACTACGGCTACCGCCTGATCGTCGCCGGGGAGGCGTGAGCGCGCGGGCGGCCGTGGCTCACTCCACGACGGCCAGCTCGCGCGGGGCGTTGTTGAGGCTGCGTCCGCCGTCCTCGGTGACCGTGACGATGTCTTCGATGCGCACCCCGAAGCGACCGGGCAGGTAGATGCCGGGCTCCACGGAGAAGCACATCCCGGGAACCAGGGGCTGCTCCTCGCCCTCGACCATGTACGGCGGCTCGTGGGTGGTCACGCCGATGCCGTGGCCCGTGCGGTGGATGAACCGGTCGCCGTAGCCGAACTCGGTGATCACCGCGCGGGCCGCGCGGTCCACGTCCTGGCAGGCGATGCCCGGGCGGACGACGGCGGAGGCGGCCCGCTGGGCCTCGCGGACGACGTCGTGGACGCGCTGCTCCTCGGCGCTCGGCTCGCCGACGTGCACGGTGCGGGAGATGTCGGAGCCGTAGCCGTACTTGAGGCCGCCGAAGTCGAGGACCACCATGTCGCCGTGGCCGATGGTCCGCTCGCCGGCCTCGTGGTGCGGGTTGGCCCCGTTGGGGCCGGAGCCGACCACCGTGAAGTCCACCTGGGAGTGCCCGTGTTCGCGCAGCAGCGCGGCCAGGTCGGCGGCGATGTCGGTCTCCCGGCGCCCGGCGAAGGGGACCTTCAGGATCTCCTCGTACGCCGCGTCGGCGGCCGCGCCGGCCGCCGCGAGCCGCTCCAGCTCCCGCCGGTCCTTCACCGCGCGCAGCATCGGCAGGACGTCGGTGAGCGGGGCGTACGAGGTGCCCGGCAACTCCCGCTGCAGGCCGAGCAGGTGCAGCGCCCAGGTGTTGTCGCTGACCCCGAACCGGCCGCCGGTGTCGAGGAGCGGCGCGGTGACGCCGTACGGGTCCTTCCCGTCGGCCCAGTCGCGCAGGGTCAGCGCGGGCGCCCCGGGGGCCTGGGCCGCGTCGGGGGCTTCCAGGGCGGGCACGACGAGGACGGGCTCCTGCCCGGCGGCGAGCACGAGCAGGGTCAGCCGCTCGGTGTCCACCGGCCGGTAGCCGGTGAGGTGGGCGAGGTCGGGCCCGGGGGCGATGAGCAGGCCGGCCAGCCCGGCATCGGCGGCGCTCCGTGCGGCGGCGGCCATCCGGGCGGCGTAGTCGGTGTGTGTGAACGGATCGGGTGCGAGGTCCATGGGTGCGATCCTGCCGCCGTGCCGGGCCGCGCGCGAGCGGTTACCGGGACGCGGTGAGCCGGGCGGCGAGGGCGCTCGCGGCGGGCGTCGGGGCGCCGGGGGCGAGGAGTTCCGTACGGTGCACCAGGCGCGGCTCGGACAGCGGTACGGCGGCCCCGGCCCCGACGGCCCCGGCCACCCGGCGGGGCAGCAGGACCAGCCCGTGCCCGGCGGCGGCCAGGGCGCACAGGGCGTGCAGGTCGGTGCCGGCGTAGCGCAGGGCGGGGGCGGTGCGGACGGCGGCGGGCGCCGGTGCCACGCCGGGTGCGTCGATCCAGCGGGCGTCGGCCAGGTCGTCCAGCCGGAGCGAGGCGCGGCGGGCGAAGGGGTGATCGGCCGGGAGCAGTACGGCGAGCCCGTCCTCGCCGGCGCCGGTGACGGTGAGCGGGGCCACGTCGGGCAGCCGCAGCGGGTCGCTGGGCGCGGCGAGGCCGTCGACCAGTCCGAGGTCGCAGCCGCCGGTGGCGACGGCGGCCGGCACCTCGGCGGGCGCCAGCACCCGCAGCGTGACCCCGGTGGCGGGCAGCGCGGCCAGCAGCCGGGGCCCGGCGGCGAGCGGCGACACGGCGACGGTGACCCGCCCGGGCGGCGCGGCGGCGAGCCGCAGCACATCGGCCCGGGCCGCGTCCAACCGCAGCAGCAACGGCCCGGCGTGTTCCAGCAGCCGCACCCCGGCCGGGGTCGGCGCGACGGGCCGCCGGGTCAGGAGCTCGGCGCGCAGGTCGCCTTCGAGGGCGGCGATGTGCTGGGACACGGCGGACTGGGTGTAGCCGAGCTCCCGGGCGGCGCCGGAGAAGGAGGCCAGCCGCGCGACGGCGACGAAGGTGCGAAGCAGATGCGGATCCACCCGGCCAGCCTGCCACCACCCCCGCCCCCGACCCTGCACGGGGGCGGGCCCGAGGGCCGGGCGGGGCTTCGGCGTGGCCGGGCTGACGGGGCTTCGGCGTGGCCGGGCGGCGGGGGGACGCGGGCTCCCTATCGTGGGGGCGTGAGCATCCCCAGTGGCCCGCCCGCGGGCCCCGGCGGGCCTCGGGGCTCATCCCGGACGGACACCGCCGGCGCCGTGTACGGCTCCCTCCTCGCCACGTCCGTGGTGGCCACCGCGAGCGTGGTCGGCGAGCATCCGCGGCTCCACCTCGTCCTGCTCCTCCTCGTCACGGGGGTGGTGTTCTGGGCAACCCACGTGTACGCCCAGCTGGCGGGGGAACGGCTGGTCGGCGACCCGTGGAGCCGGCACGAGGTCCGCCGGGTCGCCGTGCACGAGTGGCCCATCGTCGAGGCCGCGGTCCTGCCCGCGGCCGCCGTCGCCGTCAGCGTCCCCCTCGACCTGGACTACGTGGGTACGGCGTGGCTGGCCATGAGCGTGGCGGTGGCCCAGCAGGTCATCTGGGCCTGCGTGGGTGCGGTCCGGGCCGGCGCCACCCGCCGCCAGCTGGTCGGCGAGGGCGTGGTCAACCTCGTCCTGGGACTGATCATCGTGGCCACCAAAGTCGCACTGAAGTAGCGCGTGATCAGATCTGCTGATCGGTCGTGCAGGAACGATCGTTGGCGCTGAACCGGGTCCGGGTCGCAGGATGATCCGCATGACCACGGCACAGACCGCACGGATCGCCCTCGTCGGCGACCGCTCCCCGCACGTGAAGTCCCACACCCGGATCCCGCTCCTCCTCGACGCCCTCGCCTCTCGCGACGGGCTCGTCCTCGACGCGTACTGGATCCCCACCGGCGACGCCGGGGCCGAGGCCGCCTCCGGGGCCCTGGCCCGGTTCGACGCGCTCTGGGTGCTGCCCGGCAGCCCGTACGCCAGCGAGGCGGGGGCGCTCGCCGCGATCCGGGTGGCGCGGGAGGAGGGCATCCCGTTCCTCGGGACCTGCGGCGGCTTCCAGCACGCGCTGCTGGAGTACGCCCGCTCGGTCTGCGGGCTGTCCGCCGTCGCGCACGCCGAGAACGATCCGGGGGCCGAGGAGCTGTTGATCTCCCCGCTCGCCTGCTCGCTCGTCGGCCACGAGGGCCTCGTACGGGCCGAGCCGGGATCGCTCGCCGAGTCCGTACTCGGCGCGGAGCGGTCCGTGGAGCACTACCACTGCAGCTACGGGCCGGAGCCGCGGTACCTGCCGGTGCTCACCGCGCACGGACTGCGGCTGTCGGGGCACGACGAGGACGGGCAGGCGCGGATCGCGGAGCTGCCGGGGCACCCCTTCTTCCTGGCCACGCTGTTCCAGCCGGAGCTGTCCGGGGACGGCACCCGCCCGCATCCCGTCGTGAAGGCGCTCGCGGCGGCGGCGGTGGCACGCGCGGCGCGCGCCACCGCCGGATAACGCGTGGCGGGACCACCCTCCTGATCAGATATGCTGTGCGTGCACATCGACGGGCGGTCCTCCGCCCTTCGTGGTGGGTGTAGCTCAGTTGGTAGAGCACCTGGTTGTGGTCCAGGTGGCCGCGGGTTCAAGTCCCGTCACTCACCCTTATCCCCCTGGGGTACGAGGTCTTCTCGTACCCCAGGGGTGTTTTCGTGTCCGGACACCCGCTAGCCCCGGAGGAAGTCCTCCACCGCGGCGGCGAAGGCGACCGGGGTCTCGTGCGGCGGGTAGTGGCCCGCGCCGGGGACGGGGTGGACCCGGCAGTCGGGGTACGAGACCTGCCACGTGGCCCGCATCACCTCCGGGGTGAGGGCGAGGTCGTACTCCCCGACGAGGACCAGCACCGGGACCGTACTGCCCTTCACGGCGGCCGACAGGTCCAGCGGCGCCCAGCTCGCGAGGTAGGCGGCGAAGGCTTCCGCGCGGGAGACGTCGAGCGAGTGCGCGACCATCCGGTCCAGCCAGTGCCGGCCCGCGCGGTGGCCGGTGACGAGGTCGAGGATGGTCCGCCGGTGCTCGGCGCTGGCGGCGGCGCCGTCGAAGAGGGCGTGGGTCGTGTCGTCCATCTCGTACGGCCCGGCGGGGACCGGATTGATCCCGATCAGCTTCTCGATCCGCTCGGGGGCCCGGACCAGGACCTGCTGGATCGCCTTGCCGCCCATGGAGTGGCCCATGAGGGAGAAGGTGTCCCAGCCGATCTCGTCGGCGAGCGCGAGGACGTCGTCGGCGATCTCGGGAAGGGTGTAGCGGCCGGCGACGTCCCTGCGGTCGCCGTAGCCGCGGTAGTCGAGGAAGACGTACGAGAACCCCTCGGTATCGAAGTAGTCCAGTACGGAGCCCCAGTTGGCGCAGGTGCCGAACCAGTCGTGCAGCACGATGACGCGGACGGGGCCGGTGCCGATCCTGCGGTGGGCGATGGCCATGCATTCTCCCTCGGTGACGGGGGTGACGGAGTCGGACGCCGTACGTCTTTCCCATCGGATCTACGATCACACCGTGAAGCCGACATCCCGCGCGGTGCTCGCCGTCGTCAGCACCGGCCCGGCGGCCGGACCGCCGCTCCCCCACCACCCGGCGGAGTACGAGATCCGCGATCCCGGCGACATCCGGGAGCTGCTCGCCGCATGGCCGCACGACGCCGGGCCCGACGGTCACGTCGAGTGCATGTGCCAGGGCCATGACGGCCGCGTGACGCTGTACGAGGCGAGCGGGCAGTCCGTGCGGACCGTGACCCTGTCCCGCACGGAGCCCTTGGCGCACCTCCTCGCTCCCGCCGCCGCGGAGGGGATCCCCGCCCGGCACCGCGACCGTTGGGCGCAGGCGGCGCCCCCGCGGCTGCGCGGGTACGCCGGTGCCATGGCGCGGGGAGAGGAGCCGAGCCGCCCTGGGGTGCCCCCCGCCCTGGTCTTCTCCTGGCTCGGTGCGCGCAGGGCTCAGGAGGCGGACGCGGCGTCGGTCCTGGCCGTCGAAGCGCCGATGCGGCTGCTCGCCGGCGAGCCCACGGACGAGCTCGCCTGGGCGGTGCGCGAAACCGACCGCGGCGGGCTGGACGGGGCCGTGCGGTTCTTCGCGAGCGAGGCGTTCACCACCCGCCACCCCAAGCGCCGGCGCGTCCCGGACACCGCCCGCGACCTGCTGCTCCGGCACGCCCGCAGCCACCGGCCCGGGGACCTCCCGGTCCTGGAACGGCGGCTGCTGCGCGCACCGGACGACCGCGTCAGACGGTCTTGATCGCCGGGTCCGAGAGGCCCGGGGCGCCCGTTTCGACGTGGCCCGCGAAGCGGCGCAGGAAGGTGGTGTCCGCGTCGGAGACGACCTTGACGTCGTACCAGCGGCCCGTGGTGCTCAGGTCCGCCGTGTACGCGGCCGTGCCGCCCGCCGCGACCCGCAGGGTCTGGGTCGCGCCGTCGTAGGAGTTGGTCACCGTGAGGTTCACCGCCGCCGAACCGGAGTTGGTCAGCGTCAGCTTCAGGTTGCCGGTGGCCGCGTCGTGGCGGGCCGTGGCCTCCGGACCGGACTTCTTCGCCGGGCCCTTCCAGGTGCGCAGGAACCCGTTCGGGCCCCAGACCGTGAGGTTGATCTGGTTGCCGGTGGAGCTGCTGGTGCTCCAGGTGTCCGAGAGGGTCTTGCCCGCCTCGACGGTGTAGGGCCAGGGGCCGTCCGTCCGGTTGCCCGAGGTGCTGTGGAAGTGCGCGCCGAGGGTGGGGCCGCAGGAGAACGTCAGGGTGAACTTGCCGGTGGAGACGGTGGCCTTGCCGTCCACGTACGGGACGTAGCCCAGCGCGCGCGTCGGCTTGGCGCCCGCCTCCTGCTTGGGCAGCGAGCCCGTCGCCGGCGGGACCGGGTGGTAGGACGGGTGCGCGTTGTGGTCCGGCGGGACGTAGCCCGCCGTGGAGGGCAGGGCCGCGGGCGACGCGTCCGCCTTGGTGAAGTCGAACGCCGAGGTCAGGTCTCCGCAGATCGCGCGGCGCCACGGCGAGATGTTGGGCTCCTGCACGCCGAACCGCTTCTCCATGAAGCGGATCACCGAGGTGTGGTCGAAGGTCTCGGAGCAGACGTAGCCGCCCTTGCTCCACGGGGAGACCACGATCATCGGGACGCGCGGGCCGAGGCCGTACGGGCCGGCCGCGTAGCCGCCGCCCCCGGCGTAGAGGTCCTTCGTGACGTCGGCCGTGGACAGGCCCCACGCCGAGGAGGCCGGCGGGTACGGCGGGACGACGTGGTCGAAGAAGCCGTCGTTCTCGTCGTAGGTGATGAAGAACGCCGTCTTCGCCCACACCGCCGGGTTCGCGGTCAGCGCGTCCAGGACCTGGGAGATGTACCAGGCGCCGAAGTTGACCGGCCAGTTCGGGTGCTCGCTGAAGGCCTCGGGGGCGGCTATCCAGGAGACCTGGGGCAGCGTGCCGTTCACGACGTCGGCGCGCAGCTTGTCGAAGTAGCCCTCGCCCGCCTTGGCGTTGGTGCCCGT
The DNA here is from genome assembly GCF_045041095.1 of Streptomyces sp. NBC_00045. Lineage (NCBI taxonomy): Bacteria > Bacillati > Actinomycetota > Actinomycetes > Kitasatosporales > Streptomycetaceae > Streptomyces > Streptomyces sp. NBC_00045. The sequence continues at coordinate 6,344,808 of NZ_CP108271.1, read as the reverse complement.
ACGGGCCTTCTCGTACAGGGCGCTGCCCGGCTGGGCGCCCCGGTAGCTGTTGAAGTACAGCAGCGAGTTGTCGCCGTAGTTGCCGCGGAAGGAGTCGCTGATCCAGCCCCAGCCGCCGGCGGCGTTCAGGCCGTCGCCGATGTCCTGGTAGACCTTCCAGGAGACCCCGGCCGCTTCCAGGCGCTCCGGGTAGGTCTTCCAGCCGTAGCCGGCCTCCTGGTTGCCGAGGACCGGGCCGCCGCCGGTGCCGTCGTTGCCCGTGTGGCCCGTCCACAGGTAGTAGCGGTTCGGGTCGGTCGCGCCGATGAAGGAGCAGTGGTAGGCGTCGCAGACCGTGAAGGCGTCGGCGAGCGCGTAGTGGAACGGGATGTCGTTCCGCGTCATGTACGCCATGGTCGTCGCCGTCTTGGCCGGGACCCACTTGTCGTACTTGCCGTTGTTGTACGCCTGGTGGCCGCCGGCCCAGTCGTGGTTCAGGCCCTCGACGAACTGCATGCCCAGGTCGTTGACCTGCGGGTTGAAGGGGAGGATGTCCTTCGTCCCGTTGGACTGGTAGAAAACGGACTTCCCGTTGTCCTGGAGCACGGGACGCGGGTCGCCGAAGCCCCGGACACCCTTCATCGAGCCGAAGTACTGGTCGAAGGACCGGTTCTCCTGCATGAGGACCACGATGTGCTCGATGTCCTGGATGGTGCCGGTGGTGCCCTGCGCAGGAATGGCGGCTGCGCGCGCGATGCTCTCGTTCAGCATCGAGGCCGCGGCGCTCGCGCCTGCGATCTGCAGGAACCTGCGGCGATTGAGTTCAGCCATGGGGGACGACCTCTGCGGGTGAGGGGGGGTGTCGAGGGGCGACCCAAGGACAGCGGTCCCGGGGTACCGGCCGGAGATCAGTTCGTGACACCACGCGGTACAGCTGGAGAACGGAAAGACCTCCCGGACGGTCCGCGCATCTGCTGAAATGACCTCCCAAACACACTGCACGGGGGGCGCAGAGCAGATGGCGGGGACGGAGTTCGGGCATGCCCTCGGGTGGTCCCGCGCGCTCTCCGGCCTGCCGGCTGCTCCGCTGGTGGCACGGTACGGGGAACTCGTCTCGGCACAACAGGCCCTGGGTTTAAGCCACTTCGGCGAGCTTCTGATTCCGGCCGGCGGGCGGCTGCGGGTGCTCGACGGGATATTCGCCGTCGAGGGACCGGGACGCCGCCGCCACGTGGGACCGCGCACGCTCCGCGCACTGCGGGCCGCCCGGGGGGATGCCGGTGCGGGCGGTGACGCCGCGGCGGCCGCTGCCGACGCGCTGCTGGACCGGCTGACCGCGATCCAGGAGCAGGACCCGGCCGCACTGCGCCGGATCCTGCTGTACCAGCTGGTGCAGCTGCTCCACGACCACCCCCGGGGACAGGTGCCGGAGACGGCCACCGGGCTCGGGGTCGACCCCGACGAAGCCGCCGCCCTCGTGCACGCCGCCGCCGGGAGCCCCCGGCTGGATCGGGCCCAGCGAGCCGCCGCCGAGGGGTTGGAGGACGCGTGGCTGGCCGGGCGGGTGCGCGCCGCCGCCCGCAGCGTCGCCGCGCTGCCGCGGGCCGTGGCCGGCGGGGACCCGCTGCTGGCGGGGCGGCTGGCCGAACTGGCAGAACGGGTGGGGGCGGCCGACGCCCTGCTGGACGAGGCCCGGGAGTACGAGGACCGGGAGGATCAGGAGCGGGCCGCGGTGTCGTACGGACGGGCGGCCCGGCTGGCCTGGGACTGCCCGCGCGCGGTACGGGGCCTGGTCCGCACCCACCGGCCGGCCGAAGGACGTCCCGGGCCGCTGGAAGCGCGGCTCGTACCCGGCGGGGTCGCCCTGCGCCGGCCGCCCGGCGCCGACCCGGACGGGACCTGGCGGGTGGTCCGGCTGACCCGGCGCGAGCCGCTCACCACGCCTCTGGCGGAGGTACCGGGTCCACTCGGTCCGGGCCCGCTGACCGACCTGCGGGCACCACTCGGGCGGGAGGTCCGGTACGTGGCCCTCCCGGGCGCTGGCTCCGCCGGCTCCCCCGACACCCCCGGCGCCCCTCTGATCAGCGCGCCGCTGCTGGTGGCGCCCGAGGTGACGGAACTGCGCCTCGCCGACGGCCGGGCCCGGATCGAAGCCTCCTGGCTGCGGCCGCCCGGCGCGTCCGGAGTCCGCGTCAGCCTGACCGGGCCCGGCGGGGACACCACGGAACTCGCCGCCTCGGAAACCGCCGGGACGCGCGCGCCGGACAGCGCTGATACGCCGGGCGCGACGACCCCGCAGGGCGGCGCGGCGGGTTCGTCCGGCGTGCCCGGGGGCGGTGCGGGAACCCGGGCGGGCGCCGCAGACGGCAGGGAGGTGGTGCGGGCCGAGCGGCTGGAGCCCGGCGCGTACGTGCTGCGGGTGCGGTGCCGCTACCGGCCGGACGAGATCCGCGGCGGTGACGAGGCGCTGTCCCCCGGGGTCGAGGCGCCGGTCACCGTGCACCCCTGGCCGGATCCGGTGCTCGCACTCGCCGCGGCCGCCCGGGGCGCGGGCGGGCTGGAGTTCCGCTGGACGGGGGCCGCGGGGGCCGACGTACGGCTCGTCGAGTGGCCGGAGCCGGCCCCTGCGGAGGGCGCCGAGCTGGCGGCCTGCGCACTGCCGCCGCCGCTGCCCTGGGTGGACACGGCCGGGATCGCCGAACCCCCGCCGGGCACGCTGGCCACCGTCAGCGCCGTGGCGGTCCTCGGCGAGCGGGCGCTGGCCGGGCCGGGCGTGGCGGTCGAGGTCCCGGAGGCCGTCTCGGGGCTCACGGTCCGGCGGACCGCCGCCGGCCGGGCCAAGATCAGTTTCGACTGGCCCGACGGCGCGGGCCGGGTCACGGTCGCGCTCACCCCCGAGCCGGGCGGCGAGCGTACCGAACACCCCGTCGTACGGGCCGTGTTCCTGCGCGAGGGACTGGAGCTGCCCGTCGGCCCCGGCGCCGTCCGCGTCACCGCGTACGCCGCCCCGCGCAGCGCGCTCGCGACCGCGGCCGCCCCGCGGGAGGCCGGGCAGGCCGTCCTGGCGGCCGACGTCTCCATCGCCTACCGGGTCCTGCCCGGGCCCCGGCGGATGCTCAAGCGCGGTCCCGCCGTGCTCCGGGTGACCGTGCACGCGCCCGGCGGGGAACCCGGCCCCGGGCTGCCCGACTTCGTCCTCGTCGCCGGAACGGGCGGTGGGGCCCGGCCCCACCGGGCCGCCGACGGCATCGAGTTGTGCCGGGTGACCGGCGCCGAGCTCGCGGTCTCGGGGACCGTGGAGCGCGAGCTCGTCCCCACCGCGCCCGGCGGCCCGTACGCCGTGCGCGGCTTCCTCCTCGGCGGCCGTGCCGCCTCCGTCCGGCTCGACGAGCCCTCCCTCACCTCCCTGGTGGTCCGCTGACATGACCTCCGTCGTCTGCCCCTACTGCTTCGACCGTTCGGCCGCCGCCCGGCTGCCCTTCCGGTGCCAGATGTCCGCCACCGGCGTGCGCGGCGGCAAACCCTGCACCGCGGAACTCGACGGGACATGGGCCGAATTCATGGGCCCGAGCGTGCCGCCCGCACTGAAGATGCGCGGTCCCGTCTTCACCGCCCCGCGCGGGCTCGCCGGGCGTCTCGGCGGCGGCACCCGCGCGGACTGCCCGAACTGCGGGGTGTCCACGCCGGTCCGCCTCTGCCTGCGCTGCCACAGCGACTTCCCGAGCGACTACACCGACCAGGACACCCGGATCATCGCCCTGCTGGGTCCCAAGGCGTCGGGCAAGAGCACGTACGTGTCGGTGCTGATCAACGAGCTGCGCAACCGGGTGGGGCGCGCGTACGGCGCCTCCATCACGGCGATGGGCGGCGAGACCCAGCGCCGGGACCGGGAGATGGCCGAGGACCTGTACGACCGGCTGCGGCTTCCGGAGGCGACGAGACCCGCGGCGCTGGGCTTCAACGACCCGCTGCTGTACCGGCTGAGCCTGCCGCTGCGCCGCCGGTTACGCGGGGACGGCAGCCGGCACACCGCGCTGGTGTTCTTCGACGCGGCGGGCGAGGACCTCGCCAGCGCCGAGGCCATGGACCGCTACACGCACTACCTGGCGGCCGCGGACGGGATCATCCTGCTGGTCGACCCGCTGCAGATGCGGGCCGTACGGGACCAGCTGCCGGTGGACGCCGGCCTTCCGCTGCCCACGGTGGAGACCCCGCCGCAACAGATCGCGGCGGACCTGGCCGCGCAGCTGCGGGCCCACGGCCGGGGCACCTCGCGCGGCCGGGTCACCACGCCCGTGGCGGTGGCGGTGACCAAGACGGACTCCCTGTTCTCGCTGGTGGGGGACCACTCCCCGCTGCGCCGCAATGCCGACCACGCGGGCGGCGCGGTGGACGACGAGGACCGGCTGGCGGTCCACGAGGAGATGCGGGCGCTCTTCGACGGCTGGGACTCGGGGGCGCTGTTCCGGCAACTGGACCGGGACTTCGCGCAGCTGTCGCTGTTCGGGCTTTCGGCGCTCGGCTCCCCGCCGCCCGCACACGCCCCGGCCGACGCCCCCAAGTCGGGGCCGCAGCCGCTGCGGGTCGAGGACCCGCTCCTGTGGCTGCTCGGGCTGGGCGGACTGCTGCCGCGCACCGGGACCGGCGGCGCCGGCCGGCGTACGGCGGTGGCGACGCCGACCGCGAGCACGGGTGCCGCGGCCGGCGGACCGCACGTTCCGGGAGGAGAGGCGTGAACCTCGCCCAACTGCACTACACCTCGGCCCCGCCGGGCCCCGACGGCTCCGGCTTCCGGTTCACCGCCGTCAGCCCCGGGGTGCCCGCCTCGCTGCTGCGCGAGGCCGAGCAGCTGATCGGGTACGAGCCCCCGAGGGACGCCCCGCCGCGCCCGAGCCGGGAGCAACTGGTCTCCTTCCCGCAGGCCTTGAGCCTGAACGTGCTCTCCGACGGCAGCAGGCTGCTGGCCCGCTCCGTCTACACGGGCGCCGACTACAGCGGCCGCTGGGGCAACTTCCACGCCCATGCCGTACACCTGCCGCAGCCCTCCGGCACGGGCCGGCCCGCCGAAGGACAGCTACCGATCACCTCCTGGGGCTCCCCGCAGTGGGCGGCCGACTCCCCACCGGCCGGGGCGCCCGTACCGGAGCTGGCCTCGGTGCCCGCCCCCGGGCCGCTCGACCTCGGCGCGCTGGCGGCCTTCGTCGCCGCCCGGGGGCAGTGGCTCGCCGGGTTCTTCGCCGACGTACGGCGGCTCGTCGAGGATCCGGCCGCCCCGCAGCTCGTCCTGGTGGAGCAGGACAGCGAAGCCGTGGCCTGGTGGATCATGCTGGCGTGCAGTGTGCTGCCGCACCGGCGTGGGCAGTGGCTGACCTTCACCACGTACACCCGGCGGCCGCAGCTCGCCCGGCAGCAGATCATCGGCGTGGTGCCGGAGGACGGTCTGGGCCTCGCCGGGCAGGAGCACCGCTACCGGGTGTACGACGCCGCCCGCGCGGCCGCGCCCGCCCCGGCCCCCGACCCGTGGGCGCAGACCGCCGCGCTGATCTGGCGGGCGCAGCGGCAGGAACTGTTCGCGGACGTCCGGCGGCTGCCCGGCGAGCCGTTGGGGCCGTACGAGGCGGGCCCGCTGGCCGCGCTCGCGCTCGCCGCCGGCGTCGGCCTGGACTCGGCGGGCCGGGCCGCGGCCGCCGACTGGGCCGCCGGGCACCGCGGCGCGCTGGGAGACGTACGACTGAACGCGCTGGCCCGGGCGCTGGCCCGGCCGGCCGCGGACCGGGGGCCCGAGGAGGCCGCCGCGAGCGGGCGGCTGCTGACGGCCCTGGCCGGCTGGGCACCCCCGGCGGTGAGCGAGCCGCTGGTGGAACTGGCCCTGGCCGGGGCCGTCCGCTCGGGCGGCGCCGCTCCGCCCGCCGGGCTCCTGGGCGAGGCCGCGCGGCTGCGGCTCGCGGCCGAACTGGAACCGGAGCTGCGGGAATCGCTCACCGACCCGGCACGCGAACCGGATGACCGGATCGGGCTGTTGCGGATCGCCGCCGAACTCGGGGTGGACACCGCCGATCTCCTGCCCGATGTGGCCCGGCGGCTGGCCCGGACCCTGATCGCCGATCCGGAGCGGGCGTACGGGGCGGCGGTGGGGGCCGCACTGACGGAGCTGCCGCGGCTGCGGCAGCTCGTCCTCGACCGGCTCGACGGGCTCGCGGCGGGCGATCCGGCCGCCGGGGCCCGACTGTTCGCCCTCACCCCGCTCCGGCTCGCCGGGGACGAGGTGCTGCCGCACCTGCGGATGTGCGCGCAACGGGCACCCGCGGCGGGTGGGGACCGGGTGACGGCGCTGACCCGGCTCGTGGAGCACTCCGGCGTATCGCTGGAGGAGGATCCCTTGGTGCTGCGGACGGCGATGCGGCTGGTGTGGGACGCGGAGCCGCCGGGTGCGGACGAGGCCTGGCTGGCCCTGTCCGCGCTGGGCGACCGGGCCCACCGGGAGGCCGGCACCTGGGAGCTCCTCGCGCGGGCGGCCGTGTCCGCCCCGGCCGGCGACCGTTCCGCGGAGGAGCTGGCGCAGGAGCTGCTGCGCCGGTTCGCCGCGGAACTCCCCGCCGCACTGCGGCCTTCGCTGCTGCTGCTGGAGCTGTCCCGGAACCTGCGGGTCCGGGAGACGGGCCCGGGCTGGGTCCGTCAGGCCCTGGAGCTGGGCGCGGCCGGTCCCACACCGACGGCGCGGGAGCACGCGTACGCTGCCGTGGCCGCACGGCTGCTCGCCGAGGACCGGCCCGGGAGCGAGGTGCGGGCCCTGATCGAGAGCAATGACGCCGAGCTGCTGGCGGCGTACCGCCGGGCCGCCGGGGAACCGCGGGTCGCGGACCGGCTCCGGCTCGACCCCGGATACGCGGCGGAGTGCTTCGCCACCTGGTCCTCGCAGCCCCAGGCGGGCGCACTGTGGCAGGAGACCCGCACGGACCTGCTCGACGGGGTGCTGCGACCGGTCGTACGGGGCCTGCCGCCCGCGGAGCTGGCAGTGCTGGAGGAGGCGCTGGCCCGGCTCGGCGGCCGCTGGGCGGAGGACTTCCGCGGCTGGCAGCGGCCGGGCGCCTTCGGGCGGCTGCGCGGCCGCTTCGGCGGCTCGGGCCGCCGCGGTGCGCGGGGCGCGCTCGGGAGCCCGCCGCCACGGGGCGGCTCCGGCGGGCCGATCGCCCCCGGCGGCGGGCCGGCCGGCTCCGCCGAGGACGGACGGTGGCCGTGAGCACGGGGAAGATGCCGGACGTGGACCTCGTGTTCATCGCGCAGGTCCTCGGGTGGGCCACCGGTGTGATCGCGGTGGCCATCTGCCTCGGGTACGGGCTGTGGCGGTTCATGGCGCTGTCCCTGGGGGCCGCCACGACCGCCTTCGCGGGGCGCACCCCCGGTTCCCCCGACCCGCGGATCACCCCGTACCCGGTCAAGGAGCCGGCGCAGCCCGCCTACTGGACGCGGCAGATGTGGATCGACGCGGCGGCCGCGGGACGCGCCGCGGCGTACGCCGTGTGGTACCTGCTGGCCCACCACTGGCTGGACGAGATCGTCCGCCATCGGCTGCTGCGCGGCCGCCACGGGACGACCGGGGACGAGGCCGACCACGTCCTCGGGCGGCTCCTGCTGCGCCTGATCGCACCGGCGACGGCACTGGCCGCACTGCTGTCGGCGCTGCTCTCCTGCGCCCTGCTCCTCGGCGTCGCGGTGGCGTTCGCCGCCCAGCTGCTGCTGGTCCGGGGCACGGCCCTGGCCGGGGTGCTGGGCGGACGGGGCGCGGAGCGGCTGTGGAAGCTGGCCCGCGGCATCCGTATGAAGTGCCCCTACCCCGGCTGCTACCGGCCGTTCCCGCTGGCCGTGCACCTGTGCCCGGACTGCGGGGCCGCCCACCGGGAACTGCGGCCCGGCCGGTACGGGGCGCTGCGGCACGTCTGCCGGTGCGGTCGGGCCCTGCCCACCACCGCCCTGGCGGGGAGGCGGGGGCTCGCGGCCCGCTGCCCGCACTGCGGCCAGGAGCTGCCACCGGCGGTGGGCACCACGCGGGTGGTGCACCTGCCGTTGATCGGGGGCACCTCCGCCGGGAAGACGATGCTGATGGCGGCGATGCTCGACGGGCTGCGGTCCTGGTCGCACGAGTCCGCGCTCACGGTGGAGTTCGCTTCCCCCGCCGACCAGCGCGAGGCCAACACCTTGGGCCGGCAGGTCGAGTCGACGGGATGGGCGCTGAAGACGCAGGGCGGGCAGCCGCGGGCCCTGATGCTGCTCGTCGGGCGCGGCGGGCCCGCACCGCTGCGCCGCCGAAGGCTGCTGTACCTGTACGACCCGATGGGCGAGTCGTTGCGCGACGCGGACACCACGCGGCGCCAGGAGTACCTCGCGCACGCCGACGGGGTCCTGCTGGTCGCGGACGTGCTGGCCGCGCCCGTCGTACGGCGCGCCCTGCGCGAGGGTGACGGGAGGCTGGCGGTCGAGGCCCGGCCCGCCGCCCTCGGCCCGGTGGAGACGTACGAGGGGTTCACCGGGGAGCTCCAGGGGCTCGGCGGCCGCCGGCGGCGCCTGGGGGTGGCCGCGGTGGTGACCAAGCGGGACGTGCTGGACCGGCTGGGCTCGCTGCCGCGACCGCAGGGTTCGGTCGATGCCTGGCTGGCCGAGATCGGGCTGGGCGAGCTCGTCCGCGCGCTGGGGCACGACTTCGCGGCGGCCCGCTACTGGGCGGTCAGCGCCCATGCGGCCACCGGGGCGGGGGCGCTGGTGTCCGAGCAGCGGCGGGCGGCGGAGCCGGTGCTGTGGCTGCTGTCCCGGACGGGCCTGCGGATCGGCGGCCCGGCGGCCTCGGCACAGGAACCACGCCTTCCGCGCCTGCCCCGGCCGCGCGGCCGGACCGGCCGACCGGCACCGGATCGATCAAGCCTGTGACGTGGGCCGGAGCGGAGGCTAGGGTCGAAGAGTCGCTGAGAGGAGCAACATCCCATGGTGACACCGCAGATCGCACGGGGGCGGCTGCTGATGCTGGTCCTGTTCGTGGCGGCGGTCGTGATGACGGCGGCCGCCGGGGTGGCGGCGTTGGTGAGGTACGTACCGCAATGGCTCGGGAGTTGAAGGAGATCAGCAGTGAGTGACATCCCCGGCGGGCCGATGGCGAACCGGCCCGTCCACTTCATCTGGCTGCTCGACTGCTCGTATTCGATGCAGGGCGAGAAGATCGGCCAGCTCAACTACGCGATCAGAGAAGCCGTTCCGGAGATGCGTTCGGTGGCGCAGGACAATCCGGCGGCCCAGCTGCTGCTGCGCACGATGACGTTCTCCACCACGGCCCGCTGGCACCACCAGGACCCGGTGCCGGTGGAGAACTTCACCTGGCAGGACGTCCAGGTGGACGGGATGACCAATCTGGGTGAGGCCCTCCAGATGGTGGCCCGGGAGCTGGACACCCCGCCGATGCCGCAGCGGGCGCTGAAGCCGGTGCTGGCGTTGGTCTCCGACGGCGTGCCGACGGACGACTGGAAGGCGGGGCTGCGGGCCGTCGACGCGACGCCGTGGGGACGCAAGGCCGTACGGGTGGCCATCGCGATCGGGGCGGACGCCGACCGCACCGTGCTCCAGGAGTTCCTGGGCAATCCGGAGCTCCAGCCCCTGGACGCGAACAGCCCCAAGCAGCTGGCGGCGGCCATCCGCTGGGCCTCGACGGCCGCGGTCAAGGCGGCTTCGCAGCCGGTGGCCGGGTCCTCGGACCCGATGGCCAAGCAGCCGCCGTACGCACCGCCGGTACTCGACGACGACGATGACGACGTGTGGTGAGCGGGCCCGTGTCACCGGAACCACCGCCGGTACCCCCGTCCGTACCCCCGCCCGCACCGGTGTCCGGACCGCAGCCCGTGGCACCGACCGGGCCGCCGACCGGGCTCCCGACCGGGCAGCTGTGGGACACGCTCCGGGAGAGCGTCCAGGGCGTGAACAAGACCCGCAACCAGGACTACTGCGAGGTCGCTGGCCTCGGCACGGCCGAAGAGCCGCTGATCATGGCGGTGGCCGACGGTCACGGCTCCGCGGTGCACGCCCGCAGCCACCTGGGCTCGCGCTTCGCCGTGGACCTCTTCATCGAGGAGGCCCGGCGGTTCGGGGCGCTCGCCCAGCCGCGCGGTGAAGAACGGCCGCCGAGCCTGGCCTGGCTGATGCACTACGCCGAGCACGCCTTCCCCCGCCAACTGGTCAGCGCATGGCGGGAGAAGGTGCTCGGCAACTGGGATCGGACCAGCTCGCACCACGAGCCGGGGCTGTCCGAGGAGCGCAAGGTGCTGCTGTACGGGAGCACGCTCGTCGGCGCGGTGCTCACACCACGGGTGTTCGCGGCCTGGCAGCTCGGCGACGGCGAATTGACCGTGGTGGACGACACCGGGCGGGTGACCGTACCGCTGGCTCCGGCCGAGGCGGACCTGGGGGACGAGACCGAGTCGCTGTGCACCCCGGAGGCGTGGCTGCGCGTACGGACGCACTGGGCCCCGGTGACGGCGCCCTGGCGGGCGCCCCGCCTCGTCGCGCTCTCCACCGACGGGCTGTCCAAGAGCTTCGCCTCGGACCGGGGGTTCCTCCAGTTCATGGCCGGGCTGGACGACCGGCTGTCGGCGGACGGCGCGGACACCGTCCGCGCCGTCATCCCGGGGTGGCTGGCCAAGGCCTCGCAACACTCGGGGGACGACACCACCCTCGTGGCCGCCTGGCACCCGGGCGCCCGGCCGACCACGGCCCCGGCTCCGGCTCCGGCTCCGGCTCCGGCTCCGGCCGAGGAGTCCGCCGACGGGCCGGCGCCCCCGGCCGGGACGACGTGGACCGCCGGGGCGGCGGCCACCGACCCGGCACCACCGACCGACCCGTACGGGAGAGACGAATGAGCGGCATGCTCGACAGCGGGACCCTGCTGACGACCGACAACGGGACGGGCGTGGAGGTCTTCGACCTGCTCGGGGCCGGCGGACAGGGGGAGGTCTACCGGGTGCGGACGCCCGCCGGGTACCAGGCGCTCAAGTGGTACTACCCGGCCTGCGCGACCCCCGCCCAGGAGGGCATCGTCCGCCAGCTGGTGGGCCGCGGCTTCCAGGACGACCGCTTCCTGTGGCCGCTGGACTTCGTGGCCGACGGGCGCGGCGGGTTCGGGTACCTGATGGACATCCGCCCGGACCGGTTCAAGGGCCTGCCCCTGCTGTTCCGGCGGCAGCTGCGCACCACGCCCCGCGCCCTGCTGACGGCCTGCCTCTACACGGTCGAGGCGTACCAGGCCCTGCACTCGCGCGGGATCGCGTACCGCGACATCTCCTGGGGCAACATCTTCTTCGACCCGGCCACCGGCGACGTGCTCGTCTGTGACAACGACAACGCCGTGGTGGAGGGCGACAGCACCGGCATCTCGGGGACCATGGAGTTCATGGCGCCCGAGCTGGTGCGCGGCGACCCGGGGGTCTCCCCCGGCACCCAGAGCGATCTGCACTCGCTGTCGGTGCTGCTGTTCATGCTGCTGATGAACCACCATCCGCTCAAGGGACGGCGCGAGCTGGAGATCCACTGCCTCGACGAGGCGGCGGAGCGCAAGCTGTACGGGAAGCAGCCGCTGTTCGTCTTCGACCCGCAGGACCGGTCCAACGCACCGGACCCCGTCGAGCAGTCGACCGTACTGGCCACCTGGGCAGCGGCGCCGATCTCCCTGCGGGACCTGTTCACGAAGAACTTCACGGCGGGACTGCACGACCCCACGACACGGGTCCGCGAATCGCAGTGGCGGGACACCCTGCGGGCCGTGCTCGACGCGGTCGTGGAGTGCGCGCAGTGCGGGCGGCAGAACATGACCGAGCCGCGGTCCGCCGATCCGGGCACCTGCTGGGGCTGCGGGAGCACGCTGGTGCTGCCGCCGCGGCTGGTGCTGACCACGCCACCGCCGCGCACCGAGCACCACATCCTGCTGCACCGGTCCTCGCGGGTGCAGGCGCACCACCTGGCCCCGGAGCCCGCCCGGCACGACTACGGCGACGGGACCCTGGTGGCGCAGCTGACCGAACACCCGCAGAAGCCGGGCCGGTTCGGGCTGGCGAACCGGTCGGGATCGGCGTGGACGGGCACCCGGGCGGACGGCTCCACCCAGCGGATCGACCCGGGGCAGACCGTGCCTCTGCGCTCGGGCCTGGAGCTGGACTTCGGTGGGGCGCGGGCCGTCGTACGGGCGAAGTAGGCGCAGTGGCGGGGGTCAGTTCGTCAGGAGGCGGCTGATCTCCTGGGCGAGGGCGAGTCCACTGCTCCCGGCTCCGAGGCCGACGGTGATGGTCTCCAGGGAGCGGCGGATCAGCCCCGGCTCGGCGGCGCGGCCCTGCTGCGCGGCCCGGTCCAGTTCGCCGTGCAGATCGTCGGCCGCCCGGATGCGGCCCGGGTCCGCGTCCTGCGCGCGGAGCCACTGGGCGAGTTCGGCGGCCAGCCGAAGGGACTGTGCGCCGCCGTCCTGCTGCCCGACGTTGATCGTGCCGTTGTCGCCGATGATGCCGGCGGTGACCTTCTCGTTGAAATTGAAGGTGCCCATCTCGGTCTCCTGTCTGCGCTTGCGCTGGTCGGGGGCGGGGTCAGGGCGGGGTCAGGGCGTGCCGCGACCCTGGCCCGCGGGCCCTCCCTGCGCGCCTGGCGCGTTGTTGTGGTGGTTGACGGTGCCGTTGTCTCCGATGACACCGGCCTGCACACTGCCCTGGAAGGTGTAGGTGTGGGTGTTGATGACCTGCTGCGCCTGGTCGTAGGAGCTGGTGTCGACGTTGTGGTCCTTGAGGAACCGTTCGGTCGCTATCAGCACGCCCTGCTGGAGGCGCTGTAGGAAGTCCTGGGAGTCGGTGCGCTCGGTATAGCCCAACTGGTCCCAGTCCGCGACCCGTTCGCGGATGCTGTCCACGGCGCCGTAGTCGTACAGCACGTGCCGCTTGTCGATCTCGCGGCGCGTCTTCTCCAGGGCGCGGGCGCGCCGGCGCCGGTCCGATAAGCGGCGGGAGAGCCGTGAGGCGGCGCCGATCAGGGCGGGCCCGGTGGCTCCGGTGGCGTGGCGGACCAGGCTCCACCAGCGCTCGAAGCCGTCCACCGGAAGCCGGTTCACCCGGTCGAAGCGTGCTTGGAGCGGGGGGATGCCGTACGCCGAGACCTCCCAGGTGAGGCTGGGGTGGTGGAGGCGGGCCCGCAGGTGCATGGAGACGATGGCCCGACCGCCCTCGCCGGCCCGTACCAGGCTGAGGTAGGTCCGCATGCCCGCGCCGGACTGCATCAGGCCCGCCTGGACCAGCTGCTTGGGGATCTGGGCGCGCGGCCTCTCCAGCCGGTCCGGCAGCAACTCCGCGCCCACGTACGGGACGTGGTTGCCGATCACGTAGAGCCGGTTGCGGACCTGGAGGCCCTTGAGTCCGGCGATGTTCTCCATCTCGCGGGCCACGTAGGTGTGCAGGTCGACCGCGTCGAAGGGTTTGACGGCCAGTTTGCCGCCGCCCGCCGGGTCCTCGGCGGGCCGGCTGACGTCGATGGGCTGCCAGACCGTCTCCTTGAGTTTGGAGCCGCTGCCGACGAAGGGGTTGGTGCGCTCTGCGCTCGCCGTGTACGGGACCACGTTGGCGCGCTTTTGTTCCAGCAGTCGCCGTTCCACGTCGGGTTCGACGGCCGGGGCCAGGTCCGCGGGCCGTTGCGCGCCGTGCTCCACGGTGAGCGCCGCCGTGCGCGCCCGGCTCTCGGCCTGGTGCACCAGCCACCAGGCGCTCGCGTAGGCGAGGACGACGAGTGCGGCGGCCGTGTACGCGAGGTCCCATCGGGCGGTGGCCACCGCGTACAGCAGGACCGGTACCGCCGCCCACACGCCGACGGCGCAGATCACGGCGAGGCGCCGGTCCCGTGCGTCGATCCGCCGGACGGCGGCGCGCGCGTGGCGGGCCAGCGCCCGCAGGTCGATGCCGAGGGAGAGGCCGGTGGCGCGCAGCCGGTCCTCGGTGAGCTCCGTGTCGACGTCGCGGGCGAAGTCCTCGTCGAGGTGTGCGCCCGCGCACAGATGGCGCGTCACCGCGTCGGTGCGGTACTGCGCCAGCTCCGGTAACCGGCGTCCCGGTGCCGTCATGTGTCCCTCCCCCGTGGTCTTCGGCTCACCCTACGGAAACGGGCCCTGCCTGTCCCGCCGTTGGGCGTGATCAGCCCGGTCGTCGGCGGCGGGGCCCCTCGTACTCAGGCACTACCGTGCGGCGCGCGGGGCGGATCTGAGCATCCGTACTCAGGCCGGGGCGGGCGCGGGCGCCGCATCGTGGGGGCATGTTCCTTCAGTCGTATGACCCGGCGCGGTGTGACGCGCCGCTGCGCGCCGGGATAACCGCCGTCGGCAGCCTGTTGCCCGAGGAGGTCCGCTCCTCGGACGACGTCCAGCGGGAGGTGGTCCGCCGCAGCGGCCTCACCCTGCCGCCGAGGCTGCTGACGCAGGCCACCGGGATCGTCTCCCGCCGGGTCGCGGGCGAGGGTGTGTACGCCTCCACGCTCGCCGCGGGCGCGGCGCGCCGGGCGCTGGCCGCGGCCGGACTCACCCCGATGGACGTCGACCTGTTGTTGTTCGCCTCGGCGTCCCGGGACGTGGTCGAACCTGCCACCGCGCACATCGTGCAGGCGGAACTCGGCTCCCGCGCCCACGCCCTGGACGTCACCAACGCCTGCAACAGCTTCGTGAACGGCATCGACCTGGCCCGGTCCGTGATCCTGGCCGGGCGGGCCCGGCGGGCGCTGGTGGTGACCGGGGAGACCCCCAGCCGGGCGGTGCAGTACGCGCCGGCCGACCTCGCGGAGCTCCGCGAGGGCTTCGCGGGGTACACGTTCGGTGACGCGGGGGCGGCCGTCGTCGTGGAGGCGGTGGAGCGCGGCGGGATCCTCGACGTGGACACCGAAACGCATTCGGAGCACTGGGAGGTGGGGGGCATCCCGGGCGGCGGTTCGCGGCACCCGCGCGGGGACGAGTACACCTACTTCCGCGGCGACGGGCACGAACTGCGGGGCGTCTTCGAGAAGGTGGGCACCGCGGTCATCGACCGGACGCTGCACCGTACGCGGATGGGCTGGGACGACTTCTCCAGGGTGCTGGTGCACCAGGTGACGGTGCCGTACCTGGAGCGGTTCGCCGAGCTGACCGGGGTGCCGGCCGGGAAGCTGGTGGTGACCGTGCCGGAGCTCGGGAACGTCGCGAGCGCGAGCATCGGCGTGCAGCTGGACCGGGTGTTCGGGGAACTGGAGCCGGGCGAGAGGGTGTTGTGCGTGGGTCTGGGCGGCGGGATCAGCATCATGACGATGGTCTGGGAGAAGTCGTGACCGGGCCGCTGTGGGTGGTCGTCCCCGCCCATCAGGAGGAGGCCCGGCTGGGCGACACCCTGCGGGCGCTGGCCGCCCAGCGCGACCGGGATTTCACGCTGCTGGTCGTCGACAACGCCTCCGCGGACGGCACGGCGGACATCGCCCGGGAGTTCGCCGCCCGCGCGCCGTTCCCGGTCGAGGTGATCGAGGAATCGGAGAAGGGCGTCGGCTCCGCCGTCGACACCGGGTTCCGGTACGCGATCGGCCGGGGCGCGGGCCTGCTCGCCCGCACCGACGCCGACTGCCTGCCGCGGCCCGGTTGGACGGGCGCGGCGCGCGCCGCGCTCACGGCCCGCCCGGGTCTGGTGTGCGGGCGCGTCACCGCCCGGCGCGACGAACACGGGCCGCTCGGCCGGGCCGGTTTCGCGGGGCTGGTGCGGCTCGCCGCACTGTTCGGGCGGCTGCGGCCGGAGCACGCGCGGCGCAACGGGTTCCGCGCCCCGTACCGGATGCACGCGGGCAACAACATGGCCATCACCGCCGAGCTGTACCTCGCCGTCGGCGGGATGCCGCGGCGGCCCTCGCCCACCGACCGGCTCTTCCTCAACGCCGTGCGCCGGCACACCGACCGGATCTCGCACTGCCGGCGGATGGTCGTGGAGAACTCCACCCGCCGGCTGAAGGCGTACGGGCTCGCCGGCACGGCCCGCTGGTACCTCGACCAGGGCAGCGGCACCCACGGAACGGACCCCCGCTGATGCTCGACCGACTCGACCACGCGCTGCGCACCCGCCCCGAGCGGGCCGCCGTGCTCACCGCCACCCGCACCGGGGCCACCCGGGTCCGTGCCACCCGCGGCGAACTCGTCGAACTGGCCGACGCGTTCGCCGCCGCACTGCACGCGCGCGGACTGCGCGCAGGGGACACCGTCGGCGTCGCCGTCCGGCCCGGCCCCCGGGCGCTGGCCGTACTGCTCGCGCTGTGGCGGCTCGGGCTGCGCGGGGCCGTGCTCGACCCGGGCGCGGGACCCGATGTGCTGCGCGCCCGGCTGGCGCTGGCCGCGCCCTCGCTGGTCCTCGCCGACGCGGCCGCCCAGGCCGTCGCGGGCTGGGCGCGCCCGCTGGCCCGGCGGGCCCGGCTGGCCCTACCGGACCTGACCTCGCTGGGTGCGCCCGTGGCCACCGTCGGGCGGCGGCTGCCCGGCTGCGCGCCCGCGCTGGACCTGGGCGCCGCGCGCTCCGGGGTTCCCGGGCAGGGGCGTCCGGCGCACGGGGACCCCGACGCCGATGCGGTGATCGTCTTCACCTCCGGTACCACCTCGCGGCCCCGGGCCGTGGTGCACACCCGGGCGAGCCTGGCCGCCGGGATGGAGTGCGTCTGCGCGCTGTTCGGCGCCGACCCGGCCCGGGCGGGCGATCCGGTGCTCGGCGGCACCTTCTTCGTCCTCGTCCCCTCCCTCACGCACGGCGCCCCGGTCGCCCTGCCTGCCCGGTCCCCCGCAGTCCTCGCCCGGCAGCTGCACCGGCTGCGGCCGCGGGACACCTACCTGACCCCGCCGCAACTGCGGGACGCCCTGGCCTCCGGGGCCCGCTTCCGGGGACGGGTGTGGACGGGCTCGGCACCGGCGAGCGCCGAACTGCTGTCCCGGGTGCGGGGCGCCGGCGCCGAGGAGGCGTGGGGGGTGTACGCGCTCACCGAGCTGTTCCCGGCCGCCGCGGTCGAGGCCCGGGAGAAGGCGGCGTACGAGGGTCCCGGCGACCTGGTCGGAGCCCCACTGCCCGGTGTGGCGGCCAAGCCGGACGACGACGGCCAGCTGCTGCTGGCGGGGGCCGCGGCCCGGCACCGCTACCTGGGCGAGGAGCCCGAGCCGTGGGTGCGTACGGGAGACCGGGGGCGGCTGGACGGCGCGGGCCGCATCGTCCTCGAAGGCAGGAGCAAGGACATGGTGCTGCGCAGGGCCGAGAACATCTACCCGGGTCTGTACGAGCCCGCGCTGCACGTGCCGGGGGTGGAACTGGCCGTGCTGGTCGGCATCCCGGCGGGCCGCGGTGCCGAGTCGGTGGGCGACGAGCGGCTGGTGGCCCTCGTACAGCCGCAGCCCGGGGCGTCCGAGCCGGGGCTGCGCGCCGCCCTGGCGGGGCCGCTGGAGCGGATGGGCTCCGCCCGACCCGACGCCGTGCTGTTCGCGCGGATCCCGCTCGCCGGGCGCTCCCGCAAACCCGACCGGGCGGCGGCCGCATCGCTCGCGGCGGCCCGGATGGCGCCGAGGGGGACCCGGTGACGGCTTCGCAGACGAGGGCGCGGCGGCGCGACCGCCGAGTGTACGTACGCAGCCACCCGCTGCTGTTCGCGCTGCTCGCCGCCACGCGCGGGCGGCCTGTACGGCGGCTCGGGGGGACGCTGCTGGTGCACGGGGAGGCAGCGTACCGGGAGGCGCTGACCCGGCTGCCGCTCGACCGTACGGCGGCCGGCACCACCGGCGGCGCGGCCCGCGCCGCGCTCTCCGGTTCGACGGACCCGGACGCGGGAGGGGGCGGTGTGCTGTTCGACCAGGACGGCAGCGGGCACCGGGCGGACCGGCGGGACCTCGCGGAGGAGCTCGGCGCGGCCGGGGTGGCGCAACTGCGCACGGCGTGGCAGCCGTTGCTGGCGCGCGGGCTGGCTCCGCTCGTGCGGGGCGCCGAGGTCGACGTGGTCGCGCTCGCGCGGGAGCTGTCGGGGGCGGTGGTGTGCCGGCTACTGGGCTCGGACGCGGATCCGGCGGCGGTGGCGACGGCTGCGGCGGCCGCAGCCGCGGCATCGGTGCGCACCCACCTGCCGGGCCCGCCCCGCCCGGGAGCCAGGGCGTCGGCCGCCCGCACGGCCCACGCCCTCCAACAGCTCCTCGCCCCGGCGCCGGCACCGGCGACCGACGCCCCGTTCGCCGGCCGGCCGGCCCGGATCGCGTCGGGGCGTCCGCCGGGCGGCCCGGCGATCGGCGAGTCCCAGGCCCCGCCGGGGGAGAGCGCCGCGGCGCTGCCGCCGTCGGGCGACGCCGCGGAGTCCGGCGGCAGGAGGGCGGCCGCCGGGCGGCCGAGCCGGAGCGGGACGGACCCGGCGCTCGCCGCGATGGTGGCGGTGGCCGCCGTCAACACCACCGTGGCCGCGCTGCCGCGGGCGGTGGCGTGGTGCGCCGACGCCGGTCTGTGGGACCAGGCCGCGGACCCGGTGCTGCGCCCGCGGCTGGTCGACGAGCTGCTGCGGGTCACGGCGGCCTCGCCGCTGCTGCCCCGCGCGGCGGCGGCCGACGGCACGGTCGGCGGCTGCCCGGTCCGCGGCGGCGACCGGCTGCTGCTGGTCACCCGGCATGCGGCGCAGGCGCACCGCCGCGACCCGGACGCCCTCGCCCCGGCCGATCCGGCACGGGCCCACCTGGTGTTCGGCGCCGGGCCGCACGCCTGCCCCGGCGCCCGCCTGGCCCGTGCCCAGCTGGCCGACGCCCTGGCGGCCCTGGCGCCGTACCGGCCGGTGGTGAGCCGCGCCCGGGTCGACCGCCGGGCCGCCCTGCCGGGCTGGCGCGTACTGACCGTGAAGGCAGCCTCGTGACCGCCGGCCGCAGCGACGGGCTGCGGGTGGCCGTGACCGGGGCGAGCGGGTTCTGCGGGGGCCACGTGGCGCGGGCGGCCGCGGCCCGCGGGGCCGAGGTGGTGTGCCCGGGGCGGCGGCCCGGGCCCGTCGGGGAGCACCGGTCCTGGGACGCGGCCCGCGCCCTGCCGGACCTGGCCGGGGTCGACGTCGTCGTGCACTGCGCGGCGGCGGTCGGCGACCCGGCGCCCGGCTCCCCGGCCGAGGCGCAGATGTACGCCGTCAACGTCGGCGGCACCGAACGGCTGCTGCGGGCCGCCGGGGGCCGGCCCGTGGTCTGGGTCAGCAGTGCCAGCGTCTACGATCCGCGCCGCGACCGCAGCCTGGTCGACGAGGACCATCCGCGCGCCGGGCAGTTGAACGCCTACGGCCGCACCAAGGCGGCGGGCGAGGCCCTCGCGCTGGCCGCGGGGGCGGTCGTGCTGCGGCCGCGGGCCGTCTACGGCCCCGGCGACGGGACGCTGCTGCCGCGGCTGCTCTCCCGGGTGAGGGCCGGGACCCTGCTGCTGCCGGGGCCGGACGTACCGCTCAGCCTGACGGCGGTGGAGAACCTGGCCGACGCCGCGCTGGCGGCGGCCGGCTGGGCGCCCGGCGCGTACAACGTGGCCGACGCGGCGCCCTACGCGCGCGACGCGGCCGTGCGCCGGGTGCTGCGCGCGCACGGCGTCGTGGCCCGCATCCGGCACCTACCCGTCGGGGTGGCCCGTACGGCGGCCCGCGCCGCGGAGCTGCTCGCGCGGGGCGGCGAACCGGCCCTGAGCCGCTACGCGGTGGACCAGCTGGCGCACCCGGTGGTCCTGGACCTGACCCGGGCCGGCGCCCAGGGCTGGACCCCGCACCGCACCCTGGACGACTACCTGACCACGCTCGCCCCCAGCCCCGCCCACGGCCCCGGGGAGGTGTCCGCCCGCTAGCGGCGGGGCCGCGCGGGGTGGTGTTGCACCGGTCGGCGGGGCTCCGTTCCCCCGCGGCTCAGCCGCGCCGACCGGCGTTCGGGCCCCCGTTCAGGCGCTCGCCATGCGGCGGCGCAGGCTCAGCGGACGCATGTCCGTCCACACCTCCGCGATGTGGTCGAGGCACTCCTGCCGGGTGCCCGTCGTGCCCTCGGCGTGCCAGCCCGCCGGCAGTTCCCGGTCCGCACGCCAGATGGAGTACTGCTCCTCGTCGTTGCGCACGACCCGGTAGCCGTTCTCGTCGGTGTCACTCATCGCTTCGGTCCTCCCGCTCATTCGGTCAGCGGGTCACAGCGTGCCGCCCCGGCCCCGACCCGCCATAGGGACAAACGCGCAGAAGGACCGGCGGTCGGTGCTGCCGCTCCTTCCCTGGTGGTGCCGGTGTGCGCGGCGGCAGTGTTCGGGGCAGCCAGGGTGGCGTCCGAGAGGCACACCGCCGCCGGCCACGCCACCCCATCAGGCTGGAAGGAGCTCCGCCATGTCGGACACCCCAGAGACCGTGCACCTGCCCACCGGCGGGTGGCGGTTGTGGGAGCACTTCGCACTCCGCGGTCCGGGTTTCCCGGCCGAGGGGGTCCTGCGCATGGCCCCGCCCGGACTCGCCCTGGCCGCCGCCAAGTTCGGGCCGGGCGACCAGCTCGCCGGACCGGACTGGGAGGCGTTCACCGGGGCCTTCGACACCGGCGCGGTGCGCACCGCCGGCCTGCTCCAGGACATCGCGGCCTCGCCGCGCTTCCGGGCCGCCGTGGCCTGGCAGAACCCGGCGGTGCTGCGCACCGGGATCGCCCCGTTCCTGAACTGGACGCCGACCGCGGCGGGCCGGACCAGCATGCCCCGCCAGCGCGAAGAGCTGGTGGCGCACTACTGGCAGCGGTTCTGCGTCAAGAACGACACCATCGGGTTCTTCGGACCCGTCGGCTGGGGCCGCTGGGACCTGACCACCGACGGCGTCCGCGTCGACCCCGGCAGCGGCGGGTTCCTCGCCGACTCGCGGGTCTATTTCGCCAGTTGGGCCATCGACGCGCTGGCCAAGTCGTTGAACGCCGATCCTGCGCTGCGTGCGTGGATACCGCCGCGCCGGGTGTCCTTCGTACGGGCCGAGGGCCTGTCCGTGCACCTGCCGGGCCGGCCGCCGCAGCCCATCGGCGAGAGCGCCCGCGCCGTACTGGACCTGTGCGACGGGACCCGTCCGGTGGCCGGGATCGCCGGGCAGCTGGGCATCCCGGTGGCGGAGGCGACCGAGACGGTGCAGTGGCTGCTGGCCAAGCGGTGGGTGCACTGGCGGCTCGACGTGCCGACGGGCACCTACCCGGAACGGGAACTGCGGGCCGTCCTGGAGCGGATCGGCGATCCGGCGCTGCGGGAACCGGCCCTGGAGAAGCTGGCCGTCCTGGAGCGCGGCCGGGACGGCGTGCAGGCGGCCGGACAGAACGCCGAGGCGCTGACCTCGGCGATCGGCGCCCTGGAGGCGGACTTCGCGGCACTGACCGCCACCGACGCGCAGCGCTCCAAGGGCGCGCGGACCGCGCCGTGCCGGGGGCTCGTGTACTCCGACGCCCGGCGTGCGGCGACGGCGACCCTGGGCACCGCCCTGCTGGACGAGCTGACCCCGCTCGCGCAGTGTCTGACCGCGGCGCGCTGGATGACGAACCGGTTCGCCGAGCGGGTGGTGACCCGGCTGCGCGAGGTGTACGAGCGGCTGAGCGCGGCCGGTCCGGTGGACCTGGGCGCGATGTGGCTGGGCTGTCTGCCGTCGCCGTACCCGGAGGCGGGCCGCGACCTCGACGCCGTCCAGGCGGAGCTGCGGGAGAAATGGGCGCGGATCCTGGCGGTGCCCGAGGGGGCGCGCCGGGTACGGGTGTCCTCGGCGGACATCGCGGAGCGGGTGCGCGCGGAGTTCGAGGAGCCCGGCGCGGGCTGGTCGCTGGCCCGCTACTTCAGCCCGGACGTACTGCTGCTCGCCGAGGACGCGGACGCGGTGGCGCGCGGGGACTTCGAGATGGTGCTGGGCGAGATGCACAGCGCGCTCAACACGATGGGCGCCTCCCTCTTCGTCCACCAGCATCCCGACCGCGACGAGCTGATCGCCGAGACCACCCGTGACTTCCCCGGTCCGCGGCTGCTGCCGATGCTGCCCAAGGAGCTGCCGCTCAAGTGGTCGACGCGCAGCAGGCCTTCGCTGGACCGGCCGCAGGACTACTACGTCTCCCTGGTCGACGACACCGGTGACCCGCACCGCCCGCGCACCGTCCTGTGCGCCGACGTCACGGTGGAGGACCGCGGCGGCCGGCTGACGGCGGTGCTGCCCGACGGTGCCGCGTTCGACCTGCTCGACGTGTACGCGAACACCCTGACCCAGCAGGTCATGGACCGGTTCACGCTGCGCCCCGAGGGCGACCACACCCCGCGGATCAGCATCGACAAGATGGTGGTGGCGCGCGAGACGTGGGCCTTCCCGGCGTCCGAACTGGCCTTCGCGGACGAGAAGTCCGAGGCCAAGCGGTATGTGAGGGCCCGGCACTGGCGGGAGGAACACGACCTGCCGCGCTTCGTGTTCGTGGTCTCCCCGACCGAACCCCGTCCGTTCTACGTGGACTTCGACAGCCCGGTGTACCTGAGCATCCTCGCGAAGGCCGCGCGCAGGCTGGCCCGCAAGGATCCCGGGGCCAAGCTGAAGGTCAGCGAGATGCTGCCC
This sequence comes from Streptomyces sp. NBC_00045, assembly GCF_045041095.1. Taxonomy (NCBI): domain Bacteria; kingdom Bacillati; phylum Actinomycetota; class Actinomycetes; order Kitasatosporales; family Streptomycetaceae; genus Streptomyces; species Streptomyces sp. NBC_00045. The sequence goes on along the minus strand of NZ_CP108271.1, from coordinate 6,322,230 downwards.
ACGCCGGAGCAGGCCTGGCTGACCGATGACCTCGGCGACACGTTCACCTCGGAGCTGCGCTTCGTCGCCGTCGACCAGACGGCCGTCGACCGGACCGCGGGCGACCGGACCGCAGGCGGAGGAGCGTGATGCGGACCTTCGTCGACGACATCGCCGCGCACGCCGCCCGCACGCCCGGCCGGATCGCGGTGACCACCCCGACCGGCGAGGTGACGTACGGGGAGCTCATCGCCCGTATCGACGCGCTGGCGGCGGTGCTGCGGGCGCGCGGCGCCCGCCCGGAAAGGGTGTGCGCGGTGGCCGTGGAGCGCGGCGTCGACGCCGTGGTCGGGCCGGCCGCGGTGGTGCGCTCGGGGGCGGCGTTCCTCGGCCTCGACCCGGAGCAGCCGCCGGCCCGGCTGGCGGCGCTGGTCCGCAGTGGCGGCGCCGACATGCTGCTGACCTCCTCGGCCCTGGCGAGCCGGCTCGACCTGCCGGTTCCGGGGACTCCCGTACTGCTGGACCGCCCGGGGAGCGTGGCCGGGGAGGAGCCGGGGGCCGGCGGGCCGCTCGGCGGGCGGGCGCTCGCGTACGTCAGCCACACCTCCGGGAGCACCGGGGAACCCAGCGCCGTGCTCGTCGAGCACGCCGGTCTGGACTCCTATCTGCGGTTCGTCGCCCGCGACTACGGCCTCGGGCCGGACACGGTGGCGCTGCAAGTGGCCCCGCTGGGCTACGACGCCTCCCTGCGGGACACGTTCGCCCCGCTGCTGGCGGGCGGGCGGCTGGTGGTGGTGCCGCGTTCGGCGCTGCTGCGGCCCGAGGAGTTCGGGGCCGCCGTGCGCGAGCACCGGGTGACCGCGCTGCTGAGCGTGACGCCGTCCTTCCTGGCCTTCCTTGCCGGGCAGCCGGACGCGTCCGGGCTGCTCGCGGGGGTACGGGTGGTGGTGTCCAGCGGTGAGTCGCTGCGGCCCTTCCTGACCGCCGGAGGGCGGGCCCTGGTGCCGGGGTCACTGGTCAACCAGTACGGGCCGACCGAGTGCACGATGACCTCGACCCGGTACCCCGTACCGGCCGAGCCGGACGTCGTGAGCGACCTCGTCGGCACGCCGATCGACGGCGTGGTGGTCCACCTGCTGGACTCGGGGCTGTCGCCGGTGCCCGAGGGGGCCGTCGGGGAGGTCTGCATCGGCGGCGTGGGCGTGGCCCGGGGCTACCGCGGGCTGCCCGCCCGTACGGCCGAGTGCTTCGTCCCCGACCCGCTCGGGCCGCCGGGGGCGAGGATGTACCGGACGGGCGACCTGGCGAGCCGGGGCCCGGACGGGCTGGAGTACCTGGGTCGCCGCGACCGGCAGGTCAAGATCCGCGGATACCGGGTGGACCCGGCCGAGGTCGAGGGCGCACTGCTCGCCCATCCCGGGGTCACGGGGGCGGTGGTCACCTCCGACACCGACGCCCAGGGGCGGGTGTTCCTGGTCGCGCACCTCACCGGGGACCTGGAGGACGTGAAGGACGCCGCGCTGCGCACCCACCTGGGCGCCACGCTGCCCCCGCACCTGATGCCGCGCCGCTTCGCACGGCTGGCGGAACTGCCCACCACCCGCGGCGGGAAGGCCGACCGCCGCGCCCTGTCACAGACCGGAGGCCGGCCATGACCAGCGCACCCGCCGCATCCCCGGCACACGCGCCCCGCTCCCCCGCGTCCCACGTGTCGCACGCGCCCGGGCGCCGGCCGGCGCCGCCCGCGCCCCGCCCGGGCGCCGCCTCGCCCCCCTCGGCTCCCGTGGGCCCCGCCGCGGCCGGCGGAGCGGCCGGCGCCGTGCGCGTCCCGCTCGGTCCGGCCGACGTGGCGGCCGCCGCCGCGCGGATCGCCGGCCACGTGCGCCGCACACCGCTGCTGCCGGGGCTGCCCGCGCCCGAGCGGCGCCGGGTCGGATGGCGACTGCTGCTGAAGGCCGAACACCTCCAGTACGGCGGGTCGTTCAAGTTGCGCGGGGCCGCGAACGCCGTCCTGGCGCTCGGAGCCCGGCGGATCGTCACCGGCTCCTCCGGCAACCACGGAATCGCCTTGGCCCGGCTGGCCGCCTCGCTGGGCGCGGAGCTGACCGTGGTGCTGGCGGGCGGGGCGCACCCCGCCAAGATCGCCCTGATCCGGGCCCTCGGCGGGCGGACGGTCGGCGTGCCGGGCGGCGTCGCCGAACGCGACGCCCGGGCGCAGGCGCTGGCCGAGGAGACGGGCGCGGTCCTCGTGCCTTCCTCCGACCACGAACTGGTGGTCGCCGGGCAGGGCACGGTCGGCCTGGAGATCCTCGCCGAGGCACCCGACGTCGAGACCGTGTACGTGCCGACCGGCGGGGGCGGGCTGCTCGCGGGGGTGTGCCTCGCCGCGTACGGGCACCCGGTGCGGGTGGTGGGCGTCGAGCCCGCCGGTACCCCCCGCTACGCCCGGTCCCTGGCCGCGGGGCACCCCGTACGGCTGCCGCCCGGTGACACCGTCGCCGACGGGCTGCGCGGCCAGCAGCCGGGGGCCGTGCCCTATCCGATCATCCGGGACCGGGTCGACGACCTGATGACCGTGTCCGACGCGGAGGTCCTCGCCGCTGCCGCGCTGCTGCGACGGCGCGGGTTCGAGGCCGAGCCCTCCGGTGCGGTCGCGCTGGCCGGGGCGATCCGAGCGGGCCGCGGCACCGGCCGCTCCGTCGCCGTCGTGTCGGGCGGCAACACCACCGCGGCCCTGACGGCGGCCGCCGCGGCCGCCGCCGCCTCCCCTTCCCACCGCGCCACCCGCACCACCCACACCGCCCGTTCGCTCTTCGAGGAGATCTCATGACCATGACCGTGAACGAGACCGCGCACCTGACCGCGCAGCTGACCGCCACCGCCCTGACCGAGCTGGTCGTGTCCATCTACCGGGAGACGCTGGGGGTGGCCGACCTCGACGAGCAGAGCGACTTCTACGAGTGGGGCGGCGATTCTCTGGCCGCGTTCCGGATCACCGCACGGATCGAAGAGGCACTGGGGGCCGAGGTCCCGGTGGCGCTGGTCTTCGCCTACCCGTCGCCCGCGGACCTCGCCGACGTCGTCCACGCCGACTTCGTCCGGGCATGAGGGGCAGGCCATGACCGACACCTACGTACCTGGCGGCCGCTGGCGGCTGTGGGACCAGTTCGCCCTTCGCGGGCCGGGTTTCCCGGCCCGGGGCGTGCTGCGGCTGGCCCCGGACGGGCTGGCCGCGGCCGCCGACAAGTTCGACCCCGACGAGGGCCCGGCGGGCCTGGCCGGTGAGCGGTGGGGGGAGTTCACCGGCCTGTTCGCCGACGCCCAGGTGGAGACGGCTCACACGCTCCAGGAGATCGCCCGGATGCCCGCCTTCCGGGAGGCGGTGGCCTGGCAGAACCGCCCGGTCCTCAGCTCCGGGATCGCCCCGTTCCTGAACTGGACGCCGACCGCGGCGGGCCGGACCAGCATGCCCCGCCAGCGCGAAGAGCTGGTGGCGCACTACTGGCAGCGGTTCTGCGTCAAGAACGACACCATCGGGTTCTTCGGACCCGTCGGCTGGGGCCGCTGGGACCTGACCACCGACGGCGTCCGCGTCGACCCCGGCAGCGGCCTGATCGCCGGATCGGAGGTGTACTTCGCCAGCTGGGCCGTCGACGCGCTGGCCGCACGGATCGACACCGACCCGCGGGTACGGGAGTGGGTGGCGCCGCGGCGCGTGCCGTTCGTCCGCCAGTCCGGCCTGGACGTGACGGTGCCGGGCCGCCCGCGCCAGGCCCTCGCCGAGCAGGCGCGTGCCGTGCTCGCGCTGTGCGACGGCGTACGGCCCGCCCGGGAGATCCGCGCCGCTCTGCCGGACGTGGACGTGTCCGCGGTGCTGGCCGACCTGGTCGCCCGCCGGTGGGTGCTGTGGAAGCTGGAGGTGCCCGCCGACGCCCGCCCGGAGCGGCATCTGCGGGCCTGGCTGGAACGGGTCGGGGACGCGGAGCTGCGTGACCCCGGTCTGGCCGCCCTGGACGCCCTGGAGCGGGGCCGGGACCGGGTACGGGCTGCGGACGGGGCCGAGGCGCTGGTGGCCGCGCTGACGGACCTGGAGGGCGAGTTCGTCGCGCTGACCGAGACCGCCGCCGTACGGGAGAAGGCGGCCGGTACGGCGCCCTGCCGGGCCCTGGTGTACTCCGACTGCCGCCGGGCGGCGACCGCCACCCTCGGGCGGACCGTGCACGAGGCGCTCGCCCCGCTGCACCCGCTGCTGACCAGCGCCGGCTGGCTGACCGCACGGCTCGCCGACGCGGTGATGGGCCGGGCGCGGGAGGTGTACCGCCGGCTGGCCGCGCAGGGGCCGGTCGACCTGGCGGCGTTCTGGTTCGCCTGCATGCCGATCCTGCACGGCGCCGCCCGCACGGAGTCCGCCGAGCTCCAGCAGGAGTTCCGCAGGCGCTGGGACGCGATCCTTTCGCCGCCGCCGGGCACGCGCCGGGTCACGCTGCCGCTGGAGGCCGTCGCGGGGCCCGTCGCCGAGCAGTTCGGCGGCCCGGGCGGCGGCTGGACCGCGGCCCGCTACCTCAGCCCCGACATCATGATCGCGGCGTCCGGGGAACGGGCGGTGGCCCGCGGCGACTTCGAGCTGGTCCTCGGCGAACTGCACGTCGCCGCCAACACCTTGGGCGCCTCGCTGTTCGTCAACCAGCATCCGGACGCCACGGAGCTGACCCGGCTCACCGATCGGGACCATCCCGGTCCCCGGCTGCTGCCGCTGCTGCCCAAGGAGCACCGCTCCCGGCTGTCGGCGCGGATCCGGCACTCCCTGGTCCGCCCCGAGGACTATTACGTCGCCCTCGTCGACTTCACCGCCGATCCGGGCCGGCCCCGTACGGTGCTCAGCGCCGACGTGGTGGTGACCGAGGGCGCGGACGGCGAGCTGGCGGTGGTCCTACCCGACGGGTCCGGGTTCCCGGTGGTGGATGTGTTCTCGCACGTGCTGACCACCCTGGCGATGGACCTGTTCCAGATCCTGCCGGACGGGACCGAGCACTCCCCCCGGGTCACGGTGGACCGGCTGGTGGTGGCCCGCGAGACCTGGCGGCTGCCCCCGTCGGACATGGACTTCGCCGAGGAGAAGGACGAGGCCCGCCGCTTCGTACGGGCGCGGCAGTGGCGGGAGCGGCGCGGGCTGCCGCGGTTCGTGTTCGTGGTGCTGGCGACCGAAACCCGCCCGTTCTACGTGGACTTCGACAGCCCGGTGTACGTGAACATCCTCGCCAAGGCGGTCCGCAGAATGGCCCGCAAGGAGCCGGCGGGCCGGGCCGTGTTCACCGAGATGCTGCCGAGCCCCGAACAGGCCTGGCTGACCGACGACCAGGGCGAGGTGTACACCTCCGAGCTGCGCTTCGTGGCGGTGGACGAGGGCTGACCCGACGGGGTCTGACGGGCCGGGGCCGACCGGCGCGGCGCGTGCCGCACAGGGGGGAGCGACGCGCACACGGCGACGCGCACGGCGGAACAGGGCCGTGCGGCGGCGCCGTTGCGCGTTCTACCCCCCGGCGGCTGCGTGCGCGGCTGCGTCTTCTTCCCTACTGACGGATCTCCACAGCCAGCAGTGTTGAGGAAAACACCGCTTGGAGGCCCACAGTGAAGGTTGTCGCAGCGCACGGCGGACCGGCGAGGCACGGCAGCGAAGCCGGCGACGTCGTCCGTGACGGTGACGGAGTGTCGTTCGCGCAGCGGAGGCTGTGGTTCCTCGACCAGCTCACCGGAGGCTCCACCGAGTCCCTGCTCCCGCTGGCCCTGCGCATCCGCGGCGCGCTCGACGTCCCGGCGCTGGAGCGGTCGCTGTCGGGCATCGTGGACCGCCACCAGGTGCTGCGCACCCGGTTCACGGCCGTCGACGGCGAGCCCGTACCGCAGGTGGACCCGCCGGGCCGCACCCGGCTGGCTCGGGTGGAGGTGGCCGGCACGGACGAGCTGTTCGACCGGGAGCTGGCGCGCCCCCTGGACCTGGCGAAGGAGCACCCGCTGCGCGCCACGCTCGCCCGCATCGGGCCCGAGGAGCACGTGCTGCTCCTGGTGGTCCACCACATCGCCGTGGACGGCTGGTCCTGGGACGTACTGCTGCGCGAACTGGACGCCGGTTACCGGGGAGAGGCGGTGGACGCGCCCGCGCTCCAGTACACCGACGTCGCCCGCACCGAGGCCGAGCGGCTGAACGGTCCGCGCATGGAGCGGCTGCTCGGGTACTGGCGGGAGCGGCTGGCCGGGGTCGCCCCGCTCGCGCTGCCCGCGGACCGGGCCCGACCCGCGTTCTGGGACGGCTCCGGGGACGTGGTCCGCTTCGAGCTGCCGGCCGAGCTGGTCGCCGAGGTCGACCGGGTGGCCCGGGAACAGCGGGCGACCCGCTACATGCTGCTGCTCTCCGTGTACCAGGCCCTGCTGGGACGTTACTCCGGCCGCACCGACATCGCCGTGTGCACCACCCTGGCCGACCGCGGGCGCCCCGAAGTGGGCGCTCTGATCGGGCCGTTCGTGAACACGATCGTGCTGCGCACCGATCTGTCCGGCGATCCGAGCTTCGCCGGGCTGCTGGGCCGGGTCCGGTCGGCGGCCCTGCGGGACTTCTCGCACGCCGAAGCGCCGTTCGACCGGGTCGTCGGCGAGGTGGTCACCGAGCGCGACCTGTCCCGCCACCCGCTCGCGCAGGCCTCGTTCACCCTGCTCAACACCGTCCCGTCGGCGGCCCGCCTGGACGAGCTGGACGTGGCGCTGGTGCGGACCCCGCTGACGGGCACCCCGCTGGACGTGTTCCTCGACCTGAGCCTGCGCGCGGGCGGCGGCATCGCGGCGCGGCTCCAGTACTCCACGGCCCTGTTCGACCGGAGCACGATGGTCCGCTTCACCGAGGGTTACGTCGCGCTCCTGCGCGCGGTGACGGCCTCGCCGCAGACGTCCGTGGCCGAACTCGCGGGCCGGCTGGAGCCGCTACCCGGCCAGGAGCGCCGGCGGCTGGTCGCGATGGCGGGCTCGGGGCGCCCGGCGCCGGCCGCGAAGCCGTTCGCCGTGGCCGGTGAGCCCGGTGCGGTGGCCCTGGTGTGCGGGGAGGAGTCCCTGCGCTACGGGGAGCTGGACGCGCTCGGCGGCGGCCTGGCCACGGCCCTGCGGGCGGCGGGCGTCGGTCCGGGGACCCCGGTGGGCGTGTGCCTGGAGCGCGGGGTGCGGTCCGTGGCCGCGATGACCGCGATCTGGCGGGCCGGCGGGGTCTACGTGCCACTGGATCCCGCGCTCCCCGAGGAGCGGCTGCGGTTCATGGCCGCGGAGGCCGGTCTGCACTGCGTGCTCACCGATGCCGCGACCGGCGAACGGGCCGCCGCGCTCGGCCCGCGGGTACTGCGGGTGGAGGACGCCGCGCCCGATGCGGACGCCCCGCACCACACCCCCGGTCCGCGGGACCTCGCGTACGTCATCTTCACCTCGGGCTCCACCGGGCGGCCGAAGGCCGTCGGCATCGAGCACGGTGCGATCGCCGCGCACGTCGCGGCCGCCCGCGAAGAGTTCGGGATCACCTCCCGGGACCGGGTGCTCGCCTTCTCGTCCTTCTCCTTCGACGCCTCACTGGACCAGCTGCTGACCGCCCTCGGCTGCGGGGCCACCCTGGTGGTCCGGCCCGACGAGCAGTGGCTGCCCGCGCAGGTCCCCGCGGTGGTGGAGCGGCACGGGATCACCGTCCTGAACCTGCCGCCCACGTACTGGGCCGAGCTGGCCTTCTCGCTGACCGACCGCACGGCGGCCGCGCTGGCCGGGCTGCGCCTGCTGATCCTCGGCGGGGAGTCCGTCCCGTCGGCGGCGCTGGCCGCCTGGCTGGCGCGGGCCCCGCAGGTGCGGGTGCTCAACGCGTACGGACCGACGGAGACCACCGTCACCGCCACCACGCACGAGATCGGCGCGGCCGGGGACGACGGCCGGGTGCCGATCGGGCGGCCGCTGGGCTCCCGCCGGGCGTACGTGGTCGACGCGCAGGACGAGCTGGTACCGGTCGGCGAACCGGGCGAGCTGCTGATCGGCGGCCCGGAACTGGCCCGCGGCTACCTCGGACAGCCCGCCCTCACCGCCCTGAAGTTCGTCCCCGACCCGTACGCCGGCGACGGCGGCCGGCTCTACCGCACCGGCGACCTGGTCCGCCGACTGCCCACCGGCGAACTGGAGTTCCTCGGCCGCACCGACGACCAGGTCAAGATCCGCGGCTTCCGCATCGAACTCGGCGAGGTGGAGGCGGCCCTGGCCGCGTGCCCGGGGGTGGTGGCCGCCGCAGTGGCCGTCGGCGAGGACGCCCAGGGCGGCAAGAGCCTGACCGGCTACGTGGTGGCCGGGCCCGACGGCCCCGTGGAGCCCGCCGCGCTGCGGTCCCACTGCGCCGGCCGGCTGCCGCACTACGCCGTGCCCGCTGACTTCGTGGCGCTGGACGCGCTGCCCGTGAACGCCTCGGGCAAACTCGACCGGGCCGCCCTGCCCGCGGCGCGGCCGGACGGGGGGCCGGCGCAGCGGGACCGGGCGGCGGGCGGCGCCGAGTTCGTCGCGCCGCGCGACGCCACCGAGCGGGTGGTCGCCGAGATCTGGGCGGAGGTCTTGGGCGTCGACCGGGTCGGCATCGACGACGGGTTCTTCGACCTGGGCGGCCACTCCCTGCTCGCCACCATGGCCGTGTCCCGGATCGCGGAGCGGCTCGGCCGCGAGGTGGAGCTGCGCACCCTGTTCGAGAACCCCCGCATCCGCGGGTTCGGGCCGCTGGTGGCCGCGGCCCGGCAGGCGGGCGCGGCGACGGTCGTCCCCGTGGACCGCTCGGGGCCGCTGCCGCTGTCCTTCGGGCAGGAGCGGATGTGGTTCCTGGACCGCATGTCCGACGTCGGCGACGAGTACGTGCTCTGGTTCTCGTGGCGGATGCGCGGCGGGCTCGACCGGGACGCCTGGCAGGGCGCCCTCAACGAGGTGGTGGCCCGGCACGAAGCGCTGCGGACCGCGCTGGTCGAGGTGGACGGCCGGCCGGCGCAGCGGGTGGTCGACGGGGTCCGCGTACCGCTGGTGTGGCAGTCGGCCCCGCCGGGGGACGACGAGGCCGTGCGGCTGGAGCGGCTGCGGGAGGTGGCCGTCCCGTACGCCACCCGCCGCTTCGACCTGGCCGGGCCGCCGCTGCTGCGGGCCGGGGTGTGGGAGCTGGACCCCGAGGACCACGTCGCGGTCATCGCCTTCCACCACGCGGCGACCGACGGCTGGTCCAAGGACGTGATCATCGGTGAGCTGGCGCAGGCGTACGCCGCCCGGGTGGCGGGGCGTCCGGCCGAGCTGCCGCCGGTGCCGATCCAGTACGGGGACTTCGCGGTCTGGCAGCGCGACCGGATGGCCGGTGAGGTACTGGAACGGCAGCTGGCGTACTGGGAGCGGGCGCTGGCGGGGGTGCCCGTACTGGAGCTGCCGACGGACCGGCCGCGCCCGGCGGGCTGGTCGGGCCGGGGCGGCGCGGTCGAGATCGATCTGCCCCGGGAGCTGGAGGCGGCGCTCGGCGAGCTGGCCCGGCGCTGCGGGGTGACGCGGTTCACGGTGCTGCTGGCCGTGGTGCAGATCGTGCTGGGCCGCTGGTCGGGGCAGCAGGACGTGGCGGTGGGCACACCGGTCGCGGGCCGCGGCCAGCTGGAGCTGGAGCGGCTGGTGGGGCTTTTGGTGAACACGGTGGTGCTGCGCGGGAACCTGTCCGGCGAGCCGTCGTTCACGGAGTTCCTGGGCCGGGTCAGGGAGTCGGTGCTCGGGGCCTTCGACCACCAGGAGGTGCCGTTCGAGCGGCTGGTGGAGCAGCTGCGGCCGGAACGGGACCCCTCCCGCAACCCGTTGTTCCAGGTGATGTTCGACGTCCAGGAGAGCGCCGCCGGTGGGCCGCGGGTCGAGGGACTGGACGTGGAGCACTTCGTCCTGCCGTGGGGTTCGGCCAAGTTCGACCTGACCGCGACCTTCCTGCTCTATCCCGACCGGTTCGCGCTGAACGTGGAGTACGCGAGCGACCTCTTCGACGCCGCCACGGTCACCCGGTTCGCCGGGCACGTGGGCCGGGTGCTGGCGGCGGTGGTGGCCGATCCGGAGCAGGCCGTCGGACGGCTGGAGCTACTGTCGCCCGCGGAGTACGCGGAGCTGGCCGGAGCTGCGGGCTCCGCGGTGGCCGCCCCGGCGGCGGTCCCGTTCACCGTGTCGGGCGCCCCGGACGCGCCGGCGCTGCTCTGCGGGGACGAGACCCTGACGTACGGGGAACTGGACGGCATGACCGGCGGGCTGGCCCGCGCCCTCGCCGCCGCCGGGGTACGGCCGGGGACACCGGTCGGCGTGTGCCTGGGGCGCGGCATCCGCTCGGTCGCCGCCATGGCCGCGATCTGGCGGGCCGGCGGGGTCTACGTACCGCTCGACCCGCGGCTGCCGGCGGACCGGCTGCGGTTCATGTGTGCCGAGGCGGGCGTGCGCAGCGTCTTCAGCGACGCCTCGACGCACGCACTGGCCGCCGCGCTCGGCCCGCGGACCGTGCCCGTCGAGACCGTCGTGCCCGACCCGGACGCGCCCCGCCACACCCCCCATCCCGGTGACCTCGCCTACGTCATCTTCACCTCGGGCTCCACCGGCCGCCCCAAGGCCGTCGGCGTCGCACACCACGCGCTCGGCGCACACACCGCCGCGGCCCGCGAGCTGTTCGGCATCACGGCGGACGACCGTGTCCTCGCCTTCGCCTCCTTCTCCTTCGACGCGTCCCTGGAGCAGGTGCTGCCCGCCCTCGGCGCGGGAGCCTCGGTGGTGGTCCGCCCGGACGAGGTGTGGTCGGTGGAGGAGCTCGCCGAGGCCGTCCGCACCCGGGGCGTCACGGTCATGGAGGCCACCCCCGCCTACTGGGAGGAGATCGTCGCCCGGCTCGACACCGTCGCCGGGGACCTCAAGAGCCTGCGGCTGCTGGTCACCGGCGGCGAGGCGCTGCCCTCGGCGCCCCTGGAGCGCTGGTTCGCGCACCTCCCCGACGTGCCGATCGTCAACACGTACGGGCCGACCGAGGCCGTCATCTCGGCCACCGCCCAGCCGGTCACCGCACCGGTCCAGGGCCGGGTCGCGATCGGCCGGGCGTTGGGCTCGCGCCGGGCGTACGTGGTCGACGCGCTCGACCAGCTCGCACCCGTCGGGGTGCCCGGCGAGCTGCTGATCGGCGGCCCGGAGCTGGCCCGCGGCTACCTCGGACAGCCCGCCCTCACCGCCCTGAAGTTCGTCCCCGACCCGTACGCCGGCGACGGCGGCCGGCTCTACCGCACCGGCGACCTGGTCCGCCGACTGCCCACTGGCGAACTGGAGTTCCTCGGCCGCACCGACGACCAGGTCAAGATCCGCGGCTTCCGCATCGAACCGGCCGAGATCGAAGCCGTCCTGGAACAGCACCCGGGCGTGCACGGCGCGGCCGTCCTGGTCCGCGAACTGCGCGGCGAGCGCGCCCTCGTCGGCTACGCGGCCGGCCGGGGGCTCGACGCCGGGACACTGGCCGCCTGGTGCCGGACCCAGCTGCCCGGCTACATGGTGCCCGCCGCGTTCGTCCTGCTCGACGCCCTGCCCCGGACCGTGCAGGGCAAGGTCGACACGGCTTCCCTGCCCGACCCCGCACTGCCCGAACCGGCCGCGTCCGTGGCGCCGCGCACCCCCACCGAGGTCGTGACGGCCCAGATCTGGGCCGAGGTCCTGGGCCTGGCCGAGGTCGGCATCCACGGGGACTTCTTCGCCCTCGGCGGGCACTCCCTGCGCGCCGTGGCGGCCGCGTCCCGACTGCGCACCGCGTTCGACTGCCCGATCCAGGTGCGCGACCTGTTCGACCACCCGACGGTCGAACTGCTCGCCATCGAAGTGGAACGGCAACTCATCGACCAGATATCCGCGATGAGCGACGACGAGATCGACCTGTCCCTGACCTCCGACTTCTGATCGCCCAGGCGATCCCAGCCCTTGATTGGACGGCACTCGCAATGACCACTGCGCAGGTCGAAACCTCCGCCACCGCCGCCACCGGCACCGCCGCCACGCCCGCCACGGCCGCCACCGCGGCCCCCGGTGCCCCGGCCGGTCTCTCGCCGGCCGCTCGCCGGCTCCTCGAAATGCGGCTGCGCGGCAAGACCGCCGCCGCGCCCGCGGGCATCCCCCGCCTCGAACCGCGCCCCGCCCATGCCCCCCTGTCGGCCGCCCAGCAGCGCCTGTACTTCCTCGACCAGCTCGACCCCGGCGGCGTCGAGTACCTGATGCCCGCGGCCTGGCGGTTCGCCGGCCCGCTGGACGTGGCCGCGCTGAGCGCCGCGATCGGAGACCTCGTCGCCCGCCACGAGCAGCTGCGGGTGGTGTTCTCCCACGAGGACGGCGTGCCGGCCCAGCACGTGCTCGCCGCCGCCGACACGGCGGGCCTGGACGTGGTCGAGCTGCCCCCGGCCGTGCGCGACGGCGGCCGCGCGGCGCTCGCCGAGGCCGTACGGGAGGTGGCGCTGCGCCCCTTCGACCTGGCCGCGGCGCCCCCGTTCCGGGCCACCCTGCTGCGGATCGCCGCCGACGACCACGTGCTGGTGCTGGCCATGCACCACATCGTCTCGGACGGCTGGTCCCTGGACGTCCTGACGGGCGACCTGAGCGCCTGCTACCACGCCAGGAGCGGGGGCCGGCCCCCGCAGCTCGCGGCGCCACCCGTCGAGTACACCGACTACGCGCACTGGCAGCGCGGGGCCGACGACAGCACGGAACTGGACTACTGGCGCACGACCCTTTCCGGCCTGACACCGCTCGAACTGCCCACTGACCACCCGCGCCCCGCCGTGCGCACCTTCGCCGGCGCCGTGCACGCCGTCGAGCTCCCCGCGCCGCTGACGGCGGCCCTGGCCGAGCTCAACCGACGGGCCGACACCACCTCGTACATGACCCTGATGGCCGCCTTCCAGGCGGCGCTCGCCTTCCACAGCGGCCAGGACGACATCGCGATCGGCACCGTCGTCGCCAACCGCGAGCGCCCCGAGATCGAGCAGCTGGTCGGCTTCTTCGTGAACACCCTGGTCATCCGCACCGATCTGGGGGGCGACCCGACCTCGGCGCAGCTCCTGGCCCGGACCCGGGAGAGCGTCCTGGGCGCCCTCTCCCACCAGAGCCTGCCCTTCGAGCGGGTCGTCGACGAACTGAGCCCCGAGCGGGACCTGTCGCGCAACCCGCTGTTCCAGGTGCTGTTCTCGCACTCCGCCACCGCGCGGCAGGAGACGTACGCCCTCGGCGGGGCGACGGGCACGGCCTTCCCCATCGAGCTGACCACCGCGAAGTTCGACCTGACGCTCGACGTCGGCGAGGACGCGGACGGCATCCGACTCCGGTTCGTCTACCGCCCCGACCTGTTCGAGGCGGCTTCGGTGGCCACGCTGGCCGAGCACACGGTCGCGGTGCTGCGGGCGTTCGCCGAGGCCCCGGACGTGCCGCTCGGCATGGCCGACCTGCTCACCGGGGACGAGCGGGCCGCACTGCTCGGCCAAGACGGCCCCGCGAACCGCCCCCCGGCGGACTCCGTGCCCGAGCCTGCTCCGCGGCTCGCCCTGGAGCGCCTGGCCGAGCGGATGCGGCTGACCCCCGCCGCGGTGGCCGTCTGCGGCGGGGGCCGCAGCCTGACCTACGCCGAACTCGACGCGGCCTCCCTGGCCCTGGCCCGGCGACTGCGGGCCGCGGGCATCGGCCCGGAGTCCCTGGTCGGCGTGTGCCTGGGCCGCTCGGTCGACCTGGCCGTGGCGCTGCTCGGCGTCTGGCGGGCCGGCGCGGCGTACCTGCCGCTGGATCCCGCCCACCCGCGGGCCCGGCGGGAGTTCACCGTCGGTGACGCCGGGGTGGAGTGGGTGGTCGCCGACGGTGTGGGCCGGGCCGCGGTGGAGGGGCTGCCGGTGGGCGTGATCCCGCTGGCCGCCGACTGCGCCGGCGACGGCGACCGCACCGGCGAACGCAGCGGGGCCAACGACCCCCTCGCGGACGCGCTCCCCGGCCCGGACACCCTCGCCTACGTCATCTACACCTCCGGGTCGACCGGACAGCCCAAGGGCGTCGAGATCACCCACGGCAACCTCGCCTGGTTGCTCGGCGCCGCCGACCGCCACTTCGACTTCGGCGCCGACGACGTGTGGACGCTCCTGCACTCCCCCGCGTTCGACTTCTCCGTCTGGGAGCTGTGGGCCCCGTTGACCTCCGGCGGGCGGGTGGTGGTGCTGACCGAGGACGAGGTCCGCGACCCCGCCGCGGTGCACGCCGTCCTGCGCGACGAGCGCGTGACCGTGCTCAACCAGACCCCGGCCGCCTTCAAGGGGCTGCGGGCCCATCTGGCCCAGCAGGGCGAGGAGTTCGGCGCACTCGCGCTGCGCACCGTGGTCTTCGGCGGTGACGCCTTCGACGCCCGCGACTACCGCGACTGGTTCGCCGTGCCCGAGGACGGGCGGCCCGCTCTGGTGAACATGTACGGGATCACCGAGACCACCGTGCACGTCACCTACCGGCTGATCACCGAGGAGGACACGGTCAGCGCCGTGTCCTCGCCGATCGGCCGCCCCCTGGCGGGCCAGCACGGCTACGTCCTGGACCGCGCGGGCCGGCTGGTGCCGCACGGCACGGTGGGTGAGCTGTACGTGGCCGGCGGGGGCGTCGCCCGCGGTTACCGCAACCGGCCGGAGCTGTCCGCCGAGCGGTTCCCCCTCGACCCGTTCGGTCCGGCCGGGACCCGTATGTACCGGACCGGTGACCTGGTAAGGGTGCTGCCCGACGGCCAGTTGGCGTACGCCGGGCGGGCCGACCACCAGGTGAAGATCCGCGGTTTCCGCATCGAGCCCGGTGAGATCGAGACGGCGCTGCGCGCGCTGCCCGGCGTACGGGACGCGGCGGTGGTGGCGCGGCCCGACGCGCACGGCGGCGCCCGCCTGGTCGCCCACGTGGTGCTGACCGAGGGCCGGCCGCTGGACGCGCCGGACCTGCGCGACCGGCTGCGGCTGACGCTGCCCGAGTACATGGTGCCCGCGCTGTTCGTGCGGCACCCGGAGCTGCCGATCACCACCAACGGCAAGGTGGACCGCACGTCGCTGGTGGCGGTGGCGGTCGAGGGGGCGGCCGCGCCCGCCGGGCACGTCCCGCCGGTCGGTGCGACCGAGGAGGCGCTGGCCCGCATCTGGTCGGACGTGCTGGGCGCCGAGCGGATCAGCCGCACGGCGAACTTCTTCGACCTGGGCGGCGACTCGATGCTGGCCCTGCGGGTGATCGGGCAGGCCCGCTCCGCCGGACTGGGCCTGAGCGTGCCGGACCTGTTCCGGGCCCGCACCCTGGGCGACCTGGCGGCGCTGGCGACGGACGCGGCCGACTGCGGCGGCCCCGCGCCCGTGGAGCCGTTCTCCCAGCTCGACCCGGCGGACGCGGCCCGGCTCCCGGAGGGGCTCGACGACGCGTACCCGCTGACCATGCTCCAGGCCGGCATGCTGCACGAGATGCTGGCCGACCCGGGCCGCGGCGCCTACCACAACGTCACCGACCTCAAGATCACCGTGCCGGAGGGCTTCGACCTCGGCGCGTTCCAGACCGCGGTGGACACCGTCGTACGCGGCCACAGCATCCTGCGGTCCTCCATCGACCTGGTGTCCTTCTCCGAGCCGCTCCAGCTGGTGCACCGCACCGCGGAACTCCCCGTCGGCTACAGCGATCTGCGGGGCCTGCCGCACGAGGAGCAGTGGGCGTCCGTCCGGGGCTACGTCGACGCGGAGTTCGCCCGGCGCTTCGACCTGGCGGCCCCTCCGCTGGTCCGCATCCACCTGCACCGGCTCACCGACCGGGAGCTGCGGCTCACCCTCACCGACTGCCACGTGGTCCTCGACGGCTGGAGCCTGACCTCGCTCATCGCGGACCTGCTCGACCTGCACCGGCAGGCCGTGGCGCAGGGCCGGACCCCGCAGCTGCCGGCGGCGCCCCCGTACGCCGAGTACGTCGCGCTGGAGCGGGCCGCGCTCGTCGACGAGGAGGGCCTGGACTACTGGCGGTCCGCGCTGAGCGACCTGAGCCCGATCCGGTTCACACGGCGCGGCACGGAGGCCTCCGACGGCGGGCAGGTCGTCCACGAGGTGCGCCGCTCCTACGCCGCCCTCGCCGAGCCGATCGGCCGGCTGGCCAAGCTGGCCGGGGTGCCCCGCCGCACCGTCCTGCTCTCGGCGTTCCACCACACCATGAGCCTGTTCGCCGAGCGCGACGGCTCCGCCGAGGGACACTCGATCGGCCTGGTCACCAACGGCCGGCCCGAGGTGCCGGGCGCGGACCGGATGCGCGGGCTGTTCCTCAACACCGTGCCGTTCGGCGTGCGGCGGCCCCGGGGCAGCTGGCTGGAGTACCTGCGGGCGGCGTTCGCCGCCGAACAGGAGATGCTCCCCTACCGCAGGGTGCCGCTGGCCCGGATGGCGCAGCTGCGGCCCGGCACGCCCAGCCTGGCGGACACCCTCTTCAACTACGTCAACTTCCACCGACTGTCCGGGGACAGCTGGGACGACTCGCTGGAGATCGCCCGCACGGCGTTCCCGCTGATGCTCAACGCGAGCATCGAGTCCTTCACCCTCGACGTCGACCCGGACTACCTGGCCCCGGCCACCGCCGAGCAGCTCGCCGACCTGATGTGCGGGGTGCTGAAGGCGATGACCGCGCGGCCGCAGGCGCCCGTCACCGCGCCGGCGCTGGCCGGCGAGGCACGCATCCGCGCGCTGGAGGAGTGGGGGCGCGGGCCCGAACTGCCCAACACCCCGCTGATGTTCCACGAGTGCGTGGCCGAGCACGCCGCGCGCACGCCCGACGCGGTGGCCGTCCGGCAGGGCGAGCACGAGGTCACTTACGCCGAACTGGACGCCTCGGTGCGCCAGTTGGCGGACCGCCTGCGCGCGCTCGGTGTCGGCCCCGAGGTACCGGTCGGCATCTGCCTCGACCGGGGTCCGGAGATGGTCCGGGCCGTACTCGGTGTGCTCCGATCGGGCGGCGCCTTCCTGCCGCTGGAGTCGCAGCACCCGGCCGACCGACTGAAGTTCATCGTCGAGGACAGCGGGATGCCGGTGCTGATCACCCAGTCCTCGCTGCTGGGGACGGTCCCGTTCGACGGCCCGACCCTGGTCGTCGACGACCCGGAGACCTGGGCCGGCCCCGTCGGGGACGCCGCCCCGGCGCTGCCGGTCACCGCGGACAACGCGGCCTACGTCCTCTACACCTCCGGCTCCACGGGAACGCCCAAGGGCGTCACCATCCAGCACCGCAGCCTGACCAACATGCTGGAGGGGCAGCGCGACCTGTTCCCCGTGACCCCCGCCGACCGGGTCCTCCAGTTCGCCTCCCTCAGCTTCGACGTCTCGATCCTGGACCTGACGTGGGCCCTGGCGAACGGCGCCCAGCTGTGCACCCCGCCCCGGGAGGCGCTGCGCGCAGGCGCCGACCTGTCGAACACCCTGCTCGACTACGGGATCACGGTCGCCATGCTGGCACCGAGCGCCCTGGCCGCCCTGGGCGAGGACCGCTTCCCCGCGCTGCGGACCCTCCAGGTGGCCGGCGAGGCGTGCCCCGCCGAACTGGCCCAGAAGTGGGCGCGCGGACGGCGGTTCTACAACGTCTACGGGCTCACCGAGACGGCGGTGTGGTCCGTCTCCACCCTCCTCAAGCCGGACTGCAAGCGTCCGCCGATCGGCTGGCCGATGCGCAACACCCAGGTCTACGTCCTCGACGAGGACCTCCAGCCGGTCCCCGTCGGGGTGCAGGGCGAGGTCTACCTCGGCGGGCGCGCCATCGGCCGGGGCTATGTGAACCGCCCCGACCTGACCGCCGCGGCGTTCGTCCCCGACCCGTACGGCGCCCCCGGCGGCCGGCTGTGCCGCACCGGCGACATCGGCGTCCAGCTGCCCGACGGCGCCGTGGAGGTCCTGGGCCGCCGCGACAGCCAGGTCAAGCTGCGCGGGTTCCGCATCGAGCTCGGCGAGATCGAGCACGGGCTGCGGGAACTGCCGGACGTGCAGCAGGCGGTGGTCCTGCTGCGGCGCGACCTGCCCGAGCCGGCCCTGGTCGCGTACGTGGTCCCCGAGGCGGGGGCGGAACCCGTCGTCGAACCCTTCCGCCGAGCCCTGCGGGCCAAGGTGCCCGCCTACATGGTTCCCGCCCGGTTCGTCTTCCTCGACGCGATGCCGGTCAACAGCAGCGGGAAGGTCGACAAGAAGGCCCTGCCGCTGCCCTCGGCCGACCGCCTGCACAGCGCCACCGCGTACGTCGCGCCCGGCACCCCGGCCGAGGTGGTCCTCGCCGAGGTGTGGCGCACGGTGCTCGGCATCTCCCAGGTCGGCGTCCACGACGACTTCTTCGCCCTCGGGGGCAGTTCGCTCTCCACCGTCCGGGTCGCCGCGCAGGCCGCCGCCCGCGGACTGAGCGTCTCCGTACGGGACCTGCTCGAACTCCCGACGATCTCCCGGCTCGCCGCCCGCGCCACCGAGGCGGCGGCGGAAGCCGCGCGGCCCGCCGGCCCGGCGGACCCGCTCGCGCCGCCCCGGGCCGTCACCTCGGAGGTCCGGCTGCGCGAGGGCGAGGGCTCCCCGCTGTGGTGCGTGCACCCCAGCGGCGGCAGCGGCGCCTGGTACGTGCCGCTCGCCCGGGCCCTCCCGCCGGGGCAGCCGGTCCGGGCCTTCCAGGCCCGCGGGCTGCTCGGCGGTGTGGACCCGACCACGATCGCCGGCATCGCGGCCAACTACGCCGCCGAGCTGGCCGTGCACGGCGGGCACGGCACGCACGACCTGCTGGGCTGGTCCATGGGCGCCAACATCGCCCTGGAGATGGCCACCCAGCTGCACGAGGCCGGTCACACCGTCGCCCCGCTGACGCTGATCGAGCCGTACCTGCCCCACCCGGCGGCCCGCGAACGCCTCGCCGCGGTCGGCCGGGACATGGAGCGGGGGCTGCGGATGCGCGATCGCGTCCGCGCGCTGCCCCCGTCCGCGGAGCGCGTGACGGCCGTGGCCGAGCTCACCACGCTGCTGCTGGGCGCCGGCATGAGCCCCGGCGAGGCGGCCCTGGTGGAGCACGCCCCCATCGAGGTGTGGCACTCGCTGCTCACCGCACTGGCCGGCTACGAGCTGCGCCCCTACTCCGGCCATGTCCACCTCGTGGTGGGCAGCGCGGCCGCGGAACTGCCCGACGGCGAGGCGATGCCCGGGCTCGACGTGGACTTCCGGACCTATGTCGAGCGCTGGCGCGAGACCGCGCTCGGCGGGCTGACCGTCCATGTCACCGAAGGCGACCACATGTCCATGATGTCCGAACGGCTGATGCACAAGACCGCTGCCGTGCTCGGCCGGATCCAGTCGGAGGAACGCCGATGACCGTCCTGACCACCCACACCCCCGCGACCACGACCGCGACCGCGACCGAGACCGGGCTGGTGTGCCCGGTCACGGGGAGGACGGCGCCGCGGGCCGCCTCCCCGTCCGCCCCGCAGGTCCGGCCGCCGGCCCCCGCCCCGGCTGCCGGCTTCACCGAGCGCTACCTCCTCGACCCCGCCGTCAACGCGGACCCGTACGGGTACCTGAACTCCCTGCGCGACCACGACCCCGTGTACTGGTCGGCCATGCACCGGGCCTGGCTCGTCACCGGGCACGCCCAGCTGATGCACTGCCTGCGCGACCCGGCGGTCTCCGCCGAGCGGGTGCGCCCGCTGATGGACGCCGTGCCGGAGGGCGCCCGCGAGGACGCCGAGCGGGCCTTCGCGATCCTGTCCCGCTGGATGGTGTTCAACGACGCCCCGCAGCACCGGCGGCTGCGCCAGGTGTTCCAGGAGCAGTTCGCGGCCCGCGCGATCGGCCGCTACCGGGCCTTCGTCGAGCGCGCCACCCGCGCCATGCTCGCCCGCCGCGCCGTCCCCGGCAGGATCGGGGACCTGGTCGCCGACATCGCCCGGCCGCTGCCCGCCCTGGTCTTCGCCCGCTGGCTGGGCGTCCCCCAGGCTCACGGCCCGTCCTTCTGGTACTGGAACGCCCGGGTCGGCGACCTCGTCCTGGGGGCCGCCCAGGAGGAGCGCGAGTACCGCACCTCGCTCCAGTCCCTGGTCAACCTGGACGACTACCTCGCCGACCTGGTGCGCCAGCGCCGCGCCGACCCCAAGGACGACCTGATCAGCGCCGTGCTGGCGGGCGGCCAGATAGGGAGTTCGGTCAGCGAGGAGGAGTTCGTCGGGATGCTGACGCAGATGGCCTTCGCCGGCGGCGAGACCACCAGCAACCTGATCGTCAACACCGTGCTCGCCCTGCTGGAGCACCCCGACGAGCTGGCCGCCGTCCGCGACGATCCGCAGCTGGTGTCGATGGCGGTGGAGGAGGCGATGCGCTTCGACGGCCCGTCGAAGATGTCGATCCGCACCGCCGCCCGGGACTTCGACCTCGACGGTCGTTCCGTACGCGCCGAAGACCGGCTGTTCCTGGTCACGGCGGCGGCCAACCGCGATCCGGCGCGCTTCCCCGACCCGGACCTGTTCAGCGTCCGGCGGGGCAGCGCCTCGCACCTCGGGTTCGGGTTCGGCGCGCACTTCTGCATCGGGGCGGCGCTGGCCCGGCTGGTGGCCGGCGCGGTGGTCGACGTACTCGTACGCGAGTACCCCGGCCTGGAGCTGCTTCCCGAGCAGCACGCCTGGCAGCCGTCCCTCCTCAACCGCGCGCTGACGGCCCTGCCCGTCCGCTACTGACCACGGCCGCCGGACGGCGGCCCGACAGACCTACGAAGGGGATTCGTTCATGGCTTCCACCCTGGTGGACGTGCGGTCCCGGCTGAGCGCCCCCGCCCGGCTGCCGTCGTTCCGCCTGTTGTGGCTCGGGCAGTCCCTGTCCCTGCTCGGCGACGGGTTCAGCTACATCGCCTTCTCCTGGATCACGCTCGGCCTGACCGGCTCAGCCCTGTCCCTCGGCTACGTCCTCGCGTGCCAGGCGGTGCCGCGGGCCCTGCTGACCCTGGTGGGCGGCTCCCTCAGCGACAAGTGGTCCTCCCGGACCCTGATGACGCTCTCCAGCTGGGTCCGGGCCGGCCTGATGGCCGGCGTGGGCCTGGCCGGCCTGGCCGGATCCCTGACGGTGTGGATGCTGTGCTGCGCCGCCGCGGCCTTCGGCGCGGTCGACGCGTTCTTCCAGCCCGCCCGGGCCTCCATCCTGCCGTCGGTGGTGGACAAGGAGCTGCTCGCCCCGGCCAACGCCCTGCTCGGGGTCGCCGCGAAGGTGTCCTCGGTGCTCGGGCCGGCCGTCGGCGGCATGGTGGTGGCCTTCTCCAACGCACCGGTCGCCTTCCTCGTCGACGGGGTGTGCTTCGCCCTCTGCGGCCTGTGCGTCTCGGGGATCCGCCCGCCGTCCCGCCCCGGGGCGGACGGGGCGGACGGCGCGGACGGGGCGGACGGGGCGGACGGGAACGCGGGGGCGGCGGCCGCGCTCTCGCTGGGCGCCCGGATCCGCGCCGGGCTGCGGTACGCCTTCGAGGACCCGCGGATCCGTACGATCCTGGCCGTCGACGCGGCCGTCACCTTCTGCCAGGCGGGGCCGTTCACGGTCGGCTTCGCCACCCTCGCCAAGGTCGACCTGCAGGGCGGCTCGGCCACCCTGGGACTGCTCAACGGCGCACTGGCCGGCGGGGCGATGCTGGGCACCCTCGTCGGCGGCGCCCTGAACAGCCGCCCCCGGATCGGCTTGCTGATCGCCGCGCTGGCGGGCTGGCTGGCGATCGGCACGGGCCTGCTCGGCCTCGTCGGCAACACCGCCGGGGCCCTGGCCACCGTCCTGGCGATGGGCTTCGGGATGGGCTTCCAGGGGGTCTTCGGCCTCAGCTGGATCCAGCGCACCATCGACGGCTCGGTACTGAGCCGGGTGATCTCGGTGGACCTGGTGATCGGCTACGCGGTGGCCCCGCTCTCCCTGATCGTCTGCGGGGCCCTGGCCGGGTCGGGCACGGGCCCGATGTTCGCCGTCTCGGCGGTCGTCCTGGCGGTGACGGGGATCGGCATCCTCAGCTCGCGCACCGTCCGCGAGATGCGTTGACCGGGGGCCGGCCGCGCCGGGACGCCCGCGCCGCAGGGCGGGGGCGTCCCGGCGCGGGGGTCGGCGCCTCAGGGCGCCGACGGAGCCAGGGACGCGGAGAGCTCGCACAGGGCGGCGCGGTTGGTGCGGCCGGTCTTCGTACCGAGGGCCGCGATGTGCTTCTCGACGGTGCGCGGCGAAATGTAGAGGCGGTCGGCGATGTCCTTGTTGCCCAGGCGTTCCGCGAGCAGCAGGAAGACCTCGTACTCGCGGACCGTGACGCCCTGGGAGCGCAGGACGTCCGGGATCGTGCTCGAACCCGAGCGGCGCTGCTGCACCGGGGCGCCCATGCGGCGCAGGGCCGCACGGCACGCACCCGCGACCGCGGCGACGCCGCCCTGGTGGAAGTGCTCCTCGGCGCGGCGCAGCCAGGCCACCGGCTCGCCCCAGCCGTCCTCGTACGCCGCGTCGGCGATCAGCCGCAGGCCCAGGTGGAGCGCGGTCGCGTACGGGGCGGCGGCGCGCAGGGCCTCGGCCACGGCGGCCGCGGCCTCCTCGGGGCGCCGTTCGCGGCCCAGCAGGACGGCCCCGGCGAACAGGACGAACTGTCTGTTCCAGCGCATCCGACCGGGCGCGGTGGCGGCGATCTCCTCGTACGCGGCGCGGTCGGCCTCCCCCGACAGCACGTCGAGGAGCAGGCCGATGCCGTACCGCCCGCTGAGGTAGTACGTACTGGGGTTGGTGTCTTCGAGGTCGGCGACGGCGCGCAGTTCGCGGACGGCGCCGGGCCGGTCCTCCTCGGTCAGCGCGCAGAAGGCCCGGGCGAGACCGCGGGTCAGCGGTTCCTCCTGGGAGCCGGCCCCGTCCCAGTCGACGAAGGCGGCGAGGGCGCTCTCCATCGCGGGCCGGTCGCCGCGGTGGGCGGCCAGCGTCGCCCGGGCCATCAGGACGTACCGGGTGGCCGGGGCCAGCCGCAGGCGCTGTACGACGGCCAGGCACTCCTCGGCGGACTGCTGCGCGGTGGCGAACTCGGCCCGCAGGACGGCGTCCAGGATCATGATGCCGTCGATGGTGTAGACGATGGTGGCCGAGCCGAGCCGCTGGGCCTCGCTCCGGGCGGCCAGCAGCGGGGCGGTGGCGCCTTCGGTGAGCCAGTAGTTGCCGCCGATCCGGGTCAGCGCGTACATGCGCTGGAGCGGCAGCTGGTGCTGTTCGGCGGTCTGCAGGGCCGATTCCAGCAGGGCGGTGGCCTCGTCGAAGTCCCGCTCGCGGGCGAGGGTGGCGAGGAGTTCCAGGGCCTGGCAGGCGACGGTGGCCAGGCCGTGCCGCTGCGCCGCCTGGAGGGCGGAGTGGGCGAGTTTCTCGGCCAGTTGGGTGCGGTCGGGGCCGGGGGTGTCGAGTGCGAGGTAGGCGGCGGTGACATCCGTCGAGGCCGTGCGTCTCTCGTCGGGGTGGGCGGCCAGGAGGGCTCTGGCCTGGGCTATCTGTCTATTGCCGTCCTCCCAGCGGCCCGCGGTGTGGGCGACCTTGGCGAGCCGGGTGTGCAGGGCGGCGAGCCGGCCGGCGCTCAGGCCGCTGCCGCCGAGGGTGTGCAGGTTCTCCGCGAAGCCGAAGGCGCGGGCGAAGTCGCCGGCTTCGGCGAGCGCGGGAAGCAGGGCTTCCAGCGCGTCGCTGCGCCCGGCGGGGTCCTGGCTGGCGGCGAGCAGCCGTTCGGCGCGGCTGAGGAAGGTGATCGCGGAGCCGATCGCACCGGCCGCCAGGGCGCGCAGGCCGGCGTCGGTGAACAGCCGGCCGGCCTCGGCCTCGTCGCCCGCCTGCGAGCGCAGCTCGGCGACGAGGGGGCACCAGTCGCCTTCGAGGTCGGGGTACAGCTCCTGGACCGCGTCCGCGGCGCGGCCGGCCATCGTCGCCCGGTTGCCGGGCGTGAGCTGGGTGAGCAGGGCCTCGGCGGTGAGCGAGTGGCGGAACGCGTACCAGTCGGG
Source organism: Streptomyces sp. NBC_00045 (assembly GCF_045041095.1). Taxonomy (NCBI): domain Bacteria; kingdom Bacillati; phylum Actinomycetota; class Actinomycetes; order Kitasatosporales; family Streptomycetaceae; genus Streptomyces; species Streptomyces sp. NBC_00045. Next base: position 6,298,187 of record NZ_CP108271.1, on the reverse strand, counting down.
GGCGGGTTCGTCGGGGACGACGAGCTGGGCCGCGACACCGGCGTGCAGGTGGCTGAGCAGTCCGCGGTCGTCGATGCCGGTCATCCGCTGGAGCACGGTCAGCGGGAAGCGGCGGCCGATCACGGCGGCGGCGGAGAGCAGGGTCAGCCCCTGCGGGCCGAGCCGGTCGATACGGCGCAGGATGCCCCGGGCGAGGGCGGTCGACACGTCGCTGCGCAGGTCGCCGACGACCCGCCAGCCGTCCTCGAACCGGACCAGGGCGCCGCTGCCGATCATGCCCTGGAGGAGTTCCTCGACGAGGAAGGGGCTGCCGGCGCTGTCGTCCCAGAGCCGGTCCAGGGCCGCCTGCGGGACGCGTTCGGGCTCGGTGTCCAGCTGGGCGGCGATGACGGCGCCGACTTCGGGGCGGGTGAGCGGGGCGAGTTCCAGTACGGTCCCCACGCCGCGCCGGCGGGCCGAGTCGGCCATGTCGAGCGCGTCGCAGGGCTCCGTACGGATGGTGGCCAGGAGCACCACGTTGGTGTACTCCAGGTTGTCCACCAGGTATTCGACGACCGCGAGCGTTTCGGGGTCGGCGTCGTGCAGGTCCTCCAGGAGGAGGAGCTGGCCGTGCTCCTTGCCGGTGGCGATGAGCAGCCGCAGGACGGCCTCGCCGAGGATGACCATGGAGCTGTTGTTCTGGGCGTCGCTGCTCCAGTCCGGGATGATCCTGCCGAGCGCGGGCCGGTAGGGGCCCAGGGGCAGGTCGTCCAGGGAGGTGCCGTCGAGCGGGCCGCTGCGGAACAGCGACATGAGCGCTTCGGTGAGTGGCCGGAAAGGGACGGTGGGGCCGGTGGTGCTGCTGCGGCCCCTCAGAGCGCGCATGCCCATGCCGAAGGCCATGCCCACCGCTTCGGCGGCGAGCCTGGACTTTCCGATTCCGGCCTCACCGACCAGGAAGACGACGCCGCCGCGCCCTTCGCCCGCGTCGGTCAGTGCCTGTTTGATCTCCCGCAGTTGCGAGTCACGACCGACGATGTACCGCGAACGGGAACGCATGTCCGCAATCTAGTTCATGCGAACGGCTGATTGTGCGACGAAAGTTGGCCGTTTCGAACAAGGGCGGAGTGAAGATCAGGGAGAGATCCGGAGAAGATCGGACACGGGCCGCCGACCCCCTACCAGGTGACGTTCGGGGCCGACACGCTGGTGTCGATCGAGCTCAGGGTGATGACGATGCCGCTGGTGAGCACCACACCGGCCAGAGCACGGGCCCGGGCGCACGCCTTGTTCCGACCCGACAGGGTGATCCCGCCGGCCGGGTCCTCGGTCCGCGCCTCGGCGGCGGCCGTGGCGGCGGCCTCGTCGGCGGCGGTGACGGACTGGGCGTTGACCTGGGGCTTCTGCATGGTGATGAGTACCTTTCTCGTTACCTGATGGGGAGTGGTGCTCAGTGCTGAAGTGCGGGGGCGCCGGCGTGCACGGCGGGTTCGAGGAGCAGGACGGAGGGGACGGCCTCCGGGAAGCCCAGCCTGAGCAGGGCGTACCCGATGCCGGAGAGTCCGGTGAGGAATCCGGGGGACGGTACGTGGTCCGGGGTGCCGCAGCGGTGGCCGTGATCCTCAAGTCGGCCGAGAATCTCCCCGGCGCGGCGGCCGAGGTCGGTCCGGGCCCCCTCGTGGCCCTGCCCGGCGAGGACGCCCAACAGTTCCAGGGATCCGAGGGCGCCGCGGTGGAGACCGAGGTCGGGTGATTCGGAGGGCGCGCCCAACAGCGCGGCGCACCGGTCGAGTTCTACCGTGGGAACCGGCTGCCCGGCCGCGCCGAGTGCGTCGGCGGCCGCCAGGGCGGTGCCCGCGAGGCCCGTGTGCCAGCCGAGGTCGGCGGGGCGGAGCAGGGCTTCGTCCAGTGCCGGACGCAGCAGGGCGGCGCCGGTACGGGCGTACGCGGCCCCCGGCTGCCCGGCCTCCTGCCGGGCGGCGGCGTAGCGCAGCAGGGCCCAGCCGATGCCGGCGTCGCCGTGGGCGAAGCCGGGGACCGCCGGGTGCTGTTCGGCCAGGTGCTTCTCGGCCCGGACCAGCAGCCGGTCGGCCAGTCGCCGGGCCGTTCCCTGCGCCGCCTCCCCGTACGTGCGCTGCGCCGCGACCGCGGCCGCCAGCGCTCCGGCGAGGCCGTCGGCCAGCGCGGCCGGTCCCTCGGCGCCTTCCTCGGCATCGGCGTCGGCGGCGCGTTCCAGGGCGGCGAGCGCGTCGGGCAGGCAGTCGCGCAGGCCCTCGCCGAGCAGCGGGGCCAGCCGGGCCGCCGTGTAGACGATGCCGCCGAGTCCGTGCAGGGCGCCGGGTCCGACCGCTGCGCCCAGCCCGGGATCGCGGGCGAGCGTGGCCAGGAGCGCGGGGAGCGGCCGTACGGCCTGCCGGGCGAGCGCGGTGTACCGCTCGGCGCCGGTCAGGGCGCCGAGCTGGGCCAGGAAGAGGGCCACTCCGCAGTAGCCCTGGGCGAGGCCGCCCCCCATGGGCAGGACCGCCCAGTGCTCGCCGGCCACCTGCTCCAGGCCTAGCCAGTTGACGCGCCCGCCGCCGTGCACCGCCCGGGCGGCGATCTCGTCGGCGATCCCGCAGGCCGCGGCCAGCAGCCGGGACGGCTCGGGCACGACGGCCGGCGCGGCCGGCCCGGCCAGGGTCGAACGGGGTCCGCCGACGCTGAGGTTGGCCCCGGTGACGGCGAGCGTCGCCGAGATGATCCACTCCTGGTCGTGGCGGTCCACCTCCCCCATGGCGGCGATCTTGGCGCGGGCGGCGCGCAGGCTCGGGGCCGACAGTACGCCGTCGAGGCGGGTGCCCCGGGAGGTCTTCAGCGCGGTGTCCGCGGGGTGGTGGAAGAAGAGCGGCACGTCCCCGGACCACAGGTCGGCGATCTCGTCCTCGATGAGCCGCTGGCGGGCCGCATCGTGCTCGGACTCGGCCCAGAGCACGGCCAGTACCGAGTCGCGGGTCAGGGCGTCGTGCAGCAGGTCGGGGTGGGTGGACTCGTCCAGCAGGGTCGTGTAGAGGCGGGTCGAGCGGGCGATCAGGCGTCCGGGGCTGGTCGCCCAGCGGGCCAGCAGGCCGCCGCCGTCGCCGCTGCCGTCGGTTCCGTCGGTTCCGTCGGTTCCGTCGGTTCCGTCCGTGCCGAGGAGTTCGGCCCGGTGCTCGGTGATCGCGTCGTACCCGACCCGGAACCCCTCCAGCAGCGCGGCCCGGTGGTCCGCGTGGCCGGCCGCCCTGCTCTGCGGCGCAGGCCGGTTCTGTCCGGCCGCGCTGGCCACCGGGCCGCGCAACAGCCGCATCCCGTCCGTCCCGGCGGCCTCCCAGCGCAGTCCGTCGCTGGGGTACGAGCCGCCGTCCCCGCCGCCCAGCGCCGAGATGTCCATGGCGCCGTTCTCCCCGATCAGCAGGCTCGGCAGCAGGCAGGTGCGGTACACCGAGGAGGCCAGGGCGTCCGCCGCCGGGTCGGCTCCGCAGGTCACGGCCGCCGGTAGCCCGAAGTGGAGCAGGGTCTCGGCGTCCACCAGCACCGGCTGGTCACCACAGGCGATGACGTTCTCGTAGTGCATGTCCACGCCGTCGACGGCGTAGAGCAGCGCCAGCAGCGCGCCCTGGCGCCGGTAGAACCGGTCCAGTTCGGTGGGCGAGCCGCACCAGGCGTGCTCGATGAACTCCAGCCAGCCGTACCCGTCGCCGCGCACCGAGCGCGGGGTCCGCAGGCCCAGGCCCGGTACCTTGCCGTTGGTCCACTCGACGGCCCGGTCCAGCAGGAGGTGCTGGTCCAGCGGCCGGGGCTTGTACACGACGGTCGCGCCACCGGCGAAGCGCAGCAGGGCCACGGACCGGTTGCCCTGGTGGACGTCGCCGCGCCCCAGGTCGACCCGTACGAGGGCGCCCGGGTCGGTGCCGTGCAGCAGCCCGGCGACGATCTCCGCCCGGTCGGCGGTGAACCGGTCCAGCAGCTCCACGGTGGCCGAGGCCGCGTGGCCGCAGGCCTGGCCCAGCATCCGGGCCAGCACCGGGTAGCGGGTGAACAGCTCGGCGAGGCCCTTCCCGGTGCTGAGCCGGGCCGTGAAGGAGGCGAACCGCCCCTGCGGGGTCTCCCCCGCCAACAGGCCCTCCGTACGGGCCCGGTGGAGCTCGCGGACCAGGGTGCGGGCGGACTGGCGGACCAGCCGGTCGCCGAGCCGCTCCTCGAACGCGGTTCGCACCACGGCGAGTTCGTCCTCGGGCAGGTCGATCTGCGCGGCGGCCTGCGCCCAGGCGGAGTCGATCAGGGGGCGCAGCGCGGGCAGGAACACCGCGGCGCCGTCCGCGCCCGCCGCCGGGGCGGCCGGTCGGCCGGCGAGTGCGGGGGCCGATGCCACGATCTGCTCGATGGAGCGGGCCCACTGCGGCGCGGCCGTACGGGCGGCCAGCCGGCCGGGGGCTTCCGCCGCGAGGGCGTACGCCGTTTCCTCCGTGGCTCCCAGGTTCGCCAGCCGGGCCGCGAAGCCGTCCGTGTCCCCCAGGTTCCACGCAGCCGGTCGGCTGTGGGGTGCGTCGGCCGGCGCGGGTACCGGGGTACCCGGGGCGGCGAGCCGCTCCCGCAGGTTCAGGGCCCGGGCCCACCAAGCGGGGGCCAGGCCGCCGACCTGGGTTTCTTCGGCGGTGGTGGCGGTGTCAGTCACAGGAGAAAACTCGCAGAGGGCGGGGGCCGCGCACATGGGGGCCGATCCCCCATATTCCGCGGAGCCGCCCCCATGGGCCCCGCGGGCCTGCCGTACGGGGTGGTGCGGGGGCCGCGGGGCGGGCCCGCGGCGTACGGGTTCCGGCAGGTCGCGGGCTCCTCGGAGGGCTGGCTGCGCAGGAACCGCGCCAGCGGGGGCGGTCCTTCACAAATGTGGGGGCCGCCGCCCGATGCCGCACCCGGTCCCCTACCCGCAGCCTGTGTCCAGTGCCCCTTCCGCCCGTCCGGCACCCCGGCCGGCGGATGATCATCGGAGGACCTGGTGGGAGTACCCGTCCCTGTCGACGTCGTCGCGTTCGACCCCGTGCTGGAAGCCGGAACCAAGAGCACCCTGTTCGCCTGCCCCGAAGTGTCCCTGACGGCCCCGGGCGGCGCTCCGCGGGTCGTGGTCATGACCGTGGACCAGGTCGGCCGGCCCGAGCTCGACGTCCTGCGCACCGTCCGCGACACTCCGGCCCGCCCCGATGTGGTGCTGGTGGCGGCCGAGTTGGCGCCCGACGGCGCCCTGCACGCCATAGCGGCCGGCGCCCGCGGGCTGCTGCGCCGCCGCGAGGCGGACGTCACCCGCCTCTCGCGCGCCGTCCTGGCCGCCTCCCGCGGCGACTGCACGCTGCCGCCGGACCTCCTGGACCGGCTGCTGGAGCGCTCCGGCGCCGGCGGCCGGGCGGGCGGCGACCCCGCCGGGGGCGCGGACCCGTGGGCGGCGGCCGGCCTGAGCGACCGCGAGCGCAGCGTGCTGCGGCTGGTCGCCGACGGCCACGAGACGAACGAGATAGCCAAGCAGCTGTGCTACTCGCCGCGGACCGTGACCAGCGTCGTCCACGACATCACCCAACGGTTCCGGCTGCGCAACCGTGCGCACGCGGTGGCCTACGCCCTCCGGGTCGGCCTGCTGTGAGCGCCGTCGCCGAACTCACGCGCGAGAGCGTGCCCGTACGGCTCCCCGCGGCGCCGGACCGGCTGAGCCTGCTGCGCCAGGCCGGGGACGGCAGGATGCCGTACCCGGCCCTGGTCCGGCTGCTCGGCGCGGCCACCACCGCCGGTGCGGGCAACGCCACCGCCGCCCCGGCCGCCACCACGGCCGCTGGGGCCCTCCGGTCCGCGGGGGCCCCACCGGACGCCCCGCGGCTCACGGCCCGCCAGACCGCGGTGCTGACGCTGATGGCGGAGGGTCACGGCAACGCGGTGATCGCCCGCACCCTGTCCTGCTCGGAGCACACGATCAAGAACGTGATCTACGAGCTGATGTCCCGCCTGCAGGCCCGCAACCGCGCCCACGCCGTGGCCTGCGCGGTCCGGCACAGCCTCATCTGAAACCGTTCATGTCCAGAAGCACGTCTACGGCGCAGTGGCGCGGTGTACGGTCGACGCCCAGACGGCGCGCCGGGGGGCTGGTGTGGCATGAGCGGTGAATTTCGCTATCGGGCGGAACGGATCGCGTTGGGCCTGATGGCCGCATCGGGTGTCGTGGTGCTGCTGGCGGACCTGTTCGGCTGGCTCGACGCGTTGGCGCCCGGAGGTGCGCTCCCGAAGGTCACGCTGCTCATCCTGAGCACGGTCACGGTGTTCCTCCTGCTGGAGATCGACCGGCTGAGGAAGCTCGACGACGTCCAGGCCCAGGTCAGCGCGCTGGACTCCAACATCGAGGCACACCTGTCCAAGCTGGACATCGACGCGGTCGCGCAGCGGCTCAAGCAGGAGCACTACAGCGGCGTGGTCAGGGTGCACCGGCGCTTCCCCGAGGACCAGTTCACGGAGTTCGCGAACCGCGCCGCACAGGAAGTCGTCATCCTGCAGACGTGGATCCCCAATCTGGAGCACATCGAGCCCGCGTTGCGCAAGGCGATCGTCGACCGGCAGGTCCCGGTGCGCATCATGCTGCTGCATCCGGCATCACCCGTGGCGGGGCTGCGTGACGAGGCGTTGACGGCCGTACGCGATCGCGCGCTCGCGGTGGACGTGAGGGCGAGCGTGGAGCGGTGCCTGGCCGGCCTCGCCGAGCTCTGCCTGGGAATCCGGCCGGAGGGCCGTCCACTGCTCCGGGTCCGCGTGTACAACTCCCTGCCGTCCATCGCCGTGTTCAAGGTCGACGGCCACTTCCTGGTGAGTTCGTTCCTGCACGGCCAGCTCGCCATCGATTCCACCCAGACCGAGATCGACGGCGACGACACCGTCATGGGCACGGAGGTCCGCAAGGAGCTCGACACCCTGTGGCGCATCGGCCGCGACGTGGACCTGGGCGACTGGCGCAACTCCATCGGGGACATCAGCCTGTGAACCACGGAAAGGTACGGCCCATGCCCATGCCCACGCCCCTGCACGAGCTGGACGCGTTCGAGGACGCACTGGTCGAACGGTTCGAGGAGCACCCGGTCCTGGCAGGCATCGCGCTGCTGCCGGACGAGGACTTCGCCGCCCTCCTGCTCCAGCGGCGATTCGTCTCCCTCGCCTTCACCCCGTCCTACGATCTGGCGATCGACCTGCTGCGCGACGAGGCCGGGAAGCGGATCGCCCGTGTCATCCTGCGCGAGGAGTACCCGGGCGGGGACGGGCACACGCCCTCGCACCGCGAGGACATGACGCACGACCTGGGCCTGCTCGGGATCTCCAGGGACGCCGTGGTGGCGTCGAGACCGACGGCCGCCACGCGCCGCGCCGTCGACGACGCCTTCGAGCTGATCGCCGCATGCGGCGCCCACGACGACGCCGACCTGCGGCTGCTGACCGTCCTGCGGTTCTGGGGCGAGGTCCTGGTCTCCGCCGAGTACGGACGGCTCTGGGAGCGGATGGGCCCCCTGTTCGCGGGCGGGGGCGAGAACCGCTCGCGCTTCTACCACCCGCACCACGTCCACGACGCGAAGACCCGGCCCCTCGCGAGGGTGTCCCTGCTCTCCGGCTCCCACTCCGACCGCCTGGCCGCGCGGGTGACCGAACTGCTGGCCCGCGAGGGGGCGGGCGACTGCTTCAAAGAACTGGAGGAGCGGTCGGTGCAGCTCAAGACGGCCTTCTACGACCAGTTCCTCCCGGCCCTGGACCGCGTGGGCGTCTGACCGGAGCCCCGCCGGGCGGGGCCCGGCGGGACGAAGGTGACGGGAGGAGCAGCGGGCCGCCTCAGCCCTCGTCGGGGGCCAGCCGCAGCGAGATGGAGTTGATGCAGTAGCGCTGGTCGGTGGGCGTGGGGTAGCCCTCGCCCTCGAAGACGTGGCCCAGGTGGGAGCCGCACTTCGCGCACAGCACCTCGGTGCGGACCATCCCGTGCGACACGTCCGCCTTCAGTTCGACGGCGTCGGAGTCCTTCGGGTCGTAGAAGGACGGCCAGCCGCAGTGCGACTCGAACTTCTCCGTGGAGCGGAAGAGCTCGGCGCCGCAGCCGCGGCAGGAGTAGACGCCGGCCGTCTTGCTGTCGGTGTACTCACCGCGGAACGCCGGCTCGGTGCCGGCCAGGCGCAGCACCTGGTACTCGGACGGCGTCAGCTCGGCCTGCCACTGCTCGTCCGTCTTCTCGACCTCGTACGACATGACTCTCCCGCTCCCTCGTCGCTCAGTCCGTCAACCGGGCGAGGATCGCCGGACCGAGGTCCGTGACGTCACCCGCGCCCATGGTGAGAACGAGATCACCGGGCTTGGCCATTCCCGCGATCACATCGGCGACGGCGGCCTTGTCGTGCTCGGCGGTGACATCGGCCCCCGCGCCGCGGGCGGCCGCGATGATGATCTCGCTGGTGATTCCGGGGATCGGGTCCTCGCGGGCCGGGTAGATGTCCAGGACCACCGCCGAGTCGGCCAGGGAGAGGGCCTGGCCCATCTCCTTGCCGAGCTCCTGGGTACGGGAGAACAGGTGCGGCTGGAACACGACCAGGATCCGGGCGTCCCCGGCGGCTCCGCGGATGGCCTCCAGGTCGGCGGTCATCTCGGTCGGGTGGTGCGCGTACGAGTCGATGACCTGCACGCCCGCGGCCTCGCCCTTGAGCTGGAGGCGGCGCTTGACGCCGGTGTACTTGCCGAGGGCGGAGGCCAGGTTGTGCGCCGGGATGCCGAGGGCGACACCGGCGGCGAGGGCCGCGACGGCGTTGTGCGCGTAGTGGCGGCCGGGCACGGAGACGGTGAAGGTGAGCATCCGGCCGTTGATGACCACGGTGACCTCGCTGGTCAGGCCACGCGGCGTGATCTTCGTGATGCGGACGTCGGCGCCTTCCTCCTCGCCGTACGTGACGACGTTCAGGCCCTCGTTGGCGCGGACCCGGCCGGCGATCTCGGCGGCGCCCGCCTGGCCGTGGGCGACGACCAGGGTGCCGCCGGGCACGATCTTGCCGACGAAGGTCTCGAAGGACTCGTAGATCTCCTCCATCGACGCGTAGTTCGCGTGGTGGTCGAGCTCCGCGTTGAGGATGATCGCGACCTGCGGGGTGTACTTGTGGAAACTGCGGTCGCTCTCGTCCGCCTCCGCCACGAAGATGTCGCCCTCGCCGTGGTGGGCGTTGGAGCCGGGGGCGTCCAGGTCGCCGCCGATGGCGTACGAGGGGTCCAGGCCCAGGGCCGAAAGGGACACCGCCAGCATCGAGGTGGTGGTGGTCTTGCCGTGCGTACCGGCGACCGCGATCGGGCGCAGGCCGTCCATCAGGCCGGCCAGGGCGTCGGAGCGGTGCACGACGGGGATGCCGAGCTCTGCGGCGCGGGCCAGCTCCGGGTTGTCGGCGCGGATGGCGCTGGAGACGACCACGCAGGTGGCGTCGTCGGCGAGGTGGCCGGCCGCGTGCCCGATGTGGACCGTGGCGCCGTGGGCGCGCAGCGCCCCGGCGGTCTCGGAGTCCTTGGCGTCACTGCCGGCGACCTGCGCGCCGCGCTGGGCGAGGATCTTCGCGATGCCGGACATGCCGGCGCCGCCGATGCCGATGAAGTGCGGGCGTTCCATGGCGTTCGGCAGGCCGGGCGGCGTCATACGGGATCTCCCCAAGGTGCGGGTCGGTACGTCGGGGGTCTCGGCGGTGCGGACCGTCCCGGCGCGTGTGTCGGACGCCAGCCTATTCGTTGTGGGCGAAGAGCTTCAGCACCGGAACCCCGACCTTGTGGCGCGCCCGGGAGGCCCAGTCCCGGTGGAAGAACTCCTCGACGAAGTGCGGGGCGGTCAAAACGATCACCTCGTCGGCGTTGGCCTCCTCCACGACGGCCTTCAGCTTGTCGAGCGGATGGTCCTCGATGATCTGCCCGCTGGCCTTGGCGCCCTTCTTGCGCAAGGCCTCCAGGGAGTGCACGAGCGCCTGCTCGGCCGGGCCGCGGGCGGCGTGCCCTTCGGGTACGTCGGCCTCGCGGAGCGCCTCGGGCAGCTCGCCGAGGGCCACGTCGTCGATGGCGCGCAGCAGCCGGTCCTGGTCGCCCCGGGGCTGCATGAGGACAAGGAAGGAGACCGGGTCGTCCCCGTGCAGGCTGGTGACGAAGTCCACGTCGACGCTGGTCAGCGGCTGCTCGATCATCAAAACGCTCGTGAACACGGACGCCCTCTCCTTCATGGGCCGAGGCCGGTCGGCCGGCCCCTGCGGAAACCATCCTTCCCCGCTCTCGCACGGGGCCTTGCGGGGATATCTCTGCCCAGGTATGTGCCCAGCGGAAGCAAAGCGGAACAAGAAATTCCGCCCCTTGTCAGATCCGACGGTAGCTCGTGAAAAGGAACCCGGCCTCTTCCAGTACCGAGGCGGGCGCCAGCCTGTGCGGCACGGCCACCGAGGGCCCTCCGGAGATCCGCTGGGCCCCTCCCGCCACCAGCATCGGCGAGATGGTCAGGCACAGCTCGTCCAGCGCGTCGGCGGCCACGAACTGCCCCAGCAGCCGGGGCCCGCCCTCGGTGAGCTGACGGCGCAGCCCCCGGTCCGCGAGCTCGCGGACCACCCGGACCGGATCCGCGCCCGCCCCCTCGCCGGCCAGCACGACCTCGGCCCCGGCGGCGGCCGCCGCCGCCACCCGGTCGGCGGGTGCGGCCGCCCCCGTCACCACGAGGGTCGGCACCAGGGGGGAGGTGAACAGGGGAAGGGAGAAGTCCAGGTCCAGACTGGCGGTGACCACCGCGATGGCGGGCGCGGGACCCTGCCCGGCGGCCGCCCGCCGGGCCGCGAAGGCCTCGCGGGCCCGGGCCGGGCGGTACCCCTCCTGGCGAACCGTTTCCGCGCCGACCAGCACCACATCGGCCAGCGCCCTCAGGGTGCCGAAGATCCGCATGTCCGTCTCGCCGGAGATCGGCTGCGAGCGCCCGTCGTGCTGGGCCGCGCCGTCCAGGGTGGAAACCATGTTGGCCCGCAGCCAGTGTCCGTCCGCGCCGAGCCCGGGGTACGCGTACGCGTCCGCCAGCTCGTCCAGCGACCACTCACGGTCACCGCGGTCCGCCGGGGCTGATGTCTGATCGGTCACAGGGAACAGGCGTCGCATCGGTGCAGTGTGCCACGCCCCGTAGAGTTAAGAGCTGTGTCAACATCACTCTCCACCTCCGGATCCACCTACGGGCGACCCCCGATAGCCGGCCCGGGCGACGCCGGCCCGCAGGCCCTGTGCGCCCGCGAGCCGCGGGTCCCCGCCGAGCGGCTGGTGGCCGAGATGGTGCCGCCGCCGCGGTTCGACTCGGTGCGCTTCGACACGTACGACCCGGACCCCGGTCAGCCCAGCCAGGCCGAGGCCGTCACCGTGCTCGGCGACTTCGCCGCAGGCCTGGGCGGATCCCACGCCAGCGGCGGAGGAAAGCGCCGCTGGTTCGCGAGGGCCTCGAAGAACACGGCCCCCGCCGCCCCGCGCGGGGTCTACCTCGACGGCGGCTACGGCGTCGGCAAGACGCACCTGCTGGCCTCCCTGTGGCACGCCACCCCGGCCGAGCCCCAGCTCAAGGCCTTCGGCACCTTCGTCGAGCTGACCAACCTGGTCGGCGCGCTCGGCTTCCAGCAGACGGTCCAGACCCTCGGCGGCCACCGCCTCCTGTGCATCGACGAGTTCGAGCTGGACGACCCGGGCGACACCGTGCTCGTGTCCTCGCTGCTCAGCCGCCTGGTCGAACAGGGCGTGGCGCTGGCCGCCACCTCCAACACCCTGCCCGGCAAACTCGGCGAGGGCCGGTTCGCCGCCGCGGACTTCCTGCGCGAGATCCAGGGGCTCTCGGCGCACTTCCGCCCGCTGCGCATCGACGGCCAGGACTACCGCCACCGCGGCCTGCCGGAGGCGCCTGCGCCGTTCACGGACGAGCAGGTCACCAAGGCCGCGTACGCGACCGAGGGCGCGAGCCTGGACGACTTCCCGGGCCTGCTCGAACACCTGGCCCGGGTCCACCCCAGCCGGTACGGCGCCCTCACCGACGGCATCTCGGCGGTCTGCCTGACCGACGTCGGCCCGGTCCCGGACCAGTCGACGGCGCTGCGGCTCGTGGTCCTGGCGGACCGGCTGTACGACCGCGAGATACCGGTCCTGGCGTCCGGAGTGCCGTTCGACCGGCTGTTCAGTGAAGAAATGCTGAACGGCGGCTACCGCAAGAAGTACTTCCGGGCCATCTCAAGGCTCACCGCACTGGCGCGCGACGCGAAACCCCTGGTGTCCCAGTAGGTTTGGGGACGCCGGCCCGTCCCGTACGGGCCGGCCGTTCCCACTTCTGCGAAGGGATCCACCATGGCCACCACGCGTACCGCGCACACCAACTGGGAAGGCAACCTGCTCAAGGGCGCCGGCGTCGTCACCCTCGACTCCTCGGGTCGGGGCTCGTTCGACGTCTCCTGGCCCTCGCGCGCCGAGGCCGCGAACGGCAAGACCAGCCCGGAAGAGCTGATCGCCGCCGCGCACTCCAGCTGCTACTCCATGGCCCTCTCGCACGGCCTGGACGGCGCCGGCACCCCGCCCACCCGGGTGGAGACCAAGGCGGACGTGACCTTCCAGCCGGGCGAGGGCATCACCGGGATCCACCTGACCGTCCGCGCCGAGGTCCCGGGCCTGGACGCGGAGGGCTTCGCCGCGGCCGCGGAGGACGCCAAGAAGAACTGCCCGGTCAGCCAGGCCCTGACCGGCACGACGATCACCCTGAGCGCCGAACTCGTCTGACACCCGGCGCACCCCTGCCCGACCGGGACCCGCCCGGGCCGGCCGCGCGCGGGCGGGGTCCCGCCCAGCCGCCGCAGCCGGACGCCCCGGGGACCCGGCCGGTGGGGTGAGGGCCGACCGGCTTCGTACGCGTCGGAGCGCGAGGGGGGTGGGGGCGCGTGGTAACACGGCCCCCTCACCCCTCGCCCCGGGAGCCGCCGATGTCCGTCACCCGTCGCAACCTGCTCACCGCCGGCACCGGCATCGTCTTCAGCGGAGCCCTCGGCGCGCTCTTCGCCGGGAGCTCCCGCGCCGCGGTCCCGGCCCGCCACGGGTACGGTCCCCTGCTCCCCGACCCCCGTGGGCTGCTCGACCTCCCCGCCGGGTTCCGCTACCGGGTGCTGTCCCGCGCCGGCGACCCCCTCCGCTCGGGCGAGGGCGCCGTGCCGGCCAACTGCGACGGCATGGCCGCCTTCGACGCGGGCTCCGGCCGCGTCCGTCTCGTCCGCAACCACGAGAACCGCACCACCGCCGCCCTCCGTGTCCCGGCCGTCCGCGGACTCACGTACGACCCGAACGCCCTCGGCGGCTGCACCCTCCTCGACCTCGACCCGAGCAGCAACGTCACCGGCGAGCGCGTGGCCCTCTCCGGTACCGCCGTCAACTGCGCGGGCGGCCGGACCCCGTGGAACACCTGGCTCAGCTGCGAGGAGACCGAGGACCGGGCGGGGACCTCCGGCTACACCAAGGACCACGGCTTCGTCTTCGAGGTCGACCCCGCCGACCCGCACCGCTCCGGCGCCGTCCCGCTGACCGCGATGGGCCGCTTCGCGCACGAGGCCGTCGCCGTGGACCCGTACCGCGGAACCGTCTACGAGACGGAGGACGCGTTCGTCGAGCCCTTCGGTCTCTTCTACCGGTTCCTGCCCGCGCAGCCCCTCGGCGGCACCGGCTCCCTGCGCGCCGGCGGCACCCTCCAGGCCCTGCGCGTCCCCGGCGTGGCGGACCTGTCGGTGATGGACGAGCCGGGCGCCGAGTTCCCGGTCGAGTGGGTCCCCGTACCGGACCCCTCTGCGGCCGGCACCCCGATCCGGTTCCAGGACTTCGGGCCGGGCGGGATCACCCATGCGCAGAAGCTGGAGGGCTGCTACTGGGGCGACGGCGGCGTCCACTTCGTCTCCAGTTACGCCCGCACCGTCGAAGGTGCGGCCGCCGACCACCACGGCCAGGTGTGGTTCCACGATCCGCGACGCTCCACGATCCGTCTCGACGTGCTCTTCGGCCCGGCGACCGACGTCCAGTTGCCCGGAGACTCCCCGGACAACATCTGCCTGGCCCCGGACGGCGGCCTGATGGTGTGCGAGGACGGCGGCGGAGCACAGTACGTCTTCGGCGTCACCCGGGACGGCGAGGTCTACCCGGTGGCCCGCAACGCCGACGACATCGGCCGGCCCGGGGCGCCGGAGTGGGGGGAGTTCGCCGGGGTCACCTTCGCTCCGGACGGGCGGACGATGTACGTCAACGCCTACGCGCCGGGGACCACCTTCGCGGTGACGGGACCCTGGCACTGACCCTGCGGCCGTGCCCTCGCGACCCCGTCCGATGTGGTGGAGGATCGGAGGGAGTCGACCGGATCGGGGTAGGTGGCAGTGGCCGAGAAGACCAAGAAGAAGGACGGCGCGAAGAACGGCAAGAAGAAGGACGGCGGGAAGAAGGACCGGGAGAAGACCGGGCGGGAGGGCCGGGGCGACCAGGGCACCCGGGGCGTCGCGCTGCGCCCGCTGCTCCGCGCCCCCGCCGGTGAGCGTCTCGACCTCGACGCCTTCGATCCCGCCGCGACCCCCGGCGGACCGGCGGGGAAGGCGGCCGGCCTGGCCGCCGGCGCCCTGCTGGCCGACCCCCTCGCCTCCCTCCAGGAGCGGCTGTACGCGGCGAGCACGGCCGGGGACCGGCGCCGCGTGCTGCTCGTCCTCCAGGGCATGGACACCAGCGGCAAGGGCGGCACGGTCAAGCACGTGATCGGCCACTTCAACCCCTCGGGCTGCCGGGTCAGGGCCTTCAAGGCGCCCACGCCCGAGGAGCACGAGCACCCCTTCCTCTGGCGCATCAGGAAGGCCCTGCCCGCGCCGGGCGAGATCGGCATCTTCGACCGTTCGCACTACGAGGACGTCCTCATCGCGCGGGTCCGCGAGCTGGTGTCGCGCAGTCAGCTGAACCGCCGCTACGCGCAGATCAACCGGTTCGAGCAGTCGCTCGCGGAGGACGGCGTGACCCTCGTGAAGGTCTTCCTCCACATCAGCCCGGAGGAGCAGCTCAAGCGGCTGCTGGAGCGGCTCGACAACCCCGACAAGCACTGGAAGTTCAGCCCGGGCGACATCGACGACCGCGCCGTGTGGCCGGAGTACCGGCACGCGTACGAGCTGGCGCTGGAGCGCTGCTCCAGCGACGCCGCGCCCTGGTACGTGGTCCCCGCGGACCGCAAGTGGTACCGGAACTGGGCGGTCAGCAAGCTGCTGCTGGAGCATCTGGAGGAGATCGGTCCGAGCTGTCCCGAGGCGGGTTACGACGTGGAGGCGTGCCGCGCCCGGCTGCTCGAAAGCTGACGGGGTCCTGCGGGCGGGCGATTCCCCGACCGGCCCCCGCGCCGCTGCGATCCGATTGACAGATGGTCATATATTTTGCATCCGTGACCCTTTCCATGCGCAATGTGGCGGTCGCGGCCGCCCTCAGTGCCGCTCTCTGCACCGCCCTCGCAGGATGCGGAGGCGGCGACACCTCCGCATCCGGTTCCGGCAGCCAAGCCCGAATGGGCACCCCCGGGGCCTCCGCAGCGCCCTCGTCCTCCGCCGCCCCCGCCCCGCCGGGGGCAGCCGGCTCCGCCCCTGCCGCCGCCCCGCCGCCCGGCAAGGCCGCCCCGACCCTGGCGCCCGGGCCGAACGGCCTGACCCCGGTCTTCGAGCGGGCGAAGCAGCAGACCGACAAGACCGTCGCGCTGACCTTCGACGCTGACATGACCTCCGACCAGGGGCCGCGCGCCGCGGGCGGGGAGCACTTCGACAACCCCCAGCTGATCGCGACCCTGCGGCGGCTCAAGGTGCCCTCGACGGTCTTCATGACCGGCCGCTGGGCCGAGGAGTACCCGGACCAGGCCAAGTCCATCGGCACCGACCCGAACTTCGAGATCGCGAACCACTCGTACAGCCACCACGCCTTCAAGTCCCCCTGCTACGGGCTCCCCACGCTCGACGCCGCCGCCGCCCGGGCCGATGTGGACCGGGCCTTCGCCGCCTTCCGCACGGCCGGCGCGGTCAACACGGTCCCGTACTTCCGCTTCCCCGGCGGCTGCTACGACGACCAGGCCCTAAGGGCGGTGTCCACCGCCAAGGTCACGGCCGTCCAGTGGGACGTGGTCAGCGGGGACGCCTTCGCCAAGGACCCGGACGCGGTGGCCGAGCAGGTCCTCACCGGCGTGAAGCCCGGCTCGGTGGTGGTCATGCACTGCACGCGCAGCGCCGCGCCGGTCACCGAGGAAGCCGTCCAGAAGATCGTCCCGGAGCTGCGCAAGCGCGGCTACCGCTTCGTGAAGGTCTCCGAGCTCATCGGAAAGTAGTGCCGCGGCCGTGCCGGGGCGGAGGAGCTCGGGGCCTCAGCCGGAGCAGGCGGTGCGCTGCGCCTCTTGCCACTCGCAGACCGGGCACAGCACCACGCCCGGGGTGGCGACCCCGTATTCGGTGGGCTCGCCGCACGCGAGGCAGTCGGCGTACGGCGGCCCGGGCACCCGCCCCGCCGGGGACGTCGGCGTCGGGCAGTACGCCCCGGTCCCGGCCGTGCCCTCGGGTTCGCGGTCCACTTCGTCCATGCCCCCGAGCGTACTCAGCCCCGGCGCGCGCTGACGAGGCAGGCCACCGCGCCCGCCCCGCAGGCCAGCACCAACGCCCCCGCGAAGGACGCCAGCGGCAGCGTCACGGTGTGTGCCCGGGAACCCTCCACCAGCGCGGTCACCGCGCTGCGCGCCGGGGAGCCGGCGAGGCCCCAGGCCAGCAGCGAGCCGAGGCCGCCCGCCAGGACCGCGACCCCGGTCGGGCGCAGCAGCGGCCGGCTGCACAGGGCCCCCACGGCCGCGCCGGTCAGCGCGCAGGCGAGGACCGCCAACACCCCGGCCAGGGCCGCGTCCTGCCGTTCCACGTGTTCCGCCCTGCCGGAGTCGGCGATCAGCAGCACCGCCGCCGTACCCACGGCAGCGGCCAGCAGCGCCCCGCCCAGCGCGGTGAGCAGGGCCGCCGCGTGCACCCGTACGGGGCCGGCCGCGGCGGCCGCGCAGTCGCGGGCGGCGTCGGGTTCGTTGGTGACGCAGACCCGGACCAGCCAGGCCGTGATCGGCACCAGTCCGGCGGCCGTGAAGCCGAGCGAGTCCAGCAGCGGGTCGCCCGGCCGGACCCCGGCGGCCAGGAAGGCCGCGTACAGGAGCAGCGGGGCGATCCACCGCTGGGAGCGCAGCAGCAGTGCGCTCTGGTACCGCATCAGGCCGGTCACGGCAGTTCCTCCACGGCTCGGATGTGCCAGGGCTCCGGCGCGGTGAGCAGGTCGCGCAGGACGGCGTCGGAGCGGGCGGCGGGCACCGTCAGCAGCAGGCCCCCGCCGGGTGCGGGCGCGGCGGCCAGCCCCGGGGGCGGCTCGGCGCCCGGCGGTCCGGCGGCCTCGATCCGTACGCGGGGTCCCGCGCCGGCGGCCTCGGCAGGTGCCCGTACGGGGACCAGCGCGGCCCCTTCGACCCGGTGGTGTGCCTCGGCCGCGCCGGCGAGCCGCTCCGGGTCGTGGTCGACGAAGACCACGGTGCCTCCGGCTGCGGTCCGCTCGGCGACGGCCCGGTCCAGCTCGGCGCGGGCGGGCGCGTCGAGCCCGGTCCACGCTTCGTCGAGGACGAGCAGCCCGGGCTCGGCGAGCAGCGCCTGCGCGACGGCCACCTTCTGGCTGCTGCCCTTGGAGAGTTCGGCCAGCGGGGTCTGCGCGTACGCGGCGGCGCCGAAGCGCTCCAGCCACCGGGCCGCCCGGTCCGCCGCCTGCGTGCGCCGGAGCCCGTGCACCCGACCCATGTGGGTCAGGTAGGCGCTCGCGGTGAGCGGCAGCGCCGCCGGGAAACGCTCGGGAACGTACGCCGTGCGGCGCGGCCTGCCGGTGATGCGCCCCTCGGACGGGGTGTCGATCCCGGCGACGATCCGCAGCAGGGTGGACTTGCCGCCGCCGTTGCGGCCTTCGATGCGGACGAGGGCGCCGGCCGGCAGGTCGAGTTCGATCCCGCGCAGCACCCAGGGCCTGCGCAGTCCGTAGCGGCGGCCCACGCCGGTGAGCCTCAGTGGGCCGCCGCCGTCTCGGTCACCTCGCTGGGGCGGACGATGACGAAGCCCTCTCCGCGCAGCATGAGCTGGACGGCCTCGCCGGAGCCGCCGCGGATCATCGAGCTGACCGACTGGGAGCGGTGCAGCCCGGTCTCCAGCTGGGCGCTCCAGCCGACCACGGCGTCGGTGTCCACGTACACCGGGTTCTGCGCGGTGACCGGGATGATGATCGGGTGGCCGTCGCAGACCACGGCGAGCTTGCCGGTGCCGGTGAAGAGGCTGTTGAAGAGGCCGCCGCCGGTCATGCCGGCGCCCTTCACCATCTTGATCTCGTAGGAGAGCGTGGGGTCGAAGCAGAGCACGTTGCGGCCGTTGAGGGTCAGCGCGTCGCCGGGCTCGAAGTCGATGACGAAGCAGTAGCCGGCCTGGTGCGCGAACCAGGCCTCGCCCTGCCCGCGTACGGACATCAGCGGGAGGCCCTCGCCGGTGACGGCGCGCTTGAGCATGCCGCCTATGCCCTGGCCCTTGCGCTCGAACTGGAGGTTCCCGCGGAAGGCGACCATCGAGCCCTGCCGGGCCAGCATTTCACCGTTGACGGTGTACTTCACGGACTTGGCGTTCTGGAGGGTCATGCCGGGAGCGGCAGACGGTTGGGCGAGGTTCTCCGACGCGAAAAGATCACTCTTCATGGCCTCGATCCTCACCCGGGCCGGGACCCTGCGACATCATCCTGAAGATGGAGCCTGGCATTCTTGGCGGGATGAGCAGCCAGCACCAGAACCACACTTCAGACGTACCGGCGGTTGGGGCGGACAGCCCCTTCCGGCAGGAGCACGCCGCCCGCGACGAGGCACCGCAGTTCGTCCTGCCCCTGGTGGTGCGGATCGAGAAGGCCGAACCGCCCGCCCGGACGGACGCGCTGGAGACGGCTGCCCGGGCCGTCCTGGTGCTGCTGACCGACGTACGGTCGCACGGCGAGGGCGAATGGGCCGGGGCGGTGCGGGACTGGCAGGACGCGCGGATCCGGAAGGTGGTGCGGCGGGCCCGCGGGGCGGAGTGGCGCAAGGCCTCGACCCTGCCCGGTGTCACGGTGCACGGCGGCGCGGCGGAGGTACGGGTCTTCCCGCCGGTGCCGTTGGACGGCTGGCCCAAGGAGCTCGCCAAGCTCCAGGTCTCGGGTACCGACCTGGACGACCCTGAGCCGCTCGCTCCGGTCGAGCCGGGGATCGCGGTGCTGTGGCTCAACCCGGACCTGGAGATGTCCGCCGGCAAGGCGATGGCCCAGGCCGGGCACGCGGCGCAGCTGGCCTGGTGGGAGCTGACCGCCCCGGAGCGCACCGCGTGGCGGGATTCGGGTTTCCGGCTGGCCGTGCGGACGGCCCCGCGCGAGCAGTGGGCGCAGCTGAGCGGGAGCGGGCTGCCGGTGGTGCGGGACGCCGGGTTCACGGAGATCGCACCCGGTTCGGCGACGGTGGTCGCGGACCATCCGGCCCTGCGGGCCCGCCTGAGGCCCGGACAGGGCACTCCCGGCGAAGAGCAACGAGCCGTCGATTCGAAGCGGCAGAACTGACACTCAGCCATATCCGTTACTGCATAACCACTTTCTGGCCATCTTGTACACGCCACTGGAAACAGGGACCAGGAGCGTGTCGCTACGATCAGATTATGGGACCTCTGAAACCAAATCTCTTCGACCTCGCAGTCGGCCTCATCGCCTTCTTAGCGGTCTTCGCCACCCTGACCAAGACCCTGCTCCCCAGGATCGAGAAGACTCTCGCGGAGCGCGAAGAGGCCACCGCGGGCACCACCGAACGAGCCGAGGAAGTCCGGCTTGAAGCGCAGCGCATTCATGCGGAGTACCATGCCGAATTGAGTGCTGCCCGTCACGAAGCCTCGCAGATCCGTCAGGCTGCACACGAGGAAGGCGTAACACTGCTCGCCGCTGTTCGCGCGGAGGGGCAGCGGCTACGCGAGGAACTCGTCGCCGTCGCCACCGTTCAGCTCGGTGCGGACCGGGTCATCGCCGAGGCCGAGCTTCGCGAAGACGTTCTCGGCCTGGCCACCGAGCTGGCAGGGCGCATCATCGGCGAACCGCTTACCGACATTGACCGCGCCCGCACCATTGCCGACGAGTTCTTCGCCAACGCGGAGGCGAACGCCAAGAGCTGAGCTCAAGGACGGCTCCTCGACTGCGGCCGATCGCCAAAGCGACCTGCTGAAGCCCTGGCAAGCCGCCGCCACCCTCACCTCACGCCTCACGCGGGCATGACGCTTCGGCAACAACTCCAGACATGACAAGGCAGGCCCGGACCCAGTGGATCCGGGCCTGCCTTTTGCGTGCGCACACCGACGCACGTCCACTCCCGGGCAGCGGGGGCTTCCATAGAGCCCACCCGCCTGCAGCGAGCCACGTTGCCGGTCTCAGCTGGGGTTCTGCCGGTTCCGTCGGCGGCGTCGGCCGAGCACCGCCGACGCGAGCTCCCCCCGACCGCTACACCGGCAAAATCGCCTCTCGACGGAACTTCCGTCGAGAGGCGATTTTGCCGGTGATTTTGCCGAAAAGTTTGCCTTGGCACACGCCGCAACTTCAGAGATCATGAATTAGGTCAAATTTTCGACCTGTCGCCATTTCTCGCCAAAGGAGAAAAATTAGCATGTCCAATAGTCTGAATGCTGCCGACATCCAGGTTGTACGTCCCGACGAGACCACCGGGCAGATGAGCTGGCCGTGGGGCGACACCAACAAGGGTCGCGGGGACTTCGAACTTGCCGCATTCGGCAGGGACCACGGACTCGACGACAACGACGCCTAAGCCGTCCTCGCCTGCGGGATCCAAGAGCTCCGTCCCGGGTCCCGCAGGCCCTGGTGGCCGGTAGGCCTCAGTTTTCGTTTCATATTGAGAGGTGTGCGCGTGGAAACCATTACGTATGAGAAGAACGGCGAATCGACCGCGCAGCCGGCTCTCGGCTTGTCAAGGCTGATCGCCCCGCTGGATATGGCGACATTCCAGAGTGAGTTCTTCGAGAAGAAGCCGCTGCTGATCCGCCGCGGGGACCGCGCGTACTACGCAGACTTGCTGACGCTCGACAACATGGACGATATTCTGTCCCATGCCAGCCTGCACAATGAAGATGTACGGGTGGCCATTGAGGGCAGCATCGTGTCGCTGGACGACCGGCTCGCCTTCGGCCCGCACGGCCACACCAACGCGCAGGAAGCGGTCTACGCGAGTTACCGCGAAGGCGCGACGATCATCGTCGACGGGCTGCACGGCCGCTGGGCACCCCTGAAGCGGCTCGTCCACGCCTTGGGTGCCGAGACGAACGCCAAATTCCAGGTCAACACGTATCTCACGCCGGGCGGTAAGGCCCAGGGGTTCAAGCCGCACCAGGACAATCACGACGTCTTCATCGCCCAGGCACATGGCGTCAAGCGGTGGGCACTGTACGGCACTCGCTATGAGCTCCCGCTGAAGCATCAGAACCACCAGGTTCCTTTGGATCAGTACGGTGAGCCGGAGCACGAGTTCGACCTGTACCCCGGAGACCTGTTGTACCTGCCGCGGGGAACGGTGCACGCGGCGCGCTCCACCGACAGCGCATCACTGCACCTCACCTTCGGCGCCCGGCCGATCCTGCGGGCAAGCATCCTGGTCGAGGCACTTGAGCAGGTGATGAAGAGTGACGTCAGGTTCCGTCAGGGTCTTCCGCTGGGGTTCGTCTCCGACAAGGAGCTCAGCCGACAGACCGAGGAGGACCTGACTCGGCTCATCGGCATCCTGACGGAGAAACTGTCCGCTGCGGGGATGATGGAGAACGCCATCACCCAGGCGATATCCGTCAACTCCCCCGACTTGCGCAACCACCTGACCGACCTGGAACAGCTCGGCAGCATGGACCTGGACACCACGGTCCACCGCCGGCCGGGCATCCGCTGGGACATGCGGAAGTCGGACACGACGGTTCAGCTCCACTTCCACAACAAGATGGTCGAACTCCCGGTACACGTGGCCGATGAGGTCCGGTTCGTGGCCGAGGGAACCGAGCCGTCCTTCACCGCGCGAACCATTCAGGGGCTGCTGGACGAGCCCGGGCGACTGCTCTTGGTCAAGACGATGGTGCGTGAGGGATTCCTGACCCTGGCGTAGAACCACGGAATGAACGCCCGGCGGCAGGTCGGACAGGCCCTCCCGGGGTCGGCCGACCTGCCGTCGCGTCTTGTGCCGCCCGCAAGGAGAACAACGTCATGCCACCGGCCGCCAAGCCCTCACCCGTTCCACTGCGCAGGATCCTCCGCCTCTTCGTCCCGTACCGCGGCAGGCTCGCTGCGGTTTTCGCACTCATTGTCGTTTCAGCCCTTCTGGGAATGATTTCCCCGTTCCTGCTGCGGGGCATCATGGACGTCGCCCTGCCGGAGCACCGCACCAGCCTTCTGTCCGTTCTGGCCGGCGGAATGCTGGCGATCGTGGGAACCGTGACAGTCCTGGGGATCCTCCAGTCGTACCTGTCGCTCTCCGTGGGCCAGCACGTCATGAACGACCTCCGGAACGCCGTCTACACGCACTTGCAGCGAATGTCCCTGGCATTCTTCACTCGGACGCGCAATGGCGAAGTCCAGTCCCGGATCGCCAACGACGTCGGTGG
The DNA here is from genome assembly GCF_045041095.1 of Streptomyces sp. NBC_00045. Lineage (NCBI taxonomy): Bacteria > Bacillati > Actinomycetota > Actinomycetes > Kitasatosporales > Streptomycetaceae > Streptomyces > Streptomyces sp. NBC_00045. The sequence continues at coordinate 6,275,436 of NZ_CP108271.1, read as the reverse complement.
CATGACGGTCACCGTCACCAGCGTGAGCACCACGGTGGTGAGCAGCGTGACGACCCTGATCGCCAGCCTGGTGGCCATGCTCACGCTGGACTGGCGGCTCACCGTCGTCTCGGTGCTCATGCTTCCCCTGTTCGTGTGGATCACCCGCAACGTAGGGGAGGAGCGAAGGGAGTTCACCCTGCGTCGACAGCGACAACTCGCTCTCATGTCCACTCTCGTGGAGGAATCCCTGTCCGTGAACGGCTTCCTGCTGGGGCGGGTCTCCGGGCGCACCGGCACGCTCACCAAGGAATTCGCCCGTGAGTCCGCAGTGCTGACCGACTTGAACGTCCAGGCATCCATGGCTGGAAGATGGCGTCAGTCGACGCTTCAGATCATCATGGCCGCCATGCCCATCGGCATATATTGGGCAGCTGGAATGGCCGGGCAGGGCGGCTGGTCGATCTCAGTGGGAACGCTGGTGGCCTTCACGACTGTCCAGCAGGCCCTCTTCGGCCCGTCGGTGCAGCTCCTCCAGGTCGGCATCACCGTCCAGAGCTCGCTCGCCCTGTTCGAGAGGGTCTTCGAGTATCTGGACATGCCGGTGGACGTGGTCGAAGCGCCCGTGCCGGTCGCGATCCCCACGCATCACGGTCACGTCCGCTTCGAGGGGGTTTCGTTCTCTCACGGTGACGATCAGGTGCTTCGAGGTGTCGACATCGACCTCCCGGCCGGTGGCCACCTGGCCGTGGTCGGGTCCAGTGGCGCGGGCAAGACCACCCTCGGCTATCTCGTCCCGAGGCTGTACGACGTCACGGCCGGTCGGATCACCATCGATGGGGTCGACGTTCGCGACTTGAGCTTTGCCACTCTCGCGGCAACCGTGGGAGTCGTGTCGCAAGACACTCACCTCTTCCACACGACCATCGCCGACAACCTGCGCTTCGCCCGGCCGGGGGCATCCGACGAGGAGCTCGTTGCGGCGGCTCGGGCCGCGCAGATCCACTCCCTCATCGCCGGCCTTCCGGACGGCTACCAGACCATCGTGGGTGAACGGGGTCACCGGTTCTCGGGTGGGGAGAAGCAGCGGCTGGCAATAGCCCGCACCATGCTGCGCAACCCTCGCGTTCTGGTTCTGGACGAGGCCACCAGCGCCCTGGACGTACGTACCGAGGCCGCCGTGCAGCAGGCCCTCGACCGCTTGTCCGAGGGCAGGACCACCATCACGATCTCCCACCGGTTGTCCACGGTCAGGGGAGCCGACAAGATCGTTGTCCTCGACAAGGGCGTCATCGTCGAACACGGTACGCATGACCAACTCGTCGCCATGAGGGGCCGTTACACAGAGCTACTTTCTTTGTCCCAGGACCCGGCAGACACACAGAGGGCGGCAGGAAAACCGTTGGCCAAGACCTTGGAGTCGACCTAGGATATACAGTCCGTTTCCAACTCATGAGAATTGAGAGCAGATTGCACCAAAACGGGGGGAAAATGGTCAGGGGGTTACGCATATCTGCCGGTCTTACGCAAGAAGAGCTGGCAGATCGCGCAGGTCTAAGCGTGCGTACCATCCGATACATCGAGCAGGGGCAAGGTGCTGCCACACCCCGCCTCAAGACCGTTGAAATGCTGGCTGCAGCACTGGAACTCGACGCAGTGCAGACTGCCCAGTTATTGGCGGTCGCTCGAAATAGTCATTTGGATTCTCGCACACGCCTCCCCGGGGAGGACAGGGCGCCGGCCTTCGACGGCGTGGCCCCTCGCAGCCGACGTGGTGACCCGCCACGCAAGGAAGCCACGCGCGCCGATCCCCACGTTTCGACTCCATCGAGCGCTTCACCTGAACACGCGCACCCCGCTCAGCTTCCGTTCGCGATGGCAGAGCTCTTCGGGCGGGAAGAAGTTCGCGAGGGTTTGAACCAGTATGTCGCCAGTCGGCTCAGCGACAGCCTTCCAGCCCTTTTGGCCATCACCGGCATGCCCGGCGTGGGAAAGACCGCGTTGGCGCTGGACTGGGCCAACGATCGGGCACATTCGTTTCCCGACGGACAATTGTACGTTGACCTGCGGGGATTCGAAGAAAGCCCCCCCATGACACCGTCGACCGCGCTGCACGGATTCCTCGCCGCTCTCGGGCACCCCGCGGACACCCTGCCGAAAGAGACCCACGAGCTGTCTGGCATGTACCGAACGGCTCTCGCCGGGCGGCGGATGCTCATAGTGCTGGACAATGCACAATCTGCAGAGCAAGTACGCCCCCTGCTGGCCAACAGCCCGGGCAGCGTCACGGTCGTGACCAGTCGCGATCGCCTCACTGGTCTGACCATCCGGCACGGCGCCTTGAGGGTCGATCTGGATTGCCTACCGAAAGACGCGTCCCTTCACTTGCTGGCGAACGTCGTCGGCATGGACCGGATAAACGCGGAGCCCGAAGCGGTGGCCACGCTGGTGTCGCTCTGCGGCAGCCTTCCACTGGCACTGCATATTATCGGAGAACGCCTGGTACGGTACCCTGCCAATCCCATCTCAGAATGGGTGGACACGATGATCAGGAATCCAAATCGACTCGAAGGTTTAGACATTCCGGGAGATCCGGCCACGTCACTCCGAGCCGTCTTCTCCTGGTCGTACCTGGCGTTACCCGCAGCGACGGCCCGGCTTTTCCGACTTCTCGGACTCAACGATCGTTCGGAATTTAAAATTTCGCAGATCACCCGTGCATTTGTTGAGGAGAAAGCGATCGAGCCGCGGCTGGCCATGCTCGTGGATTCTCACCTCCTCACCTCGCCCGCACCCGGCAAATACCGTTTTCACAAGCTCGTTCACCTGTACGCGCGAGAACGCGCCGAAGCCGAGGAAAGCTCCGAGTACACGGCCGAATTCGCCCGGCGTCTGCGGCGCAGCCGGAGAGACGAGCCGAGTACGGCGGCGGAGCGGGCACGGTGGCGATCGACGACCGAAACCCGGTGGTACATGGGTGGCGGCAAACCGGCACCAAGCATCTCCGTCCGGACGGTCCCGGTGAGCGCGGCGGTATCCGTGGCGGAGCGGACCTCGCCCGGGTCCACGGGTTGGCGTGCTGGAACGGGCAACGAAGTTGTCGAAGCAGCCTGCCCTCTGGGCTTCTTGGACAGCGAGCACCAACTGCCGGCACTCGGCGTCACCGAGACCGGAGCAAGACACGAAAGCGGCGAAAGGCGCGGCGAACAGGTTGCGCGGGCGGCTCTGTCCGGCACTGCTTTCATCGCGCAGGGCTTCGGAGCCCCGTATGCCCCGTTCCGCCAGCGCGAGCAGCCTGCCTCGGCCGACCACACACCGGTGCACCAACGTCTTCCACATCACCCGGGCCTCACCGGCCACCTCGGCCCAGATGACCTCGGCCCGTGGTCCCGTCCCTCCGACGACGTCGGCAGCTGCCACTGCGTGTGAAGGCCGGAGCAACAACGGCTGTGCTGATGGTCATGCGAATGCGCCGGTTCCAAGGAGGGGGCTGGCCGGGAACCTCAAATGTTGCTCTGAACGTCCCTCTTCGCGGTTGGCCCGACTCCGTCGGGGCGATGACATCGGCACACGACCGATGAGAGGGGGCGAGGGGACATGAAGAGCATGGCGCACCTGGGGGTGGGCATCGGATGGCGGCCGGAGATCGCGGACGCGGTCGAACGGTTGCCGGGCCTGGACTGGGTCGAGGTGGTGGCCGAGAACATCTGCCCCGGCCACCTGCCCGCGTCCCTGCTGCGGCTGCGCGAGCGCGGGGTACGGGTCGTGCCGCACGGGGTCTCGCTGGGCCTCGGCGGCGCCGAACGGCCCGATGCCGCGAAGCTGGCCTCCCTCGGGGAGCGGGCGGTGGCGCTGGGGGCGCCGGTCGTCACCGAGCACATCGCCTTCGTACGGACGGCTTCGCCGGCGCTGGAAGCCGGGCACCTGCTGCCGGTGCAGCGGACCCGGGAGGCGCTGGACGTGCTGTGCGAGAACGTCCGGATCGCGCAGGACGCGCTGCCGGTGCCTCTGGCGCTGGAGAACATCGCCGCGCTGATCTCCTGGCCCGGGGAGGAGCTGACGGAGGCGCAGTTCCTGACGGAGCTGGTGGAGCGGACGGGGGTCCGGCTGCTGATCGACGTGGCCAATCTGCACACGAACCGGGTGAACCGGGGCGAGGACCCGTTCGCCCTGCTGGACTCGATCCCGCTGGAGGCGCTCGCGTACGTGCACGTCGCCGGGGGCGTGGAGCGGGGCGGGGTGTGGCACGACACGCACGCGCATCCGGTACCGCCGGTGGTGCTGGACATCCTGGCGGAGCTGCGGCGGCGCGTGGAGCCGGCCGGGGTGCTGTTGGAGCGCGACGACGACTTCCCGGCGGAGGCGGAGCTGGCGGCGGAACTCGCCGCGATCCGCGGAGTGGTCGGTACGGTCGGAGCGTCCCCCGCCCGCCCTGCGCCCGAAGCGCCGCACCCCCCGCGAACGCCTCGAACCCCTGGAGCGCCTGAAGCGCTTGGAGCGGGGGCCGGGCTGGAGCGGGCACGCGTGCGGGTCGCCCTGGAGCAGGCGGCGCTGCTGTCCGCCCTGGTGGCCGGTACGCCCGTGCCCGAGGGGTTCGACCGGCAGCGCGTAGGCGTGCAGACGCGGGCGCTGGCCGCCAAGCGGGCCGGCGTCGTCGCGAAGCTCGCGCCCGAGCTGCCCGGGATCCTGGGCGGTGCGGACCCGTACCGCGAGGCCTTCCTCGACTACGCCCGCAACCGGCCCATGACCGCCGGATACCGGCGGGACGCCCTCGACTTCGCCGAGCACCTGCTGATCCGGGACCTGCCCGCCGACCCGGCCGCCCGGCGCCGGCTCACCACTTGGTGGCAGGACCGGGCCGGGGCCCGGCCGCCGCGCCGGATCGTGCGCTGGGCCCGCACCCTCGTGGGGCGTGCCGCATGAACGCCCTCGCCGTGGCGATCTGGGTCGCCGTCATCGCCTCCACCCTGCTGTTGGGCCTCGGTGTGCGGCGGTCCCGGCCGCGCTCGGCCGGCCCGGCGCCGCGCCTGCACGACCTGTCCGAGGCCGCGTTCATGGCGGGCGGCCCCGGCGCGGTCGTGGACACCGCGCTCGTCTCGATGCTCGGCGACGGCCGGCTGGTGGCCGGCGGTCCCGGGATCGTCCAGGTGTGCCCCGGGGCGCGGGCCGACGGCATCGCCGAGCGGGCCGTCCTCGAAGCCCACCGGCAGGCGCCGTCCGGTTGGCTCTACCAGGTGCGGTACGCCGCCATGGTCGACCCGGCCGTCCAGGAGACCGGCGACGCGCTCGCCGCCCGCGGGCTGCTGGCCGCCCCCGGCTCCGGGCGCAAGTGGCGGCGCCGGGCGCTGGCCCAGACCGTGGTGTGCGCGGCGTGGGTGGTGTTCTCGCTGCCGCTCACGTTCGTGGCGCTGGCGCTCGACCCGGACCCTCAGGTGCCGTTCATCCTCAAGGTGCTGCCCGCTCTGGCCGGCGGGATCGTGATGGGCTGCGTCCTCGCCGCACGGGCCAGGCAGCGGCTCACGCCGGCGGGGCGGGCGGCGCTGCGCGAGATGCGGGCGCGGTACCTGAACGACCGGACGCCGCACGTGCAGACCGCCCTGTACGGGCTGCGGGGGCTACAGGACCCGCACCTGCGGGAGCAGTTGGCGGCGGCCGCCCGCGGTACCCGGCTGGCGGCCGCCCAGGCCCGCTCCGCGCGCCGCGGTCCGTCCTCGACCTCGTCGTCGACGTCGTCCTCGTCGCCCGTCGACTCCTGCGGGTCTTCCGCCGCGATCCTGCCCGTCGTATGGTGCGCGAGCAGTGACGGCGGCACGGGCTCCGGGGCGGGCTGCGGATCCTCCTCCAGTGGCTGTTCGGGCGGTTCCAGCTGCTCCGGCGCTTCCAGTTGCTCGTCCGGCTCCAGTTGCTCCAGCGGTTCGAGTTGCTCCAGCGGTTCGAGTTGTTCCAGCAGTTCCAGTTGCGGCAGTTCGTCCGGTTCGAGCTGCGGCAGCAGTTCCTGACCGGGCACTTCTACACTTCGTGGGAATCCGCCATGTTCTGGGTCCTGCTCCTCCTGACGGCCTGGGCAGGGGTGCTGGCGTCGTGCACCCTCCTGCTGAGGGCCGCCGCCGTGGCCTCGGTACCCGCGCCCGCACCCGACGGCGGTGCGGGCGCCGGACTGCGCCCTGACGAATTGAACCCGTACGAGACCGCCTACCTCGCCGGCGGCCCCCGACGGGTGGCCGAGCTGACGCTGCTGTCCATGCAGCGCGAGCGGCGGCTGCTGCTGGCCCACACCGGCTGGGCGACCGTCGTCGACCCGGTGGGCCGCGATCCGCACGAGCGGTCCGTGCTCGGCGCGTTCGGGCCGGACGGGCAGTCGCCGGTGTCCGTCGTACGGAGCACTGCCGCCCGGGACGAGGCCGTACGGGCCCTCGCGCAGCGACTCGGCTCGGCGGGCCTCGCGCTGCCGGCCGCCGCCCGAAGCGGGGTGGCCGGCGGAGTCCGGGCCGTGCGGCGGGCCGCGCTGCTGGTGGCGGCGACGGCCGGGGCCGCACTGTGCGTTCCGGCGGGCGGGACCGCCGTCACGGTGATCCTGAGCTGGTTCGCGCTGCCGCTGCTGCTCACCCTGGGCTGCCTGGCCATCGCCCGGTTCGAGACGTACCCGTACTCCGCGTGGGCGTCCCCGGCGGGGCAGCGGCTGCTCGTCGCGCTGGACCGGGAGCTCGCCCACGGGGACTGCCTCACGGCGGTCGCGCTGCGCGGGGTCCGCGTCCTGACGGATCCCGCCTTACGGGCGGCTCTTGCCTAGGCAACGGGGGGATCGCGGCCGACACCCGGCGGCGGTCCTGTACAAGGGTCCCGTCGAGCGCATCTCATCGGCTCATCCGAAGAGATGAAGGCGGCCCATGATGCGGACTCCGCTCGCCCGCTGCGGAGTCGCCGCGGCGGTCCTCTCCCTCGCCCTGTCCCCCTCGGCCCGCGCCGCACCCCCCGTTTCCACGGTCCCCGGATCCACCACGACCGGTGCAACCACGGGGTCCGGCGGGACCGCCGGCTCCGCCTCCAGGAGGGCCGCCGCCGACGCGGGAGCCGAACTGGTCGCCCGCCGTGCGGCCGAGGCCGCCTCGGCCCCACGCGCCACAGCCACCGGCGGCGCCGGCGCCGGCCCGAACTCCGGCTCCCGCGCAACCGCCAGCGGCGATCGGCTCGGCTTCGGGGCCTGCCCCGAAGCCGAGGAGCTCCCCTCTTCCGTGCGGTGCGCGACGCTCAGGGTTCCGCTCGACTACGCGCGGCCCGACGGGCCGCAGATCTCCCTCACCGTCAGCCGGGTCGCCGCCACCGGACGCGGCGGCGCCGCGCGGCAGGGGGCGCTCCTCTACAACCCCGGCGGTCCCGGCGCCTCCGGGACGTTCTTCCCGCTCGTCGCCGGTCTCCCCGAGTGGGAGCGCATCGGCGCCGCCTACGACCTCGTCGGCTACGCCCCGCGCGGTGTCGGCCGCTCCGCGCCGCTGTCCTGCGAGGACCCCGCCCGCGCCCACGGCCCCACCCAGGTCCCGGCGGAGCCCTCCGCCGGGTACAAGCAGCAGCGCGTCGCCGCCGCCCGGGCGTACGCCCGCGGCTGCGCGCAGCGGGCCGGTGCCGCCCTGGCGTACTACTCGACCCTCGACAACGTCCGCGACCTGCACGTGCTGCGGGCCGCGCTCGGCGAGGAGAAGCTGACCTTCATGGGTGCCTCGTACGGCACCTACCTGGGGGCCGTCTACGCCACGCTGCACCCCGGCCACGTCCGCCGGATGGTCCTCGACTCCGCGGTCGACCCCGACCCGCGCCGCATCTGGTACCTCGACAACCTCGACCAGGCGCCGGGGTTCGAGCGCCGCTGGTACGACTTCCGCGCCTGGGCCGCCCGCCACCACGCCGCGTACCGGCTCGGCGCCACCCCGGCGGCGGTGCAGGCGAGTTACGAGCGGGTGCGGGACTCGGTGGCCCGTGCGCCGGCGGGCGGGGCGGTCGGGACCGGCGAGCTCCAGGCCGCGTTCCTCCAGGCGGCGTACTACGACGACGTCTGGCCGGAGCGGGCGGCCGCACTCGGCGCCTTCCTGGCCGGCGATCCGGGCCCGCTGGTCCAACAGGCGCGCCCCGAAACGGAGTCGGCGGCCGCGCGCGAGAACGCACGGGCGGTGTACACGGCGGTGCTGTGCAACGACGCCGCCTGGCCCGCGGATTGGGAGGTCTGGGACCGCGACAACACCGAACTGGCCCGCCGGGCGCCCTTCGAGACCTGGGCCAACGCCTTCCTGAACCTGCCGTGCGCGTACTGGCCGGTCCGCGAGCGGCAGCAGCCGGTGGCGGTCGGCGCGCAGCCGGCGCGGATCCCGCGCACGCTGATCGTCGCGGCGGAGCGGGACGGGGCGACCCCGTACCCGGGTGCGCTGGAGCTCCAGCGGCGGCTCGGCGCCGAGGCGGCGCTGGTCACCGAGGAGGGGGCCGGCACCCACGGAGTGGTCGGCGGGCGCAATGACTGCGTGGACCGCCACGTGGAGCGGTATTTGCTGACGGGTGACACCTCGGGGTGGCGTGTCACGTGTGCGCCGCATCCGGAGCCCGCACCGGTGTCGCTGGACGACCGGGCAGCGAAGGCCCCCGGGAAGGTACCCAGGGCTCTGCTGCCGCCTGTCGTCTGAACTTCCGGGCGGGGTCTCCGGCTGCGTCGATTCGGGGGCTGGGCCTCCCGATCCACCGGAAGCCGCTCCCAGTCACGAGAGTGGTCCTCCGGCTCCTTCCCCCCAGGGGAGGTATCAGGCGAGCCCGGCCACCAGATCGGCGACGGACTTGCGGCGTCCGGTGTAGAAGGGCACCTCTTCACGGACGTGCATACGGGCCTCGGAGGCGCGCAGGTGACGCATGAGGTCGACGATGCGGTACAGCTCGTCGGCCTCGAAGGCCAGCATCCACTCGTAGTCGCCCAGCGAGAAGGACGCGACGGTGTTGGCCCGGACGTCCGGGTAGCCGCGGGCCATCTTGCCGTGGTCCGCGAGCATGCGGCGACGGTCCTCGTCGGGCAGCAAGTACCAGTCGTACGAGCGCACGAACGGGTAGACGCTGACGTAGTCGCGGGCGACCTCGTCGGCCAGGAAGGCCGGGATGTGGGACTTGTTGAACTCGGCCGGACGGTGCAGGGCCATGTTCGACCACACCGGCTCCAGCGCGCGGCCGAGCTTGGTGCGGCGGAACAGGTTGTACGCGGTCTGCAGCTCGTCCGAGGTCTCGGCGTGCCACCAGATCATGACGTCCGCGTCGGCTCGCAGGCCGGAGACGTCATAGGTGCCGCGGACGGTGATGTCCTTGGCTGCCAGCTGGTCGAACAGCTCCTGGACCTCGTCGGCGTAGCCGCTCCGGTCGTCGGGCAGAACGTCCTTCAGCTTGAAGACGGACCACAGGGTGTAGCGGATGACCTCGTTGAGGTCCTTCGCCTTCTTCCCCGCGTTGGGAATCTTCTCTGGTGCAGTCATGTGTCCATTGTCCCGTGTGCTGATCAGTGGTCGGTGCCAGGGGTGCCCAACGTGGCCATCACCACGTCGGCGGCCTTCCCGGCGCTCGCGATGCACGCCGGGATGCCCACGCCGTCGTACAGCGCGCCGCACACGGCGAGGCCGGGCAGGGCGGCGACGGCGTCGCGGATCCGGGCCACGCGGGCGAGGTGGCCGACCGGGTACTGGGGCAGGCCGCCGTCCCAACGGGTGACGGTGGAGGCGATCGGCCGGGCCGCGAGGCCCACGGCCCCGCCGAGGTCGCGCAGCGAGACGTCGACCAGCTCGGAGTCCTCGCGCCCCAGGTCGCCCTCGTCGCCGTACCGGCCGACCGAGGTCCGCAGCAGGAACAGCTCCGGGTCGGCGCCGGCCCAGGCCCACTTGTTGCTGGAGAAGGTGGAGGCCTTGATGGTCCGCCCGTCGACGGGCGGTACGAGGAAGCCGCTGGCGTCGCCGTCGGTGATCGCGGCGGGCAGCTCGGAGCGCCGGAAGGCCATCGTCACCAGGGCCATCGAGGCGTACTCGACGGTCCGCAGCTCGGTGGCCGCGGCCGGGGCGAGCCCGTCCAGCAGCCGGGCGGCGGGCCCGGCCGGGACGGCCAGGACCACGGCGTCGGCGTCGATCACCTCGACGTCGGTGACGACCCTCCAGCCTCCGGCGGTCCGCAGGACCTCGCGCACGGCGGTGCCCGTGGCGATCCGCGCCCCGGCGGCCCGGCAGGCGTCGGCGACGGCGAGCGGCAGGCGCCCGATGCCGCCGGAGATCCCCGCGAAGAAGGCCCCGGTGGCGGCCGCGCCGGTGACGGTGGTGCGTTCGGCGGCGGCGCGGGCCGCGGCCCCGGCTTGGAGCGCGCGGACGCTCTCGGTCAGCGTGGGGTGGGTGCGGACGGCGTCGAAGAGGGCGGGGACGGCTGCGCGCATGGAGATGCGGTAGGCATCGCCGGCGTACACCCCGCCGAGGAGGGGTTCCACCAGGCGGTCGACGACCTCGTGGCCGAGGCGGGCGGCGACGTACTCGCCGACCGCGACGTCCTCACCGATCTCGGTGGGCGCCAGCGTGCGTTCGGCCTCGATGCGGGCCAGGCCCTCGGCGGAGAGCACCCCGGAGGCGGCGAGCGGGGCCAGGTCGCCGGGGACGCCCATGACGTGGCCGCGCGGCATGGGCCGCAGCGCGCCGCGGGTCCACAGGTGGGCGGTGGCGGTGGCGGGCGGCTGGAGGGCCTCGCCGAGGCCCACCGCCCGGGCCAGCTCCAGGGCTTCGGGCCGGCGGGCCAGCACGGATTCGGCGCCGAGGTCGACGGGGGCACCGGCGAGCTCTCCGGCGTGCAGCTTGCCGCCGAGGCGCGTCCCGGCCTCCAGGAGCGTGACGCGCAGGCCGTCGGCGAGCAGCCGGTGGGCCGCGGCGAGGCCCGCGATGCCGCCGCCGATGACGACGGCGTGGCCGGCCGGGCCGGGCCGGCCGCCCGTTCCGCCGGTGGCGCCCGTACCGGTCGCGCCGTCCGTACGCATGTCCGCTTCGTGCATGGACACATCGTCTCAGACCGTTCACCGGCCGATCACCGAGGCCGGACCGTGACCGCATCGGGATCGGCCCGGGACCGCCGGGGCGAAACCGGCGGCGCGACCCTGTTTGTCACACCGGCGACATCAGCCGATCCTCGGGGGGTACCACCGATGCGCACCACCAGTAGAGGCACCGCCGTGCGGAACCGCGGAGCGGCCGCCGTGGCCGCCCTGTCCCTGGCCGGAGCGCTCGCGCTCACCGGGTGCGGCGCCGGCGGGGTCAGCGCCGGCTCGTCCTCCGCCGACAAGGCCGCGGCCGGCGCCCCGGAGGGCGCGGCCCGGGGCAAGCCGGGGGCGGCCGCGGCGGCTCCCCCGGCGGCCCCCGGAACCGACGCGGCCAAGAACGGGCAGCAGCCGGCCGCCGTACGCCCGCACGTCATCCGTACGGCCACGCTCGCCCTGGAGACGACGGACGCGCAGAAGGCCCTGGCCGCGGCCCGCACGGCGGCGGAGGGCGCGGGCGGGTACGTGGGCAACGAGTCCACCCGGCGCGGCGAGGACGGCCGCATGACCTCGACGTTGACCCTGCGCGTGCCGGGCGACCGCTTCGACGCGGTGCTCGGCGCCATGGAGGGCAGCGGGAAGCTGCTCAACCGCAAGGTCGAGGCGCAGGACGTGACCGAGAAGGTTGCGGACGTCGACAGCCGGGTGAAGTCGCAGCAGGCGAGCGTGGCCCGGGTGCGGGACATGATGGACAGGGCGACGGCGCTCAGCGACGTGGTGATGCTGGAGAGCGAACTGAGCAAGCGCCAGTCGGACCTGGAGTCGCTCCTGGCGCAGCAGACGGCGCTGAAGGACCAGACCTCGATGGGCACGATCACGATGGAGGTCTCCGAGCCGGCCGCGAAGCCCGCGGCGCAGAAGAAGGACGGGGAGCCCTCCTTCACCGGCGCCCTGAGCGGGGGCTGGGACGCCTTCACGACGATCGTCCGCTACCTGGCCCTGGTGATCGCCGTGGTGCTGCCGTTCGCCGTCACGGCCGCGCTGGCGCTGCTGTGCTTCCGGCTGTACCGCCGGCTGCGCCCGGCGGAGCCGAAGACGGGTCTGTCGGCGAAGCGGGTACCGGCCGTCCCCTCTGCCCGGCCCGCGGATCCGACGGAAACGGCTCGGGTTCCGGACTGAACACGCATTCGCCCGTAGCGTGTCACCCACCAGACGGCGGCGCACAGGACGGGGCGGACGATGGCGGTGGAACGACTGGTGGTGGTCGGCGGTGACGCGGCGGGGATGTCCGCCGCGTCACAGGCCCGGCGGCTCAAGGACCCTGCGGAGCTGGAGATCGTCGCGTTCGAGCGCGGGCACTTCACCTCGTACTCCGCGTGCGGGATCCCGTACTGGATCGGCGGCCGGGTCGGCGGCCGGGACGAGTTGATCGCCCGTACGCCCGAGGAGCACCGCGCGCGCGACATCGACCTGCGCATGCGCACGGAAGTGGTGGAGCTCGACCTCGCCGGGGGCCGGGTCCGTGCCCGCGATCTGGATTCCGGCTCCGAATCCTGGACGGGCTACGACAAGCTCGTCGTGGCCACGGGCGCCCGGCCGGTCCGCCCCCGGCTGCCCGGCATCGGGGCCCACGGGGTGCACGGCGTGCAGAGCCTGGACGACGGGCAGCGCCTGATGGCTTCGCTGGAATCCATCGAGGGATCGCAGCGGGCGCAGGGCCGCAGGGCGGTCGTCGTCGGCGCGGGCTACATCGGCGTGGAGATGGCGGAGGCGCTGGTCGCGCGCGGGTACGAGGTCACGGTCCTGCACCGCGGGGAGCAGCCCATGGCCACCCTGGACCCGGACATGGGCGGGCTGGTGCACTCCGCGATGAACCGGATGGGGATCCGTACGGTGTCCCGCGCGGAGGTCACGAAGATCCTCACGGACGAGGAGGGCCGGGCGTGCGCGGTGGCCACGGCCGCGGGGGACGAGTACCCGGCGGACGTGGTCGTCCTCGGCATCGGCGTGGAACCCCGCACGGCGCTGGCCCGCGATGCGGGGTTGCCGCTCGGCGAGTCCGGCGGCATCCTCACGGACCTCTCCATGCGGGTCCGGGGCCACGAGAACGTCTGGTCGGGCGGTGACTGCGTCGAGGTCCTGGACCTGGTGGCGGGCCGCATGCGGCACATCCCGCTGGGCACGCACGCCAACAAGCACGGCCAGGTGATCGGTTCGGGCGTGGGCGGCGGCTACGCCACCTTCCCGGGGGTGGTGGGGACGGCGGTCAGCAAGGTCTGCGACCTGGAGATCGCCCGTACGGGGCTGCGGGAGAAGGACGCGCTGGCTGCGGGCCTGCGCTTCGTCACGGCGACGATCAGCTCGACGACGACGGCGGGCTACTACCCCACGGCCGCGGACATGACGGTCAAGATGCTCGCGGAGCGCCGTACGGGCCGGCTCCTGGGCGTCCAGATCGTCGGCGGTGCGGGTTCCGCGAAGCGGGTGGACATCGCGGCGGTCGCCCTGACGGCGGGCATGACGGTGGAGCAGGTCGTATCTCTGGACCTGGGCTACGCCCCGCCGTTCTCCCCGGTCTGGGACCCGGTCCTGGTGGCCGCCCGCAAGGCGGTCTCCGCGGTCCGCTCGTCCCCCGCCTGATCCCCGTCCGGGGCGGGCGCGCGGCCGGGCCCGCCCCCGGTCCGTGCCGCGCGGCTGCGGCACGGACCGCCCCGCAGGCCGGTCACAGGCCTTCGGCCCCGGCGCGCAACTCCGCCCGGACCAGCTCCAGCAGGCGACCCATCCAGTCACGGCCGCCGCGGGGGCCGTCCGCGCGCCAGAAGGGGGCCTCGGAGATGCCGGTGTAGCGGATGCCCGTCTCCCCCGTGGCGAGCAGGATCTCCGCGAGCCGGGGGTGCTGCTCGAACTTGGCCCGCACGAGCCCGGCCATGACCGCGAGCCGCAGGGCCGGCCAGTCCGCACGCCGCGCCGCCCGTCCGCCCGTGTCGTGCGCCTCGCGTGCCGTCGCGCAGGCTCGGATCCGGTCGCGGTCGGCGGGGTCGGCCGCGGAGAGGGCCCAGTACCCGTGGAGCACGGTGGGGTAGGTCTCGCCCCGGTAGGTGACGGGGGCTTCGTAGTCGTTGCGCAGGACGAAGTCGCCGAGTTCGGCGGGCCGGCCGTTGGGATGCACGACCTCGTGCAGGACGACCGGGGGCTGCGGAGCGCCGGTCGGTTCGTCCGCGTACCGCACGGCCCGCAGCTCCTCGGCCTGCTCGTCAGCCTCGTCCCGCTCGGCGAAGTGGTCGCGCACGCTCTGGTGCATCTCCTCCGTCACCACCGGCCCGTCCCCGTCCACGGCCTGACCGATGTCGGTCGTCAGGATGCGCAGCGGCCGGTCCTGGCGGTCCATGTCACCCAGGACGTAGACGCGCAGGTGCGCGGGGACGGCGAGGTAGGCCTCCCGGAGCAGGACGCGGTTGGTCTCGGTCGCCTCCCGCCGGTAGCCGCGTTCGGCTTCCCGGAGCCGGTCGACGGCCGTGGGCCGGCCGGCCAGGCGGGCGATCTCGTCGGCCACCTCCGTGAGGAAACTTGCGGCGGTCAGCGGCTCGGGGTTGCGCGACTGCCACTTCGAGGCGGAGGCGGACCGCTCGCGCGGGTCCGGCCGGGTGACGGCGATCTTCCCCGAGGCCAGCCACCGCTCCAGCCCGGCCAGGTCGGTCGCCTCGTAGCGGCCGACGGATATCCGGCCGTCCGCGTAGACGAAGAGGTGCTCGGGGTAGTGCTCGCCGCCCAGCTCGTGCTTGCGCCACACGAGGCACCAGGCCCCGTCGACGCGTTCTCCGTCGGATGTGCGAAACGTCGGTCCGTGCCATGTCATGCAGGGCAAGGTACCGACGTTTCGATCGTGTCGGAGGGCGTCCGGGTCAGCGGGCCGTCCGGGTGTGGACGTAGTCCACCAGGCGGGTCAGGGCGTCCGGGTTCGTCGTCGGGAGGACGCCGTGGCCCAGGTTGAAGACGTGGCCCTCCAGGCCGGACGCCGCCGCCAGGACCTCGTCCGTCTTCGCCCGCACGGCCTCCTCGGTGGAGAAGAGCACCGCCGGGTCTAGGTTGCCCTGGAGCGCCTTGCCGGGGCCGACCCGGCGCACCGCCTCGTCCAGCGGGACCCGGTAGTCGACGCCCATGACGTCCGCGCCGGCCTCGCCCATCAGGCCGAGGAGCTCGCCCGTGCCCACGCCGAAGTGGATGCGCGGGACCCCGTACGGGGCGACGGACTCCAGGACCTTCGCCGACGCCGGCATCACCGAGCGCCGGTAGTCCGCCGGGGCGAGGGCGCCGACCCAGGAGTCGAAGAGCTGGATCGCGGAGGCGCCCGCCTCGATCTGGACCTTCAGGAAGGCGGAGGTGATCTCCGCGAGGCGGTCCAGCAGGTCGGCCCAGAGCTGCGGGTCCCCGTACATGAGGGCCTTGGTGTGCTCGTGGTTCTTGGAGGGGCCGCCCTCGACCAGGTAGCTCGCGAGGGTGAAAGGCGCACCGGCGAAGCCGATCAACGGCGTGGAACCCAGTTCACCCGTGAGCATGCCGATCGCCTCGGTGACGTAGGAGACGTCCTCCGGGGTGAGGTCGCGCAGCTGTGCGAGGTCCTCGCGGCGGCGGATCGGCTGGGCGACGACCGGGCCGATGCCGGGCTTGATGTCCAGGTCGACGCCGATGGCCTTCAGCGGCACCACGATGTCGGAGAAGAAGATCGCCGCGTCCACGTCGTGGCGGCGAACGGGCTGGAGCGTGATCTCCGTGACCAGGTCGGGCCGCATGCACGACTCCAGCATCTGGGTCCCCTCGCGCACCTTGCGGTACTCGGGGAGGGAGCGCCCGGCCTGCCGCATGAACCACACCGGGGTGTGCGGCACCGGCTCCCGCCGGCACGCCTTCAGGAAGGCGGAATCGTACGTCTGACTCGGCTGGCCCTTGAGAGGGGTCTCCCCAGCGCCGGCGGAGCCGTGCGCGAGGGGAAGGTCATTGGCGCTCACGCGCCAAATCTTCGCACGTATGAAGAAGTGCCCGGCCCGGCGCGGGTGTCCCTGCGCCGCACGGACGCTCGTTCCGCCTAGTCTTCCCCGCATGGCTGCGGCTCAGGGACGATTTTCAGATGGCGCCGAGGGTACGGACAGCGCGAAGGAGAGCTCCGTCCCGCTCCCGTTCCGGCGGGCGGTCGACGGTTTGAAGAAGGCGCGGCTGCGTCCGGGGATCGAGATCGATCCCGCCAGACCGCCGCAGCGCCTGGCCCCGCACGCGTACGCCCTCGAAGCCGCGGTCGTGGACGGCGAGGACGACCTGGCCGACGGCCGGCTCATCCTGCTCCACGATCCGTCCGGGCACGACGCCTGGCACGGGACCTTCCGGCTGGTGACGCTCGTACGGGCCGAGCTGGAGCCCGAGATGGCCGCCGACCCCCTCCTCCCCGAGGTGTGCTGGTCGTGGCTGACGGGCGCCCTGGAGGCGCGCGGCCTGGCGTACGGGGAGGCGAGCGGGACCGTGACCATGGCGAGCTCGCACTACTTCGGCGGGCTGTCGGAGCGTCGCGCGGCCACGCAGATCGAGATCAGGGCCTCGTGGACGCCGCGGGAGGGCGTGGGTGGGGTGCCGGACACCTCGGCGCACCTGTCGGCGTGGTGCGAGCTGCTGTGCCAGATCGCGGGGCTGCCGCCGGTGGGGCCGACGGATTCGGGTACGGGCGTGGTCTCCCTGCCACAGCGGCGCGGTCCGCACCACCCGTAGCCGCCCCGCGCCGCCCGCGGCCGACCCCGAATGCACCGCGCCCCGTAGAACGGCCGATCGAGGGCCGGCGGCGGGATGTCGGAACCGGGCGCCCGTTGTGGGCTTCTGATCACCCGATGATCGATCGTGCGTCCGAATTGCCCGAATTGTTACTCACCAAATCGTGATCATTCCCTAAAGCCGGGCGGGTGACGTGCCGAAGGAGTGGGTGACCATCCGCACGGTTCGCACCGGCTTCCTTCCCCGAGCCGGCCCGCCCCGCCACTCCCCCAGGAGGCCTAGGTGTCCGTTCTTCTCGAGCAGCCCGCAAGCCTGGTCGCCTACCGCCCGAACAAGCCGACGGCCATGGTCGTCGTGGCCGACCCGCGCGTGCGTTCCACCGTGACCCGTCATCTGTGGGCCCTCGGAGTACGTGACGTGATCGAGGCTTCGTCCATCGCGGAGGCCCGCCCCCGCGTCGGCAGCCCGCGCGACATCTGCGTGGCCGACGTACACCTGCCCGACGGTTCCGGTCTCACCCTGCTCTCCGAGACGCGGGCCGCCGGCTGGCCGAACGGCCTGGCCCTGTCCGCCGCCGACGACATCGGCGCCGTGCGCAACGCCCTCGCGGGCGGCGTGAAGGGCTACGTCGTCACCGGTACGCGCACCAACATCGGGCTCCCCACCCGGCCCGGCGCCGCCCCCATCGGTGCCGCCGCCGCCCGTATGCACCGCCGCCCCCCGGGTGCCCCGAGCCACCCGGGCGGCTACCGCGAGCTCTCCGGCCGCGAGGTCGAGGTCCTGCGCCTCGTCGCGGAGGGCCAGTCCAACAAGGCCATCGGCGTCTCGATGGGCCTGTCCGCCCTGACCGTCAAGTCCCACCTCGCCCGGATCGCCCGCAAGCTGGGGACCGGCGACCGGGCCGGGATGGTCGCCGTCGCACTGCGGACCGGGATCATCCACTGACACCCGCCCGGCGACCGGCGGGCAAACCCTCCCCCAGCTACCGCTGGGAGGGGCACCCGGGAAAAGCCGGGGAATCGGCTCCGCCTCCACCCCGCGCCCGTCGACGGAACGTTCCGGCGACGGGCGCGCCACATCCACGGATACCCTTGAGCGGTGACCGACGCCCAAGAGACCGCAGCAGACCTGCGCACCACCACCGGGGGCGGCCCCCCGGACGACGTCGAAAAGGCGCCGATTCCGTTGCTCGAACCCCGCGAGGGGATCCCTCCGGTGGTCGCCGACGAGTACGCACTCGCCCGAGTGGTCGCGGCATTCGCCGCGGGCACCGGACCGGTGGCCGTCGACGCCGAGCGCGCCTCCGGATACCGCTACGGCCAGCGCGCCTATCTGGTGCAGCTGCGCCGCGAGGGCGCAGGATCCGCGCTGATCGACCCGGTCGGCTGCCCCGACCTGTCCGCACTGGGCGAGGCACTGTCCTCCGCCGAGTGGATCCTGCACGCCGCGACCCAGGACCTGCCGTGCCTGCGCGAAATAGGCATGGTTCCCACCTCCCTGTTCGACACCGAGCTGGCCGGCCGCCTCGCCGGCTTCCCGCGGGTCGGACTGGGCGCGATGGTCGAGAGCGTGCTCGGCTACGCGCTGGAGAAGGGCCACTCCGCCGTCGACTGGTCCACCCGTCCCCTCCCCGAGCCGTGGCTGCGCTACGCCGCGCTCGACGTGGAGCTGCTGGTGGACCTGCGGGACGCGCTGGAGGAGGAACTGGACCGGCAGGGCAAGCTGGAATGGGCCCGGCAGGAGTTCGACGCCATCGCCGCCGCCCCGCCCGCGCCGCCGCGCAAGGATCCGTGGCGCCGTACGTCCGGCATGCACAAGGTGCGCCGGCGCCGACAGATGGCCGTCGTACGGGAGCTGTGGGAGTCCCGGGACCGGATCGCCCAGCGGCGTGACGTGTCGCCCGGCAAGGTGCTCGGCGACGCCGCGATCGTCGAAGCCGCGCTCGCGCTCCCGGCGAACGTGCACGCGCTGCAGGCGCTGCCCGGCTACGGGCAGCGGATGGGCCGGCGCCAGCTGGAGCAGTGGATGGCCGCCGTGGACCGGGCGAAGGCCCTGCCCGAGAACGCGCTGCCGCAGCCGGGTGCGACCGCGGCCGGTCCGCCGCCGCCGCGTTCCTGGGCGGACAAGGACCCGGCGGCCGCGGCGCGGCTGGCTGCGGCGCGGACCGCCGTCTCGGCGCTCGCGGAAGAGCTGAACCTGCCCCAGGAGAACCTGATCACCCCGGACACGGTCCGCCGGCTGTGCTGGGAGCCGCCGCAGCGGCTCGAACCGGACGCGGTGGCGCAGGCGCTCGCGGCTTATGGCGCCCGCCCGTGGCAGATCGAGCAGGTGACGCCGGCTCTCGTGAGGGCGCTGGCCGCGACCGTCTGACCGTCCGGCCCGCCGGAATCCGGCGCGGGGCCCTCACTCCAGGGGAGTGAGGGCCCCGTCCTCGTCCCTGTAGTAGCTCCCGGTCTCCGCGCCTTCGACCTTGCCGAGCTTGAGCCAGTGCTCGGACATGGTGTGCAGGTCGTTCGCCACGCGCTCCCAGGGCGCCTGGTGCCCCGCGCAGGCGATGCGCAACATCAGCTTGTTCGGGCCCTTGATGGCCTTGTACAGCTCCGGTACCGAGAAGTACAGCAGGCCCAGGTCCGGCGAAGTGTTCACGATCGAGTCGTTCTCCCCGTACACGATGCACACGGGCACCGTCCCGCCGAGCGTCCCGTTGAGCGGCACGGTGGTGGAGTTCCATCCCCACCAGTACGAATTCCGGATGCGGTTGAGCCCTTGCGCGGGCCCGCCGGGACCACCCACCGCGGACCCCCAGGTCGCACCGATCGGGTCGACGTCCATGATCGCCTTCCACACCTCGTCGACCATGGTGGACTCACGCTGCCCGGGACACTTCAGGTCCTTTTGCCACGCTGCGTCGACGCCGGCCTTCGTGCCGACGGTCATCGGGTAGCCGAAGGCCGCCTCCGGCTTGGACACGGGCAGCGTCACCGGCGCCCCGAAGGCGGTCCCGGGCGCGCTCGCCCTGCCGAACGGCGGGAAGATCGGAGCCAGGAGGAAGAGACTGCGCACCTTGCCGGGGTGCTGGATGGCGTAGGGCCCGAACTGCTGGGAGGCCGCCGACCAGCCGATGAGGTCGACCTTGGAGGCGCCGGTCTCGTGCAGGACGAAGTCGACCACCCTGTCGACCTCGTCCCAGTCGCTCTGGGAGTTGTTCAGCTGGGCGGCGTACACCGGCGGTGTCACGTCCGTGGTCGCGTTCGGGTGGGGCACGAGGAGCTGCCGCTGCGCGACCGTGGGGCTGACGTTCTTCCAGTCGTCCATCTTCGGGCGGGTCGACAGCCCGGAGCCCTGGAGTTCCATCACGAAGACGTCGAAGCCCGCCTTCGCCAGTTCCTCGGCCCAGCTGTACTTCTTGTACTGCAGGTCGAAGCCCGCCATGGCGGGCACGCTCCTGCCGTGCAGCATCAGGACCGGCCTGCGCGGCTGGCCCGTGTGCGTGCCGTTGCGCTCCCGCACGTGGAGCTTGACGAGATCGCCGGCGTTCGCCGGGATGGTCGATTTGTGGTCGACGTAGTGGTTCGTGAGAACAGGTGCCGCCATCGCTTTGCTCCGCTTCGCCGGTCGGATGCCGGGCGGGCGCCCGGGCCCGGCCAGAATCCGGAAGAGCGTCGTCCGGCGCCATCGACGCGACCGGGGGGCGGGTGGCCCGACCCGTTCGGGTAGCCCGGGGCGCTCCGAACGGCCGGGCGCGCGTCAGGGCGCAAGGGGGCTCACGCCGTGCGTGCCGGTGTGACGTTCGCCGCTCCTTCGGGAGGGGGTGTCCACTCCGGTTACCGGCAAGTAGCATGACCGGGTGAGCGGGCGCTCAGTGATGGGTCGCCCCCGCGCAGCAGTGCACACCCGCACCTGGAGGAGAGCCAACGTGCCTCGTACCGTCAGGGACGTCGTCTTCGTCGACGGCGTCCGCACCCCGTTCGGCAAGGCGGGCCCGAAGGGCATCTACAACGGGACCCGCGCCGACGACCTCGTCGTGAAGGCGATCCGGGAGCTGCTGCGCCGCAACCCGGACCTGGACCCCAAGAAGATCGACGAGGTCGCCATCGCCGCGACCACGCAGATCGGTGACCAGGGCCTGACGCTGGGCCGTACCGCCGGCATCCTCGCGGGCCTCCCGCAGTCCGTCCCGGGCTATTCCATCGACCGCATGTGCGCCGGCGCGCTGACCGCCGTGACCGCCGTCGCGGGCGGTGTGGCCTTCGGTGCGTACGACGTCGCCCTCGCCGGCGGTGTCGAGCACATGGGCCGCCACCCCATGGGCGAGGGCGTCGACCCGAACCCGCGCTTCGTCTCCGAGAAGCTGGTCGACGAGTCCGCCCTGTTCATGGGCATGACCGCCGAGAACCTGCACGACCGGTACCCGACGATCACCAAGCTCCGCGCCGACGAGTACGCCGTGCGCTCGCAGGAGAAGGCCGCCAAGGCGTACGCCGACGGCAAGATCCAGCAGGACCTGGTCCCGATCTCGGTGCGCAACACCAACGAGGCGGCCGGTGAGACGGGCTGGGGCCTGGTCACCACCGACGAGCCGATGCGCCCGGGCACCACGCTGGAGAACCTGGCCGGCCTCAAGACCCCGTTCCGTACGCACGGCCGGGTCACCGCGGGCAACGCCGCCGGTCTCAACGACGGTGCCACCGCCGCGATCATCGCGTCCGAGGACTTCGCCCGCGAGAACAACCTCCCGGTCAAGATGCGCCTCGTCTCGTACTCCTTCGCGGGTGTCGAGCCGGAGGTCATGGGTTACGGCCCGATCCCGGCCACCGAGAAGGCCCTCGCCCAGGCCGGCCTGTCCATCGAGGACATAGGCCTGTTCGAGGTCAACGAGGCGTTCGCCGTCCAGGTCCTCGCCTTCCTGGAGCACTACGGCATCGCCGACGACGACGCGCGCGTGAACCAGTACGGCGGCGCGATCGCGTTCGGCCACCCGCTGGCCTCCTCCGGCGTCCGCCTGATGACGCAGCTGGCCCGCCAGTTCGAGGAGCAGCCGCACGTCCGCTACGGCCTGACCACCATGTGCGTCGGCTTCGGCATGGGCGCCACGGTCATCTGGGAGAACCCGCACTTCAACGCCGAGGGAGACTCCAAGTGAGCACCACCGCTGAGCTCCTGAAGGGTGCGGCCGAGCTGTTCCCGGACGAGGTCGTCACGTCCGCGCACGTCCGCCACCTGGACCTGCCGTTCGGCGCCGGGCGCTTCGCGCTCATCACGCTGGACAACGGCTTCGACCACACCAAGCCGACCACCTTCGGCCCGCAGTCGCTGGCCAACCTGAACGCGGCGATCGACCAGGTCGAGCAGGAGGCCCTCGCGGGCTCCATCGTCGGCGCGGGCATCACCGGCAAGCCGTTCATCTTCGCGGTCGGCGCCGACCTCAAGGGCGTCGAGCTGCTGAAGCAGCACGACGAGGCCCTCGCCATCGGCAAGGGCGGCCACGACGTCTTCAAGCGCCTCTCCGCGCTGGCCGTCCCCACCTTCGCGTACTACAACGGCGCGGCGATGGGCGGCGGTGTCGAGGTCGGTCTGCACTGCTCCTACCGCACCGTCTCGAAGGCCATCCCGGCCTTCTCGCTGCCCGAGGTGTTCCTCGGTCTGGTTCCGGGCTGGGGCGGCTGCGCCATCCTCCCGAACCTGATCGGCGCGGAGCGCGCGGTCTCGGTCATCATCGAGAACTCGCTGAACCAGAACCGCCAGCTGAAGGGCAAGCAGGTCTTCGAGCTGGGCATCGCCGACGCCCTGTTCGAGGGCGCGGACTTCCTGGAGCAGTCGCTCCTGTGGACCGCCCGCGTCCTCAAGGGCGAGACCGAGGTCGTACGCGCCGAGGTCGACCGCGGCGAGGCCTGGGACGCGGCCGTCGCCAAGGGCCGCTCCATCGCGGACTCCAAGGTGCACGGGGCCGCTCCGGCCGCCTACCGCGCGCTGGACATCATCGCCGCGGCCAAGGACGGCGACCTCCAGGCCGGCTTCGACGCCGAGGACGAGGCCCTGGCCGACCTCATCATGGGCGGCGAGCTGCGCTCGGGCATCTACGCCTTCAACCTGGTGCAGAAGCGCGCCAAGCGCCCGGCCGGTGCCCCGGACAAGTCGCTGGCCCGTCCGGTCACCAAGGTCGGCGTCGTCGGCGCGGGCCTGATGGCCTCGCAGCTGGCGCTGCTCTTCCTGCGCCGCCTTGAGGTGCCGGTGGTCCTCACCGACATCGACCAGGAGCGCGTGGACAAGGGCGTGGGCTACGTCCACGCCGAGATCCAGAAGCTGCTCGGCAAGGGCCGCATCAACCAGGACAAGGCGAACCGCCTGACCGCCCTGGTGACGGGTGTCCTGGACAAGGCCGAGGGCTTCGCGGACGCGGACTTCATCATCGAGGCCGTGTTCGAGGAGATGTCCGTCAAGCAGAAGGTGTTCGCGGAGGTCGAGGCGGTCGCCCCGGCGCACGCGATCCTCGCCACCAACACCTCCTCGCTGTCGGTGTCGGAGATGGCCTCGAAGCTCCAGCACCCGGAGCGCGTGGTCGGCTTCCACTTCTTCAACCCGGTCGCGATCCTCCCGCTGCTGGAGATCGTCCGCGGTGAGCAGACGGACGACGCTTCGCTGGCCACGGCCTTCGGCGTCGCCAAGAAGCTGAAGAAGACCGCGGTCCTCACCAAGGACGCCCCGGCGTTCGTCGTGAACCGCATCCTGACCCGCTTCATGGGCGAGATCCAGAACGTCATCGACGAGGGCACCCCGGTCGTCACCGCGGAGAAGGCCATCGAGCCGCTCGGCCTGCCGATGTCCCCGCTGGTGCTGCTGGAGCTCGTCGGCCCGGCGATCGGTCTGCACGTCTCCGAGACCCTGAACCGCGCCTTCCCGGAGCGCTTCACCGTCTCCCCGAACCTCGCGGCGGTCGTCAAGGCCGGCAAGCGCGGCTTCTACACCTACTCCGCCGAGAACGGCTTCAAGCCGGAGCTGGACCCCGAGGTCGCCGCGCTCCTGGTCCAGGGCGACTCGGTCCTGACCGAGGAGCAGGTGCGCGACCGCGTCCTGGACGCGGTCGCGCAGGAGATCGGCCTGATGCTGGAGGAGGGTGTCGTGGCCGAGGCCCAGGACATCGACCTCTGCCTCATCACGGGCGCCGGCTGGCCCTTCCACCTGGGCGGCATCACGCCGTACCTGGACCGCGAGGGCGTCTCGGAGCGCGTGAACGGCAAGAAGTTCCTCGCCCCGGGTCTGGCGAGCGTCCCGGCCTGAGGTCCGAACGCCCCGTAGGTACGCCCGTCCCCAGCGCGGGGGCGGGCGTCCGCCGTTCCGGGGGCCTGCCTCCGCGGGCGGCTGCGGCGCCGGACCCGGCGCCGCAGCCGCCCGTGAGGGCTGGCAGAATACGGATCATGGCGG
The DNA here is from genome assembly GCF_045041095.1 of Streptomyces sp. NBC_00045. Taxonomy (NCBI): domain Bacteria; kingdom Bacillati; phylum Actinomycetota; class Actinomycetes; order Kitasatosporales; family Streptomycetaceae; genus Streptomyces; species Streptomyces sp. NBC_00045. Next base: position 6,251,264 of record NZ_CP108271.1, on the reverse strand, counting down.
ATGGCAAGACACCTTTCAGCCGCCGGAGCCTGCTGTTCGCGGGCGGCGCGGCGGCCGCCGGCCTCACCACGGGCGGCCTGTCCTGGGCACTGCGCACCGGGGACGGCGAGCAGGACGATGACGCACCGCTGCCGGCCGGCGAGTTCGACATGCGGACCGGTTCGCAACTGCTGGCCCCGGCTCCGCTGTTCAATACGACCGGACCGCAGTCGTTCGCGTTCGACGACACGAACGGACAGATCTACGTACTGCAGACGGTTCAGGACGATATCCGCCTCGACGACGAGGAAGAACCGGTCGACTCGGCCGACCGCAAGTCCTCCGGCGATATGTGCCTGACCCGGCTGAGCAGTTCCGGAAAAACGCTCGGGCATATGTACCTGCGCGGCTTCGGCCACGGAATTTCGTGCGGCGTCGAGCCGACGGGTCAGCACACCTACATATGGGTGGAGGGCCGCGCGGAGGCCATGCGCGGCTACGGTCGCACCGTGGTCCGGGTGCCGTTCAAGGACGGTTCGGTCCTCGACAGCGCCGACGACTCCGTCCACCATTTCGACCCGGTTCCCGGTTCCACCGATGTCTGCCCCGCGCTCGACCTGCCCGGCGAGCGGGTGCTGGTGAGCCACGAGGAAGAGGGCGTGCACCGGTTCTCGGTGTACGGGATGGCGGATTTCCTGGCGGGGCGCTTCGACGCCGCACAGGTCATCAAGGCCGGGGTGCGGGTCAAGCAGGAGGAGTGGTTCCAGGGCTGCGCCCTGTACGGCGACTACGTCTACGTGTTGACCGGCGGCCCGTACACCGGCGACAAGGGGGACAACCCGCGGAAGTCCGGCGGAAATACATATGTCTCCGCAATTGACGTGCGCACCGGCAAGGCGCAGGGGCGTCACCACGTGACCGTTGCGCGGGATCTGGTGTACCGGGAGCCCGAGGGAATCGCGGTCTCCATGGCCGGCGGACGGCCGGCATTGACCATCGGATTTTCCGTGAAGACGAAGGACCGGCGCGAGCTGGCGCTGTATCGCTTCACGGCCTGAGAACGTTGACCTTCGGTTAACCCGGCGTTTTTCAGCCATCCATCAGGCTGCTTATACTACTGCGACACTTCACAGCATCCTTATACCTCCACGGGGGAGGCACCGCACCATGGGCTCCAAGCGGCTGCGCGCCGTGCTCGGCGTTCTGATCACCTCTGGGCTCATCCTCAGCTTCATCGGCATGCTGGTCGCCGTCGCGTTCGTCTCCCTCCCCCTGTTCGCCGGCTGTGCCGCGCTGAGCTACCTCGCCGACCTGATGCTCCACAACACCGAGTCGCCGACGCTGGAAAAACTGCGCGACTCGCGCTTCGGTCTGACGATGCGCTTCCTCATCCGGCAGTTCCTGCTGCTGGGTCTGTGCGGGGCCATCGCCGACATCGAGTCGTTCGTGGCGCAGATGACCACCATCGGCCTGCTCCTGCTCTTCATCCTCCAGCTCGCGTACGGCGCGCTCCTCAAGCACGTCCGCAAGATGCGCAACGAGCTGCCGTTCACCACGCGCGGGCTGGACCTGGAGGCGCTCGGCATCCGCCGCATGCCGCACCCGTTCCTGATGGACAAGCACGTCCGCAAGACGCTGCACCTGGACATCCCGCTGGTGGCCGGCGCGCTCGCCACCATCGCGACGGACGACTGGCGCTTCGTCACGTACGGCATGATCATCACGGTCTTCCTCGCCTACTTCTCCCTGCTGGTGCTGGTGCCCGACGCGCGCAACGCGCTCAAGCTGCCCACCACCGACGAGGCCATCGAGGAGCTCAACTACCAGCTGGCCGAATATCGACCCCAGGTCGCCCTCTACTTCACGTTCGCCGCCGTCTCCAAAGACTTCATGTACCAGGTGAACATGTGGCTGGAGTCGCTGGAGGCACTGGAACTGCGGCCCATCATCGTGCTCCGCGAGCGGGCCACCCTGCGTTTCCTGGACGCGACCTCGGTCCCTGTCATCTGCATCCCCAAAGCAGACAATCTCGCCCGCATCGAGATGAACGAGCTCCGTGTCGCCCTCTACCCCGGCAACGCGGGCAAGAACGTGCACATGCTCCAGCGCGCCGAGGTCAAGCACGTCTTCATCGGCCACGGCGACAGCGACAAGCTCGCGAGCAGCAACCGGGTCAGCAAGGTCTTCGACGAGATCTGGGTGGCCGGCCGGGCCGGCCGCGACCGCTACGAGCGCATCAAGCACGCCGTGTCGCACAACCAGATCGTCGAGGTCGGCCGCCCCCAGCTGATGCCCCTGCACCGCTGGACGGGTAGGGTCGCCAACCCCGTCCCCACCGTCATCTACGCCCCCACCTGGGAGGGCTGGACCGACGACGCCTGCTACACCTCGGTCATCCCGGCCGGCGAGAAGCTGATCAAGGCGCTGCTCGACTACGACCGCGACATCCGCATCATCTACAAGCCGCACCCGCTCACCGGCTCGCGCTCCGCCGAGGCCGGCGCGGCGCACCGCCGCGTCATCGCCCTCCTCGAAGAGGACAACGCCCGACGCTTCGGCCGCAACCTCACCGACTCCAAGGCAGCCGCCAAGAAGCTGGCCCGGATCGACCAGCGCATCGCCGACCTCTCCGAGCGCGGCGTCCGCTCCAAGTACCCGGACCTCACCGAGGAGGAGCGGACCGCGCGCATCCGGCGCAGCCGCAACCAGGCGGGCGCCCTGTACTGGAGCGCCGTCCCCGATGCCGCGCACCACGTGGTGACCGAGCGGATCCCGGCCCTGTACGACTGCTTCAACCAGTCCGACCTGCTCATCGGCGACATGTCCAGCGTCGTCTCCGACTTCGTCGCGACCCTGAAGCCGTACGCGATCTTCAACCTCGACGGCCTGCCCGACGACCAGTTCCGCAACGAGCAGCGGACGGCGTACGCCTCGTACCTGCTCGACGGCGACTGCAACGGTCTGGCGGAAGCCATCGAGGCGACGCTGAACCCGCGCGAGGACGTCATGGCGCCCTACCGCGAGCAGCTCAAGGAATACCTGCTGGGCGAGGAGTACCCGCCCAGCATCGTCCGCTTCAACGCGGCCGCCAACAACCTCTACCGGCGGGGGCTGCGCGACTTCCCCATCGAATACCCGGAGCAGCTCCCCTACCCCGTGTAGGCGCTCCTTCCCCCCGGTATCCGAGTCGCGCCGCCCGCTCCCCGCCCTCCCCAACCGCCGTGCCGCACCCTCACTCAGGAAGAAGGAGCCTTGTCCTCCAGGCCTCCCCACCGCACCATCGCCGTCGTACTCGCTGGGGGCACGGGCCAGCGCATCGGACTCGAAATACCGAAGCAGCTGCTCAAGATCGCCGGCAAACCGATTCTGGAGCACACGCTCCACGTCTTCGAGAACGCGCCGGACGTCGACGAGGTGATCCTCCTCATGACGCCCGCGTACGTGGAGGACGCCCGCCGCATCGTCGAGCGGGCCAAGCTGGGCAAGGTCACGCAGGTCCTGGCCGGCGGCTCGACCCGCAGCGAGACCACCCGGATCGCCATCGAGGCCGCGGCCGCCGGGCTCGGCGAGGGCGAGGACTGCAACCTCCTCTTCCACGACGCGGTCCGCCCGCTGCTGTCGCAGCGCGTGGTGCGCGAATGCGTCGAGTCCCTGGAGCGCTACCAGGCCGTCGACGTCGCCATCCCGTCCTCCGACACCGTCATCGTGACCCGCACCCACGGCAACGACGGCGAGTTCATCACCGAGGTGCCCGACCGCTCCCGGCTGCGCCGCGGCCAGACCCCGCAGGGCTTCCGGCTCTCCACGATCCGCGCCGCGTACGACCGGGCCGCCGGGGACCCGTTCTTCCAGGCCACCGACGACTGCTCCGTCGTCGTCAAGTACCTGCCGCACGTCCCGGTCCACATCGTCACCGGCGACGACTACAACATGAAGGTCACCCAGCCCGTCGACGTCTTCATCGCCGACAAGCTGTTCCAGCTCGCCTCCCACGCCGCGCCCGCCCAGGCCGGCGAGGCCGCGTACCGCGAGCAGCTGGCCGGCAAGACGATGGTGGTCTTCGGCGGCTCCTACGGCATCGGCGCCGACATCTCCCGCATCGCCGAGGGGTTCGGCGCCCGCGTCTTCGCCCTGGGCCGCTCCACCACCGGCACGCACGTCGAGAACCCCGCCCACGTCGCGGAGGCCCTGGCGGGCGCCTACGCCGAGACCGGCCGCATCGACTACGTCGTCAACACCGCGGGCGTGCTGCGCGTCGGCCGCCTCGACGAGACCGACAACGACACGATCCGGGAGGCGCTGGAGGTCAACTACCTCGCCCCGGTCAACATCGCCCGGACCGCGTACAAGTACCTCAGCGAGACCCAGGGCCAGCTGCTGCTCTTCACCTCCAGCAGCTACACCCGCGGCCGCGCCGAGTACAGCCTGTACTCCTCCACCAAGGCGGCCATGGTCAACCTGACCCAGGCCCTCGCCGACGAGTGGGCCGACGACGGCATCCGCGTCAACTGCGTGAACCCGGAGCGCACCGCCACCCCGATGCGCACCAAGGCGTTCGGCCAGGAGCCCTCGGCCTCGCTGCTCACCTCCGAGTCGGTGGCCCTGACCTCCCTGGACGTCCTGCTGTCGGAGATGACCGGCCACGTCATCGACGTGCGCAAGCAGGACCCGACCACGACGCCGGCGCAGCGCTCCGGCTTCGAGGCGGCGCTGGCGTCCGTGCTGATCGCATCCACGGAGGACCAGGGGGTCTAGGCGTGACGTACGCACCCGGACAGCACCAGCACGGCCGACGCCCGAAGATCTTCGTGGCCGGCGGTTCCAACGCAGTCAGCCGCCCGTACAGCTATCTCCCCATGGCCGGGTGGGCACAGACCCTGCCCCTCTTCCTCACGGACGAGGTGGAAGTGGTCGCCTGCGCCCGGGCGCGGGCAAGCTCCAAGAGCTTCCGTGAGCGCGGCCGGCTCCAGTGGATCCTGGACACCATGGAGGCGGGCGACTACCTGCTGTTCGGCTTCGGCCAGACGGACTGGAAGCCGGACCCGGGCCTGCACACCGACCCCTTCACCACGTTCCTGGAGCACATGCGGGCATACGTGGACGGCGTGCGGGAGCGGCAGGGCCACCCGGTGATCTACCTGCCGTACGAACGGCGGCGGATCGACCGGCACGGCAACGTGGCCCGGTTCCTCGGCGACTACCCGCTCGCCGCCCGGCAGCTGGCCGAGGACGAGCACGTTCCGGTCGTAGACATGTACGGCCAGAGCCTTCAGTGGTGGGAGGAGCTCGGGCCGGAGGCGACCAAGTCCGTGTTCACCTACCTGCGGCGCGGAGAGCCCCTCCTTGAGCACGTCCTGGATGCGGACAACGTGCACCTGCGGGCCGAGGGCGCGATCGAGTGCGCCCGGTTCGCCGTCCGCAGCATGCTCGAACAGGGCGTCATCCCGTCCCACTGGGGGCGGGACCTCGACCGCACGCAGTTCTCGTACGACGAGATGGGCTGGCTGGACGAAGAGACGTTCGATCAGCGCACCAGGTCCCGTGTGTCCCAGTTCCCCGGCGCCAAGGAGTCCGGCACGTGAATCACCTCCTGTGCCGGGGCCGGGCCCTGGGGGACGAACCGTCCCTGGGCGCCGTCTACGCGGCCCTGTACAGCTCGGCCGACCCGCGCCGCGGGGTGGCCCCCGGCGAGACGGTCCAGCTCGGCGTGTCCGTGGCGCCCGACCAGGGTGCCTCGCGCGGCTGCGCCTACCTGTTGGAGGCCCCGCTGGCCGACTCCGCCGACGTCGTCGCCGTCCAGGGGCTGGAGTACTTCCCGCGGCAGCGCTGGTTCCGGATCCGCGCCGAGGCCGGCGAGACCGGCACGGGCGTCCTGCACCTGCGCGTCCACGACAGGGCCACCGCACCGAGGATCCGGCCCCAGATCGTGGTCGCCGTACCGGACGCGACCGGCCGCAAGCTCGTCCGGACGGCCAAGCTCGACGCCGACGCCCTGCCGTTGCGACCGGCGACGGCCCGGAGCCTGCGGATCACGACCGAACCCGGCAGGCCGGGCACGGCCAACGTGCTGTCCGCCGCCCCGGCGGGGAGCACCGCCGTCTCCGTGACGCAGCCGCGCGGCGGCGACGTGCAGTTGTCGTACGACGGCTGGGTGACGTACACCCCCGCCCCCTCCTTCACCGGCTACGACCGCTTCACGTACACGGTGGCCACCCCGGCCGGGGAGCAGCAGACCTCCCACGTGAACGTCTTCGTGGGCTCCCTGGACCACATCCCGGGCGCCTTCCCGCAGCGGCCCGCGGACGCCGCCATGCGGCCCTGGCAGTGGCCCGAGCTCAGCGGGGAGATGCCGTGGCCCCGGCCCGACCAGACCGCGCGGAACCGATGAGGAACACAGGACCATGAACACCGCCTCCGTGCGCCCCACCGACGTCAAGGACGTGACCGTCGCGGTCCGCGTCCACAACCAGGCCGCCGCGCTCGACGCCTGCCTGGCCTCCGTCTTCGTGCAGAGCATCGGCACGGACCGGCTGGAGGTCATCGGCGTCGACGACGGGTCGACGGACGAGAGCGGGTCCGTACTGGCCCGCGCGGCCCACCAGTACCCGGCGTTCGTGCGCGTCGGGCAGGTCTCGCAGGGGCTGAGCCCGGCCGGGGCCCGCAACTGGGCGCTGAGCCAGGTCCTCGGACGGTACGTCATCTTCCTGGAGGCCACGGACCGGCTGGCGCCCGACGCGCTGGAGCGGATGGTGGCGGCGGCCGACGCGAACGAGGCAGACGTCGTGCTGGGCAAGCTGGAGAGCTCGGGCCGGCACACGGTGGCGACCTCGATGTTCCGCAAGAACCAGGCCCACACCGACCCGTACGCCACCCGCGTCTACTGGTCGCTGACCCCGGACAAGCTGTTCCGCACCAGCCTGCTCCAGCGCCGCGGGCTGGCCTTCCCCACCGACATGGTGATCGGCGACGACCAGGCGTTCACCGCCGGCGCGTTCATCGGGGCGGACAACGTCTCGGTGGTCGGGGACGCGACCTGCGTGGTCAAGGGCCCCTCCCCGGCGGTCCGCGCGACGCTGCCCGACCGGGTCGCCCTGGCCTCCCGGATGCTGGCGCTGGTCGCCGCGCAACTGCCCGAGGGGCCGCGCCGGGACAAGCTCCAGTCGCGCCACCTGGAGGTGGAGCTCGGCAAGGCGACCGCGGCCGCGCTGCTGTCCGCCCCGGACCCGGCGGAGCGGGACCAGGCGCTGTGGGCCGCGGCCGAGGTGCTGCGCGCCCAGGCTTCCCCGGGCGCGCTGGCGCTGCTGCCGCGCATGGTGGCCGTACGGCTCGCCCTACTGGCGCAGGGCCGGTTCCCGGAGGCGCAGCAGATGGCCGCGTTCGAGGCGGACAAGGATCGGCCGGCCGTGCGCAAGACGGTCGAGAACGGCCGGGTGTTCACGACGCTGCCGTTCTTCCGCGACCCGCAGGTGGGGCTGCCGGACGAACTGTTCGACATCACGGGTGACATGACGGTCACCCACCAGCTCCAGAAGGCCAGGTGGGAGGGGCCGATGCTGACGCTGGACGGCTTCGCGTTCTACGAACAGCTGTCGACGAAGGACCGCACCACGCGGGTGGTGCTGCGGGAGCGGACGAGCGGTGCGCAGGAGGGCTACGCGGTGACGGCCCGCCGGGACGACGCGCTGGTCAACGCGAAGGGCAAGCCGCGGGCGATGGGCCGGTTCTCGGCACGGGTCAACCTGGCGCAGACTTCCAGCGGTTGGCCGCTGCCGCCGGGCACGTGGGACGCGTACCTCGCGGTCGGGTTCGAGGGTGTGACGCAGGAGGTGCGGCTCGGGCCGAAGCGCTCCGGGGACCTGGACACGACCGCCCGGGTGCCGGTTCCGATCGGGGCGGCGCCCGGTGCGCGGGGCATGGAGCTGGCCGCCGTGCCGTACTACACGGAGACGGGCGGGTTCAGCATCGAGGTGTTCCAGCGGACCCCTCTGCCGCGGAACGCCTGACCCGACGCCAGAAGCCAAACGCCAGGCGCCTGACGGCTGACGCCCTGATGGCTGACACCCTGACGCGCGGCCTGAGCCCGGCTCAGGCCGCTTCCCAGGGGCCGAACACCAGCCCCTGCTGCGTGGTGTCCTGGCGGGTGCAGATCAGGGAGCCGTCGGCGTCGAAGGCGGCGACGGCGATCCGGCCCGAGCCGTCGACCGCCACCTGGGGGGCGTACGCGCCCTGGCCGCCGAGGGAGGCCCACCAGGTTCCGTAGCCCTCGTTCTCGGTGACGTAGGCGGTGACTTCGATGTCGCCCTCCGCGCCGGTCTGCGCGAGGACCGTGCAGTCGTACCCGCCGAGGTCGGCCCGTACGACGCCGGGCGCCCCGCGGCCGCCCGCACCGCCGAGGCCCATCAGGCCGCCCTGGACGCCCTGCTCTCCGGCCCGCCAGGCGACGAGCGAGCCGTCGCCCGGGTAGCGCCAGAAGTACGTGACCCGGCGCGGGCCCGTCTCGCAGACGGCCGGGGTGCCGGGGACGACGGCGGTGGGGATGCGGTGCGCGAGCGCGAAGCGGCCCTGGCCGATGCCCGCCCAGCGGTCCGCGCCGGCCGGCCCGAGGACGAGCATCTCCAGCTGGCCGCCGGCGGGCATCAGCGGGGTGACCCCGCTCTCGTACGGCTCCGGGCCCACCTGCTTCCAGCCGCCCCACGCGCCCTCGGCGTTGCGGCTGCGGCGCAGGAGGCCGCCGCGGCGCATCGAGACGAGGACGTGCGTGGAACCGGAGCGCTGGTTGACGGCGATGCGCGGCGGGCCGGCGAGCCGGTCGTCGGCGGGACCCCCGCGCAGTCCGGGGGTGCCCAGACCGTGCCAGTCGATCATTCCGCGGCCCGGCTGGAACTGGGTGGAGACGATGATTTCCGGCCGCCCGGAACCGTCCTGGGCGGCCCGCAGGGCGACGAAGTGCACGTACCCCTCACGGCTCTGCGCCATCGAGACGGTACCCATCCAGCCCGGTATCTCGAAGAGGTCGGGGCCGGTCCAGCCGGTGTGGGGCGCCGCGGCCTCGGTCCAGCGCAGCAGGCCGTGCGGGGTGCAGGCGTAGGCCGTCAGCCGGCCGTCGCTCCCCTTGAACAGCCAGTTTCCGGCCGGCGGCGAGGAGCGGCGGGAACCCGGTCCGCCGGGGGACGTCTGCTGCGCCCCGCGGGCGGAAGAGGCGGTACGGGCACCGCCTTTGCCTCGGATCACTCCGCTGTCCACCCTTCTGCCGAGAATGTCCTGCTCAAGCGGCAGAGCTCTTCACCGGAAAGAATCAGCCACTCGAAAGTGTGTCTTATGATGCACCCCATCGATAATAGAAGGGCTCTGCCTCCATGACCGACCGGCCCTCGGCCACCCCTCCCCCGTCTCGGCGCGGACCGCGGCGCGGCGGCAGGCGACGCGTCCTGCGGATCGTGCTCCTGACGGTGGCCGTCCTCATCCTCGCGGCCGGTGGCGCGGGCTGGTGGGCGTACAGCCATCTCAACGGCAACATCGACAGCGTCGACCTCGATCAGGCGCTCGGCGACAACCGCCCGAAGAAGGTCGTCGCGGGAGCACAGAACGTCCTCGTCCTCGGCTCCGACTCGCGCGCCGGGGCCAACGCGGACCTCGACCACGGCGATGTGAGCGGCGCCCGCTCGGACACCGCCATGCTGGTGCACATCCCCGAGGGCCGGTCCAAGGCCACCGCGGTGAGCATCCCGCGCGACACCCTGATCAGCCGGCCCGAGTGCAAGGACGCCGACGGCAACACCGTCAAGCCCGCGAACCGGGTCATGTTCAACTCGGTGTACTCGCTGGCCGGCCCGGCCTGCGTGGTCAAGACCGTGGAGCAGATGTCCGGGATCCGCGTGGACCACTTCGTCGAGGTCGACTTCGCCGGGTTCAAGGGCCTGGTGGACGCGCTCGGCGGGGTCACCGTCACCCTGGACAAGCCGATGAGCGGGGCCAAGGGAGGCCTCAAGCTCGACGTGGGCACGCACCGCCTCAACGGTACCGACTCGCTCAAGTTCGTCCGTACCCGCTACGGCTACGGCGACGGCAGCGACCTCGGGCGCATAGGCCTCCAGCAGCAGTTCATGATGGCGATGCTGTCGGAGATCAAGAAGCAGGACGCGCTCGGCAACCCGGCCCGTCTCTACAAGCTCGCCGACGCCGGCACGAAGTCGCTCACCACCGACTCCGACCTCGCCTCCCTCACCTCCCTGGCCGACTTCGCCCAGAGCATGAAGGGCGTGGACCCGGACACCATGGAAACGATCATGCTTCCCGTCGCCTACGACAAGGTCGACCCGAACCGCGTCGTCGTCGCGGAACCGCAGGCGGGCCAGCTGTGGGAGGCCCTGCGCACCGACCAGAAGATTCCGGCGGAGGCCAAGAAGTCCCCCGCCAAGGGCTGACGGCACGTCGCACGCGGCACCCGCCGCGCACACGGGAGCGGGCCGTACGGGAGCACTTCCCGTACGGCCCGCTCTCGTCGTGCCGTGACCGTCGGCCGGTCGACTAGTACCGCGCGTCCTGACCGGACTTCCCGAGCCGGCTGTGCTTGCGGCCGTACAGGAAGTAGACGAAGAAGCCGATGACCATCCAGATGGCGAACCGGGCCCAGGTCTCGGCCGGCAGGTTGAGCATCAGCCATAGCGAGGCCGCGATCGACAGGATCGGGACCACCGGCACCCACGGGGTGCGGAAGGACCGGTGCAGGTCGGGGCGCGTCTTGCGCAGGACGATCACGCCGAGGGCGACCACCACGAAGGCGAACAGAGTGCCGATGTTCACCAGTTCCGCGAGCTTCTCCAGGCTGGTGAAGCCCGCGACGACGGCGATGATCCCGCCCAGCAGCATGGTCGCCCGGTACGGCGTGCGGTACTTCGGGTGGGTGACGGAGAAGACGCGCGGCAGCAGTCCGTCACGGCTCATCGCGAAGAACACGCGGGTCTGCCCGAGCAGCAGGATCATGCACACGGTGATCAGTCCGACGGCCGCCCCGAGGCTGATGGCGCCGGAGAAGAAGGGCTGGTTCACCGATTTGAAGGCTTCGGCGAGCGGGGCGGTGGCCGACATCTCGGTGTACTTCTGCATGCCGGTGACCACCAGCGTCACGGCGACGTAGAGCACGGTGCAGATGATCAGCGAGCCGAGGATGCCGCGCGGCATGTCCCGCTGCGGGTTCTTGGTCTCCTCGGCCGCGGTGGCCACGACGTCGAAGCCGATGAAGGCGAAGAAGACGAGGGAGGCCGCGGTGAAGATGCCCATGACACCGAAGTTGGTGGGCTCGTAGCCGAAGAGCAGCTGCACCAGGGGTGCCTTCCAGCCGCCCCCCGATTCCTGTGGCTGGGCCGGAGGGATGAACGGCTTGTAGTTGTCCGCCTTGATGAAGAACAGTCCGGCGATGATGACCAGCAGCACCACGGCCACCTTGATGGCGACGACGACCGCGGTGATCCGGGCCGAGAGCTTCGTCCCCACGACCAGGATCGCGGTCAGCACCAGGACCAACACAAACGCCAGCAGGTCGAAGGTGCCCCCCTCGTCCGGTCCGGCCAGTCCGACGGGCAGGTCCCAGCCGAGGTTCGTACTCATGAGGTGGCGCACGTACCCGGACCAGCCGACCGCGACGACGGCGGTGCCCAGCGCGAATTCGAGCACCAGGTCCCAGCCGATGATCCAGGCGGGCAGCTCGCCGATCGAGGCGTACGAGAACGTGTACGCCGAGCCGGCCACCGGCACGGTGGACGCGAACTCGGCGTAACAGAGCGCCGCGAGGGCGCAGACGATGCCCGCTGCGACGAAAGCGAGGGCGGTGGCGGGGCCGGCATTGTTGCGGGCGGCGATGCCCGTCAGGACGAAGATGCCGGTGCCGATGATGACGCCCACACCGAAGACCGTCAGGTCCCAGGCGGAGAGCGACTTGCGGAGCGCGTGTTCCGGCTCCTCCGTGTCGCGGATGGACTGCTCCACCGTCTTGGTGCGGAACGGGCTGTTCAGGTCCTTGCTCACCGACGCACCTCCGACAGGTGACGACGAACGCGAACGGGCCGGGAGGCCCACCCATTCCAGGGTGATCTCCCGGCCCGTGACGTGCAACCGCGCGGCGATCTACGGACGGACGTCCCGGCGGACGGCGGCGGCTAGTCGATCGCGGCGGCCGGCTCGCTGTCGAAACGCCCGTCGAGCTTGGCGACGAGGCCGGTGACCTGCCGGGCGATGTCCGGAGCGGTCAGACCGATCTCGGCCATGATCTCCTTGCGCAGGGCGTGGTCGAGGAAGCGCTGCGGAATGCCGAAGTCGCGCAGCGGTACGTCGACGCCCGCGTCGCGCAGTGCCTGCGAGACGGCGGCGCCCACACCACCGGTGCGGCCGTTGTCCTCGACGGTGACGACCACGCGGTGCCGGTCCGCGAGCGGGGCCAGGGCCTCGTCCACGGGCTTGACCCAGCGGGGGTCGACGACGGTCGTGGAGATGCCCTGCTTGTCGAGCAGGTCGGCGATCTCCAGGCACATCGGGGCGAGTGCGCCGACCGAGACGAGCAGTACGTCCGGACGGGTGACTTCGGGGGCCGGGGAGCGCAGGACGTCCATGCCGCCGATCCGGCCGACGGCCGGAACGGCCGGGCCGACGACGCCCTTGGAGTAGCGCACGACGGTCGGGGCGTCCTTGACCTCGACGGCCTCGCGCAGCTGGGCGCGCAACTGCTCGGCGTCGCGCGGGGCGGCGAGCCGCAGGCCGGGCACGACCTGGAGGATCGACATGTCCCACATGCCGTTGTGGGAGGCGCCGTCGTCGCCGGTGACACCGGCGCGGTCCAGGACGAAGGTGACCCCGCACTTGTGCAGGGCCACGTCCATCAGGACCTGGTCGAAGGCGCGGTTGAGGAACGTCGCGTACACCGCGAAGACCGGGTGGACCCCGCCGGTGGCCAAGCCGGCCGCCGATGTGGCGCCGTGCTGCTCGGCGATGCCCACGTCGTAGATCCGGTTCGGGAAGGCCTCGGCGAACTTGTTGAGGCCGACCGGGTGGAGCATGGCGGCGGTGATGCCGACGATGTCCTCGCGCTCGTGGCCGAGCTTGACCATCTCGTCGGCGAAGACGGAGGTCCAGCTGGCGGCGGCGGTCTTGACCGGCAGTCCGGTGTCCGGGTGGATCACGCCGACCGCGTGGAAACGGTCCGCCTCGTGCTCCAGGGCCGGGGTGTAGCCGCGGCCCTTCTGGGTGAGGCAGTGCACGATGACCGGGCCGCTGAAGCGCTTGGCGCGCTGCAGGGCGGACTCCAGGGCCTCGATGTCGTGGCCGTTGATGGGCCCGATGTACTTCAGGCCGAGGTCCTCGAACATGCCCTGCGGGGCGATGAAGTCCTTGAGGCCCTTCTTGGCGCCGTGCAGGGTCTCGAAGAGCGGCTTCCCGACGACCGGGGTGCGCTCCAGGAGCTCCTTGCCGCGGGCCAGGAAGCGCTCGTAGCCGTCCGTGGTGCGCAGGGTGGCGAGGTGGTTCGCGAGGCCGCCGATGGTGGGGCCGTACGAGCGCTCGTTGTCGTTGACGACGATGACCAGCGGGCGGTCCTTGGCGGCGGCGATGTTGTTCAGCGCCTCCCAGGCCATGCCTCCGGTCAGCGCGCCGTCGCCGATGACGGCGGCGACGTGGTGGTCCTCCCGGCCGAGCACCTCGTTCGCCTTGGCGAGGCCGTCGGCCCAGCCCAGCACGGTGGAGGCGTGGGAGTTCTCGATCACGTCGTGGTCGGACTCGGCGCGAGAGGGGTAGCCGGACAGGCCGTTCTTGGTGCGCAGGCCGGCGAAGTCCTGGCGGCCCGTGAGCAGCTTGTGAACGTAGGCCTGGTGGCCGGTGTCGAAGAGGACCTTGTCCTTGGGCGAGTCGAAGACCCGGTGCAGGGCGATCGTCAGTTCGACCACCCCGAGGTTGGGGCCGAGGTGCCCGCCGGTCTTGGAGACGGCGTCGACGAGGAAGGACCTGATCTCGGCGGCGAGCTGGTTCAGCTCCTCCTGGCTGAGCCGGTCCAGATCGCGCGGTCCCTTGATGCGGGTCAGCAGCACCCGTGCCTCCTTGCAGTTGCTTGCTGGTCTGTCGAGTCTAATGTTCCGTCGGCGACGGTGGTCATCGGGCTGCCGCAGGCGGGTCACGGCTCGGTCATGCGTGTACGCATCCCTGTACAGATCAGCCCGAGGCCACACCTCACATTCGGGCGTATACCCACACAGGTGTACGCACATTTGTACGCACGCGTGCCCGGTGCCACGCGAGGTGGCACCGGGCACTGTGACCGGTCTTACCGCGACGGGCGCGGTGTCAGGCGCGTCCGGCCGTCTTCTGGGTCTTGCGGGTGACCGAGTCGATCACCACGGTGGCCAGCAGCACCGCACCGGTGATCATGTACTGGATCGGGGTGGCGATTCCCTGGAGAGCCAGACCGTACTGGATCGAGGTGATGACCATGACGCCGAGGAGGGCGTTCCAGGTCCGGCCCCGGCCGCCGAAGAGGCTGGTGCCGCCGATCACGGCCGCCGCGATCACGTTCATCAGCAGGTCGCCGCCGCCGGCGCTCTGGTTGGCCGCCGCGATCTTGGAGGCCCAGAAGAGGCCGCCGATGGCCGCGAAGGTGCCCGAGATCGTGAAGACCGCGATGCGGATCCCGACGACGCTGATGCCGGCGCGGCGGGACGCCTCGACGCTGCCGCCGAGAGCGAAGACGTTCCGGCCGAACGTGGTGCGGCGCAGCAGGAAGTCCGTGCCGGCCAGCACCACCACGAACAGCACGACCGCCAGCGGCAGGCCCTTGTACTGGTTGAACACCGCGGCGGGACCGAAGGTGAAGACGGCCAGCAGACCCGTGCGCAGGGCGATCTCGCTCATCGGACGGGACGGGACGCCCGCGGCCTCGCGGCGGCGGTTGTCGAAGAAGCTCGCCAGGAAGTACCCGACCACCGCGATCGCGGCGAGGCCGTAGCCGGCCGCCACGTCCGAGAAGAAGTACGTGGTGAGCTGGCCCACCACACCGTCCGAGTCGATGTTGATCGTGCCGTTGCTGCCGAGGATCTGCAGCATGGCGCCGGACCAGAAGAGCAGGCCCGACAGGGTGACCGCGAACGCAGGTGCGCCGATCTTGGCGAAGAAGAAGCCGTGGATTGCGCCGATCAGGGCACCGCCGGCGACCGCGGCCAGGATCGCCACCCACTCGTTGACCCCGTGGGTGACGGCCAGGACGGCGAAGAGGGCACCCGCGACACCGCTGACGGAGCCGACCGAGAGGTCGATCTCGCCGAGCAGGAGCACGAAGATGATGCCCACGGCCATCATGCCGGTGGCGACCATCGTGATCGCGATGTTGGTGAGGTTCTCCGGGGACAGGAAGTTCGCGTTCAGTCCCTGGAAGATGCCGCAGATGATGATCAGGCCGATGACGACCGGGAGGGAGCCCAGGTCGCCGGCCTTCATCTTGCGGCCGAACTCGCTCACGTAGCCGGAGAGGCCCTGCTCGCGCACGAGCAGACGCGGGTCCACCGCGGGAATGGAGTCCGCCGGGGCGGAGGGGTTGGCCAGCTTGGCCACTTCTTCCGCCGAGGTGTGGTGTTCGGTGCTCACTTGCGAGCCTCCCCGGTACGGGCCGCACGACGGGTCACGGCGTTGTCCGTGGCTCCCGTGATGGCGGAGATGATCTCTTCCTGCGACGTGTCCTTGACACTGAAGACGCCGTTGTTGCGGCCCAGCCGCAGGACCGCCACCTTGTCGGCGACGGCCTTCACATCGGCCATGTTGTGGCTGATGAGGATGACGGCGTGGCCGCGCTCGCGCAGCCGCTCCACCAGGTCGAGGACCTGTGCGGTCTGCTCGACGCCGAGGGCGGCGGTGGGCTCGTCGAGGATGACGAGCTGGGGCTCGCCGAGCATCGAACGGGCGATCGCCACGGTCTGGCGCTGACCGCCGGAGAGCGAGGCGATCGGGATGCGGACACTGGGGATCCGGATCGACAGGGTGGTCAGGAGCTCGCGGGCGCGGCGCTCCATCTCCACCTCGTCGAGGACACCGCGGCGCTTGAGCTCGCGGCCCAGGAACAGGTTGCCGACGACATCGATGTTGTCGCACAGTGCGAGGTCCTGGTAGACCGTCGCGATGCCCAGGTTCTGGGCGTCGTGGGGCTTGGTGATCGAGACCGGCTTGCCCTCCCACTCGATGACTCCGTCATCGATGGGGTGGACGCCGGCGATCGTCTTGACGAGCGTGGACTTGCCGGCGCCGTTGTCGCCGACCAGGGCGACCACCTCGCCGGAGTGGATCTCAAGCTCTACATCGGTGAGCGCCTGAACGGCACCGAATCGCTTCGAGACCCCTCGCAACGCCAGCACGGGCGCAGCGGACACATGAACCATCTCCTTCGCCGCCTGACCGGCGGGGATGTCGTGCAAAAAGTGCAGGAGCGGGGTGGGTAAGGAATCGTTTCTGCCCGGCGCCCCGCGAGTGGCGGGGAAAAGTGGGCGGGGCGCCGGGCAGGCGCGGGGGTCCTGGGGGACCGGAGGCTCGGAGGCGGGCCTCCGGCCGGCAGGACGCTGGGGCCTCGGCGGGTCCGGGGGGGACCCCGCGTGCGGCCGGGTCCGGCCCGTGGGGGCCGGGATGGCCTACTGAGGGGCCCGTATGGGGCCCGGTCGGCCTACTTCAGGCCGAGGGTGGTGCAGGCGGCCGCGTACTTGTCGGTGCAGATCTCGTCGGCCGTGTAGACACCGTCCTTGATGACAGTGTCCTTGATGTTGTTCTTGGTCAGCGAGACGACGGGGACCAGGAGCGAGGCGATGCCCTTGTCCGTGGGGCTGTCAACCTTGGAGGTGGTGACACCGTCGAGCTTCTCGCCCTTGGCGAGCGCGACGGCCATCTTCGCGGCGGCCTCGGCCTCGGGGGCGTACGGCTTGTAGACGCTCATGAACTGCTCACCGGCGACGATGCGCTGCACACCGGCGAGTTCCGCGTCCTGACCGGTGACCGGGGGAAGCGGTTCCATGCCGGCGGCCTTGAGGGCGGTGATGATGCCGCCGGCCATGCCGTCGTTGGCCGAGTAGACGCCGACGATCTTGTCCTTGCCCAGCGCGGAGATCGCACCCGCCATGTTGGTGTTGGCGTTCTCCGGCTTCCACTCCTTGGTGTCGTACTCCTTGCCGATGGTCACCTTGCCATCGAGGACGGAGTGCGCACCCTTCTTGAAGAGGGCGGCGTTGGGGTCGGTGACCGACCCGTTCATCATGACGATCTGGCCGTCCTTGGCCTTGTCGCCCAGGGCCTCCAGCAGTGCCTTGCCCTGGACCTTGCCGACCTCTTCGTTGTCGAACGAGGTGTAGGCGTCGATCGGGCCCTCGGCGAGGCGGTCGTAGGCCACGACCGGGATGCCCTTGTCCTTGGCCTTCTTGACCGAGCCGGCGATGGCCTTGGAGTCAACGGCGTCGACGACCAGGACGTTCACCTTGTTGGTGATCATCGTGTCGACCTGCGAGTTCTGCGTGGTCGCGTCCTGCTTGGCGTTGGCGTAGACCACCTCGGCCTTGCCGCCGGTGAGTTCGGCGACCTTCTTCTCGAAGAGCGGCTTGTCGAACTTCTCGTAGCGCGCGGTCTGGTTCTCCGGCAGGAGCAGACCGATCTTGATCGCGCCACCGGCAGCGGCGGAGCCGGACTCCTTCGGCTTCTCGCCGGCCTCCTTGGCGCTGCCACAGGCGGCAAGGGAAGCGGCCATGGCGGTGGCGGCGACGGCTACGGCGGCTCTACGCATGCGCGTGTTCATTTCTTGAACCTCCCTGACGTGGCCGCAACAGCGCGGCCGAGGTGGACGTGAGTCAACCTCGGCCGCAGTTTGGCGTCAAGGAGTGAATCCTTAACGAGATGACAACGGTGCCATCCGTTATCTAACTGAAGGCAAGAGCTTGAGGTTCGACGAATCGGTCAGAAGCGTCGAATCGCCCATCTCGCTCAGTACGAGGGCCAGCGCGCCCAGTACCTCGGCCCGACCACCCAACGACCCGGTGAGCACCGAGAGTTGACGTGCCGCACTGGGGATCGCGTACCGGCCCACGGACTCGCGTATGGGGGCCAGGACCAGCTCACCGGCCTCCGCCAGGGACCCCCCGAGCACCACCCGGCTCGGGTTGAGGACATTGCACAGGTTCGCGACACCACTACCCACATGGCGGCCTACGTCGGCGATCACGCGGCGACACCCCGGGTCGCCCTCCCGGGCCAGTTCGACCACCCGCTCCATGGTGAGTTCGGGCCCGTGCGTGCTCTGCAACAACGGCAGTACGTACCGGGCCGCGGCGAAGGTCTCCAGGCAGCCGCGGTTGCCGCAGCGGCACACCGGGCCGGACTCGTCCAGGGTGATGTGCCCGATCTCCCCGGCGGTGCCGCCGGGCCCCCGGTAGATCTGCCCGTTTATCACCAGGCCGGCGCCGACACCGCTCGCGACCTTGATGTAGGCCAGGTCCTTGACCCCCCGGCCGCTCCCCCACACCAGCTCCCCGAGCGCTCCGAGGTTGGCGTCGTTGTCCACGTACACGGGCACGCCGAGGCGTTGCGAGAGCTCCTGGCGCGGGTTGATGCCCGCCCAGCCCGGGAGGATCGCCGTGGAGCCCAGGGTGCCGGACTCCACGTCGATGGGGCCGGGGACGCCGAGCCCGACGCCGATGACCTTCTCGCGGCCCACCCCGATGCCCGCGATCAGCTCGCCGACCAGGGCTTCGGCGCGGTCGAAGCCCTCCGCCCAGGAGGCGTCCACGTCCAGCGGGGCGGATTCCTCCGCCAATACCTGGTGGGCGAGGTTCCCGACGGCCACCCGCAGGTGGGTGTGGCCGAAGTCCACGCCGATGACGATGCCGGCGTCGCCGCTGAGGGAGACGCTGCGCGCCCGCCGGCCGCCGGCCGAGGTGTCTGTGACCTCGACGGTCCCACCCTCCTTGAGCTCGCGGACGATGTTGGAGACCGTGGCCGCCGACAGTCCGGTGGACCGGGCGATCTCCGCCTGGGTCAACGAACCGGCGAGCCGCACGGCCCGCACGACCCGTTCGAGATTCGCGCGGTGCAGTGAAGACTGCGATCCGGGAGTCTGCACGACTCATCCACTCCTGCCCATTAGCGACGGCCGACCGTCGCCCCCCGAGCCGGCGTCGCGGCTTGGTGCTCCGAGACCCCGGCGTCTCTCCAACTTGTGAACCTTAAGTCGAGCCTTTGGCCCTCCAGACGTCAAGAGGCTGACACGGAACGAAACGGTCACTACCGGTCATAAGTATGAGAGACATCCCTCTGGAACGTGTTACGGTCGCTGAGGCGCCGGTCCTCTGCGGCCTTTCCGGCCGGGCGGGCGCCCCGTAATGACGGCGCTATGCAAGGAGGTGTTCGGGATGAGTCCCGATCGAAGTCTTTGCAGCGCTCTCGTCGGCTGACCTGGATCAGCCGATCTTTCCCTGAGTGCGCACGGTCGCGGCACCTGCCGCGCGGCCGCGGTCCACCGCTGCCCCCCGTGCGGTTCTGCATCCCTTCATTCTTCTCCACCTCCCCTTCCTTCCGCATGCCCCGGTCCGTCCGCGGGCGTGCGTCGTCATCCATGTCCCCCGGCGTGCCCGACGGCGCTTTGCGCCGCGCTGCGGCGCGCCGACCCATGACCACTCCACGTGACCGCGCGGCTCCGTGCTGCCCGGACGCGGTGGAGGGAGGTACTCATCATGACCATGCTCACCCCCCGTACACCGACCAAGCTCGCGCCGCCGGGCAACGGCCGCCGCGAGCGCAAGGCCGCCGAGCTGGAGTCCCGTACCCGGCTCGCCGGCGAGCGGCTCGCCGGGTTCGGCGCCCGCCCCTGCGCCCTGGTCCTCCAGGAGCTGTCCGCCACCCGCAGCGGCCTCACGCACGCCGAGGCGGCACTGCGCCTGGAGCGGCACGGCGCCAACGTCGTCGCCCACGAGCGGGCCCCACGTTGGTGGGCGCAGCTCGCGAAGGCCTTCTGGAACCCGTTCATCACCGTCCTGGTCTTCCTGGCCGCCGTCATGTGGTGGCAGGACCCGGCCGACCCGGGTGTCGTCATCCTCTCCGTGATGGTGGCGGTCAGTGGACTGCTGCGCTTCTGGCAGGAGCACCGCTCGGGCCGCGCCGCCGACGCGCTGAAGAGGCTCGTCACGACCACCTGTGCGGTGCAGCGCCGGGCCGGTGGCGGCTCGGGGCCGGCCACCTTCGAAGTGCCCATGGACCAGGTGGTCCCCGGCGACGTGGTGAAGCTGGCAGCCGGCGACCTGATCCCGGCCGACCTGCGGTTGATCACCTCCAAGGACCTGATGGTCGGCCAGGCCGCGCTGTCCGGCGAGTCGTTGCCGGTCGCCAAGGCCGATGCTCCCGCCCGCACCGCCGGGGGGACCCCCGGCGCCGACGACCTCGGCCGGTTCGAGGGCACCGACCCCGTCGAGGCCGACAACCTGGTCCTGATGGGCACCTCGGTGACCTCCGGGACCGCCACCGGAGTCGTGGTCGCCACCGGCTCGGACACCTACTTCGGCTCGATGGCCGGCTCGCTGGTCGGCGAGCGCCCGCAGACCAACTTCGACAACGGCGTGCGCAAGGTCAGCTTCCTGCTGATCCGCTTCATGCTGGTCATGGTCCCGGTCGTGTTCGCCGTCAACGGCCTCACCAAGGGCGACTGGGACGAGGCCTTCCTCTTCGCCGTCGCCGTCGCCGTCGGCCTGACCCCCGAGATGCTGCCGATGGTCGTCTCCGCCAACCTGGCGCGCGGCGCGGTCGCCATGTCCAAGCGGAAGGTCGTCGTCAAGCGGCTCAACGCGATCCAGAACCTGGGCGCCATGGACGTGCTCTGCACGGACAAGACCGGCACCCTCACCGAGGACCGGATCGCCTTGGACCGCTACCTGGACGTGCACGGCGACGAGGACGGCGAGGTCCTGGAGTACGCCTACCTCAACTCCCACTTCCAGACGGGCCTGAAGAACCTGATGGACCAGGCCGTCATCGACCGCGTGGACGAGGCCGAGGAGGTTGTCGTCGACGCACGGTTCTCGATGGTCGACGAGATCCCCTTCGACTTCGCCCGCCGCCGGATGTCCGTGGTCCTGGACCGCAACGCCGTCGTGGGCGGCCCCGGCCGCCCCGAGCACATCATGATCACCAAGGGTGCGGTGGAGGAGGTCCTGGACCTCTGCACCCACATGACGGACCGCGGCCGGAAGGTCGAACTCACCGACGGGCTGCGCCGGCACGTCACCCGCATCGCCGAGGACAACAACCGCCGCGGCCTGCGCGTCCTCGCCGTCGCCACCCGCACGGTGAGCGCCCCCCGCGACACGTACTCCGTCGCGGACGAGGACCGCCTCACCTTGGTCGGCTTCCTCGCCTTCCTCGACCCGCCGAAGGCCGACGCCGCCCGGGCCCTGCAGGCCCTGGCCGACAAGGGCGTCGCGGTCAAGGTCGTCACCGGCGACAACGACCTGGTGGCCACGCGGGTCTGCGCGGACGTGGGTCTCGACGTCGGGCACGTGGTGCTCGGCACCGGGATCGACGCCCTCGACGACACGGCGCTGCGCGCGCTGGCCGCCCGTACGACGGTCTTCGCCAAGGTCAATCCCGTCCAGAAGGCCCGGATCGTCCGCGCCCTGCAGGCCGACGGGCACACCGTCGGCTTCCTCGGGGACGGCATCAACGACGCCGCCGCGCTGCGCGACGCCGATGTCGGCATCTCCGTCGACACCGCAGTCGACATCGCCAAGGAGTCCGCGGACATCATCCTGCTGGAGAAGGACCTGACCGTCCTGGAACAGGGTGTGATCCAGGGCCGGACGACCTTCGGCAACACGATCAAGTACATCAAGATGACGGCGTCGTCGAACTTCGGCAACGTCTTCTCGGTCCTGGTGGCGAGCGCGTTCATCCCCTTCCAGCCGATGCTCGCGATCATGCTGCTGGTGCAGAACCTGGTCTACGACATCGCGCAGCTGGCGACGCCGTGGGACCGGATGGACGAGGAGTACCTGCGGGGGCCCCGCAACTGGGACGCCAAGGGCATCGGCCGGTTCATGGTCTGCATCGGCCCGATCAGCTCGATCTTCGACATCGCGATGTTCGTGATCATGTGGAACGTGTTCGGTGCCAACAGCGAGGCCGAGCAGTCGCTGTTCCAGTCCGGCTGGTTCATCGAGGGACTGCTCTCGCAGACCCTGATCGTCCATATGATCCGTACCCGGAAGATCCCCTTCATCCAGTCCCGCGCCTCCTGGCCGGTGATGGTGATGACCGTCCTCGCGGTGCTGACCGGTCTGTACCTGCCCTTCTCGCCGCTGGCCGCCCCGCTGGGCTTCACGGCCCTGCCTGCGGGCTACTTCCCGTGGCTGGTCGGCGTGCTGCTGGCGTACTGCACGCTCACGCAGCTCCTGAAGACCCTGTACATCCGCACGTTCGGCACCTGGCTGTAGGTGCGGGGCCCGCGCGGACGGCCGGGGGCGATCGGCGTCGCCCCCGGCCGTCGCCGGCCCGCTACTTGAGGGTGGCGGAGGTCAGGCCGGCCTGGATCTGCCGCTGGAAGGACAGGTAGACCACCAGCATCGGGATCATCGCGATGGTCACGCCGGCGAACAGCACCGGCAGGTCCGTCTCGTACCCCATCTGGTACTGCAGCTGGATCAGGCCCTGGGTGAGCATGTAGCGCTCGGGGTCCGATCCGGTCTGCGGCTGCATCAGCACGGAGGGCAGGATGTACTGGTTCCACTGGCCCAGGACATTGAATATCCCGACGCTGATCAGGCCGGGCTTGGCCATCGGCAGCATCACCTGGAAGAAGATCCGGGTGTCGGAGGCCCCGTCGATCACCGCCGCCTCGTGCACGGCCGTCGGCAGCGTGCGGAAGAACGAGTGCATGAAGAAGACGGTGAAGGGCATCGAGTAGGCCACGTACACGAGGATCAGACCCTGGTACGTGTTGAGCATGTCCAGGCGCTTGACCATGAAGAACAGCGGGACGAGCGCGAGGAAGACGGGGAACATCGCCCCGCTGACGAAGAAGTAGTAGAAGAGCCGGTTCCCCGGGAAGGGGTAGCGGGCCAGGACGTACGCCGCCATCGAGCCGAGCAGCATGGTCAGCGGGACCGAGAACACCATCACGATCAGCGTGTGGGCGAAGTAGTCGCCGATGCCCTTGTCCCAGGCCCGGGAGAAGGCGTCGAAGTGCCAGTTGGAGGGCCAGCTGAGGGCCGAGCCGCCGATCTGCGAGTCGGTCTTGAACGAGCCGAGCGCCAGCCAGATCAGGGGCAGGACGATCAGCATCGCCCAGACGGCGAGGAACCCGTGCGAGAAGACGTTCAGCACCGTGCCGTCGGAGGCGGGCTTCGCACCGTCCTTGGCGCGCCCGCTGCCGCCGGACCGCTCGGCCGAGGCCTCGCCCGGTGCCTTGATCACTGTGGACTCTGTAGTCATCGGGGATCTCCTCTCAGAACTCGATGCGCTCGCGGCGGGTGGCGCGCAGCGTGACGATGGAGAGGATCATGGTCAGGACGAGCATGACGACGCCCATGGCGCAGGCGTAGCCGCTCTTGCCGAAGTAGAGGAAGTTGCGCATCAGCACCGTGGCCATGACCTCGCTGTGGTGGTCGGGCCCGCCGCCGAACTGGCCGGAAGTCATGGTCGACACCAGCACGAACATGTCCATCGCGGCGATGCCCAGGTAGACCGCTGAGGTCTGCACGGAGTCCCACAGCAGGGGCAGCGTGACCTTCAGGAAGGTCTGCGCGCGCCCGGCGCCGTCGAGCAGGGCGGCCTCGTAGATGTCCTTGGGTACGGACTGCATGGCGGCCGAGAAGAGGACCAAGTAGAAGCCGACCCCGTGCCAGACCACCACCAGGAGCAGGCACCACAGCGCGAGGTCGGGCTGGTTGAGCCATTCGACGGGGTGGACCGGGTCGACCAGCCCCAGCTTGGTCAGGAACCCGTTGAGCAGGCCGCCCTCGTCGCTGCGGTAGACGGCGCCGAACAGCACCGCGAGGATGGCGAGGGAGAGTACCTGCGGGAAGAAGTAGACGATCTTGTAGACGGAGGAGCCCCAGACGCCCCGGACGCCGCCGGCCCCGCTGCGCCCTCCCGCGTTCACCATGAAGGCGAAGAAGAGGGCCAGCAGGATGGTGACGGTCGGGACGAACACCAGGAGGAGCAGGTTGTGCCACAGGGCGCCGCGGAAGACCTCGTCCTTCATCAGCGCCGCATAGTTGTCCAGGCCGACGAAATCGAACGTGGGCGACTGTCCCGACCAGTTGGTGAAGGAGTAACCGAACGTCTGGATGTACGGCCAGATGACGAAAGTCAGGTACAGCGCGAGCGGCAGGACGAGGAAGCCGGCGATGAAGCCGATCCGTCCCTTGCCCTGGGCTACTTGGCTCATGGTGTCCGCCCCTTGGACGTATGTCAGCTGCGGTGGTTGTTCTTGGCGTTCGGGTCCTTGGCAGCCTTGTCTACCGCAGCCTGGGCCCGCTTGATCCATTCCTTTGGCTGGATCCGCTTGGCCATCAGCTCATTGGACGCGTTCTGGATCTCGGTGTCCATTTCGCTGTACCAGTCGGGGTACAGGTAGCTGAAGGTGTTCGAACCGGCGGTCTTGACGGCCGCGACCGCCGAGGCCGTGCCCGGGCGCAGCTTCACGTTCGGGTCGACGCCGTCCTTGACGACGGTGAGGGAGTTGGCCTGCTGGGCGAAGAGGGTCGACCATTCGCGGGACAGCATCGAACGCAGGAACTCCAGGCCGCCGGCCTTGTTGGCGGCCTTCTCCGGGACGATGAAGGGCTCTCCCGCGCCGGCGCGGATGGCCTCGAAGGGCAGCTTGCTGTCGGCGAGCGTCGGCACCGGCAGGAACTTCATGTCGAAGTCGTCGGGGGTCTGCTTGAGCTGCTCGTTCTCCAGCCAGGAGCCGGAGGGGATGAAGGCGGCCTTGTACTGGTTCCAGGCCGTCTGGGACTCCGTGTGGGTGAGGCCGTTGGTGCCGGCCATCAGCAGGTCCTTCTCGACGACCTCGTAGACCGCCTCGACGGCGGCGAGGGCGGCGGGGTTGCCCTCGAAGGCGTTCGGCTCCAGGTTGTCGATCGCCTTCATGGCCTCCAGACCGCCCTTCTTGGCGATCAGGTCCATGATGACGACGTTGATGTAGTACGGGTACTTGCCCTGGTGGGCGAGTCCGCCGATGCCGGCGGCCTTGGCCTTGGTGCAGATGTCGAGGAACTCGTCCCAGGTCTTGGGCTCGGCCCAGCCCTTCTCCTTGAAGAGCTTGCCCGAGTACCAGAATCCGAACACGGTGTAGACGTAGTAGAGGGCGACGAACTTGCCGCCCTGGGTGCCCTGCTCGACGGTGCCGGGGATGAGCATGTCCCGCACCTTCTTGGCCGGGTCGTCGAGCGAGGGGGCGTCCAGCACCGCGGTGAGCTCGGCGAGCTGACCGCCCTTGGCCAGGACGTCGACCTTGATCTGCTGGGCGCCCGAGTCGTCGATGACGTCCGGCGGGTTGCCGCCGTTGAAGCGGGGCTGGAGCTTGGCGGCGATCTCCTGGGTGCCCAGGTGGGAGCTGGTGGTGCCCCACTTCTTGTCGAAGGCGGCCTCCCAGGCCTTCGCGTAGTCGTCGCCGAACCCACCCTTGAAGACGACGACGTCGAGCTTGCCGCCCTTGGCGACGCCGAAGGGGTTCTCCTTCGTCACCGCGCCCTTGTCCGGCCCCTTCGTCGAGGTGTCCCCACCGCCGGAGGCGCAGGCGGACAGGAAGCTCATCGTGGGCACCGAGATCAGTCCCAGCGCTGCGGAGCGCTTGATCAGGTCACGGCGGCCGATGCCCTCACCAGTGGATCGCATGCTCATGTCCTCGCCTTCGTCAGAAGTGTGAAGGAGGCCGGGACTCGACGAATGCCCGTGGTCACCGCGCATACGGACATCACCGCAGGTCCCCGCCGCCCCCCGGTCCGGTACCGCTCGTAACGCGGTGATCCGGACGGGCACAGGTATAGTCCACTTCCGCTCGTGTGAGCAAGATCATGCACACAGTTGTCCGTCAGCTTTTCCGAGTTGAGACCTCCCCGAAACCTGGCCCGGGCCGGAAAAAGCGGAAGGGCCGTACCCCCTTAACGGGGATACGGCCCTTTGGTGCCGCTACTGACCTCAGCCGCGGATGAGGTTGCGGAGCACGTACTGCATGATGCCGCCGTTGCGGTAGTAGTCCGCCTCACCCGGGGTGTCGATGCGGACGACCGCGTCGAACTCCACGCCGGTGTCGGTGGTGACCTTGACGGTGCGCGGGGTGGTGCCGTTGTTCAGCTCCTCCACACCGGTGAAGGAGAAGGTCTCCTCGCCGGTGAGGCCCAGCGAGACCGCCGAGGCGCCCTCCGGGAACTGGAGCGGGAGCACGCCCATGCCGATCAGGTTCGAGCGGTGGATGCGCTCGTACGACTCGGCGATGACGGCCTTGACGCCGAGCAGCGCGGTGCCCTTGGCGGCCCAGTCGCGGGACGAGCCCGAGCCGTACTCCTTGCCCGCCAGGATGACCAGCGGGATGCCGGCGGCCTGGTAGTTCTGGGAGGCGTCGTAGATGAACGCGACCGGCGCGCCCTCGACGGTGAAGTCGCGGGTGAAGCCGCCCTCGGTGCCCGGCGCGATCTGGTTGCGCAGGCGGATGTTGGCGAACGTACCGCGGATCATGACCTCGTGGTTGCCGCGACGGGAACCGTACGAGTTGAAGTCGCGGCGCTCGACGCCGTGCTCGGTGAGGTACTTGCCGGCCGGGGTGTCGGCCTTGATCGCACCGGCCGGGGAGATGTGGTCGGTGGTGACCGAGTCGCCCAGCTTCGCCAGCACGCGCGCACCGGCGATGTCGGAGACCGGGGTGGTCTCCATCGTCATGCCCTCGAAGTAAGGGGGCTTGCGGACGTAGGTGGACTGCGGGTCCCACTCGAAGGTGTTGCCGGTCGGGATCGACAGCGCCTGCCACTGGGCGTCGCCCGCGAAGACGTCCTGGTAGGACTTGCTGAACATGTCCTCGCCGATGGCGTTCGCCACGACGTCGTTGACCTCGGCCTCGGACGGCCAGATGTCCTGGAGGAAGACCGGCTTGCCCTCGGTGTCGATGCCGATGGCGTCCTTGGTGATGTCCACCTTCATGGAGCCCGCGATGGCGTACGCGACGACCAGCGGCGGGGAGGCCAGGTAGTTCATCTTGACGTCGGGGTTGATCCGGCCCTCGAAGTTGCGGTTGCCGGAGAGCACCGAGGTGACCGCGAGGTCGTGCTCGTTGATCGCCTTCGAGATCTCCTCGTCCAGCGGACCGGAGTTGCCGATGCAGGTGGTGCAGCCGTACCCGACGAGGTTGAAGCCCATCTTGTCGAGGTACGGAGTCAGGCCGGCCTTGTCGAAGTAGTCGGTGACGACCTTCGAGCCCGGGGCCAGGGTGGTCTTGACCCACGGCTTGCGGGCGAGACCCTTCTCGACCGCCTTCTTGGCCACGAGCGCCGCGGCGACCATGACGTAGGGGTTCGAGGTGTTGGTGCAGGAGGTGATCGCGGCGACGGTGACGGCGCCGTGGTCGATCTCGAAGGAGGTGCCGTCGGCCAGGGTGACCTGGGTCGGACGGGTCGGCACGCCGTTGGCGGAGGCCGGGGCGTCGGACGCCGGGAAGGACTCCTTGCCGGCCTCCTCGTCGTCGGAGACGTAGTTGCGCACGTCAACCGCGAACTGCTCGGCGGCGTTGGCCAGGACGATGCGGTCCTGCGGGCGCTTCGGGCCGGCGATGGAGGGGACGACCGTGGAGAGGTCGAGCTCCAGCTTCTCGGAGAAGTCGGGCTCAGCGGCCGGGTCCAGCCACAGGCCCTGCTCCTTGGCGTACGCCTCGACGAGCGCGACCTGCTGGGCGTCGCGGCCGGTCAGGCGCAGGTACTTCAGGGTCTCGTCGTCGATCGGGAAGATCGCGGCGGTGGAGCCGAACTCCGGCGACATGTTGCCGATGGTGGCGCGGTTCGCCAGCGAGGTGGCGGCGACGCCCTCACCGTAGAACTCGACGAACTTGCCGACGACACCGTGCTTGCGCAGCATCTCGGTGATGGTCAGCACCAGGTCGGTGGCGGTGGTGCCGGTCGGCAGCTCGCCGGTCAGCTTGAAGCCCACGACGCGCGGGATCAGCATGGAGACCGGCTGGCCGAGCATCGCGGCCTCGGCCTCGATGCCGCCGACGCCCCAGCCCAGCACGCCCAGGCCGTTGACCATGGTGGTGTGCGAGTCGGTGCCGACGAGGGTGTCGGGGTACGCCTGGCCACCGCGGACCATGATCGTGCGGGCCAGGTGCTCGATGTTGACCTGGTGCACGATGCCGGTGCCCGGCGGGACGACCTTGAAGTCGTCGAAGGCGGTCTGGCCCCAGCGCAGGAACTGGTAGCGCTCCTTGTTGCGGCCGTACTCCAGCTCGACGTTCTGCGCGAAGGCGTCCTTCGTGCCGAACTTGTCGGCGATGACCGAGTGGTCGATGACCATCTCGGCGGGCGAGAGCGGGTTGATCTTCGCCGGGTCGCCACCGAGGGCCTTGACGGCCTCACGCATGGTGGCGAGGTCCACGACGCAGGGGACGCCGGTGAAGTCCTGCATGATCACGCGGGCCGGCGTGAACTGGATCTCCTCGCTGGGCTGGGCCTGCGAGTCCCAGTTGCCGAGCGACCGGATGTGGTCGGCGGTGATGTTCGCGCCGTCCTCGGTGCGGAGCAGGTTCTCCAGCAGCACCTTCAGGCTGTAGGGAAGACGGGCCGAGCCCTCAACCTTGTCCAGCCGGAAGATCTCGTACGACTCGTCGCCCACCTGCAGCGTGCTGCGGGCGTCGAAGCTGTTCGCCGACACGACAGTCTCCTTCATGCATGAAATTCGCGCGTTTTACCGCAATCCTGCCGCCACGCCCTGTGGCCAATCCGCTAAGGTAAGGCTAAGTTAGGTAACCCTTACCAGCAGGGGCGGCTGCGGTACGCCTTCGGCAGATATCTCGATGTCGAGATAACTCTAATGCATTGCCGCGCCGTGGTCATGCACGGCATGGGTGTCCTGTCATCCAATCGAGGCGTTTGACAGCGAACGGAGTCGTACGAGGTGACGCCCTGGGGTGGCTGGGTGGCCGTACCGGTCGGGGTGGATCTTCCGGAGCCGTACGCCGAGCTGTCGTACGTGGATGCCGTACGTGGATGCCGTACGCGAGCGACAACGCCGTCCGCTGCTGGACCGTGCGACAGCCCGGTTCGAGGACGCAGCCGCGGTCCGGCCGCTTCGCCGGTCGCTGGTGAGCGTCACCTCTCCGGCTGGTACGGGGCGGCCACGACCGGGCAGCATGTCGGCTTCGAGTCCTGGCTGGAACGGGACCGGCTGCTGCTCATGGACTTCGACCCGAGGGTGACGGGGATCGCCTCGCAGCCTTTCTAGCTGCACTGGCACGACGGGCTACGGGAGCGTCGGCACGCTCCGGAGCACTTCGTACGCCGCGCGGACGGCTCGGCTGCGGTCGTCGATGTCCGCGCCGATGAGCGGATCGAACCGAAGGACGCGGAGGCGTTCGAGGGGACGCGCCTGGCCTGCGGCCAGGCCGGAGGGGGCTTCGAGCGGGCCGGGGGGCCGGAGGTGGTGCCGCTGGTTCCGGACGCTCCACGGAGGCTCTGGACCGGGCACTCGCTGATGCCGGCTCCCCGCGCGGCCGCATGAGGCCCAACCCCGGCACCACTCGATCAGAGCTGTTCCCCGACCGGCCCCATCTGCCCTTGCTCGTCTACATCGACGCCCACAGAGGCCACACCAATCACGAGCTGGCTCTGCGGCACGAAGTCCCCCGCCGTCTCGTCCGCCTCGCCCCGGACACGATGCAGCCGCCACCCCGAGGAGTCGAACGGAGCCATTCGGGCCTCGCCAGCGAGTTCGTATCAAAGGACCGGCGGGAGGCACCTGGTGGCACGTCTTCCACTCCGAGGACTCGGAACTGCGCGCCGCCGGTTTTTCCCCGTCCGGTCTCACCTTGGCAGTCGCCACCAGCAG
This sequence comes from Streptomyces sp. NBC_00045, assembly GCF_045041095.1. NCBI lineage: Bacteria > Bacillati > Actinomycetota > Actinomycetes > Kitasatosporales > Streptomycetaceae > Streptomyces > Streptomyces sp. NBC_00045. The sequence continues at coordinate 6,221,213 of NZ_CP108271.1, read as the reverse complement.
CGACCTCACCCTCTGGACCCGACCGGAGCACCACATCGAGGACGCTCGCGCACATTGACGTCCAACCCAGTCCGCCCAGGCCAGCCAGTACTGCACGACCGACGTCGAAGGACACCAGCGGTCCAGGGCCGGATCGGTGCCTCACGAAGCCGTCTCACCCCACCCGGTCCACGCAGGTCCATGCGAGCTCGGCGACGAACTTCACTGAGACGGGGCAACGGGCCACATCACACGGAGCCCCGCCGCGCGGACGTGCGCACGGCCAGCGAAGACGTACGCACGGCCAGCGCCGCCGGGACGGTCCGCTGCCCCGGCGGCGCGCCCTGCGGGGACTCCAGCAGGGCCACCAGCGAGTCGACGGCGCTCTCCCCGATCACCTCCGGCCGCAGGGTCACCGTGCTCACCGCCGGCTCGCCCGCCGCGTACGAGGGGTCCTCGCTCGCGCAGACGAGCCGCAGATCCCGCGGTATCCGCAGCCCGTGTCGCGCGGCGGCGGCCAGCACCTGGCGGCCGCCGGGGTCGTACACGCAGTACACGGCGTCGGGGCGCTCACCGCCGGGCGTGGCGAACACGTCGTCGAAAGCGTGCCCGGCGCCGTCCTCGGGGTCGAAGGGCACCACCATCGGGGCCGTCCCGCGCTCGGCGCACCAGCAGGCGTGAGCCGAGGTGACGGCCTGGGTGTAGTGCTCCCGACCGTAGGCGGAATGCAGCGCGATCCGGCGGGCCCCGGAGGCCGCGAGGTGGTCGAGGACCTCCCGGGTGGTGGCCTCGTGGTCGTTGTCCACCCACACGTCCCCCGGCCGCGGGTCCGGGGGGCGACCGTCGAAGACCACCGGCAGGCCTCGTGCCCGTAGGGCGCGGAGCACCGGATCACCGGCCGGGCTGTCGAGCAGCAGCATCCCGTCGACGGCGAGGGTGTGCCACAGCGGTTCGGCGCCCCGGTCGGCGGGCAGCACCGTGAGGGCGTAGCCGCGGGCGTGGGCGGCCGCGGTCGCGGCGGTCAGCAGCCGGGAGAAGTAGGCGATCTCGACGTAGTTCCAGGCGGAACCCGCGTACGTGGTGACGGCGAGGCCGAGCGTACGGGTACGGGGGCCGCGGCGGGCGCTGTAGCCGAGGGCGGCCGCCACCTCGCGGACCCGCCGGCGGGTGGACTCGCCGACACGGCCGGTGCCGCCCAGCGCGTGCGAGACGGTCGCGGTGGAGACCTCCGCGGCGCGCGCGATGTCGGCGATGGTCGGTCCGGGCCCGGGCACGGGGTCATCGTACGGACGGCGGTGCGGATTTCGTCGGCGGCGACGGGTTCTGGTTAAGGGGTTAATCAAACAGTGTCCTGGCCACACCGACGTTTTGGAGTGGCCATGACCTCGTCTTCCCCCTCTTCTCCCGCCCCCTTTCCTGCCTCTTCTCCCGCCTCTTCTTCCCCCGTCCGCTCCTTCCTCTCCCGCCGGGGACTGCTGGCGGCCGCCGGGGCGGCGGGCGCGGCCGGCCTGATGGGCGCGGGCCCGGCGGCCGCGGCCGCTTCCGGCGGGCGCGGCTCGGCCGCCCTGGTGATCCACAACGCCCGGGTGTTCACCGGGACCACCGGGGGCGGCGCGCCGGTGGAGGCCGTCGCGGTCGGGCGGGACGGGAAGGTCCTGGCCACTGGGAGCGGCTCGGCGGTGCGCCGGCACGTCGGGCGGGACACCGAGGTCGTCGACGCCGGCGGCAACACGGTGATGAGCGGGATCCACGACGGGCACGTCCACCCGCTGGGCGCCGGCGACCGGTCCCTGCGGCCCTCCCTGGAGGGGGCGGAGACCACCCTGCCCGAGCTCCTGGAGCTGCTGGCCGGCTTCCTCGCCGACACCGGCGGCGCCGGCGCGGAGCCGGACCGGTGGCTGGTGGTGGAGGACTGGAACCCGGTCGGGCTGCTGCCGGCCGGAAGCGTGCCGCACCACTCGATGCTGGACGCGCTGGCGACCCGCAGACCGGTAGCGCTGGTCGGCGGCGACGGGCACAACCTCTGGGTGAACCGGCGGGCCCTGGAGATCGCCGGGATCACCGCGGCCACCACGGACCCGGTCGGCGGCCGGATCGTGAAGGGGCCGGACGGGCAGCCGACGGGCGTCCTGAAGGACGACGCGCAGGAACTGGTGCAGCGGCACGTCCCGGAGCCCTCCCGGGCCGAACTGGTCGCGGCCTGCGCCAAGGTGCTGGGGCTGGCGGCCGCGTCCGGGGTCACGACGATGATGGACGCCCTGGTCGGGCGGCACGAGCTGGAGCTCTACCAGGTCCTTTCGGCGGCGGGGAAGCTGCCGCAGCGGATCGTGCCGGCGATCCGGCTCGACGCGGAGCAGACCAAGGACCCCGCGGGGGCACTGGCGTACGCGCGCGGGCTGCGAAAGGAGTTCGAGGGCGTACGGGGCCTGCGGTTCGGGACGGTCAAGGTGTTCCTCGACGGGGTCATCGAGTACCCGGCGCAGACGGCCGCGCTGCTGGAGCCCTACCTGGACGGGAACGGCAAGCCGACCGCGAACCGCGGCGAGCTGTACACCTCGGCGGCGGACTACGGCCGGCTGACGGCGGTGTTCAACGAGGCCGGCTGGCAGCTGCACGCCCACGGGTTGGGCGACCGGGCGGTGCGCACGGCCCTGGACGGGTACGCGTACGCCCGCCGGGCTACCGGCCTGCGGGACCCGCGCAACACGATCGCCCACTTGCAGCTCGTGGACCCGGCGGACCTGCGGCGCTTCGCGCAGCTGGGAGTCGCCGCCTGCATGCAGCTCCAGTGGGCGGCGCAGGACACCTGGACGATGGACGCGCTGCTCCCGTACATCGGTCCCGAGCGCCACCGGTGGATGTACCCGGCGCGCAGCCTGGAGCGGGCGGGGGCCCGGCTGACCGGCGGTTCGGACTGGCCGGTGGACGCGCTCCAGGTGTGGAACCAGCTGCGGACCGCGATCGACCGGCAGGGCGCGTACGGCACGGGTGAGCTGCACCGGGAGCTGGAGGGGTTGAGCCGGACCTCGGCACTGCGGATGCACACGGCCGGGACGGCGTGGCAGCTGAGGCAGGAGGGGCTGACGGGGACCGTGGAACCGGGCAAGGCGGCGGACCTGGTGCTGCTGGACCGGGATGTGACCCGCTGTCCGGTGGCCGACATCAGCGGGACCGGCGTACGGATGACCCTGGTCGGCGGCCGGGTGGTGCACGACGCGGACTCGGCGGCGGGTCGGGCTGCGGCGATCGCCCTCACCCGCGCCGCCGGGGCCGCGCGCCCGGCGTCGTACACGGCGGTCCACGCGAACCGCCACCACGCCTGCGGCCACTGACGGGTGACATGAGGTTGCCGATACGGATAAGGGGGTAGATGTCCGTAATCAGAGGGATGGCGGGGAAGGTCCCGCGGAACTGACGGTCCGTAACACCCGTCTGCCACACCTGAAGCAGGAGTCATCTCATATCTGAGATACGGTGCACCCATGGCAGACGACTACCTCGTACGCATCGGCAAGCTCATCCGTGACGCCCGGCAGCACCGGGGCTGGACGCAGAGTCAACTCGCGGATGCGCTCGGCACCAGCCAGAGCGCCGTGAACCGAATCGAGCGCGGAAACCAGAACATCAGCCTTGAGATGATCGCCCGAATCGGTGAAGCGCTCGACAGCGAGATCGTCTCTCTGGGCTACGCCGGCCCGATGCACCTGCGGGTCGTCGGCGGCCGCCGGCTGTCCGGCGCCATCGACGTCAAGACGAGCAAGAACGCGTGCGTGGCGCTGCTGTGCGCCACGCTGCTGAACAAGGGCCGTACGGTGTTGCGCCGGGTCGCCCGCATCGAGGAGGTCTACCGCCTCCTCGAAGTCCTGAACTCCATCGGCGTCCGCACCCGCTGGATCAACGACGGCGTGGACCTGGAGATCGTCCCGCCGGCCCGCCTCGACATGGACGCCATGGACGCGGACGCGGCCCGCCGCACCCGGAGCATCATCATGTTCCTGGGCCCGCTGCTGCACCGGATGGACCAGTTCCGCCTGCCGTACGCCGGTGGCTGCGACCTCGGCACCCGCACCATCGAGCCGCACATGATCGCCCTGCGCCGCTTCGGCCTGGACATCACGGCGACCGAGGGCATCTACCACGCGAAGGTCGAGGCGGGGGTCTCGCCGGGCCGCCCGATCGTGCTGACCGAGCGCGGGGACACCGTCACCGAGAACGCGCTGCTGGCCGCCGCCCGGCACGACGGCGTCACGGTCATCCGCAACGCCTCCTCCAACTACATGGTCCAGGACCTGTGCTTCTTCCTGGAGGCGCTCGGCGTCAAGGTCGAGGGCGTCGGCACGACCACCCTCACCGTGCACGGTGTCCCGAACATCGACGTGGACGTGGACTACTCCCCCTCCGAGGACCCGGTCGAGGCGATGAGCCTGCTCGCCGCCGCGGTGGTCACGGAATCGGAACTCACGATCCGCCGGGTCCCGATCGAGTTCATGGAGATCGAGCTCGCGGTGCTGGAGGAGATGGGCCTCGACCACGACCGCTCGGCGGAGTACACGGCCGACAACGGCCGCACCCGCCTGGTCGACCTGACGGTCCGCCCCTCGAAGCTCGAAGCGCCGATCGACAAGATCCACCCGATGCCGTTCCCCGGGCTGAACATCGACAACGTCCCGTTCTTCGCGGCCATCGCGGCCGTCGCCCAGGGCCAGACCCTGATCCACGACTGGGTCTACGACAACCGGGCCATCTACCTGACGGACCTCAACCGCCTCGGCGGCCGCCTCCAGCTCCTGGACCCCCACCGCGTCCTGGTCGAGGGCCCCACCCGCTGGCGCGCGGCAGAAATGATGTGCCCCCCGGCCCTGCGCCCGGCGGTGGTCGTCCTCCTGGCGATGATGGCGGCCGAGGGCACCTCGGTCCTGCGCAACGTCTACGTCATCAACCGCGGCTACGAGGAACTGGCCGAACGCCTCAACTCGGTGGGCGCCCAGATCGAAATCTTCCGCGACATCTAGTCCGTCGAACCCAGCGGGGACGAGCGGGACTTGGGGACGGCCTCCAGCCACTGCACGCATGCTCTAGCAAGGGGCAAGTCCGGGATCCCCCGCTCTCCATCGAGAGCGGGGGATCCTCCGTTTGCGCGTCCATCGAGCCGTTCGGGGAGAGGCTCGGCGGTTCTCGGAGTGCGCCGAACTCACCGGAACCGAACGACGTTTCGGTGCAGGGCTCGTCCCAAGCGTCAGCGGAGATCTTGACCTAAAACCATCTCGACCACCGGGGCAGAACAGGCATCCTTCACAGTGGCACTGACGGTGCCTCATATCGGAAGGGGTGGGGGATGGGGCTTCCGGAGCCGGTGGGACGGCAGTCGGATGTGGCGTACCTGTGCGTGATCTCGCGGAGACCCGACGCTTCTACGGCGAGGTGCTCGGGCTTGCGTTGCAGGGAAACGGGCCCGTGTTGTACGTGACGCCCTGGCTCGCCCTGCTGGAGACACCAGGGCCCTCGGACACCCCGACGGCGGGGCCGTTGCAGTTCACCGTGTCCTCCTCGGACACCGCGCGCGTCACCGCCATGGTGGAGAAGCACAACGTGCCGGTCATCCCGCCGGGGCCCCGCGACATCTCCGGCTCCCTTCGGGTGATCGACCCGGACGGCCACGAGGTGCTGGTGTGGCCGGTGGAGCACGACGTGAAACAGCGTCGCGCCTGATCCGTGCGGCTCCGCCGGGCCGGCAGCCGGGACGCCCTCGTTCGGGACACGGTCGGCGGCGCCTGCGACACGGGGCGGGCGGGCGGGGCGACCGGTGGGTTTCGGCCGCATGGTGGGGCGATCCTCGACGGTCCCCGGCACGGGGCGGGCAGAATCGGGGCGTACGTACGGTGTCGAGGGGGCGGCCATGGCAGTGGGAACACGGACGGACGGCGGAACCGGTGGTACGGAGGTTCCCGCGCTCGCGGGGGTCCCGTTGCTCGGGTCCCTCTTCGACCTGAAATCGGACTCGCTCGGGACCTACCTGCGCGCCCAGCAGCAGCACGGCGACGTCGTCCGGATCACCGCCGGGCCGCCGGGGCTGCGTGCCGAGCTCTACTGCGTCTTCTCCGCGGAGGGCGCGCAGCAGGTCCTGGCCGCGGAGTCGGTCAACTTCCGCAAGGACAACGCCTTCTACCAGGAGCTGCGGGACTCCTTCGGGAACGGCCTGCTGACCAGCCAGGACGAGGACTACATGCGCCAGCGGCGGCTGGTCCAGCCGCTGTTCACCAAGCGCCGGGTGGACGGCTACGCCGGTGCCGTCGCCGCCGAGACCCGGGCCGTCGTCGAGGGCTGGGAGCGGGCGCCGGGCGGTGTGGTCGACGTCGGCGAGGAGATGATGCGGCTCGCCCTGCGCGCGGTCGCCCGCATCCTCTTCGGCACCGACGTGGAGGCCACCGTCGACGTCGTCGACCGGTGTTTTCCGGTCATCACGGAGTACGTGCTGCGCCGCGGCTACTCCCCCGCCAACGTCCCGCGCACCTGGCCCACTCCGGGCAACAAGCGGGCGGCCGCCGCGATGGACGAGCTGTACGCGGTCTGCGACGAGATCATCGCCGAGCGGCGCAGCGGCGACACGGCCGGGGGCGAGGACCTGCTGAGCCTGCTCGCCGCCGCCACGAGTACGGACGACGTGCAGTTCGACGCCGCCGAACTGCGCGACCAGGTGCTGATCTTCTTGCTCGCCGGGCACGAGACGACCGCCACTTCGCTCGCCTTCTCCCTGCACCTGCTGGCCCGCCACCCCGAGCAGCAGGCGCGGGCCCGCGAGGAGATCTCCCGCGTCCTGGGCGACCGTATGCCGCAGGCCGCCGACCTGGACCGGCTCCCGTACCTCACGCAGGTCCTCAAGGAGGCGATGCGGCTCTACCCGGCGGCGCCGGTCATCGGGCGCGGCTCGGTCGCGGCCACCGAGGTCGGCGGCCGCACGATCCCGGCGGGTTCGGACGTGATCCTGGCCCCGTGGGTGACGCACCGCCACCCCCGCTACTGGCCGGACCCGGACCGCTTCGACCCGGACCGCTTCACCCCGGAGGCGGAGGCCGGCCGCCCCCGCTACGCCTGGTTCCCGTTCGGCGGCGGCCCGCGCGCCTGCATCGGGCAGCACTTCTCGATGCTGGAGTCGGTGATCGCGCTGGCGATGGTCCTGCGGGCGTACGAGTTCGAGGCCGTGGACACCGAGGTCCCGGTCAGTGCCGGAATCACCCTCCGGGCGGACGGCCCGATCCGCTGCCGCATCCGGAAGGCCGGGACGGGCCGGGCCGGCTAGACCGCCGCCGGGGCGTGGTTGCCCTTGAGGCGTTCCAGGTCCGAGGGGCGGACCTGGATCGCGAACAGCGCGATGACGGCGGCGACCAGGGCGAAGCAGGCCGCGACGATGAAGGCGGCGCTCACGCCCGAGGTGAGCACCTGGTCGCCCCACGGGTCCGGGAGCCGGCCGGTGCGCAGGAACAGGGCCTTCTGGACGGGGCCGGCCTGGCTGAGGAAGGCCGGCACCTGGTCATGGGCCTCGTTGCGGCTGGCCGTGCCGAAGACGGTGACCAGGATGGACAGGCCCAGCGACCCGCCCACCTGCTGCGTCGTGTTGAGCAGTCCGGAGGCCGCGCCCGACTCACGGTCGGCGACGTTGGACAGGGCCATCAGGGTCAGCGAGACGAACTGCATGCCCATGCCGAGGCTGAACACGAGTATCGGGCCCAGGATGCTGCCGAGGTACGTCGAGTTGATGTCGGTCTGCGTCAGCCAGGCCAGGCCGGCCGCCGAGCAGAGCGCGCCGGTCACCATGAAGGGTTTGGGCCCGATCTTGGGCAGCAGCTGGGAGGTGATGCCCGCGCCGACGGCGATGACGACGCTCACCGGCAGGAACGCGAGGCCGGCCTGGATCGGGCTGAAGTCCAGTACGTTCTGCACGAACAGGGTCAGGAAGAAGAACATGCCGAACATCGCGCAGGCGAGGAAGAGCATGATCCCGTAGGACCCGGCCCGGTTGCGGTCGGCGAACATGTGCAGCGGGGTGATCGGCTGCGGCGAGCGCCGCTCGTTGAGGAAGAACAGCAGGAGCAGGCACACGGCCGCCCCGAAGGAGCCGAGGGTGATCGGGTCGGTCCAGCCCTCCTGGGCGGCGCGGATGAAGCCGTAGACCAGCGCGACCATGCCCAGGGTGGACAGCAGTGCGCCCGCGAGGTCGAAGTGTCCGGGGTGGCGTTCGGACTCGCGGATGACCCGGCGGGCCATCACGGCGATGACCAGGGCGATCGGCACGTTGACGAAGAACACCCAGCGCCAGCTGAGCCATTCGACGAGGACGCCGCCGGCCAGCAGCCCGATCGCGCCGCCGCCCGCCGAGACCGCGGCGAACACCCCGAACGCCCGGTTGCGGGCCGGTCCTTCACGGAAGGTGGTGGAGATCAGCGCCAGCGCGGTCGGGGAGGCGATGGCGGCGCCGACGCCCTGCAGGGCCCGGGCGCCCATCAGCTGGCCCTCGTTCTGCGCGAGTCCGCCCAGCATCGAGGCCAGGCCGAAGAGCAGCACGCCGGAGATGAACACGCGTTTGCGGCCGAGGATGTCGCCGGTGCGCCCGCCGAGGAGGAGCAGTCCGCCGAAGGTGAGGGTGTAGGCGTTGACGACCCAGGACAGGCTTTCGGTGGAGAACCCGAGGGCGGTCTGGATGTGCGGCAGGGCGATGTTCACGATGGTGATGTCGAGGACGACCATGAGCTGGCACGAGGCGATGACGATCAGCGCGAGCCCGTTGCCGCTCTTCCGGACCTTGCCGTCGGTCCCCTTACTGGTCGGCGTTGCGTTGCGGTCCACCTCTCCGACGCTAAACCTGCTCAGGGGGGTACACCACTCGAATAGCCTAGGCTGCATGACATATACAGTGTGCCATTTCACATGACACACTACGATCATGGATGACTTCCTCAGGCTCTCCGCAAGCACCGGTCGCTTCACGTACGGCGCCCCGCGCGCGTTCTCCTTCGGGGAGGACGGCCGGCTGCTCTGGTTCCTCCGCTCCACCGGCCCGACCGACGCCTTCGACAGCCTCTGGGTCCTGGACACCGCCACTGGCAGCGAGACCCGGCTCGCCGACCCCCGCGAGCTGTCCCCCGAGCCGGGCGTCCTGCCGGCCGCCGAGCGCCGGCTCCGGGAGCGCATCCGGCTCGTCGCCGCCGGGATCGGCTCGTACGCGCTCTCCGGCGACGGCCGCAGCGCGGTGTTCCCGCTGTACGGGCGGCTGTACCGGGTCGGCTGCGGCCCGGACGGGCGGCCCGAGGAGATCCCTGCCGCCGGACCCGTCTTCGACCCCCGCCCCAACGCCGACGGCTCCCGCACCGCGTACGTCACCGGCGACGCCCTCCACACCTGCCCCGGCGGGCGGGTCAGCCCCGCCGACGGGGCCCGCTGGGGCGTCGCCGAGTTCGCCGCCGCCGAGGAGCTGGGCCGGGACCGCGGCCACTGGTGGTCCCCCGACGGACAGAGCCTGCTGGCCGCCCGCGTCGACGAGTCCGCCCTCCAGCGGCGGTACTTCGCCGACCCCGCGCACCCCGAGCTCCCGGCCGAGGACTTCGCGTATCCCGAGGCGGGCGGGCCCAACGCGGAGGTCCAGCTGTGGGTGCTCGGCCCGGCGGGCACCCGGGTGCGGCTCGACTGGGACGCCTCGACGTACCCCTACGTCTCCGACGCCGACTGGGACTCGGCCGAGGAGATCCTGCTGACCGTCCAGGACCGGCTCCAGAAGTGCGTCCTGCTGCTCAGCGCCGACCCGGCGACCGGCCGGACCCGGGAGCTGTCCCGCACCACCCACCCCCACTGGGTCGACCCGATGCTGCCCGGCACCCCGGCCCGGCTCGCCGACGGGCGGATGCTCACCGCCGCCGACACTCCCCCGGCCGCCGCTGGGGGTGCCCCCACCGGCGGCGCCGCCCGCGCCCTCGCCATCGACGGCAAACTGCTGACCGGGGACGGGATCCAGGTCCGCCGGGTGGCCGGCACCCACCACGACCGGCTGCTCATCGAGGCCGGGCAGCGCGACCCCGCCGAACAGCAGGTGCTGCTCCTCGACCCCGCCACCGGGGAGCTGGCCCCGCTCGCCGACGGACCCGGCGTGCACAGCGTCCAGGCCTGCGCCGGGACGCTGCTGCTCACCACCGCCGACGCCGACGGGATCCGGCGGACCGTACGCACCGCCGACGGACGGACGTGCGCCCCCGCCGACCTGTCCGCGCCGCTGCCGTACCGCGCGGCCCCGCTGTTGGAGCGGGTCACCGAACACGGCGTCCCCACCGCGCTCGTGCTCCCCCGCGGCCATGTCCCCGGCCGGCGGCTACCCGTCCTCGTGGACGGCTACGGCGGCCCCGGCTTCCAGGACGTGTCCGCCGAGCCGCGCCGCTGGCAGCACCGCCAGTGGTGGGCCGACCGGGGCTTCGCCGTGGTAACCGTCGACAACCGCGGAACCCCGTACGTCTCGCCCGACTTCACCCACGCCATGTACCGCGGGTTCTCCGAGGTCACCCTGGAGGACCAGGTCGCGGCCCTGCACGCGCTCGCCGAACGCCACCCGGACCTGGACCTCGGCCGGGTGGGGGTGCGCGGCTGGTCGTACGGCGGCTACCTGTCCGCGATGGCGGTGCTGCGCCGCCCGGACGTCTTCCACGCGGCGTCCGCCGGGGCCGCGCCGACCGACTTCCGGAACTACGACACGGCGTACACCGAGCGCTACCTGGGCCTCCCGCAGGAACACCCCGAGGTGTACGAGCGCGATTCGCTGATCCCGGACGCCCCGAACCTGATCCGGCCGCTGCTGCTGATCACGGGCCTGGCCGACGACAACGTCCACCCCTCGCACACCCTGCGGCTCTCGCAGGCCCTGACGGACGCGGGCCGCCCGCACCAGCTCCTGGCCCTGCCCGGCGTCACCCACATGACTCCGAACGGCACCAAGGAGAAGCTCATGGCGCTGGAACTGGAATTCTTCCGCCGCGAACTGGCCTGACACGTGGCGGGGCGGGCCGGCGCACCGTCGGGTGCGGGCGCCGGCGGCCCGTCACCGGCGCAGCAGCCACCGTCCGCCCGCCCTCCGACGCAGCTCAGCCGAGGGGATCCCGGTGCCCTCCCCCCGCGAAGGCGAGGACCGCGGGCACCGCCTCCCGCAGGCTCGTGAAATGCCGGTGCACCCCGTCCACCGGAGCCGGGGTGTTGACCCCCCACACCGTCATGCCGGCCCGCAACCCCGACTCGACGCCGGACGGCGCGTCCTCGATGACCAGGCAGTCCTGCGGCCTGGCGCCGAGGCGCTCGGCGGCCAGCAGGTAGGGGACGGGCGACGGCTTGCCCTCCTCGACGCAGGCGGCGTCCACGACGACGCCCGGGACCGGCAGGCCGGTGCGGGCGAACCGCCCGCGCACCCGGTGCGCGTAGTTCGAGGTCACCAGCGCCCAGCGCCCGGAGGGCAGGCCGGACAGCAGCTCCGCAGCGCCGTCGAAGGCGGCGTAGACGCCGGACCGGACGTCCTCGTCCTCCAGCTCGTGCAACGCGGCCAGGCATGCCTGCGGATCCTGCTCCGGAGCCACCTCCGCGAAGGTCTCCAGGGGACGCGTCCGCAGCGCCACCCGGTGGACGGCGACGGGATCGAGTCCGTGACGTGCCGCCCACGTCTCCCAGACGCGGCGCTGGTTGGCCACCGCGTCGATCAGCGTCCCGTCGACGTCGAAGAGGACGTGTCGCACGGAGCCCGGCCGGGTCGGCCCGCCGGTCTCACTGGTCACACTCGCCACACTGGTCACGTCGTGATCATGCCACCGGGCCGTCGTACCGCGGAAGGCGGGAGACGGAAGGCGGGAGGCGGAAGGCGGGAGGCGGGAGGACCCCGGGCCGATCGTGTCGGCTCCGGGGCCCTCCTTCTCCCCCTGGATCCCCGTCAGTCACCGGGGAAGTGGCAGGCCACCTCGCGCGAGGCGGCGATCCGGAGCAGCGGGCGCTCCGTTCGGCAGATCTCCTGCGCCTTCGGGCAGCGCGGATGGAACGTGCAGCCCGGGGGCGGAGCGGCCGGGCTCGGCGGGTCGCCGAGCAGCACGATCCGCTCGCGCCGCCGCTCCGCCGCCGGGTCCGGCAGCGGTACGGCGGACAACAGCGCCCGGGTGTACGGGTGCTGGGGGCTCTCGTACAGGGCTCGCTTCTCCCCGATCTCGACGATCCGGCCGAGGTACATGACGGCGACCCGGTCGCTGACCCGTTTGACCACCGACAGGTCGTGCGCGATGAACACGTAGGCCAGGCCCAGTTCGCGGCGCAGGCGTTCCATCAGGTTGACGATCTGCGCCTGGACGGAGACGTCGAGCGCGGAGACCGGCTCGTCCGCGACGATCAACCGGGGGCTTGTGGCCAGTGAGCGGGCGATCCCGATGCGCTGGGCCTGACCGCCGGAGAACTCGTGCGGGTAGCGGTCGATGTGCTCCGGGATCAGCCCGACCAGGTCCATCAACTCGGCCGCCCGGCGGCGCGCGTCGGCTGCCGACCGGCCCTGCACGAGCAGCGGGTCGGAGATGATCCGGGCCACCGTCTGGCGGGGGTTGAGGGAGGAGTGCGGGTCCTGGAAGACCATCTGGAGGTGGCGGCGCAGCGGCCGGAGCCTTCCCTGCGGAAGCCGGGTGATGTCCCTGCCGTCGAAGGTGATGCTGCCCGCGGTGGGCTCCAGCAGCCTCACCAGCATCCGGCCGGTGGTGGACTTCCCGCAGCCGGACTCGCCGACCAGGCCGAGGGTTTCGCCCGCGGCGAGGTCGAAGGAGATCCCGTCGACGGCGCGCACGGGCGCCCCCCTGCGCCCGGATGCGGAGCGCCTGCCGGGGAAGGCCATGGTGAGGTCCCGTACGGACAGCAGCGGCTCGGGCGGCGGGGCCGGGTCCGTCCCGATCCTGTCCACCCGTGCGGTGGTGTCCGGGGGGCGGGCCTCTACGGTCATCGGATCGCCTCCGGGGCGGTCGGTGCAGTGGGGGCGGGTGGGGCGGACACCACGCCGGACGTCGGGGCTCCGGCCCCCGCGAAATGGCAGGCGGCGGTGCGCGGGGCGGTGCCGTGGGCCCGCAGCTCGGGGCGCTCGGTGGCGCAGCGGCTGCGCTGGTCCGGGGTGCCCGCGGCGGCGAGGCCGCAGCGCGGGGCGAACGCGCAGCCCGGGGCGGGCGCGAGCAGGGAGGGCGGGGAGCCGGGGATGGCCCGCAGGGGTGCGTCGTCGGCGTCGTCGAGCCGGGGCAGCGAGTCGAGCAGGCCCCGCGTGTACGGGTGCGCGGGGTCGGCGAACAGCTCGTCGACCCCGGCCTGTTCGGCGGCCCGGCCGCCGTACATGACCAGTACCTCGTGGGCGACGCGGGCGACCACCCCCAGGTCGTGGGTGATCATCACGACGCCGAGGCCGCGTTCCTGCTGGAGCCGTGCGATGAGCTCCAGGATCTGCGCCTGCACGGTCACGTCGAGGGCCGTGGTGGGCTCGTCCGCGATCAGCAGGTCGGGCTCGCAGGCCAGGGCCATGGCGATCATCGCGCGCTGGCGCATGCCACCGGAGAACTGGTGCGGGTACTCCCCGGCCCTGCGGGCCGGTTCCGGGATGCCGACCTCGCCGAGCATGTCCACGGCCCGCTTGCGCGCGGCGGCCCGGCCGGCCTTGAAGTGCACGCGGAAGTGCTCGGCGATCTGCTCGCCGACCGTGTAGTAGGGGTGCAGGCTGGACAGGGGGTCCTGGAAGATCATGGCCATCTTCCGGCCGCGCAGCCGGGACAGCTCCTTCTCGGACATCCCGGTGAGCTCCTGCCCGGACAGTGCGATGGAGCCGCCGATCTCGGCGTCCCGGTGCAGGCCCATGACGGCGAGCGAGGTGACGGACTTGCCGGAGCCGGACTCCCCGACGATGCCGAGGGTCCGCCCGGCCTCCACCGTGAAGCCGAGCGAGTCGACGGCCCGTACGGGGCCGCGCGGGGTGGCGAACGTGACGCGCAGATCGCGTACTTCCAGCAGGGCGGCCATCAGTACCTCACCCTCGGGTCGATGACGGCGTACAGGAGGTCGACGACGAGGTTGGCGACGACGATGAAGAAGGCGGCGAGCAGGGTGACCCCGAGGACGACCGGCTGGTCCGAGCTGACCAGCGCCCCGTAGAACAGCCGCCCGATGCCCGGCAGTCCGAAGATGGACTCGGTGATGACGGCGCCGGCGAGCAGCCCGCCGAGGTCCATGCCGAAGATGGTGAGGATGGGGGTCATCCCGGAGCGCAGGCCGTGTTTGACGACGACGGTGCGTTCGGGCATGCCCTTGGCGCGGGCGGTACGGATGTACGGCTCGGCCATGGCTTCGATCATGGAGCCGCGGCTCTGCCGGGCGTACATGGCCGCGTAGAGCAGGGCGAGCGCGGTCCAGGGCAGCAGCAGGTTGGCGGCCCAGGCGAGCGGATCGTCGGTGAAGGCCTGGTAGGTGGGGTAGGGCAGCAGCCCGGCGACCCGGATGACCCCGTAGATGAGCATCACGGAGGTGAAGTAGACGGGCAGCGAGGCGGCGGCGACCGCGCCGACCATCAGTGCCTTGTCGGTGACGGTGTCCTTGCGCAGGGCCGCGGCGACCCCGGCGCCGAGGCCGAGGACGAGCCACAGCGCAGCGGCGCCGAGGGCGAGGGAGGCGGAGACCGGGAGGCGGTCCATGAGCAGGTCCCACACGGGCAGGGAGTTCTCGTACGAGTAGCCCAGGCACGGGAAGTCGCACTGGACGGCGTACTGGCCGCTGCCGAGGGTGCGGCCGGTGAAGATCCCGGTGAGGAAGTCGGTGAACTGCCGCCACACCGGCTGGTCGAGGCCGAGGTACTCGCGTACGTCGGCCAGCCGTTCGGCGCTGCAGGTCTTGCCGCAGGCGGCCGCGGCCGGGTCGGAGGGCAGCACGTAGAAGATGAGGAAGGTGACGGCGGCGATGGCGAGCAGGACGCCCGCGAGGGCGAGCAGCCGGCGCGCGAGGTAGAGGATCACGTGCGACCGCCCCTCGGGTCGAGGATGTCGCGCAGGGCGTCGCCGAGCAGGGTGAAGGCGAGGACCGCGAGGAAGAGGAAGGTGCTCGGGATGACGAAGTACATGGGGTCGGTCTCGTAGAAGGCCACGGACTCGGCGATCATCTGGCCCCAGGAGGGGGTGGGCGGGCGCACGCCCACGCCGAGGTAGCTGAGCGCGGCCTCGGTGCTGATCATGCCGGGGATGAGCAGGGTGGTGTAGGCGATGACCGGGCCGGAGACGCCCGGGAGGACGTCCCGGGTCAGGATCCGCCAGGAGCTCGCGCCGCCGACGCGGGCGGCGTCGACGTACTCGCGGTGTTTGAGGGAGAGGGTCTGGCCCCGGACGACGCGGGCGACGCCGGGCCAGCCGAAGACGCCGATGACTGCGGTCATGAGCACGATCCGGTTGACGTCCTTCGCCACCGACAGCATCGCGATCATGAAGATGAGGGAGGGGAAGGACATGGTCAGGTCCATGAGGCGGGACAGGACCGTGTCGGTACGGCCGCCGAAGTAGCCGGCGGCGATCCCGGCGGCGGTTCCCGCGACGACGACGATGGCGGTGGCGGCGAAGGCGATGAGGAGGGAGACCTGGGCGCCGTGGACGACGCGGGCGAACAGGTCGCGGCCGGTGACGGGTTCGACCCCGAGCCAGTGCTCGGGGCTGATCCCGCCGAGCGCGCCGAGGGGCTGGCCGCCGAGGTAGGGGTCGATGGCGGTCTTGTCGAACTCCTCGGGGGACCAGCCGCCGAGCGCGCCCAGCCAGGGGGCGGTGACGGCCATCAGGACGAAGAGGAGGACGACGCAGAGGCTGACGCGGACGGCGGGGCGGCGGCGCAGCTCCCGCCGGGCGAGCTGCCAGGGGCTGCTGCCGGTGGCTGCCGCTGCGGGCCCGTCCTCGGCGGCGCCGGGGCCAGGCGCCCCGCCCGGATCCGGAGCCGGGGCCGTGCGGCCGTCGGCGCCGGGTGCGGTGGTGGTCATGGTGTCGTGGGCTCCCTCTTCCTCAGCCCTGGCTCTTCGAGGGGTCCTTGAGGCCGACGGTGCCGTAGTCGATGGTGCCGGTCCACACGGGGTGGCCGTAGGCACCCGCGATGTTGGGGCCGACCAGCAGCGGCTTGCGCTCCAGCAGGACCGGGACGGACGGCGACTTCTTCATGAGCTCCGCGTCCAGGTCGATCCAGGCCTGGTTGGCCTGCTTGGCGTCGGCCATGGCGTTGATCTCGTCGATCCGCTTCATGGTCGCCTCGTCGCGGAACTGGCTGTAGTTGCCCTGGTTGCCCTTGTCCTTGATGGTCCGTCCGTCGAAGACGAAGGGGATCCAGGTGGAGCCGGAGGGGTAGTCGGGGCACCAGCCGGTGAGGGTCATGTCGGGGGTGGTGGAAAGGTCGCCGATGACGTCGTAGTACGCGCCGGGGTCGACGGTGTCGATGACGACCTCGATGCCCACGCGGGACAGGCCCTGCTGGACGGCCTCGGCCTTGCCCTTGTCGCCGGTGGAGACGGCGAGGGAGACCTTCAGGCTCTCCTTTCCGGCGGCCTTGAGGAGTTCCTTGGCCTTGGCCGGGTCGCCCGCCGGGGGGATCTTCAGGGTGTCGGCCTGCTTGCCGCCGGAGAGCGCCGGGGGCAAGTAGGCGGTGGCCACCTCGTTGAGGGCCGGGCCGCCACCCGCGGTGATCACGGCCTCCTTGTCGACGGCGTACTGGAGGGCCTCGCGGACCTTCGGGTCGTTGAAGGGGGCGCGGGAGTTGTTCAGGTGGAGCATCTCCGTACAGCCCTGGGACTCGGCGAGCAGGCGCGCCTTGACCTCCGGCTTCGGCAGTACCTTGGGGGCGCTCTCGGGGCGCATGTCGGCGTACTGGACGGCGGAGGCGTCGGCGCCCTCACCGGCGATGATGCGGTCGTCGATCTGGCCGCCCTTGAGGCCCATGACCACGACGAACTTGTCGGGGTAGGCCTTCCTTACGGTGTCGGTCTTCGGGTCCCAGTGCTCGTTGCGGACGAGGACGAGCTTCTTGTCGCGGTCGTACGACTCGATCTTGTACGGGCCGGAGGAGAACGGACGGGCGTCGTACTGGGTGCCCTTCTCCTGGGACTGCGGGACCGGGGCGAAGGTGGGGAGGGTGGCCGTGGCGGAGAACTCGGCGACCGGACGCTTGAGTTCGAAGACGATGGTGTGGTCGTCGGGGGTCTTGACGGAGTCGAGGTGCTGCCCCTGGAGCGGGCCCTTGTAGCCCTCGCCGCCGACCAGGTACTGGGCGGCGTAGTCGGGGCCGCCGGTGAGGTCGGGGGCGAAGGAGCGCTCGACGTTGTACTTGATGTCCTGCGCCTTGATCGGGGAGCCGTCCTCGTACTTCACGCCCTCCTTGAGGGTGAAGGTCCAGGTCTTGCCGCCGTTGGAGGGGGTGCCGAGGTCGGTGGCGAGGTCGGGGACGAGCTCGCTGCCGGCCTTGCCGGGCTCGGCCTTGAAGGTGACGAGCGTGCGGTAGAGGAGGCGGGTGCCGAAGTCCATCGTCGGCATCGTCCAGTTGCGGGCGGGGTCGAGGTGGGAGAAGTCCTGGTTGGACAGCACGGTCAGGGTCCCGCCCTTGACCGGGGTCCCGCCGAGGACCTTGCCGTCGTTGCCGGCGGCGGGGTTGCTCGCGCCGGCGCCGGATGAGCCCTTCTTGGGGTCGGAGCAGCCCGAGGCACCGAGTGCGAGTGACGCCACCAGGGCGGTGGCGAGGGCGAGTTGGGTGCGCTTGGTCATGGGTCACTCCAGTGAAGGGCCGCGCTCTATGATGTGACCGGTAACATAGTAATGTGAAATTGTACTGACAAGAGGCTGGCGTCGCCGTTATCCAGCCGTATCCAAATCCGGCCCCTCAAAAGTGAGTTGGCGCCGCCGGGCAGCCCGAGTGCGGCGACTGCCGAACGGCGCGCAGCGCCAGGCGGTCGAGGGCCGTCGACCCGTCACCACCTGGCGCTGCGCGTCACGACGAACGGCCGGAGCGGCACCCGCTCCCGCCGGGGATCAGCTCAGCGCGGCGCACCGGCCGACTGCTTTTCCTTGCGCTTGCTCAGCGCCGGATGGAAGTTGCTGTTCGTCACACAGCCGAGGTTCTGGTAGATCCTGTCGTTCGTCTTCGGGTCGATGCCGACGAGGTGGTACTGGCAGGCCCCCTCGATGAACCTGGCTTCGATGCCGCCGGGGAAGTCGATCTCCTTGTTCCACAGGTACTGCGACTGGAGGCCCGTCTGCCGTGCGGTGGCGTTGATGTCGATCCCGCCGGGAGCCTGGATCGCGTAGACCCAGCCGTCGTTCCCGCCGCCCGTGGCGAATTCCTGCGCCACCCACCGCTCGCAACTGGTGCTCACGTGCGCGGCGTTCTGCTGCCCGCTTCCCCCGACGATCCACTGCGCCAGCGGGGTGAGGTCCGTGCCCCGCGGGGCGAAGCCGTTGGCGAAGATCGTTTGGGGGGGCCGCGTATCTCCCCGCCACAGCGTGTTCCCGTCGTGCCGCCAGTACCAGCCCTCGCTCACCGCGGCGAGGTCCACCTCCGGCCGGAGACCGGGGTCCGTCGTGGTCTGCAGCCACTCCGACGCATGGTAGGCGCCGGTCGGGCCGCAGGGGCCGGTATCACGGATCTGCTGCGGGGTGCCCGGGTACGGATCCGCCGCGGCGCCGGCGGGCGAGCCGAACGCCAACGAGACGGTGACCAGGACAGTGGTGGAAGCGATCCGAAACGCAGTCTTCAACACAGTCGGCACAACCCATCGCTCGGTGCACAGGACGCTGTGTTGATAGACGGATTCCGGGCGGAATCAACCTCCGTTCACGGCCGTCACCCGCAGGCACCAGGAGACCCACCCGCCCGGCGCACCCTCCCCCCTACCGGTCCGGACAGCCCTAGACGCCCGACCCCAGGCCTCCCGGGGTGCGGCCGACCGGCTCGTCCCGACCCTGGGCCCAGAGCGAGCGGACGTGACCCAGGTGACGGACCATGCAGGCTTCCGCCGCCTCCGCGTCGCCGGCGATCATCAGGTCCAGCAGCTCGATGTGCTCCTCGGCGGAGGAGACCAGCTTCCCGGCCTCGTCCAGGCCCGTCAGTCCGTACAGGCGCGAGCGCTTGCGCAGGTCGCCGACCGTTTCGACCAGCCGGTCGTTGCCGGCCAGGGCGAGCAGGGAGAGGTGGAAGCGGCGGTCCGCCTCCAGGTAGCCGATGAGGTTGTGCTCGCGGGCGCTGGTGACGATCTCCTCCGCGATGGGCCGCAGGGCCTCCAGCTGCTCCGTCGTGGCGATCTTCGTGATCCGGCCGATGGTCGGCACCTCGATCATCGTGCGCAGTTCGGTGTACTGGTCCAGGTCGCGCTCGCTGACCTCGGTGATCCGGAATCCCTTGTTGCGGACGGGTTCCACCAGGCCCTCGCGGGCCAGGTCGAGCATCGCCTCGCGGACGGGTGTGGCGGAGACCCCGAGTTCGGCGGCGAGGCCGGGTGCCGAGTAGACGCTGCCGGGGCGCAGTTCGCCCGCTATCAGGGCTGCTCGAAGGGCGTGGCCGACCTGGTCGCGGAGCCGTTCCTGGGCCTTGATGAGACTGTGCTGCTTCAGGTCACCCATTGCTCTTCCTCCGAACCGGCCGTGCACCACCAAGTGCAGAGGAACAGCGTACAATGTCACGTTGCGCTTATCCCCCGAGCGGTGGTGGCTCCCGCGGCGCGAAACATCGCCACCGCCACAGCGAGATCTTCCCAGGCCATGCCCACGCTCTTGAAGAGCTGTGGACAACCCGCCGGTCCGGCCGCCGGCATCCGGCCCGCCACCAGGTCGGCCAGGGTGCCGCTGATATGACCGGGCCCGATCGTCCCCTCCGCCTCCGGCACCAGCAGGTCCCCCGCCTCGCGCAGTGCCGCCGCCCGCGACTCCACGTACACCGCCGCCCGCCGCACCAGGGCGGTGTCGGTCTCCCGGGCGTTCGGCTCGTGGGAGCCGACGGCCACGACCGTCGCGTCCGGCGCCACCAGCCGCCCGTCGAAGAGGGGTTCGCGGGCCGTGGTGCAGCAGAGCACCAGGTCCGCGTCCGCCACGTCCGCCGGGGTTCCCGTACGCGCCGGGACCCCCAGGGCGCGGGCGTGCGCCGCCAGCTCCTCGCCGGCCACGGGGTTGCGGGCCACGACCACCGCCTGCGCCAACTCCCGTACCTCCCGTACCGCTTCGAGATGCCCGTACGCCTGCGGTCCGGTGCCAAAGAGCACCAGCCGCAGTGGTCGCCCCGCCGGGGCCAGGTGGCGCAGGGCGAGCGCCGAGACCGCCGGGGTGCGCAGGGCGGTCAGCGCCGCGCCGTCGAACAGGGCCAGCGGGCACAGCGTCGGGCCGTCCAGCAGCAGGTAGGAGCCGGTGATCCGGGGCAGGCCCAGGGCCACGTTGCCGGGTGCCACACCGGCTATCTTCACCCCGGCGTACGCCCCCGTCGCGGCCGGCATCAGCAGCAGCTCGCCGCCGGGCACCGGCAGGGCCGTGCGCTGCGGGCAGGTCTCCGGGTCCAGCCCGGCCCGCAGGGCGTCGGCCAGTGCGTCGGCGGCCCGGGCCGGGGTGAGCAGTGCGGCCGTCTCCTCGGGCCCGAACTGCGGGATCACAGGAGGAATCCGGCGCCGAGGGCATCCTGCGGATCGCGGACGAAAGTGTGCTCGCCGGTGCGGTACGCCGTGCCGGTGACCTCGGTGACGAGGCCGTCGCGGGAGGCCCCCGGCAGGGCGCGGCCCGTGAAGACCGTGCCCACCACCGACTCGTGGAGCAGGTCCTCGCCCGCCCCGAGCCGCCCGTCCTCGACGAGCAGCGCCAGCCGGGCCGAGGTTCCGGACCCGCAGGGCGAGCGGTCGATCTGCCCGTCGGCGAACACGGTGACGTTGCGCTGGTGCGGCCCGAACGGCGTGTCGGGCAGCTCCTCGTGGAGGACCACCCCGTAGACGCCGGAGAGCAGCGGGCCGCCGGGGTGCCAGGTCCCGGGGTGCGAGGCCAGTGCCGCCCGGATCTCCTGCCCGGCGCGGACGAGTTCGGGCAGCGCGGCCCGGGTGACCTCCAGGCCGAGATCGCGGGCGGCGACGGACGCGTAGCAGGCGCCGGCGTGCGCGAGGTCGACTTCCGCCATGCCGAGGGTGGTCGCCACCGGCACCTTGCGGGCGCCGACCCGGGCCGGGACGTTGCGGAAGGTGACGCCGGTGGTGCGGCCTGCGTTGCGGTGCACGGTCGCGGTGACCCGGCCCGACGGGACGTCGATCCGCACCTGGACGTCGCCGTCGTCGGGCGCGGCGACACGGCCGCTCGCCACGGCCCAGGCGCCGAGCGCCATCGTGCCGTGGCCGCAGGCGGTGGAGTAGCCGTCCTTGTGCCAGAACAGCACGCCGAAGTGGGCGCCGTCGTCGTCCGGGGGCACGACGAACCCGCCGTACATCCCGGCGTGCCCGCGCGGCTCCTGTACGAGGAGGCGCCGTACGTCGTCCAGCGGACTCCGGCGCGGCGCCGTCCCGGAGCCCCCGGGGCCGATGGCGGTGGCGCAGCGCTCGGCGACGGTGTCCCCGGGCACGGGCGGCAGGCCGGCGGCGACGACGTCGACGATCCGGAAGGGCTCCCCGGCCGTGTGGTAGTCCACGGTGCGAACGGCTGCGGCGGTCACAGGAGGAAACCTCCGGGGAAGGGGTCGGACGGGTCGAGGAAGTACTGGGCGGTGCCGGTGATCCACGCCCGCCCGGTGACGGTGGGGATGACGGCCGGGCGTCCGCCGACCGTCGTCCGCCCGATCAACCGCCCGGTGAACTCGGTGCCGATGAAGGACTCGTTGACGAAGTCCGCGCCGAGCTCCAGGAGGCCGCGGGCGTGCAGCTGGGCCATGCGCGCGCTGGTTCCCGTACCGCAGGGCGAGCGGTCGAACCAGCCCGGGTGGATGGCCATGGCGTGCCGGGAGCGGCGGGCGTCGGAGCCGGGGGCGGCGAGGTAGACGTGCTTGACCCCGGCGATGGACGGGTTCTCGGGGTGGACGGGCCGGTCGCCGGAGGCGTTGATCGCGTCCATGACGGCGAGTCCGGCGGCGACCAGGTCGTCCTTGCGGGCCCGGTCGAAGGGGAGTCCGAGGGAGTCGAGTTCGACGAAGGCGTAGAAGTTCCCGCCGTAGGCGAGGTCGTAGGTGACCGTGCCGTGGCCGGGGACCTCGGCCTTCAGGTCGAGCCCGACGCAGAAGGAGGGGACGTTGGTGAAGGTGACGGCGGTCGCCGCCCCGTCCTCGACCCGGACGTCGACGCTCACCAGCCCGGCCGGGGTGTCGAGCCGGACGGTGGTGACCGGCTCGACGACCTCCACCATGCCCGTTTCGACGAGGACGGTGGCGACCCCGATGGTCCCGTGCCCGCACATCGGGAGCAGGCCCGACACCTCGATGTACAGCACGCCGAAGTCGGCGTCGGGCCGGGTGGGGGGTTGGAGGACGGCGCCGCTCATCGCGGAGTGGCCGCGCGGCTCGTACATGAGCAGGGTGCGGACGTGGTCCATGTGCTCGATGAAGTGGAGCCGCTTCTCGGCCATGGTGGCGCCGGGGACCACCCCGACGCCCCCGGTGATCACCCGGGTCGGCATGCCCTCGGTGTGCGAGTCCACCGCGTGGTAGATGTGGCGCGTACGCATGGGGTCCCCCGGCTGGTTAGTTGAGGCCCTCGGCGAGCGCCTTCTCGGTGGCGGCGCGGACGGCCGCCTCGGTCTCCCCGGTGAGCGGGAAGCGGGGCGGGCGGGTGGCGCCGCCGGGGCGTCCCGCGAGGTCCATGGAGAGCTTGATGGCCTGGACGAACTCGGTCTTGGAGTCCCAGCGCAGCAGCGGGTGCAGCGACTTGTACAGCGGCAGCGCGGTGGCGACGTCGCCGGCGACGGCGGCCCGGTAGAGCTCGGCGCAGGAGCGCGGCAGGGCGTTGGGGTAGCCGGCGATCCAGCCGACCGCGCCGGCGAGGGCGAGTTCGAGGAGGACGTCGTCGGCACCGATGAGCAGGTCGAGGCCCGGGGCGAGTTCGGCGATCTCGTAGGCGCGGCGGACGTCCCCGCTGAACTCCTTGACGGCGACGATGCTGCCGTCGCCGTGCAGGCGGGCGAGCAGGGCGGGCGTCAGGTCCACTTTGGTGTCGATGGGGTTGTTGTACGCGACGACGGGCAGCCCGGCACGGGCGACCTCGGCGTAGTGGGCCCGTACGGTCTCCTCGTCGGCCCGGAACGCGTTGGGCGGCAGCAGGAGTACGGAGCCGGCCCCGGCCTCGGCGGCCTGGTCGGCCCAGCGGCGGGCTTCGGCGCTGCCGTAGGCGGCGACGCCGGGCATGACGCGCGAGCCGTCGCCGGCCGCCTCGACGGCGGTGCGCACGACGCGGGCCCGCTCCGCCTCGGTGAGGGTCTGGTACTCGCCGAGGGAGCCGTTGGGGACCACGCCGTCACAGCCGTTGGCGATGAGCCAGGCGACGTGCTCGGCGTAGGCGTCGTGGTCGACGCTGAGGTCCTCGCGCAGGGGCAGGGCGGTGGCGACCATGATGCCGTGCCAGGGGCGGGTGCGGGGCGGGGTGGGCGCGGGGGTGTGCGCGTGCGTCATGAGAGAGCTCCCTAGAGTGGTGTGTGACATTTTACTAGTGGGTGTGAGGGGCCACAAGGGGCCGGGCCGGGCGGATCAGCCGTCCGCCGGGGGCAGTTCGGCGAGGTGGCGCAGCGGAACCGGGCAGGACAGCGGCCTCCGGTCGGGCGCGCCGCCCGGGGACGCCGCCGCGGATTCCCCGGCCAGGGCGGCGACGGCGGGGCCGCACATGCGGCCCTGGCACCAACCCATGCCGCAGCGGGTGAGGAGTTTGACCGTACGGGCGTCCCGCGCGCCGAGGTCGGCAACGGCCTCCCGGATCCGGCCGGCCGGAACCTCCTCGCAGCGGCACACGTCGGTGTCGTCGCGGAGCCAGCCGGTCCAGCCGTCGCCCGGACGGTGGGCCGCGCCCATCGCCTCGGCGAAGGCGCGCAGCCGGGCGCGGCGGCGGACCAGGGCGGCCGGGGCGGGGCCACCGGCCCGACCCGCGGCCGCATGGCCCGCGGCCGCGTGGGCGGCGATCGCGTGGGCGGCGATCTCCCCTTCCAGCAGGGCGAGCTGGGCACCGCCGATGCCGCCGGTCTCACCCGCGGACCAGATCCCGGGGACGGACGTCCGCTGTTCGGCGTCCAGCACCAGGGCGGCGGTGCCGTCGGCACTGCTGCGGGTGGCGCAGCCCAGGCCGGTCGCCAGCTCCAGCTGGGGCACGAGGCCGTGTCCCACGGCGACGGCGTCGCAGGGGATCCGGCGGGCGGTGCCGGGCACGGGCCGCCAGTCCCGGTCCAGGCGGGCGACGGTGACGGCCTCGACCCGGCCGGTGCCGTGGGCCTCGGTCACGGCGTGCCGGGTGAGCAGCCGGACGTGCCGGTGCAGCAGGGCGCTGCCGTACGTGGCGGCCTCGGCGAGCTTGCCGGGATTGCGCAGCAGGGCGGGGACGTGGCCGGCGTAACCGGAGTACCCGGCGGCTTCGACGACGGCCGGCACCCGGGCCCCGGCGGCCGCGAGCGACCCGGCGACGGCGAGCAGCAGCGGACCGCTCCCCGCCACGACGACCCGCTCGCCCGGCAGTACGAGCCCGCCCTTGAGCATGGCCTGGGCCCCGCCGGCCCCGACCACTCCGGGCAGGGTCCAGCCGGGGAAGGGCAGTTGCCGCTCGTACGAGCCGGTGGCGAGCAGGACGGCCCGGGCGTGCAGGGTCGCCGCCTCCTCCTCGGGGCCGGCGACGGCGTGCAGCGTCCAGACACCGCCGCCGCCCGGGACCACGGTCCAGACGTGGTGGCCCGGAAGGTACGTGATCCGGCCCGCCTCCACGTGGGCCCGCAGGCCGGCCTCGCGCGAGGCGAAGGCGGCCCACCCGTGGTGCAGGGCCTCGGGACGGTCCGCCCCGAGCCCCGGCGCGGGATGGCGGTAGTACTGGCCTCCGGGACGCTCCCCCGCATCCAGGAGGACGACCCGCAGCCCGAGCCCGGCGGCCGTGACGGCGGCGGCGAGCCCGGCGGGGCCCGCGCCGACGACCGCGAGGTCGGGCGCAGCAGCGTCAGACGCCGAGCTCGGCATGGCCGGTTCCCTCCTGGGTGGTGACGCGGTCCCCGGGGCGGGCGGGGACGAGGCAGGCCCGCTGGTTCGGGCGGCCGTTGACGGTGACGAGGCAGTCGTAGCAGCTGCCGATCCCGCAGAACGCCCCGCGCGGGGCGCCGCCTTCGCGGGTGGTCCGCCAGGCGAGGATCCCGGCGCCCCACAGCACGGCGGCGATGCTCTGCCCCGCCTGGGCGGTGAGTTCGCGCCCGTCGAAACGCAGCACGTACGTGGCGGTGGGGGCTCCGCCGACGAGGGTACGCGGGGTCCGACTCATCGACCGTTCTCCTTCGACGTGGTACGTGCGCGGCTGCGCCGCATCGAGCTCCGCCCGCAACCCGGCGCGTGTGGAGCGCGGGTCCGGGCAGAGCCCGGTGAACGGGAGGAGGACGGGTGGGGGAACCGTTCCCCGCGGCGGCGGGCGTCCGGGCGCGGGGCGGTCATCGGGCCGGCTCCGGGGGGAAGCGGTCCGGGCGGAACGGCTCCGGCGGCAGCGGGGGTTCGGCCCCCGTCAGCGCGGCAGCGATCAGCAGGCCCGTGGCCGGGGCCAGGCCGATGCCCGCCCCCTCGTGGCCGCAGGCGTGCAGCAGCCCCGGGGCCCGGGGGTCCGGGCCGATCGCCGGAAGGTGGTCGGGGAGGTACGGCCGGAAACCGTGGTAGGTCCGCAGCACGCGCACGTCCCGCAGGACGGGGAACAGCGCCGCCGCCTGCGCGGCGAGCCTGCGCAGGGCCTCCACCGACAGGGAGCGGTCGAAGCCGACGCGCTCCCGGGTCGCCCCGATCAGGACCGGCCCCGACGGGGTGCCCTCGACCACCGCCGAAGACTGGAGGGCTGCCGAGCCGCTGGCGACGTCGGCGATGTAGTCGGCGGCGTAGACCTTGTGCCGGACCACCCGCGGCAGCGGTTCCGTCACCAGGACGAACCCTCGGCGCGGGAGCACCGGGAGGGACACCCCGGCCAGTTCTGCGATGCGGCCGCCCCAGGTGCCGGCCGCGTTCACCACCGCGGGTGCGAGTAGTTCGCGCCGCGCGGTCCGCACCCCGCGCACCGCGCCGGACCCGTCGGGTGCGCGGAGGACCGCGGTCACCTCCTCGCCGAGGTGCACCTGCGCGCCCGACGCGGCCAGCAGTCTGGCCGCCGCCTGGGCCGGCTGGACCTGGGAGTCCTGCGGGTAGAGGAATCCGCCCGCGGGTCCCGGGGCCAAGTGGGGCTCCAGGGTGCGGAGGTCGTCGGCTCCCGCCTCGACGGCTTCGACCCCGGCGGCGCGCTGGCCCTCGGCGAAGGCCCGCAGCGCCTTGAGCGAAGCCCCGTCCGGGGCGACGACGAGGCCGCCCTTGGCCTCGTACTCGATCTCCCGCGGGAGGACGGCGGCGAGTTCGCGCCACAGGCCGGCCGACAGCAGGGCCAGGTCGAGCTCCGGGCCCGCCTCCTTGTCGGAGACGAGCAGGTTGCCCTCCCCGGCTCCCGTCGTCCCGCCCGCGACGGGACCGCGGTCGACGACGGCCACGGAGAGTCCGGAGCGGGCCGCGTAGTACGCGATCGCGGCTCCGACGACGCCGGCGCCGATGATCACGACGTCCAGGGGATGTCTCTTGGGCACGGCAGTAATATGTCACATTCTTTAGTCGGTGCCTAGGCTCGTCCGGCCCGGCCTGCGGTCCGGTCCGCGGACCGGACCGCGGGCCGGCCCCTCCCCCCGTTCGGAAGGGACCGGCCCGGTCTGCGGATCAGCTGCGCAGCGGTCCCTCACAGCTGTAACTCGACGTCCCCGCCACGTGGTTGGTCCAGATCTCCACGGGACCGAAAGAACAGTTCATGTCGGCCAGGTTGTTGGAGGCAGCGCCCGCCCGGTCGAGGATGAAGTAGTCCACGGTCTCCGACATGTCCTTGAAGTTCTGGTCGTCACTGCGCCAGTTCTTCAGGTTCGCGGTGATCCGGCCGGTACAGGTGAACCGGCGCTTGCCCGGGTCCCCGTTCTCCACGCAGTCCGGGGTGTTGTACGTGGCCGCCCCGAAGGTCGACTTCACGTTCGCCAGCGCGGAGTCGCGCAGCTTGTCGTTGGCCGTGAAGGTGGTGTTCGGCACGTAGAGCTGGTCGACCTTGGCGATCTGCGCGTCCAGGAAGCGGTCGTAGTCGCGCTGGAGGTAGGTGTCCGCACCCATCCGGTGGCGCCAGGAGTCGTACGCCGCGACGTCGTTGTTGCGCAGGTGGGTGTACATCTCGCGCAGCAGCGTGGGCTTCTCGGTCCACAGGAACTCGAAGAAGGTGCCCGCGTAGTTGTAGAAGCGGAAGCCGTCGCCTTCGTACGTGGCGTTCAGCAGCTGCTCGACCGACATGCGCGGGCCGCCGCCGGCGGTGTCGCTGATGATGCCCTTGACCAGGGACTTGCGGACGGCGATGCCGTTGTCGCGGGTGGCGCCGTCGAAGAACTCGGCGGTGCCCTCGTCCATGGCGGTCGTGCGGTCGCCCTCGTACCAGGGGCCCTCGCCGAAGAACCCGGGGACGGCGAACCGGCCGTTGAGGTAGTGCGTGTACTCGTGGCGGAAGAGCTCTTCGAGGGTGAGGGAGGAGTCCTGCGGGACGCGCCGCTGGTACGTGTAGAAAGTGGCGCCGTTCTCGATGTACATGCCGCCGTTCTCGGTGCCGTAGCCGTACAGCATCGTCTGGTAGGTCACGTAGTCGGCGCGGGAGGCGTACAGGGTGATGTTCAGGGTGGTGTTGGGGTCGCCGGCCAGCGGCTGGTCGGTCCCGATGACCCGGTGGAACTGCGTCTTGACCTGCTTGCTCGCGTAGTAGAGCTGGTCGACGGTGGCCCGGTCGAGGGCCGTGCGGACCTTGATGGCGCCGTTGTCGTAGCTGTAGGTGTTCGGGAAGAGCATCTTCTCGATGTCCTCCTTGCACACCCCGTACGGCTTGCACGCCTCGTAGGTGTTCAGCCAGGAGACGATCTTGGCCCACTGCTCGCTGCCGCTGCCCCACCCGGTCTTGACCGGCTCCAGGAGACCGCCGAGGTCGGCGGTGACCTGGTCGCGCAGGCCGTCGATCTGGCCGAAGCGGCCGTACTCGCCGAGCGCGTCGCGGGCCGCCCAGGCGTTCGCGGTGCCCTTCAGGTGGGTGTATCCGGCAAAGGCCTTGAAGGCGGCGCGGTAGGCGGGATCGGCCTTGGCCGCGGCGTGGAAGGCGGAGTCCTGGTTGCCCGGGTACACGCCGAGGTAGTTGACGGTGAGGGCGGCGAGGACCGCGCCGCCCCAGGCCGCATCGCCGCTGGTCGCGGGGTGTGAGGCGTCCAGGGTGGGCAGGACCTTCTTGATGAGGCCGAGCTGGCGCTGGCGCATGCCGGGCCCGGTGGAGTAGAGCGCCTCGCGCAGGGTCCGGGCGTTGGACGCGGTGGCGTCGAAGGTGTGCGCGGCGTCGCCGAAGTCGGCGACGGCCCGGCTCATGGCGTCGACGGTCGCGGCGTCGGTGAGGTCGATCTCGGAGCGCGAGAAGTCGTGGTACACGGCCGCGTGCAGGAAGGTGAACATCTCCTCCAGGTGCGAGGAGCCCCGGCCGTCGTGGGCTGCGGCCAGGCCGGATATCCGGCGGGAGACGGCCTGGACGTGCGCGTCGGACATGACGGGCGCCAGCCGGGCGTCCCAGGTCCAGATCAGCCCGCGCAGGCAGCCGTCGGCGGTGACGGCCGGGTCGGCCAGGAAGTCGGCGAACTGCTCGGGGCTGAGGCCCGTGATCCCGTCGAGGGTGCAGGGGACGCCCGCGGCGACGCTCCGCGCGGTGGGGGCGGCCTGGGCGGCGGCGAGTTCGCGGCTCTTCTCGGCGCGCTCCGTGCGCCCGGTGAGGGCGGCGGCGGGGGCGGCCCCGGGGATGCGGCCGTCCGCGGCCAGACCGCCGGGAGCCTGGGCCGGCGCCGGCTTGGCCTCCTTGGGCGCGGCGAGGTGGTCGACCTGGTCGAACGGGTTCGCGCCGGGCGCGCCGGAGGCGAAGGTGCCGGGCACGGCGGCGGTGGCGGGTGCGGCCGCGGGTGCCCGGTCGGCGGTCTGGGACACGGCCTGGCCCGCGGAGGCGAGCAGCGTCACCGCGACGGCGGCGGAGAGGAGAGACGTACGCACAGCTCTGTGCTGAGACACCAAAGACTCCTGGATGGGAAGGGAGGTGGGGGAAGTGGTGCGTGAACTGCCCTGCGTCACACGGCGTTTGACGGGGATTAACGTGCCGCGATGTGAGCTGTAACATAGTAATGTGAAATTGCACTGACAAGACCTGTGCGCCCACCAGTTCGCATCTTCTTGAGGGAGCCCTCATGACCGACACCCCCTCCCCCGCGGCAACGAGCCCCGTCTCCCGCCTCAACATCGGCAGCCACGACCTGCCGGTATCGCCGGAGTTGTCACGGTTCATGGCGGCCGACTGGGCGCCGTCCCCCCTCCCCGATGCCGCGCGGGTCTCCGCGTACGAGCTCACCCCGGCCCGGCGCGCCCGGCTCTCGGCGCGCTTCCCGGGCGAGCGGCTGATCATCCCGGCAGGCGAGCTCAAGGTGCGCTCCAACGACTGCGACCACCGCTTCCGCCCGCACAGCGCATACGCCTGGCTGACCGGATTGACGGGCGAGGACCAGGTGGGCCACGTCCTCGTACTGGAGCCCTCGGGCCCGCAGGGCCACGAGGCCGTACTCCACCTGCGCCCCCGCTCGCCGCGCGCGGACGGCAACGAGGAGTTCTACCGGGACCGCCGGTACGGGGAGTTCTGGGTCGGCCGCCGCCCCGACCTGGCCGAGGCCGAGCGCCTCACCGGCCTGCGCTGCGCCCACCTGGACGCCCTCGGCTCACCGAGCGGCCGCAATGCCGCGACCGACACGGAACTGGCCGCCGTCCTCTCCGAGTTGCGCCTGGTGAAGGACGCCTGGGAGGTCGGCCAGCTCCAACTCGCCGTCGACCACACGGCCGCCGGCTTCGAAGACGTGGTACGGGCACTGCCGCGCGCACTGGCGCACCCCCGGGGCGAGCGGTGGATCGAGGGGGTGTTCGGCCTGCGTGCCCGGGCGGAGGGCAACGGCACCGGGTACGAGACGATCGCGGCGTCGGGCGCGCACGCGTGCGTCCTGCACTGGATCCGCAACGACGGCCCGCTCGACCGCAACAATCTGCTGCTCCTGGACGCGGGCGTGGAGACCGACAGCCTCTACACGGCGGACATCACGCGCACCCTCCCGCTGTCGGGGCGCTTCTCCCCCGTCCAACGGCAGGTCTACGAACTGGTGCTGGCGGCGCAGGACGCGGGCATGGCCGCGCTGCGGCCGGGCGCGAGCTTCCGGGACTTCCACCGGGCCGGGATGCGGGTGATCGCGGAGGGCCTGGCCGAGTGGGGCGTCCTGAAGGACGCGCGGGGCGACCTGCACCGCCGGTACACGCTGTGCAGCAGCGGGCACATGCTGGGCCTGGACGTCCACGACTGCGCGAAGGCGCGCGCGGAAACCTACCTGGACGGGGTCCTGGAGGAGGGACAGGTCCTGACGGTCGAGCCGGGCCTCTACCTCCAGCCGGACGACGAGACCCTGCCGCCGGAGCTGCGGGGCATCGGCGTCCGCATCGAGGACGACCTGGTCGTCACGGCAACGGGCGCCCGACTGATGTCGGGCGCCCTGCCCCGCACGGTCGCGGGGATCGAGGAGTGGATGGGGACCCTGCTGGAGGGCCGCTGACGCCGGGGGGCCGGCGGGCGGCCACGGCGCGGGGCCGGTGACCGGTCAGGCCGCGGGGCTAGTGGCCACCGCCCCCGCCGCCTCCACCATTGCCGCCGCCTCCACCGTCGCCGCCCCCGCCGCCTCCACCATTGCCGCCGCCTCCACCGTCGCCGCCCCCGCCGCCACCGTTGCCGCCGCCTCCACCGTCGCCGCCGCCTCCACTGCGGCCTCCGCCGTCGCCGCCCCCACCGCCGCCGCCGTATCCGCCGCCGCCACCGTTGTCGTGGCCGCTGCCACCGCCGTTGTCGTGGCCACCGGATCCGTTGTCGTTCCGGCCGTTGTCGTGGCCGCTGTTCCAGTTGTCACTGTTGCGGTTGTCGTGGCTGAAGCGTCCGTCGTCCCGGTTGTTGTTCCAGTTGTTGTTCCAGTTGGCGTTGTCGTGGCGGCCGTTCCGGGCGTCGACATCCCGGCACCAGCTGGGACGGTCGTTCCAGTTGTGCCAGCGGGAGGAGTCGCAGCAGTCACGCCAGTTGTCCCCGCGCCAGTTCTCGGAGCACCATCCCGAGTCGTTGTGCTGCTGGGTCTGGGGCAGACCCGCGGCGAACGCCCCGCTGACGGGCATCAGGCCGAGCGCGACGCCCGCGGCCCCTGCCAGAACCGTCGCTTTGATCCCACGGCGCATGACCACGCACCTCCGAGCATTGGTGAGTTTTCTTACAAAAAGGTCATTTCCAACCCTCACCCCTCTCTGGCTCGCTGTCAAAGCCACCTGGTCAAGGGGCTGGCGAGGGGAGTACGGCAATACCGTCCAGTTCGACCAGGGCGGGCTCGTCCCAGAGTCGGACGACCCCGATCACCGCCATGGCCGGATAGTCGCGACCGGCCAGCCGGCGCCAGATGCTGCCGAGTTCGGACGCATGGAGGCGGTACGCGCCCACGTCGACCGTGTAGACCGTCACCCGGGCCAGGTCCGCCGGGGCGCCGCCCGACGCGGCAAGGGCCGCCAGGAGGTTGGACAGCGCACGTTCGAATTGCTCGGGCAGGGCGTCCCCCACCACCTTGCCCGAGGAGTCCAGCGCGGTCTGGCCCGCCAGGAACACCAGCCGGGAACCGCTCGCGGCCACCGCGTGCGAGAAGCCCGTCGGCGGCGAGAGCTCGGCCGGGTTGATCCGCTCGATGTCGCTGCGCTCACGGCTCACCGGTAGAGCTCCTTCGCGATGATCGTGCGCTGCACCTCGCTGGCACCCTCGTAGATCCGCGGCGCCCGGACCTCCCGGTACAGGTGCTCCAGCAGGTGGCCGCGCTGGAGGGCGACGGCTCCGTGCAGCTGGACCGCGTGGTCCACCACGTACTGGGCCGTCTCCGTCGCGAGCAGTTTCGCCATGGCGGAGCGGCGCGGGACGTCCGGGGAGCCGGCGTCGTAGGCGCCCGCCGCCGCGTAGACCAGCAGCCGGGCCGCCTCGGTACGGGTGGCCATGTCGGCCACCCGGTGGCCCACCGCCTGGAGGTCGGCCAGTACTCCTCCGAACGCGCGCCGCGCCGCCGTGTGCGCCAGGGTCGCGTCCAGTGCGGCCCGGGCCATGCCGACGGCGAAGGCGCCCACGCTCGGCCGGAACCGGTTCAGGGTGTCCATCGCGACCCGGAACCCCCGGCCGGGCTCTCCGAGCAGGTCCTGCGGGCCGACCGGGACCCCGTCGAAGACCAGTCGGCCGATGGGGTGCGGGGAGAGCATGTCCAAGGATTCGCCCGACAGGCCCGGACGGTCGGCCGGGACCAGGAAGGCGGTGACCCCCTTGGCGGCCGGCCCCTCGCCCGTGCGGGCGAACACCGTGTAGAAGTCCGCCTCGGGCGCGTTGGAGATCCAGCACTTCTCGCCGCCGAGCCGCCAGCCGTCCCCGTCCGGGACGGCCTCCAGCGCCAGCGCCGCCGCGTCCGAGCCCGCCCCCGGCTCGCTCAGCGCGAAGGCCGCCACCGCCCGCCCGGCCCGTACCGGGGGCAGCCAGTGCGCCCGCTGCTCCGGCGTGCCCGAGCGGAGCACCGGATGCGCCCCCAGACCCTGGAGGGCGAGGGCCGTCTCCGCTTCCGTGCACCCGTACGCGAGGGATTCGCGCAGCATGCACAGCTCCAGCGCTCCCGAGGTGAAGACCCGCTCCAGCAGACCCAACTCCCCCAGTGCCGCGAGCAGCGGGCGGTTGACCCGGCCCGGCTCCCCCTTCTCCGCGAGCGGCCGCAGCCGGTCCGCCGCCAGCGCGCGCAGTTGCCCGCACCACTCCTCTTGTTCCGCCCCGAGCGCGAATCCGGTCATCCGAACATCCCCGCTTCTATCGCGTCCTGTTGACTGCCGTCACCATCACGATACGCTCGTAGCGCACGTGCACGGCCTGCTCCGCCACTTCGGTCCCCGGCCAGGGGGCCGCTGCCGTTGCAAGGGGGCGAACCCGCCTTGGAGCTCAAGCCTTCCGCCCACGCCGACACCTTCGCGCGCGACCATCTGCCGCCGCCGCACGCCTGGCCGCGGCTCCTGTTCGAGCTCCCCGAACTGGCCTACCCCGACCGGCTCAACTGCGGCGCCGAGCTGCTCGACGCCACCATCGACCGGTTCGGGCCCGACCGCCCCGCCTTCCGCAGCGGCTCAGGCGAGGTGTGGTCGTACGGCGGGCTGCGCGAGCGCGTGGACCGCCTCGCCCACGTACTCGCGGCCGACCTCGGTGTGGTCCCCGGCAACCGGGTGCTGCTGCGCGGACCCACCGGTCCCTGGCTCGCCGCGTGCTGGCTGGCGGTGATGAAGGCGGGCGCGGTGGCCGTGACCGTCCTCGCCCAGCAGCGGGCGCAGGAGCTGGCCACGGTCTGCGCGATGGCCCGGGTGCAGCACGCGCTGTGCCACGTGGGCGTGCTGGACGACCTGGTCAAGGCCGAGGTGCCCGGCCTGCGGATCACCCCGTACGGCGGCGAGGCGCCGGACGACCTGCTGCGGCTGGCCGACCGGCACGAGGCACCGTTCCGCGCCGTCGAGACCTCCGCCGACGACGTGGCGCTGATCGCCTTCACCTCGGGCACCACCGGCCGCCCCAAGGGCTGCATGCACTTCCACCGCGATCTGCTGTCCGTCGCCGACACCTTCTCCCGCAACGTCCTGCGCCCCCGCCCCGACGACGTCTTCGCGGGCAGTCCGCCGCTCGGCTTCACCTTCGGCCTCGGCGGCCTGGTCGTCTTCCCGCTGCGCGCCGGCGCCTGCGCCCTGCTGATCGACCAGGCGGTCCCGCGCCGCCTGCTGCCCGCGCTCGCCGAACACCGGGTCACGGTGCTGTTCACCGCGCCCACCGCGTACCGGGCGATGCTGGACGCCCTGGGCCCGTACGACGTGGGCGCCCACGACCTCTCGGCACTGCGCCGCTGCGTCTCGGCGGGCGAGAACCTCCCGGCGGCCACCTGGCAGGCCTGGTACGAGCGCACCGGGCTGCGGATCATCAACGGCATCGGCGCCACCGAACTGCTGCACATCTTCATCTCCGCGGCCGACGAGGACATCCGCCCGGGCACGACCGGCCGCGTGGTGCCGGGCTGGCAGGCGCGGGTGGTGGACGGCTCGGGGCGCCCGGTCGCGGACAACGAGCCGGGGCTGCTGGCCGTGCGCGGCCCGGTCGGCTGCCGTTACCTGGCGGATCCGCGGCAGGAGGAGTACGTGCGGGACGGCTGGAACCTGACCGGGGACACCTACGTCCGCGATCCGGAAGGCTACTTCCGGTACGTCGCCCGCGCTGACGACATGATCGTCTCGGCGGGCTACAACATTGCGGGCCCGGAAGTGGAGGAAGCCCTGATGCGCCACCCGGACGTGGTGGAGGCCGCGGTGGTGGGCCGCCCGGACGAGCGACGCGGGCAGATCGTGGTCGCGTACACCGTCCTGCGGGCCGGCGCCGCGCTGACCGAGGAGGCCCTGCGGGCGTTCATGCGGGCGGAACTGGCTCCGCACAAGTGCCCCCGCGCCTTCGTCTTCCTCCCCGCGCTCCCGCGGACCGCGACCGGGAAACTGCAGCGGTTCCGGCTGCGCGACGCAAGGGGCGACGCACAGGGCGTCCTGCCGGTCGGCCCGGCTCCGGACGCCGCGAGCCCGGGCTGAGTGGCCAGAGGCCCCCTACAGTGAACCCGTGGTCGAGCAGCACACTCCGCGATCCCTGATCGTCACGTTCTACGGCGCCTACGGGCGGGCCTTCGCCGGCCCGGTCCCGGTGTCGGCGCTGGTCCGCCTGCTGGGCGCGGCCGGCGTGGACGCCCCGTCGGTCCGCTCGTCGGTGTCCCGGCTGAAGCGGCGCGGCTTCCTGCTGCCCGCGCGCGCCGCGGACGGCTCCGCGGGGTACGAGCTCTCCGCGGAGGCACGGCAGCTGCTGGACGACGGCGACCGGCGGATCTACGGGGACCGCGACGCACATCCGGCGGGCGAATGGCTGCTGGCGGTGTTCTCCGTGCCGGAGCAGGAGCGGCACAAGCGGCACCTGCTGCGCTCGCGGCTCGCCCGCCTGGGCTTCGGCGCGGTGGCGCCGGGGGTGTGGATCGCCCCGGCCCACCTGTACGACGAGACCGGGCACACCCTGGACCGGCTGCACCTGACGCCGTACGTGGAACTGTTCCGCGGCGGCCACCTCGGCTTCGCCCCGACCGCCGAGGCGGTGGCCCGGTGGTGGGACCTGACCTCGCTGGCCAAACAGCACGAGGAGTTCCTCGACCAGCACGAGCCGGTGCTGCGGGCCCTGCAGTCGGGCCCGGCCCCCGCCCCGGAGGAGGCCTACCGCGGCTACCTGCTCGCCCTGGACACCTGGCGGCGCCTGCCGTACGCCGACCCGGGCCTGCCGCGGGAGCTGCTGCCCGCGGACTGGCCGGGAGACCGGGCGGCGGCCGTCTTCGCCGAACTGCACTCCCGGCTACGGGATATCGGCGCGGGGTTCGCGGAACCGTAGCCGACGGGGCGGCGTCAGGAGGGGATGTGACACATCGTGATCTTCCCCTGTCCCCGCAACAGCCGCCGCTTCCGCCGCGGCCCCAGCCTCCGTTCGCTCCGCAGTCGCAGCCCCAGCCGCAGACGTGGTACCAGGCGCCTGCGAAGCCGCCGGGGCAGCTGGCCGCACGACTCCAACTGGCGGGGGCGGCGCTGCTCGGTGCAGTGGCGGGGTGGTCCGCCGTCTCGCTCGCCTCCAACGCCCGCGCGTACTGCGACGCGGGATGGGAGGGGGGCGGGCGCTTCGAGATGACCTTCCTGCTGGTGCTGATGGTGCCGGGGTGCGCGCTCCTCTCGCTGCTGGTCGCCTTCCTCCTGCGGAGACTGCCCCTGCTGCTGCGCGCCGTGCCGGTCCTGCTCGTCCTGGCCGTGGTCGTCGTCTGGTTCTTCGCCACGAAGGGCACGCTGGACGGCTACCACGGGGACTCGGGACTCTGCGGGGCCGACAACGTGCCGCCGTGGTGGCCGGCCTGGCTGCCCTCGTAGAAACCGGTGTGCCGAGGAAACGATTCGGCGCCATCATGAGCCATGACGTGGACCTTCACCCATGACCTGGCGGCCTATCTGGCCGCGGCGGGCCCGGCCCTGGCCGCCGAGCCCGTCGCCAACACCACCCTGTTGACCGTGACCGACGCGCTGGAGCGGCGCGGTACGGACGCGTACGGATCCGCCGAGCCGTTCTTCGGCTGGTGGACCGCCGCCGACGGGAACGTCTCCGGCGCGCTGCTGTGCACCCCGCCGTATCCGCTGCTGATCGGAGCGATGCCGCAGGAGGCCGTCCGCGCGCTGGGGGCGGCGCTCGCCGCCGAGCCGCTGCTCGCCGGGGTGGACGCGCTGAACGCCCGCCGCCACGACGCGCAGGCGCTGGCCGCGGCCTGGGGCAGGCGCAGCGAGGTCACCGAAGAGAACCGGCTGTACCGGCTCGCCGGACTCCTCACCCCTGATCCCGCGCCGGCCGGGCGGGCCCGGACCGCGGTCGAGGACGACCTCCCGCTGCTGCTGGACTGGGCCGGCGCCTTCAAGCGGGAGACCCGGGAGCCGGGCGGCCCCTCCGAGGCCTTCCTGCGCGACCGGCTCGCGTACGGGGGCATGCTGCTCTGGGAAGACGCCGGGACACCGGTGTCGATGGCCGGGTTCTTCCGCGCCATCGGCTCGGTGTCCCGGGTCGGCCCGGTGTACACCCCGCCGCAGCTGCGCGGTCGGGGGTACGCCGCCGGGGTCACGCACGCGGTGAGCGAAGCGGCGTACGCGGCCGGCGCCTCGGAGGTGCTGCTCTTCACGGACCTGGCCAACCCGACCAGCAACGGCATCTACCGGCGCCTGGGCTACACCCCGGTCGAGGACCGCGTCGAGGTGGCCGCCGTATGAGCGCCCCTCCGGAACCCGGTGGACCGCCCGAACCGCTGTGGGTACTCGCCGCGAACGTCGTGCAGTGGCGCCGCTGGGGCGAGGACGGCCAGGCCCTGCGCCCGGGGACGAAGACCTTCCCGGGCGGCGCCAAGGTGTACGTCTTCGACGTGGTGGACGGCCTGGACCAGTGCATGGTCGTCGGCCGCCCCCGGCACACCCGGCGCCACGTGCAGGGGTACGTCCACACCCGCCATCTGCACGCCTTCCGGCCGAAGCTGGTGCGCAGCCCGGCCGTGCTGCGCGCCGCCGGCTGGTCGCGGTTCTGGGGCGCGGCGGCCGAGGCGGACGCGGTGCGGACGGCGCCCGGGCTGGAGCTGCGAGCGGCGCAGCTGCGCGGCGGGCGGTGGCCGGACCGACCGCACCCGCGGCCCTGCCTGTGCCACGAGTGCCTGGCGCCCGGCGGCGGGTGACCGCGCCTCAGCCGCGGCCGGCCGGTGGTTTGCGGCTGCCGGCCCGGTAGGGGGCGGGCCAGGGCGCGGCCGGGCCTTCGTAGGACTGGTCGGCGGCCGCGTGCAGGGTCCAGTGCGGGTCGTACAGGTGGGGGCGGCCGACGGCGCAGAGGTCGGCGCGGCCCGCCAGCAGCAGGGAGTTCACGTCGTCCCAGGAGGAGATGGCGCCGACGGCGATGACCGGGACGCCCAGGGCGTTGCGGATCCGGTCGGCGTACGGGGTCTGGTACGAGCGCCCGTACTCGGGCGTCTCGTCCGCCACCACCTGGCCGGTCGACACGTCGATGGCGTCGGCGCCGTGCGCGGCGAACGCGGCCGCGATGTCCACCGCGTCCTGGGCGGAGGTGCCGCCCGGGGCCCAGTCGGTGGCCGAGATGCGGACGGTCATGGGGCGGTCGTCGGGCCAGACGGCGCGGACGGCGTCGAAGACCTCCAGCGGGAACCGGAGCCGGTTCTCCAGCGGGCCTCCGTAGGCGTCGGTGCGGTGGTTGGTGAGCGGGGACAGGAACCCGGACAGCAGGTAGCCGTGGGCGCAGTGCAGTTCCAGCAGGTCGAACCCGCAGCCGGCGGCCCGTACGGCGGCTGCCGCGAAATCGGAGCGGATCGACGCGAGGTCCTCCACGGTCAGGGCGCGCGGGACGGCCGAGACGCCCGGCCGGTAGGGCAGTTCGGAGGCGGCCGCCACCGGCCAGTTGCCCTCCGGAAGGGGGTCGTCCATGCCCTCCCACATGAGCCGCGTCGAGCCCTTGCGGCCCGAGTGGCCGAGCTGGACGCCGAGCGCGGTGCCGGGCGCGGCGGTGTGGACGAAGTCCGCGATCCGGGTCCAGGCCGCGGCCTGCTCGGCGGTGTAGAGGCCGGTGCAGCCGGGGGTGATCCGGCCCCCGGGGGACACGCAGACCATCTCGGTCATCACCAGGGCGGCTCCGCCGAGGGCCCGCGCGCCCAGGTGCACGAGGTGGAAGTCCCCCGGCGTCCCGTCGCCGTCGGCGGCCGAGTACATGTCCATCGGTGAGACCACGACGCGGTTGCGCAGGGTCAGCCCGCGCAGCTTCAGCGGGGTGAACATCGGCGGAGTGTGCTCGTCCGGGCAGCCGAAGTCCCGTTCCACGGCCCGGGTGAACCGCTCGTCGCGCAGCCGCAGGTTGTCGTGGGTCACCCGGCGGCTGCGGGTGAGCAGGTTGAAGGCGAACTGCCGGGCGGGCTGGTCCACGTACCCGGCGAGTTCCTCGAACCAGCGCATGCTGGCCGCGGCGGCCCGCTGGGTCGAGGCGACCGCCGGCCTCCGGGCGCTCTCGTACGCGGCCAGGGCGGCGGGTACGTCCGGCTCCGCGGCCACCGCTTCGGCGAGCGCGAGGGCGTCCTCCACGGCCAGTTTGGTACCGGAGCCGATGGAGAAGTGCGCGGTGTGGGCCGCGTCGCCGAGCAGGACCACGTTGCCGTGCGACCACCGCTCGTTGACGACCGTGCGGAACTCCGTCCAGGCGGAGCGGTTGCCGTGCAGCGGCCGGCCGCTCAGGGCCTCGCCGAAGATCTTGGCGCAGCGGGCGGCCGACTCGGCCTCGTCGCACAGGTCGAGGCCGGCGGCCCGCCACACCTGTTCGTGCATCTCGACGATCACGGTGGAGCCGTCGGCGGAGTACGGGTAGGCGTGCAGCTGCATGACGCCGTGCTCGGTCTCCGCGATCTCGAATCGGAAGGCGTCGAAGGCGAAGTCGGCGGCGAGCCAGATGTACCGGCATCGTCCGCTCGTCAGCGTCGGGCGGAAGTGCGCGGCGCCGCTCTGCCGGGTGGCGCTGTGGACCCCGTCGGCCGCGATGACCAGGTCGTACGAGGCCGCCAGTACCTCGGCGGCCGGCGCCGCGGTGCGGAAGCGGAGCTTGACCCCGAGTCCGGCGCAGCGTTCGTGGAGGATCTCCAGCAGCCTGCGCCGGCCGAGGGCCGCGAAGCCGTGGCCGCCGGAGGTCAACAGCCGGCCCCGGTGAACGACGTCGATGTCGTCCCAGCGGACGAACTCCGCGCTGAGGGCGGCGTAGACGACGGTGTCGGCCCGTTCGATGCCGCCGAGGGTCTCGTCGGAGAGCACCACGCCGAAGCCGAAGGTGTCCTCGGGGGCGCCCCGTTCCCAGACCTCGACGGTGTGGCCCTGGCGGGCCAGCAGTGCGGCGGCGTACAGGCCGCCCGGGCCGCCGCCGACGACGGCGACCCGCAGGGCGGGCCGGGAGCTGCCGGCCGGCTCGGTGCCCGCGGACATGGCGCTACCTGCCCTCCCACTCCGGGGGCCGCTTCGCGGTGAAGGCGGCGTGGAATTCGGCGTAGTCCCGGCCGTTCATCAGCAGGGCCTGGGTGTTGGCGTCGAGCTCGACCGACGCGGCCAGCGGCATGTCGAGCTCGGCAGTCAGCAGCGCCTTGGTCTGGGCGTACGCCAGGGCCGGGCCGGTCGCGAGGTGCGCGGCGAGTTCGGCGGCCCGTACGCCGGCCTTGCCCTCCTCGGTGACCTCGCTGAGCAGGCCGATGCGCTCGGCCTCCGGGGCGCGTACGGGCTCTCCGAGCATCAGTAGCCGGGTGGCGTGGCCGAGGCCGACGACGCGGGGCAGCAGGTACGCGGCGCCCATGTCCCCGCCGGAGAGGCCGACGCGGGTGAAGAGGAAGGCGAAGCGGGCGGTGGGGTCGGCGATCCGGAAGTCGGCGGCGAGGGCGAGGACGGCGCCCGCGCCCGCGGCGACCCCGTGCACGGCGGCGATCACCGGGAAGGGGGCCTCGCGCAGGGCCCGCACCACCTGGCCGGTCATCCGGTTGAAGTCGAGGAGCTGGGCGGTGTCCATGGCGAGGGTGGCGCCGATGATCTCGTCCACGTCCCCGCCGGAGCAGAACCCGCGCCCCTCGCCGCCGAGCACGAGGGCCCGTACGGACCGCTCCCGGGAGAGTTCGGCGAGCAGGTCGCGCAGGTCGGCGTAGGCACCGAAGGTGAGGGCGTTGAGTTTCTCGGGGCGGTCGAGGGTGACGGTGGCCACGCCGTCCTGCCGGGTCACCCGCAGGTGGCGCCACCGTTCGGTCGCTGCTGTGGAACCGATGAAGGGGCTCACACGATCGACGATATCACCGCATCCTGACTGCCGTCACAGAAACGCGACATCTGGGTGAGCGTACGGCGCGGAAAGGCCGCCCGGGGCGCCCCGGGCGGCGCGGCCCGCATGACTATGCGGGCAGTCCCGGGGCCGGCCGGGCCATCGTCGCGACGAGCACGGCCTTGATGGTGTGCAGCCGGTTCTCGGCCTCGTCGAAGACGACCGAGTGCGCGGATTCGAACACCTCGTCCGTCACTTCCAGCGAGTCCAGCCCGTGCCGCTCGTGGATCTCCCGGCCGACCTTGGTGCCCAGGTCGTGGAAGGCGGGCAGGCAGTGCAGGAACTTCACGTCCGGGTTGCCGCTCGCGCGCAGCACGTCCATCGTGACGGCGTACGGGGCCAGGGCGCCGATCCGCTCGTCCCAGACCTCCTTGGGCTCGCCCATCGAGACCCACACGTCGGTGGCGACGAAGTCCGCCTGGGCCACGCCCGCGGCGACGTCCTCGGTCAACGTGATCCGGGCCCCGCTGGCGTCGGCGAGCTCGCGCGCCTTCGCCACCACGGGCTCGGCGGGCCAGTAGGCCTTCGGCGCGACGATGCGCACGTCCATGCCGAGCAGCGCACCGGTCACCAGGTAGGAGTTGCCCATGTTGAAGCGGGCGTCGCCGAGGTAGGCGAAGGCGATCCGGTCCAGCGGCTTGGCGCAGTGCTCGGTCATGGTGAGCACGTCGGCCAGCATCTGGGTCGGGTGCCAGTCGTCGGTGAGGCCGTTGAACACCGGCACGCCGGAGTGGGCGGCGAGCGCCTCGACGGCCTCCTGGCTGTCCCCGCGGTACTCGATGCCGTCGAACATCCGGCCCAGCACCCGCGCCGTGTCCTTGACCGACTCCTTGTGCCCCATCTGGGAGCCGACGGGGTCGAGGTAGGTGGTGTGGGCACCCTGGTCGGCGGCGGCGACCTCGAACGCGCAGCGGGTGCGCGTCGAGGTCTTCTCGAAGATCAGCGCGATGTTCCTGCCCTGGAGACGGCGCTGCTCCACCCCGGCCTTCTTGGCCGCCTTGAGTTCGGCGGCGAGCTCGATCAGGCCGCGGAACTCGGCGGCTGAAAAGTCGAGCTCCTTGAGGAAACTACGGCCGACGAGGTCGGTGGCCATGGGGGTACTCCAGGGTCGCGCTGACAGGGGATACTGGAACTCTATACGATGCCCCGTATTGATATACAGCCCCCTCGGCGGTCTCCCTCCAGGTCAGGCCGGGTCCCGCTCCACCGGACAGCTCATGCACCGCGGCCCGCCCCGGCCCCGCCCCAGCTCGCTGCCCGGGATCTCGATGACCTCGATCCCCTCCTTGCGCAGGTGCGTGTTGGTCGTCACGTTCCGCTCGTACGCCACCACCACTCCCGGCTCGACGGCCAGCACGTTGCAGCCGTCGTCCCACTGCTCGCGCTCCGCCGCGTGCACGTCCTGCGTGGCGGTCAGCACCCGGATCGAATCCAGCCCCAGGGCCGCCGCGATCGCCCGGTGCATGTGCTCCGGCGGGTGGTCGGTCACCTTCAGCTCGTGCAGGCCCTCCCCCGGCTCGATCGTGTAGGAGCGCAGCATGCCGAGGCCCGCGTACTGAGTGAACGTATCTCCGTCCACCATCGTCATCACCGTGTCCAGGTGCATGAAGGCCCGCCGCTTCGGCATGTCCAGCGCCACGATCGTCTTCGCCGACCCGGCGGCGAACAGGCCCCGCGCGAGCATCTCCACCGCCTGGGGCGTGGTCCGCTCGCTCATCCCGATCAGCACCGCTCCGTTGCCGATGACGAGGACGTCCCCGCCCTCGATGGTCGACGGGTAGTCCGCCTGCCCCTGCGACCAGTAGTGGAAGGCCCCCGAGGAGGCGAACAGCGGGTGGTGCTTGTAGATCGCCTCGAAGTGCACCGTCTCGCGCTGCCGGGCCGGCCAGCGCATCGCGTTGATGGACACCCCGTCATAGATCCACGCGGAGGTGTCCCGGGTGAACAAGTGGTTGGGCAGCGGCCCCAGCAGGAAGTCGTCCAACTCCATGGCGTGGAAACGCACCGACACCGGCTCGGCGTGCCGCTCCAAGTACTCCCGCTTGGTCATCCCGCCGACCAGCGTCTCGGCCAGCCCGGTCGCCGGCAGGCCGTCGAAGACCGCGCGCAGGTGGTCGGTGGCGAGCGGCCCGTACTCCTTCTCGTCGAACACCCGGTTCAGGACGAGGTGTCTGGCCTCCGGGATGTCCAGGGCCTCGGTGAGCAGGTCGCCGAAGAGGTGCACCTCCACACCGCGGTCGCGCAGGACGTCGGCGAAGCCGTCGTGCTCCTGGCGGGCCCGGCGCACCCACAGCACGTCGTCGAAGAGCAGCGCGTCCTTGTTGCTCGGTGTGAGCCGCTTCAGCTCCAGGTCCGGCCGGTGGAGGATGACGCGGCGGAGCCGCCCGGTCTCGGAGTCGACATGGAATCCCATGGCATACACGTTCGCAGACCGGACGGCTTTTTGACGTGGCGTTCGCTCAGGAGAACCGGCACGACCGGCAGCCCCGGCGGACCCGGCAGCCCCAGCGGGATCAGTGCAGACCGAGGAGCGCCGACGGGGCCCCGATCAGCTCCGGGGCGGTCAGGCCCAGCTTGGGGGTGGTCAGGTCCGGGATGCCGTAGTTCGCTCCGTTCGGCAGCGTCAACGGTGCGCCGACGACCGCACCGGGGGTGCGGGTGAGCAGATCGGTGGCCGGGGTCTCCAAGGTGCCCTCGCCGTCGGTCTTCGGGTCGCCGAGCAGGTTCGGCACGGGCGCACCGACCAGGGTGTTGCCGAGCTCAGTGCTGATCGGCAGCACCGGGAGGAGCGGGCTGGGGAGCAGATCACCCTTGTGGTACCGGGGAGCGTCCGGGGCGCCGACGATCGGCATCGGTACCGCGGTGGCCACGCGCGGGGTGTCCACGCCCAGTGTGGTCTTCACGGCGTCCAGGGGGACACCCACCGGCACCGAGTCGGCCACGGCCGGGGTGGCGGCGCCGGCCGCGGCCATACAGGTCATGAGTGCCGCAATGCTTCCGCGCGCGGTCATCTTCATAAGTGACGTTCCGTCCTTCCAGGGTCGCGGACATTCCGCTGCCCCTGGATGAACGATCCCGCCGGCGGTTTTCCCGGCGTTCGTCGGGAAAGTTCCCCCATACGACCTAATTCGGGGCCGTACAGGGGCTTCCCCTTTACGACTTTGCGGCGCCGCGCGCCGGGCTCCGCCTCACAACCTGGGGTCGAC
The DNA here is from genome assembly GCF_045041095.1 of Streptomyces sp. NBC_00045. Classification (NCBI taxonomy): domain Bacteria; kingdom Bacillati; phylum Actinomycetota; class Actinomycetes; order Kitasatosporales; family Streptomycetaceae; genus Streptomyces; species Streptomyces sp. NBC_00045. The sequence goes on along the minus strand of NZ_CP108271.1, from coordinate 6,177,179 downwards.
CGGCTCCGATTCGAGGGCGAGCACCGCGAAGACCGCCTCGTGCACCCGCCACAGCGGCTCCTCGGCCGCCAGCCGGTCCAGGGCCTCCAGTCCGAGCGCGTACTCGCGCAGGGCCAGCGAGCGCTTGTGCCCCAGGAACCGCTGGCGCAGCTTCTCCAGCTGCTCCGGACGCGTGTACTCCGGGCCGTAGATGATCCGCAGGTACTCGCGGCCGCGCACCTTGACACCGGGCTGGACCAGGCGGCCCTTGCCGTCCCGGGCATACGCCTGGAGCGGTTTGACGACCATGCCCTCGCCCCCGGCGGCCGTCAACTCCAGCCACCAGTCGGTACCGGCCCGCACGGAGTCCTCGTCGGCGGTGTCCACCAGGATCCGGCCGGTGCGGCGCAGCAGGCCGGTGCCGGCCGCCTCGTCCGCGGCGACGAGCCGGTCCAGCCAGAACAGCTGCTCGTCGTGCGGTACGGCGGCCAGCGAGCGCCCGGCCGCAGCCAGGAGCTGGAAGGGCGCGAACCGTACGCCGTCCAGCCCGTCGGTGGTCCAGCAGTAGCGCCGGTAGGCGTCGGTGAAGCGTTTGGCATCGGCGGCCCGGTCCCGCTGGTGGGCGAGCAGGGCGCCGGTGTCGATGCCGCGTTCGGCGGCCGTGGCCAGGGCGGCGAGGGCGTCGGGGAAGACGGCGCGGGAGGCCGCGCCGACGGCGGCGTACTGGTTGCGCAGCAGGCCGGTGGACTTCAGCGACCAGGGGAGCAGCTCCCCGTCCAGCAGCAGCCAGTCGGTGGCCAGCTCGTCCCACAGGCCCGCGTCGGTGATGGCGCCGCGGAGCCGGGCGAGGACCTCCTCGGTGACCTCGGGGTCGTGGAAGAAGGGCCGGCCGGTGCGGGTGTAGACGGAGCCGGTCGGGCCGTCGACGCCGAAGCGCACCCGGGCCGCGTCGGCGTCCTTGCAGACCAGGACGGTGGCGCGGGAGCCCATGTGCTTCTCCTCGCAGACGACCTGGGCGACGCCGTCCTTGCGGTACTGGGCGAAGGCCTCGGCCGGGTGCTCCAGGAAGCCTTCGTCAGCGGCTCCGCCGCGGGCGTCCACGGCCGCGGTGGCCGTGGGCGCCATGGTCGGCGGGAGGTAGGGGACGAGCCGCGGGTCCACCGCGAAGCGGCTCATGACCTCCAGGGCCGCCGCCGCGTTCTCCTCGCGCACGGTGACGTTGCCCAGGTGCCGGGTCTCGACGATCCGGCGCCCCTGGACGTCGCCCAGGTCGAGCGGCCGCCCGTCGTGACCGCCCGGCGTCTCGCCGGCGAGTGGCTTGACCGGCTCGTACCAGACCTTCTCGGCGGGTACGTCGACCAGTTCGCGCTCGGGCCAACGCAGGGCGGTCATCTTCCCGCCGAAGACCGCGCCGGTGTCCAGGCAGATGGTGTTGTTGATCCAGGCCGTGTTCGGGACCGGGGTGTGGCCGTAGACCACCGCCGCCTTGCCCCGGTACTCCTCGGCCCACGGGTAGCGCACGGGCAGGCCGAACTCGTCGGTCTCGCCGGTGGTCTCCCCGTACAGGGCGTGCGAGCGGACCCGGCCGGAGGTGCGCCCGTGGTACTTCTCCGGCAGGCCGGCGTGGCAGACCACCAGCTTGCCGCCGTCTAGCACGTAGTGGCTGACGAGGCCGCGGATGAACTCCTGCACCTCCCGGACGAACTCCTCCGGCTCCCGCTCCAGCTGCTCGATCGTCTCGGCGAGCCCGTGGGTCCGCTGGACCTTGGAGCCCTTGAGGTAGCGGCCGAGCTTGTTCTCGTGGTTCCCGGGCACGCACAGGGCGTTGCCGGAGCCGACCATGCCCATCACCCGACGCAGTACGCCGGGGCTGTCCGGGCCGCGGTCGACGAGGTCGCCGACGAAGACCGCGGTGCGGCCCTCGGGGTGCACGCCGTCCTCGTACCCGAGCTTGCCGAGCAGGGTCTCCAGCTCGGAGGAGCAGCCGTGGACGTCGCCGATGATGTCGAAGGGGCCACTGAGGTGGGTGAGGTCGTTGAACCGCTTCTCCAGCACGACCTCCGCGTTGTCGGCCTCCTCGACCGACCGCAGCACGTGCACCTTGCGGAAGCCCTCGCGCTCCAGTCCGCGCAGCGAGCGGCGCAGGTCACGGCGGTGCCGCTGGATGACGGCGCGGGGCAGTCCGGCCCGGTCGGGGCGGGCTGCGTTGCGTTCGGCGCAGACCTCCTCGGGCATGTCGAGGACGATGGCGATGGGCAGGACGTCGTACTGGCGGGCGAGCTGGACGAGCTGCCGGCGGGCCTCGGCCTGCACGCTGGTCGCGTCGACGACGGTGAGGCGGCCGGCTTCCAGCCGCTTGCCGGCGATGTGGTGGAGGACCTCGAAGGCGGCCTTGCTGGCGCTCTGGTCGTTCTCGTCGTCGGCGACCAGGCCCCGGCAGTAGTCGGAGGAAAGGACCTCGGTGGGCTTGAAGTGCCTGCGGGCGAAGGTGGACTTCCCGGATCCGGTGGCCCCGATCAGGACGACGAGGGACAGGTCGGTGACGGGAAGTACGCGCTTGCTGTCGGTGGTGGTCATGCTGCCTCGCCCTCCTTCGGGGACTCGGTGGTGTCGCTGCGGGTGGTGTCGGTGGCACGGGTGGCGGCCTGCGTGAAGACGGCCATCTGGGTCGGCGGGCCGACCTGCGGGTCGTCATCGCCGACGGGTGTGAACTCCACCGCGTACCCGTGCCGTTCGGCGACCGTCGCGGCCCAGGCGCGGAACTCCGCGCGGGTCCACTCGAAGCGGTGGTCGCCGTGCCGGACGTGCCCGGCGGGCAGGGTCTCCCAGCGGACGTTGTATTCGACGTTGGGGGTGGTGACGAGGACCGTGCGGGGGCGGGCCGCGCCGAACACGGCGTACTCCAGGGCGGGCAGCCGCGGCAGGTCCACGTGCTCGATGACCTCGCTGAGCACGGCCGCGTCGTAGCCCGCCAGCCGCTTGTCGGTGTACGCGAGCGAGCCCTGGAGCAGCTGTACGCGGCTGCTCTGCCGCTCCCCCATCCGCTCCAGCCGCAGCCGCTTGGCGGCCGTGGCGAGGGCCCGCACGGACACGTCGACACCGACGATCTCGGTGAAGGCCGCGTCCTTGAGGAGGGCCTGCACCAGCTGGCCCTGTCCGCAGCCGAGGTCGAGGACCCGGGCCGCGCCGGCGGCGCGCAGCGCGGTGAGGATCGCCTCGCGGCGCTGTACCGCGAGGGGTACGGGCCGCTCCTCGGTGTCGCTGTTCTCGTCGACCGCGTTGTCGATCTCCTCCACCTCGCTGCCCTCGGCCTCGGCCAGGCGGACCAGCTCCAGGCGGTCGAGGGCGTCCTGGGTGAGCCGCTTGTGCCGCGCGAGGTAGCGGGAGGTGATCAGCGCGTTGTCGGGGTGGGCCGCCAGCCAGCCGTCTCCGGCACGCAGCAGCTTGTCCACCTCGTCCGGGGCGACCCAGTAGTGCTTGGAGTCGTCGAGCACCGGCAGCATGACGTAGAGCTGGCGCAGGGCGTCAGCGAGCCGCAGCCCGCCCTCCAGGACGAGCCGTACGTAACGGGAATCGCCCCACGCGGGGAACTCCTCGTCGAGCGGCAGCGGTTCCGCCCGTACGAGGTCCCAGCCGAGCGGATCGAACAGCCGGTGCACGAGCTCCGCGCCGCCGCGTGCGGGCAGCACCGGTATCTCGATCCTCACCGGGCGGGCCCGCTCCGCCAACTCCGGGCGGGCCGCGCACTGGCCCGCCAGCGCACTGCGGAAGACCTTGCCGAGCGCGACGGCGAGCAGCGAGGAGGCCGCGTACGGGCGGTCGTTGACGTACTGGGCGAGTGCGGCGTCCGGCGCTCCGCCGCGCCCCTTGCCCTGACCGCGCCGCACGAGTGCGACGGGGTCCACCTCCAACAGCAGCGCCGCCGTGCAGCGCTCGGCCGTGGCCTCGGGGTAGAACACGTGGGCGCTGCCGTGGGAGGTGGCGAACGCCTGCGCCTTCCCCGGGTGCTTGTGCAGCAGAAAGCCCAGGTCAGTTGCCGGGTCCGCGGCGGTGCCGGTGGTGGAGATCGTCAGGAACATGCGCCCGAGTATGTGCTGGCATCACCGGTCGGACCAACGGATTTTGTCCATCCGGGCCCACTCGCGGGCGCTGCGGCAGCGGGCGGGGCGCCGCCGCGGGGGCGCAGGGGTGATGACGTATCCATCATGACAGCTCAGAGGCCGTTTTCGTAGGACGAAGGGCACAGCCGATTGCCCTTGTTTGGCCCCCTGTGCGGCTTTCAGAATCTCCCTCATGAATCCCACGGAGAACATCAACCACGACGCTGTGCTGCGCGCCCGAGTGGCGCTCCTGGAATCGGGGACGCTGCCGGTCGCCCGGCGGGTCGCCGCCTATCGCGTTCTGGTCCGGGTGAGCCCGTTGGCCTATCTGCCCCTGCTCGCGGTCGCGTTGTTCCAGTACGGCCGCCAGGAGTTCGGCCACCGGCCGGGGATAGCGCTCGCCCTGCGCGCCGAGTCCGTGGCCGCCGCACGCCGGATGGTCGCACTGGAGCCCGACCGGACCCAGCTGCTCCTCAGCTCGCTGGTCCACTACCGCGAGCAGCTGGCCGTGATGGAGCGGCCTGCCGAACTCGCCGCGGTGGAGGCCGAGATGGCCGCCCTCGTCACCTCGGGCGGCGGGGTGCTCGGCGAACGCTGGGACCTCGGGGGCTCGTAGCGGCCGTCGGGATCGGCCCGCGGTTACCGCCCGGCGGCCAGTTCGGCGATGCGGGACGGGCCGATGCGGCAGCAGCCGCCCACCAGGCGGGCGCCCGCGGTGCGCCAGGCGTCGACGGGCCACGGGGCGGGATCGGCCGGGGCGTGCCAGGTGGCGGTGGCCGCTTCCCAGGCGGAGCCGTCGTTGGGGTAGGCCAGGAGCGGCTTGCCGGTGACGGATGCGGCGGCCTCCAGTGCGGGCAGGACCTCCGCCGGGTCGCAGCAGTTGACGCCGAGGGCGATGATCTCCGGTGCTGCGGCGGCGAGGGCGAAGGCCTCGGGGAGGTCCTGGCCGGCGCGGGTGCGGGCGCCGGCGACGGTGTAGCTCAGCCAGGCGCGGGCGCCGGTCCCGGCGAGGACGCCGATGAGGGCTTCGGCCTCGGCGGCGTCCGGGACGGTCTCCAGGGCCAGGACGTCGGGGTCCGCCGCGAGCAGGGCCTCGATGCGCGGGCGGTGGAAGGCGGCGAGCTCGCGCACGGTCAGCCCGTACCGCCCGCGGTATTCGGAGCCGTCGGCGAGCACCGCCCCGTACGGGCCGACCGAGGCCGCGACCCAGACCTCGTGGTCGGCGGCTCCGGCCGCCCGGGCGGCCAGGGCGACGCTGCGGTGCAGCAGGGCGGTGGTCGTGGCGCGGTCGTGGCCGTGGGCGGCGAAGGCCTCGTACCCGACCTGGTAGCTCGCGGTGATCAGCACCTCGGCGCCGGCCCGCGCGTACGCCGTGTGGGCGGCCTCCACCTCGTCCGGCCGCTCGGCGAGCACCCGCCCCGACCAGAGGTCTCCGGACAGGTCGCAGCCCTGGTCGGCGAGCTGGTTGCTCAGCCCGCCGTCCAGGAGCACGGTCCTGCGGGCCAGGGCTTCGGCGAGCGGGCCGGACGCGCGGGGCATCGTTCGTCCGCCTCCCTCAGCCGAGCTGGGACAGCACCTGGGCCGAGATCAGCTCCAGGTGGTCCAGGTCGTCGAGGTCGAGCAGCTGGAGGTAGACGCGGGAGCTGCCGACGGCCGCGTAGGCGCCGATCTTCTCCACGACCTCGGCCGGGGAGCCGGCCAGGCCGTTGGCCTTGAGCTCCTCCACGTCCCGGCCGATGGCCTCGGCGCGGCGGGCCACCTCGGCGTCGTCCTTGCCGACGCACACGACGAGGGCGTTGGAGTAGACGAGGTCGTCGGCCTCCCGCCCGGCCTCCTCGGCCGCCCGGCGCACCCGGCCGAACTGTCGCTCGCTGTCCGTGATCGACGCGAACGGCATGTTGAACTCGTCCGCGTACCGGGCGGCCAGGCGCGGGGTCCGCTTCGCACCGTGGCCGCCGATGAGCACGGGCACCTTGGCCTGGGCCGGCTTGGGCAGGGCCGGGGACTTCTCCACCTGGTAGTGGGCGCCCGCATAGTCGAACGTGGCGCCGGGCTCGGTCGCCCACAGACCGGTGACGATGGCCAGCTGCTCTTCCAGCCGGGCCATCCGCTCCGCCGGGAAGGGGATGCCGTACGCCTTGTGCTCGTCTTCGAACCAGCCTGCTCCCAGGCCGAGTTCGACCCGGCCGCCGGACATCTGGTCGACCTGGGCCACCTGGATGGCGAGCACCCCGGGCAGCCGGAAGGTGCCGGCCGTCATCAGCGTGCCGAGGCGGATCCGCCGCGTCTCCCGGGCCAGGCCCGCGAGCGTGATCCAGGCGTCGGTGGGTCCGGGCAGTCCGTCCGCCGACCCCATCTTCAGATAGTGGTCGGACCGGAAGAACGCGTCGAAGCCCAGGTCCTCGGTGGCCTTGGCGACGGTCAGGAGGGTGTCGTAGCTCGCGCCCTGCTGGGGCTCGGTGAAAATTCGGAGGTCCATGACTCCATCCTGCCCCTCCCACCCCGGCAGGGTGAAGCTACGTCAACCGGCCGGGCCGCCCCGGCCCGGCCAGTGACCAGCCAGGATGGAGATCGTTGGCTCGGACGGAGCCGGACCGCCCGGCCCGCGCGCCGGCCGGCCCCTCGCCGGTGCGTCCACCGCCCCCTTCCGCCTTGGAAGGGCCAGGGCCGAGGAGGCCGCCATGTCTCACGAGTCCGTGCCCGAGCACACCGGACAGACCGGACAGGCAGCAGACGACCGTGCACGCCAGGAGCCCGCGGCGGCCGCCCAGGACGGTGCACCGAAGGGCCTGCTCCAGCAGATGGAAGAGCTGATGGCGGCGCTGAACGCCGACTTGTCGCAGCTCGATGCCGACCTCCAGTCCTCCACGGACCGCGGCCCCCGGCACACCGCCGACCGCGGGCAGCCTTACTCCTGAGAGTGAGCGCCCGTCGTACCGGTCGTACTGACCGCAATGACCGTGCGGGTCCCGTCGCGCGCGGCGGGACCCCGGTCCCGTCCCTCCGGCCTGCCGTCAGGCCACGCCGGAGGCTGACCCCCGTTCGCGGACGGTCAGCCTGCGCAGGACCGCCCGGACCCGGTCGCTCGATTCGTCGACCGCGTCGATGGACTCCATGCACTGCCAGTACAGGCCTTCGTCATCGGTCGCACAGGCCACCCCGACCAGGGCTATGCCCACTTCACCGAGCAGCGCCTGCAGTCCGAGCAGAGCCTGGCGGACATCCGCCACCCCGGTCAGCTGCGCGGCTCTCGGCGGATAGTCGGGCGCTCTACCCTCTCCTCGCAGGGCCGCTCTGTCGAGCACCCCACAGCCCCTGCCCCCCGCTTCACCCAGTCCCCGTGCCTCCGATCTCAGCTCCGGCGGCCCGGTGACCGCCAACCAGCTCCCCATCCCCTGCGCGAGCGCCTGTGCCTGCCAGGCCTCGCCCACGATGTCCATCGCCGCCCCGCTCTGTGCCAGCGCGTGCCGGCCGGCCGCGATGAGCCGTACCGCATCCATATGCCGTCCCCCGTCCGCACGACATCCACCATCCTCACCACTACCCAGAGTGAGGGCAATGGGCCAGTAAAGCCAGGGGTATTCGGAAATCTATGGACACAAACATGGTTGCGGACGACGCCATCACTCCGAAGAGTGACATTGGGACGTCGGAGCCCCGGTCACCGGGAAGCGGAGCTCGTTCCTCTCGATCTTCGCGGCGAGCGCATCCAGCACATCCACCCCGAGAACCTCACAGAATTGCAGCAGATACGCCAGTACGTCGGCGACCTCATCGGCCACGCGGTGTGCGGTTTCCGGCTTCTCCATGACCTTCGCCGACTGTTCCGGCGTCAGCCACTGGAAGATTTCGACCAGTTCGGCCGCTTCCACGCTCAGCGCCACGGCCAGGTTCTTGGGCGTGTGGTAGGGCTCCCACCCGCGCGCGGCGGCGAACTCGGCCAGCCGCCGCTGAAGCCGGTACAGCCGCTCACGGCTCGCCGGGGAGGTCTCGGTGTCATGCGCATCGCTCATGCGTCAGGTCTACCACCGTGACCCCCGGGGTCACACGGGCGGCTGCAGCCGTCTCCCGGCCCACCGCCGCCGCCAGGCGGACGTGGCCCCGACCGCAGGACAGCAGGGCCAGCCGCAGCAGTTCGGCGCTCTGCCGGCCGTCCAGGCCGCGGTCGAAGCCGTCGGCGAGGACGGTCAGCGCCTGCCGGGCGGAGAGCAGTTCGGCGGCCGGGTCCATGGCCAGCACCCCGGGGCCGGTCAGCAGGACCAGCGCCAGCGCGAGGAAGCGGAGCTCCCCCGAGCCGAGCCGGCCCAGTTCGGTGGCGGGTGCGGCGGAGCCGCGGTCCAGCAGCGCCGTCACCGGGCCCTGTGCGGGAGCCCGTACGTCCAGCCCCTGCACCGGGCCCGCGCAGCCGGTCCGCGCCGCCGCGGCCAGCAGCGCGTGGCGGGTGCCGCACTCGTGACGGGTCCGGCGCAGGACGTCGGCCAGGTTGGCGCAGTCGCCCAGCAGCCGGCCCTCGCCCGGCGGGACGGGTGCGCGCATCCGGTCGGGGCGCGGGTCGCAGGGAAACACCGAGCGCAGCGCCACCACCACCTGCTCGGCGGCCGCCAGGACCTGCCGCTGCCCGGCCGTGGCGCCGGCCACGCGCAGCGGGAGCAGCGCGGTGCCGAGCCGGTCATCGGGGAGGGGGGCCCGGGTGACGCCGACGGCGCCGCCGGTCAGCCAGGAGGCCTGTACGGACTGCCGGCCGGGGTCGCGCAGGGCGGTGGCGAGCAGGATCTGACCGTCCGCCGAGAGCCGTTCGCCGACGATGCGGAGCGTGGGCTCGGCCTGTACCGCGAGGTCGAGGCGGACGGGCCCCGCGGGGCCGTCGACGGTGCAGCCGATGCGGAATCCGCGCCGCCCCTGCCCGTCGGGCAGCGCCCGGTCGGGGATCCGGCCCCGCGGATCGGGGAAGGCCTCCTCCAGGGTGGTTCCGGCCCCGAGCGCGGCCAGCGCCTCGTAGGCGGCCAGGACCTGGGACTTGCCGCTGCCGCTGGGCCCGGCGAAGAGGGTCACGGGTCCGATGCCGAAGACGGCGCCGCGATGCACCCCGAAGGCGGAAAGCCGCAACTCGCTCACGACGGGCCGGTACTGCACCCCGTTCCCGGCGGACGGCGCTGCGGGCGGTGGGGCGGGGGCGGCCGGGTCGGCGGGGGCGGCTAAGTCGAGGGGGGCGGGGGGCGTGGCCCCCGGCGGGTTCAGGGTGGCGTCCATGCGCCGGACGGTACGGGCCGCCGGACCCCCGGTGGGCCCGGCGAACCGTTCCGTCGAGGCGACCTTCCTACGATCGGGGGACGGCAGCGGCCGCGATCCCCTCGACCTCGGTCCCGACGGGCGCCAGCAGGAAGACGTTGCGGTCGACCCGGTGCATCCCGCTGCCCAGCCCGAAGACCACGCCGCTGCTGAAGTCGAGGATCCGCTTGGCCACTTCGGTGTCCGCGCCGGTGAGGTCGAGCAGCACCGGGATCTGTGCGATCAGGTACTCGGCCACCTCCCGGGCGTCGGCGAAGACCTGGACCCGGATCACGACGAAGCGCCGCTGTTCCGCCGCGGCTGCTCCCGGCGCGGTGGGGATCGTGCGGTGGTCCACCCGGGAGGGCCACTCGTTGCGACTGCGCAGGGGGACCACCTGCGCGAGCCCCTCCCACTGTTCGTCCGTGACGTCGTACCTGCTCACCGGGCCGCCTCGGCCGTGCGCTTCATGTGCATCCCCCCATCCTCTCGCGTTTCACCCGTTCAGCCCAACAACGACACGAGCGACACGGGGTACACCTACAGAAGCGAATGAGTTAGGTTAGGCATACCTAAGTCACTCGCCCAGGACGATGGAGATCCGCATGTGCATGTCCGGTGCTGCCCCCGCCACCCCGGCCACCGGCCGGCCCACCGACGCCGAGCGGGTCCGGTCCGTCCTGGCCGCCGCCCACTCCATGACCGTGGTCACCGACGGACTGAGCAGCGAGGTCCGCCACCTCGACGGGAGCGACCCGATGGGCCGCCTGCACCTGCACCCCGCCGAGCCGGGCGGCGACCGCGGGCACCGGCCCTCGATCCGGCTGGAGTTCACCGACGTCGCCCCCACCCCCGTACGGGACCGGGTGCGTGCCCGCGTCACGATCACGGGCCGCCTGCTCACGCCCTACACGGACGAAGGCGCCGACTCCACGTGCATGGAATTCGGCCGGGCCGTCCTGGAGACCGCGGAGGGCCGCTCGTACGTCGGCCTCGAAGAACTCGACGCGGCCCGCCCCGACCCGCTCGCCCCGTACGAGTCCGGCATGCTCACGCACCTCGTCGATGACCACGCCGAACTCGTCACCCTGCTCCTGCGCCTGGTCCGGCCGCTGCCCGCCGCGCCCGTCGTCCGCGTCCTGCCGCTCGCCATGGACCGGTACGGGATCACCCTGCGCCTGGAACAGCTGCGCGGCCACCGCGACGCACGGCTGCCCTTCCCCTCCCCGCTCGACGACGTCGAACAGTCCGGGGTGCAGATCCAGGCCCTGTTCAGTGCGGCCCGGCGGCGCTCGCACCGCAACAGCCTGCCCGCGTGAGAAGGGCGCCCCGTACGGAATAGGCGCGGGTGCGGCCCCGTTGGGGACGATCATGAAGGCAATCACGTACAACGCATACGGAACTCCCGCGAACCTCACGCTCGTTGACGTACCGCAGCCCAAGGTCGGGCCCGGCGAGGTGCTGGTCCGGGTCAAGGCCGCCGGCGTCAACCCGGTCGACTGGAAGATCGCCGCCGGATACGCCGACCCGCTCTTCGAAGTCCGCTACCCCGTCATACCCGGCTGGGACGTCGCCGGAGTCGTCGAGGCCGTCGGCCCCGACACCTTCGACCACGCCGTCGGCGACGAGGTCTACGGGTACGTCCGCAAGGAGTGGGTCGAGCTCGGCACCTACGCCGAACTGGTCAGCGCCCCCGTCCGGACGCTGGCCCGCAAGCCGCGCGAGCTGAGCTTCGAGCAGGCCGCCGGCCTCCCGCTGGCCGGCCTCACCGCGTACCAGTCCCTGACCCGCGTGGGCGTCAAGGCCGGCGAGAGCGTCGTCATCCACTCCGCGGCGGGCGGCACCGGCTCCTTCGGCGTGCAGATCGCCGTCGCGCTCGGCCTGCGCGTCATCGGCACGGCCGGCGCGCACAACCACGACTACCTGCGCTCGCTCGGCGCCGAGCCCGTCCTGTACGGGGAGGGGATGGCGGACCGGATCCGCGAGCTGGCCCCCGAGGGCGTCGACGCGGGCCTGGACTTCTTCGGGGACGGCGCCGTCGACGTCCTCCAGTCGCTCGTCAAGGAGCGCGGCCGGGTGGTCTCCATCGCCGACCACCAGGCCGCCGCCAAGGGTGCGCACCAGCTGTGGGTGCGCCCGGACACCGCCGACCTGACGTTCCTCGCCGAACTCGCCGACGCGGGCCGGCTCACGGTCAACGTGGAGCACGCGCTGCCGCTCGCCGAGGCCGCGAAGGCCTGGGAGCTCAGCGCGGCGGGCCGCACGCGCGGCAAGATCGTCCTGACGGTCTGAGAACGCGCGGGAGCCGCCGGAGTGCGGGACTCCGGCGGCCCGGCCGTGCAGTTACGAGGCAGCCTCCGCGTACCGGTTCGCCGGGCGCGGGAGGCCGTAGTTCTCGCGCAGCGTCGTACCGGTGTACTCGGTGCGGAACAGGCCGCGCCGCTGGAGGATCGGCACGACGTGATCGACGAAGGCGGTCAGACCGGTGGGCAGCACGGGCGCCATGATGTTGAATCCGTCGGCGGCGCCCTGCGTGAACCACTCCTCCAGCTGGTCCGCTATCTGCTCGGGCGTACCGGCGAAGACGCGGTGTCCGCGGCCGGCGCCGAGGCGGGCGATCAGCTCGCGCAGGGTGAGGCCGTCGCGGCGGGCCAGTTCGGCCACGAGCGTGAAGCGGCTCTTGTTGCCGTTGATGTCCCGCTCCTCGGGGAGCTCCGGCAGCGGGCCGTCGAGCGGGAAGCCGGTGAGGTCGACCCCGAGCATGCCGGAGAGCTGGGCGAGCCCGTACTCCGGCACCTGGAGGTCGGTGAGCTCCTGCTCCAGGGCCTTCGCCTCGGCCTCGGTGGAGCCGATGACGGGGGCGATGCCGGGCAGGACCAGCAGGTCGGACTCGGACCGGCCGTACTTCGCGAGGCGCGACTTGAGGTCCTTGTAGAAGGTCTGCCCGTCGGCGAGGGTCTGCTGGGCGGTGAAGACGGCCTCAGCGTACTGGGCGGCGAACTCCTTGCCGTCCTCGGAGGAGCCGGCCTGCACGAGGAGCGGGTGGCCCTGCGGGGAGCGGGGCACGTTGAGCGGGCCGGCCACGCCGAAGTACTCGCCGCGGTGGGCGGCGGGGTGGAGCTTGTCGGTGTCGGCGTAGATGCCGCGCTCCTTGTCGAGGACGATCGCGTCGTCCTCCCAGCTGTCCCAGAGCTTGGTGGCGACGTCGAGGAACTCGCGGGCGCGGTCGTACCGCAGGCCGTGCTCCAGGTGCTCGTCCTGGCCGAAGTTGCGGGCCTCGTCGACGGTGCCGGAGGTGACGATGTTCCAGCCGGCGCGCCCGTTGCTGATGTGGTCGAGGGAGGCGAACTTTCGGGCGAGGTGGAACGGCTCGTTGAAGGTGGTGGAGACGGTGGCGATGAGCCCGATGTGCTCGGTCACGGCGGCGATGGCGGAGAGCAGGGTGAGCGGCTCGAACCCGCCGAGGGCGTTGTAGCGGGCCTTGCCCCAGAGGGCGAGCCCGTCGGCGAAGAAGACGGAGTCGAGCCGCCCCCGCTCGGCGGTGCGGGCCAGCTCCTGGAAGTACCGCAGATCGGTGACCCGCTCGGGGCTGCTTCCTGGATGGCGCCAGGCGGCGTCGTGGTGGCCCGCGTTCATGAGGAAGGCGTTGAGGTGGAGGGTCCGGGATGCGGTCATGGTGGTGTTCCTCGGCTCGGAGGGAATCGCGGAGAAGAAGGGCGGCGGGACGTCAGGCGGGGACGCGCCACACGCTGAGGCGGCGTTCGATCGTGACCAACAGCTGGTTGAAGGCCACGCCGATGGCGGAGATGGTGACGATGCCCGCGTACATCTGCGGGATCGCGAAGTTGAACTGCGAGGCATTGATCAGATAGCCGAGGCCCGCCTTGGCGCCGATCATCTCGGCGGCGACCAGGACCAGGATCGAGACGGCGCCGGCCAGCCGGATGCCGGTGAAGATGGCCGGCACGGACGAGGGCAGGATCACCTTCTGGAAGAGCCTCGGCGTGGACAGGTTCATGGACCGGGCGAGTTTGACCAGGGTCGGATCGGCGTTGCCGACGGCGCTGATCGTGTTCAGCAGGATCGGCCAGACGCAGGCGTAGACGACGATGGAGACCTTCGAGGTCTCCCCGATGCCGAGCAGCAGCACGAACACCGGTAGCAGCGCGAGGGCCGCCGTGTTGCGGAACACCTCCAGCAGCGGGCCGAGCAGCGCCGCGACGGGGCGGTACCAGCCGATGAGCAGGCCGAGCGGGACGGCGACGACGACGGCGATGCCGAAGCCGCCGAAGGAGCGGACGAGGCTGGCGCGGGCGTGCTCGCCGAGTTGGCCGTCCAGCAGCAGCCCCCACCAGGCCTGGGCGACCTCGCTGACCGGCGGGAGGAACGTGGCGTCGACGAGGCCGAGCCGGGGCGCGGTCTCCCAGAGGGCGAGGAGGGCGAGGAGCGCGGCGGACCGCAGCACCCCGGCCCGCAGCCACCGCCCGAAGGCCGCGCCCCTGGCCGGGCGGACGCCGGCGGACCCCGGCTCCGCCCCCGGGGCCGCGGCAGGTCCCCGTACGGACCCGGCGGAGCCCGCCGCCCGGGCGGGACCGTCGCCGACGGCACCGGGTGCGGGCTCCGCGGTGGCGGGGGCGGTGGCCGTGGCCGACGCGCGGGCCCCGTCGGCCCGGGCGGTGGCGGCGTCGGCCCGGGCATCGGCCCGGGCGGTGGCGGCCCGGGCGGTCGCGGCGTCGGCCTGCGCAGGCGCGGCGTCGGCCCGGGCGGTCGCGGCGTCGGCCCGGGCGGTCGCGGCGTCGGCCTGGGCGTCGGCGGCGTCCGCCCGGACCGTGGTGGTGTCGGTGGTCATACCGGGGTCTCCTCCTTCTCCAACTGCTGGGCACGCGCCACCTCGTCGTGGAGGAGCGTCCAGATCTCATGGCGGTGGCGGGCGAACTCAGGGCTGGAGCGCAGGTCCTCGCCCTGGACGCCGGCGCCGGCTCCGACGCCCGCGCTCCGGGCGCCCAGGGAGACCGGGACGACCTCCTTGACCCGGCCCGGGCGGGAGGTGATCACGGCCACCCGCTGCCCGAGGTACACGGCCTCCTCGATGCCGTGCGTGATGAACACGACGGTCTTGCCGGTCCGCTGCCAGATCCGGCGCAGCTCGTCCTGGAGCGACTCCCGGGTCTGGGCGTCGAGGGCGGCGAACGGCTCGTCCATCAGCAGGACGTCCGGGTCGTACGCCAGCGAGCGGGCGATCGCGACCCGCTGCCGCATGCCGCCGGACAGTTCGTGCGGGTGGCGGTCCTCGAAGCCGGAGAGGCCCACGAGGTCCAGGAACTCCCGTGCCCGGTCGGCTCGTTCGCGCCGGGGTACGCCCGTCGCCTCCAGCCCGAACTCGACGTTGCCGAGCGCGGACCGCCACGGCAGCAGCGCGTACTGCTGGAAGACGATGCCGCGGTCCAGGCCGGGGCCGGTGACCGGTTCGCCGTCGAGCAGGATCCGGCCGGACGTGGGTCGGGTGAGGCCGCCGAGCAGGTCCAGGAGAGTGGACTTGCCGCAGCCGCTGGGGCCGACGACGACCAGGAACTCGCCCGCTTCGATCTCCAGGTCGATGCCGTCGAGTGCGGTGAACTCCTCGTTCCTGTCCTTCGTCGGGAAGGTCTTCGTCACGGAGTCGAACACGATCTTCGCCATGGCAGCCGCTCAGCCCTTTCCGTATCCGTTGAACTCGTTGGTGTAGAGGTCGCCGGGTTTCAGCTGCCCCTTCTTGATCTCGCCGCGTCCGCCGAGCCAGTCGAGCCAGAGCTGGAACTCCTTGTCGGCGATCCGGCCGCCGGGCTCGGCGACCCCGTACGAGCGCCAGTACTGGAGGGTCGAGGTGTCCTCGTTGCGGCCGCGCTTCTTGATGACCTCCGTCATCCGGGCGACGACCTCCTCGCGCGGGGTGGTGCGGGACCACTCGATGGCCTTGGCCACGCCGGTGGTGAAGGTCCGTACGGTGTCGGGGTTCTCCTTGATGAAGCGCCGGGTCATCACGTACGAGCCGGCGCTGAACGAACCCAGCAGCTCGAAGTCCTTGAACAGCGGGCGTATCCCGCCGGTCGCCAGGGCCTTGTCGCGCAGTACGCCGCTGAGCACGCCGACCTCGATCTGCTTCTGCCGCAGGGCCTGCTCCGTGTTGACCGGCGGGACCACGAGGGATTCGACCTTGCCCGCGTCCGCCTTGGAGAGGCCGCCCCGCTCCAGGTAGATGTCGAGCAGGGCCTGGGCGTGGGCTCCCAGGGTGTTCATGCCTACCTTCTTGCCGATCAGGTCGCGGGCGGAGCGGATCGGGCTGTCGTCCAGGACGTAGTAACCGAGGTAGGTGTCCTTGTCGGAGCCGTAGTAGGAGACGACGGCCTGGATCTGAGCCTTGCTCGCGGCCAGTTTGACGATCGCGCCGTTGAAGGCTCCGCCGAAGTGGGTCTGGCCGGTGGCCGCGGACTGGATGTCCTGCGGGCCGCTGATGGTGTTGCCGACCCAGTCGAGGGTGAGGTTCCCGAGGTATCCGAGGTCGGCGGCCAGTTCGGGAAGCGTGACCGTGCCGACCGCACCCTGGTACTTGAGGGTCGTGACCTGCTTGCCGGGACCGCCGGAGCCACCGCTGGCGGTGGCCGTGCCGCAGCTCACCGCGGCCGCCGAGATGCCGAGCAGGGTGAGGAACTGGCGTCGGGAGGTGGGGGTGGGGGCGAATGCTGCGGGCATGGGGTTCCTTGTCCGGGATGCGGTGGTGGGGTGGGGACGTGGTTAGGGGGCCGTGGCGGCGAGCGCGGAGGAGGGAGCGGACGCCGAGGTGGCTGAGATGGCCGGGGCCGTCGCGTTCAGGGCGGCGGCGAACTCGTCGACGGCCTGGAAGAGGTCCAGCTCCGCCTCGGGCCTCAGCCGGTCGGGGCCGGCCCCGCGCTCCACGGAGGAGTCCAGGACGAACCGCCCGGCCGTGACGTGCCGCGCTCCGAGGGCGGCGAGCACCGGGCGCAGGGCGTAGTCGAGGGTCAGGACGTGGGCGAGGCTGCCGCCGGTGGCGATCGGCAGAACCGTTTTCCCGGCCAGGCCGTCCTGCGGGAGCAGATCGAGGAAGGCCTTGAGCAGCCCGGTGTACGAGGCCTTGTAGACCGGGGTCGCGACGATGATCCCGTCGGCCTCGGCGACGGCTTCGAGGGCCCGACGGAGCTCCGGCTCGCCGCGGCGCGCGGAGAGGAGATCGGCGGCGGGGAGCTCCCGCACGGCGAGGTGGGCGGTGTCGAAGCCGGCGTGGGCGAGGCGGCGCAGCACATGGTCGGCGACGACGGCGGTACGGGAGTGCGGGGAGGGGCTGCCGGAGAGGGCGAGCAGGGTGGGCACGAGGACTCCTTGGACGTCGTACGGGTCGGTCGGGAAGGTCCGGGTCAGGCGGTGGCCGAGGCGCCGGACGGGATGCCGAAGGACGGGTCGGGGACCGTCTCCGGGCTGATCAGGCGGGACGGGGCCCCGTCCGGGCCGACGGGCACGTCGCCGTCCACCGTCACGCGGCGCAGGGTCCGCTCGTGCTCGTCGGAGTCGTCGACGCCGTAGTGCTGGGTGGCCCGGTTGTCCCAGATCGCGACGTCACCGGCCCGCCACTGCCAGCGCACGGTGTTCTCGGGGCTCTCGATGTGCGCCTGGAAGAGGTCGAGGAGGGTGCGGGAGTCCCGGCCGGTGAGGCCCTTGATCCGCTGGACGAAGTTGCCGAGGAGCAGGGCGCGTTCGCCGGTCTCGGGGTGGACGCGGACGACGGGGTGCTCGGTGAGGAACTCGGTGGAGGTGAACACCTCGCGGTACTGGGCCAGGGCCTCGGGGAGGGCGTCGGGCCTCAGGCCGGCGTAGTCGTACGCGTTGGAGTGCAGGGCGCGCAGGCTGTCGGCGAGGGCGCGCAGCGGGGCGGGGAGGTGGGCGTAGGCGGTGACGGTGTTGGCCCAGAGGGTGTTGCCGCCGTACGGGGGGACGGTGACGGCGCGGAGGATGGAGAAGGCGGGGTAGGCGGGGACGAAGGTGACGTCGGTGTGCCACTGGTTGGCGCGGGCGCCGTGGTGGGAGTCGATGCCGAGGGCGTAGCGGCCGTCGGCGGAAGGCACGGTGGGGTGGGCGACGGGGGTTCCGAGCAGGCGGGCGAAGGCTTCGTGTCCGGCCTCGTCGAGGTGGT
The DNA here is from genome assembly GCF_045041095.1 of Streptomyces sp. NBC_00045. NCBI lineage: Bacteria > Bacillati > Actinomycetota > Actinomycetes > Kitasatosporales > Streptomycetaceae > Streptomyces > Streptomyces sp. NBC_00045. The sequence goes on along the minus strand of NZ_CP108271.1, from coordinate 6,159,650 downwards.
CCTGGCCGCGGAAGAAGACGACCTTGTGGGCGAGGAGTGCGGCCCGGACCTCCCCGACGACCTCCTCGGAAACCTCACCCCCGAGCTGCACACCCCCGATCTCGGCGCCGATCCGCCCACCGATCCGGATGACGGTGGTCTGCTGGGTACGAGTTGCGGTGGTCATGGAAACTCCCTCGGATTGGCTGGAACAGCGGATGAACGGCCGGCAGGGGGGCGGGTCGGAAGCGGTGGGTCGGCCCGGGCCGCTCGGCCGTGGACCGTGAGCCCGGACCGAGCGGGCCGCAGCGAACGCGCCGGGGACCGGACGGGCCGGAGACGGCCGTGCGGAGGGGACGGGCCGAAGGCCCGGTGGGCCGGGCCGGTCCACGCCGGAGGCCGATGGGGCATGGCCGGCCGGGCCGGTGGCCGGTCGGCGAGAGGGCGGAGGGGCGGCTGGGAGCCGGTCAGTCGCGGGCCGGGTGACCCGAGACCCGTTCGGCGGCAAGCCGAAGGGTCATCGGGTCCTGCCCGGGGCGGCGGCGCTCAGGCGCGGCGCGGGGCCGGACAGCGGCCCGGACACGAACCCGGCGCGGTACAGGAGCCGGGGGTGTGGAGCCGCGGGGCGAGGAGCTCGAACGCGGACATGGCTCGGAGCCTGTCAGCGGCCCCGGCACGGGTCAAGCCCCGCCCGGCACGCCGGAAGAGGCCCCGCCCGGAGCCCCGGTCCAGCCCGCCGCAACTAGCCTGACCTGCTACTTCGCCCGCCCCGACAGGTGCTGCCCGATGCCCCCGAACGGCCGAAAGCCGTGGCTGGATTTCATACCCCTGCAACGCGACCGCCACGCGTCCGCCGACGCGCACCCGCAGACACGGCCGTCCATCGCCTCCCGCCACCGGGTCAGGGGGTGGACAGGGGTGGCAGCCCGACCGGTACACGTGCGCGACGCGGAAGGGCTGGCGGGGCACCCTCCGGAACCGGGGCCCGCGCTCAGGCGCGCCATGCGCTCTTTGCGCTCTTTCGTGAGGGCTCCCGTCTCACATGAGAGGGGGAGATCACATCCGGTGGTTATAGTCGTTCACAAGGTGACCCCCCTAGCATTCGAGCCATGACGGTCCTGCCTGATGACGGGCTCTCCTTGGCCGCCGAGTTCCCTGACGCGACGCATGAGCAGTGGCAGCGCCTGGTAGAGGGCGTTCTACGCAAGTCCGGCAAGGACGTATCCGGCGAAGCCGCAGAAGACGCGTTGTCCACGAAGCTCCAGGACGGGCTCACCACCCGCCCGCTGTACACCGCGCCCGAAACGCCCGACGAAACCGGGTTTCCCGGGTTCGCTCCGTTCGTACGAGGGGGCAGCCCCGCCGGCGGTGCCACCGCCGGCTGGGACGTGCGTCAGCGACACCTCGGCAGTGACCCCGAGCGGGTGAACGAAGCCGTACTGACGGACCTTGAGAACGGGGTCACCTCCCTCTGGCTGTCCCTGGGCGGCCCCGGCGGGCTCCCGCTCGACGCGCTCCCCCGCGCACTCGACGGCGTCTACCTCGACCTGGCGCCGGTGTCCCTGGACGCCGGCGCCGCGTACGCCGACGCCGCCCACGCCCTGCTGCGCCTGTACGCCGAGCGCCAGGTGGCCCCGGATGCCGCGCGTGCGAGCCTCGGCGCCGACCCGCTGGGGCACGAGGCCCGTACGGGTGAAGTCCTGGACCTGGCCGACGCCGTCGGGCTCGCCCGGGAGGCGGCCGCGCACTGGCCCGGTGTCCGCGCCCTCGTCGTCGACGCGCTGCCCTACCACGAGGCGGGCGGTTCGGCCGCCGAAGAGCTCGGACTGTCGCTGGCCACGGGTGTCGCCTACCTCCGCGCACTCACCGAAGCGGACGGCAACGGCGACGGTGACGGTGACGGCGGCCTCGGCGTCGAAGCCGCCCTCGGCCAGCTGGAGTTCCGCTACGCCGCGACCGCCGACCAGTTCCTCACCATCGCGAAGTTCCGTGCCGCGCGCCGCCTGTGGGCCCGGATCGCGGAGGCCTGCGGGGCCCCGGACGCGGGCTCCCAGCGCCAGCACGCCGTCACCTCGCCGGTGATGATGACCCGCCGCGACCCGTGGGTGAACATGCTGCGCACCACCATCGCCTCCATGGCGGCGGGCGTCGGCGGGGCCGACTCGGTCACCGTGCTCCCGTTCGACCACGAGTTGGGTCTGCCGGACGCCTTCGCGCGCCGGATCGCCCGCAACACCTCCACCATCCTGCTGGAGGAATCGCACCTGGCCCGCGTGATCGACCCGGCCGGCGGCTCGTACTACGTCGAGCGGCTCACCGACGAACTCGCGCACGCATCCTGGGAGTTCTTCCAGACGATCGAGAAGGCCGGCGGTCTCGCCGCTGCCCTGCGCTCGGGGCTGGTCGCCGAGCGCCTCGCGGCGACCTGGGCCGAGCGCTCCAAGCAGCTCGCCAAGCGCCGCGAACCCATCACGGGCGTCAGCGAGTTCCCGCTGCTGTCCGAGAAGCCCCTCGACCGCGAGCCCGCCCCGGCGGGCCCCTCCGGCGGGCTGCCCCGCGTACGGCGCGACGAGGCGTACGAGGCGCTGCGCGCCCGCAGCGACGCGCACCTGGCCTCGACCGGGAGCCGTCCGCGGATCTTCCTCGCCGCGCTCGGCCCGGCGGCGGCGCACACCGCGCGCGCCACGTTCACCGCGAACCTGTTCCAGGCGGGCGGCGTCGAGCCGGTCCACGACCCGGTGTCGGTGGATCCGGCGACGGCCGCCGAGGCCTACGCCGCGAGCGGCGCGGACGGCATGGCCGTGCTGTGCTCCAGCGACGCGCTGTACGAAGAGCAGGCCGAGGCGGTGGCCGCGGCCCTGCGCGCGGCCGGTGCGACGACGGTGTTCCTCGCGGGCAAGCCCGGCACGGCGGCGGGCGCCGTGGACGAGTACGTCTTCGCCGGCTGCGATGCGGTCGCCGTGCTGTCCTCCGTTCTCGACCGGATGGGAGTGTCCTCGTGAGCGGCACCGCAATCCCCGATTTCTCCGCCCTCGCCCTCGGCGGCGGTGCCACCGCGGCCGGGTCCGAGGACCAGTGGCGGGCGGCGGTGAAGGAGTCCACCGGGACCGCCGCCGGCGACCTGCTGTGGGAGACCCCCGAGGGCATCGGCGTGAAGCCGCTGTACACGGGCCGCGACCTGGAGGGCCTCGACTTCCTGCGGACCTACCCGGGCGTGGCCCCGTACCTGCGCGGCCCGTACCCGACGATGTACGTCAACCAGCCCTGGACGATCCGCCAGTACGCGGGATTCTCCACGGCCGAGGAGTCGAACGCCTTCTACCGGCGCAACCTCGCGGCCGGCCAGAAGGGCCTGTCGATCGCCTTCGACCTGCCCACGCACCGCGGGTACGACAGCGACCACCCGCGCGTCACGGGCGACGTCGGCATGGCGGGCGTGGCGATCGACTCGATCTACGACATGCGCCAGCTCTTCGACGGCATCCCGCTGGACAAGATGACGGTGTCGATGACGATGAACGGCGCGGTGCTGCCGGTCCTCGCCCTCTACATCGTGGCGGCGGAGGAGCAGGGCGTCTCCCCCGACAAGCTCGCCGGGACCATCCAGAACGACATCCTCAAAGAGTTCATGGTCCGCAACACCTACATCTACCCGCCGAAGCCCTCGATGCGGATCATCTCGGACATCTTCTCGTTCACCTCGCAGAAGATGCCGCGGTACAACTCCATCTCGATCTCCGGCTACCACATCCAGGAGGCCGGGGCCACGGCCGACCTGGAGCTCGCGTACACCCTCGCCGACGGCGTGGAGTACCTGCGTGCCGGCCAGGACGTCGGCCTGAACGTGGACGCGTTCGCGCCGCGCCTGTCGTTCTTCTGGGCCATCGGCATGAACTTCTTCATGGAGGTGGCGAAGCTGCGCGCCGCCCGGCTGCTGTGGGCGCGGCTCGTCAAGCAGTTCGATCCGCAGAACGCCAAGTCGCTGTCGCTGCGCACCCATTCGCAGACCTCCGGCTGGTCGCTGACCGCGCAGGACGTCTTCAACAACGTGACGCGCACGTGCATCGAGGCGATGGCGGCGACGCAGGGGCACACCCAGTCCCTGCACACCAACGCCCTCGACGAGGCGCTCGCGCTGCCGACGGACTTCTCGGCGCGCATCGCCCGCAACACCCAGCTGCTGCTCCAGCAGGAGTCGGGGACCTGCCGGTCGATCGACCCGTGGGGCGGCAGCGCGTACGTCGAGAAGCTGACGTACGACCTGGCGCGCCGGGCCTGGCAGCACATCCAGGAGGTCGAGGCGGCCGGCGGCATGGCGCAGGCCATCGACGCCGGCATCCCGAAGCTGCGCGTGGAGGAGGCCGCCGCCCGTACGCAGGCGCGCATCGACTCGGGGCGCCAGCCGGTGATCGGCGTGAACAAGTACCGGGTGGAGAACGACGAGCAGATCGACGTGCTCAAGGTCGACAACTCCTCGGTGCGCACCCAGCAGATCGAGAAGCTGCGGCGGTTGCGCGAGGAGCGCGACGAGGCGCTCACGCAGGACGCGCTGCGGGCGCTGACGCACGCGGCGGAGCGCGGCGCGGGCCAGGGCCTGGAGGGCAACCTCCTCGCGCTGGCGGTGGACGCGGCGCGGGCCAAGGCGACCGTGGGTGAGATCTCGGACGCACTGGAGAAGGTGTACGGGCGGCACGCGAGCCAGATCCGTACGATCTCGGGTGTGTACCGCACCGAAGCAGGGGAGTCCCCGAACGTGGAGCGCACCCGTGCGCTGGTCGACCGGTTCGAGGAGGCGGAGGGCCGCCGTCCGCGTGTCCTGGTCGCCAAGATGGGCCAGGACGGCCATGACCGCGGCCAGAAGGTGATCGCGACCGCGTTCGCCGACCTGGGCTTCGACGTGGACGTCGGCCCGCTGTTCCAGACCCCGGCGGAGGTGGCCCGCCAGGCCGTCGAGGCGGACGTCCACGTGGTGGGCGTGTCGTCGCTGGCGGCCGGCCACCTGACCCTCGTACCGGCGCTGCGCGAGCAGTTGGCGGAGGAGGGGCGCGAGGACATCATGATCGTGGTGGGCGGGGTGATCCCGCCGGCCGACGTGCCGACGCTGCTGGAGATGGGCGCTGCGGCGGTGTTCCCGCCCGGCACGGTGATCCCGGACGCGGCCCACGACCTGGTGACGCGGCTGGCCGCGGACCTGGGCCACGAGCTGTAGGCGCGGCCGATGCCTCCGAAGATCGACATCGAGGCCTACGCGAAGGGGGTCCTCGACGGGAAGCGCGCGTTCATCGCGCGTGCGATCACCCTCGTCGAGTCCACCCTGCCCGCTCACCGGGCGCTCGCGCAGGGGTTGTTGACGGAGCTGCTGCCACACGCGGGGCGGGCCCGGCGGATCGGGATCAGCGGGGTGCCGGGCGTGGGGAAGTCCACGTTCATCGACGCGTTCGGCACGATGTTGACGGGGCTGGGCCACCGGGTCGCGGTCCTGGCCGTGGACCCGTCCTCGACGCGTACGGGCGGCTCGATCCTCGGTGACAAGACGCGGATGGAACGCCTGGCGGTCGACCCTTCTGCGTTCGTCCGCCCGTCCCCCTCGGCGGGGACGCTGGGCGGGGTCGCCAAGGCCACCCGGGAGTCGATGATCGTCATGGAGGCGGCGGGCTACGACGTGGTCCTCGTCGAGACGGTCGGCGTGGGCCAGTCGGAGACGACGGTGGCCGGCATGGTCGACTCGTTCCTGCTGCTCTCGCTGGCCCGTACGGGGGATCAGCTGCAGGGAATCAAGAAGGGCGTCCTGGAGCTGGCGGACGTCCTCGCGGTGAACAAGGCGGACGGCCCGCACGAGCGCGACGCGAAGGCGGCGGCGCGGGAGCTGTCGGGGGCGCTGCGGCTGATGCACCCCGCCGACGCGGCGTGGACCCCGCCCGTACTCACGTGCAGTGCGCGGGAGTCGGCGGGCCTGGACGAGGTGTGGAACCGCCTCGAACAGCACCGCACGCTGCTGGACGCGGGCGGCCGGCTGGCCTCGAAGCGTGCCGAGCAGCAGGTGGAGTGGACCTGGTCGATGGTCCGCGAGGAGCTCCTGGAGCGCCTCCGTGCCGACCCGTCGGTCCGCGACCTGGCCCCGTCCTTGGAGGCGGCGGTCCGCGCGGGCGCCGTCACCCCCACGTCCGCGGCGGACCGCATCCTGTCGGCGTTCGCCAACTGACCTCGCGCGTACGGCCGCACCCCCGGTGGGGGTGCGGCCGTACGCGTACCCGCCCCGGCGTGCGGGGCAGCGGGTCAGGCTTCGATCAGGGCCGCGTCCCGGGTGCCCAGGGCGCGGGCCAGGACGCGGGTCTGCTCCGCCGGGTCCGTGGCGGCCAGCAGGGCCGAGAGGACCGCGATGCGGGCCTGGCCGGCGCGCAGGGTGCCCGTCGGGACGGCGCCCGCGGCGACCAGGTCCACGGCGCCGCCCTGCGTGTAGATCTCGGTGACCGGGCCGGCCGGCACGCGCGTGGTCAGCGCCACCAGCACGCCCCGCGCGACGGCGGCCTTCACCGCGTCCACGATCTCCGGCGTCGCGTTGCCGGCCCCGGTGCCGATCAGGACGATGCCCCGGGCCCCGGCGGCGACCGCCGCGTTCAGGAGCACCGGGTCGCCGTCGGCGTGGTGCATCACCATGTCCACGCGCGGCGGCAGTTCCGGCATCGCGGGCAGCGGCAGCGGCTCGGGGCGCTGCGGGGTGCGCAGCATGGCGACCTTGCCGAAGCCGATCTTCCCGAGCAGTTCCTCGGAGGGGTCGGCGAACGCGTCCAGCGCCACCGCCTGGGTCTTCACCGTGCCGCGGGCGGCGTGCACCCGTCCCGCGAAGGCGATGAGCACGCCGAGCCCGCGCGTGTTCGCCGCGGTGAGCAGGGCGTCGTAGAGGTTGCCCGGGCCGTCCCCGTCCGCGGTGCCCATCGGGCGCTGCGAGCCGGTGAAGACGACGGTGCGCGGGTCGTGGTGGTGGAGGTCGACGAGGAAGGCCGATTCCTCCAGGGTGTCGGTGCCGTGCGTGACGACGACGCCGTCCACGTCCGGGTCGGCGAGCACCTCGTGCACGGTGCGCAGCAGGGTGAGCTGGTGGGCGGTGGTGAGCCGGGGGCTGTTCACGCTGAACAGGTCCACCACCTCGACGGTGATGTCCTCGGGCAGCGGCGCGGTGGCCATGACCTCGCTGCCGTCGGCGTCGGCCGCGAAGCCGGAGCCCTGCCAGCGGCTGGCTATCGTGCCGCCGGTGCTGATGACGACGATCCGTCCCATGGTCACCCCTTCTCACGTACGGGCGATACCTCGTACAGACGTTCATATGCGCAGTAAAGAGCAATGATAGTGAGATCTACGCGCAATGGGATTGCCAGTTTCGGCCCAGCCGTTCACATCCACTCAATGATAATTGCGCCATGGATGCCATTGACCGTGAAATCTTGCGCGAGCTACAGGCCGACGGCCGCCTCAGCAACCAGGAGCTGGCCCAGCGTGTCGGCTTGACACCCTCCCCCTGCATGCGGCGGGTGCGCCAACTCGAACAGGACGGGGTGATCCAGGGCTACCGCGCGGTCATCGCCCCGGAGGCGGTCGGCCGCGGCTTCGAGGTGCTGGTATCCGTCGAGGTGCGCCGCGACCGCGCCGCCGTCGAGGCCTTCGAGGCGGCCCTCCAGGACATCCCCGACGTCATCGAGGCGTACCGGCTGTTCGGCAGCCCCGGCTGCCTGCTGCGGATCGCCGTCGCGGACCTGCGCGCGTACGAACGCCTGTGGATCGAGAAGCTGACCGCGCTGTCCGGGGTCACCGAGGTCAACTCGCAGATCATCATGAAGCGGATCAAGGAACCCACGGGCCTGCCCGTCTGAGCCGGGGGCCGGGGCCGGGGGCCGGGGGCGAGGGCGGAGGCCGGGGGCCGGGGGCCGACGCGTCAGCGGGGCGCGACCAGCGGGCGCAGCGGCGTACCGCGCAGTCGCTCCACGACGGGTCCCCCGCGCCGGGCCAACAGGGTCAGCGGCCAGGCGATCCCGGCGCCGACCAGGACGCCGAGCACGACGTCGTGGGGGTAGTGGGCGCCCACCCACACCCGGGAGAACGCCATCAGCAGCGCCGCCGGAACCGCGAGCGCGCCGATGCGCCGGTCGGTGAGCCACAGGGCCGCGGCCGCCGCGGCCGCGATGGCGGCGTGGTTGCTGGGGAAGGACCAGTCGCCCGGCGGCGGGCAGGCCTCCAGGGTGAGGGCGTGCAGGGTCCGACAGGGCCTCTGCTCCCGGATCAGCGACTTGAGCAGGGTGTCCACGAGGAAGGCCGCCACCACGACGGCGGGCGCGGCCAGCGCCATGGCCGTCCGCCCCGGCCGGCCCGGGCGGGCCCGCCACCAGGCCACCGCCATGAGCAGCCCGAAGAGCCCGAGACCGTACGTGGACCAGCCCGACACCAGCGCGTCCAGCCAGTCCGGGGCCCGCCCGGCGAGAGCGGTGATCCGGGTGTAGAGGGGGCCGTCGACGGACGGTCCGTCCAGGGCGATCACGGCCGGGAGGCCGGAGGGGGCCATCATGTGCTGCTCCCATAATGTGAGTGGGCGGGGCGACCCGATCGACTACAGTTCTGTAGACGGTCTACATACTGTAGACGACGACTTGCGGAGGATCGTTCCCATGGGTGACACGAACGCCGAGCGGCGCCCTTCCGGCGAGCTGGAGGCGAGCGTGCTGGCAGCCCTGTGGGCGGCCGACGGTCCGCTGACCCCCGGACAGGTGCAGGAGGCGCTGGGCACCTCGCTCGCCCGGACGACCGTGACGACGATCCTGTCCCGCCTGCACGAGAAGGGCACCGTCTCCCGCACCAGGTCCGGCCGCGGCTACGCCTACCTCCCGACCGAGGACGCGTCCGGTCTGACCGCACGGCGCATGCACTCGGAACTGGAACGCAACGAGGACCGCGGCGCCGTCCTGTCGCGCTTCGTCTCGCAGCTCAGCGACGAGGACGAGCGGATCCTGCGCTCCCTCCTCGAAGGCGACGGCCAGTGATCGCCATGGTGTGGCTGCCGCTGCTCGTGCCGTTCCTGGCCGGACCGGCGGGCCGGCGCCTCGTCTCCTGCCTGCCCCCGCGGCAGGCCGCCTGGCTGCTGGCCGTCACGGCCGCGGGCCTCGCCGCGGGCAGCACCGCGGCACTCGCGCTGCTCGTCGTACCCGGCGCCACCCACCTGCCCGCCGTCGCCGCCCTCGGCCGGCTCCTCACCCCGCTCTCGGCGGGCGCGCCCGACACGGTCGTGGCGGTCGCGATCACGGCCCTGGCCCTGGCCCTACTGGTGCTCTGCGCCTGCCTGTTCGTACGGAACCTGCACCGCCGGTGGACCCAACTGGGGTGGGCGAGGCGGCTCGCGGCCCGCGCCGACGGTGAACTCCTCGTCCTGGCGGACGAGCTCCCCGACGCGTACGCGCTGCCCGGCCGTCCGGGCCGGATCGTGGTGACCGCCGGCATGCTCCGCGCCCTGACGGCCGCCGAACGCGAGGCGCTGCTCGCGCACGAGCGCGCCCATCTGCGGGGCCGCCACCACCTGTTCGCCGCGGTGATAGAGCTCTCCTCGCTGTGCCACCCCGCGCTCGGCGCGCTGCGCGAGCCGCTCGCGTACGCACTGGAGCGCTGCGCCGACGAGGACGCCGCGCGCGCCGTCGGGGACCGGCGGCTGACGGCCCGGGCGATCGGCAAGGCGGCACTGGCGGCCCGGGGCGCCGAGCGGCGACCGGGCCTGGCCCTGGCGGCGACGGCGGGACCGGTCCCGCGGCGCGTGGCGGCCCTGCTCGAACCGCGGACCCGAACGGCCCGGGCCCTGCCCAAGACCGGCATCGCCATCGTGGCGATGCTGCTGGCCTGCCCGACCCTGTCGGCCGCGTCGGCCCTGGAGGCCGCGAGCGACCTGCACACGAGCATCGAGGTCGCCCAGGGCGAACTCCGCTCCCCCTGACCCCACTCCACGTCGCGGGTGCGTTCTGCGCGCAAGCCCCGTGCCACGGCCCCGTTCCGGCGGGCGACGGTCCGCTCAAGGCGTCCGGTCCGGCATGACGGCGCGGCCGGCGACCCGGAACGCTCCCGGGCCGCCGCCCTGCGGACATGCAGGACTCCGGGCCGTTGGCCGAGCTCACCCCCGTGAAGCTCGACCGGCCCCGGACAACCGCCGCCGCCGACTGCAACACTACAGTGGCGATGACGCATTGATAACGTACACCAAAGTGGTGAGCCAGCGTCAACTACAGTGTTGCCGGAGCCGGCCCTATGGGCTTCGAGACACACCGTGGTGGGCAAAGACTCGGCATCACTCAAAGGAGGTCGTGTACGTGGAGCATGACCAGTCACCCACCTTCGCCCAGCTCTTGGACCACCTCTTCCGGGAGGTACACCCGCCGTCCCGGGGGCCGTACACCTATGCGGAAGTCGCCGAAGGCATCCGGAAGGTGTCGTCCGGAGAGGGGCGCGGGGTGACGGCGAGCGCGATCCAGCAACTACGAACCGGCGTCAAACAGAACCCGACACGGCACACCATCAAGGCCCTTGCCGACTTCTTCGGCGTGCCGGCGGGCTACTTCGTCGACGGAGCGGCCGCCGAGCGCACCAAAGCGGAGATCGGACTCCTCACCGCCATGCGCGACCAGGACGTCCGCAAGGTCGCCCTGCGCGCCAACGGTCTGAGCGTGGACAGCCTGAAGATGCTCTCCACGGTGATCGAACAGGCCCGGAAACTCGAAGGCCTCACCCACGACGAGTCCCCCCACGACCTGAACCTCGACGACTGAGGTCCGGACGGGTCGCGATCCCCCACCGCCGTGCACGTACTTCCCGTGGACCAGCAGGCTCGTGCTGAGCCGAACCGCCTCTGCCCGCCCGTCGATCCGGTAGTCGATCACCTGGACCAGCGCGGGCGGGGCTTTCGTCGTCCCGGCTGCCTTCCGGTGTTTGCTCGGCTCGATCCGCCACGGCACGCGGGCGCCGCGTTCGCGCAGGCGGTACCACCTGGCCGAGCCCCATAGCCCGCGGCCGGCCGGCAGCAGTGCTCCCTACCCGTGCCATGGGATGGCCCAACGTCTGCACTACGAGCCCGACTTGCCGAAATCATCTCCGGCGGGGTGGGGACGGCCCCCGTGCCGACATGGGGGTCAGCGGGATGGGGGACGGAGGCGACCGCCCGGCAGGCTGGGACGGGAAGGGTGTGGACGACAGGGAACGGGGCGACCGATGAAGGCACGGGCGCGGGCCACGGCACTGTGGGTGGGGATGTGCGCGGTGGCGGTATCAGGGATCCACCCGGCGGCCGCGCAGGAGCGCGCGGCGGCCGCGCCGCCCGCCGGCCTCGCGGAGGCCCTCGAACAGACCGTTGCGGACGGGTTCCCGGGGGTCGTCGCGTACGCCAGGCACGGAGAGCGGAAGTCACGGCTGGCGGCCGGGATCGCGGACAGGGCGAGCGGCGAGCGGGCCCGGCCGGACATGCGGTTCCGGATCGCCAGCAACACCAAGGCCTTCGTATCGGCCGTGCTCCTACAACTGGAGGGCGAGGGACGGCTCTCGCTCGACGACGGCGTGGAGCGCTGGCTGCCCGGCGCGGTCCGGGGGAACGGCAACGACGGCGGAGCCATCACCATCCGGCAGCTGCTCAACCACACCTCGGGGATCTACGACCCCACCACCGAGCCGGAGTTCTTCGCCCCCTACCTGGAGCGTCACGACTGGGGCTACGTCTACACCCCGCGGGAGGTGATCGCGCGGGCGGTCCGGCACGCGCCGTACTCCGCGCCCGGTGCCGGCTGGAGGTACTCCAACACCAACTACCTGCTGGCCGGTCTGGTGATCGAGGCGGTGACACGTCACAGCGCGCCCTTCGAGATCCAGCGGCGGATCCTCGCCCCGCTCGGTCTGACGGACACCGCCTTCCCGCTGACCGACCCGGCCGTCCACGGCCCGCACCTGCACGGATACGACCTCGCGGGACGGGACATGACCCGGTTCAGCCCGTCGTACGACTGGACCGCCGGCGCCATGATCTCCACGGTCGACGACCTGGCCCGCTTCCACCGGGCCCTGTTCACCGGTCTGCTGCTGCGCCCCGCCCAGCAGCGCGAACTCCTGACCACGGTGCGGTTCCCCGGCCAACCGGCGTACGGCCTCGGGGTCCAGCGCGGGAACGTGACCTGCGGGTCGGGGCCGGACGCCGAACGGGTCGACGTCTGGGCGACCGACGGCACCGGACCGGGCTTCATGAGCATGTCCCTGACCACCACCGACAACGCGCGGCAACTGGTCTTCGCCGTCAATGTCTACGACCTCGGCGCGGAGCTGAGGGACGAAACGCCCTTCCCCCTGGGAGCCGGACTGAGCGGGGTCCAGACGGCAGCCCTGTGCGACTGAGGCAGCGTCACCGGGGCCGGCGGGGCCGCCGAGATCGCAGCAGCTCTGCTGCCACCACGACGCCCGCGCCACAGCCCGCGCGACTGCGCACGAAGGCGGGGACATCAGTCATTTTCGGACACGGCCGCAGCGCCGGATCCCACTGCGGCGCGTCAGCGGCGCCACCCTGCCCGCAGGCCGGAGTCGAGCGCATGTGAGCATATGGGTCGCGCGTACCGGGCTTCGAGGAGAGGTTCGCCCACCCGCCCCCGTCCCGGCCTCACAAGAGTGAAGACATGGATCTTGAGCAGTTGCGCGCCGCGTGTGAAGCGCGCATCGAGGCACTTCAGCTCCCCCACCGCTTCAGCACCCGTGACCTTCGTGACGCCGTGGCCGAGCAGCGCGGACGCCCCATCATCCTGCGCCCCTTGAGCACCCTCGGAGCCATGGACGCACCGTGTGGCATACGTCTGGAAACGCCGGACGCCGACCTGCTGTTCTACGAAGAGGCCACCTCGCCCCTCCATCAGAACCACATCCTCGCGCACGAAATCAGCCACATCATCTGCGATCATCCCGGCAGCCTGGAACTCGACCAGGACGCCATCCGCGCCATCGGCTTCAACCCCACCCTGGTCCAGCGCATGTCCGGGCGGACGAGCTACACCAGTGAGGACGAGCGCGAGGCCGAGGTGATGGCCAGCGTGATCCGGCAACTCATGTACCTCGGACGCGAAGGGCCGTCGAGCCGGCCCACCAGAGGCGCCGAGAGCTGGGACGCACTGTTCGCCAAGCCACACAGGAAGAAACGCCGCCAGAAATGATCAACATTGTCTTCTCGGGCACAGCCGTCGTCCTACTGTGCTTCGCCGCCTACTGGGTTCGAGGGCGGGGCGGGCACCGCCCGACGGGTACCTGGGCGATCACGGCACTGCTGACGTCCTTCGCCCTGGCCTTCGCGTCCTACGCCCCGGTCGTCGAGCACGCGGTGGAATCGGTGGTCCCCCACGTCGCCCGTCTCCTCAGCAACGCGTTCACGCTCACCGCGGCCACCTCGGTCCTCGCCTTCCTGTTCCAGCTCAACCTGGAAGAGGAGCAGGCCCGCCGGCAGATCCGGCTGCGCATCATTGCACTCATCATCGCCGTCGTAGGGATGAGCACCTTCTTCGCCGCCGAGCAACTCACCCACCGATCACCGGTGTTGTACGCATTCTACGTACTCATCTACATTTCCTACCTCGGGTACACGGCCAAGGACTTCCTGCTCCAGACGTGGGCCCAGTCGAAGCGCTCGGCCCGCAGGAGCCAGCGCCTGGGCCTGCGCATGACGTCCGCGGGATGCGCCTTCGCCCTCGTCTACGCCGCCTACAAGGTCTTCGCCCTGGTCTCCATCGGGCTCGGACTGGGCCTCGTACCCGAGCACGCCCGCTGCTCGACGCCACTGACTCCCGTCCGGTGCACCTTCAGCGTGACCGCTCCGGCCGTCGCCGTACTCCTCATCACCATCGGGCTCACCCTCCCCGCCCTGCTGTGGCCCATCAGCCAACTGCGCCGTCAGCGCTGGGAGCGCAACTCGTTCACCGCGCTGGAGCCCTTGTGGAAGGACGTCACCTCGGCGGTTCCGGAGGTCGTGCTCGACCCCGGGAACACCGAGGCCGACACCCATGACCTCGACTTCCATCTGCACCGCCGGGTCATCGAGATCAACGACTGCGTGCTGGCCCTGCGCCGGTACCGTTCCGCAGAGGTGCAGGACGCCGCTGCCGAGAAGGTCGCGCTGCGGGGGGCTACCGGCGCCCCGGAGGCGGACGCGGAAGTGGAAGCAGCGGTTATCGCTGCAGCGGTCTCCGCGAAGCGGGCCGGGAACACGCCCGAGGGACCCGAGGCCCCGCCCGCTGCCGGCACCCGCTCCCGCAAGGGGGACCTGCAAGCGGAGACGGCATGGCTGCTGCTCGTGGCACACGCCTACGACCGGCAGCACTCGCGGGCCACGACCGCCGAGCAGCCTTCGCGCACGAAGGCGGGTGCGGCGTCGTGACCGACCCGTTCCACGACCCCCGCTTCTTCAGCGACCCCTACTCCACCTACGACCGCTTGCGCAGCGCATCACCGGTCCAGAAGATCCCTACCGGATCGCGGGGCCACCACGCGTACCTGGTCACCGGTCACGCGGAAGCCCGACTGGCATTCGCCGATCCCCGTCTGTCCAAGGACACCGCCCGGTTCTTCGCCGACCGGCCCTCGCGCCGCAACATCCATCCGGCGGTCTCCAGGAACATGCTGGCGAGCGACCCTCCCCACCACACCCGGCAGAGGGCGGTGGCGGCGCCGATGTTCACCACCGGACGCATCGTGGAGATGCGTCCGTACATCTCCGGGGTCGTCGACCGCCTGCTGGACGGGTGGACGCCGGGCGCAGAGGTCGACTTGGTGGAGGAGTTGGCGGTACCCCTGCCGGTCACCGTCATCTGCGAATTGCTGGGCGTACCGGAGTCCGATCGCGCCATGGTCTCCCGCTGGTCCAACGACCTCTTCGACGCCGGCGACCCGGACGTCATCGACGCCGCATCACACGCCATCGGCGACTACATGACCCACCTCGTCGAGGCGGCCCGCGAGACACCCGGTGACGGCCTGCTCCACGCACTCCTCCAGCGCAGCGAGGCGGGCCTCCTCACACAGGACGAAGTCACCTCCCTCGCCGTCCTCCTCCTCGTGGCCGGGCACGAGACCACCACCCACTTCATCGGGAACTCCGTCCTGGCCCTGCTCCAGCACCCGTCCTCGTTCGCCCGGCTGCAGCAGGACCCCGAGCTGATCGCCGGATGCCTCGACGAACTGCTCCGCTTCGACTCCCCCGTGGGAATCGCCACCTTCCGGTTCAGCACCGAGGCGCTCCGACTCGGCGGGGTCGACATTCCCGCGGGCTTCCCCGTACTCATCGCTCCCGGAGCCGCGAACCGCGACCCGGCGGCGTTCCCCGAGCCGCAACGACTCGACCTCGACCGCAACGCCGGCGGCCACCTGGCGTTCGGCCACGGGATCCACCGGTGCCTCGGCGCACCCCTGGCACGGGCCGAGGCGGAGATCGCCCTCCGCGCGATCGTCACCCGCTTCCCGGGAATGCATCTGGCCATCGCGCCGGAAGACCTCGCATGGCGCCACACGCGGCTGATGCGCGGTCTCAAGTCCCTGCCCGTCGTACTCCGGTGATCCGAACGGGCAGGGCCCCCACCCGGCGACCCCGCTGAGCGCAGCCGCCTCCACGGCCGGGCACGCGGCCCGGCACGGGAGGCGGCGCGTCAGGCCCGTTCAGGCACGGGCGCGCGGGTCCGCTTCCGGCTTGCCGGCCGTGACGACGAAGGCCGTGATCAGCGCGCCGGTGACGAAGACCAAGGCACCGGCGGCCAGGGCGTGCGTGAAGCCGTACGTCATGGCCGCCTGGGCCTTCACGACGAGGGCGGTGTCGCCCTGGTCCACGGCATCGGAGTACACCTTGCCGGCCTTCGGCAGGCGGGTGTCTGCGAAGGTGTGCGCCAGCATGGCGAGGCTGGCGACGCCGAAGGCACCGCCGATCTGCTGCGCGGTGTTGAGCAGGCCCGACGCGCTGCCCGAGTCCACCTCGTCGACACCGCGCACCGCGCCGAGCGTCAGGGGCACGAAGGACAGGCCGAGTCCGGCGGCGGTGATGAACATGGCCGGCATCAGGGTGCCCGCGTAGGAAGAGTGCGGGGTCAGTCGGCTCAGCCAGAACAGCCCGGTCCCGGCGACGAGCAGGCCGGGCCCGGCCACCAGCCGGGGCGGCAGCTTGGCCACGAGCTTCGAGGCGATGGGGGCCGTCATGCCGATGCCGGCGCTGAACGACAGGTACGCCAAGCCGGTCTTGACCGCTCCGTAGTCCAGCACGTGCTGCATGTAGAGGGTCAGGAAGTAGAAGGTCGAGAACATGCCGAGGCCGGTGAGGAACAGGGTCGCGTACGTGCCGGCGCGGCTGCGGTCCTTCAGGACGTGCAGCGGCAGCATGGGGTGTTCGATGCGGGCCTGCCGCTCCATGAACAGCACGAGCAGCACTGCGGCGACCGCGAAGTAGGTCGCCGTGAGGCCGCCGGTGAAGTGGGTTTGGCCGCCACGGGTGACCCCGTAGATCAGGCAGAGCAGACCGGCGGTGCCCGCAGCCGCGCCCACGAGGTCGAGCTTGCCCTGGTCGCGGTCGGCCTCTTCGAGGACCGATGTTCCGGCCAGTACGGCGATGCCGATGGGGATGTTCACCAGCAGCACCCAACGCCAGTCGAGGTACTCGGTGAGGAGTCCGCCGAGGATCAGGCCGAGCACCGAACCGACGCCGGCCATGGCGGCGTACGTGCCCATGGCCCGGTTGCGCTGCTTGCCCTCGGGGAAGTTCGTCGCGATCAGCGCGAGCGCGGTGGGGGCCGCGACGGCCGCACCCACGCCCTGGAACACCCGAGCGCAGATGAGCAGTGCCTCGTTGGGGGCCAGGCCGCCGAGCACCGAGGCCAGCACGAAGGTCACGATGCCGATCCGGAACACGCGCCGGCGGCCGAAGAGGTCGCCGGCCCGGCCGCCGAGGAGCATCAGCCCGCCGAAGGTGACCGCATACGCGTTGACCACCCAGGCCAGGTTGCTGTCGGACATGTCCAGCGCGTCCTGGATGCTCGGCAGGGCGATGTTCACGATGGTGGCGTCGAGGACCACCATCAGCTCCGCCGCGGCGATGACCAGCAGGGCGAGGCCCGGACGGCGGCTGAACCCGCTCGGGGCCGCCGTCCCCGGGCGCGTGTCGGTCGGTACTGCGGATGACATGGGACCTCCAGGTCGTGGCCCCCGCTACCGTTGGACTTCCTCGTCCTCATGGCGACTTGTACAGCAAGAGCCGGATTACTCAACTAAGGAAAGACTGATGCGCGTTCGCATAACGAAGGGCATTGCAGTCACCGCCACCGGACTGCTCGCCGGTGCATTTGGCTACGGCGCGGTCAATCTGGGACCGACGTTCTGGAAGGTGCCCGTGGACATGCGGCTGTCCTTCCATGCCGAATTGATGAAGATGAACTCCCCCGTGATGCTGACGGCGATGGGGACCGCCGCCCTGAGCTCCCTCGCACTGACCCTGCAGACCACCGGCCGCGAGCGGCTGCTCGCGGCCGGGGCGACGGCGCTGACCGGAACGTCGTTCCTGGTCACGCGCTTCGGCAACGTACCGATCAACGCGCGGATCAAGGAGTGGGCGGTGACCTCGCCACCGGCCGACTACGCCGAGATCCTGCACCGATGGGACATGTTCAACTGGACGCGCACCACCACCGCGCTCGCCGCCTTCGTCCTGCTCGTCATCGCTCAGAGCGGCTCCAGCCCGCGGCCGACCCGTTCCGCCACGCCTTCCAACTGACGGTCGAGGGCCTCCTCGGCTTCCGTCAGCGGCACGTTCCACGGCACTCGTTCGGGATGTCCGGGTGCCGGTTCCCCGACGTCCGGGGTGGGAATGAAGAACTGGCTCTGGCCGTACGTGACGAGTGCATCCGCGCAGAAACGCAGCAGGGACTTCAAAAACAAACGCATGGGAGCATCGTGGCCGGTCATGAAAAAGCAGGGATAAAGTCCGGAGGCAGGTCCGGATGCGCGCCCGGCCGACGTCATGACCGGCCGGCGTCCCGCGCTCAGGCCGACGCCCGCATCGGCCTGTGGAACACCTTGTCGTCGGCGAGCACGGCCTGGTGGGCCAGGCGCAGCTCCAGCCCGGGCTCGATGCCGAGCTCCTCGATGAGTTGCGCGCGGGTGCGGCGGTAGGTGGCGAGGGCGTCGCCGCTGCGACCACTGCGGTGCAGCACCGTCATGAGCCGGGCGCAGAAGCCCTCGCTGAGCGGGTTCTCCGCCACCAGCCGGCTGAGCTCACCGATGAGTTCGAGGTGGCGGCCGAGCTGCAGGTCCAGGTCGATGCGCCGCTTGAGCGCGCTCATCCAGGCCTCGTCGTACTGCAGGGCGGTGCCGGAGAGCGCGGAGCTCTCCCGGAGCCCCTCCAGTGTCGGGCCCCGGCGCAGGTCGAGGGCTTCCCGGTACTGCTTGGAGGCGAGTTCGTGGTGGCCCGTCAACGCCGACTCCGCGGCCAGGGCGCACAGCCTGTCGAAGCACACGGTGTCGAGGATGCCCTCGTTGACCTGGAGCTGGTAGCCCGGCGCCCGGGTGCGCAGGGTGCACCAGCGGCCGTCGAGGTCGTAGCGGATCAGGAACTTGCGCAGCTGCGAGACGTACACGCGGAGCGCGGCGAGCGCGGTGGCCGGCGGCCGGTCGCCCCACAGTTCGCGGATGAGGGACTCGTTGGACACGGTCGCGTTGGGCCGGATCAGAAGGGTGGCCAGGAGCTGGCGCAACTTGCGCTGCGGCAGCTGGACTTCGCAGGATCCCACGACGATCTCCAGCGGGCCCAGCAGGCGGAGCGCGACCCCGCGGGGGGCGGTCTCCTGCAGGCCGTACACCGGCTGCTCCTGCGAGTCGATCGTCTTGTCCATGGTGATCGTCATCCCAGGACCTCCAGCCGCGGGTGGGCGCTGCGGAAGAACGTCAGCGGCTGCTCCTCGCGCAGCAGGCCCAGGTCGACGACCTCGCCGACGACGATGACGTGGTCCCCGCCCGGGAACATGGTGTGCAGTCGGCAGTCGAGGAAGGCGAGCGCATCGCCGAGCACGGGGGAGCCGGTGGCACCGGGTCCGTGCGGCAGGTCGGCGAAGTCCGCGGTGCCGCGGCGGGCGAAGGCCCGGCACAGACCGGCCTGGTCCGACGCCAGGATGTTGACGGCGAAGGCGTCGGCGGCCTCGACGGCGGCGAGCGCCCGCGAATCCTCGTGCACGCAGAAGAGCACCAGGGCGGGGTCGAGGGAGAGCGAGGTGAAGGAATTCACCGTGACCCCCACCGGCTCTTCTCCGGCCGCCCCCCGGCACGTAATCACCGCGACGCCGGTCGGATAACGGCCGCACACCTCGCGCAGCGCCCGCGCATCCACCGGCACCGCGCCCCTTTCTTCAGTCCCGAAAACAGTCAAGCTGTCCACGCGATCTCCTCCCCCTAGGAAATACCGCAATCGCCTCTCACCGGCGCAATGACGGGCGCCGGGAACGGGCAGTGCGGGTACCTGACCCTAACGAGGCCGCGCCATGACCGCCTACGCCCCAAAGGACGAGAGGGGGCGTACTTTCGGCCGGAGCACCCCTACCAGAGCACCATGTCGGACGGCATAAGCCCTGCTCAAGGGCTGGTCGAGAAGGTGCTCCGAGCTGGGACGACGTCGTCGACTGGGCAATCTGGGAGAGCCTGGGGCGGGTGGCCGGCGGGCCCTGGCCACCCGCCGGCGCCCCGGGCGGGCAGGGCGCCCCCACCGTCCTCCGTCTTTCCCGCTGCCGCTTTTCCCTGCCCTCATCCGCGCTTTATCGCACCGGGTGATCCTGTTTTGGCCGGTCACCGAAGACCGGACCCGGAACGGAAGGAAACCGCAATGCGCAGCACTCTCATCGTGGCTCGCATGAAGCCGTCCGCCGCGGCCGACGTGAAGCGCATCTTCGCCGAATCCGATGCCGGCGAACTTCCCCATCTGATCGGCGTGAAGGAACGCAGACTGTTCCGCTTCCACGATCTTTACCTGCATTACATGGCGTCCGACGACGACGTGCGCGGACCGATCTCCGAAATGAAGGGCCACGAGCTCTTCGTCGATGTCAGCGAGCGGCTGAGCCCCCACATCGCGGCATACGACCCCGAGACCTGGCGCGGCCCTCAGGACGCCATGGCACACGAGTTCTACACCTGGCGCGCAGAGGGCTGAGGCGGCTCGCGCTCGCACACCCCGGCGACGAGGCGTCACCGGGTGGGGGGTCCGCACCGTCGGTGCGGGACAACGAGAGGAGGCTGGCGTGGCCAGCGAAGGAATGACCAAGATCGCGGCGAAGGACGTCGAGTCGAACCGGCGTCGGGGGGGCGATCTGCGCACGCTGCTCAGCCCGGCCAACGCCCAGGCCACCGCGGGCTTCATGGGGGTGCTCACCCTCCAGCCCGGCGAGGTCGTCACCGAGCACTACCACCCGTACTCCGAGGAGTTCCTGTACCTCGTCAGCGGTGAGCTGCTGGCGAAGATCGACGGGGAGCCGGTCCCGCTCGCCGCGGGTGAGGCGCTGCACCTGAAGATCAACGTGCGGCACCGGCTGGAGAACCACGGCACGGAGCCGGCCTTCATGGTCTTCCAGCTGGGTCCGCTGGCGCCCCGCCCGGAGCTGGGGCACGTCGACACCGAGCCGCTGCCGGGTGAGGAGTCCGCGTGACCCGCCGCAAGGCCGTCGTCACCGGCATCGGTGTGGTGGCGCCGGGCGGCGTGGGTACCAAGGCGTTCTGGCAGCTGCTGACCGACGGCCGTACGGCCACCCGGGCCATCTCCCACTTCGACGCCTCGGCCTACCGCTCCAGGATCGCGGCGGAGTGCGACTTCGACGCGACCGCCGCGGGCCTGACCTCCGAGGAGGTCCTGCGCATGGACCGCGCCGCGCAGTTCGCCGTGGTCGCGGCACGGGAGGCCCTGGCGGACAGCGGTGCGCCGACCGACGGGGTGGAACCGCACCGCATCGGCGTCTCGATCGGCAGCGCGGTGGGCAACACCATCACGCTGGAACAGCAGTACGTCCGGGTCAGCGCTCGCGGCAGCAACTGGGTCGTCGACCCGTCCAACCCGTATCCGCACCTGTACGGGGCGCTGGTGCCCGGCTCGCTCGCCACCGAGGTGGCGTGGACGGCCGGCGCCCAGGGCCCGGTCCGGGTGGTGTCGACGGGCTGCACCTCGGGCCTCGACTCCGTGGCGCAGGGCGCCCAGTTCATCGAGGACGGGCAGGCCGACATCGTCCTGGCCGGCGCCACCGACGCGCCCATCTCGCCGATCACCGTGGCCTGTTTCGACGCGATCAGGGCGACCTCGCCCAACAACGACGATCCCGAGCACGCCTCGCGGCCCTTCGACCGCGACCGTGACGGCTTCGTGCTCGGCGAGGGCGCGGCCGTACTGGTCCTGGAGGACGAGGAGTCCGCGCGCCGCCGCGGCGCCCGGGTGTACTGCGAGGTCGCGGGGTACGCACAGCGCAGCAACGCGTTCCACATGACCGGGCTGCGCCCGGACGGCAAGGAGCTGGCCGAGGCGGTGCGGGTGGCGCTGGACCACGCCCGGCTGCCCGCCGACGCCGTGGACTACGTCAACGCCCACGGCTCCGGTACCCGGCAGAACGACAAGCACGAAACGGCCGCGGTGAAGGTCTCGCTCGGCGAGCACGCGTACCGCGTGCCGATGAGCTCGATCAAGTCGATGGTGGGGCACTCGCTGGGTGCGATCGGCGCCCTGGAGGTCGCCGCCTGCGCCCTCGCCATCGAACAGGACACGATCCCGCCCACCGCCAACCTGCACCACGTGGATCCCGAACTCGGTTTGGACTACGTCCCGTTGACGGCACGCGAGCAGCGGACCGACACCGTCCTCAGCGTGGGCAGCGGCTTCGGCGGGTTCCAGACGGCGATGGTGCTCACCGCGCCGGGGAAGGGGGCACGCCATGTCTGACGCGGCGACGGCCACGCGCCGCGCGGTGGTCACCGGCATCTCGGCCGTGGCGCCGAACGGTCTGGGGGCCAAGGAGTTCTGGGAGGCCGTGCTGGAGGGCCGCAGCGGCCTCGGCCCGGTCACGCACTTCGAGGCGGACGCCTTCCCGGTGCGTACGGTCGGCGAGGTCTTCGGGGACGGCACCCTGCCCGGTGTCGACCCCCGGCTGGCGGTGCAGACCGACCGCTGGAGCCAGTTCGCGCTGCTGGCGGCCGACGAGGCGCTGGCCGATGCCGGCGTGCGGCCCCAGGAGTTCTCCCCGTACGACCTCGGGGTCATCACGGCGTCCTCCTCCGGCGGCAACGCCTTCGGCCAGCGCGAGATCGCGGCGCTGTGGTCGAAGGGGCCCCGGCACGTGGGTCCCTACCAGTCGATCGCCTGGTTCTACGCGGCCACGACCGGCCAGCTGTCCATCCGGCACGGCGTGAAGGGACCCTGCGGGGTGACCGTGGCCGAGCAGGCCGGCGGTCTCGACGCGATCGCGCAGGCCAAGCGCGCCCTCGTGCAGGGGGACGCCAGGCTCGTCCTGACCGGCGGCACGGAAGCGCCGCTGAGCCCGTACGCGCTGACGTGCCAGACCACCTCCGGGCGGCTGAGCGCGAGCGCGGACCTGGAGCGCGCCTACCGGCCGTTCGACGCGGCCGCCTGCGGCCACGTGCCCGGCGAGGGCGGCGCGATCCTCGTGCTGGAGGACGAGGCCAGCGCGCGGGCGCGCGGTATCGAGACGCCGTACGGCGAGATCGCCGGTCACGCGGCCACCTTCGACCCCGCTCCCGGCACTCCGGGGGCCGGGACGTCCGGTGCGCTGCGCCGGGCCGTCCTGCTGGCCCTGGCCGACGCCGGGGTCCGGCCGGAGGAGGTCGACGTCGTGTTCGCCGACGCGGCCGGCACTCCCGAGCTGGACCGCGCCGAGGCGGACTGCCTGACCGAGGTGTTCGGTCCGCGCGGGGTGCCGGTGACAGCGCCCAAGGCGCGGTACGGGCGGCTGTACGCGGGCGGAGCACCGCTCGACGTCATCACCGCGCTGCTCGCCCTGCGCGAGCAGGTGATCCCGCCGACCGGGCCGGGCGCCGTCGCGGACGCCGCGTACGGCATCGACCTCGTAGCAGAGCCCCGGGCGGCGCGGCTGCGCACGGCCCTGGTCATCGCCCGCGGCCACGGCGGCTTCAACTCCGCCCTCGTCGTCCGGACCCTCACCCCGTGACGGCGCTACCGACGAACCCCGACACCGCGACACCGAAAGGACCCCGCCCCATGACCGCGGCGCCCCTTGAGTACGACGACTTCTTGACCATCGTCGAGCAGTGCACCGGCGTCTCTCTGGAGACGCTCCAGATGGACGACCCGACCCTGACCATCGACGACCTGGGCGTCGACTCGCTGGGTCTGATCAACGTCCTGACCGAGGTGGAGAACCGCTACGACATCCGCCTGGACGCCGAAGGCCTCACCCGCTTCCCGGAGATCTGCGCCCTGATCAACGAGCAGCTGCAGCCGGCTCCTGCGCGCACCGAGAACAGCATCGTCATCGACGCGCCGTTCGACGTGCTCTGGGACATGACCAACGACGTGGCGAACTGGCCCGACCTGTTCAGCGAGTACGCCGTCGCGGAGATCCTGGACCGGCACGGCGACACGGTGCGCTTCCGCCTCGCCCTGCACCCGGACGCCGACGGCAAGGTCTGGAGCTGGGTCTCCGAGCGCGTCATGGACCGCGAGAACCGGACCGTCAAGGCCCACCGGGTCGAGACCGGCCCCTTCGCCTTCATGAACATCCACTGGGCGTACGTCCAGACCGACGCGGGTGTGGAGATGCGCTGGGTGCAGGAGTTCCGCATGAAGCCGGGCGCCCCGCTGGACGACGCGGGCATGACCGAGCGCATCAACACGAACTCCAAGGTCCAGATGGCGCTCATCAAGGAGCGCGTGGAGGCTGCGGCCCGCGCCGGAGCGGCGGTGGCCCGATGAGCGCCCTCGACTTCGGCCTGGAGGGCCGGCACGCCCTGGTCACGGGCGGCGCCCGGGGCATCGGACGGGCCACCGTGCTCGCCCTGGCCGCGCAGGGTGCCGCGGTGACGGCCTGCTACGTCAACGAGAGCGAGCAGGTCGAGTCGCTGCGCCGGGAGCTGGCGGACCTGGGGGTCCGGGGCGCCCTCGTACGCTGCGACATCGCCGACCACGAGCAGGCCGCCCGGCTGTCGGCCGAGGCGCACGAACGGTACGGGGCGATCGACACCGTCGTGAACAACGCGGGGGTCATCAGCCACCTCCCGCTGATGGACCTGGCTCCCGACGAATGGCACCGCGTCCTCGACACCAACCTGTCGGGCATGTACCACGTGATCCGCGGGGCGCTGCCGTACCTCGCGGACACCGCCTCGATCGTCAACATCAGCTCCGCCGTGGCGCACCACGGCATGCCGGGCGCCGCCCACTACGTGGCGTCCAAGGCCGGTGTGATGGGTCTGACCCGGGCGCTGGCCAAGGAGCTGGGCCCGCGCGGCATCCGCGTCAACTGCATTGCCTCCGGGCTGGTCGAGACGGACCAGATGAAGGCCGTCACCGCAGAGGGGAAGGCCTCGTACGAGCAGCGGATCTCGCTGCGCCGGCTCGGCAGCCCCGCGGAGATCGCCGACGCCGTCCTCTTCCTCGCCTCGAACGCCGCCCGCTACGTCACCGGCGCCACGCTCGACGTCGACGGCGGCATCTGACCCCGAAGGAGAGGCGCGCCGTGCTGCGCACCGTGTTGGAGATGGTCGTCAGGGAGGGCTGCGAGGACGCGTTCCGCGCCGCCTGGCTGGAGACCGCGCAGGCCGCCTCGCGACTGCCGGGTTGCGTAGCCCAGTCGTTGCTGCGGGACCCGCGCAATCCCCGTACCCATCTGGTCATGGCCGACTGGGCCGACCGGGCCGCTCTGGAGGGCTTCCAGAACGGCCCCGCGAGGGAGCGGCTCAGCGCCCGGCTGGAGCCGTTCCGTGAATCCGCCCGCAAGCAGGTGCTCGACGTCGTCGAGCACCTGCCGGGCTCCGCATCGATGAAAGGTGGTCCGTCGTGACCGTACGCATCATGGTTTCCGCCCGTGTCCAGGAGAAGGACCAGGAGGCCTTCGAAGAGGCCTACCGGCAGGTCACCGCCGTGGTCAAGGGCACCCCCGGTCATCTGCGCGACGAGCTGCTGCGCGACGCGGAGCAGCCCGGCCGCTACATCCTGCTCGCCGAGTGGGAGAGCGAGGAGGCCTTCCGCACCTGGGAGGACGCCCCGTCCCACCGCGAGATGGCGGCCCCGATGTTCCCGTACTGGATCGGCGGTGACATCGAGCGGCGCATCTTCGACCTGCGCGCCCGCCTCGACAGCGTGCCGTCGCAGGCTTGAGCGGACCGCGACCCATGGCGACCATCCGCAAGGCCCTGGTGATCGGGGCCGGCATCGGCGGGATGACCGCGGCGGCGGGCCTGCTGCGCCAGGGCATCGACTGCGAGGTCTTCGAGGCGCGTCCCAGTCCGGGACGGCTGCTGACCGGCGGCGGGTTCATGCTCTGGCACAACGCCTTCCTGGCCCTGCGCAGGATCGGGCTCGACGAGGCCGTCGCCGCCGACGCGGTGCGCATGCGGTTCCACGAGTTCCGCTCCGACTCCGGACGGCGCCTGGCGCGGTGGCAGCTGGACGGCCCGACGGAGCGGGCCGGCGCGCCGGCCTGCGCGCTGCGCCGCTCCGCCCTGCACACGGTGCTCACCGAGGCGGTCGGTGAGCACCGGATCCACCTCGGCCGCCGGTTCACCGGCTACACCGAGGACGCGGACGGTGTCACCGCGCACTTCGAGGACGGCTCCACGGCCCGCGGCGACGTGCTGATCGGCGCGGACGGGCTGCGCTCCACCGTGCGCGCGACGATGCGCAACGGGTTCGACCTGCCGCCGCGGTACGCCGGCTACACGGCCTGGCAGGCCATCACCCGGCTGCCGGGCGAGTCACTGGTGCCCACCGGCACGTTCTTCAACCTGTGGGGCAAGGGCGGACTGCGCTTCCTGTACTGCCGGCTGAACGAGGACGAGGTCTACTGGGACGCCATCACCAGTGACCGCGCGTCCGCCGGGATCGACACCCTGCGCTCGTCGCGGGGGGCGGCGCTGGCGGCGGCGTACCGCGACTGGCCGGACCCGATCGGCGCGATCATCTCCTCGACGGACGAGGAGGCGATCCTGCCGGTGCCCATCCACGACCGGCCGCCGGCCGGCGGATGGAGCAAGGGCCGGGCCGTGCTCGTCGGCGACGCCGCCCATCCGATGACCCTCAACCTCAGCCAGGGCGCCGGCCAGGCCATCGAGAGCGGTGTGGTGCTCGCCGACGTGCTGGGGCGCTGCGCGCCGGACGCCGTGCCCGCCACGCTGCGGGCGTTCGAGTCCGCCCGCCGGGCGCGGGCCGCGGACATGGTGACGACCTCGTGGCGGATCGGCACGCTGGGCCTCGCGCACAACGGTCCGCTGTGCCGGCTGCGCGACGTCATGATGTACGCCTTCTTCGACTCGGTCGCTCGCGACCAGAGCTACTCGCTGATGCTGGACGACCGGCTGGAGCGGACTCCGCTGCGGACGGCCGAGCCGCTCGGCCACGGGGCGGGGTGAGCCCGGCCGTGCTGGTCGCCCTGATGGCCGTCGTCTTCGTGCTGTGTACGGGGGTCCTCGCGGGCGCCCTGATCGCGGTGGAGCGCGCCATCGTCCCCATGCTGCTGCGGCTGCCGCGGCAGACCTGGTCCGACGTGCACCGGTTGCTGGACCCCGGGTTCGACCCGCTGATGCCGACCGTCAACAAGGTGGCGCTGGCCGCCGGTCTCGGGCTGGCCGTCCTGGCCCCCGGGGCCGGCGCGAAGGCCTCCTTCGCGGTGGCGCTGGCCGCAGTGGTGGGCGTGGCCCTGGTGTCGGAGCTGCGCAACGTGCGGATGAACCGGGTGATCGACGGCTGGGCCGCGGCCGGGGAGATCCCCGACGGCTGGGACCCGCTGCGCGCCCGGTGGGCGCGCGCCAACCTGCTGCGGACCGTCTTCGCGGGCCTGGCGTTCTGTGCCGCGCTCGGCGGCTGCTGGCTGGTGTGGGCCTGAACGGGCCCGTACACGTACCCCTTCTTGAACTGAGGAGCAGATCCGGTGAATCCGGTACACGAGGAGCGCGAAGCGCTCGGATCCGCCCCCGAGCCCGCGGAGTTCGCGGGCCGGGTGGCCCTGGTCACCGGTGCCGCGCGCGGCATCGGCGCGGCCACGGCCCGCATCCTGGCAGCGCGGGGCGCCCGCGTCGCGGTGAACTACCACAAGAGCGCGGAGCGGGCCGAGGAGGTCGTGGCCGCGATCCGGCAGCGCGGCGGCGAGGCGGTGGCCGTCCAGGGCGACGTCACCGATCCCGACGGGGCGGCCGCCCTGGCCGCGGCCGCCAAGGCCGAGCTGGGCCCGATCGACGTCCTGGTGCTCAACGCCGCGGGCCTGGGCGCCCACGAGGCGCGCATCGCCCCCGTGGCGGACCTGGCCTGGGAGGACCTGGAGCACGTGGTCAGCCAGCAGCTCAAGGCGCTGTTCCTGACCACGCAGGCCGTGCTTCCCGACATGATCGCCCGGGGCGGCGGTTCGGTGGTGGCGGTCGGGGCGGCGCTGGCCCGCCGGCCCGCCCCGCGGTTCCTCCCGCTGACCGTGGCCAAGGCGGGCGTGGAGGCCGCCGTGCGCACGCTCGCGCTGGAGGCGGGCCCGCACGGGGTGCGGGTCAACGCGGTGGAGCCGAACCTCATCCTCACCGAACTCGCCCGCTTCATCCCCGAGGAGGCGCGCCGGGCCGCCGCCGAGCGGGCCGCGCTGCGGCGCAACGGGACCCCCGAGGACATCGCCGAGGTCATCGCGTTCCTCGCCTCGGACCGTGCCTCGTACCTCACGGGCAGCTGCTTGGTCGCCGACGGCGGCACGGCGCTCGCCTGACCGTCCCGACCCCCTGACCGCGGGCGGGGCGTCCGACCGCTCCACCCCCCGGTTTGCTCCGTCTTTATCTCCCCCTTTGCGGCTGCTGGTTGCCTGTCCCACGGCCGCCGTCCGCCTCCGGACGACCCGAACGAAAGGAACACACCGTGTCGAAGACCGAACGGAAAGTCGTCAGCCGGGACGATGTCGAGCCCGTCTGCTGGTTCGGCGAGGAGGGCCGCTTCCTGCTCCGCAAGGAGGACACCGGCGGCCTGTACAGCTTCTACCAGATCACCACGCGGCCCGGCAGCGGTCCGCCGCTGCACGTCCACGAGTCGGCCGACGAGGCGTTCTTCGTCAACAAGGGCACCTACGAATTCGAGATCGGCGGGGTCACCGAGACCATCACCGAGGGCACCGTGATCTACGGGCCGCGCGGCGTGCCGCACCGTTTCCTCAACGTCGGTGACGAGCCGGGACAGTTGCTGGTCATCGCGACGCCCGGCGGCGTGGAGAACTTCTTCATCGGCCTGTCCGAGCTGGTCTCCGGCGGTGGCATGCCCGACTGGGAGAAGATGCAGCAGCTCGCCAACGACAACGAGATGCGGGGCTTCATGCCGCAGCCGGGCGCCCGCGGCGACGTGGCCGGCCCGCCCGCCGGGCTGCACGGCCGCCCGGGTGCTCCCGCCGGCGCGCAGGGCTGAGGAGGACACCATGCCCGCACAGCCCGCCGGCAACCGCGCCGGCCTGCGGCTCGCCGCACCGCCCCGTCGCCATGACGTGATCATTCTGGGTTCCGGCATCGCCGGGTCGACCCTGGGCGCCATCCTCGCCAAGCAGGGCGTCTCCGTCCTCCTCCTCGACGGCGGCACCCACCCCCGGTTCGCCGTCGGCGAGTCGACGACGCTCTACACCCTGAAGGTCTTCCGGCTGCTCGCCCGCCGCTACGGCATCCCCGAGCTGGAGTCCCTGACCTCCTCCGACGGCATCCGCGACGACATCGCGCCGACGTCCGGCACCAAGCGGCACTTCGGCTTCATCCGGCACGAGGAGGGCAAGGAGCCCGACCCGGCCGAGTTCCTGCAGTTCAGCCCGCCGTCCAAGGCGTTGCAGACCGGTCACCTGTTCCGCCAGGACACCGACGCGTACCTCTTCCACGCGGCCATCCGCTACGGCTGCGACGTCCGGCAGGCCTTCCACGTCGAGGACGTGGAGCTGGCCGAGGACCACGTCGCCGTGGTCGGCAAGGGCGGCGAGCGGTACGAGGGCCGCTACCTGGTGGACGCCAGCGGGTTCCGGTCCCCGATCGCCAAGGAACTGGGGCTGCGCAAGGGGCCGGAGGCCCTCAAGCACCACTCCCGCTCCATGTTCACCCACATGCTGGGCGTCCGTCCGACCGACGAATGCCTGCGCGTGGGGCCCGAGGACGCGCCGCCGATCCCCTGGGTCGAGGGCACGATGCACCACCTCTTCGACCGCGGTTGGTTCTGGTCGATCCCCTTCAACAACTACCCGGGCTCGAAGAACCCCTTGGTCAGCGTCGGGCTCACGCTCGACGAGCGGATGTACCCGAAGAACCACGACATCACCCCGGAGGAGGAGTTCCGCAGCTTCGCGGCACGCTTCCCGGCGGTGGAGCGGCTGTTCGCGGACGCCCGTACGGTACGGCCGTGGGTGTCGGCCGACCGGATCCAGTACACCTCGACGAAGACGGTGGGGCACCGCTGGTGCCTGATGTCGCACGCGGCCGGCTTCATCGACCCGCTGTACTCGCGCGGCCTCACCAACACCGGTGAAGTGGTCAACTCGCTGGCGTGGCGGCTGCTCGACGCGCTCGCCGAGGACGACTTCGACGAGGAGCGCTTCCGGTACGTCGACGAGCTCCAGCAGGGGCTGATCCGCTACAACGACGAGCTCGTCAACTGCTCGTTCGTCTCGTTCCAGGACCACTCCCTGTGGAACGCCGTCTACCGCATCTGGTGCGCGGCCGAGGTGCCGATCAACCTGCGCTTCGACCGGTTCACCGAGCGCTTCATGGACTCGGGTGACGACGGCGTGCTCCGCGCGATGGAGGAAGCGGCCTACCCGGGCCTGCCCGTCCCCGGGTCCGCGGGCTACAAGGCCCTGTTCGACGACATGGTGCGGATCTGCGAGGCGGTCGACCGGGGGGAGCGCACCGCTGCCGACGCGGGCGCCGAGCTGATGAAGACGGTGGCCGGTTCCCCGGTCGTGCTGGAGCACCTCGGCATCCGCGATGCCGACTGCCGCTTCGTCTTCCCGATGCGCGACGACCTGCGGCGCATGGCGACGTGGCTGCGCCAGGACGGCCCCGACGAGCTGCGCTACCTGACCACCGGCGTCGACGTGCACGGCGTGCCGGTGCCGGCCGAGCCGGATGTCGAGAAGGCGCTGCCCCACTGACGCGGGGCGCGTGCAACACGACAGGAGCGGGCGGCTCCCACGAGAGTGTGGGGCCGCCCGCTCCTGTCGTGTTGCTGCCGCGCCGTCCCGAACCGGGTACCGGGGTGCGGCCCGCGGGTGCGCCGCGGGCCGCGCCTTTAGGACGTGCTGGGGACGGCGCGGAAGACGGGGCAGCGGTCCGCGGCCGCCTCGAAGTGCTCCGGGGAGGCCGACTCGACCAGCCCGTTGCGTACGAACGCGTCGACGCCGCGCGGGACCTGGCCGGGGAACTCCCGCAGGATGCGGCCCCGCTCCGCGACGGGCAGCTCGACGAGGTCCACCCGCTGGGCCCGCCGGCCGCGGGTCAGCACCCCGCGCCCTGCGGCGCGGGCGTTCTTGACCCAGTCGGACTGCGGGTACGCCTGGAGGATGTAGCGGGTGCCGTCGACGACCACCGGGGCGACCGGATTGGTGCGGGGCAGGCCGCTGGTGCGCCCGGGGACCGTCAGCAGGTGCATGGGCCCGAAGGGCAGCCCGAGCCGGTGGAAGAGGATGACGACGTTGTTGCGGATCCTGTGCTGGGGAGGGAGGGGGCGGTGTGTGCTCATGCCGGTCACCTTTCGTGGACGCGTCGTGTGATGGCCCGGACCACGGACCGCGGCATGGCCCGCATGAGGGGAAGCCTGATGCGGTAGGCGAGACCCGGCACCGTGGACGCCTCGCCGGCCGCCACCGCGTCGAGGCCGGCCCGGGCCACCTGCTCGGCCGTCAGCCACTTTATGTTGGGCAGCGCGTCGGCCGACACCCCGGCCGCGGTGTGGAACCCGGAGCGGGTCAGGCCCGTGTGCACGGTGGTCACGTGGACGCCGTGCCGGGCGACCTCCATGGCCAGGCTCTCGCCGAGCGACGACAGGAAGGCCTTGGAGGCGGCGTACGTCGCGGAGCGCGGCTTGGGCAGGACGGCGACGAGCGAGGAGACGTTCACGATGCCGCCGGCGCGGCGGGCGATCATGCCCGGCAGGCAGGCGCGGGACAGCCGCAGCGGGACGATCGCGTTGAGCACCGCCGTGTGCAGCTCGCGCTCCGCGGGCAGCTCGGCGAAGTAACCGGAGCCGCTCGACCCGGCGTTGTTGACCAGGAGCTCCACGGCCCGCTCGGGATCGGTGAGCCGCTGCTCGGCGACCGCGAGCTGGCTCTCGTCGGTGAGGTCGAGCGCGAGCACCTCCACGGTCACGCCGTGGGCGGACTCCAACTCGTCCGCGAGCTGCTTCAGCAGCTCGGCCCGCCTCGCGACGAGGACGAGATCGACGCCCTCCTGGGCCAGGAGCCTGGCGAACCCCTCGCCGATCCCACTCGACGCCCCGGTCACCATGGCCGAGGCGTACGGAAATCGCCGCATGACATTCCTCAAATCTCTTCGACAATTCGACTTGATACGTGCCGACACATTAGCCCCAGCCTCTGGTAATGGGCCAGCGAACGGAATGCTCCACCAACCCCTGCGGGGCCGATTTATTCCGGCTTAAGCGAGGGTTCATCGGCCGGTGTTGAAATGCTGCAGCACGATTGGCTGGACTTCTCATGTCCGCCGCCCGCACTCCGTCCCCGTCCTCCGTCGAAATGGCTGGTGTCGTTTCCATGAGTCCGTCCGCGCTAAAGCGGGAATCACCGTCCCTGACACCCCTCGCACCCGGCGCCGGTCCGGCCGACCGACTGCACTCCCTCACCGGCCTGCGCTGCATCGCGGCCCTCGCCGTCTTCCTCTCGCACGTCGGCACCCTGCTGCCGCTGCCCGACGCGAAGCCGGTGCTGACCCTGGGCTCCTCCGGCGTGACGTTCTTCTTCGTCCTGTCCGGCTTCGTCCTCACCTGGACGCACCTGGCCGGTGACCGGGTGGGCCCGTTCTACGGCCGCCGGTTCGCCCGCGTCTGGCCGATGCTGCTGGTGGCCGTGCTGGTCCCGCTGTTCCTTCAGCTGCCCGACGCGCAGCCGGGCCAGGGCGACTCCCTGAAGCTGATGGCACTCTCCGCGATCCTGATGTACCAGGCGTGGGTGCCCGACTACATCCTGGGCAGCACGAACCCGGTGACCTGGTCACTGGCCTGCGAGGCGTTCTTCTACGCGGTCTTCCCGTTCGTCGCGAGGTTCACGGCGCGCCGCTCGCTGCGCTGGCTCGGCGGCGCAGCCGTGGTTCTGGTGCTGGTGGGCTGGGGCATCAAGGCGTACCTGTGGGATGCCTACCCGCCCAAGCTGCCCCCGGCGTTCACCGGTGTGGACGGCATGATCTTCGGCACGTACTCCCCGATCGCACGGGTCTGGGAGTTCCTGCTCGGCGTGGTCGCGGCGACCGCCGTGCGCAAGGGCTGGCGCCTTCCGCTCAGCGCCGCCTCGGCCACCGCCCTGCTCGCCGCCGGCTTCTTCGTCCTGTGGGTGCTGCGGTTCGAGACCTGGCGCCTGGTCGGCATCTACGACGCGCTGCCCCAGGTCACCGCCCCGCTGTACGCACTCGTGGTGGTCGCCGTGGCCCAGCGGGACCTCTCGGGACGGACCTCGTGGCTGCAGGCGAAGCCGATGGTGGCGCTCGGCGAATGGTCGTACGCGTTCTACCTCTTGCACTTCACCGTGCTCTTCGAGATTTCCTCTGCGGTATTCGACCGGAAGAGCATCATGGAATATTACATGCGCCCCGCCGAGGCGAGCTGGTCAAATGCGGGCTGGGCGGCCCTCGCTCTTGTCATCAGCATTATGGCCTGCGCGCTCATGTACCAGCTCTTCGAGCGTCCCGTCGAGCGGTGGCTGCGGTCCCGAATCGGCCGGCGCGATGGACACGTTTCGACTCAGGCCCTGGGTACGGGTGCCCGCGGGGAGTCCCGCGCGGAAAGCGGCACCGCATCGACGAATGAGGTTCGACAGGCATGACGACACCGGAAACCGTCACGGACGGGCTCCTCTCCCCGCAGCCCCGCCGGACCGGGGAGCGCCCGCTGGAAGACCCCTTCGACGTCATGTTCACCGGGTGGTCCTTCTTCCGGAGCAAGCTCCTGACCGCGGCGATGGACCTCGGGGTCTTCGCGGCGCTGGGCGACGACTCGCTCGGGGCCGCGGAGCTGGCCGACCGCGCGGGCCTGCACCCGCGCGGCGCCCGGGACTTCCTCGACGCACTGGCCGCCATCGGGCTGCTCGTACGGGAGGACGGCCACTACCGCAACAGCCCCGGCACGCTGCGCCACCTGCTGCCGGACCGCGAGGGGTTCGTGGGCGGCTTCCTGCGGATGACCACCGAACTCATGGGGAGCGACCCGGAGTCCTTCACCGGGCTGTTGCGGGGCGGCACGGCCCGCAACCAGGGAGCCGGCGGCGAGGTCCCGTTCACGAAGATCTTCCACGACCCGGTCCGGCTGCGGCAGTTCCTGTCCGCCATGGACAGCTTCAGCGGGGCCGTCGGGCAGGAGCTCGCCCGGGTCTTCGACTGGTCGCGGGTGGCGACGTTCAGCGACGTCGGCGGAGCCCGCGGCAACCTGGCGGCGCACCTCGCCGCCGCCCATCCCGGGCTGACCGGCACCGTATTGGACCGGCCGTCCATGGCGGAGCACTTCGACCGCCTCGTGGCCGAGCGCGGAGTGGCGGAGCGGCTGCGCTACGTCGGCGCCGACTTCTTCCAGGTCGAGCTGCCGCGCGCGGACGTCGTGATCCTCGGCAGCGTCCTGCACGACTGGCCCGCGGAGCAGCGTGCCACCCTGCTGCGCAAGGCGTACGATGCGGTCCACGACGGCGGCTGGTTGATCGTGTACGACACGATGCTCGACGACGAGCGGCGGGATCCGGACGGTCTCATGCTCAGCCTCATCATGATGCTGCAGTCCGCGCAGGCGAGCGGCTTCTCGCCGACCGAGTGCGGCGCGTGGATGACGGACGCGGGCTTCGCGGTCGAGCGCGTCGTGCGGCTGCCCGCCCTGACGACGGCCGTGATCGGCCGCAAGAACTGAACAACGGTGAACACCCGCTCCGGGACCGGTGGCCGGTCCGGGGGCGGGTGTTCCGCACACCGCGGTCTACCGCCAGTAACGCCAGGGTTCTCGGCGTCTCATGTCGCGGCGAAACGCCCGGCTCGGCGCGGTATCCGACCCACTCGACCAGGTTATTCTGGCCGGCCATTGCGCAACACTTGATCTCGGGGGAGATGCAAGACAGTGACGGCACACATCAGCGTCCTAGTGATCGACTCACACCCCATCTCACTGACGGGGCAGCACACCATTCTCGACGGCTGCCCCGATCTGAGGGTGGTCGGCGCCGCCCAGGACTGCGAGACCGCTGCCGCGCTGTACCAGGAACTGCGTCCCGACGTGGTCGTGGTCAACACGCACCAGGACGCCGGCCGGGCCCTGGACATCGTGCACGCACTGTCCAGGGCCCGGTCGCCGCTGGCCTCGGCCAACGCGCTCGTACTGGTCGACGACGTGGACGCCGCGGTGGACCAGGTCCTACAGGCCGGAGTGAAGGGCGTGCTGTCCAGCGGGACCAGTTCCGAGGAGCTCGCCGCCGCGGTCCGCATCATGGCCACGGGTCGCTCCCTGCTCATTCCCCGGGCCCGGGAGGAGCCGGGGGACTCCCCCCTACAGATGCTGACGGAGCGGGAGGTCGAGGTCTTCCACCTCGTGACCCGCGGCTACAGCAACGCGGAGATCTCCGCGGAGCTGACACTGAGTCAGAGCACCGTGAAGTCCCACATCCAGCGGGTGATGGAGAAGCTCTGCCTGCGCAACCGCGTGCACGCCGTGATCTTCGCCTACGAGAACAACATCATCCACGCGGGCCTGTAGCGAAGGGGGCCGGCCCCGGGGTCTTCCCCTCCGGCGCCCGCAGCTGGGCCAGGACCCGCGCCACGTCGAACACGTTCCGGTCCTCGACGACGCGCCCGTTCTCCACGCGCCACAGCTGGATCCCTTCCGAGGCGATCGCACGTCCGGTGGGCGCCACGCCGGCGAACTCCCCCACGTGGGTACCCCGCGTCGTGTACCAGCTCGCCACCCACGGGCCCTCGGCCACCTGCAGCCCCACCTCGACGGTGAGCCCGGCGAAGGCGGCACGCCGCTGCCGCACGCTCTCCTTGGGGCCCTCGGGGCCGACCGGTCGGTTGCCGAGCAGGAACTCCGGGGCGAAGATCTGGTCGGCGACCTCCAGCTCCCCGCGGCTCCAACCCTCGTCGAACCAGCGGCGCGCGAGGGCCTTGTTGGCTTCCTGCACGCTCGGCCGTCCGCCCTGTGCCACGCCCGTCACCGGCCTCCCTCCACGGAGAGGGGAGCCGGTGCGGCGCCCGCTGCGCGCAGGGCATCGAGGCTCTCGCGGCCGACGGTGCTCAGCGCCGGAACCGGCGACTGCGCGGCCCACTGCAGGAAGTCCGCGATCTGGTCGCGGTCCGGGTGGATGAACCGCTGGTCGACGTCCTTCCAGCCGAACCCCGGGTGCACCGCCTCGGACTTCTCGATGAGGTCCAGGACGATGTCCGCCGCCCGGTCTCCGTCGATCTCCTTGGCCTCGTACTGCGCGCAGGCCTTCGCCGTACCATCGAGCAGGGCCTTGAAGTCATCGTTGTCGGGCCACCAGAGGCCGGTGTGGGGCACCTTCTCCAGGGCGTCGAAGACGCTCGCGTCGCGGTCGGCGCGGAACCTGCGCAGCGCGTTGTTGATCCGCAGGGTGCCGGGGGTGTTGCCGCTGCCCCAGATGCGGAACACCGCGTTCCAGAGACGGAAGTGCGAGAAGGCGATGAAGGAGCAGTTGACGAGGGTGTCGTTGTAGTCGAGCAGGCCCTGTTCGAGCTCCTCGACGTGGCGGAAGCGCTCCTCGGAGAAGTCGTCGTCCGCGAGCGCGGCGAGGAGCCGTGGGGCGAGGGCGTGGATGATCTCGAACGTGTTGGACATGCCGCGCGAGTAGAGCGGGTCCAGGAAGCCGGCGGCGTGCGACATCAGGCACCACCGCTCGCCCACGGTCTTGTTCGAGGAGTACTGCAGGCGGCCCGTGGACACCCACTCGCGGACCTTCTTCGCCCCGTCGAACTGCCGCTCCACCGCCGGGAACCGGCTCAGCAGCTGCGCGAACTCCTCCTCGGCGCTGATGTCCTCCGGCTTGGGGTACAGGCGCGGGTCGAGCGTGACGCCGACGCTGCACAGCGGGTTGCGGGAGAGTTCGTGGTTGTCGAACGGGATGATCCAGAACCAGCCCCGGTCGAAGAGGTGGTGCATGGTGCCGTTGTGCCAGGGCACCGGCGGCCGGCTCTGCTCGGGCACGTCCAGCACGTCGTCGAACGGCTTGACCCCGATCATGTGCGTGAACAGGGACCGGGAGTGGTGCTTGAACCGGGCCGGCTGCTCGCGCAGGCCGAGGTGGTCGGCCAGCGGGGAGCGGAAGCCGCTCGCGTCCACCAGGTAGCGGGCTCGGACCACGTGCCCGTCGGCGCCGGTCACGGTGACGCCGTCGTCATCGACGTCGATCTTCTCGGCCCGCCACTGCTGGCGCGTGTCGCAGCCGTGCTGGACGGCGACGCGCAGCAGGTAGGCGTCGCTGTCCTGACGGAAGAGGTGGCTCGCGGAGGTCAGCGCGTCGGGGATGACGAACTGGTGCGCCTCGTCCGGGTCGGGCTCCTGGCCCGGTCGGTGCAGCATGAATCCGAAGTGCTGCTTGCGGCCGAAGGTGTTGCTCACCTTCTCGTTGATGGTGGTCGCGTCGGTGAGGGCCTCGAACTCGGGCACGTCGTAGCGTTCGGCGAGCACCTGGAGCCAGGCGACGAGCTGGGGAATCATGGACTCCCCCACTGCGAAGCGGGGGTGGGTGCCCGCGTCCGCGATGAGCACCTTGGCCCCGCTGCGGGCCAGTACTGCGCCGAGGGTGGATCCGGCGATTCCCGATCCCAGGATCACCACGTCGTGGCTGGGCCTCTGTGTGGACACTGTCGGTTCCCTTCGCACTCGTTCGTCGGGGGCGCCGTATTGCCGTCGGCGCCCGCCCGACCACCCTTGCGTACGCCGATGAAGGCGTGAGAAAGCGCGTGTAAGCCACCGCGCCGGAGCGCGGTGGCCTACACACCGTCAGGCGCGGCTCTGCGGGCCGGCCTGCGAGGCGGGGGTTGCGGCGGACAGCTCCGCCGCCTGCCCCTCGTGCCCTGCCGCGTCGTCGTCGGCGGGGCGGGTCCTCGGTCCGGGGACTCGTCCGGGGGTGGTGACGAGCAGCCGGCCCAAGGAGCGCGGGAACCACCAGTTGGACCGCCCGAGGAGGGTGACCAGCGCCGGGGTGAGGAGGCCCCGGACCACGGTGGCGTCGATGACGATGCCCGCCGCCAGGGCGGTGGCGAACACCTTCACGTCGGTGATCGGAATGCTGGCCAGTGCGGTGAAAGCCAGGAAGAGGATGAGCGCCGCGGAGGTGACGAGCCGGCCGGTGCGGCTGATGCCGGTCACGACGGACGGGACCACGGTGTCGTGCTCGCCCTTGGCGGTGAGCTCCAGGTGCGTCTCACGGATGCGGTGGAGGATGAACACCTCGTAGTCCATGGACAGTCCGAAGAGGAAGGCGAAGACCGCCATGGGGATCCAGATGGTCACCGCCCCGATCGCCGGGGTGTTGAACAACGCCTCGCTGCCGTAGCCCTTCTGCCAGACGAGGACGACCACACCGTAGGCCGCACAGGTGGACAGCGCGTTGAGGATCAGCGCCTTGATGGGCAGGACGACCGAGCGCAGGGTACGGGCGAGCACCACGAAGGTGAGCAGGGCGACGAGGATCAGGATGAGCCCGAGGGACCCGTAGACCGCGTCGATGAAGTCCACGTCCGTGGCGGGGCCGCCGCCGGCGAGGGCGCCGGGGGTGTCCTGGGCGAGGTCCATGACCTTGGTGACCGTGTCCCGGCCGGCGCTGCTGGACGGATCGGCCTGGGTCCACACGTCGACGATGCGCTGTCCGCCGCGCGCCCAGTCCGCCGGAGCGGCGGAGCCGGCGACGCCTTCGAGGCCGGCGAGCTTGCCGTGCAGGGCGTCGGTGCCGCCCTCGTCGACGATGACCTCAAGGGGGCGGGCGATGCCCTCGCCGAAGCCCGCGTCGACGATCCGCTGGAACGCGGCGGCGGGCTTGCCGCCCTGGGCCAGCGTCACGGTGGCCGGCTGCCCCAGGCGCAGGGCGAGTACGGGCGCGGCCAGGGCCAGCAGCACCGCTCCGCTGAGCACGGCGCACAGCGCGGGACGGCGGGTGGTGAGTCCGGCGATCCGGCCCCACAGCTTGCTGTCCGGGCGGTGGGCCCGGCGCGGCCGGTCGAGCTTGTCGCCCCAGGCGTACAGCATGATGGGCAGCAGGGTGACCGCGATCGCGACGCTGACCAGCGGGATCAGCAGGCCCGCATATCCGACGCTGCGCAGGAAGGGCACCGGCAGGACCACGAGCGCGGCGAGGGAGATCGCCACCGTGGCGCCGCTGAGCGCGACCGCGTGCCCGGCGCTGGCGACGGCCCGTACGACTGCCTCGCGGCGCGATGCGAGGTCGGCGCCGTCGGATCCGGGCTTCTGCCGTTCCTCGCGCCAGCGGGTGACGATGAGGAGCGCGTAGTCGATCGCGATGCCCAGGCCGATGAGCGCCACCAGGAACTGCACGATGAAGGAGACGTCGGTGATGCCGGTGATGCCGCGCACCAGCAGGAACGTGGTGGGGATGGCGACCGCGGCCATCAGCAGGGGCACGATGGCCAGACCGCTGGCGAAGACCAGGCTCAGGACGACCAGGGCGCCGAGGGCGCCGATCAGGGTCTCGTAGATCGGGCTGCGCGTGGCTCCGCTGTCGCGGCCGGAGAGCACCGGCTGGCCGGTCAGCTCGACGGGGGCGCCGGCGATCTTCGCGTGCTCGACCGCCGCCTGGACGCCCGGGAGGGACTGGGCGTACGGCACGTTGGAGCGGTTGGCCGGCGGGTAGACCAGCGCGACCGTGGTGCGCTTGTCCTTCGAGACCAGGGACTCGCCTCCGGGGCCCGCGTAGGAGACGCTGCGGCCGCCCTTCGGGGTGACCTTGGCGATCAGGTCGCCCCACTGCTTGCGCACGCCGTCGTCGTCGACGCTCGCGCCCTGGGGCACGGTCACCACGAGCAGCAGCGGAGCGTTCTTGCCGCCGGTCTGCGAGAAGCGCTGTGCCAGCGCGTCGTTCGCGGCCTGTGACGGCTTGTCAGGGAGCCGGGACTCGTACGAGAGCTTGTCGATCGTGCTGCCCGAAAGGGCCCCTCCGGCCAGGGTGAGCACCACCCAGACCAATACGACGGGCAGCCGATGGGAGAGCACCCATCGAGTCATGCGCTCCAAGGTAACCCCTCCTGTAGGGACGCTACTGTGTAGCCACGCTACGTATGTCGGAGGACAAGCTAGCCCGGCGAGCGAAGTGACGCAACTCCAAACCTGCACCACACGAGGGCAGTTGACATGGAGCGATAGGTTCCGCAAAGCCGGAGAGCCCCTGGTGGCCGGTCCCTGATCAGGGACCGGCCACCAGGGGCTCTCCTCACAACTACCGGTAGCGGGCTGGTACTACGGGGAATCCGCCCCGCGCAGGACGGACAGGAAGCGCTTCAGCGCCGTCCCGAAGTACGCGCCGGCCAACAGGGTCAGCGTCGCCGGAATGGTGACCATGGGCCAGTCCAAGGATTCCGGATGGCTCAGGCCCCGGTTGAGCAGGAGCAGGGCCAGCGCTCCGAGTACGGAGAGCAGCCCGATGAGGGCCGCGAGCGTCCCGGTGGTGACCATCTGGTCGCGCCGGTCGGCCGCCGCGGCGAAGCCGGTGCCCTTGCGGAGCCCGGAGAACGCACCCGCCAGGGACAGCACGCAGCCGAAGGCTACGATCGACAGCCCCGTCAGCAGCAGCGGCGGATGGTACGGCCACGGTCCGGCCGGGCCCCCGAGCAGGGCGGACGCCCAGGTCGCGGCGAGCAGCGGCAGGGCGCACATCGCCTGTACGGACAGCCGGTTCGCACTGATGCGCAGGGTCGCGTCGTTGTAGGCGCGGGCGACCTCGGGCGCCGGTCCCCACTCCCGGACGGCGCGGTGCGCCGCCTCCTCGTCGTCGGCCCCGTCGTCCAGGTTGCACTCCACCACGCACTGGAGGCCGTCCAGTACCTCGTCGAGGATGGCCGAGCGGCGCGAGTCCGGTCCGACCAGGTGCTCCGCGACGTGGTCGGTGTAGCGCTGCAGTACGGCCGCCTGCGTCACGCCTACCCGCCCAGCACGACGGAGATGACGGAGGAGATCTCCTGCCATGCCGTCCGCTTGTCGGCCAACGCCCGGCGTCCGGCCGTGGTGAGGAAGTAGTTGCGGCGGCGGCGGCCGTTGTGGATGCCCCACTCGCTGCCGACCAGGCCCGCGGCCTCCAGCCGGTGCAGTGCCGGATAGACCGTCCCGGTGGGGAGGTTGATGGTATCGCCGCTGCGCCGCTTGAGTTCCTCGATCACGGCGTAGCCGTGCTGCGCGCCGGGTTCCAGCACCGACAGCAGCATGCCTTCCAGGTTGCCCCTCAGATTCTCCGCCTTCACGCTTACCCACACTACACATCAGGACCGGAGCCGGACACGGCTGTTTCGGCACGCCCGCGCCCGCCGGGGGCGGCGGCGCCGGGTGGGGCGGCCACCTGCTGTGCGGCGTCCGGGGCGATCGCCGACGGGAGGTCCCGGCGGGCCCGGACCCCGAGTTTGCGGAAGACACGGGTGAGGTGCTGCTCCACCGTGCTGACCGTGATGCGCAGGCGCTGCGCGATCTCCTTGTTCGTGTGCCCGTCCGCCGCGAGGGAAGCCACCCGCCCCTCCGCGGCGCTGAGCGTGCCGACGACGGCGGCCCCGTCCGCCCGTTCGCCGCAGGGCCGCCGCCCGGGCGGCGCCAGCGTTTCGGCCTCCGCCGCGAGGGCGGCCGCCAGCGGGCGCGCCCCGCACCGACCGGCGAGCCGGGCAGCCGTGGCGAGGCCCGTCCGGGCGCGGCCGGTACGGCCCGCCCGGAGGTGGTCGCGGGCGAGGTCGGCCAGGGCGCCGGCGGTCTGGAGGGGGTCGCCGGCGGTGCGCAGGACGGCGACGGCCCCGGTGAGCAGGGCGATCCGTTCGGCGCCGTACTCGGTGTCCGCGAGGACCCGCAGGGTGAGCCCGCGGGTCCGGGTGGGCAGTGGTCCCGCCAGGGCGAGCTGCTCCCGGGCGAGGGCACGGGCGGTGGTCGTGTCGCCCCAGGCCAGGTGGGCGAGGGCCGCCCCGGTCCGCCAGGGCGCGAGGGCCGGTTGATCGCATCCCCAGCGGCGCATGAGGTCCGCGCAGGCCGTGAAGTCGTCGAGGGCCTCGTCGGCCCGTCCGGTCTCCAGGAGGTGGCGGCCGCGGGCGTGCAGGACGTGCAACCCGAAGCGGGTCTCGAACATCGCGTCCGGCACGGGTACGGCGAGGTGCTCCGCGGCGGCCAGATGGTCGCCGAGGTCCGTGGCGGCCTCGACGAGATGGGCCAGCGGCCGGCCCAGGGTCACCCCCCAGCTCTCCACCGGCACCTGCGCCAGAGCCGCCTCGGCGAGGCCGCGCGCCGCGACGGGATCGCCCTGGCGGCGCCGGACGCCGGCCAGCAGGGAGGAGAACTCCGCCTCCCACAGGGGGACCTTGCGGGTACGGGCCTCGGTCAGCCAGTGCCGGCACCAACGGTCGGCGGCCCCGGTCTGCTCGGCGTACAGCAGGGCCGTCACGGCGCACACGATCCACTCCGAGGTGTTCCGCCCCAGCCGCATGCCCCGGAGCGCGTCCTGCGCAGCGGCGACGGCCGGTGCGCCGGGGCCGCGGGCGAGCACCTCGGACAGGGCCGCCGCCGCCCGGATCCTGGGATCGCCACCGGTGCCGGCGGCCGGCACCAGCACCGGTGGGTGGATCGCCGCCATGAGGGTGCGGGTGGCCCGGACCTCGGCGCCGGCCGCCGGATCCGCGTACGTGCCCGCCGCCTGCTCCCCCGCCCGCTCGACGGCCAGGGCCGCCTCGTCGAACCGGCCGTGCCACAACAAGTGCCGTGCCAGGGACAGGGCGTGGCGGCCGGGCAGCAGGCCGTCGCGCAGCGCCGCCGCGAGCTCCGCGACGTGCCGGGTGCCGAGCGCGGGGTCGAGCAGCCGGGCGGTCGCGGCCAACTGGGCCTGTAGGAGCGCGCGTTCGCCGTCCTCGCGGCTCACCGCCACGGCGGCGCCGAGGCAGTCCCGCGCCTCCTGGAGCCGGTCGGCCTCCAGATGGCGCCGCGCGGCCTCCTTCAGTACGGCCGGGGCCCAGGGCTCCTCGACGGGTGCGGCCGCGAGCAGGTGCGGGGCGATCCTCGGGGCGTCGGCCCCCTCCCCGTGGAGCAGCTCGGCCGCACGGCGGTGCAGCGCCCGGCGGGCGGGTGCCGACAGGCTCCGCAGGACCGCCGTGCGGCCCACGGGATGCCGTAGCCGCGCGCCGTCGAGGAGTCCGGCCGCCGCCAGGTCCCGGCACCGCTCGGCGACGGCGGCGGGCTGCTCTTCGAGGAGCCGGGCCGCGAGGCCGGGGACCGTGTCCGCCTCGTCGAGCACGGCGAGGACCTGAGCGAGGGCCAGGGCGGCGGGTCCGCCGCGGTGGAGGAGGCTCAGCACCGCGTCCGCGTAGGCGTCGGCGACGACGGGCCCGACCGCGGGGGCGCCTTCCCGCGTGGCGGCGACACGGTCCCGGTCCGTCACGAGCGCCTGAAGGAGCAGGGGATTGCCGGCGGTGATGCGGTGGTGGTCCGCGGCCAGCCCCCGGGCCGCCGCACCGCCGAGGGAGCCGGCCAGCACGGTGGCCACGCCGCCCGGGGAGAGGCCTTCGAGTACGACCCGCCGATAGCGGGGGTGGCGGCGCAGTTCGGCCTGCAGCTGCGGGTGGGCCGGCCGCGTGGTGGCGCACTCGGTGGCCACCAGGGCGATGCG
Source organism: Streptomyces sp. NBC_00045 (assembly GCF_045041095.1). NCBI lineage: Bacteria > Bacillati > Actinomycetota > Actinomycetes > Kitasatosporales > Streptomycetaceae > Streptomyces > Streptomyces sp. NBC_00045. The sequence continues at coordinate 6,116,385 of NZ_CP108271.1, read as the reverse complement.
CGCCGCCCGCAGGTGCGGCACGAGCCGGCTGATCCAGTGCAGGGAGAGGGGGTCGGCGAGGTCGATGTCGTCGACGCAGAGCAGGACCGGCGTCTGCACGGCGATCCGCAGCAACCCCGCGGTCAGGTCGTGCAGGGCCGCGCCGGTCGCCCGGTCTGGCGGCCACCGGAGGGAGCCGCCGGCGCCCGGGTCGAGTACCCGCGCAGGCTCCAGGACCAGGGCGTCGCAGCGGCCTTCGGGGAGGTCGGCGTACCGCAGCAGCTGACCGATCACGCCGCCCTGCGCCTCCCGCTCCGGCCGGGAGCCGCCGGCCCACAGGACGGCGCCCCCGGCCCGGACGGCCACCGAACGCACTGCGTCGAGGAGTTCGGTGCGCCCGCAGCCGACGCCGCCGCTGACGACGGCGACGCCGCCCCGGCCCCGGGCGGCGTCGTCGAGCACGGCGGTCAGTTCGGCGAGTTGGCGGGCCCGTTCAGCCAGCGGCACGGCTGCCTCGTCCGGCGCCGGCCACGCCGTTCTCGGCCCCGTCGCCGACTGCGCTGAGGTCGGGTACGGCGGCCAGCCCCCGCCGGGCGCTCCTGGCACGGATCAGGTTCAGCAGCGGCCCGGTCATGGCGGTGGTCACCAGGGCCATGACGACCATCAGGGAGTACAACGTGCCGTCGAGCAAGCCGAGTTGCAGCCCGACGCCGAGGATGACCAGCTCGGTCAGGCCGCGGGTGTTCATCAGCGCCGCCAGGGTGCCCGAGTCCTCGGACGTGAGGCCCTGCGACCGGGCGCCCAGGTACGTGCCGCCGAACTTGCCGCCGATGGCGACGAGCAGGATGGCTGCGAGCTCGGTGAGCCCTTCGAGCCCCACGCCGCGCAGGTCGACCTTGAGGCCCGCGACCACGAAGTAGACGGGCAGCAGCAACGAGGTGATCTCGCCGGTGCGCTCGCGGATCTCCTCGCGCAGCGCGTCCGTGCCCTCGCGGGGCATCAGCGCACCGAAGAGGAAGGCGCCGAAGATGTAGTGCATCCCCATCATCTCGGTCGCCACGCCGGACAGGAAGATGCCGACCATCACGATGGCCAACCCGGTCGGCGTGAGGGTGCTGCCGGGACCGCCGTACGTGAGGACCCGCATCAGCAGGGGGCGTACGGCCACCAGGACCAGCGCGAACGGGATGAGCAGGGCGACCTGCCAGTAGTCCCCGGCGCCGCCGACGACCGCCTGCACGCCGGCCAGCGCCGACCAGGCGACGACGTCGACGACGGCGGCGACGGCGAGCGCGAGGCCGCCGATCGCCAGCCGGGACATGCCGCGGCTGACCAGGATGCGGGCGAGGACGGGGAACGCGGTCACGGACACGGACAGGCCGGTGAACACCACGAAGGCCGCACGCTGCTCGGTCGGGTGGTGGCGCAGCAAGAAGAAGGCGAGCGGGATGCCGAGGGCGAACGGCACCAGGGTCGAGCCCACGGCCGCGCCGACGGTGATCCTGACCCGGCCCCGCAGGAAGCGGTGTTCGAGTTCCAGTCCGACGACGAACATGAACACGGCGACGCCGATGTTCGCCAGCGCGCCCAGCAGCGGCCGTACGTCGGCGGGGAAGAGGCGGTCGGCGAGCAGGCCGCCGAGGAGCGTGGGTCCCAGGAGGACGCCGGCCAAGATCTCGCCGACCACGGGCGGTTGGCCGATGCGGGCGGCCAGGGCGCCCAGTCCTCGGGCGAGCAGCAGAATCAGCCCGAAATCCAGGAACAGCAACTGCACTTGGTGACTGGTCATGATCGATACGGTCCTCGGGTTGGCCGGCGTCGGTGGGAAGGCGAAGGCCGAGCGCCGCCCCGCGCAGTGGGCGCGGCGGCGGTGGGGTGGTGTTCGACATGCAGCGCGACCACGTCGCAAGGGCGCACACGAGGCCGCGCGGCCCTGCATCGGCATCCCCGGTTCGGGGGAAGGCGCAGTCGGCGGCGGGCCGTTCGCGCCGCAGCCCCTTTCGGCAGCGGCGCGGCGTGTCCCGGGGAGGTCGCGGGTCCCCTGATCGGCCTCCCCAGCCTGCCGTACGGGTCGCACCCGTGTCATCGCCCAGATTGCTCATCTGGCCGGTTCGCATCGCCCGTGACCGGGCGGGCTCCTCCGCCGGCGGTGGGGGCGGGGATGGCCACGGCGGTGAGGGCGAGGCCCGCGCGGACCGCCCAACGGCCGCTGAACTCAAGGGGGAAGCGTCGTTCCGCGGGCGTGCACGGCGTGACCAGCAACCGCGCCGTGAAGGTGTTGTGCACCGGATCGAAGGCGAGCACCGCATCGGTGAAGTCCAGCCACCGCCCGGTCAAGGGGTGCCACGCCTTGTAGACCGACTCCTTGGCACTGAACAGCAGGCGGTCCCAGTGGATCCGCGGATGGGCCGCGGCCAGGTCGGCGAGGGCGACCCGTTCACTACCGAGGGTGATGGCCTGCCGTACGTCGCCGGGGAGCGCCGCGTGCGGTTCGGCGTCGATGCCGAGCGCCAGGAGGTCCCGGCGCCGGGCGACGGCCGCCGCGCGGTACCCGGCGCAGTGCGTCATGCTCCCCACCGTGCCATCGGGCCAGCGCGGGGCGCCCCCCTCCGTCCTGGCGATGGGGCCCGGCGGGACACCGAGCAGGCCGAGCGCCTGCCGGGCGCAGTGCCTGCCGGTGGCGAACTCCTGCCGCCGCGAGGGCACCATGCGGCGCACGAGAGCCAGCTCCTCCGGATGGAGGTCGGCGTCCGGCAGGTCCCCCGCCGTGGCGGCGGCGGCCGCCACGGACGGCAGCAGTTCCTCGATCACAGGGTTCCCGTCCGCGCGCTCTCACGCTCTCGCGCGCAAATGAAATTTCAACAACATGACAGAACCTACACATCTGCCCGGGGGGGGCTAATCAGTTGCCTCCTGGCGGCTCGTGTGCGAGGCTCAAACCCGTCGTGACAGATTGCAACGGGGGTTGCCACGTGTCCAAGGATGAACACAGTCGCATGCAAGACCGACTTCGGCGCGGTGAGCCGTACGACAGGGCGAGATGATTCGCCCCACATTTCCTGGTTAATCAACCAGTTTCCTCAACAGCCGACTGCTTCGGAAGAGCGCCGACAGCGCCTCCGAGCCGGCTGATCGTACGGGCCGTCAGCCCTGTGAGCAGGTGCGCAGCACACTCGTGCGGTACCTCTCTGCCCTGAGTAGCACCCGCGGCGAGCATCGCTCCGCCCTCATACGGGTGCGCTTTCGTGATGCCGTTTCACGTCTCTGCGGGACGCTATCGGCTCACTGGCGGCTGCCCACCCATTCCTTACCGTCGTCGATTCAGATCCAAGGAGTGCGGAATTCATGGAGCATTATGCTCGCCGCGCCATCACGACCATTCGCGAGAATTACCACGAGCCGCTCGTACTCGATGATTTGGCCCGGTCGGTAATGATGAGCAAATTCTATTTCATCAGGGTATTCCAGCGCACCACCGGTGTGACACCCGGCCGCTTCCTGAGCGCCGTCCGCCTGCACGAGGCCAAATCCCTCCTGGTGCACAGTTCCTCGAATGTTGCCGATGTCTCGGCGCGGGTGGGGTACGGCAGCGCCAGCACCTTCTCGCGGCGTTTCACGGCCTCGGTCGGCCTCTCCCCCACCCAGTACCGGCGGATCGGCCGGGGCGGCACGGGCGAGGATCCCCACATCACGCCCTTCGCCGTGGAGCGCGGGCCGCTCGGATCCGTGGCGGGGACGGCCCGCGTGCTGGGAAGCTCGCGATCGCCCCTGTACATCGGCCTGTTCGACAGCCCGATCCTCCAGGGGCAGCCCGCGGCCTGGACGAAGCTCGACGGGAGCGGGCCCTTCCAGGTGGCGGACGTGCCGCCGGGCACCTGGTACCTGCACGCGGTGACGCTCGGCGCCCGAACCTCGGGCGATCAGTGGGGGGACTCCCCGCTGCTCGTGGGAACGGTGGGCCCCGTGGACATCGGCGCCGACGAGCGCACCCGCGTCGACGTGGTCCTGCAACAGGAGGACTGGACCCGGCCGCCTGTGCTGCTCGCCCTCCCCGGCTTCGGCTCGCGTCCCGCCCGGCCGCACACCGCGGAAACCGCCCGCCCGGCCGGCCCGTACGGCGGCCCCGGGGCCGGGTACCGCACCCCGCGCCAGCGTACGGCGGCCGACCGGCGGCTCGTCGGCGTGTGAGGCTCGCCGGGCCGTGGCGCGGGCTGAACCAGCCCGCACCACGGCCCGGTTCAGCCCCGCCAGCTGTGCGGAGCCCGGAAACCCCTGCTGCGCCAGCCGGCTTTGTGGGGCTGCTCGCCCGGGTCGGCGTCGCCGGCCCGGGCCGCCGCACAGGCGAGCAGCACCGCGGTGATGGCCGCGACCTCTTCGGGTCCGGCGTGGCCCTTCTCGACGCGCAGGACGCCCTCGACAACGGTCGTACTCACGGACGGATCGCTCCTCTCGTCTCTCGTTGCGTTGAACCGGCGCTCTACAGCGGCGGGTTGCCGTGCTTGCGGGACGGCAGGTCGGCGTGCTTGCTGCGCAGCATCGCCAGGGCGCTGATCAGGGTTTCGCGGGTTTCCGCCGGGTCGATGACGTCGTCGACGAGGCCGCGCTCGGCCGCGTAGTACGGGTGCATCAGCTCGGCCTTGTACTCCTTGACCATCCGCGCACGCATCGCCTCGGGGTCCTCGGCCTCGGCGATCTGCTTGCGGAAGATCACGTTGGCGGCGCCCTCGGCACCCATCACCGCGATCTCGTTGGTCGGCCACGCGTACGTGATGTCCGCGCCGATGGACTGCGAGTCCATGACGATGTACGCGCCGCCATACGCCTTCCGCAGGATCAGGCTGATCCGCGGAACGGTCGCGTTGCAGTACGCGTACAGCAGCTTCGCGCCGTGGCGGATGATGCCGCCGTGCTCCTGGTCGACACCCGGCAAGAACCCGGGGACGTCCAGCAACGTGATGATCGGAATGTTGAAGGCATCGCACATCTGCACGAAACGCGCAGCCTTCTCCGAGGCCTCGATGTCCAGGACACCGGCCAGATGACCGGGCTGGTTCGCAACGATGCCGACGACCTGACCATCGAGCCGGGCCAGCGCACAGATGATGTTGCGGGCCCACCGCTCGTGGATCTCCAGGACGTCACCCTCGTCGACGAGCTCCTCGATCACCTTGAGCATGTCGTACGGGCGGTTACCGTCCGCCGGAACCAGATCCAACAAGACGTCCGAGCGCCGATCGGCAGGGTCGGAGGTCTCATGGACCGGAGGGTTCTCCCGGTTGTTGGAAGGCAGCATCGAGATCAGGTAACGCACCTCTGAGATGCAGGTCTCCTCGTCGTCATACGCGAAGTGCGCGACACCAGAGGTCTCCGCGTGCACATCCGCACCACCGAGCCCGTTCTGAGAGATCTCCTCACCGGTCACCGCACGCACGACGTCCGGCCCGGTGATGAACATCTGCGAGGTCTCACGGACCATGAACACGAAGTCCGTCAACGCCGGCGAGTACGCCGCACCACCCGCACACGGGCCCAACATCACCGAGATCTGCGGGATCACACCCGACGCCTTGGTGTTGCGCTGGAAGATGCCCCCATACCCGGCGAGCGCGGACACACCCTCCTGGATACGAGCGCCCGCACCGTCGTTGAGAGAGACCAACGGAGCACCGGCCGCAATCGCCATGTCCATGATCTTGTGGATCTTCGTGGCATGAGCCTCACCCAGCGCACCGCCGAAGATCCGGAAATCATGCGCGTAGACGAAGACCGTCCGACCCTCGACCGTCCCCCACCCAGTGATCACACCATCGGTGTACGGCTTCTTGCCCTCCAGGCCAAAGCCCGTCGCCCGGTGACGGCGCAACTGCTCCACCTCACGGAACGACCCCTCGTCGAGCAACAGCGCAATCCGCTCACGAGCCGTCAGCTTGCCCTTGGCATGCTGCCGCTCCGTTGCCTTCTCGCTCGGCCCTTCGACCGCCCGCTCACGCAGGGAATGCAATTCGGCCACACGCCCGCGGGTTCCGGATCCGGGGAACTCCGCGATATCCGGAATTCCAACCGCTATTCCCGTACTCATCGAGACCCCCCTAGTCGCACGCACCCGGCGCGCTCATTGCATTCCTCACGCTACACGCCGCGTACGGGCGGAAAAACCCCTGTTCACGACCCAGGCGATTTAGCGGGGCTTAATGGCCGTCCCCCTATTCCGGGCAGGCCGGGGGCAGGCATGCAAGAGGGCCGCCCGGCTGGTGGCCGGGCGGCCCTCGGGGAGGTCGCGCGTCGATCAGGTCAGGGTGAAGCGGTCCGCTTCCGGCCCGTGGATCCGACCCTTGGGCAGCTTGCGCCCGAAGGTGAGGAGCAGGAGGTCCTGCGCGGCGCCGGTGACCGGCGATCCGCTGCCGAAGGTCCAGTCGAGGTCGTCGGCGCGCAGCTGGACGCCGTCGAGCTGGGCGCCGAAGAACTTGAAGGACTTGGGGTCTACGGCGTCCAGCAGGATGCGGAGCCGGTCCTCGGGGACCGCGCGGTCGACGCCGATGGGGACCGTGATGTCGAGGCCGTGGACGACGTCGTGGCCGAGCGCCGCGACGATACCGCCGACCGGCGGCTTCCAGGGATGGGTGGCGTTGTCCCGGAGGAAGGCCGTGAGCTCACTGGTGGAGAACTCGGCCGCGTCCTTGCGCGCGCAGCGGTCGGTCATGCGGTTCAGGCTGCCGCGCGCCTTGACGATCTCTTTGGCCACGCGGGGAATGGAGTACCGGAACCCCAGCGACATGTGGGCGACGACTTCTCGGACCCGCCAGTCGGCGCACAGGGAAGGTTCGTCCCATTTCGCTGCGGGCAGGTCGTCGAATACGTCCGCGAGTTCTCGGCGTTCGGCCGCTATCGCCGCGCGGACTACGGATTCCGGATGCGCGTGTGACACGTTACCCATGAACTCACCTTACCGGTCGGTTTACGGAGGGTCCAAGAAAGATACGTTATAGGTGCCCATACGAGTCGCCATGACCACCGTTCACCGTCGCCGATTTCCGGCGCCCGCGAAAACCCGCCAGAACCACAGCTGGCCCAAGGCCACCAGGACCAGGGCCGGGAGCACGGTCGCGGTCATCAGCGTGAGGGAGGCGGAGTCGGCGATCGCCCCGGACAGCTCCAGGCCGCCCCCGCCCGCGCGGGTGGCCAGCACCGTGGTGCCGTTCACCGCGCCGACGAGGGCGGGCAGGGCCACCAGCGGCGCGGCGCCCAGCAGCAGCGCCACGCCGGTGCGGCCGGTCGCCTGGACGCGGTCGGAGGCGTACACGCCGGCGGCGGCGAGGACCGCGGTGGTGGCCGCCGCCACGGGTGCGTCGGTGACCAGTGCGCCGAAGGCGGCGACGAGCAGGGGCAGCACGAGCAGGATCGGGGTCAGCACCCGGGTCAGTCGGCCGAACGTCACCCGCAGCGAGCCGCCTTCCGGCAGGCTGCGGGCGGCGAAGAGCGAGCCCTGGCGCAGGCTGCCGGTGACGGCCAGGGCCGCGCAGAGCAGCGTGAAGGGGTGGGTCAGGTCGGCCGCTGCGGCCTCGGCGTGCCCGTGGGACCCGGTGGACAGGCCCCGGACCAGCATGCCGAGGACGGCGCCCCAGCCGGCCGCGAGGACCAGGCTGGCGGCCGCCAGCACGATGCCCCAGGTCCGCCGCCAGCCGGCGCCGTCGTGCGCCGTTTGGAACCACAGTGCGGCGTCGCGCAGGAACCACGCGCACAGCACGCCGAGGAAGGGCAGCCGCAGCGCGTGCAGCAGTTCCCCCTCCGCCACGGGCAGGGCTCCGAAGAGGAGACCGCCGAAGGCGACCAACCACACCTCGTTCGCGAGGAAGAGGGGGACGATGGTGCGCCGCATGCGTGCGCGGCCGCTCTCCGTGTCGGCGAACGGCATCAGCATCCCGACGCCGAAGTCGATGCTTTCCAGAGCCAGGTAGCCGGCGAGGAGGAGCCCGACCAGGGCGTACCAAAAGACATCCACGGTTGATTACCCGTCAGCTCGGCGTACGTACGGTCATGGGGGGGGTCAGTAGGAGGGGCGGACGTCCGCCTCGGGCGTCCCCCGGTCGCCCTCCCGCAACACCCTGCGCTCTTCGGCGTCCGGGAAGAGGCCCGTGTCGCCGAGCAGTCCCGCGTCCGGTCCGAGCCGCGCGAAGCGGGCCATGAGCACCCAGTCGACGACGGCCAGCGTGGTGAGCACGAGCGTGAAGACGACGAACGAGGCGAGCATCCCCCCGCGGGAGACGTCGGCGACGGCGTCGCGGACGGTGAGTTCGCCGGTGACCATCCACGGCTGCCGGCCGACCTCGCGGCTGAGCCAGCCGCAGATCAGGGCCAGGAAGCCGAGGGGCAGCAGGACCGACGGCAGCCGCAGCCGCAAACGCCGGCGGGCGAGCGTCTCGCCCGTCGCTCCGCCGCGGGCGGCCGTGGCCGGGATCCAGGCCAGCAGGGCCAGGAGGACGCCGAGGACGAGCATGAGCACGGACGCCCCGCCCACCCACGCGGGCGGCAGCCAGTCACCGTTGCCGTACCGGGCCGTCGCGGCGGCGCGCACCGCGTCGAGTTCGGCGCCGCTCTGGCCCATCAGCACGGCGTACTTCTCGGGCTGGTAGTCCTTGAGCGCCCCCAGGTGCACGGAGCCCGCGATCGCGGTGACGACGGCGCCGCAACCCGCGAGGACGGAGCCCTGGACCAGCGTCGGGCGGAAGAAGTCGCTGTCCTGGCCGCGGCGCACGTGGTGGGCGCTGACGGCGGCCATGAGCAGGCCGGCGAGCAGGGCCACGGCGCCCGCGATGTGCACGACGGCGTACCAGGTCGCCCCGTTGGTGAGCAGGGCGCCCCAGTCGGTGACGTGTGCGGTGCCGTCGCGCATCTCGAATCCGACGGGCTTCTGCATGAAGCCGTTGACCACCATGACCCAGAAGGTGGAGGCGTACGCGGTGAGGGCGACGCCCCAGATCAGCGCGAGGTGGGCGCGGGGCGACACCCGGTTGAACCCGAAAGCCCAGAGCCCGAGGAAGGTCGATTCGAGGAAGAACGCGGCGACGCTCTCGACGGCCAGCGGGGCGCCGACGACGTTGCCCATGACGTGGGAGAGGCCGGACCAGTTCAGGCCGAACTGGAACTCCTGGGTGAGTCCGCTGACGATGCCGAGGGCGTAGTTGATGACGTAGAGGCCGCCCCAGAAGCGCACGCGGCGCATGCGGGTGGCGCGCAGGGCGAGTTCCTCGGTGCGGATCGCCCGGGTCTGCGTCAGTGCGACGACCGTGACCAGTCCGAGGGTCAGGGCGACGAACAGGAAGTGCAGCGTCGCGGTGACGGCGAACTGGAGTCGCGCGAGGTCAACTACGTTCACGTGGCCCTTTCCGGTGAGGGTGGGAGGTAGGTGCGGCAACCGCCTGCGGGCGGGCGGTGCGCGGCGGGCTAGCCGAGCTGCGTGCGCGCCCGTGCCACGAGGGCCCGGGCCGCCGGACTCATGCGGCCGCTCGACCGCCAGGCCAGGGCGAGGCCGCCGCGCAGGTGCATGCTGGTGATCTCGACGGGGTGCAGCTGGTCCGGCTGGGAGAGCACGAACCGCTCCGGCAGGATGGCCATCCCTATGCCACGGGCGGCGAGTTGGGCCAGCACCCTGGGGTCGCTGGCCTCGAAGGCCACCCGGGGTTTGATGCCGGCCGCCGCCCAGGCCGCGTCGGACGCGGCGCGCACGGCGCTACCGCCGGGCAGGCACATCAGCGCCTGGGCCTCGACCTCGTCGACGGCGATGCTGGTGCGCCCGGCGAGCGGGTGGTCGTGGCCCACCGCTCCGACCAACAACTCGTCGGCGATGAGCAGGGTTTCGAGGCCGGCGGGCGGATCGGTGCCGATGCCGATGATTGCGACGTCCACCCGGCCCGCCCGCACGGCCTCGACCAGCTGTTCCGTACTCCCCTCGCTGAGGGAGATCTCCACCTCGGGGTACTTCTCGCTGAAGTCCGCGACCAGTTCGGGCAGCCGCAGGGAGAGGGAGGACGCGACGGAACCGAGCGCCACCTGTCCGTGCACGACGTCGGAGACGTTCTCCACCGCGTCGCGCACGCCGTCGAGGGCGGCCAGCACGGCGCGCGCGTGCGGCAGTACCGCCGCGCCCACGCCCGTCAGTTGGACCGTCCGTCCGCCCCGGTCGAGCAGGTCCTGCCCCAGCTCCCGCTCCAGCCGTCTGATCTGCGCACTCACGCAGGGCTGGGTCACGTAGACGCGCGCGGCCGCCTTCGTAAAGCTGGCCTCTTCGGCCACCGCCACGAGGTACTCCAGCTGACGCAGTTCCATATGGTGATCGTACCGGGGGGCCGGCCCGCGAAGACTTCACATTCGGGACATCCGGGGAACGACATGTACACGAACCCTCAAGTCCATGTGCGGGGAACGTCAGCTCCCTGTGAAGCCGGTGTCAGATCCGGTTCAAGCCCGGGCGGTCGCCGCGGCGAGCCGGTTCAGCGTCCCGGCCACGTACTGCTCGCGGCACGGACGGCGGCGCACCTTGCCGCTGGTGGTCTTGGGCAGGGTCCCGCGGCGGATCAGCACCACGTCCGCCACGTCGATGCGGTGGTTGCGGCGCAGCGCCTCCCGCACCGCGTCCGTCACCTCCTGCGGGCTCGCGTACCGACCCACCCGGCTGTCGCCCTCGACCACCACGACCACGGACTCCTCCGTGCCGTCGTCCACCGGGAACGCGGCGGCGGACGCCGGGCGCAGCAGCGGGTGGCTGCCCTCGACGGTGTGCTCCAGGTCCTGCGGGTAGTGGTTGCGGCCCTTGACGATGATGAGGTCCTTCAGGCGGCCGGTGATGAAGAGCTCCCCGCCGTGCACGAAGCCCATGTCGCCGGTTCGCAGGAAGAACCCGTCCGCCTCGGCGCCGGCGATGCGCGCCCGGAAGGTCCGCTCGCTCTCCTCCTCGCGCCCGAAGTAGCCGGCCGTCACGCACGGACCGGACACCCATATCTCGCCGACCTCGTCGGGCGCCGCCTCCCTGAGGGTGTGCGGGTCGACGATGCGCACCCGGGTGTCGCCGACCGTGCGGCCGACGCTCATGACGGTGCTGGTCACCACGGACGCGTCCGTGGCGACCGGGGCCACCTTGCCCAGGCCCAGTGCCCGCGCGTCCAGCACGAGCGGCGCCGGTTCGGCGTCCGGCGGGCTGCCGGCGACCTTCAGGGTGTGCTCCGCCAGGCCGTAACTCGGCGACAGGGCACGGCTGTCCAGGCCACTGGTGGCGTACTTGCCGATGAACTGCGCCATCGTGTGCTCGCGGACCGGCTCGGCGCCGTTGGCGGCCATCCGCCAGCGCGAGAGGTCGATCGGCCCGCGCACGCTGTCACTGCGCACGCACAGGTCGTACGCGAAGTTGGGGGCCGAGGAGTGCGTGCCGCCGAACCGGGACACCGCCTCCAGCCAGCGTCCGGGACGACGGATGAAGGCCTCGGGGCCCATCAAGTACGAGGGCCGGCCCGCCCACAGGGGCAGCACGATGCCCAGCAGGAGGCCCATGTCGTGGAAGAACGGCAGCCAGGAGACGACGGACCCGTCGTCCTCCATCGGCCACAGCTGGTCCGTCTCCCACGCGTTGAACCAGAAGTTGGCGTGCGTGACCATCACGCCCTTGGGCGTTCCGGTGGAACCGGACGTGTACTGCAGCAGGGCCACGTCCGACAGCTCGGGCACGGGTAGTTCGGTCGCGACGGCCGGCACGGGCAGCTCATCGGTGGCGACGATCTCCAGGCCGGCCAGTTCGGGCAGTCCGGCGAAGTCGGCGAGGACCTGGTCGCGGACCTCGCGGGTGGTGAGCACCAGAGTGGTCCGCGCGTCGTCGGCGATGGTCCGCACGCGCTGCGCCGCGTGCCGGCGCGTCGGGACCTGGACCGGGGCCCCCTTGAGACCGGCCGCGGTGCAGGCCAGCCAGGCCCTGATGAACTCCAGACCGTTGGGGTACATCAGTACCGCGCTGCGCCGCTCGCCGGCCAGCTCGGCGAGGGCGCCGGCCCTCGCCCGCACGTCGCCGTGCAACTGTGCGTAGGTGACCTGCTCGCCGATCTCCTCACCGTTCTGCAGGTAGACGTAGGCGACGGTGTCGGGCATCTCGTCGGCCCGCCGGGCCAGCAGGGCGGGCAGCGGCAGCGGGGTGCGCTCTGTCGTGGGATGAGTTGTCATTGCCGTCCGTTCATCAAGGGTGGCAGGCGGGCGTCCTCGAAGGGCCGCTCAGGCGAGGTCGGTGAGCCCCGCCCGCGGCGCGTTGATCAGCGCGGCCATGTTGCCGGGGGGCTGACGGTTCTCGTGCATCAGCTGGTGGGCGTCGCCGATCTCCGCCAGGCTGAACAGCCCGGACAGGCAGGGGTCGAGCTGCCCGGAGGCGACGAGGTGGATCACCGCGCGGCACTGGGCCGGGTTGAAGCCGTGCGAGCCCTGCAGGCGCTTCTGCCGCATCCACAGGAAGCGCAGGTCGACGTCGGCGGCGTAGCCGGAGGTGCCGCCGCAGATGGTGACCATGCCGCCGTTCTCACACAGGTACATGGAGGTGGGGATGGTGTCCTGGCCGCTGTGCTCCAGGACGATCCGCGGCGCGCGGCGCTCGCCGAGGGCCTCCCAGTACGCGCGGCCGAAGCTGCGCAGCTCGCGCATCCAGGTGCCGAACGCGACGGAGTCGTTGAGGTCGGGCATCCGGCCCCAGTGGGAGAACTCGCGGCGGTTGATCGTGCCGACCGCGCCGAGGCTGCGGCAGTACTCGGCGCGCTCCTCGCTGGAGACCACCGCGACGGGCAGGCCGCCCGCGTTGCGCACCAGTTGGATGGCCATGGAGCCGAGCCCGCCGGCGCCGCCCCAGATCAGCACCGGGTCGCCCGGCTTGACCGTGTTGGGCGCCCAGCCGAACAGCTGACGGTAGGCGGTGGAGCCGGTGAGGATGAAGGAGGCCGCGGACTCCCACGTGAGGTTCTTCGGCTTCGGGTGGCACTGGTAGTCGTTGACGAGCGCGAACTGGGCGAAGGTGCCGTAGTTGGACTCGTACCCCCAGGCCTGCAGGGTGGGCGAGAACGTCGGGTCGCCGCCGAGGCGGATGTCTTCCGCGGTCTCGTCCCACTGGCCGCCGGAGAGCACGACCTGGTCGCCCACGGAAACCCCGGCGACGCCCTCGCCGACGGCGAAGACCACGCCCGAGCCCTCGGAGCCGCCGATGTGGAAGTCCTCGGGCTCGCCGCGCTTTTGCCGGGCGGCGATGACGTCCAGCGGGTAACCGAGGCCGGCCCAGACGTTGTTGTAGTTGATGCCCGCGGCCATCACCCAGACGAGCACCTGGCCGCGCCCCGGCTTGGGGGTGTCGATGACCTCGGTGGCGAAGGACTTCTTCGGCTCGCCGAAGCGGTCCGGGCGGATCACGGACGCGTACATCTTCTCCGGAACGGAACCGAGCGGCGGCATCTCACCCAGCTCGTAAAGGCTCTTCCCCATGGTCACTGCTCTCCTGATCGTCGTGGACGGGTGCGGGTGGAACGGAAATGCGCAGGTGCGGGAGGTGCCCGGCCCGTCAGGCCGCGGGCACCGGGAAGTCGGTGCGTTCGTACGGGTAGCCCGGCAGGGAGGTCCTGCGGGGGGCGCGCAGCGGGTGCAGCGCAGCCCACTCGATCTCGGCGCCGGCGGCCCACAGCGCGCCGAGCGCCGACAGCAGGACCTTCGGGTCGGGCGTCTCGTCGGTCGGATGCGGCAGGGCCTGCAGGATCGGGTGGTTCCAGCGCAGTTCCGCGTGGCGGCGGGCCAGCGACGTCAGCGTGGTGCCGGGGCCGACCTCGACGAGGGCGCAGCCCTGGAAGGCGTTCAGCGTCTCCAGGACGTCGTGGTAGCGCACGGCGTGGCGCATGTGTCGGCACCAGTAGCCGGGCGTGCGGATCTCGTCCGGGTCGGCCCAGGTCCCTGTGGTGTCCGAGACCACCCGGATCGCCGGCCGGTGGAACGTGATGTCGGCGAGGAACGCCTCGTACTCGTCGAGCACCGCGTCGACCAGCGAGGAGTGGCCGGCTCCCGGGATCTTCAGCAGGCGGGCTTCCAGCCCCTTGGCCACGTGCTCCTCGACGAACTTCTCCACCGACTCGCGCGGCCCGGAGACGGTCACCTGGTCGGGGCCGCTGATCACGGCGATCCCGACGCCCTCGGGGAGCAGCGGCAGCAGCTCGGCCTCGGGCAGCCGTACGGCCGCCATGGCGCCGGGGGCCAGGGTGAGCAGCAGCTCGGTGCGCTTGAGGACCATCCTGACCGCGTCGGGGAAGGAGAACACCCCGGCGATGCAGGCGGCGGCGTACCCGCCGAGGCTGTGGCCGACGACCGCCGCGGGGCGCACGCCCCAGCGGATGAAGGCCTTCGCGAGGGCGTACTCCAGGACGAAGACGGCGAGTTGCGCGATCCGACCGTCCGCGACGGAGCGCCGGGCCGCCTCCTGCGCCTCCTCGCCCTCGGGGTCGAAGACGACGCCGAGGTCCACGTCGGCCACGGCCCGGACGTGCGCGACGCACGCGTCGAGATCGGCCCGGAAGTGCGGGTCGAGGCGGTACAGCCCGCGCGCCATGCCGACGTGCTGGCCGCCGTGCCCGGGGAAGGTGAACACCACCGGCGGCGGGCCGCCCGCGGAACTCCCCGTGGACCGCTCCTTGACCTTGACCTTGACCTCGGCGAGTGCGGCGACCGCCCCGGCGTGGTCGCGGGCGACGACGAAGCCCCGGTGGCCGTACCGCGTCCGGCCCGTCTGCAGGGTCCAGGCGGCGTCCTGGAGCGCTTCGGCGCCCCCGGCCCGGTCCAGGTGGCGGCCGATGCGCCCCGCCACCGCGGCCAGCGCGGCCGCGGACTTCGCCGAGTACGGCAGCAGCTGCCAGCCGTCCGTGGCGGGGGTGGGCGTCCGGGCGGGATCCGTCGCGGGCGCCTGCTCGACGATCGCGTGGGCGTGCGTGCCGAAGGGGCCCGAGCCGCTCACGGCGGCGCGGCGCGGCTCGGCTGCACCGTCCGGCCGGTCCGCTCCGTCGTACACCGCGAGGACGGCCCGTACGAAGGCGGCGGCCGTGGGCGAGGTGTCGGTGACGCTCGCCCCGGCGGGGGTGTCCACCCCGAGGACCGTGCCGTCCGCGACGCCGCTCACCGCGAGGGCGTCGCGGACGATGCGGTCGCGGCCCGCGTCGGCCGACTCGCCGCGGCCCGTCGTGCCGACGGCGGTGCCGCGGAGGACGGCGTAGATCCGGTCGCCGTCGTCCAGGGCCGCCCGGAGCGGCTTCAGCACGGACACCGCGCAGCCGCCGCCGGGGGCGCCGGCCGCGGGGGCGTGCACGGTGACCGACCCGGCCAACGCCAGGTCGCACTCGCCGCCGAGCAGCGCCTGGACGGCGGTGTGCACCGCGACGAGGGCGGTCGCCCCGGCGGCCTGCACCGAGACGGCGGGGCCGGTCAACCCCAGCTTGTAGGCGACCCGTGAGGCGAGGAAGTCGGCCCCGGTGCCGGCCCGGATCTGCCGGTCGTCCGTCTGGGGCGATCCGGCGGCCTGGCGGCGCAGCCGCGCCGCGTGGTTCGTGGTGGCACCGCCCGCGTAGATGCCGACGACCGCCTCGTCGCGGGCCGGGTCGTGGGCGGCGTCCTCCAGGGCGTGCTGGGCGCACTCCAACAGGATGCGCTGCTGCGGGTCGAGGACCGCCGACTCGCGCGGCGAGATGCCGAAGAACCGGTGGTCGAACGCGTGGGCGTCGGCCAGCGGCCCGGCGGTCGCGTCCGCCGGGCCGGCGGGGCCCCCGCGGAACGCGTCGAGGTCCGCGGCCCGCCCGAAGCGCGCCGCCATGCCCACGATGGCGACGTGGGCGTCGAGGTCGAAGCCGGGGTCGAGGTTTCCCGGTGCGAGGTCCGTCATGCGGTCCGCCCTTCCCTTTCTCGTCGAAGTCCCGTATTCATGCGGGCCGGTCAGGCCACGGGAGTGGTCGGGCGGATGAACCGGCCGCCGGTGCGGCCCAGCGCCGCGTCCTGGTGGCCTGCGATCAGCTCGTAGGGCTGTCCCAGCCGGATCGCGCTGGCCTGCTCCAGCCGCTCGAACTGGCCGTCGTCGAGGGTCACGTCCAGTGCGGCGAGGTAGTCGTCGAGCTGGTCGACGGTGCGCGGTCCGATGACGGGCACCATCGCGGTGGCCGAGCGGGCCGCCCGGGCGCGCAGCCACGCCATGGCGACCTGTCCCGCGGGGGCGCCGGTCTCCTCGGCGACGGTGAGCACGGCGTCGATGACCGCGGTGCGCTGCTCGGAGTCCTCGACGCGGATGGCCTGGCCCTCCCAGTCACTGAGGCGGCCGCGGCGGCTCTGCCGGTACTTGCCGGTGAGCAGGCCCCCGCCGAGCGGCGACCACAGGGTGGTGCCCAGGCCCAGGGCCTCGGCCATGGGGATCAGTTCGCGGTCGGCCCCGCGCTCGGCGAGGCTGTACTCGAACTGGATGCCCACCAGGCGGTTCAGAGAGCGGAGTTCGGCGAGGGTGACGGCGCGGGAGATCCGCCAGGCGGGGAAGTTGGAGAGCCCTGCGTAGAGGATCTTGCCGGACCGGACCAGGCCGTCGAGGGCGCTGAGGATCTCCTCGACCGGGGTGACCGAGTCCGGCAGGTGGGCCCAGTAGACGTCGATGTAGTCGGTGCCGAGGCGCCTGAGGCTGGCCTCGACCGACGTGCGGATGTTCTTGGCGCTGTTGCCCGTGTTGGAGATCCGGGCGCGGCCGGCGCCCAGGGTGAACTTGGTGCTGACCGTGTAGTGGTCGCGGTCGACGCCGAGGAACTCTCCGAGCAGCTTCTCCGACTCGCCGATCTGGTAGTTGTCGGCGCAGTCGATGAAGGTGCCGCCGGCTTCCGCGAACCGGTCGAAGATCTTGCGGGACTCCTCGCGGTTGGCGCCACCGCCCCACAGGGTGCCGAAGTTGGCGGTGCCGAGGGCGTATTCGGAGACACGCAGGCCGGTGGTGCGGCCGAAGGTGGTGTAACGCATGGCTGTCCTCTAGTTCTCCGTGCTCAGTGCGTCGCCGATGAGGCGCAGGAGCTCGGCCTGAGACTGCGGGTCGCGGAAGTAGAAGTGGCCGCCGGGCACGAGGTGCGCGGCGAAGTCGGTGCGGGTGTGGGCGGCCCAGTCGAGTTGGCCCGGGTCCTCCTCGTCGCCGGCGAAGGCCGTGATCGGGATGTCCAGCGGCTCCTCGACGACGTACTCGTGGGAGTCGGCGAGTGCGGCGTCCGCGCGCAGGTAGCGCAGCGCGAGTCGCTTGAGGTCCGGCTCCTCGTGGACGACCATCGGCAGCGCGCCCCAGCGGCTCTCGATCTGGGCCAGCAGCTCGTCGTCCGACAGCAGGTGGACGCCCTGCCGCGCCGTGAGGGGCGGCGGCTGCATGGAGGACAGCAGCAGGGCGCGGGGCTGGCGCAGACCGGCCCGGCGCAGGGCGCGGGTGGTTTCGAAGGCGATCAGCGCACCCAGGCTGTGGCCGAAGAAGGCGAAGTCGCGATGCCCGAAGTCGACCTGCTCGACGAGGTCCGTCACCAGGTCGGCGATCCGCTGGTACGGGGCCTCGTCCTGCCGCGGCGCGCGGCCGGGCAGCTTGACGGCCCAGAGGCGGACGCCGGGCAGGGCGCCGGCCCAGCGGACGAACTCCCCCGCCGAACCGCCCGCGTGGGCGAAGCAGTACAGGTCGAGCGTGGTCTGCGTCTTGGGCCTGCGGCCGGAGAGCCAGCGTGCCTGCAGGTCGGCCGTCGTGGCCTCGGGTGCGGGGCCGACGCCGGTTGCGGCTCCGGTGCCGTTCATGCGGACTCCTCTTCCGTGTCCTGGTGCGGGTCGGCCAGCTGCTGCTCGATCAGTGCGGCGAGGTCGGCCGCCGTCGCGGACTCGAACAGCGCGCGCATCTTGATCTCGACCGGGTAGATCTCCCTGAGTTGGGCGAAGAGCTTCACGGCGATGAGGGAGTCGCCGCCGAGTTCGAAGAAGCTCTCGTCGGCTTCGATGTCGGGCAGTCCGAGGGCCTCGCCGAACAACCGCAGCACCACGCCGAGCGGGGTGTCGTCGGCGGGACGGTCCTCGGACTCCGGTCGGCCCCCGGCGGCGGGGACGCCGCTCGGGGCGGCGGCCTCGTCTTCCGCGGGCCGGTCGCCCTCGGCAACGGTCGCGGCGGCGCCGGTGGCCGTCTGTGCCTCCTCCGCCGGGTGGCGCACCAGGTACGGGAGCCGCTCGAAGGGGTAGGTGGGCAGCGCGACCTTGGCCCGGCGCTCGCCCTCGTGCACGCCGGCCCAGGAGACCCGGGCTCCTGACAGCCACAGCCGTCCGAGTGCGTCGTACAGGGCCGCCAGCGCGCCGCCGCCGTCGCCGTCGGGTTCGGCCAGCGCGGCGAGCAGGAGGTGCTGGGCGGTGTGGCGGGGCTGCTGCCGGGCGAGCGTGACCAGGCCGGATCCCGCGCCCACCTGGAGCAGGATGCGCTCGGGGTCGGCCAGGAGCACGTCGAGCGCGGCGTCCGGGTCGGCCGGCTCGCGCAGCTCGTCCGCCCAGCGCTCGGCCGCGATCGGCGTCCCGGTGCCGTACCGGGTGCCGTCGCCGAGGACGACGGGGATCCGGTGCGGCTGCGGGACCAGGGACCGCAGCAGCGTGCGCAGTTCGTCGTCGCCGCCGCGGGTACGGGCGGGTGCGGCGATCAGGCGCAGCGCGTCGGTGAGCGGGAAGACCCCCGCGACGACGGCCGCGACCAGCGATCCGGCGCCGGTGCCGAAGACCGCGTCCGGCCGGATGCCCCAGCGCTGCCAGAGCGCGGCCAGGGCGTACTCGAAGGCGAAGACGTAGGTGTCGCGCACCACCGGGTCGTCGGGCCAGGCCAGGCCGCGGGCCACGTCCCGTACGTCGCGGACGAGCCGGTCGTCGGCGCCGGCCAGGGCCGCGTCGAAGGCCTCCCGGAAGGCGGGCTCGGTGGTGTGCAGCCGCCAGGCCTCCGCCGGACCGATCCGGCCCGGGAAGAGGAACACCACGGGCCGCTCCCGCGGGGGTTCGGCGCAGTGGACCGGTTCGCGGGCCGGGCCGTCGCCGGCGACGGTGAAGGCGCGGTACTCGTGCTCGCGCCGACCGGTCTGGAGGGTCCAGGCGGCGTCCTCGTACGCGGGGGCCGCGCCGGCCAGGTGGTCGTCGAACCGGGCCAGCCGGGTGCGCAGCGCGGAGGGGGTGCGCGCGGAGTGCACCATCAGGTGGACGCGTCGCTCGGACTCGCGCACCGGCCGCTGCGGGGCCTCCTCCAGAACCAGGTGGGCGTTGACGCCGCCGACCGCGAAGGAGCTGACGCCGGCGCGGCGGGGGAAGCCGTCCGGTTCCCAGTCGGTGAGTTCGGTGGCGACCCTGAACGGGCTGCTTTCGAAGTCGATCTGGGGGTTGGGCTCGGTGAAGTGCAGGCTCGGCGGGATCTGCCGGTGGCCGAGCGCCAAGACGGTCTTGACGAAGCCCGCGGCGCCGGCGGCCGCGTCGGCGTGCCCGATGTTGGTCTTCACCGAGCCTATGGCGCAGAAGCCCTGCTCGTCGGTATCGCCCCGGAAGGCCTGGGTGAGGGCCGTGACCTCGATCGGGTCTCCCAGCGGGGTGGCGGTGCCGTGGGCCTCCACGTACGTGATGGTGCGGGCGTCGGTGCCCGCGGTCAGCTGTGCCTCCCGGACCGCGGCGGCCTGGCCGGCCACGCTGGGCGCGGTGAAGCCGATCCGGCCCGAGCCGTCGTTGGTCACGGCCGAGCCGCGGACGACGGCGCGGATGTGGTCCCCGTCGGCCAGCGCGTCGGCCAGGCGCTTGAGGACGACGACGCCGACTCCGTTGCCGGCGACGGTCCCCTCCCCCTGCGCGTCGAAGGCGCGGCAGACGCCGTCGGGCGCCAGGGTGCCGTCCGGGCCGGTCCATGTGATCTTCTTCGGCGGTACGTGCACGGCGACGCCGCCCGCCAGGGCCATGTCGCAGTCGCCGGCGAGCAGGCCCCGCCCGGCCGTGTGGACGGCAACGAGGGCGGTGGCACAGGCCGACTGCACGGCGACGGCCGGGCCCCGCAGGCCGAGGCGCTCGGCCGTGCGGGAGACCAGGAAGTCGGGTGCGGTGCCGAGGACGATGTCGTCCTCGGTCACTGCGGGGAGCTGGGCGAGCCGGGCCGAGAGCGCTTCGGCGTACCGGGTCTCGGTACAGCCGCCGTAGACGCCGATGGCGCCGGGGAAGCGGTCGGGGTCGGCGCCGGCGTCCTCCAGGGCCGCGGCCGCGCATTCCAGGAAGACCCGGTGCTGCGGGTCGATCAGGAACGCCTCTTTGGCGGAGTAGCCGAAATAGTCGGCGTCGAACCACTCGGCACCGTCCAGCCGGCCACGGGACGGCAGGTAGGTGAGGTCGCCTCCATCGGGCGCGCCGCCCGGAATGACCTGGGGGGCGTCGCGGGTGACCGAGTCGATACCGGCCGCGAGATTGGCCCAGAATTCGTCGACGTCGGCGGCGCCGGGAAAGCGGCCGGCCATTCCGACGACGGCGATGAAGCCGTCGGCTTCCTCTTGGGTTTCGATGTCATTCACCGAATTCTCCGTGGCTGTCCGAGGAATTCCTGCCGAGCTGGGTCCGCCGGTTTCCCAGGCGGTTCAGTCGGCCGGCGGGACGGCGCCGGCCGTCGGCGGCCGGAGCCGCCCCTTCGTTCTCCAGCCGGGTCGCGAGGGACCGTACGGTCGGGTGCGTGAAGAACTCGATGAGCTCGACGTTCTTCCCGGTGCGCTGCACGACCCGCTCCCGGACCAGCTGGAGCAGCAGGGAGTGTCCGCCCAGATCGAAGAAGTTGTCCTCGTTGCCCACTGCGGGGACTTCCAGGACCTCACACCAGATTTCGGCGATGACGGCTGCGAAATCTACTTCCGGTGGATTCGCATGGGATGCGTGCACTCCACTCCTCCCCCTTCGGATCGCCGGTTCGGCGTCTCCATAGGATCATCTGCTGCTCCGGGGAAGGTGTCCAATAACTACCTTCCCTACCGGGCAGAACTGTTGTTTATGGCAATGGTTATGGCGCAGCAGCACGACCCGGCCGGGGTTTTCGAAATCGAAAACCCCGTGCCGGGTCGTGCTGCTGGGGGGGTCAGGCGGTGACGGCCTGGACGGCCATGACGGCGCGGTGGATGTCGAGCGTCGCCGTGGACCGGTTCAAGGTGATGTAGTGCAGTCCCGGGGCCCCTTCGGCGAGCAGTCGTTCGGACATCGCGACGGCGTACTCCACGCCGATGGCGTGGCCCTCGGCGGGTCGGTCGCGCGCGGCGTCGAGCCGGCGGGCCAACTCCTGCGGGAAGGCCGCGTCGCTGAGTTCGGCGAAGCGCCGGATCTGGCGCACGTCGGTCGCCGGCATGATCTCCGGGATGATCGGGATGTCGCAGCCGGCTGCGGACACCCGGTCGCGCAGCCGCAGGTAGTCCTCGACGTCGAAGAACATCTGGGTGACGGCGTAGTCGGCGCCCGCGCGGCACTTGGCCACGAAGTGCCGGATCTCGCCGTCCCAGTCGGCGGAGCGCGGGTGGCGCTCGGGGAACGCCGCGACGCCGACGCTGAACGCCCCGGCCTCCCGTACGAGGGTGACCAGCTCGTGGGCGTACGTGAGCCCGTCCGGGTGTGGCACCCAGGGCCCCCGCGGGTCCCCCGGCGGGTCGCCGCGCAGGACCAGGACGTCCCGTACCCCTGCATCGGCGTACTGGCCGATGATGCGGCGCAGTTCGGCCACGGAGTGCCCCACCGCGGTGAGATGGGCCACCGGCCGCAGGGTCGTGTCGGACGCGATCCGCTTCGTCAGTTCGACGGTCCGGTCGCGGGAGGACCCGCCGGCTCCGTACGTGACGGAGACGAAGGTGGGCGCCAGCGGCTCGATCCGCCGGATGGCGTCCCACACGTTGCGCTCGCCGGCCTCCGTCTTGGGCGGGAAGAACTCGAACGAGAAGGACCGGGTCCCGCTGGCGAGCGTCTCGCGCAGCGTCATGCGTCCCGCCCGAGTACCGGTCGCAGCTCTGCGGCCGCCTCCGCCCCGTACACGTCGCGCACGCGCTCCGCCAGCAGGCCCGGGTCGGCCGCGTAGCCCTGGGGGCCGACGGTGTCCAGCACGGACGCCGCCACCGCGCAGCCGAGCCGGCCGGCCGCCAACAGCGGCAGCCCGGCCGCGGAGGCCGCGAGGAAGCCGGCGCGGAAGCCGTCGCCGGCCCCGGTCGGATCGGTGACGTGGCCGCACGGGACGGCCGGGACGAGGAGCTCGGACTCCCCCGAGCGCTCGATCCGTACGCCGCGCTCGCCGAGCGTGGTCACCCAGGTGCCGACGCTCGCGAGGATGTCCTCGCGGGTGCGGCCGGTGCGCTCGGCCAGCAGCGCGGCCTCGTACTCGTTGGTGAACAGCCAGGTGGCGCCGTCCACGAGTTCGGTGGCCTCCTCGCCGGTCAGCCGCGCGAGCTGCTGCGAGGGGTCGGCGGCGAAGGGGATGCCCAGGCCCGTGGCCTGCCGGGTGTGGCGGAGCATCGCCGCCGGGTCGTTCGCGCAGACCAGGACGAGGTCGGGGCGGTCCTGCGCGGCCGCCGCCGCCAGGTCGATCTCCCGGGCCTCGCTCATCGCGCCCGCGTAGAAGGCGGCGATCTGATTGCTGTCCTGGTCCGTGATGCAGACGAACCGGGCCGTCTGCGCCGTGTCCGACACCCGGACCGCGCCCGTGTCGACGCCTTGCTCCTTCAGCCAGATCTCGTACGGGCCGAAGTCGAGGCCGACGGACCCCACCAGCAGGGGGGTCAACCCCAACTGGCCCAGACCGTAAGCGATGTTGGCCGCCACCCCGCCGCGTCGCACCTCCAGGTCGTCGACCAGGAAGGACAACGAGATGTGGGCGAGCTGGTCGGGGATCAGCTGGTCGGTGAAACGGCCGGGGAAGGCCATGAGGTGGTCGGTCGCGATCGACCCTGACACCGCTATGCGCATCGCTGCGTGCTCCCGTCGAGTCTCGTACGTGGCCTGTCAGATGCCCGCGGCCGCGCGCAGGGCGTCGACGCGGTCGGTGCGCTCCCAGGTGAAGTCCGGCAGCTCGCGGCCGAAGTGGCCGTACGCTGCGGTCTGGGCGTAGATCGGGCGCAGCAGGTCGAGGTCGCGGATGATCGCGGCCGGGCGGAGGTCGAAGACCTGGCCGATCGCGTCCTCGATCTTCTGGACCTCTACCTTGGCGGTGCCGAAGGTCTCGACGAACAGGCCGACGGGCTCGGCCTTGCCGATGGCGTACGCGACCTGGACCTCGCAGCGCGAGGCGAGGCCGGCGGCGACCACGTTCTTGGCGACCCAGCGCATCGCGTACGCGGCGGAGCGGTCGACCTTCGACGGGTCCTTGCCCGAGAAGGCGCCGCCGCCGTGGCGGGCCATGCCGCCGTACGTGTCGATGATGATCTTGCGGCCGGTCAGGCCGGCGTCGCCCATCGGGCCGCCGATCTCGAAGCGGCCGGTCGGGTTCACCAGCAGCCGGTAGCCCTCGGTCTCCAGCTTGATGCCGTCCTCGTGGAGCAGGCGCAGGACGTGCTCGACGACGTGCTCGCGGATGTCCGGGGCGAGCAGGGACTCCAGGTCGATGTCCGGGGCGTGCTGCGAGGAGACGACGACGGTGTCGAGGCGGACGGCCTTGTCGCCGTCGTACTCGATGGTGACCTGGGTCTTGCCGTCGGGGCGCAGGTACGGGACGGTGCCGTCCTTGCGGACCTCGGTCAGGCGCCGCGACAGGCGGTGCGCGATGTGGATCGGCAGCGGCATGAGCTCGGGCGTCTCGTCGCACGCGTAGCCGAACATCAGGCCCTGGTCGCCCGCGCCCTGCTTGTCGAGCTCGTCCTCGTCGCCCTCGACCCGCTGCTCGTACGCCGTGTCCACGCCCTGCGCGATGTCCGGGGACTGCGCGCCGATGGACACCTCGACCCCGCAGGACGCCCCGTCGAAGCCCTTCTGCGAGGAGTCGTAGCCGATCTCCAGGACCTTGGTGCGTATCAGCGTCGGGATGTCGGCGTACGCCTTGGTCGTCACCTCGCCGGCGACGTGGACGAGACCGGTGGTGATCAGGGTCTCCACGGCGACGCGCGAGGTGGGGTCCTGGCTAAGGAGCTCGTCGAGGATGGCGTCGCTGATCTGGTCAGCGATCTTGTCGGGGTGACCTTCGGTCACGGACTCCGAGGTGAACAGGCGGCGGGACACATCGCTCCCTGGGTTTGCAGCGGCTGCTGGCTGGACATTGCTTCCGGCCGCCCGGAGGGCGGACGGTTGGTTCGTCTGCGGTCTGCTTCAGACGCGGACGACGGTCTTGCTCCGCATCAGGAACTCGCCCAGGTAGCCGTCGTGCGGCAGACCGGGGCGGTGCCGGTGGGTGGCGTGGCTTCCGACGTGCAGGTTGCTGATCGAAGGTTCGTCGATCAGGGCCTGTACGAGGTCCTCGTCCTCGGTGACGACGGTCAGGACCAGGGTGTCGCGCAACGGCTCGACGTCGTCCTCGCGGCTCCACGGCCCGACCCACACGCAGGGGAACGGGACTTCGGCGGAGAGCTGGGGGGCCTCGGCGGAGGCGACCTGGTGGACGGCCGGGCGCAGCACGGCGCTGCCGTCGCCGAGTTCGTCGACGAACCCGGTGCCGCCGAGCCAGGCTCGGGTGCCCTGGGCCCGGTCGAGCACGAACTTCTCCAGTGCCCGAGCCGCCTTGGTGTTCTGCACCGGCAGGACGGCCTTCTCGTCGTGCGGCGGCAGGCTGGGCAGGGCGGCCAGCCGCTCGGCGATCGCGCCCGCGAGCGGGGCCGGGTCTCCCTCGACCAGCACGGCGGTGGCGTTGACGCAGCCGCTGCCGGCGTGCCGGGTCACCGAGTCGACGATCATGTCGAGGTGGTCGCGCCAGTCGGTGTCGGCCGTCAGCAGGATCTTCGAGCGGCCCGGCTGCAGGGAGAGCACCCCGGGATCGTCGGCGTACTGCCGGATGATCTCGTCCCCGCCGTAGGCGAGGTCCGCACCCCGCACGAGGGCGTCGGCCGCCTCGTGGCCGCAGGGCAGCAGGACGACGTGGTCGCCGCCGAAGCCGGCCTCGCGCAGGGCGAGGACCAGGCGGTGCGCGGTGAACGGCTCGCGGGCGGCGGGGCGGACGGCGACCCGGTAGCCCAGGGCCAGCGCCTCCGGCCAGAACCCGTGCGTGCCGGGGTGGTTGCCGGGGACGTGGACGGCGAGCACCTCGCCGCGCCGGGTCCACACGGCCTGGGAGGTGCGCACCAGCGGGTCGCGCCAGTCGGGCACAGCGCCGGTGGGCCGGGCCAGCTGGACGCTGCGGTAGGAGTTCGCGACGCGGTCGGCGCAGGTTGCGGTGGCGACCCGGACGACCTCGACGGGCAGGCCGGAGACGCGGCTGACGGCCGCCTCGTACTCCTGCACCGTCAGCCCGCCCAGCGTCGCGGTGCGGAACGACTCGGCTGCGCGGGCCAGGGCGCCGGCCCGCTCGGCGGCGGGCAGCGGGGTCGCGGCGTGCAGGGCCTTCATCGTCCGGTTGACGTAGAGCGCGGGCACCAGGCTCATCTCGGCCATGACCGCGCCGGTCACGTCGGTGACCTCCTGGCGGTTGTGGGCGCGGTACGGGCCGGCCGGGCCCAGCGCGTCCAGTACGGGCGTACCGGAGTCCTGCGCGCCCTGCCCGTCCTGGCTCCCCCGGCCGTCCTGCCCCGTCGACTGCGGCTGCTCGGCGGCCATCAGTAGACCCCCTCGATGACGACCTCGTCGTCGAAGCGGGCGACCGGGGCGATGCCGGCGGCCGAGTCCCCGACGCGCCCCTCGGGCGCGGGGACCCTGATCGCGGTGTCGCGCTCCAGGTTGTTGGGCAGCAACAGGGCCTTGCTGACGTGGTTCATCACGACCTGGCCGCGCTTCCCGTACGCCACCGGCTCCCGGGTGGCGGGGTCCACGACCTGGAAGGTGATGTACGGCGAGAAGGTGTCGAACACGCAGGGCGCGCCCAGCGGGGTGCCGTGGCGCTGACCGGCGATGCCGAGGATCATCGTGCTGCCGTAGTGCCCGTAGAGGGTGGCTTCGGGGAAGATCTCGGTGCGGTAGAGGGCCTCGGTGTCGGGGTCCATCTGGGTGCCGCCCCAACGGATCGCCTTCACCTTCCGGTTGATGACCTCGACGAGGTCCTCGCGCTGGGCGATGCGCTCCAGCAGCGGCGGGGTCACCGTCATCACACCGATGTCCTGGGTGTGCAGGACGTAGGCGGCCTGGTCGATGACGTGCTCGGCGTAGGCGTCGGCCTGGCTGCCCTTGCCCTCCGCGATCAGGCGCTTGACCCACCGCGGGTCGAGGTCGACCTGGAAGGCGTACCGGCCGTGGGTGCGGGCCGAGCGCCGGAAGATCTCGCCGACGACGTGGGGGCCGGAGGGGGTGATGCCCAGCCAGTCGACGCCGCGCGGGAAACCGTGCACGTCGAGGTTGGCGTTGCTCCAGCCGACCAGCTTCTCCAGCCAGTCGGCGGGGCAGGCCACCCGCTTGGGTGCGCCGGTGGTGCCGCCGCTCTCGAAGATGCCGACGACGTCGGGGCGTTCGCCGTAGCCGCGCGGCACCAGGTCGGCCGCGGGCACGTCCCGCAGCTCGTTGGCGACGTTCGGGAAGAGGGCCAGGTCGGCATGGCCCTTGACGTCCGACAGCGGGTTGAAGTCGAGCGTCTCGGCACGCTTCAGCCAGAACGGCGATCCGGTCTCCGGGCTGAAGTGCCACTCCATCGCCGCCCGCACCAGCTCGTCGGGGTCCGGATCCGCGTCGTACGGCAGGTCCAGGATCGACAGATCGGTTGGCGCCACTCGTCCTCCAATGTCAACAGCCGGCGTGGTGGGGGCCGGTCGGTCTCCCGCGTCGGGTCCCCCGCCGGCCGTGACCGATATCCTCATTCGATCACCAACTCGCCACCCACGCCTGAGTACTGACTACTCAATTCGCTTTATCAACACGTGTTTTGGCTGAGTACACGCAGCCGCTGCGACCCGGCCCCATAGACTGGCGTCATGAAGGCAATGATCGCGTGGTGGGACCTCACGGATTCGCAGCAGACCGCGGGAACGCTCCGGGATTTCATCCGGAAGGAGTCGGAGCACTGGACGGGCATTCCCGGTCTGCTCCTGAAGATCTGGCTGTCGGACCCGCCCACGGGCCGCTGGGGCGCCCTCCTGCTGTGGGAGTCGGAAGATGCCGCCCGAGCTGCGGTGTTGCCCCGCAGCCCGGCCGAACTCATCGGGCATCCGGTGGACTTCCGGGCCTGGTTCGACGTGGAGGCGACGGCCGAGGGAGTGCATTCCCTGCGTTCCCTGGGCGGTCTCGGCCCGGCCCTGGACGGCCTCGTACCCGTGGACTTCGAGGAATTCGCCGGGAAATGAGAGCACGGCGAAGCGGCGCTCCGGGAATCCGGGCGCCGCTTCGCATGAAAGGGAATTCTTCGGCAGCCGCTCCGCTCAGGCCGCCGGCTCGATATTGCGATTGCAGCGGAACGTATTGGCCGGGTCGATCTCGGCCTTCAGCACGGCCAGCCGGCGGTGGTCGGCCGGCTCCCAGAAATCCGTGGCCGGCGCGTCCGGAGCGCCCTGCGCGCACCCTCCGTACACCAGGCTCTGGAACCGGCCGCCGACGGACTCGGCGGCGAGCGCCCCGAGCACCTTCTCTCCGGCCGTGCGCGCCTCGTCCGGCGTCGCGCCCATCAGCGGCATGAGCACCCGTAGGAGGTAGCGGGCCGAGCGGTGTCCCACCGCGTTGGGCACCCCGGCCGGCCGGCCGAGCGCCCCGCCCAGGTGGCGTACGTCGAGCACGCACGGGACGGGCGAGCCGGGCCCGACCAATTCGGTCACTTCGGCGGCCTGTTGCGGACCGAAGGCGCGCAGCAGGACGTTGTCGCCCTGGTAGGCGTGCGGCTGCGGCGGATCGTTGTAGATCGCACCGCACTCGGTGTACGGCATCTCCGCGACGGTGTCGGACAGCCGGGGCCCGAGCGCCCGCAGCGGGGCGACCAGCCGCTCGCCCGTGCGGGAGTCCCCGGTGTACGCGATGCGCACGTGGGCCGCGTACCGGCCGCGCACGAGGGCCGGGAAGAACGGCAGGTCCGGGTAGGCGAGCAGCGACACCGAAGAGGTCAGCTCGTCCGGGAGGTCCTCGGTCCAGCGCAGGTATTCGGCGAGCAGGTCCGGGGTGCGGGCGAGGTCGAAGACCAGCTCACCGCCGTACAGCCGGCTGACCGGGACCAGGTCGATCTCCATCCCGGTGACCACGCCGAAGTTCGCGCCGGCCCCGCGCAGCGCCCAGAACAGCTCGGGATCGCTGTCCGCGGTGACCCGGCGCAGCCGGCCGTCGGCGGTGACGACGTCGATCGACCGCACCCGGTCGGCGGCGTAGCCGAACTCCCTCGCCAACAGCCCGAGTCCGCCGCCCAGGACGTACCCGACCGCGCCCACGCCGGGCGCGGAGCCGTTGAGCGGGGCCAGGCCGTAGCGGGCCGCCGCGTCGACCACGGCGGCGAAGCGCGCGCCGGCGCCGATCCGCGCCGTGCGGGCCGGGGCGTCGATCGTGACCTCCGACAGGCCGGCGGTGTTGATGAGCACGCCCCCGTCGGTGGCGACCGCGAGGCCGTGCCCGGTCGCCTGGACCGCCACCGGCAGGCCTTCGGCGGCGGCGTACCGTACGGCGGCCACCACGTCCTCGGGGTCGGTCGCGCGGACCAGCACGGAGGGCCGGTGCCGGTAAGCGGTCTGGAAGCCCGCGCACCGGGCGGCGAAGGCGTCGTCGCCCGGCAGCAGCACCTCACCTCGCACGCGGTCGCGCAGGGCGGCGATCGGACCGGCCTCGTTCATCTGCGGTGTTCCTTTCTGTTGCGACGCGCTCACAGGAGGACGGGCTCCAGCTCCCCGGAGACGACCTGCATGCGCAGCGTCTTGCGGTCGACCTTGCCGTTGTCGTTCAGCGGGAAGGCGTCCAGCAGGTGGTAGGTCAGCGGGATCATGTACGGGGGCAGCGTCCGGCGCAGCTCCTCGTCCACGTCGTAGACGTCGAGCCCGACGCCCGCCAGGATGCCTGCGAGTACCGTCACGCCCTCCTCGTCTCCCGGGACCGCGACGACGACGGCCTGGTCGATGCGCTCCTGCCGCAGCAGGTGCGCCTCCACCTCGCCCGTCTCGATCCGGTGACCGAGGATCTTGACCTGGGTGTCCAGTCGGCCCACGTAGCCGTACTCGCCGCTGTCCAGGCGGCGTACGAGGTCACCGGTGCGGTACCAGCGGTGGTCGGGGCCGTACGCCGACGGGGTGGTGTGGAAGGCGCCGTCGGTCTGCTCGGGCGCGTTCAGGTATCCCTCGAAGACCTGGTGCCCGGAGAGGCAGAGCTCGCCGGTCTCGCCGCCCGGCACCGGGCTGCCGTCCTCCGCGAGCACGGCGGCGGCCATCCCCGGGTAGGGGGAGCCGATCGAGACGACGCCGTTGACGACGCCGGCCGGCGAGGTCTTCGGGTCCCAACGGTGCACCAGGCAGGCGATGGTCGCCTCGGTCGGCCCGTACAGGTTCTCCACCACGGACGCGGACGCCGCCTCCTGCCAGGCCTGGGCGGTGGCCGCGGGCAGCGCCTCTCCGCAGAACAGGCTCCAGCGCAGCGACGGCAGGCTGTCCGGATCCAGCGCGCCGCGGCGGTGCTGGAGCACCGCCACCGACGGCACCGAGAACCAGACGGTGATGTCGTTGGCGCGGACGAACTCCAGCGGCGTCATCAGGTCGTAGGTGTCCATCGGGACCAGGCAGCCACCGCTCCCCCAAGCCATGAACAGGTCGAAGACCGACAAGTCGAAGGTCTGGTCGAAGGTGTTGGTGAACCGGTCGTACTCCGAGAAGCCGTACCGCTCGGTGTTGGCGGACAGGAACGCGGCCGCGTTGGCGTGCGAGATCGGCACGCCCTTGGGCAGACCCGTGGTGCCGGAGGTGAAGAGCAGGTACGCGCCGTCCCCGGGAGCGACCGCCACCGGCTCGGCCTGCGGGGCGCAGGCCTCGACGTCGGCGCGGGTGAGCACCCGCACCGCCGCGGGGAGGTTCCCGGGCGCCTCTTCGGTCTCCGGCAGCACCACCAACGGGGCGCCCGACGGGGCGTCGGCCAGACCGTCGAGGAGCGGGCCGAGCTGGGCGAGGGAGCCCGCGTCGGCCAGTACGACGTCGACCTCGGCGCGCTCCAGGACGTCGCGGTTGCGGGCGACGGGGTACTTCTTGTTCAGCGGCACCACGGTCGCCCCCGCGTACAGGGCGGCCAGGAATCCCGCGTAGGTGACGATGCTGCGGTGGCCGAGGATGGCCACGCGCTTCGGCCGCGTCGCGTGCTGCGCGAGCGCCGCGGCCCAGCGGCGGGCGATGCCGTCCAGTTCCCGGTAGGTCCAGGTCTGCCCGCGCAGGGACAGCGCGGGGTTCTCCGGGACGCGCCGGGCCGAGGCCTGGAATCCGGAGTGGAGGAGGGGGGCGGCTGACTGCATGGTGTACTCGCGTTCCGCTTCGATGGGTTCGACAGGGTTCGACGGGACCGGCGGGGTCGACGGGACCTTCGGGGTCAACGCCCGGACCGGTTCACGGCTGGAGGCGCCCGACGCGCCAGCCCTCGCCGTCGCGGTCGTACCGCAGCCGCTCGTGCAGCCGGTCCGTGCCGTTGGCCCAGAACTCCACGCTTGCGTACCGGAGTTCGTAGGCGGCGAAGCCCTCCGGGCAGGGCAGCGGCCGCCCCGTCCCGCCCAGCTCCAGGGCCCGCTCGCGCAGCGCCTCGACCTCGTCGAGGCCACCCGCCGGCTCGCTCTGGCGGGAGGCGGTCGTCATGGCGTGGGTGAACACGGGCCGGGCGTGCCACATGGCTTCAGCCTCCGCGTCGGACAGCTTCACGACGGGTCCGTCGACGACGATCTGCTGGCTGGTCTCCCGCCAGTACAGCAGGCCCGACGCCCACGGGTTGGTCGCCAGTTCGCGCCCCTTGCGGCTGCCCTCGTGGGTGATGAACACGAACCCGGTGTCCGTCACCTGGTTGATCACCACGATCCGGGTCGAGGGCCGACCGGTCTCGTCGGCGGTGGCCAGCGCCAGGGCCCGCGGCTCGCGGACCGCGGTGCGGGCGGCGTCGGCGAGCCACGCACGCAGCAGGCCCACCGGTTCGGCGGGCGGCTGCCCGTACTCGGGGAAGGAGACCTTGACGCTCCCCGTCATGCTTTCCGACCTGGTGCTGCTCATGCGTCTCTCCGGAGTGGCGCTACGGGGGATGGACTGCCTGCGGGCCGCGTCACAGGCGCAGCGCCCCTTCGAGCGCGATGACGCCGTCGCCGCCGACCTCGACCCGGGTGGCCTGCTCGCCACTGCCCTCGGCGAGGGCGTGCATCGGGGAGGGCCGGCCCATCTCGACGCCCTGCGTGATGACGATGCGCTGCCCGTACTCGATCAGGCCGTGCCGGGCCAGGTGGATCGCGATGGGCCCGGCCGCGGAGCCGGTGGCCGCGTCCTCGACGACCCCGTACGCGGGCGAGAACATGCGGCTGCGCCACTGCGTGCCGGAGCCGGCGAAGCAGTTGGCCGCCATGTCCTCGAAGGCGCACAGGGCCCGGTGGTCGGGTCGCAGCGCCGACAGCTCCGCCACGCTGTTCAGGCCGATCAGGACGTGGCGGGGACCGTTGCGGTAGATGTCCACCGGCAGGGCGGGGTCCTGGACACCGAGGGCGGCCAGCAGTTCCTCGCGCCGGTCGAAGGGCTCCCACTCCGGTACGGGCTGCTGCATCCAGGCGGCGGTGACCACGCCGTCCGTGCGGACCAGCTCGAAGGGGATGATCCCCTCGGCCGTCTCCAGCTTGAGCTGGTCCAGCGGGCCCCGGTTGCCGATCGCGATGGCCGCGCCGAGCAACGGGTGGCCCGCGAAGGGCAGTTCGTTGACCGGGGTGAAGATCCGGATGTGTGCGTCGCCGCCCTGCTGGGGCGTGAGGACGAAGGTCGTCTCGGAGAGGTTCATCTCCTTGGCGATGGCCTGCATCTCAGGGCCGGTCAGGTCGTCCGCGTCGAAGTAGACGGCGACCGGGTTGCCCTTGAGCACTTCGGTCGCGAAGGCGTCGACAACCACGTAGGGGTGCATCGAGATCTCCTGCTGCTCTTTCATCATGGGTTGAACACGCTCTGGAGGGCACCGGCGAGGATGCGCGGGCCGTTCTGGGTGAGCACGGACTCGGCGTGGAACTGCATGGTCATGAAGTGCGGGCCCCGCAGTCCGTACACCTCCCCCGTCGCCGGGTTCCGGCTGACCTCGACCACGCCGACGCCCTCCACCTCGTGCTTGTCGCCCTCGCTTACGGCGGCGAACGCGTTGTAGAAGCCCACCCGTTCGACGGCGCCGAAGTAGTCGATCTCCTTCTGCAGCCCCTGGTTGGGGGCGGGCAGCCGGGACACCTCAAGGCCGAGCGCGAGGCTGAGCACCTGGTGGCTCAGGCAGACCGCGACGAAGGGCCTGCGTTCGGCGAGCAGGGCGCGTACGGCGGTGTGGAGGTGGGCGATGCGGGGGTGGGCCGTGTCGCCGGGGTCGCCCGGCCCCGGCCCCATCACGACGAGGTCGTGGTCCTCGAAGGCGTACTCCTCGTCGAACCGGCGCACGGTGACCTCCAGGCCCAGGGCGCGCAGCTGGCCGGCGATCATGGCCGTGAAGGTGTCCTCCGCGTCGACGACCAGGACGCGACGGCCGGCGAGCCCGGTGTGCGCCCGCGGCCGGTCCCCGGTCTCGCACAGCCAGAACCCGGCGATGGACTCGTTGCGCCGCTCCAGGGCGGCCCGCACCTCGGGGTGGCCGGCGAACCCCCTGGTCCCACCGGCCTCCAGCGCGCCGACCAGCCCGGACGCCTTGACCCGGGTCTCGGCGGCCTCGCGTGCGGGGTCGGAGTGACGCACCAGTGTGGCGCCGACGCCGATCTCGACCCGGCCGGTCGGGTCGATGTCCGCGGTGCGGATGAGGATCGCCGAGTCCATCGCGCGGTCGCCGTGCTCGTCGCGCCCCACGAGGGCCGCGACGCCGCTGTAGTAGCCGCGGCCCGTGGGCTCGTACGCCTCGATGATCCGGCAGGCGCTCTCCAGCGGCGAGCCGGTCACCGTCGGGGCGAACATGGTCTCGCGCAGGATGTCGCGCACGTCGTGCGCGGTGCGGCCCTCGATGAAGTACTCGGTGTGCGCGAGGCGGGTCATCTCCTTGAGGTAGGGGCCCTTGACCCGGCCGCCCCCTTCGCAGATCCGGGCCATCATCTTGAGTTCCTCGTCGACGACCATGTACAGCTCGTCGGCCTCCTTGCGGTCGGCGAGGAAGTCCATGACCTCGGGCAGGGTGGGGCCGGTCGCCGGATAGCGGTAGGTGCCGCTGATCGGGTTCATCACGGCCGTGCCGGCGTCGAGGCTTACGTGCCGCTCGGGGGAGGCGCCGACGAGCGTGCGCTCCCCCGTGTGGATCAGGAACGTCCAGTACGCGCCGACCTCGCGCTGCACGAGCCGGGAGAAGAACGCCAGAGCGCTGTCCGGCCGGTAGTCGGTGATGGTGGCGAGGAAGGACCGCTTGATGACGAAGTTGGCCCCCTCGCCCGCACCGATCACGTCGTCGACGACCTTGCGGACGATCTCCTGGTAGGTCTCGTCGTCCACGTCGAAGCGGGCGCCGGCCAACTCGGTCGGCACCTGTGGGATGCGGCGCAGCGCGTCCGCGAGGGGGATCCGCTCCTGCCCGGTCACGCTCAGCGCGACCAGGGGCGCGCCGTCGTCGGTCGCCGTGAAGCCCCGCTCGGTGATCTGCCGGTACGGCACGACCGCGAGGACCTCGTGGTGCGCGCCGGTCGGCCCGGCCGGGGCCTGCGGCAGCGGGACGTCCGCGAGCGTCGCGGGCGTCGTGACATCGCCGACGAGGACGTCGAGGACGCCCGGCCCGCCGGCCTCCGGCCGGTACAGCAGGGCGAAAGCCCCGGCACGGCCGGTCAGTACGTGGTCGAGCAGGTCCCCGGTCGCGCCGGTCATGCGAAGACCTCCTTGGCCGGGACCACCATCGCGCAGCGCCCGGCCGCGTAGTCGAGCGCCATGCGGTGGTGGCTCTCGTTGAAGTCGGCGACGGCGTCGGCGACGAGGAAGGGCTGGATGTCGTGCGTGAAGGCCTCGACCGCCGTCATCAGGACGCCGATGTGGGCGTACACGCCGCAGAGGATCAGCTGATCGCGGCCGGCCTCCCGCATCCGCTCCAGGAGGGGCGAGTCGTGGAAGGCGCTGTAGCGCCACTTGGTCAGCTCCCAGTCGCCGGCCCGGGGGGCCAGGGCGTCGGTGACGGCGCGGTCCGCGAGGTCCTTGCGCATGCCGGGACCCCAGAAATCGACCAGCAGACCGCGCTCCTGCTCGGTCATGCTGCCGGGCTGGGCGGTGTACGCGACGGGGACGCCGAGCGCGGCGGCGCGGTCGCGCAGCGCCGCCGCGTTGCTCACCAGCGGGTCGCGGATGCTGTCCGGGAAGGGTGCCAGGAAGAAGCGCTGCATGTCGTGGACCAGCAGCACGGCACGGTCGGGATCAGGGGTCCACTGGGCGGTGTTGGCGGGCAGGTCGCCCGCCGTCGGCAACACATAGGGCTCGATGGGGGGAATTCCGGCCATTTCTGCCTTCCAGCCTTCCAATGCCTGACTCGGAGGGAGCGGGGTGGGACGCGTCTGGTGTCAGACGTTCCAGGTGGACACGACGGCGACGGCCTGCTGCGGATTGAGCCGCGGATCGCAGAACGACGTGTACTTGTCGCTGACGCGGTCGAGGTCCGCCTGGCACGAGACGCACTCGGTGACGTCTTGGGGCGTGGTCTCCAGGTGCAGCCCGCCGCACACGCCCCCGGCGCCGGTGACGGCCTCCTGGAAGCGCCGCACCTCGCGCGAGACCGTCTCGACGTGGCGGGTCTTGTTGCCGTCCGGCGCGGTGACGGTGTTGCCGTGCATGGGGTCGGTGAGCCAGATGACCGGGTGACCGGCCTCGCGTACGGCCTTGACCAGCGCCGGCAGCCGCTCCGAGATCACCTCGGCGCCCATCCGGGAGATGAGTGTCAGCCGTCCGGGCGTGCGCTCGGGGTCGAGGCGCTGGCACAGGGCCACCAGCTCCGCGGGGTCCATCGTGGGTCCCACCTTGCAGCCCACCGGGTTGCTCACCTCGGCGAGCAGCGCCACGTGCGCGCCGTCCAGCTGCCGGGTGCGCTCGCCGATCCAGGGCCAGTGCGTGGAGCCGAGGAACAGCCTGCCGTCCTCGTCCGTGCGCAGCATGGGGATCTCGTAGTCGAGTAGCAGCGCCTCGTGGCTGGTCCACACCGGCGGGCCGAGCGGGTCGCGCAGCGGCGCGTCCGCCTGCCAGCCCAGGTGCTTCATGATCTCGTCCGCCGCCATGTGACAGGTGAGCATGCGCAGCGGGTCGGGGCGCCTGGCTTCGGGGTCCGGTTCGGGCCCGTTGACCATGTGGCCCCGGAAGGTGGGGAGCGAGGTGCCGGCCACCGACTCGGTGGCGCTGGAGCGGGGCTTGGCGAACTGGCCCGCGATGCGGCCGACCCGGATGACGGGCTTGTGCGCGGTCATGCGCAGCGTCCCGGCGAGCAGGTCCAGGAGCGCCGCCTTGCGGGACACGTCCGTTGCGGTGCACTCGCCGGGGTCCTCGGCGCAGTCGCCGGCCTGGACGACCACGGCCTCGCCGGCCACGACCCGGGCGAGCGCGGCGCGCAGCGCCCGGACGTCGTGGGCCCGGACGAGCGCCGGTCCGGTCGCCAGCGTGTCCCCCACCCGCTCGACCTGCCCCCGGTCCGGCCAGTCGGGCTGCTGCAGTGCCTTGCGGATGCGGATGTCGCGCAGGACTTCGTCCACAGGATCCTCCTATGCGGCGGGGCTGCTGCCGGTCACGTGGGTATGCCGGCGCGCTTGATCTCGGGGACGGGAATGCCCAGGGAGCGCAGCTGCTCGAAGGGGTTCATGAACTCCCGCTGCAGCTTGATCCGGCCGTTTTCCAGCTCGAACGAGTGCAGGAAGTGGTTCTCGTAGTGGCCCTCGGGGTAGTCCGCGAAGAGGATCTTGCCTCGGCCGTCGCACTCCACCCAGAAGCGGTTGGGGTCCTGGGTCTCGAAGATCTGGACGTTGTACCACTCCCAGTCCGGGAAGGTCTTCAGCGACCACACCGCGTGCTCGCCGAGCCGGTCCCGGCCGCGGATGGCGATCGGGGCACCGGTGTCGGTGGTCCACAGACCGCCGACGCCGTCCTCCGTGAAGAGCAGGTGGCGCTCCAGGCGGGCCTCGCCGAGGGCCGCCATGTACGTCTCCACCGTCGCGCGGTTGATTCTGCGGAGCTCGGCTTCGTCGGTGGAGACGGTGGAGGCGGTGCCCTGAGCGGATTCAGACATGGATGAACTCCAAATCGTGCGCTGGCTGTTGATGTCCCTGGTGGGGGGGGAGGAGAAGAAGGCGCCTGGGCCGGTCGACCGGGCCGGGGGAGGGTGCGGTCGGGCACGCTGGGCGGGCATCACCGATCTTGCCGGGCGGCCCGGGTCCGTTCAAGGAACAAACACTCAACTCGACGTCAGGCTCCGTGCAGGTTCCTCAAGCGGCTATCGAGTTTCGTCAGAGAAGTGTCAACTCGTAGGTGCTGCAATGGTGTTGACGTGTGCGAGCGGATACGCGAAGCGGCCCCCGGGACGGTGTCCCGGGGGCCGCTTCGAGGTCTCTCCTGGGCCCCTTCAGGGCCCCTTCCGCACTACCTTCCGGCGATGGCGACCGCCGCGGCGTTCGAGGGGAGTCGACTCAGGCGCAGCCGAGCTGGAAGCCGACGCCGCGCACGTTGCGGATCCAGTCGCTGCTGCCGAGCTTGCCCCTCAGGCTGCTGATGTGCGTGTCGATGGTGCGCCGGGACCAGACGTCGCCCCAGACGGCCTGCATGATCGCTTTGCGGGAGACGACGTTGTCGGGCTGGACCGCCAATAGGTACAGGAGGTCGAACTCCTTGCGGGTGACCTCCACCCGGCGACCGTCCAGGCTCACCTGGCGGGCCGCCGCGTCGATGCACAGCGGGCCGCGGACGATCAACGACGGGTCCGCGGTCGACATCTGAACGCGCCGCATGACGGCCTCCATGCGCGCCAACAACTCCTGAAAACCGTACGGCTTGACGAGGTAGTCGTCGGCACCGGCCTGCAGGCCGAGGACCCGGTCGAGTTCCGCGCCCCGCGCGGTCACGGCGATGACCGCCGTGTCCCCCGCGGCGCGGATCTGCCGGCAGACCTCCAGACCGTCCAGATCGGGCAGTTCGAGGTCCAGCAGGACCAGGTCCACACCGTCGTACGCGTCGAGCGCCGGAATTCCGCCGGATACCCGTTCCACGTGATGCCCGTACCGCTGTAGCCCCCTCATCAGGGGCTCGGCATCCTCGTCGTTGTTCTCCACCACGAGGATGCGCCAAACGGTCGGCGCGCCACGCGTCGCCGACTGCCGCGGAATTGATACTTCCATTTCAGTCCAGCCTGCCCTCCCCGTACCGGCAACCGCCGGCAGATGACGAACCATCAGGTCAGAACGGACGACCACACTCTCCCCCTTTTTCGGTCCGCACGGCGGACCGAGCACCCATGGGGGCGCGCGTACACGAAAATCCTTCCAGGCCCTGTCCGAGTGCACGAATACCGTGCACGCCTAGACGATCACATGCCACGTACACACTCTCCCCCGTAAACAAACCGGAATACGGCAGGACTTGATGACCCCACCCCAAAGGGCGGGAAGGCCTGGAATTCCGGGCATTGCCTTCTCCACCGGCCCATCTCGATCGGGCCCGTCCGGGCGATGCACCCCGCACAGCGGGTCGCAACGTCTAGACCGAGTCATCCTACACACCGTTAGCTGATGCCTCGTCAAAATGATGGCCAGATGCTTAAGCCCCCATAAAACCAATGCCAACCGACGACGGATTCGCCGTCCGGCACGGCCGCCGACGCCTGCGGACATGGCGCGAATCGACCCCGAGGCAGCTGCGCCCCCCTGCCCCCACCTGGCCCCGCGTCGCCACGATC
Source organism: Streptomyces sp. NBC_00045 (assembly GCF_045041095.1). Classification (NCBI taxonomy): domain Bacteria; kingdom Bacillati; phylum Actinomycetota; class Actinomycetes; order Kitasatosporales; family Streptomycetaceae; genus Streptomyces; species Streptomyces sp. NBC_00045. The sequence goes on along the minus strand of NZ_CP108271.1, from coordinate 6,078,273 downwards.
GGCGATTTCCAGCCAACCGCGCCAGGGCTGCGGAGCGGTGCGCTCCGACACCCCCGGGACCGGACCCGTGCCCCTCGGCTGCGTAGATCCCCGCCCCCCGAACGCGATCTGAGTAGCCGGTACTCACGCGCCGGGCCGCCCGCCGTGATGGTCTTGGGCACAACAGAGCACACATCAGGCCACGCCACATCCGATCGATGGGCGTCGGAAGGGAACCGCGATGAAGTTTGACGACGTCTACCTGTCGAGCCTCGGCACCTTCGTGCCGGGCCTCGTGACGACGGAGCAGGCCGTGGAGTCCGGCTGGTACGGAGCGGACGTCCGAGAGGCTTCGGGACTGGAGTCGGTCGCGATCTCCGATTCACTGTCCGCTCCTGAAATGGCCGTACTGGCCGCCAAGGAGGCAATTTCACGTTCGGGTATTGCGGCCGAGGAATTCGGCGCACTGTTCCACAGCTCCGCCTATCACCAGGGCCCCGACGGCTGGTCCCCGGCCCATTACGTTCTCACCAACACCCTGAACACGCCGATCACGGCACTGGAAGTCAAGCAGGGCTGCCAGGGAATGCTTTCCTCCCTCGCGATTTCTGCGCACCGGCTCGCCTGCGACCCGCGCAAGTCGGCGGTCCTTCTCACCGCGGCGGACAATTACTCCACTCCGCTGATCAACCGCTGGACCACGTCCCGTCTTTCCATCTTCGGTGACGGCGCCGCCGCCGCGGTCGTCTCGCGCACCGGCGGCATCGCCAAACTGCTGTCCATCGGCACGTACTCCGCCCCCGGGATGGAGGCGCTGCACCGCGGCAGCGAGCCGATCTTCCCGCCGGCCGTGACCGTCGGCAGGGAGCTGGACTACGAGGCCCGCGTCAAGTTCTGGATGGAGGAGTGGGCCAAGGGCAACACTCCCCCCATGGAGCACCCGGGCGAGGTCCTGCAGAAGGCCCTCGACGAGGCCCTGACCGACGCCGGCATCACCGCCGCCGACATCAAGCGGGTCTGCCACCCGAGCGCCACGCTCGACGCGCTGCGCGACCAGTTCCTCGACCCGATCGGCTTCACCCTCGACAGCGGCATCTGGGAGCACACCAGCAAGGTCGGCCACATCAGCGCCGCCGACGTCTTCATCGGCCTGGAGCACCTGTGGAGCACCCGCCAGGTCGGTCCGGGCGACAAGGTGCTGCTCTTCACCGGCAGCCCCGGCTTCGAGGCCGGCGTGGCGATCCTGGAGATCGTCGCCGAACCCGCCGAGTGACCCACCGGGTACGGGGCCGCCGGCCGTCGGCCGGTGGCCCCGTACCCGCGGGCGATCCACGCCCCGTGCCCCACTCCATCAGGCCGGAAAGGACGACACACCACCATGACCGACAGCACCATGCCCGACACCACCCGCCAGCAGAGCGTCGCGGCTGCCGCCCCCCTCACGGGCGAGGACCTGCGCGCGGCGCTGGCCGAACTGATCGGCATCAGCCCGTCCGAGGTAGAGGACCACGCCAACCTCATCCACCTGGGCCTCGGGTCCCTGGAGATGATGCGGCTGGTCACCAAGTGGCGCCGCGCGGGCCTGGCCGTGGCCTTCGGAGAGTTGACCGGCACCCCGACGTTCGCCGCCTGGAACGAGCGGATCACGCAGGAACTGGCCGAGGCCGGCGCCTGACCGGCTCCGGTACGACGGCGGGCGGGCCGGATGTCGTACACCGGCCCGCCCGACTCGCCATCGGCTGCGCAACGGGCCCGCCGTGCCCGGCCCTTGCCTCCAGCCCTCCCGCACCTCTCGTCGCTCTCTGCTCAGGCGATGCGTCTGACCTGGACGGTTCCCATGCCCAGGACGGGAGCCAGCTCCGTCCTCGCGGTGACGCCCAACTTCCCGTACGCCCGGTAGAGATGGTTCTCCACGGTGCGTACGGACAGCACGAGCCGGTCGGCGATCTCCTGGTTGGACAGCTGGGAGACCGCGAGGGTCACGACCTCCCGCTCCCGGGCCGTCAGTTCCGTACGGGCGCCCGGATCCCGGGGATCGACGGGTACGGCCCACACCGGCGGCTCCGCGCCGCACCGGGAGACCAGCTCCGCGCTCATCGCCTGCGCGACCCGGGCCCCGCGGCGGTCGCCGGACGCCTGGTGAGCCCGCACGGCCTGCGCGGCGGCCTCCGCCGCGAGCGGCAGCAGCCCCAGGTCGTCGAACCGCCGGGAGACCCCGTCCAGGGCCTCGCCGTCGCCTTCCGCGAGCGCCAGGACGTGCCGCAGTACGACGTCGTCCGCCATCCGCACGGGGAGCGCCGCGGCCTCCGCGACCGCCGCGGCCCGGGGCGCCGCACCCGCCCGGGCCGCCAGGTGCAGCGCGGAGAGCGCCTGGGCGGGCCGGCCGGCGGCCAGCGCCCGTTCGGCGACCTCGAAGGCCTGGCCGGCCGCGGCCGCGCGGTCGCCGAGTCCCGCCGTCACCAGCGCGCCCTCCAGCTCCACCGCATCCGCCATCAGCGGGTACGCGCACTCGTCCCGCTGGGCTTCCCGGGCCTCCGCCAGCAGCGAGGCGGCCTCCAGCGCGTCGCCCGACTCGGCCACCGCACCGGCGAGTCGGGCCAGGCGCACGGAGCGCGTGCTGAGCCAGTCGGTGGTCCCGCCGTACGCGGCCGCCTGCCGCAGCAGCTCGACCGCCTCGACCGTACGACCCGCGGCGCGCAGGATGCGCGCCTCCAGCAGACGGGCGTACGCACGCGTGCGCGGGCCGCCGTCGCCGGCCTGCTCGCGCAGCTCCGCCAGCACCGCCCCGGCCTCGGTCAGGCCCCTGGCGTGCGCGGTGATGCACCCGGTGACGTAGAGGTACTCACAGCGTGCCGCCTCGTCCCGGCCGGCCAGGGTCGGTCGGGCCGCGGACAGCACCGCCAGGGCGGCCCCGTCATCGCCCGCCTGGTGGTGGAGCAGGGCGAGCAGGGGTTCCGTGCCCGGCGCCGTTTCGGCCAGCTGCCGCGCCTCCCCGATCCGGTCCTTGAGCAGCCGTACGACGGCCCGCGTTGCGCGGTCGGTCGCGGCGACGGCTTCCGCCTCGGCCAGCCGGCCCAGGCCCAGTCCCATGTTGAGGGCCCTCGGGCGCAGTACGGCGGCGGAGTGCGGCGCCCGTGCGAAGCAGGCCTCGGCCTCGACGTGACGTGACTGGCCGGCCAGGGCCTGCCCGAGGGTCACGGCGATGCCGCCGTCGGCCGTGGTGGCACCGGCGGCGATCGCGGCGCGGCAGAGCCGCTCCGCGAGCCGGTGGTCCTCGCCGCGCAGCGCACCGACGGCCGCCCGCCCCACCTGCACGGGATCGGGCAGCGGCCCCGCCCCCAGCCCGAGGCTGACGATCCGGGCGGCGTCGTCGGGCCGGCGGGCCCCGGTGGCCTTGATCGCGTCGGCGATCTCCTGCCGCAGACGACGCACCGTCAGCTCCGGCAGGGTCGCCTCGACCACGGCCGCGCAGAGGGGGTGCGCGAGCCGCAGCGAGAGCCGGAACCGGGAGCGCTCCGCGACGAGGACGCCACGGCGGTTCAGCGACTCCGCCGCCTCTCCCCGTGCGTCGACGACCGGCAGACCGGCCTCCAGCGGCCCGGCGAGCGCCAGCATGTTCACCAGCTCGCGCTCGTCCGGGTCGAGGTCGCCGAGGAGCAGGTCCACCAGGTCGACCAGCCGGCTGTCGGGCGCGGCCGGCAGGCCGGGCCACTGCCACCGGCCGCGCACCTGGCGCAGCGTGCCCTCGGCGAGGGCCTGGTCCGCCAGTTCGCGCAGGATCAGGGCGTTCCCGAGGCTGAGGTCCCAGAAGCGCTCCGCGGTGGCGACGGCCACCGGCCCGCCGAGGCGGGCGGTGAGCATCCGTACGGCGCCCGAACGGTCGAGGGCGTCCACGGCGAGCCGCCGTACGCGTTTGCCGATCAGCAGGCGTCGCAGCCCGTTGGGCAGGGCGGCGCCGGGCTGGGCGGTGGCCAGCAGCAGCGCCTGACCGCTGTCCGCGAGCCGGCACACCAGCCCCAGCGTCACCGGGTCGGCCAGGTGCACGTCGTCGAGCGCCACGGCGACCCGGCGGCGCGCAGCGTGTGGCTGCGCCCCTCCGTACAGGTGGTCGCGCACGGCGTCCCCGCGCACCACGCGGGCCCCGCCGCGCTCGGCCTGCCGCAGCGCGGCGTTCAGGAGGGTGGTCTTGCCCACCCCCTGCTCGCCCACCATGAGTGCGCCGACGCCCGCCGCCGCCCACTCCTTGATCTCCGCGAGTTCCGCCTCCCTCGCGGAGAGGGGCCAGTCACCTTCGACCACTGCTGCCACTTCTCCCCCGCTGCAATGCCGAACGAATTCCCCGAGGGCCGGTCTCAGACGGCCTTCGGAGCGGAAGCGCGCATGTAGACGATCGGAACGGGAACGGAGATGACCCCGTTCTCGTCACGCAGGGTGTCCAGTCGCCGGGAAACCTCGGCGATGACTTCGCGGCGCTCGTTCTCCTCGATGCGCTCCCACATTCCGCGCATTCCGGTGGTGTACGTGAATTCGACCCACTGCTCGCCCGAATTCACGACGACCGGCAGCTCCTCCTCGATCACCTCGACGTCGGTGAACCCGGCCTCCGTGAGGGTGTTCTCGATCGACTCCGCGGTGATCAGCCAGTTCGCACCGGCGTTGGCGAACTGGGAGTCGTACGCGCCGCTCTGCTTCAGCGACTGCAGCATGTACGGCATCAGCAGCTCGTTGACGACCTCCGGGAAGAGCGCCCACTTGCCGCGCGCGGTGGAGAAGAACGACGGCGCGGCCGTCGCGAACCGCCCGCCCTCGCGCAGCAGCTCCAGGTACGGGCGCACGTCATCGGCACCCTTGACCCAGATGAAGAGGCTGCAGCTGCCGATCACCGCATCGAACCGGCCGGCCTCGAACTCGGGCTTCTGGCCGTTCATGACCTGCATGCTGACCTGCTTCAGGCCGAGCTCCTCCGCGTCCTCCTGCGCGTACTTGACCATCTCCTCGGAGATGTCGATACCGACGACCTCGCCGCTCTTGCCGACCACCGCGGCGGCCGGGAACAGCGCGGCACCGCGACCGGCGCCGACGTCCAGCACGGACGCCCCGGCGGAAATCCCCGAGAACTCGACGAGCCGACGCCCGATGGGCCGGAAGAACTCCACGCCGCTCTGGTCATAAGCCCTGGCCGTCTTGTTGAAGAGGTTGTACATCTCTTCGGTGTTCTCAACGGTTCCCATTGCAAGTCTCCCGAAAATTCAAAGGGCCACCACCCTGGCCACCCACCGCATTTGTTGGCCAATATCAACACGATCCGGCCAACGCGTCCAATAGCGAGCCACACTCTCCCCCATCACCAACCGTTATGCCACCCACCCCCGTCCAGAATTTATCGGCCCTTAATCACAACGGCCGGGCAGGTCGGGGAACCCCCGGCCTGCCCGGCCCAAACGAACCGCCCCGCACCCACCCCCCGGCCCCGGCCCGGGCGCCGCCGCCCACCGCCGCCCACCGCCTGCGCACCCGTGCACGACGCGTCAGGCCGGCATCGGTCAAAGCCGCCCTGCCGGTTCGGGTCCGGTCAGCAGCAGGGCGTCCTGGCACTCGATCTCCCGCCGGTACCTGCGGTACGAGAGGTCCAGCCGGTCCCGTAGGCCGCGGGGTCCGGGTTCCCAGGGCAGCACCACGTCCGGGTGGAGCGCGGTCAGCCGCCGCCACGCCGGCCCGAGGCGGAGGAAGACCCGGAGGTCGTCGAACATCCGCCGGCAGCCCACGATGACCCGCCAGACGGCGGTGAAGTGCAGGCCGAGCACACTGGCCAGGACCGCGGCCTCGGTGAAGACGAAGTTCAGCACGCTGTACCAGGTGAACCAGTCGCCCTCCAGCAGCGGTTGACCGGCCACCAGGAGCAGCCGGTTCACGCAGGTGACCGCGTAGGCAACCATGCCGACGGCCCCCACCGCGACCCCGACGGCGATGTGGCCGCGCACCATCCGGACGATCCGGGCGCAGGCGATCGCCGCGGCTCCGGAGCACACCAGGAAGAACAGGTTCCCGATCACGTAGACGCCGACGATCCGCCAGTCCCCGGTGTACTGGTTCTGCAGCGGGTCGGTGCGCAGGGCCGCCGGAGTCGATGCCATCAAGACGGCGAGCAGCCCGCTCACCGCCCACGCGGTCAGGAAGAGCCGTCCTCGCCACCAGGGAACCGAGCCCGCGCGCCCCAGGGGCGTCCACAAGTAGGTCGCCAGCAGGGCCAGGCTCACCGATACGCCGGTGTCCATGATGATCGAGGCGACCCCGGGCTCGGTCGCGAACGGGATCCGCGCGCGGACGGCGGGGATGCCCACGAGTGCGGCGAGGGTGAAGCTGCCCAACGCGGTCAGCAGGAGCGGAGCCTGCGGGGTCGGCCGGGAGCCCACGCGCAGCGCCACCATCTTGGCGAGCAGGGACAGGCACAGGAACGCGGACAGCAGGGACTGGAGCCGGGTGATCACGATGGCTCAGGCCCCGCCGAAGTACCGCTGTACGTCCCAGGCCACGCGTGCCTCGGCCCGGTCGTCGATCGCGAACTCGGCGAACGCGGCGGCCAGCAGTTCCGCCTCGCGCTCGACCGCCGAGTCGTGGACCGAGCGGAACCGGACCACGGCGCCCCCTTCGGGGACGCCGTCGAGCGCGGACAGCGCCGGCTCGTCGTGTCGGTACCGATCCCCCTCGTGCTCGCAGAGGATGTGGGCGAGTTCGTGCAGCACGATGTGGTCGCGGTGGGCCCCGACGGCCAGGTCCTGAACGATCACCACGTCGTCGTCGGTCCGGCAGACCCAGACCCCCATGGGGCCCGGGACCGGCAGGCGCGCCTCGATCACCCGGATGGGCCGGCCGCGCGCCGAGCCGATCTGGTCGCACAGCTCGTGGGCGGAGGAATACGGATCGAGCCGCAGGGAGCGGACGTACCTGCGGCAGTCGCGCATGGTGCTGAGCCGGCCGGTGGTCACGAGGTCCCCTCCATCGTGTCGAGGATCGCGATGAGCCGGTCCCGGAGCTCGGGCGTCATGCGCCCGGCACGCAGGGCGATGTGCTGCACCTGCCGGTCCGCGAGCGCGCCGAGCGCGCCGGCCATGTCGGCCCCGAGGGCCGTGGAGTCGGCGGCCGGTGCGCCCGGGTCGACGCCGGGGCCGGGGGCGGCCGCGGTGGCGCCGGACGTGAGCCAGTCGACGGTGATCTCCGGATGACCCTCGGCGAGATGGTCGTTGACGAACCGGACCAGCGCCATCACCACGGCGATCGAGGGATTGGTGTAGCGCCCGGACCGGAGCATCGCCAGGTAGCTGCGGGAGAGCCGGACCCCGTAGCGGCCCTCGGAACGGCTGATCAGGTCGGCGACCTCGCCGGTGCCGAAGGTTTGCCACCGGCCTCGATGGTCCCGGGATCCGGCTACCGAAAAGAGGTGGTTGATCCGGCCGGTGAGGCTCTCACCGGCGCCGTGCCCGGCCAAGGTGCCGCTCCGTTCGCCGTCTGTTCGCTTCGTGCTCATCGCCCGGACCTCGCCCCCAGGGCCGACCGGGCGTGGTCGGCCACGGCGGACGCTTCCGCCGGGCCCAACGGACCCGAGCGGACGGCTGCTGCGTTGGCGAGGAAGTGCTCCGGCCGGGAGGTCGCCGTCAGCACGGTGGTGACCTGGGGGTGCGCGAGCACCCAGCGCAGCAGGGCCTCGGGCCAGCTCGTGCAGCCCAGTTCGCGCAGGAAGGCGGCGGGCGGCGGCGCTGCCAGCAGAGCGCCTTCGCCGAACGGTCGCATCACGACCACGCCGATGCCGGCCTCGGCGGCGGCCGGGAGGACGTCCTCGGCCAGGGTGGGCTCCGCCGCGTTCAGGTTGACCTGGACGAAGTCCACCAGGTCGGTGGCGAGGACGTGGGCGAGGTCGGCTCGGCTGCCACCCGTACCGAAGGCATGGTCGAACTGGTAGGTGACGCCGGTGAAACGGACCCGCCCGGCCGCCTTCTGCCGGTCCAGCCAGGCCAGGTTGGCATGCCATCCGTTGAGGTTGTGCACTTGGAGGAGGTCGATGGAGGAGCGTGCGTAGCCGGCGAGCTGGCGGGCGAAGACGGCCTCGACCGCCTCCGGTTCGGTGTCCCAGATCTTCGTGGCGACGAAGAACGACGGGTCGTCACGGAGCAGTTCCGCGAGTCGGGGTTCCGCGTCGGAGTAGACCGGGGCGGTGTCCACCAGTCGGGCGCCGACCGTGCGGGCGGCCGCCAGCAGGCCGGCCAGTCGGTCCGGGCCGACCCGGTCGATCGTCCGCCACGTGCCGAGTCCGAGCACCGGGAGGTCGACGCCGGCCTTGCGGGCCACGCGCCGGGGCACGGTCGAGGTCATCGGTGATCCCTTCACTGCAAGAGGCCGGCGCAGGGGGTCGCGCCGGATGTCGAGGCCCGAGGGGATCGTGAGCGGGGGCCGGGGAGGTCCCCTCAGGCGGAGTCCGTGCCCGCGCCGACCGGTTCGGCGTCCGGCGCGGGGCTGGTGATCTGCGTGGCGTCGAGGAGCCCGGGGAACCGGGCGTCGAGGTCGTCGCGGCGCAGGGTGATGATGCGGGTCGTGCCCCGGACCTCGGTGTGCATGACACCGGACTCGCGCAGCACCTTCAGGTGGTGCGAGAGCGTCGACTTGGCGATCGGGTAGACGAGCTGGCCGCAGGAGCGGGAGCCCTCCAGGAACATCACGCGTGCGATGTCCCGGCGGATGGGATCGCTGAGCGCGTGCAGCACCCGGTCCAGGGAGACCTCGGACCGTTCGGGGTGGTAGAGCGGGCTGCGCATGGGCGACCTTCTTCGTGTGGTGGGCACCAGGGCCGAGCCTTCCGGGCGGGTACCTCCAGGCCCGACAGATTCAACGTTCTACGATGATAGAAGAACATGGCCCGCCGGGGGAGGGGCCTTGGGGTCTCGGAGCCCGTCGGCCCGCGCCGCGGAGCCGGGCACTCGGCCCTCGGGCCCGATCACGGGCCCGGAGCCGGACACTCGGCCCCGGGGCCCGATCACGGGTTCACCCGCCGGGCACGAGCACGATCTTCCCTCCGACGCCGCCCCGCAGGGAGTGCGCGAGCGCCTCGCCGGCCTGCTCCAGCGGGTACCGGGCGGCCACGGGCAGCTCGAACGGGGCCGCGCCGATCAGGTCCAGGGTGCTGGCCAGCTCCAGCGGGAAGTGTTCCAGGAACGGGACCCCGCGCCCATGGGCCGCCGTGTCCGGGACGATCGTGACCCGGCGGGAGGAGCCCGGGACGAGTCGGACGGCCGTCTCGGTGGGCTCCGGCCCGCCCGCGCAGTCGACCGAGGCGTGGAACGGCCCCAGCTCCGTGAGTCGTTGCGACAGCCCCTCCCCGTACGCGACCGGGGTCGCCCCCACGGCGCGGACCAGGTCGTGCCGGGCGGGCGAGGCCGTCCCGACGACCTCGCCCGCGCCCAGCAGCAGGGCGAGCTGCACCACGGCCAGGCCCACGCCGCCGGAGGCGCCGTGCACCAGCAGCCGTTCCCCGGGCCGCAGCCCCACCCGTCGCAGGGCCGAGTACGCGGTGCCGGCGGCCACCGGCAGGACGGCGGCCTGTTCGTCGGGGAACCGGTCGGGGCGGAGGGTGAGTTCGTCGGCCTCTTGCGAGGCCGCCACGGCTTCGTACTCCCGGAACGCGCCGGGCCGGCCGTGCCGGATGACGGGGTCGCCGACGCGGAAGCGGCGCACCCCGGCGCCGACCTCCACGACCACGCCCGCAGCCTCGACGCCGAGGCAGCCGCCGGGCAGGTCCATCGGGACGTGCTCGCGGACCTCACCGGAGAGGATCTTCCAGTCGATCGGGTTGACCCCGATCGCGGTGTGCCGGACCACGACCTGACCGGGCCCGGCCACGGGGTCGGGTACCTCGGCCGGGTACAGGACCCCGGGGTCCCCGTACCGGTCGAAGAGGACCGCGGTGCTCACGCGCCCGCCTCCCGCTTCCGGAAGGCGCCGGCCGCCGCGTACACGGCGAGCGAGAGCAGGTAGGCGGCGACGGTGAACCCGGCCACGCCCCAGAACCCCGTGACGTTGCCGAGGAGCACCCCTCCGACGGCGCCGCCGACGGTGGTGCCCACGTACATCGCCGAGTTGGAGAGGGAGGAGACGGTGCCCCGGGCGGTCTCGGTCTGCGACTGCAGGATGCTCATGAAGACCGGGAAGACGCACCCGCCGACCATCATCACCAGGGCGAGCAGCGTCAGCGCGACCCCCAGGTTCGGGGCGAGCGGGACCAGGCAGTACAGGACGCCCATGGTCAGCACGCCGGTCAGCAAGGACCGGTATAGGCCCAGGCGCGCGATGAGCCGGCTGCCGAACAGGGAGCCGATCACGTTGCCCGCGCCGACCGCCATCATCGCGGTGCCGACGGAGGAGACGTTCAGCCCGAAGTCCTTGGTGAACCAGGAACCGAGGAAGGAGATCGCCTCGAAGTTGCCGGTCTGGAAGACGAGGTAGCCCAGCAGGTACCAGCGCAGTCGGCCGGCGCCCAGCACCGTTTTGTACGTGCCGAGGATGGCCTTGGCCCCGCTGCCGGCCCCGGGCCGGCCCGGGACCGACGGGAAGAGGCGGGCGAGCAGCAGCCACAGCGCCACCGAGAGGCCGCCGATGGCCCAGAAGGGCAGGTGCCAGGAGCCTGCGGCGAGCCAGCTGCCGAGCGGGATGCCCGCGAACTGGGCGATGGACAGCCCCGCAGTGGCGAAGCCCATGGTCCGGACGATTTCCTGGGGCTTCACCAGCACCGGGATGGACGCCCAGATCTGGGGGGAGACGAACGCGGCGCTCACGCCGGCGAGGAACCGGAAGAGGATCATCGTCCAGAACCCCTGTGCGAACCCGCACAGCGCCGTCATGACGATGAACCCGGTCAGTCCGGTCAGCAACACCCGGCGCCGGTCCCGCCCGTCCGAGATCGGCCCGGCGATCAGGGCGAAGACGGCGTACCCCAGGGCGTAGGCGCTGACCATCCAGCCCGAGATGTCGGGGGAGACGTCGAAGGCGTCGGTCAGGGTCGGCAGTAGGGGTGCGACGAGGAAGGTGTCCGTCCCGATGACGAACATCGTGGCGAACGCGAGGAAGGCGACGGTCCGTGACGAGCGGGCGGCCGGAGGCTGCGCCGACGTCGCGCCGGCGGTGGAGGAGGAGACTGGCGAGGTGGTGGTCATGTCATCATCACCGCCCAGGAGCGGTTGAGTTTCCCTTCGAGCATGTGCAGTGCCTGTACCGCGATGAATCCCTCGTCGGTGGTCTCCGAGGGGGCGCCGGGGGCGCGGGAGAAACCTCCGTCGGCGCTCTGGCGGACGGTGATCCACCGGACGCAGGCCTCGGTGTCGGTCGGCAGGGCGCCCAGCATGTAGAGCCCGCCGATGGCGTGGTAAGAGCCGACGAAGCTCTCCGCGCCGTCCGTCCGGTAGCGGAAACCGCCGGTCTCGGTCTGCAGGCTGCGCAGCCAGACGACGGTTTCGTCGGAGTGCGGCGGGCGCAGGCCGAGCGCGATCAGGGCGCCGACCGCACGGAAGGTCGCGAAGGTGTCGGACGGGGAGCCGGGACGGTTGCCGTAGCCGCCGTCCGGGTTGCGGCATGCGAGCAGGTAGGCCACCAGGTCGTCCTCCCGCTCGGGGCGGGCGCCCAGGGCGACGAGGGTCAGGGTGGCGAGGTGGGAGTGCCAGGCGTCGCAGGGGAAGCCGGGCGCGTTGCCGAACCCGCCTTCCGGGCGCTGGCAGGACCGCAGGAAGGCCACGCAGGCGTCCCGGTCGAAGTCGGGGTGGTCAGCGCCCCCCAGCACGACGGCCGTCAGCACCGCGCAGTAGGTGGTGAACGTCTCGGAGGGCAGGGCGGGTTGTTCGCCGAAGCCGCCGTCCGGGTTCTGCGTGGCGAAGACACCGGTGAGCACACCGGGAGTGTTGGGCACCGGCTCGCCGAGGGCGAGCAGGTCGGACACCACGTGGAGCACCGAGAAGGTCTGCGCGGTGCGGTCGGAGCGCAGGCCCAGCGGGGACCGGTACGGGGTGAGGCCGTAGCCCAGGCCGGAGGCGGTGGAGCGCAGCCAGCGCAGGTAGTGCTCGATGTCGATGAGCCCCTCGGACAGCCGCCCGGTGGTGACGTGTCCCAGGTCGTTGTCGAACGGGTCCGGCTCCGGACGCTCGACGAGCTCCGGCGCGGGGCGGGGGGTGACCACCCGGTCGCCGAGTGCGGCCAGGGCCAGCAGCTGGGTGCGGGCGTGCTTGCCGTGGAAGGGGACGTACGTGGTGTTGCCGACGGCGAACGAGCCGGTGGTGCGCGGGGGCACCATGACGTGCCGGGCGAGCGGGACCGTCGGGTCGACAGGGGTGGAGAACCAGCTGCCCTGGCCGTGGAAGACACCGCCCGCCACGGGGTCGGTGTTGCGTTCCAGCTCGGCTTCGGCCTCCTCGGCGAGGGCCTTCAGGACCGGTCCGCCCTCCGCGTCCACGTCGTCGAACGCGGCGACGGTCCGCGCAGCCAGGGCGAGGAGGGCGTGGTCGGCGACGAACTTCGCGGGGAACGGCGAGTCGGGGCGGCCGTGCAGGGCGGCGACCGCGTCGACGCGCACCACCGAGTCGGCGGAGCTGCGGTCCCAGTAGCCACCGGTGCCGACGTGCTGGTGGTGGCCGTGGACGTGGGCCAGGGTCCGGCGGGCCCGGTCCGCGGCGCCGGCACGACCGCGCCGGTGGAGCGCCGCCCAGGCCAGGGCCGCCAGGGCGGCCGGTCCGGTGCGGTGGCCTCGGAGCGTGTCCGGCACCCCGCGAGGGGTCAGCAGGTCCCAGACGGCGTCGCCGTGAACGTAGCGGTCCAGCCGGTCGGCCGCTGCGTCGAGGAAGGCCGAACCGGTGGCCGGGGTCAGGGCGTCGGCGGCCAGGACCAGCACGGCGGTCTCCGCCAGCGGGCCGGACTCGTCCAGGACGGCGGTCGCGGATCGGTCCAGCCGGGCCGGCCAGTCGTGGGCGAGGACCGCCCCGACGACGTGGTCCAGCTGACTCTCGGCCTCGGTGAGCAGAGTTTCGTCACCGGTCAGCGTCCCGGCCCGGTGCAGGGCCCAGGCGGCGAGTGCCTGCACGGAGGGGGTGCGGACGTCGCCGATCGGGTGGGGTGCGCCGGTGACGTCGAGCAACTCGCGGAAGCCCGGCAGGTCCGGGTCCGTGAACTCCCGCAGGGCGCCGAGGAGTCGGCGCGTGAGGTCGGTTTCGTCCGGGGCGGGGAGGGTCAGGAGGGCCAGGGCGGCGTCCCGCAGGGTGCGGTCGGGGGTGATCACGTCGGCGGAGTCGCGGCCGAGGACGGCCGGGACGCGGGCCCCTTCGTCCAGGACGTGATCCCGGACGAACGTGCGGAGAGAAGGAGGACTGGTCATCGGGTTCCTTTGGATCCGGAGCGCGTGGGTCGGGCGCCCGCTCCCAAATTTCGTTATTCGAAGAAGTTCGAAGTATGGGGAGCGTAGCAGAAGTCGCGATGCGACGGCATAGGAGGGAAAGGGAGTTGGGGCGAGCAGGGGTGTCAGGAGCGCGACAGGGCCTGGCGGGCCGGGCTCGCGGTGGAGATCACTCCGGCGGTGAAGCCGCCGGCGGGCACGTCGCCGACGACGACGGAGTCAGGGGCGACGATCGCCCCGTCGCCGAGCCGGCAGGGGCCGACGATCGTCGCTCCCGCGCCGATCACGACGCCCGCACCGACCCGGACCGGCCCGTCCTGCCAGGGCAGGGAGCGACGGCTCAGGTCGTGGCCGCTGGAGACGACCAGGACGCCGTCGCCCAGGTCCGCCTCCGACCCGATGTCGATGCCGCCGGACCCCTCAAGGATCGCCCCGGCCCCGATCCGGACGTGCGCACCGACGCGTACGCCCCCGCGCGGTGACGGCCCGTCGGGGCGGCCCATGGCGATCACCCCTGCGCCCAGGCGCACGCCGGGGCCGCCGGAGAGGGCCGCATCGAGGAAACCACCTCCGTCCGAGGTCCAATGGGCGGGCAGGGGCACCCGCCCGGCGTCGCCGCGGGCCCGGACCCGGTCGATGATGGCAGTGAAATCGGGCGCCTCGTCCTGCACCACCTCGCGTCGGCGCAGCACGCGCGCCGGGCGGCCCACGACGATCGCATCGGCGGGGACGTCCTCGACGGCGTGCGCCCCTGCGGCAACGACGGCCCCGGGGCCGATGCGGACCCCGGGTTCCACCACGGCCCGCGCACCGATCCAGGCACCGGCCCCGATCGCGACGGGGGCGGCGCCCGGGCGTCCGATCCGAGCCAGCGAGGCGATCTGACAACCTCCCGCCACGCGGACCCCGTCCAGCCGGCAGCGGAAGCCGACGAAGACCCCGCCCGCGAGCGCGGACCCGCTCAGCGAGGTGCCGAACCGGATCCAAGTGCCGGGCCCGACGGTCGTTCCGGGCGCCACATCGGTATGGCCCTCTATGAGCGCCGACGGCGCCAGGGAATGTTCCATGTAGTCGGAAACTAGTGTTCCGCGGCCAGCTCCGCAACCCGCCTTCGGAGTTTCTGTCCACCCTTTCCCGCATGGTTCCTCAAGTTCGAAACCCTTTCGCATCGACCCCCCTTGGGGGAATGCTGAATTCCGCTTCTGCCTCCCAGGTGCGAACTTGACGAAGCCATTGCCTTGCACGTGATCACTGCCACGCCCCGCTGACCTCGGCATTGGCTAGTATAGTGTTGCGCAGGGATGTTCGATGTTCTACGATCTTTGGACACCGCCTCCAGGCCGCAACTGCGTCCAGGCCAGGAGTGCACGGAGGCAACGGGGGTTCGCCGAATAGGCGATATCGTTCCGTTCCCTCTTCCTTCCTCATTTCTCCGGACGGCGCCATGCGCCGCGGAATATCGAGTGACACCGTCGAAGGGCGGATACATTTTCATGCACGTATTGGTGACCGGTGGCGCTGGTTTCATCGGCGGAAATTATGTGAGAAGGCTTCTCGACGGCCGGTCGGACCTCGCGGTGGACCGCGTGACCGTGCTCGACAAGCTGACGTACGCGGGCAACCTCGCCAACCTGGCCCCGGTGGCGGACCATCCCGGGCTGCGGTTCGTCGAGGGCGACATCGCCGACCCGGACCTCGTCCCGAAGCTGCTCGCCGACGTGGACGCGGTGGTCAACTTCGCCGCCGAGACCCACGTCGACCGTTCCATCCAGGACCCGGCCGAGTTCGTCCGTACCAACGTCCTCGGCACCCAGAACCTGTTGGACGCCGCGCGGACCGCCAACCTGCCGCGGTTCGTCCACATCTCCACGGACGAGGTCTACGGATCCATCGACGAGGGCGCCTGGACCGAGGAGTGGCCCCTGGCCCCCAACTCGCCCTACGCGGCCGCCAAGGCGGGTGCCGACCTGCTCGCCCTGGCCTACACGCGGACCCACGGGCTGAACCTCTCCATCACGCGCTGCAGCAACAACTACGGCCCGTACCAGTTCCCCGAGAAGGTCATCCCGCTCTTCGTCACCACCCTCCTGCAAGGCGGATCGGTGCCGCTGTACGGCGACGGCCTCAACGTCCGCGACTGGCTCCACGTCGACGACCACTGCCGGGGCATCGACCTCGTCCTCGCCAAGGGCGAATCGGGAGAGGTCTACAACATCGGCGGCGGCCGGGAACTGAACAACCGTCGTCTCACCGAACTGATCCTCGACGCCTGTGGTGCCGACTGGTCCGCAGTCCGCCCGGTCGCCGACCGCAAGGGCCACGACCGCCGCTACGCCCTGGACGACTCCAAGCTGCGCGCCCTCGGCTACCGACCCGAGGTCGCCTTCGAAGACGGCCTCGCCGAGACCATCGCCTGGTACCGGGAGCACACCGACTGGTGGCGCCCCCTCCTCTTGGCCACACCCGGTGTCCGCGCTGGCGTCACGAGCACGAGCACCGACGCCGGCTGACGCCCGTCCCACCATCCGTCCAAGGCCCGGCGCCCAGCGCACCGGCGCCCTGCGCCAAGCGCCCCAAGGGGGAACCATGCGCGGCATCATCCTCGCCGGCGGCTCCGGCACCCGCCTGCGCCCGCTCACCAGCGTGCACTCCAAGCAGTTGCTGCCGGTCTACGACAAGCCGATGATCTACTACCCGCTGTCCGTGCTCATGCAGGCCGGAATCACCGAGATCCTTCTCATCTCGTCTCCCGAGCACATCGACAGCTACCGGGCGCTCCTCGGTGACGGCGAACGCCTCGGCGTCTCGCTCTCCTACACCGTGCAGCCGCGGCCGGGCGGCATCGCCGAAGCCCTCGTCCTCGGCGGCCCGTTCGCCGACGGACAGGACGTCTGCCTCATCCTCGGGGACAACATCTTCTACGGGCACCGCCTGCCCGACATGCTCCGCGACGAAGCCGCCCGCCTCGACGGCTGCACCCTCTTCGGCTACCCCGTCAGCGACCCCGAGCGCTACGGCGTGGCCACCGTCGACGAGGCGGGCAACATCCTCACCCTGGAGGAGAAGCCCACCGCCCCCCGCTCCAACCTCGCCGTCACCGGTCTGTACATGTACGACGGCGACGCGGTGCGCCGGGCCGCCGGGCTCACCCCCTCCGACCGCGGCGAGCTGGAGATCACCGACCTCAACCTCACCTACGTCCGCGAGGACCGGGCCCGCCTGGTCAACCTCGGACGCGGGTCCGCCTGGTTCGACACCGGCACCCACGACAGCCTCCTGGAGGCCGCGATGTTCGTACAGGTGCTGGAGAAGCGCCAGGGCATCCGGATCTCCTGTCTGGAGGAGGTCGCCTACCGGATGGGCTACATCGACCGCGAGCAGCTGGCCCTGCTCGGCAAAGAGCTCTCCCCCTCGTCCGGCTACGGGCAGTACGTGATGGAGCTGGCGAACGCCTGAGCCAGCCGACCGGATCTCGCTCCGCCCCTCCACTCCCCCGCGTCGCCGTCCCGCAGTCAGGGCGCGGGCCTGCCGCCGGGTCCGGTTCCGCCTGCCGGGTCCCGCCCAGCAGGCCGAACCCGCCCGTACCCACCTCGAAAGGTGCCACAGATGAAGGTCCTCCACCTGCCGGCCGAGACCGGCACCGGCCACAACATGCGGGCCCTCGCGGTGGCCGCGAAGGTGCACGCGCTGTTCCCCGGCGCGGAGCAGCACGTGTACCTCGGTTCCAAGAGCGCCCTGTTCACCCCGATGTTCGAGGCTCTCGGCGTGCACGTGCACACCGCCTCCGATCAGCAGGACCACGCCAACACCTCGCAGCTCGCCCGAAGCTTCGACTGGACGTCGTACGTCACCGGCTACCTCAACCGCACGTTCATCAGCGGCGACCGGATGCTCGCCGCGATCGCGCTGATCGGCGCCGTCCGACCCGATGTCGTCGTCAGTGACTACAACGTCGCCGCGTGCCTGGCCGCCGAGATCTCCGGCGTCCCCTACGTCCTGGTCACGGAGCGATACGACTTCACCCTCGGCCAGATCGACAACGCCACCCTCCTGGAAGCCGGCTTCGTTCTGGACGACCCCGACGAGGTCGACGCCATTCGAACATCGCTGACCACCCTCTTCGCATGGGTGACCCGTCGGGCCCGCGCCGTCCTCACCGACAAGCCCTGCGTGCCCGAACTCGACCGAGACACCCCGGTGTTCGCCGCCCTGGCAGCCGGCAACGGCCACGTCGTCGGCCCGATCGTCCGTGATGACTGCGCCGCCGACCCCGCGCCCCGCGCCGAGATCGACGCCCGCTTCGGCCTCGACGGCGCCGAGTACGCCATCGTCGGTTTCGGCGGCACCACCATGTTCACCGAGAACAAGGAACGGCTGCTCGACGGGTACCTCACCGCCTTCGAGAAGCTGCGCGTCGACCACCCGACGGCCCGACTCGTCGTGATCGGCCGACAGACGTTCACCGAAGAGCTCGACGGCGTGGTCCTCGTCGACTACGTCGCCGACTGGCACTCCCTGGTCAAGCACTCCAAGGTCATCCTCTCGCCCCCCGGTTGGCTCTCGGTCACCGAGCTCGCGGTCATGGGCGCCCCGGTCGCCTACGTGCTCAGCGGACGGGACGAGTACCACGAGCGGGAAGCCATGGCCCGGCTCGACCACCTCGGCTACACCACGGCCACCGAGCCCGACGCCGAAACCCTGCTCACCATCCTGCGCGCGGCCTTCGACGAACCGGAGACCTTCCGCGCCCGTACCGCCGAAGCGTCCCGGGCCATCGCGCCGACCGGCAACGGAGCCGAGGCCGCCGCAAAACTGATCGGCCAGGTAGTGGCCGAGGCCGGCGCCCACCAGGGGCCCGCCGAAGCAGCCTGACCCACCGACCGGTCCGCACGTACCACCACGTCCACGCCACGATGACCATCACCGATGCAAAGGTGTTTCGATTGTCCGCGTACCCCGAATTCGCCGAGCCCCCCGCGCTGCCGTCGGCGACCCGCATGATGCTGCGCAACGAAGGCTCCACGACCGTGCTGCTGCAATCGCTCGTGGACTCCCCGCTCACCGCCGAGGTGCTGCCGGGCCCCGACCCGGCCACGCTGCGGACCCCCGGTCACCTCTCCGACGTCTTCGGCTCCAGCCCCCACACGGACCTGCGGATCCGCCGTTCCCGCCTGCGCGACCGCACGGGCGCCGTGATCAGCGAGAACCTGATCACCTTCCGCAGTGTCGACGCCCCCCGCGTCATACCCAGCGGCAACACCCCGTTCGGCCTGCACACGCGGAGCCGGGGCCTGTACGAGCGCCGCAGGATCCTCGCCACCGGCCTCACCACCGAACGCTTCGGCCTGCTTCCGGCCGGCTCGCCCGGCCGCGCCTACGAGATCGCCTTCTCCAACCACGCCACGGTCCTCGTGCACGAGGTCTTCAATCCCCGCTTCGTGACCACCACGACCGAGGCCGAGGCCCGGGCCGAGACCGCGACCGGGTCCCGCGTCGCGCTCGCCGACCACCAGCCGCGGTGGCCCGACCCCCGGGAAACGGCCCGCGTCCGACAGGTCCTCGCCCACGCCGACCCGCTCGTCCCGATGGCGGAGGCCCGCGCCCTGCGGACGGAACTCGCCGGCCCGGCCTTCCTCCTTCAGGGCGGTGACTGCGCCGAGACCTTCGCCGACAACACCCCCCGCTCCGTGCGCAACCGTGTCGACCTGCTGCGCGCCATGTCCGAGCGGATCAGCCAGGGCTCCGGTGCACGGGTCGTCACCCTCGGCCGGATCGCCGGTCAGTACGCCAAGCCGCGCTCGTCACCCGTCGAGCGGCGCGGCGACGCCTCCCTCCCCTCCTACCTCGGGGACGCCGTCAACGCCGCCGCCTACACCGAGGCGGCCCGCACCCCCGACCCGAGCAACCTGCTGCGCGCCTACCGCGAGTCGGCCAAGACCCTCTCCTTCCTGTCCGGATCGGGGATCTACACCTCCCACGAGGCCCTGCTCCTCGACTACGAACTCCCGCAGACCCGCATCTCACCCGACGACGGCGCCCGCTGGGCCCACTCCGGTCACCTGCTGTGGATCGGTGAACGCACCCGGTCCCTCACCGGCCCGCACATCGAGTTCGCCTCCGGCGTCGCCAACCCGATCGCAGTCAAGATCGGCCCCGGTTGCACCCCCGACGAACTCCTCTCCCTGCACGCGGTCCTCAACCCGGACAACCTCCCCGGCCGGCTCACCTTCATCCTCCGGATGGGCCGGGCACTGGCCCACGAGCGTGCCCGGGAACTGCTCACCGCAGCCGCCGCGGCAGGCCTGGCCGACCGCTTCGTCAGCGACCCCATGCACGGCAACGGGGTCACCAGCCCGGGTGGGATCAAGACCCGCACCATGCGGGCGATCGAGGAGGAACTGCGCGGCTTCTTCGCCGCCTGTGGGGAGACCGGCACTCTCCCCGGTGGCGTCCACTTGGAGCTCTCCGGAGACGACGTCACCGAGTGCGTGGACGTGGACATCGATGACACCTGGCTCGGACGCCGCTACCACACCTCCTGCGACCCCCGTCTGAACCCGTCCCAGTCCCTCCATCTGGCCGACCTGATCGCCACCCTCCTCGTCACCACCACCCCCGCCCTCAGCCTGACCGCCTGAGCGGCCGCCGGGTACGACGCCGAAGCTCTCTGCTCCACGGAGAGCATTCGGCCCGGTACGGCGGGGCGGGGACGGGACGCCGCCGCGCACGGCGTCCCGTCCCCGCCCCGCCCGGCCCCATCACGGGATCCGTGGACCGTCGCCCGGTACCACAGGAACAGCCGGTAGTGGCAGTCGCTCACCGCCACCGCGACGGCCGCCCGAGGCGGCCCGCCCCGACTCAGAAAGGCGCGCGCCCATGCGCGGAATCATCCTCGCCGGAGGCTCCGGCACCCGGCTCCGCCCGCTGACCAGCGTCCACTCCAAGCAGCTGCTGCCGGTCTACGACAAGCCGATGATCTACTACCCGCTCTCGGTGCTGATGCAGACCGGAATCCGGGAGATCCTGATCATCTCCACTCCCGAACACCTCGACGTCTACCGCTCCCTTCTCGGCGACGGCGGCCGGCTCGGCATCCGCCTGGAGTACGCCGTCCAGGACCAGCCCAAGGGCCTGGCCGAAGCCCTGCTGATCGGCCGCGAGTTCGTCGGGGACGAACAGGTCTGCCTGATCCTCGGGGACAACATCTTCTACGGGCACCGCCTGCCCGACATGCTCCGCGACGAAGCCGCCCGCCTCGACGGCTGCACCCTCTTCGGCTACCCCGTCAGCGACCCCGAGCGCTACGGCGTGGCCACCGTCGACGAGGCGGGCAACATCCTCACCCTGGAGGAGAAACCCACCGCCCCCCGCTCCAACCTCGCCGTCACCGGCCTCTACCTCTACGACAACGACGCCCTGGACCACGCTGCCCGCCTCGCGCCCTCGGCCCGCCAGGAGCTGGAGATCACCGACCTCAACCTCCGCTACGTGGAGCAGGGCCGGGCCCGCCTGGTCAACCTCGGACGCGGGTCCGCCTGGTTCGACACCGGCACCCACGACAGCCTCCTCGAAGCCTCCCTCTTCGTGCAGCTGCTGGAGAAGCGCCAGGGCATCCGCATCTCCTGCGTGGAGGAAGTCGCCTACCACATGGGCTACATCAACGCCGAGCAGCTCGCCGTCCTCGGCGCCGGCCTGTCCCCCTCCACCAGCTACGGCCGGTACGTCCTGGAACTGGCGGGCGCCGCATGACCACCGCTCGGACCCTGAGCCGGCCGCCACGGGCCGCCGTCGCCGCGGGCCACCGCCCTGCCCGCCGTCGTCCCCTCGTCGTGCTGGCCCTGTGCTGGCTGGTCGTCCTCTTCGACGGCATGGACGTCAACGTGTACGGGGCGGTGATGCCCCGGATGCTCGCCGACCCCGGACTGGGCCTGACCTCCGCCACCGCCGGGACCGTCGGCAGCTGGACCACCTTCGGCATGCTCATCGGTGCCCTGGCCGCGGGCAACCTCACCGACTGGACCGGCCGCCGGCCGATGATCGTCGGTGGCACCCTGCTGTTCTCGGCCGGCTCGGCGCTGTGCGCCGCCGCCCACGGAGTCGAGGCCTTCGGACTGGGGCGGTTCATCACCGGCCTGGGCCTCGGCGGGGTCATGCCCATCTGCCTGAACGTGGTGATGGAGTTCGCGCCGGGCGCCCGCGCCGCCCTGACCGCCGGCGCGCTGATGACCTCCTACCACGTCGGCGGCATGCTCGCGACCGTTCTGAGCCTCACCCTGGCGGCCGACAGCGGCTGGCGCTCGGTGTTCTGGGCGGGGGTCGTGCCCGCGCTGGTGGCCGTACCGCTGCTGCTGTGGCTGTTGCCCGAGTCCCCGGCCGTCCTGCTGGCCAAGGGGCGCACGGCCGAGGCCCGGAAGCTGGCCCGCCGCTACGGGCTGCGGCCCCCGCACGCCACGACGGCGCCGGCAGCCGGAGCCCGGGCCCGCTGGAACACTGCCCTGGCCCTGCTCCGCGGCACCGGCCGCAAGGCCACCCCGCTGCTGTGGGCCGCATCCTTCTGCGGACTGCTGCTCGTCTACGGCGTGAACACCTGGCTGCCCCAGCTCATGCGGGCCGCCGGATACGGCCCCACGTCCTCGGTCGCCTTCCTCCTCGTCATCAACGCGGGCGGAATCGTCGGCATGCTGATCGCGGGCGCCGTCGCCACCCGGTTCGGAGCCGCCCGCGTCTCGGCCGTCTGGTTCCTGCTGACAGCGGCCGGCGCCCTGCTGCTCACCCAACGGCTGCCGCTCCCCGTCACGTACGTGATCGTCGCGTTCACCGGCATCTGGCTGTTCAGCGCCCAGGTCATGGTCTACGCCACCGTCCCCGCCCTCTACCCGTCCGCGCAGGTCTCCGCCGGCCTGGGCTGGGCCACCGGAATCGGCCGCCTCGGCGCGGTCGTGGGCCCCGCACTGGGCGGGGCCGTGGTCGCCCACGGCGCACAGCAGTGGGCCTTCGTCACCTTCGCCGCGGCCGGCCTGATCGGCGCGCTGGCGATCCACCTCGCAGGGAGGACCCCATGCCGCTCGGGCATCTAGACCGGATCGTCAAGGCCTACGACGTGCGCGGCGTCGTCCCGGACGAGTGGGACGAGCGCCTCGCCGAACTGTTCGGAGCCGCGTTCGTCGAGGTCACGGGCGCCGACAGATCGTGGTCGGCCACGACGTGCGCCCGTCGTCGCCCGGCCTGTCGAGGGCGTTCGCGCACGTCGCGGCGGCCCGCGGCGCGGACACCGTCCTGATCGGCCTGTGCTCGACGGACCAGCTGTACTTCGCGTCGGGGCAACTCGGCCTGCCGGGGGCCATGTTCACCGCCTCCCACGACCCGGCCCGGTACAACGGCATCAAGCTGTGCCGGGCGGGCGCGGCCCCGTTCGGCCGGGACACCGGCCTGGGGGACGTCCGGGCCCTGGTGGAGCAGTGGCTGCGCTGGCTGACCGCCGGTGAGTCGCACGGCCCGGCTCTGGTGGCCACGCTGGAAGGCCTCCCCGCCTGCGTCCCCGTGACCACCTCCCTGGTGGCCGCCGAACTCGCCGTGCGCCGGCTCGGTCACGGCCGCGGCGCCCGGATGAGGTTCGAACAGGACGAGGTCACGCTCCTGGGCGGCGTCCGCCACGGCCTGTCCCTCGGCTCACCAGTGGCGGTCACGGTCGGCAACTCGGAGTGGCGAGGCTCGCGGGAGCGAGTCCTCACCCCGCGAGGTCCGTCAGCAGCACATCCAGGACTGCCTCCTCCTCGACGCGCAAGGCGTGCTCGCTAAGAGCGAGTGCCAGGTCCGGGTCCCAGGGTGACAGCGCCGGTTTCCCGTCCAACGGGCGCAGATCAGGTCCAGCTGTGGTCACCGCCTCGCGGTAGTCGTCGGCGGTGTAGCGCCAGGGCCGCCAGGGCACGTGCCCCAACAGCGTTGTGGCGATGCGTAGACCGCCCCAGTCGAAGTCGCCGTGGTACCGGAAAGCAGTACCGAGCTCGTGCAGAGAAGCGAGGAGGGTCAGCGCGGCGGCCGAGGGCTGGCCCTGGACACAGACCAGCGGTCGGGCACCCGGCCCGTGGTTGTCCGCCGCGGCCGAGAGGACTGCAGGATTCTCACAGATGTGGACCACGGGCGGTGCCGTCCGCGGCGGACGGTGGGCGAGCTGACGGAGGGTGAGTACGCACGGCTCACCCATGTCGGCCATCCAGTCCAGGGCCGCAGTCCCACGGAGGTTGAGAGTGAGCACCGTCGAGGAGACGTCGTCCCGGAGCAGGCCGGCGGAAGCCCATGCGGCCCGTCTCCAAGCCGCTCCCGTTCCGTCGGGGTGACCGGTCAGAGCTCGGGCACCGGAGAGGGCGAGGGTGGCCACCGGCGTGCCGTCGTCGAGCGCGTGGGCACTTCCCAGAATGTCCGCGGCGAACACCGGCAGCGAACGTGCTGGTTCGACAGGTAGCTCCCGCAGTACGCGGACGGTCTGCTCCAACAGCAGACGGGCGGCGGCGGGAGTACGGGCGAGACGACGCACGAGGCCGTCATCACGAACCCGGACGGCCCAAGCGGCGTGCGCCGGAAGCTCTTCGGCCAGCCGAGTGAGGGGCGCGTAGGCCTCCCCCCAGGCGTGATCCTCGCTTCTGCGGACCTCGTCGAAAGGGACGACCCGCCCGGTGAGCACCGTCACGGCCGCCTCCAGGCCTTCTGGGCTGATGCCCGATCTGACCAGCACGGCGTCCACCGCGTCGAGCCGGACCGTCAGCGCCCTCCCGGCACCCGGCGTCCGGCCCAGCAGTCTCTCGGCCGCTGCCCGCTCGGCCGCGCTAGGCGTTGCCAGCGAGACCGCCCCGGTGAGTGGCTGCCCGCGCTCCAGCCGTCGGCGTGCCCGCTCCAGCAGCCAGGCCAAGTCGGCGCCACCGAGCAGGCGGCGCAGGCGCGCTTCGTCCACCGGCGGACCGCTCACGCCCACAGGGTCTCCGGGTCCGCCGGACGCACCGGGTCCTCGCGGCGCGTGCGGGCCGTGCCGTCCCACTCCCAGCGGGTGACCAGGACAGCGGCCACCTCGTCGATGCGGGCGAGCTGGGCGATGGCGATGCCCGGCACCTGCGGATAGCAGGCCCACTCCCGCTCGCTGGTCATGACCACATCCAGGTCGAAGGCGTGAAGGAGGCCGAGGCACTTGGCACGCGAGTCGTCGTCCACCCCCGCGAACGCCTCGTCCAAGGTCACCAGGCGTGGCGCGTAAGGGCTGCCCGCGCTCGCGTAGTGCGAGGAGGCAGCGGCGAACAAGGGAACGGACACGGCCAGGACGCGTTCGCCTCCGGAGGCGGGTCCCGTGGCGGGTACCCATCGGCCGTGCTGCTGGCGTTCGACGGCGAACTCGTGCCAGGAGCGGTAGTCGAGGGCGGCGGTGAGGTGCTCCAGCCAGCTGCCCGCCGCATCCTCGGTCTGCTGGCGGGCGATCTGCGTCTGCAGGAACTCACCGACTGCGGCCCGGTCTTCGGCCGTCCAGGCGTCAGCGGTCTGGAGCAGGCGGCCACGGGCCTGGGCAAGGCCGACCGGGGCCTTGCGGGAAGGCCGCCACACCAGGCGGAGCCTCATACCGGTGGAAGTGGGCCGCTCCTCCAACTCGGTGTTCATGGCCAGCACCTGCCGCTCGGCGGCGGCGATCAGCTCCTGGAGGGTGCCTGCCACTTCGGTGATGAGGTGGGTTTCGAGGATTTCACGCTCGCGTGCGGAGAGGATGCGGGTGAGTTCGCCGACCTCGATCGCCAGTGCCTCGGCGAGTTCGGGTACGGCCCGCTCACGGCCCTGGTAGACGACGTCGACGATCATTCCGTCCTCGACCATGCGGGCCGAGGCGGTGTTGCCGTGCCGCGACAGCGCGTCCTGGAGGGTTTTGAACTCCTCGCTCAGACGCCGCTGTACACGTTCCCAAGCACCGTCCGAGTCGTCCGTCGTCGACAGCTCCGATTCGAGGGCGCGGGCCAGGGCGATGGCCGGGGTGGCCGCCCACGGGCCCTCGCCTGCGGCCGGTACGGCGAGGTCGGGAAGCGCGACGGCGATCAGCCCCGTGGCAGTGAAGCGCTGGAGCGCAGCGATGGCCTCGGAGCGCGCCGCGGCAGCTTCGGTGACGGCCTTCTCCAGCTGTGCGATGCTGCCCTCCGCCCGGCTGGCCCGTCGGTCCGCCTCCGTGTGCTGCTCCTGGGTGCGCTGCTGGTCGGAGGCACAACCGCGCAGGGCTTCTGCGGTCTCCGCGAGCAGCCGCTCCAGCTCTGCGACGGCGGCGCCGACGGTCAACCGCAATGTGGCCAGCCGCTCGTCCGCGGCCGCAGCCTCACGGGCGGCCTCGTCCGCGCGAACGGCGAGTTCGACGGTCCGCTCTTCTGCCCGGGCTGCCTCTTCGCGTTCGTCGTCCGCCTGCCGGGACGCCTCGCTCCGCTCGCGGAGCGCGGGCCAGAGTCCGGCCAGGACGACGTCGAGTTCGGCGAGGGCCTGCCGTACGGCGGCCAGCGCCGACCGGTCCGGGGGCAACCCCAGATCGGCTGCCGTCTCCTTGAGGTCTGCGGCGGCCGACTCGGCCCGCTCGGCTGCGGCCGTCACCTCCGCGGCCCGCTCGTCGCGCCGGGTCCGGGTCCGGCGCACGGTGTCGGCGGCAGCCGCTGCGTCGGCGTGTGCTCGGATCAGGGACGCGTCGTCGGGCACGGAAGCCAGCTCGGTGTCGAGCGTACGACGGCGGGTCGCCAGAGCCTGCGCCTGCGCGGCGGCGTCGATCGACTCCTTGTGGAGGAGCAGGAGTTCAGCCCGCAGGGTTGCGATCCGTGTCCGCCTCGCGGCTTCCCGGGCGCCCTCTCCGATGTACTCGGCGGCGGGTTTGGCCCAACGGCCGGTGAGGACGCCGACGCGGTGTCGTCCGTCCAGCGCTACCCAGGTGTCGTCCATGGCCCCGGTACCCGACGCACCGGCGCCCGGTACATCGTCGGCCGGCGCCGTGTCCCCGGAAGCCCCGCCGAGGCCGATCGCCTCCAGCAGCCGGGCCACGGCCTCCACACCGACCTGTGCCGCCTGCACGTCGCCGTGGTCCACGGCCGGGCGCAGTACGTCGGCGAGCGACGCTCCCTCGACCGGTCCGGTGTTCGGGGCGAGGAGTACGTCATGACCGTCCGCGGCGAGTGTCGCTCCGTCGGGGCGCACCCACGCGTCAAGCAACCCGGATGCCTCCAGGGCCGCCTCCAGCCCGGCACGGTCGGGGCCCGTGACCTCTTCCCGGAAGTCGATCAGCCGCCACAGAGGGGCACCGGGCGCCTGGTCCCGCAGGCCGGGGGTCCGGGTGTGCGGGACCTGCGGCCCGCGTCGACCGCCGGACTCCAGCCCGGCGAGTTCCTGTTCGGCGTCGCGGGTCCGGGCGGTCAGGTCGGCTCGATGTTGCGCTGATCGCGCCGCCTGGTCGGCGAGTAGCGCTGCGGTGGCGCTGTGTGCTTCCGAGGCGCGGCGGCGCGCCGGGTAGGGGCCGTCCTGGCGCTGGGTCCACTCCTGGAGCTCGTCCAGGAGTCCGGCCGGGTCGGCGTACGCCAGCTCCCCGCACCGGCCCGCGTGCTCGCGTACGGCATCGACCAGAGCCCGTCCCGCGGCCTGCGCCGTCTCCTCGGCCGTGTCCAGGGTCTCGGCTGCGTGCGCCAGCTCGCTCTCCGTCTCATCGAGCCGGAGTACAGCGGCCCGGCGCCCGGCCGCCGCCGCCTCGGCCTGCTCGGCGAGCGCCTCCACATGTGTGAGGGTGCGGTGCCTTCGGCCGGTCGCTTCGGCCACCGCTGCCCGCAGGTCGGCTACTGCCTGTCCCTCATCTCCGGGAAGGGTCAGCCGGGCTGCCGCAGCCGTCTCCCGGGCCCGGAGCAGCGTGTCCCCGGACTGCTCCCGGGCGACCCTGAGCCGGTTCTCCGCGGCACCGAGGCGGCCGAGCGCCTTTGTGTGCTGGATCGAGGCCTTCTCCCGGTCGTCGCGCGAGCGGGCACGGTCGCTCACCGCCCGGTCCAACGCCTGCGCGGCCCGCTCCAGTTCGCGGGCACTGCGCATCTCCGGGCCCTCGCGCAGGGCTGCGTCGGCCGCCTCCAGCCTCGCCCGGGTCTCGGTGAGCGCGGCGACACGCTCCTCCGCGGCCGCCCGGTCCTCCTCCGCCGCGGTCTTCTCACCCTGTGCCTCGGCGAGGTCGCGCAGCAGCTGCTCGTACTTCGAGTGCTCGCTGCGCGGGAGGCGGGCCCGTCGGCGGGAGGCCGCGCGGGCGTAGCGCCGGTAGTGGTCGAGGAACACGGAGGCCGCCCGTTCGGCAGCCCCGGCTGCCCGCAGCTCCTCCTTCTCCTCGTCCAGTGAGCGGAAGGCCTCGGCCACATCCGCGATGACGGCCTGATCCATCGGGGGAAGGGCCTCGGTGAGGGCGCGGGAGAGGGCGGCCTCGTTGGGACGCTTGGACAGCTGGGGCTGACGCAGCTGAATGAGCAGGTCCACGAGGGCTGCGTAGCGCTGCTCCCCTAGGCCGAACAGCGCTTCGTCGACGGCCCGGCGGTAAGCCTTGGCCTGGTCGAAGACCATCCCCTGCCCGGCGACCGCCTCGATGAGCCGGTCCCGCGACAGGACGGTGCCGGTGGCGTCGAGCAGGCTCAGTGTCCCGGCCGCGCGTACGTCGGCCGGGCCGTGGTCGATCCGCTGCCCGGTCACCGCCCACCAGTGCCGGGCGATACCGCGCCCGCTGACGGCCTTGAGCCCGCACAGGAGCGTACGGAACTGCTCCTCGCCGCTCACTGCATCACGGCGGCCGAACTCCACCCAGGTGTAGCCGAGGCGTTCGGAGTGCGGGTGCTCACCGCCGAGCAGGAGGTTCCACTCCATCCGCTTGCCAGCGTCCCCGTCCGGTTCCACTCGACGGGCGCTGAGGTCCCCGTCGAGGAGGAAGGGCAGGGTCAGGGCCAGCACTTTGGACTTGCCGGTGCCGTTGTTCCCCCGGAGCAGCAGCCGACCGTCACGGAAGTGGAACTCCTCCACGTCGTAGTGGAAGAGGTCGACGAGACCGATCCTCAGGGGCTGCCAGCGAGGGCGCGCAGGGGCGGGGGGTGCGGGACGGGGGGTCAAGGCCGGTATGCCTTTCGCTGCGCGGGCACCTGCGCGGCGCCGGCTGTACGGGGTTCGAGTACGACGGTCTCTCCGACGGCGTAGCGGGCGAGCGCCGGGCGCGGCACGACCCCGTCAGCGGTACGGGCGACCAGGCCGAGTGCGGCCAGCCGGGCGACGGCCTGCTCGGCCAAGTCGGCCTCGGCTCCGGGTTCACGGGCAGATTTGGACCAGAATCCGCCGTGCTCGGCCGCCAGTTCGACAACGCGGCGCTCCAGGTCGGCCATGGGGACGACCAGGCCTGCGACCGCCGTGAGGTACTCGGCGAGCAGGAGGGTGACGTGGCCGCGGGTACCTGATTCCGGCATCCGGACGTCGGTGAGGTCGTCCTCGGGGTCGACCATGGCGATGCCTTCGGCCCGCACTTCGGCGACCAGCCCGGTCAGTTCGTTGATGCGGGCGGTGAGGAAGCCGCGCTGGCGCGTGAGGTAGCCGAGTTCGGCATCGGTGAGCTCGTCGTAGTAGAGGACGGGGTCGTCGAGCAGCCGCCGGGTCAGCGAGCGGCGCATGGCGCGGAAGCGCAGTTCGTCGCTGTCGAGGGCTGTTTCCGCGGCGAGCTCGCCGAGCCGGGCCTCCAGCGTTTCGGCACGGACGGTGGAAGGTCCCCGGCGGGTGGCGAGCAGCCCTGCGAGGACCCGCCGTTCGACGTCGTACAGGACGTCGCCTGCTCCACTGACGTACGCGTCCTCGTCACCGGCGACGCGCCGCAGGACTCCGAGGTGGAGCAGGATCCGTACGACCGCGGCCAGGTCGAGCCGCTCGTCACGGCGGTCCAGGGTGAACTGGATGCCCGCCGCGGCCAGCTGGGGGTCCTTGGCGTCCAGCACGATCTGGTCGGCGAGGCGGCCCAACGCGATCTGCGCCTCTCCGCGTTCGAGGGCGGCGAGGGCGAGGCAGAGCAGGACGTACCGGCGGCGGTTGAAGGGGACGGCGCTACGGGTGACCTCGCGCGCCGGGTGCGTGGCATCGTCGAGCACACCGGGGATCTTGCCCAGCCGGGCGGTCTCGGCGTCGACCTGGAGGGACCAGCCGGTGTTGCGGTCGAACCACTCGCGCAGCTCGGAGACGTGCCGCCGGACGAGGCGGAACTCGTCGGCGTACGCGCCGTGCGCGAGCAGCAGGGGCTGCTTGAGCAGGGCACGGGCGGCCTTGCGCCGCTCGGCGGCGTGCTGCCCGTCGAGTACTTCGGCGAGCGGTGTCGTCATCACGCTCCGCCCCCTCCTTCTTCCCCTGTGAGGTCGATGATCTCGATGGTGTGGTCCGGGCCGCGGAAGTTTCCGTCCGGTGTGCGGACCTCGGCCGTGGACCCGTCGGTCGGTGCGGTGAGCCGGATCTCCATGGATCCGTCGCCGCTGGTGGCCGCGGTGTGCGTCATACCGGGCCGCCAGGTGGCCAGCGCGTCGCCGAGGAGCTGGAGGAAGAGCCGGAAGCTGAGGGGGTCGAGCTCGCCGAGTCCGGACAGCCTGGTGATGCCGTGCGTGACGAGCCGAGCCCGGGCGGCCGCTGTCTCGGCGGCCTGCTTGGCGGCCGTCTCGGCGAGCAGCCGGCGCGCCTCCTGCCGGTCCTCGACCCTGCGGGGTTTGCCGCGCCGCTCGTAGCTTCCCGTGCGGCGCAGCTGCGGGCTGATCCGCAACGGCGCGGCATCGGCCCACGCGGTTCCCGCGGGCTCGGGACGGGCGTGGCGGGCGGCCAGCGTCTCGGCATCCACGGTCAGGTGCCGGGCCGGGTACAGCCCGAAGGCGGTGCGCCACAGCCGGTGCCGGGCGTCGTCGTCGGGCGCTTCGGCGAACCAGCGCGCGAGGGTGCGGAAGTCGGCGGAGCGGTCCGAACGCCCGGCCCGGCGCTCGTTCAGCGACCGTACGACGGCCAGCAGCTGCGGGATCGCGCCCAGTGCTCGGCCGCGCAGCAGCCGGGCCTGTGACTCCCGGCCGTCCCGGCTGAGGAACCAGGCCGCGAGCCCTGCCCACCGGCCGGCCCACCGCTCGTACGCGGCCTGCCCCGCGTACGCCGCCTCTTGCGGGGTGGCGTCCGCCGCCTCACGCGCGGCCGCGGCCCGCAACAGCAGCTCGATGCTGCCGCCCTCCTCCAACTCCAGGATCAGCCGGGCGATGCGCCCGCCGAGGGTGATCAGGTCCTGGATGAACCGCTCCAGGTAATGGATGAGCTGGTCCTTGTAGGCGAGGAAGACCTCCTCCCCCACGTCATGGAGGTCGATGGTCCGCTGGAGGGAGCCCATGAAGGCCCGCGCATTGTCGGCGAGCGCACCGAAACGACTCGCGAGCGCGTCCAGCGCCAGATGCGTCTTGGCCGGATCGGGCTCCTCCTCGGACGCCAGCACGAGCAGGGCCCGCAGCTGCGTCACGATGTCGTGCAGCGCAACGGCCTGCAGCGCGCCCCGCCGCCCGAGCGCCTCGTCGTACGCGGACAGGGCCTCTTCCGCAGCCTCGCCCTCCCGCGTGAGCTGGTAGATGAACCGCTTGCGGTAGAAGTCCTCGACTGCGGTGACCCGCCCGGTGTCCGGGTCGGCCCGCAGGTTCCCCCAGCTCACCAGGCTGTCGAGCGCCTTGACCACGGCGTCGAGCTCAGTCGGCCGGCTCTCGGAGGCCAGCCCCGCGTGCACGTCCTCGGGCCGCAGATGCACGGCGAACCGCTCCTTGGCGACGAGGAAGGCCCGCATCACCGCCCGATAGAGCAGCACGTTCGGAGCGGTGAGATGCGCGAAGGGCCCATACGCGTCGGGTGGGCCCTCCGCCTGCGGAGAAGTCATGTCCATTGCCCGCCATCCTCCTGGAGCGTCGTCCATGATCGGCAGGGACTCAAGTACTTGGCCGATTCATATCGGTCCCGATCGTGTCGCTGCCCTGAGCACCAGACACACCAAAGGGCGATTTAGCCGTTTTAGCGAGTGAACTGACGTTTTACACCCAGAGGTTCTCCCGGCCTTGGTCACGAGAACCAAGTCACCGTCGGTCCCCCGGACTAGGATTCACCAGGTACGCGAGCCGGCAGGAACGCGTACGGACGGCCTGGGGTGGGCGGCCGCCCCGACATGAAGCCAGAGGTGGGGACAGCACATGCGGGAAGGCCGGTGGACCACGGTCACCGAGTCCGAGTACGACCACGAGCGCCGTGCTCTGGAGGCGATCCGCGAGCAGCTGCCGGACTCCGACCCCTGGCGGGCCTGGTCGAACTTCACCTTCACCGCGAACACCGGTCACGTCCGCGAGGTGGACCTCCTCGTCGTCACACCCGCCGGTGTGTGCATGATCGAGCTGAAGCACTGGCGCGGTTCGCTCACCAGCGAGAACGGCACCTGGGTGCAGACCAAGCCCAGCGGGCGCCGCGAGCCCCACGGCAACCCCCTACACCTGGTCAACCGGAAGGCCAAGGAGCTGGCCGGCCTGCTCGGCCAGCACGGTAAGCGCGTGTGGGTCGGCGAAGCGGTCTGCTTCACCGACGATTCGCTGCGCATCCGGCTCCCCGCGCACGACCAGAACGGTGTCCACACCCTCGCCGAACTGATGACGATGCTGAAGACGCCCCCGCGCGACGAGCGGCGCCGGATCACCGCGATCGACTCCCGGGAGATCAAGTCGGCACTGGAACAGGTCGGCATCCGGCGCAGCGAGGCGGACCAGCGGGTCGGTCCGTACACGCTGCGCGGGAACGCCTTCGACTCGGGCGAGACCTGGGCGGACTACCAGGCCGAGCACACCGAACTGCCCGAGCTGGCCCGCGTCCGCATCTACCTGAGCGAGCGCGGCTCGGACGCCTCCCTGCGCCGGTCCGTGGAGAACGCCGCCCGCCGCGAGGCCGCCGTGCTCCAGCGCTTCCGCCACCCGGGTGTGGTCCAGCTCAAGCAGTACTTCCCGTCGGGGCACTCCGCGGGCCCCGCGCTGATCTTCGACTACCACCCGCACACCCTGCGCCTGGAGGAGTACCTCCTCCAGTACGGCAAGGGCCTCGACATCCTCGGCCGCATGGCGCTCGTCCGCCAGCTCGCCGAGACCATGCGCTCCGCGCACTCCAGCCGGATCCACCACCGGGCTCTCGCAGCCCGTTCCGTGCACGTCATCCCGCGCAACCGGGGAGCCCAGGGCCAGACCGTCGGCGAAGAGGCTGCCTGGCTCACCCCCCGCCTGGAGATCTCGGACTGGCAGATCGCCACCCAGCGCGGCTCCGGCTCGGGTGGCGGCACCGGACCGGGCATGACCCGCTTCGCGCCGACGGCCCTGTCCGCGGTGCACATCGCCGAGGGCTCCGACCCGTACCTCGCCCCCGAGCTGACCGCGCTCAACGCCGACCCGGTCCACCTGGACGTGTACGGCCTGGGTGTCCTCACGTACCTGCTCGTCACGGGCAAGGCGCCGGCCGCGAGCCAGGCCGAGCTGCTGGCCCGCTTGGAGGCGTGCGAGGGCCTGCGCCCCAGCTCCCTGGTCGACGGCCTGTCGGAGGACATCGACGAGCTCGTGCAGGCGGCCACCGCCTATCGGCCGGGCCGGCGGCTGTCCTCCGTGGACGAGTTCCTGGAGATGCTGGAGCTCGTCGAGGACACCCTTACCGCACCGGCAGTCGTTCCCGAGAGCGAGCCCGAAGCGGCGGCCCCGGAGAAGGACCCGCTGGAGGCAGCGGCCGGCGACGTCGTCGCCGGGCGCTGGGAGGTCCGCCGACGCCTCGGCACGGGGTCCACCAGCCGGGCCTTCCTCGTCCGCGACCTGGAGGCCGAAGCCCGCAGGACGCGTCCGCTCGCCGTGCTCAAGGTGGCCCTCTCCGACAGCCGCGGCGAGGTACTCGCCCGCGAGGCCGAGGTGATGGGCCGGCTCCGCGCCGACTCCCGGGTGATCCGGCTCGTCGAGCCGGATCCGCTGCGCGTCGCGGGGCGTACGGTGCTGGCCCTGGAGTACGTGGGTGACGAGCGCGACGAGAGCACGGAGGACGGCGAACCCTCCCGCACCCGGACCGGCCACCGCGCGGAGACGGTCGCCCGCCAGCTCCGGGAAGTCGGCCGACTCAAGATGGACCAGCTGGAGGCGTACGGCGACTACCTCTTCGGCGCGGTCGACTTCCTGGAGGGCGAGAGCGTCTGGCACCGCGACATCAAGCCCGACAACATCGCCATCCGCATCCGCCCCAACCGCACCCGCGAACTCGTCCTGATCGACTTCTCGCTGGCCGGCTACCCGGCGAAGGAGTACGACGCCGGTACGGACGGCTACCTCGACCCGTTCATCGGGACGCTGACCCGCACCGCGTACGACTCGCACGCCGAGCGGTACGCCGTCGCCGTCACCCTGCACCAGATGGCTTCGGGCGAACTGCCCAAGTGGGGCGACGGGTCGGTTCCGCCCCGGATGACCGAACCGAAGGACTTCCCGTACCCGCACCTGGCGGCGGACGCCTTCGAGCCCCTGATCCGCGACGGCCTGGTGGCCTTCTTCCGCAAAGCCCTGCACCGGGACGCGGCCAAGCGCTTCCCCGAGCTGAAGCCGATGCGGGACGCCTGGCGGAAGGTCTTCCTCGACGCGACGCAGGCGCCGCCGTCCAGCCACCGCTCGCGCCACCCCGAGCCGGCCGTCGAACCCGCATCCGCCGAGGACACGACCCGCCGTCCCTCCATCGCGGACGCCGAACCGCTCACCGCCGACGAACAGCGCGACCAGCTGGCCGCGCAGGTCACCCGGGACACGCACCTGTCGGCCGCGGGCCTCACCCCCGCCGCCGAGTCCTTCCTGTACGGCCTCGGGATCACGACCGTCGGCGGGCTCCTCGACTACAGCCGCAGCAAGCTCCCCAACGAGCCCGGCCTCGGCACGAAGACCCGTACCGAGGTGCAGCGCCGCCAGCGCCAGTGGGGCAAGCTGCTGCGCGAAGCGCCGCTCTCCCCGCTCACCCCCAAGGGCCGGGCCGAGGCCAGGGAAGAATTGGCCCAGCTGTCCGCGGCCGAAACGGCTGTCCTCGGCACGCTGGCCACGGCCGAGGGGGCCGGCGGACTGACCGGGACCGCCCTGCGCGCAGTCAGCCTCGACGCCCTCGCCACGATCCTCGTACCGGAGCTCAACAACAACCGCTCCAACAGCAACAAGGTCGAAATGGTGCGGCTCCTCCTGCGCCTTCCGGATGAGCACGGGGAACTCCCCGACATCGGCGCCTGGCCCAAGCAGAAGGACGTGGCGCAGGCCCTCGGGCTCTCGGCGGGCCGCATCCCGCAGATGCTGAAGGAGGAGCGCAAGCGCTGGAAGAAGCATCCGGCGGTGCAGGCCCTGCGCAAGGAGATCATGGACCTCCTCGCGGGGCTGGGTCGGGTCGCGCCCGCCGCGGAGATCGCCGATGCCCTGGCCGTCCGGCGCGGCACCCAGCTGGCCGGTCGCGACCAGCGGCGCGCGCTGGCGCTCGCGGCGGTCCGGGCCGTGGTCGAGGTGGAGCAACTCGAACCGGCCGAGGCCGAGTTCCAGCACCAGGCCAACCGCAAGGCAGCCGAGGACTCGCTGACGGCGGGCCTGCTCGCGCTGGACGTCCGCGAGGGCGACGCCCCCAACACCCCGTCCGCACCAGGGCTCCTCGACTACGCGACGCGGCTGGGCCGCACCGCCGACCGCCTCACCCGCCTGGAGACCCTGCCGACCGCGACGACCGTCATCGGTGAACTGGGCGCGCTCACCCTGCCGCCCGGTCTGATCGAGTGGGACGAGCGGCGCCTGGTCGAACTGGCCGCGGCCGCGTCGGCGAACGCGGCCGCCACCCCCCGCCTGGAGATCTACCCGCGCGATCTGCCACTCGTACGGGCTCTGCGGCTGACCCAGGCCGGTCTCGTCCCGCTGATCCCCGGCATGCCCGAGAACCGTCAGCCCGGCCTGACCGGCGCGGACGTCCACGAACGGGTGCGGGCCCGCTTCCCGGAGCTGCTCGTCCCGGACGAACAGGGTGTCGGTACGCACGAGCTTCCCGTAGGCCCCGCCCTCACCAAGGCCCTGCGCGACGCCGGCTTCGACCTCACCCTGTCGACCCGCGAGGGCAGCAAGACCCCGCGCTACCTGCCCACCCGGATGGACAGCGCCTCCAGCTACCTCACGGGCGGCGCCTGGCGCCAGGCCACCGACGTCGGTGCCGTGACCCGCTACTCGGACGACCCGATACTGGCGGGCGCGGTCCGCGCGGACGAACGCCTGCTCGCCTCGGCCCGCCGGGACGGCTACCGGGTCCTGACCGTGCACCACGCCCGTACGGTGGACGCCGTACGGGAACTCGCGGCCGGCCGGATCGCGGCCCAGCCGGTGTCGGTGACGGAACTCTTCCTGGAGTCCCTGCACGCCCTGGTCCCGCCGGCCACCAAGCCGACGTGGGAGACCCTGCTGAAGGCGGACGTGGCGGAGCCGGGTTCGCGGGGCGCGCTCAAGTTCGCCGAGTACACGCGGACGGCCTGGGGCACGGTGGAACCACAGGTACGCGAGCTGCTGTCCCCCGGGGCCGGTACGGGGCCGGTACTGCTCACGGACGCGGCCGTCTTCGGCCGGTACGACGCCATGGGCGTCCTGGACCGGCTGGCGGAGGCCGCCCGGCAGGGCGGGCGCGGCCTGTGGCTGATGGTCCCGCAGCCGGACCCGGCGCGGGAGCCGAGGCTGGGGCCGGTCGCGGTGGCGTACCAGGCCGGTCTGGGCGAATGGATCGAACTTCCGGACTCGTGGGTGCAGAACGCCCACCGGGCGGCCGGTGCTGTTGACGAAACCGAGGGAGACACCAAGTGATCGACCGCAAGGCCCTGTTGGACGACCTGAAACAGCAGGTCAAAGCGGTCGAGGCGGACCTCGGACGGCAGGTGAAGGCCGTCACGGAGGTCGGCGCCAAGCTGAAGGCCGAGTACGACCGCGCCCGCAAGCTGGGCCGTACGGCCGCCACTTGGAACTCCTGGCTGGACGAGCGGATCACCCAGGTCGCGGTGGCCTGGGTACTGGGCACGGTCTTCGTCCGCTTCACCGAGGACAACGGCCTGATCCCGGAGCCGTACCTGGCGGCCCCGGAAGCGGACCGCCGCGACCTGGCGCTGGCCCGGTACGACGAGTACCAGGCCAAGTCGGAGGACCCGACGTACCGCGGCTGGCTGGAGCAGGCGTTCGCGGAACTGGGCGCGGGGCAAGCGGGCCGGCTCCTGTTCGACCAGCGGCACAACCCCTTGTACCAGATCCCGCTGTCGCACGACGGAGCGCGGGACGTGGTCGACTTCTGGCGCGCGCGGGACGAGTCGGGCGCGCTCGTCCACGACTTCACGGACCCGCTGAAGGAGGACGGAGACGGCACGGAGGGCTGGGACACCCGCTTCCTGGGCGACCTCTACCAGGACCTGAGCGAGGCGGCGCGGAAGACGTACGCGCTGCTCCAGACCCCGGAGTTCGTAGAGGAGTTCATCCTCGACCGGACGATGGACCCGGCGGTCCGGGAGTTCGGCTACGCGGAGCTGAAGATGATCGACCCGACGTGCGGGTCGGGTCACTTCGTCCTGGGCGCGTTCCGGCGCTTGGTGCGGTTGTGGGCCAACGGCCAGCCGGGACGCGATCTGCACGAGCGGGTACGGGCATCCCTGGACTCGGTCCACGGCGTCGACCTGAACCCCTTCGCGGTCGCCATCGCGCGGTTCCGCCTGCTCGTCGCCGCGATGGCGGCGAGCGGGGTCCGCACGCTGGCGCAGGCCGCGAAGTACGAGTGGCCGATCCACCTGGCGGTGGGCGACTCCCTCATCAAGCACCGACACAAGCAGGGCAATCTGTTTGATGAGTTGGAGGAAGAGGGCGCGGACGAACTGGCGGACTTCAAGTACGAGACGGAGGACATCCACGAGCACAAGGACATCCTCCTGCCGGGTCGATACCACGTGGTGGTGGGCAACCCGCCGTACATCACGGTGAAGGACAAGAAGCTCAACGATTTGTATCGGGGACTGTACGACGCCTGCTCGGGGTCGTACGCGTTGTCGGTGCCGTTCGCTCAGCGGTTTTTCGAGCTGGCGAAGGCAGGGCATGCTGAGAGCGGGCTCGGCTACGGCATGGTCGGCCAGATTACGGCGAACTCGTTTATGAAGCGGGAATTCGGCACACGACTCATCGAGACATATTTCGGTCACGAAGTGGAGCTGACTGAGGTCATTGACACCTCTGGCGCTCACATTCCCGGACATGGAACCCCCACCGTCATTCTTGTCGGCAAGCGCCGCGGAGGAACCAACCGCTCGGCCACGATCCGGACAGTTCGGAGCATCCAGGGGGAACCCTCGGCGTTGGAGAACGCCGAGGACGGTCTGGTGTGGAATGCGATCGTAAGCCAACTTGATATTCCGGGGTCGGTCAGCCAATGGGTTTCAGTGGGCGACTTGGAGCGTAGGCGGTTCTTCGGCAAACAGCCATGGATTCTGGCTGATGGGGGACTTGAGATGGTGGAGCAACTTGCCCTCATCGCCAAAGTCCGCCTGGCCGAGGTCTCCGATGAGATCGGCGCTGGGGCAGTTACCCGCGAGGATGAGGCGTACATGATTGGAATGGGCGCCCTCCAGCGGCGCGGCATTCCGTCTACTCATCAGCGCCCGCTGGTGGAAGGCGGGGAAGTGCGGGACTACCGGGTGAACGACCCCATCCAGTCACTCTGGCCCTACAGCGAGGACGATCTCAGCGCTGACGCCCCCGAGAGCGCCCAGCGACTGCTGTGGCCTTCTCGCGTCTTCCTGCGCGACCGGGTGGCCTTCGGGAAGACACAGATTGAGCGCGGTCTCGCCTGGTTCGAGTACTCAATGTTCTTTAAGGCGCGATATAAAACTCCTCTGTCGATCGCGTTTCCGTTCGTCGCCACCCACAACCACTTCGCCTTGAACCGCCAAAAGCAGGTCTTCATTCGCACTGCGCCAGTGATCAAGCTTCAAGGAGGGGCGAAGGAAGAGGAACACCTTCAACTGCTTGGGCTGCTCAACAGCTCCACAGCCGGGTTCTGGCTTAAGCAGGTCAGTCAGGGCAAGGGAGGAAGCGGCCTAGGACGGGGCATCCAAAGCGAAGCATGGGAAGAACGTTACGAGTTCACGGGCTCGAACCTCGAAAGATTCCCACTGCCTGCCGCCTTCCCTACTGTCTCAGGTACCGCACTCGATATCCTCGCCCAGCGCCTTGCTTTCTCCAGCCCCTCGGCTCTAGTCGCCAAGGCGACGCCAACAGCCGTCACGC
The DNA here is from genome assembly GCF_045041095.1 of Streptomyces sp. NBC_00045. NCBI lineage: Bacteria > Bacillati > Actinomycetota > Actinomycetes > Kitasatosporales > Streptomycetaceae > Streptomyces > Streptomyces sp. NBC_00045. The sequence goes on along the minus strand of NZ_CP108271.1, from coordinate 6,039,522 downwards.
TCCGCGATGCTCGCGAGGTATGGCACTCAACCCGTGCCCGGATGCTCGCTCTCCAGGAGGAACTCGACTGGCAGGTCTACTCGCTCTACAACCTGCACTCCGAGGACCTGCGCGTCTCCGAGGACCCTGACTCCCCCGACATCCCCGAACTCGCCCTCGGTGAGCGCGCCTTCGAGATTGTGCTCGCGCGTCGCGTTGCCGCAGGCGAAGCCAGCGACGAGTGGTTCAAGCGGCACGGGTCCACACCCATCACCGAGATCCCCGCCCACTGGCCTGCCGCCTACCGCGAGGTCGTCCAGAAGCGGATCGACGCCATCGAGTCGTCCCGCGCCATCGGCATGATCGAGCGGCCCGAGTACAAGCGTCGCTGGGCCACCGAAGGATGGGATGCGCTCCAGGAGAAGGCCCTCAAGGCCTGGCTGCTCGACCGGATCGAGGACCGGGCCCACTGGTTCGAGAACGACCAGCCCAGCCTCGTCACGCTCTCCCGCCTCACCGACAACCTCTCCCGTGACGAGGGCTTCGTCTCCGTCGCCAAGATCTACGCACCCCGTAAGGAACTGCCTGCCGTCGTCGCCGAGCTGATGACCGACGAGCACGTGCCGTTCCTCTCCGCCCTGCGTTACAAGCCCTCCGGGCTGAAGAAGCGGGCGGACTGGGAGCACGTCTGGGACCTCCAGCGGCAGGAGGACTCCGCCGAAGACGAGCCGGCCAAGCGGAAGATCCGGGACGGCATCCCCGTACCGCCGAAGTACACCTCCGCCGACTTCCTGCGCCCCTCCTACTGGCGGGCGCGCGGGAAGCTGGACGTGCCCAAGGAGCGGTTCATCTCCTACGGGCAGACCAACGCAGCCACCCCCACCCTCTACGGCTGGGCCGGCTGGGACCACCGGGAGCAGGCGTTCGCACTGGACACCTACATCGCCACCCACGAGGCGCTGACCACCGAGGAGGTCACGCCGTTCCTGGCGGGGCTGCTGGAACTCCAGCCATGGCTGGACCAGTGGCACAGCGAGGTCGACTCAACCTTCGGTTCCTCCCCTGCCGCGTTCTTCCGCAGCGACCGGCAGATGGAACAGGGCAAGCACGGCCTCACGGACGACGACCTGCGCGCTTGGCGCCCAGCCGCCGCCACCCGAGGACGCAAGGTCGCCAAGAAGTAGTCGCTCCAAGGATGCCAACGGCCTCCTCGATCCGTTCGGATCGAGGAGGCCGTTGATACCCGCTCAGGCGTTCAACTGCCCGCCCTTGACTGCCGAAACGAAGGAGGCCCATCCGCCCGCCTGGAACACGAGCACCGGGCCGTGCGGGGACTTGCTGTCCCGTACCGGGACAACGGTGGCGAAGCCGTCAGAGACCTCGACACACTCGCCACCATCCGAGTTGCTGTAGGAGCTCTTGCGCCAGCTAGCGGCACTCAGGTCGATGCGTCGCACGGTACTTCCTCCAACATGGACAGGACGAACTTCCGCGACTCGGCCGGAGAAAGCGCCAGGTCGCGCATCGCATCGTACGCACGCTGCAGTCGCTCGACCGATGCGTCTTCCTCGATGAGTTCGCCTCGGTGTGCGTTCTCCGTGTACGCCACCGTACGCCCGCCCGGAAGTCGTAGGAACATGAGTGCGGTGCTGTCCAGCCCGTGCATGCCTGCCCTTTGGGGCAGCACTTGCAACGTGACATTCGAGCGCTCGGCCATTTCTGCCAGGTGGTCCAGCTGCTTTCGCCACTCTCCTTCGTCCCTCAGGGGCGTACGCAGCACTGCCTCCGACACGATGGCCCGGAACGGTGGCGCGTCCTCTCCATCCAGCAATTGCTGTCGCCCCACCCGTGCCTCAACCTGCTGCTCCAGCTCCCTCCCCTTCAGCCCGCCTGCCGTCAACACCTCCCGCGCATACCCTGGCGTCTGGAGCAATCCTGGCAGCACACTTACCGCAAAGTGCCACAGGCTCGTCGCCTCAGCCTCCAGCTTCATGTAGCGCCGGTATTGCTCCTTGAACTGTGTCTGATCACCCGCCGCCAGCTCCCAGAGGGCCAGCAGCAACCCCGGTGTCCCGTAGTGCGTTTCCAGCGCCTGGACGACCTCCGGGCTGCCAAGCGTCTCGCCCTTCTCCATCTTCCCGAACAACGACCAGTCCCAGCCCAGCCGTTCGCCGAGCTGCCGCAGACTCGCCCCGCTGCCCGTCCGGAGCGTCCGCAGCTCCTCCGCGAACCGCTGGCGCGGCTCCTGACTCCGGCCGGTGATCACTCGTCGCTGCGGCATGGCGCTCCCCTCCGGGACGAAGACGGTGTGGAAGGTGTGGAACCGGCGCCGCGGGGCGGGGAAGCACTCCGCCTCCCACAACGTGGGCAGTCCCGTCCGGACCCATGCTCGTAGCGCCCGGACTACGCACGGTAATTCAGCCGCGTGTCCCCGGGTGAGGGAACCAGCCGAAACCCCCCACAAGGAGAGGGCGCCACCATGGCCACCCCGCTTCAGCGGCCCACCGACGACAACAGCAACGACGCAGCCCCAACCGGGCCCGCCCCGCCGCCACCCACCGCCAAGATCAAGGAGGCCCTCGCCGCCCGCGACGCCCTCGCCACCGCCCTCACCCGGGCCGGCATCCAGATCCCGGCCATGGACGTCCGTACCCCCTGGCCGGACGACGACGACAACGACGGCCACGGACCGGAGCACACGTCCGCCCGCACCGCCGAGACCCGCTATGCGCTCGTCCACCTCGGGGTCGTCTCCGCCCCCGTGGCGCACGCCCTGGCCGAGGTCATCACGAAGGGGCTCACCCGGTGACGGACGGGCGGCACGTCCCGGCCGTCGGGGACACCGTCCGGGACACCGCCCTCGACCGGATCGGCGTCGTCATGGGCCACGAGGGACCGCACCTCCGACTCTGCCCGATCAACGGCGGCAGGTACTGGGACGCCGACCCGGCCGCCGTCCGGCCCCTCGGGCCGGCCGAGGAACTGCTCGCGCACCTGCGAGCAGTGAACGCCCGGAGCAGGCAACGGCTCTGAGCCGCGCCACACACCACCTCCCCACCTGACCGAGATCCGCCCCAACCCTTCTGCATGATCCACACGCTGTCCTAGAATGACCGGGATCATCTCAGCGGCCCGCCGGGCTTCCGTTCCGCATCCGCGGACCTCTGGAGGACATGCCCCCACCCGCACGAGTCACTTCGTGCTGCCTGGGGGCATTTCTTGCTGTTCCGTGAGTCCGCGGCATCCGTGGCCGCCCGCATCCTCGAAGGGTCGCTGGCGCTGCACCTGACCGAGAACTTCGTGCACGCGCACGGCCGCCGGCCGGCAGATTCCGAGATCCGGTCCTGGGAACGGAGCCTCCCCGCACTCACGAACGCCCTGCTCGACGCCGGGCTCGGCGATGTCGAGGTGCTGATCGAGTACACCCTGCCGCTGACCAGCAAGCGCGCCGACGCCCTGCTGGCCGGGGTACACCCCCGCACCGGCGAACCCTCGTACGTGGTCGTGGAGCTCAAGCAGTGGAGCGAGGCCCATTCGCTGGAGGACGAGCCGCTGCTGTGCACCGTTCCGGCGTACGGAAAGCGCCCGGTGCTCAACCCGATCGAGCAGGTCCGCGGCTACTGCGAGTACCTGGTCTCCTTCAACGGGGCGCTGGAGCGGATCCCGCAGTCCCTGGCCGGAGTGGCGTTCCTGCACAACGCGACCGAGTTCGGAGTCGGTTCGCTGCGCAGCGCCCCGGAGGACGTCCGGGGCCGCATGTACACCGGGGACCAGCGCGGGGCGTTCCTCGACTTCCTGCGCTCGCGGCTCGCACCGAAGTCCGGTGCGCCCGCGGCCGACCTGCTGCGCCAGGGCAAGGTACGGCCCTCGAAGCAGCTGATGAAGGTCGCCGCGGCCGAGATCCGCGACCGTGAGCAGTTCGTGCTGCTCGACGAGCAGCGGGTCGCCTACGAACTGGTGCTGTCCGCCGTCCGCAAGGCGAAGCGCGGCAATCACAAGCAGGTGATCGTGGTGACCGGTGGCCCGGGTTCGGGCAAGAGCGTGATCGCCCTGTCCGTCCTCGGCGAGCTGTACCGGCGCGGGGTGCCCGCCCTGCACGCGACCGGCTCGGCGTCGTTCACCAAGACGATGCGCAAGGTCGCCGGGTTCCGCAAGCCGGAGGTGCAGAAGCTGTTCAAGTACTTCAACAGCTTCATGGATGCCGAGCCGAACGATCTCGACGTCCTGATCTGCGACGAGGCCCACCGCCTGCGCAAGACCTCCGCGGACCGGTACACCAAGGCTGCTCTGCGCACCGGCCGCCCGCAGGTGGCGGAGCTGATCGACGCGGCCCGGGTGCCGGTGTTCCTGCTGGACCAGCACCAGGTGGTGCGCCCCGGCGAGATGGGAACGAAGGAGGAGATCGAACGGGCCGCCGCCGAGCAGGGCCTCGACTGCGCGGTGGTGGAGCTGGACAGCCAGTTCCGCTGCGGCGGCAGCGACGCGTACGTGAAGTGGGTCGCCGCCCTGCTGGGCCTGGAGGGCGACGGTCCGGTCGACTGGGAGCCGGACGGCAAGGTGGAGCTGCGGGCCGCCGACAGCCCGCAGGAGATGGAGGCGTTCCTCACCGCCCGTCGGGAGCAGGACGACTACGGTGCGCGGATGGCGGCCGGATACTGCTGGAAGTGGACGACCGACATCACCCTGGACATGTCTGAACTCCCCGCCGACGTCTCCATCGGCGACTGGGCGCGGCCCTGGAACCTGGCCGGTGACCGGTCCCTGCTCGGAGCCCCGCCGGCGCCCCTGTGGGCCACCGATCCGGCCGGTTTCGGCCAAGTGGGCTGCGTGTACACGGCGCAGGGTTTCGAGTACGACTGGTCGGGCGTGATCATGGGGCCGGACCTGGTGTGGCGTACCGACCGCTGGGTGGTGGACCGTACGGCTTCGAAGGACCCGTCCTTTACCAAGGCCACTCCTGACGACGATGTCGACCGTCTCATCCGCAACACCTACAAGGTGCTGCTGACCCGGGGCATGGTGGGCACCGTCGTCTACTCGACCGATCCCGAGACCCGGGAGAAGCTGCGCTCCCTCATCCCGCCTGCGTAACAAGAACGGCGGATGCTCTCGCGTGGTACGGCAGGGGCGAAATACGGTCATCGCTTGTCAGAGCCACACCATACGATCGGACCAGCCCAGCCTCTGCACGCGCCCGCCGGAGAGTGAGACCGCCCATGGCCCAGCAGCCGCCCCTGCTCCGCGATGTCATCGACATCAAGGAGTCCATCTCGACCTCGGACTTCGTCCTGCGGCTCTCGGAGGCGACGACCCCTGAGGGTGCGGAGCGGGCGCTGCGGGACTACGTGGTCACGGAGCGGCTGCTGGAGAACTTCGACGAGGCCCTCGGGCTGATCAGGGCGGCGCTCGACGGCCACACCTCCAAGGCGGCCTACCTCCACGGTTCGTTCGGTTCCGGTAAGTCCCACTTCATGGCCGTGCTGCACGCACTGCTCAGCGGGAGTCCGGCGGCCCGCTCCCGCGACGACCTGGACCCGGTGCTGACCAAGCACGAGTGGCTCGGCACGGACGGCAAGCGGTTCCTGCTCGTGCCGTACCACATGCTCGGCGCCAAGGCCCTGGAGCAGCGCGTACTCGGCGGGTACGTCACGCACCTCAAGAAGCTGCACCCCGAGGCGCCGACCCCGCAGGTGTACCGGACCGACGCCCTCTTCGTGGACATCCGGGCCATGCGCGCGCGGATGGGCGACGAGGCCGTGATCAACGGTCTCGTCTCTCTGGACCCGGCCGACGGGGGCTCCGACGATGACGACGAGTGGGGCGAGTCCTTCACCTGGACTCCGTCGCTGCTCGACACGGCGCTCGCCGCCGAGGAGGTCCACGAGGCGGGCCGGGCCCTCAACCTGGTGAGCCCCTCCACCCCTGCCGAGCTGCGGGCCCGGCTGGTGCAGGACGCGAGCACGAACCTCCTTCCGGGCTTCGCCCAGAACGCCGCCGAGGACGAGCACGGCTTCATCTCGCTCGACGCCGGCCTGTCCGTACTGGCCGAGCACGCCAAGTCGCTCGGGTACGACGGGCTGATCCTCTTCATGGATGAGCTGATCCTGTGGCTGGCCACACTGATCCACGACCAGAAGTTCGTGGCCCGCGAGGCCGGGAAGATCACGAACTTCGTGGAGGGCGGCGACGAGCGCCGCGCGATCCCCGTGGTCTCCTTCATCGCCCGCCAGCGTGACCTGCGCGAGCTGGTCGGCGAGGAGGTATCGGGGGCGGCGGAGGCATCCATCCAGGACACGCTGAACCTCGCCTCCGGCCGGTTCGACAAGATCACGCTGGAGGACCGGAACCTTCCGCAGGTGGCGCACGCACGTCTGCTGACCCCGAAGGACGCGGACGCCGCGGCCCTGGTGAAGGCCGAGTTCGACAAGACCCGCAAGGTGCGCCAGGAGGTGTGGGACACCCTCCTCGGCTCCGACCGGGGCGCGGACGGCGTCGGCGCGGACGAGGACTCCTTCCGCCTGACCTACCCCTTCTCCCCGGCCTTCATGGACACCCTCGTCCACGTCTCCTCCGCGCTCCAGCGCAACCGGACCGGCATGAAGCTCATGGGGCAGCTGCTCGCCGACCACCGGGGCGAACTGCGCCTGGGCGACCTGATCCCGGTCGGCGACCTCTACCCGCTGATCACGGCAGGCGGCGACAAGCCGTTCACCGACAGCCTGAAGGTGGTCTTCGAGGCCGCCGACAAGCTGTACCGGACCAAGCTGCGCCCCTACCTCCTCCTCACGCACAACGTGTCGGAGGAGGACATCGAGCAGTACGCCAACCGCCCCGCCAGCATCACCGACCAGGAACTGCGGGCCCGGATCCAGCGGTTCCGGGGCGACAACCGGATCATCGGGACCCTGCTGCTGTCGGCGCTCGCCCCGAGCGTGCCGGCCCTGGCGGACCTGACGATCCGACGTCTGTCGGCCCTCAACTACGGCTCGGTGGTCGCCCCGATCCCCGGCCGTGAGTACGGCATCCTGAGCAACAAGGTGGAGGACTGGGCTGCCCGCTTCCCCGAGATCAAGAAGACCGGCACGGAGGCCAATCCGGGTGTCCGGCTCGAACTCTCGGGCGTCGACGTGGACTCGGTCATCGCCAACGCCAACGTCAACGACAACCCCGGCAACCGCCAGGCCCTCGCCAAGCGGCTCCTGGCCGAGGAACTGGGCATCGAGCACGGTCCGATCATCGCCGAGCTGGACTTCGTGTGGCGGGGTACCGACCGGGCCGTCGAGGTGACCTTCGGCAATGTCGCCGACGAGGAGGAGCTGCCCGACCACGACCTGATGCCCCAGCTGGACGGCCGCTGGCGCATCGTGATCGACCTCCCCTTCAACGACCAGACCGAACACGGCCCCATCGACGACGTCCACCGGATGCAGCGCCTCCGGGAGAAGCAGGGGGAACCGTCCCGTACGGTCGCCTGGCTGCCCACCCACCTCGCCAGCCAGCGGTTCACCGACTTCCGCCGCCTCGTCGTCATCGACAAGGCCCTCGCGGACGACCAGCGGTTCGACGGCCAGTACGCGGGACACCTGAGCGCCGACAACCGGGCGCGGGCCAAGGGACTCCTGGAGACCCAGCGGGAGGCCCTGCTGGCGAGGGCCAGGGCCGCCTTCAAGCAGGCGTACGGGCTCGCCGACAAGAAGCCGACCGACGTACAACTGGGCTTCGACGACCACCTGGTGTCGCTGCGCGAGGTCGACGGGCTCACCCTGTCCTTCGGCCAGTCCCTCCACGACGGGATCCGGCACGTCGCGGGCAGGCTGCTCGCCTCGCAGTTCCCGGACCACCCCGACCTGGACGCGGACGGCAACCAGAGCGTCGTCAAGCCGGCCGACGCCAAGAAGGTCTTCGGCCACGTCCGCGCCGCCGCGGAGGCCCGTGACGGGCGCACCGAGGTTCCGGCCGCCGACCGGAGCCTGATGCGCAGGGTCGCCGGTCCGCTGCGACTCGGGCAGCAGAAGGAGGCGTACTTCGAGCTGTCCCACTTCTGGGCGGACCACTTCCGCCGGCTCGCCCGTGAGGAGGGGGTGACCGGCGACCTCAGCCTCATCACCCTCACCGACTGGACCGACCGGCCGGCGCCGCGCGGCCTGCCGGTGTTCCTCGCGCGGCTCGTGGTCGCGTCCTTCGCCGAGATGGACGACCGGGTGTGGGTACGGGGCGGCACTCCGCTCGACCCCGCGCCCGCGCTCCACGAGATCAAGGACCAGGACGTCCTGCGCAGCCAGCCGCTGCCCTCCGAGGAGCACTGGGAAGAGGCCCGCCAGCGCTTCCAGACCGTCTTCGGTGAGCCCGCACCGACGCTGCGCCGGGGCAGGATGGTCAACCAGCTCGCCCGCCGGATCGCGGAACTGGCCCGCTCCCACCGGGAATCCGCTGCCGAGCTGGTCACGCAGTTGGAGCGGCACGCCGCCTTCCTCCGGCTCGACGAGACCGTGGAGACGGGCCGCCTCGCCATCGCGCGACGCGCGGTCGCCCTCCTGGACGCAATCACCCAGCCCGCCGGCCAGGGCGGCGCCGCGGCGAAGAAGACCGTCGAGGCACTGGCCATCTTCGACTTCGGCCCGGTCGGCGCGGACCGGTTCGGGACCTCGGTCAAGCAGGCACGAGCCGTGGCGCAGGCCTTGGACACCGCGCCGTGGACCACCCTCGACCTGGCCTCCTCCGAAGGCCCCGAAGGAGACGCGCTGCTGGAGTCGCTGCGCAATGCCGCCCGCAGCGACCAGCGGACGAACGACCTGCGGGACGCCCTGGACCGGACGCAGCGCGAGGTGCTGGCCCTGGTCAAGCGGAACCGGGCGACGCCCACCCCGCCGACTCCGCCCGCACCCCCGGCGCCTGGTCCGCAGGACGTACCGCTGGACACGCCGAGCCGTCACCCCAAGGTCCCCGTCGACGGGCCCACCACCACCTCCACGGGTCCGACGGGGAAGATCCGGCGCTCCGGTGGCCGCCGCACCACCGTGGCCAAGGCCGTCGCCGAGCTCCAGGCCGAACTGGCCGAGCTCGCGGCCAAGGAGCCGGGCGCCACGGTCGAGATCACCTGGCGGGTCGTCGAGGCATGAGTACGGCGACCTCGAGCGGGATCGCGGTCCGGCTGAACCTTTCGACGATCACGCAGTACCTGTCCGCCCAGACCTCCCTGGCCGATGCGCTGAGGGGCGTCGGCAAGCGGCGGGCAGTACTACTGCGCTCGGCGCCTCTGTGGGACGGGCCGACCGAACCGGTCTGGGGAGACGGGGAATCGGCCCGCCTCGTGGCGGCCCCCTCCCCGCTGGCGGTCCACGAGCTGCTCCTCGGCCATCTGACGCCGACGGACCGGGCTCAGGGCCCGTCCGTTCTCGTCGTCCTCACCGACCGCGAGCAGAACGAACTCGACCCGGCCATCCTGGCCCGCGCCCACAAACAGCGCATCGACACCCTGGACAGCTGGGAGCTCGTCCGGGACGCGTTCGGCACCCGGCAGGTCGACCCCCGGCTCAAGGACTCCAACTGGGCCGCCGAGGCGCTGCTGGACGCCGCTCCGCCCAAGGGTGGCTGGCCCAGGGTGCCCGGCGTGGTGCTGTCCCGCCAGACGGCGTTGTCCGCGCTGGCGCGGCGGCGGCTGCGGCTGCCCCCGTACGCGGACGACGACACCGCGGAGGGCCAGGACCGGTCGGCAGCCGCCGAGCGGCTGGACCCGAACAGCCTGCTCGGCTGGTCCCTGATCCCCGGCGGCCCCGAACGGCTGCTGGAACTGCGCGGCCCGGAACGCTCCGGGCTCGCCGAGTTCCTCGGCGAGGAGGAACAGGCCGGGCTCGCGGGACGGGCCCTGCTCGCGCTGGTCGAGGCCGAACACGGTGCGGAGGCCGTGGCCTTCGGCCTGGTGTGCGCGGCCCTGTGGTGCCATGCCGAACCCGACGCATCCGTGTACACCGCGCGAGGTCGTGCGGAGCGGTGGTTCGGAGAGTGCTCACCGGCGGAAGGTGAGCAGTTCGACGCCCTGGCCTCCGCCTTCGGGCGGGCATCGGAGGAGTACGTGTGCGGGCTGCTGGTGGCGGCCGGCGCCAGTGGTGCGGACGCCTCGGAGGGCGCCCGTGAGGCCCGCCGGGTCTCCGACACGGTCCTGGACCGTGCCTCGTCACTGGTGCGCCAGTTCGGTGCGGAGACAGCCGCCCAGGCAAGCCCCGTACTCCCTGCCGGCCTGGCTGCCCGGTTCTCCTCCGTAGGGCAGGCGCTGTCGCCCGGTGAGCCGGAGGAAGCACTCTCCGCGGCGATCCGCACGCTCGCCGCGCACCAGCGCGCGACCGGCCAGGACACGCGGGCCCGGATCGAGCGCACCCGCATGGCCCGGCGGCTCGTCCGCTGGCTGGCCGGTGAACCCCCCGTCGAAGCGGTCACGGTGGCCCACGCGATAGAGCGGCACCTCACCGAGACCGGGTGGGTGGACCGGGCCCTCGAACACATCGAGGCCGGCGGGGACCCGGACCCGACGCTGAAGGCCGCGTACGACCGGCTCGTCGTCCGCGTCCGCGCACGGCGGCGCGAGATCGACGAACAGTTCGCGCGTGCCCTGGCGACGTGGACGGCCGCGGGTACGGATCCCGGCACGATGCTGACCGTCGAGACCTTCCTCGACCGGGTGGTCAAACCGATCGTCCGGGGTCCGGCAGAGCGACGCGTCCTGCTGCTCGTACTCGACGGGATGAGCGCGGCCATCGCCACCGAATTGGGGGAGGAACTACGCGCCTCCTGGGCGGAATACGACCCGATGGGCGAGGGCGTACCCCGCCGCCGGGCGATGGCCGCCGCCCTCCCGACCCTCACCTCGGTCTCCCGTACCTCATTGTTCGCGAGCAGATTGATGGAGGGCTCACAGAAGGACGAGGCACGACTGTTCTCCGGTTTGCCGCTGTGGGGGGGAGCACCCGCAGCGGTGTTCCACAAGGACGACCTGCGGGCCGACAGCGCCGGAAACACCTTCGGCCCGGCGCTCACCGAGGCGCTCATGGACGGTCGCACCCATGTGGCCGTCGTCCTGAACGCCATCGACGACCGGCTCGCCAAGGAACAGAAGCTGGGTGACGGCGCCTGGCGGGCGGACCACATCCCCGCCCTGCTGGACCTGTTGCACATCGCCGCAGGTCAGGGCATGGCCGTTCTCGTCACCAGCGACCACGGCCATGTCGTCGACCGGCACGGCGCGAAGGCCGATACGGCAACCCCGTTGTCCGCCCGCCACCGGTCCGCCTCGGACGGGCCTGCGGGACCGGCCGAGGTCCTGCTCAGCGGGCCCCGGGTGGTCGCGCCGGAGCCGGGCGCCTCCATCGTCGCCCTGTGGGACGCCGATTCCCGGTACACGGCACGTAAGGCCGGCTATCACGGTGGCGCGTCCCTCGCCGAGTTCACCATCCCGGTGCTCGCCTTCCTGCCGTTCGGAGCGGACCCGCTCCCGGCCTGGCGGGAACTGGGTGAGCAACGGCCGCCGTGGTGGCTCCTCGACGAGCGGTCCTCCCGCCCTGCCGTGCCGGCCGTGCCCGCGGCGGCTCCCGCTCCGAAGCGGCAGAAGGCGACGCAGGCTCAGGCACGTCTGGCCGACAGTCACGATGCCCTGTTCGATGTCACGGTGGTACCGGCGGGCGAGGACGCGGCGGCCCTGCTGACCCCGGCCGTGGTGGACCCTGACGACGCGCTCGTGGCGGCCCTCTTCGCCGCCGAGGCGTTCCAGGGCCAGATCGGGCTGCTCGCCCGCAAACCCCCGATGGACAAGGTGGACCGTGCGATCCGGGTCCTGCTCGAAGCCGGCGGCACCCTGCCCGTCACGGCACTCGCCCAGCGGGTCGGCTACCCGGCCACCCGCGCGGACGGCTTCGCCGCGACGCTGCGCCAGCTCCTCAACTACGACGGGGTGCAGGTCCTGGAGACGCTGCCCGACGGCCGGACCGTTCGGCTGGATATCGCCTTGCTCCGCATCCAATTCGATCTAGGCTGAATCCCTTTCGTCACGTACCGCACCGAACGAGCCAGGAGCCATGAGCGCCAACGATCGCGTACTGATCAACCAGATGGTCGAGGAGCAGCGCACCGCCCGCTCCGTTCCGCTCTCCTTCGACGCCACCTTCGAACGGTTCGCGTGCGCGCACGCCCTGCACGGGTTCGGCCTCTCGGAGGAGGAGATCGAAGCCGGTGTCATCGGTGGCGCCGACGACGGCGGCATCGACGGCGCGTACGTCTTCCTCGGCGGCCGGCTCCTGCACGAGGACAGCGAGATCTTCCAGCAGCATTCCTCGGTCGCGAACATCGACGCCAAGACGCAGTTGACGCTCTGGCTCGTCCAGGCCAAAACCAGTCCCGCCTTCTCCGAGGTGGCCCTCGACAAGGTGGCCTCCACCTGCTCGAACCTCCTCGACATGGAGGTCGACGAGTCTGCCGTCAGCATCCTGTACGACGACGACCTGCTCGCCCGGTTCGCCCTGTTCAGGAGGGCGCTGTCCCGGCTGCTCACCCGGCATCCGACCGTCCTGATCAAGTTCTCGTACGTGACCCGTGGTGAAGCCGCCCAGGTGCATCCCAAGGTGCTGGCCAAGGCCAAGATCCTGGAGGCGCAGTTCACCAACGCCTTCGCCATCTCCACCGGTGAGGTCGAGTTCCTGGGACCGGCCGAGCTGTGGAAGCGGGCCAGCACCCTGCCCTCGTACACCCTGGAACTTCCCTACCGGGAAAGCATCACCCATGGCACCAGCCACGTCGCGCTGGTCGCACTGGGCGAGTACATAGAGTTCCTGAGCGATGACACGGGGGTGATCAAGTCCCACATCTTCGACTGGAACGTCCGCGACTATCAGGGGGATGTGGAGGTCAACCGGGAGATCACGGCGTCCCTCCAGAATCCCGAGGCGCCCGAATTCTGGTGGCTCAACAACGGCATCACCATCGTCTGCTCGCAGGCGACCTCGGTCGGGAAGCGGCTCAGCCTCTCCGACGTGCAGATCGTGAACGGCCTCCAGACGTCGTACACCCTCCACGAGACGCTGCGCGATCGGTACGTCGCCGATCCCTCCGACCCCGTGTTCGGCCGGCTCGTCCAGGTACGCATTCTCGTCACCGCAGATCAGGCCGCCCGCGACGCGGTGATCCGTGCCACCAACCGGCAGACCACCGTGCCGGTCGCCTCGCTCCGGGCCACCGACGACATCCAGCGGCAGATCGAGTCGTACTTCCTCGAACACGACTGGTTCTACGACCGCCGCAAGAACTTCTACCGGAACCAGGGGAAGTCCGCCGACCGCATCGTCAGCATCCCGCTCCTGGCACAGTCGGTGATGGCCATGGCATTGGGGCGCCCCGACTACGCCCGCGCCCGCCCCTCCAGCCTGTTGAAGTCCGACTCCGACTACGGACGGGTCTTCTCCGACAAGACCGAACTCCCGGTCTACCTGTGGCTCGCCCAGGCCCAGCGTCACGTCGACGACTTCCTCCAGTCGAGGTCCGAGCCGATCTCGCGCTCGGAATACACCAACCTCCACTTCCACCTGGCGATGCTCGGCGCCGTCGACCTGCTGGGCAAGGTGTTCAGCAGGCCGGACTCGCTCGGCAACGCCGCCCGTGAGGGCGTCTTCCCGAGCCCTGCCCGCCTCGAAGCCCTGTGGCAGGCACTCAAGGAGCAGTTCGAGAACTTCCAGAAGGAGAAGAAGTGGGGGGCGGACAAAACCGCGAAGAGCGGTGACTTCGTCACCTATCTGACGTCCAACCTCGGATACGGGGCCCTTCGTCAGCGGTGATCCCCGAACGCGGAGCTCGGGGAACGGCGGGTGGGAGAATGGGGTGGTGACCGTTCCTCGCACCTCCGCCGTCTCCGCCGCCCGGCGGCGCACCGCCATCGACGCACTGCGGCGCGGCGCCGTCCCCGAGAACGGACTGGACCTCCTCGCCACCGGGCTGGACCGCTTCGAGTCGGCGCTCGACGCCGAACTCGACGCGGTCGCCTCCGGCGCCTCGGTGTTCAAGGCCGTCCGGGGGGAGTACGGATCCGGCAAGACCTTCTTCACCCGCTGGCTCGGTGAGCGCGCCAAGCAGCGAAACTTCGCCGTGGCGGAGATCCAGATCTCTGAGACCGAGACCCCGCTGCACAAGTTGGAGACCGTATACCGGCGTCTCACCGAGCGGTTGGCCACCACGAGCTTCCCGCCCAGCGCGCTCCGGCCGGTGGTGGACGCCTGGTTCTACGCGCTGGAAGAGGACGCCTTGGCTGCCGGGGCCAGCGAGGACGAGCTGAGCGGCGAGGTCGAGCGGCTGCTCGCCTCGCGGCTGAGCGAGGTGTCCCGACATGCTCCGTCGTTCGCCACGGCACTGCGCGGATACCGGGCCGCGCTCGCCGAGGGCGACGAGGCGACCGCGGCGGCCGTCCTCGCCTGGCTCGGTGGGCAGCCCCACGTGGCATCGGCCGCCCGCCGGTCCGCCGGCGTTCGCGGGGATCTTGACCACTTCGGGGCCCTGGGCTTCCTTCAGGGCCTACTGACCGTCCTGCGGGATTCCGGGCACCGGGGACTGTTCGTCGTGCTGGACGAGGTGGAAACCCTCCAGCGGGTACGGTCAGACGCCCGGGACAAGGCACTCAACGCGCTGCGCCAGCTCATCGACGAGGTCCATTCGGGACGGTTTCCCGGCCTCTACCTGGTCATCACGGGAACGCCCGCCTTCTACGACGGCCAGCAGGGCGTGCAGCGGCTCGCTCCGCTGGCTCAGCGCCTCGCCACGGATTTCACGACAGACCCGCGCTTCGACAACCCGCGGGCCGTCCAGGTACGGCTGAGCGGCTTCACCCATGACTCACTGACCGACCTCGGGGTGAACATCCGCGACCTGTACGCGGCCGGCGCCACCGCCCCCGACCGGATCGGAGCCCTGGCCGATGACGCGTACATCGCCGACCTCGCTCGGGCCGTGGGCGGGGCACTCGGAGGGAAGACCGGAGTTGCACCCCGGCTCTTCCTCAAGAAGCTCGTCGGTGACGTCCTGGACCGTATCGACCAGTTCGAGGACTTCGACCCTCGTCGGCACTACCGACTCACGGTGACGAACGAGGAACTGACCGACGTGGAGCGGAACCTGGCCGGAACCCCGTCCGCGGCAGACATCGACCTGGAACTGTGACGGGCCCCGCCGGGGACCCCGTCGACCGACTCGACCCCGTCATCCTTCATCACGTGGTGAACACGCTCGGCTGGCCGGACCTGCGTCCACTGCAACGGGCAGCGATCAATCCCCTGATGGACGGGGAGGACGCGATCCTCCTCGCTCCAACGGCCGGGGGAAAGACCGAGGCCGCCTGTCTGCCGGTCCTCTCAGCCATGTCGGCCCACGGCTGGACGGGCACTTCGGTCCTGTACCTCTGCCCGCTCAAAGCGCTGCTCAACAACCTCGTCAACCGCGTGGACGCATACGCCCAGTGGCTCGGGCGCGCCGCTTCCCTCTGGCACGGGGATACCAGGGAATCGCAGCGCCGGCGCATCCGCGCCGATCGGCCCGACATCCTCCTCACCACGCCGGAATCGCTCGAAGCGATGCTGATCGGTGTGAAGACGGACCACGCCCACCTATTGGGCGGCATCAAGGCGGTCATCGTGGACGAGGTACACGCCTTCGCCAGCGACGATCGGGGCTGGCACCTGCTGGCAGTGCTGGAGCGTCTCGAACGGGTGACAGGACGTCCGATCCAGCGGATCGGACTCTCGGCAACCGTCGGAAATCCCCAGCAGCTCCTCACCTGGCTGCAAGGCTCAGGGGCGGGACGGCGCCCCGGTCAGGTCATCGCGCCCGAACTCCCCCAGGCGCATCCAGGCTCTGCTGGTCAGCCGGGATCAACGGAGATCAGCACCCCACCACCCGGAGACATCGAACTCGACTACGTAGGGTCCCTCGCCAACGCCTCAAAGGTCATCGCGGCGCTACACAAAGGCGAGAAGCGTCTGGTGTTCTGCGATTCCAGGCGCCAGGTGGAGGAGCTCGGCGCGGCGCTGCGTGCACGTGAGGTCACGGTGTTCCTGTCGCACGCCTCACTCTCGGCAGACGAGCGAGCCAGGTCGGAACAGGCGTTCGCCGAGGCACGCGACTGCGTCATCGTCTCCACGTCAACCCTGGAACTGGGCATCGACGTCGGTGACCTGGACCGGGTCATCCAGATCGACTGCCCCGGCACGGTCGCGTCCTTCCTCCAGCGCGTCGGCCGTACCGGACGCAGGGCCGGGTCCACCCGCAACTGTCTGTTCCTGGCCACGCGGAAGGAAGCCCTGCTGCAGGCAGCGGGTCTGCTCCTGCTCTGGGCCCGTGGCTGGGTCGAACCGGTCGTCGCGCCGCCCGAGCCACGGCATCTCGTCGCGCAGCAACTCCTCGCCGCGACACTGCAGCAGCACAAGCTGGGCGATCAGTTGTGGCCTGATCAGTGGAACGGGCTGGCGCCCTTCGACCGTTCGGCTGCTCCCATCCTTCGTCACCTCCTGGACGAGGGATTCCTGGACTCCGATGGCGGTCTGATGTACATCGGCCCCGAGGCAGAACGTCGTTTCGGGCGGCGTCATTTCATCGAGCTGACCGCCTCGTTCACCGCTCCCCCGCAGTTCACCGTTCTGTCCGGGCGCACAGAGATCGGACAGATGGATCCCACCGTGCTGACCGAGGAACGACCTGGACCGCGCCGCCTGCTGCTCGCCGGTCGCAGCTGGCAGGTGACATTCATCGACTGGGGTCGCAAGCGGGCCTTCGTGGAGCCCGTAGACGGCGGAGGCGTCGCCAAGTGGTCAAGCGGCATGCTCACCGGCTTGTCCTACGCTCTCACGCGAGCGATGCGCGAGGTCCTGCTCGGCGCCGACCCGCTCGTCTCTCGCACCGGGAGAGCGGAGGCCTGCTTGCGAGAGTGGCGTGAGGAAGAGGCACCTTACGTGGTCCACCCCGGTGGGTCACTCGTGGCACGACAGGGCGACGACGTCCGTTGGTGGACCTGGGCCGGCTATCGCGTCAACGCCACACTGGCAGCGACGCTGTCGGCGATCGCCGACCCGGTGCAGAGGCCGACCGACTGCTACCTCCGACTGCGCGAGGACCTGACACCGGACATGTGGCGCGCCGCCCGAAAGACTGCAGGACCCGGTTCTACGCTGGTGCTACCGGATGTCGACCAGCGAGCCGTTCACGGATTGAAGTTTTCCGCCGCTCTGCCGTCCCGGCTTGCGACGGCCACCGTCGCAGCCAGGCTTGCCGACTTCGACGGGGCACGCGCGGCCCTGGCAGAACCGGTACGGTTCTTCGCTCTATGACCCCCATCCCGCCAGAGCCGCACCGACATGGGCAGGTGGGCTTTAACGTTCCCCACGACGCTGGGCGTTGCGCCGAGCCTGGGCGGTTCGTCGCCACTCAGAACAGCCAGCACGGGACTGCGCTCGCCCCGGAAACTACGAATGACCTGCTGACGGACCAGGTGGGTGCTCGCCCCAGTCGTTCCGATCTGCCCTGTCTCGACAAGCCGCGTGAACAGATTCGAACTGGCGCCTGGAGAAGTACATGCCGTGGATCATTTCCGACGTGTGCGGCAGTAAGGAGCGCGGGTGGCATGGCTTGATCCAGCTGGGGCTGAGGTCAGCCGCTGCTTGGTACCGACGCCTCGGTTCAGCTCCGCATAGCGATCCAAGCTTGCCATGCGGTTCATCTCTTTCTGGAGATTCCGGTCGCTGTCCGGGTAGTAGAAGCCTCCACGCTCCGCGTCAAGCGCTGGATGCGCACGCAGTGGCTCTTGCTCGAAGGCGACCGGGGCCGTCTGGCGCCATTCGGCGCCCGTGCCGTCGGGGAAACCGGTCAGCGCTCGGATGCCGGCCAGGGTGACGTTGGCCTGCGGGGTGCCGTCGTCGAGGACGTGGGCGCTGCCGAGGACACGGGCCGCGAAAGCAGGCTGAGACGCGTCCTCCTGGTCGCAGAGGAAGTGGCCAGTAAGCATGGGGCGGTTGCGAGGACAGGTGTAAGTCAGCCAAGAGCTCTCGCCCCCGTCTGCGTGCCTGTCCGCTGGGGGACAATGGGCGGCGTTGACCGTCACCGCCAGCGCCAGCGCCCCGGAGCCTCGACCGGACGGTACAGCCCCTTCGCCCACCTCACCGTGCAGAACACAAGTGCGGCGCGCCCGCGCCGGGCTCCGTAGGTGCCGGGTGAACGCCGACGAGCCCGCGCCGACGGAACGGCGTCGGGCCCAGGGCCCCGTTCCACAGGCACCGCCGACCCCGCGGGCACCGCCGGCCCCGCGGGGCACCCCGGCATTCCCCGGCGTTCCCGGCATTCCCCGCCGCTCCGACCCTCCCGGCGTATTCGAGGAAACGCGAGAGGAACGGGAAGTGGAAACCCTACGATGAATTCCATGAGTGCGCTGATCTTCCTCCTGTCGCTCGGCACAGTCTGTCGCGTCACGCGATTCATCACCAAGGACGCCCTCGCTGCGGGGTTTCGCTCCCGGGTCGCCAACCGTTTCGGCGAAGACTCCCACCCGGCATATCTGATCACCTGTGGATGGTGCGCCAGTATCTGGGTTGCGGCCGCCGTCACCACGCTCGCCCACTGGGTCGGAGGGGAAACGTGGTTCCAGATGGGCGCCATGACGCTCACCCTTTCCTATCTCACCGGCCTGGCAGCCAACTGGCTTGACTGACAGTCATGTCAGGAGAATCTTCTTTATCAGCGCCAGAGATAATATGACTATATGGCGGTGAGTGTCACCGTGCGATGCCCGGGGATAAAAGGCACAGGGAACGGGCCGGGGACTCGTCCTGCCTCGGAGTTCCCCGGACCCTCCCCCTTGACCGGCCGCCGGAGCGGCCGAACAGAAGGAGGAAGACCATGGCATGCAACTGCGGACGCGCCGGGCGGTCCACGCTCGTCTACCGGCTGGTCCTCCCCAACGGGGTCACGCGCGACTACCCCACGCGACAGGAGGCCGACGCGGCCAACAGGAGGGCGGGTGGGGGCGGTTCCATCACGGCGGTCCGCCCGTAGGGTCCCTGTCGGCACGAGGAAGCGGCCGGCTCCCGTGGACGCGCACCCGCACGGCATCGCGGGCATCTACCGGCCATCCGCCGCACCGCACCACCGCGCAGGTGACACGGCGCAGGCTCCGGTGGGCATCCTGCCCCCACTCCGGCGGACGCCGGAAGGTGACGCGCCCACCGACAGCCCCTCGACGTACCCGACAGCCGGTGCGCCGAGGGGCTGCGGCGGGCCGTGACACCCCCGAAAATTCCGGATACCGCGAAGGAATATCGCAGTTCATCTCGGTGCTGAATCCTTTCCTTTCGGCCGTGATTCCACCAGACTGTCTCAGGAGCGCGAGTACGCCCGGCACGCCCGGTTGAGAACACCCTGGAAGACGGCGGAAAAGGGAGTCTTTTCCTCTTGGAAGAGTGCGCCAAGGCGCCGCGCGATTCGGGTTTAGCTCCTCTCGCACGCCTGGGCGCGCTGAGCCGAACGAGTGGTATTCCCTTCACCCGTCTAGCCCAAGACCCCACCCGGAATGCCTACTGCTGATATCAGCAGGTGATGCGCCCCGACTCCGCGTGGACTAAGGGCTCCTTCCAGAACGCCGCACCAGGTTTTCCGCGTGCGTTCCACGCTCCGCCATACGGGTGAAGGAAATCGTCTGCTTTCGTGGGTCATCCGAAAGGGAGCCATACCATGGCCAGTTCGATCACCACCGTGACCTCTGCACCGGATCCATCCGTCTTCGGCCAGGCGGTCACCTTCACCGCCACCGTCCAGCCGGAACTCGCCGGCGGCCCCACCCCGACCGGCAGCGTCGAATTCGTCGTCGACGGCGTGTCCGTAACGACGGTGCCGCTCGACACGAGCGGCCAGGCACAGTACACGACCAGCGATCTGGAGGTCGGTCTCCACGGGGTGGAGGCCGACTACTCGGGCGACGCAGAGTACGACCCGTCCACGGGAGCGGACACCCAGGAAGTCACCCTCGCGAACACCACCACCACGCTGTCCTTCGACCCCGAACCCTCGGTCTGCGGCGAGACGGTGACCTTCACCGCCCAGGTGACCCCCATTCCGCCGGGCGCGGGAACCCCCACCGGGCTGGTGTCCTTCATCGTCAGCGACGACGGTCCGGTGCTGTCCGCCCCCGTGGACGTGAACGGGCAGGCACAGGTCAGCATCAGCAACCTGGACGTCGGCTTCCACCAGGCAGCCGCCTTCTACACCGGCGACGCGGACTTCGACGGGTCGAACTCCCCCCTGACGCTCCACGTCGTCAACCACGCGCCCGTCTCGGTCGACGTCTCGGCGGACCCCAACCCGTCGGTGTGCGGTGAGACGGTGACGCTCTGTGTCACCGTGGCGTCGGTCTCGTCGGGCGTCGGCAACCCGTCGGGCTCGGTGACCTTCGCCGGTCCCGGCGGGCTCAACGAGACGGTGTCGCTGGACGCGGGCGGCATGGCGTGCGTCACCACCACCGTGCTGGAAACCGGCACGGTCACCGTCACCTACGGCGGCGACGAGTGCTATGCAAGCGCGACCGGGACCTTCGACGTGACGGTCAACCCGGCAGCCAGCACGGTGTCGGTGACGGTGGACCCCAACCCCTCGGTATGCGGCGAGTCCGTGACCGTGTGCGCCACGGTCACCGCGGTGGCACCCGGCAGCGGCACCCCCACCGGAACCATCACCTTCACCGGCCCCGGCGGACTCAACGAGACGGTGCCCCTGAACCCCGACGGCACAGCATGCGTCACCACCACCGTGCTGGAAACCGTCACCGTCACCGTCACCTACGGCGGGGACACGTGTTTCACCGGCTCGACCGGGACCTTCGACGTGACGGTCAACCCGGCAGCCAGCACGGTGTCGGTGACGGTGGACCCCAACCCGTCGGTATGCGGCCAGACCGTAACCGTATGCGCCACCGTCACCGCAATGGCACCCGGCAGCGGCACCCCCACCGGAACCATCACCTTCACCGGCCCCGGCGGACTCAACGAGACGGTGCCCCTGAACCCCGACGGCACAGCATGCGTCACCACCACCGTGCTGGAAACCGGCACCGTCACCGTCACCTACGGCGGGGACACGTGTTTCACCGGCTCGACCGGGACCTTCGACGCGACGGTCAACCCGGCAGCCAGCACGGTGTCGGTGTCTGTGGACCCCAACCCGTCGGTATGCGGCCAGACCGTAACGGTGTGCGCCACGGTCACCGCCGTGGCACCCGGCAGCGGCACCCCCACCGGAACCATCACCTTCACCGGCCCCGGCGGACTCAACGAAACCGTGCCACTGAACACGGGCGGCACGGCGTGCATCACCACGACCACGCTGGAAACCGGCACCGTCACGACCGTCTACAACGGCAACGGATGCCTCTCCTCATCGACCGGCACCGCACCGGTGACGGTCGACCAGGCAGCCAGCACCACCACCGTGTCGGTGGACCCCAACCCCTCGGTATGCGGCCAGACCGTAACCGTGTGCGCCACGGTCACCGCGGTGGCACCCGGCAGCGGCACCCCCACCGGAACCGTCACCTTCACCGGGGCCGGCGGACTCAACGAGACGGTGCCACTGAACCCCGACGGCACAGCATGCGTCACCACGACCACGCTGGAAACCGGCACCGTCACAGCCGTCTACAACGGCGACGGATGCTTCACGCCGTCGACCGGCACCGCGGATGTGGCGGTCAATTCGGCGACCAGTGCGGTGTCGGTGTCTGTGGACCCCAACCCCTCGGTATGCGGCCAGACCGTAACCGTGTGCGCCACGGTCACCGCGGTGGCACCCGGCAGCGGCACCCCCACCGGAACCGTCACCTTCACCGGGGCCGGCGGACTCAACGAGACGGTGCCACTGAACCCCGACGGCACAGCATGCGTCACCACCACCCTGGAAACCGGCACGGTCACCGTCACCTATACGGGCGATACCTGCTTCCTGCCGTCGACAGGCTCACTGGACGTGACGGTCAACCAGGCGTCGAGCACGGTGTCGGTGTCGGTGGACCCCAACCCGTCGGTATGCGGCCAGACCGTAACCGTATGCGCCACCGTCACCGCAGTGGCACCCGGCAGCGGCACCCCCACCGGAACCATCACCTTCACCGGCCCCGGCGGACTCAACGAAACCGTGCCACTGAACCCCGACGGCACAGCATGCGTCACCACGACCACGCTGGAAACCGGCACGGTCACGGCCGTCTACAGCGGGGACACGTGTTTCACCGGCTCGACCGGGGCCTTCGACGCGACGGTCAACCCGGCAGCCAGCACGGTGTCGGTGTCGGTGGACCCCAACCCGTCGGTATGCGGCCAGACCGTAACGGTGTGCGCCACGGTCGCCGCCGTGGCACCCGGCAGCGGCACCCCCACCGGAACCGTCACCTTCACCGGCCCCGGCGGACTCAACGTGACACTGGCGCTGGACACGGGCGGCACGGCATGCCTGACCACCAGCAGCCTCACCAGCGGCACCTACTCGGCCACCTACAACGGTGACTCCTGCTTCGCGGACTCGACCGGGACCTTCGACGTGACGGTCAACCCGGCAGCCAGCACGGTGTCGGTGACGGTGGACCCCAACCCGTCGGTATGCGGCGAGTCCGTGACCGTGTGCGCCACGGTCACCGCGGTGGCACCCGGCAGCGGCACCCCCACCGGAACCATCACCTTCACCGGCCCCGGCGGACTCAACGAGACGGTGCCACTGAACCCCGACGGCACAGCATGCGTCACCACCACCACGCTGGAAACCGGCACCGTCACCGTCACCTACGGCGGGGACACGTGTTTCACCGGCTCGACCGGGACCTTCGACGTGACGGTCAACCCGGCAGCCAGCACCACCACCGTGTCGGTGAACCCCAACCCCTCGGTATGCGGCCAGACCGTAACCGTATGCGCCACGGTCACCGCAATGGCACCCGGCAGCGGCACCCCCACCGGAACCATCACCTTCACCGGGGCCGGACTGAACACCACGGTGCCACTGAACCCCGACGGCACAGCATGCGTCACCACGACCACGCTGGAAACCGGCACGGTCACAGCCGTCTACAACGGCAACGGATGCCTCTCCTCGTCGACCGGCACCGCACCGGTGACCGTCAACCAGGCAGCCAGCACGGTGTCGGTAACGGTCGACCCCAACCCCTCGGTATGCGGCCAGACCGTAACCGTGTGCGCCACCGTCACCGCAGTGGCACCCGGCAGCGGCACCCCCACCGGAACCATCACCTTCACCGGGGCCGGACTGAACACGACAGTGCCACTGAACCCCGACGGCACAGCATGCGTCACCACGACCACGCTGGAAACCGGCACGGTCACAGCCGTCTACAACGGCAACGGATGCCTCTCCTCGTCGACCGGCACCGCACCGGTGACCGTCAACCAGGCAGCCAGCACGGTGTCGGTAACGGTCGACCCCAACCCCTCGGTATGCGGCCAGACCGTAACCGTGTGCGCCACCGTCACCGCAGTGGCACCCGGCAGCGGCACCCCCACCGGAACCATCACCTTCACCGGCCCCGGCGGACTCAACGTGACACTGGCGCTGGACACGGGCGGCACGGCATGCCTGACCACCAGCAGCCTCACCAGCGGCACCTACTCGGCCACCTACAACGGTGACTCCTGCTTCGCGGACTCGACCGGGACCTTCGACGTGACGGTCAACCCGGCAGCCAGCACGGTGTCGGTGTCGGTGGACCCCAACCCCTCGGTATGCGGCCAGACCGTAACCGTGTGCGCCACCGTCACCGCAGTGGCACCCGGCAGCGGCACCCCCACCGGAACCGTCACCTTCACCGGGGCCGGACTGAACACGACAGTGCCACTGAACCCCGGCGGCACGGCATGCGTCACCACCAGCAGCCTCACCAGCGGCACCGTCACGGCCGTCTACAACGGCAACGGATGCCTCTCCTCATCGACCGGCACCGCACCGGTGACGGTCAACCAGGCAGCCAGCACCACCACCGTGTCGGTGAACCCCAACCCCTCGGTATGCGGCCAGACCGTAACCGTATGCGCCACCGTCACCGCAGTGGCACCCGGCAGCGGCACCCCCACCGGAACCGTCACCTTCACCGGGGCCGGACTGAACACGACAGTGCCACTGAACCCCGGCGGCACGGCATGCGTCACCACCAGCAGCCTCACCAGCGGCACCGTCACGGCCGTCTACAACGGCAACGGATGCCTCTCCTCATCGACCGGCACCGCACCGGTGACGGTCAACCAGGCAGCCAGCACCACCACCGTGTCGGTGAACCCCAACCCCTCGGTATGCGGCCAGACCGTAACCGTATGCGCCACCGTCACCGCAGTGGCACCCGGCAGCGGCACCCCCACCGGAACCATCACCTTCACCGGGGCCGGACTGAACACGACAGTGCCACTGAACCCCGGCGGCACGGCATGCGTCACCACCAGCAGCCTCACCAGCGGCACCGTCACGGCCGTCTACAACGGCAACGGATGCTTCACGCCGTCGACGGGCACAGCGGGCGTGACCGTGAACAACGCCCAGACCACGACCGCGCTCACCATCACCCCCAACCCCGCGGTCTGCGGCCAGCCGGTGACCTTCTGCGCCACAGTCACGACCAACGCGCCGGGCAGCGGCACCCCCACTGGGACGGTGACCTTCAGCGGTCCCGGCGGCTTCAGCCAGACCGTGGCGCTCAACGCGAGCGGCAAGGCATGCGTCACCACCACCGCAGGCGCCAGCGGCACGGTCACGGCCGTCTACAACGGAGGCCCCTGCCACAGTCCCTCCGCCGCCGCGGCGAACCTGACCGTGACCCCGGCTCCCACGACGCTGACGGCTGCCCCGGCGCAGATCCGCCTGCGGACGAACGGCACGTTCGTCATCCCGTCGATGAGCGCCACGCTCAAGGTCACCTCCAGCGCCGCTCCGCTCGCGGGACAGCTGGTCACCTTCAAGGCGAACACGCTGCCCGTGCCCACCGTCCTCGGGACCGCGCTCACCAACGCCAGTGGGGTGGCGACACTGGCCCCGCCGATGCTGACGGTTCCCAGCACGGTGATCACGGCGACGAGCTACACCGCGTCCTTCGCGGGGACGAGCTGCTACGCCTCGTCCTCCGTGTCGGCGCCACTGACGCCCGTCCTCTTCCCGCTCCTTCCCTGACGGCACGCCGGTCGCCGCTCCGGGAGCCACGGGCCGGGGCGGAGCCGGCTGACCGAGGCGGGGTCGCCGCCCCGGTCAGCCGACGACCGTGAAGACACACGTGGTACTTGCAGATGAACCGGGGCGGCGCCGACGAGTGACTCGGCGTCGCCCCGGCCTGCTGCGCGGGTCGCCCTGCGCCGGCAGCGCACGGTCGCGGTCTCCCGCCTCCAGTCCGGCTGACCAACCGCGACGGCAAGGGGCCGCGTTGATCCGTCCCGCGCCCACCGCTCATCGCGTTCCGTCTGTGTCCGGGTCACAGGAGCGGTGACCGCGCCCCCTCCGCACGGCTCAGCACTCGGCCGGCGGTGCAGAGCGCCGGGCCCTGCACGCTCATTACAGCCGACCACTCCAGAACAGGGCCAACGCCGTCATTCGCCGTTCAGATCGCTCGACGCACGGAATTCGTCTCTGCCCAGTGGCCGACCGGAAGCCTGTCGAGCGACGCCCAGACCGCGGATCCGCAGTCAGGCGTCGTCGCGGACCGGCTCCAGGATCGCGACGCACTCCACGTGGTGCGTCATCGGGAAGAGGTCGAAGACGCGGAGGGTGCGGACTCGGTAGCCGTTGTCCTTGAAGTAGCCCAGGTCGCGGGCCAGGGCCGCCGGGTCGCAGGCCACGTACGCGATGCGGCGGGCCGAGAGGCCCGCGATGTGGCGGACCGTCTGCTTGCCCGCGCCCGCGCGCGGCGGGTCCAGGACGACCAGGTCGCACTCGGTGATCCCGGTCTTCGGGAGGACCGACTCGACCTTGCCCTGCTCGATGCGGACCCGGGGGAAGTCCTCCAGGTTGTGCCGGGCGTCCTCGACCGCGCGCTTCGTGGACTCGATGCCGAGGACGGCGCCGGTCTCGCCGAGGCGTTCGGCGAGGGCTCCGGCGAAGATGCCGACGCCGCAGTAGAGGTCGAGGGCCATCTCGCCCTTGCGCGGCATCAGGCCCTGCATGACGGCCTTGATCAGGGTGTCGGCGGCCTGCGGGTGGACCTGCCAGAAGCCGCCCATGCCGACGCGGTAGGTGCGGCCGTCCGCGCGCTCGCGGACGAAGGGGCGGCCGTGGACGCGGTGGACGCCGCCGTCCTTCTCCTCGACGCGCAGGACCGAGACCGGCTTGTCGAGCTCGACCAGCGGAAGGCGGCCGCCCGGGCGCGGGGTCAGGACGACCTGGCGGTCCTGGGAGCCGGTCGCGGCGATCGCCTCGACCGTGGCCATCTGGGGCCAGTCCTGCTTCTCGATGCCGAGCTCGCTGACGCCCGGCGCCGCGATCATGCAGTGGTCGACCGGCTCGATGTCGTGCGAGCGGTGCTTGCGCAGGCCCGCGCGGCCGGTCTCGTCGATGGCGTACTGGACGCGGGTGCGCCACTGCGGGACCTGGCCCGCCGGGAGCTTGTCGCCCTCGGCCGGCATGACCGTGCCGTCCCAGCCGGCCTCCTCGGGGGTCAGTCCGGCGAGCCGCTTCAGCTGCTCGGCGACGACCTCGCCCTTGAGTCGGCGCTGGGCGCCCGGCTTGGCGTGCTGCCAGTCGCAGCCGCCGCACTTGCCGGGGCCGGCGTACGGGCAGGGGGCCTCGACGCGGTCCTTGGAGGCCTCCAGGACCGTGACCGCGTCGGCGCGCAGGAAGCGGGAGTCCGTCTCGCCCTCCGTGACGCGCGCGACGATCTTCTCGCCGGGCAGGGTGTGGCGGACGAAGAGGACGCGGCCGTCGGACGTCCGGGCGATGCAGTGGCCGCCGTGTGCGACGGGGCCGACCTCGACCTCGTACTCCTCCCCGACCAGTGACTGCTTCTCGTTCTGCTCGGTCATGGTGGGGAGACTCCAAAACTTAAATGGGAACGGCCGGACGACCGACCCACCAGTTTACGTGGATCTCGTCCGGCCGTTCACCAGCCCTGCGTCGTGCTACTTCCCCGCGCTACTTCCCCGCGCGGTCCTTCGGGCGCGGGGTGTCCACCGGTCCGCGGCGCACCGCGCCCGGGGCGTTCCACTCCTGGCGCTTCTTCGCCCGCCTCTTCGCGAGCTCCGAGGACTCCAGCTGGTAGGGCACCGAGGTGACCATCACGCCGGGGGTGAACAGCAGGCGGCCCTTGAGCCGCAGCGCGCTCTGGTTGTGCAGCAGGTGCTCGTACCAGCGGCCGACGACGTACTCGGGGATGTACACGCTGACGGCGTCGCGCGGGTTCTCGCTGCGCAGGCCCTTCACGTACTCGATCACCGGGCGGGTGATCTCGCGGTACGGGGAGTCGAGGATCTTGAGCGGTACGTTGATCCCGCGCCGCTCCCACTCCTCCCTCAGCGCCTTGGTCTCGGCCGTGTCGACGCTGATGCTGAGCGCCTCCAGGGTGTCCGAGCGGGTCAGCTTGGCGAAGGCCAGGGCGCGCAGCGTGGGCTTGTGCACCTTGGAGACCAGGACGATCGAGTGGACCCGGGAGGGCCGCACGCTGTCGTCGCTGGGGCCCTCGGCGGCGGCGATCTCGGCGGAGACCCGGTCGTAGTGCTTGCGGATCGCGGTCATCACGCCGTAGAAGATCACCATGCCCAGCAGGGCGACCCATGCGCCGTGCGTGAACTTGGTGGCCAGGACGACGACCAGCACCATGCCGGTGAAGAACGCGCCGAAGGTGTTGATCGCCCGGGAGCGGTGCATGCGGCGCCGCGCGGTTTGGTCCGTCTCGCTCCGCAGGTGGCGGTTCCAGTGCCGGACCATGCCGATCTGGCTCAGCGTGAAGGAGACGAACACGCCGACGATGTAGAGCTGGATCAGCTTGGTGGAGTCGGCGTCGTAGATCCACACGAGCAGCATGGCCGCGCCGGCGAGCAGCACGATGCCGTTCGAGAAGGCGAGCCGGTCACCGCGGGTGTGCAGCTGGCGCGGCAGGTAGCGGTCCTGCGCGAGGATCGAGCCGAGCAGCGGGAAGCCGTTGTACGCGGTGTTGGCGGCCAGGAACAGGACGAGCGCGGTGGCGGTCGCGAGCACGATGAACGGGAAGCTGCCGTTGCCGAAGACGGCCTCGGCCACCTGGGAGATCACCGGGTGCTGGACGAACTCGGGGCCGACGGGGACGCCGTTGTCCAGCAGGTTGGTGGCGGGCGACTCGGCCATCCTCACGTCGGTGGCCATGGCCAGGCCGATGATCCCGCAGAACATGGTGACCGCCAGGGCGCCCATCAGGGCGAGGGTGGTGGCGGCGTTCTTGCTCTTGGGCTTGCGGAAGGCGGGGACGCCGTTGCTGATGGCCTCGACGCCGGTCAGGGCGGCACATCCGGAGGAGAAGGCGCGCAGCAGCAGGAAGACCAGCGCGAAGCCGGCGAGCCCCTGGTGTTCCGCCTTGATCTCCAAGTGTGCCGTGGGGGCCTGCATGGTGTCGCCGGCGACGAGCCCGCGCCAGGCTCCCCAGGCGATCATCACGAAGACGGCGCCGACGAACACGTACGTCGGAATGGCGAAGAGCTTCCCGGATTCCTTCACTCCGCGCAGATTCATCAGCGTGAGCAGCAGAATCATGATCATCGCCGAGAGCACCTTGTGCTCGATGACGAAATCGACGGCGGAACCGAGGTTCTCGACTCCGGAGGAGATCGATACGGCGACGGTCAGCACGTAGTCGACGAGCAGGGCGCTCGCCACGGTGAGTCCGGCCCTCGGCCCCAGATTGGTGTTGGCGACCTCGTAGTCGCCGCCGCCGCTGGGGTACGCGTGGACGTTCTGGCGGTACGACGCGACCACGGTGAACATCAGCACGACGACCGCGAGCGCGATCCAGGGGCTGAAGTGGTACGCCGACACACCCGCGATCGACAGGACCAGCAGGACTTCGCCGGGGGCATATGCCACCGAGGAGAGCGGGTCGGATGCGAAGACAGGGAGGGCGATCCGCTTGGGGAGGAGGGTTTCCCCGAGGCGGTCGCTGCGTAGCGCCCGGCCGATCAGGATCCGTTTGGGCACGTCGGTCAGTTTGGACACGCAGAGGATCGTAAGCGTTCGAAATCCGGCTGACGAACCCCCCGGCGGTATTCAAGGGCAATTGAGACCCCGTCTGCACTGCAAAGGTCACACGGGGACCCGCCCGTGTGTAGCTTGGGCCATGGTCTGAGACCCTGTGAAGCCAGAGCATGTAATGAGGCTGGGAACCAGCGAGCGCTGACAGCCGGAAGGACGGCCGTGCACATCGTCATTATGGGCTGCGGAAGAGTGGGCTCCGCCCTCGCGCAGACCTTGGAACAGCAGGGGCATACGGTCGCCGTCATCGACCAGGACCCCACCGCATTCCGCCGGCTGGGAGCCGGATTCGGCGGCCGCCGCGTCACCGGGGTCGGCTTCGACCAGGACACGCTGCGCGAGGCCGGGATCGAGGAAGCGGGCGCATTCGCCGCGGTCAGCAGTGGTGACAATTCCAACATCATCGCTGCCCGTGTGGCGCGCGAGATGTTCGGTGTCGAGAACGTCGCCGCCCGCATCTACGACCCCAAGCGCGCCGAGGTCTACCAGCGCCTCGGCATCCCCACCGTCGCGACCGTGCGGTGGACCGCCGACCAGATGCTGCGCCGGCTGCTGCCGTCCGGGGCCGAGCCGCTGTGGCGCGACCCGAGCGGCGGTGTCCAGCTCGCCGAGGTGCACACCTCCGCCGCGTGGATCGGGCACAAGGTCAGCAAGCTGCAGGAGGAGACCGGCGTCCGCGTGGCGTTCCTCACCCGACTGGGCGAGGCCATGCTGCCGACGTCCCAGACGGTGCTGCAGGAGGGCGACCTCGTCCACGTGATGATGCGCACGGACGAGATCGACAAGGTCGAGGCGTCCTTCGCCGAGGGCCCCGAGGAGGCACACGCATGAGGGTCGCGATCGCCGGAGCCGGCGCGGTGGGCCGTTCCATCGCGGGCGAGCTGCTGGAGAACGGGCACGAGGTGCTCCTCGTCGACAAGGCGCCGACCGCCATCTCGGTGGAGCGGGTGCCGCAGGCCGAGTGGCTGCTGGCCGACGCCTGCGAGATCACCTCGCTCGACGAGGCCGCGCTGCAGCGCTGCAACGTCGTCATCGCCGCCACGGGCGACGACAAGGTCAACCTCGTCGTGTCCCTCCTGGCCAAGACCGAGTACGGGGTCCCCCGGGTCGTGGCGCGGGTCAACAACCCGAAGAACGAGTGGCTCTTCAACGAGTCCTGGGGCGTCGACGTCGCGGTTTCCACCCCGCGTCTGATGTCGGCCCTGGTCGAGGAGGCCGTCAGCGTCGGCGACCTGGTGCGCCTGCTGCGCTTCAGCCACGGCGACGCCAACCTCGTCGAGCTGACCCTGCCCGCCGACTCCTCGGTCGCCGGAACCCAGATCAGCGAGATCACCTGGCCCGAGGACACCTCCCTGGTCACGATCATCCGCGGCAACCGGGTCCTGACCCCGCACGCGGAGGAAACCCTGGAGCCGGGCGACGAACTGCTCTTCGTGGCCGCCCAGGCCCGCGAGGAACAGCTGGAGGACCTCCTCCAGGCCCGTCACTGACGGCACGCGACACGCAGAAGGGGGCGGGCCGACCATGCGATGGTCGGCCCGCCCCCTTCGTACGTCAGGCCCGGGCCTCGTACGCCGGGCCAGGCGCTCGTACGCCGGGCCCGGCTTCTCCTTCGCCGGGCCCGGCTTCTCTTGCGTCAGGTCCGGCGGTGCCGCGCGGCGCCCTTGGTGGTCTCGTTGGCGGCCTCTTTGGCGGCCTCCTCGGCGGCCTCCTTGGCTTCCCACTCCGCGATCACGTCGATCGGCGGCGGCGCCTTCGCCAGGAACACCCACGTGAAGTACACCGCCAGCACCATCGGCGGCAGCTTGAGCGCGATCAGCACCCAGCCCAACTGCGTCGCGTCCCCCCACCAGTACAGCGGGAAGAGGATCGCGTACTTCGCGAGGAAGATGAGCCCCCAGGCCAGGCTGGCCTTGGTGTACGCCTTCTTCCGCCCGGGGTTGCGGGTCCGCCAGGACAGGTTCTCCTTGAACACCGGCCCCAGGATCACGCCCAGCAGCGGGAACCCGACCAGCGCGGACAGCGTGAAGGCCACGCCCAGCCCGGCGCCGTAGATCATGCCGGGCAGGTAGAAGCCCTTGGCGGTACCGGTGAACAGCGCGAAGGCCACACCGACGCCCACGCCGAAGACCCCGCTGAAGGCGTGCTTCACGGTGTCCTTGCGCAGCAGCCGCACGATCACGAGCAGGACGGCGACCGCGCCCGCCGCGATCGCCGACATCTTCACGTCCTTGTTGACCGTGTAGATCATCACGAAGAGCAGGCCGGGGAGCATCGTCTCCACGGTGCCCCGGACGCCCCCGAAGGCGTCGAACAGCGCCGCCTGCGTCACGGCCTTCTGGTCCGCGGACGGTTCGCCGGCGGGATCCGGGGTGATCGGTTTGTCGAGTGACGTCACCGGTTAGTGCTCCTGTCCGAGCGGTCGGAGTTCGTACTTCGGATTGAAGAGGACCCGGCGGCCGTGGCTCATGGAGATCCGCCCGGAGGCGATCATGCGCCGGCCCGGTTCGATTCCCACGATCGAGCGACGTCCGAGCCACACGACGTCCAGCGCCGCCGAGCCGTCGAAGAGCTCCGCCTCCAGGGCGGGCACTCCGGCGCGCGGCCGAAGGGTGACGGTACGCAGGGTTCCCGTCACCTTGACTATCTGGCGGTCGTGGGAGTCGCAGATCCGCGTACACCCCGCGGCTTCTGCGTCCTCTTGCAGCTCCGCCGAATGCAGCTCCTCCTGTGAGGTGGACAGCCGCTCTATCATCCGCCGGAACCGGCCCGCCGGCCTGACCGGCTTGACGGACTTCTCGGGACGCGGTTCAGCACTCATAACAGGAAGCGTACCGGCGCCCCCGCTACCTCTCGAAGCGGTATCCCATGCCCGGTTCGGTGATGAAGTGCCGCGGGTGGGAAGGGTCCGCCTCCAGTTTCCGCCGCAGCTGCGCCATGTAGACGCGCAGGTAGTTGGTCTCGGTGCCGTACGAGGGCCCCCAGACCTCCTGCAGCAGCTGCTTCTGGCTGACCAGCTTGCCGCCGTTGCGGACCAGCACCTCCAACAGGTGCCACTCGGTGGGTGTGAGCCGTACGTCGCGCCCCTCGCGCACGGCCTTCTTGGCGGCCAGGTCCACCGTGAACCCGTCGGTCTCCACGAGCACCTCGTCCTCGCCGGCGCCCGCCGCCGGCTCGGCCCTGCGGACGGCGGCGCGCAGCCGCGCCAGCAGCTCGTCCATGCCGAAGGGCTTGGTGACGTAGTCGTCGGCCCCTGCGTCCAGGGCCTCGACCTTCTCGTCGGAGCTGTGCCGGGCCGAGAGGACCAGGATCGGCACCCGGGTCCAGCCGCGCAGGCCCCTGATCACCTCGACGCCGTCCATGTCGGGCAGGCCCAGGTCGAGGACGACCACGTCGGGGTGGCGGGCGGCCGCGAGTTCCAGGGCGCCGGCCCCGTCCGCCGCGGCGTCGACCTCGTACTTGCGCGCCTTCAGATTGATCACGAGGGCTCGGACGATCTGCGGTTCGTCGTCCACCACGAGCACCCGGGTCATTGAAGTCCTGCTTTCTGTCGTATCGGGTCGGGAGCGATGGGGCCGGTGCCGGCAGGGGCGCCGGCGTGTTCACTGTCGCGCGTCGCGGCGCGCAGTGTCAGCACCATGGTCAGACCGCCGCCGGGCGTGTCCTCGGCCGCCAGGGTGCCGTCCATGGCCTCGGCGAAGCCGCGGGCCACGGCGAGGCCGAGGCCGACCCCGTTGCCGCGCGGGGCGTCCCCGTGCCTCTGGAAGGGGGCGAAGATCCGGTCCTTCGCCTCGTCGGCCACCCCGGGGCCGCGGTCGACGACGCGCACCTCGACCCGGTCGCCGAGGAAACTGGCCGCGACCAGCACCCGCTCCCCGGCCGGTGCGTACTTGACGGCGTTCTCCACCACGTTGGCCACGGTCCGCTCCAGCAGCCCCGGGTCCACCGCCACCATCGGCAGCGTCTCCGGGACGTCGAGGACCACGCTGTCCTCCGGTACGCCGCCCAGCGCCATCGGGACCACCTCGTCGAGGTCGATCTCGCGGATGAGCGGGGTCACGGTGCCGGTCTGGAGGCGGGACATGTCGAGCAGGTTGCCGACCAGGTGGTCGAGGCGGTCGGCGCCGTCCTCGATGCCTTCGAGGAGCTCGGCCCGGTCCTCCTCGGACCAGTCCACGTCGTCGGAGCGCAGGGAGGACACCGACGCCTTGATGGAGGCGAGCGGCGTACGGAGGTCATGGCTGACGGAGGCCAGCAGCGCGGTCCGGATCCGGTTGCCCTCGGCCAGCCGCCGAGCCTCCTCGGCCTCCCCGACCAGCCGCTGCCGGTCCAGGACGACGGCGGCCTGGGCGGCGAAGGCGCCGAGCACGCGACGGTCCTCGGCGGGCAGCACCCGGCCGGACAGGGCCAGCGCCATGTGGTCCCCGATGGGCATGTCCACATCGGCGTCCTCGGGGCGGCCAGCCGGGCTCGGTCCGACGCTCCCGGCGGGTCTCCAGGGCTCGACGTCGCTCGTGCGCTCCAGGAGGGCCACGGACTCCATGGCGAAGGTCTCGCGCACCCGCTCCAGCAGCGCGTCCAGCGTGGTCTCGCCGCGCAGCACGCTGCCGGCCAGGAAGGAGAGGATCTCGGACTCGGCGCGCAGCCGGGCGGCCTGGTGGGTGCGCCGGGCGGCCAGGTCCACCACCGAGGCCACGGAGACCGCGACCCCGAAGAAGACGGCGATGGCCACGATGTTCTTCGGGTCGGAGACGGTGAACCGGTGCACTGGCGGGGCGAAGTAGTAGTTCAGCAGCAGCGAGCCGAAGGCGGCCGAGGCCAGCGCCGGCCAGAGTCCGCCCAGCAGGGCGGCGGCCACGGTCAGCGACAGGAACAGCAGCATCTCGTTGGCGAGGCCCGGGTCGGCGTTCACGTGCGTGAGCAGCACGGCCAGCAGGGCGGGCAGGACCATCCCGACGACCCACCCGGCGATGATCCGGGGCCGCCCGAGCCGGGCCGCCGAGGGGGCCACGGGCAGGCCTCGACCCCGGGCGACCTCCTCGTGCGTGACGATGTGCACGTCGAGGTCGGGCCCCGAGTCGCGGGCCACGGTGGCGCCGACGCCGGGGCCGAAGACGTACTGCCAGGCCTTGCGGCGGCTGGAGCCGAGCACGATCTGGGTGGCGTTGACCCCGCGGGCGAATTCGAGGAGCGCGTCGGGGATGTTGTCGCCGATCACATGGTGAAACGTTCCGCCAAGATCCTCGACCAGCGTCCGCTGGACCGCGAGTTCCTTCGGCGAGGCCGCGGTCAGCCCGTCGCTGCGGGCGATGTAGACGGCCAGGATCTCGCTCCCGGACCCCTTGGCCGCCACCCGGGAGGCGCGGCGGATGAGCGTCCGGCCCTCGGGGCCGCCCGTGAGCCCCACGACGATCCGCTCACGCGCCTGCCAGGTGGAGCGGATGTTGTGCTCGCCCCGGTACTGCTGGAGGTACTCGTCGGCCCGGTCGGCCACCCACAACAGCGCCAGCTCGCGCAGGGCGGTGAGGTTGCCGGGCCGGAAGTAGTTGGACAGGGCCGCGTCGACCTTGTCGGACCGGTAGATGTTCCCGTGGGCCATCCGCCGGCGCAGCGCCTGGGGGGACATGTCGACGAGCTCGATCTGGTCGGCCCGCCGCACCACCTCGTCCGGCACGGTCTCGCGCTGCCGCACCCCGGTGATGGACTCCACCACGTCGCCGAGCGACTCCAGGTGCTGGATGTTCACGGTGGACACGACGTCGATGCCCGCCCGCAGCAGCTCCTCGACGTCCTGCCAGCGCTTGGCGTTGCGCGAGCCGGGCACGTTGGTGTGCGCGAGCTCGTCCACGAGCGCGACGGCGGGCCGGCGCGCCAGTACCGCGTCCACGTCCATCTCGGTGAAGGCGGCGCCCCGGTACGAGAGCTCCCGGCGCGGCACCCGTTCGAGCCCGTGCAGCATCACCTCGGTGCGCGGCCGCCCGTGGTGCTCGACGAAGCCGACGACGCAGTCGCCGCCCCGCTCCACCCGGCGGTGGCCCTCGGAGAGCATCGCGTACGTCTTTCCCACACCGGGTGCCGCGCCGAGGTAGATCCGTAGCTTGCCGCGTCCCATGGGCCCATTCTCCGGGACGTTTCCGCCGATCACGCACCTTTTGCGGAGCGTGCGCCCATCCCTGACGGATTTCTGACACCCCTCGGGTACGACAGCGGGCCGTACCCCCGAAGGAGTACGGCCCGCGGCCGGAAACGGTCGTCGCCGGGGAGCCGCCGGGTCAGCGGACCTCGGTGATCGTCGGACCCTGCTCCAGCTGGCCCATGCCGCCGGAGAAGCGGGAGCCCTCCTGGTCCTCGGTCTGCACGCCGTCCGGCACCATCTGGGCGTCGTTCGGCAGCTTCAGCACGATCGGGTCGCGCGGAGCCATCGGACCGTCGCCGCGCACGATGACGGTCTCCCGGAAGATCTGCTCCAGCACGCCCGCCGACTCGGGGCGCACCGCGCCCTGGCCGGAGATGACGCCGCGCAGGAACCAGCGCGGGCCGTCGACGCCGACGAAGCGGACCAGCTGGGCGCCGGTCTGGCCGTCGGGCATCGGAACGGGCACCTGGGCGCGCAGCTCCCAGCCCAGCGGACCCTCGACCTCGTCGATGATGCCGCCCTGCTGGGTGATGCCCGTGGCGATCTCCTCGCGGACCTCGCCCCAGATGCCTTCCTTCTTGGGCGCCGCGAAGGCCTGCAGCTGTACGGCGCTGTCGCCGAGGACGACCGTCGCGGCGACGATCGCGTCGCCGGCGACCTCGACGCGCAGCTCCATGCCCTCGACACCCGGTACGAGAATGCCGCCCAGGTCGACGCGACCCTCCTCGGGTGCACCGGGCACCTCGGAGACGTCCCAGGGGCCGTCGGGCCGCGGGGCCGGCGGCAGGTTCACCCTGCGGGGCGCGGAGTCCTGCTCCTCGCCGCCGTCCTGCTCATCGGCAGCCACGCCGTCCACGACCTGCTCGGCCGCGCCGCCGTCCTTGGCGGAGTCGTTCTTCTTGCGACGTCCGAACACGTCACTGTCCTTCCCGGTCGGATACGACCGAAGCGTAGCCATTCCCACCCTGCTGACCAGCGCCGGATCCGGCCACGGCCGCATGACCGCCGGTGGAGCCGAAACCCCCCTCGGCCCGCGCCGAGCCGGGAAGTTCCGCCACCTCGTGGAAGCGCACCTTCTCGACCCTCTGGACAACCAGCTGGGCAATGCGGTCGAAGCGCTCGAACCGGACGCTCTCGCGCGGGTCGAGATTGACCACGATCACCTTGATCTCCCCACGGTACCCGGCATCCACCGTCCCCGGGGCATTCACGAGCGCGAGCCCGCAGCGGGCGGCCAGCCCCGAGCGCGGGTGCACGAACGCCGCGTACCCGTCGGGCAGGGCGATGGACACGCCCGTGGGCAGTACGGCGCGTTCGCCGGGCTCCAGCACGGCCGCCTCGGTGGTCACCAGATCGCAGCCGGCGTCGCCGGGGTGGCCGTACGCGGGCAGGGGCACCTCGGGGTCGACCCGCTTGATCAGCACGTCGACCGGGGCGTGGTTGTTCTCAGACATCAGGGGTTCACCTCGAAGGCGCGTGCGCGCCTGACCTGGTCCGGGTCGGACATCGCCGCCCGGATCTCCTCGGGCCGACCGTTGTCGATGAAGTGGTCGACCTTCACCTCGATGAAGAGCGCGTCCGCGCGCACGGCGACGGGGCCCTCGGGCCCGCCTATCCGGCCGACCGCGGTGGAGTAGATCTTGCGCCCGGCGACGGCGGTGACCTCGGCCTCCAGGTGCAGCACGGTGCCGACGGGCACCGGCCGCGCGAAGTCGGTCTCCAGCCGTCCCGTGACCGCGATGACGCGCAGCAGCCAGTTCAGGGAGCCCAGCGTCTCGTCGAGCGCGGTGGCGAGCACCCCGCCGTGGGCGAGACCGGGAGCACCCTGATGAGCGGGCTTGACGGTGAACTCGGCGGTGACGCGCACGCCCTCGCCCGCGCGGGCCTCCAGGTGGAGTCCGTGGGGCTGGCCCCCGCCGCAGCCGAAGCAGTGCTCGTAGTGCGCACCGAGCAGCTCGCCGGGTGCCGGGGCGTCGGGGTGCCTGACCGGCGCGGCGGCATCGGCCGGAGGCGTCAACGCTGTGTTTCGTCCACTCACAGGCGCAGACCTTACCCGCGCCGCCACCCGGCGGTCGCCCCGTGGCAGGCTTGACGCCATGCAGCTCTCCCCCGCGCACCACGACGAACGTTTGACCGCCCCCCGCTCCTGGTGGGCCATCGCCGTACTGATCGGCCTCGCGTGCGCGCTGATGCTGCTGCCACTGGGGACGCTGCCGCTGCTGACCGGGCTGTTCGGGGGCACCGCGCTGGCCGGGATGCTGGTGAGTTCGTACGGGTCCGCTCGCGTGCGCGTGGTGGGCGGTGCGCTGGCGGCCGGTGATGCGCGGATCCCGGTGGCGGTGCTGGGCGAGCCCGAGGTGCTGGACGCGGAGGAGGCGCGCGCCTGGCGCACGTACAAGGCGGATACCCGCGCCTTCATGCTGTTGCGCAGCTACGTCCCGACGGCGGTGCGGATCCCGATCACCGATCCGCAGGACCCGACGCCGTACGCGTACGTCTCCACCCGGGAGCCGCAGGCTCTGGTCAAGGCGATCCGGTCGGCCAAGGCACCGGGGGCACCGGGGGCACCGGGAACATCAGGGGCACGGGGCTGATCAGCCGCGGGCCGCGGACCGGGGGCGCCGGCCCGGTCGGGTCGGGGCTCAGGCGGGGGGCCAGTCGCCGGCCGGGCCTTCGAGTGCGGCCCTGATGGGCCCGGGAAGGGGCTGGGAGGGCTGCTCAAGGGGCGGAAGCTCCGGCAGCGAGTCCCACGCCACGGCCCGGCTCCGCAGGTCGGCACGGACCTTCTCGGCGAGTTTGCGGGTGTCGCGGTGGTTCATGACCGCCCCGACGGTCGCGCCGACCATGAACGGCAGCAGGTTCGGCAGGTTGCGGAACGTCCGCTTTGTGATCTGTTGGCGCAGTTCGCGCTTCATCTGACCGCCGAGCGCGATGTTCAGCGTCGTCGGCTTCGTCAGGTCCACCCCGCGCTGCTGCGTCCACGCGGCCAGGTAGGCGAGGCTGCGCTCCTTGACGTTCCCGGCGGGCCGCTGGCCGTACACCTCGTGGAGCTCCGCGACGAGCTTCAGCTCGATCAGCGCGACCCCGGTGATCTCCGCGGCCAGTTCGGCGGGCATCGCGGGCGGCACCGGCAGCATGGCCGCGGCTCCGACGCCCGCGCCCACCGTCGAGCTGCTGTACGCGGCGCCCGCGATCAGCTTGTCGGCGAGCTGATCGGGACCGAGGCCCGGGAACTGCGCGCGCAGGGTCGCGAGGTCCCGAACCGGAACGCGCGGTGCGTTCTCGATAATGCGGTCCGCGATGTGCAGGACGGCGGCCCTGACATATTCGCCGCCCTTGCGCACACCACTCTTGACGGCTTGCAGCCGACGAGCCCCGGACCTGCGCCGGGCCGCCTCGTCGGACTCTGCGGCCGTCGGCACCGCCTCGGCGGTGCCGGAGGACACGGCGGGTACGCCGGGGGCTTCTGGGCCCGTTTCCGGGCCCGTGATTCCCGCCTGCGCCTCCGCCGGATCACCAGCTTTTCGAAAGCGCCGCTTCCGAAACGGTGTCGAGCCGGTCACGGCCGACGCCTCTCAGTCGCAGTCGCGGCAGATCGGCTGACCGTTCTTCTCGCGCGCCAGCTGGCTGCGGTGGTGCACCAGGAAGCAGCTCATGCAGGTGAACTCATCGGCCTGCTTGGGCAGCACTCGGACGGCCAGTTCCTCGTTGGAGAGGTCCGCGCCGGGGAGCTCCATGCCCTCCGCCGCGTCGAAGTCGTCGACATCGACGCTCGAAGAAGACTTCTCGTTGCGCCGGGCCTTCAGCTCTTCAATGCTGTCGTTGTCGACGTCGTCGTCGGTCTTGCGTGGGGTGTCGTAGTCCGTTGCCATTTTTCGCTCTCCCCCTCTGGGATTTAGCGGTGTCTCAGCGCACGTAACGCGCGAGAGGCCGGACTTGTGCCCGACCTGAGGCGGAGATTTTGCCTCACATCAAGGTCTGTTACTCAATCGACACCCAGCCGCCCACCTGAAGGAGCGATTGGCTGGGATGACGACCGGGACCGTACACGGTCCGGGGGCCGTCTTGCACAAACGCCACCCCGTGTAT
Organism: Streptomyces sp. NBC_00045; assembly: GCF_045041095.1. Taxonomy (NCBI): domain Bacteria; kingdom Bacillati; phylum Actinomycetota; class Actinomycetes; order Kitasatosporales; family Streptomycetaceae; genus Streptomyces; species Streptomyces sp. NBC_00045. The sequence continues at coordinate 6,000,071 of NZ_CP108271.1, read as the reverse complement.
TTCCCGCCGTTCGAGGGGCGGGAAACCCGGACTTCCCGGGCTTTCCGGCCTCTTTTGGGGTCACTGAACGCACATGGCCCAACACTCGCCAATGTGATCGATCACACAATCCCCTCATCCCCCGCCCCTCGCATTTTCAGCCAACAGCGAACAGCAGGTGAAGGGACTCACAGGGGCAAAGTGACACGCATCACGAGGCCACCACCCTCGCGCGGCGTCGCGGAGATCCGGCCGCCGTGTGCGCGGGCCACGGAGCGCGCGATCGACAGGCCGAGCCCGACACCCTTGTCGCTGCCCGTTCGCTCCGTACGCAGCCGCCTGAAGGGCTCGAAGAGGTTGTCCACCTCGTACGCGGGAACCACGGGACCCGTGTTCGATACGACGAGGATCGCCTGCCCGTGCTGGGACTCGGTGGTGACCTCCACCCAGCCGTCCTCCGGCACGTTGTACCGGACGGCGTTCTGCACCAGGTTGAGGGCGATCCGCTCCAACAGGACGCCGTTGCCCTGGACCACGGCCACGGCCCGCTCGCCGCGGATCTCCACGCCCTTCGCCGCCGCCTCCCCGCGCGCCTGGTCGATGGCCCGCGAGGCCACCTCCGCGAGGTCCACGGGCTTGCGCTCGACTATCTGGTTGTCGCTTCGGGCCAGCAGCAGCAGGCCCTCGACCAACTGCTCGCTGCGCTCGTTGGTGGCCAGCAGCGTCTTGCCGAGCTGCTGGAGCTCGACCGGCGCACCCGGATCCGACAGGTGCACCTCCAGCAGCGTCCGGTTGATCGCCAACGGGGTGCGCAGCTCGTGCGAGGCGTTCGCGACGAACCGTTGCTGGGCCGTGAAGGCCCGCTCCAGCCGGTCGAGCATCTCGTCGAAGGTGTCGGCGAGCTCCTTCAGCTCGTCGTCCGGCCCGTCCAGCTCGATCCGCCGGGTCAGGTCGGAGCCGACCACCCGGCGGGCGGTCCGGGTGATCTTGCCGAGCGGCGAGAGCACCCGGCCGGCCATCGCGTAGCCGAAGGCGAAGGCGATGATGCTGAGGCCGAGCAGGGCCATCAGGGAGCGGCTGAGCAGATCGTCCAGCGCGTGCCTGCGCTGCTCCAGGATGCAGGTGTTGATCGCGGCGTTGAACTGGTCGGGCGTCTGGCCCCGTCCGATCACGCCGGGGCAGGTGCTGGTGACCTGGATGTCCGTGCCGCCCGCGATCTTGAACGGTAGCCCGTTGCCCTCCCGCAGCGCCTGCGCCGCCAGCAGGTAGATGATCGACAGCAGCAGGATGCCGGCGATCAAGAACATACCGCCGTACAGCAGCGTGAGGCGTATGCGGATGGTCGGCCGCAGCCAAGGGAAGGGACCCTCGGGCTGGCCGGGGTCCCAGGTCGGTCTCGGCGGCACCGTGGGTGGTGCCGGGGTCGCCGCCACCCGCGTCAGATCCGGTAGCCGGAGCCGGGCACGGTCACGATGACCGGCGGCTCCCCGAGCTTGCGCCGCAGGGTCATGACCGTCACCCGCACCACGTTCGTGAAGGGGTCGGTGTTCTCGTCCCATGCCTTCTCCAGCAGCTGCTCGGCGGAGACGACGGTGCCCTCGCTCCGCATGAGAACTTCCAGCACCGCGAACTCCTTCGGTGCCAGCTGGACCTCTCTGCCCTCGCGGAACACCTCGCGCCGGTTCGGGTCCAGCTTGATGCCGGCCCGCTCCAGTACGGGGGGCAGCGCGACCGTGGTGCGCCGCCCCAGGGCGCGCACGCGGGCGGTCAGCTCGGTGAACGCGAAGGGCTTGGGCAGGTAGTCGTCCGCACCCAGCTCCAGGCCCTCCACCCGGTCGCTCACATCGCCCGACGCCGTCAGCATCAGCACGCGGGTGGGCATGCCGAGCTCGACGATCTTCCGGCAGACGTCGTCGCCGTGCACGAGGGGGAGGTCCCGGTCGAGCACGACCACGTCGTAGTCGTTCACCCCGACGCGCTCCAGCGCCGCGGCGCCGTCGTACACGACGTCCACGGCCATGGCCTCCCGGCGCAGCCCGGTGGCCACCGCATCGGCGAGCAGCTGCTCGTCCTCGACGACGAGTACGCGCACGTCGTTTCCTTCCATAGAGCCCTGAGGGCACACGTGTGTATTGCGTCGTCCATCCTGCCCGTTTCAGCCGTAAACCGGCTGTAAGGCGCCGCTCAGGGGCCTGCGGGGGGCCGGAAGTGAGGATTCCCTCGCCTCGCGAGGTTTCTGGGCCCAGGGTGCCGGGGAGGACGACACCACACCCCAACCACTCCCTGACGGCGGACTGCCACGTGCCGCCGTCGACCCACGAAGAGGGGGCGAACCCACCATGGACGCATTCACCGCGGGTCTTCTGCAGCGCATCCGGGCCACGCAGACGGACCTCAAGCAGGCCCGTGAGACGGGCGACGACTTCCTCGTGGAAGTGGAGCAGGCGGAACTGGAAGATCTCCAGCGCCTCGCCGCCGAACACGGCGTCGCCGTCTCCGCCTGCTGACCTCTACTCCAGCCCGAACCCCGGCGGCCGCACGCGGCAGCCGGGGTTCCCTCATGCCGGGCCCCGCCGGGGGCGTGTCACGGCCCGTCAGTCGTGCCAGGCCCCGGCCTCGTCCAGCAACGGCTGGAGCGAGGCGAACACCGCAGGGGTGGCGGCGAGCGCCAGCTCTCCCGAGGCCGGCCGCCCCGGCCGCCCGCCCGTGTGCGCCCCGGCCTCCCGCGCGATCAGCTCGCCCGCGGCCAGGTCCCAGGGGTTGAGCCCGCGCTCGTAGTACGCGTCCAGCCGGCCGGCGGCCACGTCGCTGAGGTCCAGCGCCGCCGATCCGCCGCGCCGGATGTCGCGCACCTTGGGGATCACCCGCTGCGCGACGACCGCCTGCTGCTCCTTGCGCGCCTGGAGGTACGCGAACCCCGTCCCGACCAGCGCCTGGTCGAGCGGCGCGGCCGCCCGGCACGCCAGGCGGACCCCGGCCAGCCAGGCGCCGCCCCCGAGCACCGCGTGGTACGTCTCGCGCCGCATCGGGGCCGCCACGATCCCGACCACGGTCTCGCCCTCGTACTCGGCGGCGATCGACACGCTCCAGCTCGGCAACCCGTACAGGTAGTTGACGGTGCCGTCGAGCGGGTCCACGACCCAGCGCACCCCACTGGTCCCGGGGCTGTCCGCGCCCTCCTCGCCCAGCAGCCCGTCCTCGGGTCGCCGCCGCGCGAGGACGGCGGTGATCAGCTTCTCCGCCGCGATGTCCATCTCGGTCACCACGTCGATCGGGCTGCTCTTCGTCGCCGCGACCGCGAGATCGGCCGGGCGTCCGTCCCGCAGCAGCTCACCGGCCTGCCGGGCGGCGTCCAGACCCACGTCCAGCAGTTCGGCCTTCAGCTCTTCGGAGATCACGGTCCGCCCTTCCTAGGCGTACGGGCTGTCGGCGCCCGCGGCCGCGGGCCGGGGCGCGCGCGCCGGGCAGCAGCCCACCGCGCACAGGTCGTGGCTGGGCCCGAGCAGGCCCAGCGCGCAGCGCTGCGCCGGCTCGCCCCGCTCCGCGGCGGCGCGCTCCAGCACCAGTTCCCGGACCGCGGCCGCGAACCGCGGGTCGGCGCCGACCGTCGCCGACCGGGCGACCGGCAGACCCAATTCCGCGGCCTTCACGGTCGCTTCGGTGTCGAGGTCGTACAGGACCTCCATGTGGTCCGAGACGAACCCGATCGGCACCATCACCACCGCGGGCGCCCCGGCGCCGTGCAGCGCCTCCAGGTGGTCGCAGATGTCCGGCTCCAGCCAGGGGATGTGCGGGGCGCCGCTGCGCGACTGGTAGACGAGCTCCCAGGGCAGTTCCGTGCCCGTCTCGGCCCGTACCGCGTCCGCGATCACCTGCGCGACGTCCAGGTGCTGCTTGACGTACGCGCCGCCCTCGCCGTCGGCGGTGTGCTCCCCGACCGGGCCGGACGTGTCCGCGGCCGCGGTGGGGATCGAATGCGTGGTGAAGGCCAGGTGAGCGCCGGCGCGCACCTGCGCAGGCAGCGACTCCAGCGCGGCGAGCACCCCGTCGATCATGGGCTGCACGAAGCCGGGGTGGTTGAAGTAGTGCCGCAGCTTGTCCACCTGCGGCAGCTCGGCGACGCCCTCCCCCTCCAGCGCCGCGAGCGCGTCCGCGAGGTTCTCGCGGTACTGGCGGCAGCCCGAGTACGAGGCGTAGGCGCTGGTCGCGAGCACCGCGATCCGGCGGCGCCCGTCGGCGGCCATCTCCCGCATCACGTCGGTGAGGTACGGGGCCCAGTTCCGGTTGCCCCAGTACACGGGCAGGTCCAGCCCGTGCTCGGCGAAGTCCTTGCGCAGGGCGTCCAGCAGCTCGCGGTTCTGCCCGTTGATCGGGCTGACCCCGCCGAAGCCGAAGTAGTGCTGCCCGACCTCCTTGAGGCGCTCGCGCGGAATGCCGCGGCCGCGCGTGACGTTCTCCAGGAACGGCACGACGTCATCGGGTCCTTCGGGTCCGCCGAAAGAGAGCAGCAGGAGGGCGTCGTAGGGGGCGGCGAGGCCTTCGGCCGGGGGCGAGGCGGCGGCGCGGAGCTGGTCTGACATGTTTCGAATCCTGCCACCCTGCGTGCACGCGGGAGAACAGGCCGGTCCGCATACCGGGACGCACCACAGGTAAGGTGACCCTAACTTTCACTGCTCGAAAGATGATCGGTGTCAAACCTTCCCCGTGCGGACGCCTCGTCGGCGGTCGTAACCTGTACGGGCCAATGAAGTCCCTTACGGAGAGACCTTGCCCAGTCCCTACCGCGCGATCTTCGCGGCCCCCGGCACCAAGGCCTTCAGCGCCGCAGGCCTGATAGGCCGGCTGCCGATATCCATGGTGGGCGTCGGCATCCTCACGATGATCTCCGAGATCACCGGGCGCTACGCGATGGCCAGCGCCCTCACCGGCACCCTGGCCCTGGCCGCCGCCTTCGTCGGCCCCCAGGTGTCCCGCCTGGTGGACCAGTACGGGCAGCGGCGGGTGCTGCGCCCCGCGACCCTGATCTCCGTCACCTCCGTCACCGCCCTGGTGCTGGCAGCGGCGAACGGACTCCCCGACTGGACCCTCTTCGTCTTCGCGGCCGTCGCCGGCTGCGTGCCGAGCGTCGGCTCGATGGTCCGCGCCCGCTGGACCGTGCTCTACCGCGACGCCCCGCGCGAACTGCACACCGCGTACTCCTTCGAGTCCGTAGTGGACGAGGTCTGCTTCATCTTCGGCCCGATCCTGGCCATCGGCCTGTCCACCACCTGGTTCCCCGAGGCCGGTCCGGTGATCGCGGCCGTCTGTCTGCTCGTCGGCGTCTGGCTGCTCACCGCCCAGCGCTCCACCGAGCCGGCGCCGCACCCGCGCAGCGAGGACGGCGACCGGACCTCCGCCCTGCGCTCCCCCGGCCTCCAGGTGCTGACGGCCACCTTCGTGGCGACCGGCGCCATCTTCGGATCCATCGACGTCTCCACCCTGGCCTTCGCCGAGGAGCAGGGCCACAAGGCCGCCGCCAGCTACATCCTGGCCATCTGGGCGGCCGGATCCTGCCTGGCCGGCATCGTCTTCGGCCTGCTCCACCTCAAGGGCAGAACAGAACGCAGGTGGGTACTGGGCATCTGCGCCATGGCCGTGAGTATGATCCCCCTCCTACTGGCCGGGAACCTTCCGTTTCTGGCCGTGGCGCTCTTCGTCTCGGGCCTCGCCATCGCTCCCACGATGATCACCACGATGGCCCTGATCGAAGCGCACGTACCGCGCGCGAAGCTCACCGAGGGCATGACCTGGATCACCACCGGCCTCGCCGTCGGTGTAGCGGTCGGCTCCTCCGTGACCGGTCTGGTCATCGACGCGGCCGGCGCCCAGCGCGGGTACGTCGTCTCGATCTCCTCGGGGGTCGCCGCGGCGGCGGTCGCGTTCGCGGGTTACCGCCGGCTGACGAGGCCGGCGCAAGGGGAGGAGCCCTCTAGCGATGGGGACGGCGACAGCAGCAGGCAAGAGCGGGCCGGGGACACGGGCCGCGTGGCATAACTGGGCGGGCAACGTCACGGCAGCACCCGCCCGGGTGGTGACTCCGTCCTCGGTCGGGGAGCTCCAGGAGGCGGTGCGGCGGGCCGCCGGGGACGGGCTGAGGGTGAAGGCCGTCGGCACCGGTCACTCCTTCACCGCGGCCGCCGCGACGGACGGGGTGCTCGTACGCCCGCAGGCGCTGGCCGGCATCAAGGAGATCGACCGGGCCGCCGGCACCGTCACGGTGGCGGCCGGCACGGTGCTCAAGGACCTCAACGCGGCCCTGGCCCGCGAGGGCCTGTCGCTCACCAACATGGGCGACATCATGGAGCAGACGGTCTCGGGCGCCACCAGCACCGGAACCCACGGCACCGGCCGCGACTCCGCCTCCATAGCCGCCCAGATCCGGGGCCTGGAACTGGTCACGGCGGACGGCCGGCTGCTCACCTGCTCCGAGAAGGAGAATCCGGAGGTCTTCGCGGCCGCCCGGATCGGCATCGGCGCCCTCGGCATCGTCACCGCGATCACCTTCGCCGTGGAGCCGATCTTCTTCCTGACCGCCCGTGAGGAGCCCATGGGCTTCGACCGGGTGACCGCCGAGTTCGACCAGCACTTCGCGGAGAACGAGCACTTCGAGTTCTACTGGTTCCCTCACACCGGCAACTGCAACACCAAGCGCAACAACCGCAGCCAGGGCCCCGCCGCCCCGCCCGGAGCCGTGAGCGCCTGGATCGAGGACGAACTGCTGTCCAACGGCGTCTTCCAGGCCGTCAACTCCCTCGGCCGCGCGGTCCCGGCGACCATCCCCTCCATCGCCCGGGTCGCCAGCCGCGCGCTGTCCGCGCGCACCTACACGGACATCCCGTACAAGGTGTTCACCAGCCCGCGCCGGGTGCGGTTCGTGGAGATGGAGTACGCGCTCCCGCGCGAGCAGGTGGTCGAGGCACTGCGGGAGCTCAAGGCGATGGTCGACCGCTCCGGGCTGCGGATCAGCTTCCCGGTGGAGGTGCGGACGGCTCCGGCGGACGACATCGCGCTGTCCACGGCCTCGGGGCGGGACACCGCGTACATCGCGGTGCACATGTACAAGGGCACCCCGTACCAGGCCTACTTCACGGCCGCCGAGCGGATCTTCACCACGCACGGCGGACGGCCGCACTGGGGCAAGGTGCACACGCGGGACGCGGAGTACTTCGCCCGGGTCTACCCGCGCTTCGGCGAGTTCACCGCGCTGCGGGACCGGCTGGACCCGGACCGGCTGTTCGGCAACGACTACCTGCGGCGGGTCCTGGGCGAATAGCCCCCGCTCACGGCGCGCCCTGCCGCCCTCCTCCGCTCGGGGTCGGCGTGGGAGTGGGCGTCGGGGTGGGCGTCGGGGTGGGGGTGGGCTTCGGGCTCGACGTCGGCGGACGTGGACTCGGACTCGACGCCGACGCCCCGGAGTCCGAGGAGTTCGCGGAGTCCCCGGTGCCCGGGTCGGGAGAGGCCGCGCCCGACGCGTCGGGGCTCGGGCCCCGTCCGCCGTGCTCGCCCGAGGGGCTCGGGGAACTCCCGGACCCGGGCGTCCTCCCGCCGCGCCTCCCGTCGACGCCGGGCTGATCGCCGGGGTCGGCGGGGTCGGCGGGCCGCTCGTCGCCCGCCTTGCGCGTGCCGCCGGACCAGATCGTTGCGCCGCCCCGGCTGATCGCCGTGCCGGAGAAGGCCTCGTACGCACCGAGGCCGCCGAGCGCGATGGCGAAGGCCGCGCCCGAGGCCACCGCGGTCCGCTTCCAGCCCCGTACGCAGGTGCCGTGCACGGTGGCCTCGCCGAACTCCCCGGACGGCGGGACCGCGCGGAGCAGCGGGGTGCCGTCGGGCGCCTCCTCCTCGGCGGACAGCGGGACCCGGCGGGCCCCGGGGCGGGCGCTCTCGCGCAGCTGGTCGCCGGTGCGCTTGAAGAAGTGCTGGATGACGGGGCCGCCCGCGGTGGCGACCACGCTCACCACGCCGGCGCCGAGGATGGTCCCGTAGACGCCCAGCTTCGAGGCGAGCAGGGCCGCCGCGACGGTGGCGAGGGAAGAGCCCGCGATCTGGGCCACGCTCAGATCGAGCTTGTTCGTCTCCGTTCCGAACGCCGGTTCGACCTCCTGCGTGGCCTTCTGACCCATCCTCATCCCCATGTGTGTGCTGCCCGTCGCGACCTCTCGCGACCTCTCGCGCTTCACCGCTCTCAGGAGTTACTGACCATTGAGCGAAACAGATGGTTCCGTTTCTGGGGATTCTGTGAAGCAAGACACCCGAAAACAGGTGCGGTCGCAGGTCCGGCCCAATTCGGGGCAGCCCAACTCCCGCCGCCCACGACAAGTTCGGCGGCGCGGCGGTCCACCCAGGTGGCCCGAATGGAGTACTGTGGCGAGCCCTGGGGCCGTCCTTCCTTCTGGATGTCCGGACTCGGGAGAGGGGGCCGGCTGATGGAGAAACGGCACTCAAGACCGGTGATGCCGCGGTATTGCACGGATTCCTGATGCGCACAGTAATCGTTCGGTCACTGTGTGTGCCCAACAGGTAACCGTGCCATAACGGCGATCAAGGGCGCATGCCCGACACGCCGGTTGAACTCGGCAAGGTTGTGGCAGGCTGCACCCGGGCAGGCCACACTCGACTAGCGGAAGCAGCGACGCACGTGACGTCGGCAGGCACCACCCGGGAGGTCCCCATGCCCGAACTGCGTGTCGTGGCCGTCTCAAATGACGGCACACGACTGGTGCTCAAGGCTGCGGACAGCACGGAGTACACGCTTGCGATCGACGAGCGGCTGCGGGCTGCCGTGCGCAACGACCGCGCGCGCCTGAACCAGATCGAGATCGAGGTGGAGAGCCACCTCCGCCCCCGCGACATCCAGGCCCGCATACGGGCCGGCGCCTCCGCTGAGGAGGTCGCTCAACTCGCCGGCATCCCCGTCGACCGCGTACGCCGCTTCGAGGGCCCGGTGCTGGCCGAGCGCGCGTTCATGGCGGAGCGGGCCCGCAAGACGCCCGTGCGCCGCCCCGGCGAGAACACCGGACCCCAGCTCGGCGAGGCCGTGCAGGAGCGGCTGCTGCTGCGCGGGGCCGACAAGGAATCCGTCCAGTGGGACTCCTGGCGCCGCGACGACGGCACCTGGGAGGTCCTCCTCGTCTACCGGGTCGCGGGCGAACCGCACTCGGCGAGCTGGACGTACGACCCGCCGCGCCGGCTGGTCGTGGCCGTGGACGACGAGGCCCGCTCCCTGATCGGCGAGACGGACGACCTGCCCGCGACGCCGGAGCCGAGCTTCCCGTTCGTGCCGAGGATCGCGCGGCTGCCGCGGGACCGGCCGCTGGACCGCGCCCTGGATCGCCAGCTGGAGCGAACCGCCAACCACGCGGCACCGGAACCGGAGGAGGAGCGGGACACCCTGACGAGCCTGCTGGAAGCGGTACCGAGCTTCCGCGGCGACCTGGTGGTCCCGGAACGCCCCGAACCCCCGGTGGAGGAACCGGAGGCGGAGGAGCCCCCGGCCGCCTCGGCGAGCGCGGGCGCGGGCTCCGCGTACGCGGACGTCCTGATGCCGCGCACGGTGGCGGGCCACCGCGACCGCCTGACGGGCACCACGGACCGCCAGGCGGAGGCCGACGGCGTCCGCCCGGGCCGCCGCGCAGCGGTCCCCAGCTGGGACGAAATCGTCTTCGGCACCCGCCGCAAGAAGCAGGAGTAGTCCCGCCCCGCCCTGCCCCACCGGGCGAACCCGGGGCCCCGGGGCCCGGCCCCGGGGCCCGGCCCCAGCATGCGTCCGGTGCACTCGGCGGGGGGACCGGGGCGCGGGTCCGGGGCGGAGCGCCCGGGACCGTGGGCTACTGGGGAGCCGGGCCCGTGGCGACCGGGCGGGCCGGGTCCGAGGACCACTCCGACCAGCTGCCCGCGTACAGGGCCGCCGGAACACCCGCCACCTCCAGCGCGAGCACCTCGTGCGCCCCGGAAACCCCCGATCCGCAGTACACCCCCACCGGCTCTTCGCCCGAAACGCCCAGCCCCGCGAACCTCGCCCGCAGTGCGTCAGCAGCGAGGAACCGCCCGTCCGCGCCCACGTTCTCGCTCGTCGGCGCCGACACCGCTCCCGGGATGTGTCCGCCGACCCGGTCGATCGGCTCGACCTCACCGCGGTACCGCTCCCCCGCCCGCGCGTCCAGCAGGATCCCGCTGCGCGCGAGTCCCGCCGCGGTGTCCGCGTCGAGCAGGCCCACCGCCCCCGCGTTTGGCTTGAAATCGCCCTCTTCCACCGTCACCGCGTCGGCGGACAGCGACCCGCCCGAAACCGTCCATGCGGCGAGGCCCCCGTCCAGTACTCGCACGTCCGTGTGACCCGTCCAGCGCAACAGCCACCACGCCCGGGCGGCGCCCCAGCCCAGACCGCCGTCGTACACGACCACGGGAGCGTCCATCGAGACCCCGGCCCTGCGCATCGCCGCCCCGAACTCCTCCGGGTGCGGCAGCGGGTGCCGCCCGCCCGCTCCCGGCGGACCTGCCAGTTCGCCGTCCAGGTCCACGTACACCGCCCCCGGCAGGTGGCCGGCCTCGTACGCGGACCGCAGGTTCGGCCCGCCCAGTTGCCAGCGGACGTCGAGCAGCACGGGCGGCCGGGGCCCGGCCAGCTCGTCCCTCAGTTCGGACGCGGAGAGGATCGCGGAGTTCGCGCGATGCGCAGGGTTCGCAGTCATACGGCCCATCTTCCTCCCCGCTCGACGGCCGCCGTAACGAGCCCGACATCGACAGGCCGCCCCGATTCGGTCATCTCTGCACGCATCGGCGAAACCCGGCCGGTCGGGGCGCGCCGGACCCGCTGGAGTGGAAGCATCTGGTCCGGGATGAGCGACGACGGAGGAGACGGCTGACATGACCGAGGCACCGGAAGCAACGCGGCGCCCACCCGGCACACCGTGCTGGTCCAGTCTGATGGTGCACGGTCTCGGGAGCACCGAGGCCTTCTACACCGACCTGTTCGGCTGGGAGTACGAGCCGGGCCCCCAGCCCTTCGGCCCGTACGTCCGCGCCCTCCTCGACGGCCAAGAGGTGGCCGGAATCGGCGAGATGCCGCCGGACCGGCTTCTTCCGGTGGCCTGGACCACGTACTTCGCCACCGACGACGCCGACTCGACGGCCGAGACGATCCGTTCGTGCGGCGGAACGGTCGCGGTGGGCCCGCTGGACGCGGGCGGCGAAGGACGCGTGGCGATCTGTTCCGACCCGCTGGGCGCGATCTTCGGGATCTGGCAGGCCGAGGAGCACATCGGGACCCGGCTGTCCGGCGTCCCCGGCACCCCGGTCTGGAACGAGCTCCTCACGCAGGACACGTCGACCGTCGGCAAGTTCTACGCGCACGTCTTCGGCCACGAGGCCGAGACGCACGCCACGGCCCCCGCCGACTTCGACTACGTGACGCTGCTGCTGGACGGGCGGCCGGTCGCCGCGGTGCACGGGGTCGGGCGCTCGCTCCCCCATGACCGCGGCCCGCACTGGATGACGTACTTCCAGGTCGAGGACGCCGACACGGCCGCGGCCCGGGTCCACCGGCTCGGCGGGCGCGTCGTCCAGCCGCCCCGCGAGGGGCTGACCGGCAGGGTGGCCACGGTCACCGACCCGGAGGGCTCGGTGTTCGCCCTCGTGGAACCGCGTCCCGGGAACGGCACCCGTTGACCGCGGCCCGGCCGGCCCCTCAGGCGGGGTTGACCGGGAGGACGTCCGGGGAGAGGGCTGCGGCGTGCGCCGCGGCGCTCGTCATGCGGCGGCGGTGGTGGCGGCGGCACAGCACCTCGTAACCGACCTCCTCCGGGGAGCGGTTGACGTCGCCGACGACGACCTGCTCGCCCTCCACGACCATCTCGCCGCCCACCGTGCGGGCGTTGTGGGTGACGCGGGCGCCGCACCAGCACATCGCCTCCACCTGGAGGGTCTCGATCCGGTCCGCCAGTTCGATGAGCCGCTGCGAGCCGGGGAACAGCTTGGTGCGGAAGTCCGTGGTGATGCCGAACGCGAAGACGTCCAGGTCCAGGTCGTCCACGATGCGGGCCAGTTGGTCGATCTGCTCGGGGGCGAGGAACTGCGCCTCGTCCACGATGACGTAGTCGACCTTTTCGCCCTTCGACATCTGACCCACCAGGTACCCGTACTGCAGGCCCCGCGCCGACCGGTTGTGGCCGATCTGGAGCGCCAACGTCCTTTTACTGGGGTATCCACCATGTGCAAGGAGCGCCCCTACGTCACCGCCCCCACCGACCGTGACCTCGGCTCGCCGCACCGACTTGGCAGTGATCCCCAGTTCCTTCGCGACAGAGCTGCCGGTCCGTCCGCTGGACCGCACGAGCTCGACCGCGTCCCACTTGAACCGCCGAGAATACCGGGCAACACCCTCCAGACCTACGGTGCTGGCGCCTCCGCAGCGCCGCACCCGCACCGACCTCAGCTGGGGTTCGCACGATCCCATGCTTCGCGGATGTCTGCGGGAATCCGGCCTCGGAAGGGGACCTGGTAGCCGTTAGCGCGTGCCCATTTGCGGATGGTGTCGAGGTCGACGGGCGGCCTGGCGGCCGTTGGCGGCATGGGCTGGTAGCCGGTGGGTACGGAGGGGACGAAGGCGGTGTGCCCTTCCAGAAGGTCGTCGGGGAATTGGGGAACGCTCGTCTGCCCGCTGAGGACTCTGGTGAGGAACTCGGTCAGGCTTCCGTCGAAGGTGAACCAGCGTGGCCCGCGGGCTTCGTTGACGGCGATCCGCCAGGTGTCGGGGGCGTCCTGGGGGTCGGTGATCCAGAACAGGTACTCGCCGTTGTCGGTGCCGCCGATGGCGAACAGGTGCTGCGGGTCGTACGGGACCGGGTGCGTTCCCTGGTCGTAGTCCCGCTGGAGGTGGGACCGGATCCGGGCAGGCATGGGACCGGTGATGTCGACGTACTCGGTGACGCCGGCGGGGTGATAGAGGTGCAGGTAGTCGTAGAAGGCCCCCGGACCGTAGGTGGCGGCGAGCTGCTTGTAGTCCTGCGGAAGCCGCATGCCCAGTGTGGCTTCCACTGTGTCCCAGTCGATCGCGGGGATGGGGCCGGACGGGGGCGGACAAAGCTGAACGAGCAGGTTGATGTCGGTCACTGGATTCCTCGGCGGCGGCGTCGCTGCTGGTCGGCATGGTCGGGATTCTCGAGGTCGGCGCGGAGACGGAAGCTGTCGCTCCCATCGGCTTCCATCGTGATCCACTTGGGTACGGAATCCTTGCGGTCGTCCGTGTATTCAAGGTAAACGCTGTACTGGACGATCTCCCCTTGGACGCCGGCAGCGGGGTTGCCCTTCACGGCGTTGTAGATCGACTGCTCCAGGTCCCGCATGTCGGGTGAGTTGGTGGGGTCTTGGGTGATGCAGAACAGGTTGTCCAAGTGCTTTCCGGTTCCGCCGAGCATATTGGCCAGCATGTGGCCCCGCGCCTGGTTGTAATCCGTTCCGTGGAGGAAGCCCGGTGGCTTGAGCCACTTCGCCGCATCGGTGCCCTCGTCGAGCATGTCCCGGGTGATGGTCGCGTGCATCTCGTAGGGACGGCCATGCTCGTCCCGTACGAACACGACCTTCCCGCCCCAGGTGTGATCGGGCTCGCATCCGGCCAGCCCCAGGGGGTCGGCCAGGCTGAAGGGGTTCGGGACGTAGCCGTAGTGGTTGGCTGCCGGAGCCAGACCGAGAGGGTCGGGCGTGATGTACCGGCCGAGGTCCGGGTCGTAGTAGCGGTTGAAGTTGTAGTGGAGGCCTGTCTCCGCGTCGAAGTACTGCCCGGGGTAGCGCAGCGGAGTGTAGGCGGTGCTCCCTCGATCCCACTGGGTGGCGCCCCACGCCGTACTGCGTGTACGCCAGCTGATCTGGCCGTCAGCGGAGACCAGCTCACTGGGACTGCCCGCGAGGTCAGTGACGATCGCGAAGAACCGGCGGTCGATCTGCAGCTGTTCGGGGTCGAACTTGGACTCGCGCTGCGCCAGTGGGCGCAGTCCTACGTAGTCCCAGACGAGGGCCGTGGCGCCCGTGCGTTCCTCTGCGAGCTGCGAGCCGTCCCAGCAGTACGAGGTTTCCTCGGTGAGGTGGCCGTCGCTGTTCCGGTGCTGCTTGGCGATACGTCGGCCAAGGGCGTCATAGAGATAGCGCCATGTGGTGCCGCCCGGCGCGGTGGCGTGGGTGAGACGGTCTTCGGCGTTCCACTGGAAGTGCCAGGTGAGCGTCTTGCCGCTGAGCGTGCGCGTCTCGCGGCGGATCATCCGGCCCTGGGCGTCGTACCTGTAGTGGGTACGGCCGGCGCGGGTGATGCGGGTGCCTTCGTAGTCACGTGCGCCCATGCTGTCCTGTCCGGGCGCGGCAGCGGGAAGAGTGTTGTGGGTCTGGTCACCGGCCGTGTTGTACGCGTATTGCTCGCGCCACCCTCGTGCCTCGACGGCTGTGATCCGACTGCCCGAGTCGAGCGTGTACGCACGGTGGCCGGCCAGGCTGTCATCGACCGCTGTGGGCGCTCCGTCGAACTGGTAGGTGAAGGACCGGCCCATGACTTCGGAGTCCGCCATGTGCAGTGACTGGTGGGTCAGGCGGCCCACCGAGTCCCAGGCGTGGTGAAGGGTGAGGGAGCCGTCCAGGGTGCGGGTTGTTTCGCGCCCGAGCGCGTCGCGGCGGAACCGGAACGTGTGCTCGCCGGTCGTGTAGGCGGCGAGACCCTGTGAGGCGTACTCGAGGTGGCTCTCGGAACCTGAGGGGGTACGCCGGTGAGTGCGGCGCCCGAGGGCGTCGTACGCCAGGGTGAGGGTGCGACCGTTGACGGTTTCCGTGATGACCCGGCCTGCGGCGTCCCGTTCCAGGGTGATGCGGGCGTGGGGGTTGTTGATCTCGGAGACGTGGCCCGCTTCGGTATGAGTGAACGTAGAGACGGATCCGTCGTCGTGCAGGATCCGGATGACCCGGCCGAGGGCGTCACGTTCAAAGGTCAGGCTTTGGCCTGCGGGGTTGGTACGGCGGGTCAGGCGGCCCAGGGCGTCGTGCTCGTAGGTGAGAGTGCGGCCGTCGAAGTCCGTCTCGGCCACGAGTCGGCCGGCCGCGTCGTAGCCGTACTCCCACTCCAGGCCCTGTGCGTTGGTGACCTTCGTCAGCCGCAGCTCTGTGTCGTGGGTGTACTCGTAGCGGCCTCCGTCCCCTGCGGTGGTCATGGCGGCACAGTCGAAGTGGGTGACGGCGTGCGAGCTGGTACGGCCCATGCGGTCGGTGTAGGAGAGGAGGTTCCCTTCCCCGTCCCACTCCCACTCCTCCCGGGAGCCGTCGGGCAGCTCACGCCATGCGGGCTTACCCTCGATGGTCCACGCCTGGCGCAGGAGCGAGCCTTCCGCATCCGTGGCGGACGTGATCCGGCCGAAGGAATCCCGGCTCAGGGTGGTGGTTGCGCCATTAGGAGCGACGAGCAGGAGTGGCAGGCCCGCCTCGTTCGTCGTTATGCGGGTGACATCGCCGACGGCGTTGCGCATGGAGGTCAGGTGGCCGCGGCTGGTGAACTCGTACTCCGTGCGCGCACCTGCCGCGTCGACCGTGGCCGTGAGGTTGCCTTGGGCGTCGTAGGCGAAGTGCTGCCGGACCCCGCCGCGTTCGGTGACCTCCGTGGGCAGGTACAGGTCGTTGTATGAGGCGGTGGTGCGTACGCCGTCTGGCGAGATCAGGGCGACGAGACTTCCCTGGCTGTCACGCTCGCATCGGGTGACGCCGCCCAGGGCGTCGGTCCGCGAGAGCAGCCGATCGGCTACGTCGAATTCGAAATGAGTAGTGGCTCCGAGAGGATCGGTCTCCGCGACGACCTGGAAGGAGTCATTGATGTGGAAGACCGTGGTAGCTCCGGTGGAGTCGGTGTAGCGAGTGACGTGGTGACCGGTCTCGGGATGTATGTCGTCGTAGGAGAACGACGAGGAGAGGAAGCCTTCGGGCCCCACGGTCTCGGTGACCCGGCCGGCGCTGTCGTAAAGGTACCGGTAGGTGGAGTTATTGCGGTCGGTCCACGACGTGACGCGATCGCAGGCGTCGTAGGTCATCCGTAGCGGAAGACCGGAGGAGTTAGTGATGGCGTCCAGGTTCCCGCGCGCGTCGTAGCCGTACGTGCGGACCTCGGCCCAGCCCTCCGGTGTGCGCAGTTTCAGGGCCTGTATTCGGCCGGTGCCCGAGGTCAGCTGAACTGTGTAACCGCCGTCGTGACTGACCGTGGTGGGTGTCCCGTCCGGCAGGCGGGTGAACGTGATGCGGTTCTGGTTGCGGTCCTCGATTGCGCTCAGCCAGAACGCGGAGGAGGCACGGTAGGGGCTGCCGCTGAAGCAGCGGGTCAGCCCGGTGCGCGAGTCGGTGATCGCATACGTGGTCTCGTCCCCGTACTCGCCGTCGTGCGCCAGCGGCAGCTGAGGCCCCTCCAGCGGCAGGACGGCTTCGCCTCCCGGCCGTGGGAGGGCGGGGTAGACGAGGAGTGAACCGTCCTCGCGGGCCCACACGGCACCGACGCCCGACGGGTCGAGCTCGATGCGCTCGTCCAGCGTGGAGGCCCAGCTGCGGCCGAACCAGTGGCCGTAGCGATAGCCGGAGGCGTGGGTCCGGGTGAGGACCAGCGGCAGCACGCCGGGCAGCGAGAGGTCCGCGTGCGGCAACAGCATCTCGCCGGTGGCGACATCGACGGGGTCGGTCGCGCAGTGCGTCTTGGATGTCGGGATGGCGTTGCGCCTTGCTTCGTCCTTCGCACCATGCAGGGCATCAGGCTTGGTGCGCACGCCCGCGTCGCCCTTGCGATGATCCACCCCGCCCGGTCCGCTCTTGCGGTTATCGCCCCCGCCGGAACCATTCTTCTTCAGGCGGTTAAAGCTGTCGTGGATGGCGTCGTCGTTCTTCTTGTGGTCGGTGGATATCTTCTTGACGGCTTTGGGGAGGGTGGTGCCGACGTGGTCGCCCATGGCCTTGGTGGCTTTGACGAGGGCTGCCATGGCCTTGTCGGCGACGGGGTCGATGGCCCGGGCTATGGAGTCGCGGCCGCGGGTGCGGCCGTGGTGGGACTTGGCCTTGGTCAGGTGCATTGTCGTCTTGCCGTGGATGTTGGTGCTAACGGAGTTGAGGCTGGTGCCGGCGCGGGCGTGCTCGGAGTGCTCGATGTGGAGGTCAGTCAGGCCGGTGCCGGCGCCACCGCCCCCGGCAACGCCTGCGGAAGCGAGGTGGAGGGCTTCCTTGCCGGACTTCACGCCGTCGTCGAAGCCGGCCTTGCCCGCCTGCTTGGTCTGGTCGAGGTCGACGCCGTCCTGGAATCCGAGGGCCATCGAGCCGAGCTGGACGACGAGGTCGGCGGCCATGCCTTCCAGGGCGGCGACGGCTGGCTCGGTCATCGCGGAGACGATGTAGCCGACGGCTTCCTCGACACACTCCTTGATCAGGCGCTTGACGACCTCCTGCGTCGCGCGCATCGCGGCCGCGCCGAAGAGTGCGGAGAGGCCTGCGGTGACGGGGATCAGGGAGAGCGCGATGCCAGCCTCGGCGGCGAGGTAGCCGAGCTGGACCAGAGCCGCGTACTTCATGGCCTCGACGGCGTCGGCTGCCATGTCCATCGCCCCGGCGATAGTGCGGGCCGCATCCGCGATGTCCCTGAAGTGCTTGGTCTTGACCGTGTTCCAGTGCTGGTTGAGGGCCTCTATCGATTCGCCTTTGCTGGCGGAGAGGAGGCGCTCGACGTGGTTGTTGGCGAGCTGGCCGTCGTCAAGGAGGTCCTCGGCGAAGTCGCGGAGCGAGTCGGCCATGGCCCGGTATGCGTCCTCGTCCACATTCGGCCAGGCCACACCGATCAAGTCCAGCAGTGTGTCAGCCCAGTCAGGCACCGTGACAGCCACGCGACCCCATCCCCCGTGAACCAAAACCGATCAAATGGTCGAACAGTCCTACCAGGCAATTGATCTGATGGGTAATCTGCACCCGCAAATTCGGACAGCCAGAGAAGGGGCCGCATCCGCCGTCGCGTAGGCGAGGGGAAGATTCACCCCTGCGGGGTGTCCGAACACACGACAGCGCGGGCCACCACCGCGTGGTGGCCCGCGCTGGGGCCGGTCCGAGAGCTGGTGCTAGAGCCTGTGTGATGTCGTGATCAGTTCCTGAGTTCTGTCCTCTCCGCGGGGTGGAATCCGGTAGGACTGCGGTCGTGACGCGTAGGCAACTCACCCATGCTTAGTGGAAGTTCATCGAGCCGTTTCTGCCGATCGGTAGGTACGGCCCGTACCCGGAGCGGTTGCGGGAGCAGTTCGAGGGTGTGATCTGGCGGTTCCGGTCCAGTGGTCAGTGGCGGGAGATGCCTGCCGAGTTCGGTCCCTGGGCCACCGTCTATGGACGTTTCCGCGTCTGGCGGGACGCTGGTGTCTTCACCGCTTTGCTGGAAGGCCTGATCGCGGAGGGGGCCCGGACGGGAAGAAGTGACTTGTCGCTGGTCAGCGTGGATTCCACAACGGTCCGCGCTCACCGCGACGCGGCGGGCATGCGCGTCAGCAAGCACCTCATGGAGGCCCTGGAAGAAGCCGCGCAGGAGCAGGAAACGGCCCGGCAAAAAGGGGCGGACCGGAGGAACAGAACGGACAGGCCGAGCGCCGGCGGGTCCGGCGCAGACGCAAGCTCTGCCTGAGGGAAGCCCTGCCTCGGCAGGTGCCGGGGCGGCCTGACCAGCAAGATGCACCTCGCCGAGGACCGCAGGTGCCGTCCGCTCGCGCTGGTTTTGACCGCCGGACAGGCCGGAGACAGCCCGCAGTTGATTCCCGTGCTCGCGAGGGTGAGAGTTCGCCTGCCTGTCGGCCGCCCCTGTACCAGGCCCGGCGCGGTCGCCGCCGACAAGGCCTACTCGTCCCGCGGCAACCGCGCCTACCTATGCAAACGCGGTATCAAGGACGTCATCCCGGAAAAGCGGGACCAGGCCGCCCACCGGAAGAAGAAGGGCGCACGAGGCGGCCGACCCGTCAGCCACGACGCCGACCTCTACAAGGAACGGAACACGGTCGAACGCCTGATCAACAAGCTGAAGGCCTGGCGAGGCATCGCCACCCGCTACGACAAGCCACCCGAAAGCTACCTCGCCGGCCTCCACCTCCGCGCCGCAATGATCTGGATCGACGACCTGATCAAGACCGCCGAATGATCACGACATCACACAGGCCCTAGGGGGAACACCCCCGCTATCCCTGGCCTGGCAGACCCTGGCCGACGGACTGATGACCCAGCGGCTGTACCTGCACCTCGACGAGTGGCGCTCGGGCGTCGCCGCAGGTGGCCGTCTCGCCGACATCAAGGCCATCGGTCCCGCGCACCTGGCCGGCCGTCCCCGCCTGCAGCCCTCCACCGAGGCACCAGATCAGCCGCGCAGCGGCGCGGCAACTCGGACCACAGGGCCTCCACCTCATCGAGGAGGCCCGCTCCTGGTCGTACCGGCTCACGCCCAAAGGCAACGTCACACTCGAGCACCTCGGACACGCGTCTTCGGCAGATGGGTCGCCATTTCGATAACCAGGGCGTCTCCGCACGTCTCTGGGGTTGCAACGCGACCAGCCCTTGATTGCGGCTCCTGCCGAGGACTCGAACCTACGGCCAAAGGCGTCCGCGCACGATCACTGGAGCCAGGAGCAGGCCCTCAAACCATGAATCAGCCGGAAGCGACCGGCAGTACGTCCGGCGACAGCGAACCCGTCCGCGACGCGGCACTCGTCATCCGCCGACGGTGATGGCGTCGGCACAGCACCTCGTACCCCACCTCGGCCGCCGACCGGGCCACGTCCCCCACCACGACCTGCTCGCCCTCGACGACCATCTCCCCGCCCACCGTGCGAGCGTTGTGAGTGGCCCGCGCCCCGCACCAGCACATCGCCTCGACCTGCAGGGTCTCCACGCGGTCGGCGAGCTCAATCAGCCGCTGGGAGCCGGGGAACAGCTTCGTACGGAAGTCGGTCGTGATGCCGAACGCGAAGACATCCAGGTCCAGGTCGTCGACGATCCGGGCCAACTGGTCGATCTGATCGGGAGCAAGGAACTGGGCCTCGTCCACGATCACGTAGTCGACCTTGCCGCCCCGCGACAGCTGCTCCACCACGTACCCATAGAGGTCGAGGCCCGGCTCCGCCTCCACCGCATCGGTCACCAGCCCCAGACGTGACGAGAGCTTTCCCTCGCCCGCACGGTCGTCGCGTGTGAAGATCAGCCCCTGCAGCCCGCGCGCCGATCGATTATGTTCGATTTGAAGCGCCAAAGTTGACTTCCCACAGTCCATCGTTCCGGAGAAGAAGGCAAGTTCGGACATCAGGAGAGCGGGACCTTTCGGATCAAGCGGAGACGGCTGACAGCCCCGGACGACGCAACCCGACCCACGCCACGATCAACAGATGGCGAATGCCCAAGCAAGTCAGTGCTCTTCCCGCAGTCCATCGTGCCGGAGAAAAACACCAATTCGGGCATGGAAGGAACGGGGCCTTTCGGGTCGTGGTCGGCGGGAGACGCTCGGGAAGACGCCGTACGGAACGGCACCGGTCGGGACGGGTCGGTGGGTCAGGTGCGGATTTCGAGCAGCGGGACGAGCTGCTCGGCCGCGGTCATGGAGCCGTGCATCCCTGCGAGCGCAGATTCGTTCGGCTCGTTGACGGACGCGGTGATCGCGGCATCGGTGTGGGCGGCGGCGACCACGTCGCCGATCCGGCCGAGCACGCGCTCGTCGCACTCCCCCGGCGGCCCGAACCAGCCGCGTTCCAGGGCCTCTTCGCGGCTCGCGATCCAGAACCGGTCGCCCAGCACCTCCCGCCACACGGTCAGCACGTCGGCTTCGGCGCCCGGTACGGCGTAGACGTGCCGGGCCCGGCCCTCGCCGCCGAGCAGGGCCACGCCCGCGCCCAGCTCCCAGTCCTCGTCGAAGTCGATCCGCGAGTCCTCGTCGAAGGGGACGTCCACCATGCCGTGGTCGGCGGTCACGTACAGCGTGGTGCGGGGCGGGAGTTGCTCGGCGAGCCGCTGCACGAGCCGGTCGACGCACATCAGCTGGCCTCGCCAGGCGTCGGAGTTCACGCCGTGCCGGTGGCCGGCTCCGTCGAGCTCGCTGTAGTACGTGTACACCAGCGAGCGGTCGCCGGCGGCGAGGCGCTGCGCCGCGAGGTCCATCCGCTCCTCACCGGTCATCCGGCCGAGGAAGGTGCCGCCGCTCAGCGCGATCTTGGTGAGCGGGGTGGTCTGGAACGCGGGCGAGGACACCTGCGCCGTCGCCACCCCCGCCTTGTCGGCCTGCTGGAAGACGGTCGGGTACGGCTGCCAGGGCTTCGGCGGCGTCCAGGGGTGCCAGCGGAGCTGGTTCATCAGTTCGCCGGTGGCCGGATTGCGCACGGTGTAGCCGGGCAGGCCATGTCGGGCGGGGGGCAGGCCGGTGCCGACGGAGGCCAGCGAGGTGGCGGTGGTCGCCGGGAAGCCCGCGGTGATCGGGCGGCCGGTGCCGCCGCGCGAGCTGCCGAGGAGGGAGGTGAGGTACGGGGCCTCGTCCGGGTGGGCCTTGATCTGCTCCCAGCCCATGCCATCGACCAGGAACACGCAGTTCCGGTCGGCCGGGGTGAGCTCGGCGATGGCGGAGGTGTACCCGGGCACGCCCTGGCCGGCCACCAGGGTCGGCAGCAGATCGGCGAGCGAGCCGGTGCCGTACTCCGGGACGGGGGCGCCGGACAGGTCCAGCAGCTCCGGCTCGTCCCAGTTCGACGGTGCGGAGTAGGACATCAGCGGGCAGGGGCGGAAGCCGCCGCCGTGGCCTCGGACAGGGCCTGCGCGAAGACGAGGGTCTGGCGGACCGCCTCGGGGCCGTCGCCGGCCTCGCTGACGCGCAGGCTGAGGTCGTCGGCGGTGGAGTTGCCGGTGTAGCCGTGGTCGGAGTCGCAGTTCGGATCGCCGCAGGCGGCGGGCTCCAGGTCGATGCGGGAGACCGCGCCCCAGCCGATGGTCAGGACGACCTCGCGGGGCAGGGTGCCGGGGGTGTACGACTCGGGGTTGGCGACGACGCGGCTGAGCACCACGGAGGAGATCGCGCCGATCTTGACCGACTCGGTGGAGGTGGTCGCATACGGGGACGGCGACCCGGCGTCGGCGGCCTGCTCGTCGGTGTGGCTCACGATGAAGCGGTTCCCGGTCAGGACCAGGACGGTCACGTGCCGGCGCACCTCGTTGGAGTCGAAGGTCGTCTCCTGGTGGACCAGGTACGACGAGATCGGCTCGCCGCCCACCGCGGCCTCCACGGCCTCGGCCACGAGGGCCGGGTAGTAGCCGCTGCGCTCGATCGCCGTGCGCAGCCCCTGGGTCGTCGTACCGGATTTCGCCATGGGGTCCATCCTAAGGCCCGTCCGGGGCGCGCCGGGCGCCCCGGGACCGGCTCAGTAGCTGGGGAGTGTCCGGGGACCGAGATCGGTGCGGGCCGGCGGGTGCGCCACCCGGACGGTGGCGCTCAGCACGGAGAGGCCCTCGGTGGCGACGACGACGGGTTCGAGGGTGACGCCCACCACCTCGGGGTGGTCGTCGACGAGCCGGGACAGTCGCAGCAGGAGCTCTTCGAGGGCGGCGGTGTCGACGGGGTCGCTGCCGCGCCAGCCGAAGAGGAGGGGTGCGGCCCGGATGGACCGGATCAGCCCCGCGGCGTCCCGGTCGGTGGCCGGGACGAGGCGGTGGGCGGTGTCGCCGAGCAGCTCCGAGGCGACGCCGGCCAGCCCGAAGGAGAGGACGGCGCCCGCGGCGGGGTCGATGACGGACCGCACGACGGTGTCGACCCCGCGGGGCACCATGGCCTGGACGACGGGCAGCAGCTCGTCGGGCCTCCCGAGGAGGTCGGTGAGCTCCTCGTACGAGCGGCGCAGGTCGGCCTCGGTCGCGAGGTCGAGGCGTACGCCGCCGAGGTCCGCGCGGTGGCGCAGGTGCGGGGCCGTGGTCTTGAGGGCAACGGGGTAGCCCAGGGCCCGGGCGGCCCGGACCGCGTGGTCCGCAGTGGGCGCCGGCAGGGTGGGGAGCACCCGGATCCCGTAGTGGGCGAGCAGGGCGCCGGCGTCGGCTTCGGTGAGGGTGAGCACGCCGTCGCCGGCGTCCACCAGCAGGCCGGCGAGCCGGGCGGCGGCTGCGGCCTCGTCGATGTCCTCGTACTGGGGGACGTGACCGGAGTCGGCGTTGGCCCGCCGCCACTGCCCGTACCGGACGGCCTCGGCGACGGCCCTGACGGCCCGCTCGGCGGCCGGGTACGCCGGGATCCGCCCGTCCGGGGCCTCGCCGGAACCGGGGCCGTCGGCGCCCGGCCCGGCGTACGCGGTCGCGCCCGTCTCCCGCGCCCCGGGACGCGGGGGCAGCGCTCCCGCAAGCGGCGCCGCACCCGTGGAGCCGGGGCTCGCCGGTCCGGGCCGGGCTCCGGCTCCGGCTCCGGGCAGGACCCCCGTCGGGGACAGGGCGTCGACGAGCTCCGCCAGCTCCACGTGGACCAGGGCCACCGGCTTGCCGGGATGGCCGGCCACCGCGTCCCGCAGGGCCTCGGCCAGGTCGTCCTGCGGCTCCTGTTCGTTCACCCACGGGATCACCGTGACGATCACCGCGTCGTTCTCGGCGGAGGCCAGCGCCGCGCCCAGCGCCAGCCGGAAGCTTTCGGGCGTCGCCGCCGTCGTCAGGTCCAGCGGGACCGCGGGCCGCAGCCCCTGCGCGAGGCACGCGTCGTACGTGAGGACGCCCAGCGACTCCGAGTTCCCCAGGATCGCCACGCGCGGCCCGGCCGGCAGCGGCTGCGAGGCCAGGAGCAGCCCCACGTCCACCAGCTCGGTCACCGTGTCGACCCGGATCACCCCCGCTTGCCGCAGCAGTGCGGAGACCGTGGTGTCCGCCAGCCTGGTCCCGGGGACCACGTGTCCGGCGGGGGTGTGGCGGCCGGCGCCCCTCGCGACGACCACCGGCTTCACGGCCGCCGTGCGCCGCGCGAGCCGGGTGAACTTGCGCGGGTTGCCGAGGGTTTCGAGGTACATCAGCGCGACGTCGGTGGCTTCGTCCTCGTACCAGTACTGGAGGATGTCGTTCCCGGAGACGTCCGCCCGGTTGCCCGCCGAGACGAAGGACGACAGCCCCGCGCCCCGCCGCAGCAGTGCGGACAGCAGCGAGATGCCGATCGCCCCGGACTGGGTGAACAGTCCGATGCGGCCCCGGATCGGCGCGGGCGCCGGGGTCAGTGAGGCGTTGAGCCCGACCTCCGGGGCGGTGTTGATCACGCCGTACGCGTTCGGCCCGATCAGCCGCATCCCGTACGAGCGCACCTGGCGCACGAGTTCGCGCTGCCGGTCGAGCCCGGCCGCGCCGCTCTCCCCGTATCCGGCGGACAGCACCACGAGGCCCTGCACCCCGTGCTCCCCGCAGGCGGCCACTGCCTCGGGGACCCGCTCGGCCGGGACCGCGATCACCGCGAGGTCGACCGGGGCGTCGATGTCGCCGAGCGCGCGGTAGGCCCGTACCCCGTCCAGCAGGTCGGCGGTGGCGGCCTCGTTCACGGCGTAGAGGTGGCCGCGGAAACCGCTGTCGCGCAGGTTGCGCAGCGCGGCGGCGCCGACGCCCCCGCCGGAGCGGCTGACTCCGATCACGGCCACCGAGCCGGGGGCCAACAGCCGCTGCACGGAGCGGGCCTCGGCGCGCTGCTCGCGGGCCCGCTGCACGGCCAGGGACTCGGCGGTGGGTTCGAGGTCGAGGGTGAGGTGGACGGAGCCCTCCTCGAAGCTGCGCTTCTGCTGGTAGCCGGCGTCCGTGAACACCTTGATCATCTTGTTGTTGGCGGGGAGCACCTCTGCCGCGAACCGCCGGATGCCCCGCTCCCGGGCGACCGCGCCGATGTGTTCGAGGAGCGCGGAGGCGACCCCGCGGCCCTGGTGGGCGTCCTGTACGAGGAAGGCGACCTCGGCCTCGTCGGCGGGGGCGGTGGCGGGCCGGCCGTCGGGGCCGATCCGGTCGTAGCGGACGGTGCCGATGAACTCCTCGCCGACGGTCGCCGCGAGGCCGACCCGGTCCACGTAGTCGTGGTGCGTGAAGCGGTGCACGTCGCGGTCGGAGAGCCGGGGGTAGGGGGCGAAGAAGCGGTAGTACTTCGACTCGTCGGAGACCTGCTCGTAGAAGCTGACCAGCCGGCCCGCGTCCTCGGTGGTGATGGGCCGGATCCGGGCGGTGCCGCCGTCGCGCAGGACGACGTCCGCTTCCCAGTGGGCCGGGTACGAGGGGTCCGACGGGGTGGTCATGCGGCGATCTTAAGGCCAGGACCGGCCGAACGGCTCCTGCGCGGCGCACGCGGCAAGCAGGGTCAAACCAGTGCAAGCTGGGGTAGGTCGAACGGCAGAGGATCCGCGCCGGAGGCCGGTCGGAGCATTCGGGGCGTCGTGAGAGACTGGTCTAGACAACCCGTAAGAACCTGAAGGGCATCACCATGGCAGAGCGCCGCGTCAACGTCGGATGGGCCGAGGGCCTGCACGCTCGTCCCGCCTCGATCTTCGTCCGTGCGACGACCGCTTCCGGCGTCCCGGTGACCATCGCCAAGGCCGACGGGAACCCCGTCAACGCCGCGTCCATGCTCGCGGTGCTGGGCCTGGGTGCGCAGGGCGGAGAGGAGATCGTCCTCGCGTCCGACGCCGAGGGCGCCGAAGTGGCGCTGGACCGCCTCGCGAAGCTGGTCGCCGAGGGCCTCGAAGAGCTCCCCGAGACCGTCTGACCCTTCGGGTTCGCCCGGGCACGACACGAGACGAAGCCGCGGCCGCCGGTATTCCGGCGGCCGCGGCTTCGTCGTATTCGGCAATTCACATCGTCCGCGTAGGACGACAGTCAAAGCGCCATGAATTCAGCCGACGCCTCCGAAACTAATACGCCTCTTTTGTTAATACGGACCGCTCGCCGTGTTTACGGCATGTTGCGAAGTCCTCACCCGCAGCCGGTGCACCCGCGCCGCGCGGTCCGCGTGGACGGCCGTCAGCGCCCGCGCCCGCTCGGCGTCCCCGCGCGCGACCGCGTCCACGATCGCCCCGTGCTCGGCCCAGGACTCCACGGGCCGCGCCGGCGCCTCCACCACGTACATCCAGGCGACCTTGTGCCGCATCTGCGTGAGCAGCGTGATCAGCCCCGGACTGCCCGAGGCCTGGGCGAGGGTCTCGTGGAACCAGCCGCCCAGCGACCGCAGATCCTCCCCCTGCCCCTGCCTGGCCCGCTCCTGGCCCAGCCTGACCAGCCCGCGCAGCACCTTGAGGTGTGCTTCGGTGCGCCGCCGGGCGGCCCGGGCCGCGGCCAGGGGCTCCAGCAGCATCCGCAGTTCCAGGAGATCGACCGCCTCCTGTTCGGTGGGCTCGGCGACGCAGGCGCCCGCATGCCGGCGGGAGGTGACGAACCCCTCGGACTCCAAGGTCCGCAGCGCCTCGCGGACCGGGACGCGGGAGACCCCGTACCGGCGGGCCAGCAGTTCCTCGGTCAGCCTGCCGCCCGGCGCGAAGACCCCGGAGACGATGTCGTCACGGATCGCCGTGCATACCGCGTGCGCAGGAATACGCAAGACCGGACCTCCGCCTATTTCCGACTGCCGACGTCATTTTGCCGCGACCGTGTTGCGATCGTGTTGCGATCGTATCGGGACTCTATTGCAACACGCGATATTTTCCGAGTGCGGGCGGAAATCGGGGATATTTACAGCCACAACGCGAAGGCCCCGGCTCGGGGAGCCGGGGCCTTCGGTCGAGTGCTGCGGGTCAGACGTCGACGCCGTGGCTGCGCAGGTACGCGACCGGGTCGATGTCCGAGCCGTACTGGGCGCCGGTGCGGGCCTCGAAGTGCAGGTGCGGGCCGCTGGAGTTGCCGGTCGAGCCCGACAGGCCGATCTGCTGGCCCGGGGTGACCTGCTCGCCGACGGAAACGTTCAGCGAGGTCATGTGGCCGTACTGCGTGTAGGTGCCGTCGTTGTGCTTGATGACGACGTTGTTGCCGTACGCGCCGCCCCAGCCGGCTTCGACGACGGTTCCGGCGCCCACCGCGTGCACCGAGGTGCCGGAGGCCGCGTGGAAGTCGATGCCGGTGTGGCTGCCGGAGGACCACATGCCGCCACCCGCGTGCCACTGGGTGCTGATGTAGGACCCGTCGACGGGGGCGACGAAGGTGTTGAGGCGCTTGCGCTCCTCCTCGCGGGCGGCGCGCTCGGCGGCCTCGCGCTCGGCCTTCGCCTTGTCCTCGGCCTTCTGCTTGGCCTCGGCGGCACGGGCCTTCGCGTCGGCCTCGGCCTTCGCCTTGGCGGCGGCGGCATCGGCGGCGTTCTGCTGCGCCTCGGCCTGGGCCTCGATCTCGCCCGCGAGGTCCTCGGCGGTGACCACGGCGTTCAGACCGGTGTCCTCCATGGAGGGGGCCTTGTCGGACGCGGCGAACGCCGGTCCGGCGAGGGAGCCGACGACACCGGTGGTGGCGAGGGCGGCGATGCCGGCGTAGCCGGCGGTCTTGCGGCTCAGACGGCTGGAACCACGGTGCTTACCGGCGGCACGACTGCCAAACGCCATGAAGGGGTTGATCCTTTCCTTCCTTCTCGCCTACCGGGTTAGCTGACGGGTTCGGAGCAGGAAGGTCTCCTACGGGCCCCCTCTGACGAGGCGGTCCGATTCACCCCAGGGACACATGTGGGTCCCCGGCTCCCCAGGCTCGCGCCTGACGGGGACTCGGCGATCGCTGCCCGGTGCCGCGGATGCGGCGCGTACAACTGACGGACAGCACGGCCGACGCTAGGCGGATCATCAGTCAATCGCCAAACAGACGCGCCTTTTTGTTGCGTACGCCACACCCCATACAAGCAACCTCTCCACTAAACAGACAAAAGGGGCCCCGGTGGACAAGCCACCGGAGCCCCTTGAGATGTCCGTCAGTTGGTGACGACGGTGACCTCACCGATCCCCAGCGCCCGCACCGGCGCCTCGATCTGCGAAGCGTCACCCACCAGGACGGTGACCAGGCGGTCCATCGGGAAGGCGGCCAGAACGGCCGAAGTCGCCTCCACCGTGCCCGTTTGGGCCAGCTGTGCGTACAACCGCGCCTGGTAGTCGTCCGGAAGCTCCTGCTCGACCTGGTCGGCGAGCGTGCCGGCGACGGCCGCGGCCGTCTCGAACTTCAGCGGGGCCACGCCCACCAAGTTCTGCACCGCCACGTCCCGTTCGGCGTCGGTCAAGCCGCCCTCCGCGAGGGTGCGGAGCACCTTCCAGAGGTCTTCGAGCGCCGGGCCGGTGTTGGGGGTGTCCACCGAGCCGCTGATGGCGAGCATCGAGGCGCCCTTGCCGTCCGCGGTGGACCGCAGCACCTGGCCGAAGGCGCGCACTCCGTACGTGTAGCCCTTCTCCTCGCGCAGCACCTTGTCCAGGCGCGAGGTGAGCGTGCCGCCCAGGCAGTACGTGCCGAGCACCTGCGCCGCCCAGACCCGCTCGTGCCGGTCCGGCCCGATCCGGCCGATGAGCAGCTGCGTCTGGACCGCGCCGGGCCGGTCCACGATGACCACGCGGCCCGTGTCGTCCGCGGTCACCGGCGGCACCGGGAGCGCCTCGGCGGAGTTGCCGGTCCAGGTTCCCAGGGTGTCCCCCAGGACGGCGTCCAGGTCGATGCCGGTCAGGTCGCCGACGACGACCGCGGTGGCCGTGGCGGGGCGTACGTGGGCCTCGTAGAAGGCGCGTACGGCCGCGGAGTCGATCCGGGCGACCGTCTCCTCGGTGCCCTGGCGCGGCCGGGACATCCGCAGGGTCGACGGGAAGAGCTGCCGGGAGAGCTCCTTGGCGGCGCGGCGCTGCGGGTTCGCCAGCTCGTGCGGGATCTCGTCGAGCCGGTTGCGCACCAGCCGGTCGACCTCGGCGTCGGCGAAGGCCGGGGCGCGCAGCGCCTCCGCGAGCAGGCCCAGTGCCTTGTGCAGGCGGGAGGCCGGGACCTCCAGCGAGACCCGCAGGCCCGGGTGGTCGGCGTGCGCGTCGAGGGTGGCGCCGCAGCGCTCCAGCTCGGCCGCGAACTCCTCGGCCGAGTGCTTGTCGGTGCCCTCGGACAGCGCGCGGGCCATGATGGTCGCCACGCCGTCCAGGCCCTGGGGCTCGGCGTCCAGCGGGGCGGCGAGGTTGACCTCGACGGCGACGACCTGCTGGCCGGGCCGGTGGCAGCGCAGCACGGTCAGGCCGTTGGGCAGCGCGCCCCGCTCGGGGGCCGGGAAGGCCCACGGCCTGGCCTGGCCCGCCTGCGGCTGCGGGTGGAAGGTCATCGTGACGGCTGCGGTGTCGCTCACTGCTCCGCCCCTTCGTTCTCGTCGTTCTCGTCGGCCGCGTCGGCGTCGGCCCCTGCCGGGAGCGGCTCGTACACCAGCACCGCCCGGTTGTCGGGGCGCAGTCGCGCCGCGGCCACGGCCTGCACCTCCTCGGCGGTGATGTCGAGGACGCGCCCGACCGCGGTCAGGGCCAGCTGCGGATCGCCGAACAGCACCGCGAAGCGGCACAGTTCGTCGGCGCGGCCGGCCACCGTGCTCAGCCGGTCCAGCCACTCGCGCTCCAGCTGCGCCTGCGCGCGCTCCATCTCCTCGGCCGTCGGGCCCTCGGCGGCGAACCGCGCGAGCTCCTCGTCGACGGCGGCCTCGATGGCGGGCACCTCGACCCCGCTGGAGGTCTTCACGTCCAGCCAGCCCAGCGAGGGCGCACCGGCGAGCCGCAGCATGCCGAAGCCGGCCGCGACGGCGCTCTGGTCACGGCGTACCAGGCGGTTGTGCAGCCGGGAGGACTCGCCGCCGCCCAGGACGGTCAGCGCCACGTCGGCGGCGTCGCACTCACGGGTGCCGTCGTGCGGGAGCCGGTAGGCGGCCATCAGCGCGCGGGCCGGGACCTCCTCGACGATCTCCTCGCGCAGCTGCTCGCCCATGATCTCGGGCAGCGCGCCGTCGCGCGGCGGCTGCTTGCCGTCGTGCCCGGGGATGGAGCCGAAGTACTTCTCGACCCAGGCGAGCGTCTGCTCGGGGTCGATGTCGCCGACGACCGACAGCACCGCGTTGTTGGGCGCGTAGTACGTACGGAAGAAGGCGCGGGCGTCCTCCAGGGAGGCCGCGTCCAGGTCGGCCATGGAGCCGATCGGGGTGTGGTGGTACGGGTGGCCCTCGGGGTACGCCAGGGCGGTCAGCTTCTCGAACGCCGTGCCGTACGGGACGTTGTCGTACCGCTGGCGGCGCTCGTTCTTGACGACGTCGCGCTGGTTCTCCATGGACTCGTCGTCCAGGGCGGTGAGCAGCGAGCCCATCCGGTCCGCTTCCAGCCACAGCGCGAGCTCCAGCTGGTGGGCCGGCATGGTCTCGAAGTAGTTGGTGCGCTCGAAGCTCGTGGTGCCGTTGAGCGAACCGCCGGCACCCTGGACCAGCTCGAAGTGCCCGTTGCCGGGTACGCTCGCCGAGCCCTGGAACATCAGGTGCTCGAAGAGGTGAGCCAGACCGGTCCGCCCCTTGACTTCGTGGCGCGAGCCGACGTCGTACCAGAGGCAGACCGCGGCGACCGGGGTCAGGTGATCCTCGGAGAGCACCACGCGCAGGCCGTTGGCCAGCCGGTGCTCGGTCGCTGTCAGGCCGCCGGAGCCGGCCTGGGCTGTGGCCGTGTGACCCATGGGCATGTGGTCCCTTCGATCGCGATGTAGAGATTTCCGTCAGACCTGCCACTGTATGCAAGCGCGTCGGTGACCGGAGAAGTTCCCGACTCGCACTCCCCCGCGACTCCGTCCGGGGGTGACCGCCAGGGTCGGAGTCGGCCTTGTCGGTGCCTCGGGCCACAATGGTCCGCGACAACCCCGTCAACCCCGCTCAGCACACCCGCCAGACCCCCAGCACACCTTCTTTCTTGGTTAAGGAGCCGCGCAGCGATGGCCCGCCGCAGCACGAAGACCCCGCCGCCGGAGGATTTCGAGGAGAAGATCCTCGACATCGACGTCGTCGACGAAATGCAGGGCTCCTTCCTCGAGTACGCGTACTCGGTGATCTACTCCCGCGCCCTGCCCGACGCCCGGGACGGCATGAAGCCGGTACACCGGCGCATCGTCTACCAGATGAACGAGATGGGCCTGCGCCCCGACCGCGGCTACGTGAAGTGCGCGCGCGTCGTCGGCGAGGTCATGGGCAAGCTGCACCCGCACGGTGACGCGTCGATCTACGACGCCCTGGTGCGCATGGCCCAGCCCTTCTCGATGCGGCTGCCGCTGGTCGACGGCCACGGCAACTTCGGTTCGCTCGGCAACGACGACCCTCCGGCCGCGATGCGTTACACCGAGTGCAAGATGGCGGACGCCACGTCGCTGATGACGGAGTCGATCGACGAGGACACCGTCGACTTCACCGCCAACTACGACGGCCAGGAGCGGGAACCGGTCGCGCTGCCCGCGGCGTACCCGAACCTGCTGGTCAACGGCTCCTCCGGGATCGCGGTCGGCATGGCCACCAACATGCCCCCGCACAACCTGGGCGAGGTCATCGCGGCGGCCCGCCACCTGATCCGCTACCCGCAGGCGGACCTGGAGGCGCTGATGCGCTTCGTGCCGGGTCCGGACCTGCCCACGGGCGGCCGGATCGTGGGCCTCTCGGGCATCAAGGACGCCTACGAGAAGGGCCGCGGCACGTTCAAGATCCGGGCCACGGTGGCCGTGGAGAACGTCACGGCGCGCCGCAAGGGCCTGATCGTCACCGAACTGCCCTTCACGGTCGGCCCCGAGAAGGTCATCGCGAAGATCAAGGACCTGGTCGGCTCCAAGAAGCTCCAGGGCATCGCGGACGTCAAGGACCTCACGGACCGCTCGCACGGGCTGCGCCTGGTCATCGAGATCAAGAACGGCTTCCACCCCGAGGCCGTGCTGGAGCAGCTGTACAAGCTGACGCCGATGGAAGAGTCCTTCGGCATCAACAACGTCGCCCTCGTCGACGGCCAGCCGCTGACGCTGGGTCTCAAGGAGCTGCTGGAGGTCTACCTCGACCACCGCTTCGAGGTCGTGCGGCGGCGCAGCGAGTTCCGCCGCACCAAGCGTCGCGACCGGCTGCACCTGGTCGAGGGTCTGCTGGTGGCCCTGGTCGACATCGACGAGGTCATCCGCATCATCCGGGACAGCGACAACTCGGCGCAGGCGAAGGAGCGGCTCATCGAGCGCTTCTCGCTGAGCGAGATCCAGACCCAGTACATCCTGGACACCCCGCTGCGCCGGCTCACCCGCTTCGACCGGATCGAGCTGGAGTCCGAGCGCGACCGCCTCACCGGCGAGATCGACGAGCTGACCGGCATCCTGGAGTCCGACACGGAGCTGCGCAAGCTGGTCTCCACGGAACTGGCCGCGGTCGCGAAGAAGTTCGGCACCGAGCGCCGTACGGTCCTGCTGGAGTCGGCGGGCACGACGGTCGCCGCGGTGCCGCTGGAGGTCGCGGACGACCCGTGCCGGGTCCTGCTGTCCTCGACGGGTCTACTGGCGCGCACCGCCAACGGCGACCCGCTGCCGGAGGAGGAGGGCGGCGCCCGCGCGAAGCACGACCTGGTCGTCTCGCAGGTCGCCGCGTCCGCCCGGGCGGACGTCGGCGTGGTCACCTCGTACGGGCGGCTGCTGCGGCTCTCGGTGATCGACCTGCCGCAGCTGCCGGACACCCACGCCGCGCCGAACCTGGCGGGCGGCGCCCCGGTGTCGGAGTTCCTCTCCGGGCTGGAGGCGGACGAGACGGTGATCTGCCTGACCTCGCTGGACGAGTCCTCGCAGGGCCTGGCCCTGGGCACCGAACAGGGCGTGGTCAAGCGGGTCGTGCCGGACTACCCGGCGAACAAGGACGAGCTGGAGGTCATCACCCTCAAGGAGGGCGACCGGATCGTCGGCGCGGTCGAACTGCGCACGGGCGAGGAGGACCTGGTCTTCCTCACCGACGACGCCCAGCTGCTGCGCTACCCGGCGGCCCAGGTGCGCCCGCAGGGCCGCCCGGCGGGCGGCATGGCGGGCATCAAGCTCTCCGACAACGCCAAGGTGATCCACTTCTCGGCCGTGGACCCGGCGCGGGACGCCCTGGTGTTCACGGTGGCGGGCTCTCACGGGACGCTGGACGACTCGATGCAGTCCGGCAAGCTCACCCCGTTCGACCAGTACCCGCGCAAGGGCCGGGCCACCGGCGGCGTCCGCTGCCAGCGGTTCCTGAAGGGCGAGGACCTGCTGCTGCTGGCCTGGGCCGGCAACGCACCGGTCCGCGCGGCCGCGGCGAACGGCACCCCAGCCGAACTACCGGCCGTGGACCCGCGCCGCGACGGCTCGGGGGCCGCGCTGCCCGCGGTCGTCGCCGCTCTGGCGGGGGGCGCGCTGTAGGACGTACGGCGGCATTCGGGTAGTGCGACCGGGGGGACGTACCACCCGAATGCCGACTAGTGTTTTCCCTCTGGGTGTTGGTGGGGGGAGTACACAGCTGATGAGTCGTCGGTCGGGCGGATTGATCGGTGACTGGGCCGAGGCCCAGCGCCGGCAGCAGCAGACACAGCTGATCCAGCAGCGGGAGGCCGAGCGCCGGCTGGGGGCGTACGAACGGGACCGGCAGCGGACCCAGGAACGGGACGCCAACCGCAGCCATCGGCAGTACCGCGAGGCCGAGGCCCTGCGGCGGACCGCGCAGATCGACGCGGAGGTCGACGCCCTCAAGGGCCTGCTGGTCTCCGGCTGCCGGGCGCCCGCCTTCCGGATATCCGCCCTGGCCCGACCCGAGCAGCTGGAACCCTTCAACCCCGGGGCCCTGGCACATCCGGTGCCGATGCCGCGCATCGATCAGTTCCAGCAGCAGAGCAGTGGCTGGACCCTCGGCTCCAGCCACCGGGCGCAGGCGGAGCGGGAGGCCCACGCCCGGTACACCGAGGCCTGGCAGGCCGCGAGCGCCGCGGAGGCGCAGCGCCAACAGCAACTGGCCGCGTATCGGCAGCAGTACGACCGGTGGGCCGCCGAGCAGCTCGTCGGGGTACGGGCGCACAACAGCGGGCTCACCGAGCTGGCCACCGCCCTTCGCACGGGCGACGCGGAAGCGGCGGTGGAGTACTTCTCGGCCGCCCTGTACGCCTCGACGGCCTGGCCCGAGGCGCTGCCGAGGCAGGTGGCGGCCGCCTACGATCCGGCGGCGCGCCAGCTGGTGCTGGACTGGGAGCTCCCCGGGTACGCGGTGGTGCCGGAGGCCAGGGCGGTGCAGTACCTGCCGAGCACGGACCAGGACAAGGTGAAGCCCCGCCCGGTGACGGAACGCCGGGCGCTGTACCGGGACCTGCTGGCGCAGTGCATGCTGCTGGTGGTGCGCGAGTTGTACGCGGCGGACGAGTTCGGCGTACTGGACTCGGTCGTGGTCAACGGCTTCGTGGACTGCCACGATCCGGCGACGGGTCAGGAGGCACGGTTCGTGCTCTCCACGCTGCCGGCGGAGCGCAGCGCCTTCGACGGAGTGCGGCTGGAGCAGGTCAGCGCCGTGGACTGTTTGGTCTCGGGGTTGGGCGGGCAGCTGTCGGTGCGCCCCGACCAGCTGACGGCGGTGCGCCCGGGGCGCCGGCCCGACGAGGTCGGAGGAGGTGTCGTCAGCCACGGCGGGCACGCGGGCGATGCGGACGACGACGAGCCGGACCTCTTCGCGATGGACCCGATCGCCTTCGAGAACCTGGTCGCCGAGTTGTTCCGGGCGATGGGCATGGAGGCGGTGACCACGCAGCGGTCGGGCGACGGCGGGGTCGACGTGGAAGCGCTGGACCCGGCGCCGATCCGGGGCGGGCGGATCGTGGTGCAGGTCAAGCGCTACCGGAACACGGTGCCGCCGACGGCCGTGCGTGATCTGTACGGCACGGTCCAGGACAAGGGGGCGAACAAGGGGGTGCTCGTCACCACCGCTTCCTTCGGGCCCGGGTCGTACACCTTTGCCAACGGCAAGCCGCTGGAGTTGGTTCCCGGGGCGGACCTGGTCGGGCTGCTGCACCAGTACGGACTGCGCGGCCGGCTCGGCGGCGGCGCCGCGGCCCCGGCGGTCGCGGCGCCGCGGGCGCCCGAGCCGACTCCCCCGGCGGACTACAACGTGCTCGGCATGTCCTGGTCGGGGTCGGTCGCGCTGGACGTCTGCGCGCTCGTCTGCGAGGGCGGGCGGGTGCTGAGCGAGGAGCACTTCGTGTTCTTCAACAACCCGCGGACCCCGGACGGTTCGGTCCGATCCCGCGCGCACTCGGCACCCGACAAGGCCGCCCTGGAGGTGTCCTTCGACGCCCTGCCCGAACGCGCCGACCGCCTGGTCCTCGTTGCCGCGATCGATCCGGAGGTCGATCCCCGCGCCGACCTCGCCGGGTTCACCGACGCCCACATCCGCCTGCTGTCCGCGGGCGGCGAGGAACTCGGACGGCTGGACGTCTCCGACGGGCGCGCCGGGGAGACCGCTCTGGTCCTCGGCTCCTTCCGGCGCCGGTCCAACGGCGATTGGGACTTCGTGATCGGCGGCCAGGGCTACCGCGGCGGCCTGGAAGACCTGCTGGGCGCGTACGGCGTAGAGGTCGCCTGACCGGCCTCGGTACGGCCTACGCCTCTTCCGGACGGAGGTCCGGGCCGGGTTCGCCGTACGGCTCGGGCGCGTAAGACCCGGACGTGTAAGGCTCGGGCTCGTAAGGCTCGGGCTCGTAAGGCTGCGCCCCGTACGGCTCCGGTTGCGGCTCCGCCCCCTCCTGCGCGGGGCGGTCGACGTAGCGCAGGACGCCCCACATGCTCTCCGGGGCCGCGTCCTGCGGCGCCGGTTCGCGGCAGGCCTCCAGGTCCCGGAGCAGGGCGGGGCCGTCCGTACCGGAGCCGATCAGGACAAGCTGGCTCCGGCGCGGCTCGCCCCGTCCCCAGGGGCCCGGCGCGAAGCGGAGGAACCGGCCGACCGCGTGGACCTCGTAGCGCTCCTCGTGGCCGGGGACGCCGAAGTGGACGAAGCCCTTGATCCGGTACAGCCCGGCCGGGCGGCGGTCCAGGAAGTCGATCAACCGGCGCGGGTTCAGGGCCTGCTCGGACACGAACTCCGTGCTCTCGTACAGCGCGTGCGCGTGCCCGCTGTGGTCCTCGTGCTGATGGTGGTGCTCGTGATCCGTGTCGGCGGAGGTGTCCGCGGCATCGGCTTCCCTGGCCTGCGAGATCAGGTCCTCGAAGGACAGCTGTCCCTGGGTCTCGGTCCACGGCCGCCGGTCGAAGAGCAGCTCCGGGTCGATCCGGCCGTGGTCGGCGGCCACCACCGGCGTGCCGGGGCAGAGCGTGCCCAGCTCGGCCTCGATCCGGGCGAGGGCGGCCGCCTCCACCCGGTCGGTCTTGTTCAGCACCACCAGGTCCGCGACGGCCAGGTGGCGGTCGGTCTCCGGGTGCCTGGCCCGGGTCGCGTCGAACTCCGCGGCGTCCACGACCTGCACCAGCCCGCCGTACCGGACGGCAGGGTTCTCGCCGGCCACCAGCATCCGGATCATCTCCTGGGGCTCGGCCAGCCCGCTCGCCTCGATGACGATCACGTCGATCCGATGGACGGGCGCGGACAGCTTCTCCAGGTACGCGTCCAGCTCGCTGCTGTCGACGGCGCAGCACAGGCAGCCGCCGCCGAGCGAGACCATCGAGTCGCCGACCTGGCCCGCGACGGACATCGCATCGATCTCGATCGAGCCGAAGTCGTTGACGACGACGCCGATCCGGGTGCCTCCCCGGTTGCCGAGGAGGTGGTTGAGCA
This sequence comes from Streptomyces sp. NBC_00045, assembly GCF_045041095.1. NCBI lineage: Bacteria > Bacillati > Actinomycetota > Actinomycetes > Kitasatosporales > Streptomycetaceae > Streptomyces > Streptomyces sp. NBC_00045. The sequence goes on along the minus strand of NZ_CP108271.1, from coordinate 5,963,305 downwards.
GCGTCGTCTTGCCGGATCCGAGGAATCCGGAAAGCACGACGACGGGAATCGGCTGGGCGGGCTGACGGCTGTTCACACGACCGATCGTAGTCAGCCGAGCGCCGGAACCGGCTCGGGCGGGTTCGGGCCGACGTACCGGGCCGCCGGACGGATGATCTTCGAATCGGCCGCTTGTTCGAGGATGTTCGCACTCCAGCCGATCACGCGGGCCGCGCAGAAGGTCGGGGTGAACATCTCGCGCGGCAGCCCGCACAGCTCCATGACCACGCCCGCGTAGAACTCCACGTTGGTGTGCAGCTCCCGCCCCGGCTTCAGCTCGGCGAGGATCTCCTCGACGTGCCGCTCCACCTCCACGGCGAAGTCCACGAGCGGGCCGCCGAACTGCAGCGCGATGTCCCGCAGCATCCGCGAGCGCGGGTCCTCGGTCCGGTACACGGGGTGCCCGAAGCCCATGATCCGGTCGCCGGCGAGGACCCGTTCGCGGATCCACGGCTCGATGCGGTCCGAGGTGCCGATGGCGTCCAAGGTGTCCAGGGCTCGGCTGGGCGCGCCGCCGTGCAGCGGGCCGGAGAGCGCGCCGATAGCGCCGGTGAGGCAGGCCGCGACGTCCGCGCCGGTGGAGGCGATCACGCGGGCGGTGAAGGTCGAGGCGTTGAAGCCGTGGTCGACGGTGGAGATCAGGTACTGCTCGACCGCACGCGCCCTGACCGGGTCGGGCTCCTGCCCGGTGAGCATGTACAGGTAGTTGGCGGCGTACGGGAGGTCCGCGCGCGGTTCGACCGGTTCCAGGCCCTGCCCCAGCCGGTGCAGCGCGGCGAGCAGGGTCGGTACGGCGGCGCAGGCGGCCAGCGCGTCGGCGGTCCGCCGCCCGGGGTCGATGTCGTAGACGGGACGGAACCCTGCGGAGGCGCCGAGCAGCGAGAGCGCGGTCCTCAGTCCGGCGAGGGGACCGGAGAGCGCGGTGGCCCGGGCGAGGGCGGGAAGTGCGTCGCGCACCGCGTCGGGCAGCCGGCGCAGCGGGGCGATCTCGGCGGCGAACGCGGCCCGTTCGGCGGCGTCGACCGGAAGCGCGCCGCGGAACATCAGGTGCCACACGTCCTCGAAGCTGCGGCTCGCGGCGAGCTCGACGGCCGAGTACTGGCGGTAGTGGTAGAAGCCCTCTCGGCCTCGGACGTCACCGAGTTCGGTCTCGGTGACCACGACTCCCGCGAGACCGCGGGGCACATCGACGGAGGTGTTCATGTGCCGACCATCCATGATGGATTAAATCCTTGTCAATGTTGATTCAATCAATATATATAGGGTGAGCATCATGAATGATCAGGCGGACGGCGCGGATGGTGAGCGCCGGATCAGTACCCGGCAGGCGGCCGAGCTGCTCGGGGTGAAGCCCGCGACCGTGTACGCGTACGTCAGCCGCGGCCAGCTCACCAGCCGCCGCGACCCCGTCGGCCGGGGCAGCAGCTTCGACGCCCGCGAGGTGGCGGAGCTGGCCCGGCGCAACCGGCGCGAGGCGGCTTCGCCCCCGGGCGCGGCGCTCGCCGTACGCACCTCGCTCACGCTCATCGAGCCCGACCGGTACTACTTCCGCGGCGTGGACGCGGTCGAGCTGGCCGCGCGGTACCGCTACGAGGAGGTCGCCGAGTGGCTCTGGACCGGGGCGCTGCCGCGCGGGGTCCGGTTCGCCGCTCCCCCGCAGGCCCTCGCCGCCGCCCGGCGCGCCGTGGCCGCGCTGCCCGAGCACAGCGGGCCCATCGACCGGCTGCGGGTGGCGACGGCGGCGGCCGCGGTGACGGATCCGCTGCGCTTCGACCTGTCGGCGGAGGCCGTACTGGGCTCCGCGCGCTGTCTGATCCCGACGCTGGCGGCCGCCCTGCCCGTACTGGGCCGGACGGAATCCGGGGCCGGAACGCTCGCGGAGCAACTGTGGTGCCGGCTGACCGAACGGCAGCCGGACCCGGCGGCCCTTTCCACCCTCGACCTGGCCCTCACGCTGCTCATCGACCACGATCTGGCCGCCTCGACCCTGGCCGTACGGGTGGCCGCGTCGGCGCGGGCCCATCCGTACGCGGCGGTCTCGGCCGGCCTCGGTGCACTGGAGGGCCCCCTGCACGGCGCGGCCGGACGGCTCGCGCACCGGATGCTGGTGGAGGCGCTGGAGCGGGGCGGGGCCGCGCCGGTGGTCGCCGACCACCTGCGTGCGGGACGGCGGGTTCCGGGGCTCGGGCACCGGCTGTACGAGGGCGAGGACCCGCGGGCCACGGCGCTGTTCGCCCGGCTGGAGGACGTGCCGCAGGCCGGCCCCGCTCTGGCGGCCGCCCGGGAGGTCGTCGCGACGGCGGCGGCACGCCGGGACGGGCTGCACGCCAATGTCGACCTGGCCCTGGCCGTGCTGACGGTGTCCTGCGGGATGCCCGCGGAGGCCGGGGAGACGGTGTTCGCGGTGTCGCGGACGGCGGGCTGGATCGCGCACGCGCTGGAAGAGTACCAGGAGCGGCCGCTGCGGATGCGCCCGAGCGGCCAGTACCAGGGTCCGCGCCCACCCCGACCGCTGCCGTGACGGCGGCGGCGCTCCGGCCGCGGTGCCAGGGCCGCAGCCGGACCGCCGCGTCCCGCACGAGCAGCCCCTCGTGGTCCGGGGCGGAACTGCTCAGCAGGGGGCTCGTAGGCTCCGGCAGCGGGACCGGCGCGACGGGTAGGTGACCATGCAGACGAGCCCGTCGGGGCGAGCGAAGGCCAGCACCCCGGGCGAGCGGGCGAAGGCCAGCTCCCCGGGCGGCGCGCGCAGCCGGGGGTCGCGCCACGGCTCGGCAGTCCACGGCAGTGGGACCCGGCAGCCGTCCCGCCCCGGGTCGGCTGCCGCCGGACCGGACGCGCATGGGGTCCTGGATCCGGCTGATCGGTATGCCGGCTTCCGGCAGGCCCAGTTCCACCCCCTGGTACGCGTACACGGCGCCGGGCAGGGCGAGCGTCAGCAGGGCCGCGGCCCGCGCCCGCCGGGTACCGAAGCCCGGGCCGGTGGGGGTACCGAAGGCCGTGGCGGCGAAGTCGAAGCCGATGTCGGCGCGCCCGTAGCGGGTGGCGGTGCGGGTCACGTCGTGGTTCCCCTCGGGCCGAAGGCGACCTACGGTTGCTGGTCATGCGGTTCCTCCACATGAGTGCTCGGCGCCTCGGGCTGCCCAGACGGGCCGTCTCGCAGATCCTGCTGACCCAGCTGGCCATCGCCGCCGGGGTCGCCGTGCTGGCCACCGGGCTCTTCCTGGCCCCGCTCAGCGCTCAGCTCGACGACCAGGCCATGCGGCGCGCCCTGGCCATCGCCCAGAGCGCGGCCGCGGACCCGTCACTGGCCGCCGATCTCCTCGACTCCGGGCCGACGCCCGACAGCCCGGTGCAGGCCTCGGCCGAGCGGATCCGCCGCGCCACCGGGGCCGAGTACGTGGTCGTCATGGACCTGGACGGAATCCGCCGCTCGCACCCCGGAACCGACCGGATCGGCCTGCCCGTCTCCACCGACCCGAGCGACGTCCTCGCGGGCCGCGAGGTCATGGAGATCGACGAGGGCACGCTCGGCCGCTCCGCCCGCGGCAAGGTCCCGCTCCTCGCGGCCGACGGGGAGATCGTCGGCGCCGTCTCCGTCGGCATCGCCTACGACAGCGTCCACGAGCGGCTGCTCGGCGCCATCCCGGGCCTGCTCGCCTACGCGGGCGGCGCGCTCGCGGCGGGCGCGCTCGCCGCTTACCTGCTGTCCCGCCGGATCCAGCGGCAGACCCGCGACCTGGCCTTCTCCGATATCGCCGGTCTACTCGCCGAACGCGAGGCGATGCTGCACTCGATCCGCGAGGGCGTGGTCGCCCTCGACCGCGACGGCCGGATCCGGCTGGTCAACGACGAGGCCGCCCGCCTTCTGGGCCTCCCCCCGGATGCCGCCGCCACCGTCGCCGGACGCCCGCTGGACGACGTACTGGCCGCCGGCCGCACCACCGACGTCCTCTCCGGCCGTGTCACCGGCCGGGACCTGCTCACCGTCCAGGGACCCCGGGTCCTGGTCGCCAACCGGATGCCCACCGAGGACGGCGGCGCCGTCGCCACGCTGCGAGACCGCACCGAGCTGGAGCACCTCGGCCGTGAGCTCGACTCCACCAAGGGCCTGATCGACGCCCTGCGCGCACAGGACCACGAGCACGCCAACCGCCTCCACACCCTCCTCGGCCTGCTGGAGCTGGGCCTGCACGAGGAGGCGGTGGAGTTCGTCACCGAGGTCGTCGGAGTGCACCGCAGCACTGCCGAACAGGTCACCGAGAAGGTCCACGACCCGCTGCTGGCCGCCCTTCTCGTGGGCAAGGCGACCGTCGCTGCCGAGCGCGGCGTCCCGCTGCGCCTCGCCGACGCCACCTTCCTGCCCGACCGCCTCATCGATCCCGGCGGCCTCGTCACCATCACGGGCAACCTGGTGGACAACGCCCTGGACGCGGCGGCCGGCTCCGCCGAGCCCCTGGTCGAAGTCGAGCTGCGCGCCGAAGGCCGTACGGCGGTCCTCCGCGTGCGGGACAGCGGGCCCGGTGTCCCGGCGGGCCGCCACGAGGAGATCTTCAACGAGGGCTGGTCGACCAAGCAGCCCAAGGCCCACCGCGAGCGCGGGCTGGGTCTGGCACTCGTACGCCGCCTCGCGGAGCGGCAGGGCGGCACGGCCCGGGCCGGCGGGACAGCGGACGGAGGGGCGGAGTTCTCCGTCGTACTCCCGGAGGCCCTGCGATGAACGAGACCCCGATTCACGTATTGGTCGTCGACGACGACATGCGTGTTGCCCGGATCAACGCGGCGTACGTGGCGAAGGTTCCCGGCTTCCGCGTCTGCGCCCAGGCCCATTCGGCGGCCGAAGCCCTGGACGTCCTCGACACCCGGCCCGTGGACCTGATCCTCCTCGACCACTACCTCCCGGACGAGAACGGCCTGGACCTGGTCCGCCGGCTGCGCCAGCTCGGCCACCGCACCGACGTGATCATGGTGACGGCCGCCCGCGACCTGACCACCGTCCAGTCCGCCATGCGCCTCGGCGCCCTCCAGTACCTGGTCAAGCCCTTCACCTTCGCGGGCCTGCGCACCCGCCTGGAGGCGTACGGCTCCCTGCGCCGCACCCTGGAGACGGGCGGCGAAGCCGAACAGGCCGAAGTGGACCGGATCTTCGGCGCCCTCGCCACGGCCGGTTCACCGAACGAGCTGCCCAAGGGCCACTCCGCCACCACCGCCGAACTGGTCCGCCAAGTCCTGCGATCCGCCGAAGGCCCGCTCTCCACCCAGCAAATCGCCGACCGGGCCGGCATCAGCCGCCAGACCGCCCAGCGCTACTTGAAGCTCCTGGAGCGCACCGCCCGTGTCACCCTGGCCCTGCGCTACGGCGAGACGGGGCGCCCCGAACACCGCTACTCCTGGCTCCCGTCCGAGGGCCCCTGACCGACCGGCGCCCGACGGGAGCCCCGCTCAGACGGCTCCGGCGCCGGTCAGGGAACGGACCTCCGTCTCCGCGTGCTTCGCCGCGTCCGGCTCCTCCGCCGAGGTGACCGTTCCCATCCAGCCCGCCAGGAAGCCCAGCGGGATCGAGACCAGGCCCGGGTTCTGCAGCGGGAAGAACTGGAAGCTCACCCCCGGGAAGAGGGAGTCCGGGCTGCCCGAGACCACCGGCGACAGGACGACCAGCACCACCGCCGGAATCAGGCCCCCGTACACGGACCAGACGGCGCCCCGCGTCGTGAAGGAGCCCCAGAACAGCGAGTACAGGAGCACCGGCAGATTGGCCGAGGCCGCGACCGCGAAGGCCAGCCCGACCAGGAACGCCACGTTCAGGTCCTGGGCGAGCAGCCCCAGCGCGATCGCCACCGCTCCGATCCCGACGGCGGCGACCCTGGCCACCGCGACCTCGCTGCGCTGGCGCGCGTGGCGGCGCTTGAGCGAGGCGTACAGGTCGTGCGCCACGGAGGCCGAGGACGCCAGGGTGATCCCGGCGACCACGGCCAGGATCGTGGCGAAGGCGATCGCCGCCACGAAGGCGAACAGCACCGCTCCCCCGGTCGAACCGGCCCCGCCGCCCAGGAAGGCCGCGAGCAGCGGAACCGCCGTGTTCCCCGAGGCGTTGGACGCCCGTACCTCTTCCGGCCCGACCAGCGCGGCCGCCCCGAAGCCGAGCACGATGGTCATCAGGTAGAAGCCCCCGATCAGCGCGATCGCCCACACCACCGACCGGCGGGCCGCCCGCGCCGTGGGCACCGTGTAGAAGCGGGACAGGATGTGGGGCAGCCCGGCCGTCCCGAGGACCAGTGCGAGTCCGAGGCTCATGAAGTCGAAGCGGGAGGTCCAGTCGCCGCCGTACTTGAGCCCCGGGCTGAGGAACCGCCGCCCGTGGCCGCTGCGCTCGGCGGCGCTGAGGAGCAGCTGGTCGAAGTCCCCGTGGAAACGCAGCAGTACGAGCACGGTGAGGGTGACGGCCCCGCCCATGAGCAGCACGGCCTTCACGATCTGGATCCAGGTGGTCGCGCGCATGCCGCCGAAGGACACGTAGACCACCATCAGTGCCCCGACACCGATCACGGTCAGGGTCCGGGCCGCGGTACCGGAATCGCCGAGCAGCAGGCCCACCAGGCTGCCCGCGCCGACCATTTGCGCGACGAGGTACAGCACCGAGACGGTGACGGAGGCGGTGCCGGCGGCGATCCGGACGGGCCGCTCGCTCATCCGGGCCGCGACCACGTCCGCGAGGGTGAACCGGCCGCAGTTGCGGACCAGTTCGGCGACGAGGAAGAGGACGACGAGCCAGGCGACGAGGAAGCCCACCGAGTAGAGCAGGCCGTCGTAGCCGAAGAGGGCGATCAGACCGGAGATGCCGAGGAAGGAGGCTGCGGACATGTAGTCGCCTGCGATGGCGAAACCGTTCTCCAGCGGGGAGAACAGTCGGCCGCCCGCGTAGAACTCCTCGGCCGAGCCATGTCGGTTGCGGCTGACCCAGGTGGTGATGCCCAGCGTGACGGCGATGAAGAGGCTGAACAGGATCAGCGCGAGGGTCTGGTGCTCGCTGGTCACCGGCCGGCCCCCCGGCTGCGCTGCCGCTCCTGGCCGCGCTCCTGCTCGAAGACCGTCCAGCGCAGGTCCAGCGCGGCCCGGTCCCGGCGCAGCCGCGCGTGCCGGGCGTACGCCCAGGTCAGCAGGAAGGTGCTGAGGAACTGGCCGAGACCCGCCAGCAGTGCCACGTTGACCGCGCCGACCACGGGCCGGGCCATGAGGCCGGGTGCCATCGTGGCGGCGACGACGTAGACGACGTACCAGAGCAGGAATCCGGCGGTCGCCGGAACGACGAACCCCCGGTAGCGGCTGCGGACCTCCTGGAAGGCGGCGCTGCGCTGCACTTCGAGGTAGATGTCGGACGCCCCGGGCGCGCCTCGGCCGCCGGCGGCCGGACGCGGGGGCGGCGGTTCCTCGCCCCCGCCCTCCCCCCAGCCGACGGCCAGCGCGTCGTACCAGGGATCGTCGAGCCGGATCGTTCCGGCGTCGGGACCTTCGTGCTTGTCCACCGAACTCTCCTTGTCCGCTGCCGCATTGGCCGCGTGCCCACAAGGATGTGCGGTATGGACGGTTTCCGGACTGGTGTCCCGGTGCTCTTCACTCCAACAGGTGATGGAGCGAAGAGCACCGGTGTGCCGGTGCGCCCGTCAGGCGTCGATGCGCGAGCGGTCCAGGGTCGCCGCGGAGCTCGTGATGAACTCCTTGCGCGGCGCCACCTCATTGCCCATCAGCAGGTCGAAGACCTGCTCGGCCGAATCCAGGTCGCCGATGTTGATCCGGCGCAGGGTACGGAAACGGGGATCCATGGTGGTCTCCGCCAGCTGGTCCGCGTCCATCTCGCCGAGACCCTTGTAGCGCTGGATCGAATCCTTGTACCGGATGTTCTTGCGCTGGAATTCGAGCAGGGTCTGGCGCAGCTCGTTGTCCGAGTACGTGTAGACGTACTTGTCCTGGCCCTTCTTGGGCTGGACGAGTTCGATGCGGTGCAGCGGGGGCACCGCGGCGAAGACCCGGCCCGCCTCGACCATCGGCCGCATGTACCGCTGGAAGAGCGTGAGCAGCAGGATGCGGATGTGCGCGCCGTCGACGTCGGCGTCGACGAGCAGCACGATCTTGCCGTAGCGCGCGGCGTCGATGTCGAAGGTCCGACCCGAGCCGGCCCCTATGACCTGGATGATCGCGCCGCACTCGGCGTTCTTCAGCATGTCCGAGACGGACGCCTTCTGAACGTTGAGGATCTTGCCGCGGATCGGCAGCAGTGCCTGGAACTCCGAGTTCCGCGCGAGCTTGGCGGTGCCGAGGGCGGAGTCTCCCTCGACGATGAAGAGCTCGCTGCGCTCCACGTCGTCACTGCGGCAGTCGGCCAGCTTCGCGGGCAGCGAGGAGGTCTCCAGCGCGGTCTTGCGGCGCTGCGCCTCCTTGTGCTGGCGGGCGGCGATCCGGGTCCGGGCGGCCGCGACGATCTTCTCCATTACGGCACGGGCCTGCTGCTTGTCGTCACGCTTCGTGCTGGTCAGGAAGGCCTTGAGCTCCTTGGCGACCACTGCTGCGACGATCCGGGCGGCCGCCGACGTGCCGAGCACCTCCTTGGTCTGGCCCTCGAACTGCGGCTCGGCCAGCCGGACGGTGACGACCGCCGTCATGCCCTCCATCGCATCGTCCTTGACCACGTCGTCCTCGGCGACGCGCAGCAGCTTCGCCGAGCGCAGCACCTCGTTCACGGTCTTGGTGACCGAGCGCTCGAAGCCGGTGATGTGGGTGCCGCCCTTGGGCGTGGCGATGATGTTGACGAAGGACTTGACCGAGGTCTCGTACCCGGTTCCCCAGCGCAGGGCGATGTCCACGCCGAGCTCGCGGGTGACCTCGGTGGGGGTCATGTGGCCGCGCTCGTCGAGGACGGGGACGGTCTCCTTGAAGGTCCCCTGGCCGCTCAGGCGCAGCACGTCGCAGACGGCCTTGTCCTGCGCGAGGTAGTCGCAGAACTCGCTGATGCCCCCGTCGAAGCGGAAGGTCTCCTCGGTCTTGCCGGCGCCGTCGATGGCCCGCTCGTCGCGGACGACGATGGTCAGGCCGGGGACGAGGAAGGCGGTCTGGCGGGCACGCTGGTAGAGCGTCTCCAGCGAGAGCCGGGCGTCCTTGAGGAAGATCTGCCGGTCGGCCCAGTAGCGGACGCGGGTGCCGGTCTTGCCCTTGGCGACCCGCTTGACCTTGCGCAGGCCATTGTCGGGATCGAACGGACTTTCGGGGCCCTGCTCGGTGAACATCCCCGGGACGCCGCGCCGGAAGCTGATCGCGTGGGTGGAGCTGTTGCGGTCGACCTCGACGTCCAGCCGGGCGGAGAGGGCGTTGACCACGGAGGCGCCCACGCCGTGCAGGCCGCCGGAGGCCGCGTACGAGCCGCCGCCGAACTTGCCGCCGGCGTGCAGCTTGGTCATGACGACCTCGACGCCGGACAGCCCGGTCTTGGGTTCCACGTCGACGGGGATGCCCCGGCCGTTGTCGCGGACCTCGACCGAGGCGTCCTCGTGGAGGATCACCTCGATGTGGTCGCAGTAGCCGCCGAGGGCCTCGTCCACGGCGTTGTCGATGATCTCCCAGAGGCAGTGCATGAGGCCTCGGGAGTCGGTGGACCCGATATACATGCCGGGGCGCTTGCGAACGGCCTCAAGACCTTCGAGGACGAGCAGGTGCCGCGCGGTGTAGTTGGAGCCGTCCCGGTCTGCTCCGGACAGCAGTGCGCTGGAAGGCACGGACGTGTCGGCGGTCACGCAGTTCGCTCCTCGCTGAATTTCTTTTTCTGGCCCGTCGGGCGCAGGGTGGCTCGGTTGCCCGTCGAAGGGTACCGAGGCCTGGTAGAGCCGATGCAACGCCACCCTCGCGCTTCATCAGCGTAGTGCAGGACCGCACGGGTGTTCGATCCCTCGCGCGGGTGAAGCAAACATCACGTTCCCTTCCAGGCATGAACCATTTAGTGTTCGGGCACGTCCTCATGAACAACCGGCAGTCCGCCGGGGAGGACGGAACTGCTACAAGCGAACGACTGACAACGCGAAACCGTAAAGCAACGCAATACGGCTCCTTCGCCGCCAACCGGCAGCAGCCGGCCAGCTTCGGAAGGTAGTTTCGAGGAAAAGCCGCGAGCGGGAACGTTTTCGGCCTGGTTGGATGTTGACCCTGGTACGACAGCTCGTCGAGCTAGAGAAGAGGCGACGTGACTACTGTTCTGACACCCGCGACCCCGCTGACGGCCGCTGACCGATGCGACCGTTGCGGCGCCCAGGCATATCTGCGCGTCGTCCTGCTGAGCGGTGGTGAACTGCTCTTCTGCGCCCACCACGGGCGTAAGTTCGAGCCGGAACTCAAGAAGATCGCCGCGGATATACAGGATGAGACCGAGCGGCTCACGTCCGCTCCGACGGCGAATGCCGACAACGAGGACCGCTGACACAGGCCTAACCTCGCATCCGACGAGCCAGGACCGGCCAGGCCGGTCGACGGGCGGCTCCCCTGAGACCCAGGGGAGCCGCCCGTCCTCATGTCCGGAGCCCTCATGTCCGGAGCCCCGCAAAGCCGTGGGTCGGCCCGGTTGCCCGCCCCCGCACAGGCTCCCCGGCTAGCGGCTCCCGCGCCCGTGTCGTACCCCCGGCGCTCCCGGGGTCCCCTGCACCTCTCCCGTCACATGCCCCCGTACGGGCCGTGCAGCCGGCCCGGAGCCCCTTTCGGCACCCCATGCGATGTTCTGGCCGCCACTCGTCCGCGGGGCCGCCTCCGGGGCCATCACGAAGCCGGTGAGCGGCGCGATCTTCGTATATACCCCCGGACTGTCGGGGCGCCCGCAGCCGCGGCCCCAGGAGACGATCCCGATGAGCTTGCCCTGGGCGACCAGTGGCCCGCCACTGTCCCCCTGACAGGCGTCCCGGCCGCCGTCACCGTGTCCCGCGCACACCATGGAGTCAGGCCGGTACTGCCCGTCCGCGTCCCCCGGGTAGGCACTCCGGCAGACCTCGTCCGCCAGCACCGTCACCCGGGCGGCACGCAGCGCGTACGCATAGTCCCCGAATCCGCTCGTGTCGCCCCAGCCGTACACGGCCGCTTCGCCGCCCGCCTCGTAGCCGGGGTGCCCCGCCTCGGCCATCGGGAGCACGTACTGCGCGGGCACGGCCTCGTCGAGCTCCAGCACGGCCAGGTCCCCGGCATTGCTCCGGGAGTCGTACGCCGGATTCACCCGGGCCGACCGGACCGCGATCTCCCTGCCATCGGCCGCCCGCAGCTCCGTGCGCCCGGTGATCACCCGGAAGTCGGGGACGGACTCCACCGGGCCGCCCAGCACCTGGCGGCCCAGGCAGTGGGCCGCGGTCAGCACCTTGGTCGGGCCCACGATGACGCCCCCGCAGAACTGGCCGCCTCGCGTTCCCCCGAACCGGTCACGGCTGGCGAGTGCCACCACCCACGGGCTGTCGGCCGCCTTCACCGGCCTCCCGCCGATCACCACGCTGTCCGCGGCTGCGTGCGGCGCTTGGGCCAGCGGCGCCGCTGCCGCTCCCGCCACCAGGGTCAGCGCGCCCGCCAGAGCACGGGAAAAGGGACGACGCATGAGGCCTCCTGACTCTGAGTGTGCATGACTCCACCCAGAGTGGGACGCCAAGTGGCCGTGCGCACCCGCGCACGGCCACTTCCGGTACGGTCCCCGGCCCGGTCAGTCCAGGTAGTCGCGCAGCACCTGCGAGCGGGACGGGTGTCGCAACTTCGACATCGTCTTGGACTCGATCTGACGGATCCGCTCGCGCGTGACGCCGTAGACCTTGCCGATCTCGTCGAGGGTCTTCGGCTGGCCGTCGGTGAGACCGAAGCGCATCGAGACCACGCCGGCCTCGCGCTCGCTCAGCGTGTCGAGCACCGAGTGCAGCTGCTCCTGGAGGAGCGTGAAGCTCACGGCGTCGGCCGGGACGACCGCCTCGGAGTCCTCGATGAGGTCGCCGAACTCGCTGTCGCCGTCCTCGCCGAGCGGCGTGTGCAGGGAGATCGGCTCGCGGCCGTACTTCTGGACCTCGATGACCTTCTCGGGGGTCATGTCGAGTTCCTTGGCCAGCTCCTCCGGGGTGGGCTCGCGGCCCAGGTCCTGGAGCATCTGGCGCTGCACGCGGGCGAGCTTGTTGATGACCTCGACCATGTGCACCGGAATGCGGATGGTGCGGGCCTGGTCGGCCATGGCGCGGGTGATCGCCTGTCGGATCCACCAGGTCGCGTACGTGGAGAACTTGTAGCCCTTGGTGTAGTCGAACTTCTCCACCGCGCGGATCAGGCCCAGGTTGCCCTCCTGGATCAGGTCCAGGAAGAGCATGCCGCGGCCGGTGTAGCGCTTGGCCAGCGAGACCACGAGACGGAGGTTGGCCTCCAGCAGGTGGTTCTTGGCGCGGCGGCCGTCCTCGGCGATGATCTCCAGCTCGCGCTTGAGCTTGGGGGCCAGCTTGTCGGAATTGGCCAGCTTGTCCTCGGCGAACAGGCCCGCCTCGATCCGCTTGGCGAGCTCGACCTCCTGCTCGGCGTTGAGGAGGGGGACCTTGCCGATCTGCTTCAGGTAGTCCTTGACGGGGTCGGCGGTGGCTCCGGCCACGGCGACCTGCTGGGCCGGGGCGTCGTCCTCGTCGTCGGAGATGACGAAGCCCTTGCTCTCGCCGCCGTCCTCTTCCTCCTCGGCCTCCGCCTTGGCCGCGCCGGGGCCCTCCTCAAGGGGCTCCTCCTCGCCGCCCTCGTCGGCGTCCTTCTTGGAGGCGGTCTTCTTCGCTGCCGCCTTCTTCGCGGCGGTCTTCTTGGCGGGAGCCGCCTTCTTGGCCGTCGTCTTCTTCGCCGCGGTCTTCTTCGCGGCGGGCTCGGTTCCGAGCTCCTCCGCCGGAGCGTCCACGGGCTCCGGGTCCACCGTCTCGGCCGCGGGCGCAGCAGCGGCGACGGTCCGCGTAGCCGTCGTCTTCGCCGCGACGGTCTTCGTGGCCGTCCGCTTGGCCGGGGTCTTCGCTGCGACGCTCTTGCGGGTGGTGCGCTTGGGCGACTCCGCGGCACTGACCATCAGCGTCACACCCTCTTCCTCGAGGATCTGGTTGAGGCTGCGCAGAACATTCTTCCACTGGGTCGCAGGAATCTGGTCAGCCTCGAAGGCCCGACGCACGTCATCGCCGGCGATCTGCCCCTCGGCCTTGCCCCGCTCGATGAGCGCCATCACAGACTCGGAATCAGCGATCTCCGGCGGGAGCGTACGGGATGTGCTGGCCGACACGAACAACCTCTCGGAACGATGGAAACGGCTTCCGACCCCGGCCGGATGGTGCTGGACCGGAGCCGACGACCACCGACTGGGGATGGGCCGGGGGCGCGGGCAGGGGCCGGGGAGCTGCACAGCACCCGCAAGGGCTGCTGTCTTCCCTCCGTCGGCCATCACCTCTCTAGGTCATCGCTTGACCTCGCGGAGTGTTACGCCCAATTCTTCGTGGCCCGAGTCACACCCCGACCGCTTGTGCACGCCGACATCGCCGGGACCTCTCCCGGCCGCCGCCGGGAGGTACCGCTGCGGACCCCGTCCCGGGTACCTCCGTGGCCCGGCGGCACGTGCGAGCACTCTGCGCCGCCGACCGCCCGCCCGTCAGTGTTCCCGCGGGGCGGGGACCACGCGCTCGACCTCCGGGTGCACCATCAGGAGCTGGCGCATGGCGTTCTCGGCGCCCGTCGCGTCGCCGGCCGCGAGGGCCTCGACGATCCGCGCGTGGTGGGCGACGCACGCCTCGCTGGGGCGGTCACAGGCTGTGACGGGGCTGCCGGACACCTGGAGCGCCGCGGAGACGATGCCGGAGAGGTGCTCCAGCATGCGGTTGCCCGCAACCTGGATGAGGAGTGCGTGGAATTCGTTGTCGGCGCGCGCGAAGGTGATCGCGTCGCCCTGACCGAGGGCGTGGCCCATGATCTCGACCATGTCGGCGAGGCGCTGCTGGATGTCCGGGCGTCCGTGGCCGGCGGCGAGGCGGGCGGCCAGCGGCTCGATGGTCCAGCGGAGCTCGTTGAGCTCGCGGCGCTGGTCGTCGCGCTGGGGCCCGAAGGCGCGCCACTCGATGATGTCGGGGTCGAGCAGGTTCCAGTCGGCGACGGGCCGGACGCGGGTGCCGACGTTGGGGCGGGCGCTGACGAGGCCCTTGGCCTCCAGCACGCGCAGCGATTCGCGGACCACCGTGCGGGAGACCTCGAAGCGCTGGCCGATCTCCTCGGGGACCAACGGACGGTCTGCACCGAGGTCGCCGGAGACGATCATCTGGCCCAGCTGTTGGACGAGTTGGCCGTGCAGTCCGCGGCCGCGGCTGCCTGCCGCGCGGCGCCCGACCCGGCTCAACTCGACGTCGGCGCCGTCCCAGTGGGGCGCTCCGACGCGGTCGGTGCCGGAGGCTTCCGCGTAGGGGTAGCGGTCGAGTTCGCCCGGGCCGGCGAGGCCGGAGTCGGCATGGCGGGCGGCGGTCATCATGGTGTGCGCAAGGGTACTCACGAATCCTTTGTCGGCCGTGCCTCGACGACCCTTGAGGTCTTTGGTGAAAAGCACACGAAAGGGTGATCGGTGCCACCTGCGCAATTGACGACTTATCGTAAAGAACCGGGCCCTTTGTGGGGGGTTGTGGTCCGGTTCACGTGATGTGGGCCGGATCGGTCCCGTTCCGGCCCGGTCCGGCACCGTCCGGCACCGGAACGATCACCAACGGTCCTTTACCAACGGACGCGGCTGCGCAGTCCTGTGAACCCATAGGCGCACAACAGGACCATCAGCGACAACACCAGTGCCGCAGCGACCGGTTGGGCCATCACCCGCAGGGCGCCGAGGACCAGGCGGTCCGCCTCCGGGGGCCACTGTGCCCAGGCCAGCCCGCGCAGCCGGGCCGCGAGCCCGCTCGCCGGATACGCGGACGGTCCGTCCAGCGCCTTGCGTACGAGCGGAACGACCACGACCGGTACGGCGAGCACAGCGGTCAGGCCCGCGGCCGCCGAACGGAAGACTCCCGAGGCCAGGACGCCCGCCCAGGCGCAACCGACGAGCAGCCCCGCCCAACTCGCCGCCGGGGAGGCCCATTCCCCGGGGGTGCGCAGCGGGCCCCGGTCGAAGACGAGTTCCAGAACGGCGGCGTCGGCCGTGACCGCGAGCGCGCCGAAGGCCACGGCGAGAGCGGCGCAGACGGCGAGTTTGGCGGCGAGCAGGCCCACCCGGCGCGGCACGGTGCCGCGGTCGGCGGCGAGCGCGGGGTAGCGGTACTCCTCACCGAAGGCCAGGGCGCCGAGCAGGCCGGCTCCGAGGGCGGCGGGCGGCAGCGGCAGCAACTCCGGCCAGGCGGCGAGCAGCCGGTTCTGCGGGGTACCGCCGGCCCGGGCCAGCACCAGTGCGGTGACGGCGGAGACGGCGACGACGACGGCCGCGGTCAGGAGGGGCGTGGCGGTGCCGAAGACCCGGCACAGCTCGTAGCGCAGCGGCCGCAGCGGGCCGCCCACGCGGCGCACCGTCGAGGCCGGGCGCCCGCTGCGGGCGGCGGACCGGCCGGCCCCGGGGGCGGATCGCTCTCCGGCTTCGGGCGCGAGGGCCGGGCTCGCCGGGTCCGCCGGGCTCGCGGGCTCCGCGCCCGGCCCGGTGCGAGCCTGTGGCACCGGTGGTACGGACGGGCGGGGCGCGCCGGCATCCCCGGTCTCGTCGGCGAGCTGGTGGACCAGCACGCCGTGCCGGAACGCCGCCTCACCCACCTCCGCGCAGCTGCTGCCGTACACCGACAGGCGGCTACCGCTCTCCTCGACGATCTCCACCGCACGCTGGGCGGCCCGGGCCTCGCGGCCGAGTACATCGGCCAGCCGGGCGGCGTGCGGGCTGCGCACGGCGACCCGCGGCCGCAGCCGGGTGCGGGCGAACTCGGCCGCATCCTGGTCGGCGATGAGCCTGCCGGCCGCGATGCTGACGACCCGGTCCGCGTTGCGGGCCGCCTCTTTCGCGTCATCGGTGGTGAAGAGCACCGCGCCGCCGAGAGAAGCGTGACCGCGCAGCAGCCCGTGGAGCCAGCCGCGTTCGCGGGGCGAGAGTCCGGCGGCGGGCTCGTCGAGGAGCAGTGTGCACGGGTCGGGGAGGAGGGCCGCGGCCAGCCCCACCCGGCGCTCCATGCCGAGCGAGAGCGAGCCGAGCCGCTGGTCGCGCAGACCCCCGATGCCGACGACCTCCAGCATGGTGTCGGCCCGGGAGGCCGGCACCCCGGCGGCGGCGCACAGCATCCGCAGCTGGCTCCGGACGGTCCGCGACGGGTTGCCCGGGACGTCGCCGAGCAGCACTCCCACTTCACGGCCGGGATGCGGGATCCTGTGCAGCGGGCGGCCGCGGAAGTAGGTGACGCCGCGGCCCGGTTCGAGTTCGAGCATGAGCCGCAGTGCGGTGGTCTTGCCCGATCCCGGCTCGCCCAGGAGGGCGGTCACGGCTCCCGGGCGGGCCTCGAACGTGAGGTCGTCCACGAGGGGCGGGAGGTCTCGACGGGGGGTGCTGGTGAGTCCGATGGCCTGGAGCATCGCTTCTCTCGCGGGGGGTGAGACCGCTCTGCGGCAATGTGAGTACCGCAAACAAGATAACGCGATATGTCCGATTTTCGGGGTACCTAGGGTGTGTTAGCGCCCGTGTCGACGCGTCAGATGTCGGGCCGCAGCATCGGCGGGTTGAGAAGGTTCGCCCCGCCGGCCCGGAACAGCTGGGCGGGTCGGCCGCCCTGACGGGTCGTCGTGCCACCGGCCGGCACCAGGAATCCGGGGGTCCCGGTGACCTTGCGATGGAAGTTGCGGGGATCGAGGGCCACGCCCCACACGGCCTCGTAGACCCGGCGCAGCTCGCCCACGGTGAAGGCGGGCGGGCAGAAGGCGGTGGCCAGCGAGGAGTACTCGATCTTGGAGCGGGCCCGCTCCACGCCGTCGGCGAGGATCCGGGCGTGGTCGAAGGCGAGTCCGGAGGCCGCCTGGTCCTCGACGGCCAGGAGCTCGTCGATGGGGGCCCAGCGCGCGCTGTTGGCGTCTCCGCCCGCCCGGGGGGCCGGCAGGTCCGGAGCCAGGACCAGATGCGCCACGCTGACGACACGCATGCGCGGATCCCGTTTCGGATCGCCGTACGTGGCCAGTTGTTCGAGGTGCGCCCCGTTGTCCGCACCCGGTTCGGCCGGGTCGTGGGCGCACAGGCCGGTTTCCTCGGAGAGCTCGCGGGCCGCGGCCGCGGCCAGGTCCTCGTCTCCGCGGACGAAGCCTCCGGGCAGGGCCCAGCGTCCCTGGAACGGCTGCTCACCCCGCCGGACGACCAGCGCGCAGAGCGCGTGACGCCGGACGGTGAGCGCGACCAGGTCGACGGTGACAGCGAAGGGCGGATAGGCCGACGGGTCGTAGGGCGACATGCCGCGATCATAGTCGTCTGCCTGACGATAAACAGAGCTTTGGTGATCCCGGAGGCGGCGACGGGCGGGCTACCCGCCGAGTTGGAGCGCATCGGCCGCCTCCTCCACCATGCCGAGTCCGAGCCTGCTGATCCGGACGGCGAACGGTTCCCCCGACACCCGCAGGCCGGAGAAGCGCAGGGCGCCGAGGGGAGCACCGGGCAACGGGACGAGGGCGACCGTGCCCGCGGGGGCGTCGGGGCGGAGCCCGGCGAGGGCGGTCAGCGCGTGGATCCCGGCAGCCGCAGCCGCCGCCGCGGGACGGCATGCCGCCGGGTGCGGGAGCGGAGCGCTGCCCGCGGTGCGCTGCTCGGCGGCGTACATCTCCGGCAACCGGTACCCGAAGCTCTCCGCGGCGTCCAGCAGCCCCCTCAGAAGTCCGGCGGCCTCCTTGCCGAAGCCGGCCTGGGCCAGCCCGGCGACCGCCACGGCGCTCTCGTACGCCCGCACCGCGCCCGAGCGGTGCCCGAAGGGATTGTGGCCCGGCTCCCGGAACGCCATGCTCCGCAGCCCCCATCCGGAATCCATGGCGGGGGCGCCGAGCAGGCGGGCGAGCTGTTCGGTGCGGACCCGGTCCAGCAGTCCCGGGGCGAGCTCCCCGCCGCCCAGCAGGCCGGTGTCCAAGAGGTGGGCGGCGGCCCCCGTCATCCGGGGCAGCGGCCGCCCGTCGGGATGCAGGGCCGCCGCGGGCCGCCCGCCGTCCGGGCCGTCGATCCAGAAGCCGTCCCGGAACCTCTCCCGCAGTGCGGCGGCCCACTCCCGCCACTCCGCGGCGCCGGGCCGCCCGCATCCCGCGAGCAGGTCGGCCCCGAGCAGCGCGGCCCGGTGGGCGTGGGCCTGAGTCTCGCAGCGCCGCGGCCCGGGTTCGGGATCGGCCAGGAACCCGTCCTTCCCCAGGGCGCCGCGCAGCCAGTCCAGGCACCGCTCGGCCGCCGGGAGGAGCCGTGCCACCCCCTCCTCGGGCATTCCCCAGCGCCGGGCCTCGGCGAGCACCACCGGGAAGGCGAGTGTCGCCTCCGTGCCGGTGCAGCCGGGTGGCAGCTGCGGGCCCGCCCCGCGCAACGGCCCCGGGATCTTCCCGGCATCGGGCCCCCCGCCGCCGGTCTGGGTCCGGGCCAGGGTCCGCAGCGTGGCCGCGGCGAGCCCGCTACCGAGCGGCAGGGCCATCCTGGCGGCCCAGAGGGATTCCGCCGGGGCCAGCCCGAGCCGCCACGGGACTCCGGCCGCGGCGAAGGCATCGGACGGTTCCTCGTGGTCCCGCATGAGCAGTGCGCCGAGGTCCTCGACGCTGCGGCGGAACCAGGCTTCGACCCGCGGGTCGTCCCCCTCCGCCCGCGCGTCGGCCAGCGGGTTGGCCACCTGCCCGGCCGGGGCCCGCGCCGTGCGGTCCTGCGTGGTCCGCAGCTCGATGGTGCGGGACTCGCCGGGCCCCAGTTCGAGCTGCCAGCGCAGCAGCCCCGCGGAGGCGAGCGCATCGTCCGGAGCCGGCTCGACAGCAGTGACGGCCTGCGTCTCCCCGTTGCTCCAGCGCAGGCCGGCGGCGTGCACCGCGGCCGGCAGTTCCGGCCCGGCCCGGCCGGCGGCCACCGCGGCCAGCTCGGCCAGGTCGGTGCCGAGCGACACCTCCACGGGCAGGCGCATCGGCCGGGTCGTGAAGCTGCGCACGGTGATCCGCTCGGTGCCGTCCGCGTGCCGGACCCGCTCCACACCGATGTCGGGGTCGGGGCCCGCCTCCGCCCCGGTACGCACGGTCGCGGTGAAGGCGGCTCGGTCGGAGCCGAGGCTGCGCCCCTGGACGGCGACCGGGTCCCGGCCGCCGATCCGGAGTACGCAGCGGGACAGCAGCCTCCGCCCGGAGCGGTAGATCCCGTCGATCCCCCGCCCGGTCAGCTGGCCGTGCTCGGGGGAGATGACCAGGCAGGGCGCGGCGACGCAGATGACGGCGCCGTGCACGGGTGGCAACTCGGTCCTGCGGGCGGGCGGTACGGAGTGAGCCATGGGTCGCCTTGTCTGGGCTGTCTGCGCCCCGGCCGGTTTCGCTGGGCGGCGGCGCGGCCGGGCCCCCGCCACCCTCCAGCTGAACGCCCTCGCCCCCGCCCGGGTCACGGGCCCCGGTGGCGGCTGCGCCCGTACTGGGCCGTGCCGGTGACGCGTCCGCCGCCGCACGACGGTGACGGCGACGTCCCGGATCCGCCGCACGGGTCCCGCGTCCCGGCCGCGCCGCTCGCGCGGGCCCCGGATCACTGGTCGCTCCCCGTGGTGCGGCGGGGCTCACGACGCAGTGGGGTGTCCCGGCGGCCCGGCGGGCGGGTGGTGGCCGCGCGGCGCTTGCGGCGGGGCTCCCGGCGCCGGCGCTCCTCCCGTAGGCAGGCCCGCAGCCCCTCCGGATCGATGCCCTCGTTGCAGGCGTGGTGCAGGAGTTGGGCGAAGCGGTACTCGGAGTCGGCCCGCAGGGCCAGTCCGAGGGCGATCCGGGCGGTCGGCTCGTCCCCGGTGGACCACGAGACCCAGCCCGCGAGGGTGAGCGGTGCCGCCGCGTGCTCCCCGTAGGCCCCGACGCAGCGGCGGGCCAGCGCCCGCCACAGCCGCAGGGCGGGGGCGGCCTCCTCGCCCTCCATCCACTCGGCCGCGACGTCGCGGATCTCGCGGTCCTGCAGGCCGAGGATCAAGGTGGCGGCCTCGTCGTGACCGAGCAGGGCGTCGTCCCAGTCGTCGACCCCCGGACCGCCCTCGAAGGGTGGGGCGAGCGTCATCCGCTGCATCAGGGTGCGGGCCAGCGTGACGGTCTCGACGCCGACCTCCTTCCGGGTGGCTCCGTCGAGGATCTTCGGGACGAGGGCGGCGGCGGCCCGGTCCAGAGCCCGCTCCATTTCCACGGCCGTTCCCCCGCGCAGCGGTGCCAGCCGGCCCTCGATCTCCCGGAGGGAGCCCCTGACCCGCAGTCCGGCGAAGGTGGCCGTCGCCGCCATCACCGAGGTTCCGGTCGCGGCCAGCGGGCTGCCCTCGGCCGGGCAGCACCGCTCGTCGGGGCAGCAGTAGGACCAGTACCGGCCGCCGGAGATGCAGAGCGCCTCCATCACGGGCACGTCGAGCGCGCCGCAGGCCAGCCGGATGCGCTGGGCCAGCGGCCGCAGCCGGGTCATCACCCGCTGGGCGCTCTCGTCGCCGACCGGATCCTGGCAGAGGAAGACGACGATCCCGTCGGGCTTAGCGCCGTGCCGCTCACTGCCCCGCACGAGGCAGTCGGCGACCTGGCGGGCGGTGTCCTCCCATTCAGCGGGGACCGTGGGAATGCCGACGCGGAGCCGGCCGCCGAAACGCCCGCCCTCGCCGTGCACGGCGACCATGACGAGGGAGTCGGTCGGGTGGAAACCGAGCATGTAGGGCAGCGCGTCGGCCAGTTCCGCCGGGCTGCGCAGGGTGATCCGAGGGTCGGGGGCGGGTCCGGGCGGGCTGGTGGAGGGCCGGTCGGACGGGGTGCGTGATTCGCGGTCGTTCGTCATGCCCCGACGGTCCCGTGGACGATCGGATCCGGAAACCCCTGTGGATAACTATTGAGCATTCAACATCCACAGGTTCGGGGCACCATTGGCGCAATGTCAGAACCATCGGGTTGCATGGGGGCATGAACGCAGACCTGAGGACCTCGGCCGACTCCGTACTGGCCCGCCTCGTGGGCGACCCCACGGGCACCGCCCGCCTGCGCGAGGACCAGTGGCTCGCGATCGAGGCCCTCGTGGCGCACAAGCGGCGGGCGCTGGTGGTGCAGCGCACGGGCTGGGGCAAGTCCGCGGTGTACTTCGTCGCCACCTCGCTACTGCGGGCGAAGGGCGCCGGGCCCACCGTCATCGTCTCCCCGCTCCTCGCGCTGATGCGCAATCAGGTGGAGGCCGCCGCCCGCGCCGGCATCCGCGCCCGCACCATCAACTCCGCCAACCCCGAGGAGTGGGAGGGGATCCAGGCGGAGGTCGCGGCGGGCGAGGTCGACGTCCTGCTCGTGAGTCCGGAGCGGCTCAACAACCCCGATTTCCGCGACCAGGTGCTGCCCAAGCTGTCCGCCGCGACCGGACTGCTCGTCGTCGACGAGGCCCATTGCATCTCGGACTGGGGGCACGACTTCCGCCCCGACTACCGCCGGCTGCGCACGATGCTGGCCGACCTTCCTCCCGGCGTCCCGGTGCTGGCCACGACCGCCACGGCCAACGCCCGCGTGACCGCCGACGTCGCCGAGCAGCTGGGAACCGGCGCCGGCACGGACGCGCTGGTGCTGCGCGGCCCGCTGGACCGCGAGAGCCTGAGCCTCGCGGTGCTGACCCTGCCCGACGCGGCGCACCGGCTGGCCTGGCTCGCCGACCACCTCGGCGAGCTCCCGGGCTCCGGAATCATCTACACGCTGACCGTGGCCGCCGCCGAGGAGGTCACCGCGTACCTGCGCCACCGCGGGCACACGGTCTCCTCGTACACCGGCAAGACGGAGAACGCCGACCGACAGCAGGCCGAGGACGACCTCCAGGCGAACCGGGTCAAGGCCCTGGTGGCCACTTCCGCTCTGGGCATGGGCTTCGACAAGCCCGACCTGGGCTTCGTGGTGCACCTGGGCTCGCCGTCCTCCCCCATCGCCTACTACCAGCAGGTCGGTCGCGCCGGCCGCGGCGTGGAGCACGCCGAGGTGCTCCTGCTGCCCGGCCGTGAGGACGAGGCCATTTGGCAGTACTTCGCCTCGGTGGCCTTCCCGCCCGAGCAGCAGGTGCGCCGCACCCTGGAGGTCCTGGCCCAGGCGGGCCGGCCGCTGTCGCTGCCCGCCATGGAGCCGCTGGTCGACCTGCGGCGCACCCGGCTGGAGACGATGCTCAAGGTCCTCGACGTGGACGGCGCGGTGCACCGGGTCAAGGGCGGCTGGACCTCGACGGGCGAGCCGTGGGTGTACGACGCCGAGCGCTACGCGTGGGTGGCCCGTCAGCGGGCCGCCGAACAGCAGGCGATGCGCGACTACGCGGCGGCGACGGGCTGCCGGATGGAATTCCTGCGCCGCCAGTTGGACGACGAGGAGGCCGCACCCTGCGGCCGCTGCGACAACTGCGCCGGAGCCCGCTTCACGGCGGACGTCTCCACCACCTCCCTCGACACCGCCCGCGGCGAGCTCGGGCGCCCCGGCGTCGAGCTGGAGCCGCGCAAGATGTGGCCGACCGGGCTGGCCGCCGTCGGTGTCGACCTCAAGGGCCGCATTCCGGCCGGGGAACAGGCCTCCACCGGGCGGGCGCTGGGCCGGCTATCCGACATCGGCTGGGGCAACCGGCTGCGTCCGATGCTCGCGGCGCAAGCTCCCGACCAGCCGATTCCGGACGATGTGGCGCAGGCCGTGGTGGCGGTGCTCGCGGACTGGGCCCGGGGCCCAGGCGGTTGGGCCTCTGGGGAACCAGACGCACCCGCACGGCCGGTGGGCGTGGTCGCCCTCCCCTCGCGCAGCCGCCCCCAACTGGTGGGCTCCCTGGCCGCACGGATCGCGGAAGTCGGGCGGCTGCCGCTGCTCGGGGCGCTCGCGTACACGGACCAGGCCCCGCAGTTCGGCCTGCCCTCCTCCAACAGCGCACAGCGGGTACGCGGGCTCCACCAGGCCTTGACCGTGCCCCCGGCGCTGGCGTCGAGTCTGACGGAGGCGGCAGGGCCCGTACTCCTCGTGGACGACCGCGCGGAGAGCGGCTGGACGCTCGCGGTGGCCACCCGGCTGGTGCGGCGGGCAGGCGCGAAGGGGGTGTTCCCGCTGGTACTCGCGGTCCAGCCGTAGTCGGATGAGTCATCATCGGCGTGTCGGGGCAAGGATATGAACGGCATACCGGCGAATTCTGGTCGGCGGCGCCAATTGCTCGTTGCCGCATGCTCACGGGCCACGCGAGAATCGGAGTGCTCCCGCTCGGCTCGACGGCGCTTCCCAGGGCCGTGCCGCGGCGTGCCCGCACTCCAGCTGTGCCCGTCCGCGGGCGTGTACCCGAAGGGAGGACCGTGACCTTCGGATTCGCCCCGCCCTCGACCACGTCACTGACAACGGCAGCCGGCGTCGCCAGCCGGCACGGCAGAATGCTGGAACCCGCCGAATGGACTGCGGCGGGTGTGCCGCTGCTGTCCAACCCGCGCGAGGTGGTCAGCGGGCTGCACTCACGACACAGTCCGGTGCCCTCGACCGCGGTGATCGCAGTCCTCGGCCCCGAGGAACGACTGGTCGCCAGCGCCTCGTTCGTCCAGCGGTCGGCTTCGGCCGACGGCTGGGACTACCGCAACGCCCTGCTTGCCGGGCTGCGCCGGGTCATCCCGCACGACCTGCGCCGCAGGACCCCGGTGCGGACCGCGGTCCTGCTGTACTGCCGCGAGGGCGACGAGCGGTGGACCGAGGAGGACGGCGCCTGGATGTGGGGGCTGCGGGACGCCTGCACCCTGCACGGGCTGCGGTGCGGCGCGTACATCACGCTGACCCGCGGTGGCTGGCAGGTGCTCGGTGAAGGCCGCGGCGGCCGACACCCCAGCTCCGACTCACGGCCCGAGCACCTCGGCGACAGCGTCGCCGAGTTCCCGGCAGTGACCCTGCGCACCGGCGGCGGCGCGACCGAGGTCATGCGCCGCCGTACCGCCGCACGCTGAACCCGGCCGGCCCGCCCCGCACCCGTACGGGCCGCGCGCAGGAACCCGCGCGCACCCGTCCGAGGCGCACGGCGTTCCGTATGCAGCAGCCCTCACGGCCGTACACCCTGGAGCGGGCGTACGGCAGGTCAGGCCTCGGGCTTCAGCGGGGCCGGCACCGGCCGGCCCCGCCCCTTGCCCGCGCCGGGGTACGGGGCGTCAGACGCCCGCGCCCAGCACGGAGTTGATCTGCTCCGGGTCGCCGCACACGATGAGCAGCGCGCCGGCCCGCGCGAGCGCGGTCGGCAGGGCGGCGGCGGTCGCCCCGGCCGGTCCGCCGTTGGCCGCGAAGACCACGACGGGTCGGCCTGCGGCGCGCTCGACCTGCGCCGCGTCCGCATAGAAGACGTCGTCCCCGGCATCGTGCAGGGCCCAGTAGGCGGCCTCGCCGAAGGACAACTCGTGCGCGGCCCACGGGTGCGGGTCGCCGGTGGTGAGCACCAGGACGTCGCTGGGTGCGCGTCCGGTGTCGAGCAGTAGGTCGACGGCCTCTTCGGCCGCGTCCAGCGCGCCCTCGGCGGAAGCCGGGATCAGCTGGACCTGCGGCACCGCCGCCGAGACGGACGGTGCGGTGGGGGCTGCGGGAACGGGTCCGGGGGTGGCCTGCGGCGCACGCGGTGCGGGCGGTGCGGGCCTGGGGGTACTTCCCGCGCGGCTCGCCGCCGCGGCGGAGGGACCGGGGCGCCCCGGCCGCGGAACGGCGGCGGGACGCGGACCAGGTACAGGGCGGGGGGTCTGCGCGGTGCGGCTCGCGGCCGGCGTGACGCGGGGACCCTGGGCACTCTCGTGAA
Organism: Streptomyces sp. NBC_00045; assembly: GCF_045041095.1. NCBI lineage: Bacteria > Bacillati > Actinomycetota > Actinomycetes > Kitasatosporales > Streptomycetaceae > Streptomyces > Streptomyces sp. NBC_00045. The sequence goes on along the minus strand of NZ_CP108271.1, from coordinate 5,938,329 downwards.
TCTGAGGCTCCTCGGGGGTGAGAGGCATGAGTTGATGTCTATCAAACACCGGTACGAAACGTACCGGCGGGTGGCACGTGGGCGCGATCAGAAATCGAAGCCGAGTTGGCCTCCGTTTTCCAGTTCCATCGCTTCCTCGCTGCGCCGCACCTTCTTGAGGTGGCGCCACCGGGGCAGCGCGTCAAGGTACGACCACGAGAGCCGGTGGTACGGGGTGGGCCCCAGCTCCTCAAGCGCGGCCCGGTGCACGGGCGAGGGGTATCCGGCGTTGTCGCCGAAGGCGAAGTCCGCGAATCCGCCGCCCTGCCGGCCGAGTTCGGCCATCATCCGATCGCGCCTGACCTTGGCGATCACCGAGGCCGCGGCGACGGCGACGCAGGACTGGTCGCCCTTGATCACCGTCCGAACCCGCCAGGGCGGGCCGAGATAGTCGTGCTTGCCGTCGAGGATCACCGCTTCGGGCCGCACGGGCAGCGCTTCCAGGGCGCGCTCCGCGGCGAGCCGCAGGGCGGCCGTCATCCCGAGTTCGTCGATCTCCTCCGGGGAGGAGTGGCCCAGGGCGTACGCGGTGACCCAGTCCTCCAGCACGCCGAGGAGGGCGTCACGTCGTTTGTGGGTGAGCAGTTTGGAGTCGGTGAGCCCAGCAGGCGGGCGGCGCAGTCCGGTGATCGCCGCGCACACGGTGACCGGACCGGCCCAGGCCCCTCGTCCGACTTCGTCGACCCCGGCGATGACCTTGGCGCCGGTGGTTGCACGGAGGGAGCGTTCGACGGTGTGGGTGGGTGCTTCGTACGGCATGGCGCCAGCAAGGGTACGCCGCCCCGCGCCGCCTGCACACCCCGGCCCGGGCGCAGTGGGTACGGCGTCTCACGCTCTGAGCAGCGGCACCATCACCCGGTCGATCATTTCTGCGATGTCCGAATCCGCCCATTCGCTCCCGCACACCTTCGCGCGGTACATCATCATGGCCGGAATGACGTCGGCGACGAACGGACTCGTCGCGTCCACGCGCACGTCGCCCCGCTCGATCCCGCGCTGCACAAGCTCCTTGATCAGCCGATGGGCGGGCTCGTGCAGCCCGGCCCGGATGACGTCATGGAACCGTCCTGCATGGGCATGGTCGCATTCGTGAAGGACTGCTCGCAGCGCTTGGCCGGCGCGCGACTCCATCACGTCCCGCATCCGCACACACAACCGGAGGAAGTCCTCCCGGACCGATCCGGAGTCTGCGATCTCACCGAGCGGCGGCAGCCCGGTACGCAGCACCTCGGCCACCAGGTCCGCCTTCGAGGGCCAACGCCGGTAGACCGCCGCCTTGCCGGTGTGCGCGCAGGCCGCGACCCCCTCCATGGTGAGCGCGTTCCATCCGACCGTGCTCAACTGCTCCAAGGCCGCGTCGAGAATCGCCCGTTCGAGTTCCGGCCCCCGCCTGCGCCCCGGTGACGTCGCCGACCAGCGCGAACCCACCATCGCCTCTGACCTCCGACCGACTCACGCGCCGCTCGCGCGCATTTTCCCCCTTAGTGAACGGTTGTGTTCACTATCAAGGGCCTCCTACCGTGGATCCGCAGTGAACGAATGCGTTCACTATTTCACTATGGGGGGTTCCACGGTGAAAGGTTCGCAACTCGCCACGCCCCGGATACCGGGCGCGGCCCGCCGGGAAGGGCGCCCCGGCGTGGCACTCACGGTCATCGCCGCCTGTCAGCTGATGGTCGTCCTCGACGCCACGATCGTGAACATCGCACTCCCGCACATCCAGACCGCCCTCTCCTTCTCCACGACAGACCTGTCCTGGGTGATCAGCGCGTACACCCTGGCCTTCGGCGGGCTCCTGCTGCTCGGCGGCCGGGCCGGCGACATCCTCGGCCGGCGCCGCGTGTTCCTGACGGGCATCCTGCTGTTCACCCTGGCCTCCCTGCTCGGCGGTTTCGCCCAGGAGCCCTGGCAGCTGCTGGCCGCCCGTGCCCTCCAGGGGGTCGGCGGTGCGATCGCCTCGCCGACCTCCCTGGCCCTGATCACCACGACCTTCGACGAAGGCCCCGAGCGCAACCGCGCGTTCGGAGTGTTCGCAGCCGTGTCCGCCGGCGGCGGCGCGATCGGCCTGCTGGCCGGCGGCATGCTGACCGAATGGCTGGACTGGCGCTGGGTCCTCTTCGTCAACGTGCCGATCGGGCTCCTGATCGCCGTGCTCACCCCGCTCTACATCACCGAGTCCGAGCGCCACCCGGGCCGCTTCGACGTCGCTGGGGCCCTCGCCTCCACGGGCGGCATGGCCTCGCTCGTCTACGGGTTCATCCGAGCCTCCGAGGACGGCTGGCGCGACGGGCTCACCCTCGCCTCCTTCGTCGCGGCCGTCGTCCTCCTCGCGCTCTTCGTGGCCGTCGAGTCTCGGGCCCACGAGCCGATCATCCCGCTGCGGATGTTCGCCGACCGGAACCGCGCCGGCACCTACATGATCATGCTGGGCCTCGCCGCCGCGATGTTCGGCATGTTCTTCTTCATCGTCCAGTTCGTGCAGAACGTACTCGACTTCTCCCCGATCCGGTCCGGGCTCGGCTTCCTGCCCGTGACCGTCGCGATCATCACCGCCGCCGGCATCTCGCAACGTTTCCTGCCGCGCTTCGGCCCCAAACCGTTCATGGTCACGGGGGCCGCGCTCACCGGCACCGGACTCGCCTGGCTGACGTTCATCCGCACCGACAGCTCGTACGTCTCCGGGGTCCTCGGACCGATGCTGCTCTTCGGCTTCGGCATGGGGCTGAACTTCGTGACCCTCACGCTCACCGCCGTCTCCGGGGTCGCGCGGCGGGAGGCGGGCGCGGCGTCCGGACTGCTCAACGCCAGCCAGCAGGTCGGCGGCTCCCTCGGCCTGTCGATCCTGGTCACCGTCTTCGGCACGGCCAGCCGGAACGAGGGCGCCCAGCAGATCCCTGACTTCATGGCCCGCGCGGACCCCGGTCAGGTGGCGGCGTTCAAGCAGACGGGGCGACTGCCCGATCCGTGGGGCGACCTCGTCCTCACCCAGGGCATGTCCACCGCGTTCACCGCGGCCGTCGCCATGGCGGGGCTCTCGCTGGCCACCGCGCTGCTGGTGATCCGGGTGCGCAAGAGCGACCTGGAGGCCCTCAACGGCGCCGCCGCGCAGGCGGGTCCGGCGGCCTGAGCCAGGTGGGGCGTGCGCACGCTCGGGCGCGGGATCACGCCCCGCGCCCGGGCCCGCGTACGGAATCCGCAGCGCGCGCTACCCGGTGCGGGCGGCGAAGGTCCCGAGGTCGCGGCAGACCTCGTACGAGACCGTGACCGGGCGCTCACGGAGGATCTGCCGGGCCCGGTACTCGCCGAGGCTCATCGCGTACCACGGGAGCCGCCCTCCCCTGGACAGCTCGTTGTTGATCCCGCGCAGGGCGCACGAGCGGCGGGGTTCGGGCAGCTGGTCCAGTGCGGGCACGGCGTCCGCCGACAGGGACTGGAAGTAGGCCAGGTCGACCTTGCCGGTCTGCTGGAAGCGCGCGACGTTCTTCTCGGCGACCATCCCGTCCGGAGACAGCAACCCGAAGGCCAGGACGGCGGCGGCCGCGCTCCCGGCGACGGCGCGTGGCAGCCGGCGCGCGCCGAACACCCCGGCAGCCATGATCAGTACGATGACCAGTCCGAGCCAGAGCTCCATCGCTGCCACCGACACGCGCAGCCGGGTCAGCCCGTACTCGTCCACGTACAGATCCATCCGACGCAGCGCGGAGGCGACGACGACCAGGGTCAGCGCGCACAGCGCACCCAGGACGACGCGGACGAACCGCCGGTCGCCGGCCCCGGCGCGCGGGGCCCGGCGCAGGGCGAGCGCGATCACGGCGAGGGTGAGCACGGTGGCCCAGAGAAGCTGCCAGAAGCCCTGGCGTGCGTACTCGGAGTGGGTGAGCCCGGTGCTCTCCAGCATCGCGTCGTAGCCACCGAACAGCACGGCCAACTGGACGGCGTTGAAGACGGCGAAGAGGAGGTTGAGCACGACGAGCGGAAACGCCCATTCGAGGCGGGTGCGCGGCTTCCCGGGCGCCAGCCGGATGCGGTCCCAACGCGAGGGCGCGGCGGCGGTGCGGGCGGCGGCGAGCGCGAGGCACGCTCCGAACAGGAAGAGCAGGAAGCGCAGCGGCCCGTCGCCGACGGACACCTCGGGAGTGACCCCGCTCAGCAGGTCCGCGAAGGCGGCGTCGGCGGAGGCGAAGAGGGCGCCGAACAACACCAGCAGGACGACGGCCACCAGGGCGGCCTTCGCCACCGGCAGCCAGCGGTCCCGGTCGACCCCGCTGCCACGCGAGCGCAGCCCGCTCCAGGCCCAGCGGACCCCGAGCACGGTGGCGTCGACGAGGCCGAGGGGGCTGAGCAGTACGCCGGGCCAGGTGCGGCTGCCGTGCAGGGCCAGCGCGCCGAGCAGGACGGCTGCGAACAGCGCGAGGGCGGACGGCCAGCCGGCGTCGCGCAGCGCGGGCACGGCGAGCAGCGCGACGCAGCCGATCGCCCAGGCCACGGTCCAGGGGCGGGCGGTACGCCGGGCCGCGCGGGCGGCGGCGTACGCGGCGGCGACGGCGGGCGCGACGGCGAGCAGCAGGCCGGGGCCGAGGCCGTCGCCGAGGAACAGGGCCGAGACGAGGCCGGCGGCCATGGCGGAGAGCAGGACGGCAGTGGGTACGGGTGCGGCCCGGGCGGGGCGCGCTGCTTCGGCCCACGCGAGCGGCGCGATGGACCAGGCTCCGGACTTCGCCCGCTGCTGCCGGACTTGGTAGGTCTGCCACGCCTTGGGATCCCAGCCGCTCGGCGCCACGACGTGCCCAGCGGCGGGCTCGGGAGCAGGCTCGCCAGCGTGGCCCGCGGCAGGGCCGGTGGGCGGCCCGGGCGGCGCTGCCGGCTGTGTGGGGGTGGCCCCCGACGCCGGGGCTGACGGCGGATCGGCGGTTGCGCCGGGCCCGCCCCTCACCGGATCGGCGGTCGAGCTGCCGCTCGCGTCCCCGCTCGCACCGTCGGCCACTGCGCCGGAGTGCTCTGACATCGGGTTCCCCTCCCCTATCGGCCGCCCCCATCATCACGACGGAGGCGGCGGAGCGGACAGGGTAGGCCCGTGCCGTGCGGCGTCAGCCATACCGGAAGTGCCGCTGTGGCAGGACCGTGACAATCGAAACGGGTCGTACCGCCCGGCTCCCCCGGAAGCCCCCTCCCGCGGCCGGCGGCTCCGCTGCCCAGCGGCCCGGCGGCCCGGCGGCCCGGCGGCACGCCTTTGCCTAGTGCGCCGCCGTCTCCGGCAGCCAGGCCGGCAGGGCCTCCGTGCGGCCCAGCCAGGCGGCCGGCAGCACCGCGTCGCCGCGTGCCCCCAGCACCCCGCCGACGATCGCGCAGGTCGTGTCGACGTCACCGCCCACCTGCGCGGTGGTCCAGAACGCCCGCTCGTAGTCGTCCAGCGACCGGGCCGCCGACCACAGGGCGAACGGCACGGTGTCGTGGGCGCTGGTGCGCCGCCCGCAGCCCAGCACAGCCGCGACGGTGGTCGCGTCGCCGTAGTCCAGCATGTCCCGCGCCCGCCGCAGCCCCGCACCCACGGCGCTGCGCGGTACCAGGGCGATCACGCCGTCCAGCAGGTCGGCGGCCTTCGGCGGCCCGGCCGGGGCGGCTGCCAGTGCGGCCGCCGCGGCGACGGCCATCGCCCCGCACACCGCCTCGCGGTGCTGGTGGGTGGTGTAGGCGGAGATCTCTGCCTGGTGGGTGGCCTGCTCGGGGTCGTCGGCGTACCAGGCACCCAGGGGTGCGATGCGCATGGCCGCGCCGTTGCCCCACGAGCCCTGCCCGTTGAACAGCTCGGCGGCCAGCGTGCGCCAGTCCTCGCCCTCCCGGACGAGGCGGAGCATCCGGTTCACGGCCGGCCCGTAGCCGCGGTCGAAATCGTGGTGGTGGGCGAAGGAGCTCGCCAGGGCGTCCTGGTCGATGCGTCCGTGCTCGGCGAGGACGGCGACGACCGAGCAGGCCATCTCGGTGTCGTCGGTCCACTGCCAGGTCCCGGTACCCACGGGCAGTTCACGGCGCTTGAGGAGGGGGTAGTTCACGGGGACGAAGTACTGGGAGCCCAGGGCGTCACCCAGAGCCAGCCCGCGCAGGCTGGCCATGGCGCGTGCGTAGCGCCCTTCGGAAGAGGAGTCAGCGGTCATCCCGGGCCACTCTAGCCGTCCAGGTCATAAGGCTCGGGTGTGGTCCACCGCTCAAACGGGCGGTCCATCCGGTACCGACCGTCCGGGCCGAGCAGGAGGACCCGGAATTCGCCGTTTCCGGGATTGGACAGGGCCTCGAACTCGGCCACCGACCAGTGGAACCAGCGCATGCAGAACAGCCGCATGGTCAGCCCGTGCGTCACGAGCAGCACGTTCGGCGGGTGGTCGGGGGCCTCGAAACTGCGGTAGAGGCTCTCCAGGAAGGAGCCGACGCGGTCGTACACGTCCGCGCCCGATTCGCCCTGTGCGAAGCGGTAGAAGAAGTGCCCGTACGCGTCGCGGTACGCCTTCTGCAGTCGTACGTCGTCCCGGTCCTGCCAGTTCCCCCAGTCCTGCTCGCGCAGCCTCGGCTCCTCGCGCATCCGCACCCGCCCCGGCTCCAGCCGGAGCTCGCGGAAGGTTTGGAGGGTCCGGCGGTACGGGGAGACGTACGCGCTGATCGCCTCGTCCCCGAAGAGCTCGCGCAGTCGCACGCCGGCCTCCGCGGCCTGTTCGCGCCCCTGACCGGTCAGCCTCAGGGCATGGTCGGGCTCCCGTTCGTACACCGTGTCATCGGCATTGCCCTCCGATTCCCCGTGCCGGACAAGGACGATGCGCCGTGGTCGTGCCATTCCACGACCCTATTCGGCCACCGGCGGGCCGGACACCCGGGCTCGCCGGTCGAACCGCCGGTCGTCGTACGGTCATACCGTCCAGGACGATTCGAGGTCGACGACGTCACCGGTGAGGGCTTCCACGTCGGCCTCGGTCTGGGCGCGCAGCGAAAGCCGCTCGACCCTCTCCTGGCGGTACTTGCCGTGCTCCGCGGCGGCGTGCCACATCGACAGCACCAGGAACTCCCGTCCCGGGGCCTCTCCGAAGAGGCCCCGGATCATTCCGGGTGACCCCGCCATGGCGGGGTTCCACACCTTCTCCTGCATGAGGGCGAAGTGGTCCACGCGCCCCTCCCGTACCCGGGTGTGGGCCACGCGCACGACGTCCGCGTCGGTGAAGCGCGGTTCGAAGCCGGTCTTCACGTCGAAGCGGTGCTCGAAGAGCGTGACCCGCGCATTGGTGTAGGTACCGGCCTGGGACGCGGCCAGCCTGTCGTACGACCGGGCCATGAAGGAGTCGTAGAAGGAACGGCTCTCCCAGAACGCGAAGACATGCGCGACCCCCTGACGCCCGCGGCTCCAGCCGCCGCCCTGTCCCCGGAATCCCGGTTCGCCGGGCAGCCCCGCCCATTTGCGCTGCCCGCGCTCGAACCCGCGTCGGTCCGTCACCGTGCAGCGAATCCACTTGACCAGCACCGCGCCATCGTACGGGCCCGGCGCGGCCCCGGTCAGTCCTCAGCGCGGTTGATCCGCGCCAGTTCCTCCGCATCCCGCCCGGACAGCCGAAGCCCGAACTCCCGGTCGAGCAGCGCGAGCAGCTCGCCGGGGGCCACGGACCGCCGCTCGACCCGCCCGTCGGAGTGCAGCCGGGTGAACTCCCGCCCCACGAGCGCCCGGCGGGCGGGAGCGCCCGGGTGCTGGACGACGATCTGCCCGACGAAGGCGGAGCGGGGGTGGGTGGAGCTGTAGTGGTTGAGCAGGACGTAGTCGACGGGGTGGTAGCGCTGCGGGGAGAACGCGTACAGGTCCCGCCAGGTGCCCTCGCGCAGCATGCACAGCACGAGGACGCCTTCGCCTTCCTCGCGAACGGCGTACGTCCACTCCCCCTGCACCACTTCGGTCCCGGGGCGCGCCAGTGGGACGGGCTCGCGCGGCCCCTGGTGGCCGAACCCGGCGTCGCACAGCCAGGGTTCGCCCTCGACGGTGACGACGAGGACGGCGTGCGTCACCGGGAGCAGAGAGTCACCCCGGGTCCGGTTGCGGGCACCGCGCCCGGAGACCTCGAAGCCGATCCGCTCCAGGGCAGCGGCCAGCAGCGAGTTCTGTTCGTAGCAGTAGCCGCCACGACGGCCGTGCACGAGCTTGTCCTCCAGGACCTTGACGCCGAGCTCGACGGGGCGGCCGAGCAGCACGTCCAGGTTCTCGAAGGTGATCGCATCGGTGTGGGCCCGGTGCACTGCGTACAACGTCCCGAGGTCCGGCCGGAGTTCCCCGTCGTTCCCGACGGGTCCGTCGTAGCCGATCCGTTCCAGATAGGCATCCAGATCCAGCTCGTCACCGCTCCACATGTCTCCCCCGATCACGCGCGCAACACCGCGGGCGCCCAACGCCCCCGCTCCGCACAATGATCACCGTGACGGCCCCCCACTCCAACCCCACGACGAAGGGGACCGACATGGGCCGGTCCCCTTCGTGAACTGCTGGTCAGCTACCCCTGCGGGCTACGCCCGGTGTCAGCTGCAGCCGCTGGTCGAGCCGCAGCCCTCGCAGATGTAGCAGGAGCCTGCACGCTGCATCTTCGTACCGCACGAGAAGCAGAGCGGGGCGTCGGCGGAGACGCCGAGCTGCATCTCGACGAGTTCGGCGTTCGAGTGCGCCGTCTTCGGGGCCTGGACCTCGACGACCGCGGCCGGCTTCGGGGCTGCCGGGACGGCGGCCAACGGGGCCGACTGGGCGAGGGACTCCGTGTCGAGGTCCTCCTCCAGCGGCTCGTACGAACCGGTGTCCAGGTGGCGCTGACGCTCCTCGGCGGTGTGGATGCCGAGCGCCGAGCGGGTCTCGAAGGGCAGGAAGTCCAGCGCCAGGCGGCGGAAGATGTAGTCGACGATCGACTGCGCCATCCGCACGTCCGGGTCGTCCGTCATACCGGCCGGCTCGAAGCGCATGTTCGTGAACTTCGAGACGTACGTCTCCAGCGGGACGCCGTACTGCAGACCGACCGAGACGGCGATCGAGAAGGCGTCCATCATGCCCGCGAGGGTCGAACCCTGCTTGGACATCTTCAGGAAGACCTCGCCCAGACCGTCGTCCGGGTACGAGTTCGCGGTCATGTAGCCCTCGGCGCCGCCGACCGTGAAGGAGGTGGTGATGCCCGGGCGGCCCTTGGGGAGGCGCTTGCGGACGGGACGGTACTCGATGACCTTCTCGACCGCCGCGCGGATGGTGTCCTCCGCCTTGGCGGTGACCTCCTCCTTCTCCTCTTCCTTCTTCTTCGCGGAGAGGGGCTGGCCGACCTTGCAGTTGTCGCGGTAGATCGCGAGCGCCTTGACGCCCATCTTCCACGCCTCGAAGTAGATCTCCTCGATCTCCTCGACGGTGGCCGACTCCGGCATGTTGACCGTCTTCGAGATCGCGCCGGAGATCCAGGGCTGGATCGCGGCCATCATCCGGACGTGGCCCATCGGGGAGATGGAGCGCTCGCCCATGGCGCAGTCGAAGATCGAGTAGTGCTCGGTCTTCAGGCCCGGGGCGTCGACGACCACGCCGTGCTCGGCGATGTGCGCGACGATCGCCTCGATCTGCTCCTCCTGGTAGCCCAGGCGGCGCAGGGCCTGCGGGACGGTGCCGTTGACGATCTGCATCGAGCCGCCGCCGACGAGCTTCTTGAACTTGACCAGGGCCAGGTCCGGCTCGACACCGGTGGTGTCGCAGGACATCGCGAGACCGATAGTGCCGGTCGGCGCGAGGACGGAGGCCTGGGAGTTGCGGAAGCCGTTCTTCTCGCCGAGGCGCAGGACGTCCTGCCAAGCCTCGGTGGCCGCGGCCCAGATCGAGTTGTCCAGGTCCTCGGTGCGCGGCGCGACGGCGTTGGCGTCGGCGTGCTGCTTCATGACGCGCTTGTGCGCCTCGGCGTTGCGGGCGTAGCCGTCGTACGGGCCGACGATGGCGGCCAGCTCGGCGGAGCGCTTGTACGCGGTGCCGGTCATCAGCGAGGTGATCGACGCGGCGAGGGTGCGGCCGCCGTCCGAGTCGTACGCGTGGCCGGTCGCCATCAGGAGGGCGCCGAGGTTGGCGTAGCCGATGCCCAGCTGGCGGAAGGCGCGGGTGTTCTCGCCGATCTTCTGCGTCGGGAAGTCCGCGAAGCAGATGGAGATGTCCATCGCGGTGATGACGAGCTCGACGACCTTGGCGAAGCGCTCGGCGTCGAAGGACTGGTTGCCGTTGCCGTCGTCGTTCAGGAACTTCATCAGGTTCAGCGAGGCGAGGTTGCAGGACGTGTTGTCCAGGTGCATGTACTCGCTGCACGGGTTCGACGCGGTGATGCGGCCGGACTCGGGGCAGGTGTGCCAATTGTTGATCACACCGTCGTACTGGATGCCCGGGTCGGCGCAGGCCCACGCGGCCTCTGCCAGCTTGCGGAAGAGCGCCTTGGCGTCGACCTTCTCGATGACCTCGCCGGTCATACGGGCACGCAGGCCGAACTCGGCGCCGTTCTCGACGGCCGTCATGAACTCGTCGTTCACACGGACGGAGTTGTTGGCGTTCTGGTACTGGACGGACGTGATGTCGTCGCCGCCCAGGTCCATGTCGAAGCCCGCGTCGCGCAGGGCGCGGATCTTCTCCTCTTCCTTCACCTTGGTCTCGATGAAGGCTTCGACGTCGGGGTGGTCCACGTCCAGGACGACCATCTTGGCCGCGCGGCGGGTGGCGCCGCCCGACTTGATCGTTCCGGCGGACGCGTCGGCACCGCGCATGAAGGAGACCGGACCGGAGGCGTTGCCGCCGGAGGAGAGGAGCTCCTTGGAGGAGCGGATGCGGGAGAGGTTCAGGCCGGCACCGGAGCCGCCCTTGAAGATCATGCCCTCTTCCTTGTACCAGTCGAGGATCGACTCCATGGAGTCGTCGACGGCCAGGATGAAGCAGGCGGAGACCTGCTGCGGCTGGGGCGTACCGACGTTGAACCACACCGGCGAGTTGAAGCTGAAGATCTGGTGCAGGAGGGCGTAGGTCAGCTCGTGCTCGAAGATCTCCACGTCGGCGGGGGACGCGAAGTAGTCGAAGTCCTCACCGGCCTTCGTGTACGTCTTCACGATGCGGTCGATGAGCTGCTTCAGGCCGGTCTCGCGCTGCGGGGTGCCAACCGCGCCGCGAAAGTACTTGCTGGTGACGATGTTGACCGCGTTCACCGACCAGAAGTCGGGGAACTCGACGCCACGCTGCTCGAAGTTCACCGAGCCGTCGCGCCAGTTGGTCATGACGACGTCACGGCGCTCCCAGCTCACCTCGTCGTACGGGTGCACGCCGGGGGTGGTGTGGATGCGCTCGATCCGAAGGCCGCTCTTGGCAGTCTTGGTCCCCTTGGCGCGGGAACCTCGTGCCGAGCCGCTCGCCGTCTCTGTCATGCCGCTTCCTCCCATATGCGGGCAAAAACGCCCTAAAGTGCCAGCGTTATTCCGCGGCACGGTCTGTCTTGTATCTACGTTTCTTCGCCTGAGCTCCCGGGCGGCCGCGCTGCGCTGCGGCCGATCGGTCAGTCGGCGGCGGAGGCGGGCACGGGGACCGAACCGGTCCCGCGGGGCTCGCACTCTTCAGGGTGAGGCCGTGGCACGCGGAGCTCCGCGATGGCGGTCTCGAAGTCTTCAAGCGTGTCGAACGCCTTGTAAACGGACGCGAACCGGAGGTACGCGACCAGATCGAGCTCCTGCAACGGGCCGAGTATGGCCAGACCCACGTCGTGGGTGGTCAGCTCGGCACTCCCGGTGGCGCGCACCGCCTCCTCGACCCGCTGGCCGAGCTTGGCGAGGGCGTCCTCGGTGACCGGCCGCCCCTGGCACGCCTTGCGCACACCGGAGATGACCTTGGTCCGACTGAAGGGCTCGGTCACCCCGCTGCGCTTGATCACCATCAGCGAGGCCGTCTCCACCGTCGTGAAGCGACGGGAGCAGTCGGGGCACTGACGGCGCCGACGGATCGACGTGCCGTCGTCCGTGGTGCGGCTGTCGACGACGCGGCTGTCGGGGTGCCTGCAGAAGGGGCAGTGCATGGTTCCCTCACCCTCCCTCTTGGCACGACTGAATCACCTCGCAAGGCCCCTGAACGACGGAGACGGGTCTACGTCGGGGGCTCGCGAAGCAGCCACCAGCATATGCGATGCCGAGGGCCTCGAAGGACCGAGGACCACAACTTCTGGGCGGCAGCGCACATCCAACCACTAGATCTTGGGTTGTGGTGCATTCACTTCATTCCGCGTGTCGCCGCGTCCGATGACCGGACGGAGACGTTCCCGGTGCCACACTGGGCTCAGGACCGGAAGGTGGCGATCCGACCGGGAAGGCTACCGTAAACAGCGGACCCGGCACCGAACCCGCGTTCGGCGGACCGATCGTCCATACACCCCTTGATGTGACCACGTTGGACGATCTGCGATTTTTCACTCGAACGTGTGTTTGGCGCAACCTTTCGAAAGCTACTACCGTTGTCCAGCTAGGGAGAACATTTCGAGAGGGGCCGCCGACGTGACCACCACCGCAGACAGTGCCACCATCACTGCCCAGAACCGCTCCCAGAGCCGACACGAGCCGGTGCATCCCATGAACGACGCAAGTCTGAACCAGGAGGCGGAGCCCGCACGCCCCGCACGCTCGCTTCCAGGGCGACCTCCAGGCATCCGCGCCGACAGCTCCGGGCTCACGGACCGGCAGCGGAGGGTCATCGAGGTCATTCGCGACTCGGTGCAGCGGCGGGGCTACCCGCCGTCGATGCGGGAGATCGGCCAGGCGGTCGGCCTGTCCAGCACGTCGTCGGTCGCGCACCAGCTCATGGCCCTGGAGCGCAAGGGCTTCCTGCGCCGCGACCCGCACCGCCCCCGGGCGTACGAGGTACGCGGCTCCGACCAGCCCAGCTCGCAGCCGACGGACACCACCGGCAAGCCCGCCGCCTCGTACGTCCCCCTGGTCGGGCGGATCGCGGCCGGCGGCCCGATCCTCGCCGAGGAATCGGTGGAGGACGTGTTCCCGCTCCCCCGCCAGCTGGTCGGGGACGGCGAGCTCTTCGTCCTCAAGGTCGTAGGCGACTCGATGATCGAGGCCGCGATCTGCGACGGCGACTGGGTCACGGTCCGTCGCCAGCCGGTCGCGGAGAACGGCGACATCGTGGCCGCGATGCTGGACGGCGAGGCCACGGTCAAGCGCTTCAAGCGCGAGGACGGCCACGTCTGGCTGCTCCCGCACAACGCCGCCTACCAGCCGATCCCCGGCGACGAGGCGACCATCCTCGGCAAGGTCGTCGCCGTACTGCGCCGGGTCTGACCCAGCGCCCACATCCGGCTCCGGGACCTACTGCGCCGGTCCCGGAGCTGCTGTTTCCGTCTTCGTTGTTCTGCTGGTGCGTCGCTCCGTCCGTGGGCACCACACAGCCCCTGCCTGCACGTCGGCAGGGGCTCGTCGCGTTCTACTTGCCGTCCGCCTGCGCGGCAGCGTCGATGGCAGCCAGCGAACGCCGCGCCTGGTTGCGGTCCGTGGTGTACCAGAAGTCCGGCAGCGTGGCACGCAGGAAGCTCCCGTACCGGGCCGTGGCGAGCCTGGGGTCCAGGACGGCGACGACACCCCGGTCGCCGCCGGCCCGTACGAGCCGGCCCGCACCCTGCGCCATCAGCAGCGCCGCATGCGTGGCCGCGACGGCCATGAACCCGTTGCCGCCGTGCTCCTCGACCGACTTCTGTCGGGCGCTCATCAGCGGGTCGTCCGGGCGCGGGAACGGGATCCGGTCCATGACCACCAGCTGGCAGCTGGGTCCGGGCACGTCCACTCCCTGCCAGAGCGACAGCGTTCCGAACAGGCAGGTCTTCGGGTCCGCCGCGAACGCCTTGATCAGCTCGCCCAGCGTCTCCTCGCCCTGGAGCAGGATCGGGTTGTCGAGCCGGCCGCGCAGCTCCTCGGCGGCCGCCTTGGCGCCCCGCATGGAGGAGAACAGACCGAGGGTGCGGCCGCCGGCCGCCTCGATCAGCTCGGCGAGCTCGTCCATCATGTCGCCGCGGGTGCCCTCGCGGCCGGGCGTGGCCAGGTGCTTCGCGACGTAGAGGATGCCCTGCTTGGGGTAGTCGAACGGCGAGCCGACGTCCAGTCCCTTCCAGACCGGCGCATCGTCCCCTTCGACCCCTTCGGGAGAGAGGCCCAGCGAGGCCGCCACCCCGTTGAAATCGCCGCCCAGCTTGAGGGTCGCCGAGGTCAGGACCACCGAGCGGTCCTCGAACAGCTTCTCGCGCAGCAGCCCGGACACCGACAGCGGGGCGACCCGGAGGGTGGCGCCGAACCGGTCGTGCCGCTCGAACCAGACGACGTCGTACTCGGAGCGGAGCAGGATCCGCTCGGCCACCCCGTGGACGCTCTCCACTGCGGCGAGCGCCTGCTTGCGGACGGCGTCCTCGTCGTGGACCGACTTGTCGCGGGTCGCGCCGATCGCCGAGATGACGTTGCGGGCGGAATCCCGCAGGGCCGCCAACGCATATCCCAGGTCCTCGGGGACCTCTTCCAGTCGACCCGGAAGGGCCAGCTCCATGACCCGCTCGAACGATTCGGACGCGGTCTGGAGGGAGTCCGCGGTCTTCTCGTCGACCAGCTTGGCCGCACGCTTCACGGCACGGTTGACCTGGCCCGGGGTGAGCTCGCCGGTGGCGACACCGGTCACCCGGGAGACCAGCTCGTGCGCCTCGTCCACGATCAGCACCTCGTGCTGCGGCAGCACGGGGGCGCCCTCGATGGCGTCGATGGCCAGCAGCGCGTGATTGGTGACGACCACGTCGGCGAGCTTGGCCCGCTCGCGGGCGGCTTCGGCGAAGCATTCGGCGCCGTACGCGCACTTCGTCGCGCCCAGGCATTCCCGGGAGGAGACGGAGATCTGCGACCAGGCCTTGTCCGAGACGCCGGGGGTCAGGTCGTCGCGGTCGCCGGTCTCCGTCTCGTCGGCCCAGTCGCGCAGGCGCAGCAGGTCCTGTCCGAGCTTGCTC
The DNA here is from genome assembly GCF_045041095.1 of Streptomyces sp. NBC_00045. NCBI lineage: Bacteria > Bacillati > Actinomycetota > Actinomycetes > Kitasatosporales > Streptomycetaceae > Streptomyces > Streptomyces sp. NBC_00045. The sequence goes on along the minus strand of NZ_CP108271.1, from coordinate 5,923,261 downwards.
GTCGGGGCGGCCGCCTCGAACTGGTCGAAGAGGCCCTCCTCCTCGTCTTGCGGTGCGCCCTCGTGCAGCCGGTGCAGACACAGATAGTTGGACCGGCCCTTGAGCATGGCGAACTGCGGGCGGCGGCGGAGCTGCGGATGCAGCGCGTCCACCGTCCGGGGCAGGTCGCGCTCGACGAGCTGTCGCTGGAGGGCGAGTGTGGCGGTGGCCACGACCACCCGCTCGCCGTGCGCCAGGGCCGGCACCAGGTAGCCGAGGGACTTGCCGGTGCCGGTGCCTGCCTGGATCAGCCGGTGTGTGTTGTCGTCGATCGCTTCGGCGACGGCTTCGGCCATGGATACCTGGCCGGGACGCTCCGTGCCGCCGACGGCGGAGACGGCGGCATGCAGCAGGTCGGGGAGGGAGGGCTTCGTCATAGCACTGCCAACCCTACGGGGCGCCACCGACAGCGATCGCCACGTCGAAGAATCATGGCCGGTACAAGGGGTTGGGCACGGTGCCGTACTCCACCGCGTGTGGGCGGTCCGGGCGGTCGCGGTAGCCGTCCTCGTACAGCCGGTTCCGGTTCAGGCAGAGCCGCCCGATGCGCTCGCCGAGCAGGTCGAAGAGCTCGTAGCGCTCCTTGAGCTCGGGGAAGCGGGCCTGGTGGCGCAGGATCTCCGCCCGTACGAGCGACCAGAACTCCTCCTCCGCTACGCCGAGGCGGTCCTCGCACACGGCGGAGAGGTAGCGGAAGACCCCGACGAACAGACCGGAGTGGATGTACTGGGGCAGGAAGTCGGCGGGCTTGTCGCGCAGCGCGCCGCGCACCTCGGCGGGCACGGAAGCCAGCTCGGGCAGCGGCTCGCGGCAGATGTTGACCTCGCCCACGAAGTCCTTGAGGGCCAGCCGCACCGGGACGTCCTGCTCGTCGAAGATCACGGTGGTGTTCTCGCCGTGCGGGGAGAAGACGGTGCCGTAGCGGTAGAGGAAGTGGAGCAGCGGGGGCAGGAGGGCGGCGAAGAGCCGTTCCAGCCAGTGGGTCGGCGCCAGCCCGGACCGAGCGACGAGTTCGGCGGTGAAGGAACGGCCGCGCGGGTCGACGTGGAGGAGGGAGGCGAGGGTACGGGCCCGCTCGCCAGGGGCGAGCCGGCCGGTCAGGGGCTCGCGCCAGATCGCACCCAGGAGCTCCTTGTACTGGTACGGGACCTCGGGGAGCTCGTCGTACACGGGGTGGCGGACGGTGACCGAGGCGACCTCTCCGAGGAGGACAACTGCGCATTCGTCGCGGAGGAAGGGGTCGCCGTCGCGGAGGGATCGGATCCAGGCGGTGACGGCGGGCGCGGCGGCGGACTGGTCGGAGGGCAGGCCGCGCCAGACGAGGGTGTTGAAGACGGAGAGTGGCAGCTTGACGCTGTGCCGGTCGGGGCGGGTGAGATTGAGGAACGTGCGGACCGACTGCTGCGGGATGCGTAAGTCGGGGTCGGTCGGGAGCGGGACCAGCGCACCGGAGGCCAGGGCGGGTGCGAACAGGGGGAGCACGACCTCGTCCCACTGCCAGGGGTGGACCGGGAGGTAGAGGTAGCCGAGCGGATCGAGGCCGCGGGCGCGCAGGGTCCGGTCGAAGGCGTCCCGGGTGACGGGGTCGAGCTCCTGCGCGTAGAGGCGGGCCGGGTCTTCCAGGCCGGCCGTCCCGCGGTAGGACGCGAGAGAGGTGTGGGCGGCGAGCCAGGGCAGCCGCTGGCGGGTGCGGGCCTCGGGCGCCCAGACGGCGGTGTCGGCGGCGGACAGTCCTATCCGGCCCTTGTTGAGGACGAGCCAGGGGTGTCCGGTCTGGTGGCCTTCGAGCTCGGCGTGGTCGAGGTCGGCCAGGACGTCGGCGGTGAGCGCGTTGTGGTCGATGCGGGCGTCGGCGGCGAGGGTGGCGCTGAGTTCACGGACCAGGTGGCCGAGGGTGGCGCCGTCGAGGCCGAGGAGCGTGCGGGTGCGGACCAGGAAGGCGTACGGGTCCGTGAACGCGGTCGGCGGCTCCGTGGACGGGGCGGGCGGGGTGAGCGTGATGCTGTCGGGGGCGACGTGCCAGCTGCCGTAGGCGCCTCGGCGGGCCCGGAAGCCGAGGCTGCTGCCGTCGTCGAGGGTCAGCTGCCAGGCGTCGCCGGTGGTGGTGGCGGTGGGGGCGGTGGGGGTGGCGGCGGACGTGGTGGCGGGAGCGGGCCTGACGATCTCCTCGTAGGCGAACTCGCCCAGCATCTTGGCGAGCAGGCGGTGGCAGGCCGATTCCCAGGTGGCGGTGTTGAGCTCGGGCGGCGTGCAGGGGTGCTGCGGGGACGTCGGAACGACACCTTCCGAGTAACGGGAGCCGGTGGAGTCGGGGGTGGCGGGGAAATTCGGCACGGGACTCCTCAAAGATCGGGAACTTTGCTGCGCGACGCAGAGTTTTCGAAGGGTGAGGCGTGAACGGGCGACTATCGGGGTGGGGTGGAAGGGGAAGTGAACAGGCGGTCGTGGAGCGGGGAGAGGCTGGATGCGCAAGCGTGCGCCGGAGGGATTCGGGAATGCGGGGCGGCAATTCAGAGGAGATTGCGCAGCGCCCGCTCCCGGATCATCAGGGCGGCTCGCTTCCCGGGGAGGTCGATCTCGGCGGAACAGCGGAATCCAGAGTTGAGGAAGGCTGACACGGAGGGGGTGTTGCGGATGTCCGGTTCGGCGATGACGCGCGCGCAGCGGGGGCGGTTGTCGAGCACCAGGTCGGCGACGGCGCGCAGCAGGGTGGTGCCCAGACCGCGGCCGCGGTTCGTGCCGTCTCCGATGAGCAGGTGGATACCCGTGTCGTGGGGGCGCGCCGGGTAGTGGCGGGAGAGCGGGTCGAGGTCGGCCCGGTAGATCTCCCAGTAGCTCATCGGCGTGCCGTCGAGGAGGCCTAGGCAGGGGATGCTGTGGCCGTTTCCGTCGAGCTGGGCCCTCAGGTGGGCGGCGGTGACGGCGGCGGATCCGGCGAGCTCCCAGTAGGCGGCCACTTCGGGGTCGTTCATCCATCCGGTCAGCAGCTCCAGGTGGCGGCCGAGTCGCACGGGTTCGAGGCGGAAGGCTCCTGCCGAGGTGAGGGCGGGACCCCATCCGGCCGGAGAGTCGAGTAGTTCGGCCTCGGCGAGCAGGGGCAGCAGCCGGGCGGTGAGCCGTCGTCCGGGGATCCGGGTGCTGACGGTGGCGGTGGCGGTGACGGTGGCCGTGGCGGCGATGGCTACGGAGTCGACAGCGGCGGTGGAGGTGTCGGTGGAGGGCATCGGCACTCAATCGTGGAGGGGGTTGGTGAGGGTGACGTAGACGGACTGGGAGTCCACGGGTCCGACGAGCTCGTCGAGGCCGCCCAGGCGGGTGAGCAGATTTGCCTTGCAGCGCAGAACGGGTGAGTCGAGCAGCCGTGCGGGGAGCGGTCCGAGTCCGGAGGCCTTGCCGAGGAACCGGCGGAAGGCGGCGAGCAGGATGCGCTCGTCGGCGAGCCGCTGGGATCCGAAGGCGCCGATGAGGCCGAGCACGTTGTTGATGCCGAGGTAGTAAGCGAAGCGTTCGTCGGTGACGGCGTCGGAGACGAAGGTGTCGCTGGCGCTGCCGATGCCGGGGAGCCGGCGCTCCAGTTCCGCGCGGCGGGAGGCGCGGAAGTAGTAGCCCTGGTTGTCGCGGTAGCGGCCGCCGACCGGCCAGCCCGCCGGGTCGAGGAGGACCAGCGTGTTCTGCTGGTGCGCTTCGAGGGCGATGCCGGCGAGCGCGTCGAAGGCGAGGACCGGCAGGACGACGTGTTCGAGGTAGCGCAGGAACCACTCGGCGGCGACGGCGGAGGTCGGGCGCCCGGTGGTGGCGGCGAGCCGGGAGACGGTCTCGGCCAGGCGGGAGCGCATGGTGGTCCGGCCCGGCCAGGGGCGGGGCGCGGTGAGTGCGGCGATGCATACGGCGTCGTCGTGGGAGCGGAAGGGGTTGTGTCGCAGCACGGTGTCGAGGCCGGGGACGGGGGTGCCGTCCGGGGCGTCGACGGCGATCCAGGCGGGGTCGCGCACGATGTCGAAGCCGGGATGGGCGGCCTGCCACTGTTCCGCGAGGCCGGTGCGGAGCAGCCGGTGCACCTCGACGCCGCGGTGGAGTTCCTTGCGGAGGTTCTCGCGGCGGGAGTTGGTGATGCGCAGGCCCAGGGAGAGCTTGAGCATCGCGGGGGCGCCGGGGCGGTGGACGGTGCGGACGGAGGAGGTGGGGTACCACGGGTCCCCGTACGGGCCCAGGTCGTGCAGGAGTCCGGCGTCGCGAAGGGCGGCGACGGCGGGGCGCCGGAGCAGGTCGCGGGCCTGCCAGGGGTGAAGGGGAAGGGGGGTCGTGCCGTCGGGCAGCGGGAGCCCGGGGACGAGCCTGCCGAGGAGGCGGGCGGCGGAAACGGGGCGGCCGCGCTCGGTCCAGGCGGAGTCGGTGGCTAGGGCCGAGGGGGCGACCGCGAACCAGTGCAGGGGGAAGGAGCCGTGGAGTTCGGGTGAGTAAGGGCGTACTTCGGCCTCGGAGAGTCCTTCGCGGCTCTTGGGGTCCGGTTGGAGGGGATGGCCGAGGAGGAGCGACTGTTCGGCGGTGAGGAAGAGGTCACCGGCGACGGGTTCGGGCGGGGTGGGCCGTTCGCGCCGGTCGGCGATGAACTCGGTGGTGCGGCGTACCGAATCGGCGACCCGGCCGACGAGATCGGCTCCGCCACGGCCGGCGTTGTCACCCTCGCGGGCGAGCAGCGAGGCGAGGGTGACGGCGTCCAGGGCCGGGGCGTGGCCGGGCGCGCCTTCGAACCGGGCCGGGGCGAAGCGGTGCCAGCCCGTGGGGGACCAGTAGCGGACGGCGATGAGCAGTGTGGTGCCGGATGCGGGGAGGGGGATGCGGAGGAGGGTTCCGACGGGCCCGTCGGGGCGGCCGATGCCGTTTTCGCGAACCCAGCACCTCAGCAGGTTCTCCACCGCCGCGGCCTCGGCGGCGAGGGCCGGGTCGGGGTGGTCCAACAGGTCCGGCAGCATCGCGGGTTCGGGCCCTGCCGGACCGGCGGAGCCGACGCGGGACCGGAGCGTGCCGTCCTTCTGCCGTGGCACGGTGGCCCCGCCTGCTGCCGGACCCACCGCTGCAGCGGGCTGCGGGACGAAGGCAGCCTCGGCCGCGGCTGCCCCGGCCACGCCGATTCCGGCGGGGTCGCCGGCGCCGAGGGCCTGCCACGGGGTGGTCTCCGCCTGGTGGTCGTCGCCGCTGCCATGGCCCGCGGGGCCGCGGAGGCCGCCGGAGGAGCCGGGCGGCAGCTGCGGCTCGGGCTCGGTCGCCACGGGTCCGCGCCGGTCGTCACCGCCGGTGGTGGTGGCTCCGAAGCTCCCGATGTCATCGCGGTCGTCGAGGCCCCGGGAGGCATCGGGGTCAGAGCGCTGTGGGGGCGGCGGGAGCTGCGTGGAGCCCGGCACCTGCGGCTGCTGCACCGCCGGGCTGTCGGGCCCACCATTGTCCGTGCCTGCGTCGCTCGCGGCACCAAGCCGCCCGGTTCCGCCCGCGCCGCCATCCCCCGGGGCCGTCCACGGGTCGCCCGAGCCAGCCGCGCCGGAGTCCAGCGTCTGCGACGGCGGGTCGGTCTCGTCGGAGCTGCCAGCGGCACCCGGCGCGACGGGGCCGTCGGTCCTGGTGGGCGTCCAGGGGGCGGGTGAGCCTGGCACGCGCGAGGCCGCTGCCTCCGGCTGCGGGGTGCATCCGCCGAGGCCCTCGGAGGCGGCCCCGGTCGGGAGCGTCGTCCGGGGGGTCGGTGAGGCGGGCAAGCCGGAGGCCGCTGGCTCGGGCCGGGAGGGGATCCCTTCGGGGCCGCCGACGGCACCCCCGCTGACGGCGCCGTGTGTCCCGTGGGGTGGCCGGGGGGTGGGTGAGGTGGGCAGGCCGGCGAGCTCCGGCTGGGGGGTGGCGCACGGCCTTCCGAGTGTCCAGGGGGTGAGGGAGGCGGTGGTCGGCTGGGCTGGTTGGGGGGTGGCGGTGGCCTGGCCGTCGGGCTCGGCGGTCCCATCAGGGGCGGGGGGCGGGGTTCCGTCCGTGGTCTGCGGTTCCTGAGCGGGGTCGGCGCCCGCCCGCCAGGGAGTGGTCGGGGTATTGGTGGCGGGGTGCTGCGAGTCGGGCATCGCGGGTCCTTGCGGGTCAGTGGAGCCGGACGGCTGCTGCTGCGGCGGCGGGGATGGCGTCGGCCAGGCGGTCGAGGACGGCGGTGGCCTGCTCGTCGGTGATGGTCAGCGGGGGCAGGAGGCGGACGACGCTGGAGTGGCGGCCGCCCAGTTCGACGATCAGGCCGCGGTTGAGGCACTCCTGTCGCACGGCCGCGGCGAGGGCCTGCGCCGCCGCCCCGGTGTCGGGGTCGACGAGTTCGACGCCGATCATCAGGCCGCGGCCCCGGACGTCCCCCATGCACGGGTGGGCGGCGGCCAGCCCGCGGAGCGCCGTCAGCATCCGCTCGCCGAGGGCTCCGGCGCGCTCGGCGAGTCGGTTCTTCCTTACGTAGGCAAGGGTGGCGGTCCCGGCCGCCATCGCCAGCTGGTTGCCGCGGAAGGTGCCGGCATGCGCTCCGGGTGCCCAGAGGTCCAGGCTCGACCGGTACACGATCACCGCCAGCGGGAGGCTGCCGCCGATCGCCTTGGACAGGACCATCACGTCCGGCACCACCCCGGCGTGGTCGACGCCCCAGAAGGCGCCGGTGCGGCCGACGCCGGTCTGTACCTCGTCGGCGATCAGCGGGATCCCCCGTGCCTCGGTGATCTCGCGCATCCGGCGCAGCCACGCGTCCGGGGCCGGGAGGACCCCGCCCTCGCCCTGCACCGGTTCGACGATCATCGCCGCGGGCGTCGGCACCCCGCCCTTGGGGTCGTCCAGCAAGCTCTCGGTCCAACGGGCCCCGAGCCGGGCGCCCTCGGTGCCGCCGACCCCGAACGGGCAGCGGTGGTCCTGCGGAAACGGCAGCCGCGTCACCCGTACGTCCGGCGCTCCGCCCGAGGCGCCCAGGGCTCCGGCGGTCATCCCGTGGTAGGCACCGGTGAAGGCCAGCAGCCCCGAGCGCCCGGTGGCGGTGCGGACCAGCTTGAGTGCGGCCTCCACGGCGTCCGTACCGGCGGGACCGCAGAACTGGATGCGGCCGTCGGCGGCCAGTTCCGGCGGGAGGCAGGCGAACAGCTCCGTGGTGAAGGCGTCCTTGACCGGGGTCGCGAGGTCCAGGACGTGCAGCGGGGCCCCGGAGTCGAGGACGCCCCGGACGGCTTCGAGCACCACTGGGTGGTTGTGTCCCAGGGCGAGGGTGCCGGCTCCGGAGAGGCAGTCCAGGTAGCGTCGCCCGTCCGCGCCCTCGATGGTGAGCCCCCGGGCGCGCACGGGGACGATGGGCAGGGAACGCGCGTACGTACGGGCGGCGGACTCCCGCATCGCCTGCCGGCGCAGGATGCCCTCCACCCCGTCAGCGCCCGGCGGTACGGCTACGCCCGGCCCCGTTCCCCGGCCTCCCTGCGCCGGCACCTGGGGTTCCTGGGGCTCGTGAGGCCCCTGAGGCGGAACCGGCGCGGCGGCCGCACCCTGCTCGGTCAAAGCCACGACTCTCGGACCTCCCGCACGGACTGCTCCACCGGATTGCGCCTCGAACATGAACGCTGCTCCCCCGTCCCCCGTACGTACCAACGACGGTGGCGGCAGCGGATCACGGGTGTGCCCAAGATCCTTGTCCCGTCCCTGAGTGCACGGTTCCTCCCGTCCCGGAACCGCGGCCCCGGCCTGTGCCGTCCCCAACAGCAGCGGCATAGTGGGGTGCTGCACTCGGCGGCACGCACCTCGCGTGCCCCACGTACCTCAACTGCACCGCGTCTGACGCCCAGAATCACCAGGGGGATTCACGACATGCGCCCGAACCGACCGGTCACCGCGATCCTGTGCGCGGCGGCACTCGCCATGACCGCCGCGGCCTGCGGACCCGGCGACGGGGAGGCCGGCGGCGACGCCAAGCCGACCGTGGCGGCGAGCCTCCCGACCGAGCCCGACGGGACCATCAAGATCCCGGACCAGCTCAAGGACAAGCTCAAGGAGCACGGCTTCGACCTGGACAAGTGGAAGGGGGGCGCGTGGAAGAACTGGAAGAAGGAGGACTGGCTCCGCGAGGCGGGCGACTACGTCAACCCGATCATCGAGGACCTGTGGGACCCGGACCGGATGCGTGAGGCCGACAAGACCCCGCAGACCCCGGCGATCGACCCGGACGCCGGCAAGGACCAGGGCGTGACGGACCCGACCCCGACTCCGGTGCAGGCCAAGGCTGCCAACGCGCCGTACCACACGAGCGTTCCGGTGTCCGGCAAGGTCTTCTTCGACGGCCCCGAGGGCTCGATGGTCTGCTCGGCGACCGTGGTCAAGGACCCGGCCCATCCCGGCAAGTCCAACATGGTCTGGACGGCCGGTCACTGCGTCCACGCGGGCAAGTCGGGCGGCTGGTACCGCAACATCGCCTTCGTCCCGTCGTACAACAACGCGGGCAGGCCGGCGGCGCAGCTCAAGGGTGCCCCGCGCGAACAGGTGGCCCCGTACGGCGTGTGGTGGAGCGACTGGGCACAGACCTCGGACCAGTGGATCGCGAACGGCGGTCCGACCGGCGGCGCGGGCGCCCCGTACGACTTCGCGGTGCTGCACGTGACCCCGGAGAAGAGCACCGGCAAGTCCCTGGAGGAGACGGTCGGTTCGGCGCTCCCGGTGGAGTTCAACGCACCGGCGGTGCCGAAGGTCGCGGGCATCACGGCGACGGGCTACCCGGCGGCGGCCCCGTTCGACGGTCAGAAGGCCTTCCAGTGCACCGACAAGCCGGGCCGGCTGTCGCTGGCCACGAACGCCCCGGTGATGTACCGCATCGGCTGCACGATGACCGGCGGCTCCTCCGGCGGCGGCTGGGTGGCCGCGGGCAGTGACGGCAAGCCGGCGCTGGTTTCGAACACCTCGATCGGCCCCGCCAAGGCGGGCTGGCTGGCCGGACCCAGGCTGGGCCCGGAGGCCAAGGGGGTCTTCGACGCGGTGAGCGCCAAGTTCAAGTAGGCAGAAGGTTCAAGTAGGCAGACGACGGAGGGCCCCCTGCACGGCAGGGGGCCCTCCGTCGTCTTGAGCGTCGAGCGCGTCGAGCGGCCTCGGCGTTAGCGCTTCGCCGGCACGTACGGCGCCAGGTCAGCCGCGAGTTCCTGGTGGACCCGCGCCTTCAGCAGGGTGCCCTCCGGGGTGTGCTCCTCGGAGATCACCTCGCCCTCGGCGTGCGCCCGGGCGACGAGCGAGCCCCGCGTGTACGGCACGAGGGCCTCGACCTCGACCTCGGGTCGCGGCAGTTCGGAGTCGATGAGCCCGAGGAGTTCCTCGATGCCCTGCCCCGTGCGCGCCGAGACGGCGATGGAGTGCCGCTCGATCCGCAGCAGTCGCTGGAGTACGAGCGGGTCCGCGGCGTCGGCCTTGTTGATCACCACGATCTCGGGCACGTTGACCGCGCCGACCTCGCGGATGACCTCGCGCACGGCCGCCAGCTGCTCCTCCGGAGCCGGGTGCGAGCCGTCCACGATGTGCAGGATGAGGTCGGAGTCGCCGACCTCCTCCATCGTGGAGCGGAACGCCTCGACCAGGTGGTGGGGCAGGTGCCGGACGAAGCCGACCGTGTCGGCCAGGGTATAGATCCGGCCGCTGGGCGTCTCGGCCCGGCGCACGGTCGGGTCGAGGGTGGCGAACAGCGCGTTCTCCACCAGCACGCCCGCGCCCGTGAGGCGGTTGAGCAGCGAGGACTTTCCGGCGTTGGTGTAGCCGGCGATGGCGACCGAGGGCACCTTGTTGCGGCGCCGTTCCTGCCGCTTGATGTCGCGGCCGGTCTTCATCTCCGCGATCTCCCGGCGCATCTTCGCCATCTTCTCGCGGATCCGGCGCCGGTCGGTCTCGATCTTGGTCTCACCGGGGCCTCGGGTGGCCATGCCGCCACCGCCGCCGCCACCCATCTGCCGGGACAGCGACTGACCCCAGCCGCGCAGGCGCGGCAGCATGTACTGCATCTGCGCGAGGGCGACCTGTGCCTTGCCCTCTCGGGACTTGGCGTGCTGGGCGAAGATGTCGAGGATCAGGGCGGTCCGGTCGACCACCTTGACCTTGACGACGTCCTCAAGGGCGATGAGCTGGCCGGGGCTGAGCTCACCGTCGCAGACGACGGTGTCGGCTCCGCTCTCCAGCACGATGTCGCGCAGTTCGCGGGCCTTGCCCGAGCCGATGAAGGTGGCCGGGTCCGGCTTGTCACGGCGCTGGATGACACCGTCCAGTACGAGGGCGCCCGCCGTCTCGGCAAGGGCGGCGAGCTCCGCGAGTGAGTTCTCGGCGTCCTGCACCGTTCCGGAGGTCCACACGCCCACCAGCACGACGCGCTCAAGGCGCAGCTGCCGGTACTCGACCTCGGTGACGTCTTCGAGCTCGGTGGAGAGGCCGGCCACACGGCGCAGCGCCGCGCGCTCGGAGCGCTCGAACTGCTCGCCGTCGCGGTCTCCGTCGACCTCGTGGCTCCAGGCGACGTCCTCTTCCATCAGGGCGTCGGCCCGAAGGCTCTCGGTGAAGCTCTGCGAGTCCTGCACGTCCCGTGCGTCCCGCGCGTCCTGGGAAGGGGAAGAAGAGGAGGTCATTGGATCCTTACGTCGATATCGAATGCGGCCGTGTCTTGCGCGGCCGGGGCCATGCGCAACAGTGACCTAACACTGTCACGTCCAACGTGTCACATCGCCGGGAGATTCCCCCGGCGTGCGGCCCCGTCGATGGTGACATGCCCGTTCCCCGCCGGTCACACGCTTTTCGGGCCGCCCCACTCCGGGTGCCCGGGCATCGCCGGGGTCGTCTTCCCGTACAGCCACGGCTTCAGGAAGGCCTCCAGATCCCGTCCGGCCACGACCGAGGCCAGGCGTACGAAGTCCGCGGTGCCGGCGGTCGCGTCCCGGTGCTCGGCCACCCAGCGCCGCTCGACGCGGTCGAAGGCCTTCTCGCCGATCTCCTGGCGCAGCGCGTACAGCACCAGCGCGGCCCCGTCGTAGACCACCGGCCGGAACAGCCCGATCTTCTCTCCGGGAGCGGCGGGCTTCGGGGCGGCCGGGGGTCCGCCGGCCGCCCGCCACTGGTCGGAGCGCTGGTACGCCTCGCGCATGCGCCGCTCCAGGGAGTACTTGCCGAGGCCGTCCGCGTACAGGGCCTCGTACCAGGTGGCGTGGCCCTCGTTGAGCCACAGGTCGGACCAGGTCCGCGGGGTGACGCTGTCGCCGAACCACTGGTGGGCGAGCTCGTGGACCATGACGGCGTCGACGTACCACTCGGGGTAGCCGTCGCCGGAGAACAGGCCGTTCTCGAAGAGCGAGAGGGTCTGCGTCTCCAGCTCGAACCCGGTCTTCGCCCGTGCGATCAGCACCCCGTAGTTCTCGAAGGGGTAGCGGCCGACGCGCTGCTCCATCCACTGGACGTGCCCGGAGGTCTTCTTCAGCCAGGGGTCCAGGCGCTTGCGGTCGGCGGCCGGGACCACGCTGCGCAACGGCAGGCCGTGCGGACCGGTGCCCGCCACCACGGCCGAGTCACCGATGGAGACCTGTGCGAGCTCGGTGGCCATGGGGTGCAGGGTCCGGTACGTCCACGTCGTCGAACCGGCGACCCGGGGAGCCGGGAGGGCGCCCGCCACCCCGTTGGCCACGGCGGTGAGACCGGCCGGGGCGGTGATCCGGAAGGTGAAGTACGCCTTGTCCGCCGGGTGGTCGTTGCACGGGAAGACGCGGTGGGCGGCGTCGGCCTGGTTGGCCATGGCCAGGCCGTCGTCGGTGGGCACCCATCCCCCGTCGGCGATGCCGCGCGGGTCGCTGGTGTGCCGGATCTCGATGCGGAGCGGCACGTTCGCCGCAACCGGGCTCGCCGGGGTGAGCACGAGGTCCTCCCCGGCGCTCTCGAAGCGCGCCGGCTCGCCGTTGACCTCGGCGGACGCCACCGTTCCGTGGGTGAAGTCCAGGTTGATCCGCTCCAGCGGCTCCAGGGCGCGGGCATCGATCACGGTGACCGCGTCGAGCGGGCTCTTGTTGTCCTTGTACGTGAAGGACAGGTCGTACGAGAGGACGTCGTACCCGGGGTTCCCGAGCTGCGGGAACAGCGTGTCGCCGATGCCCAGCGGCTTCGGCGGGGGCAGCACGGCGGCGACCAGGGTGAGGGAGGCCGCGGCGAGCAGGGCGGCGCGCAGGCGCGGGGAGGAGAGCTGCATCCCCCACCGCTACCAGCGCCCGACGCGTGCCCGGGTACGGCGCGCGACGGTTCCACCCGAACGGGACCTTCCGGCCGCGCCCCGGCCCAGTCCCGGGGGCGCCCCGGCCCAGTCCCGGCGGCCGCACGCCCCGTTCCCGCCGGAGCCCGGCGCCCAGGCCCGGCGCTCGGACCCGCCGCCCGGCCCGCCGCCCGGGGTCGGCGGCTGGGCGGACGCGGGCTAGGCCCGGCGGACGTCGTAGACGCCCGGCACGTCCCGCATCGCCCGCATGAGGGCCGGCAGCCCGGCCGCGTCGGGCAGTTGCAGGGTGTACGTGTGCCGCACCCGCTGCTCGACGGGCGGTTCCACGGTCGCGGAGACCACTTCCACCCCTTCGCGGGCGATGGCCTCGGTCAGGTCCGCCAGCAGGTGCGGGCGGCCGAACGATTCGGCGAGCAGGGTGACCCGGCAGTCCGCCGTGGCTCGCCAGTGCACGGTGACGGAGGTCCGTCCGAGCGCGCGCATCTGGGCCACCGCCGCGCAGTGGATGCGGTGGACGGTGACGGCCCCGCCCCGTACGACGAACCCGGCGACGGCGTCGGGAGGTACAGGGGTGCAGCAGCCGGCCAGCCGCACGGTGGCGTCCGGCAGGTCGGCGACGGCATTGCCGCCGCCGCCTCGGGCGCCGACCACGGACAGCGGTGCCCGGGCCGGGGTGGCGGTGGGTTTCACCGAGTCGGGATGGGCCTGGAGCCAGCTGCCGATGGCGATCCGGGCGGCGGGGGTCCTGGCGTGCTCCAGCCAGTCGGCGGCGGGCCCCGAGGAGGCGTCGTGGGCGAGCAGCAGCTGGACGGTGTCCCCGTCGGACAGCCGGGAGGCCAGGGAGGTGAGGCGCCCGTTGACCCGGGCGCCGATACAGCCGTGGGCCGCCTCGCCGTACTGGGCGTAGGCGGCGTCGATGCAGCTGGCCCCGGCGGGCAGGCTGATCGTGCCGGGGGCGCCGCCGTCGGCGCGGAACACGGTGATCTCCCGGTCTTGTGCGAGCTCGGCGCGGAGCACGCTCCAGAAGGTGTCGGGGTCGGGTGCGGACTGCTGCCAGTCGAGGAGGCGCGAGAGCCAGCCGGGCCGGGTCGGGTCGACCCGTTCCTCGTCGCAGTCGGCGGTGTCGGCCGCAGAGCCGGGCTCCGGCGGGGCGGTGGCGTACGGGTTGCCGAGGGCGACCACGCCGGCTTCGGCGACCCGGTGCATCTGGCGGGTGCGGACGATGACTTCGGCCACGTACCCCTCGGGGGTGGCGAAGGCGGTGTGCAGCGACTGGTACAGGTTGAACTTCGGGGCGGCGACGAAGTCCTTGAACTCCGAGACGACCGGGGTGAAGCAGGTGTGGAGCTCGCCCAGCACGGCGTAGCAGTCGGCGTTCTCGCCGACGAGCACGAGGATGCGGCCGAAGTCGGAGCCGCGCAGTTCGCCGCGTTTGAGGCCGATCCGGTGCACGGAGACGAAGTGCCGGGGCCGGACCTGCACCTCGGCGGCGATGCCCGCTTCGCGCAGGACGGCCCTGACGGAGGCCGCGATGGCGGGCAGCGGGTCGCGCTCCCCGGCGTGGGCCGCGATGAGCGCGCGGGTGTGCTCGTACTCCTCGGGGTGCAGGATCGCGAAGACGAGGTCTTCCAGTTCGGTCTTGAGGGCCTGGACGCCGAGCCGTTCGGCGAGCGGGATCAGGACGTCGCGGGTGACCTTGGCGATGCGCGCCTGCTTCTCGGGGCGCATCACGCCGAGGGTGCGCATGTTGTGCAGCCGGTCGGCGAGTTTGATGGACATGACGCGGACGTCGTTGCCGGTGGCGACGAGCATCTTGCGGAAGGTCTCGGGCTCGGCGGCGGCCCCGTAGTCGATCTTCTCGACCTTGGTGACGCCGTCGACGATGAAGCAGACCTCGTCGCCGAATTCCGCGCGGACCTGATCGAGGGTCACCTCGGTGTCCTCGACGGTGTCGTGGAGCAGAGAGGCCGTCAAAGTCGTGGTTTCGGCGCCGAGTTCGGCGAGGATCAGGGTGACGGCGAGCGGATGTGTGATGTACGGCTCACCGCTTTTGCGCATCTGGCCGCGGTGCGAGGACTCCGCGAGCACGTACGCGCGGCGCAGGATGGACAGGTCCGCGTCCGGGTGATGGGCGCGGTGCGCCTCCGCGACGTGGCCGATGGCATCGGGGAGCCGGTCTCGGGATGTGGGCCCGAGAAGGGCCGCGCGCCCGAGTCGTCGCAGGTCAAGGCGGGTCCGGCCTCGTCTGCGGAGTTCAGGGCGCGCGTCGGGACGTGCTTCGGGGTTCGTGGCCTCTGCACTCATGGGCACCTCCGGCGGCTTCGACCGGCGGTGGCGGGCATGGGGTGAGCCCTCAGGGCCGGTGCCTGATGCTACCGACCCCACCACGTGGCGCAGTCCGCCTCTCGCTCAGCGTGAAACGGATCACCCATTAGAGGGAAGCTTCAGCCGAAAGCCGTTTCGGTGAGCCAGGCCGCGTCGAACTCGCCCGCGGCCACGATGACGGCCGGTCCAGTCATGTCGATCTGGCCGTCGGGGTGTTCGGTGATGAGCAGGGTGCCGCCGGGGAGGTCGACGGTGTACGTGACCGGCGCGCCGGTGGCGGCCGGGTCGACGCCGTCGCGGCGGATGGCGGCCACGGCGACGGCGCAGGCGCCGGTGCCGCAGGAGCGGGTCTCGCCGGATCCGCGCTCGTGGACGCGCATGGCGACGTGGCGGGGGCCGCGGTCGACGACGAACTCCACGTTGACCCCCGTGGGGTAGACCTCGGCCGGGCTGAACGGGGGCGGGTCGAGCAGCTTTCCGGCGTGGTCCAGGCTGTCAACGAACGCGACGGCGTGCGGGTTCCCCATGTTGACGTTGCGGGCGGGCCAGGTGCGGTCGCCGACGGTGACGGTGACCTGCTCCTCGGGGAGGACGGCGCGACCCATGGAGACCGTCACGTCGCCGCTCTTGTCGAGGTGGACCCGCTTGACGCCGCCACGGGTGGCGACGGCCAGGTCGCCGGGCTCGACGTGGCCTGCGTACTGGAGGTAGCGGGCGAAGACGCGGACGCCGTTGCCGCACATCTCGGCGATGGAGCCGTCGCTGTTGCGGTAGTCCATGAACCACTCAGCCTCGTCGGCCATATGCGCGGCCTCGGGGTGTGCGGCGGACCGGACGACGTGCAGCACGCCGTCCGCGCCGATGCCGGCGCGCCGGTCGCAGAGCTTCGCGACGGCGGTCGCGGGCAGGTCGACGGCGTTGTCCGGGTCCGGGACGATCACGAAGTCGTTCTCGGTGCCGTGGCCCTTGAGGAAGGAGAGGCTCGTCTGCGTCACCCGCCCATGGTACCGAGCGGGGTGTCCGTGCAGGTCGGCGGCGCCTACCGGAGCCGCGCGACCCGGTACACGGCCAGGGCTACGACGGCCAGCGCGACGAGGCCGTACAGCCCGGCCATGCGCCAGTCGGGGCGGCGGCCGCTGCCCCGCGGCGGGAGCCCGGGCCAGGTGTGGCCCACGCGGCGCGCGGCCATCATCCCCCAGCCGCCGGCGCAGCAGCAGATGAGGAAGCCGAGCATGGCGACCACGGCTCCGCCGTCGCCGAACTCGAAGGCGAGCGGGAAGGCGAACATCAGGGAGCCTGCCGCGGCCAGCATCACGATCGGGGCGATCTGCCAGATGCGCAGTCGGCGCTGCGGGCGCAGCTCGACTTCGAACTCGGGACCGGCGGCGGCCTCCGCCTCGGCGGTGTCCGGTACGTCCGGGCCGTCGGGGGACAGCCGTGCGGGATCGGCGGGCAGGCCGAGGGCCTCGGGCTCGGGAGCCTCTCCCCCGGCGACCGGGGGTTGGTTCCCCCAGAGCTTCGGGTCCGCTTCCTGCCTCGTGCTGTCCTGCCCGGTGTCGCGAGGGCCGGCCTCCATCGCCACGCGCCCTCCCCACTCGGACTTCGTACGCCGTAGTTCACCGCCGGTGACCGCACCCGCGGAATTTGATGATGGCACGGGTCAGGGCCCCGAACGGGCGCACGGGGCGTCCCGATGCCATCACGTGATCAGGCTGTAACCGCTCGTTCGACCAACGACTGCGCAAGTCCGAGGAGTTCCCCCCGGTCGGCGACGGCGCCGCTGAGCCAGTGCACGCGGGGGTCCCTGCGGAACCAGGAGTCCTGGCGGCGGGCGAACCGCTTGGTCGCCCGGACGGTCTCGGCGCGGGCCTCGTCCTCCGTGCAGTCGCCGGCCAGGGCGGCCAGCACCTGCTGGTAGCCGAGCGCCCTGGAAGCGGTGATTCCGTCGCGCAGGCCCCGGGCCTCCAGCCTGCGGACCTCGTCCACCAGCCCGGCCTCCCACATCCGGTCCACGCGCAGCGCGATCCGCTCGTCGAGCTCCGGCCGGGCCACGTCGACACCGATCTGCACCGTGTCGTAGACCGACTCGTGACCGGGCAGGTTGGCGGTGAACGGCTTCCCCGTGATCTCGATGACCTCCAGGGCGCGGACGATGCGGCGGCCGTTGCTGGGCAGGATCGCCTGGGCGGCGGCCGGGTCGGCGGCGGCGAGGCGGGCGTGCAGGGCACCGGGGCCGCGCAGCGTGACCTCGGCCTCCAGCCGGGCCCGGACCTCCGGGTCGGTGCCGGGGAATTCCATCGCGTCGAGGGCGCCGCGGACGTACAGGCCCGATCCGCCGACGAGGACCGGCGTACGCCCCTGGGCGAGCAGTGCGTCGATCTCGGCGCGGGCCAGCCGCTGGTACTCGGCGACGCTCGCGGTCTCGGTCACGTCCCAGATGTCCAGGAGGTGGTGCGGGACGCCTCCGCGCTCCTCCGTCGTCAGCTTGGCGGTGCCGATGTCCATCCCCCGGTACAGCTGCATGGAGTCGGCGTTGACGACTTCGCCGTCGAAATGGCGGGCCAGGGCTACGCCCAGATCGGACTTTCCTGCCGCGGTGGGACCGACGACGGCGATGACCCGCGGGGCGGGGGCTGCATTCCTCACCGCCCCAGTCTCGCAAACGTTGCGGCATGTACCCGATCGAGTTACGTGACGGGGTGGTGGTGGGGTCGTTGCCCTGGCGAGGTTCCACCAGGCGTACGCCCGGCGGAGGCCGGGCCGCACAAGGCGGAACTTCACCCGCACGAGTAACGTTATGGGAGTAGACATGGGCGTTTTTGATCGGTTTTTTCGTCGTAAGGGCGAAGATGCGACCGTTGAAGTCGCGTCGGAGGACGTGACGGCGGAGGCCGAGGCCGAGGCCACGGGCTCCGAGACCGCGGCCGAGCCTGCCGAGGCGGAGGCTCCCGTGGCGGAAGCCGTGGAGATCCCGAAGCAGCAGTCGGCGGAGGCCGCCGCGGACAGCGGGGCCGGCGAGAGCGCCCGTACGTAGCCACCGCCACTGGAAGGTGCCCCATGGGCCTGCTGGACACTCTGAAGGCCAAGCTCGCTCCGGCGAAGGACAAGGTCGGCGACCTCGCACAGCAGCACGAGGGCAAGATCGGCCAGAACCTCGACAAGATGGCCCAGGCCGTGGACTCCAAGACCAAGGGCAAGTACCACGGCAAGATCGAGACCGGCACGAGCAAGGCGAAGGACGCCCTGGGCAAGATCGCTCACAAGGACGCCCCCGGCGGTCCGACGCCGCCGACGGCGTCCTGACGCGGTCCCGTGCGTACGAGGGCGGGGCGCGGGTTTGGTGAACCCGCGCCCCGCCCTCGTGTCCGCAGTGCCCGGCTCGCCTACGACCAGGCGGCGACGAAGTAGCCGACCCCGTACGGGGCGTCCTCGTACAGCAGCCGCCCGTCGAGCCCGGCACCCTCGGCCGCACCCGCCAGCACCTGCCAGGGCGCCCGGCCGGCGGCCTTGAGTTCGTGCGCGAGCTCGGCGTCGAGGGCGGCGAGCGCGGGTACGTCGGCGGCGGCCAGGGCTCGGGCGGCGGCGGCGTCGAAGCCGGCGGCGCGGTCGTCGAGGTAGCCGGGGGCCTTCAGGGTGCGGCAGGCGCTGCCGTCGCCCATGACGAGGAGCGCGACGCGCTCCTCGCGCGCGGCGAGTCCGCGACCGGCCTCCAGGCAGCGCGCGGTTTCGAGCGGCTCCCCCACCCCGAGCCCCTCCACCGGCGCGGCGCCCCAGCCGGCGCGGCCGAGCAGCCAGGCGCCGACGGCGAGGGACGGCGGCAGGAGGCGGGGGCCCTCCTCTCCGGCCCCGAGCTGTACGTCGGCATCGACGCCGAAGCCGCGGAAGTTGCCGCGGGCGCCCTGGGGGTACGGACCGCGGTGGTCCTGGTCGGCGGCCCCGATGACGACCAGCAGGTCGGGCCGGGAGGCGGTGAGCACGGCGAGCGCGTCGGAGCAGGCGGTGCGGGCTTCGCCGAGTTCGGCGGCGGCACCTGCGGCGACCTCGGGCACGAGGAGCGGCGGGGCGGGGCAGACGGCGGCGGCAACGAGCATGCCCCGCAGCCTAGCCGCCACACCCCGCCCCGGGCCCCGCAACCCCGCCCCCCGGCCCCTGGGCTCCGCTCCCGGCCCGCACGACGTCCCCGACGCGGGGGCGCACGGCCGGGGTCCGGCCCGCGACTCCCGGCCGGATCCCCGTTCAGCCCCCTGACTCGGTGTGTGCAGCCGGGACCCGGCGCGGGTTCAGCGCGTCGGGAGCCGGACCTGCCGGGCCGGGGGTGGGTGGCCCTGCGGGCCCCCCTTCGCCTGTTCCTCCGCCGGCTACCGCCGGGGGCTCCGCCAGAGTCCGTCAGGGGACCCCACGCCTCAACGCACAGCCGGCCCGGCTGGCGCCGCGCGAGCCGGGCACCAAGCACCCGCCGGACGGGGGCCCGCGGTGCCCGCCGGAGCACCACCCTGCCCGCGCGCCGGCCTGGCCGGGTAGTGGCGCGAAGGCCGCTGAACGAGGGAGCGGGGCGTGGGGTGCGGGCGCGCAGCGCCCGACGGGGTGCTGCGGAGCCAAACCGACGGCCGGGGCCTCCCGCAAGCCCACCCGGCGAGATGGTGCCGCGCAGCAGGCCGCCGCCCGAGCCCGGCAGAGCAGCGCAGTGCCCGATGGGGAACCGCCCTGCGCGGCCCGGCGGGCGGGGCGCGGCGCGGTGATCAGGTGGTGGGGGCGGCGCAGCCCGACGTGGTTGCGGGGAGGGGGGCGGGGACGCCCAGCGTCGGGATGCCCAGCATGACGCCCTGCGGCTGCGCGGGGGCCGCGTTCCGCTTCTCCCAGGCGTCGCCCGCGCGGGTCCGGCGGACCGTCAGGGTCGGGCCTTCCGCGAGCAGGTGGTGCGGGGCCGCGTAGGTGATGTCCACCGTCACCACGTCGCCCGGGCGGACCTCCTCCTCCGGCTTCGTGAAGTGGACCAGTCGGTTGTCGGGGGCGCGGCCGGAGAGGCGGTGCGTGGCGCCGTCCTTGCGGCCCTCGCCCTCCGCGACCATGACCTCCAGGGTGCGGCCGACCTGCTTCTTGTTCTCCTCCCAGGAGATCTCCTCCTGGAGGGCGACCAGCCGCATGTAGCGCTCCTGGACGACCTCCTTCGGGATCTGCCCCTCCATGTCGGCCGCCGGGGTCCCGGGGCGCTTGGAGTACTGGAAGGTGAACGCGTTCGCGAAGCGGGCCTCGCGCACCGCGTGCATCGTCTGCTCGAAGTCCTCCTCCGTCTCGCCGGGGAAGCCCACGATGATGTCGGTGGAGATCGCGGCGTGCGGGATGGCGGCGCGGACCTTCTCGATGATGCCGAGGAAGCGCTCCTGGCGGTACGAGCGGCGCATGGCGCGCAGGATGGTGTCCGATCCGGACTGCATCGGCATGTGCAGCTGCGGCATCACGTTCGGGGTCTCGGCCATCGCCGCGATCACGTCGTCCGTGAAGTCCCGCGGGTGCGGGGAGGTGAAGCGGACCCGCTCCAGGCCCTCGATCTGGCCGCAGGCGCGCAGCAGCTTCGAGAAGGCCTCGCGGTCGCCCAGGTCGGAGCCGTACGCGTTCACGTTCTGGCCGAGCAGGGTGATCTCGGAGACGCCTTCGGCGACCAGGGCCTCCACCTCGGCGAGGATGTCGCCGGGCCGGCGGTCCTCCTCCTTGCCGCGCAGCGCGGGGACGATGCAGAAGGTGCAGGTGTTGTTGCAGCCGACGGAGATCGACACCCACGCGGCGTACGCGGACTCGCGGCGGGTCGGGAGCGTGGAGGGGAACGCCTCCAGCGACTCGGCGATCTCGACCTGCGCCTCCTCCTGGATGCGGGCGCGCTCCAGCAGGACGGGCAGCTTGCCGATGTTGTGCGTGCCGAAGACCACGTCGACCCAGGGGGCCCGCTTGACGATCGTGTCGCGGTCCTTCTGCGCGAGGCAGCCGCCGACGGCGATCTGCATGCCGGGGCGCTTGGTCTTCATCGGGGCGAGCCGACCGAGGTTGCCGTACAGCTTGTTGTCGGCGTTCTCGCGGACGGCGCAGGTGTTGAACACCACGACGTCGGCGTCACCGTCGGAGCCCTCGGGCGCCCGCGTGTAGCCCGCGCCCTCCAGCAGACCGGACAGCCGCTCGGAGTCGTGCACGTTCATCTGGCACCCGTAGGTGCGCACCTCGTATGTTCCCTTGACGTCCACTGCCGTGCTCCGGTCGCTGCTGCTGGTCATGCAACAAGGGTAGGCGGTACCCGGAAGCCCTCCGGACCTCGTACGGCGTGGACGGTTTTCCGATCGCGGACGTTCGCGCCGGGTCCTGATCCGGGGCGCCGGAACGGGCGGGGCCGTGACAGGGCGGCGGGTCGGTGGCAGGATCGCGGCCATGGTTCACGTTCCGCCCCGCATTCGCAGGCGCACCGCCCTGTGGGGGCTGGTGGCCGTCCTCGCGGTGTTCGGGCTGCTCGCGTGGTGGCTGAGGCCGTTCGGGGAGCCGGAGCTCAAGGGCGGGCTGACCTTCAGCACGGGTGTGCGTACGGGCGTCTACCACCGCTACGGGCAGCTGCTGGACCAGGCGCTCGCCCGGGACATGCCCGGGGTGAAGGTGCGGCTGGAGACCAGCGAGGGCTCGCAGGAGAACCTCCGGCGGGTGGCGACCGGCGGGGCGGACTTCACCATCGCGACGGCCGACGCGGTCTCCAAGTACCGGGTCGACGGGAAGCCGGGCGCCGAGGGGCTGCGCGGCGTCGCGCGGCTCTACGACGACTACGTGCAGCTGGTGGTCCCGGCCGGGTCGCCGGTGCAGTCGGCGCGGGACCTGAAGGGCAAGCGGGTCGCGGTCGGCCAGCCGGGCTCCGGCGTGCGGCTGGTCTCGGATCGGCTGCTGACGGCGGCCAAGCTGGACCCGGCGCGGGACATCACCCCGGTGTCGATCGGCATCGACACCATGCCGGCGGAGCTTCAGGCGGGGCGGATCGACGCGTTCTTCTGGTCCGGCGGCCTGCCGACGAACGCGGTGCGCGAGCTGTCGGAGCGGTTCGACATCCGGCTCGTGCAGCTCGGCGACCTGGTGGCGGAGCTCCAGGCGAGCGGGAGCCCGGCGCGCTACTACCGGGCGGCGGTGATGCCCCAGGACGCGTACACGCGGGCCCGGAACACCTCTTCGGTGGCGACCCTGGCCGTGCCGAACCTGCTGGTCACCACGGAGAACACGGACCCGGAGCTGACCGAGCAGTTCACGCGGACGGTGATCCTCAGCCGTGACCGGATCGGGCACGAGGTACATGCGGCGCAGCTGGTGGACCTGCGCACGGCGATCTACACGGAACCGCTGGACCTGCACGAGGGCGCACAGCGGTACTACCGCTCGGTCAAGCCGTAGCGACGGGCACCGTAGCAACGGGGCCGGGTACCGGGACCGGGACGGCCGTCGGGACGGTCAGGCCGCGGGCAGCAGCATCAGCGCCGCCGCGGCCGCGCCGATCAGCCCCGCGTGGGTTCCCAGGGCGGCCGGGACCACCTTGAGGCCGCTCACGAACGAGAGCGTGGCGTAGTCGGCCAGGTGGGCGCGGATCGGCGCGAAGAGCGTGTCGCCGGAGGCGGCGACGCCCCCGCCGATGACCGCGATGTCCGTTTCGACGAGGGTCGCGGTGGCCGCGATGGCTGCGGCCAGGGCGCGGCCCGCACGGTCGAAGGCGGCCACGGCGACCCGGTCCCCGGCCTCGGCGGCCAGGGCCACGCCCGCCGCGGTGGCATCCCCGTCCGGGCCGGGCGGGGTCCAGCCCTGGGCCCGGGCCCAGCGGGCGATGGCGGTGCCCGAGGCGATGGACTCCACGCAGCCGTGGCCCCCGCAGACGCACTGCTCACCGTCGAAGGCCACGCTGATGTGGCCGATGTGGCCCGCGTTGCCCGTGGGTCCGGGGTGGAGCTGGTTGTTCAGGATCAGGCCTCCGCCGACCCCGGTGGAGACCACCATGCACAGGGCGTTCGCGTGCCCCCGGGCCGCTCCCAGCCAGTGCTCGGCGGCGGTCATCGCCACGCCGTCACCGGCGAGTACGGTCGGCAGGGCCACGCCGTGCCGGGCCAGTTCGGCCTCGATCCGGGCCTGGACCGGGAACTCCCGCCAGGCCCCGATGTTCACCGGGCTCACCGTGCCGCGGGAGGTGTCGACGGGACCCGCGCTGCCGATGCCGCACCGGACCGCCGACGGCCACAGTGTCGAGCCGGCCAGTTCGGCGACGACCTCGGCGACGGCGGCGAAGACCCGCTCGCCGTCCGTTCCCCGCGGGGTGGGACGGCGGGTGGTGGCCGTCATCCTGCCGTCGGGGTGCACCAGCGCACCGGCGATCTTCGTACCGCCGATGTCGATGGCCACCGTCAGACCGGCGGCCGGGTCGGCAGCCGGGCCAGTGGCCAGCGGTGCGGTGAAGGCGGAGGTGGGACTGGTCACGGAAGCGGCTCCAGGATGGGGTCGGAATCAGTATGCGGCCGGGGCGGGGCCGTACTCTCCCGGGGCTCCAGCCGGGGCTGCTCGCTCTCGCGCGCCCGGGGCGGGCCGCCGGCGAGCACGCCGAGGAGCTCCTCGGCGGCGAGCCGGCCGAAGCCCGCGGTGTCGCGGACGAGCGCGGTGAGCCGGGGGTGGGTGACCCGGCAGAGCGCGGAGTCGTCCCAGGCGACCATGGAGATCCGGCCGGGGACCGCGATGCCCAGCTCGGCGGCGACGGCGATGCCGGCGACCGCCATCACGTCGTTGTCGTAGACGAGGGCGGTCGGCGGTGCGGGTTCCGCGAGGATCCGGCGGGTGGCGGCCGCCCCCTCGGTGTCGGAGTAGTCGGTGACCACCGAGCGCACGTCGTCCGGGCCGAGCCCGCGCGCCTCGGCTTCGGCGCGCAGCGAGGCCATCCTGCGGGCGGTGTGGGCGAGGCCGGGCAGCCCGGCGACGTGGGTGATCCGGCGGTGGCCCAGCTCGTACAGGTGGTCCAGGACCTGGGCCATGGCCCGGGCGTCGTCGGCCCATACCGAGGACAGGGGCCCGGTCTCGCCCGTCCCGCCGATCATGACGGCCGGGAGGCCCAGTTGCGCGAGGAGTTCCGGGCGCGGGTCGTCGGTGCGCGGGTCGACGACGAGGACCCCGTCCACGCGCCGTTCGGCCCACCA
The DNA here is from genome assembly GCF_045041095.1 of Streptomyces sp. NBC_00045. Classification (NCBI taxonomy): domain Bacteria; kingdom Bacillati; phylum Actinomycetota; class Actinomycetes; order Kitasatosporales; family Streptomycetaceae; genus Streptomyces; species Streptomyces sp. NBC_00045. Next base: position 5,899,462 of record NZ_CP108271.1, on the reverse strand, counting down.
GCGGCGGTGGACGGCGCATTCCGCGTCGATGTCGTCCACGACCTGGAAGAGCAGGGCGACCCGGCCGGCGGACAGCACCTCCTGTATGCCGGAGACCAGTTGGAGGAAGAAGGACTCGACGCCGAGGGTCTGCGCGGGCCGGGCGAGCACCAGCCCGACCGCGCCGGAGCGTTCCCCGGACAGGGCGCGGGCGGCGCTGTTGGGCTGCCAGCCGAGTTCCTCGGCGACCCCGCGGATCCGGGCGCGGGTCTCCCGGGACACCCCGGGCCGGTCGTTGAGCGCGAAGGACACGGCGCTCTCGGACACCCCGGCGCGGCGGGCGATGTCCTTGATGGTGGGTCTGCGGGCCATGGCCTGCCTGCCTCTTCCTCGTCCCTGGGGTACGTCCGGCGTGCAGCACGCGCGGACGGCGATGGCGGGACCGTACGCGATCCTGCCCGGGCAGGCCGCCTTGAGCAGCATCCGGGGGTGACCGTCAGCGGGAGCCGCGCGCGGCCGGCGGGCGGCAGCGCGGTCGTGCCCGCTCCGGGCTTTCCGTGGAACCGGTAAAGAGGGCCGGCCGGGGTCGCGATCTCCGTGACCGAAATACCGCTGTCCATTTCCGTACCCTTTCCGGGATCGGAACGAAGGTCTGAACTAAACCGCATTAGTTCGATCAGCTTGGGAGCCCGGGGCCCTTCTGTCAACGGGACTGAAGCGCATAAGTTCCGCCGCCCGACGCCCTGTTGACTCATGCCCGCGACTCCCGGCAGGTTGTACGCCACCCGGCGCATTTCCGAGAACTCGCGAGAACTCCAGGACGCCTTATGCACGACGAAATCCCTCCTCGTCCGCCCCGTCCGCTCCGTCCGCTCCGTCCGCCTCACCCGCCCCGTCCGCCCCGTCCGCTCCGTTTCGGCGCCAACTACACCCCGGCCCGCGGCTGGTTCCACCACTGGCTCGACTTCGACCTCGAAGACGTCAGGGCGGACCTCGACTCCGTCGCCGCGCTCGGGCTGGACCACGTACGGGTCTTCCCGCTGTGGCCGGTGTTCCAGCCGAACCGGACGCTCATCCGGCCGCGCGCCGTCGAACAGCTCGTCGCGCTCGCCGACGCGGCCGCCGAGCGCGGGCTCGACGTCAACGTGGACGGTCTGCAGGGGCACTTGTCGAGCTTCGACTTCCTGCCCGCCTGGACCGGGACCTGGCACCGGCGGAACATCTTCACCGACCCGGACGTCGTCGCCGCGCAGGAGGAGTACCTGCGCACGCTGGCCGCCGCCCTCGCCGACCGGCCCAACTTCCTCGGCATGACCGTCGGCAACGAGATCAACCAGTTCTCCGGCGCCCCGCACCCCGACCCCGACCGGATCACCCGCGAACAGGCGGGCCGCTGGCTGGAACGGATGCTCGCCGCCTGCGAGAAGGGCGCCCCGGGCCGGTCCCACGTGCACGCCGAGTACGACGCCGCCTGGTACCAGGACGGACACCCCTTCACCGTGGCGCAGGCGGCCCGGCTGGGCGCGGCCACGGCCGTGCACTCGTGGGTGTTCAACGGGACCGCGCAGCGCCACGGCCGGACCGGGACGGCGACCGAGCACCACGCCGCGTACCTGGTCGAGCTGTCGAAGGCCTGGGCGCTCGATCCGCACCGGCCGGTGTGGCTCCAGGAGGTCGGGGCGCCCGCGCCGCTGGTCCCGGCGGAGCACGCGGCCGCGTTCACCGAGGCGACCGTGGCGAACGTGTTGGACTGCCCGGACCTGTGGGGCGTGACCTGGTGGTGTTCGCACGACGTGTCCCGGGAGCTCGCGGACTTCCCGGAACTGGAGTACGGGCTCGGCCTGCTCACCAACGACCGCGGGGTCAAGCCGGCCGGGGCGGCCGTCGCCCGGATCGCCGACCGGTGGCGGGGGCGGGAGCACCGCCCGGCCGTCCGGTCCACGGCGCTGGTGCTGGACGTCGGCGGGGCGGAGGCCGCGCCGAGGCGTTCGGTGTGCGCGCCCGGCGGGGCGTTCTTCGAGGCCTGGGCCGCGCTGACGGCCCAAGGGGTCCGGCCCGCAGTGGTCCTGGCGGAGCTCGCCGGGGACGCCGCCCACCTGGCCGCGCGCGGCATCACCGAGGTGCTGCGCGTGCATGACGTCACCTGATCATCCGCCGCCCGACCACCCGTCACCGAGGAGCCCTGCATGTCCGAGACCGGCAACGGCGCCGACCCTCGCACCGCCCGTTCGTCACGTCAGACACCTCAGGCACGTCAGACACCTCAGGCACGTCCCGGATATCCCGCACGTGCCGCGCTGCCCGCGCTGCCCGTCCCTCAGGCACCCTTCACCCCTCCCGCCCGCGTGACGCCGCCGACCCGGCGCGGGGTGCTCGCCGCCGGGGCGGGCGCGGGCGCCGCCGCACTGCTCGGCGCGGCCGGCACGGCCACCCGGGCGCAGGCCGCGCAGGCCGTCCCCGGCGCCCCGGCCGCGCAGGCCGTCCCGGCCCCGGTACCGGGTACCCCGGCCGACCTGGCCCCGTACGCCTCCTACTGGTTCCCCGACTCGCTCCCCCAGGGCGCCCCCGGCCCGGGCATCACCTGGCGGTCGCTGAAGCAGTGGTCCCCCGAGTCCGATCCGGACCTCGCGCACAACACCGCGACCGTGCCGCTCGCGCCCCGCTTCACCCCCGTGCCGGTGAACCCGGGTGCGCGCGCCGGGCAGGCCCGGATCTCCTCGCTCGTCTCCTTCGGGCCCACCGCACAGAACCCCTCCCAGGGCTCCGCGACCGCCGACCACTACGCGCTCACGCACTGGGCGTACCTCGACGAGCTGGTGTTCTGGGGCGGCTCCTCCGGCGAGGGAATCGTGCTCGCCCCGAACGCGCCCGTGATCGACGCGGCCCACCGCAACGGCGTCCCGGTGCTGGGCAACGTCTTCCTGCCGCCCGTCGCGTACGGCGGCGACCTCCAGTGGACGCGGGACCTCGTCCAGCGTGACTCCGCCGGCCGGTTCCCGATCGCCGAGAAGCTCGTACAGGTGGCGCGCACGTACGGGTTCGACGGCTGGTTCGTGAACGCCGAGACCGACGGCGGGGACGGTTCGCTCGCCGCCCGGATGCGGGAGTTCCTGCGCGCACTGCGGGCGGCCGGCTCCCCGCACGGCCTGCGGATCACCTGGTACGACGCCATGAACAGCACCGGCAGGGTCGGCTGGCAGGGCGCACTGAACCAGCTCAACCAGGAGTTCTTCGAGGACCGGGCGGGCCGGGTCGCGGACACGGTGTTCGTCGACTTCCGCTGGACCGCGCAGACCCTGGCCGCTTCCGGCGCGCTCGCCGACCGGATGGGCCGCTCCCGCCACGAGCTGTGGGCGGCCCTCGACGTGGAGTCGGGCGGCTGGGATTCCGCCGTCCGTTGGGACGCGGTCATCCCGCGCGACCGCGACCACGTCGTCAGCTTCGGGTTCTACCGGCCCGAGTGGACACGCAACCACCTCACCGACCGCTCCCCCGGCGCCTTCCACCGCGCCGACGACCGGTTCTGGACGGGCGAGTCCCTGGACCCGGCCCGTCCCGCGCCCGAGGGCAGCTGGCGGGCGCCCGCCACGGCCGTCGCGGACCGGTCCACCGTCACCGCCCTCCCCTTCGCCTGTGCATTCAACACCGGGCACGGGGAGCGCTGGTACGAGGAGGGCGAGGTCACCTCCGACATCCCCTGGAACCACCTCGGACTCCAGGACGTGCTCCCGGGCCGCCGCTGGGCCGTGGACTGTGCCGGGCCGCGGCCCTCCGTCACGCTGGACTTCGCGAAGGCCTGGCGCGGCGGCTCCAGCCTCCTCGTGGCCGGCGCGCTCACCGCTCCGGCCGTCGTCGGCCTGCACTGCACGCGGCTGCCGCTGACCGGCTCCACGGCCGTGGAGCTGGTGCACGCCGCCGAGGCGGGCACGCTCGGCATCGAGGTCGGCGTGGCCACGCGCGAGCCGGGCGCTCCGGGGGAGCCGGTCCCGTACACCTGGCTGAAGGCGCAGACCCCGGGCTCCGGCCGCGGCGGGTGGCACACCTCCCGGGTCGGGCTCCCGTCCCTGGCGGGCCGGACCGCGTACGGGCTGGCCGTACGGATCACGGTGCGCGGGAAAAGGGCGGTGGCCTGGCGGCTCGGCGCCCTGTCGGTACGCGACGACACCGCGCGGCGGCGCCCGGCGGCTCCTGGTGCGCTGACCGTGGACGCCGCGACCCAGCAGGACGGCAAGGCCGCCCTCCGACTGTCTTGGCGCCGGGCTGCCGGGCCGGTCCGCCACTACGAGCTGTACCGCCTGCTCCCGGACGGCGCCCGACGCTTCCTCGGCGGCACCTGCGGCACCGCCCTGTACCTCCCGGCCGTCACCCGGGCCGGCCGGGAGCCGGCGGCCGTCTTCGAGGTCCGGGCGGTGGACGAGCTGTACGCGGCCTCCGCCCCAGCCTGCACCACCCTCACCTGGACCGGACCGGCCTGACCCGGGGGCCGGCCCGGGGTGGTTCCCGCGGCTGCGGTCAGGGCGTGTGCGGATCGCTGCGCGGGACGGCCACCGTCACCCGCAGCCCGTGCGGCGGGTTCGTCGCGTACGCGAGGGACCCGCCGCCCGCGGCGAGCAGCGCCCGGGAGATCGACAGGCCGAGCCCGGAGCCCTTGACGTTCTGGTGGCGGCCGCTGCGCCAGAACCGGTCGCCGACGCGGAGCAGCTCCTCGTCGGTCAGTCCGGGTCCGCGGTCGGCGACGACCACGTGCACGAAGGGCCCCTCCGCGGCGACCGACACCTCGACCTCTTCTCCCTCCGGCGTGAACTTGAGGGCGTTGTCGATGACGGCGTCCAGCGCGCTGGAGAGGGCGATGGGGTCGGCCCAGCCCGTGACGGCGGTCCGGCCCGTCTCGGTGATCCGTACGCCCTTCTCCTCCGCGTACGGGCGCCAGGACGCCACCCGTTCGGCGGTCAGTGCCGCGATGTCGGTCAGGCTGAGCTCGGCGGAGGTGTGCTCGGCCAGCGCCAGGTCCAGCAGGTCGTCCAGGACCTGGGTCAGGCGCTTGCCCTCGGTCCGCACGGAGGCGATCTCTTCGTTTCCTTCCGGCAGTTCGAGGGCGAGCAGTTCGATCCGCAGGAGCAGCGCAGCGAGCGGGTTGCGCAGCTGGTGGGAGGCGTCCGCGACGAACGCCCGCTGCTGCTCCAGGACCTCTTCCACGTTGTCGGCCATCTCGTTGAACGAGTGGGCCAGCCGCTGGAGTTCCGGGGGCCCGCCGGCGGCTGCGACCCGGGAGTTCATCCGTCCCGTGGCGATGCCGTGGGCGGCCGCGTCGAGGGTCCGGACCGGCTTGAGCACCCACCTGGTGAGCACGAGGGCGGCGCCGAAGGCCACGAGCATCGCGGCGGCGAGCCCGGCGATGATGATCATCCAGCCGCTCAGGATGCGGGCCCGCATCTGGTCGGTGGGCGACTCGGTGACGACGACCGCGACGACGTCTCCGTCGAGGACGACCGGGGAGGCGACGAGGAGCTTGCCGTGGGTCTGCCAGGGCCACACCTGCGCGGGGTCGTGGCTGCGCCGTCCAGCGAGGGCCTCCTGGAAGGCACGGCGGCCCTCGCCCTGCTCCGGGAGCTCCCACCAGCCGGGGGCGCGGGCCATGGCGTTGTCGTCGCGCAGGAAGATGCCCACGCGGATGCCGTACAGCTGCTGGTAGCGGGCCAGTTCGAGCTGGAGGGTCTCCAGGCGCTCGGTGGCGCCGGTGGAGCCGGAGCCCTCGGCGTCGATGACGAACTGGGCGAGGGCGGCGAAGCGGGCGCTGTCGTCGATCCGGTCGACGACCACGCGCTGCTGCTGCCCGGCGGCCAGGCTCACTGCGAGCGGGAAGCCGAGGGCGAGCAGCACGCCCGCCATCAGGATGACGAGCAGGGGGAGCAGCCGGGCGCGCACGTCAAGGGCCCCGCTAGGCGGCGGCCGGGGCGACGAGCCGGTAGCCCACCCCGCGGACGGTCTCGATGAGGGCGGGCATGCGCAGCTTGGAGCGCAGCGAGGCGACGTGGACCTCCAGGGTCCGGCCGGTCCCCTCCCAGCTGGTGCGCCAGACCTCGCTGATGATCTGCTCGCGGCGGAAGACGACCCCGGGCCGTTGCGCGAGCAGTGCCAGCAGGTCGAACTCCTTGCGGGTGAGCGGTACGTCGGCGCCGTCTACGCTGACGCGGCGGGTGGCCAGTTCGATGCTGACCGGGCCGAGCCGGACCACGTCGGAGCCGCCACCCGTACCGGTGGCGGTGTCTTCGGGGGCACCGGTGCGCCGGGCGACGGCGTGGATGCGTGCGAGGAGTTCACCCGTGTCGTACGGCTTGACGACGTAGTCGTCGGCGCCCATGTTGAGGCCGTGGATACGGGAGCGGACGTCGCCGCGCGCGGTCACCATGATCACGGGAGTCGAGGTGCGCTTGCGGATCTTCCCGCACACCTCGTAGCCGTCCTGATCGGGCAGGCCGAGGTCGAGCAGGATGACCCCGTAGGGAGTGACGCTGGCCGGCGCTCCTGCGGGTAGCAGGGCCTGCAGGGCCTCCTCGCCGCTACGGGCGTGGGTCACCTGGAAGCCGTGCCGGGCGAGGATCGCGGACAGGGCGGCGGCAACGTGGTCGTCGTCCTCGACGAGCAGCAGTCTCATGGCGTCCCCCTTTTCCTGATCTGGGCCCGTGGTCAATGGGCCACCATGCATCCACGCCGATGGAGAGGCCCACGTCAAGGGGGTTCCGGTCTGGCGCGCCTTCCGTTATGCACCCGGTACGGGCATCCTCGCCCAGCCCACCGCAGTGCGCACGGAGCGTATCGGGGCGAGGCCGTATCGTTATGCTCAATTCTCCCTCAGATGTGATGACGGTGTGCGCGCCGCGTCACTACTGTCCTCCCAACCGAGGAGGACGGAGCTAGAAGCCGATGAGCGGAGTATCAGTGACCAAGGACGTGCAGGATGCGGCCGGCACCGCGGACGACCTGGTCGTACTGAGCAACGTCAACAAGCACTTCGGCGCGCTGCACGTGCTTCAGGACATCGATCTGAGCATTGCCCGCGGTGAGGTCGTCGTGGTGATCGGTCCTTCGGGATCGGGCAAGTCCACGCTGTGCCGGACCATCAACCGCCTGGAGACGATCGACTCGGGCACCATCACGGTCGACGGCAAGGAACTGCCCTCGGAGGGACGGGAACTGGCCCGGCTGCGTGCCGACGTGGGCATGGTCTTCCAGTCCTTCAACCTTTTCGCGCACAAGACCGTGCTGCAGAACGTGATGCTGGGTCAGCTCAAGGTCCGCAAGACGGACTCGGCAGCAGCACTCGAAAAGGCGAAGTCCCTCCTGGACCGGGTGGGGGTCGGCTCGCAGGCTGACAAGTACCCGGCGCAGCTGTCCGGCGGCCAGCAGCAACGCGTGGCGATCGCCCGCGCGCTGGCGATGGACCCGAAGGTGATGCTGTTCGACGAGCCGACCTCGGCGCTCGACCCGGAAATGATCAACGAGGTGCTGGAAGTCATGCAGCAGCTCGCCCGGGAGGGCATGACGATGGTGGTCGTCACGCACGAGATGGGCTTCGCCCGCTCTGCGGCCAATCGGGTCGTCTTCATGGCCGACGGAAAGATCGTCGAAGAGGCCGCGCCCGAGCAGTTCTTCAGCAACCCGCGCAGTGACCGCGCCAAGGACTTCCTTTCGAAGATCCTGCACCACTGACGGTCCCGTCTGGTAGTGATCCCCTGGCGGCTCAGAGCACACGTGTCGCTCGTCGTCCAACAACGTCTCATCCGAGGGAAGTTCACCATGAAGGTTTTCAAGGCCGGTGCGGCCGCGGCCGTGGCCGCAGTCCTCGCTCTGACCGCGACCGCCTGCGGCGGCAGCAGCGACAAGGCGAGCAGTGACGGCGGCGCGTCCGGCGGCGCCAAGAACAAGATCGTCATCGGCATCAAGTTCGACCAGCCGGGTCTGGGCCTCAAGACGCCCGACGGCAAGTTCACCGGCTTCGACGTCGACGTGGCGACGTACGTCGCCAAGGAGCTGGGCTACCAGCCGGACCAGATCGAGTTCAAGCAGGCCGTCAGCGCCGAGCGCGAGAACCTGATCGCCAACGGTGACGTGAAGCTGGTCGTCGCGACCTACACGATCAACGACAAGCGCAAGGCGAAGGTCGACTTCGCCGGCCCGTACTTCCTGGCCCACCAGGACCTGCTGGTCCGCGCCGACGACACCTCGATCACCAAGGTCGAAGACCTCAACAAGAAGAAGCTCTGCTCGGTCACCGGCTCCACGTCGGCGCAGAACGTCAAGACCAAGCTGGCCCCCGAGGCCGACCTGCGCGAGTACCCGGGCTACTCCGAGTGCCTCACCGGCCTGGAGAACAAGGCCGTGGATGCGCTGACCACGGACGACTCGATCCTCGCCGGCTACGCCGCGCAGGAGAAGAACAAGGGCAAGTTCAAGCTGGCCGGCCTGAAGCTCAGCGACGAGCCCTACGGCATCGGCCTGAAGAAGGGCGACACCGAGCTCCAGACCAAGGTGAACGCCGCGCTCAAGAAGATGGTCGAGGACGGCTCCTGGCAGAAGGCGGTCGACGCGAACTTCGGACCGGCCAACTACAAGGCCGAGCCGGCCCCGCAGATCACCGAAGGAAGCTGATTCATCGGTGAGGGGCGTCGCCGCCCGCCTGTCACGGGCGGCGACGTGCCTCACCGGCCATCCTGGGGAGAGCGCAGGGCAACGTGTTCGACTTTCTTAATTCCGGGCAATATGACGTGCTCGGAGCCTTCTGGGTGACGGTTCAGCTCACCCTCTACTCGGCGGCCGGATCCCTGATCTGGGGCATCGTCCTCGCAGGGATGCGGGTCAGCCCAGTCCCGCTGATGCGGTCGTTCGGCACCGCGTACGTCAATATCGTGCGCAACACGCCGCTGACCCTCCTTATCCTCGGCTGCTCGCTGGGCCTGGACCAGACCCTGGGCATCACACTCGCCGGCGGAACCTCCAAGGAGATCGGTTTCCGCCTCGCGATCCTGGGGCTGATCGCCTACACCGGAACCTTCGTCTGCGAAGCGATCCGCTCGGGCATCAACACGGTCCCCGTGGGCCAGGCCGAAGCCGCCCGCGCGCTGGGGCTGAGCTTCTTCCAGGTGCTCACCCTGATCGTGCTCCCCCAGGCCTTCCGTGCGGTCGTCGGACCGCTGACGAACGTACTAATCGCCCTCACCAAGAACACCACGGTGGCGGCGACGATCGGTGTGGCCGAGGCGGCCCTGCTGATGAAGGAAATGCTGGAGAACGAAGCGGACGCGATCTTCGCCGTCTTCGCGGTCTTCGCTCTCGGCTTCGTCCTGCTGACCCTGCCCACCGGCCTGCTGCTGGGCTGGGTGGCCAAGCGAGTGGCGGTGAAGCGATGAGCTCCGTTCTGTACGACACCCCCGGCCCCAAGGCCAAGGCCCGCAACTGGATCTACACCGGCGTCTTCCTGGTACTCCTCGCACTGGTCATGTGGTGGGCGCTGTCCCTCATGGCGGAGAAGAACCAGCTCGACGCCGACAAGTGGGCCCCGTTCGTCACCGACAGCCAGATCTGGACGACGTTCCTGCTGCCGGGCCTCGGGGAGACCCTCAAGGCCGGCCTGATCGCCATGGTGATCGCGCTGCCGCTGGGTGCGCTCCTCGGAATCGCCCGGCTCTCGGACCACGCCTGGATACGCGTCCCGGTCGGCACGGTTGTGGAGTTCTTGCGTGCCATCCCGGTCCTGATGCTGATGATCTTCAGCTCCGCCCTGTACGTCATGCTCGGCACCGTCAGCTCCGACCTGCGGCCGCTGTACGCGGTGGTCACCGGCCTGGTCCTGTACAACGCCTCGGTCATCGCCGAGATCGTCCGGGCCGGCATCCTGACGCTGCCGCGCGGCCAGACCGACGCGGCCAAGGCGATCGGCATGCGCAAGGGCCAGATCATGACGTACGTCCTGGTCCCGCAGGCCGTCACGGCGATGCTGCCCGCCCTGGTCAGCCAGCTCGTGGTGATCCTCAAGGACACGGCGCTCGGCGGCGCCGTCCTCGGCTTCGCCGACCTGATGTCGATGAACCGGCAGATCTCCGCCAACTACAGCAACACCATCGCGACCATGGTCGTGATCGCCCTGATCTACATCGCCGTGAACTTCGCGCTCACCACCTTCGCCTCCTGGCTCGAAGGGCGGCTGCGGAAGTCGCAGAAGGGCACCGGCGCGGTCGTCGCCGGGGACGTGGCCGAGGTCGACGCGGGCGGAGCGGCAGGCGTGGGTCAGGCCCCCTGACCCCCGCTCGGCCCCCCGGCGGACACGGCTCCCCGACAACGGAAGCCTGACGTCCGGTCAGTACACTGGCGTGACACCTGTGGTGCGGCGGAACTCATCCGCCGCACCACACGGCGTTGGCGGGGGCGGGTGTCACTTGACGCAGGCACCTCCAGTGGGTTGCATACGTTCTGTGATCACATACCGGACATCGGGAGCCGCATCATGGACCCGGTGATCGTCGTCGGCGCGGGGCCCGTCGGACTGTCGCTGGCCCTGGCCCTGGCCGGCTCGGGCGTGCGCTGCGTCGTGCTCGACGAGGGACCGGGGAAGGACCTGCCCCGGCCGGCCCGGACCGTCGTCCTGCACGCCGACACCGCCGCGATGGCGCAGCGGCTGGGCTGTACGACACTGCGCGATGAGGGTGCGTACTACGCGGCCTGGCGCACCATGCGGCGCGGCCGTGACACCGGGCGGACCACCTTCGACGACGGATCCGCCCCCCTGCACCTGCCGCAGCACGCCCTCGCCCGCGGGCTGCGCGACGCCGCGGGAGCGCACCCCCTGGTCCAGCTGGTCGCCGACAGCAAACTGGACTCCCTCGAACAGGACGACCGCGGGGTCACCGCACACACCCGGGGCGCCGAGACGACCTGGTGGCGCGGGAGTTACCTGGTCGGCTGCGACGGAGCCCGCTCCACCGTGCGCAAACTGCTCGGCATCCGCTTCCCGGGCCGCACCGCCGTCGAACGGCATGCCGTGGCCGCGCTGCGCACCGAACTCCCCTGGCCCGGCGAGGCCCTGCTGCACCGCGACCCGCCGCAGGAGACCACCGCCCGACCGCTGCCCGACGGGGTGTGGCGGCTGGACTGGCTGCTTCCGGCCCGCGGCGATCTGGTCACCCCCGACGCTCTGGTGACCCTCGTCCGGGACAGCCTCGCGAGCTGGTGCGGGGGCACCACTCCCCCGTACGACCTGCTCGACACCGGGGTCCACACGCTGCACCACCGGCTCGCCCGGCGCTGGCGCGACCGCCGGGCCTTCCTCGCCGGGGACGCCGCCCACCTGCTGGGCGCCCTCGGCACGCAGGGGGTCGAGGAGGGGCTCCGCGACGCCGAGAACCTCGCCTGGAAGCTGAGCGTGGCCTGGCACCAGGGCGCCTCCGAGGAACTGCTCGACAGCTACGAGGGCGAACGACGTACGGCGGTCGCGGCGCGGCTGCGCGCCGCCGACCAGTCGATGCCGGTGCTCCGCGGCGGGGGCGGACTGCGGACCTTGCTGCCGGGCTCCACCCGCTCCGGTGAACTGCTCCTGACCGACGGCCACTTGGGGCGGGGGCCGCTGGGCGCGGCGCCGACGTACGCCCCACCGGTGGCCGTGCGCGAGGTGCCCACCGACACGGAGCCGGGCGGCCAGGTGGCCGACGTTCCCGTCACCGCGCCCGACGGGTCGACGGTGCCGCTGCGCGATCTGATGGGGCGCGGGCGCCTGCTGGTGGTGCTGGTCGCCCCCGGCACCGGGGTCTGGGACCGGCGGCACTGGCTGGGCGCCGGGCTGATGCCGCGGCTCGCGGCGGCGGTGAGCGCCCTCCCGGTCCGCACCGAGCTGCTGGTAGCGGACGGCTACCCGGGCGCCCCGGCGCACACGGTGCTCCTGGTCCGGCCGGACGGGCACCTGGCGGCGACCTTCGCGGGCGTGCGGCCCGCGGAGCTGTACGAGGCGGCGGACACCGTCCGCTCGGGGGCGCCCGGGCTGCTGCGGGAGTCTTCCACCACACATCCAGCCGTGATCGATTGACCGGTCCGAGTTCCTCGTGCTTGACTCGCGGACATGACCGGCAACGACGTACGCCTGTGGCGGAGGGTCCATATGGACCTGCTCCGCTACGCGGGCTGCGTGTGTCGCCCTTCCTGCTGATTCGCCCTCTCCTCCCGCGCGCTCCGCGCGCGCTTTCGCGAACCCCCAGGACGGTCACGCCCCCATGTCTGCGCCCCTTGCACCCAGTGCATCCACTGCGCCCCTCGCACCTCCGCACGCCCCCGTCCGCGCCGCCCGCGCCCCCTCGGTGACGGCCGCGGAACTCCTCGACTTCGCCCTGCGCACCGCCGCCGACCCGGCGGTCATCGACGCCCTCCCCCTCGACCCTGAGGGCCGGACCTGGATCCGCCTCGACGGGCCGGGCGGCAGCGAGGCCTGGGTGATCGGCTGGCCGCCGGGCACCGGCACCGGCTGGCACGACCACGCCGAGTCGCAGGGCGCGTTCGTCACCGCCCGCGGCCGGCTCAGGGAGCACTCCCTGGCGGTCCGGCTGCCCTCGGAGGGCTGGCGGAGCCTGGAACTCGCCCCCGACCTGGACCGCAGCCGCAGCCTGGGCCCGGGCACGGGCCGGGCTTTCGGCGAGCACCACGTCCACGAGGTGCTCAACGAGTCGCCGGCGGAGCACGCCGTGTCGGTGCACGCGTACTACCCGCCGCTGCCCCTGATCCGCCGCTACAGCCGCACCGGCCGGGTGCTCACGCTGGAGCAGGTCGAGCGTCCGGCGGACTGGCAGTGAGCGCGCCCGTCGGCATCGACGCCCTGCTGGAACGGGTCCGGTCGGGGTACGCCCGCATCGACCCGGCGCAGGCACACGCCGCGTTCCGGGCGGGCGACGCGCTCCTGGTGGACATCCGGTACCAGGCGCTGCGCGACCGCGACGGCCTGATCCCGGGCGCGCTGGTGGTGGAGCGCAACGAACTGGAGTGGCGCCTGGACCCCCAGGGCTCGCACCGCGCCCCCGAGGCCACCTCGCACGACCTGCGGGTCGTGGTGATCTGCAACGAGGGGTACGCCTCTTCCCTCGCGGCGGCCTCCCTCCACGCGCTGGGCCTGCACCGCGCCACGGACCTGACGGGTGGCTTCCAGGCCTGGAAAGCCGCCGGCCTCCCGGTCACCCGCCCCGCACACGAGCCCGTGGCGGGGTCCAGCCCGTCCGGCGTTTGAGGACCAGGCCCGGGGTCTTCCAGCCCGTCCGGCGTTTGAGGACCGGGTCCGGGCGGAGCCCGGGGGAACGGGCGAAGGGCGGGTAGGGGACCAGCCCGCAGGCCACGCACGCCACCGGGTCCGGGGCCCCGCCGCTTCGGCGGCGAGGCCCCGGGTCACCGGCGGGCCGGGCGGCTACCGCGAGGTGGCCACCTCCACCGGCGGCACCCGCAGCGCGACCCGCCCCGGCAGGGCAGTGGCCGCGAGGGCCAGCAGCCCCGCCACGCCGAGCACTGACACGTACACCACCGGCAGCACCGCCGGCGCGGCCGCTCCCGTCATGCCCACGCTGAACGCGGTCAGTACGGCCAGCGAGATCCCCGACCCCAGCACCGCGCCGATCAGCAGCACCGCCAGCGCCTCCGTCCGCAGCATCCGCAGCACCTGGCGCCGCTTCGCCCCGGCCAGCCGCAGCATCGCGAACTCCCGCAGCCGCTCCGACGTGGACATCGCCAGCGTGTTGACGACCGCGATCGCGGTGAAGGCCAGCACCAGCCCCATCGCCAGCAGGTTGATCTCGGCGCCCGCCTGTTGCTGCTCCGCCCGTGCCGCGTCCGCGTCCCGCGCCGACAGCACCCCGACGCCCGGGAACCCCCGCAGCGCCGCGGTCAGCTGCTCGCGCCCGGTCCCCGGCTCGGCCGCCACCAGCACGCTGCTCGCCAGCGGGGCGTCCACGTGCGCCGCGACCAGGTCGTGCGGGAGCGTCACGTCCCCGAAGCCCAGCCCCCGCGCGTAGACGGCCGAGACGGTCAGGGTGACCGGGGTCCCGTCGCCCAGCGCCAGCTCCAGCGGGCTCCCCGGCTTCAGCCCCAGTTGATCGGCGGCCACTTCGCTCACCGCCACGCTCTTCTCGCCGAAGCCGTCCAGGGTGCCGCTCGTCACACCGGGGTCCCAGGTGCGGGTCAGTCCGGCCGGGGTGACCCCCTGCGCGCCGTACTTCGTCAGCCCCACCCGTACGGACGTGTGCACGATCTCGGTGGCCGCCGTGACCCCGGGGGTGCGCCGGATGCTTTCGGCGGCCCCGCCGGTGACGCCCGGTCCCTGCGCGGCCAGTACCCAGCCGGCCCGGATCCCGTCTCGGGCCTGTGCCCGGCCGGCGTTGCCCAGCGTCGGCGTGATGAACAGGACGGTGCAGGTCATGCCGATCAGCAGGGCGAGCGGGGTGACCGCGGAGGCCATCCGGGTGGCGTTGCCGCGTAGGTTCGCGGTGGCCAGGTGCCCTCCCGGGCCGGTCAGCCGCAGCGGGCCGGCGAGCAGCGCGGTCGCGCCCCGGACCAGCAGCGGGCCGAGCAGCGACACCGCCCCGGCGAGGACCACGACCGCGAGGAAGGTCACCGGGGTCGAGGCGGGCTCGGTGCGCAGCGCGCTCAGTACGGCGACCAGTACGGCACCGCCGGCCAGCAGCAGCACCCCGATCGCGATCCGGATCCATGCGGGCCGGCCCCGCTCGACGGCGGCTTCGGCGAGCGCCTCGGCCGGGCGGATCCGGGCGATCCGCCGCCCGGTGATGCGGGCGGCGGCCCAGGCTCCGAGCAGGCTCGCGCCGACGGCGGCGAACATCGGGAAGATCCCAGCGGTGCGCTCCAGGTTGGCGGGGACGACCCCGCTCAGGACGAACCGGCCGTGCAGCCAAGCGGCGAGCGGGAGTCCGGCGAGCGACCCGGCGACACCGCCGGCCAGGCCCACGAGCAGGGCCTCGCGGCCGATCATGCTGCGCAGTTGCTTCGGGGTGGCGGCGATGGCGCGCAGCAGGGCGAGCTCGCGGTAGCGCTGTTGGACGGAGAGGGCGAAGGTGCCGACGACGACGAGGATCGCGACGAGCAGAGAGGTGCCGCCCATGGCTCCGCCCATGGAGACCAGCTTGATGCGTGCGCCGGCCGCGTCGAGGAATTCCACGGGCCCGCGGTCGTCGCCCGTGGCGACCTGTGCGCCGGTGCCCTGGAGTGCCTTCCCGATCCGTTCGGCCAACTCGCCGGGGTCGGTCCCGGGCGCGGGGAGGATCCCGATGGCGGTGACCCGTCCGTCGCGGGCGGCCAGCCGCTGTGCCTCGGCGTCGCCGAAGAACAGGCTGTTCTGCCGTTCGAGGTCGCCGCGGGCGGTCTGCGCGATCCCGCTCACGGTGTACGTCTTGGGCTCGCCGGTGGCCTGCACGGTGAGCGTCGCACCGGTCTTCAGCCCTGCTCGGGCGGCCAGTTCGCGGTCGACGACGACTTCGCCGCCGCCCTGCGGGGCACGCCCCTCGGCGAGCGTGAAGGGCGTGAGCACGGCGGAGGTCCAGGCGTGCCCGTACGAGGGCTTCGTGGCGCCGGCGGCCTTGACGAGGGGGACGGCCTGGAAGCTGAGCTCGGGCACGGCCCGCTCGACGCCCGGCACGGACCGGACCGCTTCCACGGTGGCGGCGGGCAGCCAGGCCCTCTCGGCGACGGGCTTGGCCTTGTGCTTCGTCTTGACCTTCTGCGGGTCGCCCTTCTTCACCTTGACCGTCGTCTGGTGCACGTTCTGGTCGGCTGAGACGACGACCGGTGCGGCCGCGTAGCGCTCGGTGGCGATCTTTCCGCGGAGTCCGGTTTCCAGGAGCGTGCCGCAGGCGGTGATGAGGGCGGCAGCGCACAGGAGCGCGACGAAGGCGCCGAGGAAACCGGCTTTGCGGTCCCGGACGGTCTGGAGGGCGTAACGCAGCATCATGCGGTCAACTCTGTCGCCGGGGCCGCCCGTTGGCAGTGAAGCACCCTGGCGTCTCGACCCGGGGGCTACCCCCACCCCCGGGCCCTGCGGTGCGGTTCAGAACCGGGGGTACCCCGGGTCTTCGTCCGCGTCCGTGCCGTCGTCGCCCTCTTGTTCCAGCGCGCGCCGGACCACCCGCAGGGCCATGCCTTCCGGGTATCCCTTGCGGGCGAGCATCCCGGCGAGGCGCCGGATCCGCTTGTCCCGCTCCAGGCCCCGCGTGGTGCGGAGCTTGCGCTCCACGAGCTCGCGGGCGGTCTGCTCCTCCTGGTCGGAGTCCAGCTGTTCCAGGGCCTCCTGGACGAGGGTGGCGTGCACCCCTTTGGTGCGCAGCTCCTGCGCGAGGGCCCGGCGGGCGAGGCCCCGGCCGCGGTGCCGGGACTCGACCCAGGCCCCGGCGAAGGCGGCGTCATCGATCAGGCCGACCTCCTCGAACCGGGAGAGGACCTCCTGCGACACCTCCTCGGGGATGCCCCGCTTGTCCAGGGCGTCCGCGAGTTGCCGCCGGGTGCGCGGCATCCCGGTGAGCAGGCGCAGGCAGATCGCCCGCGCTTGCTCCTCGGGACTCTGGGGCGGCAGTTCCTGGCGGCTTTCGCGGCCGCCTTCGCGACGGCCCTCCCGGCCGCCGTTCCCGCCGCCCCTTTCCTGCTCCCGCACGGTCAGCTCTTGGCGACGGCGGCCTTGGCCGTCGTCTTGGCCTTCGACGCGGGGGCGGGCACGGCCGCGGCGTCGGCCGGCGCAGCAGCGGTGGCTGCCTCGTCGGCGGCGGCGTCCTTGCGCACGCCCACGCCCAGCTTCTCCTTGATCTTCCGCTCGATCTCGTTGGCGAGGTCGGGGTTGTCCTTCAGGAAGTTGCGGGCGTTCTCCTTGCCCTGGCCGAGCTGGTCGCCCTCGTACGTGTACCAGGCGCCGGCCTTGCGGATGAAGCCGTGCTCCACGCCCATGTCGATCAGGCCGCCCTCGCGGCTGATGCCCTGGCCGTAGAGGATGTCGAACTCGGCCTGCTTGAACGGCGGCGCAACCTTGTTCTTGACGACCTTGACGCGGGTGCGGTTGCCGACCGCGTCCGTGCCGTCCTTCAGGGTCTCGATGCGGCGGATGTCGAGACGTACGGAGGCGTAGAACTTCAGCGCGCGGCCACCGGTGGTGGTCTCGGGCGAGCCGAACATCACACCGATCTTCTCGCGGAGCTGGTTGATGAAGATCGCGGTGGTCTTGGACTGGTTGAGCGCACCGGTGATCTTCCGGAGCGCCTGGCTCATCAGTCGGGCCTGGAGACCCACGTGCGAGTCGCCCATCTCGCCCTCGATCTCCGCGCGCGGCACGAGCGCGGCCACGGAGTCGATGACGATGAGGTCGAGGGCGCCGGAGCGGACCAACATGTCCACGATCTCCAGCGCCTGCTCGCCGGTGTCCGGCTGCGACAGGATGAGGTTGTCGGTGTCGACGCCGAGGGCCTTCGCGTACTCAGGGTCGAGCGCGTGCTCGGCGTCCACGAAGGCGACGGTGCCGCCGGCCTTCTGCGCGTTGGCCACGGCGTGCAGGGTCAGGGTCGTCTTACCGGAGGACTCCGGGCCGTACACCTCGATCACACGGCCGCGGGGCAGCCCGCCGACGCCGAGGGCGATGTCCAGCGCGGTCGACCCGGTGGGGATGACCTCGATGGGGTCGTTCGGCTTGTCGCCGAGGCGCATGACCGCACCCTTGCCGAATTGCCGTTCAATCTGTGCGAGAGCGGCGTCGAGAGCCTTCTCGCGGTCGGTGCCTGCCATGGGTTCCACCCGGTTTGCTTGAGTCGATCGCTTCACGCCATTGACGCTAACGCCTGCCACTGACAATGCGCTCCCACGCCCGGTTCGGCTGTGGATAACTCATCAGAATGGATGTTCGATTTCCCTGTCAAGCGCGCCGCGTGCCGCCCACCCGGAGGGCGGCCGGACCCGCCGGGCGGCGACACTTCCCCTCAGGGTGACAACCCATGGTTGACACTTCTTGGACTGTCAACCTAGGGTTGCACTCATGACGAACCCTTCGGTGGAACCCGTTCGCATGACCAATCCGGTACGCCTCGACGACCTCATCGAGGCCATCAAGAAGGTCCACACCGACACCCTGGAGCAGCTCAGCGACGCCGTCGTCGCCGCGGAGCACCTCGGGGACGTCGCGGACCACCTCATCGGCCACTTCGTCGACCAGGCCCGCCGCTCCGGCGCCTCCTGGACCGACATCGGCCGCAGCATGGGCGTCACCCGTCAGGCCGCCCAGAAGCGCTTCGTCCCCAAGGGCGACAAGGGCGACGCCGGTGACCTCGACCCCAGCCAGGGCTTCGCCCGGTTCACCCCCCGGGCCCGCAACGTCGTCGTGACCAGCCAGAGCGCGGCCCGCGCCGCCGGCGGCACCGAGATCCGCACCGAACACCTGGTCCTCGGCCTGCTGGCCCAGACCGAAGGGCTCGCCGCGATGGCCCTGCGCGCCCAGAACGTCTCCGTCGACGCCGTGCGGGCCGCCGCGACCGCCGCCCTGCCCGAGGGCGGGACCGACATCCCGGACCTCATCCCCTTCGACGCGGGTGCCAAGAAGGCCCTGGAGCTCACCTTCCGCGAGGCGCTGCGCCTGGGCCACAACTACGTCGGCACCGAGCACATCCTGCTCGCGCTCCTCGAACTGGAGAACGGCGAAGGCGTGCTCAGCGGTCTCGGCGTGGACAAGGCCGCCGTCGAGGCGACCGTCACCGAAGCCCTGGCAGCCGTACTCGCCGGGATGGACGGGAAGTCGTAGCGGACTGCGCGCCGTCCGCCCCCTCCATCAGCGCGTACCGCTTCACGTACGCGCCGAGGAAGGCCTGCAGCGTGGCGACGGCCGGGATCGCGATGAGCGCCCCGACCGCGCCCAGCAGGGCGGTGCCGGCGATGACCGAGCCGAAGGCCACTGCGGGGTGGATGTCCACGGTCCGCGCGGTCAACTTCGGCTGGAGGAGGTAGTTCTCGAACTGCTGGTAGACCACCACGAACCCGAGGACGTACAGCGCGTACCAGGGGTCGACGGTGAAGGCGATCAGCATCGGCAGCGCGCCCGCCAGGTAGGTGCCGATGGTGGGGATGAACTGGGAGACCAGTCCCACCCACACCGCGAGGGCGGGCGCGTACCGCACGTCGAGGACCGCGAAGACGACGTAGTGCGCGATGCCGGACACCAGGGCCATCAGGCTGCGCGAGTAGAGGTAGCCGCCGGTCTTGGCGACCGCGATCTCCCAGGCGCGCAGCACCTCCGACTGCTTCGCCGGCGGCAGTACGGAGCACAGCGCGCGCCGCAACCTCGGCCCGTCGGCGGCGAAGTAGAAGGAGAAGAGCCCGACCGTCAGCAGTCTGAAGAGTCCGCCGAGCACGGTGGCGGACACGTCGAGCACGCCGGTCGCACTGTTCTGCACGTACTTCTGGAGCCAGTCGGAGTGCAGCAGGCTGTCCTGGATCGCGAGCCGGGACAGCTCGGTGTGGAAGGTGGTGTTGATCGAGTCGATCACGCGGTCGAGATAGCTCGGGAAGCCCTCCACCATGCCGACGATCTGCCCGGCGAGCATCGAGCCGAGCAGGACGACGAAGCCGGCGGCCCCGACGAACACCCCGAGGAACACCAGGAAGGTGGCGAGCCCGCGGCGCATGCCGCGGGCCGACATCCGGGCCACGGCGGGTTCGATCGCGAGGGCGAGGAAGAACGCGATCAGGATGTTGACGAGCAGTCCGGTCAGCTGGTGGAAGGCCCAGCTGCCGAGCTGGAAGCAGGCGATGAGGGCCAGGGCGAGGACGATCGCGCGCGGCAGCCAGCGCGGCATCCGAGCCCCGGCCGCCGCCCTTGCCCCGGCGCCGCCGGGAGGCTCAGCGGGACCGGTCCGATCGGCCGGACCGGCCGGGTCCGTCGCATCGGCCGGGCCGCCCGGACCCCGCGTGTCGGCGGTGTCGGTCGTCGTCGTCACGGTCGTCTCATCGGTGGCTGCCACACGGCCAGTCTGTCCCACCCGCCGCGCGGACGGGGAAACGGCCGCCGGCCTCAGCGCAGCGAGGCCGGCACGTCCATCGCCGAACACACCGCGCGCCACACGTCCTTGGCCTCCCAGCCCGCGTCCAGCGCCTGGTGGACGGTGCGTCCGCCGAGCTCCGTCATGACGTGGTCGCGCGCGAAGGATTCCGCGTACGCCGCGCCGAAGTGCTCGGCCATCCGCTCCCAGAAAATCGTCAACCGCATGCCCCCAGTATCCCGCCCCGGGAGAGTGCACCGGCGCTGTTCGCCCTCCGTCCCCGCGCCGCCGCGTCCTACGGTGTCACGCATGTCTGGAGACGAAGATTGCGCGCCGGCCCCACCGACTGCACCGACTCCACTGACCCCTCCGTCCCCGCTGGCCCGCGCCGAGCGGTTCATGTGGCTCACGGCCCGGGTGCTGGAGCAGCGGCGCTTCGCGTTCCACTTCCTCGGCGGGGACCCCGACGCAGTGGACACCGCCCTCGGCTCCTACCTCAACGCCGACGGCGGCTACGGCCACGCCCTCGATCCGGATCTGCGCGGCCCGCTCAGCCAGCCGCTGCACACGGCGCACGCCCTGCGGGTCCTGGACAGCCTGGGCCGCTGCGCCGGGCAGCGGATCGAGCGGCTCTGCCGTCACCTGACCCGCGTTTCCACCGCGGACGGCGCGCTCCCGGTGGTCCTCCCGGCGCCGCGCGCCTACCCGGCGGCCCCGTACCACCCGGTGCTCGACGACCCGCCGGGCGAGCTGCTCACCACGGGCCCGGTGGTCGGCGTGCTGCACCGCAACCGGATCTGGCACGCGTGGCTGTTCCGGGCCACGGACTTCTGCTGGGAGCGGGTCGAGACCCTGCGCCACGCGAACCCGTACGAGGTCCAGAGCGCGGTGGCGTTCCTCGACGGCGCCCCCGACCGGGCGCGGGCGGTGGCGGCCGCGGACCGGCTGGGGCGGCTCGTGCGCGAGCAGCGGCTCGTCGTGCTCGACCCGCGCCGCCTCCGGGAGTACCCGCCGTATCCGGGGTGCGCCCCGGGCGAGCTGCTCTTCCCACACGATGTGGCCCGGCGGCCGGAATCTCTGGCGCGCGGCTGGTTCACCGACGAGGAGCTGAGGCGTTCGCTGGACTTCCTGGCCGCCGGGCAGCAGCCGGACGGCGGCTGGCCGGTGCGGCGCCTCGCATGGGCGCCGGGCAGCTCGCTGGAGCGGCGTCCGATCGCCACCCTGGAGGCGCTGCTGACGCTGCGCGCGTACGGGCGCCCGCTGGCCGGCGATCCCCCGGCGGAGGCTACCCGCCCAGGGCCCTGACGCCTGCGGTGACGACCACGGCGGCCCCGACGACCAGCAGGAACGGGGCCCGCAGCAGCAGCGCGAGTCCGGCGGCGGCCAGCCCCGCAGCGCGGGCGTCGAGCACGAGGGCCTGCCCGGTGCCGAAGGTCTGCTGGGCGGTGAGCGCGGCCAGCAGCGCGACCGGCAGCAGCGCGGCGAGCCTGCGCACCGTCGGCCGCTCCAGTGCCCCGGCGGGCACGAGCAGCCCGGCGAGCTTGACGGCGTAGCAGCCGGCGACGGTGAGCGCGATGGCGATCCAGACGTTCACGAGCGGCGTCCCTTCAGCCAGAGGATCGCGGGGGCGGCGAGGGCGGCGACGAGCACCGGCAGCCCGGCGGGCAGTACGGGGAGCAGGCCCAGCCCGAGGACGACGGCGAGCGCGGCGACGGCCCGCTCGGTGGCGGTCTTCAGCATCGGCGCGAGCAGGGCCAGGAACACGGCCGGTCCGGCGGCGTCCAGCCCCCATGCGTCGGTGTCGCCCAGGGCTTCGGCGCCGAGGGCGCCGAGCAGGGTGGTCAGGTTCCACAGGACGTACAGGCTCAGCCCGGTCACGGTGAAGCCGAGCCGTGCCGACTTGCGGTCGGGCTGGGCCAGTGCCACGGCGGTGGTCTCGTCGATCACCCAGTGGGCGGCGAGCGGCCGTACGGGCCGGGGCAGGGCCAGCAGCTGGGACAGCCGCAGCCCGTAGAAGGCGTTGCGCGTGCCGAGGAAGAAGGCGCCGGCGGCGGCGGTGAACGGGTTCCCGCCGGCGGCCAGGGCCCCGACCAGCGCGAACTGCGAGGCGCCGGTGAACACCAGCAGGCTCAGGACGCAGGCCTGGAGCACGCTGATCCCGGCCCCGGCGGCGGTCACCCCGAACGCGAACCCGGACAGCCCGACGGCCACCCCGACCCCGAGCGCATCGCGTATGACGGCGCCGCGCGGCCGCTCCGCCGCCCCGCCGGGGGTCTCCTGCCTCACCATCTGACGTTCTCGCACGCCGTGACCGTACGCAGGGCGGGGCGGCCGGGTCTTGTACGTTCTTGCACGCGGGAGGAGGTGCGAGGTGAGGGGCTCAGTCCCGGCGTCGCACCGGCCCGCCGAGCAGGTCGGTCAGCTCCGCCCCCACCGCGCCCAGCAGCCCGGCGCCGAACACGGTCAGGGTGTGCTCCCAGGGGTGGCCGAAGGTGCCGAAGCGCAGGTCGGGGTCCACGTAGAGGTGGAAGTCGCCGTCCGGGTACGCCCGGCCCGGCCACTGCGGCTGCCCGGGGCCGCCGACCCGCTGCGGGTCGGCGGAGTAGCAGGGGTGCTGCCAGTCCAGCCACCACACCTGCTCACCGGCCGGGGTGACGGCGGCCAGCCCGCGCCGGACGATCCGGTCCAGCGCGGCGACCAGCTCCTCCTCGGGGTCGCCGAGCGGCCAGGTGGCGGACGGGCCGGGCGCGGCGAAGCCGGGCATGTCCACGACCCTGGTCCGGAAGCCGAAGCCGGTGCGCAGCCGGTCCCACACCGCGTCCTCCTCCGCCCCCGCGAGTTCCCGGACGGGCCGGGTCCGGGCGGGGGCCACGGCCAGGTCGAGCCGGAAGGTGCGGACGGTGGTGAGCTCGACGAATCCCGCCGCGAGGAGAGCCGTGCGCAGCTCCCCGACCGCCTCGGCGGCGCAGTACCCCGCCGGGCCGGGCGGTGTCCAGTGGCGGACGAAGGCGGCGGCCGCGGCGGGCTCGGTCACCCCGCCGACCAGCATGAATTCGGTGCCGCGGGCGACCTCCGTCCAGCCGGCGGCCACCACGCGCCCCTGCTCGAACAGCAGGGAGAGGTCTCCGGGGTCGCAGCGCCAACCGCGGTCGGCCTCGAACTCGGCGAGCGGCTTGGCGTGCGGCCCGCTCGCGGCGGCCAAGGCCCGCCAGGAGGAGTCCGCCTGCGGGCCGCCGGCCGTCCCGATCGAACGGACGTCGGCGGCACCGGCCCCGGCGTCCCGGTTCGGCGCGAGCCGCGCGAGATCCGCCACGAGCAGTGAACGGGGGGCGTCCGCGGTGAACCCGGCGGCGGCCAGCTCCTGCGCCAGATCCGGCGGGTCCTGCCCGTACGCGTTCCACCGGACGGGTTCGCCGCGTGCCGCGAAGGCCTCCTGCTGCCGCCGCACCAGCCCGGCCAGCTCGGCGCGCGGGACGTCCGTGAGCGGCTGGTGCCCGACCGTGCCGTGGGTGCCGTAGTGGGTCCGTACGAGGGGCCCGTCCCGCTCGATCACGGCGCCCGTCGGCGGCCACTCGGGCACCCGCCCCCGTACCTGCGCCGCGTACGCGGCCCACAACCTGGCCTGCTCCGACCGGTCCACGGCGGGGAGCCTAACGCCCCGCCCGCTCGCGGCGGTACGCACCCGGGGGGACCCCCACGATGCGGGTGAAGTGCCGGTTCAGGTGCGGCTGGTCGGTGAAGCCGACGGCGAGGGCCGCCTCGGCCGGCGCGGTCCCCGCGTCGAGCAGCCGGCGGGCCCGCCGGACCCGGGCGTCGGTCAGCCAGGTGTGCGGCGGCATCCCGTACCGGTCCCGGAAGGCCCGCAGCAGGGCGAACGGGCTGGTCCCCAGTTCCGCGGCCAGCTGTTCCAGCGAGGGCGGCTCGGCCATCCGCTCCTGGAGCACGGCCCGGGCCGCCGCGGCGTCGACTGCACCGGCGCTGCGGACCGTACGGGCGGGCAGCGGCCCGGCGTACCGGGTCAGCATCCGGGCCACGGCGGCGCGCAGCAGCGTGTCGGCGGCCAGTGCGTTGCCCTCCTCGGCGGCCCGGTGCACCTCGGTGATGGTGTGCGAGGTCTGCGGGTCGGTGACCGAGTCGGCCGTGAAGCCGGGGGTGCCTCGCAGGTTGCCGATGTCCGCGGCCACCTCGGCGATCAGTTCCCGCGAGGGGTAGAGGGTGGCGTACACCCAGCCCTCGGGAGCACCGGCGCGCGCGGTGTGCGGCACCTCGGGGTTGATCAGGACCACGCTGCCGGGTCCGGCGCGGACGGTGCCGCCGGGGAGGCCGACTTCCTCGATGCCGCCGGTGACGGCGGCGATGACGTACCCGTCGTGGGCGTGCCGCGGGAAGGTGTGGCGCACGTAGTGGGCGCGCAGCAGGTCCAGGCCGGGCAGTTCCGGGTACCGCCAGTGCCTCGCCCACTCCGTCTCGTCCGCCATGCCCCCATTCTGCGCCCCGCCCCGTCCTGGTGTTTGCCCAGGTCCGGGCCGTTGTCGGTGCCCGGGTGCAGGATGGGGGCATGGCCGGCTCTGCGCTCGAATCGTTCTCCCCCGCGACCCGCTCCTGGTTCACGGGGGCCTTCGCGCGGCCGACGTCCGCGCAAGAGGGGGCCTGGCGGGCCATCCGGGAGGGCTCCGACGTGCTCGTCGTGGCGCCGACGGGTTCCGGCAAGACCCTGGCCGCGTTCCTCGCCGCCCTCGACCAGCTGGCGTCGGTCCCGCCGCCCGCCGAACCGAAGAAGCGCTGCCGGGTGCTGTACGTGTCCCCGCTGAAGGCCCTCGCGGTCGACGTGGAGCGCAACCTGCGCAGTCCGTTGACCGGCATCCGCCAGGAGTCGGTCCGGCTGGGCCTGCCCGAGCCGGAGGTGCGGGTGGGGATCCGCTCCGGGGACACCCCGCCCGCGGAGCGGCGGGCGCTGGCCACCCGGCCGCCGGACATCCTGATCACCACGCCCGAGTCGCTGTTCCTGATGCTGACGTCGGCGACGCGCGAGGCACTCGCCGGGATCGAGACGGTGATCCTGGACGAGGTGCACGCGGTGGCGGGGACCAAGCGCGGCGCGCACCTGGCCCTGTCGCTGGAGCGGCTGGACGAGCTTCTGCCCCGCCCGGCGCGCCGGATCGGCCTGTCGGCGACGGTCCGGCCGGTGGACGAGGTGGCCCGCTACCTCGCGCCGCGCGGCAAGGTGGAGATCGTCCAGCCGCCTTCGTCGAAGGAGTTCGACCTGTCGGTGGTCGTCCCGGTGCAGGACATGGGCGAGTTGGGCGGCTCGCCGGCGACGGAGGGCAAGGACGGCGGGGACAAGCCGTCGATCTGGCCGCACGTGGAGGAGCGGATCGCGGATCTGGTCCAGGCGCACCGTTCGACGATCGTGTTCGCCAACTCCCGCCGCCTCGCCGAGCGGCTGTGCAACCGGCTGAACGAGATCGCGTACGAGCGCGCCGTGGGCGAGGAGCTGCCCGAGGGCTCGCCCCCGGCGGAGGTCATGGCCCAGTCGGGGGCGGCCCGGGGCGCCCCGGCGCTGCTGGCGCGGGCGCACCACGGCTCGGTCTCCAAGGAGCAGCGGGCGCTGGTGGAGGAGGACCTGAAGGCGGGCCGGCTGCCCGCCGTGGTCGCGACCTCCAGTCTGGAACTGGGCATCGACATGGGCGCCGTGGACCTGGTGGTGCAGGTGGAGTCGCCGCCGTCGGTGGCCTCGGGGCTCCAGCGCGTGGGCCGGGCCGGGCACCAAGTGGGCGCGGTCTCGACGGGCGTCGTGTTCCCCAAGTACCGCGGGGACCTGGTCCAGGCGGCCGTGGTCACCGAGCGGATGCGCACCGGGTCGATCGAGTCGCTGCGCATCCCGTCGAATCCGCTGGACGTGCTCGCGCAGCAGCTGGTGGCGATGACCGCGATGGACACCTGGCAGCTGGACGAGCTGCTGGCGCTGGTGCGGCGGGCGGCGCCGTTCGCGGCGTTGCCGGAGTCGGCGTTCACCGCGGTCCTGGACATGCTGGCGGGCCGCTACCCGTCCGACGCGTTCGCGGAGCTCAGACCGCGGGTGGTGTGGGACCGGGTGGCGGGGACGGTCACCGGCCGGCCGGGGGCGCAGCGGCTCGCGGTCACCTCCGGCGGCACCATCCCCGACCGCGGGCTGTTCGGGGTGTTCCTCGCGGGCGCGGACCCGAAGAAGGGCGGGGGCCGGGTCGGCGAGCTCGACGAGGAGATGGTCTACGAGTCCCGTGTGGGGGACGTGTTCACGCTGGGCACCACCTCCTGGCGGATCGAGGACATCACCCGCGACCGGGTGCTGGTCTCCCCCGCGCCCGGGGTTCCCGGCCGGCTGCCGTTCTGGAAGGGCGACCAGCTGGGCCGCCCCCTCGAACTGGGCCGTGCGGTCGGCGCGTTCCTGCGCGAGCTCGGCGGCCTGACCGAGGAGGACGCCCGGCTGCGCCTGGTGGCGGCCGGCCTCGACGCCTGGGCCGCGGAGAACGTGCTGGCGTACCTCGCGGAGCAGCGCGAAGCCTGCGGCCACGTCCCGGACGACCGGACCATCGTGGTCGAGCGGTTCCGTGACGAGCTCGGCGACTGGCGGGTCGTGGTCCACTCCCCGTTCGGCGCCCAGGTGCACGCCCCCTGGGCGCTGGCCCTCGGCGCCCGCCTCGCCGAGCGGTACGGGATGGACGCGCAGGTCATGCATGCGGACGACGGGATCGTGCTCCGCCTCCCGGATGCGGACCTGCTGTCCATGGACCTGCTCGACCACGATCCGGCGAACCCGCACGCCTTCGAGTTCGACGACGAGCAGGCCCCGCTGGGCGCCGCCGACGTAGCCTTCGAGCACGGGGAGATCAACCAGATCGTCACCGACCAGGTGGGCGGCTCCGCACTGTTCGCCTCCCGGTTCCGCGAGTGCGCGGCGCGCGCCCTGCTGCTGCCGCGCCGCAGTCCCGGCAAGCGCACTCCGTTGTGGCAGCAGCGCCAGCGGGCCTCCCAGCTGCTCCAGGTGGCTTCGGAGTTCGGTTCGTTCCCGATCGTGCTGGAAGCCGTACGGGAATGCCTCCAGGACGTGTTCGACGTGCCGGGTCTGACGGAGCTGATGGGGGACATCGAGGCGCGCCGGGTCCGCCTGGTCGAGGTCACCACCGCGGAACCGTCGCCCTTCGCCCGGTCGCTGCTCTTCGGGTACGTCGCCCAGTTCCTGTACGAGGGGGACTCGCCGCTCGCCGAGCGCAGGGCGGCCGCGCTCTCGTTGGACTCCCGCCTGTTGGCGGAGCTGCTCGGCCAGGCGGAGCTGCGCGAACTGCTCGATGCGCAAGTGCTGGAGGAACTGGAGCGGGAGCTCCAGTGGCTGACGGAGGACCGGCGGGCCAAGGACGCCGAGTCCGTCGCCGACCTGTTGCGTCTGCTCGGCCCGCTGACCGGCGCCGAACTGGCCGAGCGGGGCGCCGACCCGGCCTGGCCGAAGGCCCTGGCCGAGGCCCGCCGGGCCATCGCGGTCCGGATCGGCGGAGCGGACCACTGGGCGGCGATCGAGGATGCGGGCCGGCTGCGCGACGCGCTGGGTACGGCGCTCCCGGTCGGCGTCCCGGAGGCGTTCACCGAGCCGGTCAAGGACCCCCTCGGCGACCTCATGGCCCGGTACGCCCGTACCCACGGGCCGTTCACCACGGCCGCCGTCGCCGCCCGCTTCGGCCTGGGCACGGCGGTGACCGAGGGCGCCCTGCACCGGCTCGCGGCGGCGGGGCGGGTGGTGCAGGGCGAGTTCCATCCGGCCGGCATCGGCCAGGAGTGGTGCGACGCGGCCGTGCTGCGCAGGCTGCGCCGCCGCTCCCTGGCCGCGTTGCGCCAGGAGCTGGAGCCGGTCCCGCCGACCTCCCTGGCCACGTTCCTGCCGCAGTGGCAGCACCTGGGCGGCGCCCTGCGCGGCATCGACGGTCTGGCCCGGGCCGTCGAGCAGCTCCAGGGTGCCCCGGTGCCCGCCTCGGCGCTGGAGCGGCTGATCCTCCCCTCGCGGGTGGCGGGCTACTCGCCGACCCTGCTGGACGAGCTGACCACCACGGGGGAGGTGGTCTGGGCGGGCGCCGGGGCCCTCCCGGGCAAGGACGGCTGGGTCTCGCTGTACCTGGCGGACGCGGCTCCGCTACTGCTGCCGCCGCCGCACCCGCTGGAGCTGACGCCCCTTCACCAGGCGGTCCTCGACACCCTGTCGGGCGGGTACGGGCTGTTCTTCCGTCAGCTCGCGGAGTCGGTGCGCGCCAAGTGGTCCGAGGCCACCGACCTCGAACTGTCCGATGTCGTCTGGGACCTGGCCTGGTCGGGCCGGCTGACCAACGACACGCTGTCCCCGCTGCGCTCGCTGCTCGGCTCGGGCCGGACCGCGGGCGCCACCGCCCACCGGGCCCGGCGCACCGTCCCGCGCGGCCGGTACGGGACGCTCGGCGCGCCGGTGTCCCGCCCGGGCCCGCCCACGGTTTCGGGCCGCTGGTCGTTGTTGCCCGCACAGGCGGCCGACCCCACCCACCGGGCCCACGCATTGGCCCGGACCCTGCTGGACCGGCACGGCGTGGTCACGCGGGGCGCGGTCGCCGCCGAGGGCGTGGAGGGCGGCTTCAGTGCGGTCTACCGCGTCCTGTCGGCCTTCGAGGACAGCGGGCAGGCCCGCCGCGGCTATGTGGTGGAGGGCCTGGGCGCGGCCCAGTTCGCGATGGACGGGGCGGTGGACCGGCTGCGGTCGGCCGAGCGGACCCCGCCCCCGCTGGCGGCGGTGGTCCTGGCGGCCGCCGACCCGGCGAACGCGTACGGGGCGGCCCTTCCCTGGCCCGAGCCCCCGGCCGGGGCCACCCACAAGCCCGGCCGCAAGGCGGGCTCGCTGGTGGTCCTGGTCGACGGTGAGCTCACCCTGTACCTGGAGCGGGGCGGCAAGACGCTGCTGGTCTGGCCCCCGGCGCAGGACCCGCGGCTCGCGGCGGCCACGGCGGCGCTCGTGGCGGCGTCCCGGGCCGGCACCCTCCCGGCGCTCACGGTGGAGCGCGTCAATGCGGCCCCGGCGCTGACCTCTGCGCTGGGCCGGGACCTGGAGACCGCCGGATTCCATGCCACTCCGCGAGGGCTGCGCCTACGAAACTGAATCCGGCATTCCGGTATCGACCATTGCACTTACGTCCCGCTTATGTATTGAGCATGTCACGAAGCCCGTCTCAGCTGGCCGAGCCGGCCCTTTCTCGACTATCAAGATCCACGGAGGCATCGAAAGTGAAGGTGCCACGTCAAGGTGAACAGCCATGGGGGAGAAGAAAAGTGAGCACCAACGGTATGCGACGAGCAGCAACGGGCGTCATCGGACTGGCGGTTGCCGGAACCCTGACGCTGACCGGCTGTAAGAACGGCAACGAGGAGGCCGGCCCCGCGCAGTCGAGCGCCCCGGCCGGCCAGCCCAGCACCCCGGAGGGCTACGGCTCCGCACAGCCCTCCGCCCCGGCCAGCCCCTCCACCGGCGGCAGCGACGCCTCCGGCGGCGCGGCGGGCGGCGCGGCGGGCGCCCAGGCGAAGCCCGGCCAGACCTTCAAGATCGGCGAGACGGCGACCGTACCGTTCAGCTACGGCAACACCAAGGGCGGCACCATCGCCCTCACCGTCACCGCCGTCGAGCAGGGGCAGCCGGCCGACCTCGCCTCGCTCAACCTGGGCGACAAGGTGAAGGGGATGATCCCCTACTACGTCCGCTACTCGGTCAAGAACGTCGGCACCGTCGACCTGTCGTTCGCCGCCGTGGGCCACATGAAGGGCCTGCTCCCGGACGGCTCCGAGGCCCAGGGCGTCTCCGTCCTCGGCAAGTTCGAGAAGTGCAAGGACGACGCGCTGCCGAAGGGCTTCACCAACGGCCAGACGCAGACCGGCTGCGCGATCGCCCTGGCGCCCTCGGCCCAGACCAAGGTCGTCGGCGCCGAGTACTGGGGTGACCCCTACAACTCGCTGAACAACGGCAAGGGCCTCTTCTGGAAGTAGTCGCCCGGCGGAAGCAGTAGCGGTCACCTCCGCACCTTCCCCGTCCCGGCCGAAGCCCCCGCCGCGCCACCGCGCGGCGGGGGCTTCGCCCGTCGCGGGGCGACAATGGCTCCATGCCCGAAGGAGACAGCGTCTGGCGCGCCGCGGCCCGGCTGCACGCCGCCCTGGCCGGCCACGAGCTGACGCGCAGCGACCTGCGCGTCCCGCGCTTTGCCACCGCCGACCTCACCGGCCGCACCACCCTGGACGTCACCCCGCGCGGCAAACACCTCCTCGCCCGTTTCGAAGGCGGCCTCACCCTCCACACCCACCTCGGCATGGACGGCACCTGGCGCATCTTCTCCGTGCACGGGAAATGGAACGGCGGCCCCGACCATGAGATCCGCGCCGTCCTCGGCACCGCCGGGCACACGGCCGTCGGCTACCGCCTCCCCGTCGTCGAACTGCTGCGCACCGCCGAGGAGAGCCGCGCCGTCGGTCACCTGGGCCCCGATCTCCTCGGCCCGGACTGGGACGCGGACCGGGCCGCCGCCAACCTCCTCGCCACCCCCGGGCGCCCCCTCGGCGAGGCCCTGCTCGACCAGCGCAACCTGGCCGGCATCGGCAACATCTACAAGAGCGAGCTCTGCTACCTGGCCCAGGTCACCCCCTGGACCCCGGTCGGCGACCTCCCCGACCCCGCCACCACCGCCGTCCGCCTGGCCGGAGCCGCCCACCGCCTCCTGCGCGCCAACACCGGCGACAGCGGGATCCGCAACACCACCGGCAGCCGCCACCGCGGCCAGGAGCTGTTCGTGTACGGGCGCGCCCGCCGCCCCTGCCTGCGCTGCGGCACCCCGGTCCGCCAGGCCCCGCAGGACGACCGCCCGACCTACTGGTGCCCCCGCTGCCAATCCGGCCCGACGCCCGGCTAATCCCCCACTGTTGACGGTCCGTCAGATCTGGTCGTACCGTCCCGGCATGCCCACATCCAGAACCCCGTACGACCTCACCGGCAAGGCCGCCCTGATCACCGGCGCAGCGAGTGGCATAGGCCGCGCCACCGCCGTCCTCCTCGCCGGGGCCGGCGCCGCCGTGCACTGCGCGGACCGCGACGAGCCGGGGCTCGCCGAGACCGCGGAGCTCGTCGCCAAGGCCGGCGGATCCGCCACCATCCACCCCCTCGACGTCACCGACCGCGCCGCCCTGCGCGCCGCCGTCGCAGCCGCCGGACCGCTCGACATCACCGCCGCCATCGCCGGGATCATGCACACCAGCAGCGTCCTGGAGACAGCCGACGAGGACCTCGACCGCGTTCTGGAGATCAACTTCAAGGGTGTCCTGCGCACCTGCCAGGAGGCCGCCCGCGCCATGATCGCGGCCGGCCGCCCCGGCTCGATCATCACCATGGCCTCGGGAGCCGTGGACGCCGCCCAGCCGGGTCTGCTCTGCTACAGCGCCGCCAAGGCCGCCGTCGTCCAGCTCACCAAGACCCTCGCCACCGAGGCCGGCCCCCACGGCATCCGCGTCAACGCCGTCGCCCCGGGCTGGATCCGCACCCCCATGACCGACCGGCACAGCCCCGAGGTCCAGGAACAGACCGAGGCCGCGATGGTCCGGATGTCTCCCCTGCGCCGGGTCGGCGAGCCCGAGGACATCGCGCAGGCCGTGCTCTACCTCGCCTCGGACGCCTCGTCCTTCATGACGGGCCAGATCCTCCGCCCGAACGGCGGAGTGTCGATGCCCTGGTAGCCACCCCGTCGGTGGCCACCCCGTCGACCACCCCGTTGGCAGTCACCCCGTCGGCCGCCACCCCACCGGCCGCCGTCCCCTCGGCCGCCGCCGCCCGCCGGGCCCTGCGTACGGGCCCGGGCGTGCAGTGCACCGGCAGCAGCCCCAAACCCCAGCCGCCCACGGCCACCGCGCCCTCGACCGGCCCCGCATCGCCGGGCGCGAGCGCCAGCCTCAGCACCGCCCACCACCACAGCACTCCGAGCGCCAGCACGAGGGTCACGACCGGGGGTATGTGTAGTAACCGCCGCACGGCTTCCTCCCGGGATCAGGGCCGCGATCCGGACGCGTCCCATCCTCCCGCAAGCCCTCGTGCCGCGCACCCAGAACGGTGCCCGGTACGACAGCCGGAACGGCACGGAGCCCCGGCCGGTGCATCACACACCGACCGGGGCTCCGGCCACGCTCATTTCTTCACAGCGCGCGCATCGAACTCACGCGGCTACGACATTCACCGCTTCCGCAGGCGCCTTGATGGTCACCCGCTCCGGGCCGCCCGCGACCGAAGTCACGGAGACCGAATTGAGCATCGGGCGGACCGGCACCGTCACCGGTTCGCTTGCCGCGGCCGACTGCGCCAGCTCAGCCAGCGACAGCTCGTCGCTGACTTCGCGCATCAGCTCGGACATCCGTACGTCCAACGCGTCGCAGATCGCGGAGAGCAGCTCGGAGGATGCCTCCTTCTGCCCCCGCTCCACCTCGGAAAGATAGCCGAGAGAAACTCGGGCGGACGAGGAGACTTCGCGCAGAGTACGGCCCTGGCGCTGGCGCTGCCGACGCAGCACGTCACCCAGCAGGCGACGGAGCAGAATCATCGGTGGCTCCCTCCTCTGACCGTGTAGCCGCATCCTTCACGCCCCACCGTACCGCCTCGCGCCGCGGCCGTGCGGGGAGCTATGTCGTGTTCACTCAGGGCTGCAAACATCAAATCCCCCCGTTCTGTTCCGTATCCTGCCCCCGCGCATTCTCGCGCAGTTCGCTCAAGAGCAGTTCGAGCACTGTCCGTGCACTCTCCCTACGGATTTCCGCCCGGGAGCCGTTCAACCTCAGCGGGACGGTTTTCCTGCCCGCCGGACCCGCAACGGCGATGAAAACGGTGCCCACCGGCTGCCCGTCCTGTGGGTCCGGACCGGCCACCCCGGTGGTCGCGATCCCCCACGATGCCCCCAGCACGCGCCGCACGCCGGCCGCCATGTCGGCCGCGACCTGGGAGTTCACCGCTCCTTCGGCAGCCAGCAGCCCGGCGTCCACCCCCAGGATGCGGTGCTTGAGCTCGGTGGCGTACGCGGTGACCGAGCCGCGGAAGGACCGGGAGGCTCCGGCGACGCCCGTGATTTCGGCGGCCACCATCCCGCCCGTCAGAGACTCGGCGACCGCGAGCGTCTGGTCACTCTCCGCGAGGAGGCGCAGCACCTCCGCGACCACCGTGGCGGTGTCCCCGGTCTCCGCGGGAGCTTCCGCGGCGCCCGAAGACGCCCCACCGGCCACCGCAGATTCCCCCACCGCGTTTGTCACCTTGCGGCCTGCTCCGCGGCCAGCCCCTTGCGCCGTAGCACCACGGCCTCGCGAATGTAATCCAAACCGGTGACCACGGTCAGCACGACGGCGACCGCCATCATCCAAAAGCGCAAGGTCGCCAGCGGACCGGTCAGTGCGAGCACGTACATGCCCACCGCCGTGCCCTGGGCCAGGGTCTTCATCTTGCCGCCGCGGCTGGCGGGAATCACTCCGTACCTGATGACCCAGAAACGCATGAGCGTGATCCCGAGTTCCCGTCCGAGGATCACGCCGGTCACCCACCAGGGCAGGTCGCCCAGCCAGGAGAGACAGATCAACGCCGACCCCATGATCGCCTTGTCGGCGATGGGGTCGGCGATCTTCCCGAAGTCCGTGACCAGGTTGTACGTACGGGCCAGGTGCCCGTCGAAGATGTCCGTGATCATGGCGACGGCGAACGCGGCCCAGGCCAGCGCCCGCCACACCGGGTCGTACCCGCCGTCGGCGAGGAGGAGCAACACGAATCCCGGCACCAGGACGAGCCGGATCATCGTCAGGATGTTGGCGATGTTCCACAGGCTGGCCTGATTGACCGCCGCAGCCCCCAGCTTCGCGCCGGGCGCGGGCCGGCGGCCGGTCCCGCCCGCCGCAGATGCCGGGACTCCGGTCATCCGGCCGCCTCCTCGTCGAGGTGCAGGGGCTCGGCCACCAGGTCCACGCCCAGCGTGCCGACCACCTTCGCCGTCACGATGCGGCCGAGCACCAGCCCCGTGCTGTCCGTGAAGACGACCTGGCCGTCGGTCTCGGGCGCCTGGTGCGCGGCACGCCCGTAGGCACCGTCACCCTCCTCGTCGACCGTTTCCACGGACTCGACGAGCACCTCCAGGGTCTCCCCGATCCGCTCCTCCGCGCGCTGCGAGGTGAGCTCCTCGGCGAGCCGCTGCATGTGGGCGAGCCGCTCGGCGATCGTGTCCTCGTCCAGCTTGTTCTCGTACGTGACGGCCTCGGTGCCGTCCTCGTCGGAGTAGCCGAAGACGCCGATCGCGTCGAGGCGGGCGTGGGTGAGGAAACGCTCCAGCTCCTTGAAGTCCGACTCCTTCTCCCCGGGGAACCCGACGATGAAGTTGGACCGGACGCCGGCCTGCGGGGCCTTGGTGCGGATGGTGTCCAGCAGCTCCAGGAACCGGTCGGTGTCACCGAAGCGGCGCATCGCGCGCAGCACGTCGGGTGCCGAGTGCTGGAACGACAGGTCGAAGTACGGCACGACCTTGGGGGTCGAGGTCAGTACGTCGATCAGGCCGGGCCGCATCTCGGCGGGCTGGAGGTAGCTGACGCGGACGCGCTCGATGCCGTCCACCTCGGCCAGCTCGGGCAGCAGGGTCTCCAGCAGGCGGATGTCGCCGAGGTCCTTGCCGTACGAGGTGTTGTTCTCGGAGACCAGCATGATCTCCTTGACGCCCTGCTCGGCGAGCCAGCGCGTCTCGCCCAGCACGTCGCTGGGGCGGCGGGAGATGAAGGAGCCGCGGAAGGACGGGATGGCGCAGAAGGAGCAGCGGCGGTCGCAGCCGGAGGCGAGCTTGACCGAGGCGACGGGGCTCTTGTCCAGGCGGCGGCGCAGCGGGGCGCGCGGCCCGGAGGCGGGCGCCAGGCCCTCGGGGAGGTCCGCGGGGGCGGCCTCGGGCTCCTGGGCGTGGCCGGGCAGGGCCACCTCGGCGTCCTGGCGGGCCGCGGGGCTGATCGGCAGCAGCTTGCGCCGGTCACGCGGGGTGTGGGAGGCGTGGATGCCGCCGTTGAGGATGGTCTGGAGGCGGTCGGAGATGTCGGCGTAGTCGTCGAAGCCGAGCACGCCGTCGGCCTCGGGGAGCGCTTCGGCCAGTTCCTTGCCGTAGCGCTCGGCCATACAGCCGACGGCGACAACGGCCTGGGTCTTGCCGTGATCCTTGAGATCGTTGGCTTCCAGCAGGGCGTCTACGGAGTCCTTTTTGGCGGCTTCGACGAAGCCGCAGGTGTTGACGACGGCCACGTCCGCATCGGCGGCGTCCTCGACGAGCTCCCAGCCATCCGCCGCCAAGCGGCCTGCGAGCTCCTCCGAGTCCACCTCGTTACGGGCGCAGCCAAGAGTGACAAGGGCGACGGTACGGCGTTCGGGCATGGACTCAAGACTACTTTGTCCAAACGCCGACCCCTGCCCCAAGTCCCGGTAAACCAAGATCCCCGGGGTGCGGCGCAGCACCCCGGGGACCCGGAATCAAGGATTCAGCGCCTTATCAGCCCGCCTGGGCCGGTCCCTGGCGGGGGTCGTCCTTGGTGTATGTGAGGCGTTCCACCTGGCCCGGCTGGAAATCGTCCTTGATCTCCTTGCCGTTCACGAAGAGCTTCACGACACCGGCGTCGCCGAGGACGAGGTCGATGGATTCCTTGTCCGTGAAGGTCTTGGACTGGCCGGGGGCCAGCGTCCCGTCGAACAGCAGCCGGCCGCTGTGGTCCTTCGCGGAGATCCAGCTCTCGCCGTCGTTCGCCGTCAGGACGACCGTGACGAGGTCCTTGGGCGCGGCGGCGATCGCACTGTCCGAGGGCTCCGGAGCGGGCGCCTTCGGGGTCTGCGGGGCCTGCGGGGGCTGGGCGGCCGGCTTCCCGGCCGACTGCTTGGGCGCGGCCTGCGGGGCGGAACCTTCCGCCACCGGCCGCTTGTCCTTCGCGTCACCGCCGCCGAACGCGGTGAAGCCGACGAAGCCGATCACGGCGACGATGGCGGCCACCATGGCCGCGGTCCAGTTGGGCCGCTGCCGCTCGGGGCGGATCCGCTCCGCTTCGAACATCGGCGCGGCGGGGGTGGGTGCCGGCCGGCCGCCGTGGGCCGCGTCGTACGCGTCGACCAAGGGTTCCGGATCGATGCGCACGGCGCGGGCGAGCGTACGGATGTGACCGCGGGCGTAGACGTCGCCGCCGCACCGCGTGAAGTCGTCGGCTTCGATCGCGTGCACGATCGGGATGCGCACGCGGGTGGTGGAGCTGACCTCGTCGACGGTGAGCCCGGCGGCGATCCGGGCCTGCTTCAGGGCCGTCCCGATGGACGGTCCTTCGATCGTGGGTTCGATGATGCGGTCCTCGGAGCGGTCGTCGGTCGAAGGCCGCTCGTCTTCGGGGGAGTTGGAGTTGCCGATGGACACGAGGGCGCCTTTCGAGCGTGTAGCCACCTGCTGGATTCCCAGTCTAGGGGGGTGACGAAAGGGTGGAGCAACCGGAGGGTGGACTTCCTACGCCATCCGAATGGCAAGGGGGAGTCCGGGGCGGTGCAGCAGCCCGGCGCAGCACGCGGGGCCGCCATCTCCCTCAACTAGACGCGGGCCCAGGGGAAACGGTTGCCCGCCGAACGGACTGCAAAATGGCCACCTCCGCGCCCGCCCGCCAGGCCTCCGACGGGCCGCCCGCGGCGTCCCCGAGGCGGTGTCGGCCGGCCCACCGGATCCGCTACGGCTGGTCCTCCCCACGGATGACGGCGAGGACCCCGTCCAGCTCGTCCGCCTTCACCAGGACGTCACGGGCCTTCGAACCCTCGCTCGGGCCGACGACCCCCCGCGACTCCATGAGGTCCATGAGCCGGCCCGCCTTGGCGAAGCCGACCCGGAGCTTGCGCTGGAGCATCGAGGTCGACCCGAACTGGGTGGAGACCACCAGCTCGGCCGCCTGGCACAGCAGGTCCAGGTCGTCGCCGATCTCCTCGTCGATCTCCTTCTTCTGCTTCTGCCCGACGGTGACGTCGTCCCGGAAGACGGGCGCCATCTGGTCCTTGCAGTGCTGCACGATCCCGGCGATCTCGTCCTCGGTGACGAAGGCGCCCTGGAGGCGGACCGGCTTGTTGGCGCCCATGGGCAGGAACAGCCCGTCGCCCTTGCCGATCAGCTTCTCGGCGCCCGGCTGGTCGAGGATGACCCGGCTGTCGGCGAGGGAGGAGGTGGCGAACGCGAGCCGCGAGGGCACGTTCGCCTTGATCAGGCCGGTGACCACGTCCACCGAGGGCCGCTGGGTGGCGAGCACCAGGTGGATGCCGGCCGCGCGGGCCAGCTGGGTGATCCGGACGATCGAGTCCTCGACGTCGCGCGGAGCCACCATCATCAGGTCGGCGAGCTCGTCGACGATCACCAGCAGGTACGGGTACGGGCTCAGCTCCCGCTCGCTGCCCGGCGGCAGTTTGATCTTGCCGTCCCGGATGGCCTGGTTGAAGTCGTCGATGTGCCGGTAGCCGAAGGCGGCCAGGTCGTCGTAGCGCAGGTCCATCTCGCGCACGACCCATTGGAGCGCCTCGGCGGCCCGCTTGGGGTTGGTGATGATCGGCGTGATCAGGTGCGGGATGCCCTCGTACGCCGTCAGCTCCACCCGCTTGGGGTCGACGAGCACCATCCGGACGTCCTCCGGGGTGGCCCGCACCATGACCGAGGTGATCAGGCAGTTGATGCAGGAGGACTTTCCGGAGCCAGTGGCGCCGGCGACGAGCACGTGCGGCATCTTCGCGAGGTTGGCCATGACGTAGCCGCCCTCGACGTCCTTGCCGAGCGCCACCAG
Source organism: Streptomyces sp. NBC_00045 (assembly GCF_045041095.1). Taxonomy (NCBI): domain Bacteria; kingdom Bacillati; phylum Actinomycetota; class Actinomycetes; order Kitasatosporales; family Streptomycetaceae; genus Streptomyces; species Streptomyces sp. NBC_00045. The sequence goes on along the minus strand of NZ_CP108271.1, from coordinate 5,861,594 downwards.
CATCGGGTGGTCGTCCTCGGCCGCGTCCGCCAGCCTGAGCACGTCGCCCAGGTTGACCATCTCGCGGTCGGTGTTCGGGATCTCGATGCCGACCGCCGACTTGCCCGGGATCGGACTGATGATCCGCACGTCCGGCGAGGCCACCGCGTAGGCGATGTTCTTGGCGAGCGCGGTGATCCGCTCGACCTTGACGGCCGGGCCGAGCTCCACCTCGTAGCGGGTCACCGTCGGGCCGCGGGTGAAGCCGGTGACCCGGGCATCGACCTTGAACTCGGTGAAGACGTTGGTCAGCGAGGCGACGACCGCATCGTTGGCGGCGCTGCGGGTCTTACCGGGTCCGCCCTTCTCCAGCAGGTCGAGCGAGGGCAGGGCGTAGGTGATGTCCCCCCGCAGCTGGAGCTGCTCGGCGCGCGGCGGCAGTGACTGGGGCGGCGGCGCGGCCTTGGTGAGGTCCGGCACCGACAAGGTCCCGGAAGCCGCGGCGGTGGTGTCGTGCGGCGGCTCGGCCGGCGCCGGCCCGGCGGCCTTGGGTCGCTCCAGACGCGCGGACGGCACCGCGGCGGTGATCTCCACGCCCTCGGGCTTCGGGGAGATGCCGTGCGTGAGGTCGGCGACCACCGGGGAGGGCGGCATCCCGCCGAGCACCACACCGTCCAGGGCGGCGGCGGCCGCCGCGGCCACGTCGACGGCGTCCATCTCCCGGTCGAGGGCCGGCCGGGCCGTGCTCCTGCGCGGGCGCCGCCGCCGGGCGAGCGCCTGCTCCTCGGCGGCGTCGGCGCCGTCCGTGTCCGCCGGCCCACCCTGGTCGGCGGCCCCCGAGCGGGCCCGCCACTGCTCGGGGTCGTGCCGGCCGGCGGCTCCGTCCTCCCCGAACCCCTCGTCGTATTCGTTCGGGGCGATGATCCCGAGCCGGATGCCGAGCCTGCGCAGCCGCTGCGGGATCGCGTTGACCGGGGTCGCGGTGACCACGAGCAGCCCGAAGACCGTGAGCAGCACCAGCATCGGTACGGCCAGCGGCGCGCCCATGGTAAAAATCAGCGGCTTCGAGGCCCCCCAGCCGATGAGGCCGCCCGCGTTCTGCATGGCGGTGGTTCCCTCGTCGCGGCCGGGCGCCCCGCAGGCGATGTGCACGAGGCCGAGCACCCCGATGACGAGCGCGGAGAGGCCGACGCCGATCCGGCCGTTGGCGTCGGGCTGCTCGGGATGGCGGATGAAACGCACCGCCATGACGCCGAGCAGGATCGGCACGAGCAGATCCAGTCGCCCGAAGGCACCGGTGACCAGCATGGTGACCAGATCCCCGACGGGACCGCTCAGGTTCGACCAGGTACCGGCGGCGACGATCAGTGCGAGGGCGAGCAACAGCAGTGCGACGCCGTCCTTGCGGTGGGCGGGGTCGAGGTTCTTGGCCCCCTGCCCGATCCCCCGGAATACCGCGCCGACCGCGTGCGCACAGCCCAGCCACACGGCACGCACCAGCCGCACCACGCCCCCGGTCGGAGACGGCGCGGGCTTGGGCGCCGCCTTCTTGACGGGGGCGCGCCGGGGCGCCGCGGCTTTCTTCGCGGCGGGCTTGCGGGCGGGAGCCGCCTTCTTCGCCGGCGCCGTCGTCCGGCCGGTGCGGCCCTTCGCGGTGCCCGCTGTGCTCTGGGAACCCTTGCCGGACGTACGTGAGGCCATGGGCCCGAGGTTACCGGTGCGCGCGCCGGTGGACACGCGTGCCCACCCCTTCACCCGTTCGTGTCGCGCGCCGCGTCAGTGCTTTGACGGACCGCCAGACCCGGGCCCGACCGAACGGCCCGCGGGTAAGCCCCGGTACGCGGCCGTGCGGAGCGCTCAGCCCTGCGCGGGCAGCACCGGCGCTCCCCCACCGGTCCCCGGCTCCAGCGCGTCGAGCGCCCGCCGCAGTCCGGTGAGCTTGCGCTCCAGGTGGGCGGCGGTCGCCACGACCGCCGCATCGGCGGATTCCTCGCCGAGTTGCTTGGTCAGCGCCTCGGCCTGCTCCTCGACCGCCGCGAGCCGTGCGGACAGCTCGGCCAGCAGGCCCGCCGTCTCCTTGCTGCCGTCGCCGTTGGAGCCGCCGCCCTCCAGCTGGAGCCGCAGCAGCGCCGCCTGCTCCCGCAGCTGGCAGTTCTTCGTGTACAGCTCCACGAACACCGAGACCTTGGCCCGCAGCACCCACGGGTCGAAGGGCTTGGAGATGTAGTCCACCGCGCCGGCGGCGTAGCCGCGGAACGTGTGGTGCGGACCGTGATTGATCGCGGTGAGGAAGATGATCGGGATGTCCCGGGTCCGCTCGCGCCGCTTGATGTGCGCGGCGGTCTCGAACCCATCCATCCCGGGCATCTGCACGTCCAGCAGGATGACCGCGAAATCGTCCGTCAGCAGCGCCTTGAGCGCTTCCTCCCCCGACGACGCCCTGACCAGTGTCTGATCGAGCGCGGAGAGGATGGCCTCCAGCGCCAGCAGATTCTCCGGCCGGTCATCGACCAGGAGGATCTTGGCCTTCTGCACCATGCCCTGTCCTCCTCGCCCCGGCATGGGGCCTCCCCGGCTCCTGGCACCGGCCTGTACGCCGGGCCCCGCCCCAGAAGAGGACGGCATCCTTGCGCCGTCCGTCCTTGTGCCGGTCATCGTAGCCCCAGTCCCGAGATCGCCACACCCTGTCACCAAGATGTCACTGTGCACGAAGCAGAAACGGTGTGGGAGAGCAGAAGGTTCCCCGCCTCCCGCCCTTCCACACCGTTTTCGCCACAGTCAGTCAGCAATTGGTATCAGAGCGCTCGCCCGTCGATCACTTGCCCCGCATCCACTGTTCCATGACCGACAGGAGGAAGTCGGGGTCGACCGGCTTGGTGACATAGTCGGAAGCTCCGGAATCGATCGCCTTCTCCCGGTCCCCCTTCATCGCCTTCGCCGTCAGCGCGATGATCGGCAGCCCGGCGAACTGTGGCATCCGCCGGATCGCCGACGTCGTCGCGTACCCGTCCATCTCCGGCATCATGATGTCCATCAGCACGACGGTCACGTCGTCGTGCTGCTCCAGGACCTCGATCCCCTCGCGGCCGTTCTCGGCGTACAGCACCGCCAGCCCGTGCTGCTCCAGCACGCTCGTCAGCGCGAAGACGTTGCGGACGTCGTCGTCCACGATGAGCACCTTCTCGCCGTGGAAGTCGTACGTCCGGGGCAACACCGGAAGTTCCTCCGCCGGGTTGGCCCAACCGTCCTCGGGTCCCTGCACGTTCGGCTGCCCCGGCACCGCCGTGCGCGGCTCCAGGTCGCTCAGCGCCTTGCGCCGCCGCCGGAACAGCGCGGCGCCGCCCTGCCCCTGACCGACCGGCTCGGCGGCCGGCAGCCCGGGCCGCGCGTGCTGCGCCTGCGCCTGCGGTACGGGTACGGGCGCCGCCGGGGCCGCCGGCAGCGCGGGCCGCGCCCCGTCCGCCTGCCTGCGGTACACCTCGCCGCGCGCCCCACCGGGCGTGGGCGGCGCGTAACCCTGCGGCGGCAACTCGCTCGGGTGCAGCGGCAGGTACAGCGTGAACGTGGATCCGCGGCCGGGCTCGCTCGCCGCGTGGATCTCACCGCCCAGCAGCCGCGCGATCTCCCGGCTGATCGACAGCCCGAGCCCCGTACCGCCGTACTTCCTGCTGGTGGTGCCGTCGGCCTGCTTGAACGCCTCGAAGATGACCAACATCTTGCTCGCCGCGATCCCGATCCCGGTGTCCGTCACCGAGAAGGCGATCAGGTCCGCGTCCGCCTCCCGCAGCGAACCGGCCTCCAGCAACTGCTCCCGGATCGCCGTCGGCACGTCCGAACCGGCGGGCCGGATCACCAGCTCCACCGCCCCGGTGTCGGTGAACTTCACCGCGTTCGACAGCAGGTTGCGCAGCACCTGGAGCAGCCTCTGCTCGTCGGTGTGCAGGGTCGCCGGAAGCTCCGGGGAGACCCGTACGGAGAAGTCCAGCCCCTTCTCCGCGGTCAGCGGCCGGAAGGTCGCCTCCACGTAGTCCACGAGCTGAACGAGCGCGATCCGGGTCGGCGAGACGTCCATCTTCCCGGCCTCGACCTTCGACAGGTCCAGGATGTCGTTGATCAGCTGGAGCAGGTCCGAGCCCGCCCCGTGGATGGTCTCGGCGAACTCCACCTGCTTCGGCGACAGGTTCTCGTCCGCGTTGTCGGCGAGCAGCTTGGCCAGGATCAGCAGCGAGTTGAGCGGCGTGCGCAGCTCGTGCGACATGTTCGCCAGGAACTCGGACTTGTAGCGCATCGAGACCGCGAGCTGCTCGGCGCGCTCCTCCAGCACCTGCCGGGCCTCTTCGATCTCGGTGTTCTTCACCTCGATGTCCCGGTTCTGCTGGGCGAGCAGCTCCGCCTTCTCCTCCAGCTCGGCATTGGCGGCCTGGAGCGCCTTCTGCCGGTTCTCCAGCTCGTCGGAGCGCTCGCGCAGCTGCTCGGTCATTTCCTGCGACTGCTTGAGCAGCATCTCCGTCTTGGAGTTCACGCTGATCGTGTTGACGCTCGTACCGATCATCTCGGCGATCTGGCTCAGGAAGTCCTTCTGGATCTGCGTGAAGGGCTGGAAGGACGCCAGCTCGATGACGCCGAGCACCTTCCCCTCGAACAGCACCGGCAGCACGATCACGTGCGCCGGCGGCGCCTCCCCGAGCCCCGAGGAGATCTTCAGATAGCCGGGCGGGGTGTTCTCGACCAGGATCGTCCGCTTCTCCTCGGCGACGGTCCCGATCAGCCCCTCCCCCGGCCGGAACGACATGGGCATCTGGCCGCCCGCGTACGCGTAACTCCCGCGCATCCGAAGCTCGTACGAGCCGTCAGGGCCGCCCTCCGTCCCGATCTCGGTGCTCCCGCCGGTCGGCAGGACCAGGAAGAACGCGCCGTGCTGCGCCGAGACCACCGGGGTCAGCTCGCTCATGATGAGCGACGCCACGTCGTCCAGTTCGCGGCGGCCCTGCATCAGGGCGGAGATCCGGGCGAGGTTGCCCTTCAGCCAGTCCTGTTCCTTGTTGGCCAACGTGGTGTCGCGCAGGTTCGCGATCATCGTGTTGATGTTGTCCTGGAGGACCTGGATCTCGCCCGCCGCGTCCACGTCGATCTTCAGGTTGAGGTCTCCGCGGGTCACCGCGGTGGCCACTGCCGCGATCGCGCGCACCTGCCGGGTGAGGTTGCCGGCCATCTCGTTCACGGACTCCGTGAGGTCGCGCCAGGTGCCGTCCACGTCCCGCACCCGCGCCTGCCCGCCCAGGATGCCCTCGGTGCCCACCTCACGGGCCACCCGGGTCACCTGGTCGGCGAACGAAGACAGCTGGTCGACCATCGTGTTGATGGTGGTCTTGAGCTCCAGGATCTCGCCGCGCGCATCGATGTCGATCTTCTTGGTCATGTCGCCCTTGGCGATGGCGGTCGTGACCATGGCGATCTGCCGCACCTGACCGGTGAGGTTGGAGGCCATGAAGTTCACCGAATCGGTGAGGTCCTTCCACGTCCCCGACACACCCGGCACGTGCGCCTGGCCGCCGAGCCGGCCCTCCGTACCCACCTCGCGGGCCACGCGCGTGACCTCGTCCGCGAACGAGGACAGGGTCTTGACCATCGTGTTGACCGTGTCGGCGAGCTGCGCGACCTCGCCGCGCGCCTCCACCGTGACCTTCTTCGTCAGATCACCGTTGGCGACCGCCGCCGAGACCTGCGAAATGTTGCGCACCTGCGACGTCAGGTTGTTGGCCATCAGGTTGACGTTGTCGGTCAGGTCCTTCCAGATGCCCGTCACCCCGCGCACCCGCGCCTGGCCGCCGAGGATGCCCTCGGAACCCACCTCGCGGGCGACCCGCGTCACCTGCTCCGCGAACGAGGACAGCTGGTCGACCATCGTGTTGACGGTCGTGACGAGTTCGAGGATCTCGCCCTTGGCATCCACGGTGATCTTCTTGGAGAGATCGCCCATCGCGACCGCCGTCGTCACCTCGGCGATGTTGCGCACCTGCGAGGTCAGGTTGTTCGCCATGAAGTTGACGGACTGCGTGAGGTCCTTCCAGGTGCCCGAGACGCCCTTCACCTCGGCCTGGCCGCCCAGGATGCCCTCGGTGCCCACCTCACGGGCGACGCGGGTCACCTGCTCCGCGAAGTTCGAGAGCTGGTCCACCATCGTGTTGAGGGTGTTCTTCAGCTCCAGGATCTCGCCGCGCGCATCCACGTCGATCTTCTGGGACAGGTCACCGCGCGCCACCGCCGTCGCCACCTGAGCGATGTTGCGCACCTGCGAGGTCAGGTTCCCGGCCATGCCGTTCACCGAGTCCGTGAGGTCGCGCCACACGCCGGCCACTCCCGGCACCTGCGCCTGGCCGCCGAGGCGGCCCTCCGTACCCACGTCCCGGGCCACCCGGGTCACCTGCTCCGCGAAGGCCGATAGCTGGTCGACCATGGTGTTGATGGTGTTCTTCAGCTCCAGGATCTCGCCGCGCGCATCCACGTCGATCTTCTGGGACAGGTCACCACGGGCCACCGCCGTGGTCACCTGGGCGATCTGGCGCACCTGGGAGGTCAGGTTGCCGGCCATGAAGTTGACGGAGTCGGTGAGCTCCTTCCACGTCCCGGACACCCCCTCCACACGGGCCTGGCCGCCGAGCCGGCCCTCCGTACCCACGTCCCGCGCCATCCGCGTGACCTGGTCGGCGAAGCTCGACAGCTGGTCCACCATCGTGTTCACGGTGTTCTTCAGCTGGAGCATCTCGCCCGAGACGTCCACGGTGACCTTCTGCGACAGGTCGCCGTTGGCCACCGCCGTCGTCACCTGCGCGATGTTGCGGACCTGGCCGGTCAGGTTGCGGAAGGCGGTGTTCACCGAATCGGTGAGGTCCTTCCACGTACCCGCCGCACCCGGCACCTGCGCCTGGCCGCCCAGCTCACCCTCGACGCCGACCTCACGGGCCACACGCGTCACTTCCGCACCGAAGGACTGGAGCTGGTCCACCATCGTGTTGACGGTGTTCTTCAGCTCCAGCATCTCGCCGGCCACGTCGACCGTGACCTTCTGCGAGAGGTCGCCGTTGGCCACGGCGGTCGTCACCTGCGCGATGTCCCGCACCTGCGTGGTCAGGTTGCGGAAGACCGTGTTCACCGAATCGGTGAGGTCCTTCCAGGTACCCGCCGCACCCGGCACCTGGGCCTGGCCGCCCAGCAGACCCTTCGCCCCGACCTCGCTGGCCACCCTGGTGACCTCGTCCGCGAAGGTGCGCAGGGTCTCCGTCATCTGATTGATCGTTTCGGCCAGCTGCGCCACCTCGCCGCGCGCGCTGACCCGCACCTTCTGCGACAGGTCGCCATTGGCGACGGCCGTCGTGACCTGCGCGATCCCGCGCACCTGGGCCGTCAGGTTGCCCGCCATCGTGTTGACGGAGTCGGTCAGGTCCTTCCACACCCCTGCGACCCCGGGCACCTTCGCCTGACCGCCCAGCTCACCCTCCGTGCCCACCTCGCGGGCCACCCGGGTCACCTCGGAGGAGAACGACGACAGCTGGTCCACCATCGTGTTCACGGTGTTCTTCAGCTGGAGCATCTCGCCGGCCACGTGCACCGTGACCTTGCGCGACAGATCGCCCTTCGCCACCGCCGTCGTGACGAGAGCGATGTCACGCACCTGAGCGGTGAGCCGGTACGCCATCGTGTTGACGGAGTCGGTCAGGTCCTTCCAAGAACCCGACATTCCACGCACTTGGGCCTGACCGCCGAGCTTGCCCTCGGTACCCACCTCCAGCGCCACGCGCGTCACCTCGTCGGTGAACGCGGACAGCTGGTCGACGAGGTTGTTGACCGTGCGCCCGACCTTCAGGAACTCACCGCGCAGCGGATGCCCGGCCCCGTCCGCCGTCTGCGTCCGCAGGTCCATCCGCTGGTCCAGATCGCCCTCGGCGACCGCCGACAGCACCCGGCCCACCTCGGACACCGGCCGCGCAAGATCGTCCACCAGCTGGTTCGAGGCGTCGATCGCAGCCGCCCAGGAGCCCTCGCAAGCGCCTGTTTCCAGCCGTTCGCTCAGCTTCCCCTCGCGGCCCACCATCCGCCGCACGCGGGAGAGCTCTCCCGTGAGATGGAGGTTCCGGTCGGCGACCTCGTTGTAGACGGCGGCGATCTCCGCCATCACGCCCTCGCCGGACACCGTCAGCCGCTTGCGGAAATTCCCGTCCCGCATCGACACCAGGGCTGTGAGCAGCCGGTTCAGGGCCGCGGTATCGACTTCCGTCGTGCCGTTCCGGCGGGACCTCCCGCCTTTCGGGCGCGTTCCCGTACGCCGCACCGCTGCGCCAGACTCCACCGTGTCCCTCCCGAAAGGGTCGACCGCTGTTCCACCGACACCCGGCGAGTCGCACGCCCGGCTATCCGATCCTGCCCAGTGTTTCACCCTGGCCGAACCCGGCCATAACACTTCGGCACCATCGCACACCGGCCGCACCCTGCGGGTGGAATCCCTGACGACGGCACCAAGCCGACCGCGAAGGTAAGTAACCTGGCACCCGATGTCCAACCGCGTCGAAGGAGACTCGTGATCACGGCTCGGGCGGCTGCCAGCTTCGACCCCCTCGGGCGCTCGGTCGCCGCGGCCCGAGCGTTCGTCCGCGACACCCTCCAAGGATGGGGCTTCGCGGACATCGTCGACGACGCCGTGGTCCTCACCAGCGAGCTCGTCACGAACGCCGTGGTCCACGCCGGCACCAAGGCCGAGGTCCTCTGCCTGCGCTCCGGGGACGGGGTACGCGTGGAGATCGCCGACCGGTATCCCGAGCGCGAGCTCCCGCTCCAGTACCCCGGCGAGCGCCCGTACGCGGACCCCGACCGGGAGAACGGCCGCGGGCTGATGCTCTGCGCCGCCCTCGCCACCCGCTGGGGAGTCGAGTACACCGCCACCCACAAGCACGTGTGGTTCCGGCTCGACCTCCCGGACCGGCCGGTCGGTACCCGCTCCGCCGGGCCCGTCGTCCCGGACCGGCTCCTGCCGCTCGCCGACAGCCGGGTCCGCGTCGCGGTCCTCCAGATCGACGCCTCCGACGCGGTCTCCGCCTGGAACGAGGACGCGGAGCACGTCTTCGGCCACTCCGCGGAGAAGGTCGTCGGCCGCCCGCTCGCCGAGCTCGCCGCCTGGCCCCAGACCCCCGGCACCGGCACCGGCATCGCCGAGGCCCTGCGGCTGTCCCGCTGGGAGGGCAGCTACGGCATTCGCGGCGCCGACGGCCGCGTGATCCCCGTGTACGCCTCCCACCTGCGGGTCCGCGATGCCCAGGGCGAGCCCTCCATCGTCTGCCTGCTGGTCCACGACGACGAGCGGGCCCTGCTCCAGACCCCCGTACGGGTGGCCGCCGCCGACAGCCTTCAGCTCACCGAACCCCGCCCCGTGGACCCCTTCGAGGTCTTCATCGGCTCCCCCGCCCCCGATGACCTCGACGGACTGCTCCAGCGCACCGTCGAACGCGCCCGCGACATGCTCGACGCCGACTCCGCCTTCCTGCTGCTGGCCACCGACGACGAGACCGAGCTGGAAGTCCGTGCCACGACCGGGCTACCCTCCACCCGCCAGCGCTTCGCCCGCGTCCCCGTCGAGGCCGGCACCAACCGGTACGGCTCCGCGCGCATGCCCGCCGTCCACGACGACCTCGCCGCCGTCCCCGGAGCCGTCCCGCTCCTGGAGGCCACCGGCATGCGCTCGGTGATCACCGTTCCGCTCAAGGTCGAGGGCCGGCTCACCGGCTCACTCGGCGTCGCCGCCGAGGGCCCGGGCCGCTACTCCAACGCCGAGGCCCTGCGTCTCCAGTTCGCCGCCGACCGCATCGCCCTCGCCGTCGAGTCCGCCCGCCTCGGCGAGCTGGAACGGCTGCGCCGCGGCTCCCTGTCCTTCCTCGTCGAGGCCTCCGACCTGCTCGCGGGCACCCTCGACCGGGACCAGACCCTGGCCCTCATGGCGCAGATGACCGTCCCGACGCTGGCCACTTGGTGCGCCGTCTACACGATCGCCGACCAGTCCTCCGATCCCTACCTCTCGTACGTCCTGCACGAGGACGAGGAACGCATCGACGGCCTCAAGGCCCTGCTGTCCCGCGTCAGCCCGCCGGAACCGGTCCGCGAGGCCGGCGCCCGCCCCTGGCCCGAGACGGCGCTCGCGGTCGGCGGGGAGACCGTCGTCCTGCCCCTCCTGGCCCGCAACCGCGTGATCGGCATGCTCACCCTCGGCAAGCCGTCCGAGGAGCACTTCCGCCAGGAGATCCTCGAACTCGCCGAGGACCTCTCCCGCCGGGCCGCCCTCGCCCTCGACAACGCCCGCCTCTACTCCGAGCGCACCGCGATCAGCCGCTCCCTGCAGCGCAGCCTGCTCCCGCCCGGCTCGCCCGCGATCCCCGGCATGGAGGTCGAGGTCATCTACCGCGCGGCGGGCGAGGGCAACGAGGTGGGCGGCGACTTCTACGACGTCTTCCCCATCCGTGACGGCGCGTACGGCTTCGCCATCGGCGACGTCTGCGGTACGGGTCCCGAGGCGGCCGCCGTCACCGGTCTCGCCCGGCACGCCCTGCGCCTCCTGGCCCGCGAGGGACTCGGCGGCCCGGCGGTGCTGGAGCGGCTCAACGCGGCCATCCTCGACGAGGGCGCCCGCAGCCGCTTCCTCACCCTCCTGTACGGCGAACTCCACCCCCAGCCGGACGGCGGCGCCCTGATGAAGGTCGTCTGCGCCGGCCATCCGCTGCCGCTGCGCCTGCGCCCGGACGGCCGGGTCACCCCGGCCGCCGACCCGCAGCCGCTGCTCGGCGTCATCGACGACCTCGACCTCTACGAGCAGACCCTCTCGCTGGAACCGGGCGACGTGCTCCTGTGCGTCACGGACGGGGTGACGGAACGCCGCGAGGGCACCCGCATGCTCGGCGACGATGGCCTCACGGAGGTCCTCACCACCTGCACGGGCCTCACGGCCGGCGCGGTCGCCGCCCGTGTCCTGCGCGCGGTGGAACGCTTCGCGGCCGAACCCGCCTCGGACGACATGGCCATCCTGGCCTTCCGCGTCCCCCAGCCGCGCGAGGGCGACTAGCCGGAGCGCGGCCGGACGCTCACCCCGGGGGCACGGGCTTGATGCGGCGCGTGGCGGAGCGCAGTGCGAAGGCCATCACCACTTCGAATACGCCGAGCAGGACGAGCCACAGTCCCAGCAGTCGGGTCAGGGCGACCGCGGAGTCCACCGGGAAGCAGAGCACGACGATGCCGGCGACGGCGCCGAGGACGCCCAGCCCGAAGAGCAGGCCCCGGTGTACGAGCCCGCGGTCGGCGATGGCGACGTACGCCGTGAGCACTCCGGTCAGCAGCCAGAAGACTCCGAGGATCAGGGACAGCGCCCCGATCGTCTGCATCGGATGCCGCAGTACGAGGACGCCCGCTAGGAACGCCAGTATGGCGACCAGGACGCTCGCCAGTCTGCCGCCGCCGTCGGTGCTGTGCGAGAAGGCGGTGACGAACCGGAAGACCCCTGCCACGAGGAGCTGCAGGCCGATGATGACGGCCAGGATGTGCAGCGTCTCGTCGGGCCATACGAGTACCAGGATGCCCGGGATCAGGGTCGCGAGGGCGAAACCGAGCGCCCAGCGCCATGAGGCTCCGACCTGCTTGAGGACGTCCTCGGGGTCGCTCTGCACGTGCTGCGGTGTCGCCGCGTCAGGGGGTAGGGACATCACGCCTCCCAGGCCGGCCGGACGGCCCTAGGGGCACGTCGAAGCCGCCGGTCGTACCTTGTTTACCCTTCCCGCCCATTTTAGGTTGGCGAGCCGGAGTCCGCCCTCCGACGGATCCACCTACCGGCAACCGCGCCCGAAACGCAAAAAGGCCCCCGCCAAATGGCGGGGGCCTTTTTCATGGAGCCCTTTAACGGAATCGAACCGTTGACCTTCTCCTTACCATGGAGACGCTCTACCGACTGAGCTAAAAGGGCGGGTTGTTCGGCGGCGTCCTACTCTCCCACAGGGTCCCCCCTGCAGTACCATCGGCGCTGAAAGGCTTAGCTTCCGGGTTCGGAATGTAACCGGGCGTTTCCCTAACGCTATGACCACCGAAACACTATGAAATTTGAACGCTGGCTAAAATCACAGCTGTTCGTTATTTCAGAACTAACACAGTGGACGCGAGCAACTGAGGACAAGCCCTCGGCCTATTAGTACCAGTCAGCTCCACCCGTTACCGGGCTTCCACATCTGGCCTATCAACCCAGTCGTCTACTGGGAGCCTTACCCTCTCAAGGAGGTGGGAATACTCATCTTGAAGCAGGCTTCCCGCTTAGATGCTTTCAGCGGTTATCCCTCCCGAACGTAGCCAACCAGCCATGCCCTTGGCAGGACAACTGGCACACCAGAGGTTCGTCCGTCCCGGTCCTCTCGTACTAGGGACAGCCCTTCTCAATATTCCTACGCGCACAGCGGATAGGGACCGAACTGTCTCACGACGTTCTAAACCCAGCTCGCGTACCGCTTTAATGGGCGAACAGCCCAACCCTTGGGACCGACTCCAGCCCCAGGATGCGACGAGCCGACATCGAGGTGCCAAACCATCCCGTCGATATGGACTCTTGGGGAAGATCAGCCTGTTATCCCCGGGGTACCTTTTATCCGTTGAGCGACGGCGCTTCCACAAGCCACCGCCGGATCACTAGTCCCGACTTTCGTCCCTGCTCGACCCGTCGGTCTCACAGTCAAGCTCCCTTGTGCACTTACACTCAACACCTGATTGCCAACCAGGCTGAGGGAACCTTTGGGCGCCTCCGTTACCCTTTGGGAGGCAACCGCCCCAGTTAAACTACCCATCAGACACTGTCCCTGATCCGGATCACGGACCGAGGTTAGACATCCAGCACGACCAGAGTGGTATTTCAACGGCGACTCCACAACCACTGGCGTGGCTGCTTCAAAGTCTCCCACCTATCCTACACAAGCCGAACCGAACACCAATATCAAACTGTAGTAAAGGTCCCGGGGTCTTTCCGTCCTGCTGCGCGAAACGAGCATCTTTACTCGTAGTGCAATTTCACCGGGCCTATGGTTGAGACAGTCGAGAAGTCGTTACGCCATTCGTGCAGGTCGGAACTTACCCGACAAGGAATTTCGCTACCTTAGGATGGTTATAGTTACCACCGCCGTTTACTGGCGCTTAAGTTCTCAGCTTCGCACACCCGAAAGTGCACTAACCGGTCCCCTTAACGTTCCAGCACCGGGCAGGCGTCAGTCCGTATACATCGCCTTACGGCTTCGCACGGACCTGTGTTTTTAGTAAACAGTCGCTTCTCGCTGGTCTCTGCGGCCACCCCCAGCTCACGGAGCAAGTCCGATCACCAGTGATGGCCCCCCTTCTCCCGAAGTTACGGGGGCATTTTGCCGAGTTCCTTAACCATAGTTCACCCGAACGCCTCGGTATTCTCTACCTGACCACCTGAGTCGGTTTAGGGTACGGGCCGCCATGAAACTCGCTAGAGGCTTTTCTCGACAGCATAGGATCATCCACTTCACCACAATCGGCTCGGCATCAGGTCTCAGCCTTAATGAGGGACGGATTTGCCTACCCCTCGGCCTACACCCTTACCCCGGGACAACCACCGCCCGGGCTGGACTACCTTCCTGCGTCACCCCATCGCTTACCTACTACAAGTCTGGTTCGTCGGCTCCACCACTTTCCTTTCCCCGAAGGGTCCGGAACGGCTTCACGGACTTAGCATCGCCTGATTCGATATTGGGCGTTTCAAAGCGGGTACCGGAATATCAACCGGTTGTCCATCGACTACGCCTGTCGGCCTCGCCTTAGGTCCCGACTTACCCTGGGCAGATCAGCTTGACCCAGGAACCCTTAGTCAATCGGCGCACACGTTTCTCACGTGTGTATCGCTACTCATGCCTGCATTCTCACTCGTGAACCGTCCACAACTAGCTTCCGCTGCTGCTTCACCCGGCACACGACGCTCCCCTACCCATCACAGCGGGCGTTGGCCCTATTGCTGCAATGACACGACTTCGGCGGTACGCTTGAGCCCCGCTACATTGTCGGCGCGGAATCACTTGACCAGTGAGCTATTACGCACTCTTTCAAGGGTGGCTGCTTCTAAGCCAACCTCCTGGTTGTCTCTGCGACTCCACATCCTTTCCCACTTAGCGTACGCTTAGGGGCCTTAGTCGATGCTCTGGGCTGTTTCCCTCTCGACCATGGAGCTTATCCCCCACAGTCTCACTGCCGTGCTCTCACTTACCGGCATTCGGAGTTTGGCTAAGGTCAGTAACCCGGTAGGGCCCATCGCCTATCCAGTGCTCTACCTCCGGCAAGAAACACACGACGCTGCACCTAAATGCATTTCGGGGAGAACCAGCTATCACGGAGTTTGATTGGCCTTTCACCCCTAACCACAGGTCATCCCCCAGGTTTTCAACCCTGGTGGGTTCGGTCCTCCACGAAGTCTTACCTCCGCTTCAACCTGCCCATGGCTAGATCACTCCGCTTCGGGTCTAGAGCGTGCAACTCAATCGCCCTATTCGGACTCGCTTTCGCTACGGCTTCCCCACACGGGTTAACCTCGCTACACACCGCTAACTCGCAGGCTCATTCTTCAAAAGGCACGCAGTCACGACTGTATGTGCAAGCACATACAGCGACGCTCCCACGGCTTGTAGGCACACGGTTTCAGGTACTATTTCACTCCGCTCCCGCGGTACTTTTCACCATTCCCTCACGGTACTATCCGCTATCGGTCACCAGGGAATATTTAGGCTTAGCGGGTGGTCCCGCCAGATTCACACGGGATTTCTCGGGCCCCGTGCTACTTGGGAGATTCTTAAGCAAGCCGCTAATGTTTCGTCTACGGGGGTCTTACCCTCTACGCCGGACCTTTCGCATGTCCTTCGACTACATCAACGGTTTCTGACTCGCCGACCGGCCGGCAGACCGATCAAAAGAATTCCCACAACCCCGCATGCGCAACCCCTGCCGGGTATCACACGCATACGGTTTGGCCTCATCCGGTTTCGCTCGCCACTACTCCCGGAATCACGGTTGTTTTCTCTTCCTGAGGGTACTGAGATGTTTCACTTCCCCTCGTTCCCTCCACACTGCCTATGTGTTCAGCAGTGGGTGACAGCCCATGACGACTGCCGGGTTTCCCCATTCGGACACCCCCGGATCAAAGCTCAGTTGGCAGCTCCCCGGGGCCTATCGCGGCCTCTCACGTCCTTCATCGGTTCCTGGTGCCAAGGCATCCACCGTGCGCCCTTAAAAACTTGGCCACAGATGCTCGCGTCCACTGTGTAGTTCTCAAACAACGACCAGCCACCCATCACCCCACCAGACAAGCTGGCGAGTTCACTGGGGCCGGCACTGAAGACATGACCTTACGGCCGTACCTTCAGGACCCAACAACGTGCCAAGCACGATCCCCTCCACTTCACTGTGTTCCACGCCGAAGCAGTACTTACAGAGAGTTTTGGAAACCGTGCCAACTAATCAACGTTCCACCCATGAGCTGACCGTGCAGAACGTTTGTCTGCAATCGGTACTGTGCTCCTTAGAAAGGAGGTGATCCAGCCGCACCTTCCGGTACGGCTACCTTGTTACGACTTCGTCCCAATCGCCAGTCCCACCTTCGACAGCTCCCTCCCTTACGGGTTGGGCCACCGGCTTCGGGTGTTACCGACTTTCGTGACGTGACGGGCGGTGTGTACAAGGCCCGGGAACGTATTCACCGCAGCAATGCTGATCTGCGATTACTAGCAACTCCGACTTCATGGGGTCGAGTTGCAGACCCCAATCCGAACTGAGACCGGCTTTTTGAGATTCGCTCCACCTCACGGTATCGCAGCTCATTGTACCGGCCATTGTAGCACGTGTGCAGCCCAAGACATAAGGGGCATGATGACTTGACGTCGTCCCCACCTTCCTCCGAGTTGACCCCGGCGGTCTCCTGTGAGTCCCCATCACCCCGAAGGGCATGCTGGCAACACAGGACAAGGGTTGCGCTCGTTGCGGGACTTAACCCAACATCTCACGACACGAGCTGACGACAGCCATGCACCACCTGTATACCGACCACAAGGGGGGCACTATCTCTAATGCTTTCCGGTATATGTCAAGCCTTGGTAAGGTTCTTCGCGTTGCGTCGAATTAAGCCACATGCTCCGCTGCTTGTGCGGGCCCCCGTCAATTCCTTTGAGTTTTAGCCTTGCGGCCGTACTCCCCAGGCGGGGAACTTAATGCGTTAGCTGCGGCACCGACGACGTGGAATGTCGCCAACACCTAGTTCCCAACGTTTACGGCGTGGACTACCAGGGTATCTAATCCTGTTCGCTCCCCACGCTTTCGCTCCTCAGCGTCAGTAATGGCCCAGAGATCCGCCTTCGCCACCGGTGTTCCTCCTGATATCTGCGCATTTCACCGCTACACCAGGAATTCCGATCTCCCCTACCACACTCTAGCTAGCCCGTATCGAATGCAGACCCGAGGTTAAGCCTCGGGCTTTCACATCCGACGTGACAAGCCGCCTACGAGCTCTTTACGCCCAATAATTCCGGACAACGCTTGCGCCCTACGTATTACCGCGGCTGCTGGCACGTAGTTAGCCGGCGCTTCTTCTGCAGGTACCGTCACTTTCGCTTCTTCCCTGCTGAAAGAGGTTTACAACCCGAAGGCCGTCATCCCTCACGCGGCGTCGCTGCATCAGGCTTTCGCCCATTGTGCAATATTCCCCACTGCTGCCTCCCGTAGGAGTCTGGGCCGTGTCTCAGTCCCAGTGTGGCCGGTCGCCCTCTCAGGCCGGCTACCCGTCGTCGCCTTGGTGGGCCATTACCCCACCAACAAGCTGATAGGCCGCGGGCTCATCCTTCACCGCCGGAGCTTTTAACCCCCACCCATGCAGGCAGGAGTATTATCCGGTATTAGACCCCGTTTCCAGGGCTTGTCCCAGAGTGAAGGGCAGATTGCCCACGTGTTACTCACCCGTTCGCCACTAATCCACCCCGAAGGGCTTCATCGTTCGACTTGCATGTGTTAAGCACGCCGCCAGCGTTCGTCCTGAGCCAGGATCAAACTCTCCATGAATGTTTACCCGTAATCGGGTGCACACGCACTTAGAGCGGGACGATCATGTCGGAATATGACCGACCGTCCACTGCGTCCTCGCTGTGTTGTTGCCTGCCCCGAAAGACAGGACTTTTTCAAAGGAACCTCATCCACCGAAGTGGACGGGGTATCAACTTCTGGCGTTGATTTTTGGCACGCTGTTGAGTTCTCAAGGAACGGACGCTTCCTTTGTACTCACCCTCTCGGGCTTTCCTCCGGGCTTTCGTTCTTCGTTCTTGCGTTTCCGACTCTATCAGAGTCAGTCCCGCTCGCTTTCCAGGTCCTTCGCTTTCGCGTTTTCCCTTTCCGGCGATTCCAACCTTACCAGATTCTTTCCGCTCCGTTTCCGGATCGATTTGAATTCGGCGGCTGTTGGAGGGCCTTTCCCTTTCGGGTGGATCAGACTTTATCAGGTCTCCCTGGGTCCGAATCCCACCCGCTCGCGCGGCACACGTCCGGGCACACGTGTGTGCCGGGGTGTTGTGCGAGGTGGAGACGTAAACGTACTGGAGCGGGGCCCCCGGACGCAAATCCGGTTGCCCCGCTCCGGTGACGGCGCTACGGCGAGGGTCAGACCTCGACGACGACCGGGAGGATCATCGGGCGGCGGCGGTAGCCGTCCGAGACCCACTTGCCCATGGTCCGGCGGATGAGCTGCTGGATCTGGTGCGGTTCCGCGACGCCGTCGGCCGCGGCGCGGGCGATGGCTTCCTCGATCTTCGGGATGACCGACGAGAAGGCCGAGTCCTCGATGCCGGAGCCGCGGGCCTGGATGTTCGGGCCGCTGACGACCTTGCCGGTGGTGCTGTCCACCACGACGTACACCGAGATGATGCCCTCGTCGCCGAGGATCCGGCGGTCCTTGAGCGAGGCTTCCGTGACGTCGCCGACCGAGAGGCCGTCCACGTACACGTAGCCGGCCTGGACCTTGCCGGAGATGCGGGCCTTGCCGTCGATCAGGTCGACGACCACGCCGTCCTCGGCGATGACGATGCGGTCCTTCGGGACACCCGTCAAGGCGCCGAGCTCGGCGTTGGCACGCAGGTGGCGCCATTCGCCGTGGACCGGCATGAGGTTCCGCGGCTTGCAGATGTTGTAGAAGTACAGCAGCTCGCCGGCGGAGGCGTGGCCCGAGACGTGCACCTTGGCGTTGCCCTTGTGCACGACGTTGGCGCCCCACCGGGTCAGGCCGTTGATCACGCGGTAGACCGCGTTCTCGTTGCCCGGGATCAGCGACGACGCCAGGATGACGGTGTCGCCGGGGACGATCCGGATCTGGTGGTCGCGGTTGGCCATGCGGGACAGGGCCGCCATCGGCTCGCCCTGGGAGCCCGTGCAGACCAGCACGACCTCGTCGTCCGGCAGGTCGTCGAGGGTCTTCACGTCGACGACGAGACCGGCCGGGACGCGCAGGTAGCCCAGGTCACGGGCGATGCCCATGTTGCGGACCATCGAGCGGCCCACGAAGGCGACCCTGCGGCCGTACTCGTGCGCGGCGTCCAGGATCTGCTGGATGCGGTGGACGTGGCTGGCGAAGCTCGCCACGATGATCCGCTTCTGGGCCCCGGCGAAGACGCCGCGGATGGCGTTCGAGATGTCGCGCTCGGGCGGGACGAAGCCCGGGACCTCGGCGTTCGTCGAGTCCGAGAGGAGGAGGTCGATGCCCTCTTCGCTCAGACGCGCGAAGGCGTGCAGGTCGGTGAGGCGGTTGTCCAGCGGGAGCTGGTCCATCTTGAAGTCACCGGTGGCCACCACCAGGCCCGCGGGGGTGCGGATGGCGACGGCCAGGGCGTCCGGGATGGAGTGGTTGACCGCGATGAACTCGCAGTCGAAGAGTCCGAGGTGTTCCCGGTCGCCTTCCTTCACCTCAAGGGTGTAGGGGCGGATCCGGTGCTCCTGGAGCTTGGCCTCGATGAGGGCCAGCGTCAGCTTGGAACCGATCAGCGGGATGTCCGGCTTCTCCCGGAGGAGGTACGGGACGGCGCCGATGTGGTCCTCGTGACCGTGCGTGAGGACGATGCCCTCGATGTCGTCGAGCCGGTCCCGGATGGACGAGAAGTCCGGCAGGATCAGGTCGATGCCCGGCTGCTCCTCTTCGGGGAAGAGAACGCCGCAGTCGACGATCAGCAGGCGGCCGTCGAACTCGAAGACGGTCATGTTGCGGCCGATCTCGCCGAGACCGCCCAGCGGGGTGACGCGCAGGCCGCCCTTGGGGAGCTTCGGCGGCGCACCGAGTTCAGGATGCGGATGGCTCAAAAGTGTCTCCTCACCACACACGCCACGTACCTCGTAAGGCACGTGGCGCGCATGTCATTCGTGCACTTGCATTCGTCTGTTTTGTTCGTTTTGCTTGTTCAGTTGTGAAGTCTTATTTCAGAGCTGTACCCCGCCGGCGGCAAGATCGATCTTGAGCTGGGCCGTCTCTTCGGCCGTGAGCTCGACCAGCGGGAGCCGCAGCGGGCCCGCGGGCAGGCCCTGCAGGTTCAGGGCTCCCTTGGTGGTGATCACGCCCTGGGTGCGGAACATGCCGGTGAAGACGGGCAGCAGCTTCTGGTGGATCTCGGTGGCCTTCTGGACGTCGCCGCCCAGGTGCGCGTCGAGCATCGCGCGGAGCTCGGGGCTGACCACGTGGCCGACCACGGAAACGAAGCCGACGGCGCCGACGGACAGCAGCGGCAGGTTCAGCATGTCGTCGCCGGAGTACCAGGCGAGTCCGCTCTGGGCGATGGCCCAGCTGGCACGGCCGAGGTCGCCCTTGGCGTCCTTGTTGGCCACGATGCGGGGGTGCTCGGCGAGCCTGACCAGCGTTTCGGTGTTGATCGGGACACCGCTGCGGCCGGGGATGTCGTAGAGCATCACCGGGAGCCCGGTGGCGTCGGCGATCGCCGTGAAGTGCCGGTAGAGGCCTTCCTGCGGCGGCTTGCTGTAGTACGGGGTCACCGCGAGCAGGCCGTGTGCGCCCGTGCGCTCGGCCTGGCGGGCGAGCTCCAGGGTGTGGCGGGTGTCGTTGGTGCCGATGCCGGCGACGACGTGGGCACGGTCACCCACGGCTTCCAGGACGGCTCGTACGAGGTCGTTTTTCTCCGCGTCGGTGGTGGTCGGGGACTCGCCGGTGGTCCCGTTGATGATCAGGCCGTCGTTGCCTGCGTCCACCAGGTGGACGGCGAGCTGCTGCGCGCCGTCGAGGTCGAGTGCGCCATCCGCCGTGAAGGGCGTGATCATGGCGGTGAGGACCCGCCCGAAGGGGGTCTGCGGAGTCGAGATCGGAGCCATGGGTAACACGCTACTCGCTGCCATGCTCGCAGTGTCCCCTCGGGGGACGTCAACGGGGTGTGGCTCCCGCGCCGGGCCGGGAGGACTGTTGGATCCCGGCACTGCCTGCTCGGGGGTTCAAGCAGTGCCGGGTCCGTTTGATCAGCCTAGATGAACTTTACGAAACGTGGCAATACGGACACTTCGGACTTGACTCCGCACATCTGTACCCCACGGGTTCACCCGTCCCCATGGGGACGGACCGGGCCTTACGGGGCGACGCGGCCGTTCGCGTTGTACGCGGCGTACGTCAGCGGCATGAGCGCGGCCCAGTGCTGCTCCATCTTCTCGCCGACCATCTCGATCTCCCGCTGCGGGAAGGACGGCGTGGTCGCGAGCTCGTGCTGCGTGCGCAGGCCGAGGAAGTGCATGAGCGAGCGCGCGTTGCAGGTCGCGTACATCGAGGAGAAAAGTCCGACCGGCAGGACCGAACGGGCAACCTCGCGGGCCACGCCCGCCGCCAGCATCTCCTGGTAGGCCTCGTACGCCTGACGGTACGAGTCCTCCATGACCCGGCCCGTCAGCTCCTGCTGGGCCGCGGTGCCCTCGACGAAGACGTACTTGCCCGGGCGGCCCTCCTGGACGAGCTTGCGCTCGGCGTCCGGGACGTAGAAGACCGGTTCGAGCTCCCTGTAGCGGCCCGACTCCTCGTTGTACGACCAGCCGACGCGGTGCCGCATGAACTCGCGGAAGACGAAGATCGGGGCGCTGATGAAGAACGTCATCGAGTTGTGCTCGAACGGGCTGCCGTGGCGGTCCCGCATCAGGTAGTTGATGAGGCCCTTGGAGCGCTCGGGGTCCTTCTGGAGCTCTTCGAGCGACTGCTCGCCGGCCGTGGAGACACGGGCGGCCCACAGCACGTCGGAGTCGGCGGCGGAGTGCTTCACCAGCTCCACCGTGACATCACTGCGGAAGCTGGGTTTCAGGTCTGAAGCGGCGGTCTCGCTCACCGGGGGTCCTTCCGAACGTCTCACATGGGGCGCGCCCACTCTACGGCGCGCCCCAGTGCTCGCCGTGCACGGGCAACGGGCTCCGGGAGGCGACCGGGCCACCCTTTCAGCTGACACCCAGCCATAAAATTTGGTTAATGTCCCGAATTCAGGCACGGATTGGGCGGCCCGTACGTCTTCACGGGTACACGCCAAGCGCACCCGTTCCCGCCGCCCCATGGGCCTGACCGTGAGGAGAGTCGCTCCATGTTCCTCCCCCAGCTACCGCTGGGCGGTACCCCCAGCGAACCCGTCCCGTTCGCCTTCGTCGCCGAGGCCGACCGTTTCCGCAGTAACGTCACCCCGCCGCCACGCGAGCGTCTGAGCACGCCCCAGTTGGCCGCCCGTAGTCTGGTCGGGCTGACCGTGGTGGCAGGGCTCGTCGGCTCCCTTCTCTTCGGCATGCCATCACTCCAGCCCCACCAGCCCGCCAAGTCGCAGCAGTCGGAGGCCTCCCAAGGGCGGTAGCCTCACGGGCAAGCCCAACCGAACGTGCATGTGAGTGAGGTACAGCCGTGCCCCTGCCCTTCTTGACGGCCGACCGCGCGTTCGACGCGCACGAAGACAGTGCCGGCGACGACGTACTCGCCCACGAGGACCCCGACCGCTGGCGGCGGCCGTACCGGCCGGGGCCGTGGCGGGTGGCCGGCGCGGCCCTGCTGCTCCTGCTGGCCGCGTTCATGCTGCTGGCCACGATGATCATCGCGTTCGCGGGTGCCTGGACCGGCGCCGGTTTCTGCCTGGCCGCCGCACTCGGCGTGATCGGGTCGGCGGTACGGATCCTCATGGCGGGCGTCTGGGTGAGCCCCGCGGGACTTCGCAGGGTGGGCTTCTTCCGGACCCGCTCGGTCAACTGGAACGAGATCACCGAGGTCCGTACCGTCCAGCAGCCGGTGCGCTGGCTGGGGCTGCCGCGGACCGTGCAGGGGCAGGCCCTGACGGCGGCCGGGCGCGACGGCGCGGAGCTGCCGGTGCTGCTGACCGACCACAGCGCCGATTTCCTGTCGCGGACCGAGGCGTTCGACCGGGCCGCCGACATGGTCGAGGCCTGGGCCGACGAGTACCGGGCCGTGCCCGCCTGACCCGCACGCGCGCAATACCGGGAAGCCCGTACAGGATCCGTTCCTGTACGGGCTTCCGCCGCTCACGCGCCCGCGACGGGCGCCCCGACTAGCCGCGCGGTCCGCCGTGCAGGGCGATGGCCCGCTGCATGGCCTTGCGGGCCCGCGGGGTGTCGCGGGCGTCGTGGTAGGCGACGGCGAGGCGGAACCAGCTGCGCCAGTCCCCCGGCGCGTCCTCCGTCTCGGCCTTGCGGCGTGCGAAGACCTCGTCGGCGGAATCCCGCAGGATCCGGCCGTACTCGTCCCGCTCCAGCTCGTCGACGGGCAGTCCGCCCTCGGCCTCCAGCTCGGTCGCGAGCTGGTTCGCCTTCGTCACGAACTGCGTGTTCTTCCAGAGGAACCAGACGCCGATGACCGGCAGGATCAGCACGGCCACACCGAAGGTCACGGTCAGCGCGGTGCCCTGCTGGATCAGCATCACCCCCCGGCTGCCGACCAGGACGAAGTAGACGACCAGGACTGCGGCCGTGAGGAAGTAAGTGATCTTCGCGCGCATGGGTACTACTGCCTGCTCATCAGCCGAGTTCGAGGAAGTTTTCCAGGCCGAACGTGAGGCCCGGGTGCTGCACGACGCGGCGCGCACCGAGCAGGATGCCCGGCATGAAGCTGCTGTGGTGCAGGGAGTCGTGACGGATCGTCAGGGTCTCGCCCTCGCCGCCGAGGAGCACCTCCTGGTGGGCCAGCAGACCGCGCAGGCGGATCGCGTGCACCGGGACGCCGTCGACGTCCGCGCCGCGCGCGCCGTCCAGGGCGGTGGCGGTGGCGTCGGGCTGCGCGCCGAGGCCGGCCTCGGCGCGGGCGGCCGCGATCAGCTGCGCGGTGCGGGTCGCCGTGCCGGAGGGGGCGTCGACCTTGTTCGGGTGGTGCAGCTCGACGACCTCGACGGATTCGAAGTAGCGGGCGGCCTGGGCGGCGAACTTCATGGTGAGGACGGCGCCGATGGAGAAGTTCGGGGCGATGAGCACACCGGTCTGCGGGGAGCCGGCGAGCCAGGTGTCCAGCTGGGCGAGGCGTTCCTCGGTCCAGCCGGTGGTGCCGACCACGGCGTGGATCCCGTGGCCGACGAGGAAGTCCAGGTTCCCCATGACCGACGCGGGGGTGGTCAGCTCGACGGCGACCTGCGCGCCCGCCTCGACCACCGTCTCCATCTTGTCGCCGCGGCCGAGGGCGGCCACCAGCTCCATGTCCTCGGCGGCCTCGACGGCCTTGACCGCTTCGGAGCCGATGCGGCCCTGGGCGCCGAGAACCGCTACCCGCAGCTTGCTGCTCATGCTTCTTCGCTTCCTGTCGTACGGGCCGGGCACCGGCCGGCGGCGGCCGGTGCCCGGCCTCGGGGTGTCAGGGTCTCAGGCCACCGCTTCGTCGAGGCGGGCGGCCTGCTTCTCCTTCAGCGGACCGATCACCGCGAGCGACGGCCTCTGGGCCAGTACGTCCCGCGCGACCGAGCGGACGTCGTCCGGGGTCACGGCGGCGATCCGGGCCAGCATGTCGTCGACGGACATCTGGTCGCCCCAGCAGAGCTCGCTCTTGCCGATGCGGTTCATGATCGCGCCGGTGTCCTCCAGGCCGAGGACGGTGGAGCCGGACAGCTGGCCGATGGCCCGCTTGATCTCCTCGTCCGTGAGCCCCTCGGAGACGACCTTGTCGAGTTCGCCGCGGCAGATCCGGAGCACGTCGTGGACCTGGCTCGGGCGGCAGCCCGCGTACACGCCGAAGAGCCCGGTGTCGGCGAAGCCCGAGGTGTACGAGTACACGCTGTAGGCCAGGCCGCGCTTTTCCCGGACCTCCTGGAAGAGGCGGGAGGACATGCCGCCGCCGAGGGCGGTGTTCAGCACGCCGAGCGCCCAGCGGCGCTCGTCGGTGCGGGCGAGGCCGGGCATGCCGAGGACCACGTGGGCCTGCTCGGTCTTGCGGCCCACTAGGTCGACGCGGCCGGAGGTGCGGATGCGCTTGGCTCCGGAGCGCGGGCCGATCGGCTCGGCGTCGGTGTGGGTGAGGGCCCCGGCCTTCTCGAAGGCGGCACGGACCTGGCGGACGACCTTGTTGTGGTCGACGTTGCCGGCCGCGGCGACCACCAGGTGGCGGGGGTCGTAGTGCTTCTTGTAGAAGCGGCGGATCCGGTCGGCGCCGAGGGCGTTGATCGTGTCGACGGTGCCCAGGACGGGACGGCCCAGCGGGGTGTCGCCGTACATCGTGTGCGCGAACAGGTCGTGCACGCAGTCGCCCGGGTCGTCCTCGGTCATCGCGATCTCTTCGAGGATGACGCCGCGCTCGGCGTCGACGTCCTCCTCGCGGATCAGCGAGCCGGTGAGCATGTCGCAGACGACGTCGATGGCCAGCGGCAGGTCGGTGTCGAGCACCCGGGCGTAGTAGCAGGTGTACTCCTTCGCCGTGAAGGCGTTCATCTCGCCGCCGACCGCGTCGATCGCGGAGGAGATGTCGAGGGCGCTGCGCTTGTGCGTGCCCTTGAAGAGGAGGTGCTCCAGGTAGTGCGTGGCACCGTTGAGCGTGGGCGTCTCGTCCCGGGAGCCCACGTGCGCCCAGATGCCGAAGGTGGCGGAGCGGACCGAGGGCAGCGTCTCGGTGACGATGCGCAGTCCGCCGGGGAGGACGGTGCGCCGGACGGTGCCGATGCCGTTCTCCCCCTTGAGGAGGGTTTGGGTACGGGCGACGGCCCGCCCCTCCGAAGAGGGGCGGGCCGTCACACGGGAACTACGCGACGTCACTTGTCGGAGTCGTCCTTGTCAGCGTCGTCACCGGCGGCCTCGCCGTCGATCACGGGGACCAGCGAGAGCTTGCCGCGCTGGTCGATCTCGGCGATCTCGACCTGGACCTTGGTGCCGACCGCGAGCACGTCCTCGACGTTCTCCACGCGCTTGCCACCGGCGAGCTTGCGGATCTGCGAGATGTGCAGCAGGCCGTCCTTGCCCGGCATGAGGGAGACGAAGGCACCGAAGGTGGTGGTCTTGACGACCGTACCCAGGTAGCGCTCGCCGACCTCCGGCATGGTCGGGTTGGCGATCGCGTTGATCGTGGCGCGGGCGGCCTCGGCGGCCGGGCCGTCGGAGGCACCGATGTAGATGGTGCCGTCGTCCTCGATCGTGATCTCGGCGCCGGTGTCCTCCTGGATCTGGTTGATCATCTTGCCCTTGGGGCCGATGACCTCACCGATCTTGTCCACCGGGATCTTGACGGTGATGATCCGCGGGGCGAACGGGGACATGGCGTCCGGCGTGTCGATCGCTTCCATCATCACGTCGAGGATGTGGAGGCGGGCGTCGCGGGCCTGCTTGAGGGCCGCGGCCAGGACGGAGGCCGGGATGCCGTCCAGCTTGGTGTCCAGCTGGAGGGCGGTCACGAACTCCTTGGTGCCGGCGACCTTGAAGTCCATGTCGCCGAAGGCGTCCTCCGCACCGAGGATGTCGGTGAGGGCGACGTAGTGCGTCTTGCCGTCGATCTCCTGGGAGATCAGGCCCATGGCGATACCGGCGACGGGGGCCTTCAGCGGCACACCGGCGTTCAGCAGCGACATGGTGGAGGCGCAGACCGAGCCCATGGACGTCGAACCGTTGGAGCCGAGGGCCTCGGACACCTGACGGATCGCGTACGGGAACTCCTCGCGGGTCGGGAGGACCGGCACGATCGCGCGCTCGGCGAGCGCGCCGTGGCCGATCTCGCGGCGCTTGGGCGAGCCCACGCGGCCGGTCTCACCGACGGAGTACGGCGGGAAGTTGTAGTTGTGCATGTAGCGCTTGCGGGTCACCGGGGAAAGGGTGTCCAGCTGCTGCTCCATGCGGAGCATGTTGAGGGTGGTGACGCCCAGGATCTGGGTCTCGCCACGCTCGAACAGCGCCGAGCCGTGCACGCGCGGGATGGCCTCGACCTCGGCGGCGAGGGTACGGATGTCCGTGATCCCGCGGCCGTCGATGCGGACCTTGTCCTTGATGACGCGCTCGCGCACCAGGGCCTTGGTCAGGCTGCGGTAGGCGGCGGAGATCTCCTTCTCGCGGCCCTCGAAGGCCGGGAGGAGCTTCTCGGCGGCGATCTCCTTGACGCGGTCCAGCTCGGCCTCGCGGTCCTGCTTGCCCGCGATGGTCAGCGCCTGGGAGAGCTCGCCCTTGACGGCGGCCGCGAGGGCCTCGTACACGTCGTCCTGGTAGTCCAGGAAGACCGGGAACTCGCCCTCGGGCTTGGCGGCCTTGGCGGCCAGGTCCGACTGGGCCTTGCAGAGGGCCTTGATGAAGGGCTTCGAGGCGTCGAGGCCGGCAGCCACGATCTCCTCGGTCGGCGCCTCGGCGCCGTCCTTGACCAGGGCGATGGTCTTGTCGGTGGCCTCGGCCTCGACCATCATGATCGCGACGTCGCCGTCCTCCAGGACGCGGCCCGCGACGACCATGTCGAAGACTGCGTCCTCAAGCTCGGTGTGCGTCGGGAAGGCCACCCACTGGCCGCGGATCAGCGCGACGCGGACGCCGCCGATCGGGCCGGAGAAGGGCAGGCCGGCCAGCTGGGTGGACGCGGACGCGGCGTTGATCGCGATGACGTCGTACAGGTGGTCCGGGTTCAGCGCCATGATGGTGGCGACGACCTGGATCTCGTTGCGCAGGCCCTTCTTGAAGGACGGGCGCAGCGGGCGGTCGATCAGGCGGCAGGTGAGGATCGCGTCCTCGGAGGGCCGGCCCTCGCGGCGGAAGAAGGAGCCGGGGATCTTGCCGGCCGCGTACTGCCGCTCCTCGACGTCCACCGTCAGGGGGAAGAAGTCGAGCTGGTCCTTGGGCTTCTTCGACGCGGTGGTGGCGGAAAGCACCATCGTGTCGTCGTCCAGGTAGGCAACGGCGGAGCCGGCGGCCTGGCGGGCCAGACGGCCCGTCTCGAAGCGGATGGTGCGGGTGCCGAAGGAACCGTTGTCAATGACGGCCTCGGCGTAGTGGGTCTCGTTCTCCACTAGCGTTTTCTCCATTTTCGTCGTCTCCGTCCGCTGCCCGTGTGGCTGCGGACGGTTGCGGAGAAGCGCTCCTTGCGTGCGGGCCGGTCTTCGATCGAAGTACCCGGTTCGGGGCCCCTGGGGCCTTCCGGGTACCACTACCGAGGACCGGCGGCGTAGGGAGGGCGCTCCTCCTCTTCAGTTGTGCACGTGCATCCAGACTACAAAGCGTCCGGTACGTCCCGCACGTAGAGCGACAGCACGTACAGCAAAGGGAGCGGCCCCCTCAGTGTGGGAACCGCTCCCTTCACAGCGTCTTTACTTGACGCCGGCCGCACCGCGGCGGATGCCGAGGCGCTCGACCAGCGCACGGAAGCGCTGGATGTCCTTCTTGGCCAGGTACTGCAGCAGGCGGCGACGCTGGCCGACCAGGATCAGCAGACCACGACGGGAGTGGTGGTCGTGCTTGTGGGTCTTGAGGTGCTCGGTCAGGTCCGAGATGCGCTTGGACAGCATGGCGACCTGGACCTCGGGGGAGCCGGTGTCGCCCTCCTTGGCACCAAACTCGGCGATGATCTGCTTCTTCGTAGCGGCGTCGAGCGACACGCGTACTCCTCGTATATGTCTTCGTGGCCACCGAGTGCCCCAGGTCGAATTCTCTGGGGATCTTCCGTAACTCGGGAGGCGGGGTCCGCTGAGCGCAGCCTCCAGAAGGTTTCCGGGGGCGCGTACACAAACGGCCGTCACACAGCGTACCAGGCTGCCGCGCGGCCCCTGTCTCAGCTGGTGAGAGCGCGGGCCCGGGCGTACACGTCCAGCACGGCGAGTGCCAACGGGACGAGACTGAGCAGTACTGCCGCCTCGGTGAGGTCGAGCAGCCGTCCCCAGAAGGGTGACAGGCCCTTGCGGGGGATGACAAGCGCAATTCCCGCGAGGAGGGCCGCGCCGGCGGCGACGGCGGCGGAGAGCCAGATCGTACGGAGGTCCAGGCCGCCGCGGTCGTGGTACTGGACGAGCTCCCGGACCAGGTCGACCGGCGGGTGCAGGGCCAGGCCCAGGATCAGCAGGGCGATGGCGGCCAGGCCGGCGACCAGGGTGCACACGACCTGGGAGGTGTAGCGGAAGAGCCGGGCGCGCAGCAGCATGGCCAGCCCGGTGGCGAGGGCCAGCAGTCGGCCCCAGGTGTTGTCGGAGAAGCCGAGGACGGCGGCGGAGCCGACGGCGACCGCGGCGCAGCCGCCCACCAGGCCGAGCAGCATCTCGTGGCCGCGGCGGGCCTGGGCCGCGATGGCCTCGGCGTCGAGCGGGGTGCCCGCCTCGTGCTGCTCGGGGGTCGACGGGTCGCCGTACGGCTCGGTCTCGTAGCGGTCCGGGGTCCCTGCGTAGTCGATGTACTCATCGGTGGCGCTCTGCGGGGCGGCGTAGCCGATGGGCAGCCGGGCGAAGCGGGCGGAGAGGCCGGGCAGGAAGGCGACGAGTCCGATGGCGACGGGGGCGCAGACGGCGGCGGTCGCGGTGGCGGAGGCCTCGGTGACGATGGCGACGAAGGTGGCCAGGGTGCCGGTGGTGGCGAGGAAGGTGGCCGCGACGAAGGGGGCGTCCCCGTTGGGGGTGAGCGCGACCAGGGCGACGGAGGCGACCAGGACGCAGACGCAGCCGAGCAGGAACTGCAGCCGGCCGGGTCCCTCGCCGGCGGCCGCGGCGATGATGCCGGAGCCGGCGATCAGCAGGTGCGGGAGGGCGCCGAGGCCGAGGGCGACGGCGGAGCCGCGGTCGCGGTAGACCCGGGCGCGCACTCCGGCGGCGGCGGTCAGGAGCACGCCCGTGGCGCCGGCGATGATGCCGGGCAGTCCGTGCATGTCGTGGCGGACCGGGTCGGCGTACCAGAGGACGAAGCCGAGCAGGACGAGCAGCAGGGCGGCGCCGGCCAGGCCCGCGCCGCGCAGCATGTCGTCGCTCCAGCGGTGGCGGTCGCGGACGACGGCCGAGGCGACGGCGTCGGAGACGTCGTCGAAGACGGCGGGCGGCAGCGACTCTGCGAACGGGCGAAGGCTGAGCACCTCGCCGTCGAGGACCTGCTGGGCGGCGAGGGTGCGGGCGCCGTCGAGGACCGTTCCGTCGCGGCGGACCAGGTGGAAGCCGGTGGGGGCGCCGACGGGCTGGGTCTGCCCGGTGAGGCGCAGGAGTTCGGGGTAGACGTCAGCGACGGCGATGTCCTCGGGGAGGGCGACGTCGATGCGGCTGTCGGGAGCCACGACGGTGACCCTGCAGAAACCCGTCGCTGCGGCCGTACTCACCTGTGTGACCCCCCTGGTTGGCGAAGCGGGTGCATGGGCCGTCGCCTTGGATTCGCGGATGCGCATACTGCGCGGGCCACCCTACCGGGAGTATGCATGACTGTCGGCAAGTAGGATCACCGTCGCGCAGGGGAGACCCCCTTCGCGCCCGGGACTTGGGGGCGCCGGTTGCGACGTCCCGTCCGTTTTCGAGGGATTGATGCTCCGGTGAGTCAGATCGTCGTCAAACGCCCGCCGCGGTCCTTGCCGCCCGAAGTCCCTTCGGACGAGCTGAGGCTGGAGGCTCCGCCGGAGCTCCCGCGGGGGCAGCAGGAGGGCATGCTGATGCAGCTCCTGCCGATGCTCGGCATGGGCTCGTCGGTCGTCTTCTTCTTCATGCCGGGTGCGGCGCCCTTCATGCGCATCATGGGTGTGCTGATGCTGGTGTCCACGGTGGGCATGGTCCTGGCCCAGCTGGTGCGCCACCGGCGCGGTACGCAGGGGCAAATGGCCGACGTGCGCCGGGACTATCTGAAATATCTGGCGCAGACCCGCCGTCAGGTCCGCAGGACGGCGCGGGCGCAGCGCGACGCGCAGCTGTATCTGCACCCGGCTCCCGAGCAGTTGTGGTCGGTGGTGGCCGAGGGTTCGCGGCTGTGGGAGCGGCGCGTCGGCGACGAGGACTTCGGGCAGGCCCGGCTCGGGCTGGGCGCGCAGCGCCTGTCGACTCCGCTGGTGGCGCCGGACACGGCGCCGGTGGACGAGTTGGAGCCGCTGACCGCCGGTGCGATGCAGCGTTTCCTGAAGGTGCACTCCTCGCTGGACGGGCTGCCGGTGGCGGTGTCGTTGCGGGCGTTCTACCACGTGGCGGTGTCCGGGGAGCCGGAGTCGGCGCGCGGGGCGGCGCGGGCTCTGGTGGCGCAGCTGGCGACGCTGCACTCCCCGGAGGACCTGGTGGTGGCCGTGGTGGCCGCGCCGGGCGCGGTGCCCTCGTGGGACTGGACGAAGTGGCTGCCGCACACGCAGGTGCCGGGGCAGGTCGACGGGGCCGGTACGAAGCGGCTGTTCAGCGATGACCTGACCGAGCTGGAGGGGCTGCTGGCTCCCCGGTTGGAGGGGCGGCCGCGGTTCAGCCGGGACGTGTCCCCGGTGCTGGACCAGCCGCACCTGGTCGTCGTGCTGGACGCCAACTCCCGCGGCGGCCTCGTGCCGCCGGACTCGGCGTTCGCGGCGGCCGAGGGGCTGCAGGGCGTGACCATCGTCGAGGTGGTCGCGGGCGAGCTGGACGAGCCGCGCGGCGGGCTGTCGGTCGTGGTGCGGCCGGGCCGGCTGCGGCTGGAGTCGGGCGGGGGGATCGCGTGGGAGGGCGTGCCGGACACGCTGTCGCTGCCCGCGGCGGAGGCGCTCGCGCGACAGCTGGCGCCGCTGCGCACGGGTGGCGGCGACGACGACGAACCGCTGCTGGCCAACCTGGACTTCACGGATCTGCTGAACCTGGGCGACGCGGCCTCGATCGACGTGGCCCGGACCTGGCGACCGCGCTCCGCCGGTGAGCGGCTGCGCGTGCCGATCGGTGTGGGCGAGGACGGCACGCCGGTCATGCTGGACCTGAAGGAGGCGGCGCAGGAGGGCATGGGCCCGCACGGCCTGTGCGTGGGTGCGACCGGTTCCGGCAAGTCGGAGCTGCTGCGCACGCTGGTGCTGGGCCTGGCGGTCACGCACACCTCGGAGACGCTGAACTTCGTCCTCGCGGACTTCAAGGGTGGTGCGACCTTCACGGGCATGGGGCAGATGCCGCACGTGGCCGCGGTCATCACCAACCTGGCGGACGACCTCACCCTCGTCGACCGCATGGGCGACTCGATCCGCGGCGAGCTCCAGCGCCGCCAGGAGCTGCTGCGCTCGGCGGGCAACTACGCGAACATCCACGACTACGAGAAGGCGCGCGCGGCGGGTGCCCCGCTGGAGCCGCTGGCTTCGCTGGTGCTGGTCATCGACGAGTTCAGCGAGCTGCTCACCGCGAAGCCCGACTTCATCGACATGTTCATCCAGATCGGCCGCATCGGCCGTTCGCTGGGCGTGCACCTGCTGCTGGCCTCGCAGCGCCTGGAGGAGGGCAAGCTGCGCGGGCTGGACACGTACCTGTCGTACCGGATCGGTCTGCGGACCTTCTCGGCGGCGGAGTCGCGCACGGCGATCGGCGTGCCGGACGCGTACCACCTGCCGTCGGTGCCGGGTTCGGGCTACCTGAAGTTCGGTACGGACGAGATGACGCGCTTCAAGGCGGCGTACGTCTCGGGCACCTACCGTTCGAGCGGGCCTGACCTGTCGGTCGGCCTGTTCCCGGTGGAGCGGCGGCCCGCGCTGTTCACGGCGGTGCCGGTGCCGGTCGTGTACGCGGCGCCGGACCCGGCGTACCTGGCGGCGCAGGCGGAGAAGGAGGACGACGCCCTCGCGGACACGGTGCTGGACGTGATCGTGGGCCGGCTGGAGGGCCAGGGGGTGCCGGCGCACCAGGTGTGGCTGCCGCCGCTCGACCAGGCCCCGCCGCTGGACCAGTTGCTGCCCGCGTTGGCGCCGTCGACGGAGCGGGGTCTGCACGCGGAGGGGTACACGCGGCCCGGCGGGCTCGTCGTGCCGCTCGGCCTGATCGACAAGCCGTTCGAGCAGCGGCGCGAGGTGCTGTACCGGGACTTCTCGGGTGCGGCGGGCCACATGATGGTCGTCGGCGGTCCGCAGTCGGGCAAGTCGACGCTGATGCGGACGCTGATCTCCTCGTTCGCGCTGACGCACACCCCGCGCGAGGTGCAGTTCTACGGGCTGGACTTCGGTGGCGGCAGCATGTCGTCGATCGCCGAGCTGCCGCACGTCGGCGGGATCGCCTCGCGCCTGGACCCGGAACGGGTGCGGCGTACGGTCGCCGAGGTGGGCGGCATCCTCAACCGCCGCGAGGAGTTCTTCCGCGCGAACAACATCGACTCGATCGGCACCTACCGGCGGCGGCGGGCGGCGGGCGACCTGCCCGGCGAGGCGTGGGGCGACGTGTTCCTCGTCATCGACGGCTGGGGCGGCTTCCGGACCGAGTACGAGGGCCTTGAGCCGGTGGTCACGGACATCGCCTCGCGCGGTCTGGGCTACGGCATCCACGTGGTGATCACGGCGGCGCGGTACATGGAGGTACGGGCCGCGCTCAAGGACCAGATGCTGAACCGGCTGGAGCTGCGGCTCGGCGACGTCATGGACTCCGAGTTCGACCGCAAGGTCGCGGCGAACGTGCCGACCGGGATGCCGGGCCGCGGCCAGGTGGCGGAGAAGCTGCACTTCCTGGGCGCGCTGCCGCGGATCGACGGAGCGCACGACCCGGAGGACCTGTCGGAGGCCACGGCCGCCTTCGTGTCGGCGGTCAAGCAGAACTGGGCGGGGGCCGCGGCTCCCGGCGTACGGCTGCTGCCGCGGCTGCTGCACGCCGACCAGCTGCCCCGGGGCGGGGACCAGCCCGGCCGCGGGCTGGCCATAGGCATCGACGAGACGGACCTGGAGCCCGTGTTCGTCGACTTCGAGAGCGACCCGTTCTTCCTCGTGTTCGGCGAGAGCGAGTCCGGCAAGACGAACCTGCTGCGGCTGATCTGCCAGCAGATCGCGGAGCGGTACACCCCGGACCAGGCCCGCCTCGTCGTCGGCGACTACCGGCGCAGCCTGCTCGGGGCACTGCCGGAGGAGCACCTGCTGGAGTACGCGCCGATGGCGAGCTCCCTGCAAACGCACATGGAAGCGCTGGGCGGCGTGTTCTCGCGGCGGCAGCCGCCGACCGACGTCACCCCGCAGCAGCTGCGCGACCGCAGCTGGTGGACCGGCCCGGACGTGTTCATCATCATCGACGACTACGACCTGGTGGCCACGAGCCAGGGCAATCCCCTGGCCCCGCTGGTGGAGTTCCTGCCGTTCGCCCGTGACACGGGTGTGCGCTTCATCATCGCGCGCAACTCGGCCGGTGCCTCGCGCTCGCTGTACGAGCCGTTCATGCAGCGCTTCAAGGAGCTCGGCGCGCAGGGCGTGGTCCTGTCGGGCGATCCGTCCGAGGGTGACCTGATCGGCAACGTCCGACCCCGGCCGATGCCGCCGGGCCGGGCGTACTTCTCCTCGCGCAAGCGGGGCACGTCCCTCGTGCAGCTGGGACGGATGCCGGGGATGTAGGAGACGGACACGAGGAGGCGGGGCCGGGCGACCGGCCCCGCACCCGTATCGTGGCCCGATCACCCCATGATCCTTCGAAAGAGGCTGAACGCATCGTGATACGTCGTCGGAGAGAGCGCGGCCGCCGGTCCGCGGCAGCCGTGGCCGTGGTGGCCGCCGCGTTCCTGCTGAGCGGCTGCACGGGCGGCGACGCCCTGAGCGTGGACGAGTTGCGGGAGATCGCCGACGCGGTCGACCCCGAGGGCGGCATCGACTGCCCCCTGCCCTACGACTTCGCCGAAGCGGCCGAAGCCGCCGGGGTCACCGGGGACGCGGGCCCGGGGTACGCCACCGCCGACCTGGCCGCCATCTCCGGGGAGACCGACGGGGGATCCGACCCGAACGGGCCCTTCGCCCGCAATCCCGGAGGGGTGGTGAGCTGCGTCTTCCACATCGGCCGGGAGGACCTGGAGGTGCACACCGTCGCGACGCGCAGGCCGCGGGCGCTGTCCGTGCTGCTCCCCGTGGTCTCGAAGGCGGCCGGTGTGGGGCCCGACGGGCTGATCCCGTTCAGTGAGGCGGCGGCCGCGGCGGAGGCGGGTACGCCCGTCCTGGTCACGAGCGGCAACGTGGCGGCCGTACGGCTCGAACTCGATGGCAACGGGGACGCTTCGCTGCTGCTGACCGCCGGGGACGCGGGGCACAGCGGGCTCAGCCGGGGCCAGGTCGAGGGCCTCGCCCGGGCCCTCGCCGGCCAGGTACCGGGGTGATCGAGGGGAAACACTCCCCCGCCCCCGCACGCAGCACCGATAATCGGCAGCGAAGACCGCGGGAGCACCGCACCGCCGAGGGAAAGGCCGCACATGGGCACCCAGCAGGAGAAGGACGAGCTGTACGCGCTCGACATCAGCGGCGTGGAGTGGGAGGGCCCGCCCGGGACCAGCCCCGACGAGGAGCGGGTCGAGATCGCGCGGCTGCCCGAGGGCGCGGTGGCCATGCGGTCCTCGCTCGACCGGGACACCGTCCTGCGCTACACGGCGGCCGAGTGGGAGGCGTTCGTACTCGGCGCCAGGGACGGGGAGTTCGACCTGGACCGCGGCCCGCGCTGAAGCCCGTACGCCGGGGCCGGGATACGGCGACGGGGCGCGCCCGGTGCGGGCGCGCCCCGTATCCGCATGCGGCTGCGGCCGACCGGGGTCAGTAGGCCTCGGTGAACAGGCGCGAGGCCTTCACGTCGGTGGCGCGGTAGTCGCCCTTGCCGCGCTCGATCAGCTGGGCGACCTGCTCCAGCTGATTGTGCATGTGGTCGGCCTTGCCCTTGTACTTGCCCTGGAGCGTGACGTACGCCTGGTGCGCCTCACCGTCCCAGGTGTCCGTGACGACCTTCAGGGCCTGGTCCATCTCCTCCAGGTCCGTCATGATCTTCTTCGAGACGACGCGGATGCGGTTCGCCATCTCCTGGACGCTCTCATACCGGACCTTGGTGTGGCCGTCGGAACCAGCCATGTTCTTCTCCTTCGCGCTGAGCTGAGCTAAGTGGGGAACGACGCAAAAAAGGCAGGTCAGATGCCGTTGAGGCCGGAGCCGCCCTGGCCCGCGCCGGCCTGCACCGTCTTGAACGCCGCACGCACGTCGTCGTCCTGCGCGTTGCTGAGGTTCTTGGTCTGCGCGACCGCGTTGTGCAGAACGCCGAGCAGACGACGGATCTCGTCGTGGTCCTCGTTGACGACCGTCTGGGCGGAAACGAAGCCCGAGGCACCCACACCGGTCCAGCCGGCGCTCACCGTGGCGAGGATGTCAGCCAGCTCGCGGGACTGGGTGGTGACGGCACGGGCCGTCGTCTCGATCTTGTTCTTCGCCTGGACGATCGGATCGTCTGCGAGTCCGAAATTGCTCATCCGAAGCTCCTCACTTCTCAATTCGCCGGCAGAACCGGCGGATTGCGCAGCGGAAGGGAGGTTCCCGGCGCGGATGTGAGTCACGCGTCCCGGAATTCCCCCTCCGCCTCACGCGATCCCCCGATCACAGTCGTGAAGCCTGGTGTCACTCTAGCCAGTTCATCTGACGGTCCCAACATCGGCAGGCCGTTTCCGTTGATGAACTGTGACGGTTCACTGCAAACGGCCGCGGCGCTTGCGGGCGTCGCGCACCACCGTCGCCGCGCCCGTGATGACCGCGATCAGCACGCCCGCGATGCCGAGGGCGTACGTTCCGAACCGCTCCTCGCGCTCCTGCACGGTCTCCGTCATCCGCAGCGCCGCCGCCTCGGGGGCGGCCGCCGGGGGCGGTCCGGGGTCCGGGACGGGGGCCTTGGGACGCTCGTGGTCCTGGGTGACCGCCCGCACCGGGTCGACGACACCCCATCCGACGTAGTCGTCACGGCCGTTGACCGAGCGCTCGGCGGTCCCCTCGATCTGCCAGATGATCTCTTGCGGGGTCCAGTCCTCGTGCTTCGCGCGCAGCAGGGCGGCGACCCCGGCGACGTAAGGCGCGGAGAAACTGGTGCCGTTGTCGATGCACTGGCCGAAGCCGGGGACGGTGGAGACCATGTCCACGCCGGGCGCGGCCACTGCGATGAAGTCGCCGGGCTGGGAGAAGGCGGCCCGCTCGTTGTTGCGGTCCGAGGCCGCCACGGCGAGGACGCCGGGGAAGGCCGCCGGGTAGGTCTTGCGCTTCTCGCCGCTCATGCCGTCGTTGCCCGCCGAGGCCACGACCACGACCTTCGCGTCGACGGCCCGCTGGACGGCCTTGCCGAGGTCGGAGTCGGCGGTCAGGGGAACGTCGGTGTCCTGGGAGATGTTGATGACCTGGGCGCCCTTGGCCACTGCCTGGTCGATCGCCTGGCCCAGCGACTGGGCGTTGCCCTTGCCCTGCCCGTCGTTCTGCCGGATCGGGATGATGGTGGCGTCCGGGGCCAGACCGACGAAGCCGGTGCCGTCCTGCGGCCGGGCTGCGATCAGACCGGCCACCTTCGTGCCGTGGCCGACCGTGTCGATGGTGCCGTCCCCGCCCTTGGGGTCGATGAAGTCCTTGCCCGCACCGACGTCGATGGCACCGCTGAGCTGCGGGTTCGCACGGTCGACGCCGGTATCGATGACCGCGACACGGACGGGCTTGCCGCTCTTGTCCTTGCCCTTGGTCTGCGCCCAGAGCGCGTCGAGCAGCAGCCGCTGAAGGGCCCAGGGGCGGTCGGCGATCTGCTTCTTCATGGGGAAGGTGCACTCGCCGGCGCCCGCGAGGTCCAGGGCCGGTGCACGGACGGGCTCCGGGTGCGGTGCGGCTGCGGCCGCGGCGGTCGTACCGGACAGGGCGGTGACGGCGAGCACGGCGCTGACGAGTGCGCTGCGCGCGTACGAGGGCATGGGCATCGGCGGCGTCCTCACGAACCTTGGGGCTGGCGTGCGGAGTTGGTGTCCAGGCGCGGCCCCTTCGAGAGGAACTCGGACCACGCGATGGGCACCATGGCCGGTGTCACGGTCCCGTAGCCGAGCCGGATCTGTGCCTGGCTGGCCTCGGGACGGCCGTCCGCGGCGCCCTGGCCGTTCGGCTGGTCGGGGGCGCCGATCTTCGACTTCTCGGCGTCACTGTCCCCGTTGGCCTGCACCGCGTACCGCAGACCGGTGTCGGTGACCAGGAAGAGGGCTCCGCCCGCCGTCGTCTGCCTGCCCTGGACCTGCGTGTACAGGAGCCCCGAGCCCGGCGTGACGTACGCGCTGGTGCCGCTGGCGGTGATGTCGATGGGGAAACCGGTTCCGGCCCAGGTGCTCAGCGTCTGGTTGCCCTGTCCGTCGACCGAGCGCAACACGTTGCAGACGGTGTCGCGGGCGGCGGCGCCCTGGGGAGCGGCCCCCGGTGCGGCAGTGCCCTGCGCGGGGTCCGCGGCACCGGTCTGGTTGATGCGGTCGGACTTCTTCTGCGGCCACTTGGCCTCGCCCTTGAACGCCGTGGCGTCCGGGTTCAGCGACTGGAGGTCGACCTCGCGGGGCTTGCCGTGCATGTTGAGGCCGTCGGTCGCGGGCGCCGAGATCAGCAGCCACGCGGCGAAGTCGGAGACCGGGGCGACCTTCCCGGGCAGGACGACGTAGTGCTGCGCACCGGAGCCGGTCTGCGCCTTCAGCACCATGCCGACCTTGTTGTCGGCGGTGGTCAGGCCTTGGACGTCGGCCTTCGTGCCGGCCGCGGCGGGCAGCTGCGGAAAGGCCAGGTCGTCCCCGGAGTTGAGGGTGTCCAGCCACGCCTGGGTGACCTGCTGCGGGGTGGCGCCGGTGCTGCCGACCAGCGCGTTGGTCATCTTCCCGGCGTCCGCGCCGCCTTCGGGGAACTTGTACTTCGTCCCCGTGGCGTCGATCAGGTAGCGCTCCTTGGCCCCGCCCGTGCTCTGCACGTACAGCATCTGGCTGTCGGTGACCTTGCGGGCGTCGTCCATCAGCCCCGCCTCGCGGTCGGCGAGGACGAACGTCGCGGTCTGAACGGTCTTGCCGTTGCCGCCCGGTGCCTGGCAGACGGCCCAGCGCTTGGCCTTGCCCGCGTCCTGCGGGGCCGGCAGCCGGTCGGGGGCGTACGGGATGCCGATGATGGGCCCGCGCGGCGGCTTGCCCGCGTCCAGGATCTTGTCGTCG
The DNA here is from genome assembly GCF_045041095.1 of Streptomyces sp. NBC_00045. Lineage (NCBI taxonomy): Bacteria > Bacillati > Actinomycetota > Actinomycetes > Kitasatosporales > Streptomycetaceae > Streptomyces > Streptomyces sp. NBC_00045. The sequence continues at coordinate 5,823,059 of NZ_CP108271.1, read as the reverse complement.
ATCTGGATGACCTTGAACTTCTGCGGATCCAGGAGCAGCCGGGCGGAAGCGAGGTTGAGGACGGGGTGCAGCCGGGTCTGGTCCTTGCCGTTCACCTTGGTCGTCAGCACCACGTAGCGGGTCGTCGACTGCTTGCCGACGATGACCTTGGTACCGGCCTCGTCCCAACCCTTGGGCGCCTGCGGCTTGAACATCCCCCAGGCACCGAACCCGGCCAGTACGAGCGCCCCCGCCACCAGACCCGGCAGGACCGCGCGCAGCGGACGCGGCGCGCCCTCTTCGGATCCCGTGGCGGAAGGCTGGAGGAACGCGGCCACCGTGCGCCGCTTCGCAAAGGTGTACGCGTTGAGTTCATCACGTCGTGATGCCATGACCGTCTGCTTCTCCCCGCACGGCCCGGTCGGTGAGTACGGTCCCCCGAGCCTCGATTGTCGGACTGCAGACCTACTATGCCTCTTGACGGAGGGTGCCCACGGGCCGGGTAGGGTGAGGCTGCCGCTCACTGCCTTCCGGGCCCCACCAATCAGGGGTCGTCGGGGTATTCAGGGCTTGTTGGGGTGGATTGGGGAGATTCCGGGGCCCTGCGGCGGGCAGCTCCCGGCTCCGCTACTCACGGGGTACGGCCCCAGAAAGGCGAGGTGGGCGCCTGATGGCCACCGCGACGCAGCCGCAGACGGGCGCGCCCGCACCCGTACGCGGCGGGGTGACGCCGTATCCGAAGTCGAGCCCGGGCCGCTTCGGCCCGTTCCGATTGCAACAACTCGTGCTGCTCCAGATCGCCGTGGCCGCCCTCCTGGTGGCCTGGGTCGTGGAACCGCTGCTGCTGGTTCCCGCCGGTGTGTTGGCGCTCGTCCTGGTGGTGCTCGCGGTCGTACGCCGCCACCAGCGTTCCCTGCCCGAATGGATCGGCGGTGCGCTCGCACTGCGCTCCCGGCGCCGCAGGGCCGCGTCCTTCGCCGTGCCCGCGGGCACCGAACCGGGGCTGGCCCCGCTCGTCGAGGCCGATCCGGCGCTGCGGACCCTCACGTTCAGCGACCGCGACCGGCGGCCCGTCGGCATGGTCGGTGACGGGACGTTCCTGACGGCCGTCGTCCAGGTGGACATGGACGCCACCGCGCTGCGGCCCGACCGCGGGGCGCGGCCGCTGCCCCTGGCCCTCGTCCGGGACATCCTCGAAGTCGACGGCATCCGGCTGGAGTCCGCGCAACTGGTGCAGCACACCCAGCCCGCGCCGGCCCCGCACCTGCCGGCCCAGTCGATGGCCACCCGCAACTACGCGCCGCTCCAGGCCACCACGGGCACTCCGGCCGTCCGGCTGACCTGGATCGCGCTCAAGCTCGACCCCGAACTGTGCCCCGAGGCGGTCACCGCGCGCGGCGGCGGGCTCGGGGGCGCGCAGCGCTGTGTGGTCCGCGCCGCCGACCAGTTGGCGAGCCGGCTGACCGGGGCGGGGTTCCGTGCCACCGTGCTCACCGAGCAGGAGCTGACGGCCGCGCTGGCCACCTCCTCGTGCGCCAACCCGATGGCGATCACGCAGGCGGGGCGCTCGGCGAGCACCGGCCGGCGGACCGAGGAGACGGCCCGCATCTGGCGGTGCGACGACCGGCGGCACACCACGTACTGGATAGGCCGCTGGCCGCAGCTCGGCGGCAGCGGGGCGGCGTCCCTGCCGCAGTTCGTGGCACTGCTGACCTCGCTGCCGGCGCTGGCCACGAACTTCAGCCTGACGATGGCTCCGGCAGAGCGCCAGGGCGTGACGCTGACCGGCCACGTACGGGTCACGGGGCGCAGCGACGAGGAACTCGTGGCGGCCCGCAGGGAACTGGAACGGACGGCCCGCGGCGTGCGCACCGGGCTGGTCCGGCTCGACCGTGAACAGGTACCGGGGCTGCTGGCCTCGCTGCCGCTGGGAGGGGCACGATGAGGGGCGGCTTCGGGCTGATCGGCCCGCGTCGGGAACGGCACGCGGTCCCGGCGGTGGACCTGGACGTGCTGGCACTGCCCGTCGGGGACGACGGGGTCGTCATCGGCGTGGACGCCGAGGGCCGCCCGGCGGTGCTCGGCATCAACCGGCCGACCCCGTACGAGGTGACGCTGATCGGCGGCCTGTGGACGGCGCAGGTCCTGGCGCTGCGCGCGGCGGCCACGGGTGCGCGCGTGGCGGTGGAGACCGGCCGCGGGCAGGCCTGGTCCGGGCTGGCCCAGGCGGCGGGCGGCGGCCAGCAGTGCGTGACCCTGCACGAGGTCGGCCGGGTGCCGCCGCAGGGCGCGTCGGCGGGCAGTCCGGTCCTGGTGATCCGTGACTGCGGGATGCGGCCGCCGCGCGGGCGCGTGGTGGCGGGCCCTTGGCAGTCGGTGCTGACCCTGCTGCCGTACCTCAGCCCCACGGCGCCGAGGCTGCTGCAGAACTCCTCCCTGGTGGGCGTGCAGCGGGTGTCCCCCGACGAGGCGGAACAACTCGGCCGCCTGATGAACCTGCCGGGGGCGGCGGTGGATTCACTGCCGACGCTGGGCGACGGGGTCACCCTGTGGTGCACGCCGCGGGACCGCCAGTTCGTGATGACCCAGGGCACGGAAGCGGAAACGGGCCTCCTGGGCCCCTCCCGCCGCATCGACTGACCCCGCAGCCCGCAAGCCCGCGGACCGGGTGCCTCGCCGGCACGAAAGACGCAGGGTCTCCCCGGCGACGCGGGACGTCGGAGGGGGGCGGACACCGATGTCGGCGCGCGATTAGGCTGGGCGCGGGCGCGGCGTCGAGGTGGGCGCCGGACCAGTGTTCGACAGACCAGGAGGACCAGTGAGCGGCGATCGGAACGAGAGGCGCGGCGGGACTTGGGACGTCCCGACGGACGATCAGTCCGACGCGGAGCCCGAGGTGACGGGCGAGTTCACCATCGACTACACCCCGCCGGCCTGGTACACGCAGGGCGCGGCCCCTGCCGCTCCCGTACCGGGCCTCCCGGAGGGCAGCGGCTTCGAGCCCCACCGCCCGACGGACGTGGCCTCGCCCCCGACGATGCGGATCGCCCCACCGGCCCCCCGCACGCCGTCGGACGGCGCAGGCGTCCCGGCCCAGGTGCCGGCCCCGGCTCCGGCCGAGACCGCCGCCCCGCCGGCGCTGGCAGCGGCGGACAACGGCGTTGCGCCCGCAGCCGAGGCACCCGCCCCGCCGGCCCCGGCCGACGTGCCGGCCCCCGTCACCACCTCCGCCGACGGCACCGGTGTGCCCGCGGCCCTCCCGCCACCGGCCGAGGTGCCCGCTCTGCCGGCTCCGATGCCGGCCCCGGCCGCCGCCGCGCCCGAGGCCACCCACACGCCCGGGATGTTCGTGAAGGCCCCCGTCGAGGGACCCGACCCCGTCCAGCGGCAGGACACCCCGCCCGACGGGACGGCCATCCCGTTCGGCAACCCCGAGCCCGTGGCGGCGCAGACGCCCCAGGACGCCGTCCCCGCGCCGCAGGTGCCGAGCCCCGTCAGCCCCGCGGACGCGGTTCACCCGCCCGTGGAGGCCCCCTTCGGGGGACCCGCAGGGGAACTCCCGGCGCTGCCACCCGCGTTCCACGCCACCACGACCCCCCAGGACGGCTACGGCTTCCCGCCGGCCCCCGCACCGGCCCCGACGTCGCCCCAAGACGGCTACGCGTTCCCCTCCGCGCCCGCACCGACGCCCCAGGACGCCTTCCCGCCCGCCCCCGCACCCCAAGACGGCTACGGCTTCCCCCCGGCCCCCGCACCGGCCCCGACGTCGCCCCAGGACAGCTACGCGTTCCCCTCCGCGCCCGCACCGACGCCCCAGGACGCCTTCCCGCCCGCCCCCGCACCCCAAGACGGCTACGGCTTCCCCCCGGCCCCCGCACCGGCCCCGACGTCGCCCCAGGACAGCTACGCGTTCCCCTCCACCCCCGCACCGGCGCCCCAGGACGCCTTCCCGCCCGCCCCCGCACCCCAAGACGGCTACGGCTTCCCGCCGGCACCCGCACCGGCGCAGCCGCAGCCGCCCGTGGACGGAGGTGACTTCGCGTTCCCGCCCGCGCAGCACGCGCCCGTAGCCCCTCAGCCGCAACAGCCGCAACAGCCGCAGCCGCAGTACGACCCCCGCAGCAGCGGCCAGTGGTCCTCCGGGCCGCAGCCGGGCCCGCAGCCGCACGATCCTCGCTACCAGCCCGGCCCGGCCGGCGGTGGAGCGCCGCTCGGGTACACCGCCGCCGTCGAGCTGTCCTCCGACCGCCTGCTGCGCGGCAAGCAGAAGCCCAAGCCCCAGCGTTCCGGGTTCCGTTTCGGCGGCAAGGCGGCCGAGGCCGAGCGGCTGCGCAAGCTCGACCTGATCCGCACTCCGGTCATGTCCTGCTACCGCATCGCCGTCATCAGCCTCAAGGGCGGCGTCGGCAAGACCACGACCACCACCGCCCTCGGCGCCACGCTCGCCACCGAGCGTCAGGACAAGATCCTGGCCATCGACGCGAACCCCGACGCCGGTACCCTCGGCCGCCGGGTCCGCCGCGAGACCGGGGCCACGATCCGGGACCTGGTCCAGGCGATCCCGTACCTGAACTCGTACATGGACATCCGGCGGTTCACCTCTCAGGCCCCGTCCGGCCTGGAGATCATCGCCAACGACGTCGATCCGGCCGTCTCCACGACCTTCAACGACGAGGACTACCGCCGCGTCATAGAGACGCTGGGCCGCCAGTACCCGATCATCCTCACCGACTCGGGTACCGGGCTCCTCTACTCCGCCATGCGCGGCGTCCTGGACCTGGCCGATCAGCTGATCATCATCTCGACCCCGTCGGTGGACGGCGCCAGCAGCGCGAGCACCACGCTCGACTGGCTCTCCGCGCACGGGTACGCCGACCTGGTCTCCCGCTCCCTCACCGTCATCTCGGGGGTCCGCGAGACCAGCAAGATGATCAAGATCGAAGACATCGTGCAGCACTTCGAGACCCGCTGCCGGGGCGTCGTCGTGGTGCCCTTCGACGAACACCTCGCGGCCGGCGCCGAGGTCGACCTCGACCTGATGCGGCCCAAGACCCGGGAGGCGTACTTCAACCTCTCCGCGCTGGTGGCCGAGGACTTCGTCCGCGCCGCCCAGCAGGCGCCGCCGGGCCACTGGGGAGCGCCTCAGCAGCCCCAGCCCCAGCAGCCCCAGCAGCCGCAGCCGCACCAGCAGCCGCCGGCTCCGCAGCAGCCTCAGCCGCAAGGCCAGCCGTACGGGCAACCCCAGGCCCCGTCCCCCTACCAGCAGCCTCCCCAGCCGTACGGCCAGCCCTACCCGCAGCCCGGCCAGCCCTGGCAGCCCCAGCAACAGTCGCCGCAGCAGCCCCAGCACCCGCAGCAGCCCCCGCGCGATCCGCGCCTCGGCTGACGACGGCAGCACGAAGGGCCCGTACCTCCCGGGGAGGTACGGGCCCTTGTGCGTGCGGGCGGACGGGAGTGGGGCGGCAGCCCCCGGCTCAGCGCTCCGCGTCGTAGGTGTCGGTCAGCGTCCGCGCCCGCTTCACATCGTCCGCGATGGCTTCGAGGAGGCCGTCCAGCGATTCGAACTTCGCCATGCCGCGCACGTACGCGAGGAAGTCCACGGTCACGTGCAGTCCGTACAGGTCCAGGCCGACCCGGTCGATCGCGTACGCCTCCACGGTCCGCTCGGTGGCGTCGAACTGGAGGTTCGTCCCCACCGAGATCGCCGCCGGCATCCGCTCGCCGTTGGCCGTGAGCCAGCCCGCGTACACGCCGTCCGCCGGGATGGCGGTGTGCGGGGGCGTCTCGACGTTGGCCGTCGGGTAGCCGAGCTCGCGCCCGCGCTGGGCGCCGCGTACGACGACGCCCTCGACCCGGTGCGGCCGTCCCAGGATCTCGGACGCGCCCGCCATGTCGCCCTCGGCGACCAGCCTGCGGGCCAGGGTCGAGGAGAACGGCACGCCGCCGCCCGCCGCGCCGCGCTCGACGAGGTCCACGACCTCGACCTCGTAGTCGTAGGTGCCGCCGAGTTCGCGCAGGAAGTCGACGTTTCCTGCGGCCCGGTGGCCGAAACGGAAGTTCGGTCCCTCGATGACGGCCCGGGCGTGCAGCTTGTCGACGAGCACCTTCACGATGAAGTCGGCCGGGGAGAGCTGCGAGAACTCCGCCGTGAACGGCAGGACCAGCAACGCGTCGACGCCCAGCTCGGCCATCAGTTCGGCACGGCGGTCGTACGGGGCCAGGATCGGCGGGTGGCTGCCGGGGCGCACGACCTCGCTCGGGTGCGGGCTGAAGGTGACGACGACGGACGGCACGCCGAGCGCGCGCGCCTTGGCCACGGCCCGCCCGATGATCAGCTGATGGCCCCGGTGCACACCGTCGTACGAGCCGATGGTGACGACGCTGCGTCCCCAGTCCTGGGGGATGTCCTCCAAGCCACGCCAGCGCTGCACTGTGACCGCTCCTCGCCCGAACCGTGTAGGCCCTGTACTGGTTGCCGATTGCAGGTCTAAGACTGCCATGCCCGTGCCCGGGGGCCCGCATCGGCATCTGGCAGGGGCCGCTCTGTGTCATCTCGGCCGGGCGGCGCCCCACCGGCGGTGGCAGTGCCCGCGCGCGCGGCGGAAAAGCGCCCCCTAACGCTCCCTCCAGTCACTCCGCGCGCCTGCTCGGACGGGTGAATACGGAGGCCCGGGTGGATAGAGACCTACCCGAGGGGGGTCGTGGAGCGGTGAGCGGCAGGTGATGTGCGCTCACCGCTCCACGTCATGACGGAGTCGGTGCGGATCAGACGAAGACGGCCAGCGACTTCGCCTTGCCGCCCTTGCTCTCGACGAGCCCGAGCAGTTGGCCGTCCGGTCCGTAGACCGCCACCGCCTTGCCCGCGGGGTACGCGTCCGGCATCTCGATCCGCACGCCGTTGGCGAGCAGCGAGGCCCGCCGGGCGTCGAGGTCCCAGCGCGGGAAGGCCGCGGCCGCCGCCTCGCCGATCGGCATGACGGTCAGCTCCTCCTGGAGCTGGTCCAGGGTCCGCGCCCGGTCGATCTTGTACGGGCCCACCCGCGTGCGCCGCAGCGCGGTGAGGTGGCCGCCGACGCCGAGGTCGGCGCCCAGGTCACGGGCCAGGGCGCGGATGTACGTACCGCTGGAGCAGACGACGGAGACGACGAGGTCGACGACCTTGGTGCCGTCCTCGGCTTCCGCGTCCCGCATGTCGTACACCTGGAACGACGAGACGGTCACCGGCCGGGCCGGGATCTCGAAGTCCTCGCCGTCCCGCGCGCGCTTGTAGGAGCGCACGCCCTTGATCTTGATGGCGCTGACCTTCGACGGGACCTGCATGATCTCGCCGGACAGCTTGGCGATGCCCTCGTCCACGGCCTCGCGGGTCACCGCGGAGGCGTCCGTCGAGGAGGTGATCTCACCTTCCGCGTCGTCCGTCAGCGTGTTCTGGCCGAGGCGGATCGTGCCGAGGTATTCCTTCTCGGTGAGCGCGAGGTGGCCGAGGAGCTTGGTGGCCTTCTCGACGCCCAGGACGAGGACTCCCGTCGCCATCGGGTCGAGCGTGCCGGCGTGGCCGACGCGCCGGGTCTTGGCGATCCCGCGCATCTTGGCGACCACGTCGTGCGAAGTGAAGCCGGACGGCTTGTCGACGATGACAAGACCGTCCGGAGTCTTCCCTGCGTTGGTGCTCATTCCGCGGCTGCGTCCTCGTCGTCCTCGTCGCCCGGCTTCTTGTACGGGTCGGCGTCGCCGGCGTACTGGGCGCCGGAGGACACCTCGCGCACCTGGGCATCGGAGGCGCGCGCCTTGTCGAGGAGGTCCTCGATGGTCTTGGCGTTCTCGGGGAGCGCGTCCGCGACGAAGGTCAGGGTGGGCGTGAACTTGGTTCCCGCCGCCCGGCCGACCGCGGAGCGCAGTACGCCCTTGGCACTTTCGAGGCCCGCCGCCGCGCTGGCGCGGTCCTCGTCGTCACCGTAAACCGTGTAGAAGACCGTGGCCTCCCGCAGGTCGCCGGTGACCCGGGTGTCCGTGATGGTCACGTGCGTACCGAGGCGGGGGTCCTTGACTCCGCGCTGCAGCTTCTCGGCCACCACCTCCCGGATGAGGTCCGCCAGCTTCTTCGCCCGCGCATTGTCGGCCACTGGTCCGTCTCCTTCTTTGTCTTGCAGTCAGTCTTCATCACCGTGCAGCCGCCGTCGTGCCGACAGCAGCTCCACTTCCGGACGCGCCGCGACCAGCCGCTCGCAGCGGTCCAGTACGTCCGAGAGGAACCCCGCGTCCCCGCTGACCAGAGCGACCCCGATGCGGGCCCTGCGATGCAGATCCTGGTCTCCCACCTCGGCCGCGCTCACGGAGAACTTGCGTTGGAGCTCGGCGACGATGGGTCGAACGACGGAGCGTTTCTCCTTCAGCGAGTGGACGTCGCCGAGGAGCAGATCGAAGGACAGAGTCCCCACGTACATTCAGTTCCGGATATCCCGCCGGTGCGGGTTCGGTGGCCTGCCGGCCGTCGCGCGGCAGGGTCACCAGAACCGTACACGCAACGGCCGGGGCCGATCGACGGATATTCCGCCGACCGGCCCCGGGGTTACGACACGGTGCGATGTGCCTCGCGCTTACGCGCGGGGCTTCTCGCGCATCTCGTACGTCGCGATGACGTCGTCGATCTTGATGTCGTTGAAGGAACCGAGGTTGATACCACCCTCGAAGCCCTCGCGGATCTCGGTGACGTCGTCCTTGAAGCGGCGCAGACCGGAGATGGTGAGGTTCTCGGCGATGACCTTGCCATCGCGCAGGAGCCGCGCCTTGGTGTTGCGCTTGACCTCGCCGGAACGGATGAGGACACCCGCGATGTTGCCCAGCTTGGACGAGCGGAAGATCTCGCGGACCTCCGCCGTACCGAGCTCGACCTCTTCGTACTCCGGCTTGAGCAGACCCTTGAGGGCCGCCTCGATCTCCTCGATGGCCTGGTAGATCACCGAGTAGTAGCGGACGTCGACGCCCTCGCGGTCCGCCATCTGCGCGGCACGGCCGGCCGCACGGACGTTGTAACCGATGACGATGGCGTCGGAGCCCATCGCCAGGGCGATGTCGGACTCGGTGACCGCACCCACACCGCGGTGCAGGACACGGATGTCGACCTCTTCGCCGACGTCGAGCTGGAGCAGCGAGGACTCCAGGGCCTCGACCGCACCGGACGCGTCGCCCTTGATGATGAGGTTGAGTTCCTGGACCAGACCGGCCTTGAGGACCGAGTCGAGGTCTTCCAGGGACACCCGGCGGACGCGCTTGGCGAAGTTGGCGTTGCGCTCACGCGCAGCACGCTTCTCGGCGATCTGACGGGCGGTGCGGTCCTCGTCGACGACGAGGAAGTTGTCGCCGGCGCCGGGGACGTTGGTGAGACCCAGGACCAGGACGGGGGTCGACGGACCCGCTTCCTCGACGTTGTTGCCCTTGTCGTCGAGCATGGCGCGCACACGGCCGTAGGCGTCGCCCACGACCATCGTGTCGCCGACGCGGAGGGTACCGCGCTGGACGAGGACGGTGGCGACGGCACCGCGGCCGCGGTCGAGGTGGGACTCGATCGCAATACCCTGAGCGTCCTGCTCCGGGTTGGCGCGCAGGTCGAGCGAGGCGTCGGCGGTGAGGACGACGGCCTCCAGCAGGGAGTCGATGTGCAGACCCTGCTTGGCGGAGATGTCGACGAACATCGTGTCGCCGCCGTACTCCTCGGCGACCAGACCGAACTCGGTGAGCTGACCGCGCACCTTGACCGGGTCGGCACCCTCGACGTCGATCTTGTTGACCGCGACGACGATCGGGACGCCGGCGGCCTTGGCGTGGTTCAGCGCCTCGATCGTCTGCGGCATGACGCCGTCGTTGGCCGCGACCACGAGGATCGCGATGTCGGTCGACTTGGCACCACGGGCACGCATGGCGGTGAACGCCTCGTGACCCGGGGTGTCGATGAAGGTGATCTTGCGGTCTTCACCGTTGACGTTGGTACCCACCTGGTAGGCACCGATGTGCTGGGTGATGCCGCCGGCCTCGCCCGCGACGACGTTCGTCTTGCGGATGGCGTCGAGCAGTCGGGTCTTACCGTGGTCGACGTGACCCATGACGGTGACGACCGGGGGACGCGGCATGAGGTATTCCTCGCCGCCCTCGTCCTCACCGAACTCGATGTCGAAGGTCTCCAGGAGCTCGCGGTCCTCCTCCTCCGGGCTGACGATCTGAACTGTGTAGTTCATCTCGCCCGCAAGGAGCTGGAGGGTCTCGTCGGAGACGGACTGCGTGGCAGTGACCATCTCGCCGAGGTTCATCATGACCGCGACCAGCGACGCCGGGTTGGCGTTGATCTTCTCGGCGAAGTCGGTGAGGGACGCACCGCGCGACAGGCGAACGGTCTCGCCGCTGCCGCGGGGCAGCATCACGCCGCCGACCGACGGGGCCTGCATGGCCTCGTACTCCTGGCGCCTCTGACGCTTCGACTTGCGACCACGACGGGCGGGCCCGCCGGGACGGCCGAAGGCACCCTGCGTGCCACCACGGGCACCGGGACCGCCGGGACGACCACCGAAGCCGGGACGACCGCCGCCACCGGCACCGGCCGGGCCGCCGCCGAAGCCGCCGCCACCGGGACGCGGGCCGCCGAAGCCGCCGCCGCCCGCGGGACGCGAGCCCGGACCGGCCGGACGGCCGGCGAAGCCGCCGCCGCCGGGACGACCGGCGCCACCGGGACGCGGGCCACCGGCACCGGGACCACGGCCACCGGGGCCGCCGCCGGGACGGGGACCGGGACCACCGGCAGCGGGACGCTGCGGCATCATGCCCGGGTTCGGACGGTTACCGCCGGGAGCACCACCGGGACGCGGGGCGCCGCCCTGCGGACGGGGCATGCCGCCCGGGGTCGGACGGGCGCCGCCGGGACCCTGGGGACGCGGAGCGCCACCGGGACCACCCTGCGGGCGCGGAGCACCCTGGCCGCCGCCTGCGCCGGGGGCACCGGGACGGGGCGCGCCGGCCGGACGGGGCGCCTGCGGGCGCGCCATGCCGGTGGAGCCACCAGAGGTGAACGGGTTGTTGCCCGGACGGGGACCGGCCGGACGGGCGCCCTGCGGACGCGGGGCCTGGGAACCGGGACCGGCGGGACGCTGTCCCTGGCCGGGCGCGGTGCCCTGCGGACGCGGCGCGCCGGGACGGGCGCCGCTCTGGCCGCCCTGGGCGGGACGCTGCTGCGCCGGACGCGGGCCGGGGGTCGCGCCGGAACCGGCGGGACGCTCGGTGCGCGCCGGGGCGGCGGGGGCCGCCGGGGGCGCGGAGAACTCGGTCGCCACGGGAGCCGCCGGAGCGGGCTTGGGGGCGGCCGGAGCCTTCGGGCCGGGACGCGGGCCGGGGGCGGCCGGGGTCACCGGGGCGGACGCGCTGGGAGCCGGAGCCTCGGCAGCGGCCGGCTTGGGGGCCGGGGCGCCGGGCTTCGGGGCAGCGGGACGTGCAACGGCACCCGGGGTGGGAGCCCCGGGCTTGGCGGGCGCGGCCTTGCGGGGCGCGCCCGGCTTCGCAGCGGACTTGCCGGCGCTGCCGCCGGGCCCCTGCAGTGCGTCAGTCAACTTGCGTACAACCGGCGCCTCGATCGTCGAGGACGCCGAACGGACGAACTCACCGAGTTCCTGGAGCTTGGCCATGACGACCTTGCTCTCAACTCCGAACTCCTTGGCGAGTTCGTATACCCGGACCTTAGCCACTTCGCTCCTTTTAGGTCCGGGTTACGCCGGACCGTCGCTACTTCATGGGCGTACTCATCGCGTACTCATCGAGTGCTCATCGCAATCTCGACCTACTTCCAACTCGCGAGGTACCTGACCGCACGGGGTATCCGTGCCGTACTACTTCTTACGGTGTCGCCTCGGCCACGACGGCCACGGCTTCGCTCAGTCCGGTCGTGTCGAGTGCTCCCGGGGACCGAAGGGCCCGGGGGAACGCTCTGCGACGGACCGCCTTGTCCAGACAGACCAGGGCAGGGTGCACGTAGGCACCCCGGCCGGGCAGCGTACCGCGTGGATCGGGGACGCATTCGTCCCCGATCGCCACGATGCGCAGCAGATCGCTCTTGGCCGCTCGCTCCCGACACCCCACACAGGTGCGTTCGGGGCATGCGCGGGCTTGCGTCCGGCCAGACACGCCTAAGTCTACCTCCCCGTACCGACCTCACCCCTTCGGGCGAAAAATCGAACGGATGTTGTCGCGATCTGCTGTCTTGATTCCTGTCTACCGGTCGGAGAGCCCCGACCGGTACCGGATTTATTCCCCGTCCCGGGCCCGGTCGGCGTCCGGGGACACCTCCGTGTCGGGACGGATGTCGATGCGCCAGCCGGTGAGCCGCGCGGCGAGGCGGGCGTTCTGGCCCTCCTTGCCGATGGCCAGCGACAGCTGGTAGTCGGGCACGGTCACCCGGGCGGAGCGCGAGTCCCAGTCGACGACCTCGACCTTGCTCACCCGGGCGGGTGACAGCGCGTTCGCGACCATCTCCGCCGGGTCGTCCGACCAGTCGACGATGTCGATCTTCTCGCCGTGCAGCTCGGCCATGACGTTGCGCACACGGGCACCCATCGGGCCGATGCAGGCGCCCTTGGGGTTGAGGCCCGAACGGGTGGACCGTACGGCGATCTTGGTGCGGTGGCCGGCCTCGCGGGCGATCGCCGAGATCTCCACGCTGCCGTCCGCGATCTCCGGGACCTCCAGCGCGAAGAGCTTCTTCACCAGGTTGGGGTGGGTGCGCGACAGGGTCACGGACGGGCCGCGGACACCCTTCGCCACCCGTACGACGTACGCCTTGACCCGGAGGCCGTGCGTGTACTCCTCGCCGGGGACCTGCTCCTGCACCGGCAGGATGGCCTCCAGCTTGCCGATGTCGACGAGGACGTTCTTGGGGTCCTTGCCCTGCTGGACGACGCCGGTGATGACGTCGCCCTCACGGCCGGCGAACTCGCCGAAGGTCAGGTCGTCCTCGGCGTCACGCAGACGCTGCAGGATCACCTGCTTGGCGGTCGTCGCGGCGATCCGGCCGAAGTCCGACGGGGTGTCGTCGAACTCCTTGGCCTCCTGCCCCTCCTCCAGGTCCCGCGGGTCCTCCGTCGCCCACACGACGACGTGGCCGTTGGTACGGTCCAGCTCCACGCGCGCCCGCCGGAAGCTGCCCTCGGTGCGGTGGTACGCGATGAGGAGGGCCGACTCGATCGCCTCGACGAGCAGGTCGAAGGAGATCTCCTTCTCCCGGACCAGACCCCGCAGGGCACTCATGTCGATGTCCACGGCTACGCCTCCTCTTCCTTCTTGTCCTTGCGGTTGAACTCGATCTCGACCCGCGCCTTGGCGATGTCGGTGAAAGCGATGCGGTGGGCGGTCGCCTTGCGGCCCTTCACGCCCGGGACCTCAAGGTCCATGCCCTCGTCGTCCACGTCGAGGATGCGGGCGATCAGTTCCCCGCCCTCGACGAGCTGGAACTTCGCGAGGCGGCCGATCGCCCGTACGTAGTGACGGTGCTCGGTCAGCGGGCGGTCGGCGCCCGGCGAGCTCACTTCGAGGACGTACTCGTCCTCGCCCATCACGTCGGATTCGTCGAGCTTGTCGGATACCTCTCGACTCAGCTCGGCACACGTGTCCAGCTCCACGCCCTCGTCGGAGTCCACGATGATGCGCAGCATCCGGCGCTTGCCGGCCTTGGACATCTCGATGTCCTCAAGATCCAGGCCCCTGGCGGCGACGAGCGGCTCCAGCAATCCGCGCAGCCTGTCGCTCTGGGTGGTGCTCATCCGGGTGACTCCTCGGCCGCGTGTGCTGTTGTGTTTCCGTCGCGTGTCAGGTCAAAGGGTATCCGGTCGCGGAGGGTGTTGCCGTCCGCCGTCCGCAGGGGGCCCCGGGTACCGTGATCACACCTTGCCCCGCCATCACCTTCGAGGATGTCGCCGTGCCCTGGACCCTGCCTTCGCGGCCCTCTCGCCGGAGCCTGCTCGTCGGCGCCGCCGGTGCGGCCGGCGCCGTGCTGCTCACCGGGTGCTCCGACGGGGACGGTACGTCGGACACCGCCACCGGGGTTTCACTCGAACGGCGGATGCGCGAGACGGCCGTTCGGGAGAGTCAGCGGCTGCTGGAACGTTACGACGCCACCGCCGCCGCCCATCCGGCCCTGGCCGCACGCCTCGCGCCGCTGCGCTCCGCGGTCGCCGCGCACCGCGCGGCACTGGCCTCCGCTGACGGCGGGGCGGACGGCCCGAGCGGCAAACCCTCCGCCTCGCCCTCGGCTTCGTCCGCCCCGGCCGGCGCACCCGTGGCGAGCGCCGAGCCCGTACCGCCGAAGCCCGACGAAGCCCTGACCGCCCTGGCGGACGCGGAGCGGAGCCTGGCCGAGGCCCGGACCATCGCCCTCGCCGGGGCGCCCGGGGAGCTGGCCCGGCTCCTCGCCTCGGTGGCCGCCTGCGGCGCCGTACACGCGTACCTGCTGACCTCGCCCCAGGGAGCCAAGCCGTGAAGACCCCGCCCTCCCCCACGAACCGCGCCCTGGAGGCCGCGCAGTCCGCGCTCGCCGCCGAGCACGCGGCCGCGTACGGCTACGGGGTCGTCGGGGCCCGGGCCTCCTCCGCCCGGGCGGCCGAGGCCCGCGAGGCGTACGGCGGCCACCTCTCGCGCCGGGACGCTCTCGCCCGCACGGTGCGCGAGATGGGCGGTGCGCCCCGGCCTGCGGAGGCCGCGTACGCCCTGCCCTTCGAGGTGCGCGGGCCGGCCGACGCCGAGCGGCTGGCCGCAGAGATCGAGGACCGGGTGGCGGGCGCCTACTCCGACCTGGTGCGGGCGGCGGACGGCCGGCTGCGCCGCGAGGCGGCCGACGCGCTGAGCGCCGCGGCCCTGCGCGCGGCACGCTGGCGCGGTGTCGGCGTAGCCTTCCCTGGGCTCACGGAACGTGGAGAACGAGCCCGGACCAGCTGAAAGGGATCACGCACGCATGGCTTTCGAACCGCCGCAGCGGCTCGTACGGGCGCTCGGCGAGACGCCGGAAT
The DNA here is from genome assembly GCF_045041095.1 of Streptomyces sp. NBC_00045. Lineage (NCBI taxonomy): Bacteria > Bacillati > Actinomycetota > Actinomycetes > Kitasatosporales > Streptomycetaceae > Streptomyces > Streptomyces sp. NBC_00045. Next base: position 5,808,045 of record NZ_CP108271.1, on the reverse strand, counting down.
CGGCGCAGAACGCTGACTGGCTGGGGCAGTTGCCCCGGCTCGCCGAGGCGGCGCTGGCCCGGCGTGGAGTGCGGGCCCAGCGGGTGCAGGCACCGGGCGGCCGGAGCAGTCTGGTCGTCCTCGTCCACTACGCCGACGGGACGCCGGCCGCGCTGAAGCTGGCTCCCCCGCAGGCCCGGTCCGACCGGGAGCTGGCCGCGCTGGCGCACTGGGGCGGCTTCGGGGCCGTACGGGTCCTCGACACCCGGCACCACGACGAGGACGGGGCGCTGCTGCTGGAGCGGCTCCACCCGGAGGTGTCCCTGCGCTCGCTCCCGGAGGCGAAGGCACTGCTGGAGGCGTGCGGAACGCTGCGCCGGCTGTGGGTGGCCCCGCCGGCCGGGCACCCGTTCGAGACGGTGGCGCAGCGCACCGCCCAGCAGGCGGAAGCCCTGCGCAAGGCCCCGCCGGAGGCCGCGGCCCTGGCCTCCGCCGCGCTCGCGGTCCGCGAGGAGCTGACGGCCCTGCCCGGCGAGGAGCTGCTGCTGCACGGGAACTTCCGGCAGGGCAAGGTGCTGGCGGGCGAGCGGGCACCGTGGCTGGCGGTGGGGCCGGACCCGCTGATCGGGGACCGCGCCTACGACCTGGCCCGGCTGGTCCGGGACCGGCTGGAGGACCAGGTCGCGTCGTCGGCCGGGGCTGCGGGCGCCAGGCGCCGGGTGAACAAGCTGGCCGACTCCCTGGAGCTGGACCGGGACCGGCTGCGGGGCTGGACGCTGTTCCGGGCGGTGGAGTCCGGGAACCGGGCGCTGGCGGCGGGGCGGCGGCGGGACGCGGAGCTGCTCCTGGAATTCGCGACCTGGTTGTAGGGCATACCGTAGATACGGGTAGGTGCTCCGCAGGAGGCCGTCATGCTCCAGGAACTGCTGACAGCGGGAATCGCGGCAGCCGCGGGCATCGCGGTGTACGCGGGCGTGGCTTCACGGGTCGTCCGACAGTACGAGCGGGGCGTGGTCTTCCGCTTCGGCCGCGTGCGGGAGGGGATCCGCGGGCCGGGCTTCACCATGGTCCTGCCGCTCGTCGACCACCTGCGCAAGGTGAACATGCAGATCGTGACGATGCCGGTGCCCGCGCAGGAGGGCATCACGCGGGACAACGTCACCGTGCGGGTGGACGCGGTCGTGTACTTCAAGGTCGTGGACCCGGCGAACGCGATCATCGAGGTCGAGGACTACCGGTTCGCGGTCTCCCAGATGGCGCAGACCTCACTGCGCTCGATCATCGGCAAGTCCGACCTGGACGACCTGCTGTCCAACCGGGAGCAGCTCAACCAGGGGCTGGAGCTGATGATCGACAGTCCGGCGGTGGGGTGGGGCGTGCAGATCGACCGGGTCGAGATCAAGGACGTCTCGCTGCCCGAGACGATGAAGCGGTCGATGGCGCGGCAGGCCGAGGCGGACCGCGAACGGCGGGCGCGGGTCATCAACGCGGACGCGGAGCTCCAGGCTTCGAAGAAGCTGGCCGAGGCGGCGGCGGTGATGTCGGAGCAGCCGGCGGCGCTCCAACTGCGCCTGCTGCAGACGGTGGTCGCGGTCGCCGCCGAGAAGAACTCGACCCTGGTGCTCCCCTTCCCGGTGGAGCTCCTGCGCTTCCTGGAGCGGGCCGCCCCGGCGCCGGTCGCGGACCCCGTGCCCGGTCGCGCGCCGGCCGCCGCACCCGCCGTGGCGGACCGTGCCCCGGAGCCCGCTCCCCCGCTGGAGGGACCGGCGCAACCCGCCCCGCCCGTGGACGGGGCCGCCCCGGCGGCCGCACCGCCGCCCACCGACGCGGAACAAGGGCCGTCGGCGGCCTAGGAGCACGGGCCGGTGCGGGGCCGGGGCGCGCGGGCGCGGGTCAGGTCAGGTCAGGCGGGCGAGGGCTTCCGCCAGGGGGAGTTCCTCGCGGGTGCCCGTGACGCGGTGCTGGAGTTCGACCACCTCGTCGGCGGACCGGCGGCCCGCCACCAGGATCCAGGGGACCCCGATCAGTTCCGCGTCCGTGAGCTTCACGCCCGGGGACAGGCCCGGCCGGTCGTCCAGCAGGACCCGGAGCCCGGACGACGCCAGGGCCTCGGCCGCACGCTCCGCCAGCGCCAGCGGGACCGCCTTGCCGGCCGCCACCACATGGACGTCCGCCGGGGCCACCGCCGCCGGCCAGGCCAAGCCGCGCTCGTCGGCGGTCTGTTCGGCCAGCGCGGCCACCGCCCGGGAGACGCCGATGCCGTAGGAGCCCATCGTGACCCGCACCGGCTTGCCCTCGCGGCCGAGCACGTCCAGCCCGAAGGCGTCCGCGTACTTGCGGCCCAGCTGGAAGATGTGCCCGATCTCGATCGCGCGGTCCAGCCGGAGCCCGGCGCCGCAGCGCGGGCAGGGGTCGCCGGGCTCGACGACGACCACGTCGAGGTACTGGTCCACCTCGAAGTCCCGCCCGCAGACCACGTTCCGGGCGTGCGTGTCCGGCTTGTTGGCGCCGGTCACCCACGAAGTGCCGGGCGCGACACGGGGGTCGGCCAGGTACCGGACCTTGCCGAGGCCCTGCGGGCCGACGTAGCCGCGCACCAGGTCCGGACGGTCGGTGAAGTCCTCGGCCGTCACCAACTCCACGACGGCCGGGGCGAGGTGCTCGCCGAGCTTGCCGAGGTCCACCTCCCGGTCACCGGGCACGCCCACGGCCGTGATCTCGCCGTCGACCTTCACCAGGAGGTTCTTCAGCGTCGCCGACGCGGGTACGCCCAGGTGCGCTGCGAGGGTCTCGATCGTCGGGGTGTCGGGGGTGTCGACCTCCTCGATCGCGGGGTGCTCGGCGTCCACCGGGGCCAGTGCGAAGGTCACGGCCTCCGTGTTCGCCGCGTAGTCGCACGACGGGCAGTCCACGAAGGTGTCCTCGCCGGCCGCGGCGGGCGCGAGGAACTCCTCCGACGCCGAGCCGCCCATCGCTCCCGACACCGCGGACACGATGCGGTGGTCCAGGCCCAGGCGCTCGAAGATCCGCTGGTAGGCGGCGCGGTGCAGGGCGTACGACTCGGCGAGTCCCTCGTCGCTCACGTCGAAGGAGTAGGAGTCCTTCATCTGGAACTCGCGGCCCCGCAGCACCCCGGAGCGCGGCCTGGCCTCGTCCCGGTACTTGGTCTGGATCTGGTAGAGCATGACCGGAAGATCCTTGTAGGACGTGCACTGGTCCTTCACCACCAGGGTGAAGATCTCCTCGTGGGTGGGGCCGAGCAGGTAGTCCGCGCCCTTGCGGTCCTTGAGCCGGAAGAGCAGGTCACCGTACTCCGACCAGCGCCCGCTGACCTCGTACGGCTCCTTCGGCAGCAGCGCCGGGAGCAGCACCTCCTGGGCCCCGATCGCGTCCATCTCCTCGCGGACGATGCGCGAGACGTTGTCGAGGACCTTCTTGCCGAGCGGCAGCCAGGTCCACACTCCGGCGGAGCTGCGGCGGACGTATCCGGCGCGGACGAGGAGGCGGTGGCTGAGGGTCTCCGCGTCGGCCGGGTCCTCGCGGAGGGTCTTGGCCATGAGGCGGGACATGCGCTGCACGTGTTGCGATGACATGTCGGGAGGCTACCGGGGGCACCCGGTCGCCCGGAAACCGTTTCAGGGCCGGCGCAGCGGCAGCGGGGCCCCCATCACGGCGTACGGGAGGCTCGCGCTCGGGAAGTGCACCTGGCGGGCCAGGTCCGTGTAGCCGAGGGCCCGGTAGAGCCCGCGGGCCGGGCTCTCGGTGTCGATGGCCGAGAGGATCGAGCGGGGCTCCTCGGCGGTGTCGGTGAGCCGGGTGATGAGGGTGCGGCCGACGCCGCGACCCTGGAAGCCGGGGTGGACGTGCAGCTCGGTGATCACGAAGGAACCGTCGAGCCAGCCGTCGTGGCCCGAGGCCCGCAGGTACGGCTCGACGACCGAGGACCACCAGTACGCGCGGTCGTTGGGCATCCCGTACACGAATCCGGCGAGGGCCCCGTCGTCGGTGAACGCGCCGAGCGCGCGGGCTCCGCGGCAGGTCATGTGGCGCTGCACGATGTAGCGCCGGATGCCGACCTCCTCCTCGCTGAGGCCGAAGGCCACGGCCTGCACGCGCAGGGCCTCGTCCACGCGGTCGGCGAGGTCGAGGGGACCGATGCGGAGTCCGGCGGGCCGGGCGGGGCCGTCGCCCTCGGGGGTAGGCAGCATGCCGCGACCTTACTGGGCGGGCCCCCTCCCCGTCCGTACGGCCCCCGTCCCTGCCCGGGACCGGCCATGGCGGTGGTACCTCCCGCCCGGGTGCCGACGGACGCGCTCCGTTCAGAAGAGCACGCTCGTGAACGCGCCGACCTCGCGGAAGCCGACCCGCTTGTAGGCCGCCCGCGCCGCGGTGTTGAAGTCGTTGACGTACAGGCTGACCACGGGCGACACGTCGCGCAGCGCGAAGTCTACGACGGCGGCCATCCCGGTCTCGGAGTGCCCGCGGCCGCGGAACTCGGGGTCGACCCACACGCCCTGGATCTGGCAGGCCCGCGGGGTCGCGGCGCCGATCTCCGCCTTGAAGACGACCTTGCCGTCCTCGATGCGGGCGAAGGAGCGGCCGGTGCCGACCAGCTCGGCGACGCGGGCCTGGTAGAGCAGCCCGCCGTCGCCCGCCATCGGCGAGATGCCGACCTCCTCGGTGAACATGGCCACGCAGGCGGGCATGATCAGGTCCATCTCGTCCTTGCGGATCCGGCGGACGAGCGGGTCGGGGCGCACCTCGGCGGACGACTGCTCGGTGACCATGAGCGGCTGGTGGGAGCGGACGTCGCGGGCGGGTCCCCAGCTGGGCTCCAGCAGCCGCCACAGCAGCCGGGTGGCATCGGCGGGGCCGACGATGGAGGAGCAGCGGCGGCCGGTGCGGCGGGCCCGGTCGGCGAAGGCGCGGACGGCGTCGGAGTCAGCGCAGACGGGGACCAGGTTGGCGCCCGCGTAGCAAAGGGAACGCAGGTGGCCGTCGGTGTAGTAGCCCCACATCTCGCCGCCCAGGCGCCACGGGTCGAGTCCGGCGACCTGGACCCGTGAGGTGACGAAGGCGTTCTCGACCGGCTCGCGTCCGAGGACTTCGAGGGCGGCGTCGAGATCACTGGGCTCAAGGACCCGGGTGGTGGTCTGCGTCAACACTGGGGCCTCACCGTGCAAGTCTGCTGATCTCCGAACTGTACCCGCCGTCACCGGAGGATGCCTGGTCCCACGGGTCACGAAAAAGCCCCGGCCCCGCCCGCGAGCTGCGGGAACGGGGCCGGGGCCGGTGTCTGCGGGGCGCCGGGGCGCCCGGGGTGCGCGGGGTGCTCAGACGCCGATGGCGACGGTGGGCTCGCCGGACATCACGCCGTCCTTCTCCATCTGCTCGGCGATCTTCATCGCCTCTTCGATGAGGGTTTCCACGATCTTCGACTCGGGGACGGTCTTGATGACCTCGCCCTTCACGAAGATCTGGCCCTTGCCGTTGCCGGAGGCGACGCCGAGGTCGGCCTCGCGGGCCTCGCCCGGGCCGTTCACGACGCAGCCCATGACCGCGACGCGCAGCGGGACCTCCATGCCCGTGAGGCCCGCCGTGACCTCCTCGGCCAGCTTGTAGACGTCCACCTGGGCGCGGCCGCAGGACGGGCAGGAGACGATCTCCAGGCGGCGGGGCTTGAGGTTCAGCGACTCCAGGATCTGGAGGCCGACCTTGACCTCCTCGACCGGCGGGGCCGAGAGGGAGACGCGGATGGTGTCGCCGATGCCCTCGGAGAGCAGCGCGCCGAACGCGACGGCGGACTTGATGGTGCCCTGGAAGGCGGGGCCGGCCTCGGTGACACCGAGGTGCAGCGGGTACGTGCACTGGGCGGCGAGCTGGCGGTAGGCGTTGACCATGACGACCGGGTCGTTGTGCTTGACCGAGATCTTGATGTCGCTGAAGCCGTGCTCCTCGAAGAGGGAGGCCTCCCACAGCGCGGACTCGACGAGCGCCTCGGGGGTGGCCTTGCCGTACTTCTTGAGCAGCCGGGCGTCGAGGGAGCCCGCGTTGACGCCGATGCGGATCGGAGTGCGCGCGTCGTTGGCGGCCTTCGCGATCTCCTTGACCTTGTCGTCGAACTGCTTGATGTTGCCCGGGTTCACGCGGACGGCGGCGCAGCCGGCGTCGATGGCGGCGAACACGTACTTGGGCTGGAAGTGGATGTCGGCGATGACCGGGATCTGCGACTTCTTCGCGATGACGGCGAGGGCGTCGGCGTCGTCCTGGGTCGGGCAGGCGACGCGGACGATCTCGCAGCCGGAGGCGGTCAGCTCGGCGATCTGCTGGAGCGTGGCGCCGATGTCGGAGGTACGGGTGGTGGTCATGGACTGCACCGACACGGGTGCGTCGCCACCGACGGCCACCGAGCCGACCTGGATCTTGCGGCTGACCCTGCGGTCGGCAAGCTTCGTCGGCACGGCCGGCATTCCGAGAGAGATGGCAGTCATCTGCTGTGCAACCCCAAGGTGTGGATCAAGGTCCCGAGATCGGCGGGCTCCAGGTTTCGAGATTACGCCAACCACGGGGCGGCCCACGCATCCGAGGGGCCGGAACACCCGAACGTAGGGAGCCGGGCACGAAGCGTGCCCGGCTCCCTACGTTTTTGCGCACATGCGGACGTACTAGGTGATCTTGATCGGGTTCACCACGTCGGCCACGAGTACGAGCAGCGTGAAGCAGACGAACACACCGGCCACCACGTACGCGGCGGGCATCAGCTTCGCCACGTCGAACGGGCCGGGGTCGGGGCGCCGGAAGACGCGCGCCAGATTGCGCCGGACCGACTCCCACAGGGCGCCCGCGATGTGCCCGCCGTCGAGCGGGAGCAGCGGGAGCATGTTGAACAGGAACAGCGAGAGGTTGAAGAACCCGACGAGCTGGAGGAAGAACACCAGCCGCTGCTCGGCCGGGATGTCCAGGGTGGCGATCTCGCCGCTGATCCGGGCCGCGCCGACGATGCCCATCGGGGAGTCGGGCTCGCGCTCGGCTCCGCTGAAGGCCGCGTTCCACAGGGCCGGGATCTTGGCGGGGAGCTTGAGCAGCCCCTCGACGCTGTTGTCGACGACCTCGCCCATGTGGTCCACGGACTGGCCGAAGGTCAGCGGGGCGATCTCGTTCCTGGGGCTGAAGCCGAGCCAGCCGGCCGTCACGTACTCGCCCTTGACGTACCCGCCGTGGCCGTCGGTCTTGGCGACCTTGTTCTCGATCAGTTTGACGGGGAGCGTCTGCTGCTGCCCGGCACGGACGACCGTGACCGTGGCGGGGCCGACGGTGTCGCGGATCTGCTTCTGCAGGGCGGCCCAGTCGGCGATCTTGCGGCCGTTGAACGCTACGATCCGGTCGCCCTCCTGGAGGCCGGCGGCCTTGGCCGGGGCGACCGGGTCGCCGGCCTTGCAGACCTCGCGCTTCTCGCTCTGCTGGATGACGCACGGCGAGACGGTGGCGACCTGCGTGGTCGTCTGGTTGATGCCGAAGCTCATCCAGACGCTGAAGAAGACCGCCAGGGCCAGCACCAGGTTCATGAACGGGCCGGCGAACATCACGATCACGCGCTTCCACGGCCTGCGCGTGTAGAACAGCCGCGTCTCGTCGCCGGGCTGGAGCTCCTCGTACGCCGCCGAGCGCGCGTCCTCGATCATCGATCGGAACGGCGAGGTCGACCGGGCGGTCACCTTGCCGTCCTCGCCGGGCGGGAACATCCCGATCATGCGGATGTAGCCGCCCATCGGGATGGCCTTGATGCCGTACTCGGTGTCCCCCTTGTGCCGCGACCAGATGGTCGGGCCGAAGCCGACCATGTACTGGGGCACGCGGATCCCGAAGAGCTTGGCCGTGGAGAGGTGGCCGAGCTCGTGCCAGGCGATCGAGACGAGCAGCCCGAATACGAAGATGAGTATTCCGAGCACCGTCATGAGTGCTGTCATGCGCGCGCCTCCACGGCGGCCCGGGCCGCCATCTCCTGTGCCCGGGCCCTGGCCCAGGTCTCCGCTTCGAGGACGTCCGCGACGGTCAGGGAAGTTCCCGCGTCCGGCGTTCCGTGCTCATCGACCACGGCAGAGACCGTATCCATGATTGCTGTGAACGGCAGCCGACCGGCCAGGAACGCCTCGACGCACTCCTCGTTCGCCGCATTGAACACGGCGGGGGCGGTGGAGCCCACCGTGCCCACGTGCCGGGCCAGTCCCACCGACGGGAAGGCCTCGGTGTCCAGGGGGAAGAACTCCCAGGTCGACGCCTTGCTCCAGTCGAAGGCGGGCGCCGCGTCGGGGACGCGCTCGGGCCAGCCGAGGCCGATCGCGATCGGTCCGCGCATGTCCGGCGGGGTGGCCTGGGCGAGCGTGGAGCCGTCGGAAAACTCCACCATCGAGTGGACGTACGACTGCGGATGGACCACGACCTCGATGCGGTCGAAGGGGATGTCGTACAGCAGGTGCGCCTCGATGACCTCCAGCCCCTTGTTGACCAGGGTCGCCGAGTTGATGGTGATCACCGGGCCCATCGCCCAGGTGGGGTGCGCGAGGGCGTCCTTGACGGTGACTCCGGCCAGCTCGGCGCGGGTGCGGCCGCGGAAGGGCCCGCCGGAGGCGGTGACCACGAGCTTGCGGACATCGGCGCGGGTGCCTGCGGCGAGCGCCTGGAAGAGGGCCGCGTGCTCGGAGTCGACCGGGATGATCTGGCCGGGCTTCGCGAGGGCCTTGACCAGCGGGCCGCCGACGATCAGCGACTCCTTGTTGGCCAGGGCGAGGGTCCGGCCGGCCCGCAGTGCGGCGAGGGTGGGCGCGAGGCCGATGGACCCGGTGATGCCGTTGAGGACGGTGTGGCACTCCGAGGCGGCGAGCTCGGTCGCCGCGTCGGGCCCGGCCAGGATCTCGGGCAGCGGCTCGGAGGCGCCGTACTGGGCGTTCAACGCCTCCTTCAGGGCCGGTACGACGTCCTCGCGGGCGACGGCCACGGTGTTGACCCGCAACTGCCGGGCCTGCTCGGCCAGCAGCCCGACGCGCCCGCCGGCGGCGGAGAGCGCGGTCACCCGGAACCGGTCCGGGTTGCGCAGGGCGAGGTCGATGGCCTGGGTCCCGATGGACCCGGTGGACCCGAGGATGACGATGTCCCGCCGGCCGGCCGCGGGGTCGAAGAGGAGGTGCGGATCGGCGAGGGGGGCTGGGCGGTCGCTCATGCCCCCCATTGTTGCCGCAACTCAGACACGGTTGGACACGGAGTCCCCTTGAACGACGCCGGCGAGCAGTTCGGGCAGCGTCCCGGCGAAGTCGGGCAGTGCGGTGGCGGCTCGCCACCAGGCTTCGGCGTCACCGGCGAGGGCCGCGGCGAAGAGCCGGTCGGCCTCGGCCCGTGCGGCCAGCACCGCCTCGGGCCGGTCGTGGCGGTCGGGGTGGTCCACCTCGCCCAGCCAGTGGCCCTCGTCCAGGGCCCATGCGGCGGGGGCCTTGTACCGGATCACGTCGGCGCCGGCCAGGACGCCGCCGTCGAGGCAGGCACGGACCCACCGGACGTCCTCGCGCAGATCGCCCATGGCGTTGGGCACCCCGAGGCTCGCGAGGGCCAGCTCGCGGTTCACGCTGTCGTCGGGCTCCCGCGCGGCTCCGGGGGCTAGGGCGTCCACGGCCGCGGCGAGCCCCGGTATCGGCCCCGGCGGCTGTGCGGGCGGCGCCGCCCCGGCGGCCACCGCGGCCGCCAGCTCGGGCAGGGTGCCGGTGAACCCGGGGGCGTGGCGCATCAGCTCCGCCCACAGCCGGGGGTCGTCGCCGAGCGCCGGGCGCAGCACCCGCAGCAGGGCGGAGCACATTCCGGCCCGCTCGGCCAGGTTCCAGCCGAGGCTGCCGGCGGCGTGGGCCTGCCCGAGGAGCAGGGTCCGGTGGGCCGGGGCGACGGCCGTGGCGAGCTCGTCGAAGGTCAGGGAGCCGCTGCGGACGGCGCGGACCGCCGGCCGGTGCCACCCGCGGCCGTACGAGGCCTGCGCGCGGGTGTCGAGCAGTGCGAGCCGGGCATGCCGGTCCAGGTCGGCGACCAGCAGCAGGGCCTCCACGGAGCCGGGCGGCAGCGGGGCGCGGGCGTGCTCGCGCAGCAGGGTCCGCGGATCGGGGTCGTACGGGAGGGCCAGCACGTCGAGCGGTATCCGCGGGCGGCGGCTGCCGTGCAGGCGCAGCAGCCGGACGAGTTCCTCCCCGCTCAGCGGCGTTCCGTCGAGCGGACGGCCGAGCTCGGCGGCCAAGGTGGCCAGCAGCTCGGGCGAGGGTCCGGGGCGGGCCGCGTACCGGGCGGGGCCGGGCAGCCCCGGCAGGGGGCGGCCGAGCACGTGCGGGCTGCGGGCGATGGTGCGGCGGTCCTCGTCGGTGCCCTCGCGCAGCAACAGCGTGACGGCGGAGGCCGGCAGGTACTCGTCCCGGCACAGGTACCGGCGGGTGGGCGCGTCGAGGCGCCGCAGGACGTGGGAGGCGACGGCGTCCGGTGCGTGGCGCAGCAGGAGCGCCACGCACCAGGCGAGCCGTCGGCTCTCCCTGTCCACGTTCACATGCATCCGCTTCCCCGGGTTCCCTGTCGCCAGTGTCGTACGCCTGACGGGCACCCGGCGATGATCGCAGGTCAGCGGATGGGGCGGTGCACGTTCTTCCGGGTGGACGGGCCGGGGGTGGCGTCCGCGATCCAGGGGCCGTCGCCGGAGGGGTCGAGCACGCCCTCCTCAAGCCAGGTGTAGGTGCCGGAGAGCACGCCGGCGACGACCTTGCCGTCCAGGTCGTCGGTGTTGGACCAGAGCCGGCCGAAGAGCTCCTCGACGCGGATGCGGGACTGCCGGCAGAACGCGTCGGCCAGCTGGTAGGCCTCCCGGCCGTGGTCGCCGGAGGCGCGCATGTGCTCGGCGCGCACGCAGGCCGCGCTCATCGCGAACAGCTCGGCACCGATGTCGACGATCCGGCCGAGGAAGCCCTGCTTGGTCTCCATCCGGCCCTGCCAGCGGGACATGGCGTAGAAGGTGGACCGGGCGAGTTTGCGGGCGCAGCGCTCGACGTAGCGCAGGTGGCCCGAGAGGTCGGTGTGGCCGCCCGGGTGGAACGCGCGGTACGTGCCGGGCACGTGGCCGGGGCCGGTGGCGAGCTTGGGCAGCCAGCGGGCGTAGAAGCCGGCGGCGCGGGCTCCGGCCTTCGCCTTGTCGCCGAGGGCCTTCTCGGGGTCGATGAGGTCGCCGGCGACCGACAGGTGGGCGTCGACGGCCTCGCGGGCGATCAGCAGGTGCATGATCTCGGTGGAGCCCTCGAAGATCCGGTTGATGCGCAGGTCGCGCAGCATCTGCTCGGCGGGGACGGCGCGCTCGCCGCGGGCGGCGAGGGACTCGGCGGTCTCGAAGCCGCGGCCGCCGCGGATCTGGACGAGCTCGTCGGCCATCAGGCAGGCCATCTCGCTGCCGTAGAGCTTGGCGAGGGCGGCCTCGATGCGGATGTCGTTGCGGTCCTCGTCGGCCATCTGGGAGGCGAGGTCGACGACCGCTTCGAGGGCGAAGGTCGTGGCGGCGATGAAGGAGATCTTGGCGCCGACGGCCTCGTGCCGGGCGACCGGGCGGCCCCACTGCTCGCGGACGCCGGACCATTCGCGGGCGATCTTCAGGCACCACTTCCCGGCGCCGACGCACATGGCGGGCAGGGACAGCCGGCCGGTGTTCAGGGTGGTCAACGCGATCTTGAGGCCGGCGCCCTCGGCGCCGATGCGCTGCGATGCCGGGACCCTGACCTGGTGGAAGCGGGTGACGCCGTTCTCCAGGCCGCGCAGGCCCATGAAGGCGTTGCGGTGCTCGACGGTGATCCCGGGCGAGTCCGCCTCGACGACGAAGGCGGTGATCCCGCCGCGGTGGTTCTCCGACTTCGGCACCCGGGCCATCACCACCAGCAGGTCCGCGACGACCCCGTTGGTGGTCCAGAGCTTCACCCCGTCGAGGACGTAGGCGTCCTCGCCGTCGGGGACCGCGGTGGTGGCGAGGCGCGCCGGGTCGGAGCCGACGTCCGGTTCGGTGAGCAGGAAGGCGCTGATCGCGGTGGTCGCGCAGCGCGGCAGGAAGGTCTCCTTCTGCTCCTGCGTGCCGAACATCTTCAGCGGCTGCGGGACTCCGATGGACTGGTGCGCGGAGAGCAGGGCCCCGATGGCGGGGCTGACCGACCCGACGAGGGCCAGCGCCTTGTTGTAGTAAACCTGGGTGAGGCCCAGGCCCCCGTACTTGGGGTCGATCTTCATGCCGAGGGCGCCGAGCTCCTTGAGCCCGCGCACGGTCTCGTCGGGGATCCGCGCTTCGCGCTCGATCCGCGCACCGTCGATCTCGGTCTCGCAGAACGCCCGGAGCCGGGCCAAGAACGCCTCGCCGCGCCGGACGTCCTCGTCCGCCGGCATCGGGTGCGGGTGGATCAGGTCGAGCCGGAAGTGCCCCAGGAACAGTTCCTTGGCGAAGCTGGGCTTGCGCCAGTCCTGTTCCCGGGCCGCTTCCGCGACCTGCCGTGCCTCGCGCTCGGTCACCTTGGGCTGTACGGGCTGTGTTGCGGACATGAGGGGGCTCACCTCGCCGCCGGAGTCGGTGGTACCGGCCTACTGGCCGGTGCTACCTGTGAGTCGTACCCAATCCGTGCCCGCGGGAAAAGGGGGACGGCCGGAGCCCCCGCACAGTGGGCTCCGGCCGTCGGCTTTTTGGCCGTACGAAAATCAGATGTCGAGGCCGGTCAGGACCAGGACTCGCTCGTACGTGTAGTCGTCCATCGCATAGCGGACACCCTCACGGCCCACACCCGACTGCTTGACGCCGCCGTACGGCATCTGGTCGGCGCGGTAGGACGGCGCGTCGCCGACGATCACACCGCCGACCTCAAGCTCGCGGTGGGCGCGGAACGCGGTCTGGATGTTCCGGGTGAAGACGCCGGTCTGCAGGCCGAACTTCGAGTCGTTGACGGCGGCGAAGGCCTCGTCGGTGTTCTCGACCTTGAGCAGGGTGAGGACCGGTCCGAAGACCTCCTCGACGGCGAGGGTGGAGTCGGCGGGCAGGTCCGCGAGGACGGTCGGCTCGTACGAGGCACCCTCGCGCTTGCCGCCGGTCAGCAGCTTCGCTCCGGCCGAGACGGCCTCGTCGACCCAGGACTCGACCCGCTTGGCGGCGTCCTCGGAGACGAGGGGGCCGACGTCGGTGGCGGAGTCGGACGGGTCGCCGGTGACCTGGGCCTGGACCTTCGCGACGACCTTCTCGACGAGGCGGTCGTAGACGGAGGCGTCGGCGATCACGCGCTGCACGGAGATGCAGGACTGGCCGGCCTGGTAGTTCGAGAAGGTCGCGATACGGGTCGCGGCCCAGTCGAGGTCGGCCTCGGAGGACCAGTCGTCCAGGACCACGGCGGCGGCGTTGCCGCCGAGCTCCAGGGTGCAGTGCTTGTGGGGCACCGACTGCTGGATGGCGTAGCCGACCTTGTCGGAGCCGGTGAAGGAGATGACGGGCAGGCGCTCGTCCTTCACCAGGGCCGGCATCTTGTCGTTGGCGACCGGCAGGACCGACCAGGAACCGGCCGGGAGGTCGGTCTCGGCGAGCAGCTCACCCAGGATCAGGCCGGAGAGCGGGGTGGCCGGGGCCGGCTTCAGGATGATCGGGGCGCCGACGGCGATGGCGGGGGCCACCTTGTGGGCGCACAGGTTCAGCGGGAAGTTGAACGGCGCGATGCCGAGGACCGGGCCCTTGACGAAGCGGCGGGTCAGGGCCAGACGGCCGACGCCACCGGCGTCGGTGTCGAGGCGCTGGGCCTCTCCGCCGTTGAAGCGGCGGGCCTCTTCGGCGGCGAAACGGAACACGGACACCGCACGGCCGACCTCACCGCGGGCCCACTTGATGGGCTTGCCGTTCTCGGCGGAGATCAGCTGGGCGATCTCCTCGGTGCGCTCGGCGAGCCGCTTGGACACGTGGTCGAGGGCGGCGGCGCGAACGTGGGCGGGAGTCGCGGAGAACTCGGCCGTCACGGCGTACGCCGCGGCCACGGCCTCTTCGACCTGGGCGTCGGTGGGCACGCTGACGGTGCCTACCAGTCGGCCGTCCCACGGGGAGTGGACGTCGAAGCTGTCCTCGCCGGTGGCCTGGCGGCCGGCGAGCCAGAAGGCGTGGGTGGAAGTCATGCGAATCCCGGCCCTTCGGATGTGTGCGGGTCCTTGTCCCCTCCACCGTAGGACTCCGGCCCGGATTCGGCGTTTATCCGGGTTGGAGTGTGCGGGGCCGGCCCCGCGCCGCTTTGTCACTGTCGCGGCCGCGGGGCTATGCCGCGGGCGGGCTGACCTTCAGGGCGAGCCACAGCTCCATGCGGACGTCCGGGTCGTCCAGGGAGCGGCCCAGGATCTCCTCCACCCTGCGCATCCGGTAGCGCAGCGTGTGCCGGTGCACCCCCAGGTCGGCCGCCGCCGCGTCCCACTGCCCGTGCCGCGACAGCCACGCCTGCAGGGAGGCCACCAGATCGCCGCGACCCTTCTCGTCGTGCTCGCGCAGCGCCCGCAGCGTGCCGTCCGCGAAGGCCCGCACCGCGTCGTCCGCCAGCAGCGGGAGCACCGACCCCGCCGCCAGGTCCTCGTGCTCCACCATCGGCCGGCCCCGCCGCCGGGCCACCGCCAGCGCCTGGTCGGCCTGCTTGAACGCCGCCGCCACCGCCGAAGCCGCCGCCGGAGCGGACAGGCCGACCACCAGCTCGTCCGGCTCCGGACCCGTCGCATCCCGCCCGCGCCGCGACTCCAGCAGCTCCGCGTGGTCCGCGCAGGCCTGTACCGCCGCACCTCCGTCGGCAGCCAGCACCACCAGCCGGCCGGGCTCCGGCACCACCAGCAGCGCCTCCCCGGCCCGGGCGGCCGCCGACTCCACGGCGTCGGCCAGCAGTGCCAGCCCCTCCGGCTGCGCGGTCCCCGACAGCGCCGGCTCCGCCACGATCAGCCGGAACGGCGCCTCCAGCAGTGCCCCGTACAGGTCACCGGCCACCGCCCGGGCGTGCTCGGCCTCCCCGTCCAGCAGCATCCGCAGCACCGCCGCGCCCAGCCGGGACTCTGCGTCGTGCAGCGACCTCGACCGCTCCGTGGTCAGGGTCAGCAGTGCCACCGCCGAGTGCACGGCGTACCGTTCGGCGGTGCCCAGCGGGGCCCCCGTGCCGACGGCCAGCGCACCGCGGGCCCGCCGGCCCGTCCCCAGCGACTGGAGCTCGACGCGGTCCTCCGACCCGCCCACCACCGCGCTCGCCGGCGCCGGCCGCTCCCGCAGCCGCTCCACGTCCGGGGTCAGCCGGGCGGCCCGCCGCGCGGCCCATTCGGGGGCGGCCGCGACCACCGCGCCCGAGGTGTCGTACAGGGCCGCCCAGCCGTGTACGTGCGCCGCCAGCTTCGCCAGCAGCTCGGCCGGCCCGTCGGCGGACAGCGCGGCCCGGGTCAGCTCCCGCTGCGCCTCGAAGCCGGCGGTCACCGCGCGGTACTGGTCTGCGGCGAGCGCCGCGGAGACGGCCTTGCTGATCGCGAGGAACGGGGTCCGGCGCGGCACCTCCAACAGGGGAAGGTCCTCGGCCCGGGCGGCGTCGACGAGCGCCTGCGGGACGGCCTCGTAGTTCACGCCGACCGCGAACCCGATGCCGACGACACCGGCCGCGTCGAGGCGGCGGACGTACCGGCGCATCTCCTGCGGGTCCTCGGCGTCCACCTTCATCGCGGTGATCAGGAGCAGTTCTCCGCCCTCCATATAGGGGACGGGGTCGGCGAGCTCGCTGACGTGGGCCCAGCGCACGGGGGTGTCGAGGCGGCCCTCCCCCGCCCGGACGCTGAGTTTGAGCGCCGAGTGCTGGACGAGCGAGGCGAGGGTGAGCGGCATCGGGTACCAGGGGCCTTAAAGGAAGGGAGGGGAGGGACGCGGCAAAGAGGAAACGACGCGGCCGGAATTTCGCCTTGTCGTATGAACGGCTCCCCTCGATTCTGCCACCTCGTACGGGTCGGCTCAGCCCGTCGCGGCCAGCCGGACCAGCAGCGGAGCCGCCCGCTCGCCACGGACGGAGGTCAGCGAGAGGACCGCGTGGCCCGGCGGCACGGCGTGCGCCAGCTCCGAGGCCGACCACCTCTCCCGCTCCACCTGCCGTACGGTCACCGCGTCCGTGGTGACGGCCTTGCCGGTGACGAGCTTGCGGAAGGCGTGGATGGCCCGGGTGAGCGGCTGGTCGGCGAAGACGGTCCGGTGGGTGACGTCCCGCGTCTCCACCCACTCGGTGCCCCAGGCCTCGGCGAAGCGCTTGCCGTCCCAGGTGGTGACCCCGGAGAAGGCCATCCGGCAGCCGACCGCCCCCAGCAGCGGGGTGCGCAGCGCCTCCGGTACGTCGTCCAGCGTGCGCAGCGTCAGCAGGACGCCCGCGTTCGCCGAGCGCAGCCGTTGCAGGCCCCGCACCGTCTGCTGGGTCAGGGTGTGCGAGGCGTCGTCGAAGGCGAGGAACGCGAACAGCGACTGGTCGGCGCGCGCCGCGGCGGAGGCGTTGAACTGCGCGAGCAGCAGCCGGGCCAGGATGCGGGAGGCGTCGGCGTGTCCGCGCTCGGGCAGGTCGATGCGGACGCGCAGCGGATGCTCCAACGCCCGCAGCGAAAAGGGCCGCCCCTGCCCGGTGGTGTCGAAGAAGCCGGCGAACGCGGGCCGGTCGAGCAGGGCGACCCGGTCGGCGAGCGCCGGCCCCGGGTCGCCTGCGCTGCCGTACTGCCGCATCCGGGCGTCGAGTTCGCGGAGCATCACCTGCTGCCCGGCGTCTTCGAGTGCGGTGCGCAGCTCGCCGAGGGCCTCGGGCACCTGGTCGAGCAGTTCGCGCAGCTCGGGCACGGCGGGGAAGCGTCCGTACGCCGTCCGGAACGGGCCGAGCAGCTGGGCGAGGGCGGTCGCCGCCCGGCGCACCTCCAGGCCGGGGACGTCGCCGACGAAGGCCTCGGCGAGCAGGGTGGCCGCCTCGTCGGCGTCGGTGGTGCCGCCGTACAGGTCGAGGTCGTAGACGGAGTCGGGGTCGCCGACGCGGACCACGACGTCGTACGCGTCGTCCGGCCCGAGCCGGCTCCCGGCCGAGGCGACGGCGATGACGGCGGCCTGTCCGGCCAGCGCCTGGAGGGCGAGCGATTCGACGACGGGCCGGACCAGCTGCCGGGTCTTGCCCGCGCCGGAGGGGCCGACGGCGAGGAGGGAGGTGCCGAGCACGCCGGGGTCGAGGGCGAGGCGGGTACCGCGCCGGCCGTACGGGTTGCGCTCGCTGTCCTCGACCGTGCCGAGCAGCACCTGGCGGGCGAGCAGATCGTGCCGCGCGGCCCGGACGGGCAGGTCACGGGCTCCGGAAGGGTGGACGCAGGCGCCCGCGCCCTTGTCGCGCACGGAGTCGGCGAAGGCTGCGGCCCGTGCGGGTTCGGCGCGTACGGACTCCCAGGCGCGCCGGATGCGCGCGTAGTCCACGTCGTTCATCCGCCCGGCCCCGGCTTCGGCCCCGAGCCGGTCGGCCGTCTCCCCGAGCCCGGCCCCGCGCACCTGCGGCCACGTGACGGGGTCGTCGGGGCCGCCTTCCTCGGGGCGGGCCGGAACGGCGGCCTGCACGGCTTGCACGGCTCGGCTGCGGAGCATCCGGCGGGCCAGTTCGGGCCAGCGGCCGAGCCGCCCGAAGCCGACCACCAGCGCGGCGATGACCAGCCCGTACCAGATGTAGGAGGCCACCACGGAGGGCAGCGTCCCGGCCCAGGAGTCGGGCGTGAACATGTAGAGGGGCCAGAGCCAGAAGCCGCCCAGGTAGCCGTTCCACAGCAGGGACCACAGCAGCAGCCCGGCCAGCAGGGCGATCAGCGCACCGCTGATCAGCTGCCGGGTGGGGGTCCGCTCGGGCTCCTCGGCGGCGCGCGGCACGTGCCCGTACGTCCACACGCCGGGCCCGTCGGAGCTGCGCGGGGTGCGCAGCCAGTCGGCGAGGGTCGGGCCGGTACCGGCCGGGGCGTGGGCGGGCTTCGGAGGGAGGCCGGGCGGCGGGCCGGCGGGCCGCGGAACGCGCCCGGCGCGCTGCGGCCGCTTCTCGTCCGTGCCGTACGTGCCGTCGGTGTCCATGAAACCCCTGCCCCCTGCCGTGCCTGCGCTGCGTCGCTCAATGTAGTTGCCCGGAGGCGGCCGCGGGCCCGTACGGGCCCATGCCTCCGCAGCGTCCACAAGACAGCCGGCCCGTCCTTCCTATGGCCGTCACGGACAAGGACACGCGGGGACCACTCCCGAACGGAGCATGCCGTACCCCCTCCCCCGGGCCTAGCCTGCGGACAAAGACACAAGTGCGTCCGAAAACACCCCCAGGAGCCCCCTATGACCGCTGTTCCGCAGGAGCGCAAGATCGTCACCGCGATCCCCGGCCCCAAGTCGCAGGAGCTGCAGGCCCGCCGTCTGCAGACGGTGGCCGGCGGCGTGGGCTCCGTGCTCCCCGTCTTCACGGCCCGCGCGGGCGGCGGCATCATCGAGGACGTCGACGGCAACCGCCTGATCGACTTCGGTTCCGGCATCGCCGTGACCTCCGTCGGCGCCTCCGCCGAGGCCGTCGTGCGCCGCGCCTCCGCGCAGCTCGCGGACTTCACCCACACCTGCTTCATGGTCACGCCGTACGAGGGCTACGTCGAGGTCTGCGAGGCCCTCGCCGAGCTGACCCCCGGTGACCACGCGAAGAAGTCGGCGCTGTTCAACTCCGGTGCCGAGGCCGTCGAGAACGCCGTCAAGATCGCCCGTGCGTACACCAAGCGCCAGGCCGTCGTCGTCTTCGACCACGGCTACCACGGCCGTACGAACCTCACGATGGCCCTGACCGCGAAGAACATGCCGTACAAGAACGGCTTCGGCCCGTTCGCCCCCGAGGTCTACCGCGTCCCGGTCGCCTACGGCTACCGCTGGCCCACCGGCGCCGAGAACTGCGGCCCCGAGGCCGCCGCCCAGGCGATCGACCAGATCACCAAGCAGATCGGCGCCGACAACGTCGCCGCCATCATCATCGAGCCGGTGCTCGGCGAGGGCGGCTTCATCGAGCCGGCCAAGGGCTTCCTCCCGGCGATCGTGAAGTTCGCCAACGAGAACGGCATCGTCTTCGTCGCCGACGAGATCCAGTCCGGCTTCTGCCGCACCGGCCAGTGGTTCGCGTGTGAGGACGAGGGCATCGTCCCGGACCTGATCACCACCGCCAAGGGCATCGCGGGCGGTCTGCCGCTCGCCGCCGTGACGGGTCGCGCCGAGATCATGGACGCCGCGCACGCGGGCGGCCTGGGCGGCACCTACGGCGGCAACCCGGTGGCCTGCGCCGGTGCGCTGGGCTCCATCGAGACCATGAAGGAGCTCGACCTCAACGCCAAGGCGAAGCAGATCGAGTCGCTCATGAAGGCCCGCCTGACGGCCATGCAGGAGAAGTACGACATCATCGGCGACATCCGCGGCCGCGGCGCCATGATTGCGATCGAGCTGGTCAAGGACCCCGCGTCCAAGACCCCGTTCCCGGAGGCGGCCGGCGCGCTCGCCAAGGCCTGCCACGCCGAGGGCCTGCTCGTCCTCACCTGTGGCACCTACGGCAACGTGCTCCGCTTCCTCCCGCCGATCGTCATCGGCGAGGACCTGCTGAACGAGGGCCTGGACCTCATCGAGGCGGCGTTCGCGGCCATCGGTACGGACGTCTGAGCGACTCACCGAACGCAGGAGCCCGCCAGTACCGCCGGTAACGGGCGGGCGCTGTGAAGAAGATGTGGGGGGCCGATGGCAGGAGCGCGTTCCTGCTGTCGGTCCCCTTTCCGCTGCCGTACGGTTTCTGCAGATGAGTGAGACACCCCGCTCCCGGGAAACCGGGGGCGACACCAGTACCGGGCTTCCCCAGCGCCGCACTGGGCCTGCGTTCGCGCACACTCCTCACCGATCGGACGGCCGTTCGCCCCAAACCCCCCGGGGCGCTCGGCAACCCGATCCGGGCGGCCGTCCCGGAACCATCCCCCCTGTTCCGGGACGGCCGGCCATTCTCCTCCTTCTCTCCCTGCTGGGATTGGTCCTGACGACCTGGCAGGTCCTGGCCTCGGGTCCGCTGCTCACACCGGACGAACGCCTCAGCCGCGCACTGGTGCGCACGGTCCCCGACGCCGTCACCGAACGCCTCTCCGACCTCGGCAACGTCCAGGTCGCCGTACCGGTCCTGGTCCTGGCGATGGCGTACTCCGTCCGGCGCTCCCGGTCCTGGGCCCCGGCCGTGACCGCGGGGCTGGCCATGGCGCTGGTCCCGGCCGTGATCGTGCCGCTGAAGGAGTGGACCGCCCGCCCGGGACCCCTGGAGCCCTGGGCCGCCGGCTACTACCCCTCGGGCCACACGGCCACCTCCGCCGTCGCCTACATCGGCGCGGCCCTGTTGATCGGCCCGTTCACCCGCCGCCCGTGGCCGATGGCCTCCGCGCTCGCCTTGACGGGTGCCACGGCCGCCGGCTTGATCCTGCGCGGCTGGC
Organism: Streptomyces sp. NBC_00045; assembly: GCF_045041095.1. Classification (NCBI taxonomy): domain Bacteria; kingdom Bacillati; phylum Actinomycetota; class Actinomycetes; order Kitasatosporales; family Streptomycetaceae; genus Streptomyces; species Streptomyces sp. NBC_00045. The sequence continues at coordinate 5,787,531 of NZ_CP108271.1, read as the reverse complement.
ACTGGCCCCTGGACGTCCTGGCCAGCTGCTTCCTGTGCACGCCCCTGCTACTGGCCGTCGCGCACGCCGTACGCCGCACCGACGCTCCTGTTGGCGGTCAAGGGCTGCCGAGAACCTGAGGGTGGCCCGGTCAGGCTCGGTAGGGGTACAGGGCAACACGGTCGGATGCGACGCTGACCTGCACCCAGGAACCGTCCAGGCCGCTGGGGAGGGGTGATGCCAGATCGAACAGCACGGGCCAGTGGCCCATCTGGAGGTGGGCGGCGCCGTCGTCGATCAAGTGGAGGCGGCCGCTCATGATCACCCGGTCGCCTTCCTGTCGGAGTTCGGGCTCGGCGGCAGCGGTTGGCTGGGTGTTCTGGCCCCAGTGGATGTCCTCGTCGAGGGTCCACTCAATGAGGTGCTGGCCGTCGGCTTCTCGCGGATCACCACGCCAGAGCACCACGGCGGACCCGATGGGGGTGTGAACCCGAACTGCCATGTGCTGCTGCGAGGTGCGCGGCAGGCTCTCCGTGCGGACGAACATCGCCTCATCATCCATGACGTCACGTCTCCGACAAGGCCGAGCGGCGCCGGACCCCTCCGAACACCGCATCCGGTTCGGTGCCGGCCTGATCGACACTGTCATCCTGTCAGCTGCCTTCCCCGGCCGGAGCCATGGAGAACGGGAACCCGCTACGCGTATCAATGTCAGACCCCCCGCCTAGTCTTGCGCCGGTCTTGGGACTTCTCCCCTACGGAAGGCGGCGGCGCGCGATGGGTGCCAGCGGGTGGGAATACGTGACGGAGTACGAGGGCAGCGTCGAAGCCTCGTTCGCCGCCTTGCAGGCACGGGTCTTCCACGAGGAGTACGGCGGTGACGGGACGTACGGGAGCCTGGCGGAACTGCGTGCCGACGAGCAGTTCATGCACGAGGAGGGCACGCACTCCATCCTCGACATCGAGCGGGTCGTGCGCACCACCGATGCCCCTCGGTACGAGAACGGCGACCTCTGCACGCTCCGCCCCCTGACCGCCGGTCGCGCCGTCCACCACTTCGGCACGGACCGGCCGACCGTCGGGCGGTACCGGGAGGTGATGGCGGCGGCGAACGCGTCGATGAGCCACGAGGAGTACGAGCAGAGCCTGATCGGCGAGTGCCGCATGCGGTGGACCGGGCTGTACGTCCTCCTGTACGCGGGGGACGAGCCCACGCACGTGGGGATCTTCGGCTACTCGGGCGACTAGCTAGGGCCGGGCCGGAGCCCGGGGGCTCCGGCCCGGGGCTCCGGCTAACTGCCGAAGTAGGCGTCGAAGTTGCGGCTGAACTCCCAGCCGCCGAAGCGGTCCCAGTTGATCGACCAGGTCATCAGGCCGCGCAGGGCGGGCCAGGTGCCGTGCGTCGGGTAGGTCCCGCAGTTCGTCCTCTTCGTCAGGCAGTCCAGCGCCTTGTCCACCTCGGCCGGCGGGGTGTGGCCGTTGCCCGCGTTGGTGGTGGCCGGGAGGCCGATCGCCACCTGGTCCGGGCGCAGCGGCGGGAAGACGCGCGCGGTGTTGCCCGCGACCGGGAACCCGGTGAGCAGCATGTCGGTCATGGCGATGTGGAAGTCCGCGCCGCCCATGGAGTGGTACTGGTTGTCGAGACCCATGATCGGGCCCGAGTTGTAGTCCTGGACGTGCAGGAGGGTGAGGTCGTCGCGCAGGGCGTGGATGACCGGGAGGTACGCGCCGGCCCGCGGGTCCTGGCCGCCCCAGGGGCCGGAGCCGTAGTACTGGTAGCCCAGCTGGACGAAGAAGGTCTCCGGGGCCATCGTCAGGACGAAGTCCGGGCCGTACTTGGCCTTCAGCGTCTTGACGGCGGAGATCAGGTTGACGATCACCGGGGTGGCGGGGGCGCGGAAATCGGTGTCGCCGGTGGCGAGCGAGAGGGAGTGGCCCTCGAAGTCGATGTCGAGTCCGTTGAGCCCGTACTCGTCGATGATCTTGCTGACGGAGGATACGAAGGTGTCGCGGGCGGCCGTGGTGGCGAGCTGGACCTGGCCGTTCTGGCCGCCGATCGAGATCAGCACCTTCTTGCCCGCGGCCTGTTTGGCCTTGATGGCCGCCTTGAACTCGGCCGGGGATTCCACTCCGGGGCATTCGGAGACCGGGCAGAGGGAGTAGCGGATGTCCCCCGAGGTCACCGACGTCGGTTCGCCGAACGCGAGGTTGATGACGTCCCAGGAGGCCGGCACGTCGGCCATCCGGACGTATCCGGAGCCGTTGGCGAAGCTCGCGTGGAGGTAACCGACCAGGGCGTGGGCCGGGAGGCCGGGGTTGCCCGGGTTGCCGCCGCCGCTCGTCGTGGAGGCGGTCACGGGGGCGCTCTTCGCGGACTCGCCGGCCGCGTTCACCGCGCTGACCCGGAAGGTGTACGGGGTGGAAGCGGCGAGTCCGGTGATGGTGGCCGAGTTCGCGGTGACGCTCACGGGCGCGGCGCCGTCCCGGTGGATCGTGTAGGACGTGGCGCCCGGGGCGGCCGACCAGGAGAGGTCCAGGCTGCTCGCGGTGGCTCCGGACGCCGTCAGGCCGGTGGGGGCGGCCGGGGGCTGGGGCTGGCCGGGTCCGGAGCCGCCCGGGTCGGGGCCGACGAGCGTGACGTCGTCCGTGAAGTGGGCGCTCTGGCCGTACCAGCCGTGCGTGTAGACCGTCACGGAGGTGGTGGCCGCGCCCGTACGGAAGGTCGTGCTCAACTGCTTCCAGGCGCCGGGGGTCTGCGTCCAGGTGGACACGTCGGTGGTGCCGGTCCCGGCCGCGCCGAGGTAGACGTACGCGCCCTGCACCCAGGCGCCGAGCGCGTACGTCGAGTCGGGCTTGACGGGGACGGTCTGGGAGCACCGGGCGTTGTCCTGGCCGGCCGGGGTGGCCTTGAGGGCGGAACCACCTCCGTGAACGGGGGTGGTGACGACGGCTCCGCTGCCGGCCGAGCAGCTCCAGCCGTCGAGTCCGGCTTCGAAGCCGCCGTTGCGGACGAGGTCTGCGTCGGCTGCGGCGGCCGGCGGCCCCGCGGCGAGGAAGCCGACGACCGCGAGGGCGGCGGCGGCGAGGAAAGGCACGGGTCTGCGCACAACTGCCTCCGGAACATGGGGGGATGGAGCCAGGCCGCCGATGAGGCGGCAGCGGCGCCCAACATGGTCCAGACCAATGCCCTTGTCAAGGCTTGCGGCCCTCCTCCCCCGCCGCCCGCGCCGCGGCCTCGTGCATGGCGAGCTCCAACAACACCGGGTCGGTGAGCGTCCCGCGGCCGTCAGGGACCACCAGCCAGTGCACTCCGCCCGTCCGCCGGCCGGGGTACGGGACCGCGATCCAGGTCCCGCGCCCTGCTCCCCGTACGCCGGTGCCGATCCAGCGGGAAGCCGTGCCCGGGGGCACGAAGAAGCCCAGCCGCGCGTCGCCGGAGTCGGCGAGCACCGGGCCGGGCCGGTCGAGGAGCTGCGTCAAGACGTCGAGGGCGGTCTGCCCCAGCTCCCCGGGCAGGATCAGCACGTCCCAGAGCCGGCCGGCGGGCAGCAGGGCGACCCCGAGGGGGTTGCGCTCCCACTCCCACCGGCAGGCATCGGGTTCCGGCGCCACCGCCACCAGCCATTCCACCGCGGACTTGATTTCCGAGCCCTGCATCGCCCGGCCTCCGTTCTCTGGGGTGAGGGGTACTCACCGGAAGAGAGCGGGGCCGGGCCCTACGATGACGCGGGTTTGGTCACCTCGTGGTGGTGAATCGGCTCACGCCGTGAAACGCGGCGCACGCCGGGAGCGTGCCCCAGGGGGGCGCCGGTCAGCTGTCGAAGCCCAGTCCGAGCTTGTCGAGGGCCTTCAGCCACAGGTTGCGGCGGCCGCCGCGGGCGTCCGCCCGGGCCAGGGACCACTTGGTCAGCGTGATCCCGGTCCAGGCGAAGGGCTCGGGCGGGAACGGCATCGGCTTGGACTTCACCATCTCCAGCTCGGTCCGCTCGGTGCGGGCCCCGTCGAGCAGGTCCAGCATCACGTCGGCGCCGAAGCGGGTGGAGCCAACGCCGAGCCCCGTGTAGCCGGCCGCGTAGGCGACCCTGCCGCCGTGCGCGGTGCCGAAGAAGGCGGAGAAGCGCGAGCAGGTGTCGATGGCCCCGCCCCAGGCGTGGCTGAACTTGATGCCCTCCAGCTGCGGGAACGCGGTGAAGAAGTGCTGCGCGAGCTTCAGGTACGTCTCGGGGCGGTGGTCGTACTCGGAGTCGAGCTTGCCGCGGTAGGGGTAGATGGCGTCGTAGCCGCCCCACAGGATGCGGTTCTCCGGGGTGATGCGGAAGTAGTGGAACTGGTTGGCGCTGTCGCCCAATCCCTGGCGGCCCTGCCAGCCGATCGCCTTCAGCTGGTCGTCGGTCAGCGGCTCGGTCATCAGCGCGTAGTCGTAGACCGGGACCGTGAGCGGCCGGATCCGCTTGACCAGCGACGGGAAGATGTTCGTGCCGAGCGCCACCCGCCGGGCGAAGATCCGCCCGTACGGGGTGCGCACCGCCATCCCGGCGCCCGAGGAGGCCAGTGACAGCCCCCGGGTGTTCTCGTAGATCCGCACACCCAGCGACAGGCAGGCCGCCTTCAGCCCCCAGGCGAGCTTCGCCGGATTGAGCATGGCGACGCCGTCGGTGTCCCACAGGCCCGCGAGGAACGTCGGCGAGTCGATCTCCGCGCGCAGCTCCTCGCGGTCCAGCCAGCGCGAGCCGTCCGCGAGGCCCAGCTTCTGGGCCTCCTCGTACAGCTCGCGCAGCTCCTCGACCTGGTGGGGTTCGGTGGCCACGTCGATCTCGCCGGTGCGCTCGAAGTCGCAGTCGATGCCGTAGCGGGTGATGGCCGCCTCGATCTCGTCGAGGTTGCGGGCGCCCAACTCCTCCAGCTTGGCGAGCTCGCCCGGCCAGCGGGCCATGCCGTTGGCGAGGCCGTGCGTGAGGGAGGCCGCGCAGAAGCCGCCGTTGCGACCGGAGGCGGCCCAGCCCGCCTCCTTCGACTCGATCAGGACGACGTCCCGGGCGGGATCGCGCTCCTTGGCGATCAGCGCGGTCCACAGTCCGCTGTACCCGCCGCCGATGACGAGCAGGTCGCAGGCCTCGTCGGAGGTCAGCGCCGGCTGCGCGGCGGGCTTGCCGGGGTCGTCCAGCCAGTACGAGACCGGCAGTGCTTCGGAAAGTGATTGGGCAACGCTTCGCATGGCGACTGGGGCCATGTCTTCCAACTCCCTACAGGGGTTAATTCGGCTGTGCCTTCTTGCGGCGGTTGCCGACCATCTGGCCGACGAGGACCACCAGCACCGCGATGACGAACATCGCCGTGCCGATGACGTTGATCTGTACAGGCGTACCGCGCTGGGCCGATCCCCACACGAACATGGGGAACGTGACGGTGTTGCCCGAGTTGAAGTTGGTGATGATGAAGTCGTCGAAGGAGAGCGCGAAGGACAGCAGTGCGCCCGCCGCGATACCGGGTGCCGCGATCGGCAGGGTGACCCGTACGAAGGTCTGCACCGGGCCCGCGTAGAGGTCGCGGGCGGCCTCCTCCAGCCGCGGGTCCATCGACAGGACGCGCGCCTTGACCGCGGCGACGACGAAGCTGAGGCAGAACATGATGTGGGCGATCAGGATCGTCCAGAAGCCCAGCTGGATGCCCATGTTCAGGAAGAGCGCGAGCAGCGAGGCCGCCATCACGATCTCGGGCATCGCCATCGGCAGGAAGATCAGCGAGTTGACCGCGCCGCGCGCCCGGAAGCGGTAGCGGACCATCGCGAAGGCGATGGCGGTGCCGAGGACGGTGGCGCCGATCGTGGCCCACACGGCGATCTGGAGCGACAGGGACAGGGAGCCGCACAGGTCGGCGACCCCGCAGGGGTCCTTCCAGGCGTCGAGCGAGAACTCCTGCCAGGCGTAGTTGAACCGCCCGGCGGGGTTGTTGAAGGAGAAGACCGTCACGACGACGTTCGGCAGGATCATGTACGCGAGCGTGCCGAGGCCGAATATGACGACGAGATTGCGCCGGAGCCAACGCATCAGACCAGGTCCTCCGTCCCCGCTCGGCGGATGTAGATGGTGACCATGATCAGGACGATGGCCATGAGGATGAAGGACAGCGCGGCGGCCGTCGGGTAGTCGAGGATCCGCAGGTACTGCGACTGGATGACGTTGCCGATCATCCGGGTGTCCGTGGAGCCGAGCAGCTCGGCGTTCACGTAGTCGCCGCTCGCCGGGATGAAGGTGAGCAGCGTTCCGGAGACCACGCCCGGCATGGACAGCGGGAAGGTCACCTTGCGGAACGTCGTCGCGGGGTGGGCGTACAGGTCCCCGGCCGCCTCGTGGAGGCGGGTGTCGATGCGCTCCAGCGAGGTGTAGAGCGGCAGGATCATGAAGGGGAGGAAGTTGTACGTCAGACCGCAGACCACCGCCAGCGGCGTGGCCAGCACCCGGTCCCCCTGGGTGATGCCGAGCCAGCTGGTGACGTCCAGGAAACCAATCTTGTTGAGGACGGCGACCACGGGGCCGCCGTCGGCCAGGATCGTCTTCCAGGCCAGGGTGCGGATCAGGAAGCTGGTGAAGAACGGCGCGATGACCAGCACCAGCAGCAGGTTGCGCCAGCGGCCCGCCCTGAAGGCGATCAGATAGGCCAGCGGGTACCCGAGCAGCAGGCACAGCACGGTCGCGGTGCCGGCGTACGCGAGGGAGCGCAGGAACTGCGGGTAGTACTCGGTGAGCGCGTCCCAGTAGGTCTGGAAGTGCCAGGTGACTTCGAAGCCCTCTTCGAGGGAACCGGTCTGCACCGACGTGGAGGCCTGGTAGACCATCGGCAGCACGAAGAAGACCAACAGCCACAGGATGCCGGGGAGCAGCAGCCAGTAGGGGATCAGCCGCTTGCGCACGGACGGCTTGTGGACCGGCGGTTCGGTGGGGGCCTCGACCTCCGGCGGCGCGGCGGTGGCGGTCATGCGCCCTCCTCGACCGTCTCGATGCCGGCGTCTATGTCCTGGGCGGCGTCGAGGCCGAAGGTGTGCTCCGGGTTCCAGTGCAGGACGACGTCGGCGCCGGGGGCCAGGCGGGCGTCGCGCTCGATGTTCTGGACGTACACCTCCAGCTCGGGGCAGACCTGGCTGTCGATGACGAACTGGGTGGAGACCCCGATGAAGGAGGAGGCCGCGATCTTGCCGTGGACCTTGTTGCGGCCGGCGGCGATGGTGTCCACCTCGTCCGCATGGACCAGGGATATCTTCTCCGGGCGCACCCCGACCAGCAGCTTTCCGCCGGTCTTAGGGGTGGTCGAACATCGGGCCGCCGGCAGCCGCAGCTTCGTCCCCGACGAGCTGACCACCACGTCGGAGCCGCCCGCCTCCAGGACCTCGGCCTCGATGAGGTTGGACGTGCCGAGGAAGTTCGCGACGAAGGTGGTCCGCGGGTTCTCGTAGAGCTCGGCGGGCGCGCCCAGCTGCTCGACGCGACCGCCGCTCATCACGGCGACCGTGTCGGCCATGGTCATGGCCTCCTCCTGGTCGTGAGTGACGTGCACGAAGGTGATGCCGACCTCGGTCTGGATCCGCTTGAGCTCCAGCTGCATCTGGCGGCGCAGCTTGAGGTCGAGTGCGCCGAGGGGCTCGTCGAGGAGCAGCACCTGGGGGTGGTTGATGAGAGCGCGGGCGACGGCCACGCGCTGCTGCTGGCCGCCGGAGAGCTGGTGCGGCTTGCGCTGGGCGAACTGGCCGAGCTCCACCAGCTCCAGCATGTCGTCGACCTGCTTCTTGACGGACTTGATGCCGCGGCGGCGCAGCCCGAAGGCCACGTTCTCGTAGATGTTCAGGTGCGGGAACAGCGCGTAGCTCTGGAACACCGTGTTGACGGGGCGCTTGTAGGGCGGCAGCTGGGTGACCTCGCGGTCGCCGAGGTGGACCGTTCCGGTGGAGGGCTCCTCCAGGCCGGCGATCATGCGCAGTGTGGTGGTCTTCCCGCAGCCCGAGGCGCCGAGCAGGGCGAAGAAGGAGCCCTGGGGGATGGTGAGATCCAGCGGGTGCACTGCGGTGAACGAGCCGTAGTGCTTGCTGATCCCGGCGAGGCGGACGTCGCCGCCCGCGGTCTTGTCAGTCATGGGTCGCGGCCTTCGGTGGTGGTGTCGTCGGAAGGGTGCGGGGCGCGGATGCCGGCACGGGGGGTCGTCAGGCTCCGATGAGCTTGGCGAACTTCTCCTCGTACGCGGTCTCTTCCTCACTGCTGAGCGTGCGGAAGGCGTGGGCCTTGGCCGCCATCGCCTTGTCCGGAATGATCAGGGGGTTGTCCGCGAGCGCCGGATCGATCTTCGCAAGGTCTTCCTTGACGCCGTCGACCGGGCAGACGTAGCTGATGAACGCGGCCAGCTGGGCGGCGATCGGGGGCTCGTAGTAGAAGTCGATCAGCTTCTCGGCATTGGCCTTGTGCCGGGCGTGGGCGGGGACCAGCAGGTTGTCGCTGGAGGTGATGTAACCGGGCGCCGGTATCGCGTACTTGATGTCCGGGTTGCCGGCCTGGAGCTGGATGACGTCGCCGGCCCAGGCCAGGCAGGCGGCGAGGTCGCCCTTGTCGAGGTCCGCGGTGTAGTCGTTGCCCGTGAAACGGCGGATCTGCTTGGTGTCCACGCCCTTCTGGAGCCGGCCGATGGCCGCGTCGAAGTCGGCGGTGGTGAAGCTCGCCGGGTCCTTGCCCTGGTCGATCAGGGTCATGCCGACGCTGTCGCGCATCTCGGTGAGGAACCCGACGCGACCCTTGAGGGAGGGGTCGTCGAGCAGCTGCGTGACGGAGTCGACCTTCTTGCCGTCGGTCGCCTTCGCGTTGTAGGCGATGACGGTGTCGATGCCGGTCCAGGGGTAGCTGTACGAACGGCCCGGATCCCAGTCGGGGGTGCGGAACTGAGGGATCAGGTTGGCGTAGGCGTGCGGCAGGTGGGAGGGGTCCAGCTTCTGCGCCCAGCCGAGCCGGATGATGCGCGCGGCGAGCCAGTCGGTGACGACGATCAGGTCGCGGCCGGTGTCCTGGCCGGCCGCGAGCTGCGGGCGGACCTTGCCGAAGAACTCGACGTTGTCGTTGATGTCCTCGGTGTACTTGACCGCGATCCCGGTGCGCTTGGTGAACTCCTCCAGCGTGGGGTGGGACTTCTCGTCCTCGCTGGTGTCCATGTACTCGGTCCAGTTGGAGAAGTTGATCTCCTTCTCCCGGTCCGAGTGGTCGTCGGAGGCGACGGTGGTGTCGCCCGCGCGTTTGGCCGGCGGGATGCCGCAGGCGGACAGGGAGGCCAGGCCGCCGAGGGTGAGCGCTCCGACACCGGAGGCGCGCAGCAGCGAGCGGCGGGTGAGGGCGCCGCGCCCGCTGGTGAGGCTGCGCCGCATCGCGGCGAGTTGCGCCGCCGAGAGGCGGTCGGGCTCGAACTGCTCCATGAGCTGCCCTTTCGGGATGGGTGGCGCCGCTGGTCAGGCGGCCGGCTGCCACGCGGCGGAAGCCGAAGACGGTTAGGTGCGGTCCCCGAAGACGGTGCGGTGCCAGTCCTTGGCAGCCACCGCCGTGTTGTCGTACATCACGTGCTTGACCTGCGTGTACTCCTCGAAGGAGTAGGCGCTCATGTCCTTTCCGAAGCCACTCGCCTTGTAGCCGCCGTGAGGCATCTCGCTGATGATCGGGATGTGGTCGTTGACCCAGACGCAGCCCGCCTTGATCTCGCGGGTGGCGCGGTTCGCCCGGTAGACGTCGCGGCTCCAGGCGGAGGCGGCGAGTCCGTACGGGGTGTCGTTGGCGAGCTCGATGCCCTCGTCGTCGGTGTCGAAGGGGAGGACGACGAGGACCGGACCGAAGATCTCGGACTGGACGACCTCGCTGTCCTGGGCGGCGCCGGCGATAAGGGTGGGCCGGTAGTACGCGCCTGCGGCGAGCTCGCCGCCCGGGATCTCGCCGCCGGTGACGACGGTGGCGTAGCCGCGGGCGCGCTCCACGAAGCCGGCGACCCGGTCGCGCTGGGCGTGCGAGACCAGCGGGCCGAGGTCGGTGGCCCAGTCGTCGGGGTCGCCGAGGCGGACGGTCTCCATCAGCGCGGCCACGCGGGCGACGAACGCGTCGTGCAGGGGGCGCTGGACGTACGCGCGGGTGGCGGCGGTGCAGTCCTGGCCGGTGTTGATCAGGGAGGCGGCGACGGCGCCGTGGGCGGCGGCCTCCAGGTCGGCGTCGTCGAAGACCACGAAGGGCGCCTTGCCGCCGAGCTCCAGGTGGAGCCGCTTGACGGTGGCGGTGGCGATCTCGGCGACGCGCTTGCCGACGGCGGTGGAGCCCGTGAAGGAGGTCATGACCACGTCCGGGTGGCCGACCAGGTGCTCGCCCGCGTCCCGGCCGGCGCCGGTGACGATGTTGACCACGCCGTCCGGCAGGCCCGCGTCCTTGGCCGCCTGGGCGAACATCAGGGACGTGAGCGGGGTCAGCTCGGCGGGCTTCAGGACGATCGTGTTGCCCGCGGCGATCGCCGGGAGGATCTTCCAGGCGGCCATCTGGAGCGGATAGTTCCAGGGGGCGATGGAGCCGACGACCCCGATGGCCTCGCGTCGCACGTAGGAGGTGTGGTCCCCTGAGTACTCGGCCGCCGCCTGCCCCTGCAGATGCCGGGCGGCGCCCGCGAAGAAGGCGGTGTTGTCGATGGTTCCCGGTACGTCGAACTCGGTGGACAGCTTGATCGGCTTGCCGCACTGGAGGGATTCCGCGTACGCGAAGTCCTCGGCCTGTTCGGCCAGCACGGCGGCGAGCCGGTGCAGGGCGTCCGAGCGCTCGCCGGGGGTGGCCGCCGACCAGGCCGGGAAGGCCCGCTTGGCGGCGGCGACGGCCTCGTCGACGTCGGCGGTGGAGGCCAGCTCGTACGTGAGCACCTCCTCGCCCGTCGCAGGATCGACGACGGTGTGCGACCGCCCGGAGGTTCCGGACCTCAGCTGCCCGTCGATGTACTGCGCGCCGTTTGCGAAGCGGTCTTTGACCTGGAAGCGATTACCCATCACGCTCTCACGCTCTCCGTAGCTTCAGCTCGAATTGAGTGCCGATCCTGGCAGAGGTGTTCCCCACCGCCAAGTGATTCCGTTGTTGCCTTTTGATTACGCGACGGAATCGGTCGACCATGTGTCGAGGCACACGCCGAATCCCGTACGAAGTGTCAGTGGCGACTGCCAGACTCGCGTGCATGGAAAAGATCGACAAGTTGATCGAGCAGGTCAGCCGTGGTGAGAGGCTGAAGTACCTGCCGTTCTGGGGACACCGGCCGCGTCCGGACGGGACGCTCGGCCCCAGCTGCATGAGCCAGTGGTGGCCGTCGCCCTTCACCGTGGGTGATGTCCTGTACGCCACGGCGGAGCACTGGATGATGGCCGGCAAGGCCCGCCTGTTCGGGGACCCCGAGGCGGAGCGCGCCGCGCTGGAGGCGAAGACTCCGGCGGAGGCCAAGAAGGCCGGGCGGCTCGTGCGCGACTTCGACGAGGCGACGTGGGAGCGGGAGCGGTTCGCGCTGGTGGTGGAGGGCAGCGTGCACAAGTTCGCGTCCACCCCCGAGCTGCGCGGGTACCTGCTGGGCACGGGGAACCGGGTGCTGGTGGAGGCGAGCCCGTTGGACAGCATCTGGGGCATCGGCCTCGCCGCGGACGACGACCGCGCACTGGACCCGTCCCGCTGGCGCGGTCTGAACCTCCTGGGCTTCGCCCTGATGGAGGCCCGCGACCGGCTGCGCACGGACGCGGCCTGACCTCGGCCGGGCCGGTGCCAAATGCGTGGCGGGCCGGCGGGCGGGCCGCCTAACGTAGGGCTCGTCCAGGTGCGAAGGCGAGACCTACTTCCACTGTTAATGGGGCGGCCGCGGGTTCGAGTCCCGTCATCGGCTTCGGGCCGGTGTAGCTCAGTTGGTAGAGCACCACGTGGTCTCGCCGACCTCGACCTCTGGACACCTGTGTCACGCACCTCCCGGTGCGCCGTGCTGCGGCTCCTTCTCGTGCAGAGAATCCCAGGCCGCCGCCACTTCGATCTCGGGAGGCACGCGTGCGGGACGCCCGGTGCGCAGGCGACGGCTACTTCCGGATCGACGGGTCGCGGGTTCGAATCCCGCCCGGCCACGGCCGGTAGCTCAGTCCGGAGAGAGCAGTCGACACAGCCCGTCGCCGACCTCTGACCTCGGGCATCCCGCACGCCACGCCTCCCCCGCACTCCACCGGATTCGGGGGGATCCACATGGCTCGCTTCAACCTGCGCGCGTTCAGGACGGCGGCTGCACCGGCTGCCGCCGCGCCCACCTCGCCCGTACGTTCCACCCGCGGTCGCGCCGCCAACCACCAGGGCGGCCCCGGCTTCGTCCGCGATCCGCGCTCCGAGCTGTTCCTGCTCGCCGTCGCCAACTTCGTGACGCAGCGGACCTTCTACGAGAGCGGCGAGGCCCGCGACGACCGGTTCTGCGCACTCGTGCGCCGACTGGCCGTCGAGGACCCCGCGTGGACCGCCGGCCTGCTCGGCTGGCTGCGTACCGACGCGAACATGCGGACCGCCTCGCTGGTCGGAGCGGCCGAGTACGTCAAGGCGCGGCTCGATGCCGGAGCGGGCGACGGGCCGTCGAACCGCAGCGTCGTGGACCGTGTGCTGCAGCGTGCGGACGAGCCCGGCGAACTGCTGGCCTACTGGACGGCGACGTACGGGCGCAACGTGCCCAAGCCGGTCAAGCGCGGCATCGCCGATGCCGTACGCAGGCTGTATTCCGGCACGTCGCTGCTGAAGTACGACACCGCGTCCAAAGGCTTCCGCTTCGGCGACGTGCTGAACCTCGTACACGCCTCCCCCGATCCCGCCAAGCCCTGGCAGGGCGAGCTGTTCCGCTACGCCCTCGACCGGCGCCACCACCCGGAGACGGCACGCGTACCGGCCGGCAACCGCACCCTGCTCGCCCACCGGGAACTCATGGAACTCCCGGTCGAGGAGCGCCGGGCGCAGGTCATCGCGCCGGACGGGGCCGAGCGGCTCGCCGCCGCGGGCATGACCTGGGAGGCACTGGCCGGCTGGCTCCGGGGGCCGATGGACGCGGCCGCGTGGGAGGCGATCATCCCGTCCATGGGCGCGATGGCGCTGCTGCGGAACCTGCGCAACTTCGACCAGGCCGGTGTCTCGGACGCGGTGGCCGCGCAAGTAGCGGCGAAGCTCTGCGACCCGGAAGTCGTCGCCCGGTCCCGACAGTTCCCCTTCCGCTACCTGGCCGCCTACCAGCACGCGCCCTCGCTGCGCTGGGCGTACCCGCTGGAGCAGGCGCTCGGCCGCTCGCTGGCCAACGTACCCGCGCTGCCGGGCCGGACGCTGGTCCTCGTGGACCGGTCGGGGTCGATGTGGGCGCCGCTGTCGGACCGCTCCCGACTCAACCGGGCGGACGCGGCGGCCGTCTTCGGTACGGCGCTGGCGCTGCGCGCCCAGGACGCGGACCTGGTGCAGTTCGGGACGCAGAGCAAGCAGGTCCCGTACGAGCGGGGCGAGTCGGTACTGAAGGTGCTGGAGCGGTTCGAGGACCTCGGCGGCACCTGCACCGCCGAGGCCGTGCGGCGGCACTACGCGGGGCACGACCGGGTCCTGATCGTCACCGACGAGCAGGCGACCTACCACCACGGCGGCGACCCGACGGCCCTCGTCCCCGGCGAGGTCCCGGTGTACACGTGGAACCTGGCCGGGCACCGGACGGGCCACGCGCCCTCCGGGTCCGCCAACCGGCACACCTTCGGCGGGCTCACCGACGCGGCGTTCCGCATGGTCACCCTGATCGAGGACGGCCGGGACGCGGACTGGCCGTGGGTGGCGCAGGCCCCGTAGGCGGACGGTGGGTGACGGACGGGGCCGGGCCCGGGCAACTGCTGCCCGGGCCCGGCCCCGTTCCGTGTGCCCCGCGGCTCCCGGGTCAGACGTTCTCGCGGATCTGCGTGTGCGAGGACGGGCCGTCGAAGTCGTTGCCGGTCCCCGAGTCGCCGAGCAGGACACCGGCGATCACGAGCGCGATCATCAGCAGGCTGAGCACGATGCCGACCGCGCCCAGGATGATGCCGGCCAGTGCCATCGGGCCGTTGTCGGCCTCGCCGCGCCGGGCCTTGCCACGGCCCAGGATGCCGAACACGAGCGCCGGGACCGCGAACAGGAGGCCCAGGTAGCAGGTGACCACGCCCAGGATGCCGAGGACGAGGGCGGTGACCCCGAAGCCATTGCTCTTCGGCGGGTGGAACGGGTAACCCGGGTATCCGGGGTACCCCTGCTGGCCCGGGTACCCGGGGTGGCCGTACGCCGGCTGCGCGGGCGGCGGTCCGGGGTACGCGTACCCCCCGAAGTCCGGCTGGGCCGGGTACCCGTAGGCGGGCCCGGGAGCGGGCGTCGGCGTCTGCGCCGGCCCGGGTATCTGGGCCTGCGGAACCTCAGCCCCCGGCATCCCCGCGATCGTGGGCTGGTCGTGCACGGACGGCGAACCCGACACGCCCGGTGCGGCCTGTGGTTTCCCGAGCTCCACCGCCGGCCGCTCCGGCGGCGCCCACGGGTCCCTCGGCTCGGGGCTCTGGTCGGTCATGCGGCGCCCCCCTCTCGTACGGCCATGCTATGCGCTGCCACCGACGGTCCCTGAGCTGCCTACGATGAAGCCCGATCTCGTCCGCACCCGCGTCCTCCCGGAGGCCCCTCATGCCCGACCTGACCCCCTTCATCGCAGGGCTGCCCAAGGCGGAACTCCACGTCCACCACGTCGGCTCGGCCTCCCCGCGCATCGTGGCCGAACTCGCCGCCCGCCACCCCGACTCCAAGGTCCCCACCGACCCCGAGGCGCTCGCCGACTACTTCACGTTCACCGACTTCGCGCACTTCATCGAGGTCTACCTCTCCGTCGTCGACCTGGTCCGCACCCCCGCCGACGTACGCACCCTGACCTTCGAAGTCGCCCGCGACATGGCCCGGCAGAACATCCGCTACGCCGAACTGACCATCACCCCGTACTCCTCCACCCGTCGCGGCATCGACGAGAAGGCCTTCATGGAGGCCATCGAGGACGCCCGCAAGGCCGCCGAGACCGAACTCGGCGTCATCCTGCGCTGGTGCTTCGACATCCCCGGCGAGGCAGGCCTGGAGGCCGCCGCCGAGACCGCGCGCCTCGCCGTCGACCTGCGCCCGGAGGGCCTGGTCTCCTTCGGCCTCGGCGGCCCCGAGATCGGCGTCCCCCGCCCGCAGTTCAAGCCGTACTTCGACGCCGCCCGGGCCGCCGGCCTGCACAGCGTGCCGCACGCCGGCGAGACCACCGGCCCGGAGACGATCTGGGACTCGATCCGCGAACTGGGCGCCCAGCGCATCGGCCACGGCACCAGCGCCACGCAGGACCCGGAGCTCCTCGCCTACCTCGCCGAGCACCGGATCGCGCTGGAGGTCTGCCCGACCTCCAACATCGCCACGCGCGCCGTGACCGACCTGGACCGCCACCCGGTCAAGGAGATGGTGCAGGCGGGCGTGCTCGTCACCATCAACAGCGACGACCCGCCGATGTTCGGCTCCGACCTCAACAACGAGTACGCGGTCGCCGCGCGCCTCCTCGACCTCGACGAGCGCGGGCTCGCGCAGTTGGCGAAGAACGCCGTCGAGGCGTCCTTCCTGGACGAGGCCGGCAAGGCGAAGCTCACTGCGGAGATCGACACGTACACCTCAGCCTGGCTGGCGCGCTGACGGACCGCCGGGAACGCCGACAATGGCGGTCATGCGCACCCTGACTGCCGTCGGTCACCGCGGCGATCCCTACCGTGTCCGTGAAAACACCCTGCCCTCGATCCGCTCGGCCTTCGCACGCGGAGCGGACGCGGTCGAAATCGACGTACGGCTGACCCGCGACGGGGTGCCGGTCCTGCTCCACGACGACACGCTCCAGCGGCTGTGGGGCCATGAGGTGCGCCTCGATGCCGTCACGGCCCCGCAGCTGAAGGAGTTGACGGACGGACGCGTCCCGACACTGCGCGAGGCCCTGATGGCGGCCGGCGCGGGCCGCGTGATGATCGACCTGCCCGGGGCGACGGCCGGGGCCGTACGGACGGTCGTCGGCCAGGTCCGGGACTGCGGGGCGCGCGACCGCACCTACTACTGCGCCGGCCCGGACACCATGCTGGCCGTGCGCGCCGCCGACCCGGGCGCCGAGATCGCGCTGACCTGGACCACGCTGTCGCCGCCCCGCCGGGTGCTGATCGACGCGGTGGCGCCGGCCTGGCTCAACTACCGGTTCGGACTGGTCGACCGGGAGCTGACGGACGCCCTCCACAAGGAGGGCCTGCTGGTCTCGGCCTGGACCGCGGACACCACACGGACGATGCGCAAGCTGATCGCGGCCGGAGTGGACTCCGTCACCACCAACCGCGTGGACGCGCTGACCGGCGTACGCGCCGAGCTCGGGCTGTCCGGCCGGTGATGCGCGCCTGGGGGGAGCGGATCCGGCGGGCGGATCCGCGGTGGCAGGACCTGGGACTGACGCTGCTGGTCCAGGTGGCGACGACGATTCCGTTCGTCGTGCCCCGCGATCCGCAGGATTCGCCGGCCACCTGGACGGCGTACCTGTTGATGACGCTGGGCAACGTGCCGTTGGTGTGGCGGCGGCAGGCGCCCGTGGCGGCGATCTTCGGGATGGTCGCGGCCGGGTCGCTCTACACGCTGGCACTGGACGGGCCCGGCCAGCCGCTGCCGTACGCCCCGCTGGTCGGCGTGTACACGATGGCGCTGCTGTGCCCGGCCCGGGTGCGGGTCGCGATGGGCGTGACCCTGACCGGGCTGATCCTCGCCTCCGTGGCGCTCAACACCGGGACGGCCAAGGAGCTGCTGTTCGCGTTGTTCGTCTTCGCCGCGGCCTACGCCCTGGGGCGGCTCCAGTACACGCGGCAGGCCTACACGGTCGCCGTCGAGGCCCGGGCCGCGGAGCTGGAGCGGGCGAACCGGATCGAGGCGGAGCAGGCGGCGGCGCGCGAACGCGCCCGAATAGCGCGGGAGATGCACGACATCCTCTCGCACGCGGTCAGCATCATGATCGTGCAGGCGGAGGCCGGTCCGGTGGCGGTGCGCAGGGCGCCGGAGCGGGCGGAGGCCGCGTTCGACGCGATCGCCGAGACGGGGCGGGACGCGATGGCGCAGCTGCGGACCATGCTGGGCGTGCTGCGGACGGACCGGGCGCAGGAGGTGGCTCCGCGGTCGCCGCAGCCCGGGATCGCGGAGCTGCCGCTGCTGCTGGAGCGGGTCCGGGGCAGCGGGCCGCAGGTGTCGTACGAGCGGACGGGCGCGGTGCGCGTTCTGCCGGCGGCGCTGGAGGCGACGGTGCACCGGGTGGTGCAGGAGGCGCTGACGAACGCGGTGAAGCATTCCGGGGCGTCAAACGTGTCGGTGCGGCTGGAGTACGGGCCGGGGGCACTCACGGTGACGGTGACGGACGACGGGCAGGGGCCGGGGACCCGGTCGGGAACCGGGCCGGGGGCGGTACCGGGGTCCGGTGCCGGCGGGCCGTCCGGCGGGCACGGGCTGATCGGGATCCGGGAGCGGGCGGCGGCGCACGGCGGTACGGCGGAGTTCGGCCCGGGCCCCGGCGGCCTGGGGTTCTCGGTCCGCGTCGTGCTAGTAACCTCGCCGCTGGAGGTGGGGCGTTGACGATCCGTGTGGTGGTGGCGGATGACCAGGAACTAGTGCGCAGCGGGTTCGCGATGATCCTGGACGTGCAGGAGGACATCGAGGTCGTCGCGGAGGTGGGGGACGGGGCGGCGGCGGTGGCCGCGGTGCGGGAGCTGCGGCCGGACGTGGCGCTGCTGGACGTCCGGATGCCGGTGCTCGACGGGATCGAGGCGTGCCGGACGATCTCGGCCGGGACCTCGTGCCGGACGGTGATCCTGACGACCTTCGACTCGGACGAGTACGTGTACGAGGCGCTGCACGCGGGGGCGAGCGGGTTCCTGCTGAAGGACGTGCGGCGGGACGATCTGGTGCATGCCGTACGGGTGGTGGCGGCGGGCGAGTCACTGCTGGCGCCTTCGGTGGCGCGGCGGCTGATCGAGGAGTACACGGCGGCTACGGCGCGGCCGGCGGGGGCGCTGTCGGCGCAGCGGCTGGAGGTGCTGACGGCGCGGGAGCGGGAGACGCTTCTGCACCTGGGACGGGGGCTGTCGAACGCGGAGATCGCGGGCGCGCTGGTGGTGAGCGAGCACACGGTGAAGTCCCATGTGGGCCATGTGCTGGCGAAGCTCGGGCTGCGGGACCGGATCCAGGCGGTGATCTGCGCGTACGAGACGGGTCTCATCGCGGCCGGGACGGGGGCCGCGGGCGCGGCCGGCTCTGGGGTATCTCCCTCCCGGGAGTGAGGGGGCGACGGCCGGATCCCCCGCGCCGGTGAGTTGTCGTACCGGTGAAGACCCCTCTTGTTGGTGATCCGCGAAGACCCCTGTGACCTGCAGCATTGAGTCATCGGGGCCGCTGGGGCCCGGATGACTATCAGGGGGATTTCGCCATGAAGGTACGTACGCGCACACTGATCGCCACCGCCCTGGTCCTGGGCATCGCGGCCGGACCGGTTGTCGCCCATGCCGCGCCGGTGACCGCAGCGGGGACCGCGTCGGCACCGGCATCGGCGAGCGATGTGAAGCCGCCCTTGTACACGACCGCACCCGACGCGGCGGCGCTGCGCAGGGCGATCGCCGGCGTCGGCCCTGACAGCGCGGACGCCGTGGCCGCGCTGGTCCGGGTCGGCGGTAGCAGCGGCCGCTGGGTGGGGAGCTCCGGCGTGGCCGATGTCCGCACCGGGCGCAAGGCCTTCGAGGATGCCCGGTTCCGGGCGGGTTCGGTGACGAAGACCTTCACGGCGGCGCTGGTGCTCCAGCTGGCCGCCGAGGGCAAGGTCGATCTGGACGAGCCGGTGCAGCAGTACCTGCCGGGGCTGCTGCCGTCCGGGCCGAAGGGCTTCGAGCCCATCAGCGTGCGGCAGTTGCTGAACTACACGAGCGGCATCCGGCCGGCCGAGGGGCCCGGGGATTCGTTCGAGGCGCAGTACGCCCACCGGTTCGACGTGGTCGATCCGCACGCGCTGATCGCCGAAGCGGTGGCGAAGGGGCCCGAGTTCCGGCCGGGCGAGAAGCAGCACTACCTCAACATCGATTACACGGTCCTGGGCGTGCTGATCGAGAAGCTGACGGGCACGACGTACGAACAGGCCCTGTCCGCACGGATCCTGAAGCCGCTCGGCCTGCGCCACACGTCGGTTCCGGCGCGCGGGGAGAACGGGGTGGCGGGCCCGCACCACCACGGCTACCAGGCCGTGGAGAAGCCCGGTGGCGGGAGCACGCTGGTGGACGTGACCGACTGGAACTCCTCGTCCAACTGGGCCGCCGGGGACCTGATATCGACCACCGCCGACCTGGAGGGGTTCACCCAGGCCCTGTTCTCGGGCCGGGTGGTGCCGAAGGCGCAGCTGGAGGAGATGTTCACGGTGCCCGCGGTCAAGGACTTCGAATCCGGGGAGGACGCCGTGCAGACCGCGGGATTGAAGCGGTTCGTCCTGCCCGACGGCACGGCGGTCTACGGCAAGACGGGGTCGCGGTACGGCTACAGCACCGTGATCGGCGGGGCGCGCGACCTCTCGCGCACCCTCGTCTACTCGGTCAACTCCATCGACGCGAAGGGGCAGGACATGAACAAGGTGGCCTACGGGATCGTCATGGCGGCCTTCGCCAGGTAGCGGTCGGGCGGCAGCGCCTCAAGCCGCTTGATCATGCGGCGGAGCACCAGCAGGGGTATGACCCCGAAGACCCCGAACGACATGTCGATGACGCTCCACCAGAAGGGGATGCCCCGGATGGGGCCGCAGATCAGGGCCAGGGGGATCAGACCGGCGCAGGCGATCATGCCGGCTTCGACGATCCAGATGTTGCGGACGGGGTCGCGGTGGACTCCGTAGAAGAAGACCGCGATCACCAGGTGGGCGAAGGCGAGCCAGTCGGTGCCGTAGAGGAGGAAGGGGTAGTCGGCGTCGGCCCGTTCCAGCCCGTCCCCCACCCGTCGAAGCCACGTGTGGGACACGAGGGAGTTGGCCCAGTGCAGTTCGCTGACCAGGGGGAAGGCAGTGAGGCCGCTGAGCACGAGGCAGACGATGAACAGGACCAGCCAGGCACGGATCCGCCGCTGAAGGGCGCTTCTCTCGCTCATGGAAGGAAGCGTACGCCTGTTTCTGAACACGTTCAGCCAAACGTCTGAACACGTTCAGTTCTGTAGCGGGACCGTGATCGTTCTGTTCCGCCCGAGGTCAGAGGCCGACGATGGCGTTCCATCGCTGGGCGAAGGAACGGCGCTCGGCCGAGGAGATGTCCCGGGCCACGACGAGCCGCTTGCGCATCTCCCCGTCGGGGAAGATCAGCGGGTTCTCGGCGAGCTGCGCGGTCTCCTTGTCGTCGGAGCCGGCCAGGACCTCGCGGGCGGCCGGAACCGGGCAGACGTAGTTGACGGCCGCGGCGAGTTCGGCGGCCACCTCCGGAGCGTAGTAGTAGTCGACCAGCGCCTCGGCGTTGACCTTGTGCCGGGCCAGGTTGGGGACGAGCAGGCTCTCGGCCCAGAGCTCGGCGCCCTCCTCCGGGACCACGAACTCGATGTCGGGGTTGTCGGCTTGGAGCTGGATGGCGTCGCCGGAGTACGCCTGGCAAGCCAGGACGTCCCCCTTGCTCAGATCGGAGGTGTAGTCGTTGCCGGTGAAGCGTCGGATGTGCCTCTTCTTCACCATGCTCTCCACCTGGTCGCACATCCGGTGGAAGTCGGACTCGGTCCACCGGGTGACGTCCACGCCGTTGCCCTGCATCAGGAGGGCGAAGGACTCGTCCAGGCCGGAGAAGAGCGTGACCTTGCCGGCCAGGTCCGGGTGCCACAGGTCCTTGACGGACTTGATCTCCCGGCCCAGCGCCTTGCGGTTGTAGGCGATGCCGGTGATCCCCGACTGCCACGGGACGGTGTGGAGGCGGCCTTCGTCGAAGGCCGGGGACCGCAGCTGCGGGTCCAGGTGGGCGGCCACGTTGGGCTGCGCCGAGCGGTCCATCTTCTGGGCCCAGCCCAGGTGGACGAAGCGGGCGGCCATCCAGTCGCTGACCACCACCAGGTCGTGACCGGTCTCCTGGTGGTTCATCAGGGCCGGGCTGACCTTGCCGAAGAACTCGTCGTTGTCGTTGATCTCCTCGGTGTACCGGACCTCGATGCCGGTCTTCTCCGTGAAGGCGTCCAGCGTGGGCCGGCGCTCCTCGTCCTCGTCATCGGTGTCGATGTACAGCGGCCAGTTGGAGAAGGCGACCCGCTTGTCCCGGTCGGAGCGGTCCGGGCCTCCCCGCCGGTCCTCGGGGACGAACGCGGCGGGCACACCGCAGCCGGTGAGGGCCGCGAACAGGCCGGCGGCACCGAGGCCGCGCAGCGCCGCGCGGCGGGAGAAGGCGAGTTCAGGCATGGGCAAAGCCTCGGGGACGGGAAGAGGGCGGGCAATAGACACATTGTCTACTGCCCGCCCCCTCAAGCCCCTTGGATGATCGATGTGATCTCCGCGGGGAACGATCAGCCGTCGAGCGAGGTCATCACGTGCTTGATGCGGGTGTAGTCCTCGAAGCCGTAGGCGGAGAGGTCCTTGCCGTAGCCGGACTTCTTGAAGCCGCCGTGGGGCATCTCGGCGACGAGCGGGATGTGGGTGTTGATCCACACGCAGCCGAAGTCGAGGTTCTTGGACATGCGCATCGCGCGGCCGTGGTCCTTGGTCCACACGGAGGAGGCGAGGGCGAACTCGACGCCGTTCGCGTACTCCAGGGCCTGGGCCTCGTCCGTGAAGGACTGGACGGTGATGACGGGGCCGAAGACCTCGTTCTGGATGATCTCGTCGTCCTGCTTGAGGCCCGAGACCACGGTCGGGGCGTAGAAGTAGCCCTTGTCGCCGACCTGGTGGCCGCCCGCCTCGACCTTGGCGTGGGCGGGGAGGCGCTCGATGAAGCCGGCGACCTGCTTGAGCTGGTTCGGGTTGTTCAGCGGACCGTAGAGCACGTCCTCGTCGTCCGGCTGGCCGGTCTTGGTGTCGGCCGCGGCCTTGGCGAGGGCAGTCACGAACTCGTCGTGGATGGACTCGTGCACGAGCACGCGGGTCGCCGCGGTGCAGTCCTGGCCGGCGTTGAAGTAGCCGGCGACCGCGATGTCCTCGACGGCCTTGGCGATGTCGGCGTCCTGGAAGACCACGACCGGGGCCTTGCCGCCGAGCTCCAGGTGGACGCGCTTGACGTCCTTCGAGGCGCTCTCGGCGACCTGCATGCCGGCGCGCACCGAGCCGGTGATGGAGGCCATCGCCGGGGTGGAGTGCTCGACCATGGCCTTGCCGGTCTCGCGGTCGCCGCACACGACGTTGAAGACGCCCTTGGGCAGGACGGAGTCGATGATCTCCGCCATCAGGACGGTGGAGGCGGGGGTGGTGTCCGAGGGCTTGAGCACCACGGTGTTGCCGGCGGCGATGGCCGGGGCGAACTTCCACACCGCCATCATCATCGGGTAGTTCCACGGCGCGACCTGGGCGCACACGCCGACCGGCTCGCGGCGGATGATCGAGGTCATCCCTTCCATGTACTCGCCGGCCGAGCGGCCCTCCAGGAGACGGGCCGCACCCGCGAAGAAGCGGATCTGGTCCACCATCGGGGGGAGCTCCTCGCTGGCCGTGAGGCCCAGCGGCTTGCCGGTGTTCTCGGACTCGGCGGCCACGAGCTCGTCCGCGCGCGCCTCGAAGGCGTCCGCGATCTTCAGCAGGGCCTTCTGGCGCTCCGCGGGGGTGGTGTCGCGCCAGCCCGGGAAGGCGGCCGCGGCGGCGGCCATGGCGGCGTCGACATCGGCCTGGCCGGAGAGCGGGGCGGTGGCGTACACCTCGCCGGTGGCGGGGTTGACCACCTCGGTGGTCCGCCCGTCGGCGGCGTCCTTGAACTCTCCGCCGATGTAGTTGCGCAGACGACGCAGTTCGGTGGTCACTCCAGCCACACTCCTGATCACATGTCCAACGATTGAGACGAATCCCAATCCTAGCCCCAAGGCGGATGCTTTCGGCAGGGCCGGACACCACCAACTACGAAATCAGTGAGATCCAAGACCTCAAACAACGGATTTCATCGATTCCGTCTTGCGGAACAGACGACTCCTCGTGCACAGTGAGGTCGTGGTCAGTCGAAGCGCAGATTCCAGGAACAGACAACCGTCCCCTTCGGTCGATGCTGTGTCCCTGGCGATCATCGAGCAACTGCAGGAGGACGGTCGCCGTCCCTACGCAGCGATCGGCAAGGCCGTGGGCCTGTCGGAGGCAGCCGTGCGCCAGCGCGTGCAGAAGCTGCTCGACCAGGGCGTCATGCAGATCGTCGCCGTCACCGACCCGCTCACCGTGGGCCTGCGACGCCAGGCCATGGTCGGCATCAACGTCGAGGGAGACCTCGACCCGGTGGCCGACGCACTGACCCAGATGGCCGAGTGCGAGTACGTGGTCATGACCGCGGGCTCGTTCGACCTGATGGTGGAGATCGTCTGCGAGGACGACGACCACCTACTGGAGACGATCAACAAGAAGATCCGCGCGCTCCCCGGCGTGCGATCAACCGAAAGCTTCGTTTATCTGAAGCTGAAGAAGCAGACCTACATGTGGGGAACTCGATAGCCCGTGAGCCAGGACCTCTCCAAGACCGCGTACGACCACCTGTGGATGCACTTCACCCGCATGTCGTCGTACGAGAACTCCCCCGTCCCCACCATCGTGCGGGGTGAGGGCACCTACATCTTCGACGACAAGGGCAAGCGCTACCTGGACGGTCTCGCCGGACTGTTCGTGGTCAACGCCGGTCACGGCCGCAAGGAACTGGCCGAGGTCGCCTACAAGCAGGCCCAGGAACTCGCGTTCTTCCCCGTGTGGTCGTACGCGCACCCCAAGGCCGTCGAGCTGGCCGAGCGCCTCGCCCACTACGCGCCCGGCGACCTGAACAAGGTCTTCTTCACCACCGGTGGCGGCGAGGCCGTCGAGACCGCGTGGAAGCTCGCCAAGCAGTACTTCAAGCTGCAGGGCAAGCACACCAAGTACAAGGTCATCTCGCGTGCGGTCGCCTACCACGGCACCCCGCAGGGCGCCCTGTCCATCACCGGTCTGCCGGCCCTGAAGGCCCCCTTCGAGCCGCTGGTCCCGGGCGCGCACAAGGTGCCGAACACCAACATCTACCGTGCCCCGATCTACGGCGACGACCCCGAGGCCTTCGGCCGCTGGTGCGCCGACCAGATCGAGCAGCAGATCCTCTTCGAGGGCGCCGACACCGTCGCCGCCGTCTTCCTGGAGCCGGTGCAGAACGCGGGCGGCTGCTTCCCGCCGCCGCCCGGGTACTTCCAGCGGGTCCGCGAGATCTGCGACGAGTACGACGTGCTCCTCGTCTCCGACGAGACGATCTGCGCCTTCGGCCGTCTCGGCACGATGTTCGCCTGCGACAAGTTCGACTACGTCCCGGACATGATCACCTGCGCCAAGGGCATGACCTCGGGCTACTCCCCGATCGGTGCCTGCATCATCTCGGACCGCCTCGCCGAGCCGTTCTACAAGGGTGACAACACCTTCCTGCACGGCTACACCTTCGGCGGACACCCGGTGTCCTCCGCGGTGGCGATCGCCAACCTCGACATCTTCGACAAGGAAGGCCTCAACCAGCACGTGCTGGACAACGAGGGCTCCTTCCTCAAGACGCTGCAGAAGCTGCACGACCTGCCGATCGTCGGCGACGTCCGCGGCAACGGCTTCTTCTACGGCATCGAGCTCGTCAAGGACAAGGTCACCAAGGAGTCCTTCACGGACGAGGAGACCGAGCGCGTGCTCTACGGCTTCCTCTCCAAGGCGCTCTTCGACAACGGCCTGTACTGCCGTGCCGACGACCGTGGCGACCCGGTCATCCAGCTGGCCCCGCCGCTGATCGCGGACCAGGGCACCTTCGACGAGATCGAAGGCATCCTGCGCTCGGTGCTCGCCGAGGCCTGGACCAAGCTGTAAAGAGCAGCAAACAGTCCGAACCACACGGCCCGGATCGCCCGTTCGAGTGAGAACGCGGGGGTCCGGGCCGTGTGCTGTCACCATCCAAGACGTTCATCTCTTTACATCTCAGTGCGGCGCCAGTGACCGAACCGGCTCTGCTTCGTTCCCCCGGACGGAGGTGTACGCCATGGTGGCTCCACCGGACAACGCCCCACCGGACAACGACGTGCTCTGGGCCCGGTCCGTTCACTACTCCCACTGGGGGTCCCCACGGACGAAGTCTGGGGGAGGTTCACCCGGCCTCATCGGAGTCTCGGTCGGCGTCCGCCAGAGCGAGATCCTGGCCCTGACCGGCCCGCGCGGCAGCGGAAAGACCACCCTGCTGCGCTGCCTGGCCGGCCACCTGGTCCCCGAGCAGGGCGAGATCTGGTTCAACAGCGTGCCCGTCCACACCATGGGCGCCGTGGCCCGCGAACGGCTGCGCCGCGACCGGTTCGGCTGGATCGGCCCCGACCCCCTGCTGCTGCCCGAGCTCAAGGTGTGGGAGAACGCGGCCCTGCCCCTGCTGGTCGCAGGCGCCTCCCACCGCACCGCCAAGGCCGCCGCCTGCGATTGGCTGGACCGGCTCGACATCGGCGCGTTCGCCCGCAAACGCCCGGGCGCCCTGACCCGCGCCGAATCCCAGCGGGTCGCCCTCGCCCGGGCCCTCGTCAACGAGCCCGCCGTCGTCTTCGCCGACGAACCCACCGCCCCGCTGCACCGCGCCGAGTGCGCGCTGCTGCTCCGTGCGCTCACCACCGCGGCCCGCTCGCACGGGATCACCGTGCTGCTGGCCACCCATGACGAGGAGACCGCGGCCGTCGCCGACCGCCGGGTCGCGCTGCTCGACGGCCACCCCGCCGCGGCCGCGCCCGCCGTCGGCGTGCGCGGCGCCGGCGATCCGCCCGAGGAGAGTCCTGGAGGCCAGGCCGCGTGCTCGCTCTCCGCCTAGCCCGCGGCTCCCGGCCGCTCGTCCAGGTGCGCCGGCTCCTGGTCGCCGCCGCCTGCGCGGGCACCGGGTTCCTGCTGCTGTACGTGCTCGCCGGGGCCACGGCCCGGCCTGCCGGATCGTTCCCGCGTCTGCTGTGGGCCATGGTCCCGCTCGCCGTCACCGTGCAGTTCGCGGTGGCCGTCGCCCGGACCGACCCCGCGACCCGGCCCCGGGAAGGGCTGGACGCCGTCGGGCTGGGCCCCGTACGGATCATGCTCGTCGCGGCGCTCTCCACCGCCATCGCGTGCACCCTGGGGAGCGCGCTGGCCCTGGCCGCCTTCCTGCACCTGCGGGGCGACCTCGCCGGCCTGCCCTTCGACGGAGCCGGGGCCGGACTCCTGCACGCCGACCGGCCGCTGCCCGTGGCGGCCGCCCTCACTCTGGTGGCGCTGGTCCCGCTGGCGGCCTGCGTCGCCACGGCCCTCGCCCTGCGCCCGCACCCTCCGCTGGCCCCGCAGACGGCCCTGCCCTGGGGCATCGCGGTCACCGCCTGCGGACTGGCCGTCGAGGCGTACGCGGGCCTCGGCGGCGCCGGGATGCCGGCCGGCTGGGCCCTCACCGCCGTCGGACTCTCCCTCGCCGGCCCGGGACTGGCCTACGCCTGCGGGGCCCTGGTCCAGGCCGTCCGCCCGGGCGCCGTGCGGCTCCTGGCCGGGCGGGCCCTCCAGGAGGACGCGCCGCGGCTCGGCCGTCCGATCGGGGTGCTGTGCGCGGTCGGCGCGGGCGTCCTCACCGCCGTGGCCCTGCACGGCCGGGGCGCACTCGCCGTCCCGCTGGGCCCGCTCACCGCTCCCGCCTGCGCCCTGGTCCTGCTGTGCACGGCTGCGACCTTGCTCACGTGCGCCGTGGAGGTCCGACAGGACCGCTCCGCCACCCGCCGGACCCTGCGTGACCTCGGAACTCCGGGCTCTGTCCTGCGTACGACCGTGGTGGTGCGGGCCACCGCGCTGGTGGCCGTGTGCGGGCCGATCGTGTGGGGTGTGGCACAGCTGACGTCGCTGGCGTTGACCCGCTGACACGGGCAGCCCTTAGTGTGGGCCGAATGGTCAACGCAGACATCGAGATCGAGACGCTCGCCGAATTCGACCAGGTCGCGGCCCGTGGCTCGCTCAGCGGCTACCGGATCCAGTCGGTCAACCTGCTGGAGCGCACGTTCGCCCTGCTGTCCGCCGACACCTCCGCGGCCGTCTTCCTGGGCTGCGCGATGGAGCCCGACGCCTCGGCGAAGGTGCGCGCCGACGGCGCGCTCGTCTTCCCGCCGGTGCCGGACCTGCCGTTCAATCCGTACCGCGGCCTGCTCTACACCGCTGACGAGCTGTTCACGGGACTGTCCGGCGGCTACGAGGCCACCCCTGACGCCCAGTCGTACGCCTGGTTCCAGGAGACGAAGGCCGACGGCGACGTCTTCTCCTCGATGCTGCGCTCCGTCCACGACGACGCGATCTCCGACGGCCTCGACGAGCACCTCGCCGGCGCCCGGGTCGTGGGCGTCATGGGCGGCCACGCGATGGCCCGCGGCGCTCTGGACTACCAGGGCGCTGCGGAGCTCGGCCGCGAGCTGGCCCGGTCCGGGCTGACGGTGGCCACCGGCGGCGGCCCGGGCGCGATGGAGGCGGCCAACCTCGGCGCCTACCTGGCGCCGGCCCCTGACGAGGCCCTCGCGGAGGCCCTGGAGATCCTGGCCAAGGCTCCGTCCTTCGTGCCGTCGGTGTCCGACTGGGCGCGGGCGGCGTTCACCGTGCGGGAGCGCTGGCCGTCCGGCGGCGACTCGGTGGGGATCCCGACCTGGTTCTACGGGCACGAGCCGCCGAACGCCTTCGCCGGCCACATCGCCAAGTACTTCGCGAACGCCACCCGGGAGGACGGGCTGCTCGCCCGTTCCAACGCGGGCGTCGTGTTCCTGCCGGGCGCCGCGGGCACCCTCCAGGAGATCTTCGACAACGCGACGCCGAACTACTACGAGTCGCGGGGCGAGCCGACGCCGATGGTGTTGGTCGGGCGGACGCACTGGACCGAGCACCTGCCGGCGTGGCCGTTGCTCCAGGCTCTGGCGCGCGGCCGCGGGATGGCGTCGCGGATCGCGCTGGTCGACTCGGTGGACGAGGTGCCCGCCGTGCTCGACTCGATGAAGTGACCCCCTGGTGAAATGAAGGGCGGCCCGAGGCAACTTCCCGGCCCGTTCGCACGTCTGCCATAGGTAATCAAAACGCAAAAACCTGCCAGACGTGAACGGAGCCCTCGGTGCTCATAGGCCTGCTGACCGCGATCGCGGCGTCCATCTGCTACGGCACGGGGTCGGTGCTGCAAGCCGTGGGATCGCGCCGGGCGGCCCGGACGTCCCCGGCCGCCGCGGGCGTGACCGCGCACGGCGGCCCGAACCTGTCCTCCACTGCGAAGGCGGCGATGACCTGGGAGTTCATCGTCGGCACCATCCTGGACTTCGTAGGCTTCGGGTTGGGCGCGCTGGCCGCCCGGCTGCTGCCGCTCTTCCTCTCCCAGACCGTGATCAGCGCCAATCTGGTGATCACGGCCGTGCTCAGCGTCAAGATGCTGGGCATCCGGCTGACCCGCAAGGAATGGACCTCGATCGGGGTCGTCTGCGCGGCGCTGGTGCTGCTGGCGACGGCCGCCGGCCACGAAGGCGGCCACCACGCCCCGATGTCCACGCACTGGTGGCTGTTCGCCGTGACCCTGCTGATCATCGCCGGTGGCACGGTGGCCGTCCGGCTGCTGGGCGCCCGGGCCGCGATCCTGGCGGGCCTGCTGTCGGGCCTGGCCTTCGGCGCACTGGGCGTCGGCGTCCGCATCCTCGACGGGATCGACCCGTTCGACCTGGGCACGCTGCTCACCGACCCGGCCCTGTACGCCATCGTGCTGGCCGGCGTCGGTGGCATGTACCTGCACACGGTCGCCCTCCAGATCGGCTCGGTGAACGGTGCGACGGCCGCGCTGGTGGTGGGCGAAACCGTCCTGCCCGGCGCCATCGGCGTCCTGTGGCTGGGCGACGCCTCCCGGCCGGGCCTGGCATGGCTGGCGGTCCTCGGCTTCGTCCTCGCCGTCACGGGCGCGGTCGCCGTCGCCTGGTACGGCAACCACGACGGCGCCGAAGCCGACGCCCCCGCCCCGCAGCCGGTCCCGGCCGGCTGAGCGGGACGCTCACCGCGCCGGGAGGACGACCACCTCGGCCGGAGTGAAGGACACCGCGACCCGCTCGCCCACGGCCGGGGCCCCGGCCAGCCCGCACTCGGCCTCCAGCACGGGCCCCGCCTCCGGCCGGAGGCGCAGCGCGACGTGCGTGCCGCGGAAGGTGCGGGCGAGCACCTCGCAGCGCAGACCGGCGGCCGCGAGCACCACGCCCGCCGGGCGGATCAGGATGCGCCGCTCGCCCTCCGGGGACCCGGCCGGCACCGGTACCTTGCCCCAGGCCGTCGCCGCGGCCCCGCCCGCGACCGTCGCCGGGACCACGTTCTCGAAGCCGAGGAAGCGCGCCACGAACTCCGAGGCCGGCTGCTGCCAGACCTCCAGCGGGGTCCCGGCCTGTGCGATCCGCCCGTCCCGCATCACCACCACCCTGTCGGCCAGGGCGAAGGCCTCGCCCTGGTCGTGGGTGACGGCCAGCACCGTGGTCCCGAGCCGGGAGAACAGCCCCTGCAGCTCCACCACCAGCCGCTCGCGCAGCCCCCGGTCCAGCTGTCCCAGCGGCTCGTCCAGCATCAGCAGCCTCGGCGAGGGGGCGAGGGCCCGTGCCAACGCGACCCGCTGCTGCTCGCCGCCCGACAGCGAGGCCACCGAGCGGCCTTGGGCCCCGGGGAGCCCGACCAGCTCCAGCAGCTGCGCGACCTGTGCCTCGTACGACTTCCGGGCAGAGCCCCGTACGCGCAGCCCGAACGCGACGTTCCCGCCCACGTCCCGGTGCGGGAACAGCTGGTGGTCCTGGAACATCAGGCCGACCCCGCGCCGGTG
Source organism: Streptomyces sp. NBC_00045 (assembly GCF_045041095.1). Lineage (NCBI taxonomy): Bacteria > Bacillati > Actinomycetota > Actinomycetes > Kitasatosporales > Streptomycetaceae > Streptomyces > Streptomyces sp. NBC_00045. The sequence continues at coordinate 5,757,494 of NZ_CP108271.1, read as the reverse complement.
TGCCGGCACCCGCGCCTGGTCCGCCCCGCCCAGCAGGACCCGTCCGGCCGAGACCGGCTGGAGCCCGGCCACCACCCGCAGCAGCGTGGACTTTCCGCTGCCGCTCGGTCCGAGGACGCACACGACCTCGTGCTCGGCGACCGCGAGGTCCACCGCGTCGACGACGGCACGCTCGCCGAAGCGGACCGACACCCCGGCCAGTTCGAGCAACGTCATCAGAACTCTCCCGAGGTCTTGTCGGGGCGCAGTCGCTCCAGCACCAGCAGGGACACCGCGCACACCAGCATCAGAATCGTGCTCAGGGCCATGGCCTGCCCGTAGTTCATCTCGCCGGCCCGCCCCAGGAGCCGGGCCACGGCCACCGGCAGCGTGGGGCGGTCGGGCCGGGCGATGAACACGGTCGCGCCGAACTCGCCGAGCGAGACGGCGAAGGCGAATCCGGCCGCGATCAGCAGCGCCCGCCGCACCAGCGGCAGGTCCACCTCCCGCCAGGCCCGCAGCGGGGAGGCGCCGAGCACGGCGGCGGCCTCGCGCAGCCGCCCGTCCACGGCGCGCAGCACCGGCAGCATGGTCCGTACGACGAACGGCACGCCCACCAGCGCCTGCGCGAGCGGCACCAGGATCCACGAGGTCCGCAGGTCCAGCGGCGGCTCGTCCAGGGTGATCAGGAACCCGAAGCCGACGGTCACCGCCGACACCCCGAGCGGAAGCATCAGCAGCGCGTCGAACCCGCGCACGAACCTGCCCCCGCGCCGGGTCAGTGCCGCGGCCGCGAGCCCCCCGATCAGCAGGGCGATGGCGGTGGCGGCGAGCGCGTACTGCAGGGAGTTCCAGACCGCTTCCAGCGGTGGCACCAGAAACGTTCCGCCACCGGCGCCCGCGTCCTGGAGCGCCCGGTAGAAGCCGAACCCGTAGCCGCCGGGCGCGTCGAGGGAGCGCTCCACCAGGACCACCAGCGGGGCCACGATCAGCAGCGCCACCGTCAGCAGCACCCCGCCCAGAAGGGCGCGCTGCCCCGGACCGCTCGGCCGGTGCGCGGTCCGCGCCGGGTCCACCAGCCGCAGGGCGGTCTCCCGCCGGCGCACGGTCCAGGCGTGGATGCCGAGGATCAGGCCCACCGCGACGAACTGCACCATCGTCAGGACGGCGGCCGTCGGCAGGTCCAGCAGCTGCGCGGTCTGCCGGTAGACCTCCACCTCCAGGGTGGCGTACGAGGGCCCGCCCAGGATCTGCACGACGCCGAAGGAGGTGAACGTGAACAGGAACACCATCAGCGAGGCCGCGGCCACCGCCGGGCCGAGCGCGGGCAGCGTCACCCGCCGCCAGGCGGCGAACCGCCCGGCGCCCAGCACCCGGGCGGCCTCCTCCTGGCGCGGGTCCAGCTGCGCCCAGAGCCCGCCGACCGTCCGTACGACGACGGCGTAGTTGAAGAAGACGTGCGCGAGCAGGATCGCCCACACGGTGGTGTCCAGCCGGACGCCCCACAGCTCGTCCAGCAGCCCGCCCTGCCCGACCAGCGCCAGGAAGGCGGTGCCGACCACCACCGTTGGCAGCACGAACGGGACCGTGACCACGGCCCGCAGCAGCTGCTTGCCGGGGAACTCGAAGCGCGCGAAGACGTACGCGCCGGGGAGTGCGATCAGGAGCGTGAGCGCCGTGGACGCGCACGCCTGCCAGGTGGTGAACCAGAGCACGTCGGCGATGTCCGGCCGGGTCAGCACCTCGCCGATCCGGCCGAACTGCCATCCCTCGTCGGTCTTGATCCCGCGGCCGACGATCGCGGCGACGGGGTAGGCGAAGAACAGCGCGAAGAAGGCGAGCGGCACGGCCATCAGGGCGAGCCTGACGGCCGTGGCGCGCACGCCCTCCTTCACGGGAGTGCTCTCGCGTCCTACTTCACGACGAGCGAGGACCATGCCTTGACCCACTGCTCACGGTTCTTGGCGATGGTCTCCGGAGCGACCGTCTCCGGCTTCTCCACGACCACGCCGTGCTTCGTGAACAGCTCCGGCAGCTTCGCGTCCTTGGTCACCGGATTCACGAACATCTGGAGCGGCATGTCCTCCTGGAACTTCTTGCTCACCAGGAAGTCGATGAGCGCCTTGCCGCCCTCCTCGTTCTTCGCGCCCTTGAGCAGGCCCGCGAACTCGACCTGGCGGAAACAGGTGCCGGTGGCGACGCCCGTGGGGGCCTCCGCCGGCTGCGGCTCGCCGTACAGGACCTCGGCCGGCGGGCTGGAGGCGTAGGAGACGACCAGCGGGCGGTCGCCCTTGGCCTTCTTGCCGCCCGCGGAGCCCGAGAAGCGCTGGTTGTAGGCCTGCTCCCAGCCGTCGACGACCTCGACGCCGTTGGCCTTGAGCTTGGTCCAGTAGTCCTTCCAGCCGTCCTCGCCGTACTTGCCGACGGAGGCGAGGAGGAAGCCGAGGCCCGGCGAGGAGGTCGCCGCGTTCTCGGTGACCAGAAGGTTCTTGTACTCCGGCTTGACCAGGTCGTCCAGCGTCTGCGGCGGGGCGAGCTTCTTGTCGGCGAAGTACGCCTTGTCGTAGTTGACGCAGATGTCGCCGGAGTCGATCGGGGTGACCCGGTGCTCCTTGTCGAGAACGAACTCGGGCTTCACGTCGGCCAGGCCCTTGGACTCGTACGGCGTGAAGATGCCGTTGTCGAGGGCGCGCGAGAGGAGCGTGTTGTCCACGCCGAAGAAGACGTCGCCGCGCGGGGAGCCCTTCGTGAGGATCTCCTGGTTGAGGGCGGCGCCCGCGTCCCCGGACTTCAGGACCTTCACGGTGTAGCCGCTCTGCTGCTCGAACTCCTTGAGGACCGTGTCGGTCACGTTGAAGGAGTCGTGGGAGACGAGCGTGACGGTCTTGGACTTCGGGGATCCGCTCGCGGCGGAACCCTCGTCCTTCTTACCGCCGCCGCACGCGGCGAGCGTGCTCACGCCGAGGGCGGCGGCCAGCGCCGCACCCGCGATCTTCTTGGTGGTGCTCACGTAGACATTCCTCCTGGGTTGACCAGGAGAAGACGCGGCCCTGCCCGGGCGCTCGAAAAGGGAGCGGGACGCCCGGGCAGGGCGCAACAGCTTGAGGTGGTGACCGAACTTCCTACCCAGAATGACCTGGGCGAGGTTCAGAGGGTCTGCGGCCTGACGGTTGCCGCACTCTCAGCGCTGTGGCGCTCCCCTGTCGGAATATGCAGATGTACGCCTGCCAGCCTACCGCTCGCTCGCGGCGAGCTGACCGCAGGCACCGTCGATCTCCTGGCCACGGGTGTCACGGACGGTCACCGGCACGCCGTGGCGGGCGATGGCCTCCACGAAGGCCTTCTCGTCCTCGGGGCGCGACGCGGTCCATTTCGAGCCCGGCGTCGGGTTCAACGGGATCAGGTTGACGTGGACGCGCTTGCCCTTGAGCAGCCGGCCCAGGAGGTCGCCGCGCCAGGCCTGGTCGTTGATGTCGCGGATCAGGGCGTACTCGATGGAGATCCGCCGGCCGGACTTCTCGGCGTACTCCCACGCCGCATCGAGGACCTCGCGGACGTTCCAGCGCGTGTTCACCGGGACGAGGGTGTCGCGCAGCTCGTCGTCGGGCGCGTGCAGCGAGACCGCGAGGCGGCACTTGAAGCCCTCGTCGGCGAACCGCAGCATCGCCGGGACCAGGCCGACGGTGGAGACGGTGATGCCGCGCTGCGACAGACCCAGGCCGTCGGGCTCGGGGTCGGTGAGGCGGCGGATGGCGCCGACGACCCGCTTGTAGTTGGCGAGGGGCTCGCCCATGCCCATGAAGACGATGTTCGACAGACGGGCCGGCCCGCCGGGGACCTCGCCGTCGCGCAGCGCGCGCATGCCGTCGACGATCTGGTGGACGATCTCGGCGGTCGACAGGTTCCGGTCCAGGCCCGCCTGGCCGGTGGCGCAGAACGGGCAGTTCATGCCGCAGCCGGCCTGCGAGGAGATGCACATGGTGACCCGGTCGGGGTAGCGCATCAGCACGGACTCGACGAGCGTGCCGTCGTGCAGCTTCCACAGGGTCTTGCGGGTGGTGTCGTCGTCGCACGAGATGTGCCGGATGACGTTCATCAGCTCGGGCAGCAGCTCCGCCTGGAGCTTCTCGCGGGACGCCGCCGGAATGTCGGTCCACTCGGCCGGGTCGTGCGCGTACCGGGCGAAGTAGTGCTGCGAGAGCTGCTTGGCCCGGAACGGCTTCTCGCCGATCGCGGCCACGGCCTCCCGGCGCTCCTCGGGCGTGAGGTCGGCGAGATGCCGGGGCGGCTTCTTCGCTCCGCGGGGGGCGACGAAGGTGAGCTCTCCCGGGACAGGGCGGGCCATGGCTGGTACTCCTTGTAAGACGAAAGGCGCGCCGCAGAAGCAGCGCGCCTTTCAAGAGTAACCGCCCGGACCCACCCAAAGCCTTCAGACGTACGTCGTCCCTGCTCAGCGGGGTTGCCCTGGTGAACCGCCCGCCGGCCGGAAGCCGCGGAGCCCGGTTTCAGCCCGTTCCGACGAAGGCCGCGAGCAGCAGCCACACCACCGGGGCGGTCGGGAGCAGGGAGTCGAGCCGGTCCATGATGCCGCCGTGACCCGGCAGCAGCGTGCCCATGTCCTTGATGCCCAGGTCCCGCTTGATCATCGACTCACCGAGGTCGCCCAGCGTGGCGCTGACCGCGACGGCGAGACCGAGCAGCAGGCCCTGCCACCAGGCGCCCCCGTCGATCAGGTACTCCATGCACAGCGCGCCGGCCGCCATCGCGAAGGCCACCGCGCCGAACAGTCCCTCGCGGGTCTTGCCGGGGCTGATGCGCGGGGCCAGCTTGTGCTTGCCGAAGCGCCAGCCCACCGCATAGGCCCCGGTGTCGCTGACCACGGTCAGGAGCAGGAAGGTGACCACGCGCTGCGGGCCGTCGTCCGCGGTGAGCAGCATCGCGACGAAGGTGGCGAGGAACGGCACGTAGAACGCCGCGAAGACGCCCGCCGTGACGTCCTTGAGGTAGTCCTCGGGCGGTTCGGTCATCCGCCAGACCAGGACCGCCAGAGCGGTCAGGGCCATCGCCACCCAGGCGCCCTCGGCCCCCCGGACGTATCCGGCGATGACCATGGCGGCGCCACCGACCGCGAGCGGGACGAGCGGCGCCTTGACGCCCTTCTTCTCCTGGAGCCGGGAGGTGAGCTCCCACAGGCCCACGACGACCGCGACGACGATCACGCCGACGAAGACCGCCTTGACGATGAACAGCGAAGCGAAGATCACCGCACCGAGGCCGACACCGACCCCTATGGCGGCACGCAGGTCTCGGCCGGCCCGCTTCTTCTGCGGCGGGGGCGAGGCGTCCTGCGGTGCCTGCGAGGGCGGGGGCGGGGGGCTGGGCATGGGCTCCTGCGGCGGCGTCTCGGCGCGGAACGGGGGGCCGCCGTCGGCGGCGGCCCCTCGATCGCGTGCTTCCCGGTCGTCGAAGTCACGGCCGGCGGCATCGGGCACGATGGGCATGGGCCGAGTGTGCGGGCCCACCAGCGCATCGTATGCGGGACCCGCCGGAACCGGCTCCGTGGCCCAGGGAGAGTCGTTCATCAGACTTCGAGCAGCTCGGCTTCCTTGTGCTTGAGCAGCTCGTCCACCTGCGCGACGTACTTCGCGGTGGTGTCGTCGAGCTCCTTCTCGGCGCGACGCACCTCGTCCTCGCCGGCCTCCTTGTCCTTGACGAGCTTGTCGAGGGCGTCCTTGGCCTTGCGGCGCACGGAACGGATGGAGACCTTAGAGTCTTCGGCCTTGTTCTTCGCGACCTTGATGTACTCCTTGCGACGGTCCTGCGTCAGCTCGGGGAAGGTCACTCGGATGATGCGGCCGTCGTTGCTCGGGTTGACACCGAGGTCGGAGTCGCGGATTGCCTGCTCGATGTTGCGCAGCGCGGACGCGTCGAACGGCGTCACGATCGCCATGCGCGGCTCGGGCACCGCGAAGGACGCGAGCTGGTTGATGGGAGTGATGGCGCCGTAGTAGTCCGCCACGATCTTGTTGAACATCGCCGGGTGCGCACGACCGGTGCGGATCGCCGCAAAGTCTTCCTTGGCGACGACGACGGCCTTCTCCATCTTCTCCTCGGCCTCAAGGAGGATTTCTTCGATCACCACGTGCTCCTGCATGTCAGATTTGGATGGTTCAGGCGGGCGGGACGGGCTCGGCCCCGTGGGGCCGGGCCCGGCGTCGGGACGCTCAGGCCCGGGTGCCCTGGTCGCTCACGAGCGTGCCGATCTTCTCACCCTTGACCGCGCGGGCGATATTGCCCTCAGCGAGCAGCTCGAAGACCAGGATCGGCAGCTTGTTGTCGCGGCACAGCGTGATCGCGGTGGCGTCGGCGACCTTGAGGTCGCGCGACAGCACCTCGCTGTACTCCAGCGCATCGAACTTCACCGCGTCGGGGTTCTTCTTCGGGTCGGAGTCGTACACCCCGTCGACACCGTTCTTGCCCATCAGCAGGGCCTCGGCGTCGATCTCCAGGGCGCGCTGGGCGGCCGTGGTGTCGGTGGAGAAGTACGGCATGCCCATGCCCGCGCCGAAGATCACGACGCGGCCCTTCTCCAGGTGCCGTACGGCGCGCAGCGGAATGTACGGCTCCGCGACCTGGCCCATGGTGATGGCGGTCTGCACACGGGAGTCGATGCCTTCCTTCTCCAGGAAGTCCTGGAGGGCGAGGCAGTTCATGACGGTGCCCAGCATGCCCATGTAGTCGGACCGCGCACGGTCCATGCCGCGCTGCTGGAGTTCGGCGCCGCGGAAGAAGTTTCCGCCGCCGATCACGACGGCGATCTCCGCGCCGTCACGGACCACCGCGGCGATTTCGCGCGCGATGGCATGGACGACGTCGGGGTCGACGCCCAGTCCTCCACCACCGGAGAAGGCTTCGCCCGACAGCTTCAGCATGAAGCGGCGGCCCTTCTTGTCGTGGTCGCTCTTGTCGTCGGAAGCGGTGTGGGGGTCCACGCCCTGATTCATGGAGATCTCCTCGTGCACATACGAAGAAGGCCATTGCCGGTGGGTCCTCGCGGTTCCCTCTACGGCAATGGCCTCCTCGTCAGATCTGCGGTCGCTGCGCGCGTGCGCGGACGACTGCTTCAGACCCTACCGGGGTCCGGTGTCCGTCGTTGTACGGACGGACTCAGATGCCGACCTTGATGCGCGAGAAGCGCTTCAGGGTGACACCGGCCTCGTCCAGAACCTTCTGGACGGACTTCTTGTTGTCCAGCGCGTACGGCTGGCCGAGGAGGGTGGCCTCCTTGAAGAAGCCGTTGACGCGACCCTCGACGATCTTGGCGATGGCAGCCTCGGGCTTGCCCTCCGCGCGGGTGACCTCTTCGGCGATGCGACGCTCGGACTCGACCTTCTCGGCCGGGACGTCCTCGGCGGACAGCCACTGCGGGGCGAACGCGGCGATGTGCTGCGCGACGCCGCGGGCGACGTCCGCGTTCTCCTTGTCGAGCTCGACCAGGACGCCGATCTGGAACGGCAGGTCGGGCATCGTGCGGTGCATGTACGAGGTCACGTAACCGCCGGTGAACTGCGCGAAGCGGTCCAGGACGATCTTCTCGCCGAGGTTGGCGTTGGCCTCGTCGACGAAAGCGGTGACGGTCTTGCCGGGCTCGATCTCGGACGCGAGCAGCGCCTCGATGTCGGCCGGGGAGGTGGCGGCGACGTGCGCGGCCAGCTGGTTGGCGACGGCCAGGAACTTCTCGCCCTTGGCGACGAAGTCCGTCTCGCACTTCAGCTCGACGATGACACCGGTGGTGTTGTCGTCGGCGATGAGGGAGACGACGGCACCGTTCTCGGCAGAACGGCCCTCGCGCTTGGCGACGCCCTTCTGACCCTTGATGCGGAGGGCCTCCTGGGCCTTCTCGACGTCGCCGTCGGCGTCAACGAGCGCGTTCTTGCAGTCCAGCATGCCGGCGCCGGTGAGCTCGCGGAGCTTCTTGACGTCAGCGGCGGTGTAGTTCGCCATGAGTCTGTGATTCTCTCTCGAAGTCGTAGATCTACGGGTGAACGGCGGAGGCGCCGCGCTCGTGGCGCGGCTCCCCCGCCGTCATCGTCCGTGCTGTGAGTGCCCGGCGGGTGAACGCCGGGCGCTCCCAGTGGGTCAGGCCTGCTCGGCGTCGGCGGCCGGAGCGGCCTCGGCGGCGGGGGCCTCGGCAGCCGGGGCCTCAGCCGCGGGAGCCTCAGCGGCGGGGGCCTCGACAGCAGCCTCGGCCGGGGCGGCCTCAGCGTCGTCGGCCTTCTTCTCGCCCTCAAGCAGGTCGCGCTCCCACTCGGCGAGCGGCTCGGCGGCGGCCTTCTCGCCCGGCTTCGAGTCACCGGTCGCAGCGCCGGAGCGGGCGATGAGGCCCTCGGCGACGGCGTCGGCGATCACGCGGGTGAGCAGGGTGACGGAGCGGATCGCGTCGTCGTTGCCCGGGATCTTGTAGTCGACCTCGTCGGGGTCACAGTTGGTGTCGAGGATCGCGACGACCGGGATGTGGAGCTTGCGCGCCTCACCGACGGCGATGTGCTCCTTCTTGGTGTCGACGATCCAGACGGCGCTGGGAACCTTCGACATCTCGCGGATACCACCGAGGGTCTTCTCCAGCTTGATCTTCTCTCGGGAGAGGACCAGGAGCTCCTTCTTGGTGAGACCCGACGCGGCGACGTCGTCGAAGTCGATCGCCTCAAGCTCCTTCAGACGCTGGAGGCGCTTGTAGACGGTGGAGAAGTTGGTGAGCATGCCACCCAGCCAGCGCTGGTTGACGTACGGCATACCAACGCGCGTCGCCTGCTCGGCGATGGCCTCCTGGGCCTGCTTCTTGGTACCGACGAACATGATGGAGCCGCCGTGGGCGACGGTCTCCTTGACGAACTCGTAGGCGCGGTCGATGTACGACAGCGACTGGAGCAGGTCGATGATGTAGATGCCGTTGCGCTCGGTGAAGATGAAGCGCTTCATCTTCGGGTTCCAGCGACGGGTCTGGTGACCGAAGTGGACGCCGCTCTCCAGCAGCTCCCGCATCGTTACGACGGCCATGGCCATCTCCTTGGTTTCTCGGTTTGGTTCCTGACGCCCCACCGCGCCCTGCCCCCGAGGAAGGGGACCGAGAGACGCTTTCACCCGGCCTGAGCGGCTGGTGCTGGGGCGTGCGAAGTCGACCCGGTGACCCGGATCGCCGTAAGAAGTGTACGGGACCGGGCGGTATGCCAGGTGACGCCATTGTCCACACCGCGCCGTCCGTCCACAGGCCCGCTCACGCTGCGCGACGACGCGACAGCCTGGACGGCATGACGACACTGCTGCTCAGCCTGCTCATGGCCCTGGCCCAGGCGCTCGCGCCGACGGCCCGACCGCTCCCGCCCCCGCTGGTGGTCACCCGCTGGTGGGATCCGCCCCCGACCCCGTACGCGGCGGGGCACCGCGGGGTCGACCTCGCCGCGCCGGTGGGCGCGGAGATCCGGGCGGTCGGCCCGGGCCGGGTCCACCACGCGGGCCCGGTGGCCGGCCGCGGGGTCCTCTCCCTCACTCTCCCGGGCGGCCTGCGCACCACGTACGAACCGGTCCGGCCGCTGGTCGCGGAGGGCGAAGAGGTCACTCCGGGCCAGGTGGTCGCGGTCCTCACAGAGGGCACCCACTGCAGCAGCCCCTGCCTGCACTGGGGCCTCCTGTCCGGCACCACGTACCTGAACCCCCTGGCCCTGCTCCCCCGCCCCACCCCGAGACTCCTGCCGCTCACAGCCCGGGACGACTGAAACGGGGGGGTGGGGGTGGAGTGGGAGCTGGGCGGGGTGGGGTGGGGGCGGCGGGAGGGGGAAGCCCCCGGGTCTCAGCCCCGCACACCCCGAAGGGCCATGGCCACGGCCGCCTCCGTGACGACGGAAGGGTCCTCGGCGGCGCCCAGCTCGATGCGCCGGACGGCCGCGTCGACCACTCCCTGGAGCAGCATCGCGGCGAGCCGGGGCTGCTCGTGCCCCAGGGCGCCGAGCGCTTCCACGATCATCGCCACGAGTCCTCCGTGCGCGGCGCGGATCTTCTCGCGCGCCCCCGCGTCCAGCTCGCTGGCCGAGATCGCGACCACCGCCCGGTGCCGCCGGTCCCCGACCAGCCCGAGCTGGCTGCGCACATAGGCCTCGACCTTGGCCTCCGGTGACTGCACCCCCTCCATCGCCGCCTCGATCTCGGCGGCCCAGACGGGGAAGTCCACGGCGCACAGCTCTTCGACCACGGCCGCGCGGGAGCGGAAGTACTCGTACACGGAGGACCGGGCGAGGCCGGTGCGCTCCGCCAGGGCGGGGAAGGTCAGCGCTTCCGTCCCGCCTTCGGACAACAGGGAGCGCGCGGCGTCCAGCAGGGCGCCGCGCTGCATCGACCGGTGCTCGGCCACGGAGGCCGCTCGAATCCTGGGCACACGTCCACTCTACGGAGGTACCGCAAGCTCACCGGCCCACGTCCGCGAGCTTGGCCCGCAGTTGGAGCACCGACTTGGTGTGGATCTGGCTGACCCGGCTTTCGGTGACGCCCAGGACGTTGCCGATCTCGGCCAGGGTGAGGCCTTCGTAGTAGTACAGCGTGACCACGGTCTTCTCGCGCTCCGGCAGGGTGTTGATCGCCCTGGCCAGGAGCCTGCGCAGCTCGCGGTCCTCGGCGACCTCGACCGGGTTGTCGGCGGCGGTGTCCTCCAGGGTGTCCATCAGCGAGAGGCGGTCGCCGCCCTCGCCGCCGACGTGCAGCAGCTCCTCCAGGGCGACCACGTTGGCCAGCGACAACTGACTGAACACGGTGTGGAGTTCCTCCACGGCGATGCCCATCTCGCCGGCGACTTCGTGTTCGGTCGGGGTGCGGCGCAGCTGGGCTTCCAGGGTGGCGTAGGCCCGCTCCACGGCCCTCGCCTTCTGTCGGACCGAGCGCGGGATCCAGTCCAGGGCGCGCAGCTCGTCGATCATCGCGCCCCGGATCCGGGTGATCGCGTACGTCTCGAACTTGATGGACCGGTCGATGTCGAACTTCTCGATGGCGTCGATCAGCCCGAAGACGCCGGAGGAGACGAAGTCGGCCTGCTCCACATTGGGCGGCAGGCCCACGCTGACCCGGCCGGCGACGTACTTCACCAGGGGTGAGTAGTGCAGGATCAGCTGCTCCCGCAGCCGCTCGTCACCGCTCTCCTTGTACGAGCGCCAGAGCACCTCCAGGGACGAGGGCGCGGTGGACCGCACGCTGCCACGAGCAGCGGGGGGCACCGCAGCGCGGTCGGACCCTGAGGTGTGCTGGGGCATGCTTCGCCTTTGCCGGAGCCGGATTCCTTGGGAGCGTAGCGTGACGGAAGTGTCGCGGTGCGCGAAGAGTACGGGATCGCGCGGGGGCACAGCGGCGCCCTGACTCGCGCGGGCGACCCGGGACCGGCGCCTGGCGCTCGGTCCCGGCGGCTGCCGGCGGGAAGACCGCGTCTCTCATCGGCTTCACTCTTTCACCGGAACGCCCCAGGTCAACGACCGCCTCGCCGGGTGCCACCGGTTTGTGTGCCTCCTTCAGGTGATTGTGTGGTCAACTGCCAGCCCTCGCCCTGCCGTTCGACGAACCCCAGAGAGTGAAGTTCGTACAGTCTGCCGATGACTTCATCGGTACCGGTGCCCGCTGCGAGGGCCACTTCGTCCGCGTGGGCGGGTCGGCCGGCCGGGAGTGCTTCGAGCACACGGGCGGTGTCCCGCTCCAGCAGGTCCCGGGCGAGTACCGGTCCGCGCCGCTCGGGGGCCAGTTCGCCCATGCCGCCGACGAGCTCGACCACTTCCGCGGCGTCCGTGACCAGGACGGCCTCGCCGCGCAGCAGTTCGTGCACCCCGCCCGAGAGGCCGCTGGTGGCCGGTCCGGGGACGCCCATGGTGAACCGGCCGAGCTGCTGGGCCCGCCGGGCGGTGACGAGGGAGCCGCTGCGGAGGGCGGCCTCCACCACGACGGTGCCCCGGGTGAGTGCGGCGATGACCCGGTTGCGCAGCACGAACCGGCTCGGGGTCGGGTGGCTGCCGGGCGGCAGCTCGCCGAGGACGAGTCCTTGGGCGGCGATCCGGCCGAGCAGTCCGGCGTGGCCGCGGGGGTAGGCGGTGTCCACGCCGCAGGCGAGTACCGCGGCGGTGGCGCCGCCCGAGGCGAGGGCCCCGCGGTGGGCCGCGGCGTCGACGCCGTACGCCGCCCCCGAGACGACGACCCAGCCCCGCTCGGCGAGTCCGGCGGCCAGGTTCTGGGCCATGTGGGCGCCGTACGGGGTGCAGGCGCGGGCCCCGACCACGGCGACGGAGCGCAGCGCCCAGGTCCGCAGGTCCGGTCTGCCCCGGAGCCAGAGCCCGACGGGCCGGGCGTCGCCGAGGTCGTCCAGTTGGGTCGGCCACTGGTGGGAGCCGGGGCAGATGAACCGGCCGCCGTCGCGGGCGGCGCTCGCCAGGTCCCGCCGGGGATCGGCGAGCGCCGCCCGTCTGCGGTATCCGGCGAGCCGTTGCTCCCCCACCCCGGTCAAGATCGCCGCCGCGGTGTCGGGTCCCGTCAGTAGCCGTATCAGCCCGACGGCGCCGTGTTCGCGCAGCCACCGGCCGGCGTGCTCGTCGCCGGGCTCCAGCACCCGGGTCAGTGCGGCCCGCGCCAGCAGCTCCGGCCCGGGCCCGTCGGCGGTGTCGCGCCCATCGGGGGTGTCGCGCCCGTCGGCGGCGGTCATGGCCCGGTTCCCAGCGCCTGGGCCGCGCCGCGGGCGATGCCGGTCCGCAGTTCGAGGGCGACGGCGACGTCCAGTGCATCGGGGCGGTCCCAGCCCCTCAGGTCGGCCACGGTCCAGGCGACCCGCAGCACCCGGTCGAGCCCGCGGGCGGTGAGCAGCCCTCGCTCCAGGTCCCGTTCGGCTTGTGCCAGTGCTCCGGGGGCCGCCTGCCAGCGGGTCCGCAGCTCGTGTCCGGGGACTTCGGCGTTGAGCCGCCACGGGGTGTCGGCGAGCCGGGCAGCGGTGCGGTCCCTGGCCTCGCGGACCCGGTCGGCGACGGCCGCCGTGGGCTCGCCGCGGCCGCCGCGGCCCAGCAGGTCGGAGCGGGTGACCGGCTCGACCTCCACGCGCAGGTCCACCCGGTCCAGCAGGGGGCCGGAGAGCCTGGCCTGGTAGCGCCGGATCACGGATACCGGGCATTCGCAGCCGGCTCCCAGCAGGGTGTGCCGGCCGCACGGGCAGGGGTTGGCAGCGAGCACCATCAGGAACCTGGCCGGCAGCCGCACCACCCCGGCGGCCCGGGCGATGACCACGTGCCCCGATTCGAGGGGCTGGCGCAGCGCGTCGAGCGCCTTGGTGCTGAATTCGGGGGCCTCGTCGAGGAACAGGACGCCGCGGTGGGCCAGGGAGACGGCCCCGGGCCGGGGCACTCCCGCTCCGCCGCCGACCAGGGACTGCATGGTCGCGGAGTGGTGGGGTGCGCAGTACGGGGGCCGGGCGACCAGTGGTTCGCCGGGCGGGAGGATGCCGGCGACCGAGTGGACGGCGGTGACTTCCAGTGAGTCCTGCCGGGACAGCGGCGGCAGGATCCACGGGATGCGCTCGGCCAGCATGGTCTTGCCCGCTCCCGGTGGTCCGCTGAGGAAGAGGTGGTGGCCCCCGGCGGCGGCCACCTCCAGGGCCCGGCGGGCGCCATGCTGTCCGGCGACGTCGGAGAGGTCGGGGACGTCCGGGCTCTCGTCCGCATCGGGCCGGGCGCGGGAGATGCCGGTGCCGAGGCCGGCGCCCGGGAGCACGAGTCCGGCCAGCATGGGGTCCGGGCGGCCCGGTGGGTCGGGCGGTTCCTCCTCGGGGACCTCTGCGTCGGTGAGGACGGCGATCAGTTGGCGCAGGCTGCGTACGCCGAGCACGCGGACGTCGGGGACGAGCACGGCCTCGGCGGCGCACTGCTGCGGCACCACCACGTTGCGGTATCCGGCGTCGGCAGCTGCGAGGACGGCGGGCAGGATGCCCCGTACCGGCCGCACCCGGCCGTCCAGCCCCAGCTCTCCGATGAGCACGAGGTCGGCGATGGCGGCGGGGTCGATCACCTCGGCGGCGCCCAGTACGGCGGCCGCGACGGCCAGGTCGAATCCGGCGCCCGATTTCGGGACGGAGGCCGGGCTGAGTCCGACGGTGAGTTTCTTCTGCGGCCATGCGGCGCCCGAGTTCACGACGGCGGCCCGGACCCGGTCCCGACTTTCGACCAGGGTCTTGTCGGGCAGGCCCACCAAGGTGAAGGCGGCAACCCCGGGCTCCAGGTCGGCCTGGACCTCGACCACCACTCCGTCGACGCCGACCAGGGCCACCGAGCAGGCTCGTGCGAAGCCCATCACGCCACCCCCCGGACGTGCTCCACGACGGGCGCCCCGCGCCGTGGCAGGAGGACTCCGACGAGGTCGATGCGGACCCCGCCCGGGGGCGGTCCACCGTGATCGGCGAGCCAGCGTCCGGCGAGGCGGCGGAGCCGCTCGACCTTGCCGGGGCGGACGGCGGCCATGGGATGCTCGAAATCCCCCGCCCGACGTGTTTTGACCTCGCACACGACGAGGGCGTCCCCGTCCCGCGCGACGATGTCGATCTCCCCGCTGCGGCAGCGCCAGTTCCGCGCGATCACGGTCATCCCGGCTTCCGCCAGTCGCCGCGCCGCGAGTTCCTCGCCGTACCGCCCCAGTGCCTGCCGTGCCACGCCCTTCGCGTCCATCGGGCACCACCTCCGCCGACGACGATCCCGCGGTCCCGCCCACCGTGTGGATCTTGGTGGACAACGGGGGCGTTGTGGACAACCCCGTCACTCGTGAGGGGGAATCCGGGGCGGCGGGCACGACCGGACCCGAACGGGCTCGATCGGGTGCGCGGTTGGCGGGGGAACCGGGCGTCAGCTGCCCGGCAGCTCCAGGTCGCTCTTGTTGAGCTCCTCGATGTTCACGTCCTTGAAGGTCAGCACCCGCACCTGCTTCACGAAGCGGGCCGGTCGGTACATGTCCCACACCCAGGCGTCGGCCATCGTGACCTCGAAGAACACCTCCCCCTGGACCGAGTGCACCTGCATCTCGTAGTCGTTCGTGAGGTAGAAACGGCGTTCGGTCTCGATCACGTACTTGAACAGCCCGACGACGTCGCGGTACTCGCGATAGAGCTTCAGCTCCATCTCGGTCTCGTACTTTTCGAGGTCCTCGGCGCTCATGGCATGTTCCCCTTCAGCCGTGCGTCCCCCTATTGTGCGCCAGGCCCGTGCGCCCCTAAACGATTTCCGGGGCCAGGACCACCGGCGCACCCGGAGGACCGTCGTCGAGCAGCGTACGGAGCAACTCGGCGAGTGTGGTCGGGTACACCGTCTCACGGGCCGCGAGAAGTTCCTCGGAAGTCCACCACCTGGCACCGGCGACGCTGCGCCGCTCCAGCTCGGTGAGCCCGCCCATGTCGGTCCGTGTCTGGGCGGTGCGGGCCAGGTAGTACCACTCGTCCTGCTCCCAGCGCCGCCCGTCGAACGGGAAGGAGCAGTACCGGTGCCACAGCACCGGCCCCAGTTCGACGTCCGTGATCCCGGTCTCCTCGGCGAGCTCCCGCAGCGCGGCCTGCTCGCGGGTCTCGCCGCCTTCGAGTCCGCCGCCCGGGGTGAACCACCACTGGTCCGCGGGATCGTCCGGTTCGAAGCCGTGCAGCAGCAGGATCCGGTCCTCGGGGTCCAGCAGGATCACCCGGGACACCTTGCGGGGGCCGCCCGCCTCAGCCGCGTCAGCGGGCACCGGCCGGCTCCCGCCGCCGCCCGCGCCCCAGGACCCGTGCGAGGGGCCCGTAGGCGGCCCCCAGGACCACCAGGGCGGCTCCGCCGACCACCGCGGCCAGTTGGAGGCGCAGCGGCCCCGGTCGGGAGGTCCCGCCGGGCAGGGAGGCGTACGTGCCGGGGCGGTCGATCATCTTCATGGAGGGCCAGGCCAGGGCGTCGACCCGGGCGCGGACCGTGGAGCGGGGGACGGTGCCCTGGCCGGCCTCCTGGAGGTGGGCCCGGGAGTCGAGCGAGGTGAACCGCCGGTCGCCCAGCAGGAAGAGGTTGCCCTCGGGCACGGTCACCTCGAACGGCGTGTCGGAGGCGGTGCCCTGGCCGGTGCCGGCCGCGCCGGGCTGCCCGTGCTCGATGTAGGGCTCCTGCAGTTCCTTGCCGTTCACGGTGAGCGTGCCGCCCGCGCCGCAGCACTTCACGGTGTCGCCGCCGACGCCGACGACCCGCTTGACCATGGGCGAGTCACTCCACATGGCATCACTGAACACGACCACGTCGCCGCGCCGCACCTCGCCGCCGTCGATGCGCTGGGCGAGCACCCGGTCCCCGGGCTGCACCGTCGGCACCATCGAGTCTGTCGGCACCGTGTACGGCTGGTAGACGAGCGCCCCCCATACGAAGGCGCCCAGGAAGAGCACGAAGCCGACGGCCACGGCGATTCCCGACAGCACGTTGCCGAGACCGCCGCGGCCGTCCTTGCCACCGCGTATACCTGCAGTACCGCTTGCCTGCGTTCCGCCCATTGCAGCGCCCCACACTTTCGGGATCGACGACCTGGGCGGCACCCTACCTGCCGGTAGTCCCGCCGGTCAGCCTCCGCCTGCGCCACATCACGACCGGAACCGCTCCGGCGAGGCCCAGCGCGGTCGGTCCGAGCCCGACGGGCCCCAGTCCGGCGGCCCCCAGGCCCATCGCGGTCGCCTTGGTCTGGTTCCCGATGCCCGGCTGGTCGAAGGTGTCCGGGACGGGCAGGGTCGCCCAGCGGGTGATCGGCCACGCCACGACCACGGCCCGCCCGACGACCTTGTCGACCGGCACGAAGCCCTGCGTGGAGTCCTGCATGTGGTAGCGGGAGTCCTGGGAGTTCTGCCGGTGGTCGCCCATCACCCAGATCTTGCCCTTGGGCACGGTGATCGGGCCGAACGGGGCGTCGTCGCAGGGGGTGTTGCCCGGGTAGATGTACGGCTCGTCGAGCTCCTTGCCGTTGACGACGACCGGTCCGCCCTTCTTGCACTCGACCGTGTCACCGCCGATGGCGATGGTCCGCTTGATCAGGTCCTTCTCGTCCGCGGACGGCATCAGACCGATCTTGCTGAGGATCTGCTGCGCGAAGTTGGGCTCGGGGGTGGGCTCCCCGGCCAGCCAGCTCGCGGGGTCGTGGAAGACCACGACCTCGCCGCGCTCGGGCTCGGAGCCGAACCACGGGGTCAGCTTGTCCACGAGCACCCGGTCGCCGCGCTGCAGGGTGTTCTGCATCGAGTCGGACGGGATCGAGAACGCCTGCACCAGGAAGGTCTTGATCAGCAGGGCGAGCAGCAGGGCGATGCCGATGAGGAGCGGGAGCTCCTTCCAGAACGAGCGGTGCGGGCGCGCCTCGGCACCACCGTCCTCGGCCTCGCGCTCGGCATCGTCCGGCCGCTCCTCGCCTTCGTCGCGTCCGGATCGCGCGCCTACCGCCACATCCCCCACATCCACTCCTCACTCGCAGATCGCCGCCCGGCCGGAATCAGGCGCGGGCCCTCCCCTCCCTTAACGAGCGGGAGTTCCCTAGGGCGCGGGAGACCGAGGACACACTATGCGAACGGCGGGCCGTGACGGCGCCTGCGGCGGCCGCGTCGCCCACCACGTGCAGGATCGGGCACCGTGCGGAAGGTCGCGGGCTGTTCGAGTTTGCGCCAGTGGTCGAACGGCCAGGCGATGACGACGGCCTGTCCCACGACTCCGTCCTCGCCGATGGTGCCGTTGAAGGCCTCGTCGAGGTGGAAGCGGGAGTCGGCCGAGTTCGCCCGGTGGTCGCCCATGACGAAGAGCCGTCCGGGCGGCACCTTCACTTCGAACCGGATTTCGGAGGGGGCGTTCCCGGGATTCACGTACGGCTCGTCGAGCGGCGTCCCGTTGACGGTGACCCGGCCCTTGGCGTCGCAGCACGCGACGGTGTCGCCGCCGACGCCGATGACCCGCTTGATCAGGTCCTGTTCGTCGGCGGAGGGCAGCAGACCGATGAAGGTCAGCGTCTCCTTGATCTGCTTCACGCCGACGGGGTCGGCGGCGGGGCGTGCGGCCTCGCCCTTGAGCCAGCCGCCGGGGTCCTTGAACACGACCACGTCGCCGCGCTCGACCTTGGAGCCGAACCACGGGGTCAGCTTGTCGACCAGCACCCGGTCGCCGATCTGGATCGTCTGCTCCATGGATCCGGACGGGATGAAGAACGCCTGGACGAGGAAGGTCTTGAGGACGAGCGCGATGCACAGCGCCACGACGATCAGCAGCGGTACCTCGCCCACGCGGCGGGTGCGCCTGCGCCGCTTGACCCGGCGGGCCAGTCGGCGTCGTTCGGCCCGGCCGCCGCCCTCCGCCGCGACGGGCTGCGCCTTGGTGCCACGCCGCGACCCGGGCTCCCGCACCGGCCGCTCGGGGACCGCGGTGGGCTCAAAAACCTCAGTGGGCTCGGGCCGGGCGGCAGGCTCGGGGGCCGCAGTGGGCTCGGGCTCCCGCCAGGGCTGGGGGCCTCCCGGAGTCTCGGGCGCACGCCAGAATTCGGGCGCGCGCGCGGGCCGGGGCGCGGGCCGGGGCGCGCGCCTCGGCTCCGGGTCCGGCTCCGGTTCGGGGGCCCGGCCGCCTCTCGGGCGGCCCCGGCTACCCATGGGAGCCCCAGCGCGACGCCGGCCAGCCGATCCAGTCGGCCCGCCCGATCACCTTGTCCACCGGCACCATCCCCCCGCCCGGTTCTCCCAGGTGGTCCCGGGAGTCCCGGGACTGGGAACGATGATCGCCCATGACCCACAGGGTGCCCACGGGTACCACGATCCGGAAGGGCACCTTCGAGGGCGTGTCGCCGGGAAACAGATATGGCTCCTGCACCGGTACCCCGTTCACCTTGATCCGCCCGCCGGCGTCGCAGCACACCACGTCGTCACCTCCGACGCCCACGACCCGCTTGACGAAGTCCGTTTCGGACGGCTCGCCGATCCCGAGCGCGGAGGCCGCGCCCGCCAACGCCTCGCCGATGGGATTGCCGTCGGCGTGTTCCGGAACGAAGGACCCCGTGCCGTCGAAGACCACCACGTCCCCGCGCTTGGGTTGGTTGCCGGAACGGTACGCCAGCTTGTTCACCAGCACCCGGTCCCCGACCTGGAGCGTCGGCTCCATCGACCGGCTCGGGATCAGGAAGGGCTGGACGACGAAATTGCTGAGCAGCAGCAGGAAGGTCGTGCAGAGCACGCCGAGTACGGCGGCGCCGCGCCAGGTCAGGAAGACTCGCCACCCTGGGAGCGCGCGGCGCCCCCGCAACGCAAAACGCGGCCGCCCCTCCCCGGTTTCGGGGGAGGAGTGGCCGCGCTGTGTGAGCTCTGCTTCGGTGTCCATCGAGGGCGAGCCTATCCGGCCGCCTCCGGGACCCGGAGAGGAGATCAGCGGTCGCGCTTCTCCTTGATCTTCGCGGCCTTGCCGCGGAGCTCACGGAGGAAGTACAGCTTGGCGCGACGCACGTCACCGCGGGTGACGAGCTCGATCTTCTCGAAGATCGGGGAGTTCACCGGGAAGGTGCGCTCCACGCCGACGCTGAAGGAGACCTTGCGGACCGTGAAGGTCTCGGAGACGCCAGAGCCCTGGCGACGGATGACAACGCCCTTGAACTGCTGGATACGGGAGCGGCTGCCCTCGATGACGCGGACGTGCACGTTGATCGTGTCACCCGGGCGGAAGGCCGGGACGTCGGAGCGGATCGAGGCGGCGTTGACGCCATCGAGCAGGTGAGACATGTTCTTCGTCTGCTTTCTTCGCACGACGCCACAGGCCGCCGGTGCGGGTTTCCGTAGAGAATTCGGGAGCTGCGCCACTCTGCGAACGACTGTCCCCCTGTGGCAGGGGCGTACGCGAGCACACAGCAGCCGCCTATTCTTCCACGGCTTGGGGCCTACGCCAAAATCGGCCGTCGGGGGTCGGCCGCCAGCCCAGGATGCTCAGGATCTCGCGGTCCTTCTTGTCGAAGGCGGCGGCCTCGCAGCGCTCGATCAGGTCGGGGCGGTGCTGCGCGGTGCGGCGGAACGCCTCGTCCCGGCGCCAGCGGGCGATCTTCCCGTGGTGCCCGCTGAGCAGCACGTCGGGAATGCCCCGGCCGCGCCACCGGGGGGGCTTCGTGTAGACCGGCCCCTCTAGCAGGTTCGCCATCTCGCCGGGCGCGAAGGAGTCGTCCCGGTGGGATTCGGCGTTGCCGAGCACTCCGGGCAGCAGCCGGGCCACGGCTTCGGTGATCACCAGCACGGCGGCCTCGCCGCCGGCCAGCACGTAGTCGCCGATGGAGACCTCGTACACCGGCATCCGCGTGGCGTATTCGTCCATGACCCGGCGGTCGATGCCCTCGTACCGGGCCGGCGTGAAGATCAGCCAGGGCCGTTCGGAGAGCTCGACGGCCAGCTCCTGGGTGAACGGGCGGCCACTGGGCGTGGGGACGACCATGACCGGCCCGCGCGCGCCGGCCTCGTACCCGTCGGCCAGCGCCTCGTCGAGCGCCTCGCCCCACGGCTCGGTCTTCATGACCATGCCGGGGCCACCGCCGTACGGGGTGTCGTCGACGGTGTTGTGCCGGTCGTACGTCCAGTCCCGTAGGTCGTGGAGGTGGACGTCGAGCTGCCCGCGGGCCCGCGCCTTGCCGACGAGGGAGACGTTCAGCGGCTCCAGGTACTCGGGGAAGATCGTGACGACGTCGAGACGCATCAGGCTTCTTCCCCGGCCTCGGCCCCGTTGTCGCGCGTCGAGACGATCTCCGCGCGGTCGTCGATCAGCCCGGGCGGCGGCGTGATGACGCAGCGCTGCTCCTCCAGGTCGATCTCGGCGACGATCTCCTCCACGAAGGGGATCATCACCTCGGTGCCGTCGGGACGCTCGACGATGAAGAGATCCTGCGAGGGGAGGTGGGAGATCTCGGTGATCCGGCCGATCTCGGTGCCGTCCTCCAGTACCACGTCCAGGTCCATCAGCTGGTGGTCGTAGTACTCGTCCTCCTCCTCCGGCAGCTCGGAGGGGTCCACCTCGGCGATGAGCAGGGTGTTGCGCAGCGCCTCGGCGCCGGTGCGGTCCTTGACGCCCTCGAAGCGGAGCAGGAGCCGGCCGCTGTGGACGCGGCCCGTCTCGATGGTCAGGGGACCCGTCGAAGCCGGTTCGGTCCGGAGCACGGCGCCGGGCGAGAGCCGCAGCTCCGGCTCGTCGGTCCGCACCTCGACGGTGACCTCACCCTTGATCCCGTGGGCGCGGCCGATCCGCGCGACTACCAGCTGCACTGTTTGTCTCCTGTTCAGACGACGACGGGCCGGGGCGGGCACGAATGCCCTCCCCGGCCCGTGCCGGTGATTCAACTGCTCAGCGGACCTGGTCCACGTCGACGAGGTCGACGCGGATCCCCCGGCCGCCGATGGCGCCCACGACGGTACGCAGGGCACGTGCGGTGCGGCCGTTGCGACCGATCACCTTCCCGAGGTCGTCCGGGTGAACCCGGACTTCGAGCACCTGCCCACGACGCAGGTTGCGCGAGGCGACCTGCACGTCGTCGGGGTTGTCCACAATGCCCTTCACGAGGTGCTCAAGAGCCTCCTCGAGCATGCTCAGGCCTCGGTCGACTCGGCGGCGGCCTCAGCCTCGTCCGCCTTCTTGTCGGCCTTCTTCGCCTTCTGCGTGATGGCCTCGCCCTTGGTCTCGCCGATGCCCTCAAGGGCCTTGGCGAACTCGTCGAAGGAGCGACGCTTGCTCTCCTTCGTCTCCGGCTGCAGCAGCGGCGCGGGGGCCGGGAGGCCCTTGTGCGCCTGCCAGTCGCCGGTCAGCTTCAGGATGGCGAGCACAGCCTCGGTGGGCTGGGCGCCGACGGACAGCCAGTACTGCGCACGCTCGGCGTTGACCTCGATGCGCGACGGGTTGTACGTCGGGTGGTACAGACCGATCTCCTCGATCGCACGACCATCGCGGCGGGTGCGCGAGTCGGCGACGACGATGCGGTAGTGCGGCTGGCGAATCTTGCCGAGGCGCTTGAGCTTGATCTTGACTGCCACTGGAGTGGTGTCTCCTGAACTTGACGTGGTTGGGCACATGAGATGCCACGTGGGGTTGCGGTACTCGGGTGCCCGATGGACGCGTCAGCCGGAGGAGAGAGGGGTCCTATGCGACTGTCGAGTACAGCTAGCCATTGTGCCACATGCCTGCGGCGCTTCTCGCGGGGAGCTGCGATCGAGGGTGCGGGGCCGCGCACCGACGGGCCGCCCCCGCACCGCACCGCAGGCATCCGCCCGCCCGTCGGCCCGTCGGCCGCGGAGCCGCGGGCTCAGGAGGCGGCTACCGAGACGGCGACTTCGGGGATGCGGAACGGCTTCATGCAGCCGCCGCAGACGATCGGCGCCTGCGCCAGTACGGACGGGACCACCCGCACGTTGCGCCCGCAGTCGCAGACGGCCTTGACCCGGACACCGCCGCCCGAGGAGCCGTGCCGGGCGGCCGGCCCGCGGAAGCTGCGCTTGGTGTCGGCCGCCGTCGCGGCGGTGTGCGCCTTGAGTGCGCGCTGGAGCCGCTCCATGGTGGGGCGGTAGCGCTTCTTCGCCTCGGGATTGAGCGAGACCAACGAGAAGCCGCTGCTGGCATGCGGCTCGTCGGAATGGTCCAGCCCCATCTCCTCGGCGATCGCGAGGAATCTGCGGTTGTGGTAGCGGCCCGCCCGCGAGGTGTCGCGCACTCCGCGGGCGGCGGCGATGCCGTGGACTGCCTCGTGCAGCAGTCGCTCGAAGGAGAGCTCGGCGCCACAGGCGGACGAGGACTCTCCGATCAGGGACTCGGGCGCGGCAAGGTCAGGCAGCTCGGGGTGGTACCGCTGAATGTCGGCCCACGCCTGCGCCAGCTCTGCGGCGAGAACAGGTGGTGTCGTGCTCACGTCGTGACAACGAGCCGGGGTGCCCCGGTGTTCCGATTCCGGGCCATTCCAAATTTTTTGCACGTACCAGTCAGTTCAGTCTGATGCGTCCCGACGAGGACGGGTGCGCCGATCTCAGGAGGAGTCGGTACGTAACGTCGACCAGGCCGACCGAAAAGAACCGGCCCCGGCGCGCGGCTCGTGCCGTGCGCCGGGGCGGGTCCGAAGTCAGGCGGCGGCGATCAGTACGAGCGCGCGACGATCGCGAGCGTACCGGGGGCGTCGTCCGCCTCCGGCACCGAGCCGTCCGCGGCGATCAGGCAGCGCACGGAGACGGCCTGCTCACCCAGCTTCGCCTCGCCCTCGGGGCCGAGGTCGGCCCACGGCATCCGCGCCCAGCCGCCCGCGACGGCGACCTCGGCGGCCTCCTCGATGGTGGAGACGTCGGAGGTACGGGCCAGGCGGCGCTCGCGGGACTCGCGCAGCAGCTGCGCCTGGTCCTCCTCCAGCACCTTGGGCAGCAGGTCGGCGAGCGCGTCGATCTGCACGGGCTCCTTGCCGCCGGGGATCCGGCGGGCCAGCATCGCGGTGCCGGCCTCCAGGTCGCGGGGGCCGATCTCGACGCGGACCGGTACCCCCTTGAGCTCCCAGTCCACCGCGCGGCGGCCGAAGGGGGTGTCGACCCGGTCGTCGACGTGGACGCGGATACCGGCGGCCTTCAGCTGCGCACCGAGCTCGCGGACCTTGGCGACGGCCTCGTCGCCCTTGATCGCCATGACGACGACCTGGACGTGCGCGAGGCGCGGCGGGACACGCAGGCCGTTGTCGTCGCCGTGGGACATGATCAGACCGCCGACCATGCGGGTCGAAACGCCCCACGAGGTCTGCCAGACGAGCTCCTGCTTGCCTTCCTTCGACAGGTACTGCGTGTTGAAGGCCTTGGCGAAGTTGGTGCCGAGCTCGTGGCTCGTGCCCAGCTGGAGCGCCTTGCCGTCGCCCATCATGCCTTCGAGGGTGAGGGTGTTGATGGCGCCGGCGAAGCGCTCCTTGGCAGTCTTGCGGCCGAGCACGACGTCGATGCCGAGCACGTTCGTCATGAAGTCGCCGTACACGTCCGTGTGGATGCGGGCGGCGTAGTCGCGGGCGTCCTCGTACGTGGCGTGGGCGGTGTGGCCCTCCTGCCAGAGGAACTCACTCGTACGGAGGAAAACGCGCGGGCGCATCTCCCAGCGGACGACGTTGGCCCACTGGTTGATCAGCAGGGGCAGGTCGCGGTAGCTCTGGACCCACTTGGAGAAGTAGTCGTTGATGATCGTCTCGGAGGTGGGCCGGACCACGACCGGCTCTTCCAGCTCCTTGCCGCCGCCGTGCGTGACGACCGCGAGCTCGGGGGCGAAGCCCTCGACGTGCTCGGCTTCCCTCGTCAGGTACGACTGCGGGATGAACAGCGGGAAGTACGCGTTCTGGGCGCCCGCGTCCTTGATGCGCGCGTCCATCTCCTGCTGCATCCGCTCCCACAGGCCGTAGCCGTACGGCCGGATGACCATGGTGCCGCGTACCGGACCGTTGTCGGCCAGCTCGGCCTTGTTGATCAGATCCTGGTACCAGCGGGGGAAATCCTCCGCCTGGGGGGTGAGAACGGGTGCCTTTGCCATGGCGCGAATGGTACGGCGCCGGGCACTCGATGCGTGAATCGGGTGGCGCACTCCTCTGGACGCGGGGGCGAATGGGGAGTTCTCTGGCAACGGGGGCAAGGGGGCGACAAGGAATCAGGAGCGCTCTTTCGATGACACCGACGCCGACGGCGACGCTCGTCGCCCGGGACTGGGCGGAGATCCAGGAACGGATGCTGGTACCGCTGTACGAAGCGGTTTACGACCGGCTGGAGGTCGGGCCGGGCGACCGGCTGCTCGGCCTGGACTGCGGGGCCGGGCTGGCCCTGCTGCTGGCCGCGGGCAGGGGAGCCGCCGCCACGGGGGTGGAGGCGGATCCGGCCCGGCGGGAGCTGGCGCGCGAGCGGCTGCTGGAGGTGGTCCCGGCCCCACCGGACGGTGCGCGCCCGTACGACGTGCTGCTGGCGTTCTCGCCGCCCGCGGCGGCGCTGGACGCGGCCCTGCCTGCGGTCCGGCGGGGCGCAGCGGTGGTGCTGGCCGACTGGGGTCCGGCGGAGCGGTGCACGGTGCCCGCGGTGCTGGGCGGCGGCCCCGCCCCGCAGGACCTGGACGCGGTCGTGGCGCGGGCCGGGCTCTCGCCGGACGGGTCGGGGCGGGTGTTCTGCCCCTTCGGGTACGCGGACGTGGACAGCGCGGTACGGGGGCTGCTGTCGGCGGGGCTGTACGAGTCCTCCTCCGATCCGGCGCAGGTCGAGAAGGAGCTGGCCGAGGCGCTGCACCCGTACGAGGGGCCGGACGGCACCGTGTGGCTGCCGAACATCTTCCGGTACGTGATCGCCCGCGTGCCGTAGCCGAACCGGAACCGCGGGTGCGGGGCTGGGGCGGGGCGCGCGCGCGGGCGCGGCCCGCGCCGCTACTTCGCCGGGCGCACGATGCCCGCGGCCTCGTAGGCGGCCGGCTCGTCCAGGGTCTCGTTCGCCAGCAAGGCCTCGGTCAGGGCGTCGAGTTTCGGACGGTGTTCGCGCAGCAGTCGGCAGGCCTCGACGTAGCACTCGTCGACGATGCGCCGCATCTCCTGGTCCACCGTGTCGAGGGTGGAGGGGGCGGCCAGGAGCCCGTAAGGGCTCTGCGCGTCCGCCGGGATCGCGGTGAGGCGGCCGACGCGCTCGCTCATGCCCCAGCGGCCGACCATGCCGCGGGCGAGGTTGGTGACCTGTTCCAGGTCGTTCTCCGCGCCCGTGGTGATGACGTCGAAGACGACGTGCTCGGCCGCCATGCCGCCCAGCGCGCCGATGATGCGGCCGCGGAGGTACTCCTGCGTGTAGGAGTAGCGGTCCGCGTCGGGGGTCGAGAGGGTGACGCCGAGCGCCCGGCCGCGCGGCACGATCGTGATCTTGCGGACGGGGTCGGCGCCCGGCTGGAGCATGCCCAGCAGGGCGTGGCCGCTCTCGTGGTAGGCCGTGCGGCGACGCTCCTCTTCCGGCATGACCAGGGCCCGCGCCGCGCCCAGCTGGACCTTCTCCAGGGCGTCCATGAAGTCCGTCTGGGTGACCTGGCTCTGTTTGCGCTTCACCGCGAGGAGGGCGGCTTCGTTGGCCAGGTTGGCGAGGTCCGCGCCCGTCATGCCGGGGGTGGTGCGGGCCACCTGGTCGAGGTCCACGTCGGCGGCGAGGGGGATCTCGCGGGTGTGGATCCGCAGGATGGCTTCGCGGCCGGAGCGGTCGGGCGGGGAGACGGACACCGTGCGGTCGAAGCGGCCGGGCCGGGTGAGCGCCGGGTCCAGGACGTCGGGCCGGTTGGTGGCGGCGAGGACGACCACGCCCTCCGAGCCGGAGAAGCCGTCCATCTCGGTCAGGATCTGGTTCAGGGTCTGTTCGCGCTCGTCGTGGCCGCCGAGGCCGGCGCCGCCGCCGCGGGCCCGGCCGATGGTGTCGATCTCGTCGATGAAGACGATCGAGGGGGCCACCTTCCGTGCCTCGGAGAAGAGTTCGCGTACCCGGGAGGCGCCCACGCCGACGATCATCTCGATGAACTCGGAGGCCGAGGCGGAGAAGAACGGCACCCCGGCCTCGCCCGCGACCGCCCGCGCGAGGAGGGTCTTGCCCGTGCCGGGTGGTCCGGCGAGCAGGACCCCGCCGGGCATCCGGGCGCCCATGGCCCGGTACTGCTGGGGGTTCTTGAGGAAGTCCACGACGTCGCTGAGCTCGCCCTTGACCTCGTCGATCCCGGCCACGTCGGCGAAGGTGGTGCGCTTCCCGCCCTCCAGTTCGACGGGTTTGGGCGGCTGTTTGCGGCCCAGCGCGCCGACGCCGCCCATCGCGGAGCCCATGCGGCGGGCGATGAACACCCACAGGAGGACCAGCAGCAGCATCGGGGCCAGCGAGAGCAGCAGATTGGCCAGGAAGCTGCGCTGCACGACGACCGGGGAGGCGGTGACGACGACGCCGTGCTTGCTGAGGTTGGCCCAGAGCTGGTCGTCGGCGAAGGCGGGGCGCTGGGTGACGAACTTCGTGTAGTCGCCCTTGCCGCCGTCGGGCAGCGGCTGTTCGGTCTTCAGTTCGCCCTGGATCGCGTCGCCCTTGGAGTAGATCTTCGAGACGTTGCCGTCGGCGACCTGTTTGCTGAATTCCGTGTAGGAGACGGTCGGCTCGTCGCCCTTGTTGAAGAACGAGAGGACCACGTTGGCGATCAGGAAGACGATCATGGCGGCGAGGATCAATCCGCGCCAGCCCCCGGGCATCCGCCTCTTGGGCGGCGGTGCGGGCGGTGCGCCCTCGGAGCGCCAGGGCGTGTCGGCGCGGTCGCGAGGCGGTACGGGGGTGGGGCTGGGCACGTGGCCTCCTTACTGCCGTCCTCGTGGCCGACCATAAGGGATATAACGCACCATTGCGCCTGCTGAGCCCATGGGAAAGGGGCCCCGGCCGGATGATCCGGCCGGGGCCCCTCGCCCTGCGACTGCCCTTACTTCATGAACTTCTTGAACTCGTCCGGAAGGTCGAAGTCCTGGCCGGACTGGCCGCCGGCGGGAAGGCCGAACGGGCTGCCGGTGGCGGGCGGGGCGCTCTGCGGGCCCTGCTCGCGACGGGCGGCTGCCGCCGCTTCCTCTTCCTTGCGCTTCATCGGGTTGCCGCTCTTGCGCTTGCCCTTGGCCTGCTTGACCTGCTTCTTCTGCCGGCCGGGGCCGCCGCCCATGCCCGGGATGCCGGGCATGCCGGGCATCCCGCCGCCCTGGGCCATGCGGGACATCATCTTGCGGGCCTCGAAGAAGCGCTCGACGAGGTTCTTGACGGCGCTGACCTCGACGCCGGAGCCCTTGGCGATACGGGCGCGGCGCGAGCCGTTGATGAGGTGCGGGTCCTGGCGCTCGGCCGGGGTCATCGACTTGATGATCGCGGCGGTGCGGTCCACGTCGCGCTCGTCGATGTTGTTGATCTGGTCCTTGATCTGCCCCATGCCGGGGAGCATGCCGAGCAGCTTGGAGATGGAGCCCATCTTGCGGACCTGCTCCATCTGGGCCAGGAAGTCGTCGAGCGTGAACTCCTTCGGGCCCTTCGCGAGCTTGGCCGCCATCTTCTCGGCTTCGGCCTGGCTGAAGGTCTTCTCGGCCTGCTCGATGAGGGTGAGCATGTCACCCATGTCGAGGATCCGGCCCGCCATGCGGTCGGGGTGGAACGCGTCGAACTCGTCGAGCTTCTCGCCGTTCGAGGCGAACATGATCTGCTTGCCGGTGACGTGCGCGATGGAGAGCGCGGCACCGCCGCGGGCGTCGCCGTCGAGCTTGGAGAGCACGACGCCGTCGAAGCCGACGCCGTCGCGGAAGGCCTCGGCGGTGTTGACCGCGTCCTGGCCGATCATGGCGTCGACGACGAAGAGGATCTCGTCGGGGCTGACGGCGTCGCGGATGTCCGCGGCCTGCTGCATCAGCTCCTGGTCGATGCCGAGGCGGCCGGCGGTGTCGACGATGACGATGTCGTACTGCTTGGTGC
Source organism: Streptomyces sp. NBC_00045 (assembly GCF_045041095.1). Classification (NCBI taxonomy): domain Bacteria; kingdom Bacillati; phylum Actinomycetota; class Actinomycetes; order Kitasatosporales; family Streptomycetaceae; genus Streptomyces; species Streptomyces sp. NBC_00045. The sequence continues at coordinate 5,729,005 of NZ_CP108271.1, read as the reverse complement.
GGGCGTACTCGATGGAGTCCTTGGCCACCTGCACGGGGTCGCCGACGCCGTTGCCGGGGGCGGGCGCATAGACCGCGACACCGGCGCGCTCGGCGACGACGCTCAGCTGGTTGACGGCGTTGGGGCGCTGGAGGTCGCAGGCGACGAGCAGCGGGGAGTGGCCCTGGCCCTTGAGCCAGAGGCCGAGCTTTCCGGCGAGGGTGGTCTTACCGGCACCCTGGAGACCGGCGAGCATGATCACGGTGGGCGCGGTCTTGGCGAAGCGCAGCCGCCGGGTCTCGCCGCCGAGGATCGAGACGAGCTCGTCGTTGACGATCTTGAGGACCTGCTGGCCCGGGTTCAGGGCCTTGGAGACCTCTTCGCCGCGGGCGCGCTCCTTGACGTTCGCGATGAAGGAGCGGACCACGGGGAGGGCGACGTCGGCCTCAAGGAGGGCGATACGGATTTCCCGCGCCGCAGCGTCGATGTCCTGCTCGGAGAGGCGACCTTTGCCCCGGAGGGACTTGAAGGTCGCGCTGAGGCGGTCGGAAAGCGTATCGAACACGGTGGTCGCGATTCCTCGGGTCGGGGGCGTGTGGTCGTCCCCCAGGGTATCGGGCCCCGCCGGATGCTGAACCCGTCGGCCCGTCTCCTGACCGGGAACCGGCCCGGCCCCGGCCCGCGCGGAGCCGGGGCGGGCCGGGGCGCCGGGTCAGCGGAGGGCGGCTTCCAGGTGGGAGGCCAGGGCGGAGGCCGCGGGTGCTGGCAGGGGTTTGCCGTCCGGATCGACCACGTACAGGGAGTCCACCGCGTTCGCTCCGAGGGTGGACACGTGGGCGCTGCGTACCCGGACCCCGGAGGACTCCAGCGCGCGCCCGATGCGGTGCAGCAGGCCGACCGCGTCGGGGGCCCGGACCTCCAGGACCGTGGCCAGCGAGGACACCTCGGGTACCACCGTGACCCGGGGCGGCGGCGGGACCACCCCGCGCCGTCGCGGGTACGCGGCCTCCCGGTCGGCCAGCTTCACCGGGACGTCCAGGGAGCCGTCCAGTGCCCGGACCAGGTCCGTGCGCAGCCGGGCCGCCTCCGGCAGGGAGCCGTACTCGGCGGCCACCCGCCACCGCAGGACCAGGACCTCACCGGACAGGTCCGGGAGCTCCAGGGAGCGCAGGTCCGCGGCCCGGACCGTGAGCCGGTGCAGGGCCAGTACGCCGGCCACGGCCGGGAGGACCCCCGCTTGGTCCGGGACCGCCACCACCAGTTCGACCCCGACGGCGTCGTCCTCCTCCTGGCGCGCGTGCAGCGCCAGTACGGGCTCCCGGGTGCGCAGCGCCTCCACCGCGAGGCGTTCCTGTTCCGTCGTCGGGATGGTCAAGTCGGCGGCGACCGGCGACGCTCCCCGCAGGACGGAGGCGACCCGCGCCACCAGGTCCGCGACGAGCGAGCCCCGCCAGGTGCTCCACGCCGCGGGCCCGGTGGCCAGGGCGTCCGCCTCGGTCAGCGCGTGCAGGATCTCCAGGGTGCCGACCGATCCGACGGCCTGCGCGACCGACCGGACCGTCGCCGGGTCGTCGAGGTCGCGCCGCGTCGCGGTGTCGATCAGCAGCAGGTGGTGCCGTACGAGCACCCCGAGGACGGCGGCGTCCTGTGCGTCGAAGCCCACGCGTACGGCCACGTCGCGGGCGATGGTCTCGCCCGCGACCGAGTGGTCCCCCGGCCAGCCCTTGCCGATGTCGTGCAGCAGCGCGGCCATCAGCAGCAGGTCGGGGCGGCCGACCCGGCGGGTCAGGGCCGAGGCGCGGACCGCCGTCTCCACCAGGTGCCGGTCCACGGTCCAGGTGTGCACGGGGTTGCGCTGCGGGCGGCACCGCACCCGTTCCCAGTCGGGCAGCAGCCGGGTGATCAGGCCCTCCGCTTCCAGGGCTTCCCAGACGGCCACCGTGGGCTCCCCCGCGCCGAGCAGGGTCACCAGCTGCTCGCGCGCCTCCGCGGGCCACGGCACGGGCAGCGGTTTCGCCTGCGCCGCGAGCCGTCGTACGGCGTGCAGCGACACCGGCAGGCCCGCCTGTGCGGCCGCGGCGCCGAACCGCAGGGCCAGTACCGGGTCCCGGTCGGGCCGGGCGGCCAGCGCGAGCACGGCCTCGCCGTCGGACTCCACGACGCCTTCGGCGAGCGGCGCCCGCTCGACGGCGGCCCCCCGGGGCCCGAGCAGCCCGCGCAGCCTCGGCCGGGCCGCCCGGGCCCGCAGCACCCGCCCGACCTCCCGCCAGGTCACGTCGCCGGCGTAGGCGACGACCCGTGCGGCCTCGTACACCTCGCGCAGCAGCGCGTCGGCGTCGAGCAGGCCCAGCTGCGTCGCGACCTGGTCCTGTTCCTGGAGCGCGAGCCGGTCGGTCGCCCTGCCCGTCACCAGGTGCAGGGCGTCCCGCGCGTCCAGCAGCCGCCGCCGGGCCTCGGCCAGTCCCTCGCGCGGGGCGTCGGCCAGCCAGGACGCGGCGACCGCCCGCAGCGCGGTGGCGTCGCGGAGTCCGCCGCGGGCTTCCTTGAGGTCGGGTTCCAGCAGGAAGCGGAGCTCTCCGGCCTGCTCGGCCCGCTCCCGGCACAGGGAGTGCAGCTGCGGGAGCCGTTTGGCGGCCTGGTTGCGCCAGTCGGCCAGGACCGAGGTGCGCAGGCCCGTGAGGAGGCCCGCGTCGCCGGCGACCGGCCGGGCGTCGAGCAGCCCCAGGTGCACCTTGAGGTCCTCGCCCGCGGTCTTGCGGGCCTCGGCCGGGGTCCGTACCGAGTGGTCGAGGGCCACGCCCAGGTCCCACACGGGGTACCAGATGCGGTCGGCCAGGGCGCCGAGGGCCCGCGGCTCCGCCTTGCCGTCGTGGAGCAGCAGCAGGTCGAGATCGCTGCGCGGGGAGAGTTCGGCCCGTCCGTAGCCGCCGACGGCGACGAGGGTGGCGCCCCGTACCCCGGTCTCCCGCAGGGCCGTGGTGAACAGGGCGTTCAGCCAGTCGTCGGTCAGCCCGGCCAGCGCGGAACGCCGCGAAGGCCCGGACCGCGACTCCTCCTGGAGGAGTCGCAGCCGGGCCGCGGCGTACCCGCTGGGTCCCGAGCCGGACGGTTCGCCGGAATCGCCCGTCGTGGTCTGTTCGACGCTCGTCACCCAGGAGCTCCCGTCGCTCAGAGCGCTTCTGCGCCGCGCTCGCCGGTGCGGACGCGGATGACCGCGTCCACGGGGACGCTCCACACCTTGCCGTCACCGATCTTTCCGGTGCGGGCGCCCTTGACCAGGACGTCCATCACCGATTCGGCGTCGTCGTCCTCGACGACCACCTCGATGCGGATCTTCGGTACGAGGTCCACGGTGTACTCGGCGCCGCGGTAGACCTCGGTGTGCCCGCGCTGGCGGCCGTACCCGCTGGCCTCGGAGACCGTGAGCCCCTGGACTCCGAACCGCTGGAGGGCGTCCTTGATCTCGTCCAGCCGGTGCGGCTTGACGATCGCGGTGATCAGCTTCATGCGTCAACCTTCTTGCTCGCGGCGGCGGATACGGGTGCGGCGGTGCTCCTGGAGGAGGCTCCGCCGCCGGCTCCGCTGAAGTCGTAGGCGGTCTCGGCGTGCTCGACCTGGTCGATGCCGGAGACCTCGTCGTCCTCGGTGACCCGCATCCCGATCGTCTTGTCGAGGAGGAAGGCGAGGACCGCGGACACGACGAGAGAGTAGGCGAGGACGGAGAAGACCCCGATGGCCTGCTTGCCGAGCTGCTCCAGGCCGCCGCCGTAGAAGAGGCCGGCCACGTCGGACTGGACCCCGCCGGTGGCGAAGAGGCCCACCAGCAGCGAGCCGATGACGCCTCCGACGAGGTGGACGCCGACCACGTCGAGGGAGTCGTCGAAGTTGAACTTGTACTTGAGGCCGACGGCCATGGCGCAGACGACGCCGGCGATGGCGCCGATGGCGATCGCGCCGAGCGGGGAGCAGGAGCCGCCGGAGGGGGTGATCGCGACGAGGCCGGCGACCGCGCCGGAGGCGGCGCCGAGGGTGGTGAAGGAGCCGTGGCGCAGCTTCTCGTAGCCGAGCCAGGCGAGCATGGCGGCGGCGGTGGCGACCTGGGTGTTGACGAACATGACCGCGCCCACGCCGTCGTCGTTGCCGAGCCAGGAGCCTGCGTTGAAGCCGAACCAGCCGAACCAGAGCAGACCCGCGCCGAGCATCACGAGCGGGAGGCTGTGGGGGCGCATCGGGTCCCTCTTGAAGCCGACGCGCTTGCCGATGACCAGGATGACGCCGAGGGCCGCGGCGCCGGCGTTGATGTGGACGGCGGTGCCGCCCGCGAAGTCGATGACGCCGAGTTCGAAGAGCCAGCCGCCGGCGCCCCAGACCCAGTGGGCGACCGGGAAGTAGACGACGGTGACCCACAGGGCGGTGAACAGGGCCCAGGCGCTGAACTTGACGCGGTCGGCCAGGGCGCCGCTGATCAGGGCAGGGGTGATGACGGCGAACATCAGCTGGAAGACGGCGAAGACGTAGACCGGGATGGTGTAGCCGTCCCACAGCTCGGTGATGCCGATGCCGCTGAGGCCGACGTAGTCGGAGGACCAGCCGATGATGCTGCCGGAGTCCGTGCCGAAGGCGAGGCTGAAGCCGTAGAGGACCCAGAGGATCGTGACGATCCCCAGGCTGATGAAGCTCATCATCAGCATGTTGAGGCTGCTCTTGACGCGGACCATGCCTCCGTAGAAGAAGGCGAGTCCCGGGGTCATCAGCATGACCAGGGCGGAGCAGATGAGCATGAACCCGGTGTTCGCGGCAGACAGCGTCGGGGTGTCTGCCGCGAGGGTCGTGATGGCTGATGCCATCGGCGTCTCCTCGTCGTCGGTACGTTCGCGTGCGGGCGATCGTGAAAACCTGAGCGGCGCAAGGCGTAAGGCCGGGGGTGGGGCCTGGGGGCTGGCCGGTTATTGACCATGAGATTCGCGCAGGCCGGTTTCCGGCGGCGCCGCTCGGTGTTTCACTCCGATGACGAAGGCATCCGGGTTGTTACGACGTGATGAACACGGCAACCGGTGACTGAGCAGCCACGACGGCGAGCAGCCACCGCGGCGAGAGCGGCGGCGCCGGTTCAGGCGCAGGGGGAGACCGGCCGCGGCAATGACCCGGATGACCTGGCTGGGGGAGCCTGATCGGGCTTCACGGGGTGACTGCCGCGGCCGGGGCCTTGGGGGGCGGCCGCCGGGGCCGTCAGACGGCCTCCGCGGCCTCGGGGAGGCGGGAGGTGAGCTGGTCGGTCAGCCGGACCACGTCGGCGACGTCGCCGTACTCACGGGCGGCGGTGTCGACCGTCTTGCGGATCCGGGTGTTCACCCGTTCGGAGCGCACCTTTTCCGCCACCTTCAGGGCGCGGTCGACGAGGACCACGGCCTGTTCGGGCTCGCGCTGGAGCAGGTGGACGGTGGCTAGGCCGATGAGGTTGAGGCTGTACGAGCGCTGGTGCTCGTCGTCCTTCTGGAAGAGTTCCACGGCCCGCTGCATGACGGGTTCGGCGAGGGAGGCGTACATGGGGCTGCGCCCTGCCACGTAGGCCAGGTCGCGGTACGAGTGGGAGTTCTCGCCGTTGAGTTCGGCCTCGGAGAAGAAGCGGATCCAGTCGGGTTCGGGCTCGCCGCCGAAATCGACGTCGGAGAAGGTGTCCTCGGCCATCCGGACGGCCCGCTTGCAGCGGCTGGGCTGGCCCATGTTGGCGTAGGCGCGGGCCTCCATCGCATACAGCATCGCCTGGGTGCGCGGGCCGGCGGAGTCGCGGCTTCCGTATTGCGCCAGGTGGATGAGTTCGAGGGCGTCCTCGGGCCGGCCCAGGTGGATCATCTGGCGGCTCATGCTGGAGAGGATGTACGAGCCGAGGGGCTTGTCGCCGCCCTCCTTGGCGGCGTGCAGGGCGAGGACGAAGTACTTCTGCGCGGTGGGGTGCAGGCCGATGTCGTAGCTCATCCAGCCGGCGAGTTCGGCGAGTTCCGCGGCGACCTTGAAGAGCCGCCGCATGACGGGGGCCGGGTGGTTCTCCTGGAGCAGGTCGGTGACCTCGTGGAGCTGGCCCACGACGGCCTTGCGGCGCAGTCCGCCGCCGCACTGGGCGTCCCACTGGCGGAACATCACGGTGGTGGCTTCGAGGAGGCCGAGTTCGGGTTCGGAGAGCCGCGGGGGGCGGTGGCCGCTGAGCGCTCCGGACGACCCCGCCTCGCGCGGGGCCGGGTCGGTGGCGGGGACCGGGACCAGCCAGCGCTGCATGGGTTCGATGAGGGCGGGGCCGGCGGAGAGGGCCAGGGAGGTCCCGAGGAAGCCGCGGCGGGCCAGCATCAGGTCGCTGCGGGAGAACTCGCCGAGCAGTTCGACGGTCTGGGGGCCGGCCCAGGGCAGGTCGACGCCGGAGACGGAGGGCGTCTGGTGGGCGGTGCGCAGTCCGAGCTGCTCGATGGCGACGACGGAGCCGAAGCGCTCGGAGAACAGCTCGGACAGGATCCGCGGGACGGGCTCGCGGGGCTGCTCGCCGTCGAGCCAGCGGCGCACCCGGGAGGTGTCCGTGCTGATGTGGTGGGCGCCCATCTGGCGGGCCCGCCGGTTCACCTGCCGGGCGAGTTCGCCCTTGGACCAGCCGCTGCGGACGAACCAGGAGGTCAATTGCTCATTGCGGCCCGCGGAACCCGGGACCTCCGGGTCGTCGCTCGTTCCGCTTGCGCCGTTGCCGCTCACTGGAACGCCCCCATCCACTCAGCCTCTTCACACGAAACCCTGGCTGGGGCGGCGAGCGCCGCCACGGACCTTCACAGATCCTCCACACGTTGCCTCCGGCATAACCACGGACGGCCCGCCTTCGGGGTTTGGTGCACTGAAAGTAATCCTACGATCACCCGCTCCGCGAGGGCGATTCCAGAAACGCCACCATTCGCCACCCCTTTGAATGAACTAGCCACCCGCCAGGCGCGATTCACTTGACACCGAGGCGAAAACGATCGGATGGACGGGAGTGCACCGGGGGCGCGCGCGGCGAGGAGTGCGCCGGGCAGCCCCTTCGGGCACCGGGCTCGCACCCGCATCCCGTCCCGCCGACGTCGTAACCACCTGCGCGTCCGACCCGTTGGAGGGGGCATGGGCATGGGCTTCACGATCGGCGGCAGCCGCAGCACCAAGGAGTTCCGTTCCGGCTCGCGGCGCCGCGGCCGGACCTCGGAATGCACGGCGGTCGCGGAGTACACCGGACTGTGGGGCTGGGACGTGGTCCCCGGCGCCCGCGCCGCGGCCCCCGCCCGCGGCTGCTCCTGCGGGCATGCGCATTGCGGCGCACCGGGGGCACATCCTTTGCCGCTGGCTCCGACCGTCCCGGCGGGCGCCACCCTCGACGAGGTCACCGACATCTGGGGCGGCTACCCGGGGGCGGCGGTCCTGCTCCCCGTGGGCCGCGCCTTCGACGTCATCGAGGTCTCGCAGGAGGCGGGCCGCCGCGCGCTGGTCCGCCTGGAGCGGATGGGTCTGCCGCTCGGGCCGGTGACCGCGACCCCGGACGGTCGGGCCCAGTTCTTCGTGGCCCCGGGCGCGGCCGCCGAGCTGCCGCAGCTGCTGTACCGGATGGGCTGGGACGACGCCGACCTCGACCTGCGCGCCCTGGGGACCGGCGCCTTCCTGACCGCCCCGCCCTCCGACTACGCGGGGCTCGGCCCGGTGGGCTGGCTGCGGCCGCCCGCGCTCGACTCCGCGGGCGGCCCGCCGCAGGCCCGGCTGCTGCTCGGCACCCTCGCGTACATCTGTCACCGCCTGCGGCGCTGACCCGGCCACGCAGCACAGTGCCCCGCGTTCCGGGCGGAACGCGGGGCACTGTGCTGCGTGCGGTCTGCGGGCCGCGTGCGCTCGGTCAGTCGCCGATCAGGGCGTCCACGAACGCCTCCGGCTCGAAGGGCGCGAGGTCGTCGGGGCCCTCGCCGAGGCCGATGAGCTTGACCGGGACGCCGAGCTCGCGCTGGACGGCGACGACGATGCCGCCCTTGGCGGTCCCGTCGAGCTTGGTCAGCACGATGCCGGTGATGTCCACGACCTCGGCGAAGACGCGGGCCTGGGTCAGACCGTTCTGCCCGGTGGTGGCGTCCAGGACGAGCAGGATCTCGTCGAGCGGGCCGTGCTTCTCCACGACGCGCTTGACCTTGCCGAGCTCGTCCATGAGGCCGGTCTTGGTGTGCAGGCGGCCGGCGGTGTCGATGAGCACCACGTCGGCGCCCTCGGCGATGCCCTCCTTGACCGCGTCGTAGGCGATCGAGGCCGGGTCGCCGCCCTCGGGGCCGCGTACGGTGCGCGCGCCGACCCGCTCGCCCCAGGTCTGGAGCTGGTCGGCGGCGGCGGCGCGGAAGGTGTCGGCCGCGCCGAGCACCACGGAGCGGCCGTCGGCGACCAGCACGCGGGCCAGCTTGCCGGTGGTGGTGGTCTTGCCGGTGCCGTTCACACCGACGACCATCACGACGCCCGGGGTGTCCGCGGCGCTCTCGGTCTTGACCGCGCGGTCGAAGTCGGTGCCGACCAGGGTCAGCAGCTCCTCCTTGAGCAGGGTGCGCAGCTCGACCGGGGTGCGGGTGCCGAGCACCTTGACCCGCTCGCGGAGCCGGTCGACGAGCTCCTGCGTCGGCACGACACCGACGTCGGCGATCAGGAGGGTCTCCTCGATCTCCTCCCAGGTGTCCTCGTCGAGGTGTTCGCGCGAGAGCAGCGTGAGCAGCCCCTTGCCGAGCGAGTTCTGCGACCGGGCGAGGCGGGCGCGCAGCCGGACCAGGCGGCCGGCGGTGGGCTCGGGCACCTCGATCTCGGGGGCTGCCGGCGCCTCGGGCTCGGCGACGACGGGCGCCTCGGGAGCCGCAGCCTCCGCTTCGGGGAGGGCGACCTCCTCGATGGTGCGGCGGGGCTCTTCCGCCGTCTCTACGGCGTCCTCCCCCACCTGCGGTTCGGCGGGCGGGGCAGTGATGGTCGGCGTGCTCGACGGCGCCGAGGGCGGCAGCTGCTTCTTCTTGCGGCTACTGACCACGAGCCCGCTGATCACGCCGACCGCGACCAGGGCGATGACTACAGCAAGGATGAGGATGTCCATAACTCGTCCAGTATCGGCCACGGCGGCCCCGGACCCCCGATTCCCACGGTCCTGGCCGGGCCGTAAGCCTCTATTTGTGGTCTTAGCGGCACATCTACGATGATGGGCGACTTCCCCGTACGCCCTCCTGCCCATCTGGAGTACTGCATGCCTGCCGAGCCCGCCGACGGTGCGATAGACGGTGCGATACGACCGCCGACCGAGACGTCGGTCGAGACCCGCGGGCTTGATCCCGTCCCGGACTGCGAGCGCACCGGCCGGGTCCGCGAGCTCGTGCCCACCTGGGTCGCCGCCAACATCAGCGTGCTGCTGCTGACCATGGGCGCCGGCCTGGTGATCCTCAACAAGCTCAACATCTGGCAGGTGCTGGTCGTCGCGATCGCCGCGCCCGTCGTCTCGTACGGGCTCGTCGGTCTGATCTCGATCGCCGGCAAGCGCGGCGGCGCCCCCGGCATGGCCCTGTCGCGGGCCGTGTTCGGCCAGCGCGGCAACCTCTTCCCCGGCGCCCTGATCTGGGTCGCCCGCTGGGGCTGGGAGACCATCAACGCGGTCAGCGGGGCGTTCGCCGTGCTGACGGTGCTGGACCTGTTGTTCGGCGTGCGGAAGAACACCGCGCTGATCGTGGTCACCCTGCTGCTCTTCGTCGGCTGCACGTTCCTGGTGTCCGGCCTCGGCATCAGCGCGCTGCGCGTCTGCTCGACCTGGTCGACGTACTTCTTCGGTGCCTTCAGCGTGCTGGTGCTGGGCTATCTGGTCGTGGAGACCGACTGGTCCGCCGTCTTCGGCAAGCCGGCCGGCTCGACCGCGATGATGATCGCCGGCATCGGCACCATCGCCGCGGGCGGCATCAGCTGGGTCCCCTCCGGCCCGGACTTCACCCGCTACCTGCCGCGTACGGCCTCCGCCAAGGGCATGGTCGGCGCGACGATCGGCGGCGCGGCCGTCGTGGTGATCCCGATGGTGTTGATGGGCGCGGTCATGGCGGTGGGCACCCCGGACCTGGCCACGGCCCAGGACCCGGTCTCCTTCATCGGCAATCTGCTGCCCGCGTGGATCGCGGTGCCGTACCTGCTGATCGCGCTCGTCGGCATGCTGCTGATCAACTCGATGTCCATGTACTCGGCCGGATTCACGGCGCAGACCCTCGGCATCAAGGTCCCGCGCGCGGCGGCCGTCAGCGTCAACGCGATCATCAGCCTGGTCTTCGGCTTCCTGCTGATGGTGGTGGCGACCAGCTTCTTCGGCTCGTTCATCTCCTTCCTGACGCTGCTCGCCGTGGCCTTCTCGGCCTGGATCGGCGTGTTCGGCGTCGACATGCTGCGCCGGACCTCGTACGACGGCGCCGCGCTGCTGGACACCAGCCGCGCCAGCGCCTACTGGTACCGGGGCGGGTTCGCCTGGCAGGCCATGACCGCGTGGGGCCTGGCCCTGGTCGTGGGGCTGCTGTTCACCAAGGTCGACTGGTTCGGCGGGCCGCTCGCCGGCACCTGGATCGGGCAGAACGGCCTGGGCTGGGCGGCCGGCATCGTCACCTCCGGCGCTCTGTACGCGGTCCTGCCGCGCACGGCGCCCGCGGAGCCCGCCCCGGTGGCGGGCGCGGACCCGGGCGAGGAGCCCGCGCGCGTCGGATCCCTGTCCAACTGACGCCACGTCAGCTAACGTCCCCCTTCGCCCACCCACCCACATCCGGCGAAGGGGGACTTCTCCATGCCCATCACCGTGGCCCGGTTCAATCTCGTCGACCCGAACGGCACTCCGGAGACCCTCTCCGCCCGCTACAAGGCCGCCCTGGAGATGACGAAGTACGCGGACGACCGCGGGATCGACACCGTCCAGACCGAGGAGCACCACGGCACCGCGAACAACTGGCTGCCCTCGCCGTTCGCCTTCGCGGGCGCGGTCTTCGGCGCCACCCGCCGGATCGCGGTCACCGTATCGGCGATCATCGGCCCGCTCTACGACCCGCTGAAGGTGGCCGAGGACATCGCCGTCCTGGACCTGCTGAGCGGCGGGCGCCTCGTGACGGTCGCGGGCATCGGCTACCGGCCCGAGGAGTACGAGCAGCACGGCGTCGAGTGGGGCCGGCGCGGCCGGCTCCAGGACGAGCTGCTGGAGACCCTGCTGAAGGCGTGGACGGGCGAGCCGTTCGCCTTCCGGGGCCGCACGGTACGGGTGACCCCGACGCCCTTCACACGGCCGCACCCGCTGCTACTGGTCGGCGGCAGCTCCCGGGCGGCGGCCCGGCGCGCGGCCCGGCTCGGGCTGCCGTTCTTCCCCAGCGCGCACCTGCCGGAGCTGGAGGCGTACTACCAGGCGCAGCTCGCGGAGCACGGGACGGAGGGCTTCTGCATGATGCCCGCGGCCGAGACCCCGCTGCTGCACGTCGCCGAGGACCCGGACCGGGTGTGGGCCGAGTTCGGGGAGCACTTCCTGCACGAGGCGGGCACGTACGCGTCGTGGCAGTCGAAGGACATCCGCAGCGCCGTACGGTCGGCCGCGCGCTCGGTGGCGGAGCTGCGGGCGGAGGGCGTGTACCGGGTGCTGACCCCGGACGAGGCGGTCGCGTACGCCAGGGGCGCGGGCGAGGCGGGGAACCTGGTGCTGCACCCGCTGTGCGGCGGGATGCCGTTGGACGAGGGTTGGCGCAGCCTGCACCTGTTGTGCGAACAGGTGCTGCCCCGGCTCAAGGACTGAGCGGGGGCAGCACCTGCCGTAAGAGGAGAGGGGGTGTTGGCGGGGGTGGTTACCCCATCTCCTCCAACGCCTTGCCCTTGGTCTCCGGCACCCACTTAAGGACGAACGGGATCGAGAGCACGGCGAAGAACGTGTAGATCATGTAGGCGCCCGACAGGTTCCAGTCGGACAGCGTCGGGAACGTGACGGTGATGAGCCAGTTGGCGATCCACTGGGCGGACGCCGCCACACCGAGGGCCGCGGCACGGATGCGGCCGGGGAACATCTCACCGAGCAGCACCCAGACCACCACGCCCCAGGACAGGGCGAAGAAGAGCACGAAGAAGTTGGCGGCGACCAGGGCCACGATGCCCTGGGCGTGCGGCAGGGAGATGTCGTCGCCGGTTCCGGACTTGAACGAGAACGCCCAGGCCGCCGTTCCGAGCGACAGCGCCATGCCGACGGAGCCGATGAGCGCCAGGGGCTTGCGGCCGAGCCGGTCCACGAACACCATCGCGATCACCGTACCGATGATGTTCACGACCGACGTCTCGAACGAGTACAGGAACGAGGAGCTCGGGTCGATGCCGACCGACTGCCACAGCGAGGAGCTGTAGTAGAAGATCACGTTGATGCCGACGAGCTGCTGGAAGACCGAGAGTCCGATGCCGACCCACACGATGGGCAGGAAGCCGAAGCGGCCGCCGAGCAGGTCCTTGAAGATGGGCTTGTGCTCGGACCGCATGGCGTGGTCGATCTCGCGGACGCGGGCGTCGGCGTCGACGCCCTTGCCCTCGACGTCCCGCAGGACCTCCTTGGCCTTCTCCGTGCGGCCGACCGAGACGAGGAAGCGCGGGGACTCGGGGATGGCGAAGGAGAGCACCCCGTAGAGAACGGCCGGGACGACCATCACGCCGAGCATCCACTGCCAGGCTTCCAGGCCGCCGATCTCGCCGCGCTGGTCGCCGTCGGCGAGGTTGAGGATGCCCCAGTTGACCAGCTGCGAGACGGCGATGCCGATGACGATGGCCGCCTGCTGGAAGGAGGCGAGCCGGCCGCGGTAGGCGGGCGGGGAGACCTCGGCGATGTAGGCGGGGCCGATGACCGAGGCCATGCCGATGCCGAAGCCGCCGATCACACGCCAGGTGGCGAGGTCCCAGAGGGCGAAGGGGAGGGCCGAGCCGATGGCGCTCGCGGTGAACAGGACGGAGGCGATCTGCATGCAGCGGATACGGCCGATCCGGTCGGCGATGCGGCCGGCGGTGGCCGCGCCGAAGGCGCAGCCGATCAGCGCGGCGGCGATCACCTGGGCGAGGGCGGCCGAGCCGACGTCGAAGCGATCGCGGATGGCCTCCACGGCGCCGTTGATGACGGAACTGTCGTAGCCGAAGAGGAAGCCGCCCATGGCCGCGGCCGCGGTGATGAAGATGACGTGGCCGAGGTGGTCGGGCCGGGACGCGCTTCCACCGCCTGACGCGGGTGCGTTCGCTGTGCTGGTCAAGGTGCGCTCCTGGGCCCGGCGGCGACGGCGGGCTGTGTGGGGGATCTCGTTGTTGCTTGCTCGTGTTCCTCTAGTGGCGCACAGCAAACTGCTTGCCACCACCTGAACGTCAACACGGCACAGCAGAGCCTATGACTTCACTTCCTGAAGTCAAGAGGAGAGATGCATCCGATTCTTCACAGAGAAGACGAGCGACCTCACGCGGAATGCGTTCATTAAGTGAAGCTGGAGGTCAGCGAAGCCGCTGACTGATCACCTTGGAGACGCCGTCGCCCTGCATGGAGACGCCGTACAACGCGTCGGCGACCTCCATCGTCCGCTTCTGGTGCGTGATCACGATCAGCTGCGAGCTCTCCTGGAGCTCCTCCATGATCCGGATCAGCCGCTGCAGGTTGGTGTCGTCCAGCGCGGCCTCGACCTCGTCCATCACGTAGAACGGGCTGGGCCTGGCCTTGAAGATGGAGACCAGCAGCGCGACGGCGGTCAGCGACCGCTCGCCGCCGGAGAGCAGCGAGAGCCGCTTGACCTTCTTGCCGGGCGGCCGGGCCTCCACGTCCACGCCCGTCGTCAGCATGTTGTCGGGGTCGGTGAGGATCAGCCGGCCCTCGCCGCCGGGGAACAGCCGCGAGAACACCCCTTCAAACTCGCGGGCCGTGTCCCGGTACGCCTCGGTGAACACCTGCTCGACGCGCTCGTCGACCTCCTTCACGACCTGGAGGAGGTCGGCCCGGGTCTTGCGCAGGTCCTCCAACTGCTCGCTCAGGAACCGGTGGCGCTCCTCCAACGCCGCGAACTCCTCCAGGGCGAGCGGATTGACCTTGCCGAGCTGCTGGTACGCGCGCTCGGCCACCCGGAGCCGCTTCTCCTGCTGCGCCCGTACGAAGGGACCCGGCTCGGCCGCCTCGTCCGGGGCCTCCCCCTCGGCGGGCGGGCTCGCCGGCACCGGCTGGTCCGGGCCGTACTCGGCGACGAGCCCCGCCGACTCCATCCCGAACTCCTCCAGCGCACGCGCCTCCACCTGCTCGATGCGCAGCCTCTTCTCGGCGCCGAGCACCTCGCCGCGGTGCACCGAGTCGGTGAGCTTGTCGAGCTCTCCCTTGAGGTCGCGTCCCCGGGTCCGCGCCTCGCCGAGCTCCTGCTCGCGCAGCCCCTTGGCGTGCTCGGCCGCGGCGCGCTCCTGCTCGGCGCGGCGCAGCGAGACCTCCAGGTGCGCGAGCAGCTGCCGGGCGCCGTCGGCGACGGCGCGGGCCACTTCGGCCTCGTGGCGCAGCCGTGCCCGGCGCCGCTCGGCGCGGGCCCGGGCCTCGCGCTCGGCACGGGCGCCACGGTCCAGCGCATCGGCCCGCCCCGCCAGGCCCTTGACCCGCTCCTCGTGGGTGCGCAGTTGGAGGCGGGCCTCCATCTCGGTCTGCCGGGCGTTGGCCCCGTCGGCCGCGAGCCGGTCCCGCACCGCGGTGTCGGGCTCCTCCTCCACCGGCATCTCCTCGGCGATGGCCAGCCGTTCGGCGCACTCCTCGACCTCGGCCAGCGCCTGCTCCAGCGCGTCCTGCGCCTTGGCCGCGGCGGCGGCACAGCGCTCGGCCTCGCCGGCGGCGCCCTTCGCCTGCCCGGCGAGCCGCCCCAGTTGCTGCGCCACCCCGGCCCGGGCCTGCTCCCCGGCCCGGCGGCGCTCACCGATCTCCTCGACCCGCGCGACGAGTTCGCGGCGCCGTTCCCGGGCCGCCTCCTGGGCCGTGCCCAGCTCCCGGCACTGCCCGTCCAGCCGGTCCAGTTCGGCGGCCGCCTCGTCGACGGCGGCCTGCACCTCGATCAGGCTGGGGGCCCCGGCGGAGCCGCCGTGGGCGAGGTGCGTGCCGAGGACGTCCCCGTCGAGGGTCACGGCGATGGCGTCGGGCCGCGCCCCGACGAGCCGCTCGGCCTCGTCGAGCGTCCCGACGACGATGTACTCCCGCAACACCCACCCCACGGCCCGCACCACACCGGTGTCCCCCTGCACCAGTCCCCCGGCGGGCACACCGCCCGGCTCCGCCGCCAGTTCGAGCCCCGTCGGCGCCTCGGGCGCCGGGCCCGGGACCGAGCCGTGGCCCCGTCCGTCGGGGTCCGCCTGCGCCTGGGGCGCCGCCGGCGGCAGCTGGGACAGGCCCGGGGCCGGGCCCCGGTTGGGGGAAGGCGCGGGGTGGGGGAAGGCTCCCTGCGGCCCGCCCCCGTCGACCCCTGCCTGCGCAGGGAACGGCGTCCCGGCCTGCGGCCCCGCAGGGCACCCGGCATCCGCCTCGGCGGCGAGCCGGCCCGCCGACTGGGGCGGGACGGCGGCCGGCGGGGCGATCAGGAACGTGGCCCGCCCGGCATCCGCATCCCGTAGGTGCCGGATGGCTCCGGCCGCCGCCCCCGCCGACGCCACGGCGACCGCATCCGCCGCAGCCCCCAGCGCCGCCGCGACCGCGACTTCGTACCCCGGGGTCACCGACAGCCGCTCCGCCGCCGGCCCCAGCAGCCCCGCCAGTCGCTCCCGCGCCGCGAGCAGCGTCCCCGTTCCGTCCTTCCTGCGCAGGCCGAGCGCCAGCGCATCCCGCCGCGCCGCCACCGCCGCCCGCGACTTCTCCACGGCCGTCACCGCGTCCCGCGCCTCGACCAGGGCCGCCTCCGCCTCGGCGAGTTCCGCCCGCGCGGTCGCGTACTCCTCGTCCACCGCCGGGTCTTCGAGCCCGCCGACCTCCTCGGCCAGTGCCTCGTACTCCGCCTGCGCGGTCCCCGCCCGGGTCTCGGCCTCGTCCCGCGCCGCGACCAGCCGGTCGATCTCCGCCTGCGCGGCGCCGGCCCGGGACCGGGCGGCGCCGAGGCGTCCCGTGAGCCGGGCCAGGCCCTCGCGCCGGTCGGCGATGGCCCGCGCGGCGTCCCGCAGTCGCCGCTCCTCCTCGACCAGCGACCGCTCCAGCTCGGCCCGGTGCTCCACGGTGTCCTCCAGGGCCCGCGAAGCCGCCTCCAGCGCTGCCGTCAGCTCCGCCTCCTGCTCGCGGATCCGCTCGGCCTCCCGCTCCATGTCCTGCGGGTCGCGGCCCGGCCGCTCCTCCTCCGCCGGAGCCGACGCCGACTTGACGCGCGCGTCGGCCAGGGACGCGGTCCCCCGTACGCGCTCGGCGAGCTGTGACAGCTCGTACCAGGTCTGCTGGGCCCGCTGGAGGCGCGGCGTCAGCTGCCGCACCGTTTCCTCAAGCTCCGACTCGCGCCGCAGCGCCTGCGCGAGCTGCGCCTCGGCCGCGTCCTTGCGCTCCTTCAGCGCCGCCTCGTCCGCGATCTCCGCGTCGAGCGCGCCCCGCAGCGTGACCAGGTCGTCGGCGAGCAGCCGCAGCCTCGCGTCGCGCAGGTCCGCCTGGATGACGGCGGCCCGCCGGGCCACCGCGGCCTGCCGTCCCAGCGGCTTGAGCTGGCGCCGCAGTTCGTCGTTCAGGTCCTGCACGCGCGCGAGGTTGGCCTGCATGGCATCGAGCTTGCGCAGTGCCTTCTCTTTGCGCTTGCGGTGTTTGAGTACTCCGGCGGCTTCCTCGATGAAGGCGCGCCGGCCCATGGGATCGGCGTGCAGGACGGAGTCCAGCTGGCCCTGGCCGACGATGACGTGCATCTCGCGGCCGATGCCGGAGTCGGAGAGCAGCTCCTGGATGTCGAGCAGCCGGCAGGTGTCGCCGTTGATCTGGTACTCGCTGCTGCCGCCGCGGAACATGATCCGCGTGATGGTGACCTCGGCGTACTCGATCGGCAGGGCACCGTCGGAGTTGTCGATGGTCAGCGACACCTCGGCCCGTCCGAGCGGCGGCCGCCCGGTGGTGCCGGCGAAGATGACGTCCTCCATCTTGCCGCCGCGCAGGGATTTGGCGCCCTGTTCCCCCATGACCCAGGACAGCGCGTCCACCACGTTGGACTTGCCGGAGCCGTTCGGGCCCACGACACAGGTGATGCCGGGCTCGAAGCGCAGGGTGGTTGCGGAGGCAAAGGACTTGAAGCCACGCAGGGTCAGGGACTTGAGGTGCACGCCGCCGGACTCTACCTTCCGCGTCCGGTTTCACCCATGAAGGTGCAGGGCACAACTGACGTCGAAGGAATGGGCCCCCCACCTGGCCCAATGCGGCCAAAGAAAGAAGGGACGCCGAAGCGTCCCTTGCAGATCATGCGGGGCTGAAGTCGAGCGACGAGTTGACAGCGGATCAGGTGAGCGCAGGCTCCGCCTGGGGTACGTCGATGTCGATGCGGTCCAGCAGCGAGTCTCCGTGCTGAGCGGCGGCCGCGTTCAGCGCGTCGTTTTCGGACTGAATCCGTACGAGCTCGGACTCAAGGTCCTGGACGCGCTGCTGAAGCCGTCGCATCTCGGCGAGGAGTCGCGGATCGGAACCGCCGACGTAACCGAGAAGCGCCTTTGCCATGATGGATGGTCCTCCACACTGAGTGACCGACCGAAGCGGTGTGGGTCGTGAGGGAATCGCACCCGCGGATGTCCGGCAGCGACTGTCAGTCACTGCACTTACTAGTGCCAGCACTGCCAAACAGCTCAGGTGCGCGGGGCTTCCAGCGTCTCACCAAAAAGTTTGACGGTCAACACGATCACGCCCCGTATCGGCGGGCGGCCCGGGTCTCCCAAGGGATCTGGAGATCGTCCGTTACTCGAAGCCTTCCACGGTTCAGACGGAGCGGCAACGCGTCGACGACGAACGCGCAGATCCGGCCGGGTGCGGACCACCCCGAGGTGTGATCAGTACATGATCAGCAGATCGCTCATCGGATCGCGAAGCCGTCGTAGCCACCGCGCGGTGTGCCCCAGATCTCTGTCACTCCGTCCACCCTCCCGGGCGTGTCGGCGCAGCGCAGCCAGTCGAGCAGCCGGTGGCAATTCTCACGTTGACCTTCGGCCACCACCTGCACTCGCCCGTCATCGAGGTTGAGCGCGAAGCCGACGACCCCTCCGATCTCCAGCGCATTGGCCCTGGTGAACCAACGGAAGCCCACTCCCTGTACACGGCCGCGCACCCAGGCGGTCAGACGGACGTCTTCGTTCATGCGTGAACGCTAACCGGGCGCAGACTTTCGGCTCACATCGCCCCCGGGCCCCATGGCGTACAGTCGCGCACCAATGAACTCACCCATTTGGGTGAGTAAGGGATGATCTTGACCTCCGAGGAAGGCACGCCGCCGATGGGACGCCACCGACTTGATGCCGCGCCGGGCCGCGACGACACGCGCCGCACCCTCGTGCGCACCGGCCTGCTGGGCGTCTCCGTGGCCGTGGCCCTCGGAACGGCGGCCGTGACCACCGGCATGGTGCCGGTCGGCACCTCCTTCCCCTATGTCGGTGTCAGCGCGGACAGCCCGGCCCCGAAGCCGCAGGCCGAGGCCTCGCCGAGCCCCAGGCCCGTGGCCGAGCAGCGGGGCGGCCTGCCCAGCCTGTCCGGCCGCGCCTCCGCGGGCTCCGATGCGGGCGGTTCGTCACCGTCGGTCTCCCACTCCCCGTCGGCCTCGCCGTCCCCGTCGGCCTCGCCGAGCCCGTCCACCTCGTCCTCCCCGGCCTCCTCTCCCGCCCCGGCCGCCCCCTCCGCCTCGGCCCCCGCCAAGGAGCAGGCGAAGCCCGAGAAGAGCCCGGCCCCGGTGGTCCTGGTTCCGGCCGCGCCCAAGCCGGTCGCGCCCAAGCCGGCCGCACCGAAGCCGGCTACGCCCAAGCCGGCCACGCCGAAACCGGCCGCCCCGAAACCGGCCGCCCCGAAACCGGCCACGCTGAAACCGGCCGCCCCCAAGCCGCCGGCTCCGTCCGTCGCGCCCACCCCGGAGCCCTCCGACGGCCACTCCGCGGAGGAGGCCGCCGTACTCACCCTGGTCAACCAGGAGCGGGCACAGGCCGGCTGCGGTCCGGTCCGGGCGAACCCGCCGCTCGCGGCGTTGGCCTCGGCCTTCAGCAAGGACATGGCCACCCGCGGCTTCTTCGACCACACCGACCCCGACGGCAAGACCCCGTGGGACCGCGCCACCAACGCGGGCCTGGGCGGGCTCGGCGGCGAGAACATCGCCCGCGGCCAGGGTGACGCCCAGGCGGTCATGAACGCGTGGATGAACAGCCCCGACCACAAGGCGAACATCCTCAACTGCGAGTTCCGCACGCTGGGCGTGGGCGCCTACTTCGCGGCCGGCGGCCCCTGGTGGACCCAGGACTTCGGCTTCTAGAAGCACTAACGCACCGAAAGCGCAAGCTTCTGGTAAGCGCTGTACGGAGTTAAGCTGGTCGGCATGGAGACAGAGCTGCCGTTTGACGCGTTCGCGCGCGCGTGTCCGTCCCGGGAGACCCTGGAGCACGTCACGGGCCGCTGGGGCAGTCTCACGGTGGGCGCCCTGCGCGACGGCTCGTGCCGTTTCAACGAGTTGCGCCGCAAGGTCGACGGCGTGAGCGAGAAGATGCTCTCCCAGACCCTGCACGCGCTGGAGCGCGACGGCATCGTCAACCGCGAGGCACAGCCGACGAACCCGCCGCGCGTCGACTACGAGCTGACCCCGCTCGGCGTCGAGGTCGCCGACCGGCTGCTCGCGCTCATCCACTTCCTCGAAGGCAGCATGCCCCGGGTACTGACCGCCCGCGAGTCCTACGACACCGCGCGCGGCGGGCGCTGACAGCGCGGGCAGAAGTAGCTGGACCGGTTCATCCACGGGCGGCGGCGCATCGGGGTTCCGCAGCGCCGGCAGGGCTCGTCCTCGCGCCCGTAGGCGTCGAGCGAGCGGTCGAAGTAGCCGGACTCCCCGTTCACGTTGACGTAGAGGCTGTCGAAGCTGGTGCCGCCGACTGCGAGGGCGGCGTTCATCACGTCCCGGACGTGGCCGAGGAGTTCCGCGCTCCGTGGGCGCGTCAGCGTGGCGGTGGCGCGCTCGTAGTGCAGCTTGGCCCGCCACAGCGCCTCGTCGGCGTAGATGTTTCCGACCCCGCTGATCAGGGACTGGTCCAACAGGGCCCGCTTGACGGTGGTCCGCTTGGCGCGCAGCGCCGCGTGGTAGGCGGCCTCGTCGAAGAGGGGGTCCAGCGGGTCCCGGGCGATGTGCGCGATGACGTCGGGCAGCCCGTCCGGCGTGTTCTCGTGGAGCGAGAGCCCGCCGAAGGTGCGCTGGTCGACGAAGCGGAGCTCGGTCCCGGCGCCGTCCCTGAAGCGCACGCGGATCCGCAGGTGCTTCTCGTCCGCGGCCTCCTCGGGCTGGACGAGGAGCTGGCCGCTCATGCCGAGGTGCCCGAGCACGGACAGGTCCCGCCGTTCCAGGGGCAACCACAGGTACTTGCCGCGCCGCTGCGGGACGCCGATCGTCTCCCCCGTCAGCCGCGCCGCGAAATCGGCTGCGCCCGCCGGGTGGCGGCGCACCGCGCGCGGGTGCAGCACCTCGACGGCCTCGACGGTCCGGCCCGCCACCCAACGCTCCAAGCCGCGCCGTACGACTTCGACTTCGGGCAGCTCGGGCACGGCGGTCCTCCGGAGGGGTGCGGTTCGGGTCGTTCCCGGGGAGCGTACCGGCCTCCCCGGCCGGGCCCGGAAACGGGTCCGCCCGCCCCTGCGTAGCAGGGGCGGGCGGGAGATCCCGAAGGAAGGGTTCAGCCGTTCGGCGTCGGGTCGGCGGGCGTCGGCGACCCGCCGTCCTCGGCCTCGGCCACGGTGTCGGCCGGAGCCGTCACCACGACCTGGGTGGCGGCGGAGGCCGCGGCTTCCGCCGCGATCCGCTCGTCCGCCTTGGCACGGATGCCGCGCCAGGCGGACTCCGCTGCCTGCTGTTCCGCTTCCTTCTTGCTGCGGCCGGTGCCGGTGCCGTACGAGACACCACCGACGCGGGCAGCAGCGGTGAAGGTCTTCTCGTGGTCCGGACCGGTCTCGGTGACCAGGTATTCCGGTACGCCGAGGCCTTCGGCCGCCGTGAGCTCCTGGAGACTGGTCTTCCAGTCCAGGCCGGCCCCGAGGTTCGAGGACTTCTCGATGAGCGGGTCGAAGAGCCGGTGGACCAGCTCCGAGGCCGCTTCGAGGCCCTGGTCGAGGTAGACGGCGCCGATCACCGCTTCAAGGGTGTCGGCGAGGATGGAGGCCTTGTCCCGGCCACCCGTGCCCTCTTCGCCCCGGCCGAGCCGGATGAAGGAGCCGAGATCGAGGCCGCGCCCGACCTCCGCCAGTGCGCGCGAGTTGACCACCGCGGCCCGCAGTTTGGCCAGCTGGCCTTCGGGCAGGTCGGGGTGGGTGGTGTACAGCGTGTCCGTGACCACCAGGCCGAGCACGGAGTCCCCGAGGAACTCCAGGCGTTCGTTGGTGGGCAGACCGCCGTTCTCGTACGCGTACGAGCGGTGGGTCAGTGCACGCACCAGAAGGGCGGACTCGAGTCGATACCCGAGCCGCCCTTCCAGAAGCGTGTGGGACGAGGCCGCGTTGTTACTGTCTGCCTGCTTCTCAGCGTTGGACAGCTCAGACATTGCGCCTCTCACCAGCCGCTCAGACCTCGAGGACCTGACGCTTGTTGTAGGTGCCGCAGCTCGGGCACGCAATGTGCTGGAGCTTCGGCTCCTGGCAACGCTCACACGAAACCAGGGTGGGGACCGCAGCCTTCCACTGCGACCGGCGGTGGCGCGTGTTGCTGCGCGACATCTTCCGCTTCGGAACAGCCACGGCTACTTCTCCTGCTTCTCGGCGGCGCTCTGAACGTCGTCAGATGCAGTGCCGCTCATGTTGTCCTTCTCGCCGTCCTGATCGGTCACGACGAGTTCCTGCAATGCCGCCCAACGGATGTCGACGGCATCATGGTGGTGCTCCGGGTCGTCGTTCAGGCTGAGCCCGCAATCGGGGCACAGTCCGAGACAGTCCTCCCGGCACACCGGCTGCATGGGCAGTGCGAGCACCACCACATCCCGCAGCACGGGTTCGAGGTCGAACAATCCGTCCTCAAGGAAGAGCGTGTCCTCGTCGTCCTCGGCGTCGTCGGCCGGCTCCGCCTTGGAGCGGCTCCGGTCGTCGGCGTCAGGGTACGAGAACATCTCCTGGAAGTCCGCCTTGAGCTCGCGCTCGACGGACTCCAGACACCTTACGCACTCCCCTACGGCCGACGCACGAGCGGTGCCTGTGACAAGCACCCCTTCCATGACCGACTCAAGGCGGATGCTGAGCTTCACCGGGGCGCCTTCCGGCACTCCGATGACACCGACGAGACCGAAGTCCGCAGGTGCCGCGATCTCACGGGACAGCCGCTGCATGGCACCAGGACGCCGACCCAGCTCGTGCGTGTCGAACACGAGGGGGTTGCGGTGGTCGAGGCGGGTATTCAGGGCCGTTCCTGCTTTCACAGATCGCTGAAGATCAAGATTTCCGCCACTTGTGGGCAGCATGGATCGCGGTGCATACGCGCGACCGAAGAGCCAGGATACCCGGCGCTTCGCTCTGAGCCCAATCCGGCCTCAGCGCCCCTGCTCGTACTGGCGCAGCTGATCCAAGTTGATCATGCCCGTGTCGAAGAAGCTGGTCTCGTCCAGCGCGGGCTGCTGCGGGTGCTGCGGGGCCTGCGGCTGCTGCTGGTAGGCCGCGTAGGGGTCCGGCTGCTGCTCGTAGCCCATCGCCGCGTAGGGGTCCGGTTGCTGGGCCTGCTGCTGGTAGGCGTAGGGGTCCTGGTAGCCGTACCCGTCCTGCTGCTGGGACTGCTGGGGCTGCTGGTAGGCGTACGCGTCGTACGCGGGCCCCTGCTGGGCCTGGGCCGGGATCACGGCCGCCGCGGGAGCCATCGGGGCCGCCGGTTCGGCCAGGCCCGCCAGGAAGTCCGCGTCGCTCGCCGAGCGGGACTGCTGCGCCCCGGCGGCGTCCTGGGCCGCCATGTGGGCGCCGAGGTCGTCCGTGGGCACCCGGCCCAGGAGCTTCTGGCGGCCTCGGCCGACGGCCTCCAGGGTCTTGGAGAGCACCGCCTCGAAGGTCGCCAGCTTGGTGTCCACGTACGCGTCCGCCTGCTGCCGCTGCGTGTCCGGGTCCTGGCTGCGCTCGGGGGCGTCCGCGTCGGGGTACCCCTGGTCGTCCAGGCCGGGGCCGCGGCCGAGCAGCTTCTCGCGGCCGCGGTCCACGGAGCCGATGGTCTTGGTGAGCACGACCTCGAAGTTCGCGAGCTTGCTGTCGACGTAGTCGTCGGCCTCGGCCCGGATCTCCTCGGCCTCCCTGCGGGCGTCCGCCAGGATCCGGTCGGCCTCGGCCTGGGAGCGGCGCGCGACCTCGGTGTCGGAGATCAGCGATCCGCGCTGGGCGTGCGCGGACTCGATGATCCGTTCCGCCTCGCGTCGGGCGTCCTCGACCATCTGCTCGCGACCGCCGATGAGCTCCTGCGCCTGCGCGAGCGAGCCCGGCAGCGCCTGGCGGACCTCTTCCAGCAGGGCGAGCAGGTCCGCGCGGTTGATCACGCAGGAGGCCGACATGGGCATGGACCGGGCGCCGCCGACGGCCGCGACGATCTCGTCGAGCTTCTTCTGCACGTCCATGGGGGCTCGCACTCTCTCGGCCTCGGGCGGTTCCTGAGACGGACGGGACGACTGTACGGCCACCGGGTGAACGCCAGACACTGACTGACGGCCCGTCAGTCGGTCAGCGGGCGGCGAGCCGCTCGGTCAGCGCCGCGTGCACGTGCGGCGGCAACAGGTGGGCGACGTCTCCGCCCCAGGTCGCCACCTCCTTGACCAGCGAGGAGGACAGGAAGCTGTAGGTGGGATTGGTCGGCACGAACAGCGTCTCGACGCCCGAGAGCCCCATGTTCATCTGGGCCATCTGGAGCTCGTAGTCGAAATCGCTGACGGCCCGCAGCCCCTTGACGATGGCCGGGATGTCGCGCTGCTTGCAGAAGTCGACGAGCAGTCCGTGGAAGGACTCCACTTCGACGTTCCCGTAGCCGGCGGTCGCCTCGCGGATCAGCTCGATCCGCTCCTCGACGGTGAACAGCCCCTTCTTGGACTGGTTGATCATCACGGCGACGTGCACGACGTCGTAGAGCCGGGAGGCCCGGCCGATGATGTCGAGGTGTCCGTTGGTGATGGGGTCGAATGACCCGGGACAGACGGCTCGGCGCAACTTGGGTCCCTCGCTCTCCGATGCGGGCATCATGAGTCTTCGCTGGTGAAGGCGGCGCGACCGTACCAAAGGGTGCCCTCGCCGTACTTCCGGGAGCGCAGCGGCTCGAAGCCCTCGGGCCACGGGAACGCGCCGCTCCTCGTGCCGCGCTCCACGGTGACGAGCGCATCGTCCGTGAGCCAGCCATTGGCGCGGAGTGTGAGGAGGATCTCGCCAAGATCGTCGTGGCCGACGGCGTACGGCGGGTCCAGGAACACCACGTCGTACGGGTCCCCGGCCGCCGGGACCGCCACGACCTGCTCCGCCTTGCCCGCGCGGAACTCGGCGCCGGGCAGGCCCAGCGACCTGATGTTGTCCCGGATCGCTTTGGCGGCCTTGGCCTCAGGCTCGACGAGCAGTGCGTGCGAGGCGCCGCGGGAGAGGGCCTCCAGGCCGACGGCGCCGGAGCCCGCGTAGAGGTCGAGCACCCGGGCCCCCTCGACGCCGTGCAGCGACTCCCAGGTCGAGAAGAGGCCTTCGCGCATCCGGTCCGAGGTCGGCCGGGTGCCGGTGCCCGGGGGCACGGTCAGCCGTCGCCCGCCGGCGCTGCCGGCGATCACGCGGGTCATCTGGGGTCCTTCGGTACGACGGTGGTGGTGGGGTGCTGACGGGTCCTGCGGGTACGGCCCGGTACTGCGGAGTCCAACGATAGGTCGTACCGGCCCGGAAGGCCCCGGGCGGTCCCGTTCAGCCCTTCTCCAGGTACTGCTCCCGCTCGGTGTCCAGCAGGGCGTCCAGCGCGCCCCGCAGGCCCGGCAGCCGCTCCAGCTCGGGGTCGGCGGCGACCACGCGGGTGGCCTCCTCCCGGGCCTGGGCGATGACCTCTTCGTCCTCGATGACCGCGAGCATGCGCAGCGAGGACCGCACGCCCGACTGGGCCTGCCCCAGCACGTCGCCCTCGCGGCGCTGTTCGAGGTCGATCCGGGAGAGCTCGAAGCCGTCCAGCGTGGCGGCGACCGCGGCGAGCCGGGCCCGGGCGGGGCTGGCCTCGTGCATCTCGCTGACCAACAGGCACAGGCCGGGCGCGGAGCCGCGGCCGACGCGGCCGCGCAGCTGGTGGAGCTGGGAGACGCCGAACCGGTCCGCGTCCATGATCACCATGACGGTGGAGTTCGGGACGTTCACGCCGACTTCGATGACGGTGGTGGCGACCAGCACCTTGACCTCGCCGGCGGCGAAGCGGCGCATGACGTCGTCCTTGTCGGCCGGGTCCATCCGGCCGTGCAGCACCTCCACCGACAGTCCGGCGAGCGGTCCGCGGGTGAGCTGTTCGGCGATCTCCAGGACCGCCAGCGGAGGTCGCCGCTCGCCGTCCTCCTCGGCGGGCTTCTTCTTCGGGTCGTCCTCGCCGTCGCCGATGCGCGGGCACACCACGTACGCCTGGTGCCCGTTCTCGACCTCCTCCCGCACCCGTTCCCAGGCCCGGGTCAGGAAGTGCGGCTTGTCCTTGGCCGGTACGACGTGGGTGGCGATCGGGGAGCGGCCCGCGGGCAGCTGGTCGAGGACGGAGGTCTCCAGGTCTCCGAAGACGGTCATCGCGACGGTGCGCGGGATGGGGGTCGCGGTCATCACGAGCAGGTGCGGGGGCTGCTTCCCCTTGGACCGCAGGGCGTCGCGCTGCTCCACGCCGAAGCGGTGCTGTTCGTCGACCACGACCAGGCCGAGGTCGTGGAACTGCACCTTGTCCTCGATGAGCGCGTGCGTGCCGATCACGATGCCCGCCTCGCCGGTGACCAGGTCGAGCAGGGCCTGGCGGCGCGCGGGCATCCCCATGGAGCCGGTGAGCAGGACGACCTTGGTGCCCCGGTCGGAGCCGCCGAGCATGCCCGCCTCGGCGAGCTCGCCCATCATCTCGGTGATGGAGCGGTGGTGCTGCTGGGCGAGGACCTCGGTGGGGGCGAGCATGGCGGCCTGCCCGCCGCAGTCCACGACGGCGAGCATGGCCCGCAGCGCGACCATCGTCTTGCCCGAGCCGACCTCGCCCTGGAGGAGGCGGTGCATGGGGTGCTCGGTGGCCAGGTCGTCGAAGATCTCCTTCGAGACGGTCTGCTGGCCCTCGGTGAGGGTGAAGGGCAGTTTGGCGTCGAAGGCGTCGAGCAGGCCGCCGGCGGCGGGGCGGCGCGGGACGGCCGGGAGCTGGGAGTCGGCGTGCCGGCGGCGGGCCAGGGCGACCTGGAGGACGAAGGCCTCGTCCCACTTCAGCCGCTGGCGCGCGTCCTCGATGTCGGCCTTGGTGGCCGGCCGGTGGATCTTCAGGAGGGCCTCGGTGAGCGGGACCAGTCCGCGGTCCTCGCGCAGTGCGTCCGGCAGCGGGTCCAGGACCTCCTGGGCGCGGGGCAGTACGGCGTCCACGCATTTGGTGATCTTCCAGGACTCCAGCTTGGCGCAGGCCGGGTAGATCGGGATGAGTTGATTGGCGAAGGCGGTGGCGGCGTCCCGGTCGGAGGCGTCCGCGCCGAGCGGCTCGTAGGCGGGGTGGGCCAGCTGGAGCTTGCGGTTGAACATCGAGACCTTGCCCGCGAACATCGCGCGGCTGCCCGGCAGCAGTTCCTTGTGCGGCTTGTGGACGCCCGCCCCGAAGAAGACCAGCTGGAGGCGGCCGCTGCCGTCGGTGATGGTGACCTCCAGGCGCTTGCCCCGGCCCCCGTTGAAGGTCAGGATCCGGGCGTCGGCGACTTGGGCGACGACCGTCACGTGCTCGTCGATCTGGTCGGCGAGCTCGGCCAGCGAGGTCAGCTCGCCGCGCTCCGCGTACCGCCGCGGGTAGTGGTGCAGCAGGTCCAGGGCCGTGTGCAGGCCGAGCTGCTCGGCCAGCACCTTGGCGGTGGCGGGGCCGAGCGTCTTCTTGAGGTCTTCGTCGAGCGCGGGCACGTGTTCATTGCACACCATCGCGCTGACAAGGCGGCTATTCGACCCCGATGAGGAGGGGCGCCGAGTGCCGCCCGCCGCGGTAGGTGACCGTGTCCACGGCCAGGTGCCCGTGCTGTACGTACGCCTCCAGGCGTGCGGCGAGGGCGTCCGGCACCTCCGGTCCCAGGACCAGGGTGACGAGCTCGCCGCCGGAGCCCAGCATCCGTTCCAGGACGGCCTCGGCGGTGTCGTCGAGCGCGGAGCCGATGACGGCGACGTCTCCGTCGATCAACCCGAGCACGTCCCCGGCCTGGCAGATGCCGGCGGAGGTGAAGGACTGCCGTTCGGCGACGGCGAGTTCCCCGTAGCGGGTGGCCCCTGCCGCCGCGGTCATGGCGACCACGTCCTCGTCGAAGCTGCCGTCCGGGTCGTGGACGGCGAGCGCGGCCAGGCCCTGGACCGCGGAGCGGGTGGGGATCACGGCCACCCGTACGCCGTCGGCCCGGGCCCGTTCGGCCGCGGCGGCCGCGGCGGCGCGCTGGTCGGCGCCACCGGGCAGCAGCACCACCTCGCGGGCGTGCGCGCGCCGGATGGCGTCGAGGAGTTCGGTGGTGTCCGGGACCTCCCCGGTGCGGGCGAGCACGGTGGTCGCGCCCGCCTCCCCGCACAGCCCGGCCAGCCCCTCGCCCGGGACCACGGCGACGACGGCCCGCTGGACGCGCTCCCCGCGCGCCCGGCGCCGCTCGTCGCCGAAGTGGGTGATGCGGATGCGGTACGGGCGCCCGGCGACCACGCCGGCCTCCACGGCGGCGCCGGGGTCGTCGACATGGACGTGCACGTTCCACAGTCCGTCGCCGCCGACCACCACGAGTGAGTCCCCCAGTCCGTCGAGGCGTTCGCGCAGCTGCGCCACGTCCGGCTCGGCGGCCTCCAGGAGGTAGATCACCTCGTACGCGGGCCCGCCCTGCTCCTCGACGTCGCAGGGCTGCGCCGGCTGCGGCACGGGCACGGCCCGGCCGCGGATGGCCTCGGGGGCGGGCTGCCGGCCGGACAGCGCCTGCCACAGGGCCCCGAGTACGGCGACCAGCCCGCAGCCCCCGGCGTCGACCACTCCGGCCCGGCCCAGCTCGGCCAGCTGCCCCGGGGTGTCCGCGAGGGCGGCGCGGGCCCCGTCGTAGGCGGCGAGGGCCACGTCGGCGGCGGTCCCGGCGGCGGCCCCGGCCGCCTCACCGGCCCTCGCCGCGGCGGCGGCGACGGTGAGCATGGTGCCCTCCACCGGGTGTGCGACCGCCTCGTACGCCTCCTCGGCGGCCCGGGTCAGCGCCTGGGCCAGCAGCGGGCCCGGCCCGCGGTCGCCGGGATCTTCGCCGAGCACGTCGGCCACGCCGCGCAGCAGCTGCGCCAGGATCGTCCCGGAGTTCCCGCGGGCGCCTATGAGGGCGCCGTGTGCGTAGGCCCGTACGGCGTGGGAGAGGGAGGGTGCCCGACCTTCGGCGCCCGGCTGCCCGTCCGCTGTGGTCTCGCTCACGCCCGCGGGGGCCTTTCCGAGGGCTTCGGCGAGTGCGCGGTCCGCCGATTCGGCGGTCAGGTAGAGGTTGGTGCCGGTGTCCGCGTCCGCGACCGGGTAGACGTTGATCGCGTCGATGTCATCGCGGGCCCGGCCCAGTGCGGCCACGGCCAGCGAGCTCCAGGTGCGCACCGCTTCGGCGTCGAGCTCGTCGGCGGGCTGCGGCTGCGGCTCGTGCGGCACCGGGCGTTCCTCCTTGTGCGGGCCAGGGTTCACCGCAGGGTAACGAAGGTCTGCCGGGCGTCCGGGCTCGCGGGCGGGGTCGGCGGCGGCCATGGTAGTTTTCTTGGACCGACGCAGTCGTTGTATGCTGCTCCGGTTGCCCGATGAAAGTCGGGCCATTCCCCCGGCAAACCACTCAGACTTCTTCAGACTTCTGATCCGGTGCGCCGGATTTCACTGTAAGTGCATCTGAAGTCTTTGGAGTGACCTGTGGCTGCCAACTGCGACGTTTGCGCCAAGGGGCCGAGCTTCGGCAACAACATCTCCCACTCGCACCGCCGCACCTCTCGTCGCTGGAACCCGAACATCCAGCGCGTTCGTGCCGTGGTCGGTGGGACGCCGAAGCGCCTCAACGTCTGCACCTCGTGCATCAAGGCCGGCAAGGTCTCGCGCTGACGCCAACCGTCGTAGCGCAGCCCTTTCCGGTTGCCAAGAAGGCCGGTCCACCTAGTGGGCCGGCCTTTTGCCTTGCCCGGCCCGGCCGGGTGTGAGGCGCGGAGACCACCGCATCACGTGATGCGGTGGTCTTCTGCCGTTGGGCCGCCGTCAGCGGTGCCACTGCCAGGCGTGGTCCACCGGGCCGATGCCGCCGCCGAGGGCGAAGCCGGCGGCGATGGCGCCGGTCACGTACTCCTTGGCCTCCATGACGGCCTGCGGTACGTCCTGCCCCTTGGCCAGCCCCGCCGCGATCGCACTGGCGAGGGTGCAGCCGGTGCCGTGGGTGTGGCGGTTGTCGTGGCGCGGCGCCCGCAGCCACAGCTGCGTCTCGCCGTCGGTGAGCAGGTCGGCCGCCTCGTTCCCGTGGGCGGCCAGGTGGCCGCCCTTGATCAGCGCCCACTCGGGTCCGTACGAGAGCACGGCGTCGGCGGCCCGCCGCATGTCGTCCTCGCTCTCCACCACCACGCCGGTGAGCTGCGTCACCTCGTCCAGGTTGGGGGTGGCCACGGTGGCCCGCGGCAGCAGCTCCTTGCGCACGGCGTCCAGCGCCGCGGCGGCGAGCAGCGCGTCCCCGTGCTTGGAGACCCCGACCGGGTCCACGACGGCGGGGGCGGACGTGGCGGCCAGCAGCTCGGCCACCGTCTCCACCAGTGTGGTGGAGGCCAACATCCCGGTCTTGATCGCCTGGACGCCGATGTCGTCCACGACGGCCCGGTACTGGGCCTTCACGGCCTCTGCGGGCAGTTCCCAGACCCCCTGCACCCCGAGGGAGTTCTGCGCGGTCACGGCCGTCACCACGCTCATCCCGTGCACGCCGAGCGCCAGCATGGTCTTGAGGTCGGCCTGGATCCCGGCGCCACCGCCGGAGTCCGATCCGGCGACGGTCAGGCACAGCGGTGGCGCGTCGGTCATCGCGAGGTCTCCTCGGTGGACGGGTCGGAGCCGAAGTGGTCCCAGCCGCCGGTGCTCGTCCAGGGGGCGCCGTCCACGGTCACCTGGGGCAGCGCGGACCGGTTCAGCACCTCCCCGATGACCTTCCACCGGGCCGGCAGCTTCACGTCGGGCGGGAAGGTCGCCACGATGGCGTGATCTTCTCCTCCAGTGAGCACCCACTGCAAGGGGTCGACCCCGACGGCCTGCCCGATGTCGTGCATCTGGGTCGGGATGTCGACGGCCGCCGAGCGCAGGTCGATCCGTACCTTGCTGGCTTCCGCGATGTGCCCGAGGTCGGCGATCAGGCCGTCGCTGACGTCGGTCATGGCGGTGGCGCCGAGCCCGGCGGCCGCGGGGCCCGCGTGGTACGGCGGCTCGGGGCGGCGGTGCGCCTCGACGAAGGCCCGTGGGGAGCGGAAGCCGCGCGAGAGCACGGCGAATCCGGCCGCGGACCAGCCCAGCCAGCCCGTGACGGCCACGACGTCGCCGGGCTGGGCGCCGGAGCGCAGCACGGGCTCGTGGTTGCGCAGGTCGCCGAGGGCGGTGATGGACACGGTGATGGTGTCGCCGCGGACGACGTCGCCGCCGACGACGGCCGCGCCGGCGACCTGGCACTCGTCGCGCAGCCCGTCCATCAGCTCGGTGGGCCAGGTGACCGGCAGCTCCGCCGGGACGACCAGGCCGAGCAGCAGGGCCGTGGGCACCGCGCCCATGGCGGCGATGTCGGCGAGGTTCTGTGCGGCGGCCTTGCGGCCGACGTCGTACGCCGTGGACCAGTCGCGCCGGAAGTGCCTGCCTTCCAGCAGGATGTCGGTGCTCGCCACGACCCGCCGGTCGGGGGCCGACACGACCGCGGCGTCGTCGCCCGGTCCGAGCCGGACCGCCGGGGTGGTGGTGAGCCGTGAGGTGAGCTCTCGAATGAGCCCGAACTCCCCCAGCTCGCCCACAGTGCCCTTCATCGCTGTGCCCCTTCTTGCCCAGTCCGCTTGCGGTCGCGAGCCGTCACAGCTCTGGGTACCGTCAACAGATACGTCAACTTCTGCTCTCCGTACGCCCCGCCGTGCGTGGCGCCGTGCCCCCGGGTCTCCCCGTGGTGCTCGGCAACGCGGTACCGTGGCGTCCCTTCTTCCCCGGGCCCGTCCGAATCCCCGGGCCCACCCGAAGGTTAGGGGAATCGATCCTCGTGGCCGCCCTGGAGGTTCCGTGGTACAGGCGTACATCCTTATCCAGACCGAGGTGGGCAAGGCGTCGTTCGTCGCCGAGTCCATCAGCCAGATCGCGGGGGTGATCCAGGCCGAGGACGTGACGGGTCCGTACGACGTGATCGTGCGCGCCCAAGCAGACACCGTGGACGAGCTCGGCCGCATGGTCGTCGCCAAGGTCCAGCAGGTGGAGGGCATCACCCGCACCTTGACCTGCCCGGTGGTCCATCTGTAGCCCCCGTCTACTCTTGGCCGGTGATGTCCACACACCGCCGGCCCGTCCGTATACCCACCCTGTCCGTGCTGGCCGTCGTACTGGCCCTCGCGGGCTGTACGCCGGGTGATTCCGAAGCCCGGGTGGATCCGCCGCCCACGCCGCCCGCCGACGTCGCGGGGTTCTGTGCAGCACTGCACAAGGAACTCCCGGAGACGGTGGCCGGCCTGGAGCGGTCCGGTTCCGCACCGAAGTCGGATCTGACCGCCGCGTGGGGCGGCTCGGCGATCGTACTGCGGTGCGGTATCCCCAAGCCTCCCGAGATGGCCGATCCGAAGCTGGACGGCATCGAGGTCAACGGCGTCCAGTGGCTGTCGCAGAAGCTCCCCGACAGCGCCGGCGGGGGGTACCGCTTCATCACCGGGCTGCGCCTCGCGTACACGGAGGTCCGGGTCGACAAGGAGCATTTCACGGATGCGGGGATGCTGGTCGGACTGTCCGCGGTCGTGGCCAAGACCGTCCCCGAGGGCATCGCGTCGTATTGACGGCCCCCGGCCGCTCCCCCGCCGCCCCCCGTTTCGCAACCGACCGCCCGCCGGGAATCCCGGCGGGCGGTCGGCGTTTCGCGCTGGGTCCGCGGGCTAGCGCAGCCCGGTGGAGCGGGTCAGGGCCGCCTGGATCAGGCGGTCCACCAGCTCCGGGTACTCGATGCCCGACTCCTTCCACATCCGCGGGTACATGGAGATCGGGGTGAAGCCCGGCATGGTGTTGATCTCGTTGATGACGAAGGTGCCGTCCTCGGTGAGGAAGAAGTCGGCGCGCACCAGACCCTCGCAGGACGCGGCGTCGTACGCCTCGATCGCGAGCCGCTGCACCTCGGCGGTCTGCTCCGGGGTGAGCGGCGCGGGCACGATTCCGGAGGCGGAGTCGATGTACTTCGCCTCGAAGTCGTAGAAGTCGTGGCTGGAGACCGGCGGGATCTCGGCGGGCACGCTGGCGCGCGGCCCGTCCTCGAACTCCAGCACCCCGCACTCGATCTCGCGGCCGCGCAGCAGCGCCTCCACGATGATCTTCGGGTCGTGACGCTGGGCCTCGCGGATCGCCGCGTCCAGGCCGGAGGCGTCGTCGACCTTGGTGATGCCGATGGAGGAGCCGGCCCGGGCGGGCTTGATGAAGAGCGGCCAGCCGTGCTCGCCGGCGAAGTCCAGGATCCGGCCGCGGGCGGCGTCCCGGTCGGCGTCCCACTCGCGGGGGCGGATGGTCACGTACGGGCCGACGGGGAGGCCGAAGGAGGTGAAGACGCGCTTCATGTACTCCTTGTCCTGGCCGACGGCGGAGGCGAGGACGCCCGAGCCGACGTACGGGATGCCGGAGAGCTCCAGGAGGCCCTGCAGGGTGCCGTCCTCGCCGTACGGGCCGTGCAGCATCGGGAAGACGACGTCGACCTCGCCCAGGGCCTTGGGAACGGCTCCGGGCTCGGTGTAGACGACCTCGCGGTTGGCCGGATCGACGGAGAGCACGACGGCGCCGTCCGCGGAGTCCGCCAGCTCCTCGACGCTCGGGAGCTTGCGGTCGGCGATGGCCATGCGCGCGGGCTCGTCGGCGGTCAGCGCCCACCGGCCGTCCGTGGTGATGCCGATGGGCAGCACCTCGTACTTGGACCGGTCGATGGAGCGCAGCACGGCGCCCGCGGTGACGACCGAGATGGCGTGTTCCGAGCTGCGGCCGCCGAACACGACGGCCACGCGGGGCTTGCGGCCCTGCTGCTCAGGGGTCTGGGGGAGGTTCTCGCTGCTCATATCGCCACGACGATACCCGCTCGGACGTCCGGAAAGGAGTCAGCGGCGTTCCGGTTTGGCGCTGCGCCCCATCAGTTCCTTCAGTGCGACCAGCGGCGGCTTGCCGTGGTGGACGATGTCGACGACGGTGTCGGTGATCGGCATGTCCACCCCGTGGCGGCGGGCCAGATCGGCCACCGACTCGCAGGACTTGACGCCCTCGGCGGTCTGCTTGGTGACCGCGATGGTCTCCTCAAGGGTCATTCCGCGGCCGAGGTTGGTGCCGAAGGTGTGGTTCCGGGAGAGCGGCGAGGAGCAGGTGGCGACGAGGTCGCCGAGGCCCGCGAGACCGGAGAAGGTCAGCGGATCGGCGCCCATCGCCAGGCCCAGCCGGGTCGCTTCGGCGAGTCCGCGGGTGATGAGCGAACCCTTGGTGTTGTCGCCCAGGCCCATGCCGTCGGCGATGCCGACGGCGAGGCCGATGACGTTCTTGACGGCGCCGCCCAGCTCGCAGCCGATGACGTCGGTGCTGGTGTACGGGCGGAAGTACGGGGTGTGGCAGGCCGTCTGGAGGCGCTGCGCGACGGCCTCGTCGGAGCAGGCGACGACGGCTGCGGCGGGCTGCCGGGCGGCGATCTCACGGGCCAGGTTGGGGCCGGTGACGACGGCGACGCGCTCGGCGGGGACCTTGGCCACCTCCTCGATGACCTCGCTCATCCGCTTGGCGCTGCCGAGTTCGATGCCCTTCATCAGGGAGACGAGGACGGCGTCGGCGGGCAGCAGCGGGGCCCATTCGGCGAGGTTGCCGCGCAGGGTCTGGGAAGGGATGGCGAGGACCGCGAAATCGGCGCCGCGCGCGGCCTCGGCCGGGTCGGTGGTGGCGCGCATGTTCGCGGGGAGTTCGACGTCCGGGAAGTAGTCCGGGTTGGTCCGGCCGGTGTTGATGGCGTCGACGACCTCGCGGCGGCGGCCCCAGAGGGTCACCTCGCAGCCTGCGTCGGCGAGCACCATGCCGAAGGCCGTGCCCCAGGAGCCGGTTCCGAAGACGGCCGCCTTCACGGGACGTGTCACTTCTGGTCCTCCCCCGCGGCCTTGCGCCGCTGATCCGCCCTGGCCTTGCGATGGTCGTACGGCTGCTCGGGCGCCTTCTCGCCGCGCAGCTCTTCCAGCAGCACGGTGATGGCCGCCATGATGGTCTCGGTGACCTCCTTGAGCACGTCGGGAGTGGGCTCCCGGTCGTAGAACTCGGAGAGGTCGACAGGAGGTCCGGCGAGCACCTGGAGGGTCTTGCGCGGGAACAGCTTGACCTTCTCCTCCTTGGCGTAGGGCGGCATCGCCAGATTGGCGCCCCACTGGGCCACCGGAATGACGGGGGCCTTGGTCATCAGCGCCACCCGCGCGGCGCCGGTCTTGCCGGCCATCGGCCACATGTCCGGATCGCGGGTGAGGGTGCCTTCCGGATAAAAGGCCACGCATTCGCCACGCTCGATCGCGTCCACGGCGGCCCGGAATGCGTCCAGGGCGTTGGTGGTCTCGCGGTAGACCGGGATCTGGCCGGAGCCGTGCAGGATCGCGCCGACAATGGGGACCTTGAAGAGGGCCGCCTTGGCGAGCAATCGAGGCACCCGGCCGCTGTTGTACTGGAAGTGCGCGTACGAGAGCGGGTCCAGATACGAGTTGTGATTGACGGCCGTGATAAACCCGCCTTCGGCCGGAATGTGATCCATTCCCCGCCAGTCCCGCTTGAAGAGCACGACCAGCGGCGGTTTTGCGATGACCGCCGCCAGGCGGTACCAGAAGCCGATTCTGCGGCGGGACACTCGTACACCTTCCTCTGGGACCGGTGCGTGGGGGTACCTCCCGGCGGTAGCTGGGGGAGCTTGGGCACCTCGTCGGCCGGACAAGTGTGGCCTCCGGTCCGGTCTCTGTCGAGAACACCGTACGCCCCGCCCGGAGCACCGGACCTCCGGGTCGACCGGGCAGAGGCGACAATGGGCCGACGCATGACCCGGTCATGACCCGACCATGGTCCACGCATGTACGGACACGCACCGGAGGGAAGGGGTCCGCCACGAACGCGGTCTGGAGTCTGGTGGTCCCGCTGAAGCCCCTGGCGGTGGCCAAGAGCCGTCTCGCGGCGGCCGTCGGGGCGTCCCGCCCCGCGCTCGCGCTGGCGTTCGCGCAGGACACCGTGGCGGGGGCGCTGGCCTGCGGGGCAGTGGCCGATGTGGTGGTCGTCACGGACGACGCACGGGCCGGCGCGGAACTGGCGCGACTGGGGGCGCGGATCGTGCCCGATGCTCCGGCGGCGGGGCTCAACGCGGCGCTGGCCCACGGCGCGCGGGCGGTCCGCGCGCTCCGGCCGGGGGCGGCGGTGGCCGCGATGAACGCGGATCTCCCCGCACTGCGGCCGCCGGAATTGCTACGCGTGCTCGAAGCCGCCTCCGCATTTCCCCGGGCATTTCTGGCGGATGCGGCGGGAATCGGCACGACTCTGCTTTCCGCTGCTCCGGACGTGGAATTGACACCCTCGTTCGGGGGCCCGTCGCGGGCCCGGCATTCGGCGTCGGGGGCCGCGGAAATAGCGCTCGCGGGGGTCGAGAGCGTGCGCCGGGACGTGGACACGGCCGCGGATCTGCGAATGGCCCTCGCCCTCGGTGTGGGCCGTCACACGGCCCGATACAGTGCCCGTATGCAGGCGACCGCGTACACGTACGACTCCCAGACCCGCAGCGGCAGTGTGTTGCTGGACGACGGCACCCCGGTGCCCTTCGAGGCCCCGGCCTTCGACGCGGGCGGCTTGCGTCTGCTGCGCCCCGGGCAGCGGGTCCGGATCGAGACGGACGGCGAGGGGCCGGGGCTGCGGATCACACTGATCACCCTGCAGACCTTCTGACCTGTACGAACAGCACCGCGGGCCGGCTTCCCCAGGAGGGGAAGCCGGCCCGGCGTGTGTGACTCGTGGCCTTACTTCTTGCGGGCCGTGGTCTTCTTCGCGGTGGTCTTGCGCGCCGTCGCCTTCTTGGCGGGCGCCGTGGTCTTCGCGGTGGCCTTCTTGGCCGCCGGAGCCGTCTTCTTGGCGGTGGCGGTGGTCTTCTTCGCCGTCGTCGCGGCCTTCTTGGCCGCGGCGGTGGTCTTCGCCGTCGTCGCCGTGGTCTTCTTCGCCGCGGCGGTCTTGGCGACCACCTTCTTGGCGGTGGCGACCTTCTTGGCGGTGGTCTTCTTGGCGACCGTGGTCTTCGCCGCCGCCCTCTTGGCGGTGGTGGCCTTCTTGGCCACGGCCTTCTTGACCGTCGCGGAAGCACCGCCGGTGAGGCTGCCCTTGGGCGCCTTCTTCACCGACACCTCGCCGCCCTTGGGCAGCTTCTTGGTGCCCGCGACCAGGTCCTTGAAGCCCTGACCCGCACGGAAGCGGGGAACCGAGGTCTTCTTGACCCGGACGCGCTCACCCGTCTGCGGGTTGCGGGCGTAGCGGGCCGGGCGGTCGACCTTCTCGAACGAGCCGAAGCCCGTGACCGACACCCGGTCGCCCGCGACCACAGCGCGGACCATCGCGTCCAGTACCGCGTCGACAGCGTCCGCGGCCTGCTGGCGGCCGCCCAGCTTGTCGGCAATCGCTTCTACGAGCTGCGCCTTGTTCACGTCTTCCCCTTCGGAGACTTCGCCAGAACGAATGTGTTCAAGCTTATTTCGCACGTTAGGCGGATATATACCGCAAATCAAACACGAAACGGGCTAATCACCCTAGTGCCGCAACGGTGTAGGCCGTTACGGAGTTCCTTCGCATCAGTCGCCTTCAGGGAATCGACCCTCGTCGAGGTCCTTCATCAACCTGTCCAGGCGCCTTGCCGCATCGGCGAGATCGTGCTTCGCCGCGGCCGTGACGACCAACAGCTTCCGGGACAGCGCCATCCTTACGCCCTCCGGGACTTGCAGTGTGCGCACCCTTGTGTGTGCTTCTTTCAGCCGGTCCGCGACGAGTTCGTAGAGCTCAAGTTGACTGTCGCGTTCCATGCACAGATTGTGCCATCTGGGGCGAGTTGTCGCCTCACGGGGCCTCAACACACGGCTGTGCCCCCCGCCGGAAGGCGGGGGGCACAGTGTTGTCGATGTGATCACCCAAGGGTGAATAAGCGCTGATCAGGCCGGAATCAGGCCCGAATCGTACGCGGCTTGTAGCTCGGGCGGACGCTTTCGTACGTGGCGATGTCCGCTTCGTTCTGAAGGGTGAGCGAGATGTCGTCCAGGCCCTCCAGCAGGCGCCAGCGGGCGTTGTCGTCGAGTTCGAACTCCGCCTCGATTCCCGCCGCGCGGACCTGGCGGGCGACCAGGTCGACCGTCACCTCGGCGGTCGGGTCGGCCTCGGTCAGCTCCCACAGCCGGTCGACGGTCTCCTGCGGCAGGACCACCGTCAGCAGACCGTTCTTCAGCGAGTTGCCGCGGAAGATGTCGGCGAAGCGGGAGGAGATGACCGTCTTGAACCCGAAGTTCTGCAGGGCCCAGACGGCGTGCTCGCGCGAGGAGCCGGTACCGAAGTCGGGGCCGGCGACGAGCACGGTCGCGCCCTGACGCTCCGGGCGGTTCGTGATGAACTCGGGGTCCTTGCGCCAGGCCTCGAAGAGCCCGTCCTCGAACCCGTCGCGGGTGATCTTCTTCAGCCAGTGGGCCGGGATGATCTGGTCGGTGTCGACGTTGCTGCGGCGCAGCGGGACGGCCCGGCCGGTGTGGGTGGTGAAGGCTTCCATGGTTCTCAGACTCCGGCGGTCGCGTTGGCGTCGGACAGGTCGGCGGGAGAGGCCAGGTGGCCCAGCACCGCGGTGGCGGCGGCCACCTGCGGGGAGACCAGGTGGGTCCGCCCGCCCTTGCCCTGCCGGCCCTCGAAGTTGCGGTTGGAGGTGGACGCGGAGCGCTCACCGGGGGCCAGTTGGTCGGGGTTCATGCCCAGGCACATCGAGCAGCCCGCGTGCCGCCATTCGGCGCCGGCCTCCTTGAAGACCTTGTCCAGGCCCTCTTCCACGGCCTGCAGGGCGACGCGGACGGAGCCCGGGACGACCAGCATCCGTACGCCGTCGGCGACTTTGCGGCCGCCGATGATGCCGGCGACGGCGCGCAGGTCCTCGATGCGGCCGTTGGTGCACGAACCTACGAAGACGGTGTCGACCTTGATGTCGCGCAGCGGCTGCCCCGCGGTCAACCCCATGTACTCCAGGGCCTTTTCGGCGGCCAGGCGCTCCGAAGCGTCCTCGTACGAAGCGGGGTCGGGGACGTTGGCCGACAGCGGCGCGCCCTGGCCCGGGTTGGTGCCCCAGGTGACGAACGGCGACAGCGCGGCGCCGTCGATGACGACCTCGGCATCGAAGGCCGCGTCCTCGTCGGTGCGCAGGGTCTGCCAGTACGCGACCGCCGCGTCCCAGTCCTCGCCCACCGGGGCGTGGTCGCGGCCCTGGAGGTAGTCGAAGGTGGTCTGGTCGGGGGCGATCATGCCCGCGCGGGCGCCGGCCTCGATCGACATGTTGCAGATGGTCATCCGCGCTTCCATCGAGAGCTTCTCGATGGCTTCGCCGCGGTATTCCAGGATGTATCCCTGGCCGCCACCGGTGCCGATCTTCGCGATGATCGCCAGGATCAGGTCCTTGGCGGTGACGCCCTCGGCCAGCGCACCGGTGACGGTGATGGCCATCGTCTTCGGGCGGGCCAGCGGCAGCGTCTGGGTGGCCAGCACGTGCTCGACCTGGCTCGTGCCGATGCCGAAGGCGAGCGCGCCGAAGGCGCCGTGCGTGGAGGTGTGGGAGTCACCACAGACCACCGTGGTGCCCGGCTGGGTCAGGCCCAGCTGCGGTCCCACCACGTGGACGACGCCCTGCTCGACATCGCCCAGGGAGTGCAGGCGCACGCCGAACTCGGCGCAGTTCTTGCGCAGCGTCTCCAGCTGAGCCCGGGAGACCGGGTCCGCGATGGGCTTGTCGATGTCGAGGGTGGGGGTGTTGTGGTCCTCGGTGGCGATGGTGAGGTCGAGCCGCCTGACCTTGCGGCCGGCCTGCCGCAGGCCCTCGAAGGCCTGGGGGCTGGTCACCTCGTGCAGCAGGTGCAGATCAATGAAGAGGAGGTCGGGCTCGCCCTCGGCGCGCCGGACGACATGGTCGTCCCAGACCTTCTCCGCGAGTGTCCTACCCATCGCTTTCCCTCCGGCCGGCCGGTCGGGCCGGCGCTTCATAGAGATCTGGTGCGCCTGATCGCCCGTACCCCACGCGCCGGACGACGGCTCGGACCCAGTGGTTCGTGGACCCGCACATACAGACTCGCTGTTTCTTGGAAAAATTGAACTTGCGTTTCACAGTGTGAGACGCGAATATCGTTTCATGGACAACTCTAGCGGCGTCGGCGTTCTCGACAAGGCAGCTCTGGTACTGAGCGCACTGGAGTCCGGTCCGGCCACCCTCGCCGGGCTGGTCGCGGCGACAGGGCTCGCACGACCCACGGCACATCGCCTGGCCGTGGCACTGGAACACCACCGTATGGTGGCGAGGGACATGCAGGGCCGGTTCATCCTCGGACCGCGGCTGGCGGAGCTCGCCGCCGCGGCCGGCGAGGACCGTCTGCTGGCCACGGCGGGACCGGTACTCACCCACCTCCGTGACGTGACGGGCGAGAGCGCACAGCTCTACCGGCGTCAGGGCGACATGCGCATCTGCGTGGCGGCAGCGGAGCGACTGTCGGGCCTACGGGACACCGTCCCGGTGGGCTCCACGCTCCCGATGAAGGCCGGCTCGGCCGCGCAGATCCTGATGGCCTGGGAGGAGCCCGAGCGGCTCCACCGCGGGCTCCAGGGCGCGCGCTTCACGGCGACGGCCCTGTCGGGCGTACGGCGCCGCGGCTGGGCGCAGTCGATCGGCGAGCGGGAGCCCGGCGTGGCGTCCGTCTCGGCGCCCGTGCGCGGGCCGTCGAACCGGGTGGTGGCTTCCGTGTCGGTCTCCGGACCGATCGAGCGCCTGACCCGCCACCCGGGCCGGATGCACGCCCAGGCCGTCATCGACGCGGCCGCCCGCCTGACGGAGGCCCTGCGCCGCTCCGGCTGACCTCCCCGATTCCCCCACTCCCCCGGGCCCGGGGGCGCGTACGACGCCGCACACGTCCGAACACGCGCCCCCGGGCCCGCACTTGTGCGGTGCCGGCGCACGTACGGGAACAGCGAAGAGGCCCTCCGCGATGAACGCGGAGGGCCTCTTCGATGCGTACCCCCGACCGGATTCGAACCGGCGCTACCGCCTTGAGAGGGCGGCGTGCTAGGCCGCTACACAACGGGGGCTTGCCTTGTACTGCGCTGGGCTACCAGGACTCGAACCTAGAACAAAGGAACCAGAAACCTTCGTGTTGCCAATTACACCATAGCCCAATGTGGTCTATACCAGACCAGTACCCCCGACCGGATTCGAACCGGCGCTACCGCCTTGAGAGGGCGGCGTGCTAGGCCGCTACACAACGGGGGCCCTAGCGATCCTGCATCAAGACGTCCGGGAGCTACCCAATGGAGACCTTGCGGGAAGGATCTGTACCCCCGACCGGATTCGAACCGGCGCTACCGCCTTGAGAGGGCGGCGTGCTAGGCCGCTACACAACGGGGGCAAAGCACTGCGTTACTACTGCACTGCGCTGGGGTACCAGGACTCGAACCTAGAATAAGGGAACCAGAAACCCTCGTGTTGCCAATTACACTATACCCCACCGAAAGTCAACCCCTTGGGGGGCTTTTCTTTCGAGTGGCGCCTCCGTCCGGCCTTTCGGCCCGCTCCGGCGGCGCAGAAAGAACATTACCGGATGCCTGACCGTGCTCCAAAACGGGTATCGGTGGCCAGCACCTCCGGGAGCTGGGCGAGCCCGACGATCCGGTGCACTCCCGAGGGGCCCGGCCCGCGGGCACCGTCCCGGTCGAGCCAGACCGCGGTCAGCCCGGCGTCGCGTGCGCCGCGCGCGTCGATCTCCGGCTGGTCCCCCACGTACGCCACGTCGCCCGGCGGCAGCCCGAGCGCCTCGCAGGCCGCGAGGAAGGCCTGCGCCTCGGGCTTGCTGACGCCCAGTTCCGCGGCGCACACCAGCACCTCGAACCGCTCCCGCAGCCCGAGGTGGCGCAGCTTGGCGTCCTGGTTGACGGTGGAGGAGTTGGAGAGCACCCCGTGCCGGTAGCCGCCGGCCAGGGCGTCCAGCACGGGCACGACGTCGGGGAACAGCGTCCAGGCGGCCTTGTAGTGCTCCACGTACCGGTCGAACCAGCCGTCCGCCTCGGCGGCGCTCATCCCGGGCTTCCCGAGGAAGTCCCGCACCCGGTCCCGGCGCTGCTCGGGGAAGCTCACCTCTCCGGCGGCGAAGCGGTCCCAGTGGCGGGTGGTGACCTCCCGCCACAGGGCGAGCGCCTCCTCGGGGGACCCGTACCGCTCCGCGAGGCCCACCTCGGCGAGCCGGCGCGCGAGGCCGGCGCTGTCAGCCCCGGTGTAGTCGAACAGGGTGTCGTCGATGTCCCACAGCACGGCGCGGATCGGCATACCCCTGACGCTACGACATCGCGGGGGCCTGGCCGTCGGGAACGACGAAGAAATCGGTGACGAAACAGGTGACGGCGCCCGCGGCGTCCCTGCCGATCCAGGTCGGGTAGTGGCCGTCACCGAAACCGGAGGAGAAGGCCGCGAGGTTGTGGCCGTTCTCCCCGTCGACGAGGTGGACGCCCGCCACGTGCCCGGCGGCCTCGAAGGCGTCCCAGAGCGGCCCTACGTCCCCCTCGCAGTCGGGGAAGGAGTCGTCGCAGGCGGCGTCGTAGAAGGAGCCCGCG
Organism: Streptomyces sp. NBC_00045; assembly: GCF_045041095.1. Lineage (NCBI taxonomy): Bacteria > Bacillati > Actinomycetota > Actinomycetes > Kitasatosporales > Streptomycetaceae > Streptomyces > Streptomyces sp. NBC_00045. Next base: position 5,686,598 of record NZ_CP108271.1, on the reverse strand, counting down.
CCCGCGTCGACGCCGTACCCGAAGAACCCGTCGTCGTCGAGTTCCGCAAGGTCCTGGCCGTCCCGCACGGCGAGCTCCCAGCTCACCACGGGGCGGTCGGTGATGAGCAGCCGGGCGGCGGCGACCCGGCGGTGCGGCTTGTCCGCCGGCTCCTCGCCGGGCTCGGTCAGCGTGGCCATGGCCACCTGCACCCGGTAGCGGCCCGGCGCCGCCTCGGCGGTGAACGGCGCCGTGTAGCCCCCGCCCAGACCGATGAACGGGTCGCAGGCCACCACTCGGCCGGTGGGCAGCCACAGCTCGCCCCCGTCGACGACGGCGAGCGTCCCGGTGGGGCCCTCCTCGTACGAGAAGGTGCTGCCCGGTGTGAAGAACCAGGAGAAGTCGGGGGCGGTGATCGGCACGGCAGGCCTTCCCTACGTGATTGCGCGTACGGGTGGACCTTAGCGATCCGCGCTGACAGCGCATCAGGGGGCGGCCGCCGGGGATTTCCGGCTGCCGCCCCCTAATGGGAGTGCGGGAGGCGCCTACGCGGCGAGCTTGGCCAGGGCCGCGTCGATGCGGGACAGCGAGCGGTCCTTGCCCAGGATCTGGAGGGACTCGAAGAGCGGCAGGCCGACCGTGCGGCCGGTGACGGCCACGCGGACCGGGGCCTGGGCCTTGCCCAGCTTGAGGCCGTGGGCCTCGCCGGCGGTCAGGACGGCCTGCTTGAGGGACTCGGGGTCGCTCCAGTCGGCCGTATCCAGGTGGGCGCGGGCGCTGTTCAGGAGGGCCGCGGGCTCGCCCTTCATCGCCTTGTCCCAGGACACCTGGTCCTCGACCGGCTCCTTGCGGAACAGGAAGTCGACGTTGGCGGTGATGTCCGACAGGACGGTGACCCGGGTCTGGGCGTACGGCGCGATGGCCGCCCAGGCCTCGGCGTCGAAGTCCGCCGGCTCCCAGTTGGCGTGCGGGGCCGCCAGCCACGGCGCGCAGGCGTCCGCGAAGGCCTTCGGGTCCAGCAGGCGGATGTGGTCGGCGTTGATCGCCTCGGCCTTCTTGAGGTCGAAGCGCGCCGGGTTCGCGTTCACGTCCGGGATGTCGAACTTCGCCACCATCTCCTCGATCGAGAAGATGTCCTGGTCCTTGGAGAAGGACCAGCCGAGGAGCGAGAGGTAGTTCAGCAGGCCCTCGGGAAGGAAGCCGCGCTCGCGGTACAGGTTGAGCGAGCTCTCCGGGTCGCGCTTGGAGAGCTTCTTGTTGCCCTCGCCCATGACGTACGGCAGGTGGCCGAACTCGGGGACGCCGGTGGCGATGCCGAGCTCCATCAGCGCCTTGTAGAGCGCGATCTGCCGCGGGGTGGAGGACAGCAGGTCCTCGCCGCGCAGGACGTGCGTGATCTGCATCAGCGCGTCGTCGACCGGGTTGACCAGCGTGTACAGCGGAGCGCCGTTGGCCCGCAGGATGCCGAAGTCCGGCACGTTCTCCGGGGTGAAGGTCAGCTCGCCGCGGACCAGGTCGGTGAAGGTGATCGGCTCGTCGGGCATCCGGAAGCGGACGATCGAGGGGCGGTGCTCGCCCTGGTACGCCTCCAGCTGCACGGCGGTCAGGTCGCGGCAGTGGCCGTCGTAGCCGGAGGGCTTGCCGGCCGCGCGGGCGGCGGCGCGGCGCGCGTCCAGCTCCTCGGTGGTGCAGTAGCAGTCGTACGCGTAGCCGCCGTCGCGCAGGCGCTGTGCGACGTCCGCGTAGATGTCCATGCGCTGCGACTGGCGGTACGGGGCGTGCGGGCCGCCGATCTCGGGGCCCTCGTCCCAGGTGAAGCCGAGCCAGCGCAGCGAGTCGAGCAGCTGGTCGTACGACTCCTCGGAGTCGCGCGCCGCGTCGGTGTCCTCGATGCGGAAGACGAACGTACCGCCGTGGTGGCGGGCGAACGCCCAGTTGAAGAGGGCGGTCCGGACCAGGCCCACGTGGGGGTTGCCGGTCGGGGAGGGACAGAAACGTACGCGGACGTTCTCGTTAGCCACGCTTGATCACCTTGTTGGTGAGAGTGCCGATGCCTTCGATGGTGACGGCGACCTCGTCGCCGACGTTGAGGGGGCCGACTCCGGCCGGGGTCCCCGTGAGGATGACGTCGCCGGGGAGCAGCGTCATGGCCTCGGTGATGTGGACGATCAGGTCCTCGATGGAGCGGACCATCTCGCTGGTGCGGCCGAGCTGGCGCTGTTCGCCGTTGACGGTGCACTGGATGGTCAGGTCGCCCGGGTCGAGGTCGGTCTCGATCCAGGGGCCGAGGGGGCAGGAGCTGTCGAAGCCCTTGGCCCGGGCCCACTGCTTCTCGCGCTGCTGGACGTCGCGCGCGGTGACGTCGTTGGCACAGGTGTAGCCGAGGATCACGTCCTTGACGCGCTCCTTGGGGACCTCGCGGCACATGCGGCCGATGACCACGGCGAGCTCCGCCTCGTGTTGCAGGTCCTGGGAGAAGGAGGGGTACGAGATCGGGTCGCCCGGGCCGACCACCGAGGTGGAGGGCTTGAAGAAGGTGATCGGCGCGTCCGGGACCTCGTTGCCGAGCTCTGCCGCGTGCTCCGCGTAGTTGCGGCCGATGGCCACGACCTTGTTCGGGAGCACGGGCGGCAGCAGCCGGACCTTGCTCAGCGGGACCTTCGTGCCGGACAGCTCGAAGTCCGCGAACGGAATGCCCTTGATGATGTCGAGGACGAGCTCACCCTCGGCGCCGGGGGCAGTGTTGCCCTCGACCGCGCCGAACGCGACATTGCCGTCGATGGAGAACCTGGCGATGCGCACGTGTTGCGTCTGCCCCTCTGTATTTCCGCTGGCTGGAGTCTGCGTCCCCAGGCTAACGCGGCGGGCAGCGGCGCTTCGCGCTCCTTTTCCCGAGTGGCTTACTGCGCGGCGGCGACCGGCGCGTCCATGAGGATCGTGCGGCGGGGGTTCGCGGTCTGGGTGGGCAGCTCGACGGCGTGCTCCGGAGCCTCGACCGCCTGCAGCTCCTCGGCGTCCTTGAGGTGCGCGAGGGTGGTGCGGCGCGGGTTGGCTATGTTGCGGAACATCATCGTCGTCTTCACGGTGTCTCGGGCCCTCGGCTCGGTTGTGGGGTGGGGGTTGTCGGATCCGTCAACCCTGTAAAGGGCAAGGCTAAACATCCGATTCCCCGGCTCAACCGGGAAGTAATGGCCACGGGTGTGTGAGTTTGCTCACCTGCGACCTGGCAATACGGGCATAACGGATGGTCATTTTTGGGTGACGAAAGGGGCATTACGCCACTGAATCTGTCATTCCGCTCCTGATCATCTCGACTGGGACACCTTGCCAGCCACCGCGTTTGGATGGCGTAAGTCCGGTTCGCCCCGAAAGGCGCCCCACACGGCGTGACCCTCTCATTACGAGCCGTCACCGAACCTGCGGGCCGACACGCGCACCTTGTTGGAGATCCGCCACTGTGCTGGAATTCGCGGGACCGCCGCGGGAACAGCCGGCGCGCAGGTGGCGCGACACAGCGTCGCGCGCGGCGGCAAGGAGAGGGAGACGCGCCGGTCACCGACGACCACCATGGGGCCGAAACGCCCCACGACTCGACACCGTCCCACCGGTCGCCCGGCGGGACGCCTGGTCCAGAGGTTGCGACGCTAGTGCAGGGACGATTCAAGAGGGATGGCAGCGCTGCGGCGGAGCAGGAGCCGCGCGGCGGGACCGACCGTGGCTCCTCGCCCCAGCACGCCCAGAACCGCGGGCCGGCTGTCGAAGGCGCGGGCTCCGACTCCTCCACCACGGTGAAGGCGAAGGCACGCCTCAAGCCCCGGGGCAAGGCGAAGACCGAAGAGCCGGCCGACGGCAAGGAAGCGGCGATACCGAAGGCCCCCAGCGGGCCCGGTTCACGCCTCGCCATGCAGAACTGGCGCATCAGCACGCGACTCGTGTCGCTGCTGACCCTGCCGGTCGTCGCCGCCACCACGCTCGGTGGCTTCCGCATCAACGACTCGTTGAACGACATCGCGCAGCTGGAGCACATGCAGCTGCTGACGACGATGACCCGGCAGGCCACCAACCTGGCAGCCATGCTCCAGGAGGAGCGCGACAAGTCGGCGGGTCCGCTCTCGGTCACCAAGGACGGCAAGCCCAACAGCCTCGTCCAGGGCGTCCGCGACCAGACCGACGCCGCCGCCAAGGCCTTCGAAGCCGCGACCGACAAGGTCGACAGCACGGAGGACAAGGACGACACCCTCAAGTCGATCCGCAACAACATCCTGCAGATCGGCCGCCAGCTCACCGGCATCGAGGAAATCCGCAAGAAGGCGTACGTCAACGGCGCCCAGCAGACCGTCACCGAGTACAACGCGCTGATCGTCTCGCTGCTCTCGCTCTCCCAGGACATGGCGCAGGCCACCTCCAGCCCTGAGATGATCAAGCGTACGCGCGCCCTGGCGGCCTTCTCCTCCGCCAAGGAGTACGCCTCGATCCAGCGCGCCGTCATCGCCGCCTCGCTCCCCGAGAGCAACGAGAAGGCGGGCACGCTCTCCGAGAACGACCGTCTGTACGCCCTCTCCGCGCTCCGCGGCGAGAGCCAGTCGAAGAAGACCTTCGAACTCGTCTACCAGGGCAAGCCCGAGGAACTCCTCGCGGCGCTCGGCGACGGCAACACGGAGATCGGCACCGCCGACCACTACGCCCGCCGCGTCCTGAGCACCCAGGGGCAGTTCGCCAAGGAGAAGAACCGGTCCTGGATGGACTGGTACGACGCGGACGACACCAAGCTCCAGGCCATGAAGGTCATCGAGCTCACCCTGCTCGAAGACATGGAGCAGAAGGCCCGCGAGCTCAAGAACGACTCGCAGCAGGACGCCATCATCAACGGTGCCCTGATCCTGCTCGTCCTCGGCGTCTCCCTCGTCGGTGCCTTCGTCATGGCGCGGTCCATGATCCGCTCCCTGCGCCGCCTGCAGGACACCGCGACCCGGGTCGCCCAGGACCGACTGCCCGAGCTCGTCAAGCAGCTGTCCGAGTCCGACCCGCAGGACGTGGACACGTCCGTGGAGTCGGTCGGCCTGCACACCCGCGACGAGATCGGCCAGGTGGCCGCGGCCTTCGACGACGTGCACCGCGAGGCCGTCCGCCTCGCCGCCGAGCAGGCCCTCCTCCGGGGCAACGTCAACGCGATGTTCACCAACCTCTCGCGCCGTTCGCAGGGCCTCATCCAGCGCCAGCTCTCGCTCATCTCCGAGCTGGAGTCGCGCGAGGCCGACCCGGACCAGCTGTCCTCGCTCTTCAAGCTCGACCACCTCGCGACCCGCATGCGCCGTAACGGCGAAAACCTCCTCGTCCTCGCGGGCGAGGAGCCGGGCCGCCGGTGGACCCGCCCCGTCCCGCTCGTCGACGTGCTCCGTGCCGCCGCGTCCGAGGTGGAGCAGTACGAGCGCATCGAACTCTCGTCGGTGCCCGGCACCGACGTCGCCGGCCGTGTCGTCAACGACCTCGTGCACCTCCTCGCCGAGCTGCTGGAGAACGCCACCTCGTTCTCCTCCCCGCAGACCAAGGTCAAGGTCACCGGTCACGCACTGCCCGACGGCCGCGTGCTCGTCGAGATCCACGACACCGGTATCGGCCTCTCCCCCGAGGACCTCGCCGCGATCAACGAGCGACTCGCGTCGCCGCCGACCGTGGACGTCTCCGTCTCCCGCCGCATGGGTCTGTTCGTGGTCGGCCGCCTGTCCCTGCGACACGGCATCCGCATCCAGCTGCGCCCGTCCGACTCGGGCGGCACGACGGCCCTCGTCATGCTCCCGGTGGACGTCGCCCAGGGCGGCAAGAAGCCGGGTCCGATGCCGGGCCAGGGCGGTCCCGGTGGTCCGGGCTCCGGCGGTCAGCAGGGCGTGCCGGGTGCCTCCGCACAGGGTTCCGTCCCGGGCGGCGGCGCACGCCAGCCCGTCGGCGCCGGCCCGCAGCGCGGCCAGGTCGCCGGCGGTGGCCAGCGTGCCGCGCTGCCGGGACGCGACGGCGGTCCGCAGGGCCTCCAGGGCGGACCCGGTGCGCGTCAGCAGGGCGGCCCCGGTGCACGTCCGCAGGGCGGTCCGGGCACGTCCGGCATGCCGGGCGCCGCGACCGGCCAGGGCCAGGGTGCCTTCGGCGGCGCTGCTCCGCTGCCGGGCCGCGGTCCGGCCGGCGGTCCCCCGTCGCGTCCGATGCCCTCGCCCACGGCCAACGGCCAGGGCGGGTTCCCGCTGGGCAACGGCTTCGAGCGGCCCCAGCAGCCGACCGCCCCCACGGGCCCGGTCCCCTCGGCCCAGGCGCCCGCCGCCCCGGCTCCGCGCGGCAACCGCCCGCAGCTGCCGCCGCGCGGTGGCGCCTCCCGTCCGGAGCTTCCGGGTGCGGGCACCGGCCCCGCCGGGGTCCCGCAGAGCACCAGCTGGGGCGCCGACCCGGCGCGCCACGGCGGCCAGGAAGTCCCGCGCGGCCACGACGAGCTCTCGGGCCCCGGTTCGACGGCCGAGTTCCCCCGTCCGGACTTCAACGCCCCGTACCCGCCGGCCGGCAACAGCACCACCGGCCAGTTCGAGCGTCCCGACCTGAGGGCCCCGATGCCCCCGGCCGGCCAGAACATGTCCACCACCGGGCAGTTCGAGCGCCCGGAGCTGCACGGTCCGGCGGACCCGTCCACCACGGGCCAGTTCGCCCGTCCGGACTTCCAGGCCCCGCGGCCCGGCGGTCCCGGTGTCGGCGGCTTCGCCCCGCAGCAGCCGCAGGCTCCTCAGCTGCCGCAGGCTCCCCAGCCGGAGGCGCTGCCGCCGGCCCCGAGCCCCGGCAACGAGCGCAGCCCGATCTTCGACACGCTGGAGTCGAACTGGTTCCACCAGGAGGGCCAGCAGTCCTCCGGTCAGGCGCCGGTTCCCCAGCAGCCGCAGCAGTCCGCCCCGGCTCCGGCTCCCCAGCAGCGCCAGCAGCAGCCGCTGCCGCAGCGCGGCCAGGAGCCCGCGGCCGAGCCCGCCCAGGCGACGACCGGCAGTTCGCCGACCGTCAGCTGGCGGTCCTCGCCGAACGACGAGCTGATGCGGCAGGCGGAGCGCGTGCGCCAGCCCGCCGCCGGCGGCATCACCACCTCGGGGCTGCCCCGCCGGGTACCGCGGGCGAACCTCGTGGCCGGCACCGCGCAGCAGCAGTCCGACGCACAGTCGGGTCCGCAGGTCTCGCGATCGCCGGACGACGTCCGTGGCCGTCTGACCAACCTCCGACGGGGTATCCAGCAGGGTCGTCAGGCCGGCAACAACGGCCCGGCGACCGGCAGTTACCACATCGACCCCACTTACCAGCAGGAGCGTTAGTTGAGTTCGATGAGCCAGGCGGCACAGAACCTGAACTGGTTGATCACCAACTTCGTGGACAACACCCCCGGGGTGTCCCACACGGTGGTGGTCTCCGCCGACGGCCTCCTTCTGGCGATGTCCGAAGGTTTCCCGCGCGACCGCGCCGATCAGCTGGCGGCCGTGGCCTCCGGTCTGACGTCGCTGACCGCCGGAGCCTCCCGCATCTTCGAGGGCGGCGCCGTCAACCAGACCGTGGTCGAGATGGACCGGGGATTCCTCTTCCTCATGTCCGTCTCGGACGGATCCTCACTGGCCGTTCTCGCGCACCCCGAGTGCGACATCGGCCTCGTCGGCTACGAGATGGCCCTCCTCGTGGACCGCGCCGGCAGTGTCCTCACCCCGGACCTGCGCGCGGAGCTGCAGGGAAGCCTGCTCATCTGACGCCACATCTCCCGGCCGGACGGTACTTCCGGCCGGGGGACCGGGGGCCAGCCCCGGAACCCAGTACCACCGTCAGGCCGTCATACCGTCCCCCCACCGGCCGCCCCGTCAGACGGCACGCTGACCACTGCTGTCCAGCCCGGAGGATCAATGACCCCGCCCCCCGCCTACTCCGATTCGTACGGTGATTCGTACTCGGAAGGCGACCAGCCGCTCGTTCGCCCGTACGCGATGACCGGCGGACGGACCCGGCCCCGCTACCAGCTCGCCATCGAGGCGCTGGTCAGCACCACGGCCGATCCGATGCACCTGTCCGGCCTGCTTCCCGAGCACCAGCGCATCTGCACGCTGTGCCGCGAGGTCAAGTCGGTCGCGGAGGTCTCCGCACTGCTGTCGATGCCGCTCGGTGTCGCCCGGATCCTCGTGGCCGACCTGGCCGAGGCCGGAATGGTGGCCATCCACCAGCCGGGCAATGGAGAGGCCGGCGGCACGCCGGATGTAACGCTGCTCGAAAGGGTGCTCAGTGGACTTCGCAAGCTCTAACGGCGGAACCGCCCGCTCCACCACCTCCGCGAAAATCGTGGTGGCGGGCGGGTTCGGCGTGGGCAAGACCACGTTCGTCGGGGCCGTCTCGGAGATCAATCCGCTGCGCACCGAAGCCGTCATGACGTCCGCGTCCGCCGGCATCGACGATCTGACCCACACCGGGGACAAGACGACCACGACGGTCGCCATGGACTTCGGCCGCATCACCTTGGACCAGGACCTGATCCTGTACCTCTTCGGTACCCCGGGTCAGGACCGCTTCTGGTTCATGTGGGACGACCTCGTCCGCGGTGCCATCGGCGCGATCGTGCTCGTCGACACCCGCAGGCTCGCCGACTGCTTCCCGGCGGTCGACTACTTCGAGAACAGCGGGCTGCCGTTCGTCGTCGCCCTCAATGGCTTCGAGGGACACCAGCCTTACACCCCGGAGGAAGTCCGCGAGGCCCTGCAGATCGGCCCGGACGCTCCGATCATCACCACGGACGCCCGCCACCGCGCGGACGCCAAGAGCGCGCTCATCACGCTCGTCGAGCACGCCCTCATGGCCCGACTCAAGTAACACGACCCGGGCGACGCGGCTCAAGGGCCACCACTCAAGTACCACTGGTTCTTCACAACACGAGAGGGCGGGCTGTGTCATAGGACACGGCCCGCCTTCTTGGTTCATAACGTTTCGACAGAGAATTGAAGCCAGTCGGACACAGGGCGCGGTCGGGCGGTGCCGCTGCGCTCACAACCAGCTCCTTTTTTGCCGTAGGTCGCTCTTTATGTCCGATTTATGCGGGACATAAGGTTCTGGGAATGGCTGGTTCCAACTGTTTGGAACACGGCCGTTAACCGTGCTGGAATTCAACTAACTAGCTAGTAGCACCGCCGAGAGGTTGTTGGTCGAGTGAGGCGAAGCAACGCGAGCCCCGCGGATGAACCCGCGCGTGGCAACTTCACCCCGCCGCAGCGCGCGGGCACGTCGCCCGTCGACGTACCCGTGGACCCGCCGGCGAAGAACGGCAGCACCAGCAGGTTCGCACCCCGCAACTGGCGCGTGCCGACCAAGCTGAACGCCATCCTGCTCGTACCCGTCCTCGTCGGACTGGTCATGGGCGGGTTCCAGGTGAAGGGCTCCGTCGACAGCTGGAACGAAGCCAAGGACGCCGAGAAGACGGCCCGCATCGTCCAGGCGGCGGCCGAATACGGCCAGGCCCTCCTCGACGAGCGCGACCTCACGGCCGAACCGCTCCTTCGGGGCGACAAGAACAACGAGGCCGTCGCGAAGGCCTACGCGGCCACCGATGCGGCCAAGGCCAAGTTCGCCGCAGCCGCCAAGAACCTCCCCGAGAACCAGGGGCTTGAGCGCCGCCTTGAGCTCTTCCGCCAGGAGGAGCCCAAACTCGCGGCCGTCCGGGCGACGGCCTACGTCGCGCCGGAGACGGAGAAGAAGAACCCGCCCAGCGCGAACGGCCCGATCCCGACCGAAGAGGGGTACGTGCTGGTCCAGCACTACCTCATGACGTTCTCCAACGAGCTCGGCCTGGGCACCGGCAACGTCACCAGCTACGGCCGCATGGTCTACGCGGTCGAGCTGGCCAAGGCCGCCAACTCGCTCCAGCGCTCGGTCGGCACCCACCTCCTCGTGCGCCCCAATGAGAACGAGCAGGTCCGCAAGGCCCAGCTCGTCGCCTTCTCCTCGTACGCCTACCTCGAAGACATCGCCATCGGCGAGTACGTCGCGGCGGGTACCGAGGACGACGTGAACCGCCTCAAGGAGGTCATGGGCAAGAAGTCGCAGGAGGGTGCAGCCAAGCTCGCGCTGGCCAAGCAGCAGGCCGAGCAGGCCGGCACCGTCTTCAAGACTCCGCCCATGGTGAACAACTCGGCGCTCACCGGCATGACCGACGCGATAGCCGGCGGCGACAGCAAGGCCAAGCTCGCAGCCGGCGGCACCACGCCGCAGGCCTGGCAGGCCGCTGCCACCGCCAAGTTCGACGGCTACGCCGAGATCGAGAAGGAACTCCTCGACAAGGCGGTCACCGACTCCGTCGCGGTCTCCGACTCGGCCCGCAACGACGCCATCTGGACCGGCGCCATCGTGGTCGTGGCCCTGCTCGCCGCCTTCATCCTGGCCGGCATGATGGCCCGCTCGATGAGCCGCTCGATGCGCCGGCTGCGCACCGCCGCCTTCGACGTCGCCGAGCAGCGCCTGCCGATGCTCGTCGACCAGCTCTCGCGCACCGACCCGGGCAAGGTTGACACCCGTGTCGCGCCGATCCCGATCGACTCCCAGGACGAGATCGGCGAGGTCGCCCGCGCCTTCGACCAGGTCCACCGGGAAGCGGTCCGGCTCGCCGCCGAGCAGGCGCTCCTGCGAGGGAACGTCAACGCGATCTTCACGAACCTCTCCATACGCAACCAGTCGCTGATCGAGGGCCAGCTGACCCTCATCACCGACCTGGAGAACAACGAGGCCGACCCGGACCAGCTGGAGAACCTCTTCCGCCTGGACCACCTGGCCACCCGTATGCGCCGCAACGGCGAGAACCTCCTCATCCTCGCGGGCGAGGAGCCGGGCCGCCGCTGGGACCAGCCGGTCCCCCTCGTCGACGTCCTGCGCGCCGCCTCCTCCGAGGTGGAGCAGTACGAGCGCATCGAGCTCTCGGGCGTCTCCGAGGCCGAGATCCACGGCCAGGCCGTGACCGACCTCGTGCACCTGCTCGCCGAGCTCCTGGAGAACGCCACCACGTTCTCCTCTCCGCAGACCAAGGTCCGCGTCAACGCCACGCGTCTGCCCGACGGCCGCGTCATGGTCGAGATCCACGACAAGGGCATCGGCCTCACCGCCGAGGACTTCGCGGACATCAACCACAAGCTGGCCAACCCGCCGACCGTGGACGCCGCGATCTCCCAGCGCATGGGTCTCTTCGTGGTCGGCCGGCTGGCGGACCGCCACAGCATCCGCGTCCAGCTGCGCCCCTCGGGTGAGGCCGCCGGCACCACGTCGCTGGTCATGCTCCCCGACGCGATCACCCATGGTGGTGGTGGCGAGGGGATCCCGGACGACGACTTCACGGTGTCGTCGATGATCCCGCAGCAGCAGACCCAGCAGGCCGTCCCGATGCGCACGGCTGCCGAGCTCGGCTTCGACGACTCCCAGTACGAGGGCCGCGGCGCCGACCAGCAGGGCGGCGACGGCCTGGACTCCGTGGGTCGCTCCCTGGCCCACCAGGACCGCCGGGCAGCCCTCGAAGCCCAGGTGGGCTACGGGCAGGAGCAGCAGCGGGGCGAGTACGCCGAGCAGGAGTATGCGGAACCCCAGCCTGAGCACGGGTACCAGCAGTACCAGGAGTACGAGCAGCAGCCCGAGGGCGGTTACGACACCTCGTACGACTCCCGGCAGGCCCACGGCGCCCAGCAGGGCTACGACGCGTACCCGCAGCAGGACTTCGGTTATCCGGAAGCCAGTTATCAGGATCGTCAGCAGGGCGCCCCGGCGTACGAGGACGGCTACGCATCCCAGTCGCAGCAAGCCGAATGGCCCGAGCAGAACACCTACTCGGGCGGCTACCAGCAGGGATACGGGACCGAATCGGAACCCCCGGTCGCTCCCGAACCCGTCGCGGACCGCGTAGGCTTCGACCGTCCGGGCGCCGCTGCCGACACCGGCCACGAAGTGACCGGAGCGGGCCTGCCGCGCCGCGGCAGCCAGCAGCAGTGGCAGCCGGCACGGAAGGAAGCGGAGTCCACCGGATCCCTCTTCGAGCAGCGGCCGCAGCGACAGCAGCAGCCCGCCGCCCCGGAGCGGGACGAGGAAGGCGGCGACGCCTGGCGCTCGAACAACGACGAGCGCTGGCAGCAGGCCTCAAAGCTCCGTGAGCCGAAGGCGGGCGGGGTCACCCCGTCCGGTCTCCCTCGGCGCGTGCCCAAGGCCAACCTGGTCGAGGGCGCAGCGGAGACGACCCCGCAGGGCGGCCCCCAGGTCTCCCGCGCACCGGAGGACGTCCGTGGCAGGTTGAGCAACCTGCGGCGCGGTGTCCAGCAGGGACGCAGCGCGGGTTCTGAGCAGTCAAGTAACAGCTATGACCAGGAGCGTTAGTGTGAGCCCGATGAGCCAGGCGGCACAGAACCTGAACTGGTTGATCACCAATTTCGTGGACAACACCCCTGGGGTGTCGCACACGGTGGTGGTCTCCGCCGACGGCCTTCTTCTGGCGATGTCCGATGGATTCCCGCGCGACCGCGCCGATCAGCTGGCGGCCGTGGCCTCCGGTCTGACGTCGCTGACCGCCGGAGCCTCCCGCATCTTCGAGGGCGGCGCCGTCAACCAGACCGTGGTCGAGATGGACCGGGGATTCCTCTTCCTCATGTCCGTCTCGGACGGATCCTCGCTCGCGGTGCTCGCGCACCCCGAGTGCGACATCGGCCTCGTCGGCTACGAGATGGCCCTCCTCGTGGACCGCGCCGGCAGTGTCCTCACCCCGGAACTGCGCTCGGAGCTACAGGGAAGTCTTCTCAACTAGCAAACAGGCAGTGCGTTTCGCGTTATCGCACCATAGGGTGCGGTGGCGCGGTTCCACAGGGAGTACTGCGTTCTTGGAGTCGGAGGAGGAAACGTGACAACACCCGGAGGTCATCCTTATGGCGGCGCTCAGCAGCCGCAGGGTGGGCAGCACGACCAGAACCGCTTCAACTTCCCCTCCGCTCCCAGCCGGCCCATGCCGGAGCACAATCCCTACCAGCAGCAGCCGTACGGACAGCCGCCCCAGCAGGCTCAGCCGCCCCACAGGGCTTCGCGGCCGCCCCACCGGGGCGGACAGGCCCCCAAGGCCCACAACCCGCTGGTGCGCCCGTACGCAATGACCGGCGGCCGTACCCGGCCGCGCTACCAGCTCGCCATCGAGGCGCTGGTCAGTACCACGGCCGATCCCGCGCGGCTGCAAGGGCAGTTGCCCGAGCACCAGCGCATCTGCCGTCTGTGCCAGGAGATCAAATCCGTCGCGGAGATCTCGGCACTTCTCTCCATTCCTCTTGGTGTCGCCCGAATCCTCGTCGCCGACCTGGCGGAGGCGGGCCTTGTCGCCATTCACCAGCCCGGCGGCGACGAGTCTGCCGGCGGCCAGCCAGATGTGACACTGCTCGAAAGGGTGCTCAGTGGACTTCGCAAGCTCTAACGGCGGAGCGGCTCGCTCCACCACCTCCGCGAAGATCGTGGTGGCGGGCGGCTTCGGCGTGGGCAAGACCACGTTCGTCGGCGCGGTCTCCGAGATCAACCCGCTGCGCACCGAAGCCGTCATGACGTCCGCGTCCGCCGGCATCGACGATCTGACCCACACCGGGGACAAGACGACCACGACGGTCGCCATGGACTTCGGCCGCATCACCTTGGACCAGGACCTGATCCTGTACCTCTTCGGTACCCCGGGTCAGGACCGCTTCTGGTTCATGTGGGACGACCTCGTCCGCGGTGCCATCGGCGCCGTCGTCCTCGTCGACACGCGGCGTCTGGCGGACTGCTTCCCCGCGGTCGACTACTTCGAGAACAGCGGGCTGCCGTTCGTCGTCGCCCTCAATGGCTTCGAGGGACACCAGCCCTACACCCCGGAGGAAGTCCGCGAGGCCCTGCAGATCGGCCCGGACGCTCCGATCATCACCACCGACGCCCGCCACCGCGCGGACGCCAAGAGCGCGCTCATCACGCTCGTCGAGCACGCCCTCATGGCCCGACTGCGGTAGGCGCCGTCAGGCTCCTCCCTGTCCGGAACGCCGGGACCCGTCACGGGTCCCGGCGTTCTGGTTTCGGTTCCTGGTCGGGCTCTGCGTACCAGCGCCCCTACCGGTCCCCGTTCGGCGCCGCTTGCGGCGCCCGGGGCCGCCGGCCCGAGGGGTGACGAAACGGCCGACGGCCGCCCGCCGGTCCGTGACCCGGGCCCCGAGGGGGCCAGGTCCGGACCGGCGAGCGGCCGTCGGTGAAGCAGGTGGTGTCAGCCCCGCCAGCTGTGCGCGGTGCGGAAGCCGGGCGTGCGCTCCAGACGGCGCCAGCGGGCCTGGGAGCCGATGCGGTGCGTCGGGCGACCCTCGGGGGTGGCCGCGGCGCGGGCCAGCAGGATCGCGGTGATCGCGGCCAGCTCCTCGGGGGCGGCGTTGCCCTTCTCGACGCGCAGCAGGGTGTCGGTCTTCGCCATGGGTGACAGGTCTCCTTCGCTTCTTACTGCGGCGGGTTGCCGTGCTTGCGGGACGGCAGGTCGGCGTGCTTGCTGCGCAGCATCGCCAGGGCGCTGATCAGGGTTTCGCGGGTTTCCGCCGGGTCGATGACGTCGTCGACGAGGCCGCGCTCGGCCGCGTAGTACGGGTGCATCAGCTCGGCCTTGTACTCCTTGACCATCCGCGCACGCATCGCCTCGGGGTCCTCGGCCTCGGCGATCTGCTTGCGGAAGATCACGTTGGCGGCGCCCTCGGCACCCATCACCGCGATCTCGTTGGTCGGCCACGCGTACGTGATGTCCGCGCCGATGGACTGCGAGTCCATGACGATGTACGCGCCGCCATACGCCTTCCGCAGGATCAGGCTGATCCGCGGAACGGTCGCGTTGCAGTACGCGTACAGCAGCTTCGCGCCGTGGCGGATGATGCCGCCGTGCTCCTGGTCGACACCCGGCAAGAACCCGGGGACGTCCAGCAACGTGATGATCGGAATGTTGAAGGCGTCGCACATCTGCACGAAACGCGCAGCCTTCTCCGAGGCCTCGATGTCCAGGACACCGGCCAGATGACCGGGCTGGTTCGCAACGATGCCGACGACCTGACCATCGAGCCGGGCCAGCGCACAGATGATGTTGCGGGCCCACCGCTCGTGGACCTCCAGGACGTCACCCTCGTCGACGAGCTCCTCGATCACCTTGAGCATGTCGTACGGGCGGTTACCGTCCGCCGGAACCAGATCCAACAAGACGTCCGAGCGCCGATCGGCAGGGTCGGAGGTCTCATGGACCGGAGGGTTCTCCCGGTTGTTGGAAGGAAGCATCGAGATCAGGTAACGCACCTCGGAGATGCAGGTCTCCTCGTCGTCATACGCGAAGTGCGCGACACCAGAGGTCTCCGCGTGCACGTCCGCACCACCGAGCCCGTTCTGAGAGATCTCCTCACCGGTCACCGCACGCACGACGTCCGGCCCGGTGATGAACATCTGCGAGGTCTCACGGACCATGAACACGAAGTCCGTCAACGCCGGCGAGTACGCCGCACCACCCGCACACGGGCCCAACATCACCGAGATCTGCGGGATCACACCCGACGCCTTGGTGTTGCGCTGGAAGATGCCCCCATACCCGGCGAGCGCGGACACACCCTCCTGGATACGAGCGCCCGCACCGTCGTTCAGAGAGACCAACGGAGCACCGGCCGCAATCGCCATGTCCATGATCTTGTGGATCTTCGTGGCATGAGCCTCACCCAGCGCACCGCCGAAGATCCGGAAATCATGCGCGTAGACGAAGACCGTCCGACCCTCGACCGTCCCCCACCCAGTGATCACACCATCGGTGTACGGCTTCTTGCCCTCCAGGCCAAAGCCCGTCGCCCGGTGACGGCGCAACTGCTCCACCTCACGGAACGACCCCTCGTCGAGCAACAGCGCAATCCGCTCACGAGCCGTCAGCTTGCCCTTGGCATGCTGCGCCTCGGTCGCCCGGTCACTGGGTCCACGCCGCGCCTGCTCGCGCAGGGAATGCAGCTCGGCCACGCGCCCGCGGGCGTCCGTCGGCTCGCTCGGAGTCTGGTCCACAACGGTCATGTATCGACCTTACGAAGCGGTCGAAGAAAAACCTCCGTTGATTCCACACAGTCTCGGGTGTGTTCCGCTGTCCGGCCCGAACAGAACCGCCACGTGATGCGCGGACACCACCAGGCGAGGCCGCCCTCCTTTGTGGAGTGTCCACAAAACTACGCACGACCTCGCCAGGATGTTGAAATTTGAACGGAATGGGTCTAACGTCGTTCTCGTTGAACGTTAAACCAACATTCGAGCAGGGCACTCCCAAGGAGCAGATCATGGGCCTCTTCAACCGCCGCAGCCAGGACACCGCCGCCGTCGCCACCCTCGACGTGGACCCGGCCCTGGCCGCCCTCACCGGCGACTACGTCATCGACGCCTCCCACAGCAGCATCGGCTTCACCGTCCGCCACGCGATGGTGACCAATGTCCGCGGCAGCTTCACCGACTACACCGGCAGCCTGCAGCTCGATGGCAGCGACCCGTCCCGCTCCGCCGCCACCATCGAGGTCAAGGTGGGCTCCGTGGACACCGGCATCGCCGACCGCGACGGCCACCTGCGCGGCGGTGACTTCTTCGACGCCGAGGCCTTCCCGCTGATGACCTTCCGGTCCACCGAGGCGGCCCAGCTCGGCGGCGACAAGTACCGCATCACCGGCGAGCTGACGATCAAGGACATCACCCGCCCGCTCTCCATCGACCTGGAGTTCAACGGCTCGGCCACCGACGTCTACGGCAACGAGCGCGTCGGCTTCGAGGGCTCCGCCGAGATCCTGCGCTCCGACTGGGGCCTGACCTGGAACGCCGCACTGGAGGCCGGCGGCGTCATGGTCAGCGACAAGGTGAAGCTGACCTTCGACATCTCGGCCATCAAGCAGGCCTGAACCGCCTGACGCCGCCGGGACCCCGGGGGCGGCCGCTAGAAGCCGCCCCCGCCGTCGAACCCTCCGCCGCCGTCGAAGCCACCACCGCCGCCGAAGTCCCCTCCCCCGAAATCGGAGGAGTCGAAGTCGGCGCCGGAGTAATCCCCTCCGTCATAGCCGCCCATGTCGGAGGCGTAGGCGGGACCGGACATCATCGAACCGAGCATCGTGCCCACCAGCAGACCCGGCAGGATGCCGCCGCCGAAGTATCCGCCCGCCCAGGGGCCGTACGCCGGGCCCGCGTCGTAATAGGGACGCGGCCCGTGGTCCGTGTCGACCGTACGGACCATCGGGTCCTTGCCCTCCCGCAGCCGGACGGCGTCCGCCGCGCACACGGGGACGGTACGCGCCGCCCCGCCGGCCGGAGCCCAATCCCGGTCCTCGGTGCTCGGCCCGTGCCGCGGGTCGAAGAAACAGGGCGACCGGCGCTCGGGCAGCGGCCTGCCCTGACGGCGGGCATCGAGGCTGGCCAGCGCGAAGCGGCCGTCCTCCAGGGCCTGGGTGACTCCCCTGACCTCCTCGGGGTGCCGGACGGACGCCATGATGTCCTTGGCCTTCTCGTACGAGTCGAGGCCCTGTTCGTAGTCCGCCCGCATGGCATCATCCGCGCCGGGTTCTGCGGGGTGGAAGTCCAGCCGGTCGAGCTCCTCGCCGAACGCCGTGATGTCCTCGTCGACGACCACGCGCAGCTTCTCGACGGCCTCGCGCTCCGCCTCCTCCTTCTTCTTGCGGTTGCGGCGCACCAGGGCGTACGCACCGCCCCCGCCGATGGCCGCCACCGCGCCGAGCGTGATCAGCCCGCCGACCGGGACCCCGCCGGAGCTGCCGGTGTCGCCCCAGGAGGCGGGGGCCTTGCCCTTGACCTGCGTCAGGGCCTGGTCGACGAAGTTGTTGAGCTCGGTGCCCGCGTCCACGGGCCCACCGGCCTTGACGGCGTCGGTCAGGTTACGGACGGCGTTGACGGGCATGACCGCCCGGTCGGCGCCCGCGTTGAAGCCGTCGCCGAGCCGAATCGCGTAGAGCCCGGTGATGCCGGTCTCGGCCCGGACCGTACGCAGGACGTTCTCCGCGGGGAACTCGGAAGTGGCCGGCAGCACGGCGACGAACACCGGCTTCCCCGCATCCTTGATCTTCTTCGCGAGCGCGTCCGCCTGTGCCTTCGGCAGCTGCGCCTCGGCACGCGGGTCGACGTAGACCGGGCCCTCCTTGAGGGCCTCAGCCACGGCGGCGGGCCCGGTGGCCGCCGACGCCTGGGGGGCGGCCACGAGGGCGGTCGCCGACAGCGCCAGCAGCAGACCGGACAGCAACGATCCAAAACGTACGGATATCAGCCTGGTCCTCATGTCTCCGACGCTACCGGAACCGCCCCTTTCCCGTGTGAGCAGGACATAAGCCCCCTCGTGCCGAATCCCCGCCCCCGCGGCTCCCGTCCCGGACGGGCTATTCGGCGGGTTCGACGCCTGCGTGGAGGAGGCCGTAGGTGAAGGCGTCCTCCACGGCCTGCCAGGACGCGGCGATCACGTTCGGGGCGACGCCCACCGTGGACCACTCGCGGGTGCCGTCCGTCGTGGAGATCAGGACGCGGGTCGTGGACTCCGTGCCGTGCTTGCCCTCCAGGATGCGGACCTTGTAGTCGATCAGCTCGAACTTCCCCAGCTGGGGGTAGAAGCGTTCGAGGGCGACCCGCAGCGCCCGGTCCAGGGCGTTGACCGGGCCGTTGCCCTCCGCCGTGGCCACGATCCGCTCGCCCTTGGCCCACAGCTTGACCGTGGCCTCGTTGGCGTGCGTGCCGTCCGGGCGGTCCTCGACGATGGCCCGCCAGGACTCCGTACGGAAGTACTTGCGGGCGCGGCCCTCGACCTCGGCGCGCAGGAGCAGCTCGAAGGAGGCGTCGGCGGCCTCGTACGTGTAACCCTGGAGCTCCCGCTCCTTGACGCGCTCGACGACGCGGGAGATCAACGCGCGGTCCCCGCCGAGGTCGACTCCGAGCTCCCTGCCCTTGAGCTCGATGGAGGCGCGACCGGCCATGTCGGAGACCAGCATCCGCATGGTGTTGCCGACCCGCTCGGGGTCGATGTGCTGGTACAGGTCCGGGTCGACCTTGATGGCCGAGGCGTGCAGGCCCGCCTTGTGCGCGAAGGCCGAGACGCCGACGTACGGCTGGTGCGTGGACGGGGTCAGGTTCACGACCTCGGCGATGGCGTGCGAGATGCGGGTCATCTCGGCGAGCGCGCCGACCGGCAGCACCTGGCGCCCGTACTTGATCTCCAGCGCGGCGACGACCGGGAAGAGGTTGGCGTTGCCGACGCGCTCGCCGTAGCCGTTCGCGGTGCACTGGACGTGCGTGGCGCCCGCGTCGACGGCGGCCAGGGTGTTGGCGACGGCGCAGCCGGTGTCGTCCTGGGCGTGGATGCCCAGGCGCGCGCCGGTGTCGGCGAGCACAGTCGCGACCACCGCGGTGACCTGGGCGGGCAGCATGCCACCGTTCGTGTCGCAGAGGATGACCACGTCGGCGCCGGCCTCGTGGGCGGTGCGCACGACCGACTTCGCGTACTCGGCGTTGGCCCGGTACCCGTCGAAGAAGTGCTCGCAGTCGACGAAGACGCGGCGGCCCTGGGCGACCAGGTGGGAGACCGTGTCGCGGACCATCTCCAGGTTCTCGTCCAGCGTGGTGCGCAGGGCGAGTTCGACGTGCCGGTCGTGGGACTTGGCGACCAGGGTGATCACCGGCGCGCCCGACTCCAGCAGGGCCCGCACCTGCGGGTCCTCGGCGGCCGAGCCGCCCGCCCGCCGGGTCGCGCCGAAGGCGACCAGCTGGGCGTGCTTGAAGTCGATCTCGGCGCCGGCCCGGGCGAAGAACTCGGTGTCGCGGGGGTTGGCGCCGGGCCAGCCGCCCTCGATGAAGCCCACTCCGAAGTCGTCCAGGTGCCGGGCAATCGTCAGCTTGTCGGCGACGGTGAGGTTGATGCCCTCACGCTGGGCGCCGTCGCGCAGGGTGGTGTCGAAGACGTGGAAGCTGTCGTCGAGGACCGCTGCTGCCCCTGTCGCCTCTGGTGTCGTCGTCATGCTGATCTGACTCCTGTCGGATGAGTGGTTCCGGATGCCCGGGATCCACTGCCCCCATCATCGCGCGCGGTCCCCCAGCAGGAATGGAGCCGGGAAACGAAAAGACCCCTCGCGGGTGCGAGAGGTCTGCGCGCGGGTCTGGGGCACGATGGCCGCTGCCGCGAAGTTCTTCCACGGTTCAGCGGTCACTGCGGACCGGCGCGCTGCTGTCCATAATCATGAGCTGAGCAGGCACGTCCGCAGTGTGCCACACCGTCTCACCGCAAGAGCGGTGCGTCTCACGATACGAGAGCCTCATCGAGGAATTCCGAGACGTGGGCCAGGATGTCCGCCCGCCCTATGCCGGGCAGACCGACGGCGACCTGGATGCTGAACCCGTCGAGCAGTGCCCGCAGCCGGGCGCCGAAGCGGTCCGGGTCCACGGGCCGGAACTCCCCGCGCGAGATGCCCTCGGCGAGCAGGGCCACCAGGTCGCGGTGCCAGGCGCCCTCGATGGCGGCCTGGCGTTCGCGTTCCTGCGGGCCCGCGTTCTGCGAGCGGTTCCAGACCTCCAGCCACAGGGTCCAGTGCGGATCCCGGGCCCCCTCGGGCACGTACAGGTCCACGTACGCCTGGAGCCGCTCGCGCGCCGGTCCGCGGCGGGACAGCAGGGCCCGGCGCTTCGCGCCCAGGGCCGCCTCGCTCCACTCCAGCGTCTGCAGCAGGAGCTCGTCCTTGCTGCCGAAGTAGTAGAGGAGGTGGCCGCTGCTCATGCCGACCTGACGGCCCAGGCCGGCCATGGTCAGGCCCTCCAGGCCGCGCTCGGCGATCGTGGCCATGGCGGCGACGAGTACGTCCTCGCGCGGCGGCGCGTTCTTCCGCACCGCGCGCACTCCACCCGCCGCCATGGGCCACTCCTTCGTCGATCCGCCTCGGGTCAGACCTTCGGCTGCTGCTGGGTGATGCAGTGGATACCGCCACCCCCGGCGAAAATCGTACGTGCGTCAACGAGGGTCACGGTCCGCTCGGGGAACAGGCCGCGGAAGATCTCGGCGGCCTCCTCGTCGCGCGGGTCGTCGAAGGAGCACAGCACGACGCCGCCGTTGCACAGGTAGTGGTTGATGTAGGAGTAGTCCACCCACTCCCCGTCCTCCTCCAGCACCGTTGGCGCCGGGATCTCCACGACCTGGAGCTGGCGGCCCTGTGCGTCGGTGGACGCGCGCAGGATGGCGGCGATGGTCTTGCAGCGCTCGTGGTCCGGGTGGGCGGGGTCGGGCTGCGCGTGGACCATCACCACGCCGGGGCGGGCGAAGGCGGCCACGATGTCCACGTGGCCCTGCGTGCCGTAGGTGCCGTAGTCGCCGGCCAGACCGTAGGGCAGCCAGATCGCCTTGGTGGTGCCGAGGTGGGCGTGGACCTCCTCCTCGACCTGCTGGCGCGTCCAGTCGGGGTTGCGCCCGGCGCCCAGCTGCACGGTGTCGGTGAGGAGCACGGTGCCCTCGCCGTCGACGTGGATGGCGCCGCCCTCGTTGACGAGCGGGGTGCTGTACGTACGGGTGCCGGCGAGGTCCGAGACGTGCCGGGCGACCTTGGAGTCGTGCTCCCAGCGGGCCCACTCCTGGGCGCCCCAGCCGTTGAAGGTCCAGTCCACGGCGGCCAGCTCGCCGGCCTCGTTGGTGACGAAGGTCGGACCGATGTCGCGCATCCAGGCGTCGTCGAGCTCGCGCTCCACCAGCTCTACGTCGTCGCCGACGTGTCCGCGGGCGCTCTCGGCGTCACCGGGCGAGACGACCAGGGTCACCGGCTCGTACGCGCGCACCGCGCGGGCGACGGCGCCCCAGGCCTCGCGGGCCTCGGCGAGCTCCTGCGCGTTGGTGAAGGTCGGGTTGGGGCTCGGCCAAGCCATCCAGGTGCGCTCGTGCGGCATCCACTCGGCGGGCATCCGGAATCCGTGGGCGGCGGGCTTTGCAGTCATGGCAGGGGTCCTTAGGAGCTGTGCGCCAACAAGATGTACGGGCGTTACAAGAAGTACAGGCGGTTGAGGGAGACCGAGTCGGCCGCTTCGGAGCGCAGCGGATCACCGTCGAGGGTGACGAGGCCGCTGCGGGCGTCCACATCGACCGCGCCCACCCGGGAGTTCAGGAGGAGGTTGCCCGGGCCGATGCCGCGGGTCCCGCGGACGGCGACCCGGCGGCGGCGGGTCGGCATCTCGTCGCCGCCCAGGGCCGCCGCGGCGGCCGAGACGAAGGCGACGGAGATGTCGGCGGCGGTGGCCCCGTAGGAGCCGAACTGCGGGCCGAGGACCAACGGTTCGCAGGTGTCGGTGGCCGCGTTGGGGTCGCCCGTGACCCCGTAGGCGGGGAAGCCGGACTTGAGGACCAGCTGCGGCTTGGCGCCGAAGAACTGGGGGCGCCACAGCACGATGTCGGCGAGCTTGCCGACCTCGATGGAGCCGATCTCGTGGGCCAGGCCGTGGGCGATGGCCGGGTTGATCGTCAGCTTGGCCATGTAGCGCAGGACGCGGGCGTTGTCGTCGCCCTCGCCGTCACCCTCCAGGGGGCCGAGCTCGCCCTTCATCTTGGCGGCCATGGCGAAGGTGCGGCGGATGGTCTCGCCGGCCCGCCCCATGCCCTGGGCGTCGGAGGAGGTGATGCCGATCGCGCCCAGGTCGTGCAGGACGTCCTCGGCGCCCATCGTGCCCGCGCGGATCCGGTCGCGGGCCATGGCCGCGTCGCCGGGCAGGTCCGGCTTGAGGTCGTGGACGGAGACGATCATGCCGTAGTGCTCGGCGACCGCGTCCCGGCCGAAGGGGAGGGTGGGATTGGTCGAGGAGCCGATGACGTTCGGCACGCCGGCCATCTTCAGGACGTTGGGGACGTGTCCGCCGCCGCAGCCCTCGATGTGGAAGGCGTGGATGGTCCGCCCGTCCAGGACGCGCAGGGTGTCCTCGACGGACAGGCACTCGTTCAGGCCGTCGCTGTGCAGGGCGACCTGTACGTCGTACTCCTCGGCCACCCGCAGGGCGGTGTCCAGGGCGCGGGTGTGCGCTCCCATGTCCTCGTGGACCTTGAACCCGGACGCGCCGCCCTCGGCCAGCGCCTCCACCAGCGGCGCCGCGTCCGAGGAGGAGCCGCGGGCGAGGAAGCCGATGTTCACGGGCCAGGCGTCGAACGCGTTGAAGGCGTGCTTCAGCGCCCACGGGGAGTTGACCCCGACGCCCCAGACCGGGCCGAACTCCTGGCCGATGATCGTGGTGACGCCCGCGGCGAGCGAGGCTTCCATGACGCGCGGGGACAACAGGTGGACATGGGTGTCGACGGCACCGGCGGTGGCGATCAGGCCCTCGCCGGAGACGATGCTCGTTCCGGTGCCGACGACGACGTCGACCCCGTCGAGGGTGTCCGGGTTACCGGCCCGGCCGATCGCGTGGATGCGGCCCTCACGGATGCCGATGGAGACCTTGCGGATGCCGAGGACGGCATCGATGACGAGGACGTTGCTGATCACGACGTCGCAGGTCTCGCGGACGGCTGCGGCCTTCAGGTGCAGTCCGTCGCGGGCGGTCTTGCCGAAGCCGGCCAGGAACTCGTCGCCGGGCTTCTGGGCGTCGTGCTCGACCCGGACGGTGAGCCCGGAGTCTGCGAGCCGGACCCGGTCCCCGGCGCGGGGGCCGAAGACGGCGGCGTACTCGCGGGGGTCGATGTGCCGGCTGCCCGGCGCACAGTGGTCGCTGTGCCTGGTCTGCTTGCTCACGCCTGCTCTCCGTCCTCGTGTTCCGCGTCCTGGTCCGCTTCCTGGTCGGCTTGCGCGCCCTGGTAGCCGCAGGCCGCCGCCCTCGCCAGGGCGAGCGACTTGGCGCCGGGCGCGTCGAGCGGGCCGTCCACGAGTCCGGCGAAGCCGACGGCGATCCGGTCTCCGCCGATGGGGACCAGACCGACCTCGGCTTCCCCGCCGGGGTCGAACCGCACGGACGAGCCCGCCGGCACGCACAGCCGCATGCCGTAGGCCGCGGCCCGGTCGAAGTCGAGGCGGGGGTTGGCCTCGAAGAAGTGGAAGTGGGAGGTGACGCTCACCGGCACGGAGGCCGTGTTGCGCACGTGCACGTGCAACGCCGGCTCCGGCTGGGGGGCGCCGGGGCCGGGTACGACCGCCCCGGGGGCGTCGTCGCCGAGCCGCACCGCGCCCTGGATCGGCGCCGAGACCACCGCGAGGCGGGAGCCGTCGTCGAAGACGGCCTCCACGTGTACCTCGGTGACCACGTCGGCGACGCCGGGCAGCACATCGCCGGGGCCCAACACGCTGCGGGCCTCCTCGATGGCCTCCGCCAGCCGCTTGCCGTCGCGCGCGGCCTCGCAGACCGTGTCCGCGATCAGCGCGGTGGCCTCCGGGACGTTGAGCCTCAGTCCGCGGGACCGCCGGGCCCTGGCCAGTTCCGCGGCGCTGCGCAGCAGCAGCCGGTCGCGCTCCGTAGGGGTCAGCCGCACGCCGATCCACCACCTTTTGAGTCGATGGGTTAGAGCATCACTCTAACTCTTCATTTCCCTGCAATGAAGCATTGACCTGGGACCAGGGGTTAGGTCACATTGAGTGTCGCTCAAACAAATGCGAACCACCCCCCGCCCTGCCAAGGGAGTCCCCCCATGCCCATCGAACAGCGCGGAGTCGACACCATCCCGGAGGAGGAGCGGACGAGCGGTCCCCGTGACCTGATCTCGATCCTGCTCGGCTCGAACCTCTGCCTCGGGGTCATCGTGTTCGGCTGGCTGCCCCCGTCCTTCGGACTGGGCCTGTGGCCCTCGGTCACCGCCATCGTGACCGGCACGCTGGTCGGCATCGCCTTCACCGCGCCGCTGGCGCTGGTGTCCCTGCGCACGGCGACCAACCTCTCCACCTCCAGCGGCGCCCAGTTCGGCGTGCGCGGCCGGCTCGTCGGCTCGGTCGTCGGCCTGCTGCTCGCCCTCGGCTACACCGCGCTCACCCTGTGGATCGGCGGCGACGTGATGGTCGGCGCCCTGTCCCGGCTCCTGGGGCTGCCGGACACCGGTGTCACGCGGGCCGTGATGTACGGCGTACTCGCGGCCTTCACCGTGGTCGGGGCGGTCTTCGGCTACCGGCTGCTGCTCCGCCTGAGCAAGGTCCTGTCCATCGGCATGGTGGTCCTGCTCGCCGTGGGCGTCTACGCGTACGCCCCCGACTTCACCACCGCCGCCCCGCCGGACACCTCGTACCTGCTCGGCTCCTTCTGGCCGACCTGGCTGCTCGCCGCCGTCGCCGCCGGGCTCAGCGGCCCCGTCGCCTTCATCACCCTGCTCGGCGACTACACCCGCTACATCTCCCCCCGCAAGCACGGCTCCCGCAAGGTGTTCTGGGCCACCGGGTTCGGCCTGCTGATCGGTCTGCTGATCCCGCAGCTGTTCGGCACCTACACCGCGCTCGCCGCCAAGGCCGGCGCCGACTACGCCGGACCGCTCGTCGACGCCGCGCCGTTCTGGTACCTGGTCCCGCTGCTCGCCGCCGCCGCGGCCGGCTCGGTGGGCAACGCCGGGCTGATGCTCTACTCGATGGGCCTCGACCTCGACGCCATCGTGCCCCGGGCCACCCGGGCCAAAGCCACGCTGGTCGCCGCGGGCGTCGCCACCGCGTTCGTCTTCATCGGCTCCTTCGAGTGGGACGTACAGTCCGCGATGACCTCGTTCGTCCTGCTGCTGACCGCGATCGGCACCCCGTGGGCCGTGATCACCCTGATCGGCTACGTCCGCTGCCGCGGGCAGTACGACGCCGACGCCCTCCAGGTCTTCAACCGCCGCTCGGTGGGAGGGATCTACTGGTACCGCGCCGGCTGGAACGTCGCCGCGACGGTCTCCTGGGCCGTCGGCGCCGGAGTCGGCCTGCTCGCCGTGACGACCCCCTTCTACGAGGGCCCCCTGCTCGCCCTGACCGGCGGCGTGGACTGCTCCTTCGTCCTGTCCGGCCTGGCCGGCGGCCTGGTCTACACGGCCCTGACGTTCCGGACCGCGAGTACGGCCGCGGTCGTGCCTGCCGGCGCGAGCGACACCGCCGCCAAGGTCGCCGTCGCCGTCGACTGACGGCGGACGCCGGGACCGGTGCACGACGCGGGCCCCGGGGGGACGTCCCCCCGGGGCCCGCGTCGTCGGCGCCGCCGCCGAGCGCTAACGGCACTTCAGCGAGGTGGTCGCCTCGTTGGCCGCGGTGTCCAGCGCCTGGATCTGCGGCTGGAGCTGGGTCATCGCGTCCTTGCCCGTGGTGTCGCCGGGCAGGTCCTCGAAGGCCTTCTTGAGGCTCTCCGCGGCCGTCGTGACGGCGTCCTTCTCGGCCGACTTCAGTGCCGAAGTGGTCTCCTTGACCTTCTTCCAGTCCGCCTGGACGGCGTCGTACGCCGACTTCAACTGGTCCTTGGTGGCCGTGGCCGGATTCAGAGCCTTGAGCGCCGCGTTGTCCGACTTCAACTGGACCAGGTTGGTGCACAGTGCGGCGCTGGCCGACGAGGCTGCCTCCTGCGGCGTCGTGTCATCGCCGCTGGAGCATGCCGAGGCGCCGAGTACCACGGCCGCGCAGAGCAGGCCGGATGCAACGAACCGCTTCATGGGGATCCGCCTTTCCGCCGGCAGGAGCCGCCGGCGCACGAGAGATTCACCCCGGTGGGAGGGGCGTACCGGGCCACCCGGGCCGGTGTCCGGCGCCGGAGGGGCAGGCGCGACCAAATTCGCACGCCGGTGTGCACCCCGCATCCGCGCACGAGCGGGACGCCGCGCCCGTGCAGGGACGGTGCCGGGCCGAACGGCCGTGCGGGCCATGCCGTGCAGGGCCGTCGCACTGCGCGGCGGGCCCGGTCCGGGAGCGCCGTGCGGTTGCGCCGTACGGGTGGGACGGCCCGCGGACCCGGGCCCGGACGCACGAAGAGGCCCCGGCCTCGCGGCGGGGACCTCTTGTGCGGGGTGGGTGCGCGGCAGACCTAGCCGAGCGGGTGCATCCAGCCGTGGGCGTCGGCGGTGTGACCGGTCTGGAGGTCCAGCAGCGCCTTGCGGAGCTTCATGGTGACCTCGCCGGGCTCGCCGCTGCCCTGGGTCCAGTTCGCGCGCTCGGACTTGACCGAGCCGACCGGGGTGATGACGGCGGCGGTGCCGCAGGCGAACACCTCGGTCAGGGTGCCGTTCTCGTTGTCGCGCTTCCAGTCCTCGGTGGAGATGCGTCCCTCCTCGGCGGTGTAGCCGAGGTCGCGGGCGATGGTGAGGAGGGAGTCGCGGGTGATGCCCGGCAGGAGCGAGCCGGTCAGCTCGGGAGTGACGATGCGGTCGCCGTACACGAAGTACAGGTTCATGCCGCCCATCTCCTCGATCCAGCGGTGCTCGACGGCGTCGAGCCAGACGACCTGGTCGCAGCCGTGCGAGGCGGCCTGGGCCTGGGCCACGAGGGAGGCCGCGTAGTTGCCGCCGGTCTTGGCCGCACCCGTACCGCCCTTGACCGCGCGGACGTACTCCTCGGAGAGCCAGACGGAGACGGGCTTGACGCCGCCGGGGAAGTACGCGCCGGCGGGCGAGGCGATGACCATGAACAGGAACTCGTTGGCCGGGCGGACGCCCAGGCCGACCTCGGACGCGAACATGAACGGCCGCAGGTACAGGGAGGCCTCACCGGAGGAAGGCACCCAGGCGCTGTCCTGCTTGATGAGCGCGTCGCACGCCTCGATGAAGAGGTCGGCCGGCAGCTCCGGCATCGCCATGCGGCGGGCGGAGGCCTGGAAGCGCTCGGCGTTGGCCTGCGGGCGGAACGTCGCGACGGTGCCGTCGGGCTGGCGGTAGGCCTTGAGGCCCTCGAAGATCGTCTGCGCGTAGTGCAGGGTCATGTTCGCCGGGTCCATCGAAAGCGGCGCGTACGGGACCAGCTCGGCGTCGTGCCAGCCGCGACCCTCAGTCCACTTGATCGTCACCATGTGGTCGGTGAAGTGGCGGCCGAAGCCGGGGCTGGCCAGGATCGCCTCTCGCTCCGCATCGGACAGCGGGTTCGAGGAGGGCTTGAGCTCGATCGTGGGCGTCGTCATGAGTGCTTGTCCTTCACCGGTTTGTAGGGCGGACCGCGCTCACGGCGTACCAGGACGTCCGAGCTTCCCCGCATTCCGCGGTCTCGCGTTCGATTATCGCGCGCAAGATGCGTTCGGTGAAGCGGGGTGATTGCGGCCCAGGGAGATGGTGGCACCCGGGGCCGCACAGGAAAAGCCGCCGGGTGCGTTGGTCACGCGACCCGGCGGCTTCCTGAGGTGGAGCTGCCGGGTCAGCCGGCTACTCGCTCGGCGAGTGCGTCGCCGATCTGGTCGGTGGTGCGGAAGGTGCCGTCGCGCTCCGCGAGGTCGGCCGAGACCGCGTCCTCGATGCGGGCGGCCCGGTCCTCGTGGCCGAGGTGGCGCAGCAGGAGGGCCACCGACAGGATCGTCGCGGTCGGGTCGGCCTTGCCGGTGCCGGCGATGTCCGGGGCCGAGCCGTGGACGGGCTCGAACATGGACGGGAAGGTGCCGGTCGGGTTGATGTTGCCGGAGGCCGCGAGGCCGATCCCGCCGGTCACGGCGGCGGCCAGGTCGGTGAGGATGTCACCGAAGAGGTTGTCCGTGACGATGACGTCGAAGCGCTCGGGCTGCGTGACGAAGAAGATCGTCGCGGCGTCGACGTGCAGGTAGTCGGTGGTGACCTCGGGGTACTCCTGGCCGACCTTGTCGAAGATGTTCTTCCACATGTGGCCCGCGTACACGAGGACGTTGTTCTTGTGGACCAGCGTCAGCTTCTTGCGGGGGCGGGAGTTGGCCCGCTCGTACGCGTCCCGCACGACGCGCTCGACGCCGTACGCGGTGTTGATGCTGACCTCGGTGGCCACCTCGGCGGGGGTGCCGGTGCGCAGGCTGCCGCCGTTGCCGGTGTACGGGCCCTCGGTGCCCTCGCGGACCACGACGAAGTCGATCTCCGGACGGCCGGCGAGCGGGCTGGCCGTGTTGGGGAAGAGCTTCGACGGACGCAGGTTGATGAAGTGGTCGAAGGCGAAGCGGAGCTTCAGCAGCAGGCCGCGTTCCAGCACGCCCGACGGGACCGACGGGTCGCCGATGGCGCCCAGCAGGATCGCGTCGTGGTGCTTGAGGGCTTCGAGCTCCTCGTCCGGGAGGGTCTCCCCGGTGCGGTGCCAGCGCCGGGCGCCGAGGTCGTACTCCTTGGTCTCCAGCTTCACATCCTGGGGCAGGACCGCGGCAAGGACCTTGAGGCCCTGAGCCACTACTTCCTGGCCGATGCCATCACCGGGGATCACTGCGAGATTGATGCTGGTCGACATGTCGGAACCGTACTCCTCATCCCAGTCCTCAGACATATTGCGTCCACCATGTGGACGCAATATGTCGCTGGACCGGGCTTCGTCCTGCGCTCGCCTCAGTGGCCGGTCGAGCCGCCGTTGTCACGGCGGTCGAGGGCGCGCTGGAGGGCGGCGGCGGCGTTCTTGCGGTCGGCGTCGGCAGAGGAGGAGTGGCGGACGCGGCGGGTGGCGGTGGATGCGGTCATGGTGATCGACTCCTTGAGATCACGGCGTGGCGGGGCCACGGATGAGGGGTTCCTTCAAGGCGCCGGAAGAGGCGGGGAGCAGTGCGCCGCAGGGGTTGCCTGCCAAGGGGCGCGCGCTCTCGACCGCCATTCGCCGGATTGGCGAGACGTTCGGCTTCTACAAAGCTAGGGCAGCTCTCGTTGTATGTCTCCGCAATTACTCGGGCTTCCTACTATCTGAGACGACCAACCCCTCGGAAGGGACCGTTCCGGGTCTCCGATTCAGGCCGCCTCGGACCGAAGTTCCCTGATCAGAGCCCTGACGGCGAGGGTCGAGGCGGATTCCGGTGTGGTGACGTATCCCACGTGTCTCACCGGCCCCGAAGGGCCCAGTCCGGTGATGTCCACGGCGTCCGTTGCCTCGCGGAGCGACAGTGCGGGCAGGATCGCCATCCCGAGCCCGCGCCCGACCATGGTCAGCACCATCGCGTCGTCCTCCGCCTTGACGGTGGCGGGCGGCAGCCAGTCCTGGGCGGACCACCAGTCACGGGTGTGGGAACCACAGTTCTCGTCCCAGTCGAGCAGGGGCAGCGTCTTCGGGTCGGGGTGCCCGGCCGGATGGACCAGGGCGTACGCCTCCTCCACGAGCACCCCCGTCAGCAGTCCCGGCGGCGGCGGGTACCCGGGCCCGAGCGTGGCGAGGGCGAGGTCCGCGCGGCCGGCCGCCACCTCGCCGACCCCGCCCTCGCCGAGCTCGCGCACCACCCGCACCTCGGGCCGTAGTCCGGGGTGCCGGGCGGTCAGCCGTTCCAGCGTCGGGGGCAGCAGGTGCAGGGCCGCGCTGCGGAAGGCCGCGATGCGCAGCACCCCCGTCGCGCCGCCCCCGCCGGCAGCGCCCCCGCCGACGGCGCGCACCTCCGCGCCGAGGTGTTCGTACAGCCGCAGGATCCGGCGGGCGAGGGCGACGGCCCGCTCCCCCGCCGGGGTGGGCGAGGCGCCGGCGCGGCCGCGCTCGAAGAGCACCGCGCCGGTCTTCGCCTCGCTACCGCGCACGGAGTGCGAGACCGCGGACTGGGTGAGGCCGAGCCGGGCGGCCGCGGCGGAGAAGCCGCCGGTCTCCGCGACGGCGACCAGGACGCGCAGTTCGTGCGGAGCGAGCTCGGCCGTACTTCCCGACATGGGCGCTTCCACCTCGTTCTATGAGCGGTGTTCACGGATGTCCCGCTTCCATGAGCCCAACCCCCTGCCCGCGCGGGCCATTCCTTCCTAACGTCCTCGCCATGACCACGAACCAGACCGCCGTCGCAGTCCACCAGATCGCCCGCCCCACCGGCTTCCCCGCCGCGACCGACTTCGCGTACGCCGAGACCCCGGTTCCCTCCCCCGGGGCGGGCGCCGCCCTGGTCGAGAACCTGCTGCTCTCGGTGGACCCGTACCACCGCGGGATGATGGACGGCGGCGAGGGCGGCTTCGAGCTGAACACCCCGCTGGAGGGCCGGGCGGTGGGCCGGGTGGTGGCCTCCCGCGACTCCGGGCTGCGCGAGGGGGACCTGGTCTTCCACCGCGAGGGCTGGCGCACCCACGCCCTCGTCACGCTCGGCGCGAACGGCACCCGGAAGCTGCGCGGCCACGAAGGCGTCCCGCTGGAGGCGTACCTGGGCATCCTCGGCGGCACCGGCCTCACCGCC
The DNA here is from genome assembly GCF_045041095.1 of Streptomyces sp. NBC_00045. Taxonomy (NCBI): domain Bacteria; kingdom Bacillati; phylum Actinomycetota; class Actinomycetes; order Kitasatosporales; family Streptomycetaceae; genus Streptomyces; species Streptomyces sp. NBC_00045. Next base: position 5,655,371 of record NZ_CP108271.1, on the reverse strand, counting down.
TACGCCGCGCTGACCCGGACCGCGGCCCTGCGCGAGGGCGAGGACCTCTTCGTCTCCGCCGCCGCGGGCGGGGTCGGCACCGCGACCGGCCACATCGCGCGGCTGCTGGGCGCCCGCCGGATCATCGGCAGCGCGGGCTCCACGGCGAAGGTCCGCCACCTCACCGGCGCGCTCGGCTTCGACGCGGCGTTCGACTACCACGACGGGCCGGTCGGCGAGCTGCTCGCGCAGGCCGCACCCGACGGCATCGACGTGTACGTGGACAACGTGGGCGGGGACCACCTGGCGGGGGCCATCGACGTACTGCGCGAGTACGGACGGATCGCCTGGGTCGGCGGGATCTCGATGTACAACGGGGACCGCTCGCCGGCCGCTCCCCGCAACCTCTTCGAGGTCGTCCACAAGTCACTGCGCCTGGAAGGGGTATTGGTTCGAAATCACACCAATCTGCAGGATGAACTGGAAGACTTCCTGGTCCCCCATCTGCGCAGCGGCCACATAAGCATGGACACCACCGTTGCGCAGGGGATCGATCGCACGGTGGACGCCTTCCTCGGCATGCTCCGCGGCGACAATTTGGGCAAGATGCTCGTCCGTCTCGGGGACTGATTCAAGCCAACCGGATGTTCACCGTCTTCTTACCGCACGGATGTAGACCTTTGGCCCGGCGCCCGCCACCCTTTCCGTCGATGTGCCAGCGGGGCACTTGAGTTGGAGGCGAGTAGCCAGTGACACCGATCAGCCGCAGAGGATTCGTGGGAATCGGCGCCGGGCTGGTGGCCGGTGCCGCCCTGCCCGCGATCGCGCCGACGTCGGCGGCCGCGGCCGCCGCGAGCGGCACGATCACCGATGTGAAGCACGTGGTGATCCTGATGCAGGAGAACCGCAGCTTCGACCACTACTTCGGCAAGCTGAAGGGCGTCCGCGGCTTCGCCGACCGCGCCGCCGGGAACATCCCGGGCGGGTGGGGCACGTTCAACCAGCCCAACTGGGGCGGCCGCCAGTACCCGTGGAAGCTCAGCGCCACCCCGCCGGCCGGCGGGGTGGACGGCGAGACCCTCGCCCAGTGCAACGGCGACCTCCCGCACAGCTGGACCTCGCAGCACGCCGCCTGGAACAACGGCCGCATGGACAACTGGGTGTTGGGCGTCGGCAACACCCGCACCCTCGGCCACCTCGACCGCGGGGACATACCGTTCCACTACGGGCTCGCCGACAACTACACGATCTGCGACGCGTACTTCTGCTCCACGCTCAGCGCGACCGGCCCGAACCGCACCTTCCTGTGGAGCGGCAAGATCGACGCGGGCAGCAAGGACGGCGGCGACGAGTCCGGGCTGACCTGGGAGACGTACGCGGAAGCCCTCCAGCGGGCCGGCATGAGCTGGAAGGTCTACCAGAACGCCCAGGACAACTACGGCGACAACGGCCTGGCCTACTTCAAGAAGTTCACGGACTCGGCGCCCGGCGACCCGCTACGGGACCGCGGCATGGGCTCCGTCCCGAAGGTCACCGGCTCCACCCCCGACGACATCGCGGCCGCCATCCGCGCCGACGTCATCGCCGGCACCCTGCCCCAGGTCTCCTGGGTCGTCGCGAACGAGGCCTTCTCGGAACACCCGTACGCCCCGCCCGGCGACGGCGCGCACTTCGTGGACCTCGTCTACCGCGCGCTGGCCGCGAACCCCGAGGTCTTCGACTCCACCGTCCTCTTCCTGAACTACGACGAGAACGACGGCTTCTTCGACCACGTCCCGCCGCCCGTCGCCCCGCCCGGCACCCCCGGCGAGTACATCGACGGCACGCCGATCGGCCTCGGCTTCCGCGTCCCGATGCTCGTCATGTCCCCGTGGACGCGCGGCGGCTGGGTGAGCTCGGAGGTCTTCGACCACACCTCGGTGCTCCGCTTCATGGAGACCTGGACGGCGGCCCTCGGCACCCCGGCGACCTGCCCGAACATCAGCCCGTGGCGCCGCAAGGTGACGGGCGACCTGACGGGCGTCTTCGACTTCGCGCACCCGGTGTACGGGGTGCCGTCGGGACTGCCCTCGACCGCGAAAGTCATCGGCCAGGCGACCTGCGGCCCACTCCCCAACCCGGCGCCGCAGGACAACGCGCTCCCGGCGCAGGAGGCCGGGACCCGACCGGCGCGGGCCCTTCCCTACCAGGTGAACGGCAACCTGGACCGCTTCGAGTTCGGCACGGCCGGCAACATCCTGGCCTGGTTCTCGATGACCAACCAGGGAGCGCAGGCGAAGCGGGCGGCGCACTTCTCGATCCACCCGCACCAGTACCGGGACACTGCGGCCTGGCAGTACACGGTCGACCCGGGCGCGACGTCGACCGACTGGTTCAGCATCGGGCTCGGCAGCGGCTCCGGGAAGTACGACATCTCGATGTACGGGCCGAACCGCTTCCTGCGCCGGTTCATCGGCGATGCGTCGAAGGCGGGCAAGGCGATCGAGGTCGCGGCCCGCTTCGCCGTGGAGCCGGGCACGGGCAAGACCGCGATCTACTTCAAGATGACGAACGCGTCGGCCGCCCCCGTCACCTTCACCATCCGCTCCAACGCATACCGCTCGGACGGCCCGTGGACGTACACCGTCCCGGCGAACTCCTCGCGCGAGGACTTCTTCAACGCGGTCGCCTACAACAAGGGTTGGTACGACTTCACGATCCTCGCGGACAATGACGGCACCTGGTCGCGCCGCTACACGGGCCACATCGAGACGGGCGCGCCCAGCATCAGCGGCTCGTAGCGCCCGCCGGACGCGCCTAGAGCACGTCCCCGTTGCGCCAGTCGAACCACAGCCCCTCGGCGGGGTCCGGCAGGACCCCGCCGTCGGGCACCCACAGGTACGTCGAGCCCTCTTCCTCCGGGAGGGCCTGCGGCCCGGAGGGCGCGAGGGTGCCGACCCGCCCGCCCCACACGCTCCAGCCGCGGGAGGCGTACAGCGCGGCCCCCGCATCGGAGGCGGAGAGCGCGCCCAGTGCGTAGGCCCGGGCGATGACGGCCTCCAGCGCGGCCATGACCTGCCCCCCGAGACCACGCCGGCGCAGGTCCGACCGTACGGCCACGGCCTCGACGTATCCGGTCCGCAGGGCCCGCCCCGCATGCACCACCCGGCGCTGGACCACGCTCCCGTGCGCGATGAGCTCCCCGCCCTCGCGGCCCTCGCCGCCCTCGCGCACGAGCACGTGCATGCCGCCGAGGGCGTGCTCGAAGTCCTCCCCCGAGAACTCCCCGCCGAAGGCCCCGCCGAGCAGTTCCCGCAGCTCCCCTAGGACGCCCGGGCCGAGCTGCGCGGTATGGGCGAGGCGGGTGTGGAGGTCACTCATGCCCCCAGTCTGCCGCGCAGCCTGCCGAGTTCCGCATCACCCAGCCCACCCACCCGCAGGTACTCCTGCGGTTTGAGCCAGTCCGCGGCGGCCCGGGCCAGCTCGTGAACGGTGGTACCCAGGCCCGCCGTGTACTCCTCGATCTCCCGGCCGTCGTACGGGCGGCCCCGCGCGGCGTACATCGCGCGCACCCGCGGCTCGCTCAGCCCGTGGTCGGTGGCTATCTCCTCGGGGCTCGCGCCCATCAGCCTCAGCAGTACCAGGGCGATGATGCCGGTGCGGTCACGGCCCAGGGCGTAGTGGAAGGCCACCCCGCCCGGCGCGGCGTCCGCGACGGCCGCGGCGACGGCGGCCACGCGTTCGGGGAAGCGGGCGAGGAACGGCCGGAAGTATGCGGGCGTCCCGAAAGCCGGCGTCCCCCACCAGCGGTCCCAGAACTCCCGGTCCTCCAACCCGTCGAGGGGGATGCGGACGGTGTTCACGGCGGCCGGGCGGGGCGCGTGGTCCACGCCCGCCTCATCGTCGTTGCGCAGGTCGACGACGGTGCGTACCCCGTGGTCGACGAGACCGGTCCACCCGCGGGCGGTGAGCCGGTCCAGCGCGTCGGCGCGGACCAGCGCGCCGGGCCGGATCCCGCCGAGCCCGCCGAGGTCCCGCACGTTGAAGCAGCCCTCCCAGTCGAGGATTCGACCGGCGTTCGACATGTCCATAGCTCCCCCTGTCCGTACACATCGGGCAGAGGGTCATAACGGGCTGCTGGCCCCGCGCGGTTCCCGGCGCCAGGATCTGTCCATGTCGCCCGAGACCGAGCAGTGGACCCCGACCCACGGCGAGCCGTACCGCCCCGTCGCCTACCGGCCCGATCGGATGCCGAGCGCCGAATCGCTCGCGCGCTCCGCGCGGTTGCGGGAGCGCATGGCCGAGCGGCGGACCGTCCGGCACTTCTCCCCCGACCCCGTCCCGGAGCAGGTCATCCGGGACGCCGTCGCGTGCGCCGCGACCGCGCCGTCCGGGGCCCACCAGCAGCCCTGGACCTTCGTGCTGGTCAAGGACCCGGCCGTGCGCCGCCAGATCCGCGACGCCGCCGAACAGGAGGAGCTGATCTCGTACGACGGCCGTCTCGGCGACGAATGGCTCGACGCCCTGCGGCCCCTGGGCACGGATGCGGTGAAGACGCATCTGACGGACGCCCCGGGGCTGATCGTGGTGTTCCAGCAGAGGTACTGGCTCGGCCCGGACGGCTCCAAGCGCAAGCACTACTACGTGGACGAATCGGTCGGCATCGCGGTCGGCATGCTCCTGACCGCACTCCACCTCGCCGGCCTCGCGGCCCTGGTCCACACCCCGAGCCCGATGCGCTTCCTCTCCCACGTCCTGCACCGCCCGGAGAACGAGAAGGCCTTCGCGGTCATCCCGGTCGGCTACCCCGCCGACGACTGCGAGGTCCCGGACCTGCTCCGCAAGTCCCTGACCCAGGTCATGGTCGAGGTCTGACCCAGACCGCGGGGCGGGCGGCCCCGCGGGACTACGGCGCGTCGTGGAGGCGGGTCAGCAGGGTCGTCAGCTGTTCGCGTTCCGCCGGGGTCAGTGGGGAGAGGAATTCGGCGTTCGCCGTCTCGGCCAGTGCTGCGCAGCGGGTGAGGGTGGCCGTGCCCGCCGGGGTGAGGGTGACCGCGTTCTTGCGGCGGTCCGCCGGGTTCGGGGCGCGCAGGACGAGGCCCGCGCCTTCCAGGTGGTTGAGGAGGCCGACCAGGTCCTTGGGGTCGATGCCGAGCCGGCGGCCGAGGTCGGCCTGGGCCACCGGGCCGTGTTCGGCGATCGCCGCCAGTACCGCGTGGTGGGCGAGCTTCAGCCCTTCCGCGGCGAGCGCCTCGGCGACCAGGCCGCGGCCCCGGGCCGCGACGCGGCCGACGAGCCAGCTCGGCAGGGACTGGATGTGCGCGAGGGCCGATGTCATGGGCCCAGCCTAGCAATTCATTGGCATTCCCCACGATCTCCTATATCGTTGGGATTCCCAATGAATCTCTTTCCCGGGAGGCGCCCCCGTGCTCCGCATCCGCTACGACGTCAACGGTGGCCCCGAGGTGCTGTACGCCGAGGAGGCCACCGCGCCGGTGCCGGGTGCAGGGGAGGTGCTCGTGCGGGTCGAGGCCCTCGGGGTCACGCTGCCCACCGTCCGCAAGGTGCGGGAGGGCCGGGAGCCCGCAGCGCTCGGCGGGGAGGTCGCCGGCGTCGTCACCGCCCTCGGCGAAGGGGTGGACGGGTTCCGGGTCGGGGACCGGGTCACCGGGCTGTGCTTCGCGCACTCCTACGCCGAGTACGCCGTCGTGGCGGCCCCGTTCGCCTCCGCCGTCCCCGCCGGGGTCGGCGCCGTCGAGGCCGTCGCCCTCGTCCGCAGCGGGCTGGTGGCGCGCGGGGCGTACGAGGCGGGGCGGGTGGAGCCCGGCGAGTCGGTCCTGGTCACGGCGGCGGCCAGCGCGGTCGGCACGTACGCCCTGCAGTACGCGAAGGCCGGCGGGGCCCGGCGGGTCGTCGCCGCGGTGGGCAGCGCCGACAAGGCGGACTTCGTACGCGCCCTGGGCGCCGACGAGGTCGTGCTGTACGGGGAGGCCGCCTGGGGCGACCCGTACGACGTGGTCCTCGACGGCGTCGGCGGCGAGCTGCTCGGCCCGGCCGTGCGGGCCCTCGCGCCCGGGGGCCGATTGGTGGCGTACAGCTCCGGCGGCGGCACGGTGGACGCGTACGAGCTCCTGGTCCGCGGCGCCTCGGTGACCGGCTTCCAGATGGCGGTCATCGCGCGCGGCAAGCCCGCGCTGTACGGGCGCTGGCGCGCCGAGCAGTGGGAGCGCCACCGGGCCGGCGCCCTGCGGGTCACCGTGCACCAGGAGATCCCGCTCGCCGAGGCCGCCCGCGCGCACCGGATCATCGAGGAGCGGCGCAACCTCGGCAAGGTGGTCCTGGTCCCGTAGGGCCGGGACCGCGTGAGGACGGGAACTGGAACCGCCCCCGATCCGGACTTGGGGGTGCCGGAACGGGGGCGGGGCTCAGCGGGGCGGGACCGGCGGAATCCGCAGGATCAGCCCATGTGGGGGTACGGGTAGTCGGTCGGCGCGACCAGGGTCTCCTTGATGGAGCGCGTCGAGGTCCAACGCTGCAGGTTGCTCGCCGCGCCCGCCTTGTCGTTCGTGCCCGAGGCTCGGCCGCCGCCGAAGGGCTGCTGGCCGACGACGGCGCCGGTCGACTTGTCGTTGATGTAGAAGTTGCCCGCCGCGAAGCGCAGCTTCTCCATCGCGTCCGCGGCCGCGTAGCGGTCGGCGGCGATGATCGAGCCGGTCAGCGCGTACGCCGAGACGGACTCCATCTGCGCGAGCATCGCGTCGAATTCGGCGTCCTCGTAGACGTGGATCGCGAGGATCGGGCCGAAGTACTCGGTCGTGAAGACCTCGTTCTCCGGGTCGGTGCACGCGATGACGGTCGGGCGGACGAAGTAGCCCTCCGAGTCGTCGTACGTGCCACCGGCGATGATCTCGCAGGTCGGGTCGGCGATCGCACGGTCGATCGCGGCCTTGTTCTTCGCGAACGAACGCTCGTCGATGACGGCGCCGATGAAGTTGGTGAGGTCGCGGACGTCACCCATGGTGATGCCGTCGACCTCGGCCGCGAAGGCCTCCTTGAAGCCGTCGTTCCAGATCGAGGCCGGGACGTAGGCGCGCGAGGACGCCGAGCACTTCTGGCCCTGGAACTCGAAGGATCCGCGGGTCAGGGCGGTCTTCAGGACGGCGCGGTCCGCGGAGGGGTGCGCGACGACGAAGTCCTTGCCGCCGGTCTCGCCGACCAGGCGCGGGTAGGACTTGTACTTCTCGATGTTGTTGCCGACCGTCTTCCACAGGTACTGGAAGGTCTTGGTCGAACCCGTGAAGTGGATGCCGGCCAGCTCGGGGTGGTTCAGGGCCACCTCGGACACGGCGATGCCGTCGCCCGTCACCAGGTTGATGACGCCCTTCGGCAGGCCGGCCTCCTCCAGCAGCTCCATCAGGAGGATCGCGGAGTGGGTCTGCGTCGGGGACGGCTTCCACACGACCACGTTGCCCATCAGGGCGGGGGCGGTCGGCAGGTTGCCGGCGATGGCCGTGAAGTTGAACGGCGTGATCGCGTAGACGAAGCCTTCGAGCGGGCGGTGGTCGCTGCGGTTCCACACGCCGGCGGAGTTCGCGACCGGCTGCTCGGCCAGGATCTGGCGGGCGAAGTGGACGTTGAAGCGCCAGAAGTCGACGAGCTCGCACGGGGTGTCGATCTCGGCCTGCTGCGCGGTCTTCGACTGGCCCAGCATGGTGGACGCGGCCAGCTTCTCGCGCCACGGACCGGACAGCAGCTCGGCGGCGCGCAGGATGATCGCGGCGCGGTCGTCGAACGACATCGCGCGCCAAGCCGGGGCGGCGGCCAGGGCGGCGTTGACGGCCTCACGGGCGTCGGCCTCGGTGGCGTTCGCGTAGGTGCCGAGCACGGACTTGTGGTCGTGCGGCTGGACCACGTCGAAGCGCTCGCCCCCGCCCATGCGCTTGACGCCGTTGATCGTCATCGGCAGGTCGATCGGGTTCTCGGACAGCTGCTTGAGCTGCGTTTCGAGGCGCGCGCGCTCCGGGGTGCCGGGGGCGTACGAGTGGACCGGCTCGTTGACCGGCGCGGGGACCTGGGTCACAGCATCCATCGGACTGGTAACTCCTTGACCTGGTTCTGGCTAGTTCTTGGTGATCATCGAGCGGAGGAAGAACAGGAGGTTGGCCGGCTTCTCGGCGAGGCGCCGCATGAAGTAGCCGTACCAGTCCGTCCCGTACGCGGTGTAGACGCGCATGCGGTGACCCTCGGCGGCGAGCCGCAGGTGCTCCTCGCTGCGGATGCCGTACAGCATCTGGAACTCGTACTCGTCCAGCTTGCGCCCCGCCGTGCGGGCGAGCTCCTGGGCGATGGCGATCAGGCGCGGGTCGTGCGACCCGATCATCGGGTAGCCCTCGCCCTCCATCAGCGTCTTCAGGATGCGGACGTACGCCTTGTCGATCTCGGCCTTGTCCTGGTACGCGACCTCGGCGGGCTCCTTGTACGCGCCCTTCACGATCCGCACCCGGCTGCCGGCGGCGGCCAGGCGGCGGGCGTCGGCCTCGGTGCGGAAGAGGTACGCCTGGATCACGCAGCCGGTCTGCGGGAAGTCCCGGCGCAGCTCCTCGTGGATGGCGAACATCGAGTCGAGGGTGGTGTGGTCCTCGGCGTCGAGCGTGACGGTGGTGCCGATGGCCGCGGCGGCCTCGACGACCGGGCGGACGTTGGCGAGGGCGAGCTCGTGGCCGCCCTCCAGCGCCTGGCCGAACATCGACAGCTTGACGGACATCTCGACGGTCTCGCCCAGCTCCAGGCCCGCCAGGTGCTCGATGAGTTCGAGGTAGGCGTCACGCGCGGCGTAGGACTGCTCCACGGTGGTGATGTCCTCGCCCACCACGTCGAGCGTGATCTCCAACCCCTTCTGCGTGAGGTCCCTGACGATCGGGATGACCTGGTCGACCGTCTCGCCGGGGATGAACCGGGTCACCACGGGCTTGGTCACAGGGGCGGCAGAGACGATTCGGCGCATCTTGTCGCTGCGCGAAGCGGCGAGGATCGCGGGACCCAGCACGGGGCACCTCCTACAGGTGGCAGAAGCAGGCTCGCGGTCCGCGCGGGGTGGGCGGGACCGTGAGGGAAACGCAAGTAAAACCACCGTGAAACCTAAGGATCGCTTTGATCCTCTGCCATCGACAGCTGTCACGCATCCGTGTCCCCGATCTCATACATCTGTCTGAAGACCGGGTTCCCGGGTGGGAGAATGTCCGGGTGAAGGGCGATTACCAGGACCTGGTGGATGAGATCTCGGCGCTCCTCGGCGTCCCGGCGACACTGGAGAACCGGGACTTCCGCCTCATCGCCTTCGGCGCGCACGACAGCGACGACGATCTCGTCATGGATCCGGTGCGCACCCGCTCGATCCTGACCCGGCAGTCGACGGCGGCCGTGCGGGCCTGGTTCGAGGGCTTCGGCATCGCGCGGGCGACCGGGCCGGTCCGGATCCCGGCGGCCCCGGACGCGGGGGTGTTCCGGGGCCGGATCTGCCTGCCGGTGCGCTACCGCGGGATCGTGCAGGGCTACGTGTGGCTCCTCGACCAGGATCCGGGCCCCGGGCCGGACGTCCTGGCCGCGGCCATGGAGGTGGCCGAGCGGATCGGGATCCTGCTCGCCGAGGAGGCGCAGGCGGGGGCCGACCTGTCCCGGGAGTTCCGGGGGGTGCTCACCGCGGGCCGGGGCTGGCAGCAGGACATGGCGGTGGCCGCGCTCCGGATGGCGCTGGGAGCGGGCGCGGACGGGCTGCACGCGGTGGTGTGCGTGACGCCGTGGGCCGGCGAGGCCCCCGCGTCGGTACCGGGCACGGCGGCGGTGTGCACCGTCCCCTGGCCGGGAGCCGGCGACGACGACGGCGTGGCCGCCGGGGCCGGTACCGACGGGAACTCCGGGCCCGCGTCGGGCGCCGGCGCCAGGTCCGCGTCGGGCTCCGCGTCGGGCTCCGGGGCCCGGTCCGGCAGCAGGGCGGGAGCCAAGTCCGGGTCCAGGAGCGGCCCGGCGGCCGGCGCCGGACCCGTCTCCGGCCCCGGCGCCGAGGCCGGGCCGGACCGGCGGACCGGCCAGGCCCTCGCCGTACTGGTACGGCTCCGCTCGGCCGAAGTGCTCGTCCCCGCCGAGGGCGTCGCGACCCGGCTGCTGGCCCAGGGCGGCGCGACCGCCGGGATCGCGGAGCCCCGCCGGGGCCTGACGGCGCTGGCCGACGCCTGGTCGCAGGCCTCGGCGGCGGCGCAGGCGGCCGCGGCCCAGCCCCGGTTCGGCCCGGTGGCCCGCTGGTCGGCGATCGGCCCGTACCGGATGCTGGCATCCCTCGCAGCTGCCGGCCCCGTGGGCGACCCGGCGACCCGGGTCCTGCTGGAGCCCGCGCACCGGGAACTCGCCCGTACCGCCGAGCTGTTCCTGGACTGCGCGGGCCAGGCGGGCCGCGCGGCGGCGGCCCTGGGCATCCACCGCCAGACCCTGTACTACCGGCTCGGCCGGGTGGAACAGCTGACCGGCCTGGACCTGGACGAGGGCGAGGACCGCCTATTGCTCCACATGGCCCTCAAGACGGCCCGCCTGTACGGCTGAACGACTGAACTAACTGCACGACTGCACGACTGCACGACTGCACGACTGCACGACTGCACGACTGCACGGCCGAACGGCTCAGGCGGGGTCGTCGGCGCCCTTGCCGTTCACCATCATCTGCGCGGCGCGGCGCATGCCCTCGGTCAACTCCTCCGCGGTGACGGCGTTCTCGGGGTTGTACAGCCACTGCACCATCATCCCGGAGACCAGCACCTGGTACAGCCCGCCCAGGGTCCGGATGTCCCGCTCTTCGAGCTGCCCCTCCGGGGTGCCCGTGAACATCTCGGTCAGCCCCTTGCGCCCCTCGCCCTCGGAGGACACGACCATCTCCCGCAGCTCCGGCAGCCGGTCACGGTTCATCGCGATCTCCAGGCTGGCCGCCCACATCGGCGCCGCCTGATCACGCTGTCCGGTCACGCCGTCCCAGACCGATCGGAAGCGTTCGAGCGAGCCGCCTTCACCCTTGACGTCCGGCTTGAAGGACTCGCCCCACTCCTCGGCCATCGAGATGAACGCCTGCGTCAACAGGGCGTCCTTCGAACCGTAGTGGTAGCCGATCGACGCCAGGTTCGCGCCGGAGGCGTTGACGATGTCGCGCGCGGTCGTCCGCACGAAACCCTTCTCGGCCAGGCACTTCTTCGCGCCTTCGAGCAGATCTTCACGGTGTCCCATGCCCCCCACCGTATCAAGACAGCCGTCCTAGACGACAGTCTCAAACAGACGTCCCATACGGACGTACTAGACAAGCGTTTATGACGCTTGTACATTGCTGCTCATGACGAACCCCGCCGCACCTCTGGCCGGCCGCCGGGAATGGACCGCCTTCACCGTCCTCCTGCTGCCCCTGCTCTTGGTCTCCATGGACGTCTCCGTCCTCTACTTCGCCGTCCCCGCCATCACCCGGGAGCTGGACCCGAGCGCCACCCAGCAGCTCTGGATCTTCGACAGCTACGCCTTCGCCCTCGCCGGCCTGCTGATCACCATGGGTTCGCTCGGTGACCGGATCGGCCGCCGCAAGCTGCTGCTGATGGGCGCGACCGCCTTCGGACTCGCCTCCGTCTGCGCCGCCTACGCCACCAGCGCCGAGATGCTGATCGCGGCCCGTGTGCTGCTCGGCGTCGGCGGCGCGACCCTGATGCCCTCCACGCTGGCCCTCGTCCGCAACCTCTTCCAGGACGCGAAGCAGCGCGGACAGGCCATCGCCATCTGGTCCGGGGCCATGACCGGCGGCATCGCCCTCGGCTCCGTGATGAGCGGCGTGCTGCTGAACCACTTCTGGTGGGGTTCGGTCTTCCTGATCAACGTGCCCGCGATGCTGCTCCTGCTGGTCCTCGTCCCCGTGCTAGTGCCGGAGTTCAAGGACCCCGCGCCCGGCCGCTTCGACCTGCTGAGCGTCCCGCTGTCGACGGCCGCCGTGCTCCCGGTCGTGTACGGCCTCAAGGAGATCGCCGCCGAGGGCCTGGAGCCGCTCCACCTGGTCTCCGTGGCCGTGGGCCTGGCCTTCGGGTTCGTCTTCGTCCGCCGCCAGCGCACCCGTGACGACGCCATGGTCAGCCGGGCGCTCTTCCGGGGCCGCGGATTCGGTGCCGGGATCGCCCTCAACACCATCGCCGCCTTCGCCGTGATGGGCTCGGCCTACTTCACCACCCAGTACCTGCAGTCGGTGCTCGGCATGGGCACGCTGGAGGCCGCCCTGTGGAGCCTCGCACCCTCGCTCGTCATCGGCGCCGCCGCCCCGGTCGGCGCGGTCCTGGCCCGCAAGACCGACCGGGCGTACGTCATCGCCGGCGGCTTCGTCCTCGCCGCCGCCGGGTTCGTCCTGATCAGCCTGGTCGGCAGCGACTCCCTGTGGCTGCTGCTGACCGGCGCCGGCGTGCTGGCCTCCGGCATCGTCACCGTGATGTCCCTGGTCTCCGACATGGCGCTGGGCTCGGCCCCCGCAGAGAAGGCGGGCTCGGCCGCGTCCCTGCTGGAGACCGGCCAGGAGTTCGGCGGCGCGCTGGGCATGGCGGTCCTGGGCAGCCTCGGCACCGCCGTCTACCGCAACGACCTGTCGGATGCGGGGCCCGCCGCCCGGGAGACCCTCGGCGGGGCGGTCGCCACCGCCCACCAGCTTGGCGGCGCGGCCGGCGAGCAGTTGCTGACCGCGGCCCGCGAGGCCTTCGTCCACGGCATGCAGTACGCCGCCTGGGGCGGCGCAGCCCTGCTGCTCGCCGCCTGTGTCCTCGCGGTGGCCCTGATGCGGGGGCTCGGCGCCCCGGTCACCGAACCGGCGGAATCCGTGGAGGCCGTGGAGGCCGCGGAGCCGACCGAGGGGGTCGAGGAGTTGGCCGGGCAGGTCGCAGCCCTGGCCGGGGAGATCGCTGAGCTGGCCGACAAGGCCGCGGCCCTCAGGAGCTGAGCCCTGTACAGCAGAGCAGAGCACCTGCGGAACACGACGAAGGGCCCGGGGAGTTCCCCGGGCCCTTCCTTCTGCCGCGTGGCCGCCGCCCCGCTACGGGATTCAGTCGAGGCTGACCGTGCGCGCCGAGACCGCACCGATCTCGGCGGAGATCTCCGCGAGGACGTTCACCGGCACCTCCGCATCGACCGTGAGGACGCCGAGCGCCTCGCCGCCCTCCTCGGCGCGGGCGACCTGCATGCCCGCGATGTTCAGACCGGCTTCGCCGAGGATGCGGCCGACAGTGCCGACCACGCCCGGGCGGTCGGTGTAGCGCAGCACGAGCATCTGGTCGGCGAGCGCCAGGTCCACGTCGTACTCGCCGATGCCGACGATCTTCTGAAGGTGCTTCGGACCCGCCAGCGTGCCGGAGACCGACACTTCCTGACCGTCCGACAGGGTGCCGCGCACGGTCACCACGTTGCGGTGGTCCGGGGATTCCGAGCTGGTGGTCAGACGCACCTCGACACCGCGCTCCTGCGCGAACAGCGGGGCGTTGACGTAGGAGACCGTCTCGTCGACGACGTCCTCGAAGACACCCTTGAGGGCGGAGAGTTCCAGCACCTTGACGTCGTGCTGGGTGATCTCGCCGCAGACCTCGACGTCGAGGCGGACCGCGACCTCGCCCGCGAGGGCGGTGAAGATGCGGCCGAGCTTCTCGGCGAGCGGCAGACCGGGGCGCACGTCCTCGGCGATGACACCGCCCTGGACGTTGACTGCGTCCGGTACGAGCTCGCCGGCGAGCGCGAGGCGCACCGACTTGGCGACCGCGATACCGGCCTTCTCCTGGGCCTCGTCCGTGGACGCGCCGAGGTGCGGGGTGCAGACGACCTGGTCGAGCTCGAAGAGCGGGGAGTCCGTGCAGGGCTCCTTCGCGTACACGTCGAGGCCGGCGCCGGCGACGCGGCCCTCCTTTATGGCCGAGTACAGCGCGGCCTCGTCGACGATCCCGCCGCGGGCGGCGTTGACGATGCGGACGGACGGCTTCACCTTGTGCAGGGCCTCGTCCCCGATGAGACCGATGGTCTCGGGGGTCTTGGGCAGGTGCACGGTGATGAAGTCGGCGACTTCGAGGAGCTCGTCCAGCGTCAGCATCTTGACGCCCATCTGGGCGGCGCGCGCGGGCTGCACGTAGGGGTCGTACGCGACGATCTTCATACCGAAGGCCGACATGCGCTGCGCGACCAGGACGCCGATGCGGCCGAGGCCGACGACGCCGAGGATCTTCTCGCTGAGCTCGACGCCCGTGTACTTGTTCCGCTTCCACTCGCCGTTCTTCAGGGCGGTGTTGGCCTGCGGGATGTTGCGGGCCGTGGCGACGAGCAGGCCGCAGGCGAGCTCGGCGGCGGTCACGATGTTGGAGGTCGGGGCGTTCACGACCATGACGCCGGCCTTGGTGGCCGAGGAGACGTCGACGTTGTCGAGGCCGACACCGGCGCGGGCGACGACCTTGAGCTTCTTCGCGACGGCGATGGCCTCCGCGTCGACCTTGGTCGCGGAGCGCACCAGGATGGCGTCGACGTCCACGATCGCGGGGAGCAGCTCCGCGCGGTCGGCTCCGTTGACGTGCCGGATCTCGAAGTCCGGGCCGAGCGCGTCCACCGTGGCGGGCGACAGCTCTTCGGCGATGAGTACGACAGGTTTCGAGCTCACGTGGGTCCTCACAAGTCCAGTGCGGACGGCCGTCCCGACGGCCGCAGGCGGTGGAGGGGGTAGCCGCGTGGAAGACGCACGACACTGTGGGCCTGACGCGTTGTGTTGAGCAGTGTAGTGGCGGATCCTGGCCAGGATTCCGCCTGTCCGGAAGGATCACCCGTCTGGGGTTGGCCGGGGTGGACAAGCCGGACTGCGGAAGGGCCGTGTTGCGGCGTGCCGCGGGTGTGCCGGGGGCCGGAACGGCGCACCGTCCCGGCCCCCCGCGCGGACGAGATCAGCTCTCGTCGCTGTCGACCCAGCTCATCAGCTTGCGCAGCTTCTTGCCGGTGGTCTCCAGCAGGTGCGCCTCGTCGGCGTTCTTGTACTCGTTGTACTTCTTCAGGCCGCCCTTGTACTCGGCCATCCAGGTGTTGGCGAACTCGCCGCTCTGGATCTCGGCGAGGACCTGCTTCATCTCGGCCTTGGTGGCGTCGGTGATGATGCGGGGGCCGGTGATGTAGTCGCCCCACTCGGCGGTCTCGGAGACCGACCAGCGCATCTTCTCCAGGCCGCCCTCGTACATGAGGTCAACGATGAGCTTCAGCTCGTGCAGGCACTCGAAGTACGCGATCTCCGGCTGGTAGCCGGCCTCGGTCAGGGTCTCGAAACCGGCCTTGACCAGGGCGGAGGCGCCACCGCACAGGACGGCCTGCTCACCGAACAGGTCGGTCTCGGTCTCCTCGGTGAAGGTGGTCTTGATGACACCGGCGCGGGTGCCGCCGATGCCGGCCGCGTACGAGAGCGCGAGCGCGAAGGCACTGCCGGAGAAGTCCTGCTCGACGGCGGCGATGCAGGGCACGCCGCGGCCTTCCTCGTACTGGCGGCGAACGAGGTGGCCCGGGCCCTTCGGGGCGACCAGGGCGACGTCCACGTTGGCCGGGGGCTTGATGAAGCCGTAGCGGACGTTGAAGCCGTGGCCGAAGAAGAGCGCGTCACCCTCCTGGAGGTTGTCCTTGATGGACTCCTCGTAGATCTCGGCCTGGAGCGGGTCCGGGGTCAGGATCATGATGACGTTCGCCCACGCGGCGGCCTCGGCGACCGGGACGACCTTCAGGCCCTGCTCCTCGGCCTTCGCCTTGGACTTCGAGCCCTCCTTCAGGCCGACGACGACGTCGACGCCGGAGTCACGCAGCGACAGCGCGTGGGCGTGGCCCTGGCTGCCGTAGCCGATGACCGCGACCTTGCGGCCCTGGATGATGGACAGGTCGGCGTCGTTCTCGTAGAACAGCTCGGCCACTGGGATATCTCCTTGGTGCGCTGGTGTTGCACCCACCGTACGGCGGGGAACGTAGAGGAAGTTTCTTGGTCTCGCCATGCGAGAGGCAACGTCGTGCGGGGGTGTCGCGGCCGGGGCCGCGGCGGTGTCAGGCGCTACGTTCGAGCGAGCGCAGGCTGCGGTCCGTGATGGACCGTCCGCCGCGCCCTATGGCGATCGTGCCGGACTGCACGAGTTCCTTGATGCCGAAGGGCTCCAGCATCTTGAGCATCGCGCCGAGCTTGTCGGCACCGCCGGTGGCCTCGATGGTGACGGCCTCCGGGGAGACGTCGACCGTCTTGGCGCGGAACAGCTGGACGATCTCGACGATCTGGGAGCGGGTCTCGTTGTCGGCACGGACCTTCACCAGAACGAGTTCGCGCTCGATGGCGCTGTGCGGCTCCAGCTCGACGATCTTGAGCACGTTGACCAGCTTGTTCAGCTGCTTGGTCACCTGCTCCAGCGGGAGGTCCTCGACGTTCACGACGATGGTGATGCGCGAGATGTCGGGGTGCTCGGTGACGCCGACCGCGAGGGAATCGATGTTGAACCCGCGGCGGGAGAACAGCGCGGCGATCCGGGCGAGGATGCCGGGCGTGTTCTCGACCAGGACGGAGAGCGTGTGCTTGGACATGTGAGTCGTTCTCTCTCTCAGGCTCTCTCGGCTCAGTCGTCTTCGTTGTCGCCGAAGTCGGGGCGGACGCCCCGGGCTGCCATGACCTCGTCGTTGGAGGTGCCGGCGGCGACCATCGGCCACACCATGGCGTCCTCGTGGACGATGAAGTCGATCACGACGGTGCGGTCGTTGATCGCATTGGCTTCGGCGATGACCTTGTCCAGGTCGGCCGGGTCCTCACAGCGCAGCGCCACACAGCCCATCGCCTCGGACAGCTTGACGAAGTCCGGGACGCGGGTGCCCTTGCGGGGCGCGGTGGACTCGCCGAGCTGGGAGCCGACCGTGCCGTGGCCCGTCTCGTCCGCGTGCAGCACGGTGTTGGAGTACCGCTGGTTGTAGAACAGGGTCTGCCACTGGCGGACCATGCCCAGCGCACCGTTGTTGATGATCGCGACCTTGATCGGGATGTTGTTCAGCGCGCAGGTGACCAGTTCCTGATTGGTCATCTGGAAGCAGCCGTCGCCGTCGATCGCCCAGACCGTGCGCTCCGGCATGCCGACCTTGGCGCCCATCGCGGCGGGGACCGCGTAGCCCATGGTTCCGGCGCCGCCGGAGTTCAGCCAGGTGCGGGGCTCTTCGTAGTTGACGAAGTGCGAGGCCCACATCTGGTGCTGGCCGACACCGGCCGCGTAGATGGTGTGCTCGGGCGCGAGTTCGCCGATGCGCTGGATGACCTGCTGCGGCGAGAGCATGCCGTCCGCGGGGGTCTCGTAGCCCAGCGGGTACGTCTCGCGCCAGCGGCTGAGGTCCTTCCACCAGGCGGAGTAGTCCCCGGCGTTGCCCTCGGTGTGCTCGGCCTGGACCGCCTGGATCAGATCGGCGATGACCTCGCGGGCGTCGCCGACGATCGGGACGTCGACCTCGCGGTTCTTGCCGATCTCCGCCGGGTCGATGTCCGCGTGGATGACCTTGGCGAACGGGGCGAAGCTGTCCAGCTTGCCGGTGACGCGGTCGTCGAAGCGGGTGCCGAGCGCGATCAGCAGGTCCGACTTCTGCAGCGCGGTGACGGCGGTGACCGCACCGTGCATGCCCGGCATGCCGACGTGCAGCGGGTGGCTGTCGGGGAAGGAGCCCAGAGCCATCAGGGTGGTGGTGACCGGGACGCCGGTCAGCTCGGCCAGGACCTTCAGCTCGGCGGTCGCGCCGGACTTCATGACGCCGCCGCCGACGTACAGGACCGGGCGCTTGGCCTGGCAGATGAGCTTGGCGGCCTCGCGGATCTGCTTGGCGTGCGGCTTGGTGACCGGCCGGTAGCCGGGGAGGTCCTGGGACGGCGGCCACGAGAACGTGGTCTTCGTCTGGAGGGCGTCCTTGGCGATGTCGACCAGGACCGGGCCCGGACGGCCCGTGGAGGCGATGTGGAACGCCTCCGCGATCGTTTTCGGGATGTCCTCGGCCTTGGTGACCAGGAAGTTGTGCTTGGTGATCGGCATCGTGATGCCGACGATGTCCGCCTCCTGGAAGGCGTCCGTGCCGATCGCCTTCGACGAGACCTGGCCGGTGATGGCGACGAGCGGCACCGAGTCCATGTGCGCGTCGGCGATCGGGGTGACCAGGTTGGTGGCGCCCGGGCCGGAGGTGGCCATGCAGACGCCCACCTTGCCGGTGGCCTGCGCGTAGCCGGTCGCGGCGTGGCCGGCGCCCTGCTCGTGCCGGACCAGGATGTGGCGGACCTTGGTGCTGTCCATCATCGGGTCGTACGCCGGGAGGATGGCCCCGCCCGGAATACCGAAGACGGTGTCGCACCCCACCTCTTCGAGAGAGCGGATGAGGGACTGCGCACCCGTGACGTGCTCAACTGCGGCGGTCTGGTGTCCGCCGGAACGGGGCCGCGGCTGCGGATGGTGGGCCCCGGTGGCCTGCTCGGTCATCGGCATTCTCTTCTCGAAGCTGAGGGTTTTACGAGGATTCGAAGGTGTGCCAGTGCAACAAAAAACCCCTCGTGCCGGAGGCAAGCGAGGGGAGCGCGTCGGGTGTACGGAGCGGGGACATGTTGGCCCCAGCTTCAGCCGACGCGCTTTCCAAGTACGAGAATTCGGGTGCGCATGGCACTGACCCTCCCTCCGGCGGGAGGGGGATGTCAAGCGGGTGGGACGGGCGTCTCATTATGTGAGCCTCTGCGGATGGACTCGAAGCCCCCGGGTGAACCACCGGCCAAGGCAGGTTGGGCTGCCCCGCCCGGTACTGGGAACGTACCGCGCACGAGCGCGCGGCGCAGCCTGTACTCGTCGAGTGGGCCGGAAAAAGCCACTCCCTGGCCGTGCGTGCACCCCATGGCGCGCAGCGCCGCGACCTGCTCGGGGAGGTCCACCCCGTCGGCCACCGACTGCATGCCCAAATCATTTGCAATGCGCAACAAACCAGCGGTGATCTTGTGGAGGCGGGCGGATTCGACCACGCCCTCGACCAGGCCCCGGTCCAGCTTCAGGATGTCCACGGGGAGCCTGCGCAGGGCGCTGATGGCCGCGTAGCCGCTACCGAAGCCGTCCAGGGAGATCAGGACCCCCAGCCGACGCAGGGCCGCCAGACGCCGCTCCAGCTCGTCGAAGGGGACCCTGGGGTCGGAGACCGTAAGTTCGATCACGAGGGCTCCGGACGGCAGCCCGTGGCGGGTGAGCAGGGCCTCCACGGAGCCGAGCGGTACGGAGCGGTCCAGCAACCGCTGGGCGCCCATCCGGATCGCCACCGGTACGTCGTGCCCGATCCGGTGCCGCTCGGCGGCCTGCGCCACGGCCTCCTCCAGCAGCCAGTGCCCCAGCTCGGCCGCCCTGGCGGGCGCGGCGCCGGGCAGGCCGGAGCGGCTGTCGGGCGCGCTCGCGGCACCCTCGCTGTACTCGGCCACGCGGAGGAATTCGGCCGGGGTGAACAGGATCCCCTGCGCCGAGCGCCAGCGGGCCTGCGCGGCCACGGCCGTGACCTCGCCGGTCGCCAGCGAGACCACGGGCTGGTGCAGCAGGGCGAACTCCCCGTCGTGGAGCGCGGTGCGCAGCCGCCCGGCCAGCTCCGCCTTCCGTACGACCTCGGCCTGCATCTGGGGCGCGTACAGCTCGACCCGGTCCTTGCCGCCCGCCTTGGCGCGGTACATCGCGAGATCCGCGTTGCGCATCAGGTCCGAAGGGGTGATGCCGGGGTCGGCGAAGGCCACGCCGATGCTGGCGGCGACCCGGACCTCGCTGCCTGCGATCCGGTACGGCTGGGACAAGGTGGTGCGCAGCCGGTCCGCGATCTCGCGCACCTGGTACTCGCGGGCGCTGGGGTCGCGGCTGCCGTCGCCCAGGATCAGCGCCGCGAACTCGTCGCCGCCGAGGCGGGCCGCGGTGTCCCCGGCGCGTACGGAGTCCTGGAGGCGGCGCGCGGCCTCGGTCAGCAGCTCGTCGCCCGCCTGGTGGCCGATGGTGTCGTTGACCGCCTTGAACCCGTCGAGGTCGATGAAGAGCACGGCGGTGCTGTGGTCCCCCGCGCGCCGGCCGGTCAGGGCCTGGCGGACCCGACGGGTGAACAGCGCCCGGTTGGGCAGGTCGGTCAGCGGATCGTGCTCGGCGCTGTGCTGGAGCTGCGCCTGGAGGCGGACCCGCTCGGTGACGTCGCGGCTGTTGAGGATGAGGCCGCCGTGGTGGCGGTTGACTGTGGACTCCACGTTGAGCCATTCGCCGCTGCCGGACGCGAAGCGGCATTCGATGCGGGTGGTGGGTTCCTCTGCGGGCGGGGCGGCGAGGAAACGGCGTACCTCGTGGACCACCCGGCCCAGGTCGTGCGGGTGGATCAAGGTGGCGAGTTCGGTTCCGACGAGCTCCTCGGCCTCGCGTCCGTAGACTCCGGCGGCGGCGGGGCTGACGTACCGCAGCGTTCCGGTGGGGGCAGCGATCATGATGACGTCGCTGGAGCCCTGGACCAGGGAGCGGAAGTGGTTCTCCTTCTGGGCGAGTTCCTGCGTCAGCGCGATGTTGTCGATGAGCATGATGCCCTGCCGGATGACGAGGGCGAGGACTACCGTGCACCCGGTGAAGACGACCACGCGGTCGACCTTCCTGCCGTCCACCACGTTGTACAGGATGCCCAGCGTGCAGACGGCGGCGGCGAGGTAGGGCGTGAGGGCGGGCAGTGAGCCGGTGATGGGGCGGCTGACCGGGCGGTCTGCGCGCGGGATCCCCGGGGTTCCCGGCTCCTGGTGGATGCGCCGAGCCCCCCAGGGCGCGTACGCGAGGAGCAGCGAGCCGGCGAACCAGCCGGCGTCGAGCAGTTGCCCTGACTGGTACTCGGCGCTCAGCAGCGGCGAGGTGAACAGGGCGTCGCTGAGCACGGTCAGGGCCAGGGCCGCAATGGCGGTGTTGACGGCCGAGCGGTTGGCCTCCGAGCGCCGGAAGTGCAGGACCAGCACCATGGAGACGAGCGCGATGTCGAGCAGCGGGTAGGCGAGGGAGAGCGCGGCGCGCGGGACGCTGCCGGGGGCCCCGGTCTGGGCGGTGCGCGCCGCGTGGGCGAGGGCCAGGCTCCAGGACAGGGTGAGCAGGGAGCCGCCGATGAGCCAGGAGTCGAGCCCGAGGCAGACCCAGCCCGCGCGGGTGACCGGGCGCTTGGCGAGGACGAGCAGGCCCACGATGGCGGGCGGCGCGAAGCAGAGGAAGGCGAAGTCGGCGAGCGAGGGCTTAGGGACGGCCTCGCCGAGGACCACCTCGTACCAGCCCCAGATGGCGTTGCCGCAGGCTCCCATGAGGGAGGAGAAGGCGAAGAGCAGCCAGGCCGGGCGCTCGCGGCTGTCGATCGCCCGTGCGTAGGTGTAGCAGGAGACGGCGGCGAGTAACGCGGCGGCGCTGAGCCCGAAGTCGCCCATGATTTCGGCGAGCTCCTCGGAGCCCCAGCCGAGGGCGGCACCGACGGCGTATCCGCCGCTGATGACGGCGAGGAGCAGCTGCATGGCCAGGCTCCTGCCGCCGCCCGAGACGGGCGGCCTGGTCAGCAGCGCCGCCCCCGGGGCACTCACCGGTCCCCCTCGCTGGCTGGTTCCGGCGCGGCCCAGTCCCGGCCGCGTCGCCTCCGGCGGCCGTGCCGCATCGGATCCTTCGTCCATTGGCCGTACATCGCCCGTCGCCCCCAAAGTGTCCGATCACTCCCCAGCGCCAGACGAATGCGCTGCAGCCCCTTGTACCGGACGATACACCACTTTCGTCACTCAGGGACATAGATGGTCTACTCTCCGTTACCACGCGGGGAGTTGTGGCCACTGTGTGCGTCCGGACGGATGCGGAGCGTGCGCAGCGCGCGTCAGTCGGTGACCAGGACCGTGTTCTCCACGGGCTCACCGGCGGCGAACCGCTGGAGCTGACGGGCCACCAGGCGCTTGGCCCGCGGCTCGAACGCCGTGCTGCTGCCGCCCACGTGAGGTGTGATCAGGACATTCGGAGCATGCCAGAGCGGGTGGCCGGCGGGCAGCGGTTCGGGGTCGGTGACGTCGAGTGCCGCGCGCAGCCGGCCCGACTCCAGTTCCGCGAGCAGTGCGGCGGTGTCCGCGACGGGGCCGCGCGCAACGTTCACCAACAGGGCGCCGTCCTTCATCCGGGCGAGGAAGGCGGCGTCGGCCAGGCCCCGCGTCGCATCGGTCAGCGGTGTGGACAGGATCACCACGTCGGCCTCCGGGAGGAGCCGGGGCAGTTCGGCGTGAGCGTGCACGGGCCCACGCGTGGTGGTGCGCGCCGAGCGTGCGACCCGTGTGACCCGCGCGCACTCGAAGGGCGCGAGCCGGTCCTCGATGGCCGCACCGATCGACCCGTAGCCGACGATCAGCACGGACTTGTCGGCGAGGGCGTCGTAGAAGCCGGAGCGCCACTCCTCGCGGTCCTGGCCGCGCACCATGCCGGGGACGCCGCGCAGCGAGGCGAGGGTGAGGGTGAGGGCGAGTTCGGCGGTGCTCGCCTCGTGGACCCCGCGGGCGTTGCACAGCCGTACGCCGGGGCGCAGGAGGCCGAGGCCGCCCAGGACGTGGTCGATGCCCGCGGTCAGCGTCTGCACGACTTCGAGGTCCGGCATGCCGGCCAGCGGGCGCAGGGCCACCTCGGAGGACTTCATGTAGGGCGTGACGTAGAAGACGCAGGCGGCCGGATCGGCCGGGAAGTCGTCCTCGCCGTCCCAGTGGCGGTAGCGGAAGGTGTCGGGGAGATTCTCGATCTCCTCGGCCGGGAACGGAAGCCAGACGTCCGCTGTCTTTGCAGTCATGATCACGAGGCTATGTCAAGGCCAAAGGATCCAGGTCAAACCGTTAGTTTGTTTGCCGGAGCGGGAGGGGGACGCGCGGGTGGAGCGCAGGTCGATCGGGGCGGGGGCGCTGACGGTGGGCGCCGTCGGGCTCGGGTGCATGCCGATGAGCTGGGCGTACGCGCCCTCGCGGCGCCGCGGCGAGGAGTCGCTGGCCACCGTGCACAGGGCGCTGGACCTGGGGGCGAACCTGCTGGACACCGCTGACCTGTACGGGCCGTTCACCAATGAGCTGCTGCTGGGGCGGGTGCTGCGGGAGCGGCGCACGGAGGCGTTCGTGTCCGCCAAGGTGGGGCTGCGGGCGGGCGAGCAGCACGTGGTGGCGGACGGCCGGCCCGGATACATGCGGCGGGCCTGCGACGCCTCGCTGCGACGGCTGCGGACGGACGTCATAGACCTCTACCAGCTGCACCGGGTGGACCCGGACGTACCGGTGGAGGAGACCTGGGGGGCGATGGCGGAGCTGGTGGCGGCCGGAAAGGTGCGGGCGCTGGGGTTCTGCGCGCTGGGCGCGGGCGCCGGACCGGGGGCGGGACGGCGCGGGGACCGGGCGTACCGGGTGACATTGGGGCACCTGGAGCGGGTCCAGCAGGTGTTCCCGGTGAGTGCGGTGCAGGCGGAGCTGTCGGTGTGGTCGCCGGAGGCGGCACGGCAGCTGCTGCCCTGGTGCGCGGCGCGCGGGGTGGGGTTCTTGGCGGCGATGCCGCTGGGCAGCGGGTTCCTGACGGGGACGCTCAGGCCGGGCGAGGGCTTCGAGTGGGAGGACGTGCGGGCCCGGCATCCGCGGTTCACGGCGGAGTCGATGGCGGCGAACCAGGTGCTGGTGGCGGGGCTGCGGCGGGTGGCCCGTCGGCACGGGCCGCACGTGACGGCGGCGCAGGTGGCCCTGGCGTGGGTGCTGGCGCAGGGGTCGCAGGTGGTGCCGGTGCCGGGGGCCGACCGGGCGCACTGGGCGGCGGAGAACGCGGGGGCGGCGGAGCTCGGGCTGACGGCCGGGGACCTCGCCGAGATCGCGGCGCTGCCGGCGGCGGTGGGAGCCTGGGACTGAGCCCGGAAGCGGGCCGGGAGCCATCCGGGGGCGATCCGGGAGCCGGCCGGCGAACCACTCGATCGGGTGTACGAGTGGTGGAACTTGGGGGACTGCCGCCGGTGTTGAAACGGGTGGAAGGCACGATCGCAGGACCGGAGGGGAGCAGGACGATGCGATACGGACAGGCTCACGAGCCGTACGAGGGCCCGCGCACCAGGACCCGTGGAGTGCTGGCGGCCTTCGCCCTGGCCGGATGCGGAGCCCTGCTCGCAGCAGGCTGCGCACCGGCGGGCGCCCCCGGGGCCAAACCGGGCACGTCACCACCCCGCGCGGCCCCCACCGCATCGGCGGGCGGCACCGCGGGCTCCCCGTCCGGCTCCCCGGCGGCCGCCGCACCGCCGGCCAAGGGGTCGGTGACGGTGACGGGCGAGATCGCCAAGGGCCTGGAGTCCCCGTGGGGGGTGGCGCCGTTGCCCGGCGGGGACCTGCTGGTCGCCTCGCGTGACAAGGGGACGATCAGCAGGGTCGCGGTGGCCACCGGCGCGGTGACGCCGATCGGTGAGGTGCCCGGGGTGGCTCCGGGCGGAGAGGGCGGGCTGTTGGGGCTCGCACTGTCGCCCTCGTTCGCCTCGGACCGGATGGTGTACGCGTACTTCACGACGGAGTCCGACAACCGCATCGCCCGGATGCGGTACGACGAGCACCGGGGCCCCGGCCAGCAACTGGGCGCGCCGGACACGGTGTTGCGGGGCATCCCCAAGGGCCTGATCCACAACGGCGGCCGGATCGCGTTCGGTCCGGACAAGATGCTCTACGCGGGGACGGGCGAGACCGGTGACACCGGGCTCGCGCAGGACAAGAAGTCGCTGGGCGGCAAGATCCTTCGGATGACTCCGGACGGGCAGCCGGTGCACGGCAATCCGGAGGCGGACTCCGTCGTCTACTCCTACGGGCACCGCAATGTGCAGGGCCTGGCCTGGGACAAGGACAAGCGTTTGTGGGCCTCCGAGTTCGGCCAGAACACCTGGGACGAGCTGAACCTGATCGAGCCCGGTGCGAACTACGGCTGGCCGGAGGCCGAGGGGAAGGCCGGTAAGCCGGGTCTGCGCGATCCGGTGGCCGTGTGGAAGACCGACGAGGCCTCGCCGAGCGGGATCGCCTGGGCGCAGGGCTCGGTGTGGATGGCCGGGCTGAAGGGCGAGCGGCTGTGGCGGATCCCTCTGGCCGGGGCGAATCCGGTGGCCGAACCGGAGGCCTTCCTGACGGGGAAGTACGGCCGGCTGCGCACGGTGGTGGCACTCGGCGGGGACAAATTGTTGCTGGTCACGAGCGAGACGGACGGGCGCGGGTCGCCGGAGGCGGGCGACGACAGGATCCTGACACTGACAGTGCGGTAACCGACGTGGCCCTGCTGGGGGCGGAAGGCACGGTGGGCGCGGTGTTCAACATGATCGACGAGCTCTTCAGCCCAGGACGCAAGCACACGCACGAGGAGAAGAAGCGGCTGGAGCTGTCCCGGATCGACGTGAACGACGGTGATCCGGGACGCGGTCCGATAGACCTGGATTCCGGCAAGGTGCTCATACGCCCGACGGAGCGGCCCCCGCAGGAGTGAGCGGCGCGAACAGCCGTAGCCGGTGGGCGAGGGCGGCCGCCTCGCCACGGCCGGCGACGCCGAGCTTGGCCAGGATGTTCGAGACGTGCACGCTGGCCGTCTTCGGGGAGATGAACAGCTCCTCGGCGATCTGGCGGTTGCTGTTGCCCGCCGCGACCAGGCGCAGTACGTCCCGTTCGCGGCTGGTCAGGCCCAGGGCCTCGGCGGGGTCGGCCTCCGGTGCGGGCAGGACCGGGGGTGTGTCGGCCACGGTGAGCGGGATCCGGGCGCGCTGGGCGAGCAGGGCCAGGTCCTCGCGGAGCCTGCGGGCGCCGAACCGGTCCGCGGTGGCGTGGGCCTCGCGGAGCAGCAGGGCGGCGGGCTCGCGGTCGCGGCCGCAGGCCAGCAGGGTCTCGGCGAGCCGGTGGCGGGCGCGGGCCAGCAGGTACGGACGCTCCAGCGGTCGGACGGCCCGCTCGACGGCGGCCCAGTCGGCGGCGGTGTCCCGGTCCTCGGCGCGCAGCAGCTCGGCGCGCAGGAACTCGGCGTGGGCGGCCCACACGGGCACCGGGGTGGCCAGGGCGCGGGCGGCCCCGCGGATCGCGTCCAGGGCGGCTGCGCGGCCGACTTCGGCGGCCGGGAGTCCCCGGGCGTCCGCCTCGGCGGACGCGGCGGCGAGCAGCAGTGGCCATGCGTAGCGGTGGTGGCCGAGCGGGAAGCCGTAGGCGATCGCCGCGGCGGTCTCGGTGCGGACGTCGGCTATCCGGCCCTCTCCCGCGGCCACGCCTACCGCGAGGCGGAAGAGCGGTATGCGGTGCTGGGGCTGGCTGTCGTGGGTGCCGAAGTGGGTGTGGGCGGCGGAGAGCCGGCCGGTCGCCTCGGTCAGTTCGCCGCGCGCCAGGGCCAGGTAGGACAGCCGTGCGGAGGCGGAACCGCGCGGGGCCGCGCTCTGGCCGACGCGCAGGGCGCGCTGGGCGGCTTCGGCGGCCTCGTCCCAGCGGCCGAGGCTGTACAGGCTCTCCGCCATGTTCCCGCTGATCCAGGCCTCGGTGTCCAGGAGCCGTGACTTCTTGACGAGTTCGACCCCTTGTTCGGCCAGTTCCACGGCTTCGCGGGACCGGCCCATGCTTTCCAGCTGAGAGGTGAGGTTGATATGTGCGCGTCCCGCCAGCATGACGAGCCCCAGTTCGGTGGCCCGCTCCCGGACGGCGAACAGTTCGGCGAGGCCGCGCTCGGTGTCGCCGGAGTCGGTGAGCAGGGAGCCCACCGTGATCCGGGCGTTGAGCTCGATGTCCTCGGCCCCGAGCATGCGGGCGTAGGACACGGCGCGTTCGGCGGCGTCGAGGTTGCCGGGGCCGGGGTTGTGGAGCATGCCCCAGCCCGCGGCCCGGACCAGGACCTGGGCGTGCACCTGGGACGGGGGCAGCCCCTTGACGAGTTCCTGCGCCTTGCCGAGCTCGGCCCAGCCGTCGCCGCGGGCCAGGCTGGACACGAGCGCGGAGCGCTCGGTCCAGAACCAGGCGGCCCGCAGCGGGTCGCCGTCGCCGTCCTCCTCCAGCAGCCGCAGCGCCGTCTTGGTGATCTTCAGGGCGCGTTCGCGTTCGCCCCCGAAGCGGGCGGCGACGGTCGCCTCGGCCAGCAGGTCGAGCCGCTTGAGCGGGGTGGTCGCCGGGTCGCAGCCGCACGGCGGGTACACATCGGTGTAGTCCACCGGGCGCAGCGCCTCGCGGACCTCCTGCGGCGCGCTCTCCCACAGGTCCAGCGCCCGTTCCAGCAGGCGCAGCTGCTCGGAGTAGGCGTGCCGGCGGCGGGCGGCGACAGAGGCGGCGAGGACGGCGGGCAGCGCCTTGGCCGTGTCGTTGGCGTGGTACCAGTAGGTGGCCAGCCGGATGACCCGCTCCGCGGCGCGGATCAGCGAGTCGTCGGCCTCCAGGGCTTCGGCGTAGCGGCGGTTGACGCGGGCCCGTTCCCCGGGCAACAGGTCGTCGCTGACGGCCTCGCGGACGAGCGAGTGGCGGAAGCGGAAGCCTTCCCCGTCGGAGGTGGCGAGGAGGATGTTGGCGCCGACGGCGGCCCGCAGGGCCTCGATCAGCTCGTCCTCGGTCAGCCCGGCGACGGCGCGCAGGAGCGGGTACTCCACGGTGGAACCGCCCTCGGCGACGATGCGCACGACGCGCTGGGCGGCCTCCGGCAGCACCTCGACGCGGACGAGCAGCAGGTCCCGCAGGGACTCGGTGAGTCCGGCGCGGCAGCCGCTCTCCTTGCAGGCGGCGAGTTCCTCGACGAAGAAGGCGTTGCCGTCGGAGCGGTCGAACACGGAGTCCACGTAGGCCTCGTCGGGCTGCGAGGCGAGGATGCCGGCGAGCTGGCGGCGCACCTCGGCCCGGTTGAAGCGGGGCAGTTCGATGCGCTGGACGGTGCGGAGCCGGTCCAGTTCGGCGAGCAGCGGGCGCAGCGGGTGTCGGCGGTGGATGTCGTCGGCCCGGTAGGTGGCGACGATGACGAGGCGGCCGCCGGCGAGGGTGCGGAAGAGGTAGGAGAGCAGGTGCCGGGTGGAGGTGTCCGCCCAGTGCAGGTCCTCCAGGACGAGGACGACGGTGCGGTCGGTGGCGAGGCGTTCCAGCATCCGGGCCGTCAGCTCGAAGAGGCGGGCGGTGCTTTCCTCGTCGTGCGGGCCTCGGGGGGTGTCGCCGAGTTCGGGAAGGATCCGGGCGAGTTCGTCCTCCTGGCCCCCGGCCGCGGCTGCCAGTTCCCCGGGGAGCTGGCGGTGCAGGGTGCGCAGTGCCGTCGAGAACGGGGCGAAGGGAAGGCCCTCCGCCCCGATCTCCACACAGCCTCCGACGGCCACCACCGCACCGCGGCGGGCTGCTTCGGAGAGGAACTCCTCGGTGAGGCGGGTCTTTCCGACCCCGGCCTCACCTCCGATGAGCATCGCCTGCGGCTCCCGGCCCGCTGCGCGGGTCAGTGCGTCGGTGAGTACGGCCAGTTCGTCGGCTCGGCCGACGAACACCGGGCTGACAGATCTGGTTTCCACGCCGCCGAGCATCGCACAGGAGTCCTGGCCGGCGGCACTCGTTATCGGTGCGCTTCTCATCACGCGTCAGTCCGCACGCTTCGCGGCGCGGGTCACGCGGCGCGGGTGAAGCGGCTCCGCTGCCCGCTCACCGGCCCTTCGGGTTCCTGGCTGCGCCAGGAGGTGCGGCGCGCCTTGGTGGCCTCGCGGACCAGGCGGTACTCGTTGGCCTCGCGGATGAGTTCGGCGCTGCGGGCGGTGGCGATCTCGTACTGGAACATCTCGACTCCTGGCTTCGCGTTTCTCGGGCACCTCGTTCGGTGTGATCCAAGATTCGCGGCCCAGGGGGTGCCGGCACATCGGGCGCATGCCGCATCTGTCCGGGGCAGGGGGCCTTAGGCCGGGGCCGCAGGTGTGCGGGTGGGGCCGGGAGTGCCTAGGAGGGGGTCCTAGGCAGGCGGGCGGAGGTCCTAGGCGGCCTTCGGGAGGGGAGCCAGGATGTCGAAGTACATGAGGCCGAAGAGCAGTACGCCCAGGGCGCCGAGTGCGACGGCGGCCCAGGAGACGGCGCGGACCCAGGTCGGGAGGGTGCGGCCGGGGGCGCCGAAGGCGGGGCGGGCCAGCACGAAGACGGCGAGGAGCAGGGCGAGGGTGGACAGGACGCCGTTGACGAGGGCGGTCATGTGCCAGGCGTCGCCGTACAGGGCCTCGATCTTGGCCTCGGTGGTGGCGGCGTTGACCGATTCGATCTGGCCCACGAGGGTCTGTCGCTCCGCGAAGACGCGCGATACCCAGCTGCCACTGAGGGCGACGAGCCCGAGGCCGGCCGCGACGACTGCGGAGGCCGCGGCGCCGACGCCGTCGGACTGCTCACCGCTGTCGTCGAGCTCGTCGAGGAGGTCGTCCTCGCCGAGGTCCTCGTCGGAGGGGGCGGACTCGGGGGCCTCGGCAGTCTCCGCGGCGGTGTCCTTGATGTCGGCATTGGCCTCGGCGGCGTCGGCGGCCTGGGGCTCGGCGGTCTCCGCCTCGGGCGCAGTCGGGTCGGCGGTCTTCGTGGTGTCCATGCGGGGCACCGTAGGCGGCTTGTCTGAGAGGTTCCTGAGAAGGCGCCGACCTGGTCGGACCGGGTCTGCCGCGGGCCCCGGAGGGGGGCCGCGGCGGGTGGTGTCAGGCGGTGGGAGCAGGCGGCCACTCGTGGGCGAGGACCGCCCAGATCTCGGTGTCCTGGCGGACGCCGTGGTGGGGGTAGCTCTCGCGCAGGACGCCCTCGCGGGTCATGCCGAGGCGCTCCGCGACGGCGAGGCTCTTCTTGTTGGCGGAAGAGGCGTGCCACTCGGCCCGGTGCATGCCGCGCTCTTGGAAGGCCCAGTCGATCAGGACGCGGCAGGCCCGGGTCACCAGGCCCCGGCCGGCGGCCGCGGGCTCCAGCCAGCAGCCGACCTCGCAGTTGCCGGATGCGGCGTCGAAGGTGCGGAAGAGGACGCCGCCGACGAGGGTGCCCGCGACGCGGATGCCGTAGATCCGCCCGCCGTCGGCGGCCGTCTTGTGGGCGTACGCGGAGAGGAAGCCGCGCGCCGAGTCGAGGTCGGTGACGACGTCGGCCAGGACGATGTGCTCGCCGATGAACCCGCGGCCTCGGTCCATGTGCGCGAGGAACTCCTCGGCGTGCCACACCTCCAGCGGGAAGAGCTGGGCGTCGTCGGCGAGGTCTATCGAGAACATGCGGGTTCTTCCTTGGGTCTCATGCGGCGGGTTGCCGGATCACCGGGATGCTGTGGCGGGCTCGGCGCCGTCCTCGCTCGTGACGGGGTCCGCGCCGGGTCGCTGCGCGGGAAGTGTCGCACGCGGACCGCACTCCGGGGGCTCGATGCTGATCTTGGGCAGTCGGCGGTCCAGCCAGGCGGGGAGCCACCAGTTGGCGCCGCCGAGCAGGTGCATCAGCGCCGGGACGAGCAGGGTGCGCAGGACGAACGCGTCGAGCGCCACGGCCGAGGCGAGCGCGATGCCGAACATCGCGATGATGCGGTCGCCGCTGAGGACGAAGGCCAGGAAGACGGAGATCATGATGACGGCCGCCGAGTTGATCACCCGGCTGGTCTCGGCGAGGCCGACGCGGACGGCCCGCCGGTTGTCGCCGGTCTCCAGCCACTCCTCGTACATCCGGCTGACCAGGAACACCTGGTAGTCCATGGACAGCCCGAACAGGACCGACACCATGATCACCGGCAGGAAGGGCTCGATCGGGCCGGCGCTGCCCAGGCCCAGCAGCTCGCTGCCCCAGCCCCACTGGAAGATCGCGACGACGACGCCGAAGGAGGAGGCGACGGCCGCGACGTTCATGGCGGCCGCCTTGAGCGGGATGCCGAGGGACCGGAAGGCCAGCAACAGCAGGACACAGCCGAGGGTGATCACCACCCCGACGAACAGCGGCAGTTTCCCGACGATGACGTCGGCGAAGTCGTCGTATCCGGCGGTCACACCGCCGACGTGGACGGTCATGGAGTTGCCGTGCGCAGCGCCCGGTATGACGCTCTCGCGCAACGTCGTGACCAGCTCGCTCGTGGCCCGGGACTGCGGAGCGGAGTCCGGTACGACGGTCAGGACGGCGGTGTCCCCGCTGCGGTTGAACACGGCCGGGCCGGTGGCGGCGACGCCGTCGGTCGTACGGAGCGCCCCGGTGAGGTGCTCGACGGCGAGCCGGTCCCCGGCGCCGTCGAGGCGGGCCACGACGGTGAGCGGGCCGTTCACACCGGGCCCGAACCCGTCGGCGAGGAGGTCGTAGGCCTGTCGGGTGGTGGAACCCGCCGGGTTGTTTCCCTGGTCCGAGGTGCCCAGGTGGAGCGAGAAGGTGGGCAGCGCCAGCACCACCATGACCAGCGTGGCGACGAGGCCGAGCAGCTTGGGGCGGCGCTCCACGAAGGCCGACCAGCGGGCGGCGAGCCCGGTGGGCGTCTCGGGCCTCGGCCCCTCGGCGGCGAGCCTGCGCCGCTCGCGGCGCGAGAGGGCGTGCATGCCGATGTACGAGAGGAGGGCCGGCAGCAGCGTGACCGAGGCGGCCACCGTCAGCACCACCGTGAGGGAGGCGGCGATCGCGACGCCGTTCAGGAAGTTCAGCCGCAGCACCAGCATGCCGAGCAGTGCGATGCAGACGGTTGCCCCGGCGAAGACGACGGCCCGGCCGGTGGTGGCGACGGCCCGCTCGGCGGCCTCCTGGACCGGCAGGCCGCGCATGAGGCCCTTGCGGTGCCGGGTCACGATGAACAGCGCGTAGTCGATGCCCACGCCGAGTCCGACGAGCGTGCCCAGCATCGGGGCGAAGTCGGCGACGGGCATCGCGTGCCCGAGGAGGGTGATGCCGAAATACGCGGTGCCCACACTGACGAGGGCGGTGGCTATGGGCAGCAGGCTCGCGGCGAGCGAGCCGAAGGCGAGGAAGAGGACCAACGCCGCGACGGCCACGCCGATGACCTCGGCGACGTGGGCCGTGGGCGCCTCGGTCAGGGCTATGGCCCGGCCGCCGAGTTCGACCCGGAGGCCGTCCGCCTCGGTGGTGGGGTTCTTCGCGGCCTCGACGACGGCCTTCGCCTGCGCCTTGGGTACGGAGTCGGCCTGCCGGTCGAAGGTCACCACGGCGTAGGCGGTGCGCCCGTCGGGGCTGATCTGCGCGGCGCTCTCGGGGCCGGGGCCGTAGGGACCTGCGACCGAACCGACGCCGGGGAGCGCGGCGACGGCGTCGAGGGCCCGGGCCATCCGCTGCTCGACACCCGGAGAGCGGACCGTCTGATGGTCCGGGGCCCGCCAGACGATGGTGTCGGTGTCGCCGCCCTGGCCGTGGAAGCCCTCGCGGAGGAGGGCGTGGGCGCGGCTGGACTCGGTGCCGGAGACCTCGTAGTCGTTGGAGAACGCCGATCCGGCGGTCGCCGCGGCAACGGCTGTGCCGCCCAGTGCGAGCAGCCAGAGGAGAAGGGCCACCAGTCGGTGCCGCATGCACCACCGTGCGATCACTGCCAACGGACGTGCTCCCTGGTGGTTCGGATCTTTACCGGGAGCTGCCCGACGCAAAGAACGCTAGAACTCGTGAAGGCGTGGCCGACGGCCCGGGGGATCGCCCCGGGGGCTCGGCCAAGATGGTCTACGGCGTCACGATCGCAGCGTTTCGTGATCGTTGGCCCGTTTCGTGTGCATCGTCACAGGGGCGAAGGGTAGTACGGGACCGAGGTCATCCGTCCGACGGGCCGGTCGGCCCGTCCGCCCGGTAGCCCGCGACGGAGGGCCACCTGACGGTGAGGACCACCGCATCCTCCTCCGCGTACCAGGAGTGGTCGACGCCGCGGCCCCAGACGACGTAGTCCCCCTGTTCGGCGAGGACCACGGTCCGGCCGGGGAACTCCAGCCGGAAGCGGCCGCTGATCAGCACCTGGAGCGCGGTGCGTTCCTCTCCCCGTACCCACTGGGCCCGCTCGTCGCCCTTCGGGTGGACTCCCCACTTGATCTCCACGTCCGTGCTGTGGCGCGGATCGCCGGGGTCCTTGAAGTGGCCGAGGAGCCAGCCGCGGTCGGTGGCCGCGTCCGGGGCGGCCTTGCCGGTGTAGATGGAGTCGTCGTTCACGGGCCGAGGCTAATGCAGTTGTGCGGCCGTGCGGATGGCTGGTGAGCTGGCCCGATGACGATGGATCCGGACGAACTGGTGAAGGTACGGGCCGCCTACGACCGGGAGATGCGCCGCGACGCACCGCCGGACACCGCGCAGACCCGGGTGGAGCGGGTCGGGGCGGTCGTCCGGCAGAGCGCGGAGGGGCCCGGGTGGAACGCCGTCCTCTGGTCGGACCTCGACGAGGGGACGGCGGATGCGGAGATCGCGGCGCAGGTCGCGTACTTCGCGGGGCGCGGGGCCGGCAGGTTCGAGTGGAAGCTGTACGACCACGACCGGCCGGCCGACCTCGGGGACCGGCTGCGCGCGGCGGGCTTCGTACCGGAGCCGGCCGAGACCCTGCTGGTGGGCCGGGCTCAGGAGCTCGCCGCGCTGCCGGTAGAGCCGCCGGAGGGGATCACGCTGCGGGCGGTGACGGACGGGGCGGGCGTGGACCTGATGATGGACGTGCACGCGAAGGCCTTCGGCGTGGAGCGCCCCGAGATCCGGCACCTGCTGCTCACGCTGCTGCGGGACGAGCCGCAGACCCTCGCGGCGGTGGTGGCGATGGCCGGGGACGTGCCGGTGAGCGCGGCCCGCATGGAGATGCGCCCGGGCTCCTCCTTCGCGGGCCTCTGGGGCGGCGGCACCCTCCCCCGGTGGCGGGGCCGGGGTCTGTACCGCCTCCTGGTCGCGCACCGGGCCCGCATCGCGGCGGCCCGCGGCATCCCCTACCTCCAGGTGGACGCCTCGCAGGACAGCCGCCCGATCCTCCAGCGCCTGGGCTTCGAGAGGCTGGGCACGACGGTGCCGTACGTGTGGAGGGGGCAGGAGTAGGGGCGCGGGTCCACGTGTTCGGGCAAGATCGGGGGATGGAACGTATCGGACCGCCCCTGACCGGGGACGAGCGTGAGACGCTGCGGGCATTCCTCGACTACCACCGGGCCACGCTGGCCTGGAAGTGCGAGGGCCTCACCGACGAGGAGTTGCGGCGGCCGTCGATGCCGCCGTCCGGACTGTCCCTGCTGGGCTTGGTCCGGCACATGGGCGAGGTCGAGCGGCACTGGTTCCGCCGCACCCTGAACGGTGAGGAGCTCCCCCACCTCTGGTCCGACAACCACGACTTCCAGGCCGCATACGACGCCTCCGGGTCCACGCGCGAGGAGGCGTTCACCGCTTGGGAGGCGGAGGTCGCGCACGCGCGCCGCATCGAGGCGGCCGCCGAGTCGCTCGACGTGACGGCGTACGTGACCAGTTGGAAGGAGGAGGCCTCGCTGCGCCTCGTCATGCTGCACCTGATCCACGAGTACGCCCGTCACAACGGCCACGCCGACTTCCTGCGCGAGGCCATCGACGGGGTCACGGGCGCCTGACGTCAGGCGGCCCGCCAGTAGCCCAGGCCGTTCACGCGCTGCTTCGGCAGGGCCAGGTCCTTGCGCAGGTAAGTCGTCAGCGTCCGGGTCGTCGCCGTGTCGCAGGCCAGCCAGACGTATGCCGACGCCGGGTCCGTGACGAGCTCCGGGAGCTGCGCCTTGACCTGTTCGACCAGGGCGGGGCCCGAGCGGGCGACCGCCCTGATGTCGTGCCGGGCCGGGTCCAGCCGGAGCGGGAGGGCGGCGTCCGACGCGTGCTGGGTCTCCAGCCATACCGTCGCCGGGGTCTGCGGGTAGGCGTCCAGCAGGGAGTTGATCGCCGGGACCGAAGCCGGGTCGCCGATCACCAGCAGCCGCTCCGGCTCGGGCGCCGGAGCGGTGAAGCCGGTCCCTTGGACGGTGGCTTCGATGGTGTCGCCCGGCTTCGCGGCGCGGGCCCACCGGCTCGCGGTGCCGTCGTGGAGGGCGAACTCCAGGGTGAACGTTCCCTGCGCCGGGTCCGGGTCGACGAGGGTGTAGGCCCGGGTGTGCGGCTTGCCCGCGTTGTCGAACCACAGCCGCACCCACATCGTCGGGTGGAGCGATGCGCCGGCCGCGGCGAGCAGCCCGCCGTCCGTCACGTGCACGCGGCGGTAGTGCTCCGTGACGTTCTCGGCGCCCGTGACCGTGAACGTGAAGTCCTTCCCGCGCAGAAGCCGCAGGACCACGCCTTCCCATCCCTTGCCGACGCCCGCCATGTGCGACCACCCCTCCCCATGAACCCCTACAGTTAGGGCAGCCTAACCTAATTGCACTGGGGAAAGAGTGTGAGCCTTGTGACCAACGTCGACGCGGCCGACGCGGACGCTTTCGAGCTCTACCGGGACGACTGGGGCATCCCCCACCTGCGCGCCCCCGACGCCGACCACCTCGCCTACGCCCAGGGCCGCGCCACCGCCCTCGACCGCGCCTGGCAGCTGGAGGTCGAGCGCCACCGCGCCCAGGGTTCCAGCGCCGCCTTCCTCGGCCCGGACTCCGTCGCCTGGGACCGGTTCGCCCGCCAGTCCCGCCTCGCCGACACCGCACGCCGCTGCCACGAGGCGCTCGACCCCGAAACCGCCGCCTGGGTCCGGGCGTACGTGGACGGCGTCAACGACGGGCTGGCCCGGGGCGCCGCCCGCGACGAACGGTTCGCGCGCACCGGCCACACCCCGACCCCCTGGGAGCCTTGGGTTCCGCTCGGCATCTGGATCGCCACCCACATCCTCTTCGCCGGGTTCGCCACGAAGCTGTGGCGCGAGCGCGTGGCCCGCGCCCTCGGCGACGAGGCCGTCACCCTGTTCGCCACCGACGGCCCCGCAACCGCCGGCAGCAACGGCTGGCTGGTCCCGGGCGACCGGACCGACACCGGCTCGGCGATCATCGCGGGCGACCCGCACCGGTTCATCGAAGACCCGGGCGTCTACCAGCAGATCCGGCTCTCCTGCCCCGAGTACGACGTGCTCGGCCTGGCCGTCCCCGGCATCCCGGGCCTCGGCCACTTCGGGCACACCGGCACCGCCGCCTGGGCGATCACCAACGCCATGGCCGACTACCAGGACCTGTACGCCGAGCAGCTGCGCCCCGCCGGCCGGGGCGACGCCGTCGAGGCCCTGGGCCCCGACGGCGTCTGGGAGCCCGTCCACCGGCACACCGAGACCATCGCCGTCGCCGGCGCCGACCCGGTCGAGGTGGAGGTGGTGGAGACCGCCCGCGGCCCGGTGATCACCCACGGCGGCACCGCGGACCAGACCCTCTCGCTCCGCTATCCGCCCCGCGTCCGCCACGACCTCGGCTTCGCCGTACTGCCCGCCCTGCTGCGCGCCCGCACCGTCGCGGACATCGACCGCGCCCTCGACGGTTGGGCCGAGCCCGTCAACGTCGTCCACGCCGCCGACTCCGAGGGCGGCCTGCTGCACCGCGTGGCGGGCGCGGTCCCGCTGCGCCACCGGGCCAACCGGCTGCGCCCCGTACCCGCTTGGGATCCGCAGTACGCCTGGCAGGGCTGGGCCGAGACCCCCGCCGAGCCCGTGCAGGGCTTCGCCGTCATGGCCAATGCGCGCGGCATCGCCTCGCCGCTCGGCGTGGAGTTCGCGCCCCCGCACCGCGCCGACCGCATCCGCGAGTTGCTCTCCGGATCGGCGCACTGGTCCCCGAAGGCGATGGCGGACGTGCACCGGGACACGTACCTGGCCTCGGCCGCGCCGCTGTTGGCCCTGCTGCCCGGGCTCGACGGCCTGTCCCCCGCGGCGCAGGCGCTGCGGACCCGGCTGCTCGCCTGGGACCGGCACATGGCCGCGGAGAGCACCGACGCGACCGTCTTCTCGGCGTTCCGGGCCGGGGTCGTGCGCCGTTTCGCCGCCGATCCCGCCCTCGCGGGCCTGGCCGGGGCGCCGTCCGGCCCCGAGGTGTTCCATCCCTGGCTGTACCTGGTCCCCCGCGTCGGCTACGCCCTGGAGGGCCTGCTGACCACCGCCCTGCTGCCCGCCCTCGACCGGGCGGCCCACGTACGCGCCGCCCTGGAGGAGACCGCCGCGGCGGACGCCCCCGACACCCCGTGGTCGCAGGTGCACCGCCTCGCGCCCTGGTCGGCGCTCCCCGACCCGGACGCGCAGTGGCCCGGCCTCGGCGGCGACCACGACTGCGTGAACGCCACCTCCACCGTGCCCGGTTTCACCGATCTCACCGCCCGCGCGTCAGCGGCCCGCTACGTGTGGGACCTCGCCCGCCGCGAGGACAGCCTCTGGGCGGTCCCGCTCGGTGCGGACGGCGTGAGCGGATCGCCCCACCACCGCGACCAGCTCCCGTTCTGGGCGCGGTGCGAACTCGTCCCGGTCGTCACCGACTGGGCCCTCCTCACGAAGGAACGCGTATGACCGGCAACAGCGCCTCCACCCGGCAGCCCGTGTACTCCCAGCGCGTCGAGGGCGTCGGCACGGTCACCCTCACCCCCGTCGACCCGGCCGCCGACGCCGCACTGATCCACTCCTGGGTCACCGAGGAGCGGGCCCGCTTCTGGGGCATGGGCGAGGCCAGCGTCGAACTCGTCCAGGAGATCTACGAGGACGTCGACCGCCGCACCACCCACCACGCGTTCCTGGCGCGCCGCGACGGTGAGCCGGTCGCGCTGTTCCAGTCGTACGACTGCGCCGAGGACCGGGTCAGCGAGTGCTACGAGGTGCAGCCCGGCGACACCGGCGTGCACCTCCTGGTCGGCCCGACGCGGGGTGCGGCCGAACGCGGCTTCAGCGCGGGCCTGATCGGGGCCTTCCTCTCCTACGTCGTCTCGCAGGAGAGCACCCGCCGGGTGGTCGCGGAGCCCGACGCCCGCAACGAGAAGGCCATCACCCGTCTGGTGCGCAGCGGCTTCGTGCTCGGCCCGGAGGTCGAGCTCCCGGAGATCGACCTGCCCGAGGTCCACCTGCCGGCGAAGAAGGCCCGCCTCGCCTTCTTCCGCCCCGGGGCAAACTGACCGTTCCGATTGACCGTGTGATTCCGGCCACGCCAAACTGATGCCCACTCAAAGCATCGGCGCTGGGGGGAAATTGACCAGCCAGAATCTGCACATCGGGCCGGATGCGGCAGCAGACCGGTACCGGCTGCTCCGGTCGATCGGGCGCGGCGGGGAGGCCGTTCTCTATCTCGCGGAGATCGAGCTCGCGGGTGGCGGCGAACCGGTGGTCGTCAAGGTGCTCGACTCCAAGACGACCATGACGCCCGACGAGTTCGACCGGATCAGCCGCAAGTGGAACGAGCAGGCCGAGCTCCTGCGCTTCGTGCACCGCCCGGGCGTCGTCGGCGTCCGGGAGCACTTCGAGGGGCCGCCGATCCACCGGTCGGGGGAGTCCGGGACGCTGACCGGGCGGGCCCTCGTCCTCGTGATGAACCACGTCGACGGGCTCGACCTGCGCGACTGGCGCGCCGAACGGAACCTCGCCACCGCCGCCGAGCGGCGCGAGGTGATGCGGACGCTGGAGCAGCTGGCCGACGTCCTGGACTGGCTGCACTCCGGGAAGGCCACCCCGTCCGGGCGTCAGGTGATCCACGGTGACCTGTCACCAGGCAACGTGATGGTGGACGGTCACGGTCAGGCCACCCTGGTGGACTTCGGGCTCAGCAAGCTGACCGCCGACCACCAGACGGCCGAGGTGTGGTTCACCCCGGGGTACGCGGCTCCCGAGGTCTTCGACGGCAAGCGCACCCCGGCGGCCGACCGCTACGCCTTCGGGGCCATCGCGTACTTCCTGCTGAGCGGCGAATCGCCGCCCAACTCCCCGGAACAGCTGGCCCGGGCGATGGCGGCGCTGCCGCAGATCGCGGTACTGGACGCCGAGCGGCGCGAGCGGATCACCGCCGTCTACGCGGGCGATCCGGTGCAGCGGCCCGTCAGCCTGGCCGGCTGGATGAAGGACGTACGGCACGCCGTCGTGTCCACGACCTCCTCGACCTCGCAGCGGGTGGTACAGGACGCGGTCCCGGCGCCGGTACCGCAGCAGCCCGCGGTGCCGCCGCAGCCCGCGGGCCCGCCGCCGTTCCACACCCCGGTCCCCACGCCCGTCCACTCCCCGCCCCCGCCGGCCCAGGACGCCCAGCCCCAGCCCCAGCCCCAGTTGCAGCCCCAGCCGGAGCACGTGCCCGCCGGGTACGGGCCGACGTACCCGCTGCACGAGTCCCCGCCCCCGGGGCCCGCCGCGTCGAAGAAGCGGCGGGCCGGGCTCGTCCTGGGTTCGGTGGCCACCGTCCTGGTCATCGCGGCGCTCGCCGTGCTCGGCGTACGGCTGCTGGACAAGGACAAGGGCGACGACCAGGCCTCGGGCGGCAAGGCCGGCAGCTCCGCCTCCGACTCGGCCTCACCGGAGGAGGAGTCCCCGACGCCCACTCCCTCACCGAGCGAGAGCGGGAGCGGGAGCGGGAGTTCGGACGCCGGGGCGACTCCCGACCCCACCGCCAGCGGTACCCAGCCGGGCCGCGTCGCGGCGGACATCAAGGCCGCCGACCTGACCCAACTGACGCCCATCGCGGGGCTGGGCAACTTCACCGTCGGAGCCGCGAAGATCAACACCAAGCAGTACGGGGCGGCGTTCATCGCGAACCCCGACTGCAACGACGAGGCGATCACCGAGTTCGACCTCAACCGCGAATGGAAGCACCTGGAGTTCACCGCCGGGATCGACGACGGCTCCACGCACGAGAAGGGACGCGTCAGCATCTCCCTCGACGGGAAGCCCGCGGCCTTCTCCGAGCTCGTCGAACTCGGCAAGCCGGCCACGAAGTCGGTGGACGTGACCGACGCCCTGCGGCTGCGCGTCAAGGTGGACATGGGCTGCGACAACGGCACCGTCGTCATCGCCGCCCCGCAGCTCACCCGCTGAGCCGAGCGGGGCGGGACGCGCGGCGGCCCCGCACCGGATGCCGGTGCGGGGCCGCCGCGCGTACGCAGGGTGCTGCTACTCGGAGACGCCCAGGCGCTCCAGGATGAGCTCCTTGACCCGGGCCGCGTCGGCCTGGCCGCGGGTGGTCTTCATGACCGCGCCGACCAGGGCGCCCACGGCCGCGATCTTGCCGCCGCGGATCTTGTCCGCGATGGCCGCGTTGCCCGCGATGGCCTCGTCCACGGCCGCGCCGAGCGCGCCCTCGTCCGAGACGACCTTCAGGCCGCGCTTCTCGACGACCTCGTCCGGGGTGCCCTCGCCGCCGAGGACGCCCTCCAGGACCTGGCGGGCCAGCTTGTCGTTCAGCTCGCCGGCCGCGACCAGGGCAGCGACGCGTGCGACCTGAGCCGGGGTGATCGGCAGCTCGTCGACGACGACGCCCTGCTCGTTGGCGTTGCGGGCCAGCTCGCCCATCCACCACTTGCGCGCGGCGGTCGAGTCGGCACCCGCCTCGATCGTGGCGACGATGGAGTCCACCGCGCCCGCGTTGAGGATCGACTGCATGTCGTGCTCGCTGACGCCCCACTCCTCGCGGAGCCGGTTGCGGCGCACGCGCGGCATCTCGGGCAGGCCGCCGCGCAGTTCCTCGACCCAGTCGCGGGCCGGGGCGACGGGGACCAGGTCGGGCTCCGGGAAGTACCGGTAGTCCTCGGCGTTGTCCTTGATGCGGCCGGCGGTGGTGGAGCCGTCCTCCTCGTGGAAGTGCCGGGTCTCCTGCACGATCGTGCCGCCGGACGACAGCACGGCCGCGTGGCGCTGGATCTCGAAGCGGGCCGCGCGCTCGACGGAGCGCAGCGAGTTGACGTTCTTCGTCTCGCTGCGGGTGCCGAACTCGGACTCGGGGGTCGGGCGCAGCGACAGGTTCACGTCGCAGCGCATCTGGCCCTTGTCCATGCGGGCCTCGGAGACGCCGAGGGCCTTGATGACCTCGCGCAGCTCGGCGACGTACGCCTTGGCGACCTCGGGTGCCCGCTCGCCCGCGCCCTCGATCGGCTTGGTGACGATCTCGATGAGCGGGATGCCGGCGCGGTTGTAGTCGAGCAGGGAGTGGGACGCGCCGTGGATACGGCCGGTGGCGCCGCCGACGTGCAGCGACTTGCCGGTGTCCTCCTCCATGTGGGCGCGCTCGATCTCCACGCGGAAGATCTCGCCGTCCTCCAGCTGCACGTCGAGGAAGCCGTTGAAGGCGATCGGCTCGTCGTACTGGGAGGTCTGGAAGTTCTTCGGCATGTCCGGATAGAAGTAGTTCTTCCGGGCGAAGCGGCACCACTCGGCGATCTCGCAGTTGAGCGCGAGGCCGATCTTGATGGCGGACTCGATGCCGATCGCGTTGACGACGGGCAGCGAGCCAGGCAGACCGAGGCAGGTGGGGCAGGTCTGCGAGTTGGGCTCGGCGCCCAGCTCGGTCGAGCAGCCGCAGAACATCTTGGTCTTGGTGCCGAGCTCGACATGGACCTCAAGGCCCATGACGGGGTCGAACGAGGCGAGAGCGTCCTCGTACGACAGCAGTTCGGTGAAGGTGGTCACGGTGAAACTTTCCCTCTCAGCCCAGCAGGACGTCGTCGTCGCCCAGGCGCTTCAGCTCGCGGTACAGGATCGCGAGGCCGGTGACGATGGCGGCGGCGGACACGACGGCGTCGACGAGCTTCAGCGTGTCGTGCTCGGTGCGGGCCTTCTTGACCTGCTTGATCACGCCTAGGGCACCGAAGGCGGTGGTGCCCATCGACAGGTACGTGCCGGTCTTGGACTTCTTGAAGCCCTTGGCCTTGGACAGTGCACTGGTGCTCACAGGGACGGTGCCTCCTCAAGCAGCGGGTGACCCCAGCGTGCGACGAAGGCGGCCTCTACGGCGGCGCCGACCTTGTACAGCCGGTCGTCCTTCATCGCGGGGGCGATGATCTGGAGGCCGACCGGCAGGCCGTCCTCCGGCGCCAGGCCGCAGGGCAGCGACATGGCGGAGTTGCCTGCCAGGTTGGTCGGGATGGTGCACAGGTCCGCGAGGTACATGGCGAGCGGGTCGTCGGTGCGCTCACCGATGGCGAAGGCGGTGGTCGGGGTCGTCGGGGAGACGATCACGTCGACCTGCTCGAAGGACTTCTCGAAGTCCTTGGTGATGAGCGTGCGGACCTTCTGGGCGGAGCCGTAGTACGCGTCGTAGTAGCCGGAGCTCAGCGCGTACGTGCCGAGGATGATGCGGCGCTTGACCTCGTCGCCGAAGCCGGCTTCGCGGGTCAGGGCGGTGACGTCCTCGGCGGACTTCGTGCCGTCGTCGCCGACGCGCAGGCCGTAGCGCATGGCATCGAAGCGGGCCAGGTTCGAGGAGCACTCGGACGGCGCGATCAGGTAGTACGCGGCCATCGCGAGGTCGAAGGAGGGGCAGTCCAGCTCGACGATCTCGGCGCCCAGCTCCTTGAGGAGCTCGACCGACTCGTTGAAGCGCTGGACGACACCGGCCTGGTAGCCCTCACCGGCGAACTGCTTGACGACACCGATGCGCATGCCGGCGACGGAGCCGTTGCGGGCCGCCTCGACGACCGGCGGGACCGGGGCGTCGATGGAGGTGGAGTCCAGCGGGTCGTGGCCGGCGATGACCTCGTGGAGGAGCGCCGCGTCCAGGACCGTACGGGCGCAGGGCCCGCCCTGGTCGAGGGAGGAGGAGAAGGCGACCATGCCGTAGCGGGAGACACCGCCGTACGTGGGCTTCACGCCGACGGTGCCGGTGACGGCGGCGGGCTGGCGGATCGAGCCGCCGGTGTCCGTGCCGATCGCGAGGGGCGCCTGGAAGGCGGCCAGCGCGGCCGCGGAGCCGCCGCCGGAGCCGCCGGGGATGCGGGTGAGGTCCCAGGGGTTGCCGGTGGGCCCGTACGCGCTGTTCTCGGTGGAGGACCCCATGGCGAACTCGTCCATGTTGGTCTTGCCGAGGATGACGACGTCGGCTTCCTTGAGCTTGCGCGTCAGGGTGGCGTCGTACGGCGGGATCCAGCCTTCGAGGATCTTCGAACCGACGGTGGTCGGGACCCCGACGGTGGTGAAGATGTCCTTGAGGGCGAGCGGGACGCCGGCCAGCGGGCCCAGCTCCTCGCCGCGCTCGCGCTTGGCGTCGACGGCGCGCGCCTGGGCGAGGGCGCCCTCGCGGTCGACGTGCAGGAAGGCGTGCACCTTCTCGTCGGTCGCGTCGATGCGGGCCAGGTGGGCCTCGGTGACCTCGACGGCCGTGAGCTCGCCGGAGGCGATCTTCTCGGCGGTCTGTGCGGCCGTGAGCTTGATGATCTGGTCAGTCATGGTTGTTAGTCCTCCCCCAGGATCTGCGGCACCTTGAAACGCTGCTGCTCCTGGGCGGGAGCGCCGGAAAGCGCCTGCTCGGGGGTGAGCGACGGTCGGACCTCGTCCGCGCGCATGACGTTCGTCAGCGGCAGCGGGTGGGAGGTCGGCGGGACGTCTTGGTCGGCGACCTCGGAAACGCGGGCGACCGCGCCGATGATGTCGTCGAGCTGTCCGGCGAAGTGGTCGAGCTCTTCGCTCTTCAGTTCCAGACGTGCCAGCCGAGCGAGGTGGGCGACCTCCTCGCGCGTGATGCCAGGCATGCAGCGATCCTCTGGGGGTGGTGAGTGTGTAGTTTCGTGCCCAATCCTATGGGGCGGGGCCCCGGACCCACGAAACCGTTTCCCCCGGGGCGCTCACGGGACCGCTGCGCGGGCCCTTTCCCCGCCCCGCCCCTTCTCCGTTTCCCGGGGCAGGCCCCGGACCCCGGACGGCCGGCCCGGACCCGGACCCGGGGCGGAAGGCCCCGACCCGGGACGGCAGGCCCCGACCACCGCCGGCGGGGTCCGGCACGTCCGGGCCCGGCGGCGCCGGGTCACCGGACCGGCGGCGCCGGGGTCGCCGGGGTCGCCGGACCGGCGATCGGCTTACTGGGCCGGGGTCTCCGCCGGGGCCGGGGAGGCCGCCAATTCCGCCGTGATGTCCGCCGGGCGGCGCCAGCCGCGTTCGCCGCGGGCCAGCAACCAGGCCGTGGCCTCCTGCGGGGGCATGGCGGCCGCGACGAGCCAGCCCTGGACGGCGTCGCAGCCCAGGTCGCGCAAGCGCTCCCAGGTCTCGTCGTCCTCCACGCCCTCGGCGACGACGAGCAGCCCCAGCGAGTGCGCCAGGTCGACGGTGCAGCGGACGATCTCCGCGTCCTGCGCGTCCACCGCGAGCCGCGCCACGAACGAGCGGTCGATCTTCAGCTCGCTGACCGGCAGTCGCCGCAGGTGCACCAGCGAGGAGTAGCCCGTGCCGAAGTCGTCGAGCGACATCTTCACGCCGTGACCGGTCAGGCCCGCCATGGTGTCGGCGGCCCGCTGCGGGTCCTCCAGCAGGACGTGTTCCGTTATCTCCAGCTGGAGACCGCTGGCCGGCACCCCGTGCCGGGCCAGCCGGGCCGCGACGGCGCCCGCGAAGCCGGGCGTGTGGACGTCGCGCGGCGACACGTTGACGGCCACCGGGACCTTCAGGCCCTGCGCCCGCCAGCGCGCCACCTGGGCGAGGGCCGTCTCCAGCACGTACTCGGTGAGGTGGGGCATCAGGCCCGACGTCTCGGCGATCGCGATGAACTCGTCCGGCGACACCCGGCCGCGCTCCGGGTGGACCCAGCGCACCAGGGCTTCGAGCCCTGCCACCTGGCCGTCGAAGCGGACCTTGGGCTGGTAATGGAGCTCCACTTCGCCGGCGTCGAGGGCCCGGCGCAGATCGCCGAGCAGGCCGAGCCGGTCGGGAGTGTTGCTGTCCCGCTTGGACTCGTAGACCTCCACGCCGGTGCGGTCGCGCTTGGCCTGGTACATGGCGACGTCGGCGCGGCGCAGCAGCCCCTCCGCGT
Source organism: Streptomyces sp. NBC_00045 (assembly GCF_045041095.1). NCBI lineage: Bacteria > Bacillati > Actinomycetota > Actinomycetes > Kitasatosporales > Streptomycetaceae > Streptomyces > Streptomyces sp. NBC_00045. The sequence continues at coordinate 5,610,560 of NZ_CP108271.1, read as the reverse complement.
CCAGCGCGTGGTCGGGGAAGACGGCGAGGCCGGCGCTGGCCTCCAGGACGAGGGTGAGGCCGTCCAGGTCGAGGGGTGAGCTGAGCTCTGCGACGAGGTGGCGGGCGACCCGCTGGGCGCTGGTGGTGGAGTCCGCGACGGGCAGGAGCACGGCGAACTCGTCGCCGCCGAGTCGGGCGGCCTCGGCGTCATCGGGCAGGGCCTGGCGGAGCCGGTCGGCGATCTGGAGCAGCAGCCGGTCGCCGGCGAGGTGGCCCAGCGTGTCGTTGACCGCGCGGAACCGGTCCAGGTCGATCAACACAAGAGCTGACCGGGTGCCCAACCGTTCGGCCTCGTCCAGGGCGGACCAGGCCCGCTCCAGCAGCCACTGGCGGTTCGGCAGCCCCGTAAGCGGATCGCGCAGCTGCTCCTCGGCGCGCGCCCGGGCGATCCACAGGGTGGAGTCCAGGGCGATCAGCGGTACGGCGAACAGCGGCAGCAGCACCGGCTGCGTCACGGCGACCACGCAGATCAGCGGGGCGATGCCGAGCAGGGCGACGGCTACTAACGCCTGTCGGAGCAGTGCCGTGCGGGCGACGGTGGGCAGTGCCCCGCCGCGCGGGGTCAGCGCGAGCCACAGCAGCACCTTGGTGACCAGCAGGTAGGCGAGGGCCACCATGACGATCTCGGGGGCCGCCTCCAGCCCCCAGGTGGTGGGCCGCCACGGGGTCTCCACGGTCGGTGCCTCGCCGAACGCGGCGAGTACGAGGGCTCCCGCGCCGATGCCGAGGATGTCGGTGGCGCCGTGCAGCAGTCCCTGGCGCCAGCGGTGCCGGCGCGCGGCCCCGACGAGGGACACCACCGCGAGCGAGACGAGTCCCGCGGGCACCCACCCGTACAGGACGAGCACGCCGAGGGTGAGGGCTGCGCCCGATCCGGTGCCGCCCCACCAGCGGTCGCGGCCCAGCGCGACCAGGTGGCCGACGATGATGCCGGTCAGGAGGGCGAGCGCCCAGCCGACCGGGCCGCCGGGAAACAGGGCGTGACGGTCACTCAGCGCGGAAACGATGCCGGCCGCGAGGACCACGGCGGACACGCCCACGATGACGACGGGCAGCACGGTGCGCTGCGCCGCTCGTCCCGATCCCGTGCCGCCGTCGAGCGGGTGGGTGTCCGGCGTCCTGGATCCCAGGACTCCGAGCCGTCCCGTCCGCATGGACGGGATCTCCCCGCCGACATCAGGTGACGGGTCGGCGCTTTCGGTGGGTTTCATGCCCGTCCCTCTCACAGCCGGCAATGCCGATGCCACGCGATGGCCCCGATGTCATGCCATCACGGCTGGGAGCGCATCACGCAGCCGTGCACGACAGGCGCCCCCCTCAACAGTAGGACGCGAGAGGCTCCCAGGGGCAGCGGTCGGCGGCGGTTGCCCGAATGCGACCCAGCCATCCTCATCAGTACGGTATCCGCCGAACGGGTGAGTTTGGACCAGGACCCCCGGGTCACCCATCCGATGATCCGACAGGTCACCGCCCGGCGAATAGCCCTGTACCGGCCTTTTACCACCGGGCGTTGCGCCTGGCGTGCGCCCGCCCGTACGGCCGCATGCCACGCATCCGTTCGCCTTCGCTACTCCCCCGGTACGAGTACTGCCGTGTCGCCCTCGTCTACGGGAGGGTGTTACTCCGTTGCGGCGCAGTGTTACTCCGTTGCGGTGCCGTCGTCCAGCGGGAGCGCCGCCTCGCGCGCCGCGTCGGGGCCCTGTTCCAGGAGGACCGCGAAGCCCGCGTCATCGAGGACGGCCAGCTTCAACTGCACGGCCTTGTCGTACTTGGAGCCCGGGTTCTCACCGACCACGACGAAGGAGGTCTTCTTCGAGACGGACCCCGTCACCTTGGCGCCGCGGCTCTGCAGGGCCTCCTTCGCACCGTCCCGGGTGTGGCTCTGCAAAGTGCCGGTGACGACGACGGTCAGGCCCTCCAGCGGGCGCGGACCCTCCTCTTCGCCGGAACCCTCCTCCTCCATGCGCACCCCGGCCGCCCGCCACTTGCGCAGGATTTCCTGGTGCCAGTCGACGGCGAACCACTCCTTGACCGCCGCCGCGATGATCGGCCCGACGCCCTCGGTGGTGGCGAGCTCCTCCTCGGTGGCCTGCTCGATCCGTTCGACGGAGCGGAACTCGCGGGCCAGGGTCTCCGCCGCGACGGGGCCCACGTGACGGATCGACAGGCCGTTGATGAAGCGGGCCAGCGGGCGGTCCTTGGCGGCCGCGATGTTCTCCAGCATGGCCAGGGCGTTCTTCTTCGGCTCGCCCTTCTGGTTGGCGAAGACCGTGACGATCTTCTCCTCGCCGGTCTTCGGGTCGTGCTTGGGCAGCCCGCTGTCGCCGTCGAGGACGTACGCCTTGATGGGCAGCAACTGCTCGATGGTGAGGCTGAACAGGTCGCCCTCGTCGAGCATCGGCGGCTGCGCCGGCTCCAGCGGGTTGGTGAGCGCGGCCGCGGCCACCGCGCCGAAGTTCTCGATGTCCAGGCACTGGCGGCCGGCCAGGTAGAACAGCCGCTCGCGCAACTGGGCGGGACAGGTCTGCGCGTTGGGGCAACGGAGGTCGATGTCGCCCTCCTTCATCGGCCGCAGCGCCGTGCCGCACTCGGGGCACTCGGCCGGCATGACGAACTCCCGCTCGGTGCCGTCGCGCAGGTCGACCACCGGGCCGAGGATCTCGGGGATGACGTCGCCGGCCTTGCGCAGGACGACGGTGTCCCCGATGAGCACGCCCTTGGCCTTGACGACCTCCTGGTTGTGCAAGGTCGCGAACTCGACCTCCGAGCCGGCCACCGTCACCGGCTCCACCTGCGCGTACGGGGTCACGCGACCGGTGCGGCCGACGCCGACCTTGATGTCGATCAGCTTGCTGTTGACCTCTTCCGGGGCGTATTTCCAGGCGATCGCCCAGCGCGGGGCGCGGGCCGTGGACCCCAGGCGGCCCTGGAGCGGGATCTCGTCGAGCTTGACGACGACGCCGTCGATCTCGTGCTCCACGGAGTGCCGGTTCTCGCCGAAGTAGGCGATGAACTCGCGGACCTCCGCGAGCGAGGACACCGCCTTGTTGTGTCGGGCCGTGGGCAGGCCCCATTCGCTGAGCAGCTCGTACGCGTGGCTGAGCTTGTCGATGTCGAAGCCCTGGCGGGCGCCGATGCCGTGCACCACCATGTGCAGCGGGCGGGTGGCGGTGACCTTCGGGTCCTTCTGGCGCAGCGAACCGGCCGCCGCGTTGCGCGGGTTGGCGAAGGGCTTGTCGCCGGCCTCGACGAGCCGGGCGTTGAGCTCCTCGAACTTCTCCATCGGGAAGAAGACCTCGCCGCGGATCTCGACCAGATCCGGGATCCGGTCGCCCTTGAGGCGGTCGGGGATGTCCGCGATGGTGCGGACGTTGGGCGTGATGTCCTCGCCGGTGCGGCCGTCGCCGCGGGTGGCGGCCCGGGTGAGGCGGCCCTTCTCGTAGGTGAGGTTGACGGCGAGGCCGTCCACCTTGAGCTCGCACAGGTAGTGGAAATCGGGGGTGTTGACGTCGCGGACCACCCGGTCGGCCCAGGCCGCCAACTCCTCGTCGTCGAAGGCGTTGTCGAGGGAGAGCATGCGCTCGCGGTGCTCGACGGACGCGAAGTCCGTCTCGTACGCCCCGGCCACCTTCTGGGTGGGCGAATCGGGCGTGCGCAGCTCCGGGTACTGCTCCTCCAGCGCCTCCAGCGAGCGCAGCAGCTGGTCGAACTCGGCATCGCTGACGACCGGCTGGTCGCTCACGTAGTACCGGAAGCGGTGCTCCTCGACCTGCTCGGCCAGCAGCGCGTGCTGTTCGCGCACCGCCGCCGGTGCGGCCGTGCCGTCGCCGGCCTGCTTCTGTTCGGCTGCCATGCCCTTGTCCTCCCGTGGCCCGACTGTTTCGTCACTCAGGGTTGTCGGCGAGCGACCTCGCCGCCCTGACGCAGTGCGCCTGCGCCGCGCGGGCGTAGGCGGGCGAGGCGCCCGCCAGACCGCACGCCGGGGTGACCACGACGGACTCGGCGAGAGTCCCCGGAGCCAGCCCCAGCCTGCGCCAAAGCTTCCTGACACCCATGACGCTACCGGCCGGGTCTGACAATGGGGCGTCGGTGCCCGGTACCACTCCGGCGAAGAGTTTCGTGCCGCTTTCCACGGCCTCGCCGATGGCGTCGTCCTCGCGCTCGGTGAGCAAGGAGAAATCGAACGACACCCCCGTGGCGCCCGCCCGCCGGAGCAGCCCGAAGGGCACCTCGGGGGCGCAGGAGTGGACGACGACCTCCCCGTCGTGGACGGCGAACAGCTCGCGCAGGGCGGCCTCGACGACCTGCCGGTCGACGGCCCGGTACGTGCGGTACTTGCTCGCGGACCGCACGCGCCCCAGCAGCACCGCGGTCAGCGACGGCTCGTCGAGCTGGAGCACGATCTCGGCGCCGGGGATGCGCTTGCGGACGTCGGCCAGGTGCTCGCGCAAGCCCTCCGCGAGCGATCCGGCCAGGTCGCGGCAGGCACCGGCGTCCTGCAGCACGGCCTCGCCGCCGTGCAGTTCCAGGGCGGTGGCCAGCGTCCACGGTCCGACGGCCTGGACCTTGAGCTTCCCCTGGTACCCCTGGGTGAACTCCTCCAGGGCGTCGAGGTCCTCGCCGAGCCAGGACCGGGCGCGCCGCGTGTCGCGGCCGGGGCGATCGCTGATCCGCCAGCCGCTGGGCTCGACGTGGGCGTACATGTCGACGAGCAGCCCGAGGGAGCGGCCGATCATGTCCGCGCCGGGTCCGCGGGCGGGCAGCTCGGGGAGGTACGGGAACTGCTCGAAGGACCCCGTGGCGGTCTTGGCGGCCTCGCGGGCGTCGCCGCCGGGGAGGGAGCCGACACCGGTGGCCGAGGCGGTCATCGGCCCGGCCTCACGGTGAGGTCGTTGACCTCGGCGTCGCGCGGCAGGTCGACGGCCATCACGATCGTGGTGGCCACGGATTCGGGGTCGATCCAGTCGGCCGGGTCGTACTCCTTGCCCTCCTGGGAGTGGACCTTTGCCTGCATGGCGGTCGCGGTGCGCCCCGGATAGACGGAAGTGACCCGGATGCCGTTCTGCTTCTCCTCGGCGCGCAGCGAGTCGGCCAGGGCCTTGAGACCGTGCTTGGAGGCGGCGTACGCGCTCCAGTCGGCGTGGGCGGCGAGGCCCGCGCCGGAGTTCACGAAGACGACGGTGGCCTTCGAGGCGCGCAGGGTGGGCAACAGCAGACGGGTGACCTCGGCGGGGGCGATCAGGTTCACGTTGAGCTGCTGGTGCCAGGTCTTGGGGCGCAGCTCGCCGACGGGGCCGAGGTCGACGATCCCGGCGATGTGCAGGAGCGAGTCGATCCGCTCGGGGACGGCCTGCTTGGAGAAGGCCCAGGACAGCCGGTCGGGGTCGGCGAGGTCCCCGACGAGCGCGCGGGAGCCGGGGTAACGCTCGACGAGCTGCTTGCCGCGGGCGGCGTCGCGGGCGAGGAGGACGAGGTCGTCGCCGCGCGCGTGGAGGCGCGCGGCGACGGCGGCGCCGATGCCTGCGCCGGCACCGGTGATCAGGTGAGTAGCCATGCGCCCCATGCTCGCAGGTCGCGGGCACCGGACGGGGCACTGCCCGGACGCCGCCGGAGACCCTGGACCGCCGGCGCGGGCGGGGTCGCCCGCCTGGCCCGGACCTCCCCGGCGGGCCGGGTCGCGGACCGCGCGGATCCGCCCGTGCGGGCCGGGGCCTCCCCTCCTGCCGCCGGCGGCACGGCCCGCCGTTGCGTGACGGCGGTGGGCTCAGTCCGCCGTCGCGGCACGATGGGCCCGCTCGATCGCCGCCCGTGCCCGCGCGGCCCGCTGCTCGGTGACGGCGGGGGCGAAGCCACCGCCGATGAACCTCCCCGGGAGCGCGGCCGCGAGCCGCGCCCGGTGGTCCGCACGCGGCTCGGCCCAGCGTTGCAGCGCCTCGTCCCGTACGGCGTCCAGGGCGGCCGTCCGGTCTGCGGCCGGCGGGGCGAAGCGGGCCGGGGCCGCACGGGCGTGCTCGCTCCAGCGGTCCGCCCAGAACTCCACTGTCCAACCGGGCCAGCGCGCGGACATGCCGCCCGCCTGCGCCACGGCCCCGGTCAGCCACCAGCCGACCCGCCGGGCCGCGGGGTCGAGGTGGATGCCGGCCTCGGCGGGCCCGGCGTACCCGTCCAGCCGGGGGGCTCCGGAGAGTCGGTCGAGCACTGCCGGGCCTTCCGCGACGGGGTGGTCGCCGATGTGCGCGAGGACATGGCAGCGGTCGGCGCCGATCGTCACCACGCAGACCCCCGGGTCGGGGTCGGCGAGCTCCTCGTCGCCGGACTCCAGCGGCGGACCGGGGTACACCGCGTCCCGGCCGCCGGTCGGGCCCAGGCCGAGGTGGGACCGCAGGCCGCTCTGCCCGTCGTACGCCCAGCGGACGTCCCAGCCGGGCCAGCCGAGCCGGAGCAGCCGACACCAGGCGGCGCGGCTGCGCATCGACACCGACCAGCCCTCCTGGGCGAAGACCAGGAGCAGACGGCCGGCGGGGTCGACCAGGGCGCCCGCCTCGCACGCGTCGTCGTCGTACCAGCCGCAGGTCTCCATCCGGTGGCCGCGCAGGAAGGGCAGGACCACCTCCGGGCCGGCGAGCAGGTCGAGGTCCAGGTCCACGGCGCCGTAGGAGGATCCCCGGAGCTCGTACTCCCCGGCGGACCCGATGACGAAGGTGGCCCGGTTGCCCATCAGAGACCGGCGTCGCCGCGCAGGGCGGCCGCGGTCTTCGTGGCGTCGTAGCCGGCCGGCACGCCGTCCACCAGGATGACCTCGCCGGGGATGTGGCGGGTGCGCAGCGGGACGAGGGCCTGGTAGGCCGGGGAGGAGTACCAGGCGCGGGCGCGCTCGATGTCCGGGAAACCGAGGACCACGACGGTTCCCGGGAAGGGCCCTTCCATGACTTCGACCTGCGCTCCGTGGACGAGGAAGCGGCCCTCGAAGGGGTCCATCGTCGACTGGATCTCCTCGATGTAGCGGAGGACGTCCTCGTTCATGGTCTCGGGCCGTATGTGGGCGATGGCGTACGCGGTCACGGTCATGGCCTCCGCAGCGTCAAGTGTCGTACGGGATCGATTGGTTGACTCGATCTTGTCAAGCCGAGGCGGCGGAGGCCATTACTTTCGGGGTCATGCGTGCGCCGGCGCCGGGACGCCGGGCCGGAAGGTCCTGCGGTAGGCGATCGGCGAGATGCCGAGGGCGGTCCGCATGTGCTGGCGCAGCGAGTTGGCGGAGCCGAAGCCGGACCGGTGCGCGACCAGATCGACCGGCAGGTCACTGGACTCCAGCAACTGGCGCGCCAATTCGAGGCGTTGAACGGTGAGCCACTGCACCGGGGTCATGCCGACCTCGTCGCGGAACCGCCGGGTGAAGGTGCGCAGGCTCATCCTGGCGTGCGCGGCCAGCTCGCCCAGCGTGACCGGTTCGGCGAGCCGCTCCAAGGCCCAGGCCCGGGTGGCGGTGGTGGTGGCGACGGTCGGCTCGGGGACGGGCCGGTCGATGTACTGGGCCTGCCCGCCGTCGCGCCAGGGCGGTACGACGCACAGCCGCGCGGCGCGGTTGGCGGCGGCGGTGCCGTGGTCGGCGCGGATCAGGTAGAGGCAGAGGTCGATGCCGGCGGCCACTCCGGCCGAGGTGAGGATGTCGCCGTCGTCGACGAAGAGCACGTCCTCGTCGAGGTTGACGCGCGGGAAGGCCCGCTGGAACTCCGGGGCGTGCACCCAGTGCGTGGTGGCGCGCCGGCCGTCGAGCAGCCCGGCGGCGGCGAGCACCTCGGAGCCGGTGCAGATCGACACGATGCGGGTGCCGGGGCGGATGTGGGCGAGGGCGTCGACGAGGGCCTGCGGCAGGGGCTCGCCGCGCAGCAGGCCGGGCATGGCGTGGGTGGGCGGGACGATCACGGTGTCGGCCGCGGCGAGGGCCTCGGAGCCTGCGGTGACACCGATGGAGAAGCCCGCGTCGCTGGTCACGGGCTGCCCGTCGGCCGTGCAGACGGTGACCTCGTACAGGGCGCCGCCGTCCTCGGTGCGGGCGTTGCCGAAGACCCGTGAGGGCATGCCGAGCTCGAAGGGGGCGACGCCCTCAAGGGCGAGTACGGCGATTCGATGCAAAGCGGGCATGGCCAGATTCTGTCACATGGTGGCCGTACGGCCAATACCAGACGGAGCTGCGGGCCGCCAAGCTGGTGTCACCACCGGGGAAACCGGTACGGAACATCACCAAGCATTACCAAGGAGACAGTCATGCGCGCGGTCGTCGTCAGCCAGTGGGGTGGGCCCGAGGTTCTCACCGAGGTCGAGACGGAGCGGCCCGAGCCGGGCCTGAACGAGATCCTCGTCCGGGTCCGCGCGGCGGGGGTGAACCCGGTGGACTGGAAGACCCGGGCCAGCGGCGGTCTGATCGGCTGGGGCGAGGTCCCGATGGTCGGCTGGGACGTGTCGGGCACCGTCGAAGCGGTCGGTCCGGGCGTGACCCTGTACCGCGCGGGCGACGAGGTGTACGGCATGCCGAACTTCCCGCGCCAGGCCGGCGGCTACGCCGAGTACGTGGTCGCCCCGGCGCGCCACTTCGCCCGCAAGCCGGCGTCCCTGGACCACGTGCAGGCGGCGGCCCTGCCGCTGGCGGCGCTGACCGCCTGGCAGGCGCTGGTGGACACGGCCGGGGTCGCGGCCGGGCAGCGGGTGCTGGTGCACGCGGCGGCCGGCGGTGTCGGCCACCTGGCCCTGCAGATCGCCAAGGCTCGTGGGGCGTACGTCATCGGCACGGCGAGCGCGGCCAAGCACGAGCTGCTGCGCGAGCTGGGCGCCGACGAGGTGATCGACTACCGCACCACCGACTTCGAGGACGCCGTCTCCGACGTGGACGTCGTGATCGACGCGGTGGGCGGGGACTACGGACAGCGCTCGCTGAAGGTGCTCAAGCCGGGCGGCCACCTGGTGACCCTGCCGGGCCCGGACGGCCTCCCGACCGACCCGCACGGCGTGCACGCCTCCTGGGTCCTGGTGGAACCGGACCTCAAGGGCCTGGAGGAGATCGCCGCGCTGGCCGACCGGGGCCTGCTGAGGCCGCTGGTCGACACGGTGCTGCCGCTGGAGCAGGCCGCGAAGGCCCACGAGATCGGCGAGCAGGGCCGGACCACCGGCAAGATCGTCCTCACGGTGGCCTGAGGGCCGGGCCGGACCTGTCGGGCGCGTCGGACGCGCCCGTCGGGCCGGGCCGAGGCGGCGGCGTCACATGGGCCTGGCGAACATCTGCACGGCGCGGTCGCCCGAGACTCCGACGCCCGTCTCGGTGAAGTTGCAGTTCAGCACGGCCTTCTTGTGGGGTGCACTGTTCAGCCAGCCGTCGACGTGCGCCTTGGAGTCGGGGAAGCCCGAGGAGACGTTCCCGCCCCAGGAGCTCCAGTTGTAGCCGACCCGGTCGAGCCGGGTCCCCTCGTTGGAGCCGTCGGACCCGGTGTGTCCGTTGAGGTTGTTCTCGGCCATGTCCTCGGCGTGGGTCTGCGCAGCCTGGGTGAGCTTCGGGTTCACGGTCAGCGCGGGGCATCCGGCCTTGGCCCGCTCCGCGTTGACCAGCGAAACGATCTCACCGGCGTTCGAGTCCCGCACGGTGTCGGGCACGGCCGCGGCGGCCGCGCCGGAGGCGGCCCCGGTGAACAGCAGCGGGGCCGCGCAGGCGGCCACGGCCAGACGACGGACGCGATGGGTTCTGGTGCTCATGTGGTGTCCCCTTGGCGGTACGGCCCGGAGGTTCCTGCCCCCTCCCACCCCCGGAATCTGAACTTCCGAGTCTGGCCGCACAGCCCGCCGCCCGCACCCGGGACGGCGGGCACCCTTGCCCGGTCCGGGTCAGACCGCGGCGGCCGCGGCCCGGGTGGTGGTCGCGATGGTGGCGGAGCCGACCACGCGGGTGCCGTCGTAGAGCACGATCGCCTGGCCGGGGGCGACGCCGCGGACCGGCTCGGTGAAGGAGACCCGCAGCTCGCCCTCGACGACCTCGGCGAAGACCTCGGTCTCGCCGCCGTGGGCGCGCAGCTGGGCGGTGTAGGTGCCCGGGGCGGCAGCCACGGCTCCGCACCAGCGGGGGCGGATCGCGGTGAGGGCGGTGACGTCCAGGGCCTCGACGGGTCCGACGGTGACGGTGTTGTTCACCGGCGAGATGTCGAGGACGTAGCGCGGCTTGCCGTCGGGCGCGGGATGGCCGATGCGCAGGCCCTTGCGCTGGCCGATGGTGAAGCCGAAGGCGCCGTCGTGGGTGCCGACCTTCTCACCGGTGGCCCCGTCGACGATGTCGCCCTCGGCCTTGCCCAGGCGGCTCGCGAGGAAGCCCTGGGTGTCGCCGTCGGCGATGAAGCAGATGTCGTGACTGTCGGGCTTCTTCGCGACGGCCAGACCGCGCTCCTCGGCCTCGGCGCGGATCTCTTCCTTGGTGGTGAGGGTGTCACCGAGCGGGAAGAGGGCGTGGGCGAGCTGCTTCTCGTCGAGGACGCCGAGGACGTACGACTGGTCCTTGGCCATGTCGGAGGCGCGGTGCAGCTCGCGGGTGCCGTCCTCGTTCAGGACGACGGTGGCGTAGTGGCCGGTGCAGACGGCGTCGAAGCCGAGGGCGAGGGCCTTGTCCAGCAGGGCCGCGAACTTGATCTTCTCGTTGCAGCGCAGGCAGGGGTTCGGGGTGCGCCCGGCCTCGTACTCGGAGATGAAGTCCTCGACGACGTCCTCGCGGAAGCGCTCGGCCAGGTCCCAGACGTAGAACGGGATGCCGATGACGTCGGCGGCGCGGCGGGCGTCGCGGGAGTCCTCGATGGTGCAGCAGCCGCGGGCGCCGGTCCGGAAGGACTGTGGGTTCGCGGAGAGCGCGAGGTGGACGCCGGTCACGTCGTGCCCGGCTTCGACCGCGCGGGCGGCGGCAACGGCGGAGTCCACGCCGCCGGACATGGCGGCCAGGACGCGAAGGGGGCGGGCGGTGCGCGGCAGGTTCTCAGTCATAGCACCGTCCAGGGTACGGGGGAACCGGCCGGGGTCACAGCGCGTTATCGGGTACGGGGGGTGGATCACATGGGGAGCAAGGTCGGCAGGGCCGAGGGGGCGCCGAAAGCCGCGCCGCGCAGGACGCGCCGGATGGTGCTGTTCGGGGGGCTCGCGGTCTTCACCGCGGCGGCGATCGCCGGACAGGACGAACTGCGGCGCGCCTGGTGGCTGCTGCCGGGAGTGGGCAAGCCGCGGAAGGAAGGTGAGGTCGACCACGCTGGCGTGGGCTGGACGGCGGCCTCGCCGGCGAACTGGCGACTGGCGGACCGGCCCGACGACTACCGGGTGGACCGGATCGTCGTCCATGTCACACAGGGCAGCTTCGCGTCGTCGGTGGATGCGTTCAAGAACCCGTGGCACCAGGCGTCGGCGCACTACATAGTCGGCCAGGACGGCCGTATCGAGCAGATGGTGCGCGAGCTGGACGTCGCCTTCCACTCGGGCAACCGCTCGATGAACGAGCGCAGTGTGGGCATCGAGCACGAGGGCTTCGTGGACCGGCCGCAGGACTTCACGGACGCGCTGTACGCGGCCTCGGCCCGGCTGGCCGCGGACGTCTGCCGCAGGTACGGCATACCCGTGGACCGTACGCACATACTGGGCCACTCCGAGGTCCCGGGCGCCGACCACACCGACCCGGGCCCGCACTGGGACTGGAACCGCTACCTGGGCCTGGTCCGCTCGGAACTCGCAGCGGCCCCCCACTGACCAGCGGGGGCCGCCCGGGCTCCGGGCTCTAGCTGAGGCCTGCCGTGCGGGCGCGTTCGACCGCCGGGCCGATCGCGGCGGCGACGGCCGCGACGTCCTCCTTGGTGGAGGTGTGACCGAGGGAGAAGCGCAGGGTGCCCCGGGCCAGTTGCGGGTCGGTGCCGGTGGCCAGCAGGACGTGGCTGGGCTGGGCCACGCCCGCGGTGCAGGCCGAGCCGGTGGAGCATTCGATGCCCTGGGCATCCAGCAGGAGCAGCAGCGAGTCGCCCTCGCAGCCGGGGAAGCTGAAGTGCGCGTTGGCCGGCAGCCGGTCGTCGGGGTCGCCGCCGAGGACGGCGTCGGGTACTTCCCGCAGGACGGCGGCGACCAGTTCGTCACGCAGCCCGCCGATCTCGGTGGCGAACCGCTCGCGCCGTTCGGCGGCGATCACGGCGGCCACCGCGAAGGCGGCGATGGCGGGCACGTCGAGGGTCCCGGAGCGGACGTGCCGCTCCTGGCCGCCGCCGTGCAGGACGGGGACGGGGCTCTGGTCGCGGCCGAGCAGCAGCGCGCCGATGCCGTAGGGGCCACCGATCTTGTGGGCGCTGACGGTCATCGCGGCGAGGCCGCTGTCACCGAAGCGGACGTCGAGCTGCCCGAAGGCCTGGACGGCGTCGGAGTGCAGGGGGATCGCGAACTCGCGGGCCACTGCCGCGAGTTCATGGACCGGCATGACGGTGCCGATCTCGTTGTTGGCCCACATGACGGTGGCCAGGGCCACGTCGTCGGGGTTGCGTGCGATGGCTTCGCGCAGGTCCTCGGGGTGCACGCGGCCGTGGCGGTCGACGGGCAGGTACTCGACGCGGGCTCCCTCGTGCTCGCCGAGCCAGTGGACGGCGTCGAGGACGGCGTGGTGCTCGACGGGGCTGGCGAGCACCCGGGTCCGGGCGGGGTCCTGGTCGCGGCGGGCCCAGTACAGGCCCTTGACGGCGAGGTTGTCGGCCTCCGTGCCGCCCGCGGTGAAGACCACCTCGCTCGGGCGGGCGCCGAGTGCCTCGGCGAGGGCCTCGCGGGCCTCCTCGACGGTACGGCGGGCGCGACGGCCGGCGGCGTGGAGGGAGGACGCGTTACCCGTGGCGGCGAACTGCGCGGTCATCGCCGCAGCGGCCTCCGGGAGCATCGGAGTGGTGGCGGCGTGGTCGAGGTAGGCCATGATCCCCTGATTCTACGAGCCCGCTCCCCGCGCCCGGACCCCGCGTACCCCCGCCCCTCCCGGCGGTAGTGCGCGCGGGCCCCGGGCGGGCCGGCGCCTGGGCCGCGTCCGCGGGCCCGGCCTAGCGGGGGGCTCGGGCGAGCTGGCGGGACTGGGCCACCAGGTGGTTCGAGGAGTCCCAGACCTCGGCGTCCTCCTCCAGGAAGCCGCCGGCCAGGTTCCGGGTGGTGATGGAGATCCGCAGCGGACCGGGGGCCGGGCGCCGGCGGATGTGGGTGGTGAGCTCGATGGTCGGGCTCCAGCCCATCAGACCCAGGTCGAAGCAGGTCGGCGGCAGCGCGTCCACCGCGAGCAGCATCGACAGCGGGTCCGCGTCACGGCCGTCGGCCAGCTCGAACCAGGCCCGCATTTCACCCTTCCCGGACGGCGCACCGAGCGCCCAGCCCGCCGTAGCCGGGTCGAGCCTCAGCCGGAGCCGGTCCACGATGGCGTTGCTGCCGGGGATCGGGGCCGGACCGGCCTCCGGGCCGAGGCAGTCCCCGTAGGACGGGATCACCGGCGGGACCGCCGTGGTGCGGACGTCGTCCGGGAGGGAGGCGAGGTCGCCGTACGAGGCGACGACCCGGATCCGCTCGATCTCGGCGCCGCTCTCGTCGTACTGGAAGAGGGAGGCCTGGCCGGTGGAGAGGGTGCGCCCGACCCGGACGACCTCGGTGCGGATCACGGCGGGGCCGGGTACGGACGAGGTCAGGTAGTGGGCGGAGACGGTGAAGGGGTCCGGGTGCGGCAGGGCCGCCGACAGGGCCCGGCCGACCAGGGCCAGCAGGTAGCCGCCGTTGACGGCGCTGATGATCGTCCACCCCGCGGAGAGCTCCGCTTCGTACACGCCGGGTTCGCCCGCGCGCTCGGTGACGGTGGTGTCGCGGTCGAACTCGCTGTCGCCGATGGATGCCTGGGCCGCTGCGTATGCCATGAATTCGACACTACAACGCGAAGCTACTAAGCGGTAGCTTTTGTTTGTGACACGCTGATTACGGCTCTTCGGCCACCGAGGAGCGGCGGTTCCAGGCCAGCGGGGCCCGCCAGTGGTAGGTCATGGCGAGGAGCCGGAGCACGAACGTGGTGACGATCGCGAGGGCGGTGGTCATCGCGTTGAGCACGCCGAAACCGATGAACACGGCCACCATCGAGGCGCCGACCATGGCGGGGACGGCGTACATCTCGCGGTCGCGCAGCAGCGACGGCACCTCGTTGGCGAGCACGTCGCGCAGCACGCCCCCGCCGACGGCGGTGGCCAGGCCCAGCGCGGCGGACGCGGTGAGTCCGAGGCCGAACTCGTACGCCTTGGTCGTGCCCGTCACACAGAACAGCGCGAGGCCGGCGGCATCGCAGACGTTGATGGCGCGGTTGATCCGCTGCACCTCGGGGTGCAGGAAGAAGACGAGGCCGGCCGCGATCAGCGGCGTGACGAAGAAGCTGAGCTCGCCGAAGGCGGCGGGCGGGACGGCACCGATGACGAGGTCGCGGAAGAGGCCGCCGCCGAGGGCGGTGACCAGGGCGAGGACGCAGATGCCGAAGACGTCGAAGTTCTTGCGTACGGCGAGCAGGGCGCCGGCGGTGGCGAAGACGAAGATGCCGGCGAGGTCCAGGGCATGCTGGATCCCGGGCGGGAAGAGATCGTGGAGCACTGCCCCATTGTGCCGCCCGGCCGGCCGGCAGTTCGACCGGCCGCCCCGGCACCCCCGGGCCGGCCGCGCCGGGGGTGCCGCAAACGCCGGGGCCCGGCTCCGTGGGGGCGGAGCCGGGACGCCGGGGCGACGGGGGCGGGGTCAGTCCGCGATCGTGGCCACTGCCTCTGCGGCACCCGGGAGGGCGGTGTCGCCGGGGGCTTGGTCGGGGGCGTTCTCCGGGTGGTGGCAGGCCACCTGGTGACCCGTGGCCAGGGCCAGCATCGGCGGCTCCTGCGTCGTGCAGATCTGCGTGGCCTTCCAGCAGCGGGTGTGGAAGCGGCAGCCGGAGGGCGGCGAGATCGGCGACGGGACGTCGCCCTTGAGCAGGATGCGGCCACTCTTGGTGCCGCGCCGGCGCGGGTCCGGCACCGGTACGGCCGACAGCAGCGCCTTGGTGTACGGGTGCATCGGGTTCTCGTACAGCGACTTGCGGTCGGTCAGCTCCACGATCTTGCCGAGGTACATCACCGCGATGCGGTCCGACACGTGCCGGATGACCGACAGGTCGTGCGCGATGATCACGTAGGTGAGGCCGAGCTCCTCCTGGAGGTCGTCCAGCAGGTTGACCACCTGGGCCTGGATCGACACGTCCAGCGCCGAGACCGGCTCGTCGGCGACGACCAGCTTCGGCTTGAGGGCCAGCGCGCGGGCGATGCCGATGCGCTGGCGCTGGCCGCCCGAGAACTCGTGCGGGTAGCGGTTGTAGTGCTCCGGGTTGAGGCCCACCAGCGACAGCAGCCGCTGGACCTCCGCCTTCAGTCCGCCCTCGGGCTGGACGCCCTGGAGCTTGAAGGGGGCGCCGACGATCGTGCCGACCGTGTGCCGGGGGTTGAGCGAGCCGTACGGGTCCTGGAAGATCATCTGCACGTCGCGGCGCAGCGGACGCATCCCGGAGACCCCGAGGTGCGTGATGTCGCGCCCCTCGAACTCGACGGTGCCGCCGGTGGGCTCCAGCAGGCGGGTGATCAGCCGGCCCATCGTCGACTTGCCGCAGCCGGACTCGCCGACCACGCCGAGCGTCTCACCGCGCCGGACGTCGAAGTCGATGCCGTCGACGGCCTTGACGGCCCCGACCTGCCGGCGCAGCAGCCCCTTGCTGATGGGGAAGTGCTTGACCAGGCCGGTCACCTTCAGCAGCGGCTGCTCCTCGGCCGCAGCCGCGGAGCCCTTGGCCGCGGGGTCCTTCTTCATGTCGGTCACAGCTTCGGCGCAATCTCTTCGGTCCAGATCCGGGTCCGCTCCTCATGCGACATGTGGCAGGCGGACCAGTGCCGGCTGCCGTCCTCGGTCAGCTCGGGCCGCTGGGTGCGGGTGATGCCGCCCTTGGGGACGTCGGCGTACGGGCAGCGCGGGTTGAAGGCGCAGCCGCTCGGGATGTTGATGAGGCTGGGCGGCGAGCCCTTGACCGGGATCAGGCGCTCGGTCTGCTCGCGGTCGATGCGCGGCATGGAGCCGAGCAGGCCCCAGGTGTAGGGGTGGCGCGGCTCGTAGAAGACCTTCTCCGCGGTGCCGCGCTCGACGCACCGGCCGCCGTACATCACGAGGATCTCGTCGGCCATCTCGGCGACCACGCCGAGGTCGTGCGTGATCATGATGACCGCGGAGCCGAACTCCTTCTGCAGGTCGCGGATCAGGTCGAGGATCTGCGCCTGGACGGTGACGTCGAGGGCGGTGGTCGGCTCGTCCGCGATGAGCAGTTCGGGGTTGTTGACGAGCGCCATCGCGATCATCGCGCGCTGGCGCATGCCGCCGGAGAACTCGTGCGGGTACGCGTCCACGCGCCGGTGGGGCTCGGGGATGCCGACCCGGTCGAGCATCTCGACCGCGCGGGTGCGGGCGGTCTTCTTGTCGACGTTCTGGTGGGTGCGGTACGCCTCGATGATCTGCTTGCCGACCGAGTAGTACGGGTGCATCGCGGACAGCGGGTCCTGGAAGACCATGGCCATCTTGCGCCCGCGCAGCCTGCGCACGTGGTCGGCGTCGGCCCGTACGAGGTCCTCGCCGTCGAGCACGACCTGGCCCGAGATGTGCGGGCGGCTGCGGGCGTTGCCGGTGCGGTGCAGGCCCATGATGGCCAGCGAGGTCACCGACTTGCCGGAGCCGGACTCGCCGACGATGCCGAGGGTCTTGCCGCGCTCCAGGTCGAAGGAGAGCCCGTCGACGGACTTGACGAGGCCGTCGTCGGTCGGGAAGTGCACCTTGAGGTCGCGTACGGAGAGGAAGGCCGCGCTCGTCGACGGGCCGGTCTCCGGCGGGCCGGCCTGCTCGGGTACGAACGCGGGGCCGCCGGCGACGTGGCCGACGACCGGTTCGCGGTCGGCGGACTCGCCGGAGCCTGCGCCGTTGGTGGGGTTCTCGGTCACGTCAGCCTCACGCGCGGGTCGATGACGGCGTACAGCAGGTCCACGATCAGGTTGGCCATCACCACGAAGAGTGCGGCGAGCAGGGTGACGCCCATGATCACGGGCAGGTCGCCCTGGCCGATGGCGGCGACGGCCGCCGTCCCCAGACCCTGGAAGTTGAAGGTCGTCTCGGTGAGCACCGCGCCACCGAGGAGTCCGCCGAGGTCCAGGCCGAACATCGTGACGATCGGGGTGAGGGTGGAGCGCAGGGCGTGCTTGCGGATGACCACGCCCTCCTTGAGTCCCTTGGCGCGGGCGGTGCGGATGTAGTCCTCGCCGAGCACTTCCAGCATCGTGGCGCGGGTGATGCGGGCGTAGGTGGCGGCGAAGAGGAAGGCCAGGGTCACCCAGGGCAGGATCAGGGAGTTGAGCCAGGCCACCGGATCCTCGGTGAGCGGTTTGTAGTTGGACACGTCCAGCCAGCCGAGGCTGTAGACGAAGATCGCGGGGGCCACCATGCCGGTGAAGAAGATCGGCAGCGAGACACCGGCGAGCGCGCCGACCATGACGGTGCGGTCGATGGCGGTCCTGCGTTTGAGCGCCGAGACCACGCCCGTGGCCACACCGGCGATCACCCAGATGACCGCTGCGCCGAGGGCCAGCGAGAGGGTGACCGGCATGCGGTCGACCATGGTCTCCCAGACGGGTGCCTCGGTCTTGAAGGAGTAGCCGAAGCAGGGGGCGGCGCAGTGGGTGACATCGGTGCCGCCGTCGTAGTCGCGGCCGACGAAGATGCCCTTGACGAAGGTCAGGTACTGCTCGGAGATGGGCTTGTCGAAGCCCATCTTCACGCGGATGCCCGCCAGGGCGGTCTCGTTGGTCTCGCGGCCGGCGTACATGAGGGCCGGATCGCTGCCTGTGATCTTGGGGACCGCGAAGAAGATGCCGAAGGTGACCACGGAGACCACCAGCAGCGTGGCGACGACGTTGAACAGCCGCCGTATGAGGTAGACGAGCACTGCAGTCGGCCGCCCGGGGCGGGCGGCTGCCGTCCCTCGTGGGACGACAGCCGCCGCCTGCGGCCTTCACCTGCCCTTCGGACTAGCGCATGTGCGGTGAAGGCACTTGCCTGTTGTTACGTGACGACTCGACGACTCGGCTACTTGGCGGCGATGCCGACCGTGGCCAGGTCGATCTTGCCCATGGAGTCGTTGAAGTAGACGTTCGTCAGACGCGGGTTGTGGTAGACGAAGGCCTTGTCGAAGTTGATGGGAAGGTAGAGCGCCTTCTCCATGACCTTCTTGTTGATGTCCGTGTAGAACGGAGCAGCAGCTTCCGGAGTCGCGGCGGCCGCAGCCGTCTTGAAGAGCTCGTTGATCTCCGGGTCGTTGATCTCGGTGTAGTTGTTGTTGCCGTTCGGCTGGATGAACTTGCCGTCGACGAGCGGCTGCAGGAAGCCCGAACCGGAGTTGTAGTCGGCGCCCCAGCCCATCACGATGATGCCGTAGCCCTTCTTCTTCACGTTCTCGGGCGAACCGATCACGGAGGAGGAGAGCTTGCCGTCGTACTGGTCGATGGTGACCTTGATGCCGACCTTGGCGAGCGACGCCTGGAGGGACTCGGCGGTCTTCACCTCGGGGGCGCGGTTGTTGCGGACCGCGATGGTGGTCTCGAACCCGTCCGGCTTGCCACAGGCCTTGAGGGCCTCCTTGGCCTTGGCCTCCTGCGGCTCGCCCTTGGTCAGGTTCCACGGGTCGTAGCTCTTGTCGGAGCCGGGGATGCCGGGCGGCAGCATGTTCGCGCCGAGGTCACCGCTGGTCGGGCCACCGCGGGCGGTCTGGAGCGACTTCGGGTCGGCGGCGTAGATGACGGCCTTGCGGCACTCGACGTTGTCGAACGGCGCGACCGTGGTCGGGAAGGCGAAGTAGCGGATGTAGCCCGTGAACGGGTTGTCCGCGTTCTTCTTGAGGTTCTCGTCCTTGAGGACCTTGTTCTTGCCGGCCTGCTGCATGCCCGTGCCGTCGATGGCGAGGTCGATGTCGCCGGACAGCAGACGCGCGTCCATGTCGTCCGGGTTGGTAGTCACGGTGAAGGAGACCTTGTCCGGCAGACCCTTGCGGATCGTGTCGGTCTTCGGGTCCCAGTTCTCGTTGCGGACGAAGGTCGCGCCCTTGCTCGCGGTGAAGCTCTCGACCTTGTACGGGCCGGTGGAGACCGGCTTGTTGGTGTACGTGGCGCCGGTGTCCTTGGCCGCCGGGACCGGCGAGGAGGACGGCATGGCCAGCAGGTAGCTGAAGTCGGAGTTGGCGCTCGCCAGGTTGAAGACGATCGTCTTGTCGTCCGGCGTCTCGACGGACTTCAGGCCCATCTTGTTGGCGTCGGTGTCCTTGTACGGGCCGGGGTACTTCTGGCCCTGGTCGAGGAGGTCGATCAGGTAGGTGGGACCGCCGGACAGCACGTCCTGCGCGAAGACGCGCTCGATGCCGTACTTGAAGTCCTTCGAGGTGATCGGCGTGCCGTCCTCGAACTTGACGCCGTCCTTGATCTTGAGGGTGTACGTCTTGCCCTCGTTGCTCAGGACCGGCAGACCCTCGGCGAGGTCCGGGACGAGCTTGCTGCCGTCCTTGCCCGGCTTGCTGTCGTACGCGAGCAGCTGGCGCACGTAGAGGCGCTGGATGTCCCACACGAAGCCGTAGTAGGCACGCGCCGGGTCGAGGTAGTCGACGTCCTGGGGCGACCAGAGCTTGAGCTCGCCGCCCTTGGCGTCCGAGGGGTTCACCATGCCGGTGGTGGCCGCGTTGAACGCGGCGCCGCCGGCTCCCTTGCCCTCGTCCTTCTTGCCGTCACTGCCACCGCACGCGGCGGTCAGGGACAGGGCGGCGATCACGGCGGTGATCGCGAATGCCTGCTTTCTGCGGATCACGTTGGTCCAACCTCCATTGGTGGGTGAATCGATGAAGCGGTTCAGCTGCCCTTGGGGTCGAGTGCGTCACGCAGCCCGTCCCCGAAGAGGTTGAACGCCAGGACGGTGATGAAGATCGTGATACCGGGGACCACCATGTACGCGGGGTCGTCCTGGTAGATGGGGATGGCGTCGGACAGCATCTTTCCCCAGGAGGCGGTGGGCGGTTTGACGCCGGCGCCGAGGAAGCTGAGGGCCGCCTCCGTCAGGATGTTGGTCGGGATGAGCAGCGTCGAGTAGACGAGGATCGGCGCGAACAGGTTGGGCAGCAGCTCCTTGATCAGGATGTAGCCGCGGCCGGCCCCGAGGCTGCGCGCGGCCTCGACGTACTCGCGCTCCCGCAGGGAGATCGTCTGGCCTCGCACGATGCGGCCGATGTACGGCCAGCCGAAGAAGCCGATGACGACGATCAGTACGCCCATGCGTACGCCCGAACCCGAGAACCCCCAGAGGGAGTTGGGGACGACCGACACCAGGGCGATGGTGAACAGCAGCTGCGGGAACGCGAGCAGCAGGTCCATCAGGCGGCTGATCAGGCCGTCGACCCAGCCGCCGATGAAACCGGCGAGTGCGCCGAGCAGGCTGCCTATGGTGACCGACACGAAGGCCGACAGGAAGGCGACGACCAGGGAGATCCGGGCGCCGTAGACGATCCGGCTGAACACGTCTCGCCCGTTGGTGGGTTCGACGCCCAGCAGGTAGTCGGAGCTCATGCCGCCGAAGGAGCCGAGCGGCGTGCCCAGATCCGGGTCGATCAAGTCCTCGTGGAACTCGTTGGGCGGGTGGCCCAGCAGGCTCACGATCTGCGGTGCGAAGACCGCCACCAGGATCAGGAGGATCACGACCACTCCGCCGGTCAGCGCGACCTTGTCGCGCTTGAGCCGCATCCAGGCGATGCGGCCGGGCGAGCGGCCTTCGATGGCCTTGGCAGGGACGTCGGCTACGGACACGGGTGCGGGTGCTTCCGCGCTCGTGTCATGCAGTGGTGCCGTCATCGTGGTGGGGACCCCTCTCGGCCGACGGTTGCCGGCCCATGCCCGCCGCTGTGGCGGCGTTGGTGCGGAGTGGCGCTCGGAGTGCGTGGTGACACGCGGGACGCGTGTTGAGGTGCAGGAACTGCGGGAAGTGCGGTGCAAAGCCACAAGCGAAACGCAATGAACGAACCGGGTCTTGGAGGACTGACCGGCTCTTGGGTGGGGAGTCTTCATCGGCGCTGCGATCAGCCGCCAGACCCGCAGATGAATGGATGCGCAACCGTGATGTGAGGGCTGGGTTCCCGTTATCCGGACTTCGCTCTCGCCTGAGCGGAGCAACACCGTCCGTTCGGTACACAATCGGACATGGCGCCCAACTCGCGGTAGGACCATGCCTTTTGGACCCACAACAGTGGTGAAATCCGGACAAGCCGAAGGCCGCAGGGAACGATGGTTCCCTGCGGCCTTCGGCTCGTTTCGATACGCCCGTCTCAGTGGCCGGGCATCCCTCGGACGGCCGCCCGGGGGGCGCCGCGCCCGGGCCGGGCGACCCCGGGTCAGTACGCGGCTTGGCCCTCTCGGTCGTAGAAGGGGCGGGTCTGGGCGCGCAGCCACATCGCGACCGGGTCGTGCTCGTCCGCCAGCGCCACCGTGCACACCGGCACGCCCTCGGGGACCGCGCCGACCGACTGGCGCATCATCTCCCGTACGGATTCCAGCGCGGGCGCGGAGGCGTCGTACAGGTCGAGCCCGACCGCGAGGTACGGCGAGCCCAGCGAGGGCTGCACCCAGGCGCGGCGCAGCGAGCGGACGGCGGGGGTGCGGTGCGCGTGCTGGGTCAGCAGCCCGTAGAACTGCGGGAGCTCCAGGGCGGGCTCGGACAGCCGCAGCGGCCCGGCCGGCATCCGGTCGAGGCCGGTGGCGATCCGGCGCAGGTCGGCCCAGGGAATGCCGAGGCCGCCGCCCTGGGCGTGCGGATTGAGCCACAGGCCCCAGCGGTCCGGGTACAGCGCGCGGGCGATGTCCCGGCCGGTGACCACCTCGTAGCCCCGGTTCCAGCCGCTGGCGGCCAGCTCCTGGGGCGAGGTCACGCAGGGCGCGTACCCGAGGCCCTCGACCTCCATGCCGCCGTACTGGGCGTCCGGGGAGCCCGGCTGGCCCTGCCAGAGCAACATCCACAGGCGGCCCTCGGCGAGGGCGTGCAGAAGCGACTCGTAGCTCTCGTAGCGCCCGGGCGTCACCTGGCGCATCATGTGCTCGACCTGCCCGGCCGCGGCCGTGCCTGACGCACTCACCCGGTACCCCTCTTCGTTCTTCGTCCGCCCGTCCACCCGTATCCGCACCCAGCTTAAGCGGCCCTACGCGAGGTAGAAGGGGCGTACGCGCGCAACCATGAAGTCGACCACCGGGTCCTGCACGGCGTCCAGCAGGATCAACTGGACGGGCCAGGACGGCGCCACGCGGGCCAGGGCCCGGCCGAGGGCGTCCATCGGGGCGCTGCGCATCTCGGGCTCCCATCCCAGCAGCCGGACGCCGATGTAGAGCTCCGGGTCCCCGCCCTCGACGCTGGCGAGGCAGCGGTGGGCGGCGGCGATCACGCCGGTGGCGCGGAACTCCTCGGCCGCGACGGTCAGGAAGTCGACCGGGTCGTCCTGCCAGTCGGGCTCGAAGAGCCGGACGCGGCCGCCGGTGGCGGGGCCGTCGAGCGGGGTGCGGCCGGTGCGGCAGAGCTCCGCGACGGCCGGCGGGGGCAGCGGGACGCCGACGGCGCCCTCCGGGTTCACGGCGATCCCCAGCTGCGGGGGAAGGCCACGGGCGAACTCGACGGCCGGGGCCACGGCGAAGTCCATGCCGGGACCGACGCAGGCGCGGAACTGGGCCTCGGAGCTGTACACGGGTACGTACGCCGCCCCGTTGATCTCCATAGTGGGCAGCGTGAGGTCGGCCGCGTCCGGGCCGCCACCGGCGGGCAGGGGCACCCAGAGCAGGCTCCGCCCGACCACCTCGACGATGCGGGCCCCCGCGTCCGCCTGCCCCAGCGCCGCCCCGAGCACCTGCTCCAGCTCGTTGTCCGGCCAGCCGCCGCCTTGCATGTACGCCTCCGCTGTTCTCACCCCACGCTGTCGGCCCGACATTAACGGCTCGCCCCGGCCCCCACGCCGGCGCCCACGCCCCCGGGCCCGCCGCCCGCCGCGCACCGCCCGCCGCCACGGGCCCGTGGGGTCAGCTGGGGTGGGGTGGGGCGGGGCTAGGCCGGGCCGCGGCGGAAGGCTATGCGGGTCACGCGGGCCGCCGAGCCCCGGTCCAGCAGGACCGCGGAGGTGCAGCCCGCCGGGAGGCGGCCCGATTCCGCGTCGCGCAGCAGCCGGGCCACCGCGCCCCGGTGGCGGGCGAAGGCGTACGCCGACACCCCGCGCCCCCGCTCCGCCTGCCCGGCCAGGGCCTCCTCCGGGGTGGTGTCCAGCAGCAGCAGGTGCAACGCCCGGCCCCGCCGCCGCGCGGCCGCGGCCAGCAGGCTGCGCACCCAGGTCTGCGTCCCGCAGTCATGGACCACCGCCGAGGCCCCGGAGCGCAGCGTCCGCCACAGCCCCCAGTAGTGGGCGCAGCGGACCAGCGGCCGGTACGCGGCGTACGGCAGGGCGCTCGGCATCCGCCGCTCCCAGCGCTCGCGCACGTCCTGGGAGTCGATGCCGCCGCCCTCCGCGGCCCGCTTGATCAGCGTGCTCTTGCCGCCGCCGGGCAGCCCGGACACCACGACGATGTCGCCTTCGGCGAAGCCGAGCCACTGCGGTCCGTGCGGGCCCCGGCCGCGCAGGTCACGTACGAGAGGGCCCCCGGCGCACGCCCGCCGCGCCGCCGGCACCCCGTCCACGGCCCCGGTCAACGCCAGCACTCCGAATCTCCGCACCGTGATCGCCTCCCCCAATCGGGCCACGCGGGCCCATGCCCACTGAGTGTAAAGAGACGGTAATCCGGGAGCCCTGGTTCCGGTCCTGATTTCCGGGCCGGCCACCGGTCCGGGACCACCGGTCCCGCACGTTCTTCCGGGCCCGCACGCCCGATCGCCCGGACGGCGTGCAATGATGTGCGCCATCTGGACCAACTGCATACCGGCCGCTTGAATCCGCGCGGGAGAGTCCCGGCACGCCGTGAGGCGGCGCCCGGGCGCCGAAGGAGCAAGTTCCTCCCTTGAATCTCTCAGGCCCCGTACCGCGTGGATGAGGCAGATCTGAAAAGCGAGCCGCGCCGCCGTCCCTCACGACGGCACCCGCGTGCGCTCCACCCAAGGTGCAAGTCGACGTTCCCCGGGTCCGACCGGGAACTCTCGGCGAACCTCTCAGGTTCCGATGACAGATGGGGAGGATCGTCCTCGTCATGTCATGCCCTGGGACCCGGGAGCCACACCCATGAGCACTGCCCCCCGCCTGACCGCCCTCGATGCGCTGCACCGGTCGCTCGGTGCGACCATGACCGATTTCGCGGGCTGGGACATGCCCCTGCGGTACGCCAGTGAGCGCGACGAGCACAACGCCGTACGGACCAAGGCCGGTCTCTTCGACCTGTCCCACATGGGCGAGATCACGCTGACCGGCCCGGAGGCCGTCAAGGCCCTGGACTACGCGCTGGTCGGCAACATCTCCACCGTCGGCGTGGGCCGCGCCCGCTACACGCACATCTGCCGGGAGGACGGCGGGATCCTCGACGACCTGATCGTCTACCGCCTGGGCGAGACCGAGTACATGGTCGTCGCGAACGCCTCCAACGCCCAGGTCGTCCTGGACGCCCTGACCGAGCGCGCCGCGGGCTTCAAGACGGAGGTCCGCGACGACCGAGACGCGTACGCGCTGATCGCCGTGCAGGGCCCCGAGTCCCCCGGCATCCTCGCCTCCCTCACCGACGCCGACCTGGACGGGCTGAAGTACTACGCCGGCCTGCCGGGCACGGTCGCGGGCGTGCCCGCGCTGATCGCGCGTACGGGCTACACCGGCGAGGACGGCTTCGAGCTGTTCGTCTCCCCCGAGCACGCCGTGCAGCTGTGGCAGGCGCTGACCGAGGCCGGCGAGGGCGTCGGCCTGGTCCCGGCCGGCCTGTCCTGCCGTGACACGCTGCGCCTGGAGGCGGGCATGCCGCTGTACGGGCACGAGCTGACCACCGCCCTCACCCCGTTCGACGCGGGCCTGGGCCGGGTCGTGAAGTTCGAGAAGGACGGCGACTTCGTCGGGCGCACCGCCCTGGAGGCCGCCGCCGAGCAGGCCGCCACCAAGGCGCCGCGCAAGCTGGTCGGCCTGATCGCCGAGGGCCGCCGCGTCCCGCGTGCCGGGTTCCCGGTCGTCGCCGGCGGCGAGGTGATCGGCGAGGTCACCTCGGGCGCCCCGTCCCCGACGCTGGGCAAGCCGATCGCGATGGCCTACGTGGACGCGGCGCACGCCGCGCCCGGCACCTCCGGCGTCGGCGTGGACATTCGCGGTACGCATGAGCCGTACGAGGTCGTGGCCCTGCCGTTCTACAAGCGGCAGAAGTAGCGCCCGTACGCCGTACCGGCCGTCTCACTCCGCAAGACCACTGTTCGTATCCACTCCCCCGCATCCAGGAGAATCAGGTCATGAGCACCCCCCAGCAGCTGCGTTACAGCAAGGAGCACGAGTGGCTGTCGGACGCCGAGGACGGCGTCTCGACGGTCGGCATCACGGAGTTCGCGGCCAACGCGCTCGGTGACGTCGTCTACGCCCAGCTCCCCCAGGTCGGCGACACCGTGACCGCGGGCGAGACCTGCGGCGAGCTGGAGTCGACCAAGTCCGTCAGCGACCTCTACTCCCCCGTCACCGGTGAGGTCGTCGCGGCCAACCAGGACGTCGTGGACGACCCGGCGCTCGTGAACACCGCCCCGTTCGAGGGTGGCTGGCTGTTCAAGGTGCGCATCGCGGAGGAGCCGGCCGACCTGCTCTCCGCCGAGGAGTACACCAAGCTCACCGCCGGTAACTGACCCCAGGGGATCCTGATGTCTGTACTGAACACCCCTCTCCACGAGCTCGACCCGGACGTCGCCGCCGCCGTCGACGCCGAGCTCGCCCGCCAGCAGTCCACCCTGGAAATGATCGCGTCGGAGAACTTCGCTCCGGTCGCCGTCATGGAGGCCCAGGGCTCGGTCCTGACCAACAAGTACGCCGAGGGCTACCCGGGCCGCCGCTACTACGGCGGCTGCGAGCACGTCGACGTCGTCGAGCAGATCGCGATCGACCGCATCAAGGCGCTGTTCGGCGCCGAGGCCGCGAACGTCCAGCCGCACTCGGGTGCGCAGGCGAACGCCGCCGCGATGTTCGCGCTGCTGAAGCCGGGCGACACGATCATGGGCCTGAACCTGGCCCACGGCGGTCACCTGACCCACGGCATGAAGATCAACTTCTCCGGCAAGCTCTACAACGTGGTCCCGTACCACGTCGGTGAAGACGGCCAGGTCGACATGGCCGAGGTCGAGCGCCTCGCCAAGGAGTCCAAGCCGCAGCTGATCATCGCCGGCTGGTCCGCCTACCCGCGCCAGCTGG
The DNA here is from genome assembly GCF_045041095.1 of Streptomyces sp. NBC_00045. Taxonomy (NCBI): domain Bacteria; kingdom Bacillati; phylum Actinomycetota; class Actinomycetes; order Kitasatosporales; family Streptomycetaceae; genus Streptomyces; species Streptomyces sp. NBC_00045. Next base: position 5,584,016 of record NZ_CP108271.1, on the reverse strand, counting down.
ACTTCGCCGCCTTCCGCCGCATCGCGGACGAGGTCGGCGCGTACCTCATGGTCGACATGGCGCACTTCGCCGGTCTGGTGGCCGCGGGCCTGCACCCGAACCCGGTGCCGCACGCCCACGTCGTCACCACCACCACGCACAAGACCCTCGGCGGTCCGCGCGGCGGTGTCATCCTGTCGACGCAGGAGCTGGCCAAGAAGATCAACTCCGCGGTCTTCCCGGGTCAGCAGGGCGGCCCGCTGGAGCACGTGATCGCGGCCAAGGCGGTCTCCTTCAAGGTCGCGGCCTCGCCCGAGTTCAAGGAGCGCCAGGAGCGCACCCTGGAAGGCGCGAAGATCCTCGCCGAGCGCCTGGTCCAGGACGACGTCAAGGCCGTGGGCGTGGACGTCCTGACCGGCGGCACCGACGTGCACCTGGTCCTGGTCGACCTGCGCAACTCCGAGCTGGACGGGCAGCAGGCCGAGGACCGCCTCCACGAGGTCGGCATCACGGTCAACCGCAACGCCATCCCGAACGACCCGCGGCCGCCGATGGTCACCTCGGGTCTGCGGATCGGTACGCCGGCCCTCGCGACCCGCGGTTTCGACGCCGAGGCCTTCACCGAGGTCGCCGAGATCATCGCGCAGGCGCTGAAGCCGACGTACGACAGCGAGTCCCTCAAGGCGCGCGTCTCCGCGCTGGCGGCGAAGTTCCCGCTGTACCCGACGCTCTGACGTCCGGGATGTGACGAGGAGGGCCCGGTTCCGCAGTCCGCAGAACCGGGCCCTTCCCCATGACCGGCGGCGGGCGTCCGGGCCCGCTCCGGCGGGCCTCCGGGCTTGGACCCGATCCTGGATCCGGTCCAGGGGACGGCCGGGCCCCCTCGCCGCCCCTGCCGCGCAGCGGGAACGTGACCGGACGCACGCCCAACCGCAACCTCGCGCACCCGTCCGGCAGCGGAGCCGTTCATTTCTCCGCGTTAAGCTCGTCTGTCGGACAAAATCCGAACAATCACCCCTCCTGAACCATCCTGCTTCCCGCCCCCTCCCACCCCACGAGCAGACAAGGGAGTCCGCCACCGTGGCCATCTCCGTCTTCGACCTCTTCTCCATCGGCATCGGCCCCTCCTCCTCCCACACGGTCGGCCCGATGCGGGCCGCCCGCATGTTCGTGACCCGACTGAAGAAGGACGGCGTGCTCGCCCAGACGGCGGCGGTCCGCGCAGAGCTGTACGGCTCCCTCGGCGCCACCGGCCACGGCCACGGCACGCCGAAGGCGGTGCTCCTGGGCCTGGAGGGGCACTCCCCGCGCACGGTGAACGTGGAGACGGCCGACGACGAGGTGGAGCGCATCCGACAGACGGGCCGCCTGCGCCTGCTCGGCACGGAAATAGGCGAAGCGCACGAGATCGCCTTCGACGAGCCGAACCAGCTGATCCTGCACCGCCGCCGGTCCCTGCCCTACCACGCGAACGGCATGACGCTCTTCGCGTACGACGCCGCGGGCGCGCCCCTGCTGGAGAAGACCTACTACTCGGTCGGCGGCGGCTTCGTGGTGGACGAGGACGCGGTCGGCGAGGACCGGATCAAGCTCGACGACACCGTGCTGAAGTACCCCTTCCGCTCGGGCGACGAGATGCTGCGCCTGGCGAAGGAGACCGGCCTGTCGATCTCCTCCCTGATGCTGGAGAACGAGAAGGCCTGGCGCACGGAGGAGGAGATCCGCGAGGGCCTGCTGGAGATCTGGCGGGTCATGCAGGCCTGCGTCTCGCGCGGCATGTCCCGCGAGGGCATCCTCCCGGGCGGCCTGCGGGTCAAGCGCCGGGCCGCGTCCACGGCGCGCCAGCTGCGCACCGAGGGCGACCCGATGATGCACCGCAGCGAGTGGACGACGATCTACGCGATGGCGGTCAACGAGGAGAACGCGGCGGGCGGCCGCGTCGTGACGGCTCCGACGAACGGCGCGGCCGGCGTCCTGCCCGCCGTCCTGCACTACTACGTGAACTTCGTGCCGGGCGCGGACGAGGACGGCGTGGTCCGCTTCCTCCTCGCAGCGGGCGCGATCGGCATGCTGTTCAAGGAGAACGCCTCGATCTCCGGCGCGGAGGTCGGCTGCCAGGGCGAGGTCGGCTCGGCCTGCTCGATGGCGGCGGGCGCCCTCGCCGAGGTCCTGGGCGGCACCCCGGAGCAGGTGGAGAACGCGGCCGAGATCGGCATGGAGCACAACCTGGGCCTGACCTGCGACCCGGTCGGCGGCCTGGTCCAGATCCCGTGCATCGAGCGCAACGGCATGGCGGCGGTCAAGGCCGTCACTGCGGCGAAGATGGCGATGCGCGGCGACGGCACGCACAAGGTGTCCCTCGACAAGGTCATCAAGACCATGAAGGAGACGGGCGCCGACATGAAGGTCAAGTACAAGGAAACCGCCCGCGGTGGCCTGGCGGTCAACGTCATCGAGTGCTGACCGGGCGCGCATGACGCCGGAAGGGGCCCGACGCACTGCGTCGGGCCCCTTCCCCGTTCCCGCCGGGCTCCCCCACGGCGCCGAGGAGCACAACACGGCGGATTTGCGGGCCTTTTGACGTTTGGGGTGAGTTGATCACGCTTGAGGGCGAATCCTCCGGTCCGGGCTGGTTTCTCGATGATCACATGCGCCAAGGTGATCACGTGACGTCGCGGCCACACCCCCGGCGGCCGGCCAACCGCCTTGGACCGCAGCCCCTTTGCGCACTGGAGGACTTCATCATGGCAAGCAACCGCAGCATCCGCGTGATCTCCGCCGTCGCCTCGTTCCCCTTCGCCGTCGCCCTCTTCGCCGGCGTCGCCCGGGCCGACAACGGCGCCGGTGCCGGCATCTCGTCCCATGCCGCCGTCGCCGAGATCTTCGGCAGCGGGGTCGCCGGCGCCAACCTCGGCAACTCCTCCACCACCCAGCAGGTCGCCACCGGCTCCGGGGCCTCCAACCAGAGCAACGGCTCCCAATCCAACGGCGCCTCCTTCACCGCCACCGGGCAGTCCAACGACTCGTTCGTCTTCCACCCCGCCCCGTAGCGGACCTGCGCCCCGGCGGCCCGCCCTCCCCCCCGGAGGGCGGGCCCCTTCGCGTTCCTGTGACAAGACGGGTCCAGCGGCCCCCGGGGTCGGGACCTTCGGCCCGCAGGGGCGACCGGGAGGTGGGCTAGCTTGCCCGAGGGGGCTGCGGGCAGGCGGGACGAGAGACGACAGAGAGGCGCCGCGCCATGGACGGCAACGACATCGAGTACCGCGTCCTCCCGCTCCGGCTGGAGGACGCACCCGGGCCCATACCCGTACACGGGGCCTTCACGTACCGCTGCGACCGGCCCTACGAGCTGACGCTCGACTTCCGGGGCGCCGGGATGCACCTGGCGCACTGGGTGTTCTCCCGGGACCTACTGCTGGACGGGGAGACCTGCGCGACCGGCGAGGGGGACATCCACGTGTGGCCGCAGTGGCAGGGCCGCTCGCCGCGCGTCTTCCTCGCCTTCAGCAACGGCGCGCAGAGCTGCGTGGTGTCCGCCCGGGCGAGGGACGTGGGCGCGCTGTGCCGGCGACTGGTCGAGTTGGTTCCGCGGGGGGAGGAGCAGCGGCACTACGACCTCGACGCCGAGCTGAGCACCCTCCTGCCCCGATAGGGAGCTCACTGTCCTGGATTGCGCGGTTTGCCGAATTTGTTTGGTTCTCTTGTGGTTCGAGTGCAACCGTGAGCCTGCCGGGCGTGTCCTTAGTGGTGACATCGGTCCCCGCCTCCGAAGAATCAGGGGGACGTCATGAACCACCTCCGCCGCCGGCAGTTCGTGGCCCTCGCCACGGGTTCGCTGCTCACCGCCGGCATCACCCTCGCCGCGCCGGCCTCGGCCGCCGTGCGGCCCGTGCCGCTCGTCGTGAACGCCCGCTGGGGCGGTCACTGCACGTACGACCGCATCGTCGTCGACCTGCGGGGACACGTCCCCGGGGTCACCGTCACCCGCGTGCCGAAGCTGGTCCAGGACGGCTCCGGCACGCCGGTGCCGCTCGCCGGTAAGCACTTCCTGGAGATCCGTCTGCACCCCGCCGCCGCGCACGACCGCACGGGCCGCAGTACGTACCGCGGGCCGGAGCTCGTCAAGATCCGCCTTCCGCAGCTGAAGGGGCTCGCCATGACCGGCGACTTCGAGGGGTACGTGACCTTCGGCGCCGCCTTCGACGCCAGGCCCGCCTTCACCTCCTTCACGCTGCACTCGCCCGAGCGGTTCGTGCTGGACGTGGCGCACCGCAACGTCTGCCGGTGAGAGCGGGCTACCGGTGCTCCGGGTTCGGGAAGTCGAAGCGGCAGCCGGCGTCCCACTCCGAGCGCTGGTTGCCGTGCGCCGGCATCCCGCCGGACCGCTTGAGCAGGGCGGCAAGGTGCATGAGGTTCCACGACATGAAGGTGGTGTTCCGGTTGGTGAAATCGTTCTCGGGACCGCCCGAGCCGGGGTCGAGGTACGAGGGCCCGGGCCCGGCCTCGCCGATCCAGCCCGCATCGGCCTGCGGCGGGATCGCGTAGCCGAGGTGCTGGAGGCTGTAGAGGATGTTCATGGCGCAGTGCTTGACGCCGTCCTCGTTGCCGGTGACGAGTGCGCCGCCGACGCGGCCGTAATAGGCGTACTGGCCGTGCTCGTTCAGGATCGAGGAGCAGGCGTAGAGCCGCTCGATGACCTGCTTCATGACCGAGCTGTTGTCGCCGAGCCAGATCGGGCCGCACAGGACGAGGATGTCGGCGTCCATGATCTGGCTGTACAGGACGGGCCACTGGTCGGTTTCCCACCCGTGCTCGGTCATGTCGGGCCAGACACCGGTGGCGATGTCGTGGTCCACGGCGCGGATCAGCGAGGTCCGGGCGCCGGCCGCCTCCATGACGGAGCGGCTCCTGTCGATCAGGCCCTCGGTGTTGCTGGTCTCGGGCGAGCGCTTGAGGGTGCAGTTGACGTAGACGGCGGTCAGGTCGGAGTAGTCGTAATCGGCGGCCACGCCGCCAGCCTGGACGCCCGCGGGTGGCGCCGCCACCGGGGCGCACCCGTTCGGGGACGCCCGCCGCGGACCGTACCCGTTCGGACCGGGTTGGTACCGGTCCGTCCGTCCGACTAGGGTCATCTGGCCTTGGTGTTCGGGAAACCGGTGGGAAACCGGTGCGGCCCTCGCCACTGTGAACGGGAAGTCCGGCTCCGGTCCCACGGGAAGCCACTGGGCGGCGCGGGAGGTTCCGCACCGCCCGGGAAGGCGGAGCCAGGGCATCAGCACCCGTGAGCCAGGAGACCGGCCGGGGCGCGTTGTCCATCCACGAGGTGCTGGAGAGGTCTCCCAACTCATGCACATAGCCGAGGGGTTCTTGCCCCCTTTGCACGCGGTCGCCTGGGGCGCCGCGTCCGCTCCCTTCGTCGTCCACGGTGTCCGCGCCCTCACCCGCGAGGTGAAGGCCAACCCGGAGAGCACGCTGCTGCTCGGGGCGTCCGGAGCATTCACGTTCGTCCTTTCCGCATTGAAGGTCCCTTCGGTGACGGGAAGTTGCTCGCACCCCACCGGGACCGGGCTCGGCGCCATCCTGTTCCGGCCGCCGATCATGGCGGTGCTCGGCACGATCACCCTGCTCTTCCAGGCACTGCTGCTCGCGCACGGCGGGCTGACCACCCTCGGCGCGAATGTCTTCTCGATGGCCATCGCCGGACCCTGGGCCGGATACGGGGTGTACCTGCTGCTCAAGCGCTTCGACGTCCCGCTGATGGTGACCGTCTTCTTCGGCGCCTTCTTCGCCGACCTGGTCACCTACTGCGTGACCTCCGTACAGCTGGCCCTGGCGTTCCCCGATCCGGGCAGCGGATTCCCGGGCGCGCTCGCGAAGTTCGGCGGCATCTTCGCCGTCACCCAGATCCCGCTCGCGGTCAGCGAGGGCCTGCTGACGGTGCTCGTGATGCGGCTGCTGATGCAGTCGAGCAAGTCGGACCTGGTCCGGCTGGGCGTCGCGAAGCTCAGCGGTCGCGGCGAGCAGAAGGCGGCGCTCTGATGGCGATGAACCGGAACACGAAGATCAACGGCCTGCTGCTGCTCCTGGTGGCGGCCCTGGCCGTGCTGCCGCTCGCGCTGGGGCTGGGCGACGGCAAGGAGGAGCCGTTCACGGGCTCCGACGCGCAGGCGGAGGCGGCGATCACCGAACTGAAGCCGGACTACGAGCCGTGGTTCTCGCCGCTGTACGAACCCCCCTCCGGGGAAGTGGAGTCGGCGCTGTTCGCCCTCCAGGCGGCGCTCGGCGCGGGCCTGCTCGCGTACTACTTCGGCGTCCGCAAGGGCCGCCGCCAGGGCGCCGCCGCGGCGACCGCCGCCGCGGCGACCGCTGCCGCGGCGACCGCTGCCGACCCCACTGCCACGGAGTCGTAGGCGGTGCTGCCGATCGACGTGGCCGCGCACTCCAGCCGCTGGCGCCGCCGCCATCCGCTGGAGAAGGCCCTGCTGGGACTCGGACTGACCGTCACCGCCGTGTGCCTGCCGCCCTGGCCGGGCGGCCCGCTGGTCGCCGCGGCGACGCTCGCCGTGCTCCTCGGGCCGGCCGGTGTGGCCGGGCGGCAGCTGTGGCGGGCGTTCCGGATCCCGCTGGGCTTCTGCTTCACCGGCGCCCTGCCCCTGCTGGTCTCCGTCGGCGGGCCGGCCGGGTTCGTCTCGCTCGCCCCCGACGGCCCCCGGCACGCCGCGGACCTGCTGCTGCGGACCTCGGCGGCCTCGCTCGGCGTGCTGCTGTTCGCGTTCACCACGCCCGTCTCGGACGTCCTGCCCCGGCTGGTGGGTGCCGGGGTCCCGGCGCCGGTGGTGGACGTGGCCCTGGTCATGTACCGGATCGGCTTCCTGCTGCTGGACTCGATGGCCCAGGTACGGCGCGCCCAGGCCGCCCGTCTGGGCCAGTCCGGGCGGGCCGCGGTGTGGCGTTCGCTGGCCGGGCTCGCCGCGACCTCGTTCGTACGGGCCTTCGACCGCGCGGCGCGGCTCCAGGTGGGCCTGGCCGGGCGCGGCTACGACGGCGCGCTGCGGGTCCTCGTACCCGAGGCGACCCTGTCGTGGCGGTTCCTGGCGGCGTCGGGGGCCCTGCTGGCGGCCCTGATCACCCTGACTCTCACCCTGAAGGGGCTCTACCTGTGAAACCGTTGGTGGAACTGGCCGGCGCCGGCTACGCGTACGAGGACGGCCCGGCGGTCCTGTCCGACGTGGACTTCGCCATCGCGGAGGGCCGGGCGCTGGTCCTGCTGGGCCGCAACGGCAGCGGCAAGACCACGCTGATGCGGCTGCTGAGCGGGGGCCTGCGCCCGGGCTCGGGGGCGCTGCGCCTCGACGGGACCGCGGTGTCGTACGACCGGGCGGGGCTGACCCGACTGCGGACGGCGGTGCAGCTGGTGGTCCAGGACCCGGACGACCAGCTGTTCGCGGCCTCGGTGGAACAGGACGTGTCCTTCGGGCCGATGAACTTGGGCCTGCCCGTCGGGGAGGTACGGGCGCGGGTGGAGGCCGCACTCTCCGCACTGGACATCACCGCGCTGCGGGACCGCCCGACGCACCTGCTCTCGTACGGGCAGCGCAAGCGGGCGGCGATCGCGGGCGCGGTGGCGATGGCTCCGCGGGTGCTGATCCTGGACGAGCCGACGGCGGGCCTGGACCCGGACGGGCAGGAACGCCTGCTGGACGCCCTGGCGGGGCTCCGCTCGGCCGGCACCACGGTGGTCATGGCCACGCACGACGTCGACCTGGCGGTCCGCTGGGCGGACGACGCGGCGGTGCTGACCCCGTCGGGCATCCGCGTCGGCCCGGCGCAGGCCCTGCTGTCCGACCCGGAGCTGCTGGCCTCGGCGGGCTTGCGCCAGGCGTGGTCCCCGGCGGTGACGACGTTCCTGCGGTCCCGCGCCCTCCTGGCCACCGACGACCCGGGCCCCAGGACCCCGGAGGCCCTCGCCGCCTGGACCCGGTAGCCGGACGACGCTCTCGCGCCTCCCTAGGATGGCCGCATGTCGCTGCCGCACGCCATCCTCACCGCCCTGCTGGAGAAGCCCTCGTCGGGGCTGGAGCTGACGCGGCGGTTCGACAAGTCGATCGGGTACTTCTGGTCCGCGACGCACCAGCAGATCTATCGCGAGCTGGGCCGGCTGGAGGAGGCCGGGCTGATCCGGGCGCTGCCCAGCGAGGTCCCAGTACGGGGGCAGAAGAAGCAGTACGAGGTGCTGGAGGCCGGCAGCGCGGAGCTCGCGCGGTGGGTCGGCGAGAGCCAGGACCCGAAGGCCATCCGGGATCCGCTGCTGCTGCGGATCCGGGCGGCCGCCGTCGTGGGCCCGCACGGGCTGGCCGGGGAGCTGCGGCGCCATCTGGATCTGCACCGCCGCCAGCTGGCGGTCTACGAGGCCATCGAGGAGAAGGACTTCCCGCCCGGGCGGGACTCCGACGAGGACCGGCTGCGCCGCCTGGTCCTGCACGGCGGCATCGGCCTGGAGATGTTCTGGCTGCGCTGGCTGGAGGAGGCCCTGGGCGAGGTCGAGGACATGACCCGGCCACCCGGCGGGGTCACGCCCTGAGCCGACGGGCAGTGCGAAGCCCCCGCCGCGCCCGGCGGGGGGCGTTGCGGGGGCTGCGTGCCCTTCCGGCATCGGCCGGGGGGGCGGGGCTTACTTGTTCAGGGAGGCCCAGAACTCGTCGAAGCTCAGGAGGCCGTCGCCGTTGGTGTCCTTGGCGGCGATGACGGCGTCCGCGACGGCGCCGGTGACGTACGCGTCACCCATCGCCTTCATGGCCGCGCTGTACTCGTCCGCCGTGACGAAGCCGTCACCGTCCGCGTCGAACTTGCCGAACGTCGCCCGCGCGCTCTCGATGTCAGCCACTGGGATCCACCCCTTCTCGGTGCTTGTTGACCGGCCAAGGGTAACGGCAGCCGGGCCCCGCCCCATCCGCGGGTCCCGGCGCCGTGGCCTAGCGGAAGATCCCGGTGTGGCCGAGCGAGTAGCGGCCGGGCTGTGGGTAGACGGCCAGGCCGTGCGGGCCGCCGCCCACCGGGATCTTGGCGAGCTGGCGGCCGGTGACCGTGTCGATCGCGTAGACCTCGGAGTTGTAGCGGCCCGACAGCCACAGCACCTTGCCGTCGGCGGAGACGCCGCCCATGTCGGGGCTGCCGCCGTCGGGCAGTTCCCACTTCTTGGTCAGCTTGTTCTGCTTGAAGTCGAAGACGGAGATGCTGCCCTCACCGCGGTTGGAGATGTACATCTCCTTGGAGTCGCGGCTGACGTACAGGCCGTGGGTGCCCTTGCCGGTGGGCAGCAGTTTGGGGATGTCGAACTTGTCCCCGCTGAACACCCACATGCCGTGCGCCATCATGTCCGCGACGTAGAAGGTCTTGCCGTCCGGGGAGACCTTCACGTCCTGCGGCATCGCGCCCTCGAAGGGCAGCTTCTGCTGGGCGATGACCTCCATCTTCTCGGTGTCGACCTTGAGGAGCTCGCCGGAGAACTCGCAGCTCACGATGAAGTAGCGGCCGTCGGCGGAGAAGTCCGCGTGGTTGACGCCGAAGCAGGTCACCGGGACCGTTTTCACCCGGTTCATGGTGTGGGCGTCGCGGAAGACCAGCTCGCGGTCCATGGAGGCCATCACGACCGCGTACTTGCCGTTCGGGGTGAAGTACAGGTTGTACGGGTCGTGCACCTCGACGGGTGCGCCCGCCTCGCCCGTGGCCGGGTTGATCGGGGTGAGCGTGTGGCCGCGGTTGTTGTTGACCCACAGGGTCTTCATGTCCCAGGACGGGACGACGTGCTGGGGCTGGATGCCGACGGGGATGGTGTCGATGACCTTGTACGTCGCCGGGTCGATGACGGACACCGTGTTGGAGGTGGTGTTCGGCACGTAGACGCGGGACGGGAAGTCCTTGACCACCGGGGAGAGGCGGTTCGGCCGATCGGCCGCGTACACGTCGTTCGGGTCGAGGAGCGGCGGCATGCCGGCGAGGCCGGGGGGGACGGCCGGTACGGCCTTGACGGGCTGCCGGGCCTGCGCGGCGGAGCCGAGCGCCTCGGCGGGCTCCTTGTCGGCCGATCCGCAGCCGGCCAGGGCGGCGAGGACCAGACCGGCCAGCAGCACGGTGGCCTTCCGGGGAAGGCGGGTGGTCGTCATGAGGTCAGCAGCTCCGTGGTGGTCACCGCGCGCATCTTGCGGCGCGCGAGTTCTTCGAGGAGGGGCGGCATCGCGTCGACCGTGTCCGCGTAGCCGAAGTGCAGGCTCACCACCGATCCGCCTTGGATCGTCCCGGTGACGTTGCGGATGACGGCCGCGGCACCGGGCGAGGTGAAGTCGAGGGAGTCCACGTCGTACGAGAGGACGTGCGGGTAGCCGGCCCGCTGGGCGAGGCGCTGGACGAGCGGGGTGGCGTACTGGGTCTGGGAGGGCCGGAACCAGGTGCCGATGGAGCCGGTGAGCCGCTTGAGGCGTTGGGCGCAGCCGGTGATCTCGGCGTAGGCCTCCGCCTCGGGCATGGTGTTGATCGCGAGGTGGCGCTGGGTGTGGTTGCCGAGTTCGTGGCCGCCGTCCAGGATGCGGCGCGCCATGTCCGGGTGGGCGTCGAGCCAGCTGCCGATCGCCAGTACGGTGACGCGCGCGCCCGCCCTTTCGGCCTCGGCGAGCACGGCCCGGGCGGTGGCGGGGTCCCCGTTGCCGTGGAAGGTGAGGGCGACCCCGGGGCGGTCGCGCGGACCGTGCGCGATCTCGGTGGGCTGGCCGGGGAACCGGCGCGGGACCGCCGCGGGCCGGACGGGGGCGGGTTTCGCCGGGGCCGCCTTCGAGGGCGGGGCGGCGGGCGTACGGGCGCCCGAGCCGCAGGCGGCGGTGAAGGCGCCGGCGGCGACCGCCGCACCGGCGCGGAGGGCGGATCGGCGGTCCGGGTAGCAGAGCACCTGCCCATTTAAGGGGTGGATGCTGCGGAAGGTAACGATTGACCCCATTCGGGACCTTCGCCGGAGTCCACCCATACGAGGGAGCGTCCGTTACTCGATCAACGAATCACACAGAGCGGTGGATATTTATTCATTGATTACGAGGTGAGTGGCCCACCTCACCTAGGATTTAGCTGGAAACTCTTAGTATTTGCACACTTATGTCCAACTTGGGACTTTTGGCGTTTGGTCGCCCGTCTGCCATAGTCGAAATCACGGCTTCCCCCATTGACCCGAGCGAAGTCGCCACGCCGAGGATCACACCCCCTTCGATCCTCGGCGCACCCATGAAGCCCCCACGACGCCCCACCACGGCGACCGGGGGCTTCGGGCGTATCCGGGCGGGGCGACGGCAGGGGGATCAGCGGTCGGCCACGCGCATCTCGAACCAGGTGATCTTTCCGCGCGGCAGCAGGTCGGCGCCCCAGCGGTCGGAGAGCTTGTCGACGAGGAAGAGGCCCCGGCCGGTGGTGTCCAGCTCGTGGACCGGCATCAGGCAGGGCAGCCCGCGCGAGGGGTCGCGCACCTCGACGCGGATCCAGCCGCGCCGCCGGTGCATCCGTAAACCGAAGGAACGGGCGCCGGTGTGGCGCACGGCGTTGCCGACGAGCTCCGAGACGAGCAGGACGGTGTGTTCGGACACCTGCGGGGAGAAGCCCCAGAAGCGGATCACCACGTACTGGGCGAGCCGGCGGGCCGTGCTCGCCGACTCCGGCATGGACGGGAGCGTCGCTTCCACCTCGGCCGGGTTCCCGTACAACTCCAGCGCCTTGAGACCCTGTTCGTCCTCAAGAGCCGCCGTCAGCCGTACGGCGGAAGCGCTGCTGCGCTGCCGCGGCTGTTCCACACCCTCCAGGCCCGCCATGCACCCATCATGGACGGCCGATGCGCCCGTCCGGGCCGTTCCGCAGGAAAACACCCCCCGGAATAGTCCATTCCGGAGGGGTGTCCCGTCATATGCGTGGGGCAATCGGACGCCCGTGGGACCACCCTGATCTGCGGTGACCCACCACTCCCGGAAGATCACCGCAAGTGGATCTCCATAGTCCCTTAAGGCTGCCTTAAGGCCTGGCTAATCCACCCCCATGGAGGACGGGCGACGACCGACTAGAGGAACTTCGCCTTGCCCGGGCCCTCTTCGACGAAGCTGCGCATGCCGCGCTCGCGGTCCTCGGTCGCGAACAGGCCCGCGAACCAGTTGCGTTCGATGGTCAGGCCGGTGTCGATGTCCGCCTCCAGACCCGCGTCCACGCACTCCTTGGCGGCGCGCAGTGCGATGGCCGGCCCCTGGGCCAGCTTGGCGGCCCAGGCGTGCGCCTGCTCGTACACCTCGGCGGCGGGCACGACGCGGTCAACGAGCCCGAGGGCGAGCGCCTCGTCGGCCTTGACCATGCGGCCGGTGAAGATGAGGTCCTTGGCCTTGGACGGGCCGATCAGCCGGGACAGGCGCTGGGTGCCGCCGGCCCCCGGGATCAGGCCGAGCAGGATCTCGGGCTGGCCGAGCTTCGCGTTGTCGGCGGCGATCCGGTAGTCGGCGCACAGTGCGAGTTCGCAGCCGCCACCCAGGGCGTAACCGGTGACGGCGGCGACGACCGGCTTGGGGATCCGCGCCACGGCGGTGAAGGCGTCCTGGAGCGCGCGGGACCGGGCGACCATCGCCGCGTGGTCCATCGTCTGCATCTCCTTGATGTCCGCGCCGGCCGCGAACACCTTCTCGCCGCCGTAGATGATCACCGCGCGGACGTCGGCCCGGTCGGTGGCCTCCACGGCGAGCTCGCGCAGCCGGTCCTGGGTGGCGATGTCCAGGGCGTTCATGGGCGGCCGGTCCAGGCGGATGGTGCCGACGCCTTCGGAGACTTCGAGAGAGAGGGTCATACGCGGAAGGTTAGCCGCGGTTAACGCGAAGTGGCCCGGTGCTGTGGGTCACAGCACCGGGCCACTCGACTACGTACGGGGGAGGACTACTTGATCCACTCCGCCCAGTCCATGTTCCAGCCGTTGAGGCCGTTGTCCGGAGCGATCTGCTTGTCCTTGGAGTTCTTCACGATGACGACGTCGCCGATCAGCGACTCGTTGAAGAACCACGCCGCGGGCTGGTTGCCGTCGCCCGCACCGCGGACGTCCTTGAGGCCCACGCAGCCGTGGCTGACGTTCTCGGAGCCGAAGGTGCCCGAGGAGGCCCAGTAGTTGCCGTGGACGAAGGTGCCGGAGTTCGACAGGCGCATCGCGTGCGGGACGTCGGAGATGTCGTACTCGCCGCCGAAGCCGACGGTCGCGCCGTTCATGCGGGTCACCTTGTACTTCTCGCTGATGACCATCTGCCCGTTGTACGTGGTCGTCGACGGGGCGCCCGCGGTGATCGGGAGGTCCTTGAAGACCTGGCCGTCGCGCACGACCTGCATCGTGTGCTCGCTCGCGTCGACGGTGGAGACCTGCGAGCGGCCGATCGTGAACGTGACCGTACGGGTCTGCTTGCCGTAGACGCCGGGGCGGCCCTCGACGCCGTCCAGGGCGAGCTTCACGGTGACCTTGGTACCCGCGGCCCAGTACTTCTCGGGGCGGAAGTCGAGGCGGTCGTTGCCGAACCAGTGACCTTCGACCGGCACGGACGGCTCGGCCGTCACCGTGATGGCCTTCTCGACGGCCTCGGTGTTGGTGATGCCGCGGCTGAAGTTGACCGACACCGGCATGCCCACGCCGACGGTCTCGCCGTCCTCGGGCGTGTAGTGGCCGACGAAGGTGTTCGTCGGGGTCAGGGTGGTGAAGGTGGTGTCCTTGGCGGACTCCCGGCCGGCCTCGTCCTTGGCGACGGCGTGCACCTTGTACTCGGTGGCGGAGGCCAGGTTGCGGGCGGGCTCCCAGCTCGCACCGTCCGCGGCGACCTTGCCGTCGACGGCATTGCCCTTGGTGTCGGCGACGGTCACCGTGGTGAGCTTGCCGCCCGTGGTGGATATCTTCAGGACGCCGCTGGTGGCGACCTCCTTGGCACCGTCGTCGGGCTTGACGTTGACAACGGCCTTGGACGCTTCGGTGCCGGTCTTGCCGCCTCCGCCTCCGCCACCGCCGGCGTTGTCGCCGCCTCCGCTGCCGGTGTTGCCCCCTCCGCTGCACGCGCTCGTGAGCAGCAGCGCCGCTCCGAGCAGCAGGGCCGGCAGGCCGGTGCGGCGGGCGCGGCCGCGTATCGGCTGCAGGTTCACTCTTCTTCTCCCCATGTCCCCCGCGCGCGGACAGTCGCGCGCATGTCGCCAGGAAATCACACGGGGGGATCACGAAGAGAAACGGTCTTGTCACCGTTCCGTCCCAAGACCGGGAAGGACCGGCGCGCCGTGGCGAGCCAGTCCTCGGTGCCGGGTTCGGTGCCCCGGACGTAGACGGCGTCGCCCTCGGCCAGCAGGTCCCGGCCCCCGTCGAAGAACTGGGCGTGCGGCACGGGGGCGTCGTCGTACGGCGTGGACGCGTGGTCCTTGCTGTGCCAGTAGGCCTCGTGCCGGCCGGGGCGGGTCTCCTTGGTCGTCGCGGCCGGTGCGGATCGGCACGGCCGGGAAGTCCGGGCCGGGCGGGGGCTGCACGAGCGAGCCGGCGCCGACGATGCCGGTGTTGTGGCCCCGGCCCGCCCGGGGGTCCTCGTCCTGGTCGAAGCCGCCGAGGACGAGGACCTTGCCCTCGGCCTCGGCGGCGCGCCCGCGGACCTGGAAGTCGCCGCCGACGAACGGGTTGACCGCGTCGTCGTAGCCCTTGGCGGTGGTCCCGACGTCGACGCCGGGGAACGGGTCGGGGTACCTGCCCGGGATGCAGGGGCCGAGGCCGTCGGGCAGCGGCGCGCGTAGGGCCGTACGGCGGGTGCCCGCGCGTGGTCCGCGGGACCGGACCGGGCGCCGCGGGGGCAGCGGCGGCCAGTACGGCGGTGACCACGAACCCGAGGCTCCGGCTCCCTGCGCTGCATGGCTGGGGTCAGCTGAGCAGCGCAGGGCCCGGCGCGGTGGACGGACGACACTCCCGGGCCCGGGTGATTGCGGTACGACAATCATCCGACCGGTGCGTCGGAGGGGGTGCGCGGGCCGGTGTGCCTCAGCTCTTGGCCGAGCCCGCGACCCAGTCCGCCCAGGACATGTTCCAGCCGCCCAGCCCGTTGTTCGGGGCGACCGTCTTGTCCTGCGAGTTCACGACCTCCACCACGTCCCCGACCAGGGTCCGGTCGAAGAACCAGCCGGCCGGGGTGTCCGAGCCGCCTCCCTTGTCGTCGCGCAGGCCCACGCAGCCGTGGCTGGTGTTGGTGGAGCCGAAGGTGTCGGGGCTGGCCCAGTAGTTGCCGTGCAGGAAGGTCCCGGAGGTGGTGAGCCGAATGGCGTGCGGGACGTCGGGGATGTCGTACTCGCCGCCGAACCCGACGGTCTGGCCGTTCATCCGGGTCACGTCGAACATCTCCAGCACCACCATCTTCCCGTTGTAGGTGGTGTTCTTGGGCGCTCCGGCGCTGATCGGGAGGGTTTGGACCAGCTTCCCGTCACGGCGGACCTCCATCGTGTGCGCCTCCGCGTCCACGGTGGAGACCTGGGAGCGGCCGACCGTAAAGGTGACGGACTTGTCCTGGATGCCGTACGAGCCGGGGGCGCCCTGCACGTCCCGCAGGTTCATGGTGACGGTGACTTCGGTGCCGGGCTTCCAGTACTGCTTGGGCCGGAAGTCGAGGCGCTCGTTCCCGAACCAGTGGCCGACGACCTCCACCGGCGGCTTGGAGGTGACGTTGATGGCCCGTTCCACGTCGGCGCGGTTCGCGATGGACCGGTTGAAGTTGAAGGAGACGATCATGCCGGTGCCGACGGTGGAGCGGTTCTCGGGCTTGAAGTAGCCGATGAACCGCTCCTCGGGGACGTAGGTGGTGAAGGTGGTGTGCCGGGCCTGGCGACGGTTGTGGCCGTCGAGGGCGACCGCGTCCACGGTGTACTTGGCGGCGAGCGCGAGCCGGCCGCCCTCCGTATCGGGGCTCCAGCTGAGTCCGTCGGGGGCGATGGAGCCGGGGACGCGCTCCTCCTGGGCGTCCTCGACCTTGGTGACCACGACCCGTTCGAGGCGGCCCTCGGGCACTCTGACGGTGAGCGGGCCCTCGGCCGGGACCCCCTTGACGTTGTCCTCGGGGGTGATGCGGATGGCCTCGTCGGGCGACCGGGGTTTGCCGGGGAGCTGGATCTCGACCGGGGAACCGCCGCTCCCGGTGCATCCGGCCAGGCCGCCGAGCAGGCCCGCCCATGCCGCCACGGCGGCCAAGCCCGCCCCTGCCCGCCTCGTCAGAAGTGTCACGATCCCTCCAACGACCGGCCCCCTCCGGGGGAAACGTGAGCGCGCGCCACGTTCCGGGCAGATCTCTACGGGCAGAACAGTGGGAAGGACCAGACGGGGGCGGGCCCAGGCCGGGACGCCGGGGCCGCACTCTCCCCTACCCCCGCCGGTACCCAGGAGCCGTGGAGGCGGGCAGTGTCGAGCGCAGCCGAACAAGAGGCGGTGGATGCCGCCGCCGTGGAGTCAGCGGAGTCGGTGCCGGTCGTCGGCGTGGACGCCGTGGACGCGGTGGACGCGGTGGAGGCCGTGGAGACGGTCCGGGGCGGCGGTGCCGCGCCGCCCTTCCCGTACGCCAACGGCCGGTCCGGCGCGACGGCGGCACCGGACCGCGAGCCGGCCTTACGGGCCGTCACGCGCCCGGGGCCCCCGGTGTGGCCGGGCTCCTCGCACCCCCTGGGGGCCCGGTTCCGTACCGGCCCGGACGGGACGGCGGGCACCAACTTCGCGCTGTGGGCGCAGGGCGCCGAGGCGGTGGAGGTGTGCCTCTTCGACGCGGAGGGCGCCGAGACCCGGTGTGCACTGACCGAGCTGACGCACGAGATCTGGCACGGCTTCCTGCCCGGGGTGCGCCCGGGGCAGCGGTACGGGTTCCGGGTGCACGGCCGCTGGGACCCCTGGACGGGGGCCCGGTTCAATCCGGCGAAGCTGCTGCTGGACCCGTACGCGCGAGCCGTCGACGGGGACTTCGCGCTGCCGCCGGAGGTGTACGGACACGTCCGCGACTGGCCCCAGCAGTACATCGCGGACACCGTGCGCGACGACCGCGACTCGGCGCCGTACGTGCCCAAGGGGGTCGTCGTCCACGATGACGACGACTGGGCGGACGACGTCCGGCCGAAGACCCCGTGGGCCGATTCGGTGATCTACGAACTGCACGTGCGCGGGTTCACGATGCGCCATCCGGGTGTTCCCGAGGAGCTGCGCGGCACCTACGCGGGCCTGGCCCACCCGGCGGCGGTGGAGCACCTGACGCGGCTCGGGGTGACGGCGGTCGAACTGCTGCCGGTGCACCAGTTCGCGCACGAGGACCACCTGCTGCGCCGGGGCTTGCGCAACTACTGGGGGTACAACTCGATTGGCTACTTCGCCCCGCACGCCGGCTACTCCTCGTCCGGTACGGCCGGGCAGCAGGTCGGCGAGTTCAAGCGGATGGTGAAGGCCCTGCACGCGGCCGGGATCGAGGTCATCCTCGACGTGGTCTACAACCACACGGCGGAGGCGGGCGAGCTGGGCCCGACGCTGTCGCTGCGCGGTGTCGACAACCGGGGCTACTACCGGCTCCAGTCCGACCAGCGCCGCTACGCCGACTACACGGGATGCGGGAACACCCTGCACGCGGGGCGCCCGCACGTGCTGCGCCTGATCACGGACTCGCTGCGCTACTGGGTGACGGAGATGGGGGTGGACGGCTTCCGCTTCGATCTGGCGGCGGCGCTGGCCCGCTCGATGCACGACGTGGACATGCTGTCGCCGTTCCTCGCGGTGATCGCCCAGGATCCGGTGCTGCGACGGGTGAAGCTGATCGCCGAGCCGTGGGACGTGGGCTCGGGCGGCTACCAGGTGGGGGCGTTCCCGCCGCTGTGGACGGAGTGGAACGACCGGTACCGGGACGCCGTGCGGGACTTCTGGCGGGGCGCGCTGCCCGACGTACGGGATCTCGGGTACCGGTTGTCGGGCTCCAGCGACCTGTACGCGTGGGGCGGGCGGCGGCCGTACGCCTCGGTCAACTTCATCACAGCGCACGACGGTTTCACCCTGCGCGACCTGGTGTCGTACGAGCGCAAGCACAACGAGGCCAACGGGGAGGCGGGCCGCGACGGGACCAACGACAACCGCTCGTGGAACTGTGGGGTGGAGGGGGATCCGCCGGGGGGCACGGACGCCCGGATCGGGGTGCTGCGGCGGCGCCAGCTGCGCAACCTGCTGACCACGTTGCTGCTGTCCACGGGGGTGCCGATGCTGGTCGCGGGTGACGAGTTCGGCCGCACGCAGGGCGGCAACAACAACGCCTACTGCCAGGACAACGAGACGGGCTGGGTGGACTGGTCGCTGCTGGAAGACCCGGCGTGGCGGGAACTGTTCGCGCTGGCCGCGCGGCTGGTGGCGCTGCGCCAGGAGCATCCGGTGCTGCGCCGCAGGGCGTTCTTCTCGGGGCGGCCCCAGGGTGCGGACGGGCTGCGGGACCTGGCCTGGTTCACCCCGGCGGGCACGGAGATGACGGAGCGGGACTGGTACGCGCCGGCGGCCGCACTCGGGATGTACCTGTCGGGGCGGGACATCCCGGGCCGCGACGAGCGGGGGCGGCAGGTGAGCGACGACAGCTTCCTGTTGCTGCTGCACGCCGGGGACCGGCCGGTGGCGTGGGTGCTCCCGGGCGCGCCGTGGGCGGCGGGGTACGAACTGGTGCTGGACACCGCGCGGGAGGACCAGGCCGCGCCTCCGCGCACCCGGCACCGGGGCGGGGAGACCCTGACGGTGCCGGCCCGGTCGGTGCTGCTGCTGCGGGTGGCGAGCTGAGGGGCCGCGGGGTGTCGGCTGCCCGTACGGCGGCCGCTGCACGGGGTCGCCGTACGGAGGCCTCGGCGCAGGCCTTGCGGCTCACGGCCCGTGCGCCACTACTCCCGGCAGTCCGCCGGGGAACCGGAGCGGGAGCCCTCGCTCGCCCCTGAGATGATGTCTGCTCTCGTACACACGTGCACCCGTACACGTGTGCCACCGCACGGATCAGGGGTACGCATGGCGAAGGTCGGGACCGCGCTGCGGGAGCTGCGCGGGGCGCAGAAGTCGGCGAAGGGCGTATCGCTCTACTCCCGGTTCGTGAACCGGCCCGCCGGGCGCTACCTGGCCGCCGCGTCGTATGCGCTCGGGCTGAGCCCGAACCAAGTGACGCTGGTCAGCGCGGCTTTCAGCTTCGCCGCGGTGGCCGCCGTCGCGCTGGTCGCCCCCTCGTGGTGGTTGGGCGTCGCCGTGTGGGCGGCCCTCGCCGTCGGGTTCGCCTTCGACTCCGCCGACGGACAGCTGGCCCGGCTGCGCGGGGGCGGCAGCGCGGCGGGCGAGTGGCTCGACCACGTCGTGGACTGCGCCAAGCTGACCGCCCTGCACACCTGCGTGCTGATCGCCTTCCACCGCTTCCCCGAGGCGTACGGGACGGGCGGGGACGGCTGGCTACTGGTGCCGCTGGGCTTCCAGTTCGCCTCGGTCGTCACCTTCTTCGGCGGGCTGCTGACCGAGAAGCTCAAACCCAAGCCGGCTCCGGGGAGCCCGGCCGCCGCACCGTCGACGGTGCGCGCGGTGGCCCTGCTGCCCGTGGACTACGGGGTGTTCTGCCTGGTGTTCCTGGTACTCGGGGGCGGTGGGCTGTTCCGCTGGGCGTACGCCGGGTTCGGCGTGTGCGCCGCCCTGTTCCTGCTGGCGTTCCTCGTGAAGTGGTTCCGGGAGCTCGACGCCGTACCGCGCTGAAACGGTTCGGCACCCGGTCAACGGATCGGTATCCGCGCGGAGATCCGGCCCCCGCTCAGCGGCGCTCCGCGCTGAGCGGCTCGGAGAGCGCGTCCAGGGCGCGGCGCAGCTGGGTGCTGGAGGTGTGCACCGTGTAGGGGAAGTAGACGACGTCGACGCCGACGGCGGCGAAGTCCTTCTCCAACTTGTCGCCCTTGGGGGTGCCGCGCCAGTCGTCGCCCTTGAAGATCACGTCGAAGCGGACCTGCTTCCAGGTCTCGACCTTGTCCGGGACCGTTTCGACGAACGCCGCGTCCACGTACTTCACGCTGCGGACGATTTCCAGCCGCTCGACGAGCGGGATCATCGGGCGGCGCCCCTTGGCCAGTTCGGCCATTTCGTCGGACACCACTCCGGCCACCAGGTAGTCGCACTGACTCCGGGCGTGCCGAAGGATATTGAGATGCCCGATATGGAACAGGTCGTAAGCGCCCGGGGCATACCCGACTCGGTGCGGTCTGTGCGCAGGTGCGCCAAGTTCGGACATGTCGCGCCCCGTCATGAGTTACCCCCCAGCAGCCACACCCCCCGGTGCGGCGGATTAGCAGACAATAGCGTGCACGTTCCGCACCTTGCCGGTGAACGAATAGGGTGACGTGCGCATCATCCTGGGGAGAAGGGGACGTTCAGTGTCGAGATCCGGTCACCGGCGCCTGCTGCTGGTTTCCACCAATTACGCACCCGAGCACGCGGGGATTGGGCCCTACGCCACCCAGATCGCGGAGCACTGGGCGGGTCTCGGCCATGACACCCACGTCCTCGCCGGGATGCCCCACTACCCGTCGTGGTCGTTGGAGCCGGAGTACAAGGGGGCGCTCCAGCGCACGGAACGGCGCGCGGGGGTCACTGTGCACCGGCGCGCCCACACCGTGCCGCCCCGCCAAACCGCCGTAAAACGCGCCCTGTTCGAAGGATCGATTCTTCTGCACGGCGCCGTGGCCCCTCCCCGGATGCCGCGCCCCGACGCGGTGATGGCCCAGATGCCCAGCCTGGCCGGCGGCGTCCTCGCCGCACGGCTCGCCGCGCGCTGGAAGGTCCCGTTCGTCCCGGTCGTCCAGGACCTGATGGGCGCGGCCGCCGCGCAGAGCGGAATCAGCGGCGGCGACAAGGCGGCCGCGATCGCCGGGCGCGCGGAGGCGTACGCACTGAAGCGGGCCACCCTGGTCGGCGTCATCCACGAGACCTTCGTGGACCGGGTCGTCGGCATGGGCGTGGACCCGAAGAAGATCCGCCTCGTGCCCAATTGGTCCCACGTCCCGCAGCCCACCAAGCCGCGCGGCCAGACCCGGCGCCACCTCGGCTGGGGGCCCGGCGAGCCGGTCGTCCTGCACTCCGGGAACATGGGCCTCAAGCAGGGCCTTGAGGTGCTCGTCGGCGCCGCCCGCCTGGATCCGGGCGTCCGCTTCGTCCTCATGGGCGACGGCAGTCAGCGCGCGGCCCTCGCCGATCTCGCGGCGGACGTGCCGAACCTGGACATCATCCCCCCTGCCGCCGACGGAGAGTTCCCGGATATCCTCGCGGCGGCGGACGTGCTCGCCGTGACGCAGCACGCGGCCGTGCTCGACATGAGCGTGCCGTCCAAACTGACCTCGTACTTCCAGGCCGGCCGCCCCGTCATCGCTTCCGTGGCGGCGGAGGGCGGTACCGCCCAGGAAGTGGAACGCTCGGGCGCAGGGGTGCTCGTACCACCGGAGGACCCCCACGCCCTGCTGAAGGCCGTACGGGCCCTCACCGAGGACCCCGCGGGCGCGGACGCCCTGGGAGCGGCCGGGCCGCGCCACGTGGCGGCCCACCTGAGCCGTGACGCGGGCCTGGCCCGCATCGACGCACTGATAGACGAAGCACTTGGGGGTCCGCAGCCGTGATCGAGACGAACCGCCCTGCATCCGTGCCGGCGGAGGACGAACCGGACCTCCTCAGGGACCAGTTCAAGCAGCTCCTGCGCTACCGCCGCCTCCTCGGGGCGGGCATCGGCATCGGCCTCCTGGGCGGCGTCTACCTCGGCGTCTCCACGTCCGACACCTATGTCGCGACCGCGGACATCGTGCTGCGCGCACCCACCGACGACCCGTTCAACCCGAGCCTCGCGCCCGACAAGGCGATCAACATCGGCTCGGAGCGGCAGGTCGCGCTCAGCTCCTCCATAGCCAACGAGGCCGCGAAGAAGCTCGGGGTGACCTCGAAGGACTTCGCCGGGCTGCGCAGCGGCCTCCAGGTGACCAACCCGCCGCAGACGATGGTGCTGCGCTTCACCTACACCGCGTCCTCCCCCAAGGAGGCCGCCACCCGCGCCAACGCGATGACCGAGGCCTACCTGCTCAAGCGGCAGGAGTCGCTCGACGTCACCCGCGACAAGATGGTCAAGGGCTACCAGGACCAGCGCGACCCCGTCGCCAAGAACCTTGACGAGCTCGTCAAGCAGATCAACGCCATGCCGTCGGGTCCGGGGCGCGACGCCGCGTACTCCTCGAAGACCGACCTGCAGAGCAAGGTCAACACCCTCAACAGCAACATCGCCAAGCTCCAGGCCCTGGACATGACGCCGGGCCGGGTCACCAGCGCCGCGACCCCGCCGTCCGGCACCGACGGACCCGGCATCCCGATGTCGCTCGCGCTCGGCGCGGCCGTGGGTCTGGCCCTCGGCCTGCTCGCCGCGTGGGTCCGCCTCGTCTTCGACCCCGCGCCGCGCTCCGAGGGCGATGTCGCGCGGGCGCTGCGGGCCCCCGTACTGGGCTACCTGCCGCGGCCCAAGACCGGCGGCGGGCCGCTGCTCGCGGCCGGTGAGGAAGACCCCCGCCTCGCCGAGGAGTTCCGCTCGGTGGCCTTCCGGCTCGCCTACGACTCCCGGTTCGCCGACCGGCGCCGGCTGCTGGTCGTCGCCCCGCGGGGCAGCAGCGAGACCGCCGCCGCCGCGGCCGTGAACCTGGCCGCCTCCTTCGCGGAGACCGGCAAGGACGTCCTGCTCATCGAAGCCGACCTGCGCACGCCGGTGTTGGCCAGCCAGTTGCCGACCGGCGCTGGGCGGCCGCGCTGGAGCCAGCCGCCCGGCGGCCAGGCCGCCGGCGGGCACTCCGCCCCGCACGGCGAGTCCGACTGGCCCGACGGCCGCCAGCTCGTCGTCGACGCCGGGGAATCGGGCTCCTTCGACCTGATCCCGGGCGAGCCGGTGCGCAACGTGGCCCGCGCGCTGACCTCCCCGCGCGCCACCCGGCTGATCGCCGAAGCCGACTCCCCCAACTCCACCGTCGTCGTGCTCGCGCCGCCGGTGCTCTCGTACGCCGACGCCCTCGCGCTCGTCGACCGCGTCGACGGCGTCCTCGTGGTGTGCGACCCGCGCGCCGTCCACCGCAGCGACCTGTCCCGGATCCGCGAGCTGATCAGCGGCGCCGGCGGCACCGTGCTCGGCGCGGTGCTGCACGCCCCGCTGCCCGCCGACAAGCGCGGCCGCGGTGGACGCGGCGGCAAGTCGAGCGGCCCGGGCACCCCGGCGCAGGCCGCGCGTCCGTCCGCGCCGCAGCCGCTCACGCGTCAGCAGGACCAGTCGAACCAGGGCCGGCAGGCCGAGCCGGAGCAGCACGTCCCGGGCGACGGCACGGACACGGTGGCCCTGCGCACGGTGCGCATGGGCCGCAGATGAGCCGGCGCGGCCTCGCCGCCGTCTCCTCGGTCCTGGACCAGGCCGCGTCCAGCGCCACCAACATCCTGGTGCTGGTGCTGGCCGCCCGGCTGTCCTCGGCGTCCGGCTTCGCCGACTTCTCGATGGTGTACGTGACGTTCAGCGTGCTCCTCGGGTTGAACATGGCGTACGTCGGCCAGACGGTGGTGTTGGAGAAGGACGAGGACCGGCTGGGCGCGGTCTGCCGCTCGGGCCTGGCGTTCACCGCGACCGCTTCGGCGGCCGGGGGCGTGCTGCTGGCCGTCGTCGGCATCGCCGTGCCCGGGGCCGGCGGCCGGGGCTTCCTCGCGCTGGGCCTCGTACTGCCGCTGGTGCTCGTCCAGGACGGGCTGCGGTACTGCTTCTCCGCGCTGCGCACGCCCGAGCGGGCGCTGGCCGCGGACGCGCTGCGGCTGGCGTGCGTCGTCCCCGCGCTGCTGCTCCAGCCCGAGGGGGCCTCGGCTGCACGGCTGGTGCTGGTGTGGGGCGTCTCGGCGCTTCCCGCGCTCGCGCTGGGCCTGTTGCTGCTGCGCCCGTACGTGCGCGGGGCGCGGGCCGACCTGCGGCCGTACCTGCGCCGGGGCCACCTGGGGCAGCGCTTCGTGGTCGAGTTCGCGGTGGGCAACGGCTCCAGCCAGCTCGCGGTGCTCGGCCTCGGTGTCTTCGCGACGCCGCTGGCGGTGGGCGCGCTGCGGGGTGCGACGACCCTGTTCGGGCCGCTGAACGTGCTGTTCAACTCGGCGAACGCGTTCGGGCCGCCGGTCGTGGGGCGGGCGTCGGGCAAGCGCGGCGTGGTCCGGCTGACCCTGCTGATGGGGGCGGTGCTGGCGGCGCTCGGGGCGGGCTGGGCGGCGGCTCTGTACGCACTGCCGGCCGGCCTGGGGCGCAGGCTGCTGGGCGAGACCTGGACCGCGGCCTCGGCCCTGCTCCCGGCGACGGGGGCCCAGTACGCGGTGATGGGTCTGGGCACCTGCGCCCTGCTGACCCTGCGGGTGCTCAACCCGAGGGCGACGCTGTCCTTGCAGGTGGTGTTCTCGCTGCTGTCGGTGGCCCTGCTGCTCGGCGGGTACGCGGTGTGGGGCGTCTCCGGCGCCGCGTGGGGGCTGGCGGCGGGCTCGGCCCTGAAGGCCGCGGCGGCTTGGCTGCGCGTCTCCCGGATCCCGGCCGCGGGCCCGGCCCCGACGCAGTCCGTCACCACAGCGGCCTGACTCCGGCAGCCGACCCGCTGCGCGGCGTCAGCGCAGGGTGGTGGCCTTGTCCTGACGGTACGTCGCCACCAGCGCGAGGCACAGGCCCGCGATCGCGACGCGGCCGGAGGCCTGCAGCAGCGGCCCCCGCAGCAGGATGAACGAGTAGCCCGCCACCAGCGGGACCACCACCGAGATCAAGCTGCCCGGCGCGGACCTGCGCGTGGCTCGTTTCGCGTACCGGCGGTCCACGCGCGCCGAGGCGTACCCCATGCCCAGCAGCCCCGCGCCCATGCCCAGCGGCCCGAAGTCGAGCCACAGCTCCGCCCAGATCGGCGAGGAGAGGTTCGTGTTGACCGTCCCCATCCACTCGCCGACCATCACGCCCGTGTCCTTCGGCTTGCCGGGCCAGACCGAGCGCGGCACCGCGAAGAAGAGGGATCCGGCCAGCTGGCGTCCGTACAGGTGCCCGGGGCCGGAGTTCGAGTAGGTGATGGTGTTCGCGAACATGCCGATCTGGTCGTAGTCCTTCAGCGCCATCGGCTCCAGGAACGACGTCGTCTCGACCGGCTTGTAGTTCTTCTCGTCGTACCGGAACCGGTCCGCGAAGGGGAACACGAGCAGGGCGATCACCACGGCCATCGACAGCGCCACCCGGTACATCGCGGCGCTCACCGGGAAGACGGTGAAGAGCAGCGCGAACAGGACCGTGAGGAACCAGTACCGCGGGTTCGAGATCGGGTTGTTGACCACCAGGTTCAGCAGGGCGAGCGCCCCCCAGGTGACGATGACCGAGACCTTGCGCCGGGCGTACGTGGAGGTGATCAGCCAGCGCGTGTACATCAGCAGGGCGAGCAGCGCCGGGACGGTGCCGAAGCCCCGGAGCAGGGCCTGGCCGGCCTGGCCGTCGCCGTTGGAGACGCCCGCCTCCTGGATGCCCGCGATGATCTCCTGGCGGCTGGAGAAGAAGACCGCCGGGCCGCCGAGCTTCACGATGAACGCGGCGCTGCACAGGAACGCGAGGCCGGTCAGCAGCTGGAGGCGGCGCCGGTGGGCCATGACCGGCCGCGGCTCCTTCTGGGAGCCGCCGGCCCGGCCCGCCGGCCGGTGACGGGCGAGCAGGACGCCCACGTCGAACGCGGTGCAGCCGAGCAGGACCAGGCCGATCGCGGCGGTGAGGTCGGAACGGGCGCCGACCACCGGGGTCGGGACCCGGCCGAGGACGGCCTGCGCGAGCGGGGCCACGCCCATCGCCATGTAGACGAACAGCCAGAAGGAGCCCTGGAGGAGTTTGCGACGACTGGTGAGGACCATCGCGGAGAGCCGGGCGCCCGCGTACATGGTCAGCAGGAGCTGGAGCCAGAAGGCCGCGTCGCGCTGGCCGTCGCCGGGCTGGACGGCGACGAACAGCGGCAGGAAGACGGTGAATCCAAGGATGAGGGGGACCGACAGTGCGCGGGAGAGCAGGGTGCGCGGGGTGGTGACCCGGCCCCACTTGCGCTCGTCGTCGAGTGGGGGCGCCGGCGGGGTCACGGAGGGCTTGCGTATGTCCGTTGCCACTGCCGCCCCCACCCCATGTGCCTGGTCCGCGCGCAGTCTAATCTGAGCGGGCGGCGCCCGGGGAGGCGCGCCTGCGAAGCACAATGGGGGGCGACAGTTGCGTGATCTTCCTGCCTTCACGCTGGCCGGTTACGACAAGGGGCGCGGGCTGCTGACGCAGGCGCTGTGGTTCGCGGTGATGAACACGCTGTTCATGGCGTGGTTCTGCCCCGCCCGGCTGCGCGTGGCGCTGCTGCGGGCGTTCGGCGCCCGGATCGGCGAGGGCGTGCTGATCCGGCACAAGGTGCGGGTGCTGTGGCCGTGGAAGCTCACCGTCGGCGACCACACTTGGATCGGCGAGGGCGCCTGGCTGCTGAACCTGGAGCCGGTGGCCATCGGGGCGAACGTGTGCATCTCGCAGGAGGCCATGCTGTGCACCGGCTCGCACGACCACCGGGCCGCGGACTTCCGCTACCGGAACGCGCCGATCGTCGTCGAGGACGGCGCATGGGTGGCCGTACGGGCGACCGTGCTGGCCGGGGTCACGGTGGGCCGATGCGCGGTGGCGGGCGCCGGATCGGTGATCCACAGAAACCTTCCTGCACTGACCCTGCAGACGATGGACGGGCAGCGCCGCCCGGTCGAGGAGCCCAAGTGAGAGTCCTGCACACCGTCACGCTCCACTCCCCCTCGCACGCCTTCGGCGGACCGGTCCGGGTCGCGCTCAACCTGGCCGAAGGGCTGCGCGGACGTGGCCACGAGGCCTGCCTGCTCGCGCTCGGCGAGGGCTTCCCCGACCCGTGGCCGACCTCGGTGGAGGGCGTCCCGGCGAAGTTGTTCCAGGCCCGGCGCATCCTTCCCCTCGGCTTCAGCGGAATGACCTCACCGGCCCTGCTGGCCTCGGCGGGCCGGCTGGTCCGGGACGCGGACGTGGTCCACGTCCACCTCGCGCGGGACCTGGTGACCCTGCCGGTGGCCCTCGCGGCACTTCGGGCCGGCAAGCCGCTGGTGCTCCAGACCCACGGGATGGTGGACCCGAGCGACAAGCTGCTGGCCAAGGTGCTCGACGCGGTGGCCGTACGCCGGCTGCTGCGCGGCGCGGACGCGGTGCTGTACCTGACCCCGCACGAACGCGAGGGCCTCGACGCGGTGGTGGGCGCCCCGCTGCCGGGGGCGGTCCGGCTGGTCAACGGCACGCCCGCGCAGGACGAGCGCCCGGCCCCGGCCGGCGCCCCGCGCATCCTGTACTCGGCGCGCCTGCAGGCCCGCAAGCGCCCGGTGGACTTCGTCGACGCGGCCCCGGCGATCCTGGCGGCGCACCCGGACACCGAGTTCGTGGTGGCCGGCCCGGACGAGGGCGAACTGCCGGCGGTCCGCGCCCGCATCACGGAACTGGGCCTCGGCGACCGCTTCACGGTCCCGGGTGCACTGTCCACCGCCGAGGTCCTGGCGGAGCTGCGCCGGGC
Source organism: Streptomyces sp. NBC_00045 (assembly GCF_045041095.1). Classification (NCBI taxonomy): domain Bacteria; kingdom Bacillati; phylum Actinomycetota; class Actinomycetes; order Kitasatosporales; family Streptomycetaceae; genus Streptomyces; species Streptomyces sp. NBC_00045. The sequence continues at coordinate 5,556,377 of NZ_CP108271.1, read as the reverse complement.
CCACGTCTACGTCCTGCCGTCGGTGGACGAGCCGTTCCCGATGTCGGTCCTGGAGGCCCTGTCGGTGGGCGTCCCCTCGGTGGTCACGCACTCGAACGGGCTGGCCCGCGACATCGCCGCCGCAGGAGCCGGCCGGGCCGTCACTCCCGGCCCGGCCGGCATCTCGGAGGCGGTCCTCGCCCTCCTGGACCCGCAGTCGAACGCGACGGCCTCGCTGGCGGCCCGCAAACTGGCCGCGGAATCCTTCTCGATGGACGCGGTCCTGGACACCCTGCTGCCGGTCTACGAGAAGGCCGGCCATCGGGGTTAGAGCCCGCGGTGGGTTTCGTCCACCACCGGGAGGGCCGCCGCTCGACGTCGCCGGAAGACGCTGGCGTAGACGGCGAGTCCGATGGCGCCCGCCGCCATCATGATCAGGCCGACGACGTCGAGGTTGACGCTCTCCATCTGCCAGTCCGTCGCGAACGTGAGGATGGCCCCCACCACGATCAGGGCGATACAGCCGCCGATGCCTCCCATGTGATCCGCCTCCGCAGTTGTGGTCGTCTGACGACGCGGCTACCCGGGAACCGCACACGAAAACGCCGCCCCCGACCCGGAGTCCGGGCGGGGGCGGCGTCGGCGGCCGTGCGGGAGGGGCTACGCGGTCGTCGTCACGGACGCACTGCGCGCCCCTCGCTCCGCAGCTGCGTCTAGACCACGGTCACGCCGGAGGTGGCGGCCCAGAAACCCCAGCTGAGACCGGGAGCCTTGCACGTGGTGGTGAAGGTGCCGTCGCCCTTCGACATGGCGACCGGCAGGCAGTCCCAGTTCGCGCCACCGGTCAGCGCCATGTCCGTCCTGCCGTCACCGTTCAGGTCGCCGCTGACGACCTTCACGTTCGAGGTCGCGGCCCAGTCGCCCCAGCTGAGGCCGGGAGCGTTGCAGTTCACGTTGAACGTGCCGTCACCCTTCGACAAGGCGACCGGCAGGCAGTCCCAGCCGGAGCCACCGGTCAGCGCCATGTCGGTCTTGCCGTCCGCGTTGAAGTCACCGCTGACGACCTTCACGTTCGGCGTCGACGCCCAGAAGCCCCAGGAGCCACCGACAGGGGCGTTGCAGGTGGTGGTGAAGGTGCCGTCGCCCTTCGACATGGCGACGGGCAGGCAGTCCCAGTTCGCGCCACCGGTCAGCGCCATGTCCGTCCTGCCGTCACCGTTCAGGTCGGCGTTCACGACCTTCACGTTCGAGGTCGCGGCCCAGTCGCCCCAGCTGAGGCCGGGAGCGTTGCAGTTCACGTTGAACGTGCCGTCACCCTTCGACAGCGCGACGGGCAGGCAGTCCCAGTTCGCGCCACCGGTCAGCGCCATGTCCGTCTTGCCGTCCGCATTGAAGTCACCGCTGACGACCTTCACGTTCGGCGTTGCGGCCCACTCGCCCCAGTAGCCACCGACAGGGGCGTTGCAGTTCACGTTGAACGTGCCGTCACCCTTCGACAGCGCGACGGGCAGGCAGTCCCAGTTCGCGCCACCGGTCAGCGCCATGTCCGTCTTGCCGTCCGCATTGAAGTCGCCCTTGACGACCTTCACGTTCGGCGTTGCGGCCCACTCGCCCCAGTAGCCACCGACAGGGGCGTTGCAGTTCACGTTGAACGTGCCGTCACCCTTCGACAGCGCGACGGGCAGGCAGTCCCAGTTCGCGCCACCGGTCAGCGCCATGTCCGTCTTGCCGTCCGCGTTGAAGTCGCCCTTGACGACCTTCACGTTCGGCGTCGACGCCCAGTAACCCCAGGAACCACCGACGGGAGCATTACAGGTGGTGTTGAACGCGCCGTCGCCCTTCGACATGGCGACGGGCAGGCAGTCCCAGTTCGCGCCACCGGTCAGGGCGAGGTCGGCCTTGCCGTCACCGTTGAAGTCGCTGGAGGCCCCCTGGCTGCGCGGGATACTGGCCGTGATCCACTGCCCCAGGTCGTCGGTGCGGGTGGAGATGGCGCCCGTGCGGGTCTCGGTGGCCGGGGTTCCCAGACAGCCGCCCTGCCACGAGCGGGAGTTGACTCCGACGATCTCGCCGGCGCCGTTGAGCAGCGGGCCTCCGGTGTCGCCCTTGCAGAGGACGTCCGTGCCCTTGCCGGTGACGGCCAGGGTGGTCGGGGTGGCGGAGTTGACCGTGAAGGTGCCGGTGTGGAGCTTGTCGGTCACCCACTCCGTCTTGGTACGACCGAACCCGGCCGCGGTCAGTTCGGTGTTGGCGGCCGGGACGGTCGCGGCGAGGGTGGCGGGCTTGATGCCGATGACGGCGGTGGCCAGCCGTACCAGGGCGGCATCGCGGTCTGCGCGCGGGGCGATCTCGGTGATCTCGACGGTCTTGCCGTCGCTGAGGGTCGCGGTGGCCTTCAGGGCGGGCTTGCCGGCCGGGACCGTGGTGCCGGGCGTGTCGGCGAAGCAGCTGGCGGCGGTCAGCACCCAGAAGCGGTCGACCAGCGAGCCGGTGCAGGCACGGGAGTTGGCCTCGTCGCCGAGGGTGAGCCGCACCGCGGAGGACTGCTGTCCTGCGGCGGCTTCGGGTCCCGCGAGCGCGAAGGCGGGGACGGTCGGGATCACACCCACGGACAGGACGGCGGTGGCGGCCAACAGGCCGGTCATCCGCGCGGCACGCGGACGGGGTACGGACATGCTTCTTCCTTCGAAAGCAGGGCGCGGGCATGCGGGAGTGGTCCGGCGCACGCCAGAGCGCGGGTCGGCCTCTGGGGCCGGCGGACATACAAGGGGGAGGCGTTCCGGTGGCGCGCTACGGGCGCCACCGACTACTTGGAGGTGCGGATCTCCATGAGCATGAAGTCGCGCCCCTGCTCGTCGGCGCTCTCGCCGACCGGGGTCCACGCGTTCTTGTTGACGGTGAACGACTTCGCTTCGCTGCCGACGGTCATGTCGACTTCGGCAGCGTAGTCGTTCCCCTTGACGGCGAAGACCGTCGGGATCTCCAGGGCCAGGTACCCCTTCGTGCCGGTGACGCGGAAGCAGACCTTGTCCTTCTCGCGGGACCAGACCTCCAGCAGATCGGTGGCGCCGGTGCAGTCCGCAAGGACGATGTGGCCGTCACCGCGCTTGAGGACGATGTTGCGCTCCGCCAGGATCTTGTCGGCGTTCGGGTAGCCGAAGTCCTCGATCGCGTACCCGGGACCCTCGTCGGCGATCGCCTTCATCGCCGAGGTGTCCGCCGGCGCGGTCGTGCCGTTGATCCCTCCGGCGACCGCGAGCCACGCCAGGGCGCCTGCGCCCACGGCTGCGCCGATCGTGCGGACTACTGCATTGCGTGCCTTCATTACCGTCCCAGTCATCGGTTCCGTTTAGCGGGAAACAGCTACCAACAGGGATGTGAAGGCCATATTCCGTTGGGCGGGCGAACTCGAAACAAGCTCACCGCCCATGGAAGCCCCCCACTTCCGGGCCGATCGTAACCGATCCCCGGAGAACCAACTCAATGGTTATCCAGGCGGTTTCAGTGGGGTCTCGCTGCGGGAATGACACATTCCGCCAACTGGCGCGTGACATGCGTCACTTCACGCTCTGGCGTGGCATTACCCGGAATGCTGGATTCAGATACGAGCGTCAGTCACGGGCTCCAGCCCAGCTCGATGGAATGCATGATTCAGCCATGCGGCAGGTTGCCAACAGCCGTTCCGACGCGCCGATATACCGGGTGGTCAATTCCCGGCGTCCTGCCTAAGGTCGCCGGGCACACAGCTCTCGAATCTCGCCGGGCACCGTCATGCCCCGGCGATGGAAACACGTGCGCCATCGGGGCGCGCCGATAGCAAAGGGCCGCGTTTTTGGACACCATGTATTGGAGCCGGCGTCGGGTTCTCGGCGCGGTTGCCGCCACCACCGTTGCCGTCACCGCATCCAGCCTCGTGCTCAACCCGACGGCTGCTCTGGCCGCCACCACCCCGCCGGACGGGGACGACGGCGATCCGTTCCGCCTCCCCGACACCGAGCGGGCCAAAGTCGTCAAGGCGTGGCTGCTGGGCGGCAAGGCCGTGCGCGCCGCCGCCGCAGCGGCGCTGACCGGTTCCGACGCCGATGTGCAGACGTTCCTCGCCACCAAACTGGCCGCGGAGACGGTCGAGGACAACCGCGTCGCCATCATCACCTCGCTCGCGGGCGGCGGTAAGGGCACCCGTCGCGAGGCGACGGCCGCGATCAACGGCGGCGATTCGGCCATCGCCGCCTACCTCGGAGGCGGCTTCAAGGCCGCCATCACCGAGGACCTGCGCGTGGCCACCGCCACCGTGATGTCCGTCGGCGGCAGGGGCGTCAACCGCAAGGGCAGCGCGGCCCTGGACGCCAACAGCCAGCCCGCGCTGGAGTCGTTCCTCCTCGACGGCCAGTACGCGGCCCGACTGGAGGACATGCGCGTCGATGTCTCGAAGCTGTCCTTCCAGGCAGGCCCGGAGGTGCAGAAGTACGCCTCCCGCGCGCTGTCCGGCACCGGGGCGGACATCGAGTGGTTCCTGGAAACCGGCCAGCACATCGCACGTGCCCGCGACCAGGAGGCCGTGAAGATCTCGGAGCTCGTCGCGGTCGTCCAGCGCGAGGGCAAGAACGCCGAGGCGAAGACCAAGCAGGCCGAGGAGGCCTCGGCCCGCGCCGTCGAGGCCGCGGCCAAGGCCAAGGAGGCGGCCGAGAAGGCCGCCGCCGAGGCCCAGGCCGCGCAGGACGACGTGATCAAGTCCGGTAGGGCCGCCCGCAAGGCGAGCGAGGCCGCGAAGGGCGCCGCCGATGCGGCCCGGGTGGCCACCAACGCTTCTCATGCCGCCATCCAGGCCTCGCGCCGCGCCGCGTACGCCGCCAACGCAGCGAGCCAGGCGGCCGCCAGCGCAGGATCGGCTGCGGCTCAGGCCTACGGCGCGGCCATCGCGGCCTCGAAGGACGCCTCCCAGGCGCAGGCCGCCAAGGACGCCGCCGTGGCCGCCCGGAACGCCGCCGCCCAGGCGCGCAGCGCGGCAGCCGCCGCCGACAGCGCAGCCAACGCCTCGGCGAGCTCCGCAGCCGCAGGTGCCTCCGCGGCATCCGCGGCCCGCAATGCCGCCGCTGCCGCGAACGCCTCGGCCGCAGCGGCCGGCGCAGCGGGCTCCGCCCAGGCGGAGGCCGCGGAAGCCAAGCGCCAGGCCCAGATCGCCAGCACCAACGCGACGATCGCCACCAACGCCGCCGGCACGGCCCAAAGCCTCGCCAACGCGTCGGCACAGGCCGCGCGCGTCGCGCGCGACGCGGCGAACAGCGCGGCCGGCCACGCGGACAGGGCCGCGGCCGCCGCCGAGTGGGCTGCCCAGTACGCCGGCCAAGCGGTGGAGTACGCGAACAAGTCCACCGAGTTCGCCAATGAGGCGACCAAGGCCGCGAACACCGCCACCGAGGCCGTCAACCAAGCGGTCGCCGTCGAGAAGGCGGCGCGCGAGGCCGAGTGGCAGCGTCTGGACCAGGACACGCAGCGGGCGATCGAGGAGACCCGGCTGCTCGCCCAGATCGAAGACCAGGAGCGGGCGGAGTACGCCAAGAAGCGCACCCAGGCCGAGCAGGCCCAGCAGGCCACCAAGGACCTCATGGCCCAGGCCGAGTCGGCGCTCAGGGGAGGCGACACCGGCCTCGCCGCCGGGCTGGGGCGCAAGGCGGCCGTCGCCGTGATGGGCACCTCCCACGGAACCTGGTCACGCGAGGCCGCGCGGTTCGCCCTGGCCGGTGCCGACAACGACGTCCACGTCTGGATCGACACCGACCGCCACATCGCCCAGCGGCAGGACGACCGGGAGACCAGTCTCTACCTCGCCCAGACCAGCCACCCGGACGTCGCGGACGCGGCCGCGAAGGCGCTCCGGAGCACGGACCCGCAGGCGGCCGGCGCGTTCCTCGCCACCGGCGTCGTCCAGGCCGCCGCCATGGAGAACCGGGTCGCGGTGTCGCGCGCCCTCGCGAACAACCCCGGCAAGGCGGTCACCAAAGCGGCCAACGACGCACTGAACGCCGGAACCCCCGAGGCCCTGTACGAGTTCCTCAGCGTCACGTGGGAGGCGGCGCAGCGGCAGGACGACGCGGTGGCCACCGCCACGCTCCTGGCCTCGGACAAGACGGGCCCCTACACCAAGGCCCACGCCCAGGCGGCGCTGGAGGGCCCGGCCTGGATGCGCCGCAACTTCCTCGCGACCGTCCAGTACAAGACCGCACAGCTCGACTTCGACTCAGCCAGCCACATCGCGGCCGTGCAGGGCGCGATCGCGGCCGCCGCGAAGATCGCGCAGAAGGCGCAGGAAAACGCCGCACTGGCGCAGAAGGCGGCGGCCTACGCCCGCGACGCGGCGGGCGAGGCCATCGAGTGGGCGCAGCGGGCGGACAACTGGTCCAAGGAAGCGACGAGCTCCGCCAAGCAGGCCGGGGTGAACGCGGACGCCGCCGAGCAGGCGGCCAGGGACGCGCACACCTCGGCCGACCGGGCGGCGCAGGCGGCCAGCACGGCGCGCTCGGCCGCCCGCTCGGCCAACTACTCCGCCAACCGGGCCGTCGATGCCGCCCGCAGCGCGGTGGCATCCGCCAACGCTGCCCAGGCCTCGGCCGCATCCGCGCACTCCTCCGCCGTCCAGGCCGGCCAGGACGCGCAGACGGCGGCGGCGGCCGCGAGCCAGGCGCACCAGATCGCCTCCGACAAGCGACGGGAGGAGATCGCCGCGGCGGCGAAGAAGGCCGCCGATGACGCACGCGCGGCCAAGGACGCGGGGACGAACCCGGCGGACCAGCCCGAGCACGACAGCGTCAAGGGGGGCCTTCCCTGGTGGAAGGAGGACGCGCGGTGGCTGGCCAACGCCACCAACTGGGCCAGCATCGTCACCGGATTCGTCTCGGCCGGCCTGGGCATCGCCGGTCTGGCGGCCGGGTTCATCTTCCCGCCCGCCGTTCCGTTCATCGAGGCCGCCGCCGCCGGGTTCGGCTACGCCTCCCTCGGCTTCGCGGGACTCAACACGCTGTTCACCGGTATCGGCTACGGCTGGACGAGCAGCGAGTTCAAGTCCTCGCTGGCCAGCACCGCCCTGGGTGTCCTCACCTTCGGCCAGTCCAAGTGGATCGGCGCCGTCGGCGGCGGCAAGGTCGCCACCAAGATCACACAATTCGGCCATGACCTGGTCTCGCCGGTGACCGGTCTCCTGGGGTCCCTCTTCGGCTGACCGCCGATGCGGACCGCGCTGTGCGCCGGCCTGTCCGCCGCGGTGTTCCTCGGCATGACGGGATCGGGAGCCTTCGGGGTCGTGCGGTGGAGCGTCCGGCAGATGTTGGTGATGTACTCGTTCACCTGGGCCGGACTCACGATCGGACTGATTCCGGCCGGGAGGCTGTTCAGCGTGTACGCGCGGGAATGGCGTGAGGGAGTACGCAGATCGGAATACGATATTCCGCGACGCTACCGGGTCTTCCTGTACGTGGTCGTCATCCTCATGGGCTTCGCGGCGTTCCTGCTCGCGACGTGACGACGAGCAGCACCGGTACGAGCGCCATGAATACGCCCCCGAGGCCGGAGGAATCCGGGCTCGGGGGCGTATTCGTGCGGCGCTGGCGCGGGGTTACGCGGGGATCCAGGCGTAGCAACCCGTCGACGTGAACTCCGTCGTGCCCGACGGGATCTGCGCCGTGATCTTGTCGCCGGCCTTCGGGGGCGTCTGCGGGCCCGAGGCCAGGACCGAACCGTCCTTGCCCTTGGCCTCCCAGGTGCACGTCGTGTTCTGGGTCAGCGCGCGGTACGTACCCGCCGCGGGCGACGGGCGGGTGCCGTCGCCGAAGCCCTTGGACGCCGCGTCCAGGATCGGCTTCTGCTCCGGGCACAGGTACGTGATCGCGTCCTTCGCCCCCGGGATCTCCCCGGCGACGATGGCCCCGGTCGCCGCGTCCTTGTCGCGCTTCGCGGTGCGCTCCACCCGCTGGCAGGACTCCTGGCCGGTCTGGAGGACCGCCGCCGGGTCCATCTTCTCGGGGACCCGTCCGCTGAGGTACTGCTTCTCGTTCGCCTTGAAGCTGCCCGTCTTCGGGGTGAGCTTCGCGTCCGGCAGGACCGGTCCGGTCGGCTTCGCGTCGGGTGACGCCGGCGCCGCCGGGGCGTCCGCCGGGTCCTGGACCGCCGACGCGGCCGGCGGCTTCGGCTTCGCGTCCGCGGCGTCGGCCTTGCCGCCGCCGCCCGAGCTGCAGGCGGTCAGGGTCAGAGCTGCGGCCAGCAGAACAGCAGCCGCGGCGGAGCGTCGGTACATCAAGGGCTCCTGTACGTGCCAGTTGATCGGTTGCGATAGGGGTGCGGGGCCCGGCCGTGTCCACGCCGGGCCCCGCACTCCGTCAGACGGTTACTTCGGGCCGAAGGTGAGGACGAGCTGCGGAGCGGCGTCCGCGGCCGTCGACTCCATGGACCAGATCCACAGCGGGTCGGTGCCCGTGCTCGTCAGAGCCACGCTGTAGCTGCTGCCCAGCACCGAGGAGAGCACGGCGGTGTCCAGCGGGGTGCTCGCGGTCGCCGAGCCGTCCGGCACGCTCGCGAACGCGCCGAGCGCGGTGGTGCCGAGGGCGGGCTTGGAGTTGAACGTCGTGCTCGCACCGCTCCAGGTGCCGGTGACCGGGACCACGGACACCTTGTCGGCCGTACCGGCGTTCGCCTGGGTCGACGTCTTGATCTGGAGCGCGGCGGACTTCAGGACCTGCCCGGCCGGAGCGGCCGGCAGGTTGAAGCGCAGGTACGTCTCGTACGCCGAGGTGCCGCGGACGGCCAGCGAGGTGGTCGCGCCGTTGGCGGCGCTCGGAGCGCCCTGGTTGACGTAGGTGTCCTCGGTCGCGGAGACCTTGGAGACCGAGTCGGAGGGCGCCTTGGCCAGGTCGTAGTGGTTCTTGGCCTGGGCCGCGGTGAGCGCCTTCGGGTAGACGGCCGTCTCGTCGATCTGGCCGGCGAAGAAGTTGCTCGTCGGCTTGGTCGGCCAGCTGCCGAGGTTGTCGCCGCCGACGTGCCAGAAGCCCTCGTACGAGATGGAGCTGGTGACGTTCAGCGTGCCCTTGCTCTGGCCGTCGACGATCAGCTCCATGCCGCTCGCGCCCATGGCGCCGACGACGTGGTGCCACTTGTTGTCGTTGTACGTGTCGAACAGGCCGGTGGTGATGGTGCGGGTCGACCCGCTGTAGACGCCGAAGACCAGACGACCGGTGTTGGTCATGTAGATCTGCTTGTCGTACGTGCCGCTGCTGCGGTCGGTGTTGTTGCCGAAGCCGATCAGCTTGCCGCCGCGCGTGGTGCTCGTCTTGAACCAGGTCTCGACCGAGAAGGCGTTGCCCACCGTCTGGCGGTGGTCGCTGTACACCTGCTGGCTGGTGCCGTTGAAGCCCATGGCCGTGCTGGCGCCGCTGATCGCGCCGGGCGTCTGGCGCAGCGCCGGGGCGTTGAGCTGGACGCCGCTGGTGTTGCCGCCCACCGAGGAGTCGGCGACGTACGGGCTGACGGTGTCGTCGTAGCGCCAGTACAAGGTGGCGCCGTCGGTGCGGACCTGGTCCGGGTAGGACTGGACCGAGGTCGGGACCGTGACCGAGGCGGTGGCCGACAGGGCGCTGGTGTTGCCCGCCCCGTCGGTGGCCGTCACGCGGTAGGTGTACGACTGGCCGGCCTTGACGGTGGTGTCGTTCCAGGAGGCCTGCGGGCGCTGCCACTCCAGGGACTCGGCGGAGACCGTCGCGATCGGGGTGGACGAGCCGTTGCGGTAGATGCGGTACGTCAGCTTGCTGTCGTCCGCGTCGTAGCTGGTGCGCCAGCGGACCTGGGCCTCGCCGGGCTTGACGCTGCCGGCGCTCGCGACCGGGGTCGTCGGGGCGCCGACGTCGCCGGTGGAGGCGAAGCGGGTGAGCGCCTGCTGGGGCTTGCCGTTGATGGCGGTGAACTCGCCGCCGGCCCACATGTACTTGACGTCGCCCTTCTCGGCGATGGTCAGGGCGCGCGGACCGATGCCCTCACCGAGGCCGTCGTTGGCGGTGGGGTGCCAGCCGAGCTTGCTCGGGCTGCGCACGAAGCCGTCCACGGGCGCGGGGGCGGCGCCTTCGTAGTTGGTCAGCTGCGCGTTGAAGAAGTTGCGCTTGCCGTCGGGGAACTGCCCCTCCAGGGAGCAGTCGTGGGCGTGCGAGGCGCTGTAGAGCACTCCGTCGTACGGCAGGACGGCCTGGGTAGCGCCGAGGCAGCGGTCGCGCCACTTCTCGCTGAAGTCGCTGAGGTTCAGGCCGATGCGGCCGTCGAAGACGCCGCCGCCGGAGCCCTCGTTGCCGGTGTAGAAGCCGGTCGAGTCGGTGGCGATGTCCTTGACCACGGAGTTCGACGGGATGTTGCTGTACGTCTTGGAGACCGCGCCGGTGGTGGCGTCCACGACGGCCAGGGCGTGGGTGTTCTTGCCGTTGACCGAGAAGAAGTCACCGCCCAGCAGGACGTTCTTGCCGTCCGGGGTGACCTCGACGGCGCGGCCGGGCTCGTCGGCGTTGGCGACGAAGGGCTTGAGCGCACCGGAGCCGGCGTCGACGGCGGCGAACCGCTCACGGGTCTGGCCCTCGACCGTGCCGAAGTCGCCGGCCACGTACAGGGTGTCGTCGCTGACGGCGAGTCCGCGCACGGTGGCGGGGATGCCCGGGTGGAAGGCGGCCTTGGGGGTGCAGCTCGCGATGTCGATCGCGGCGAGGCTGGAGACCGGGGTGCCGTTGACGGCGCCGAAGTAGCCGCCCGCGTACAGCGTCTTCTTGTCCTTGGAGACGGCCAGCGCGCGCACGGTCGCGGAACCGTCGCCGACGGTGAAGGCCAGCTTGCACGAGGTCGGGTTGCCCGTCGCGGCGTCGAGCGCCACGAAGTTCACCGCTTCCTGCTCGGCGCCGCTGGTGCCGTCGGGCGGGCGGACGGCCGAGAAGGTGCCGCCCGCGAAGACGGTGCCGTTGGCCTCGTCCATCGCGAAGACGACTCCGTTGGGCTGCCAGGTCGGCAGCTCGTCCGCGGTGAATGCCACGGGAGGCGTGATGGCGGACGCCTCGGGCATCAGCACCAGGCCTATGCCGGTGCCGGCGCCGGCCAGTGACAGGACGAGGGCAGCAGTCAGCCCTCTGGATCTACGCATGAGCCCCCCAGGGCAATCGCCCGGTTTTGATGGCTGGAACTATCCGAACAGCCATATGTACTGGCGCAGACTAGGGCTCCTGCGAGGACCCGGTCACCTCCCTTGACCCATTGCATACCAACTTGGAAGCAATGGTTCAGCCTGGAGGGTGCGCAACGGACATACGACAGGTTTACCCCGGCCGCATCCACCGATACCAGCGGAGATGACCGGGACACGGCAAATCGTAGGCGAAATATAGAGCGTTTAGCGGTCGATGCGGACCGTCACGCCCGCCAACTGGTCCTCGACCTGCCGGATGTCGGCGTCGACCATGATCTGCGCCAGCTCGGCAACGAGCACCGTCGGCTTCCAGCCAAGCAGTTCATGGGCCTTGGAGGCGTCGCCGATGAGGGCGTCGACCTCGCTCGGACGCTCGTACTTGGGGTCGTAGCGCACGTGCTCGGCCCAGTCGAGGCCCGCGTGGGCGAACGAGGACTCGACGAACTCGCGGACCGTGGCCGCCACTCCCGTGGCGACGACGTAGTCGGTCGGTTCGTCCTGCTGGAGCATCCGCCACATCGCGTCCACGTACTCGGGGGCGTAGCCCCAGTCGCGGACCGCGTCGAGGTTGCCGAGGTAGAGGTGCTCCTGGAGACCGGCCTTGATCCGGGCGACCGCGCGGGTGATCTTGCGGGTCACGAACGTCTCGCCGCGGCGCGGGGACTCGTGGTTGAACAGGATCCCGTTGACGGCGAACATGTCGTACGCCTCGCGGTAGTTCACCGTGGTCCAGTACGCGAAGACCTTGGCGGCACCGTACGGGCTGCGCGGGTGGAACGGGGTCTTCTCGTTCTGCGGGGGCGGGGTGGCCCCGAACATCTCCGAGGACGAGGCCTGGTAGATCCGGGTGTCCACACCGCTGGCCCGGATCGCCTCAAGCAGCCGCAGGGCGCCGAGGCCGGTCACGTCGCCGGTGTAGAGGGGGGCGTCGAAGGACACCCGCACGTGCGACTGGGCCCCGAGGTTGTAGACCTCGTCGGGCCGGATCTCCCGGAGCAGGTTCACGAGCGCGACGCCGTCGGACAGGTCGGCGTGGTGCAGGACGAAGGACCGGTTGGCGGTCTGCGGGTCCTGGTAGATGTGGTCGATCCGCTCGGTGTTGAAGCTGGAGGACCGCCGCACCAGGCCGTGCACCGTGTAGCCCTTGGAGAGCAGCAGCTCGGAGAGGTACGAGCCGTCCTGCCCGGTGACGCCGGTTATCAGTGCGGTCTTGCCCATGTGGTCCCCTTGATGGTCGTTGCTGTGGGTCGTGGTGAGGCTGGGCCTCGGGGTGGCTGTGGCCCGGTCCCCGGCAGGGGGCGGCGCACCTCGCTGTCGGGCCGCGGCCCGGAGGGCTGGATGCGTACCGTACACGCCCGGCCCCAACGCCCTTGCGGCGGATTCCTCTTCGGCACGCGCCGGCCCCGGCCGGCCGGTCCGGGTCGCGGGAAGCCCCGGTTCAGGTGCGCGGGGGCACTCCGTGGCGCCGGTGCCCGGCATGCGGGCTGGACCGAGAACCGCCGGTGGCGAGTGGCATCATCGGCGGTATGACAAGTTCGCTGCCGCTCCTGCCCCCGAACGCCCGCGTCTTCGTCGCGGGTCACCGCGGCCTCGTGGGGTCCGCGGTCGCCCGCCGGCTCACCGCCGACGGCCACGAGGTGCTGACCCGGAGCCGGGCCGACCTCGACCTGCGCGACGCCGCCGCGACCGGGGCTTACCTCAAGGACGTCCGTCCCGACGCGGTCGTGCTGGCCGCGGCCAAGGTCGGCGGGATCATGGCCAACAGCACTTATCCGGTGCAGTTCCTGGAGGACAACCTCAAGATTCAGCTCAGCGTCATCGGCGGCGCGCACGCCGCCGGGGTGGGCCGTCTGCTGTTCCTGGGCTCCTCCTGCATCTACCCGAAGCTCGCCCCGCAGCCCATCAGCGAGGACGCCCTGCTGACGGGCCCTCTGGAGCCGACCAACGAGGCGTACGCCCTCGCGAAGATCGCCGGCATCGTCCAAGTCCAGTCGTACCGCAAGCAGTACGGCGCCTCGTACGTCTCGGCGATGCCCACGAACCTCTACGGCCCGGGCGACAACTTCGACTTGGAGACCTCGCACGTACTGCCCGCCCTGATCCGGCGGTTCCACGAGGCGACCGCCGAGGGCCGCGAAGAGGTCACCTTGTGGGGCAGCGGCACCCCGCGCCGGGAGTTCCTGCACGTGGACGACCTGGCGGCCGCCTGCGCTGTACTGCTCGGCAGCTACGACGGCGACGAGCCGGTCAACATCGGCTGCGGCGAGGACCTCACCATCAAGGCCCTCGCCGAGACCGTCGCCGAGGTGACCGGCTTCCGGGGCCGGCTCGCCTGGGACACGTCCAAGCCGGACGGCACGCCGCGCAAGCTCCTGGACGTCACCCGCCTGACCTCGCTGGGCTGGAAGCCGGAGATCGGGCTGCGGGACGGTATCGCCGCCACCTACCGGTGGTGGCGCGAGCAGGGCTGAACGCACGTGCCGCGGCTCCTCAGTACGCTCCGCGACCGTCGACGACGGCGCGGAGCGTACGGCCCATGACGTCGACGTCGCTGGTGAAGGACCAGTTGTCGACGTACTGCAGATCGAGCTGGATCGTCTCGTCCCAGGACAGGTCGGACCGTCCGCTGATCTGCCACAGCCCGGTCATGCCCGGCCGCACGGTGAGCCGGCGCAGTTCGACCTCGTCGTACCGGGCCACCTCCTCCGGCAGCGGCGGGCGCGGCCCGACCAGCGACATGTGGCCGCTCAACACATTGAACAGTTGGGGCAGTTCGTCCATGGAGGTGCGGCGCAGCAGCCGGCCCACCCGGGTCACCCGGGGATCGCGGCGGATCTTGAACATCAGGCCGTCGTTCTCGTTGGCCCCGGACAGCTCGTTCTTGAGCCGGTCCGCGTCCACGACCATGGTCCGGAACTTCCACATGACGAACGGGACCCCGTCGCGCCCGATGCGCTGCTGGCGGTAGAACGCCGGGCCGCGCGAGCCGAGGCGGATCGCCAGGACGATGCCGAGAAAGACCGGCGAGAGCAGCAGCAGCCCGACGGCGGCCCCGGTGCGGTCGAGGACGGACTTGAGTAGGGTCTGCACGCCCCGGCTCACCGGCGGCGCGACCCGCAGTACGGCGAGCCCGCCCGCGGAGAGGGTCTCCAGCCGCTTGACGGAGACCTCCACGAGGCCGGGGAAGACGGCGAGTTCCAGCCCCGCGTCGTGCAGTGCCCAGGCGACCCTGCGCAGCCGCTCCCCGGCGATCCGCGCGCCGGGGGCGACCAGTACGAGGTCGGCGTGGTGGCTGCGGACGGCGCCGAGCACGGCGGCGGAGTCGGCGTTGGGGGCCTCGGGCGCGTCCTCGTCGAGCCGGGCCGCGACGGGCACCCCGCCTTCGAGCGGGCCGGCGCCGACCGGCACCACGCCGACGACGACGTACGGGTGGTCGGTGCGGGCGGCCAGGTGCTCGATGACCGCCTCGGCAGCGCCGGGTTCGCCGACCACCAGGACCCGGCTGACGGCGTGGGCCTCGCGGCGGGCCGCCGAGAGGTGGCGGTACGTCAGTTTGCGGCAGGCCACGGTGACGAGGAGGGCGGGCAGCAGGGCGCCCAGCGCGGACAGCCGGGGGGTGCTCTCGCCTGTCACCACGCGGGCCACGGCCAGGACACCGATCAGAATCAGCCAGTCGTGCACGACGGGCAGTACGCCGCGGGATTCTCCGAGCGCGCGGGCCGTGTAACGCCGGCGCACCGCCTGTACCCCGGTCCACGCCAGGGCCGCGCCGAGGGCGCAGTACACGGGCCGGACCTGCTGTGCCGCCTGGAAGACGAGCGCCACGGGGACCGCGGCGCCGAGGAAGTCGGCGACGATGGCGGCGGGCAGGTACCAGCGGGCCTTGTCGCCGATCCGCCTCGCCGGCGCCGCCGCGAGCTCGGCGGCTGCTGCGGCCAGTCTTTGCGCAGGAAAATGGACATGCCTCATGGGCCCCCCTGGCACGTGGTCTCTGACAGTGGCGCGTGCCCATGGCTTCCCCTGGCGACGGACATCTGGCGCACCGGGAAACAGTACGACAAACACCCGTACGACAAACGCCGATTGAGCGAACGAGATCTCTTGTTGCGCAAGTGTTAGCAACCGGTACCAATCGTTCCAGATATCGATTACCCCCTTCGCACGCGAAGGTGAATGGTCCGGATACCGGATACGTCTCTTCGGTCAACGAACCGTTTCCAGCCAACCTTTTGACGCGCCCCTGACATTGATGGCGCCAGCTGTCACTCTTCGATCCGTTCTTCGCACCAGCCTGCTCTGCCCGGAGGCCCACCCAGCCGTCCGGAACCCCCCTTGCAGAAGGAGTCTGCGTTGAGTCACACCCCCCACAGGCGTGCCACCGCGGCCGGCGCGCTCGTTGCCGCCGCCGCACTGCTCGCCGTCGGCATCCAGGCCGGCACCGCCTCCGCCGACGCCACCGCGTCGCAGGCACGCAACGCCGCTCAGCCCAACCCGGGTGCGGCCGCCGTCAATCTCAGTGCTTCCGAGCGTGCGACGCTCATAGCCGACGCCAACTCGACCACCGTCCAGGCGGCCAAGGCCCTCGGCCTCGGCGAGCAGGAGAAGCTGGTCGTCCGTGACGTCGTCAAGGACGCCGACGGCACCACGCACACCACGTACGAGCGCACCTACGGCGGACTCCCCGTGCTCGGCGGCGACCTGACGGTCCATGCCAAGGGCGGCGTCACCAAGAGCATCACCAAGGCGACCAACCACGAGATCAAGGTCGCGGACACCACGGCGACCGTGACCCCGGCGGGTGCCGAGGGCCAGGCCGTCTCCGCGGCCAACGCCGCCGGCTCCAAGGACGCCAAGGCCTCCAAGAACGCCCGCAAGGTGATCTGGGCCGCCGAAGGCGCCCCGGTCCTCGCCTACGAGACCGTCGTGGGCGGCCTCCAGGACGACGGCACCCCGAGCGAACTGCACGTGGTCACCGACGCCAAGACCGGCGCGAAGATCACCCAGTGGCAGGCCATCGAGACCGGCACCGGCAACACCATGTACAGCGGCCAGGTCACGATGGGCACCTCGCAGTCGGGCAGCAACTACACGCTGACCGACGCCGGGCGCGGCGGCCACAAGACGTACGACCTCAACGGCGGCAGCTCCGGCACCGGCAGCCTCTTCACGAACACGACCGACGTGTGGGGCAACGGCGCCGCGTCCAACCGGGCGACCGCCGGCGCTGACGCGCACTACGGCGCACAACTGACCTGGGACTACTACAAGAACGTGCACGGCCGCAACGGTCTGCGCAACGACGGTGTAGCCCCGTACAGCCGGGTCCACTACGGCAACGCGTACGTGAACGCGTTCTGGGACGACTCCTGCTTCTGCATGACGTACGGCGATGGCACGAGCAACACGCACCCGCTGACGTCCATCGACGTGGCCGCCCACGAGATGACCCACGGCCTCACCTCGGTCACCGGCAACATGACCTACAGCGGTGAGCCGGGCGGCCTGAACGAGGCGACCTCGGACATCATGGCGGCGAACGTCGAGTTCTACGCCAACAACCCGCAGGACGTCGGCGACTACCTGGTCGGCGAGAAGATCGACATCAACGGCGACGGCACCCCGCTGCGCTACATGGACAAGCCGAGCAAGGACGGCGGCTCCAAGGACGCGTGGTACTCGGGCATCGGCGGCATCGACGTCCACTACTCGTCCGGCCCGGCCAACCACGTCTACTACCTGATGTCCGAGGGCTCCGGCGCCAAGGTCATCAACGGCGTCAGCTACAACTCGCCGACCTCGGACAACCTCCCGGTCACCGCGATCGGCCGCGACGCCGCCGCGAAGATCTGGTTCCGCGCGCTGACGGTGGGCTACTTCAAGTCGAACACCAACTACGCGGCCGCCCGTACGGCGACCCTCCAGGCCGCCGCCGACCTGTACGGCCAGGGCTCGACCACGTACAACAACGTGGCCAACGCCTGGGCGGGCATCAACGTCGGCGCCCGCATCGTCTCCGGCGTCTCGGTCACCCCGATCGCCAACCAGACCACCCAGATCAACACCGCTGTGAGCCTGCAGGTCCAGGCGACCAGCACCAACCCGGGTGCACTGAGCTACGCGGCGACCGGCCTCCCGGCCGGCCTGTCGATCAACTCCTCGACCGGTCTGATCTCGGGCACGGCCACCACCGCGGGCACGTCCAACGTGACCGTGACGGTGACCGACTCGGCGAGCAAGACGGGCACGGCGGCCTTCACCTGGACCGTCGGCACGTCCCAGCAGAACGTGTTCGAGAACACGAACGACTACCAGATCGCGGACAACGCGACCGTCGAGTCCCCGATCGCCGTGACCCGCACGGGCAACGCCCCGAGCACCCTCAAGGTGGACGTGAACATCGTCCACACCTACGTCGGTGACCTGGTCGTCGACCTGGTCGCCCCCGACGGCAGCGTCTACAACCTGCGCAACCGGTCCGGTGGCAGCGCCGACAACATCGTCCAGAGCTTCACGGTGAACGCATCCTCCGAGGTCGCCCAGGGCACCTGGAAGCTGCGGGTCCGGGACGCGGCCAGCCTGGACACCGGTTACATCAACAGCTGGAAGCTCACCTTCTGACCCCTCCGGGGCAGATGAAGCGCAACGGCTGACCCGAAAGACACGGGGCCGTCCGGGAGAGTCCCTCCCGGACGGCCCTGTCCCATGTGCCCCCGCGGTCAGCCGATGTGCCTCAAGACGGAGTCGATCAGGTCGGGCCCACCCAGGTAGTGGTCACCGCCGTGCTCCTCGCGCTGCTCCTGCTCCTGGCCCTGGTCCTGGCGCTGCTCCTGGCCCTCGTCCTGGCCCTGCTCCTGGCCCTCGTCCTGGCCCTGCTCCTGACCCTGCTCCTGGCCCTCGTCCTGGCGCTGCTCCTGACCCTGACCCTGCTCCGGGCGCTGGCCCTGCTCTTGGCCCTCGTCCTGGCGCTGCTCCTGGCCCTCGTCCTGGCCCTGCTCCTGACCCTGACCCTGCTCCGGGCGCTGGCCCTGCTCCTGGCCCTCGTCCTGGCCCTGCTCCTGACCCTGACCCTGCTCCGGGCGCTGGCCCTCGTCCCGGCCCTGGTCCTGACCCTGGTCCTGACCCTGGTCCTGGCCCTCGTCCTGACCCTGCTCCTGACCCTGGCCCTCGTCCTGGCGCTGCTCCTGACCCTGACCCTGCTCCGGGCGCTGGCCCTCGTCCCGGCCCTGGTCCTGGCGCTGCTGCTGGCCCTGGCCCTGACCCTGGTCCTGACCCTGGCCCTGGCCCTGGCCCTCGTCCTGGCGTTGCTCCTGGCCCTGGCCCTGCTCCGGCTCGTCCTTCGGGGAGCGGTGGGCGCGGAAGTCGTCGCCGTTGCGGTAGTCGTCCCAGTCGTCACGGCGGTCGTCGCGGAAGTCGTCGCGGAAGTCGTCGCGGCGGCCGCGGTCCGGCGCGAAGCTCGCCGAGAGGACCTCGACGTCGTTCACCCGGTCCCCCGGCTCCAGCACCCGCTCCGGCCGGCCCGAGCAGCCGTGGCCCGAGTAGAGCGTGGCTTGCCCGACGGTGTCGTTGCGCACCGAGGTCGCGGGGCGGTTGCGCGAGGTGTACGTCAGCTCGTAGCAAGTGTCGTAGTTCGCCGGGTGGATCTGTGCGCGCTCGTCGTGGTCGATGATGTACTCCAGCCGACCGAGCGAGTGGCCGTCGTCGCCTGCGAACGAGGGGCCGGCGGTGGGCAGGACGAGGGCGAGGGCGCCGAGGAGCGCTGCGGCGCTAGGGCGAAGACGCATGGGAAAGCAGTCCGTTCTGTGGGCACTGGATGCCGGTCCGGTGGCATCCAGCGGGCAGCGTAGGAGCGACACCACTTGCCTGAACGTTTCTGCATGCGCAGCACGTTCGAAGGTTCACCCTCCCGGATCGGCATCCTGCGCCCGTACGGGCCCGCCCGCACCCGCTACACGGATGCGCGTTCGGACAGCGGGGTGGGCGCGGCGGCGGCCGGAGCCTGGGCGGGTGCCGGGGCCTTCGTACGGACCAGGACCAGCACCACCAGCGCGCCGGCCAGCCCCATCAGCCCGGAGACCAGGAACGTCCCCCGCAGCCCGCTCGCGAAGGCCTCGTCCACCCAGACCCGCGCGGCCGGACCCGCCGCCAGCAGCTCCCCGGCCCGCCCGGAGGCCAGCGCCTCGGCCGTGCCGTGCCCCTGGCCGGAGCCGCTGAGCCCGTCCGTCAGCCCGGCCTGGAAGACCGCGCCGAGCACGGCGACGCCGAGCGCCATGCCCAGCTGCCGTGCGGTGTTCAGCGCCCCGCCGGCCATGCCCGCCCGGGCAGGGGCCACGGCGCCCATCGCGGCGGCGGCCAGCGCCGGGGTCGCGGCGCCCACGCCGAGGCCGGTCACCACCAGGCCCGGGACCAGGGCGGACCAGCCGTCGCCGGCGTCCGTCATCCAGGCCTGCAGCAGTGCGCCCGATCCGATCAGCAGCAGCCCGCCGCTGATGGTCAGCCGCGCCGGGGCACCGTGCAGCAGCCGGCCCGCCACGGCGGAGACGGCGAACGAGGAGATGCTCAGCGGCACCAGCACCAGGCCGGCGGAGACCGGGCCCATCCCCTCCGCGGTCTGGAGCCAGAGGGAGACGTACATCAGGTACGAGAACGCGGCCCCGGACAGCAACAGCGCCGCGGCCATGACGCCGACGAAGGTGCGGCTGCGGAACAGCGACAGGTCCAGCATCGGGCGGGAGCTGCGCAGTTCGACGAGGACGAACGCGGCGAAGGCGGCCGCGCCGAGACCGAGCAGGCCGAGGGTGGCCGAGCCGGTCCAACCGTTCTCGCCGACGCGGATCAGCGCGTACGTGACGGCCGCCGCGCCCGTGGTGAAGGCGGCCATGCCGGGCAGGTCGAGGCCCTTGGCGCGCGGGTCGCGGGACTCGGCGACCGACCGGAGGGTCACGAACACGGCCAGGGCGCAGACGGGCAGGTTGATGAAGAAGATCCAGCGCCAGCCGAAGTGCTCGGTGAGCAGGCCGCCGATGATCGGCCCGGCCGCGGCGGCGGCGCCGTTGACCGCGCCCCAGACGCCGAAGGCGACCCCGCGGTCGCGCCCCTGGTAGGTGCTGCTGAGCAGGGCCATGGTGGTGGCGAACATCGCGGCGCCACCGATGCCCTGGACGGCGCGGAAGGCGATCAGCGCGGCCGGGCCGGTGGCCAGTCCGCAGGCGAGCGAGGCGGCGGCGAAGAGGCCGAGCCCGCCGAGGTAGACGCTGCGGCGGCCGATCCGGTCGGCGAGGGAGCCCGCGCCGAGCAGCAGGGCGGCCAGGGCCAGGGCGTACCCGTCCATGACCCACTGGAGTCCGGAGAAGCCGGTGTGCATGTCGGCGGCCATGTCCGGCAGGGCGACCATCACGATCGTGACGTCGACCAGGAGCATGAACGCCCCGAGGCACACCGCGGTCAGCGGGAGCCATTTACGCATGGGAGATCTCCTCGGGACCCGGAGGCCCGGCAGGGGGTTGGCTGTGGTTCCAAACTCTCAGCCGCGCGGCCGATCCCCCACCCACACACCCTTGGCTGCCGGATTCCTCCACCCACAGCCCTGTCATGATGGAAACCATGATCACGTCCACCAAGCCGAACGTCACCTCCGCCCCCGGCTCCGTCCAGCTCGACGACCTCGACCGGGGGCTGATGCAGGCCCTGATGGTCGACGGCCGGGCCCCCTTCAGCCGGATCGCCGAGGTGCTGGAGGTCTCCGACCAGACGGTGGTGCGGCGCTACCGCCGGCTGCGGACCTCGGGCCTGCTCCGGGTCGTCGGGCTGCCGCTGGGCAACCGCGTCGGGCTGTTCGAGTCCTGGCTGCGGGTGCAGTGCGCGCCCGACGCCGCGCTCGCGGTGGCCGCGGCGCTGGCCCGGCGGCCGGACATCTCCTGGGTGAAGCTCGGCTCCGGCGGCACCGAGATCAACTGCCTCACCAAGGCCCGGACCCGGCAGGACCGCGACGGGCTGCTGCTGGACAAGCTGCCGCGCACTCGCCGGGTGACCGGGGTCAGCGCGCACACCATCCTGCGGGTGTACATCGGCGGGCCGTCGCAGTGGTGCGGCCTGGACACCCTGCGCCCCGAGCAGGTCGCGGCGCTGGCCCCGGCGCAGGAGCGGCCCCCCGTGGTGCACGGGCAGGAACGGTACGCCCTGGACGAGGCGGAGCTGGAGCTGCTGGCGGTGCTCGGCCAGGACGGCCGGGCCGGGTATCCGGAGCTGGCCCGCGCCTCGGGTCTGTCGGAGTCCACCGCGCGCCGCCGGGTGGACCGGCTGCGGGAGCTGCGGGCGCTGTACTTCGACGTGGAGCTCGTCCCGTCGACCCTGGGCTTCGAGGCGGAGGCGACGCTGATGCTGACCGCGGCGCCGGCCCGGCTGGCGGAGGCGGGCGCGGCGCTCGCCTCGCATCCGGAGGTGCCGTTCGCGGCGGCGGTGACCGGCACGGCCAACCTGATGGCCGCGGTGGTGTGCCGGGACACCGACGCGCTGTACACGTACATGACCGAGCGGGTCGGCGCGGTGCCCGGCATCCAACACGTGGAGGTGATCCCGACCCTGCGCAACATCAAGCGGGCCGGGATGCTGGTGGAGGGCGGGCGGCTGGTCGACCCGCCGCCCGCCCCCTGAAACCGGCGCGGCCCTATCGCAGGAGTACGCCGCCTCCCGCGCCCGGGTCACCTGCCGTGTCGGTGTCCACCGGGGCAGCGACCAGCCCCAGCTCGGCCGGTGTCGCCAGTAGCGGGTGTGCGGGCAGGATCCGCACGGTGTACCCGTAGGGCCCGGTGCGGTCGAGGGCGAGCGGGCCCTCGTACATCCAGCGCCCCTCCAGGTCGGGCCCGGCGGCGGGCTTGAGCGGGAAGGTGCGCCCGTCGCGGATCACGTCCTGCGGGTCCACCCGGCCGGCTACGGCCTGGACCTCCACGTCCTCGGGGGTGAGCGCGTCCAGCGCCACCCGTACCCGCAGCGTGAGGGTGGCCCCCAGTTCGGCGGTGCCGTTCACGGGAGCCGCAGCGAGCGCCTCCACGTGCTCGACGGCGACCCGCGGCCAGGCCGCCCGGACCCGGCCCTTCCACCAGGCCAGGTCCCGTGCCGCGTCCGCGTTCAGGGCCCGGTGGGCGCGCGCGGCCGGCGTGTACAGCCGCTCCACGTACTCCCGCACCATGCGGCCCGCGAGCACCTTGGGGCCGAGCGAGACGAGGGTGCGCCGGACCATCTCGATCCACCGCACCGGCAGTCCGCTGCGGCCCGTGCGGTCGTAGAACCGCGGCGCGACCCGGTCCTCGATCAACTCGTAGAGGGCGCCGGCCTCCAGGTCGTCGCGCCGGTCCTCGTCCGTACCCAGCCCGTCGGCCGTCGGGATGGCCCAGCCGAAGTCCGGCTCGAACCATTCGTCCCACCAGCCGTCGAGCACGGACAGGTTGAGGCAGCCGTTGAGCGCCGCCTTCATCCCACTGGTCCCGCAGGCCTCCAGCGGCCGCAGCGGGTTGTTCAGCCAGACGTCACAGCCGGGATAGAGCTTTTGTGCCATGCCCATGCCGTAGTCGGGCAGGAAGACGATCCGGTGGCGCACCCGCGGGTCGTCGGAGAACCTCACCAACTCCTGCACGAGCCGTTTGCCCCCGTCGTCGGCCGGGTGCGCCTTGCCCGCGACGACGATCTGCACGGGCCGGTCCGGATCGAGCAGCAGCGCGCGCAGCCGCTCGGGATCGCGCAGCATCAGCGTGAGCCGCTTGTAGGAGGGCACGCGCCGGGCGAACCCGATGGTGAGCACGTCCGGGTCGAGTACGGAGTCCACCCAGCCGAGTTCGGCCTCGGCGGCCCCGCGCTGGAGCCACGAGGCCCGCAGCCGGTCGCGGACCTCCTGCACGAGCTGCTCGCGCAGCCCGCGCCGCAGGTCCCAGATGTCCTGGTCGGCGATGTCGGCGACCGCGTCCCAGCGCTGGGAGCCGCCCACCGACAGCGCGTCCTCGGTCCGCCCGGCCCCGATCTGTCGGGCGCCGAGGCGCATGACGTCGGGGGCCACCCAGGTCGGGGCGTGCACCCCGTTGGTCACGGAGGCGATGGGTACGTCGGCCGGGTCGAAGCCCGGCCACAGCCCGGCGAACATGCCGCGGCTGACCGCCCCGTGCAGGGTCGAGACCCCGTTGGCCCGCTGGGCCAGGCGCAGCCCCATCACGGCCATGTTGAACACCCCGGGGTCGCCGCCGGGATAGGACTCGGCGCCCAGTTCCAGGATCCGGTCGACGGGCAGGGCGGCCAGTTCCGCGCCTGGCCCGAAGTGCCGGGCGACGAGGGCCCGCTCGAAGCGGTCGATGCCGGCGGGCACCGGCGTGTGCGTGGTGAACACGGTCCCGGCGCGCACGGCCTCGATGGCGGCCTCGAAGCCGAGTCCCTCTTCCCCTTCCAGTTCCCTTATGCGTTCGAGTCCGAGGAAACCGGCGTGTCCCTCGTTCGTGTGGAACACCTCGGGGTCGGGATGCCCGGTGATCCGGCAGTACGTGCGCACCGCGCGCACGCCTCCGATGCCGAGCAGCATCTCCTGGAGGAGGCGGTGGTCGCTGCCGCCGCCGTAGAGCCGGTCGGTCACCTCCCGGGCCCCGGCGTCGTTGTCCTCGACGTCGGAGTCCAGGAGCAGCAGGGGCACCCGGCCGACGCGGGCCTGCCAGATGTGGGCGTGCAGGGCGCGGCCGCCGGGCAGGCACAGGGCCACCCGGGCCGGGGCCCCTTCCGCGTCCCGCAGCAGGGACACGGGGAGCTCGTTGGGGTCGAGGACGGGGTAGTGCTCCTGTTGCCAGCCGTCACGGGAGAGGGACTGGCGGAAGTACCCGTGTCGGTACAGCAGTCCCACGCCGATGAGGGGGACGCCGAGGTCGCTGGCGGCCTTGAGGTGGTCCCCGGCGAGGATCCCGAGCCCGCCGGAGTACTGCGGCAGGGCGGCGGTGATGCCGAACTCGGGGGAGAAGTAGGCGATCCCGGCGGGCAGCTCGGCGCCGTCCTCATGACTCTGGTACCACCTCCCGCCGTGGACGTAGTCGTCGAGGTCGGCGGCGATGACGGCGAGCCGGCGCAGGAAGCGGCGGTCGGCGGCCAGTTCTTCGAGCCGGGGGGCGGAGACCGAGCCGAGCAGCCGGACGGGATCGCCGCCGGCGGCCTGCCAGCCCTCGGGGTCGACGGATTGGAAGAGTTCGCGGGTCTCGGTATGCCACGACCAGCGCAGATTGCGCGCGAGGTCAGCAAGTGGCAGCAATGGTTCCGGAAGTACGGGGCGCACGGTGAATCGACGGATAGCCTTCACGCGTTCCACCTTCGCAGGCAATTGCGCATCGAAGCGGCCGCACCACGCTGTGCGCCCGCGCATCTCCCCGGGAAGGCTAGCTTCACCTCGCTCCGCCCTGCCACGGTGCCGCACGGGAGGCACGCGACAGGAAGGTTCCTTCGAACGGTGCCGCGCGGACGGCGATGTGGATTCAGGACATTCCTGCGTCGTGCCCGTGCCACCGGACCTTGCCGGGCGCATGTGGATCCGCGCAGGAAGCTCCGCTGTGACCGCAGGGGAAGGCGCGCTCCAGTACGGGCATTTCGCTCACACTACCCCGAATCGGCGGTCACCCATGGTGCTGCCGGTACCCATGGGGCGGGGCGCGTCTCGGCGTACATCCGGTAGTCCCAACCGACTTGACTGAGCCTCGACGGATGTCGGCCAAGACCTTGGTACGGGCCTCGCGACTACGTACGAGTAGTTAACCGAGTGCACGGATTGAGCGGGGTGAGAGTGGGCAGGGCTCCCCGCGTACACGCACGGCACCCCGCCCCACCACCTCTCCCGCCACCCGAGTGAACGCGGACAGGAGCGGCCATGCCCGCAGCCCAGCCGTCTTCTGAGCGGCTAGAAACAGAGCGAACAGAGCGTGCACGACCAGCCGGTGTTCCGGCTGGGCTGTTGTCACCGAGCCCCGCGAACTGCCTCCAGGTGATCCCATCATGATCGGTCGCATTCCCGTGTTGGACGTCCGCCCCGCCGTCGACTGCGGGGCCAGACCCGCCAAGGCGGTCGTGGACGAGGTCTTCGAGATCTCCGCCACCGTGTTCCGCGAGGGCCACGACGCCGTCGCCGCCCATGTCGTGCTCCGCGACCCCAGCGGGCGGCTGCGGCCCCCCGTGCCGATGCGCGAGCTGGCACCCGGCACCGACCGTTGGGGGGCTCGGGTTTCCGCCGAGGCCGAGGGGAGGTGGACGTACACCGTCGAGGCGTGGAGCGACCCGGTCGGCACCTGGCAGGCCCACGCCGCCATCAAGATCCCCGCGGGCATCGACCCCGGGCTGACCCTGCTCGAAGGCGCCGAGCTCTACGAGCGGGCCGGCTCCCGGATCCCCAAGAAGGACGGGCGCGAGCACGTACTGGCCGCCGCCGAGGCGATGCGCGACGAGGACCGCGCGGTGTCGCTGCGCCACGCCGCCGCCCTCGCGACCCCCGTGCAGGCCGCGCTCGCCCGGCGCCCGTACCGGGAGCTGGTCACCGCCTCCAAAGCCCTGCCGCTGGTCGTGGAGCGCAAGCGGGCCCTCTTCGGCTCCTGGTACGAGATGTTCCCCCGCTCCGAGGGAGCCGTCGTCGAGCCGGGCGAACAGCCCGTGAGCGGTACCTTCCGCACCGCCGCCGAGCGGCTGCCGGCCATCGCAGCGATGGGTTTCGACGTGGTGTACCTGCCACCGATCCACCCCATTGGGAGTACGTACCGCAAGGGACCGAACAACACTCTTTCGGCTGGAAGTTGGGACCCCGGTGTGCCGTGGGCCATCGGCTCCACGGAGGGCGGTCACGACGCGGTCCACCCCGACCTCGGCACGATCGAGGACTTCGACGCCTTCGTCGCCCGCGCCCGCGAGCTGCGCATGGAGATCGCACTGGACTTCGCACTCCAGTGCTCCCCCGACCACCCGTGGGTGGAGAAGCACCCCGAGTGGTTCCGCCACCGGGCCGACGGGACGATCGCGTACGCCGAGAACCCGCCGAAGAAGTACCAGGACATCTACCCGATCCACTTCGACACCGACATGGCCGGGCTCGTCGAGGAGACGGTCCGCGTCCTGCGGTACTGGATGGAGCACGGCGTCCGGATCTTCCGGGTGGACAATCCGCACACCAAGCCGGTCGTCTTCTGGCAGAAGGTGATCGCGGACATCAACAAGTCCGATCCCGACGTGATCTTCCTGGCGGAGGCCTTCACCCGGCCCGCGATGATGCGCACGCTCGCCGCCATCGGTTTCCAGCAGTCGTACACGTACTTCACCTGGCGCAACACCAAGGCCGAGCTGACCGAGTACCTGACCGAGCTGGCGGACACCCGTTCCGCCTCCGTCATGCGGCCGAACCTCTTCGTCAATACGCCCGACATCCTCCACGAGTACCTCCAGCAGGGCGGCCGTCCGGCCTTCGAGGTGCGCGCCGTCCTCGCCGCCACCCTCTCCCCCACCTGGGGCGTCTACGCCGGGTACGAGCTCTGCGAGAACACCCCGGTCCGGGAGGGCAGCGAGGAGTACCTGAACTCCGAGAAGTACGAGTTCCGGCCACGCGACTGGGCGGCCGCGGACCGCGAGGGCCGCACCATCGCCCCGCTGATCACCGCCCTGAACCGGCTGCGCCGGCGCAACCCGGCCCTCCAGCAGCTGCGCGACATCCATTTCCACACGACCGACAACGACCAGGTGATCGCCTATTCGAAGCACGCGGGCGCCAATTCCGTACTGGTGGTCGTCAACCTCGATCCGCACCACACCCAGGAGGCGACGGTCTCGTTGGACATGCCGGTACTCGGCCTCGACTGGCACGGGTCCCTCGCGGTGCGCGACGAGCTCACCGGCGAGACCTACCACTGGGGCAGGGCCAACTACGTGCGCCTAGAACCGGGCCGCACGCCCGCGCACGTACTGGCGGCTCTGCGACCGTCCCCGCCCACCGGAGGGTCACCCACCACATGATGATCAACGATCCCGTCCACGACACGTTCGAGGACACCCCCGCGAAGGACCGCGACCCCGACTGGTTCAAGCGGGCGGTCTTCTACGAGGTGCTCGTCCGGTCCTTCCACGACAGCAACGGCGACGGCGTAGGGGACCTGAAGGGGCTCACCGCCAAGCTCGACTACCTCCAGTGGTTGGGTGTCGACTGCCTCTGGCTGCCGCCGTTCTTCGCCTCGCCGCTGCGTGACGGCGGCTACGACGTCTCCGACTACACCTCCGTGCTGCCCGAGTTCGGCGACCTCGCCGACTTCGTGGAGTTCGTGGACGCCGCGCACCACCGCGGCATGCGGGTGATCATCGACTTCGTCATGAACCACACGAGCGACCAGCACGAGTGGTTCCAGCAGTCCCGCAAGGACCCGGACGGGCCCTACGGCGACTACTACATGTGGGCCGACAACGACAAGCAGTACCAGGACGCCCGCATCATCTTCATCGACACCGAGACGTCGAACTGGACGTACGACCCGGTCCGCAAGCAGTACTACTGGCACCGGTTCTTCTCGCACCAGCCCGACCTCAACTACGAGAACCCGGCCGTCGTCGAGGAGATCGTCTCCGCCCTCCGCTTCTGGCTGGACCTCGGCATCGACGGCTTCCGTCTCGACGCCGTGCCCTACCTGTACGCCGAGGAGGGCACCAACTGCGAGAACCTGCCGCGCACCCACCAACTCCTCAAGCGGGTCCGCGCCGAGATCGACGCGCACTACCCCGACACCGTGCTGCTCGCCGAGGCCAACCAGTGGCCCGAGGACGTCGTCGACTATTTCGGCGACTTCGCGAAGGGCGGGGACGAGTGCCACATGGCCTTCCACTTCCCCGTCATGCCGCGCATCTTCATGGCAGTACGAAGAGAGTCGCGCTACCCCGTCTCCGAAATCCTGGCCAAGACCCCGGCGATCCCGGACCGCTGCCAGTGGGGCATCTTCCTGCGCAACCACGACGAGCTCACCCTCGAAATGGTCACCGACGAAGAGCGCGACTACATGTACGCCGAGTACGCCAAGGATCCGCGGATGCGGGCCAACATCGGCATCCGACGCCGGCTCGCCCCGCTCCTCGACAACGACCGCAACCAGATGGAGCTGTTCACGGCCCTGCTGCTGTCGCTGCCCGGCTCGCCGGTGCTCTACTACGGCGACGAGATCGGCATGGGCGACAACATCTGGCTCGGCGACCGCGACGGTGTGCGCACGCCCATGCAGTGGACCCCGGACCGCAACGCCGGTTTCTCCTCGTGCGATCCGGGCAGGCTGAACCTGCCGGTCATCATGGACCCGGTACACGGGTACCAGGTCACCAATGTCGAGGCCGCGATGGCATCGCCCTCCTCACTGCTGCACTGGACCCGCAGGCTGATCGAGATCCGCAAGGCCAACCCCGCCTTCGGACTTGGTTCGTACACCGAACTGCCCTCGTCCAACCCGGCGGTGCTCGCCTTCCTCCGCGAGTACGGGGACGACCTGGTGCTGTGCGTGCACAACTTCTCCCGCTTCGCGCAGCCCACCGAGCTGGACCTGAGGTCGTTCAACGGGCGGGTCCCGGTGGAGCTCACGGGTGACGTGCGCTTCCCGCCGATCGGCGAATGGCCGTACCTGCTCACCATCGCGGGACACGGCTTCTACTGGTTCCGCCTGCGCAACGAGTAGCCGCCGGGCACGGGGTGGGCGCGCGAATGGGTCAATCGCCCGCCCCTGTACGGATCATCCTGACCCGACACTCGTACACCACCGGAGAAGCACTGACGCGATCCGGGACACTCTCCGCATTCTGTGACGGCCCGGGGAAAGGACGCGACGCCATGTCGGAGGCTGCATCCGCCGGGACGACCAGCACGACCGGACTCAGTCCACTGGAGCCGATGCTGCGGGACTGGCTCCCGGTACAGCGCTGGTTCGCCGGCAAGGGCCGGCGCATCGGCCGGCTCCGGATGATCTCGGCGGCGGACCTGCTGCCGCCGGGGTCCTCCCCCAGGCTGGTCCACCTGCTCCTGGACGTCGACGGCGACTGCTACCAGCTGCTGCTCGGTGTCCGCCCCGCACTGCCGCCGGCCCTGGCGCCCGCCCTGATCGGGCGGGCCGAGCAGGGGCCGTACGCCGGCCAGTGCGTCTACGAGGGGCTGGGCGATCCGCGGCTGGCGGCCCTGCTGCTGGAACGGCTGCGCGCACCCGGGACCCTCGGCCCGCTGCGGTTCGACCGCGACCCGATGGCGCTGATCCCGGCCGCGCTCACCCCTCGACCACTGTCGGGGGAACAGACCAACTCTTCACTGATCTACGGGGATTCGTACATCCTGAAGGTGTTCCGCCGGGTCGGCCCCGGGGTCAATCCCGACCTGGAGCTGCCCAGAGCGCTGGCGGCCGCCGGGTGCGCCCGCGTCCCCGCGCCGGTCGCTTGGTACGAGGCGGCGCTGCCCGGCGGAGAACCGTTGACCCTGGGGGTGCTCCAGCCCTACCTGCGGGGCTCCGACGACGGCTGGCAGCTCGCGCTGCGCCGGCTCGGCGACGGGGGCGACTTCACCGCCGAGGCGCACGCGCTGGGCCGGGCCACCGCCGAGGTGCACAGCGCGCTCGCCGGCGCCCTGCCGACCGTCGCTCTGGGCCCGGAGCAGACCGCCCGGCTCGCCTCCGGGATGACGGCCCGGCTGGCGGCCACCGCCCGCGAGGTGCCCGCACTGCGGCCCTACGAGGCGGGGCTGCGCGGGGCGTTCGACGCGCTGGCCGCGTCCCGCGGGGCCGGGGTACCCGCCCAGCGGATCCACGGCGACCTCCACCTGGGCCAGACCCTGCGGACCGCCGACGGCAGCTGGGCGCTGATCGACTTCGAGGGCGAGCCGGCCCGGCCGCTGGCCGACCGCCGCCGCCCCGAACCCGCCGTCCGCGACATCGCCGGGATACTGCGCTCGTTCGACTACGCGGCCCGCTCCCACCGCCCGTTCGCCCCTGCCTGGGCGGACGCCTGCCGGGCCGCCTTCTGCGAGGGCTACGCCCGCACCACGGGCCGCGACCCGCGCGAGGACCCCGTCCTGCTGCGCGCGTACGAGACGGACAAGGCGGTGTACGAGGCGCGCTACGAGTCCCGGCACCGCCCCGACTGGCTGCACGTCCCCATGGCCGCGATCCGGCGGCTCGCCGCCGGCGCGGACCGGGGGTTCGGCCGCGCCCAGCCGGGCCCCGGCGAAGGCTTCCCCTCCCTCTCCCCTCACCCCCGCCCGCAGCCGCCTAGGAGGCCGCACACGTGAGCCCCGCCCGTCAGTCACCCTCGACCACCTCGCCGTCCACCGCTCCGGCCCCGGCGCCGGCCCAGGGCCGCGGAGCGCCCGCCCCGGCGGCGCCGCGCAAGGCCCCGCCGCCGCGCGCCCGGAGGGCTCCCGCGCACGGGGTACGGCCGGCGCCCGCGCTGGGCACCGAGGAACGGGCCCGGCTGCTGGAGGGCCGCCACCACGACCCGCACGGAGTGCTGGGCGCCCGGACCCGGCGGGACGGGGTGGTCTTCCGCGTGCTGCGCCCCTACGCCAAGTCGGTCACGGTCGTCGCCAAGGGGCTGCGGGCCGAGCTCCTCTCCGAGGGCGACGGGCTGT
The DNA here is from genome assembly GCF_045041095.1 of Streptomyces sp. NBC_00045. NCBI lineage: Bacteria > Bacillati > Actinomycetota > Actinomycetes > Kitasatosporales > Streptomycetaceae > Streptomyces > Streptomyces sp. NBC_00045. Next base: position 5,525,580 of record NZ_CP108271.1, on the reverse strand, counting down.
TCTCGGGGCTGCTGCCGCTGAACGGCGTGCCGGACTACCGGCTGCTGGTCACCTACGACAGCGACGAGATCGAGGTGCACGACCCGTACCGGTTCCTGCCCGCGCTCGGCGAGCTGGACCTGCACCTGATCGGCGAGGGCCGGCACGAGGAGTTGTGGACCGCCCTCGGGGCCCGGCCGATGGAGCACCAGGGCGTGGCCGGCACCCGGTTCACGGTGTGGGCGCCGAACGCCCAGGGGGTGCGGGTCACCGGGGACTTCACGTACTGGGACTCGGTGGCCTACCCGATGCGCTCGTTGGGCGCCTCCGGGGTGTGGGAGCTGTTCCTGCCGGGGGTGGGCGAGGGCGCGCTCTACAAGTACGACATCACCCGCCCGGACGGCAGCCACACCCTGCGCGCCGACCCGATGGCCCGCTCCGCGGAAGTCCCGCCGGCCACGGCCTCGGTGGTTACGGCGTCCCACTACGAGTGGCAGGACGAGGAGTGGATGGCCCGGCGCGGGGACCGCCCGCCGCACCGGGCCCCGTTCTCGGTGTACGAGCTGCACCTGGCCTCGTGGCGGCCGGGGCTCTCGTACCGGCAGCTGGCCGAGCAGCTCCCCCCGTACGTCAAGGATCTGGGCTTCACGCACGTGGAGCTGATGCCGATCGCGGAGCACCCCTTCGGCGGCTCGTGGGGCTACCAGGTCACCGGGTTCTACGCGCCGACCTCGCGCATGGGCGGCCCGGACGACTTCCGGATGCTGGTGGACGCGCTGCACCGGGCCGGGATCGGCGTGATCGTCGACTGGGTGCCGGCGCACTTCCCGCGCGACGAGTGGGCGCTCGCGGAGTTCGACGGGCGGCCGCTGTACGAGCACCACGACCCGCGCCGGGCCGCGCACCCGGACTGGGGGACGCTGGAGTTCGACTACGGCCGCAAGGAGGTCCGCAACTTCCTCGTCGCGAACGCCGTGTACTGGTGCCAGGAGTTCCACGTGGACGGGCTGCGCGTGGACGCGGTGGCCTCGATGCTCTACCTGGACTACTCGCGGGGCGAGGGCGAGTGGGCGCCGAACGAGCACGGCGGCCGGGAGAACTGGGACGCGGTGGCGATGCTCCAGGAGATGAACGCGACGGTGTACCGGCGCTGCCCGGGCGTGGTGACGATCGCGGAGGAGTCCACGGCCTGGGAGGGCGTGACACGGCCGACGGACGCGGGCGGGCTGGGCTTCGGACTGAAGTGGAACATGGGCTGGATGCACGACACCCTGCGCTACGCGTCGAAGGACCCGGTGCACCGCAAGTACCACCACCACGACATGACGTTCGGGATGGTCTACGCGTACAGCGAGAACTACGTGCTGCCGATCTCGCACGACGAGGTGGTGCACGGCAAGCACTCGCTGGTGTCGAAGATGCCCGGCGACTGGTGGCAGCAGCGGGCCATACACCGTGCGTACCTGGGCTTCATGTGGGCCCACCCCGGCAAGCAGCTCCTGTTCATGGGGCAGGAGTTCGCCCAGGGATCGGAGTGGTCCGAGGCGCACGGACCGGACTGGTGGGTGCTGGACTCCTCGTACACGGCGGCCGCCGACCACCGGGGCGTGCGCGATCTCGTGCGCGACCTGAACCTGACGTACGCGGCGGCGCCCGCGCTGTGGGAGCGGGACACCGTGCCGGAGGGCTTCGGCTGGGTGGAGGCGGACGCGGCGGAGGACAACGTCTTCGCGTTCCTGCGGTACGCGCAGGACGGCTCGCCGCTGCTGTGCGTGTCGAACTTCTCGCCGGTGGTGCGGCACGGCTACCGGATCGGCGTCCCGGAAGGCGCGCCGTGGTGGCGGGAGGTCCTGAACACGGACGAGGAGCAGTACGGCGGCAGCGGCGTGCGCCATCTGCAACCCCTGCGGCCCGAGCCCGTGCCCGCGCAGGGCCGCCCGGTGAGCCTGCGCTTGACGCTCCCGCCGCTGGCGACGGTCTGGTTCAGGCCGTGACCTCGATGACCTCCGCCAGCTCCTGAAGCAGCTTGCGCTTGGCGCGTGCGCCGACCATCTGCTTCACGGGCTCACCGTCGCGGAAGACGAGCAGGGTCGGCATGGACAGCACCCCGTACCGGACGACGGTGGCGGGGTTGCCGTCCGCGTCGATCTGCACGACCTTGAGGCGGTCGGCCTCCTCGGCGGCGACGGCGGACAGCACCGGCGCGAGCTGCCGGCAGGGCCCGCACCAGTCGGCGGTGAACTCCACGAGGACGGGCCGGCCCCGCTCTGCGAGCACCTCCGTATCGAAGTCCCCGTCGGTCACTTCGGCAACACCCTTGGCGTGGATCATCTCGTCCCTCCCCTTCTCACGGTCCGGTCATTTCACAGCGCGGCGCCGCCGCCTCGCCGGCGGCGTCCTCGGCGGCGGCGAGCTGCCGCGCGACCTGCTCCCGTACGTCGGCCAGCTGGCCGATCAGCCCGTCGAGCTCGGCGAGCTTGCGCCGGTACACGGCCAGGGACGCGGGGCAGGAATCTCCGGCGGGGTGGCCGGCGCGCAGGCAGTCGACGAACGGACGGGTCTCCTCCAGCTCGAAGCCGAAGTCCTGGAGCATGCGGATCTGGCGCAGCAACCGCAGGTCGTCCTCGTCGTAGGTGCGGTAGCCGTTGCCGGTGCGGCGCGCGGGCAGCAGTCCGCGCGATTCGTAGTACCGCAGGGTCCGCGTGCTGGTTCCGGCCCGCTCCGCCAGTTCGCCGATTCGCATGGCCCGACCGTAAGCCTTGACGCCGGCGTCAAGGCAAGGAGCGAGGACGGGCAGCTGGGGCGGGGCCCTCGCCACCCCCGTGGGCGAGGGCCCCGACATGGATCACGCAGGCGGCGGGAGTCCGGTTCAGGACGGGGTGGGGGAGAAGCGTGAACATCGTGCGCAGGGGTATCGCAACCGCCAGCAGCAGCCGTACGCTGGGAAATGGATCTAGAGGCGCTCCGATTACCGGACGGTCGCCAGGAAACCGACCCACAGCGTGGAACTCCATAGGACGTTCCTACGAGTTCTGGGCTTGTTTGAACGGTCTGTAGTCGCCACCCCTTGGGCACTCCTACGGTGTGCCGTGTGCACTCCAGCCCTCCCTTCAATGCCCCCGCCGCGCGTCGCCTCCGCGCAGCCCTGGGCATGGCTCCCGGTCATGTCGCCTATGGCCTGCGCGCCCAGTACGGACTGATCGTCGAGCCCGAGACCGTGATGGCCTGGGAGCGCGGCGAAATATCACCGACTTCCGCCGAGCTGACGGCGCTCGCGGGTGTGCTCTGGTGCGCCCCCGGCGAACTGCTCGCCGAGCCCGTGACCCTGCGGGAGCACCGGATGGCCCGGGGCATGGCCGCGGACGAGCTGGCCCGGCGGATCGGGCTGGAGACGAACGCGTACCAGAAGATGGAGGAGACCGGCCGCTGGAAGGGCAACGAACGGCAGTCCGTGGCCCTGGCCCAGGTGCTGGGGCTGTCCCTGTCCCAGTTCGTGGCGGCGGCCGGCAAGCAGGAGGAGCTCGCCGAGATCCTGCGCAGCGCGGTGACCACGCGCTGGCAGGCGTACGTGAAGCCGCTGGCGAAGCTGCTGCCGGTGCCGAAGCATCACCTGGAACCGGTCCTGGAGCGGCTGCACGCGGACTACCAGTCGAAGATGGTGGCCACCCTGAGCTGGGGCGGCGCCGCGGGAGACGCAGCCACGGGCGACGCGGGCCGCGAGTTCCTGGCCGACATCGTGGCCCACTTCTGGGCCTACGCGGGCGGCGCGCGCTAGGCCTGGACCCCGGGGCCTTGCGGCCCCGGGGCCGGGGCCGGACGTCCTGCCCGGGTGCCGCCGTGGACCCGTGGCGGGGCGGGTCAGAAGACCGACTCGGCCTCGTACATGCGGTCCTCCGGGACCGTCTTCAGTTCGGTGACGGCCTGGGCCAGCGGGGCCATCACGATGTCGGTGCCGCGCAGGGCGGTCATGTTGCCGAAGTCGCCGCGGTGGACGGCCTCGACCGCGTGCCAGCCGAAGCGGGTCGCGAGGACGCGGTCGTACGCGGTGGGGGTGCCACCGCGCTGGACGTGGCCCAGGATGACCGGGCGGGCCTCCTTGCCCAGGCGGTGCTCCAGCTCGACGGCGAGGCGGTTGCCGATGCCGGCGAAGCGTTCGTGGCCGTACGCGTCGATCTCGCCCTTCTCGTACGGCATCGAGCCCTCGGCCGGGTGCGCGCCCTCGGCGACGCAGATGACGGCGAACTTCTTCCCGCGAGAGAATCGTTCCTCCACCATCTTCACCAGGGCGTCCACCTCGAAGGGGCGCTCCGGCAGGCAGATCCCGTGGGCGCCGCCGGCCATGCCGGACTCCAGGGCGATCCAGCCCGCGTGCCGACCCATGACCTCGACGACCATCACGCGCTGGTGCGATTCGGCGGTGGTCTTGAGACGGTCGATGGCCTCGGTGGCTACCATGACGGCGGTGTCGAAACCGAAGGTGCGGTCGGTCGAGGAGATGTCGTTGTCGATGGTCTTCGGCACGCCGACGACCGGCATCCCGGCGTCCGACAGCATCCGGGCGGCGGTCAGTGTGCCCTCGCCGCCGATCGGGATGAGCGCGTCGATGCCGTAGCGCGTCGCCAATTCCTGCGCGTTCTCGGCGGCTTCGTGCAGCCGAGCGCGCTCCATGCGGGCCGAACCGAGGATCGTGCCGCCACGGGCGAGGATGCCGCTGACGGCGTTGATGTCGAGGGGGCGGTGATGGCCGTCCAGGAGGCCCTTGAAGCCGTCCTCGAAGCCGATGACTTCGTCGCCGTGGCCGACTACGGCGCGGTGCACGACCGAACGGATGACAGCGTTCAGGCCCGGGCAGTCGCCGCCGGCGGTGAGAACTCCGATACGCATCGTGCTGTGTCTCCTGCTCCTGGTCGTACCGGGCCGTACGCGTGCGGGCGGACGGCCGTACATCTGAAGGGCGTCATGGTGAAGCCTGTCCGATTGTTCCACGGGCTGGCGGAACGGCGCGTTCCGCACTGCTCCGCGCACCGGGCCCTTCGCCCCCCCCGGAAGAGGCCTTTCCCGGCGGGCGCCCTATCTGGCCGCCGGGGTATTGTCAAGAGGCCAGGCCCACCCTAACGGGGAAAAACAACTATCCACACGATGGGACGGAGAACCCGCGTGACGCGCAGCGTGTATGTGACCGGTATCGAGCGGGGGGACGGCCGGCAGGTCGTCGAGCTGGGAATCATGGAGCTGCTGACCCGCCAGACGGCGCGGGTCGGCGTCTACCGCCCGTTGCTCCACGACGCACCGGACCGCCTCTTCGACCTCCTCAAGGCCCGCTACCGGATCGAGCAGGACGCCGCGACGGCGTACGGCATGGAGTACCACGAGGCCTCCGCCATCCTGGCCGAGAAGGGCACCGACGAGCTCGTGTCCCGGCTGGTGGACCGCTACCACCGGGTGGCCCGCGACTACGAGGTCATGCTCGTCCTCGGCACCGACTACGCCGATACGAACCTCCCCGACGAGCTGGCGCTGAACGCCCGCCTCGCCAACGAGCTGGGGGCCGTCGTGGTGCCCGTCGTCGGCGGCACCAAGCACCCCGCCGAGGCCGTGCGCGCCGAGGCCCAGAGCGCCTTCCGCGCGTACGAGAGCCTCGGCTGCCACGTCGTCGCGATGATGGTCAACCGGGTCGCCGCACAGGACCGGGACTCCATAGCCGAGCGGCTGTCCGCCCGGCTGCCCGTCCCCTGCTACGTGCTGCCGGACGACAAGTCGCTCTCCGCCCCGACCGTCGCCCAGATCACCCGGGCGCTCGGCGGCGAGGTGCTCCTCGGCGACGACGCCGGGCTGGCCCGCGACGCCGTGGACTTCGTCTTCGGCGGCGCCATGCTGCCGAACTTCCTGAACGCCCTGACCCCCGGCTGCCTGGTCGTCACCCCCGGGGACCGCGCCGACCTGGTCATCGGCGCGCTGGCCGCGCACGCCTCCGGCACGCCGCCGATCGCCGGTGTGCTGCTGACCCTGAACGAGCGGCCGGGCCCGGACATCCTGACGCTGGCCTCGAAGCTGGCGCCGGGCACGCCGGTGGTGTCGGTGGCCGGCAACAGCTTCCCGACCGCAACGGAACTGTTCTCGCTGCAGAGCCGGTTGAACTCCGCGACCCCGCGCAAGCTGGAGACCGCGCTCGGCCTGTTCGAGCGGCACGTGGACACCGCGGAGCTGCGCGGCCTGCTGTCGGTGGCCCGCTCCGAGCGCGTCACGCCGATGATGTTCGAGCACGAGCTGCTGGAGCGGGCCCGCTCCGAGCGCCGCCGCGTGGTGCTGCCCGAGGGCACCGAGGAGCGGGTGCTGCGCGCCGCGGACGTGGTGCTGCGCCGCGGGGTCTGCGACCTGACCCTGCTGGGCGAGGAGCAGGTGATCTTGAAGAAGGCCGGCGACCTGGGCATCGACATCTCGGGCGCCCAGCTCATCGATCCGGCGACCTCTCCGATGCGGGAACGTTTCGCCGAGTTCTACGCGCAGGCCCGCGCCCACAAGGGCATGACCGTCGAGCTGGCCCTCGACGTGGTCACCGACGTCAACTACTTCGGCACCCTCATGGTCCAGGAGGGCCTCGCCGACGGAATGGTCTCCGGCTCGGTGCACTCCACCGCCGCGACCATCCGCCCCGCCTTCGAGATCATCAAGACGAAGCCCGACGCGTCGATCGTGTCGTCGGTCTTCTTCATGTGCTTGGCCGACCGGGTCCTCGTCTACGGCGACTGCGCGGTCAACCCGGACCCGGGCGCCGAACAGCTCGCCGACATCGCCGTCCAGTCGGCGGCGACCGCGGCCGCGTTCGGTGTCGAGCCGCGGATCGCGATGCTCTCGTACTCGACCGGCACCTCGGGCAGCGGCGCGGACGTCGACAAGGTCCGCAAGGCCACCGAGATCGTCCGGGCGCAGCGCCCCGACCTGGCCGTCGAGGGCCCGATCCAGTACGACGCCGCCGTCGAGCCCTCGGTCGCCGCGACCAAGCTGCCCGGGTCGAACGTGGCCGGCCGTGCGAGCGTGCTGATCTTCCCGGACCTGAACACGGGCAACAACACGTACAAGGCCGTGCAGCGCTCGGCGGGCGCCGTCGCGGTCGGCCCGGTGCTCCAGGGCCTGCGCAAGCCGGTCAACGACCTCTCGCGCGGCGCGCTGGTGCAGGACATCGTCACCACCGTGGCGATCACCGCGATCCAGGCGCAGGGCGTGCGGCACGTGCCGACCGTGCAGGCCGCCACCGCCTGACGCCGCCGCCCGACCCCACCGCCGCCCGCATCCCGCCGAGCCCCACCGGGCCCCACCCCGAAGGAAAGACCTTCATCGTGACCACCGCATCGCGCGTTCTCGTCCTCAACTCCGGCTCCTCGTCGGTGAAGTACCAGCTGCTCGACATGGCGGACTCCACGCGCCTCGCCGTCGGCCTGGTGGAACGGATCGGTGAAGAGGCCTCGCGGCTCGTGCACGAAACGCTGACCGGGCCGGGCGCCGAGGGCGGCAGGCGGGAGCGGCTCGGCGCGATCCCGGACCACGCGGACGCCCTCCGGGCCGTCGCGCAGGAGCTCGCCGCCGACGGACTGGGCCTGGACTCCCCCGAACTGGCGGCCATCGGTCACCGGGTGGTGCACGGCGGAACCCGGTTCACCCAGCCGACGGTGATCGACGACGAGGTGCTGGCGGAGATCCGGAGCCTGATCCCGCTCGCCCCGCTGCACAACCCGGCGAACGTGACGGGCATCGAGGTGGCGCGCTCGCTGCGCGCGGACCTTCCGCAGGTGGCGGTCTTCGACACGGCGTTCCACTCGACGATGCCGGAGTACGTGGCCCGGTACGCCATCGACGCCGCGACGGCGGACAAGTACGCCATCCGGCGGTACGGGTTCCACGGCACCTCCCACGCGTACGTCTCGCGGGCGACGGCGGCGCTGCTGGGCAGGCAGGTGGAGGACGTGAACGTGATCGTGCTGCACCTGGGCAACGGGGCCTCGGCCTCGGCGGTCCGCGGTGGGGTGTGCGTGGAGACGTCCATGGGCCTGACGCCGCTGGAGGGTCTGGTCATGGGTACCCGTTCGGGCGACCTGGATCCGGCGGTCGTCTTCCACCTGGCGCGGGTGGGTGGCTTCTCGGTGGATGAGATCGATTCGCTCCTGAACAAGAAGAGCGGTCTGCTGGGCCTGTGCGGCGACAACGACATGCGCGAGGTGCTGCGGCGGGCGGGCGAGGGCGACGAGTCGGCGCGGCTCGCCTTCGCGGCGTACGTACACCGCCTGAAGAAGTACATCGGCGCCTACTCGGCGGTCCTCGGCCGGGTGGACGCGGTGGCGTTCACGGCGGGGGTCGGGGAGAACGCGCACCAGGTCCGCGAAGCTGCCCTGGACGGCCTCGCGGAGCTGGGGCTCGCCCTGGACCCGGAGGCCAATGCGGTGCGCTCCCCGGAGCCTCGGTTGGTGTCGCCGGACTCCGCACGGGTGGCCGTGGCCGTGGTCCCGACGGATGAGGAACTGGAGATCGCCACCCAGGCGTACGCGTTGGTTACCGAGTAGTCACTTGGACTTTCCACCAGACGGAATATTCCGCTACGAAACAAACCGATAGGATCCAGTCATGCGCCGTTCCAAAATCGTCTGCACGCTGGGCCCCGCCGTCGACTCGTATGAGCAGCTGAAAGCGCTCATCGAGGCAGGTATGAACGTGGCCCGATTCAACTTCAGCCACGGGTCCCAGGCAGAACACCAGGAGCGGTACGACCGCGTCCGGAAGGTCTCCGAGGACACCGGGCGCGCCGTCGGCGTCCTTGCCGACCTCCAGGGTCCGAAGATCCGTCTGGAGACCTTCGCCGAAGGTCCCGTCGAGCTGGTGCGCGGTGACGAGTTCACCATCACCACCGAGGACGTCCCGGGCGACAAGTCCATCTGCGGAACCACCTACAAGGGCCTCCCGGGCGATGTCGCCAAGGGTGACCAGATCCTGATCAACGACGGCAACGTCGAGCTGCGGGTGACCGAGGTCGAGGGCCCGCGGGTCAAGACCATCGTCATCGAGGGCGGTGTCATCTCGGACCACAAGGGCATCAACCTGCCGGGTGCCGCCGTGAACGTCCCCGCCCTGTCGGAGAAGGACGTCGACGACCTCCGCTTCGCCCTGCGGATGGGCTGCGACATGGTCGCCCTGTCCTTCGTCCGCGACGCCAACGACGTCAAGGACGTCCACAAGGTCATGGACGAGGAGGGCCGCCGGGTCCCCGTCATCGCCAAGGTCGAGAAGCCGCAGGCCGTCGAGAACATGGCCGCCGTGGTCGACGCCTTCGACGCGGTCATGGTGGCCCGTGGCGACCTGGCCGTCGAGTACCCGCTCGAAAAGGTCCCGATGGTCCAGAAGCGGCTCATCGAGATGTGCCGCCGCAACGCCAAGCCGGTGATCGTCGCGACCCAGATGATGGAATCGATGATCACCAACTCCCGCCCGACGCGCGCGGAGGCGTCCGACGTCGCCAACGCGATCCTCGACGGCGCGGACGCGGTCATGCTGTCGGCCGAGTCCTCGGTCGGCGCCTACCCGATCGAGACCGTCAAGACGATGTCGAAGATCGTCGCGGCGGCCGAGGAGGAGCTCCTCTCCAAGGGCCTCCAGCCGCTGGTCCCGGGCAAGAAGCCCCGTACCCAGGGCGGCTCCGTCGCCCGCGCGGCCTGCGAGATCGCGGACTTCCTCGACGGCAAGGCGCTCATCGCCTTCACCCAGTCCGGCGACACCGCCCGCCGCCTGTCGCGCTACCGCGCCACGCAGCAGATCCTCGCCTTCACCACCGACGTCAACACCCGCAACCAGCTCACGCTGAGCTGGGGCGTCGAGTCGTACGTCGTCCCGCACGTGGACAACACCGACGCGATGGTCGACCTGGTCGACGGCGAGCTGCTCAAGCTGGGCCGCTACAACGACGGCGACACCATGATCATCACCGCCGGCTCGCCCCCCGGCGTCCCGGGCACGACCAACATGGTCCGCGTCCACCACCTGGGCGGCCAGCCCCAGGCCTGACCCGACCCGCCTCTGCCGCACAGAGACCGAGGGCGGCACCCCGATCCGATGATCGGGGTGCCGCCCTCGGTGCGTGCGTACGGGACTACTCCGGCGGGCCGACGTAGTTGTGCAGGCCCGGGACCGTGAGGTTGCCGCCGAACTGGGCGGCCTGGACGACCTTGACGTTCGTGAAGAACGCGAAAGGGACGTTCAGGGGCGGCGGGCTGTTGGGGGTGAACTCGATCGGGATGAGGCCGAAGAGGTTGCCCTTGAGGCTCTCGGTGTACATCGTCACCGTGCCGCCGCGGATCTTGGAAGTGGAGCCGGGGCGGGACTTCAGGTGGGCGACGTTCCCGGTCGTGCCGACCGTCTGGTAGAGGTCCTTGATGTCCAGCGAGTCCGCCGTGAACTTAAGGACCTTCTTCGTCTTGCCGCCCGCCGTCTTCACCTCGACGATGCCGTGGTAGTCCAGGCCGTAGAGGGTCAGCAGTGAGCTGTCGAGGTACCAGGGCTCGTCCGGCAGGAGCGGGATGCCCGGCTCCATTTCGGCGTCGGCCAGCGCCTTGGCGTCGTACGTCGGGCAGGGGAAGGGCTGCTTCCCGTCCGCGTCCTTCGACTCCTCGGGCTTCGGCTCGTCCTGGTCCGCCGCCTTGCCCGTCTCGTCCTTCGGGGTCTTCGCGGTGTCCTTGACGTCCTTGGGCAGCTCCTTGACGTCGACGCCGGCCTTCTTCGCCGCGTCGCGGATCGCGTCCGCGGCCGGGTCCGGGGCGGGCGCGGACGGAGCGGGCGCGGTCGGCGCCGTGGTCGCCGTCTTGGACGGCGTCGGCGTCGGCGTGGCCGTGGGGGCTGCAGACGGGTGCGTGATGCCGTCGACGACGCCCTTGAGCTTGTCGCCGATGCCCAGCGGGTCCAGCGGGTTCGTGGTCTTGGTCGCGGACGGGGTGGCGGCCGGCGCCGGGGCCGACGGGCCGGTCTGCTTCGACTGGGTGGTCGCGGTGGATCCGGCCGGGGTGCCGGCCGACGGCTTCGCGGCCGGCGGGGTGACGCCGGGCTTCGGCGCCGTCGACGCGCCCGGCGAGGGGGTCGCGGTCGGCGACGAGCTCGGCGAGGGCGACGTGGAAGGGCTCGGAGAGGCCGACTCCGCGGGTGCGTCGGAGCGCGTCACGCACGGTCCGGGCGCGAAGGGGATCTCCTTGTCGTCGGCCAGGGCCAGCTTGGGCGCCATGCCCATCCCGACGAACACGGCCGTCGGCATGGCGGCCAGCGCCATCGTCTTGCCGACGGGTATCTGGATCTTGTTCAGCAGCGACTTCCGGGGCGCGGCGTGCCGCGGACCCCTTCGTTCACGGGACTCTGCGCTCGGGGTCACGTCCCGCTGCGTCTCGTCACCCCGCACTGTTCCTCCCGCCATCGGCGTGGGCAGTCGTCTCGGTCGCGTAAGCCGTTTCCGTGTCGTAGGAGCCGGGGACTCCCAAAGGTGCCTCCGCGAACGTCTCCGCCTTGGCCGCGGCCGCGTCGTGCGCGTCCTGCGGGTCCTCCGGCTTGCCCGGCGCCCACGACAGGGCGAGGGCCCCGCCGATCAGGGAGAAAAGGAAACCGAGGAAGAAGCCGCCCAGGTTGGACACCGGCAGGGAGACCAGGGCGAGCAGGATCGACGCCACACCGGCGAAGACCCGGATGCCCTGCTGGAACCAGAGCGCCACGCCGAGGGTCATCAGCAGGACGCCGATGATCAGCGAGCCCGCGCCCGCGGTCGTCGCCATGGCGATGGTGATGTTGCCCAGCCGGAGGTCCGCGTAGGGGAAGTACGCGATGGGGATGCCGCCGATGAGAGTGAAGAATCCTGCCCAGAAGGGCCGGACGCCCCTCCAGGCGCGGAAGCGGTGGTACACCACGGTGAGCCAAGAGTCGTCTGCGGCGCGAACCGGGGCCTGGGGGTTCATGGACAACAGCTCCCTGGAAACGGTGGTACGGAGAACTAGGTGGAGCCCGGCGGGACGGGCGGCGACCAAGGCCGCCACCCGCCTCCACCGTTCACCTGCCGGGACGAATTACTTCTCGTCCTGGTAGCACGGCTGGTCGCCGCTCAGCAGGCGCAGCTTGAGGTCGGGCAGCGTGAAGGTACCCGCCGTCGTCGCCCAAGCCTTCTGGCGCACGTTCGTCAGCACGGCCTTCTTGGCGCGCTGGGAGAACAGGGCACCGTTCGCCACCGTGTTGGCCTGCGGCGGGGTCGGGTGCTTGTCGTCCGCCGCCGCGCTGACCGCGACACCGATGTCCAGGTCGGTGAACGTGGCGTCGGTGTCGAGCTCCGCAACATCCAGGTAGATGTTTTCGGCGACGGCCGGCTTGCCCTTGTTGCCCGTCTGCAGCTTCATCGTGATGTTGCCGAGGCCGGGAATCGGGGTCACCAGCGACTGGCACATGTTGGTGATCTCGGCGTGGCGGAACCCGGAGATGGTGACCGGGTGCGCCGCGTCCTTGCCGTCGAGGCCCTTGCCCTTGGCGACGCTGCCGTACTGGATGAGGTCGTCACCGTCGAGCTTGTCGGCCGAGACCTTGAAGTCCTGGCCGGACACGCTGAAGGACGCCGCGAGGGCACCCTGCGCCAGACCCACACCGACCGCGGCGGTGGCCGCGATGCTCGGCACCATGACGAGCGCGAAGCGCTTCCATCTGGTCCCGCCACGAACCTGAGAACTCATTATTCGTTCCTCCTTCTCGGACGTACATCTCCGGTCCGGGCCGTACCCGTCCTGGGATGGGAGAAGTGCTACGTCCTCGGGAAGGAGCGCAGGCGGCCGAGCCGCGGCACAGCCGCGTCCGATACACCGGCGTTCACCCCCGAGCGACAACCACTGGGTCACGCGTTCGCGCAACCAGGAGGACAGGCTCCGCCGGTGCGGCGAAGACCCCCCTGTCCAGCAGCCGGTGCCACTACCACCGGCCGGCCCGGTGGGGACCCTGCCCCGCGGCTCCGGATGAGCGGCTCTGCGGGAAGGACCGAGCGTCGCCGATCGTGGTCCATTCCAGGCCGGGGCACAAGGGGGTTCGTTACTGGCGGGTAACGGCAAGATAACCGGGTATAGACCCGGCGCCATCGGGCGACGACTCAGGGTGTCACCATGGGCCACGACAGAACGCCGCATTCACGAACACACCGGACACTTCACGGGGTTCCACTTACTGCGAGTAACAGCGGCCGCAATTGCCAAGTTTTGGCAAAGCGCGGCCGCTGTTTATCTACGTGTCAACAAATCGTCGGTGGCCCGACGACCTCCCGGACGCTTCCGGAAGAGGCCCGGAGGGGCCTAGAACAGCACCCGCGCGAGCGCCGTGCGGGCCGCCGCGACCCGGGGGTCGTCGGCTCCGATGACCTCGAACAGCTCCAGCAGCCGCACCCGTACCGCGTCCCGGTCGGAGCCGACCGTCACCCGGACCGTGTCCACCAGGCGCCCGAAGGCGTCCTCCACGTGGCCGCCGACCAGGTCCAGGTCCGCCGCGGCGATCTGGGCCGCCGGGTCCTTCGGGTTCTCCGCCGCCGTGGTGCGGACCGCCTGCGGGTTCATGTCCTTGACCCGCGCGAGCAGCTCGGCCTGGGCCAGGCCCAGCTTGGCCTCGGTGTTGGACGGGTCGTCCGCCAGTACGTTCTTGTACGCCTGCACCGCGCCGCCCAGGTCACCGGCGTCCAGCGCGACGACGGCCGCTTCGAGCAGCGCGTCGTACGGGCCCGCCGGCACCTCGGCTTCGCCGGCCGAGTCGCCCGCGGGGCCACCCTCGGCGTTCGGGTCCACCTCGATGCCGATGATCCCGAAGCGCTCCTCGGCGACCTGGACCAGCTGCGCGAGGGTCGCGCGGATCTCCTGCTCGGGTGCCACGCCCTGGAACAGCGGCAGGACCTGGCCCGCGACCACGGCGAACACGGCCGGAATGCCCTGGATCTGGAACTGCTGCATCAGCATCTGGTTGGAGTCGACGTCGACCTTCGCCAGCAGGAGGCGGCCGTTCGCCTCGATCGTCAGGCGCTCCAGGAGCGGGCTGAGCTGCTTGCACGGCTCGCACCACTCGGCCCAGAAGTCCAGGACGACCGGTACCTCGGCGGAGAGCTGGAGGACGTCGCGCTCGAAGCCGGCCTCGTCGACGTCGATCACGAGCGCGGACGGCGGAACGGCACCGGCGGACGCGGGCGCGCCGCCCTGGGCGGCCTGCCGGGCCGCTTCGGCGCGGGTCTGCTCGGCCTTCGCCTTGGCCTCGCCGGCCGCCTTCACCGCGGCGAGGTCGACGACGCCGCTCATGGACATGTTTCTGGGCTGCATGCGTACATCCTCCCCCGTGTGCGCGCGCCGACGAAAAAGATCGGCCGAAATACCTTCTCGCCCGCGTCGGGCCGATCGCTTGTGCGGTGTTCGTGTGGTGTTGGCCCCGGGTCCCCACCTGGCGCCGGTAGCTCTTCGCGTGGTTGTCGCTCTTACGCTACGAGCCGTAGCGTAACTCCCCGCGCCCCTTCGCGCCCCGTGATCTGAAGCACAGCATTTCGGGGCCCTACGGTTCCGCTACCGACGGGTATGGTCTGCGCCATGCGCAACCCCAGCTCCCCGACCGGACGCACCGGACGCCCCCGCAGCGCCGCGGCGGACGCCGCGATCCTCGCCGCGACGCGGGACGCGCTGGTCGAGCTGGGCTGGTCGAAGCTGACGATGGGCGACGTCTCGACGCGGGCCGGGGTCGCCAAGACCACCCTCTACCGCCGCTGGGCGGGCAAGAGCGAGCTCGTCGTGGACGCCGTCGCAGAACTCTTCGACTCCCTCGAACTCCCCGACCGGGGCTGCCTCGAAGCCGACATCGAGGACGTGGTCCTCCAGTTCGCGGCGCTGCTGCGGCGGCCGGAGGCCCGTACGGCCCTGATGGCGGTCGTCGCCGAGTCCACCCGGGACGAGGCCCTGCGCGACCGGATCCGCTCGGCGATCGTCGACCGGCAGAAACGTCTCGTCGTACTGGGTCGCGAACGGGCCCAGGCCCGCGGCGAACTCCCGTACGAGGAGGACGAGGAGCTGGCCTGCCGCACCACGGACCTGATCTTCGACGTGATCGCGGGCACGGTGGTCCACCGGGCGCTGGTCAGCTCCGAGCCGGTGGACGAACTGTGGGCGTCCACCTTCACGGCCCTCCTGGTGCACGGCCTCCAGGGCCCGGCCCACGCCTGACCCGGGCCGGCCCCGGAAACCGGAAGGCCGGCCGCGACCGCCCCCGCGGGGGCTGCCACGACCGGCCTGCCGTACGTACGGACCGCGGCCACGGCCCTAGAAGCCCGGCGGCTCCGTGTAGACGCCCCACTCGTCGCGCAGCACGTTGCAGATCTCGCCGAGCGTGGCCTCGGCGCGCACCGCGTCCAGCATCGCCGGGATCATGTTCGACCCGTCGCGGGCGGCGGCCAGCATCGCGCCGAGCGAGGACTTCACCTTGGCGTCGTCGCGCCGCTCCTTGCGCGCGGCCAGGTGCTCCACCTGTACGCGCTCCACCTCGTGGCTGACGCGCAGGATCTCCAGGTCCCCGGTCACCGAGCCGTGGTGCACGTTGACGCCGACGACCCGCTTGTCGCCCTTCTCCAGGGACCGCTGGTACTGGAAGGCCGACTCGGCGATCTCGCCGGTGAACCAGCCGTCCTCGATGCCGCGCAGGATGCCCGAGGTGATCGGCCCGATCGGGTGCTGCCCGTCCGGGTGGGCGCGCAGGCCGCGCTCCTTGATCTGGTCGAAGATCTTCTCGGCGTCCGCCTCGATGCGGTCGGTGAGCTGCTCCACGTACCAGGAACCGCCCAGCGGGTCGGCCACGTTGGCAACCCCGGTCTCCTCCATCAGCACCTGCTGCGTGCGCAGGGCGATCTCGGCCGCCTGCTCGCTCGGCAGCGCGAGGGTCTCGTCGAGGGCGTTGGTGTGCAGCGAGTTGGTGCCGCCGAGGACGGCCGCGAGGGCCTCGACCGCGGTGCGCACGACGTTGTTGTACGGCTGCTGCGCGGTCAGCGAGACACCGGCCGTCTGGGTGTGGAAGCGCAGCCACATCGACTTCTCGCTCTGCGCCCCGTACACCTCCTTCATCCAGCGCGCCCAGATCCGGCGGGCGGCGCGGAACTTGGCGATCTCCTCGAAGAAGTCGAGGTGCGCGTCGAAGAAGAAGGAGAGGCCGGACGCGAAGTGGTCCACGTCCAGGCCGCGGGAGAGGCCCAGCTCCACGTACCCGAAACCGTCGGCGAGGGTGTACGCGAGCTCCTGCGCGGCCGTCGCCCCGGCCTCGCGGATGTGGTAGCCGGAGACGGACAGCGGCTTGTACGCCGGGATGCCCTTCGCGCAGTACTCCATCAGGTCGCCGATGAGGCGCAGGTGCGGCTCGGGTTCGAAGAGCCACTCCTTCTGGGCGATGTACTCCTTGAAGATGTCCGTCTGGAGCGTGCCGTTGAGGACGGCCGGGTCCACGCCCTGGCGTTCGGCGGCGACCAGGTACATGCAGAAGGCGGGCACGGCCGGGCCCGAGATCGTCATCGAGGTGGTCACGTCGCCCAGCGGGATGTCCTTGAACAGGACCTCCATGTCGGCGGCGGAGTCTATGGCGACCCCGCAGTGGCCGACCTCGCCGAGGGCGCGGGGGTCGTCGGAGTCGCGCCCCATCAGGGTGGGCATGTCGAAGGCCACGGAGAGCCCGCCGCCGCCGGCGGCCAGGATCATTTTGTAGCGCTCGTTGGTCTGCTCGGCGTTGCCGAAGCCTGCGAACTGGCGGATGGTCCAGGTCCGGCCGCGGTATCCGGTGGCGTGCAGGCCGCGGGTGTAGGGGTACTCCCCCGGCCAGCCGATGCGCTCGAATCCCTCGTACGCGTCACCGGGCCGGGGGCCGTAGACGGGATCGACGTCATCCCCGGAGAGCGTGGTGAAATCGGCCTCGCGCTTGCGGGCCTTGTCATAACGGGCCTGCCAGCGGCGGCGGCCCTCCTCGATGGCGTCAGCGTCCATACCCATGAATTTACTAGGACGTCCTAGTAAATGTCGATGGGAAACCCCGGGGAGTCTCCCCGGGGTGCCTCGGAACCGTCCGGCTCCGGCGAAACCCTAGGCGTCGACGGTGGCCGCGGCCTCGGCGTCGGCGACGAGCGGCTCGATCTCGGCGCGCACGCCGCGCTCGACGAAGAAGGCGGCCAGCGGGATCGTGCCGGAGACCAGCACCCACAGCAGCTTCGGGAACGGCCACCTGGCCTTGGAGCCCAGGTCGAAGGCGAACACCAGGTAGATCATGAACAGCACGCCGTGGACCTGCGAGACCGCCAGGGTCAGATCGGCGCCGGTGTCGAAGCCGTACTTGAAAACCATGCAGGTGCAGAGGATCAACAGCATGACCGCGGTCAGGTAGGCCATGACGCGGTAGCGGGTCAGCACGCTTCGTTTCATGGACACGAGCGTAACCACCCGTTTTGCACGATCATGACGGGGGCCCGGTGGTGGCGGGCTACTGCTCCTCGAAGTCCGCCGCGGCCACCCGCAGCGGGCGCAGCAGCGCGAAGATCTCCTGGCACTCCTCGGCGTCGTACGCGCGGAGCCCGAAGTCGATCGCCATCAGGTCCTTCGTCGCCGCCTCGACGACCTCGCGGCCCTTGTCCGTGATGGACGCGAGCGTGCCGCGGCCGTCGTTCGGGTTCGGCCGCTTGGCCACGAGCCCGGACCGCACCAGCCGGTCCACCGTGTTCGTCACCGACGTCGGGTGGACCATCAGCCGCTCGCCGATCTTCGACATCGGCAGCTCGCCGGCCTTGGAGAAGGTGAGCAGGACCAGCGCCTCGTACCGCGCGAAGGTCAGCCCGTACGGCTTGACCACGGCGTCGACCTCGCCGAGCAGGATCTGCTGCGCACGCATGATCGAGGTGATGGCGGCCATCGAGGGCACCGGTCCCCAGCGGCGCTGCCAGAGCTCGTCGGCGCGGGCGATGGGATCGAAGGGGAGGCTGAGCGGCTTGGACACGCACCCGACCCTACCGGGCGGTCATTTGACCGCGGGGCCCGTCTCATTCTTCGGTCGGACGTCCCGCTCCGGTCGGCCGTCCCGCCGGGCGGCGGACCTCAGTTCGGCGAGGAGGAGCAACACCACCGCCGTACCGAGCACCGCGGCGCCCGCGACGACCACGTGCACCGCCACGAACTCGGCGGCGAGCCCGGCCAGGGCCATGCCGACGCCCTGGAAGGTCATCAGACCGGTGCTCAGCAGGGTCATCGCCCGGCCGCGCAGCTCCTCGGGGACGGCATCGACGTACCACTGGTCGAGGCCGAGGGTGTAGGCGTGCGCCAGACCGGCGAGCACCAGGGCGGCGATGACGGCTGCCACTGGGGGCCGGGCCGCGTACACGAGCAGCGGCAGCATCCCGGCGGCCGCGAGCGGGGCCACGAGCCGCGACCGGGTACGGGGGGCGAGCACCGAGCCGGCCCATAGTTCACCCGCGATGGTGCCGACGGGCAGGGCGCACATCATCACCCCCAGGGCGGCGGTGCCGGCGCCGATGCCGTCGGCGTACGGGGCGAGCAGCGCCTCGGGGGCGATCACGAAGACGGATGGCAGCCAGAACAGCAGGGTCAGTGCGCGCAGGCGGCGGTCGCCGAGGACGGCGCGCAGTCCGGCGAGCGGGGAGGTGCGGGCGGCGGCGGCCCGCGCGGGCCGGACGGCCGTGCCGAAGCGCAGCAGCAGGGCCGAACAGAGGAACCCGGCGGCGGTCAGGGCGATGGCCGCGCGCGGGGCGAGGACGGTCAGCAGGAGGCCGCCGAGGCCGAAGCCGATGAGCTGGGCGCTCTGGGCCACCATGCGCATCAGGGAGCGGCCGAGGACGAAGGGGTCGCCGGGGCCGAGGATGTCGGCGAGGGAGGCGTTGCGGGTGCCCTGGAACAGCGGGGCGACGAAGGCCATGGCGCAGCGCAGGACGAGGAGCCCGGCGACGGGGGTGCCCGGCAGGACCATGGCCGCTGCGCAGGCGGCGCAGACGAGGTCGCAGCCGACGAGGACCCGGCGGGCGGGCCGACGGTCGGCGATCCCGGCGAGGAGGGTGCCGCCGAGGGCGTACGGGAGGAAGCCGAGGGCGAAGGTGAGCGCGCTCATCAGGGGCGAGCCGGTGGTGCGGAAGACGAGGACGGTGAGGGCGATCTCGGCGACGACGATGCCGAGGACGGACAACAGATGGGCAGCGAAAACGGGCCGGAACTCCCGGACCCGGAAAACGGATCGGTAGCCGCCGTCGGGGGCGGCGGCCGGGGCGGGCACGGCCTGACGGGCACTGGACATGCGGACACCCTGCAGGGCTACGGTGACCGGACGGCAGTGATTCGCCCCGTACCGAATCACTGCGGCGTCCGAGGGGAGGCAGCGCATGGCGTTCCATTTTCGGTTCGGGGACGGGGACCTGTTGCGTTGCCGGTTCTCGCTCTCGCCGCGCTGGGAGACGCAGGAGGCGGTGCGGACCCTGTTGCGGCCGGACCGGCAGGCGTACCACCTGCCCTGGTTGCGGCGGATCCGGGCGGCCGCGGCCGGGCTGGACCTACGGCCGCTGTGGCTGCTGATGCCGCGCGCCGGCCACAACCCGGACTTCCTGAGCCCGCCGCCGGCCGGCCCGTCCGTCACCTTCGAGGAGGAGCTGGCGCGGGTCCGGTCCGCGGCCGCCGATCCGGACGCGGTGCGGGAGGACCTGCGGCGCGCTCTCGTCTGCACCCGGGGCGCCGCCGAGAGCGACCTCGGGCGGCGGATGCTCGCGGATCCGGCCCGGGCGGTACGGGAGCTGGCCGATCTGTACGAGCAGGCGTGGGACGCGCTGATCGCCCCGCACTGGCCGCGGCTGCGGGCCCTGCTGGAGGCGGACGTCCTGTTCCACTCGCGGCGGCTGGCCGCGGGCGGGCTGGAGGCGCTGTTCGACGGCCTCCACCCGGACCTGCGGTGGTCGGCCGGGACGCTCACCATCGACCGCCCGACCCACCACGACCGCTCCCTGGACGGGCAGGGCCTGCTCCTGATGCCGAGTGCGTTCGTCTGGCCGGAGGTGGTCGGCGGGTACGACCCGCCGTGGCAGCCGACGCTGGTCTACCCGGCGCGGGGCATCGGCGCACTGTGGACGGCGGCGACGCAGGACGCCACCCCGCGGGCGCTGGCTCGGCTGCTGGGCCGGGGCCGGGCGGACGTGCTCTGCGCGCTCGACGAGCCGGCCTCCACGACGGAGCTGGCCCGCCGGCTCGCTCTGGCGCCGGCCACGGTCTCGGCCCATCTGAAGGTCCTGCACGGGGCGGGCCTGCTGATCTCGGCCCGCCACGGCCACCGGATCCTGTACGAGCGCACCCCGCTCGCCATCGCCCTGACGACGGGCGGCTCGCCGCCGTAGGCCCCGCCCCGGGCCGGGGTGTCGCCGGGCGGCGGGACGCGCGGGCCGACGCCGAAGGCGGTGTCGGGGGCGCGGAAGTATCCGAGCATCCGCATCACGGCGTCACACCGGACCAGCCGCGCTCTCCGCCCTCCCGGACGGTCCGGTGCGTGGGCCAGACGAGGTAGAGCAGCAGCCCGGCGGCGGCGAGGGGGCCAGCGCCATCAGGAGGACGGCGCGCATTCGGGTGCGGAGCTCCTCGCGCGATAGCAGGGCGCGTTGGCCGACCCGGTAGGCGGTGCGGTCCGGTTCGACGAACGGGCCGGCGAGTCGGCTGTGCGGCTCGTAGTCGAAGCCTTCCGGCCGCACGGCCCCTGCAGTGCTCGAAGTCCAGGGTTGATATCACCACGAAAGGTGACGAACCTCGGATGTGTCGAACGGGCTCCGTCGAACGGGGGTCAGGCCAGGTGGCGTTCCACCGTTTCCACCTTCATCGTCAGCCCGTCGACCACCCCGGGGCGGATATCGGCCTTCAGGACCAGCGACACCCGCGGCGCCCTCTCCTCCACGGCCGCCACCGCGCGCTTGACCACGTCCATCACCTCGTCCCACTCGCCATAAAGAGGGCACCTCTGACAACACACTCTGACAACATGGTGATCCCTGTTCTGGGGTGGGAGGGATTGAGGCATGCGCATTGCGATCTATCTGCGGCTGTCCCGGGAGTCCGACGACTCCACTTCGCTGGAGACCCAGCGAGAGGCGGCCCGGCGGTGGCTCACCGCGAACGGGTACGACCCTGCCGACGCCGTGGAGTACTCCGACGCCGGCGTGTCGGGCGCGAAGCCACTTGAAGCGCGACAGCAGATGAGCGCGCTCATGGCCTCCCGTCCGGATCTCGTGATCGCGTGGAAGCTGGACCGGTACGCGCGCAGCGTGTCGGAATTCCTGCGTCTCGTGTCGTGGGGCGAGCGCTACGGCGTCAACATCGCCACGACCGACGGCACGATCAACACGATCACGCCCACAGGCCGCATGGTCGCTGTCGTGCTGGCAGCACTGGCCGAGTGGGAACGCGAGATGATCAAGGACCGCATCACGGAAGGCCACGCCACACGCCGCCAGCAAGGACGCTGGGCATCAGGGCGCGCACCTCGCGGGTACCGCATCATACGGCGTGACGATGCCGCCTACCTTGAGATAGAACCCGAGCAAGCGGCACAGATCCGGGACGCTGTGGCCACCCTGGTCAGCGGCGGAACGGTGGCCGGCACGGCGAGGATCGTAGGTGTGAGCGAACCGCAGTGGCGACGACTGTTGAAAGCCCCGACGCTGCGCGGCCAACGCACCCACAGAGGGAAGCTGATCACAGCGGCTGACGGCGTCACCCCCGTCCAGTTCGCCGAGCCGATCCTGTCAGCTGCGGAGTTGAGGGCGGCGAGGGACCGTATGGACGCCCTGGCCACGGGCAAGGATCGCGCGCCTCGACGTGCCACGCCGATGTGCTCCGGCATGGCGGTCTGCTATCGCGGCTGCAAGTTGAACGGCGGAACGTCCGACAAGGGCGTACCGCTCTACCGCTGCAAGGCAGGCCACACCACTGTCTACGCGGAGACTCTTGATCAGCGCGTGGAGCGTGAGTTCCTGACTGCGTTCGGCAGGATCAAGGAATGGCATGTCCACCTTGAGGGCGGCAACGACCTGTCGGCGGAAATCGAAGAGATCCAGGAACAAGCCGAGCGGGTGGCAGAGCGCATGACAACCGCTGGTGCGCTGATGCTGCCGACGCTTGAGCGCAAGGCAGCGGACCTTGAGGCCGCATACGCCCGACTGCAAGCCGAGCACGAACCGGAGACCCGTGAGGTTTCAGTGCTGACGGGACGCACCATGGAGCAGGCGTGGGCCGCTGAAGGCGAGAGGGGACGCAAGCACCTGCTGGAGCTGTTGAATCTTCGCGTGACCCTGCACCCACGTGGGGTAGCCGACCGCCTGTCGGTCGAGTGGGGGCCGAACCCGGAAGATGCCGCAGATGCCGAGCTTGCCGCGATCGCCCAGAGCGAGGCTGCGTAAGCCGGCCTGAGCACCACCGCTCACGGCCCGCCGCTGGGGAAGCCTGGCGGCGGGCCGTTCCGCGTTCCGGCGCCACGGAAGCCACGCCATTCCGCCACTCGTCGCTCGATGCGTCGCCCCCCGTCGACAGCTGGGCGGGAGCCCGAAAGGAACCTCACTGCGATGCCGACTGCATAGCGTCACAGAAACACTCGCTTCGCTACCCTCTGTCGCCAGAGTGCGCCAAAGTGCGCCACCTAACCCTGTTTTCATTTTTCTACTAGACGCGTTAGAGAGAAATTGAAAAAGACAATTAGTTCGGCACTTCCGACCCCATGCGCCCAGGTGTCGACGCGAGCGGGGTGGCGGGGCAGGGGATGAACCCCCATGGACAGCCCGAGTCACCGTCAGGTGTCTGCCCTCCCCGGTCTGTACGGGTCTGACAGTCGCGGACATCAGGGAGTCGTGGCGCAGCGTGACGAGTGCGAGACGTCGCAGAAACGATGGTTTATGAGACACCCGCGACGGTGACCCGAGAGCGACCGAGTCGTGTTCCAAAACCCGTCTCAGAACCTCTCGAAAACCCTTGAGGTTTTGAGACGGGTTGTGTGACGATCTCTGCATGCCGACGAACACGGGACACCTGATCGGATACGCGCGAGTCTCCACCGATGACCAGGAAGCGCAGTTGCAGCACGACGCGCTGGCTGAGGCAGGCTGCGCCCGGATCTTCACGGACAAGGCGAGCGGCAAGAACACGGACCGGCAGGAGCTGACGGCCGCTCTGGACTACGCCCGCCCCGGGGACACCCTGTGCGTGTGGAAGCTGGACCGGTTCGCTCGCTCGCTGATCGACCTCGTCACCCTGGTGGACTCACTCGCTGCCCGTGGGATCGGCTTCAAGGTGCTGACGGGTGCGCTGGCGAGCATCGACCCGAACACCCCGGACGGGCGGCTCATGCTCCAGGTGGTGGGCGCCATGGCGGAGTTTGAGCGCAGCCTGATCAAGGACAGGACCCGGGCGGGGCTGGACGCTGCCAGGGCTCAGGGGCGCGTGGGGGGTCGACCGGCTGTGATGGACGCGGACAAGCTCGCTGCGGCCAAGGTTCGGAAGGCCGAGGGCGAGAGCGTCACAGCCATCGCCAAGGCCCTCGGGGTGTCCCGCGCGACGCTGTACCGGGCGCTGGACGAGGGCCGTTGAGGCTGAGGCCGCTACCCCAGGTAGGGCGTGGAGCGGTGCTCCAGGAAGTGCTCCAGCCGCAACCGCTGCGTGTGGTGCAGGGCCAGGCAGTCGAGTTCCGCCGGCGCAACGAACCGTAGTTCCGTGCTCTCGTCGGAGATGGCCAGCGTGCCGCCGACGACGCGCGCCGTGAAGCAGACGTTGAATTGTCGCCGCACCTCCCCGTCGCTGTACTCGATGATGTGGCGCGGGTCGGTGTAGGTGCCGACGAGTCCCGTGATCTCCACGTCGAGACCGGTCTCCTCCTTCACCTCCCGGACGGCCGTGCCGGGCAACGAGTCGCCCAGGTCCATGCCACCTCCGGGGAGTGCCCATAGGTCGTTGTCCCGGCGGCGTTGCAGGAGGATGCGGCCCTTGTCGTCGGTGACGACCGCTGAGGCTGCCACGACCATGCTGTTCGGCGCGGGTGCGTGAGGATCGTCGTAGTACTCGGTCCGGGTCATCGGGTCATGCCTCCGCGGGGCGCGCTGTCTCCCACACGGCGTTGAAGCTGTCCGCGTAGGCGTCGAACATGCCCCCGTTGCCGTTGCGTCGAAGGTGCCACACGGGCGCTCCGTACGCGTTCACGCCCCAGACGTGGGCGTTGACCAACGCCTGATCATCCGCCCGGTACAAGCTGTTGTAGAGAGTCGTCCCGTGCGTCCGCAGTTCGATCCCCGGAACGTCGACCAACGGCCGGTAGTGCATGAGGGCAAGGCGGCAACGGGACTCGATGCCGTGCCCGAACTTCTCTTCCTTCCCTCGCTGCTGGACGTTCTCACTGTCCGCGTCACCGACTGCGATACGGACGGCGCAGCCATCGGCGGCCCGTTCCCGTAGGAGATCGTTCAACCGGGGGTACGCCTCATGGAGGAACACTGCCGCGTAGACCAAGACGTCGATGCGCTCTCGCGCTGCTGCGAGGAGATCCACGAGCACGGATACGGGGAGGTCTGCGCGCTGGTCGTACAACGCAACGAGTTCCGGGCTGACGGCCCGCGCGGCGCGTGCCTGCCTGAGAGCCGGCCAGAGGGCATGAACGTCTTCGCCCAGCGTCTCGGCGGCCCTGAGTGCCGTCGCTCGTCGGGGGGTACGCCCGAGGTTCACCCACCGCTCAACGCTCTTCGGGTCCACTCCCGTGGCAGTCGCCAGCCCTGCATGGGTCCAACCGCCCGATGCCATCACGGCCCTTTTAACCGCTCGTTGCCCATAGGGACGTTCTACATGCCATGGGACGTCCCGAAGTGGCGAACGTACGAGGTTCCTCCGTCCCGGCGACCGGCGGCACGATCAAGGACACAGCGGGTGCGGCGAAGGGGTCCAGGGTGAGTGACACGGTGACGGACGAAGCCACGGATACACGGGTGTGGGAGTACGTGACCTACGCGCCAAAGGGTGCGCGCTGTTCCGCCTGCAAGGAGGTGATCAAGCCCCTTGAACCCGTCCGCCGGGGACACGAGGACCGCACGTCCGGGCCGCCCGCCGTGATCTACCGGCACACCGACAGCGACGAGTGCCCCGGCCAGGCGGTGACCGCGTGATGGACATGCAGACCTGGCGGGACGCGCACACACGGGCCACGGACGCCCGGGAAGCCCTCGCGGCCGCCCTGGCTGCCCTCGATGTGCCAGAGACGACGTGGAACACCGTGCGGCCCGCCGTGACCCACAACGGCACCCCTTACGTGCACTTGGGGATGATCCGGGCTGACGTGGTGGAACAGATGGCCGAAGCCCTTCGGCTGCCGTCCTCCCACTGAGGAGAGACGCCCCCAAACGGCCCCGTCCGGCGACGGCGAGCATGACAGCCGGGCGGGGCTTCACCATGTACTCAGAGGTACACTCGTTCGCCCTCGATCGAGGTGAACATGGCGTCGGTGCGGTTCGGCAGCCCCGACTCCCGTACGACGCGCACCGCGTCGGCCACGTACTCGCCGACCCCCAGCGGGGTCACCGAGAACGCGACGATCATGCGGCCTTCGCCGCCTCGCGCCGGGCACGGGCCGCCAGCACGCTGTCGGCCTCCTCGCGCTTGAGCAGCTTGTCGCCGTACAGGCCGCCGAAGGGCAGGAGTGCCAGCAGGAAGAACAGCGCCGCCTTCTTGGCGGGCCACTTCGCCTTGTTCCAGACGTCCAGCAGGAAGACCGCGTAGATGACGAACAGGATCCCGTGCAGGATGCCGAGCGGCATCATCAGGTAGTCGACGTCGGAGATCCGACTCAGCAGCGAGCCGAAGATCAGCAGGGCCGGGAACGACAGCGCCTCCGGAACGGAGATGAGGCGCAGGCGGTGCAGGGCGGAAGCGGTCTTGATGTCCACGTGTGAACCTTCGGGATGGTGGCCTGGGGTCCGTCCCAGTGTCTCAGCCGGTTTGCGGGATCTTGACCCGGGGTGTGCGCCGGGTGTGTGAGATGCCGCAGTCGCCGGATATCGGCCACCGGGCCCTGTTCGCCTCCGCCCGCTGCCGATAACGTCATCCCGTGGCTCAGTTCCGACTCCAAGGCAGCAAGGTGCTCGCCGTCGACCTGACCGGGGACGCCGTCAAAGCGAAGAACGGCTCCATGGTCGCGTACGACGGCCAGGTGGCCTTCAAGAAGATGACCGGCGGCGGCGAAGGCCTGCGCGGCATGGTGACCCGTCGACTGACGGGTGAACAGATGACCGTGATGGAAGTGCAGGGCCACGGCACCTGCTTCTTCGCCGACCGCGCGAGCGAAATCAATCTGGTCAATCTGCGCGGCGAGAAGCTGTACGTGGAGTCCAGCAACCTCCTGTGCACCGACGCCGGCCTGCGCACCGGCACCACCTTCACGGGCCTGCGCGGCGGGGCGACGGGCAACGGCCTGTTCACCACCACCGTCGAGGGCAGCGGCCAGGCGGCGATCACGTCCGACGGCCCGGCGGTGGTGCTGCGCGTCAGCGCCCAGTACCCGCTCTCCGTCGACCCGGGGGCGTACATCGCGCACACCGGCAACCTCCAGCAGTCCTTCCAGTCGGGGGTCACCTTCCGCACCCTGATCGGCGAGGGCTCCGGCGAGGCGTTCCAGATCCGCTTCGAGGGCGAGGGCCTGGTCTACGTGCAGCCCAGCGAGCGCAACACCATCGGGGGCGACATCTGATGCCGTTCCGCGAGATCAACTCGAAGATGGTCGAGGCCCAGGTGATCCCGGGGCAGAAGATGTTCAGCCAGCGCGGCGCGATGCTCGCGTACCGCGGCGAGGTCTCCTTCACCCCGAGCCTGACCGGTGGTCAGGGCGGCGTGATGGGCATGATCGGGCGCCGGGTGGCCAACGAGCAGACTCCGCTGATGGAGGTGGAGGGCAGCGGCACCGTGATGTTCGGGCACGGCGGTCACCACATTCAGGTGATCGGCCTGACCGGCGAGACCCTGTACGTCGAGGCCGACCGGCTGCTCGCCTTCGACGGCACCCTCCAGCAGGGCACGATGTTCATGGGCTCGCAAGGCGGTGTCATGGGCATGGTCCGCGGCCAGGTGACCGGCCAGGGCCTGTTCACCACCACCCTCAAGGGGCACGGCTCGGTCGCCGTGATGGCGCACGGCGGGGTCATCGAGCTCCCCATCACCCCGAACCGGCCGGTCCACGTCGACCCGCAGGCGTACGTGGCCCACCACGGGGACGTCAGGAACAAGCTCTCCACCGCGCTCGGCTGGCGGGACATGGTGGGGCGCGGCTCGGGCGAGGCGTTCCAGCTGGAGCTGTCGGGCCAGGGTGCCGTGTACGTGCAGGCCTCGGAGGAGAAGCTGTGAACTTTGGTCCCGTGATCGGTGGGCCCGGCGGCCCGACGGTCTTCGACCCGCACACCCTGCCCTCCGACGACAACGTGAACGCGTACACCTTCTGCGTGGAGCTCAAGGGGAGCCAGTGGTTCCTGCAGAAGGGCAAGATGATCGCCTACTACGGGCGCATGGAGTTCAACGGCATCGGCAACGGCCGCTTCGACCGGCTGCTGCGCACGAGCTTCCACTCGCCGCTGCACGCCAGTGACTGGGTGGTGGCCGAGGGCCAGGGCAAGATGCTGCTGGCCGACCGCGCCTTCGACGTGAACTCGTACGACCTGGACAATGGGAACCTGACCATCAGGTCGGGCAACCTGCTGGCCTACCAGCCTTCGCTCGCCCTCAAGCAGTCGATCGTGCCGGGGTTCTTGACCCTGATCGGCACGGGGAAGTTCGTGGCGGCGTCCAACGGGCCGGTGGTGTTCATGGAGCCGCCGCTGCGCGTGGACCCGCAGGCTCTGGTGGGCTGGGCGGACTGCCCGTCGCCCTGCCACCACTACGACCACGGCTACATGTCGGGCGTCATCGGCGGGCTGCGCTCGCTGACCGGCATCGGCGGCAGCTCCGGCGAGGAGCACCAGTTCGAGTTCGTGGGGGCGGGGACGGTGCTGCTGCAGTCCTCGGAGATGCTGATGGCGGAGCATGCGGTCGGGGCCGTCGGCGCCGGGGCGGAGTCGGCGGGCGTGCCCGGAGCCGGGTACGGCGGCGGACACGGGCAGCAGGGTCCGCTGGGGCAGCTGGGCGTGCCGCGGATGCCGGGGCAGCTGGGTGATCTCCAGCGGCGCCTCGGACTGTGATCTTCAGCTTTCCTGTTTTTGTACGTAATTCAACTTCTTAGGTAGAGTTCATTCATGGAGACCATGGAGACCGAGACGGCCACGCGCTGGCTGACCGACGCCGAACAGTGCGCCTGGCGCACCCACCTGGACGTCAGCAGACTGCTGATGCACCAGCTGGAAAAGGATCTCCAGCCCTTCGGACTCACCAACAACGACTACGAGATCCTCGTGAACCTCTCGGAGTCCGCGGACCACCGGATGCGGATGAGCGACCTCGCGACGTCGACGCTCCAGTCCAAGAGCCGGCTGTCCCACCAGATCACCCGGATGGAGACGGCCGGTCTGGTCGTCCGCGTGAACTGCGAGTCCGACCGCCGGGGGCTGTACGCCGTACTGACCGACGAGGGCATGGAGCTCATGCGGAAGGTCGCCCCGCACCACGTGGCGTCCGTACGCCGGCATTTCATCGACCTGCTGCCGCCGGAGGCCCTGGCGGCGCTGCGCGCCTCGCTGGAGCCCGTCGCGGGCCACCTGCGCGAAGAGCGCGGCAAGTCCTGACACCGCCGGACGGCGCCCCTCCCGGGTGC
Source organism: Streptomyces sp. NBC_00045 (assembly GCF_045041095.1). Lineage (NCBI taxonomy): Bacteria > Bacillati > Actinomycetota > Actinomycetes > Kitasatosporales > Streptomycetaceae > Streptomyces > Streptomyces sp. NBC_00045. The sequence continues at coordinate 5,496,774 of NZ_CP108271.1, read as the reverse complement.
CGTCCCGCGCGGCGGCCCGGAGAATGGGCGGTAACGCTCGCTCGCCGGCCGCCCGCCGAGCAACCGCAAGCGCATGGCCGGCCTGAGGAGGTCAGCCATGCACTGCAAGCACAAGGCGTACGTTTCGACGGCCGCGGCCGCGCTCCTGCTGGTCGGGGGCCCGGCGGCGGCCGCCGTCGCACACCCGGCCGACGCGGCGCGGAAGGCCCCCGCGGCCGCCCCGGCGCGCGCCGACACGGACGCCGCGGGCGCAGTCGCCGCAGCGCTGAAGAAGTACCCCGGTGTCGTGGAGTCCGTCGACAAGGACGACGCCGTCTGGCACGTCGACATCATCGGCAAGAACGGCAAGCACGCGGAGCTGACGGTCGACACCCGCAGCGGCAAGGTCTTCACCGAGAACGCGAACGACGACGACGGCGACGACAACGGCGGGAACAAGGCGCTGGTCGGCGCGAAGGTCACCGCGCAACAAGCGATGAAGGCCGCCCTCGCCGCCCACGCCGGCCAGGTCCGGTCGGTCGAGTGGGACGACGATGACGACAGCGGCAAGCGCTACTGGAACGTCGAGATCACGTCCGGCGGCAAGACCACCAACGTCCACGTCGACCCCACGTCGGGGAAGGCGACGGTGTCCGGGTCGGACTCGAACGACGACGGCTGATCCGCGGTTCTGATGCGGAGCGGATCGGGCGCCCCTAGACTGGCGAGCGCCCGGATTACCCCGATCTTCGAGGGAGTGGCGTCATGGCCAAGCGCGGCAACAAGAAGCGAGCACGCAAGAAGAAGAAGGCGAACCACGGCAAGCGTCCCAACGCCTGACCGGTCCGCCCCGCACACACGCGAGAGCCGCGCCCCGCACGCACCGGGGCGCGGCTCTCGCGTACGCGTGCAGGGGCTGCTCAGGCCTCCGTCAGCGTCGTCAGGAGGGTGTCCGCGGCCGCGTACGGGTCCAGCTCGCCGGCCGCGACCCGGGCCGCGAGGGCGTCCAGGTGCGCGTCCCCGCGCACGTCCGCCATGCGGGCCCGCAGGCTCGTCACCGCGATCGTCTCCACCTCGCGCGCGGCCCGGGCCGTACGCCGCTCGGCCAGCACCCCGCGCTCGTCCATCCACGCCCGGTGCTTCTCCAGGGCCTCGACCAGCTCGTCGATGCCCTGGCCGCGCGCCGCGACCGTCTTGACGATCGGCGGCCGCCAGTCGCCCGCGCCCCGGGACTCCCCCAGGCCCAGCATGTGGTTCAGCTCCCGGGCGGTCGCGTCCGCACCGTCGCGGTCCGCCTTGTTCACCACGTACACGTCGCCGATCTCCAGGATTCCCGCCTTCGCGGCCTGGATCCCGTCGCCCATCCCGGGGGCCAGCAGCACCACGGAGGTGTCGGCCTGGGAGGCGATCTCCACCTCCGACTGGCCCACGCCCACGGTCTCGACGAGGATCACGTCGCAGCCCGCCGCGTCCAGCACCCGGATCGCCTGCGGGGCGGCCCAGGCCAGGCCGCCCAGGTGGCCGCGGGTGGCCATGGAGCGGATGTAGACCCCCGGGTCGGAGGCGTGGTCCGACATCCGGACCCGGTCGCCGAGCAGCGCACCGCCGGAGAACGGCGAGGACGGGTCGACGGCGAGGACGCCGACCCGCTTGCCGGCCTTGCGGTACGCGGAGACCAGCGCCGAGGTGGACGTGGACTTGCCGACGCCCGGGGAGCCGGTCAGGCCCACCACGTACGCCCCGCCCGTCAGCGGGGCCAGGGCCGCCATCACCTCGCGCAGCTGCGGGGACGCCCCCTCGACCAGCGAGATCAACCGGGCCACCGCTCTCGGCCTGCCGTCACGCGCCTGGGCCACCAGCTGGGGGACGTCCACCGCCGTCATACGTGCTGCGCTCCTCGGTTCTCGTACGGGATACGTGAGGGCCGCCGGGCCCGGGACTCAGGGGGCCGCCGGCCCGCGTGGCGGGGCCCGGCGGCCTGGCGCCGCCTACTTGGCGACGCGGACGATCAGCGCGTCGCCCTGGCCGCCGCCGCCGCACAGGGCGGCCGCGCCGACGCCGCCGCCGCGGCGCTTGAGCTCCAGCGCCAGGTGCAGCACCACACGGGCTCCGGACATGCCGATCGGGTGGCCCAGGGCAATGGCGCCACCGTTGACGTTCACCTTTTCCGGGGTCACGCCGAGGTCCTTCATTGACTGCACGGCGACCGCCGCGAAGGCCTCGTTGATCTCGATGAGGTCCAGGTCGGAGACCTCCAGGCCCTCCTTCTTCAGCGCGTGCAGGATCGCGTTCGACGGCTGCGACTGGAGGGAGTTGTCGGGACCGGCCACGTTGCCGTGGGCGCCGATCTCGGCGATCCATTCCAGACCGAGCTCCTCCGCCTTCGCCTTGCTCATCACGACGACGGCGGCGGCGCCGTCGCTGATCTGGGAGGAGGTGCCGGCGGTGATCGTGCCGTCCTTGGCGAAGGCCGGACGCAGCTTGCCGAGGGACTCCGCGGTCGTCTCGGGACGGATGCCCTCGTCCGCCGAGAAGATGACCGGGTCGCCCTTGCGCTGCGGGATCTCCACGGGGACGATCTCGGCCTCGAAGACGCCGTTCTTCTGCGCGGCCGCGGCCCGCTGGTGCGAGGCGGCGGCGAACTCGTCCTGCGGGGCGCGCTCGATGCCCAGGCGGGTGTTGTGCTTCTCCGTGGACTCGCCCATCGCGATGTTCTCGAAGGCGTCGGTGAGACCGTCGTAGGCCATCGCGTCCAGCATCTCGATCGCGCCGTACTTGAATCCCTCTCGGGACTTCGGCAGCAGGTGCGGGGCGTTGGTCATGGACTCCTGACCGCCCGCGACCACGATGTCGAACTCACCGGCGCGGATCAGCTGGTCGGCCAGCGCGATCGCGTCCAGGCCCGAGAGGCACACCTTGTTGATCGTGAGGGCGGGCACGTTCATCGGAATGCCGGCCTTGACCGCCGCCTGGCGGGCGGGGATCTGGCCCGCGCCGGCCTGCAGCACCTGGCCCATGATCACGTACTGCACCTGGTCGCCGGAGATCCCGGCCCGGTCCAGCGCGGACTTGATGGCGAAGCCGCCGAGGTCGGCACCCGAGAAGGACTTCAGCGAGCCGAGCAGCCGCCCCATGGGCGTGCGGGCCCCGGCGACGATCACAGAAGTGGTGTTGTTCGATCCGGACATGAGGCACAGCCCCTTGGATGAGGAGTGAACGAGGGTTTACGTGAATGTACTGGGCGGTACCGCAGCGGTCACCGGGCTGCCGGTGTGATCGCGCGCACGTTGCGTGACCACCCCCTTCAGGAGTGCACTGTCACCATGCTGACAAGAATCGACCACATCGGGATCGCCTGCTTCGACCTGGACAAGACCGTCGAGTTCTACCGTGCCACGTACGGCTTCGAGGTGTTCCACTCCGAGGTCAACGAGGAGCAGGGCGTCCGCGAGGCCATGCTCAAGATCAACGAGACCTCCGACGGCGGCGCCTCTTACCTCCAGCTCCTGGAACCCACCCGCGAGGACTCCGCAGTGGGCAAGTGGCTGGCCAAGAACGGCGAGGGCGTGCACCACATCGCCTTCGGCACGGAGGACGTCCAGGGCGACTCCGAGGCCATCCGCAGCAAGGGCGTGCGGGTCCTCTACGACCAGCCCCGCACGGGCTCGATGGGCTCTTCCATCACCTTCCTGCACCCCAAGGACTGCCACGGAGTCCTCACCGAACTGGTCACCTCCAACCCCGACCATTGATGGACCACTGATGGCCCGATTCCCCGGCCGGTAGAGTGGCCATGGCTCGGCCGGGGTTCGGTGCGGAGACGGGGTCGGGGCCTGTGACCCCTGCCCCGGTATCTGACACCATTCCCCGGGGGCGTCGTTCAGCGGGCGAGCGATGCTCAATTGGGAGTGAGCTTGCGACCAGGGGACGGATGGGACCGCGCTGTGCGGGGCTACGAAAGCCAGGAGAGCCATCAGGCTGAAGCCGACCATCTCTCGCGCTTCGAAGCCGAGATGGAGCGGCTGAAGAAGGAGCGCGGGAAGGCCGTCCAGCACGCCGAAGACCTCGGTTACCAGGTCGAGGTGCTGCGCGCCAAGCTCCACGAGGTACGCCGCAACCTGGCGTCCCGGCCCGCCTACGACGGCGCGGACATGGGCTACCAGGCGGAGCAGCTGCTCCGCAATGCCCAGATCCAGGCCGACCAGATGCGCTCGGACGCCGAGCGCGAACTGCGCGACGCCCGGGCACAGACCCAGCGCATCCTCCAGGAGCACGCCGAACACCAGGCGCGCCTCCAGGCCGAGCTGCACGCCGAGGCCGTCAACCGCCGCCAGCGGCTGGACCAGGAGCTCAACGAGCGCCGCCAGACCGTCGAGGCGCACGTCAACGAGAACGTCGCCTGGGCCGAGCAGCTGCGTGCCCGTACCGAGTCCCAGGCCCGCCGGCTCATGGACGAGTCCCGCGCCGAAGCCGAGCAGGCCCTGAACGCCGCCCGCGGCGAGGCCGCGCGCGTCGCCGAGGAGACCCGGCGCCGGCTGGCCGCCGATGCCGAGGCGGCCCGTACGGAGACCGAGGCGACCCTGCTGCGCGCCCGCAAGGAGGCCGAGCGGCTGCTGACCGCCGCCTCTGCGCAGGCCCAGGAGGCCACCGAGCACGCCGAGCGGCTGCGTACGAGCACCACCGCCGAAGCCGAGCAGACCCGGCAGCAGACCCTCGACCTCGGCCGGGTGGCCGAGCAGCGGGTCCAGGAGGCCGACGGCGCCCTGCGCACCGCGCGCTCCGAGGCCGAGAAGCTCCTCGCGGACGCCAAGGAGAGCGCCGCCCGGCAGCTCGCGTCGGCGGAGTCCGTCAACGAGCAGCGCACCCGCACCGCCAAGGAGCAGGTGGCCCGGCTGGTCGGCGAGGCCACGAAGGAGGCCGAGGTCCTCAAGGCCGAGGCCGAGCAGACCCTCGCCGACGCCCGCGCCGGCGTCGAGCGGCTGCGTGCGGAGGCTGCGGAGCAGGCCCGCGCGGCGGCGGCCGAGGACACGGCCGCGCAGCTGGCGAAGGCCGCCCGCACGGCGGAGGACGTACTGAACAAGGCCTCGGAGGACGCACGGGCCACCACCCGTGCCGCGTCCGAGGAGGCCGAGCGGATCCGGCGCGAGGCCGAGTCCGAGTCGGAGCGGCTGCGCGCCCAGGCGGCGGCCAGGGCCGATGAGCTCAAGGGCGCGGCGAAGGACGACACCGAGGAGTACCGGGCCCGGACCGTCGAGCTCCAGGAGGAGGCCCGGCGGCTGCGCGGCGAGGCCGAGCAGCTGCGCGCCGAGGCCGTCGCCGAGGGCGAGCGGATCCGCGGCGAGGCACGCCGCGAGGCGGTCCAGCAGATCGAGGAGGCGGCCCGGACCGCCGAGGAACTGCTCGGCAAGGCCAAGTCGGACGCGGACGAGCTGCGCGGCGGGGCGAGCGCCGAGAGCGAGCGGGTCCGCGCCGAAGCCGTCGAGCGGGCCACCACGCTGCGCAAGCAAGCCGAGGAGACGCTGGAGCGTACCCGCGCCGAGGCGGAGCGGCTGCGCGCCGAGGCCGAGGAGCAGGCGGAGTCCGTACGGGCCGAGGCCGACGCTGCGGCCCGTGCGCGGCGCGAGGAGATCGAGCAGGCCCTCGCGGCGAAGCGGGCGGCGGCGGACGAGGAGCTCGTCCGCCTGCACACGGAGGCCGAGAGCCGGCTGGGCACGGCCGAGCAGACGCTGCGCGATGCCCGCGGGGCGGCGGAGAACATCCGCCGGGAGACCAGCGAGGAGGCCGACCGGCTGCGTGCCGAGTCGGCGGAGCGGATCCGCAGCCTCCAGTCGCAGTCGGAGGCGGAGGCCGACCAGCTGCGCACGGACGCGGCGCAGGACGCCGGTCGGGTGCGTGCGGAGGCCGAGCAGGTCGCCGTACGGCTGCGCAGCGAGGCGGAGTCCGAGGCGGAGCGGGTGCGTTCCGAGGCGCAGGAGACCGCGGACCGGCTGCGCGCGGAGGCGAAGTCCGCCGCCGAGCGGGTCGCCGCGGAGGCCGCCGAGGCGCTGGCCGCCGCGCAGGAGGAGGCCGCCCGGCGCCGCCGGGAGGCCGAGGAGACCCTCGCGTCGGCCCGGACGGACGCGGACAGCGAGCGGGCCCAGGCCCGCGAGCAGAGCGAAGAACTGCTGGCCGCGGCCCGCAGGCGCTCCGAAGAGGCGCAGGCCGAGGCGTCCCGCCTGACCGAAGAGGCGGAGCGGCGCGCCGCGGAGCTGGTGACGGCCGCCGAGACCACCGCCCAGCAGGTACGGGACTCCGTGGCCGGTCTGCACGAGCAGGCCGAGGAGGAGATCACCGGGCTGCGCAGCGCCGCCGAACACGCGGCGGAGCGTACGAAGACGGAGGCCGAGGAGGAGGCTTCGCGGGTCCGCGCGGACGCCCACTCCGAGCGCGAGCGGGCCACCGAGGACGCCAACCGGATCCGCGGCGAGGCGCGGGCCGAGACGGACGCGGCGAAGGCGCTGGCGGAGCGCACGGTCGGCGACGCGATCGCCGAGGCCGAGCAGCTGCGCGGCGACACCGCCGAGTACGCGCAGCGGGTGCGTACGGAGGCGACGGACGCGCTGGCCTCGGCCGAGCGGGACGCGGCGCGCACCCGGGCCGACGCCCGTGACGACGCGAACCGGATCCGCGGCGAGGCGGCGGAGTCCCTGAAGTCCTCGCGCGCCGAGGGCGGCCGGATCGTCGCGGAGGCGACGGCGGAGGCCGAGCGGATCACCGAGGAGACCCGGGCGGCGAACGCGGCGACCGTCGGCGAGGCCACCGCGCAGGCGGAGCGGCTCACCGCCGAGGCGGCCGAGGCCGCGGACGCCACCCGTACCGAGGCGGCGGGCACGCTGGACGAGGCCCGCGTGGAGGCGGGCCGGCTGCGCACGGAGGCCGCGGAGCAGGCCGACCGGCTCGTCACCGAGGCCGTGTCCGAGGCGGAGCGGCTCACCGAGGAGACGCGCGCCGCGAACGAGAGCGCGGTCGGCGAGGCGACGGAGAAGGCCGAGCGGCTCACCCGGCAGGCCACCGACATGCTGGCGGCTGCGGAGCGGGACGCGACCCGCATCCTGGTCGACGCCCGCAACGAGGGCGACCGGCTGGTCGACGAGACGCGTGCGGCGAACGAGGTCACGGTCGGCGAGGCCGCGGAGGAAGCCGAGCGGCTGCGCCGGGAGGCGGCGCAGGCCCTGGAGGACGCCCGTGCCGAGGGCGGCCGGATCATCGGCGAGGCCACCGCGGAGGCGGACCGGGTCACGGTCGCGGCGAACGAGACGCTGGCCAGCGCGGAGCGGGAGTCGGAGCAGACGCTCGACGAGGCGCGCGCGGAGGCGGGCCGGCTGCGCAGCGAGGCCGCGGAGCAGGCGGACCGGCTCATCACGGAGGCGGCGTCCGAGGCGGACAAGCTCACCGAGCAGACCCGCAAGGACAACGAGCGCACGGTCGGCGAGGCCCAGGCCGAGGCCGAGCGGCTGCGCGCGGAGGCCTCGGAGGCCCTGGCGTCGGCGCAGGAGCACGCGACGCGCACCCGCTCGGAGGCCGAGCGGGTCAAGGCCGAGGCGGCGACCGCGGCGGAGCGCACCCGTACGGAGGCCCGCGAGGAGTCCGAGCGGCTGCTGGACGAGGCCCGCGAGGAGGCCAACAAGCGGCGCAGCGAGGCCGCGGAGCAGGTCGACCGGCTCATCACCGAGACCGCGGCGGAGGCGGACAAGCTCTCCGCCGACGCGCAGGCGCAAGCCCTGGCCGCCACGACGGCGGCCGAGGAGCAGGCCGACGCGATGGTCGACGCGGCCCGCAAGGAGGCGGCGCGCATCTCCTCGGAGGCGACCGTCGAGGGCAACTCCCTGGTGGAGAAGGCCCGTACGGACGCGGACGAGCTGCTGGTCGGCGCGCGCAGGGACGCCGCTGCCATAAGGGAGCGGGCGGAGGAGCTGCGCTCGCGCGTCGAGGGCGAGGTCGAGGAGCTGCACGAGCGGGCCCGCCGCGAGTCCGCCGAGCAGATGAAGTCGGCCGGCGAGCGCGTGGACAAGCTGGTGCGGGCGGCGACCGAGCAGAGCGTCGAGGCCGAGGCGAAGGCCAAGGCGCTGGTGTCGGACGCGAGCAGCGAGGCGAGCAAGGTCCGCATCGCGGCGGTGCGCAAGGCGGAGGCGCTGCTCAAGGAGGCCGAGCAGAAGAAGGCCGAGGTGACCCGGGAGGCCGACAAGGCTCTCGCGGAGGCGAAGGCGGAGGCCGAGCGGCTGGTCGACGAGGGGCGGCGTGAGCTGGAGGTCCTGGTGCGCAGGCGCGAGGACATTCAGGCGGAGATCTCCCGTGTCCAGGACGTTCTTGAGGCGTTGGAATCATTCGAGGCGCCTTCGGGCGGAAAGCCGGCGGTCGGCGGTCAGGGCGCGGGGGGCGTGAAGGCGGGGGCTACAGCCGGTTCCACTCGTTCGGGTGGCAAGGCGTCGGAGGGCTAGCAATCGCTCAGGATGTGTGTTCCTGATGAAGATTCAGCCGAACGAGTGACAAGCATTCTGTCGTCTTGCCACTCAAAAGGGGTGTCATTGTCCAGATCAAACGTGGATTGACTCGATGACACGCCGCTTCGGCGCCTAGGATTCCCCTAACACCTCACGTAGCACCTCATCGGTCTCATTCGACAGGAACCCCATGAGCGACACTTCCTCCCCCTTCGGCTTCGAGCTCGTGCGGCGTGGTTACGACCGCGGTCAGGTGGACGACCGCATTACCAAGCTGGTCTCCGACCGCGACAGCGCCCTTGGACGTATCAACTCTCTGGAAAAGCGGATCGAGGAGCTGCACCTCGAAACGCAGAACGCCCAGGCCCAGGTGAGCGACGCCGAGCCGTCGTACGCCGGCCTCGGCGCCCGGGTCGAGAAGATCCTGCGCCTGGCCGAGGAGGAGGCGAAGGACCTGCGCGAGGAGGCCCGTCGCGCGGCCGAGCAGCACCGTGAGCTCGCCGAGTCGGCTGCCCAGCAGGTGCGCAACGACGCCGAGTCGTTCGCCGCCGACCGCAAGTCGAAGGCGGAGGACGAGGGCGTCCGCATCGTCGAGAAGGCCAAGGGCGACGCCTCCACCCTGCGCGCCGAGGCCCAGAAGGACGCCGCCTCCAAGCGCGAGGAGGCCGACGCCCTGTTCGAGGAGACGCGCGCCAAGGCCGCCCAGGCCGCCGCCGACTTCGAGACCAACCTGGCCAAGCGCCGCGAGCAGTCCGAGCGCGACCTGGCCTCGCGTCAGGCCAAGGCCGAGAAGCGCCTCGCGGAGATCGAGCACCGCGCCGAGCAGCTGCGCCTGGAGGCCGAGAAGCTGCGTACGGACGCCGAGCGCCGCGCCCGCCAGACCGTCGAGACCGCGCAGCGCCAGGCCGAGGACATCGTCGCCGACGCCAACGCGAAGGCGGACCGCATCCGCAGCGAGTCCGAGCGCGAGCTGGCGGCGCTCACCAACCGCCGCGACTCGATCAACGCCCAGCTCACCAACGTCCGCGAGATGCTGGCGACGCTGACCGGCGCGGCCGTCGCGGCGGCCAACCCGATCGTCGACGACGAGCCGGTCACCCGTGGCGTTCCCGCGCAGCAGAGCCGCTAGTACGCACGGCAGTTCACCGGTTGGTCGACCGGTCGGACGGCCCGTGTCTACCGGCTGGTGGACGAACGTCCTGCCCGAGGGCCCTGTGTCACCCTTTTGAGGTGGCGTGGGGCCCTTGGGCGTTCTAGCGTGAGCGGCATGATCGAGCTTGAGGGCCTTACGAAACGATTCGGCGCGAAGACCGCCGTGGACCACCTCAGCTTCCAGGTCAGACCGGGGGTGGTGACCGGCTTCCTCGGCCCCAACGGGGCAGGGAAGTCCACGACCATGCGCATGATGCTCGACCTCGACAACCCGACCAGCGGTACGGTCCGGATCGACGGCAAGCACTACCGGGACCTGCCGGAACCGCTGAAGCACATCGGGGCGCTGCTGGACGCCAAAGCCATGAACGGCGGCCGCAGCGCGTACAACAACCTTCTCTGCCTCGCCCAGTCGAACCGGATCCCGGTGAGCCGGGTCGCGGAGGTATTGGATCTCGTCGGGCTGACGCCCGTGGCGAAGAAGAAGTCGAAAGGATTTTCGCTGGGCATGGGCCAGCGGCTGGGAATCGCCTCTGCACTGCTGGGCGACCCGGAGATCCTCATGTTCGACGAGCCCGTCAATGGTCTGGACCCGGAGGGAATTCTCTGGATCAGGAATCTCATGAAGGGGCTGGCGTCGGAGGGGAGGACGATCTTCGTCTCGTCCCATCTGATGAGCGAAATGGCGCTGACCGCAGACCATTTGATCGTCATCGGTCAGGGAAAGCTGTTGGCCGATATGTCGATGGCTGATTTTATTCACAAGAACTCGCGCAGTTACGTCCGGCTGCGCTCGCCGCAGCAGGAGCGGCTCAAGGACGTCCTGCACGAGGCCGGGATCGACGCCATCAGCGTCCCCGCCACCGGCGCGCTGGAGATCGACGGGGTGGCCGCGGAACAGCTCGGCGAGCTGGCCGCCCAGCACCAGATCGTGCTGCACGAACTCAGCCCGCAACGGGCTTCACTGGAGGAAGCGTTCATGCGCATGACGGCGGACTCCGTCGAGTACCACGCCCACGCACCCGGCGCCCCGGGCATCCCCCCGGGCCCCGGCCCGGCCGACGCACCCGCGTGGGGCGCCGGTTACGAGGCGACGCGCAAGGGCGGGCAGTGACCATGTACTCCTTCCCCGCCGTCCTCCGGTCCGAGTGGACCAAGATCCGCACCGTCGCCTCCACCATCTGGACCCTGGTCGCCGCACTGGTGGTCACGGTCGGCGTCAGCGCCGGCCTGTGCGCGGTCTTCAACGCCACCTTCAACGACATGCCGAAGGAGCAGCAGGTCACCTTCGACCCGACCCTGGCCAGCTTCGCCGGCATGACCCTCGGCCAGCTCGCCATGATCGTCTTCGGTGTGCTGGTGGTCGGCACCGAGTACAGCTCGGGCATGATCCGCACCTCGCTGGCCGCCGTACCGCGCCGTGCGAGCTTCCTCGCCGGCAAGCTCATCGTGGCCACCGGTCTCGCGCTGGCCGTGGGCCTCGTCACCAGCTTCCTGTCCTTCTTCCTGGGACAGGCCATCCTGGGCGACCGCAGCATCGGCATCGACGCGCCGAACGTCCTGCGCGCCGTGATCGGCGCCGGCCTCTACATGGCCATGATCGCGCTGTTCTCGATGGGCGTGGCCACCATCCTGCGCAGCTCGATGCTGTCGCTCGGCATCCTGATGCCGTTCTTCTTCCTGGTCTCGACGATCCTCGGGGCGGTCAGCGCCACCCGGAAGGTCGCCCAGTACTTCCCGGACCAGGCGGGCTCCAAGATCATGCAGGTGGTTCCCGGTGCGATGGACAGCAGTGAAGCCCCCTACAGTCCGTGGGGCGGCTTCGGGATCATGGCGCTGTGGGTCCTGGCCTCGGTACTCGGGGGCTACCTGGTGCTGAAGAAGCGCGACGCCTGACGGACACGGGTACGCGGGACGTCCCCCTGGGACGGACGTCCCGCGTACTACGGGTCATCCCCGGGTCGGATTCAGGGACAGCTCAGGGATCCGGTGCGGGGTGGAACCGTAGGCGACTCGATATCCTCTTAACCCTTACGCGGACGAAAGCCGTCCGGTCCTGGCAAGGGGCAGAGCAATGATCGAGGCAGTCGGCCTGACCAAGCGCTACGGCGCCAAGACCGCCGTCGACCAGCTGTCCTTCCAGGTCAGGCCCGGTCACGTGACGGGATTCCTGGGGCCCAACGGCTCCGGGAAGTCCACCACCATGCGCATGATCCTCGGCCTGGACCGGCCCACGGCCGGCACCGTGACCATCAACGGCATGCCCTTCCGTCAGCTGCCCAACGCCCAGCGGCACGTCGGGGCCCTGCTCGACGCCAAGGCCGTGCACGGCGGCCGCCGGGCCCGCAGGCACCTGCTGTCCCTCGCCCAGCTCTCCGGCATCCCCGAGAAGCGGGTGGACGAGGTGCTGGCCGTCGTCGGCCTCCAGGACGTCGCCAAGCAGCGCACGAAGGGCTTCTCGCTCGGCATGGGCCAGCGGCTCGGCATCGCCGCCGCGCTCCTCGGCGACCCCCAGGTGCTCCTCTTCGACGAGCCGGTCAACGGGCTCGACCCCGAGGGCATCCTCTGGGTCCGCACCCTCATGCGCCGCCTCGCCGCCGAAGGCCGCACCGTGTTCGTCTCCTCACACCTGATGAGCGAGATGGCGCTGACCGCCGACCACCTCGTCGTGATCGGCCGCGGGCGGCTGCTGGCCGACATGGGCACCCAGGAATTCATCGCGCACAACTCGGCCGGATTCGCGCGGGTGCGCGCGGCCGACAATGATCACGATGGCCGGGATGCACTGGGTGCGGCCCTGATCGGGGCGGGCGGCCGGGTGCTCCAGGAGCCCGACGGCGCACTGCGCGTGACCGGCCTGGAGCTGCCCCGGATCTCCGACCTCGCGCACGGGGCCGGCGTACGGCTGTGGGAGCTGTCCCCGCACCGGGCCTCGTTGGAGGAGGCCTACATGCGGATGACCCAGCCGTCCGTGGAGTTCGGCTCCACCGACGACCCGCGCAACGAGCTGTGGGAGCCCGAGCCGCTGAGCCTGCCCGCCTGGGAGGACGAGCTCCCCGCGCCGCAGGTGCCGCAGAACGGATTCTTCGCTCCCCCTCCGCCCGGAGCGGGCGGGCAGCCCTTCCTGATGCCCGCCAGCCCCGGTGAGCTCGCCGGCACCGCCCAGAACACCCCGACGGACCCCCGCAAGGACACCCGATGACCGGCCCCACGAGCACCGCGGAGCAGCCGAAGGGCTACACCTCGCCCCTGCCGACGCCCCGCCCGCACCTCGGGCACGCCGTGGCCTCGGAGTGGACGAAGATGATCTCGGTGCGGTCCACCGTGTGGACGCTCGGCTCGATGGTGCTGCTCGTCGTCGGCATCGGGGTGCTGGCCGTCGCCGAGACCCGGACCACGGACTACCAGGAGGTGCCGCTCACGGCGCCCGCGTTGTTCGGGCTGCTGGTGGGGCAGATCTCCGTGATGGTGCTCGGCGTCCTGACGATCACCTCCGAGTACGGCACGGGCATGATCCGTACGACGTTCACCGCCGCCCCCGACCGGGCGCGGGTGCTGACCGCGAAGTACCTCGTCTTCGCCACCGTCGCCTTCCTGTCCGTCGCCGGCTCGGTGGTGGTGGTGGGGCTGTCCTCCGCGATCCTGCGGGGCGGCACGGCCTCCGGACGGCACGGCGGCGGCGAATGGGCCCACGCGATGGCCGGCTGCTTCTACGTCACCATGCTCGGGGTGCTCTCCCTCGCCGTCGGGGCGATGCTGCGGCACTCCGCCGGGGCGATCGCCGTGATGCTGGGCCTGGTCACGCTGCCGCCGGTGATAGGGGGGATGCTCAGCATGTGGGAGACCATGGCCCCGCTCGGCAGCACCATCCTGCGGTACAACGCCCCGGTCGCCCTCATGCAACTGTTCGGCCTGCCGAACGCCGACACCGGGAACGTGCCCGGCAACCCGGCCCATCTGCTGCTGATCCTGCTGGTGACGGGCGCCTCGGTGGCGGGCTCGTACGTGGTGGTCGGCCGCCGCGACGTCTGATCCGCCGCTCCGCGAGACCTAGTACTTGGGGGCGTTCCTGGACCGCTGCACCCGTGAGGTGCGGCGGTCCTTCGCGTTCCAGCAGGCCTTGTGCCAGTGCCGGCGGTCGTCCACGCCGCCGTACTCCGGCCAAGCCACCAGGTGCGGGGTGCCCGAGGGGATCTCCTGGTCACAGCCCGGGCAGCGGTAGCGCTTGCCCACCGCGCTCGCGCCCGCGACGTGCCGGACCTTCCACTCCTCGCCCTGGTACTCCTCGGTCCGTTCCAGACCGAACCGGTCCAGGCCTCCCGAACCGGACCCCGAACCAGATCCCGAACCGGCTTCCGGGCGGTCGGCTGGATTCCCGCCGCCCCTGGGGCGGTTGTGGCGCGGTGACACGTATACCTCACGGATGGGCGGACGGCAGTGACTTTCTCCCAAGACTACGCGCAGCGAGGCCGGGTACCCGCAGGGTGGCTGACAGAGGCCGGCTGACGGAGCCGACGCCGCTGCCATGGCGTCGACTGGCCTGACTATCCCAATAACTTTCCTGTCAGGCCGTGCCTTTGGCACGTGTCAGACGTTGTTGCCAAAAGAGGAAACCGGTCCACCTGGGGGAGGCCGCGTCAGCCACGAGGAGGGTAAAGGCGATGCGCGTAGGAGCGTTTGTACTGGCGGCCCAGTTCCCGGGCCAGGGGCAGGGGGAGGCGCTGCACCGGGCGGTGCGGACGGCGGAGGTGGCCGAGGAGGCCGGGCTGGACTCGGTCTGGCTCGCAGAGCACCATTTCGTCCCGTACGGGGTCTGCCCGTCGGCGGTGACCCTGGCGGCCCTGCTGCTGGGGCGGACCCGGCGGCTGCGGGTGGGCACGGCGGTGAGCGTGCTGCCGAGCACGCATCCGGTGGCCCTCGGGGAGCAGGCGGCACTGTTGCACCTGACCTCGGGCGGCCGGTTCACCCTGGGGGTGGGCCGGGGCGGGCCCTGGGTGGACCTGGAAGTGTTCGGCGGAGGCCTGGGCGCCTACGAGAAGGAATTCCCGCAAGACCTCGACCTGCTGCGGCGCTGGCTGACCGAGCCGCGGGTAGCGGCCGCCGGCGAGCGGTACGGGTTCCGCGAGGTGGCCGTCGTACCCCGCCCGTCGGAGGCGCTGGACGGGGACGGATCAGGGCCGGAAGTGATCGTCGCCTGCACCTCCCCCGCGTCGGTGCTGCTGGCCGCCGAGCGGGGGCTGCCGATGCTGCTGGGCATGCACTGCGGGGACGAGGAGAAGGCGGCGATGGTCGCGCTGTACCGGCGTACGGCCGCGGCCGCGGGCCACTGCCCGGACGCCCCGCACGTTTCGGCGGGCGTGTGCCAGCTGGCGGACCGCACGGTGGACGCCCGGGAGGCCTTGTTGAAGGCGATGCCGGGCTGGCTGAAGCAGGGGCTGGACGCACACGTGACCGTGGACGGCCGGGCACGCGCGATGCGGGACCCCGTCGCCTACACGGAGCTGCTCTGCGATCTGCACCCCGTGGGCACCCCGCGGCTCGCGGCGGACCGGCTGGCGGCCACGGCGGAGCGGACGGGCATCACGCGGTTCGCCCTGATGTCCGAGGGGTCCGGCGATCTCGCCTCGACGGAGGAGAACGTACGGCGCCTCGGCGACGAGGTCCTGCCCCGCCTCGGCTGAGGCTGCCGCTCCGGTATCAGTGGTACCTCCCGCGATACGGAGCGGCAGCGGAGTACGGTCGAGCGGATGGTGCGGTTCTTGCGGATCGTGCGGGCCGTGCATGTCGTGCGGGTCGAACGCGGTCGTGCGGGTGGTGCGGGGCGTACGGTCAGCAGTCCCGGAGCTCGGGCGACTGGTTGAGCAGCTGGCCACGGATCGAAGTGAACTTGGCGAGCCGGTCGTCCGAGGAAGGATCCAGCGGGAACACGGCCACACGGTGGCAGTTCTGGAACGCCAGGCGCACCCCGAAGTGCCGCTGCAGCGCACCACGTATCGCGTCACTCGCGAGGGCACGCAGAAGCTGGCCACGCGCCTGCTCGTCGGGCGGCGGCGTTTGGTTGTCGGCGAACTCTCCGCCGTCCACCTTCAGCTGGGCCACCAGCGAGCTGATCATCTCCCACGCGAAGGGCAGGGAGGTCCGGACGCAGTCGACGAAAGCGGCTTCGTCGACCTCGCCTCGCTCGGCCTGTTCGAGTAGGGCCGGTGAGACGTCGAGCGACATGGGTTCTCCTCTCGCGACCCCGGCCGTTTGGGTTGCCGGAGTCTTACGGGCAGGGAAGGAGACCGCGACGCAGAGTGCACGCTCCGCAACCTCCCGCTCACCACGGTAGGCGCCCCGTGGGTGCCGCACCAGGAGAATGCGCATACAACGCGCCATCCGCGAACGGGGCTTTCGGGGGCGAATCGCGTGGAGGCCTTCTCGTCGAGTAGCGTTGCCGACCATGCGTCTCGTCATTGCCCGCTGCTCCGTCGACTACGCGGGCCGGCTCACCGCCCATCTGCCCTCGGCACCCCGTCTGATCCTCGTGAAGGCCGACGGCAGTGTCTCGATCCACGCGGACGACCGGGCGTACAAACCGCTCAACTGGATGTCGCCCCCGTGCACCCTCAAAGAGGGGAGCGGCGATGAGGCCGGCGTCTGGACGGTCGTCAACAAGGCGGGCGAGAAACTCATCATCACCATGGAGGAAGTCCTCCACGACTCCTCCCACGAGCTGGGGATCGACCCGGGCCTGATCAAGGACGGCGTCGAGGCACACCTGCAGGAACTGCTGGCCGACCGGATCGACACCCTGGGCGAGGGCTACACGCTGATCCGGCGCGAGTACATGACGGCGATCGGGCCGGTGGACATCCTGTGCAGGGACGCCTCCGGCGGGACGGTGGCCGTGGAGATCAAGCGGCGCGGCGAGATCGACGGCGTCGAGCAGCTGACCCGCTACCTGGAGCTCCTGAACCGCGACCCGCACCTCGCACCGGTGCGCGGTGTGTTCGCGGCCCAGGAGATCAAGCCCCAGGCCCGTGTTCTGGCCACGGACCGCGGGATGGACTGCGTGGTCCTGGACTACAACGCCCTGCGCGGTATCGAAGACGACAAACTCCGCCTGTTCTGACGGCTCCCCGCCCCTCGACGCCTCGAACGCCGGCCGCTTCCGGGCCCGCCGGCCTTCGGGGCGTCGCCGTGTCCGGGGCCGGCCCCGCGGCCGGGCGCGCGCGTGCGATCGGGCCCCCGGGAGCCGTGACTACGTGGCCGTCGGGCTGCCGACCGGGCCCGCCGTCGGCGTCGGCGTGGGGGTCGGAGTCGGAGTAGGGGTCGCAGGCGGAGTCGTCGTGGGGGGGGTCGGGTCCGGGTCCGGGTCCGAGGTCGGCGGCTTCGGGTTCGTCGTCGCCGGGGTGCGCGTCGCCGGGGTCTGCGGCTTGCGGGACGGGGTGCGGGACGGCTGGTTCGGGTCCGGGCTGGAGCCCGCTTCCGGGGCGACCGGCTCCGAGGCGTCGGGGGCCGGGGTCCCCGGGTCCGGTGCAGGATCGTTCCCGCTCGTGTTCGGCACGCCCTGCCCAGGCGTAGGCGTCGACGACGCCGCCGGACCTCCGGTACCGCCCGCGGGGGTCTCGGCGTCGTCCGAGCCCGTCAGCGCCAGGCCCACCACCGTGCCCAGCACGACCGCTGCCAGGGCCCCCGCCGCCGCCAACACCACCGGCTTGCGCAGCGTCCGCGCACGCGGCGCCGGCGGGGCCGAGGGCGCGGCCGGCGCGGCGGCCACCGTCGGCTTCGGGTCGAGGGGGAACGCATCCTCGAACACCTCCGACAACGTCGTCGGCGCCGCCGTCGGCCGCCCGATCACCGGCACGACGGGCGCCATCGGGGTCGTGGGAGCGGCGGAAGCCGCAGGGGCCGCGGGGAGTGCGGGGAACGCGGGGAGTGCAGGGAGCGCGGGGGTCTTCGCGGTCGCGGCCACCGCCGGCACCACCGCCGTCACCGCGTCAGCCGCAGCCACCGGCGCCTCCAGCCGCAGCGGCGGCGACACCTCCACGCCCGCCTTCTCGCGGTCCGTGACCAGTGCGAGCGCCCTGCGCCCCGCCACCGTGCCCCGCTTGTCGGCGAGCGCGCCCCGCAGGCCTATGGAGGCCTCCAGTTCGGCCCGCGCCCGGTCCAGGCGCCCCTCGCATAGCGCGAGTACGCCGAGTTCGTGGTGGAAGTACGCCTGCTCCGCGACCTCTCCCGCCTTGCGCGCGGCCTCCGCACCGGAGCGCAGCACCCGTTCCCAGGCCTCCCAGTGCCGGGAGGCCGCGAACGCCGGGGCCGCGGTCCGGGCGAGCAGTACGGCGGCCACCACATCGGCACCGGCCAGCGCCGCCAGCACGGCGTCGGCTTCCGCCGCGACCCGCTCCGGGGTCACCGAGGCGTGTCCGGTCCACCAGGCGTAGTGGCGGGCGGCCGTACGGGCCTCCTCCGCCTCGGTGTCCCCGAACCCGGCCTCCTCCAGCTGCCGTGCGACCCCGGCGGCCAGCCGGTAGCGCGTGCCGACCGGGGTGAGCAGTCCGCAGCCGAGCAGTTCGGCGACCGCCGCGTCGGCATGGGTGTCCCCCACGAGGGCGGGCAGGTGGGCGTGGTGCGGCAGTTCGCCGCCGAGCGCGCAGGCGATCCGCAGCGCCGCCCGCGCCGACTCGCTGACCCGGGAGGCCAGCAGCTCGGCGGGGGCCGCGCCCTCGGCCAGGGTCGGCAGGGGCGTGAACGCCGCGTTCCGCTGCCGCTCTTCGAAGACGCCGGGTTCGTCGTCCTCGTCGTCGGACGCGGCGAGGTTGCGCTCGTCGCGCTGGCGCAGCAGGGCGGCCGCCTGGACGAAGCGCAGCGGCAGCCCCTCGGAGGCGAACCGCAGGTCTCCCGCCCAGGCGGTCTCCTCCTCGGTCAGCGGCCGCCCCGTGCCCGTTTCGAGGAGTTCCAGGCACTCGGCCCGGCCGAGGCCGCCGAGGAAGACCTCTTCGAGGTGCGAGTCGTCGGAGGGGGCGCGGGTGTCGGGGGTGGTGGCCAGCAGGTAGGCGCATTCGGGAGTGGCGCGGAGCAGCTCGTCGAGGGGGGCGCCACCCATCTCCAGGTCGTCGAGGAGCACGATGGCGCCGATGTCTCGTACGCGGGTGAGGAGTTGGGTCCGATCGGGGCGCTCCACGGAGGCCTCGTACACGGCGGCGTACAGCGCGTGAAGCAGCTCGCCGGGCTGCTGGTGCCCGTATCCGCTGAGCCGTACGACACCGTCGGGCGCCAGCCCCGCGCACGCGGCGGCGACCGCGTCGAGGAGGGCGGTGCGGCCGGACCCGGCGGGTCCGGTCAGCCGTACGGAGCGGCCGCGGCCCAGCAGCCGTACGAGCCGCTCCCGTTCCTCGTCGCGGGCGAGCAGCGGCGGGGTGGGGACGGCGGGTCCGGGCAGGACGGGCGGCCGCGCAGCGGCGTCACGGGCGATGCGGTCGGCCGCGCCGCGCTTGGCGGGGGCGGTGCCGCCGGTGCCGGGCCGGCGCGGCTCGATCTCGCTGCCGTCGACGGGGTTCACGGTCAGGGTGAAGTCCCCGGTGGTGAGGGTCACGATCCGTGCGACGGGGGCGGGGGCCGCCGGTGCGGGTGCCCCCGAAGTCCCGGACGTCGCGGGCACCGCCGCGGGCCGCTCCATCGGTTCGGGCTGCCCCTGCGTGCGGTCCATGTACTGGTCCCCCCGGTCGCGCTCTGCGCCAATCGCCGTCGTGTCGTACCGTCCGGCCTTCGCACATTCCGCTGTCGCTACGGGTCCGGTTTCCGCCCGAACCCTAGACGGTGCCCGGTCGTGCGGGGAACCGCAGGGGTGCCATCACCACCGGACCGTTACGTTTCCGCAGGAAGCGTGGACGGTGGACCGCGTCAGACCCGCGGGAGGGATTCCGCTTCCAGGCCGCCCTCGATCGCGAGGATGCGGTGCAGTCGGGTGGCGACGAGGAGGCGCTGCATCTGCGGCGGCACTCCGCGCAGGACGAGGCGGCGGCCGGTCCGGCCGGCCCGCCGGTGGGCTCCCATGATCACGCCGAGTCCGGTCGCGTCCCAGGAGTCGAGCCCGGTGAGGTCCAGCACGAGGTCGCCGTGGCCGTCGTCGAGCGCGGTGTGGAGGGCCGTACGGGCGTCCGCCGCGCTGCGCACGTCGAGGCGGCCCCCGACAGCGAGTTCGGCGTGGTCGCCCCTGATGTGCATATGTGCTCCCGGCAGTCCTGGGTACGTGGGGATCCGAGGGAAAGGATCCGACTGGTCCGTGGTCGGCAACTCTCACTGCAACTGACTGCCGTGCGGGCAGGGAAGTTGCCGACCGTGAGCGAACCGATACCTAATTCACCCGTGCGGGTGCAGGTATTCGAACGGGCGCCCGCATATCGGACGCCGCTCGCGGCTCGGCGGCTCAGTGCTTGTAGAAGCCCTGCCCGCTCTTGCGTCCGAAGTCGCCGGCGTCCACCATGCGGCGCATGAGCTCCGGCGGCGCGAACTTCTCGTCCTGGGACTCGGTGTAGATGTTGCTGGTGGCGTGCAGCAGGATGTCGACGCCCGTGAGGTCGGCGGTGGCCAGCGGTCCCATGGCGTGGCCGAAGCCGAGCTTGCAGGCGATGTCGATGTCCTCGGCGGAGGCCACACCCGATTCGTACAGCTTCGCGGCTTCCACGATCAGGGCGGAGATCAGACGGGTCGTCACGAAACCGGCGACGTCGCGGTTGACGACGATGCAGGTCTTGCCGACGGACTCGGCGAACGCGCGCGTGGCCGCGAGGGTCTCGTCGCTCGTCTTGTAGCCGCGGACGAGCTCGCAGAGCTGCATCATCGGGACGGGCGAGAAGAAGTGCGCGCCGACGACCCGCTCCGGACGCTCCGTCACGGCCGCGATCTTGGTGATCGGGATGGCGGAGGTGTTGGACGCGAGGATCGCGTCGTCCCGGACGAGCTTGTCGAGCGCGCGGAAGATCTCGTGCTTGACCTCAAGCTTCTCGAAGACGGCCTCGACGACGATGTCGACGTCGGCGACCGCGTCGAGGTCAGTGGTCGTCTTGATGCGGGCGAGCGCGGCCTCGGCGTCCTCGGCCGTCATCTTGCCCTTGGAGACGAACTTGTCGTACGAGGCCTTGATGCCGTCGGTGCCGCGGGTCAGCGCGGCGTCGGTGACATCACGCAGAACGACGTCCCACCCCGCCTGAGCGGAGACCTGAGCAATTCCGGAACCCATAAGTCCGGCACCGATGACGGCGAGCTTCCCAGCCACTGCACACCCCACGTTCTTCCATACGGCCCAGCTTCGTAGCCTCTCCGGCGGAGACTAGCGCTCGCGGGGGTTCGTGTGACCGCGAAGTAACACGCGTCACGTCTCAACTGACGGACATCACACCGGTACGGCTCAGCCCCTCGGCCCGGCCGTCCAGTTCACCGATCGCCCGGATCGACGTACGCCTCCTCCAGCTCCCGGATGCGGGCCATGTCCCGCTCGGCGGCCGCGAGGTCCCCGGATTCCAGCGCCACGGCGGCCCGGCCCGCGAGGTGGCGGAGGCCCTCCCGGGGCCCTCGTGTCGCCCTCCAGCCGGGCACTGGACCGCCTGGAGATCCCCTCCGGACGGAACCGCGCCCAGCCCACGTCGTGCAGGTTCGACTCCCCCGGCGGGAGCTCCGCGCCCAGCAGGTCCTTCGCGTAGTCCCGGACCAGGGCGTCCCGTTCGGCGGGCCGCGGCGCCCACGGCCAGGGCGGGTCCCCGGCCGCGAGGTCGGCCCGGCCGCGCAGGAAGGAGCGCGGACGCCGGGCCGCCCCGACGTCCCCTGCTGCCACCGCCGCGCGCCCCGCCCCGACGGCCGCGGCCAGTTCGGCTCACTGCCAGATTCCGAACATCTC
Organism: Streptomyces sp. NBC_00045; assembly: GCF_045041095.1. NCBI lineage: Bacteria > Bacillati > Actinomycetota > Actinomycetes > Kitasatosporales > Streptomycetaceae > Streptomyces > Streptomyces sp. NBC_00045. The sequence goes on along the minus strand of NZ_CP108271.1, from coordinate 5,475,285 downwards.
GGTCAAACCATCACCTCTGCGCCCTCCTGCTCCCATTTCAGGGGCCGGCGGTGGACGGTACCGGGCACGGGAGCGCCACCGCGTGCGATTTACCGGCGGGCCTCACTACGCTGGCCGCATGGTGAACCTCACGCGCATCTACACCCGCACCGGCGACAAGGGCACGACCGCGCTCGGCGACATGAGCCGCACGGCCAAGACCGATCTGCGGATCTCCGCGTACGCCGACGCCAACGAGGCCAACGCGGCCATCGGCACGGCGATCGCCCTCGGCAGCCTGCCCGAGGATGTCGTGAAGGTCCTGGTTCGGGTGCAGAACGACCTGTTCGACGTCGGCGCCGACCTGTGCACCCCGGTCGTCGAGAACCCCGAGTACCCGCCGCTGCGCGTCGAGCAGTTCTACGTCGACAAGCTCGAAGCGGACTGCGACCTCTTCAACGAGCGGCTGGAGAAGCTGCGCAGCTTCATCCTCCCCGGCGGCACCCCCGGCGCGGCCCTGCTGCACCAGGCCTGCACGGTGGTCCGGCGCGCCGAGCGCTCCACCTGGGCGGCCCTGGAGGTGCACGGCGAGGTGATGAACCCGCTGACCGCCACCTACCTGAACCGCCTCTCCGACCTCCTCTTCATCCTCGCCCGTACGGCCAACAAGGAGCTCGGCGACGTCCTCTGGGTGCCCGGCGGCGAGCGCTAGAGCTAGGGCTAGCGCTCGCGCCCGGCCGCGGCCGGCTCCTCCTGCGGCTGCGCCGCCGGGGGCTTGCGCGGCCAGATCGTGTACGTGGCGGCGATGACGGCCTGGATGCCGAGCACCCGCAGGGCGGCGAACTGCCAGGCCTGTAGGCCGCCGGTGTCGGCCGCGTCGCCCACGTACCAGATCGCGCCCTGGAGCAGTCCGAGCGCGACGGCGACGCCGGCCAGGGTGCGGATCCACAGCTTCCACTCGTGGACCGCCCTGGCCTTCCCGTACGTCGGTCCGGGCGGTTTCGGGCCCCCTCCGAAGCGGTGCGCCGCGTGCCGGTCGAGCCACTGCACGGTGTAGTGGCCGTAGCCGACGCTGTAGCCGATGTACAGGGCGGCCAGGCCGTGCGTCCAGCTCGGCTCGCCGCCGTTCTTGAGGTCCAGGGTGGTGACCACCAGCAGGGCGAGCTCCAGCAACGGCTCGCACAGCAGGACCGCCGCCCCGAGCCGGGGCATCTTCGCGAGGTAGCGCAGGGCCAGTCCGCCGGCCAGCAGCACCCAGAAGCCGATCTCACAGGCGATGATCAGGGCGACGAGCACCGGATTCCCCTTCCACGACGGCCGGCCGCCGACGACCGGCGACCACTGCATCCAGCCTGGCGCCGGGTGCGGGCCGCTTCGTCGTCGCCGCTGACGAACCGTGACTGCATCCTTCGGTGTAGTGCCGACCCCGCCCGTCTCAGCCCCGGTACCGAGGCCGGGACCTCCCGCACCCTGTTGGATGGAACCGTGACCCCGACCACCACCCCGACCGCGCACACGCCCGCGCACGCCCGGATCTTCCGCCCCCACCGCGACGACGTCCTCCTCGCGGTGGTCAGCGTGCTCTCGGGCCTGCTGCTGTGGTCGCTCGGCATCTACAACACGAGCGACCGGCACTTCTTCCCCGCCTGGGCGGCCCTGGTCCCGCTCCTCGCGCTCGGCCCGATGGAGCTGCTGCGCCGCACCGCGCCGCGCGTCACGCTGGCCGTCGGCACCGTCGGGGTGATCGCCGACCAGTTCACCGTGGGCAATCTGGCCACCGTTCTGGTCTTCACGGACCTGATGTACGCGGCCGTCGTCTACGGCAAACCCGCCATGGCCCGGCGCCTCCCGGTCCACACCGGCCTGGTCACCATCGCCGTCACCGTCGCGTCCGTGGCCTGGCTGCGCACCCCGCAGTCGCTGATGATCGGTGTGATCACCGGCATCGTGTGCTTCGGCCCGGCCCTGACCGGTGCCACCCTGCGCAACCACCGCGAGGCCGCCGAGGCCGCCCGGCTGCGCGCCGAGCAGACCGCGCTGCTGGCCGAGATGGACCGCAGTCAGGCCGTCGTCGCCGAGCGGGCCCGGATGGCCCGCGAGCTGCACGACATGGTGGCCAACCACCTGTCCGCCATCGCCATCCACTCCACGGCCGCGCTGTCGATCGACTCCCCCGCGACGAGCCGGGAGGCCCTCGGGGTGATCCGGGAGAACAGCGTGCAGGGGCTGGCCGAAATGCGCCGCCTGATCGGGCTGCTGCGGGACGCGGGCGCGGACCAGGAGGCGGTCGCCACGCCGTCCCTCGCTGCGCTCGACGCCCTGCTGGGGCAGGCCCGGGTCAACGGGGCCGCGAGCGGGCTGGACTTCGTGCTCCAGGGCGGCCTGCTGCCCGGGGAGCCGCTGCCGGCCCCGGTGGAGCTGGCGGCGTACCGGATCGTCCAGGAGTCGCTGACGAACGCCCTCAAGCACGCCGTCCCGGGCACGGTCCGGGTCCGCGTGACGCGCGCGGACGGGCTGCTGACCGTACGCGTGGAATCCCCGTACGGAGACCGGCCGGGCCCCCGCGCCCCCGGCTCGGGAGCGGGGCTGGTCGGCATGCGGGAACGGACCGAGCTGTTGGGCGGGGAGTTCTCGGCGGGCCGGGCGGGATCGGTTTGGTTGGTGCGGGCGGAGCTGCCCGCTGAGGAGAAGGCGGTGGCCGGATGAGCATCCGGGTCGTGGTGGCCGAGGACCAGAGCGCGGTACGGGCCGGGCTGGTGCTGATCCTGCGCAGCGCGGGCGACATCGAGGTCGTGGGCGAAGCGGCGGACGGCGAGGAGGCGGTGCGGACGGCGCGGGAGCTGCGGCCGGATCTCGTCCTCATGGACGTGCAGATGCCGCGGCTCGACGGGGTGTCGGCGACCCGCCAGGTGGTCGCGGAGGGGCTGGCCGATGTGCTGGTGCTGACCACCTTCGACCTGGACGAGTACGTGTTCGGCGCCCTGCGTGCGGGGGCGGCGGGCTTCCTGTTGAAGGACGCGGACGCGGCCGAGCTGATCGGGGCGGTACGGACGGTCGCGCGCGGGGAGGGCCTGATCGCCCCGTCGGTGACCCGGCGGCTGATCGCCGAGTTCGCGGCTCCGCGGCCGCTGAAGGCCGCGGTGGCTCCGGAGACGGCCGCGGCGGTGGACTCGCTGACGCGGCGGGAGCGGGAGGTGTTCGGGTGTCTGGGAGAGGGGCTGTCGAACGCGGAGATCGCGGTGCGGCTGGAGATGGCGGAGGCGACGGTGAAGACGCACGTCAGCAGGCTGCTGGGGAAGCTGGGGCTGCGCAGTCGGCTCCAAGCGGCCGTGTTGGCACAGGAGTTGGGCCTCTAGTGCGGCACTTGAGCGGAGCGGGGGCGAGGGTCCGGTGGAGGTCTGGACCTCTTGACGGTTGGTCCAGACCTTTCTAGGCTCGCGGCAACTGTGGTGAGCGTGCCATGACAAGCGTGCTCACGGGCGGCGCAGGTCCCACCCCCATGTCGTAGCCGGCCCCACGGCCACGACGGACCTACGGAGGAGCACCCTTGAGCACAGCACCCCCACCCCGCATCCGTCTGTTCAGAAGGCTCGCCGCGACCGTGGCCGCCCTCGCCCTGCCCGTCGCCGGACTCGTGGCCCTGGCGGGTCCCGCCGAGGCCGCCGCCTCCGCGACGGCCACCTACACGAAGGTCTCCGACTGGGGAACCGGCTTCGAGGGCAAGTGGACGGTGAAGAACACCGGCACCACCACCCTCACGAGCTGGACCGTGGAATGGGACTACCCCTCGGGTACGACGGTCACCTCCGCCTGGGACGCCACCGTCACCAGCTCCGGCGCCCACTGGACCGGCAAGAACGTCGGCTGGAACGGCACCCTCGCCCCCGGTGCCACCATCAGCTTCGGCTTCAACGGCGCCGGCCCCGGCGCCCCGAGCGGCTGCAAGGTCAACGGCGGCTCCTGCGACGGCGGCACGACCCCCACCGACAGCCCGCCGTCGGCGCCCGGCACCCCCACCGCGAGCGGCGTCACCGACACCTCGCTGACCATCGGCTGGGCCGCGGCAACGGACGACAAGGGCGTCAAGAACTACGACGTCTACCGCGGCGGCACCAAGGTCGCGACCGTCACCGGTACGAGCTGGACCGACTCCGGCCTGACCAAGGGCACGACGTACACGTACGGCGTCATCGCCCGCGACACCGCGGACCAGAGCGGCCCGGCCTCCGGATCCCTCTCGGTCACCACGACCGGCGGCGGCACCACTCCCCCGGACCCGGGCGGCAAGGTCAAGCTCGGCTACTTCACCGACTGGGGCGTCTACCAGCGCAACTACCACGTGAAGAACCTGGTCACCTCCGGCTCCGCCGCGAAGATCACCCACATCAACTACGCGTTCGGCAACGTCCAGGGCGGCAAGTGCACCATCGGTGACTCCTACGCCGACTACGACAAGGCGTACACCGCCGACCAGAGCGTCGACGGCGTCGCCGACACCTGGGACCAGCCGCTGCGCGGCAACTTCAACCAGCTGCGCAAGCTCAAGGCCAAGTACCCGAACATCAAGGTGTTGTGGTCCTTCGGCGGCTGGACCTGGTCCGGCGGCTTCGGCCAGGCCGCGGCCAACCCGGCCGCCTTCGCCGACTCCTGCTACAGCCTGGTCGAGGACCCGCGCTGGGCGGACGTCTTCGACGGCATCGACATCGACTGGGAGTACCCCAACGCCTGCGGCCTGTCCTGCGACACCAGCGGCGCCGCCTCCCTCAAGAACGTCCTGTCCGCGCTGCGCACCAAGTTCGGCGGCAGCAACCTGGTGACCGCCGCGATCTCCGCGGACGGCTCCAACGGCGGCAAGCTCGACCTCGCCGACTACGCGGGCGCCTCCCCGTACGTCGACTTCTACAACGTCATGACGTACGACTTCTTCGGCGCGTGGGACGCCAAGGGCCCGACCGCCCCGCACTCCCCGCTCACCTCGTACGCGGGCATCCCGATCGCCGGCTTCAACTCCGAGGCCGCGATCACCAAGCTCAAGGGCAAGGGGATCGCGGGCTCCAAGCTCAACCTCGGGATCGGCTTCTACGGCCGCGGCTGGACCGGCGTCACCCAGGACGCCCCCGGCGGCACCGCCACCGGGCCCGCCCCCGGCACGTACGAGCAGGGCATCGAGGACTACAAGGTGCTCAAGGGCAGCTGCCCGGCCAACGGCACCGTCGCCGGCACGGCCTACGCCAAGTGCGGCAGCAACTGGTGGAGCTACGACACCCCCGCCACCATCGCCGGAAAGATGAACTGGACCAAGCAGCAGGGCCTCAGGGGCGCCTTCTTCTGGGAGTTCAGCGGCGACACGGCGAACGGCGAACTCGCCCAGGCGATCCACACCGGTCTCCAGTAGCCCCCACCTGCCGGCCCGGTGAACGACGAAGCCGGGGAGCCGGGGTCCGCCCCCCGGCTCCCCGGCTTCTCTTCGCCACGCGCCACTCGCACGGCTCGGCCCCGGGGCCTTCCCGCCGGACTCCGTCCGACGGGGACGGCAAACGCCGCCGGCCCTCAGGCCACGTTCACCCTCTGCCCCGGAGGCGCCGCCTCCAGCCAGGCCAGGAAACCCGTCAGCGCGTCCTCGCTCATCGCCAGCTCCAGGCGGGTCCCGCGGTGGAGACAGCAGAGGACGACGGCGTCGGACAGCAGGGCCAGCTCCTCCTCGCCCTCGGGGGCGCGGCGGGCGACCACCTCGATGGAAGAGCGCTCCAGCAGCCGGCGCGGGCGCGGGGAGTACGAGAAGACGCGGAACCACTCGATGCGGTCACCGCTGTAGCGGGCGACCCCGTACACCCAGCCCTTGCCGGAGATGTCGGGTTCCTCGGAGACACCCCAGCGCAGGCTGCAGTCGAAGGTCCCGCCGGAACGCTGGATGAGTCTGCGGCGAAGGCCGAAGACAAACAGCCCGATCACCACCAGGGCTACGACCAGGCCGCTCACAAGCAGAGCGAGGAGCATCTTCACCGACCTCCTCGCTCATCGAGATACCGCACACGACTCCGCCCATCACCAGACAAGTCTGGGGGCGGACGTACATTGCCTCAGCCGCGACCCGGTCTGGAAAATTCCAGAACGGACCGCGGCTGAGGTCTCAAACCAGTTCGGTACGGGGCTCAGTGCCCCGTGACCGCGCGCAGTCGGACATCGGCGCGACGCTCGGCGGCCGCATCGGCCTCCGACTTCGCGCGCTCCAGTGCCCGCTCCGCCCGCTGGACGTCAATCTCGTCGGCGAGCTCGGCGATCTCGGCAAGCAGGGACAGCTTGTTGTCCGCGAACGAGATGAATCCGCCGTGCACCGCTGCGACGACAGTGTTGCCTTCGCTGGTACGGATGGTCACCGGGCCCGATTCCAGCACACCGAGAAGCGGCTGGTGACCGGGCATGACGCCGATGTCGCCGGACGTGGTGCGGGCGACGACCAGGGTGGCCTCGCCGGACCAGACATTGCGGTCCGCCGCGACCAGCTCGACGTGCAGCTCAGCAGCCAAGGTGGCTCCTCGGGTCACCACCCGGCGGGTCAGCCGGGTGTTGGGTCAAATTCTAATGGGCGTGGGGAGAGGGACGGGACACACCCGCCCCTCTCCGTCAATCAGCTGTGCTCATGAGGAGCGCGGCTTCAGGAGACGCCCAGCTCCTTGGCGTTGGCCTTGAGGTCCTCGATGCCACCGCACATGAAGAACGCCTGCTCGGGGAAGTGGTCGTAGTCACCGTCGCAGATCGCGTTGAACGCGGTGATCGACTCGTCGAGCGGAACGTCCGAACCGTCCACGCCGGTGAACTGCTTGGCGACGTGGGTGTTCTGCGACAGGAAGCGCTCGACGCGACGGGCACGGTGGACAACGAGCTTGTCCTCCTCGCCCAGCTCGTCGATACCGAGGATCGCGATGATGTCCTGGAGGTCCTTGTACTTCTGCAGGATCCCCTTGACACGCATGGCGGCCGCGTAGTGGTCCGCCGCGATGTACCGCGGGTCGAGGATGCGGGACGTCGAGTCCAGCGGGTCCACGGCCGGGTAGATGCCCTTCTCGGAGATCGGACGGGAGAGAACCGTCGTCGCGTCGAGGTGGGCGAAGGTGGTCGCCGGCGCCGGGTCGGTCAGGTCGTCCGCGGGGACGTAGATCGCCTGCATCGAGGTGATCGAGTGACCACGGGTCGAGGTGATGCGCTCCTGGAGGAGACCCATCTCGTCGGCCAGGTTCGGCTGGTAACCCACCGCGGAGGGCATGCGGCCGAGCAGGGTCGACACCTCGGAACCGGCCTGGGTGTACCGGAAGATGTTGTCGATGAAGAAGAGCACGTCCTGCTTCTGAACATCGCGGAAGTACTCCGCCATGGTCAGACCGGCGAGCGCGACGCGAAGACGCGTGCCCGGCGGCTCGTCCATCTGGCCGAAGACGAGGGCGGTCTTGTCGATGACGCCCGAGTCACCCATCTCCTCGATGAGGTCGTTGCCCTCACGGGTACGCTCACCGACGCCCGCGAACACCGACACACCGTCGTGGTTGTTGGCGACGCGGTAGATCATTTCCTGGATCAGAACGGTCTTGCCGACACCGGCACCACCGAACAGACCGATCTTTCCACCCTTGACGTACGGGGTGAGAAGGTCGATGACCTTGACGCCGGTCTCGAACATCTCGGTCTTCGACTCAAGCTCGTCGAAGTTCGGGGCCTTGCGGTGGATCGGCCAGCGCTCGGTGACCTCGGCGTTCGCCTCGGGGTAGTTGAGCACCTCGCCCAGGGTGTTGAACACCTTGCCCTTGGTGAAGTCACCGACGGGGACGGTGATGCCCTCGCCCGTGTCGGTCACCGCGGCCTGGCGGACCAGACCGTCGGTCGGCTGCATCGAGATGGTGCGGACCATGCCGTCACCCAGGTGCTGCGCGACCTCAAGGGTCAGGGTCTTGAGCTTGCCGTCCTCGGCCGGGTCTGCGACCTGGACCTTGAGGGCGTTGTAGATCTCGGGCATGGCGTCGACGGGGAACTCCACGTCGACGACCGGGCCGATGACCCGGGCGACGCGGCCCGTGGCGGCGGCCGTCTCAACAGTGGTCGTCATTACTTGTCACTCCCCGCGGTCGCGTCAGCCATGGCGCTCGCGCCACCGACGATCTCGCTGATTTCCTGGGTGATTTCGGCCTGGCGGGCCGCGTTGGCAAGCCGGGAGAGGCTCTTGATGAGGTCTCCGGCGTTGTCGGTCGCCGACTTCATCGCGCGGCGGCGGGCGGCGTGCTCGGAGGCAGCCGACTGCAGCAGTGCGTTGTAAATACGGCTCTCGACGTAGCGCGGCAGCAGGGCGTCGAGGACGTCCTCCGCCGACGGCTCGAAGTCGAACAGCGGAAGGATCTCGCCCTTCGTGCCGGTCTCTTCCTGAACCTTGTCGAGGCTGAGCGGCAGCATCCGGCCGTCCACCGCGTTCTGCGTCATCATCGACACGAATTCCGTGTAGACGATGTGCAGCTCGTCGACGCCGCCCTCGGCCGTGTCCAGCTGGATGGCCTCGATCAGGGGCGCCGCGACGCGCTTGGCGTCGGCGTAAGCCGGGCTGTCGGTGAAGCCGGTCCACGAGTCCGCGACCTTGCGCTCGCGGAAGCCGTAGTAGGCGACACCCTTGCGGCCGACGATGTAGGCATCGACGTCCTTGCCCTCAGCACGCAGCCGCTCGGTGAGCCGCTCCGCCTGCTTGATGGCGTTCGAGGAGTAGCCGCCGGCCAGACCGCGGTCGCTCGTGATGAGCAGGACCGCGGCGCGGGTCGGCGCCTCGACCTCGGTGGTCAGGGCGTGCTTGTTGTTCGAGCCGGTCGCCACCGCGGTCACCGCACGGGTGAGCTCGGTCGCGTACGGCATCGATGCCGCCACCTTGCGCTGCGCCTTGACGATGCGCGAGGCGGCGATCATCTCCATCGCCTTGGTGATCTTCTTGGTCGCCGTGACGGCACGGATGCGACGCTTGTAGACCCGGAGCTGCGCTCCCATGAGTCAGGTCCCTTCCGTCGTCACTTGGAGACGTTGACGGCCGGCGCGTCCTCGCCCAGGAGCTTGCCGTCCGAGGTCTCGAACTGCTGCTTGAAGGCAGCGATGGCGTCAGCGATCGAGGTCAGCGTGTCGTCCGACATCTTGCCGCCCTCGGCGATGGAGGTCAGGAGGTCCTTGCGCTCGCGGCGCAGGTGCTCCAGAAGCTCCGACTCGAAGCGACGGATGTCGGCCACCGGAACGTCGTCCATCTTGCCGGTGGTGCCGGCCCAGACGGAGACGACCTGCTCCTCGACGGGCATCGGCTGGTACTGGCCCTGCTTCAGCAGCTCGACCATGCGCTTGCCGCGCTCCAGCGAGTTCTTCGACGCGGCGTCCAGGTCGGAACCGAAGGCGGCGAACGCCTCCAGCTCGCGGTACTGGGCGAGGTCCACGCGGAGACGGCCGGAAACCTGCTTCATGGCCTTGTGCTGCGCGGAACCACCGACGCGGGAGACCGAGATACCGACGTTCAGCGCCGGGCGCTGGCCCGCGTTGAACAGGTCGGACTCCAGGAAGCACTGGCCGTCGGTGATGGAGATGACGTTGGTCGGGATGAACGCCGACACGTCGTTCGCCTTGGTCTCGACGATCGGCAGACCGGTCATCGAACCGGCACCCATCTCGTCGGAGAGCTTGGCGCAGCGCTCCAGCAGACGCGAGTGCAAGTAGAAGACGTCACCCGGGTAGGCCTCACGGCCCGGCGGGCGGCGCAGCAGCAGCGACACGGCGCGGTAGGCGTCGGCCTGCTTCGACAGGTCATCGAAGATGATCAGGACGTGCTTGCCGGCGTACATCCAGTGCTGGCCGATGGCGGAGCCGGTGTACGGCGCCAGGTACTTGAAGCCGGCCGGGTCGGACGCCGGGGCGGCGACGATCGTCGTGTACTCCAGCGCGCCGGCCTCTTCCAGGGCGCCGCGAACGGACGCGATGGTCGAGCCCTTCTGGCCGATGGCGACGTAGATGCAGCGGACCTGCTTGTTCACGTCGCCCGAGCGCCAGTTGTCGCGCTGGTTGATGATCGTGTCGACGGCCAGAGCGGTCTTGCCGGTCTGACGGTCACCAATGATCAGCTGACGCTGGCCACGGCCGATCGGCACCATCGCGTCGACGGCCTTGTAGCCGGTCTGCATGGGCTCGTGCACCGACTTACGGACCATGACGCCCGGGGCCTGCAGTTCGAGGGCGCGACGGCCTTCGGTCGCGATCTCGCCGAGGCCGTCGATCGGGTTGCCGAGCGGGTCGACAACACGGCCGAGGTAGCCCTCGCCGACACCTACGGAGAGAACCTCACCGGTGCGCTGCACCGGCTGGCCCTCCTCGATACCGCTGAACTCGCCGAGGACGATCGCACCGATCTCGCGCTCCTCAAGGTTGAGGGCGAGACCGAGGGTGCCGTCCTCGAACTTCAGCAGCTCGTTCGCCATGGCGGAGGGCAGGCCCTCCACCTTCGCGATGCCGTCGCCGGCAACGCTGACCGTTCCGACCTCCTCGCGCGAGGCCGCGTCCGGCTGGTACGACTGGACAAAGTTCTCCAGTGCGTCCCGGATCTCCTCCGGCCGGATCGTGAGCTCCGCCATCTGGGTTCCCTGCTCTCCTTGTTGGGCCTGAAGCTTCTTAGGGGTCTGGGGGCGACCCCCAGGAATCTTCTGCAAGTTCTGCACGGCCCAACCGGGCCGCTAGGAATGCGTTGTTCTATTGGTGGCTGGTCAGCCGGCCATGCGGCGGGACGCCTCGGCGAGGCGGTCCGCGATGGTGCCGTCGATGACCTCGTCGCCGACCCGCACCGAGATCCCGCCGAGGACCGCGGGGTCCACGTCGAGGTTCAGGTGCATCTGGCGGCCGTACAGCTTGGCCAGCACCGCGCCGAGACGCTGCCTCTGCACGTCGCTGAGCGGAACCGCGGTGGTCACGGTGGCGACCATGCGGTCACGGCGCTCGGCGGCGAGCTTGGAGAGGGACTCCAGTCCCGCTTCCAGGCTACGTCCACGCGGGTGCGTGACGAGACGCGTGACCAGACGCTCGGTGACGGCGTTCGCCTTGCCGCCGAGCAGGCTGCTCAGCAGCGCGCTCTTCGCGGAGGCGGTGGCCGCCCGGTCGGTCAGCGCGGCGCGCAGCTCGGTGTTCGAGGCGACGATCCGGCCGAAGCGGAACAGCTCGTCCTCGACCTCGTCCAGTCCACCGGCCTGCTGGGCCGCCGTGAGGTCGGCGGTGGCCGCCAGCTCCTCAAGCGAGTCCACCAGGTCGCGGGACTGCGACCAGCGGGACCGGGCCATGCCCGACACCAGGTCGAGGGTCTCCCCGCCGACCTGGGCGCCCAGCAGCCGGCGTACCAGCTCGGCCTTGGCCTCGCCGGACTGCGCCGGGTCCGTGATGACCCGACGCAGCGAGACCTCACGGTCGAGCAGCGCGGTGACGGCTGCCAGCTCGCCGGCGAGCTTCGCCACGTCGACGGACGTGTTGTCCGTCAGCGCGTCGAGACGCTCGCGCGCGGAGGCCAGCGCCTCGCGGCTCGCTCCGTTCATCGGGCCGCCTCGGCCTTCTCCTCAAGCTCGCTGAGGAAGCGGTCGATCGTGCGGCTCTGCCGGGCGGCGTCCTCAAGGGACTCCCCGACGAGCTTGCCGGCCAGGTCGGTGGCGAGCTTGCCGACGTCCTGGCGCAGCGCCTGAGAGGCGGCCTTGCGGTCGGCCTCGATCTGGGCGTGGCCGGCAGCGATGATCTCCTCACGCTGCCGCTGGCCCTCTGCGCGCAGTTCTTCCTTGAGCGCAGTGCCCTGCTCCAGCGCTTCCTGGCGCAGGCGCGCGGCCTCGTGCCGGGCTTCGGCGAGCTGGGCCTTGTACTGCTCCAGCACGCTCTGGGCCTCGGTCTGAGCGGCCTCAGCCTTCTCGATACCGCCCTCGATCTGCTCGCGGCGCTCGTCCAGAACCTTGTTGATGTTCGGGAGGAGCTTCTTCGCGAGGAAACCGAAGACGATGACGAAGGCGATCAGACCGATGACGAGCTCGGGGATCGGCGGGAAGAGCGGGTTTTCCGTCTCAGCCGCGAGAACCAGGAGGTTCACATCAGTGCCTTTCGTCTAATCGGACTAGTGGTCGTGGCTCGTCTTAGTAGACGAACGGCATGACCAGACCGATGAGGGCGAGCGCCTCACAGAAGGCGAAGCCGAGGATCTGGTTGGCGCGGATCAGACCGGCAGCCTCGGGCTGACGGGCGAGAGCCTGCGTGCCGTTACCGAAGATGATGCCGACGCCGACACCCGGGCCGATGGCCGCGAGACCGTAACCAACGGAGCTGAGGGAACCGGTGACGCCTTCGGCGGCAGCGAGGATCTGGGACATGCCAGTTCTTCCTTCTCTTTCACGGACCGGTGGGGGTTGGCCACCGGACGACAGGGGGTTTGGGGGAGGGCCGGACTCAGTGGTGCTCGGCGAGCGCGCCCTGGATGAAGCTGCAGGCCAGCAGCACGAAGACGTAGGCCTGGACAGCCTGGATGAAGAGCTCGAAGGCCGTCATCACGACGACCATGATGAAAGAGACGCCCGCGTAGGCGATCCCGATCCCGTTCAGCAGGTACCAGCTGGCGATGGTGAACAGCAGCAGCAGGGTGTGACCCGCGAACATGTTCGCGAACAGTCGGACCGCGTGGGTGAACGGGCGGACCAGGACGTTCGAGAAGAACTCGATGACCATGACGAGCGGGAGGACCGGGCCGAGCGACTTGTCGTAGCCGGTCAGGTTCTTGAATCCGCCGACGAAGCCGTGACGCTTGAACGTCACCGACATCCAGATGACGTAGACGATCAGCGCGAGAATCGCCGGGTACGCGATGATCGCGGTCACCGGGAACTGCGCCACGGGGACGATCGACCAGACGTTCAGGACCCAGACGAAGAAGAACAGCGACACCATGAAGGGGACGTACTTCTCGCCCTCCTTCTTGCCCAGCGTCTCGTACACGATGCCGCGGCGCACGAAGTCGTAACCGGCCTCGGCGACCATCTGAAGCTTGCCCGGAACGACCTTCGGCTTCCGGAACGCGGCCCAGAAGAAACCGACGATGATCAGCGAGCCCAGGAGGGCCAGCAGCATCGGCTTGTTGAAGTACACACTGGTCAGGCCGGGTTCGCCCCACAGCGGCTCGAAGAGGAACGAGTGCAGGCCCGGACCGGGGAAGCCACATCCGTCGAAGATGTGACAGTCGGTCTCGAAAGCGAGCACCTGCGTCAGGTCAGCACTCACCGCGGGCTCCTTCAGCGTGGCGCATAGGTACGGCAACCTCGTTGTGTCGGCGCGGCGCACAGCCGCTGTTCGGCACTGGACTGGTGTTACGGGTGTGGGGGCGGCGATCAGGCATCGAGCCTCGCGATGGAACAGGCGTCAGCTCAGATGCCCGCGCCCGCAATGCCGCAGTTGGAACCGGACGATAGCAGCATCTCGAACGCTCACTTATCCCGGCCCTACCCCTCACGACTTCGGCCCCGAATTTTCGGGCTTGTCGCCCTTTGTCGAGTCCGGTTCGACGTACAGGATCTTGGCCTTCATGTGAGCACGCGTCTGTGCACCGATCCACACGAGGGTGGTGGCGACGAGCGTGATCGCGAATGCACGGGGGTTGAACAGCGTCGTGTTCTTGAACACGGCGAGAAAGACGAAGAGCAGCAGGATCTGGGCCGTGTAGAGCATCAGCCCCATGGCCTGGAACAAGTGCGGCAGCGATTTCGCGGTGCGTTGCAGAACGACGAATCCGATGCCCATGAACAGCATCACCAGCAGCGTCGCGATGACAGCGCCAAGGGCCCCCTTGCCGCCTGCCACCACGGCGCTGATGACGGCGGCGAGAGCGCCGGCGACAGCTGTGGGTACAGCGGCATGCAGGAGGGATCGGACGTCATCTGACCGCATGGCGGGTTGCTCCGCGTGGTGGTGGGGGCACGGACTCGTACGGACTCGTACGGGACGAGCGTAAGCCCGGTCCGAGATCGAGCCTCGGGCCAATGGACCGTCGCACTACGGTCCTTCGGCTCTGTCGCCGGGTTTAGTGAACGGTATCACAAACTATTTGATGAGAGCTTTACCTGTGGAGTGTGCCGACTGTCACACATGAGAGCTAACCCGCCCGTGTGTGCGCGACAACCCGTCGTTGTGTGTGGTAAAGGCGTTCCATGTCCGACATGTACCGCGGCCGTCAGCGCGTCGACTCGGCCTTACGCCGGTCGGGGAAGCGCGAACGGGGGCCTACGGCGGTCGCTCCGTTGACGCCCGAGACGCCGACCCTGATCTGACGGGCGGGATCCGGCTCGCGGCCCGAGGCGTCCTGGGCGGCCGCCTCGGCGGCGCGCTCCGCGTGCCGGTAGCGCGGCGGGACCAGACCCTCGGCCCAGCGCGGGGCGCGCGGGGTGAAGCGCGGCAGGAGCAGGAGGACCAGGCCCACCGCGCTCAGCGCGACGATCGCGAGCACGATCCACATCGACGCCGAGTGCACCGAGTACGCCACCGCGCCGAAGGCGATCAGTCCTGACCAGAAGTACATGATCAGCACCGCGCGGCTGTGCGAATGCCCGAGTTCCAGCAGTCGGTGGTGCAGGTGTCCGCGGTCGGCCGCGAAGGGCGACTGGCCCTTCCAGGTGCGGCGCACGATGGCCAGGACCAGGTCCGCCATCGGGATCGCGATGATCGTCAGCGGGAGCAGAAGCGGAATGAAGACCGGGAGCATCGCGTGCGTCGCGTTGCGCTCACCGCCGGCGAACAGCGCCATGGTGTCCGGGTCCACCTGCCCGGTGATCGAGATCGCGGAGGCGGCGAGCACCAGGCCGATGAGCATCGATCCGGAATCGCCCATGAAGATCCGGGCCGGATGCATGTTGTGCGGCAGGAAGCCCAGGCACATGCCCATCAGGATCGCGGCGAAGAGGGTCGCGGGCGCTGCCGCCTCGATGCCGTAGCCGAACCAGATCCGGTACGAGTAGAGGAAGAACGCCGTGGCGGCGATGCAGACCATGCCGGCGGCCAGGCCGTCGAGCCCGTCCACGAAGTTCACCGCGTTGATGGTGATCACGACGAGGGCCACCGTGAGCAGGTTGCCCTGCCATTGGGTCAGCGCGACCGTCCCGATGCCGGGGACGGGGATCCACAGCATCGTCAGACCCTGCATGACCATCACACCGGCGGCGATCATCTGCGCGCCGAGCTTGATCAGGGCGTCGATCTCGAACTTGTCGTCGAGCACGCCGATCAGCCAGATCAGCGCCGCTCCGGAGAGCAGCGCCCGCGGTTCGTTCGACAGCTCGAAGACGCCGTTGAGGTTGCGCAGGTGGTCCGCCACCAGCAGCCCCGCGCACAGTCCGCCGAACATGGCGATGCCGCCGAGTCTCGGAGTGGGCTCGCGGTGCACGTCGCGGGCGCGGATCTCCGGCATCGCACCGGCCGCGATCGCGAACTTCCGCACGGGCCCGGTGAGCAAGTAGGTCACCGCGACCGTGACGCAAAGCGTCAGCAGATATTCACGCACGGGCTGCCCCAGATGTATCGCCGGCCATCTCAGCCCCACACATTAGCTGCGATGTACCCCTCACCGAGGACGCGAGGGGGCGTTACCGCGGTTGCGGTACGCCCTGCTTGCACTGATTACTCCCCGTATGGGGGAAATCTACGCGTCAGCTCGGCCACTTCTGCGCGGATACCCGTCCCCGCGCCGCGCAGTACTGCGGTGAACAGCTCGGCGATCCGGGCCATCTCGGGCTCCCGCATGCCCTGGGTGGTGACGGCGGCCGTGCCGAGCCGGATCCCGCGCTGGTCCCCGTACGGAAGGACGCAGGTGTCCAGCACGATGCCGGCGGCGGCGAGCCGGCCACGGGCGACCGGGCCGTCGACGCCGAGGGGTGCCGGGTCGGCGGTGATCAGGTGGGTGTCGGTGCCGCCCGTCGTCACCGCGAAACCGTGCGCCGCCAGCTCGTCGGCCAGCGCCCGCGCATTGGCCACGACCCGGTGGGCGTACGTGGTGAACGCCGGCGCCGCGGCCTCGCCGAAGGCGACCGCCTTCGCGGCGATGGTGTGCATCTGCGCGCCGCCCTGGGTGAAGGGGAACACCGCCCGGTCGATCCGCTCGGCGAACTCGGCGCCGCACAGCACCATCCCGCCGCGCGGGCCGCGCAACACCTTGTGGGTCGTCGCGCAGACGATGTCGGCGTACGGGACGGGGCTGGGCGCGGCCCCGCCGGCGACGAGCCCGATCGGATGGGCGGCGTCCGCGATGAGGTACGCCCCCACCTCGTCGGCGATCTCCCGGAACACCGAGTACTCCGGGTGCCGCGGATAGGAGATCGACCCGCAGACGATCGCCTTGGGCCGGTGCGTCCGCGCCAGCTCCTGCACCTGCAGGTAGTCGATCAGGCCGCTCTCGGCGTCGACCCCGTACCCGACGAAGTCGAACCAGCGTCCGGAGAAGTTGGCGGGCGAGCCGTGCGTGAGGTGCCCCCCGTACGTGAGCCCCATCGCCAGCACGGTGTCCCCGGGCCGCAGCAGCGCGGCGTACGCGGCCAGTACGGCGGCGGAACCGGAATGCGGCTGGACGTTGGCGTGCTCGACCCCGAAGAGCGCCCGGGCCCGCTCGACGGCCAGTCCCTCGGCGAGGTCCGCGTACTCGCAGCCGCCGTGGTAGCGCGCACCGGGGTACCCCTCGGCGTACTTGTTGGCCAGCGCAGAGCCCAGTGCCGCGAGCACGGCGGGAGAAGTGAAGTTCTCGGCGGCGATCAGCTGCAGTGTCGTGGCCTGGCGCTGCGCCTCGCCCGCGAGCACGTCGGCCATCTGCGGATCCTGCTGCCGCAGCAGGTCCGTCGGCGGGGTGATGACGCTCATGGCGCGACTCCAGTGGGCTGTCCCGGTACTCGCCACTGTAGGCCCGCGGCCCAGATCCCGCCCCTCAGCGCTGTGGGACGCGCCGCCCTGCTCCCGGCCCGTCGGTGGTGCGGGCCGTGTCGCCCGTCAGGACCGGCTGCGCCGGCCTCCGGCCGGCCACCGTCAGCGGGAAGCCGTCACGCCCGTCAGGGCCGTGACGACCGGGTCCAGCGCCTGGTTGATCTCGTCGCCGATCGAGCGGAAGAAGGTGATCGGCGCACCGTACGGGTCGTACACCTCGTCCGCGTCGGGCGAGGGGGCCAGCAGCCACCCGCGCAGCGCCGCCGCGGCCCGTACCAGCGCCCGCGCCCGCTCCGCCACCCCGTCGTCCAGCGGCGGGAGGGTGGCCGGATCTATCGCCCGGACCAGCCGGGTGAACTCCTTCAGCGTGAAGGTCCGCAGGCCCGCCGAGTGCCCCATCGAGATGACCTGGGCCCGGTGGTCGCGGGTGGCCGTCAGCACCAGGTCGGCCCGTATGACGTGCTCGTCCAGCAGCTCCCGGCCGGTGAACCCGGACGCGTCCGCGCCGAAGTCCGCGAGCACGGCGGCCGCGTTCGCCTCCATCGGCGCGCCCTCGTGGCCCCAGGTCCCCGCGCTCTCCACGATCAGGTCGCCGGCCGGAATGCCACCCAGCCGGTGCGCCAGCGCATGCCGGGTCAGCCGCTCGGTGATCGGCGAGCGGCAGACGTTGCCGGTGCTGACGTGAAGGATGCGGAAGGTGCCCCCTCCGGCGGCCGCCGGGGAGTGCCCGTTTGCTATGCCACGCCCCCGAGGGCTCACGGGGCCACCTCAAGGTCGGGTACGACCTCCCGCAGCTGCTCGGCGGTCAGCGCCCCCTCGCGCAGCAGGACGGGAACCTTCCCGGTGACGTCGACGATCGACGAGGGCTGGATGCCCGGGGTCGGACCGCCGTCCAGGTACACGGACACGGAGTCGCCCAGCATCTCGCGCGCCGCGTCGCAGTCCTCCGGCGCCGGGTGCCCGGTCAGGTTGGCCGAGGACACGGCCATCGGGCCGACCTCGGTCAGCAGCTCGATGGCGACGGGGTGCAGCGGCATCCGGACGGCCACGGTGCCGCGGGTCTCGCCGAGGTCCCAGGCCAGCGAGGGCTGGTGCTTGGCGACGAGCGTCAGCGCGCCCGGCCAGAAGGCGTCGACGAGCTCCCAGGCCTGCTCGGAGAAGTCCGTGACGAGGCCGTGCAGGGTGTTCGGGGAGCCGATGAGCACCGGGGTCGGCATGTTGCGGCCACGGCCCTTGGCGGCGAGCAGGTCACCGACGGCCTCCGCGCTGAAGGCGTCCGCGCCGATCCCGTAGAGGGTGTCGGTGGGCAGCACGACGAGCTCGCCGCGGCGCACGGCGGATGCGGCTTCACGCAGACCCGTCTTGCGGTCCGTCGCGTCGTTGCAGTCGTATCGCCGGGCCATCAGCGGGACTCCTCGTGCAGCAGGGGGGTGGCGGTAGGGGTCGCGCCCGTCACGGCAGGGCCTTGCGGGCGGTGGCGAAGCGCGGGCGGTTGTTCAGGTCGGGGTGGTCGGCGGCATCGGCCCAACCCCGCTCGTCGGCGAAGATCCACGGCACCTGGCCGCCCTGGGTGTCGGCGTGCTCGATGACGACGATGCCGCCGGGCCGCAGCAGGCGGTGCGCGGTGCGCTCGATGCCGCGGATGGTGTCGAGGCCGTCCTCGCCGGAGAACAGCGCCATCTCGGGGTCGTGGTCGCGGGCCTCGGGGGCGACGTACTCCCACTCGGTGAGCGGGATGTACGGCGGGTTCGAGATCACCAGGTCGACCTGGCCGTCCAGCTCGGGCAGGGCGCTCAGCGCGTCGCCCTGGTGGACGGTGACCCGGGAGCCTTCGGCGTTCTTGCGGGTCCACCGCAGGGCGTCCTCGGACAGCTCGACCGCGTGCACGCGCGAGCGCGGCACCTCCTGTGCCATGGCCAGCGCGATGGCGCCGGACCCGGTGCACAGGTCCACGATCAGCGGCTCGACGACGTCCATCGCGCGGACGGCGTGTATGGCCCAGTCCACGACCGACTCGGTCTCGGGCCGGGGCACGAACACCCCGGGACCGACCTGGAGCTCCAGGTACCGGAAGAAGGCGCGGCCGGTGATGTGCTGGAGCGGCTCGCGCGCCTCGCGGCGGGCGACGGCCTCCCAGTAACGGGCGTCGAAGTCCGCGTCCTTGACGTGGTGCAGTTCCCCCCGCTTGACGCCGTGCACGAAGGCCGCGAGCTCCTCCGCATCGAAGCGCGGTGAGGGCACGCCGGCGGCGGCCAGCCGCTGGGTGGCCTGGGCCACCTCGGCAAGCAGCAAGTTCACGCTGGTCCTCCGGGCTGCTGTCGTACGGGGGTGGAGCGGGGGTCGTACAAGGTCGAGCGGGGTCGCGCGGGGCGGGCGCGGATCAGGTCGCGGACGCGAGCTTGGCGGCCGAGTCCGCGTCGACGCAGGCCTGGATCATGGGATCGAGGTCGCCGTCGAGCACCTGGTCCAAGTTGTACGCCTTGAAACCGGTCCGGTGGTCCGAGATCCGGTTTTCCGGGAAGTTGTACGTACGGATCTTCTCGGAGCGGTCCACGGAGCGCACCTGGCTGCGGCGCACGTCGGAGGCCTCCTGCTCGGCGGCCTCCTGGGCCGCGGCCAGCAGGCGCGACCGGAGGATGCGCATCGCCTGCTCCTTGTTCTGGAGCTGGCTCTTCTCGTTCTGGCAGGAGGCGACCACACCGGTCGGGACGTGCGTGATGCGCACGGCCGAGTCGGTGGTGTTGACGGACTGGCCGCCGGGGCCGGACGAGCGGTACACGTCGATGCGCAGGTCGTTCGCGTTGATCTCGACCTCGACCTCCTCGGCCTCCGGGGTGACGAGCACGCCGGCGGCGGAGGTGTGGATGCGGCCCTGGGACTCGGTGGCCGGAACGCGCTGGACGCGGTGCACGCCGCCCTCGTACTTCAGGCGGGCCCAGACGCCCTGGCCGGGCTCGGTGGCACCGTTGCCGCCCTTGGTGCGGACGGAGACCTGGACGTCCTTGTAGCCGCCGAGCTCGGACTCGGTGGCGTCGATGATCTCGGTCTTCCAGCCCACGCGCTCGGCGTAGCGCAGGTACATGCGCAGCAGGTCGCCGGCGAACAGGGCCGACTCGTCGCCGCCCGCGCCCGCCTTGACCTCAAGGAGCACGTCCTTGTCGTCGCTGGGGTCGCGCGGGACGAGCAGCAGACGGAGCTTCTCGGTGAGCTCCTCGCGCTGCGCGCTGAGCTCCTTCACCTCGGCCACGAAGTCCGGGTCGTCGGCCGCGAACTCCTTCGCCGTCTCGATGTCCTCGGCGGACTGCTTCCAGGCACGGAAGGTCGCGACGATCGGGGTCAGCTCCGCGTAGCGCTTGTTGAGCTTGCGCGCGTTGGCCTGATCCGAGTGGACCGAAGGGTCGGCGAGCTTCTTCTCAAGGTCGGCGTGCTCGCCGACCAGTTCCTCGACCGCCTCGAACATCGGGGGCTCCTGAAGTGAAAAGTATGAAAAAGGGCTGCGGGACGACAAAGGCGCCGGTCCGGCTGCCCCCGTGTGGACAGGGTGCAGCCGGGGTCCGGCGCCGGGGGCTCGCTACTTCGAGCCGGCAGCCTTGCCGAAGCGGGCCTCGAAGCGGGCAACACGGCCACCGGTGTCGAGGATCTTCTGCTTGCCCGTGTAGAACGGGTGGCACTCGGAGCAGACCTCGGCACGGATGGTGCCTTCGGTCAGGGTGCTACGGGTGGTGAACGACGCGCCACAGGTGCAGCTGACCTGGGTCTCGACGTACTCGGGGTGAACATCGCGCTTCAAGGTGTCTCCTAGATTCGGGAGGGCGCCGGGTCGCAGGAGCCGAATTGCGCACTGCGTGAACCGGGGCCGACAGACCAGTCTGCCAGGACCGGGCTGCCTGTCAAAATTCTGAGGACGCATCCCTCAACGAGGGGGGTCCGCCATCTATTCCGCTCCCCCGCGACAACAGCGTGACCAGGCGTTTTGCCCTGGTGGTAGCCGCACGCCCCGCCGTCGCGGGCCGCCGTCGCACTGAGGTCTACTTCACGATCTCGCCGGCCGTGCCCTTGTCGCCCATGGAGTTCTTGGTGGCCTCGGCGGGAACCGGCTGGTCGGCCAGCAGGGCGTCCCAGACCATCTTGGACTCCTTGGTGAGCGGGGCGACGCGGTCGGCGTCGCGCGCGTCCACGGTCACCGGCAGCGTGATCATGTGCATCTCCTGGGCGTCGATGCCCTGGAGGCTCTGCGCGAAGCCCATCAGGGACTTCACGTCACCGAGCGCCTTGTCGGTGGTGAGCGCCTTGGTGCCGGTGTCGGCGAGGTCGAGCAGCCGCTTGGGGTTGTCGAAGACGCCGATGCCCTTGACCTGCTTGATCAGGGCCTTCATGAACGCCTGCTGGAGCTGTATTCGGCCCAGGTCGGAGCCGTCGCCGACGCTCTTGCGGGTCCGTACGAGGCCCAGGGCCTGCTCGCCGTTCAGCTTGTTCTGGCCGGCCGGGAGGTCGAGGTGACTCGATCCGTCCTTGATCGGCTTGGTGGTGGTCAGCTCGACGCCGCCGAGGTTGTCGATGATCTTCTTGAAGCCCGTGAAGTCGACCTCGATGTAGTGGTCCATGCGGATCCCCGACATCTTCTCGACGGTCTTGACCGCGCAGGCGGCCCCGCCGATGGTGAACGACTCGTTGAACTGGGAGCGCGAGCTGCCGCGGTCGGTCTTGCCGTTGCTCAGCGTGCACGCCGGCCGGTTGACCATGGTGTCGCGCGGGATCGAGACGACGGTGGCCTTCTTGTGGCCGTCGTACAGGTGGACGATCATCGCCGTGTCGGAGCGGGCCGAGCCGCCGTCGTCGCGGCCGTACTCGGAATTGGCGCCGCCGCGGGAGTCGGAGCCGAGGACGAGGATGTCCATCGAACCGTTGTCCACGTTCTGCGGGCGGTCGGTGCCGAGCGCCTGGTCGATGTCGACCGTCTTCAGGTTCCCGTTCAGGTGGAAGTAGAACCAGCCGAGACCCGCCCCGCCCAGCAGGACCACGCCGGCGGCGCTCCACGCGGCGATGGCCAGGGCCTTGCGGCGCTTCGCGGGTTTCCGTCGGCGCCGGCTCGCGGCACGCCGGCCGCCGACCCTGCTGTCCTCGCTCATGCTCTCCTCAGTCCTGTACGTTCCCGGCCGGATCTCCGGCCCAGTGGCCTCCCCCGCACTGCCCTTTGACACAGACGGCCGAACGGGCTCCAGGGTTCCATGGCCGAGGGGGCGCCCCGACGGGTGCGCTGCGCCGGCCCGGGCGGGACGGGCGCGCCGTGACACCGCGCCCACCTGCGGTTTCCCCGGGGGACGTACGCCATGCCCCGCAGGTTCACGAAAACGGCAAGTGTGGCGAAGCTCGCATCGGCTCGGGTTTTCAGAAACGGGCGGGAAGGGGAGGGAAAGGGCGGAAACGGGCAGGGGCTCCCGGAAACGGTTCCGCATGCCCACCGGGCAGCCGGAACCCGAAACGCGCAACCGCCCCCGCCGCGGGTGCGGCGGGGGCGGTCGCGGTGGTGCGCAGGGCGACGTCAGTCGTCGTTCTTGCCCGACGGGGTCGTCTTGGCGATCTGCATCAGGAACTCGGCGTTCGACTTCGTCTGCTTCATCTTGTCGAGCAGCAGCTCGATGGCCTGCTGCGAGTCGAGCGCGTGCAGCACCCGGCGCAGCTTCCAGACGATGGCGAGCTCCTCGCTGTTGAGGAGGATCTCCTCCTTGCGGGTGCCCGAGGGGTCGACGTCGACGGCCGGGAAGATGCGCTTGTCGGCGAGCTTCCGGTCGAGCTTGAGCTCCATGTTGCCGGTGCCCTTGAACTCCTCGAAGATCACCTCGTCCATGCGCGAGCCGGTGTCGACCAGCGCGGTGGCCAGGATGGTCAGCGAGCCGCCGTCCTCGATGTTGCGCGCGGCACCGAAGAAGCGCTTCGGCGGGTACAGCGCGGTCGAGTCGACACCACCGGACAGGATGCGGCCGGAGGCGGGCGCCGCGAGGTTGTACGCGCGGCCCAGACGGGTGATGGAGTCCAGCAGGACGACCACGTCGTGACCCAGCTCGACGAGACGCTTGGCGCGCTCGATGGCCAGCTCGGCGACGGTGGTGTGGTCCTCGGCCGGGCGGTCGAAGGTCGAGGAGATGACCTCGCCCTTGACCGACCGCTGCATGTCGGTGACCTCTTCCGGACGCTCGTCGACCAGGACGACCATCAGGTGGCACTCGGGGTTGTTGGTGGTGATCGCGTTGGCGATCGCCTGCATGATCATGGTCTTGCCGGTCTTCGGCGGGGCCACGATCAGGCCTCGCTGACCCTTGCCGATCGGCGACACGAGGTCGATGATGCGGGTCGTCAGCACGCCCGGGTCGGTCTCCAGACGGAGCCGGTCCTGCGGGTACAGCGGGGTCAGCTTCTGGAACTCCGGTCGGCCGCGGCCGGATTCGGGCGCCATGCCGTTCACCGAGTCCAGACGCACGAGGGCGTTGAACTTCTCGCGGCGCTCGCCGTCCTTGGGCTGGCGCACCGCACCGGTGGTGTGGTCGCCCTTGCGCAGACCCGCCTTGCGGACCTGGGCGAGGGAGACGTACACGTCGTTCGGGCCGGGCAGGTAGCCCGAGGTCCGGATGAACGCGTAGTTGTCGAGGATGTCCAGGATGCCCGCGACGGGGATCAGGACGTCGTCGTCGGCGACCTGCGGCTCGTTCGGCGTGAACTCGTCGCGGCCGCGACGGCCACGGCGGTCGCGGTAACGGCCCCGGCGGCCGCGACGGCCGCCCTCGTCGTCGAAGTCGTCCTGCGGGCCGTTGTCCTGGCGGTCCTGACGACCCTGCTGGCCCTGCTGCTGGCGGTCCTGACGGCCACCCTGCTGCTGGCGGTCCTGACGGCCGCCGCCCTGGCCGCCCTGACCCTGGCCGGCCTGGCCCTGGCCCTGGCCCTGGCCCTGGCCACCCTGGCCGGCCTGGCTCTGGCCCTGGCCGCCCTGGCCCTGGTCGTCGGCCTTGGCTGCGCCGCGGTCACGGCGGTCGCGGCGGCCCTCGCCGCGCTCGGTACGGTCACCGCGGTCGCGGCGGTCGCGACGGCCGCGGCCGTCGCCCTCCTGGGCGGGCGCGGAGACGGCGGTGGCCGCCTCGACCTTGGTCTCGGCCGGAGCGGTCGCGGTGACGGCCTCGGTCTTCGCCTCGACCTGCACGGCGGCGGGGGCCGCGGCCTCCGGGCTGCCGGAGGGGGCCGTGGCACGGCGCCGGCGGCGCTCGCCGGCCGGGGCGTCCTCGCTGGCCGGCTGGCCCGGGATCTCGATCTGCGCCTGGGCGGCAGGCTTCTCGGCGGGCGCCTCCGCGGCGGCCTCACCCGTACGGGCCTTGCTGGTGGCGCGGCGCTTCGGCTTGGCCTCGGCGGCATCTGCGGCGGGGGCCGCGGCCTTGGGGGCGCTGCTGCCCGCCTGCGCCTCCTTGATGACCTCGATCAGCTGGCTCTTGCGCATCCGCGCGGTGCCCCTGATCCCGAGGCCCGACGCGACCTGCTGCAGCTCGGCCAGGACCATGCCGTCGAGGCCGGTACCGGAGCGGCGGCGCTTGGGCGCGGCTGCCGCGGCGGGAGCACTGGTGTCGACATTGGTGTCGGCAGCGCCCATCAGATCGGTGGTGTCGCTCACGAAGGGTCCTTCCCTGGAGCGGACGTCGGCCTGTCTGGCTCGGCGACCGGTTGTGCTGTCCGACAGCAGTCCATGGCCTGATGGGACGTGGACCGCAGCCGGGGCGGTGGTCCGCCGATAGAGATACGGCGGAAAGAAACGTGCATGGGTGGTTCCGGCGAGAAGCCCCCGAGCTGGAAGCGTGGGAATGTCACGCCGATTCCGGAGCGTGCTCGAAACTGCTGGAAGTGATCAAAGCAGTCGGGGAGGCTCCCGGAAGAAAGGTGGTCCCGAATGGGGACACTGAGCGCCGAGCCATGGCGGCTTCGGCTGCGCACTTGAGACTAACACTACCGGATCCAACAGTTATTCCCCCTCTCAATCACCGGCAATCGCGCCTTCCGCGCGGGCGGCCTGCCCCGGCCGCCCGCCCCTGGCGGGTGCGCCCGTACGGCCTAGCCGCCCTGGGTGCCCAGCGGAAGTACGCTCGCGCCCGCGGCGTCGAGGGCGAGCCGGTTCGCCGCCCACCCCTCGCCCGCGAGCTGCGCGACCTTGTCGGCCGCACCGTTGTCGACCAGCGCGAGGACCGTGGGGCCCGCGCCGGAGATGACCGCGGGGATGCCGTCCGCCCGCAGCCGGTTGACGAGTGCGACGCTCTCCGGCATCGCCGGGGACCGGTACTCCTGGTGGAGCCGGTCTTCGGTGGCCGGCAGCAGCAACTCGGGACGCCTGGTCAGGGCTTCGACGAGCAGGGCCGCGCGACCCGCGTTGACGGCCGCATCCACGTGCGGGACGTTGCGCGGCAGCAGGCCGCGCGCGGTCTCGGTCAGGACCGGCTTGGACGGGACGAAGACCACCGGAACGATGGAATCGGCGGGCTCCATACGGATCGCCTTGGCGCTGCCGCCGTCCATCCAGGCGAGCGTGAAGCCGCCGAGGAGACAGGCGGCGACGTTGTCGGGGTGGCCCTCGATCTCGGTGGCCAGTTCGAGCAGGGCCGCGTCGTCGAGCTTGGCCTCCCCGCCTATGGTCACGGCGCGGGCGGCGACGATGCCGGCGCAGATGGCGGCGGAGGAGGACCCGAGGCCGCGGCCGTGCGGGATGCGGTTGGCACAGACGACCTCAAGGCCGCGCGGCTGCCCGCCCAGCAGGTCGAAGGCGGTGCGCATGGAGCGTACGAGCAGGTGGCTCTCGTCCCGCGGGAGGGTGTCGGCGCCCTCGCCCGCGATGTCGATGTTCAGGCCGGAGTCGGCCACCCGGACGACGACGTCGTCGTAGAGCCCCAGGGCCAGACCGAGGGCGTCGAAGCCCGGGCCGAGGTTGGCACTGCTGGCGGGGACGCGCACCCGTACGGCGGCGGCGCGGAACGCTGGACCGGCCATCGTCAGATGACACTCCTTGTGACTGTGCGAGACGAGATCTTCGCTGGCTCGCTGCGAATGTACTGGAGAACGTACGACACCCGAAGGCCCTCTGGGCAGCACCACGGTCATATGCGCGGTGGCGGATGTAAGTACAGCGTATCGAAGGAAGGTTATCTCGCGACATAGGGCGCACAGGAGGCGCACGATGCGTGTCGGTGTCTTCCGGTGGATTCCGCTGAATGCCGTTGACTTTTGTGCCGTACGACCCGAGTTGCCGGATTCCGCAGGCCTGCGGAATCCGGCAACTCGGGGTGGTGCCTTCCGGGGTCGGACCCGGGTGGGGCCCGGCCGGATCAGACCAGGCCGAGACGGATGGCCGCGGCCTCCGCGTCCACCGGGACGGTGGCGGGCTGCGGAGCGCCGGCGACCGCCCAGTCGGGGTCCTTGAGGCCGTTGCCGGTGACGGTGCACACGATCTTCTGACCCGGGTCGACCAGGCCCAGCTCGGCGGCCTTGAGCAGACCGGCCACGGACGCCGCCGAGGCGGGCTCGACGAAGACGCCCTCCTGCGCGGCCAACAGGCGGTAGGCGGCCAGGATCTGGCGGTCCGTCACCTCGTCGATGAAGCCGCCCGACTCGTCGCGCGCCGCGAGTGCGTAGTCCCAGGAGGCCGGGTTGCCGATGCGGATCGCGGTGGCGATGGTGTGCGGCTCCTTGACGACCTCGCCGCGCACGATGGGCGCCGAGCCGGAAGCCTGGAATCCCCACACGCGGGGCGTACGGGAGGCCAGGCCGTCGGCCTTGTACTCCTTGAAGCCCTTCCAGTACGCGGTGATGTTGCCGGCGTTGCCGACGGGCAGCACGTGGATGTCAGGGGCGTCGCCGAGGGCGTCGACGATTTCGAACGCGGCCGTCTTCTGACCCTCGATGCGCACCGGGTTGACGGAATTGACCAGCGCGACCGGGTAGTTGTCGGACAGCGCGCGGGCCAGGTCCAGGCAGTCGTCGAAGTTGCCGTCCACCTGGAGGATCTTGGCGCCGTGCACGAGGGCCTGGCCCATCTTGCCGAGCGCGATCTTCCCGCGGGGCACGAGGACGGCCGAGACCATCCCGGCGCGCACCGCGTACGCGGCGGCGGACGCCGACGTATTGCCCGTGGAGGCGCAGATGACGGCCTTGGCGCCGTCCTCCTTGGCCTTGCTGATCGCCATGGTCATGCCGCGGTCCTTGAAGGACCCCGTCGGGTTCGCGCCCTCGACCTTGAGGTGGACCTCGCAGCCGGTGCGCTCGGAGAGCACCTGCGCGGGGACGAGGGGAGTACCGCCCTCACGGAGCGTGACCACGGGAGTGGCGTCCGTCACCGGCAGGCGGTCCCGGTACTCCTCGATGATGCCGCGCCACTGGTGGGTGCGATTGCTGCTCATGGGTCCTTACTCCCCTTCAACACGCATGATGCTGGCGACACCGCGCACGGTGTCCAGCTTCCGCAGCGCCTCGACGGTCCCGGAGAGGGAGGCGTCGGGTGCGCGGTGGGTGACGACGACGAGGGAGGCTTCATTGCCGACCCCGTCCGGACGTCCTTGCTGACGTACGGTATCGATCGAGACACCGTGCTCCGCGAACGTCGTCGCCACCTGGGCGAGGACGCCCGGCTTGTCGGCCACATCGAGGCTGATGTGGTACCGCGTGACGACGTCGCCCATGGGGCTGACCGGCAGCTGGGTGTACGCCGACTCACCGGGCCCCGTTGCCTCGGCGAGCTTGTTGCGGCATACGGCGACGAGGTCGCCCAGGACCGCCGAGGCGGTCGGCGAGCCGCCCGCCCCGGGACCGTAGAACATGAGCCGCCCGGCGGCCTCCGCCTCGACGAAGACGGCGTTGTACGCCTCGCGGACGGAGGCGAGCGGGTGGCTGAGCGGGATCATCGCCGGGTGCACGCGGGCGGTGACGGACTCGCCGTCGGCGGCACGCTCCAAGATCGCGAGGAGCTTGATGGTGCAGCCCATGCGCTTGGCGGAGGCGAAGTCGGCGGCGCTGACCTCGGTCATGCCCTCGCGGTACACGTCATCGAGGCGGACCCGGGTGTGGAAGGCGATGCCGGCCAGGATCGCGGCCTTGGCGGCGGCGTCGTAGCCCTCGACGTCGGCGGTCGGGTCAGCCTCGGCGTACCCGAGGGCGGTGGCCTCGTCGAGCGCCTCCTGATACCCGGCGCCGGTGGAGTCCATCTTGTCGAGGATGAAGTTCGTCGTGCCGTTGACGATGCCCATCACCCGGTTGATCTTGTCGCCGGCGAGGGACTCGCGCATCGGGCGGACCAGCGGGATCGCGCCGGCCACGGCGGCCTCGTAGTACAGGTCCAGCCCGTGCTGCTCGGCCGCGGCGTGCAGTGCGGCGCCGTCCTGGGCGAGCAGCGCCTTGTTGGCCGAGACGACGGAGATGCCGTGCTCGAAGGCGGTGGTGATCAGGGTGCGGGCGGGCTCGATGCCGCCGATGACCTCGATGGCCACGTCGATGTCGCCGCGTTTGAGGAGGGCGGTCGCATCGGTGGTGATCAGGGCCGGGTCGATGCCCTCGCGCACCTTGGAGGGGCGGCGCACGGCGACGCCGGCGAGCTCGACGGGCGCGCCGATCCTGGCCGTCAGATCGTCGGCGTGCGTCGTCATGATGCGCGCCACCTCTGAGCCGACCACTCCACAGCCCAGCAGCGCCACCTTCAGCGGACGCGTACGCATCATTCGACCTACGCCTTTCGATCTTCCATCACCACCCGGCGCACGGTATTGCGCGCCAGGGTCTCAACCAGTCTCACTCAATGGACAGCACTTTCCATCCTCGGTCCATTGAGTGAGACGCGCATGGACACCCGGTCACCCGGGGACATCCATTTTGGGGGTCCGGGGGCTTTACGCAGAAATATGCGGATCATCCGAGGTCGAGACGCAGGAGATCTTCCTCCGTCTCGCGCCGGACGATGACGCGGGCCTGCCCGTCGCGCACGGCGACGACGGGCGGGCGGAGCGCGTGGTTGTAGTTGCTGGCCATGGAGCGGCAGTACGCCCCGGTGGCGGGCACGGCGAGGAGGTCCCCCGGAGCCAGGTCGGCCGGCAGGAAGGCGTCCTTCACCACGATGTCACCGCTCTCGCAGTGCTTGCCGACGACGCGGACCAGCATGGGCTCGGCGTCGGAGACGCGGGAGACGAGGGTGACCCCGTACTCGGCGTCGTAGAGGGCGGTGCGGATGTTGTCGGACATGCCGCCGTCGACGGAGACGTACGTCCGCAGCCCTTCGAGCGGCTTGATCGTCCCGACCTCGTACAGCGTGAACGCGGTGGGCCCGACGATGGCCCGGCCGGGCTCGACGGAGATCCGGGGCGCGCGCAGCCCGGCGGACTCGCACTCCCGGGCGACGATCTCGTGCAGGGCCTTGGCGATCTCGTGGGGCTCGCGGGGGTCGTCGGAGGACGTGTAGGCGATGCCGAGGCCGCCGCCGAGGTCGATCTCGGGCAGCTCGATCCCGTGCTCGTCCCGTACGGCGGCCAGCAGCTGCACCACCCGCTTCGCGGACACCTCGAAGCCGGCCATGTCGAAGATCTGCGAGCCGATGTGGGAGTGGACGCCGAGCAGGTCGAGGCTGTCGTGCCCGAGGGCGCGGCGAACGGCCTCGGCGGCCGAGCCGTCGGCGACGGCGATGCCGAACTTCTGGTCCTCGTGCGCGGTGGCGATGAACTCGTGGGTGTGCGCCTCGACGCCCACGGTCACCCGGATCTGCACGGGCTGGCGCACCCCCAGCTCACGGGCGACGTGCGCGACGCGGGCGATCTCCTGGAAGGAGTCGAGCACGATCCGCCCGACGCCGGCGGTGACGGCCCGCCGGATCTCGCTCTCCGACTTGTTGTTGCCGTGGAAGGCGATCCGCTCGGCGGGCATCTCGGCGGCGAGGGCGGTGGCCAACTCCCCGCCGGAGCACACGTCGAGGTTGAGGCCCTCCTCCTTGAGCCACTTCACGACGGCCTTGGAGAGGAACGCCTTCCCCGCGTAGAACACGTCGGCGTCGGGCCCGAAGGCGTGCGCCCAGGCCCGGCACCGCGCCCGGAAGTCCTCTTCGTCCATGAAGTAGGCGGGCGTCCCGAACTCCTCGGCGAGCGTGGTGACGGGGATGCCGCCCACGGCCGCGACGCCGTCGGGGCCGCGTCGTACCGTCCGCGCCCAGACCTTCTCGTCGAGCTCGTTGAGGTCGGCGGGCGGCGGGGAGTAGTGCCCCTCGGGCAGGACGTCGGCGTGGCGGGGCCCGGCGGGGTGCGCGGAACGGCTCATCGGTATCTCTCTTCGCAGATCACAGGCAGTCGGGTGCGGCTATGCCGAGCAGGTCCAGGCCGCCGGCCAGCACCGTCCCGGCGGCTTCGGCAAGAGCCAGCCGGGCACGGTGGGCGGCCGAGGGTTTCTCGTCCCCCTTGGGCAGGACGCGGTAGTGGAAGTCGAGCAGCTCGTCGGCGGCCCGCACGAGGAACCGGACGACCTGCTCCGGCGCCGCCCGGTGCGCGGCGGCCTCAAGGACGAGGGGGTAATCGGCGAGGACCTGCGCGAGCGGCCCGCCGTCCGGGACCTCGCCGGGCCCGCTCCCGAACCCGAGGCGGGCGGCGTTGCGCACGAGCGCGCGGCTGCGGGCGTGGGCGTACCGCACGCGGAAGAACTCGCTGGACTCGTCCTGGACGAGTAGGCGGGCGGAGAACGAGGGGCTCTCGTGCGGCGCGACGCAGAGCATGGCCCAGCGGGCGGCGTCCTCCCCGTAGAGCCGGACGACGTCCCCGTCGCGCTTGGCGACGGGCGCGGTGTGGGGGGCGGCCGCGGCGACGGCTGCTGCTGCATCGGCGCCCATGCCCGTGCCCATGCCCGTACCTGTGCCCTGAGTGGCCCGGATCCTCAGCAGGGCCTCTTCGACGACCCGCGCGCGCAGCCCGCCGGAGCCGGAGCTGGCGCTGGAGCTGGAGCTGGAGCTGGAGCCGATGCTGACGCCGATGCCGACGCTTGCCGTGGCGCTGAACCCGTACCGGCGCCCGCGGGCCTGCACTTCTCGTACGAGGGCGTCGACGGACACCGGGTCCATCACGAAGTTGAGGAACCCGGGACCGGTCACCTCGACCCGCTCGATCCCGGCAACGGCGCCGAGCCGCCGGGCCAGTACCCCGGCGACGTCCAGGGGCGGGCGTCCGGCGCTCTTGGCGATCTGGAAGGCCACGGGTGTGGCGTAGTCCCCCACACCACCGGGACGGGTCCGCTCGACGACGACCCGCTCGGGCACCCCCGCCCGGGCGGGCAGCTCCCCGTCCTCGACGGCGCAGCGCACGGCGCGCACGACGGTACGGGACAGGTCGGCGGGGATCACGGGACCAGCCTAGGGGAGAAGCCCACCCATCCCGCGAACGGTTTCGCCATGTGAACAGCGGACGCCGTTACCCTCTCCCGCGCCCGGCCGGCGCGCCACCCTTCCGCTCACGCCGATCCTTGCGCTCGACGAGCCGGCGTACGACCCGCACCAGCTCGGCGGGCTCGAAGGGCTTGGCGAGGAACGCATCGACCCCCGCCTCGATCCCGGACTCCACCTCGTGCTGCGTACAGGCACTGACGATGGCGACGGGCACATGCCGCGTCCGCGGATCGGCCCGCAGCTGCGCGGCGGTCCCGAACCCGTCCAGCCGGGGCATGACCACATCAAGGGTGATCACATCGGGGCACACGCGGTGCACGACGTCCAGGCACTCGGCACCATCGTTCGCGGTCACTACCTCGAAGCCCTCCAGCTCGAGATTGACCTTGATCAGCTGCCGGATGACCTTGTTGTCGTCGACAACAAGCACCCGGCCCGAGACGCCTGGCACAACTTGAGAGTAGGTCGCCCTAAGCCCCCGCGTCCGGGTTTTTGCCACTTCCACCCCCTCCGAGCGACCCATGCCCCCCAGGCCCGCAAACGGTTCCTGATCACCCCGCGGAAGCTGGTAGTGTTCAACCCGTCGCCGCAACGCGAACGACACGCCCCCGTAGCTCAGGGGATAGAGCAACGGCCTCCGGAGCCGTGTGCGCAGGTTCGAATCCTGCCGGGGGCACTCCAGCTAGACCAGCGTGAAACAGCCGCTGACCTGCACGAGTGCCAAGCATGAAGACCTGGACCCAGTCCCACTGAGTCCAGGTCTTTGTCGTTGTTACGCACTGATCGCGCTAGACCTGCGATAGAGCGTGCAGGCTTCCTCAGGTCAGGATGTTCACGAGCAACCCAGCAGTGGCGGTGAGCGCCGAGAGAAGGGCCGGTCCGCCGACCGACCGCACGAAGTGCCCCTGACCGCTGACACGCCCCGCGTTGCTCAACCTGACGTCGATGAAGTGTTCACGCACCACCAAGTCGGCGCTCCCTTCAGTCAGCACTGTCACCGTGACGGTTTGCCCCCTTTTGATAAGTTCGGGGCCAAACAGAACCGACTTACCTGAAACCGAGCAGGCGCCCACCAGAGAGCGCGCACCGGCCGCCTCTGCGGTGAGGAGTTCGACGATCGGTGTCTGCAGGTCCAGTTCCAGCGGCCGCCCTCGATCGAACTGTTCGCTCGCAATGGCATGCCGACCCGTGTTCCTCACCCACACGACAGCTAGATGAGGGTCAACCAACGGCACGCCGTTGCGCGTCACTTCGATGACGTCGTTGCTCGGATCAAGCCCGGACTGATCAAGGATGGGCGACGACCGCTCCAACTGATAGGTCAGCTGCCGCTTCGGCGGGAACAGGGCCTTCCGGCCGTAATAGACCGCGAGCACACCCATCAACAAAGCCAGGCCCGCAAGAATCAGCGTGGCGAGATTGAAGCCCTTGCCATCCAGTAGATCAACAGCGATGTACAACGCACCCTCCCACTTGACCAGATGTCCACTGGCCGTTCGAGGGGAACGTACAGGCACCGTGGCCCGCTCAGAGGTGAAAGCGCTCAGGAGGCTGGCCAGTCCAGCTCTTTCTCGATCTTGGTATTCATTGCCTCCTCCTGGCCGTAGATACACCCCGCGTAAACGCGGTGGATGACCTCGGGCGAGTTGCCGACGCGGCGTGCCACCTCGGCCACGGGGACCCCGGCGTTCAACCAGGTGGTGATGCAGGTGTGCCGCAGGTCGTACGGCCGCCCACCGAGGATGGATCCCTGGAGGTCCGGCGGGAGCGCGTACTCCCGGGCGTCCTTCCAGACCCGCCAATACGTGCTGCTGCCGACGAGACCAAGCCGCTCGTTCGTGAAGAGCCGGCCGTCCTTGGCCGTCCCGAACTCCTCCAGGTGAGCCCGGAGCATGGCGACCAGCGGCGGCGGGATCGGAACCGGCCGGTCGTCCTTGGCCTCCCTGGACTTCAGCCCTCGCTTGTCGTGGCGCTCCCCGCTGTCCGTCCACTGCTTGCCCGACACGGGGTGTGTGTCCCGGAGGGTGAGCGTCCCCCATCCCTTCTCGGGGAGGTAGCAGTCCGACTTCCTCAGCCCCACCGCCTCGCTCGGGCGGAGAGCCGCGAAGTACATCACCGCGTAGAACGCCACCAGACGGCGCCCCTTCTTACGGTCCCACGTCCCGACGTACGAAACCGCGGCGAGCAACTGAGCAGCTTGGGTCTTGTTCACGAGAACGCGCGGGTCGACACGACCCGATGAAGAGATCTTCACCTTCTTGAGCGCGGCAAGAGGGTTCTCGAACAGGAGCTTGCGCTCGATCGCGTATTCCACGGCGGTGTTCAAGGCGCGGCGCCTGCGGCGGGAAGTCTCTCCCGCCGCAGGCGTCCCGTCCAGCTTGAACGAAAGCCGGTACTGGACGTCTCGCAGAATCTTCGGATCTTCCAACGCGGAAACGAGCAGCGACTTCTTCGAAAGCCACTGATGGGCATCTTCGAGTTCGGCCGGCGGCTCCAACTCGGCGTTTGCCGGGACAACAGCCCAGCGAAGAGCGAGGCGCAGCTCCTCTACCTCGGGCATCTGCTTGTCCTGCTCCACCATGGCCAGGGTCACCGCAGCGAGACCATCCGCGATGCCCTCGCGTGTCTTGGCAGCAGCCGTGGGCCAGCGCATGGCCATGTACTCGCGGCAGAACGTGAACCAGGAAAGTTCCTCGCGAGCATCCGCGGGCTCTGCGGCCTGCGCGGCGGCGCGAACTTCGGACTCAGGCAGGCCGTCCTTGATGCGGAACGCCTCGCCGCGCTTCATGGCCAACCACAATTCGGACCGGCGGCTCCCCGCAAGCGCCACGGTGGCAAACGTCTTGCTACTGACCTTCCCCCCGACGATCCAACGGAGCTGATACGGGCGGGTCTTGCTCTGCGCCTTGGTCACATTCCACAGGCGGACATCGAGGGAAAACCCTTCTGGGTCCAAGCCATTGTTCTGCTCGGACCCAGAATCGGCGTCGTTCGTCACGCGGATTCCTCCCGCATCTCCAGCCAACGGACCAACTCGGACCGTCGGATCCGGACGGAACCGTTCGGAAGCTTGATGGACTTGGGGCCCTTCTTGCACTGACGCCAGCGATAGAACGTGGCTCGCGGAACACCGATCTCTTCGACCACCTGCGGGATGGTCAGCATTTCGTCGCGGGGCTTGGCCACGGCGAGCTCCTTCGGGAAGGCATGGATTGGGGAGCAAGAACCCCGGAACCGCTGACACAACTGACAGAACCTCGGCGAAAGCGCGTTGACCTGCGGACTCAGGCCTGAGGGCAGCTCTGACAAAACTCGCGGAAACTCCGACAGAACCTCCGGCGACGGGTTCTGTCATGGCCGACGGGTGGGGTTCTGTCGGAGTTTCCGGAGGTTCTGTCACGGTGACCGTAGGGCCCGTTTATGCAGGTCAGCGGGCCGGATCGGGGGTTCTGTCAGTTGTGGCGGTCCGGTGGGGGTTGTGTCAGGCGCCGCGAGCGAGGCGCGGGTGCGCGTCGTACTTCGGGGAGGGCGGCCGACCACCGCGCCCAGAGCGCGGGGGCGGGGGCTGCTGGCGGAGCCAGCCGTGTTCCTCAAGTAGGGCCAAGGCCGGGTCGAGGTCGGCCATGGCGGGGAAGTCCCCCCGGGAGAGCTGGCGGAACAGATCCCGTTTGGTGAAGCCGCTCACCCGGGCGTCGCCGATGTGGGCAAGGAGCTGACGGGCTGCTTCCTGTGCCGGATCAGCTCCCATGGCGTCGAAGACGTGCTGGG
This sequence comes from Streptomyces sp. NBC_00045, assembly GCF_045041095.1. NCBI lineage: Bacteria > Bacillati > Actinomycetota > Actinomycetes > Kitasatosporales > Streptomycetaceae > Streptomyces > Streptomyces sp. NBC_00045. Next base: position 5,440,151 of record NZ_CP108271.1, on the reverse strand, counting down.
CGTGGGCAGTGAAGTAGTCCCCGAGCCTGGTGGCGTCGGCCAGCGTGGCGGCCTCGATGGGGCGAGCCCACCCACTCTCGGGGTGGGTGGCCAGGTGGAGCAGCCCGGCGATGCGAGCAACGGCTCCGTCCCTCTTGCTGGCCCACTTCACGATGCCTGAGAGCGAGCCGCCTTTCCCGATCCGGGATTCGGTGACCTTCTGGTAGGCCAGCATGACCGCGTCGGCCTCGGGGGTGAGGGTGAGTACCGCCGGGTCGGTCCAGCCGTTCAGGGCCATGGCCAGACCGCCGAGCTGGCGGGTGTAGGTGTCGGCCACGTCGTCAGGGATGAGCTCCGGAGTGAGGTTGCGGCGGCCGACCAGCGATTCGGGCTGCGCGTACAGGAACCGGGCCAGTAGTCCGCGGCCGTCGGCCCCTTTGATCTGCCCGATGGATTCGAGAACTTCGGGCTGAACGGCAAGGCCCATCGTGACGGCGGGGTGTTCGACGTGCTGGGCCTCGCGGCCCTGCCGGTTGACCCTCACCATGTCCCCTGCATGGCCCTTGAGGAAGATCTCCATGTTGGGTGCTCCGCTGTAGCGGCCCGAGATGATTTCGAAGATTCCACCCTCCGGGGAGAGGACGGAGATCCGGCCTTCCTGCTCGGTGAGCAAGGTGGCCAGGTTCTCCGGCGTCACGTCGTCCGCGACGAGCTGGGGCTTGCAGGGGACCTTGATTTCCTCGGCGGCCTGGGCGAGGGCGACGGCCTCGGCGGTGAGCTGGTCGCGCATACCTGCCTCGGCGTTCGCGGCCTTGGCCGCTGCTTTGTCTGCGGCGGCCTTGGCAAGGCGCGCGGTGGTCTCGGCCTCCGCGCGGGCGGGGCCGGAGAGTTCCACGAGAGCCTTCTCCACGGCCATGAGCGGCTCGGTCATCAGGGCGAACACGGCGCTCTTGCGGTTGCCGGGGTCCAGGGCCACGGCGGTGTAGAGGTTGACCGGCTCGCGCCACCGGCCGCGGACGCAGACGGTGGCCCGTCCGCCGGCGGCCGTGGCGATCACTGCTAGGGCCAGGCATCCGGCGAGGTCGGCGGGGGTCTGAGTTTCCTCGGCGACGGCGGCGACCATGGCGGACAGCCACGGCGGGAGTGTGTCCACGGGGAAGGTGGGGAGGTCCCGGCGGCCGGTGAGCGGGACCGGCTCGTCCCAGACCGGTCCGGTCACCTCTTCGGCGGCGGCGTCGAACCCGGCCCAGAGGTCGGCGTCGGTGGGCTGTGCGGTCATGCTGCGGTCCTGCCTTCCTGCGGGCCACTACGAAGAGCCGAAAGGACGGCCTGACGGCCGACGACCTTCGGCGCGCTACTGCCATCCCGGGCCTGGTGTCGTCCGGCGGAGCTGGGGTCGTCAGTGGTGGTCATGCCGCGTCTCCGCTCGCGTTGCGGAGGGAGCGACGGATGCCGTCGCGGATGCTCGCTGCGACCCGGGAGGGCGCGAGCCCCTCCGGCGCGGCAGCGGTGAGCGCGTCGGTGACTTCCGTCTCCGTGAGGGTGCCTGCGGCGATGAGGCGGCCGAGGGCGTACGCCGCGTTGTACAGCGTCGTGTTCTGGGCGCCAGTCGCGGCGGCCGCGACCTTGGCGACCTCGCCGTTCAGGGCGGCCGTCGCATACCGGTCCGCCTTCCCGATGCGTGCGCGGAGAACGGCCACGGAAACGGGTGCGGGTGCGGGTGGCGGGGTGAGCAGGTCACCGAGCCACGTGGGGAGGGGGGCCGGGGGCGCGTCGTGAATGATCTCGTAGGACCCGGTGCCCACGGTGCTGCCGGCCGCGACCACATACCCGCCCCAGGCTCGCGTGTCGACCTTCCACCCCAACCGCCCCGCGCTCCCACGTAGCTGCTTTTCGGCAGGGACGGTGAAGTACAGGTGCTGTCCGCCGCGGCGGGTGCGCACGGTGTACGTCTCGGTCGGCAGCCGCTCACCAGCGCGCTCACAGAGCATCGCGAAGACGTCCAGGCCATCGATGGCCCCGGCCCATTCCGGGGGTGGGGCTCCCTCGCCTTCCTTGGGGATGTCGAGGTCGACGACCAGGAGACCGGCGGGGCCGGTGGCGATGCCGACGTTGTAGGGGGCGCTCTGCCAGCACGTGGTGATGTGCTCGGTGGCGAGGGTGGCGCGCTGCTCGGGGGTGCGATGGCCGTCCAAGCAGCGGCCGGTGCCGGGGCAGTTGCGCTCGGGATGTCCGGCGGGCCGCTTGTCTCCGGGGCGGAGCGGGAACACAGGCCAGCCACGCTCAGCGGCGACCAGGGCGGCGCGCAGGAGCGCCGGGGTGGGTGTTGGTGTCATGCTGGGGGTCTCCTGTTTCTGCGAAGGGACGGAGAACCGGGGCGGTCGCGGTCTTGTGGTGAGAGGCGACCGCCCCGGGCACAGCTACAGGTCGGTGAGCGCGGCGGTGGGGATCTCGTAGACGTCGATGACGTCGTTCACGCCGTGCCAGCGCCCGGGGGCGTGGTGGATGTAGACCACGTGCAGCGGGATGCCGTCGCGGCCGGTGAAGGCGTACACGTTGACCGCGTCGACGTTCTTGGGGCTCTTGCGTGCGCTGCGGATGTGGGACATTGCCGCGATCACGCTGATGCGCTCAGGCCGGTAGCTGAGGCCATCGACCTGCGTGTACATCGTGGGGTGCTGCGTGGTGCTGAGGGCGGGGCTGGTGCTCATGGCGATCTCTCCTCAGTGGTGGCGGATCCAGAGGGCGTATTCCTGGCGGACGTAGCCGCGGGGATCGCGGACGCTGTCCGGGTGATCCGGGGTGTAGGGGCCGTTGGCATGACCGTTGGGGCCGAGCCCTGCGGCGTGGTCGATCTCCATCAGCCTCCGGGCCGCCTCGACGGCGCAGGTGGCGGCGTCGCCGCTGACGGGTTCGTCATCGGTGAGGGCGATGCGGTCCAGGAGCGCGGCCTTGCGGAGCCAGAACTCGCGGACCGCGATGCCGTGCAGACAGTCCCGGGCTCCGCCGGCGGTCCATCCGATCTCGCTGATGATGCTCGGAGCGGTGGCGTAGGCCGCTTCGGGCGCGGGCCAGTGGCTGGGCTGCTGTTCGGCGGTGACGTAGAGGCGGACGCGGTCCCCGTCGCGGGTGGGCCGCTGCCGTACCGCGCTTGTCGCGAACGTCTCGGACAGAGCCTTGGTGATCTCGGGTGCTTCGGTCGGGGCGCAGATGACGCGGATCTCGAACATGGCGTCAGTTCTCCTCTTCGGCTTCCGTCTGGTCGGCCATGTCGTCCAGCTGAAGCAGGAGTTCGCCCAGCTGAAGGCGGGTGACTCGTCGGGTGTAGGGCTGGTCGAGGTGGTCCCAGTCCATTTCGAGGCTCACGACCTCGTGAGGGTCGACGTTCATGCGGGTGCTCCTTCGGTCAGTGGTCGTGCTTGGCGGGGAGCTCGGGCAGGCCTGCGTTCGTGATGGCCTGGGGGTTGAATCCGGGGAGGGTGGCGCGGGTGATGAGGGCGTTGGCGAGCTGTTCGGCGTAGGCGGCGCCGGATCGGGCGACTTCGATCTGGGCTCCGGCGCGCAGCGCTTCCACCCGTTCCACGTGGGCGTGGTGCTCGCGTCGGCCGAGGGTGTGCCGCTCGTGGGCGACGCTCTCGCGGCGGTCGGTGCGCCAGTAGCGGGCGGCGAGTCCGCAGGCGACGGCGGTGGCCAGCGCCCACAGGAGGATCGGCAGGGAGAGTCCGTCGGCGTATCCGGCGACGCCGGCCAGGGCCAGTCCGCCGGATGCGGCGAATGCGGTTCCGGCGATCACGCTGTCACCGGAGCGGCCGCCGGAGGCGAAAGCGCCGGCCGTCGCGGCTCCGGTAGCGAGAACCACCATGAGGGCCGCGTTTCCGACGCTGTGTTCGGCGCCGTTGGCGTTCCAGATCCGGCCCAGGATGAGCACGGTCGTGGTGGCCAGGGCGGGGGCCGCCTTGGGGGCGAGGTCGATGGCCCAGTGCCGGTAGGTGATGGGCTCGTTCATCCCTGGCTCCCCAGATCCGAGACGGCCTTAATAATCGCGGTGGTGAGTTCGTTGATGGGGCCGGAGGCGCCGGTGGAGGCGAGGAAGAAGCCGAACATCGCGGCCACGAACGCGGAGCCGTAGCCGAGGGTCTTGGAGCGGAGGAGGAAGAACAGGACCAGCCCGAACAGGGCGACGAGCGAGACGGTGATGGCCATGGGTTATCCCTTCGGGACGAACGTCTTGCGCGGGGCGGGGTTGGCATCGCGGTAGAGGCGCAGCCAGAGGTTGTAGAGGTGGCGGCCGACGCGGATGCGCTTGCCGTGGCCGTCGCAGCGGCGGCAGTGCTTGCCGCGCTTGAGGCGGCCCTTGCGGTCGGTCTTCATCGCGAAGCCGAAGCCACGGCACTTGCGGCAGGTGCCGAACGGCGATCCCGCACACAGACTGACGTAACCGAAAGTGACGAGGAGCAGGCAGGCGCTAGCAAGGAGGGTCAGGGCCATGGGGTGCCTTCCGGCCGGGGTTTCCAGTGTTTGCGCAGGTCGATTGCTAGGTGCGAGATCGCTGATGGGGACCGCTTTAGGGTGCTAGCGGGGGTGCTAGACCTAGCAGCGCGGGCCGCTAGGTCTAGCAGCGGTGCGAGTCAGCTCCCGGACCGCCTTCCGTCACGGAGAGTGATGGTCGTGGTGATGTCGGCGCGGGCGATGCCGCGGCGGGTGGTGCCCTTGCCGGTGGCGGTGGAGCCCCAGACGTCCTGGGCGGTGATGCCGTGCGGCTTGAGGTTCGTGGTGACCGTCTCGGCCTTCCAGCCGCTGTAGATTTCGGGGCGCAGGGCTGCGAGGCGGGCGGCGACCTTCTCGTTCCAGACCTTCTCCTCATCGGCCGGCACGACCTTGAGGATGTCGGCGAGGACGTCGAAGGAGGCTTCCCCGGTCTCGGGTTCCTGGCCGATGGCGTGGCCGGTGACGTTGCCGTACTCCTCACGCATCCGGCGGGCCCGGACTACGACCTGTTCGGCGCCGAGCGCGTCGACGAACGCGGAGGCGACGATGCGCGGGTCGTCTCCTTCACCGGCCATCCAGCAGATGCCGCGGTCGGTGCGGGAGAACATCGTGGCCCGGTAACCGGCCTTGTACATCGAGGTGCCCAGCACCATGTCGTTGGCGGGCTGGCCCATGACCTTGAGGCAGAACCGCAGCACCGCGTTCGCGGAGATGCCGGTAGGCAGCGACTTGGCGTCGGGGCGCTGGGTGCCGAACAGGGTCACCATGCCGAGGGCCGGGCCGCGCTTGCCGAGGTCGGTGCAGATTTCCTCGATCTCGGCGCCGTACTTGTCGTGCTCGAAGGGGACCTGGCACTCATCGAACGCGGCAACGATCGGGTGCAGGCCAAGGCTCTTGTCGTTGGCCAGGTCCGGGGTCACCTTCGACTCCGGGCAGCGCGAGCGGGGCAGCGACTTGATGACCTTCGCCCGGCGGCGCAGCTCGGCACGCAGTTCCCGCAGCGATTCGAGGACGTAGAGGATGTCCTCGTCCTCATCTCCGGCCCGGTAGCGGTGGCAGACCGGTTCCAGCGCGCCGAAGTCGCCGGTGCCCTTGAAGTCGAACGCGTACAGCTGGGCGCGCGGATCCAGTGCGGCGATGAGCAGGAACAGGCGCATCAGGAACGTCTTGCCCATGCGCGGGATGGAGCCGACGACCACGGAGGCGAACATCAGGGTCACGGCGACGTCGCCCATGCGCTGGTCGTTGCCGAAGACGACCGGTTTGAACAGGTCCACGCTGCCCGACTTCAGCAGCGGCCAGGCAGGCTTCTTGGTCTCGTTCATGGGCTTGTCGCCCACCCACAGGATCAGTCGCCCTTCGTGCTCGGTCGGGTCGGCCGAGGGCCAGACGGAGCCGACTTTGCGGCGCAGGCCGGAGGCGAGCGGCTTGCGGGCCTCCATGATGTCCTCGGGGGTGACGCCCCAGGGAAGGTCCAAGTCGGCGCGGTAGCCGGGCCCGTCCCGGGTGATCTCCGAGGTGAACCGCAGGCCGTTCATGTCGCCGCCCTTCTTGATGGCGGCCGACAGCTTCGCGTTGCCGATGTTGTCCAGCGCCCGAAGCACGAGCGTGCCGGTGAGCTTCTGGAGCTCCGTCTTCAACACGGCCGGCCCGATCACCGGTTGGTCCTGGGGGGCGCCCCAGAAACCGGCGGTGAGGACCGCGGCCGAGGCCAGCACCGTGAGCCAGGCCGGGGCCATGACGTACATGGTCAGCGCGAAGCCGGTACCGAAGATCAGCGCCACCACGGTGACCAGCGTCCGCAGCCGCACCCGGCTGTCACGCTGCCGCGACAGCTTCAGGTACTCGGCGGTGTTCTCCTTGTAGACCTCATACGCGCGGAGCGGGGCCGCCTCGGCGTCCCACACCCACCGGTTCGTGTCGCGGACCAGACGGGCCACGCCGCGCGGTGCGTGCAGCCCGAGCTGAAGTGCGTACCAGGGGGTGCGGATCCCATGGAAGGCCGTTGAGTAGAACGCGTTGCTCGCCGCGCGCTGGGTGGTGGAGACGAACCCCGGCTTCGACTTCAGCCAGGAAGGGATGATCGGGAGCCGCTTGTAGGTGGTGACGCCCGGGGACGGCAGGTCCGGGGAGTCGACCGGCCGCGGGCGCGGCGACTCGTCTTCGTCGTCGTCCAGGTCGGCCGGCGGGGCGACCGGGACCGAGACGGTGGGGCGTTTGGTGGTGATGTCGAAGACCTCGGCGCCGGGGCGCTCGGGCTCTTCGCTCTGGCCGGTGACGTGGACATCAGACACGGTGGGTCTGCTCCCTCTTATCGAGTGGGGTGGACGGGGCCCGGACGGCGCTTTGGACGGCCGACCGTCCGGGCCCCGCGTGAAGCAGGTTTGTGCAGCTCAGAGGCTGATGGCCCAGGCGAGCGCGTCGACGCCCCCCTGGGCGGTGATGTCGTCGCCCTTGAGGTAGGCGCCGTACATCGCGTTGGCCCTGCGGGCCACGTCGGCGGCCGTAGCGCGGGGGCGGTCACCGTTCCAGGCGCCCCAGGCGCACAGCTCGAACGCGGCGTGGCGGGCCTTGCACTGGCGGGCCTCCGCACGACGCTTCGCGCGCCGGCGGCTGTTGCGGGCCTCGCGACGCTCAGCGTCGACGTTGGCGGAGGTGTTGAGGGCAGTGATAGCGGTGCTCATGGCTGATCTCCTGGATTGGTCCGAGGGATTCAGGCGGCGCGCTGGTCTTCGGGGTAGGCGCAGGGCACGCACATGCCGAGCGATGCCGGGATGACGTAGCCCGCGTCCGCACGGCACTCGGGGCAGGTCCGGCGGGCGGTGTTCGCCTTGGCGAGTGCAGCGGCCTTGCCCGGGGTCATCGGCCGGACCGGCTTGGCCAGGTCGACGCGGTACAGGTAGGCGGTCAGCGGCTCCCGCCGGTAGCGGGGCCGTTCCAGCTGGGCCACGACTTCCTGTCCGCCGGGGCGCAGGCCGGCCGCGCGGAGCTGACGGCGGGTGGCCAGCCCGTCCGGGGCGAGCCTCCATGAATAGACGGGTATGCCGCGCCCGGCCATCACGCGGCCGTTGCTTCAGCCGCGGCGGCGCGCTCGGCCTTGAGCGTGTCGCGCAGCAGACGCCCGTTGGCGGACGAGGTACGGACCGCCTTGCGGATGGCCTCGGCCGTCAGCTCTCCATCGGACCAGTTGGCCGTGACCGACCGGGCCTCATCCAGCAGCTCATCCGAATCCCGCGTCGGTCGGGGCGTACGTGCGGACTTCGGGACCCGACCGGTCGCCCGACGCGGAGCCGACTCCGCAGCGGCAACCGACTTCACCGGAGCCGACTGGGGAAGCTCGACCGGCTCGACTACCGCAACCGCCTCGGGCAGTGCCACCGGCGCGATGACCGGCATCGGGTCGGCCGACTCAAGGGCGGGAAGGTCGGCTGTCACGGTCGGGGCCTCGGGGGTCGACTCGTGCAGGTCAGGCCCCAACCGATTTACGGTGATCTCTGAGGTTTCGTGCTGGTTTGAGGGTCCGATGAACATGGCGGCCAGGGCGGCGTCCGCGCCGCTGGTGAGCCGGTCGCGCTGAACGTCCAGGAGTCGCGCACCCAACGACGCGTCACCCAATCCGACCTTCCGGGCCAGCCGCCACGATGTCTGGTCGGACCACTTCCGAACGAGCGCCCACGGGTGGTTCGCGGCACGGGCCCGGTGGTAGGCCAGGGACCGCACCACGGCGGCCGCCTTGGCTTCCGCCTCGGCGTCGCGGCCGTCCTGGTGGACCACGATCCGCCGAGCCAGGAACGCCATGCCCTCCGCCGCGACGCACATGCCCATCGGGGTCACGGCGTAGATCACGGTGCGGCCCGGGTCATCGGCCGCCATCGCCGCCATGACCGAGGCGGCAGCGGGCAGGGCCCACAAGCCCACCCGGATGATGCGGGGGGAGGACTGGCCGAGCATCGTCAGCCCGAGCAGGACCAGTGCCAGAACCGCGGTCGCACCTTCACCGGCCGCGACCGCGCCGAGCGCTGTACCCGTGCCGTAGGCGCGGCTGATGTTGCTGTAGGTACCCACGCCACCTGCGATGCCGGTGGCGAGCATGGGCACGAACGCGGCCGTCAGCACGACCCTCTGCGCCATGGTCAGTGACGTGCGGGTCGTCATCACGCCGCCTCCCCACGGGTGCCGGGGCGGCCGTCGCGGCGGCCGTTGACCGTGCTCATCGCGGGGACGGTCAGCCGGTGCGCGATGCGCCAGCCTCCGCCGCGCTGCTTGGCCTTGTACATCTGCTCGTCCGCACGGCGCAGCAGGGTGGACAGGTCACCGTTGCCCTTGCGGTAGTAGGCGGCTCCGATCGAGGCGTGGACCTCGATCGGGTGGCCCTCATGCGGCACGGGCTGGTCCAGCCGGCCGATCAGCATGAAAAGGTCCACGCGCAGTTTGTCGATGCCGTAGCCGGGGATGACGGCGGCGAATTCGTCCCCGCCCAGGCGTCCGGCGACCCCGGCGTGTTCCTCGGCCCACCGGCCCAGGCGCTGCCCGGTTTCGCGGATGACCGCGTCTCCGGCCGCGTGGCCGAGGGTGTCGTTGATCTCCTTGAACCGGTCGAGGTCCAAGACAAGCACCGCGCGCTGGCACTTCTGGGCCAGGCTCTTGCGGGCCCGCCCCTCGAACGCGTCCCGCGTCCACAGCCTGGTCAGCGGGTCGCGGCGGGCAGCGTCGATCCGGCGCCGCATCCACAGGCTGTGAACCGACCAGCCGGATGCGAGGGGAAGTGCTGCGGACAGGGCCGTCATGGTGTGGCTCATGCCGCTTCCCCCGTCCGGGTAGAGCGGCCGGCGTCACGGGCAGCGGCACGCAGGAAGGGAACCGTGCGGGTGAGCGCGTCGGCGTAGAGCGCGTCCCATGCGGCGATCTCGTCGCCACCCTCGCCCAGTGTGGCCAGCTCGGCGATGACCTCACGGGCCACCGCCTCACGGGCCGCACGCTCCTGGGCCGTCTCCGGGGTGAGCGGGCCGCGAAACAGGTCCCTGTCGAGCCCCAGGGGCAGTTCATCGAATCCGAGCGCCAGCTCCTCGAACTCGGCGGGGTTCACGATCTCGTGGTTACCGATGTACGAACGCATGTGGATCTCTCCTGATGAGCGAAGGGAACCGGGGCGCCTCGGTCCGTGGTGAGAGGCAGCGCCCCGGGGGTGAAGCCCGAACTTCGCGGCGACCCTCCACCCCGCCCGTACGTGACGGGCGGGGGAGGCAACCGGCCGCAGCGCTGCGAGCACTGCGGAAGGGAGAGCGAGCCGTGCGAGCAATGCCGGGCGGTGAAGCCCGGAGATGCTTCGCAGGGCGGTTGAGCGGTGACGCGAGGGGCGCGGCTGGCCGTGCCGGTCCAGTACGGCCAGCGCCCGTAGATGTCGGTGGATCACAGGGGCCTCCAAGCCGGAGGGGCGAGGCTTCACCGGCGCACCGTTGCCACGGCGCTCCGGTCCCGAGCCTGGGTAGTCGGGTGCGTCATCGTCACTGCTCTGACGCCAGCAGGGCGGCGCGTACCGGGTGGCACCCCCTTTGAAGCGAGGTGTTCTCCAGAGCCAGAACGCAAGAGAAGGTGTTGCCGCCGACGACTGCCCGTCGCCATGGGGACGGGGGTCACGCCCCGTCTCGTTTCGCTTGGCACGCTGTTGAGTTCTTAAGGAACGGACGCTGCCTTCGTACTTGCCCCCTCGGGCTTTCCTCCGGGCATAGCTCGTCACAGGCATCGGTGCAGGTCAGCGCGGAGAACCGCCCCAATCAACATGCGATACACGCTTGAACGTGTATTCCACAGTGGCGGCCCTGATTGCGCTTGTCAAGCTCCTCGCTCAACCGGGGTTCCGTGTGATGTGCCATCAGAGTGCCGCCGAGGGACGGGACTAAGTCACCACGTCCCTGGACGACTTGGGACGTCCTCGGTAACGTTCCGCAGGTCGAGTACGTCCCTGGACGTCCCTGGGGGTGGGATGGCTAACGAGCGGTTGCGATCCGCGATGCTGACGCAAGGCATCACCGTGGAAGCCCTGGCAGAGCACGTCGGGGTGGACCCCAAGACCGTGGAGCGCTGGATCACCAAGGGGCGGGCGCCGTACCGCCGCCATCGCCTCGCCATCGCGGCGATGCTGCATGAGGACGAGTCGTACCTGTGGCCGGAAGGTCTGCCCGACTCCCAGCGCAAGGACGCTGCCGACGCCGAAGTCTTGAAGGTGTACCCACACCGGTCCTACGTGCCGGCCGAGCTGTGGCTCCAGATGTTCGGCAGGGCTGAGCGGGAAATCGGCGTACTGGTGCACGCGGGCGTATTCCTCGCCGAAAACCCCCGATGGGCGCGGCTCCTCAGGCTGAAAGCGGCTGAGGGCGTCCGGGCACGCATCCTGCTCGGAGATCCGGAAAGCCCGGAGATCCAGCGCCGCGGCGAGGAAGAGGAGATCGGAGAGGGCGTGGCCTACAAGGTCCGCGAGGTCATGAAGTTGTACCGCCCGCTCTACTCAGTGCCAGGCATCGAGTTTCGCCAACATAGGTCGACCCTGCACAACTCGCTGTACCGCTCGGATGAAGAGTGGTTGGTGAATACGCAGGTGTACGGGGTAAGCGCGCCCCTGACCCCAGTTCTCCACCTGCGCCGCGTGGCCGGCGCTGAACTGGTCTCGACATATCAGCAGAGCTTCGAGAAAGTCTGGACCGAAGCCGTTCCCCTCGAAAGGTGACCATGAGCCGCCGCACCGACTACTTCGACGATCCCTCCGCACCGAAGGCCAACAGCATCGTGCCCGCAGTCACGGCCTTCGTGGTCAACGACGCGGGCGACGTCCTTATGGAGCGCAGGTCGGACAACGGGCGCTGGGGAATGCCGGGGGGTGTTCAAGAGATCGGCGAGAACATCGCCGGAACTGTCGTCCGAGAGGTCCGGGAAGAGACCGGCATCACCGTTGAGGTGATCGGCCTGGTGGGCATTTTCACCGACCCCGGGCATGTCATCGCGTTCGCGGACGGCGAGGTCCGCCAGGAGTTCTCGCTCTGCTTCCGCGCCCGGCCGGTCGGCGGCGAGATCAAGGTGAGTTCCGAATCCTTCGAGGTCCGATGGGTCCCGCGGGCTGAAGTCGGTTCACTCGACATGTCGCCGACCACGCGCCGACGCCTCGAAGAGGGCTTCCGGGAGTCCCCGGTCCCCCGGATCAGCTGAGAGCCGACCACTCCGCCTCGGCCCGACGCTGCCTCACCCGATCCACCCTCGCCAGCAACTCGGGACGGGCCGCGGAGACGGCTCGATAGACGACGTGTTCGGGGCCGTACCGGTCCAGCACTTCCGCCAACCGCTCGCCGGGGTCGACCAGGGCGCCGGTCGGGCTGCTTGTGAGGTCGCAGAAGGTGATGGCATCCACCAGATCGGGCTCCGCGGGACCGAACTCCGCGAGGGCATCGTTCAGCCCCAGCTCGGACGCCTCCCACGGCGATGACGTGTGGAAAGCCACGAGACTGGACAAGCGCGGATCGGCTCCGACGACATCCCGCAGGTACCGGGCCCCGTCAATCATGTGCTGCCCGGTGTCGACGGCGGCCTGGGCGTATCCGACATCGTGCGCGATGGCTGCTGCCGCCAACAGTTCGGCGTCCTCCCCCAGGGCCGGGGCCAGGGTCAGAGCCTGCGAATAGACGCGCTGCGAGTGGGCCCACCGCTTCGGTAGGGCCTCGGCGAGTAGCGACTCCGCAAGGTCATGGGCCCACTTGGCCAGCTGCATGAATTTGCCTCCGCGGGGGTTGGGTTCAGTTGGCGCTGCTGACGAATCTTCCTACCCCGTGCTGGGCCCTTACGTGCCCGGCCGTCTCCAGTTCCCGGACGGCGCGGCGCACCGTCCCGCGGGAAACACCGTAGGTCTCGACCATCGCTGCCTCGCTGGGCAGGCGGGCGCCGATGGGAAGGGCTCCCTCGCGGATCTGGTTCAACAGGTCCGCCATGATCTGCTCGTACGGTGCGCGCCCGGCGCCCCCGGGGAGCTGCCGGCCGACCCCGGCGACGGTGGCGACATCCCCCGTCTCCTCCAAGGCGCGCAAGGCTCGCCGCACGGTCGTACGGGCTACTCCGAACTCGCGCCCAATCTCGGCCTCGGACGGCAGACCGTCCGCGTAGCGTCCCTCAGCGATCCTGGCTCGCAGCGACTCCGAGACGAGCAAGTACGTTCCTCGTGGACTGGCCTGCGGCACGCAGCCTCCCCTTCTCGGGCCCCTGCAGCGGTAGTAACGGCCCCAGCTTCGCATGCGAGCGGCCCTCTGAGGTCCCCATCGCCATGGGCGGCCCGGTGAGGACGCGCCTAGCACCGCTGAGACTGGCTTACTGGGAGCGAAGCGCGTTCGGGAGAGGTTCGGGCACTCCAGCCATAGACAAACTCATTTTGCAGCCCTCTTCCACACCTTGCCGTCGACGACCATCCAAGCGCAGACTAAAAATGAAGCACCCAGCAACAAGCCTGCCCACCCAGGCTCGTTGAGCAAACATTCAACATTTCCAGGATTCAGCCATGAATCAAAAACTACATCAGGGAATCACCGTTGCTACTGCCTGCTGTGCCATGACTGGCGTTTTCGGAATGGCGACCAGTCAAGCCAGCACCCGCTCCGAAGCGGCTGCAACCACACCGGTTGAAAACGACAGAAGCATAGGCCCAATAACTGACACTAGCGCCACGTGCCTTAAAGCCGCGACGGGGGCAATAGTATCGGGAATACTACCCCAAGGCTCGATCGCGGTAACTGTCATGAGGTCGGGCGCCCTTTACACAACAAAGGCTGTCCTTGACGTCAACGACGGGAAAACAGTGGGGCGAGCAGTGAAGGAAAACCTTCCGCTCTCAGTACTCACAGCAATTACTGCCGCAGCGAAGGTTTCGAGTGTCGGCACAAAGGCTGGTCCAGTAGCCGCTGGAGTGGCTCTGGTCGTCACCTCTGCAATCGTGAAAGCTGCCTGTTTCCCCGCACCCCCATACCGTCACAAGGGAACGGGACTAATTAACCTGCACCCCCGTAACACAGAGCGTCAGACCAACCCGAACACACAGCGGTACGCCAACCCGGACACGAGCCGGCTGACCAACCCGAACACACAGCGGCACACGAACCCCGACACCAACCGGCTAACTGACTCGGACACGAACCAGCACACGAACCCCGATACCAACCGGCAGACCGACCCGAACACCAACCAGCACACCAACCCCGACACCAACCAGCAGACCGACCCGGGGACCGCGAAGATGCCCGACGCGCCGACCGAGTGAGATCAAGCTTCGCGCGTGCACGGTATGCGATAGAGCTCGTGGGCTGGCCCGGGCCAACGCGGCATAGGTGCAGTTCAGGGGCCGTGTACTGGCCGTCACAGGCATGCCCTCCGGAGCCGTGTGCGCAGGTTCGAATCCTGCCGGGGGCACTCCAGCTAGCAGTGTGCAAGTGTCGCTGACCAGCTGAAGTGCCAAAGAAGAAGCCCCGAACTCAGTCCCGCTGAGTCCGGGGCTTTCTCGTTGTCTCTCACTGCCCACGCGTGGGTGGCGCGTGGGCGAACGGGAGGCGCTCCACTGCTCGTTGGTGGACTCGCCGCCCGCACAGCTCTTCGATACCCCTCGCTCCAAGCCGCCTGGTGCGACATCGACGGCCGCCCCCACCGCGAGTCCCTACCGAGCCCGTGTCGGGCGACCCGTCATCGCTCGCTCCAGCCGGCGGCACCTGCACCCGACAGCCGGGCGCTGCCGGTGGGCGCGGCCCGCCAGTCGATCCGGCGCCGCCGCACAAAGCCTGCCCCGCAGCCATTGGGCGGCCTGGCTTCAATCGGTTTCCCGCACGTAGCAGCCCGAGTATTTACTGCCCGAGAACTTTGGCAGGTCATTTCGGAATAAATAGATGCCCTCTCGCTCGCCCCATTGCGGATTTCATCCACGGCTTTCTTCGAGATGAGAACGCAGAACTTCTTGGTCAGCGGATCCCGCTTTCCGGCCCGATTCAACTGCAGAGAACCCTCGTACCGGCCGGGTTGGAAGCTCCAACCGTCGGCCTGGAACAAGGAAGTGGCAGATCGATCTCCGGCTTCTTTTGAAGTTCGGTGAAGTTGTAGAGCGAAAAGGCCAGGGCGACGACACCGGCCACCGTTGCGGCCCACTTGTGCACGGCGTCGAAACGACTCCTCTGGGGCGCGGCCATCCCCTCATCGCTGTCGACCATGCTCTTACCCTGGCCCCGGATCGGGGACCTCGGCCCGCTGCGTTACTCCATCCGGCCATTGGAAGCATCCCCTGACGGGAAGTCGCTTCTCCCCCGATCGCGCTCGCAGCGCGCACGGGGGCACCCACGAAAGCCCCGCCCGTGCACGGCGGGCGGGGCTGCGCGGCGGCAGGTCATCCGGCGTGGTTGCGGTGGATCACCTCCGGCGAGTTCCCGGCGCGCAGCCGGTGCGTGATGCACGTCGACCGGAGGTCGTACGGCGCCGCGCCAAGGGCGAGCCCGCCTTGTCCGGCGGGAGCGCCAGCTCCCTGGCCTCCTGCCACACACGCCAGTAACCGGAGCTGCCGAGCAGTCCGCCTGGTCGCGAGTGGGCGGCGAGTGGGGTTCAGCCTCTCCTGGACGGCAGCGCCCTCGCGGTGCGGTCCAGGAGCCCCCGTTCTGCGATGCGGACGATCTAGCTAGCCTGACCTCCATGTGCCGGCGCCCGGCCTCTTGGGCCCGGCGAGGAACACGGGGGGCCAGTGACCACACCATCCACCATCCTGACCATCGACCAGTCGATCATTGCGAAGGAAGCCGAGGTCGTAGAGCGTCGGCTGATCCGACGCTTCACACTGCTGTGGATGCTCGCAGTCAACCCATTGCTCATCGGCGCCTTGATCGCTGCGAACGTCCTCGTCGACTGGCCCAGCGGCCCGGAGAACCACGATCGATCGCTGCTCAATTTTCTCGGCGGCAGCGCGACGATCGTCTCCATCCTGGGGTCCGCCTATTGGTGGACCCACTTCCGAAGGACCATCTCCGCCGTAGAAGTCGAGCTCCGTCAACTGGAAGCCGAGAAGCGCCATCTCCAGTCGCGCGAGGTGGATACCGCAGCACTTCCAGGGGTCTTCCCCGAGTACTACGAGTCGATCTCGACCCTCAGGGACGACTACCGGCGGAGCGCAGAAAAATACCGGAGCAGGCACAACCTGTTTCAACTCACCGTAATCGTCGGCTCCATCCTGACCTCGGTTGCCACTACGGCCTCGGCCGAGCAGGGCGTATGGAGCTGGGTTGCTGTCGCCATCAGCGCACTGGTGAGCATCTCCGCCGGGATCATCGCCTACTTCAAGTTTCGCGAGCGCAGTCTCAACCTTCAGCAGACTGCCGACTCGGTCGATCTGGAACTCCAGGCCTACGCCCTGAGAATCAGGCGGTACAGGGATCTTTCTGGCGCCCAAGCCTCCACCCTCTTCGCGGAGGAGATCGAGCGGATCCGCGAGGAGCAGCGGAAGAAGGAGCTGCAACTGGAGCAGCCCCCCGAAGGGGCGCAGCAACAGCAGCGCCCCCAACTCACCTGACGGGGTCCCGCGTCCGTAGGGGTGGCTCTAGGGGGGGACGAGTCGGGGTCTACCGGGGTGTGTCATGGTCCGGTCCGCTTATCGGCGTTGACGAGGAGGCAGGATGCTTACGGGGACCGGGCTCGTTGAGCGGGCGGCGGAGTTGGCCGAGTGGGGACGGCGGCGGGCGCGTGATGCCGAGGAGCAGCGACGGCTGACTCCCGATGTGGTGGCGCGGATGCTGGAGGCGGGGTTCGCACGGCACTTCGTGCCGGCCGCGCAGGGCGGCGTGGAGGGTACGTTCGCGGAGTTCAGCGAGGCCGTCGCCGTCGTGGCCGAGGGCTGCGCGGCCACCGCGTGGTGTGCGTCGGTCGCGTCGAGCCTGGCCCGGGTGGCCGCCCACCTGCCGTTGGACGGGCGTGCGGAGGTGTGGGCCGGGGGTCCCGACGTGTTCGTCGTGGGCTCGCTGTCCCCCATCGGCAAGGCCGCGCCGGTGCCGGGCGGCTGGCGCGTGTCCGGTTCCTGGGCGTACATCAGCGGCGTCGACTACTCCGACTGGGCCGTGGTGTGCGCGGTCCTGCCCGGTGAGGGCGGTGCGCGGCTGTTCGCGCTGCCGCGTACCGAGTACGCGATCAAGGACACCTGGACCGGTTCCGGCATGCGGGCCACCGGCAGCAACACGCTGATCGCCGATGACGTGTTCGTTCCCGCGTCGCGCAGCGTCGACCGGCAGTCCCTCTTCGACGGCCGGCCGGCGGACTCCTCGGCTGACTGTCACACCGTGCCGATCCAGGCCGTCAACGGGCTGTCGTGCGCGCCCGCCGCCCTCGGTGCCGCGCGCGGCGCGCTCGCGCTGTGGACGGGCGACACGGCGCAGCGGTTGGCGCGAGGCGCCGGACGGCCCGGCGTGCCCGGTCCCGCCCGCAGCACCTACGAGGCGGTGCTGACCCGTAGCGCCGGTGAGGTCGACGCCGCGATGCTGCTGCTGGAGCGGGCCGCGGCCGCCGCGGACCGGGGCGCGCGGATCACGGAGGAGGAGACGGCCCGCAACGTACGCGACTACGCGCTGGCGACCGAGCACCTCGTGAACGCCGTCAACCGGATGTTCGCCACCGCCGGGACCTCCGGGCACACCACCGAGAGCCCGTTGCAGCGCGCCTGGCGTGACGTCAACTCCATCGCCACGCACATCGCCTTGACGTTCGACCCGGCCGCGACGCTCTTCGCGTCCCGGTCGTTCACCCCCTGACGATCCCGACGAACGAACCACTCCCGTTTGCCTTGGAGCGCACTCCAACACCTAGCGTCGTGGGCAGACGGTCCCCAGCCCAGGAGGCAGCAGCATGACCAACGTCCCCACCCGGTACTTAGGCGAACTCGCGGTCTCCGCGCAGGGCCTGGGGTGCATGGGCATGAGCCACGGCTACGGAGCCACGGACGACGCCGAGTCGATCGCGACCCTGCACCGCGCCCTCGACCTCGGGGTGACCTTCCTGGACACCTCCGACTTCTACGGCAGCGGCCACAACGAGGAACTGATCGGGCGGGCCGTCGCCGGGCGCCGCGACGAGGTCGTGCTGGCCACGAAGTTCGGCTTCGCCAACCGCCTCGGCGACCCCACCCTGGTCCGCGGAGACGCCGCCTACGTGCGGCAGGCGTGCGAGGCGTCGCTGCGCCGGCTCGGCGTCGACCACATCGACCTCTACTACCAGCACCGGGTCGATCCGCAGGTGCCGATCGAGGAGACCGTCGGCGCGATGGCCGAGCTGGTGCGGGCCGGCAAGGTGCGCCACCTCGGCCTGTCGGAGGCCGGCGCGCAGACGATCCGGCGCGCGCACGCGGTGCACCCCATCGCCGCGCTGCAGAGCGAGTGGTCACTGTGGTCCCGCGACCTGGAGGCGGAGATCGTCCCGGTGTGCCGCGAGCTCGGGGTGGGCGTGGTCCCGTACGCGCCGCTCGGGCGGGGTTTCCTGACCGGCCGGTACGGCTCGGTCGAGGGGCTGGCGCAGACCGACGTACGGCGGGGCCACCCGCGCTTCGCCGACGGCAACCGCGAGCGGAACCTGGCGATCGTCGCGAAGCTGGACGAACTGGCCGCGGCGAAGGGCGTCAAGGCCGGTCAGCTCGCCCTGGCCTGGGTGCAGCACCGGGGCGACCACGTGGTGCCGATCCCCGGCACCCGGCGGCAGAGCTACCTGGAGGAGAACCTCGCGGCCCTGGCCGTCGAACTGACCCCCGAGGACCTCGCCGCGATCGAGGCGGCCGCCCCGCCGGAGCAGATCGCCGGCACCCGCTACGACGCGACCGGGCTCACCTTCGTCAACGGCTGAGCCTTCGTCAACGAAGAGGCCGTCGTCACCGAATGGCCGTCGCGCCCTGTTCCGACACCTCGGCCCCGACCGGCCCCACGCCAGCCCGACCCGCCCACCGGCCCGCCTGCCCGCTCACGAGCAGGCGGGCCGGTGGGCGGGCCTGCGTGTATGAGATCTTCATGTCCGCTCGTGCCGCCGTCACTGGTCACTCGCGCGACGGTACTGCGAAGCTGGATTCATGGAATTCGGAGTTCTCGGACCACTCGAAGCCCGCATGAACGGCATGTCCATAGTGCCGACCGCCGGAAAGCCCCGGCAGATCCTCTCGCTGCTCGCCATCCGCGCGGGTCGCGTCGTACAAGTGGAAACGCTGATGGCCGAGTTGTGGGGAAACGCCATTCCCCGCAGCGCTGCCACGACCCTTCAGACCTACATTCTCCAACTCCGCCGGAAACTGACCCAGGCCGGTGTGCAGCAGCAAAACGGCCGGAGCGCCAAGGACGTTCTGGCGACCTGTTACGGCGGCTACCGGCTCGCCCCCGAGGAGTTCTCCCTCGACCTGCTGAAGTTCCAGCAGCTGGTGCGAGTCGGCGGCCGGACGCTGGCCGACAACGACCCCCGGACGGCGTCCGAGCAGCTCGGCCGCGCCCTGGAGCTGTGGCGCGGCCCGGCCCTCACCGACGTCCCTGTCGGGGAGGTCCTGAGCACCGAGGTCATCGGCATGCAGGAGGAACGCGACTGGGCGCTGGAGATGCGCCTGGAAGCCGACCTCAGCCTCGGCCGGCACGCGGAGATCATCGGCGAGCTGCGGATGCTCGTGAGCCAGCAGCCGCTGCACGAGACCCTGTCCGCGCAGCTGATGACCGCCCTGTACCGGGCCGGGCATCCCTGGCGTGCGCTCGACGCCTTCCAGGCCCTGCGCCACGCGCTCATCAAGGAGCTGGGGGTCGAGCCGTCACCGCGGCTGCAACGGCTGCACCAGGCCATCCTGGCCAACGACAGCGGCCTGCAGGTCCCTTCCTCCACCCTGCATGCGCTCTCCGCCTAGCCGGGGCGCCCCCGCGCGGGCCGTCCGGGCCGCGCGGCACGACCAAGCCCGACGAAGCTCCTGGCAGACACCGCGTCCGCCAGGAGCTTCGTCGTGCGTACGGGGCCGGGCGGCGGGGCGCCCGGTTCAGTGCTGGACGGCCAGCCGGCGGCCCGGTTCCCACGTGCCGAACTCGCCCTGCCGGTAGAGGGCGGCCGTACCCGGGAAGAGCTCGCTCTCCTCCACCCGCCCGATCAGCAGCAGGTGGTCATCGGCGTCCACGGTCCGTACGAGCGTGCAGCCCGCGTAGGCGACCGCGGCCCCGGTGAGGACGGGGACGCCCGCAATCCCGCCGCGCCAGGCCACGCCGTCGAACTTGCGTTCCGCCTTCCCGGCGAAGAGCCGGGCCGCGTCCTGGCCCTGGTCGGCCACGAAGTTCATCGCGAACACCCCGGAGGAGAGCACCGCGGGCAGGGTCCGGGACCCCTTGCCCACGCAGAGGAGGAGGTGGGGCGGGGCCGCCGAGACGGCCGAGAAGGCGTTGCAGGTGAAACCGCTCGGTTCGCCGTCCGCCCCGAGTGCGGTGACGATCGCGACAGGTGTCGGAAACGAACCGAAAACCTTACGGAAGGTATCCGCGTCCAGCATGGTGTCCACTCCGTCGAGTCAGTTACGGGACTTTCCCGCTGCATGGGCGGCACTATCGGGGCAGTGGCTAGAAAGTACCTGGAAGGGAACTCGACCGGTGGGCCAGTAGCCCTTGAGCCGGTTCACCCCGCGCACCCGGTACGGCCGGAATACGGGCGTCCGTCGGCCGACGGCGCCGGGCGGCATCACGCCCCCGGCTGGCTGCGGACGGGCCGCCGACCACCATCACAGGGTACGTCTTCCCTGGTCAGGGCCACTGTCCCGCGGTCCTCCCGACCGGCGGCACGAGGGTCCGCGGGGGTCCTGCGGGAGGGATCCGCTACGCCGGCTCGTCGGCGGGGGTGACCAGTCCGGCAGCCGCCAGATAACCGATGATGTCCTCGGTCACCTGGGGCGGCAGCGGCAAAGCGGCCGAAACCGCTGTGAGCGTTGTCGGCCACGCGAGCGTCATCGCGACCCATGCCGCCTCCTGCCGGTGCAGGACGACGCGGTGGGGCGAGCGGTCCGACTCCAGTACGCATCCGATGCCCGACTCCGGCACGGTGAAGGCCACGTGTCGCGGAAGGCACACCCGGCTCTCGCCGGCCGGGCGGATCAGGACGAACGAGGCCGCGGACGACAACGGCACCACGGACAGCAGCGGCCCCTTCAGGTCGTCCACGCCGAGGGTGCGCACCACGAGGTGCGACAGCTTGCTGAGGGCCGGCAGCGTGAAGGGGCACTGGTCCTCGGGGCCGCTCAGGGCGTTGGCCAGGAGTACCGGCCCGAGCTCCATCCTCCGCAGCACCTCGCGCACCGCCGGGCTGGGCCGGTCGAGCCGGTCCTCGCCCCAGCGGCTGGTGAGGAGCAACGCGTCTCCGCCGGCCCCCTGATCGATCATCACGTCCTCGGACAGCGACCAGAGATGGAAGGTCTGGACACCCCCGGTCGTTTGTCGCATATTGCACCTCTCTTGCCGGGCGGAGGGATCCGTCGAGTATGGACGCGGGCCCCGGCCCGACGACACACAGTGCGTCATACGGCCACTAGGAATTCCTCACGCCGCCTTTAAAGGCCCGTCACACGGGCGCGGTCGGGGTCGGATCGGTCGACGAAACGGTCGACGAAACGGTCGACGAAACGGTCGACGCCGCGGTCGACGCCGCGGTCGACGGAGCGCGGTCAGGAGCGGGCGGAGCGCGCCACCCCTCCCCCGCTGCGGCCGAATACGGCGGTCACCAGCATCGCGGCGAGCGCGAAGGCGCCGGCCACGGCCATCGCCAGCCGGGGGCCGGAGCCGTCGATGATCAGACCGCCGATGAACGAGCCCACGCCGATCGCCCCGTTGAAGGCGGCCACGTACAGCGACGAGGCGGCCTCGCTCTCCTCGGGGACGAGTCGCATGACCCAGGTCTGTAGGGCGACGGGCAGCGCGGCGTAGAGCACGCCCCAGCACACCAGCATCGTGATGACCAGGGGCCCGCTGGCCCCACCCGCGTACATGACCACCATGACGACGGCCAGGAGCCCGGTGCAGCCGATCAGGCTCGCCCGCAGGGCACGGCCGACGACGGCACCGGCCGCGAAGTTCCCCGCCAGCCCGGCCGCACCGAAGACCAGCAGCAGCACGCCGATGAGGGACGGCCGGACTCCGGTCACCTCCTGGAGGAAGGGGGCCACGTAGGTGAAGGCGAGGAAGTGGCCGCTCATGATCAGTGCGGTGACGCCGACCGCGACGCGCAGTGCGCGGTGGCGCAGTACGTGCAGGAGCGCGGACAGGCTGCCGCTTCCCCGGGCGGGCAGGGCGGGCATGAAGAGCAGGCTCGCGCCCAGGACGAGGAAGCCGAGGAAGCCGACGCAGACGAAGGCCGCGTGCCAGCCCGCGGACTGGCCGACGGCGGTGCCCAGCGGGGTGCCCGCGACGGAGGCGAGGGAGATGCCGCCGAGGACCACCGAGGTCGCGCGGACGGCGTGCCGCTCGGGGACCAGCCGTACGGCGATCGATACGGCGATGGACCAGAACACTCCGTGCGCCAGGGCGACGATGAGGCGTGCGGTCAGGAGGAGCGCGTAGCCGTCGACGACGGCGGCCATGAGGTTGCCGGCGATGTAGAGGACCATCAGGGCGACGAGCAGCCACTTGCGGTCCACGCGCCCGGTGAGCGCGGTCAGCGGCGCGGCGGTCACCGCGGCGAGCGCCGCGAAGCCGGTGACGAGGAATCCGGCCGTTCCCAGCGAGACCGACGTGCCGTCGGCGATGGACGGGAGCAGGCCGATCGGCAGGGTCTCCGTGGTGACGAAGGAGAAGACGCCGAGGGCCAGTCCGGCCACGGCCAGCCAGGCGCGCAGGACCGAGCCCTGAGGGGCGGCCCCGGGCGGGGCGTCCGGGGTCGACGTGGAGGTGGGCCCGGGTGCTGGGTCCGTGCCTCCGGGCCGCTTGCTGGTCTGACTGGTCGCACTGGGGGACATCGTTGCTCCCGGTTTGGTGGTCCGGCGGGGAAAGGGACGGAGTTTTTGCTCGCGGGCAGCCCGACGGCGCGGAGAATGCGGGAATCATCACTGCCAGAAAAGGCCCGTCGATGAATTGTCCCGTGCTCGTACGCGCGGAGGAAGTGCGTCCGGGTCGTGGTGGTGGGACCACCAGTCACCCGCCGACGAGCGCCCCTACGCTGCACAAACACGGCCGGCGCTGCGCCTGTTGGTCTCCGCACTGGTGGCGGCACCACCCGGATCGATCAGCCCAGGCAATGCGGCGGAACGTCGGGTAGCTTTCTCGGCATCCCCCGCTTCGCACCGCAAATGCGCATCACCATTCGCTTCGCAATGCGCATCACAATTCGCTCGCGGATTCCCCTCTTCTGAAGGAGCAGAAAACGTGTCGACGGACAGAATGCGTACCCGGGTGACCCGACTCGACACGCTGACCGGGTTGCGCTTCCCCGCCGCCTTCGTGGTGTTCCTCTACCACGCCGCACTCCTGGCCTTCCTGGGCGTGCCCTGGCTGAGCAGCAGCTCTGCCGTGACCACGTACTACGACGCGGTCGCCCACGCCGGCGCCCTCGGCGTGACGTTCTTCTTCGTGCTCAGCGGCTTCGTGTTGACCTGGTCGGCCCGGGAAACCGACACCGCGCCGCGCTTCTGGCGGCGCCGCTTCCTCAAGATCGCCCCCAACTACGTGGTGGTCTGGGCGCTGGCCATGCTGGTGTTCGCCGCTCCGTTGACGGACATGACGGTCGGACTGCTCAACCTGTTCATGGTGCAGGTCTGGTACCCGGACTTCGCGATCAACTTCGGGGTGAACCCGGCGGGTTGGTCCCTGGGCGTCGAGGCGGTCTTCTACCTCCTGTTCCCGGTACTGATCCACTGGATCAGGAAGATCCCGGCCCACCGGCTGAACCTCTGGGTCCTGGGCGTGATCGCCGGGATCGTCGCGACGCCGCTGCTCTCGACGCTGCTGGTGCCGGCCGGGGCGATGATGCCCACGGAGCCCGACACCTCGATCAACCAGTACTTCTTCTCGTACATCCTGCCGCTGCCCCGCGTACTGGACTTCGCGCTCGGCATCCTCGTGGCCCGCTCGGTGATGGCGGGGCGCTGGCGCAACATCGGCATGGTCTGGTCGGGCGTCCTGCTCGTCGCGAGCTACGCGGTGGGCTACTTCACGCCGCCCATCTACTCCACGCGGGCGGTCTGCGTCGTCCCGGCGGCCCTGCTCATCGCGGCCGGCGCCATCGCGGACGACGAGGGCCGGTTCACGATCTTCCGCAACCGGGTCATGGTCTGGCTCGGCGACGTCTCGTTCGCCTTCTACCTGGTGCACTACACCGTGATGGTCGGGGTGTGGAAGCTGCTGGGCGGGAACTCGTACTCGGTTCCGGGGGCCGTCGGCCTGATGGTGCTGTGCATGGGCGTGGCGATCCTGGCGTCCTGGGCGCTGTACGCCCTGATCGAACGGCCGATCACCCGGCGCTGGTCGAACCCGAAGAAGAAGCCGGCGGCCGCGGCGACTCCCGTCGCGGGAGCCCGCCCGGGGACGGAGGACCGGCCACTGACGGAGGACCGGCCGCTCGCGGCCCGGGGCGCCGGCGAGAAGATCGGTTCCGCCCCCACCGCGTGACCGTGCGCACGACCACGAAGGGGACCGCCTGCCCCGTCCGGCTCCGGCCGGACGGGGCAGGCGGTCCCTTTGCGTTTTCCGGTGTCCGCGTCGGTCGGTCCGTCAGAGGGCGGCCGCGGCGCGCAGGCCCGCGGGCGTGGAGACGTACCCGAAGAGGACGCCGCCGGGGTCCAGGGCGGCCGATTCCTTGAGGCCTCCGAGGTGGACCGGTACGAAGCCGGCGTCGTGCACCAGGCCCTGCGTGACCTCCCGGGCGCCGGGGTCGTCGGAGGCGATGCCCATGCCCCAGAAGTGCCGCTGCTGCGTGCCGCGCGACCACAGCAGCTCGTCCGGGAAGTGGGTGAACGCACGGGCCACGGACGCGTCGGGCAGCCGCTCGGCGGTCCTGCTGCCCCGGGTGGTGCCCGGTCCGAGCAGGGAGACGAAGAGTCCGTCCTCCGAGACGCCGATCGGGCTGGTGGCGTCGATGACGGTCTTGCCGGCCAGCCGGGGCGCCAGCCGGTCCAGCAGTTCGTCGAGGGCCGGGTGCGGGAGGGACAGCAGGACGACGTCACTGGCCTCGACCGCTTCGGCGTACGTCGCGGCCCGGGCCCGGTCGCCCAGCGGTTCGACGAACGGGACGAGCCGGCCCGGGTCCCGGGAGCCGAAGGTCACGCGGTGCCCGGCCGCCACCCAGTGCCGGCCGAGCGGGCGGCCGATGTTGCCCGCGCCCAGGATGCCGATGGCCAGCGGCTTCGCGGCTCGGGGGGGCGCCGTCTGGGGGTTGGTCGTTTCGGTCATGGGAGATCTCCTCGGACGACACGGAAGTCGGCCGCCGGTCACACTGACCGGCGGCCGACTGGAGGGATTCGGGAGTACGGGGATGCGGGGTAAACGGAGATACGGGGATACGGGGTGTACGGGGATACGGGGTGTACGGGTGTCAGTTCGCGACGATGTCGGGCCAGACCAGAGCGGTCGAGCCCCAGGTGACGCCACCGCCGAAGGCACTCATCAGCACACGGTCGCCCGGTGTGATCCGGCCCCCGGCAACGGCGTCGGAGAGGGCCAGCGGAATGGAGGCGGCGGAGGTGTTGCCGACGCGGTCGAGATTGACGACCGTCCGGTCCCTGGGCATGCCGAGCTGGTCGGCCACGGCGTGCAGGATCCGTACGTTCGCCTGGTGGCCCACGAACCAGTCCACCGAATCCGCCGCCCAGCCGGCGCGGTCGAGCATGGCCTGGGACGAGGCGGCCATCCGGGTCACGGCGTGCCGGAACACCGGCTTGCCCTGCATGCTGAAGTACGCGTCGGCGGGGTCCGGTTCGGGTGCGTCGGGTGCGGCCGCGGCGGAGCGCTGCCGTGAACCGCCGCCCGGGACGATGATGAGGTCCTTCAACGAGCCGTCGCTGCCCAGGTCGTGTCCCAGCAGCGCACCGGGCTCGGTGGGGTCTCCGGCCCGCAGCACCACGGCCCCGGCGCCGTCCCCGAAGATGACCGACGTGGTGCGGTCGTCGGGGTTGAGGATCGTGGAGTACGTCTCCGCGCCGATGACCAGCACGCGGTCGGCGATGCCGGCGGCGATGGCGCCCGCGGCGGAGGCGAGCCCGTAGACGAAGCCGCTGCACACGGCCGCGATGTCGTAGGCGGCCACGTTCGCCAGGCCCAGCCGGGAGGCGACTTCGGGAGCCGTCGCCGGGCACGGGTGGTCCGGAGTGGTCGTGGCGAGGACCACCAGGTCGACGTCGTCGGAGCCGGCCGACTTCAGCGCCCGCTCGCCCGCGGCCACGGCGAGGTCGCCGGTGGCGGTCCCCGGGTCGGCCCAGTGCCGCTGGGTGATGCCCGTCCGGGTGCGGATCCACTCGTCCGAGGTGTCCATGGTCCGGGACAGGTCCTCGTTGGTGACGACGCGGGGCGGGACGAACGTCCCGAGCCCGGCGAGGACCGCTGCTCGGCCATGGGGCAACGCATGAGTCAAGGGGGGCCTCCATAGTTGCCGGTGCGGGACGCCGCTACCGGGGGGCACGGTGGAACGGGCCGCTCTCCGCTCGGGGGCGGGCCACCCGACGATTGTCCGGCGGCGGGCGGAGCCCTTCCAGACCGTGCTGGCGCTATGGGTGCCGCTGGTGGTGGTGGGACCACCACCCTCGTGGCAGCGGGGTGGGGACCGGCGGTCCTACGGCCAGGGCGCGACGGGCCCGGAGATGCCCGGCGGCAGGTACACCAGGAGCCGGGTGCGGGCGGCTTCGTCCAGGTCCATCGTGAACAGCATGAAGGGGACGGGCCCGTCCTCGGGGTGGTCGACCTCGACCGTCGTCGGCACGAACTCCTCGACTTCGTGGCGCTCCCACAGCTGGGAGAACCCGGGGTCGTCGAGGGCCAGCCGGTCCGCCATCTCCTCGTAGCGCGGATCGTCGGAGCCGTACGAGGACTGGAGCCGGAACCGGGCCGTCATCCGGCGGGCCACCTCGGGCCGGTTCAGGTACCGCTCGCCGTGGGAGCCGGTGAACAGGCTGGTCAGGAAGTTGTCGTTGCCGTCGCGGCCCAGGCGCAGCACATCGGCCGCCGGTTCGTTGACCGCGAGGATCTCCCAGTAGCGGTCGATGACGCACGCGGGGCCCAACAGCTGGGTGTCGACCATCCGCTGGAACAGTCCGGAGTCCGGGAGGTCCGGATCGGAGAGGGGCAGCGGGGGGTTGGCGTCCGCGAGCCGGTACAGGTGCACCCGTTCGAGTTCGCTCAGGCGCAGGGCGCGGCTGATCGCGTCGAGTATCCCGTCCGAGACCTTGATGGGGCGGCCCTGTTCCAGCCAGGCGTACCAGGACGCGCTCACCCCTGCGAGGACCGCGACCTCCTCGCGGCGGAGGCCGACCCGGGCGCGCCGGGCGGAGGTCACCAGTCCGACGTCCTCGGGGGAGAGCGCTGCGCGGCGGCTCCGCAGGAAGTGCGCCAGCTCCGTGCGCTTCTTCTTCGTACGGTCGGTCCGGTCGGTCCCTAAGGGCATGGCGTCCATACCGCCCGAAGGTAGGTCACACCGGCAGCCGGTGTCAGCGGCGGGAATCACACGGGCGCGTGTTTTGAGGTCGTACACGCGGCCTCCGGGGCACGTGCACGTCCGCCCGTTCACTTCTCCACCGCCCCGAGGATGCTCCCCAACTCGGCGAAGAACAGGTCCTTGTGTTCCCGGTTGAAGAAGTGGCCCCCGGGGAGGGAGCGGAACGAGAAGTCCGCGCTCGTGTGCGAGCGCCACGCCTCGGCGTCCGCCACGGGGACCAGCGGGTCATGGCTGCCGAGCAGCACGTGGACCGGGCAGGGCAGGGGCCGGTGGCCCGCCTGCGGATGCCGGTAGGTGCCGCATACCCGCAGGTCCTCGCGGAGGCGTTCGACGACGACCTTCATCCGTGCGGGGTTCTCCCGCAGCAGTCGTCCGGCTCCACCCAGGCCCAACAGCAGCTCAAGGGACGCTCTATCCGATAGCCCTACGGTCAGGTCGGGCGCAGCCTGGACGTGCGGCGCGCGGTGGGCCCCGGCCACGAAACAGGCGGGCGGGCGCCGTCCCGCGGCGACGTGCCGCTGTGCCACGCCGTAGGAGACCAGCGCTCCCATGCTGTGTCCGTAGAACGCGTAGGGCTCGTCGAGGAAGGGGGTCAGCTGCCTTGTCACCTCACGTACCAGGGCGTCCATCGTGCTGACGGCACCGGGGACGCCGGCCGCGGGCACCGACCTGGGGGGCATGGACACGGGCACCACCTCCACGCCGCGGCCGAGCCATTGCCCCCAGCCCGAGAAGGACCAGGCGCTGCCGCCCGCGTGATGGAAACAGAACAGGCGCAGCCGGGCCGCCTCGTTCTTCGCCGGAACGCTCTTCGCCGTACCCGCCGCCGTGCTTGCCGGGATGTTCGCCGCTGTGTGGAACATGCCGTCAGTGTGGCGCCGGATTCCGGCGGGAGGGAGTGTCTGTCGAACGGGGTGGTGCCAACACCACCGGTGGGTCTGCCAGTCGGGCGCACTTCGGAAATTTTCTTCAGTTGGAAAGAGGTCGAGGAATGCAGACGACTGCATCTCCCCCGGTATCCGGACTTTTACGGCGGGCGAGGCTGCGGCATTTCCTGCGGGCGCGCAGGGAGCAGATCACCCCGGAGGAAGTCGGACTGGTGAACGTGGAGCGCCGGCGTACTCCGGGGCTGCGGCGCGAGGAGGTCGCGGCCCTGGCCGGGGTCGGGGTGTCCTGGTACACCTGGCTCGAACAGGGGCGGGACATCAACGTCTCCGAAGGGATCGTGAATGCGGTCAGCAACGCCCTGCGGCTCGGGGACGTGGAGCGCGACTACTTCTTCCGGCTGGCCGGCCACAATCCGCCGCAGCGCATGCAGGGCCACCACTGGGACAGCGAGTACGCGCGGATGCACGCGCTCGTCGAGGGGTGGTCGCGCAATCCGGCGTACATCACGGACCGGTACGGGCGGATCGAACTGGCCAGCCGTTCGGCCCGTTCCCTGTTCCGCATCGAGGCCCGCGGTGACAACTGCGTGCTGAAGTTCTTCACCGAACCTTCCACGCGCGAGAAGTACCCGGAAGCGGACGAGGTGGGGCGGGGGCTGGTCGCCCAGTTCCGGGCGCAGTCGGCCCGTTTCCCGGAGGACCGGGAATTCGGCCGGATCGCCGAGGGACTCGCCGAGCGCAGCCCGCGTTTCGCCACGCTGTGGGACTGTCACGAGGTGGTCGGCCCGAACCAGAGCAGACGCAAGATCGCGCTCCCGCAGTCCGGGGTGCGGGTCTTCGACCGCGTGGTGATGAGCGTGCCGGAGAGCCCCGAATCCCTGCTGACGCTGTACGTCCCCCGGCCCCGGGCCGAGTCGGCCGAGCGTCCGCACGACCTGGTCGGCGCTCACGCCGAAGCCGCCTGATCGACGTGCCGGCACCGGGTTTCCGCATCCGGTTCTCCGTGCCGGTGGTGTTCGCACCACCATGATCAGGAGACACTTCCTCCGCCGGTTCCCAGAACCCATGATGAATCCGTGGGACGGGGAGGAATTCGATCCGCTGAATTCACCCGCTCCGATCCCGCAACGCGAAAGTCGGCGTTCCCAGTGATTCACGGAGGAATCTCATGGATAATTCGATCGTCAGTCGGGTGGTCACGGTTCTGGGCGAACTGGACGTGCCGACAGCGGATGTCACTCCGGACACCACGTTCGAGGCGATGGAGATCGACTCGCTGCTGCTGGAAGAACTGGCCCTGCGGTTGCAGAAGACCTTCGGCGTCGAGATCGAGATGGGTGAGCTCGTTCCCGAGCAGACCGTCGCGGAGGCGGCAGCGGTGATCGCGTCCAAGGGCGTCACCGTAGCCTGACGCTTTCCCCCTCTTCCCCCTCCCTTTCCGCCTTTCCGCATCCCCGCTTCACCCCCACCCCCCACTTCTCTTTCGCGACCGGCATTCCGCCGCTCGCGTGGTCCGTCACGCTTGATTCGAGAGGAAATACCCCATGTCTGCCACCCTGCTCGTCCTCAACGAAGTCTCCGTGGCCCCCGGCCGGGTGGACCAGGTCCTGGCCGAGTGGAGCCGGCTGAACCAGAAGGAGCCGGTGGCCGGCCGCGCCCTGTACGTCAGCGTGGACGACGGCAACGTCCTGGAGATCACGCCGGTCAAGGACATCGCGGAGCTGAACGGCCTGAACGCGGGCTGGCACAAGCTCTGGGAGAGCGTTTCCGACGACCTCGTCACGGACTTCCGGCGCCATCTCCTGGAGTTCGTCGAGGCGCCGAAGGACACCACCGACCCGGTGCCGCAGACGCCCTACGTGCAGCTGCGGTACATCGAGGTGAAGCCCAGCACGTACGCCGCGTACCGCGAGTGGCGCGAGAACACCATCTTCGACGTCGTCCGCCGCTCGGACGAGGTGAAGACGTTCCTGGCGTACCACTCGCTGATCAGCTCCCAGCCCGGCGTGATGTTCGTGTCCGGTTTCGAGTGCGAGCCGGCGCAGTACCAGGCGGTCTTCACGTCGCCCGAGTACCAGGAGATCGTCCAGCAGGCGGGCGACCGCTACATCGTGGGCGGCGAGAGCGGCCTGTACACCCGCGTCTACAAGCGTGCCGATGTCTGAGACCGGTACGGCGACCCGCCCGGCCGCGCTCGCGACCCCGGGACGCAAGGAGACGTACGAACTCGCTCTCACGACCCAGGGTCCGCTGTACCCGCCGAGCGAGGTCATGGACGCGGACGGCAACTTCGTGGTGGTGGGCATGATCAACCGGCCCACCGCCGCGGGCGGGGCCGCGCCCGAGTGGGGCGCGGCCGTGGTCTCGCCGGACACCGAGGTTCCCGAGTTCGGGCGCCTCGCCCCGTACTCGGTGGTGCGCGAGCTGGACACCGACCCCGAAGGGGCGGACCGGGACGTCGTTCTCCACACGCTGCCGCTGCCCCTGCCGTGCAACAACTACCCCATGCTGTTCGCACCGGAACAGCTGCCGGACGCCGCCCTGGTCGAGCGGCCGAGCCACGCCTTCCACGAGGTCCCCATCCCGGACCTGCGCGTGGAGGACGGGCCCAAGGTCGTCACGCCGGTGACGTTCGGCCAGTGGATGCGGGCGAGCGGGACCCTGGAGGTCGCCGTCACCCCGGACGGCCGCTCCGGGACGTTCGACTTCGAGTTCTCCCGGCTCGTCCCCCACAGCGTCTACACGGTGATGTCACTGCGCGCCCGGGACCTCGATCCGGCGGGGCCCACCCGGCCGGGCCCGCTCGGGGTGCCGAACGTCTTCGTCACGGACGCGGACGGCTCCGGCCGCTACCACGCCACGATGCCGGACCCGTTCCCGGACCCGGAGCTTCCCGGCGCCAACCGGATCATCAACGTGGTCGTGCTGTGGATGAGCTACCAGCGCAGCTACGGCGGTGCCATCGGGGAGTTCGGTCTCGGCGGCGACATCCACGCCCATCTCAAGCTGCGCGGCCCGTCGTTCCAGGAGCTCCGGACCACCGGGGCCGGGACCCCGCGGCCCTGACGCCGCCCGCGCACCCAGCAGTTCGCGCGGCGGGACAACCGGCCGCCGCGCAAGACCAGACAGACCCGGAGGGGTCCCATGCCCATCATCTCCGTCACCACCTGGGACGGCCAGGACGACGCCCAGTGCCAGGAACTCATGGAGGAGCTGACCCGGACCGTCAGGAAGGTCACGGGAGCACCGCTGGACAAGATCACGGTCTACATCCAGGAGGTGCCGCGCAACCGCTGGGCGGAGGGCGGCTCCCTGGGCAGTGACCCGATGTTCCCGGAACTGAGCCGCCGTCTGACCGAATGACGTGCCCCCCACCCCACCCCGAACAGGAAAGGCCGACAGCCATGTCCCATGAATCACCCCAGGTCAACGATGCCAAGCCCGGCACGCTGTTCCTCGTGGGCGATGTGTTCGCCGAGTTCGCCCACCACGAAGGCGTGTTCACCGTCTCCCAGCTGGCCCGCCAGATCAGGAGCGGAGGGTTCCCGGACGGCGCCGGCGAGGTCCGCGTGAGCGTGGGGCAGGGCGTCTCCCTGTTCGACGTCCAGTTCATACGCGACACCCTGGCCCGGCGCGGGCTCGCGGACCTGGTCGTCATCGACGACCAGGCGCTGCACACCCGCGCCGGGCGGGAGATCGCGCACAAGCACCGCCCCGAGAACGTGCTCATCTCCCAGCCGCGGCCCGTCGGCGGCGACTGGTACGAGGCCGACCTGCTGGTGGACGGCGACAACGAGGTGATGTCCGACCACCTCACCGGGCAGCACATGCAGGGGATGCTGGCCACGGAGGCGGGCCGGCAGATGTTCATCGCGGTGGCCGAGCAGTACTACCTGCCGCCCGAGGCGATCGGCAGCAGCTACTTCGTCATCGACTCCTTCGCCACCCGGTACCGCAACTTCCTCTTCCCGCTCCCCGCGGTGGTGCGGTGCCACGTGCTGGCCCACCGGACCCCGCACCGCACCCGCATGACGTTCCACTGCGAACTCTCCGTGAGCCAGGGCGGTTCGGAGACCGCGGGCATGGAGGTCCGGTTCACGGCCTTCGACACCCAGGTCTCGCACGCCAAGGAGACGCGGGCGGCGCAGCGTTCCCTCCAGGACGGCGTGGCGCTGGCCGCCGCGGCGGCGGCCGCGGAGGCGGCGTCTCCGGCACGGGCGGAGGTCCGTACGTCATGAACGCCCGCCTGCCGGACCCGGACCGGCCCCGAATCGTCTTCAGCGATGTCGACGAGACGCTGATCACGGTCAAGAGCATGTTCGACTTCCTCCACTACCAGTTGGTGCGCCGGCACGGCGCGGCGGGCGAGGAGGAGTACGAGCGGATCATGGCGGTGATCCGTCGGCGCGCCGACGGCGGGACGCCCCGCGAGGACATCAACCGCTTCTACTACGGCCACTACGCGGGCGAGTCGGTGGACACGGTCAGGCAGCTGGCGGACGACTGGTTCACCGAGCGCACCGCCTCCACCCGGGGTTTCTACATCGACTCCACCCGTGACGCGCTGCGGGAGCACCGGACGGCCGGCGCGAGCCTGGTCCTGGTCTCGGGTTCGTTCCCGCCCCTGCTGGAACCGCTGGCGCACGAGCTGGGGGCGGATACGGTCCTGTGCACGCGCCCGCTGATCGCGGACGGCGTCTACACCGGCGAGGTCGCCACCCCGGTCATCGGCGAGGGCAAGCGCGCCGCGGTGCTCGCCCACCTGGCCTCCCGGCCCGACGTCGACCCGCTCGACTGCCACGCCTACGGGGACCACGTCTCCGATCTGCCGATGCTGGAGCTCGTGGGGCATCCCGTGGTCGTGGGCGACGACGCCGAGCTGCGCGAGCGTCTGGCGCGGCGCTCCGTGACGGTCGCCGTCCGATGAGCGGGCGTCGGTTCCACGTACTGCTGGGTCCCGACGGGGCCGGCAAGTCCTCGGTCATGCGGCGCCTGGTACCGATGCTGCCGCAGTGGCGGATGGTGTCGACGGACAGCGCGTTCGTGGCACCCGAGCACGCCCTGATCCCGCGGCTGCGGCAGGACGTGCACGACCACCTGTTGCCGGG
Organism: Streptomyces sp. NBC_00045; assembly: GCF_045041095.1. Classification (NCBI taxonomy): domain Bacteria; kingdom Bacillati; phylum Actinomycetota; class Actinomycetes; order Kitasatosporales; family Streptomycetaceae; genus Streptomyces; species Streptomyces sp. NBC_00045. Next base: position 5,407,027 of record NZ_CP108271.1, on the reverse strand, counting down.
CCTCGGTGGCGCGTACTCGGTGGACTTCATGGCCAGCGTGCTGCAGACGGCGGTGGTCCACCTCCGGGACCAGGTGCGGGAGGTGGACCCGCAGGTTCCGGTGCTCGTGGACTCGTACTACTACAAGATCCTGGCGAAGTGCCGGATGGCAGGGGTCCAGGACAGCCGGATGTACTCCTGGTGGCGTTCCTTCCCGCAGCCCAGCGGGGTGGTCTTCCTCGACGTCTCGCCCGGGTCCGCCTGGCGCCGCAGGGGAGACGGCGCGGGGCTCAACGCCCTGGAGTACGACGGCAAGGACGGGAGCTGGACGGAGTTCGAGAGCTACCAAAGGAACCTGCGGAAGATGCTGCTGGAGGAGGTGCGGGAGTTGCCGGTGACGATGCTGACCGAGCAGCCCGATGCCGACCGGGCGGCCGGGGCCGTACGGGAGGTGCTGACCGCATGAACGTTTCTTCGGTCTGGCACGCCCCCGGCCACACCGGCCGCTACCGCGAGCGGGTGTTCGCCGCGCGCGACCGGCTGGCCGGCGAGCACGCCGATCCGCGCGGCACGCAGCAGCGCGTCCTCACCGACCTGGTGGGCTTCAACGCCTCCACCAGCTTCGGAAGGAAGCACGGCTTGGGCCGCGTCCTCACGGTGGACGACTTCCGTGAGGCCGTCCCGGTGCGGACGTACGCCGACCACGCCCCGCTGATCGAACGGACGGCCGCCGGGGAGCGCAACCTGCTGTCGGCGGACGCGCCCGCGGTCTACTTCACCAGCAGCGGCAGCACCGGAGCCCACAAGAAGGTGCCCGTCACCCCGCGCTTCATGAGCACGACCTTCATGCCGTTCTACTTCGCTGCGTGGGCCCCGCTGATCGAGCACTTCCCGGAGGTCCTGGACCGGCCCGACGCCGTCCTCAACCTCAAGCACGATCCGCTCGGCGCCCCGCCCGTCACGGGCGACGGCCGGCCCCATGTGGGCGCCAGCCAGGTGGACTTCGGCGCCCGGTTCGGCGAACCCCTCTCCGCCGAGCCCGGCACGGGCGCGCCGTGGGCGATGCTCGCGGTGCCCACCGAGCCCGGCGACCACCTGGAACGGGCCTACCTGCGGCTCAGGCTGGCGGTGCAGAGCGACCTGCGGGCGCTGATCGGCATCAACCCGGCGATGGTCGCCGCCGTCCCCTACCAGCTGAACCTGTGGTGGTCTCGGATCGTGAAGGAGGTGCGGGACGGCACCCTCGGCGGTCTGCCGTACCGGGCTCCGGACCCCGAGCGGGCCGCCGAGCTCGAACGGCTCGCGGAGTACTTCGGCACCGTACGGCCGGCTCACGTGTGGCCCCGGCTACGGGCGCTGTTCTGCTGGACGACCGGTGTGGCCTCGCTGTACCTGCCCGCGCTGCGCGAGGAGTTCGGCTCCGGCGTCGCCGTGCTGCCGGCACCGGTGGCCGCTTCGGAGGGTCCGGTGGGGGTGGCGCTGGACCGGCACGCGTCGGCCGGCAGCCTCGTCGCATCGGCGTCGGTGTACGAGTTCGTGCCCGCCGACCAGGACCTCGCCCCCGACAGCGCCACCCTGCTGCCGCACGAGCTCGAAGCCGGCCACGACTACCACGTGATCTTCAGCCATGTCGGCGGGCTGTACCGGTACGCGGTCGGCGACGTGGTCCGGGTCGTGGACACCGTCGGCGGAGTGCCGCGGATGGAGTACGCGGGCCGGGGCGGCCGATCCGACGCGGCGGGTGAGCGACTGCGCGACGCCGAGGTGGTCAGGGCCCTGCACACGGCCCTGGACTCCGGCGGGCTCGCCCTGCGCAACGTGGCGTGCCGGGTCGAACCGGCCGTCGCCCCGGCTGCCGGACAGGCCGTCGCACCCGCTGCCGGACAGGTCGTCGGACGGGGCACCCGACGGGCCACCGGTGCGGCCGTGCCGGGCACCCCGCGCTACGTCTTCGCGATCGCCCCCCGCACCCCCTGGCACGAGCGCGAGACCGCCCGTTTCACCGCCGCCCTGGACGGCTCCCTCGCGGCGCAGTCCGCCGGGTACGCACGGGCCCGGGCGGCCGGTCGGCTGGACGCCCCCGCCGTCCGCCTGCTGGACGCCGAGGCGTTCGACCGGGACTGGCACGGGGCGGTCGCCGCGGGCGTCCGCCCCACCCAGGTCAAGGACCGCCTCTTCCGGCAGGACGACGCCCTCTGGGACCGCCTGACCACAGCGCCCCGCGGCTGAACTCCCCCCACCAGCAGCCCACGTCGGCCGCCCGGCACCCGCACCCCGCCCCCCACGACAAGGAGCAGCCTTCCATGCCCGTGCTCAACCCCGTCGAACGCACCGCCCTGCTCACCGCGGCGCTGCGGGCCGCCGAGACCCGCCGCGAGGACCGGCTCTACGAGGACCCGTACGCCGGCGGACTGGTCGGAGAGGCGGGTCCGGAGCTGCTGGCCGAGATCCGGGCGGCGACCTTCCCGCCCGACCGGCCGCGGACCCTGCCCAGCACCCCGGACTACAACGCCATCCGCACCCGGTTCTTCGACGATCTGCTCCAGCGGGCGGCCCAGGACCCGGGGACGACCCAGGTCGTGCTGGCCCCGGCGGGCATGGACTCGCGCGCCTACCGGCTCCCGTGGCCCGAGCACATCCGCTACTTCGAGGTCGACCGGCCTGCGGTGCTCGACTTCAAGGCCGAGCGGCTGCGGGGTGTCCGGCCCCGCGTCGACCACCGTACGGTCGCCGTCGACCTCACCGCCGACGACTGGGAGGAGCGGCTCGTCGCGTCCGGCTACGACCCCGCCGTGCCGTCGGCGTGGCTGCTGGAAGGGCTGCTGTACTACATCCCGGAGGCCGACGCGCACCGGATGCTGGAGCGGGTCGCCGCGATCTCCGCGCCCGGCAGCGAGATCGCCGCCGACATCGTCAACGGGGCCGCCCTGACCCTTCCCCACATGCGCGGCCTGCTGGACGTCTTCGCGGGCTGGGGGTGCCCCTGGGTGTTCGGCACCGACGAGCCCGAGGCCCTCTTCGCGCAGTACGGGTTCGACGTGCGCGCCGTCCAGCCGGGCGAGCCCGACGCCGACTACGGGCGGTGGCCCGACCCGGTGCCGCCGCGCGAGGTGAAGGACGTGCGGCGGGTTTTCTTCGTCCACGGCAGGCGTCGCTGACCATGACGGGCACCGTGATCGCGGGGGCCGGCATCGCCGGCCTCGCCCTGGCCCTGGCGCTCGGCGCGCGCGGCCACCGGGTGCGGGTCCTGGAAAGGAGCGGACCGCCGCCGGACGGGCCGGCCGCCAAGAGCGCGGAGCTGTGGGAGCGGCCCTCCGTGCCGCAAGCCGCCCACGACCACATCCTGAACGCGCTGGGCGTGCGCGTGCTCCGCCGCCATGCACCGGCCGTCCTCGACGCCGCGCTGGCGCAAGGGGCCCGGCTCGTCGACCTCACCACCGCGGCGCCCCCGGGCCCCGGTTCCCCCGGCTCCGGCCGGGAGCCGGGGGACGAGGAGCTCGTCACGCTGCTCGTCCGCCGTCCCGTCCTGGACCTCGTGCTGCACCGGGCCGTCGAGGCCCTCCCCGGGGTGACCGTCAGCCACGGCACGACGGTCGCCGGACTCCTGTCCGCCCCGACCGGGCCGGCCGGGCACCGGGTGACGGGAGTGGTGACGGACGGCGGCGAACGGATCCCCGCCGACCTGGTGGTGGACGCGTCCGGCCGCAGGTGCGCGTCCCGGTCCTGGCTCGCCGCGGCGGGCGTCCCGGTGCCGCAGGACCTGACGGGCCCCAGCCGGCTGCACGCCTTCGGCCGCTTCTACCGGCTGCGCAGACCCCACGACCCGCCGCCGGGCCCGCTCAACCGGGGCAATGCGGCCGGCGGCATCTGGGACCACTACTCGGCGGTGCTGCACCCGGCGGACAACGACGTCTTCGCCGTCACCTTCGGCGCGCTGCCCGGCGACCGCGCGATGGCGGCCCTGCGCACGCCCGGGGGGTTCACCACCGCCTGCCGCCTCTCGCCGTTCCTGGCCCCCTGGGTCGACGAGGACGCGGCGGAGCCGCTCGGCCCGGTACGGGCCATCGCCATGCCGCCGAACGTCCTGCGCGGCGCGGCGGCCGGCCGGCAGCGCCCGGTCGCCGGACTGCTGCGGGCCGGGGACGCCGCCTGCGTCACCGATCCGATGTTCGGCCGCGGCATGTCCCTCGCGCTCGCGCACGCCTTCCGGCTCGCGGAGCTGATCGGGGAACACCCGGCGGCGGACGAGCGGTTGGGCCCGGCCGCCGCGGACCTCGCCGACCGCTTGCTGCGCCCCTGGTACGAGCTGGGGGCGCACGATTCCCGGTCCCGCGCCGAACGGTGGCGGGCCGGGACCGGAGCTCCCGCGGCCCCGGCGCCCGAGCCGCCCGGACCGGCGCCCGTTCCCGGGGCGCTGCGGACGGCCGCGCTCGCCGCGGCGGCCACCGACCGCACCGTGTGGCGGGGGCTCACCCGGATGGGGACGAGCCTGAGCACGCCCGCCGAGGTCTTCGCCGACGAGGAGTTCCTGGCCCGCGTACGGGCGGCGGCCGCAGCCCCCCGACCGGCCGGGCCGACCGGCCCCCTGCCGCCGACACCCGCCGAACTCCGGCACGCCATCGCCGCCCAGGAGAAAGGATGACGGTGCTCCCCCGCAAGAACGTCCTGCTGGCACCCGTCACGGTCACCCCCACCAAACCTCTGACCCCCAGCCACCTCAAGGGCCTGCTGTGGACCGACGTGATGTTCCGGGCCACCGCACCGCTCGCCGCCGTGACCTACCGCTACAGCCACACCACCTACCACGTCACCGAGCAGACCGTCGGCTTCTGGGAGTACCTCGACCGCACCCACGGGGAAGCCGATTACGCGCAGCTCTCCGAGGAGGAGATCGGGGACCTCTACGTCCGCTACCGCTGCGACGGGCAGCGCCAGAGCGCCGACGTCCTGCGGCCCTACCGGGACGCCGTCGAGCACGGAGGCTGGGTCCATCCCGCGAGCGAGCGGATGCTGCGGCTGTGGGCCGGGCACTACGAGCGCCTCGGCATGCACGACCCCGGCCTGCGGAAGCACCAGCCCCCCGGTCTCGGGCTGGAAGAGATGCTCGACCGGCTCGCCGCCGTGGACCTGGTCCTGGACCAGCGGCACTGCGGAGGCCCCGTCTACCTGGACCTCACCCGGTACGGAATGCCGCTGCGCCGGATCGTCACGGCTGACGGCCGCCCCAACTACCTGGCCTGCGCACTGCGCGAACTGCTGCCGCTGGTCCCCTCGTACGACGAGGTCGTCCTGCTGTACGACCGCGAGCTCGACGCGGACTACCAGCTGCTGAACCGAGTGCTGACCCGGCTGGGGCCGACGGTGCGCCGGGTGCCGATCGGCCGGGTGCCCATCGACGGCAAGATCACCTCGGCCCGGCACGGCGGCTGGCACGACCACACGGCCGGCGCGCTGCTGCGGGCCTCGGTCGAGGCCTGCGACGCGGACGGCGCCGGTGAGGACGCCGTCGGCGCGCTGCGGCTCGGCATGCGCCTGTACTTCATCGCGACCCTCGGCCCTGGGCAGCAGCAGTCCTTCCGCCACGACCTGCTGCGCCACTGCCTCGCCGTGGCCGCCCGGCTCCTCAAGCGGTCCGCGGCCGCCGCCGCGTCCGGTGCGGGCGGGCTGGTCGACGCGCTGGACCGGCACCGGCGGGGCCACGCGTACGTCGACCCCTACCGGTTGGCCTGCTCGCTCCTGGGCAAGGGGCGGCCCGCCCCCGATCCCGGTCTGCTGTCGGCGGTGTTCCTGTGACCGGCTCCTCCGACCCGGCTGCGGCCGCGGCCCTCGCACCGCACCCGCCCTTCCCGCCGTCCTTCCCGCTGTCCTCGGCGGCCCTGCTCAAGTCGGCCGCGGACCGCGTGCGCTCGGCCCGCCCGGAGCTCGCGGACCGGCTCGACCTGTCCAGCGCGCAGGCCCTGCGCGCCGCCCGGGCCGAGTTCCGCGGCGGGAGCGCCGGCGAGGACGACGAGGTGCTCGCCGTGGTCGTCATCGGCCGGCTCGACCTGCCCCGGTGGGTGCGCGAGACGTGCGCCTTCGCCCTCGGCCTGGAACCCGGGGCGCGGGACGCGTGGCGGCGCTCCTTCACCCGTACCGTCTACCTGGCCGGCAGCCCGGCCAACCTGCGGGACCGCTTCGCCTTCGACCACGTCGCCGGCGACGACTCGGTGGCCTGGGCCGGACCTGCGCCCGCCGCGGCGACGGCCACGCTGCGCCGGCTGCTGAAGGCCTTCGAGGCCTCGCACGAGCCGGCCGGTCGGGCGTCGGCCACCGTGACCGTGCCCGGCCGTCCGGGGGCGCGGCCCCCGGTCCGCCGTGACCTGTACGTCGCCACCGCCCGGGTGACCGTCACCGACGCGCTCGTACACGTCAACCACCTGCTGGCCGAAGCCGTCCTGGACGGGCTGATCGGTCCCGGAGACCGGCTGACGCTGCGGTTCGTGCCGCGTCTGACCGGCCTGGGCGCGCAGTTGGCCGTGCTGCGCGTCGACACCGACGTCCACCGCCCGGACGAACTCCAGGCCTATGCCGGCCTGACCACGGAGGTCTGACATGCCGTTCCCCCGCACCACCGCGCTGCGCCCCGTCCGCCTCGGCGTGCACGGCTCCACGCACCTGGCGTCCCGTCTCGTCGCGGCCGCCGGCCACCCGCCGACGGCGGTGGAGTACGTCCCGTACGAGGTCACCGAACCGTTCGGCCCGCTGCGCGCCGGACGGGCTGACATCATGATCGTCAAGTACGACCCGCTGGAGCCGGACATCGCCGTGAGCGGTCCCGTCGGCTTCGACGGGCGGGCCGTCCTCGTCGCGGACCACCATCCCCTGGCCGGCCGCACCTCGGTTTCGGTCGAGGAAGTCGCGCAGTACGAGGGCTTCCGGTGCCCCGGCGACTTCCCGCCCCACGTCTGGGACCTGGTGGTGCCGCCGCGGACCCCCGGGGGCCGTACGATCCGCCGGGTCCATCCGATGACGACGCTCACCGCGATGGCGGACCTGCTCAGGAGCACCTGCGCGGTCCACGTGTCGTTCCGGTCCCTGGACGCGGTCGTCCCGCCGGACATCAAGGTCGTCCCGGTGCACGACCTGCCGCCCTCGCCGGTGGCCTTCGGCTGGCTCCGGGAGTGCGAACCACCGGAGCACGTACGGCGGTTCGTCGCCGACGCGGAACGGGCGGCGCGGCGATGAGCGCGGACCCCGGCGCGGACCAGGGCGCCGGCCGCCTCCCGGTCGTCCTGCTGCACGCCCTGCCCCTGGACTCGTCCATGTGGGAGGCGACGGCCCGCGAGCTGCGCGCCCGCGGCCACCGCGTCCTCACCCCCGACCAGTGCGGTTTCGGCTCCGCGCCGGCCACGGACCGCGCCCCGTCGCTCGATCACGTGGCCGACGAACTGGCCCGTGAGCTCGACCGGCAGGGCATCGGCGCCGTCGCCCTCGCCGGCTGCTCCATGGGCGGCTACGTGGCCATGGCCTTCCTGCGCCGCCACCCCCGCCGCGTCGGCGCGCTGGCCCTGCTGGCGGCCAGGAGCACCGCCGACACCGCGGAGGCGGCCGGGCAGCGCCTGCGCTTCGCCGAAGCGGTCCTCGACGATGCCGCGCGCGCCCGGATCGTCACCGCGACGACGCCGTCGCTGCTGGGCGCGACCACCCGCGCCCGCCGGCCCCTGCTGCTGGAGCGGGTGACCGGGCTGGCGCTGGCGGCCCCGCCGCGGTCCGTCGCCTGGGCCCAGCGGGCGATCGCGGCCCGTACGGACTCCACGGCCGCCCTGCGCGCGGCCGAGGTGCCCGCCGTGGTCGTCATCGGCGCCGAGGACGAACTCGTCTCCCTCGACGAGGCCTGTGCGACGGCCGAGGAGCTGCCGAACGGCCGTCTCGTCGCCCTTCCGGGGGTCGGCCACCTCGCTCCACTGGAAGCGCCGGAGGCGACCGCGGAGATCCTCACGGGCCTGCTCGCCCAGGCGCAGATCACGGCCGGGGCTGGGGTCGCGGCATGCTGACCGCGGATCACGCGGGGTGGGGGTACACGACGTCCACCGGACTGGCGTTCACCCACGAGGAGATCGTGGACCCGCACTTCGACGCCTGCGCCGCGTACTACCGGGACGCCCTGGACGGCGTCGGCATCGAGCGCGGCTGGCACGTGTTGGACGCGGGCTGCGGCAGCGGCGCCTTCCTGCCCCTGATCGCTGACCGCGTCGGCGCGCGGGGCCGGGTCTCGGCCGTCGACCTGGCTCCGGAGAGCGCGGAACGCGCCGCCGCGCGGATGCGGGACCACCCCGCGGCCGTACCGGTGGAGGTGCGCCAGGGCAGCGTCCTCGACCTGCCGTACGCGGACGGCACGTTCGACGCCGTCTGGTGCGCGAACACGACGCAGTACCTCGACGACGGGGAACTGGCGCGGGCGCTGACGGAGCTGCGCCGGGTCACCAGGCCCGGCGGGCTCGTCGCGGTCAAGGACGTGGACGGTTCGCTGAGCACCGTGCGCCCGGCGGACCCCTTCCTGATCACCGACTTCTTCCGGGCGTCCGCCAGGACTCCCGGGTACGCCCGCCAGCTCCTCAGGGGCCGTGACCTGTACCGCCGGCTGCGCGCGGCCGGACTGACGGCGGTCCACCAACGCACGATCCTCATGGAACACCACGCTCCGCTGAACCCGTCCGCCCTGCGGTTCTACGGGAACGCCTGCGCGCGGTTCGCCCGGCAGGCGGCCGTCGAGGGCATCGCGGGCGACTGGGCGGCCTTCCTCGACCCCGACGGTCCGGCCCACCCCTTGCGCGACCCGGACGGATACATCAGCGAGGGCAACGTCATCGCGATCGGCACGGTGCCCGCGGGCCCGTGCCCCACACCTTTCGAATCGACGGAAACCAACGGACAGGAACAGGGACGGACACCATGAACGCCTCACGGAGCACCACCGAAATGACCCGCCGCGCCACGCTCACCGGCGGCGCCCTCGTCGGCATCGGCCTTGCCGAGGGCCTGCTGGCCCCGACCCCGGCGGCGGCCGCCGCAGCCACCGGCGACAACGCCCGCTACGAGCGCGGACTGGCCGTCCTGCACGAGACCTCGGGCGAGCGCGGCGCGGCGGTGGTCGAGTCACTCAAAGACATCGCCCCGGACCTCGGGCGCTACGTCGTCGAGTTCGCGTACGGCGACGTCTACGCCCGGCCGGGCCTCGATCTGCGCGAGCGGGAGCTGTCGACGGTCGCGGCGCTGACCGCCCAGGGCGACACCGCGCCGCAGCTGAACTTCCACATCGACGCGGCGCTGCACGTCGGGGTGCGCCCCGAGGAGGTCATCGAGGCCCTGATCCACCTCGTGCCCTTCATCGGCTTCCCCCGGGTACTCAACGCGGTCGGCGTCGCCCGTACGGTCTTCGCCGACCGGGGCGTCACCTTCGAGCCGCCGGTCATGAACGATTCGCGCGACCGCTATCTGCGCGGAACCGAGAAGCTGGTGGAGATCGACGGTCACCACGGCCTTGAGGTGATCGAGTCGCTCAAGGACATCGCCCCGGACCTCGGCCGGTTCATCGTCGAATTCACCTTCGGTGACGTCTATCAGCGTCCGTGGCTGACGCCGAGGCGCCGCCAGCTCGTCACCGTCGCCGCGCTGACGGCGTTCGGTGACACCGCCCCCCAGCTGCGCGTTCACATCGGGGCCGCGCTGAACGTCGGCCTCAGTGCGGCACAGGTCGTGGAGACGCTGATCCACGTGGTGCCGTACGTCGGATTCCCGCGGGCGCTGAATGCCATCGCGGTGGCCCGTGAGGTGTTCGAGAAGCGCAAGACGTCGGCGCTCTAGGAAGCCGCCCCCTTTACCGAAGGGAATGCAATCACTGTGGGAACGGAAATCGCGGCGGACTTCGCGACGCTGGGCGAGGAATTCACCAGGAATCCCCATCCGGTGTACGCCGCGCTCCGCGCCCGGGGTCCGGTGCACCGGATCCGGGTGCCCGAGGGTGCGCAGGCCTGGCTCGTCGTCGGCCACGCGGCGTGCCGGGCCGCGCTCACCGAGCCCACCCTGTCGAAGTCGTGGAAGGACGCCTCGCCCGCGCTGCCGCTGGCCCGGCTCTCCGCGGGCGAGAACCTGCTGAGCTCGAACCCGCCGGACCACACCCGGCTGCGGGGGCTCGTGGCCAGGGAGTTCACGCCCCGCCGCGTCGAGGCGCTCGCTCCGAGGGTACGGGCACTGACGGGCGAGCTCCTCGACGCCATGCTCGCCCGGCCCACCGGGGAGGCCGACCTCGTCGAGGCCCTCGCGTTCCCCCTGGCCATGGGCATCATCTGCGAGCTGCTCGGGGTGCCCTCCCTCGACCGTGCCGCGTTCCGCGACTGGGCCGAACAGGCCCTGAGCAGCCCGGACCGGGACACCAGGACGGCCGCGACGGCGGCGATGACGCGGTACCTCGTCGCCATGGTGGACGACCTGCGCACGCGGCCCCGCGAGGACCTGATGAGCGCCCTGGTCCGCACCACCGACGAGGACGGCGACCGGCTCTCCGCAGACGAACTCATCGGCATGGCCTGGCTGCTGCTCGTCACCGGTTTCGAGACCACCGCCCATCTGATCGCGACGGGGGTCCTCGCCCTGCTCCGGCACCCCGACCAGCTCGCCGCTCTGCGCGCCGATCCCTCGCTCATCGACAACGCGGTCGAGGAGATGCTGCGGTACGAGGGGCCGGTCGAGACCACCACGTACCGCTTCACCACCGGGCCGACGGAGATCGCCGGCGAGGTGATCCCGGGAGGCGGCGAACTGGTGCTGGTCGCACTCGCCGACGCGGACCGGGACCCGGCGCGGTTCCCCGATCCGGACCGCTTCGACATCCGTCGCGCTGCGGGCGGCCACATCGCCTTCGGCCACGGCATCCACTACTGCCTGGGTGCCCCGCTGGCCCGGCTCCAGGCCCGAACGGCGATCGCGGCGCTCCTGGAGCGCTGTCCCGCCCTGTCCTTGAACGCCGACCCCGCGAACCTCGCCTGGCGCACGGGCCTCCTCATCCGCGGCCCCCGCCACCTGCCCGTACGCTGGCTGCCCTGAGTCCGGGAAGGTGTGGGAGGCACCGCAGCATGTGAAATCTTCACCTTCCGGTGGTGACCGGGGCACTGTCCTGCGATCACCGGATCCTCGCAGAATCGTCGTGAACGGATCGAACCCGCGCCACGACGACGCAGAGGGAACCAACCGCCATGACCAGCATTTCGGCCAACGCCCGTATCAACCCCGGCACCGGCTCGGCACCGCTGCCCGCCCGCTCCTCGGAGCCGGGCCTGGTGATCGAGAACCTCGACGCCCTGCCCGACACCGCGTACGCCCTGTTCACCGTCTGCAGCCGGACGCAGGTCACGGGCCCGGCGACGCCGATCGCCGGACGGCTGGGAGCATGAGCGCTGCCGAGCCCCAGCGGCCCGGCACGCCGCCGACGGCACGGCCGGCGGCCGGCGACACGCTGGTGGGGTTCAAGTCCCACCTGCGGCCGACGGTCGTCCCCGGCGACGCCGCCTACCTGGTGTCGCGGCGCGGGGTGACCGCCCTGAGCGGGAGCGGGGCGGAGGTCCTCGTACCGCTGCTCGACGGGACCCGGACCGTCGGGGCGGTCCGCCAGGAGGCTTCACGGATCCTGGGCGACCAGGACACCGAGGCGGCCCTCCGCTCCCTGGCCGACGCCGGGTTGATCCGCTCCACCGCCCCGGCCGCCGTGTCCGCGGACGCCGGGGCGGTGGCTCCGCGCAGCGCCGAGGCCGAGGCGTACTGGGACCTGGCCGGGCTGGACGGCGGGCTGGCCGCCGCCGGCCTGGCCCGGGCCCGCGTCGCGATCGAGGCGCTCCCCGGCCTGGACCCGGTGCCGGTGGCCGAGGCCTGCCGGGCGTCCGGCGTCCCGGTCACCGACGACCCCCGCGCCGCCGACCTGGTGCTCGTCCTGTGCGACGACTACCTCTCCCCGCAACTGGCCGCCGTGGACGCCGCCCACCGCGCCGCCGGCCGGCCGTGGGTGCTCGCCAAGCTGTGCGGGACGGACCCCTGGGTCGGCCCGTTCTTCGTGCCCGGCTCCGGCCCCTGCTGGCACTGCCTGGCCGTGCGGCTGCGCGGCCACCGCCACTCCGAGGTGCCGGTCCGGCGCGCGCTGGGCCTGGACGGCCCCGTACCGCGGCCGGCCGCCGGGCTGGCGGCCGGGACGGCGCTCGCCGTCAACCTCGCCGTGCTGGAGAGCGCGAAGTGGCTGGCCGGGCTGCGCGATCCGGAGCAGGGGCACGTCCGCACCTTCGACACGCTGCGCCTGCGCACCGCCAGCCACCCGGTGGGCCGACGTCCGCAGTGCGCGGCCTGCGGGGACCCCGGCCTGGTGGCCCGCCGGACCGGGGAGCCGTTCGTCCCCGTGTCGCGGCCCAAGGCGGCGGCGACCGGGGGCGGGGACCGCGCCCTGACGGCGGCGCAGATGCTGCGGACGCACGGGCACCTCGTGGACCCGGTGACCGGGGTGGTCAAGGAGATCCGCAGGGCCTCCGGTACGCCCGGCTTCGTCCACGCGTACACCTCCGGGCACAACCTGGCCATGGAGTCGGCGTCGTTCGCCGGCCTCAGCTCCGGTCTTCGGGCGCTCAGCGGCGGAAAGGGCCGCACCGAGGAGGAGGCGCGCACCAGTGCGCTGTGCGAGGCGGTCGAGCGCTACAGCGGTACGCGGCAGGGCGACGAGCCGGTCGTACGCGACTCCCTGCGGGGCCTGGGCAAGGACGCCGTGCACCCCAACGACTGCCAGCTCTACAGCGCCCGCCAGTACGCGGAGCGGGAGCGGTGGAACGCGCGGCACTCCCGGTTCCACTACGTGTCCGCGCCGTTCGACGAGGACCGCCCCACCGACTGGACCCCGGTGTGGTCGTTGACCGAAGGCGTCCAGCGGCTGCTGCCGACCTCGATGCTGTACTTCGGGCGGGGCGCGGCTTCCCACGACGAACCGTGGGCCGACTCCAACGGCAACGCGGCGGGCAGCAGCCCCGAGGACGCGCTGGTGCAGGGCTTCTTGGAGCTGGTGGAGCGGGACGCGGTGGCCCTGTGGTGGTACAACCGCACCCGGCAGCCCGGGGTGGACCTGTCTTCCTTCGAGGACGAGTGGATCGAGCGGTTCCGCCATGGGCTGCGCCGGATGAACCGGGAGGTGTGGGCGCTCGACCTCACCTCCGACCTGGGCGTTCCGGTGTTCGCGGCGCTGTCGCGGCGTACCGACAAGCCCGCGGAGGATGTGGTCTTCGGCTTCGGCGCGCACTTCGACCCGCGGGTGGCGCTGGGCCGGGCCATGTCGGAGCTGGGGCAACTGCTGCCGGTGGTCGGCGATGTACGGACGGACGGCACCGGTTACCGGATCACCGATCCGGAGCCCCTGTCGTGGTGGCGCGGGGCCACCGTCGCCAACCAGCCATATCTCGGGGCCGATCCGATGACCGAGTCCCGGACACGGGCCCACTGGCCTTCGGTCCGCAACGCGGATCTACTGGATGACGTGCACATGATCACAGAGATGGTCCGGACCAACGGGATGGATCTGCTGGTGCTCGACCAGAGCCGACCTGACCTCAATATTCCCGTGACGAAAGTGGTCGTACCAGGACTGCGGCATTTCTGGGCGAGGTTCGGGCCCGGCCGGCTCTTCGACGTTCCGGTGCACCTCGGGCGGCTGGCCGAAGCCACTCCGTACGACCAGCTCAACCCCGTTCCACTGTTCGTGTGAGCGATCGAATCACGCCTCTCGGTCACACCCCTCGCCTATGCTCACACCTGGCATGTAACACAGAAACACCAAAGGGGGATTGACATGCCTGGCCGCCTCAAGTCCTCGGATGGACCGTCGGAGGCGGTCCTGGTCGAGGGCATTCTGCGACGTAGCCGGGACTTACCCGCGCCCCGGATGGCCCAGGTCATCCTGATCGCCGCGCTCCTCTGCTACGTCGGCATCACCGCCCTGAACATCCTCAGCGCCGGAGTCGAAGGACCCGCCCTGGCCGCCGCCCTGGGCTGCCTGGGCGCGGTCTTCGCCCTCCAGCTGCTGCACTCCCGGACGAGCACCCAGCACGTGCCCGTCACCCGCAGGGCGATGACCTTGGGAGCCCAGGCCGCCTTCACCTACCTGCCGCTGTTCGCCCTGAAATCGCAGTGGGGCGCGATGGCGGGCTTCCTCGCGGGCTCCCTGCTGCTGCTCCTGCCGCCGCGCCTGGGCTGGATCCTGTACGGGCTCGTGGGCATCAGCATGCTCGTGCCCCCGCTACAGGAGGGCCGGCCCGTGCTCGACAGCATCTACCTGGTGCAGACGACCCTACTGACCGGGCTGGTGACGTTCGGCCTCACCCGGCTGTCCGAGCTGGTCCGCGTCCTGCACGCGAGCCGCGGTGAACTCACCCGCGCCGCGGTCACCCGCGAACGCCTGCGCTTCGCCCGCGACTTGCACGACCTGCTCGGGTACAGCCTGTCCGCGATCCAACTCAAGGGCGAACTCATCCACCGCCTGATCCCGGCCCATCCGGCCCGGGCCATGGGCGAGATCGAGGACGTACTGGCCATCTCCCGCCAATCATTGGCCGACGTGCGCCGGGTGGCGAGCGGGTACCGGGACATGTCGCTGGAGGAAGAGATCGCCTCGGCCCGGTCCGTACTGGGCGCCGCCGAGGTCGAAGCGGTGACCGACATCCGCATGGGCGACGTCAGTTCCCCGGTGGACACGGTGCTGGCCACCGTGCTCAGGGAGGCCGTCACGAACGTGCTGCGCCACAGCCGGGCCGCGCACTGCGAGATCACCGCCGTCGAGCAGGACGGGCTGATGACGCTGTCGGTCACCAACGACGGCGTCACCGAGGGGTACCGCGACAGCTCGCCGCACAGCGGTAGCGGCCTGGGCAACCTGGGACTGCGCGTTCGGGCGGTGGGCGGCGAACTGACGGTCAACAGGGGCCCCGGCAACGTGTTCCGGCTGGTCGCGCGGGTGCCGGCGCACGGGGACGTCGATCCAGACCTGGACGAGTCCACGGAGGGCGAACGCACGTGGCTCGTCGCCTGAACTGACGGTGCACCAAGCCGTCCGGAAGCCGGAACCGGGCGAGTTGCTATGATCTGTTGAACAAGATCGACCGCGCGGACGGGGGGCTCGTCACGGTGATCAGGATCCTGTTGGCCGAAGACATGAACATGGTGCGCGGAGCGCTCGTCGCCCTGCTCGACCTGGAGGACGACCTGGAGGTCGTCAGCGAACTCTCGCGCGGCGACGAAATCCTGGCCGCCGCCCTGGACGTCCGGCCGGACATCGCGATCATCGACATCGACCTCCCCGGGCTCGACGGGCTGAGCGCCGCGATGCAGATCCACGAACACCTCCCGGAATGCCGGACGCTGATGCTCACCAGCCTCGGCCGCCCCGGCACCCTGCGCAGGGCCCTGGCGGCCCAGGTCTCCGGCTACCTCCTCAAGGACGACTCCCCGAAGGAACTGGCCAGCGCCATCCGCCGGGTGGTGGCCGGCCAGCGGGTCATCGACTCCAAGCTGGCCGTGGCCGCGTGGAACGGCCTGGAGAGCCCGCTGACCGACCGCGAGACCGAGGTGCTGCGCATGGCCGCCCAGGGGTCGGAGGCCACCGAGATCGCCGGGGAGCTCCACCTGTCCACCGGGACCGTGCGCAACTACCTGACGACCGTCGTGATGAAACTGAAGGCTCGCAACCGCGTCGACGCCATCCGCATCGCCCGCGACGCGGGCTGGCTGGTCTAAACGTACATTCGAGTGGACTTGGGCCCCGGCTGCCTGCCATACGGCGGCATCAGCAGGGCGCCCTCGTAACGTCGCGCGGAAAGACACCCCACCTGGGAGCACCAGATGACGTCGACCGCGACACCGAGGTTCTCCGTTTTCACGCCCAGCCACCGGCCTCGTTTCCTCGACGAGTGCCTGGCGACCCTACAGGCGCAGACCTGTCAGGACTGGGAGTGGATCGTCTTGCTCAACAACGGCGCCCGATGGCGGCCGGAGCGGCCCGACGACCGGGTCCGCGTGGTGATCGCGGACGAGGTCCAGGGCGTCGGAGCGGCCAAGCGCAGGGCCTGCGAACTCGCGCGCGGCGAGATCCTCGTGGAACTCGACCACGACGACCTGCTGGCGAAGGCGTGCCTGGCGGAGCTCGGCACGGCGTTCGACGAGCACCCCGGGGCCGTCTTCGTCTACAGCAACACCGCGCAGATCACCGAGGACGGCAGCCGCGACGACAGCCGTTGGGACGCATCGTGCGGCTGGCAGTACGAGGAGGTGGAGGTCGACGGCCGCAAGCTGCAGCAGATCATCTCGATGGCGCCGACCCCGCACAACGTCTCCTACATCTGGTACGCGCCCAACCACGTACGGGCCTTCCGCAAGGAGAGCTACGAGCAGGCCGGCGGGTACGACGCCGCGCGGACGGTCCTGGACGACCAGGACCTGATGTGCCGCCTCTTCCACATCGGGGACTTCCACCACATCAACCGCTGCCTGTACCTCCAGCGCGTGCACCCCGCGAACACCCAGAGCGACCCGGAGATCAACGCGCACATCCAGCGCGAGACGGTCGTCCTGTACGACAAGTACGTCGAGGCCAACGCCCTCGCGTGGACCCAGCGGCGCGGACTGCTCGCGCTGGACCTCGGCGCGGCCCACCGCAAGCCGCCCGGCTACCTGGGCGTCGACCAGTACCCGGGCGAGGGCGTCGATATCGTCGCGACGCTGCCCGGGAAGCTGGACCTGCCCGACGGCTCCGTGGGCGTGATGCGGGCGGTGGACTTCCTGGAGCACGTGCCCTCGAAGGTGCCGCTGATCAACGAGCTGTACCGACTGTTGGCACCGGGCGCAATGCTGATCACCATGACGCCCAGCTCCGACGGGCGCGGTGCGTACCAGGACCCGACGCACGTCGCGTACTACAACGAGAACTCGTTCTGGTACTACACGGACGAGCAGTACCGCGCCTTCGTGCCGACGATCGAAGCCAAGTTCCAGTCGTCGCGGCTGGTCACCTACTTCCCGACCGAGTGGCACTCCAAGAACGACATCTCGTACGTCGTCGCCAACCTCATCGCGATGAAGGAGGGCGCCGCACGGTGCGGCGGACCGCTGCTGGTCTAGGCGCGGACCACACACGACGGTGCCCTGGGGCCGACGCCCCGGGGCACCGTCGTTCAAGCAGAAAGGGACGTCACGGCGTCACGTCGGCGCACACCACGTAGGCGGTGATGTCCTGGGCCGTCGTGGCTTCGGCCTGCCATCCGTTGGGAGGGGTGCCCACGGGGCGGCTGGTGCGGACGTTACCGGTGGCCGTCAGGAGGCCGCCGCCGGTGGCGCGGTCACCCGTCTCGCACGTGGCGATCACGCTGCCATCGTCGTCCGACGCGGTGTTGACGTAGGTGACCAGCCCGACGGACGCACCCTGGTAGCCCTGGGGGCCCTGAGCACCGTCGCGGCCCGGCCTGCCGTCGTGGCCCGGCCTCCCCGGCCGGCCCTGGGGGCCGCGCTGGCCGCCGTGGTCGTCATCACCCATGACGCCGGACGGGCCGGGCAGTGCGACAGCGGTGTCGGTGCCGGACCGGTGGATCGCGTCGGCGATGGCCGTCGTGGCCGGGACGACGTTGAGCGCCACGGCGAGCACACCGGCCGAGACCATGGTGGCGGACTTCAGGCGTCTGGTTCGGATCGTTCGATGACTCAAGAGAACCGTCCTCACGGGACTTGGAGGTGTCACGCCCGCAAGCGCGCGCCTCGGGCTACGAACGAAGCCATTGTTGACGTTTTGTGCCCAAATGATCACTTTGTGACTCATGTCGCGGCGCCGATCACCCGCGCGGCCCCCCTCCTCGACCCGTCGCGGGCTACGGGCGGTGGGTGCTGAGCCAGTTCTCGGCGAGGGAGGACACCTCTTCGAGGGTTCCGGGTTCCTCGAAGAGGTGGGTGGCGCCCTCGACGACCTCCAGCCGGCTCTCGCAGCGCAGGCGGGTCTGCGCCTCGCGGTTGAGGGCGAGGACCTGGTGGTCCTCGGAACCGACGATCAGGAGCGTGGGGGCCCGGACCCCGGCGAGCAGGGGGCCCGCCAGGTCCGGGCGGCCGCCGCGGGAGACCACCGCGAAGACCGGTGAGTCCGGGGAAGCCGCCGCGGCCAGGGCGGCCGCCGCGCCCGTGCTGGCGCCGAAGTAGGCCTGCGGGATCGGGGACCTGGTGCCGAGCCAGGCCGTGGCGGCGGCGAGGCGGGCGGCCAGGGTGTCGATGTCGAAGACGTTCGAGCGGTCCGCCTCCTCGGCCGGGGTGAGCAGGTCGAACAGCAGGGTGCCCAGGCCGGCCCGGTTCAAGTCCGCGGCCACCCGGCGGTTGCGCGGGCTGTGGCGGCTGCTGCCCGAGCCGTGCGCGAACACCACCACCGCGCTCGCGCCCGGCGGGAGGGTGAGGTCGCCGGGCAGCCGCAGGCCCGCCGCCTCCACCTCCACTTCCACTTCCACCTCGGCATGTTCCGTCGGGGCCGGCCGGCGCGGCGACTGGGCGAGCAGGGAGACGACCTCCTCGTCCGAGGTCTGGGAGAAGTCCCGGTACCACTGTCCGACCGAGGAGAAGCCCGGCGGTGTGGAGAGGCAGACCACCTCGTCGGCGACCGCGGCCACCCGGGTCAGCGCGTCCGGCGGCGCCACCGGGGCGGCCATCACGACCCGGGCCGCGCCCTGTGCCCGTACGACCTGGCAGGCGGCGGCCGCCGTGGCACCGGTCGCGATGCCGTCGTCGACCACGATCACCGTGCGGCCGCGGAGGTCCTCCTGCGGCCGGTCCGCGCGGTAGCGGGCGGACCGGCGGGTGAGCTCCGACTGTTCCGCCCGTTCGACGGACGCGATGGCCTGCGGGTCGAGCCGGCCGCGGCGGACGATGTCGTCGCTGATCACGCGTACGCCACCTTCTCCGATCGCGCCGAATGCCAGCTCGGGCTGGTACGGGACGCCGAGCTTGCGCACGACGATCACGTCGAGGGGCGCGCCGAGGGCGCGCGCCACGTGGAAGGCGACCGGGACCCCGCCCCGCGGCAGCCCGAGGACGACGGGATGCTCCGCCGCGTACGGGCCCAGCGCCGTGCCGAGTCTGCGTCCTGCGTCGTCGCGGTCCGTGAAGAGCATTTCGGGTCATCCCCAACGTTGCGTGCCGTACTTCGAACCAACCCCTCCCGGCGCTCGCGTGCAACTCGGGTCCGGTGGTCCGTACGAGGGAGGTGGGTCCGGGTCTGTGGGTTTTGGGGGGTGGGTAGGGGTGGGCTGCGTGCGTAGGTTGGTCGTGAGGCCGCGTTGCGCCGCTGACCTGGTGCTTTGCGGTGGGCTCTGACGATGAGGATGGGGCGGCGCGATGCGTGAGCTGGTGGAGACGGCGCAGCGGTGGACGGCCGAGGGGCGGGCCGGATTCCTGGCCCGGCCGGTGGCCGAGCAGGGATTCGGACCGCGGGACCCCGCCGGGGCCCTGCTCGTGGACGTCCGCGGGGAGTGCGTCGGGGCCCTGTACCGGGGGGTCTTCGACGCCGAGCTGGCGGCGGAGGCCGGGGCCATGGCGGCCGGTGCCACCGCGCGGGTGTGTGACGTCTCGGTGGGCGCCGACGAGGCCGTGGAGGCGAAGCTGACCTGCGGCGGTCGGGCCGAGATCCTGCTCCAGCCGCTGTCGGCGGTGCCCGCGCAGTGGTGGGACCTGCTCGGTGAGGGCGCGGGAGTCGCGCTCGTGACCCGGCTGGACGCGCAGGCCGAGCACGCGGTGAGCGAGGTGGTGCGGGCCGTGGACGTACCCGCCGACGACGCCGGGCGGCGTGCCGGC
Organism: Streptomyces sp. NBC_00045; assembly: GCF_045041095.1. NCBI lineage: Bacteria > Bacillati > Actinomycetota > Actinomycetes > Kitasatosporales > Streptomycetaceae > Streptomyces > Streptomyces sp. NBC_00045. Next base: position 5,387,179 of record NZ_CP108271.1, on the reverse strand, counting down.
GAGCTGCTGGCCACGCGTCGCCCCGGGCGCGACGCCCTGTACGGGGAGCGCGGGCTGGTGTTCGTCGAGGCGTACCCGTCCGCGCCGTACGTCGTCATCGGAGGCGGCGGCGAACTCGCCGAGATCATCGAGGCACAGGCCCTGCTGCTGGGCTGGGGGGCCGGACTCGTCGGCTCCGTCGCCGAGGCGGAGAAGCAGTTGACCGCGCGCCGGGACACCGCCTGCCTGGTGATGCTGAGCCACGATCCGGAGTTCGACGTGCCGACCGTGCGCACCGCGCTCGCGCTCGGGATCCCGTACGTGGGCGCCCTCGGCTCCCGCAAGACCACGGCGCGGCGGCGCGAGGGCCTGCTCGCCTCCGGGGTGTCCGGGGCGGACCTGGCACGGGTGCACGGGCCGATCGGGTTGGACCTCGGGGCCAGGACGCCCCCGGAGACGGCGCTGGCCATCTGCGCGGAGATCCTGGCCGTCCTCGGGGGCCACGAGGTCCGGGCGCTGCGGGACTCCGACGGACCGCTGCGCTAGTCAGCTGCCGAGTGCCCGCTTGAGCTGGGTCTTGTTCATGTCGGAGCGGCCGCGGATGTTGCGGCGCCTGGCCTCCGCGTAGAGCTGTTCGTACGTCGGCTCCTGCGCGCCCGTGCGGGCGCGCGGGCCGCCGCGCAGGCCGGAGGACGGGCCGGAGGGCAAACCGTCCGGTGACGGCCCGTCCTCGTAGGGGCGTTCTCGTTCGGGCGAAGATCCGCGGGGCATTTTCGGGCTCCCTTCGGGGAGGTCGTCCCGGCGCCTGCCCCGGATTCGGCCCGGTAGTCACGCGCCGGGCGGACGAGGTGACTTTCCCGGCCTTTCGGTGAAACAGTACCTATCGGGGAAAATAGTATGTATGGAAATGACCCTGAGTCTGGACCAGACCCTGACCCACAGCGCGTGGTTCCTGGTCGTCGGGATCGCCGTGGTCGGCTTCCTGCTCGCCGGCTTCAAGCTCGGCCAGCGGGTCCGGGCCAAGGAGCCCCCGCCGCCGACCGCGGAGAGCCAGCCGCACCTGCCCGACGGCGGCGCGGTCTACGAGCTGCGGGAGGAACGTGAACCCGTGGAGATCCCGGAGGGCGGGCTGCGCCCGCACGAGATGCAGGGCTACGGGAACTTCGGTTCCACCACCCACAGCCACCAAGAGGACGCCAGATCCGAGCGGGACTCGGGCTACCGGAACCCGCCGTCGTACCCGGGGCCGCAGCAGCCCCCGAGGGGCGAGCCTCCGGTGTACAAGCCGAGCGGGAACGCATGAGCCGCCACTGACCCGTCCCGCTCGCCCGATCTCCTCTGACCTGCACCACCCCACGGTGCAGGTCAGAGGTCCGTCCGCAGCCTGAGCACCTCCGGCGGCGGGTGCCGGGTCGACGTGTGCCGGACCTCCGCCGTCAGCGGCGGGTCGAGCGGCCGGTACGGGACCTCCCCGAGCCCGATCGCGGTGGCCGTGGCCCCGACGGCCGCGGCCCCGCCCTGCGCGGTGCGGGAGGAAGGGGCGGCTGCGCCCGCGGCCGCCGCCACCGCCACCGCGACCTCCGCCCGCAGCGCGGCCGTCAGCGGGCTCGACACCAGCGGGGTCTCGTCCCCCACCGGCAGCACCAGGACCAGCGCGAGGGGGCGCCGCGGGGTGCCGGTGTAACCGACGACCGCCGCGTCCCGCACCTCCGTGTGCCGCAGCTTCTGCCAGCCGCGCCGGCCCGCCGGGTACGTCTGGTCCAGCCGTTTGACGACCAGGCCCTCGATCCCGCTGGCGGGCAGGGTCTCGTACCAGGTGGCGGCCAGTTCCGGGTCGGTCGTCATCGGGACGGGCTGCAGCGGCGGGCCCAGCGGGAGCAGCAGGTCGACCAGGAGCGTCCGGCGCCGCTCGTACGGGCGCCCGCGCACGTCCAGTCCGGCCAGTTCCAGCACGTCGAACGCCGCGTACGAGGCCGGCAGGCTCTGGGCGAGCACGGCGGCCCGCGCGGCGGTGGCCGCGGCCCGCCGCTGGACGAGGGCGAAGTCGGTGCGGCCCCCGTGCCAGACCACCACTTCGCCGTCGAGGACGGTTTCGGCGGGCAACTGCCGGGCCGCGGCCGCCAGATCGGGAAAGGCGGAGGTGACGATGCGGCCGGAGCGTGCCTGGAGCACCACGTCCTCGGCGGTGCGCACGACGACGAGGCGGTGGCCGTCGTTCTCCAGACTTCGGTGTGTCTCATGAGACACACCGAAGTCCCGTGCGGCCCTCGCTGAGGCGTCGCTGGACGCCCACCAGTTCCGTCATCGACGCAGAGTTGTGACCAGTAGCTTTATGCGATCAGATCAGCCGCGGCGGCCTTCGCGAGCGGCCGATGGCTTGATCGACGGCCACCGGCGTTGCGGGCTTGGCCTGTGTGCAGTTGCCATGTCTATGATCATGAAAGGTCAACGGGGGAGGGCCCAGCATGGGGGATTTCGACCGGGAGTGGGGCCAGTCGCGCGCTGAACGTATCGGGTCAGCAGGTCGGCATGCGACTGAACGGCACGGGTGCCCCGGCAGGGCCACTGGCACCCGGAGGATCGGGGACCTTCGGGTCCACGCCGGCGGGGAAGACGGCGGCTGCGAACACGATCGAGAACGAGCTCGAGGACAAGACGAAGACGTCCACGGAGCACGCGGACGAGGCGACCAATACTGCCGTCAAGGGCTTCGACGGGTGGGACACCGCAACGGGCCTGAAGAAGGTCGGGGAGACCTGGGACAAGCAGGTCGCGGTTCTGATGGGCCGACTCGGTTCGGAGAAGATCGCCCTGCGGGGTGCAACGGGTCTGTTCGTGCGCAACGACATCGGGCTGGGTGACCAGTTCCGGCCGATCGGCCAGTCGAAGCTTCACGGGGTATAGGGGTAGCCGGTGCTTACGTACAACGAAGTGATGACCACGGATCTGGGCCTGCTGACAACGGCGGCCGACAAGTGGGAGTCCATGGCCGGCGAGATCAAGAAGGTCGAGGAGCGGTACAGGGACACGGTCCAGAAGGTCACGATGGGCCCGGACTGGACCGGCATCAGCGCTGGCGTTGCCCACACCAACTTCGCCGGCACGCGCTACGAATACGCCGCCGCCCAGACCCAGGCGAAAGCCGTCGCCTCTCTGCTGCGTGACGCTCACAGCCAGTTCGTCGACCTCAAGAAGAGGCTCGATTCCGTCTGCGCGGATGCCGTCAAGGAGGGACTGGTCGTCGATTCCCAGGGGAACGTGAGTCAGGACCAGAGCAAGCTCACTGGTCAGAATCGCATGTACCTGCGGGATCACCCGGAGGCCGTAGCCGCCCTGAACAAGACGATCGAGGCCTGGTCCCAGCGGATCAGGGATCTCGTTCAGGCCTTCGACGACGCCGATCAGGGCGTCAAGTTGGCCCTCGAAGCCGTCGGTGTCGACAGCAACAAGGACGCCTTCGGCAAGGGTGCCGACGACCAGCTCAACGGCTTCAACGCCGACGCGCAGGGCGACATCGAGGTCTACGAGGCCCGTAACGCCCAGGACATCGCCACCCGCATCAACAGCGGCGAGAAGGTCTCCACCGCCGACTACGCCGAGCTGGACCGTTCCTTCCGCGACAACGCCTCACGCCCGGAGTTCACCCAGACCTTCCTCAACGGAATGGGCGCGGAGAACACGCTGAAGCTCACGAACAAGCTCAACGACCACGCGTACGGCGACGACAAGGGCAACAGGCAGCGCTACCTGGACGTGGAGAAGGGGCTCGCCAACTCCCTGTCGAACGCGATGCAGGACCCCAAGTCCGACTTCTACAAGAACTTCCGCACGCAGCTCGACAAGGCCGGGCTCGCCTCGTACGACCTCAAGGGGGCCGGCAAGGACGTCAACACGGTGGCCCCGGGACACAGCCAGAAAGTCCGCGGCTACCAGAGCCTGGTCACCCTGATGCAGCAGGGGCGACGGCTACTCGGCCCCGTTCCTGCACGACATGGCGGACGACATCCGCAAGGCCGAGGACAAGAAACAGGGCGGCAATCCGGATATCTGGGACCGGTACGGAAACTACGGTGGCACGGACAAGGCTTGGTTCGCCCACGACCCCCTCGACGGCCTCCTCGGCATCATGAGCCGCTACCCTGCCGCCTCCACCTCGTACCTCGATCCGGGTCCCGACGGGAAGAACGACAACCTCCACTACCTGCTCAAGGAGCGGGACTGGGAGATCACCAACACCGCGAGCTGGCGCGGCAACATCGAAATACACGGCCACGACACGGTCGACGCCAGCAACCGGACCGGCCTGGGCGCGGCCATCGAAGCGGGCGCCACCGGCTACCCGCCGCTGGGCGCCGGCCAGGACCCCTGGCCCGCCCTCAAGCACACCGACCCGCAGGCCCGGCTCATGCACAGCGTCATCGAGCAGCTCGGCCCCGCCCAGAGTGTGGACGCGAACCTGCGCGAACCGCTGGCCCGGGCGCTGGGCTCGTACGCGGCAGACACCCACGAGATCCTGGGCGGCCTGGACAGCCGCTACATCTCCGCGATGGGCACCGGCCACTTCCAGGAGGGCGGCACCACCCATATGTCGGCGTCCCAGAAGGACCTGGTCCAGTTCATGCGCGGGCTCTCGGACGATCCGGAGGCCTGCGGCACGCTCCACAAGGCGGAGTCCCGGTACATCGACATCTCGCTGGAACATCTCCCCAAGGGAGCGCAGGGATCGGAGGTGACGAACGCCGTCAACGAGGCGGGTACGGCCCTCGGCACGTTCAGTTCCATCAGGGAGGACGTGATCAACGACGGCCGGATGGCGGGCTACAGCGCAGCGGACTGGAAGGCTAAGGTCGCCTACCACGTCATCGGCGGCGCGGTGACCCCGCTGTACTTCACCACACCCGTCGGTGCTGCCGGCGCCACCATGTCCGTCGCCTTCGGTGACTCGCTCCAGCGCGGCGTCGACACGTGGGCCTGGGAATGGGACAACAGGATGAAGGCTGCGGTCGATGCCAAGGCCAATCCCGCGATTACCGACGAGTACCTCGACGTCAACAACCAGATGCCCATCCTGATTCGCGAGTGGGCGAAGGAACGGCCCGACATTCCCGAAGCCGACGTCCGGAAGCTCACTCGCGACGTGCTCGAAGGACATCTCCGTGGGAACGCGACGGCGCAGAAGTACCTGACGGACACGGCCAACTGAGCCGGGTTGCAAAGAGGAGTGGAGCCATCCATGACGGGAAAGACAGCCCGCCGTACCGTGCCGGTCAAGATGTGGTCGTTGCTTGCGGTATGCCTGGCGTTGCTGGGCGGGCTCGTGGCGTGGCTTGGCTTCGGACGCGACACGGCGGCTCCCTGCAACGGCCTGGCGGGGGATGAGCACGTACGAACGTCCGTTGGAGCTGGTGTCCAGGCCGGGATGAACTGCGCGGCACTGGGCCGGGCCATTGTGAAGGCCACGGCCGCGAGCGAGCCGGGCAAGCACTCGCAGGCGCAGGCCCGGGCCGTGAAGGACGTGCTCTACTCCCCCGGACTCGGCTACACGGAGAATCTCCGGATCGATCCCGCCCTCCGCGTGCCGCTGGCCACCGTGCTCGCGGACTTCGCGGGCGACACTCATGAGATGCTCGCCGGACTCGACTCCCAGTACGTCTTCAAGATGGGCCCGGCCGACGACCCGTGGGAGTCCTCCGGCACCTATCACCTGGCAGTCGGCCACCTCGTCTTCCGCAACGTCGTGCGCGCCGTCTCCCAGGATCCGCAGGCGTACGCGATCCTGCGCCTGGCGGAGACCCGGTACGAGGCCAAGCAGCTCGCCGCCGTCCCGGGCGATGCGACGGGGACCCCCCTCTCGCTCCCGCCGACGGAAAACGCCCGCGCACTCGGCATCCTGGACGGCCTGACCGACAGGTACGCCCGTGACCGGGCGTGGCGGACCGCCGTCCGCGACCGTTTGCTGCGCGAGCCGGCCGCCCAGGGCGGCTACCAGGAGGACCCTGCCGCCTACCTCACGGCGACATGGCTCCAAGGCCTCAGGAACATGCCGGAAGCGGAACTGGCCAACCGCCTCCGCGCCCAAGGAGTCGACATCGCCCGCACATGGACCCAGGCGCGGAACACTGACGAGTCCACTCGGCAGGCTCTGGTCGCCGAAGTGGATCTGAGCGCGCTGAGTGGCTACCGCGAGGCCAAGTCATAGCCCGACTGCCCGGCGCAGCAGGCCCGGGCCTGCTGTTCACGGCATTCCTCGACACGGTGGTCAAGGACTGAGGGGGGTAGGTTCACTCGCCGACGTGGAGCGAATCGGGCTCAGCGCCTACCGCGAGATCAAGCCGTGCTGCGCCATGCGTCAACAAGGCGGTACGGCCGGATGGCAACGCAGGACGGCACTGACAACACCGAGGGTGTCCTGGGCGGATGAAGTTACCCACGCATGGCGCTCTTTGCCGAAGGAGTAGCTGCGACGGGGCTGGAAGGGGATTCAGGCCAGTTTGCGTCGCAAGCGGGTTATGCGCGAGTCCATAGGAACTCTTCTCTCTTCCCCCACAACCTATCGGGCTCACTGCAGGCACGGCGTTCGGATGCAGGACCCGCCGGCTCACCCCTCGAACCGGACGCGCACGAACCTCGCTGTCTCGTGGCGGCCGGCCGTCTCGCGCACCTCAACCAGGACAGGCTCGATCAGAAGGGTGACGATCCCGTGGTCGGGATGTTCGGTCCGCTCTCCCAGGCGGCCGCGTACCGATTCGCCGACCTGCCGAGCCTGCATTCCAGTCAGACGCGGCGAAGTCTTCACGGTTCGGCCGTCGGGAAGCTCCACGAGAAGAGCATGCGGTCGCTGTTCCGGACCGAACACGCCGAGGAGTCTGCCGTCTCGAGTATCGGAGTGCCTGATTTTCCTCCAAGCCCATGTTTCCCCCGGCTGATAGGTCGAATTGAGCGACTTCGCCACGATCCCTTCGACGCCCACGACCCTCATCTCGCGAAACCAGAGGCGTGCGGTCTCCTCGTCCAGCGTGGCCAGCACACGCTGAAGGGGTGGCTCGGCGTCACCCAAAGCCCCACCGAGGAGCTCCCACCGCTCCCACAGAGGCAAGCCCCTGACGTCCATCCCGGGGATGGCGAGGATGTCGAAGGCGATGTAGTAGACCGGAATTCCTGACCGCTCGCGTTCGGCGTGGGATCGAAGCAGATCGGTGAAGTTCAGTCGCCCGTCACGGTAGGCGCAGAGCTCGCCGTCCAGGACGGTTCCGGGCGGGAGATTCTCTTGCAGGTATGCGGAAACCTGCGGGAACTCTCTGGTGAGTTCCCTTCCGGATCGCGACTGCAAGAACGCTCTTCCGCCTTCCAGGATGAAGGCGAGTGCGCGGAACCCATCCAGCTTGAGGGAGTACTGAAGACCTCCAGGCATGCTGTTCTGCTCAGGAATCTCATCGGCCGGCCGCGGACGCATGACATCGAGGGGCGGTTGAAGGACTACCGTCGGCGAGCTCTCTTCCATTCCGCCAGGGTCTGTCTGCCCGGTCTTCGGGGCGGAGTGGGGCTCGCTGGTCCGGCAGGTCTGTCACCGGAACAGCCCCACCCCGCGCGGGCTCGAAGGTCATTCACGGATGGCGTGAGCGCGGTCCAGTGGAATGACGACGGCCGATCTCTTGGCGAGCTGATCGCGGAATGCCGCGTTCTCGGCCAGCAGGGCCGCGATGACGGTGGCCGCGGCGTCGACCTGGTCCTGGAGCTTCCGGCATTCCTGTCGGCTGTTGCGGAGCTTGCCGCGCACTTCACTGAGCTCCTCGCGGCGCTGTCGGTCCAGGGCGGTAGTCGGACTCTCGTCAACTCGGCTGTCCCATTCCGCGAGGGCTGAGGTTGCGCGGTTCATGGTCGCTCGGCTGACGCCGGCCTCGCGCCAGAGGTTGTTCTTGGTGAGCGCGCCGTCGGTTCGGTTCGGCTTGCCCGATAGGAGCCGTTCCATGGCATCCCGGAGTGCCTGCTCGGCCTTGGACGACACGGTCACTGGTCCGCCCTCTTGATCATGAGCTCGACATCCTGCAGTTGCGCGCCGAGCAGGGCCCGCCGGTTCTTGGGGATCTTGGGTGTGTCCAGCAACCTGAGCAAGGAGGAGCGTTCGGCCCGCCAGATGGGCAGGTGCTCAGGACCGAGGACGCTGTTGGCGCACCGGGATGGCTGGCAGCGGTCGAGGAGAGGTCCCCGGTGGCCCTGGGGGACAACGGCGTCTTCCAGGCACTTCGCGCCGACGGGGTCGGCATCGTTCATCGTGCAGTGGTTCAGTTTGCCGAAGCGGATGGAGATCCGGGTGCGTCGCAGGAGGTCGAATTCGACGCGGATGTCTCCGCGCTGGGCCCTTCCTGTGCTGCGGAGGATTTCGGCCTGCTGCCGGACCGCTGCGAAAGCTTCGCGCATGCGCTCGGCTCCGGGGCCGTAACCGATGCTCTCCCCGTGGCTGTCGGAGATGTAGAGGTCCTTGAGCCGCTGGAACCGACGCTCTGCGATGGCGGTGTCCAGGTGGCGGGCCCAGGACGGGTCGTGATCCATGTAGCCCTGCGTGGTGCGGTTGGCCAGGGCTCGGGTGGCGGCGTGCTTGAGCTGCATGCCGACCGCGATCTCGGAGCCAGGGAAATCCTTGGTGAGCATGGCCAGCGTCCGACGGAACATGTGCGGAGTGACGTTCTGTTGCGGAATCTCCGCGAGGCCAGTGACGTGCCGCGAGCGATTGACATGCGTGAGGAAGTCGGTGACAGCATGCCCGCTGACAAATCCCTCGCCGCTGGATCTCGGACTCGCTGATGCGAAGGCCAATTCGTCGTGCTGCGACAACTGCGAGGCGATGTCGATCGCCTCTGCGACGGGGGTGGTGATCCACCAGTGCTTCGTGGGCAGGTCCGGGTCCAGTTTTCGTTTCGTGGATTTCACTGCCGGAGTGCCGTAATGCTCGACGACGGCCCCCTTGACGATCTCGCGGATCTCGCAGTCCCGCATCATCGACAGCGCGGCAACGAACACGTAGCAGGCATTGCGTAGGGTGACGCACTCCAGCCACAGGCTGTGAGGTTGTAGCGAGTGGTGCCACGGTCCGCGGCTCCCATCTGGCCGCGATACCTCGATGAGATCGGCCACCAGGCCCACCTGCGTACGGCCGGCGGCGACGAGCTGTTCGACGACTCCCCGGCGTTCGCGTCCTGGCCTTGACGCGGTGCCGAAGAGCTGGACGTGCCTCGGCGGGGCTCCGATCATCCAGCTGAGCAGTGACCAGTTGACGAGTCCCTCAGCAGTCCCGGCCCCATGCAGGGGAACCGCGTGAGCGGAGTCAGACACCCAGGCTCTGAACAGGCGGTCTGCCTCGGCTGTGCTGATTTTGCGGGCCCGCGCCTGGATGTTCTGCCAGTGGGATTGGGCACGCAGGATATCCGGGGCGAACACGCTGATGTACGTCCACGCGGCGCGGATCAGTGGGAACCAAGTCTGGGGTGCGATCACCGGGGTCTTGAGATCCGGGACGACGGGCTGATTCAGGACCGCGTTGGTGGAAATGCCGGCCCAGGGGTCTCGCTGCAGGCCTCCGGATGCGAGAGCGTGACGGAACCGGTAGAGGGCCTTGATCAGATGGACGTGTCCGAGGGCGCTGGTTGCCTCGCCGGTCTCGCATCGCTGCGTGACGTAGTTCTGAAAGTCAGCGTCGCTCCAGTCGTCGATGCTCGTGGGCAGCCCTTGGGCAGAGCCGAACGCGGCCATGGCCCTCAGATGTCCCATCCGTTGGGCGACGGTCACGACGGACAAAGGGTCGGCCCCGAGGTGAAGTCCGCGAGCGAGGACGGCCGGATGCCGTGGGTTGAGCCAGACCATAGCCAGTTCACGGGCCATGAGATTCCAGTCCGGGCTGAGGTCGCGAAACCAGACGCGCATGCCTGCGGCCTGCATGTTCGGTGCCCGCCGGACCACCCCGTTGAGGTCCCAGCACTCCCTGGAGTCGAACCGTGGAGGTTTCGCCCCCTCCAGCATGGGGTGGGACTGGATGACAGGTTCGTCTTCGCGGAAGATCGATCGGCCATGAGGAAGGAGCAGGTGCTTGGTCATGCGTCGAACTCCACGTGTGCGGCGAGAGGAAGCGGCAGAGTCAGCCCCTGGTCAGCGATGTGTTGGCGAGCCTGCCTGATCTCCGCGTCAGTGCGTGCCTTGATCGCCTCGGTGACGTTGACACGGTTCTGTCCCCAGAGCGCGTGGAAATGCTGCGGAGACAACCGCAGCTGAAGTTGATCCAAGTGAGCGGAGAACAGCAGCAGCTGGGGCAGGTTGGACGGGAGCACGAACGCGTTGCGGCACTCCAGGCAGCGCGTGGGGGCGACGGGGCAAAGCTGGCCCGGCCGTCCGTATGGCGAGTCGAGAGGGTCTCGGCAGCTGGAGACGCCCATATCCATCTGGCCGGCCCGCAGCTGTTCCACTTCCTCGGCGCTGAGGCCCAGGGCGGCGGCCGATCCCGGCTCGTGCAGCGACTCTTCCGCTTCCTCGGTGAGCACGAGCGGACCGTCCAGCGCCTGGGTCAACCAGCGCTGCTGAGCAGCTGTGATGACGTTGCCGGCGATGACCCGCAGCGTGGTGCCGTGGGCGTAGTGGCCGTGGAAGGTTTCCACCGAATGGTCGTCGGCGATGTCGCTGACCCGGCCCTTGAAGGCGATCGCCTTCTCCACCTTGCCGGACTTGCGGAGCCGCCGAATGTCCGCGACACCATCGACGGACAGGTCGTGGACCTTCATCCAGTCTCGGAACGTACCGCCGACCACTCTGTCCATCCGCGAGATCGACAGCGAGGAGGCGGGCAACGACGCTCGGAGGAACAGCGGAACCGGTGCGATGCCGGCCCGCTGGGCCAGCGGCCGGTTCATGTCCAGCAGCCGTCGAATGATCTCCGTGGCGTCCAGCCTCGGCTTGCTCGGATGCAGGATGGACGTGGTGTCCATGGGCGGCGTGCTGAATGCCTGTCGTGTGTGTGAGTGGGCCCGCCACTTACTGAAGGCGATGAGCACGCTGTGTGGGCCGAACTCGATGTCGTCTTCAGTCAGCAGCGTGACCTCCTCCGGGGCCCGACCAGTGATCACCATCAGCAGGACTCGGTACGGCTGAAGGTCAAGGTTGCTCAGGAACAGCTGGCGGACGAGGAATCTCAGCAAGGCCCTCTTGGCGACGAGTGGGGCGATCCCCTGCGGCAGCAAGCCACGCAGCGAATCCGGCATGTCGGACCAGACCGGCAGGTGCTGACTGATCTCACCGCAGGTCCAAGCATCGTTGGCCAGAGCCCAGAGCAGGTTGGCCGGTTCACTCCACCCTCCCTCGGCTGGATCTGTACCACTGGCGGCGAGCTCCCAGCCGCGTCGGATCCTTGCCTCGATGGCAAGGCGGTCGGCCCATGCCGTCTGTACGAGTCTCTTCTTGTCGCTGCGGGTGAACTCGTCGAGTTCCTGTGACTGCCCGCGACGCAGGCCGACAGAGCCGTCCACCCAACCGTGCAGGTGCCCCGCCACGGGACGTTCGCGATGCTCGATCCGGCGGCCCACGAGAATGCGCAACTTGCCCGCGAGCCAGGCCGGCGTCCGTGATCCGGCCTTGTGCTCGGAGGGGCAGCACGCGGATCCACTGGGTGACCGCGTGGTGCAGATCCGGCTCGGCGTGGGCCAGCGATGCCTGACGAGGACGGGGAACTGTGGCGTCGACGTGCTCGCAGAACGCCCTGATGGCCCGCCGGTACTGCCGGTTGGTGCCAGCGTGCAGACCAGCCGCTGCGGCCAGCTCCACCCACTCGTCGGCGAGCTCCGCGGCCAGCGTCTCACATTCGAAGGCGGTCGGATCGAGTGCGACGGCGGCCATCGCCCCGTTGCCGTCGGTGGAGACGACCTCTCGGACGCCGACCCGACGCTGTGCGGGAAGCCGGGAGCTGGAGGTGGGGAAGTCGCCCTTGTGCTCACCTCTGCGCGGCATGAACGTGCTCCTCAAGATTCAGCAGATGACGGGCAACGGTGATGTACGAAGCGCCGCCGGATGCGGTCCACTCACGGAAGGCATCGTCGACCTCCCGCATGGGGTCCTTTAGGTAGCGGATGTAGCGATAGGTCGTGGATGGCTGGGCATGTCCGAGTCGGCGCTGAACGACCAGCAGAGGATTGCCGGTCATGTGCTCCAGAAGCGTCGACATCGGCAGGCCCTGGTCCTGGGCGTCGTTCAACCCCTCGCGCGTAAGGAAGATCAGCAGGCGCAGAGCGAACGTGTGCCGCAGGTCGTGGTAGACCCAGCAGCTGCGAGGCAACTGCGGAACCGCGACCTGAGCTGCCCACTGCTTCATCCGTTCCCAGGCCCGCCAGCGGATCCGGTCCCAGCCCGAGAAGGTGAGCATCCGCCCTCCCTGCCCAATGAACAGGGCCAACGGATCCAGGCCGTCTCCGGTCTCCAGCACGGTGATGCGGCGGAGATCGGGCTTCATGTCCTTGATCACCCGCGTCACCGTTCGGCCGTCGAGAACCCCGCGGACCTTCGAAGCGTCTGCCTCGAATCGCTGGACCACAAAGAGATCCCGGCGCTGCCGACGCAGAGTGGACTGGGCTTTCGCGACGATCTCCGGGCGCTCGATGTGCAGGTACGGGTCCAGCAACTCCATGGCGTCCATGGGGACATAGACGGAGCGCGGTCGTCCGTACTTCGCGCACGCGCCCAGGGCAACGTCCGTGGTCCGCGGCCGCAGGCCGGTTTCCAGCCCGAGTTCCGGCAGCAGGAGAGTCGCCCACTCCTGGATGCGCATGCCGGTCATGAGCGCGAGCTCGCATGCCGCCCGGTTGCGGTGCGGTCGCCATCCCCGAAACGTCGCGTCCAGACGCGCATCTGGCGCCAGCCCGCCGAAACCTACGTCCCGGCAGTAGAGGTACTGCTCCAGCTCCATATGGCGAACCCGCAGATCACGGCTGGTTCCCATGCGAAGTGATGCTCTCCGCCCCGTTGCCCGCCAGGGGCGGACCTCGACAAAGCCGTCCTGGAGCAGGAAGTCGTAGAGCCCGCTGATGGCTGCCGAATCACGGTCCCAGGTCGCCTCGCCAACTGGCTCCTCCGCGTCCTCACGCCGCCACTGCCGGAATTCCTGGATATCCGACTCGGTGGCCGAGCGCAGATCCAGCCCCCGCGCCGCCAGGAAATTCAGCAGCATCAGGACGGTGTACGCGTACGACCGCATCGTCTTCGCGTCCAGGCCACTCAAGGAGATCTTCCGGAACCACGTCGAGACCGGTTCCACCGGGCGCATCGCCTCGTCGAGCAGGATCGGTGTCCCTGCGGGTATGCGACGTCGCTCGAATAGGTCCGTGAGCTGGACGTGCCCCAGGCCGGCGACCTCACCGACCTTCCAGACCTTCCGCTTGTTGGTGAAGAACAGCTGCACAGAACCCCCTCCGAGGGACGCTGCCATCGTTCCGAAGAACTCGATAGTCACCCCAACGGACGATCACGTGAACAGCTACGGGAAGCCCCGGAGAGTCACCCGGATGAGACATTCCAAAGTGTCTGGAGAACCGTCGAACTTCGGCTCGTAGGCGAGGCCCGCCCCGCGGGGGAGGGTGCGCACGGCGGCGGCGAGGGCGACGCGGATCACGGCCGGGTCCCCGGCGGTGCGGGCAGCCGGCGGGCCCGGCCGGGGTCGGTCAGCGGGCCGAAGAGGTCCCCGTCGCGGGCGAGCCGGGGCGGAATGTCGTCGGCGAGGAAGACCAGGTCGGAGGGGGTGCGGCAGGCGGCGACCTCCGCCCAGGAGACGGGGGCGGACACCGTGGGCCGGGCCCGCGCACGCAGCGTGTAGGCGGCGGCGGTGGTCTTGGCGGCGGCGTTCTGGCTGTGGTCGACGAAGACCTTGCCGGGGCGCAGGGACTTGGCCATCCGGTGCAGGGCGAGGTCGGGGAGCTCGCGCTCGGCCTGCTGGGCGAGGCCCTTCGCGTACGCCGACACGCGGTCGGACGGGGTCGGCTCCAGGGGCACGGCCAGGTGCATGCCCTTGGAGCCGGAGGTCTTGGCGTACGCCTCCAGGCCGTCGGCGGCGAGGCGCTCGCGCAGCCACAGCGCGACGGCGCAGCACTCGACGACGGAGGCGGGCGCGCCGGGGTCGAGGTCGAGGATCAGCCGGTCGGCGACGGCCGGGCTGCCAGCCGGCCACTGGGGGGTGTGGAACTCGACGACGAGGTTGGCGGCCCACATGAGGGAGGGCAGGTCCGCGACGACCACCTGTTCGGCGGAGAGGTCCTCGGAGCGAGGCACCGGGGTGGTTTTCACCCAGGCGGGGGTGCCGGGCGGCGGGTTCTTGGTGAAGAAGAGCTGGCCGTCCGGGCCGTCGGGGTAGCGCAGGAACGACACCGGCCGGTCGTGGACTTGGGCCAGCAGCGAATCCGCGACGGTGGCGTAGTAGTGCAGCACCTCGCCCTTGGTGAAGCCGGTCTCGGGGTACAGGACCTTGTCGAGATTGCTGAGCGGGATGCGACGCCCCTCCACCATCGTGATCGGCGTCATACGATGAGACTGCCACGAAACGGGAGGAACCGTGCGATCCATCTGGAACGGGGCGATCTCCTTCGGCTTGGTCAGCATCCCGATCAAGCTGGTGAACGCCACCGAGAGCCACTCGATCTCCTTTCGCCAGATCCACCTGGACGACGGCGGCCGCATCCGCTACCGCAAGGTGTGCGAGCTGGACGGCGAGGAGGTGTCGACCGCCGAGATCGGCAAGGGGTACGAGGAGGCGGACGGGTCGATCATCCCGATCACGGACGAGGACCTGGCGCAGCTGCCGATCGCGACGACGAAGACGATCGAGATCGTGTCCTTCGTACCGGCGGACGAGATCGATCCGCTACAGATGGACGCGGCGTACTACCTCGCGGCGAACGGGCCGACGGCGGCGAAGCCGTACACGCTGCTGCGGGAGGCGCTGAAGCGGAGCAGGCGGGTCGCGATCGCCAAGTACGCGCTGCGGGGGCGGGAGCGGCTGGGCATGCTGCGGGTCGTCGACGACGTGATCGCGATGCACGGGCTGTTGTGGCCGGACGAGATCCGGGCGCCGGAGGGGGTGGCTCCGGAGGGGAAGGTGTCAGTGCGGGATGCCGAGCTGGACCTGGCGGACGCCCTGATGGCGACCCTGGGAGAGGTCGAGATGGCCTCGCTGACGGACGAGTACCGGGAGGCCGTGGAGGCAATGATCACGGCGAAGTCGGAGGGGGCGTTCGAGCCTGCGACCGAGGCGGAGGTCGAGCCGGCCGGCGGGAAGGTCATCGACCTGATGGCGGCTCTGGAGAACAGCGTGCGGGCGGCGAAGGCCTCCCGGGGGGAGGCGGGTTCGAAGGCGGGTTCGAAGGCGGGTTCGAAGGCGGGGGCGGAGGTCACGCCGATCCGGCGGAAGTCGGCGGCCGCACCGAAGACGGCGTCCGCACCGAAGGCGGTGGGCGGCAAGAAGTCGACCGCGTCGACGGCTGGAAAGAAGACTGCTGCCGGTACGAAGAAGAGCGCGTCGCGCAAGTCGACCACGGCCAAGTCCACGGCCAAGTCGACCGCCAAGACCGCAGCCAAGTCCACGGCCAGGGCTGCCACGAAGTCGACTTCGAAGGCGGCTTCGGCGAAGAAGGCGACCGCGAAGAAGGCGGCTCCGCGCAAGCGGGCTTCGGCCTGAGGCGAAGGTCGGGGCGGCGCGGGGGGCCCGTAGTGCTTGCGCCCACCCCACCCCGCCCCGCCCCGCCCCTTCAGTGTTTGCCGGGGCTCCGCCCCGGATTCCCGGTCCTCGAACGCCGGACGGGCCTCAGCGGAGGAAGCCAGGTGCGGGCGTCGCGGGCCTGGATGAACAGGGCTTCCACGTCCGGTGGTTTGAGGGTGGTCGGAGCCGACGCGAGGTGCACCGCGGCCGTGGCCGGTTCGAGGATGCGGATGTCGCGCACCGTCGGGGCCACCTCGACGCGGGAGGCGTCGACCAGGGCCAGGGCCGGCAGGACCGGGGCCGCCAGGGCCCGGGTGGCCGCGGCGGCGGCCCGGCGGATCCAGCGCGGGTCCGGGCACGGTTCTGCGCGGCCCACCGCCAGCAGCAGATCGCCGACGGCGGCACGCTGCCTGCGCCCCGGGACCGTACGGACGCCGAAGATCCCCGCCGGTCCGATCAGCAGGTGGTCGAGGCGGCCCAGGCCCGGGAGCGGGACGCCGTGCAGGACGCGCCAGCCGTCCGGTTCGAGGGAGTCCAGCAGATCGCCCATGCGCTGTTGTGCGGTCAGGTCCTGGCGCAGGCGGTGACGGGCCCGGGTGCCGGCCGAACCGTGTTCCAGTTCGCCCAGCAGGACCTCGCCCGGGCGGTTCGGGGCCAGGTCCTCGTCTGGCGGCAGGGCGAGTCTGCGCAGGTCGGCCGGTGTCGGCACCAGCGGTGGTCCGACCGTGTACGTGCCGGCCAGGTACGGGCGCAACGCCGCCAGGACCGCATCGCGGTGCTGGTCGGCGAGCACGCTGATCCGGTTGGTCTGCCGGTCGTACCAAGCCACCGCCTGGCCGTCGGGCAGGTTGACGTAGAGCCGGCCACGACCCGGGCGGCCGCTCGGCAGCACCTTGAGTCCCCGCATGGACCTCACCCCCCGCCGTACATGGGAGCAGCCCGGACGCCCGTCGGCAATCCCTCGGATGTGTAACAGCTTCTACGGGACTCCGCCGGGTGCCTGTTACAAGCCCATCACTGTGCTGCAACAGCGGGTTCCTAGGTTTGTCGCACCTGGACCGGACCGAAGGATTTCCCGTGAGCACCGTCAGCCGCCGCACTCTCGTACGAGCCGCCGCAGTGACCGTCTGCGCCGGAACCCTCCTCGCGCTGCCCGCCGCGGCCGCCCTCGCCGACGGGCTGCCCGCCGCGTCGGCCGCGCGTTCCGCCGGCGCCGCCCGGACCCTGGTCAAGAGCCTCGCCCTCGCGGACGGGGTGTCCCGGGCGAACGTCTACCGGGTCGCCGAGGGCGGCTACCAGGCCGACATCCTGGCGGCCGACGGCACCAGGGCGGCCACCCTGACCAGCCGTGACGGCGTCGCCGGCTTCGGCGGGTCGGGCCCGCTGCACGCGGCGCTCCAGCCCGACGGCCGGCTCTCCTCCTGGGCCGGCGGAACGGGTGGCACCGGCGACCACACCGGTACGCCCGCCGGTGACGGCTACAAGACCGGGACCCGGGACGGCCGGGTCGTCCGGGCCTCGGTTTCGCACGCCCGCACGGTGGCCGGCGGGACCCTGGACACGCTGGCCGACGGGCCGGGTGACGGCGTGCTGCTGCTCGCCGCGGGCGGCGGCATCGCGGCGGTGGGCGCCGCCGGGCTCGGCTTCGCGATGCTGCGGCGCGGGCGGACCGAGGGCTGATCCGCCGGGGCCCCCTCAGGACCCCCTCGGGGAAAACGGGCATATCTCCGCATAAGGTTGGCGTGCGCGACGTGGCGTCGTGCTGTGCCGTGGAGAGGAGGTCCGGTCGGCTGTGCGTGCCCCGTCGTTCCCGGCCGCCGTCTCCCGCGCCCGCGGCGTGCGGCCCTCCCCGCCCGCGTCGCCCGTGCTGCCCGTGCTGCCCGTGCTGCCCGTGCTGCTGTGCCTGACGCTGCTGCCCCTGCTCGCGGGCTGCGGCGACGCCGGGGGTCTGGCGGGAGCCGGTCCGACCCCGACCGCGAGCGGTCCCGTACACCTGTGGCCGGACCGCAAGGGGGCTTCCGTACCGCCCGCCGAGCCGGGGGGCGCCCCGCCGGAGTACGTGCCGGGGCTGGCGCCCGTCCGGGACCAGAACGTGCACGAGGTCGACCCGCTGGCCCTCGTCCAGGCGGAGCTGCGCGCCCACCCGGCCGCCGACGTCGGCCCCGACGGGATGCCGGCGGAGACCGTCGCCGCGGTCGAGGCGTGCGGGCAGGAGGGACTTCCGTCGCAGAACTGTCCGGTGCTGGCCCCGTACTACCGGGACCTGACGGGCAACGGGCGCGACGAGCTCGTCGTCGGCATCGAGATGCCGGACCGGATGATGTCCGTACGGGCGTACACGGCGGACCCTGACGGGCGCCTCAACCGGATCATGGCGACCACGCAGACCGTCGTCGCCGTCGAGCTGGCGGGTCGGGACGTGATCCTGCGGATGCCGAGCGGCAATCCGGGCTACGAGCTGATCACCGCGTGGTCCTGGGACGAGAAGCAGCGGACGATGCTGCCTGCGCGGGAGCAGATCGTCCGACTGCCGGGGTCCGCGCAGAGCCCGTCGGCACGTCCGCCGCAACCGGTGGGGCCGACGGCGCCGTCCGCCGGGGGCGCGCCGTGAGGGGGATCCTGAGGCGGCTGCCCTCGTGGACGGCCACCCTGACGTGGAAGTCGGGGTGCTTCATCGTCGTGATGTGCTGCTCGCTGGCGGCCGTGCTCGGTGCGCTGGTGCACGTGGAGGTGACCCGGCAGACCGTCGCGACGGCGCGCGAGAAGGCCCTGGAGCAACTGCGCGACGTGACCCGCGACTACGAGGCGGGCGACCCCCTGCCTCCCGGCACGGGGGTCGACCCGGCCGGACTGCCCCCGGCGCTGCGGGCGCTGGCGGTGTCCGGGCAGCGCGGGACGATGGTGGCCGAGTACGAGGACCGGCCGACGATGTGGGCGGCGGCGCCCGCGGACGGCAAGGCCCTGGCCACGTCCGTCGACTACGCCCAGAGCGCCCGGACGATCACCGGCCTGGACAACGCGATCATCGGATCGTCGGTGCTGGCGATCGGCGGGACGCTGCTGGTGGGTGCCTTCGCGGTGACCCGGGTGACGCGGCGGCTGCACCTGACGGCGACCGTGGCGCGGCGGATCACGCAGGGCGATCTCGACGCCCGCGTGGACGATCCGCGGACGAAGGACCCCTCCCGGCACCAGGACGAGGTGGCGACCGTCGCGGGCGCGCTGGACACCATGGCCGGGACCTTGCAGTCCAAGCTGGTGAGCGAGCAGCGGTTCACGGCGGACGTCGCGCACGAACTGCGCACTCCGCTGACGGGCTTGCAGGCGGCGTCGGAGCTGTTGCCGGAAGGGCGGGCGACGCAGCTGGTGCAGGAGCGGGTGCGCACGATGCGCGGGCTGACCGAGGACCTGTTGGAGATCTCGCGGCTGGACTCGGGGCGCGAGGTGGTGGAGACGGACCTGCACCAGCTGGGGCGGCTCGCGCTGCGGGTGGTGCGGGCGTCCGGGACGCAGACGCAGCTGGTGGTCGTGCGGGACGCGCACGTGGAGACGGACCGGCGCAGGTTGGAGCGGGTGCTGGGCAATCTGGTGGCCAATGCGCACAAGCACGGGCGGCCGCCGGTGGCCTTGACGGTGGACGGGCCGGTGGTGACGGTACGGGACCACGGGGACGGGTTCCCGGAGTACCTGATGGCGCACGGCCCGCAGCGGTTCCGGACCGGGGGCGCGGGGACGGGCAAGGGGCACGGGCTGGGGCTGACGATCGCCGTCGGGCAGGCGGAGGTCATCGGCGCGCGGCTGGAGTTCCGGGCCGCGGAGGGCGGCGGTGCGCTGGCCGTCCTGACGCTGCCGCAACCCCCCTCGCAGCCGTAGGCCGGCCCGGGGCCCCGTAGGCCCCGGGGCCCGTGCCCGTCTGCGGGTCAGGCCGGGGGCGGGGTCGGCTTGGTCCAGGGCCAGCGGAGCCTGGGCTTCTGGCCGGACGGGGCGTAGGTGTACTTCCAGCCCTTCTGGAGGTGCAGCCGCTTGGTGTAGCCCGCCGGGACCCGTTCGTACAGCAGGACCGTGGCGGGGCCGCCGTCGGCGGACGGGACCGGGATCTCGTACCACTTCGGCGGGTGCCCGGTCGGGCCGACGAGGATCGCAAGGACCCGGCCGTCCATCGGGCCGCCCTCGAAGGGGGTGGGTTCGCTTCTCACTCCACCAGTGTCACAGCAGGTGGGCGGCCTCGGAGACCACGGGGATCACGCGCCGGGCCAGTACGCCGACCGGACCGTCCGCCGATTCCAGGGCCAGCGCGGCCCGGGCCGCGGCGGCGGTCTCCGGGTCGGTGGCGGCGGTCGCCGTCAGGAGGGCTATGAACTGGTCGACCAGCCAGTCGCGCAGTACGCCGACCTCCGGCTGCTTGCCCTCGTCGATCCAGATCAGGGAGGCCGCCTCGACCGCCGTGATCCAGGTGCGCACCATCATCCGCAGCCGCGGACCGGGGGCCGGGACGGCCAGGTGGTAGAGGATCTGCTGGGCCGCCGCCCGGCGGATGCCGTCCACCGTCGCCGTCGTCCGGGAGGTCTCGACGACGCTGCCGCCCTGCAGGAGGGCCGAGAAGCCCGCGTCGTGCTCGTCGACGAAGGCCAGGTAGCGGTCCAGGGCCCTGGACAGCCGCTGGGTGAGCGGGCCGGCCTGCGGTTCGGCGAAGCACTGCTGCAGCAGGTCCGCCGCCGAGCGCAGGGCCGCCTCGTACAGCTGCTGCTTGCCACCGGGGAAGTAGCGGTAGACCAGGGGCCGCGAGACGCCCGCCGCCTCGGCGACGTCGTCGAGCGAGACCTCTTCCGGGGGCCGGTGCGCGAACAGCGACAGGGCGGCGTCGAGGAGCTGGGCCCGCCGCTCCTCGACGCTCAGCCTGCGGTACGCGCGTACGGTCGTCATGCCCGCAGGGTAGCCCCGAAACCGCCGGTTCAGGCGAGGAGTCCCGAGCTCTTCCAGAGCTTGCGGCCGACTCCGCGCAGGACGCCGATGTCGTCGAGGAAGTCCGTGAGCCGCTTGGCGCCCGTCTGCATGACCTCGCGCCGGTGGCCGCTCGCCTTGACCTGGGCGACGGCTTCGCGCCGGTCGAGGCCGATGTTGTCGTAGACCTTCGGGTTGACGAAGGCCAGGGAGAAGACGCGGGCGGCCTGGCCGCAGCTGACGCGGGTCAGCTCCTGCTCCCAGCGCGGGGCGGTCAGCATCTGGCGGCGCAGTTCCTCGCGGGCGTAGCGGACGTGCCGGGCCTCCTCGATGACGTGGATGCGGGTGACTCCGCGCACCAGCGGCTGGATGCGCTCGTCCGGGAAGGTCAGGCGCTGCATCCAGTCGAGGATCTCCTCGCCGAGCAGGGTGCACGCGAAGGAACCCGGGGTGGTGGAGACGGTCTTGAGGATGCGGGCGAGGTTGTGGTTGACGCGGGAGACCGGGTAGGCGGGGGCCCCGGCCTTCTGGATCATGCGGGCGAACATCATCGAGTGGCGGCACTCGTCGGCTATCTCGGTGAGCGCGTACCGGACGTGATTGCTGGTCAAGGACTTGTCGTAGATGTGCCGGACCATCAGCTGCATCAGGATGATCTCGAACCAGATGCCGAGCGAGCCGAGCGCCGCCGCCTCGTGGCGGGAGAGGTCGATGCGCTGCTCCTCGCCCATCTTCTTCCACAGCGGGGTGTCGTAGAGGGAGAGCAGCTCGGGCGGCCAGTAGTACTTGCCGTCGATGGGCGGGGCTTCCCAGTCGAGTTCCTTGTCGGGGTCGAAGGAGTGCTTGGCCGAGGATTCGAGCAGTCGCGCGGCGATCTCTTCGCGGTCCTTGAGGAGGCCGAGCGCGTCCTGCAGCGCGCCTCGATCGGTCACGGTCGTCATGGCTTCGGACACCTCACTCATCGCGTTACCGGCGGTCAGTAGTTATGAGACTGCTTGTCAGCAAGACCGTCAATCCCCTGCGCACGACTTGTTGACCCCGCGTCTACCAACGTGTGACGCTGCCAACCATCCAGTCCTGTACGGAAGTACACGAGCCGAGGGGGCGTCAGTGTCGACGCACGAGCTCTACACCAAGGACCCGGGCGCGGACGTCTGGCAGGTTCCGGCCTCCGGCGCAGCCCGCTTCAGCTGGGAATACGCAGACGGCCGCGAGCGGCTCCTCGCCCTGTACCAGAAGGGCAAGGACAAGCAGTGGGACGGCGCCAAGCGCATCGACTGGGAGCTGGAGGTGGACCCGTACAACCCGCTCGGCACCCCGGACGAGGCGCTGACCCTCTACGGCACCCGCCACTGGGCCAAACTCACCGAGAAGGACAAGGGTGAGCTGCGCCGGCACTACGCCGCCTGGAACTTCAGCCAGTTCCTGCACGGCGAGCAGGGCGCGATGGTGTGCGCGGCCCGGATCGTGGAGTCGGTGCCGGACCTGGACGCGAAGTTCTACTCCGCCACCCAGACGATGGACGAGGCCCGGCACGCCGAGGTCTTCGGGCGGTTCCTGCACGAGAAGGTCGGGATGCTCTACCCGATCAACGACAGCCTGCAGGGGCTGCTCGGCGACACCCTGCGCGACTCCCGCTGGGACATGCCGTACCTGGGCATGCAGGTGCTCATCGAGGGGCTGGCGCTTGCCGCCTTCGGGATGATCCGCGACACGACCGACAAGCCGCTGCCGAAGCAGATCCTGGCGTACGTGATGCAGGACGAGGCCCGGCACGTGGCGTTCGGGCGGATGGCGCTGCGCGACTACTACAAGCAGTTGACGGCCGCCGAGCTGCGCGAGCGCGAGGAGTTCGTGATCGAGGGCTGCTACCTGATGCGGGACCGGCTGCGCGGTGTGGAGGTGCTGGAGAACTTCGGCATCCCGCGCAAGGAGGCCGAGCAATTCAGTGAGCAGTCGGAGTTCCTGCACCTGTTCCGCAAGCTGCTGTTCAGCCGGATCGTGCCGTGTGTGAAGGACATCGGGCTGTGGGGCGAGCGGCTGCAGAAGGCGTACCTGGACATGGGCGTCTTCGAGATGGGCGACTCCAACCTGGACCTGCTGATGACCCAGGACGAGGAGATCGCCGAGGCCCTGGACCGCGAACGGTTCGCGGCGGAGGAGGCGGACCGGGTGGCGGAGGTCCGGTCGGCCATCGCAGAGGGCGCGGACACGGGCACGAACACGGGCGCAGGCGCGGGCTCGGACACGGGCGCGGGCGCGGGCACGGGCGCCGCCGGCGGGACCGGGGCCCCGTAGCCCCCCCCAGCACCGTCGGCCGCTCCCCCACAAGGCGTTTCAGCGGGTGGCCGGGGGCGGCGGGCCGTACAGCGCGGCCTCCATCACCGCCCGCGCGATCGGGGCCGCCGCGCCGTTGCCGCTGATGTCGCCGCGGTGCGCCTCCGCGTCCTCGACGACCACCGCCACCGCGACCCCCGGCAGCGGCGCGTCCTCGGCCTTGGCCCAGCCGATGAACCAGGCGTACGGGGTCCCCGCGTTCCCGACGCCGTGCTGGGCGGTACCGGTCTTGCCGCCCACCACCGCGCCGGGGATCGCGGCGTTGCGCCCGGTCCCGTTCTCCACCACCTGCACCATCAGCTCCTGTAGCCGCAGCGCCGTCGCCGGGTTCATCGCCCGCCCCAGGCTGCGCTGCTGCCCGCGCCGGATCCGGTCCCCGTCGTCCTGGGTGGCCCCGTCCACCAGGTACGGGGACTTGAGCTCTCCGCCGTTCGCGACCGCCGCCGCCACCATCGCCATCTGGAGCGGCGTCGCCGTCGTGTTGAACTGCCCGATCGAAGACAGCGCCAGCTGGTCCGGGCTCATGTCGGTGTCGAAGTTGGACCGTGACACCCAGGCCGGCACCCGCAGTCCCCCGTCGTCGAACCCGAACCGGCGCGCCGCGTCCACCATCCCGCGCAGCCCGACCCGGACCCCGATCTTCGCCATCACCGTGTTGCAGGACCACTGCACCGCCTCCGCCATCGAGGCGTCCTCGCAGCCGGTGCCCGCGTTCGGCAGCAGCGTGCTGGTCCCCGGCAGCGGGTACGGGTCCGGGGTCCGGGTGGGCGCGTCCACGTCGGCGACCACCCCCGCGTCCAGGGCCGCGGCCGCCGTGACGATCTTGAAGGTGGAGCCCGGCGGATACGTCTCGCGCAGCGCCCGGTTCAGCATCGGCCGGGCGGGATCCGCGTTCAGCCGCGCCCAGGCCGCCTTGACGCGCGCGCCGGTGCCGGAGAGCAGCGACGGATCGTACGAGGGGCTGCTGACCAGCGCGAGGATCCTCCCGGTGGCGGGCTCCAGGGCGACCGCCGCGCCGCGCCTGCCCGCCAGCCCCGTGTACGCGGCCCGCTGCACGCCGGCCCGGACGGTGGTCTCCGCGTTCCCGCCGGCCGGGCGGCCGCGGGTCAGGTCGTACCAGAGGGGGAAGGCCGAGAGCCCCGGATCGGTGCCCGCGAGGACCGCGTCCTCGGCGCGCTCGACGAGGCTGGTCCCGTACGTCTGCGAGGAGAACCCGGTGACCGGCGCGTACAGCGGGCCGTTGGCGTACGTCCGCTCGTAGCGCAGCAGCTGGCCGCTGTCACGGGAGCCGGTGACGGGCCGTCCGTCGACCAGGATGTCCCCGCGGGGCCGGGCGTAGCGCTCGATGGCGGGGCGCTTGTTCGCCGGGTTCGCCCCGTACGCCGCGGCCTCCCAGACCTGCACCCGGGCCACGTTGACGAGCAGGGCGACGAGCAACAGCGCGCAGGAGAACGCGCACCAGCGGATGTACCGGATCACGCCGCGTCCTCCGCTCCGGCCGGGCCCGGCCGCCGGGCACTGTCACCGAGCCGGACGAGCAGCGCGACGATGATCCAGTTGGTGACGACGGAGGAGCCGCCCTGGGCGAGGAACGGCATGGCCATGCCGGTGAGGGGGATCAGCCCGGTGACTCCCCCGGTGATGACGAAGACCTGGAGCGCGACGATCGAGGCGAGACCGGTGGCGAGCAGGCGCCCGAAGGGATCGCGCAGCGCGAGCCCTGCCCGGAACCCGCGGTCCACGAGGAGCCCGTAGAGCAGCAGGATCGCGGTGATGCCGACGAGGCCGAGCTCCTCCCCGGCGGTGGCCAGGACGAAGTCCGACTTGGCGGCGAAGCCGATCAGGAAGGACTGGCCGTGGCCGAGCCCGGAACCGAGGAGTCCGCCGGCCCCGAAGGCGAACAGGGACTGGGCGAGCTGACCGGGACCCTCGCCGCGGTCGATGGAGGCGAAAGGATTCATCCAGTCGCCTACGCGGCTGTGCACGTGCGGCTCCAGGGTGCCCACCGCGTACGCCCCCACCGCGGCGAGCAGCAGCCCGATCGCGATCCAGCCGATCCGGCCGGTCGCGGTGAACAGCATGACGACGAACAGCCCGAAGAACAGCAACGAGGTGCCCAGGTCCCGCTCCAGGACGAGCACACCGACGCTGAGCAGCCAGATCGCCAGGATCGGGCCGAGGACCCGGCCGGGCAGCAGCCGCAGTTTCCAGAAGAGCCGGCGGCCGGTGAGGGCGAGCGCCGTGCGGTTCGCCGCGAGGTAAGCGGCGAAGAAGACGGCGAGCAGGATCTTCGCGAACTCCCCGGGCTGGAAGGAAAATCCGGCGAACCGGATCCAGATGTGGGCTCCGTTGACGGCCGGGAAGAACACCGGGACGAGCATCAGCGCCAGGGCCGTGACCACGGAGAGGTACGCGTACTTCTGGAGCACCCGGTGGTCGCGCAGAGCCACGACGACGAGGACGAACAGGGCCATCCCCAGGGCCGACCAGCGCAGTTGGTCGCCGGCGGTGAGGTGGGCGGGAGTGGTCGCGTCGAGCCGCTGGATCAGGACCAGGCCGAGGCCGTTGAGCAGGACGGCGATGGGCAGGACGAGCGGATCGGCGTACGGGGCCCGGAAGCGGACGGCGAGGTGCGCGAGCAGGGCGGTCCCGGCGAGACCGGCGGCGTAGCGGCCGGCGGTCTCGGGAATGCGGCCGGTCGTGGCGAGGCCGACGTAGAGGTGGCCGAGGACCGAGATGAGGACGGCTCCGGCGAGGAGCGTCAGCTCGACGCCCCTGCGCGTGGACGCGGAGGCGTCGGGGGGCGGGGGCGGGGCGGGCTCCGCCACCTCTGCCGTCAGAGCGGTCATGCGGGAAACGTAGCAAGCGGACGGATGGTATGTCCGCTTATGTCATAGAGTGCCGAAGAGTCGTCAGAAACGGTCACGAGTGGGAGCCGCGGCACATGGGACCAGTGGAATTCATCGTCCTCGCCTTCCCGGAGGAACAACTGCGGGTACCCGCGGTCGAGGCCGTGATGGGACTGCGCAAAGCGGGGGTCGTACGGCTCATCGACGGGCTCGTGGTCACGAAGACCGCGGGCGGTGAGGTGCTGGCGGCGGAGTTCGACGAGTTCATGGAACTCCAGGGCCTGCTACGGCACCGGGAGGCCGCACAGCTGATCGGGGCGGAGGACGTCGGGGAGTCGGCGGACCTGCTCGAACGGGGCAGCTGCGCACTGCTGCTGGTGGTCGAGCACGTGTGGGCCGAGGACGCGGCGATCGCCGTACGCGCGGCGGGCGGGCGGATCGTGGGCTCGGTCCGGATCCCGCCCGAGCGGACGGGGGCGGCCTGATGTTCATCCGCCCGATCGGAACGAGGATCGAAGCGGCCCGCCGCCCGTCGGGCCACCCCCTCCTCCAAGGCCTCCTCTCCCGAGCCGCGGGCCGAGCCCCGGCTCCGGCTCCGGCTCCGGCCCCGGCTCCGGCCCCGGCTCCGGCCCCAGACGCCCCGCAGCCCGACTCGGGACCCGACCCCGGACCCGACCCCGGACCCCGCCCGGTCGGCCGACCCGGCGGGCCGACCGCTGGGCCGCCCGGTGGCCCGACCGGTGGCCCGACCGGTGGGCTGGCCTCAGAGCTGGCGCAGCTGGCCGAACTGGCCCGGGAGGGCATCCTGACCCCGCAGGAGTTCAAGGAGGCCAAAACCCGCCTCCTCCACCCCTGACGCGACCGAGTGCGGTGCCCCTGACGGGGACCGGCCGGCCGAGCCCCCGAACCCCGCCCCACGAACGCCCGCGGAGCCGGGTTCGGCTGCGACCGGCCGGAGCCGGGCCCCCACACAGGGTCTCGGCACCCGCCCCGCGCGGGTTGGGCCGGACAGGTGAGTGTGCGGAACTGGCCGTTCCCGGTCGGGGATTTGTCATACCGCGCGTGGCAGCATCGGCCGCCTGGAGGTGATCACATTGTCATGCCGCCTGCTCCGCGCCGCCTGCATCGCCGCCGTGTTCGTCACGGTCGGCCCGCTCCCCGCCACCCACGCCGGCCCCCTGCCCGACACTCCGTCACAGGCGTCCCCCGCCACCCGGAAGAGCCCGGGCCCCGCTGACGCAGCCCCCGGTCGGAACCCCGGCACGGGAGCCAGCCCCACACCGAGCCCCGGCCCGAGAGCCACCACCGCCACCCCGAGCCCCGGCACGAGAGCCACCACCGCCACCCCGGACCCCGGCACAAGAGCCACCACGACACCGAGCCCCGGCTCGGGGGCCACCGCCGCCGCCGGGAGCACCGGCCCGGCGGACGGCGCCGCCGCCCCGAGCCCCCTCCCGGCGGGCGCCGCGCCCTCGGACGGGGTCACCGCCCGGCCGGGGCCCGGGCAGTCCGTGGGGGCGCTGCTCGCCCAGTTGCAGGGGCTGTACCGGCAAGCCGAAGAGGCCACCGAGGCGTTCAACGCCACGGAGGTCGCACTCAAGGCCGGGCAGGACGAGGAGCGGCGGCTCGGCTCCGAGCTGGGGAAGGCCCGTACCGCCCTCGGTGCGGAGAAGGCGGCGGCCGGGCGGATGGCCCGGGAGCAGTACGAGCACTCCGTCGGCCTCTCCCCGTACGCCCGCATGCTGCTCACCGGCGACGCCCGGGCCGCCCTGGACCAGCGGCGGCTCGCCGCCCGCGAGGGCGCCCGGCGGGCCGGGGTGCTGGCCCGGCTCACCCGGAACGTGCACCGGGCCGACCTGCTCGCCGCCGCCGCCCGCAAGTCCCTCGACGCCCGCCAGACCCTGACCGCACAGCGCAAACTGCACAAGCAGCAGGTCGATCTCAAGCTCAAGCAGGTCGAGGGGATGCTGGCCTCGCTCAGTGCCGAGCAGCTCGCCCGGCTCGGGGAACGCGAGGCCGCGGACACCGCCACCGCGCAGCGGGAGCTGCTCGGTTCGGGCCGGCTCGCCACCACGCCCCGTACGCCGACGGCCGCCGGCGGCGCCGCGCTGACCTACGCCACGGAGCAGATCGGCAAACCGTACGTCTGGGGTGCCGAGGGGCCGGGGTCCTTCGACTGCTCCGGGCTGACTTCACAGGCCTGGGCGCACGCCGGCCGGTCCATCCCCCGGACCAGTCAGGAACAGTGGGCGCAGCTCCCGAGGGTGCCGCTGGACGAGCTGCGGCCCGGCGATCTGGTGGTGTACTTCCCCACCGCCACCCATGTGGCCCTGTACGTCGGCGACGGGAAGGTGATCCAGGCACCGCGGCCCGGGGCGAAGGTCAAGGTGTCCCCCATCGCAGCGAACCCGCTGCTGGGGGCCGTGCGGCCCGATCCCGACGGCACCCCGCTCACCGAGTTCACCGCGCCCGCGCTCCCCGCGACCGCGAGCACGGAGGGCGGCGACGCCGGCTACTCCTCCGAAGGGGCCCCGGCCGCCGCCCCTGCAGACGACGAGACCTCGGCCAGGTAGTCCTGCGCGTCTTCGGGGTCGTAGAAGTACGTTTCGAAGTCGGCCGGGTTGTCGAAGCCGTTGGCGAAACGGTCCGCCACCGGCTGGAGCTGCCCGGCCGCCCCGATCAGGTTCAGGACGTGCTCCGGCGGGACGCCGAGCATCGCGTTCGTCCACTGGGTCACCGGCTTGCCCGTCGTGAACCAGAACTTGTCGAAGGTGGCCTTCATCCAGGCCTCGTCGAACGGCTTGTCCCCGTGCATCAGGATCGACGACAGGTACGAGGCCGCGCACTTGGAGGCAGAGTTCGATCCCTGGCCGGTGATCGGGTCGTTCGCGACGACCACGTCGGCGACGCCCAGCACCAGGCCGCCGCCCGGCAGCCGCCCGATCGGGTTGCGGACGACCGGCGCGTACCGGCCGGCCAGCGTGCCGCCGGCGTCCGTCAGTTCCACGTCCGCCGCCCGCGCGTACTCCCAGGGCGTGAACTTCTCCATCAGTTCCAGCGTGAGCGCGAGGTGTTCGGCCGGGTCGTGCACCCCGCGGAACACGTCGAGCGGGCCGCCCGGGAGTCCCTCCCAGAACAGGATGTCCGCCCGCCCCGACGTCGTCAGCGCCGGCATCACGAACAGTTCGCCCACCCCGGGGACCAGGTTGCAGCGCACCGCTTCCGTCTCCGGGTGCTCGGCGCGCGGTGCGAGGCCGTGCACGTACGAGACGGCCAGCGCGCGCTGCGGCGCGTCGTACGGCGAGCGCGCCGCGTCCCGCCCGAACATCGACACCAGCTCGCCCTTGCCGGCGGCGACGAGCACCAGGTCGTACGTACGGGAGAAGTAGTCCAGGTCGGCGACGGACGCGCCGTGGATCACCAGCTGTCCGCCGCGCTGCACGAAGGTGTCGATCCATCCGGCCATCTTCAGGCGCTGGTCGACGGACTGCGCGTACCCCTTGAGGCGGCCGAGCCAGTCGACGGGGCGCGAGCCGTCCGGGGCCGCGACGGAGACGCCGATGCCTTCGATCCGCGGGGCGTGCCGCTCCCAGAAGTTCAGCCCGAGATCGCGCTCGTGCTGGAGCGCCGTGTCGAACATGACCTGCGTGGACATGATCCGCCCGGTGCGGATCTCGTCCGCCGTCCGGTTGGACATGAGGGTGATCTCGTACCCCTTCGACTGGAGGCCGAGGGCGAGCTGGAGGCCGGACTGGCCGGCCCCCACGACGAGTATCTTGCGCATCTCACGTTCTCGATTCGGGTGAGCGGTTCGGACGGTTCGACGGTTCGACAGGGCGACGGTTCGACGGGTTCGCGGTGTCGGGAACCTATTCGGGGGTCGCGTCCAGTGCGTGGCCCACCAGCGTGAGCAGGGAGGCGACGACCGTGTCCCGGCGCCGCGCGTCCATGATCTCCACCGGTACGTGCGCCGGGATGGTCAGCGCCTCCCGCACGTCCTGGGGTTCGTACGCGTGCGAGCCCTCGAAGTGGTTGACGGCGACGGCGTACGGCAGGCCGCAGCTCTCGAAGTAGTCGAGGGCCGGGAAACAGTCGCGCAAGCGGCGCGTGTCGGCCAGGACGATGCCGCCGATGGCGCCGCGGACCAGGTCGTCCCACATGAACCAGAACCGCTCCTGGCCCGGGGTCCCGTACACGTACAGCACGAGGTCGTCGTCGAGGGTGATGCGGCCGAAGTCCATCGCGACGGTGGTGGTGCTCTTGTCCGGCGTGGCCGAGAGGTCGTCCGTGGGGAGGCTGGCCTGGGTCATCACCGCCTCGGTGCGCAGCGGGGTGATCTCGGAGACGGACGACACGAAGGTGGTCTTGCCGACGCCGAAGCCACCCGCGACCAGCACCTTGACGGCGACGGGTGCGCGGGAGCGGTCGTACTGCCAGGGCTGGACGGCCTCGTCGTCCGGGGCGGCGGGGTGGACGGGCGGGTCAGAGACGGCGAAGACCACTGAGCACCCTTTCCAGCAGCGCGCGTTCGGGGCGGCCGGGGCCGTGCCCCGTCCCGTACACGCGTATGCGTCCTTGGTCGGCGAGGTCGCTGACCAGGACGCGGACCACTCCCAGCGGCAGCTTCAGCAGCGCGGATATCTCGGCGATGGTGCGCATGCGGCGGCAGACCTCGACGATCGCCGGCATCTCGGGCATGCGGTCCGTGCTCGCGGCGGGGTCCTGCGGCTCCGATGCGCGGGTGTCGAGGGCGGCGACGAACGTCTCCACGTGCAGGACCTGCGTGAAGCGGGTGCGGCCGCCCGTGAGGGAGTACGGGCGGACGCGTGCGGGCCGGCGGTCGGCTCCGCGTATCGGCAGCCGGTCGGTCGCCGAGGCCGTGCTCCTCACGTGGTCTTCTCCATCGACTGGCGCAGCTCGCTGCGGACTTCCGGGGTCAGGACGTGGCCGGCACGGCCGACGAACAGCGCCATGTGGTACGCCACCACGCTCATGTCGCAGTCGGGTGTGGCGTGGACGCCGAGGAGCGAGC
Source organism: Streptomyces sp. NBC_00045 (assembly GCF_045041095.1). Classification (NCBI taxonomy): domain Bacteria; kingdom Bacillati; phylum Actinomycetota; class Actinomycetes; order Kitasatosporales; family Streptomycetaceae; genus Streptomyces; species Streptomyces sp. NBC_00045. Next base: position 5,356,326 of record NZ_CP108271.1, on the reverse strand, counting down.
CGTCGCTGATGGCCATGACGAAGACGGAACCGTACTCCATCGCCACCATGGTCTGCTTGACCGCTCCGCCGTCCATGAGCTCGGCGGCGCCGGTGGTGAGGCTGCCGAGGCCGGAGACGATGGTGGCCAGGTCGGCGGAGGCGCCGCGCGGGCCCTTGGTGCGCGCGGGGCTCTCGCCGGCGGCTCCTGCGGGGTCGGAGGACAGCAGCAGGAGCCCGTCCGAGGACACGACCGCGACGGAGTTGACGCCGGGCACCTCCTCGACCAGGTCGGTCAGCAGCCACTGCAGGTTGCGGGCCTGGGTGCTCAGTCCGTACGTACTGGGCGCGGTCATGTGCGTGCCTCCTGTGCGGTGTCCCCCTGGTCGGTGTCCTGTGCGAGCTCGGCGGCTACGACGCGCCGTCCGTCCCGCGTCCCCTGGTAGAAGCCGCCGAGCCGACGGCGCAGCTCGTCCGCGTCGACGCGGCGCGGCGGCTCGGGCCGTACGGCGTCGGTGCGGCCGGGCCGTCCGGCGGCCACCGTGCGCGGGGTCCGCTTGGGCAGCCCCTTGCCGGTGACGCGTTCCGGTCCGGCGTCGGGGTGGCTCCCCTGGCGGGGAATCCAATCGGCCTCGTCGGGTGCGTGCCGGTGGGGCTCCGCGGGGCCGTCGGGGGCGGCGGCGGGGACGGGCCGCCCCGGCAGGGACGGGCGTTCTTCCGGTACGTCGGCCCGCGGGCCGGCACCGGTTAGCGGTTCGGGGGACGCCGGGTCGGGGTCGGCCCCCGCGAAGCCCTCCGGTCCCGCGTCGGGGACGACCCGCGCGAGCAGCTCGTCGCCGGGATCCCGGTCGCCCGGGACCTCTTCGGTCGGGCCGGCCGCGGTGAACACCTGGTCGGCGCCCGGCACCTCCGGCTCGGGCTCCGATATGGGCGCGTCCGGGACGACCCGGGCCAGCAGCTCCTCGGCCGGTCCGCTCACTGCGGTGAACACCTGGTCGGCCGGAGGCAGGGCGGCCTCCTGGTCCGCGAAGGCGTGGCCACCCGCAGCCAGCTCCGGGGCCGGCTCCGAGGCCTGTGCCGTGAACACCTGGTCGGCGGGCGGCAGCCCACCGTCCGCGGCGGGGGCGTGCGCGTCCGTGTCGGAGTCGGGCTCCAGGCCGCCGGCCAGATCGGGGCCGAACTCCCCGGCCAGCTCCGCACCCAGGTCCGAAGTCTCGGCCGCGGCTTCGACTTCGGCTTCGCCGGGCTCGGGCTCGCCGGACCGCGTTTGCGCATCCGGGGTCACGGGCTCGGCGGCGGGCTCCTCCGTGGCGGGGTCGCCGGCGGCGGACTCCGCGGCCGTGGTCTCGTCGGCGGCGGGCGGGACGGCGGCGGGCGGGACGGCGGGGTCCCACTCCATGGCGCGCAGGAGCTCCGCGTCCGCTTCCGGACCCGGGTCCCGGAAGGGCTCGGGGGCGGGCTCGGCCTGGGCCAGGGGCTCCGCGTCCCGGTCCGCCGCCGGAGGCATCCGGCGGGGCGGGATGGTGTTCTCGTTCGCCTCGGCGATCACGCCGGGCAGCCGGAACTCGGGCATGCCCGGCGTGGCGAAGGTGTGGACGGGCGAGGTCGGCGGGGTGGCCGGGAGCAGGGCGGCCGGGACGACCACGAGGGCCTCCGTGCCGCCGGGGCGCCCGGCGCGCAGCTCCGCGGTGACCCCGTGCCGGGCCGCGAGGCGTCCAGCGACGTACAGGCCGAGGCCCAGGCCGTGTTCCGCTTCGGGTTCCTCGTCGTACGACTCGGGGGTGGCCAGGCGGGCGTTGAGCGCTTCCAGCCGGTCACCGGTGACCCCGATGCCCTCGTCGACGACGGACAGCACCGCGTCGCCGGAGTCGAGCAGCCATCCGGACACCTTGACCTTGGCCTCGGGCGGGGAGAACGTCGTCGCGTTCTCCAGCAGCTCGGCGAGGACGTGCGAGATGTCGTCGGCGGCGTGTCCCGCCACCTGGGTGAACGGGGGCAGCGTCGTGAGGTCGACGCGTTCGTAGCGTTCGATCTCGCTGACCGCGGCGCGCATGACGTCGACCAGCGGGACGGGGACGGCCCCGGCGCCGTGGCCGTGCTCCTGTCCGGCGAGGACGAGCAGGTTCTCGTTGTGGCGGCGCATGACCGTCGCCAGGTGGTCCATCTTGAACAGGGTCGCCAGCCGGTCCGGGTCCTGCTCCCTGGATTCCAGCTCCTCGATGACCGCGAGCTGGCGCTCGACAAGGCCGAGCGTGCGCAGCGACAGCGAGACCGAGGTCGTCGACATGACGCGGCGGTGTTCTTCGAGGCCGGCCCGCAGTTGCTTGAGCTCCTGCTCCAGCGCTTCCCGGCCCGCGGTCAGCGCCTCGTTGCGGCCGATGAGGCGGCGGCCGTCGGCGTCGAGGCCGGCGATCCGGGTGTGCAGGGCGACGGTCTGGTCGCGGACGGCGTTGAGGTGGCGCACGACTTCGGCGAACTCGTCGTTGCGGCCGGTGAAGCGGACCGGCTCCACCGATCCTTCGGGCGTCGCGAGCCGGGCCGCGCCGCGGCGCAGTACGGACAGCGGCCGGGTCAGGGAGCGCGCGACGGCGGTCGAGAAGCCGATGGCGACGAGGAACAGCAGGCCGAGGACGGCGACCAGCATTTCCAGCCGGGTCACGTCGTCGTCGCGCAGGGTGGCGAGTGCGGTGGCCCGCTGCCCGGCGAGGGTGGATTCCACGGACCGCATGCGGTCGATGCGGGCGGTGAGCGCGGGGGCGACGGTGGCGCCGTCGAGCTTGCGGTCGGCCGTGGACAGCGTGGGCCGTTCGGTGAGCCGCTTGAGGTAGTCGTCGGCGGCCTTGACCTCGGGGCCGGTGACGGTGGCGGCGAGGGTCTGGCGCACGTCGGGCCGGGAGACCCGGGAGAAGTCGTCGAGGGCGGCCTGCTCGCGTACCCGGGCCCGCTGGGCGGCGGTGCTCAGTTCGTCGACGGCAGCGGTGTTCGAGGTCTGCTCGCCGCGGGGGACGGCCAGCGCGGCGAGGAGCAGTCCGCGGGTGGCCGAGGCCTGTTCGACGGCCTGGCCGAGGGGGGCCAGGGGGCGGGTGGTGGCGAGGGCGGCCACGGCGCGCGGCGGGGTCAGCTCGGCGAGCCGGTCGCCGGGGGCGAGGAGTTCCGCGATGACGCCCGTGTACGCCTGCTGGGCGGCGAGGGCGCCGCCCTTGCCGTCGACGGCCTCGTTGCGGACGGCCTGGACGCGGGCGAGGGCGCGGGCGAGTGGTTCGTCGGCCTCGCTCTGGACCTCGGCGAGCTGGCGGTCGGTGAGCGCGGTGCGCTCCTGGACGGGGGCCTTCGCCTGGGCGCCTGGGCGGCCCTTGGCCACGTACTCGACGACGGCGTCGCGCTCGTCGCCGAGGAGGTGCGCGAGGGTGAGGGTGTGCTGGGTCTGCTCGGCGAGCGTGACCAGCTGCTGGGAGTCGTTCAGCTCCCGCGTCGCGGAGACCACGGCGGGTGCGCCGGCCGCAAGGACAGTGAGGCCGGCGACGGCGACGCCGAGGACGAGCCTGCTGCGCACGCGGACACTGCGTCCTGCGGGGGCGGGGCCGTCGATGGCGGTGCCGTTCTTCCGAGACCGCTTCTTCTGCACCGGTGCTCGCAATCCTGTACGTGTGCTCGTGCTCGTCTACTCGTGTGGCCGAGGTAACGGCCGGTCAACAAGTAAACGCCCCCTGCCCCCTCGTACCGCCTCAGACCTTTGCAGTGTGTTGGGGAGAGAGCCTGACATCGCCCACCCGGCCACTCGAACGAGTGAACATCACGGATGAGTTGGCAACCAACTCGGCGGGGCGCTGTCAGAGCGCCGTCATGGACCGGTGGTTGAAAGATCGATGGGGGCTTTGGCAGTATGCGCGCCCACATCCCGCCCGGAGCCCGCCGAGCGCCCCTGCGGGCGGGCGGGCGGCGCCGGTCCGACCCCCTCCGCATTGGTACGGACTTTTCACACCGTCACGGCCCGCCCCGGCGTACCCGGCGGGCAGAATGTCCGTATGCGCATCGACCTCGCCTCGGCCCCCGGCAACCCGGAACGCCCCAACGAGGACTGGCTATCGGCGGCGATGCCCGCTGCGGGCGGCGGAGTCCTGGTCGCCCTGGACGGGGTCACCCCGCCGGACGGCGCGGTGGGCTGTACGCACGACGTGCCCTGGTTCGCGGCCCGACTCGGGGGCCGATTGACCGAACTGTCCGGATCGCGGCGGGACATGCCGCTGGACCGGATCCTGGCGGAAGCCATCCGCGAAACCGCCGACGCACACCGGGGCACCTGTGACCTTTCTCACGTGCGGACCCCGCAGGCGACGGTGGTGATGGTCCGCTGGGACGAGGCGTACGTGGAGCACCTCGTGCTCTCGGATTCCGTGCTGCTCCTCGAAGCGCCCGGGGGCGAGGTGACGCCGGTGCTCGACGACCGGCTCGACCGGATCCCGCGCGAGCTGCTGCGTACGCACGCCTCGGCGGACGCGCTGCGCAACGCGGAGGGCGGCTTCTTCACGGCGGCCGCGGACCCGGCGGTCGCCGCCCGGGCGGTGACCGGGCGCAGCCCGCGCGCGCGGGTACGGGCGGTGGCGGCGCTCACCGACGGGGCGAGCCGGTGGACGGACACGTTCGGGGAGGGCGATTGGGCGCAGTGCCTGGCGGTGCTCCGGAAGGAGGGCGCGCAGGGCCTGATCGCCCGGGTCCGCGCCCTGGAGTCGGACCCGGGGCGCCCCCTGACCCGCGGCAAGCGCCACGACGACGCGTCGGCGGCCTACGCGGAGCTGTAGCCGATCCGGGCTCGCCGGGCGAAAGGCCGGCCCCGCCGGCGTTCGAGGCGCGGAGTGCGGGGCGGAGTCCCGAAAGCCGGGCGCGGCCCGGGCCGCTCGCGCGGCGGCGCCGCACCCGCCCCGCGCCGGCCCGACCCGTCGCGTCGTGGTGTGCCAGTCGGCCCGGGGGGGCTATTCCTCGCCCTGGTTCAGCTGGTTGAGCAGCCGGGCCAGTTCGGCGACCTCGCCCCGGTCCCAGTCGGCGAGCTTGCGCATGTACTGCTCGCGCCGGGCCCCCCGCACGCGCAGGAACCGCTCGCGCCCCTCGTCGGTGAGGCCGACCAGGAAGGCCCGCCCGTCGGCCGGGTCGGGCTCGCGGGCCACCAGGCCGAGCAGCTCCAGGGCGCGCAGCTGGCGGCTCATGGTGGCCTTGCCGACCCCGAAGTACGCGGCGAGCTCGGTGGCCCGCTGTCGGCCCGCGGCCTCCAGCCGGACGAGCAGCCCGTACGCGGCCGGCTCCAGCTCGGGGTGCAGGGCGCGCGCCATCTCCCCGGAGGAGGCCCGGGCCCGCCGGAGGAAGACGGACAGCTCCCGCTCCAGGGCAAGGAACTCCTGGTCTTCGCTTCCGTGCACGTCCGCTCCCATCGATGGTGTCCTGGGGCACCAGTATTTCGCAGCGGAAACACCACCGGCCCGGGACCCCGCCCGCAGGCCCCCGGACGGAGTCCGGGCGAAGGGTCGCGGGCCGGTGGTGCGTGCGGCCGGGCGCGGGTCGGGCGGCCGCGGGTCAGGCGGCCGCGGAGACCGGGACGGCGTCTGCCGCGAGGGCCAGTTCCAGGACCTGGCGCACGTCGGTCACCGGGTGCACCTCCAGGCCTTCCAGGACCTCGGACGGAACGTCGTCCAGGTCGGCCTCGTTGCGCTTCGGGATGATCACGGTGGTCAGGCCGGCCCGGTGTGCGGCCAGCAGCTTCTGCTTGACCCCGCCGATGGGCAGGACGCGCCCCGTCAGCGAGACCTCGCCGGTCATGGCCACGTCGGTGCGGACCTGGCGCCCCGACAGCAGCGAGGCCAGCGCGGTCGTCATGGTGATGCCCGCGCTCGGCCCGTCCTTGGGGACCGCGCCGGCCGGGAAGTGGATGTGCACGCCCCGGTCCTTCAGGTCGGCGACCGGGAGCTCCAGTTCGGCGCCGTGGGAGCGCAGGAAGCTCAGCGCGATCTGCGCGGACTCCTTCATCACGTCGCCGAGCTGCCCGGTCAGGGTGAGCCCTGCGGCGCCCGTCTCCGGGTCGGCCAGTGAGGCCTCGACGAAGAGGACGTCGCCGCCCGCGCCGGTCACCGCGAGCCCGGTGGCCACGCCGGGGACGGCGGTGCGCCGCTCGGCGGGGTCCTGGGCGGATTCCGGGACGTGGTGCGGGCGCCCGATGAGCGCGCGCAGATCGTCGGCGCCGATGCGCAGCGGCAGCTGCCGCTCCCCCAGCTCGTGCTGGGAGGCCACCTTGCGCAGGAGCCGGGCGAGGGAGCGCTCCAGGGTGCGGACGCCGGCCTCGCGGGTGTACTCGCCGGCCAGCTTGCGCAGTGCGTCCTCCTCCAGGACCACCTCGTCGGCGCCGAGTCCGGCGCGCTCCAGCTGGCGGGGCAGCAGGTGGTCGCGGGCGATGACGACCTTCTCGTCCTCGGTGTAGCCGTCGAGGCGGACGAGCTCCATGCGGTCGGCGAGCGCCTCGGGGATGGCTTCCAGGACGTTGGCGGTGGCCAGGAAGACCACGTCGCTCAGGTCCAGCTCGACCTCCAGGTAGTGGTCCCGGAAGGTGTGGTTCTGGGCCGGGTCGAGGACCTCCAGCAGGGCCGCGGCCGGGTCTCCCCGGAAGTCGGAGCCCACCTTGTCGATCTCGTCGAGCAGGACCACGGGGTTCATGGATCCGGCTTCCTTGATGGCCCGGACGATCCGGCCGGGCAGCGCGCCGACGTACGTACGGCGGTGGCCGCGGATCTCGGCCTCGTCGCGGACGCCGCCGAGGGCGACGCGGACGAACTTGCGGCCCATGGCGTGCGCGACGGACTCCCCTAGGGAGGTCTTGCCGACGCCGGGAGGCCCGACGAGCGCCAGCACGGCTCCGCCGCGCCGCCCGCCGATGACGCCCATGCCGCGCTCGGAACGCCGCTTGCGCACGGCCAGGTACTCGGTGATGCGGTCCTTCACGTCGCTGAGCCCGGCGTGCTCGGCGTCGAGGACGGCGCGGGCGCCGCGGATGTCGTACTCGTCCTCGGTCCGCTCGTTCCAGGGCAGCTCCAGCACGGTGTCCAGCCAGGTGCGGATCCAGGAGCCCTCCGGGGACTGGTCGCTGGACCGCTCCAGCTTGTCGACCTCCTTGAGCGCGGCCTCCCGGACCTTCTCGGGGAGGTCGGCGCCCTCGACGCGGGCCCGGTAGTCGTCGGACTCCTCGCCGTCCTTCTCGCCGTTCAGCTCGCGCAGTTCCTTGCGCACGGCCTCCAACTGGCGGCGCAGCAGGAACTCGCGCTGCTGCTTGTCGACGCCGTCCTGGACGTCCTTGGCGATGGACTCGGCGACGTCCTGCTCGGCGAGGTGGTCGCGGAGCCAGCTGATGGCGAGCTTGAGGCGGGCCACCGGGTCGGCGGTCTCCAGCAGTTCGACCTTCTGGGCCACGGTCAGGAACGGCGAGTACCCGGAATTGTCGGCGAGGGCCGACACGCCCTCGATCTGCTGGACGCGGTCCACGACCTGCCAGGCGCCGCGCTTCTTGAGCCAGCTGGTGGCGAGCGCCTTGTACTCCTTGACGAGCTCGGCGACCGACCCGGGCAGCGGGTCCGCGAGCCGTTCGTCGACGCTCTCGCCCTCGACCCAGAGCGCCGCGCCGGGCCCGGTGGTCCCGGCTCCGATCCGGACGCGGCCGACAGCGCGGATCAGCGCCCCGGGGTCCCCGTCGGAGAGCCGCCCCACCTGCTCGACGGTCCCGAGCACACCGGTGCCGGCGTACTTCCCGTCGACCCGCGGCACGAGCAGCACCCGGGGCTTCCCGCTGCGGACCGCCGCCTGGGCGGCCTCGACGGCCCCCCGCACCTCGGCGTCGGACAGGTCCAGCGGAACGACCATCCCAGGCAGCACGACCTCGTCGTCGAGCGGCAGCACGGGCAGAGTGAGCGTTACGGACGTCGAAGCCATGATCTTCCCTCCGGCAGTGAAGTTGAGCTATGCCGACTCAATGCATGTGCGCCCCCCAATGTTCCCCATCCGACGTTCGCCGGGGGCGAACAACTCAACGGCCTGGCTGCGGATGTCGCCCGGGCCGGTCCGCGCGGGCACCGACGCCGGCGGCTCCGCGAACGTCAGACGGGCCTCGCCCGAGGAGGACCGGACTTGCGCCGACGGGCTGGTCGGGCCGGTCAGGCGGGGTGTCGCCCCGGTAGGGAACCGTGCGCCGGGCGGCGACGACCGTCCGGCTGAACCGGAACGACGCGGCGCGAGAAGACATCACCGCACCCGGGGATGCGGTGGGGTCAACCCCCGGGCCCCGAGCCCGGGTTCAGATGCCGACCGCGCCGTCGATCCGCTCGCGCAGCAGGTCGGCGTGCCCGTTGTGGCGGGCGTACTCCTCGATCATGTGGATGAGCACCCAGCGCAGTGAGACCTTCCCGCGCCACTCGTCGTCGGCCTCCACGTCCAGGTCGGGCGCCGCGGCGGTGAACGACTCCGCGAACGCGACCTCGTCCCGCCAGGCCTCCCACGCCGCCGCGACGACCCCCGGGCCGGACACCGCCCCGTCGAAGTCGCCGTCCGGGTCCGCCTCCGAGGAGAACAGGGCCGACGCCTCTTGCCCGGCGAGGACCCGCCGGAACCAGCGGCGCTCCATGTCCGCGAGGTGGCGGACCAGTCCGAGAAGCGACAGCGTGGACGGCTCCACCGACCGCAGGGCCAGCTCCGCGTCGAGCCCGGCGCACTTCAGCTCCAGCGTCGCGCGCTGCGCCGCCAGGACATCGGTGAGCAGGACCCGTTCGTCGCCGGTCGCGGGCGCGGCGAACCGGTCCTCGGACTCGGCGCTATCGAAGAACTGCGCCCGCCGGCCCGTGACCGCGGGCAGCTCGGGGCGCACGGCCCAGTCCGTCCACGAGCCGTCGTACACGGCGAGGGCCTCGTATCCGGCCAGCGTGGCCCCCAGGGCCAGGACGCACGCCGTCACGCCCGAACCGCAGCTGAAGTACAGCCGCTCCCTGCCCCCGGTCAACGCGGCGAAGACCTCCCGGAGTTCCCCGGCGGGCCGCATCAGGCCGCTGTCGCGCTGGAGGTCCCCGAACGGCAGGTTCACGGCGCCCGGCATGTGCCCCCCGCGCAGCCCGGCCCGCGGTTCCGGGGCCGCGCCGGTGAACCGCTCGCGGGTACGGGCGTCCAGTACGACGGCCGCCGGATCGGCCAGGGCCGCGCCGACCGCATCGGCGTCGACCAGCAGCCCGGTCCGCGGCCGGGCGGTGAAGGAGCCGCGCGGGCCCTCGTAGGTGGGGCCGCACTCCTCGACCGGCAGTCCGGCGGCGGTCCAGGCGGGCAACCCGCCGTCCAGGACGGCGGCCCGGTCGAAGCCCATGGCGCGCAGCATCCACCAGGCGCGGGCGCTGGAGTAGATGCCGGCGCCGTCGTAGACGACGACGGTGTCGGTGTCGTCTACGCCGAGCGCGCGCATTGCCTCCTCGAACGCGGCGCCGGCGGGCATGGTGTGCGGGGCGGGGGCGTCGTGGTCGGACAGGGCGCCGTCGAGGTCGAAGGGCCGGGCGCCCGGTATCCGCCGGTCGGCGCCGCGGTGGGCGCCGACGGAGGCGTCGAACACGACGAGTCCCGGCTCGCCGAGCCGGCCGGCCAGCCAGTCCGCCCCGACCAGCGGTCCGGGCAGGGCGGCATCGGGGCTGGATGTGGTCATTCGGCACCTCCGGGTCGGTAGGCGGGCCCCTTCGCCTTCGAGGCCCGCCACACATCTTGCTACGCGACCCGGAGATGCCCTGCAAAGCGCCGTGCCGGTAAGGGAGTTCGCGAGGAGCGCGCAGTCCGTCGTCACCACGATCCGCCGGGCCCTCGGGAGCATCCGTGGGCTGGCCCGGCGGGTCGGCGAGCTCGGCGTCCCGGTGGCCGGGGCGGTCGGTCGGGTGCCGGCACTCTTCGGCCCGTAGTGGCTACCGGGGGAACGGGGAGAGGTCGGGCTCGACCCAGCCCGACTTCGCCCGCACCCCGGCCAGCGTCGCCGGGCGGTAGAAACGGGTCAGCAGCCGTTTGTCGAGCAGCGCGGGGTGGCGGCCGACGAACGTGTCGAAGTCGCAGTCGAGGTCGCGATCGCCCCCGTCGGGCCCGGCGGCGTGGTGCCCGACCAGTTCCACCCAGGCACGGCTGACGGTGGCGTTGTACTTCTGGGGCGCGCCGGCGTAGCGCGCCGTGCGCCGGATGCCCTCACTGACCAGGTCGACCGCGGCGGGCACGCCGCACCGCCGTACGGCCAGCCACGTCAGGTGGACGTGTTCCCGGTGACCGAACCGCGCGGCGGTCACCATCACTTCGGCCATCAGCTCCTCGAAGGCGGGGCTCGGGGTCATCGGGACACCTCTGTCAGCGCTTGCAGGGCGGCGCGCAGGCCGGCGATCGCGTCGGCGGGCAGCTGGCCGAGAGCGCGCTGCTCCAGGCCGGCGACGGCCTCGCGGATGGTGGCGGCTGCCACTCGCCCGGAGGCGGTCAGCTCGATGAGCACCGCCCGGCGGTCTCCCTGGCGGGTGCCGCGGGTGATGTGGCCGCGCTTCTCCAGGCGGTCGAGCACGCTGGTCAGCGTGGTGGGCCGGGTGCCGACGGCCGCTCCCAGTTCGGACACGGTGCGGCCGCGGCCATCGGCGAGGTTGGCCAGCGCATTGATCTCGGAGGCGGTCAGATCCAGGTCGACCAGCTCCGCGGCGAGGACCTGAAGGGTGGCGTGGGTGGCCCGCTGGAGCGCCAGCAGGGCCGACCACTCAGATGACACGATTTCGGAGTTCACAATTTCGGACTATACGATTTCGTACTATCGGCTGCAAGCGAAGGCCGCTCCCCCAGTCGCTAGGGTGCGGCCCATGGAGCCGGAAACGATCACTGTCCTGGACGGTCGCGAGTGGACCCCCGATCCGGATGCGGTGCACCGCGTCCTCGCCGACCTGGTCGCCGGCGGTGCGGCCCTCGGCTGGGTCGAGCCGCCCTCACCGGACGAGGTCGCGCAGCTGCTCGACCGGGTCCTGTCGGCGGTCGAGGCCGGGGACGCGGCCCTGCGCGTCGCCCACCTGGGCGGCCGCCTCGTCGGACTGGGCTACTGGCAGCGCTACGCCCGCCCGACGCACCGGCCGCACGCCGATCTGGAAAAGCTCGCGGTGGACGCCGCCGCCCACGGGCGCGGCGTCGGCCGGGCGCTGACCGCGGCCTTGGTCGCGGACGCCGGGGCGGCGGGCATCGAGGTCCTCACCCTGGACGTCCGGGGTGACAACGCCCACGCCCTCGGGCTCTACCGCTCGCTCGGCTTCACCGAGTACGGCCGCCTCCCCGACTTCGTCGCCGTCGGGGACCGCCGCTACGACAAGGTGTTCTACATGCACGACTTCCGCACCGGCGGCCTCTAGCCGCTCGCCGGCTCAGTCGTTCTCAGCCGCCGCCCGTCCATCGGCCCCTGCTCCGCGAGCAGGGCGGACAGGGTCGGTCCCGGTACGAACGCGGTGGCCAGCCAGGGCATTTCGGCGTCCGGGTCGGCGTCCACGACCGGGGCCGTGTGGAAACCGCCGACCCTGCGGGCGGCCACGACCTCGGCGCGGAACCGCTCGCGGAAATGCGGGTCGGCCGCCAGCTCGGGATGTGCCACCTTGACGGCCACGGCACGGCCACCGCGCGAGCGGGCCAGAAGAGCGGTGCTTTACGGGCAGCGCCCCGGCTGTGCGTAGAGCGCGATGCGGGCTCCGCGGACCTCGTCCACCGAGCAGAGGTCGAAGTGCGAGGCCAGCGCCTGCCGTTTGACCGCTTCCCGGGGGTAGGGGTCCAGCGGCTGGTCCGCCGGGTCGAGCAGGGCCACCACCCGGGGGGCGTCCACCAGGCGGGTCCAGATCTGTTCCGTCGGCGCTTCCGTTCCCTGGAGGCTGTGCGAAGCCACCGGGGTGCGGGCCAGGGCCAGGTCGCGCAGGCTCCCGTACAGCTGTGGCGAGGACAGCAGCCACTCGCGCCGCCGCGACGGCATGAACAGCACGGCGTCCCCGGGCCGGGCCCGTTCCCGGACCGCGGCGGCCACCGCGAGCACGTCGTCCTTGCGGCTTTCGGGGGTGCGCAGCCACAGCGACCACCATCCGAACGGCACCAGCAGCGCGGCCACGAGCAGCCACGGCCACCGCAGCCGCGCCGCCGCGAGGCGGGCCCCGGCCAGCAGGGCGAGCCCGGCCAGCGCGTAGAGCACGTACCGGTCGACGTACCAGGGGTGGACGAGGGAGACCGCCATCAGCAGGCCGGGCGGCAGGAGGGCCAGCGGCAGAGCCACCCGTACGAGGTCGCGCTCGGCGCCCCGCGCGAGCAGCAGCGTGGCCACCGCGAGCACCCCGTACGCCGCCCAGTCCTGCCAGCTCGGCCGCCCGAGCCAGCCCAGCTGCCGCTCCGCCTGCCGGGCGCTCACCACGGCCAGCGGCAACAGCAGCACCACCACGACGGCGGCGCTGCACCGCCAGCCGTGCGAGCGCCGGGCGGTGACCGCGTGCGCGAACAGGGCCAGTGCGGCGAACTCGTGCAGCCAGCAGCCCAGCAGCAGGACCACGGTGTAGGTGATCCACCGCTCGCGCAGCATCAGGTACGTCGCCCACACCACGGCCGCTGCGACGAGGGCGTACGAGCGGCCCTCCTGGGCGTACGTCTGCACGGGCGGCAGCACGGCGTAGGCGGCTCCGCAGAGCAGCGCGGCCCGCTCCCCCACGAGCCGGTGGGCGATCGCGGCCACCCCGGCGGCCGCGAGGGCGGTGGCGGCGACGGACGGCAGGCGCAGCGCCCACAGGCCCCCGGTCGCCGGTCCGCCGCCGTCCCACGCCAGGAACACGGCGTGCATCAGCAGGTAGTACAGCCCGTGCACGGCGTCGACCTGCCCGAGCAGGTCCCAGATGCCGTCGGGCGGGCGGTGCGCGACCTGCCAGGTGACGGACTCGTCGCGCCACATGCTGCCGCGGCCGCCCGCGCCTGCGCGTTGCAGGCCCCAGAGGCCGAGGAGGACGGCGAGCAGCGGCGGCAGCCAGCGCCAGGCGGCGATGCGGCGGATGTCGTCCTCCTGGTGCTATCCGTGGGGGCGGTGCCGACTCCATACTCGGGGGTCGGCCCGTAGTCATCCGGGGGTGGGGTGTGCGCGCGTTACGAACGGCGGCGGCCGTGCTGCTGGGTGCGGTGGTCCTGGCGGGATGCGGTTCCGACGGCGGCGGCGACTCGGACGGGCCGGGCGGACGTCCACCGTCCGGCGGAAGTGGCACGGCCGCGTCGGCCCCGGCGCAGCCGTCTCCCGGCCCCTCGTCGGGTGGGACGGCCGCTCCGTCCGGCAAGCCGACGGACACCGCGGGTGCCCCGACCGCCCCGTCCGTCCCGGTCTCCCCGGGGCCGTCCTCGGCGCTGGAACGCCTGGTCACGGTCACTCGTAGTGGTGGCATCGCCGGGAGGACGAGCAGCCTGCTGGTCAAGGGCGACGGTTCGTGGACCCGGCTCGACGCGCAGGCGCGCCCGGCCGGCACCGGGAAGCTGGCGCCGGACCGGGTGGCGAAGCTGCGTGCCGCGCTGGGGCAGGCGGACTTCGCACACCTGCCGAGGGTCCTCAAGGGCGGTGGGACGGTCTTCGACGGGTTCTTCTACGCCTTCGTGCACGGCGGCCACGAGGTGGCGGCCGACCAGGAGTCGCTGACGCCGCACTTGCAGGACGTGCTGGACGAGCTGCCCCCGTTCGAGGCCGGCTAGGTCGAAGCCGGGGCCGCCGGGAGTCCGGTTCCCGCTGTCGAGATCGCGCGCAGCTGGCGGTCCAGGTACCCGTGCAGCCGGGTCGGCATGTCCACGGCCCCGGGGGCCAGGGCCCACTGGATCTGGAGCCCGTCCATGACGGCGAGGGTCTCGCGGGCGAGGGCCTCGCAGTCGGTGTCGGGCCGCAGCTCTCCCCGGGCGACACCCGTCTCCAGCAGCGCGACGTCGTGGGCGAGCACCCGGGCGTAGCGCTGCTCGAAGTACGCGTTCGCGGGGTGGCCGGGGTTGCCGGACTCGCCGACCAGCGTGTTGTACATCCGTACGAGGCCGGGCCGGCGGGCGTTGTCCGCGGCCAGGGAGACGACGGTGGCGTAGTACGCGGCGACGGACTCGGCGGCCTCGCTGAACAGGCGCTCCACGTCGTGCTGCTCGCTCTGCGCCAGCACCGACAGCAGGAGGTCCTCCTTGCTGCGGAAGTGGTGCAGCAACCCGCCCTGGGTGATGCCGCACTCGGCGGCGATACGGGCGAGCGAGGAGGCGTGGAAGCCCCACTGCGCGAAGTGCTCCACCGCGGTGTCGAGGATCTTGCGGCGGCGGGCGTCGCCCACCGCGTAGGTCCCGCGCCCGGCGGCCTCGGGGACGGCCCGCTCCTTGTCCTGTGCCATGCGGCCCACCCTAGGCCGGTGCCTTCTCGCGCCTCCGGGGCGGAGTGGTCCGGGTCACTTTTCCAAAACCTAGTGGGTACACGGTTTTCGCGTTCACGGTGGGCATCCTCCGCCGGAGCGCACCCAGGAGCCGTACGCCGGCGTCGCGGCCGGGAACGGCGAGGTGGTGTCCGATCCGGGTGCGGCGGACCTGGCGGCGCTGCGGCTGCGCACCCCGTACGAGCCGCGGGAGAACGTCTTCGAGTCGTTCTTCCACTCGGGCTCGCTGGTCTTCGCGGAGCCGGAGCTGTCCCGGATCCTGGCGCTGCTGGCCGCCGTACCGACGCCGGTCTGCATCAATCTGGAGCGGGCCGCGGTCATCCCGGAGATCGCCGAGCGGGCGGCGGCGCTGGTCGCGGACTACGGCGCCGAGGACGCGGCGCTGCTGGACGCGGCCTTCGGCCGGGCCGCGCCTGAGGGGCGGCCGCCCTTCGAGCTGCCGCGGTCGATGGCGGCGGTGGAGGCCTCGCGGCCGGACGTGCCGAACGACACGGTCGACCCGGTGTTCGCGCACGGGCACGGCCTGGTCCTGTAGGGGGTCGACAAAAGCGCGCGGTGGCTGATGATCACCGCGCACCGGGTGGCCGTGCCGTGGGGGTACGGCCACCCGGCATCACCGCCCATATCCCCATTCCCGCCATAATCGGAATCACTGCTTCCGCTGGTTTCCCTGTCCGAACCCCGCATAGCCGCAGGCCGGTGCCTCCTCTACGCTGCACCCCTACTACGCGGATCTTCAGGGGCGGGAAATGGAACAGACACACACCACCCACGGCGGCGCCGCGGCCACCCCCGGCGCCCAGCGGCGCGTGCTCGTGGTCGAGGACGACCGCACGATCGCCGATGCGATCGCGGCCCGACTGCGCGCCGAGGGCTTCCAGGTGCAGGCCGCCTTCGACGGCCCGGCCGCCGTGGCGGCGGCCGAGAGCTGGCAGCCCGAGCTGCTGGTGCTCGACGTGATGCTGCCCGGCTTCGACGGCCTGGAAGTCTGCCGCCGGGTCCAGGCGCAGCGGCCGGTCCCGGTGCTGATGCTCACCGCGCGCGACGACGAGACCGACATGCTGGTCGGGCTCGGGGTCGGCGCGGACGACTACATGACCAAGCCGTTCTCGATGCGCGAGCTCGCGGCGCGGGTGCACGTACTGCTGCGGCGCGTGGAACGGGCCACCCTGGCCGCCACCACCCCGCGCGGGGCCACCCTGCGCCTGGGCGACCTGGAGATCGACCACGCGCAGCGCCGGGTCCGGGTCCAGGCCGAGGACGTCCACCTGACGCCCACCGAGTTCGACCTGCTGGTGTGCCTGGCAGGGACACCGCGGGCGGTGCTCTCACGGGAACAACTGCTCGCCGAGGTGTGGGACTGGGCCGACGCGTCCGGCACCCGTACGGTCGACAGCCACATCAAGGCCCTGCGCCGGAAGATCGGGGCGGAGCGGATCCGTACGGTCCACGGCGTCGGGTACGCCCTGGAGACCCCGGCCCAGTCATGAGCGGCGGGCGCCCGCCCGGCGGGCTGAGGCCGTTCTCCCCGTTCTCGATCAAGACCAAGCTGGGCACGCTCGTCGTGGTCTCGGTCTTCATCACGACGGGCCTGCTGATGGTGGCCCTGCGCACCGACACCGAGCTGCGGTTCATCACGGTCTTCTCGGTGATCGCCTCGATGCTGATCACCCAGTTCGTGGCACACAGCCTGACGGCGCCGCTGGACGACATGACCCGGGTGGCCCGGGCGATCTCCCACGGCGACTACACCCGCCGGGTGCGCGGAGCCGGGCGCCGCGACGAGCTGGGCGACCTGGCCTCCACGATCAACCTGATGGCGGACGACCTGGAGGCCGTGGACCGGCACCGCAAGGAGCTGGTCGCCAACGTCTCGCACGAGCTGCGCACGCCGATCGCGGCCCTGCGGGCGGTGCTGGAGAACGTGGTGGACGGGGTTTCACGGGCCGATCCGGAGACCATGCGGACGATGCTGAAGCAGACCGAGCGCCTGGGCCGGCTCGTGGAGACCCTGCTGGACCTGTCCCGGGTCGACAACGGGGTGGTGCCGCTGAGGGCCCGCCGCTTCGAGGTGTGGCCGTACCTGTCGGGGGTCCTGAAGGAGTCGGGCCTCGCGGCCGCCGGCCGGCCGGGCCTGCTCTCCGGTTCCGGCGGGCACACCCGCAACGACGTCCACCTGCACCTGGACGTGTTCCCGCCCGAACTGACGGCGTACGCGGACGCCGAGCGACTGCACCAGGTGGTGGCGAACCTGATCGACAACGCGGTCAAGCACAGCCCCCCGCACGGCCGGGTCACCGTCCGGGCCCGGACCGGCGAGGCCCCCGGGAGTCTCGCGCTGGAGGTGCGGGACGAGGGCCCCGGCATCCCGGAGGAGGAGCGGCACCGGGTCTTCGAGCGGTTCAACCGGGGCAGCGCGAACGGCGGCGACGGCGGCACCGGACTGGGGCTGGCCATCGCCCGCTGGGCCGTCGGCCTGCACGGAGGGCATATAGGAGTGGCCGAATCGTCACGCGGCTGCCGCATCCTCGTCACGCTTCCGGGCAGCTCCCCGGCGTCACATTGACGTAGGGTTCGAGTGCGTAGGACATGATCTCGGCCACACGTGCCCGGGGTCCGTCAGGGGTGCGAAGCCACGGGGGCCGCAACCACGATGCCCCCTACCCGAACCAGGCTGGTTTCCCGCCATTCACAGCGGCGAAACCCGCCGTTCGGTGTGACCTACGTGACGTAAGTCCCGCCCGGTCTGCATCCAGCGGCCAGGGAGGCGTAGCCTTTATTCCCGCTGTCCATACCTTGTGAAGCGGAAGAGGGCGGTTGCCGCCGTGTCGCCACAGTCCCCCAGTAACCCGAGCACCACGACCGAAGCAGCAGAGGGCGGGAAGACCCCTGCCTCAGGCTTCGGTGCCAACGAGTGGCTCGTCGACGAGATCTATCAGCAGTACCTCCAGGACCCGAATTCGGTCGATCGGGCCTGGTGGGACTTCTTCGCCGACTACAAGCCGGGGGGCACTGCGTCTCCGGTGAAGCCGGACGAGTCCCGGAAGTCCCCGACGACGGACGGCGCCTCCGCACAGGCCGCCACCGCCGCCGCGACCCCGCAGGTCTCTGACGCCGCCGCCACGGGGGCGGCGAGCGCCGCGCCCTCTCCTGCCGCCGCGCCGACGCCTGTGCCAGCTCCTGCCCCTGCTCCTGCCACCCCCTCTGGTGCCCCTGCTGTGACTGTCACCTCCCAGGCCCAGGCCGCCGCACCGGCCGCCGCCGCCCCTCAGGCCCCGGCTCCGGCCGCAGCCCCCGTCGCCGCCCAGAAGGCCGCGCCCGCCACCGAGGCCCCCGCGGGCCCCGAGATGGTGACGCTCCGCGGCCCGGCGGCCGCCGTCGCGAAGAACATGAACGCCTCCCTCGACGTGCCGACGGCCACCTCCGTCCGCGCCGTCCCGGTGAAGCTGCTGTTCGACAACCGCATCGTCATCAACAACCACCTGAAGCGCGCCCGGGGCGGGAAGATCTCCTTCACGCACCTGATCGGCTACGCGATGGTGCAGGCCATCAAGGCCATGCCGTCGATGAACTACTCCTTCCAGGAGAAGGACGGCAAGCCGACCCTGGTCAAGCCGGAGCACGTGAACTTCGGCCTCGCGATCGACCTGGTGAAGCCCAACGGCGACCGCCAGCTCGTCGTCGCCGGCATCAAGAAGGCCGAGACCCTCAACTTCTTCGAGTTCTGGCAGGCGTACGAGGACATCGTCCGCCGCGCCCGCGTCGGCAAGCTGACGATGGACGACTTCACCGGCGTCACCGTCTCGCTGACCAACCCCGGCGGCCTGGGCACCGTCCACTCCGTGCCCCGCCTGATGCCCGGACAGTCCGTCATCATGGGCGTCGGCTCCATGGACTACCCGGCCGAGTTCCAGGGCACCTCCCAGGACACCCTGAACAAGCTGGGCATCTCCAAGGTCATGACCCTGACCTCGACCTACGACCACCGGGTCATCCAGGGCGCGGCCTCCGGCGAGTTCCTGCGCATCGTCGCGAACATGCTGCTCGGCGAGAACGGCTTCTACGACGACGTCTTCGAGGCCCTGCGCATCCCGTACGAGCCGGTCCGCTGGCTCCGGGACATCGACGCCTCGCACGACGACGACGTCACGAAGGCCGCCCGCGTCTTCGAGCTGATCCACTCCTACCGGGTCCGCGGCCACGTCATGGCCGACACCGACCCGCTGGAGTACAAGCAGCGCAAGCACCCCGACCTCGACATCACCGAGCACGGCCTCACCCTGTGGGACCTGGAGCGCGAGTTCGCGGTCGGCGGCTTCTCCGGCAAGTCGATGATGAAGCTCCGCGACATCCTCGGCGTGCTGCGCGACTCGTACTGCCGCACCACCGGCGTCGAGTTCATGCACATCCAGGACCCGAAGCAGCGCCGCTGGATCCAGGACCGCATCGAGCGCCCGCACTCCAAGCCGGAGCGCGAGGAGCAGCTGCGCATCCTGCGCCGCCTGAACGCGGCGGAGGCCTTCGAGACCTTCCTGCAGACGAAGTACGTCGGCCAGAAGCGCTTCTCCCTGGAGGGCGGCGAGTCCGTCATCCCGCTGCTCGACGCCGTCATCGACTCGGCCGCCGAGGCCCGCCTCGACGAGGTCGCGATCGGCATGGCCCACCGCGGCCGCCTGAACGTGCTCGCCAACATCGTCGGCAAGTCGTACGCGCAGATCTTCCGCGAGTTCGAGGGCAACCTCGACCCGAAGTCCATGCACGGCTCCGGCGACGTCAAGTACCACCTGGGCGCCGAAGGCACCTTCACGGGCCTGGACGGCGAGCAGATCAAGGTCTCGCTCGTCGCCAACCCCTCCCACCTGGAGGCCGTCGACCCGGTCCTGGAGGGCGTGGTCCGCGCCAAGCAGGACGTCATCAACAAGGGCGGCACGGACTTCACCGTCCTGCCCGTCGCCCTGCACGGTGACGCGGCCTTCGCCGGCCAGGGTGTCGTCGCCGAGACCCTGAACATGTCGCAGCTGCGCGGCTACCGCACCGGCGGCACCGTCCACGTCGTGATCAACAACCAGGTCGGCTTCACCGCCGCCCCGGAGTCCTCGCGTTCCTCGATGTACGCGACCGACGTGGCCCGCATGATCGAGGCGCCGATCTTCCACGTGAACGGCGACGACCCGGAGGCCGTGGTCCGCATCGCGCGGCTCGCCTTCGAGTTCCGCCAGGCGTTCAACAAGGACGTCGTCATCGACCTCATCTGCTACCGCCGCCGCGGTCACAACGAGTCGGACAACCCGGCGTTCACGCAGCCGCTGATGTACGACCTGATCGACAAGAAGCGCTCGGTGCGCAAGCTGTACACCGAGTCCCTCATCGGTCGCGGCGACATCACGCTGGAAGAGGCCGAGCAGGCGCTCCAGGACTTCCAGGGCCAGCTGGAGAAGGTCTTCGCCGAGGTCCGCGAGGCGTCCGCGCAGCCTGCCGGCGCCCCGGTGCCGCCGGCGCAGACCGCGCAGGAGTTCCCGGTCGCGGTGACCACGGCCATCTCGCAGGACGTCGTCAAGCGGATCGCCGAGTCCCAGGTCAACATCCCCGACCACGTCACCGTGCACCCGCGTCTGCTGCCGCAGCTGCAGCGCCGTGCCGCGATGATCGACGACGGCACCATCGACTGGGGCATGGGCGAGACCCTCGCCTTCGGCTCGCTGCTGATGGAGGGCACCCCGGTCCGACTGTCCGGCCAGGACTCCCGCCGCGGTACGTTCGGCCAGCGCCACGCGGTCCTCATCGACCGGGAGACCGGCGAGGACTACACCCCGCTGCAGTACCTGTCGGACGAGCAGGCCCGCTACAACGTCTACGACTCGCTGCTCTCCGAGTACGCGGCCATGGGCTTCGAGTACGGCTACTCGCTGGCCCGCCCGGACGCGCTGGTCCTCTGGGAGGCCCAGTTCGGTGACTTCGTCAACGGCGCGCAGACCGTCGTCGACGAGTTCATCTCCTCGGCCGAGCAGAAGTGGGGCCAGACGTCCGGCGTCACGCTGCTGCTGCCGCACGGCTACGAGGGCCAGGGCCCGGACCACTCGTCCGCCCGCCCGGAGCGCTTCCTCCAGATGTGCGCGCAGGACAACATGACGGTCGCCATGCCGACCCTGCCGTCGAACTACTTCCACCTGCTGCGCTGGCAGGTCCACAACCCGCACCACAAGCCGCTCATCGTCTTCACCCCGAAGTCGATGCTGCGTCTGAAGGCTGCGGCGTCGAAGGCGGAAGAGTTCACCAGCGGTTCCTTCCGTCCCGTCATCGGCGACACCACGGTCGACCCGAACGCGGTCCGCAAGGTCGTCTTCTGCGCGGGCAAGGTCTACTACGACCTGGAGGCCGAGCGGGAGAAGCGCGGCATCACGGACACCGCGATCATCCGCATCGAGCGGCTGTACCCGCTGGCGGGTGCCGAGATCCAGGCCGAGATCGCCAAGTTCCCGAACGCGGCGAAGTACATCTGGGCGCAGGAAGAGCCGGCGAACCAGGGTGCGTGGCCGTTCATCGCGCTGAACCTGATCGACCACCTCGACCTGGCGGTCGGCGCGGACGTCCCGGCGGGCGAGCGCCTGCGGCGCATCTCGCGCCCGCACGGCTCCTCCCCGGCGGTGGGCTCCGCGAAGCGCCACCAGGCGGAGCAGCAGCTCCTGCTGAACGAGGTCTTCGAGGCGTAGTCGCTGCGCTTGCTCGAACGACGGAAGGCCCGGCACCCCGAGGGGTGCCGGGCCTTCCGGCTGTGGCGGGGGGGGGCTCCGCTCCCGCCTCCCCCGCACCCGTTCGGGTGGGGCTCCGCCCCCCTCTCACCACCACCGCCAGGCGGTGGTTGCCCAGCCGCCCCACCGGATTGCCGGGCGGGGGTCGCGAGCAGCGGAATTCCGCTGAGCCGAGTCGGCCGGCGAGGGGCGGTGGCTTCGGGGGGGCGGCACCCGATCACCCGGGATCGGGGAGGGTTCGGGGGTTTCCCGTCAGTCCCATCGTCCTTCCCTTGACGGGCCGGCCCGTCAAGGGCGCTCCCTGCGGTCGCGTCGCTCCGCGATGGCCTCCGGCCACCCTTGACCGCCCGTCCCACCCCGGAAAGACAAGGACTGCCGGGAAGCCCCCAAAAGAACGGCACGGGTCAGCGCGCACTGAGCGGGGAGATCAGGGAGCGACTGCCCGGTTCCCCGGGCAGCGTCCGGCCAAGGCCCACCACCCCGGCCGGGCAGCGGCGGGGGCCCGGGCACCGGGCAGGCTTCCGCCCGGTGCCCATCGGCAGGTGTGTTCCGGGTCGGGGGCTGCTCTACCTGCACGAAACAGCGGCCGGCAGCCCCTCGGGAGCCACCGATCGCATCTGATCGCTACGCGCTCCTCACCGAAGGCGTCCGACGGCCGTCCGGGGCTGGGCATGGGCCGCCACGGATCGCTACGCGGCTGAGCGACCTGGCGGCGATCAGGTCTCAGTCGTGGAGCATGTCGCGCACGCGACGTTCCGGGAGGCGCCTGTTTCGGAGTCCACCATGACGGTCACCCCGGACCCGTGGGGGCACACTCGACGGGGTCGTTTCCCTGGCCGGCGCTCAACCCGGGTCGCGGCGAAGGTTGCCGCCACCCCATGGAACCGAGGGTCAATCCACCCCTGTGGACGAGACTCGTCAGGATCTTCGCTCACCACAACTCCCCGCTCGCAGAAAGCAGTCACTCGACTGTAGAGGAGCGGGCCCGGAGTTCGGGGTGGTGTCGCATGATCAGTACGTTCATGTCGCTGACGCGCGAGCGGTCACGGTCCACGTGGGCCTGGAAGCGGGCCAAGACGTGAGCGGCACACTCGGCGCAGGAGTCCGGGGGGACCGGCAGCCGGGGGAACAGGTCGGCGGCCTCCACTACACGGCCTCGATGTTGGCCACGGCCGTGGAGATCTCCCGGCCTGACGGACCTCGGACGTACGCCAGTACCACCCAGCGCTCACGGACCGGGTCATCGGAGACCTCCTCCCGGACCACAGCCATCAGTTCGCCCTCGACGCCGGACGCGATGTCACGGACCTGGCGGCGCAGAAGACGGTGGGGGACGGAAACGACGCGCCCCGAGTCGGCATCGGAGGCATCGCAGTGTTGCGACATCCAGACCACTCCTCTCTAGAGATGTATCCACTACAGCCGAAATGCGCTTCAGTCGTCAAGAGATCTCTAGAGATCTCAGCCGAAGGGGGGTGACCGCGCCGCTGCGTGCGGCGACCTACTGGTGGCCCTAGGGTGTCTAGAGAGGAGAAGGAGTGATCGGTTTCATGACCAGCCAGGGCAGCGCCCGCCGGCCGAAGTACCAGCGGATCGCTGATGCACTGAGGACCGCCATCCAGACGGGCGAGTACGGTCCGGGTGACCGTCTGCCCGGGGAGAACGACCTCATGGCCACGTACGAGGTCGCCCGGATGACCGCACGCCAGGCACTCGGAGTCCTGCAGAACGAAGGCATCGCGGAGGCACGGAAGGGTGCCGGCGTGTTCGTCCGGGCGTTCAAGCCCCTGCGGCGGCGTGGTATCCAGCGGTTGGCGCACGAGCAGTGGGGCTCAGGGCGCTCTATCTGGTCCGCCGACACCGAGGATCGGCAGCTGGTCGTCGATCAGATCGAAGTACGTGAGGAAGAGGCGAACAACCGGATCTCCGACGCCCTTGCCCTTCCCGCAGGGACCCGGGTGTGTGTACGTAGCCGCCGCTTCGTGCTTGAGGGCAAACCCGTGCTTCTCGCGACGTCGTTCCTGCCGTCGGACATCGTTGCGGACTCTGCTGTCACTCAGGTCGACACGGGACCCGGCGGTACGTACGCGCGATTGGCCGAGCTGGGGCATGAGCCCGTGCACTTCCGCGAGGAGATCCGGTGCCGCATGCCCTCAGCCGACGAAGCCGAACGGCTTTCGCTCGCTATGGGCACGCCGGTGATCCAGATCGTCCGTACCGCTTTCGCCGAAGGCGGGCGAGCCATCGAGGTCAACGAGATGACTTTGGACTCCGCCTCCTACGTCCTTGAGTACGACTTCGACGCCTGATCCGCTGTGGGTCGAACCACCGGGCAGGGCGCCCCTGCCTCCGGCGGGCTGCCGATCGCTGTCTCGTGCGGGCGCAATGGTCTGGCGTAGTCACCGGCTGCTGCACCACGTCATTGCTGCGCTCTCCCCGCAGTGCGGCTTCTTCGACCTCAGCGTCCACACGCTGTTGGATGGCGCCACGGTCTCGGCGCGCGGGCGCCGAGGCATGCGATCCGCCTCGCCGAGGCGTGAGAAGGAGAGACAGTGGCTGACGACCTGTCCGCGGTGGCGCGCTTCCTCTACGAAGCGGGCACGCTCAAGCACACCCGTCGTAGCGGCTGATGGATGGCCGGCGTCAACGACCCCGAGAGCGTCGCCGAGCACTCGTGGCGGACGTCTCTCATCGCGTCGGTCATCGCGAAGCTGGAGGGCGCCGACCCCGCGCGTGCCGCGTTCCTGGCCGTCTGGCACGACACCCAGGAGACCCGTACCGGGGACGTCAACCACCTCGGGAAGAAGTACGCGCCGGCCGGCGACCCGCAGGCCGTGACGGCCGACCAGACCGCGGGCATGCCCGACGTACTCGCGTCGGCGATTCGCGAGCTGGTCGCCGAGTACGAGGCGAAAGACTCACCCGAGGCGGTCTGCGCCCGCGACGCGGACAAGCTGGAGTGCATGCTCCAGGGCATCGAGTACAAGGCCCAGGGCTACGCGAACGCGCAGCGGTGGATCGACAACAGCCGGGCGCGGCTCACGACCGGGACAGGGCGGCGACTGGCCGACGAACTGCTCGCACAAGGACCGTTGGACTGGCTGCGTAACGCCCTCGGCGAGAAAGCCTGACACCATGGATGGCCATCCGCTCACGCACCCTTGGGGCTCTCAGCCCCGGACGGGCGTCAGACGCCGTCGACGAGGAGCGCGTAGCGATCTGACGCGACCGGTGGCTCCTGATGTGCTGCTGGTCGCTGTTTCGTGCAGGTAGAGCAGTCACCGACCCGGAGGATGCCTGCGTATGGGGCCCGGGGCCCCGACGCTGCCCGGCCGGGCGGTGGTGCTCGGCCGGATGCCGCCCCAGGAACCGGCAGATGCTCCCTGACCTCCCCGCTCCTTGCGCGCTGACCCGTGCCGTTCTGCCGGGAAACCCCGAACCCTCCCTGATCCGGGGTGATCGGATGCCGCCCCCGAACCAGTCGGCGCACGGGCTGACTTGGCCCGCCCAAATGCCGCTGTCTGCGACCCCGCCCGGTAACTCACCGAGTCCCGCCCGCCGCCGGTGGGAGGCGGGTGGGCAACCACCGTCCGGCTGTCGTGGCCCGGGGCGGCCGATGATCTTACCGATTTCTGACGCGCCCTCTTGGGACGTCCACAAGTCGCCTGCTGCCTCTAGCGTGTTCGTACATCCCCGAGTGCGATCGGTCGGCGCAAGCCGCACCCGATGACGGTTCGAATCCGGGGAAGCCCGAAATTTCGTGAGAAGGCGGAAAAATGACGGTCGAGACGCTTCCCCTCTGCGCTTACCCGGAGTGCACCAACCACCCCGAGGCGCCGACGCCCGGCAACCCCGAGCCCCGGTACTGCGCCCACCCCGACCACAACGCGCTGGGCGCGTTCCGCAAGTTCCGGGCCAAGCGGCAGCAGCGCAAGGACGAGAAGCGCCAGGCGGCCGAGGCCAAGAAGGCGGCCAGGACGGCGCCCGCCGCGGATGCCCTTCCCGTCGAGCGGACGAGGGAAGCCGCTGTGGAAGCCGCGATGTCGGGCATGGACGGATCCGACCCTCGCACCGACCTCGTGGCGCTCATCTCCCAGCTGTCCACGGACCTGCCGGGCTACATCGAGGAACTGGCCATCATCACGGACTCGGCCGCCGCCGAGGAGCGCATCCGGACCGTGACCCAGGCCGCGGCCCAGCGGACCCTGGACGCCGAACAGCGCACCGCGCTGGCGGAGGAGGCCGCGGACATGGCCGTCGCCCAACTGGACGTGGCCAAGCACCGGTTCGAGGAGGAGGCGGACAAGATCCGCCAGGAGGCCGCGCAGCAGGTGGCGGACGTGGCGTTCGTGCGGGCCGAGCTGGAGCGCTACCGCGAGCGGGTCGCCCAGTTGGAGGAGCGACTCGACGGCGTACGCGAGGAGGCGGACGCGGCCCGCCGGGAGCGCAGCGAGATCGCACGGCAGGCCGAACAGCACCGATGCGAGGTCTGACGACCGCCTCCGAACCGCCGAGATCATTCACCTCGGGGATTTACAGATCAATGCGCCGATTCGCCAGAGCTCCGCCGATGCGCCCGTCACGCACTCACAGACCAGTCCATTCACATATCGCAGCACGGAATTACCCAACTGGAGGAAACATGTCTCGAACCGTCAAGCGGAGCACCAGGCTGGCAACGGTCGCCGGAATGGTGGCGGCCGTCGGCGCGGGAATGCTCGTGACCGCGCCTGCGAGCCAGGCGGCGCCGGTCGCGGCCTTCCGCCTCAGCAACTTCTCGGCGACCATCGCGAACATCTGCGTCCACACGGACGTCGCGACGAAGTGCTCGGGAAACATAGCGGCAGGAAAGAGTGAGGTGTACAAGGTGGAGTACAAGGGGGCTGGCAACTGGTACTGCACTGCGACCGCGAAGGGGCTGACCGGCACCGCCAGCACTCCCTATTTCAGCCGGGCCAACGTAAAGGAATGCGCGGAGGTCGGCAACATTTTCGGTGCCAGCATCATGCTCAAGTGACCGTCACCGGGAGTTCTGAAATACCCCTTCGCCTCCTATTACGGCTGAGCGGTCCGGAGGACTCCGGCGCCGTCGTCACCTCGCACGACGGCTGAGGGTCCCGCCGGCGCCCGGTCTCGTGGACACCGCCACCACGCGACCGGGCGCCGGACGCCACGCGGGCGTGCCGCGTCCGCCACCTACGGCTGCGGCTCGAAGTCCCAGTAGGGGCGGGTTTGTTGTTTGGCCGAGACCGTGTGGACGTGTTGGGGGCCCAGGGTGCGGGTCAGGGCCTTGATGCCGGCGTCCTCGTGTTTCTGGGCCTCCTCGTCCTCGCGGACCGAGCGGAGGTCGGCCGCCAGGGCGATCTGGGCGCTCAGGGTCATCGGGTGGTCCGGGCCCAGGACCTGTTCGCAGCCGCGGAGGGTTTCGCGGCTCAGGTCCAGGGCATCTGCCAGGCGGCCCGTGATGTTGCGGTGGCCCGTGGCGTTCAGGGCGCAGCCCAGGGTCCACGGGTGGCGGTCGCCGACCGCGCCCCGCATGCCGACCAGGGCCTGTTCCGCCAGGTTGAGGGCCTCCACCCGTTCGCCCTGGGCGCGCAGGACGAGGCCGAGGTTGCCGACCGTGCCGATGCTGTACGGGTGGGCCAGCCCCAGCTGCGTCTGGTAGCCCCGTACGACCTCCTCCGAGATCCGGCGGGCCTCGCCGATGTCCCCGTACTCCCGCAGGTACGTCGCGTAGTCCGAGGCCACCATCAGCGTCCACGGGAACTCCGCGCCGAACACCCGCGTGGAGCGCTCCAGCACGCTGCGCAGCCGGGCACCGGCGCCCGGGATGTCCCCGGAGCGGCGCAGGCACATGCCGAGGTTGTGTTCGGCGCGCAGGGTCTGGGGGTGGTTGGGGCCGAGGACCTGGCTGTTGAGCTTGAGGCCCTGTTCCTGGCGGGCGAGGGCCTCGCGGTAGCGGCCCATCAGCCGCAGCCCCATCGCGCAGCCGATCCCGGAGGAGAGGGTGGCGATGTGCCGTACGCGCAGCACCCGCTCGCGGCGGCGCAGGGTGTCGAGGTCGGTGTCGTAGGCCTCCTGGTAGCGGCCCAGCAGCCGCAGCGCGACGGCGACGTTGTTCTCGGCGTTGAGGGTGGTGGAGTCGTCCTCGCCGAGCAGTTCGCGGTAGCGGGCGAAGGCGTGTTCCAGCAGTTCGCGGGCCCGGTCGAACTTGGCCGTGCTGAGCAGCACCCCGGCGTACGTGCTGGTGGCGCGCAGGGTTTCCAGGTCCCGGTCGCCGCGCTCGGCCAGCAGCCGGTCGGCGACCGATTTGGCGAGGGTCTCGGCGCGCTTGAAGTGGCCGAGCATCCGCAGGGCGCCGCCGTAGTGGTAGCTGAGCTCGCGGACCTGGTCGTGGTCGTCGCCGAGCATCGCGCGCCACACGGCGTCGGTCTGTTCGGCGAGCCGCAGGCAGGTGCGGTACTCCCCGGAGAGGATCAGGTAGCGCAGGCAGTGCAGCAGGAAGGTCTGGATCCGCGGGTTGCTGCTGGTCAGTACGCCGGCGGTCTCCAGGTGCGGGATCAGTTCGGCGTACCGGGGCCAGAGCCGCGAGTCGGAGGGCCGGCCCGGGTCCGCGGCGGCGAGGACCTGCCGGACGGCGCGGGAGAGCGGTTCGGCCTCCTCCTCGGAAAGGTTCTCGCGGACGATCCCGTGCACCATGCGGTGCAGTTGTACGGTCTCCAGCCCGCCGCCCTCCTCCACCGACAGGTCGGAGTATTCGAGGCGGACGACGGAGAACTGGACGAGCTTGTTGAGGGCGGCGTTCCACCTGATCTGGTCGTTGATCAGTCCGGCGAGCTGCTCGGGCACGTCGTCGGCGGGGAACTCGCGCAGCAGCCGCAGCGGGACCGGTCCGGGGGCGAAGAACACGAACAGTCGCAGCAGGGCGAGCGCGTCGGGGAAGTTCTCCCGGACGTTGTTGAGCAGTATCGCCAGGGCGGTGGGGAAGGGCAGCGGGTAGTCGTCGGAGACGGTGACGGCCTCCCGGGAGTCCAGTCTGCGCCGGAGCAGGGCCAGGTAGTCGCCCACCGTCAGCGGGGAGTCGGCGAGCCAGCCGGCGGTCTGGTCGAGGGCGAGGGGGTAGTCCTCCAGGGCCTCGGCGAGCAGGTCGGCCTCGTCGCCGGTGAGCCGGCGGGCCCGGCGGCGGATGAAGGTGACGGACTCGGGCCGGGCGTACAACGGGACTTCGAGGAGGCTGGTGTGCCGGGAGGCCCATTCGCGGTTGCGGGAGGTGATGATGACGTCGCCGGCGCCCGACGGCAGCAGGTCGGTGAGGTCGTCGGGGTTGTCGCAGCCGTCGAAGACCACCAGCCAGCGGCTGTACGGGGATCCGCGGCGCAGCGCCTCCAGAACGGCCCGGATCTGCTCGCCGTAGCTGCCGGCGCCGCGCGGCAGGCCCATCGCGGGAGCCAGGTCGGCGAGCCGCTCGCGCAGGGTGGGCCGGTCCTCGGCGGGGACCCACCACACCACGTCGTACTCGGAGGCGAAGCGGTACGCGTACTCGGTGGCGACCTGGGTCTTGCCCACCCCGGACAGTCCGAGCAGGGTGACGGTCGACGCGCCGGGCGGGGCGTCGGCGAGGGCGGCGCGCAGCCGGCCGATGACGTCGTTGCGGCCGGTGAAGCGGGGGTTGCGGCGCGGGACGCGGCCCCAGATCTCGGGCGGGTCGTTGGGGAAGCGGGGGCCGCGGCGGCCGGTCTCGGCGCCGATCCGGTCGGTGGGCAGTTCGAGCCGGCGCAGCACCCGGTACTCCGCCTCGTAGGCGTCCAGGCCCCACAGGTCGGTCTTCTCCAGCACGGCGACGGCGCTGGGCAGGGGCGCGTCGGTGAGGCAGACGGCCGCGAACCGCTCGGGGTGGTCGTCCGTGACGGTGCGCAGGGCGGTGTTCCACTCCTCGTCGGTGTGGGCGCCGGCGGAGAAGAAGCGCTCGCTGAGGATGAGCAGGACCCGGCTGCCGCTGCGGGCCAGGTCGTCGAGGGCCGGGGCGAGGCCGGGGCTGGACTGCGGGTCCCAGCGCGCGAGGGCGACCCGGTGGCCGTGCTCCTCCAGGCGGTGGGCGATCCACACGGCCCAGGGCCGGTTGAACCCGGCGAAGCTGATGACGAAGCGTTGCGGCTGCGCGGCTCCGTCGCGGTCTCGGTCCTGGCGAAGTCCGGTGGTCATGCGGCCGTCTCCCTGGCATCCGGGCGGTGGACGGGGTTGAAAAGGTACCGCAGCGGACGGCCCGTCAGCCCTGTGTGAACGAGGCGAGTTCGGGGTGCTGTGCGCACCAGGCGCGGCGTTCCCGGTCGACGGTGCGGCGGGCCGTGGCGTGCTGGTCGCCGGGCGGCGGCAGGTCGTCCATGGCCCGTTCGGCGGCCGCCATGGCCGCGATGAACTCCCGTCCTGCGGTGGTGAGTTGTGGATGCCGGTGGAGGGCGGGCAGAACGGCGGCGACCTGGGCGCGGATCCGGGCGTGCTGGGCCCAGGCGCCGCGGGCGCCGTAGAGGGCGGCGCGCTGCCAGTACCCGGCCAGGGCCAGATGGGCGTACGCGCCGTGCAGGAGTCCCTCCAACGGGCGGGGGTCGCTGCGCCAGGGGGCCCAGTGGCGGGGCGTGCGGTCGGCGGTGTGCAGGGTCAGGACGTCGGCGAGGGCGGTCAGCTTGCCGTGCTGGACCTCGTGGACGAGGGTGGCGGCCAGCGCGGGCGGGGCCTGGGTACGGGCGAGCACGGACCCGGCGGCCGCGGGCAGGGTGGCCCCGCTGGAACGGGAGCCGCCGCCGAGCGGGACGACGGAGCGCAGCAGCAGGCCGATCTCCTCGGCGCGGGCGGTGTCGTACCGGTCGAGGAGGGTGAGCGCCCCGGACCACTGGATGTCCCAGCGTTTGTGGCCCTTGGGGGTGAGCCGGCGGGCGGGGCGGACGGGCGCCGGGTGGGCGGGGCCGGGGGCGCGGTAAGGGTCGAGGTCATCGAGGGCGGTGCGGCCGCCGGGCAGGGTGTGCAGGGCGAGGGTGGTGGGGTCGTCGGGGTCCCAGGAGCCTTCGGTGAGGGCGAGCGGGCCGGACCGGGTGGGGCGCAGCAGCCCGAGGGTGGGCAGGACGAGTCGGCCGTGGACGGGCCGCAGGGTGGCCTTGAAGGTGATCTTGGAGCGCAGGGCCGCGGCGACGGCGAGGGCCCCGAGGTGGCCGAGGTCGGCCGGGGGCCCGTACGGGGCGTGCAGCCGGCGCAGGGTCTCCTCGGCCCACACCCCGGTGGCCGGGTAGTGCAGTACGTCGCGCACGGCCTCGGGGTCGTGCCGTTCGGCCTCCTCCAGCAGCGCCCAGTGGTCGGCGGCCTCCCCGCCCCGGCCCCCGGGGGCGGCGTCGAGGACCCCGCGCAGCAGGACGAGCCGCTTGGAGCGGCGGATGTCGCGGACCAGGGAGGTGCCGTCGACGGAGGGCTCGGTGGAGGCGAGGGCGCCCAGGGTGGCGGAGGTGACCGTGAAGCCGGTCAGGGAGTCGGTCATGAGGCGGCCGCCCGCCGGGGTGCCTGACCGGCGGACGTCGGTCCGGGCGGGCCGGCGCCCGGCTGCCCGGGGGCCGACTGCGCGGCGGCCGTGTGCAGTGCCGTGGCGATGTGGCGGATGAGGACCTGGAGGTCGGCGCAGTAGACGGAGGGCTGCCGGAAGCCCTCGCCGGCGCGGTAGCGGTGCGGGTAGTGGCCGCCGCCGCAGACCTCGACGAGCTCGCAGGTGCGGCAGCCGTCGGCGAGGGCCTCCCGGCCGAGCTGGCGGGCGACGAGCCCGGGGTGGTCGAGGAACGCGTCGAAGCCGTGGCTCTCCACGTTCAACCCGGTGGCGGCGGCGCCCTCGTAAGCGGACTTGAGCGAGTCGGCCTGCTCGATGCCGCCGTCGGTCTCGATCACGGCGGTGGCAGCGGGGGCGAGGCCGAGGGTTTCGGTGGCGGTGGGCAGTCCGAGCAGCAGGGCGACGATCTCCTCGAAGATCCGGATCCGGGTCCGCAGCACCGCGTCGTGCCACCACCGCTCGAAGACGGCGAGGAGCCAGTCGGCGTACGGGGTGCCGGGCGGGTGGTGGCCGGGCGGCGGGGTGTTCCAGTTGGCGAGCGGCAGCAGCAGCCCGATGACCGGCGGGGCGAAGTCGAGCAGGGACTCGTACGTCTCCACCGGGTCCTGGGCGAGGTCGACGACGCAGAGCACCCCGGCGTAGCTCTCCGGGTGCCGGGCGAGCAGGCGCAAGCCGCGAGCGGCGGCACCGAACCCCGGGCGCCCGGTGTGGTCCACGCGGCGCAGGTTGTGCGCGGGCAGTCCCCCGTCGAGGCTGACGCCGACGCGTATCCCGGCGGCGGCCAGCGCGGTGAGCCGGCCCCGGGTGAGCAGGGTGCCGTTGGTCTGGACGGTGGCGGTGACCCGGGTCCGCGGGGAGGTCCGGGCGAGGGCGGCCCGTACGGCGTCGACGGGGGCGGCCAGTTCGGCGGGGGCGGTGAGCAGGGGTTCGCCGCCGTGCAGGACGAGGTCGACGCGGGTCAGGCCGTGGGCGGCGGCGTGCTCGGCGATCCGCTCGGCGGCGCGGGCGACGGTGGCCGGGGACATGGCGGCGGGCTGCCCGCGCCAGCCCTGGTCGGCCATCTCGTAGACGTAGCAGTAGGTGCAGGCGAGGTTGCACCGGCTGCGCGTCTTGAACACGAACTGTCGTACGGGGTGGGGCCGGTGGCCTGCGGCGCGGAGCGCGGGCACGTCGAGGCGGGCGTACGGCCAGGGGGCGTGGATCCGATGGGAGGGCAGCACGACGTCGCTCGTGTCGGTCTGCCTCATCGTTCGTACCTCCCGCGCCGCGGACGGTGCATCCCTGCCCGGCGGACGGCACCGGCTAACGGCGGAAACGGGTCAACTGTGGCTGCTCTGCGTTGCCTTGGGAATGCGGTGCGTAAGGGGCCCGGGCCGGCGTGGGGTCAGGGCCAGGCTCAGGGTCAAGCCGGGGCCAGGCTCAGGCCCGGGCTCAGGGTCAGGCCCGGGCTCAGGGTCAGGCCCGGGCTCAGGGTCAGGCCCGGGCTCAGGCCCGGGATCCGGGTCAGGCCACGCCCGAGTCGAAGGCGTTGAGGATCTCGGCGGGATGGGTGACCCGCTCCACCATGCCTTCGATGACCCGGGCGAGCACGGGATGGTCGATCCCGCGCAGTGCGGCCAGATCGAACCCGGAGAGGTCCGGTAACTGCCCGGAACAGGGCCCGGGTGTCGCGGAGCCCCCCGTTTCCGCTTCCTGCTGCCGAGTCACCATGGGCTGCCCGTCCCCCTGTCGCGTCGCCTGTCCGATGGTCCACTTCCCCCGGGCCGGGGCGGCCAAGCCTGGGCGGGCCCGGCGGGCCCGTCACAGCCCCGCCTCCAGGGTGCGGACCCGGGACCGCAGGGCCTCCCGCCGCTCCGCGGCCGGCTCCCCGAGCCGCGTCCACAGCTCCACGGCCGAGCGGTAGGCGTCCAGCGCCGCCCGGGGCCGCGCCAGGCGTTCGAGCACCTCACCCCGCATCTCCTGCACCCGCGCCGCCAGTTCCACCGCCACGTCCCGCCGCTCCTCGCGGTCGGCGGCCAGCGCGGCCCGCCACGCCCGCCGGTAGGAGTCCGCCGCCCGGTCGAGCCGGTCCAGCGCCCGGGTGTGCGCGTGGATCTCCTGCTGGACGTCGCCGTGCTCCCGCCAGGCGCGGGCCTGCTCCAGCGGGCTGCGGCCCTGCCGGACGGCCAGCTCCAGCAGGTACTCCGCCTCCCTCAGGTCCACCACGTCCCCTTCGTACGCGTGCCGCAGCCGCAGCCCCTCCGCGAGCCGCACCAGCCGCTGCGCGGAGCGCGGGTCGGACTGCGGGACCGCCGCCCGGCTGTCGCGCAGCACCCGTACGGCCGTCGAGGTGAACCGCCGCCCGTCGGCGGCCCGCGCCCGGTCCAGGAGTACGTCGCCCCACTCGGGCAGCAGCTCCCCGTACGCCTCCCCGTCGCGGGGGATCAGCCGGCGGGCCCTGCCGTACGCCTCGGCCGCGTCCTCCAGGGCCGCCGGGTCCGCGTCCCGCCCGGACCGGGCCCGGTGCACCCGGGCCAGGCACACCAGGGCGGCCAGCCTGAGCTCCGGGTCGCCGGTGGCTTCCGCCAGGGCCAGGTCCAACTGCCCGGCCGCCTCCTCCAGCCGCCCGGGCAGGTACCGCAGGGCCGTGGCCAGCTCCACCCGCACGCGGGCGGCCGCCGCTCCCGACGGCTCGGCGGCCAGCCCGGCCGCCAGGTGCTCGGCGGCCTGACCGGCCAGGGCCGTGCGCTCCTGCGGGTCGAGGTTGCGGGGCAGCAGCGCGAGCAGGACCCGGCCGAGGGCGGGTCGCACCGCCGGGTCGCAGGACGGGTCGTCGGCCACCGCCTCCAGTGCGGAGCGCGCCTCGCGCAGCGCGCCCGTGTCCTCGCGGAGCTCGCCGAGGCGGACCAGGGTCTGGGCCCGCCGCACCACGCAGTCCAGCCGCAGCCGCGGGTCCATGTCCGGGTCGGGGACTCCGGCGACCGCCGCGAACTCCCGTTCCGCCGCGGCCAGCAGCTCCGCGTCGGGCTCGGCCGCCAGGGCCCGCTCGTACAGCACCCTGCCCAGTACGGCCCGGGCCGGCGGGGCGGCGAGCCCGCTCACCGCCCGCTCGGCCTCCGCCAGCAGTTCCGGGTCCCGCTGGCCGGCCCACAGGCGCAGCAGCACCGCGGCCAGCTCGCACTCCGCCTCGCCCGGCAGGTCCTCGGGTCCGGCGGGTACGACCACCGCGCGGCGCAGGACGGCGGCGGCCTCGTACAGTCCGCGCTGGCCGCCGTCGCCCCCCTGACGGTCCTGCGCGGCGAGCCGGTCGCGGGCCGTGCGCAGCGCCCAGGCCCGCCCGGGCGGGGGCGCCACGGGTTCGGCGGCGGCCGGGTCCCCGGCGGGCGGCCCGGGCAGGTAGCGCCGCACGACGCGTGCCGAGACCTCGGCGAAGGCCTGTGGGAGCCGGCCCGCGGGGACCCGCTCCTCACCGTCCTCCTCGACCACCGGGGCGCCGGTCAGCTGGGAGACGGCCAGCGCGGGGAAGTTGCGTACGCCCCGCCCGAAGTGCGCGAGCACGTATTCCGAGCAGTGCTTGAGCACCAGCGCGGCCTCGTCCCGGCCGAGCGGCCCCAGCAGGACGTCCTGGACGCCGGGCACGAACTCGTACCACTGCCCGGCGGCCTGGCCGCGCCGCAGCAGCCCGCTGAGCAGCACCTCCGCCAGGTCCGAGGGCTCCGAGTCCGGCAGCATCGTGCGCTGCACCAGTCGCATCACGGGGAGCGTCAGCGGCGCCGCCGACAGGTACACGGCGAGCTGTACGGCGCGCGGTGACGCGGAGGCGCGGAAGCGGCGCACCAGTTCGCGCGGCGGGCGGACGGCGCGCGGCGGCGGGAGGGGCGCGGCGGGGTGGTCGACGAGCACCCGGCCCACCTCGGCGGACACGGGCCCGGTGCCGAGCCCGGCGACGAGGCGGGCCCAGGCGCCGAGCGCGGTGGCGCTGGGCGGCAGGACGGGGACGGTAAGCCCGCCGGTGGGCCGCCCGGGGCGGGCCGGCCGGTCGGGCCGGAAGCGCAACCGGCCGGCGTTGCCCTCGGCGCGGGTGAGGGTGCCCCGCTCGGTCGGCAGCCAGCTGCGGCTCCACAGCCGCTGCGGCAGCGGCTGGACGACGACGCAGGGGGTGCACTCGGCCCACCGGTGCAGCAGCCGCTGGGCCTCGCCCTCGCGCCAGAGCGGCCCGGCGCAGTCGGAGACGACCATGGTCAGCGCCCGCCCGGTCGGGTCGCGCAGCTGGTCCCCGGAGCGCAGCCGGGTGCCGGCGCCGGGTCCGCGGCCGACGGCGGCCCGGCCGTCGGCGAGCCGGTGCAGGTAGTGCACCTGCACGTCCCGGAACGCGCCGAGGCGCTCGCACACGGACCGCAGTTCCTCGAACATGTCGTGCCAGACGGCCATCGACGGGGAGGCGTCCATCACCAGCCGCACGGTCGCCTCGCGCCGCGTTTCGGGCCGCAGTACGGGGATGACCAGCCCGAGGGCGCGGGCGCTGGCCTCGGCGGTGGCGGGCTCGTCGAGGACCAGGCGGGTGGGCGGGCCGGGCGGGCGGTGCCGCTGGAGGGCGCGCAGGGCCCGCTGGATCTCCAGGATGCGGGGCAGGGCGGCCGCTCCGGGCACCCGTACGGGCACGCCGGCGCCCGCGGGGAACTCGGCCGCCTCCTCGGTCACGGCGCCCAGCACCCGGGAGGCGTAGAGCCGGACCGGGTCCTCGGGCTCGGGTTCGGGCCGTACGGGTTCCTCCTCGGGCGGCGGCGTCCCGCCCGCGGTCCGCGGCTTCCGGGGCTGTGCCGTCAGGCCCCGGTCCGGGGCGGCGGGGCCGGGCGGGCCGATCCGCCCGGCCAGCCACAGCGCGTCGGCGAGTTCCTCGGCGGTGGGGTCGAGCCCGGCGGCGCGCAGCAGGGCGGCGAGGTCGCGCAGGGCGGCGGGGACGGGTGGCCGGTCGGGGGACACGGGCGCTCACCTCGGGCGGTCGAGGCGCTGGATGAGCAGGTCGGCGAGGTCCTCCCGGGTGGGTGGGGCGGCGTAGTGGGTGAGGTAGATGGCGTTCAGTAGCTGGTCGGCTGCGACGAGTTCGGACTGGGAGCGGCTGAGGAACTCGCGGATCAGGTCGGCGCCGAGCTGGGCGGCCTCTTCGCCGAGGTGTGCGCGGACCATGGTGGCGAGGCGTTTCTCGCCGGGCTGGCCGAGCTTGAGCTGGATGCAGCGGCGCAGCAGGGCGGCCGGGAAGTCCCGTTCGCCGTTGCTGGTCAGGATGATGAAGGGGAAGGCCCGGCAGCGGACCCGGCCGCCCCGGACGGTGACCTTGGCCCCGTCGTCGGTGAGCACCTGCACCTCGGGTTCGGTGTCGGCGACCCTTTCCAGTTCGGGCAGCGCGAACTCGCCCTCTTCCAGGACGTTCAGGAGGTCGTTGGGCAGGTCGATGTCGCTCTTGTCGAGCTCGTCGATGAGCAGGACGCGGGGCCGTTCGGTGGGCAGCAGGGCCGTCCCCAGCGGTCCGAGCCGGATGTACTTGCCGATGCCGGGGGCCTGGCCGGCGGTGCCGGGCGCTCCGCCGGGGGCGCCGCCGCTCGCGGCGATCTGCACGTCCTGGAGCCGGGCGATGGCGTCGTAGCGGTACAGGCCTTCTTGGAGCACGGTCCGCGAGACGACGGGCCAGCGCAGTACCCGGCCGAGTTTCAGCTCGTGCGCGACGGCGTGCGCGAGGGTGGACTTCCCGGTTCCGGGGTAGCCGGTCACGAGCAGCGGCCGGCGCAGGTACAGGGCCGCGTTGATGGCTTCCAGTTCCTCGGGCTCGGGCCGGTGCAGTTCGGCGGCCTGCCGGTGCGCGCCGAGGCGCCGCGCGACGTTGCCGTCGGCGGTGTCCGCCGGTCCCCCGGGTTCGCCGACGGGACCTCCGTCGAAGTCCCGCCACGGCGGCGGATCGGGCAGGGCCCCGATCCCGTCGTGGGGCTCGCCGACCCCCCGGTAGATGAGCCATTCCTCGTTCACGCCTGCTCCCTCCCCGTCCCGCCCGTCACAGGTCTCCCTGCAGCGGCTCGTCGTCGGGCAGCGCGCGGGCCGGGTCGTCCCATACGAGGGCCATCCCGTCGGCCCAGTACGCGTCGGGGTCGGCCCCGTGCGCGCGTGCCCGCAGTGCCTGGAGCCGGACCGGCAGCGGCGCTCCCCGCCCCGCCTCGGTCAGCTCCTCGCGCAGCCCGCGGTGGAACGGCGCGCAGTCGGCCGCCGGATCGGCCGGGGGCCGCCGGGTGACGGCCACTCCGTATCCGGCGTCGTGGACCGCGTACAGGGAGCCGCGGGTGGGCTCCGCGTCGGCGGCCCGGCAGTGCACGGGCACGGTGTTGTCGGGCAGTGCGTCGAGCCATTCCGGCGCCGGGGTCCGGGGGCGCCCGCGCGCGCAGTCGGCCCGTTCGTCGAGCACCGGCCCGGCCTGGACGCGTGTCCAGCGGTCGGCCCGGCGGTGGACGTCCTCCTCGTCGGGCGGGGTGTCTGCGCTACCGGCCGGGTAGCGGAACACCACCGGCCGCTGGGCGCCCAGCGGGACCCGGCCCGCCACCGTCCAGGTGTCCACGGGCAGGCCGAACAGTTCGGGCGCCACGGCGACTTCGAGGAGGGCGGCGGCCTCGTGGGTGTCGCAGCGCCGGAAGGCCTCGGCGAGGGGGGCCCGCAGCACCTCCGCGAGACCCGCGCGGGTGACCCGTACGCCCGAGTCCACCGGGGTCACCCGGCCCGGGTGGGCGGGCCCGTAGAGCACCGAGACGCGCCAGTCGTAGACGTCTTCCCAGCCGTGCGCCCACGCCTCCAGCAGCACCGAAGGCCCCTGGGGCAGCCCGCCGGGCGGCCGGGCGTGCCCGTTCGGGTGCCGGTCGGCGCGGGCGCGCCGGCGCCGGTCGCGCTGCGCGAGGCCCTGATCGCGCCGCTCGCCCAACTCGCGGCGCAGGGGCCGCCAGAGCCGTTCGGCCGTGGTCCGCACCCAGTCCCACAGCTCCTCGTCGGAGCCCGGGGCGGGGGGCTCGCGGTGGTCGGCGACGCTGACGTCG
This sequence comes from Streptomyces sp. NBC_00045, assembly GCF_045041095.1. Taxonomy (NCBI): domain Bacteria; kingdom Bacillati; phylum Actinomycetota; class Actinomycetes; order Kitasatosporales; family Streptomycetaceae; genus Streptomyces; species Streptomyces sp. NBC_00045. Next base: position 5,318,511 of record NZ_CP108271.1, on the reverse strand, counting down.
GTCGCGTACCGGAGCATCACGGCGGCCTCGCCGGTGCCGCCCGGCGGGTCGTGGAGCATGCCGAGTCCGTCGCGCCAGCTGAGCGGAGCCGGCAGGCCCGGGTCCGGTTCTTCGCCGCGGGCCGCCTCGACCAGGGCGCGGACGTCCTCCGAGGAGCGCGGCGGGGGCAGTTCGGCGAGCAGCCCGCACAGGGTGGTGAGCTCGGCGGGGGTGAGTCGTCTGCGGCCCTCGTACGGGTCGCCGCCGGTCGGGAGTTCGTCGTGCACGTCGGTCCAGGTGCGGCTGCTGCCCAGATCGCTCAGGTGCTGGTCGTAGTGGTACAGGTCGTGGGCCTGCATGACGCGGCGGTAGAGCCCGACCTGGCCGGTGGCGGCCAGCGGCAGGGTGCGTAACTGCACGACGGAGACGGCGATTCCGCCGCCTCCGGTGTGCCGGCGGGCCTTGACGACGCCGATGACCTCGCCGCGGGCCAGGTCGACGACCGGGCCGCCGGACATGCCCGGCTCGATCTCATCGTCGCTGCCCAGGCGCAGGGCGGCGCCTGCGCCGGCGGTGCCGCGCAGCCGGGTGGTGCGGCCGGTGATCTCGGGGGCGCCGAGGTCCTCGGTGCAGCCGAAGTAGGCGACCTCGTCGAGGCGTGGTCTACCGCGGTCGGTGAGCCGTACGCAGGCGTGCGTGATCGGTGCGAGGACCCGGACCAGTGCCAGGTCGGGCAGGTCCCACAGGGCGTGCCGGGCGGGCCGGCGCTCCTCCAGCCGCTCGGGCAGGACGCACTCGACGCGGCCGGTGACAGTTCCGGTGGCGCCGTCGGCGCCGGAGGAGAAGGTGATGCCGAGCTCACGCCCCACGAGACGCACCGCTGCACCCCCTTCACCGACGACGTGCGCGCACGTCAGGACCCAGCCCGGGGCGATGAAGAAGCCACTCCCCCAGGTGGGACCGGTCCCACCGGGTGCATACCCGTCCGGGGCCGCGTGGACGCGCACGGTGGCCGCCCGGACGAGGGGTTCGAGGAGCTCGAAGGCGCGCGCACTGCCGCCCGTGCGCCCGTCCGGCATCCCCTGCCCCCTCAGGTGTTGGGCAGTCCAGGCTAGCGCCGGGTCCCGCAGGGCGGGAGGTCTCGGCGGGTATGCGGATTATCCTGGCGGGAAACGTCCCCCTGCACACCATCATCACGGCACGGAGCCCGTCTTGTACTTCACCGATCGCGGCATCGAGGAGCTGGAGAAGCGGCGCGGCGAGGAGGAGGTCACTTTCGAGTGGCTCGCCGAGCAGCTGCGCACCTTCGTCGACCTGAACCCGGACTTCGAGGTCCCGGTGGAACGCCTGGCCACGTGGCTCGCGCGGCTGGACGACGAGGACGACGAGGACGAATAGTCCACGCGGGACGCACTGTCCCCGAGCACGGCGAAGGGGCCCGACCATGACGGTCGGGCCCCTTCGCCGTGCTCGGGGAGGGCCTGGATCAGGCGGCCTTGGTCTCCCAGAAGATGCGGTCGATCTCGGCGATGAGCTCAAGGGCCTTCTGGCCGGTCGCCGGGTCGTTCGACGCCTTGGCGGCCGAGAGGGCCTTCAGGGTGTCGTTGACCAGGGTGTGCAGCTGCGGGTACTTCTCGAAGTGCGGGGGCTTGAAGTAGTCGCTCCACAGCACCGACACGTGGTGCTTGGCGAGCTCGGCGCGCTGCTCCTTGATGGTGATGGCGCGCGCGCGGAAGTCGGCGTCCTCGTTGGCCTGGTACTTCTCCTGGACGGCCTTGACGGACTCGGCCTCGATGCGGGCCTGGGCAGGGTCGTACACGCCGCACGGAAGATCGCAGTGGGCGGAGACCTTCGCCTTGGGGGCGAAGAGGCGGGAAAGCATGGAGTTTGTCCTCCTCGTGATCGTCTTCTCAAGAGGGGAGATTACTCCGTGGGAAGGGGGTTTTCGCGAGCGGCCCCGGGGGCTTAGGACAAAAGTCCAGGGTGGCGTGCGGACCGGTGAGTGAATGTACGGGAGTGTGCGGCACCATGCGCAGTGGGGCGAGAGCGGGCGAGGAGGTCGCGCATGGCGGAGAGGAGGCACTCGCGGATGGCGTTCGAGGTGCTGGAGGTGGCGGGGCCCTCGATGGTGCCGACGCTGCTGCACGGGGACCGGCTGGTGGTCCGGTACGGGGCCGCCGTGCGCCCGGGTGACGTGGTGGTGCTGCGGCACCCCTTCCAGCAGGACCTGCTGGTGGTCAAGCGGGCGGTGGAGCGGCGGCCGGGCGGCTGGTGGGTGCTCGGGGACAACCCGTACAACGAGACCGGCGACAGCACCGACTACGGCACGGTGCCCGAGGAGCTGGTGCTGGCGACGGCGGTGCTGCGGTTCAGGCCGCGCGCGGCGGATCAGAGTTCGCTGAGGGCGCGGGCGTCCTGGGCGGTGTCGGCGTTGCGTCCGCTCTGGCCGGACGCCTCGGCTTCCAGCCGTTTGCGGGCCCGGTAGGCGGCCACGTTGGCGCGGGTGGCGCAGCGGTCGGAGCAGTAGCGCCGGGAGCGGTTGGTGGAGGTGTCGAGGTAGGCGTTGCGGCAGGGCGCGGCCTGGCACAGACCGAGGCGGTCGGGGCCGTGCTCGGTGAGGTGGAAGGCCAGGCCGAAGGACGCGATCGCCGCGTAGCCGGCGGAGGCGTTCGAGGGGTGGTCGGCGAGGTGGATGTGCCAGTTCGGGTGGCCCTCGTCGTCGAGGTACTCGTGGCCGGAGACCTGCGGGCTGACCGGGAACTCCATGAGCAGGGAGTTCAGCAGGTCGACCGCGAGGACGTGGTCGCCGCCGTCGGCGGCCTCGAAGACGGCGCGCAGCCGGCCGCGGACGTTGCGGAAGCGGGTGACGTCGGCGTCGGTGGCCCGGCGGGCGGCCTGGACCCCGGTGCCGAAGAGGCCGCGGACGGCGTCCACCGAGGTCAGCGAATCCTTGTTGCGGGCCGGCTCCTCGGTGTTGACCAGGCGCACGGCATAGTCCGAGTAATGGGCCAGTTCCACTTGTAGTCCTTACGGCTGCGGATTAGTGTCTCAGGTAACGGCTGAGATGTATTCGAGGGTATTACGGCTGGAGGGTGGACGATGGTGCGGACCACGACCGACTGGCAGGTCTGGCAGGAGAGCTGGGACCGGCAGCAGGAGTGGTACATGCCCGACCGCGAGGAGCGGTTCCGGGTGATGCTGGACATGGTCGAGGCACTGGTGGGCCCCGCCCCCCGGGTCCTCGACCTGGCGTGCGGTACGGGAAGTATTACGGACCGCGTCCTCAAGCGGTTCCCGGAATCCACCAGCACGGGCGTCGATCTCGACCCGGCGCTGTTGACCATCGCCCGGGGCCACTTCGACGGCGACGGGCGCGTCACCTTCGTCACCGCCGACCTCAAGGACCCCGACTGGACCTCGGCGCTCCCGTACGACACGTACGACGCCGTCCTCACCGCCACCGCCCTGCACTGGCTGCACAGCCCGCGGCTCGCCGTGCTGTACGGGCAGCTCGCCCCGCTGGTGCGCCCCGGCGGGGTCTTCATGAACGCCGACCACATGCCCGACCCGGCGACCCCGGGGATCAACGCCGCCGAGCGCGCCCACCGGCACGCCGGGATGGACCGGGCCCGCGCGGCCGGCGCGCTGGACTGGGCCGACTGGTGGGCCCTCGCGGCCGCCGACCCGGTGCTCGCCGAACCGACGAAGCGCCGCTTCGAGATCTACGGCGAGCACGCCGACGGGGACACCCCCGACGACGCCTGGCACGCCCGGACCCTGCGCGAGGCGGGCTTCTCGGAGGCCCGGACGATCTGGCGCTCGCCCTCCGACGGGCTGGTCCTAGGCCTGAAGTAGGACGGGAACAGCGCCCTTGTAGGAAAGTGAGAACTTCAGAACGTGGAGGGGGGCGGTACGGGATTCCCGTACCGCCCCCCTCACGCACCGCGTGCGGTTACAGCACCTTGGACAGGAACGCCTTCGTCCGGTCGTGCTGGGGGTTGCCCAGCACCTCGCGCGGGTGGCCGGACTCGACCACAACGCCGCCGTCCATGAAGACGAGGTTGTCGCCGACCTCGCGGGCGAAGCCCATCTCGTGGGTCACCACGATCATGGTCATGCCCGACTCGGCCAGGTCCCGCATGACGTCGAGGACGTCGCCGACGAGCTCCGGGTCGAGCGCCGAGGTGGGCTCGTCGAAGAGCATCAGCTTCGGCTCCATGGCCAGCGCGCGGGCGATCGCCACACGCTGCTGCTGGCCGCCGGAGAGCTGTGTGGGGTAGTTCCCGCCCTTGTCCCCCAGGCCCACGCGGTCGAGGAGGCGGACCGCGCGCTCGCGCGCCACGGCCTTGCTCTCGCCCTTGACCATGACCGGGGCTTCCATGACGTTCTCGATGGCCGTCATGTGCGGGAAGAGGTTGAAGCGCTGGAAGACCATGCCGATCTCGCGGCGCTGGGCCGCGACCTCGCTGTCCTTCAGCTCGTAGAGCTTGTCGCCCTTCTGCTTGTACCCGACCAGCTGGCCGTCCACCGAGAGCCGCCCGGAGTTGATGCGCTCCAGGTGGTTGATGCACCGCAGGAAGGTCGACTTGCCGGAGCCGGACGGGCCGACCAGGCAGAAGACCTCGCGCGGGGCGACCTCAAGGTCGATGCCCCGGAGGATGTGGGCGGCGCCGTACGACTTGTGGACGCCCTCGGCCTTGACCATCGGCTGAGTGGTCATCGCGCGACCTCCGTACGGCGGAACATGTTCAGGTTGGCCTTCAGACGCTGGAACGGCGTCGGCGGCAGGTTCCGCGTGGAACCACGGGCGAAGCGGCGCTCCAGGTAGTACTGGCCGACGCTGAACACACTGGTCAGGGCCAGGTACCAGAAGGACGCCACGAACAGCATCTCCATGATGGCACCGGCCGTGTTGCCGATGTTCGACGAAGCCCGCAGGAGTTCCGTGTACTGCACGGCCGAGACCAGGGAGGAGGTCTTCAGCATGTTGATGAACTCGTTGCCGGTCGGCGGGATGATCACGCGCATCGCCTGCGGGAGCACGATCCGGCGCATGGTCTTCGTCTGCGGCATGCCGAGCGCGTGGGCGGCCTCGGTCTGGCCCTCGTCGACCGACTGGATGCCGGCCCGGACGATCTCCGCCATGTACGCGCCCTCGTTCAGGCCGAGGCCCAGGAGGGCGACCATGAACGGGGTCATGATGTCGACGGTCTCGTTCTTGTAGATCGGACCGAGGTTGATGTACTGGAAGATCAGCGACAGGTTGAACCACACCAGCAGCTGGACGTACACCGGGGTACCGCGGAAGAACCAGATGTAGAGCCAGGAGACGGCGCCGGTCACCGGGTTCTTGGAGAGGCGCATCACCGCGAACAGGATGCCGAGCACGAGGCCCAGCGCCATGGCCGAGACGCTGATGATCACGGTGTTGCCGAGACCGCTCAGAACCGCCGGGTCGAACAGCTTGTCGCCGACCGTCGCCCAGATGACGTTGCCGTTGGCGAACGCGTAGACGAGCCAGACGAGCAGCGCGACGACCACGACGCCGCTGACCCAGCGGCCGTAGTGCCGCACCGGAATTGCCTTGATGGCCTCGTACGGGAGGCCCGAGGCGCCGGGTCCGGCCGGCGGGTTCTCGGCCGGACCCTTTTCGATCTTGTCAGTCACAATGACTGCCCTTCAGTGGAGCGTGGAGCGCGGGACTTACTGACCTGCGTTGACCGTCGCGGACTTGACGGCACTGTCCTGCACGTTCCACTTCTCCAGCGCCTTGCCGTAGGAACCGTCCTTGATCGCGGCGTCCAGGGCCTGCTTGAGGGCGTCGCGGAGCTGGTTGTTGTCCTTGCTCACGCCGATGCCGAAGAGGCCGACGCCGCTCTGCTGGCCTGCGATCTCGAAGTCGTTGCCGCCACCGGAGGTCTTCACCGTGTAGGCGGCGACCGGGTAGTCGTTCAGGTCGGCGACGGCGCCGCCGGCCTTGACGCGGGTCTGCGCCTCGGCGTCGGTGTCGAAGGCCTGGATGGTGAGCTTCTTGTCGCCGCACTTCTCGGCCTGGGCCTTGAAGGCGTCCTCGTAGGTGGTGCCGCGCTGGACGGCCACCGTCTTGCCGCAGAGGTCGTCCAGGGACTTGATGCCCTCGGGGTTGCCCTTCTTGACGAGGAGCGAGAGGCCGGAGGAGAAGTAGTCGACGAAGTCGATCCCCTTGCCGATCTTCTGGCCCTTGTCGTCCAGGCCCTCCTGGCGCTGCTTGTTGTCGGTGATCGACGACATGATCGCGTCTTCGCGGCCGGTGTAGATCGAGGTGATCAGGCCGTCGAAGGTGCCCGCGGTGAACTGCATCTTCACACCGAGCTGCTTGCCCAGCGCCTCGGCGATGTCGGGGTCGACACCGACGATCTTGCCGCCCTCGACGAATTCCATCGGGGCGTAGGCGGAGTCCGTGCCGATCTTGATGACGCCGGCGTCCTGGATCTTCTTCGGCAGGGCCGAGAAGAGCGGGGCGGAGCTGTCCTTCGACGTACCGCCGGAGGGGGTAGACGAGGAGCCCTTGTCCGTCTGGTCACCACAGCCGGTGAGGATCAGGGCGCCGGTGACCGCGATCGCACCGACCGCGGCGATCCGGGACCGGGCGGCGGTCGTACGACGGGTGGTGCTAGCGGTCATGAGCTGGTTCCTCCGGGTGGCTGGGGAAAGCATCCGAGAGCGGTCGGCACGCACCTTCGAGTGTCGCGACCTCGTGTGATTACGGCATCTTGCCATTCGGACTGACGCATTCAGGCAGTTCGTCAGGTCAAAATCGGATAACGGGCGAGTGTGGGTACCCAACAGGACTGCGGAATGGGGGCTTCATGGCCGCAGGAACCCCTGCGACCTGGCCCTTTTGACGGACTATTTGCGGCCCGTCTCGCCCATTGGACAGAGACCTTTGGACCTTTCGCCAAAAACAGGACAAGCGGTCTACAGTCGAGCAGGAATCGACTCGTCTGAGCGAGCGTTCTTCGGGTACAACGGATCCTTACACCCCTCATCCGGGGCTCAGGGCGCGCGTGCGGCGCGCCCGCGCGTACGAACCTCCCCTTCGCGGAGACGGGCCAACCGTCGATGCGGAGTACGGACGCGGTGCCCGCCCACCCCTTAACCAGGTGTGGTCACCCTCAACGATTCAAAGACTTAAGGGGCCAAGAAAGTGGCAGCGGAGATCGTCAATCCTCGCAGCGACAGCGCGACGGACAACAACCCCGACGCGGTGTTCGCGCTGCACCGGGGCGGCAAGATGGCCATCCAGGCCACGGTGCCGGTCCAGAACAAGGACGACCTGTCCCTCGCGTACACGCCGGGCGTGGCGAAGGTCTGCAGCGCGATCGCGGAGCAGCCCGAGCTGGTGAACGAGTACACCTGGAAGTCCAACGTGGTCGCCGTCGTCACCGACGGTACGGCGGTGCTCGGACTCGGTGACATCGGTCCCGAGGCCTCCCTCCCCGTGATGGAGGGCAAGGCCATCCTGTTCAAGCAGTTCGGTGGTGTGGACGCGGTGCCGATCGCGCTCGCCACCAAGGACACGGACGAGATCGTCGAGACGGTCATCCGCCTCGCGCCGTCCTTCGGCGGGGTGAACCTGGAGGACATCTCCGCCCCCCGCTGCTTCGAGATCGAGCGCCGGCTCCAGGAAGCCCTGGACATCCCGATCTTCCACGACGACCAGCACGGCACGGCCATCGTGACGCTGGCCGCCCTGCGCAACGCCGCGAAGCTGACCGGGCGCACGCTCGGCGACCTGCGCGCCGTGATCTCGGGTGCGGGCGCGGCGGGCATCGCCATCGCCAAGATCCTCGTGGACGCGGGCATCGGCGACGTGTGCGTCACCGACCGCAAGGGCGTCGTCTCCGCGGACCGCTCCGACCTGACGGACGTTAAGGCCGAGATCGCGGGCCTGACGAACAAGACCGGCCAGACCGGCTCCCTGGAAGCGGCGCTGAACGGCGCGGACGTGTTCATCGGCGTCTCCGGCGGCACGGTGCCCGAGGAGGCGGTGGCCTCGATGGCGAAGGACGCCTTCGTCTTCGCCATGGCCAACCCGAACCCGGAGGTCCACCCGGACGTCGCGCACAAGTACGCGGCGGTCGTGGCTACGGGCCGCTCGGACTTCCCGAACCAGATCAACAACGTGCTGGCGTTCCCGGGCATCTTCGCGGGCGCCCTGAAGGTCCGCGCCAGCCGGATCACCGAGGGCATGAAGATCGCCGCCGCCGACGCCATCGCCGGTGTCGTGGGTGACGAGCTCGCCGCCGACTACGTGATCCCGTCGCCGTTCGACGAGCGCGTCGCCGAGGCCGTCGCGGCCGCGGTCGCCGCCGCCGCCAAGGCCGACGGCGTGGCCCGCCTGGTCTGACCGGGCAGCTGACGGAAAGAGGGGCCCGGCCGGATGTTCATCCGGCCGGGCCCCTCTCCTGTTTTTCGGGCACACCCTCCCCGCCCCCGAACCGGGAGGGGATGCTCCGCCTCAGCGCCTCAATGAAGCTGACGCTTCGTCAATGGGAATGCGGCCAACAAATGACAGGCACATGGCGAGCCGGACCGCATGGCCTGAATCCTACCGCCCTCCGCGGCTTGATCCTGACGTTCCGCTTCACCCTGCCGCACCACGCAAGACCCCACGTGGAACGCATGGTTGAGCGCGCAACGAATGGTTCCGCTCAGGCCGCGCCCGGCCCTCATGAGACGCACGGGAACCCCCACCCGGTTCCCGCCCACGGCCACCCGCCCGCGCAGGCCGCCGTGCGACGAAGGCCTCACCCACAGAGCCCCGGCAGGGCTGGCCCACCGGGCTACCGGGCGGTAGCGTCGCGGCATGTTCGCTGCCTACGCCGCCCGAATCGACCGTGACCAGCCGCTGAGCGGCCTCGTGCTGGGCGAGCGCCCGGCCCCCGAGGAGCGCCCCGGCTGGGTGACCGTGAACGTCAAGGCCGCCTCCCTCAACCACCACGACCTGTGGTCGCTGCGCGGGGTCGGCCTCGGCGAGGAGAAACTCCCGATGATCCTCGGCTGCGACGCCGCCGGCATCGACCAGGACGGCAACGAGGTCGTCCTGCACTCCGTGATCGGCCAGAGCGGCCACGGGGTCGGCCCCGACGAGCCCCGTTCGATCCTGACCGAGCGCTACCAGGGCACCTTCGCGGAACAGGTGACCGTCCCGGCCTGGAACGTCCTGCGCAAGCCCGCCGAGCTGTCGTTCGAGGAGGCCGCCTGCCTGCCGACGGCGTGGCTGACGGCGTACCGGATGCTCTTCACCAACGCGGGCGTACGGCCCGGCGACTCGGTGCTGGTCCAAGGCGCCGGCGGCGGTGTCGCCACCGCCGCGATCGTGCTCGGCAAAGCGGCGGGCCTGCGCGTCTTCGCCACCAGCCGGGACGAGGCCAAGCGCAAGCGGGCGGTGGAGCTGGGCGCGGTGGAGGCGTACGAGCCGGGCGCGCGACTGCCGCAGCGGGTGGACGCGGTGATCGAGACGGTCGGCGCGGCCACCTGGTCGCACTCGATCAAGTCCCTGCGCCCCGGCGGCACCCTGGTCATCTCGGGCGCAACGAGCGGGGACCGCCCCGCGCACGCCGAACTGACCCGGATCTTCTTCCTGGAGCTCAAGGTGGTCGGCTCGACGATGGGATCGAAGGACGAGCTGGAAGACCTGCTGGCCTTCTGCGCGGCGACCGGGGTGCGGCCGGTGATCGACGAGGTCCTGCCGCTGGACCGGGCGCGGGAGGGCTTCGCGAAGCTGGAGGCGGGCGACCTCTTCGGCAAGATCGTCCTGACGGTGTAGCGGAACGCCGGCACTCCTCCCCTCCCCGTCTGCCCCTCCTCATCTGTCAACGACGATTGACACGGGCCGCTCGTCAACCTAAATTGACAGACATGACGGAAGCAACCGATCTCGCCGAACGGGCCGGTGATCGCGACCCTCGCGTGGGCCTGCGTGCCGTGGCCGCCCTCCGCAGGCTGCTGGAGCAGCTGGAGGCCGTACAGGTGCGCAGTGCCCGCGCGCAGGGGTGGTCCTGGCAGGAGATCGCGGCAGAGCTGGGCGTGAGCCGGCAGGCCGTACACAAGAAGCACGGGAGGGTCTGATGTTCGAACGCTTCACGCGGGACGCCCGGGACGCCGTGACGGGAGCCGTGGCCGAGGCCCGGCGGACGGGGGCCGCCACGGTCACCGAGGAGCACCTGCTCCTCGCCCTGCTGGACCTGGGGGCGCTCGACCCGCTGGGCGTCGACCGCGCCGCGGTGGCGGCGGACCTCGCCGCGGCCCGCCGTCGCGGCGGGATGTCCCGGGCCGACGAGGAGGCCCTCGCGGACCTCGGCATCGACCTCACCGCGGTCCTCTCCCGGGTCGAGGAGACCCACGGCGAAGGCGCACTGACCGCCGCGGCCCCGCGCCGGCGGACGCTGGGTTCCTCGCTCCGCTCGGCACTGGGCCGCCCGGAGCCGGAAAGCCGCCACGTCCCGTTCACGCAGGGCGCGAAGAAGACCCTGGAGCAGTCGCTGCGCATCGCACTGGGTCGCCACGACCGCCACATCGCCACCCTGCACCTGCTGCTCGCCCTGCTCTCGCGTCCGGGTACGGCCGCCGAGGTCCTGGCGGACCACGGCGTCACGTACGCGGCGGCCGAGACGGGCCTGGCGGCCTGACTCGCGATCTATCGCGAGGGCCGGAGCGTCTCGGCCAGACGGCCCGCGGCCGCCGCGAGGTGGGCGCGGGCCTCGGCCAGCACGCCCGGGGTGACGCCGTGGTCGCGGGCCGCGTCGCGGACGTCGTCGCGGAAGCGGTCCAGCAGCCGGTCCAGGTCCCGGGCCGGGTCGCCGGTGGGTGTCAGGTCCTCGGCCCAGTGCGGGTCGGCGGCCGTGAAGGCCCCCGCACCGCTGCCGGCCGTACCGGTACTGGCCGGACCGGCGCCGGCCGTACCGGTCGGTGCACCGCCGAGCCAGCTGCCGGCCAGACTGCCCAGCATCCCGCCGGACTTCGCGAACTGCTCCTGGAGCTGGCCCGCGATCCGCACGACCTCCTCGCGCGCCCGCTCCTGCGCCTCCTTGGCCTGGCGGCGGGCCTGCTGGGCCTCCTCACGGGCCCGGCGGCTCTCGTCCTTCGCCCGGCGCGCCTGCTCCTTCCACTCCTGCTTGGCCTTGCGCAGCTCCTCCTTGGCCGCCGCCCAGGACGCGTCCTCGACCGGGGTCGCCGTCGCGGAGGCCGCGGCCCGCATCTCGCGCCTCAGGGCGCCCGCCGCGCCCCGTACGTCGTCGCGGATCTCCGCGGCCAGCTCGGAGACCGAGTCGCGGATCTCCAGTTCCAGGTCCGCGAGCTCACCGCCGCGGTCGGCCAGTTCGGCGCGGCCAGCCTCGGTGATGGAGTACACCTTGCGCCCGCCTTCGGTGGCGTGCGTGACCAGCCCCTCGGCCTCCAACTTGGCCAGCCGCGGGTACACCGTGCCCGCGGAGGGCGCGTACAGGCCCTGGAAACGCTCTTCCAGCAGTCGGATCACCTCGTACCCGTGCCGCGGGGCCTCGTCCAGCAGCTTGAGCAGGTAGAGGCGGAGGCGGCCGTGGGCGAAGACGGGCGGCATGTCAGAGCACCTTCTTGTCGAGCACGAGGGGGGCGCCGGCCGGGGCGTCGGAGGCCGGGCGGCGCAGCAGGGCGATACCACCCGAGACGGTGGTGGCCCGCAGGGTTCCGGTGCCCGCGCCCAGGGTGCCGGTGATCCGCTTGGCGCCGAACTGGCCGGATACGCGCAGGTCGTCGAAGGCGTTGGAGACGCCGCCGCTGGCCGTGTTGGCCTCCACCCGCGCGTCGGCGGGGTGCGGAAGGCGGATCGCGACCTCCCCGGACACGGAGTTCAGCGAAATGTCCACCGGGTGCGGCGCGGCCGGGTCGAGGGCCAGGTCGATGAGCATGTCGCCGCTGACCGAGTCGGCCCGTACGCTGCCGCCGGCGCCGTCGACGACGGTCAGGCCGCCGGACACGGAGTGGAAGCCGAACTCGCCTGTGACGGACTGGGCCTCGACGCTGCCGGAGACGGTGTTCGCGCTGACCCTGCCGGAGAGGCCGACCAGCGTGACGTCGCCGGAGACCCCGTGGACGTCGGTGCCGCCGCCGATGCCGGAGACGACCGCGGCGGCGCTGACCGCCGCGAGCTGGGCGTGCGTGGCGGCGGGGACGGTGAGGGTGACGGTGGCCTTGCGCTCCCAGGCCTTGCGGCCCCGGCCGGAGCCGGACCAGGCCTTCCAGGGCTTGCCGTCGAACCACTGCTTGAAGCTCTGGGAGCCGTTCCAGGGAAGGTCCTCGTAGGACACGGTGAGGGTGCCGCCCTCCTGGACGACGTACAGCGGCGGCCCGTCGACCGCGGCGACCTCAAGCCGGGCCGGACCCTCGTCGGCGACGACGTTCACCGTGCCGCCGACGACACGGACGCGGAGCTCGGTCACCGGCTCGTCGAAGGTGAGCTTCTGCGGTTCGGCGACCGACCACGTCTTCTGCTCTGCCATGGATCCTCCTCAGGCACGCAACATATCGCGTCTTCTGGCTAACACGATATATCGCGGTCGCGCGAAGTCAAGACCGCTCCCGTCCCGGGTCCGCCTGGGCCGTCGCAGCCGGAGGGGTCCGGGGCGCGGCGTTGCTGGGGGGGCGACGACCACCTCCGCGTACCGGGCCGCCCGGGCACCCATCGCGCGGATCGGGTCCAGGAGAGCCGCGCCCGCCTCCGTCAGCGCGTAGTCCACCCGCAGCGGACGCACCGGAGGGCGTACGGCTCACCACCGAGCTCATCACCGGCACGGGCTGCACCCCGCTGCCCTGCGGCGGACTCTCCCGGGCGCCGCTCCTGGAGGCCACCGCCCTCTTCGCCGTCGGGGTCTGGTGGCGGGGCGGTGACGCGCGCTCCGCCTTCTCCTCCCCCGCACTGGCCCTGGGGAGCCACCGACGACTGGCGCGCGCCTAAGCCGCCAGCAGCGGGCTCTCGTTGTGGTGGAGCCAGGCGCGGTACGGCGGCGTCCTGAGCGCGGCTTCGCGGTACGCCGCCCGGAGGTCCTCGAAGGTCTCGGCATGCGCGCCCGGCCGGCTGGCCATGAGCAGCCGGACCGCCAGCGGGTCCCCGGACAGCGGCCGGATCGCCATGTCCTCGCGCGGCCCCGACGTCGGCTGGCAGGGGGCCACCGCCTCGCCGGAGATGATCAGTGAGGTCGCGGTGTGGTAGTCGGCGTGCAGCACGGGCGGGTCCACCCCGGCCCCCGCGAACACCCGCCGCAGGCCGTCCCATTCGCCGTCCACGGAGGGGTCGACCGTCCACCGGTCGGCCGCCAGGTCCTGTAACCGGACCACCGGACTGCGCGCCGCGGGATGGTCCCGGGACATCGACACGAACTGCGGCTCCCGCTCCATCAGGACCCGCAGCTCCAGCCCGGCGGGCACCCAAAGGGAGCTGCCCTCGACCTCGTGGACGAACGCCACGTCCAGCTGCCCCGAAGCCACCATCCGTAGCAGGGCGTTGGCGGACACGTCCACCACCAGCGAGGTCTCGGTGTCGGGCAGCCTGCGGTGGATCCTGCGCAGCCATCCCGGCAGGGCCCGGCTCGCGGTGGAACCGATGTTCAGCCGCGGCCCCCGGGCCAGCGCCCTCGCCTCGGCGACGAGCGCGGCCATCTGGTCGAGCAGCGGGCGGGCCCGGCCGAGGACGGTGCGGCCGAAGGGGGTGGGCCGGCAGCCGGTGCGCTCGCGCAGGAACAGTTCGCCGTCCAGGGCGCGTTCGATGCGACGCAGCTGCGTCGTGAGGGAGGGCTGGCTCACGCCGAGCTGCCGCGCGGCCTTGTGCAGACTGCCGGCGTCGGCAATGGCGCACAGTGCGCGCAGGTGCCTCACCTCAAGCTCCATGTCCCGAGGGTAGGCCGGTGCCAGTGGACCGCACCAGCCACTGATACCCCATCTAATCCCGCCATTCTCACGGAAGTTGACCTTCCGAAATCTTCCCGATAGGGCGGCGCTATCGGTGGCTGACATCATCCGCCGACCGCTCCGGCTCCCGCAGACTCCGGTACCGAACGACCCACCCCCCGCACCGGATGAGTAGGAGCTCCCCCACATGCGCCACTCCCGTATGTCCCGCAAGGCCATGCTGGCCGCCACCATCGGCCTCGGCTTCGTGGCCGCCCTCGGCGTCGTCCCCACCGCCAGCGCGGCCCCCGCCTCCGCACCCGCCGGCAATGCCGCGAGCTACGCGGCGTACGAGCGCTCGCAGGAGAACCAGGCCGCGAACCGCGCCTTCTTCGAGGCCGTGCAGCGCTCGGTCGCCGAGCAGCGCGCCGCGAACCCGGGCGTCCTCGCGGTGACCGTCACGTACAACACGCGCAACGCGCCCAGCTTCCGCAGCCAGATATCCCGCTCCGCGCAGATATGGAACGGCTCGGTCTCGAACGTGAAGCTCCAGGAGGTGTCCTCCGGCGGGAACTTCTCGTACTACGAGGGCAACGACTCGCGCGGTTCCTACGCGAGCACGGACGGCCACGGCCGGGGCTACATCTTCCTCGACTACCAGCAGAACCAGCAGTACAACTCGACCCGGGTGACCGCGCACGAGACCGGCCACGTGCTGGGACTGCCGGACCACTACTCGGGCCCGTGCTCCGAGCTGATGTCGGGCGGAGGCCCCGGCACCTCGTGCACGAACGCCTACCCGAACGGCACGGAGCGCTCGCGCGTGGACCAGCTGTGGCGCAACGGGCTGGCCGCGTCGGGTCTGGGGACGAAGGGCTAGGAAGCCGAAGGGCTAGGGGATCTTTCCCACCTCGGGTACGTATTGCGCGCAGTCCGGGTTCCGACAGGGACCCGGCACCCACTCCGGAATGAAGATCCCCAGCGACTTGCGCCGCCGGATGACGGTTTCGACGGGGCGCCCGCAGACCGGGCACGCGAGCTGCTCGTGCGCGGTCTGCGGAGTCACCGCCTCGACATGCGGGTGCGTGTGGCGCCGGTCGTGCTGTTGGTGCTGTTCACCGGCCATACCTCCACGGTAGGCCGGTTTCGGCCGTTCGGCCGGTCTCAGCGCTTGACGGCGTACGAGCTCACGACCTGGCCGCCGCTGAAGCCGCGGACGCCGGTCAGCTCCAGGGGCCGCACCCCGAATCCGGCGCGGGACATCGGCATGCCGGTGCCGGCGAAGAACGGGTAGGTCTTGACGATGAACTCGTCGATCTCGTCGATCAGCTGGGTGGCGAGGTCGGCTCCGCCGCACAGCCAGATGTCGAGCCCGTCCCGGGCCTTCAGCTCCCGCACCCGGGCCACGAGGTCGCCGCTGATCAGCTGCACCTCCGGGTCCGGCGAGGCGGTCATCGAGCGCGAGACGACGTACTGATCGGCGAAGTGGCCGTAAGGGCTGGTCACGCCCTCCTTGAGGCCCGGCTCGTACGTGTTGCGGCCCATCAGGACCGTGTCGAAGCGCTTCGGCGGGGTGTCGGCGAGCCCGAGGTGCACGCGCCCCTGGGCGGCGATGGTCTCGGGGTACTCGGCCGCGAGGAACCCGACGAACTCGGGGTCCAGGGAGCTGTAGAAGAAATCGCCGTCGCCGTCCGGGGCTCCGATGAAGCCGTCGACGGTGGTGGCGATGAAGTACGTCAGCTTGCGCAAGCGAAATCTCTTTCGTCGGTCGGTGTCACCGCTCCGGGACACGTCGGCCAAAGTACTGTGCTTGCAGTGGTCACGCAAGGGTGTTCGCCGTCAGGACGCCGCCGACCCCTGCGGCTTGCGCCACATCGGCCACATCAGCGGCCCCTCCGGCAGCCGCACCGGCTCGCCGGTGAACTCCCAGCCGAGTCGCTCGTACAGCCCCTTGCTGCGCTCGCTGCTCGCTTCCAGGTACGCCGCCACGCCCTCGCGGTCGCAGCGCTCCAGCACCGGCCGCATCAGCTCGGTCCCGAGCCCCTCGCCCTGCCGGCCCGGGGCGACCGCGATCATCAGCAGGTACTCGTGCTCCTCGGAGGTCGGATGCACCGCCCCCGTCAGCCGGCCGACCAACTCGCACCGCTCGTTGTCGGGGTCGGCGACCGCCCGCATCTTCGCCGGGACGTCGTCCTCGGCGGCTTCCCCCTCCGGCTCCCCCTCCGGCACCCGCATCCACAGGGCGGCCGCCGAACCGTCCACCGCGTAGTCGATCCGCCCCTCGGCCAGTGCCACGTCCACGAAGACGCCCAGGAACCGGCCGTGCACCGCGGCCCGGTGCTCCGGGTCCGGGAAGACCCAGCTGCTCACCGGGTCGGTGCGGAAGGCCTCGTCGAGCAGGCGCGCCACCGCGTCCCGGTCCGACTGATCCGCCTGACGTATCTCCAGCGCCACTGGTCACACCCTTCGCTCGCGTTTCAACTACCGCCAGCGATCCTAGAGTTGACCCCGAACAGCGGAAAGCCCCGTTCCGGCACCATGCAGTGCCGGAACGGGACTTGCGCACGCCCTCCTGCGCGCTACGGGCTCACCGGGTGCGCCGCGTGACGAACTCCGCCAGCGCCAGCAGCCCGCCCGCCGCCGCGAGGTCCGGTACGGCCCGGGACAGCAGCTGCACCGCCCGGCCCATCCGGTCCGCGGCATGGGCCTGCGCCCAGTCGCGCCCGCCGGCCCGGTCCACGGCCGCGGCGGCCTTGTGCACCTCGTCCTCCGTCATGGGCCCCGCGTACAGGGCCGCGAGCTCCTCGCCGGCCGCGGTGCCCGAGGTGAGGGCGGCCACGACCGGGAGGGACTTCTTGCGGGCGATCAGATCGGCCCCGGCGGGCTTGCCGGTGTGGCCCGGATCCCCCCAGATGCCGATCAGGTCGTCGATCAGCTGGAAGGCCAGCCCGGCCTCCCGCCCGAAGGCGTCCATCGTGTCGACCTCGTCCGGCCCGGCGCCCGCGTACAGCGCACCGAGCGCGCAGGCGCAGCCCAGCAGGGCCCCGGTCTTGGCCGTCGCCATGGTCAGGCACTCGTCGAGCGAGACGTACGGCCGCTGCTCGAAGGCGCAATCGGCCTGCTGGCCGGCGCACAGCTCGATGATGCAGGCCGAGAGCCGCGCCGAGGCCTCCGCGGAGGCCGGATGCGGATCCTGCGCGAGCAGCCGCAGCGCGAGCGCCATCATCGCGTCACCGGTGATGATCGCGTCCGGTACCCCGAAGACGGTCCAGGCCGTGGGCCTGCCCCGCCGCTTGGTGTCCTTGTCGATGATGTCGTCGTGCAGCAGCGTGAAGTTGTGCGCCAGCTCCACGGCCGCCGCCGCCCGCACGGCGCTTTCGGCGGCCTTGCCGTCCTCGTCGTCGCCCCGGATGCCGCCCAGGGCCCGGGCGGCGGCCAGCACGAGCGCGGGCCGGATGGCCTTGCCCGCGTTGCCGTCGTAGCCCGCGGTCGGGGTGCCGTCCGCCTGCTCCCAGCCGAAGTGGTACATCGCCACGCGTCGCATCGAACCCGGCAGGCTCTCGACCGTGCGGCGCAGTTCCGGGTTGACCGTTTCTCTTGTCCGCTCCAGCAGGGCCGCGGCCTCCTGCCCCTCGCCGGTCGTGATCGCCTCAGTGGTGCCCATGGCGTGTCCCCGATCCCCGATCCCCGAAATCCCGATCCCCGGTGGTGCCCGGCCGGCCGCTCAGCTCCAGCGGGCGATCTCGACGTTCTCCAGGATGCCGAGCGCGTCCGGCACCAGTACCGCGGCGGAGAAGTAGGCGGTGACCAGGTACGAGGTGATCGCCTGCTCGCTGATGCCCATGAAGCGCGCCGACACGCTCGGCTCGATCTCGTCGGGGAGGCCGGGCTGGTGGAGGCCGATGACGCCGGAGTCGTCCTCGCCGGTGCGCATGCAGAGGATGGACGTCGTCCGCGCGTCGCTGATCGGGATCTTGTTGCACGGGAAGATCGGCACTCCCCGCCAGGACGCCACCCGGGTGCCGGCGACGTCGATCGTCTCCGGGTACAACCCGCGCTTGTTGCACTCGCGGCCGAAGGCGGCGATGGCGGCGGGGTGGGCGAGGAACATGTCGGAACCGCGGCGCATGCTGAGCAGCTGGTCCATGTCGTCGGGGCCGGGCCCGCCGTCGTGCGGCTGGATGCGCTGGTCGTAGTCGGCGTTGTGGAGCAGGCCGAACTCGCGGTTGTTGAGCATCTCGTGCTCCTGGCGCTCGCGCAGCGCCTCGACCGTGAGCCGCAACTGCTGCTCGGTCTGGTTCATCGGCTGGTTGTAGAGGTCGGCGACGCGCGTGTGCACCCGCAGGACCGTTTGTGCAATCGAGAGCTCGTACTCGCGCGGTTTGGCCTCGTAGTCCACGAAGGTGCCGGGGAGGACGGCTTCGCCCTGGTGGCCGGCGGAGAGGTCGATCGCGGCCTCTCCGTAGTCGTTGGTGCGCTGGGCGGGCAGCGAGCGCTGGGTCTGCACGTGCTCGCGCAGCGAGTCGACCCGGTCGGCGAGCAGCCGGAAGTCCTGGCGGGTCAGGACGAGCACGGTGCCGGAGGTGGCGGCGCGGGCGGTGTACTCCCAGATGGCCTCCTCGTCGGCGAGGGAGTGCTCGCCGAAGTAGGCGCCGTCGGCGACGGTCCGCAGGACGGCGTCCTCGCCGTAGGGGCCGGGGCCGATCTGGTCGATGCGCCCGTGCGCGAGCAGGAACACGCTGTCGGAGGGGCTGCCGAAGGAGGTCAGTTCCTGACCGGCCTCGAAGTCGACCTGCCGGCACCGCTGGGCGAGCTCGGCGAGCACGTCCAGGTCCTCGTAGGTGCGCAGCAGCGGGAGTTCGCCGAGCTCGGCCGGGATGACCTGGACCTGGGTCCCGGTCTTGATGAACTCCACGCGTCCGTCGCCGACGGAGTAGCTCAGTCGCCGGTTCACCCGGTACGTGCCGCCCTGCACGGACACCCACGGGAGCATCTTCAGGAGCCACCGGGAGGTGATCTCCTGCATCTGCGGCGCCGACTTGGTCGTGGTTGCCAAGTTCCGCGCGGCCGCTGTCGCAAGACTCCGCTGTGGTGTCCCGACCTCAGATTCGGAACCTGCCTGGACCGACATGTGCATCCCTTTCGATCACTCCATGGATCTGCGGGATGCAGCCTTCCAGTACGGAACGTGGTGGGACCATTACACAAAAGGGTGGGACTACTCCGTTCGGGGGTGGGCACCCTTTGTGGTTCACCTCTTCTTGCGTGGAACTTAAGTTGCATCGCAGATGCGAGTTTTCTAGAGTGAGGCCATGCGGCTGACCCGATTCACCGACCTGGCGTTGCGCGTCCTGATGCGCCTCGCCGTCGAGGACGCGGACCTCCCGACCACGCGGGACGTGGCGGCGACCATGGAGGTCCCGTACACGCACACCGCGAAGGTCGTCGCCAAGCTGCAGCACCTCGGCCTGGTCGAGGCGCGGCGCGGGCGCGGCGGCGGGCTCGCCCTGACCGCCGCCGGGCGGGCCGCCTCGGTGGGCGGGGTCGTCCGCGAACTGGAGGGTGCGGGCGACGTCGTGGACTGCGACGGCAGCACGCCCTGCCCGCTGCGCGGCGCCTGCGTCTTGCGGGGCGCGCTGCGCCGGGCCCAGGAGGCCTTCTTCGCCGCATTGGACCCGCTGACGGTGGACGACCTCGTCGCGGCGCCCACCGGCCCGGTACTGCTGGGCCTGTCGAGCGGGCCGCCGGGGCGGACCGGGACCGCCTGAACCCGGGGGCGCCCACGCACCCCGCTTCGAACGGGTGCACCCACATCCAAAAATACGCATCTCACATACCAATTAGGAGCACCGGATGCTGTCCGAGAAGTCGACCGAGACCGTACGAGCCACCCTGCCCGCCGTCGGCGCGGCCATCGGCGACATCGCGGACCTCTTCTACACGAAGCTGTTCGCCGCCCACCCCGAGCTGCTCCGCGACCTGTTCAACCGCGGCAACCAGAAGGCCGGTCTCCAGAAGCAGGCCCTCGCCGGCTCCATCGCGGCCTTCGCCACCCACCTCGTGGCCCACCCGGACACCCGCCCGGACGTGATGCTGCACCGCATCGCGCACAAGCACGCCTCCCTCGGCGTCACCCGCGAGCAGTACCCGGTCGTCCACCACCACCTCTTCTCGGCGATCGTCGACGTCCTCGGCGAAGCCGTCACCCCCGAGGTGGCCGAGGCCTGGGACGAGGTCTACTGGCTGATGGCCAACGCCCTGATCGCCATCGAGGAGCGGCTCTACGCCGAGCAGCAGGTCCTCGCCGGGGATGTCTGGCGCACCTGGACGGTCGCCGGCCGCATCGAGGAGACCGCGGACTGCACCACCTTCCACCTGGCTCCGGCGGACGGCGCCCCCGCCCCCTCCTTCAAGCCCGGCCAGTACGTCTCCGTCCAGGTGGAACTGCCCGACGGCGCCCGCCAGATACGCCAGTACAGCCTCTCCCGCGGCCCCGGCTCCGCCGTGCACGCGATCACCGTCAAGCGGGTCCACGGCCCGGCCGCCGCGGGCCCGGACGGCGAGGTCTCGAACCACCTGCACGCCCGGATCGCGACCGGCGACACGCTGCGGGTCTCGGCCCCGTACGGCGACCTCGTGCTGAGGGACTCCGCCGCGCCGGTCCTGCTCGCCTCGGCCGGGATCGGTTGCACCCCGATGCTGTCGATGCTGGAACACCTGGCCGAGACCGGGCACGCCGCCCGGGTGACCGTCCTGCACGCCGACCGCTCCCCCGCCGACCACGCGCTGCGGGACGACCACCGGGCGCTGACGCACAAGCTGGCCGACGCCTCGGCCCACTTCTGGTACGAGGCCGACGCCGAGCCCGGCGACGGCGAGGGCCTCCTCGACCTGGCGGACGTCCAGGTGGACCCGGGCACCACGGCCTACCTGTGCGGGCCGCTCCCCTTCATGCGGACCGTGCGCGCGCAGCTGCTCGCCAAGGGCGTGCCCGCATCGGACATCCACTACGAGGTGTTCGGCCCGGACCTGTGGCTGGCCTCCGCGTAACCACAGCGACTGGCGCAACTGCCTCAACTGCCGTGACGAGTGGGCCGGTCGGGACGAGTGTCCGGATCGGCTCGCTCACTGTACGAACGCACTAGCCCGGAAGGACCGCCTCCATTACACCGGAGAGCAACGAGGTGGACACGAAAGGTGACCACCGTGCACCCGGAGAGGAGGCGGCCATGTCCGCACCCATGTCCGCGGACCGCTTCATCGGAGCACTGCGGAACGAGGGTCTGACCGTCGTCGAGGTCGGCGCCTGGCGCACCCACAACCGCAACCACAAGGGCCCGTGGGGCCCGGTGAACGGGGTGATGATCCACCACACCGTCACGCACGGCACCGCGTTCACCGTCGCGCTCTGCCGCGACGGCGACGAGGACCTGCCCGGCCCGCTGTGCCACGGCGTGATCACCAAGGACGGCCGGGTCCACCTGGTCGGCTACGGCCGCGCCAACCACGCCGGGGCGGGCGATTCCGACGTCCTGGCGGCAGTGATCGCCGAGAAGCGGCTCCCGCCGGACCGTCGGGCGAACACCGACGGCAACCGGCACTTCTACGGCTTCGAGTGCGAGAACCTCGGCGACGGCGACGACCTCTGGCCGGAGGTCCAGCTCGACGCCATGGTCCGCGCCGCGGCAGCCCTGTGCCGCGTCCACGGCTGGACCGAGCGCTCGGTGATCGGCCACCGCGAATGGCAGCCCGGCAAGATCGACCCGAAGGGCTTCACGATGGACGCGTTCCGGGCCCGGGTCGGTGAACGCCTCAACTGACGAATGCGGTTGACACCCCGTGATCGACCCGCTTCCCTGACCCGATGGCTGATCTTCGCATCGAACGGGTGGCCGGCGAAGCCTCCCTCCAGGACTGGCGGCACGTCCACAACGTGATCATTCCCCCGGACGCCCTGAGCCTTCGAGAAGTGCGCGAGCGCGCCGGGCGCCACCTCCTGGACGTCGCCTACCTCGGCGACGTGCTCGTCGGCTGCATGACCGTGCGCCGGCCCACGGCCGACGCCCCGTCGGTGGCCACCGTGATCGCCCGGATCCTGCCCGCGCACCGCGGGCAGGGCTTCGGCACCGCCCTCTACGCCCACGGCCTCGACCAAGCACGCGCACTCGTCCCCGCCCCCGACACGATCGAGACGATCGTCCTGGGCTCCAACGAGGACGGCCTGCGCTTCGCCCGCTCCCACGGCTTCGAGGAATCGGAGCGCTACGTCCTCCCGGGTGCGACGGTCCCGTACGTCCACCTCCGCGTGCCCTGCGCCGCCGCCCGGAACACCGAGGACGCCACAATGGACGGGTGAACCGTCCCGCGAACCCCGACGCGCTCTTGCAGCCGCGCCCGCCCTCGCCGCTGCTCGAAGTGCGGGACGAGCGGTTCGAGCGGTACGGGGTGCGGCTGCTGCTGAAGCGGGACGACCTCGTCCATCCCGAGCTGCCCGGCAACAAGTGGCGCAAGCTCGCGCCGAACCTGCGGGCCGCCGTCACCGGGGGCTTCCCCGGCGTGGCGACCTTCGGCGGGGCGTACTCGAACCACCTGCGGGCCACCGCCGCGGCCGGGCGGCTGCTGGGGATCCCCGCCGTCGGGATCGTCCGCGGTGACGAGCTCGCCGGCCGGCCCCTCAACGACTCCCTGGCCCGGTGCGCGGCGGACGGCATGCGGCTGCACTTCGTCACGCGCTCGGAGTACCGCCGCAAGGCCGAACCCGAGGTGCTGGCCCGGCTGCTGGCGCAGGCCGGCGCGGCCGCCTCGTACGTCGTCCCCGAGGGCGGCAGCAACGCCCTCGCCCTGCACGGGTGCGCGGAGCTCGGGCGCGAGCTGCGGGGCACGTCCGACGTCGTCGCGGTGGCCTGCGGCACGGGCGGCACCCTGGCGGGAATCGCGGCCGGACTGGCCCCGGGCCAGCGGGCGCTGGGCGTTCCCGTCCTGGCGGGCGGGTTCCTCGGGGCGGAGATACGTTCCCTCCAGCAGGCGGCCTTCGGCGGCCCGGCCGGGGACTGGAGCCTGGCCGAGGGCTTCCACCACGGCGGCTACGCCCGCGTCCCCGCCCTGCTGGACGCGTTCGCCGCCGACTTCGAGGAGCGGCACGGGTTCCCGGTCGAGCGGATCTACGTGGCCAAGCTGCTCTGGGCCCTGGCCGCCCTCACGGAGTCGGGCGCCTTCCCCGCGGGCACCACCCTGGCGGCCGTCGTCACCGGCCGCCCGTGACCCGTCCGGCGCGGGTGGCGTGCCAGTACCAGCGGGTGGCCGCGAGGAGCGCCAGACCGTAGCCCGCGAAGGCAGCGTTCCCGATCCACCCCACCAGCAGGCCGTCGCCCGCGGACGGGAGGTCCCCTGGCGGAGGGGGCTGCCACGCCCAGCCGGACCAGCGCCAGGTAACCGAGCCCCAGCAGGCCGTACGGGACCAGGGTGCCCGCGCCGATCAGCGCCGGGGTCAGCGGCAGCCAGCGCGGCAGGCGCAGGCCCCACGGGCGGATCGGGCAGAACAGCAGCAGGATCCCGATCAGCGCCATCAGCACCGTGCCGTCCAAGCCCCACCGCTCCAGCGTCATCCACAGCCCGGACGCGCCGTTGCGCTCGTACGCGGTGAGCATCTCGGCCCCGGTGATGCCGCCGAAGGTGCCGCCCAGGGCCCAGGTGAGCTTCATCGCCGCGTACGGCACGAAGCTCAGCACCCCCACGTACGCGATCCAGCGGCCCGGCCGTCCCGGCGCAGCAGCGTCCCGGCCGCGGCCCCGGCCCGCCGCGGCGCCCGACAGCACCGCGCCCGCCAACCCCAGGGCGTACAGGGCGGCGCCCGTCCAACTGTCCGGCGGCTGCCCGAACAGCAGCGCGATCACGTCCATCAGCAGCAGGCACCCCGAGGCGGCGGACAGCGCGCACGCCGCCCACGACAGCGACCGCAGCCGAGCCGTCCGAGCCGCGACGGCCACCGCGGCCACGGCCGCCGCTGCGGTCAGGGGCCACGCCGCGAGCGGCGGCCCCCACCCCGACACGCCGGCCGCGAGCCCCGCGGGACCCGCAACGGCGGCCCACCGACTTCTCGATGTCATGCCCCGAGCCTCGCGGCGGCGCCGGCCCCGCGCGTCAGCCCCCGGGACCGTCCCGCTCCCCCGGACGGGGGGGCCGGCAGGGTCAGGCCGCGTCCTCGCGGTAGGCCGCCGCCTCCTCCAGGTCCAGCCTGCGCAGCAGGCCCCGCAGCATCTCGTCGTCGATCTGGCGGTGGTCGCGCAGGTCCACGAACACCTCGCGTTCGGCCGCGATCATCTCCCGCGCCAGGCGCCGGTAGACGTCGTCCGCCGATTCGCCGGTGGTCGGGTTGACCTCGCCCAGCCGCTCCCACACCGCGTTGCGCCGGCGCTCCATCACCGTACGGAGCCGCTCCGCCAGCGGCGGCGGCAGCGCGTTCTCCGGCTCGGCCAGCATCTCCGCCAGCCGGTCCTCCGCCGACCGCGAGGCCTCGCTCTGGGCCTGCGCCTCCGCCAGGGTCTGCGCGTGCAGGTCCCGCGGGGGCAGCCGCAGCAGCCGGATCAGCGGCGGCAGCGTCAGCCCCTGCACCACGAGCGTGCCGATCACCGTCGTGAAGGTCAGGAACAGGATCAGGTTCCGGTGCGGCACGCTGATCGGCACCGAGAAGGCGATCGCCAGCGAGACCACCCCGCGCATCCCCGCCCAGCCGACGATCACCGGAGCCTTCCAGGTGGTGTCCGGTTCCCGCGTCCGGATCCGCTCCGACAGCCGCGGCACGAACGTGGCCGGGAACACCCAGACGAAGCGTGCGACCACCACCGCCAGGAACACCGCCAGCGCGTACCAGGCCGCGTCCCAGCCCTCGTACTCCGCGACCCCCTTCAGGACCACCGGCAGCTGGAGGCCGATCAGCGCGAAGACCACCGACTCAAGGATGAAGGCGATCATCTTCCACACCGCCTCCTCCTGGAGCCGGGTCGCGAAGTCCACCTGCCAGTTGCGGTGCCCGAGGTACAGCGCCACCACGACCACCGCGAGCACGCCCGAAGCGTGCACCCGCTCGGCCGCCGCGTACGCCACGAACGGGATCAGCAGCGACAGGGTGTTCTGCAGCAGCGGCTCCTGCAGCCGCTTGCGCAGGTGGTGGATCGGCACCATCAGCACGAGGCCCACGCCCACACCGCCCACCGAGGCCAGTAGGAACTCCGCGATCCCGCCCGCCCAGCCGGCGCTCACCCCGACCGCCGCGGCCAGCGCCACCTTGTACGCGGTGATCGCGGTGGCGTCGTTCACGAGGGACTCGCCCTGCAGGATGGTGGTGATCCGGTTCGGCAGCCCGAGCTTGCGGGCGATCGCCGTCGCGGCCACCGCGTCGGGCGGCGCGATCACCGCGCCCAGCACCAGCGCCACCGGCAGCGACAGTCCCGGCACCACCAGGTACGCCGCGTACCCCACGGCGACCGTCGCGAAGAGCACGTACCCGACCGACAGCAGTGCGACGGGCCGGATGTTCGCCCGCAGGTCCAGGTAGGAGCTGTCCACCGCGGCCGTGTAGAGCAGCGGCGGGAGCAGCAGGGGCAACACGATGTGCGGATCGAGGGCGTACGAGGGCACGCCCGGGATGTACGAGGCCATCAGTCCGGCGGCGACCAGCAGCAGCGGCGCGGGCACCCTGGTCCAGCGGGCGGCCCCGGCCACGATCGCGCTGCCCGCCACCAGCGCCACCAGCGGCAATACCTCCATCGAAGATCCACCCTCGCTCGTCGTCGCTGATCGGAATTCGTCCTGCGGCGCCCGTACGTCAGTACGCTGGCCATCATGAGCGAGTGCACCCACGTTCCCGAACTGCCGCGCCCCGAGCCTGTCCCGACTGCCCTGACCTGCCCCGAATGTCAGGTACTGGGCAGCCATCCGGTGCAGTTGCGGATGTGCCTGGGGTGCGGGTACGTGGCGTGCTGCGATTCCTCCCCGCACCGGCACGCCACCGCGCATTATCAGAGCAGCGGCCATCCGATCATGCGAAGCTTCGAGCCGGGCGAGACGTGGCGATGGTGTTTTGTCGACGGTTCGATCGTCTGAAGCGGGGTAGTTCAACCCTCCGCCGGTTCCCCTGATTTGGGCCCGCAGACCCCTAGCCACTGTGCGTACCCATGGGCTTACCATCAGTCACTGGCCGTGGGCGGGGGTGCCTGAAACGGGCGCCATCAGGGGTGCCGCGACACGATCGCCCGGATCGCGATAGCGTCACCGGCGAACAGAGCTCGTACCACCTTGGAGGTGAGGGTGTCCCAGATCGCAGGCGAGCCCGGGACCCAGGACTTCGTGGAAGTCCGGCTGCCCGCTGCGGGTGCCTACCTGTCGGTGCTGCGAACGGCCACGGCCGGCCTCGCGGCACGTTTGGACTTCACCCTCGACGAGATCGAGGACCTCCGCATCGCGGTGGACGAGGCCTGCGCGATCCTGCTCCAACAGGCCGTGCCGGGCTCCGTCCTCAGCTGCGTGTTCCGGTTGGTCGACGACTCGCTGGAGGTGACGGTCTCCGCACCGACCACGGACGGGCGCGCGCCGGAGCGCGACACGTTCGCCTGGACCGTCCTGTCGGCGCTGGCCGGCAAGGTCGAGTCCACGGTCGAGGAGGACCGGACGGTGAGCATCAGCCTCTACAAACAGCGCGGCGCGGGTCCAGGCCCGGCGTGAACGGCGGGGAGATCCCGGTGCGGGGCGGGGATCGGCCCCGGGTACGGCACGAGGTCGACGGCGGCATCCCGGAGCAGCAGCACGCCCGGCCGCACCCGGCTGACGCGGATGCGGAAGACGGCTTTTTGGACTCGGCGGAGCGACGGGCGGGCCCTATGAGCGAGAACCAGCAAGAAGAACCACAATCCTCACAGCCACCCGGGGTCGCTGCCACGGCCCCGGACGCGGAACCGGCGGCGGCACCCGTGCTGCCGGTGCCCGCGGTGCTGCCCGATCCGCGCGACCGCAGCGGCGCGCGGGCCCTGTTCATCGAGCTGCGGGCACTGCCCGACGGCTCGGTGGAGAAGGCGGAGCTGCGCAACCGGCTCGTACGGATGCACCTGCCGCTGGTCGAGCACCTCGCCCGGCGGTTCCGCAACCGTGGTGAGCCGCTGGACGACCTGACCCAGGTCGCCACCATCGGCCTGATCAAGTCGGTGGACCGGTTCGATCCGGACCGCGGGGTCGAGTTCTCCACGTACGCGACCCCGACCGTGGTCGGCGAGATCAAGCGGCACTTCCGGGACAAGGGCTGGGCCGTGCGCGTGCCCCGGCGTCTTCAGGAGCTGCGGCTCTCGCTGACCACGGCCACGGCGGAGCTGTCCCAGCAGCACGGCCGCTCCCCCACGGTGCACGAGCTCGCGGAGCGGCTCGGGATCTCCGAGGAGGAGGTGCTGGAGGGGCTGGAATCGGCCAATGCCTACAGCACTCTCTCCCTGGACGTCCCCGACACCGACGACGAGTCGCCGGCGGTGGCGGACACCCTGGGCGCGGAGGACGAGGCGCTGGAGGGCGTCGAGTACCGCGAGTCGCTCAAGCCGCTCTTGGAGGGACTGCCTCCGCGGGAGAAGCGGATCCTGCTGCTGCGGTTCTTCGGCAACATGACCCAGTCGCAGATCGCGCAGGAGGTCGGCATTTCCCAGATGCACGTCTCCCGCCTGCTGGCCCGCACCCTGGCCCAGCTGCGCGAGAAGCTCCTCGTCGAGGAGTAGGGGCGGTACGGGCCGTCGGGGCTATCGGGTCTGCTCGCCGGGCCCGATTCCCAGCGCGTCGGTCGCCGTCGGGTTCACCAGCAGGGCCACGACGGCCACCGCGGCCACCGCCAGTGCCACGGCGGCGGCGATCATCGCCCCACCCGTCGAGTACAGGGTCCACGCCACCGGCAGCGCCATCAGCTGGGTGATCAGCGCGGGCCCGCGGCTCCAGCGCCGGCCCAGCCGCAGCCCGCGCGCCGCGATCAGCGGCAGCGCGGCGAGTGCGAGCAGGGTGATCCCGCCCGTCTCGGCCTGCTGCGGGGAATCGGGGTCGCCGGCGATGCCCACGACCAGCATGTAGACACCGAGGCCGGCCAGCGCGAGGCCCTCCAGGGCGGTCAGCGCGGCGGCGGCGGTGAGCCGTCCGGGCAGCGGGGCGGTCGGCTCGGCCGGGGCGGGGGTGGGCTTCGTACTCACCCCAGCAGGGTAGCCGCGCGCCCGCACCCCCGGAGGGGACGGGCAGTATGGGCGGCCTGTGGACGGGTCGGTAGGCTGGCGGTCATGCGTGCACTTCTCGTGGCCAATCCAGCAGCAACGACCACCAGTGCGCGCACGCGCGACGTCCTGACCCACGCCCTGGCCAGCGAAATGAAGCTGGAGGCGGTGACCACCGAGTACCGCGGGCACGCCCGGGACCTGGCCCGCCGGGCGGCCGAACACGGTATCGACCTCGTCGTGGCGCTCGGCGGCGACGGCACGGTCAACGAGGTGGTCAACGGGCTGCTGCACGACGGGCCGGATCCGGAGCGGCTGCCCCGGCTGGCGGTGGTCCCCGGCGGCTCGACCAACGTGTTCGCCCGCGCGCTCGGCCTGCCCAACGACGCGGTCGAGGCGACCGGCGCCCTGCTGGACGCACTGCGCGAGCAGCGCGAGCGGACGGTGGGCCTGGGCCTGGCGGCCGGTACCCCGGGCACGGAGGACGAGTCGGTTCCGGCGCGCTGGTTCACGTTCTGCGCGGGGTTCGGTTTCGACGCGGGCGTGGTGGGCCGGGTGGAGCAGCAGCGGGAGCGCGGCAAGCGTTCGACGCACGCCCTGTACGTACGACAGCTCATGCGCCAGTTCTGGGACGAGCCGAACCGGCGCCACGGCCCGGTGACGCTGGAGCGCCCCGGCGCGGATCCCGTCACGGATCTGGTGCTGTCGATAGTCTGCAACACCTCGCCGTGGACATATCTGGGCAATCGTCCGCTTTACGCCTCTCCGGAGGCGTCGTTCGATACCGCACTTGACGTATTGGCGCTCAATCGTTTGTCAACTCCGGCGGTCGCCCGCTACGCGACACAGCTCCTGACCTCGACTCCTGAGCGCGGTCCGCGCGGCAAGCACGCAGTGTCTCTGCACGATCTGACCGACTTCACCTTGCATTCGAAGGTTCCGCTTCCGTTCCAGATGGACGGAGACCACCTCGGCCTGCGCACCAGCGTTCGGTTCACAGGCGTACGCCGTGCACTGCGTGTGATTGTGTGAGTGGAAGGGCCTAAAGTCCTTTCACTCGAACGTTTACACGCCGGTCCACCCTCACGATGTAGGGCTGTGACCTAGTAGACACCGACGAATCAAAAAAAACTTTCCGGAAGGGGTTGTATCCCCGTCCGAGGTTTGCGAATCTCTTCATGGCGATCGGGACAGCCCGCAGAACCCGGCACCCACACAGACCGCCAGAACCCCTCCACGAGTCCCTGACTGACCTTCCAGGAAACTGGGCGGTCGCCCTTCCCTCACGGGGGGATTCGTGAAAGCGTTCACATTCACAAGCAACCTGCCCGCAATACAAGGAGATGGAGCAGCCATGGACTGGCGTCACAACGCCGTTTGCCGCGAGGAAGACCCGGAACTCTTCTTCCCCATCGGCAACACCGGTCCTGCGCTGCTGCAGATCGAGGAAGCCAAGGCCGTCTGCCGCCGCTGCCCCGTCATGGAGCAGTGCCTGCAGTGGGCGCTTGAGTCCGGTCAGGACTCCGGCGTCTGGGGCGGTCTCAGCGAGGACGAGCGCCGCGCGATGAAGCGCCGCGCCGCTCGCAATCGGGCGCGCAACGCAACCGCCTGAACATCGACTTTCGAGCCTCGACGCAGCGCGTAGCAACACCAGACAAGCGCTCAGCAACGTGCTCTTGAGCCCCGGACCGAGAAGTTTCGGTCCGGGGCTCAGTGCTGTCCGGGGTCCACTGCGTCACGCTGCGTGACGAGTGCGCCGCTACTTCTGCGGGCTGGCCGGGATGTCGAGGACGACCTTGGTGCCGCGCGGCTCGGCCCGGAGCATGTCGAACGTGCCGCCGAGCTCGCCCTCCACCAGGGTCCGGACGATCTGGAGGCCGAGGTTGCCGGCCCGCTGCGGGTCGAAGCCCTCGGGCAGGCCGGATCCGTCGTCGAGCACCGTGATCAGCAGCCGGCCGTCCGCCCGGCCGGAGCCGGCGCGGGTCGCGGACACCTCGACCCGGCCGCCCTCCCCCTGGGTGAAGGCGTGTTCCAGGGCGTTCTGGAGGATCTCCGTCAGCACCATCGACAGCGGAGTGGCGACCTCTGCGTCCAGGATTCCGAACCGGCCGGTGCGCCGGCACTCCACCTTGCCCGGCGAGATCTCCGCGACCATCGCGATCACCCGGTCGGCGATCTCGTCGAACTCGACGCGCTCGTCGAGGTTCTGAGAGAGCGTCTCGTGCACGATCGCGATCGAACCGACGCGACGCACGGCCTCGTTGAGGGCCTCGCGGCCGCCCTCGGAATCCATCCGGCGGGCCTGCAACCGCAGCAGCGCGGCCACGGTCTGGAGGTTGTTCTTCACCCGGTGGTGGATCTCCCGGATGGTCGCGTCCTTGGTGATCAATTCGCGTTCGCGACGGCGCAGTTCCGTGACGTCCCGACACAGGACGAGGGAGCCGATCCGGGTGCCCTTGGGCTTGAGCGGGATGGCGCGCAGCTGGATGACCCCGCCGTTGCCCTCGACCTCGGTCTCGCGCGGGGCCCAGCCGCTGGCGAGCTTGACGATCGCCTCGTCCACGGGGCCCCGGGAGGGGGCGAGTTCGGCGGTGGTGGTGCCGAGGTGCTGGCCGACGAGGTCGGCGGCGAGGCCGAGCCGGTGGTAGGCGGAGAGGGCGTTCGGGGACGCGTACGTGACCACGCCGTCGGCGTCGAGCCGCATCAGGCCGTCCCCGGCGCGCGGGGAGGCGTCCATGTCGACCTGCTGCCCGGGGAACGGGAAGGAGCCGGCCGCGATCATCTGGGCCAGGTCGGAGGCGGACTGGAGGTAGGTGAGCTCCAGTCGGCTGGGTGTACGCACAGTGAGCAAGTTGGTGTTGCGCGCGATCACGCCCAGCACCCGGCCCTCGCGTCGCACCGGAATGGACTCGACGCGGACGGGCACCTCCTCGCGCCATTCCGGGTCGCCCTCGCGCACGATGCGGCCCTCGTCGAGCGCGGCGTCCAGCAGCGGGCGCCGGCCGCGCGGAACCAGATGGCCGACCATGTCGTCCTGGTACGAGGTGGGGCCGGTGTTGGGGCGCATCTGTGCGACCGAGACGTACCGGGTGCCGTCGAGGGTGGGGACCCACAGCACGAGGTCGGCGAAGGACAGGTCGGAGAGCAGCTGCCACTCCGAGACCAGCAGGTGGAGCCACTCCAGGTCGGTTTCACTGAGAGCGGTGTGCTGGCGTACGAGGTCGTTCATGGAGGGCACGTGGCGAGCGTACCCCGGGTATGGGCCATGACTTTCCCCACGGCGACTACTCAGGAGTATCCAGGAGGGGCTCCATCCGCGTACTGTTGGAGGAAGTGACGGGATGGCAGAGCCCGCCATTGGATGGACAGAACAGAATGGTCTAGTCCACAATTGATTGATACTTCCGCCCTCCCCGCACAGGAGGACGGATCGAGGTAAGCCGCGCGCTCTGCCCTGACCGCGCGGGCACCTCCCAACGGCCGACGGGAACCGCACACCTGCCGGCCGTAAGTACTCCGGGCTACGGTGCCGGACGGGCTGAGGGTCCCGTCCCGGCACCGTGGCCCAGAGGAACTCACGGGGCGGCGGAAATTCCCGGCCAGGCTCCCATCGCGAGCTCCGCTACCGCTTCCAGTTCTTCCCGGCCCGCCCCGTCGCGCGACTGCTGGGACATCCCCACGAGCACCGCCAGCGCGTAGCGGGCGAGCGCCCGGGCGTCCGTACCGGCGGGCAGCACGCCGGCGGCGACGTCCGCCCGGATCCGGCGCTCGAACATCTCCAGGTTGGCTTCGCGGCGCTCGCGCAGGGCCCGGGCCACCTCCTCCGAGGTGGTGTTGACGGCCGCGCTGATCACCAGGCAGCCCGGCGGGTGGGCCGGGTCGGTGTAGATCTCCGCCGCCTCGCGCAGGACGCGCCGCAGACCGGCCCCGGCGGTGGGCTCCTCGGCCAGGGCCGCGCCCGCGAAATCGGCGTACCGGCCGCCGTAGACCACCACGACCTCGTCGAAGAGCTTGCGCTTGTCACCGAAGGCGGCGTACAGGCTGGGCGCGCTGATGCCGAGCGAGGCGGTCAGATCGGAGATCGAGGTTGCCTCGTAGCCGCGCTCCCAGAAGGCGAGCATCGCCTTGTCGAGGGCGGCGTCGCGGTCGAAGGAGCGGGGCCTGCCCCGCTGTCCGGTCACCATGGGCCTCATTCTATAGCGGGCGTTACGTAATCTGGTACGGTCCCTTTCTGTAGCGACCACTAGCAAATTCTGAAGGGGGGCGCGTCATGGGCGTGCTCAAGGGGAAGACGGCACTGGTCACGGGCGGCAGCCGGGGCATCGGACGGGCGGTGGCCGAACGGCTCGCCCGCGACGGGGCGCTGGTCGCCGTGCACTACGGGCGGGACGAAGCGGCGGCGAAGGACACGGTCGCCGCGATCGGAGCGGCCGGCGGCCGGGCGTTCGCGATCAGGGCCGAGCTCGGGGTCCCGGGCGACGCGCAGGCACTGTGGGCGGCCTACGAGGCGCACCCGCAGCACACCGACACGGTCGACGTCCTGGTGAACAACGCGGGCGCCGCCACGTTCGCCGGCATCGCGGACACCGACGAGCAGACGTACGACCGGGTGCACGCGCTCAACGCGAAGGCGCCGTTCTTCGTGATCAAGCACGGACTGGCGCGGCTGCCCGACGGGGCCCGGATCGTGAACGTGACCGGCACCCCGGACATCGCCCTGCCCGCGATCTTGGCGACGATCACCGCCAAGGGCGCGGTGAACGCCCTGACCCGGTCGCTGGCGGCCGAGCTGGCCCCGCGCGGGATCACCGTGAACTCGGTGGGCCCCGGCATCACGGACACCGACCTCAACGCGGCCTGGCTGGCGGACCCCGCGGCGCGGGCGCACGCGAGTTCGCGTTCCGTCTTCGGCCGGGTGGGCACGGCTTCGGAGGTCGCCGACGTGGTGGCCTTCCTGGCCTCGGCCGACTCGCGCTGGGTGACGGGCCAGCACCTGGACGCGACGGGCGGCCTCCAGCTGTCGCTGCTCTGACCGCAGGCGCACGGTCCGCGGGCCGCTCCGACCGGCGGCCCGCGGACCGCGCCCCCCTTCGCGCGGGCGGCGCGCAGTACGAGGGGGTCACGCCTGCGCCTCGTGGCACCGGGAGGCCGGGGGCGGGTGACCGGATCACGATGGAAGGGGGTGCAAGACCGGCCGCAGGAGGCCCCGCCTCTGCTAGATTGGTCTATACCACACACTCCGTCCCACTCCAGATCGGCAGGCCCCGCGTGGAAGTTGTCATCGTCCCGGACGCCAAGGCAGGCGGCGAGCTCATCGCGGAGGCCATGGCCGCCCTGGTCCGCCGCAAGCCCGACGCCCTGCTCGGCGTGGCGACCGGCTCTACCCCGCTGCCCGTCTACGAAGCCCTGGCCGCGAAGGTGAAGGCCGGCGAGGTCGACGCCGGCGAGGCCCGCATCTGCCAGCTCGACGAGTACGTCGGCCTGCCGGCCGGCCACCCCGAGTCCTACCGCGCCGTCGTGCTCCGCGAGGTCGTCGAGCCGCTCGGCCTGTCCGAGGCCTCCTTCATGGGCCCGGACGGCTCTGCCGCGGACATCGTCGCCGCGTGCGAGGCGTACGACCGCGCCCTCGCGGAGGCGGGCGGCGTGGACCTCCAGCTGCTCGGCATCGGCACGGACGGGCACATAGGCTTCAACGAGCCCTGTTCCTCGCTCGCGTCCCGCACCCGGATCAAGACGCTCACCGAGCAGACCCGCGTCGACAACGCGCGCTTCTTCGACGACGACCTGGACCAGGTCCCGCACCACGTCATCACCCAGGGCATCGGCACCATCCTCGACGCCCGCCACCTGGTGCTGCTCGCCACCGGCGAGGGCAAGGCCGAAGCCGTCGCACAGACCGTCGAGGGTCCGCTGTCCGCGCTGGTCCCGGCCTCCGCGCTGCAGCTGCACCGGCACGCGACCGTGGTCGTGGACGAGGCCGCCGCGTCCAAGCTGAAGCTGGCGGACTACTTCCGGCACGCGTACGCCGACAAGCCCGCGTGGCAGGGGCTTTAGGCGGCACCTCCCCCACGCGCGAGGAAGGGCCGGGCTCCCGTCGGGGAGCCCGGCCCTTCCGGCATCCGCCCGGGCATGCCCACGCCCCCGGGACGAGGCGTCCGGGGGGCGCGGGACAGGGCGGACCGGGAGCTCCGGGGCTGGTCAGACCCCGGCGATCAGCTCCGCCGCCGCCCTGCCGCAGACCCGCGAGGCGCCGTGGGTCGCGATGTACAGGGCTCCGCGGGGCTCGGCCCGCGGTACTCCCATCTCGACGACGACGGTGTCCGGGCGGGCCGCGACCAGCGCGTCCAGGGCCGCCGTCATCCACGGGTGCCGGTGCGCGTCGCGGACCACCACCACGACGGTGCGCCCGCCCGCCGCGGCCAGGACGTCCGCGGCCGTGGCCCCCTCCGGGAACACCCCGGAGGCGGTCCCCGGCACCAGCGCGGCCAGTTCGGCGGCCACGCCCCACGGGGTCTCGTCCCCGACCGCGATGTTCGCGACGGGCGCGAGCGTGGCGACGTACGGGGCGCTCACGGGCGCGGCGGCGCCGGAGACGACCACCGCGCGGCGGGCCGCCGCCAGGCCGATGCCGGGCGCGCCCCCCTCCGGCGCGCCCGGCGCGGCGGCGGCCCGGGCCCGCCGGGTCCATGAGGCCAGCGCCCGTACCCGGGCGGCGGCGTCGGCGAGCCGCTCCTCCGGGAGCGCGCCCTCCCGTACGGCCGCGACCAGGGCGGCCTGCAGCCGGAGCACCGTGGCCTCGTCGGCGAGTCCGCCGCCGACGCAGATCGCGTCGGCGCCGGCCGCGATGGCGAGGACCGAACCCCGCTCGATGCCGTACGTCCCGGCGATGGCGTTCATCTCCATGCCGTCGGTGACGATCAGGCCCTCGTAGCCGAGCTCCTTGCGCAGGAGGCCGGTCAGGATCTGCGGGCTGAGCGTGGCCGGGCGGGTCGGGTCGAGGGCGGGCACGAGGATGTGCGCGCTCATCACGGCCTTGCTGCCGGCTTCGATGGCGGCCCTGAACGGGACCAGCTCGCGGGCCTGGAGGGTGTCGGGGTCCACGTCGATGCGCGGCAGGGCGTGGTGCGAGTCGACGTTGGTGTCGCCGTGGCCCGGGAAGTGCTTGGTGCACGCGGCGACGCCGGCGGCCTGGAGGCCCTCGACGTAGGCGGCGGTGTGCCGGGCGGCGAGGTCGGTGTCGGCTCCGAAGGACCGGACGCCGATGACGGGGTTGTCCGGGTTGGAGTTGACGTCGGCGGACGGGGCCCAGTTGAGGTTGACCCCGCACTCGGCGAGCCGGCGGCCCAGCTCGCGGGCGACGTCCCGGGTGAGCGCGGTGTCGTCGACGGCGCCGAGGGCCAGGTTGCCGGGGAAGGAGGAGCCGCCGCGGACCTCCAGGCGGGTGACGTCGCCGCCCTCCTCGTCGATGGCGACGAGGACGTCGTCCCGCTCGGCGCGCAGCTGCGCGGTGAGCGCGGCGAGCTGCTCGGGCGAGGCGATGTTGCGGCCGAAGAGGCCGACGGCGGTGAGCCCTTCGCCGATCCGGCGGAGCAGCCAGGCGGGGGCGGTGGTGCCCTCGAAGCCGGGCTGAAGGACGGCGAGGGCGTCCCGGCCGAGCCGGTCGTCCGAACCGGACGCCGTGGTGCGGTGCGCAAGGACTGTCATGGGCCGTTATCCCTTCACGGCGCCGGCGGTCATGCCGCCGACGGCCTTGCGCTGGAGGAAGACGAAGATCACCAGGACCGGGACCGCGAACAGCGAGGACGCGGCCATGGTGGCGCCCCAGTCGTTGCCGAAGGCGCTCTGGAACTGGGTCAGCCACAGGGGCAGGGTCTGCGCGGTCTTGTCCTTGTTGAGGATCAGGACCATCGCGAACTCGTTCCAGGCGGTGATGAATCCGAAGAGCGAGGTGGACATCAGGCCGGGGGCCAGCAGCGGGAAGATCACCTTGCGGAAGGCCTGGCCGCGGGTGCAGCCGTCGATCTGGGCGGCCTCCTCCAGCGTCACCGGGACGGCGGCGATGAAGCCGCGCAGGGTCCAGATGGTGAAGGGCAGGACCATCACGAAGTAGATCGCGGTCAGCAGCGGGAGGCTGTTCAGCATGTCGGCGTCGCGGGCGATCATGTACATCGCGATGACCATGACCTCCCAGGGGGCCATCTGCGCCATCATCACACCGAGCACCAGGCCCTTGCGGCCCTTGAACTTCATGCGGGCGATGGCGAAGCTCGCGGCGAGGGCCACGACCAGGGCCAGGGCGACGGCGCCGACGGTGACGAGCAGGCTGTTGCCCACGTACGTCCAGAACAGATCGACGCCGGTGGCCTTCGTGAAGTTGTCGAGCGTCGGGGTGAAGACGAAGACGGGGTCCTTGGAGAGGATCTGCCCGGACGGCTTGAGGGCCGAGGAGAACATCCAGTAGACGGGGAAGACGAAGACCACGGCGAGGGCGAGGGCGCCCAGGTTCTTCACGACGGCGGCGGGGCGCAGCGGGCGGCGCGTGCGCAGGCGCTGGGCGGGCTTCGGCGCGGCGGGCGCGGGCTTCGGCGCGGTGGTGGTGCTCACTGCTCCTCCTCCTGCTTCAGGATCAGGCGGAAGTAGAAGGACATGACGATCACGAGCATCACGATCGTCAGGACGGAGATCGCTGCCGCGAGCGCGTAGTGGCCCTGGCTCTGGCCCTCGACGAAGGCGAAGACGGGCAGGGTCTCGGAGGCGCGGTCGGGGCCGCCGCGGTTCATCGCGTAGACCTGGGTGAAGGCCTTGAAGACCCAGATCACCTCAAGGAACGTGGTGACGAGGAAGAACGGCTTGAGGTTCGGGAAGACGACCTGCCAGAACGTCTGCCAGCCGTTGGCGCCGTCCATCCGCGCGGCCTCGTACAGCTCGCCGCTGACCGTGGTCAGGCCGGCGTACATGTTGAGGGCGACGAAGGGGACGGATCCCCAGACCACCAGGACGGTGACGATCACCAGGGTGGAGAACCCGGATTCGAACCAGTTGTGCTGCTCGTAGCCGGAGAAGCCGAGGCTGCGCATGACCCAGTTCATGACGCCGAACTGCTCGTCGAACAGCCACTGGAAGACGGTGACGGACGCGACGATCGGCATGGCCCAGGCCATCACCAGGGCCATCGACAGGACCAGGCGCATCCACGTGCCGAGGCGGTTCAGCAGGATGCCCAGCAGGCTGCCGATCAGCATGATCAGTGCGACGTTGGCCGCGGTGAAGGCGAAGGTGCGGACGACGACGGTCCAGAAGTGGGAGTCGCCCAGCAGCTGGGTGTAGTTCTCGACCCCGTTGAAGGGCGCCTTCCGCTGGATGAACTCGATCTTGTCGACCTTCTGGAACGACAGGATCACGTTCTTGGCCAACGGGTACAGCAGCAGCGTGGCCAGGCTGAGGACCGCGGGCCCGATCAGGAGGTACGGCAGCCAGCCCGAGGGGAGCGGCTTTCTGCCCCGGCGGGGAGCCGACGGGGTGCTCCCGGTGGTCTTGGGCGGCGGCTGCTGCCGTCCGGCGGACTTCGGTGGTGCGTCCTGTGGAGCGGTCGCCGCTCCCTGGGAGTGCACGGTCATGTCTTGGCTACCTCGGCTGCGGTCGGGCGTCGCACAGGTCTGTCATGCGCGACCGGGGGTGCGGCGGGCGCGTGGGCGGCCGTCCGCACCCCCGGTGCTACGTGCTACTTGTTGATGCGGCTCGCGATTTCCTTGTCCGCGTCCGCGCCCGCCTTGGCGGCGTCCTCACCCTTGAGGACCTTGGTCATGAACTCCTTGAGCGGGTTGGGCTCGGTCTCGACGTTCGCCCAGCCCGGGGTGACCGGGGTGATGCGGCCGTTGACGCCGCCCTTGCCCATCGCCTCGGCGAAGGAGCCCGCGGCGGGGGCGAAGTTCGCGCCGGACTGGTTCGGGAGCAGCGCGCCCTTGACCTCGGCCGCGTACTTCGTCATCTGGTCCTTGCCGGCGGCGAGGGCCAGCCACTCCTTGGCGAGCTCCTTGTTCTTGGAGCGCTCGGCGACGGCGAGGTTCGAGCCGCCGAGGAAGACGGTGCCCGGCTTGTCGGCGGTCTTGCCCGGGATCGGGAAGTAGCCGAAGTCGGCTTCCTTGCCCGCGTCCTTCAGGGCCTTCTCCGCACCGCCGGCCTCCCAGCCGAGACCGATCCAGGAGGCGACGCCGCCCTTGGGGACGATGTCGGTGGACTGCTGCGGGGTGGCCTCGTCCTTGTCCTTCGGAGCGGTGGAGTAGGCCTGGAGCTTCTTGTAGAAGTCCATCGCGGAGGCGGCCTGGGGCGTGCCGAGGCCGCCCTTCCACTTGTCGCCGTCCTTGACGGCGAGCTCGCCGCCCTCGTCCCAGATGAAGCCGGCGAGCACGTACCAGCTCTGGCCGGGGAGGTAGATCGGCTGCGTGGAGGGGTCCGCGGCCTTCAGCTTGTCGAGGCCGGCGATCCACTCGTCGCGGGTGGTCGGCGGGGTGACACCGGCCTTGGCGAAGGCCTTCTTGTCGTACACGACGACGCGGTTGGCCGCGTACCAGGGAGCGGAGTAGAGCTTGCCGTCGTACTCGGCCGAGGCGAGCATGCTCTTCTGCCAGGCGTCGGCGCCGAGCTTGGCCTTGTCCTTGGTGAGGTCGGCGAGGCCGCCGGTGACGGCGTAGCCGGCGGTCTGGGTGTTGCCGAGCTCAAGGACGTCCGGCGGGGTGTTCTCGGAGAGGGCCGTGGTGACCTTCTCCTGAATGCCCTTCCACTGCTGCTCCTCGACCTTTACGGTGACACCGGGGTGCTTGGCCGAGAACTCCTTGTTGACCTCGTCGATCCAGGCCTTCGGCGCGGAACCGTCCATCACCCAGACGGTGATCTCCTTGGCGCCGCCCGCGTCGGTCTTCCCCTTGTCGTCGCCGCCGTTGCCGCACGCCGCGACTCCGACCATCATGCCCGCGACACTGACCGCCGCGATGAGCTTGCGCTTCACGCCACCCTCCTCAGGGATGCTGCCTGCAACTTCCCTCGCCCGCCGCGGTGACATGCACCAAGTACTGCCCGTGGGGCCGGGATCTGATCCATATTGGTTTAGACCAGTAACCGGAGCTTGGCCTAGACCTTTAGGGGTGTCAAGGGTCTAATGAGCGGGTGATCGGTCCGTTACCGGACCGACACCTGGGGGAGGGAGGAGGCCTGTCCTCCCACCCGTGTCACGATGTGACCGCACATATCGGAGGAGCCGGTGACGGCAGCGAAACTGGAGTCGGGAAGGCGGGCGGCGATGTCCACCGAAGGGGCGACCACGGAGCCGGAAGGCGGGGCGGCCACTCGCACGGCGCGTGTGCCCAAGTACTACCGACTCAAGCGGCACTTGCTCGACATGACGGAAACACTGCCCCCCGGCACACCGGTGCCGCCGGAGCGCACGCTCGCGGCCGAATTCGACACCTCGCGGACCACCGTGCGCCAGGCGCTCCAGGAGCTCGTCGTCGAGGGTCGACTGGAGCGCATCCAGGGCAAGGGCACCTTCGTCGCGAAACCGAAGGTCTCACAGCCGCTCCAACTGTCCTCGTACACGGAGGACATGCGGGCCCAGGGGCTGGAGCCCACCTCCCAACTCCTCGACATCGGCTACGTGACGGCCGACGACACCCTCGCCGGGCTCCTCAAGATCGCCGCGGGCGGCCGGGTGCTGCGCATCGAGCGGCTGCGCCTCGCCAGCGGTGAGCCCATGGCCATCGAGACCACTCACCTTTCGGCCAAGCGCTTCCCCGCGCTGCGCCGCTCGCTGGCCAAGTACACCTCCCTCTACACCGCCCTCGCCGAGGTGTACGACGTACGGCTCGCGGAAGCCGAGGAGACCATCGAGACCTCCCTCGCCACCCCGCGCGAGGCGGGCCTGCTGGGCACCGACGTCGGCCTGCCGATGCTGATGCTCTCCCGACACTCGCTGGACGCCGACGGCGAACCCGTCGAGTGGGTACGGTCGGTGTACCGCGGCGATCGTTACAAGTTCGTCGCCCGACTCCAGCGCCCCGCCGTGTGATTCGTAGTTGACTCTCGTTCCGCTATGCGGACGGGGGCTTACGTTCACCGGGCGGGCCCCCGTAGATTCCCTGCGCTTACGCAGATGATCAACGAGGGGACGAGGATCATGCCGGAACCGGAAGCAACAGGTACAGAACGGAACGCGGCGAGTCCGGGCACGGCGGACTCGCCCTCCGCACCAGAGGGCTCCGGGGGCATGACTCCCAAGTCGATCGCCGTCTGGGTCCTCGTCGGCCTCGTCGGGGCCCTCGGCTGGGGCATCCTCGCCCTCTCCCGCGGCGAGGAGATCTCCGCGGCCTGGCTGCTCGCCGCCGCGCTGGGCTCGTACGCCATCGGCTACCGCTTCTACGCGCGCTTCATCACCGACCGCGTCCTGAAGGTCGACAAGACGCGGGCCACCCCGGCCGAACGCCTCGACAACGGCGTCGACTTCCACCCCACCGACCGCCGGGTGCTGTTCGGCCACCACTTCGCCGCCGTCGCCGGAGCCGGCCCCCTGGTCGGCCCCGTCCTCGCCGCGCAGATGGGCTACCTGCCGGGCACCATCTGGATCGTCGCCGGCGTCATCTTCGCGGGCGCCGTCCAGGACATGGTCACCCTCTTCTTCTCCACCCGCCGCGACGGGCGCTCCCTCGGCCAGATGGCCCGGGACGAGATCGGCCCCGTCGGCGGAGCCGCCGCCCTGGTCGCCGTGTTCGCCATCATGATCATCCTGCTGGCTGTGCTCGCCCTGGTCATCGTCAACGCGCTGGCGCACTCCCCCTGGGGCGTCTTCTCCATCGGCATGACCATCCCCATCGCGCTCTTCATGGGCTTCTACCTGCGCGTGCTGCGGCCGGGCCGGGTCACCGAGATCTCCGTCATCGGCGTCGCGCTCCTGCTGCTCGCCATCGTCGCGGGCGGCTGGGTCGCCGACTCCTCGCTGGCGAGCACCTTCACCCTGGAGAAGGAGACGCTCGTCCTGTGGATGGTCGCGTACGGCTTCATCGCCTCGGTGCTGCCGGTGTGGATGCTCCTCGCGCCCCGCGACTACCTCTC
This sequence comes from Streptomyces sp. NBC_00045, assembly GCF_045041095.1. Classification (NCBI taxonomy): domain Bacteria; kingdom Bacillati; phylum Actinomycetota; class Actinomycetes; order Kitasatosporales; family Streptomycetaceae; genus Streptomyces; species Streptomyces sp. NBC_00045. The sequence continues at coordinate 5,277,298 of NZ_CP108271.1, read as the reverse complement.
CACCTTCATGAAGGTGGGCACCATCGCGCTCATGGCGGTGGGCGTGGTGCTGGCGATGCCGACCCTGAAGATGCCCGCGGTCACCGACTTCGCCGCCCGCGGGGACGGGCCGGTCTTCGCCGGGTCGATGTTCCCGTTCGTCTTCATCACCATCGCCTGCGGCGCCCTGTCCGGCTTCCACGCGCTGGTGTCCTCCGGCACCACCCCGAAGATGATCCAGAAGGAGACCCAGGTCCGGGTCATCGGCTACGGCGCCATGCTGACCGAGTCCTTCGTCGCCGTCATGGCGATCATCGCGGCCACCATCATCGAGCCCGGCCTGTTCTTCGCGGTCAACTCCCCCGCCGGCGTCATCGGCACCACGGTCGACACCGCCTCACAGGCCGTCACCCACTTCGGCTTCGCCATCTCCCCCGAGTTCCTCGCACAGGCCGCGAAGGACGTGGAGGAGACCAGCCTGCTGTCCCGTACGGGTGGCGCTCCCACCTTCGCACTCGGAATGTCCGAGATCTTCTCGTCCGTGGTCGGCGGCGCCGGCATGAAGGCGTTCTGGTACCACTTCGCGATCATGTTCGAGGCTCTGTTCATCCTGACCACCCTCGACGCGGGCACCCGTGTCGGCCGGTTCATGCTCCAGGACACCCTCGGCAACGTGTACAAACCCTTCAAGGACATCAGCTGGAAGCCCGGCGTGTGGCTGGCGAGCGCGCTCGTCGTCGGCGGCTGGGGCTACTTCCTGTGGGTCGGCATCAAGGACCCGTTGGGCGGCATCAACCAGCTCTTCCCGCTGTTCGGGATCGCGAATCAGCTGCTCGCGGCGGTGGCCCTGGCCGTCTGCACCACGCTGCTGGTGAAGTCCGGGCGACTCAAGTGGGCGTGGGTGACCGCCGTCCCGCTGGCCTGGGACGTGGCCGTCACGCTCACCGCGAGCTACCAGAAGGTGTTCTCCGACGACGTGAAGGTCGGGTTCTTCGCCCAGCGCGACAAGTACCAGAGCGGCATCGACGCCGGAAAGGTGCTGCCGCCGGCGAAGAACGCGGGCGAGATGCACACCATCGTCACCAACGCCACGGTCGACGGCGTCCTGTCTGCGCTCTTCGCGGCACTGATCATCATCGTGCTGCTGGACGCCGCGCGGACCTGCCTCAAGGCCGTCCGCAGCCCGGAGTCGGTCAGCCTGGCCGAGGTCCCGTGGACCGAGTCGAAGATCGTCGCTCCGGCCGGGCTCATCGCGACGCCCGAGGAGCGCGCCGAGCTCGCCGCCGCCGGCCTGGACTCGGGCGGCGGCCGCGCGAAGGAGCCCGTCGCATGAGCGGCGTCCGAGCGGCGCTGACGAAGGTGAGCTACTTCGTACGGGAGTTCTCGGGCGAGGCGGCGTACGACCGGTACGTCGCGCACGCCCGTACGCACGACCCGGACGCGCGGGTCATGACCCGCCGCGCCTTCGAACGCGCCCGTACGGACTCCCGCGAGGCGGACCCCCGCGAGGGCTTCCGCTGCTGCTGAGCCCTGACTCACCCGAGGGCCCCGCCGAGCAGGCGGGGCCCTCGGGCGTTCTCAGCGCACCCAGTCCTTGAGGACCTCGGTCTGGAGGGTGATGCCGATGGGGTCGGGGAGCTCGGCGTCCTTGCCGTACGCCACGACGCGGGTGTTCTCGTACCGTCGGCCGTTGGGCTGGCTGTAGACGGAGATCTCGCACTTGGCCCGGTCGATCAGGAGGTAGACGGGGATGCCCGTCTCCGCGTAGGCGCGGGGCTTCTCGACGTGGTCCCGCCGGTGGGTGTCCGAGTCCCACGAGGTCATCTCGACGGCCATGAGGATCGGGGCGGGGTCGACCCAGTCGCCCTGGCCGGCGAACGCCTTGGCCGGTGCGAGCACCGCATCCGGAATCGCCCGACCTGCCCGGTACTCCTGGGCCTTGATGCCCTGCCCGGGATGCAGCCACAGCTCGGGGCGGTACTGCATACAGATCCGCGTGAGCCACTGGATGATCATCCCGTGGTCGCCGTCCGGCATGGCCTTGCTCCTGATGATCCCGTCGATGAACTCCAGCCGTGTCCCCTCCCTCTCGCGCGCCGCCATGCGCGCCACGGCTTCGAAGTCCTCAGTCAGCATGTGGGGCCGGTCTGTCATCACGGTCGTGCCTCGCTCGCCCTTCTCGACGGTGCCGTCTCCGACGATAGCGCCGGGCACCGACAGCCGTCCGGCACACTCGACCGCATGGACATCGTGATCAGGGAAGCATTGGCGACGGAGTACGGGACGCTCGGGGAGATCACCGTGCAGGCCTATCTCGGGGACGGGTTGCTCACCTTCGGCGAGGAAGACCCGTACCTCGCGCGGCTGCAGGACGTGGCGGGACGGGCGGCCGACGGAGAGATACTCGTCGCCGCGACGAGCGACGGGCGGATCCTCGGCGGTGTGGCCTTCGCCGCGCCCGGGAGCCCGCTGTGCGACATCGCCGGAGCCGGCGAGGCCGAGTTCCGGATGCTGGCCGTCGCCCGGGAGGGTCGCGGGCGGGGCGCCGGGGAGGCGTTGGTACGGGCCTGCATCGACCGCGCCCGCGCGATCGAGGGCGTACGGCGCCTCGTGCTGTCCACCACGGACGACATGGTCGGGGCCCACCGGATCTACGAACGGCTCGGTTTCGTCCGTACCCCCGGACGGGACTGGGAGCCCGTCCCCGGCCTCGCTCTGCTCACGTACGGTCTCGATCTGTAGCGACGCCGACACAACATCTAGGGGGTCGCACACGAGGCGGCCCCCACATGTATGCTCGTCCTCGCTGTCGTCGCAGGGGAATCCGGTGGGAATCCGGAACTGTCCCGCAACGGTATGAAGTACACCCATTGGTGTCACCGCAAGTCCGATGACCTGCCGACAGTGCACCCGGCTCGACCGAACCGGGTGTCGATACGTCCGGGCCTCGCGGTTGGGCCGGTGGACGCCGCGCGGTGCTGCCCTGCCATGCCCGCGCGCGCCCGCTCGCGCCCGCACCAAAGGTGTCCCGGAGCCGAGCGAGGGAGAGCTCCCCCCGTGACCATCGCGCCTTCCGCACCGCGCGCCGAGTCCGACCCGTCCGACACCGGAATCGAGACCGGGGGACCTGGGGCCGCACTGCTGCGTACCCTCACCGAGCTGACGGCCGACCTCCCCGACACCGACCCGGGCCGGGTCGCCGCCGCCGCGCTCCGCGGGCGCAGCGCCGCCGCCGACGAGGCCGAACTGCGCGGACTGGCCACGGAGGCCGCCGCCGGTCTGATCTCCGAGGACCCGGCGTACTCCCGGCTCGCCGCCCGGCTGTTGACGCTGGCCGTCGCCGAGGAAGCCACCGGCCAGGGGGCCACCTCCTTCTCCGCCTCCGTCGCGGTCGGTCACCGCGAGGGCCTGATCGCCGACCGCACCGCCGAGTTCGTGGCGCTGCACGCGAGCCGCCTGGACGCGCTGGTCGAGCACACGCTCGCCGAGGGCGCCGACGACCGCTTCGGCTTCTTCGGCCTGCGCACCCTGCACAGCCGCTACCTGCTGCGCCACCCGATCACCCGCCAGGTCATCGAGACCCCGCAGCACTTCATGCTGCGCGTGGCCTGCGGCCTCGCCGAGAACGACAGCGTCCAGGCCGTCGAGGAAGTGGCCTCGCTGTACCGGCTGATGAGCCGCCTCGACTACCTGCCGTCCTCCCCGACGCTGTTCAACTCCGGCACCCGGCACCCGCAGATGTCCTCCTGCTACCTGCTGGACTCCCCGCTGGACGAGCTCGACTCGATCTACGACCGCTACCACCAGGTCGCGCGTCTGTCGAAGCACGCCGGCGGCATCGGTCTCTCGTACTCGCGCATCCGCGCCCGCGGTTCGCTGATCCGCGGTACGAACGGCCACTCCAACGGCATCGTGCCGTTCCTGAAGACCCTCGACGCCTCCGTCGCGGCCGTGAACCAGGGCGGCCGCCGCAAGGGTGCCGCCGCCGTCTACCTGGAGACCTGGCACGCGGACATCGAGGAGTTCCTGGAGCTCCGCGACAACACCGGCGAGGACCAGCGCCGTACCCACAACCTGAACCTGGCGCACTGGGTGCCGGACGAGTTCATGCGCCGCGTGAACGCGGACGCCGACTGGTCGCTGTTCTCCCCGGCCGACGTGCCCGAGCTGGTCGACCTGTGGGGCGACGAGTTCGACGCCGCCTACCGCAAGGCCGAGGCGGACGGCCTGGCCCGCAAGACCATGCCCGCGCGTGACCTGTACGGCCGGATGATGCGCACCCTCGCGCAGACCGGCCAGGGCTGGATGACCTTCAAGGACGCCTCCAACCGCACGGCCAACCAGACCGCCGAGCCGGGCACCGTCGTCCACTCCTCGAACCTGTGCACCGAGATCATCGAGGTCACCAACGACGGCGAGACCGCCGTCTGCAACCTCGGCTCGGTCAACCTCGGCGCCTTCGTCGTGGACGGGGAGATCGACTGGGAGCGGCTGGACGAGACCGTCCGCACCGCCGTGACCTTCCTCGACCGCGTGGTCGACATCAACTTCTACCCGACCGAGCAGGCCGGGCGCTCCAACGCCCGCTGGCGTCCGGTGGGTCTGGGCGCGATGGGCCTCCAGGACGTCTTCTTCAAGCTGAAGCTGCCGTTCGACTCCGCCGAGGCGCGGGCGCTGTCCACCAAGCTCTCCGAGCGGATCATGCTGGCCGCGTACGAGGCCTCCTGCGACCTCGCCGAGCGGAGCGGCCCGCTCCCCGCCTGGGAGCAGACCCGCACCGCCCGCGGTGTCCTGCACCCGGACCACTACGAGACCGAGCTGAACTGGCCGGAGCGCTGGGACGCCCTGCGCGCCCGCGTCGCGAAGTCCGGCATGCGCAACTCGCTGCTCCTCGCCATTGCCCCGACGGCGACGATCGCCTCGATCGCCGGCGTGTACGAGTGCATCGAGCCGCAGGTCTCCAACCTCTTCAAGCGCGAGACGCTGTCGGGTGAGTTCCTCCAGGTCAACGGCTACCTGGTGGAGGAGCTGAAGAAGCTCGGCGTGTGGGACGCCCAGACCCGTGAGGCCCTGCGCGACTCCAGCGGTTCGGTCCAGGGCTTCGGCTGGATCCCGGCCGAGGTGCGCGAGCTGTACCGCACGGCGTGGGAGATCCCGCAGCGCGGTCTGATCGACATGGCGGCGGCCCGTACGCCGTTCCTCGACCAGTCGCAGTCGCTGAACCTGTTCCTGGAGACGCCGACCATCGGGAAGCTGTCCTCGATGTACGCGTACGCCTGGAAGCAGGGTCTGAAGACCACGTACTACCTGCGTTCGCGCCCGGCGACGAAGATCGCCCGTGCCGCGCAGGCGGCCGCCCCCGCAGCGCTGCCGCTGGCCGACGCCGCCGCCGAAGCCGCGGCCGCGGAAGCGCTCGCCTGCTCCCTTGAGAACCCCGAGTCCTGCGAGGCCTGCCAGTAATGAGCTCCACCGACAAGAAGAACCTGCTCGACCCGGGCTTCGAGCTGACGCTGCGTCCCATGCGCTACCCGGACTTCTACGAGCGCTACCGGGACGCGATCAAGAACACCTGGACCGTCGAGGAGGTCGACCTCCACTCGGACGTCGCGGACCTCGCGAAGCTGACGCCGGCCGAGCAGCACATGATCGGCCGTCTGGTCGCGTTCTTCGCGACGGGCGACTCGATCGTCTCGAACAACCTGGTGCTGACGCTCTACAAGCACATCAACTCCCCGGAGGCGCGCCTGTACCTGTCGCGCCAGCTGTTCGAGGAGGCCGTGCACGTCCAGTTCTACCTGACGCTGCTCGACACCTACCTGCCCGACCCGGACGACCGCGCGGCCGCCTTCGACGCCGTCGAGGAGATCCCGTCGATCCGCGAGAAGGCGCAGTTCTGCTTCAGGTGGATGGATTCGGTCGAGAAGATCGACCGGCTGGAGACCCAGGCCGACCGCCGCCGCTTCCTGCTGAACCTGATCTGCTTCGCGGCGTGCATCGAGGGCTTGTTCTTCTACGGCGCCTTCGCGTACGTGTACTGGTTCCGCTCGCGCGGCCTGCTGCACGGCCTGGCCACCGGCACCAACTGGGTGTTCCGTGACGAGACCATGCACATGAACTTCGCGTTCGAGGTCGTGGACACGGTCCGCAAGGAGGAGCCGGAGCTCTTCGACGAGCAGCTCCAGCAGCAGGTCACCGACATGCTGAAGGAGGCCGTGGAAGCCGAGCTGCAGTTCGGCCGCGACCTGTGCGGTGACGGCCTGCCGGGCATGAACACCGAGTCGATGCGCGAGTACCTGGAGTGCGTCGCGGACCAGCGCCTGGTCCGTCTCGGCTTCCCGCCGGTGTACGGCTCGCAGAACCCGTTCTCGTTCATGGAGCTCCAGGGCGTCCAGGAGCTGACGAACTTCTTCGAGCGCCGTCCGTCGGCCTACCAGGTCGCGGTCGAGGGCACGGTCGACCTGGACGAGGACTTCTAAGTCCCGTCCGGCCACCGCCGGTACGGCTTGATAGCGTCCCCGCCCATGGGGAGCGACACCCGGTCCACCGGGTTCTCGGGCGGGGGCGCTTCGTCGTGTCCCGGGCCGGCCGCATGACCGCCGACGGGTGGGCGGGGCGGGCCCGGCTGCGGCCGGGGGGCCTGCTGTACGGGGGCGCCGTCGGGTCCGCCGGTGTGCACGCCCATCACTCCGTCCAGGTCATCGCCGCGCTGGACGGGGACGAGCTGTTGATGGCCGGGCCGGACGGGGAGCCCGTCGGGTGCCGGGCGTACGTGGTCCCGGCCGGGGTGCGCCACGCGGTGCTGCGCGGGGCGCCGCACGGGGTGGTGCTGCACTACGACCCGCTCTCCTCGGCGGGGCGCCGGCTCTCGGCGCTGGCGGGGGACGCGGGGGACCTCGTACCGGCCGCGGGGCTGCCCGCCGACGCCTTCGAGGCGGCGTGCGCACTGGACGCCGTACTGCCCGGAGGGCCGCAGCCGGACGCGGCGGAGCACCCGGGGCTGGCACGGGTACTGGAGTGGCTGCCCGGCCGGGAATCGGTACGGCTGGCTCGGGCGGCCGAGGTGGCGTGCCTGTCGGAGAGCCGCCTCGCGCACCTGTTCCGGGCGGAACTCGGGCTGCCGTTCCGCCCGTACGTGCTGTGGCTGCGGCTGATGCGGGCCGCCGAACTGGCCTCCCTGGGGCACTCCCTGACGGACGCGGCGCACGGCGCGGGCTTCGCCGACGGGGCGCATCTCAGCCGGGTGTGGCGGCGGATGTTCGGGATCACGCCGTCGGGCTTCACCCGCACCGTCCAATGGATGTAGCAGGTTCGTTCAAGCCCCGCAGGGCCCCGTGGCCGCACTGTGGGCGCATGAGAAACGCAATGAGCAAATGCGTGGCCGCCTGCACCGGCAAGTCCATGCCGGCCGCCGTGCGCAAGGCCTTTGAGGACGAGCTGCGCCGCGCCCGCGAGGCCGCGCCCGACACCCGGGCCATGTGGACCGCGCTGGAGCGGGCGCACATCATCTCCCAGGCCTGGGCCTGGCCCCACACCCGCGCCCACTGGCACATGTTCCGGCTGGCGGTGCGCTGCCGGGACCGGGCGGAGACGGTGGGGCAGGTGGTGCGGATCCTGGTGGCCGGCGCCGGGTCGGTGACCGGGCGCGTGCCGTACGGCAACACCGGGCGTACGGCGGCGGGCCTCTTGACGCCGATGCCCCTGCCGGACGATCTGCGGGTGCTGCTGGGCCGCGCGCAGACGCCGGTCGATCCCGCGCTCGCGCAGGCCTCCTAGGCGTTCACCGCGCGCGTCACGTCCGTGCTGCCGCCGCCCGGCAGTGGTGTCGACCCGGGGCCACCGGGCCGACTCCCCTGCCGCAGCGGGCGGTGCTACGCGTTCGGGACGGTCTCGTAGCGCGGGGTGCCCTCTTCCATCTGGCGCAGGGCGTCCTTGCGGTCGCGCTTCGAGAGGCGGTCGATGTACAGGTACCCGTACAGGTGGTCCGTCTCGTGCTGGAGGCAGCGCGCGAAGTAGCCCGTACCGCGGACCTTGATCGGGTTGCCCTGAGCGTCCTGGCCGGTCACCTCGGCGTAGTCCGGGCGGGCCAGCGCGGCGTAGGCGGTCGGGACCGACAGGCAGCCCTCGTTGGAGTCGTCGAGCACGCGGGAGGCGGCCGGCAGCTCCACCAGCTTCGGGTTGACCACGAAACCGGTGTGCCGCATGCCGTCGTCGTCCGGGCAGTCGTAGACGAAGACCTTGGCGTCCACGCCGATCTGGTTCGCGGCCAGGCCCACGCCCTCGGCCGCCTTCTGGCTGGCGAACATGTCGTCGATCAGCCGCGCCAGTTCGTCACCGAACTCGGTGACGTCCTTGCACTCCCGGTGCAGTACGGGGTTGCCGACCACCGTGATCGGGCGGGCGGTGCCGCGCTCGCGGTGGGCGACCTCGCGCGCCTCACAGTCCTCGGTGTCCACGACGTACCCGTCGTTGACGACCTCGACGACCTCGTTCTCCTGCTGCGCCATGTCCGCCGTACGCCTTCCGTAAGTCCGTTCACAATGTGCCGGTACAGCCTACGGTGCCGCTCAGCAGACCTCTTCGAGATCCCGCCATTCACGGGTCTCCGGGCTGTCCGCGACCCAGCCGTCGAGCAGTCCGCGCACCAGGCCGGCCGGCGCCGCGATGCCGCACTCCCGCTCAGGCACCCACAGGGGTCCGGAACCGTTGGTGCGGTGGCCCAGTGGTCCGGGGTGCCCCGGTTCGCTGTGGTCGTGCGGGTCCAGGTGCTCCCCGTCGCCCTCGCCGCTCGGCATCACGCTCTCCGAGCAGGTCCGGCACAGCAGCCGCACCGAGGACGACCAGTCCTCGGCGGCGAAGCCCGCGTCCGAGGCCAGCTGCTCCAGTGCGTCGCGGTCCTCCTCGGTGGCCGCCTCCAGCAGGACCACCCAGGTCGGCACCGGGGAGGGCGCCCACAGCTCGATCTCGTCGAAGACGGGGTACGAGGGCCCCGCCGCGGTGACCCGCTCGCCGTGCGGGACCCCGTCGTGCAGGACGACCTCGCCCCAGCGGCGTCCCGAGGAGGGCAGCGGGATCGAGAGGACCTCGATGCGGGCCGGATCGAGCCTGCGGCCCCACACGACTTCGGCCTCGCCCTCGGGGGACAGCCGCACGGCGGCGCTGCCGAGCTCCATGCCGACCGGTTCGCCGCTGCCTTTCGCGGGGTGGGCGCCCGGGCCGTGCGGGTCGCCGGGCACCTTCAGCCCGTACGCCTGCCAGGCCCGGCGGGCCAGCGGCCAGTCCTGCAGCGCGGTCGCGGCGATCCCCACGTTCCACCAGTCAGGGGCGCCGGTCTCGCGGTCCAGCAGGGCCACGGCGCGCAGTCCGGCGGACCGCGCCTGCTCCCAGTCGTGCCGGAACTTGTGCAGCAGTGCGAGGTTGAACCAGGACTCGGACAGCCAGGGCTCCAGGTCGGCGGCTCTGGTGAGCAGCGCGCCCGCGTCCTCGTACCGCCCGTCGCCGATCAGCGTGAACGCGCGGTCGGTGGCCTGCCGCCACGAGGCGGAGGGTCGATGCCGTACCTTCCCGAAGATCCTCACAATTCCCGCCTGCCTGGGGGCACCTCCCAGCAGTGGCTGGGGGACAACGGTGCAGCCTTGCGGACACTCCTACTTGCATCCAACCATGCCCACTCGGACGGCCGCTCATTACCCATGGGTTACCCCGGCGGGACGGGAACAACTCTGTCACGTCCGCCCCTGGCCAGAACCCTTGCAAGACACTCCACGACCTCCGGCTGGTAGTCGCGCCCGGTGCCCAGCCGCAGCTGCTCCAGGGCCGCCAGTGGGCCGCCCGGGTGACGGCTCCCGCCGAGCAGGTCGTCGTACGCGTTGACCGCCCGCACGATGCGCGCCGCGACGGGCTGGTCACGGTACGGGTCCGCCTGCCGCTCCACCACCACGGCCACCTCGGCGGGCACCCCGGTCTGGCGGGCCACCTCACCGCCCAGCTCAGCGATCCGGCGGGCCTCGGCGGCGGGCAGTCCGGCGGTGGCCCCGGCCCGGACCGGGTCGACGAGGGACAGCTGACCGATGTCGTGCATGAGGGCGGCGTATTCCAGCACCGTGAGCTCCCGCTCCGACAGGCCGAGCTCCCGGCCGACGGCGCAGCTGAGCGCGGCGACCCGGCGGGAGTGCCCCGGGCGGGTACAGCCGGCGATCTCGGTGGCCCGGGCCAGGGAGGTGATGGTCTGGCGGTAGGTGGTGCGGATCGCGCTGATCCGGTGGAAGGACATCTGGGTGAGCAGCAGGGGAACGCAGAAGACGGGCAGGGCCCACAGGCCGGCGACGGCCACGCCGAGGGCCATGACGAGCCCGGTGGCGCAGATCGCCGAGCCGATGCCGAGCTGGGCGCGCAGCTCGTCGCGCAGCAGCGGCCCGTACGGCCAGCCCGTGCGGGCGCGGGCCAGCACGGCGGCGAGGACGGCGTCGCACAGGGCGGTCAGGCCGAGCAGGAACAGCAGGAAGAGGACGAGGTACGGGCCCTGCCCGATCCCGTGTTCCAGCCGGCCGGAGTTGTAGAGCGGCTGGAAGCAGACGGCGGCGAAGGAGACGGTCAGGACCCGGCGGGCCAGGTGGTCGGCGGTGGGTGCGCGGCCCCGGGCGACGTGCGGGACGATCCCGGCGAGGGCCGCGGCGACGACGACCGCGACGATCTGGAGCACGCCGTGGTGGGTGGGCTGGGCGCCGCTCGGGCCGAGCAGGGCGTACGCGAGGGCGCCGGCGGAGCCCAGCGGTGCGGGCTGGCGGTCCCCGCCCCCGTCCTGGGCGGCACGGAGGACGCCGGTGTCACGGGCGTCACCGGTGTCGCGGCGGGCGAGCTCACCGCAGGCGATCAGGGTGCCGAAGGCCAGGGCGGTGCCGGGTTCGACGAGTCCGTACCAGAGGGTGTGTCCGAGACCGGCCAGGGTGAGCGCCCCGGCGGCCCCGCGCACCGCCGCGACGACCGGGCCCCTCACGGTCCGTCCCCGCCGTCGGGCTCCTGCGCGGCCCGCGGTTCCGCGGTCCGTACGACGAGGCGGGCGCCCTGGGCCGGGAGCCCGGCCAGCCCGGGGCCACCGGCGTCCGCGACGGCTCCCGACGCGGAAGCGGAAGCGGAAGCGGAACCCGAAACGGAGGGGGGAGCGGAACCGGCCGGGATCACCTGGACGTCGTCGTCGGCGGTGACCACCGGATGCCAGCCGTGCCGCCCGATGGAGGTGACCAGGGCGCGGACCATCACCGGATCGAAGTGCGCCCCGGCACAGCGTTCCAGCTCGGCCAGGGCCACCGGCACCGGCCGGGCCCGGCTGTACGAGCGGGTCGAGGTCATCGCGTCGAAGGCGTCGGCCACCGCCACCACCCGGGCCGGCACCGGGATCTGCTCCCCGGCCAGCCCGTACGGATAACCGGAGCCGTCGACCCGCTCGTGGTGGTGCAGGATCGCGGACCGGGCCTCGCCCAGGCAGCCGATGCCGCGCACGATCTCGTGCCCGTACTCGGGGTGGAGCTCGATGATCCGGCGCTCCTCGGGGGTCAGCGGGCCGTCCTTGCGCAGCAGCCGGGTCGGGACGCCGATCTTGCCGACGTCGTGCAGGATCCCGGCGATGCGGACGACTTCGAGCCGGTCCTCGGGCATGCCAAGCTCGCGGGCGATCATCGCGGAGGCCTGGCCGACGCGTTCGCCGTGGCCGCGCGTGTAGCGGTCCTTGAGGTCGACGGCCTGGACGAGCGCCCGGATCGTGGCCTGGTGGGCTGCGCGCTCGCGGTGGTACTGGGCGAAGATCCAGCAGGAGACGTACATCGGCAGCAGGACGAGCAGCGCGGCCGGGAGCCCGTACGGGCTGCGCCACATGACGGCCATCATCAGCCCGGCGAGGCCGTGCACGCAGTGCGGGGCCAGGGAGCCGGTGAGCAGGCCGTGCCATGCCGTGCGCGCGGGGCGGCGCTCGGCGGTGGCCAGGACGCCCCCTTCGAGGGCGGTCAGTACGAGGCAGAAGGCGGCGGCCGCGGCTGCCGCGGGGAGCATCGCGTACGGGAACTCCGCGAGCCGCCCGCCGGGAGGCCCCGCGAAGGAGCGTCCGCCCAGCGCGACCGGCCCTCCCAGCAGCCCGAACGTCCACGCCGCGGCCCAGGCGGCGACGGCCTGCTGCGCCGCGTGCCACACCCGCCGGACCCGGGCGGGCCGTTGGACGACCGCCTGGGCGAATCCGCCGGGCAGCGCGACGAGCGCGGCGGCGGCCGGCGGCAGCAGGAAGACCGCGGCGAGCACCACGGGGAAGAAGGAACCGATGCCCTCGGGGACCCTGATGCCCGGCAGCGGGCAGGCCTTGACCAGTTCGCAGCCGAGGTAGAGGAGGGCGAGCAGCCCGACGGCCGGCCAGGGGGTGCCGGGATCGGCGAAAGCCGGAGCGGTGCAGGCCGAAGCCGCGAGGACGGCGCACAGGACGTATCCGCGCGCCGCCGGCGGAAGTACCCGCATGGCGCTCTCCTCCCCTGTGCGGTGCACGTCCGGCGCGGCATCGCACCGGCACCGTTTGGGGAGAATAGGTGGGGCCCCTTGCACAGCGGGCCACATTTTCGTATTGCGCCGTACGGGCGCCCCCGGATTAGCACCTTCGGGTGAACGAAGTGGGCTTCCAGGGGCGGTTGTTCGATCAGCCGGTGGCGGGGTCCGCGGTCACGTCGTGATCGGGGACGGCCTGGCCGGAACGGATCAGCTCGATCCGCCCCATGACCTTGGAGCGCAGGTCGGTCGGCACGTCGTCCGAACCGCAGCAGCGCTTCACCAGCTTCTTGACGGCCTGCTCAAGGCCGTACTTCTCCAGGCAGGGATTGCACTCGCCGAAGTGGGTCTCGAACTTCGTGCAATCGCTGTCCGGCATCTCGTGGTCCAGGAACTCGTACAGGTGGTCCAGGACCTCGGAGCACTCCGTCTCGTGCGGCTCTCCGCAGCTCATGAGCCCGAGCCTTTCAGGTCGTTCGACTCTCCCGCGCCCGCGGGGACCAGCCCGCGCTCACGGGCGTAGTCCTCCAGCATTCCGCGGAGTTGACGGCGGCCACGGTGCAGTCGCGACATGACCGTACCGATGGGTGTACCCATGATGTCCGCGATCTCCTTGTACGCAAAGCCCTCTACGTCAGCAAGATAGACCGCGATGCGGAACTCTTCCGGAATGGCCTGAAGGGCTTCCTTCACATCCGAGTCGGGCAGGTGGTCCAGCGCCTGCGACTCGGCGGAGCGAAGTCCCGTCGACATGTGCGACTCGGCGCGCGCCAGCTGCCAGTCCTCGATCTCCTCCGCGGCGCTGCGCTGCGGTTCACGCTGCTTCTTGCGGTAGGAGTTGATGAACGTGTTGGTCAGAATGCGGTACAGCCACGCCTTGAGATTGGTGCCCTCGCGGAATTGGTGGAAGGACGCGTATGCCTTCGCATACGTCTCCTGGACCAGGTCCTCGGCGTCGGCCGGATTGCGCGTCATGCGCAGCGCGGCCGAGTACATCTGGTCGAGGTAGCCGAGGGCATCCCTCTCGAAGCGCGCATTGCGCTCCGGGGTCGTCTCCTCCGCGTGGCCTTCGTCGGTCCCAGCGACAGGACCCACCTCCTCCGACTGCGTGACGGCTCCGAAAGCGGACCCGCTCGAATCGGAGAATAGTCGACCCTCCCGGCCTTCCGCCGCCTGAAGCGGGCCGCGCTTGGGCCCGGGCAGGACCGTCCAGTCCAGGCCTGCCGCCTGCGGACGGTGCTGGCTGATGACCTGGGTCATGCGCTCCCTCTCCTCCGACGTGTTCCCGTACGTTCTGACATCCGGCACAACAGAAGGGTCGGGTCCCGCATTCCCGGGCGGGGGCAGGGTTTTCGACCTCTGTCAGGTGGGCGCCGGAAAGTGATCGGAATCACTTCGCTTTTCCAGCGGATTCCCGGATTCCGTACCGCCTGGGCAATGCGGGCCGATCAGTGGGGAAGCCCGCCCAGCCAGGCGGCGACGGCCTCGGTGATCACCGTGAGGGTCTCGTCCTGGGTCGGACCGGCCTTCTTCGGCACGGCGAAGCCGTGATCGCCGTACGGAACCTCCACCAGCTCGTACGGGGCCTGCGCGGTCGGCGGCGGGAACTCCTCCGGCCGCCCGAAGGGGTCCCGGCCGCCCTGGACCACCAGCGTGGGCCGCCCGGCTCCGGTGAGCTCCCCGGCCCGGGACTTCTCGGGCCGGCCCGGCGGATGCAACGGGAACGCCAGGGCCAGCACGCCGGCCGCCCCCAGCTCGGCGGCGGTCCGGCAGGCCACCCGGGCGCCGGCGCTGCGCCCGCCCGCCACCACGGGCAGTCCGGGCTTGGCCAGCGCCGGCCACAGGGCCCGCCAGCCCTCGTCGAGCACCTTGGGCGCGGCGGCCACCTTCTTCCCGGCGACCCGCCACGGCTGCTCGACGAGCGCGACGGTGATCCCGTGCACGGGCAGGGCCGCGGCCAGGGCCTGGAGGTCGCGGGCCTCGATCCCGCCGCCGGCGCCGTGACTGACGGCGAGGACGAGGCGGGCCGTGCGGGCGGGGGCGGGGTGCCAGGTGATGCGGGCCTCGCCCGCCGGGGTGTCGACGCTCTCGGTACGCGTGATCATGGCACCCATCCTGCACGGGTCGGGCAGCCCTCAGGGGGCAGACACAGCACGGGTCAGAACAGCGTGCACTCCTCCGGCGCGGCCAGCTCCTCCAGCAGCTCCGGGCCGTTGTTGCGGACGTTGCTGACGGCGGTGGAGACGGGGTAGGCGCGCATCAGGCCGCCCGGCGGCGGCGCGAGCAGGGCCTGGAGTTCGTCGGGGTCGGTCCGGGCCGGGTCCAGCCAGGCGTCCCAGCGGTCCGGGGTCAGCATGAGCGGCATCCGGGGGTGGATGTCGGCGAGCGAGGCCGGCCCCTCGGCGGGGGCTACGCCCAGCGGCCCGGTCTCGGCCTCAGCGGTGATCACGGAGCAGGTCGCCCACCAGGCCTGGGGGTGGTCGCCGGGGAGGACCGGATCGCGCCAGAACTCGTACATCCCGGCCATGGCGAAAACGGAGCCGTCGGCGGGGAGCACGAAGTACGGCTGCTTGCGGGCCCGCTTCTTCTTGCCCTCGACCTCCAGCTGCCGCTCGTCGTGGGCGGTGACCCACTCGTAGTAGCCGTCGGCGGGGACGATGCAACGGCGCTGCGCGAAGGGACGGCGGAAGGACGGCTTCTCTGCCAGCGTCTCCGACCTGGCGTTGATCATCCGGGCGGCGCCGTCGGGGTTCTTGGCCCAGGAGGGGACGAGCCCCCACTTCAAGACGCGCAGCTGACGAACCGGACGCGGGTCCGCCGCGTCTTTCACGGGACGGTCGAGGACGACGTGGACCTGCTTCGTCGGGGCCACGTTCCAGTCGGGTGCCAGGGTCTCCTCGGGCTCCCACCGCTCGACGCCGAAGGCCTCCGCCAGTTCCTCGGGCTTACGACTCGCTGCATACCGTCCGCACATGGCTGCCACACTGCCATCCCGCCCACCCCTCACCGCAAGGAGTCCGCCACTCTATGGACAGCACCCCGACCGCCGCCGCCGGCCTGTGGGACCGGCTCACCGGCATACAGACCCCGCCGGCCCTGTGGCTGGTGATCGTGACGGGCGTGGCCGCGCTGACCGCCGTGGGGCTGCGCCCGCTGTGGCGGCTGTCCCGCAACGCCGTGACCATCGCCCACGAGGGCGGCCACGGGCTGATCGCGCTACTGACCGGCCGGCGGCTCGACGGGATCCGGCTGCACACGGACACCAGCGGCGTCACCGTCAGCTGGGGCAAGCCCACCGGGATCGGCATGATCTTGACGGCCGCCGCCGGGTACACGGCGCCCCCGCTGCTCGGGCTCGGCGGGGCGGCGCTGCTGTCGGCGCACCGGATCACGCTGCTGTTGTGGGCGGCCACCGCGCTGCTGCTGGCGATGCTGGTGATGATCCGGAACGCGTACGGCGCCCTGACGGTGGTGCTGACCGGCGGCACGTTCGTCCTGGTCTCCTGGTTCGCCACGGCCGAGGTCCAGGCCGTCTTCGCGTACCTGGTGGTGTGGTTCCTGCTGCTGGGCGGGGTGCGCCCGGTCTTCGAGCTGGGCGCCAAGCGCCGGCACGGCGGGGCTCCGGATTCCGATGCGGACCAGCTGGGGCGGCTCACGCACGTCCACCCGGTGGCCTGGCTGCTGCTCTTCCACGCCGTCGCCCTGTGCTCGCTCATCGGCGGCGGGCGCTGGCTTCTCAACCTCTGAGACCGACCCCCGGCGGCGGCGCGATCAAGATCTGGGCCCGGGGGGAGCCACTAAAGTGGGGGCCATGACCGAGACCCCCGCGCTCCCCGCCCTCTGGCCCGCTCCGCTCGCCGACGGCACCGTCCACGCCACCGTCACCGTGCCCGGGTCGAAGTCGGTCACCAACCGCGCCCTCGTCCTCGCCGCGCTCGCCGCCGAGCCGGGCTGGGTGCGCCGCCCGCTGCGCTCGCGCGACTCCCAGCTGATGTCGGACGCGCTGCGCGCGCTCGGCGTCGGCATCGAGGAGACCGCTTCCTCCAGCTCCGGTGACGGCGCCGGCGGCGAGGCGTGGCGGATCATCCCCGCCGCCCTGCACGGCCCGGCCACCGTCGACGTCGGCAACGCGGGCACGGTCATGCGCTTCCTGCCGCCCGTGGCCACCCTGGCCGCCGGTGACATCCGCTTCGACGGCGACCCGCGCTCGTACGAGCGCCCCCTCGGCCAGGTCATCAGCGCCCTGCGTACCCTCGGCGCCCGGATCGACGACGACGGGCGGGGCGCGCTGCCGCTGACCGTTCAGGGCGGTGGGGCGCTGGAGGGCGGCGTCGTCGAGATCGACGCCTCCAACTCCTCGCAGTTCGTCTCGGCCCTGCTGCTGTCCGCCCCGCGCTTCAACCAGGGCGTCGAGGTCCGGCACGTGGGCACCACCCTGCCGTCGATGCCGCACATCCGGATGACGGTGGAGATGCTGCGCGCGGCGGGCGCCCAGGTCGACACCCCGGAGGCGGGCGGCGAGCCGAACGTGTGGCGGGTCGCGCCGAGCGCGCTGCTGGGCCGCGACATGGTGGTGGAGCCGGACCTGTCGAACGCGCAGCCGTTCATGGCGGCGGCCCTGATCACCGGTGGCACGGTCACGATCCCGGACTGGCCGCGCCGCACGACCCAGCCCGGCGACGAGCTGCGCCGGATCTTCACGGAGATGGGCGGCTCCTGCGAGCTGACCGACGCGGGCCTGGTCTTCACCGGCAGCGGCAAGATCCACGGCATCGACGTGGACCTCGGCGAGGTCGGCGAGCTCACCCCCGGCATCGCGGCCGTCGCCGCGCTGGCCGACTCCCCTTCCACCCTGCGCGGGGTGGCCCACCTGCGCCTGCACGAGACGGACCGGCTGGCGGCGCTGACCACCGAGATCAACCGGCTCGGCGGCGAAGTCACCGAGACCGCCGACGGCCTGCACATCCGTCCGCGCCCGCTGCACGGCGGCGTGTTCCACACGTACGACGACCACCGGATGGCCACCGCGGGCGCGGTGATCGGCCTGGCGGTCGAAGGCGTGCAGATCGAGAACGTGGCGACGACCGCGAAGACCCTGCCGGACTTCCCGAAGATGTGGACCGACATGCTCGGCAAAGCTGCGCCGGTAGCGGGAGCGTAGGGCCCGTCATGCGCAGGTACGGCAAGCACACCGACGAGGACGACATCCGCCAGCGGCCCAACCCCAAGGGCAACCGGCCCCGGACCACCATCCGGCCCAAGCACGAGGACGCGGCCGAGGGCTTCGTCCTGACCGTCGACCGGGGCCGGCTGACCTGCCTGGTCGACGGCCGCACGATCCACGCGATGAAGGCCCGTGAGCTGGGCCGCAAGGCGGCGGTCGTCGGCGACCGGGTCTGGATCGTCGGCGACCTGACCGGGAAGAAGGACACCCTCGCGCGGATCGTGCGGATCGAGGAGCGCAAGTCGGTCCTGCGGCGCACCGCGGACGACGACGACCCGTACGAGCGGGTGGTCGTCGCCAACGCGGACCAGCTGGCGATCGTGACGGCGCTGGCCGACCCGGAGCCGCGGCCGCGGATGATCGACCGCTGTCTGGTGGCCGCGTACGACGCCGGGCTCGAACCGCTGCTCGTGCTCACGAAGTCGGACCTGACCTCCGCGGACAAGATCCTGGAGATCTACTCCACGTTCGGCCTGAACTACGTGGTGACCAACCGCGATGAGCTGGCGAGCGGTGACGCCGCCGACCGGGTGCGCGAGCGCCTGGCCGGCCGGATCACCGCCTTCGTCGGCCACTCGGGCGTCGGCAAGACCACGTTGGTGAACTCGCTGGTCTCCGAAGGCCGCCAGCGCGCCACCGGGCACGTCAACGCGGTGACCGGCCGCGGCCGGCACACCACCACCTCGGCGCTCGCGCTTCCGCTGCCCGCCGGCGACGGCTGGGTCATCGACACCCCGGGCGTGCGCTCGTTCGGCCTGCACCACGTCGACCCGTCCCGGGTGATCCTGGCCTTCCCGGACCTGGTTCCCGGTACCGAGGACTGCCCGCGGGCCTGCAGCCACGACGAACAGGACTGCGCGCTCGACAAGTGGGTGGAGGACGGCCACGCGGATCCGGCGCGCCTGTACTCGCTGCGGCGGCTGCTGCAGACCCGCGAACGCCGCGAAGGCGACTGATCGTCCGGAGGGGTTTGCCGGGTACCGCGTCTGGTAAATGCATAGTCGCACCATGTGACACGACGTCACCTGAGGCGGGGAGGCATGCGCCATGGCGTGGCTGCTGGTGGTCGTCGCGGGGATCCTGGAGACCGGTTTCGCGGTCTGCCTCAAGCTGTCCCACGGGTTCACCCGGCTGTGGCCGACCATCGCCTTCGCCTGCTTCGCCCTGGGCAGCTTCGGCCTGCTGACGCTGGCGTTGAAGAAGCTGGACGTGGGCCCCGCCTACGCGGTGTGGACGGGCATCGGGGCCGCCGGTACGGCCATCTACGGCATGATCTTCCTCGGCGACCTGGTCTCCACCCTCAAACTGGTCTCGATCACGCTGGTCATCCTGGGCGTCATCGGCCTCCAGCTGTCCGGTTCGACTCACTGAGCAGGCGCAGGAGCCGCATCAGCTCACCGAGGCCCGGCTCCTCTCCCGGGGCTATCACGTACGACAGCGCGAGGCGCACGGCGAGCTCGCACCGCTGCGCCCCCTCCCCCGGGGCGAGCGTGGCCGAGGCCCGGTCGCGGACGGCCCGGGCCAGCTCCCCGGGCCCGGGGGCCGGCACTCCGGGCCGCACTCCCTGCCCGGGCGGCACCGGTAAGTTCCCGTCCCAGCAGCCCGTCAGCAGGGCCCGTACGAGGGGCCGCGCGCGGGCCGCCCGTACGGTCCACTCCGCGACCGAGGCGAGACGTTCGGCCACCCCGGCCGGGGAGCGCAGCACCCGGTCCACCCCTTCGAGGTACCAGTCGGCCTCGCGGCGCACCAGGGCCCGGCCCAGGCCGGCCTTGCCGCCGAACTCGTTGTAGAGGGTCTGCCGGGACACCCCGGCGGTGGCTGCCACGTCGACCATCCGCACCGAGGGCCAGGGGCGTGCCAACAGTGCCGCACCCGCAGCTTCCAACAAGGACTCCCGGGCTGCCGGCATGCGCGCCTCCCCGCTCGACTTCCCCGCTCGGCCTTCCCGCCAGAGTTGACGGACCGACAGATCCTGTCAAGGGCGCCTGCCGGTCGCACCGTGGACGGCGTTCGCCGGGTCCGGGGAGTCCCGATACTGTTCGGCCATGCCCGAGTATGACGATGACCTGCGCCTTGCCCTTGAGCTCGCCGACGCGGCGGACACCGCCACGATGCAGCGGTTCCGCGCCCTGGACCTGAAGGTCGAGACGAAGCCGGACATGACCCCGGTGAGCGAGGCGGACAAGGCCGCGGAGGAGGTCGTCCGGGCCGGGATCGAGGCCGCGCGGCCCGCCGACGCCATTCTGGGCGAGGAGTACGGCCTCAAGGGCAGCGGCCCGCGCCGCTGGGTCGTGGACCCGATCGACGGCACGAAGAACTACGTGCGCGGCGTACCCGTCTGGGCGACGCTGATCTCGCTGATGGAGGAGGGCTCCGACGGGGTCTTCCGGCCCGTGGTCGGCGTGGTTTCGGCGCCGGCGCTGGGTCGCCGCTGGTGGGCGGCGCAGGGCGCGGGCGCGTACGCCGGCGGTGCGCTGGGTGGTGCTCCCGTACGGCTCGGCGTCTCGAAGGTGGGCACCCTGGGCGACGCCTCCTTCGCGTACTCCTCGCTGAGCGGCTGGGAGGAGCAGGGCCGCCTGGCCGGGTTCCTGGACCTGACCCGGCAATGCTGGCGCACCCGCGGTTACGGCGACTTCTGGCCGTACATGATGGTCGCCGAGGGCTCGCTGGACCTGTGCGCGGAGCCGGAGCTGAACCTGTGGGACATGGCGGCCATCGCGGTCGTGGTCCAGGAGGCGGGAGGCCGGTTCACCAGCCTGGACGGCGCGCAGGGCGTGCACGGCGGGAATGCGGCCGCCTCGAACGGGCTGTTGCACGAGGAGATGCTGGGGTATTTGCGCCCGCGCGCCTGAGCCGTCGGGTCCCTGCACCCGGACAACCGGGTGCGCCCTCTTGATGACCCTCCGTGTCCATGGGAATCTGAGACTCCTCCGCTTGTGCGCTTGTGAAGTCCTTCTCTAAGTGCGGCGGAGGACTCTCCCCAGGAGGTGGTCCTCTTCATGCTCGTCCGCGACGCCATGAGCACCGTGATCCTCACCCTCGGACCCGCCCACACCCTCCGGCAGGCGGCCAGCCTGATGTCCGGCCGACGCGTCGGCGCAGCCGTCGTCCTCGATCCCGACCACAGCGGGATCGGCATCCTGACCGAACGCGACATCCTCAACTCCCTCGGTGCGGGCCACGATCCCGACCGGGAGTCCGTGGGTGCGCACACCACCAACAACGTGGTGTTCTGCACCCCTCAGGCCACCGTCCAGGAGGCCGCGGAGGCGATGGTCCACGGCGGCTTCCGCCATCTGATCGTGCTGGAGCACGGCGGCCCCGTCGGCATCGTGTCCGTGCGCGACGTCATCCGCTGCTGGGTGCCGGACCGGCGCAGCGCCGTACCCGCGTAAGCCGGAGGGCCGGACCCCGTCCGGGGTCCGGCCCTTCAGCTGTCGACGAGCGGTGGATCAGCCGCGGAGGGCCTGGACCGCGGCCTCCAGCCGCTTGCCGAAGTCACCGTCCGCCTGACGGAAGTTGTCGATCGCGCGCTCGGCGAGGTCGTCACGGGAGACCTTGGCGATGAAGCCGGAAAGATTCTCGATCAGACGGGACTTCTCGTCCTGCGGCATCAGCCGGTAGAGGTTGCCGGCCTGGACGAAGTCGCTGTCCTCGGAGTGCACCGGGGCGGCGTGGTTGCCCGTGCCGCCCGACACCGGGACGGACTGCCACAGCGGGCGGTCGGTCTGGTGCGGGCCGCCGAAGCTGTTCGGCTCGTAGTTCTTCGCACCCTTGTGGCGACCGTCGTACAGGAAGCCGTCACGGGAGTTGGTGCGCGCCTCGGTGGCGTGCGGGCGGTTCACCGGCAGGTGGTCGGCGTTGATGCCGACGCGGTAGCGGTGGGCGTCGCCGTACGCGAAGAGGCGGCCCTGGAGCATCTTGTCCGGGGACGGACCTATGCCGGGGACGAAGTGGGCCGGGCTGAAGATGCTCTGCTCGACCTCGGCGAAGACGTTCTCCGGGTTGCGGTTGAGCTCCAGCTTGCCGATCTCGATCGGCGGGTAGTCCTCGTGCGGCCACACCTTGGTGAGGTCGAACGGGTTGAAGCGGTACTCGGTCGCGTCGGCCGCGGGCATGATCTGGACCTGCACGGTCCAGGTCGGGAAGTCGCCGCGCTCGATGGACTCGCGCAGGTCGCGCTGGTGCGAGTCGGGGTCCTCACCGGCGAGCTTGTTGGCCTCGGCCTGGGTGAGGTTCTTGATGCCCTGGTCGGTCTTGAAGTGGTACTTGACCCAGAACACCTCGCCGGCCTCGTTGTTCCACTGGAACGTGTGCGAGCCGTAGCCGTTCATGTGGCGGTAGGACGCCGGTATGCCGCGGTCGCCGAACAGCCAGGTCACCTGGTGGGTGGACTCGGGCGAGAGGCCCCAGAAGTCCCAGACGTTGTCCGCCTCCTGCGAGCCGGTGTACGGGTCGCGCTTCTGGGTGTGGATGAAGTCCGGGAACTTGATGGCGTCCTTGATGAAGAACACCGGGGTGTTGTTGCCGACGAGGTCGTAGTTGCCCTCTTCGGTGTAGAACTTCAGCGCCCAGCCGCGGGGGTCGCGCACCGCGTCGGCCGCGCCGAGGTTGCCCGCGACGGTGGAGAAGCGCAGGAACGTCTCGGTCTGCTTGCCGACCTCGGACAAGAACTTCGCCCGGGTCCACTGCGAGACGTCACGGGTGAGGGTGAAGGTGCCGTACGCGCCGGCTCCGCGGGCGTGCACCACGCGCTCCGGGATGCGCTCGCGGTTGAAGTGCGCCAGCTTCTCAAGGAGCAGCTGGTCCTGGACCAGGACGGGCCCTCCGACGCCGGCCGTCTCGCTGTTCTGGTTGTCGGCGACCGGAGCCCCGGCCTCCGTGGTGAGCGGTCCCTGCGTCACGTGCGCCTCCTGCGTCATTCCTGCCATGTGCCTGTCCTTGGCCCTGTCGTCTACTGCACTCGATCCTACGATGGACTTTGTCTAAGTCAAGTAAGGTTCCAACTCCACACACGTTCGGGAGTTACACCCATTCCCCGCGCTGTTAGGCTGGTGTCCATGAGTGACCTGCTGGAACGACTTCGCGGACGCGGATGGCGCATGACCGCACAGCGGCGTGTCGTGGCCGAGGTGCTCGACGGTGACCACGTTCACCTGACGGCCGACGAGGTGCATGCGCGCGCGGTGGACAAGCTGCCGGAGATCTCGCGCGCCACCGTCTACAACACGCTGGGTGAGCTCGTGTCCCTCGGCGAGGTGCTGGAGGTCTCCACGGACCGCCGGGCCAAGCGGTACGACCCCAACGCCCACCAGCCCCACCAGCACCTGGTCTGCGCCCAGTGCGGCGCGATCCGCGACGTGCACCCGTCGGGGAACCCGCTGGCCGACCTCCCGGACGCGGAGCGCTTCGGCTTCGTGGTGTCGGCGGTCGAGGTGACGTACCGCGGGCTGTGCCCGTCCTGCGCGGGGGCGTGACGAACCAGCGAAGCGGAGGGCCCGGGAACGATGTTCCCGGGCCCTCCGCTTCGTTGCACTTCGTTCGCGTAAACGACTGAAGGCCCGGATCCAGAGGATCCGGGCCTTCAGCCTTCAGTAGCGGGGACAGGATTTGAACCTGCGACCTCTGGGTTATGAGCCCAGCGAGCTACCGAGCTGCTCCACCCCGCGTCGGTAAACACGACTTTACGTGACGCCCCCGCACAGATGCAAATCGCTTAACGATGGGCCCCGCAGACCCCTGCGCCCCGCCGGCCGGGGGTCAGGGGCCAGGGCCCCCGGGGGTCAGGCGGAGAGTTCCTCCGCGAGGGCCTCGCGGAGGCGGGCGGCGCGCTCGGAGACCTCCGCCGGCCCCAGCTCCATGGCCCGGACGCACCACTTCTGCCCCTCGGCCAGGTCCCCGTGCCGGGCGGCCAGCAGCCCCAGCCGCAGCGCCGCCCGGCCGTGGCCGGCCACCGCGGCCCGGGTCCACCACAGTGCGGCCTCCGGCTCGTTCCCTTCCCGCGCCAGCAGCAGCCCGAGGTTGAAGGCCCCGTTCCGGGACCCGGCCTCGGCCGCCTCCCGGTACCACCGGGCCGCGACCGCCAGATCGCCCCGCGCGGCGGCGAGCATCCCGACCCGCACCTGGGCGCGCCGGTGCCCCAGCTCCGCGGCCCGCTCGTACCATTCCTCGCTCTCGCTGCGCCCGGCCCCGCCGACCGGCTCGCCCAGCGCCACCGGCTCCGGCGGCGGAGCCAGCGACTCCAGCAGAGCGGCCAGCCGGAACGCCGCCTCCGCGCTGCCGCCGCCCGCGGCGCAGCGCAGGTGCCGCTCGGCCGCGCGGTCCTCGCCGTCGCGGACCAGCGCGATCCCGACCTGGAGCGCCGCGTCGGTGTGGCCGGCCGACGCGGCCCGCTCGTACCACTTCAGCGCCGTCCGGTCGTCGTCCCGGCTCGCGAACAGGATGCCGAGGTTGAACGCGGCGTCGACGCTGCCCGCCTCGGCCGCCTTCGAGAACCACGGCTCGGCCCCGGCCGCGTCGCCGACCTGGAGCAGCATGATGGCGAGGGCGTTGGCGGCCTCCCGGTGGCCGGCGTAGGCGGCGCGCCGGTACCACTGCTCGGCCTGGGCGGTCCGCTCCTGTGCGGCGCACAGCAAAGCAAGGTTGTACGCCCCGTTCTGGTCGCCCGCGTCCATGGCGGTCCGGTACCACTTCTCCGCGGTCTGGGTCTCGCCCCGCGCGGCGTGCAGCGCCCCCAGGGCGTTGGCGGCGTTCCCGTCGCCGTCCTGTGCGGCCCGGTTCCACCACGCGACGGCGCTCTCCTCGTCGCCGGCGTCGCGCAGCAGGAAGCCGAGCGCGCACGCGGCGCGCGCCTCGCCCTGCTTGGCGGAGGTCAGGTACCAGCGCCCGGCCTCCTTGAGCTCGCCGCGCGCCTCCAGGAGGGCGCCCAGGTGCAGTGCGGCCTGCCGGTGCCCGCGCGCGGCGGCCTGCCGGTACCACTGCTCGGCCTCTGCGGGGTCGCCCTTGCGCAGGTGCCGGGCCAGCCGGTAGGCGGCTTCGCGGTGCCCCTGCTCGGCCGCCTGCCGCAGCCAGCGCTCGACACCCTTGTCGCCGCGGTGCTCCAGCAGCTCGGCGAGCCCGTACGCGCCGAGGGCATGGCCGGATTCCGCTGCCTGGCGGAGCCAGTACTCGGCGGCGGGCTCGTCCCCGCGCTCGCGGAAGTGGCGGCCCAGCGCATGTGCGGCCGGCGCGGATCCGGCCACGGCGGCGACGCGCCACCAGCCGGCGGCCTCCTCGGGGTAGCCCCGTTGGAGCAGCAGCACTCCCAGGTTGTTGGCGGCGGCGCGGTCCCCCTCCGCGGTGGCGCCGCGCAGGTACGGCTCCGCGCCGGCCAGGTCGCCGCGGCGCAGCAGCAGCGCCCCGAGCACGCTCATCGCGCCCGGGTCCCCCCGGTCGGCCGCGACCCGGTGCCGTGCCTCCAGCTCGGTGTCGCTCGCCGGGTCGGTCTCGGCGAACATTTCCTCCGCGAAATCCGCATCGGTCAGTGCGGTCTGCGCGTTAACGACCGGAGCCTCCTCGTTGGCCTCTGCGCCCGATTCGACTTCCGCCCTCACAAACCGCCCTGTCTCCAGCAGAGTTGACCTGTCCCCCATAAATCCCATCGTCGCATCACCTGCTACCCGCGTACACCTGGTATGTCGCAGCCTGTGAGGTCACTACAGCGTTTTGTCGACATGCCCACAGAGAGATAAGTCAAACACGGTCCCGCCCCAACTCACCCGTCTCAGCTACCTCATGGCCCCGCGTGTCCCCCCTGGACATGACGAAGGCCCGGATCCCATGGATCCGGGCCTTCATCTTCAGTAGCGGGGACAGGATTTGAACCTGCGACCTCTGGGTTATGAGCCCAGCGAGCTACCGAGCTGCTCCACCCCGCGTCGGTGAAACCACAGTATCACGACGCGGGACTGAGCCATTACTCCTTATCCAGCCGGCTTCGGGGCGGTCAGCTTCGCCTCCGCGTCGATCGCCCGCTGCAGCGCCGCCTTGATGTCGTCCTGCGCCTTGCCGAAGGCCGTCCAGTCGCCGGACTGACGGGCCTTGTCGGCCGCCTCGATCGCCTTCCTGGCATCGTCGAGCGCCGCCTTGACCGTCGGGTCCGTGGCGGTCGGGGGCGTGGTGGTGCCCTCGCCCGGCGGGGTCACCGGAGTCGTCGGCACGGTCGGCGCCTCGGCCCCGAAGACCACGTTCAGCGCCTTCTCCAGGCTGTCCTCGAACGCGGTCTGGTTGCCGTACGTCACCAGCACCTTGCGCAGCAGCGGGTACTTCAGGTTCGAGCTGCGCACGTACACCGGCTCCACGTACAGCATTCCGCCGTCGAGCGGCACCGCGAGCAGATTGCCGTACTCGACTTCCGAGTCGCCGCCGCGCAGCAGCCTGATCGATTCAGCGATCTTCGGTTCCGACTGGAACTTGCTCTGCACCTGCTTGGGGCCGTCGACCGGCTTGCTCGTCGGCAGCTTCAGGATTCTGATCTTGCCGTAGTCCTGGGTGCCCGGATCGGCGTTGACCGCCATGAAGGCGCTCAGGTTGTCCCGCTCGTTCGGCGTGAACGTCGTCGTGAGCGAGAAGACCTGGTCCTTCTCCTTCTGGTCCGGCATCTTCATCGACAGGTAGTACGGCGGGACCGCCGTGCCGGCCTTGGTCGTCGGGTCGTCCGGGACGGCCCAGGCCTCACTGCCGCTGAGGAAGGTCTGCGGGTCCGTGACGTGGTACCGGGTGAGCAGCTCGCGCTGGACCTTGAAGAGGTCCTGCGGGTAGCGCAGGTGGTCCATGAGCGGCTTGGAGATCTCGCTCTTGGGCTTGACCGTCCCCGGGAACGCCTTCATCCAGGTCTTCAGGACCGGGTCCTCGGTGTCCCACTGGTACAGACTGACCGTGCCGTCGTAGGCGTCGACCGTGGCCTTGACCGAATTGCGGATGTAGTTGACCTGGTTCTCCTGCGCCACCACCGCGCGCTGGCTGTTGGTCAGTGAGTCCGCGGTGCTCTGGCCCAGCGTGGTGCGCGAGGCGTACGGGTAGCCGTTCGTCGTCGTGTACGCGTCGACGATCCACTTGATCCGGCCGTCCACGACCGCCGGGTACGGGGCGCCGTCGATGGTCAGCCACGGGGCGACCGCCTCGACGCGCTCCTTGGGCGTGCGGTGGTACAGGATCCGCGAGCCGTCGCCGATGGCGCCGGAGTAGAGGATCTGCGGCTCGCTGAACGCGAGCGCGTACGCCGCCCGGTTGACCGGGTTGTCGAGGTTGACGCCGGAGCCGCCCTTGTAGCTCGTCTCCTTCTCGCCCTTGTCGTCCGAGTAGTCGAGCTCCTTCTGCGGTCCGCCGACGATCGAGTACTGCTTCGTCTGCTCGCCGTAGTAGATGCGCTGCTCGAAGTCCGTGCCGAACATCCCCTTGGAGGGCAGGTCGGACTGGGTGAAGTCGGGGGCACCGTCCTTGACGGTGGTGCCCTTGGCGGCGACCACGCCGTAGCCGTGCGTGTACTTGAAGTGGTCGTTGATCCAGTTGTTCTTCGGGATGCCGCCGATGTTCAGCTCGCGCAGCCCGATGACCGTGTCCTGGCCGCTGTACCGGTCCACGGCGAGCGTGGACGGGAAGCCGTAGTAGCCCTTGACCTGCTGGAGCTGCTGGAACGCCGGCGAGACGATGTTCGGGTCGAGGAGCCGGACGCTGGCCGTGGTGTCGGCCGCCTGCCGCAGCTTGGTCTTGTCCTCGGTCTGCGGGACGCCCGGGTAGTCCTTCACCTCGGAGCGGTCGATCCCGTAGGCGTCACGCGTCGCCTTGATGTTCTTCTCGACGTACGGCGATTCCTTGGCCTGCTCGTTCGGCTGGACCTGGAACTTCTGCACGATCGCCGGGTACAGCCCCCCGATCAGGATCGCCGAGAGCACCATCAGGCCGAAGCCGATGACCGGCAGCTGCCAGGTGCGGCGCCACAGCGTCGCGAAGAAGAGCACGGCGCAGATGGCCGCGATGGCGACGAGGATCGTCTTCGCCGGCAGGTACGCGTTCGCGTCGACGTAGCGCAGGCCGGTCCAGTTGTCCGCGGCCTTGAAGTCGCTGGACTTCACGGCGAGGCCGTACCGGTCGAGCCAGTACGCCACGGCCTTCAGCGTCACGAAGAGGCCGAGCAGCACCGACAGGTGTCCGGTCGCCGCCGCGGTGGCCCGGGCGCCCGGGCTCGTCACGCGCAGGCCGCCGTACAGGTAGTGGACGACGACCGCGGCGATCACCGACAGCACGACCGCGGCGAAGCCGAAGCCGAGCAGGAAGCGGTACCAGGGCAGGTCGAAGGTGTAGAACGACACGTCCAGATGGAACTGGGGGTCCTTCTGCCCGAAGGGCACCCCGTTCACGTACATCAGCCAGGTTTTCCACTGGCCGGCCGCCGAGGCGCCCGCGATCATGCCGACGAGCGCCGCGATCCCGAGGAGCAGCCACGTCTTGTACGGGGCGACGCTCATCCGGTAGCGGTCGAGGCTCTGCTGCTCCATGGACATCGCGGACAGCGGCGGCCGCAGCCGGTACGCCAGCCAGATGTTCAGGCCGACGGCACCCGCCATCAGCAGGCCGAAGACGGCGAAGAGGCCGATCTTGGTCCACAGGGTGGTGGTGAAGACGGTGGAGTACTTCACGGAGCGGAACCAGAGCCAGTCCGTCCAGAAGCCCGCGAACATGACGAACGCCATGCCCAGGACGGCCAGTACGCCCAAGGTCATCAGAAGAGTGCGGGCACGCCGGGAGGGGCGGCCGACTCTCATCCGTGGCCCGGAAGGGCCTCCGCCGCGGTCCGGCATCTGGAAAGCCAAGGTGCGCACCTCGAAAGTCGCTGAGTGTCGTGCTGGACATTTCAAAAGCTGGGCCCCCGATCGTAGGGCCCACTGATTCAACTTACTGAGGCTTTAGTCGGTTCCCGGTGTCGGGTGGAAAGGAGGCAGGATGTAGTCCATGTCCAACGTTTCTCCTTCCCCCGGCACGCCGATGGCGGCCACTCCCCTGACGCGTGCCGTCCTTGAGATCGACGAGTACGCCTCCTCCCTCGGCTGGGACAAGCCCGCCCGGCTGTTCGCGCTCGTCGACACCGCCAAGCTCCGCAAGTCGGAGCCGCGGCTCGCAGGCCAGCTCGGCCTCGACCAGGACGACGCGGGCAAGAGCCAGCTCACCCCGATCGAGCAGGACGAGGTGCCCAAGGGCACGCCGCTGGACAAGTTCCTGGGAACCATCGCCTGGCCCAAGGCGATCGTCGGCTGCGCGCTGACGGTGGAACGGCTGATGCTGCCGCCGTCCGCGGAGGCCTCCGTACCGGAGGGGCTCAGCGACAAGCAGCTGGCCAAGTGGGTCGCCACTCACCCGGACCGGCAGGAGGTGCGGCTGACCGTGGGCGTGCTGCGCGACGGCTCCCGGGAGTCCGCGGTACGGCTGCGCGAGAAGGACTCCTCGACCGAGGTCCTGACCGGCGCGAGCCTGGTGCCGGGCCTGGCCGAGGCGCTGGCCGCGACGTTCCTGGACTGACCGGCCCGGGCGGACGGGCTCGGGGGCGGACCGGCCGCTAGCCGCACTGCGGCAGGCCGGCCGTGTCGCCCTTGCTGATCTTCTCCAGCGCCTTCGTGGCGTCGTCGATGGTCGAGACCTTCACGAGGGTCAGGCCGTCGGGGACGTGCTGGGAGGCGGCGGAGCAGTTCTCGGCGGGCGTCAGGAAGTACTCGGCGCCGGCCTGCCGGGCCCCGATCGTCTTCATCTGGATGCCGCCGATGGGGCCGACCTTGCCGGCGTCGTCGATGGTGCCGGTGCCCGCGACGAACTTCCCGCCGGTCAGATCGCCCGGGGTGAGCTTGTCGACGATGCCGAGGGAGAACATCAGGCCCGCGCTCGGGCCGCCGACGTCGGCGAGCTTGATGTCGATCGCGAACGGGAAGGTGTGGTCGGTGCCCGCCCGGATGCCGACGATGGCATGCCCGTCGCCCTCCGCCTTCGCGGTGGTGATCACGACCTTGGTCGACCCGGTGGGCTCCTTGTGCGCCTTCTCGGCCGCTGCCGCCTCGGCGGCGGGCACGATGGTGAACTCGACCGGCTCGCCGGCCTTGCGCTTGGTGACGAGCTTGGCCACGTCCTCGGGGGCGTTGATCGGGCTGCCGTCGACGGCCCGGATCACGTCACCGGCGTGCAGCTTGCCCTCGGCGGGGCTCCCCTTGACGACGGTGGAGACCACGACGCGGGAGGCGACGCCCGGAGTGCCCAGCTGCTTGAGGGCCGCCACCTTGGCGCTCTCCTGCGACTGGCTGAACTCCTCGGCGTTCTCCTGGGTCGACTGCTCCTCCGTCTTCCCGTCCGGGTAGAGGTTCTCGTGCGGGACGACGATGTTGTCGTCGGACAGCCAGCCGTAGACCGCTTCCAGCAGGTTCATGTCGTAGTCGGCGCCGGTGACCCGGACCGTCGTCATGTTGAGGTGCCCACTGGCCGGGTACGTCTTGTGGTCCGCGATGCTGATGACGGGCTCGCCGTGCGAGTCCCCGAGCGTGTTCACCGTCGGGCCCGGGCTCATTTCCGAGTACGGGACCTTGATGAAAACCCCTGCGCAGAGCAGCGCGAACAGCAGGAGGGTGGAGGCGAGCATCGTCGCAGTGCGGCGTGGCATGGATCGACAGTACGGGACGCCCCAGACGGGCGGCCGCCGGGGCCGGTCCGTACGGGGGCCGTACGCGGAACTCTCAGCGGATTCTCAGGGGCGGGTCTTCGAGGGGCCTCGCCCGGGACGCGTCACACCGCGTCGGAACCGGAATGGGCCGCTGCCTTCGCCCTGGCCTGATCGGCCTTGTCCATGGCTTCACGGAACCTCGCGTATCCCGCGAGTTCGGATATGTCACCTTGAGTGCGGTCGCGCGCCGCCCAGCTGCCCCATATCGCCGCTCCGATGGCGGCGAACAGCGGAATCAGCAACCACGCCAGTGACGCCATGGACGTGCCTCCCTGCCCCGAAAGTACGTGTCGTTGGTGGCTTCAACGCTCGTGCCCGGAGGGGGGTTACGCAAATCGAGGGCGTGTTGCGCGGCCGAACGGGTGGGACAGTACAAGATCGCACCCCCACCCCCGCACCCGGCCCCCGAGTACCCGCCGGCCAGCGCCCGCCAAGGCGCCGGCCGAGGGCGCTCAGCAGGCTCCGACCCACTCCTCGGTGCCGTCGGAGAAGGTCTGGTGCTTCCAGATCGGGACCTCGTGCTTGAGGTCGTCGATCAGCATCCGGCAGGCCTCGAAGGCCTCGCCGCGGTGCGGGCAGGACACCGCCACGATCACCGCGAGGTCGCCGACGGCCAGGTCGCCGATGCGGTGGACGGCGGCCAGGGCGCGGACCGGGTACTTGTCGATCACGCGCTCGGCGACGCGGCGCATCTCGGCCTCGGCCGACGGGTGGCAGGAGTAGCCGAGCGCGTCGACGTCGGCCCCGCTGTCGTGGTTGCGCACGGTGCCGACGAAGAGGGTCGTGCCACCCGTCGCGTCGTCGCCTACCGCCTTGAAGACCTCGTCGATCGAGAGCGGGGTCTCACGGATTTCGAGCAGCCGGATCGGGTCCGGAGCGGCCTGCTCGCCGGGGTGGTCGAAGTGCGGTGCCATGCAGCCATCGTGCACCACCGCTCTCACATCTCGGAAGAGCCGATTCGACCGGCTGTACGGCCCACCGGTATGGAGCCTCCTACAGGATCACCGCGGCCGAGCCGCCCCGAGCTCGGGCACCCGCCGCCCGCGGCAGACCCGTGCAGCCCCCACCCGGGGCCGGACGCCCGGGGCGGGGCCGACCCCTCGGGGCCCGGGGCCGGCAGGCCCGGGACGGTCAGATGCCGCGGCGCTTGCGGGCCCTGCGGACCACCGCCGCCGCGCCCAGCAGGGCGACCGTCGCGCCGGCCGCGCCCGCCGCGGTGGCGTCCTTGCGGCCCAGCCGGCGCCCAGCGACCGTGTGCCGGCCCGCGACTTCCTGGAGGAGCTCGGCCAGCACCTCCTCGTTGGTCCAGCGCGGCCGCCAACCCGCCGCGTGCAGCCCGCTCACGCTGACCACCCACGGATGCATCGTGTACGCGAGGTCCCCTGCCGGGGAGGGAGTCAGGCCGATCCGGTGGAGCCGGGCCGCCGCGCCGAGCGCGACCGCCGACGGGAGCTCCATGCGGCGGATGCCGCTCAGCTCCTCGACCTCCTCCTGTTCCAGCCAGCCCTCGCAGCCCACCGCCAGCTCGCCCTCGACCTTCTCCAGTGCCGCGTACTCCAGCGCGCTGACCAGGTCCTCGACGTGGCAGAACTGCCAGGTCGGCCGGGAGCCGGCCACCACCAGCAGGCGCGGCGACTCGAAGTACCGGGTCAGGGCGGTGTCGGTGCCGCCGACCAGGACCGCCGGGCGGACCACCGTCACGTTGAGCCCGGGGTGCGCCCGCGGCGCCCGGCGGCCGAGCCGCTCGATCTCCAGCAGGTCGCCGACGCCCGTCGCCTCGGCCGTGGCCCGCAGCTCGGAGTCCTCCGACAGCGGGATGTCATTGTCCGGCAGGGCCCCGTAGACCATCGCGGAGGTGCACAGCACGACCCGGTGCACCCCGGCCGCGGCGGCGGCCGTCAGGACGGTCTGTGTCCCGCGCACGTTGTACGCCGTACGGGCGGCCGGGTCCGTCTCCAGGTCGAGGTCCAGCGCCAGGTGGACGACCACGTCGGCGCCGCGCAGTTTCTCGGCGATCGCGGGGTCCCGTACGTCCAGCACGTGCCACTGCGCGGCGGCGCAGTCACCGCGCCGCTCGTCGATCGCCACGACCTGCTTGACCTCGTCGGACGCGGCCAGGCGGGCCACCAGGGCCGCCCCGACCCCGGAAGCGGCGCCGGTCACGGCGATCACGGGGCCTCGTGCAGCCTGGTTTCGCGGCTGGCGAACGCCGTGGGCGCTCTCGCCGTGCTCAGGGCGGTTTTCGGCGTCGTGGGGCGCGCGAACCTGTGGATCTGGGGAACTCACCAGGCGTCTCCAGCGGTTGTCTTCAGTAGGGACGCGCCGCGACGCGTACCTACCAGGTGATGTCCATCCTGCCGCAGCCCAGGAGTCGGCGGAGCACCGAGCCCGGAAGCGGGTGTGGTGTCTACGCTGGGTGGTGTTGTCGGACCATTTCCCGTCGGCCCTGCCGGCGGCCCTACGAGCCGAGGAAACCCGTGAGCGACACCCCATTCGGATTCGGCCTTCCGCCGGAGGAGCCGGAGAACGGCGACGAAGGCAAGAAGAAGGGCAATCAGGGCGGTCAGAGCGGCCCGAATCCGTTCGGGTTCCCGGGCATGGGCCTGCCGGGCGGCGCCGGCGGCCCGGGCGGCGCGGACAATCCGTTCGCGGCGATGTTCGGTTCGATGAACCCGAACGACCTGGGCGCGGCCTTCCAGCAGCTCGGCCAGATGCTCAGCTACGAGGGCGGTCCCGTGAACTGGGACATGGCCAAGGACATCGCCCGCCAGACCGTCGCCCAGGGCACGGCGGACGGTGTGAAGGACGTCAGCGTCGGCATCGCCGAGAAGTCCGCCGTCGACGAGGCCGTGCGCCTCGCCGACCACTGGCTGGACGGGGTGACCTCGCTGCCCTCGGGCGCGACGACGGCCGTCGCGTGGAGCCGTGCCGAGTGGGTCGAGGCGACCCTCCCGGTGTGGAAGGAGCTCGTGGACCCGGTCGCCGAGCGCGTCGGCGTGGCCATGGGCAGTGTGCTGCCCGAGGAGATGCAGGCCATGGCGGGCCCGCTGCTCGGCATGATGCGCTCCATGGGCGGCGCCATGTTCGGCCAGCAGATCGGCCAGGCCGTCGGCACCCTCGCGGGCGAGGTCGTCGGCTCCACCGACATCGGCCTTCCGCTGGGTCCGGCCGGCAAGGCCGCGCTGCTTCCGCTGAACATCGAGGCCTTCGGCAAGGACCTGAGCGTCCCGGCCGACGAGGTGCGGCTGTACCTGGCCCTGCGCGAGGCGGCGCACGCCCGGCTGTTCGCGCACGTGCCGTGGCTGCGCTCGCACCTGCTGGGCACGGTCGAGGGGTACGCGCGGGGCATCAAGGTCGACACATCCAAGCTGGAGGACGTGGTCGGCCAGCTCGACCCGACGAACCCGGAGCAGCTTCAGGAAGCGCTCCAGGGCGGCATGTTCCAGCCGCAGGACACCCCCGAGCAGAAGGCCGCCCTGGCCCGCCTGGAGACGGCGCTCGCGCTGGTCGAGGGCTGGGTGGACGCGGTCGTCCACGAGGCGGCCAAGCCCCGGCTGTCCTCGGCGGACGCCATGCGCGAGACCATGCGCCGGCGGCGCGCCTCCGGCGGCCCGGCGGAGCAGACCTTCGCCACGCTGATCGGGCTGGAGCTGCGCCCGCGCCGGCTGCGGGACGCCTCGCGGCTGTGGGCGTCGCTGACCGACGCGCGCGGGGTGGACGGCCGGGACGGGCTCTGGGAGCACCCGGACATGCTGCCGACGGCCTCCGACCTGGACGACCCGGACGGGTTCGTGCACCGCGAGCAGCTGGACTTCTCCGAGATCGACAAGATGCTCGGCGAGGCGGCGCAGAAGCGCGAACAGGGCGGGCAGGAAACTCCGGGCGACGCCGATGGTGAGGGTGAAACGAAGAAGTGAGCCTGTACGACGACGCGGTGCTGGTCCTCAAGGGGTACGAGGACCAGCCCGAACTGCGTGACCTGTACCTGGAGCACCTGGCGGCGCACCCGGACGGGGTCTACAAGCCCTGCCGGGCGGGGCACATCACCGGCAGCGCGCTGGTCGTCGACCCGGCGGGCGGGCGCGTACTGCTGACCTTGCACAAGAAGCTCGGCATGTGGCTCCAGCTGGGCGGGCACTGCGAGCCCGACGACACCACGCTCGCCGGGGCCGCGCTGCGCGAGGCCGTCGAGGAGTCGGGCATCGCGTCGGGGCTGACGCTGCTGCCGGGCGGCCCGGTGCGGCTGGACCGGCACCCGATCCCGGCGCCGTGCAACTGGCACCTGGACGTGCAGTACGCGGCGCTGGCTCCGGCCGGCGCGGTGGCGGAGATCAGCGAGGAATCGCTGGACCTGCGCTGGTTCCCGTACGAGGAGGTCGCGGCGGTGGCCGACGCCTCGGTCGTGCGGCTGCTGGAGGCGACCCTGGCGCGGCTCTGACGCCTCCGGAGACACCCAGATACCGGGACACACCGGAACACGTGCAAGGGGCGGCCCCGCATCCGCGGAGCCGCCCCTTGCACGTGCCGTGTGCCCCTCGTCAGTTCCAGGCGTTGTTCTGGTTCTGCACGTGGACGCCGTGCTGGCCCATGCCGTACTGCGCGGCCATGCCCTGACCGAGCTGGGCGTTCTGCGGCGGCAGCACCTCGCTCGGCTGCACCAGCGCGAAGCCGGTGCCGAGGAAGCTGAGCTCCCAGCCCTCGCCGGTGTTGCCGCGCCGCCGCCAGACGCCGCTGGAGTGCGTCTGGGCCTGCATCTGCACGCGCAGCGAGGTCGACCAGGCGACGACCGCGTCCGCGTCGGCGTTGACGTACTTGTCGGGCGTGACCTGCATCATCAGCGGCTGCCCAGAGGTCATCAGCGCGACCTTGCCGCGGCCGGTGATGTTGAGCTGGTACTTGCCGGAACCGGAGATCCCGTACTGGCTGTCGACCGCGATCGCCTCGGTGTGCAGGCTGGAGTCCAGCGCCAGCACGTAGCTGCTGTCGACGGTGAGGCCGTCCTGGTCCACGTCCACGACGTGGACGTACTGGGCGAGGTTGGCCAGGTAGACCGTGCCCTGCCCGGAGCAGCGCATCAGGTCGAGTCCCTCGCCGGTGCGGGCGAGGGCGGTGCGCTGCGTGGTGCTCTGGTACTCGCCGTCGAAGTCGACGATGCCCTGGTAGGCGACCATCGCGCCCTTGCGGGCGAGTACGTCGTCGGAGCCGGCCAGCGTGACCCGCAGCAGCTGCGGGTTCTGGACGGCGTACCGCTCCTGGGACTGCGCCTCTGCGTGGGCGAAAAGTGCGCTCTGCATGATGTGTCCGCTCCCCCTCAGCCCCGGCCCCGGAGCCGGTCGGTGCTGTCCTCGCTGGGCTGTACGACGACGATGCCCTGACCGGAGAAGGCCATCTGGTAGGCCTCCCCGCTGCCCCGGCCGATCATCGACGAGGCCTTGAAACTGCGCTTGCCCTTCACCTTGAGGTTCGGGGACCAGGCGACGAGCGCGTCGGGGTCGACATACGTCTCGTCCTCGCCGCGGCCGCAGTCGACCACGATCGGGGTGCCCCGGGAGGTGATCGCGACCCAGCCGGTGCCGGAGATCTGCACGTTGAACAGGCCCTGGCCGGCGAACTTGGCCATGCCCTTGACCCGCTCGACGCCCCACTGGAGGTGGGCGTCGAAGGCGAGCAGGTTGGTGCCGTTGACCGACAGCGCGTCGTTGTTGAGGTTGATCACGACGACGTCGGCGCCGTAGTCGGCGAGGTAGAGCAGGCCGTCGCCCGTGCACTTCATCAGCGGGGCGCCCTCGCCGGTCAGCCACTGGGAAGCCATCTGGCGCATGGCCGGCGGGTTGGGCTCGTACTGGACGAAGCCCTCGTACGCGACCATCGATCCGGTGCGTGCGAAGAGGTCCTGGCCGCTCTGCATGGCGACCTTGAGCATGGCCCGGCCGTGGTTCTCCATGCGGGCCGTGACGGGGGTGGGGGCGTAGCCCGCGAGCTGCTGGTTCATTGCGTTCATGACGGGCTCCCTCAGACCTCGTACGGCTGGACGACGATGAAGTTGCCGGGAGCGCCGCGGAACTGGAGGTTCACGGTCTCCCCGCTGTGGCCGGGGTAGGCGTTGCGCCGCAGCCGGACCTGGCTGGAGACGATCACCTGGGAGGCCGCCGACCACGCGACGATGGCATTGCTGTCGGCGAAGGTGGTCGGGGTGACGGGCAGTACGACCGGCGTGCCGTGCGTCTTGACGATCACCGTGCCGGAGCCCTGGAACAGCATCGTGAAGAGGGCGCCGCCGGGGATGCCGTGGCCCTCGATGCGGCGGACCTCGTGCTGGAGGCTCTCGTCGAAGGCGAGGACGCTCTCGGCGGAGACGCAGATCCCG
Source organism: Streptomyces sp. NBC_00045 (assembly GCF_045041095.1). Taxonomy (NCBI): domain Bacteria; kingdom Bacillati; phylum Actinomycetota; class Actinomycetes; order Kitasatosporales; family Streptomycetaceae; genus Streptomyces; species Streptomyces sp. NBC_00045. The sequence continues at coordinate 5,240,473 of NZ_CP108271.1, read as the reverse complement.
TCGCCCTGGAGCTCGATGGCGTGCAGGTGGGCGCCGTTCTCGGCGAGGAAGACCTGGCCGCGGCCGCTGCAGCGCATCAGCTGCATCTCCTGGCCGGTGGCGTTGCCGACGATGCGGCCGGCGAAGCCCGCGCCCTTGTAGCTGAAGTCGACCTTGCCCTGGTAGAGCACCATGCTGCCCTGGCGGGCGAGGACGGGCTGGCCGCCCATGGCCAGGTCGACGCGCATGAGCTGGTGGTTCTGCGCGGTCCAGCGGGTGCCCGTGGGCACTTCCTTGTACGGCTGGAGCGCGGCGGCGAGTCCGGCGCCGGCGGCCTGCGGGGCGCCCTGGCCGTAGCCGGGCTGCTGGCCGGGCATCTGACCGTACGGGGCCGGCTGCTGGCCGGGGACCTGGCCGTAACCGGGCTGCTGGCCGTACGGCGCGGGGGCCGGAGCGGGCGGCGGGACCTGGCCGTAACCGGGCATCTGGCCGTACGAGGGCTGCGACTGCTGGCCGTACGACGGCGGGCCGGGCGGCTGCGGGGCGTGCGGCGGCTGTCCGTACGGCGCGGGGGCCGGCGGGGTGGTCAGCGGGCCGACCATGGTCGGGGCCGAGTGCACGGGGGCGGGCGCGCCGGGCTGCTGGTACTGCGGGGCCGGGGCGGGAGCCGGGGCGGGCTGCGGAACGTACGGGGCGGGCGGGGCCTGCGGGGCCGGGGCCTGGACCGGGGTGCCGAAGGACTGCGCCGGGGCGGCTCCCTGCGGCGGCGGGGCGAATCCCGGCGCGGCGCCGGACTGAGCGGGGGCGGGGGCCTGCGGCTGCTGCGCCTGCTGCTCGTCCTCCTCGGCGACCTCGCCGCCGAAGTTCTTCAGCAGCGCGGCGAGTCCGCCGTCGAAGCCCTGGCCGACGGCGGCGAACCGCCACACGTCCTTGAGGTAGAAGTCGCCGAGCATCACGGCGCGCTCGGTGCTGAACTCCGCACCCGTGAAGGAGTACCGGACGACCTCTTCGCCGCCGGCCACGATCCGGATGTAGCCCGGTCCGATCTGCGACATCTGTCCGTCGCCGTCGATCGTGGCGGTGAAGGACAGCTTGTGGATGCTCGCCGGGACGCGGTCCAGCGTCACCCGGAAGGACTCGGTGTCGCCGGCCTGCGGGCCGAGCTGCTGGATGGACTCCTCCGGCGACTTCGGCTGGTTGTAGAAAATGAAGTACCGGTCGTCCGACAGCTGCTCGTTGGCGTCAAGGCCGAAGCAGCTGATGTCGAAGGCGAGTCCGGGCCCGGCGATCTGGACGCCCACGTACAGATCGGTGCCGGCCGTCAGATCGCTGATCTTGGCCTTGTGACCGCGTTGGAATTCCCTGGCCATACGTAACGACCGTCCCCCATCCCGACTGTGAAATTGCGTGCCGCTCAGGCTAGCCGCATCTGCCGACATCCGGCCAAGCCGGTACCGACCCGGTACATATCGATACGTCCGCGGCCGGGGGTGCGCGGTCCGGTCATTCCTCCCGGGCCTCGGGGACCTTGGGCAGCCGCTCGGCGGCGACCACTCCCTCCAGGTAGCCGCGGGCCCGCTCGGTGCGCGGGTAGGCGTCGAGCAGTTCCCAGAAGCGGGGGCCGTGGCCGGGCACGAGGAGGTGCGCCAGCTCGTGCAGCAGCACGTAGTCGACGACGTACTCCGGCATCCCCTGGAGGCGGTGCGAGAGCCGGATGCTGCCTTCGGCAGGGGTGCAGGAGCCCCAGCGCGTGTTCTGGTTGGTGACCCAGCGCACCGAGCGGGGGCGGGCACGGGCGCTGAAGTACTGCTCGGACAAACGCTCGGCGCGTGCGGTGAGTTCCGCGTCCCCGAGGGTGCGCTTGCTCTCCTGCGCGGCGAGCTTGTCGAGCATGACGCCCACCCAGCGCTGCTCCTCGGCCTCGGACATCCGGGCAGGGATGAGGACGACCGTCCGGTCACCCTCGCGGTAGGCGGAAACGGTCCTGCGGCGGCGCGCGCTCCGGCGGACTTCGACGGCGCGCTGCTGTGGGTCGGCGGACACGCCCAAGACCGTACCCGCTCGCCGCGGCCGAAGTCCCGCTGCTCCACCGTTCGAACATGATCGATTCGAAGGTCGCGCAGGAAGCGCCCCATTTCTCCATCTCATATGCCTAATAGCTCTTGCCTGTGGACAAATCCGCGCACGGAATGCGCCGGGCGGGCACTCTGCGGAGGAAGGGAACGAGGCGCAGTTCGTACGAGGGGGAAAGCCATGTATCCGAAGGTGAAGCCGGCGCTGGCGAGGGCGTGGCGGGATCTACAGACGGTGCAGTTCGGGGTAACGCCTGCGCACGCGGTGGTGCTCGGCCCGGTGGACACGGCGACCGGATCGCTCATCGACCGGATCGACGGGACGCGGGGCATGGAACTGCTGCGCGCGGAGGCGGCGGCCGTGGGGCTGCCGGAGGGGCAGGTGGACTTGCTGGTCCGCCGGCTGGCAGCGGCCGGCCTGCTGGACGACGCGACCGCGGGCGGCCCTCGGGCGCAGGCCGTGCGCAAGCGGCCGGAGGCGCTGGAGCGGCTCGGGCCCGATCTGGGCTCGCTCTCGCTGGTACGCCGTGAGCCGGGAGGTGACTTGCGGGGCGTCGCGGCGCGGCGGGCCGTACGGGTCCAGGTGCGCGGGAGCGGCCGGGTGGGCGGGATGATCGCCGGGGTCCTGGCGGGAGCCGGCGTGGGCCGGGTCGAGGTCCTCGACGGCGGCCGGGTGGAGCCCGCGGACGTGGCACCGGGTGGACTTGGGCCGGGCAGTGTGGGGCGGCTGCGGGCCGAGGCGGCGGCCGGGCTGGTCCGCGAATCGGCCCCGGCGCGCCCACCGCGTGCCACGGAACACGAGGGGCCCGAGCCGGGTGTGTCCCTGGTGGTGGTCGCGCCCCGGGACGGCTTGCAGGCGTGGGCCCCGGATCCGGGCACCGCGGCCGACTGGATCGCCACCGGCACCCCGCACCTGTACGCCGGGGTGCTGGAGGGCACCGGGCTGGTCGGTCCGCTGGTGCTGCCGGGTGCCACGGCGTGCGCGGGCTGCATGGAGCGCGACCGGGTCGAGGCGGATCCGGCCTGGCCGCGGATGCTCGTCCAATGGCGCTCGGCGCACCGCCGCCGGGCCGCCGCCGCCTGCGACCTGGGCCTGGCCACGGCGGTGGCCGGCCTCGCCGCGGCCCACGCCCTGTCCTTCCTCGACGGCGAGCTGCCCGCGTCGACGGCCTCCCGCTGGGAGGCCGCCCTCCCCGGTCTTCACTGGGAGCAGACGCCCCTGAGCCCGCATCCCGACTGCCCGTGCGCCGCGGCCAGGGTTACGGCGGAGCAGGGGGCGGGGCCGTGAAGGCTCCATCCGGTGTCCGGTCATGCTCGCCCGCGGGGACCGATGCTGTCCGGGGGTCGGGACTCCCGTCGGCTTCGGGGTGGACGCCTCGGGCGGGGTGGGGCGCAGGCACCATGACAGGATGCGATGGGCCGAGGGCCGTCCTGAACCGCCGCTTGCGGCACAGCTGTCTGGGAATTGGAGGGGCGCATGTCTGATCTTCCCCGGAAGGCGGTCACCCGTACCGTCAAGCTGGCCGCGCTGCCACTCGGCTTCGCGGGCCGGGTCACTTGGGGGCTGGGAAAGCGGATCGGGGGCAAGTCGGCGGAGATCGTGGCGCGCGAGCTCCAGCAGCGCACCGCCGATCAGCTGTTCCGCACGCTCGGAGAGTTGAAGGGCGGTGCCATGAAGTTCGGGCAGGCGCTCTCGGTCTTCGAGTCGGCCCTGCCCGAGGAGGTCGCCGGGCCGTACCGGGCCGCGCTGACCAAGCTTCAGGAGGCGGCCCCGCCGCTGCCCGCCCAGACGGTGCACCAGGTGCTGGCGGACCGACTGGGCGCCGACTGGCGCGACCTGTTCGAGGAGTTCGAGGACAAGCCGGCCGCGGCGGCCTCGATCGGGCAGGTGCACCGGGCGGTGTGGCACGACGGCCGGCAGGTCGCGGTGAAGGTCCAATACCCGGGGGCCGGTGAGGCGCTGCTGTCGGACCTGAAGCAGCTGGGCCGGTTCGCGGGGCTGCTGGGTCCGCTGATTCCCGGCATGGACGTCAAGCCGTTGATCGAGGAGCTGCGCGACCGGGTCGCGGAGGAACTGGACTACGAGCTGGAGGCCGAGGCCCAGCGGATCCACGCGGACGCGTTCGAGGGCGACGAGGACGTGGTCGTGCCGGATGTCGTGCACCAGGGCGACCAGGTGCTGGTGACCGAGTGGATGGAGGGGACCCCGCTGTCGGAGGTGATAGCGGACGGCACCGAGGAGGAGCGCGACCGCGCCGGTCAGCTGCTGGCCCGGTTCCTCTTCTCGGGGCCCGCGCGCACCGGGCTGCTGCACGCCGATCCGCATCCGGGCAACTTCCGTCTGATATCCGGGGCGGACGGCCGAATACGGCTGGGCGTGCTGGACTTCGGCACCGTCGACCGGCTGCCCGGAGGCTGGCCCAAACCCATCGGGACGTCACTGAGGATGACGCTGGAGGGCGACGCGGAGGGGACCTACGGGCACCTGTGCGCCGAGGGGTTCGTGAAGGAGTCCATCGAACTGGACCCGGAGGCGGTGCTGGACTACCTGCTGCCCATCATCGAGCCGGCCCGGGCCGATGAGTTCACCTTCACGCGCCCGTGGCTGCGCGGCCAGGCGGCCCGGATCGCCGATCCCCGCTCCCCCGCACACCAGTTGGGCCGGCAGATCAATCTGCCGCCCTCGTACCTGCTGATCCACCGGGTGACGCTGAGCACCATCGGGGTGCTCTGCCAGCTGGGCGCGACGGTACGGCTGCGGGGCGAACTGGAGTCCTGGCTCCCGGGGTTCTTGCCCGAGGAGTGAGCGCGGGGGCCTGCGGGCCCGAGTCACCACCAGGACGAGTCGAGGCGGCCCTCGATCGCCCGGAGGTTGGCCCGCGCGCAATCGACGCAGAAGTACTGTCTGGTCCCGTTCTCCACCGAGCAGGTCCAGGTGGGCGGGGCGCCGTCTGGGGCCTTCTTGCCGCAGCGCGCGCAGACGACGGGCTGGGCCTCGGGTCCCGACGGGGCGGGGTGGGGATTCGGCTGGTCCACCTCCAGACGATATCCCCGCGAGGGGTGGAGAGCCGTCCGCAACGCACCGGGGGGACCGGTCCGTTCGGACCGGTCCCCCGTACGCTGCGGCGCCGCTGGTCAGCGGCGGCTGCGTGCTGCTTACTGCATGACGGCGATGGCCAGCGCCCGCCGGGCGCGCAGCGAGACGCGCTCGGCTCGCCGCTGCATGCGGCGGGCGGCGACCAGGCGCAGGGCGCGACGCTCGGCGTCGACCTCACGCATGCGGTCGTCCATATGGGCACGAGCCAGGGCTTCTGGGATGAGTTGCATTTCGCGGGTCCTGTTCTGACGCGAGGTGATCGCGCCGGCGGTGATGAAGTCTGCGGTGGCGGAGCCGTGCGGCTGCTCGCTCGTCGTGTGGGCGGTCATGAGGGCCTGCTTCAAGGGGTCGTGCGTCAGGGGGCGGTCGATGGTTCCGGCGGCGGTCATGCCGCGACAACCGGGTTCTTGCGCGGACGGCCACGGGGGCGCTTCCGGGCTACGACAACGCCCTGGACGAACAGCTCGCCACCCCAGACACCCCAGGGCTCACGGCGCTCGACCGCACCGGCGAGGCAGGCCTCGACCAGCGGGCAGGTGGCGCACAGGGACTTGGCGTACTCGACGTCGGCCGGGGACTCGGCGAAGAAGACCTCGGGGTCGTAGGTACGGCAGGCGACGGGTACGCCGAGGTTCTCGATGGCGTCGTCGAGCGCGGTCAGCGCGGTGAGGGGAGTCAAGGTGGAGTCCTCCGGGACTGCGGGCGGGGAGATCGTCTGGGTCTGCGGTACGGACGGGGCGTGCGCTTCGAGTTGCACGGTGTTTTCTTCCTCGTCTTGGTTGGCTAGTCGTTCCGGCCGGGTTCGGCCGGGGGCGGCTGGTACCTGGTCTTGCCAGTCCCGAGGCTCCTTCGTGCCGTCGCCCCCGTTCGGGGGCAAACAGAAGGGCCGCGGATCCCGGGTGGGGTTCCGCGGCCCTGAAGGCGCCGGCCTGATCTTGGAATCAGGCTGGATCACTCCAGGGTTCGAGCCCACGGAAGGCCCACATCAGGTGGTGCTGCTGCTTCGTCTGCTTCGTCTGCGTCTTGGATCCGGCACCGGCTGCGGCCGCAAACCCATAGGCGCCATGCGCCTGGGCTTCCAGTACTGCCACCGGTGCCTGGGTCGGTCGCTCATTCCGCACGCTCGCCAGGAGCGCGGAGGGCGCAGCCAGCAGGGCAGGGCTGTCAGCGGAAATCGCGGACAGACCGGTACCCAGGAGCGGGAGGAGCGAGGAGGAGCCGAGCGTGCAGGAAGCGGCGACCGAGCGATCGGTCATTTTGGTGGTGGTGATGAAGCTGGTCACTGGTTCTCGCCTCCTCTCGGCGTCTCGGGGACGGGGCCCGGGGGCCTGTCCCATACGTATTCGGATAAGTACAGCACGGATCCGGAGCTTTGGAGAAGCCACCGTTTCCGTTGCTAAGAACCTATGGGGATTCGCTGGGCATGTGCAAACTATTTTTCCGACGAGTTTCTACGCGTCGTCAGCATCGCTGCCCCCAGGCTCTTGACCTGCACAGATGGCCAGGACGTCGGCTCCGTACCGGTCGAGCTTGCGGCGGCCGACTCCAGAGATCATCGAGAGCTCGCCCTCCTCGGACGGCGCGGCCTCGGCGATCGCGACGAGCGTCCTGTCGGTGAAGACGCAGTACGCGGGCAGTCCCTGCTCCTTCGCCTGGCCCGCGCGCCACTCCCGCAGCCGCTCGTAGAGGCCTTCGTCCATGTCCGACGGGCAGTCGTCGCAGCGCATCAGTTTCAGCTCGCCGGCCTCGGTGAGCGTCTTGCCGCACACCCGGCACAGCGCCGGGCCGCGGCGCCCCCGCGTCCGGGGCGCCCGCTCGGCCGTACCGCCCGCCCGGCCGCCGGGGGCCGCAGAGCCCGGCCGCAGCCCGTTCAGGAAGCGGCTGGGGCGGCGGGAGGGCCTGCCGCCCGGAGCCCGGGAGAGCGCCCAGGAGAGCGTCAGGTGGTGACGCGCCCGGGTGACCCCGACATAGAGGAGCCGGCGTTCCTCCTCCACCTGCTCGTCGGTCTTGGCGTATGTGATCGGCATCATGCCGTCGGTGAGGCCGGCCAGGTACACGGCGTCCCATTCCAGGCCCTTCGCGGCGTGCAGCGAGGCGAGGGTGACGCCCTGGACGGTCGGGGCGTGCTGGGCCGCCCTGCGCTCGTCCAGCTCTACGGTCAGGTCCGCCAGGGTCGCGCCGGGCCGACTCCGGGCGAAGTCCTCGGCGAGCCGGACCAGGGCGGCCACGGACTCCCACTGGTCGCGGACGGCCCCGGAGCCGGCGGGCGGCTCGGTGGTCCAGCCGGTGGAGCTGAGGACGGCCCGGACCTGGGAGCCGAGCTCGACGACGTCGTCGAGGAGGGGGTCGTTGCCGCCGGAGCGCGCGGCGCCGCGCAGGGCGAGGATCGCCTTCTGCACCTCGCCCCGCTCGAAGAAGCGCTCGGCGCCGCGCAGCTGGTACGGCACCCCGGCGTCGGCGAGGGCCTGCTCGTAGACCTCGGACTGGGCGTTGATGCGGTAGAGCACGGCGATCTCGCCGGCCGGGACGCCCGCCGCGATCAGGTCCCGGATCCGCAGGGCGACGCCCTCGGCCTCGGCGGGCTCGTCGGGGTACTCGGCGTAGACCGGGTCGGGGCCGGGCTCGCGCTGGGAGACCAGCTCCAGGCGGTGCTCGGCGGCGCGGCCCTTGGCCTGGCTGAGCAGCCCGTTGGCGAGGTGGACCACCTGGGGGGTGGAGCGGTAGTCGCGGACCAGCTTGACGAGCGTGGCCTGCGGGTAGCGGGTGCGGAAGTTCAGCAGGTGGTCCGGGGTGGCACCGGTGAAGGAGTAGATCGTCTGGCTGGCGTCGCCGACGACGCAGAGGCTGTCGCGCTCGCCGAGCCACAGGTCCAGCAGTCGCTGCTGGAGCGGGCTGACGTCCTGGTACTCGTCCACCACGAAGTGCTGGTACTGGGTGCGGATCTGTTCGGCGATGTCGTGGCGGTCCTGGAGGATGCCGACCGTGAGCAGTAGCACGTCCTCGAAGTCGATCATGCCGCGGTCGCGCTTGAGCTGCTCGTACGTCCCGTAGATCTGGGCGATCTCCGCCATGTCCCGGGGGGCTTCGCGGCCCACCTTGAGGGCGGCTGCCGGATAGTCGGAGGGCACGGTCTGGGTGACCTTCGCCCACTCGATCTCACCGGTGACATCGCGCAGCTCGCCACGGTCGAGTCGGATGCGGCAGCGCGCGCCGGCCTCGGCCACGAGCTGGATCTTGCGCTCGACGAGGCGGGGCACCTCGCCGCCGATCGCCTTGGGCCAGAAGTACTGGAGCTGGCGCAGGGCGGCGGAGTGGAACGTCCGTGCCTGGACCCCGCCCGCGCCCAGGGTGCGCAGGCGGCCGCGCATTTCGCCGGCGGCGCGGTTGGTGAACGTGACGGCCAGCACGCTGGCCGGCATCAGCTGGCCGGAACGGACCCCGTAGGCGATCCGGTGGGTGATCGCCCGGGTCTTGCCCGTGCCCGCTCCCGCCAGCACGCACACCGGTCCGCGCAGGGTCGTCGCGACCTCGCGCTGCTCCGGGTCCAGGCCCAGGAGCACCGCGTCGGCCGAGTCCGCGCCGGCGGGGAAGGATGAGGAGTGCGTTGCTGATGTCACCCCGCCATGCTGCCAGGTCCCGAGGGGCGGGCGGGAAACTTGTCCACAGGGTGCGCGCATTCGTCGTACCGGCTCGCGGCCCGCGCGGCCCCCGTGCTGCACGTGACGCACCCGACGCACTTGACGTACTTGACGTACCGGGGGCACCGCGGCTGCGGGAATGGCCCCGCGGTCCCGTACGTTCGAGTACTCGGACCACCCAGACCCCACAGAGGAGACCGCAGCATGCAGGACACGGGTTCCGTCACGATGTACAGCACGACCTGGTGCGGCTACTGCCGTCGGCTGAAGACCCAGCTGGACCGGGAAGGCATCGCGTACAACGAGATCAACATCGAGCTGGACCCCGAGTCCGCGGCGTTCGTCGAGAAGGCGAACGGCGGCAACCAGACCGTTCCGACCGTCCTCGTGGTGTCCCCGGCCGGGGCCGAGTCGGTCATGACGAACCCGAGCCTGGCCCAGGTCAAGCAGGCCCTCGCCGTCTGACGGCCGGGGCGGCACGCGGCGAGGTGGCCGGGTGCGCATCGACGTGACGCAGCGACGTGACGCAGCGAACAGAAGGGCCCCCGCCGCGGCGGGGGCCTTCTGCCGTGTGGCGGGCCTTACGCGAGCGGACGCGGCAGCGGCTCCCCGTACCAGCGCTCGACCAGCCGCGCCGCGATGGAGATCCCCGACGGGGGCACCATCTCGCCGCTCTCGAACGCGGCACGCAGCTCCTCGCGGGAGAACCAGCGGGCCTCCTGGATCTCCTCGCCGTCGACCGTGATCTCGGTGGTGGTGGCGCGCGCCGTGAAGCCCAGCATCAGGCTGTACGGGAACGGCCAGGGCTGGCTGGCGACGTACTCGACCTCGCCGACCTTGATGCCCGCCTCCTCCCACACCTCGCGGACGACCGACTGCTCGATCGACTCGCCCGGCTCCACGAACCCGGCCAACGTCGAGAAGCGCCCCTCCGGCCAGTGCACCTGGCGGCCCAGCAGCGCGCGGTCGTGCTCGTCGGTGACCAACATGATCACCGCGGGGTCGGTGCGCGGGTAGTGCTCGGCTCCGCAGCCGGGGCAGCGGCGGATGTGCCCGGCGGCCGCGACCACCGTGCGCTCGCCGCAGCGCGAGCAGAAGCGGTGCATCCGCTGCCAGTTCTCCAGGGCCACCGCGTGCACCATCAGCCCGGCGTCGCGCGGGCCCAGCAGCAGCCCGGCCTCGCGCAGGCCGGCCGGGCGGGCCGACTGGTCCATCCGGCCCGGCAACGAGTCCTTCTGGAGCGCGAAGTACCGTACGCCGTCGTCGTCGGTGCCCAGGAAGTAGCGGTGCGTCTCGGTGACCGGGGCCTCGAAGGCCGGGGTCATCACGATCCCGGTCTCCCCGTCGGGGGTGTCGTCGATCAGGACCTGACCGCCGGAGACCACGAAGACGCGCGTCGTCGGGTGGCTCCAGGCGGCCGCGAGCCAGGCCTCGTCGAGGCGGTGGTGCGCGGCGCGGTCGATCCCGCTGGGCGCGGCGAGCGAGATCGGGTGCTCGGTATGGGTGCTCACAGGTACTTCCAACTCCCCCGGTGGTGGGACAGGCAGGCTCAGTGACTCGTGACGGGTGACTCGTGGCTGGGTGACGTGGTGGGGTCACCCGGGGTGACGCGGTGGGGTTAGACGGGGTGACGCGGTGGGGTTAGACGGGGTGCCCGTGGCGGCCGGCCAGGTCGCCCCACAGGTAGGCGGCCGTCTCGACGCCCTTCATGAGCAGGTCCAGCTCGACCTTCTCGTTCGGCGAGTGCCAGCCGTCGGACGGCACGGAGATGCCGAGGAACAGCACGGGCGCGTCCAGTACGTCCTGGAGGTCCGCCGCGGGCCCGGAGCCGCCCTCGCGGGTGAAGCGGACCTTCTCGCCGAACGCCCGGCCCATGGCCCGCACGACGGACTGGAGCGCCGGGTGGTCCAGCGGCGTCAGGCAGGGCCTGGTGGGCGCGCCGAAGACGATGGAATGGCGGATCCCTTCCGGGATGCGGGCCGCGACCCAGTCCCTGACCGCCGCCTCCACCTCGTACGGGTCCTGCCCGGACACCAGCCGGAAGGAGAGCTTCAGGTGGGCGGAGGCGGGCACGATGGTCTTGCCGCCGGGGCCCTGGTAGCCGCCGCCGATGCCGTTGACCTCGGCCGTCGGGCGGGCCCAGACCCGCTCCAGGGTGGAGTAGCCCTTCTCTCCCGCGGCGGCGTGCGACCTCGCCGTGCGCAGCCACTCGGACTCGTCGAACGGCAGCTCGGCGATCAGCGCCCGCTCCTCGTCCGTGAGCTCGGCGATGTTGTCGTAGAAGCCGGGGATCGTGACCCGCTCGTCGGCGTCGTGCAGCGCCGCGACCAGGCGGGCGGCGACGGTGGCCGGATTGGGCACGGCCCCGCCGAAGGCGCCCGAGTGGATGTCCTGGTCGGGCCCGTGCAGGTCGATCTCGCAGTCGGCGACGCCGCGCATGCCGGTGCAGACGGTGGGCGTGGTCTCTGACCACATGCCGGTGTCGGAGACGATCACGATGTCGGTGGCGAGGCGCTCCGCCTCCCGCTCGACCAGGGCACGGAAGTGCGGGGAGCCCGACTCCTCCTCGCCCTCGATGAGCAGCTTCAGGTGCACGGCGGGCGCCTCTGCGCCGGTCGCGGCCAGGTGGGCCCGTACGCCGAGGGTGTGGAAGAAGACCTGCCCCTTGTCGTCGGCGGCGCCGCGCGCGTACATCCGGCCGTCCTTGACGACCGGCTCGAACGGGTCGGTGTGCCAGCCGTCGGCGACGGCGGCTGGCTGCACGTCGTGGTGCCCGTAGACGAGGACGGTCCGGGCGTCCGGATCCGCGCTCGGCCACTCGGCGAAGACGGCGGGCGCGCCGGGGGTCTCCCAGACCTCCGTGACCGGGAAGCCGGTCTCCTTGAGCTTCGCGGCGAGCCACTCGGCGCTGCGACGTACGTCGTCCGCGTGCTCGGGCTGGGCCGAGACGGAGGGGATGCGCAGCCACTCGGCGAGGTCGTCGAGGAAAGTCGCGCGGTGCGCGTCGATGTACGTGCGGACGACGCTGTCCGCCGGGGTTTCGCTCATGCCTACGAGCCTAACTGTCGGGTTGCGGGCCACTGTCCGTGTCCGATTTGCCTTGGAGGATCCGCTCAAGGCGCGCCCGGTCGGGGAGGTTCCGGGGCCGGATCACGCGGCCGCTGCGGACGTGGAGGAAGGCGGCGGTGACCCCGTCGAGGGGCGTGCCGGTGGCTTCCGCCCAAGCCAGGCGGTAGACGGCGAGCTGGAGCGGATCGGCCTCGGTGGTGCGGCCGGTCTTCCAGTCGACGATCTCGTACGAGCCGTCGGGGTTGCGGTACACCGCGTCGATCCGGCCACGTACGACCCGGCCGGCGAGCGTGAGCTGGACCGGGACCTCCATGCGGTGGGGCGTGCGCTCGGCGTACTCGCTGCGCTCGAAGGCGGCCTTGAGGGAGTCGAGGTCGGCCTCGTCGGCAATCTCCTGGTCTGAGCCGGGCAGCTCGGTGGCCGGGTCGAGGACGTCGAGGAGCGGCAGGGGGAGCTCGTCGAAGCGGGACTCGACCCAGGCGTGGAAACGGGTGCCCTGGCGGGCGGCGGGCTGCGGGGGCTTGGGCATGGGGCGGGCGAGGTCGCGTGCGAAGCCCTGCGCGTCCGCGGCGAGGCGCATGAGCTGGCTGGCGGAGAGCGCGGCCGGGAGCTCGACGTCGCGCACGGCGGCGCGGGCGCGACGGAGCTCGCCCTCCAGGGCGTCGAGGTCCCGGTCCCAGGAGGCGACGGCCCGTGCCTCTTCGGGGGTGAGGGCGGTGTGGCCCGTACGGGCGGTGCGGGGCCGGTCGCCGGGCGGCGTACCGGGGCGGTACGGGCCGGTGCCGTCCGCGCCGGCGGCTGCGCCTGCGCCTGCGTACGGGTCGGTGCCCCCGGGCGGCGGGGTCGAACCGGGCGCGGGCCCTCCGGCCCGGGGCGCGTCGGACCAGGGCCCGTCGGACCAGGGCTCGTCGGCCCGGGGCCCGTCGGACCGGGGCTCGTCGGACCGGGGCTCGTCGGACCGAGGGGCGTCGGACCGGGGGTGGCCGGACCGAGGGGCGTCGGACCGGGGGTGGCCCGGCCGGGGGTGGTCAGCCCGGGGGTTGTCGGACCAGGGCTCGTCGATCCGAGGGTCGTCGAACCCGGGCCCTTCGGACCAGGGGTCGTCGGCGGGCCACGGGACGTTGCCGGGTGGAAGCCCTTCCCCTACCCCGCCCCTTCCCGAAACCGGGGCTCCGCCCCGGACCCCGGGTACGGCTGCGCCGTCGTCCGGGGTCGGGCCTGCGGCCCCGGACCCTTCGCCGGGCGGCGCGCCGGCCCCGGTGCGGGGGTGCGGGACGGATGCCGCGTCGGCCCCCGCGGGTACGGCCCAGGCCTCGTCCGCCGTCCACAGGTCGCCGCCGTCCGGTGCTCCGACGCGCGGGTGCGGCACGGCCGCGCCGGTGGCCTCGTCCGGGGCCCACAGGTCGTCCGCGGCCGGCGCGGCGGTCCGCTCGCGGGGCACGGCTGCGCCGGTGGGGTCGTCCGGGGCCCAGAGGTCGTCCGCGGCCGGCCGGGGCTCCTCGCAGTCCGGGGGCCAGAGGTAGGGGTCCGGGGCGGGGTCCGGGTCCGGCGCGGGGGTGGCCAGGTGGGACTCGACCAGGGCCGCCGCCGCACGGCGCAGGGCCAGCGAGTCCGGGTCCAGGGGCAGGGGCCAGGACCGGTCCGGGGTGGACTCCGTGGCGAGCGACGGGTTCTCCGTGTCCGGGGCCGGTTCCTGCGCCCAGGCTTCGATCTCGCCGTGGCCCGCCGCGCAGTGGTCGTACAGGGAGGTCAGGAACGCCGAGGGGCCGCGCCGCTTCTTCTGGGTCGGGCCCCACCAGTGCGCGGAGGCCAGCAGCAGCGAGCGGGGCCGGGTGAACGTGACGTAGCCGAGGCGGAGCTCTTCCACCGCCTTGTGCTCCTTCAGGGCGGCCTTGAAGGACTTCAGCCCCGCCGAGGTCAACGCCGGATCGCCGGGAAGGGTCGCCGCGTCGCCGCGCAGCGCGTACGGCAGGACCTTGGCGTACGAAGTCCACGGCTCCGGGGCCTTCTCCTTGGGGAACGAGCCCGCGCACAGGTCCGGGACCACCACCACGTCCCACTCCAGGCCCTTGGACTTGTGGGCGGTGAGCACCTTCACCGTGTTCTCCCCGCCGGGCAGGGCGTGGTCCAGGCCCTTCTCGTACTGGACCGCCGTGCGCAGGAAGCCGAGGAAGGCCAACAGGGAGGCCTCGCCGTCGAGGGACGCGAAGCCGGCCGCGACGTCCATGAAGCCGGACAGCGATTCGCGGCGCCGGGCCGCCAGCGCGTGCGGCGAAGCCGACAGTTCCACGTCCAGGCCGGTCACGGCCAGCACCCGGTGCAGTACGTCCATCAGCGGGTCGGCGAGCGAACGCCGCAGGTCGCGCAGCTCCTGGGCGAGGTGCGCGAAGCGGACCCTGGCAGCCGCGGAGAACGGCAGGTCGTCCGCGGCCGCGCCCTGCCCGGCGCCGCCGCCCCCGCCTACGCCGCCACTGCCGCTGCCGTCCAGGAACGTCTCCAACGCATCCGCCAGCGAGACGACCTCCGCCGGGTCCACGCCCTCCACCGCCGCGGCGAGCCGCTCGTCCGGGTCCACCTCGCCCGGCGCGCGGCCGATCAGCTGCCGCGCCCGGCGGCCCAGCAGGGCCAGGTCGCGGGCGCCGATCCGCCAGCGCGGGCCGATGAGGAGCCGGACGAGGGAGGCGTTGGCGCCCGGGTCCTGGAGCACCTCGCACACCGCGACCAGGTCCGCGACCTCCGGGAGGTGCAGCAGGCCCGACAGGCCGACGACCTCCACCGGCACGTCCCGGGCCACCAGCACGGCCTGGATCTGCGCGAAGTCCCGCGCGGACCGGCACAGCACCGCGATCTCGCGCGGCTCCGTCCCCGTACGGACCAGGTGCGCGACCGAGTCCGCGAGCCACTCCAGCTCCTCGGCGTGCGTGTTCAGCAGGGCGCAGCGGACGGTGCCGGCCTGCTCCTCCCCCGGCGCCGCGCGCAGCGCTTCGACACCCTCGTGCATGGACCTGAGCGGGGCCGCCAGCCCGTTGGCCAGGTCGAGGAGGCGCCCGCCGCTGCGCCGGTTCTCACTGAGCGAGAAGCGGGTGGCGGGGCTGCCGTCGGCGTGCGAGAAGTGCTCGGGGAAGTCGTCGAGGTTGGCCACGGACGCACCGCGCCAGCCGTAGATCGCCTGGCAAGGGTCGCCGACGGCGGTCACGGCGTGCCCGGCGCCCCCGCCGAACAGCCCGGACAGCAGTAGCCGCTGGGCGACGGAGGTGTCCTGGTACTCGTCGAGCAGGACCACCCTGAACTCCTCGCGCAACAGCGTCCCCACCTCGGGGCGGGTGGTGGCGAGCTGCGCGGAGAGGGCTATCTGGTCGCTGAAGTCGAGCAGGTCGCGGGAGCGTTTGGCGGCGCGGTAGCGCTCGGTCAGCTCCAGCAGTTCGAGGCGGCCGCGCACGGCCTCCGGGATCTTGCGCAGGTCGTCGTTGCTGAGCTTGGTGGTGGCGAGGGTGTCGAGGAGCTCCGTGTCGTACCGGCGCAGCTGCGCCGGGGTGACCAGGTGCTCCGAGAGCTCCCCGTCGAGCGCGAGCAGGTCGCTGACCAGGTCGGGGACGGATTTGGTGAGCGCCGGGTACGGTCCGGGGGCCTCGCGCAGCACGCGCGCGGCGAGCTGGAAGCGGGTGGCGTCGGCGAGCAGCCGGGCGCTGGGCTCCAGGCCGATGCGCAGGCCGTGGTCCTTCAGGAGCTGGCCGGCGAACGCGTGGTAGGTGGAGATGCGGGGCTCGCCGCCGGCCGCGTCGGCCTCGGCCGGGGAAGGGTCCGGGTCGCTGATGCCGGCCCGCGCGAGGGCCTTGCGCACGCGCTCGGCGAGTTCGGCGGCGGCCTTGTTGGTGAAGGTGAGGCCGAGGACCTGCTCGGGCGCGACCGCTCCGGTGCCGACCAGCCAGACCACGCGGGCCGCCATGACCGTGGTCTTGCCGGAGCCGGCGCCGGCCACGATGACCTGCGGGGCGGCCGGGGCGGTGATGCAGGCCAGCTGTTCGGGCGTGAAAGGGATGCCGAGGAGCTCCTTGAGCTGCTCGGGGTCGGTGAGGACGGACGGACGCGCGGACACGTAAAGAGGCTAGCCCGAGCCACGGACACTCCCGGCCGCCGTCTCATCCGTCGGTCGGACACCAGTCAGCCGCCGGACACCGGTCAGCCGCAGGCCGCTGGTCAGCCGCCAGCCGCCAGCCGACGGCCAACGGCCAACGGCCAACGGCCGACCAACCGTCACCGGTCACCGGTCACTCGACGGTCTGGCGGCCCTCGGGGCGGGCGGTGCACGAGCTGCGGAAGGAGCAGTGGTCGCAGTGCCGGCCGGCGGCGGGCGCGAAGCGCTCGTCCAGGACCCGGCCGGCGGCGGTGGCGAGCAGGTCCCCGACCCATTCGCCGTCGAGCGGCTGCTGCGCCTGGATCTTGGGCACCGCGTCACCGCCGTCCCGCACGGCGGCGCCCTGGCGCAGGTGCACCAGTTCGGCGCCGCCCGCGTCGGGGCGCACCCCGTCGAAGACCTCGTCGACGGCGCCTTCGCGCACGGCGAGCTGGTACACGGCGAGCTGGGGATGCCGCGCGACCTCGTCCTTCGTGGGCGCGGCCTTGCCGGTCTTGAAGTCGACGACGTACGCACGCCCCTGGGGGTCCGATTCGACCCTGTCCATGGAACCCCGGATCCGAACGGCGTAGTCACCCGCTTCGAGCGTGACGTCGAACGAGTGCTCCGTGGCGACGGCCGCCCGGCCCCCGCGGTCGGTGGTGTGCCAGCGCAGGTAGCGCTCCAGGGCGGCGCGGGCGTTGTCCTTCTCCTGGCGGGACTTCCAGGGGGCGTCGAAGGCGAGGGCGTCCCAGACGGAGTCGAGGCGTTCCATCAGGACGGCCAGGTCGGCGGGGGTGCGGCCGGAGGCGACCTCGTCGGCGAGGACGTGAACGACGTTGCCGAAGCCCTGGGCTGCGGTGGAGGGGGCGTCGGCCTTGACCTCGCGGCCCAGGAACCACTGGAGGGAGCAGGTGTTGGCGAGCTGGTCCAGGGCGCTGCCGGAGAGGGCGACGGGCCGGTCCCGGTCGCGCAGCGGGACCGTGGAGGCGGTGGGCTCGTACAGCCCCCACCAGCGCTGCGGGTGCGCGGCGGGAACCAGCGGACGGTCGTCCTCGTCGGTGAGCGCGGCGAGGCGGGCGAGCCGGCGGGTGGCGGCCTCGCGGAGTGCGGGCGAGGCGTCGGGGTCGACGGTGGTGGCGCGCAGCTCGGCGACGAGCGCGGGGACGGCCAGGGGGCGGCGGGGCCGACCGGCGACGTCCTTCGGGCTGACGCCGAGCTCGGTCAAGAAGCGCGAGGGCTGGTCGCCGTCCTCGGCGGGGGCCTTGACGGCGGTGACGACGAGGCGGTCGCGGGCGCGGGTGGCGGCGACGTAGAAGAGGCGGCGTTCCTCGGCGAGGAGCGCGCCGGGGGTGAGGGGCTCGGCGAGGCCGTCGCGGCCGATGCGGTCGGCTTCGAGGAGGGAGCCGCGGCGGCGCAGGTCGGGCCAGAGCCCCTCCTGTACGCCGGCCACGACGACGAGGGACCACTCCAGGCCCTTGGAACGGTGGGCGGTCATGAGGCGGACGGCCTCGGAGCGGGTGGCGCGGGTGGTGAGGGTGTCGGCGGCGATGTCCTCGGCTTCGAGCTGTTCGAGGAAGTTGAGCGCGCCGCGGCCGCCGGTGCGCTCCTCGGCGCGGGCGGCGGTGTCGAAGAGCGCGCAGACGGCGTCGAGGTCACGGTCGGCGTTGCGGCCGCCGGCGCCGCCGCGGCGTGCCTGGCGCTCCAGCCGGTCGGGCCAGGAGGTCCCGTCCCACAGGGTCCACAGGGCCTCTTCGGCGGTGCCGCCGCCCTGGAGGAGCTCCCGGGCCTTGCGCAGGAGCAGTCCGAGGCGCTGGGCTCCGCGGGCGTACGCGGGATCGTGGGCGACGAGCCGTTCGGGCTCGGCTAGGGCGCGCGCGAGCAGCACGTCGGACGGTGCCGGCACCTTGATGCCGGCTGCCCGCTCCTCGTCGCGCAGGGCGCGGCCGAGCCGGCGGAGGTCGGCGGCGTCCATCCCGCCGAGCGGCGACCCGAGCAGCACCAGGGCCGCCTCGACCCCGACCCACCCCGCGTCGACGCCGTCGCCTGCGGCGGTCGCGGCCTCGGCGGAGCCGTCCACCGGCCCGTCGGCCAAGACGGACCCGGTGGCGTCGCCGGCGGCGGGAACGGCGCCCCCGTGCGCGGCGTCTGCGGCGGGCCCGGGGGCGACTGCGGCGGCGGGCTCGGCGAGGTCGGGGGAAGCCCCCGGCAGCGGACCGGTCCCCTCGGAACCGACATCTGCCGGCAGGCCGGACTCGGCGGCGGAGGTCCCCCGGCCAGACACCCCGGAATCGTGAGCGGTCTCGCCCGTCTCGCCCGTCTCGACGCCTCCGGCGTCCGGCGCCGGGCCGTCGGCGGAACCGCCGACCTGCGGCTGCCCGAGCAGGCCGGAGTCATCGCCTGCGGCGGTCCGGGGGGTGGTGGCGGCGTCCTCGACCGCAGGCAGGGGGGTGGCGGCGACGCGGAGGGCCGTGAGGAGGGGGGCTATCGCCGGTTCGTGGCGGAGGGGGGTGTCCGTGCCGTCCGTCTCCGCAGGGACTCCCGCCGAGATCAGTGCGCGGCGCATCGCGGGGAGGGTGCGGCCGCCGGAGCGGACCAGGACGGCCATGTCCTGCCACGGCACGCCGTCCTCCAGGTGCGCCCGGCGCAGGACGTCGGCGATGTTGTCGAGCTCGGCGCCCGCCGTCGGGTACGTGAACACCTCGACCCGGCCACCCTCCCGCGTCGGCTCCAGGCCGCGGTGCGCGCGGACCGCCGCTGCGGGGAGACGCGGGACGGGCATGCGCGAGGTCAGGAGGCGGGTCGCCGCGAGGAGGTTCGCGCCGGAGCGGCGGCCCACCGTCAGGGCGTGGACCGCCGCGCCCGGGAAGGAGGCTTCGAAGTCCAGGATGTTGTTGATGTCGGCGCCGCGGAACGCGTAGATCGACTGGTCCGGGTCGCCGAACGCGACGAGCGTGCCCGCCGGCCCGGCCAGGGCCCGCAGCAGCCGCAGCTGGGAGGCGTCCGTGTCCTGGTACTCGTCCACGTAGATCACGTCGTAGGCCAAGGCGAGCGACGGAGTGCGTTCCGCGAGCAGGACCGCCCGGTGCAGGAGCTCCGCGTAGTCCAGCGTGCCCTGCATGTCCAGGACGTCCAGGTATTCGGAGAGGAACGCGGCCGCCGCCTTCCAGTCCGGGCGGCCCAGCCGGGTCGCGAACGCGTCGAGCGCCGACGGGCCGAGGCCCAGCTCGCGGGCGCGGGCGAGGACGGCGCGGACCTCGTCGGCGAAGCCGCGCGTGGTCAGGGCGGCCCGCAGGTCGTCGGGCCAGCGGATGGACCGGATCTGCCGCTGTCCCTCCAGCAGGGTGCGGACCGTCACGTCCTGCTCCGGGCCAGACAGCAGCCGCAGCGGATCCGCGAACAGGTCGGTGTCCTGGTGGGCGCGGACCAGTCCGTAACAGAAGGAGTGGAACGTGGTCGCCTGCGGGGCGCGCGCCCCGCCGAGCCGCAGGGCGGCCCGGTCGCGCAGCTCCACCGCCGCCTTGCGGCTGAAGGTGAGGATCAGGATCCGGGCGGGGTCCACCCCGGCCTCGACGCGGGCCGCGGCCGCCTCGACCAGCGTGGTCGTCTTCCCGGTGCCCGGCCCGGCCAGGACGAGAAGCGGTCCGCCTGCGTGATCAACCACCGCCTGCTGTGCTGCGTCCAGAACAGGGGGATCCACCCGCTGCGGCCCACTGCGCACGAGGCGGTACGCGTCAGGGGTCCGCGTACGCCGCCGCTCGGAGCGGTCGGATGGAGAGGTGATCACGTGGGGTGCCGGTCCTGGTGGGT
The DNA here is from genome assembly GCF_045041095.1 of Streptomyces sp. NBC_00045. Classification (NCBI taxonomy): domain Bacteria; kingdom Bacillati; phylum Actinomycetota; class Actinomycetes; order Kitasatosporales; family Streptomycetaceae; genus Streptomyces; species Streptomyces sp. NBC_00045. Next base: position 5,220,694 of record NZ_CP108271.1, on the reverse strand, counting down.
CTGCGGTTGCTGCGGCCGAAGAGGCAACGCTACGGCAACCGGCGGGTGCCGCGCAGTTCCCCGAGGTGGGGCCCGGGAAGCCGCCGGGGCCCTCGCCGGTCACCGCTCCCGCCCCCGTACCGGTCCCCCGTACGGGCGCCCGACCGCCCGCCCGGGCGCCGCATGGCCGAAGCTGTCAGATGTGACCCTCGTCCCGTGCGGCGTGCTCCTCCTGCCCGTCCCAGCGCGCCCGCGGCATGTTCAGCCGGGCCTCGCCGTCGGCGGTCAGACGCAGCGGAGTGGCTTCTGCGCGGTAGTGCTCCAGGGCCCGGTGCTCGCTGCCGGGCAGCGGTCGTCCGTCGGCCCGGACCACCCGCCACCAGGGCACGGCTCCCCCGTACAGGGCCATCACGCGCCCGACTTGGCGCGGTCCGCCCTCGCCGAGCCATTCGGCGACGTCCCCGTACGTCATCACCCGGCCGGGCGGAATCCGCTCGGCCGCATCCAGCACGCGCTCCGCGTACGCGGGCAGGTCTTCGCTCATTGCGCCCATGGTGCCGTACATCACGGACCGGTTCCCGGAAGGTTTCCTTCCGTACCGGCACGCACCCTGATGCCCCGCCCGCACGTCGGTCCGTGCCACCATCTTCCGGGCGGTGACTGGTGATACGTGATCAAGAAGAGACGGAAGTGACGACGAAGGAGCAGGGTGTGAGCCCTCCGGACGGCGCGGCTGAGGACGACAGCACGCGCCCAGACCCGCGTCCCGGGAAGCTCCCCGACGAGCTCCCCGGCCGGGCCGCGCCCGCATCCGGAAGCGGCACCGGACCCGGCGCCGGACCCGGCGCCGGGGACCGGCCCGGAAACGAGCCCGGAGGCGGGCCGGGAGACGTACCCGAGGACGTGCCCGGGGACGACGTGCCCGAGGACGTGCCCGCGGCCGACGCCGACGGGCCGCAGGAGCGCGCCGACGGGCCGCACGGGCGCGCCGCCGCGTCCGCCGACCAGGTCGAGGTCGACGAGCCGCTGCTCGCCGCCCGCGTCCACCGGCCCTCCGACCTCGTACGCCTCCTCGTCGGCGTCCTCGGCATCGCCGTCGTCCTCGGCATCGCCGCCTTCGCGCACCGCACCACCGCCGGCCTCGAAGCCGACATCAGCCAGGGCACCGGCGCCGCGCCCGATGTGCTGATCAAGGTCGCCGGGCTGGTGTCCAGCATCGCCGTACTGCTCGTACCCGTCGCGTTCGCCATCGAACGGCTGATCAAACGGGACGGACTGCGCATCGCCGACGGCGTGCTCGCCGCCGTCCTCGCGCACGGCGTGACCCTGGCCACCGACCTGTGGGTCTCCCAGGCCGCCTCCGACACCATTCAGGACGCCCTCACCCGTCCCACCAGCATCGGCGGCCCCATCACCGACCCGGTGCACGGCTACCTCGCGCCCGTCATCGCGTACATGACCGCCGTCGGCATGACCCGCAGACCGCGCTGGCGGGTCGCGCTGTGGGTGGTCCTGCTGCTCGACGCCTTCGCGATGCTGGTCAGCGGGTACACCACCCCGTTCTCGATCATCCTGACCGTGCTGATCGGCTGGAGCGTCGCGTACGGGACCCTGTACGCCGTCGGCTCGCCGAACGTCCGCCCCACCGGGCAGACCCTCCTCGCCGGCCTGCGCCGGGTCGGCTTCAAGCCGGTCAGTGCCATGCGCGCGGAGCTCCCGGACGGCGCCGACCCCTCGGAGGTCAGCGACCGGGGCCGCCGCTACCACGTCACCCTGGAGGACGGCCCGCCGCTCGACGTCACCGTCGTCGACCGCGAACAGCAGGCCCACGGGTTCTTCTACCGGGTCTGGCGCCGGCTCACCCTGCGCGGCATCACCACGCGGCGCAGCCTCCAGTCCCTGCGCCAGGCCCTGGAACAGGAGGCGCTCCTCGCGTACGCCGCCATCGCCGCCGGGGCCAACGCGCCGAAGCTGATCGCCACCTCCGAACTCGGCCCGGACGCCGTCATGCTCGTGTACGAGCACCTGGACGGCCGGAACCTCGACGCGCTCGCCGACGAGGAGATCACCGACGACCTGACGCGCAGCACGTGGAAACAGGTACGAGCCCTGCAGTCGCGGCGGATCGCCCACCGGCGGCTCACCGGCGACGCGCTCGTGGTGGATCGTTCCGGCAACGTCGTCCTCACCGACCTGCGCGGCGGTGAGATCGCGGCCGGCGACCTCGTCCTGCGGATGGACATCGCCCAGCTGCTGACCACGCTCGGCCTGCGGGTCGGCGCGGAGCGCGCGGTGGCCTCGGCGGTGTCGGTGCTCGGGCCGGACGCGGTGGCGGACTGCCTGCCGCTGCTCCAGCCGATCGCGCTGAGCCGCTCCACCCGGGCGACGCTGCGCAGACTGGCCCGGGAGCGGGCCGACCGGCAGCGGGAGGCCGTACTGGAGTCCTCGCGGGCCGCGAAGGCGGCGCGCGAGGCGGGTGCCAAGCCTGCGGGAGCCAAGTCGGCGACGTCCACGTCCGCGGAGAAGAAGGCCGAGAAGAGGGCGCTGGACGACGCCCTCGACGGGGCCCGCGAAGAGGACCTGCTGAGCCAGATCCGCCAGCAGGTGCTGCTGATCCGCCCGCAGGCGCCGGTGGAACCGGCCCGGCTGGAGCGGATCCGGCCGCGCACCCTGGTGTCGTTCATCGCGGGCGCGTTCGGCGCGTACTTCCTGCTCACGCAGCTGGCGCACGTGGACTTCGCGACGATCGTCGGCCAGGCGCAGTGGGGCTGGGTGGGGGCCGCGCTGGCCTTCTCCGCGCTGACGTACTTCGCGGCGGCGATGAGCCTGCTGGGGTTCGTGCCGGAGCGGGTGTCGTTCCTGCGGACGGTGGTCGCGCAGGTGGCGGGGTCCTTCGTGAAGCTCGTGGCGCCGGCGGCGGTCGGCGGCGTCGCACTGAACACGCGCTTCCTCCAGCGGGCAGGGATCCGGCCGGGACTGGCGGTGGCGAGCGTGGGTGCCTCGCAGCTGTTCGGACTGGCGAGCCACATCCTGCTGCTGCTGGCCTTCGGCTACCTGACCGGCACCGAGAAGACCCCGGAAATGACCCCGTCCCGGACGGTCATCGCGGGTCTGCTGACGGTGGCGGTGCTGGTGCTGGTGGTGACGGCGGTGCCGATCCTGCGGAAGTTCGTGGCGACGCGGGTTCGGGCGCTGTTCGCGGGCGTGGTGCCGCGCATGCTGGACGTGCTCCAGCGACCGCAGAAGCTGATGACGGGCATCGGCGGGATGCTGCTGCTGACCGGCTGCTTCGTGATGTGCCTGGACGCTTCGATCCGGGCGTTCGGCGGCGGGCAGGCCCTCAGCTACGCGAGCATCGCGGTGGTGTTCCTGGCGGGCAACGCACTGGGCTCGGCGGCGCCGACGCCGGGCGGCATCGGCGCCGTGGAGACGACGCTGACGCTGGGTCTGATCGCGGCGGGCCTGGAGAAGGAGGTCGCCATCTCGGCGGTCCTGCTGTTCCGCCTGATGACGTTCTGGCTCCCGGTCCTGCCGGGCTGGCTGTCCTTCAACTACCTGACCCGGAAAGAGGCCATCTAGGAAGTACGGCAGGCGGGTCAGCGCCCGGCGCCAGGCCGACGCGGCGGGCCGTGGGCCCGATGGGCGGACCCCTGGCAGCCCGCAACTCCTCCCCCACCCTGACCCCGTCTCAATCTGTGCGCCGGACAAGGCGCAAAGTTGGCTCCCACCCGAACAGCCCTCAAAATTGCGTTCGATTGCAAACTGAGCGGGGGGTGTCGGAGTGGGATTCGACGAGGAGTGGGGCCGGCTCCGGACGGAGGCCGCGGGCCGCGTGCGCGAACCCGCCGCCGATCCCTTCGAGTTGGCCTGCACAGCGGTACTGGAGCGGCTGGCCGACTTCCGCAGCCGGGTGGTGCTCGTACCGCTGGACGAGCGGGGCGGGCTGTGGACGGCCGGACTCGGAGGCCTGGACTGGATCTGCGCGTTCTCCGACGAGGAGGCGCTGGCCCGGTTCGCGGCGGCACGGGACGAGGCCGAACGTGAGTGGCCATACCGGCGCATCACGGGTGCCCGGCTGTTGGACGAGCTGCTCGCGGCCCTGGACTTCCCGTGCGGGGTGGCACTGGACGCGGCCGGCCCCGACGGGGTGGTGCTTCCTCCATTGCGCGGCATCGTGCCGGACGCGGCGGCACTGGACGGGCAGGTGGCGGCGTGAGCGGGGACCAGCCGGATCTGGACGTCTCGAAAGAGGCTCTCGGGCTGATAGCGCGCGGCATCACGGAAACGCTGGCCGAGCTGAAGGAGGTCGGCTCGGTCGGCACCGCGGGCATGGGCCGCGGTTTCTCCGAGCTCGCCCTGTCGGGCATGCAGACCGGTCACGAAGGTCTGACATCCACCCTCAGGACGTTCTGCGAGCGCTGGGAGTGGGGGGTGCGCTCGCTGGTCCAGCAGGGAAACGGCTTCGCGTTCAACGTCGGCCTGTCGGCGGGTCTCGTACACGAGCAGGACCAGTACGTCCAGGGCGCGTTCAAGGTGGGCACGAACGCCGTGATGGGCAATCCGTACGCCTCCGAGGCGGACATCACCGCGAAGAGCTGGGACGACGTCCTCTCCGACAATCCGTACACCCAGGTCCGCGACGCGGACTACAGCGGCGAGTCCTATGAACGGGCCACCGAGGGCAGCAAGGAGGCCTGGAAGACCACGATCCGCGACCTGAACAGCTCCGACATGTTGCTCTCCAACCAGGCCCTCAACGCAGTCGGACTGCGCGACGAGATGAACACCGTGGTGGAGGACCTGGTCGGCCCCGCACCCGAGCCTCAGGCGGAGGGTGAGCACTGATGGCGGACTGGGGCAGCTTGGTCAACAAGGGCCTGGACAGGCTGGACCACGGCTGGGAGTCGGCGAAGAAGGTCGCCGGCGAGGGCATCGACAAGGCCACCGACGGGATCGGCGAAGCCCTCGATCACGTCGGCGCACACGGCGCGGCGGACAAGGTCGAGGACTGGGGCGACAACGCCGCCACCAACCTCGGCGCCACGGTGGGTGAGCAGCAACTCGGCCAGACCGAGGAGGCCAACGAGCTGATCCACGGCTCGCCCTCCGCGATCCGGGAATCGGCCAAGCACTTCAGGGACTTCCAGACGGCGTTCGACCGGGTCGGAGAGGGCATGCGCGCCCTGGACTCGGGCCGCTGGAAGGGCGCGGCGGCCGACGCCTTCCGGGAGAAGTTCGCGATGCATCCGACGGACTGGCTCCGGGCGGCCGACGCCTGCGAGGCTGCCGCCGGCGCGCTGGCCCGGTACACGGAGACGGTTCAGTGGGCGCAGCAGCAGGCGGGAGAGGCGGTCCACCTCTACAAGAAGGGCGACAAGGCCACGAAGGACGCGGACGCCGCCTACGAGACCAAGGCCGAGGAGTACGAGGCCGCCGCCAAGGCCGGTCACGATCCCGGCCCGAAGCCGACCGTCCCGGGTGACGTGGGCGCGGCGGACCGCAAACGGGCCCAGGAGATCCTGAACGAGGCACGCCGCCAGCGTGATGAGACCGCCTCGGCAGTGCAGAAGGTACTGCAGACCGCTCTGGAGCACGCCCCGGCCAAGCCGCCCGCGATGGAGCGAGCCTGGTCCGGCTTCCTCGACCACGAGGGGGCCCAGGCCGTCGAGCTCACCCACTTCACGGGCGGGGTCGTGAAGGGCACCGCGGACCTGCTGAACTTCGCCCGCGGCCTCAACCCGGCGGACCCGTACAACCTCACGCACCCCGCCGAGTACGCGCAGCACCTCAACATGACCCTGGCGGGCCTCGTCTCCACGGCCTCGCACCCGGAGCGCATCCCCGGCGCCGTCCTCGACAGCTTCGAAGGCGACGCGAGTGAGGGCTGGGGCCGCCTCGCCCCGGAATTCATCGGCACCAAGGGTGCGGGCGGGGCCGCCCGCACAGCCGCCCGTACGGGTGCCCGTGCCGCGGAGACGGGCGCGGAGAACGCGGCCCGGAAGGAGGCGACGCGCGCGGCACAGAAGGCCGAACAAGAAGCTGCGGCGCGCGCCAAGAGGGAGGACCTGACCTGCCGCGAGGACCCGGTCGACATGGCGACGGGCCGGATGATCCTCCCTCAGACCGACCTCGTGCTGCCCGGCTCGCTGCCGCTGGTCTTCAACCGCACCTTCGAATCCTCGTACCGCTCGGGCCGGTGGTTCGGCCCGACCTGGGCCAGTACGGTCGACCAGCGCCTGGAGATCGACGAGGAAGGCATCGTCTTCGTCCGCGAGGACGGAAGCCTGCTCGCCTACCCGACCCCCGAGCCGGGGACCGCCGTCCTCCCGTCCCACGGCCATCGCTGGCCGCTGGTCCTCGATGCCGACGGCGCGTACACAGTGACCGACCCCGATTCCGGCCATGTCCGCCACTTCGCGGAGGACGGCGCGCTGCTGCAGGTCGACGACCGGGGCGGCGCCTGGATCGCCTTCTCGTACGACGAGTCCGGCGCCCCGCTCGCCGTCTCCCACAGCGGCGGCTACGAGCTGCGCCTGACGTCTTCGGACGGCCGAATAACCGGCCTGTCCCTGGCGGACGGCACCCAAGTCCTGCGCTACGGGTACACGGACGGCCACCTCACGGACGTCACCAACTCCTCGGGCCGCCCCCTGCGCTTCGGCTACGACGAACTGGGCCGGATCACCTCGTGGACCGACACCAACGACCGCCACTTCGACTACGTCTACGACGAGCAGCACCGCTGCATCGCCCAGTCCGGCACCAACGGTCACCTCGACGTCCGCTTCACTTACGAGCCGGGCCGCACCACCCTCATCGACTCCCTGGGCCACCGCACCCGGTTCCTGGTCAACGACCGTGCCCAGATCACCGCGGAGATCGACCCCACGGGCGCGACGACGCGCTTCGAGCACGACCGGTTCAACCGCCTGCTCTCCCGCACCGACCCGCTCGGCCACACCACCCGCTTCCGCTACGACGAAGAAGGCCGGCTCACCGCGGTGGTCCGCCCGGACGGCCGCGAGACCCGCGCGGCGTACGACGCCCTGGGCCTGCCCGTCGAAGTCGTCCATGCGGACGGCCGGGTGACCCGCCAAACGTACGACGACCGCGGAAACCGCACCTCCGTCACCGATCCGTCCGGCATCACGACCCGGTTCTCGTACGACGTCCGCGGCCACCTGGCGACGGTGACGGATGCCCTGGGCCAGACGACGACAGTGCGCTCGGATCCGACGGGCCAGGTGGTGTCGACGACGGACCCGCTGGGCGCGACGACTCAGTACGTCCGCGACGCCTTCGGCCGCCCGATCGCGATCACCGATCCACTCGGCAACACCACGTACTTCACATGGAGCGTCGAAGGCCGTCTGCTGCACCGTCTGAACCCCGATGGCAGCACGGAGTCGTGGACGTACGACGGTGAGGGCAACTGCCTGACCCACACGGACCCGGTGGGCGGGGTGACGGTCTCCGAGTACGGCGACTTCGACCTCCTCGTCACCCGGACCGGCCCGGACGGCGCCCGCTACTCCTTCGCGCACGACACCCAGCTCCGCCTCACCGGTGTCACCAACCCCCAAGGCCTCACCTGGGACTACACCTACGACCCTGCGGGCCGCCTGGCCACCGAGTCGGACTTCGACGACCGCACCCTCACGTACGGCTACGACGCCGCCGGCCGCCTCAGCGCCCGTAGCAACGCGGTGGGCGAGACGACGACCTACGAGCACAACGCGCTCGGCCAGGTGCTCCGCAAGGACGCGGCAGGCCGGGTCACGACGTACGCGTACGACTCCTTCGACGCCCTCGCGACCGCGGCCTCCCCGGACGCGACGGTCACCTGGCTCCGCGACGAGTTGGCCAGGCTGGTCTCGGAGACGGTCGACGGCCGCACGCTCACGTTCGGGTACGACGCGCTGGGCCGCCGCACGCACCGCACCACCCCCACGGGGTCGGAGTCCTCATGGACGTACGACGCGGCGGGCAGGCGCTCGACGCTCACCACCGCGGGCCGCACGCTGAGCTTCGACCGGGACTCGGCGGGTCAGGAACTGACCCGCACACTGAACCCGCTGCTCTCCCTCACCCACGAGTACGACGGCATGGGCCGCCGGACCGCACAGTCGGTCGTGGGCCAGGACGGCCGCACCCTCCAGCGCCGCGGCTACAGCTATCGCGCCGACGGCTACCTGACCGGCATCGACGACTCGGTCACCGGCCCCAGCACGTTCACCCTCGACTCTGCCGCCCGCGTCACGGCGGTGGAGGCAACGTCCTGGTCGGAGCGGTATGCGTACGACGAGGCGGGCAACCAGACGCACGCCTCCTGGCCGACCCGCCACCCGGGCGCGGAGGCGGTGGGCGAGCGCACGTACACGGGCACCCGCATCACCCGCGCGGGCTCGATCCGCTACGAACACGACGCCCTGGGCCGCGTCACCCTCCGCCAGAAGACCCGCCTCTCCCGCAAACCGGACACCTGGCGTTACGAATGGAACGCGGAAGACCAGCTGACGGCGGTCACCACCCCGGACGGCACGCGGTGGCGGTACACGTACGACCCCCTGGGCCGCCGCACCGCCAAGCGACGCCTGTCGGAAACGGGCACAGTCGTCGAGGAAACCCTCTTCACCTGGGACGGCACGACCCTCTGCGAGCAGACCACCGGCGGTGTCACGGTCACCTGGACCCACCAGGGCCTCCACCCCCTCACCCAGACCGAACGCATCGACCAGGACGAGGTGGACGACCGCTTCTTCGCGATCGTCACCGACCTGGTCGGCACCCCGACCCAGCTCCTCGCCGAAGACGGCACGACGGCATGGCGCACCCGCACCACCCTGTGGGGCACCACAACCTGGAACACCGATGCGACGGCCTACACCCCGCTCCGTTTCCCCGGCCAGTACTACGACCCCGAGTCGGGCCTCCATCACAACTACTTCCGCACGTACGACCCCGAAACGGCCCGCTACCTCTCCCCGGACCCCCTGGGCCTCACCCCGTCCCCCAACCCGGCCGCGTACGTACACAACCCCCACACTTGGTCAGACGCCCACGGTCTTGCACCGGATGGGTGCCCGGAGCGCGACCCCTTTGATTTCAGGGAGCCGAACCCCGCCCACCCGCCGAAACAGAATTTGATCGACGCCATGCGGGCAGCCCCCAGGGGCGAATACGTCGATTGCACCGAGATCTCTGAATTCATCATGAGGCAGGCAGGGGGCGAGGGAAAGGTCGTCCACTACATCACCCCATCCGGGACGCTCAGGACACCTGAGGCCGGGGCCAACGGAATCAGAAATGTCGAATATGAATTCCATCAGGTCTACACCGACGGTCGATACGTCTACGACCCGACCCTGAGTCTGGATCCAGTACCGCGAGGAGACTACGAGCGGGCCCTGCGATCGCAGAACCCCGAGCGAGTCATACGATTGGAAGGCCCGGCCGACCTGAGGGCGCTGTGGCAGCTACGCAGGAACACGCAGTGGAGGTGACCATGGAGGAACCACTGCCGCGCTTCCAGCGGGCAAGGGCGGCCCTTGAGCGATTCGCACCTGTGGTCTGGCTCAGGTCCACCAGCGAAATCAATCACACCACCGGGCTCGTCCAGCTACCCACGCTCGGTTGGCGTTTCAGCGAGCCACACCCGGAGCTGAACGGAATGTTCGCTTCTGTGGTGCGAGATACACCGCGAAACATCGCCTGGTTCTTCGACGAAAGGAAGAACTCATTGATCATGCCAGCTAGGCTGATCAACGAGTCCGGTCCGGATGGAGCGGACCTCAATGATCTCGCAACGGCCATCAGCCAGCACGATCAGGAGTTCTGTGTCGCCGCGTCCGAGGACATCGAACTCATCATTCAGGCGATCGCCGCGCAGCCCGCACCGCCGACCGTGGCGCGGCTGTACGTGACCCAGCTCGCGAAGAGCTCCGCCGAGGAGCTGCTGTGCGTGGCGGAAAGCCTCACCGGTGAGGCACAGGTCGGCATGGTGTTCCGAGCCGTCGGTGTGCCCGACGTCGAGGTTCGGCTGACCGCGCTCCGCTGGTACCCGCCCCGGCCGGAAACCAGGCGGCGCGGCCCGCTGGCCAAAGTCACCCTCGTCGGCAGCGGAGCGGGGCGGATCGGCCTCAAGGAACTGCTCGTCAGCGTTCCCGGCCGCTGAAACCGCCAGGTCATCGCTGACCACGGCGCCCCGAACGGGTCAGCGCGGGGGCGGGGTGGGGGTGGGGGTCGCAGGATGGGGGTATGCGTCGAAACTTGGTGCGGGGTGCCGTTGCCGTTGTCGTTGCCGTCGGGCTCTCCGGGGTCGGCGGGTGTTCCGACGACGGCGAGGGCGGGACGCCCCAGGCCGGGGGGACCAAGGGTGCCGCGCCGCTGAAGTGGGGGGATTGCGAGGCTCCCGACGTCGCCCAAGGCGGTGGGCAGGCACCGCCCAAGGACTGGGAGTGCGCCACCCTCCACGTCCCGCTCGACTACGCCAAGCCCGAGGGAGAAACGGTTCCTCTCGCGCTGATCCGAGCCAAGGCGCGGAACAAGGACAAGCGGCTCGGGTCGCTCGTGTTCAACTTCGGCGGGCCCGGCGGCTCCGGGATCAGTACGCTGCCCGGCGCGGCCTCGGAGTACGAGGCCCTGCGGGCGCGGTACGACCTCGTGAGCTTCGACCCGCGCGGCGTCGGCCGCAGCGCCCCCGTCAAGTGCGAGGACGACAAGCAGCTCGACGCCTACTACGCCCAGGACTCCTCGCCGGACACGCCGCAGGAGGAGAAGGCCTACGTCGCCAACCTCGACAAGTACCAGCAGGCCTGCAAAGACAACTCCGGGCACCTGCTGCCGTACGTCGGCACCGAGAACGCCGCCCGCGACCTCGACCGGATCCGGCAGGCCCTCGGCGACGAGAAGTTGAACTACTTCGGGATCTCCTACGGCACCGAGCTCGGCGGGGTCTACGCCCACCTCTTCCCGAAGAACGTCGGCCGCGCCGTCTTCGACGCCGTCGTCGATCCGACGCAGAACTCGGAGCAGAGCGCCCTCGGCCAGGCCAAGGGGTTCCAGCTGGCCCTCGGCAACTTCGCGCAGGACTGCGTGAACCGCGGCGACGAGTGCCGGCTCCAGGGCAGCACCGCCAAGGAGATCGAGGACAACATCATCAAGCTCCAGAAGAGCCTGGCGGACAAGCCCATCCCCGGCATCGGCACCCGGATGCTCACCGCGTCCGCCGCCACGAACGGCATCGCGCAGGCCCTGTACTCCAAGGAGCTGTGGCCGCTGCTGGAGCAGGGGCTCGACGAGGCCGAAGGCGGGCAGGGACAGCTGCTGATGGCGTTGTCCGACTCGCTCAACGGCCGTGACCAGCAGGGGCACTACAGCAACCTCGGCGCCTCGAACACGGCGATCAACTGCGCCGACTCCAAGGGCCGGTACACGCTGGAGGAGACGAAGGCGAAGCTGCCCGCCTTCCGGGCCGCATCCCCCGTCTTCGGGGACTTCCTCGGCTGGGCGTTGATGAGCTGCACCGACTGGCCGGTCCCGGGCACCTGGGAGACCCCGGACGTCTCCGCCCCCGGCGCGGCGCCGATCATGGTGATCGGCAACACCGGCGACCCGGCCACCCCGTACGCGGGCGCCCGCAACATGGTGGAGCGGCTCGGCCCCGGCGTCGGCGTGGAGCTCACGTACAAGGGCGAGGGGCACGGCTCGTACAACAGCGGCGACAAGTGCGTGCAGGGTGCGGTGAACAGCTACCTGCTGGACGGGAAGGTGCCGCCCTCCGGGGTCGTCTGCACCCCGTCCGGGGAGCCCACGGGCACCGCGGCGCCGGTGACGCCGCAGGAGCCCGAGGGCGTGTGAGCGAACGCCGGACCGCAGGGCGCGTGGGCGAACGCCGGAGGGGCCGTACCGCGCCCCTGCGCGGTACGGCCCCTCCGGGGCGTGACTAGTAGACCGGCTTCTCGGGCTCGATCTGGTGGACCCAGCCGATGACGCCGCCGCCGACGTGCACCGCGTCGGAGAAGCCCGCGGACTTCAGGACCGCGAGGACTTCCGCACTGCGGACACCCGTCTTGCAGTGCAAGACGATGCGCTTGTCCTGCGGGAGGTCCTGGAGGGCGGTACCCATCAGGAACTCGCCCTTGGGGATCAGCTTCGCGCCCGGGATCGAGACGATCTCGTACTCGTTGATCTCGCGGACGTCGATGATCTCGATCGACTCGTCGTTGTCGATCCACTCCTTGAGCTGCTTCGGAGTGATCGTGGAGCCGGCGGCCGCCTCCTGGGCCTCCTCCGACACGACGCCGCAGAAGGCTTCGTAGTCGATGAGCTCCTTGACGGTCGCGTTCGGACCGCAGACCGCGCAGTCGGGGTCCTTGCGGACCTTGACCTGCCGGTACTGCATCTCCAGGGCGTCGTAGATCATCAGGCGGCCGACCAGCGGCTCACCGACGCCCGTGAGGACCTTGATGGCCTCGGTGACCTGGATGGACCCGATGGACGCGCAGAGCACGCCCAGCACGCCGCCCTCGGCGCAGCTCGGGACCATGCCCGGCGGCGGGGGCTCCGGGTACAGGCAGCGGTAGCACGGCCCGTGCTCGGACCAGAAGACGGAGGCCTGGCCGTCGAAGCGGTAGATCGAGCCCCACACGTACGGCTTGTTCAGCAGTACGCAGGCGTCGTTGACGAGGTAGCGCGTGGCGAAGTTGTCCGTGCCGTCGACAATGAGGTCGTACTGGCTGAAGATCTCCATCACGTTCTCGGCTTCGAGCCGCTCTTCGTGAAGGACCACGTTCACGTACGGGTTGATGCCCAGCACGCTGTCGCGGGCGGACTCGGCCTTGGAGCGGCCGATGTCCGACTGGCTGTGGATGATCTGGCGCTGGAGGTTCGACTCGTCGACCTCGTCGAACTCCACGATGCCCAGCGTGCCGACGCCGGCCGCGGCCAGGTACATGAGGGCGGGCGAGCCGAGGCCGCCCGCGCCCACGGCCAGCACCTTGGCGTTCTTCAGGCGCTTCTGGCCGTCCATCCCGACATCCGGGATGATCAGGTGGCGGGAGTACCGACGGACCTCGTCAACGGTGAGCTCAGCAGCTGGCTCGACCAGGGGTGGCAGCGACACGGGGACTCCGTAGATGGGAAAGTCTGAACGGTGGTTCTTTCCGTAACACTGCCACGCCCTTCTTCATTCCGAGACACCCGGTCCGATCCGCGAGACGAATTCGTCCCAGTAAGCGGGCATTGAGGTCCATGGATCGCGACCTCCGGCGTTGCCCCGGTCGGTGAACCAGATCGTGCCGGCGCCCTGCCAGCGGGCGATCCGGACGGCCTCCTCCAGGTGGGTCCGCGGCACCCCGTGGACCAGGTGGCAGAAACGCTCGGGCGGGTGCTCAGCGGTCCACTCGGCCACCTGCGACCAGCGGTAATCGACCCACGCCCCGGAGAAGGTGACCAGCTGGTCGGCGGCCTCCGTGTAGCCCTCGTACGGGTGCGTGCCGTGTCCCAGCACGATGCGGAGGTCGTCGCCGAGGCCGCGCAGGGCGTCGGCGACCCGGCGCACCGCAGCCAGTTCGGCCCGGTCCGCGGGGGCCTCGGCCAGATAGAAGCCGCCCACCCGGTACCAGTCGAGGTAGCGGTGCGCGTCCGACACCAGCTCGCCGAACGACCGCGCACCGTCTCGCATCGCGAGATGGCCGAGTACGGTCCCGCCCACCTCCCGGAGCTTGCCCGCGGCCTCCGTGCAGTGCGGGTCGGGTCGGCCGCCCGGGCCGTCCGTGACATTGAGCACGGTCCAGTGCAGCGGGGTCCCGGGGCGAGTCAGCTCGGCCCATTCGACCGGGGCGAGCAGCGGGTGGGCGTAGCCGGGGACGCCGAGGCCGAGGCGGCCCGCCTCGGTCGCGGCGGCCGCCGTCGTCGCCGTCGTCAGATGCGGCACGCCGCCTCCATCCAGATGTCCGCGAGGGACTCCTCCAGGCCGATCCGGGGCCGCCAGCCGAGCCGGTCCCGGGCCGTGCGCACGTCGGCCTGCTGCCAGGCGCCGCAGCCGTCGGGGTACGGGTACGCGGGTGCCACGGCGGCCGCGGCGAGCTGTTCGGCCGTGGCCTCGGAGCGCGGGGAGCCGATGGCGGCGAGCTGCTGCGGCCGGCCCTGGTAGCCGAGCGGGTGTCCGTGGCCGGCGCCGTGGCCCGGTACGTGGCCGTGGCCCTGCCCGTGCTGCCCGTGCTGGCCCTGCTGCGGTACGTCGAGTTCGTGCAGGGCGCCGCCGTACCCGGCGACGCGGGCCAGTACCGCCGCGGCGTCGCGCAGCCGGACCGCGCGCCCGGTGCCGATGTTGACGACGCCCTGGGCGGCGGAGAGCGAGGCGGCGTGCACGGCCCGCGCCACGTCCCGTACGTCCACGAAGTCGCGCTGGACGCCGAGCCCGCTGAGCTTGAGCTCGCCGTCCCCGGACTGCATCGCGCGGCGCATGGCCTCGGCGAGCCGGCCGAGCGGGGATCCGGCGGGGGTGCCGGGCCCGACGGGCGAGAAGATCCGCAGGACGACGGCGTCCAGCCCGGATCCGAGCACCAGCTCGGTGGCGGCGAGCTTGCTGACGCCGTACGGGCCGCCCGGTCTGGGCACGGCGTCCTCGGCCGTGGACGATCCGGGCTGGCTGGGCCCGTACTCGGCGGCGCAGCCGAGCTGGACGAGGCGGGCCCCGCATCCGCTGCGGCGCAGGGATTCGCAGATGGTGGCGACGGCGACGGTGTTGTGCCGGGTCAGCTCCCGGGCCCCGCCGCGGGTGGCGCCGGCGCAGTTGATGACGACGCCGGGGTGGACGGCGTCGAGGAACCGGGTGAGGGCGCCGGGGCTGCCGGTGGCGAGGTCGAAGCGGACGTCCGCGTCGTCGCCGCGGCCGAGCGCGGTGAGCTGGACGGCGGGGTCGGCGAGCAGCCGGTCGGCGACGTAGCGGCCGAGGTATCCATTGGCTCCGATCAGCAGCACCCTCATCGCGCGGCCCCTCGGTTGGTTGGCTGGCCGGTCATCCTGTGTCTCCTTGGTCGTTGGGCAGGGGGTCGGGGGTAGACGCGGGTAGGGGATGTGGGGGGGTACGGCGCCTCGGCGGCGGCTCCGAAGAGCGGCGGCGGGACGGGGTGGGCCCGGCTCAGTGCCGCGCGTGCGCGGAGGCGCGGGACAGCACGAGGGCGGCGTGCACGAGGAGCCCCGCCGCGGCGGCGGCCACCGCCGGCGGGGTCGGGACCAGGACGAGGGCCAGGGCTGCGGCGACGGGCCCGCGCGGGGCGCCGTGCACGAGCAGCAGGCGGGCCAGGAAGAGCAGCAGGGCGAGCGGTACGGCGACGGCGTAGGGGGTTCCGGCGATCGCGGCCGCCCCGGTGGCGGCCGCGGTGAAGGCCAGCGCGGCCGCGATCAGCAGCGGCCGGGCCCGGTCCGCGAAGTCCTCCAGGGCGCGGCTACCGGCGAGCCGGCTGCGGGCGCGGGAGGCGAACACGGCGCCGACCAGGTACCCGGGGGCCGCGGCCAGGGCGAGGGCGACGCCGAGGGGCGTGCCGTGGCGGTGCACGGCCCAGCCGACGGCGGCCGCGGCGAGCAGCAGCGCGGCGTAGGGGAACCGGCCGGCGGAGACCGGCGCGGGCCCGGCGGGCCACACCAGGGCGGCGACCGTGACGAGTACGGCGACGGGCCCGGCGAACGGCACCCCGGCGGCGGACGCCCCGAGCGCGACGGCTCCGGGGAGTACGGCGTACCCGAAGCCGCGTAAGGCCCGGGCGTCGGACGGCCGGACGGCGCAGGGCGCGGCCGGCTCGTCCCCGCGCGGGGTGCGGGCGTAGAGCTCTTCGGCGAGGGAGAACACGTCCCGGTGCCGGAAACGGGCGGCGGTGCGGTCGGTGATGCCCTGCACCTCCAGTCCGGCGGCGATCTCCAGCGGGTCCACGGCCCGCTCGCACAGGGCCCGGTGCCGGTGCAGCAGCGTCTTGACGGGGTCCCCGGCGGCCCTGCGGCGGGGGGCCGCGGTGACGGGGGCGGCTTCGTCCAGGGTCATACCGTCGCCTCCGTGGTCGTGGTCGTGGTGGTGTTCGGGGTCTTCGCGGGCGCGGGGTCCGGGGCCGCCCAGGCGGGGCTCGTCCAGTGGCCCGGGACCCGGGCCTCGGGGGGCTGTTCGAAGGGGATCCCGCCGTCGGGCCGGGCCGATCCGTGGGCCAATAGCTGGAGGTAGATCTCGCGGAAGGCGGCGACGTTCTGCTCGACGGTGAACAGCTCCAGGGCCCGGGCCCGGGCGGCCGCGCCGAGCCGGTGGGCGCGCTCGGGGTCCCGTAGCAGCGACAGGCAGGCGTCGGCCAGGGCCCGCGGGTTGCGCGGCGGGACGACCAGGCCGGTACCGCCGATGACCTCGCACACGGCGCCGACATCGGTGGAGACGGTGGCCCGGCCGCAGAGCATGGCTTCGGCGAGGGTGATCGGGAAGCCCTCGATCACCGAGGACAGCACGACCACCCGTCCGCAGCCGTACGCGTCGGCCGGCGAGGGGGCGTCGGGGCCGCCGATCTCCTCGAAGGAGACGGGGTTCTCCCCGACGGTGACGGCGTCGACGGCCTCGTCGGGGAAGAGCTGTGCGGCGAGCGAGCGGCAGTCGGCGAGGTAGCCGGGGACCACGGCTGTCGCGAAGATCCGCAGCCTGGTCTGCGGCGCGGCCCTGCGTACCTCGGCGAAGGCGTGCAACAGGGCGATCAGGTCCTTGGCGGGCTCTATCCGGCCGACCCAGACCAGGGTGTCCGGGTCGCCGCGGTCCGGGTCCTCGCCGACGCTGGCGAATCGGTCCGCCTCCATTCCCGGGTACACCGTCCGCAGCCGGTCCCGGGGGGCGCCGCAGCGCTCCTGCCAGCGCCGGGCGTGTGCGTTGCCGGGGGTGAGGAGGTCGGCCCGGGCGTAGATCTCGGTGGCCAGGCGCATGTGGAAGGCGGCGAGCAGGGCCCGTACCGCGGGCCTGGGCGCGCCTCCCCGTCCGCCGGGTCCGGCGGGTCCTGCGGGGGCGTCCGCCGCGTGCTCCAGGTAGTGGGCCCGCAGTTGGACCCCGTACTCGGTGACCAGCAGCGGAACCCCGAAGAAGCGTTTGGCCAGTAGGCCGGGGAGCGCGGCCACACCCCCCGCCGCCGCGTGGCAGACGTCGACCTCGCGCAGGTCCTCGTACCAGTCGAGGGACAGCGGCCTCAGCAGCCGTTCCAGTTCGTCGACGAAGTCCAGCAGGTCGGCGACCTGCGCGCGCTGTACGGAGCGGAGCGCGCCGGGGGCCCGGCAGGCGGACTCCACCGCCCGCACCGCGGTCTCGGAACGCAGGGCCGCGTACAGCCCGCCCTGTTCCCGGGCGAGTTCGGCCAGTCCGTACAGTCCGGCGGCGAAGGGCTCGGGCTCGCCCGCGCAGATCCCGCGGACCAGTTCCTTGAAGCAGTCGGCGAAGCGGCGGCGCTCACGCCGGGAGTACGTGTGCCCGTCGTCCGCCGGGGCCCAGAGCGGGGCGGTCCAGACGCGGGTGACGTGTTCGGGCAGGACGACCCGGCCGCGCTCCTCCTGCTCGGCGCTGCGGCTCAGCGCGTAGAGCTCGAACTCGTGCTGCGGCAGCCCGCGGACCAGCCGGTCGCACCACAGCCTCGCCTCTCCCGTCGCATACGGATAACCACCTTCGGTGAGCAGTCCGATCCGCACGAGTGGCACCCCCGATCTCCCGTTCAGGCGGCCGCCGTCGGTCCGGTGACCCGCCGCGGGAAACTCAAGCGGATATGCCGAAGGCGCGACGGACGGTTGTCCGTCGCGCCACCGGAAGGGGTGAAGAGTCGTAACTTTCGCCCACGGCCCGCGTTCGAGCGCGCTAGAAAGGGCCTACGGCCCTCGTACCTCTCGTGGCCCCTCGTACCCCTCGCGCCCCTCGTCTTGCGCAAGGGGCCGCTGCCGCGAGGGCGGCGCGCGGCGGCGAGCCCCGGGTCCAGGGCCGGTACGGCGGCCAGCAGCACCGAGACCCGGGCCCGGGTCGTCACGTCGAACGCGGAGCCGGGCCCGTCGCCGCTGAACTCGGGCGCACGAAGGCGCAGTTCACGACCTAGTGCCCATCAATTCCCGGGGAACACCCAGGGGTTGGCCTTGCACTGGATTCCGCCGATGTCCAGGGACTTCGTCTGCTGCTGCATGATCGGCGCGAGTGCGCCCGGGGTCTGGCAGTTCACGTGCCCGTGGCCGAGGCGGTGTCCGACCTCGTGGTTGATGAGCATCTGCCGGTAGGCGAACATCTGGTCCGCGCCGTACGTCGTCGAGCCCTGCGCCCAGCGGAACGCATTGATCATGACGCGCTCGGTGGAGGCGGAATCACAGCTGACGTTGTCGACGGTCGTGTCCAGATCGGACTTGGCGCACCACACGCCGGTGGTGCCGGGGCTGGCCAGCGTGATCACGAAGTCGGCGTCGCCGCCCGGCACCCGTTCGAAGGTCTTCGTCCCGCCGTGACCCCAGCTGCGGTCGTCGTTGAGGGTGCGGTGCACGGCCTCGGCGAACAGCTGCGCGTCCAGACCCAGCCCCTGCTCGACGTCGACCCGGTAGCGGACCTTCTTGCCCTTGCCGGGCGCGGGCGCCACCCCGGGGACGGTGTCGAAGGCCCCGGAGCCCTTCAGCTTCTCGTCGATGGGGAACTGCTGCGCCATCTTCTGCTCGTACGACAGCTCCACCGCGGGTGCCGCCGGTGCGGCGGGGGTCGCCCGGCCGTCGGAGCGGGAGGCCGCGGAGCTGCCGGGCTGGGCGCGCTTGCCGTTGTCGCCGGCGGCCCGCGCGGTGGGCGAGGAGCCGCTGTCCCCGTCGGAGTTCACCTGCACGGCGACGACGACGGCGAGCACGGTGGTGACCGCCGCGGCGGCCACCGTGTACGTACGGACCTTGCGCCCGCGACCGGAGCGGGGCTGCTCCTCGGCGGGGGCCGCGGGCCCGGCGGGAGCGGCGGGCGCCGCCGGCGGGGTCGGGGCGGCCGTCTCCACCGGCGTACGCGGACCGGGCACGCGGTGGTGCGAACCGGTGGAAGTGAAGGGGTCGGGCGCGGGCGCGGGCGCCGGGAGCGTCACCTGCGGGAAGCCGGCCGCGGGGGTGCCGAAGGCCTGGGTGTCGGTGTCCAGGACGGCTGCGGCCGAACGCCGCGCCCGCGGGACGCCGTGCCAGTCCCCGTAGACCGCGTCGGGCCCCGCGCCCCAGGCGCCGCCGGGCTCGCGCTGCTCGGGGTGGCCGCCGCGCGGCTCCTCGTACCCGCGCTGCCCGCCGTACGGACGGTGCTGCTGGTACGGGGGCTGCTCCTCGTACGGACGGTGCTCCTCGTACGGGAGGGGCTCCTCGTACGGGAGGGGCTCCTCGTACGGGAGGGGCTCCTCGTACGGGAGGGGCTCCTCGTACGGGAACGGCGCTGCGGGCTCCGCCGCCGGCGCCGGGTGGACAGGGGCGGGGGCCGGAGCGGGCCCCTTGCGACTATGTCGTCCCACGGTCCTCAGCCTCTGCCGTCTTCAGAATTTCGGATGTCCCGGATGCCCTGGGCTTCCCGGTCGGTGTCGTGCAGCAGTTCCCGGAAGGCGCCCGCCACCACCTCGGGGTACTCCATCATCGCCACGTGCCCGGCCTCGGGCAGGCTCAGCAGCCGCGAACCCCGGAAGGCCGCCGCCGCCTTGCGCGCCATACGGTACGAGACCAGCTGGTCCCGGCCACCGTAGACCAACAGCGTCGGGGCGAGGACCCGTTGCGCCTGGCGCCACAGCCCGTGCTGCCCGCCGAGGGTGTACGCGTCGACGATGCCGCGCGAGGAGCGGCTCATCGCCTCCCAGAAGTACGGGAGGGCCATCCGCCGTTCCATCTCCTCGACGGCGTGGGCGAAGCCCTCCGGTGTCACCCGGGAGGGGTCTCCGTAACAGAGCGCCGTCACCCCTCGGGTGCGCGCCTCGGCGGTCAGCCCGCGGGTCAGCCGCAGAAACAGGGAGGCCGTCCCGGGGACGGCGAGCAGGGCCGTCGGGACGGCCGACCGCTGCACGCGCAGCTCGGGCAGTGCGGGCGAGACCAGCGTGAGCGTGCGCACCAGGTCGGGGCGGACCGCCGCGACGCGGGTGGAGACGGCGCCGCCGAGGGAGTTGCCGAACAGGTGCACGGGGCCGCGGTCGGCGGCGTCGAGGTGCCGGATGACCGCGCGGGCCAGCGCCGTGACCGAGTAGTCCCGGTCGGCGGGTGGCGGGGACCAGCCGAAGCCGGGCAGGTCGAGGGCCTCGCCGTCGACGGTGTCCTCCAGCTGCACCATGAGGTCCGACCAGTTCGTCGACGAACCGCCGAGTCCGTGGACGAAGAGAGCGGGCGGCAGACCCGTGCACGCCGGGGGCCGGGACCGGACGGCGAGCTCCAGTCCGGGCAGCACCACGGTGCGCAGCTGCTCCCCCTCGGCGACGTGGACGGCTCCCACCTGGGAGGACGCCTCGGATGTGGATCGCACACCCGGCAGCTCGGTCGAAGACATGCGGCCAATGTTACGAGACGATCACGTCCGGACTCTTGTGTTCGGCATCACAGATGCATGGGGATCCGCGTAGCGGGGTATCCGCGATCCTCCTAGGCTCGTAGGTGAGGCACACCCGCGAGGGGAGAGGGAAGAAGGGGAGCCACATGACCGTCGACCCCGCAGAGCCGGACACCTTCCAGGAGCGCTTCCGGGAGTCCCTCGACGCCGAGGCGCCCGAGGCCGATGCGGCGGAACAGCTGGCCGAGTTGCAGCCCGACGACGATGACCGGGTCACGGGGGTGGACCGCGACGAGGCCGCGGACGGGGACGCCGTCGAGCAGGCGCGGGTGGTGACCCTGGACGAGGACGACTACCGCTGACCAGCTCCGGCTACCGCCCGGTACCCCTGCCGAGCGCCGCTGACCAGCGCCTCCGGGCGGTCCGTACAGCGAGAAAACTCGGCTTCGACCCTACAGATTCGGTTACCGAAAAGTACGATGGCGGCGCGGCGCAGAGCGCACTGTGTTCTTAGAGAAAGTGGGAGGCGGCGTGACAGCCATCGAGCAGACGGAGGCAGCGCGTCCCCGGGGCACGCGACTGCCGCGCCGAGCCCGACGCAACCAGCTCCTGGGTGCGGCCCAGGAGGTTTTCGTTGCGCAGGGGTACCACGCGGCGGCGATGGACGACATCGCCGAGCGTGCCGGCGTCAGCAAGCCCGTCCTTTACCAGCACTTCCCGGGCAAGCTCGACCTCTACCTGGCGCTCCTGGACCAGCACTGCGAGGCCCTTCTGCTCGCCGTGCGGACGGCCCTGGCGTCGACGACCGACAACAAGTTGCGCGTGGCCGCGACCATGGACGCCTACTTCGCGTACGTGGAGGACGAGGGCGGCGCGTTCCGGCTGGTCTTCGAGTCCGACCTGACCAACGAGCCCGCGGTGCGCGAGCGCGTCGACCGCGTCTCGCTCCAGTGCGCCGAGGCCATCTCCGACGTCATCGCCGAGGACACCGGCCTGTCCAAGGACGAGTCGATGCTGCTCGCCGTGGGCCTGGGCGGGGTCTCGCAGGTCGTGGCCCGGTACTGGCTCTCCAGCGAGAGCCCGGTCGCCCGTGACACGGCGGTGGGCCTGCTGACCTCGCTGGCCTGGCGCGGCATCGCCGGCTTCCCGCTGCACGGCACCGAGGGCGGGCCGGCGGCTCAGGCCTGACCCCGACAGAGGAGGCCGACGGGGCCGGCGGGGCCTGACCGGCCGCTGTTCGCTGCGAGCGTGGCCTGAGCGCCGCATCCGCGTCCCCTCTCCGGGCTAATGTGGACCGGGTACGGCGCGGCTGATCGCGCACAACCGACCATCGGAGGGACAAAGCCGTGGAGGTCAAGATCGGCGTGCAGCACGCACCCCGGGAGATCGTGCTGGAGAGCGACTTGAGCGCCGAGGAGCTGGAGCGCATCGTCACCGCTGCGCTGACCGGTTCGGAGCCGCTGCTGAGCCTCACCGACAACAAGGGCCGCAAGGTCCTGGTGCCGGCAGACCGCCTGTCGTACGTCGACCTGGGCGAGCCGAGCGTGCGCAAGGTCGGTTTCGGCGCGCTCTGACGCACCCGAGAACTGAGTGGAACGGCCCGGTGGTTGATCCCACCGGGCCGTTTCCCTTTCTTCCGCTTCGGGTAGGACCGCAGTGAACCGGTTTGCCCCTGACCCGCGGGAGGCCCACATGCTGCTGATGGAAGCGCTCGGCTCCGCCCTCCTGGGCCTCGCCCTTGCCGGAGTGGCCTTGCGAGTGCTGCCCCGGCGGCTGCCGTCCCCCAGGATGGTGCTGGTCAGCGGGGTGCTGGGAGCCCTGTTCGGGGCGTACCTGACGCAGTTCGCGCTCGGCCCGGGGCACAACACGCTGACCGCGACGCTGGTCGGCTCGGTCCTGGTGTCCGCGGTGGTGCTGTCGCTGTTGCTGCGCCCCGCCTCGGGGCCCCGGCGGCCCTCCCACCGGACTCCGTTTTCACTTCCGTCGCAGGGCTGACCGGTCTTCCGACTCGTCTGACTCCTCCGACTCCTCCGACTGACGACGTACGCCGGCCCCGGCGCGGAATTCCGCGCCGGGGCCGGCGTACGAGCGGGGTGGGCCGAGCAGGTAGGACGGTCAGGCGGCGAGGCCCAGTGCGGCCATCCGCTTGGTGTGCGCCTTGGTGATCCGCGTGAACATCTCGCCGACGGCCGCCAGGTCGAAGCCTGCGGCCATCCCGTCCACGCCGCCGACCAGCATGGTGGAGAGGGCGTCGCGCTCGGCGACGACGCGCTGTGCCTGCGAGAGCGCCTCGCCCATCAGCCGGCGGGCCCACAGCGCGAGCCGGCCGCCGCAGCGCGGGTCGGCCTCGATGGCGGCGCGCACCTTCTCGACGGCGAAGCCGCCGTGGCCGGTGTCGTCCAGCACGCTCACGACGAGCGCGCGGGTGTCGCTGTCCAGGTGGGTGGCGACCTCGCGGTAGAAGTCGCTGGCGATCGAGTCGCCGACGTAGGCCTTGACCAGGCCCTCCAGCCAGTCCGAGGGCGCGGTCTGGCGGTGGAAGTCGTCGACGCCCTTGGCGAAGGGCTCCATGGCGGCGGTGGGATCGGCGTCGATGGCCGCCAGCCGGTCGCGCAGCCGCTCGAAGTGGTGGAACTCCGCGGAGGCCATCTTCGCGAGCTCGGCCTTGTCGTCGAGGGTGGGCGCGAGCTTCGCGTCCTCCGCGAGGCGTTCGAAGGCCGCGAGCTCTCCGTACGCGAGCGCGCCCAGCAGGTCCACGACGGCGGCCCGGTACTGCGGCGAGGCGGAGGCGGCCGCCCAGTCCTGGGCAGCGATCCCGGTCGCTTCGGCGGCGGCGCTGTCGTCGGAGGGCGATGCGTTTTCAACGGTCGACATGCTCCGCACAATAGCCCGCCGGAAGGGCGCTCAAAGCATCGCATCAGGTCACTGCCGGTCTGCCTAAACGCGACTACCAGGTGAATTCACCCGACACACCTGCGCGATTCCGGGGTACAGTGGTAATGCGCCTGCCGGATACTCGGCGGGCCATCCGAATGAGGATGCCCGGTCGGTGGCCCGATCGGCTCCACCCGACCGCCCTCGGCGTGATGCGTACGTCCATGCGTACCGCCTCTCCACGAGGGGCCCCCTCAGCGGCACGAGCGCTTGAGCGAAGGCTAGTGGTCCCGCGCAGCTTCGTACGACCTGCCCGAATCTGGGCGGGCGCAGTACTGCAGCCAGGCACGGTACGACCCCCCTCGCCGCCTCGCGCCGCGTCTCACAGAAGAGGCAGCACCCTGACTACGTTCCGAGACCTCGGGATCTTTCCCGAGACGGCCGAAGCCCTTGAGGCCGTCGGCATTGTGTCCCCCTTCCCGATCCAAGAGATGACCCTCCCCGTCGCCCTTTCCGGCACGGACGTCATCGGCCAGGCGAAGACCGGAACCGGCAAGACGCTCGGTTTCGGCCTTCCGCTGCTGGAGCGGGTCGTCGTCCCCGCGGACGTCGAGGCCGGCCGGGCCACGCCCGCGCAGCTGACCGACTCCCCGCAGGCCCTCGTCGTCGTCCCGACGCGCGAGCTGTGCACCCAGGTCACCAACGACCTGCTGACCGCCGGCAAGGTCCGCAACGTCCGCGTCCTCGCCATATACGGCGGCCGCGCGTACGAGCCCCAGGTCGAGGCGCTCAAGAAGGGCGTCGACGTGATCGTCGGCACCCCGGGCCGCCTGCTCGACCTGGCCGGCCAGCGCAAGCTCGACCTGTCGCACGTCAAGGCCCTCGTCCTGGACGAGGCCGACGAGATGCTCGACCTGGGCTTCCTGCCCGACGTCGAGAAGATCATCAACTACCTCCCGGCCAAGCGTCAGACGATGCTGTTCTCGGCGACCATGCCGGGCGCCGTCATCGGCCTGGCCCGCCGGTACATGACGCAGCCGACGCACATCCGCGCCACCTCGCCCGAGGGCGAGGGCGTGACGGTCGCCAACATCAAGCAGCACGTCTTCCGTGCGCACAACATGGACAAGCCGGAGCTCGTCTCCCGCATCCTGCAGGCCGAGGGCCGCGGGCTGGCCATGATCTTCTGCCGTACCAAGCGCACGGCGGCCGACATCGCCGAGCAGCTGGAGAAGCGCGGCTTCGCGTCCGGTGCCGTCCACGGTGACCTGGGCCAGGGTGCGCGCGAGCAGGCGCTGCGCGCGTTCCGCAACGGCAAGGTCGACGTGCTGGTGTGCACCGACGTCGCCGCGCGCGGCATCGATGTCGAGGGCGTCACCCACGTCATCAACTACCAGACGCCGGAGGACGAGAAGACCTTCCTGCACCGTGTGGGCCGCACCGGCCGCGCGGGCAACAAGGGCACCGCCGTCACCCTGGTCGACTGGGACGACATCCCGCGCTGGCAGCTGATCAACAAGGCGCTGGAGCTGGACTTCCACGACCCGGTCGAGACGTACTCCACGTCGCCGCACCTGTTCGAGGAGCTGCACATCCCGGCGGGCACCAAGGGCATCCTGCCGCGCGCCGAGCGCGTGCGGGCCGGCCTGAAGGCCGAGGAGCTGGAGGACCTGGGCGAGACCGGCGGCCGCGGTGGCCGTGGCGGTCGCGGCCCGGCCGCGGCAGCCCCTGCCGAGGAGCGTCCCGCCCGTACGCGCACCCCGCGCCAGCGCCGCCGTACGCGCGGCGGTGCCGAGGTCGCCGAGGTCGCGGTGGACGGTGCCGCCGTCACTGCGGTGGCACAGGTTCCCGAGGACCCGGCCGCCGAAGAGCCGCGCAAGCCGCGTCGCCGCCGGACGCGTTCCGTGACGACGGCGGCCGCCGTGGCCGCCGAGGCTCCGGTGGCCGTGGCCCCGGTCGCCGAGGCTCCGGTCGCGGTCGCGGTCGCCGAGGTCGTGGTCCCGGCCGTCGCCGTCGCGCCGGCCGCCGAGGCTCCGGCCGCGGAGGCCCCGGTCAAGGCCCGCCGGACCCGGACCCGCAAGGTCGCCGAGGCCACGGTCGTGGCCGAGCCGGTCGTGGCCGAGCCCACCGGGGCCGAGCCGGTCAAGGCCGACGCGGTCAAGGCCGAGCCGGTCCGGGCCCGCAGGGTCCCGACCCAGAAGCCCGTCCTCGCCCAGGTCACCCCGATCGCCGAGTCCCCCGCCGCGGAGGCCACGGTCGTGGCCCGCCGGTCCCGGACCCGCAAGGTCGTCGACGCGGCGCCGGAGCCGGACTTCCAGGTGGCCCCGCCGGTGGAGCCGGTCAGGGCCCGCCGGGCCCCCGCCCGGACCCGCAAGGTCGCGGAGGCCGCCCCGGTCGCCGAGGCCGCCGCGGCAACCGAGGAGGCTCCGGCGAAGCCGAAGCGCACCCGGACCCGCAAGGCCGCCGCTGCGGTCGTCGAGGCCCCGGCCGCGGCGGTCGCCGAGGAGGCTCCGGCCAAGCCGAAGCGCACCCGGACCCGCAAGGCCGCCGCGGAGACCACCGAGGCCTGATCCGCGTTCCGCCGTCCGGTGGCCCCGGTCCCCTTCCGAGGGGGCCGGGGCCACCTGCGTACCCCGACTGGACACGCCCCTACGGACCGGTAACCTCTGGCCATGAGCAAGCCGCCCCGCCTCACGCTGCCGTCCGGTGCCCGCGCGTACCTCCTGTCCACCGCCCGCGGCGACTTCGCCGTGCACGAGGCCGGCGAGCCGGTCCGCGGCACCGCCCTGCTGGTCCCCGGTTTCACGGGCAGCAAGGAGGACTTCATCGGGCTCCTGGAGCCGCTGGCAGCGGCGGGGTACCGGGTCGTCGCCGTCGACGGGCGCGGCCAGCACGAGAGTCCCGGCCCGCGCGAGGAGTCGGCGTACGCCCTCCAGGAGCTGGCCCTGGACGTCCTCGCCCAGACCGCCGCGCTGGACGGGGCGCCGGTCCACCTGGTCGGCCACTCGCTGGGCGGGCTGATCGCGCGGGCCGCGGTACTGCGCGACGCGGCGCCCTTCGCCTCCCTCACCCTGATGAGCAGCGGGCCCGCCGCCATCTCCGAGGAGCAGCAGGAGCGTACGAAGCTGCTGGTCGCGGCGCTGGAGGCGATGCGGGAGGACATGCCGGGGGTGTGGACGGCGATGCGGTCCTTCGACCCCGAGGACGCGGTGCCCGACTCCCCCGAGCTCGCGGAGTTCCTGCGCGGGCGGTGGCTGGCGACGGTGCCCGAGCAGTTGATCGCCACGGGCCGGATCCTGGTCTCCGAGCCGGACCGGGTGGACGGGCTGAGCGGTGTGGACCTGCCGAAGCTGGTGCTGTCGGGCGAGGTCGACTACGCGTGGCCGGTCCCGCTGATGGACGACATGACACATCGCCTGGGTGCTGAGCGGGTGGTGGTGGCGGGTGCCGAGCACTCGCCGAATGCGGAGGATCCGCAGGTCACGGCGGGTGCGCTGGCCGCGTTTTGGGACGCCCACCCGCACGGTTAGTTAGCCAGTGAAAAAATTTCCTTAGCGTAGGGAATGTTTGCCTCTTACACTTCGTTGGAACAGTGCAAGGAGAACACTGACGAAGGGAGAAGCCCCATGCGCTTCGAGATTCTGCGCCTGGACGACGTCGACGGATCCGCCGTGGACAGCACCGTCGTGGACGCGGCCTCCGTCAACCGGATCGTGCAGCACGCGGCCGCGATAGGCCAGCGCATACTGATCCGACCGGCCGAGAGCGCGTCCTCCTGACACTCCACACGCACGAGCGAAACGCCCCCGCACCGATCCGGTGCGGGGGCGTTCGTGTACGCGGTGCCGGTCAGGCGCCGTGCACGACCTGGAGCACGCCGTTGATGATCTGCTGGACGGCGATCGCGGAGAGCATCATGCCGGCGAGACGCGTCACGAGGACGACGCCGCCGTCCTTGATCACCCGGATGATCACCAGGGAGTAGCGCATCGTGATCCACAGCACCACGTGCATGGCGATGATCGCGGACCAGACCGAGAGCTGCCCGCTGACCCCGTCCGCCTTCTGCACGGCGAGGATGACGGACACGATCGCACCGGGGCCGGCCAGCAGTGGCATGCCCAGCGGGACGAGGGCGACGTTCACGTCCTTGGTCTGCTTGGGCTCGTCGTTCTTGCCGGTGAGCAGGTCGAGCGCGATGAGCAGGAGCAGCAGACCACCCGCGATCATCAGCGCGGGGACGGAGACGTGCAGGTAGTCCAGGATCTGCTGGCCGCAGATGCCGAAGATGGCGATGACGCCGAAGGCCACGCAGACGGCCTGCCAGGCCATGCGGCGCTGCACCTTGGCGGGGCGGCCGGAGGTCAGGGCGAGGAAGATCGGCGTGATCCCCGGGGGGTCCATAATCACGAAAAGCGTGAGAAATAGGGATCCGAAGACGGCGAAGTCAAACACAGTGATGCCTTGCAGGAGAGAGGGGTGTTACGAAGGAAGAAGAAAGGGCGGACGGGCGCGCTTACGCGCCGGTCGCTCCGCCGGCGCCCGGAACGGGGAAGGCCCCCGTCGCGCGGCGCGTGATCTCGCCGTAGATCTCGGGGTCCGTCGTGTACTCCCCGAGGCGACAGGTCTTGCGGCTGCCGTGGTAGTCGCTGGATCCGGTCGTGAGGAGCCCGAGCTCGCCCGCCAGGGCGCGCAGTCGCCCGCGCGTGTCGGCGTCGTGGTCCATGTGGTCCACTTCGATCCCGTCCAGTCCGGCGGACGCGAGCTCGGCTATCGCGGACTCGGGGACGCAGCGGCCGCGCTTGACCGCGGCGGGGTGCGCGAAGACGGTGACCCCGCCGGCCGCCTTGACCAGGCGGATCGCGTCGAAGGGGTCGAGCTCGTGCTTCTCGGCGTACGCGCGGCCGCCGTCGGCGAGCCAGTCCGGCGTGAACGCGTCGGACACGGTGGGGACGACGCCCAGCTCGACGAGGGCGGTGGCGATGTGGGGCCGCCCGACGGAGCCCTCGCCGGCGATCCGGGCCACCTGCTCCCAGGTGACGTCGACGCCGAGGTCCCGGAGCTTGCCGATCATGGCGTGGGCGCGGGGGGTGCGGTCGTCGCGGACCAGTTCCCGCTCGCGCGCGAGCTCGGGCTCCTCCGGGTCGAAGAGGTATGCGAGCAGGTGCATCCCGATGCCGTCGAGACGGCAGGACAGCTCCATGCCGGTGACGAGGGTGATCCCCTGCGGCAGTGCGGCAAGGGCTTCGGCGTATCCCCCGACGGTGTCGTGATCGGTCAGTGCGACCACGTCCAGCCCGGCGGCGGCCGCGCCCAGGACCAGCTCGGCGGGGGTGTCGGTCCCGTCGGAAGCCGTGGAGTGGGCGTGCAGGTCGATGCGCACGGCCGGTGCTCCAGGGGTCTCGCGGGTACGGGGGGACACCCCAGGATACCGCCCGCCCGCCGCGCGGGTGCCATGCCGCCGGCCGCCGGGCCCCGCGAGGAGGCCCTACGGACCGAGGACGCGGGGGCTCAGGGCGCCGCACGGGAGGAGTTCGACCTCGGCTCCCGCGTCCCGCAGGTCCGTCAACACCAGTTCGTCGTACATCAGCAGGCCCGACTGCTCGGGCCAGACGACGGCCCACAACCACAGCCCGCACGCCTCGCCGGCGAACACGGCCCGGTCGTCCGGGGCCCCCTTCACGTGCCACAGCGGTGTCGGGCGGCCCGCCGCGACGACCTTGGCGTGCGGCGGGGTCGAGACGTCCATGTACGTACCGGGGTCGGGGCCGTCGATCCCGGCGTAGCGCGCGCCGAGGCCGACTCCCAACTCCTCGGCGACCAGCAGCAGCTCGCCGATCCCACCGAGCGGTCCGGGGCCCGAACAGGCCACCGCGGTCGCCCGGCCCCCGCTGCGGTCGTCACCGGCCGCCGCCACCCCGGTGAACAGCCAGCCCACCGGCAGCGGCCACGGCATCCACACCGGCACCTTCGCCCGGTTCACCACCACGCCCAGGCCCTCGACGCTGGGCGGGATGACGGGTTGCAGGGGGTGCACCGTGCCGTGCAGCGCACACTGCCACGAGTCGGAGAAGAGCCCGGGCGCCCTGACCCGGCCACCGCACTTCGGGCAACTTGGTTCGCCCCTCATAAAAGGCCACGCTCCTCCCCGCCCGGCGCCCCGTCAAGACACGATCACCCGTCCGGATGTGTCAGTCCAGCGCCACGGCGGTACGAAGAGGATCCCGCAGATCCGTACCGTGCGACAGCCAGCGTTCCTGGAGCGCCGCAGCGCCGTGCACCCGCTTCCAGGCGGCCTCGTTCGCCGTCATCGGCAAGAGCGGCAGGAAGTGCACCGGGTCCATCGGCGCGTCCAGTTCGAGGTCCTCCACCAGCCCGCCCGGCTCGGCGACGAGCACGGAGGTGAAGGGGGCCCCGTCCCACAGCGGCCCGCCCACGTCGAGCGAGGCGCCGGGAGTCACGACCAGCCCCTCCACCTGCGGCGAGGCGCCGAGCACCGCGAGCGGGCGCAGCAGTTTGTCGGTGGGCGCCAGGCCCGCGCGGACGGTCAGTACGAGCTCGGCGCGCGGCCCGCGCAGCGGGTCGGCGACCACGACGGTCGGGTCGGACATCGGAAGCGCGGACATGCCGAGGGTCGCGTACCGCACGAGGTCGCCCTCGGCGAAGCGGAGCACCTCGATGCGGTCGGTGCCGAGGAAGGTGACGGCGGCGCGGGCGTCGGGTTCGCCGAGCGCGCTGCGCAGCCGGGCTTCCACAAGAGCCAGAATTTCTGCCATGAAGCGAGCATAGAACTCGTATGAGGCGGGTAAAGGGCGGGTCTTGACCATCCGTCGGCTGATAATGTTGACCGCTGGTCGGGGCCACACTCAGCATGGGGGCACCTCCCAGCGGTAGCTGGGGGCGTTTCGGGGCGTCCGGCGACAGGACGTCCTCCACGGAGGACCGGCCGGAGGAGGTGGGGCTGCAATGGATCGAAGTCGATCGTGCAGTACAAACCGCTCTTCCACTCCCCGTACGGGCGCGTTCCCGCCCGTTTGATCATCTGATCAGTCGAAGAGCGACGGCAGAACTTTGTCCTCCCGTCCTGTTCCTTCCGTCCGCCCGGGCCTGCCCGCCCGCCGCGGCCGTGCCATCCGGAAGGGACCTCCCACCCGTACGGTCCGCAGCCGTGCGTGCGAAGGAGCCTGCCATGTCGATGCTGCCCTACCTGCGTGCCGCCGTACGTCCGGCCCTTCGCAGGCCCACGCCCGTCCTGCCCGGCTACGACACCACCCGCGACCCGTCAGCGAGCAGTGCGGTCGTCGACTGCGCCGTGTACCGCGACGGCCGACGCGCCCTGGGGTCGGCCTGCCTGACGCCCCGTGAGGCGATGGCCCGGGTCCGCCAGGACGGCGGGTTCGCCTGGATCGGCCTGCACGAGCCGACCGAAGCCGAATTCGCGGGGATCGCCGCCACCTTCGGCCTGCACCCGCTCGCCGTGGAGGACGCGGTGCACGCGCACCAGCGGCCGAAGCTGGAGCGCTACGACGACACGCTCTTCACCGTCTTCAAGACGATCCACTACGTGGAGCACGCCGAACTGACCGCGACCAGCGAGGTGGTGGAGACCGGCGAGGTGATGTGCTTCACCGGCCCCGACTTCGTCATCACGGTCCGGCACGGCGGCCAGGGCTCGCTGCGGTCCCTGCGCCACCGTCTCCAAGACGACCCCGAGCTGCTCGCGAAGGGTCCCTCGGCCGTCCTGCACTCCATCGCCGACCACGTCGTCGACGGGTACATCGCGGTCGCGGCGGCCGTCCAGGACGACATCGACGAGGTGGAGAGCGCGGTCTTCGCCGCGCCCGCCAAGGGCAGTGCGCGCGGCGGCGACGCGGGCCGCATCTACCAGCTCAAGCGCGAGGTGCTGGAGTTCAAGCGGGCCGTCTCCCCGCTGCTGCGTCCGATGGAGCTGCTGAGCGAGCGCCCGATGCGACTGGTGGACCCGGACATCCAGAAGTACTTCCGGGACGTCGCCGACCACCTGGCTCGGGTGCACGAGCAGGTCATCGGCTTCGACGAACTGCTGAACTCGATCCTCCAGGCCAATCTCGCGCAGGCGACCGTCGCCCAGAACGAGGACATGCGCAAGATCACCTCTTGGGCGGCGATCATCGCCGTCCCGACGATGATCTGCGGGGTCTACGGGATGAACTTCGAGCACATGCCGGAGCTCCACTGGCGCTACGGCTACCCCATGGTGATGGCCGCGATCGCCGCATCCTGCTTCACCATCCACCGGGCACTGCGCCGCCACGGCTGGCTCTAGCCGCCGCCCGGGCACCCCCTACTCTGTTGCGCATGACTCTCAGCACGCTCGACCTCGCCCTCGTCGAGGAGGCCACCAAGAAGTCCGGCCTGATCTGGGTCCGCGGCTCCGGGGCCGACCGGGCCCTGTGGCACGCCTGGGTGGACGGCGCGGCCCACGTGCTGGGCGACGGGCCCGGGGAGCAGCCGTTCCCGGGGCTCACGGACGGCGGGTCCGCCGAGGTGACCGTGCGCAGCAAGGACAAGGGCGGCCGGCTGGTCGCCTGGACCGCGACCGTGCAGGAGCTCGACCCCCTCGGCGAGCAGTGGCGGGCAGCCGTCGCCGAGCTGAAGGGGAAGCGGCTGAACGCGCCCGACTCGGAGGAGATGACCGAGCGGTGGGCGCGCGAGTGCCGGCTGCTGCGCCTCGAACCGGTGACGGCGAGCACGGACCTGCCCGGCGGATCGCTGGCCGCGGTCCCGCTGGGCTCGCCGGCGGTCACCCGCCGGCCCGTCCCGGCCGCCCTGCCGAAGCTCCTGTTCCGGCGGAAGAAGACGGCCCGCCAGGACGCTACTTCGTAGGGTCCGAGCCCTGCCCGGAGCCCTTGCTCGGGCTCGGGCCGGGGGCGGGCCCCCCGCTCTGGCCCTTGGTCGTCGGCATCTGGGACCCGTAGTCGACGGTCTGGTCCTGCGCGGGCGCCTCCAGCGGGAAGGCCTTGCCCCATTCCGCGAGGTCGACCCGGCCGGCCCCGCCGGCCCGCTCCAGGCGCAGCGGGTAGGGGGTCCCTTCCAGGGAGACCGACAGCTTGCCGCCCTTGCCCTTGTCCACGGTGACCGGGACCGCGCGGGTGGGCCCGATCTTGGTGTACTCGCCCTTGGTCAGCTTCCCGTCCAGCCCGAGCAGCCCGTCGAGCAGTACGTGCATGTCGGTGAATCCGCGGAACTGCTTGTAAGTGGGGTCGCTCTCGGGCACCTTCACGTACTTGTCGCCGAGCTTGCCGGCCGAGTCGGACTTCCCCCAGAAAGCGGCGCTCGCCTTGAGGTAGAGCTGCTCCCCCACCCGCAACACCTGGAAGGTGTCCTCCTGCAGCTTCACCTCGCCGGAGCCGCCGTCCTTCCCGAGCCGCAGGTCGATCGCGAAGGACTTGCCGCCGCTGACGAGCGTGCCGGACAGGTGCACCGAGGCGGCGGCGCCGGCCGCGGCCTTCGCCTTGTCCTCGATCTGGTCGGCGGTGAGCTTGCCGACCCCGTTGGTGCCCTCGTCCGGGTCCGCCCCGC
This sequence comes from Streptomyces sp. NBC_00045, assembly GCF_045041095.1. Taxonomy (NCBI): domain Bacteria; kingdom Bacillati; phylum Actinomycetota; class Actinomycetes; order Kitasatosporales; family Streptomycetaceae; genus Streptomyces; species Streptomyces sp. NBC_00045. Next base: position 5,187,762 of record NZ_CP108271.1, on the reverse strand, counting down.
AACCCGTGCCGGTGACGGCCAGGCCAGCGAACAGGACACCGGCGAGGGCCGCCCGGCGCAGCCGAGCGGCGGGGAGGTAGGCGGTCACGGGCAGGTGCCTCTCGTCGTGCGTCTTCGAGCAGCAGGCAGCGTACCCGGCCGTAGCTCCGGCGCCGGGCGGGTGGTCGGCCCTCCCGGCCGGCCGCCCGGTAGCGCGCCCGGTAAGCCGCCCGGTCGCCCGTCGCCGCGCAACCCACGGGCGGACCGCCCCACCAGGACGCTCTCCAGCGGCACGGGCTAGCCTGAGGGGCGGTAGGACTGAGGATCGACGCACTAGGAGGCGCTCGCATGGCTGGTGGCGCCCCACGGATCTTCGTCTCGCATCTGTCGGGTGTGCCCGTCTTCGACCCCGCCGGCGACCAGGTCGGCCGCGTCCGCGACCTCGTCGCGATGCTGCGCGTCGGCGGCCGTCCGCCGCGGCTCCTGGGCCTGGTGGTCGAGGTGGTCAGCCGGCGCCGGATCTTCCTCCCGATGACCCGGGTGACGGGCGTGGAGTCCGGGCAGGTCATCACCACCGGTGTCGTCAACATGCGGCGCTTCGAGCAGCGGCCCACCGAGCGGCTGATCCTCGGCGAACTGCTGGACCGGCGGGTGAAGCTCGTCGCGGGCGGCGAGGAGGTCACCGTCCTGGACGTGGCCATCCAGCAACTGCCGGCCCGCCGCGACTGGGAGATCGACAAGATCTTCGTACGCAAGGGCAAGAGCGGCGCGCTGCGCCGGCGCGGCGAGACCCTGACCGTCGAGTGGTCGGCCGTGACCGGCTTTTCGCTGGAGGAGCACGGGCAGGGCGCCGAGAACCTGGTCGCCACCTTCGAGCAGATGCGCCCGGCCGACGTCGCGAACGTCCTGCACCACCTGACGCCGAAGCGGCGCGCCGAGGTGGCCAACGCCCTCGACGACGACCGGCTCGCGGACGTCATGGAGGAGCTGCCCGAGGACGAGCAGGTCGAGATCCTCGGCAAGCTGAAGGAGGAGCGGGCCGCCGACGTCCTGGAGGCGATGGACCCGGACGACGCGGCCGACCTGCTCTCGGAACTGCCGGAGGTCGACAAGGAGCGGCTGCTGACACTGATGCAGCCGGACGACGCGGCCGACGTGCGCCGCCTGCTGTCGTACGAGGAGAACACCGCGGGCGGTCTGATGACCACCGAACCGATCGTGCTGCGCCCGGACGCGACCGTCGCCGACGCACTGGCCCGCGTACGGCAGGCGGACCTGTCGCCGGCGCTGGCCGCGCAGGTGTACGTGTGCCGGCCGCCGGACGAGACGCCGACGGGCAAGTACCTGGGCACGGTGCACTTCCAGCGGCTGCTGCGGGACCCGCCGTTCACGCTGGTGAGCTCGATCGTGGACACGGACCTGCCGCCGCTGCGCCCGGACGCCACGCTGCCGGCGGTCACCAGCTACCTGGCCGCGTACAACATGGTCGCCGTACCGGTGGTCGACGAGAGCGGTTCGCTGCTGGGCGCGGTGACCGTGGACGACGTACTGGACCACCTGCTGCCGGACGACTGGCGGGAGACGGACTTCCATTCCGAGGAGATCGTGCATGGCCACTGAGCGGGGGCGCGGCGACCGCGACCGCGACGGGGCGCGCGAGCGGCGCCGGGAGCAGATCCGGGAGCGGCGCGAACAGGCACGGCTGCAGTCGCGCGAGCACGGGCTCACCGAGGCCGGTGACCGGGCGGAGCGCGCCGCGGAGCGCGCCGAGCGCACCAAGGCCGGGCATTCGACGGGGTCGAGCGCGCTGACGCGCTCGCGGGTCCGCCTCGACCAGCCGCGGGCGCCGCGCCGCTCGCTGCTGCCCGAGTACGACCCGGAGGCGTTCGGGCGGCTGTCGGAGCGGGTGGCGCGCTTCCTCGGCACGGGCCGGTTCATCGTCTGGATGACCCTGGTCATCATCGTGTGGGTGCTGTGGAACATCTTCGCGCCGGACCACCTGCGGTTCGACCAGTACCCGTTCATCTTCCTGACGCTGATGCTGTCGCTCCAGGCTTCGTACGCCGCTCCGCTGATCCTGCTCGCGCAGAACCGGCAGGACGACCGCGACCGGGTCAACCTGGAGCAGGACCGGAAGCAGAACGAGCGGTCCATCGCCGACACCGAGTACTTGACCCGGGAGATCGCGGCCCTGCGGATGGGGCTGGGCGAGGTGGCGACGCGCGACTGGATCAGGTCGGAGTTCCAGGACCTGATCAAGGAGATGGACGAGCGGCGTCTATTCCCGGCGGAGAGTGACGAAGGCGACCGCTAGCGGCCTTACCTGAGGCAGGCTACCGAGTCGTACCATCGGGGCATGGCTACCGACACAAGCTCCGCCGCCGTGCCCGAGCAGGATGCGATCCTCGACGCACTGGCGACGGTGAACGACCCCGAGATCCACCGGCCGATCACCGAGCTCGGCATGGTCAAATCGGTGGAGATCGGCGACGGCGGCGAAGTGGCCGTCACGGTCTACCTCACGGTGTCGGGCTGCCCCATGCGCGAGACGATCACCAAAACCGTCACCGAGGCCGTCGAACGGGTCGCGGGCGTCACCTCGGTCGCGGTCACGCTGGACGTGATGAGCGACGAACAGCGCAAGGACCTGGCGGCCACGCTGCGCGGCGGCACCGCCGAGCGCGAGGTCCCGTTCGCCAAGCCGGGCTCGCTGACCCGCGTGTACGCGGTCGCGTCCGGCAAGGGCGGCGTCGGCAAGTCGTCGGTGACCGTGAACCTGGCCGCGGCGATGGCCGCGGACGGCCTGAAGGTCGGGGTCGTCGACGCCGACATCTACGGCCACAGCGTGCCCCGCATGCTGGGTGTGGACGGCCGCCCGACCCAGGTCGAGAACATGATCATGCCGCCGTCGGCATACGGCGTGAAGGTCATCTCCATCGGCATGTTCACCCCGGGCAACGCGCCCGTGGTGTGGCGCGGCCCGATGCTCCACCGGGCCCTGCAGCAGTTCCTCGCGGACGTGTTCTGGGGCGACCTGGACGTGCTGCTGCTGGACCTGCCGCCGGGTACGGGCGACATCGCGATCTCCGTCGCCCAGCTCGTGCCGAACGCGGAGATCCTGGTCGTCACCACCCCGCAGCAGGCCGCGGCCGAGGTCGCGGAGCGGGCCGGCTCGATCGCCGTGCAGACGCACCAGAAGATCGTCGGCGTGGTCGAGAACATGTCGGGGCTGCCCTGCCCGCACTGCGACGAGATGGTCGACGTGTTCGGCTCGGGCGGTGGCCAGAAGGTCGCCGACGGCCTCACCAAGACGGTCGGCGCGACCGTCCCGGTGCTGGGCTCCATCCCGATCGACGTCCGGCTGCGCGAGGGCGGCGACGAGGGCAAGCCGGTCGTCCTGTCGGACCCGGACTCCCCGGCCGGTGCGGCGCTGCGCTCCATCGCGGGCAAGCTGGGCGGCCGCGCCCGCGGTCTGGCCGGCATGTCGCTGGGCATCACCCCGCGCAACAAGTTCTAGGACACGCTCTGAGGGCCGTTCCGCGGCCTGCAAACGCGAAGGGGCACCGCCGGCCGGCGGTGCCCCTTCGCGTACTGCCGCTCGTACGGCTGCCGGTGCGGCTACTCGTACGAGGCGATGTCACCGATCACCGAGAAGCCGAGCCCGTACGCGCTCATGCCCCGCCCGTACGCCCCGACGTGCACGCCGCCCCGCGTCGAACCGGCGAGCACCCAGCCGAACTCGGACTCGCGGTAGTGGAACTGCGTCGGCTCCCCGTCGACCGGGAGCGAGAGCGTCGACCAGTCCTCGCCGTCGAGGTCGTCGGCGAGCTCCCACGCGGCCTCGGTCTGCTGGTCGAGCCAGTCGTCGCGCAGGGTGTGGTCCATCTGGCCGGGCCAGCTGTAGGCCAGCAGCCCGGAACCGGCCAGCCAGGCCGCCGAAGAGACCGAGGTGGCCTCCAGGACGCCGGTGCCGTCGCTGCTGCGGCGCAGCGGGTTGCTCGCGACGGTGACGACCACCGCGAAGCGCTCCTTCTCGCCGGTGGCGAGCTCTCCGCGCGCGGACGGCTCGTCGCCGTGGCCGGTGGAACCGTGCTCGACGGTGCCGTCGGCTCCGGTGCCCACCTGCATGAGCCAGCGGGGGCCGGTGAAGGCCCCGTCCAGCCCGTACCAGGGGAAATCGGCCCGCAGGTACCCGTCGACCGTCCGGCGGGCCGCCGGGACGGGCGCGGCGGCCTCCTGGGGCTGTGCGGGTGCGGGCTGTGCGGGTGCGGCTTCCGCCGATGCGGCGGGCGTCGCCGGTGCGGCAGCGGGCGCCTCGGCGGGCTGCACCCCGACCCGGCTACTGCTCGTCGTCTCCATCTGAGGCCTCTCGTTCCGTGGTCCGGAACGGCCCTCCCCCACATCTTGTCGGGGGGACCCCCACCCTGGGGCGTCCTGGGTCCGGACTCATGGAGGATAGCCACCGGACCCCGAATCGCCCGGAAGGCTCGAAACTCAGGTGGCGTCGGCGTCGTACGGGGTGCGCTGTTCGGCGGCCGGGGCGGCGGGCTTCTTCAGCAGGTCCGGGCCGGTCGCGGAGGTCGCGGCGGCCGCAGTGGAGGCCGGGGCGGCGGCCGTCTCCCGGCTGTTCACGGCGTCGGTGACGTCGTTCAGCTCCTTGCGGAGGTCGAAGGTGCTGCGGATCTCCCGGAGGTCGTCGTTCTCGGTCAGCTGCTTGCGCAGGAACGTCTTCGGGTTCAGGTCCTCGAACTCGAAGTCCTTGAACTCGGGTCCGAGTTCGGACCGGATGTCCTGCTTCGCACTGTCGGAGAACGCGCGGATCTTGCGGATGAACCCGCTGACGTCCTGGATCACCTTGGGGAGCTTGTCCGGGCCGAAGATGAGGATGGCGAGCACCACGATCGTGACGAGTTCGAGTGCGCCTATGTCGTTGAACACGTTGCCGCTCCTCGGCTCTCTTCATTTCGGGCCACGACACACGGTACCCGGCGATGTCGGCGGGCCCATACATCGGTGCGGCATCAGCCGTGGATTCTCCGTACGGTCATGATCCGTTCGCCGAACCGAGGACGAGGTCCAGGGTGCGTTCCCGGCCGTCGCGGAGCACGGTCAGGGTGAGCGGATCACCCGGGCGGTGGGCGCGGATCTTGATGACCAGCTCGTCCCCGCCGTGCACACGGACGCCGTCCACCTTGGTGATCACGTCGCCGCCCTGGATCCCGGCGCGGGCCCCGGGGCCGCCGGGGGCGACGGCGGGCTTGCCGCCCTCCCCCTTGGTTCCGACGCGGGCCCCGTCGCCGGTGTACTCCATGTCGAGGGTGACGCCGATGACCGGGTGGGTGGCGTGGCCGGTGCGGATGAGCTCCTCGGCGACGCGCTTGCCCTGGTTGACCGGGATGGCGAAGCCGAGGCCGATGCTGCCGCTCTGCTTCGCGTGCTCGTCGCCGCCCCCGTCGGCGTCCGCCCCCCGGATGGCGCTGTTGATGCCGATCACGCGGGCCTTGGCGTCGAGGAGCGGGCCGCCGGAGTTGCCGGGGTTGATGGGGGCGTCGGTCTGGAGGGCGTCGACGTAGCTGATGTCGCTGCCGTCGCCCTTGTCGCCGCCGGCGGTGATGGGCCGGCCGGTGGCGCTGATGATGCCGGCGGTGACGGTGTTGGAGAGGTCGAACGGCGCGCCGATGGCCACGACCGGGTCGCCGACCTTCACGTTCTCGGAGTTCCCGAGGGAGAGCGGCCGCAGGCCCCGTACGCCCTCGACCTTGACCACGGCCAGGTCGTAGCCGCTGTCCCGGCCGACCAGCGCTGCGGTGACGCTCTCGCCGGTGCTGAAGGTGACGGTTATGTCCTTGGCGTCGGAGACGACGTGGTTGTTGGTGAGGATGTGGCCCTGCCCGTCGAGGACGAACCCGGTCCCGGTGCCGCTGCCGGTGCTGCCGCGGACGTGGAGGGTGACGACGCCGGGCAGGGCCGTCGCGGCGATCCCGGCCACGCTCTCGGGGGCGCGGCCCTTGCTCTCCACGGCGGCCTGGGGGAGTTCGAGGCGGGTGCTGCTCTGCCGTTCGGCGAGGACGCCGAGCCAGCCGCCGACGCCGCCGGCGAGGAGGGCGGTGCCGAGGCTGAGGGCCACGGCGTGGCGCAGCCGGATTCCGCGGCCGGCCGTCGCCTTGCCCTGGTCGGCGACCTGCAACGGCTGCTCCCCCCAGGGGTCATACCGCGCCCCGGACCCGGTCGCCTGCGGCCCGGCTTCGACCGCCGTGCCGGACTCGACCTCAGGCCCCTGCGACCCGGACCCGGACACCCCAGCGGAAGCCGGCTCGGGCGCCGTGCCGGACTCGACCCCAGGCGCCTGCGGCCCGGACTGGGGCGCCGCAGCGGGAGACGGCTCGGGCGCTCGTCCGGAGTCGGAATCGGCTCCAGCCGCCTGCGGGCCGGCTTCGACCGCCGCGACGCCGGACTCGGACTCGGGCACCCCAGCGGGAGCCGGCTCGGGCGCCGCAGCGGGCGTGGGGGCCGGTGTCGGGGACGGGGTCGCGCCGGGCTCTGCCGGCGGGGCCTTGTCGGGCTGCTGCTGGTCGGCCATGGACGCTCCCCCGAGGTACCTGTGGCACCGCCGGGCGGCGCATCTGCCGCCGATTCAACCAGGTCTCCCCGCCGCCACCGGCTCCGCCCCCGGACCCCGAGCCTGCCGGGGTCCGGGGGTGGCACCGGGTCAGCGGGTCAGCGAGACCGGGCGGGGGGACGGGGTGAGCGACGGGTGGACCGGTGGGAGGGGGGCCGTGGGGCGCGGACCGGCGACGAATCCGGGACTGGGTGCCCGGTCCCGGACCACCGCGTCGGCCACGGACACCGCCGGCCCGGGCCGCGACGCCGGGGCCTCGCCCCGGAGGCTCGGGTCGAGGTTGTCGACCGGCAGCGAGCCGCCCAGGGCGATCGCGGCCAGCGAGACCGCTCCGGCCGCCACGAACGCGAAGCGCCGGCGCGGCCGCCCCACCTCGTGTATGCGGAAGCCCTGCTGCGGTGCGGTCGGTGCCACGTACCCGAAGAGCTCCGCCCCCGGCGGGGCCGGCGGACCCGGCGGTCCGTCCGGACCGTCGCCCGGCAGCCCTTGCAACCGGGCCAGCAGGCCGGCCGACAGGGGCGGCGGCGCGCTCTCGACGAACATGCTCTTCACACGACGCTGCGCATCGGCCTCGGCCTTGCACTTGGCGCAGGTGGCCAGATGCGCCAGGACCCGCTCGCGCGCGTCATGGCTCAGTTCCCCGTCGACCAGGGCGGCGAGCCGGTCGCCCAGGTGCTGTTCGGCAGGAGAGGGACTGACTCCGCTCACTCGGCTCCGCCCTCTCCCCCGGCGCCCGGCGCGCCCACCGCCACTCCCGCCAGCGCCCGCTGCTCGGCACGGGCCTCGGGAGACCGGTGCTTGAGCGCCTTGCGCAGGTGCGAACGGCCCCGGTGGATACGACTGCGCACGGTGCCGAGCTTCACGCCCAGCGTGGCGGCGATCTCCTCGTAAGAGAGGCCTTCGATGTCGCACAGCACCACGGCCGCACGGAACTCGGGCGCGAGGGTGTCCAGCGCCTGCTGTACGTCCGCGTCGAAGTGGGTGTCGTGCAGGACTTGCTGGGGGGACGGCTCACGGCTGGGCAGCCGCTCGGCCGCGTCGTCACCGAGCGCGTCGAAGCGGATCCGCTGCTTGCGCCGGACCATGTCGAGGAACAGGTTGGTGGTGATCCGGTGCAGCCAGCCCTCGAACGTGCCCGGTGTGTAGGTGGACAGCGAGCGGAAGACGCGGACGAAGACCTCCTGCGTGAGGTCCTCGGCGTCGTGCTGGTTACCCGTCAGACGGTAGGCAAGGCGGTAGACCCGCGCACTGTGCGTGCTGACGATCTCCTCCCAGGAGGGAGGGGTCCACGCCTGGGTGCCCGCATCGGCGGCAAAGGTCGCGGTGGTTGCGGTGGCAGCGGTGTGGAAGCGGTCAGCAATGTTGGTCACGGATTTCGGCTCACCCGCCGACCAGAAGAGACGTCTGAGTACGCCTCCACGATCCACAGGCGCAGCCGCACCTCCCCTATCGGCTCTGGTGGTGTCCAGTGGAGTCCCTACCATAGCCACCCCTCCCGTCAGCTCCGGATAAGCGTTTTTGCATTAACTTTGCACGTGCCTGCGACTCGCCAGGCCGTCGATCTGCCCGGTGCCGTCCCCATCTATCCCGGCTGCGCGCCGCCCTTTCGCCCCCTTTTGCCGCGCTGGGTCTTTCCGCCGCCGTTTTCTTCAACGCCCGGTCCCATCTGCGGGTTCCCGACGTCAACGGATACAGTCACCGTTGCGCCAACTATGGGGACAGGAGAGGGTCATTACCGGCAACCGGCAGACGAGCTGGGCGTTCGCCGACGCGTTTGTCGCCGAGGACGACGCTCTGCGGTGGGCCCGCGACCGGGCCAGGGAAGCGGGCCTGCGCTCCGTCTCCCCGGGCACCGGCGCCGCGCTGCGCCTGCTCGCCGCCACCGCGGACGCCAAGGCGGTCGCCGAGATCGGCACCGGCACCGGCGTCTCCGGCATCCACCTCCTCCACGGCATGCGCCCCGACGGGGTGCTGACCACCGTGGATCCCGAGGCCGACCGGCAGGCCTTCGCCCGCCAGGCATTCCGCGCCGCAGGCTTCGCGGGCAACCGCGCCCGGTTCATCCCCGGCCGGGCACTCGACGTACTCCCCCGGCTCGCCGACGGCGGGTACGACCTCGTCTTCTGCGACGGCGACCCGTCCGAGTCCCTCGACTACCTCGCCGAATCGTTGCGCCTGCTGCGGCCCGGCGGGCTGGTGTGCTTCGAGGGGGTCTTCTCGGACGGCCGCACCGTCGACTCGGGGGCCCAGCAGACCGAGGTGCTGCGCGTACGGGAGCTGCTGCGCAGCGTCCGCGAGAGCCCGGCGCTGGAAGCGGCGCTGCTCCCGGTGGGTGACGGCCTGCTGTGCGCGGTCCGGCGCTGACCGGTTCCGGCACGATCACCGGCACGGCACGGCACGGCACCGGAACACCCACCGGCCGGCCCCGGACACAACGCTGCCCCGGCCGCGGGGAGCGGACGGGGCAGCGCAGAGAATACTGAGAATGCAGATGGTGCGGTGCTGCCGACTCGTTAGCCGACGACCTTCTTCAGGGCGTCACCCAGGGCGTCCGCCTCGTCCGGAGTCAGCTCGACGACGAGCCGACCGCCGCCCTCGAGCGGTACGCGCATGACGATGCCCCGCCCCTCCTTGGTGACCTCGAGCGGGCCGTCGCCCGTCCGCGGCTTCATGGCCGCCATGCTCGTTCCCCTTCCTGAAACCAGCTCATCGTCAGCCGACGGCCCCATTCAGGCGCCTGGAACCCGGCATCGAACACATTGCTTCCTGGCCATTATCCCGCATGTCAGGACCCGATGACCAACATCGGCAGGGAACGCTTGGGCAACGCGCTCGGCCAAAACCACTCATTTCGGGGACGTGCCTGCGATACTTCGCCGCCGCACCCGCCGTCCGCCCTCCGCTTTCTTTGACGCACATCACATGCCCCGGGACGGTCCGGTCCGCCATGCTGGCCCTTGCACCGGCCGGTACCGGCCGGTAGCCAAGCCCGCGACGAAGGGGGACCCCCTGCCATGGCCGACAGCGTGCTCTACGAAGTGACCGACGGACTCGCCAAAATCACGATCAACCGGCCCGACGCCATGAACGCGATGAACACCGAGGCCAAGGTCGCGCTGCGCGACGCGGTCCAGGCGGCGGCCGCGGATCCGGCCGTCCGGGCGGTGCTGCTGACCGCGGCCGGCGATCGGGCGTTCTGCGTCGGCCAGGACCTCAAGGAGCACATCGGGAACCTGGCGGCGGACCGCGCGAACGGGTCCACGCTGACCATGAACACGGTCGCGGACCACTACAACCCGATCGTGCGCGCCCTGACCGAGATGCCCAAGCCGGTGGTGGCGGGCGTCAACGGCGTCGCGGCCGGAGCGGGCTTCGGCTTCGCCCTGGCGGCGGACTTCCGGGTCGTCGCCGACACGGCCTCCTTCAACACCTCCTTCGCAGGGGTGGCCCTCACCGCGGACTCGGGCGTCTCCTGGACCCTGCCCCGCCTGATCGGTGCCTCGCGGGCCTCCGACCTGCTGCTCTTCCCCCGCTCGCTGAAGGCGCAGGAGGCGTACGAGCTCGGGATCGTGAACCGCCTGGTCCCCTCGGACTCCCTGCACGCGGAGGCCGAGGCGGTGGCCCGCACCCTGGCGGCCGGCCCGACGGTGGCCTACGCGGCGCTGAAGGAGTCCCTGGCGTACGGGGCGTCCCACTCGCTGACGGAAGCCCTGGCCCACGAGGACACCCTGCAGGCCCGTGCCGGCGCCTCCGAGGACCACTCGATCGCCGTCGAGGCCTTCCTCGCCAAGCAGCCGCCGAAGTACCTCGGCCGCTAGGCGCCGCCCGCCCCCGCCGCTCAGGCGGGGGTACGGGCGACGCAGGGGGCCAGGTGGTCGTTGACCAGCCCGCAGGCCTGCATCAGCGCGTAGGCGGTGGTGGGGCCGACGAAGCGGATCCCGGCCTTCTTCAGCGCCTTGGACAGGGCCGTGGACTCGGGCGTCACCGCCGGGACCTCGGAGATCGTCGCGGGGGCCGGACGGCCCGGCTCCGGGGCGTGCGACCAGATCAGCCCGTCCAGTTCGCCCGGCTCCCATTCCGCGAGGACCTTCGCGTTGGCGAGCGTGGCTTCGATCTTGGCCCGGTTGCGGATGATCCCCTCGTCGGCGAGCAGCCGCTGTGCGTCGGCCGGCCCGAAGGCGGCGACCTCAGAGATCACGAAGTTCGAGAAGGCGGTACGGAACCCCTCACGGCGGCGCAGGATCGTCAGCCAGGACAGCCCCGACTGGAAGGCCTCCAGGCACAGCCGCTCGTACAGGGCGTCGTCCCCGTGCACCGGGCGGCCCCACTCCGTGTCGTGGTACGCGATGTAGTCCTCGGTGGCCAGTGCCCAGGGGCAGCGCAGGCCGCCGTCCGGGCCCGCGATCGCCGTCACTGCTGCTCCTCCTTGTGCAGGTCGACGACCGGTCCGCCCGGACCCTGCGCGCGGTTCTGCGCGGCCGCCGCCGTGAGCTCCGCGATCCGTGCGTCCCGCTCGGTGAGCTCCGCCGCGAGCCGCTCCAGTACGTCGTCCACCTCGGCCATGCGGTACCCGCGCGGGGCGACCGGCAGCCGCAGGGCATCGATGTCGGCCCGTACGACCGGGCGGCTCTCGGGCAGCGCGTCGGCCACCCGGTCCGGCTCCGCCTCCGGCAGCACCGCCTCGGAACCGCCGCCCACCACGGCCAGGGTGACCGCCGCGACGACCACGACCAGCGCGATCAGCAAGAACCAGAACACGAGCAACTCCCTGAGAGACATCGGGCCACCGGCCACCAGGTTAAGGTCGCAGCGAGGCGCGAGGGCCGCCGGAGGAGGAAAGAACGGGATGCTGCGACTGGGCAGGCGCGAGTTCGACACCCACGAGCCGGTGATCATGGCCATCGTGAACCGGACACCGGACTCCTTCTACGACCAGGGCGCGACGTTCCGCGACGAGCCCGCTCTGGACCGCGTCGAGCAGGCGGTGGCCGAGGGAGCCGCGATCATCGACATCGGCGGGGTCAAGGCGGGCCCGGGCGACCACGTGGACGCGGCCGAGGAGGCCCGGCGCACCGTCGGCTTCGTGGCCGAGGTCCGGCGCCGCCACCCGGACGTGGTGATCAGCGTCGACACCTGGCGGCACGAGGTCGGCGAGGCGGTCTGCGAAGCCGGGGCCGACCTGCTGAACGACGCCTGGGGCGGGGTGGACCCGAAGTTGGCGGAGGTCGCGGCGCGCTACGGGGCGGGCCTGGTCTGCACGCACGCGGGCGGGGTCGAACCGCGGACCCGGCCGCACCGGACGACGTACGACGACGTGATGGCGGACATCCTGCGGGTCACGGTGGGGCTGGCCGAACGCGCGGCCGCGCTGGGGGTCCGCCGGGACGCGATCATGATCGACCCTGGCCACGACTTCGGGAAGAACACCCGCCACTCGCTGGAGGCCACCCGTCGCCTGGGCGAGATGACCGACACGGGCTGGCCGGTGCTGGTCTCCCTGTCCAACAAGGACTTCGTCGGCGAGACCCTCGACAAGCCGGTCAAGGAACGCCTGTTGGGCACGCTGGCCACGACGGCCGTCTCGGCCTGGCTGGGCGCCCAGGTCTACCGCGTCCACGAGGTCGCGGAGACCAAGCAGATCCTGGACATGGTGGCGTCGATCCAGGGCCACCGCCCCCCGGCAGCCACCCGCCGCGGCCTGACCTGAACCGGCCGGAGGCCGCCGCGGCCTGACCTGAGCAGCGCCCCCGGCGGTGGCCGCCGGGGGCTCGCCGCGGCTCGGCTACTTGCCGACTTCCTTGGTCACCAGCGCGATCGCCTCGTCCACGTCGTCCGTGACGTGGAAGAGGTAGAGGTCGCGCTCCGAGGCCTTGCCCTGCGCGATCACCGTGTTCTTCAGCCAGTCGACCAGGCCGGACCAGTACTCCGACCCGAACAGCACGATCGGGAACCGGGTGATCTTCTGGGTCTGGACCAGGGTCAGGGCCTCGAACAGCTCGTCCAGCGTGCCGAGTCCGCCCGGCAGGACCACGAAGCCCTGGCTGTACTTCACGAACATCGTCTTGCGGACGAAGAAGTACCGGAAGTTCAGCCCGAGGTCCACGTGCTGGTTGAGCCCCTGCTCGAAGGGCAGCTCGATGCCCAGGCCCACGGAGACGCCGTTGGCCTCCCGGGCACCCTTGTTGGCCGCCTCCATCGCGCCCGGGCCGCCGCCCGTGATCACCGCGAAGCCCGCCTCCACGAGCGCGCTGCCGATCTGCACGCCGGCCTGGTACTCCGGCGAGCCGACGGGCGTACGGGCCGAGCCGAACACGCTGATCGCCGGCGGCAGCTCCGCCAGCGTGCCGAAGCCCTCGATGAACTCCGACTGGATGCGCAGGACCCGCCAGGGATCGGTGTGCACCCACTCGGAGGGCCCGGCCGAATCCAGCAGCCGCTGGTCCGTCGTACTGCCCGCCTGCACCTGGCCCCGCCTGCGCAGCACCGGCCCGAGCTGCTGCTCCTCGGGCCGACGACGAGCGTTGCCTTCGGGGTTGCCCATGATGTGCTCCCTCCTGCTGATCGTTGGATCAGGGTAGGCGCACAAAGGTGACGGGAAGCGGAATTCAGGAGGTCAGCCAGGCGCGGAGTCGTTCTTCGCAGTGGAGGATCGCCTTCGTCTCCACGCGCTCGTCCACCTTGTGGGCCAGCAGCGCGTCGCCCGGGCCGTAGTTCACGGCCGGGACGCCGAGGGCGCTGAAGCGGGACACGTCCGTCCAGCCGAACTTCGGCATCGCGCGGCCGCCGACCGCCTCCATGAACGCGGCCGCGGCCGGGTGGGAGAGGCCGGGTAGGGCACCGCCGGAGAAGTCGTCGATCACGAACTCGTCGACGCCGCAGTCCGCGAAGACCTCCCTGACGTGGGCGATCGCGTCGTCCATGCTGCGGTCCGGGGCGAAGCGGAAGTTGACCGTCACGGTGCAGGCGTCGGGGATGACGTTGTTGGCGACGCCGCCCTCGATGCGGACCGCGTTGAGGCCCTCGTGGTACTCCAGGCCGTCGATCACGGGCTTGCGGGGCTCGTACGCCGCGAGTTTGGCGAGAATCGGGCTCGCCGCGTGGATGGCGTTGGACCCCATCCAGCTGCGCGCGGAGTGGGCGCGCTCGCCGCAGGTGCGGAGCAGGACGCGCAGGGTGCCCTGGCAGCCGCCCTCGACCTCGGCGTTCGACGGCTCCAGCAGGACAGCGAAGTCGCCGGTCAGCCAGTCGGGGTGGGCCTCGGCGACCTTGCCCAGGCCGTTGAGGTCGGCGGCGACCTCCTCCTGGTCGTAGAAGACGAAGGTGAGGTCACGGTTGGGCTCGGGCACGGTCGCGGCGATGCGCAGCTGTACGGCGACGCCGGACTTCATGTCGGTCGTTCCGCAGCCCCACAGGACGTCGTTCTCGTCGAGGCGGGACGGAACGTTGTCGGCGATCGGCACCGTGTCCAGGTGGCCGGCCAGGACGACGCGCTCGGCCCTGCCGAGGTCCGTGCGGGCGACGACGTTGTTGCCGTACCGGTCGACCGTGAGGTGCGGGAGGGCGCGCAGCGCGTGCTCCACCAGGTCGGCGAGGACCTTTTCGTCGCCGCTCACGGACGGGATGTCGACGAGCCGGGCGGTCAGCTCGGCGGCGTCCAGGGTGAGGTCCAGCTCGGATTCGGACATGGCTCTGACCCTAACGCCCCGGGCTGCGACGAACCTCCCACGTCCGGCCGGTGGACGCGTCGCGTGGCTCAAGTACGGTGGGCGGCGTGTCCCAGAGCGATCACCCCCGCCCTCGCCGCCGACCGCTGCTGAAAGTTGCCGGTGCGTTCGTGCTGCTCGCGCTGATCGGCTACTTCGCCGTGCAGTACGACTCGACGAACGGCAGTGGTGGTGCACCGCACTGCACGGCCAGCGCGCGGACGGGCGAGGACGGGTTCGACATGACCCCCGAGCAGGCGGCCAACGCGGCGACGATAGCCGCGGTCGGCGTGGCCAAGGGCCTGCCGGACCGGGCCGTGACCATCGCGCTGGCGACCGCCATGCAGGAGTCGATGCTGCGCAACCTCGACCACGGCGACCGGGATTCGCTCGGCCTGTTCCAGCAGCGGCCCTCGCAGGGGTGGGGCACTCCGCAGCAGATCATGGACCCGGTGTACTCGGCCGGGATCTTCTACGACCGGCTCGTCGCGATCAAGGGGTACTCGCGGCTCCCGTTGACGGAGGCGGCGCAGCAGGTGCAGCTCAGCGGCTTCCCGCAGGCGTACGCGAAGCACGAGCCGGACGCGACCGTCCTGACCGCGACCTTCGCCGGTGACGGCGAGCTGATGTGCGGCGGGCCCGCCCCCACGGCGCCGGGCGACCCGGAGAAGGTGCGGACGGAGCTCACCCGGATCTTCGCGAAGGACAAGCTGCACTCCGCTGTGGCGGGGCCCAACCGGGCGGCGGAGGCGGGCCGGGCGGTCAAGGAGACCGAGGTGACCTTCGTGGAGAAGCGGGACGGCGGCGCGTCCGCGGCGCGCGGCAGCAAGGCGATGGCGGGCTGGGCGGTGGCCAATGCGCGCGGGATGGGCATCGTGCGGGTGTCGTACGCCCAGGAGGGCTGGATAGCCGGCGAGGCCAAGGGCAAGTGGCAGCAGAAGGGCGGCGGCGGGGGGAAGTCCGGCGCCGGCGCCGGGGATCCCTACGAAGCGAAGCAGGACGAGGTACGGATCTTCGTCGCGCGCTGACCCGGCCGGGCGGGCCTGCCCGCGGAACCGGTCGCCCGTGCGGGACGTCCCCCGTACGGAGGTGACCCGGCGGCCGCCCAGATCGGCCCCTGGAGGGACGGAAGCCCTGGTGGGCGCGCATTCAATGAGCTTGTCGCGGAAGCCGATTAAACGATGCGTTACTGATCCTTTACCCGGGGTCTCCGCAACTCCACCCGCCCCCCGAGCGGTTGTACAGGGCGTACTCAGCCGCTACCGCTTAGGAGCAACATGTCCCTCCCCCTGACCCGCCGGATCGCCCGTACCGCGCTGCTGCTCGCAGCCGGGGCAGCTCCCGTGGTCGGTGCGGCCGGCGCGGCCAGCGCCGCGGGCCTGGAGTCCGTGCCGCAGCTGGGCGCGCTCACCAGCCCGGACGCCGCCGGCACCGCGGGTGACGTGGTCGGCGCCGGTGAGGCCGCTGCCACCACCGCGACGGGCACCGCCACGGACACCGCCGCCAAGGCCGTACCCGGCGCCCCCGCCCAGGTCACCGACACCGCGGGCGCCCTGCTCGGCGGCCTGCCGGCGGCCAAGGGACTGCCCACCGGTGGGCTGCCGACCGGTGGGCTGCCGACCGGCGAGCTGGCCGGCTCGGTTCCCACCCAGGCGCTGCCGCTGGGCGGCCTCCCCCTGGGCGGCTGACCCGCCGCGAGCGGAACGCCGGGCAGCACGCCGAAACAGGACCGAGGGGCCGGGAGCACGAACTCCCGGCCCCTCGGGCTGCGTACGGGCCCCGTGCGGGCCGTGTGCAAGATCAGGCGAGGCGCTTGACCGCCGCCTCGACGCGCTCGTCCGTCGCCGTGAGGGCGACGCGCACGAACCGCGCGCCCGCCTCGCCGTAGAAATCGCCCGGCGCGACCAGGATGCCCCGCTCGGCGAGGTGGGCGACCGTGTCCCAGCACGCCTCGTCCCGGGTCACCCACAGGTACAGGCTGGCCTCGCTGTGCTCGACCCGGAAGCCGTGCGCCTCCAGGGCGGCCCGCAGCGCCTCGCGCCGCGCGGCGTAGCGCCCGCGCTGCTCCGCGACGTGCGCGTCGTCGCCGAGGGCGGCGACCGTGGCCGCCTGCACCGGCGCCGGGGTCATCATGCCGCCGTGCTTGCGGATCTCCAGCAGCTCGCCGAGCACCTCGGCGTCACCGGCGATGAACGCGGCCCGGTAGCCCGCCAGGTTGGAGCGCTTGGAGAGGGAGTGGACGGCGACGAGGCCCTCGTAGGAGCCGCCGCAGACGTCGTCGTGCAGGACGGATACGGGCTCGGCCTCCCAGCCCAGCTCCAGGTAGCACTCGTCGCTGAAGATCAGGATGCCGTGCTCGCGCGCCCAGGCCACGATCCGGATCAGGTCTTCCTTCGGGATGACCTTCCCGGTGGGGTTGGACGGGGAGTTGAGCCACAGCAGCTTCACGCCGGCCGGGTCGAGTTCGGTCGGGTCGTCGTAGACCACCGGTTCGGCCCCGCACAGCCGTGCGCCGACCTCGTACGTGGGGTAGGCGAGCCGGGGGTAGGCGACCTTGTCCCCGGCGCCCAGGCCCAGCTGGGTCGGCAGCCAGGCCACCAGCTCCTTGGAGCCGACGACCGGCAGGACGTTGCGGTGTCCGGCAGCGCTCGCGCCGAGGCGGCCCTTCAGCCAGCCGGTGATCGCGTCGCGCAGTGCGGCGGTGCCCCGCACCGTGGGGTAGCCCGGGGAGTCGGCGGCGGCGACGAGGGCGTCCTGGATCAGCTGCGGGACCGGGTCCACGGGCGTGCCGACGGACAGGTCGACGATGCCGTCCGGGTGGGCCGCCGCCGTCTTCTTGTACGGCTCCAGCTTGTCCCAGGGGAAGGCGGGAAGACGTGCGGATACTGCGGCCACGGTGGTCTCTGCTCTCTACTGGTGCTGGACGTACTGGATGTCCCGGCGGGTGTGCCGGGTGGGTGCGCCGGGAAATGCCTCGGTCCCGCGCGGCACGGGGGCCGTACGGGACCGGGGCACGCGTTCCGCCGTGGGGGCGGTGGCCGTCAGTGGCCTTCGCCCATGGGCGGCAGCGCGGCGATGAAGGGGTGATCGCGCTCGATCAGGCCCAGCTTGGAAGCACCACCGGGCGAACCGAGCTCGTCGAAGAACTCGACGTTCGCCTTGTAGTAGTCCTTCCACTCTTCCGGAGTGTCGTCCTCGTAGAAGATGGCCTCGACCGGGCAGACCGGCTCACACGCACCACAGTCGACGCACTCGTCCGGGTGGATGTACAAGGACCGCTGGCCCTCGTAGATGCAGTCGACGGGGCACTCTTCGATGCATGCCTTGTCCTTGACGTCGACACAAGGCTCCGCGATGACGTAGGTCACGCTCTCGTTCCTCCTCGGTAGGGCTTTCCATATCGCGCGGGAGCGCGGCGTCGTCGATGCCCACGCCTAGTATCTCCGTTCCCGGGCACGATCCGAACAGGAGGGGCGGACAGAGCTGTGGAAATCACTGCCGGTGGGCTGCTGGAGATCCGTATTACCCCGGCTGACGTGGGTAAACGAGTCTCTGTACGACGGGTGGAGAGCGGGGCGGACGAAGCGCCGTCGTTCACTGACACGGTAGGGGTTCTCACATCCTGGGACCAAGGTGTGCTGACGATCACACGAAAGAGCGGTGAGTCCGTCCACATCGCGGAATCGATGCTGGTGGCGGGCAAGGTCGTGCCCCCGGCGCCGGCCCGGCGGCGGGGTCCCGCGGCCTCTTTCGAGGAGCTGGCGCGGATCGGGGCGCGCGCCTGGCAGCCGCTGGAGAGCGAGCCGCTGGGCGGGTGGACGCTGCGGGCGGCCGCCGGATTCACCCGGCGGGCCAATTCCGTGCTGCCGATCGGCGACCCGGGTGTTCCGCTGGACGAAGCACTCGCCCGGGTGACCTCCTGGTACGCAGAACGTGAGCTTCCGGCGTACGTGCAGACGGCGACGGGGGCGGCCGGCACCCAGGAGCTGCTGGGCGTCGAGCTGGAGCGCCGGGGCTGGGTGAACGAGGTGTCGGCGCAGGTCCGGATCGCGGCGCTGGCGCCGATCGCGGACGTGGACACCGGGGCGAGCGCCTCCGGCGTACGGCTGAACCGTGCCCCGGACGAGGAGTGGCTCGGGATGTACGGGCGGGTCAAGGACCCGGAGGTGGCCCGGCGGGTCCTGGTCGCAGGGCCGTCCGTGTGGTTCGCGACAGTGCCCGGACGGGCGATCGGGCGGCTGGTCGTGGACGGTCGCTGGGCCGGCTTCGCCGCGGTCGAGGTCGACCCGGAGCACCGGCGCGCGGGCCTGGGCACGGCCGTGATGGCCGTACTGGCCCGGCAGGCGCTGGAAGAGGGCGCGTCGGCGGCCTGGCTCCAGGTGGAAGCGGACAACGCGGGGGCGCGGGCGCTGTACGACGGCTTGGGCTTCGCGACGCACCACGCGTACCACCACTTCCGCTTCCGGGCTGCCCGATGAGCGCGGAATCCCGCGCGCGGTTCGCGGAGGAAGCCCGCTCGGAGCGACCCGACCTGGCGCTGATGTGCCTGCTGCTCGCCGCGGAGGCGGACCCGGAACTGGACGAACGGGCCATGGACCGGGCGCAGATCGAGCTGGACCGGCTGGCGGGGATGCTGCCGTACGGACTGCGCAGCGGGAAGGCGTGGGCCTCGGCGGTGACGGAACTGCTGGGTGGTCGGATGGGCTTCCACGGCACGCCCGCGGACTACGACCGGCTGTCGTCCTCGCTGCTGCACGAGGTGTTGCGGCGGCGCCGGGGCCTGCCGATCCTCCTGTCCGTCGTCTGGCTGGAGGTCGCGCGGCGCGCGGGCGCGCCGGTGTACGGGCTGGGTCTGCCGGGGCACTTCGTGGTGGGCTTCGGCGATCCGGAGGAGGGGCTGGTGGTGGACCCGTTCGCCGGGGGCGCCTCGCTGGGCGCGGGGCCGGCGGAACGGGCCTCCGAGCCGCGCACGCCGGCCCGGACGCGGGACATCGTGCTGCGGATCCTGAACAACATCAGGGCGTGGGCCTCGACCCGTCCCGAGCAGTCGGGGGTGGCCCTGTGGGCGCTGGACCTGTCGCTGCTGCTGCCGTCGCATCCGGCGTCGCTGCGGTACGAGCGGGCGAAGGTCCTGGTCGAGCGGGGGGAGTTCGCCTCCGGCGCGACGGAACTGGAGTCCTACGCGGTGGTCGTCGACGCGATCGACCCGGGCGCGGCGGCCCGGGTCCGCACGGAAGCCACGGCCGCCCGGGCCCTCCTGAACTGACCCCGCCGCGGCGGGGACGCCGGGGCGGGGACCAGGGTCAGAGCCAGCCCTTTTCCCGGGCCACGCGGATCGCTTCGGCGCGGTTGCGCGACGCCAGTTTTTGGATCGCCGTCGAGAGGTAATTGCGGACCGTGCCCTGGGACAGGTGCAGCAGGGCCGCCAGTTCGGCGTTCGTCGCGCCGTCCTCGGCCGCCCGCAGGACCTCCCGTTCCCGATCGGTCAGCGGGTTCGCGCCGTCCGCCAGGGCCGCCGCCGCCAGGGTGGGGTCGATGACGCGCTCCCCGGTCAGGACCTTGCGCACCGCTTCCGCCAGCTGCGCCGCCGGGGCGTCCTTGACCAGGAACGCCGAGGCCCCCGCCTCCATCGCGCCGCGCAGGTAGCCGGGGCGGCCGAAGGTCGTCAGGACGACGATCTTGAGGTCGGGGACGGCGTCCCGCAGGGCTGCCGCCGCCTCGATGCCCGTCATGCCCGGCATCTCGATGTCGAGCAGTGCGACGTTCACGTCGTGCGCCCGCGCAGCCGGCACCACCTCGTCGCCGCGGGCGACCTGGGCCAGCACCTCGATGTCCGGCTCCAGTCCGAGGAGGGCCGCGAGGGCTTCCCGGACCATGGACTGGTCCTCCGCCAGGAGGATCCGGATGGGAAGTGCGCTCATGATCCCGATCCTAGGGGGATGCGGGCCAGCAGACGGAAGCCCTTCTTTCCGGTGGCTCCGGCCGACAGGGTGCCGCCCACCGCCTCCAGGCGTTCCGTCAGCCCCGTCAGGCCGTTGCCGGCCACCGCGAGCCCGCCCCCGCCGTCGTCCGCGACCGACAGTTCCACCACCCGTCCCGCCAGGGTCTGGAGGACCTCCAGCCGGACCGTGCACTGCCGTGCCCCGCTGTGCCGGACCACGTTCGTCACCGCTTCGCGGAGCGACCAGGCCAGGGCCGACTCCACGTCCTCGGGGAGGTCCTCCACCGCCTCCGCCGGGAGGTCGGCCCGTACGCCCGCCGCGGTCAGCGCGGTCCGGGCGCCGGCCAGTTCACCGGGCAGGGTCGGCCGCCGGTAGCCGCTCACGGCCTCCCGTACGTCGACCAGCGCCTGCCGGCTGACCCGTTCGATGTCGGCGACCTGCTGGGCGGCCTGCTCGGGGCTGCCGGGCAGCATCCGCCCGGCCAGCTCGCTCTTGAGCGTGATCAGGGACAGCGAGTGGCCGAGGAGGTCGTGCAGGTCCCGGGCCATCCGCAGGCGCTCCTCGTTCGCGGCGAGTTGTGCCACGGTGGCGCGCGCCTCGCGCAGTTCCACCGTCGTCCGGATCATGGCGCGGATGCCGACCATCGCGAACCCGCCCATCAGGGCCGGGATCAGCAGTCCGGCGAGGTATTCGTCACCGCTCGGTACCGCGAGCGCCGTGACCGCGAGCAGGGCGGTGGCGCCGGGCACCGTGAAGCGGGAGATCTCCGCCGGCAGGGCGGCGCCGGAGGAGATCGACACGTACACGAAGAGGACGAGCCATTCGCGGCCCAGGCTCAGCGACAGGAGCGTGGCCTGTGCGGAGAGCACGGCGACCGAGAGCAGCACCCGCCGCACCTCGGTCTGGCGGGCGGTGCGGAAGACCAGGAACAGGTACCAGGCTATGAAGGTCACGAGGCCCAGGGCGCCGAGCAGCCGGGCCCCGAGGCCGTGGCCGCCGCGGACCAGGTCGGTGACGGGGGCGCTGAGGTAGAACAGCCAGAGGCCGATCCACAGCGACTTCACGATCTTCTGCCGGCGGTTCTCGGGGCGGAGCCCGATCATGGGCCCACCCTTGATCACCGTCGTGCCGGTCTCGGTCATCGGCCCGGTCACACCCGTCGCACCCATCGTGCTCGTCGCACCCATCACCCTCGTCACACCCGTCACGCCTTCAGCGAGTCCTTGCGGTACAGCCAGGCGGCGGCACCGGTGAACAGTACGAAGTACGCGGCCAGGATCGCCACGTCCTTGAGGTGCGGCGCACCACCGAGCTCGATGGCCTGGCCGAGGCTCGTGTACGCCCGGGTCGGCAGCCACGCGCAGATGTCCTGCAGCCACTGCGGGAAGTTGGCGGTCGGCATCCACAGGCCGCCGAGGATCGACAGGCCGAAGTAGAACAGCATCGTGATCGGGCGGACGGTGTCGCCGCTCGCGAGGTAGCCGATCGCCACGCCGAGGGCGGCGAAGACCAGGCTGCCGGCCCAGATGGAACCGGTCAGGGCGAGCCACTGCCAGGCTTCGAACCGTACGCCCTTGACGCCCGCGGCGACGGCGAACACGACGAGGATGGCGGGCAGCGAGAGCACGCCGGCACTGGCGGTCTTGCCGAGGACGTACCCGCGGCCGGGCAGGGCGGTCAGCCGCAGCTGCCGGACCCAGCCCTTCTCGCGCTCCTTGGCGATGCGCTCGCTGTTGCCCATCAGGACGGCGGTCAGCGCGCCGAAGGAGGCCATGGAGACCATGTAGAAGGCGGGCATGGTCAGTTCGGTGCCCATGACCTTCGTGGTGCCGTCCAGTGTGCCGCCGAGCATCAGGAACAGCGCGGCCGGGTAGAGCACGGTGAAGAACAGGTACTTCTTGTTGCGCAGCGCGCGGCTGATCTCAAGCTTGATGAGCCTGATCGTTCCGGTGGTCAGCATGCGGGGGCCTCCTCGGCCTCGGTGAGGGCGATGAAGGCCTGTTCCAGGCCCAGCCCGGCGACTTCCAGGTTCCGGGGGTAGAGCCCCAGCGCGTACAGGGCGTGGACGGTGGCGTCGGCATCGCGCGACTGGAGCTTGACGGTGTCGCCGTGGCGCTCGTAGGTCGTCAGGTGCGGGAGCGCGCGCAGCGCCACCTCGTCCACCGGAGCGTCCGCGGCGAGGTCGAAGACGATCCGGCGGGCCCCGGCCTTGGCCTTGATCTCGGCGGCGCTGCCGTCGGCGAGCAGCCGGCCCTTGTTCAGGACCAGGACGCGGTCCGCGATCGCGTCGGCCTCTTCCAGGTAGTGGGTGGCGAAGAGGACCGTGCGGCCCTGGGCGGCCTGCTCCCGCATGGTGGCCCAGAAGGCCTGGCGGGAGGTGACGTCCATGCCGGTGGTCGGCTCGTCGAGGACGATCAGGTCGTTGTGTCCTGCGGTGGCGAGGGCGAAGCGGACGCGCTGCTCCTGGCCGCCGGAGAGCTTGTTGACCATGCGGTCGGCGATCTCGCTGATCCCGGCGCGGCTGAGCACCTCGTCGACCGGGTAGCGGCGCGGGTGCAGGGCGCAGCCGAGGCTGACGATCTCCCGTACGGTGACGTCCTCCATCAGGCCGCCGCTCTGGAGCATGGCGCCGACCCGGCCGGCCGCTATGGCCTCGCGCGGGGTGCTGCCGAAGACCTGGACGGTGCCGGAGTCGGCGGGGCGCAGGCCCAGCAGCAGGTCGAGGGTGGAGGACTTGCCGGCGCCGTTGGGACCGAGCAGTGCGACGGTCTCGCCGGGGTGGAGTTCGAGGGAGAGGCCCTCGACCGCGCGGACCGCGCCGTAGCTCTTGGTCACGTTCTGGAAGGCCACCACGGGGCCGGCGCCGGGTCCGGTGTCCTGTGCGGCGGTGGTGTGCGCCGGGGTCGTCGTCGTCATGACCGAAGGTTCCCCCGTACGGGGGCGGCGGCGGCAGTGTCTGCGGTCGTGACTGGTGGATGACAGATGTCATGCGCCCGGCATGACGGGCCCGCGGCGGATACGGCGACGTTCCCGGCGACCGGTACGGCGGCGGGTACGGCGGCGGGTACGACGGCGGGTACGGCGGCGGGTACGGCGGCGGGTACGACGGAGCCCCCGCCCGGGGTCGGACGGGGGCTCGGGCCGGCTGCTGCTAGCCGGCGTTGGTGTCGATGGTGGCGGTCCGTTCGGCCGCGGTCTTGCCGCGCAGGGCCTTGCGGAGGGCGCCGACGACGTCCTGCGGGGTGACGGCGGTCTTCTCGCCGGTACCGCGCATGATCAGGACACCGTCGAAGGCGTTCCCGTACGTGGCCTTGAGCGCTTCCAGGTCGTACTTCTCGACGAGGTGCCCGTCCACCGGCTGCATGCTGAGGATCTTGGGCAGGGACTTGGCGCCGAAGGCGAGGGACTTGCCGCCCGCCTTGACGGTGGCGTTCCCGGACATGGCGGGCTCGGCGAACTCCTTCATCGCCCGGTTCAGTTCGGCCTGGTCGACGACCGGGTTCTTGGCGGTGACGGGGAGTTCGACCGGGGCGGCCTTGCCGGTGGCGACCATCTCGCGGAACGCCTTGGTGACCAGGGTCGCCGAGGCGCCCGGGTCCAAGGTGGTGCCGGGCTTGCCGGGGACGGCGACGGCCTTGCCGGTGTCGAACGTGATGGTGCCCTCGGTGACGGTGCCGGCGGTTCCGGCCAGCTCCTGGAGCGCGACCTGGAGCTTCTCGTCGTCGACGGGCAGGACGGGGTCGGCGACGCGCTCGTTGCCGAGGAGCGAGCCGATGACCGTGACGGGGTTGTAGTCGCTGCCCGCCGCGTTGCGGACGGTGGTCTGGGCGTCCAGGCTCAGGCCGGCCTTCTCGGGCTTGAGCTCGACCTGCTTGCCGCCGACGGTGAGCGTGAGCGGGGACGCCGCCCGGTTGCCGAAGGCCGTCTGGAGCTTGCCGACGGCCTCGTCGCGGCTGCCGCTGATGTCGACGCCGAGGACGGTCGTGCCCTTGGGGACGTCGGAATGGTTGAGGAGCAGCCCGGCGCCGTAGGCCACGCCGAACAGGGCGAAGAGGCCGCCGCCGATGAGGACCAGCTTGGAGCGGCCCTTCTTGCTCTTGGCCGGCGCTGCGGAGGCCGGCTTCGGACGCGCGGGGGCGGCCGGTGCCGGGGCGGGGACCGGGGTCGGCGCGGGAGCCGGGAACGGGTCGTCCAGATCGGGGCCGGGCCAGCGGGGCTCCTCGGCGCCGACGGGGACGCTGCCGAGAGCGGGGCCGCCGGTGGGGCCCGCCGGCGCGCCGGAGCCGCCGGGGCCCACGGGGCCGCCGTACGCGGGGAACGCCTCGGTGGTGGGTCCGCCGTCGTCGTAGCCGGGCATGACCGGGGTCGTGCCGACGCCGGGGCCGCCGGGCCGCCGGGCGGCCAGGGGGGCGTCGGGGCCCGGGCCGGGGCCGCCCGCGCCGTAGCCGGGGCCGGCCGGAGCGGGCGCCGGGGCGAAGCCGTGGGCGGGCGTGTCGTAGCCGGGGCCCGCGGGGGCGCCCGCACGGGGACCCGGGACGCCCGGGGCGAACCCGGCGCCCGGGCCCGGCGGGGCCGGGGTACGGGTGGGCAGCGCCGGTGCGGAGCCGGCCGGCGTACGGGTCGGCAGCGCGGGCGCGGAGCCCGCGGCCGGGGTACGGGTCGGCAGCGCCGCGGCCGGTGCGGGCGCCGGGGCGGGGCCCGGAGCGGTCGACTTGCGGGGGGCGAACCAGTTGCTGGTCGGCTCCTCCGGCTCGGCGGCGGGCGCGGGCTCCGTCACGGGCTGCTCGACGGCGGCCGCCGCCTCGGGCTCCGCGTCGACGGCGGCGGCCGCGACAGGCTTGCGTACGACCACCGGCGGGATCGGCCGCGAACCCGGGATGTTGATCCGGATCCGGGTCGTCAGGGTGGTCTCGGTCTTCGGCCCGTCGGTGTCGGGCGTGGACGGGTTCGAGGTCACAGGGTTCTCCTCCGAGGCAGTCGCCGCGCCAGGCCCAGGCGGCACAGGCAAGGACGGGTGCTGGCCGGTTCCATACGGCGGCATACCCGAGGGGTAAGCGGCTCCACCGCGCCCTTGGGGCCCGGAGGACGAACTGTCGGTTTCACGACTCAAGGCAGGTTCTCCTGGTTGGCTCCGCCGCCCGCGTGCCGTGCGCGGGCAGCTCGGCGGCCCGACCACCATACTGGCCGACGCCCTCGCGCAACTGTCCTAGGGGAATCAGGGGTTCCCCTTCAGCCCCTCCGCACCCCTTCCGGGCAACCCGGAGGTCCCGCCCCAACCCCCGTGAACACGCACCCCGACCGAGTTCAACGGCACGTCACTTGCCGGTCTGCGCGGCCGAAACCGATCCCTCGAACGGCCCGCGGAGCGTGGCGCACATCACAGCCAGCATCGTCCCGCCCAAAAGGTAGGCGTACATACCGATTCCGGACGAACCGAGCAGGAAGTCCCCCTCGGGGCGCGGAACGCCGAGCACCACGTACGCGACGAACCAACCGATCGCCCCGGCGCCCACCCCGAGCCCGCTCCCGACGGCGATCCGGCCGCCGAGGAACAGCCCGAAGAGCGCCAGCAGTCCCAGCAGCAGCCCGGCGGGGAACCACAGGTCCACGACGAGCCAGCCGGCCGCGCCGGTCAGCGCGCCCACTACCAACAGGCCGAGCAGGACGGCGATCCGGGCGGGGTTCAGGGTTGCGCTCACGCCTGCACCCCCGCGAACAGGTCGTGCTCGCGCTCGCCCGTCGGGGCCCCCGGCCGGCCCACTACCAGTTCGTAGTACTCGCGCGCGAACAGCGGCTGTGCGAGGTCGTTGGAGAGCGCGAAGAAGGACCCGTCCACGGCGATCTGGGTGGCGTGGGCGCGCATCGCGGCCGCCTTGGCCGCCACGAACGTCTCGTCGGCCGCGATCTCGGCGGTGATCCGGTCGTCGGCGACGACCCCGGGCACGTCCTCCGGCGAAGCCAGCCCGGGGAAGGGTGCCTTGGAACCGGCCTCCTCCAGCCGGGCGAAGCCCTCCTCGACCACCGAGCGCGGGACCCGGTTCCAGTAGACCTTCGCGATCCGCCACGGGTCTCCGAAGTCCCGGCGGTACGTGGGCTCCGCTGCCAGCTCCGCGGCGCGCGTGGCGACCCGGTGGGCCTGGATGTGGTCGGGGTGTCCGTAGCCGCCGTCCGGGTCGTAGGTGACGAGCACCTGCGGGCGCACATCGCGGATGACCTCGACCAGGTGGGCCGCGGCCTCGTCCACGTCGGTGGACCAGAAGGACCCGGGCCGGCGGTTCTGCTCGGCGCCCATCATGCCGGAGTCCCTGAAGCGGCCCGTGCCGCCGAGGAACCGGTGGTCGGTGACGCCGAGTTCGGCCATGGCGGCGGACAGCTCCCCGACGCGGTGGGCGCCGAGGGTGTCGTCGCGGTCGGGTGCCAGGTGGGCGAGCCCGGGCGGGATGACCTCGCCCTCCTCACCGAGGGTGCAGGTCACCAGCGTGACGTGGGCACCCTCGGCCGCGTACTTGGCCATGGTGACGCCGTTGTTGATCGACTCGTCGTCCGGGTGCGCGTGCACGAGGAGCAGACGACGGGCGGGAAGACCGTTCATGGGGCCAAGCCTACGATCAAGCAGCGCGGCGAGCGGCGTGCTGCCTACAGCTTGAGGCCACTGATCATGCTGGCCACGTTGGTGGTCAGCTGGCTGAGGGTCGGGGCGATGGTCGAACTCGCCAGATAGAAACCGAGGAGCACACAGACAGCGGCGTGTCCCGCCTTCAGGCCCGACCGGCGGACCAGCAGGAAGACGACGATCGCCAGCAGCACCACGGCCGAGATCGAGAGTGCCACGGCGTTTCACCTCCACGTCGAGCGGACATCGGTACGCGTACTCGTACTCAGTGCTCGGCGGAGTCATACCCACCGTGCGCTACGGATCATAACTATCCGTACCAGCGCATCGATCGAATTCCGGCAGCACGAGGGGCGCATGCCGCGCATGCGCAGGGTCACGGGGGAGGCCGGCCGGGAGGCTGTGCGCCTCCCGGGCCGGCTGTCGGCACCCGCACGGCCGCACGGGACCCAGGCTGCACGGCCCAGATCTCAGGACAGAAACGGTCAAGTTGCCTGCATGTAAACCGCGTTGGCGGGAAGGTGACCCTAACGGAGCGGATCCGCGCGGGGTGGCCGGATTTCACCCCTCGGCCGCGCCGGTCATTCCTTCGCCGGGGGGACCGGCGGGGACGGCGCCGGCGGGAGGTCGCCGGGCGCCGGTACGACCTGCTTCTCCGCCGCGAAGTGGCAGGCCGAGGGATGGGCCGCGGGGTGCGTCGTCGCGCCGGAGCGGAAGGCTTCCGGGACGGCCAGCAGCGGGACCTCGTCCGTGCACCGCGGCTGCGCCTTCCAGCAGCGGGTGCGGAAGGGGCAGCCGGACGGCGGGTTGGCCGGGGAGGGCACGTCGCCGGTCAGGATGATCCGCTCGCGATGGGCGCGGGCCTGTGGGTCCGGGACGGGCACGGCCGACAGCAGGGCCTGGGTGTAGGGGTGGGTGGGGTGGTCGTAGATCTGGGTGTCGGTGCCGATCTCCACCACCCGGCCGAGGTACATCACGCCGACGCGGTCGGAGATGTGCCGCACGATCGAGAGGTCGTGCGCGATGAACACGTACGACAGGTCGAACTCGTTCTGCAGGCGCTCCAGGAGGTTGATCACCTGGGCCTGGACCGAGACGTCGAGCGCCGAGACCGGCTCGTCCGCCACGATGATCTCCGGCCGCAGGGCGAGGCCGCGGGCGATGCCGATGCGCTGGCGCTGGCCGCCGGAGAACTGGTGCGGGTAGCGGTTGATGTACTCGGGGTTGAGTCCGACCACGTCGAGGAGTTCCTGCACCCTGCGGCGCCGGTCGCCCTTCGGGGCCACCTCGGGGTGGATGTCGTACGGCTCCCCGATGATGTCGCCGACCGTCATGCGCGGATTGAGCGAGGTGTACGGGTCCTGGAACACCATTTGGATGTTGCGCCGGACGGCCTTGAGGGCGCGGCCCGAAAGCTTGGTGATGTCCTCGCCCTTGTACGAGATCGCTCCGGCGGTCGGGCGCTCCAGGTTGACCAGCATCTTGGCGACCGTGGACTTCCCGCAGCCGGACTCGCCGACGATGCCGAGCGTTTCGCCCCGGGCGAGGTCGAAGGAGACCCCGTCGACCGCCTTGACCGCGCCGACCTGCCTCTTGAACAGGACGCCCTGGGTCAGCGGGTAGTGCTTGACGAGGTCCCTCACCTCCAGGATGGTCTCAGCCACCGAGGCACTCCTTCCAGAAGAAGCACGCGCTCGTGCGGTCCGGCGCCACGTCCGCGAGCGGAGGGACGTCGGTGCGGCAGACGGCCTGCGCCATCGGGCAGCGCGGGTTGAAGGCACAGCCCGGCGGGATGGCCAGCAGGTTCGGCGGCAGGCCCTTGATCGCGTACAGCTCCTGGCCCTTCTGGTCCAGGCGCGGGATGGAGTCGAGCAGGCCCCTCGTGTAGGGGTGCGCGGGCGCCGCGTAGATCGCGTGGACGGGGGCCGCCTCCACGATCCGGCCCGCGTACATGACGGCGATCTTGTCGGCGACGTCCGCGACCACGCCGAGGTCGTGGGTGATGAGGATCAGCCCCATGTTGAGTTCGCGCTGGAGCTCGGCGAGCAGGTCCATCACCTGGGCCTGGACGGTGACGTCCAGCGCCGTCGTCGGCTCGTCCGCGATGATCAGGGAGGGTTCCAGGGCCAGCGCCATCGCGATCATGATGCGCTGGCGCATGCCGCCCGAGAACTGGTGCGGGTAGTCCCCCACCCGCTGCTTCGCCGCCGGGATCTTCACCCGGTCCATCAGCTCGACGGCCCTGGCCCTGGCGTCCTTGCGGGACATCCCGCGGTGGACCTCGTACATCTCGCCGAGCTGGGCGCCCACGCTGAGGACCGGGTTCAGGGAGGACAGGGCGTCCTGGAAGATCATCGCCATGTCGGCGCCGCGGATCTTCCGCCGTTCCTCCTCCTTCATCTTCAGCAGGTCCTTGCCCTTGAACATGATCTCGCCGCCCGCGATCCGGCCCGGCGGCACGTCCAGGATGCCCATCACGGCCTGTGCGGTCACCGACTTGCCCGAGCCCGACTCGCCGAGCACGGCGAGCGTCTCGCCCTCTTCCACCGAGTAGTTGACGCCGTTGACGGCCTTGGCGACTCCGTCCCGCGTACGGAACTCCACGTGGAGGTCGCGGACTTCGAGCAGCATGGTGCCCACTCCTCAGCGCAGCTTGGGGTCGAGGGCGTCGCGGACCGCGTCGCCGAGCATGATGAACGCGAGCACGGTCAGGCTCAGCGCGCCCGCCGGCCAGAGCAGCATGTGGGGGGCGTTGCGGATCTGCGGGGCCGCGTTGGAGATGTCGATGCCCCAGGAGACGGTGGGCGGGCGCAGGCCGACGCCGAGGAAGGACAGGGTGGCCTCCAGGGCGATGTACGTGCCCAGGGCGATGGTGGCGACGACGATGACGGGGGCGACGGCATTGGGTGCCACGTGCCGCAGCAGCATCCGGCCGTTGCCGGCGCCGAGGGCCCGGGCGGCCTGGACGTAGTCGTTCTGTTTGGCGGTGATGACGGAGCCGCGGCCGATGCGGGCGATCTGCGGCCAGCCGAGGAGCACGATGAAGCCGACGACCGGCCAGACGGTCGTGCTGGTGACCACGGACAGGAAGACCAGGCCGCCGAGGACGACGGGGATGCCGAAGAAGATGTCCGCGACCCGGGAGAGCAACGCGTCGCCCCAGCCGCCGAAGAACCCGGCGAGCCCGCCGAGGACCGAGCCGAGCAGGGCGGCGCCGAGGGTGGCGCAGACGCCGACGGTGATGGAGGCGCGGGCTCCGTAGACGGTACGGGTGTAGACGTCGCAGCCCTGGGTGTCGTAGCCGAAGGGGTGGCCGGGGGCGGAGCCCTGCTGGGACTTGGACAGGTCGCACTGGAGCGGGTCGCCGCTCGCGATCAGCTGCGGCCAGATCGCGATGATCAGGAGGAAGAGGATCATCAGCGAGGAGATGATGAAGACGGGGTTGCGGCGCAGCTGGTGCCAGGCGTCGGACCACAGGGAGCGGGCCTTCTCCTGCGGGCCGCGCCCGGTGGGGGCGTCGCCGAGGGGCCGCTCCAGGCTCTCGGCCTCGTCGAGCGCGAGATCCATGGGTCCGCCCTGGCCGGTGGGTGCGATGGCCTCCCCCTCTCCTGGTTCCAATGGGTCGTAGACGGGCTCGCTGCGCTCAGGCATAACGGATCCTCGGGTCCAGGACCGCGTAGAGCAGGTCGACGAGCAGGTTCGCCAGCAGGAAGACGATGACGAGGATGGTCACGAAGCCGACCACCGTCGGGGAGTTGTTGCGCAGGATGCCCTGGTAGAGCTGGTAGCCGACGCCGTGGATGTTGAAGATCCGCTCGGTGACGATGGCGCCGCCCATCAGGGCGCCGATGTCGGTGCCGATGAAGGTCACGACGGGGATGAGCGAGTTGCGCAGCAGGTGGCGGGTGACGACCCGGCGGCGCGGCAGGCCCTTGGCGGTGGCGGTGCGCACGTAGTCGGCCTTGACGTTCTCGGCGATGGAGGTGCGCGAGAGCCGGGTGACGTACGCGAGGGAGACCAGTGCGAGGACGATGCCGGGCAGGATCAGCTCGTTGAAGGGGGCGTCCGGGGAGACGGTGGGCCGTACCCAGCCCCATTTGACGCCGAAGAGGTACTGGAGCACATAGCCCGTCACGAACGTCGGTACGGAGATGACGACGAGGGTGAGCACCAGCACGCTCGTGTCGACGGACTTGCCCCGGCGCAGCCCGCTGATGACGCCGAGGGTGATGCCGATGACGATCTCGAAGAAGATCGCGACCATGGTCAGGCGCAGGGTGACGGGGAAGGCCGAGGCCATCAGCTCGGTGACCGGCTGGCCGTTGAAGGCCGTGCCGAAGTCGCCCTTGAAGATCTGGCCCATGTAGTGGAGGTACTGCTCCCACAGGGGCCGGTCGAGGTAGAGGTCCTTGCGGATGCGCGCGGCGGTGGCGGGGTCGGGCGCCTTGTCGCCGAAGAGGGCCGCGACCGGGTCGCCGAGGGCGTACACCATGAAGAAGATCAGGAACGTGCTGCCGATGAACACCGGGATCATCTGGAGCAGCCGCCGGATCACATAACGTCCCATGGACTGCTCCAGGATCGATCCGACAGGGGGTCAGCTGACCTTGATCTCGTTGTAGACGGGGACGCTGAACTGGTTGAGTGCGACGTCGGAGAGCCGTTCTGCGTAGCCCGCGCTGCCGTTCTGGTACCAGAGCGGGATGGACGGCATCTGCGCGGCGAGGATCTTCTCGGAGTCCTGGAACTTCGCGATGGCCTGGGCCGCGTCGCTCTGCTGGTTGGCCTCGTCGACGAGCTTGTCGAACTCCGGATTGCTGAACTTGCCGTAGTTGGAGGAGGCGCCGGTGTAGTAGAGCGGCTGGAGGAAGTTCTGGATCAGCGGGTAGTCGGCCTGCCAGCCGGAGCGGAAGGGCCCGGTCAGCTTGAAGGCGCTCTGCTGGTTGCGGAAGTCGGCGAAGGTGCCGACCGGGTTGACCGTGCAGACCGGGCCCTCGCCGAGCGCGTTGTTGATGCTGTTGCAGACGGCGTCCATCCACTCGCGGTGCGAGCCGGTGTCCACGTTCGACGTCAGCGTGACCTTGCCGCCGGGGAGCCCGCCGGCGTCCTGGATGAGCTTCTTGGCCGCCGCGGGGTCGAACTTGCAGGCGTCACCGCACAGGGTGGCGTTGAAGCCGCCCTTCTCGCCGAGGGCCGGGGAGGTCCAGTCCTTGGCGGGGGTGCGGGTCTCCCGGAAGATCTGCTTGGTGATCTCGTCGCGGTTGATCGCCATCGAGATGCCGCGGCGGACGTTCTCCATCCCCTCCTTGTTCCACTGCGGGTCGTACAGCGGGAAGGTGAGGGTCTGGATGATGAGGGCCGGCTGGTTGATGTACCGGTCGCCGAGGTCGTTCTTGACGTTCTTGAGCTGCTGGGCGGGGACGTCGTCGACGAGGTCGAGGTTGCCGGAGATCAGGTCCGTGTACGCCGTGTTGCTGTCGGTGTAGACCTTGAGGTCGACGCCGCTGTTCTGTGCCTTGTCCTCACCCGGGTAGGCGTCCCAGGCGCGCAGCTTCATGCCGGTGCCCTTGGTGTACGAGTCCACCGTGTACGGGCCGTTGCCGATCGGCTTGTTCAGCCAGCCGGCGTGGTCGGTGAAGAAGGCCTTGGGCAGCGGGGAGAAGGCCTGGTAGCCGAGGGTCTCGGGCCAGGTGGAGAACTTGTTCTTCAGGGCGACGGTGAAGGTCTTGGGGTCCTTGACGACCAGCCCGGACATCGTTTTGGCCTTGGGCTCGCCGGAGGCGGGGTGGAGGTCGTCGTAGCCCACGATGTTCGAGAAGAACGGTGCGTTGTTCTGCTTGTTGCGGACGTCCGCGCCGTAGTTCCAGGCGTCGACGAATGACTGGGCGGTGACCGGCTCGTCGTTGCTGAACTTCCAGCCGTCCTTCAGGGTGACCGTGAAGTTCTGGCTGTCGGTCGTCTCGATTTTCTCGGCGAGCATGTTCGTCGCCTCGCCGGTCTTCGGGTCGTACCGTTTGAGGCCCCGGAAGAGCATGTCGAGGACCTTGCCGCCCTGCACCTCGTTGGTGTTGGCCGGCTCCAGCGGGTTCTGCGGGTCACCCCAGGAGGAACTGACGATTCCCGCGCCACTGCCGCCGCCCCCGCCGCTGTCGCTACCGCCGCAGGCCGTCGCCGCGAGGGCGACGGCCACCGCACATGCGGCCCACTTGGCGTGGGTGGCTCCGCGCATGGAGTGCCTCCTATGGCTCCCAAGACTCACTTAGGGCCCAATGTCACCCTATGTGGGGGCCGGAACGCTCTTCGTTGGACCGATTGCGCCCTCGCGTCTCCCGGCTGTCACCCCTGCGAGTGCAATGTCAGCTCCCACGTGTCGACGGCGAAGTGCAGGCGCATGCCGTGGGCCTCGTACAGCGCGAGCGCGCCGCTCTCGTTGTGGACGTCCACGCCGAGGCCGACGGTGTCCCGGCCGCGGGCCGCGTAGGCGGCGAAGCCGTGGCGCAGCAGGAAGCCGCCGATGCCCCGCCCGCGCAGGTCGGCGCGGACGCCGAGGTGGCTGAGCCAGCCCATGCTGGTGCGGTCGTCGCGGGTCAGCAGGACGCCCACGTCGCCGACCGGGGGCAGGCTCGCGATCCACACGAGCGACCAGTCGAGGGCACGGGCGTCGAGGTGGTCCAGCCAGGCCTCGTACGGGCGCTCCACATGGCCGAAGTGGGCGGCGAAGGTGTCCTCGACCAGGGCGTGGGCCCGGCGGCGGTCGGCCCCGTCGGCGGCGCAGTCCCGCAGGACGAGTCCCTCGGGCGGGGCGGGAGGCAGGTCGGCGGCCGACAGGCCCCGGGTCATCACCTGGTAGTGGCGGACGGTGCGGTAGCCGCGGTCGGGCAGCACGTCGGCGTCGAGCGTGGACTTCGGGTTGACCTGGAGCCGCAGGACGGCCCGCCCCGCGCCGGCGGTGAGCTCGCGGGCCCGGACCTCCATGAGCTCCAGCAGCCGGACGGCGGCTGCGCGGTGACCGGGCAGCACGTAGTGCTCGGAGTCGGCCCTGCCGGGTCCGGAGTCGGCCCACACCAGGGCGTAGGCCACGAGCCGGCCGTCCTCGAACGCCAGCCAGGAGTCCTTGGCCAGGTCGACGTCGGGGTGGTGGAGATCGGCTTCGACGGCCGCGAGGTCGGTCTCCGGTCTGCCGATCTCGATGGCGTCGACCGCGTTGAGGAGGGAGCAGATGTCGGACGCGTCCCCGGGCCCGGCGGGCCGTACGGTCAGCGTGCGCGGGCCTCGGCGGTCGTGCGGTGTCCCGATCATCGGGCCACTGTCCGCCCGGCCGCGGCGCGACCGCAACTGCCTTTCGTGTCAGTTGAGCTCGACGTGCGCCAGGTCGATGCGGCCCTGGGCGTCGACCTCTACGTTCTTCACGGAGGTGGAGTAGGCCACGGCGGACATGTAGGTGAAGACCGGGATGTACGGGAGGTCCCGGATGACGATGTCGTCGGCCTTCTGGTAGAGCTTCAGGCTCGTGGCCGGATCGGTCGCGCTGTCGGCGGCGGCGAGGGTGGCCTCGAACTCGGCGTTCTCGTAGCGCCCGAAGTTGGAGCCGTTGGCGATGGCTTCCTTCGAGAAGACCGGCCGCAGGTAGTTCTCCGCCGCGGGGTAGTCCATGCCCCAGCCCATGCGGAAGGCGCCCTTGAACGTCCCGGCCTTGACGGCGTCGGTCAGGTCGCCTGAGCTCGGGAACGGCTTGGTGGTGACCTCGATTCCGAGGTTCGCCTTCAGCTGGGAGGCTACGGCCCGGATCCACTCCTTGTGGCCGCCGTCCTCGTTGTAGCCGAGCTCCAGTGCGTTGCCCGGGAGGCCGCCGTTCTCCTGGAACAGCGCCTTCGCCTTGGCCGGGTTGTACGTGCCTGCCTCGCCCAGTGCGCCCTTGCGGTAGCCGGGGACGATCGGGCTGATGAAGTCGTCGGCCCGCTTGCGGGTCCCGTTGAAGACGGTCTTGGAGATGGCGTCCCGGT
This sequence comes from Streptomyces sp. NBC_00045, assembly GCF_045041095.1. NCBI lineage: Bacteria > Bacillati > Actinomycetota > Actinomycetes > Kitasatosporales > Streptomycetaceae > Streptomyces > Streptomyces sp. NBC_00045. The sequence goes on along the minus strand of NZ_CP108271.1, from coordinate 5,152,903 downwards.
CGATCGCCATCGAGATCGCCTTGCGGATCCCGGCCTTGCCGAAGGCCCCGGGGTTGGCCGCCAGCGGGAAGCCGATGTAGCCGACGGACGCTTCCGGCTTGTAGACGTAGCGGTCGCCGAACTCCTCGGCGACGGTCGGGAGCGACGAGACCGGCAGCCTGTCGACGATCTGCAGCTTGTTCTTGCGCAGGTCGTCGTAGGCGCCGTCCGGATTGTCGTAGATCTTGAAGGTCACGCTGTCGAGCTTCGCGCGGCCCTCGGCCGGGTACTTGTCGTACTTCCTGAGCTTGATCTGCTTGTTGTGCTCCCAGGTGCCGTCCATGCGGAACGGCCCGTTTCCGATCGGGGACTCGCCGAAGGCCTTCGGGTCGGCCTCGAAAGCCCGGGGCAGCGGGTAGAAGGCGTTGTACCCCAGCATGGTCTTGAACTGGGAGAACGGCGCCTTCAGGGTGACGGTGAACGTCCTGTCGTCGATGATCCGCAGGCCCTTGAGCTCCTTGGCGGTGGGCGTCTTGCCCGCGCCCGGGGCCAGCTCGTCGGAGCCCTCGATCTTCGAGAAGAAGCCCATCGCCTCGGCGGTGTTCTCCTGGTCCGCGCCCCAGTTCCAGGCCCGGACGAAGGACTGCGCGTCGACCTTCTCACCGTTGTGGAAGGTGAAGCCGTCCTTGATCCTGATCGTCCACGTCTTCGAGTCCGTGGTGTCGATGGACTCGGCGATCGCGAGCTTCGGCTCGTTGGTCCTGTTGTCGTAGGAGACCAGGCCGGTGAAGAGTGCGTGGAGGACCTCGGCCCCCTCGGACTCGGCCGTCTCCTGGCCCACCAGTCCGTGCTGCGGTTCGGTGAGCACCACGTTGACGTGGCCGCCGGTCCTGTGGGCCGTCTCGTCCTGTCCGGCGCTGCATGCCGTGGCGGCCGTCGCCACGACGACGGCACCGGCGACCCACTTGCTCGCTGCACGCATGGCTACTTGCCTCCTCGGATGTCGCTGGGAGAAACACGGACGGGGCACAGCCGGAATCGGCCGTGCCCCGTCCGGTGTTCGGCAGGATCAGACTCCCAGAACGGCCTTCTCCTCGGCGAAGTGGCAGGCCGACTCGTGCGCGGCGAAGGTGTTGACACCCTCGAAGCGCGTCGGGATCGCCAGGAGCGGCTCCTCCGTGGAGCACCGCTCCTCCGCCTTCCAGCAGCGGGTGCGGAAGCGGCAGCCCGACGGCGGGTTGGCCGGGGAGGGCACGTCACCCGTGAGGATGATCCGCTCGCGGTGGGCGCGGGCCTCCGGGTCCGGAACCGGGACCGCCGACAGCAGCGCCTGGGTGTAGGGGTGCGTCGGGTGGTCGTAGATCTCGGTGTCGGTACCGATCTCGGCCATCTTGCCCAGGTACATGACGCCCACGCGGTCCGAGATGTGCCGGACGATCGAGAGGTCGTGCGCGATGAAGATGTAGGAGAGGTTGAACTCGTCCTGCAGCTTCTCCATCAGGTTGATGACCTGCGCCTGCACCGACACGTCGAGCGCGGAGACCGGCTCGTCGCAGATGATGATCTCCGGGTTGAGCGCGAGGCCGCGGGCGATGCCGATGCGCTGGCGCTGGCCGCCGGAGAACTGGTGCGGGTACCGGTTGATGTACTCCGGGTTCAGGCCCACGACGTCCAGGAGCTCCTGGACCTTGCGGCGCCGGTCGCCCTTCGGAGCCACCTCGGGGTGGATCTCGTAGGTCTCCCCGATGATGTCGCCGACCGTCATGCGCGGGTTCAGCGACGTGTACGGGTCCTGGAACACCATCTGGATGTTGCGGCGGACGGCCTTCAACGCGCGCCCGGACAGCTTGGTGATGTCCTGGCCCTTGTAGAAGACCTCGCCGGCAGTGGCCCGCTCCAGGTTCATCAGCAGCTTGGCGACGGTGGACTTGCCACACCCGGACTCGCCGACGATGCCCAGCGTCTCGCCCTGGTACAGGTCGAAGCTGATGCCGTCGACGGCCTTGACCGCGCCGACCTGCTTCTTGAACAGGATGCCCTGGGTCAGCGGGAAGTGCTTGACCAGGTTGCGGACCTGGAGGATCGGCTCGCGCTCGGGGGCGTTCTTGGTGAGCTCAGCCATGGAGCTGCTCCTTCCAGAAGTGGCAGGCGCTGGCGCGGCCGGGCAGCTCGGAGCCGTCCTGCTCGCTGACCACCTGGAGCAGGGGGACGTCGGAACGGCAGATGTCCTGCGCGACGGTGCAGCGCGGGTTGAACGAGCAGCCGGTCGGCAGTCGCAGGAGGTTGGGCGGCAGGCCCTTGATCGCGAAGAGCTCCTGGCCCTTCTGGTCCAGGCGCGGGATCGAGTCGAGCAGGCCCCGCGTGTACGGGTGGGCCGGCCGCTTGTAGATCTCGTGCACGGGAGCCGTCTCGACGATCCGGCCGGCGTACATGACCGCGATCTTGTCCGCGACGTCGGCGACGACGCCGAGGTCGTGGGTGATCAGGATCAGGCCCATGTTCAGCTCGCGCTGGAGCTCCGCGAGCAGGTCCATGACCTGTGCCTGGACGGTCACGTCGAGGGCCGTGGTCGGCTCGTCGGCGATGATCAGGTCCGGCTCCAGCGCGATCGCCATGGCGATCATGATGCGCTGGCGCATACCGCCCGAGAAGTGGTGGGGGTAATCGTCCACGCGCTGCTTCGCAGCCGGGATCTTCACCTTGTCCATCAGCTCGATGGCCTTGAGCCGGGCTTCCTTCTTCGACAGGCCCTGGTGGACGCGGAACATCTCGCCCAGCTGGTAGCCGACGGTGAGCACCGGGTTCAGCGAGGACAGCGCGTCCTGGAAGATCATGGCGATCTTCCGGCCGCGGAGCTTGCGCCGCTCCTCGAAGCTCATCTTGAGCATGTCCTGGCCGCGGAAGAAGATCTCGCCCTGCGGGATCTTGCCGGGAGGCATGTCGAGGATGCCCATGATGGCCTGGGCGGTGACGGACTTGCCCGAGCCGGACTCGCCGAGGACGGCGAGGGTCTCGCCGGCGCCGACCGAGTAGTTGACGCCGTTGACGGCCTTGGCCACGCCGTCACGGGTGTGGAACTCCACGTGCAGGTCGCGCACTTCGAGGAGCGGGGTCTGCGGGTTCCCGTCACGCGGGGAGGGAACTGTACTGGTGTTGTCCATGGTGATCACTTACGCCCTCCTCAGCGCAGCTTCGGGTCGAGGGCGTTGCGCACCGCTTCGCCGAGCATGATGAAGGCGAGGACGGTGATGCTCAGCATGATCGAGGGGTACAGCAGGATGTGCTGCGCCACTCGGATCTGTGCGGCACCGGCGGAGATGTCGACACCCCACGAGATGGTCGGGGACGCGAGACCCAGACCCAGGTAGGACAGGGTCGCCTCGGCCGCGATGTAGCCGCCGAGCGCGATCGTGGACACCACGATCACGGGTGCCATGGCGTTCGGCAGGATGTGCCGCAGCAGGATGCGGGTGGTGCCGGCGCCCAGCGCCTTCGCGGCGTGCACGTAGTCCGCCTGCTTCACGGTGATGACCGAACCGCGCATGACGCGGGTGATCTGCGTCCATCCCAGGAAGGCCAGGGCGAAGACGACCGTCCACACCGTGCGCTTGGTGAAGGCCTGGAGGACGACCATCGAGCCGAGCAGGAAGGGGATGCCGAAGAAGATGTTGGTGATCCCCGAGATGAGCGTGTCCGTGAGGCCGCCGAAGTAACCGGCGATCATGCCCGTGACGCCGCCGACGACGGTGACGATCAGGGTCACGCAGGTGGCGACGATGATCGAGGCCCGGGTGCCGTAGATCAGGCGGGCGTAGACGCTGCGCCCCTGGCCGTCGTACCCGAGCCAGTCGGGCGAACCGACCTTGGCGAGTTCCGGCTTGCCGAGGAAGTGGTGGACCAGGTCGCCCTTGGTGGGGTCGGCACTGGTGAACCAGCCCGGGAAGGTCGCGATCACGAGGAGTATGAGGATCAGCGCCGCGGAGACGACGAAGTACGGGTTGCGACGCAGGTCGGCCCAGGCGTCGCCCCAGAGGCTGCGCGCCTTCTCCTTGGTGACGGGTGCGATCGCGTCGACGGGGGCGACGGCGCCCTCGGTCGAAACGACTTCGGTCTTGGTCATGTCAGGCATACCGGATCCTCGGGTCCATGACCGCGTAGAGGAGGTCGACGAGCAGGCTGGCTATGAGGTACACGACGACCAGGACGGTGACGACACCGACCACGGTCAGGCCCTCGCGGCGGATGACCGAGTCGTAGATCAGGCCACCGACACCCTTGACGTTGAAGATGCCTTCGGTGACGACGGCGCCGCCCATGAGGGCGCCGATGTCGGTACCCAGGAAGGTCACGACGGGGATCATCGAGTTGCGCATCAGGTGCACACCGATGACGCGTCGCTTGGGCAGGCCCTTGGCAACGGCGGTGCGCATGTAGTCCGAGCGCAGGTTCTCGGCCATCGAGGTGCGGGTCAGGCGGGCCACGTAGGCGAGGGACAGCGATCCGAGCACGATGGCCGGCGCGATGAGTTCGCCCCACGTCTCCTTGTTGCTGACGTTGGGGTCGATCCAGCCGAGCTGGAAGGCGAACACCGACTTCACGATGAACCCGAGCACGAAGACCGGCATCGAGATGATCAGCAGCGTGAGGATCAGGACCAGGTTGTCGACCAGCTTGCCGGCCTTGAGGCCCGCGACGATTCCGAGGGCCAGACCCAGGACGATCTCGATGGCGAAGGCCAGGAAAGCCAGGCGGAGCGTGACCGGGAAGGCGGATCCGATGACGTCCGTGATCTCACGTCCACTGCGGATCTGCTGTCCGAAGTCGAAGTGGAACAGGATGCCGGTGATGTAGTTGTAGTACTGGTGCCATACCGGCAGGTCGAGCCCGTGCTCGTGCCGGAGTGCGGCCAGCGTGGCAGGGTCTGTTCCCTTGTCACCGAAGAGACCGGCCACGGGGTCGCCGGGCAGGCTGTAGACCATAAAGAAGATGAGCGCGGTCGTCCCGAAGAAGACCGGAATCATCTGGAGCAGTCGTCGTGCGACGTAGCGCCCCATCATGCCTCCGTAGAAGATGCGGCAGAGGCAGCCGGACGGGCCCTTTCGCCACGCACGCACGTGACGGGATCGTCACTGCGTCGCGAAAGGGCCCCCCGAGGCTCTGCATTTAGGCCCGGATGCGGGCCGGCTCCCCGCCGGCCCACATCCGTCGAGCGGAATTACGCTGTGGGACTTACTTCTTGACCTCGACGCCTTCGAGGATCGGGTCGCCGTCCTGGGCGTACTTCACGTTCTGGACCTTCTCCGAGAAGCCCGCGTTGACCTTGTAGTACCAGAGCGGGATCGACGGCATGTAGTTCACCAGGTCCTTCTCGATGGCCTGGTAGGCCTTGACCGACTCGTCCAGGGACGCGGCGGTGTCAGCAGCAGCGATCTTCGCGTCCAGGTCGGGGTTGGAGAAGCCGCCCTGGTTGCCGCCGGCGCCCGTACGGAACAGGTCGCTGATGAAGTTGGCGTTCACCGGGTAGTCGAGGACCCAGCCGGAGCGGTAGATCGACTTGACCTGCTTGGACTTACGGGCCTGGAGGTCGGCCTGGAAGTCGGGCTTGGCGTCGCCGGTGCACTTGACGCCGGTGGCCTGGGTGATGCTGTTGCAGACAGCGTCGACCCATTCCTTGTGACCGCCATCCGAGTTGAACTGGATGGAGATCTCGTTGTTCGGAACGCCACCACCCGCGGTGATGAGCTCCTTGGCCTTGGCCGGGTTGAACTTGGTGACGTCACCGGTGGCGTTCGGCGTGTAGCCGAGGACGCCCTTGGCGACCCAGCCCGTGGCCGGCTCGCGGGTGCCCTGGAGCACGGTCTTGGTGATGGTGTCACGGTCGATCGCCATCGACAGACCCTGGATGACCTTGGGGTCGACCGGCTTCGGGGTCTTCCACTGGTCGGCGTAGAACGCGATGGCCAGGGTCTGGACGGCCGAGTACGCCTGGTCCACGGCACGGTCGCCGAGGTCGGCGCGGTAGACCGGGAGGTCCTTCGGGCCGATCTGACGCAGGACGTCGACGTTGCCCGACTTCAGGTCCTCGTAGGCGGTTTCGAGGGTGGAGTAGTTCTTGAGGATCACACCACCGTTCTTCGCCTTGTTCTCGCCCTTGTACTCGTCGAAGCGGGTGAGCTCGATCTGCTTCTTGTGCTCCCACGACTTGAACTTGTAGGGGCCGTTGCCGACCGGCTTCTCACCGGCGGCCTTCGGGTCCTTGTAGAAGGACTCGGGCAGCGGGGAGAAGACCTCGTAGCCGAGCTTGTACGCGAAGTACGGGACGGCGTTGGCGAGCTCAATGGTGAAGGTGTTCTCGTCGACGACCTTCAGGCCCTCCATCGCGGTGCCGGTGGGCTTGGCGCCCTCGGCCTCGGGGTGGACGGCGTCGAAGCCCTTGATGTCCGCGAACCAGGACGCGTTGCCCTGCTTGTTGTCGATGTTCGCGGCCCAGTTCCAGGCCTTGACGTACGAGTCGGCGGTCACCTTGGTGCCGTCGTGGAAGGTCCAGCCCGGCTTGAGCTTGACGGTCCAGAGCTTGCTGTCCTTGGAGTCGACCGACTCGGCGTTGACCATGGTCAGCTTGCCGTCGGCGTCGTAGTCGACGAGCTGCGAGAACAGCCCGGACATGACGATCGATCCGTTGGACTCCATCGTGTCGGCCGGCTGGAGGAGCTTTTCGGGCTCGCCCACCTCGACGGAGTAGATGCCGTTCGGGTCAACCTCACCCTTGCCGGCGGCGTCGCCCTTGTCGTTGCCACCGCAGGCGGTCGCAGCCAGGGCGACGACAATCGCGCCCGCTACCCACTTGGCGCTCTTGGCACCGCGCATGGGTTTCCTCCTCATGAGTCCACTGTTTGATGTGCGGGACACATGCACGCTTCGCCGACACCCCTGACGGCGAGATGAACAGTGCCCCGAGTGTGCTCGTGAGTCGACGCTCCCCACAGCGTGTGACCCATTGACCCGAGCTCAATGGAGCCATCCTCAGGGACGGCCTGACCGTAAACCACACTTAACTGGTCTCGTTTTCACAACATCACCGCACGGCGAAAACCCGAAATCCGGACAAACGGATAGGAGACAGACACGTGCGAAACGGACTGTTAGCTCACCATCCGGAGTGTCACGGTCGGTATACGGACACCGTGGACACTGGAACGCAACAATCCGCTTGACAAAAGGCAACAACCCCTCCCCCACGAAGCCGTGGTGAAGGGGTTGTCGGTGGAACGACGGCCCCGCGGGGCCCACTTCCTACGTACCGGAAGCGATGGTCGGACCTACTTGCCGGACTTGGCGCGCGACGCGGTGCGCGAGCGGTCCTTCTGGTCCAGGACGACCTTGCGGATACGGACGGCCTCGGGGGTCACCTCGACGCACTCGTCGTCGCGGCAGAACTCCAGGGACTGCTCCAGGGAGAGCCTGCGGGGCGGCACCACGTTCTCGGTGTTGTCCGCGGAAGCCGCACGCATGTTGGTGAGCTTCTTCTCCTTGGTGATGTTCACGTCCATGTCGTCGGAGCGCGAGTTCTCGCCGACGATCATGCCCTCGTACACCTCGGTGCCGGGCTCGGTGAACAGGACGCCGCGCTCCTGCAGGTTGATCATCGCGAACGGCGTGACCGAACCGGCGCGGTCGGCGACCAGCGAACCGTTGTTGCGGGTCACCAGCTGGCCGAACCACGGCTCGTGGCCCTCGTGGATCGAGTGGGCGATGCCCGTACCGCGGGTGTTGGTCAGGAACTCCGTGCGGAAGCCGATGAGGCCGCGCGACGGGACGACGAACTCCATGCGGACCCAGCCGGAGCCGTGGTTCGACATGTTGTCCATGCGGCCCTTGCGGACACCCATGAGCTGCGTGACCGCACCCATGTGCTCCTCGGGCACGTCGACCGTCATGCGCTCGACCGGCTCGTGCACCTTGCCGTCGATCTCCTGCGTGACGACCTGGGGCTTGCCGATGGTCAGCTCGAAGCCCTCGCGGCGCATCTGCTCGACCAGGATGGCGAGCGCGAGCTCACCACGGCCCTGGACCTCCCAGGCGTCCGGGCGCTCGGTGTCGAGGACGCGGAGCGAGACGTTACCGATCAGCTCGCGGTCCAGACGGTCCTTGACCTGGCGGGCGGTGACCTTGCGGTCCTTGACCGCGGACTTGGCGTCCGCGCCCTTGCCGCTGCCGCCGCGGCCGACCATCGGGGAGGTGTTCGTACCGATGGTCATGGAGATCGCCGGCTCGTCGACCGAGATCAGCGGAAGCGCGATCGGGTTCTCCGGGTCGGCCAGGGTCTCGCCGATCATGATGTCCGGGATACCGGCGACGGCACAGATGTCACCGGGGCCGGCGACCTCGGCCGGCTTGCGGGTGAGCGCCTCGGTCATCATCAGCTCGGTGATGCGGACGTTCGACATCGAACCGTCACGCTTGATCCACGCGACGGTCTGGCCCTTGCGCAGCTCGCCCTGCTCGACGCGGAGCAGCGCGATGCGGCCGAGGAAGTTGTCGGCGTCCAGGTTGGTGACGTGGGCCTGGAGGGGCGCCTCGTCGTCGTACACCGGGGCGGGGACGTGCTCCAGGATGGTGGAGAAGAACGGCTCCAGGCTGTCGCTGTCCGCGGGGACGGTGCCGTCTTCGGGCTTGGTCAGCGAGGCGACGCCGTCACGGCCACAGGCGTAGACGATCGGGAACTCGATCTGCTCCTCGGTGGCGTCCAGGTCCAGGAAGAGGTCGTACGTGTCGTTGACGACCTCGTCGATCCGGGAGTCCGGACGGTCCGTCTTGTTGATGCAGAGGATGACCGGCATGTTCGCCTGCAGGGCCTTGCGCAGGACGAAGCGGGTCTGGGGCAGCGGACCCTCGGAGGCGTCCACCAGCAGAACGACGGCGTCCACCATCGACAGACCGCGCTCGACCTCACCACCGAAGTCGGCGTGGCCGGGGGTGTCGATGATGTTGATCGTGATCGGGGCCCCGCCGTCCTTGGGGTGATACTTCACCGCCGTGTTCTTGGCGAGGATCGTGATGCCCTTCTCACGCTCCAGGTCGTTCGAGTCCATCATGCGGTCGTCGAGGTGCTGGTGGGCGGCGAAGGCACCGGCCTGCTTGAGCATGGCATCGACGATGGTCGTCTTGCCATGGTCGACGTGGGCGACGATGGCGACGTTACGGATGTCGTGGCGCGTGGGCACTTCGGCGCTTCTCCCGGGATCGTGGATGGCAGCGCGTACGGTCCGGCACGCGAGCCTCGACCGGGCGGAAAACCTGCCACGGCCTTACCCCATCGTACGTCGCGTGGCGGGAACCGCCCGCCGGGGGGTCTGTCAAGAGGCCGGACGACTGAGAAGGGCCGGGTACGGGGTGGGGGGTTCCCGGCTGGGGGTATTACGGGTATTGCCGCGGGTCAACGGGTATCTACGACCTTGCCCGCCGGAGGATCCGGCGGGCAAGCGACTTGAGTCACATCTGAGCTTATGAGTCGAAGCTCAATCTGTCTGGCCCCGTTTTGTCACTTCTTCTTCCCCTCGTCTTTCGCCGCGGCCGGCGGCTTCTTCCAGCCGATGTCCTGGAAGTGGGGGCTGCCGAGGCCGAAGGCGCCCGCATTGGCCAGGTTCGACTTGGCGGCCACCAGCTCGGGGCGCTGGTAGAGCGGGATGGATCCGGCAGCGGCCCAGATCCGCGCGTCCGCCTTGCGCATCAGCTCTCGCGAGGCGTCCTCGTCCAGCTCGCCGAGCGCCTGGTCGAACAGCTGGTCGATGTGGTCGGTACCGACCCGGGTGTAGTTCTGTTCGACGAGCAGCGAGCCGTCGGCTGCCGGTTCCGGCTTGGCGAAGATGGGGCGGGCGTCGGTGGCCGGGTAGGCCGTCGCCGGCCAGGAGTACAGCGCCAGGTCGTACTGGCCCGAGGCGATGTGGTCCTTGAAGAAGCTCTCGTCGGCCACCTTGGTCAGCTCGGTGCTCACCCCGACCTTGCGGAGCATCTGGGCGATCCGCTCGCCGACCGTGCGCAGGGCCTCGGAGCCGGGGCCGGCCGGGAGGACGAAGCGCAGGTTGAGCGCCTTGCCGTCCTTGGCCAGCATGTTGCCGGAGGTACGGGCCTGCTTGGCCGGTGCCGGCGCCGGGGAGGCCGTCCCGGCCTTGCCGGGCCCGGGGGCCTCGCCGTCGCGGGCCGGACCGCGCTTGGCGTCGTCGGCGGCCGTCGTGTCCGCGTCGTCCGCCGCTCGCGCCGACCCGCCCGGGTTCTTCGCGTCCAGGGCGTCGGCCTGGGCCAGCAGCGCGGCCTTCTGCTCTTCCGCGTGCAGGGCCGCGGCCGGCACCGGGGAGACCCGTTCGCCCCGGCCTCCCTGCACGAACGCCTCTCCGCCGACCGCCGGGATCCCGCGCTCCAGGGTGTCGCCGTTGCGCTCGTCCTCCTGGCCCACGATGTAGAGGCCGTCGTTGCCCGTGCCCGGGCCCGACGGGGTCTTCGAGTCGTCCTGGCCGTCGCCCTCCGCGTTCTCGGAGCCGGCCTTCGCACCCGACGGCTCGGTGAGCTTGCCGCCCCGGCGCCAGCCCGCGTCCGCGAGCAGGGCCTCGGCGGCGTGGATGTCCTTGCCGCCGAGCGCGTCACTGTTGTCCGCGTACGCCCGCTGCCCGGCCAGCGCCACGTGGCTGCCGACCGGCTTCGCCGGCAGGCCCAGGGGCTTCAGTACGATCTCGGCCAATTCCTTGCGGTCCAGGGCCCGGGCCACGGCCCGCCGGACCCGCTCGTCGGCCAGCGGGCCGGAGGCCCCGTTCAGGGCGAGCTGCGTGTAGGCCGGCTCCAGGGACTTGCGGACCGTGAAGGTGCGCAGCGCCGACTGCTCGTCGGCGTAGCTCTTGGCCGCCTCGGCGTTCTGCGCGCGGGTCTCCCGCTCCGTCGCCGCCTTGCCCTCGTCGGAGCCGTTCGCGACCGCCCACGACAGCGTGGCCTGGGCCGGGGTGACCGAGGCGCCCGGTCCGTGCGCCGGGGCCCCGCCCGGGCCCGGAGAGCGTTCCGCGTCCCGGCGGGCCACCGCGATGCGGTCGGCGCCCGCGCGGTCGATCTCCGCCAGGTCGACCTTGCCGGCGGCCAGCGCGGCCGGGCGCTGGGCCCGGGGAACGGCGGTCAGGACCAGCGAGTCCAGCTTGGCCGGCCGCCCCCACCAGCGGGCGTTGCGGGTCAGCGCGGCGGTGCCCGTCCCCTTGTCGATGGCGCCGAGGTTGAAGGGCCCGGCGGTGACCTTGAGGGTGCCGCGGGCCCCCTCGTTGAAGGAGTCCGGGGTGCCGGTGACCTGCTTGGGGTAGAGCGGGGTGAACAGGGAGCGCCAGTCGGTGTACGGCTTGGCGAAAGTGACCTTGACCTCCAGGTCGGTCTTTCCGCGCTCGATCTTCTCGATCCGGTCGTACCCGGCGTTGCGGGCCGTCCAGTACGCCGAGTCCTTGCCGTTCAGGGCCCGCCACTGCGCCACGAAGTCGGCGGCGCCGATCTCGCGGCCGTCGCTCCACACCGCCTGCTGGTTCAGCTTGTACAGGACGACCTGCTTGGGCTCCCGCTCGACGACCTCGGCCTTCTCCAGGTAGTCCGGGTTGGCCACCGGTCGTCCCTTGTCGTCCAGCGTGAACAGCTGGGGCAGCACCGCCCCGGCGATCCGGTTGGTGGTGGCGTCCGCGTCGGCCTGGAAGGTGTTCAGGGTGTCCGGGAGGGCGTCCACGGCCCAGCGCAGCACGCCGCCGTCGGCGACCTTGTCGCGGGCCGTCGCCGCGATGTCCTGGCCGGCAGCCACGGGACCGCCCTCGTCGTCTCCGGCGCCGCAGCCCGCGAGCAGCGGCAGTGCGAGGACTCCCGAGGTCAGCAGCGCCAAGGACCTGCGCCTTCTCTGGGACATGGGTGGTACCTCCGGGACGGGGCGTGAAAGGGGCGGCTTGATCACGTTTGGCGGTATATGGAGCTGATCACACTGGGTGCCGCTACACACTGAAATCCACAGCTCGCCACACCTCTCGCAGCCGACCCTCGCCACGCCGCGAACCCCACCCGTGCGGACCAATCCCGCTTGCGCCACGGACGGGCGTTCCCTCGGAAGAGGGATCAAAATGGGAGCAGGGAGGGGCGCACAGATTGCGCCTGCGCGCCCGCAATCGCTGCACGTCCCTTCACAACCGGGGACGGGAGGCGCGACACTCGCAGGCGCACATGAGCGTTGCCACCGCAACCAGCGGAAGTGAGGGCAAGTCATGTCCCTGCAAGATGATTTGACCGCGGTACGGCGCAATCTGAACGACCTGGTCCGCTCGGTGGAACGGCTGGAGCAGGACGTCGCCCGGCAAGCCCCCGCCACCTCGCGGGCGCCACGCCAGGAGGGGATGGTCCCCGTTCCGGACACCCCGTACGACAGCACGCTGTGGCAGGACGTCGACGACGAGGGTCTCGGCGCCCGCGACCGCCGGGCACCCTGACCCGACGGGCCGAGGTCCTGTCGTCGAAGTAGCGCCGGTCGGGCCCGCGGGCCGGGCGGGACCTTGACGACGGGACCTGGCCCCCGCACGCGCGGCACCCCGCACCCCACCCGGCCCAGCCGTCCGCGGCTGGGCCTCGTGGGTCACCCCTCATCACTCCACCCGGAGTCCCCTTTGGCCACAGGCACGGAACCACCCCGGCAGCTGACCGGCGTCCACGACGCCTCCCGGGCCGCGATCGCCGCCCGGCACCTGCGCACCGACCGGTGGTGGCTGGCCCCCGCCGCCACCGCGGCCGGGCTGCTCGCCTTCATCGTCTACTCGACGTGGCGGGCCTTCGCCAACGCCGACTATTACGCGGCCCCGTACGTCTCCCCGTTCTACTCCCCGTGTCTCGCGGAGAACTGCCAGGAGATGCGCGGCGGCCCCAACCTGGACCTGTTCGGCAGCTGGTGGGGCCTGTCCCCCGCCCTGCTGATCCTGGTCTTCCCGCTCGGCTTCCGGCTGACCTGCTACTACTACCGCAAGGCGTACTACCGGGGCTTCTGGGCCTCGCCGCCCGCCTGCGCCGTCGCCGAGCCGCACGAGAAGTACACGGGCGAGACGCGCTTCCCGCTGATCCTGCAGAACGCGCACCGGTACTTCTTCTACACGGCGCTCCCGGTCGCGGGCATCCTCACGTACGACACGGTGCTGACCTTCCGCAACGACCGTTACGAGTGGGGCCACATGGGCCTCGGGACGCTGCTGTTCCTCGTCAACATCACGCTGATCTGGGCCTACACGCTGTCCTGCCACTCCTGCCGGCACATCATGGGCGGCCGTCTGCGGCACTTCTCCAAGCACCCGGTGCGCTACCGGCTATGGGGTTGGATCAGCCGGCTCAACTCCCGCCACATGCTGCTCGCGTGGGCCTCGCTGATCAGCGTCGCCCTGTGCGACTTCTACGTGTACCTGCTGGCCAGCGGCACCTTCACCGACCCGAGGATCTTCTGACATGGCTCAAGTCGACCGGCAGCAGTGGGACGTGGTCGTGGTCGGTGCGGGCGGCGCCGGGCTGCGGGCCGCGATCGAGGCCCGCGAACGGGGAGCCCGTACGGCCGTCATCTGCAAGTCCCTGTTCGGCAAGGCCCACACGGTCATGGCGGAGGGCGGGATCGCCGCCTCCATGGGCAACGTCAACGAGGGCGACAACTGGCAGGTGCACTTCCGCGACACGATGCGCGGGGGCAAGTTCCTGAACCAGTGGCGGATGGCGGAACTCCACGCGAAGGAGGCCCCGGACCGGGTCTGGGAGCTGGAGACCTGGGGCGCGCTCTTCGACCGCACCCCGGACGGGAAGATCTCCCAGCGCAATTTCGGCGGGCACGAGTACCCGCGCCTCGCGCACGTGGGCGACCGGACCGGGCTGGAGCTGATCCGCACCCTCCAGCAGAAGATCGTCCAGCTCCAGCAGGAGGACTTCAAGGAGTTCGGGGACTACGAGGCCAGGCTCAAGGTCTTCCAGGAGTGCACGGTCACGAGGGTCCTGAAGGAAGGGCAGAGGGTCTCGGGGGCCTTCTGCTACGAGCGCGAGTCCGGCCGGTTCTTCGTACTGGAAGCGCCTGCGGTGGTCCTGGCCACGGGCGGGATCGGCAAGTCCTTCAAGACGACCTCGAACTCCTGGGAGTACACGGGCGACGGCCACGCGCTGGCCCTGCTCGCGGGCGCCCCGCTGCTGAACATGGAGTTCGTGCAGTTCCACCCCACCGGAATGGTCTGGCCGCCCTCGGTGAAGGGGATCCTCGTCACCGAGTCGGTGCGCGGCGACGGCGGGGTGCTGCGCAACAGCGAGGGCAAGCGGTTCATGTTCGACTACGTCCCGGACGTCTTCAAGGAGAAGTACGCGGAGTCCGAGGAGGAGGGCGACCGCTGGTACGAGGACCCGGACCACAACCGGCGCCCGCCCGAGCTGCTCCCCCGCGACGAGGTGGCCCGGGCCATCAACTCCGAGGTCAAGGCGGGCCGCGGCTCCCCGCACGGCGGGGTCTTCCTCGACGTGTCGACCCGGATGCCGGCCGAGCGGATCAAACGGCGGCTGCCCTCCATGTACCACCAGTTCAAGGAGCTGGCGGACGTGGACATCACCGCCGAGCCGATGGAGGTCGGCCCGACCTGCCACTACGTGATGGGCGGGATCGCGGTGGACTCCGAGACCGCCGCCACGGTCGGGGTCCCGGGCCTGTTCGCGGCGGGCGAGGTCGCGGGCGGCATGCACGGCTCGAACCGGCTCGGCGGGAACTCCCTGTCCGACCTGCTGGTGTTCGGCCGGCGGGCCGGCATGCACGCGGCGGAGTACGCCTCGGGCCTGGCCGACGCGCCGCCCGCGGTCTCCCAGCCGGAGATCGACGCGGCGGCGACGGAGGCGCTGGCCCCGTTCCACGCCGCCGAGGGCGCGGAGAACCCGTACACGCTCCACCAGGAGCTCCAGACGACCATGAACGACCTGGTGGGGATCATCCGCCGCGAGGGCGAGATGGCCGAGGCGCTGGAGAAGCTGTCGGGCCTGCGCGTACGGGCGGCCAGGGCCGGCGTCGAGGGGCACCGGCAGTTCAACCCGGGCTGGCACCTCGCCCTGGACCTGCGGAACATGCTGCTGGTCAGCGAGTGCGTGGCCCGCGCGGCCCTGGAGCGCACCGAGAGCCGCGGCGGGCACACCCGGGAGGACTGCCCGTCGATGGAGCGCAGCTGGCGCCCGGTGAACCTGCTGTGCCGCCCGGTCGACCCGGCGCCCGAGGATCCGGCCGCTGACCGGATCTCCCTCGTCCGGACGAGCACCGAACCCATCCGCCCCGACCTGCTCGCGCTCTTCGAGAAGGACGAGCTGGTCAAGTACCTCGCCGAAGAGGAGCTCTACGAGTGACTGACTACGACGCCCGCTTCCGGATCTGGCGGGGCGACGCGGAAGGCGGGGAGCTGCGGGACTTCACCGTGGAGGTGCACGACGGCGAGGTCGTCCTGGACATCGTCCACCGGCTCCAGGCCACCCAGGCCTCCGACCTGGCGGTGCGCTGGAACTGCAAGGCGGGCAAGTGCGGCTCGTGCAGTGCGGAGATCAACGGGCGGCCGCGGCTGATGTGCATGACGCGCATGTCCACCTTCGACCGGTCCGAGACGATCACGGTCACCCCGCTGCGCGCCTTCCCCGTGGTCCGGGACCTGGTCACGGACGTGTCGTTCAACTACCGCAAGGCGCGCGAGGTTCCGGCGTTCGTGCCGCCGGAGGGGGTGGCTCCGGGCGCGTACCGGATGCAGCAGGTGGACGTGGACCGCTCGCAGGAGTTCAGGAAGTGCATCGAGTGCTTCCTGTGCCAGGACACCTGCCACGTGGTGCGCGACCACGAGGAGAACAAGCGGGCGTTCGCCGGTCCGCGCTTCCTGATGCGGGTCGCGGAGCTGGACATGCATCCGCTGGACGCGGCGGCGGAGGCGGGCCTGGACCGCAAGCGCACGGCCCAGGAGGAGCACGGGCTCGGCTACTGCAACATCACCAAGTGCTGTACGGAGGTCTGCCCCGAGGGCATCAAGATCACTGACAATGCGCTGATCCCGCTGAAGGAACGGGCGGTGGACCGCAAGTACGACCCGCTGGTGTGGCTCGGGAGCAAGATCCGCAGGCGCAGCGAGCCGTAGCACCCCCGGTGGTTCACTTCGCAGGACACAATGCCCCCTGGGAAAACGTCGTATGACGTGATGTCAGGGGGCTTTGCGGTGCGGGTGGGGGATGAGCTGGCCGGCCGGTACCGGCTGGAACAGCGGCTCGGCAAGGGCGGGATGGGCGAGGTGTGGCGCGCCCACGACCTGGCGCTGGGCCGGTCCGTCGCGGTCAAGGTGCTGCTGGAGGCGGCCACGAGCGACGAGGTGGTCGCCCGGTTCAGGCGCGAGGCCACGATCGGGGCGCGGCTCCAGCACCCGGGGATCACCGTGGTGCACGACGTGGGGCAGCAGGACGGACGGCTGTTCATCGTCATGGAGCTGCTCGCGGGCGAGGACCTGGCCACCGTGCTGGCGCGCGAGGGCCGGCTCGCGGTAGACGTCGCGGTCGACCTGGCCGCGCAGACGGCGGAGGCCCTGGCCGCTGCGCACCAGCAGTCCGTGGTGCACCGGGACCTGAAACCGTCCAACCTCTTCCTGCTGTCGGGCCGGCGGCTCAAGATATGCGACTTCGGCATCGCCTACTCCGCGGACGCCACGGCGGGCTGGACGGCCACGGGCCAGGTGATCGGCACCTGGGCGTACATGGCGCCGGAGCAGTGGCGCAGCGAACGCGTGGACGGCCGGTGCGATCTGTACGCACTGGGGTGCGTGCTGTACGCGCTGCTGAGCGGGGCCCCGCCGTTCGGGCACGCCGACCTGTACGCCCTGATGCTCCGGCACACCGGGGAGGCACCGCTCCCGCTGCGCGAGGTCGGCGCGCCGGTTCCCGCGGAGCTGGACCGGCTGGTGCAGGCGCTGCTGGCGAAGGACCCGGCGGACCGGCCGGAGTCGGCGGAGGCCGTGGGCAAGGCCCTGCGCGGTCTTCGCGGGCTCACGGACGATCCCGAACCGGCGGCCGCCCGCACACCGGAGGCGGCGCCCGGCCGGGCGCCGGGCTCGGAGCCGGGGCACGCACCGCCCGGGCTCCCGCCGGATCCGGTGCCCGGACGTGCACCGGCGGCCCGGATCGACGTCGCGGCTGCGGCCGCGGCCGTGCTCGACGGTGTGGTCGCGGGCCGGGTCGTGCCACGGGACCCGGGCACACTGCCCGGGTCCCGGCCCGGAGCGGAGGCGGAGGCCGGGGCCGACCAGGAGCCGGGCCCGGGGCCGGAGGCCGTGTCGCCCGAGCGGACACCGGACCCGCACCCGGTGCCGGGGGGCGGGGGTGTGACGCCCGAGGTGCGGGAGGTCGTGCGGGGGCTGCTGCTGGAGGTGGAGCAGACCCTGCGGGCCTGGCCGCACGGCGCCGACGCCCGCGTGGAGGCGCTGGCCGTCGCCGCGGACGCCGCGGCCCGCTTCGACGCGGAGCTCGCCGGCCGGCTGCTCGCCGACGCGGAGGCCGTCGCGTGGACCGGCAGTGGGGGCGACGGCGGGCAGGTGGCCCGGCTGCTGACCTTGCTGGCCGGGGAAACCGCCCCGCACGCCCCGGCCCGGGCCCTGCGGCTGCTGACCGACGCGGAGCAGGCGCTGTTCACCGTGTTCGGCTCCAACCGTCAGGGCCCGCTGCTCGCGGTGGCGCAGGAGCTGGCCGTGGTGGCTCCCGAGCAGGCCGCCCGGCTCGTCGGCCACCACTTCGCGGACGGCTCCGCCGGGAGCAGGATCCGGGCCCGCGTCGACGTGGCCCTCGCGGTGGCCGAACCCGGACGGGCCGAGCGGGATCTGTCCCGGATCGAGGACGCCGGCCGGCGCGCGACCGCGACGTACGACATGGTGCTGGCCCTGGCCGCACGGGACCTGCCCGCGGCCCTGCGGCTCAGTGAGCGGATCGGCTCCGCGGGCGCCCGGCTGTTGGCGCTGTGCCAGGTCGCGCGGGACCGCACCGCCGCCGGGGACGTGACCGGCGCGCGGCGCGCACTGGCGCTCGCCGAGGAGGAACTGCCCCGGGTACTGGAGGAGCGGGCCGCGTGGCTGCGGGAGGAGGCGGCCTGGCACGCCGAGCGCGGACTGCTCGTGGAGGCGGAGCGGCTGCGCACCCGGGCCGACGGCCTGCTCCGCGGCCGGCCGGAAACGGCCGGTGACGAGAAGGCGGCGCACGCACTGGGCGCCCTGGAGGAGGTCCGGGAGCAGGTGGCGCGCGCCGCCGGTCCCGCGCTGGACCCGGCGGGGGCCCGGGAGCGCGTCGAGCGGGCACGCGGCCCGTTCGGGTCGCCGGTCCGGGCCGTCGAACTGGCCCGGATCGCGCGGGACTGCGTGGCCGCGGCGGGTACGACCTGGCTGCCCGAGGCGGCGGCGGAGCCGGGAGCCCCGCCGCCGCCCGGGGTGACGGTGCTCGCCGAGCGGGCAGGGGCGCTGCGGCCTGCGGACCCGGACGGCCGCCGGTGGCGGCAGGCGGTCCGCCCGGACGCCCTGCACTCCGCCGGGTCCGCACTGGTGTGGCGGTCGGGTGCCGCGGTGGGCTGCGTACGGGCCGACGTGGGTGCGACGCGCTGGACGGCCTTCGCGGACGAGGGGGTGCTCGCGCCGCTGCTGCCGGAGGGCGGGCGGCTGCTGGTGTCCTGCGTGGCGGACGCCGCCACGGTGTACGTCGACGTGCGCCGGGACGGTGGGCCCGGGGTCCGGGTGGTGGCGCGGGAGCCGCGTGACGGTCGGGTGCGCTGGTGGCGGGACCTGCCGCGGGCGGGTTCGCTGCGCAGCGCCGGGCCGGTGCTGGTGCACGAGGCGCGGGGCGACCTGACCGTGCTGCGGGCTGTGACGGGCGAGGTCGTGTGGCAGCGCTCGCTGTCGGAAGCCACCCGGTCCCTGGCGGCGGTGGGCGACTGCCTGGTCCTGACGGACGGGCGGTGGCTCCAGGCGCTGCACCTGCCGAGCGGCCGGCGGATGTGGTCGCAGCTACGGGGCTCGGAGGCCTTCGACCGCGAGCCCGGCCTCCAGCCGGTGCACGTGCTGGACGGGGAGCTCGTACGCGCCGTGGACCGCGGCACCGGCCGGGAGCTGTGGCAGTTCGCCCCGGGCGTGCCGGCGGCGCGGCTACTAGTCGAGGGCGACGCCGTGTACGCGGCGGGGCACCGCCAGGACCAGGGCTGGGACCTGGTGTTCGCGCTCGACGCCCGGACGGGGGCGCTGCGCTGGCAGCGGACCGTGGTCCGGCGCGAGGGGACGGTGTGCGCGCTCGAACTGCTGGGCCTGCGGGCGGGCGGACTGTACGTGAAGGCCGCCCGTGGTGGCCGGCGCGGGCGGCTGGGCCGGGAGTCGGGCCCGTTCGTCGCCGTCCTGGATCCGGCGACGGGCAGGCAGCGCCGCCAGTGGGAGCAGCCGGGGCTCGCCGACGGGGACACCCTGCTGGTCGGCGACCAGCTCGTGCTGTCCCGCCCGGAACTGGCGGCGTACGCCCTCCCGTAACGGGCTCCGGGCCGCGGGGTTCTCCGGGTGCGGGTGGGCACGGCCGCCCCTACCCTCCCAAATGTGAGGGCGCCCAGGAGCAGGTCGATGCGACGCACCGCCACGGGGACGTCGGTACGGGCCGGGCTGGTCCTGGCCGCCGCGCTGCTGGGGCTCGGTGGCTGGGGGGTGGTCGGGGCGCCGGCCGCCCGGGCCGAGGATCCCGTCACCCTGTCCTCGCAGGGACAGATCACCGACCGCGTGGGCGCCCTGGGCGATCGGAAGGCGGCCGTCACCACCGCGTTGGACAAGCTGTACGCCGACCACCGGATCCAGCTGTTCGTGACGTACGTGCACGATTTCTCCGGGCGTTCCGCGCAGAGCTGGGCGGACGCCACCGCGCAGAAGAACGGCCTCGGTCAGGACGACGTGCTGCTGGCCGTGGCGACCGGAGCCCGCCAGTACGCCTATTCGGCCGATGTCGGTTCCGGGTTCACCCAGGCGCAGCTCGCGGACGTCGCCCGGACGGCCATCGAGCCCCCACTGCGGCAGAACGACTGGGCGGGCGCGGCGATCGGCGCCGCCGAGGGGTACGGCGCCGTGCTCTCCGGGAAGCCCGTACCGGTTCCGGACGTCACCCCCGGCGTGGCGGACCCCGGCGGGGACACGGGCACGAGCGGGGCCGGGGACTACGTGCTCCCGGTGGTCCTCGTCGGTGCGGCCGGCGCGCTCGGGGCGTACGCGTACACCCGCCGCAAGCGCAGGGGCGCCGGCGCCGGTGGCACGACGGGCTGGGGCGCGCAGCCGGCGACCACGACCGCGCTCCCGCTGCCGGAGCTGGACGCCAAGGCGAAGGCCCTGTTGGTGGAGACCGACGACGCGATCCGCACCAGCGCCGAGGAGCTCGGCTTCGCCTCCGCGCAGTTCGGCGACGAGGCGGTCGCCGCCTTCACCGAGGCGGTGGTCTTCGCGCAGAGCGAGCTGACGGCCGCGTTCCGGCTGCGCCAGCAGCTCGACGACGCGTACCCCGAGGACGATCCGACGCGGCGGCGGATGCTGGACGAGATCGTGGCGCGGTGCACCGAGGCGAACCGGCGCCTCGACGCCGAGTCGGCGGACTTCGACCGGCTGCGGGACCTGGAGAAGAACGCCCCGCGGGCGCTCGCCACGGTGGAGGCGCACGCCCAGGACCTGGCGGGACGTACGTCGACGGCCGCGGCGACCTTGACCGCGATGGCCGGGCGGTACGCGGACTCGGCGTCCGCACCGGTGGCCTCCAACGCCGAACAGGCCGAGGACCGGCTGCTGTTCGCGACGACGAACCTGGGCGGGGCCCGTGCGGCGCTCGACGGCGGCGACAACGGGAAGGCGGCCGTGCACGTGCGGGCCGCCGAGGGCGCGGTGGACCAGGCGGCGACGTTGGTCGACGCGGTGGAGCGGCGGGCGCAGGAGCTGGCGGAGGCGGCCGGGAAGCTGCCCGGGGCGCTCACGGAGACCGACACCGACCTCGCCGATGCCCGCGGCCTGCTGACCGGCACCGCGGAAGGCACCTCCACGGCGGACCTGCGGGGCCGGATCGGCCGGGCGGAGGCGGTCCTGACCGACGTACGGCGGGAGCAGGCGGCCGGCCGGTACGACCCGATCGACGCGCTGCGCCGGGTGGAGGAGGCCGACGCGGTCCTCGACGAGGCGCTGACCGGTGCCCGGGAGCGCGAGAGCGGCCGACAGCGGGCGGCCGCCCTGCTGGACCAGGCGACGCTCTCGGCGCGCAGTGCGATCGGGGCGGCGACGGACTACGTCACCACCAGCCGGGGCGCGGTGGGCAGCCAGGCCCGTACCCGGCTGGCGGAGGCGCAGCGGCGGCTGGAGCAGTCGGCCGCGCTGGCGGGTTCGGACCCGGCGGGGGCGCTGGCGCAGGCGCAGCAGGCGGACGGGCTGGCGCGGCAGGCGCAGCAGCTGGCCGAGGAGGACGTACGGGCGTACCGGAACCCGTACGGCGGCGGGCAGCAGCAGGGCGGCGGCATGGGCGGCGCGGTCCTCGGCGGGATCATCCTGGGCGAGATCCTGGGCGATGGCCGCGGGGGCGGCGGCTTCGGCGGGGGCTTCGGCGGCGGGGGCGGGGGGCCGGGACCCGGCTCGTTCGGCGGCGGGGGCACCCGCGGCCGCATGGGCGGCGGGGGCCGTTTCTGACCCACTCGCGTCAACCCGGGAAAGGGCACCGATGAGCAAGCAGACCGTCCTCGGCCGTGTCACCCAGCTCGCGAAGGCGAACGTCAACGCGCTGCTGGACCAGGCGGAGGACCCGCAGAAGATGCTGGACCAGCTGATCCGCGACTACACGAACAACATCTCGGAGGCGGAGCAGGCGGTCGCCACCACGATCGGCAATCTGCGGATGCTGGAGGCGGACCACAAGGAGGACGTGGAGGCGGCCGCGGAGTGGGGCGGCAAGGCGCTCGCGGCCAGCCGCAAGGCGGACGAGCTGCGGACGTCCGGCGCCACGGCGGACGCCGACAAGTTCGACAACCTGGCGAAGGTCGCCCTCGGGCGCCAGCTCCGGTCGGAGAAGGAGGCGGCGACGGCGGAGCCGACGATCGCCGCGCAGACGGAGGTCGTCGACGAGCTCAGGTCCGGACTGGACGCGATGAAGGACAAGCTGACCGAACTGACGGCGAAACGTGACGAGCTGGTGGCCCGCGCCAAGACCGCGCAGGCGCAGAACACGATGCTGGACGCGGTGAAGAACATCGACGTCATGGACCCGACGAGCGACCTGGCCCGCTTCGAGGACAAGGTCCGCCGGGAGGAGGCCAGGGCGCTCGGCAGGCAGGAGCTCGCGGCCTCCTCGCTGGACGCCCAGTTCGAGGCCCTGGACGACCTCGGCAGGACCGCGGAGGTCGAGGCGCGCCTGGCCGCGCTGAAGTCCCGCGAGGCCGCCTGAGGTTCGCCGCGGCCCCGCGGGACGGGTCAGCCGTGCGGTCAGCCGTACATGTTGAGGAGCTGTTCCGCCGACAGCTCCGAGACCGCCTCGGCCGCAGCGCCGGGGAGGGGCAGCTCGAACCAGACCGTCTTGCCGCGGTGGGTGCGGCGCGTGCCCCAGCCCGCGGACAGCATGCCGACCAGCTGGAGGCCGCGCCCGCCCTCGTCGGTGTCCCGGGCCCGGCGGCGGCGCGGCTGCACCAGGTTGCCGTCCCAGACCTCGCAGACGAGGGTGCGGTCGAGCAGCAGGCGGAGCCTGATCTCGCCCTCGCCGTACCGCAGGGCGTTCGTCACCAGTTCACTGACCAGCAGTTCGGTGGTGTCGAGCAGCCCCTCCAGGCCCCATGCCGGGAGTTTCGCCCGGGCCAACTCCCGCGCCCGGCCCACCGACCGGGCCTCGCGCGGCAGCTGCCAGTCCCCGACCGCGTCCATCGGCAGCCCTTGCACCCGCGCCATCAGCAGCGCGATGTCGTCCTCGCCGTGCCGCGTGTCCAGCGTGTTCAGCACGTGGTCGCAGACGTCCTCCAGCGGCCGCACCGGGTCGGCGAGCGCGTCCCGCAGCCCCCGCAGCCCCTCCTCCAGCGGGTGGTCCCGCGATTCCACCAGCCCGTCGGTGTACAGGGCCAGCAGGGCTCCTTCCGGGAGGTCCACCTCCACCTCCTCGAACGGCTCCCCGCCCACCCCGAGCGGCATCCCCGGCGGCACCTCCAGCAGCAGCGCGGGCCGCGGCGGGGCGCCCGGTTCCGCCGGTTCCACCAGCACCGGCGGCATGTGGCCGGCGTTGGCGATGGTGCAGCGCCGGGTCACCGGGTCGTAGACGGCGTACACGCAGGTCGCGAGGTACACCTCCGAGCGGTCCGCGTCCCGCGAGTGCAGGGCGGCCCGGGAGGCCTGCTGGGAGCCGCCGGGCGCGCCGAGCCCGCGGGCGATCTCGTCCAGCGCGGTCAGCACCTCCGCCGGCTCCAGGTCCAGCAGCGCCAGGGTCCGTACGGCGGTGCGCAGTTCGCCCATCGCGACGGCGGCCCGCAGCCCGCGGCCCATCACGTCGCCGACGACCAGGGCCGTGCGGTGCCCGGGCAGCTCGATGACGTCGAACCAGTCTCCGCCGACCTCGGTGGCCGCGTTCCCCGGCAGGTACCGGCAGGCGATGTCCAGGCCGGCGGCCTCGGGGTCCCCGGGCGGCAGCAGGCTGCGCTGGAGTATCAGCGCCCGCTCGTGCTCGCGCCGGTACAGCCGGGCGTTGTCGATGCAGACGGCGGCGCGGGCGGCGAGTTCCACGGCCACCGCCCGGTCCCGTTCGCCGAAGGGCTCGCTGCCCTTCGTACGGGAGAACTGGGCGAGCCCGACCACGGTGTCGTGGGCGACCATCGGCACGACGAGCGTGGACTGCACGAGGTCGTCCGGGCCGCCGCCCTCGATCAGCCGCGGCCGCGCGGTCCGCAGGGCCAGCGCTCCCGGCGAGGCCGCCGGATAGCGGTGGATCTCCCCCACGGAGACCAGCGCGCCCGGACCCGACAATGGGGCGTCCGAGACCGCCGAGGCGAAGGCGACCCGCCGCAGCGGCGCGGACGGCACCCGTCCGGGACCGAGCCCGGCCGGGAGCGGGGGCACGCCGGGCCCGTGCGGCCGGGCGGGCCGGTCGTCGTCGCCGAGCAGCAGCCCCTGGTAGAGGTCGACGGCGGCGAGGTCGCAGAAGCCCGGCACGGTCACGTCGAGCAGTTCGCGGGCGGTGGTCTCCAGGTCGAGGGAGTTCCCGATGCGGTGCCCGGCCTCGTTGAGCAGGGCGAGATTGCGCCGGACCCCGGCGGCCTCGCGGGCGGCGAGGTGGCGGCGGGTGACGTCGGTGCCGAGGCCCGCGACGCCGATGGGGCGGCCGGTGCCGCCGTGGAGGCGGTAGAGGTTGATGGACCAGTGGCGCTTCTCCCGGCTACCGGGGGCGGCGCCGGTGATCTGGAGGTCGGTGACGGAATGGCCGGTCTCCAGGACCCTTCGCAGGGCCTCGGTCATCCGGTCGGCCTCCTGGGGCGGCAGGTAGTCGTGGACGGTGCGGCCGCGGTGTTCCTCGACGGCGCCGCCGAATACGGTCGCGAAACGGCGGTTGGCCCGCTGCACGGTGAGGTCCGTTCCGAAGAGCAGGAAACCGAAAGGAGATTGGCCGAAAATCGCCTGCGAAGCTGCCAGGTCGGATTCGATCCGGCGCAGCGCGCGTACGTCGACCACGACGCACAGGGCGGCCCGCTCGGCGGTCTCCGTCTGGGTGGGCATCACGTAGATCTCGGCCACGCCGTGCGCGCCGTCCCCGCCGGGGATGCGGAAGGGGACGAGGCCGGTCCATTCCTTGCCGTCGAGGATCTCGGCCACCCGTCGGTGCCCGCCGGCGCGCAGCTCCGGCGGCATGAAGGCGTCCACCGGGTCCCGGCCCACGGCCTGCGCGGCGGTCAGCCCGAACAGGTCCTCGGCGCGCAGGCTCCACTGGTCGATGAGCCCGTCGGGTCCGATGGAGAAGGACGCAACCTTTATGTAGTCATATATCGAGCCAGGCGGGCTGCTGTGCCACAGGGAGTCGTGCCATGTCTCCCCGGGCACACGGGCCTGATGTGCCTGCGCAGGTATCTCGCTCACGCGACCGTCCCCTCCAGCTCACCGCAACCGGACCGGCCATGACCGAAGTATTCAGCACCACGGCCCCGCACGGCACGGCGTTCACGATCACAAAAAGGTCCCGACTATTTCGAGCCATGCCCTGTGATCGTCGGCCATCCTTCACCTTGTTACTCACCAGGAAGTGCCAACTCGAACCACACGGTCTTGCCCGATTTCCCGTGCCGGGTTCCCCAGCGCTGCGCCGAGACGGCCACCAGATGGAGCCCCCGGCCACCCTCGTCGTCCGGCTGCGCGACCCGTTCGCGGGGCGGATCCGGAAGCGGATCGGAAACCTCCACCAGCAGCGCGGCGCCCCCCGCCACGCTCTCACTGGCCGGATCGCGCCGCACCAGCCGGACCCCGATGGGGCCGGAGGCGTACCGCAGCGAATTGGTGACCAGCTCGCTGACCAGCAGGACGGTGACATCGCCGACGGAGTCCAGGCCCCAGGAGCTGAGCGTGCCGCGTACGGCGTGGCGTGCGGTGCGGACGGCGCCGGGCTCTGCGGGGAAGGCCCACTCGGCGCATTCACCGTCTGTGTCGATCACGCCGATCACTTCCCGGGCCGGCAACGACCCCAGTCCGATTCAGCAGGGACAGAGCCACGAGGGGCAGTACACGATTGGGACTAATAGCGACATACCCGATATTCGAGGCGTCGTACCACCCGATCCTCCCGCACCGGCGCACTGTGGCGCAGACGGCCCAGTGTGCGCGCGTCACGCGCCCCCGTGCGACCTGGTGTGCCGCTCATCGCGCTCGGCGCGCAGCCGGTGTCCGGCCTCGGCCACCGCCGGCCGGTCCTGGTCGAGCCAGTCCACCGAGTCGAGCTCCTCCGGCCCGAGCCAGCGCAGCTCGTCGTGGTCCTCCAGCGGCACGGGCTCGCCGGACAG
This sequence comes from Streptomyces sp. NBC_00045, assembly GCF_045041095.1. Classification (NCBI taxonomy): domain Bacteria; kingdom Bacillati; phylum Actinomycetota; class Actinomycetes; order Kitasatosporales; family Streptomycetaceae; genus Streptomyces; species Streptomyces sp. NBC_00045. Next base: position 5,126,868 of record NZ_CP108271.1, on the reverse strand, counting down.
CAGCCGGGCGGTCCACACCTGCAGCACGAGCCCCGGCCGCACCGGCCACTCCCCCGGAATCCGCTCCAGCGGCTCGGCTTCCACGCCGAGCTCCTCGCGCAGTTCGCGGACGAGGGCCTCGGGGACCGACTCGCCCGGCTCGGTCTTGCCGCCGGGCAGCTCCCAGCGTCCGGCCACTTCGGGGGGTGCACTGCGGCGGGCGGCCAGCAGGCGGCCCTCATGACAAAGGGCTCCGCCCACGACCACTCGTACCGTCATGGGGCGGAGCCTATGTCACAGCGGGAGCGCTCAGTTCGTCGTGGCGGTCTGGCCGATCCGCTCGACCCAGTACAGCTGCTTGTGGCCCCTGTCTTCGAGGCTGTCGACGACCTTCTGGGCCTCGGCCCGGGTGGGGTAGCGGCCCACCCGGTAGCAGTTGCCGTTGTCGTCCTGACGTATGACCAGCCATGGGAGCAGGGCACCGCTGTCGTTCATCGCGTTTCACCCTCCGCCGATGTACCTGCCCAGGAAACCGCATTGCGCATATGCCCGAGCTTACGCCCGACCTTTACGGAGCGGATACGGTTTTTTACGAAGAGGTACCTCACGGCGTACGCATCCGGCCACGCGTACGAGCGGGCCGTGCGCGCCGGTTCGGACCCGGCGCGCTCCGGGACGGGGCGCGCGGCCAATCGCGCGGTCAACGGGCCGGGAACGAGGGCGAGTCCGGCCGCGGAACGGGCGGCGAAGGGGGAGCGGACCCCGGCACGGGAGCCGAACGGCCCGAAGAAGGCGAGGAACCGGGCGGCGGGGGCGATCACCATCGCGCCGAAACCCGCCGGGTCCATGACGTCCCGTCATATGTCACACCTCGGCCGCTCCCCGGGGACACGTCACCCGGGGAGCGCCGCTCAACGGACGGGCAAGTGGTACGACAGGCGGTAGCGGTCCGCCGGGACCACCACGTCGGCGGTCTCGACCGCCAGCCCGGACGCGAAGTACGTACGGCCGATCACCAGGACCACGTGCCCCGGGACCCCGCCCAGCAGCATGATCTCCTCCGCCAGGCCCGGCCGCGCTCCGACCTCCTCCACCACGTTGTCGACGACGACGTCGATCGCGGCCATCCGGTCGACGACCCCCGAGCCTCCGAGCGGCCCCTCCTCGGGCAGCATCACGGGGGTCCGGCCGGTGACCGCGAGCGGCTCCCAGGAGGTCGAAAGCATCATCGCCTCCCCCGTATCACGGAACACGTACCGCGTCCGCATGACACGCTCGCCCGGCTCGATGCCGAGCCGCTTGGCGATCTCCGCCGGCGCCACCACCTGCTCGCTGCTGGACTCCCACGTCCCGCGGACCCCGGCCTCCGCCTGCTCCTGCCGGAAAGGCGTCGACACCCCGCCCGTGCGGTATCCCGAGCGCGCGACCCGCCGCGGCACGGGTTGCTCCCGTACGTACGTACCCGACCCGGACCGGCCCTCGACGAGCCCCTCCGCCATGAGGACCTTGCGCGCCTCCAGCGCCACCGTGTCGGAGACCCCGTACTCCTCGCGGATCCGGGCCTGCGAGGGGAGCCGGGCGTGCGGGGGCAGGGACCCATCGACGATCTTCCGTCGCAGATCCCCGGCGACGCGCAGATAGGCCGGCTGCTCACCGAAAGTCACTGGCCACTCCCATCAGGTTGACAGACAGCTACACCCTGGCAACCGTCGGTTGTGGACCGCAAGCAAGGGCCAGAGTTTCACCCGAAGTGATGAAGCCAGGTCACTGAAACCCGTTACCGCGCGTTACCTGCGGCTATCCTCGTCGGCCCCTCAGGTCGCGGCCGAACCGGACCCGTCCGAGTCGCCGCCCGACTGCTCCGCCAGCCATTCCGGCACCGTCGTCGCCAGACCGTACGCCCCGCGCAGCGCCTTCTCCGTGCGCACGGACACCGCCCCCGTGGCCTCGTCCCACGCTGCCTTGAACTCGGCCGGCTTCGTCGCCCTGGCCGCCCGCTGCCACCCCGCGCGCGCCGCCTCGACCTCCTTGAGCTGCGCCCGCGCCGGCCCGGCAAGCTCCGGCCGCTGTTTCGCCCCGTCCAGCAGCGACGCCTCCGCGGCCAGCGCGACGTCCACCGCGCGGGCCCAGTCCAGGTACTGCGGCAGCGCCTCGTCGATGTCCTCCTCGGGCTCGCCGCCCAACGCCAGGTCGGCCTCGTTCATCACCCGCAGGAAGGCCACCTGGTGCGGCTCCAGCGTTCCGGCGTCCTTGCGCAGGCTGCCGCGGTGCTCCTCCTCCGCCGTGCCGATGACGCAGAGCAAGCGCCGGTCGCCGCCGCTCCACGACTCGCGCGTGGGCGCGAAGTAGAACATGTCCGCGTACGGGGGCAGCGCCCACGTATCCATCGCGTAGGCGTCCTGCGCCTTCCAACACGCCTGCGTGGCGGCCCTCCGCAGCTCGGGCACCCCGGGGAAGGCGCCGCCGCCGAGCCGGGTCGAGGAGGTGACCTCCCCCTGGTGCACCTCGGTGCAGGCGATCCGGTAGATGAACGGGCTCTCGGCGAGCAGGTCACCGCCGGGGACGTTGAAGCAGTCACCCGCGCGCATGTCGTCCACGGGGGTCAACTCGCCGTCGGCGCCTTCGAACCGCTGGAGCGTGTCCAGCCGGTCGAACAGCCGCCCCGCCACCTGGTCCGTGACGAGGACGACGGCCACGGTCATCACGAGGGAAACGATCAGGCCCGTGATCGCGAGCGCCCTGCCCCGCTCCCCCTTCCGCCCGATCTGCACGAGCGCCACGATCGCGAAGACGGCACCGAGCGGCGGCAGGCACAGCAGCCCGACCAGCAGCGACGCCAGCGCGAAGCCGTTGAGCGCGGGCTCCCCGTACGCCGGCTGCGGGGTCGGAGCGGACCAGTGGGGCGGCGGCGGGGTGCTCACGGGGCAAGGGGCTCCATCACAGCGGGGGCGCGAACGAATGCGCGAAATAGTACGCAGCGGGTGCGGCCGCCGTAACGGTCGCCCCCGGGACGAACGCGTAACATCCGTGCCATACAACGGCCATGAATGAGCAAAGGTGCTCTGCACATGACGCACGCACTGCCCGGCTACGTCTGCCCCGAGGACTCCACGCGCGCGGACGCCCGGACGGCCCCCTGGTGTTGCCCCCTGTGCGGCGGACCGTGGGACCTCGACTTCGCACCCGATCCGGCCGGCCCGCTCGAACCGGCCGCCGGACCCAACTCGCTCTGGCGGTTCGGTTCCGCGCTGCCGCTGCCGGGGGCGTTCTCCGTGACGCTGTCGGAGGGGAACACCCCGCTGGTCCCGCTCGCGGAGCGCGTTCACGCCAAGCTCGACTTCCTGATGCCCACGCTGTCCTTCAAGGACCGCGGCGCCGTGATGCTCGCGGAACTGGCCCGGCGACTGGCCCCGGAACGGGTGGTCGCGGACAGCAGCGGGAACGCGGGGACCGCCGTGGCCGCGTACTGCGCGCGCGCCGGACTGAAGTGCGAGGTATTCGTGCCCGAGGGCACCTCGCAGAAGAAGACGGAGCAGATGCGGGCGCACGGCGCGGCGGTCCGCTTCGTACCGGGCGGCCGGGAGGCCACCGCGCTGGCGGCCCGCGCCGCCGCCGACCTCCCCGGGGTCTTCTACGCGAGCCACGTCTTCAACCCGTACTTCCTGCACGGGACGAAGACGTACGTGTACGAGGTGTGGGAGGAGCTCGGCGGCCGCCTCCCCGAGACCCTCGTCGTCCCCGTCGGCAACGGCACGCTGCTGCTGGGGGCGGCCCTGGCGGTCTCGGAGCTCGCCCGCCGCGGCGTGAAACCGCCCGCGCTGATCGCGGTCCAGGCCGAAGCGGTGTCCCCGCTGGCCACGGCCTTCGCAGCGGGTGCAAAGGACGCCGCCCCGGTGGAACAGCTGCCCACGCTCGCCGACGGGATCGCGATCCCGGCCCCGCCGCGGGCCCGGCAGATCCTGGCCGCGGTCCGCGCGTCCGGCGGCACCTTCCTGACGGTCCCGGAAGAGGCCCTGCGCGCGGCCCACCGGGACCTGGCGCAGCGCGGCCTGTTCGTGGAACCCACGGCAGCGGCCTGCTGGGCGGCGGTCGGCCCCCTGGCCCCCACCGACCCCCTCCAGGGCCGCACGACGGTCCTGCCCCTGTGCGGAGCAGGCCTCAAGGCGGGGTGGGAGTAGGCCGGGCAAGGGCGCCGCGCCGACACCTCCACGTCGGAAAACCGCCAGCCGGGTACGGGGCCGTCTGGTGAACTGGGACCATGACCAACACCGTTGATCTCGCCCGCCGGTTCACCGCGCTCCACGACCCCGCCGCGCCGCTGGCCCTGGCCAATGCCTGGGACGTCGTCAGTGCCCGTCTCGTCGAGGCCGCCGGGGCGCCCGCCGTGGCCACCACCAGTGCCGGTGTCGCCTGGTCCCTCGGCGCGCCCGACGGGGACGCCCTGACCCGTGACCGTGCCCTCGACCTCGTCTCCCGGGTGGTCGCCGCCATCTCCGTCCCGGTCACCGCCGACATCGAAGGCGGTTTCGGCGCCGACCCGGCCGGCGTCGCCGAGACCGTCTCCGGGGTGCTCGCCGCCGGCGCGGTCGGCGTCAACATCGAGGACGGCACCCGGGCCGCCGCCGATCACGCGGAGCGGGTGGCCGCGGCCCGGGCCGCCGCCGACACCGCCGGGGTCCCGCTGTTCATCAACGCCCGCATCGACACCTTCCTCTTCGGCCTCGGGGAGGAGGAGCACCGCCTCGACGAGACCCTCGCCCGCGCCGCCTCCTACCTCCGCGCGGGCGCCAGCGGCATCTTCGTCCCCGGTGTCACCGACCCGGCCACCGTCCGCGAGCTCGCCAAGGGCATCGACGCGCCGCTCAACGTCCTCGCCGGCCCCGGCGCGCCGTCCGTCGCCGAGCTCGGCGCCCTCGGCGCGGCCCGCGTCAGCCTCGGCTCCTCGGTCGCGTCGGCCGCCTACGACGTGGTCCGCCGCGCCGCCGAGGAGCTGATCGCGGGTGGTACGTACACCGCGCTCGACGCGTCACTCCCGTACGGGGAGCTGAACGCCCTACTCAAGGGCTGATATTCGGGGAGCGTGTACGCGCCAACGAACCTAGGATCCGGTCATGCGCACCCCGGAGACCGCCGAGAGCAAGCCGCCGCAATCCGCCGCCCGCAGGGTCACGGGCGCCGTGTGGGTCGCGCTCGCCCTCGTCTACGTCCTCTGGGGTTCCACCTACCTCGGCATCCGGGTCGTCGTCCGGACCATGCCGCCGTTCCTGTCCGCCGGAACCCGCTTCATCGCGGCCGGCCTGCTGCTGCTCGGCCTCGTCGCCTGGCGGTACGGGCCGGCCGCGCTCCGGGCCACGCGTGCGCAGGCCGGTGCGGCGGTCCTGGTCGGCCTGCTGCTGGTGCTCGGCGGCAACGGCCTCGTCGTGCTCGCGGAGACCTCGATCCCGTCCGGCCTGGCCGCGCTGCTCGTCGCGGCCGTGCCGATGTGGCTGGTGGTGCTGCGGACCGCCACCGGCGACCGGCCGGCGCTGCGCACCCTCGGCGGCGTACTGCTGGGTTTCGGGGGGCTCGCGGTACTGACCAGCCCGGGCATCAGCGGCGCGGTGCGGCTCTGGGGCGTGCTGCTGGTGCTGGCGGGGTCCGTGCTCTGGTCGCTGGGCTCGTTCGCCGCGTCGAAGCTGTCGCTGCCGGGCAACCCGTTCACGGGCAGCGCGTACCAGATGCTCGCCGGCGGGACCGGCGGCATCGTCGTCGGGTTGCTGCGCGGCGAACACCACGGGCTGGACTGGGCCGGTTTCTCCACCGCCTCCTGGCTGGCTCTGGGCTACCTCGTCGTCTTCGGCTCGCTGGTCGCCTTCACGGCCTACGCGTGGCTGCTGCAGTCGGCGCCACTGTCACTGGTCGCCACGTACGCGTACGTCAATCCGGTCGTCGCCGTCGCGCTGGGGGCGCTGATCCTCGACGAGGCCCTGACCGTCCCGATCCTGATCGGCGGCGCGATCGTCGTCCTCGCGGTATGCGTGATCGTCAGCACCGAGCGCAGGCAGTAGCGGAGGCGGTCCGGCGCCGGGGCCGGGCCCGGGCCCGGCGTCAGTCCCGCGCGGCCTGCTCGTACAGCGCCTTGGCCTTCTCGTCGAAGAGCGCGGCCGTGGAGTCCACGTCCGTGTTCCCGCCGCTCAGCACCCCGATCAGCCGCCCCGGGTTCCCCGGACCGCCGCGGTCGGCGATCCACGGGCTCCCGCTGGTGCCCGTCCAGAAGCCCGCGCAGCTGATGTAGAGCATCGCGGGGTCCTCCTGGTCGTGGCTGGTCTGGGTGGTGCAGGAGACGGGCTTGTTCTGCGGGTTGCGGTCCGACTCCGGGTAGCCGACGACCGTCACGTCGCGCTCGTACCCGGAGGTCCAGTCGGGCTTGGGTGCCTCCGCGGCGCCGCCGACCGCCTGCTGCACGGTGCGGCCGTCCTCGTCCGGCTCGATGCTGAGGAACGCGAAATCGGCGGTGTCCTCCCCCCATTTGATCCAGCGCTCGTCCACGTGGACCGCGCGGACCTTCCACACCCCGAGGGGCTGGCGGCCCACGCCCTCGCCGGTGAAGGCGGGGGCGAAGGAGAGGTCACCGATGGCCCGCCCGTCGTGCGCGACCGCACCGGGCGCGCCGTCCTCGCCGGCCGGGGCCACACAGTGCGCGGCGGTCGCGACGACCGTGCCCTTCGGGCTGTCGACGACGCTCGCCGTGCACCAGTGCTCCCCGTTGGCCATGAGCACGCCGACGCCGGGGAAGGGGTGCACCGCGTTCGCATCCCCGTCCGTCGCCTTGAGGAAGCCGACGGCAAGCATCGCCGCCACTCCGGCGACGGCCGCCGCGGACGCACCCTTGGCCACTGCGTTCATCGCACGGCGGGGTCTGGGGTCGGCGCCAGCATGACCTTGCTGATCCACTCCAGAGCGCCCTCCCTCATACCGCGCACGTACGACTTCCCATTGTGCTCACCATCCTGGATCACCTGGAGCGTGGTGTGCACGGGGCCCTTCCCGTACTCGCTCATGAACTTCTCGGCCTTCTCGCGGCCGATCTCCTTCGTGCCGATCTGGAAGTTGATGTAGACGTCCGGACCACCCTCCTTGATCAGCTTCCCGGCGAGCTTCTCGGGGTTGTTCTCGTCCATGGCCTGCGTGTTCCCCTTCCACAGCGGGGAGTCGGGGACGATGTCGACCCCGCTCGCGATGGCCGCCTTGAAGCGGTCGGGGTACTTCAGGACGTGCTTGAAGGCGCCGAACCCGCCCGCCGAGGAGCCCATGAAGGCCCAGCCGTCGCGGGAGGTGAAGGTCCGGAAATTGGCCCTCGTGAAATCCGGGATGTCTTCGACCATCCAGGTGCCCATCTTCGGCTCGCCGGGGATGTCCGAGGCGTCGAAGTGGTGCTTGGTGTCGGCGTTGTGCACCGGCATGATCAGGATGAAGGGCAGGCTCGTACCGGCCTTCGCCCCGTCGCTCACCGCCTTTTCCAGGCCGAGGCCCGGGCCCGTTCCCCAGTAGTTCGTGGGGTAGCCCCGACCGCCCGGCAGGGAGATCAGGACCGGGAAGGCGCTCTTGGCGTACTTCGGCTCGTCGTACTGCTTCGGCACCCACACCCACACGTCACCGGTGAACCCGGACTTCGCGCCGGTCAGGGTGGTCCGGCCGATCTGGGTGCCGTCGGGCAGCCGGTAGGTCCGCACGAAGGCGGCCTTCGGCCCGGTCGGCATCCTCACCCCCGGCCCGATGTCCGCGGCCGCGGCCGACTGCTGGACCTTCCCGAACGACACCGGATCCCCTATGTCCGAGAAGAGCCCGTACTGGTAGGCGGCGGCGCCCCCGGCGGCGAGTACGAATGCCAGCGCACCGCTGATCAGAAGCCTGCGCAGGCGCTTGGGACGGCGGCGGCCCGTGGTCAGCGGGCCTTCCTCGGCCAGGAGGCCGCCATCGCTCTGAAGCTGGTCATGCTGCACGGATTTGTCCCGTTCCTTCTCCGGCGCTCCCGAAGAGCGCGGGTCGGACCGATCGGTCCCCCTTACACCCCTTACAGAGGTGTCAACGATCGGATGGGTTGCCTGGGACCGGCGGGACGTGGTGCGTGCCACGCGGGTCCCGGGCTCCGTGCATAAGGCCTGCTCAGCCGGAGGCTCAGCCGGTCGCGGGCTGCGGCCCCTTGAGCACCTTGCTGATCCACTCCAGGGAGCCTTCCTTCATGCCCCGGACGTAGTGCCAGCCGTTGTGCTCGCCGTTCTGGATGTCGCGGATGGTCATCTTGACGGGGCCCTTGCCGAACTGCTGTTGGAATTTGACCATCCGGTCCTTCCCGGTCTCCTTGGTGCCGACCTGGAAGTTGATGTAGACCTCGGGGCCGTTGGCGTCGATCAGCTTCTTGGCGAGCTTCTCGGGATCGTTCGCGTCCATCTCCGCCTGGTGGCCCTTCCACAACGGGGAGTCGGGGACGATCTCGCCGCCGCTGGCGATCACGGCCTTGAAGCGGTCCGGGTACTGCAGGACGGTCTTCATGCCGACGAAGGCGCCGGACGACGAGCCCATGAAGGCCCAGCCGTCGCGGGACTTGTACGTACGGAAGTTGGCCTTGGTGAAGGCCGGGACGTCCTCCGCGATCCAGGTGCCCATCTTCGGCTGGCCGGGGATGTCGGCGCCGTCGTAGTAGTACTTGGCGTCCGGGTTGAGCACCGGCATGATCACGATGAACGGCAGGCTGGTGCCGGCCTGGACGCCCTCGGTGATGGCCTTCTGGAGTCCGAGGCTGCGGTCGGACCAGTAGTTGCTCGGGAAGCCGTTGCCGCCGGGAAGGGCGATCAGCACCGGGAAGGCGCTCTTCTCGTACTTCGCCTCGCCGTACTCCTTGGGCGTCCAGACCCAGACGTCGCCCTCGAAACCGGACTTCGCGCCCGCGAGCCGGGTCTTCGCGATGACCGTGCCGTCGTCCAGCTTGGCGGTCTGCTTGAAGTCGGACTTCGGGCCGGTCGGCAGGGCCACGTCCGGATCGCCGCTGGGCGAGGCGGAGGGCGAGGGCGCACCCGGGGACGACTTGCCGGCGTCGGGTGCGGCTGACGCGGAGGCGGAGGCGGAGGCGGGAGCCTTACCGAAGCTCACGGAGCCGCCGTTGCCGGAGAACCATTCGAGTTTCCAGGCGGCGAAGCCGGCGCCGCCGAGCAGGAGCGCGAAGGCGACGGCGGCGGATATCCACATCGCGCGCCGGGAGCGCCTGGGCGGGTACTGATGCACGAACTTCGCTCCGAACGGTCGTGACCGCCCCCGGTGGGGACAGAACGGCTGACTTCTCCTTGGTCCTGATGTGCGAATCCTGCGGACAGTTCCAAGACCGGGCAAAACATGGCCGGGATCTCACGCGTCCGAAAACGCCGACGACAGGATCCGCCTCCGGCGGCTCACCGCTGGGCGTCGAGCGCCTCCGCGCACCGCCCGAGCAGGCTGATCAGCTGCTCGCGCTCCGCCTGCGAGAACGCGGCGGCCAGCGCCCGCTCCACCCGTACGGCGCCGGAGTCGGCGAGCTCCATGGCGGCCCGGCCCTCCTCCGTCAGTCGGGTTTCGAGCACGTTGCGGTGCCATTCGTGCGCGGTCCGCTCGATGAGCCCGCGCTCCTGGAGGTTTTTCAGCACGGTGTTCATGGTCGGCGGCGTCACCCCGCACAGGCGGGCGAGCGCGGCCGCGGAGATGCCCGGCTTCTCGGCGAGCCAGAGCAGCGCGGCGTACTGGGGAACCGTCACTGCGGCGGGCTTGAGGGCGGCGTTCTTGGCCGCGAGGAGCGCCTGCTCGGCGCGCTTGACGTGCGAGCCGATGCGCTCCTCGGGAGGCATGGAGGTCATCCCTGCATCCTAAGGCCCTTGCATGCATTAGAGCTCTAACTTACATTCGTGCTCACCTACACGAAAGAGGACACCTGCTGTGCTGAAGAAGCTCCTGCCCGTCACGCTCCTGACCCTGGCCACCGCACTCACCCTGGGCACGGCCCCGGCGGCGCAGGCCGCCCAGGCCGCCCAGGGTTCCGACGGGCACTTTTCCACGGCCTTCACGCTCCCCGGCGCAAAGGTCTATCCGGAGGGCATAGCCACCGACCCCCGCAACCAGACCGTCTACGTCGGCTCGTACGCGGACGGCACCGTCTACCGGGCCCGCCCCGGCCGGCACACCGCCGAGGTGTTCCTGCCCGCCGGGACCGACGGCCGCCACACCGCGAACGGCCTGCGCGTCGACGCCCGCGGCCGGCTGTGGGTCACCGACTCCACCTCCGGGGTCGCCGTCTACGACACCGCGTCCGGCAAGCGCCTGGCCCACTTCGAGGTCCCGGGGGCCGCCCCGTTCTTCGTCAACGACCTGACCATCACCCCGGACGGCACCGCCTACCTGACGGACAGCCTCGGCGCGCTCGTCTACCGCGTCACCCCGGCCCAGCTCGCGGCCGGCTCGGGCCCGCTGACCGCCGCGTACGACCTGCACGAGCACCTCACCCCGTACCCGGGGCGCACCGTCAGCCTCAACGGGATCGCCTCGGACCCGGCGGGCCGCTTCCTCCTGGCCGTGGACATGATCGCGGGCGACCTCCACCGCATCGACCTGCGCACCGGCGCGATCTCCCGCGTCGCCCTCCAGGGCGGCGACCTCACCCACGCCGACGGCCTCGACCTCGCTCCCGACGGCACCCTGCGGGTGGCCCACAACATCACCAACACCCTGACCCGCTGGCACCTCAGCCCCGACGGCACCCGGGCCCGGCTGACCCGGACGATCACGGACCCGTCCCTGCAGATCCCGACCACGCTGAGCCACACCCCGGGCCGCACGCTCGTGGTCCGCTCCCAGTTCGACAAGGGCGGCCCCATGGGCCCGGGTACGCCGACGACCTTCACGGTCGCCTCGGTCCGCGGGCTCTGACCTTTCACGCGCCGCTCGCACGGCTCGGGTTCAGCGGGCGGCGCCGAGCCGCGCCTGCTCCTCCTCGACGATGCGCCGGGCCAGCGAGGTGTCCGAGACGTCGACCGCCTCGGGAGCCGCCTCCGCCACCGCGCTGCGCCGGGCGTACGCGTCGAAGAGCCGCGCCTTGCGCTCCAGCACCTCCAGCATCCGCTGGTCCACCCCGTCGGTGGCCAGCAGCCGGTGCACCCGTACCGCGCGCACCTGCCCCATCCGGTGCGCACGGGCCACCGCCTGCTGCTCCATCGTCGGTTTGACCTGTGGCTCGCAGAGGATCACCACGGACGCCGCCTGGAGGTTGATCCCCGTCCCGCCCGCCTCGATCTGGGCGAGCAGCACCGCGTGCCCGGCCGCCGCGCCGAAGCCGTCGATCAGCCGCTGGCGGCGGGCGGGCGGCACGCTCCCGGAGATCGGCCCGAAGAGGCGGCCTCCGGGCTGCTGCGGGCCGAGCGCCTCCCCGACCACCCCGAGCACCTCGCGGAAGGCGGAGAACACCACGACCTTCAGCCCGTTGGCGGCGGCCTCCGCCACCAACTCGCACAGCCGGTGCAGCTTCGCCGACCGCTTCGGCTCCGCGTACGCGGCCCTGCGCATCGCCATGAAGTTCCCGGCCCGTACCGCCGCCCGGTAGGCGTCCCGGTCGGCCGCACTGAGCTCCTCCCACTCGTCGGTCCACTGGAGCTCGGGGAGTTCGGCGAGCACGTCGCGCTGGTTGCGCCGCAGGTACGCGGGGGCCACCGCCTTGCGGAACGCCCTGGAGCCGGCGACCGTGTCGACGTCGCCGATGCCGGAGGCCGCCTCGGGCTGCAGGATCCGTACGAGACTGCGGAACTCCGAGACCCGGTTCTCCATCGGGGTGCCGGTGAGGAAGAGGACGTACGCACATCGGGCGGCCCAGGCCGCGACCGCCAGGGAGCGCTGCGCCTGCGGGTTCTTGACGTGGTGCGCCTCGTCCACGACGAGCATCCCCAGCTCGTCGGCGGCGAGTTCGGGGAACCCGGTCAGCGCCTGGAAGGTCGTCACGGCCACTCCGCCCCCACCCCGCCAGTCCGCGAAGGCGTCGTGCCGGCCGGGTCCGTGGAGGGCGACCGCGCGCAGGGTGCTGCGCGCCTCGATCTCCCGGGTCCAGTTGATCAGGACGCCGGCCGGGCAGACCACGAGGAAGTGGCGTCGGCCCTGCGCGGCCAGGTGCGCGAGCACGGCCAGCGCCTGGATCGTCTTGCCGAGCCCCATCTCGTCACCGAGGATCACCCGCCGCTGCGCGAGCGCGAAGCGGGCGCCGAAGGACTGGTAGCCGCGCAGCGAGACCCGGCTGTGCGTGCCGTCGAGGGCCTGGGCGCGGACCCGTTCGGCGAGTGCGTCGGGCAGGAACCCCTGGGCGGCGGCCGGGTCGGGGCCGCCCCCGGCCCGCTCGGTGATCTCCGCGAGCAGGCCGTAGTACTCGGCGGAGCGCAGCTCGAAGTCGACCCAGGCCGCCGCCTCGTCGGCGGGGCCGCGCAGCAGGTCGACCGAGGCCTGCCCGAGCAGGACGGGCACCCCGTCGGCCGCGGCCCGCTCGGTCTGCCGGCCGATCCCGGTGAGGGCGGCCAGCGCCCGCTCCCGCCGCTCCCGTCCCGCGAACCACATCCGCAGCCGGCCGGCGGCGGGCCTGGCGTCGTCGAGCAGCGGCCCGAGTCCGGTGTCCAGCACCGTGGCCGCCTCGACGGCCCGGCGGGCGTCGGGCCCGGCCTCGACGAGCAGTTGGAGGGCGGCCACCAGGGCGGTGGTCCGGGGCTGCGGGTGGTCCACGTCCAGGTGCACGGCGACGGTCTCCCCGACCGCCTCCGCGAGCTGCCGCGCCGCGCCGAGCGCCTGGTCGGCGGTCTGCTGCCCGACCCCGGGGATCTGCCGGAGCCCGTGGCGCCCCGCGTCCAGTACCCGCTGCACGGTGTCGAGGCCGGCCGCCTCGATGGCGGCCACGCGCAGCCGCCCCTCGGTGACGTGGGTCAGCCGGTCGACGGGGATCCGACGCAGCTCGGAGCGGGCGAGTTCCGCGTGGAGCGGAGCCCAGGCCTCCCGTACCGCGTCGACGGCCCGCCGGTGGTCGGCCAGCAGCGCGGCGGCCGCCGTGTGCAGCGTCTCGCCCGCGTCGATCACCTCGGCCGCCCTGCGCCGCATGCCCCTCACCCCTCGACTGCTCGCGGCAGCACCGGGTAACGACTGCACGCAACCGCAACCTACCGCCCGGGGCGGGACGCTCAGTAGCCGTTCATGGCGCCTCCGACGGTGATCTCCGTCTTCATGCCGAGGTCCTTGTGCCCGTCGACGGGGCAGTAGACCTCGTACTTACCGTCCTTGAGGGTGACGCCGAGGGTCCCGCTCGCTCCCGGCGCCAGGGTCTTGGAGCGGTGTTCTCCGCCCGGTCCTTCGATCTCCAGGGCGTGGTCGTGGTGGCCGGTGTTCCTGATGGTGAACGTGTAGGGCCCGGCCGTGAACGTCGTCCGGGACAGGGCGATGTGGAAGTCGCTCAGGTCCGCCGTGACCTGGGTCGCGGCCGGTGTGGGTGCGGCGGGTGTGGCGGCGGGCGCGGGGGGCGCCGCGGCGCCGTTCCCGGTTCCGTAGGTGCCGCCCCCGCAGGCGGCGAGCAGTCCCGCCAGTGCTCCGGCCGCCAACCCCAGTCCTGCGCGGCCGGTCCGGGTGAGTGTTCCTGTCATGACTCGGCCCTCCGGTGTGTCCGTACCGACGGGATACGGCCGAACGGCGCCGGGGGATTGAGGACGGGGTCGCAGGACGGGAGGAGAATGAAGGGGTGTTTCCCCATGAACCGGGACCAATCCATTCGGGGAGGCCGACCGTATCCTCTGACGTGCAGAGAATGGGCCTCCCGCTCGGGCGTGCACCGGACGAGGCATTGCTGTCGGGCCTGGCGACGGGTGATCCCGAGATCGCCGTCGCATTCGTGCGCCGCTTCCAGCGCACGGTCTTCGGCGTGGCCATCGCCGTGGTCGGCGATGCGCAGCTCGCCGAGGACATCGCACAACAAACGTTCGAGCGGGCGTGGCAGCACGCGCAGGTCTACGACTCGCGGCGCGGATCGGTACGGACCTGGCTCACGGCGATCGCGCACCACCTGGCGATCGACGCCGTCCGGGCCCGCCGGGCCAATCCGGTCGCACCCGAGGACCTGGAGGCCCTCCTCGACATCGTGACGGAGACCCCCGAACAGCACGCGGTCGCCGCCGAGACGTCGGCCGGGATCCGGGCGGCCGTGGCGGCCCTGCCCCGGGAGCAGGCCCGCGCCCTGGTGATGGCGGGCATCTACGGGCTGACCGCGCAGCAGATCGCCGACATGGAGCAGATACCGCTGGGGACGGCCAAGACACGGATCCGGACTGCGATGCACAAGCTGCGCAGGACCTTGGGGGCCGAGGAGAGCCGGCGATGAGCGAGATGACCTGCGAGCAGCTGAAGGAGGTCGACGCCGAGCTGGCGTTGGGCATCCTTCCGGCCCGGGAGCGCGCCCGTGCGGTCGCCCACCTGGACCACTGCCCCGGCTGCCGGGGACACGTCGAGCAGCTGGCCCTGGTCGGCGACGGGCTGCTCGCCCTGCTGCCGGGCACGGAGCCCCCAGTCGGCTTCGAGAGCCGGGTCACCGCCGCCCTCCAGCCGACCCCGCCCCCCGCCCCGGAGGCCGCGCCGACGCGGGCGCCCGGCCGGCGGTGGCTGCTGCGGCCCAAGGTCGCGGCCGTGGCGGCTGCCCTGGCCGTGGCCTGCGGGTTCGGCGGCTGGGCAGCGGGTACGGCGATCGAGCAGGCCGCGGCGCCCCTGTCCCCGACGGCCCGCGCGAACGCCCAGCTGCTCCAGGCGCCGCTGATCACGAACGGCCGGGAGGTGGGCCGGGTCTTCGCCCATCCGGGCACGCAGGGCTGGGTGTACATGTCGGTGGACCTGGAGAAGCCGATGCCCGAGGTCAGCTGCGTCCTCGACCACACGGACGGCACGATGACCCGCCTCGGGACGTTCTCGCTCCAGGACGGCTACGGCTACTGGGTCGCGACGACCGACGTGAACGCCACGACCCTCGCGGGCGCCCGGCTCCTCACCCCGGAGGGCTCGGTCCTCGCGGCGGCCCACTTCACCCAGCCGATCACCTAGGGTGACGTTCCGACGTGCGTGAGTGACGGCCTGGTGCCAGGGTGGTGCTCGTCCCCCTCACCCTCTTCGAGGAGCGAACCGGCATGGCCAAGAAGCAACCGCCCCAGGACAAGGCCAACAAGCTCAAGGAGCAGGCCAAGCAGAAGTCGCAGGAAGCCAGGCAGCCGATGGACCCCATGTCCGAGGACATGGACCGGGAGGACATGGGCATGGAGATGCCCGAGGACCGCCCCCGCCCGTCGCGCTCCCCGCGCAGCTCCTAGCCCCGGCCCCGCCACCTGCCCCGACCGGCCCGGCAGGGCCGGTCGCCGGTCGGGGGGTGGTGGTCAGGGGACGGTGAGGGTCAGGGTGGCCGGGGGGCCGGTGGGGCGGGGGGCCGAGATGCGGGTGGTGCCCGGGCGGACCGCGCGGAGCTCCCATTCACGGTGGCCCGTGCCCGTCACGTTGTCGATGCGGATCAGCAGCACCGAGTCGCCCCGGGCTGTGGGTTCGGGCCCTCCCTCCGGGAGGGGCAGGCGCAGGCGGGCCGTCTGTCCGACCGCGAGCCGCCCCGTGAAGCCGTCGTCGGCGGCGGTGAGTACGCGGCCCTGCGCCGACGTCGGCGCCCCGACCCCCGTGGCACCCGTGGCTCCCGTACCGCCCGGGTCGCGGGATCCGTTCTGCGGCGGATGCGCCACCCCGCCCCCGCACCCGGTGAAGAGCGCGAGGGCGGCGAGGCACACCAGGCGTCGGTCAGCCACCGTCACGCACGTTGAACCGCAGCAGTACGTCGACCTGGTTCAGCAGCTGGTTCCGCGTCGACGCCGGGTTGTTGTAGACCGCCTCGGCGTTGGCCAGCGCCGCCCCGAAGGGGCCGGCCCCGTCGCCCCGGTCGACCGTGGCGGTCAGCGGGTCGAGCCAGCCCGGGTCGCTGATCTTGCCCGTGACGGTGACCGGGCCGTTCTCGCCGGCCGGGGGGACCGGCTGGAGGGTGACGGCCGGTGCGGCCTTCGCGACGGTGACCGTCGTCGTGTCGGTGTCGGTGTTGCCGGCGGTGTCCGTCACCCGCAACCCGACGGTGGAGACGCCGTCCTGGCCCACCGCGTCGAAGGTGGTGGTGACCCCGGTGGCGTCGTCGTACTCGCCGTCGTTGTCGAGGTCCCACTCGTACGCCGACAGGCTCCCCGACGACCCCGCGGTCCCTCGGGCGGAGCCGGAGGCGTCGAGCGTGAGGTTCTTGCCCTCGTCCATCGTGTACGAGCCGCCCGCATTCGCGGTCGGGAGGCAGGCTGCCGGGGCGGTCTCGTCGGCCGTCACGGTGTTCTGGTCGGCGCTCGACGCGGCGTTGGCTCCCATGCCGCGACCGGCGAAGATCCGCCACAGCAGGCACTGGTTGGCGCCGCCGCTGTCGGTCATGTCGGCGGCCAGGATGCCGTCGCGCGCATCGAGGTAGCTCGGCGCGGCGACGGTGTTCTTCATGCCGTCGATGACGAGCTGCTCGGTGAACGCGACCCCCTTCGCCTCTCGGATGTCGTACATCGTCGCGGCCCAGACCTCACCGTTGCGGTGCACGCCGCGGGCCGGCCGGAAGGCGCCCCACTTCTCGGTGGACGTGTCGTAGGCCTGCGTGCGGATGCCGGTGGAGGCGTTGCCGGTGACGTACTCGCCGACCACCGCGTCGCCCCACTTGAGGAAAGAGATCGTGTCGCTCCACCCCTCTCCGAGGGCGCCGGTCTGGGCGCCGCCGCCGAGGTGGCCGCCGCCGACGAGGCGACTGGAGACCCCGTGGCCGTACTCGTGCGCGATCACGTCGCCGTCGAGCGACCCGTCGCGCCACGGCCGGTCCGGCGGCTCCCACATGTACATCTGCATGCGGGGGCTGGCGCCGTCGGTGGGCGTGCCGAAGTTCGCGTTGTTCTCACACCGGACCGCGTTCGGCGGCATGGCGCCGTCCAGGCAGCCGAGGTCCCAGCCGTCCTGGGCCTCAGCCAGCACGGGGTCGTTGCCCGTGCCTCCGCGGCCGAAGTTGTTGACCTGGAAGTTGCGCGACGCCTCGTCGAAGCCCAGGCCGTAGAGGTAGTCGTGCATCACGTTGGTGTAGTAGAAGAGCTGCGTGATGACGGGGTTCACGTCCGCGTCGAGGTTGGCCTGCGTCCCGCTGGCATTGGTGCGCCAGGCGTCGCCGAACGTGTAGGTGAAGTGCTGGTAGTTCGGGTCGCCGCTGGCCGGGGACTGCGGCCGCAGGGCGTCGTTCCCGGTGTCCGGGACCGTGTTGTCGCCGTCCTCGTCCCGGTACGCGTTGGCGTTGTTGCCCTGCGTCAGCCGGTCAGTCACCCAGGAGCCGTCACGGCCGGTGAACGGCGTGACCATACGGGTGGCGCCGCTGATCTCCGGGTGCTGCGCCGTGAAGACGGTCCCCTCCGGACCGGCGTGGTGGTACCGGCTCTCGCGGCTCAGCAGCCGGCCGTCGGCGGCGTCGACCACCGTCTCGTACCAGGAGGTGCCCGAGACCTCGATGTCGGTGAGCCACGCCGGGCGCAGCTCACGCCCGCTGTCGGTGGGGAACCACACCAGCTCCGCGGTCACGTCGTTGGGCTTCGTCAGCCGTTTCGCGTAGACGTTCTTGAACTTCTGCCGGCCCTTGTCACGGTTGTCCGTGCCGGTCATCTCGCGCTGGGCCCGCGCGCCCTGGGCCTCGGCGGCGTGGTCGAGGGCCTGCTTGGCCGTCAGCTCGACGCTGCCGGCCGGTTCGGCGGTCACGACGGCGCCGCCGAGGATGACCAGGCGGCCGCGCTCGTCGACGGTGGCGGTGAGCAGCCCGCCGTGGACGCGCATGCCGTCGATGCTCTGACCGAGCGTCACCTGCCGGGCGCCGTTGTGCTTCGTGGGGTAGGAGGAGACGACGACGAGCTGTGCGGCCTGCGCGGCGGTCAGGCCGAACTCCCCGCGGTGCTCGCGTACGTACGCGAGCGCGACGTACTCGGGGGCCTGCTTGGAGGGCGGGGTCAGGTACCCGCCGGAGTTGAAGATCATCCGGGCGTGACCCGTCGCGGGATCACGTCGTACGGTCGGATCCGCGGGATCGGCGGCGCCCGGCGGCGCGGCGGCGGCCAGTCCCGGGGCCAGAGCCAGCAACAGGCTGGTGGTGGTCACCGCGGTCCACAACTGCGTGCGGAATCGCCATCTGGTCACGGCCTGAGCCTCCAAACGCCCACGCTCCCCCGAGCCTGCTGTTGAGACCGCGTGCGCTCCGTGAACATACTCAGCGAGATCCACACGTCAACGAGGCTCTCCGCCCGCCCCGCCCGGATCGCCCGCACCGGGCTACGCCCGGCGCGACGCGCAGGGCCTCGACGCTTCCTGAACTCCGCTCACCACACATCGGGCTGGCGCACCACCATGCCCTTCGCGCGGATCGCCGCCGTGGTCGACGTGGCCACTGGACGGACCCCGCGCACCGTGCCCCCACAACCCGGCCCCGGCCCGGGCCCGGAGCCCGGAGCCGGGTGCTCCGCGGGCTCCTCGTCCAGCGGCTCCGCGGGAAGCCACGAGCTCCCGGCGACGGCCCGCCCCTTCACCTGATTGCCCCCGCCGCGTTGCCCCCCGTCCGCCCTGACCATCGCATGGAGTGGGGAACACGGGCCCGCACGGGCCACCGGCAGGCAGGAAAGGGCGCTATGTACGTTCGCAGCATCTATGCAACGGGTGATCCGGCCGAGCTCGACGGGGTCGCCGAGGAGCTCCGGACCGAGGGCCGCGAGCTGCTGTCGGCACAGCCGGGCTTTCGCGGGATGGGGGTGTTCGTCGACCGCGAGATCGGCAAGCTCCTGGTGGGGTCGTGGTGGGAGGACGAGGCCTCCCGGCAGGCGAGCTACGAGAACCTGAGCGAGCGGCGGGCCGAGATGATGGCACCGTTCGCGCAGACCATGACGGTCGACAACTGGGAAGCGGCGGTCGCCCGGCGTGCGGACACCCTCGGGCCCGGCGCAGTGTTCCGGCTGGTCCGCATCGACGTCGAGCCGTCCGGCATCGACCTGCTGGTGGACACGTTCCGAGACACCTCGCTCCCCGGGGTCCAGAAGATCCCCGGACTGGCCGGCCTCTCCCTGCTCATCGACCGCGGCCGGGGCAGGGCCGCGATCGGCGCGCTCTACACCGACCGCGACGCACTCACGGCGTCCCGTGGCGCCGTCGCGGCGGTCCGCGGAGAGATCACGGCGAAGGCCCGCGTGAGCACCAGCAGCGTCGAGGAATTCGAGGTGGTCCTCGCCACGGCGGTCCCCCACGCCTGACCCGGCGCCCCTCGCAAGCCCCCACCGGACAAGGAGCCCGCGGCCCGTCCACGGTTCGAGAGCGGCCCGGAAACGAGGACTACGTCCTGGAGATCCGGGTCACCTGACCCGTCCGGAGATCGAGGGCCGGCGTACGCGGCTGAGGACCCTCGCGGACAACGAAACGGGGCGAGGCGGCTGACCTGGACGGGATGACGTTGCCTCAGAGGCTCACTTCTCCGTCTTCGGCCAGTAGAAGGAGAGGTCGATGAACGTCGGCTTCTCCTCGTCGAAGGAGTACAGCAGGGATGCGTCGATGTACGGCGTTCCCGGCGTGTGCTTCGCGGGAGACATGCCGCTGGTGGACACCACCTCCTCGTGCCCGGCCTCGCGGCCGCCGGTCCGCTGCTTGTACCAGCGGTCCACGTTCACGGTGTCCATCGACAGCTCCTTGGCCAGCTCCTTCGCGGCCCGGTAGGCGTCATCGGTGCTCATCTTCGGATAAATGATGTGCACCGACTCGACAGTGCCGGTGTCCGGGTCCGCGTCGAGCCGGAGCATGCGCTTTCCGGTGAGGTGAATTCCGCCGGAGAACGTGATGTCGTACTCGGCCGAGGAGATTTCCCAGGTACTCCGGCTCCTGCCGGACCAGTTGACGTCCGATTCGGTATGGCTGTGACTCAGGTCCCATTTCACGGAACTGGGCTCCTCCCGGGCCATGTACAGGTAACCGGGAAGAAGCAGTGCGGCCGAGACGGCCGCGAAGGTGATGACGAGGGGCCGGGCGCGGTACGGCATCCTGGATCAGCCCTCGCCGTTGAGCGTGATGCGCCGGAACTCCTTGGCGCGCTCGTTCAACGGCAGGGCGATGAGCCGCTTCGCTTCCGCCGGATTGTCGCGGAGAAGAAGTTGATAGGCAGGCAGCATGTCGTCCGAAATCCAATCCCAGCGGTCGTCGGTGCAACAGGGCGGGCAGGATGGTCTTCTGCTCCCGTGCGAGGAGATCCTGGTTCCCGTTGGAGGGGCGAGGCGTACACCTTCGGCCGAGTCCCTTTGAAGTGTCCCAGGTGGTGGGGTCGACGTCCGTCGCGATCATCGCCTTGGCCATCTGGCGGGCCATCGCCGTGTCCGAAACGTCGGCCGCGTCCGGCGTCGACTCGGCGACCGCGCTGCGGCGTGCGTACGCGTCGGACGGTCGGGTCTTGATCACGACGGAGGCGGCCTGCATGTTGAGCCCCACCCCCGGCGCCGACCGTGGCCCGAAGCTGTTGTGTGCACATGGCACACTCGGCACCCTTGAGGCATGACTCAGCCGCTGCCCATGGAGTCCATCCGCGACGTACGCGCCCACTTGGCCGAGGTCGTCGAACGGGCCGACCGCGACGACGTGCCCACTGTCATCACCCGTCGCGGCAAGCAGGTCGCCGCCGTGGCCTGACCTGCTTTCTCGCAGGTCAGGCCGTTTACCCATGTCCGATCAGACCTTGAAGCGGAACGTCGAGTGCAGAGCTCCCGCCTGCGGAAACGGCCTTTTCGAGGAGGTCATCCCAGCACCATCCCAGCACGGGAGGGCATCCCAGCACATACCGAGCACTCAGCGATCAGTAGCGATATCGGGCAGCGAGGACGACGATCTCCTTGTCCGTCACCAGGTAGGCGAGGCGGTGCTCGTCGTCGATCCGCCGCGACCACGCCCCGGGCAGGTGGTACTTCAAGGGTTCGGGCTTGCCGATCCCTGAGAACGGGTCACGCCTGACGTCCTCGATGAGCTTGTTGATCCGGGCGAGCATCTTGCCGGACGCTAGGCAGGTAGCTGGTTACAGGGTGGAAAGTTGCCGAAAATCATCCGGCTGAGATCGTTGGCTCTCCAGCCTGAGCTTCGGGCCGCTACCGTGAATCCATGACCGCACTGCCCGACTGGATGCGCCCGCCGCGCGCGGAAGGCTGGTTCGCGGAGGACCTCGACCGCCTCCCCGAGGCGCCCCGCCACACCGAGCTGATCGACGGGGCCCTCGTCTTCATGAAGGCGCCCCAGAGGTGGTGGCATGGCCACCTCGTCACGATGCTCACGGTCGCACTCATGGAGCAGGTGCCCGCCGACACCAGAGTCGGCCGCGAGATGACCATCAAGCTCGACCCGCGCAACCGTCCCGAACCGGACCTGCTGGTGACGACGGCCGACTTCGACGGTGACCGCACCTGGTTCGCACCAGAGGACGTCCAACTCGTCATCGAAGTCGTCTCCCCCGAGTCCGCCCATCGCGATCGCACAGTAAAGCTCCGCAAGTACGCGGAGGCCGGCATCCCGCACTACTGGTGCATCGAGGACGAAGACGGGGCACCCGTCGTCCACGTCTACGAGCTCGACGAACCCACCGGCGCATACGCGCCCGCCGGGATCTTCCGAGGCACCCTCCAGCGCTCCGTGCCCTTCGAGGTCAGCCTGGACCTCGACAAGCTGACACCGCCCCGAAGAAGCTGAAAAGTCAGCACCAATCCAGCACGGTACGAGTTCATCCAGCACGCGCGGGGCGCCACCAGGGATTCCAGCCATTGTGTACACATGGGACACTCGGTACCCTTGGGCGTATGACGCAGCCGCTGCCCATAGAGTCCATCCGCGACGTGCGCGCGCATTTGGCTGAGGTCGTGGAGCGCGCCGACCGCGACGACGTACCCACCGTGATCACGCGCCGCGGCAAGGAAGTCGCCGCCGTCGTCTCCATCGAGGTACTGCGCAAGTACCAGGAGTGGGAAGAGCGCGAGATCAATCGGATCATCGACGAGCGCATGGCCAACCCCGCACCCGGCATCCCGATCGAGGACATCATGAGGGAGACGCTGGCGCGCAGTGAGTGAGTACCGAACCGTCTTCCGCCCCGAGGCGCAGGCCGAGCTTCGGAAGATCCCGCGCGAGACGGCGCTGCGCATCCTGGCCAAGCTGACCGAGCTGGAAAGCGATCCGCTCGGCTTCAACACCACCGCACTCGCGTCCCAGCCGGACCGCCGGCGGCTACGGGTTGGCGACTACCGCGTCGTCTACACGATCGACAACGGGGAACTGGTGGTCTGGGTCGTTCACGTGGGGCACCGGTCCACCGTTTACGACACCTGACCACCGCTGACCACACGTCAGAACATCCAGCACGGCGACGACGAAGGGGTCGGACTCGACAGAGCCCGACCCCTTCTGACGTGCACGTTTGACTCAACGCCTAACATGCAGCAAGCGTACGGCTACACATTGAAGCGGAACTCGACCACGTCGCCGTCCTGCATCACGTAGTCCTTGCCCTCCATGCGGGCCTTGCCCTTGGCGCGGGCTTCGGCGACCGAGCCGCAGGCGACCAGGTCCGCGAAGGAGATGACCTCGGCCTTGATGAAGCCGCGCTGGAAGTCGGTGTGGATCACGCCGGCCGCCTCGGGGGCCGTGGCGCCCTGCTTGATGGTCCACGCGCGGGTTTCCTTCGGGCCTGCCGTCAGGTAGGTCTGGAGGCCCAGGGTGGCGAAGCCGACGCGGCCGAGGGTCGCCAGGCCGGGCTCGTCCTGACCGACCGACTGGAGGAGTTCGAGGGCTTCCTCGTCGTCCAGCTCGGAGAGGTCCTGCTCCAGCTTGGCGTTCAGGAAGATGGCCTCGGCCGGGGCGACCAGGGCGCTCTGCTCCGCCTTGAAGGCGTCGTCGACGAGCTCGTCCTCGTCCACGTTGAAGACGTAGAGGAACGGCTTGGTGGTCAGCAGGTGCAGCTCGTGGAGGAGGTCGCCCTGCTCCGTGCCCTTGGTGATGCCCTTCGAGAAGAGGGTGTCGCCCGCTTCGAGGATCTTCTTGGCCTCGACGACGGCCGCGAGGACCGCGACCTTCTCCTTCTGGAGGCGGGACTCCTTCGTCAGGCGCGGTTCGGCCTTCTCGATGGACTGGAGGTCGGCGAGGATCAGCTCGGTGTTGATCGTCTCGATGTCGTCCTTCGGCGAGACCTTGCCGTCGACGTGTACGACGTTCTCGTCCTTGAAGGCGCGGATGACCTGGCAGATCGCGTCCGACTCGCGGATGTTCGCGAGGAACTTGTTGCCCAGGCCCTCGCCCTCCGAGGCGCCGCGCACGATGCCCGCGATGTCGACGAAGTCGACCGTCGCCGGGAGGACGCGCTGCGAGCCGAAGATTCCGGCGAGGACGGCCAGGCGCGAGTCCGGGACGCCGACGACGCCGACGTTCGGCTCGATGGTGGCGAACGGGTAGTTGGCCGCCAGCACGTCGTTCTTGGTCAGGGCGTTGAACAGGGTCGACTTGCCGACATTCGGCAGGCCGACGATTCCGATCGTGAGCGACACGTTGGCGACTTCCCGTAGCTGGAGGGGGCGGCGGCCCGGGAGTGGGCCACCGGACAGTTTACTTTCCGATGAGTGGCAGTCGTTGTACGCGTGTCCCCACACCGATACCGCGCTCGGCCCGCCTAGCTTTGTGGGGTGGAGCAACACAAGACGCGTTCGGTGGATCACCCGCAGCGACAGCAGCCGGAGCGGGCGCAGCAGCGGCGCCCGGCCCAGCCCATCGGCGGTGTGCCCGCCCAGGGCGGGCGGCCACGGCCCGTGCCGGCCCGCCGGATGCCGCGGCCCCGGCTGACCGGGCTCGGCGGCGGGCTGTTCGCCAGCGTCGCGATGACCCTGGCCGGCGGGATCGCCTGGCTCCTCTTCAGCGGCTCGCTGCTCGCGTACGGGCTGCTCTTCCTGCCGGTCGCGGCCGCCACGGCCCTCTGGGTGCGCCCCGCCGACCTGATCACCGCGCCGATCTCCGCCCCGATCGCCTTCGCCGCCGGAGTCTGGCCCGTTGCGGGCGGCTCCGGCGGCTTCGGCGCGCAGCTCATGGGCATCGTGTCCGCCCTGTCGCTGCACGCCGGCTGGCTGTACGGAGGAACCCTCGTCTCGGCGCTGATCGTCGTCGTACGGAAGGCCGTGCTGATCTCCCGGCGCAGGCTCCCCCGCCGGACCGCCTAGCCGGACCGCTTGGCCGGACCGCCTAACGCGCCGGACCCCGCGCCGCCATCGCCGCCCCCACGATGCCCGCGTTGTTCTGGAGCTTCGCCGGGACGATCTCGGCCCGGACGCCCTCGATGAGCGGGAGGAACTTCTCCGGCTTGCGGCTGACCCCGCCGCCGATGATGAAGAGGTCCGGGGAGAAGAGCATCTCCACGTGCTCCAGGTACCTCTGCACCCGGTGCGCCCAGCGCTCCCAGGTGAGTTCCCCGTCCTCCTTGGCCTTGACCGACGCCCGCTTCTCCGCGTCGTGGCCCTTCAGCTCCAGGTGGCCGAGCTCCGAGTTCGGGACCAGGTGGCCGTCCGTGAACAGGGCGCTGCCGATGCCCGTGCCCAGCGTCAGCATGATCACCGTTCCGCCGCGGCCCCGGCCTGCGCCGTAGGTCATCTCCGCGATGCCGGCGGCGTCCGCGTCGTTGAGGACGGTGACGGGCCGGCCGCCGAGCCGCTTCGACAGCAGGGTCGCGGTGTCGACGCCGATCCAGCCCTTGTCCATGTTGGCCGCCGTGCGGGTGACGCCGCCTGTGACGACTCCGGGGAACGTCACTCCCACCGGCCCGTCCCAGTCGAAGTGGTTCACCACCTCGACGACGCAGCCGGCCACCCCGTCGGGGGTGGCCGGCTGCGGTGTCAGTACCTTGTGGCGCTCCTGCGCCAGCTCGCCACGGTCCAGGTCCGCGGGAGCGCCCTTGATCCCGGAACCACCGATGTCCACGCCGAAGATCTGCATGGAAACACCGTAGGGAACTTCGCGGGCTCGGGCCTACTTCTCGGCGACGAGGGCGGCCGCTTCCGCGCGCAGGTCGCGGCGCAGCTCCTTCGGCAGGGAGAAGACGATCGACTCCTCGGCGGTCTTGACGATCTCCACGTCCGCGTAGCCGCGGGCCGCCAGCCACTCCAGGACCTCTTCGACCAGGACCTCCGGCACGGAGGCGCCCGAGGTCAGGCCGACCGTGGTGACGCCCTCCAGCCAGGCCTCGTCGATCTCGCTCGCGAAGTCGACGAGGTACGCGGCGCGGGCACCGGCGTCGAGGGCGACCTCGACCAGCCGGATCGAGTTCGAGGAGTTCTTGGAGCCGACGACGATGACCAGGTCGGAGTCGGAGCCCATGACCTTGACCGCGGCCTGGCGGTTCGAGGTGGCGTAGCAGATGTCGTCGCTCGGCGGGGAGACCAGCAGCGGGAACTTGGTCTTCAGCGCGTCGACGGTCTCCATGGTCTCGTCGACCGAGAGGGTGGTCTGGGAGAGCCAGACGACCTTCGACTCGTCGCGGACCTCGACCTTCGCGACGTCCTCGGGGCCGTCCACGATCGTGATGTGGTCCGGGGCCTCGCCGGAGGTGCCGATGACCTCCTCGTGGCCCTCGTGGCCGATGAGGAGGATGTCGAAGTCCTCGTTCGCGTACCGGATGGCTTCCTTGTGCACCTTCGTGACCAGCGGGCAGGTCGCGTCGATCGTCGCGAGCTTGCCGGCCGCCGCCTCCTCGTGCACCACGGGCGCCACGCCGTGCGCGGAGAACATCACGATGGAGCCCTCGGGCACCTCTTCCGTCCGCTCGACGAAGATGGCGCCCTTCTTCTCCAGCGTCTGGACGACGTACTTGTTGTGCACGATCTCGTGCCGGACGTAGACCGGCGCACCGTACTGCTCAAGAGCCTTCTCGACGGCGATCACGGCTCGGTCAACGCCTGCGCAGTAGCCGCGCGGGGCGGCGAGCAGGACGCGTCGGGAAGCGGGAGCAGGGGCGGCAGCAGTCATGCGGTCCATCGTACGGGGGTCTCCAGGAGGCCGGGCGTCGCCCGTTCGGCACAGACTGGGTCGAACGTGCGAACCGACCGCCCCCCGGAGGAACGATGGCGTCCGTGACGGACCCCGGTACGACGCCGGGGCCCGCCCTCCGGCGGAGCCTCGGCTTCCGGGACCTGGTCGTGTACGGGCTCCTCTTCATCGCTCCCATGGCCCCGGTCGGCGTCTTCGGCACCCTCGACGCGAAATCGCACGGCGCCGTCGCGCTCGTCTACCTCTTCGCGACCATCGCGATGGCCTTCACGGCGTTCTCGTACGCGCAGATGGTCCAGGTGGCCCCGCAGGCCGGGTCGGTCTTCACGTACGCGCGCAAGGGGCTCGGCGAGGGCGCCGGCCTGATCGCCGGCTGGATGGCGATGCTCGACTACCTGCTGATCCCTGCGGTCGCGTACCTGTTCTCCGGAATCGCGATGAACGCGCTGGTCCCGGAGGTCTCCCGGTGGGTGTGGACGGCGCTGGCCGTGCTGGTGACCACCGCCTTGAACCTGTGGGGCGTACGGGCGGCCGCGCGCGTGGGCTTCGCCGTGCTGGCCATGGAGATCGCGGTGCTGCTCGTGTTCGTGGCGGCCGCGGTGACGGTGCTCGTCCAAGGCGGGGCGCAGCGCGGCTGGCTCTCACCGCTGACTGGGGACGGCTCCCTGGGCTTCTCCCTCGCGGCCGTCCTGGGCGCGGTGTCTGTGGCGGTCCTGTCGTACCTCGGCTTCGACGCGATCGCCTCCTTCGCGGAGGAGGTGACGGGGGGCTCGGCGCGGGTGGCGCGCGCGGTGCTGTTGTGCCTGGCGCTGGCCGGGGTCCTGTTCATCGCGCAGAGCTACCTGGCGGCGCTGCTGATGCCGGTGTCCTCGGCGGAGCTGGCGGCCGATCCGGCGCAGCAGGGGCCGGCCTTCTACGACGCGGTGGAGTCCTCGGTCGGTCCTTGGCTGCACGACCTGGTCGCGGTCAGCAAGGCGGTCGGGGCGGCCTTCGCGGCACTGGCCGGGCAGGCGGCGGCGGGCCGGCTGGTGTTCGCGATGGCCCGGGAGCGGCGGCTGCCGGGGGCGCTCGCGCGCACCTCGGACGGGACCCCGCGGCCGGCGCTGCTGGTGGCGGCGACGATCACGCTGATCGCGGCGGTGTGGGCGGCCCGCCGCGACGACGGGCTCGACCAGCTGGTCTCGGTGGTGGACGTCGGCGCGCTCGTGGCGTTCACGCTGCTGCACGCCTCGGTGGTCGGCTGGTTCGTGGTGAAGCGCGGGGCGGGCGAGCCGATCTGGTGGAAGCACCTGCTGCTCCCGCTGCTGGGGGCAGCGGTGACGGTCGCGGTGATCGTGGAGGCGGCCCCCGCGGCGCAGGTGGTCGGCGCGGTCTGGCTGGCGGTGGGCCTGTGCGTCCTGTACGCCCAGCGGAGCCGCCACCCCGGCCCCGGCGACCCCGGCACCCCCGGCATCACCAGCGACCCCGGCGACCCCGGCAGCCCCAGCGACCCCGGCAGCCCCAGCGGCCCGCCCACCGCGTAGCCTCCGATCCGCCCACCGCGATTGCGACACCATCGCCGCACCCTGAGACGCTGTCAGCGCGGGCGGATAGCCTGCGCACATGGGTCTGAATACGTCGGCTGACGCGCCGCTGCCGGTCGGCCAGGTGTCCCGGCTCATCGGGGGCTGGGTCGACAGGCTCGGCCAGGTGTGGGTGGAGGGGCAGATCACGCAGCTCTCGCGGCGGCCGGGGGCGGGGGTGGTCTTCCTGACGCTGCGCGATCCGTCGCACGACATCTCGCTCAGCGTGACCTGCTACCGCCAGGTCTTCGACGAGGTCGCGGACGCAGTGACGGAGGGCGCGCGGGTCGTCGTGCTGGCCAAGCCGGAGTGGTACGCCCCGCGCGGGCAGCTGTCGCTGCGGGCGACCGAGATACGGCCCGTCGGCATCGGCGAGCTCCTCGCGCGGCTGGAGAAGCTCAAGCGGTCGCTCGCCTCCGAGGGGCTGTTCGCGCTGGACCGCAAGAAGCCGCTGCCGTTCCTGCCGCAGCTGATCGGGCTGGTGGTGGGGCGGGCCTCGGCCGCCGAACGCGACGTGCTGGAGAACGCCCGGCGACGCTGGCCGGCGGTCCGCTTCGAGGTACGGAACGTCGCGGTCCAGGGGGTGCACGCGGTGCCCCAGGTGATCCAGGCGGTCAAGGAGCTCGACGCCCTCGACGAGGTCGACGTGATCATCGTGGCGCGCGGCGGCGGCAGCGTGGAGGACCTGCTGCCGTTCTCCGACGAGGAGGTCGTACGGACGGTCGCGGCGGCCCGTACGCCGGTCGTGTCGGCGATCGGGCACGAGCCGGACTCCCCGCTGCTGGACCTGGTCGCGGACGTGCGGGCCTCCACGCCGACGGACGCGGCGAAGAAGGTGGTCCCGGACGTCGGCGAGGAGCTGGAGCGGGTGCGCCAACTGCAGGGCAGGGGGCTGCGGGCGGTACGCGGGCTGCTCGACCGGGAGGAGCGCGGTCTGGCGCACGCCCTCGCACGGCCGGTCTTCGTCCATCCGCAGCGGATGGTGGAGACCCGCGAGGCCGAGCTGGAGGCCCTGATGGGCCGTACCCGGCGGACGCTGGGGCACCTGTTGGACCGGGCCGATTCGGAGCTGGACCACACCCTGGCCCGGGTGGTGGCGCTGTCCCCGGCGGCGACGCTGGAGCGGGGGTACGCCGTGCTCCAGCGGGCGGACGGGCACGTGGTGCGCTCGCCGGAGGACGTCTCGGCGGACGAAGTGCTGCGGGCACGGGTGGCGGAGGGCGAGTTCTCCGTACGGGTCACCGGGCCGGACACCCGCCCGCACACCGGGCCGGACACCGCGCAGCGCGACGGCGAGTGAGCCGCACACACATTCGATGAACTGCACACACAAGGTGGGACGGGAATGGCGGAGACCGATACCTCGTTGGGGTACGAGCAGGCCCGGGACGAACTCATCGAGGTCGTCCGCAAGCTGGAGGCCGGCGGTACCTCCCTTGAGGACTCCCTCGCGCTCTGGGAGCGCGGCGAGGAGCTCGCCCAGGTCTGCCGGCACTGGCTGGAAGGTGCCCGCGCGCGGCTCGACTCCGCGCTGGCGGCCCGCGAAGCGGGGGCCGACGCGGGCGACGGGGGCGGCAGGGGTGGCGCGCCGGACGCCTGAGCGGACGGGCCGCGCGTGATCCGAGTCACCCTCAAGCCGATTTAGTTGAATATTCTACGACTTTGGGGTTAAAGTCGAGCCATCGCTTCACCTCCGTATGGAAGAAGGCTTTCCGATGTCTCTCGTTCTTGACTCCGCCGCCCAGGACCTGCTGTTCCGCGAGGCCCGCACCGCCAACTCGTTCTCCGACGAGCCGGTGACCGAGGAGCAGGTCCAGGCGATCTACGACCTGGTCAAGTACGGCCCCACCGCCTTCAACTCGACGCCGCTGCGCATCACGCTGGTCCGCTCCCCCGAGGCCCGCGAGCGCCTCGTGAAGCTCATGGCCGAGGGCAACCAGACCAAGACCGCCTCCGCGCCGCTCGTCGCGATCCTCTCCGCGGACAACGAGTTCCACGAGGAGCTCCCGGCCCTGCTCCCGCACTTCCCGCAGGCCAAGGACGCCTTCTTCAGCGAGCGCCCGGTCCGCGAGCAGGCGGCGCTGATGAACGCCGCCCTGCAGGCCGCGTACTTCATCGTCGGCGTCCGCGCCGCCGGTCTGGCCGCGGGCCCGATGGGCGGCCTGGACTTCGCGGGCGTCCAGAAGGAGTTCCTGGACGACGACCACACCCCGCTGATGGTCGTCAACATCGGCAAGCCGGGCGAGGACGCGTGGTTCCCCCGCGGCCCGCGCCTGAGCTTCGACGAGGTCATCACCACCGTCTGAGTCCGCGTCCGAGTCCGGACAGACATGCGAGAAGGCCGCTCCCCGGGATCCCGGGGAGCGGCCTTCTCGTATGTCACCGTCGTATGTCACCGTCGGCGCACGTCGCGTGCGTCAGCGCCGGCTCACTGCTGCGCGCCCTGCTTGAACTCCAGCGCCGCCGCCATCTTGCCCAGGTCCTCGAACGTGGCCGTGCCGGTCACCACCGTGGCGTAGCCCTGCTCCTGGCGGACGAGGGCGTCGTACTTCTCGCCCTCCCAGCGCTCCCATGCCAGGTCTCCGACCTGCTGCGTCTGCCCCGTGGCCTTGGCCTGACGGGTGACGGCCGCCAGGTGCTTGCCCGAGGCGTCGCTGGACTGCTCGATCGCGACGTACTGCTCCTGCGGGTCCAGGAAGCCCAGGTGCCAGGCGTTCGCGGCCTTGCGGTCGAACGTCACCGAGGTCGCCCGCCACTCGGCCGGGAGCCCCACGGGTGCGGCCACCGGATACGGCGCCGCGCGCCGCGCCGTGAGCGTCTCCACCCGGTAGTCGACCACTCGTGTCGGATCGGCGTTCTCGTCATGTGGGACGAAGATGTAGATCCCAGCGACGACGACACCGATCACCGCCAGCGACCGGACCATGTCCCAGACCGTCTGCTTGCCCTTCATACCTGCCACGCCACCATCGTCCCCCATGGCCGGGAGCGATCTCCGGCGGGGTCGGCGCGGCGACCGCGCCGGTCCGCAAGATGCCCCCTCACGCCAACCGCCTGACCGATATGCCGCTCATACGTGACCCGGTCTGCTCAATTTGTCGACGTGACGATAGAGTTCCAGCACCCTCACTTCCCGGCCGTCGCCGTACAGAAAGGTGCGCTCCGATGACCGAGCACAACCTGCCGCCCCAGCTCGAAGTCTCTCCGGAGGCCCCCGACCGCAACCTGGCCCTGGAACTCGTCCGAGTGACCGAGGCCGCCGCCCTGGCCGCGGGCCGGTGGGTCGGGCGCGGCGACAAGCTCGGCGCCGACGGCGCCGCGGTCAACGCGATGCGGACCCTGATCTCCACCGTCTCGATGAACGGCGTGGTCGTCATCGGCGAGGGCGAGAAGGACGAAGCCCCCATGCTGTTCAACGGCGAGCGGGTCGGCGACGGCACCGGCGCCGAGGTCGACATCGCCGTGGACCCGATCGACGGCACCACCCTGAACGCCAAGGGCATGCCGAACGCCATCGCCGTGCTCGCCGCCGCCGACCGGGGCACCATGTTCGACCCGTCCGCGGTCTTCTACATGGAGAAGCTGGTCACCGGGCCGGAGGCCGCCGACTTCGTCGACATCAACGCCCCGGTGTCCGTCAACATCCGGCGCGTCGCCAAGGCCAAGGGCATGGCCGTGGAGGACGTCACCGTGGTCATCCTGGACCGCCCCCGCCACGAGGGCATCGTCAAGGAGATCCGCGAGACCGGCGCCCGCATCAAGTTCATCTCGGACGGCGACGTCGCCGGGTCGGTCATGGCCGTCCGCGAGGGCACCGGTGTGGACCTGCTCCTCGGCATCGGCGGCACCCCCGAGGGCATCATCTCGGCCTGCGCCATCAAGTGCCTCGGCGGCACGATCCAGGGCAAGCTGTGGCCGAAGGACGAGGCCGAACGCCAGAAGGCCATCGACGCGGGCCACGACCTGGACCGGGTCCTGCACACCAACGACCTGGTGTCGGGCGAGAACGTCTTCTTCGTCGCCACCGGCATCACGGACGGCGAGCTGCTGCGCGGCGTGCACTACCGCGCGGAGACCGCGACCACGTCCTCGCTGGTCATGCGCTCGAAGTCGGGCACGATCCGGCAGATCGACTCGACCCACCGCCTGTCGAAGCTGCGCGCCTACAGCGCGATCGACTTCGACCGCGCCCAGTAGGAGCGGGCCGGCCGGCGGCCGGCACGACGAGAGGGGCGTCACCGCGTGCGGCGGTGGCGCCCCTCCCGTTTGCCTGCGTACGGGTTTCAGCCCGCGGCGGCTATCGGCCCGGCTCCCGGCGCCTGGCGCAGTTCCGCCGCCCGGCGCCTGCGGCGGGCCAGCACCACGCGGCGCTCGGCAGCGGTGAGCCCGCCCCAGACCCCGTACGGCTCGGGTTGGAGGAGTGCGTGCTCGCGGCAGGCGACCATCACCGGGCAGCGGGCGCATACGCGCTTGGCGGCCTCCTCGCGGGAGAGCCTGGCCGCGGTCGGCTCCTTGGAGGGGGCGAAGAACAGCCCCGCCTCGTCCCGGCGGCACACCGCCTCCGCGTGCCATGGTCCGTCGTCTTCCCTCGCCGGCACCCGCGGCTTCGGCACGGCGGCCGGACGCGCCTGAAGGCTCTGTACGGCTGCTACCTGCAGGGACTGATGCGGCGGATGCTGCACGGTCTACTCCTGACGACGTATACGCAAGCGAGAGACGATGCACCTGTCCCTACCCGCTGTGCGCGCCCCTATGCACTGCGTGGAGCAAGGGCGCCCCCCGGACGAAATTCGACCGAAACGCGACGCCGTCGTGCACGGGCACACCGTCGTGCACGGGCACGTCCCCGCCCGCGCCCGAACGCTTCCTCGCCCGTACGGCCCCTCATGCCCGCGGCGGAGTCCAGTCGGGGCGCCGGCCGAGGTGGGCGAGCAGCGAGCCGACCGGGTCGGCGGCGGGATCGGGGGCGGGCACGAGCGCCGCGGCGCGGGCGAAGCCGCGCAGGGGCTCCGCGAGCGCCTCCGCGGTCGGGCGCAGGGCCGCGGCGAGGGCGGGGGTCAGCGGGGAGGGCCTGCCCGTGGCGACGGCGATGTCCCAGGCGTGGACGGCGGCGTCGAGGGCGGCCGCGCCGACCGCGGTCTCGGCGGGGACCGCGAACGGGGGCAACGGTACGGCGACCTCGATCGTGCCGGGCGCGACCCCGGCGAAGGCTTCGGCCGCGGCGTCGAGCGCCGGAGCCAGCAGCTCCGCGGGGGCGCCGGGCAGGGTGGCGGAGGGTGCGAAGGGGTCCTCGGCCGGGCCGGATCCGCCGGTGAGGCGGGCGGCGTAGGCGAGCTGGTCGCCGGCCGCGTGCCGGAGCACTTGGCCGACGTTCCACCGGTCACAGGGCGTCGGGCGGCCCCAGGCGTCGGCGGGCACGCCGTCGACGGCGGAGCGCAGCGCCTCGTGCGCACGATGGAGCACGGCCCACGTAAATGCGGTCATGGGCCCGATCGCATGGGCGCCCTCCGGCCAAGTCGACTGATCCCGAGGGGCAGTTGCCCCGCGTCCTACCTCTCCAGGCGCTTGCGTATCTTGAGGGCGAGGTCGACCAGGCGGGCGCCGAGCTTGGGTCGGGCCTCGATGTTGCCCAGCAGGGCGAAGCCGCGGATGATCACCACCGGTGCGTGCGGGTCTGTGGTCTCGGCGCGGCCCTCGCCGTGCACCTCGAAGTTGCCGAGGACGCCGCTGCCGTAGCCGCGGAGCGTCACGTTCTCCGGGACCAGGATCTCGACGTTGCCGAGCACGCTCGTCACGTTGATCTCGGTGACCTGCTGCTCGAAGACGGCCTCGGTGAGGTCGATGTTCACGTCGCCCAGGACGGAGACCACGCGGGTGTGCGCGCCCGGGCGCCAGCGGCCCTTGCGGGTGGAGCTGCTGCACACGGCGACCACGGTCTCCGAGACCGGGGTCAGGCCGGCCGGCACCGGCGTCGGGGCCTGTGCGTACGCGGGCGCCGCGGCGGCGCCGCCGGGCGCGGGGAGATCCCGTACGAGCACTTCCAGCTCCCCGACCGTCTTCACGGCGTACAGGGAGTCCAGGCGATCGGAGTGCTCCTCGGCGGTCAGCCGACCCTCGGCGAGGGCGTCGGCCAGGATGGCCGCGATCCGGTCGCGGTCGGCGTCGGAGGCCCGCAGTTCGGCGGGGGCGGCTCCGGGGGCGGCGGCAGGCGCGGCGGGCTTCTTTTCCAGGTCCACGTCGGCCAGCATAGCGACACGCGATAGATCGCGATAGTCGAGAGTGAGCCTTACCTCACAGACACAGCCCGGGACGGAGGTCCTACGCTTGATAGCCGCGCTGCCAATTGGTCGCCAGCGCCGTCTGCCGAGTGAGGAATGACTGCCGTCATGCCAGAGTTTGCGTACACCGACCTGCTGCCCCTGGGCGAGGACACCACCCCCTACCGGCTGGTGACCTCGGAGGGCGTCTCGACCTTCGAGGCCGACGGCCGTACGTTCCTCAAGGTCGAGCCCGAGGCGCTGCGCAAGCTCGCCGAAGAGGCCATCCACGACATCCAGCACTTCCTGCGCCCCGCGCACCTCGCGCAGCTGCGCCGGATCATCGACGACCCCGAGGCCTCGTCGAACGACAAGTTCGTCGCGCTCGACCTCCTCAAGAACGCGAACATCGCGGCGGCCGGCGTCCTGCCGATGTGCCAGGACACGGGCACGGCGATCGTGATGGGCAAGCGCGGCCAGAACGTCCTCACCGAGGGCGGCGACGAGGCGGCGCTCTCGCGCGGCATCTACGACGCGTACACCCGCCTGAACCTGCGCTACTCGCAGATGGCCCCGCTCACCATGTGGGAGGAGAAGAACACCGGCTCCAACCTGCCCGCGCAGATCGAGCTGTACGCGACGGACGGCGGCGCGTACAAGTTCCTCTTCATGGCCAAGGGCGGCGGCTCGGCCAACAAGTCCTTCCTCTACCAGGAGACCAAGGCGGTCCTCAACGAGGCCTCCATGATGAAGTTCCTGGAAGAGAAGATCCGCTCGCTCGGTACGGCGGCCTGCCCGCCCTACCACCTGGCGATCGTCGTCGGCGGCACCTCCGCCGAGCACGCGCTGAAGACCGCGAAGTACGCCTCCGCGCACTACCTGGACGAGCTGCCGACCGAGGGCTCCCCGCTGGGCCACGGCTTCCGCGACGAGGCCCTGGAGCAGCAGGTCTTCGAGCTGACCCAGAAGATCGGCATCGGCGCGCAGTTCGGCGGCAAGTACTTCTGCCACGACGTCCGCGTCGTCCGCCTGCCCCGCCACGGCGCGTCGCTGCCGGTGGCCATCGCCGTGTCCTGCTCGGCGGACCGCCAGGCCACCGCGAAGATCACCGCCGAGGGCGTCTTCCTGGAGCAGCTGGAGCGCGACCCGGCCCGCTTCCTGCCGGACACCACGGACGAGCACCTGTCCGAGTCCTCGGACGTCGTCGCCATCGACCTGAACCAGCCGATGGACGACATCCTGGCGACCCTCACGCAGCACCCGGTGAAGACCCGCCTCTCGCTGACCGGCCCGCTGGTCGTGGCGCGCGACATCGCGCACGCCAAGATCAAGGAACTGCTGGACTCGGGCGCGGAGATGCCGCAGTACCTGAAGGACCACCCGGTGTACTACGCGGGCCCGGCGAAGACCCCCGAGGGCTACGCCTCGGGCTCCTTCGGCCCGACCACGGCCGGCCGCATGGACTCGTACGTCGAGCAGTTCCAGGCGGCGGGCGGCTCGAAGGTCATGCTGGCCAAGGGCAACCGCTCCCAGCAGGTGACGGACGCCTGCGGCACGCACGGCGGCTTCTACCTCGGCTCGATCGGCGGCCCGGCGGCGCGCCTGGCCCAGGACTGCATCAAGAAGGTCGAGGTCCTGGAGTACGAGGAGCTCGGCATGGAGGCGGTCTGGAAGATCGAGGTCGAGGACTTCCCGGCGTTCATCGTGGTGGACGACAAGGGCAACGACTTCTTCACTTCGCGTGAACCCGAGCAGCCGACGTTCACCAGCATCCCGGTGCGCGGCCCCGGCCTCGGCTGAGCCCGGTAGCAGCACCTGTTGAGAGCCCCTGGCATCCGCCGGGGGCTCTCTGCTTGATCTGAGGTCTCATGTCCGGCTGGATGCGACCGCTCTCAGTCCAGGGCCGCCAACGCACCCGCTACGAGGGAACGTGCCGCAGCGCCCCGCACAGCCCCTTGTGAGAGCCGGTCGAAGGCCCGGGCGTACAGCTCGACCTGACTCGGCTGAGTGAGCGTGGAAGCGGCGTCCAGCGTGTCCGCGTGCACCCTGGTGTCATCGAAGATCGTGAAGGTTGGCATGGGCCATACGGTCCGTTGCGCCGAGAACGGGATGACGCCCACGGCGACGTTCTGGAGATCCATCACCCCGAGCAGGTGACCAAGTTGGGCTGCCATGGTTTCCGGACTGCACATCCGGTACCGCAGTACGGCTTCCTCCAACACGAAAGAGAACCGTCGGGCGCCATTGTTCAGCACCGCGTTTCGTCGTATGCGGGCCGCCACGGCGTCACTCACATCGTCCGGGGTCCCCCGGAAGCCCGCGATGGACGACAGCAGAGCACCGGCGTATCCAGGTGTCTGGAGGAATCCGGGGATCACGTCCGAGACGTAGACCCGAAACATCTTGGTCTGCTGGTACAGGTCCCCCGTGGACTCTTGCAGGCGGCGGAGACCGCTCCGCTGAAGTCGTCTCCACTGAACGTGCGCATCGGCTGATTGCCTGTTTGCCGCGATCAGGTCGAGGACCTGATCGTCAGCGGAGCAAGCTCGGCACCACGCCCTGATGTCAGCGTCGGAGGGAGGTGTCTTGGCATTCTCGATCCGGGACGACTTCGACTCCGACCAACCGCATCTGACGGCCAGCTCCCGCCCGCTGATGCACGCATCCCTTCGTATCTCGCGCAGACGGCCGGCAAGGTCTTCGCGGGCCTTCTGCACGCTTGAGGACGGGTGCGGGGGCATGGAGCTGGCTTTCGTCAGATCTCGTACTGGTCGTGCGGAATCGCTCGCTCCCAGACTGCTTCGAAGGCAGCGGAGCACAGCTTTACGGTCTCCGGGTCGGACGTGATCTCGTCCTCGACCACTGCTCCGTCGCCGGAGAAGTGGTGCACACGGAGGAGAGCGCCGTCGAACAGCCAGAAGTCATTGCCCGGCAGGGGGATGCTCGTTGCCCGGCGGCGTGGCAGCCACCGGACTGCCTCACCCGCCGTGACGTTGGCGTGGGTGACGTAGTGCTCCCAGCGGATGTAATCCGATACCGGCTCGGAGACCACCCGGGCTCGGCGGACAGTTACGCCACGGGCCACAGTGTCCTTGATCAACTGATCGTAGGGATGCCACCAGGACTCGCGGTCATCCCAGTTGATCCGCTCACCGCGCTTCCACGCCTCGAACCGATCAGTCGGGGCGTAGGAGTCGCGCAGCTCCAGGTGGACAGCAGATCGCTCGCACTGGCCAAGCAGCTCAGCGAAGCTGGGCACGCTCGACGGCATCACACGCCTCCCTGATCACCGGGATCATCCGGGCCGGAATCCTCACGATGGCTTCGCTGTCGGGGACCGGCCCGTTCGCGGGGCTGTTCGCCTCGCACTCCGCCTGAGTCTCGACGCTCGGCTTCCATCCCTGCAACAGGATCTCCTGAGCTTCCGCGTCCGCCCACACGGTGGGGCAGTGGTCCCGGTCCGTGTTCGGGTCGATGCCGACGAACTGTACGGCCATGGCTGGCTCCCTGGTCTAGGTGCTTGCTCGGGCTTACATGAGGCTCTCCGAACAGCAGATACGGCGTCAATAGCGCTATCGGCCATGCGAATTGGTGTGCAAGGTCATGCAAGTTTGTGGAGCCTCAAGCCAGCCGCTCCCTAAGTTCGTTCCGTCGACTTCGGGAGCGATCGGGAGGACGCCATGGCGGGCACCGTGCATACGGTGGAACAGGCGTGGGAGTACGTGACCTACACGGAGAAGCGTGAGATGTGCCCCGCATGCAAGAAGCCCATCCGGCTCGATCGGCCTGCCCGACGGGGGATGCTCGGGCGGTCGGACGGGAATCCCGCCGTTGCCTACTGGCACACCAGCTGCGCGCCCGAGGGGGCCCGCCGGTGAGACGCGTTCTCCGGTACGCGCAGCACCGGATCATCAGGCACCCCGAAGCCAAGGTGAACGTGGCTGCGTCCTGCCAGCAGCGTGAATGCTGCTGGCAGTCGTCCGAGAGTTCCGATGTGGCCGACGTCGACCGTCAGTGCATGGCCCACACCGGACTGACGGGCACGACGCATTCACCCGGAAGTTCACGGACGTGGCACTCGTCCTGCGGGTGGACGAGTGAAGGACGGCGGTGCGCAGCCCTCACGCTTGCGTGCCGTCCTGGTCACCCTCGGGGCGGTCGCGTGGACCCTCACCGTGGCGCTGATGGTCGCCCGAGGAGCACGCGCCTGATGGCGCACAGTCCAGCACAGACCCCCGCTCCTCACGGGGCGGGTGCACGTTCGTCAAACCGACTACCCAGGAGGAACCAGTGAGCGGAAAGCACGGCGGCGGTACGGGCAGCGGCCAGGGCGGCAGTCAGCAGGACGACGGCAGCAGCGGGCACGGACACGGAGGCGGCGGCACCGACACCGGTAGCGGCGGCAACTCCTCCGACGGCTCCGGCCCCGCGAAGAAGTAGGTCAGATGGCCGCGCGCACAGAAGAGGCGGGCCCCCAGGGGCTCGCCTCCGCGCTCGTCCAGTCGGGCGCTCTGCACTCCGATTGGCTGCCGACATACAAGGCAGTCCTTCGAGACCGGTTCGTGCCCGACCGCATTTGGCCGGGCATCCCTGACGGCACCCGACAGAACCCGTTGGTGGACCGCACCACGGCCCCCGACGCCTGGCTCCGCGCGGTGTTCTCCGACATCCCTCTCACGACGCAGTGGGACGACGGCAACCATGCGGGTGACGGCCTCGGCACGACCCCGAGCAGTTCCAGTTCCCAACCACACATGGTGTTTTCGATGCTGGCCGATCTCGATGTGAGGGACGGCCATCGGGTCCTTGAGATCGGTACGGGTACGGGCTGGAACGCGGGTCTCCTCTCACACCGACTCGGGTCGGGGAACGTGGTCTCCATCGAGTTCGACCCCGAGGTGGCCAAGGGTGCGGGCGAGAACCTTCGGGGTGCACTCCTGTCCCCCCTGGTGATCGTGGGAGACGGCCGGCTGGGCTACGCGGGAGGTCGCCTGACCGTGAACGACGACGGCACGGCGAGCGGCCACTTCACCCGCTCCAGCGCCTTCATGCGCCTGCGACAGCAGCGCCAGAACCAGCCCCCGCACAACGAGTACCTCAAGGACCAGGAATGGCCCGCAGACGGCGACAGGAGCACGACGACGCTCTCTCCCGCCGAGGTCGGTGGGTGGCTCGAACAGTTCGTGATCGGGCTCTGCATGCCGGGGGCGTTCTGGACGGTAGAGCGCTACGCCGATGGCGCGTACACGCTGTGGACGTACAGCACCGACACGAAGTCGTGGGCCTCGGCCGACTATGAACCGGAGCGACAGGAGTACGACGTAGTTCAGTGCGGCCTCCGCAGGCTGTGGGACGAGACCGAAGCCGCCTACCGCTGGTGGGTGCAGCAAGGGCGACCCGGATTCGATCGCTTCGGCCTGACCGCAGACAGCAACGGCGGACGGACGTGGCTCGACTCCCCGAACAACCTCGTAACGGTTCACCACTCCGCATAGCGGTGGACAAACGCAAGAAGAACCCCCCAGCGGAAACTGGGGGGTTGTCTGCACCGAGAGAAGCGGACGATGTCGCATTCTCCGCTCCACGCTTCATGGGCTTTCCCCAAGAAAGCTTCAAGACATTCGCTCCCCTCACTCGCCGTTTAGCCTCGCGCTTGCCAGCGGGGCACTTGCTTCACAACGTTCTTCCGCCAGGGTGGCGGACTCAAGAAGGCCGTTTAAACGCCGAGGGCATGAACGCGTCACGGCGGCCCCGGCCGTTCAGCCACCCGGGAGCGTCCCGTACCGGGGTGGTCACCGCATCCGGCTAACGTCTGGGGCATGACTGAGCTGTTCTCCCCCGCCCCGCGCGACGTGCGGGTCATCGCCCATCGCGGGGCTTCCCACGAGCACCCCGAACACACCCTCGCCGCGTACCGGCAGGCCATCGCCGACGGCGCGGACGCGCTGGAGTGCGACGTGCGGCTGACCGCCGACCAGCGGCTCGTCTGTGTGCACGACCGGCGGGTGGAGCGGACCTCCGACGGACGCGGCGTGGTCTCCGAGATGACCTACGAGCAGCTGGCCGCGCTCGACTTCGGCGGCTGGAAGGGCGAGGAGCACCGCGGGGCACGGGTGCTCCTCTTCGAGGACCTGCTCAAGGAGGCGCTGGCCGCCGACCGGCCCGTCGGGCTGGCCGTCGAGACCAAGCACCCCACCCGGGCCGGCGGCCGGCTGGAGGCCGCGCTCGTGCGCATGCTCAAGGAGCACGGGCTCGCCGACGGCTGCGGCGGCCGCGTCGAGGTGATGAGCTTCTCCCGGAACGCCCTGACCCGTTTGCACCGGCTCGCGCCCGGGCTGCCCTCCGTGTACTTGATCGAGCGCAGGCTCCGGCCGGTCCGGCCGCCGTTCGCGACCCATGCGGGCCCGGGGATCGACCTCGTACGCCGCGATCCCGGGCTGGTGGGGCGGTTGCGGGCGAAGGGGCTGCGGGTGCGGGTGTGGACCGTGGACGAGCCGGAGGACGTCGAACTGTGCCTGCGGCTCGGGGTGGACACGATCATCACCAACCGCCCGCGTCAGGTCCGTGAGCAACTGGAATCGCTCCGGACGGCCGGCGGAGCGTCCCGCGCCTGATTGTCACCGTCCTGCCACAAGAGCTTCTTGAATCTGTTCAAAACTGTGTGCCATCGGCCTACCCTGTCGGCCGCGCCGCCCCTCACCCGTGTCTCGGGGCGGCCTACAGGGGAGGGACCTGATGTCCGAGAACGCCGACCAGCCGGAACACGAGGCTGCCGGGAACGGTGCCGCCGCCGAACCGGTGGTGCCACAGACCACGAAGGGGTCCGAAGGGCCGCCGGGGGACGGCCCCCCGGGTGACGGCCCCCCAGCCACCACACCGGCGCCGGCGCCGGCACCA
The DNA here is from genome assembly GCF_045041095.1 of Streptomyces sp. NBC_00045. Taxonomy (NCBI): domain Bacteria; kingdom Bacillati; phylum Actinomycetota; class Actinomycetes; order Kitasatosporales; family Streptomycetaceae; genus Streptomyces; species Streptomyces sp. NBC_00045. The sequence continues at coordinate 5,086,013 of NZ_CP108271.1, read as the reverse complement.
GCAGCACCCGCAGCGACAGAGGCACCGGCAGCCACACCGGCACCAGCAGCTACGCCCGCAGCGGCAGCCGCACCCGTAGCGACAGAGGCAGCGGCACCGGCTCCGCCGCAGCCGCCCGCACCCGGCCTGCCCGGGCACGACCCGGCCGCCTGGCACGCCTGGCTGATGTGGCAGCACCAGCTGCGCCACCAGCAGGCCCAGGCCCGGGCCGCCGAGAAGGCCGCGTCCTCGATCGGTAACCGGGTCCGCCCCGCCGAGGCCGCTCCGATCCGCACCGCCGCCCTCGTGGCCGTGCTCGTCGGCGGTCTCGCCTGCGCCGTCCTCCTCGGCGACGGCCTCGGCCCCGGGCTGCTGTTGGCGGCGCTGCCGGCCATGGTGGCCGCGTACGTCTCGGCCCGGGCGGCCGGCCGCACGGCCCGGCCCTGGACGCTCGTGTGGGTCCTCGGCTGCGTGGCCCTGCTCGGCGTTCCGGCCCTGCGCGACTCCGCCTGGCCGGCCACGCTGGCGATCCTCGCCGTCATCGTGCTGGCCGCACTGGCCCTGCACGGCAGCAGGCGGTGGCCGGGGGTGCTGCTCAGCCCGGCCGGGTTCGCCCTCACCGCGGTCACCGGGATCCGCTGGGCCTGGCAGGGCCTGCGTACGCGCGGTGGCGGCCTGCGCCGCGACCAATGGCTGCCCGTCGCCAAGGCGACCGTGGTGGCGGCCGGCCTGCTCCTCGTCTTCGGGGCGCTGTTCGCCTCCGCCGACGCCGCCTTCGCCGACCTGCTGGGCGACCTGGCCCCGAACGTCTCGCTCCCGTACGCGCCGCTGCGGGTCCTGCTCTTCCTGCTCGGCGTGGTCCTCGCGCTCGCCGTCGCCCGCACCGCCGCGGCTCCGCACCGCTGGGACCGGGTCGAGGTGGCCCCCGGCAAGGCGCGCTCGCGGGTCGAGTGGGGTCTGCCGCTGATCGTGCTCAACCTGCTCTTCGCCGGCTTCAACTCCGTGCAACTGGCCGTGCTGTTCGGCGGCTACCGCAAGGTTCTGGAGAGCACCGGACTCACCTACTCCGAGTACGCCCGCCAGGGGTTCTGGCAGCTCCTCTGGGCCACCGTGTTCGTCCTGGCGGTGATCGGGCTCGCCCTGCGATGGGCGCCGCGCGGCACCGCGGCCGACCGCCGCTTCGTCCGGTCCGTCCTGGGCACCCTGTGCCTGCTGACGCTGGTCGTGGTCGCCTCGGCGGTGCGCCGCATGGACCTGTACGTCGCCGCGTACGGGCTGACCAGGCTGCGGCTGTCGGTGGTCACCATGGAGCTGTGGCTCGGTCTGGTGATCGTGCTGCTCATGGCGGCCGGGGTCGCCGGAAGCCGCTGGCTGGCCCGCGCCGTGGTCGGCAGCGCCGCGCTGACGGTGTTGGCCTTCGGACTGCTGTCCCCGGACGGGATGGTCGCCGAGCGCAACGTGGCCCGGTTCGAGCAGGACGGGAAGATCGACCTGGCCTACTTCCGCTACCTGTCGGCGGACGCTGCGCCCGCCCTGGACCGGCTTCCGGAACCCCAGAGGTCCTGCGCCCTGCTCGGGATCCGCGACGACCTGCGCTCCGCGGGCGAGGCGCCCTGGTACGCCACGAGCCTCGGCGAGCGCCGCGCCCGCGAGGTGCTGCGCGAACGCCCGCTCGCGCCGTCGGCCCTCAAGGAGTGCGGTCGGCTCGGCGGGTTCGGCGCCCGCTCCGAGTAGCCGGGCGCAAGGACACCCGGATGCAAAGACACCCGGCCGGGGTACGCCGGCCGGGTGTGGGGGGATGGGGTGGTGCGGGGCGGGGTTGCACGCTGCGCCCGCTGCGCGCCGCGCCGTCAGGTGCTGCGCGCGCTACACGAAGCGCTGGTTCGCCGTGCCGTTGCAGGTCTGCAGGCGCAGCCGGTCGTGGGCGGCGGCCACGGTCAGGCACATGCCGGGGGAGGCCGCGGGGCGCAGGGTGGCGCCGTCGCGGACCCATTGCTGGTTCGCGCCGCCGTGACAGTTCCAGAGGATCAGGCCGGTGCCGGCCCCGTAGTTGGCGCCCGGGGCGTCCAGGCAGCGGTCGTGGGTGAGCTCGATGTGGACGGACTTGTTCGCCGAGTCGTACCACCAGCCCTGGTTGCGTCCGCCGTGGCAGTCCCAGCCCAGGACGGCCGTCTCGTTGGCGCTGGAACCTCCTTTGGCGTCGAGGCAGTTGCCGGTCGCCTCGTTCTTCAGGGGCCGGTACAGGTCGTCCCAGGCGCCGGCTTGGAGTACGGGCGTGCCGGTGCTCGCCGGGTCGGCGCAGGAACCCTCGCGCAGGCCCGAGTTGTAGAGCTGGGTCAGGCAGGAAGCGAACGCGCCGTGGCCGCGGTAGTTGGGGTGGAAGGACTGGCGGGCGGTGTTCTCGTCCCACGGGAAGTGGTCGCCGAGGTCCAGGTAGAGGCCGCGGGCCCAGGTGTCCTCCATGCACACCTCGTGGCCCTGGAAGAGACGCGAGTTGTCCAGGTACGTCGCGCCCGAGGCGAGGGCGGCCGCGCGCATGCCCTTCTCGAAGGTGGGCACCGCGTAGTTGCGGCCCCAGGCGGCGTCGGAGTCGTAGCCGGCGCAGCCTCCGGGGAGCTTGCCGGGGAAGTTCGGGTTGTCGTAGAAGTCGGGCCCGATGGGGCTGGGGTAGCCCATCACGACGAGCTTGTAGTCGGAGTCGGCGTAGCCCGCGTCGCGCATCACCGTCTTGAGGTCGGCGACGGTGGACTCGACCTTGGGCTTGAGGCCGTCGACGCGCGCCTGCCAGCCCGGACCGTACTTGGGCTCGCAGGTGCCCTGGCTGAGCACCCAGCGGGTCACGCAGTCGGTCATGACCGGGCCGAACTGGAGGTCGTCGTTGGCGCCGGCGACGAGCAGCACCATCTTGATCTTCGTGTTGCGGGCCTTGACGGCGAGGCTGTCGCTCTGCACCAGCTCGTCGGCGTACTGCTTGCTGCCGCCGATCCGGATGTTGCCGGTGTAGCCGCCGGAGCACGCGACGTTGAAGGTCAGGTCCGCCGGGATGCCGGTGCGGTGGATCGCGGAGTCCGGCGAGCGGTGGCACTGGTTGTTCGGGGTGTTGGTGGCCGGGTCGTAGTTGCCCACGCCCTCGCCCGAAATCTCGCTGTCGCCGAGCGAGATCAGGCCGGTCTTGCGCTCGTTCAGCGGGCGGATCGCCGCGTCGCCGTAGATCTTGACGGCCTCCGCCGCGCGGATGGCCTCCAGCTCGGGCGAGAGCGGGGTCGCCGCGGCGGCGGGGCCGGTGGCCGCGTGGGCCATGGGGGTGATGGCGGTGACGCCCCCGAGGGCGGCCGCGACGGCCGCGACGGCGGCGAAGGAAGATCTGAGTCCGGGTCTCGTACGTACACGTGCCATGAACGCCTCCCCTGTCGGTGTTACCCACGGTATTTACTGGCCGGTAGGGGACTTGGGAACACTTCGAACAAGACAATTGCTCAACTTTTTGAGGAGGCAACGAACATGACCGATGATCAGAACCAGGGCCCCTACCGGACCGAGCACGATTCGATGGGCGAGGTACGGGTGCCCGCGCACGCCAAATGGCGAGCTCAGACCCAGCGCGCGGTGGAGAACTTCCCCGTCTCCGGGCAGCGCCTGGAGCGCGCCCACATCGAAGCGCTCGCACTCGTCAAGGCGGCGGCCGCCACGGTGAACGCGAAGCTCGGGGTGGTGGATGAGGACGTGGCCGAAGCGATCCGGTCCGCCGCCGCGGAGGTGGCCGGGGGCCGCTGGGACGAGCACTTCCCCGTCGACGTGTTCCAGACCGGGTCCGGGACCTCGTCCAACATGAACACCAACGAGGTGATCGCCACCCTGGCGAGCGAACGCCTCGGCCGCGGCGTCCACCCCAACGACCACGTCAACGCCTCGCAGAGCTCCAACGACGTGTTCCCGTCCTCCATCCACATCGCCGCGACCGCCGCCGTCACGCGCGAGCTGATCCCGGCCCTGGAACACCTGGCCGCCGCCCTGGAGCGCAAGGCCGCCGAGTTCGCGGAGGTGGTGAAGGCGGGCCGGACCCACCTGATGGACGCCACTCCGGTGACCCTGGGCCAGGAGTTCGGCGGATACGCCGCCCAGGTGCGCTACGGCATCGAGCGGCTGCGGGCGGCCCTGCCCCGGCTCGCCGAACTGCCGCTGGGCGGGACCGCGGTGGGCACCGGGATCAACACCCCGCCCGGGTTCTCCGCCGCCGTGATCGCCGAGGTGGCCGCCGCGACCGGGCTGCCGCTGACCGAGGCCCGCAACCACTTCGAGGCCCAGGGGGCGCGGGACGCGCTGGTGGAGACCTCGGGGATGCTCCGTACGATCGCCGTCTCGCTGACCAAGATCTCCAACGATCTGCGCTGGATGGCCTCGGGACCACGCACGGGATTGGCCGAAATCAATCTGCCCGACCTCCAGCCGGGCTCCTCGATCATGCCCGGGAAGGTCAACCCGGTGGTCCCGGAGGCCGTACTCATGGTCGCCGCACAGGTGACCGGCAACGACACGACCGTCGCCGTCGCGGGCGCGGCAGGCAATTTCGAGCTCAATGTGATGCTCCCGGTCATGGCCAGGAACCTGCTGGAATCGATCCGGCTGCTCGGTAACGCGAGCCGCCTGCTGGCCGACCGCACCATCGACGGGATCACCGCCAACGAGGCGCGGGCCAGGGAGTTCGCCGAGTCCTCCCCCTCCGTGGTGACCCCGCTGAACCGGTACATCGGCTACGAGGAAGCGGCCAAGGTCGCCAAGAGGGCCCTCGCCGAGCGGAAGACGATCAGGGAGGTCGTGCTGGAGTCCGGCTACGTCGACCGCGGCGACCTGACCCTGGAACAACTGGACGAGGCGCTGGACGTCCTGCGGATGACCAGGCCCTGAAAACGTTTCTGGTCAGGGGCCGGATTCGGTCGTTTCCCGTCCCCGCACACCTCCGTGACCTGCACCGCAGCGGGCGCAGGGGCCCCAGCCCTAAGATCTGCGCATGACAGGTACCGGAGGCCGCGGGGGCGGCGACGACGCGCAGGGCACCCGCTGGCGGCCCGGGGAGCAGGTCCTCTGGCGCTACCGCGACCACGCCCCGGACCTGAAGGGCGCGGTCCACATCTGCCGCCCGGTGACCGTGGTGCGGGACACCGACGAGCTGCTGGCGGTGTGGATGGCCCCCGGCACCGAGTGCGTCAAGCCGGTGCTGGCCGACGGCACCCCCGTCCACGAGGAACCCCTGGCCACCCGGTACACCGCGCCGCGCACCACCGTGCGGGCGCGGTGGTTCGGCGCCGGCGTGCTGAAGCTGGCCCGGCCCGGGGACCCGTGGTCGGTATGGCTGTTCTGGGAGCACGGCTGGCGGTTCAAGAGCTGGTACGTGAACCTTGAGGAGCCGCGGACCCGGTGGTCCGGCGGGGTCGACTCGGTGGACCACTTCCTGGACATCTCCGTCTACCCGGACCGCACCTGGGAGTGGCGCGACGAGGACGAGTTCGCACAGGCCCAGCGGTCCGGTCTGATGGACGCCGAACAGGCCCACCGGGTGCAGGTCGCGGGGCGGGCGGCGGTGGACGTGATCAAGGCGTGGGGGGCGCCGTTCTCCGACGGTTGGCAGGACTGGCGGCCGGATCCCGCCTGGGGAGTTCCGGCCCTGCCGGAGGACTGGGACCGCACTCCGGCGCATATGACCTCATGAGACCCTTGATGCGCCCCCGGGGTTCAAACGTAAGATCTGCCTCCGCAGGTCGCGCGCGGGAGGTGCGCCAGACCGCACATCCGTAAATGTCGTGCCGTACGCAGGACTTGACCGGAGGTCAACGCAGAGCGAGAGGTAACGAGCGGGACGCGGAACCGCGGGCGATGGTGCCCCCGCCGCTGAGCGGGTATACCGCGACTGACCGAGTTGAGTGCAGCGCACATCGAGCGCAAACGGACGGAATTCCACGCGTGACGGAGTACCCCACCTCGCAGGAGGGCCCGCAGCCTACCGCGGCCGCCGCGACACCGGCCCCGGGCGGCCCCGCCGTGCCCGCTCACGGCGGCGGTGCGGACGAGCTGGGCCACGGCAAGGCCCCCGTCCCCGCGGCCGAGGCCGTACGCGGTTCGGCCGTGCCCGGCGACGACCCCGTCCGCTCGGACGTGCCGCGCCCGCGCGCCGAGGGCGTCCCCGCCCCGCAGGAGGGGAGCCCCCGGCCGGCCCGCGGCCGCTCCCGCGCCGCCAGCCAGGGCTCGGCCGGCCGCCGCGGCCGCGACGCCGAGTCGGCCCGTAACACCGCGGCGGGCGGGTCCCGTTGGCGCGACGGCGAAGCCGCCCGGAACGCCGCGCACACGGCGGCTGCCCCCGACGAGGACCCGGCCGCCGGGCGGCCCCACGAGGCCCGGGGCGGCAAGGACCGCCCGGCCGAGGGCCAGGACCGGCAGGCGACCGCGATACCGGGCGGCTCACACCCCCGCGCCGCGCAGCCCGCCCCGGACGGGACCACCCCCACGACACGCCCCCGCGCGGCCGGGGCCGGCGCCTCCGCACAGGCCGAGGCCGAAGCGCAGGTCCCCACGGCGCGCACCCGCGACGCCCGGGGCGAAGCCGCCGCGCCCACCGCCGCGCCCAGCGGTCCCGCCGCCACGCCCGCTGCCGATGGGGACGGGCCCGAGGTCCGGACCCGCGACGCCGCGCCGGACACGGCCGACACTGACACCGACATCGACACCGGGACGGCCGACGCGACGCCCGGCAGCGCCGGCGGGCCGGCGCCGGACGGCGGAGTGGCCCGGCGCGAGGGCGACCGGCTGCGGTTCGTCGGGGCCGCGACCCGGCGGATCGCCCGCGGCATCGACCTCGACGAGATCGTGCTCGGCCTGTGCCGGGCCACCGTGCCGACCTTCTCGGACGCCATCCTCGTCTACCTTCGCGATCCGCTGCCGGTGGGCGACGAGCGTCCCGTCGGTCCGGTCGTTTTAAGGCTGCGCCGCACCGACCGGCTCCGCCCGATCGACGACCTGACCGGAGCGGAGGGCGCCGGGGCCGCGGGGGCCGCCGGCGAGCTCGACTTCAGCCAGCTGCCGATGGTCGGCCCGCAGGGTGACCTGCCCGCGGCCGAGCTGTGCGAGATCCGCCCCGGCGGGGCGCTCGCCGAGGTGCTGCGCGGCGTACGGCCCGTGTTCGGGTCCGCCGCCGGGGCCAAGGACGCGCTGCCGGAGCTGCTCGGCTCGGAGCACCCCGTACCGCGCGGCCAGCGGGCCATCCTCGCGCCGCTGAGGGGCCGCCGCCGCGTCATCGGCGCCGCGGTGTTCCTGCGCAGCCCCGAGCGGCCCGCGTTCGAGCAGAACGACCTGCTGGTCGCCGCCCAGCTGGCCACGCACACCGCCCTCGGCATCGACAAGGCGGTCCTGTACGGCCGCGAGGCGTACATCGCCGACGAGCTCCAGCGCACCATGCTGCCCGACGGCCTGCCCCAACCCACAGGGGTCAGGCTGGCCTCGCGCTACCTGCCCGCCGCCGAGACGGCCCGGGTCGGAGGCGACTGGTACGACGCGATACCGCTGCCCGGCAGCCGCGTCGCGCTCGTCGTCGGCGACGTCATGGGCCATTCCATGACCTCTGCCGCGATCATGGGCCAGCTCCGCACCACGGCACAGACCCTGGCCCAGCTGGACCTGCCGCCCGCCGAGGTGCTGCACCACCTGGACGAGCAGGCGCAGCGCCTGGGCTCCGACCGGATGGCCACCTGCCTTTACGCGGTGTACGACCCGGTCTCGCACCGGATCACCATCGCCAACGCCGGCCACCCGCCGCCCGTGCTCCTGCACCTGGGCGGCCGGGCCGAGGTGCTGCGCGTGCCGCCCGGCGCCCCCATCGGCGTCGGCGGCGTGGACTTCGAGGCCGTCGAGCTGGACGCCCCCGCCGGGGCCACCCTGCTGCTGTACACCGACGGCCTGGTGGAGTCCCGGCTGCGCGACGTGTGGACCGGCATCGAGCAGCTGCGCGAGCGGCTCGCCACCACCGCCCAGCTGACCGGCCTGGACCACCCGCCGCCGCTGGAGGCGCTCTGCGACGACGTCCTGGACATGCTCGGCCCCGGTGACCGGGACGACGACATCGCGCTGCTCGCGGCCCGCTTCGACGGGATCGCGCCCAGTGACGTCGCGTACTGGTTCCTGGACCCGGAGGAGACCGCTCCGGGCCGGGCCCGCCGGTTCGCCCGTCGCGCGCTGACCCGGTGGGGCCTGGAGGAGCTCCAGGACTCGCTGGAGCTCCTGGTCAGCGAGGTGGTCACCAATGCCGTCCGGTACGCGGAGCGGCCCGTGACGCTGCGCCTGCTGCGTACGGACGTACTGCGCTGCGAGGTCGGCGACGACTCGCCGCAGCTGCCGCGCCAGCGCCGGGCCCGGGAGACCGACGAGGGCGGCCGCGGGCTGTTCCTGGTCAACCGGCTGGCCCGCCGCTGGGGCGCCACCCGACTGAGCAGCGGCAAGGTGGTCTGGTTCGAGCTCCCGCTGCCGGGGGCGAACGACCGGCGCTGAACCCGCGCGGTACCCGCCCGCCAACACCGCCGCCCCGCAGCACGGATGCTGCGGGGCGGCGGTGTGTCAGGGGCCGTTCGATCGTCCTACGGGAGGGTGATCGGCGGGCTCTTGCTCGGGTCCGGGCTCTTGCTCGGGTCCGGGCTCTTCGAAGGGCTCTTGCTCGGGTCCGGGCTCTTGCTCGGGTTCGGCGAACTCTTGCCGGGGTCCGGGCTGTTCTGCGACGGCGAGACGGGCGTGGACGGCGCGCTGGAGGACGGGGAGCTCGACGGGGAGCTGCTGCGGCTCGGCGCGATCGTGGGGCCCATGTCCGCCTCGGAGAGGTCGAACTCGCCGGTGTCCGCGCCCTTCAGCGCTGCCAGCGTGTACGCCTTCCAGATCTCGGCCGGGAAGCTGGAACCACCCGCTCGGCCACCACCCGCGGTACCGGTCAGGGTGGTCTGCTTGGCCGTGCCGGGCTCCTCGCCGAACATCGCGACGACGGTGACGAGTTCCGGGGTGTACGCGGTGAACCAGGCGGCCACGTTGGACTCGGTCGTACCGGTCTTGCCGGCGGCCTCGTAGGCGGAGCTCCGCACGGCCTTGCCGGAGCCGTCCTGGACGACGCCGGTGAGCACCTTGGTCACCGTGTCGGCGGTCTCGCGGGTGATGGCCTGGCTGCCGACGGACTCGACGGGGGTGAAGCTGCGGTCGGCGTGCTTGGCGCTCTTGATGACCGTCGGGGTGATCCTCTTGCCGTGGGCGTCGAAGGTCGCGTAGACGCCGGCCATCTCCAGGGTGTTGGCGCTCATCGTGCCGAGCGACATGGCCGGCTTGTCCTCCGGCCAACCCGGGCGGTCCTTCATGCCGAGCTGGAGGGCGGTCTTCTTCACCTTCGGCGGGCCCACGTCCACGATCATCTGGGCGTACACCGAGTTCACGGAGGAGTTGGTGGCCGCCTGGACCGTGAGCAGCGGGTCGCCGTAGTTCGCGTTGTCCTGGTTCTGCGGGGCGAACGGGGTGTCGCTACCGACGACCGGGCGCTTGCTGGTGCCGTCGTAGAGGGCGTTCGGGGTGATCGCCTTGCCGTCGTGCGTCTTGGCCTTGGTCTCCAGGGCGGAGGCGAGCACGATCGGCTTGAACGTCGAGCCGGGCTGGAAGTCCTGGCGCAGGGCGTTGCTCGACCAGTGGTCTCCGAGGCCGGTGCCGCCGTACATCGCGACGACCGCACCGGTCTTCGGGTCCACGGAGGTGGCGCCGGCCTGCACGGCGGCGTCGACGGGCCGGTCCTTGCGGTCGAGCTTGGACTCCAGCTCGTCCTGGACGGCCTTCTCCAGCGCGGCCTGCTTCTTGGGGTCGATGTTGAGGGTGATCTCCCAGCCACCGGCCTGGAGCATCTGGGCGGTCATACCGGTCTGCCTGCGCAGCTCGGCGTCGGCCGCCTGCTTCAGGTAGCCCTTCTGGCCCTCCATTCCGGGGGCCGCCTTGGGCTTGATCGGCTCCTGGAACTTCAGTTCCTTGCGCTTGGCGGGGTCCAGAGCACCCATCTCGACCATGTTGTCGAGGACGCCGTTGAAGCGGACCATGACCAGCCGCTTGCCGTTCGGGCCTGCGGTCGCCCAGTCGTAGTCGCTGGGGGCCTGGAGGACGGCCGCGAGGTACGCGCCCTGTTCCAGCGTCAGCTTGTCGACGTCGACGCCGTAGTAGGCCTGCGCGGCGGCCTGGATGCCGTAGGCGCCGCGACCGAAGTAGCTGGTGTTCAGGTAACCCGCGAGGATGTCCGGCTTCTCCATGCGCTGGTCGACCTTCAGGGAGATCACCAGCTCCTTGAGCTTGCGGGTCGGCGTCTGGTCCTGGTTCAGGTAGAAGTTCTTGACGTACTGCTGGGTGATCGTCGAACCGCCGGCCTTGCCCTTGCCGGTGACCGTGTTGAACAGGCCGCGCGCGATGCCCAGGAAGTCGACGCCCTGGTCCTGGTAGAAGGACTTGTTCTCGATGGCGATGAAGCCGGTCTGGACTTCCTTGGGGACCCGGCCGATCGGGACGATCTCGCGGTTCATCTTGCCGTCGCGCGCCATGATCGAGCCGTCGGCGTACTTGTAGACGTTGCTCTGCGTGAGGGCGTCGACGTTCGGGTCGGGCTCGTCCACGTAGAAGTAGAGGGCGACGAGTGCGCCCATGCCGAGCAGGACCATTCCGAAGAACGCCCCGAGGATCTTCTTCCAGGTGAAGAAGCGACGTATGCCGGTCCGTTTGCCGGTGCGCCCCTTCCCTCCGGCGCTCCCGCGCGGCGCCCGTCGCGCACTGCGCTGCTGCGCCTTACGCGCTTCTGCTCGGCCCATCGCTCCCGCTCCGCTCGATTTCCCCCCCGACGTCAGCTCAGAAAGCTAACACCGCAGGTTGTGACAAAGGTCAGCCAACCATGGCCAATACTGGTCATTTCGGACGTGAGAATCAGCACCCACATCAAGGGAACCGACGCGCGGCAGCCCCATAGGGTTGCGGCGGCCTGAAAAAGTGATATCACTTTGCTAGGCGGCTCGACCAGCCGCGACCAAGCGAATCGGGGCATAAGATGACGAATCTGGCGGCACCCTCTGGAGAGGTACGGGAGTTCACCGCGCGCAGCGTGGGCGGTGGACTCGCCCTGCTGCTGGGGCTGTTGGGGGCGGTGGTGGGCGCCGCGCTGATCGCCCTCGGCGTGACGGCCGGCGGAGACGTGATGCACGCGTCCCTGATACCGCCCGGCGTCCTGCTGATCGTCCTCGCGGTGGTCTCGATGAGCGGGCTGAACACGGTGGCCCCGGGCGAGGCCCGCGTGGTCCAGCTGTTCGGCCGCTACCGGGGGACGATCCGCACGGACGGCCTGCGCTGGGTCAACCCGCTGACCTCGCGGGAGAAGATCTCCACCCGGGTCCGCAACCACGAGACGGCCGTCCTGAAGGTCAACGACGCGTACGGCAACCCCATCGAGCTGGCCGCCGTCGTGGTGTGGCGGGTGGAGGACACCGCGCGGGCCACGTTCGAGGTGGAGGACTTCACCGAGTTCGTCGAGACCCAGACCGAAGCGGCGGTCCGGCACATCGCGATCGAGTACCCGTACGACGCGCACGAGGAGGGCGGGCTGTCCCTGCGCGGCAACGCCGAGGAGATCACCGAGAAGCTCGCGCTCGAACTGCACGTGCGGGTGGAAGCCGCAGGAGTCCAGATCATCGAGTCCCGCTTCACGCACCTGGCGTACGCTCCGGAGATCGCCTCCGCGATGCTCCAGCGCCAGCAGGCGGGCGCGGTCGTGGCGGCCCGCAAGCAGATCGTCGAAGGTGCGGTCGGCATGGTCGAACTGGCCCTGACCCGGCTGGCGGAGGAGGACATCGTGGACCTGGACCCGGAGCGCAAGGCCGCCATGGTCTCGAACCTGATGGTGGTCCTCTGCGGGGACCGGGCCGCCCAGCCGGTCGTCAACACGGGCACGCTCTACCAGTGAGCCCCGCCGGCGAGCCGCAGGACCTGCAACCGGGCCGGGGCCAGGAGAAGGCCCCGCGGGCGGGGCGGCAGGCGCGCAAGCAGGTGCTGCTGCGGCTCGACCCGCAGGTGTACGACGCCCTCGCGCGCTGGGCGGGCGAGGAACTGCGCAGCGCCAACGCGCAGATCGAGTTCCTGCTGCGGCGGGCCCTGGCCGAGACCGGCCGCCTGCCGGGCGGGGCCGCCCCGATCCCGCCGCGCGGCCGGCCCCGCGTCCCGCCCGCCGAGTCCTGACGGCCCGGGCCCTGGCAGTGAGCCCGCTCGGCCTGCCGCTGCCGCTACTGCGGCGGCGGCTGCTGATGCGACCGGGTGGTCTGCTACGCCGTGACGCCGGGTGCGCGCAGGCCCGTACGCCCGCCCCTGCGGGAGCGCCCTACTCGGCCGGCCACACCGGGAGCGGGCGCACGGCTTCGCGCAGTGAGCGGGCGATGGCCCGGAACTCCTCCTGGCGGGCCGTCCCCGTCCGCATGGCCAGCGCGATCCGCCGCGAGGGCGCGGGCTCGGCGAAGTACCCGGTGGCCAGGTACTCGTTGCGGGCGGTCTCCAGCCGCAGCGCGGTGCGCGGCAACAGGGTCACCCCCAGTCCCCCGGCGACCAGTTGTACGAGGGTGGACAGTCCGGCGGCGGTCGTGGTGACGTCCGCCCCGTCGCTGCGGCCCGCCTCGCGGCAGATGTCCAGGGCCTGGTCGCGCAGACAGTGCCCCTCGTCGAGCAACAGCAGTTGCAGGCCCCGCAGTTCCTCGCGCGGGATGTCCTTGCGACCGGCCAGCGGGTGCTCCCGGGGGGCGAGGAGTACGAAGTCCTCGTCGAAGACGGGTAGTTCAGTGACGCCGGGGACGCCGAGGGGCACCGCGAGCAGCAGCAGGTCGAGCCGGCCGCCGGCCAGCCCGTCCAGCAGCGAGGAGGTCTGTTCCTCGTGCACCTGGAGGTCCATCCGAGGGTAGCGGCGGTGGAACAGGCCGAGGACGGTCGGCAGCAGGTAGGGGGCCACCGTGGGGATCACTCCGAGCCGCAGGGCCCCGGTGAAGGGCGCCCGCACCGCCTCGGCCTCCTCCAGCAGCCCGCCCATGGCGTCGAGGACCACCCGGGCCCGGGCGGCGATCCGCTCGCCGGCAGGGGAGAGCAGCACCTTGCGGGTGGTGCGCTCCAGCAGTTGGACGCCGAGGGCCTCCTCCAGCGCGGAGACGGCGCCCGAGAGCGCGGGCTGGCTCATTCCGATGGCCGCGGCGGCGTCCCGGAAGTGCAGGTGTTCGGCGACGGCGGCGAACGCGCGCAGCTGCGCGAGCGTCGCCTGCTTCGCTCCCCTGTTGCCGACAGCCACTGATAGGTACCTCCGATCACCCGCCACCAGACTAGCTCCGGCGGCTCCCCCCGACCTCCGTGCCCTGCGGGCCTCGGGACGGTGCGTGAGAGCGGAGGTAGGGCAAGGAAGGCCCGGTCACGGCCTTCGCCCCGGGCGGCGACCATGAGGAACAAGCTCGTTCGGATCGCCGTCCTGGCCCCGCTGGCGGCCTCGCCGCTGGTCCTGGGCCCGACCGTGCTGGCCCACCCCGCGGCAGCGGCACCCGCGGCCGGCACCTGCCAGGTCGTGCAGGGCCACGCCCCCCACCGAACAATTGGGCGATCAACGGCAGTGGGTTCACCGGGGACACGCTCGCGGTCACGGGCGACAGCGGCTACAGCAGCACCGCCAAGGTCACCGGCGGCAGCGTCCGGGTCGCCAGCCTCCCACAGGGCCACTACACGGTCGGGGCGTCGCGTGCACGGGTGGGAAGGAGCCCGCGAAGGAGGGTACGGACACGGGTGCGGACGCGAAGGTCCAGTACGACAAGGGCTTCCAGAAGGGGTTCCAAGCGATCAGGGGGGTCTGCAGCGCCAAGACGTTCTGCGGCGGCAAGACGGAGGGACAGTCGGGTACCTCCGAGCACGACAAGGGCTACAAGCTCGGCTACGAATCCGCCAAGGCCACCTGCAAGACCACTCCACCGCAGACCGCCGTCCAGCCCGACCCCGAATGGCTCAACGGCTACAACGAGGGCGCCGCGAAGGCCGTGGCGGAGTTCTGCAAGTAGCTGGCGATCGAAGATCGTTCTCCGTCGCTCTTTGCACGCGCCGACCCATTGATAGGCAAGCCTGATCAGCACGACCACTCTTTGCGATTTCCGCGATCAATGCTGGCTGTGTCAGCATGTGAGACCGTCCAACCCCTCAAGGAAAGCCCCAAAAGGGCCACTTTCCCGATTCGCAAGGAGAGCACGTGCTCACTGTCGGTGACAAGTTCCCCACCTACGATCTGACCGCTTGCGTCTCGCTCGAAGCCGGCAGCGAGTTCGCCCAGATCGACCACAAGACCTACGAGGGCAAGTGGCGCGTGGTGTTCTTCTGGCCGAAGGACTTCACCTTCGTCTGCCCGACCGAGATCGCCGCCTTCGGCAAGCTGAACGAGGAGTTCCAGGACCGCGACGCCCAGATCCTCGGCGTCTCCGGCGACTCCGAGTTCGTCCACCACGCCTGGCGCAAGGACCACGCCGACCTGCGTGACCTGCCCTTCCCGATGCTGGCCGACTCCAAGCACGAGCTCATGCAGGCCTGTGGCGTGCAGGGCGAGGACGGCTTCGCGCAGCGCGCGGTGTTCATCGTCGACCAGAACAACGAGATCCAGTTCACGATGGTGACCGCCGGTTCCGTGGGCCGTAACCCCAAGGAGGTCCTGCGGGTCCTCGACGCCCTGCAGACCGACGAGCTGTGCCCCTGCAACTGGAACAAGGGCGAGGGCACCCTGGACGCCGGCGCGCTGCTGGCCGGTGAGTGACGGATGTCCCTCGACTCCCTCAAGTCCGCCATACCGGACTTCGCCAAGGACCTGAAGCTGAACCTCGGCTCGGTCATCGGCAACCAGGACACCCTCTCGCAGCAGCAGCTGTGGGGCACCGTCCTGTCCTGCGCGATCGCCGCCCGCTCCCCGCGCGTCCTGCGTGAGCTGGAGCCCGAGGCGAAGGCGGCCCTGTCGCCGGAGGCGTACGCCGCCGCCAAGTCCGCCGCCGCGATCATGGCGATGAACAACGTCTTCTACCGCACCCGCCACCTGCTCTCCGACCCGGAGTACGGCACGCTGCGGGCCGGTCTGCGGATGAACGTCATCGGCAACCCGGGCGTGGAGAAGGTCGACTTCGAGCTGTGGTCGCTCGCCGTCTCCGCGATCAACGGCTGCGGCCAGTGCCTGGACTCGCACGAGCAGGTCCTGCGCAAGGCCGGCGTCGACCGCGAGACGGTCCAGGAGGCCTTCAAGATCGCCTCGGTGATCCAGGCCGTGGCGGTCACCCTCGACGCCGAGGCCGCCCTCGCCGCCGAGTAGCACCCCCTCGTACGCAGAGCCGTACGAGCTCAGGACCCCCGCGGCCCCACGCAGCCGCGGGGGTCCTGTCGTTCACTTGCGCAGGGCCGCCATCAGGACCCGCACGTCTTCGATCATCGCCGCCTGGACGGCGGCCTCGTCCGGGTCCGCGGCCTCCGGCCCCCCGTACCACTGGACGGTGAGGCTGAAGACGGCGCCCCCGTCGAGTACTTCGAGCCGTGAACCGCCGACCCGGTGGGTGAGCAACGCCCGCTCGCCGAGCCCGGGGACCTGCTCCACCTCGCCGCCCGAACTCGCCATGGCGCCGATGCCCCCGAGGCCGGTGGGCCCCGCGCCGAACTCCGTGCGGGGATCGGCCTTCTTGTGCAGCTGGACCAACACCTCGGCCCCGTACGACAGGCGGCCGTCGACGTACGGCGTGCCGTACGCGCAGTACGCCCAGTCGAGCGCGGGGTGCTCCTCGTGGCGGGCGTAGTCCCCGGTGAGCTGCGCGGTGGACCCGGACACCGCGGTCAGCTTCACCTTGCACAGGTCCTCGACGTGCCGGTACGCGATCCGCGGCGCGGGGTCGCTGAAACGATCCTGCACCGTCAGGACACCGGCCCACACGGCCGAGGCCAGTACGGCCCCGCCGAGCGCCCATAACCAGGCCCTACGAGGCCCCCGTAGCCGCTCGCGCGGGGCGTCGGGCTCCTGCGCCGGCATGTACGGCCGGTCGGCGCCCCACTCCCCTGCGAGCTCAGGCTCGCTGATCACGTCCGGCCTCGCGGTAGGCATCCTCGACCGCCGTCGATCCGTGCGGGCCGGGCCCGATCGGTGTGGCGCCCTGGAGGAGCTGCTCCCGCGAGTACGCCCTCAGGTAGACGACCACGGTGTTGGTGACGGCCACCAGCGGCACGGCGACCACCGCTCCGCCGATGCCCGCGACCATGCCGCCCGCGGCCACCGACAGCACCACCGCGAGCGGGTGCACCCGTACCGCCCGGCCCAGGATGAAGGGCTGGAGCACGTGCCCCTCGATCTGCTGCACCGCCAGCACCACGGCCAGCACCATCAGCGCGGTCCACGGCCCCTGCGTCACCAGGGCGACGACCACCGCGAGGGCGCCGGAGACCACCGCGCCGACGAGCGGGATGAACGCGAACAGGAAGATGAAGACCGCCAGCGGCACCGCCATCGGCACCTTGAGGAAGTAGATGCCGAGGCCGATGAAGATGGCGTCGATGAGCGCGACGAGCACCGTGCCGCGCACGTACGCCGTCAGCGTGCGCCAGGCGCGCGGACCGGCGCCCGCGACGCCGGGGCGCGCGGCGGCCGGGACGAGGCCCTGCACCCAGGTCCAGATGCGCTTGCCGTCGTAGAGCAGGAACAGCGTCGAGAACATCGCGAGCAGTATCCCGGTGAGCACCTCGACGAGGACCGTCACGCCCTGGAGGCCGGCGGAGGTGATCTGCTCGGTGTTGGTGCCGATGGTCTCGCTGAGGTTCTTCGCGATGTCGTTGATCTGCTTCTCGGTCACGTGGAACGGACTGTCCAGTGCCCAGAGTTTGAGCTCGTTGATGCCGTCGCGGACGCGCGCGGAGAGGTCGTCGAGGTTCTCCATGACCTGCCAGACCACGAACCAGCCGACCAGGCCGATGATCACGAACCCGAGGATCGCGGTGACGGCGGTGGCGAGCCCGCGCGGCAGGCCGAGGCGGCGCAGCCGCACCACGAAGGGCTGGAGCAGCGCGGTGACGAGCAGGGCGGCGGCGAAGGCGAGGACGACCAGGCGGACTTCGCTGATCACCTTCATCACCACCCAGAGCATCCCGGCGAGCAGCAGGAGCCGCCAGCTGACCTCGGCAGCGACCCGCATCCCCCACGGGACGACGCTCACCGGGTCGGGGCGCCCGCGCGGCGCGGGCGGGTACGGGAGGTGGTCCGGGTGCTCGGCGGAGATGCGGGGCGCAGGGCCGGCCGCCGGGGGCGCCGGCGCGGTCGGGGCCGTCACCGGGACGGGGGCTGCGCCGGCGTTCTCCGCCTCGACCTCGGCACGCCGCTCGTTGAGCCGTGCCTCCATGCGGCTCAGCCTGTTCCCGAGCCGGCCGAGCCAGCCTGCCCTCTTCGCCATGTCTTTCCTCTCCCCCGCCCGTGGACACACCTCGAAAGACCGTACACGCGAGGAGCCCCGCACCGTATGACGGTGCGGGGCTCCCGGAGGTTGAGCGGTGGCCTGGCCTAGTACCAGCCGTTGGCCTGGTGGTAGCTCCATGCGCTACACGCACTGCCGTAGCGGCTGTTCATGTAGTTGAGGCCCCACTGGATCTGGGTGGCCGGGTTGGTGCGCCAGTCGTCGGCGACCGAGGACATCTTCGAACCCGGGAGCGCCTGGACCAGACCGTACGCGCCCGAGGACGAGTTGACGGCCTTGTAGTTCCAGGTGGACTCCTCGTTGATGATGTTCGAGAAGCACTGGAACTGCCCGGCCGGAACGATCTGGCGGGCGATGTCCTTGACCTGGGCGACCGTGTAGGAGCTCTGGGGGGCGAAGTCTCCGGCGCTGCGGGTGGCGGAGCGGCTGGCGATCTGCTCCTTCTCCTCGCGGTCCTTCTTCGCCTTCTCGTCGGCGGCCTTCTGCGCCTCGGCCTTCTTGGACTTGGCGTCCTCGGCGGCCTGGATGCGGGCGGCTTCCTCGGCGACGCGCTTGGCGTCCGTGTCGGCGCCCTGGGCGATGGCGTCGGCCTGCTGCGTCAGGGACGCGTTCTGGACCTGCGCCTGCTCGCCGACCGGGATGTCGGTGAGGAGGGTCGCCCCGGACGCGGTGGTCTCGAGATCGTTCGAGGCGGGGTCGCCAGTGGCAACGCCCACGACTGCGCCAACGGTGGTGACTGCGGTGGCCGAAGCCACTGCGAATCCCCGGACCGAGATCCGGCTCACACGGTGTCCTTCCAGCAGCGTCCGCAGTGACCGGGCGGGCGCAATAGTGCCCCTCGACACTGGCCTCCGTGGTACTGCGATCACTGGAGGCGCGGGCCCGTGGGCAACTCCCTTGCGGGGGTTGCCGCGTGGTGCTCGGGCGGCATACGGCGAACGACTGTGGAGTTGTGGTGCTGCGGTCGTACCTCACGGGAGATACAGGTGTGCCGTATGCGGGGCCTGACGGAAAACAGACTCTGCCGGACCCCGACACCGCAAGGCAATTCTCCGCTACGTGGGAAAGGTCACACCTGGCATGTCGCGGTCGGTTTCGCCAAAGCCCTGTGCAGCACGACGCCGCCCGGCTAAGCTCTCGGGCCTTTGCCGGGCGGCGCCAACTCACTTTCCCGCTATGGGGGTTTTACCCCGTTCGCGGTTACAGGGATTCGAGCATCTCGGTGACCAGGGCGGCGATCGGGGAGCGCTCGGAGCGGGTGAGCGTGACGTGGGCGAAGAGCGGATGCCCCTTCAGCTTCTCAACGACCGCGACCACTCCGTCGTACCGGCCGACCCGCAGGTTGTCCCGCTGGGCGACGTCGTGGGTCAGAACGACCCTCGAATTGGCCCCGATTCGGGACAGAACGGTCAGCAGGACATTGCGCTCCAGCGACTGCGCCTCGTCCACGATCACGAAGGCGTCGTGCAGCGAGCGCCCGCGGATGTGCGTGAGCGGCAGGACCTCCAGCATCCCCCGGGTCAGCACCTCCTCGATGACCTCGCGCCCGGCGACCGCCGAGAGGGTGTCGAAGACCGCCTGCGCCCAGGGGCTCATCTTCTCGTTGGCGTCCCCGGGCAGGTAACCGAGGTCCTGGCCGCCCACCGCGTACAGCGGCCGGAAGACCATCACCTTCTGGTGCTGCCTGCGCTCCAGCACCGCCTCCAGGCCCGCGCACAACGCCAGCGCCGACTTTCCGGTGCCGGCCCGGCCGCCCATGGAGATGATGCCGATCTCCGGGTCGAGCAGCAGGTCGAGGGCGATGCGCTGCTCGGCGCTGCGGCCGTGCAGCCCGAAGGCCTCGCGGTCGCCCCGAACGAGCCTCACGTTGCCGTCCGGCGTGACCCGGCCCAGGGCCTTGCCGCGTTCGGACTGGAGGACCAGTCCGGTGTGCACGGGCAGTTCGGCGGCCTCCGGTACGTACAGCCGCTCCTCGGAGTAGAGCAGGTCGACCTGCTCTCCGGACAGCGCGAGCTCGCTCATGCCGGTCCAGCCGGCATCGGTGATCGCGAGCTCCGCCCGGTACTCCTCGGCGAGCAGCCCCACGGAGGAGGCCTTGATGCGCAGCGGGAGATCCTTCGAGACGACCGTGACGTCGTAGCCCTCGGCCTGGAGGTTGCGGGCGACCGCGAGGATCCGCGAGTCGTTGTCCCCCAGTCGGAAGCCGGCCGGCAGGACACCGGGGTCGGAGTGGTTGAGCTCGACGCGCAGGGTGCCGCCCAGATCGCCCAGCGGGATGGGGGCGTCGAGGCGACCGTAGCGAACCCGGAAGTCGTCGAGCAGGCGCAGGGCCTGGCGGGCGAAGTAGCCGAGTTCGGGATGGTGCCTCTTTGCCTCCAGCTCGGTGATCACCACGATCGGGAGCACGACCTCGTGCTCGTCGAAGCGGGAGATCGCGTTGGGGTCTGCCAGCAGGACGCTGGTGTCGAGGACGTAGGTCCGCCTGTCGGGCAGGCGGCGCTTTGTGCTGGTCACCACGGAAGGACGTACCCCCTCGGAAGAGGTCGGGCCATGAAGACCGGACCGGTCATCGGCACCCATGCCAGGGCCGATTTCCGGCCCTCCCACTCCGTCCGTGCGATGGCACGTGCGTCCTGGTGCAAAGGGCCTCCCGGGCGGACGACCCCATGCCGTCCGCTGAGACTCGACACCCGTGGATCGGGCATCGACCTGAAAGGGATATTCCCCGATCAGGCCCGGCCATGCCATGGCATATGACGGACGCTCGGTGAATCCCTGGTGAAGGCCTTGCGCGGAGGGCTAGAGGTGTCCGTGGGGCTCCCGGGGCGACGCCCGGGGGCTCCCGAGGGGGCGTCAGGGCATGGCCAGATCCCGGGGACGGGGTCCGGGGCCGGCCCCGGGGACGGGGGCGGATCCCGCGGGCGGGGCCGGGCCGCCCGGGATCAGGTCCCGTACCGCCGGTGGCGCGCCGCGTAGTCGCGCAGCGCGCGCAGGAAGTCGACCTTGCGGAAGGCCGGCCAGAACACTTCGCAGAAGTAGTACTCGGAGTGGGCGCTCTGCCACAGCATGAATCCCGACAGCCGCTGCTCGCCGCTGGTGCGGATCACCAGGTCCGGGTCGGGCTGGCCGCGCGTGTAGAGGTGCTCGGCGATGTGGTCGATGTCGAGGATCTCGGCGAGCTCCTCGAAGGACGTGCCCTTCTCCGCGTGCTCCAGCAGCAGCGAGCGGACCGCGTCGGCGATCTCCTGGCGGCCGCCGTAGCCGACGGCGACGTTGACCAGTATCCCGTTCACGTCGTGGGTGGCCTGCTCGGCCTCCTTGAGCACGGACTGGGTCTGCGCGGGCAGGATGTCGAGGTTGCCCACGTGGTGGACGCGCCAGCGGCCGTCCGCGGCGAGGCCCCGGACCGTGTTCTCGATGATGTTGAGCAGCGGGCGGAGCTCGACTTCCGGCCGGTCCAGGTTGTCCGTGGACAGCATCCACAGGGTGACGACCTCGACGTCCGTCTCGGTGCACCAGCCCAGCATCTCGGAGATCTTGTCGGCCCCCGCCTGGTGGCCCTGCTCCGTCGTGCCGCCGGACGCCTTCGCCCAGCGCCTGTTCCCGTCCAGGATCACGCCGATGTGCTTGGGCGCCGCGTCATGGTCGAGGCGGCCTTCCACCCGGCGTGCGTAGAGCCTGTACACCAGGTCGCGCAGCTTCACGATCTTCCAGCCCCTCCGTGCAATGCCCCCGTGCGAAATGCGGTCCCACCCCCGAGTCCGCCACATTACTGCGCGGCGGGATCGGGTACCCAACTCGGTCTGTCACAAGTCCGTGATAGGGAGGACAACGTGACTGATAACAATCCCTATCGGGCAGAGCCCTCGCGCTACGACTCCATGCAGTACCGACGCACCGGCCACAGCGGCCTCAAGCTTCCCGCCATCTCTCTCGGCCTCTGGCACAACTTCGGTGACGACAAGTCCCTGGAGACCCAGCGGGCGATCCTGCGCCGCGCCTTCGACCTCGGCGTGACCCACTTCGACCTGGCGAACAACTACGGCCCGCCCCCCGGCTCGGCCGAGCTCAACTTCGGCAAGATCTTCGCGCAGGACTTCGCGCCGTACCGCGACCAGCTGATCCTCTCCACCAAGGCCGGCTACTTCATGCACGAAGGCCCCTACGGCGAGTGGGGCAGCCGCAAGTACCTGATGAGTTCGCTCGACGCATCGCTGAAGCGGATGGGCGTGGACTACGTCGACGTCTTCTACTCGCACCGCTTCGACCCGGAGACCCCGCTGGAGGAGACCATGGGCGCGCTCGCGTCCGCGGTGCAGCAGGGCAAGGCGCTGTACGTGGGCGTCTCCTCTTACACGGCCGAGCAGACGGCCGAGGCCGCGCGGATCCTGCGCGAGATGGGCGTCCGCCCCCTCATCCACCAGCCCTCGTACTCCATGATCAACCGCTGGACGGAGGAGGACGGCCTGCTGGACACCCTGGAGGACGCCGGCATGGGCTGCATCTCCTTCGCGCCGCTCGCGCAGGGGCTGCTGACCGGCAAGTACTTGAAGGGCATCCCGGAGGGCTCGCGGGCCGCCGCGGGCAAGTCCCTGAACCCGATGCTGCTCTCGGACGACGTGGTCCGCCGCCTGCACGGCCTGAACGAGATCGCGGGACGGCGCGGGCAGTCACTGGCGCAGCTGGCGCTGAACTGGGTGCTCCGCGACGAGCGGATGACCTCGGCGCTGATCGGCGCTTCGAGCGTGTCCCAGCTGGAGGAAAACGTGGCGGCATTGGCCGGCGCGCCGCTCTCGGAGGAGGAGCTGAAGGAGATCGACTCCTTCGCCGTGTCCACCCCCGGCACCAACATCTGGGCCCAGCGGGGCTGACCTGCGGCTTTGCCCGGCGGATGGTGGAAACAAAAAACGGGCCGGTCCGTGGGGGGGGATACGGACCGGCCCGAGGGGGGGGTTCCACCATAACCCTTCGTAAAGCGAGATGCGTGCATTGGCGCAAGATGATTACGCTCCGAAACCGCCCAGCAGCACTCCGGTGAGGGCTCCGGCCGCCATGAAGGGCCCGAACGCGAACGCCGTCCGGCCGCCTGCGGGGCCCCGCAGCACAAGGGCGAGCCCGTACAGGGCCCCGTAGAGGAACCCGAGGAAGGCTCCGACCGCCCATACCCCCCATCCGTACCACCCAAGAGTGACCCCGAGGGCGAGCGCCAGCTTGACGTCCCCGAGGCCCATGCCGGCGGGGTTGATCAGGAAGAGCACCAGGTACGCGGCCCCGAGCGCGACCCCGCCCAGCAGCGCACCGGACCAGGTCCCGCCGGAGCCGGGCAGGAGGGCGGCGGCGCCGAGGCCGAGGGCGGTGGCGGCGGCGAGGGGCAGGGTCAGTACGTCGGGCAGCCGCTGCACGGCGAGATCCACGAGCCCCAGCAATACGAGGACGGGCGCGACGGCTACGTACACCGCCCCTTCGGGTCGTCCCCCGACGACCCCGGCGAGCCCCCCGCACACCAGACCGCAGCCGCCCGCGGTCCAGGCGACGGGAATCCCGTACCGATGCGAAGCCCCCCGACAACGGGGCGGGCCCAGCCAGGCGGGGATCGGATGGCCTTCGGGGCAGTGGGCGCGCCACTCGGCACCGGGCTCGACCGACAGCCGGTACGCGGCCCGCGGCAACAGCAGCCCCGCCACCCCGCCGTAGGCGACCGCGGCGGCGACGATCACGATCAGCCCCATCTGCCGAAGGTAGGCGCAGACGCCGGCACCCGCATGGGCCCGGGGGCCCAACCACCGGGGCCCGACCACCCCTACCCTGGCGGCCATGACGACCAGCAACGGCCTGCTCCACCTCGGGCCGGGCCGGGCGCCGGTGCCGTTGGAGATCGCGGCGTCCTACCGGGCCCGGACCCGCGGCCTCCTCGGCCGCGACGGCATCCCCGGCGCCGCCCTGCTCCTCACCCCGGCGGGGAGCGTGCACACGTTCCGGATGCGGTTCGCGATCGACGTGGCGTACCTCGACCGCCGGCTGCGCGTCATCGCCCTGACCACCATGACCCCGGGCCGCCTCGGACTTCCCCGCCTGCGCTCCCGGCACGTCCTGGAGGCCGAGGCCGGGGCCATGGCCGCCTGGGGCCTGCGGGTCGGCTCGCAGCTCGACATCGCCGGACCTGACGACGTCGAGGGCCGTCGCAACTGCCGCTAGGCCCCGGGCTCCCCCGGCGGTAGGTTGGGGCGGTTGAGCTGGGGTCTCAGGGGAGCGGCATGACGGAGAACGCGCGTATCAAGGCGCTGGAGCAGATCATGCCGGCGACGCACGGCGCCGACGAGGACGTCGACTGGCCGGCTGCCGAAGCCGTGTGGCGGACCCGGTTCCCGGCCGATTTCATCGCCTTCATGGGCCGCTTCGGTGCGGGCTCCATCAACGGCGAGGCGAGCATCCTCCTCCCGCTTCCCAAGCCCGGTCTCCAGTGGGATCCGGCCGAGATGGCCGAGGAGACCGCCAATGCCCGTCACGTCTGGGAGGCGGAGGGCGGCCGGGCCGCCTTCGACGTGGACCCCGATTCGATCATCGCGTGGGGCGTGACCGGCGGCTCGGACATCCTGTGCTGGCTGACGACCGACGCCGATCCGGACCGCTGGCCCGTCCTGGTGGTCGGCCGGCACACCGCCGACTCCTTCGCGGTCTACCCGTACGGCATGGCCGAGTTCCTGTTCCGGCTCTGCTCCGACGAGTTCGACGTGAGTCCGGTCAGCATCACGTTCTGGGACGGCGGGCACCTCAGCTTCGTGCACTGGCGCAAGGCCCAGCGCCGCTGGCAGGAGGGCCGCAACCCGGAGACGGGCGAGCCCGACCCGTACGCCGGCGAGTTCGCCGACTGACCTGATCCGTACCCCTCGACCCGTTCCGTGGAGCCCAATGGGCCGGAATCGGGCGTTTCGGCATGTCTACGCGCGTCCGATTTGTTGATCACATATCGGAAAACACCAGCCGGAAAAGCCGCACTTGGAGCATTGCCCACAAGTTCCGACCCAATGGAACCAACCGCCCCTGCACAGGAGAGAATTCCGGCCAACGGGCCACGGACGGACACCCCAGCCCGGAGCAACTCATAAGCAGTAACGGGACTCAAAAGAAATTCAGGGGAATACACCCGTGCGACGAAGAATCTTCGGAACGGGCGCGACCGCGGTCGTGCTCGGTCTACTGCTCCCGCTGTCCGGATGCGGCGGTTCAGGAAACAGTGCAGGTGACAGCGGTACGCTGCACCTGGTCGCTGCCGAATACGGCGACACCAAGGCCACCAGTTCCAAGGCCTTCTGGGACAAGGTGACGGCCGATTTCACCAAAACCAACCCGGACATCAAGGTCGAGGTCAAGCTCCTGCCGTGGGCGGACATCGACCGCGAGGTCTCCCGTATGGTCAAGGCCGGCAATGCGCCGGACATGGCGCTGATGGGGTCGTACTCGGACTTCGCGGCGCAGGGCAAACTGTATTCCGCGGACGAACTCCTGTCGGTCTCCGCCGAGGCGAACTTCCTCCAGCCGTTGGCCGAGGCCGGCTCGGTCGGGAACACCCTGTACGGCCTTCCCTGGGTGGCGAGCAGCCGGCTCCTCTTCTACAACCAGGGCCTCTTCAAGCAGGCCGGCGTCAGCGAGCCGAAGACCTGGGCCGATCTGAAGTCCGCAGCCAAGGCGCTCAAGGACAAGGGCGTGAAGTACCCGTACGCCCTGCCGTTGGGTCCGGAGGAGGCGCACGCCGAGGCGATGATCTGGGAGCTGAGCAACGGCGGCGGCTACGTCGACAGCGGCGGCAACTACAACCTGGCCTCCGACCAGAACATCCTGGCGTTCCGCTGGCTGAAGGACAACCTGGTCGGCCCCGGCCTGACCGGGCCCGTCCCGCCGTCGCAGCTGAACCGCGCCGACGCCTTCGCCGCTTTCGTGCGCGGCGAGGTCGGCATGCTGAACGGCTACCCGCAGCTCCTGCACGAGGCGCGCGCCAAAGGCATCGACGTCCGTACCGCGCCCATGCCGGTGTCGGACACGATCGGCACCGGGGAGACCCCGCCGGCCGTGGGTGTCGCCGACTGGATGATGGCGTTCAAGCAGAACGGCAAGCGCGCCGAGATCGGCAAGTTCCTGGACTTCATCTACCAGGACAAGAACCTCATGGACTTCGCGGGCCGCTACCACCTGCTGCCGTCGACCGTCTCCGCCTCCCGCACCCCTTCCGGCGGCGGCCTGGACAACAACGACCAGTTCTTCCTGACCGCCCTGCGCGGTGCGCAGCTGTACCCGGTGAACGATCCGTCGTGGGTGACGGTCAGCGACACCATCAAGCGCAACATCGGCCGTGCCGTGGAGCCGGGCGGCGACCCGAAGAGCGTGCTGGAGGAGATCGCCGCCAAGGCGAACGAGGAGACCAAGAAGAAGCACTGACCGATCGGCGTCGAACGCCGAAACATCCCGTACGACACGGGACTTTCGCCCCTGCCTCATCCCACCCCGTGCGGCAGAATGGCTGCCACGGCTCTTGATCCAAGGCCGCGGACCAGTCGCCCGCCGAGCGCCCACAAGGTGCACAGGGCGGCCGGCCCTCTCTTCCCCGCTCCCGTCCCCCGCTCTCCCCCCGCCGTCTCCGGTTCAGGCCCTGCCGTGCTCCGTCGAGAACGCGGTCCGGTACTGCTCGCAGCTGGAGTTCCAGCGCAGCGTGCCCGAGAGCGTCCCGTAGCCCGAGCGGGTGACCGACCACTCCACCGTGTACTCGCCCGTGTCGCAGGCGATCCGCTTGCCGCCCGGGACCTTGGCGCGCCCCGTCGCCGGCCGGTCCGCCAGTTCCTTGTGCACCTCGGCCGCCTTGGCGTGGTCGCCGGAGCGCCGCAGTACGGCGTGCACGACGATCGGGTGCTTGCCGTCCTTGGTGGTCACGGCCTTCTTCACCAGTGTCGAGTCCGACACCGCCCAGCCGAAGTCGAACGAGGGCTGCCACGCGAGGGTCTTGGGGTCGCCGGCCCGCCGCTCGAATTCGGGGGCGCCGGCGGGGCCGGGGCGGGTGACCGTCTTGTACTGCACTCCGGGGTAGAAGCGGAACTGCCCTTCCACCTTGTGCATCTCGTCCTTGGTCCACAGTGACTTCATGGCCTTCTCGCCGCCTGCCGGGTCCTGGAGGTACGTGCCGTCCGCGGCGGTGGCGGCCTGGCCGAGGGCGGGAAGGGCGGTCGCCACGGCGGCGGCGAGGGCGAGAGCGGCGGTGCGGGTGCGCTTCATGCCCGGTCCAACGGGGGCTCTCGGCGGGCTGGAACGAGGCCGGGGGCGCTTTCACCCGTACGGGATGCGCGCCCCGGAATAATCCATGATCACCTTCCGTTCGGGATGGCACGACGATGCGGAACGCGGTGGGGAGCCCGGATGAGCGCGAGTGCGAACGTGAACGTGAAGGCGAAAGTGAACGGCACGGTGGCGGCGGGCTGGGAGCCCGTGCGCGAGGAGTTCGAGGCGTTCGTCGCGGCCGAGGCGCACTCCCCGGAGGCACAGTTGGCGGTGTACCGGGACGGCCGCCGCGTGGTCGACCTGTGGGCCGGCGAGGACACCGACGGCTCCACCCTGACCGGGGTCTACTCGATCAGCAAGGGCGCCGCACACCTGGTGGTGGCCCTGCTGGTGCAGGACGGCGTACTGGACCTGGAGCGTCCGGTGTCGGCGTACTGGCCGGAGTTCACCGGCGGCGGCAAGGAGCGGCTGACGGTGCGGCAGTTGGTCTCGCACCAGTCCGGGCTGATCAACACCGCCGAGGGCTTCGACTACGCCGAGCTCGCGGACGACGCGCTGGTGGCGGCGCGGCTGGCCAGGCAGGAGCCGTACTGGGAGCCAGGGACGGCGTACGGGTACCACGCCCTGGTGATCGGCGCGCTGTCCGGCGAGGTGGTCCGGCGGGCCACCGGCAGGTCCCTCCAGGAGGTGTTCGAGGAGCGGATCCGGGCCCCGTACGGGCTGGACCTGTACCTGGGCCTGCCCGAGGAGCTGGAGGGCCGCTGGAAGCCGGTCCTGGACATGCTGCCCACGCAGGAGCAACTGGCCGCCCGGGCCGCCGCGGGCACCGCGGTTCCGGAGCTGCTGCCGGTGGCCTTCAACGCGCACCGCGAGACGCCGACGGACCTGGTGGCGTTCGCCAACCACCCGAAGGTGAAGGCGCTGGGCCCGGCATCGGCCGGCGGCATCGGCACGGCGCGCGCGGTCGCCGCCATGTACGCGGCGGCGATCAGCGAGGTGGAGGGCCGGCCCGCGCTGCTGGAGCCGCAGACGGCGGCCGAGTTCGCGCGGCCGCACACGCCGGGCGAGGACCGGGTGACCGCGGAGGAGGACCACTTCGGGCTGGGCTTCGAGCGGCAGCACGCGGTGGGCCCGCGGGCCTTCGGGCACAGCGGCGCGGCGGGCGGCCTGGGCTGGGCGGACCCGGCGACGGGGATCGGGTACGGGTACACGCGCCGCCGGTTCGGCTTCCCGGGCGGCGCCGCCCCCGAGAACGACCGCTTGGCGGCGGCGGTCCTGCGGGCGGCGGCGGGGGAAACGGCGGGTCAGGAGTCGGCGGGGCAGAAGTCGGCGGGTCAGGCCTGACCGGTCTCGAAGCGGCTGATGCGCCCGTCGCCGTCGGTGGTGAACCGCCAGGCGGTGCGCATCTCGCCCCACGTGTCGTTGCGGTAGCTGACGACGAGGGCGCGGCCGCCGTCGGCTTCGGACTCGACGTCCATGTGCCCGCCGGAGGACCAGATCTCCTTGTCGGCCCACTGGGCGACGTCGCGGTCCGAACCGTCGTCGGACATGGTGGCGCCCTCGGTGAGGACGGCCCGGAAGGCTTCCCGGTCGCCCGAGTTGACGGCGGCGACGAAGGCGCGGACGGCGGGGTCGGTCAACTGGCTCGACGGGATCACGGGGCCTCCTGGGCGGTCGTACGGGGCTGGTGCGGGCTGCGTGCCGGACTGGTGCGGGGCGGCGTGCGGGGCTGCGTGCGCGACCAGGGAACACCGCGGGCGGCGCCGGGGCGGCGATCCTCACCCGTTCGCCACCGGACGGCGTGTCAGGAGGCGTCGGGCGCGGTGCGCACGGGGAATCCGGTGGGGCGGCCCCGGTCCTTCAGCCAGGCCAGCACCTGATCGAGGGCCTCGACGGTCTGCGCGCGGTTGCCGCCGCCGTCGTGGAAGAGGACGGTCGGGCCGTTGCCGATCTCGTTCTTGACCGCGTTGACGATGACGGCGACACCGGGCTTGCCGAAGTCTTTGGTGTCCACGTTCCACCCGAGCGGGCGCATGCCGTTCGCGGCGGCGATGCGGCGGCTTTCGGGAGTGAACGCGCCGCCGGGGGCGCGGTAGTACTCCACCTTGGCGCCGCCGCCCGCCGCGTCCTCGATCATCTTCTTCGCGTCCAGGATCTGCTTCTCCTGGTAGGCGACGGGCTTCTTGTCCATGGCCGTGTTGTGGTCCACGGTGTGGTCGCAGAGCCGGTGGCCGCCCGCGACGACGCGCTTGACCAGGTCGGGGTGGGCCTTTGCCTGCGGCCCGATCATGCAGAAGGTCGCCTTCACGTCGTACTTCTTCAGCACGGCGAGGACCTTGGGGGTCCACTGGGGGTCGGGGCCGTCGTCGATGGTGACGTTGACGGCGTTGCCTCCGCTCTCGGAGGCGTGGGCTATGCCGTCGGGTATCCCCGACTGCGGCGCGCCGCCGGCGCCTTGTGCGGAGCCGCCCGTCGCACCGCCGCCCTTCGCACCGTCGTCCGTTCCGGTGCCCTCACCGCCGGTGCCGGTCTGGCGCGCCACGTTCTCCTGCGCCTGCCGCCCCTGCCCCGGTTCGACGAGGGCCGCCACCCCCCACACCGTCCCGGCCACGGCGGCGGCCGCCGCCACGACGGCTGCCCCGGCCCGGATGCCCTGCCTGTTCGCGCGCGTGGTGAAGCCCATGAACCGTCCCCTCCCCAACCGCTTTCGTGTGCGCTCTGCCCTCCAGGACGACCCGTGAAGCAGAGGAGTTCCCACCAATTCCCCCGTAATCTTCAACTATTAGGACCTTGGTCCTTGATCGTCCAGATTTCGACCCCACCTGAAACAGGACGAAACCACAACAACGCCTGTAACCGCTTCGGGGCATGAAAAAACCCGGCCCCGGCGGAAAATCCGCCGGGGCCGGGCTGCCGAGCGCCGCAACCGTCAGTGCGAGAAGGACTCCTGCGGAGCCTGCGCCGCCGCGTCGTCCGCCGCGCCTGCGGGCTGGGGGCCCGCGCCGCGCAGCGGGACCTCCTTGACGAACCAGGCGGCCGCGAAGCCCAGTACGGCGATGAACGCGCCGAGCAGGAACGCGGAGTGCGTACCGGCGGCGACCGCGTGCTGGTAGGCGTCGCGCACGGCCTCCGGCAGCTTCGCCAGGCTGGCCGCGTCGAGCTGGGCGGAGCCGGCCGCCTGGGCGGCCTGCGGGCCGAGGCGCTCGCTCATGGTGTCCGTGACCCGGCTGGTGAACAGCGAGCCCATCAGGGCGACGCCGAAGGAGCCGCCGAGCGTGCGGAAGAGGGTGGCCGAAGAGGACGCGACGCCCATGTCCTTCATGTCCACGCTGTTCTGCGCGACCAGCATCGTGATCTGCATCAGGAACCCGAGGCCGGCGCCGAGGACGGCCATGTAGACGCCCGAGACCAGGCGGGTGGTGTCCGTGTCCATCGTGGCCAGCAGGTACATGCCGACGACCATCAGCGCGCCGCCGATGATCGGGAACATCTTGTACTTGCCGCTGCTGGTGGTGATCCGGCCCGCGATCAGCGAGACGACCATCATCGACAGCAGCATCGGGAGGAGCAGCAGGCCGGAGTTGGTGGCGGAGGCGCCCTGGACCGACTGCTGGAAGAGCGGGAGGTAGAGCACGCCGCCGAACATCGCGAAGCCGACGAGGAACCCGATGACCGACATGAGCGTGAAGTTGCGGCTGCGGAAGATGTGCAGCGGCATGACGGGCTCGGCGGCCCTGGTCTCGGCGAAGAGGAACGCGGCGATCGACACGATGCCGACGACGATCAGGCCGATGATCTCCCCGGAGCCCCAGGCGTACTCGGTGCCGCCCCAGGTCGTGACCAGCACGGTCGAGGTGATGGCGACGGTCAGCAGCGCGGCGCCCAGGTAGTCGATCTTGCCCTTGGCCTTCTTCTTCGGCAGGTGCAGAACGGCGGTGACCATCGCCAGCGCGACGGCTCCGAGCGGCAGGTTGATGTAGAAGGACCAGCGCCAGCCCATGTGGTCGGTGATGGTGCCGCCGACCAGCGGTCCGCCGATCATGGCGAGGGCCATCACGCCGGCCATCATGCCCTGGTACTTGCCGCGCTCACGGGGCGGGATCAGGTCGCCGATGATCGCCATGACGCCGACCATCAGACCGCCGGCGCCGAGGCCCTGGATGGCGCGGAAGCCGATCAACTGACCCATGTCCTGGGCCATGCCGCTGAGCGCGGAGCCGATCAGGAAGATCACGATGGAGGTGAGGAAGGAGCCCTTCCGCCCGTACATGTCGCCGAGCTTGCCCCAGATGGGGGTGGAGGCCGCGGTGGCCAGCGTGTACGCGGTGACCACCCAGGAGAGGTGCTCCAGACCGCCGAGCTCACCGACGATCGTCGGCATCGCGGTACCGATGATCATGTTGTCCAGCATGGCCAGGAGCATGGCGATCATGAGGGCCATGAGGACGACGCGGACGCTGCGCGGCTTCACCCCCTCGGAGACCTCTGCCGTCTTTATTTCTTCAGCCATGTCCACTCCCCAGTCACCCACCTGCTCCGGACCCTTACTTGCCGCCCGGCTAGTTCACTACACTGGGGAAGGTAGACCCGTAACTAGCCGGGCGTCAAGTAAGTAATCTTGGGGAGATCCATGTCCAGCAGCAGTCCGCAGGCGCGCCGCGGCAATACGCGCCAGCGCATCCAGGACGTCGCACTGGAGCTCTTCGCCGAGCAGGGGTACGAGAAGACGTCGCTGCGCGAGATCGCGGAGCGGCTGGAGGTCACGAAGGCGGCGCTGTACTACCACTTCAAGACCAAGGAAGACATCATCATCAGCGTCTTCGAGGACCTGACCAGGCCGATCGACGAGCTGATCGAGTGGGCGAAGCAGCAGCCGCCGACCCTGGACACCAAGCGCGAGGTGCTCCGGCGCTACAGCGAGGCGATGGCGGCGGGCGCGCCGCTGTACCGCTTCATGCAGGAGAACCAGGCGACGATGCGGGAACTGAGCATCGGCGAGACGGTCAAGCGCAGGCTGTTCACCCTGGTCGAGCTGCTCCGCACGGAGGACGGACCCCTGGCTGACCAGGTCCGCTGCGTGAGCGCCCTGTTCACCCTGCACGCGGGGATGATGTTCCTCCAGCACGTGGAGGGGAACCCGGAGGAGACGCGACTGGCCGCACTGGAAGTCGCCACCGACCTCATCACGCAGGCCCACCAGGCGTCCTGACGCCCGACGGCCCGACGGCTCGACGGCCCACCACCCGGCCCGGTCCGCACAGCCCGAGTCCATCGCGAACTGAACCGTGGTGGTCTTCGAGTCCGCCGGCACCTCGAAGACGATCCGGCCCAAAGCGCTGGCCCCGAGCGTCGATGACCTGTGCCCCGCCGCCCGGCCTGCCGTCGTACACGAGCTTGCCGGTGTTCCTCAGCTCGAAGCGCGCGGCGACCCAGCGCTTCCCGTCCTTCGGCTTGCCGTGCTCGCCGGCCCCTGCCGCCGGGTCGGCCCCATTCCTTGACCGTCACGGCCAGCTGCTCGCCGCCCTCCTGATCCCGGAGGGTCAGGGTTTCGCCCAGCGGTGCCCGCTGGACCTTCTTGCCCTTGCCCTTGCCCGGTGCGTCGGGGGCGGCGGTCTCGGATTTCGACGGTTGGTCGGGACCGGCCCCTTCACCCCCTCCCCCGCAAGCGGTCAGCGCGAGGACGCCGACGAGAGCCAGCGCTACGACGGACGGTCGCATGATCCCCCTGGGACGGACGTCGAGATTCGACCGGCGCCGCATCATCGGGGAGGCGTGGGCGCCGTGTGGACGATGCACCCATCGCGACACGCGAAGGTCACCGGGGCGCCACCAAGTCCGTCCCGTCACTCGATCCGGGGGTTTGCGAGCCGGACAATTACTCTGCGTAATCAGATCGGCTACCTTCAGTGAAGTGCGCCACCCGGATCGGCCGTACGGCGCCCGAGCGAAGGACACCGTCATGCCATCCCGCACCAGGTCGGCCGTCGTGGCCGCCCTCGCCCTCATGGCCCTCACCGCCGGCCCGGTCCCCGCCACGGCCGCGCCGCCAGCGGCCCCCCTCGACCACACCGCTCTCGACTACACCGCCCTCGACTACACCGCCCTCGGCGACTCCTACAGCGCCGGCGCCTTCGTCCGCCCCTGGGCCACCAATGACGGCTGCGGCCGCTCCGCCTCCAGTTACCCGCAGCAGACCGCCCGCCGTCTGGGCGTGCGCCTGACCGACGCCACGTGTTCCGCCGCCGAGGTCAGAGCCGGGGTCCTGGAGCCGCAGACCGAGCTGAGCGGTCCCCCGTCCGTCCCGCCCCGGAACGGCTGGGCCCCGCGACCGGCCCAGATCAAGGCCGTCACCGCCGCCACCGACCTCGTCACCCTCGGCATCGGGGGCAACTCGGTCGGGTTCATCGACATCATCAAGAAGTGCGTCGAGCAGGGCGTCGCGGCCTTCGGGATCGGCAGCCCCTGTTCCACGCACTACACGCGCGGTCCCGGCGCCGGCCCGCTGAACGGCAGGTTCACCGCCCTGGAGGCGGACTTCGCGACCGTCCTCAAGGAGATCAAGGCCCGCGCACCCCGCGCCAAGGTGGCCGTCGTCGGCTACCCGGCCATCGTCGCGGACCGCACCGGCTGCTCGTTCGGCTCGTGGCGCCAGCTCGGCACCGTCACCAAGGGGGACATGTCCTTCCTCGACACTTTGGAGCGCCGGGTCAACACCGTCCTGCGCGCACAGGCGCAACGCGCGGGCGCGGTCTACGTCGACACGTACGCCTCCAGCACCGGGCACGGCGTATGTGCGGGGCCGGAGCAACGGTGGATGTACGGGATCAAGGACAACCTCACCGGCCCCGGGACCCAGAGCGACCCGCCCTCCGGGCTGTGCCGCATGGTCCCCGGCAACGGGGAGGCGTGCACGGTCCTGCACCCCAATCTCCGCGGCGCCACCCACCAGGCCGACCTGGTCACCCGGGCCCTGACCGGATTGGCGGCCCGCAGCAGATGACCCTCACCCGGCCAGGGCCCGGCCCGAGGAGCGGATGAAGGCGACGAGGGCGTCGGCATAGTGCTCCGGGTGGGTGAGGTGGGGGACGTGTCCGTCCCCCACCAGCGTCCGCATCCGCGCCTGGCCGAGCGCGGTCGCGAGCTTGCCGACGATCACCGGGAACCAGGGCGGGCTCTCGCTGCCGAAGGTCAGCAGGGCGGGGCCCTGATGACCGGAGAGGCGGGTGAGGTCGATGCGTGACCAGTCCGGGTCGGCCTGTTCCGCCGCGAACGCGGGGGCGTTGGCGGTGAAGGTCTCCCGGAAGCGCTCCGGCACCTGCTCCCAGCCGCCCGGCTCGCTGACGACCTCGTCCACGAACCGCTGCGCGCCGACCCGACGCTCACCTGCCCCCAGAGCCGCGACGACCCCGTCGAGGGCGGTCTGCATGGCCTGCATCAGCGGTCGCAGTTCCCGGTCCCCGTCGCCCACGATGCTCAGGAGCGGGGGCTCGTGCGCGGTCAGGGTGCGCAGCAGCTCGGGGCGGCGGGAGGCGAGGCCGAGCGCGGTCGAGGCCCCGAAAGAGTTCCCGGCCACATGGGCCGGGGCGCCGAGCATCTCGATCAGGGCCGCGAGGTCGTCCTCGTCCTGCCGCCGACTGCGCCGACCTGGCGGGCGCTCGCTGCGGCTGTGGCCGCGCCGGTCGTAGACCAGCACCCGGAACGACTGCGCGAGGCGGGGCACGACGCGCTGCCAGGTTTCGTGGTCGACCCACGAGCCGTGGACCAGGACCAGGGGTTCACCCTCGCCCACGACCTCGTAGAAGAGGTCCACTCCGTTCACCCGCGCCCGTGCCATGCCGAGTCTCCTCACCTGGGGCGCCCGGGGGTCCGAGCGCCCGCGCACAGACATACCGCGGGCCGGCGCGCGGCACACCTGCCCGCGGCTCAGGTGAGGCGGCGGTCCTCGGGGTCGATCGGGACGTCATTGATGCTGGCCTCGCGCCGCCGCATCAGTCCGTCGCCCTCGAACTCCCACTGCTCGTTGCCGTGGCTGCGCCACCACTGGCCGGCGATGTCGTGCCACTCGTACTCGAAGCGGACGGAGATGCGGTTGCCGGTGTACGCCCACAGCTCCTTGCGGAGGCGGTATTCGAGCTCGCGCTCCCACTTCTCGGTGAGGAACGCCCGGATCTCGGCGCGGCCGGTGAGGAAGCGGTCGCGGTTCCGCCAGACCGAGTCCTCGGTGTAGGCGAGGGCGACGCGCTCGGGGTCTCGGCTGTTCCAGGCGTCCTCGGCGGCCTGGACCTTGGCCCGGGCCGTTTCCTCGGTGAAGGGCGGCACGGGCGGGCGTACGGCGGGGACGGTCATGGGTGCACCTCGGTCGGACGAAGGGATGAAGGGAGGAAGAGCGGAGAACGATCGTTCTCACTGAGGGGGGACGATAGAGAACGATCGTTCTCGACGCAAGCGGTTCTGGGCTACGCTGCCGTCATGAACGACGAAGAGGCCCGCACCCGGCTGCTGGACACGGCGGAGGAGCTGTTCTACGCCGAGGGCATCCAGGCCGTCGGCATGGACCGCATCCGCACCACGTCTGGAGTGCCGCTCAAGCGGCTCTACAAGGTCTTCCCGGCCAAGGAAGCACTGGTCACGGCCTACCTTGAACGCCGCGACCGGCGCTGGACGGCGAGCCTGCGCGCCGCGGTGGCGCAGGCCGCCGATCCGGTCGAGGCGACGGGTGCGCTCTTCGACTGGCTGGCGCGGTGGTTCTCGGAGCCGGAGTTCCGGGGCTGCGCCTTCCTGAACGCGTACGGAGAGCTGGGCACCGGCCCCGCGGGGGTACTGGACGTCGTACGCCGCCACAAGGCAGAGCTGCGGGAGCTGCTGGCGGAGCTAACCGGCCCCGGCCGCGAGGACCTGGCAGACCAGCTGCTGATCCTGGTCGAGGGCGCCACGGTGGTCGCGGCCCTGGACCCCGGCCCGGAACCCGCACACCGCGCCCGGGAAGCGGCGTCGACCCTGCTCCGGGCCACCCAACAGCCGAACTAGTCGGACTGGACGGACTGCTCGGGATCGTGACCGGCGTCGAGCTGATCAGCGGGTTGTACGGCGAAACCGAGGCCGCGCCGGTCTACGACATCCACACCGCCCCGGCCGTCGGCATCACCCAGCGCACGGCGGAGCACTTCCGCCGCCGGGCCGTCAGCGAATTAGCTGCCACCGGCGGCGGTGGTGCGGGGGAAGGTGATCTCGACGCGGCGGTTCTTCTTGCGGCCTTCCTCGGTGCTGTTGTCGGCGATCGGGTAGTCCTCGCTGTAGCCCCGGACGTCGTAGATGACGCCGGGGCTGGTGACGGTCTTGGCGAGCTCGGCCTGAACGGCGTCGGCACGCTGCTTGGAGAGCTCCTGGCCGTGCTCGTAGCTGCCCTGGTCGTCGGTGAACCCGAAGATGCGGACACGGGTCGCCTTCTGGGAGTTGATCTCGTTGGCGATGGCCTGTATCCGGGCGGCGGCCTGGGCGTTGAAGACGGCACTGTTCTCGGGGAAGAGCACCTCGGACTGCAGCGCCATCATCACGGACTGGTTGGTCTCCTGCCGCCGCTGCTCACCGCCGAGGTCTTCGACGACCTCGGCGATGTCGAGCACCTTGATCGGAGCCAGGGTTCCGCCCTGGGGGATCTTCAGCCCGGGCGCATTGGAGTCGATGGGCACGGGCGCGGCGGCGGAGGGTTCGGTGCCGGGGGGTACGGACGGCTTGACGTCATCGGCGTGGGCGCTCGTCGCGCCGATGAAGTGGGCCCCGGCGATGACGAGACCGGCGACAGCTGTCGCGGCGGAGACGCGGTGGCGTTTATTCATGGGGTCACCCGGAGAGTTTGATGGTGGCCGTGGCGAAGGTGGGCAGGTTGAAGTCCACCTGAGTGGTGTTGTTCGGAGGCACCGGGAACTGCGCGAAGAACGGAACCGCCTGGCCGGCCTCAATGATGGTCAGGCCGGTAGTGCACAGGCACCGCCCGTCTGTGTCGCGCAGCACGTAGTACCTCTTCTTAGCGGCCTTGTCGACCAAGGTGACACCCGCGACCGAGGCCCCGCTACTGTTGAGTTCATTGCCTCGCCATGCCGCAGTACTGGCGAAAGCCTGACTGCCGGTGTTCTTCAACTGGCCACTGACCGTAAGGAATCCGCCCGCGTCACGCACCGCGGAGTTGATGGTGAGAGTCATGCCGCTTTCGCCGTTCACGGTGGCGAGCACTTCGGTCGGCGTGGGCTTGGGGCTACTGCCGGGGTCCTGCGACTGGGATGCGGCTCCCTGGGTATTCGACGACGCAGCCTGGCCCGCCTTGGGCTTGCTGTCGTCACCCCCACCACAACCGGCCATCGTGATCGCCAAAACCGCCGCAGCTACAGCGGCTGCTCCCCCGCGGACCTTCACCGAGTGCCGAGTGCTCATCTATGCCGCTTCCTTCTCTCATTCACTGTCAATCGACCAAGTGCACGTCAAACAGGGTCCTGGCCAGCTTGCGCCAGGGGTCGGGCTTCGAAGGGTCCAGCACCAACGCCTTTCCGCCCTTGCACTTGAACGTCACAAATGACGCCGAGGTCGGCGTCGGAATAGGGGTCTGGGTGGCAGAAGGAGCTGGGGTGGGAGCAGGGTCCGGGGCATCGCCCAGAGTGCAGCGCGGCTCGATCGCTGCGGTTGCGTGCGCCTTCCCGTGCACGCCGTCAGTTCCAGGGATGACCGACTTGCCGACTGTCCCGTTGGTCGTCACCTCAACCGTGAACTTGCGTAGCGACGGCGCACACGTCGCCGACGCGTCGTTCTGCTCCGCGAAGCCGCTCGCTTCTTCACAGGCGCCGGTCGAATCCAGCAAATCCCCGCGAAGGACCTCCTCCCAGTCCTCTGGCTTGAACTTCGCAAAATCCAAGCCCGGCACCAGGTGATCTCGGGCATTGCGTGCCGCCGCGAGGGCCGCGGCGTCGGCGGCACCTTGGGCATTGCTGCGCGTAAGTGCCGCCTGCCCTACGACGAAGAAGGCGAACGCGGCGAAGAGCATGCCGGCCACCACCACGATGTAGATGGGGAAGGCCTGCCCTCGGTCGTCGACCCTTTCTGAGGTCACTTCCCCGCAGTGACCGATGCAACTGCAGTAGCGATCCGATTGGTGATGGCCTGGCCGATGCCCGTGCCGACGATGGCTCCGATGATCACCACGACCACCAGGATGATGCCCAGGTATTCGAAGGCCGTCTGGCCTCGATCGGTCGGGGGCTTGTGGGTGTACCGCTTCCGGAGCCTCGCCAGGGTGTTCTGCAACATGGGGGTTCCCTCCCGGGCCGGTGCCGCTGTTGGTTTGCGGACCGTACGGGGAGTCACCGGTGATAACCAAGGGTCCCGGGGCCCAATTACGGACCCACTGCGCACTCCGTCTACCCATGACCGGTCACCCCTGGACGGGCCGTTCCCAGCCAGCGGGCTATCGCCTCGCTGCGGCTCGTGCTCTGGAGCTTCGCGAAGATGCGGTTGATGTGGTTCTTGACCGTCTTCTCGCTGATGAAGCAGGTGGCCGCGATCTGCTGGTTGCTCATCCCGGACGCGATCAGATCCATGATCTCCACCTCCCTCGAACTCAGGTTGAAGAGAACCGAGTTGTGCATCCGCTCTGGAGACTGTGCCACAGATCGTTGCGGTTGCGAAGAGGTCCGGAGGTTCGCGAGGAGGGCGGTCGCCGCCGTCGTCGTGAAGTGGGCCCGGCCCTCGCGGACGTCGCGGACCGCGCGGAGCAGGTCTTCCGGGGTGAATTCGCCGTGGACCAGGTAGCCGCCCGCGCCCAAGAGGAGCGCCTCTCGGACGATTTCCGATTCCTGGCTGTACGTCAGCATCAGTACGGGCGCCAGCTGTACGAGGTGCGGCAGGGCCGAGATGCCGTCGACGCCCGGCATGCGGACGTCGAGCAGGATCACGTCGGGGGCGTGCCGGCGGGTCAGACTCAGGGCTTCGCGGCCGTCGGCCGCCTGGGCGATGACCTCGATGTCCCCTGCCGTGGCGAGCAGCGCGGCCAGGCCGGCCCGTACGACCGGGTTGTCGTCGGCGATCAGCACGCGGATCGGCATCACGGGCTCCCTTCCTGGGTCAGGGCCGCGAGCGGGAGGTCCAGGCGGACGAGGGTGCCGGGGCCGGTCGGCCGGGCGCCGATGTGGAGGCGGGCGCCGATGGCCGCCGCGCGTTCCGTGATGCCGAGCAGCCCGAAGTGGCCGCTGCGGTGCAGGGCGTCGGGCGGCAGGCCCCGGCCGTCGTCCTCGATGCTCAGGGTGAGGTCGGTGGTGTCGACGGCCGCCGAGACCGTGACGCGCGTGGCTCCGGCGTGGCGGCGGGCGTTCTCCAGGGCTTCCGAGGTGACCGCGAGCAGGTGGTGTGCCACCGGGGCGGGAAGCGGGGGGAGGGCCTGCGGCGTGTGGAGTTCCGCGTTCGCCGCAGCCGCGGTGCGGCGCAGCCCGCCCAGCAAGCAGGCCCCGGGGGCCTCGGCGTCGCGCCGCAGGTCCGTCAGCAGTTCGCGGGATTCCGCCGCCGCCCGGCGGGCCGCGCCGGAGAGCTGGTCGGCCTGCCGGCGCAGGGCGGCCGGGTCGGTGGTGCGGGCGAGGGCGTCCGCCGCCAGGGCCAGGCCGTGCAGGGTCTTCGACACCGAGTCGTGCATCTCGCGGGCCAGGTGGTCCCGTTCGGCGCGCACCGCCTCGGCGACGGCCAGCCGGGCCCGGGTTTCCGTCAGGGCCTGGCTGGCCGAGCCGAAGCGGAAGAGGAGGTCTCGAAGGGAGGCGCCGGCCGCGCCCGCCAGGAGGCACAGTGCGGCCACGGTCGGCCCGCCGGCGAGGGCGGCCACCGCGACCGCCGCCAGGGCCGCGTAGACCGCGGAGCCGCGCCATCCGTGGACCAGCCCGGCCAGCAGGGGCGTGCAGAGGACGGCGAAGCCGAGGGGCGACTTGGGCGTGGCCGTGATCAGCAGCAGCCCGGTGCACGCCAGGTCCGGGGCCAGTAGCCAGCGGTGGCGCAGCAGCAGCGGGCCGAAGCGCTCCCAGTCGCGGAAGAGCACGTAGGAGAGCATGAAGGTGAGCAGGACCGCGCCGCCCACGAGGTACGTCGGCCCGCCGCGTGCCGTGCGTCCCAGGGCCAGTGGCGCGCCGAGGCCGATCATCACCATGCGGAACGCGAAGACCCGGCGACACAGGGACTGGAGGGCGTTGGCCTGGAGGGTGAGGGAGGGGCCGGCCTGCCGGTGGGTGGCGCGGGCTCCTCCGCGCGACGCGGCCAGGGGGATCTGGAGGACGGCCACGGCTCATCCGCCTCCGAGCATCGCGCCGAAGTCGACGTCCGCGCCGTAGACGAAGCCGCACACGAGCAGGATCAGCGTGCCGGGCAGCATGAACATGGTGACCGCGAACGTGGCCTTGGGCACGGCCCGGGCCGCCCGCCGCCGGGCGTTCTGGGCATCGGTGCGGCGCATGTCTTCGGCGATCGCGATCAGCGTCTCGACGATCGGCGAGCCCAGCTCCTCG
The DNA here is from genome assembly GCF_045041095.1 of Streptomyces sp. NBC_00045. Classification (NCBI taxonomy): domain Bacteria; kingdom Bacillati; phylum Actinomycetota; class Actinomycetes; order Kitasatosporales; family Streptomycetaceae; genus Streptomyces; species Streptomyces sp. NBC_00045. The sequence continues at coordinate 5,045,722 of NZ_CP108271.1, read as the reverse complement.
CCCTGCTGGAGCGCGGTCACGAACTGCGCGACCTGCTCGGAGTCGTTGCGCCGGCGCAGCTCGTCGAAGGCCTGGCGGCGGCTGACGCCCATGTCCATCTGCTGCAGGGTGATGCGGATCTCGTCGGACCAGGGTCCCTCGTACTTGGCGGCGACCCGCTCCAGCGCCTGCCGGAAGCCGAGCCCGGCGCTGACGACGACCGCGAGCACGTCCAGGAAGTCCGGCAGCGTCCGCTCGATGTGGTCGCGGCGGACCCGGATCGCCGACCACAGGCCGACCTCGATCCAGAACAAGCCAAAGGCGACCATCAGGAGGGCCGGTACGAGCTGCCCGTTGATCAGCATCGAGAAGGCGCCGAGGGCGCCGAGGAACCCGTACACCGCGCGGCGCGCCGCGTACCGGTCGATGGTCAGGCCGGCCGGGTTGCCCGCCATGTCGATCTGGCGGCGCTTGCGGGCGACCCGGTTCGGTCCCATGAGGCGCAGGACGAGCGGCGCCCAGCGGATGCCCATCCGGTCGACGGCCGAGCCGACGGCGGTCGTCCGGGTGGCTCCGACCTCCAGGGCGAGCGCGAGGTCGCTCGGCAGTTTGGTTTCGGCGCGGTAGAGGCGGATGCCGTGGCAGGCGCCGAAGACCGACACCCCCAGCAGCAGGGCCAGCAGCAGAGCCGTCATGTCCGTCGCCCCCTCACACGTCGATCTTCGAGAGGCGGCGGATCAGGACGAAGCCCAGGGTGAAGAGCCCGATCGCCACCAGCACCGCCGTCTGGCCGATGAACGCGCCGGTCATCCGGTCCAGGGCGCCCGGCATCATCACGTTCACCAGCAGCAACGAGCCGAGCCCGATGGCCGGCACCAGGTACGCCGTCACGGTCACCTGGGACAGCTGGGTTCGGATCTCGCGCCGCGTTTCCTTGCGCTGCTCCAGCGTCACGGTCAGGTTGCGCAGGCTGCCGACGATCGCACCGCCCGCACGCGCGGACAGGACGAGGGTGGAGACGAGGACGACCAGTTCCCGGGAGGGCAGCCGCTGCGCGATCTCGCCGAGCGACTCCTCGATGGAGTGGCCGACGGCCAGGCGGTCGGCGACGCGCGAGAGCTCCTCGCCGGCCGGTGCCTCCAGTTCCTCCGCCGCTATGGCGATGGCCGTGCGCAGGGCCAGCCCGGCCTGGGTGGCGTTGGCGAGGATGCGGGCGAGTTCGGGCAGCTGGTTGATGAAGCGCTCGGTGCGCCGGGCCCGCTGCCAGTTGAGGAACGCGTCGGCCGCCCACAGGCCGATCAGGCCGGCCACGGGGCCGAAGAACGGGGCCAGGAAGCTCGCCGCGACGAGCCAGACGCCGGCGACCGACATCAGCATGTAGACGAAGAACTCGCCGGGAGTGAGGTCCAGGCCGGTCACCGCCAGCTTCAGTTCGATCCGCTTGCCGAGCGCGGTCTTGCGCAGGCGCCGGTCCACACCGGAGAAGCGGCGTCTGCGGCCCGTCGGCTCCGGCGCTCCGTCCGTGGCGAGGCGTTCGATGAGGGCGGCGCGCTGGGCGCGGCCGGCGGCGTAGGCGTGGACGCCGGCGACGACGAGGACGCAGGTCAGCAGCGTGGCGCCGAGGGTGAGGAGGATCAGTGGGTTCACAGGGCTGTCCGGGTGATGCGGGTGGCGAGCTGGTCGTCGGACACGGCGACCCCGAAGGCCTGCGGGATCGGCTGGTTGTTCATGTAGAGGCGGTCCGCGATCCGGCGCGGCAGCGGGAAGTACTCGAAGTGGCCGTGGACCCGGCCGTCGGCGCCCATCGGCTGGGCGGCGAACCGGCAGACGGTGGTGATGCGGAAGGGTTCGCGGCCGTGCGAGTCGAGGATGGCGATCTCGGTGACGCGGCGTGAGCCGTCCCCGTAGCGGGTCAGCTGGACGACGACGTTCACCGCGCTGTTGATCTGGTCCTGGAGGGCTTCGAAGGGGACCTCGACCTCGGACATCGAGGCGAGGGTCTGCAGGCGCATCAGGGCGTCCTCGGCGCTGTTCGCGTGGACGGTGGCCAGGGAGCCGTCGTGGCCGGTCGACATCGCCTGGAGCATGTCGAGCGTCTCGCCGCCGCGGACCTCGCCCACGATGATGCGGTCGGGGCGCATGCGCAGGGAGTTGCGTACGAGGTCGCGGATGGTGATCCGGCCCTTGCCCTCCACGTTCGCCGGGCGGGATTCGAGGCGGATGACGTGCGCCTGTTGGAGCTGGAGCTCCGCCGAGTCCTCGATGGTGATGATCCGTTCGCCCTCCGGGATCAGGCCGGACAAGGCGTTGAGGAGGGTGGTCTTCCCGGTGCCGGTGGCGCCGGACACGATGACGTTCATCTTCGCCTGGACCAGGCCGGACAGCAGGAGGAGCATCTGCTCGTCCAACGAGCCCAGGCCGATCATCTCGTGCAGGGTGAACGCGCGCGGGAAGCGCCGGATCGTGAGGGTGGCCCCGGTCAGGGACAGCGGCGGGATGATCACGTTGACGCGTTCGCCGCTGGGCAGGCGGGCGTCGACCATCGGATTGGCCTCGTCGACGCGGCGGTTGACGGTGGAGACGATCCGCTCGATGGTCTGCATCAGCTGGTCGTGCGAGGCGAAGCGCAGCGGCAGCTGCTCCACCCGGCCGGCGCGTTCGACGAAGATCTGGTCCGGTCCGTTGACCATGATCTCGGAGATCGAGGCGTCTTCGAGGAGCGGTTCGAGCACACCGAGACCGAGCGCCTCGTCCACGACCCGGCGGATCAGCTGGGCCCGTTCGACGGTGGACAGGACCGGGCCCTCGCGGCTGATGATGTGCCCGAGGACGCGCTCCAGCCGGGCCCGGCGCTCGGCCGGCGCGAGCGCCGACATCTCGGCGAGGTCGATCTCCTCCAGGAGTTTCGCCCGGTACGCGGAGACCAGCCGGCCGTCCTCGCGGGGACCGTGCCGGTCGTCGGGGGTGTTGACCCGGGAGCGCAGGCTCATGGTCCGGTCTCCTCGGGATCGTCGTTGGGCATGACGGCGGTGGCCTCGGCGGGGTCGATGGAGAGGCCGGGAACGATGGACTTGATCGGGATGGACACCTTCGCGGTGACGGCGTCCGGGCCCGAGGTCACGTTCACCGTCGCGTCGAGGCCGGAGCTGATGGCCGCCGTGCCGGCCGCCGACCCGGCGCCCGGCTTGCGTGCCTCCACGCGTGCGGCGGTGCGGGCTGCGGTCTCGGCCTGCTGGTGGACGTAGCCGACCCAGCCGAGCTGGATCCCGCACAGCGCGACGAACAGCAGAACGGGTATGAACCCGATGTATTCCAGGGCTACTTGGCCCCGGTCCCGGCCGAGGCCGCGGCCCCGCCCTCGGCCTCGGCCCCGCCCCCGGTCGCGTCTTGCGTTCATCTCACTCCCCTCCCCGCTCCTTCGCCGATCCGCCCTCGCCCGTGATCGGGGTGCCGATGTCCAGGCCCGGGAAGAGGACCGGGAGGTTGAGCTTCACGGTCGCCTTGTAGACGTCGCCCGCCTCACCGCACTGCACGCTCATGTGCCAGGCGCCGGCGATGTGCCGGCGCGCGGCGGCATCGCACGCCCCGTCCCCGTGCACCGCGCCCACCCGGGCCGCCTCGTCCGCCGCGTTGCCCGCCAGGGAGAACGCGTACCCGATCAGTACGCACTCCCACACCGCCGCCACGAGCAGCAGGATCAGGGGCACCATGCCGACGAACTCGACCGCCACCTGGCCGCGGTCTCCGCGACCGCCCCGGGCGGCCCGGGCGGGTCTGCGCGCGGGCATCCGTCAGCCCTCCCGGCCGCGGCGCAGCCAGGGGCCGGCCGTGCGGGCCACCGCTCGGGGGGGCCGTACCGCGAGGGCCGTGCCCGGGTTTCCCGGGGCGGCGGCCTCGGGTTCCGCCGTGGCCGGGGGTGTCAGCAGACCGAGTTCGCCGGCCAGGGTCCACAGCGCCTGCTTGACGGTGGAGCGGTTGTCGAGGTCCTGCACCCGGCCCGCGTCGATGACCGCCTGGAGTTCTTTGAAGGCGGCCGGGACCGGGGTCCGGGTGGCCCGGGTCTTCGTGATCTTCTCGATCAGCGCGGGCTGGATCTCGGTGTGTTTGCTCCAGCGGTTGACCACCATGGCGGTGTCCTCCGCCTTGCGGACCTGGAGCCGTTCCCACATCCGGACCAGGCGCTTGGCGGCGCGTACGCAGACCACGTCCGGCGTGGTGACCAGGACGGCCACGTCCGCCGACTCCACCGCCGCCGCGTTCGCGCCGGTGACCTGGGTGCCGCAGTCGATGACGACGAGCTCGTACCGGCTGCGCAGGGCGGCGAGGATGTGCCGGGCGGCGCGTTCGTCGACCTCCTCACCGCGTTCGCCGTCGGCCGGGGCCAGCAGCAGCGCCAGCCCGGTCCGGTCGTCGTAGACCGCGTCCTGGAGCACCCGCGGCGAGATGTCCTGGATGCCGGCGAGGTCGGCGATCGAGCGCCGGAACTGCACGTCGAGGTACGAGCCGACGTCGCCGGCCTGGAGGTCCATGTCGACCAGGGCGGTACGCCGTCCCGAGGAGGCCGCGGCGAGCGCGAACTGCACGGCGGTGAAGGTGGTGCCGACGCCGCCCTTGGCTCCGGTGACGGTGACCACCCTGCCGCCGGGGCCGGTGAACACGTCGGCTCCCCGGCCGAGGTGGCGGCGCACTCCCACGGACCACTGGGCGGCGGACTGGACGCGGGCGGCGAGTTCCTCGTACGCGAGCGGCAGACCGATCAGGCCGCGCGCGCCGGAGTCCATTGCGGCCGAGAACAGCGCCGGGCCGGCATCGGAGGACACCAGCACCACACCGACCGCCGGGAAGCGGAGCGCGACCTCGCGGATCAGGTCGAGGGCGGGCACCGGACCGATCCGCTCGTGGACGAGGACGACCTCGGGCAGTTCGTCGATGGACTCGGCGGCCAGCCGGCCCAGGGTGTCGAGCAGCGTGGTGGAGTCGGGGACCGGGGCGCCCGGCTCGGCGGCCGGGAGCTGGCTGAGGAGGGTGGAGATGGCTCGGGCGGCGTCCGGGTCGCCGGCCGCGGGGAGGATTCGGGTGGTCATCCGGGCCTCACTTGTCCCCGTCGAGGGTGTACGTGCGGTCGCCCGCACCGGGCGCGGAGTCGGTGCCGGGGGCCACGAGGGCCAGGCGTACGTGCTCCGCGAAGGACTCGGCGTACGCGACGCGCTGGGTGTCCTTGGTGTTCAGGGCGAAGGTGATCGGGACCGCCTCGGCGGGGCCCTTCTTGTCGCTGTCCTTGTCGAGGGCGGTGAGCTTGCCGACGTTCAGGACGCGGGCGTTGGACACGATGATCACCGAGCGCGAGGGCTCGGTGTCCTTGGCGCCCTTGAAGGTGGCGATGATGTTGACCTTGGCGCCGGAGTAGATCTTTCCGGCGACGCCGGTCGCCGCGTCGATCATGATGGCGATCTCCTGCTCACCGGGCTGGAGCTGCGGCTTGTCGACGAACATGCCCGCCTGGAGCAGCGAGCCCTTGCGCAGGGTGGTGAGCGTGATCTTGTCCTTGAGCTGCCCGAGGTCCGTGACGGCGGTGTCGGACAACCAGCGCTTGGGGATGGAGACTTCCTCGAACTGGCCCGGCGAAAGCGGGCTGTACGGCGCGATGTCGCCCTTGGCGCGGTAGGCGACGACCTCGGCCCCGACCTTGGAATTGACGTCGCCGATCACCACGAGGACCCCGCCGAACGCCGCGAGGGCGCACAGGACCGACAGGACCAGCAGGATGACGCCGCGGCGCTGGCGTGAGTTCATGTGCCGTACTACCTCGCCGTTCTTCGATCGTTCGGGGCGGTCAGTGTCTTGGTCCTGGGGCGCCGGAGAAGGCCGGGGGCGCGCTCCGGCCCCCGTTCCCGGCCGGCGGCGGTGCGGTCAGCGGTGCGGCGCAGAACCCGCAGCGGTCGCCGATGAGTTCGAGGCCGCACCAGTGGCAATGCTCGCGCCGGACGGAAGCCACCAGCTGGTAGAGCACGGCCGGGTCCGGGATGGCGGCGGCGAATTCCACGAGCTTCGGCGTGGCCCACCAGACGGGCGAGTCGGCCGGGAGCGGGTTCTCCATCACGCCCTGGACCCGCCAGGCGGGGGCGAGTTCGGCCGCCACCCAGTCGGAGGCGAGCTGGCCGCGCGCGAAGGTGAGGTGGGTGGCGAACGCGGGGCCGGGCGGTAGCCCGGAGCCGCCGCCGTGCGCGCCGCCGCCGTGCGCCCCGCCACCGGAGCCGGTCAGTTTGGCCAGGTGCGGGGTCGGGTGGGCCAGTACGGCGAACTGCGCGCTCGGCGACCACGACCGGGCGTGCGCCTTGAGGCCGACGGGGACCCGGTCCAGTTTGGCGACCGAGCCCAGCAGGGCCCCGGCGTGGATGTAGTGGGACAGGAGCCGGGCGGCGGAGGCGACGATCCCGGGGCTGAAGTCGCAGACGCTGAGCTGGCGCAGCTGACGTACCAGCAGGGCCGTTGCCAGCGGAGGCAGATCGATGTCGAGGAGCGCGATCCGGTCGGTTTCGAGGATGGCCCGCACCGTGTGCAGCCGCTGGACGGTCGCCGTGGGCAGCCAGGGCGGTACGACGGCCACGAGGTGGCCGTGGCGCTCCAGCAGGGCGCTCGCCTCGGCGATGGCGCCCGCCAGGTCGAGCTGTCCGGGCGGATGCAGGACGACGGCCGGCGGCGTGTGCCGGTCAGGGGCCGGCAGCACCAGATCGGCGCTGGTGACGGCAATGGCGGTCGGCACGCGAATCCCCCTGTTCACCCCGTACGCCCCATGTGTCGGCGCCGCCGCCACGTACGCGCACCCCTGCGCGACCGCAAACGATCGGTGCCCTTCCCCCTTGCCCCAGCACCATATCCGCGTCGTCCCTGGCAGGGCAGGGCCTTGGTGATTCCCGTCCAGGAGGCCCTTGGCACAGGTGGCGGGAAAACCGGACAACCGGGATCGGATGCCCAATCAATTCAAGCCACATTGCAAAGAGTCTTGACACGGGGATTGGTCTGGACCAACTTGGGGCCAGCGCGTCGCCACCCACCGACGGGGCTTCCCCCACCCATGGCTCCGGGCGTTGACCCGCGTGTTCCACCGCCCCCTTTCACATCCCCTTCTCCCCCCACGGAGACCACGTGAACCGCATACGCCCGCTCGCCCTCCTGGGCGCCGCCACCCTGACCGCAGGCGGTCTGACCGCCCTCGCCACCGGCACCGCGCAGGCCGCCGACGTCAACGTCGCCCGCAACGGAGGCTTCGAGTCCGGGCTCTCCAACTGGACCTGCACCGCCGGGAGCGGGGCCGTCGTCTCCTCCCCCGTGCACGCCGGGGCCGCCGCCCTCAAGGGCACCCCGTCGGGCCAGGACAACGCGCAGTGCAGTCAGACCGTCACGGTCAAGCCGAACTCGACGTACACGCTCGGCGAGCAGGTGCAGGGCTCGTACGTCTACCTCGGCGTGACCGGCACCGGCACGCAGGACGCGTCCACCTGGACCCCCGGCTCGGGCGGCGGCTGGCAGCAGCTGTCGACCACGTTCACGACGGGGCCGAACACCACGCAGGTCACGGTGTGGACGCACGGCTGGTACGGGCAGCCCGCCTACGTCGTCGACGACTTCAGCGTCTTCGGCCCGGACGGGGGCGGCGGCACCGACCCTGGCCCGTCCGTTCCCGGCGCCCCGGCCGGGGCCGCCGTTTCCGGCCAGAGCGCGAACGGGCTCACCCTTTCGTGGAACGCGGTCAGCGGGGCCACCGGCTACTACGTCCATCAGGACGGAGTCCGCGTCAAGACCGTGTCCGGCTCCCCCGCCCAGATCACCGGGCTCGCCGCGGCCACCTCGTACTCCTTCCAGGTGAGCGCGTACAACGCGGCGGGCGAGGGCCCGAAGTCGGCGGCGGTGACCGGCACGACGACCGGCGGCGGGAACCCGAACCCGAACCCGTCGGTGCCCAAGCACGCGCTGACCGGCTACTGGCAGAACTTCAACAACGGCGCGACCGTCCAGAAGATCTCCGACGTCCCGTCCCAGTACGACATCGTCGCCGTCTCCTTCGCCGACGCCACGACCACGCCCGGGGCCATCGCCTTCAACCTCGACTCGGCCGGTCTCGGCGGCTACACCGTCGCCCAGTTCAAGGCCGACATCGCCACGAAGAAGGCGGCCGGGAAGTCGGTCATCCTCTCCATCGGTGGCGAGAAGGGCACCATCTCGGTGAACGACCCGGCCTCCGCGAACAACCTGGCGAATTCGGCGTACGCGCTGATGCAGGAGTACGGCTTCAGCGGGATCGACATCGACCTGGAGAACGGCCTCAACCCGACCTACATGACGCAGGCGCTGCGCTCGCTGTCCGCCAAGGCCGGCTCGTCGCTCGTCATCACGATGGCGCCGCAGACCATCGACATGCAGTCGACGGCGGGCGGCTACTTCAAGACGGCGCTGAACATCAAGGACATCCTGACCGTCGTCAACATGCAGTACTACAACAGCGGCTCGATGAACGGCTGCGACGGCAAGGTCTACGCGCAGGGCTCGGTGGACTTCCTCACCGCACTGGCCTGCATCCAGCTGGAGGGCGGTCTCGACCCCTCGCAGGTGGGCATCGGCGTGCCGGCCTCGCCGAGCGGCGCGGGCAGCGGGTACGTCTCCCCGACCGTCGTGAACAACGCGCTGGACTGCCTGACCAGGGGCACGAACTGCGGGTCCTTCAAGCCGTCGAAGACCTACCCGGGGCTGCGCGGTGCGATGACCTGGTCGACCAACTGGGACGCCAAGGCGGGTGGCGCTTGGTCCAACGCGGTGGGTCCGAAGGTTCACGGCTTGCCCTAGGCGGTACGTGTGGGGGTGGCCGTCCCGGCATTTTGGCCGGAATGCAGTTCTTGACCGGGACATGCCACAAGAGCACGCTGTGCGCGTCCGCACGGCTACCCCCACACTCCCACCCAGGAGAACGCATGCGGCTCCACACCCGACGCAGGGCCGCCGTCACGGCGGCCCTGCTCGCTCTGGCGCTCGGCGCACCCGCCTACGGCATGAGCGCGACGGCGGCCCCGCCGCCCACCCCCTCGACCGCCACCCAGGACGAGGCGATCAACCAGTACGAGATCAAGGGCCCGGCCACGGCGGCCGAGCGAACGGCCCTGCTCCGTACGGGCGTCTCGATCGACGAGGTCGACGCCCGCTCGGTCGTCGTCAGCGCCGACACCATGCAGGCGGCGCAACTGCGGGCGCTCGGCTACGAGCTCACCGCGCTGCCCGGGCCGCCGGACCGCTCCGAGCGGGGTGTCACGGCGAGCCCGATGGACTTCCCGTCCAAGGACTCGATGTACCACAACTACGCCGAGGCGAGCGCGGAGATCGACCAGCGCATCGCCCAGTACCCCTCGATCATGAGCAAGAAGGTGATCGGAAAGTCATACCAGGGCCGGGACATCGTCGCCATCAAGATCAGCGACAACGTCGCGACCGACGAGAACGAGCCCGAGGTGCTCTTCACGCACCACCAGCACGCCCGCGAGCACCTGACCGTCGAGATGGCGCTCTACCTGCTCAAGGAGTTCGGCTCCAAGTACGGCAGCGACACGCGGATCACCAACATGGTCAACGCCCGCGAGATCTGGATCGTGCCGGACCTCAACCCGGACGGCGGCGAGTACGACATCGCGACCGGCTCCTACCGCTCCTGGCGCAAGAACCGGCAGCCGAATTCCGGCTCGTCGTACGTCGGCACCGACCTGAACCGGAACTGGGACTACAAGTGGGGCTGCTGCGGCGGCTCCAGCGGCAGCAAGAGCTCCGAGACCTACCGCGGTGCGGCCGGCGAGTCGGCCCCCGAGGTGAAGGTGGTCGCGGACTTCGTCCGCAGCCGCGTGGTCGGTGGCAAGCAGCAGATCACCGCAGCCATCGACTTCCACACGTACAGCGAGCTGGTGCTGTGGCCGTTCGGGTGGACGTACAACGACACGGCGCCGGGCCTGACGGCCGATGACCTCGCCGTGTACAAGACCATCGGCACGAGCATGGCCAACAGCAACGGCTACACCCCGGAGCAGTCCAGCGACCTGTACATCACGGACGGCACGATCGACGACTGGCTGTGGGGCAACCAGAAGATCTTCGCCTACACCTTCGAGATGTACCCGTCCGACACCGGCGGCGGGGGCGGCTTCTACCCGCCGGACGAGGTGATCGACCGGGAGACGACGCGCAACCGCGACGCCGTCCTGCAACTGCTGGAGAACGCGGACTGCATGTACCGCGCGATCGGGAAGCAGTCGCAGTACTGCGCGTAGCGCCTTGCGGATCCGGACCGGGGGCGCCCCACCGCCAGGGGGGCGCCCCGCTCGGCGTTCAGGCGGCGGGGAGGAACGCCAGCGTGCGCCTCGTGTCGCGGTGCGCGGGCCCGAGCACCCGGACACGGGCGCGGTGGACCTCCTCGAAGAGCGGGCGGGCCGCGGCTTCGCCCTCGACGAGCAGCACCGTGTGGGCCAGGGCGAACCGGGTGTCCAGGGTGTGCGGGTGTTCCGCGCCGAGCACTCGGGTCCTCGCCCCGCACACCTCCTCGTACAGCAGCCGGGCCGCCCGCGGGTCGTCGCCGTGCACCACCACGGCGAGGTTGTGGGCGATGTGCAGCGCGCGGTAGTGGTCCGGGCCCAGCGTGTTCCGGCTGCGTTCGTACAACTGCCGGAACATGTCCCCGGACGCCGCATCACCGGCACGGGCCAGCATGACGGCCAGCGCGTCGCCGGCGCCGAGGCTGTCGGGGTGGTCCGGGCCGTTGACCCGCACGGCTTCCAGGTACGCCTCCTCCGCGAGTCCGCACGCGACTGCCCGGTCCCCGTGCCGGTACACGGACCTGGCGTGGCAGGCCCTGGTGTACAGGGTCAGGGGGTGTGCCGGACCGAGGTGTTCGGTCGCCTCGCGGACGAGCCCCTCCAGTGCGTCCAGGGTGCACGGCCGCCGTCCGCCCACCTGCCGGCGCCCGCGGACCTGTCGCACCCGGGCGGCCAGCACCACGGCATGGTGCGGCCCGTACTCCGCGGCCAGGTCGGGCAGCAGGCCGCCGAGGCGGTCCAGGGCCTCCTCCGCATCGCCGGCCAGAAAGCCGGCACGGACCGCGCCGAGCCGGGCGAGCAGGGTGATCCGGTCGGCCGGCCCGCTGCCGGCCAGGTCCCGGTGGAGCCGGCGCCCCAGCGCCGGGTCGCCGGCGCTGGTGGTCCACGCGGCCAGGCGGAGTGCGGCGAGCCGGGTGAGCGGGTGCCGGGCGCCCAGCACTTCGCGACAGTCGGCGGACAGGGCGGCGGTCAGTACGCGCGCCGTGCGCACGTCCCCCGCCTCCCCGGTCCAGTACGCGACGACGTGGCGGACCGGGAGCATCCCCGGATCGTGCGGCCCGAGGGCTCGCTCGGCGCAGCGCAGGAGTTCCCGGGATACGTCGCAGGCCCGGCGGTAGAGGCCCAGTGCCGCCAGCTCGCCGACCACGGCCGCGATGCGGGTGAGGCGGCCGTCCGTCAGCCAGGCGGACTCGGTCCCGGTACCCATGCCGGCCCGTTCGAGCGGGTCGTCCCAGCCGAGCGCCCCGCCGGTCAGGGCGCCGGCCGGCGGGGCGTCGCGCCGGCCCCGGTCGTCGAGGGTTTCCCATCTCCCCTGCCAGGAAGTCCTCTCGCGCCAGGGTGCTGCGGCCGGATCCCCGGGCGCCGTGCGCGCGAGCAGGAGTTCCACCAGAGCCGCGAGTTGCCCGGTGCACGACTTGCCGACCCTCCTGTCCCCGTCCTCCAGCAGGCGGTGCACGCTCGACCTGGGCAGGTGGGGATTCGCCTTCCGCATCTCCTGGAAGGTCATTCTGGAGGCCTTTTTCAGCGCCCGCAGATCGGAGCGGAACCGGCGCCATGAGTCCGTCATGGCGCCGATCCTTCCGCACGGGCAACCGCCGCGTGCCGTGTTCGGGACGTCCCGGCCGCCGTCCGGAACGGGCCGCGCCCGTCCGTGAACGCGGGGGAACGGGCGCGGCCGTGGCCTGCTGGTGGTCACGGCCGGAGCGCACGCCCCGGCCTCGACCGGACGGAGTTCCACCATGACCGTGTCCACACCCGCGCGCCGCCCGTACTTCGAGCTGCGTGTCGGCGCCTTCGAGATGAGCCTGTCACGGCGCCCGGCCCGGCTGATCGGCTGGCTGGGCTCCGCGCTCGTCACGGCGGGGGGCGCCTGGCTGGGCGCCAACTGGCCGTTCTGACGGGCTGTTCAGGACAGGACGGCGAGAGCGTCGATCTCGATGAGGAGGCCCGCGGGCAGGCCGACGTAGACCGTGGTGCGGGCGGCCGGGGCCTCCCGCAGGCCCTGCTCCTCGAAGTACGCGTCGTAGAGGTCGTTCATCTCGGCGAAGTGCCCGGTGTCGGTCAGGTACACCCGGATCATCATCACGTCGTCCCAGCCCGCACCCCCGGCCTCCAGTACGGAGCGGACGTTCTCCAGGGTCTGGAGGGTCTGTTCGCGCAGGGTCGGCCCGGCGGGGGTGGGCGGACGGCCGTCCACGTGCGGGAGGAAACCGACCTGGCCGGCGACCTGGAGGACGTTCCCCTTGCGGACGCCGTGCGAGAACCGTGCGGGCGGGGTGGTGTGGGTGTCGGGCGTGATGGCGGTCTTCTCGGTCGCGCGGGGCGTGCGGGTCGCGTCGGTCACGGGGTGTCGTCCTTCTGTGCGGAACCGGAGTACTCCCGGCTGATGGTGTCGGCGGTGCGCAGGACCAGCGGCAGCAGTTCGAGCAGGCCCTCGGCGGTGACGACCACGCTCGGCGCGGAGACGGACAGGGCGGCGACGACCCGTCCGTCCGGCCCGCGCACGGGCGCGCCCAGGCAATTGACGGACTCCTCGTGCCCGCCCAGGTCCGTGGCCCAGCCCTGCTCCCGTACGAGGGCCAGCTCGCGCAGGAAAGCCTGCGCGTCGGGGGTGGAACGGGGTGTGTGGCGCGGGTAGTCGATCCGCTCGGCGAGGCTGCGCCGCTCCTCCTCGGGGAGGTCGGCGAGCAGCAGCTTCGCGACGGCGGCGACGGTGAGCGGGACGGGTCTGCCGATGCGGGAGTACATCCGGACCGGGTAGCGGCTCTCGACCTTGTCGACGTACACGACCTCGTCGTCCTGGTGGAGGGCGAGGTGCACGGTGTGGCCGGTGAGCCGGTTGAGCTCGACGAGGTGGGGGTGGGCGATGGTGCGGACGTCCAGGTTCTCGACGGCCTCCGCGGCGAGCGCGAACAGTTGGGCCCCCAACCGGTAGCGGCCGTCGGGCTGGCGGTAGACGAATCCGTGCTCGTGCAGGGTGCGCAGTAGCCGTAGCGCGGTGCTCTTGTGGACGTCGAGCTCCTCGGCGACCTCGCCGAGGCCCGCCGGGCCCCGTGCCAGCAGCGGCATGATCCGAAGCGCCCGCTCCACCGACTGACTCACGCCGCGCCCTCTCGTGCCGGTCTGCCGCAGTGCCGCGCGGCAGGGCGGACGTTGACCCGCCGTCACCCGGGATGTTAGACAGCTTGCAGCGCCACACGCAATGACCGTTGCACGACCTGCAACACCACTCGCCATACCTCGGGAGGCACCGCACATGCCCAGTGACCCCGTCCAGGCCCTCGCGGCCGAACCGGTGGACCACCGCTTCAAGGGCCTGCCCCCGGACGCCGCATCGCTCGGCCTCACCGTCGGCGCCCTGGCGGCCGAGCGCCGGGACCTCTACACGGGCGGGTTCACCACGCCGGTGCTCACCCTCGACGCCGAGGCGCTGGAGCACAACCTCACCGCCCTCGGCACGTACGCCGCCCGCCACGACCTCGCCTTCGCCCCGCACGGCAAGACCTGCATGGCGCCGCAGCTCTTCCGGCGCCAGCTCGAACACGGTGCCTGGGGCATCACCGCCGCCGTCCCCCACCAGGTCCGCGTCTACCGCGCCTTCGGCATCCAGCGGATCTTCCTGGCCAACGAGCTCGTCGACCCGGCGGCACTGCGCTGGGTGGCCGCCGAACTCGCCGCCGACGCCGGCTTCCGCTTCCTCTGCTACGTCGACTCCGTGCGCGGCGTCCAGCTGATGGACCGGGCCCTGCAGGGGCAGCCCCAGGTCGTCGACGTCGTCGTCGAACTCGGCGCCGGCGAGGGCGCCCGTACCGGCGCGCGGACCGACGAGGACTGCCGGGCCGTCGCCGACGCCGTGGCCGAGACCTCCACCCTGCGCCTGGTCGGCGTCGCCGGGTACGAGGCCGAGGTCCCCGACGCCGACCCGGATTCGGTCCACGCGTACCTGCGCCGGCTCACCGCGCTCGCCGTCGAGTTCGACAAGGCCGGGCGGTTCGCCCGTACCGACGAGATCGTCGTCAGCGCCGGCGGTTCGGCCTGGTTCGACGCCGTCGCCGATGTGTTCGCCGAGCTCCCGGAGCTGTCCCGGCCCGTCCTGCGGCTGCTGCGCTCCGGCGCGTACGTGTCCCACGACCACGGCTGGTACACCCGCCTCACCCCCTTCAACCGGGTCCCCGAGGAGGGCGGCCTGCGCCCCGCCTTCCGGCTCTGGACCCAGGTCGTCTCCCGGCCTTCGCCCACGCAGGCCTTCGTCAACGCCGGCAAGCGCGACATCGCCTACGACCTGGGCCTGCCCGAGGCCGAGCTGGTCCGCGACGCCCTGACCGGCGAGGAGCGCCCGGCCGGCGGCGTCCGCGTGGTCAAACTGTCCGACCAGCACGCCTGGCTGGAGACGGACTCCGCCGAGGACGTGCAGGTCGGCGACTGGGTGGCGCTCGGCATGTCCCACCCCTGCACGATCTTCGAGAAGTGGCCTCTGATCCCGGTCGTGGAGGCCGACGGCACGGTCACCGACTACGTCCGCACCTTCTTCTAGCGCAGCCGCGCCGGTGGACCTGGTCATCCACGGGGCCCGCGTCGTCGACGGCACGGGCGGGCCCTCGTACACCGCCGACGTGGGCGTCCACGAGGGCCGGATCGCCGAGATCGGCCGGATCCGCTGCGGTGGCCTGCGGAACGTCGACGCGCACGGTCTCGCCCTGGCCCCGGGCTTCGTCGACATGCACGCGCACAGCGACCTCGCCCTGCTGCGCGACCCGGACCACAGCGCCAAGGCCGCCCAGGGCGTGACCCTCGAAGTCCTGGGCCAGGACGGGCTCTCGTACGCGCCCGCCGACGACCGCACCCTCGCCGGGGTCCGGGCCGCGATCACCGGCTGGAACGGCACGGGCGACGACATCGCGTTCGACTGGCGGGACGTGCGCGGCTACCTGGACCGGCTCGACCGCACCGGCATCGCCGTCAATGCCGCGTACCTCGTCCCCCAGGGCACCGTCCGCGCGTACGCCCTCGGCTGGGACGACCGCCCCGCCACCCCCGCCGAGCTCGACCGGATGCGCACGCTCGTCGCCGAGGGCCTCGCGCAGGGCGCCGTCGGAATGTCCTCCGGGCTGACCTACACCCCGGGCATGTACGCGTCCGACGCCGAACTGACCGAGCTGTGCCGGGTGGTGGCCGCGTACGGCGGCTACTACTGCCCGCACCACCGCTCGTACGGGCGCGGCGCGCTCGCCGCGTACGCCGAAGTGATCGGGCTGGCCCGGGAGGCGGGCTGCGCCCTGCACCTCGCGCACGCCACCATGAACTTCGCGGAGAACGAGGGCCGGGCGGGCGAACTCCTGGCCCTCCTGGACGGGGCCCTCGCCGCCGGGGCCGACATCACCCTCGACTCCTACCCGTACACCCCCGGCTGCACGACCCTCGCCGCGCTCCTCCCGGGCTGGGCCCACGAGGGCGGGCCCGGCGCCGTACTCGCCCGCCTGCGAGACGACGCCGAGGCCGAGCGGATCCGGTACGCGCTGGAGGTGACCGGGGCGGACGGCTGCCACGGCGTCCCCGTCGACTGGACGACGATCGAGATCTCGGGGACGGCGGACCCCGCGCACGGGGCGTACGTCGGCACGCGCCTGCGGGACTGGGAGAGCGCCCGGCGGCTGCTGCTGGCGGACCGGCTCGGGCCGACGGTCCTCCAGCACGTCGGCCACGAGGAGAACGTCCGGGCGATCATGCGACACCGGGTGCACACCGGCGGCTCCGACGGCATCCTCCAGGGAGCGAAACCGCATCCGCGGGCGTACGGGACCTTCCCGCACTACCTCGGGCACTACGTGCGCGAGCTCGGCGTGCTCTCGCTGGAGGAGTGCGTGGCTCACCTGGCGGGCCGTCCGGCCGCCCGACTGCGGTTGTCCGACCGGGGGTTGCTGCGCACCGGGTACCGCGCCGACCTCGTCCTCTTCGATCCGGACACGGTCGCGGCCGGATCCACGTACGAGAGCCCGCGCGCACTGCCGGTCGGTATCCCGCACGTGCTGATCGACGGCCGGTTCGTGATGCGGGACGGGCGCAGGACGGACGTTCTGGCCGGCCGGGCGGTCCGCAGGACACCGCACCACGGCCGTTGAGGCGCCAGGTCGTTGGGGTCGGGGGCGTCGGCGATCCGAGGCGTCCGCCTACGATGGGCGGCATGTTCGCCTTTGTCCCCGCCGCGCTGTTTTTCCTCCTCTTCTGCGTGAGCGTGCGGGAGGACCGCCGGCGCTTCCGGAACGCGGTCCTCCTGGGCCTCACCCTCATGTGCGGGTCGATCGGCCTGTTGTTCCAGATACCCGCGCTGCCGTCACCGCTCGACGCGATGGCGGTGCTGCTGGTGCTCACGGTGCCGACGGTCGGCACGCTCGTCCTCGCCGGCTACCTGATCCGCAACGGCCTGACGATGGTCCGCAAGGAGGGCCGCAGGCCGACCAATCTGCTGTCCATGGCGGCGGGCCTGGGGATCCTCGCGCTGATCGCGCTGGTCCTCGGGGTGGCCGGCCGGGGCTCCCGGGTCGCGGACACGATGGTGGCGGGTCTGGTCATGCTCGTCGGCTACGTCTCCTTCCTCTTCCTCTGCTTCCTCGTCTACGCCTTCCTCTACGGCCGGATCACGGTCCGCGGCGACGTCGACTACGTGGTGGTGCTGGGCTCCGGCCTGATCTGCGGCGAGCGGGTGTCCCCGCTGCTGGCCTCCCGGCTGGAGAAGGGTCGGGAGATACACGCCGCCCAGGTGGCCCGCGGCGGCCGGGTGCCGCTGCTGCTGGTCTCGGGCGGCCAGGGGACGGACGAGAAGCTCTCGGAGGCGCGGGCGATGGCCGACTGGCTGATCGCGCGGGGCGTCCCGGAGGAGCGGATACGGCTGGAGGACCGCTCCTGCACGACGAAGGAGAACCTGGCCTTCAGCCGCACGGTCATGGCGGAGGCCGATCCCGGCTACCGCTGCGTGGTCGTCACCAACAACTTCCACGCCTTCCGGGCCGCGATGACGGCCCGCAGGGCCGGGGTCAACGGGCAGGTGCTGGGCTCCCCGACCGCCACGTACTTCTGGCCGAGCGCCACCCTGCGCGAGTTCGTCGCGGTGTTCTGGGAACACCGGACGGTCAACCTCGGCATCTGCGCGGCCATCTCCGCCCTGACCACCGCGGCGGCCATCGCCCCGGTGTAGCGCCCCGGTGTAGCGCCCGGTTCGAGGCCCGGGACCGTGCGGGAGGGGCCGACATGCGTTCTTGGCGCCGCCGCCGGAGGATGAGGGGATCGGGGGGCATTCCGAGGAGGTAACCGATGGACAGTGAATCGGACCAGCAGCCCAAGCGGCCGGCCAAGCTGTACAGCGGCGGGGAGCGGCCGTACGACCCTGAGGACCTCGTGATGGTGCGAGGGATGGAGCCGACTCCGGAGCGGCTCGAAAAGGCGCGCCAGCTGATCGAGAAGGAGGGTCCGCAGGTCATCGAGCGCTACCTGCCCTGACGGGGGCGGTGGCGCTGCACGGAAGCTGCTGGCGGCCCCGGCCGGGGTCGGTCCCCGGCCGGGGCCACACGCATGCCGCTACGAAGCACTGCCCGCGGTGGCGGGAACGCCGGATGCGCGCAGGCTCCACCAGACCGAGCCGAGCAACAGCGCCCCGGGGAGGATCCCCGCGACGGCGGCGATGGCCGCCTGGGAGGAACCGAGGGCGGCCAGCACCAGGCCCGCGGCGCCGCACGCGGACATGGCGGCGGCCAGCCGGTTCAGGGCCGCCGTCCGCCAGACGGCGGCGAGCCCGAAGAAGTGCAGCCCGACCGCGAGCGCGACCCAGGCGACCACGGCGTGCGGGGCGTCCAGCGGGCCGTTGATGACGAGGATCCCGGCCGCGGCGACGAGCACTTCGGCGCCCACCACGTACACGTAGCGCCGGCCGAAGTACGACCGCGCCACGGCGCCCTCGGGCCTGTCCGGCCGGGGCGCGGGGCTGCGGCGGACCCCGCGGAACACGGCCAGGAAGGCGATCAGCGCGAGCACCCGCAGCGGGATGGCGGCCGCCGTCGGCAGGGCTGCCGCGTTCACCTGGATGAAGGCGAGCCCGAAGGTCGCCCCGATGATGCGACCCGTCTTTTCCCTTGTCATGGACACATGATCACCGATGGTGATCATGAGCCACAAAGCGCGCGCCCCGGGCCGGCCGCATCCAGAATCGGTGAAGGATCGTTAAGCCGCGTGGGGGGTCTGATTTCGGAGGCACCGCCATGCAGACGATCACCATCGACTGGGACCACCCCACCGACCCGAAGCCGGGCCGCGAACGGGACCACGTACAGGACTACGTGGCGACCGGCGGACTCGACGGCCACCTCTGGCACGGGGTCCCCACACTCCTGCTCACCACGTTCGACCGGGCCACGGGCCGCACCGCCCGGACCCCGCTGATCTACTCGACGGACGAGGGCCGGCACATCGTGCTCGCCGCCGACTGGGGCGCCCCGGAGCACCCGGCCTGGTACCGGAACCTGACGGCCCACCCCGAGGTCCGCCTCCAGGTCGGCGCGGCGGTGTTCCGGGCCACGGCCCGTACGGCGTGCCCGGCGGAGCGGGACGTCTACTGGCCGGCGATGACGGCCCTGTGGCCCCTCTTCGACGACTACCGCAGCGCCGCGGCCCCCCGGGAGATCCCCCTGGTGATCATCACCCCGTAGCGCCCGACCCCCACGGGCGGCGGCCGGGCCGGCCCTCAGGCGACGTCATAGACCGTCACCGCGACATCCCGGGCGCACAGAGCCCCGGTGACCAGCGGCTCGATGCGGGACCACGTGCCGCCGGCCAGGCCACAGCCGATGCGCGGCATGTGGACCGAGGCGCCCAGTTCGAGCGCGTGCCCCGCGAGGGCCGCGAGGCAGCGCTCCACCGCGTCGTAGCGGATCGGGGGGCCGCCGCTGCCCGTGCGTATGCCGCGCTGGCCGACCATGTTGGCCACCCAGACGTCCTCCCGCACCCGGACCAGCTGGACGGCGCCCAGCCCGAAGTCGTTGCCGCTGCGGCGCCGGTGCCAGGCCCGGAACTCCTTCTCGGGCTCGGGCCAGCGCTTCGAGAGGGCCACCACGAAGCCCTTGCCCCACCCTCCGATGTCGTTGCACACGTGCGCGATGATCTTCGGCCCCTTGGCCTGCGGACTGGTCGCGTCCCCCGCGATGATCCTCAGCTGCTCCATGCCCCGCCCCTTTCCCCCACCAGCGACTCTCCCCACCCACGACCGTACGGGCAGGCACTGACAACCGGGTCGTGCGTGGCCGCCGGCCGGCCCCGCCCCGCGCCGACCGCGGGCTCCCCGAAGTGACGAGCGCAACACCGTTGCTCCCCCGCACCCGTGGACTCACCCATTCCGCAGGCCGGAACCCGCGGTGGCCGCCGTTTCCAAGGGTGGACCGCACCGACACCCTCTCATCGCGCGAAACAGGACATATCCCACCCCCTAGTCCCGTTCCGAATAGCCCGGCGGACCGGCCGCCGGGCCCGTAAGCTCCCGTCATGCAGGTGATCCAGTCAACGAAACTCGCCAATGTCTGCTACGAGATCCGCGGCCCCGTCCTCGAAGAGGCGATGCGGCTCGAAGCAGCAGGTCATCGCATCCTCAAGCTGAACACCGGCAACCCCGCGGCCTTCGGCTTCGAGTGCCCGCCGGAGATCCTTGAGGACATGCTCCGCAACCTGGGCAACGCCCACGGGTACGGGGACGCGAAGGGGCTGCTCTCCGCGCGCCGCGCGGTCATGCAGCACTACCAGACCAAGGGCATCGAGCTGGACGTCGAGGACATCTACCTCGGCAACGGCGTCTCCGAACTGATCCAGATGTCGATGCAGGCGCTGCTCGACGACGGCGACGAGGTCCTCGTCCCCGCGCCGGACTACCCGCTGTGGACCGCCTCCGTCTCCCTGGCCGGCGGCACGGCCGTGCACTACCGCTGCGACGAGCAGTCCGACTGGATGCCGGACCTGGCCGACATCGAGCGCAAGGTCACCGACCGCACCCGCGCGATCGTGATCATCAACCCGAACAACCCGACCGGCGCCGTCTACGACGACGAGATGCTGCGCGGGCTCACCGACATCGCGCGCCGCCACAACCTGGTCGTCTGCTCCGACGAGATCTACGACCGGATCCTGTACGACGGCGCCACGCACACCAACACCGCCACCATTGCGCCCGACCTACTGACGCTCACCTTCAACGGGCTGTCCAAGAACTACCGCGTCGCCGGCTACCGGGCCGGGTGGATGGCGGTCTGCGGCCCCAAGAAGCACGCCTCGTCGTACATCGAGGGCCTGACGATCCTGGCCAACATGCGGCTGTGCGCGAACATGCCCTCGCAGCACGCCGTCGCGACCGCCCTCGGCGGCCGGCAGTCGATCAACGACCTGGTGCTGCCGGGCGGGCGGCTGCTGGAGCAGCGCGACACGGCGTACGACCTGCTGACGCAGATCCCGGGCATCACCTGCGTGAAGCCCAAGGGCGCGCTGTACCTCTTCCCGAAGCTCGACCCGGCCGTCTACAAGATCAAGGACGACCGCCAGATGGTCCTCGACCTACTGCGGGCCGAGAAGATCATGGTGGTCCACGGCACGGGCTTCAACTGGCCTGAGCCCGACCACTTCCGCATCGTGACGCTGCCGAACGCCAAGGACCTGGCGGACGCCGTGACCCGCATCGGCAAGTTCCTCGACGGGTACGGCCAGCCCTAGCCCCCGCATCCCAGATACCGGATCGAGCACAACTTTAGAACCGATCCAATGTAGGATGGCCTCCTGACCACGCAGGAGGCCTCCTCATGTACGAGCCGATCCGCACCAAGTCGGTCGTCCACCGCATGGGCGGCCACCCATCCGACAACCATGCCGGCTACCCACGGAGCAGCCGCGCCGAAGCGCTGGACACCCAGCTCGGCGGCCACCTGGCGGCCCTGCTCGCCGTCACCGACGAGCTCGGCCTCGACGGCGCCGCCGCCCGCATCGCCGCGCAGGTGACGCGGCTGCGCGGCTCCGAGCCCGCCCGTGCGCCGCACGCCGACGTCAACGACACCGCCGGCCTCACCGCCCTGCACCAGCGGGCCCATGACCTCGCCGGCCGCGCGCTGGTCGTCGCCGCGTCCCGCGCCGACACCACCGTCGCGATCCTCGCCGCCGAGCGCATGGACGCCCACGCCGCCGCCCTGGCCTCGCAGAACCTGGCCGGCAGCCTCTGACCGGCCCCGGTCCGGGGCCGCGGAGGCTCCGGACCGGGCGCCATCCCCCGGCTTACGGGGTCCGCGTGAACTCCGCGGCCGCGATGCCGCACCACGGCACGGTCGCGACCGGCCACACCGGCCCGACCGCCTCACCGCGCTCCGTCGCGCCCGGGACCACGCCCGGGACCCTCACCAGCGCCTGGGCCGCCCGGCCGCCCGGCTCCGCATCCGCCTCCTCACGGAACTCCACCGTGACGACGTACGCGCCGGTCCCCCCGGGCCGCCCCGCCACCTCCACCGCCGCGACCACCCGCCGGCTCCCGGCGTCGACCCGGCACCCGGTGACCCGTACGTCGTCCACCGCGGGCCGCGGCGGCGCCGCGCCCGGCTCGCCGCTGGCCCACACGTACAGGCCCAGCGGGGCGAACACCAGCAGGCCGGCCAGGACCGTCAGGCCGACCACCCAGCCCTGCCACTTCAACGCGCTCACGCCCATGTGACGATCCTCCCGGCCCGCCGCCCCGCCTGCCAGCACCGGCCGATCCACACAGCATTTCGAAGTGGGACCGCCTGGACACCTGACGTTCATGCGACTTCGCGCGGAATGTGGGTTTCCGCGAGCACGCTGCACCCGTGAGACGCATCCTAGGAATCGCCCTGGCGGTCCTCCTCCTCGGTGGCGTGGCCGCCATCTTGCTCGCCGGAGGAGACGAGCCGCCACACACGGCAACGAAGACCGTGAAAGGCGTCATCGGCTCCGAGAAGTCCGAATACTTCCGCGACCCCGACGTCGTCAAAGCCCTGGCCGACAAGGGCTACACCGTGAAGACCGAAACGTCCGGCTCCTGGGCGATGGACCAACTCGCCCTCAAGGACTTCGACTTCGCCTTCCCCAGCAGCAGCGAGCCCGCTCCGGAGATCGAGGCCGCGGCCGGCGTCAAGGGCGCCCAGACCACCAAGCCCTTCTTCTCCCCGCTCGTGGTCATCGCCCGCTCCAACGCCGCCAAGGTGCTCGCCGACAACAACCTCGCCAAGATGACCGGCAAGAACTGGGGGACCCTCTTCATGGGCCCCTACCTCAAGGCCGCCGACGAGAAGCGCAGTTGGCAGCAGCTGTCCGGCTCCGGCGCCTACGCCGAGCTGACGGGCACCGTGTTCATCAAGACCACCGACCCGGCGACGTCCAACTCCGGGGCCCTGTTCCTGGCCGCCACCTCGAACGTCGCCAACGGCAACAACGTGGTCTCCGACCAAGCCGGCATCGACCGCACCGCGCCCCTGATGCAGAAGCTGATCTCCGTCCAGGGCGCCCTGGAACCGAGCACCGACGATCCGTTCCGGGCCTTCATCTCCGGCAGCGGTGAACCGCTGATCCTCGCGTACGAGTCCCAGGTGGCGGCCCTGCTCCAGCAGAAGCAGGCGCCGGGCGACATGGTCGTGCTCTACCCGGACACCACCGTCAACTCCCCGCACACCTTCGTGCCGATCAGCGAGGACGCCAAGGAGCTCGGCAACCTCCTCGCCACCGACCCGAAGCTGCGCGAGCTGGCCGTCCGGCACGGGTTCCGGCCGCAGAACGGCGTGCCCGAGTTCACCGCGGCCACCGCCGCACACGCCGCGTACCTCAACCCGGAGCTGACCGGCATCCGCCAGATCAGCGCACCCACCGTCAAGATCCTCATGGCGCTGGCCGAGCGCGCCAAGGGCTAGGGGGACCATCCACATGACTTTGACTCCGCCCGAGGAGAGCCCGCTCGTCCTCACCGCTCCCGAACCCGTCGCCCCCGTCAAGCGGGAGCAGGCCTCGGGCCTCGTACCGCTCCAGGACGGGGTGCACGAGGAGATGGCCCGCCGGGCCGGGGAGTACATCGGCTCGCTCGCCGGGATCGACACCCGCTCCCCCGAGTTCGCGGGCCGCGTCGGCGAGATCTCCGGTCTCGGCTCCGCCGACATCCGCAGCGCCGCCCAGCAGTCCAACCGGATGCTCGACCGCGCCGTGCGGTCCCTCGGCTCCGACGGCGGCGACGCCCAGGCCCGGGTCGCGGGCTCGCTGGTCGAGCTGCGCCGCACCGTGGAGGACCTCGACCCGCGTGACGCGCCCGCCAAGGGCGTCAAGGCGCTCCTGGCGAAGCTGCCCGGTGGCAACCGGTTCCGCGACCGCGTGGCCAAGTACGCCTCCTCGCAGACCACCCTCAACAAGATCGTGGGCGCGCTGCGCGGCGGCCAGGACGAGCTGCGCCGCGACAACGCGGCCCTGCACACCGAGCGGGCACGCCTGTGGGAGACCATGGGCAAGCTCCAGGAGTACGCGGTCCTCACCGAGGCCCTCGATGCGGCCGTCGAGCAACGGATCGCCGAGTCGCAGCACACGGACCCGCAGGCGGCCGACGTGATGCGCGCCGACCTCCTCTTCCCGGTCCGGCAGAAGCACCAGGACCTGCTGACCCAGCTGGCGGTGTGCGCGCAGGGCTACCTGGCGATGGACGTGGTCCGCCGCAACAACGACGAGCTGATCAAGGGCGTCGACCGGGCCGCCACCACCACCGTCTCCGCACTGCGGATCGCCGTGATGCTGGCCTCGGCCCTGGAACGGCAGGGTGCGGTGATCGAGCAGGTCAACGCTCTGCAAGGGGCCACCGAGGGCCTGATCCTGGGCAATGCGGAGATGCTGTCCTCGCAGAGCGGGGAGATCCAGCGGATCGCCGCGAACCCGGCGGTGGGCGCGGAGACGCTGCGTACGGCCTTCGCGCAGATCTACCGGACGCTGGACGCGATCGACACCTTCAAGGCGCAGGCCACCGAGAACATGGCCGCCACCGTCGAGTCCCTGACCGGCGAGCTGCGGTCCGCCTCGGCCCACCTGGCCCGTACCCGCACCTCCGGTGTCCTGGAAGGCGGGCTCCAGTGAACGTCCGTACCGCATCCCTGCGCAGAAGGCTGGCCGCGGCCATCGCGCTCACCGCGACCCTGTTCGGGGCCTCGGCCTGCACCTCCGAGGGGCCCGCGAAGCCCAAGGGGGCGACCTACCAGGAGGGCAGACTGCGGGTCCTGGCCTCCAGCGAACTGGCCGACATGGAGCCGGTGCTGAAGGCCGCGAAGGCCGCCACCGGGATCAGCGTCGAGCTCACCTGGTCCGGCACCCTGGACGCGGCCGAGCAGGTCGCCTCCGGGAAGGCCGACGGCAAGTACGACGCGATCTGGCTGTCCTCCAACGACTATCTGCGGCTGCGGCCCGAGGCCGCCGGCAAGCTCAGCAGCGAGACGTCGGTGATGTCCTCGCCGGTCGCGCTCGGCATACGGGCGCAGGCGCTGGCCCGGCTCGGCTGGAAGCCGGAGGAGGTCACCTGGTCGGCGGTGCACGAGGCCGTCGCCGCCGGGAAGCTGACGTACGGGATGACCGACCCGGTGCGCTCCAACTCCGGTTTCTCCGCGCTGATCTCGGTGGCCTCGGGGTTGTCGGGCGCGCAGGCGGCGCTGACCGACGCGGACGTGAAGACGGCGCAGCCCAAGCTGAAGGAGTTCTTCGCCGGGCAGAAGCTGACCTCGGGCTCCTCCGGCTGGCTGGCCGCCGCGTACGCCAAGCGCGGGGACGTGGACGCCGTCGTCAACTACGAGTCCGTGCTGCTGTCGATGAACCGGGACGCGAAGACGGACCTGACGGTGATCCGGCCGCGCGACGGGGTGGTCACCGCCCACTACCCGCTGACCCTGCTGACCTCGGCCCCTGCCGGGGCCCGCGAGTCGGGACGGGCGCTGACCGACTACCTCAGCGGCGCCGAGGCCCAGAAGGCGATCACCGAGAAGACGTTCCGCCGCCCGGTGACGGCCGGGGTGGCGCCTGCCGCCGGGCTCAACGCGGACAAGCGGCGCGAGCTGCCGTTCCCCGGCACCCGGTCGGTCGCCGACGGGCTGCTGGCCTCGTACGAGAACGAGCTGCGCCGCCCCTCGCGCACGGTGTACGTGCTGGACACCTCGGGCTCGATGGCGGAGGAGGACCGCATCGGGCGGCTGCGTTCGGCGCTCACCGAGTTGACGGGGACGGGCAGTTCGGGGCCCGGGCAGCGGTTCCGGGACCGCGAGGAGGTGACGCTGCTGCCGTTCGGCGACAAGGTGAAGGAAGTGCTGACGCACGTCGTCGAGCCGGGTGCTCCGGGGCCCGCGCTGGACGCCATCCGGGGCGATGTGAACGCGCTGCGGCCGGAGGGGGGTACGGCGGTGTACGGCAGTCTGAAGGCCGCGTACGAGCACCTCGGGAAGGGCGGCGCGGACGCGTTCACCTCGATCGTGCTGATGACGGACGGGCAGAGCGGCGACAAGGTCAAGGACTTCGACGCCTTCTACGCCGGGCTGCCGGACGCGCAGAAGCACACGCCGGTCTTCGCGGTGCTGTTCGGGGACTCGGACCGCAAGGAGCTCGGCCACATCACAGAACTGACCGGCGGGCGGCTCTTCGACGCCACCGACGGCAACGGTTCGCTGGACGGCGCCTTCGAGGAGATCCGTGGCTACCAATAGGGTGCTCGGCTGGCTGGAGTCGAAGAAGAACCTGGCGGGCAGTGCCTGCGGACTGGTCGGGGTGGGCCTGACCGTCACCGGGGTCGCCGGCACGTACTGGCCGCTGGTCGTGGCCGGGCTGTACGGCGCGGGCGCGCTGATCGCCCCGCCGGAGCCACCGGCGCCGCCCGAGCCCGTGGGCCCCACCGAGCAGCTGGGCGGCGTACGGGAGCGGTTCGGCCGGCTGCGGGAGTACGTGGCCGAGGTGGAGCTACCGGCTCCGGCCGAGGGTCGGCTCGCGGAGCTGATGGACCTGTACGGGGCGCTGCTGGAGCCGGGGTGGGTGGCCGATGTCCTGGCAGCCGACCCGGAGTCGGTGCACGCACTGTCGCGGGCGATCGAGCTGGACGTGCCGGAGTGCGTGGACACGTACAACCGGACGCGCTGGTGGACCCGGCTCACCCCGGGCGGGGAGTCGCCGGAACGCCATCTGGAGCGGCAGCTGTCGCTGCTGTCCGAGGAGGCGGAACGCCTGACGGCGGACCTCCGTGAAACGGAGGCCCGCCGTCAGCAGACGCACACGACCTACCTGGAGGAGCGCGGACAACACTCCTGACAGGCACGCGGCCGGTGCTGCGGTGGGAACCGCTTGGTCGGGGGCTCCCACACTCAGGCACCCGGAGCGGACTCCGGGGCGGTTCTCGGTCAGCCCAGGCGCTCGACGAGCGCGTGGTACTGGTCCCACAGCTCCTTGGGAGTGTGGTCGCCGTAGGTGTTCAGGTGCTCGGGGACCAGGGCGGCCTCCTCGCGCCAGACCTCCTTGTCGACGGTGAGGAGGAAGTCCAGGTCCGCGGCCGGGATGTCCAGGCCGTCGGTGTCCAGGGAGGACACGGTCGGCAGGATGCCGATGGGGGTCTCGACGCCCTCGGCCTTGCCGTCGAGGCGCTCGACGATCCACTTCAGGACGCGGCTGTTCTCACCGAAGCCGGGCCACACGAACTTGCCCGCGTCGTTCTTGCGGAACCAGTTCACGTAGTAGATCTTCGGGAGCTTCGCGGCGTCCGCGGACGCGCCGACCTTGATCCAGTGGGCCATGTAGTCGCCCATGTTGTAGCCGCAGAACGGCAGCATGGCGAACGGGTCGCGGCGCAGCTCGCCGACCTTGCCCTCGGCGGCGGCGGTCTTCTCGGATGCGATGTTCGAGCCGATGAAGACGCCGTGGTTCCAGTCGAAGGACTCGGTGACCAGCGGGACCGCGGAGGCGCGGCGGCCGCCGAAGAGGATCGCGGAGATCGGGACGCCCTTGGGGTCCTCCCACTCGGGGGCGATCGTCGGGCACTGGGAGGCCGGGACGGCGAAGCGGGCGTTGGGGTGGGCGGCCGGGGTCTCGGACTCCGGGGTCCAGGCGTTGCCCTTCCAGTCGATGAGCTCGGCCGGGGGCTCCTCGGTCATGCCCTCCCACCAGACGTCGCCGCCGTCGGGCGTGAGCGCCACGTTGGTGAAGACGGTGTTCGCGTACATCGTCTTCATGGCGTTGGCGTTGGTGTGCTCGCCGGTGCCGGGCGCGACGCCGAAGAAGCCGGCCTCGGGGTTGATCGCGTACAGGCGACCGTCCTCGCCGAAGCGCATCCAGGCGATGTCGTCGCCGATGGTCTCGACCGTCCAGCCGGGGATCGTGGGCTCCAGCATGGCCAGGTTCGTCTTGCCGCAGGCGCTCGGGAACGCGGCGGCGACGTACTTCGCCTCACCCTGCGGCGGGGTGAGCTTGAGGATCAGCATGTGCTCGGCGAGCCAGCCCTCGTCGCGGGCCATGACGGACGCGATGCGCAGGGCGTAGCACTTCTTGCCGAGCAGGGCGTTGCCACCGTAGCCCGAGCCGTACGACCAGATCTCGCGGGTCTCCGGGAAGTGCGAGATGTACTTGGTGGTGTTGCACGGCCACGGCACGTCGTCCTGGCCTTCGGCGAGCGGAGCGCCGAGGGTGTGGACCGCCTTGACGAAGAACCCGTCGGTGCCGAGCTCGTCGAGGACGGGCTTGCCCATGCGGGTCATGGTGCGCATGGCGACGGCGACGTAGGCGGAGTCGGTGATCTCGACGCCGATCGCGGAGAGCTCGGAGCCGAGGGGACCCATGCAGAAGGGGACGACGTACATCGTCCGGCCCTTCATGGAGCCGCGGAAGATGCCCTTCTCTCCCGCGAAGAGGTCCTTCATCTCCGCGGGGGCCTTCCAGTGGTTGGTCGGGCCCGCGTCCTCCTCCTTCTCGGAGCAGATGAAGGTCCGGTCCTCGACGCGCGCGACGTCGGACGGGTCGGAGGCGGCGTAGTACGAGTTGGGTCGCTTGCCCTCGTCCAGCTTCTTGAACGTGCCCTTGGCGACGAGCTCCTCGCACAGGCGCTCGTACTCGGCTTCGGAACCGTCACACCAGACGACCCGGTCGGGCTCGGTGATCGCTGCGATCTCGTCCACCCAGGAGATCAGTGCTCCATGGTTGGTGGGGAGGGTCGGACTGGTGGGAGCCGCGTTGTCGCGCGCCACGATTGCTCCTTGTTGAGGGGTGTGTTTGGTGTTTGCCCCGTGGGGGCTGCGACCCGGACGCTTCGCGCTCCGCTCATCCGGTGCCGACCGCACTCATCTGATCATCCGGTGGATGTGCGCATATGTCCAGGGGGCCTCTCACGTGAGCATCGCCACTCCCGTCAATCTTCCGTAAAGCGCACTAACGGAAACCTACGGACCCGTAGGTAGCATGGCGGCCATGACTTCTGACGCCGCCGCCGTGCCGGTCGACGCCGTACCGGTCGCAACCGAGGCACCGGAAGCCAAGCCGCTGATGCGCGGCTGGCTGCACACCGGGATGTTCCCCGCCGTGATCGTCGCGGGCCTGGCGCTGATGGCCTTCACCGAGTCGACGCGGGCCCGGGTCGCGTGCGGGGTGTACATCCTCACGGCCTGCCTGCTGTTCGGCGTCAGCGCCGTCTACCACCGCGGCACCTGGGGCCCCCGGGGCGAGGCGATCCTGCGGCGCCTCGACCACGCCAACATCTTCCTGATCATCGCGGGGACGTACACCCCGCTGACCGTGCTCCTGCTCCCGCCCTCCACCGGACGGACGCTGCTGTGGGCGGTGTGGATCGCGGCCGCGGCCGGCATCGCCTTCCGGGTCTTCTGGGTCGGTGCCCCGCGCTGGCTCTACACCCCCTGCTACATAGCGATGGGCTGGGCGGCGGTCTTCTTCCTGCCGGACTTCATGCACACCGGCGGCATCGCCGTCCTGGTCCTGGTGATCGTCGGCGGGCTGCTCTACAGCGCGGGCGGCGTCATCTACGGCATCAAGCGCCCGAACCCCTCCCCCCGCTTCTTCGGCTTCCACGAGGTCTTCCACTCCCTGACCCTGGCCGCCTTCGTGGCGCACTACGTCGGCATCTCGCTCGCCGCCTACCGGCACGCGTAGGGCGCGGGCCGCTCCCCGGGCGAGCCACCCGGGCGCGGCGTATGGTCGAGAAAGAGGGGGGCCCGCGCGGCGGCCTGCTGGGGCCACGCCCACGTGGCGCGCACCTGCCTCAGCGGGGCCACCTGTCTCAGGGGCGACGTGTCCCGGGCAGGTCCGGCCAGGCCGACGCGGCCAGTTGCGTCAGGTACCAGAGGAACCCCCATGAACCGGCACCTTCGTTTCGCATGCCTCGCATCCCTCACCGCTTCCGTACTCGCCCTGGGATCGACCGGCGCGCTCGGCGCCCCGGGCTCCACGACCGCGGTCCCGACAGCAGGAGCCTGTGCTCTGGTCAAGGGCACGCCCACTGCGGACAACAAGCCCACCTTCGACCTGAAGCTCTCCGGGTTCGGCGGCGGAGCACGCGTGATCATCTCCGATGGCACGCACCGGCAGGAGGTCAGGGTGGCGTCCAACGGCAAGTTCGTCGACGATGACGTCAAGTTCGCCACCTACCAGGTCAAGCAGAAGCGCGGCGGCGCGTCCGTGCAGTGCACGTCGGTGGCCAAGGAGGACACCACCAAGCCGGACACCACGAAGCCGGTCGACGTCACCGCGGCGACCGCCCGCTACCTCGGCCAGACGGGCAACATACCGTGCGACATCGTCTCCGGGGGCCTCAAGCCGGCGTTCGGCGGCACGATCACCGCGGCCGGTCCCGGAACGGTCAAGTACCGCTGGGTGCGCAGCGACGGATCCGTCTCCGGCGTCCTGCCCCTGACCTTCACCGAGGCGGGAACCAAGGACGTCCCCATGATGCGTTGGGAAGGCGTCGCGCTCCAGGGGACCGACAAGTTCTCCGGATCGGCCCAGATCACGATCGTCGGCGACGACACGAAGTCGAACCGCGCGGAGGTCACCCTCAACTGCGTCATACCGAAGTAGGCCGGGCAGAGCCTCCGCCCGCGCGGTGAGCGCGGGCGGAGGGCCGTACCGCGGAGGCTAGGTCTTGTCGCAGGCGTAGCCGTCGCCGTCGGGGTCCAGGCGCAGTGGGTCGCTGCCGTTGACCTTCATGCGCTTCGGGTACTGGTGGGAGGCCAGCCAGTCGCAGCGGGCCTTCGTCGTCTCCTTCACCTCCGCAGGGAAGTTCGTCGGGACGCACTGGTTGACCGTTCCGTAGTGCCGGTCGCAGCCGGCCACGGTCGGGGCGACGGGCACCGAGTCTCGCTCCCCGGGGTTCTGCTGAGGGGCCGCCTGCGGCGCGTCCGCGAAGTCGTGGACGTGCGGGGACGGAGCCTCCTGCGTCGCCGCGAGCGCCGACGGGCCGCCCAGGTGCACCCACGTCGCCACCGACGGGACGCCGTTCGCGTCGACCCCGAAGAGCATGTACCAGCCCGGCGGTGCCAGGTTGGGGTTGCTGGTGACGTTGAGGTCGACGGTCGTGTCGTTGACCACCGTCATCGGCAGGTCCACGAACCGCTGGTTCGGGTCCGAGGAGTGGGTGACCGCCGCCGGCCGGATCAACTCCGCCTTGACGATCGGCCGGTCGACGGTGATCCGCTGCGTGTCCCCGTACAGCCACTGCGTGTCGATCACCGAGGTGAGCTTCGGGCGGGCGCCCTTGAAGAGGTACGGCGGGGTGTAGATCGACACGTTGTTGTTGTACGTGCCGTTGCCCGGGTTGTCGCCGACCGTCATGACCCGCCCGTCGGGCAGCAGGAACCCGGCCGAGTGGTACGTCCGCGGGATCGGGTCGGCCGGCAGCCCGGCCTTGTAGGTGTTGGTCGCCGGGTCGAAGAACGAGGCCTCGTACACCGGGTCGGCCCGGTCGTGCAGCCCGCCGCCGGTCTCCAGCACCTTGCCGTCCGGCAGCAGTACGGCCGACACGTACATCTTGCCCTCGGCCCCGGTCTGCGCCCGTTTGACGCCGCCCACGTCGACCAGGCCCTGCGGCAGGTCCGGGCCGGCGGTGTACGCGGGGCTCGCCGCCTTCAGGTCGATCAGCTCGGTGAGCCGGTTCGCCGCCGGGTTGGACTCGTTGTTGCCGCCGCCGATGGTCAGGACCCTTTGGTCCTGCGCGGGCGGCAGCAGCACGCTCGCCGACTCGTCGCGCTCGTCCTTCTTGCGCAGCCCGGGCACGTCCGTGACCGTGTTCGCGCCGTAGTCGTAGATCGACGCGCCGCTGCCCTGAGTGCCGTTGCCGAAGGTGTGGCTGCCCGAGTAGAACAGCCGCCCGTCCTGCATCAGGATCATCGACGGGTACAGGCCCCAGTAGGACCAGGTCTGGTTGACCTCGTTCATCGGCAGCCACTTGCCCTGCGCCGCCGAGAACCGCTCCGCGGTCACGTTGCCCGTCGAGTCCTCCTTCAGCCCGCCGAAGGAGATCACGTCACCGTTGCCGAGGACCGTCGCCGACGGGTACCAGTGCCCCCCGTTCAGGTCGTTGGTCTTCGTGTAGGCCTCGGTCGCCGGGTCGAAGACGTAGCTGTCCTTCAGCCCCTGGTAGCCGATCTTGCCGTCGGCGGACGGGTACCCCTTGTTGCCGCTCATCACGAGCACCCGGCCGTCCGACAGCTGCACGTGCCCCGAGCAGAACATGTCCACCGGCGTCGGGATCGTCTTGAAGGACCCGTTCGCCGGGTCGTACACGGCCGAAGTGAACGTGCCCGCGTTGAACTGGGCGATGTCGTTGCCCGAGCCCGCGATCAGCAGCACCTTGCCGTTCTTCAGGACGACGGCGTGCATCGAGCGGACCGGGTTCTTGGCCGGGATCACCTCCCACTTGCCCTTGGCGCACTGCTCGGCGGTGCCCGTGCACCCCGGCTGCGGAGGGGCGGCGCCCACCTCCTCCAACGCGTAGTCGTCGGTGGTGAGCGTGCCCACCCCGTACACCGACATCCCCCAGGTGATCTTGTCGGTGCCCGGCGGGACGGCGGGCGTACGGACCTCCGTGCGCGCCCATCCGGCGCTGACCGGCGGATTCTGCAGGTCGGTCCAGTACTGCCAGCCCGCGGTGGTGTCGTGGCGGAACACGGTCACCGACACGTCCGGGGTGTTCGACTTGTACCAGGCCGACAGGTCGTACTGCTTGCCCGGCACGACCGTCGGGGCGCAGGTGGTGTTCTCGGTGACGAGGGCCTTGCGGTCGCCGCTCAGGCGGCGGGTGAGCGAGACCTTCATGGCCTTGCTGCCGCTGTGCGCGTCGGCGACGGTGGCGAACGTGAAGTCGTTGTCGCCCCAGCCGGACTTCTCCCAGCAGGACGGCATGTCGTCGCCGGGCGCCCCGGCGGTCTCGAAACCGGCATTGGTGAGCAGATTGGGCGGTCCGGCCGTGGCCTGCTGCGGTGCGGTGAGCAGCAGGCCCGCGGTCATCGCCCCGACGGCGGCCACGGCGGCGCGCCGCCCGGCCTTCCGCCGGATGTTCACTGGCATGGACGGGTTCCCTTCTGTGCGGCTCAGCTCCTGGTGGTACGTGCGGTGCGCGTCTTGCGCGGTAGGTAGACGAGGGCCTCGGTGGCCGCGAACCGCAGGACGAAGGTGGTGACCAGGGCGAGAGCGGTGGCGGGCAGCACCTGCATGCCGAACCTGGCGACGAACAGGGCGATCAGCGGGATGCGCAGCAGCAGGTCGGCATTGGCCAGCAGGGCGAACCGGCCGACCCGGTCCGCCCAGTGGCGGTGGCGGCGCCGGTCGCGGAAGAGCAGCCCTTCGATGAGGGCGAAGTTCCAGAGCACCCCGGCCTGGTTGGCGGCGATCTCGGCCGGCAGGTAGTGCATCCCGGCGTGCGTGAGCAGCCACAGCGCGAACAGGTTCGGGACGAAGCCGGAGAGTCCGATCAGCCCGAAGCCGATCATCCGGGCCAGTGGGGCCGCCGAGCGCAGGGCGGCGAGATGGGCCAGGAAGCGCATTCCCTCGCGGAGCCCGGACTTGGACTCGCCGGAGTGGCGGTCCTGGAAGACGAAGGGCACCTCGGCGACCTCGGCGGGGCGGCAGCGCACCGCCAGCTCCAGCAGGATCTTGTAGCCGAGGGGTTTGAGGGCGTCCGCGGTGACGACCGCGCGGCGCACGGCGAAGAAGCCGCTCATCGGGTCGCTGATCCCGCGCAGGGCGCGCGGGAAGAGCCCCTTCGTGAGCCAGGTCGCGCCGCGCGAGACGGCAATGCGGTAGTTCCCGGCGAGCCCGGCCCGGCTGGCGCCGGGGAGGTAGCGGGAGGCGACCACCAGGTCGGCTCCGGTGCGCTCGCCCTCGCCGACGAGTTCGGGCACCAGGTGCGGCGGGTGCTGGAGGTCGGCGTCCATGACGACGATCCAGTCGGTGTCCGCCCGCTTGACGCCTTCGACGACGGCGCCGCCGAGGCCGCCGTCGGCGCTCTCGCGGTGCAGGACGGCGACCGGGAAGGGCAGGTCGAGGGCGGCCTTCTCGATGACGGCCGGGGTGTCGTCCGTGGAGTCGTCCACGAACAGGACCTCGCAGGGCAGGTGGGCGGGGAGCGCGTCGGCGAGCCGGCCCAGCAACTCGGCGATGTTCCCGGCCTCGTTGAAGGTGGGGATGACGAGGGTGACGCTGCCCGCCGCCCCGCGCTCCGGAATGGCTAGTTCCGGATCGCTCAGGGCATGCGGGGTCCACAGGTCCTCGCTCATGGCGGATCAGCTCCCGTCGACTCGGTCGGTCCGGCGGATCTCGATGCGGTCCTCGCCCGAGCCGAAGACGGCCACCACGGCCGAATGCTCCAGCGCGGCCTTCACATTGGGCAGGTCCGCCGCGTCCCGCCGGACGGTGGGCGAGGAGACCACGTAGTCGATGTCCCGCCAGCCGCCCGGCAGCGTCCTGGTGACGGCGGGGTCGAGGTCGGCCTTGTAGAACCAGATCGCGCCGAGCCCGGGCTCGAAGCCGTCGTGGACGGCGTCCAGCCAGAGCGCGTCGTCGACGAGGACCCGGGTGCCGGCCGGATCGGGCACCTCCCGGCCGAGCCAGGCGGCGGCCTGCCGGTACGGGGCGTTCGCGTCGGCCGTGAGCGCGGTGCGGTCGCCGTCGTACCAGCGCGGCAGGACGTACAGCGCGGCCGCCGCGGCGAGTGCGCCGACCAGCAGCCGGCGCCCGTACACGAGGGACCGGCGCTCCCCGGGCGTACGGCGGCGGCGCAACACGGCGTGCGTGACGCTGGCCGCGGCCCCGGCCAGGACCAGCGCGAGGAACGGCAGCGCCTGGATCACGTACATCGCGGGCAGGTAGCCGGAGGGCCTCAGTGCGACGGCCGCGAGGAGGACGGCGGCGAGCGCCGGGCCGGCGAGCGCCCGGGCGGTGACGGACCAGCGCGGGGTGGCGATCAGCAGGAGCGCCCCGGCCAGCCCGCCGAGCGGCAGGACCGTGTCGTAGTACAGCCACGACCGGAACACCCCGTTCGAACCGGAACCGGGGGTGAGGATGAAGCCCGACCCCGGCCGGCTCATCTGGTAGGTGATGCCGTCGATCAGCGAAACGTGCCCGGCGCCGGGCAGCAGCTCGCTGTTGAGCAGCGCGAACAGCGGGTACGAGAGTCCGATGAGCGCGCAGGCGGTGACGGCCCCGGTGACGGCGAACTTGCGGGTGTCCCGGTGGCTGTGGCGCCACATGGTCACCAGCAGCGCCGGGAGCACCACCAGCATCGTCTCCTTGGTCAAGACGGCGGTGGCGGCCGCAAGTCCGGACCCGAAGTGGTGCCACAGGTGGCGGCTGGGGGACGCGGCCAGACAGAAGGCCAGCAGGATCCACATCACGGCGAGGTTGTCGAGGAAGATCTCCCGCTGGAGCACCACGGAGAGCGGGGAGAGCCCGAAGAGGGCCATCGCGAGCCCGGACGCCCAACGCGGCAGCCACAGCCGGCGGGCGAGGACGTAGATCAGCACGGAGCTGACGGCGGACACGGCGACCATCGAAAAGCGCATCGGCGCGACGGTCATCCAGTCGGGCACGAAGAGGGAGGGCAGGTAGGTCAGTCCGGCTATCTGTATCCAGCCCAGCGGCGGATGGTCGTACCAGTACGTGTAGTGCGCCAGGCCGTTGCCCTGCTGGACGGCCCACGCCTGGGCGAGGTAGGTGCCCTCGTCGTCGCTCAGGGTCGGGAACCGCGTGATGTTCCAGCCCTGGACGAGGACGATCGCGATCAGGACCGCCCCGCACAGCAGCAGGTCGGGGCGGGAGGACCGCAGGCGCAGGAGGGGGTGGGCCGGGGCGGGCGGCCGGACTCCGAGGCCGCCGGGCCGGGTCCGCTGCTGCGGGATCGGGGGCGCGGTGGCGGTGGCGGTTGCGGTGGCCGCGCCGGACTGGGGATCAGTGGCCGTGGGCAGGGTGGCGGTCACTGGTGGCTGTCCTCTCGGATCGCGGTGGACACGCCGGCGCCGGACGCGCCGGCGGTGGCGCCGATCGGAGCGAGGTGGGCGCCGGTGTGGCTGGTCAGCTCCCACTCGTTGCGGCCGCGCTGCTCGCGCCAGACCGCGCGGATCGCCGCGCCCGCGAGCATCACCTGGTAGAACGGGCCGCCGACGACGAGCTTGAGGTAGTGCACGAAGCGGACGCGCAGGCCGTACTGGCGGCCGAAGTCGTGCAGGCCGACGATCTCGAACACGAACGTCACCATCGCCGTGATCATCGGCAGGAAAGTGATGATCGCGATCCCGACGGGAACGTCGAGGAGGACCGCGACGGCGAAGTTGAGCGGGATGATCACGCCGGACGCCGCCTGCATGAACGGAGTCATCAGTGTGTAGCGGGCCAGCCAGCGCTGGCCGCGGCCGGGCAGCCGCTGCCAGTCCTTCTTGCGGTAGACCTGGAGGAAGCCCTGGTTCCAGCGGGTGCGCTGCTTGAGCAGGCTCATCAGCGAGCCGGGCGTCTCCTCGCGGGTGACCATGTCGCTGTCGTAGGCGACGACGACCTTCTTGCCGACCGAGGACAGGCGTACGCCCAGGTCGCAGTCCTCGGCCAAGCAGTTCTGGTCCCAGCCGCCGGCCTCGCGGAGCACCTCGGTGCGGACGAAGACGGTGTTGCCGCCGAGCGGGATGAACCCCTTCTCGGCGTGCAGGTGCAGCCGGGAGCGGAACCAGAAGAAGTACTCCAGGCAGTTGCGCAGGCTGTACCAGCTGGAGTGGAAGTTGATGAGCTGGACCCCGCCCTGGACCACGTCGGCCGCGGTGGAGCGGAAGGCGTGGTCGACATGGGCGAGCAGCTCGGGGTGGACCTGGTCCTCGGCGTCGAAGACCCCGACGATGTCGCCCCGGCAGTGCGGGAGGGCGGTGTTGAGGGCCTTCGGCTTGTTCTTGGTCTCGTTGTGGTCGACGACGACCCGTACGCGCTCGGACGCCCGCGCCGCGGCGGCCTCGGCGACGGCGGCGGTCTCGGGGTCGTCGTGGCCGACGATGACGATGATCTCGTAGTCGCCGTGGCTCGATTCGAGCAGCCGCTCGATCGTCTGCCGCAGGACCGCCTGCTCGTGCCGCGCCGGCAGGAGGAGCGAGAAGGCCAGTCGGCCCTCACCGTCGGGGCGGTCGAACCGGGTCGAGGCGAGCGTCTCGGGCGTGCGCCACGCGTGCATCTGCCACCACAGCGTGAACGCGGCCATCCAGAACAGCGCAAGCGAAATCAAGGATATGACGACAGAGGTGTACAAAACATCCCCCACAGACATGCCGCGACACCAGGCGGCGATCAAAACCCCCCAGGGGACGAGGTGGGCCCCCCGGCCCACCTGCCCCTGCTTCCCCCTCGGGCGCACCCCCCAGTGCGCCTGCTCCGCGGCTCCCCCGTTGCTCCCGCAGACACGAGACTAGGCAGCGAAAATGAAACTCAGGAGCCGCGGGGATAAAAAACGGGTTTCCGAACTGCCGCACACGCAACCGGAATTGACGGTACTCCGATCGATTCAGGGATGAACTGCACCCAACTGATCGCCGAGTTCGACCGGATCTGTCGTAGGCCGCGCGCAGACGAAATGTCGACACACATACGCCGTCGGCAGGTCGCGGACGAGTGTGCGCTCGGCCAGCAGGGGGAACTCGCCCCCGCTACCGTCGGCCGCCCGCGGCAGACCGACCGCCACGACGGCCCCGGGAGCCGTCCCCAGCAACGCGGTCCGGTGCAAACCGGCCAACGCCGGATCCTCCGGATGCCCCACCACGGCCACCTCGCGCGGCCCGTCGACCAACGCCTCGGCCACCGCGAGCCCGTGCCCGATGAAGCGCGGAACGCGCGGCCCGAGCGCGTGCACCACCCCGAGCGCCCGCTCTGCCGCACTGCGGTGCGCCTGCGAACCCGTGTGGGCGGCGTACGAGAGGAGCGCGCCGGCCGCGGCCGTCCAGCCGGAGGGAGCCGCGGTGTCGGTCGGGTCCTGGGGCCGGCGGATCAGCTGCTCGGCGTCGTGCGCGGTGTCGTACAAGGAGCCGTCCTCGGCGGTGAACCGGTCCAGCACCAGGTCGACGAGGAACCCGGCGAACTCCAGCCAGACCCCCTCGCCGGTCACGGACGCCAGCGCGAGGAAGCCCTCGGCCACGTCGCCGTAGTCCTCCAGCACCCCTGCGTTCGCCCCGACGCGCCCGTCCTTGCTGGTCCTGGCCAGCCGGGCCCGCCCGGCCGCCGCATCGAAGTGGACCCGGACCAGCAGGTCGGCGGCCTCGGTGGCCCGCTCGACCAGGTCCGGCCGGTCGAAGTACGCCCCGCACTCGGCCAGCGCCGCGATCGCCAGGCCGTTCCAGGCGGCGACGACCTTGTCGTCCCGGCCGGGCGCGGGGCGCTCGGCGCGGGCCGCGAGCAGCCGCTCCCGGATCCCGGCGATCACCGCGGCCTCCACGACGGGTCCGTCCTGCGGCAGCTGGAGCACCGAAGTGCCGTGCTCGAAGGTGCCCTCGTCCGTCACTCCGAAGTACGCGGCGGCCAACGCCCCGTCCGCCTCCCCG
Organism: Streptomyces sp. NBC_00045; assembly: GCF_045041095.1. Classification (NCBI taxonomy): domain Bacteria; kingdom Bacillati; phylum Actinomycetota; class Actinomycetes; order Kitasatosporales; family Streptomycetaceae; genus Streptomyces; species Streptomyces sp. NBC_00045. The sequence continues at coordinate 5,007,327 of NZ_CP108271.1, read as the reverse complement.
AGCACCTCGGCCAACCGGGCGGGAGTCCAGGCGTAGTACGCCCCCTCCGCGTGCTCGCCGGTCAGCGGGTCCTCGCTGTCCGCGTCGAGTGCGGAGGCGAAGCCGCCCTCGGTGGTGCGCAGCTCGCGCACCATGAAGTCGGCGGTCTCCAGCGCGACGCGCCGCGCGAGGTCCGAGCCAGTGGCCCGCCACAGGTGGGCGTACACCCGGCACAGCAGCGCGTTGTCGTACAGCATCTTCTCGAAGTGGGGCACGACCCACTCCCGGTCCACGGAGTACCGCGCGAACCCGCCGCCGAGCTGGTCGTAGATCCCGCCGCGGGCCATGGCCTCGCAGGTGTCGGCGGCCATCTGCAGGGCGCCCTCGGCCCCGGTGCGCGCGTGGTGGCGCAGCAGGAACTCCAGCACCATGGAGGGCGGGAACTTCGGCGCCCCACCGAATCCGCCGCGGGCGGCGTCGTACTCGCGGGTCAGCCCGAGCAGCGCTTGCGCCAGCTCCCCGGGACCGGGCGCGCCGGCCTTGCCGTAGTCCAACTGCCGCCCGGCGAGGTCCCGCACGATCCGCTGCGCGACCTCGGCCACCTCCTCGGGCCGCCCCACCCAGGCGGTCCGCACGCCTTCGAGGACCTGCATGAAGGAGGGCGTCCCGTGGCGGGGCTCGGGCGGGAAGTAGGTCCCGAAGTAGAAGGGCTCGGCGTCGGGGGTGAGGAAGACGGTCATGGGCCAGCCGCCCTGCCCGGTGGCGGCCTGCACGGCCTCCATGTACACGGCGTCGACGTCGGGCCGCTCCTCGCGGTCCACCTTGACGTTGACGAAGTGCTCGTTCATGTAGGCGGCAGCCAGCTCGTCCTCGAAGGACTCGTGCGCCATCACATGGCACCAGTGGCAGCTGCTGTACCCGACGCTGAGCATGACGGGCACCCCCCGCTCCCGCGCCTCCGCGAACGCCTCGGGCGACCAGGGCCACCAGTCGACGGGGTTCTCCGCGTGCTGGAGCAGATAGGGCGATGTCTCGTTCGCGAGGCGGTTCGGCATGGGCCCATCCTCGCGCACCGGACGGGACGGCGCCGGGAACGGGAGGCGGCGTGCCCGCACCTCGGGCGCGCGCGGCGCGGTGGCCGGGTCGAAGGTACATATATGCACGGCAGCGGTCGAATATGGCCCAACTCCCTCTGATCTAGCTCAGATTCACTCGCGCTCGCGGCAGTCCCGGCGGACACTTGGCGAACGTTGCCGGAGCTCTCTTGAGGGGGATGCCGATGCGGGACAGCCATCGCGGTGAGGCCGAGCGGCTGTTGGAGCGGGCCGTGGACGAGGAGGCCCAGCGGGCTGCCGGGGCGGGGCAACCGGTCGACAGGGCGGCGCTGCTGGCGCGCGGCCTGGAGGCGCTGGACGCGCTCGCGGCGAGCGCCGCCGAGGAGTACGAGGCGTACGTACGGGCCCTGGACGAGGCGACGGCCGGGGACGAGTCCCTCGGCGAGGCCTTCCGGCGCGGGAACTCCTCGACCGCCCTGCTCGTGACGGCGGTGGCTGCGGCCGCGGCCGTCGGGGCCGACCTGTCGCTCGGCGTGGCGGCGGGCACGGCGCTGGCGGCGGGGGCGGTCACCGGCATCGCCGGGGCGGCGGCCACCGTCGCCAAGGTGACCGCCGCCCACCTGCCCGCGGCGAACCGGCGGGCCGGGGTGCGCGGCCGTCCCGGCGGGCCGGAGCAGCTGCGGCTGCAGTGGCTGACGGCGCTGGAGGTGCGCGGGGTCCGCCCGTTCCTGGAGCAGCAGCGGGCCGTGGCCGCCGCGGCGCGGGTGCCCCGGCAGACCCCCCGGACCGGTTCGCCCCAGCTGCGCGGGACGGACCGCAGCGCGGAGGCCAGGCGACGCAGTGTGCTGGAGCAGTCCTTCGGCCAGCTCCCGCAGCCCGAGGCCTCGTTCACGGGCCGGCGGACGGAGCTGACCCGGATCGCGCAGTGGGTGCAGGCGGCCCGCGCCAGTACGGAGACCCGCCCGGTGGTCGTGGTGCTGCACGGCGAGCCCGGGGTGGGCCGCACGGCCCTGGCGCTGCGGGCGGCGGACGCGTTGCGCGACCAGTTCCGCGGGGCCTGTGTGGTGGACCTGCGGGGCGGCTCGCTCAGCGGGGAGGCTCCGCTGCCGCTACGGGAGGCGCTGCTGCACCTGCTGAACCGGCTCGGCGCCCCGCGCGAGCAGCTGCTGTTCCGCGAGGGGTCCTCGGCGGAGCAGCAGGTCCGGCGTCTCGGCGAGCTGTACCACCAGCACCTCCAGGGGCTGCCGGTGACGGTGCTGCTGGACGACGCGGTGGATGCGGCGCAGGTCCGGATGCTGGTGCCGGAGCGGTCGGAGAGCCTGGTGCTGGTGACGGCGCGGGAGCCCCTGGAGCTGCCGGACCTGGCGGCCTGGGTGCACCAGCTGCCGGTGGAGCGGCTGGCGGAGGTGGACGGGGCGGAGCTGGTGCGGGCCGGAGCCGAGGCCGCCGGGGCGGCCCCGTACGAGGAGGGGGCCCTGCAGGGGCTGCTCGCGCTCGGCGGGGGGCTCCCGCTGGCCCTGCGCGTCCTGGCCCCGCTCGGCGGCGCCGCCGAGGACCCCGCCCAGGACCCCGCCGCGGCCAACGGTGCGGCCGACGCCGACGGTGCCGGCGGGCTGGAGGGCGCGCTGGGCCTGGCCTACGTACGCCTGTCCGAGGAGCGGCGCCGGCTGCTGCGGCGGCTCACGCTGGCCGGCCGCGCCTCGCTCGGCCCGTCGGCGGCGGCGGCGCTGATCGACGCGGACCGGGCGGAGGCCGGGCGGCTGCTGCGCGAGCTGGCGCGGGCGGGGCTGCTGGACCACGTACGCGGGGAGCGGTACCGGATGCACGACGCGGTGCGCTCGTACGCGGCGGCCCGGCTCGCGGCGGACGAGGACCGGGCCGAGTCCTCGGCGGCGCACGGGCGGCTGATCCGCAACTACGCGCAGCTCGCGGACGCGGTGATCCGGATGGTCGACGGGAAGATGTCGACGCGGGCCGACCACTTCGGCGGGCACGGCTTCGCCTCGCTGGACGCGGCGCTGCGCTGGCTGGACGACGAGTCGAGCTTCATCACGGCGGCGCTGCGACACTCGGAGGACGTGGACCAGCAGGCGGTGCTCGACCTGCTGGGCGCGTTGTGCGACTTCTGCCTGCTGCGCGGGGACCTGTACCGGCTCGGCGAGATCAACGAGCTGACGCTGGCGGTGGAGGCCGCGCGCCGGGGCCGCCCCGGCCAGGGTCGGCTGGTCCGCTCCGTGCAGTGGCGTACGGGCATCGCGGCGCGCCAGCTCGGCGAGCTGGACAAGGCCCGGACCACGCTGACCTCGGTGGTCGACCAGTACCGGGAGGCGCAGCAGGACGCGGGTGCGGGCATGGCCCTGATCTCGCTCGGGATCACCCTGCACCACCAGGGGCAGCTCCCGGAGGCCGCGGCCCGCATCCGGGAGGCGCTGGTGCTCCAGGAGCCGGAGAAGCTGGCCGGGGACCGGGCGTGGGGGCTGCACGCCCTGGCGGCGGTGGAGCGGGACCGGGCGCACCTGGCGGAGGCGATGCAGCTGCTGGAGCAGTCGCTGGCGCTGCACCGGGAGAGCGAGAGCGTGCACGGCGAGGCGTGGGCGCACTTCCAGCTGGGGCAGGTGTACCTGCGGCTCGGCGACGTGACGCGGGCGGAGGCGGAGCTGAAGCTCGCCATGGACCTGTACGGGCGCACGCGCGACGAGCGGGGCCAGGCCTGGGCGCTGACGCAGCTGGGCCGGGCCAGGGTCGTCGACGGGGATCCGGGGCCGGCGGTGGAGCGGCTGCGCGAGGCGCTGGCCCGGCACCGGGAGCAGGAGGACGCGCGTGGGGAGGCGTGGACGCTGTACTACCTCGGGCAGGCGCTGGAGGAGGGCGGCGAGCGCGATCAGGCGGTCCGGGAGCTGGAGCGGGCGCGGACGATGTTCTCGCGGATGCGGGACGTGTACGGGCTGGCGCACGCCCGGCACCATTCGGGCCGGGTGACGCGCGACCAGCGGGCGGCGCAGACGGGCAACCTGAAGAACTCCGGGTTCGCCCGGCAGCTGCTGACCGACGCACGGGCGGATTTCCGGCGGATCGGCCTGGCGCACGGGGAGGCGTGGACCTGCCTGGAGCTGGCGGTGGTGGACGCGGGCAACGGCCGGGCGTCGCAGGCGCTGGGCCTGTGCGAGGAGGCGGCCCGGCTGTTCATCTCGTACGGGGACCGGCGCGGGGAGGACTGGGCCCGCTTCCTGCGCTGCACGATGCTGCCGTACGCGCTCCCGGGCGCGGGCGTGGAGGAGGCACGGGCGGAGCTGGCCCGGCTGTCCGCGGCGCCGCACCCGATGCGGGACGGGCGGCTGGAGGACAGTCTGGACACGTACGCGGTGGTGCTGGGCCGCGGGGTGGACCCGGCGGAGGGCTGGCAGGCGTGGCGGCTCGCGCTGGTCCCGAACCTGCACTCGCGGGAGATCATGGGGGTCCCGATGCCACGGGCCTAGCCGGCCGTACGACCGCACCGCACCCCATGACCGCATCCAGCCGTGCGGTCCTGCGGGCCTGGGACGGCCGGCCGCGGTACGGCCCCGCCCGTCGCAGGACCGCCCGACGGGCGTGGGGCCCGACCCGGGCAGCGCGCGGTAGCCGCCCCGCCCGTGGCACGGGAGGGCGGCGCCGCATCGCCCACGGGCACGGGGCGGCAGCGCACCGCGGAGACGGCTCTCGCCGGGCCGGGCCGCGGCGGCGTGGTTCGACTACGGGGCCTGGTCCGCGGCGGGGGCGGCGCCCGCCGACGCCGGGTCCGGGGCTTCCTTGAAGTCGACCCGGCCCATGTGCCGGCTCATCGACTTCATCAGGCCCCACACCGCCAGGGCGAGGGCCGCGAACACGATGAAGCCCAGGACTCCGGGCGTCACCTTGTTCTTGTCGAAGGTGTCACCCGCCAGCGGAAGGAGCTCGGTCAGTGCTGCCTGCGTAGCGCTCATAGCTACGCATTCTCCCGGATGCCCTCGAAGAGGTCGGACTCGGGGAGGGACGTGTCCACGAGCGACTTCGCGAGCTCGTACTCCTCCGTGGGCCAGACCTCCTTCTGGATCTCCATCGGAACGCGGAACCAGCCGCCGTCCGGATCGATCTGCGTGGCGTGCGCGATCAGCGCCTTGTCACGGATCTCGAAGAACTCGGCGCACGGAACGTGCGTGGTCAGCGTCCGCTCGGTGCGCTCGAACTCCTTCCAGCGCTCCAGCCACTCCCCGTACGGGGACTCCATGCCGCGCGAGAGCAGCGCCTCGTGCAGGGCGATGGTGCGCGGCTTGTTGAAGCCCTGGTTGTAGTAGAGCTTCTGCGGCTGGTACGCCGGGCCGAACTCGGCCTCCGGGTACTTCTCGGTGTCGGCGGCCCCGTCGAAGGCCACCATCGAGATCTTGTGGGTCATGATGTGGTCGGGGTGGGGGTAGCCGCCGTTCTCGTCGTACGTGGTGATGACCTGCGGCCGGAAGGCGCGGATCTTCTTCACCAGGCGGCCGGCCGCCTCGTCCACGTCCTCCAGGGCGAAGCAGCCGTCGGGCAGCGGGGGCAGCGGGTCGCCCTCGGGGAGGCCGGAGTCGACGTAGCCGAGCCACTCCTGGTCGATGCCGAGGATCTGGCGCGCCTCGTCCATCTCCTTGGCGCGGACCTCGTGGATGTTCTCCTCGATGTACTTGTCACCCTGGAGCTTGGGGTTGAGGATCGAGCCGCGCTCTCCCCCCGTGCAGGTCACCACCAGCACGGGAACCCCCTCGGACACGTACTTGGCCATGGTGGCCGCGCCCTTGCTCGACTCGTCGTCGGGGTGGGCATGGACGGCCATCAGTCGAAGCTGCTCGGTCAAGACAGGATCCTCTTTGAGTCGTCAGGGCATACGCCTCCTATAGTGACCGAATCGGGGGGTGGAAAAATTCCGGGGCTGCCCCTGGGATTGTGGACTCCGGCCCTCCGAAAGGAACGATCAATGAGCGCGGTGCGCGAGGGGCTCCCCGAGGGCCGGTACGGCCGGTCCGCGGACGAGCGTGCGGACCGCAAGCTCAAGATCGTCGGGTCGGTGTTGGGCGTCGGGCTGCTGGGCGTGGTCGGCTGGATCGGCTGGGACTACGTGGCGGGCCAGAGCGTCAGCGCCGAGGTGATCAAGTTCCAGGTGGTCTCGGACACCGAGGTGAAGGTGCACCTGGAGGTGCGCAAGGACGCCGGGGTCACCGGGGTGTGCACGCTGAGCTCCCAGAACGAGGAACACGCCGAGGTCGGCCGCGCCGACTTCACCTTCCGGCAGAAGAGCACGCGCCTGGACGAGATGCTCTCGCTGAAGACCACCGGCCGCGCCACGATGATCGAACTGGTGGGCTGCCAGGCGGCGGGCACCACGCCCGCGCCAAACTGAGCTCTTTCCTGCTCACCGGCCCGATGACACACTTCATACACATGGTGTCCTCCCCCTTTTCTTCCCGAATTGTTAGGCTCGTGGTTTCGCCCGCCGCTGGCGGCTTTGTAGTCCCCTGTACCGACGAGGAGCACCCGTGACCCAGACGAGCGAGAGCGTCACCTGGCTGACCCAGGCGGCGTACGACCAGCTGAAGGCCGAGCTGGACTACCTCTCTGGTCCCGCACGCACGGAGATCGCCACCAAGATCGCTGCCGCCCGCGAGGAGGGCGACCTGCGAGAGAACGGCGGTTACCACGCGGCCAAGGAGGAGCAGGGCAAGCAGGAGCTCCGCGTCCGCCAGCTGACGCAGCTCCTGGAGAACGCCAAGGTCGGCACCGCGCCCGCCTCCGACGGCGAGGTCGCGCCGGGCACGGTCGTCACCATCGCCTTCGACGGCGACGAGGACGACACGATGTCGTTCCTGCTCGCCTCGCGCGAGTACGCGTCCTCGGACTTCGAGACTTACTCCCCGCAGTCCCCGCTGGGCACCGGCGTGATGGGCAAGAAGATCGGCGAGGACGCCGAGTACGAGCTGCCGAACGGCAAGAAGGCCTCGGTCAAGATCCTCGACGTCAAGCCCTTCACCGGCTGATCACCCCAGGACATCAGGAAGCCCCCGTCGGACCGGTCCGGCGGGGGCTTTCCCGTGTGCGCGTGTTCCCGCGTTCTCCCGAGTTCCCGCGGTTCCCGGGCTGCGGGCTGCGGGCTGCGGGCTGCGGGCTGCGGGCTGCGGGCTGCGGGCCTACGCCGTCGCCGAGCGGTACTTGCGGACGGAGAGGGTCCGGAAGGCCACGATGATCAGCACGGACCACAGGACCGACGCGAGCTCCGGATGCTGCATCGGCCAGGCCGCGGGGGCCTCGTACCCCGGCGGGAAGTTGCCGAACAGCCCGCGGGCCGCCTGGACGGTGGCGCTGAAGGGGTTCCATTCCGCGATGGTCCGCAGGAACGTCGGCATGTTGTCGGAGGGGACGAAGGCGTTCGAGATGAACGTCAACGGGAACAGCCAGATCAGCCCGCCCGAGGTGGCCGCCTCCGGGGTGCGCACCGACAGGCCGATCAGCGCGCCGATCCAGGAGAAGGCGTAGCCGAGCAGGAGCAGCAGGGCGAAGCCGAAGAGCACCTCGCCGGCGCTCGTGTGGGTGCGCCAGCCGACGAGCAGGGCCACCACGGCCAGGACGACCAGCGTGAGGCTGGTCTGGACGAGGTCGGCGAGGGTGCGGCCGGTCAGGACCGCGCCGCGCGCCATCGGCAGTGAGCGGAAGCGGTCGATCAGGCCCTTGTGCATGTCGTCCGCGATGCCCGCGCCCGCGCCGGCCGTGGCGAAGGTGACGGTCTGGGCGAAGATGCCGGCCATCAGGAACTCGCGGTAGGCGGCGGGCGAGGTGTTGCCGTCGACGCTGATCGAGCCGCCGAAGACGTAACTGAAGAGCACGACGAACATGACCGGCTGGATGACCCCGAAAATGATCATTTCGGGGATCCGGGACATCCTGATCAGGTTCCGCTTGGCGATGACCAGGGAGTCGTTGACGCTCTGGACGATGCCGCCGCGCGGGCGGGGTGCCGCGAGCTCCGGGGTCGGGGAGGCGGTGGTCACTTCGTCGCCTCCTTCGATTCCGGTGCGGGTGCCGATGCCTGTGCGGGTGCCTTGTGACCGCGGCGACCCTTGCCGTCGTCCGCCGGGCCGGCCTCGCCGTTCTCCTCGTCGGCCAGGGCGGCCGCGTGGCCGGTGAGGGAGATGAACACGTCGTCGAGGGTCGGCCGGCGCAGGCCGATGTCGTCGATCTCGATGCCGCGGAAGTCGAGCTCGCGGATGACCTCGGCGAGCAGCTTGGCGCCGCCGGTGACCGGGACGGTCAGCTTGCGGGTGTGCTCCTCCACGGTCGTCTCGCCCTTGCCGAAGCCGGCGAGCACCGCGCGGGCCTCGGCCATGCGGTCGCGCTCGTGGACCACGACCTCCACGCGTTCCCCACCGGTCCGGGCCTTGAGCTGGTCGGAGGTGCCGCGGGCGATGACCTTGCCGTGGTCGACCACGCAGATGTCGTGCGCGAGGTGGTCGGCCTCCTCCAGGTACTGGGTGGTGAGCAGCAGGGTGGTGCCGCCGGCCACGAGTTCCTGGATGACGTCCCAGAGCTGCTGGCGGTTGCGCGGGTCGAGGCCGGTGGTCGGCTCGTCCATGAACATCACGGGCGGGCGGACGACGAGTGCGGCCGCAAGGTCCAGGCGCCTGCGCATGCCGCCGGAGTACGTCTTCGCGGTGCGGTCGGCGGCGTCGGCGAGGTTGAACCGCTCCAGCAGTTCGCCGGCCCGGGCCTTCGCCGCCCTGCCGGTCATCTGGTACAGCTGGCCGACCATCTGGAGGTTCTCGCGGCCTGTCAGGTACTCGTCGACGGCGGCGAACTGGCCGGACAGGCCGATGGCGCGGCGGACTTCGTTGGGGTGTTTGAGGACGTCGATCCCGGCGACGACGGCCTTGCCGCTGTCGGGCTGGAGGAGGGTGGTCAGGACGCGCACGGTCGTGGTCTTGCCGGCGCCGTTGGGGCCGAGCAGGCCCAGCACGGTGCCTTCGGGGACATCGAGGTCCACGCCGTCCAGTGCCCGTACCTCGCCGAAGGTCTTGACCAGGCCTTCGGCGTAGATGGCGCCTGGCATAGGGATTCTCCCTGTGTGAATCGGGCCAGCTAACCGGACTTTCCTAGGAAAATCTTATGGGCGCCGGGCAGACGTCGCCCGGTCACCCGATCGGCCGAACGGAGCCGTCGCACTGCCGTGCGTACGTCAGCCCGCGCCGAGGTAGGTGACGTTCACGGTGAGCAGGCTCTCGCCCGTGCGCAGGTTCACCGTGGCCGACGTCTTCGCGCTGCCGATCAGCAGCACCCAGTCCGTCTTCTCGTAGCTCTGGGGCGCCGTCTCCCGCCAGCCGAGGTGCTTGAGCTGCTCCCCGAATCGCGGCACGGCCCACTCCGCCTGCTGCGTGCTCAGGACCGCGGTCCAGTCGACCAGGCTGGCGTTCTTCGTGCCCTTCGTGTCGCCCGAGCCCTTCCCCTTTTCGGGGTCCAGACCCGCCGCGCGCAGTGACGATCTGACCTCCTCGTCCACGGCGTCCCGGCTGAGCGGCGCTCCGGTCCCCTTGGCCGTGGGCTTCGCGGAGGGCTTGGCCGGCTGCGACTGGCCGGAGCCGGCCTTGGGCGCCGACGAGGCGGAGCCGTCGTCGGACGAGCAGCCCGTGAGGACCAGGGCCGCGGACGCGGCCAGAGCGATGACTGCGGCCGTCTGCGGCCTGACGCGAATGTGCACGGAGAGACTCCCACCCCATGTGAATGTGGCCGGGAGTCTCACACACCCGGCCGGATTCCGCACACCCGTATCACCGTTTCCGCACACCGTCGTCACCGATCGGGGGGACGAACAGGGACAGGTGCTAACTCATCACCGTGTATCCGGCCGCGTGCAGGGACCGCGCGACCTCGGCGCAGTGCTCCGGGCCCTTCGTCTCCAGCCGCAGCTCCACCTCCACCTCCGTGAGCCCCAGCCGCGGGTCGGTCCGTACGTGGCTCACGTCCAGCACGTTCGCGTCCGCCGCCGACAGCACCCCCAGGAGCCCGGCCAGTGCGCCCGGCCGGTCGGCCACGCGCAGCCGCAGCGAGAGGTAGCGGCCCGCCGCGGCCATGCCGTGCCGCAGGATCCGCTGGAGGAGCAGCGGATCGACGTTCCCGCCGGACAGGACCGCGACCACCGGGCCGCCGCCCCCGTACAGCTCGGGCCGGCTCAGCAGGGCGGCCACGGGGCTGCACCCGGCCGGCTCGACGACCATCTTGGCGCGCTCCAGGCAGAGCAGCAGGGCGCTGGAGAGGTCGTCCTCGGAGACGGTGCGGACGCCGTCGAGGAGCTCCGCAATGATGCGGAACGGGACGTCGCCGGGGCGGCCCACCTTGATGCCGTCGGCCATCGTGGCCGGGTCGTCGATCGAGACCGGGTGCCCGACCCTCAGCGAGGGCGGGTAGGCGGCCGCGCCCTCCGCCTGGACGCCGATCACCTTGACGTCGGGCCGCAGGGCCTTCACCGCGACCGCGACGCCCGCCGCGAGGCCGCCGCCACCGATGCCGACGAGGATCGTGCGGACCTCCGGGCACTGCTCCAGGATCTCCAGGCCGACGGTGCCCTGGCCGGCGATGATGTCGCGGTGGTCGAAGGGGTGGATGAACACCGCCCCGGTGCGGTCCGCGTAGTCCTGGGCCGCGGCCAGCGTCTCGTCGACGACCTGCCCGTACATCCGCACCTCGGCCCCGTACTCCCGGGTCGCCGCCACCTTCGGCAACGGCGCCCCGACCGGCATGAACACCGTCGAGCGGACGCCGAGGAGGGAGGAGGCCAGGGCCACGCCCTGTGCGTGGTTGCCGGCACTGGCCGCGACCACGCCTGCGGCCCGCTGCTCGGGGCGCAGGCCCGCGATGCGCACGTACGCGCCGCGCAGCTTGAAGGAGCCGGTCCGCTGGAGGTTCTCGCACTTGAAGTGGACCGGGGAGCCCGTGAGGGAGGAGAGGTGCCTGCTGCCTTCCATCGGCGTGACCCGGGCGACGCCCGAGAGCATCTTCTGGGCCCCCTTGACGTCGTCGAGGATGACCTGGGGGACGGGCACGGGCACGCGGTAGTTCATGCCGCCAGTCTCGCAGCCCTCGCGGACCGCGGCCCCGGGCCGCCGAACCCGCAGCGCAGCCCGCCGCGGAGCCGAGCCTTCCGGGCGGGGTGGTGCGCGCCCGGGGCGAGGGGCGTCCTACGCCCCCGAGTGGGGGTGGCCGGTACGGGCCACAGGGGGCGAAATCCCGCCATCCGGGACGGGCCCGGCGCCTTGGTCCGTACCGCCCGCACCAGTTCTCGTACGAGGCGTACGGGGCGCCCGACGGCCGCGTACTCTGTCCCCCATCCTTGTCGGCCCCACGCGAAGAGAGCTCACGGCCATGCCCTCCAACCCGGCCAATTCCGACCTGCCCACGGCGGGCGAGGCACCCGCCGGAGCCGGTCTCCTCGACTCGCTCCAGCACCAGGTGGCCGTCTTCGCCCGGCGCGCCGAGCAGACCCGCCTGGGCGGGGTCGGCCAGGCCCGCAACTCGATGGACCGCGCCGCGTACCTGCTGCTGAACCGGCTCGACCTGGAAGGCCCGATGGGCGTCAAGGCGCTCGCCTGCGGCATGGGCATCGATTCCTCCACGGTCACCCGCCAGGTCGCGCCGCTCGTCGACAGCGGCCTCGTCAAGCGCACTTCGCACCCGGAGGACGGACGGGCCGTGGTCCTCGCGCTCTCGCCGCGCGGCCTCTCCCGGCTGGAGGAGGTCCGCTCCTCGCGGCGCGAGCTGATGGCCCGCGTGACCGACGGCTGGACCGAGGACGAACGCGAGTCGTTCACCTCGCTGCTCACCCGTTTCAACGGCTCGCTGTCGGAGCTCATGGGCGCCGCCTCGGAGGCGGGCCCCGCTTCCTGAACTCCCGTACGAGCCGGGGCCGTCCGACCTCTTGACCGGGGCGGTCCCGCTGCCCGCACTATGTGGCCTGTGGACGGCCACGGGCGGCGCGCCTATGCGGAGTTCGAAGCCTTCGTCGCGGGCGCGGCGGGGCGGCTCCTGCACGTCGCCGTCCTGCTGACGGCAGAGCCGCGGACCGAGCCCGTCGCCGCCCGCCGGCTGCTCGCGGGCGCGTTGGCCCGTACGTACGCCGACTGGCGCCGGGTGCGCGGCGACGACCCCTACGACCACACCCGTCAGGAACTGTGCGCCGCGTTCGCCCGCACCGGCTGGCGCCACCACGGCGGTACGGGGCTCCTCGCGCCGCTCGGCCCGCTGGAACGGCTCGTACTGGTCCTGCGCGTGTACGAGGGCGTCGCGGAGGAGGTCACGGCCGCCCAGCTGGGGCTGCCGGTCGACCGGGTCCGGGCGGTGTGCACCAGGGCCGTGGCCGCAGTGCGGTCCCAGGAGGCCGCGTGAGCGCCCCCGACCGCAAGGAGGACCGGGTCAGGCGGCTGCTGGAGGGCCCCCATCCGGCGGTCCCGGCCGGGTTCGCGGCGAGCGCCGCGGCCCGCGGGGACCGGATGCTGCGCCGCCGCCGGGCCCTGCGCCGGGTCGGCTGGACCCTGCTGGTCGCGGCGGCGGCGGCCTTCGCGGTGTGGGCCTGGACGGTCCGCCCGTGGGAGGTGCCGCCGAGCGGTGTCTCCCCGCCCCTGGAGGGCTGGTAGCCACCGCCCGGCGGCAGTTGCCGCCGGGCGTACGCGGCTGCTAGCCGAGGGCCTGGGCCAGGTCCGCCAGCAGGTCGTCGGCGTTCTCGATGCCGACGGACAGGCGGACCAGGTCCGCCGGGACCTCCAGGGCCGAACCGGCCACCGAGGCGTGGGTCATGCGGCCCGGGTGCTCGATGAGGGACTCGACGCCGCCGAGGGACTCGGCCAGGGTGAAGATCTTGGTGCGGGCGCAGACCGCGACGGCCTCCTCCTCGCCGCCGGTGACCTGGAAGGAGATCATGCCGCCGAAGTTGCGCATCTGCTTGGCGGCGATCTCGTGGCCCGGGTGCTCGGCCAGGCCCGGGTAGAGGACCTTGTGCACCTTGGGGTGGCGGGTCAGCATCTCGGCGACCTTCGCCGCGTTCTGCGCGTGCCGGTCCATGCGCACGGCCAGCGTCTTGATGCCGCGCAGCACGATCCACGAGTCGAAGGGACCGGCCACGGCGCCCATCGCGTTCTGGTGGTAGGCCAGTTCCTCGCCCAGTGCCGCGTCGGCGGTGACCAGCGCGCCGCCGACGACGTCGGAGTGGCCGCCCATGTACTTGGTCAGCGAGTGCACGACCACGTCCGCGCCGAGCGCGAGGGGCTGCTGGAGGTAGGGCGAGGCGAAGGTGTTGTCCACGACCAGCTTGGCGCCGGCCGAGCGCGCGATGTCGGCGACGACGGCGATGTCGGTGATGCCGAGCAGCGGGTTGGACGGGGTCTCGACCCAAATGACCTTCGTCTTCGGAGTCAGGGCGGCCCGTACGGACTCCGGGTCGGAGGTGTCGGCCACCGACCACTCGACGCCCCAGCGGGAGACGACCTTCGCGAAGAGGCGGAAGGTGCCGCCGTACGCGTCGTTCGGGATGACCACGTGGTCGCCCGGGGCGAGCAGCGTACGCAGCAGGCAGTCCTCGGCGGCGAGCCCGGACGCGAAGGCGAGGCCGCGCCGGCCGCCCTCCAGCGCCGCGAGGTTCTCCTCCAGCGCGGTACGGGTCGGGTTCGCGCTGCGGCTGTACTCGTAGCCGCCACGCAGTCCGCCGACGCCGTCCTGCTTGTACGTGGACACCTGGTAGATCGGGGGCACGACCGCGCCGGTCAGCGGGTCCGCCGTGTTGCCCGCGTGGATCGCGCGGGTCTCGAAGCTCTGGTGCTCGTGGCTGTCGTCGCTCATGGGCAGAGCCTAAGCCCCGGCCGCCGACGCGCCCACCGCACACCCACTGGGGCGGCATTGGCCTTGGCGCGGGTGCGTCTGGTTCGCTGGGGGACATGGAGATTCTGTGGTTCCTGCTCGCAATGGGCCTGCTCGTGGCCGCCTTCAGCCCGTACATACGGCGCAGGCGGGGCGGCGGCGTACGCCTGGTCGCGCCGGGCAGCCCTGACGCGGCCGACCCCGAGAACTACGGATTCGCCCGCCAGGAGCACCTCGACATCCGGGTCCCGGGCCCGGACGAGGACCTGATGGACGCCCTGGAGGCCGTGCAGCGCACCGGCCGCTGGCAGGCCGCGTCCCAACTGCTGGCGGGCACCCCCAAGGAGGGCGAGCTGCGCTGGCAGCGGGTCCAGGCCTTCGGCGGGGCCGCGGCCCTGGAGCTCGTCGCGGAGCCCGGGGTCGGCGCGCGGTGGTTGAAGGCCTGGCGGCTGGAGGCGGAGAAGGACGCGGGCGGCGCGCAGGTGCACGCGGAACTGCTGGTGCAGCAGGCGTGGCGGCATTCGGGCGGCGTGGGCTCCACGGACCACCGGATCATCCTGGAGGAGGCCCGGGAGGCGTGCCGCAAGGCGGCGCTGCTGGCACCGGGCGACCCCGTCCCGTACATCACGGAGCTGGCGGTGGCGCGGGCGCTCGGGTACGCGGAGGCGGAGTTCGACGCGCTCTGGGCGAAGGTCATCGACGTGGCGCCGGCGCACATGGGCGCGCACCTGGCCGCGCTGCACTACTGGTGCGAGAAGTGGCACGGCTCGCGGGAGAAGGCGGACGCCTTCGCGCACGCGGCGGCGGCCCGCGCCCCGCAGGGCTCGCTGCTGGCGGCGCTGCCGCTGTTCGCGGTGTACGAGCACGTTCCGGAGGTCGTGCTGACGAACTTCTGGCAGGGCGCCGTGGTGACCCGGGCGGTGGAGGGTGCGCTGTACGCGGTGCACACCGCGCGCCCGGACGACCCGATGCTCGCGCACGTACGGCACATGCTGCTGTCGTTCCTGGTGCCGATGGAACGCTGGGCGGAGGCGATGGAGCAGGTCCGCCACATCGACGGCTGCGTCGGCGCCCTCCCGTGGTCGGTCTCCCCGGACCCGGCGGCGCAGTACGCGGTGTACCGCGCCCTGGCAGTGGCGGGCTACGAGGCCAACGGCGGCTCCCCCGCGACGCTGCCGCACTGACGGCTGCGGTGCCGTCAGTGCGGTGACGGCGCTGCGGTGCCGTCAGTGCGGTACGGCGCTGCAGGTGACGCGCCGGCCGCCGGCAGGCGGGAGCCACCCCCCGGGCACCCACCTACCCCATCACGCCAAATAAGGTTGCCGTAAAGAGCTGCGGGCCCCATGATTTCCCGGCGCGACCACCCGGGACCGGCCGACCGCCGCACACCCGCTACGCGCCCGCAGCATCTGCACCGTCTACACCTGCACCACTTCATCCCGTGCGGGGATCCGTCCATATGGGCGCTTCACTGCGCGCGCTGCGCGCTCTCGTCCTGCTCGCAGGCTTCTACCTGCTCGGCCTCGTCCTGCTGGCCGTGCTCGCGGCCGCCGACTGGGCCACCGTCACCTGGCTGCACGGCGGCATCGCCGTCAAGGTCCTCATCGTCTCGGTGGTCCTCGCGGTCCCGATCGTGCGCGGCATGTTCATGCTCCGCACTCCCAAGGACGACCCGCAGCCCGGCGTCCCCGTCACCGAACAGCAGGAACCCGTCCTGTGGCAGGCGGTCCGCGACGTCGCCGCCCAGGTCGGCACCCGCGCCCCCGACGAGATCCTGCTGATCGACGAGGTCAACGCGGCCGTCAGCGAGGACTCCCGGCTGCTCGGCCTGCTGCCCGGCACCCGCCGCCTCTACCTCGGCCTGCCCCTGATGACCGGCCTGGACGAAATGCAGCTGCGCGCCGTGCTCGCCCACGAAATGGGCCACTACGCCAACCTCGACACCCGCCTCACCCCGCTGATCGCCCGCGGCCGCGCCCAGCTGATCCGCACCATCGGGCACTTCCACGACCGCGCCGACACCAAGGTCGCCAAGGAACGCGCACGGCAGGAGAAGGCCGCCGAGGAGCGGCTCGCGAAGGGCAAGAAGGCCAAGGAGGTCGACACCGCCGGCCAGGGCGCGATGTACCGGGCCATGGCGAAGATCTACACGGGGTACGCGCACTTCTACATGCGCGCCACCCTCGCCGGCAGCCGCCGCCAGGAACTCGCCGCCGACCTCGCCTCGGTGCGCGTCGCCGGCCGCGACTCCGCCGCCTCCGCGCTGCGCGAGCTCAACGCCATCGGCCCGGCGCACGGCTTCTACATGGACTCGTACGCCACCCTCGGCGTCGGCGCCGGCCTGCTGCCGCCCCCCGGCCAGGTCTTCGGCGGTCTGCGCCAGCTCCTCGACGCCCGCTCGGACGAACTGGACGAGCTGCGCCGCGAGCTGTCGACCGAGCCCACCTCCCCCTACGACTCCCACCCGGCGCTCGCCGAACGCGTGGCCCGCATCGAGGCCCTGCCCGACGACGGCCGCGGCGGCCTCGCGGCCCGCCCGGCGCTGGAGCTCCTCTCCTCCCCCGAGGCCGCGCTGGCCGCGCTGGAACAGGAGGTCCTGACCCCGGAGGCGCTCGCCCTGACCCGGCGGGACTGGGCGGACCTCGTCCACGAGAGCATGACCCGGTACGTCGGCCACGGCGCGCAGGAGCTCCGCGAGGCCGCCACCGCCGAGGGCGCGGCCCCGGACCTCGCCGGCCTGCTCGACGCCGTCGACACCGACCCGGCGCTGCGCTGGCGGATCGCCGACCGCTTCCCGAAGTCGGAGCAGGCGGCGGCCGCCACCGGGCGCGCCGCCCGCGAGTTCACCCGCCCCGTCCTGCGGCGCGCCGCGAAGCAGCTGGTCACCGCCGAGCTGACGGCCCGCGGCGCCGCCCGTTGGCAGCTGTCCTGGTCCGAGTCGGCCGCCCTGGCCTACCCGACCGACGGTTTCGAGGACCAGCTGGACCTCGCCCTGGACGCCTTCGTCGCGGACCAGCCCGACACCGAACCCCTGCGGAAGCTGGTGCTTGCCTGATGCTCGGACTGATCATTTTCGGTGTCCTCGCCCTCGGCGGCGTCGGCTACCGCTTCCTCACCGCCCGCACCAAGACGCTCCAGGGCCGCATCGACGCCGCCGGGGCGGCGACCCCGGGCGCCGCGGGGGCCCGCACCGACGCGGAGAAGGCCGAGAAGAGGGCGCGGGACGCGGCCGCGGTCGTCGCGCTGGGCTTCGTCGCCGAGGCCGACCTCGACACCGAGAACGCCCAGCCGGTACCGCCGGAGAAGGCGGCGGCCGTCGCGGCCGTCCGCTCCGGCGACTGGGAGGCGGGCGCCGCCTACGTGGCGGCGGCCGGCCAGGACTGGGACGAGCGCTGGCAGCGCGTCCGCGCCCTGGCCGAGGTCGCGGCGCAGGACGACGCGTTCCTGTTGGCCTGGCGTGCGGCCCGCCCGTCCGACGCGACGGCGGCTCTGGTCGACGCCGACACCGCCGTGAACGTCGCCTGGGACGTACGCGGCAGCCAGGCCGGCAGCCGCACGACGCAGGAGCAGTTCCGCCTCTTCCACAACCTGCTGCTCAAGGCGCAGGAGTCCGCGCACGCGGCGCAGCGGCTGGCCGACCCGGCCGACCCGGTCCCGTACATGGTGGAGCAGCCCATCGCGCAGGGCCTGGGCTACCCGCACGAGCAGTACGAAGAGCTGTGGGCGCAGATCACCGGGCGCGACCCGAAGATCCTCACCGCGCACACCACCGCCCTGCAGTACTGGTGCCGCAAGTGGCGCGGCTCGCACGAGCTCGCGCTGGACTTCGCCCGCGCGTCGGCGGCCTCGGGCGCACCCGGCGAGCTGCTGTCGCTGCTGCCGCTGGTCGCGTACATCGAGCAGGAGCTGCACGAGAAGGAGCTCGTGCCGGAGACCTTCTTCAAGGAGCCGGGGGTGTGCGCGGCGGTCGACGCGGCGCTCGCGGACCTGGCGGCGGCCGACCCCGCCGACCGGCGGACGATCAGGCTGCGGCACGTCCTGGCATGGCTGCTGTTCTGGCAGGACCGGGACGCGGAGGCCGTGGAGCAGTTCCGCGTCGTCGACGGGTACATCGGCGCGCTGCCCTGGTACTACTCGGGGACGCCGAAGGGCCGGTACCTGTACGCACGGAACTGGGCGGTGCTGGCTACGGCCGGCAACGACGCGTGAGCGGCGGGCGATGAAGAAATGACGGAAGTGTGACGCGGCGGGCGGGGGCGGGCAGGGGGGAATCCCGGCCCGCCCCCGTCCGTTGAGGGAGAACCACTAGGAGGGAATCCATGTTCTCGTACCGCCGCACGCCCGAGCTCCCCACCCGCGAGGAGGCCCTCCAGGGCCGCGCGACCCCGCAGTTCCCGCTCCCGGACCGGCACACGGTCCTCGGCAACCCCCTCGCCGGCCCGTACCCGGCCGGGCTCGAAGTGGCCGACTTCGGCCTGGGCTGCTTCTGGGGCGCCGAGCGCAAGTTCTGGCAGACCCCGGGGGTGTGGACCACGCTGGCCGGCTACCAGGGCGGCTTCACCGAGAACCCGACCTACGAGGAGGTCTGCTCGGGCCTGACCGGCCACACGGAGGTCGTCCGCGTGGTCTTCGACCCGGCGCAGGTCTCGTACCCGGTCCTCCTGAAGCTGTTCTGGGAGTCCCACGACCCGACCCAGGGCTTCCGCCAGGGCAATGACGTCGGCACCCAGTACCGCTCGGCGGTGTACACCCACTCCGAGGCCCAGCAGGCGCAGGCCGAAGCCTCCAGGTCGGCGTACCAGCAGGTCCTGACGTCCTCGGGCCACGGCGACATCACGACGGCGGTCCTCCCGGCCGCGGAGCGCCCGTTCTGGCCCGCGGAGCCCTACCACCAGCAGTACCTGGACAAGAACCCCGGCGGCTACTGCGGCATCGGCGGCACGGGGGTCTCGTGCCCCATCGGAGTGGCCAAGGCCGAGGGCTGACCCTCCGCCGGCCCCCGGCGCCGCCCTCATCGGCGAGCTCGGCAGCGGATGCGCTGCCCGTCCTCGTAGGGACGGGCAGCGGGCTCGGCGCGGCGGGTCAGATCGTGGACGCGTCGATCACGAAGCGGTAGCGGACGTCGCTGGACAGGACGCGTTCGTACGCGTCGTTGATCTCGTCGGCGCGGATCAGTTCGATCTCCGAGCCCAGACCGTGCTCGGCGCAGAAGTCCAGCATTTCCTGGGTCTCCGCGATCCCTCCGATCATCGAGCCGGCGAGTGTCTTGCGGCCGGTGATGACGGAGAACAGGCTCAGCTCGACCGGCTCCTCCGGGGCGCCGACGTTCACCAGCGCCCCATCGACCTTCAGCAGGCCGAGGTACGCGTCGAGGCCCAGGGGGGCCGACACGGTCGAGATGACCAGGTCGAAGCTGCCGGCCAGCTTCTCGAACGTGCTCTCGTCGCTCGTGGCGTAGTAGTGCGAGGCGCCCAGCCGCAGGCCGTCCTCCTGCTTGCGCAGCGACTGCGAGAGGACGGTGACCTCGGCGCCGAGGGCTGCCGCGATCTTCACGCCCATGTGGCCGAGACCACCGAGGCCGACGATCGCGACCTTCTTGCCGGGGCCCGCCTGCCAGTGCTTGAGCGGGGAGTAGAGGGTGATCCCGGCGCACAGCAGCGGCGCGGCGACGTCGAGGGCCAGGCCGTCGGGGATGCGGACGGTGTAGTTCTCATCGACGACGACATGCGTGGAGTAGCCGCCGTACGTGGGCTCGCCCTGCTCGTCGCGGGCGTTGTACGTGCCGGTCATGCCCTTGACGCAGTACTGCTCCTGCCCGCGCAGGCAGTACTCGCACGCGCGGCAGGAGTCGACGAAGCAGCCGACGCCGACGTGGTCGCCGACCGCGAACTTCGCGACGCCCGGACCGACTTCGGTGACGACACCGGCGATCTCGTGGCCCGGGACCATGGGGTAGATGCCCTCGCCCCAGCCGTCGCGGACCTGGTGGATGTCGGAGTGGCATATGCCGGCGTACTTGATCTCGATGAGGACGTCGTGCTCGCCGACGGGGCGGCGCGGGACGGTGGTGCGCTCCAGCGGGGCCTTGGCCGCGGGAGCGGCGTAGGCGGCGACCTGGGTGACGGACATGGGGAGGACTCCTCGAACGCTGCTGAAGATCTGCTGACTCTCTGCGGTGCGGTCAACGATGCCGTGCCGGACGCCCGGCACCCAGTCCCCTGCCCTGCCTAGGCCTGGCGGTCCTACCCCTGGCGGGGTCAGGAACACGGCCCGTACCGGGCCGGCCGCCCGGCGATACTGGCGTCATGGACCAGCTTGATCAGCGTGCCGAACTGGGCGAGTTCCTGCGTTCCCGCCGTGCGCGACTGCGCCCCGCGGACGTGGGCCTGCCGGACTACGGGCGCCACCGCCGCGTGCCCGGGCTGCGCCGCGAGGAGCTGGCGCAGCTGGCGGGGGTCTCGGTCGCGTACTACACGCGGCTCGAACAGGGGCACGGACAGAACGTGTCGGCGGAGGTGCTCGACGCGATCGCCCGGGCGCTCCGCCTGGACGGCACGGAGACGGCCCACCTGACGCATCTGGCCAGCCCCCGGCTCCGCAGGCCGCGCCGACAGCCCCACCGGCAGGAGCAGGTCCGCCCCGAGCTCCGGACGCTGCTGGACGCGATGGACGGTGTACCGGCGTACCTGCTGGGGCGGCGGCAGGACGTCATCGGGTGGAACCGGCTGGCCGCGGCGGTGTTCGGGGACTTCGGCGCGCTGCCGCCGCAGGAGCGGAACCTGGTGCGGCTGGTGTTCCTGGACCCGGCGGCGGCGGAGCTGTACGCGGATTGGGACTGCCTGGCCTGCCGGGTCGTGAGCAGTCTGCGCATGTACGCGGGCGAACATCCGGACGACGAACAGCTGTCGGCACTGGTCGGTGAGTTGTCGGTGAAGAACGAGGAGTTCCGCCGGCTGTGGGCGGCGCACACGCTGGCGGACAACAAGACGCACGGGGTGAAGATGCTGCGGCACCCGCTGGTCGGTGAACTGTCACTGTCCTTCGAGACGCTGGTCCTGCCGGGCGACTCCGCGCAGGTCTTGGTCACCTACCACGCGGCGCCGGGCTCTCCTTCGGAGGATGCCCTGCGCATGCTGTCGTCGTGGTCGGCCCCCGCCGGTGAGGCGGGAGCGCGCAACGCGCCGCAGGATCCGCGGGACCGGCAGGGCCCACGGGACCGCCAGGGTCCGCGTGACCCCGCCGCTACAGCGTGAACTGGAAGTACCCCGTGTCGCGCTCGCGGCGGTAGCCGAGGGACTCGTTCACCGCCCGCATCGGCGTGTTCTCGTCGGCCACGGTCGTGCCGATGGTGGCCAGGGACGGGTGGCGGGCGCTCACCTCGGCGAGCATGCGGAGCTTCACCGCGCGTCCGAGCCCACGGCCCCGGTGCTCGGGCACGACCACCGTGTCGTACTGGACGGCGTGCGGGCCCGTCGGGTCCGGGAGGACCAGTTCCGTGTACGCCGCCACCTCGCCGCCGGGGGTGACCGCGGCGACCGTGGTCAGGGCGCCCCCGCGGTCCAGGACCAACTGCTGGGCCGCGTGCAGGCGCCGAGGAGTCCAGGGCTCGATCCGTTCATCGAGTTCGCCGCTGGGCGCGTCCTCCATCGCGGCGTGGGCGCGGGCCGCCGCAGCAGCCCACGCGTCCGGTACGAGGCCGGGCCAGCACAGCATCGCGTAGCCCGCCGGGACGTCGGGCCGGGGCGGGAGGACCGCCGGCACGTCCTGGACGTACCAAGCCATGTGCAGGACGTTGGCGAAGCCCAGGGAGCGGGCGAAGGCCTCGCCCGGGCCGCCGAGGTCCACGAGGGCGGAGACCGAGCTACGGCCCTCGGACAGCAGCCTCTCGCGGACCCGCTGCCACAAGGCAGTGCCGAGACCGCGTCGGCGCGCGTCCGGGCGTACGGCCAGCACGTCGAGGAAAGCGGTGTGCCGGTTGGCCTCGTCGGTGAACAGCAGGAGGCCCGCGACGCCCTCGTCCGCCGCCCACAGTGCGGCCCGGCCGCGGGCGGGTGCCACGCGCAGCCGCCCGACGACCTCCGTCCGGGACGGGGGAGGGAGCTGCGGCAGGTCGACCGCCTGGGCGGCGGTCAGGACCGCGAGCCAGGCCTCCGCCTCAGCGGCCGAAGGGGGCGTGGTCAGGGTGCGGATCGTCATGATCTCGGACCCTAGCGGGGGCCCGCTGCCCGCGCGCGGGGGTTTCACGACGGATGGCGGGGAGCCCGCCAGGGGCTCCCCGCCATCTACGTCGTGCTGCCGTCGGACCGGGTCAGGAGGCCGTGCCGGCCTTCCAGTCCGCCCAGCTCATGTTCCAGCCGTTGAGGCCGTTTTCCGGCTTGATGGTCTTGTCCGGCGAGTTGACCACCGTGACGACGTCGCCGATGAGCGAGTTGTCGAAGAACCAGGCCGCGGGCTGGTTCGGGTCGTTGGCGCCCTGGGCGTCGTTCAGACCGACACAGCCGTGGCTCGTGTTCGCGCTGCCGAAGATCGAGTCCGCTCCCCAGTAGTTGCCGTGGATGAACGTGCCCGACTCGGACAGCCGCATCGCGTGCGGGACGTCCTTGATGTCGTACTCGCCCTTGCCCTCGCTGTTCTTGAAGCCGACGGTGGAGCCGTCCATCCGGGTCTCCTTGAACTTCTCGGAGATCACCATCTGGCCGTTGTACGTCGGGTTCTCCGGGGAGCCCGCCGAGATCGGGATGGTCTTGAGGACCGCGCCGTCGCGGGTGACGGTCATCTTCTTCGTCTTCGCGTCGACCGTGGAGACCTGGCTGCGGCCGATCTTGAAGGTGGCCGTCCGGTTCTGCACGCCCTGGACGCCGGGGGCGCCCTGCACGCCCTCAAGCGCCAGCTTCAGGGTGACGGTGGAGCCCGCCTGCCAGTACTGCTCGGGGCGGAAGTCCAGGCGCTGCGGGCTGAACCAGTGCCCGACGACCTCCTGGCCGCTGCTGGAGGTGACGTTGATCGCCGCCTGGACGGCCTTCATGTCCTTGATCGGCTTGTTGAAGGTGATCGAGACCGGCATGCCCACGCCGACGGTCTGGCCGTCGTCCGGTATGAACGAGCCGACGAAGCTGTTCTCCGGGGAGACGGTGGTGAAGGAGGTGTTCTCGTGCGCCTCCTTGCCGCTCGCGTCCTTGGCGGTCGCCGACAGGGCGTACTTCGTCGAGCGCTTCAGTGCGGCTTCCGGCTTCCAGCTCTTGCCGTCGGCGGATATCTTGCCGGCCACGGCCGCGCCCTCGGAGGTCTTCAGCTCGACCGCGGTGAGGGTGCCGTCGCTGACGGCGACGTTCGTCGCGTCGTTCAGGCCGACGTTGGTCGCCCCGTCCTTCGGCGTGATCGTCATCTTGGCCTTGGAGGCGTCCTTGGCCGCAGCCGCGTCCACGTCCGACTGGGACTTGCCGTTGCCGTCCCCGCCGCCCTTGGGCTTGTCGTCTCCACCGCCGCACGCCGAGAGAACCAGCACGCCACCGAGTACGGCGGATATGGCCACCAGGGACCTCTTCCGCCGCTTCCTGTCCGTCCTCACACGCCACTCCATCGTTGCTGAACCCCCGAGCTTCCCCGGCCGGAGCCGGGCGGTGCCCCGATCGGGGCAGGGGGACACGCCCCCTGCCTCGCACCAGTCAACGCGTTTGAGGCCCGGATCGGTTCCACATTCCGTTTGAATGTGTGCAACCACACGGTCAGGCGTTGTCGGTCGTCTCTTCCTCGTAGTCCCCATCTTCCTCGCCCAGGTCCCACTCCATGGCCTCGGGGTCGTATTCGACGGGCTCGCTGCTCCACGAGGCCTGCGCAAGCTCCACGCCGGGAATGTCCGCGACCAGGTCAGTGGGGTCGACGAGGTACGCGAGCGCCTCCGATTCGTCCTCCCGCACGGCCGACTCGGCGTGGCCGCGCTCCTCGTCCGGCATGAACTCGTCAGCCTCGATGTGCGCGAGTGCGGCCCCGGTGAGCGCCTCGGGGTCGGGCACCTCCAGTACCAAATCCACCCGAAGCCGTACGTATCGTGATGTGTCAGAAGGGTTCATACGACGGAGAGTAAGCCCGCGGAAGCCCCGACTTTCCCGCGACCCGCCCTTGTCCGTAGCATCACCGCACACGGCCAATTCGCTGCGTCCGCAAGGGGGATCGCACCGTGTCCGCACGTCGACCGCTGCTCACGGCTCTCGGAGCGACCAGCCTCCTCGCCGCCCTCTGGTTCGTACCCTCGGCCAACGCCACCGCACCCGGGTCCGCGGCGCCCGGTTCCACTACGTCCGGTTCCACTTCCGACGCGGCGCCGGAGTCCGCGAACACGTCCGGCCCCGGAGCGGTGACCGGCCTCGCGGAGGACCCGGCCGACACCACGGCCGCCGGAGCCCAGAGCGCCGGCCAGGTCTCCCTGGGGCTCGCCGACACCGGTGGGATCGACACCACCCCGTACCTGCTGGGCGGCACGCTCTGCCTGGGCCTCGGAGCCGGTTTCGTCACGTACTCCGTGCGCCGCTCGCGCGCGTAGCCGCCCCGGCCGCGCAGGTCCCGTACACGCCGGAAGGGCCGCCCCCGGGAGATTTCCCGGAGGCGGCCCTTCACGGCTTCGGCAGGCCCGTCAGGCGAGCGGGCCCGTCACCGGCTCCACCGCGGCGACGAGGCCGCCCGTACGGACGAACGCGTCGGCCGCTGCCAGGTCGGGGGCGAGGAAACGATCCGGCCCGGGACCCTCCACACCGGCCGCCCGCGTCGCGGCGATGGCCGCCTGGCTGGCCGGGGCCGGGGTGAGCCCGTGGCGGAGCTCGATGGCCCGGGTGGCCGCGTACAGCTCGATCGCGATGATCCGGGTCAGGTTGTCGATGGCGGTACGGAGCTTGCGCGCGGCCGACCAGCCCATCGAAACGTGGTCCTCCTGCATGGCGGAGGACGGGATCGAATCGGCGGAGGCCGGCACGGCCAGCCGCTTCATCTCGCTGACCAGGGCGGCCTGCGTGTACTGGGCGATCATCAGACCGGAGTCGACGCCGGCGTCGTCCGCGAGGAACGGCGGCAGGCCGTGCGAGCGGTTCTTGTCCAGCAGCCGGTCGGTGCGGCGCTCGGCGATGGAGCCGAGGTCGGCCGCCGCGATGGCCAGGAAGTCCAGGACGTACGCGACCGGCGCGCCGTGGAAGTTGCCGTTCGACTCCACACGGCCGTCGGGCAGCACCACCGGGTTGTCGACGGCGGAGGCCAGCTCGCGCGAGGCCACCAGGGCGGCGTGCGCCATGGTGTCCCGGCCCGCGCCGGCGACCTGCGGGGCGCAGCGCACCGAGTACGCGTCCTGCACGCGCGGGGCGGACTCCTCCTGGAAGTGCCGGACCAGCCCGGAGCCCTTCAGGACGGCGGCCATGTTCGCGGCGGAGGCGCCCTGGCCCGGGTGCGGGCGGATGGCGTGCAGCTCGGGCGCGAGCACCTTCTCGGTGCCGAGCAGACCCTCAAGGGTCAGCGCGGCGGTGATGTCGGCGGACTTGTACAGCTTGTCGAGGTCGGCGAGGGCCATGACCAGCATGCCGAGCATGCCGTCGGTGCCGTTGAGGAGGGCGAGGCCCTCCTTCTCCTTCAGCTCGACCGGCTTGATCCCGGCCTCGGCGAGGAGCTCCCCGGCGGGGCGCACGACCCCGTCCGGGCCCTCGGCGTCACCTTCGCCCATCAGGGTGAGCGCGCAGTGCGAGAGCGGCGCGAGGTCACCCGAGCAGCCGAGCGAGCCGTACTCGTGGACGACGGGGGTGATGCCCGCGTTGAGCACGTCGACCATCGTCTGCGCGACGGACGGCCGGACGCCGGTGTGACCGGAGGCGACGGTCTTCAGCCGCAGGAACATCAGGGCGCGCACGACCTCCCGCTCGACGCGCGGGCCCATGCCGGCGGCGTGCGAGCGGACGATGTTGCGCTGGAGCTGGGCGCGCAGCTCGGGGCTGATGTGCCGGGAGGCGAGGGCGCCGAAACCGGTGGACACCCCGTAGACGGGTTCGGGCTTGGCGGCGAGGGCATCGACGATCTCGCGGGCACGGGCGAGGGCGTCGAGCGCCTCGCCGGACAGCTCGATCCGCGCGTTGCCGCGGGCGACGGCGATGACGTCCTCGGCGGTGGTCCCGGAGGTCCCCACCACGACAGTGTGCATATCCATATTCAGCAGCCTACGGACTGAATCGCTTCATGTCACTAGCGAGTTTCACGAGGGCCCCTTACGCCACTACGTCACCCGGCCCCGGAAGCGCCGGCGCTCACCGGCCGCCTCCTCCTGGGCGGCGTCGGCCATCCGGACGACGGCGGTGTCCCGGCCCGCGACCACGGGCTTCGGCGACCGCGCGGCCTTGGCTTTGTACTGCGCGGCGTCGGCCAGCCGGAACAGCCGCCGGGACGACTTCACGGGCCCGATCGGATCCCCCGTGGACGCCACCCCGCAGGCCACGCCCTCCCCCAGCTCCAGCTCGGCGGCCCGCAGGCACAGCTCATCCGTCACCCGAACCACCTCATCGGCCGCGGGCCCGACGCTCACCAGACAGAACTCGTCGCCGCCGAGCCGGGCGACGAGCGCGCCGGGCAACATGGCCCCGCACAGGCTCAGCACCGACCCGAACCGCTCCAGCAGCCGGTCGCCCATGGCGTGCCCGAGGGTGTCGTTGACCTTCTTGAGGCCGTTCAGGTCACACACCACCAGACTGACCACGGCCGCGTTGCGCCGGTGCTCCTCCAAGGCTTCGTCGAGGCGCATGTCGACGGCCCGCCGGTTGGCCAGCCCGGTCAGCGGATCGGTGAACGCGAGCCGCCGCGCCTCTTCGAGCCGCTCGTTCTGCGCGAGGCCGGCCGCGACGACCGCCGCCAGGACGGTCGCGAACTCGGCGTCGTCGCGGTCGAAGCCGGGCAGGCCCTCGTCGCGGGCGACGTACAGCTCGCCCCAGGCGCGGCCGCTGAGCACGATGGGCGCGACGACGCAGGTCCCGCGGCGGCGGCGGCGCAGCGCCTCGCCGCGCCGGCCGGGACGGCCGCCGTCGGCGCTCTCCACCCAGGCGTGGGGGCCACCGCCGCCGACCCACCGCTCGTGCAGGAACTCGGTGATCTCGGGGAAGTCGTGGACGGGGTAGGACTCGTCCTCGGGGAACTCCTCCTCGCCGGCGCGGCGCTCACCCTCGTTGACGAGCACCCGTAGACGGCCGCGCTCGCGCTCCCAGGCGGAGATCGCGGCGAACGAGCCGTCCATCGCGAGACGGGCCCCGCGGGCGGCGGCCCGGACGCTGTCCCGCGGCGCGGATGCGGCGGCCATGGCCTGCGCCAGGCCCACGACGGCTCGCAGCCGCCCGTCGACTCCCATCATCCCAGGTTAGGGAGTTTCCGACCCAGCGCCACCGATCCCCCGACGGGGCAGATCCGCCCACGGCGCCGCTACCGGGACCCGGGCCCCGTAAGGCGCCGGCACCACCCTCGGCGTCCGGCCCCGGACCTCCGCGCCTCGAACGCCGGCGGGGCTGGATCTGCCCCGGGCCGGGCCGGACAGGGACGGAGGCACCAGACGGGGACGGAGGCGGCTGGCGGGGACAGAGGCGGCCGGCGGGGCTGGATCTGCCGCACCGGCCCACCCGAAGCCCACCCGACCAGCCTCGACACCGGCACCCCACCCGCGCCGGCCCTGCCCCGCCGGGGCCCCGCACGGCCGAGCGGGCCCCGCACGGGACGGCTGCGCAGGCCCTGGCGGATCCGTTCGCGGGTGGCTAGCGGCCCGGCCAGTTCGGACGGCGCTTTTCGTTGAACGCCGCCACGCCCTCCGCGCGGTCGCCGGAGAACGCCACCGTCCGCCAGGCCGCGTCCTCGATCTCCAGCCCGGCCGTCAGGTCCATCCCGTGCCCCAGCCGCAGCGCCCGCTTCGCCGCCCGCAGCCCCACCGGGGAGTTCGCGGCCATCCGCCCGGCCAGGGCGAGCGCCTCGTCACGGTCCGTGCCCGCCGGGACCAGCGAGTCCACCAGGCCGAGCGCCAGCGCCTCGGCCGCCTCGACCCGCCGCGCCGTGAAGATCAGTTCCGCCGCCCGCGCCGCGCCCACGCGCCGCGGCAGCAGCTGCGTGCCCCCGCCGCCGGGGATCACGCCCACGGAAACCTCCGGCAGGCCGACCACCGCCGTCTCGTCGGCCACGATCACGTCGCAGGCCAGCGCCAGCTCGAAGCCGCCGCCCAGCGCGAACCCGTGCACCGCCGCGATCGTCGGCATCGGGAGTTCCAGTACGCCCCCGTAGGCGCCCCGCGTGGTCGGCCGCTGCTGCACCAGCTCGGCGTCCGTCAGGGAGTTGCGCTCCTTGAGGTCGGCCCCGACGCAGAAGGCGCGTTCCGCCGCCGAGGAGAGCACGACCACCCGTACCGACGCGTCCGCCGCGAGCGCCGCGCAGGCGTCGCCGATGGCCCGCGCCATATCCGTCGAGACGGCGTTCATCGCCTTGGGCCGGTCCAGGACCAGCTCCGCGACCCCGTCGTCATGCCGGCGCACAGTCACGAACTCAGACACAGAGACCCTCCCGGTTAACGAACGTTACCCGGGGATCTTAGGCTTCCGCCGCGTCAGCGACCAGGGCTCCACGACGCCCAGCCCGCGCACCGGCCGCTGCCACATCGGCTGGAGCGCGAAGCGGTACGTCCCGCCGCCCTCCTCGGCCTCGGCCTCCTTCTCGGACACCGGCGCCGCGCCCGTCCGCCCGAGCTCCTCCGCCATGGCCCCGTCGACGAGCACGGCGTCCTTCGGCGCTATGGACGTCAGTCGCGAGGCCAGGTTCACGGTGGTCCCGAAGACGTCGCCCATCCGGGTCGTGACCGTCCCGAACGCTATGCCGACGCGCAGCTCCGGCATCTGGGCGTCGGCTTCCATCGTCTCGATGAGCCGCAGCGCGATCTCCGCGGCCGTGGCCGCGTCGTCGGCGCAGTAC
This sequence comes from Streptomyces sp. NBC_00045, assembly GCF_045041095.1. NCBI lineage: Bacteria > Bacillati > Actinomycetota > Actinomycetes > Kitasatosporales > Streptomycetaceae > Streptomyces > Streptomyces sp. NBC_00045. The sequence continues at coordinate 4,978,462 of NZ_CP108271.1, read as the reverse complement.
AGCACCTCGTCGCCCAGCGTCTTGATCAGCCGGCCGCCGTGCGCGGCCACCAGGTCCGCGGACGTCGTCTCGAAGGACTCGACGAGCTCGCCGAGCTCTTCCTCCTCCAGCCGCCGCGTCAGCCGCGTGAAGCCGACGAGGTCCGCGAAGCCCACCGCGAGCCGCCGGTCGACCATCTCCTCGTCGTCCGCGACCTGCACCACGCGTCCGGTGGCCGCCGCCAGCTGGCGCCGCCACACGTAGACGAGGAACTCCTCCAGCTCGGGCAGCAGCAGCTCCACCAGCGGGTACGTGACCTCCGTACGGGTCATGCCCGGCTCCGGCGGCTCCGTCAGGCCCTCCAGGAAGGAATCGATCTGCCATTCGGCCAGCCGGGCGGTGGTCTGCCCGGTGGACCGCGCGACCTGTACGGCCATGGGCTCGCTCAGCAGGCCGGCTTCGACGAGGCCGGCGAGGCGGCGCAGCGCCAGTACGTCGGCCTCCGTGAGGGCCTTGGCCTGACCGATGTCCGCGAAGCCCATGGCCCGCCAGAAGCGGGAGGCGAGCTCCATCGAGACGCCGGCGCTGCGGGCCGCCTGGAAGGGGGTGTACCGGCGCTCCGCGCCGAGGATCAGCTGCTCCAGCCGGATGGCGAGCGGGTCCGCCGTCGGCTGTGCGGTGTGGTCGACCTCGTGGTGGGGAGTGTGCTGGTCGCGTCCGATGGGAGTCCCCGGACCGGGCCCGGGGGTGGACGCGCCGGACGTAGGGTCGTCGACGGTCAAGGGCCGCCTCCTGTCCATTCCGTGCGCACTGCCCTGCCGAACCGGGTGATCACCGGGAGGACCGGGATCGCCTAAACCATACGGCAGGTGTGCCGTAGCTCACTCCCCACTCTCCGCAGCCGCGGCCGTGCTAGCGCACCGACCTCAGGTGGACGACGTCCCCGGCGCCCACGGCCTCGTGCCGGTCCTCGGCGCTGCGGACGACGAGCCGTCCGTCCGCGTCGACCGCTTCGGCCGTACCGGTGAGCGTGCGGCCGCCCGGCAGGTCGGCCCGTACGTGCCGGCCGAGGGTGACGCAGTCCGCCGCGTACGCCTCCTGGAGGCCGCTGGCGGCCGGATCCCCGCCGGCCGCCCGCCAGTCCCCGTACCAGCGCTCCAGGGAGCGCAGTACGGCCTTCAGCAGGGGCTCTCGGTCCGTGACGGCGGCCTTGGCCAGGATCAGCGACCCGGCTTCCGGCACCGGCAGCTCGTCCTCGGTCAGCGTGACGTTGAGCCCGATCCCGATGACGACCCCGTCGCCGACCCGCTCGGCGAGGATGCCGCCGGTCTTGCGTTCCTCCCCGTCCACGGTGATCAGCAGGTCGTTGGGCCACTTGAGGGCGGTGTCCACGCCGGCGGCCCGGGACAGCCCGGTCGCGGCGGCCACCCCGGCGAGCAGGGTCAGCCACCCCCACCGCTCCTGCGGTACGGCCCCGCCCGGCTTGAGCAGGACGGAGAAGAACAGCCCGGACCGGGCGGGCGCGACCCAGCTCCGGTCGAGCCGCCCGCGCCCGGCGGTCTGCTCCTCGGCGACGAGCACGGCCCCCTCGGGGAGCTGCCCGGCGCGGGCCGCGAGATCCGTGTTGGTGGACCCCGTGGCGGCGACCACCTCGACGGAGGACCACAGCCCCCCGTCGGTGACGAGGGCCCGCTCCAGCGCGGCGGCGTTCAACGGAGGCCGCTCAAGGCTCGACCAGCGGCTGTCGGCGGCTCCGGACGGAGCCCCTCCTGATGCATCTGATGGCGTCATGCAACCCACAGTAGGTGTGTCAAACGCCGCACTGCCGAGCGCCATGCCCGCCGATACGCTACGCACCAGTAGCCAGCAGTAGTCAATCAATTGACCAGGCAGTTGACACCACACAGGGAGCCGCGACCCCGATGTCACAACCCTCAGAGCCGATCGACATGCACACGACCGCGGGCAAGATCGCGGACCTGCAGCGCCGGATCGACGAAGCCACTCACGCCGGGTCCGCGCGCGCGGTGGAGAAGCAGCACGCCAAGGGGAAGCTGACGGCGCGTGAGCGGGTCGCCCTGCTGCTGGACGAGGGGTCCTTCGTCGAGCTCGACGAGTTCGCCCGGCACCGCTCGACCGCCTTCGGGCTGGAGAAGACCCGGCCGTACGGCGACGGCGTCGTCACCGGCTACGGCACGGTGGACGGCCGTCCGGTGGCCGTGTTCTCGCAAGACTTCACCGTCTTCGGCGGGGCCCTCGGCGAGGTCTACGGCCAGAAGATCATGAAGGTCATGGACTTCGCGCTGAAGACCGGCTGCCCGCTCGTCGGCATCAACGACTCCGGCGGCGCCCGCATCCAGGAGGGCGTCAGCGCGCTGGGCATGTACGGCGAGATCTTCCGCCGGAACGTGCACGCGTCGGGCGTGATCCCGCAGATCAGCCTGATCGTCGGGCCCTGCGCCGGCGGCGCCGTGTACTCCCCCGCCATCACCGACTTCACCGTGATGGTCGATCAGACCTCGCACATGTTCATCACCGGCCCGGACGTCATCAAGACGGTCACCGGCGAGGACGTGGGCTTCGAGGAGCTGGGCGGCGCCCGCACCCACAACTCCACCTCGGGCGTGGCCCACCACATGGCCGGGGACGAGAAGGACGCCATCGAGTACGTCAAGTCCCTGCTGGCGTACCTGCCGTCGAACAACCTCTCCGAGCCGCCGGCCTTCCCGGAAGAGGCGGACACGGAGGTCTCCGACACCGACCGCGAGCTCGACGTCCTGATCCCGGACAGCGCGAACCAGCCGTACGACATGCACACCGTGATCGAGCACGTGCTCGACGACGCGGAGTTCCTGGAGACGCAGTCGCTGTTCGCGCCGAACATCCTCACCGGCTTCGGCCGCGTCGAGGGGCACCCGGTGGGCATCGTCGCCAACCAGCCGATGCAGTTCGCCGGCTGCCTGGACATCGACGCGTCCGAGAAGGCCGCCCGTTTCGTGCGGACCTGCGACGCCTTCAACATCCCGGTGCTGACGTTCGTCGACGTCCCGGGCTTCCTGCCGGGCACCGACCAGGAGTACAACGGAATCATCCGGCGCGGCGCGAAGCTGATCTACGCGTACGCCGAGGCCACCGTCCCCCTGATCACCGTCATCACCCGCAAGGCCTTCGGCGGCGCGTACGACGTCATGGGCTCCAAGCACCTCGGCGCGGACCTGAACCTGGCCTGGCCGACCGCGCAGATCGCCGTCATGGGCGCGCAGGGCGCGGTCAACATCCTGCACCGCCGCGCCATCGCGGAGGCGGAGGAGGCGGGCACCGCCGAGGAGACCCGGGCCCGGCTCATCGCCGAGTACGAGGACACCCTGCTGAACCCGTACACGGCCGCCGAGCGCGGGTACGTCGACGCGGTGACCATGCCGTCGGAGACCCGGACGCACGTGGTCAAGGGGCTGCGCCAGCTGCGCACCAAGCGCGAGTCCCTGCCCCCGAAGAAGCACGGCAACATCCCCCTGTAGGAGGTCAGTCCTGTGGTGATCAAGGTCGTCAAGGGGAATCCGACGCCCGAGGAGCTGGCCGCCGCACTGGCGGTGGTCCAAGCGCGCGCGGCGGTGCTGGCCTCGGCACCGTCGGGCGCGCCGCGGGTGGCAGACGAGTGGTCGGCGCCGGCCCGGGTGGCCCGGCGGACGCTGCCGCAGCCGGGGCCGCGGGCGTGGGCCCGTACGTACTGGCCGGGCTAGAGCGGCCCGGGCGGCCCGCCGTCCGGTCGTGAAGATGGCGTGAACGGACCGTGGCGCCTGAGTACCCGTACTCAGGCGCCGCACCGGCCTGCGGGGCCAGGATCGGTGCATGCTCTGGTCAGACCCGAAGAACGAGCCGCCCGAGGACATGCGGGACGCGCAGGCGATGGTCCGGAGGATGACCGTGGTGGTCGTCCTCGCGATGCTGGTGGTCGTGTACGTGCTGGGCGTGGGCTTCTAGGGCGCGTTCGGGGCGGGACGGCCGCCCCTACGATGGCGGGCATGACTGCTGCTGCCCACGCCCTCGTCCTCGCCTCCGCCTCACCCGCCCGGCTCAACCTGCTGCGGCAGGCCGGCCTGGCCCCGCACGTGATCGTCAGCAACTTCGACGAGGACGCTCTCAGCGCGGACACCCCGGCCGAGCTGGCGCTGGCGCTGGCCGAGGCCAAGGCGGGCGTGGTGGCGGCCCTGGACGAGGCCGCGGGCGCCCTGGTGATCGGCTGTGACTCGGTGCTGGAGCTGGACGGCGAGGCGCTCGGCAAGCCGGCGGACGCCGAGGAGGCCACCTCGCGCTGGAAGTCGATGCGCGGGCGGGCCGGCGTACTGCGCACCGGGCACTGCGTGATCGACACGGCGAACGGACGTCAGGTTTCGGCCACGGCGTCCACGACGGTCCGGTTCGGCGAGCCCACGGACGCCGAGGTGGCCGCGTACGTGGCGAGCGGCGAGCCGCTGCACGTGGCCGGGGCCTTCACCCTGGACGGGCTGTCGGCTCCGTTCATCGAGGGCATCGACGGCGACCCCAGCAACGTCATCGGGCTGTCGCTGCCGCTGCTGCGGTCCCTGCTGGCCGAATTGGGCGTGTCCATCACGGATTTGTGGGCTTGAGGTCCTCGAACGGCGTAGGCGGGGCGTCCTGGGCGTCCGGGGCGCCCCCCGGACCTCTGGGGCCCCCGGGACCCCTCGCACCCGCCATGCCCTCGTCCTGGGCCGCGTAGAGCGTCAGGGTCAGCACGAGCAGGCACAGGATCACCATCGTCACCGCGAAGGCGCCCCAGCCGACCAGGCCGACGGCGATGGCGCCGAGCAGCCCGTGGGTGACGGCGGCGGTGACGAGCACGACGCGGGCGAAGGTGCCCGGGGCCCGGTCCCGTACGGCCGCCACGACGAGGAGCACGGCGCACAGGAGCAGGAACGCGCCGATGCCCGCCCCCATCACGTACGTTGCCGTGGACATGACATCCGGGTCCATGCCCGCGATGGACATCGACTGGTTGTGGGTGGTCCTACCCAGGACGAAGTGGACGAGAACGAGGACCGCCGCCTCGACGACGAGCACGAGCGCGGCCAGCCCGGCCACGAGTCTGCGCAGCACGACGCCCACCACGAACCCACCCCTCCCCACGAGTCCCCGACCACAAGCCCGTTCGACGCCCTGGAGGCTACTAACGGGTAAACGTACGGACAAGGGGTCCGGGCAGCTTCGTTGCGCGAAGGGCCCCGCCGGCGATCACGCAAAGAATGTGTGGGCCGTTCGTAGGGACTCGACAAAGAATCACGGGGGCCCGCTGACCCGGCGAACAGAGACCTTGGTTACGTGACGGGGTTACTGTGCAGTTGGGGATCCCCCTGACCTGGGGCGCCACAAGGGCTTTCCTCGCTTGAGGCAGACTCGAATCACACTCCGTGTGGGCAAGGTCACCTCTAGGGAAGGGTCGAAACGCCGTGTGGGCTGTCCCTAAACTCAGCTTGTTTCAAGGAGGGAGCCATCGTGCGCAAGGTGCTCATCGCCAACCGTGGCGAAATCGCTGTCCGCGTTGCTCGGGCCTGCCGGGATGCCGGAATCGCAAGCGTAGCCGTCTACGCCGATCCGGACCGGGATGCTCTGCATGTCCGCGCGGCCGACGAAGCTTTCGCGTTGGGCGGTGACACCCCGGCCGCCAGCTACCTGGACATCTCCAAGGTCCTCCAGGCCGCAGCCGATTCCGGCGCGGACGCCATCCATCCCGGATACGGCTTCCTCTCCGAGAACGCCGACTTCGCGCAGGCCGTGCTCGACGCGGGCCTGACCTGGATCGGCCCGCCCCCGCAGGCCATCCGCGACCTCGGCGACAAGGTCGCCGCCCGGCACATCGCCCAGCGCGCCGGCGCGCCGCTCGTCGCCGGCACCCCGGACCCGGTGTCCGGCGCCGACGAGGTCATCGAGTTCGCCAAGGAGCACGGCCTGCCCATCGCGATCAAGGCCGCCTTCGGCGGTGGCGGTCGTGGCCTGAAGGTCGCCCGCACCCTCGAAGAGGTGCCGGAGCTCTACGAATCGGCCGTCCGCGAGGCCGTCGCCGCGTTCGGCCGCGGCGAGTGCTTCGTCGAGCGCTACCTCGACAAGCCGCGGCACGTCGAGACCCAGTGCCTGGCCGACTCCCACGGCAACGTGGTCGTCGTCTCGACCCGTGACTGCTCGCTGCAGCGCCGCCACCAGAAGCTGGTGGAGGAGGCCCCCGCGCCGTTCCTGTCCGAGGCGCAGAACGCCGAGCTGTACGCCGCCTCGAAGGCGATCCTGAAGGAAGCCGGCTACGTCGGCGCCGGCACGGTCGAGTTCCTGGTCTCCGCCGACGGCCTGATCTCCTTCCTGGAGGTCAACACCCGTCTGCAGGTCGAGCACCCGGTCACCGAAGAGGTCTCCGGCATCGACCTGGTGCGCGAGATGTTCCGCATCGCCGACGGCGAGGATCTCGGCTACGGCGACCCGGTGCTGCGCGGCCACTCGTTCGAGTTCCGCATCAACGGCGAGGACCCGGGCCGCGGCTTCCTGCCGGCTCCGGGCACCGTCACCAAGTTCGCCGCACCGTCGGGTCCGGGCGTCCGCCTCGACACGGGCGTCGAGTCCGGCTCGGTCATCGGCCCGGCCTGGGACTCGCTGCTCGCCAAGCTGATCGTCACGGGTGCCACCCGCGAGCAGGCGCTGCAGCGTGCCGCGCGTGCGCTGGCCGAGTTCGAGGTGGAGGGCATGGCCACGGCCATCCCGTTCCACCGCGCGGTCGTCACGGACCCCGCCTTCGCCCCGGCGGACGGCAGCCCGTTCACGGTCTTCACCCGCTGGATCGAGACCGAGTTCGTCAACGAGATCCCGGCGTTCGCGGCTCCCGCGGCCGAGGACGCCGAGGACGAGCCGGGTCGCGAGACGGTGGTCGTCGAGGTCGGCGGCAAGCGCCTTGAGGTCTCGCTGCCGTCCTCGCTGGGCATGACCCTGGCCCGCACGGCCGCCGCGGGCGGCGCCAAGCCCAAGCGCCGTGCGGCGAAGAAGTCCGGTCCGGCGGCTTCCGGCGACACCCTCGCGTCCCCGATGCAGGGCACGATCGTCAAGGTCGCGGTCGAGGAGGGCCAGCAGGTCAACGAGGGCGACCTGATCGTCGTCCTGGAGGCCATGAAGATGGAGCAGCCGCTGAACGCGCACCGCTCCGGCACGATCGTCGGCCTCACCGCCGAGGTGGGCGCGAGCCTCACCTCCGGGGCCACCATCTGCGAGATCAAGGACTGACGTCCTTGTCCCACCCGTGAGGCCCGGCACCCCCTGAGGGGTCCCGGGCCTCACGGCTGTGGGAGCCGCCACGCCGTGCGCGTGCGCGCCGCCGCTTGCGGGAGCGCCGACCCCTGCACCCGCGCGCCTCAAACGCCGGCATGGCTGTGGCCTAGCGGCGCCGCATGTCGGCCACCCGGCCCCGCTCGCTCGCCTGCTGGTCCAGCAGCGCAGGGGGCGCGCTCCGTAGCGCGGTCGTCGGGCCGCCTCGGCGCTGCACCGGCAGCGGGGATTCCCGGCGCGGGCGGCGCCCGACCATTGCCTCGCCACCGCCGGAGGCCACGGCCCCGGCCACGGTGATCTGCACTCCCTGGTCGGCGAGCGCCTGGAGCTCCGTCGCCGCCCGGTCGTCGTGCGGCGGCGGCTCGTCCGTGACCAGCCGCGTCATCACGTCCGTCGGCACGGTCTGGAACATGGTGTCGGTCCCGAGCTTCGTGTGGTCGGCCAGCACCACCACCTCCGCGGCGGCCTGCACCAGCGCCCGGTCCACGCTCGCGCTGAGCATGTTGGACGTGGACAGTCCGCGCTCGGCGGTCAGACCGGTCCCGGAGAGGAAGGCCCGCGAGACCCGCAGCCCCTGGAGGGACTGCTCGGCACCGCTGCCGACCAGCGCGTAGTTGGAGCCCCGCAGGGTCCCGCCGGTCATGACCACCTCCACCCGGTTCGCGTGGGCCAGGGCCTGCGCGACCAGCAGCGAGTTGGTGACGACGGTCAGTCCGGGCACCCGGGCGAGCCGGCGGGCCAGCTCCTGGGTCGTGGTGCCCGCGCCGACGACGACGGCCTCGCCCTCTTCCACGAGGCCGGCCGCAACGTCGGCAATGGCGGTCTTCTCCGCCGTCGCGAGATGGGACTTTTGCGGAAATCCGGACTCCCGCGTGAAACCGCCCGGCAAAACCGCACCGCCGTGTCGGCGGTCGAGGAGTCCTTCTGCCTCCAGCGCCCGCACGTCCCGCCGTACGGTTACTTCGGAGGTCTGGACGACGCGGGCGAGCTCCCGGAGCGATACCGCTCCGTTGGCCCGCACCATTTCGAGAATCAATTGGCGACGTTCTGCAGCGAACACGAAACTGACAGTAACCCCAACGACCGTCTTGTTTCAGCTCCTTGCGCCGGAATACCGAAGTTGTCCATAAGACAGGGCGACTAGTGGTATACGCGGCGGGTCGGCTGAGTGAACGTCACTCCACCCCCCGGCGGGCCGCCCCAAGTCCCCTTGTGACGTGGGGCGGTTGCCTTGGCTACGCCTCGCCGGCGGCCTTCCGCGTGTGCAGCTGGCGCGCCACCTCGGCGATCGAACCCGACAGCGAGGGGTACACCGTGAACGCGTTTGCGATCTGCTCGACGGTCAGGTTGTTGTCCACGGCGATCGAGATCGGGTGAATCAGTTCGCTGGCGCGCGGCGACACGACGACGCCACCCACGACGATCCCGGTGCCGGGACGGCAGAACAGCTTCACGAAGCCGTCCCGGATGCCCTGCATCTTGGCGCGCGGGTTGCGCAGCAGCGGCAACTTCACGACACGGGCGTCGATCTTGCCGGCGTCCACATCGGCCTGCGTGTAACCGACGGTGGCGATCTCCGGGTCGGTGAACACGTTCGACGAGACCGTCTTGAGGTTCAGCGGGGCCACCGCGTCGCCGAGGAAGTGGTACATCGCGATGCGGCCCTGCATGGCGGCGACGGAGGCCAGCGCGAAGATGCCCGTCACGTCGCCGGCCGCGTACACGCCGGGCGCGGTCGTGCGGGAGACCTTGTCGGTCCAGATGTGCCCGGAGTCCTTGAGCCGGACCCCGGACTCCTCCAGGTTCATGTCCTTGGTGTTCGGGATCGCGCCGACGGCCATCAGGCAGTGCGAGCCGGTGATGACGCGGCCGTCGGAGAGGGTGACCTCGACGCGGTCGCCGACGCGCTTGGCGGACTCGGCGCGGGAGCGGCCGATGACGTTCATGCCGCGGCGGCGGAACACGTCCTCCAGGACGGCGGCCGCGTCCGGGTCCTCGCCGGGCAGCACGCGGTCGCGGGAGGAGACCAGCGTCACCCGGGAGCCGAGTGCCTGGTACGCGCCGGCGAACTCGGCACCGGTGACGCCCGAGCCGACCACGATGAGCTCCTCGGGGAGCTCGTCCAGGTCGTAGACCTGCGTCCAGTTCAGGATGCGCTCGCCGTCGGGCATCGCGTCGGGGATCTCGCGGGGGTGGCCGCCGGTCGCGATCAGCACGGCGTCGGCCGTCAGGATCGTCTCGGTGCCGTCGGCGGCGGTGACGATGACGTCGCGCGTGCCGTCGATGCCCTGCGGGCCGCCGAGCTTGCCGCGGCCGCGCACGACGCGGGCGCCGGCCCGGGTGACGGAAGCGGTGATGTCGTGCGACTGGGCGAGCGCGAGGCGCTTGACGCGCCGGTTCACCTTGCCGAGGTCCACGCCGACGACGCGCGCGGCCTGCTCCAGCGGCGGGGTGTCGTCCGCGACGACGATGCCCAGCTCCTCGTACGACGAGTCGAAGGTCGTCATGACCTCGGCGGTCGCGATGAGGGTCTTGGAGGGCACGCAGTCGGTCAGCACCGACGCGCCGCCCAGACCGTCGCAGTCGACGACGGTCACCTCCGCGCCGAGCTGGGCCCCCACGAGGGCCGCCTCATACCCGCCGGGTCCGCCGCCGATGATCACGATCCGGGTCACGAAAACTCCGCCTCACGTCTACCCGGCCGGCTGCCGCCCCGGCCGGGGCTTCCGGGGGGGTTCTCCCCGGGGGATGCATTCCGTGCTCCATTGTCCCGCACGCTTCAAGGTGCTTCTCCCCCGGTCCGGCCATCCGTGGGGACGGCCGGGCACGCGCCCCGCCCCGGCCCTCCCGTACTCTCGACCTCATGTCGCTCTACGCCGCGTACGCCGGCAACCTCGACCCGCGGCTGATGACGCGCCGCGCTCCGCATTCGCCGCTGCGCGGCACGGGCTGGATCAACGACTGGCGGCTGACCTTCGGCGGTGAGCAGATGGGCTGGGAGGGCGCCCTCGCCACCATCGTCGAGGCCCCCCGCCACCAGGTGTTCGTCGCCCTGTACGACATCGCACCGCTGGACGAGGACTCCATGGACCGGTGGGAGGGCGTCGGGCTCGACATCTACCGCCGGATGCGGATCCGCGTCCACACGCTGGACGGCGAGGAGGCGGCCTGGTGCTACGTGCTGAACGGATACGAGGGCGGGCTGCCCTCGGCGCGCTACCTCGGTGAGATCGCCGACGCGGCCGAATCGGCGGGCGCCCCGCACGACTACGTGATGGAACTGCGCAAGCGCCCCTGCTAGGGCGCGTCCGGCGTTCCCGGCGTCGGGAACGATTCGGCGGAAACGACAAGGCAACGATCCGAACACCGTGAGCTGCGCCATCTACGCGCGTAGGCAATGACCGGCTACGCTCGTCTGCGTGAACGCATCTGTTACCGATCCCTACGCCGACGCCACCGCCGCAGCCGCCCGCCTGCGTGAGCTGACAGGCGCCGAAACCCACGATGTCGCCCTCGTCATGGGCTCCGGCTGGGCCCCCGCCGCAGAGGCGCTGGGCGCACCCGAGGCCGAGTTCTCCGTCACCGAGCTGCCCGGCTTCCCGCCGCCCGCGGTCGAGGGCCACGGCGGCAAGATCCGCTCGTACAAGATCGGCGACAAGCGTGCGCTGCTCTTCCTCGGCCGGACCCACTACTACGAGGGCCGCGGCGTCGCCGCCGTCGCCCACGGCGTGCGCACCGCCGTCGCCGCCGGCTGCAAGACCGTCGTCCTGACCAACGGCTGCGGCGGTCTGCGCGAGGGCATGAAGCCCGGCCAGCCCGTCCTGATCAGCGACCACCTCAACCTGACGGCCGCCTCGCCGATCGTCGGCGCGAACTTCGTGGACCTGACCGACCTGTACTCGCCGCGCCTGCGCGCGATGTGCAAGGAGATCGACGAGACCCTCGAAGAGGGCGTCTACGTCCAGTTCCCCGGCCCGCACTACGAGACCCCGGCCGAGATCAACATGATCCGCGTCATGGGCGCCGACCTGGTCGGCATGTCCACCGTGCTGGAGGCGATCGCCGCCCGCGAGGCCGGCGCCGAGGTGCTGGGCATCTCCCTGGTCACCAACCTGGCGGCGGGCCTGTCCGGCGAGCCGCTGAACCACGAAGAGGTCCTCCAGGCCGGCCGTGACTCGGCCGCGCGCATGGGCAAGCTGCTGACGCAGGTCCTCGACCGCATCTGAGGCACCGGCACCGTACGAGAGACAAGGCGGAAGTAGTGCAGGAACAGGGACAGGACGACCTGATCACCCGGGCCCGGGCCTGGCTGGCCGAGGACCCGGACCCGCAGACGGCGGCCGAGCTCGCCGAGCTCGTCGAGACCGGGAACACCGCCGAACTGGCGGACCGGTTCTCCGGCACGCTCCAGTTCGGCACGGCCGGGCTGCGCGGCGAGATCGGCGCGGGCCCGATGCGGATGAACCGCTCGGTGGTCATCCGGGCGGCGGCGGGCCTCGCGGCCTACCTGAAGGCCCAGGGCCACGCCGGCGGCCTGGTCGTCATCGGCTACGACGCCCGGTACAAGTCCTCGGACTTCGCCCGTGACACCGCCGCCGTGATGACCGGCGCGGGCCTGCGCGCGGCCGTCCTGCCCCGCCCGCTGCCGACTCCCGTCCTCGCGTACGCCATACGGCACCTGGGTGCCGTCGCCGGCGTCGAGGTGACCGCGAGCCACAACCCGCCCCGGGACAATGGCTACAAGGTCTACCTCGGCGACGGCTCGCAGATCGTGTCCCCCGCGGACACGGAGATCGCGGCGGAGATCGCGCGCGTGGAGACCCTCGCCTCGGTCCCCCGCCCGGAGTCCGGCTGGGAGGACCTCGGCGACGAGGTCCTGGAGGCCTACCTGGCCCGTACGGACGCCGTGCTGACCCCCGGCTCCCCCCGGGGCGTGCGGACGGTCTACACGGCCATGCACGGCGTCGGCAAGGACGTCGTGATGGCCGCCTTCGCCCGGCACGGCTTCCCGGCGCCGGTCCTCGTCGCCGAGCAGGCGGAGCCGGACCCGGCCTTCCCGACGGTGGCGTTCCCGAACCCGGAGGAGCCGGGCGCGATGGACCTCTCCTTCGCGAAGGCCGCCGAGGTCGGACCGGACATCGTCATCGCGAACGACCCGGACGCGGACCGCTGCGCGGTCGCCGTCCCGGACGACGCGGCTCCCGACGGCTGGCGGATGTTGCGCGGCGACGAGGTCGGCGCGCTGCTGGCGGCCCACCTGGTCCACAAGGGCGCGACCGGCGTCTTCGCCGAGTCGATCGTCTCGTCCTCGCTGCTGGGGAGGATCGCGGAGGCGGCGGGCGTCGGCTACGAGGAGACCCTCACCGGCTTCAAGTGGATCGCCCGCGTCGAGGGCCTGCGCTACGGCTACGAGGAGGCCCTCGGCTACTGCGTGGACCCCGAGGGCGTCCGTGACAAGGACGGCGTCACCGCCGCCCTGCTGGTGGCGGAGCTGGCCTCGGAGCTCAAGGAGCAGGGCCGCACGCTGACCGACCTGCTGGACGACCTGGCGATGGAGCACGGCCTGCACGCCACCGACCAGCTGTCGGTCCGCGTCTCCGACCTGTCGGTCATCGCCTCGGCGATGGCCGCGCTGCGGGCGGAGCCGCCGGTGTCGCTGGCGGGCCTGCGGGTCTCCTCGGCGGAGGACCTGAACCGGGGTACGGCGACGCTCCCGCCCACGGACGGCCTGCGCTACCACCTGGAGGGCGACTACAAGGCCCGGGTGATCGTGCGGCCGTCGGGCACGGAGCCGAAGCTGAAGTGTTACCTGGAGGTCGTGGTGCCGGTGGCGGACGCCCCGGACCTCGTCCCGGCCCGCGCCCGTGGCCAGGAGATCCTGGACGCGATCAAGAAGGACCTCTCCGCGGCCGCCGGCATCTGACTCCGACGCGCCGGGGCACTCACCGGCTCCACGCCGCTACCGCTGGGGGCACCTCCCAGCGGTGGCCGCGGGAGACACCGTCCGTCACGTGCGGCGGCCCGGGCCCCCGGGGCACTCACCGGCTCCACGCCGCTGCGCCGCACTCCGTCCGTCGGATGCGGGGGCCGGGACCCCGGGCCCCGGGCTCCACGTCGCTGCACCGGGGGAGAGTCCGCCCGTCGGGTGCATCGCCAGACTCCCCGACCCCCGTCCCGTCCGGCGGGGGCCGGGGCCACTTCGGCCCCCCGAGATCCGTCTCGGGGGGCCGCTGCCGTTCTCGCTGCCGTTCCCGCTGCGCGGAGCCCCTCCCCGCCCCGCCCGTCCACCGCTCCCCGTTCTCCGCCCGGACCGGAACCTGACGACGACCGGATCGGCCCGGAAAGCCTCCAGGTGCACCGGATCGCCGTGCGCTCCTCATGACATGGCGTCCGGCGGCCGCCTGGGGGTGTTCAGCCGAGGTCGAGCAGCATCACGTCGTGCAGCGGTGCCCCGGCCCACGGGCGGGCATCACCCACCTTGCGGTAGCCCCATGCTCGATACGCGGCCACGGCCGCTTCGCTGTCCGGGTGGACGTTGAGCAGGACACGTTCGGCGTCGGTGGTGACGAGGAGGGTTTCGTGCAGCCGGCGGGCGACGCCCTGACTACGCCACGCGGCGCGCACGGCGAGTTCCATCAGGCCGAAGGTTCGGCGGCCGTCCTCGCGGCGCATGTCCTCCGGCACCGGCTCAGTGAGTTGGTCCCACCAACCCGTCTGCGGGCCGAGTGGGTAGCCGTACGCCAAGCCGACGGGCTGGCCGCCTTCAGCCGTCGCCAGGGCTCCGAGGAAAGTGCTCTTGCGGGTCTGTGCCCGGAAGCGACGGAAAGTGGCAGACACCTCCGCCTCGTCGGAAGGCGTCCTCAGCCTTCGCCGCAGCCGAGCCGTCAAGCCGTTCGATGATCACTGGTGCTGACTGGCTCATCCAGGCCTTTCAAGGGGAACGCGCGGTCGAGGAGGCCCTATCCGCGACAACCGCCGACGGCCAGCATCACCTACGGCGTAGCTTTGCGGTATGGCCTCTGAGCACTTGGGTGACCGGTTGGGTCGTCTTCGTCGTTTCGCCGATCTCACGCAAGAAGGGTTGGCGGAGCGGTCCGGCGTGTCCGTGGACGTCGTACGCAAATTGGAACAGAAGCGCAAGCACAGCGCGCGGCTGCCCACACTCCACGCCTTGTCGAAGGGACTGGGCGTCGAACTGACGAGCCTGCTGGGCGATCCGCCTGGGGTGCCGTCGAACGGTGAGGCCGATTCCCCCGCACTCGTGGCCGTCCGGCGCGCGATCATGCCTCCATTGTTCGCACCCCCTGTAGAACCCACAGGTGTCGAGCGCCTGTCGCTCCCCCTTATGCGTGCCGAACTGGCGGCCGGATGGACCCTCTACCACTCGGCGGACTTCGACCGTCTCATGGGCTTACTCCCCGGCATGATCGCCGACGCCCGCCTCCTGGCAGCCGTCGGTAACGCTGACCAGCGGGCAGCCGGTCAAGCCGCCCTCGGCAAGGCTCTGCAACTGGGTGGGCACCTGGCCATCCGTCTGGGAAAGACCGACCTCGCGCTCTCGGCTCTGGAGCGCGCCTACGCTGCCGCCGGGGACTCATCGGACCCGTTGCTGGCCCCGATGCTGTCGAACTCCGTGGCGTGGGCCTACCAACGCCAGGCCCGCCTGGACGACGCGCGGAACCTGGCCGTCCATGCCGCAGACGCTGTGGAGCGGGAACACAGCGGTACGTCAGAGGGTGTCCGCGTATGGGGCGGGCTGCTGATGTCCGCGGCGACCTCGTACGCGCGGAGCGACGACTACGAGACCGCCAACGACATGATGGTCACCGCGGAGAAGGCGGCGGGCCGTCTGGCCGCACTGCCTCCGCCGACCGACGGCAAGCTGGTCTCAGTCTTCAGCCGGTCGTCCGTACGCATTGAACGAGTGCGCCTCGCCGTTCAGCACGAGCGGCCGGCGGAAGCCCTGGCGCTGGCCAGCGGGATAAGGCTCGGCAAAGACACCCCTCCCTCGTGGCGTACGTGGCTGCTCTTGGATCTGGCCCGCGCCCACACGGACATCGGAGACGCCGCCGGGGCCGTCAAGGCGCTCGAAAGACTGCGGAAGGTGGCCCCGGCGTGGCTGCGTCACCACACCTTGGCTGTGGCCATCGTGTCGGATCTGTGGGCGGGACCGCACCACCCGCCAGGCGTGCGGCAGCTGGCGGAGTTCCTGGGCATCACCGACTAAGACCGCAAAAGTGGGACGTTGCGTCCCTGTAGTCCCTCACTGGCCGACGAGAGCATCAAACCGTCCGGCAGACAACGCGAGGGATGCGGCATGGCAACAACGCAACAAGAGACGGCATCAACCCGTCCGCTCGATCCCGACGACTCGCCGTCGAGGGCGATGGCCCTCGACAACCCCAGCCAGGGCCTCCTCGACCGTGCGCGGGGCGGATGGGAGCGTTTCCTCGACACCTTTGAGGCGGCAGCCGATGAGTGAGCGGTACGAGTACGTCCACCACCGGCTCCTCCACCGCCGTGTCCGCGACATCGCGTCCGGTACCGAAGGCGAGCTGATGGCCGTGGTCAACGAGAACGTGTCCGACACCGGAGCCGAGCAGTGGATGCGGCTGGCCTACGTCCGCGACCGGTCCGGTCTCGAATTCACCACCGCAGTGGGCAACATCGTGTCCACCGAGTACATCGACACCTTGGAAGCCTGCCTGAACCGGCGACGGCCACCGAATTGACCAGGTCAGCCCCGGACGGGCGGCGGGCGCCAAGCCGTGCGGAGCGCGTAGCGACCTGGTGCGCCCGGAGGGTCCCTGGGCTGATCTGGTTTCGCCGTTTCGTGCGGGTAGGCCGCCCCGCCCTGGGTTGGGGGGAAATGGGCTTTGCCCGCGGCGTGGCTGGTCGCAGAGGGGTCGGCGCTTCGGTGATGCGGGCGCTTCTGCTACTCGTCCCCGTGACCGTCCTTCTGGGGCTTCCCGGCAGTCTTTGTCTTTCCGGGGCGGGTCGGGCCGTCAAGGGGCGCCGGAGGCGATCGCGTGGCGACGCGACGAAGGAGCGCCCTTGACGGGCCGGCGCGGCCCTCCTCTGATGCCGACCCGCCGGGGAGGCCCGCCGGGGCCGAGCCGTGCGAGCGGCGCGTCAAGAAGGGGACGGCGAAGCCGAGGGGCGGACCAGTTCGCCGAGGGTGGGGACCGATTCCGGGCGGCTGCGGACCGTCTCCGTGCACTCCCACGCCCGCGGCGGATCCGCGTCCGGCCCGCCCAGGACCACCGGTCCCGGGCCCGCCGACACCGCCTCGCTGCCCGCCAGCGTGCACACCACCTGCGACAGCGCGACCGGCGGCAGATCCTCCGGCTTGCGGCTGATGCGTATCGTCCCCGCCGGGTCGCCGGTCCGCGCCGGGGCGACCGTCAGCCCTTCCGGGACTCCGGTCGTGAAGCCCGCGTCGCGCTCCTCCGCCGACGGGTCCCGCTCCAGCGCCTCCAGCAGCGCCTCGGCGACCAGCACCACGGGGTCGCGTACCGGCTTCTTCTCCGGTACCGGCACCACCCGCTCCACACCGACCAGCTGCGATCCGCACACCAGTTCCACCGTGGCCCGGAATCCCTGGACCCCGGTCTGCGGCACCGGGGTGTCGCACGACACCCGTGACGGTGCCGCTCCGACGTCCACCGGGACCGTCGTCGCCCTGATCCCGCAGCCGGACACCAGGCCCGCCACGGCCAACAGCACCAGCGTCCTACGCGTCCGCGCCATCACCGGCGATCACCTTCCCCACGTCCACCGGCAGCCGCAGCGTGAACAGTGCACCGCCTTCCGGCCCGTTGGCCGCGGTGATGTCACCGCCGTGGATGTGCGCGTTCTCCACTGCGATCGACAGGCCCAGCCCGCTGCCGTCCGACTTCGGCCGCGAGGCGCTCGCCTTGTAGAAGCGGTCGAAGACGTGCGGCAGCACTTCCTCCGGGATGCCCGGCCCGTTGTCCTGGACCGCGATCGACAGCCAGTCGCCCTCGACGACCACCGACACCCGTACCGGCGAGCCGCCGTGCTTGAGCGCGTTGCCGATCAGGTTGGCGAGGATGACGTCGAGCCGGCGCGGGTCGAGCCGCGCCACGATGCCCCGCTCGGCGTCCAGTTCGACCGCGTCGAGCCACGCCCGCGCGTCGATGCACGCCGTCACCTGGTCGGCGACGTCCACGTCGTCGAGCACGAGCCGCGCCGTCCCCGCGTCGAAGCGGGTGACCTCCATCAGGTTCTCCACCAGGATGTTCAGCCGGCGCGTCTCGCTGACGACCAGTCCGACCGCCGGGGCGATCATCGGGTCGAGGTCCTCGACCTCTTCCTCCAGCACCTCGGCGACCGCCGTCAACGCCGTCAGCGGAGTGCGCAGTTCGTGCGACATGTCCGCGACGAAACGCCGGCTGGCCTCCTCGCGGGCGCTCATGTCGGCGACCTTCTTCTCCAGCGCCTCGGCCGTCTTGTTGAACGTGTGTGACAGGTCGGCGAGTTCGTCGGTCCCCGACACGTCGAGCCGGTGGTCCAGCTCGCCCTCGCCGAGGCGCCGCGCCGCGTCCCCGAGCCGCTGTACGGGCTTGAGCACCGTCCGCGCCGCCGCCTGTGCCAGCAGCGCGGACCCGAGCAGCGCGAGGCCCGTCGCGATGGTCAGCGACCAGCCGAGCGCGTTCAGGTCGTCCCGCTCCTGCGCCAGGGACTTGTACATGTAGCCGGTCGGCCCGCCGCCCACGATCCGCGTCCCGCCGACCAGGTACGGGTTGCCGCGCGGCTTCGTCCGCTGCCAGTACACGTGGTACTCGGCGTCGTTCGCGGCCGTGGCCTTCTGCCGGTCGTTCACCGCACGCTGCAGCGAGCCCGGTACGTCGTCCAGCCCGAAGGCGTCGGGGCCGGCCGCGCCGAACACCTTGCGGCCGTCCTTGCGCTCGTCGACCAGCAGCACGCTGTAGCCGGGGCTGCTGCCCGCCATCAGCTCGGCGGTGCGCTGCATCTCCTCGGGCGTGGGGTCGGCGGGCAGTGCCGCGGCCCGGTTCTGCATCTCCTGGCGGAAGTCGCCGAGGGCAGCGTCCTGGGTACGGGTGAGCACGGCCTCGCGGTTGAGCCAGTACGCGATCCCGGAGGCGGAGACGGCGGCGACCAGCGCGACCAGGGAGAACACCATGAGGAGCCGCAGCCGCAGGCTGGTCCAGCGCCGGCCCGCGAACAGGGCTTTGATCACTGCGGCGAGTCCAGCCGGTAGCCGACCCCGCGCACGGTCCGGATGAGGGTGGGCGAGGACGGTACTTCCTCGACCTTGGCGCGCAGCCGTTGAACGCAGGCGTCCACGAGCCGGGAGTCGCCGAGGTAGTCGTGCTCCCAGACCAGCCGCAGCAGCTGTTGCCGGGACAGGGCCTGCCCGGGCCGGCGACTGAGTTCCAGCAGCAGCCTCAGCTCGGTCGGCGTCAGCTGGAGGTCCTCGCCGTTCTTCGTGACCGTCATCGCGGCCCGGTCGATGACCAGGGACCCGAAGACCGCGGAATCGGTGGACTCCCGTTCCCCGCGGCGCAGCACGGCCCGGATCCGGGCGTCGAGCACGCGGCCCTGGACGGGCTTGACGACGTAGTCGTCGGCGCCCGACTCCAGGCCCACGACGACGTCGATGTCGTCGCTGCGGGCGGTCAGCAGGATGATCGGCAGCTGGTCGGTGCGGCGGATGCGCCGGCACACCTCGAAGCCGTCGATCCCGGGCAGCATGACGTCGAGCACGATCAGGTCCGGCCGCTGCTCGCGCAGCAGTTTCAGGCCGTCCTCGCCCGTCGCCGCAGTGGCCACACGGTGGCCCTGGCGAGACAGGGAGAGTTCGAGGGCCGTGCGGATGGCGTCGTCGTCCTCGATCAGCAACAGGAAAGGCACGGGCTCATTCTGTCCCATCGACCGTTGGGAGTTCGACCGTCGGGTCGAAGGGATCGCACGGGGGCCGCTGTGACAGGTCTGTGACAGACGGCGGACACCCCGGTTAAGTCGGCCGGGCAGTCTTTTGTCAACGAAACAGAGCACGATCCGAAGCAGACTCCACGACGGGGGGCGCGAGATGAACACGCTGCACAGCACCAGCACCAGCGCGGTTGTCACGCGGCTGCACGATGTGAACCGCCGGGCAGGTGTCCGTTCGGTGACGGTCGCCCGTCCGCGGCCGGCGCACACGGTGGCCATCGACGCGAACACGTACCGGCCTTCCGTCCCGGCGCAGCCCACGCCCGAGCTCTCCGCCACCTCGGAGGCCGAGTTCACGGCGTACGTCCAGGAGCGGCGTGCCGCCCTGTACGCGACGGCCTTCCACCTCACCGGTGACCGTTACGAGGCCGAGGACCTGCTCCAGAGCGCCCTGTTCTCCACGTACCGCGCCTGGGACCGGATCAGCGACAAGGCTGCGGTCGGCGGCTACCTGCGGCGCACGATGACGAACCTGCACATCAGCGCGTGGCGTCGGCGCAAGCTCAACGAGTACCCGACGGAGGAGCTGCCGGAGACGGCCTCCGACACGGACGCGATGCGGGGTACGGAGCTGCGGGCGGTGCTGTGGCAGGCACTGGCCCGCATCCCGGAGCCGCAGCGCACGATGCTGGTGCTGCGTTACTACGAGGGCCGTACGGACCCGGAGATCGCGGAGATCCTGGGGATCAGCGTCGGCACCGTGAAGTCGAGCATCTGGCGGTCGCTGCGGCGGCTGCGGGACGACGAGGTGCTGAGCTTCGGCCGCGACGAGGCGGAGTCCTTCGAGGAGCTCGTCGCCTAACGCGGCACACCACAGACCATGGGCCAGGGGGCCGTCCTGCGGGGGTGGGACGGGAGGCCGATGGGGGGGACGGGAAGGCGGGATCAAGCGGCCGGGGGTCCGCGGGGTCCCGCCTTCCCTCATGTCCGGGTCAGGCGGGGGCCGTCGTGCGGTGGCGGCCCGCCGCGCAGGCGGCCAGGCGGCCGAGGGCCTCGTCACGGGCGCAGGCGTGCGCGCCGAGGGCGGTGTGCCGGGCCACGATGCCGCGCTCCGCCCGCATCAGGCGCCAGCCCCTGCGCAGCAGGAACGGCAGGGACTTGCGGCCCTCGCGCAGGTCCCGGACGAGCCTGCGCCGGAACGTCGTCGACGGCCGCCCGCGCAGGCAGATGGCGTCGGCGAGCAGCCCCGCCTCCTGGCACCGGGCCACGATGTCGGCCGCGAAGATGCCCTCCGCGATGAACAGCGGGGTGCGCGCGATGTCCATCGTCTCCGCACCCGTACGGGAGGAGGTGGCGATGGAGTAGACCGGCACCTCGGTACGGCCCGCCGTGCAGAGTTCCGCGATGGCGGCGACCGCCGCGTCCGCGTCCCACGACAGCGGGGAGTCCCAGTCGATGTCGGAGCTGCCCTCGACCAGGGGGAGGGTCGGGTCGTCGCCCTCCTTGTAGAAGTCGTCCAGGCGCAGCACGGGCAGCCCGGAACGGGCAGCCAGCCTGGACTTGCCGGAGCCCGAAGGTCCGGTCAGCAGGACGACACGCGTAGGCAAAGGAGAGGAGGAGCTCACAGGACATCAGTGTGAACCATTCCCCCGCGTAGGGGATGCCTCCGGTGGCCGGTTGGTATCCAGGATCACACCTCAACTACGCTGCGTGCGCACGCGACTACGACCTCAGGCGGGATCCCCATGGCACGTCACGCAGCCCCCGGCAGCTCCACGCTGCGCTCCGCAGGCCTCACACTCTCCATGGCCGGCGCGGCCCTGGCCATGGCCGCCGGTGGCGCACAGGCCGGTGAGCTCTCGGTTCCGGCGGCCCTCGCCGGAGTCACCGACCCGATCGCGAACCTCAAGGTGAATCCGCTCGCCCACACCGGCGTGGACCCGCTCGACAACGGCGTGGCCACCAAGGTCGCGGACTTCCCCGCGGTCGGAACCACCATGGTCACGGGGGTCCTGACGCAGGGGCCGTCCATCGGCGAGCTGCCCGAAGCGGCCGCGTCCTCGCTGCTCGGCCCGCTGTCGGCGAAGTAGGGGACGCGAAGGCCCCGGCAGCACGGTGGGTGCTGCCGGGGCCGGGTCGACGCGGGGGATCTTCTAGTACGAGGATCCGCCCGAGCCCAGCGAACCCGTCGGGTGCCAGACCGTCTTCGTCTCCAGGAACGCCGTCATGCGCGACGTGCCCGGGTCGGCGCTCCAGTCGTCCACAGGCTGTGGACGCAGGACGCGCTTGAGGTTGTCGGCCGCCGCGATCTCCAGCTCCTTGGCCAGCGCCGCGTCGGCACCCGCCAGGTCGATCGCGTTGACGTCCTGGTGGGAGGCCAGGTGCGGGCCCATCTCGGCGGCCTTGCCGGACAGGATGTTGACGACGCCGCCGGGCAGGTCGGAGGTGGCCAGCACCTCGCCCAGGGAAAGGGCCGGGAGCGGCGCCTTCTCCGACGTGATCACGACCGCGGTGTTGCCGGTCGCGATCACCGGGGCGATCACCGAGACCAGGCCCAGGAACGACGAGTCCTGGGGGGCGACGACGGTGACGACGCCGGTCGGCTCGGGGGTGGAGAGGTTGAAGAACGGGCCCGCGACCGGGTTGGCCCCGCCCACGATCTGGGCGATCTTGTCGGTCCAGCCCGCGTACCAGACCCAGCGGTCGATGGCCGCGTCGACGACCGCGCCGGCCTTCGACTTGGACAGGCCCTCGGCCTCGCCGACCTCGCGGACGAACTGCTCGCGGCGGCCCTCCAGCATCTCGGCGATGCGGTAGAGGATCTGGCCGCGGTTGTACGCGGTCGCGCCGGACCAGCCGCCGAAGGCCTTGCGGGCCGCGACGACCGCGTCACGCGCGTCCTTGCGGGACGACAGTGGGGCGTTGGCCAGCCACCTGCCCTTGGAGTCGGTCACCTCGTACACCCGGCCGCTCTCGGAACGGGGGAACTTGCCCCCGACGTACAGCTTGTAGGTCTTGAAGACGTTCAGACGCAGAGAGGTCTCAGACATCGAGGTAGGCCTCCAGACCGTGGCGGCCGCCCTCGCGACCGAAGCCCGACTCCTTGTAGCCGCCGAAGGGCGAGGTCGGGTCGAACTTGTTGAACGTGTTGGCCCACACCACACCGGCGCGGAGCTTGTTCGCGACCGCGAGGATGCGCGAGCCCTTCTCCGTCCAGATGCCGGCGGACAGGCCGTACTGGCTGTTGTTGGCCTTGGCGACGGCCTCGTCGGGCGTACGGAAGGTCAGCACGGACAGCACCGGGCCGAAGATCTCGTCGCGGGCGACGGTGTGCGCCTGGGTGACGTTCGTGAAGAGCGTCGGGGCGAACCAGTAGCCGGAGGACGGCAGCTCGCAGGCCGGGGACCAGCGCTCGGCGCCCTCGGCCTCGCCGGTCTCGGCGAGCGCGGTGATCCGGGCCAGCTGCTCGGCGGAGTTGATCGCGCCGATGTCGGTGTTCTTGTCGAGCGGGTCGCCCAGGCGCAGGGTGCTCAGGCGGCGCTTGAGGGAGTCCAGCAGCTCGTCGTGGATCGACTCCTGGACCAGCAGGCGCGAGCCCGCGCAGCAGACCTGGCCCTGGTTGAAGAAGATGCCGGTGACGATGCCTTCGACGGCCTGGTCGATCGGGGCGTCGTCGAAGACGATGTTGGCGCCCTTGCCGCCCAGCTCCAGGGTGACCTTCTTGTCGGTGCCGGCGATCTGGCGGGCGATGGCCTTGCCGACCGCGGTCGAGCCGGTGAAGGCGACCTTGTTGACGTCCGGGTGCTCGACGAGGGCCGCGCCCGCGTCGCCGTAACCCGTGAGGATGTTGACGACACCCTTGGGCAGGCCCGCCTGGCGGCAGATGTCCGCGAAGAACAGCGCGGAGAGCGGGGTGGTCTCGGCGGGCTTGAGGACGACCGTGTTGCCGGCCGCGAGCGCCGGGGCGATCTTCCACGCGAGCATCAGCAGCGGGAAGTTCCACGGGATGACCTGGCCGGCGACGCCGAGCGGGCGCGGGTTCGGGCCGTAGCCCGCGTGGTCGAGCTTGTCGGCCCAGCCCGCGTAGTAGAAGAAGTGCGCGGCGACGAGCGGGAGGTCCGCGTCGCGGGTCTCCTTGATCGGCTTGCCGTTGTCCAGGGTCTCCAGGACGGCGAGCTCGCGGCTGCGCTCCTGGATGATCCGGGCGATGCGGAAGAGGTACTTGGCGCGCTCGGAGCCCGGCAGTGCGGACCACGTCGCGAAGGCCTTGCGGGCGGCCTTGACGGCGCGGTCGACGTCGGCGGCGCCTGCCTGGGCGACCTCGGAGAGGACCTCCTCGGAGGACGGCGAGACGGTCTTGAAGACCTTGCCGTCGGCGGCGTCGGTGAACTCGCCGTCGATGAAGAGCCCGTACGAGGGGGCGATGTCGACGACGGAACGCGACTCGGGGGCCGGTGCGTACTCGAAAAGGGATGCCATGGTGATCAGTCCACCGTCACGTAGTCGGGACCGGAGTAACGGCCGGTGCTCAGCTTCTGGCGCTGCATCAACAGGTCGTTGAGCAGGCTGGAGGCGCCGAAGCGGAACCAGTGGTTGGACAGCCAGTCCTCGCCCACGGTCTCGTTGACCAGGACCAGGAACTTGATGGCGTCCTTGGTGGTCCGGATGCCGCCGGCCGGCTTCACGCCGATCTGGATTCCAGTCTGCGCCTTGAAGTCGCGGACGGCTTCGAGCATCAGCAGCGTGTTGGCGGGGGTGGCGTTGACGCCGACCTTGCCGGTGGAGGTCTTGATGAAGTCGGCGCCCGCGAGCATGCCGATCCAGGAGGCCCGGCGGATGTTGTCGTAGGTCGACAGCTCACCGGTCTCGAAGATGACCTTGAGGCGGGCGGCGGTGCCGTCGGGGCGTACGCACGCCTCCTTGACGGCCTTGATCAGCTCGTACGTCTCCAGGTAGCGGCCGGCGAGGAAGGCGCCACGGTCGATGACCATGTCGATCTCGTCCGCGCCGGCGGCGACGGCGTCACGGGTGTCCGCGAGCTTGACGGGCAGTGCGGCGCGGCCGGCCGGGAAGGCGGTCGCGACGGAGGCCACCTTGACGTCGGCACCGTTCAGGGCGGCCTTGGCGGTGGCCACCATGTCGGGGTATACGCAGACCGCGGCGGTCATGGGAGTCGTACGGTCGGTCGGGTCGGGGTTGGCGGCCTTGGCGGAGAGCGCTCGGACCTTGCCCGGGGTGTCCGCACCCTCAAGCGTGGTCAGGTCGATCATGGAAATGGCCAGGTCAATGGCGTACGCCTTGGCCGTGGTCTTGATCGAACGGGTACCGAGCGCGGCCGCGCGGGCCTCCAGGCCGACGGCGTCTACGCCGGGCAGCCCGTGCAGGAAGCGGCGCAGCGCGCTGTCGGACGTCGTCACGTCAGCGAATGCGGAGAGGGTGGTGGGCATGGTCACCAGATGAGCATATCTACGCGCGTAGCTGCCTGTCACCCCCCGCGGGTGCACATCTGTGCGGGCAGGGGCGCATCCGGGCGCGGCGCGGTCCGGCCGGGGCTCGCGTGGCGGACCGCTGACCTCCACTTTTCCCTGTTACGTGGCGGAGACAGGAACCCCATGGTCCAGTCGAACGAGAAACGTAAATTTCTCTTCAGCAGCCCGCCAGACCTCACCGGATGAAAGCCCCGACAGAGAAAACGCGGCATGCGACTCTCCCACTTATCCGCGACACAGCTTCAAGGAGTCGTTATGCGTTCCGCCCTCCGTGCCTCGATCGTCACCGCCGCCCTCGCCGGGGCCCTCCTCGCGCCGGCCGCGACCGCGCTCGCCGCGACCGCCCCGCAGCCGGTGCCGTCGACCAAGGCAGCTGCGTCCTCGGACGACAACGGCCGCTACGAAGGACGGCCGGTCTACGTCGGCAACGGGATGGTCGCGGTGCTGCGCAACGCAGCCGAGGGCCCGGAGGCCTGGATCCGCTACGTCGGCGACCAGTGGAAGCCCGGCGACAACTACATGGTCCGCGTCGTGGCCCTGGTCACCCGCCAGCAGACCACCGCCTCGGCGCACGGAGCGTCCTTCAAGCTCACCAAGGCGGAGACGGCCGCCCCGGTGCTCGTCGTCACCACGGACGGCGTCGCCAAGTCCTACCCGCTGCCCGAGGGCAAGACCGGCCAGGTCTGCTCCGCCGAGAAGACCCAGAACATCGGCGCCGGCATGAACGCCAAGCTGTTCATGTCCCCCGACGGCCCGCGGGCCGAGGTGTGGGTCGCCGGCGAAGACACCGCCTGGCGGACCCTCGACCGCTCCTTCCCGGCGCTGCCCGAGTCGGCCGGCATCATCGCCCGCATCGTGAACCCGAGCGGCGCCAAGCCCGGCTTCGAGTGGAAGACCCAGGGCGGCGGCACCCCGCTCGGCCGGACCTCCTTCCCCGCGCTTCCCAAGGGTTGCAAGCTGAACTACGAGGTCACCGAAGGCCAGGGCGACGACAAGCCCGCGCCCAAGCCCCAGCCGACCGTCACGGTCAACGCCAAGCCGGTCGCCGACGTGAAGGCGCAGACGGGCGCGCAGACCGTGGTCGTCCCCCGGGGCGGGGTCGCCGCAGGTGCGGACTTCCCCGCCGAGGACACCGACAACAGCACCACCGTGGCCGCCGGCGCGGGTCTCGTCGCGATCTTCGCCGGGCTCGGCGTGGCCCTGATGGCCCGCACCCGCCGCGCCCGCACCCGCGCCTGAGCACCACCCCAGCCCCTCACGTCACCCGTTCCCCTTCCGGCGGGCCGCCTCCACGGTGGCCCGCCGGGCCCGTTTCCCGGAGCACCCCCATGGCCCACCGCGTCCGCCCCCTGCTCGCCGCCGTCCTCCTCGGTCCGCTCGCCCTCGCCGCCCTGACCGGCTGTGGCGGAGCACCGGCCGCGCCCGCGCCGGCGCCGCACATCGCCGCGGCCCCGACGCCGGCCGCGCCCGCCCCGACGGCGTCGGCCGCGCCCGTGGCCCCGCTGCCCGCCTCGGAGCCGGTACGGGTACGGATCCCCGCGGCCGGGGTGGACACGGGTCCGCTGCTGGAGCTCGGCCTGGCCGCCGACGGCACCGTCGAGGTGCCCTCCGTGGCGGACGGGGACCGGATCGGCTGGTACACCAAGGGCGTCACCCCGGGCGAGACCGGCCCTGCCGTGCTGATCGGGCACTTCGACACCGTGCGCGGCCCGGCGGTCCTGCGCAACGTCTCGAAGATCCACACCGGTGACGAGATCACCGTCACCCGGGCGGACGGCCGCGCCGCGGTCTTCCGGGTGCGCGAGCTGGAACAGGTCGGCAAGAAGACCTTCCCGACCGCCAAGGTCTACGGGAACACCGAGCGCCCCGAGCTGCGGCTGATCACCTGCGGCGGCGAGATCACCGACGGCCACCGCCCCGACAACATCATCGTGTACGCCGATCTCGTCGGCTGAGACGGCTTGAGGCAGAATCGGGCGCATGAGCAGCCAGCAGCCCACTGACGAGCCGGTGTACGACGACCGGGTCTACCGCTCCCCCATGGCCGTCGTCACCGGGGTCCTGCTGCTCGCGCTCGTCGCGTGGCTGTGCGGGGACGCCATCGTGCGGGGTCCGGGGAACTCCCCGTGGTTCGCCGCGGCGATCGCCCTGCTGGTCGTGCCCCTGATCGTCGCGTTCACCATCCGCCCGGCCGTCTTCGCCAACGCCGACCGGATGCGCGTACGGAACCCCTTCCGGGTCATCGAGCTGCCCTGGGGCGCCGTGGACGCGGTGCGTGCCGGGTACTCGGCTGAAGTGCTGGCCGAGGGGTCGAAGTACCAGCTGTGGTCCGTCCCGGTCTCGCTGCGCGAGCGGAAGAAGGCGAACCGGCAGCAGTCCCCCCGCGGCGGGATCAACGGCAAGGCCCCCGGCGGGGCCGGGCGGGCCGACGCGGGCGCCGCCGGCGAACCGCAGCGGGCCCAGGCGGACCAGGTGGTCGGCGAACTGCGCGAGCTGGCCGAGCGCGGCGCCACGCGGGCGGGCGCCCAGGGCAGCGTGCGCGTGCAGTGGTCGTACGAGATCATCGCGCCCACCGTCCTGGGCGCGGTGCTCCTGATCGTGCTGTTCGCCGTCCGCTGACCGCGCCCCGGCCGGTCCGCGGCGCGGATCAGGCCCGGGGGACGCCCAGGCCTGCGAGGGCCGCGGCCAGTGCGCGGGCGCACGCCCCGGTCACGATCGTGCGCAGCGGCCGTCGTGCGGCGGCCCCCGTCGCTCCGTTCCGCACTGCGCTGCGTCCTGTCGGCATGGTGTCTCTCCCTCTGCTGCCCGGGTGGCCGCGCTCACTGTGCGCCTCCGCGGCGGCGGCGCGGGCGGGCCCGGCGCCGACCCGCCGTACTTTCATCCGATCGGATCGTCACATGTCGTCCGCTCACCGGATCCGGCCGGAACCGCGGCCACCGGGGGCTGCGTCCTCGCACATGTGCAGCGCAACGAGGTCGGCCGCAGTGCCGCCACCGCCATTCACTTCCGGCTCCGGCTCCTGGGCGGGGGTCTGCTGGTCGCGCATCTCCTCCTCGTCGGCTGGCTCACCCTGCGGCCCCTGGACGTGCCCTGGGCGGCTGCGGCCAATCTGACCCCGCTGGAGGGGATCCGGGCGGACCTCGGCTACGGGCCGCTGGAGGCGGCCCGGCGGATCGGCGAGGGGTTGGCGCTGTTGGCCCCGCTCGGGGTGCTGCTGCCGCTCGTCAACGGGAGCCTGGCGCCGTCGCCGCTGGCCGCGTGGTCCTCGCTGGGCCGGACCGCCGCCGCGGGCGTGCTGGTCTCGCTCAGCATCGAGATGCTCCAGAGCGCCGTCCCCGGGCAGGTGGTCGACGTGGACTCGGTGCTGTTGAACGGACTGGGCGTGGTGCTCGCGCACGTGGCCGTCGTACCGGCGCTGCGGGCGCGGATGCGGCGCTCCCGGCAGTCGCAGCGGGCTTCTCAGGGGTCCACCCCGAGAATTCCCAGGGTCGGGCTAGGCCCCTGGACCGAGGTTTTGTCGGCGGTGCCGCGGGAGTATTGAGGCATCGCGGGAAAACCCCCCGCTGGATGCCTAGAGGAGAACCCATGAGCGCCATTGCCCGCCCCCGTGACGGCCGCTGGATCGGCGGCGTCTGCGCCGGACTGGCGCGCCGCTTCGGAATTTCCGCGAACACGATGCGCCTGATATTCGTCGTCTCGTGCCTGCTGCCCGGCCCGCAGTTCCTGATCTACCTGGCGCTGTGGGTGCTCCTGCCGAACGAGAAGTCCTCGTCCAGCGCCTGGTAGGGATCAGCCCGTCCGGTAGGGATCAGCCCGCGGCGCGGACCTTCTCCAGCTGCTTGTCGGTCACCTCGTGCGGGACCAGGACCTTCTGCTGGGCTCCCGCGACGTTCAGCGCCATCAGCCGTACGACGGTGGCACCCTGGCGTACGACGACCACGTGGACCTGCGCCGAGACGCCCTGGGCGGCAGCGGTGGTGGTCCAGCTGACGGTCTCGTCGCCGGCCGTCTTGTACTCGGCGGCCCGCACGTCGCGGTAGGTGCCGCTCTGCTTCTCGACGGTGGCGGTGAAACCCGTACCGCAGGCGCCGACCGCGGCCTGGAGGCGGGCCATCAGGGACTTGGCGTCGCCCTCGGCGTAGGAGCTGACGGAGGCGGACACGGCCAGTCCGACCTGCTTCTGGGAGCCGATCCCGCGATTGACGGTCTCGCGGGCGGCCGAGTCGGGCTTGTCGCCCATGATGTCGGCAAGGGGCTGGCAGGCCTTGCGGTCGGCCTGCGGCTGGCCGTCGGGGGCACGGGGGTTCTTGCCCTGCGCCGAGACCTGGTAGTCGGCCAGATCACCCTGTTCGAGCGAGGACCGCTCCAGCTTGCTCGCGCCGGCCTTCGGCATGGCCGCACCGCTCGGGGCGCCGCCCGGGGACGCGGTGGGAGAGCCCGCGGGCGCGGAGCCCTTGGGGTCCAGGTCCGGGGTCTTGCCGGCCGCGGGGGCGCCCTTGCTGCTGCACCCGGTGGCCCCCAGGAGGAGGGCGGGGAGCAGGGCGGCGCAGGCCGCTCCGACCGTGACTCGTGCCTTGAAGCGCATGACCGAAACCTCATACCCATATGCGTCGGCGGGCAGTTGGTGGTGATCGTGGCACACGGCACGACGCGGCACACACCCGATCGAACCGGCGTGCGCCACGTGCGTGCGCGTACGAATGTTCCGCAGACGAATCCGCGGCGGGGGGGCGGGGATCAGCCGCCGAGCGCGCCACCGATGGGCAGGCCGCCGAGGGTGGGGCCGAGCGCGTTGGCGAGCTCGCCGACGGGAGCCGCCGGGTCGCTGGACTTCTGACCGTCCTCGCCGGTGACCTTCTGCTGGCTCGTGAGCCCCTGGGCGGCGCCGGTGACGGTGGTGAGCGCGTCGGAGAGGCCGATCGCGGGCGCAGCCGAGGCGGAACCGGCGGCGGCGGCGACGAAAGCGGCACCGATGGCGGCGGCACCGAGGGTCTTGGCAGCTGACTTCTTCATGAAGATGAGTCCTTGCGACGGGGAATTGAGCGGCTCCGCAAACTAGTCACTTCAAACCCCGGCCCGCAAACATACGTAAATATGAGAAAGCGCCCGGGAATTAATGTTCCCGGGCGCTCCCCTTACGTCATGCCGTGGCCTAGGCCGATACAGAACCGCTGGTCGAAGCGGTCTGCTGGAACAGCCATTCCGACTTCAGCTCCGCATAACCCGGCTTGATGACCTCATTGATCATGGCCAGTCGTTCGTCGAAAGGAATGAACGCGGACTTCATCGCATTGACGGTGAACCACTGCATGTCGTCGAGCGTGTAGCCGAAGGCGTCGACCAGGTGCTCGAACTCGCGGCTCATGCTGGTGCCGCTCATCAGACGGTTGTCGGTGTTGACCGTCAGCCTGAAGTGCAGCTTCCGCAGCAGGCCGATGGGGTGCTCGGCGTACGAGGCGGCCGCGGCGGTCTGCAGGTTCGAGGTGGGGCACATCTCCAGGGGGATGCGCTTGTCCCGGACGTACGAGGCCAGCCGGCCCAGCGTCACCGAGCCGTCGGCGGCGACCTCGATGTCGTCGATGATCTTCACACCGTGGCCCAGGCGGTCGGCGCCGCACCACTGGAGGGCCTGCCAGATCGACGGCAGACCGAAGGCCTCGCCCGCGTGGATGGTGAAGTGGTTGTTCTCGCGCTTGAGGTACTCGAACGCGTCGAGGTGGCGGGTGGGAGGGAACCCGGCCTCGGCGCCGGCGATGTCGAAGCCGACCACGCCGTTGTCGCGGTAGCGGTTGGCCAGCTCGGCGATCTCCAGCGCGCGGGCGGCGTGGCGCATCGCGGTGAGCAGGGCTCCGACGCGGATGCGGTGCCCGTTGGCCTTTGCGCGGCGCTCGCCCTCGCGGAAGCCGTCGTTCACGGCCTCGACGACCTCTTCGAGGGTCAGGCCGGCTTCCAGGTGCTGCTCGGGGGCGTAGCGGATCTCGGCGTACACGACGCCGTCCTCGGCCAGGTCCTCGGCGCACTCGGCGGCGACCCGGAACAGGGCCGCCTTCGTCTGCATGACGGCGCACGTGTGCGCGAACGTCTCCAGGTAGCGCGGCAGGGAGCCGGAGTCGGCGGCTTCCAAGAACCAGATGCCGAGCTTGTCGGCGTCGGTCTCCGGAAGGTTCTCGTAACCGACCTCGCGGGCCAGCTCGATGATGGTCCCGGGCCGCAGGCCTCCGTCGAGGTGGTCGTGGAGCAGCACCTTCGGAGAGCGGCGGATCTGGTCCGGGGTCGGCAGGTTGGGAGTCTCGCTCGTCATCCGGGCACTCTACTCCTACGCGCGTAGAGCCGCGCGGTGACGACGGGCGTCGATACGTAACAGAGACCGTACGGACGGGTGGCGTACACCTGTCAGTCTGAGACTGTTCCGCCATGGCACAGCATGCGCCGCCGGCGCGCGGGGCCCGCCTGGGGCGGGCGGCCGGCGCGAACGGCTCTAAGTCGACGGGCAGCACGGTCAACGGAGTGGTCCTCCTGCTCCCCGGAGCGTCCAGATTGTCCCCCGGTCCGGTGCGTCCGCTCGCGCGGGCACTGGCCCGGGCGGGCGGGGCGGACGGGCTGGTGGCGCACGCCGTGCTGCACGGCAGGGGGGCCTGCCGGGAGGACGACGCGCGGTGGGCGGCCGACGAGGTGCTGCGCAGGTACGGGGACGTGCCGGTGTGCCTCGCCGGGTACGACGCGGGCGGCCGGGCCGCGCTGCGGGCGGCGGGCCACGAGGCCGTCAACTCGGTGCTGGCGCTCGCCCCTTCCTTAGGGGAAGCGGCCGCAGCGGACTCGCCGGAACCGGTGAAACAGCTGTCGGGACGGCAGGTGCTGATCGTGCACGGGACCAACGACGCGAACAGCGATCCGGAAGCATCGTTTCGGCTGGCGGCACGGGCGAAGAAGGCGAACCGCTCCACCTGCCGGTTCGAGGTGCACTCGGACGGGCACCGGCTGCACGAGCACCGGGCGGAAGTCGTGGCGCTGTCCGTGGACTTCGTTCTGGGGGCGATGTTCTCCGGCCGCTACTCGCGGCCGGTGACGGACGCGCTGGCGGCGCCGCCGCCGCTGGGGCTGCGGATGCCGCTCGCCTCCGGCTTCGGGCGTTCGCTGCGGGGCTGAGCCACGGGTCCCGCAGGCTTGCGCCGCCCCTGCGCCCGCCCTCACGCCGGCCTTGCGCCGGGTCTACCCCCGATTTGCCCCGGACTTCCCGCAGGCAGGATGTCCGGTTCGCCCGAGCGTAAAGTGAGGAGTGGACTCGGGGCGCTTCTCCGCGGGAGGCGATTCGGCATGGCCGGGATCGTACGCAAGAGCTTCGACGAGGCGGACGAGACCCGTCCGTTCGAAGACGGCAAGGGCAGGCTCGATGTCATCCAGACGGATGGCGGGGCCGTGGGCCGCGCGGTCTTCGAACCGGGCTGGCGCTGGTCGGAGCACATCAAGCCGCTGGCGGGCACGGACAGCTGCCAGGCCGCGCACACGGGCTACATGGTGAGCGGCCGGATGAAGGTCGTCATGGACGACGGGACCAGCGAGGAGTACGGGCCCGGCGACTTCATGCAGATCGAACCCGGACACGACGCCTGGATCGTCGGCGACGAGCAGTGCGTCGCGGTCGACTGGACCGGCTTCGGCCAGTACGCGAAGCCGGCCTGACGAGGTCCCCGCGCGGCCTCAGCCGACGGGGAGCCACACCGGGTTCGTGAAGGCCGCCAGGGCGCCGGGAAACGGCGGCGCCGTGGCGGGGTGGCGGACCTCGGCCCGCACGTAGGCCGAGCGGACGGGCGTGGTGTGCCATTCCAAGGTGCTCGCGTCCGGCGCCGTGACGGCGAGACCCTGGTCGGTGATCAGCCGGAGTTCGCAGCCCGGGGCGCCCGTGACCGTGAGCCGGATCAGGACGTCCGCGTTCGGGGCCACCCGCAGCCGCTCTCCGATGCCGGCGTGTTCGCCGCGCCCGCCCAGCGCCTCGAAGACGATCGCGACCTGCGCCGATTCCGCGCCGTAGGACCGCCCGGCCCGTATCCCGGCGAGGACGGCCTCCCGGGTGAGGTCTTCGGCGAGGACCGCGGTCTGGGGGCCGCCGATGCGGTCGGGGTCGCGGTGGAAGTCGCTGCCCGCCACGGCCGGGAGCCACCGCTCGCCGTCGGCGCCCCGCAGGGTGGCGTCCCAGGAGGCCAGGGAGACCTCGTCGTCCGGGGTCCAGGGGCCGTTCCACACCTCGACGGCGTCGGCGTCGGCGTCGTCGAAGCCGAACTTCCAGGCGCAGCCGATGCAAGTGGCGTGCGGGTGGGCGGGTACGACCAGGCCGCCCGCGCTGCGGATCGTACGGGCGAAGCGGCCGAAGCGGCCTTCGCGCGCCCGGTAGCGCCAGTCGACGAAGGTCCCGGGGGCGGTTCCGACGGCCAGTACGTGGCCGGTGCGGGTGGTGATCTCCTCGCCGGTCAGGACCAGCAGGTCCGGCGGGACCGCGTCGGCCCAGGCGGCGTGCGCGCTGTGGGTGTTGTGGTCCGAGGAGTTGATGAAGTCCAGCCCGGCCTGCCGGGCCAGGGCGGCGATCTCGGCCGGGGTGCGCCGCCCGTCGGAGTGCACGGAGTGGACGTGGCAGTCGCCGCGGTACCAGGCCCGGCCGCGGCCCCGGGCCCGCGGGGGCGGGTAGACCGGGCGGGGTGCGGGGTCCGGCGTCCCGAAGGTGAAGCGTGCGGTGATCTCGTACGGGAGCCCCTGCGGGGCCACGGTGTACGGGCCCAGCAGCACGTGCCAGCGGCCGGCGCCGATCGGGCCGGGAAGGTAGCCGGGGGTCGCGTCGTCGGCGCGCAGGAAGAACTCGCTGCGGGCGCCGCCGGACCAGCCGCGGAAGCCGCGGCCGCCGAGGGCGGTGCCGTGCTGGTCGAAGATGCCGATGTCGAGGGCGTTGCCGGGGGTGCCGGGCGGCACGGGTGGTTTCCCGTACGTGTAGGCCACGCGTAACTCGCGTACGCCTGGAGGTATTTCGAGCGGTATCTCCACGAAGTCGGGGGCGCCCGGGGGGATCGTGCCGCGCAGGACCCGGGTGTCCGGGGAGGGGGCGGACAGCTGCGGGGCGGCGACTGCGGCGGCGCCGGTCGCGCCGCTCGCCAGGAGTTCACGTCGGGTGAGGGCCATCCCTCCACGGTGGCGGCGGCACGTGAATCCCGAGTGAATCCGGGGTGAGGGGTCCCGCTCGCCCGAGCAGGGCCGCGGCCCGGTCCAGGGCGCGGGTCAAGGAGAGCGCCGTCGGGGCGGTGGCGAGGACGTGGGCGTGGTGCAGCGAGCCGGTCGGGGCCCGGCGTACCGTCGCGCCCGGCGGGACCTCCAGCCGCACCCGGACCACCCCCGGCACGGCGCGGGCGGCTGCCGGTCCCCGGTGGGCCCGCTCGATGCGGGTGCCGGGCGGGAAGTCCACGTACCGCAGCCCGGCGTGGGCGGTGCGCAGGTGGTGCACCGGGTCGGGCAGGCCCAGTCCGGCGGCGAGGGCGAGGGCGAGCACGTCGGTGCCGTGGGCGAGGCGGAGCAGCTGGACGAGCTCCTCGGCTCCGGGGTGCGCGTGGGCCTCGACGAGGCGGGGGCCGTGAGGGGTGAGGACGACCTCGGTGTGCGAGGGGCCGTCGCGGTGCCCGGCAAGGTCGAGGACGCCGCGCACGAGGGCCCGTACGGCCTCTGCGGTGCCGGCGGCGAGCGCGACGGGCAGGTCGTACCCGGTGGCGGTGGTGGCCGTCCCCGGCCCCGGGATCCGGCGGGTCCAGCCGAGGATGCAGTGGCGGCCCCCGCGGGAGACGGCTTCGACGGCGAGCTCGGGGCCTTCCAGGTACTCCTGGACGAGGAGGTCGGTGACCTCGGGGTAGTCGCGGACGGCGGTTGCGGCCCCGGCCGGGCCGGCCAACAGCCGCACGCCCTCGCCGAGGGCCCCCGCGCGGGGCTTGACCACGCACGGGAAGCCGATCAGGCCGGCGAGGAAGGGGAGGAGCGCGGCGCGGCCGCAGCGGACGAAGGAGACGGGCCGCGCGGCGTGCAGGGCGTTGGAGCGGGCGCGCAGGGCGGCCTTGTCCATGAGGGCGGTGACGGCCGCCGCGGGGGTGCCGGGCAGGCCGAGGGCCTCGTTGGCGCGGGCGGCGGCGAGTGCTGCGGCGGGGTCGAAGCCGAAGACCCGGGCGTGCCCGCGCCGGACCGCCTCCAGCCGGCCGACGGCGCCGACCAGGCGGCGGTGGTCGCGCCAGTCCGCCGGCACCCGCCGCTCCGCCCCCTCACGGTCGGACGGCACCGGCGGTCCCGGCGCGACCACCACGGTGCGCGCGCCGACCCGTCGGGCGGCGGCCACCACGGCGGGGCGCGGGCTCAGCAGGACCGCCGTGGGCCCCCGCCCGGTCCCGTTCACCCGCTCCCGCTCCCCCGTCACCGCGTTTCCCCCTTCACCCGGTGTGACCACTGTGCCGGTCCGGCATATGCGTGCGGGGCCCGTTCGGGCGTCGTCTTGCCGCCTTGCGGGAACACGAGGGGTTTATAAACATCAGCAATCCGGGACGAATACGCATATGCCAGCCGACGAAGCCGAACCGCCGTCCGGGGGCGACCTGAGCCGCGCCGCCCGGCGGCTGTACGCGTACGCCGTGGAGCGGCACTCGTTCGCCGAAGCCGAGGCCACCGGAGCCCTCGGGGCCCGGGCGGCCGCGGCGATCACCGAGCTGGCCGCCGCGCACCTGCTCCAGCGGGCCCCCGGCGGCGGCCCGGACCGGTGGAGCGCCGTCGCGCCCAGGGCCGCGGCGGCCCGGGCACTGGCTCCGCTGGCACTGCTCGTACGGGAGACCCACGACGAGATGGACCGGCTGCGCGGGCGGCTGGAGACGCTGGTGCCGGCGTACGAGGCGGGTGCGGCGCACCTGGAACGGAACGGGTCGGGGCGGTCGGAACTGGAGCTGGTCACCGATCTGGGGGCGGTGCGCGCCCTGATCGCGGAGCTCGTCGCGGCCTGCGAGAAGGAGCTCCTGACCTCGCAGCCCGGCGGGGGGCGGCCGCTGGAGACGCTGGAGGAGGCGATCGGGCGGGACGAGTCGCTGCTGGCGCGCGGGGTGCGGATGCGCACGATCTACCAGCACACGGCGCGCTACTCGCGGCCCACGGCGGCGTACGTGGAGCGGGTGACGGCGCTGGGCGCGCAGGTGCGGACGCTGGGCGACGGCCTGATGCGGATGCTGGTCTTCGACGAGCACACGGGACTGATGTCGGTGCCGGACCGCAGCGGGGCGGCGCTCGTGGTGCGGGAGCCGGCGGTCTTGCACTTCATGACGTCGGCGTTCGAGCGGTCGTGGGTGGCGGCGGAGCCGTTCCCGACGACGGTGGGTCCGGACGCGGCGCGCTCGCTCTCGGACGAGCTGCGGCAGACGATCGTCCGGTTCCTGTCAGAGGGGCTGGAGGACAAGGTGATCGCCCGCCGGCTGGGCATGTCGGAGCGGACCTGTCAGCGCCACATCGCGGAGATCATGCGGGCGGCGGGCGCCAAGTCCCGCTTCCAGGCCGGCTACTTGCTCGCCCCCTCGGCACTTCCCGCCCCCGGGGCCACCCCCTGCGTGGACGCCGAAGCCGACGGCGCCGGGTCCTGACCGGGGTGCCCGGGACCGCCGTGCAGCTCCGGGATCAGCCGGCCGCGCCGGGACAGCAGGAACCGCTTGAACTCGGCGACCGGCGGGGTGTCGGGGTGGCCGTCGAGCCAGGCGACGCCGATCTCGCGGACCGCGCGCGGGGCCGTCACCGTCAGCTCGACCACGCCGGGTCGGGCCACCGCCGGCGGCGGCAGCAGGGCCACGCCGAGGCCCGCCGCGACCAGCCCGCGCAGGGTCTCGGCCTCCTCGCCCTCGAAGGCCACCCGGGGGGTGAACCCGGCCTCCGCGCACAGGTCGTCGGTGATGCGGCGCAGCCCGTAGCCGGCCTCCAGGGTCACGAAGGTCTCCTCGGCGGCCTCGGCGAGGCGGATGCGCTTGCGGCCGGCCAGGCGGTGGTCGTCGGGGACGACGAGCCGCAGCCGCTGCTCGTCCAGGCGGCGCGCGAGCAGGTCGGGAGCGTCGGGGAGCGGTGAGGTCAGGCAGAGGTCGAGTTCGCCGGCCCGCAGCTTCTCCAGCATGGCTTCGCCGTAGTTCTGCACCAGGGAGAAGCGCACGCGCGGGTGGTCGGCGCGGAAGGCGCGGATCAGGCCGGGCACGGTCTCGGGGCCGAGGGTGTGCAGGAAGCCGAACGCCACCTTTCCGAAGGCCGGGTCCGCGTCCTGTTGCACCGACTCGGCGGCGCGGGCGATTTCGGCGAGGGCCTGCTCGGTCGAGGCGAGGAAGGTCCGCCCGGCCGTGGTGAGGGCGACGGTGCGGCCCTTGCGGGCGAACAGCGTGACGCCCAGGTCCTGTTCGAGCCGGACCATGGCCCGGGACAGGGTGGACTGCGGGACGCCCAGTTCGTGCGCGGCGCGGGTGACGTGCTCGTGGCGGGCGACGGCGGCGAAGTACGCCAGTCGCGGGGCCAGCAACCCTGTCACTTCCATGTCTTCTACGTAACGGTTCATCGACAGGCACCCTTCTGAACTGCACTGATGCGCCAGTGGATCGATTATCGCGATTCTGTGCA
Organism: Streptomyces sp. NBC_00045; assembly: GCF_045041095.1. Lineage (NCBI taxonomy): Bacteria > Bacillati > Actinomycetota > Actinomycetes > Kitasatosporales > Streptomycetaceae > Streptomyces > Streptomyces sp. NBC_00045. The sequence continues at coordinate 4,941,113 of NZ_CP108271.1, read as the reverse complement.
TTGGACGCATGAAACGGGGCGGGTCTACGGTCGTTGCATGCCTCCCGTTCATACCGGGGCACCCGTCATCACGGGTGCCTCCACCCCGCCGTCCCCTGCCGCACCGCAGCCCCACTCCCCCGGCCGCCCCGGCTACCGCCGGATGAGCCTCGCGCTCTTCGCCGCCGGACTCGCGACGTTCGCCCTCCTCTACTCCACCCAGGCGCTGCTGCCCGCGATCTCCGAGGGGTTCGGGGTGACGGCGGGTCAGGCCAGCTGGACGGTGTCCGCGGCCACCGGCGCCCTCGCCCTGTTCGTCCTGCCGCTCAGCGCGCTCTCCGAGCGCTTCGGGCGGACCCGGATGATGACGATCTCCATGATCGTCGCCGTCGGCGTCGGCCTCCTCGTGCCGTTCGCGCCGAACCTGGAGTGGCTGGTGGTGCTGCGCGCCGTCCAGGGCGCGGCGATCGCCGGCATCCCGGCATCCGCGATGGCGTACCTGGCGGAGGAGGTCAAGCCGAAGGCGCTGGTGGGCGCGATCGGCCTGTTCGTGGCGGGCAATTCCATCGGCGGTATGAGCGGCCGCCTCGTCACCGGCTGGGCGGCCCAGGCATGGGGCTGGCGCGGCGGGCTGCTGGCCGTCGGCGTCATGGCGCTGGCCTGCGCGGGCGCCTTCCTGGTCCTGCTCCCCCGGGCCCGGTTCTTCCGCCCGGCCTCGCTGAACCCGCGCGCGGTCGGCCGGACCGTCGCCGGCCATCTGCGCGATCCGCTGCTGCTGCGGCTGTACGGGATCGGCGCGTTGTTCATGACGGTCTTCGGCGCCGTTTACACCGTCATCGGCTACCGGCTGGTGGACGAGCCGTTCTCCCTCGGGCAGGGCGTGATCGGGTCGATCTTCCTGATCTATCTGGTCGGCACGGTCTCCTCGGCCGCCGCCGGGCAGCTGGTGGCCCGCACGGGGCGGCGCGGCGCGCTGTACCTGGCGGTGACCACGACCGCGCTGGGCCTGCTGCTGTCCCTCGCGGACTCGCTCGCCGCGATCCTGGTCGGGCTGGTCCTGATCACCGCCGGCTTCTTCGCGGGCCACGCTGTGGCGTCCGCCGCGGTGAGCCGGACCGCGACGTCGGGCCGCGCGCAGGCCTCGGCGCTGTACCAGTCGGCGTACTACCTGGGTTCCAGCGCGGGCGGCACGCTCGGCGCGCTCGCCTACCACTCGGCGGGCTGGGCGGCGACGGTGGGCATCGCGCTGCTGGCGGTGCTCGGCGTCGTATCGATCACCCTCTACGGCTCGCACGCGGCGCGCGCGCAGCAGCGCCGTCCAGGTGTGCTGGCCGCCGCCCGCTGAACGGCCGCTACGCCGCTCGCGGATCCGTCCGTACGGCATCGGTACGAGGTGATTTACGGAGCCCGGAGGCGCAAGACGCCCCGGGCTCCGGCGCGTTGCCCCTCCCCGCCGGGCAGGAATGCGGGGTGGGAGGGAGTACGACATGCGGATGCGGACGAAGCGGCGTACGGCGGCGGCGGTTTGCGGGGCGGTGGCGCTCGCGGCCTCTCTGGTGGTCGGCGGGGGCGGGGCGGCGCAGGCCGCCGGCTCGTGCAACATGACCGCGGGGCCGTACCAGCGGCAGGTGGAGCAGTTCTTGGGGCGGCCGGTCGACGGGGCGCAGTCCGCGGCCGACTGCCGGGCGACCAAGGCGTTCCAGGCGCAGCACGGCATCACCCCGACCGCGGGGTACGCCGGGCCGGTGACCTGGCAGACGATGAGCGTGATGCTGGCGCAGCGGGCGGCGGGCAGCACGCCGAACCAGGACGGGAAGTGCCCGGTGAACCTGGGCCGGATCGCCTGCGTCGACCTGACGCGCCAGCTCAGCTGGGTCCAGGACGGCGCCACCCTGAAGTACGGGCCGGTCCCGGTCCGCACCGGGAAGGCCGGCACCGAGACCCGGACCGGTCTGAAGCGGATCTACTACCGCAGCATCGACCACTGGTCGACGATCTACGACGTGTCGATGCCGTACGCGCAGTTCTTCGACGGCGGGATCGCCTTCCACTCCGTCGACAAGAGCATGTGGAACCCGCCGGGGTCGGGCGGGTGCGTGAACATGCGGCTCGCGGACGCCAAGGCGTACTGGAACCTGCTGGCCAAGGGCGAGGACGTGTTCGTGTACGGCCGCAAGCCCGGTACGTAGGTCGGGCCCGCGGCCGTCCGGCTGCCGTTGTCAGACCCCTCCGGTAGCTTGCGGGGTATCGGATCTACTGGGGGACGACAGCCATGAGTGACCTCGCGACCGGCACCGGAACCACCACGGAGTCCGACCTGGATGCGGCGATGGAGCGCTACCGGGTCGAGCTCACCGGCTACTGCTACCGCATGCTCGGCTCCTCCTTCGACGCCGAGGACGCGGTGCAGGACACGTACGTCCGCGCCTGGCGCAGCCATGCGAAGTTCGAGGGCCGGTCCTCGCTGCGCTCCTGGCTGTACCGGATCGCCACGAACGTCTGCCTGGACCTGCTGAGCGCGGGGAACAAGCGGGCCCGGCCGATGGACCTCAGCGCCCCGCAACACCAGGCCTCCGCGGTCTTGAACGAGCGGCCGGAGGTGACCTGGCTGGAGCCGGTGCCGGACGGGCGGGTGCTGCCGCAGACCGCCGATCCGGCGGAGATGGCCCTGGCGAAGGAATCCGTACGGCTGGCGTTCGTGGCGGCGCTCCAGCACCTGCCGGCGAAGCAGCGCGCGGTGCTGATCCTGCGCGAGGTGCTGGCGTGGAAGGCGGACGAGGTCGCGGCGCTGCTGGAGACCACGGTGGCGTCGGTGAACAGCGCTCTCCAGCGGGCCCGGGCGACCATGTCCGCGACGCGCGTGCGCGAGAGCGATGCGGCGGACCCGCTGGACGCGGAGCAGGTGAAGCTGCTGGAGCAGTACCTGTCCGCCTTCGAGGCGTACGACATCTCCCGGCTGACCACCCTGCTGCACGAGGACGCAGTGCTGTCGATGCCGCCGTTCGACCTGTGGCTGCGGGGCCACGAGGACATCGCGGCCTGGCACCTGAACCAGGGCATCGGCTGCAAGGGCTCCCGCCTGGTCCCGACCACGGCGAACGGCCTGCCGGCGTTCGGCCAGTACCGGCCGCGGGAGGACGGGCGGCCGGGGCACGTGCCGTGGGCGCTCCAGGTCCTGGAGATCTCAGCCGGCAAGATCGTCGGGCTCAACGCCTTCCTGGACACCGACCGCTGGTTCCCCCTCTTCGGTCTGCCCGAGGAGCTCGGCGAGCCCGACGAAGTGCAGCAGGGCGCGTAGGGCGGGCGGGGCGCCCTCCACCCGCAGCGGCCGGCCCCGGGCGGTCAGCCGCAGCCGGGCCAGGATTTCGACCGCGCTCAGGTCCGGCGCGGTGACGGCGCCGGCATCGCACACCACCGCGGGCGCACCGTCCTCGTACAGCCGGGACAGGCGCGCGCACAGCAGTACGGCGTCGCGCGCCGTGGGGCTCGGTCCGGGCAGCACGAGGCGGGTCGTCTCCATGCGGGGATGACTCCTGCACCACCGGGAACTCATCGGCACGAGCCGTCGGCACCGGCCCCGGCATGCCGAACGGGACCGGCGGGGGTCCGCCGGTCCCGTTCACCCGGAAGGGAAGCCGCAGCTATCAGGCGATGCGGTCCAGGACGATCGGCGTGGCGGTGAACGCCGTGCCGGCCGCGGCGATGTCGAAGGTGCCCTCCAGGGAGGCCAGGGCGTACTCGAACTTCTCCGGGGTGTCCGTGTGCAGGGTCATCAGGGGCTGGCCCGCGGTGACCGTGTCGCCCGGCTTGGCGTGCAGCTCGATGCCCGCACCCGCCTGCACCGGGTCCTCCTTGCGCGCGCGGCCGGCGCCCAGGCGCCAGGCGCCGACGCCCACGCCGTACGCGTCCAGGCGGGTCAGGACGCCCGACTCGGGGGCGGTGACCACGTGCTGCTCGCGGGCGACCGGCAGGGCCGCGTCCGGGTCGCCGCCCTGGGCCGCGATCATCCGGCGCCACACGTCCATGGCGGAGCCGTCGGCCAGGGCCTTGGCCGGGTCGGCGTCCTTGATGCCCGCCGCGTCCAGCATCTCGCGGGCCAGCGCCAGGGTCAGCTCGACGACGTCGGAGGGGCCGCCGCCGGCCAGGACCTCGACCGACTCGCGGATCTCCAGCGCGTTGCCGGCGGTCAGGCCGAGCGGGGTGGACATGTCGGTGAGCAGGGCGATCGTCTTGACGCCGCTGTCGGTGCCGAGGGCGACCATCGTGGAGGCGAGCTCGCGCGCGTCCTCGATGTTCTTCATGAACGCGCCGGTGCCGACCTTCACGTCGAGGACGAGCGAGCCGGTGCCCTCGGCGATCTTCTTCGACATGATCGAGGAGGCGATCAGCGGGATGGCCTCGACGGTGCCCGTCACGTCGCGCAGGGCGTACAGCTTCTTGTCGGCGGGGGCCAGGCCGTCGCCCGCCGCGCAGATGACCGCGCCGGTGGTGTCGAGGACGTTCAGCATCTCCTCGTTGGACAGCAGCGCGCGCCAGCCGGGGATGGACTCCAGCTTGTCCAGGGTGCCGCCGGTGTGGCCGAGGCCGCGGCCCGACAGCTGCGGTACGGCCGCGCCGCAGGCGGCGACGAGCGGGGCCAACGGAAGGGTGATCTTGTCGCCGACGCCACCCGTGGAGTGCTTGTCGGCGGTCGGACGGGAAAGGGAGTCGAAGTTCATCCGCTCGCCCGACGCGATCATCGCGGCGGTCCAGCGCTTGATCTCGGCCCGGTTCATGCCGTTCAGCAGGATGGCCATCGCCAGCGCCGACATCTGCTCGTCGGCGACGACACCGCGCGTGTACGCGTCGATGACCCAGTCGATCTGCTCGGGGCTCAGCTCACCGCGGTCCCGCTTCGTACGGATGACGGAGATGACGTCCATGTGGTGCTTCCTTCTACGCGCATAGAGAGGGGTGTGAAGAGAGGGGTCCGGAGAAGTACGACGGCCCTTCGCCCGGCAGGGCGAAGGGCCGTCGGCACGGCTATCTCAGGTGGTCCGGCCCGAAGGCCTGCGGCAGCATCTCGGCCAGCGGAAGGATCCCGTTCGGGGTGTCCACCAGCAGTTCCGGCCCACCGAACTCGAACAGCAGCTGGCGGCAGCGCCCGCACGGGACGAGCTTCTCGCCCTTGCCGTCGACGCAGGTGAAGTGCGTCAGGCGGCCGCCGCCGGTGGCCTGGAGGGAGGAGACCAGCCCGCACTCGGCGCACAGCCCGAGCCCGTAGCTGGCGTTCTCCACGTTGCAGCCGACCACGGTGCGACCGTCGTCGACGCGGGCGGCGACGCCGACCGGGAAGCCCGAGTACGGGGCGTACGCCCTGGACATGGCGTCCCGGGCGGCCTCCCGCAGGGCTTCCCAGTCCACGTCGGTCACTTGCCCTGGCCCTTGCGGTAGGGCATGCCGTCGGCCTTGGGCATCCGCAGGCGCTGCGAGGACAGGGCGAGCACCAGGAGCGTCGTGACGTACGGGGCGGCGTCGACGAACTGGCTCGGGACCGAGTCGGTCAGCGCGTACCAGACGAACAGGCCGGCGGCGCACACACCGGCGACGGCGGCCTGGAAGTGCTTGCGCTTGTACAGCTGCCAGACGACGACCACGGCGAGCAGGATCGCGATGAGCAGCAGCATCGCGTGGACGTTCTCGGCGCCACCGCGCAGCCGGAGGCTGTAGGTGAAGCCGAAGAGGCCCGAGCCCAGCGCCATTCCGCCCGGCATCCAGTTGCCGAAGATCATGGCGGCGAGACCGATGTAGCCGCGGCCGCCGGTCTGGCCCTCCTGGTAGATGCCGGTGGAGACGATGGCGAGGAACGCGCCGCCGAGGCCGGCCATTCCGCCGGAGACGATCACGGCGATGTACTTGTACTTGTAGACGTTGACGCCGAGGGACTCGGCGGCGGTCGGGTTCTCACCGCAGGAGCGCAGCCGCAGGCCGAAGGAGGTGCGCCACAGCACCCACCAGGTTACGGGGATCAGCAGGATCGCGACGACGGTCAGCAGCGACAGGTTGGTGACCAGGCCGCCGAGGATTCCGGCGAGGTCCGAGATCAGGAACCAGTGCTTGCCGTGGAGCGTGCCGAGCCAGTCCGAGAGCCCTGGGACGGTGATCTCGGTGATCGGGTCGATGCGCGGGGACTGCTTGGAAGAACCGCCCGGGACCTTGTCGAAGGTGAAGTTCGACAGGTACTGGGTGAAGCCGACGGCCAGGATGTTGACCGCCACGCCGGAGACGATGTGGTTGACGTTGAACGTCACCGTGATGACCGCGTGGAGCAGGCCGCCGAGGGCGCCGCCGATGATGCCCACGAGGACACCGGTCCACGGACCCCACTGGTAGCCGGCCCAGGCGCCGAACCAGGTGCCGAGGATCATCATGCCTTCGAGGCCGATGTTGACCACGCCCGCACGCTCGGACCACAGGCCGCCGAGGCCCGCGAGGGCGATCGGCACGGCGAGCTGGAGCGTGCCCGAGATCTGACCGACGGAGGTCAGGTCCTGGGCGCCGGAGATGACCCGGACCAGCGAGATCAGGACGAGACCGCCCGCGATGATCAGCAGGATCCAGGGCAGGGTGAGCTTGCGGCGGCCGCCGCCCTTCTTGGGCGCGGCGCTCGTCGCGGAGACGGTGCTGGTGCTCACGCCGCGACCTCCTTGTTGTCGGTCTTGAGGGCGTGCCCGGCGGCCAGTTCCTGGCCGACCTTCTGCTGCTGACGGCGGATGCCGTAGCGGCGGACGAGCTCGTAGCTGACGACGACCGCGATCACGATCAGACCCTGCATGATCACGCCGATTTCCTGGGCGTAGCCGTTCTGGTCGAGCCCGGCGGACGTCTGCTTGATGAAGGCGAGCAGGAACGCGGAGAAGAGGATGCCGATCGGGTTGTTGCGGCCGAGCAGCGCGACGGTGATGCCGGTGAAGCCGATGCCCAGGGGGAAGGACAGGTTGTACGTGTGGGACTCGCCGAGCAGCAACGGCATGCCGGTCAGACCGGCGACCGCACCCGAGATGAGCATCGCGGTCATGATCATCTTCTTGGCGTCCACGCCGGAGGCCTGCGCGGCGGACTCGCTGGCGCCGGTGGCCCGCAGGTCGAAGCCGAAGCGGGTCCGGTTGAGCACGAACCAGTAGACGATGCCGAGGGCGAAGGCCACGAAGGTGAAGCCGTAGATATCGCCGCCGGGAAGGGACAGGGCCGGGAACCAGCCCGACTCCGAGATGTCGCCGGTCGTCAGGTCGTTCGATCCGGGCGGCTGGACGCCGAGGTTCTTCGGCAGGATCAGCCAGGCGATCAGGGAGGTCGCGATGGCGTTGAGCATGATCGTGGAGACGACCTCGCTCACCCCGCGCTTGGCCTTGAGGATGCCCGCGATGCCGGCCCAGAAGGCACCGGTGACCATGGCGACGAGCACGATCAGCAGGATGTGCAGCGGCCCGGGCAGCGAGACCGAGGCACCGACCACGGCGGAGATCACCGCCGCGAGACGGTACTGGCCGTCCACGCCGATGTTGAAGAGGTTCATCCGGAAGCCGATGGCCACGGCCAGGGCTGCCAGGAAGTAGATGCCCGCCTGGTTGACGATGAGGACTTGGATGTCCTCGTAGCCAGCCTGGTCGATCATGATGCGCAGCGGTTCGATCGGGTCGACGCCCGAGGCCGCCAGCACGATCACGGTCAGTACGAAGGCGCTGATCAGTGCGAGCGCCGGGCCGGCGACTGCCAGGAGCAGCCGGTCCTTGTCGAATTTCTTCATCGGGCCTCGTCCTCCGTCGTGTCACCGTCGGCAGCGGCGGAAGGGTTGTCGGTGGCTTCCAGGTGACCGCGGGCGGCACCCGTCATGGCGGTGCCGAGCTCCTCGGGCGTGACGGCGGCCGGGTCGGCGTCCGCGACCAGGCGGCCGCGGTAGATGACGCGCAGGGTGTCGGACAGGCCGATCAGCTCGTCGAGGTCGGCCGAGATCAGGAGCACGGCCAGGCCCTCGCGACGGGCCTCGCGGATCGCGTCCCAGATCTGCGCCTGCGCACCGACGTCCACACCGCGGGTGGGGTGGGCGGCGATGAGGAACTTCGGGGCGTGGCTCATCTCGCGGCCGACGATCAGCTTCTGCTGGTTGCCGCCGGAGAGCGAGGCCGCGGTGACGTCGATGCCCGGGGTGCGGACGTCGTACTCGCGCACGATCCGCTCGGTGTCCTTGCGGGCGGCCTTGGGGTCGAGGATGCCGCGCTTGGAGTTGGGCGCCTCGGTGACGTGGCCGAGGATGCGGTTCTCCCAGAGCGGGGAATCCAACAGCAGGGCGTGGCGGTGGCGGTCCTCGGGGATGTACCCGACGCCTCCCTCGCGGCGCTTGCGCACCGGCGACTTCGTGATGTCGCGGCCGTCGAGGGTGATCACGCCCGTGTCGGCGGAGTTCATGCCCATCAGGGCTTCGATGAGCTCCGTCTGGCCGTTGCCCTCGACACCCGCGATGCCGAGGATCTCGCCCTTGTGGATGGTGAAGCTGATGTCGTCGAGCAGGAGCCGGCCGGTTTCGACGTGCTCGCGGAGGGAGGAGTCCTCCGGGGCCGTCGGGGCCATGGCCTCCGGCTCGACGACGGCGTCGGACGCGGCGAGGGTCAGGCCCTTGACGGTCAGCATCGGAATGTCCGTGACCGTCGACTCGCGGGTCTCGGGCGTGGGCAGCTCGCTGCCGACCATCAGCTCGGCGAGCTGCTTGGTGGTGGCGGTCTTCGGGTCGGCGGTACCGACCGTGGTGCCGCGGCGGATGACGGTGATGTCGTCGGCGACCTTCAGCACCTCGCCCAGCTTGTGCGAGATGAAGATGACGGTCAGGCCCTCGGCCTTGAGCTCGCGCAGGTTGTCGAAGAGCGCGTCCACTTCCTGCGGCACGAGCACCGCGGTGGGCTCGTCGAGGATGAGGGTGCGCGCACCGCGGTAGAGGACCTTGAGGATCTCCACGCGCTGCCGGTCGGCGACACCGAGGTCCTCGACCAGCGCGTCGGAGCGCACGCCGAGGCCGTAGGCGTCCGAGATCTCCTGGATCTTCTTACGGGCCTTGGCACCGATGCCGTACAGCTTCTCGCTGCCGAGAACCACGTTCTCCAGGACGGTGAGGTTGTCGGCGAGCATGAAGTGCTGGTGCACCATGCCGATGCCGCGGGCGATGGCGTCGCCGGGGTTGCTGAAGGAGACCTGTTCCCCGTCGATGGCAATGGTGCCCTCGTCCGGCTTCTGCATGCCGTAGAGGATCTTCATCAGGGTCGACTTGCCGGCACCGTTCTCACCGATCAGGGCGTGGACGGTGCCCTTGCGGACGGTGATGGCGATGTCCTTGTTGGCGACGACGCCGGGGAAACGCTTGGTGATGCCGTGCAGTTCTACGGCGGGGGGGCTGGACGCGTTGATGACGCACTCTCCTTGGCGCGGAAGGAGCTGGAAAGCCTTGTGGCGGGGGGACAGGGCGGGGAGAGAAGGTATCGCGTCCACGATGCCTCTACGCGCGTAGCACTGTCGAAAGTGAAAACTTGTGACCATGCAGGTCACAAGCGTCACGGACGCGGTTCGGGGCCCGGGAGCGGTAGAGACCGCATTCCCAGACCCCGAGACCGTTACTTCACGTCAGGGACGGCCTTACGGGGCGGTCTTGACGTTGATCTTCTTGGCGATGATGTCGGCCTTCGCCTTCTCCACCGCGGCGATGACGTCGGCCATCTTCTTGTACTCGGGGTTGGAGTCGGCCAGGCCGACACCGTTCTTGTCCAGGCCGTAACGGATCTCACCGGTCGCCGGCTTGCCGTCCTCGACCGACTTGATCTCGTTGAAGACCGCGTCGGCGACGTCCTTGGTGACCGAGGTCAGGATGTGGTCCTTGTACTTCGACAGACCGGCCTGGTTGTACTGGTCCGAGTCGACACCGATGGCCCACTTGCCCGCGTTGGCAGTGGCCTCGATCGCGCCGGTGCCGGCGAGACCGGCGGCGGCGTAGATCACGTCGGCGCCGTTGTCGAGCTGGCCCTTGGCGGTGGCCTTGCCCAGGTCGGGCTTGGCGAAACCGGAGAAGTCCGGCGGCTGGGACAGGTAGGCCGACAGCACCTTGGCGTTCGGGTTGGTGTCCTTGACGCCCTGGGTGAAGCCCGCCTCGAACTTCTTGATCAGCGGGACCTCGACACCGCCGATGAAGCCGACCGTGCCGGTCTTGGACGCCTTGGCGGCGGCGACGCCGGCCAGGTACGAGCCCTGCTCCTCGTTGAAGACCAGGTTCGCGATGTTCGGACCGGTCACCGAGGTGTCGTCGATGAGGCCGAAGGTGGTCTTCGGGAACTTCTCGGCGACCTTCTTGACGGCCGGGGCGTAGGCGAAGCCGACGCCGATGACCGGGTTGTTGCCCTTGCGCGCGAGCTCGGTGAGGCGCTGGACCTTGTCCGCCTCGCTCTCGCCCTCGGTGGGCTCGGCCTCCGCGGTCTTGACCTTCAGTTCCTTCGCGGCCTTCTCCAGACCCGCGTACGCGGCGTCGTTGAAGGACTGGTCACCGCGACCGCCGATGTCATAGGCGAGGGCAACGGACTTGGCACCGCCCGACTCCGAGGGGGAGGCGGAGGTGTCAGACGACTTCTTTCCGCCACAGGCGGTGGCCGAGAGGGCCAGCGCCGCGGACGCGATGCCCACGGTGGCGATCCTGGTGATCCGGCGCAAGGGGAGGCTCCTTCAAAACCTGACCGAAGCGCCACGACCGGCGCTGGTTTCGCGGCGATCGTAACGCGCGTAGATGTCAGTTAAAGGGCCGTTCATGAGTCGTTATCGGATCGTCGTGAATCGGACAGTGACCGTTTGGTAACTCCCCAAGAGTCCAGCCCTTGTCTACCAAGGGCTGGACAGGTGTGACAGGAACCGCTCAGATGTTGTAAGAATTTTTACCCGATCGGCCTCGAACGACGGCCGTCGAGCAGTGCGGCTGCCGTGAAGAACTCCACGCCGACCCCGATCGCGGACTCGTCGACGTCGAAGTCGCCCCGGTGCAGGTCCCGCTTGGCGCTCGCGCCAGGGGTGTGCACACCGAGCCTGGCCATGGCTCCAGGCACGTGCTCCAGGTACCAGGAGAAGTCCTCGCCGCCGAGGCTCTGCTCGGTGTCCTCGATCGACTCCTTGCCGAGGCGGGCCGCCATCGACTCGCGCAGCAGCTCGGTGACCACCGGGTCGTTCACGACCGGCGGGACGCCGCGCACGTAGGTGATCTCCGACTTGGCGCGGTGCATTCCGGCGATCTCGTCGATCGCGGCGTGGATCTGCTCGGGTGCTTCGTGCCACGCGTTGATGTCAAGACAGCGAATCGTTCCGGACAGCTCGGCGTGCATCGGGATCACGTTGCAGGCGTGCCCGGCCTCGATCCGGCCCCAGGTGATCGACATGCCCGAGCGGGCGTCCATCCGGCGGGACAGGACGGCCGGCAGGTCGATGGCGACCCGCGCGGCGGCGGTCACGAGATCGGTGGTCAGGTGCGGCCGGGCGGTGTGCCCACCGGGGCCGGCGAGAGCGATTTCCAGCCGGTCACAGGCAGAAGTAATGGCTCCGGTCCGCAGTCCGATCTTCCCGGCGTCGACCCGCGGGTCGCAGTGCACCGCGATGATGCGGCCCACACCGTCCAGGACTCCCGAGGCGATGGCGTCGGTGGCCCCGCCGGGGAGCACCTCCTCCGCGGGCTGGAACAGCAGCCGGACCGGGCGGGGCAGCAGGCCCTGCCGGTCGAGGTCGGCGAGGACCAGCCCGGCGCCGAGGACGACCGCGGTGTGCACGTCGTGGCCGCAGGCGTGGGCGCGGTCGGGGAAGGTCGAGCGGTACGCGACGTGGGTCTTGGCGTCCGGAATGGGTAGGGCGTCGATGTCCGCGCGCAGGGCCAGCATCGGCCGGCCCCCGTCCCAGGTGCCCACGTCACAGATCAGGCCGGTTCCGGACTTCAGCACGCGTGGGCGTAGGCCCGCTTTCTCCAGCCGGGCCTTGATCGCCGCCGTGGTGCGGAACTCCTGGTGTCCTAGCTCGGGGTGCATGTGCAAGTCCCGGCGGAAGGCGATCAGTTCGGCACGCAGGTGGTCCGGAAGCTTGCCGGGCAGCTCGGGCCGGTCGGGCGTGCCGGGCAGGGCGGTCTGGGACTCGCGGGACATCAACTGGTTCACCCGTTGAAGGGTAGGCGCACGAATGGCTCAACTGGCCGGGGATCACCAAAAGTTCATGCCGTTAGGGGAAAAAAACCAGACCTCTGGACGCATGACCGGATGCACCCGGGGGTAAACTCGCGCGCTCATCCGGCCGCGGAGGCTGTCTGGGCGGGGAGTCTGTGCACATCACGAGCGGTCTCGGTGACCCCGGCGAGGAAGCTGCGCGCCCGCGGCGAGGCGGAGCCGGTGAGCCAGGCCGGGTCGACATCGCATACGGCGACGGTCACACCGGTACCGGCCAGCGCGTACGGCAGGGTGTGGACGACCGTGGACGGAAAGCTGACGATCGTTCGGCCGACCGGCCCGCGCCGGGCGATCAGCTCCAGCGGCAGGTCCGGGCGGACGATCTCCAGTCCGGTCGCCCCGCTGAGCAGGCGCAGCTTTTCCGGGGACTCCCGGCGGTGCGCGAAGTAGCGGGTGGCGCCGTGCTCCAGGGTCAGGGCGCGTACGGCGTCCAGGTAGCGGGCCGGGTCGACCACGCCGGTCTCCACGAGGGAGGTGCCGACCAGGTCGGTGCCCTTGGTCAGGCGCGGCGGGCCGAACCGGGAGCGGGTCCAGGCGAACTCGTTGACGCGCAGCGTCATCGCGGCATGGACGGTGACGGGCATCGAGCTGAACACCTCGACGCGGCGCCCCTTGCCCGCGGCCGGGGTGAAGCGGCGCCGGGCGGTGGCCGAGACCGGCGCGTACGCGAGCTCGCGGAGGCGGCCGGGTAGGCCTCCGCCGCCGACCCGGTGCCAGCGTACGAGGCGTTCGCCGCGGGCGGTCTGGGCGACGAACTCCATGGTGGCGGTGCCGTCGTCGACCACCACGAGTTCCTCGGCCCGTACGAGGGTCAGCAGCAGCTGTACGTACCGGGAGAAGGGGTCGCCGACGACGACCCGGCGGGCCGCGCGCACGTCGCGGGCCAGCGCGGCCAGCGCCTTGAGCGGGGCGAGGCGGCCGCCGCGGGCCTCCTGCCAGGCGACCTCGTACCCCTCGTCCCGGGCCAGCCCCGCCATCCGGCGCAGCTGGCCCCGGGACATCGGGTCGGTGGGGGGCAGGACGACGATCCGCAGCCAGGACGCCGCCCCGCCGCGGTCCGCCGCCGGTGACGGGCCGGGGGTGCGCGAGGCGAGGGGGCCCGGTTGGCGGGGGACGGCGTCGAGCAGGGGGGTGCCGCCCGGCGGGGACGCGGCTTCGGCGTGCGCCCACTCCAGCACGTTCAGGAGCTGGACCGGACTCTCGACGAAAGCCAGGATGGAGGTTGAGGGGGTCACCACGTACTCCTCGTCAGGGGCGGGGCGGGGCGTCGTACCGGGTGGGGCGTCGTACCGGACGGGCTGCGGGTCAGACCGAGGCGAGTTCGCCCTGGACCCGGCGGAGCTTCTTCATGGGGCCGAGCTCGGAGTCGTAGACGCGCTTGACGCCGTCGCCGAGGGCGGTCTCGATGGTGCGGATGTCGCGGACCAGACGGGTCAGGCCGCCGGGCTCCACGGAGGCGGCCTGGTCGGAGCCCCACATGGCACGGTCGAGGGTGATGTGCCGCTCGACGAAGGTGGCGCCGAGGGCGACGGCCGCGAGGGTGGTCTGCAGGCCGGTCTCGTGGCCGGAGTAGCCGATCGGGACGTTCGGGTACTCCTCCTGGAGGCTGTTGATCACCCGCAGGTTGAGCTCCTCGGCCTTGGCCGGGTACGTGGAGGTGGCGTGGCAGAGGAGGATGTTGTCGCTGCCGAGCACCTCCACCGCGTGGCGGATCTGCTTCGGGGTGGACATGCCGGTGGAAAGGACGACGGTGCGGCCGGTGGCGCGCAGGGCGCGCAGCAGCTCGTCGTCGGTGAGGGAGGCGGAGGCCACCTTGTGGGCGGGGACGTCGAACTTTTCCAGGAAGGCGACGGCCTCGGTGTCCCACGGGGAGGCGAACCAGTCGATGCCGCGCTTGGCGCAGTGCTCGTCGATGGAGCGGTACTCGGCCTCGCCGAACTCCACGCGGTGGCGGTAGTCGATGTACGTCATCCGGCCCCAGGGCGTGTCGCGCTCGATGTCCCACTGGTCGCGCGGGGTGCAGATCTCCGGGGTGCGCTTCTGGAACTTCACGGCGTCGCAGCCCGCTTCGGCGGCGGCGTCGATGAGGGCGAACGCGTTGCCGAGGTCGCCGTTGTGGTTGATGCCGATCTCGCCGACGACGTAGACCGGGCGGCCGGGGCCGGCGGTGCGCGAGCCGAAGGTGCGCAGGCGGGAGTTGGGGGTGGCGACGGTCATGGCAGCTGAGGTCCTTCGTTCGGTGCGTGGGGGTGCGGAGGGGGTGTGAACAGGGGGGCGAGGACGCGGGCGCGGGCCAGGTCGTGCGGGTCGTCGATCTCCAGGACCCGGGCGGGGTCGGTGGCGACGGGGAGGGTGCGCCCGAAGAAGCGGTGCCGGGCGGTGCGGAACCCGCCTGCGTCCATGGCGTAGGCGGCGCCGGTCTCCAGCAGGTCCTGGGGGCGGTCCTGCCGGCGGGGGCGTACGGCCTTGTCGTGGTTGACGCCGGCCGCGGCCCCGTCGGCGGCCTCCCGCCAGAGGAAGCCGTGGAACGGGGCGACGGTCAGGGCCGAGTCGGCCGCGCCGGTGGCGACGGCTGCGGCGACCGACTCGACGTCGGAGGAGGTCAGGAAGGGGCTGGTGCACTGGACGAGGAGGACGACGTCCACGGTGAGGGAGTGGAGTTCCTCGAAGGCGTCGAGCGCGTGCAGTACGGCGGCTTCGCTGCTCGCGGTGTCCCCGGAGATGGCTGCGGGCCGCCGGATCGCGTCGGCGCCGGCGGTGCGGGCGGCGGCGGCGATGGGCCCGGCGTCGGTGGAGACCACGACGTCGGTGACGGTGGCGGCGCCCCGGCAGGCCTCCACGGCCCGTACGACGAGGGGGACTCCGGCCACCTCGGCGAGGTTCTTGCCCGGGACTCCCTTGGACCCGCCCCGGGCCGGGATCACGGCCAGCACCCGGGGCCGCCCGGCGGTGCCCGTGGCGGGCTGCGCGGCGGGACGCGCGGCCGGCTCCACGCCGGGGTCCGCGGCGGGACGCGCGGTGGTGCTCGCAGCGGTGCTCGCGGCCGGGCTCACAGTTCGCCCATCCGGCGGATCATCGGGGCCACGCGCTGCACGCCGTGCCGGTACGCCCCGCGGGCCGCGTCGCGCAGGTACGCGCGCAGCCGGCGGCGCAGCCGGGACTCGCCGCCGCCCTCGCGGACGGCGGCGGGCAGTTGGGTCCCGTCGGGGGCGAGGTGGTGCCGGGCCAGGATCCCGGGCAGGTACCCGGGGGCGGTGACCCGGGTGTAGTGGGGGGCGACGGCTGGGAGCACTCCGCGCTCCAGCAGTTCGTCGAGCCGGGCGCGGGCGGCGGCGAAGGCGTCCTCGGCGCCGCTCACGCCCTGGTCGGCCAGCCAGTCCGGGTCGCCCTGCGGCAGCAGTCCGGCGTCGAGCTGGTCCCAGGAGGCCAGGCAGCCCGAGCCGAGGAAGTGGTGGTTGCCGAGCACCTCGCGGATGCCGAGGTCGGTGAGGACGGCCGTCGGGATGCCGCGGTGCAGGGACTCCAGCGCTGCCGTGGAGGAGACGGTGACCAGCAGGTCCGTGCCGTCCAGGACCTCGCCCATGTTCCCGTACACCAGCCGGCAATTGGCGGGCAGTCCGCCGGGGATCCGTTCGGCCAGCCGCTGGTAGGGCTGTTCCTCCAGGTGCGTGGTGTGCTCCCCGGGCCGGCTGCGCAGCTTGATCAGCACCTCCCGCCCGGGGTGCAGTCGCGCGTGCCGGGCGGCACGTTCCAGCAGGTAGGCGCGGTCGGTGCGGCTTTCGGGGACGGACGGCTGGACGGCGAAGACCACGGTGTGGGCGCGGTCGCCGACCCGCTCGTACGCCGCTCCGTCCAGGAACGGAAGCGCCGTCTCCGTGACGGCGCCTGCGTCGGCGCCGACGCCCTCGTAGACCGCGCGGAAACGTCCCGCGTCGTGTCGGGAGTTGGCGAGGACGAGGTCGGCGCCGTGCCGCAGCAGCAGCCCGTCGGCGAGCTTCTCGTATACGACGCCCACGTACCCGGTGACGAGCACGGGGCGGGCGGCCGGCTCGGGCCACAGGGCGCGGACCCCGTGCAGGACGGCCTGGACTGCGCCGCCGACGAGGGCGAGGACGACGACGTCGTACCGTTCGCGCTCGATCTCCGCGAGGAACTGTGCGCAGGTCACCTCGGAGAGGCGGTCGGCCTGCACGCCGACCTCGCCGAGCTGGCGCGCGGTCGGGGTGGCCCGGCCGCGGAGCAGGTATCCGGTGAGGTGCGGCTGCGTCGCGAGGCGGCGAGCGGTGAGTGCGCCCCATTTCCAGCGCGTATCGGAATCGGCGAGTACGGCGACGCGAAGGGCAGTACGCGGATGAGTACGAGATGCTGCGCGATTGCTGACTGGCACCCGGCAGAAGCTATTCCGCGATTTCGGTGATCGGCCCAACGAACGCACAACAGCGGGTTAACAACCCGTCGACTTAATGCGAAACCGTACCGGTTAACGCGCCCGCCCCGCGTCGTTCACACGGAATCCGCATTCGGGCCATGGTGAATGCCGGGCGGCGCCTTAATGTCTTGCGGGTGCTCAAGCTCTCCGTCGTCGTGCCGTTCTACAACGTGCAGACATACGCACTGGATGCCCTGAAAAGCCTCGAACTCAACGCCCGGGACGATTTCGAGTTCCTGCTCGTCGACGACTGTTCGACGGACGGGACGCCCGAACTCCTGGACCGGGCGGCGCGCGAGCTGCCCGGGGCGGTGCTCCTCAGACACGAACGCAACGGCGGCCTGGCCACCGCCCGGAACACCGGTCTGGACGCGGCCCGCGGCGAATACCTCGCCTTCCTGGACGGCGACGACTGGCTGGCGCCCGGCCATCTGGCCCGCACACTGGCCACCATAGAGGCTCTGAGCTGCGATTTCGTCCGTAACGACCATGTCCAGGTGACCGGCCGGAGCCGCAGCGTGCAGCACGTCCCGTACGGTCCGCAGCTGGTCGTCGGCGATCCGCGCGCCGGGATCCTGCCCGCCTCCCGGGCGACCTCTGTCGACTACCCGTACGCCTGGGCCGGCATGTACCACCGGCGGCTGCTGGACCGCGGGCTGCTGCACTTCACCGACGGGCTGCGGACTGCGGAGGACCGGCCGTGGATCTGGCGGCTGCACCGCGAGGCCCGGTCGTTCGCGGCGATCGGACTGCCCGGGATCTTCTACCGGCGCGGCGTCTCGACCTCGTTGACGCAGATCAAGGACGAGCGCCAGCTCGATTTCATCCAGGCGTTCGACCAGGTTCTGGCCGATACGGCCGAAGATCATGAAAGTGATCTTCTACTACCGAAAGCCGTCCGAACGTATTGCGCAATTATCGCGCACCATATCGGGACCATCGAAAGGTATGAACCGGTCGTGGCCAAAAAACTCCGTTCGATGAGCACGGCCGCGCTCGGACGCATGCCCCAGGACGTACTGGACCGGGTCCTCAACGCAATGGACGCCGATCGCGCCGGTGTGCTGCGCCGCCTGCGCCGCCGGCCGGCGCGAACGGGAGCCGCTGCCTGATGGCCGCTCAGAGCATCCCGTGCACCCAGATCTTCCTCGCCTCCACCCTCTACGGCATGGCCACGCTCGCCGCCGGCATCGACGCGGGCAGCTTCCCGCCGGCCGGCCGGCGCATCTTGCTCACCAGCAACCATTCCCTCACCGCCGAGGTCTCCCCCGGCCTCGCCGACATGCCGGGCTTCGCCACCCTGCGCACCCGCTTCGACGAGGTCCTCGACTGGAACGCGGCCATCGCCCCGCAGCACCCCAGCGCCTGGGCCCCCCGCCCCGAGGACGTCCCCCTGTGGGAACGGCAGCTGCGGGCCGTCTGGGGACTGGGCGAGGACCGCGTCGAGCTCATCGTGGAGTCCATCCAGGTCCCGCCCGCCCGCACCCTGTGCACGCTCTTCCCCGGCGCCACCGTCGACGTCTACGCCGACGGGCTGATGAGCTACGGACCCACCCGCTTCCGCCTCGACCCGCAGCTCGGCATGCGCGTGCGCCGCGTCCTGCACCTCGACCTGGTGCCGGGCCTGGATCCGCTGCTGCTCACCGAGTTCGACGTACCGCCGGAGCTCGTCCCGACCCCCGAGTTCCTGAAGGTCCTCGCCGAACTCCCCTCGTACGGGCCCGGGCCGACCGGGACCGGCGAAGAGGCCGGGTTCGGCGAGGCGCCCGCGCTGCTGCTGGGCCAGTACCTCTCCGCCCTCGAACTCCTCTCCCCCCAGGAGGAGGAGGAACTCCACGTGGAGATGGTCCGCGGCGCGCACGCCCTCGGCCACCGCGAACTCGTCTTCAAGCCCCACCCCAGCGCACCCGCCGAGTACTCCCGTCGCGCCGAGGCCGAGGCCGAGCGGCTCGGCGCCCGCCTCACCGTCGTGACCGCCCCCGTCCTGGCCGAGACCCTCTACCAGCGGCTGCGCCCCGCCCTGGTCGTCGGCTGCTTCTCCACCGGGCTGCTGACCGCCGCCACCCTGTACGGGCTGCCGGTCGCGCGCACCGGAACCGAGGCCGTACTGGCCCGCCTCGCCCCGTACCAGAACAGCAACCGGATCCCGCTGACGCTGGTCGACGCGCTGCTCCCGCCCCTCGCGGACGCCGACGCCGTCGCCCGCTGGACCGCGCCCGGCCCCGAAGGGGCCCGGGGCGCCCTGACCGGACTGCTCACCGCGGTCGGGTTCACCATGCAGCCGCAGGTCCTGGCGCCGCGCCGCGCGGAGGCCGAACGGTATCTGGCCGCGCACCTGGACGACCGGACCTGGCGCTACTTCAAACGCCGCCGGCTGACCACCCTGGGCCTGCCCGGCGGCATCCCCGCCCAGCTGTCCTTCCTCCCGGCGAGCCCGGCCGTGCGCCGCGTGGTCCGCCGACTGCGGCGGCTGCGCACGGCCCGCCCCGGGTGACGGCCACCGCCGACGGCGTTGCCGTCGCGGCCCCGCGGAGCCGGCGCCGCAGGCGCACGTCCCTCAGCTGACGGCGAGCTTGGCGGCGAAGCCGAGGAAGAGCACGCACGCCGCCGAGGTGGCCCCGGCCGAGAGCCGCTTGCGGCGGCGGAAGGCGGCGGACAGCCGGGTCCCGCTGAAGATCAGCAGGGTCAGGTAGAGGAAGCTGCCGAGCTGGAGCAGCGCGCCCAGCAGGAGGAAGGAGAGCGCCGGGTAGGCGTACGAGGGGTCGACGAACTGCACGAAGAAGGAG
Source organism: Streptomyces sp. NBC_00045 (assembly GCF_045041095.1). NCBI lineage: Bacteria > Bacillati > Actinomycetota > Actinomycetes > Kitasatosporales > Streptomycetaceae > Streptomyces > Streptomyces sp. NBC_00045. Next base: position 4,921,656 of record NZ_CP108271.1, on the reverse strand, counting down.
ACGAGGAACAGGATCGCCTTGGGGTTGAACAGGCTGATCAGCAGCGCCCGCCGGTAGGGCCGCTCGCCCTCGCCGCCGTCCGCGGCCTGCAGGTCGGCCGGGGCCTCGGCCCGCTCGGTCCGCGAACGCCACAGCGCCCACGCCCCGCGCATCATCCCGACGGCGAGCCAGGTCAGGTACCCTGCGCCGAGCAGCTTGACGATGCCGAAGGCCACCGGACTGGCCTGGAGCAGCGCCCCCGCCCCGGCGGCGGCGAGCACCATCAGCACGGCGTCCCCGGAGAACACCCCGGCCGCGGCCTTGTACCCGGTGCGCACGCCGCGGCGGGCCGCGACGGAGAGCACGTAGAGCGAGTTCGGCCCCGGCAGCAAAATGATCAGTATGAGCCCGACGAGGTAGGTCGGCAGATCGGTGACACCCAGCATGTGCAGGAGTGTCCCATAGGGTTGCTCCTGTCTATCCGCTGTTTCACCATGTGGAATCCGTCGGCTCGTACGTGCCCCACACCTCCCGGAGGGCGTTGCAGACCTCGCCCACCGTGGCGCGGGCGCGCAGGGCTTCCTTCATCGGGTGGAGGACGTTGTCGGTCCCGGCCGCCGCCTCGCGCAGGGCGCCCAGCGCCGTCGCCACCGCGTCGTTGTCGCGGTCCGCGCGCAGGGCGGCCAGCGCTTCCCGCTGCCGGTCCTCGATCGCCGGGTCGACGCGCAGCGGCTCGTACCGTTCCTCCTGCTCCAGCGTGAAGCGGTTGACCCCGACCACCACCCGTTCGCCGTCGTCCGTCTCGCGCGCGATGCGGTAGGCGTTCCGCTCGATCTCCCCCTTCTGGAAGCCGGCCTCGATCGCGGCCACCGCCCCGCCCATGTCCTCGACCCGCTGCATCAGCGCGAGCGCCGCCTCCTCGACGTCGTCCGTCATCCGCTCCACCGCGTACGAGCCCGCGAAGGGGTCGACGGTGTGCGGCACGTCCGTCTCGTACGCCAGCACCTGCTGGGTCCGCAGTGCCAGCCGCGCCGACTTCTCCGTCGGCAGGGCGATCGCCTCGTCGAAGGAGTTGGTGTGCAGTGACTGCGTGCCGCCCAGCACCGCACCCAGCGCCTGTACGGCCACCCGTACGAGGTTCAGCTCCGGCTGCTGCGCCGTCAGCTGGACCCCGGCGGTCTGGGTGTGGAAGCGGAGCATCAGCGACTTGGGATCGCGGGCGCCGAACTCCTCCCGCATGACACGGGCCCAGATCCGCCGCGCGGCCCGGAACTTCGCGACCTCCTCCAGCAGGGTGGTGCGGGCGACGAAGAAGAAGGACAGGCGCGGGGCGAACTCGTCGACCTCCATCCCGGCGGCCAGCGCCGTCCGTACGTACGCGATGCCGTCGGCCAGCGTGAAGGCGATCTCCTGCGCGGGCGAGGCCCCGGCCTCGGCCATGTGGTAGCCGGAGATGGAGATGGTGTTCCAGCGGGGGATCTCGGCCTTGCAGTACCGGAAGGTGTCGGCGGTCAGCCGGAGCGAGTGCTCCGGCGGGAAGATGTACGTGCCCCGCGCGATGTACTCCTTGAGCACGTCGTTCTGCACGGTCCCGGTCAGCTGCCCGCCCGCGATCCCGTGCTCCTCGGCGACCAGCTGGTACATGAGGAGCAGCAGCGCCGCCGGGGCGTTGATGGTCATGGACGTGGAGACCCGGTCGAGCGGGATCCCGTCGAACAGCACCCGCATGTCCTCGACGGAGTCGATCGCGACGCCGACCTTGCCGACCTCCCCGTGCGCGAGCGGCGCGTCGGAGTCGTGGCCCATCTGGGTGGGCAGGTCGAAGGCGACCGACAGTCCGGTGCCGCCGCCCGCGATGAGCTGCCGGTACCGGGCGTTGGATTCGGCCGCCGTTCCGAACCCGGCGTACTGCCGCATCGTCCACGGCTTGCCGGTGTACATGGTCGGATAGACCCCCCGCGTATAGGGATACGCCCCGGGTTCACCCAGTTTGCCCCCCGGATCCCACGTCGTCAGGTCCCCCGGCCCGTAGACGGGTTCGATCGGAATCCCGCTCTCAGTACTCGCCATGTGACCAAGCCCTCCGTAGAGCGAACGGCCCCGGGGCTGGTACAACCTCCCCGCGACGGCTGCGGCCGTTGCCTGTCGGCCGCTGGTCACAATGGCGCAACATCCCCGGGCCGTCCGCAACTCTCCACGCCCGCCAAGCATCACCTAGATACACGACGTAGAAATCGGGGGACCGAGATGCACCGCCAGAGAGTCATAGTCCGCACGCTCGGGGTGGCCACCGCCGTCGCGCTCGCCGCGACCGCCTGCGGGCCCCAGAAGACGGAGCCGGCCGGTTCCGCCTCTTCGGTTCCGTCCGCGTCCGCGGCGGGTTCCACCCCTGAGAGCTCACCGTCGACGGACGACAAGCCCGCCGATGCGTCGCCCTCGCCTTCGCCGTCCGCCTCGCAGTCGCCGTCCGCGTCCCCTTCGCCGACCACCGTCAAGGCCATCATGGCGAACGGCGACGACAGCGAGCAGGTGCGCGAGCTCCAGGCCCGTTTGAAGCAGCTCAAGTACATGACGGTCGCGCCGACCGGTTTCTACGGTTCGAAGACGACCGCCGCGGTCAAGTCCTTCCAGGCGAAGAACGGCCTGACGGCCTCCGGGTCGGTCGACGAGGCCACCTGGAAGAAGGTCCAGGGCCTGAGCAAGAAGCCCACCGCCGACGAGCTGCGTCCGCCGACCGTCAACGAGGTCGACGCGCCGGACCCGCGCTGCATGACGGGCCGCGTCATGTGCATCAGCAAGGAGAGCCGCACGCTCGCCTGGATGATCGACGGCAAGATCGTCTCCACGCTGGACGTCCGTTTCGGCTCCGAGAACACTCCGACCCGTGAGGGCCAGTTCAAGGTGGAGTGGAAGGCCAAGGACTGGACGTCGACGATCTACCACACGCCGATGCCGTACTCGATGTTCTTCAGCCAGGGCCAGGCGGTGCACTACTCCGCCGACTTCGCGGCCCGCGGTTACGCCGGCGCCTCGCACGGCTGCGTGAACGTCCGGGACAAGGGCAAGCTCGCGGCGCTGTTCGAGCAGGTCCAGGTGGGCGACAAGGTCGTCGTCTACTGGTGATCCGAACTGGCGGGCCGGGCGATCCCGGGGTCCCGGTGACCCCGGGGCCCCTGTGATCACCGGGTCCCGGTGATCCGGTCTGGGAAGTAAAGGGCGCGGGCAGGGCCGGGGGAACGAACCCCGCCCGCGCCGGGTGCGCAGAGCCCAGGGGTACGGGGGGAACCCCGGCTCATGCGCGGCCGATGACCAGTCGGCTCGTTATGTACTGCGCCGCAGGTTCGAAAAGTGTTACAGGCCGTTCGCCCTGCCGCCGGGAACCCGCGCGCGGAGCGCGCACGGACCACCCGAACGACGGCCGTCAGCGCGTCGGCAGGCGGGCGGGCGCGGACACGCCCGGGCTCGCCGGGAGGAACGTCGGCGCCTTGAGCACGTCGCTGCCGTCGTCCGAGGTCCGAGGGACGCTCGGGGAAGCGCTCGGGGGAGGCCCGTCGAGCAGCGCCTCGCAGAAGTGCGGGATGCGCGACAGCCCCTGTGCGAGCTTCGAGAGCTTGTCGCGGCGGTCGGAGGTCATATGACCCGACCGGTAGGCCTCGCACAGGTCGACGGCTCTCAGCCGGGTCTGCTTGTCCGAGTCCTTCAGCGACGAGGTCCCGCCCATGGGCGCGTCCTTGCCGTCCTTCACGTCCTTGCCGCCGCCGGCGTCCGCGTCCGCGGCGCCGCCGGAGGCGTCCGGACCGGTTCCCGTTCCGTTCCCGAATCCCTGCGCCGCACCCGAGTCCGCGCCCGGAGTCTGCCCGCCCGGGGTGGGCTGCGTTCCGTCGGTGCCGCGGAGCGGGTCGGGTCGCGGCTGGGGTGCGGGCGTCGGGCCCGCGGTGCCACCGGCCGGGGACGGGTTCGTGTCGGCGCTGAGGGAGACCGCCGGTGCGGGGCCCGCCGTGTCGTGCGTGTCCCGGTCCAGCAGGCCGGCCCCGGCGGCGACCGCGAGGCCACCGACGGCGACGCCGGCCAACGCGGCCACCAGCCCGAACCGCACGGGGCGGGTTCGCCGGGGCGCGGGGACGGGGGCGGCGAGCGGGATGATCCTGCCGAGTTCCACGAGGGGGGCGGCGTCGAAGCCGACCGGTGCGAAGACACCGCTCGGCCCGGACGCCCCGGCCGCACCGGATGCCCCGGTCGTTGCCGCACCGGCGCGGGCCGCGCGGAAGGCGGCCAGCGCGGCGGCCTCGCCGGGCAGTTCCGCATCGGCGGGCGGCTGCGGCCCGGCCAGCATGTCGAGGGCAGCCCGGAGCCGGGCTTCCGCTTCGTGGGCGCGCGGGTCGGCGCCAGGTACGGCCGGGCCGCCGCGCAGCACTCGTTCCGCCGCCGCCCGGTCCAGCCACCTGTTGCGCTCGTCGGCCATCACATGTCCTTCTGCGTCCGCCAACGTGAATGCGTCACACCGGTTTTCTCCACGAGGCCACCGCCCCGGCCGCGCTGAGCGGGCACGGCGTCGAGATCCCTCCCGCCCCCGCCGTCCCGTGCCGGGCCACCGGCATTATGGCCGACCGGCCCCGTCGCGTCCGAGCCCGCATCCGGGTCCGGCGCGAAGCCGCCCTCCGCGCAGAGCAGCTCGGCCAGCTTCTTCAAGCCCCGGTGGGCTGCGGTGCGTACCGCTCCGGGCCGCTTGCCCAGGGTTTCCGCGGCGCTCTTGGCGTCGAGCCCGACGACGACCCGGAGCACCACGGCCTCGGCCTGGTCCTGCGGAAGCTGGGCGATCAGTGCCATGGTCCTGCCGGTCGACAGGGCCTCCATGGCCTCGACGGCGGTGTCGCTGTCGGCGGCGCGACCCGTCAGCTCGGTCTCGTCGCCGCCGATGGCGGGGCGGCGCCCGCGCATGCGGATGTGGTCGAGGGCCCGATTGCGGCCGATCCGGGCGGCCCAGCCGCGGAAGCGGTCTGCGTCGCCGGTGAAGGAGTCGAGGTCGCGGGCTATCTGCAGCCAGGCCTCGGACGTCACGTCTTCGGCGTCGGCGTCCCCGACGAGCGTGCGTACGTAACCGAGCAGGCGTGGGTGCACGGCGCGGTACACCGTACGGAAACCGCTCTCGTCGCCGCCCTGCGCCGCGAGCACCGCGGCGGTCAGCTCCGCGTCGTCCCCCAGCAAAGTCCCCAACCCGTTCACTGTCCTGTACGTGTGGCGCAAATCAGCACGTTACGGCTTTCAAGTACCTTCGTCCACGAGTTGTACGGGGAGCAACCAAGCATGCGCGAAGCGGGGTGTGACACAAAACGCACCCGCGGCGCTGAGAGGGGTACGGGCTTGTCGCACGAGCCCGTACGGACGGCGACCGGGGCCTCTCCTGTGGGGGGTGGCGGCCTCGGTCGTCTTCCGCCTCCCCCTCCCGGCGCGTTCGCGCCGCTCCCGGCGCTGCCGCCGTCATCCTTTCGGCTCACTTCCGGGTGAAAACCTCTGATTGGGTACGACACACCCCGCCCGCCGTCGCTAGCGTGGCGGTACACCCGCGTCACGCCCCGAGGAGCCCCCCGCTGTCCAGCCACCTTCCGGCACAGGCCCGCGGCTCCTGCGATCCTTCCCCCGGTTCCGGACTGGCGCTGTTCAACGCCCTGTCCCCCGAAGCCGCCGAGGCCGTCCTGCTGCACTGCTGCGGGAGCCGGCGCTGGGCGCAGCGGGTGGCCACCCACCGGCCCTACCCGGACCCGGGCGTGCTGCTGGCCGCCGCCGACGAAGCCTCGTACGACCTCTCCCAGACGGATCTGAGCGAGGCGCTGGCCTCGGAGTTCCCGGTGGAGCTGAACCACGGGGCCCCGTACGCCGCGCTCCTGGCGCTGGATGCCGCCCATGCGGAGTACGAGCGCAAATTCGGCCACGCCTTCGTGATCTGTCTGGACGGGCATCCTCCGGACGAGCAGGCGGACCAGCTGCTGGCCGCGATCCGGCGCCGGATGGAGCTGGAGGCGGACGAGGAACGGTCGATCTCGGCGGACGAGCTGCGCCGCCTCGCACAGGTGCGGCTCGCCGACCTGACACATTGGCTGACCTCGCCGGATGGGGCGTCTGCCGCTGATTCCGGGCTATTCGCCCCTGTGGGATAGCCCGTCCGTGCCTGTTTGATCACACCACTGGACCCGGCGCGAGGGAACCGACAAAGCGTCGCTACGATGTCCGGGGCCGGAGGACCGTACCCGGCCGGGCCCGACCGACAAAGAAGCCGGCTGGCCCCCGCCCCGCTTCCGGAGGGTTTTCCGTGCCGGCTGGAACGTTGTACCGCGGCCGGGAAGGAATGTGGTCCTGGGTGGCTCATCGAGTCACCGGCGTCCTCATCTTCTTCTTCCTGTTCGTACACGTCCTCGACACCGCTCTCGTCCGCGTCTCCCCCGAGGCGTACGACGATGTCGTGGCTACCTACAAGACTCCGATCGTCGCGCTGATGGAGTACGGCCTCGTGGCCGCCATCCTGTTCCACGCGCTCAACGGTCTCCGTGTGATCGCCGTGGACTTCTGGTCCAAGGGTCCCCGTCTCCAGAAGCAGATGCTCTGGAGCGTGGTGATCGTCTGGATCGTCCTGATGGGCGGGGCGCTGTACCCCGTCCTCGGCCACGCAGCTGCTGAACTGTTCGGGAAGTGACACGCATGTCTTCTGACACTTCTTCCGCCCAGGCCATCGGCGACGTCGAGGGCGTGAGCCTCTACGACGTCGAGAACCCGGCGCCGTACATCGAGGCCCCGCGCAAGCGCACGGGCAAGACGCCGCGCTCGACCCGCGGCAACTTCGAGATGGCCGCCTGGCTCTTCATGCGCCTCTCGGGCATCGTCCTCGTCGTCCTCGTCATCGGGCACCTCGTCATCCAGCTGGTGCTGGACGGCGGCGTCTCCAAGGTCGGTTTCGCCTTCGTGGCCGGCCGCTGGGCGTCCCCGTTCTGGCAGGTCTGGGACCTGCTGATGCTGTGGCTCGCCATGCTGCACGGCGCCAACGGCCTGCGTACCGTCATCAACGACTACGCGGAGCGCGCCAACACACGGCTGTGGCTGAAGGGCCTGCTCTACACCGCCACGGTGTTCACCATCCTTCTGGGCACGCTGGTGATCTTCACCTTCGACCCGAACATCCGCTAGGCAACGGGGCTGAGGCGAAACAATGAAGATCCACAAGTACGACACCGTCATCGTCGGTGCAGGTGGCGCCGGCATGCGCGCCGCCATCGAGTCGACGAAGCGCAGCCGCACCGCGGTGCTGACGAAGCTCTACCCCACCCGCTCCCACACGGGCGCCGCGCAGGGCGGCATGGCCGCCGCGCTGGCGAACGTGGAGGAGGACAACTGGGAGTGGCACACCTTCGACACGGTCAAGGGCGGTGACTACCTGGTCGACCAGGACGCCGCCGAGATCCTGGCGAAGGAGGCCATCGACGCTGTCCTCGACCTGGAGAAGATGGGCCTGCCGTTCAACCGCACCCCGGACGGCACCATCGACCAGCGCCGCTTCGGCGGCCACTCGCGCAACCACGGCGAGGCCCCGGTGCGCCGGTCCTGCTACGCCGCGGACCGCACGGGCCACATGATCCTCCAGACGCTGTACCAGAACTGCGTCAAGGAGGGCGTGGAGTTCTTCAACGAGTTCTACGTCCTGGACCAGCTGCTCGTCGAGGAAGACGGCGTCAAGAAGTCGGCCGGTGTGGTCGCGTACGAGCTCGCCACCGGCGAGATCCACGTGTTCCAGGCCAAGGCCGTCATCTACGCCTCCGGCGGCACCGGCAAGTTCTTCAAGGTGACCTCCAACGCGCACACCCTGACGGGTGACGGCCAGGCGGCCTGCTACCGCCGCGGCCTGCCGCTGGAGGACATGGAGTTCTTCCAGTTCCACCCGACGGGCATCTGGCGCATGGGCATCCTGCTCACGGAGGGCGCCCGCGGTGAGGGCGGCATCCTCCGCAACAAGGACGGCGAGCGCTTCATGGAGAAGTACGCGCCGGTCATGAAGGACCTCGCGTCCCGTGACGTCGTCTCGCGCTCCATCTACACCGAGATCCGTGAGGGCCGCGGCTGCGGTCCGGCCGGTGACCACGTGTACCTGGACCTGACGCACCTGCCGCCGGAGCAGCTCGACGCGAAGCTCCCGGACATCACCGAGTTCGCGCGCACGTACCTGGGCATCGAGCCGTACACGGACCCGATCCCGATCCAGCCCACCGCGCACTACGCCATGGGCGGCATCCCGACGAACGTCGAGGGTGAGGTCCTGTCGGACAACACCACCGTCGTCCCGGGCCTGTACGCGGCCGGCGAGGTCGCCTGCGTCTCCGTGCACGGCGCCAACCGCCTCGGCACGAACTCGCTGCTGGACATCAACGTCTTCGGCAAGCGCTCCGGCATCGCCGCGGCGAAGTACTCGCAGGAGAACGACTACGTCGAGCTCCCCGAGAACCCGGCGCAGCAGGTCATCGACCTCGTCGAGCACCTTCGCAACTCCACGGGCAAGGAGCGGGTCGCCGACCTGCGCCTGGAGCTCCAGGAGACGATGGACGCCTGCGTGATGGTGTTCCGTACGGAGCAGACCATCAAGACCGCGGTCGAGAAGATCGCGGAGCTGCGCGAGCGCTACAAGAACGTGTCCGTCCAGGACAAGGGCAAGCGCTTCAACACGGACCTGCTGGAGGCCATCGAGCTGGGCAACCTGCTCGACCTGGCCGAGGTCATGGCCGTGTCCGCGCTGGCGCGCAAGGAGTCCCGCGGCGGTCACTACCGCGAGGACTACCCGAACCGCGACGACGTCAACTTCATGCGCCACACCATGGCGTACCGCGAGGTCGGAGCCGACGGCTCGGACTCGGTCCGGCTCGACTACAAGCCGGTCGTGACGACCCGCTACCAGCCGATGGAGCGTAAGTACTGATGGCTACCCCCACCCTCGACAAGATGGAAGAGGCGGCCGCGGCCTCCCCGTACATCACGGTCACGTTCCGGATCCGCCGCTACAACCCCGAGATCTCGGACGAGGCGCAGTGGCAGGACTTCCAGATCGAGATCGACCCGAAGGAGCGCGTGCTCGACGGTCTCCACAAGATCAAGTGGGAGCTCGACGGCACGCTGACGTTCCGCCGGTCGTGCGCGCACGGCATCTGCGGCTCCGACGCGATGCGGATCAACGGCAAGAACAGGCTCGCCTGCAAGACGCTGATCAAGGACATCAACCCGGAGAAGCCGATCACCGTCGAGGCCATCAAGGGCCTCACGGTGATGAAGGACCTCGTCGTCGACATGGAGCCCTTCTTCCAGGCGTACCGCGACGTCATGCCGTTCCTGGTCACCAAGGGCAACGAGCCGACGCGTGAGCGTCTGCAGACCGCCGAGGACCGCGAGCGTTTCGACGACACCACCAAGTGCATCCTGTGCGCCGCGTGCACGTCCTCGTGCCCGGTGTTCTGGAACGACGGCCAGTACTTCGGCCCGGCGGCGATCGTCAACGCCCACCGCTTCATCTTCGACTCGCGCGACGAGGCCGGCGAGCAGCGGCTGGAGATCCTGAACGACAAGGACGGCGTGTGGCGCTGCCGCACGACCTTCAACTGCACCGACGCCTGCCCCCGCGGCATCGAGGTCACGAAGGCGATCCAGGAAGTCAAGCGCGCCCTGATCACGCGCCGCTTCTGATCGCCTGCGATCGCTTCCGATCGTTCGCAGTCGGTCGTACGAGGCCCCGCACCCGGATCCCACATCCGGGTGCGGGGCCTCGCCTGTACTCGGGGTCGGGCGTCTGCGCGTACGAGTTCGTCGAAGCGGCTTCCTGACGGGGGTACGGGCGAGTGGCCGACTGTGGAAAGATCGGCCGTATGAGTGAGCAGCAGCCGAATCCGTACGCGAGTCACAACGGGCCCCAGGGACAGCCGGGTTACGGCTACCCGCAGCCCGGTCCGGCCGGTTACGGCTACCCGCAGCAGGGCTACCCGGCTGCCCCGGCGCACCAACCGACCGTCGGCGGCGCGGGCATCCCGTCCCCGGCCCAGCCGCCGATGATGCCCCCTGCGTTCCCCGCCGCCCCGCAGGCCGCCGGCGGCTCCGGCCTGGCCCTCGGCGACATCACCATCGCCGGGGACCAGATCATCACCCCGTCGGGCCCGATGCCGCTCAGGGGCGCGATGTGGAACGCCACGGATTTCTCGCGCACCGAGACGAAGATCCCGACGCACGCGGTCGTGCTCGCGATCGTCTTCTTCCTGTTCTGCCTGCTGGGCCTGCTCTTCCTCCTCATGAAGGAGAAGACCACCACCGGCTACATCCAGGTCACGGTCACCAGCGGCGGCCGCCACCACTCCACGATGATCCCGGCGGTCGACGCCAGCACCTTCCCCTGGGTGATGAACCAGATCAACTACGCCCGCTCCCTCAGCATCTGATCCACGGCTCCGCCACGGTCATGACCACGGCGGAGCCGTCGGTAGGATCTGCCGGATGGCGACCCACCTCATACCCACCCTGCGACGCGAGGCCGCTCCCGAGCCCGTTCCCGCTGCCGGGAAGCGTCCTCGGCTGGCGGCCTTGGACGGGTTGCGGCTGATCGCCGCTTTGATGGTGGTCTTCCATCACTACGTGGGTTTCGGGGGCAATGCCGAGGCGGCCAAGAACGCCTGGACGAAGCCGGTGGACGTGGTCTTCCCCACAGCCTCCTGGCTGGCCTCGTACACCTGGACCGGAGTCGAGTTCTTCTTCGTCATCAGTGGCTTCGTCATCTGCATGAGCAGCTGGGGACGCAGCCTCGGTGACTTCTTCACCTCGCGGGTGGTGCGGCTCTACCCGGCGTACTGGTTCGGCGTCCTGGCCACGACCGCGGTGGTCACCCTCTGGCCGGTGGTCGTGCAGCCGGTCGGCATGAAGGACGTGCTCCTCAACCTCACCATGCTGCAGGAGCCGTTCCGGGTCGGTTCGGTGGACGCCGTGTACTGGACGCTCTGGGTGGAGCTGCGCTTCTACCTCCTGTTCGCCCTGGTGGTGTGGAAGGGCGTCACCTACCGGCGGGTGGTCCTCTTCTGCGCGCTGTGGACGGTGGCCTCGGTCCTGGTCACCGCCGGCCGTTTCCCCTTCGCCGACTACCTCGTCATGCCGGAGTACTCGCCCTACTTCATCGCCGGTGTCGCGATGTACCTGATGCACCGATTCCGGCCGACCGTGCTGCTGTGGGGCATCGTCGCGATCTCCTGGCTGTTCTCCGTCCGCCAGGTCGCCCTGTACAACGACACCCTTGCCGTCAGCCTCGGCCGGACCCTGGACTCGAAGCCGGCGATCGCCCTGATGACCCTCGGCTACCTTGTGATGCTCGCCCTCGCGCTCGGCCGGCTGGACTGGGTACGGGGCAAGTGGCTGACCGTCGCCGGCGCGACCACCTACCCGCTCTACCTCCTCCACGAGCACATCGGCTGGACCGGCATCAGACTGCTCCGCCACCACCTGTCGCCGTGGGCGCTGGTCGCCGTGATGACGGTGGGCATGCTCATCGCCGCCTGGCTGGTCCACCGCCTCGTCGAACGTCCGCTCGCCAAGGTCTTGAAGCGCGGCCTCACCGGGGCCCTCGACACCGCGCGCACCCACTCCGCCGGCGGCCCCTCCCCCCGGTGACGGACCGGGCCGGCTACGCGGTCGTCGTGGGGGCGTCGGGGACGTCGGAGGCGTCGGCCGCCTCGCCCCTGCCCCAGTGGCCGCTGTACGCGATGGCGGCCTTGAGCAGCGCAGTGGCGAGCTCCGGGGCGTTCTGTTCGTCCAGGGCACGGTGGGCGGCGTCGGCGTAGGCGATGGTCTTGCTCCTGCTCGCGGCCATGTCAGCCACCCACCCGGCCGTCGCCCCGACCGTCGTCCGGGCCGCCCGCTGTCGTCACGTCGACGAAGGTCACCGTTCCCATGACCAGGAGCGTAAGGGCCCCGCCGACAACGGCCGGCAGCCGGGCGCCGCACGTCCGGGGAGCGCTGGGGGCGGCCCTAGTTGCCGGCCGCCGGTAGCCCGCAGCCCCGGGAGTCCGCAGCGCAGGAGCGGGTCACTGCTGGCAGCGGCCGAACGTCACCACGTAGGTGCCGGCCTGGCTCGCCCCGGCTCCGGCGCGATCCGCCGCGCCCGGCTGGGCCCAGGCGCCGATCTCGCGCAGCGACGGGTCCAGGACGATCTGGCGGTGGCCGTACGTGCTCACGTTCACCCACCAGTTGACGGCGGCCTTCGGGGTCCCCGAGCCGCCCCAGCCCGTGTACGTGATCTCGGCGACGGCCCACGACCTGGGGTTCGGGCAGTAGCCCGCGGCCTTGATGCGGCTCTCCGGGGTCGAACCGGTCTGCGGGTTGCGGTGCGGGTCCTTGCCCGGTCCCCACCACTTCAGCTGCACGGCGGCGGCGGAGTGCTGCTGCGCCGCCGTCGTCAGGGCCTGGTTCACGGTGAGGGCGGGCAGGCCGCGCTGCGTGCGCTGGGCGTTGATGAGGCAGATCAGCGCATTGCGTGCGGCGGTGTCATTGCTGCTGGTCGGGGCCCGGGCCGCGGCCGCGGCGTCGCAGGTGACGGCCGTTGCCGGCGCCGCCGCGACGGGTACGAGCGCGGTCGACAGGGCTGCGGCCACGGCGAGGCCCAGAGCGGTTCGGGTGAGCGAAGCGTGCCCGTTCAAGGAGTTCCACCTCCCGCGAACACGAACAGTGGTTTCCGGCGGTGGCGGGGCCGGGCGGGGAAAGGTTTCGGCGCGTGGCCCTGCCTGCGCGCGGCTTCTCCTCCAGGCTGCCACCGGGCCCGCCGGCCCGCCATCCGGGCGCGGGCCCGCGTGCCGGCGCCCGGCACGCCGCGTCGACAGCGGCTCCTGCCCGCGGGACCATTCCCCCGTGACGAGGCTCTCCAAGACCACGTATCCGGACCGGAGTTCACTTCACCTCGGACGACGGACCTTCCTCACCGCCGCGGGAACCGCCGCAGCCACCTTCGCCACCGGCGTTCCCGCCCACGCCACCGCCCACGCCCGCGACGCCGCCTCGGCCGTCGAATACGTCGACGTCCAGCTGCTCAACATCACCGACCTGCACGGCTATCTCCAGGCCGCCCCCGGCAGCAACGCCACCATCACCGGCAACGGCGGCCGGACCTACACCGTCGGCGGCGTCGCCTACATGGCCGCCCACCTCGCCGGGCTGCGCGCCGGCCGCCTCAACTCGCTGTTCTTCACCCCCGGAGACGCCTTCTCCGGCTGGGAGTTCGACGCCGCCGCGTTCGCCGACGAGCCCACCGTCGAAGCCCTGAACCGCATGGGCCTCGACTTCGCGACCGCCGGGAACCACGAGTTCGACAAGTCCCCCGCCATGCTGCAACGACACATGGAGCAGGGGGTCCCGTTCCCCGTCGAGGGCCGCGACGCCACCTTCACGGACTCCTCCGGCGCCCGCTTCCACGGCTCCGACTTCCGGTACTACAGCGCCAACGTCGTCCGGTCCGCGGACCAGAGCAACGTCCTGCCCGCGTACAGCATCGAGAAGGTCCGCACCGCCGCCGGCCAGGAACTGCAGATCGGCTTCATCCACCTCACCGCGCTCGGCACCGAACTCTTCCCCGGCTCCTACCAGCCGGGCCTCGCCACCCTCGACGAGGTCGCCACCGCCGACCGGTACGCGGCCCTGCTCAAGGCCCAGGGGGTCAACGCGATCGTCCTCAGCATGCACGACGGGGCGGTCGCGGGCGCCGACTTCAACAGCGGTACCGACCCCTCCGGCCCGGCCCTCGACCTGGCGCTGCGGGTCTCCCCCGACATCGACGCCATCGTCACCGGCCACTGGCACACCCGGTTCAACATGATGGTCCCGGACCCCCACGGCGTCCCCCGGCCCTTCGTCGAGGCCGGCTGCTACGGCCAGCTCATCAACGAGATCAACCTCCGCCTCGACCCCACCACCGGCAAGGTGGTCCGCGAGCTGACCGTCTCCACCAACCACCCCAACACCCGTGACGTGACCCCCGATCCGGCCCTCAAGGAGGTCGTGGACTACTGGGCGGGCCAGGCCGCGGCGCGCGACACGACCCGGATCGGCAAGCAGACCGGCTCGTTCCTGCGGACGCGCAACACCGCGGGCGAGAGCACCATGGGCGACCTGGTCGCCGACTGGGCGCTGTGGGCGGGCCGCCGCCCGACCGATCCCGAGAACGACGCCAACATCCACCCCAACGTCCCGGCCCAGCTGGCCGTGGTGGCCGCGGCTCCCCGGGTCGGCCAGGCCATCATCGCCGGCGACCTGGTCCGCGACCCGGCGTCCGGCGGCGCCGTCACCTTCGGGCGCGCCTGGCGGGCCGTCGGTTTCGGCGACCCGATCGTCAGCGCGACGGTGACCGGGCAGCAGATCCACGACGCGCTGGAGCAGCAGTGGACGATCGCGGCGAGCGGCGAGCTGCTCTTCGCTCCGCTGGCCGTCTCCAAGAACGTCCGCTACACCTTCGACACCCTGGGCGAGGCGGGTGACCGCGTGAACCCGGCGGACGTGTTCATCGACGGCACCCCGCTCAGCCTCACCGGTACCTACCGCCTCGCGTCCCCCTCGTACACCTTCCTGGCGAACGACGGGTACGGGGCACTGAGCGGCTTCGAGGCGCCGTACCGCCACCAGCGCGACTTCGAGAGCTTCGTCGCGTACGTCCGCGAGACGGCGACGCTCACGCCGGCCCCGCTCAGCCGTGTCACCGCCGCGAACACGACCCGCCGCGGCGCGGACGTCGGCATCGTCCTGGAACCCGGCCCCCTCCTCCTGCCCGACGGCGCCCCCATGCCGCGCGCCGAGGCGGCGATCGTCTCGGCGGACCGCCCGCACGCGGATCGCGACGACTTCAGGCCGCCCTGCTGACGCGCCCGCCCCGCCTCCCGGTAGCCGCCGGCACGAAGGCTTGAACCTGTTCAAAAAGAGGTCTACAGTCAGTCCTGCCAACAAGTTGAACACGTTCAAGGGGGGCGAGGGCATGGACCTCACCGTCGTCGCATACGTCATCTACCTGCTCATCAGCATCGGCCTGACCGTCTGGGTGGCCCGTACCCTCAGCCGCAACGGGCGGATCTTCATCGCCGACGTCCTGCACGGGAACGAGAAGCTCGCGGACGCCGTCAACCACCTCCTGGTGGTCGGCTTCTACCTCGTGAACATCGGGTTCGTGACCCTGTACCTGCGCTCGGACGACGAGATCGTCTCGGCCCGCGAGCTCTTCGAGGCCCTGTCGGTCAAGCTCGGCGTCGTCCTGCTGGTCCTCGGCGTCATGCACCTCGGGAACGTCTGGGTGCTGAACAAGATGCGCCGCCGCGGGATCATGGAGCGCCAGCAGACCCCGCCGGTCGCACCGAACGCGTGGACCGCTCCGGCCGGGGCCTGACCGATGACGGCGCGAACGCCGGCCATCCGGCGCCTGACCGTGTTGTACGACGCCGACTGCCCGCTCTGCGTCCACATCCGGCACTGGCTCCTCGGGCAGCGCCAGCTGGTACCGCTGCGGCTGCTGCCGGCCGGGTCCCAGGAGGCGCAGCAGCGCTACCCGCAGCTCGACCATGCGGCAACGCTCCGCGAGATCACCGTCATCGGGGACACGGGGCAGGTGTGGACCGGCACCGACGCCTTCATCGTGTGCCTGTGGGCGCTGATGGAGCACCGACCGAAGGCGAACTGGCTCGCCACGACGGCGGGCCGGCCCTTCGCCCGGGCCGCCATGTACACGGCCTCCGCGTGGCGGCAGGCGGTACGCACGGAGGGCGGGCCGGCGGGGGAACCGGAGCCGGAGGCACCGGCCTGTGACGACCACTGCGCCGCACCCCGATAGGGTCGTACACCGTGACTGATCAGAAGGCTCCCAAGAGCGAGCAGACCCGCACGCTCATCCTCGAAACCGCACTCCGTCTCTTCCAGGAGCGCGGTTTCGACAAGACGACCATGCGGGCCATCGCCAAGGAGGCAGGGGTCTCGGTCGGCAACGCCTACTACTACTTCGAGTCGAAGGAACACCTCGTCCAGGGGTTCTACGACCGGATCGGCGCCGCGCACCAAGCGGCGGTCCGGCCCATCCTGGACAGCGAGACCGATCTGCAGAAGCGGCTCGCGGGCGTGCTGACGAGCTGGCTCGACATCGCGGCTCCGTACCACGAGTTCGCCTCGCAGTTCTTCAAGAACGCGGCGGACCCGGAGAGCCCGCTCAGCCCCTTCTCCCCCGAATCGGAACCCGCCCGCCGGGCTGCGATCGACATGCACCGCGAGGTGCTGGCCGGCGCGAAGACGAAGGTCCCGGACGAACTGGCCGACGTACTGCCGGAGCTGATGTGGCTCTCGCAGATGGGGCTCGTCCTGTACTGGGTCTTCGACCGGTCCCCGAACAGCGAGAAGACGCGGCGGCTCGCGGAGCGCGGCGCGCAGCTGACGACGCGGGGCATCGTCCTGGCCCGGTTCCGGGTGCTGCGGCCGCTGGTGGGCGAGGTCCACGGGCTGTTCGCGGACTTCCTGCCGGGGATGGCGCAGACGGTGGCGTCGAAGAAGAGGCGGGCCTCCGCCCCGGACCCCGACCCGGCGTGACGGCCGGGGCCCCCGGCCGTCACCGGGCCGCGGTCACAACCAGTTGAGCTCCCACAGACGCCACACCCCGGTGCCGTCGGAGAGGTACTGGGCTCCGGAGACGGCCTCGCGGGACATCACGTAGTCCTTCTTCTGCCAGATGGGCAGCAGCGGGATCTGCTGGGACACCAGCTTCTGGAGGTCGCGGAAGTCGCCGGAGGCCCGGGCCCGGTCCGAGAAGGACTGGGTACGGGTGATCAGCTCGTCGACGGCCTTGTCGGAGAAGCCGTTGTTCATGCTGGAGTCGGCACCGACGAGCGGGGCGAGGAAGTTGTCCGCGTCCGGGAAGTCGGCGATCCAGCCGATGGTGTAGGCGTCGAACTCGCCCGCCGCGTAGGCCTTCTGGAAGTCGGCCCACTTGTCCACGGCCTTGACCTTGACCTGGAAGAGCCCGGTGGCCCGGAGCTGCTTCGCGATCTCGTCGGCCTCCGCGACGTTCGGACCGCGCGTGTTCACGCCGAGGGTCAGGGAGACCGGGGCGGTGATCCCGGCGTCCTTGAGGAGCTTGCGCGCGGCGGCGCCGTTGGGCGACGGGTAGCTGTCGAAGAACGGCGTGCCGTGGGCGGCGACACCGGCCGGGACGAGGGAGTAGAGCGGGGTCACCGTACCCTTGTGGATCTCCCCGGCGACCTTGGAGCGGTCGATGACGGCGGCCGCGGCCTGGCGTACGGCGAGCGGGGCCGCGGTCGAACCCGGCCGGACGTTGAAGACCACGCTGCGGGTCTCGGTGCCGCCGGAGGCCTGGTACCGGGTGTCCTTGAGGCCCGGGTTGAGCCCGGCGAGCACTTCCGGCGGCATGTCGCGGTGGGCGACCTCGACCTGGTGGTCCTGCCAGGCCTGGTTGAGCTGGGCGGAGTCCTTGTAGTACCGGACGGTGACGGCCGTCTTGGCGGGCTTGGACTGGCCCAGGTAGGCCGGGTTGGGCTTGAGCTCGGCACTGGCACCGGCCTGGTACGCGCCGAGGGCGAATGGGCCGGAGCCGTCGGCCTTGCCGTCCTCGCGCAGCGCCTTCGCCGGGTACTTCTCCTTGTCGACGATCGAGGCGGCGCCCGTCGCGATCTTGAAGGGGAAGGTGGCGTCCGGGGCGGAGAGGTTGAAGGTGACGCTGCGGCCCTCGGCCTTGACCGACTGCAGGGTGTTGAACAGCGGCGCCGGGCCCTGGTCGGAGTTGATCGCCTTGATGCGTTCGAAGGAGTGCTTGACGTCCTCGGCCGTCACCGCGCGCCCGCTCGCGAACTTCAGGTCGGGGCGCAGGTCGCACTGGTACGTGGTGAGCTCCTGGCCGATGAACTTGCAGGCGGAGGCCGCGTCCGGGACGGGGGTGTCGGAGCCGGACCTGATGGTCAGCAGCGACTGGTAGATGTTGCTGAACAGGGCCCAGGAGCCGGCGTCGTAGGCCCCGGCGGGGTCGAGCGAGGAGACGACGTCGCTCGTCCCGACCCGCAGGGCGGTCCCGCTGCCGCGGCCCTCCTCGGGCAGCAGCTGCCAGGCGCCGACGCCGGCCACGCCGATCACCAGTCCCGCCGCGATGACCTTCGAGCGGACAGACTTCATCCTTGACCCCACCCCACCCATGCCATGGATTGACCGTTAATCGGATCCCCATATCCGATTAACGGATATCCCATCATGGAAATTTGGCCTCGGGAAGGCCGATTCACGGCGAGTCGTTACCGGTTGCGCCCGGTCAAGCCTGGTATGAGGCGAGTTCGACGACCGTGATGTCGGACGGCGCGCCGACCCGGACGGGAGGTCCCCAGGCGCCCGCGCCGCGCGAGACGTAGAGCTGGGTGTCGCCGTAGCGTTCGAGGCCGGCGACGGTGGGGTTGGCGAGCTCGGCGATGTAGTTGCCCGGCCAGAGCTGGCCGCCGTGGGTGTGGCCGGAGAGCTGGAGGTCGACGCCGTGGCGGACCGCCTCGTGGATGACGACGGGCTGGTGGGCCATCAGCACGGCGGCGCGCGCCCGGTCCCGGTCACCGAGCGCCGCCGCGAAGTCCGGGCCGTGGCCCTCCGTCTCGCCCTGTACGTCATTGACCCCGGCGAGGTCGAAGTGCGGGAGCGCCCTGCGCGCGTTCTCCAGGGGGGTGAGGCCCAGCTCGCGGACGTGGTCGATCCACTGCTGGGCGCCCGAGAAGTACTCGTGGTTTCCGGTGACGAAGTACGCGCCGTGCCGTGCCCGGAGCCGGCGCAGGGGCTCGGCGGCGCTGCCCAGGTCGTGCACGTTGCCGTCCACGAGGTCACCGACGACCGCGATGAGGTCGGGTTGGGTGCGGTTGACGGTGTCGACGATGCGGGTGGTGTGGGCGCGGCCGAGGACCGGGCCGAGGTGGATGTCGCTGACGACGGCGATCCGGAAACCGTGCGCGGCGCGGGGCAGCTTGGCGAGGGGCACCTGGACCCGCTTCACGCGCGGGCCGCGCAGGACCCCGTACGTCCCGTACCCGACGGTCCCGACGGCGGCCGCGGCGGCCGCACCGCCGACGGCGCGCGCCACGAACTGCCGCCGGCTGACGCCGTCGGGACCGCAAGCGGTGCCGGCCGCGGGCTCGATCGGGTCACGGGCGGGCTCGGCCGGGAGCGGGTCACCGGCCGGCGCGGCCCGGAGCGGGTCGCCGCCCCGCACCGCCGGGAGCGGTGTCGCGGGCGCGGGAGCCGGGGCGGAGCCGCGGGGCGCCGGGGAGGCGCGGCGGATCAGCAGCGCCCGCACGGGTTCGGCCACGAGCATGGCCAGCGACAGGTACAGGAGCACCGCGAGCCACATGTAACCCGGCCAGGCCACGGACCGTTGGAGCCAGAAGGGGGCGCCGGCGCGGCCCGTGGTGAGGGCGGCCAACGAGAGGAGCGGCAGTGCGAAGGCGAGGGTGGTGCCGATCCGGCGCGCCGTACCGTGCGCGCGCGTCGTGTCGCGGACCAGCCGGATCCACAGCCAGCGGTGGACCAGGACGAGCAGCGCCAGGACCACCAGGGCGATCACCGCGAAGAGCGCGACCTTCATTCGGACGAGCCAGATCCGGGACCGGAGCCCGCCCCGGGACCCCGGCGTGATTCACGCCGCAGCGCCAGGACGCCGCGCAACCCGATCACACCAACGGCCGTCCCCAGGAGAAAGGACGCGATCGCCAGGAGAAAGTGGACCCAGAAGTAAGCCGTCGGCCCGCCCGCCGCGTCGAATGCCAGACCGCTGGCGTCCTTCCACAGGTTCCGGACGAAAGACACCCAGATGAACCAGCTCCACACTCCGAACGCGAGCAGGAACCAGGAGACGGCGCGGCTGAGTTTCATGCCCCCAGTATCGGTTTGGTCCCCAGGACGGACGCGTCGGGGTGGGCTGTACCGGGGGTGGTTCGGACAAGTTGGCCGGTCCCGGACGGCAGACAGCCGATCGGGATGTACTTTCACCTGCGTGTCTGCCAAGAAGACCGCGCTGACGGTCCTTTCCGCCGGGCTGCTGGTTCCCGCGATGCTCGTGGTGCCCGCGCACGCCGCGCCCACCCCGCCACCGGACGGGAAGGGGCAGCCGCCCAAGGCCGTGGCCGCGCCACCTGCGTCGATGTCCACCGTCGGCGGGGCCCTCCTCGGCAAGCCGGGCGTCCAGGTCAATCCGCTGGCGGGCGCCCCCGCCCTGCCGACGGAGCTGACGGGGCGTTCGTGGATCGTCGCCGACGCCGAGACCGGCGAGGTCCTGGCCGCCAACAACGCGCACTGGCGGCTGCCGCCCGCCTCCACCATGAAGATGCTCTTCGCCGACACGGTGCTGCCCAGCCTCCCCAAGGACCAGGTGCACAAGGTCACCGAGCAGGAGATGGAGGGCGTCGGCGCGGGTTCCAGCCTCGTCGGGGTCAAGGAGGACCACGAGTACACCGTGCACGACCTGTGGCTCGGGGTGTTCCTGCGGTCCGGGAACGACGCCGTGCACGTGCTCGCCGCCATGAACGGCGGCATCGACAAGACCGTCAAGGACATGCAGGCGCACGCCGAGGAGCTCCAGGCCCTGGACACCCACGTCGTGTCCCCGGACGGGTACGACGCCCCGGAGCAGGTGTCGAGCGCGTACGACCTCACCCTCATCGCCCGCTCCGGCCTGCAGAAGCAGGACTTCCGGGAGTACTGCGGCACGGCGAGCGCGAAGTTCCCCGGCAGGCAGGAGCCCGGGAAGCCGCGCGAGTACTTCGAGATCCAGAACACCAACCGGCTGATGACGGGCGCGAGCGGCCTCTCCCCGTACAAGGGCATCGCCGGGGTGAAGAACGGCAACACCACCATGGCCGGCTCCACCTTCACCGGTATGGCCCAGCAGGGCAACAAGAAGCTGCTGGTCACGGTGATGAACCCGAGTGCGGGCGGGCTGAACTCCGTCTACGAGGAGACCGCCAACCTCCTCGACTGGGGCTTCGCGGCGATCGGCAAGGTCAAGCCGGTCGGCGAGCTCGTCCCGCCGAAGAGCGCGGACACCTCCCCCTTCGGCTCCCCGGCCCAGACGCACGAGCACAAGCCCTCGGCGGCCCGCGAGGAGGCGGGAGGCGGCATCGGCACCGCGCTCGGCGTCGCGGGCGGTGCGCTGGCCGTGATCGCGGGCGGCGCGTACGCCGTCAACCGCCGCTGGCCCCGGGGCCCGCGCGGCCGCCGCGACGGCGGGCAGCCGACCTAGGGTCAGGCCTTCGACTTCGCGGGCCCGACGGGCTTTACCGGGCCTTCGGCGGAGGTCGCCGTCCAGGCGGAGCAGTACAGCAGCAGCTTCGCCATCAGGTTGATCCAGATCAGCAGCGCGACCGGCACTCCGAAGGCCCCGTACATGCTCTTCGCGGCGACCCCGCGCATATAGCCGCTGAGCAGCAGTTTCAGCAGTTCGAAGCCGGCCGCGCCGAGCAGGGCGGCCTGGATGAGGCTGCGGCGCGGCGGTTCGACGCCGGGCAGCAGGGTCAGGACGTACAGCAGGATCAGGAAGGCCGCCACGACGCCGACGAGGAAGGCGCCGGTGCGCAGGAGCACCCCGCCCGCGCCCTGCTGCGGCACGCCCAGCCAGCTGCCGAACTTGCCGACCGCGCTGGAACCGAGCGTCGAGGCCGCGGCCGAGGCCAGGCCCACGCCGCCGAGGCCGACGAGCACGAGCGCGTCCTTGCCCTTGCGGACGACGGGGTTCCCCAGGTCCTCGTCGTCCTTCTCCCACACCGCGCGCAGACAGTCCCGCATCGAGCCGATCCACCCGATGCCGGTGACGAGCAGCAGCGCGGCGGCGACGAGGCCGATCGCCCCCGCGTTGGCGACGAGGCCGTTGATGTCGAGCTGCCCGGAGATTCCGGGGACCTGCTCGGCGAGGTTCTTCTGCAGCCGGTCCAGCTGCTCCTGGCTGAGCAGGGCGGCGCCGATGACGGCGGCCACGGTGATCAGCGGGAAGAGCGCGATGAAGCTGATGAAGGTGATCGCGGCGGCGAGACGGCTCCAGTGGACCCGGTCCAGGCGCTCGTACGAATGCCAGGCGTGCGTGTGCATCAGCCGCACCACCAGCGGGCCGATCACCGGGAGTTTCGTCAGCCAGTCCATGGGGTCACCGTAAATGAGCCGATGTAAATAGCCGGGATTGTCGGTTTTGGGTACTACGGTCGACGACTGTGACTTTTCGCGAAACCCGTCCGGCGGGCCGGGGCCGTCCGTTCCGCACCCTGGTCCTGCGCACGCTCAGGTTCTACGCCCGCCAGAGCCTCAGGCCACTGCGTCAGGAACTTCGTCCGGCGGTCTCCGCCGAGCCCGCGGCACCCGTCGCCTCGTCCACCGGTGAGCCCAGCTGCGCCGGGACCCCGCCGACCGGGCCGCTACCGAAAGGGTATTCGCGCAGCTTGCGCCAGACCCCGTCCGAGCCCTGCTCGTAGAGCGCGAAGCCGGTACAGGTCCACTGCGCCGCGTAGTCGGCGAGGGTGGCGAACGCCAGGTCCATCGCCTCCTCGGAGATCCCGTGGGCGACCGTGACGTGCGGGTGGTACGGGAACGCCAGCTCCCGGTCGAGCGGCCCGTCCGGGTCGCGGACCAGGCCCTGGAGCCTGGTGCAGCCCGCACCGCCCTCGACGACCTGGACGAAGACGACCGGCGAGAGCGGGCGGAACGTGCCCGTGCCCTCCAGCCGCATCGCGAAGGGACCGAAGGCGGCCGCCACCTCCGACAGGTGGGCCCTGATCGCCGGCAGCCGGTCCGGCTCCACCTCGGTGGGCGGGACGAGGGTGACGTGCGTGGGGATGCCGTGCGCGGCAGCGTCCCCGAAGCCGGCGCGCAGCTCCTGGAGGCGGCTGCCGTACGGCTCCGGGACCGCGATCGAAACGCCGAGCGTTACGGTCCCCACGTATGTCTCCTCCGTCGTCTGGTGCGTATGGGTCCTGCCGACCCAGTGTGGGGCCAGCACCCCCCGGATTGCCAGGGCCTCCGTCGGTCAGTGCTTCGCGGGGACCAGACCGAGGCGGTCGTAGGCCTGCGCCAGGGTCTCGGCGGCGACCGCACGGGCCTTCTCCGCGCCCTTGGCCAGGATGGAATCCAGCGTCTCCGGGTCGTCCAGGTACTCCTGGGTGCGCTGCTTGAAGGGTGTGACGAAGTCGACCATCACGGCCGCCAGGTCGGTCTTCAGCGCGCCGTAGCCCTTGCCCTCGTACGAGGCCTCCAGGGCCGGGATCGACTCGCCCGTGAGGGTGGAGTAGATCGTGAGCAGGTTGCTGACGCCGGGCTTGTTCTCGGTGTCGAAGCGGACCTCGGCCTCGGTGTCGGTGACCGCGCTCTTGATCTTCTTCTCGGTGACCTTGGGCTCGTCGAGGAGGTTGATCAGGCCCTTGGGGGACGACGCCGACTTCGACATTTTGATCGACGGGTCCTGGAGGTCGTAGATCTTCGCGACCTCCTTGACGATGTGCGCGGCGGGGAGCGTGAAGGTCTGGCCGTAGCGCTGGTTGAAACGCTCGGCCAGGTCGCGGGTCAGCTCGATGTGCTGGCGCTGGTCCTCGCCGACGGGGACGGCGTTCGCCTGGTAGAGCAGGATGTCGGCGACCTGCAGGATCGGGTACGTGAACAGGCCGACGCTGGCGCTGTTCACACCGCCCTTGGCCGACTTGTCCTTGAACTGGGTCATGCGGCTCGCCTCGCCGAAGCCGGTGATGCAGTTCATGACCCAGCCGAGCTGCGCGTGCTCGGGGACGTGGCTCTGGATGAACAGCGTGCAGCGCTCGGGGTCGAGCCCGGCGGCGAGGAGCTGGGCGGCGGAGAGCCGGGTGTTCGCGCGCAGGTCCTTCGGATCCTGCGGCATGGTGATCGCGTGCAGGTCGACCACCATGTAGAAGGCGTCGTGCGTCTCCTGCAGGGCGACGTACTGGCGGATCGCTCCGAGGTAGTTCCCGAGGTGGAACGAACCGGAGGTGGGCTGGATGCCGGAGAGCGCGCGAGGACGATCAGAAGCCATGCCTTCATTGTCTCAGGTACGGCACCGGGCTCCGTCCGGACTCGCGCCCCGAACGCCGGCGGGGCCGGAAGTCCCCGGCCCGGCGCGGAGAGCCGCCGGGCCGGAGATCGGGCGGCTCAGGCCAGCGGGAGGCCCGGGGCCGGGTGCGCGGACATCAGGTCGGCGACCTCGGCGCGGATCCCGGACAGGGCCTGCTCGTCGGACGTGGCCGCCGCGTCCACCGCTCGGGAGATCCACTCCGCCACCACCGGCATGTGCTCCACGCCCAGGCCCCGCGAGGTCAGCGACGGCGTGCCGATCCGGATGCCGGACGGGTCGAACGGCTTGCGGGGGTCGAACGGCACCGTGTTGTAGTTCACCACGATGCCCGCGCGGTCCAGCGCCTTCGCCGCGATCTTGCCCGGCACGCCCCGGGACGTGAGGTCCATCAGGATCAGGTGGTTGTCCGTGCCGCCCGAGACGAGGTCGAAGCCCCGCTCCAGCAGCGCCGCGGCCAGCGCCTTCGCGTTGGCGACGACCGCGTGCGCGTACGCCGTGAACGACGGCTGCGCCGCCTCGTGCAGGGCCACCGCGATGCCCGCCGTCGTCTGGTTGTGCGGTCCGCCCTGGAGGCCCGGGAACACCGCCTTGTCGATGGCCTTCGCGTGCTCCTCCCGACACATCAGCATCGCGCCGCGCGGCCCCCGCAGGGTCTTGTGGGTGGTCGTCGAGACGACGTCCACGTGCCCGACGGGCGACGGGTGCGCACCGCCCGCGATCAGGCCGGCGATGTGGGCCACGTCCGCGACCAGGACCGCGCCTGCCTCCTTGGCGATCGACGCGAACGCCGCGAAGTCGATCGTGCGCGGCAGGGCCGTGCCGCCACAGAAGATGATCTTCGGGCGCTCGGCCAGCGCCAGCGCCCGCACCGCGTCGTAGTCGATCAGGCCCGTGTCGGCCGACACGCCGTACTGGACGCCCCGGAACCAGGAGCCCGTCGCCGAGACCCCCCAGCCGTGCGTCAGGTGCCCGCCCATCGGCAGGGCCATGCCCATCACCGTGTCGCCGGGCTTCGCGAACGCCAGGTACACCGCGAGGTTCGCCGGCGAGCCGGAGTACGGCTGGACGTTGGCGTGGTCCACCCCGAACAGGCCCTTCGCCCGCTCGACGGCCAGCGCCTCGACGCGGTCGATGTTCTGCTGGCCCTCGTAGTAGCGGCGGCCCGGGTAGCCCTCGCTGTACTTGTTCTGCAGCACCGTGCCGGAGGCTTCGAGCACGGCCGCGGACACGTAGTTCTCGCTGGGGATCAGGCGCAGGGTCTCGGCCTGCAGGGATTCCTCGGCGGCGACGAAGGACGCCAGCTCGGGGTCGGTCGCAAGAAGGGCGGGGTGGCGGCTCGCGCTCATGGCGGCTCCTCCGGGGTCGATGTCAGGTCTCGTCCCCGCGAGGCCCAGGCGAGCGGCCCTGTATGCGGTCGTGCGCGCACGACTCCCCCGGAGTTGGTTCTCCGTACGCCAGTCGCCGTGCGTACCGCTCACCTTAGCGGGCGCTCCACAAGAAAGGTTTCCCCGTCCGGTATACGAGCGACGTATAGCCGTATACAAGGTGGAGGCGGGTGTCGCCACCCTCGTCACCCGCGCCACCCGCAACCCGGCCCGCCCGACCGACGATCGGAGACCCCGTGTCGACAACTGCTGAAGCGATGCGTTCCGCCGAGGCGCACAGCGCGCACAACTACCACCCGCTGCCCGTCGTCGTGGCGTCCGCGGAAGGCGCGTGGATGACCGACGTGGAGGGCCGGCGCTTCCTCGACATGCTCGCGGGCTATTCGGCACTCAACTTCGGCCACGGCAACCGGCGGCTGATCGATGCGGCCAAGGCGCAGCTGGAGCGGGTCACCCTCACCTCGCGGGCGTTCCACCACGACCGGTTCGCCGAGTTCTGCTCCGAACTCGCCGCGCTGTGCGGCAAGGAGATGGTGCTGCCGATGAACACGGGTGCGGAGGCCGTGGAGACGGCGGTGAAGACCGCCCGCAAGTGGGGGTACGAGGTCAAGGGCGTTCCGGACGGGCAGGCCAAGATCGTGGTCGCGGCCGGCAACTTCCACGGCCGGACGACGACGATCGTGAGCTTCTCGACGGACCACGAGGCCCGCGACCACTTCGGCCCCTACACTCCCGGCTTCGAGATCGTTCCCTACGGGGACCTCACCGCCCTGGCCGCGGCCGTCACGGCGAACACCGTGGCCGTGCTGCTGGAACCGATCCAGGGCGAGGCCGGGGTGCTGGTGCCGCCCGCCGGCTACCTCCGGGGCGTACGGGAGCTCACGCGCGAGCGGAACGTCCTGTTCATGGCGGACGAGATCCAGTCGGGGCTGGGCCGGACCGGAAAGACCTTCGCGTGCGAGCACGAGGAGGTCGTGCCGGACGTGTACATCCTCGGCAAGGCGCTGGGCGGCGGCGTGGTCCCGGTGTCGGCCGTCGTCGCCGACCGGGACGTGCTTGGGGTGTTCCGGCCCGGCGAGCACGGCTCCACCTTCGGCGGCAACCCGCTGGCCTGCGCGGTCGCCCTGGAGGTCGTCGCGATGCTGCGCACCGGCGAGTACCAGCAGCGCGCCGCCGAGCTCGGCGACCACCTGCACCGGGAGCTGAACCTGCTGGTCGGCGGGGGCGCGGTGACCGCCGTACGCGGGCGGGGGCTGTGGGCGGGCGTCGACATCGACCCGGCGCACGGTACGGGCCGGGAGATCTCCGAGAAGCTGATGGAGCTCGGGGTGCTGGTCAAGGACACCCACGGGTCGACGATCCGGATCGCGCCCCCGCTGGTGATCAGCAAGGAGGACCTGGACTGGGGTCTGGACCAGCTGCGCGCCGTACTGGCAGCCGGCTGAGGCCGCCGGCCACCACCGCGGGCGCGGCCGGGCCCTCACGTCGCCCGGCCGCGCCCCCGGCCTGACCTGCTCCGCCGGCTCTCCGCCCGGGCGTGCCGGGCGGCGAGCAAGCAGGCGGCCGCGGCGGGCTGCACCGGCGAGCCGCCCGAGCCGGACAAGAGCCAGACCCGGTCCACCACCTACGGGAAGGGCTGGACCGCGGGCGCCAGGACCGGCTTCGAGAGTGCCTGCGCGCGCCCCTAGAGGATGACGTGGGGCAGGAAGCGGGCGTACTCGTCCGTGACCGGGCCCGCCGACTCGCGGATGCCCAGGCCCGCCGCCTCCTCCTCGACGACCCATGCGCCGAGCACCACGCGGTTGCCGTCGAAGTCGGGCAGCGGAGCCAGGCCCTGGAAGACGTACGTCTCGTCCTCGGCCGGTACGAACGGCTCGCCGCCGACCGGGTGCAGGGTGACCCCGGCGCCCTCGCGGCCCAGCAGCGGCTTCGCGGCGTACCCCGTCGTCGCGGCGAGTTCGCGCGGGCCGTCGAGGTAGGCGGGCAGTAGGTTCGGGTGCTCCGGGAAGAGCTCCCACAAGATCGCCAGCAGCGCCTTGTTGGACAGCAGCATCTTCCACAGCGGCTCGATCCAGGTGGTGGTCCCGGAGCCGCCGCCGTGGTCGTAGGTACCGAGGACCTGGGGGCCGAACTCGTCGGCGGCCAGCCATTCCCACGGGTAGAGCTTGAAGCAGCCGCGGATGAAGCGGAGCTTCTGGTCCACGAACCGGCCCGACAGGTCGTCCCAGCCGATCTGCTCCACGGACAGCGCCTCGGTCTCCAGCCCCGCCTGCTCGGCGGTCTCCTGGAGGTAGGCGACCGTCATCAGGTCCTCGCCGAGCTCGTCGGTCTCGGAGTGCGCGAAGTGCAGCGGGCCGGGCGGCAGCAGTTCCGCCTGCCGGCGCCAGGCCTCGACGAGCCGCTCGTGGAGGGAGTTCCACTGGTCGGCGCCGGGGAAGCGCTCCTCCATCCAGAACCACTGCGGGCTGGCCGCCTCCACGAGGGAGGTCGGGGTGTCGGCGTTGTACTCCAGCATCTTGGCCGCGCTGCCGCCGCCGTCGTAGCGCAGGTCGAACCGGCCGTAGAGGGAGGGCTGTTCGGCGCGCCGGCGCCAGGACTCGGCGATCTGCTCCGCGAGGCGCGGATCGGTGATGCCGAGGTCCGCGAAGCGGTCGTGCTCGACGATGTGCGCGGCCGCGGCCAGGCACATGGCGTGCAGCTCCTCGACGACGTTCTCCAGCGCCTCGACCTCGGGGAGCGAGAAGGAGTAGTACGCGCTCTCGTCCCAGTAGGGGCGCAGGGAGTCGTCGGGGTAGCGGGTGAGCGGGTAGATCAGCCCCTGCTCCTCGACGGTCTGCTGCCAGCCGGGGCGCGGTTCGATGGTGTGACGGCGCACGCGGTCAGCCGCCGCTGGAGCTGGAGTGGCCGCCGATGCCGCCGCGGGTGACGGCGGACTTGTCGAAGCTGCCGCCACTGACGCGGTTCTTGGAGACGGAGCCGCCGTAGTAGTACGTGCCGCGGCCGCTGCCGCCGCTCTTGCACTCCTTGGTGTTCAGCTTCTCCAGGGTGGCGCGGTCCACGCAGCGCTTGTCCGGCTCGCTGCTGCTGCCGCAGGCCACGAGCGCGGCGGCGAGCAGCCCCATGCCGCCGAGGGCCACGCTGCCGGAACGCATGCGGCGTCGGGCGGTGCCGTCACTTCTACTGCTGTCGTCCATGCCATCCATGGCGGCAAGACTAGAGCGGGGTCGTTGAGCGATGGAATCCGGCCGTCGAAACCCTCTCATGACCTTCATGACCTAGAGTCCATTCGTGCTCCTTGGGATGGTTTGCGCGCTCGGTGCGGCGGTCTGCTTCGGCACGGCGTCGGTCCTCCAGGCGATGGCCGCGCGGGCGGCGGAGCCGGGAACCGGGTCGGGGGTGGACACGGCACTGCTGCTGCGGGCGGCCCGGCAGTGGCGGTACGTGCTGGGCCTCGGGCTGGACGCGGCCGGGTTCGTCCTCCAGATCATCGCGTTGAAGCACATCCCGATCTACGCGGTGAGCGCGGCGCTGGCGGCCAGCCTCGCGGTGACGGCGGTGGTCTCGGCGCGGCTGCTGCACGTACCGCTGAGCGGGGCCGAGTGGGGCGCGGTGGGGGTGGTCTGCGCAGGGCTGGCGATGCTGGGGCTGGCGTCGGGCGAGGAGGGTTCGGGAACGGGAACGTTCGCGCTGAAGCTGGGGCTGCTGGGGGTGGCCGGTCTGGTGCTGCTGGTGGGAGCGGTGGCCGGCGGGCTCCCGGACCGCTCCCGCGCGCTGGTCCTCGGCCTGGCTGCGGGGACGGGCTTCGGGGTGGTGGAGGTGGCCGTCCGCCTCATCGACGGCATCTCGTTCACGAACCCGGCGGTGTACGCGCTGCTGCTGGGCGGCGGTGCGGCGTTCCTGCTGCTCACCTCGGCGCTCCAGCGCGGCTCGGTGACGGTGGCCACGGCGGGCATGGTGCTCGGCGAGACGATCGGCCCGGCGGTGGTGGGCGTGGTCTGGCTCGGCGACCGCACCCGCGAGGGCCTGACCTGGCTGGCCCTCCTCGGCTTCGCGGTGGCGGTGGCCGGCGCCCTGACCCTGGCCCGCTTCGGCGAACCCCCGACGCCGTCCGACCCCGCGGCCGCGTAGCTCCCGTCCGGGCTGCGCCGCAAAACTCACCCCTGGGCGGCGTCCGGGGGCCTCGACGGTGGGGTCACGGCAAAGTGGCCAGGAGGGCCGACAGCGTGGGGGACCAAGCGCTCGTGGGCGGGGTTCCGTAGCCGACCACCAGGGCTTCCCGCGGCGGTAGGCCCGCCTCCGGGTGGGTGTAGCGGGCGAGGGTCTCCAGGTCCAGGTCCTGCCAGGCCGCGGCCCGCAGCACCGAAGCCTGCGTACCCGCAGGGAGGTCCAGCACCGCGTGCAGGCCCGCCGCGATGCCCGACACCGCCACCCGGCCGGCAACGGCCGCGACGAGTTCGTCCCTGCGCCGCCGGTACCGCAGTCGCATGCCCCGTACGTGCCGGTCGTACGCCCCGGAGCGAATGAATTCGGCCAGCGTCAGCTGCTCCAGCGCGCTCGACGTCCAATCGGTCCGTCCCTTGGCCGCGACGACCTCGTCCAGCAGCCCGGGCGGGACCACCATCCAGCCCATCCGCAGCCCGGGGGCGAGGGACTTGCTGGCCGTGCCGAGGTAGACCACCCGGTCCGGGTCCAGCCCCTGGAGCGCCCCCACCGCCTGGCGGTCGTAGCGGAACTCGCCGTCGTAGTCGTCCTCCAGGATCAGGCCGCCCGTGGTCCGGGCCCAGTCGACCGCCGCCGCCCGCCGGGCCGGGGTCAGCGCCACCCCGGTGGGGAACTGGTGGGCTGGGGTCAGCAGCACCGCCCCCGCCTCCCCCGTCAGGTCCGCCGTCCGCGCCCCGGACGCGTCCACTGCCAGCGGCAGGGTCCGCAGCCCCGCCCCCGTCAGCAGTTCCCGGTGCACGTCGAGGCTGTACCCCTCCACCGCCACCCCCCGCACCCGGCGTGCCCGCAGCACCCCCGCGAGCAGGGTCAGGGCGTGCGCGAACCCCGCGCACAGCACGATCCGTTCCGGATCCGCGTACACCCCGCGCGCCCGCGCCAGGTATCCGGCGAGCGCCTCCCTCAGCTCCACCCTGCCGCGCGCGTCGGCCGCGTACCCGAAGGCCTCGTTCGGTGCATCGGTCAGCGCCCGCCGGGCGGCCGTCAGCCAGCCGGCGCGCGGGAAGCCGCCCAGGTCGGGGGTACCGGGCACCAGGCTGTACGAGGGCCGGCGCGGTGCGGGCTGCCGGACCCGGGCGGTGCCGGCGGGCCGCCGCGGCCGGGCCCGTTCCGCGACGCGGGTGCCGGAGCCCTGCCGGGCGGTGAGCCAGCCCTCGGCGACGAGCTCGGCGTACGCCTCCGCGACCGTGTTGCGCGCGATCCCGAGGTCCGCGGCGAAGGACCGCGAGGACGGCAGCCGGGTTCCGGGCGCCAGCCGACCGCTGCGCGCGGCCTCGCGCAGCGCCTCGACGAGCCCGGCCCGCAGACCGCGCCCGGCGGCGAGGTCCAGGTGCAGGTCGGCACCCGTGTCGGCAGCGAGGTCGGCACGGAAAGTGGCCCATGATTCCGTCATGAACATGGACCATATCGACGGGCCGCATGATCCGTAGGGTTGAGACATGACCACCACGCACGAACACACCGCCGCACACGCCCCCGAGCACACGCCCCGCATGGGCTGGGCCAAGCACGTGCCCGACGTATACAAGGCGATCGTGGGCCTGGAGATCGCCTCGAAGAAGGGCCTGGACCCGGTCCTGGTCGAACTGGTCAAGATCCGCGCCTCGCAGCTGAACCACTGCGCGTTCTGCCTGGACATGCACACGAAGGACGCGCTCGCCGCGGGCGAGACGATCGAGCGGATCGTCCAGCTCAGCGCCTGGGAGGAGTCGCGCCACTTCTACACGGAGAAGGAAGCGGCAGCCATCGAGCTGACCGAGGCCGTGACCGTGCTGACCGACCGCTTCGTTCCCGACGAGGTGTACGAGAACGCCGCGAAGCACTTCGAGGAGAAGGAGCTCGCCCAGCTGATCGCCGTGATCGCGACGATCAACGTCTGGAACCGCTTCGCGGTGACCACCCGCATGGTCCCGGGCCACTACACGCCGGGCATGTTCTCGTAGGACCGGCTCACCGCTTCCCGGGCCGCCGGTCGCCCGGTCGTCAGTCCGGCCGGAACGAGCCCAGGGCCGCCGTCAAGCGCACGCGAACGGCCTTGGCCTCGTCTGCCGGGCCGAAGGACAAGAGCACCCACCGGCTGCCGTCGGAGGCGACGACGAGCCGCCCGATGCAGCGGGCCTTCCCGCTGGTCTCCCCGTCCGGGACCTCGAAGACGATCTCGCAGCCGCGGCCCTCGGTCCCTTCGAGCGAGAGCCGCCGGTAGCCGTCCCGGGAGCTCAGCTGGCTGCTGCCCTCGACCAGGACCTCGCACGGGTTGTCGGGCCCGCTGGTGACCCGCAGGACCTGGAGGAGGCTGCCCCGGCCCTGTGCCGGCCGGTACACCGTGCCGGCTGCGGCCCCGGACTCGGACGTGCTGAGTTGCCAGCCGCCGGGGACCGCGACCCGGAAGCCCGACCCGGCGCTGCGCAGCACCTGGTAGCCGTCCGGCGGGCCCTCCGGGTCCGCCAGCAGGTACGAGGCCCCCAGCGCGGCTCCGCCCAGGACGGCCACCACCCCCAGGGCGACCGCCGACCGGATCCACCAGCGGCGCGCCCGACGCCGTGCGGGCGCGGGACCGGCCGGGGCGTCATCGGGAGCGCTGCCCGGCGGGTAGGCGGGCATCGGCGGCAGCCCGGCCCCCGCCTCCGTCCGCTCCGCCTCCAGCCGCTCTTCCTCCTCCAGCCACTCCAACCACTCCAGCTCCTCGGGCTCCTCCCACCGCTGCGCCCGCGGGTTCCATCGGGCGGATCCGCTCCCCGGGGGCACGGATCACCCCCCGAACGAGACCAGCAGGGCGGCCAGCGCGGTGGCCGCGCTCACCGAGTCCACCAGCGGGGCCCACCGCTCCAGCGCCCCGCGCAGCCGAGCGGGCAGACCCGGCCGGACCTCCTCACCGGCCTCCTCCAACTCCCCCGCAGCCACGTCGAGTTCGGCGTCCAGCGCGGCCCGGTCCGCGCTCCGGGGCAACCGTACGAGGGCGGCGCGCAGGTCGCGTACGGCCTCCAGCAGCTGCTCCGCGGTCGGCCCGGCGGCGCCCGCGCCCGTACCGCCGTGGTTGACGGTGCTGTTGCGGACCTCCGTACCGCCGATGCTGAAGGCGCTGCCCGACACTCCCCCGATCCGCACCGAGGGCTGCGACTGCCCGTCCCCTGCGCTACCGGCCACTTCTGTTCTCCTTGCCCACGCGCACGCGCCCGTCCTTCCGTTCCGCCTTGTCCGCCGTCTTCCCGTGGTTCACCGTGCTGTTGTGGCTCACTCCGTGGATCCCGAAGGCGCTGTTGCTCACCGACTGGATGAACACCCCGCCGTCCGCGACGTTGACGGCGCGCTCCGCGAACTCCTCGGTGTGCCAGCCCGCGTCGTGCAGCGCCAGCGTCACACCGCCGACGATCCGCTCCTGGATGGTCTTCAAGTACCGGTCGAGGTCCATCAGCTGGAACAGCGATCCGTCCTCCTGTGAGGCCAGTTCGCGGACGGATGCGGCCGGTCCCGCCGCGTACGCGACGCTGTGCCCGGCGGTCGCCAGCCGCCACGGGACCCGGCAGGCGCCGCCCAGCGTGGCGAGGGCCACGCCGAGCGAGCCGGGTGCCTGGCTGAGGGCCAGCAGCACCTTGGCGACGGGGGTGTTGCGGCGGTGCCGTCGGGCGATGTCGTCGGCCCGCTGGAAATCGGGCCGCACGGGCAGCAGTACGTGCGGCGCGACCTCCAGCATCAGCATGCCGCCCTGCGTGTGGACCCGGATGAAGACGGTGATGACGAGGTTCTCGTCCCAGCCGCCGATCCGGACGCGCAGGAAGTGCCGGCGCCGCTCGCCGCCCTCCTCGACCGCGCCGGCCCGGTGCGCGGCGAAGGCTTCCGCGGACAGGTCCACCGCGTCCACGTCGGGCAGTCCGGCGGCCGGCAGGAACACGCACTCGTCGACGACCAGCTCGCGCAGCCGGTCCAGCACGGCGTCCTCCGTCTCCTCGGAGCCGCGCGGCGAGGGGATCCTGAGGGCCTCCAGCTTGGGCCGGATCTGCTCGATGATCGCCCCGCTGTCGAGGCGCCGGGCTTGCGTCCCGGCGCGCGGGCGCAGCTCCACGGCCAGCTGCCACGGCAGATGGGCCTTGCCTGCGCCGCAGAACGGGTTGCCGACCTCGTACAGGACCACTTGTGCGTGCTGGCTGCGTTCGATCTCGTCCCGGACCCGGCGGAAGCGCCGGCCCGCGGTCGGATCGGCACCGCGGTCCGCGTACTGCGCGCGACTGAGGGAGGAGTGGATGATCTGCGCGAAGTGCTCCCGCCGGAAGCCGACCAGCACCGTGACCAGCACGGCGATCAGGACGACCGTCCAGGAGTAGGACTCCCCGTAGGACTCGCCGATCCTGGGCACCTCCAGGAAGATGCCCAGCGGGTTGTCCATGACCACCTGCTTGAGGTACTCGCCGAGGAAGCTGAGCCCCCCGCTGCCGCCGACGTACGCGTCGTCCGCGAAGAACCCGCGGAGCACGCCCCACAGGATCCTGGCGAGGACGAAGCAGGCGTAGCCGCGCAGGATCCATTCGAAGATGCGGCCGCCGCCGCGGCCGATCCGCTCGCGGCGCTTCTTGATCCGCCCCGCCCCGCTCAGGAGCAGCGCCGGGAGGAGCAGGAAGAGGAAGAACGTACGGGTGAGGAACAGGCCGAGGCCCCACGTCGCGACGATGGCCGCCGACCAGGCCGCTTCGGTGCGCAGGGCGCGCAGGGCGTGGGCGAGGACGCGGGTGGCGTCGAACCCGTAGGAGGGCGCGGGGAACCGTTCTTCGTGGACGTACAGCTCCTCGATGACCCGGTCGCGGTAGGCGGGGTCGAGGTAGGTGCCCGCGCACAGGAGGCGTCCCGCCTCCGTCGTCGCCGGGTCGGCGGGGGCCCTGCCGTCCGGTGTTCCCGTGCCTGTCGCACTGCCGCTCACGCGCTCTCCTCGGTCGGGAGGAGGGAAACCGTACGGCGCCCGGGGGGCGCGGGATAGGGCGGATCACGCCAAAAGGCCCCGTCGCGGTTGCGCCGGGGCCTCTTCGGGCGTTTCGGGGTCGGATCAGCCGGAACGGACCGGCCGGATCCGGATCAGCCGGATCAGATCAGGCCGAGCTCGCGGACCGCGTCGCGCTCCTCGACGAGCTCCGCCACGGACGCGTCGATGCGCGTACGGGAGAACTCGTTGATGTCCAGGCCCTGGACGATCTCGTACTTGCCGTCCTTGCAGGTGACGGGGAAGGAGGAGATGAGGCCCTCCGGGACGCCGTAGGAGCCGTCCGACGGGATGCCCATGGAGGTCCAGTCGCCCGCGGCGGTGCCGTTGACCCACGTGTGGACGTGGTCGATGGCCGCGTTGGCGGCGGAGGCGGCCGAGGACGCGCCACGGGCCTCGATGATCGCGGCGCCGCGCTTGGCGACGGTCGGGATGAAGGTGTCGGCCAGCCACAGCTCGTCGCCCACGACCTCGGCGGCGTTCTTGCCGGCGATCTCCGCGTGGAAGACGTCCGGGTACTGGGTCGCCGAGTGGTTGCCCCAGATGGTGAGGCGCTTGATGTCGGTGAGGTCGGCACCGGTCTTCTTGGCGAGCTGCGAGATCGCGCGGTTGTGGTCCAGGCGGGTCATCGCGGTGAAGCGCTCGGCCGGTACGTCCGGGGCGGCGGCCTGCGCGATGAGCGCGTTGGTGTTGGCCGGGTTGCCCACGACCAGGACCTTGATGTCGTCCGCGGCGTGCGCGTTGATCGCGGCGCCCTGCGGCTTGAAGATGCCGCCGTTGGCGGAGAGCAGGTCACCGCGCTCCATGCCCTTGGTGCGCGGGCGGGCGCCCACGAGCAGGGCGACGTTGGCACCCTCGAAGCCCGCGTTCGGGTCGTCGAAGATGTCGATGCCCTTGAGCAGCGGGAAGGCGCAGTCGTCGAGCTCCATGGCGGTGCCCTCAGCGGCCTTCATGCCCTGGGGGATCTCCAGAAGACGGAGCTTGACCGGCACGTCCGCGCCGAGCAGGTGACCGGAGGCGATGCGGAAGAGCAGCGCGTAGCCGATCTGGCCGGCGGCGCCGGTGACGGTGACATTCACGGGAGTGCGGGTCATGGCCTTCTCCGTTAGACAGCTGGCGGTGGGGCGTCCCTGCCCCATGTGCTGGCGGACGCCGCTCCCCTGCGAATCTTGACGTGAAGAGACATCCGGCGTCAGGCTATCCGACCT
Source organism: Streptomyces sp. NBC_00045 (assembly GCF_045041095.1). Lineage (NCBI taxonomy): Bacteria > Bacillati > Actinomycetota > Actinomycetes > Kitasatosporales > Streptomycetaceae > Streptomyces > Streptomyces sp. NBC_00045. The sequence goes on along the minus strand of NZ_CP108271.1, from coordinate 4,885,788 downwards.
TGGAGCGACCCAACCCCCCGGTCTGTGTGGTGCACGGCACACGGACCGGGAGTTCGAAGGCGGGGAGGGGCATTTCCCCCCGCTTTTCGACCGTCCGCCACCCGCCGGACGGGTGTACGAGAGCCTCCTACGAGCACCCTCAGCGGACGGTGAAGCGGACCGCGCTCTCCAGGAACGAGATCTCCAGCCACGGCCTGGGCTCCATCACCAGCGTGAGCAGCGTGATCGCCACGCCCAGCAGCCCGTACGTGACCATGTCCGTGAAGCGGGAGCGCACCGCGAGCATGCCCACCGACGGCAGCACGCGCCGCAGCACGGAGGCCGCGATCAGGGCCACGCCGATCACCAGGCAGCCGCCCTTGGGGTGCCCCAGCGCGGTCAGGAGCAGTCCGACCGCGGTCGCGGCGAGCACGCTCAGCATCGGCCACTGGCGGGCCGCGAGGGCGTCCCCGGGTCCGGCACGGCCATGGCCCTCGGGGCGGGCGGTGTCCTGGGTGATGGAGGGGAAGCGGCGCGACTTGGCGGCCTCCGAACCGGCGGCGGCCCCGCTCTCGGCCGCAGCCCTCTCGGTTCCGGCGGCCGGGCTCGCGGCGTCCGCGCTCGCAGCCGCCGGGCTCGCGGCGTCCGCGCTCGCAGCCGCCGGGCTCGTAGCGTCCGCGCTCGCAGCCGCCGGGCTCGTAGCCGTCGCGCCTTCGGTCGGGTCGGCGGGACCGGCGTCGGGGGCGGGGCCGGAGCCGGGGCCGGGGCCGGCCTCCGCACCGGTCCCGGCTTCCGCTTCGTGCTCAGCCCGCACTGGTCGACGTCCGTTCCGCCGCCTCGACGACGTTCACGAGCAGCTGCGCCCGCGTCATCGGGCCGACGCCGCCCGGGTTCGGGGAGATCCAGCCGGCCACCTCGGCGACGCCCGGGTGCACGTCTCCGACGATCTTGCCGTTCTCGTCTCGGCTGACGCCCACGTCCAGGACGGCCGCGCCGGGCTTCACGTCCTCCGGCTTGACCAGGTGCGGGACACCGGCGGCCGCGACGATGATGTCCGCCTGGCGCAGCTGGGCGGCCAGGTCACGGGTGCCGGTGTGGCACAGGGTCACGGTGGCGTTCTCCGACTTGCGGGTCAGCAGCAGGCCCATGGAGCGTCCGACGGTGATGCCGCGGCCCAGGAGCACGACGTGCGCGCCGTTGATCTCGATGCCGTGGTGGCGCAGCAGCTGGACGATCCCGTACGGGGTGCAGGGCAGCGGGCCCGGCTCGTTCAGGACCAGCCGGCCGAGCGACATCGGGTGGAGGCCGTCGGCGTCCTTGGCCGGGTCCATCAGTTCCAGGACCCGGTTGGTGTCGATGCCCTTGGGGAGCGGGAGTTGGACGATGTAGCCGGTGCACTCCGGGTTCCCGTTGAGCTCCCGCACGACCGCCTCGATGTCCTCCTGGGAGGCCGTCGCGGGCAGTTCGCGCTGGATGGACGCGATGCCGACCTCGGCACAGTCCTTGTGCTTGCCGTTGACGTACCAGCGGCTACCCGGGTCGTCGCCGACCAACAGGGTGCCGAGGCCGGGGGTGATGCCCCGGGCCTTGAGCGCCGCCACGCGGGCGGTCAGTTCGGACTTGATCGCGGCGGCGGTGGCCTTGCCATCGAGAATCTGGGCGGTCATGACCCCATCCTCCCGGATGGAGCGCCCCCGGTTCCAGTCGTGGGGGCGTCTCCCGCGCTTCGTCACAGGCTTGAACCATTCATTGCACTTGCACAACAAGTGACGGGCCGGTCGCGCGGGCGCTGGACAACTCCGGCCCGATCGGACGACGATGACGGACAAAGAGTGCCGCGGGCAGTGCCGGGGGGCGGACCGCACATCGCAGTGTTTCCTCCGTGCGTGCCGTGCGTCCCCGCACTTCCACGGAGGAACACCCCAAGATGAGCTTCGGCGACCCGAACAACCCGTACGGGCAGCAGCCGCCGGCCCCGCAGGGCCAGCCCGGCTACGGCTACCCGCAGCAGGCCCCGCAGGGCGTCCCGCCGCAGGGCGGCTACGCCTACCCGCAGCAGGCCCCGATGGGCTACCCGCAGCAGGGCTACCCGGCCGGCCCCGGCGGCTACCCGGGCATGCCCATGCAGATGCCGGGTCTGCTCAAGACCGCCCGCGTACTGCTCTTCATCATCGCGGCCCTGCAGCTGATCGTCGGCGCGTTCGCCCTGCTGGGCGCCGCCTTCCTGTCCAGCAACGAATACGGCAGCAGCAGCTCCTCGGGCCAGATGGCGGCCGGTGTGATCGCCGCCATCGCGCTGGTCGCCATGGGCTTCGCCGTGTGGGCGATCGTCCTCGGCGTGAAGTTCGGCAAGGGCGGCAACGCCACGCGGATCACGACGATCGTGTACTCCGTGCTCTTCCTGCTCAGCAGCCTCGCGAACTTCGCGAACACGAGCGGCAACGGCAGCACGCCGGCCGGCGTGCTGGGCGGCATCATCGGCCTCGCCATCGGCGTGGTCATCCTGATCGCCGCGGTCAACAAGGACTCGGTGGCCTGGTTCAACCGCCCGCGCTACTGATCCCCGCAGGGCCCCGGCACCACGGCGAAGGCCGCCACCCGCACGTGCTGCGGATGGCGGCCTTCGCCGTACTCGGAGCGCCGGCTCAGTGGAAGAAGTGCCGGGTCCCGGTGAAGTACATGGTCACGCCGGCCGCCTTCGCCGCCTCGATCACCTGCTCGTCACGGACCGAACCGCCGGGCTGGACCACGGCCTTGATGCCCGCGGCGGTCAGGATCTCCAGCCCGTCCGGGAAGGGGAAGAAGGCGTCGGAAGCGGCGTACGAGCCCTGCGCGCGCTCGGCGCCCGCCCGCTCCACGGCGAGCTTCGCCGAGTCGACGCGGTTGACCTGGCCCATGCCGACGCCGACCGAGGCGCTGTCCTTGGCGAGCAGGATGGCGTTGGACTTGACGGCCCGGCAGGCCTTCCACGCGAAGGCGAGCTCGGCGAGCTCCTCCGGGGAGAGGGCGTCGCCGGTGGCCAGGGTCCAGTTCTTCGGGTCGTCGCCCTCGGCCTGGAAGAGGTCGCTCTGCTGGAGCAGCGCGCCGCCGGAGATCGGCTTCAGGTCACCCGGCTGGTGCGGGGTGCCGTCAACCTTGAGGACGCGGATGTTCTTCTTCTTGGCCAGGATCTCGACCGCGCCGTCCTCGTACGCCGGGGCGGCGATGACCTCGGTGAAGATCTCCGCGACCTGCTCGGCGAGCTCGACGGTCACCGGGCGGTTGACGGCGATGACGCCGCCGAACGCCGACAGCGGGTCGCAGGCGTGGGCCTTGCGGTGCGCGGCGGCGACGTCCGCGCCGACGGCGATGCCGCACGGGTTGGCGTGCTTGATGATCGCGACGCAGGGCTCGTCGTGGTCGTACGCGGCGCGACGGGCGGCCTCGGTGTCCACGTAGTTGTTGAAGGACATCTCCTTGCCGTGCAGCTGCTCGGCGTTGGCGAGCCCGCCCGGCTGCCCGTCCGTGTAGAGGGCGGCGGACTGGTGCGGGTTCTCGCCGTACCGGAGGGTCGACTTGCGGTCCCACGCGCCGGCCAGGAACTCGGGCAGTACGGCCTCGGGCTCCGGGGCGTACGCATTCGTGAACCAGGAGGCCACGGCGACGTCGTACGCGGCGGTGTGCTGGAAGGCCTCGGCCGCCAGCCGCTTGCGCGCGGTGAGGTCGAAGCCGCCGCCCTGGGCCGCGGCGAGGACGTCGGCGTACCGCGCGGGGCTGGTGACGACGGCGACCGAGGGGTGGTTCTTGGCGGCGGCGCGGACCATCGACGGGCCGCCGATGTCGATCTGCTCGACGCACTCGTCGGGGGTGGCGCCCGAGGCGACGGTCTCCCGGAACGGGTACAGGTTGACGATCACCAGGTCGAACGGCTCGACCCCGAGCTCGGCGAGCTGGCGCTGGTGGTCCTCCAGGCGCAGGTCGGCGAGGATGCCGGCGTGCACGCGCGGGTGCAGGGTCTTGACCCGGCCGTCCAGGCACTCGGGGAAGCCGGTGAGCTCCTCGACCTTGGTGACGGGCACGCCGGCGGCGGCGATCTTGGAGGCGGTGGAGCCGGTGGAGACGAGCGAGACGCCCGCCTCGTGCAGGCCGCGGGCCAGCTCCTCCAGTCCCGTCTTGTCGTAGACACTGACGAGCGCGCGCCTGATCGGTCGCTTCGACGAGGTGGTGCTGCTCTCTACGGCGGTCACTGGATCGTTACCTTTCGTCCCTCAATGCGGTAGCCGTGCCGGGCCAGGCGCCCCACGACGTCGACGAGCAGCTGGCGCTCGACTTCCTTGATGCGCTCGTGCAGAGCGGCTTCGTCGTCCTCGTCCCGGACCTCGACCACACCCTGGGCGATGATCGGACCGGTGTCCACGCCGGCGTCCACGAAGTGGACCGTGCAGCCGGTGACCTTCGCGCCGTAGGCGAGGGCGTCCCGTACGCCGTGGGCGCCGGGGAAGGCCGGGAGGAGGGCGGGGTGCGTGTTGATGAAGCGGCCGCCGAAGCGGCTTATGAACGACGCGCCCACGATCTTCATGAACCCGGCGGACACGACGAGGTCCGGCTCGTGGGCGGCGGTCGCCCCGGTCAGCGCGGCGTCCCACTCCTCACGGGTCCCGTACGCCTTGACCGGGCACACGAAGGTGGGGATGCCCGCCTTCTCCGCCCGCTCCAGGCCGACGATGTTCTCGCGGTCGGCCCCCACGGCGACGACTTCGGCGCCGAAGCCCTCGGATCCGCCGGGGTGGGCGTCGATGGCGTCGAGCAGGGCCTGGAGGTTGGTGCCGGAACCGGAGACCAGCACGACCAGGCGGGAGGCGGCCATGGGAGGCCCTTTCTGCGGGAATGCTTCCGTACATCTTGTGTGATCAGACGAAACCCGGATGCCCTGAAATACGGGGGACCCTACGAAGCCGCCGACCGCCTGCAACGATACCGGCACACCGGACAGCCCCCGAGGGACGGGGGGACGGGTGAGGGGTAGCGTCTGGCGTACATGCCGCGTACGGCGCGGTGCACAGCACCGTGCAGCACGTCAACAGCCCTTACGACGCACGACGCCCACGACGTTCTTCGACGTCCACGACACAGGGGAAGTAACGCTCTCGATGCCGGACCGCCGCCAGCCCGACCCCTCCACCGACGACAACCCCTTCGCGGCTCCCCCGGAAGGCCGGCCCGACCAGCCGTGGCAGCCGCGCAGCGGTGGCGACGGAGGCGGCCGCCCGGGCGAGGACCCCGGCTCCGGTTCCACCTCCGGCGGGCCTGTGCGCTGGGACCCGACGGACCCCATCCAGCGGCGCGCCCGCTACGCGCTGCTGGCCGGAATGTGGGGCTTCTTCTTCGGGATCTTCGGAATCCCGTCGGTGGGACTGCTGCTCGGCGCGCTCGCCCTGTACTGGGGGATCAGCGGGCTGCGCGGGAAGCCGGCGGCCGCCGACCGGTCCGCGGCGGACGCACTGAGCTCCGGCGCTCCGGCCGCCCCCGCCGCCCAGGGGGGCCTGGCGGCCCTCGGACCGGCGGCCCGCCCCCAGCGGACGGCGGCGATCGGCGGGCTGGTCACGGCCTCGCTGGCCATCCTGCTCGCGATGACCTCGTACGGCTTGCAGCTGGCCTACAAGGACTTCTACGTGTGCCGCGACGACGCACTCACCAAGTCGGCGGAACTGCAGTGCAACAACCTGCTGCCGGACAGCGTGCTCGGCAAGGTCCTGAAGGTCCAGCAGTAGCGACGGCGCGGTGCGCCCGTCTCAGGCCGGGGGCTTGCGGCGGGCCAGCACGCGGGCACCGGCAACGGGCGGGACGACGGGCCGGGCCGGCTCGGCCGACGGCACTGCCTGGTTCGACGTGTCCACCGGGTTCGACGTGTCCACCGGGTTCGGCGGGACCGGAATCGGCGTCAGGTCCAGGTGAAACTCCGTCACGACGGTGACCTGGCGTGGCGGTTTGGCCGGAGCGACGGCGGTGACGGGAGACCCGGTGCCGGCCGGGGCCTCGGGTACCACGGCCATCGCGGCGGCAGGCTCCGGCCCGGCCTGCGGCGCTTCCTGGGCCAGGTCGGGGACCAACACGCCGGCGGCCCGCTGCAGGGCCTCCCAGCGCAGCTCCCGTACGCCGCTGTCGTGCCACTCGTCCCCCGCCTCCATCGCGAGTGCCTCCGCCTGCCGGACCGGCCGGGTCCGCCAGGAGTGCACCGCCACCGCCACCGGCACCGCCGGGAGCAGCATCCACGCGAAGGTCGCCGCGCCGGTCGCCCACCACACCGGGCCGCAGCTCGCCAGCCCCCGCGAGCCGAGCGGCCCCGAGGCGGCCGCCGCGAGCCCGGCCAGCAGCAGCGCGCACACCAGGGCGCCCAGAGCCGCCGTCAGGGCGGTCTCCCGGTACCGGACTTCACGCGCCCGGCGTACCGCGAACCACCCGACCGCCAGCCCGGCCACCAGCGGCACCCCCGCGGTCGCACACGTCAGCAGGGTCCCCGGCCCCTCCGGCGGCAGCCCCGCCAACAGCGGGAACCTCGGCAGGGCGGGCGCGCCGGCGAAGCCGAGCGGGGTCGCGGTCGCACCGGCGCCGAGGGCGAAACCGGGGCCGAGGGCGTAGGACGCGCCCCACACCACGGCGTTCGGGAGCAGCGCCAGCGCGAGGAGCAGCACCGCGAAGCGGCCGGACCAGACGCTGGTCAGCGCCAGGAACGAGGCCTGGACCTCCGCGCCGTGCCAGGCGAGCGAAGCCCCGACGAGCAGCGCGCCGCCGCCCAGGAGGACGAGGGCCCCGGCGGCTCCGGCGCGCAGCGCGAGGGCGTAGCGGGGCCGGACGACAGCCCGGCGCACCGCCTCCGGGACCCAGTGCGGCAGCGGCCCGACCGGACGCCCCTTGGCGGCCCACACCCCGCCGGCGGCGGCGAGCACGGCGACCAGCGGGACGTGCCAGGCGGCGCTCAGCGGGTCGGCGGGCATGGGGCCGCCGGCCGCGTAGACGGTGGCCAGTGCTCCGACGCAGAGGTATCCGCAGGTCACGGCCGAGAAGACGGCGCTGGCGGGCAGCACCTCGTCGCCGTCGTTGCCGTCACCCGAGGCGCTGCCGAGCCGGGCGGCCCGGCGCATCAGCAGCGCGGGCAGCGCGACGAGCAGCAGCGGGGTCACGCCGACGGGCGCCGGCACCCCGGACAGGGTCTCGTACCGGACGAGCTCGGTCCCGTGCGCGAGCAGCCAGAGCCCGGCCGCCAGGTGCAGGGCTCCGCCCGGGCCGCTATCGGGGTAGGGGGAGCTGATCCACAGCACGATGACGAGCACGGCGAGGAAGCCGAGCCCCAGCCCGGCGGCCATGGCGCCGCCCAGCACACAGGCGGCGGCGGCCGGCGAACGGCGCCGCCCGGCGGCGGCCCGCGGGGCCATCTGCAACGGGGTCCCGCGTTCGGTCACTTGGGTCACCCCGCCATGGTGCCAACGACACGCGCTATGGGCGGGTAACAGGCGAATTTCCGTGGTGTCGCCCAATATACGTTTTATGTACTTTTACGCCCAGGTCTGTCGGCAGGTCACGGGGAGTGTGACATGACAGCAAGCGTCGAGGAGCCGAGGCTCCCCTCGCCCGAGGAACGTCGCAGACTGCGCGAGGCGGCGGACCTGACGTACGAGGACGTCGCGACGGCGGTGGGCGTGACGGTGACCACGGTCCGCTCCTGGGAATCGGGACGCACCGGCCCCCGGGGCCGCAAACGCGAGGCTTACGCCCTTTTCCTGGCCTCCCTCGAACCCCAGCCCCCGGTCGCGGCCGCCGCCCCGGGCCCGACCCCGGACCCGACCCCGGACCCGACTCCGACTCCGACTCCGGCCCTGGGCCTGGGCCCGGCCCCCGCCGTGACGCCGCCTCAGGGTCCCGGGGCCGAGCCCGCGGCAGAACCCGCCGCCGCGCCGGGTCCGGCGATGGCTGACGCCACGTCATCGGCCGGACCCGACGCGGCGGCGTTGTGGAGGGCGGGGGCCTACCGCCCCTTCGGCATGGGCGGGCACGGGCAGCAGCCCCTGTCGCCGCCCCTCGCCGGGCCGGCCGCGCCCCGGCGAGGGGCCGAGCTCACCGCCAACGCCACCGCTGGCGGCATTGGCACGCCCGGCCCCGGAACCTCCTGGTCGCCCGTCCGCCTCCCGGACCTCCCGCACGCCCTGGCCCTACCGGACCGGGCGCCGGTGCCCGCCACCCCGTACGGCCCGGAGCCGACCCCCGCCCCCGCGGCCCCCGCCTCCGCCCCCGACCCCGCCTCCGACCCGGAGGGGGCCGCCCCCGATCCGGTGGAGTCCGTACCGGCCCCTCCCGGGCCCGAACGGCCGCCCGGGCCGCGGGAAGTGTTCGATGCGATGTACGACTACGCCGCCCCCGCCCTCACCCGGCAGGCGTACCTGCTCACCGGCCGGCGCCGCCTCTCCCACGAGGCCGTGGAGCAGGCGTTCCAGCAGGCCTGGGCCCGGTGGCCCGAGGTGGCCGTCGATCCCGACCCGGTCGGCTGGGTGCGCGCAGCCGTGTACGAGTACGCCCTCTCCCCCTGGCACCGGTTCCGCCGCGCCCACAAGCACCCCGACAAGGCCCCCGCCGACCCCGCCGACCGCATCCTGATGGACGCCATGCTGGCGCTGCCCGCGGCCCACCGCCGTACCGTGCTGCTCTATGACGGCGTCGGCCTCGACCTGCCCGACACCGCCGCCGAGACGGAGGCCAGCACCCCCACCGCCGGCAACCGCCTCCTGCACGCACACGCCGCCCTCGCCGACCGCATCCCGGAACTGGCCGCCGCACCGCCCGGGAAGGAGTCCGCGGTGCTGCGCGAGCGGCTCGGCTCGGTCACACCGGCCGTCCGGCTGGAACCCCGCCCCGCGGCCGCCGTCCGGATGGCCGCCGAGCAGCGTGCCACGCGGTGGACCCGGGCGTTCCTCGGTCTGACGGCCGTGATCGCCGTCGCGACCGCGTACACCACCGTGACCGCGCCCCGGCAGTACGAGCCCCCCGTCGCGCCCGGCGCGAGCGTCTCGGGGGTCCCCCCGCTCAGCGGCCCCCAACGGCTCACCGAGGAGACCCGGCAGCTCCACGCCAAGCTGCGCGCACACCCGGCGCACAAGCCGAACCGGCTCGCCCCCAGCCTCGGATAGCCGCAGGCGCCCACGGAAAACGGGCGTGGCCCGCATCCCTCGGGATGCGGGCCACGCCCGTACACGCACCTACGGCAACGGCAAGCGTTACTTCGCGGCGTTCAGGATCTCGCGCGCGAGCTTGGCCGTCTCGGTCGGCGTCTTGCCGACCTTGACGCCGGCGGCCTCAAGGGCCTCCTTCTTGGCCTGCGCGGTGCCGGAGGAGCCGGAGACGATGGCGCCGGCGTGGCCCATGGTCTTGCCCTCGGGGGCGGTGAAGCCCGCGACGTAGCCGACGACCGGCTTGGTGACGTTCTTCGCGATGAAGTCCGCCGCACGCTCCTCGGCGTCGCCGCCGATCTCGCCGATCATGACGATGAGCTCGGTCTCCGGGTCCGCCTCGAACGCCGCGAGGGCGTCGATGTGCGTGGTGCCGATGACCGGGTCGCCACCGATGCCGACGGCGGAGGAGAAGCCGAGGTCACGGAGCTCGTACATCATCTGGTAGGTCAGCGTGCCGGACTTGGACACGAGACCGATCTTGCCGGGCTTGGTGATGTCGCCCGGGATGATGCCGGCGTTGGACTGGCCGGGGGTGATCAGACCCGGGCAGTTCGGGCCGATGATCCGGGTCTTGTTGCCCTTGGCGGTCGCGTACGCCCAGAAGGCGGCGGAGTCGTGCACCGCGATGCCCTCGGTGATGACGACGGCCAGCGGGATCTCGGCGTCGATAGCCTCGACGACCGCGGCCTTGGCGAACGCCGGCGGGACGAAGAGGACGGAGACGTTGGCGCCCGTCTCCTTCATCGCCTCGGCGACCGAGCCGAAGACCGGGACCTCGGTGCCGTCGAAGTCGACGGTGGTGCCGGCCTTGCGCGGGTTCACGCCGCCGACGATGTTGGTGCCGTCAGCCAGCATCAGCTTGGTGTGCTTCATGCCCGTGGCACCGGTCATGCCCTGGACGATGACCTTGCTGTCCTTGTTGAGGAAGATAGCCATGTGAGTCTGTGACCTCTGCCCTTACTTCGCAGCCGCGAGCTCGGCGGCCTTGTCGGCCGCACCGTCCATGGTGTCCACGCGCTGGACCAGCGGGTGGTTGGCGTCCGAGAGGATCTTGCGACCCAGCTCGGCGTTGTTGCCGTCGAGACGGACGACGAGCGGCTTGGTGACCTCTTCGCCCTTCTCCTTCAGCAGCTCCAGCGCCTGGACGATGCCGTTGGCGACCTCGTCACACGCGGTGATGCCACCGAAGACGTTGACGAAGACGGACTTGACGTCCGGGTCGCCGAGGATGATCTCAAGGCCGTTGGCCATGACGGCGGCGGAGGCGCCACCGCCGATGTCCAGGAAGTTGGCGGGCTTGACGCCGCCGTGGTTCTCACCGGCGTACGCGACGACGTCGAGGGTGCTCATGACGAGACCCGCGCCGTTGCCGATGATGCCGACCTCGCCGTCGAGCTTCACGTAGTTGAGGTTCTTCGCCTTGGCGGCGGCCTCAAGCGGGTTCGCGGCCGCGTGGTCGACGAACTCCTCGTGGCCCGGCTGACGGAACTCGGCGTTCTCGTCGAGCGAGACCTTGCCGTCGAGGGCGATGACGTCGCCGGAGGCGACCTTCGCGAGCGGGTTGACCTCGACGAGGAGCGCGTCCTCGGCGATGAAGGTCTGCCACAGGGTCACGAGGACCTCGGCGACCTTCTCGGCGACCTCGGCCGGGAACTGCGCCAGCGCGACGATCTCGCGGGCCTTCTCGATGGTCACGCCCTCGTTGGCGTTCACCGGGACCTTGGCGAGCTTCTCGGGGGTCGTCGCGGCGACCTCCTCGATGTCCATGCCGCCCGCGACCGAGGCCATGGCCAGGAAGGTGCGGTTGGTGCGGTCGAGGAGGTACGAGACGTAGTACTCCTCAAGGATCTCGGGAGCGGTCTCGGCGATCATCACCTTGTGGACCGTGTGGCCCTTGATGTCCATGCCCAGGATGTCCGTCGCACGGGCGACGGCCTCGTCCGGGGTGGCGGCGAGCTTGACGCCGCCGGCCTTGCCGCGGCCGCCGACCTTCACCTGCGCCTTGACGACCGACTTGCCGCCCAGCCGCTCGGTGGCCTCGCGAGCCGCCTCAGGCGTGTCGATGACTTCACCGGCCAGCACCGGTACACCGTGCTTGGCGAAGAGGTCCCTCGCCTGGTACTCGAACAGGTCCACGCGCGTCCGTCCCTTGTCTTCAAAGATTCGCAGTGATTCGCGGTTGTCTGCGTGGGCGTGCCGCGGAGGGCAACGTGACGGCGCTGTCACTAGGGAGGCGCACACGGTGACCGTGGACGCGGCATGTCCGTCCCGCAGGTTATCCCCGTGGGACCTGCGTCCCTAAATCGCAGATCACACCTGAGCGGTGATACCTGTCACAGATCGCCTCACGCTTGAACTGGAAATTCGTGTGATCCGCCAGCCGGGACGGCACCGACCGGGGGTGGCCGGGAGGGCCGGTCACGGGGTGGGCAGGGGGCGCCTCTCCAGGGCCGCGGCCATCACGTCCGGGAACAGGTCGGGGGTGCAGGCGAAGGCAGGAGCGCCCAGTGCCGCGAGGGCCGCGGCGTGCTCGTGGTCGTACGCGGGAGCGCCCTCGTCGGACAGGGCGAGCAGGGTGACGAACTCGACGCCCGACGCCTTCATCGCCGCGACCCGGGCGAGCATCTCGTTGCGTATGCCGCCCTCGTAGAGATCACTGATCAGGACCACGACGGTGTCGGCAGGGCGGGTGATCTTCGACTGACAGTAGGCGAGGGCGCGGTTGATGTCGGTGCCGCCGCCGAGCTGCGTACCGAACAGGACGTCGACCGGATCGTCGAGCTGATCCGTCAGGTCGACGACGGCCGTGTCGAACACGACGAGCCGCGTCGCGATCGACCGCATCGAGGCGAGCACCGCGCCGAAGACGGACGCGTAGACGACGGAGGCCGCCATCGACCCCGACTGGTCGATGCACAGGACCACCTCCTTCTTGACCGACTGCGCCGCCCGGCCGTGGCCGATGAGCCGCTCGGGGACGACGGTCTGGTACTCGGGCAGGTAGTTCTTCAGATTCGCCCGGATGGTCCGGTCCCAGTCGATGTCCGCGTGCCGGGGGCGGCTGGTCCGGGCGGAACGGTCGAGGGCGCCGGTGAGGGTGGCGCGGGTGCGGGACGCGAGCCGCTTCTCCAACTGCTCGACCACGGCGCGGACCACGGCGCGGGCGCTCTCGCGCGTCGTCTCCGGCATGGCCTTGTTGAGGGAGAGGAGCGTGCCGACGAGGTGCACGTCGGGCTCGACGGCCTCCAGCATCTCCGGCTCAAGGAGCAGGGAGGACAGGCCGAGCCGCTCGATGGCGTCCCGCTGCATGACCTGCACGACGGAAGCGGGGAAGTACGTACGGATGTCCCCGAGCCAGCGGGCCACGTTCGGCGCGGACCCGCCGAGCCCGCCGCTGCGGGGGCCGGAGCCGCCGTACAGCGCGGTGAGCGCGGCATCCATCCCGGCGTCCCGCCCACCCGGCACGAACCCGGTCCCGTCCCCGTCCCCGCCGAGCACCATCCGCCACCGCCGCCCCCGCTCCTGTGCGGCGGCCCCGCCGTTGTCCGAAATCCCGGTCCCGCTCATCTCCCCGTCCCTCCTGCCAACCGTGCCACCGGCTTCCGCCGCCGGCGCGTACCCGTATCCATCCCGCCGGCCCGAACCAGCCCGCCTGCGTTTGGGGCCCAGGACCCTGGGCGCAACCCCGGAGCCCGGCGCAGCCGGGAACGCTCGCGCAACGGCGCCGCCCCCGGACCCGCCCCCGGAGTCATCCCGGTGCGGCGGGGAGGAGGAGGGCCAGGACCGGCAGCACCGCGTCGGCCCGGACGGGGTCCAGGGTGGGGGCGAAGCCCTCGGGGGCCGCACCCGGCGCCGGCTTCGCCGACGGCCCGCGGCGCACCAGCTCCCCCAGGCTCCGCTTGACGCCCGCCTCGTACGCCCCGAACGTCCGCCGCAGCAGCGGCAGTACATCGATGAACGCCCCCTCCGGCACTCCGACCAGCCACGCGTCGATCAGCCCCAGCAGCCGCTCGTCGTGGACCAGCAGCGTGCCGCCGCCCGAGCCTGCGCCCGCGAAGCCCTCGATCCAACCCGCCGCATCGGCCGGGGCGGCCGCCGGGGAAAGAGCGAGTCCCATCAGCCGCGCCGTTTTCTCCGCCGTCAGCCGCCCCTCGTCCAGGAGCAGCCGGGCCGCGCGGCCGCGGATGACCCCCGGCACGGTGTCCCGGCCGGCCAGCGCCCCCAGCACCGCCGCCCAGCGCTCCCGCAGCCCGTTCTCGTCGAGGAGGCCGATCGCGCCGTGCACCCCGTCCACACGGCCCCGCATCTCGCCGGCCGCGTCCGCGTCCAGGCCCGCCGCGCAGGCCGGCGGCAACGCCACGCATATCCGCTCCGCGAGCCCGCCCGCGACCGTCCTCAGCGCCGCCGCGTCGGTCCCCCGTACGTCTCCGTACCGCAACGAACGGGCCAGCGCCGGCAGGGCCTTGGCGAGCCGCGCCACATCGGCGTCCATCGCGGCCATGTCGGACAGCGCCCGCAGTACGGCGGGCAGCGCCCCGGACAGCCCGGCCAACAGGCACCGCTCGGCCAGCGCCGTCACCTCGCCGAGCTCGGCCGCCCCGGCCGCGTCCGCCTCGGCCTTCGCGGTGGCGGCGGCGACGACGGTGGTGCCCCAGATGCCGGCCTCGGCGACCCTCACCGACAGCTCCGGCTCCCAGCAGAGCCGCCACGTCTCGCGGAACGTCCCGGTGCTTCCCCGCGAGGCGGCCGGCGTGCCCCAGTCGATGCCGAGCAGCCGCAGCCGGTGCAGCAGTCGGGACTTGGCCGCGTCGGTGTCCTTGCGCAGGTCGAGTTCCAGCTCGCGGTCCTGCGCCTCGGCCTTGAGCCGCAGTGAGCGCCGCTGCCGGGTCAGGTCCCGTTGCAGGGGGACGGCGGGCGCCCCGTCGGGGACCTCGCCGAGCACGTCGCCGACGACCAGCCGGTCCTCCACGAGCGCGAGCGGGACGTCGGAGCCGTCACACATCACCGCCCGTGCCGCTTCGAGGGTTTCCGTCAGTCCGGCCGCCGGCCGCCCCCGTACCGCGGCCAGGGTCCCGGCCAGCCGGACCGCCTCGATGACGTGCGCCGGGGAGACCTGTAGGTCCTCCTCCCGCAGCAGCCCGGCGACCCGGGTCAGCCACCGCTCCACCGGCCGGTCGCGGGCCGCGAAGAGGTGCGCGTACCAGCCGGGCGAGGTGATGCCCGCGCCGTACCCGCCGGCCCGGGCGAGCCGCCGGTGGGTCCACGGGACCCAGGTGGTCTCCACCTTGACCTTGGGGAGCCCGGTCAGCAGCGCCTTGTCCGCGGCGGCCGTGGTCTTCGCGCGCAGCGCCGGCACGTGCCAGGCCCCGCACACCACGGCGTACGCGTCGCCGAACTCCCGACGGGCGGCCCGCATGCGCTGGCGCATGTACGCCTCGCGCACCCGGTCCCGGGGCCGGCCGCCGTCCCCGTACGCCTCGCGCAGGGCCCCCATGGCCTCCCCGAGCGCCTCGAACGCGGCGAGGGGATCCTGCGGGGCGGCGCCGCGGTGCTCGACCACGTCCTCCCACCAGCGCTCGGGGTCGTCGTACCCGGCGGTCTCTGCGAGCACCGCGAGGGGGTCGAGCCGTACGGAGTCCGTCGCGTCCGTCGTGTCCGTCCCGTCCGCCTCTTCCGGGTCGGCCCGCGCGGCCAGCGTGTGCGCGGCCGGGAGGTCGATGAACCGCACCGGAACCGGTTCGTCCTGCTCCTGCGCCCAGCGGACGGCGACCCACTCGGGCGAGAACGCGGCCAGCGGCCAGAACGCGGCCCGTCCCGGATCGTCGGCGGCGTGCGCGAGCAGGGCGACGGGTGGCCGCATCCCGGGGTCGGCGGCCAGCGGGAGCAGCGCGTCCCCCTCGGGCGGGCCCTCGATCAGCACGGCCGCCGGGCGGGTCGCGTCGAGGGCGGCCCGCACGGCGCGGGCCGAGCCCGGCCCGTGGTGCCGTACGCCCAGCAGCAGCGGCCCCCGCCGCCCGGCGGTCGGGCCGCTCATGCCGTCACCTCCCGGCAGGCGCGGTAGAAGTCCTTCCAGCCGTCCCGCTCGCGCACCACGGTTTCGAGGTACTCCTGCCAGACGATCCCGTCGGCGGCCGGGTCGCGGACCACGGCGCCGAGGATTCCGGCGGCCACGTCGGACGGGCGCAGGACGCCGTCCCCGAAATGGGCGGCGAGCGCGAGGCCGCCCGTGACGACGGAGATGGCCTCGGCGGTGGACAGCGTGCCGCTCGGCGACTTCACCTTCGTACGGCCGTCGCCGGTGACCCCGTCGCGCAGCTCGCGGAAGACGGTGACGACGCGGCGGATCTCCTCCAGGCCCTCGGGCGCGGCGGGCAGGTCGAGCGCGCGGCCCATCTGGTCGACGCGGCGGGCGACGATGTCGACCTCGGCGTCGGCGGTGGCGGGCAGCGGCAGGACGACCGTGTTGAAGCGGCGGCGCAGCGCGCTGGACAGTTCGTTGACCCCGCGGTCGCGGTCGTTGGCGGTGGCGATGAGGTTGAAGCCGCGCACGGCCTGCACCTCCTGGCCGAGCTCGGGTATGGGCAGCGTCTTCTCGGACAGGACGGTGATGAGGGTGTCCTGGACGTCGGCCGGGATGCGGGTGAGCTCCTCGACGCGGGCGGTCGAGCCCTCGGCCATGGCGCGCATGACGGGGCTCGGTACGAGGGCCTCGCGGCTGGGGCCCTGGGAGAGGAGGCGGGCGTAGTTCCAGCCGTACCGGATCGCCTCCTCGGGGGTGCCGGCGGTGCCCTGGACGAGGAGGGTGGAGTCTCCGCTGACGGCGGCGGCCAGGTGCTCTGACACCCAGGTCTTGGCGGTGCCGGGGACGCCGAGCAGGAGCAGGGCGCGGTCGGTGGCGAGGGTGGTGACGGCGACCTCGACGATGCGGCGCGGGCCGACGTACTTGGGCGTGATGACCGTGCCGTCGGCGAGGGTGCCGCCCAGGAGGTACGTCGCGACGGCCCACGGGGAGAGCTTCCAACGCGTCGGCCGGGGCCGGTCGTCGGTGGCCGCGAGGGCTTTCAGTTCGTCCGCGAAGGCGTCTTCGGCGTGCGGTCGCAGCACCTCGGCGCCCGTGCCGTTCTCGGGCATGGTCATGGTCCCCCTCCAATGCTCGACAGCCGCTTCCGACTGTTGGAACAACCGTGCACCACGCCACTGACAACGACCCTCTCCCGCAGGGTTGTTGCAGGTCAGAGCGATTGTCAGTGGGGGTCTCTACGGTGGAGCACATGACTGAGCAGGGGGTCCGCTGGACAGCGGAACAGGTACTGGCTCTGGCTCCTGACGTTGCATCACGCACGGCGGGGGCCAAGCTGGGCGGGGCGGGTCCGTGGTCACAGACCGGAGATTCCGCTTCCGGTTTGGTGTGGGGGGTGTGCAAGGGCAGCGGCAGTACGCCGTACCGGACGGTCGTGGACCTGACGGGCCCGGCGTACAACTGCTCCTGTCCGAGCCGGAAGTTCCCGTGCAAGCACGCGCTCGGGCTGCTCCTGCTCCGGTCGGCCGAGGGGTTCGGCGAGCGCGGCGGGGCGCCGGACTGGGCCGCCGAATGGCAGGCGGGGCGGGCGGCGAAGGCCGCGCGTGCGGCCTCCGCGGCGGAGGGTCCGGCGGACGAGGGGGCGGCGAAGATCCGGGCCGAACGGAGGGCGGCCCGGATCAGCGCCGGCGTCACCGAGCTGGAACAGCGGCTGGAGGACGTGCTGCGCGGGGGCCTGGCCGGTCAGCAGCAGGCGGGGTACGCGCCCTGGGAGGAGACCGCCGCGCGGATGGTCGACGCCCAGGCGCCGGGACTCGCGGCGCGGGTGCGGGAGTTGGGGACGATACCCAGTTGCGGTCCCGGATGGCCCGCCCGGATGCTGGAGGAGGGCGCGCTGCTGCACCTGCTGAACCGGGGTTGGCTCGGGTTGGCAGGCCTGCCGCAGCCGCTCGCCGCGACGGTCCGGAGCAGGGTGGGGCTTCCGGGTTCCGCCGCGGAGGGGGAGGTCGTACGGGACCGCTGGCTGGTGCTGGCCCAGTACGACTCGGTGTCACCGGACGGCAGGCTCACCACCCGCCGGACGTGGCTGCGCGGGCTGGGAAGCGGGCGCCCGGCCCTGGTGCTGGACTTCGGCCCGCCCGGGCGGCCGCCGGGGCTGGCACTTCCCGTGGGATTGGTGCTGGAGGCGGAGGCTCGCTTCCGGCCGGGTACGGCGGGGCTGCGGGCGGATCTCGGGGAGAGGGCCGCGCCGGCCGCGGCGAACGACCAGCCTCCCGCCGGGATCAGTACGGGGGCGGCACTGGAGGCGTACGGGGCGGCGCTGCGGGAGGACCCGTGGCTGGACTCGTGGCCCGTGGTGCTGGGCCCGGTGATCCCGATACCGGGGGAGCTGGGCTGGCAACTGGCGGATGCGGAGGGCACCTCCGCGCTGCCGGTCGCGCTCTCGGGCGGCGCATCGCGGTCCGGTTTGTGGCAGCTGGCCGCGCTCTCGGGCGGCGGGCCGGTCACGGTGTTCGGCGAATGCGGACACCGCGGATTCACCCCGTTGACGGCCTGGCAGCCGGGCTGCCCGGAACCGGTCGCCCTGGGGTGAAGGGACCGGGGGGTCCCGTAGGGGAGGGAACGTCTGCGCGGGGGCGCCGACGTGCACGAACGACGAAGCCGGGGGGCTTTTGTGAACGACAACCACGCAAGCTGAAGGGTCGGGCAAGGGGGACGAGAGCTGCTCCGGTCCCGCGGAGGGGGCGGGACCGGAGCACTACCGCAAGAGAAGGAGGGGCGCGGTGACGGCGAAGACGACGGACACGGACACGGACACCAACAGGGACACGAACACGGGTCACGGGGAGTGGGAGGAGCTGGTCGCCGCCGCACTGCTGGGCACGGGGCGGCGCCAGGGCGACCCGTCGGCGCTGCTCGATGCGGCGGCCGTGCAGACCGTACGGCGCCGGGCGGGGCTGCGGCCCGCCCCGGCGGGTCCGCGGCCGGATCCCGCACCACGGGATCCGCGCCCGGCTCCGCCGGAGCCGGCCCGGAGGCGTCTCGCACAGCTGCTGGCCGGCCGGACCGGCGCGGGCAGCGGCGGCGGGCGGCGCGGGGCGGCCCCGGACCTGACGGAGCTGCTGCCGCAGTGGCTGGCCGCCGCCGGCCGGCACGGCTACCGGGCGCCGGCCGCGCTCGTGCCGGCGCTGCTGGACGCGGCCCGGGCCAGGACGGACCTGCGGGCACAGGCGCTGGCCCTGGCCGGGGCGCGGGGCCTGTGGCTGGCCAGGCTGAATCCGGACTGGCGGTTCGCCCTGCGCGGCGGGGCGGGCGGCGGGGAGCTCCCCGACCCCGAGGACGGGGCCGGGGTGGAACGGCTGTGGCAGGAGGGACTGTTCGCGGAACGCGTGGCCCTGCTGGGGACCGTACGGGTGCACGAGGCGGCGGCCGCGACACGGCTGCTGTCCACGACCTGGGCCGCGGAGCGGGCCGAGGACCGGCTGATGTTCCTCGACTCACTGCGGGTGGGGCTGACGGAAGGGGACGAGCCGTTCCTGGAAGCGGCCCTGGGTGACCGGAGCCGCAACGTCCGGGCGACGGCCGCCGAGCTGCTGTCCGCACTGCCGCAGTCGGCGCTGGCCCGGCGGATGGCCGAGCGGGCACGGGCCTGCGTCGGGCCGGAGGGGGTGACTCCGCCGGCCGAGTGCGATGCGGGGATGCTCCGCGACGGGGTGGTCGAGCGGCCGCCCGCCGGGCGCGGGGAACGGGCCTGGTGGCTGGGCCAGCTGGTGGAGGCGGCTCCGCTGTCCTGTTGGGGGGAGCGGTTCGGGGGGCTCGGCCCGGCGGAGATCGTGGCGCTGCCGGTGGCCGGGGGCGAGAGCTGGCGGGAGGAGCTGCACGCGGCGTGGTGCCGGGCGGCGGTCCGCCAGCGCGATCCGCAGTGGTCGAAGGCCCTGCTCGGCTCGGCGTCGTCGCCTCCCGCGACGGCCCCGGGCACGGCGTCGCTGGCGGAGCGGGCGAAGCTGCTGTCCATCCTGCCGGACGGGCAACGGGCGCAGTGGGTCGCGGAGTTCATACGGGCCCACGGCCTTTCGGAGGCCTTCCAGCTGCTCGGCGTGTGCGTGGTGCCGTGGGCGGGGACGCTGGGGCGGGCGGTGGTGGACGCCCTGGACGCGGCGCGGGAAGCGGGCAGCTACCCGTGGAGCTTCAGCGGAGTGATGGGCCTGGCGGAACGCTGCCTGGATCCCGCGGAAGCCGACCTCCTGGAGTCCTTGACGGCGACTTCGGACGGCCCGCCGGACACGTCTGCGGGCGCGGCGGCGTATTGGGCCGAGGCCTTCCAACGCCTGGTCGCCACGCTCCGCCTCCGCGCCACCATGCTCGGGGAACTGACCCCGCCCGGGCCCTGACCCCGCGGCGTCCCACCGGCCCGCGGTCGCGGGCCCGGTCCGGCGCGGATCTCCGCCGCCCGGCGGGGGCCGGCGCCGCGCCGCCCCACCGCACCGACACGCACGGTCGGGTTCGCGGGGCGTCGGGTCGCCCGTCGGGTGAGCGGCGCAGGCTACTGGCGGACGTGGGCGCGGACCCAGTCCACGATCGACGTCGTCGTCGCGCCCGGGGTGAAGATCTCGGCCACGCCCTTCGCCTTCAGGGGGGCGATGTCGTCCTCCGGGATGATGCCGCCGCCGAAGACCTTGATGTCCTCCGCCTCGCGCTCCTTCAGCAGTTCCAGGACGCGCACGAACAGCGTGTTGTGGGCGCCCGAAAGGATCGAGAGGCCGATCGCGTCGGCGTCCTCCTGGATCGCGGTGTCCACGATCTGCTCGGGAGTCTGGTGGAGGCCCGTGTAGATGACCTCCATGCCCGCGTCCCGCAGCGCACGCGCGATCACTTTGGCCCCGCGGTCGTGGCCGTCGAGACCCGGCTTGGCCACCACCACACGGATCGGACCGGTCACACCCATCGCACTGCCTCCCGAGTGAACGAACGTTAAGTACAGCATCGCGCACACCCCCGTTTCACGGTCAACCACGAGGGGGAAATCACACGTGGGACGGCGTTGATTCACCGCCATGGGGAGCCGAACCGGGGGGCGCGCGCCACCGTACCGACAGCCGCACGGCACGGTGGCGCGGCCGACCGCAGTCCCAAAAGGCTTAGGGGAGGCCGTCGATGGGGGTGTCCATACCCGTACCCGTGTCCGTGTCCGGGGCCGCGCTGCGGGCCGGAGTGTTGGAGGCGGTGGTCCTCGGCGGGCACCTACTGCTGTACCCGACCGGGATACGTCAGGAAAAGCCGCCCGCAACCGCCGCAAAACGCCTCGGGCAGACGCCGGTGCTCCTGCTGCACGGGTTCACGGACAACCGGTCCGTGTTCGTCCTGCTGCGCCGCACCCTCGCCGCGGGCGGCCGGCGGCAGGTGGAGACGTACAACTACTCCCCCTTCACCCGCGACCTGCGCGTCACCGCCCGCCACCTCGCCCGGCGCGTCGAGGAGCTGTGCGAGCGCACGGGGCAGGAGCGGGTGGACCTGGTCGGGCACAGTCTGGGCGGGCTGGTCGGGCGGTACTACGTCCAGCGCCTCGGCGGTGACGCCCGCGTCCGCACGCTCGTCACGCTCGGCACTCCGCATTCCGGTACGCGGGTCGCCCCCTTCATGGACGCGCATCCGCTGGTCCGGCAGATGCGCCCGGATTCCGAGGTGCTGGCCGAGCTGCGGGCGCCCGCGCCCGGCTGCCGCACCCGATGCGTGGCGTTCTGGAGCGAGTTCGACGAGCTGATGGACCCGACCGAGACGGCCCGTATCGAGCATCCGGACCTCCTCGTGGAGAACGTGCAGGTCACGGGCATCGGACATCTCGCACTACCCGCACATCCGGCCGTGACGGCAGCGGTCCGGCGCGCACTGGACAGGACCGGCCCGGCCGCCGTCGAAGGCCTGGAGGACGCCGCTTCCGTCGCGTGAACACCAACCGATCGAAACTCGAACGGATTTCGAACTCAAGGCCAAGGCTCGGCCTTGCTGCGACCGAAAGACGGCCGAATGCCCGGTTCCGGAAAGCCGGAAACCCCTGGAAGATTGTCGTTGCCAGTAACCGCCGGGTACAGTCACGCCACTGCTCTCCCCAGGGAACCTCAAGTTCCTTGGCCACCCAGGCCCCCCACTGCCGAGGCGAAAGAGAAGTTGGTGAACGACCGCCCCTCGTCGGGCCTGTACCCCGATTCCGGGTACGAAGGCCTTTCCAACACCACTTTCGCTGGTGACTCGACATACGTTTCCTACGAAACGCAGGGCCAGGGGTACGACTACGCCTCCTACGCCTCGTACGAGACCGGCGCGTACGACACCACCGCCTGGTCCGCGCAGGACAGTTACGCGCAGGACGGCGGCTACCTGTCGAGCATCCCCGCCCAGGGCGGCGTCTGCGAGGACACCGGCACCGGACAGTGGGACGCGAGCGCCTGGAACCAGCAGGGCGGCACGGACTACCAGGCCACCGGGTTCGACTACGAGCAGCCCGGGCAGACCGGCCAGTGGGCGGTGCCGGGCTACGGCACCACCGGCACCGAGACCGGCGCGTACGACGCCACCGCCTGGAACGCCGTCCCGCAGCACGAACAGCAGACGCAGACCTTCTCGTACGACTACCAGTACGAGTACCAGCAGCAGGCCCAGCAGCAGACGCACCACGACACGACCTACTCCTACGAGGCACCGGCCGCTCCCGCCGCCGACGCCTACAGCGAGACCGCCGTCTTCGAAGTCCTCGGCGACGAGGGCCCCGAGCCGGAACTCGGCCACGACCACGAGCACGACTTCGACCTCGACCTCGACCTCGATGCCGACGCCGCGGCCGACCCGGTGCACGACCTGCCCACCCAGGCCATGCCGCTCACCCCGGCCGACGCACCCGCGCCCCGCGCCTCGCGCCGCGCCGGCGCCAAGACGAAGTCGGCGGCAACGGCCCCCTCCAGCGGAGGCAACAGCCGGCGCCGCTCCCCGGCGAAGCGTTCCGCCTTGCTGACCGTGGCCGTACCGTCCGCCTGCGTGATGGGCGTCGCGGGTGTCGCGGCCGCCTCCGTCGGCGGACTCACCGGCGTGGACAAGCCCGCCGAGGACACCACCACGATGGCCGCGCCCGACCCGGCCTCGGTGAAGCCGGTCGCGGCGAACAGCAAGCTCGACACCCAGCTGACGGCGCTCAGCGCCGACGCCGGCGACTTCGCGGACCGCGCGAGCCGCACGCAGGAGCGCATCGACCTGCGTCAGCGCCAGGAAGACGAGAAGAAGAAGAAGGCGGAGGAGGAAGCGGCCAAGGAGGCGGCCCGCCCCAAGTTCGCGATCCCGGTCGAACAGCACGGCCTGAGCGCCACGTTCGGCCAGGCCGGCGGCATGTGGATGTCGGTGCACACCGGCATCGACTTCCCGGTCTCCTACGGCACCCCGGTCATGTCCGCCACCGACGGCACCGTGCGCACGCAGTGGAACAGCGCCTACGGCAACATGGCCATAGTGACCTCGCCCGACGGCACCGAGACGTGGTACTGCCACCTCAGCAGCACCAAGCTCCGGTCCGGCAAGGTCAAGGCGGGCGACGTCATCGCCTACTCCGGCAACTCCGGCAACTCCACCGGTCCGCACCTGCACTTCGAGGTCCGGCCCGGCGGCGGCTCGGCGATCGACCCGCTGCCGTGGCTCCGTAGCCACGGCCTGGACCCGAGCTAAGACCGCCCCGGCCGAACCACATCGGCCCGGGCCCCATCAGCCAGAGCCACATCAGCCTCAGCCACATCGGCCCGGACCGCACCGGCCCGGGCCCGGCGGAGCCGTTACAGCTTCTGCACCGGCGCGTAGCGCAGCAGCAGGCGCTTCGGCTTGTCGTCCCCGAAGTCGACGGTGGCCTGCGCGTCCGCGCCAGCTCCCCTGACCTCCATGACCGTGCCCAGCCCGAACTGGTCGTGCGTGACCCGGTCCCCGACCGCCAGCGCGATGACCGGCTTGTCGTTGGCCCGGCGCGTCGCGAACCCGGACGGCCCCGACTTCGTACGCGACGAGGACAGGAACGCCTCCGGCGAGGTCCCGAAGGTCGCCTTCCCCGTCCCGGATCCGTACCCGGACCCCGAGCCGGAGCCCCGCATCGGGCCCGCCGGCCTCTGGGCCGCGCCCGTGCGCTTCCACTGGAGGTACTCCGCCGGGATCTCTTCGAGGAACCGCGACGGCGGGTTGTAGGAAGGGGTGCCCCACGCACTGCGCATCGACGAGCGGGTCAGGTACAGCCGCTCGCGCGCCCGCGTGATGCCGACGTAGGCGAGGCGGCGCTCCTCCTCCAGCTCCTTGGTCTGGCCCAGCGCCCGCATGTGCGGGAAAACCCCGTCCTCCATGCCGGTCAGGAAGACCACCGGGAACTCCAGGCCCTTGGCGGTGTGCAGGGTCATCAGCGTGATGACGCCCGAGCCGTCCTCGTCCTCGTCGGGGATCTGGTCGGAGTCGGCGACGAGTGCGACCTGTTCCAGGAACTCGGCGAGGGTCCCGCCCGTGGCGGCTGCCGCCGGCGTCGCGGCGTCTTCGCCCCGGGCCTGTTCGAATTCCAGGGCCACGGCCGCGAGTTCCTGGAGGTTCTCGATCCGCGTCTCGTCCTGCGGGTCGGTCGAGGCCTGGAGCTCGGCGAGGTAGCCCGTGCGCTCCAGCACCGCTTCCAGCACCACCGCCGGGCCCGCGCCCGATTCGACGATCGTGCGGAGTTCCTCCATCAGCACGTTGAACCGCTTCACGGCGTTGGTCGAGCGGGCGGCCATGCCGAAGGCCTCGTCCACGCGTCGCAGCGCCTGCGGGAAGGTGATCTTCTCGCGCATGGCGAGGGCGTCGATCATCGCTTCCGCGCGCTCGCCGATGCCGCGCTTCGGCACGTTCAGGATGCGGCGCAGCGGAACGTTGTCCTCCGGGTTCGCCAGGACGCGCAGGTACGCGAGGACGTCCCGGACCTCCTTGCGCTCGTAGAAGCGGACGCCACCGACGACCTTGTAGGGCAGGCCGACCCGGATGAAGATCTCCTCGAACACGCGCGACTGCGCGTTCGTCCGGTAGAAGATCGCCACGTCGCCCGCCTTGGCTTCGCCCGCGTCCGTGAGCCGGTCGATCTCATCGGCGACGAACTGCGCCTCGTCGTGCTCGGTGTCCGCGACGTAGCCGGTGATGACGGAGCCGCTGCCGGCCTGGGTCCACAGGTTCTTGGCGCGGCGGTTCTCGTTGCGTTCGATGACCGCGTTGGCGGCGGAGAGGATCGTCTGCGTGGAGCGGTAGTTCTGCTCCAGCAGGATCGTCGTCGCGTCCTTGTAGTCCTCCTCGAACTGGAGGATGTTGCGGATGGTCGCGCCGCGGAAGGCGTAGATCGACTGGTCGGCGTCACCCACCACGCACAGCTCGGCCGGCGGCAGGTCCGGGTAGCCGGTGCCGACGAGCTCGCGCACCAGCGTGTACTGGGCGTGGTTGGTGTCCTGGTACTCGTCCACGAGGACGTGACGGAAGCGGCGCCGGTAGTGCTCGGCGACGTCCGGGAACGCCTGGAGCAGGTGCACCGTGGTCATGATGATGTCGTCGAAGTCGAGCGCGTTGGCCTCGCGCAGCCGCCCCTGGTACATCGCGTACGCCTGGGCGAGGGTCTTCTCGAAGCCGTCGGCCGCCTGTGCCGCGAAGGCGTCCTCGTCGATGAGCTCGTTCTTGAGGTTCGAGATCTTGGCGTTGAAGGACTTGGGCGGGAACTTCTTCGGGTCCAGGTCCAGGTCGCGGCAGACGAGCGCCATCAGGCGCTTCGAGTCGGCGGCGTCGTAGATCGAGAACGACGAGGTGAAGCCGAGGCGCTTGGATTCGCGGCGCAGGATGCGCACGCACGCGCTGTGGAAGGTGGAGACCCACATGGCGTTGGCGCGCGGGCCGACCAGCCCCTCGACGCGCTCCTTCATCTCACCGGCGGCCTTGTTGGTGAAGGTGATCGCCAGGATTTGGCCGGGGTGGACGCCCCGCGCGGCCAGCAGGTGGCCGATGCGGTGGGTCAGCACCCGGGTCTTGCCGGAGCCGGCGCCGGCCACGATGAGCAGCGGCGAGCCCGCGTGCACCACGGCGGCGGCCTGCTGCTCGTTGAGCCCGTCCAGGAGCGTCGCGGGGTCGATGACGGGCTTGGGGTCGCCGTCCCGGTAGTACGCGTCCCCGCTCATGGGTACGTCGAACCGGCCCCCGAAGAGGTCGTCCGCACCCGGTTCCGGTGCGGCGTGGTCCTCGGGCGGCGGAGGGACCTCGTCGGAGGGGGAGAGGTCCGCCAGGAAGCTGTCGTCAAAGAGGCTGCTCATCGCTTTCCGAGTCTAGGGGGCGGGACGGACACCCGGCCCCGGCCGCGGAAAATCGGCTGCTCCCGCCCCTGTGGCTCCCCTCACCCCGGGCTCACCGCAGGACGAGTTCCAGCAGGCCGGGGAAGCGCAGCTCCAGGTCGTCCCGGCGCAGCGTGAGGTAGAGCTTGCGGCCCTGCGGGCGCTGGCAGATCACACCGCCTTCGCGGAGCGTCTTGAGGTGGTGGGTGACGCTCGACCTGGGCAGGTCGGGCACCACTTCGCCGCAGAAGGCCTCCGCGCCGGAGGCGAGCCTGCGGACGATCTCCAGCCGGACGGGGTGGCCGAGGGCCGCGAGCACCTCGGCGAGTTCGAGGTGCTCGGCGCAGGGGTGGGTCAGCTCAGCAGCGGCAGCCATGCCCTCACTGTACGCAGATCTCGTACGGACCTTGCCTGACCATTCGAAGATCTCGTACAGTCGACACTGCCTGACCGTTCGAATTCTTCGTACGGTCGGGCCCCATCGCCCCCGCCCCGTGAGGACACCCCGTGCCCAGCACCGCCGCTCCCCAGGCCTTCCCCTTCGACGACGCCACCCTCGCCGCCTCCCTCGACGGCGGCTTCACCAGCCACCACGCCGACGTCGACGGCACCCGGCTGCACTATGTCCAGGGCGGCAGCGGCGAGCCGCTCGTCCTGCTCGGCGGGTGGCCGCAGACCTGGTGGCAGTGGCGCAAGGTGCTGCCCGCCCTGGCCGCCCGCTACCGCGTGATCGCCGTCGACCTGCGCGGCATGGGCGGCTCCGCCAAGCCCGCGGCCGGCTACGACAAGAAGACCCTGGCCCACGACGTCCACGCGCTGCTCGGCCGGCTCGGCATCGACTCCGCGCACCTCGTCGGCCACGACATCGGCGCGATGGTGGCCTACGCGTACGCCGCCAACCACCCCGGGGCGACCCGGAAGATCGCCCTCCTGGACGTGTCCCACCCCGAGGAGAGCTGGGCCCGGATGGCCCTGCTCCCCCAGCAGGGGCAGCGCCACAAGTGGTGGTTCGCCTTCAACCAGGTCCACGGGCTCCCCGAGCAGCTGCTCGCCGGCCGCTTCCACCTCCTGCTGGACTGGCTGTTCGAGAACGCCACCGCCGACCCCGCCTCGGTCGACGCGCACGCCCGCGAGGTGTACGCCCGCGCCTACGACGCGCCGGAGGCCGTACGCGCCGCCAACGACTGGTACCGGACCTTCACCCGGGACATCGCCGACCTGGCCACGTACGCCCCGGTGACCGCGCCGATCCTGGCCCTCGGCGGCGAGTACAGCAACTACGAGAGCCTCGTCGCCGCCGTCCCGGCCCTGGGCACCGACACCCGCGTGGTGCGCGTCGACGGCAGCGGGCACTACCTGCCGGAGGAGCGCCCGGAGGTGGTCGTCGAGGAGCTGACCCGCTTCCTGGGCTGACCGGGAGCCCCCGTACGCTCGCCCCCATGGACGTACTCATCAGTGTCTTCGTGGGCCTGCACATCATCGGTATCGCCTCCCTCCTGGGCGGCTTCCTGACCCAGATGAAGGCGATGAGCGCCGGCACCGCCCGCTTCGTGCCCGCGATGCTGCACGGTGCGCTGACGATGCTCGTCACCGGCGTCCTGCTGGTCGGCTTCCGCGAGATGGACGGCGGCAGCGTCAACAACATCAAGATCGGCGTGAAGCTCGCCGTGCTCTTCGTGATCCTCGCGCTCGTCTACGTGAAGCGGGACGAGGAACACGTGGACAAGGCTCTGTTCGGCGCGGTCGGCGGACTGACCGTGGTCAATATCTTCATCGCCGTCCTCTGGCACTGACCCGGCACCGACCCGGAACCGCCACATCCGGTCGGGTCGGAACACTTGCGGTCATCTCGTCATCCGACTGTTACCTCCCGGTCTAGCGTCCTCCTCCAAGCACCGAGCTCCCGAGCGAGGAAGGACGTGAGGCCCTCGTGGCCAGTCACCGAAAGCCCAGGCAGCGCCCGCTCTCCCGCGGCACCGTACGCACCGCCGCCACGCTCGCCCTGGCGGGCGCTGCCACCGCCACCGCCTTCGAAGGCACCTCGCAGGCCGACCCCCAGCAGACGCCCTCCCAGGTGAAGGCGGAAGTGGACCGGCTCTACGAGCAGGCCGAGGAGGCGACCGAGCGGTACAACGGGGCGAAGGAGAAGGCCGACGAGGCCGAGCGCGCGCTCGACGGCCTGCGCGACGAGACCGCCCGCAAGACCGACCGGCTCAACACCGCCCGCCGGGCGCTCGGCTCCCTGGCCGCCGGCCAGTACCGCAGCGGCGGCCTGGGACCCGCCATGCAGCTGGCCCTGGCCGCGGACCCGCAGGACTACCTGGCCCGGGCCTCGTTCCTCACCCGCACCGGCGACCGCAGCGCCGCCGAGATCTCCTCCGTGCGGCACCAACTGGACGAGGTCGGACAGCTCAAGGAGCGGGCCGCCGGCCGGCTCGCCGACCTGCGCGCCCGCGAGGGCGAACTCGCGGCGGCCAAGACCACCATCGAGGGCAAGCTCAGCACCGCCAAGCAGCTGCTGGCCAAGCTCACCGCCGAGGAGCGCGCCGCCTACGAGGCCGCAGGTGCCGGATCCGCCGGGGGGACCGGGTCCGCCGCGGGTGCGGCCCCGGCCGGGCCGGGCACCACGGCCCCGCCGGCTTCGGACGGCTCGCGCGCCGCCCGTGCGGTCGCCTTCGCGTACGGGGCGATCGGCAAACCGTACGTCTGGGGCGCGACCGGACCGGGCTCGTTCGACTGCTCCGGCCTGACCCAGGCTGCCTGGCGCTCGGCCGGGGTCTCCCTCCCCCGCACCACCTACACCCAGATCAACGCGGGACAGCGCGTCTCCCGCGACCAGCTGGCCCCCGGCGACCTGGTGTTCTTCTACTCCGGGGTGACCCACGTCGGCCTCTACATCGGCAACGGCCAGATGATCCACGCCCCGCGGCCCGGGTCCACGGTCCGGGTGGCCCCCGTCGACTCCATGCCCTGGGCCGGCGCTTCCCGCCCGGCGTGACGGGCCGGGTGGCGTGACGGGCCGGGTGGCGTGACGGGCCTACGGCGCCTTGACCTGCGTGCTCAGCCAGCCGAAGGTCTGCGGGATCTGCTTCGACCACGAGTCGAGGTTGTGGCCGCCGGTGACCTTCTCCGCGTGCACCGCGGTGGGGTTCTGCGCGATCCCCTTGAGGTCCGTGCCGGACAGGTAGCCGTCCTGCTCGGCGCCCGACATCCACAGCGACACCGCCGGCGGCGCGGGCGCGGCCTTGAGCAGGGCCTTCAGGTTGTGGGTGCGCCGCATCTCCGGGTCCTGGGCGACGAGCGAGGTGGGCTCCTGGCCCGGGTCGTTGTATCCGGACAGGGAGACGGCCGCGCTGTAGCGGTCGGGGTGCAGGATCGCCAGCTTCGCGGCGCAGTACGCACCCGCCGAGTACCCGGCGACGCCCCAGGTGCGGGCCTCGTCCGACGCCCGGAAGTTGTCGGTGACCATCTTGCGGACGTCGACGCTGAACCAGCTGTCGGCGTTGACCTTGCCGGGGATGTTCGCGCAGCCGGTGTCGCCGTTGCCCAGCAGCATCGCGCGCGGCGAGACCAGGATGAACGGCTGCACCTTGCCGCTCTTCATCAGCGGCTCCAGCACCTCGGCCGCCTTGAGCCCCTGGAACCAGGACTTGCCCGTCCCGGGTATGCCGGGGATCAGCTCCACCACCGGGAACTTCTTGTCCTTGAACGCCGGGTCGTCGTACTGCGGCGGCAGCCACACCATGACGTCGCCCTTGACCCCGGAGATCTTGCCGTCGAGCTCGGTCTTCTTGACCCGGCCGCCGAGGCCCTCGACCGGCTGGAACTCCTGGTGCACCTTCGGCTCGGCCTTGACCTCCGCGGCCTTCTTGCCGCCGAGCCCGTCCGGGCCGAGGTCGGGGGCGGCGGTGACGTACTTGCCGGTGCCGAGCAGATCGCCCCAGGAGTTGTAGAAGGTCTCCTGCCGGTTCACCGCGATGAACACCAGGGCCACGGCGGTGACCTGGGCGAACAGCAGCATCACGGCCCGGGTCGACACCCGTACGACGGCGGGGCCGCGCACCTTGCTCCACACGACCAGCGGCAGGACGACGGCGATCGCCGTAAGGACGATCGCCGTCGCGAAAAGGGGAATCCCGGTCAAGCTCATCACGCAACCCAAGAGGGCCGCGTCGTACGCGCGGGTTCCCGCCGGTGGCTGCGGCGTAAATCACAGGCCAAAGGTCCGGGCGTCCCGGCCCGGGATCAGACCAGGCGGCGCGCCGTCGCCCAGCGGGTCAGCTCGTGACGGTTGGAGAGCTGGAGCTTGCGGAGCACCGCCGAGACGTGCGATTCGACGGTCTTGACCGAGATGAAGAGCTGCTTGGCGATCTCCTTGTACGCGTACCCGCGCGCGATCAGCCGCAGCACCTCGCGCTCGCGCTGCGTGAGGCGGTCCAGGTCCTCGTCGACCGGCGGTGCGTCCGTCGAGGCGAAGGCGTCGAGCACGAAGCCCGCGAGCCGCGGCGAGAACACCGCGTCCCCCTCCTGCACCCGGAAGATCGAGTCCACCAGGTCGGTCCCGGTGATGGTCTTGGTGACGTACCCGCGCGCGCCGCCCCGGATGACCCCGATGACGTCCTCGGCGGCGTCCGACACCGACAGGGCCAGGAACCTCACCTGGTCCTCGGCCGCCGCCATCAGCGGGGCGCAGCGCCGCAGCACCTCGACACCGCCGCCACCGGGCAGGTGCACGTCGAGCAGGACCACCTCGGGCCGGGTGGCGGTGATGACGGTGACGGCCTGGTCGACATCGGCCGCCTCGCCGACGACTTCGACCCCGGTCCGGGCGGTCTCGCCGATCTCGGCCTGCACGCCCGTACGGAACATCCGGTGGTCGTCGACGAGCACCACCCGAACGTGCCTGGCCACTGCCCCGATGCCGGTCTCTTCGGTCATGCTGCGTTCGCCGCCCTCTCCATCTCCAGCTCGACTTCCGTGCCGCCGTCGGGCGCGGACCGCAGCCGTGCGGTCCCGCCGTTGCGCTGCATCCGGCCGATGATCGATTCTCGTACGCCCATGCGGTCGTCCGGTACCGCGTCGATGTCGAAGCCCGGCCCCCGGTCCCGTACGGAAACGAACACCTGTTGCCCCTCCACCTCGGCGTACACCTGCACCGGCCCGCCCTCGCCACCGTACTTGGCGGCGTTGACCATCGCCTCGCGCGCGGCCTGCATCTGTGCGGCCAGCTTCTCGTCGAGCGGGCAGTCGCCGACCACGACGACCTCGATCGGGACGCCGTGGTGGTCCTCCACCTCGGCCGCCGTCTTCTTGACGGCCTCCGCGAGGGTGGTGGGTTCCTCCGCCTCGTCCTTGCCGGTGCCTTCTGGCTTGTACAGCCAGTTCCGCAGCTCCCGCTCCTGCGCCCGGGCGAGGCGGCGCACCTCGCCGACGTCCTCCGCGTTGCGCTGGATCAGGGTGAGGGTGTGCAGCACCGAGTCGTGTACGTGGGCGGCGACCTCGGCGCGCTCCTGGGCGCGGATGCGCATCAGGCGTTCCTCGGAGAGGTCCTGGGTCATCCGGATCAGCCAGGGTCCGGCCAACAGGGCTATGCCGACGAGGACGGCGAGGGCCGCGGTCAGTACGTTGCCGAGCTGCGCCGCGGAGCCGCGTACGACGATGAAGACGGTCAGGCCAACCCCGACCAGCGCGACCCCGGCGAACCCGCGGGCCAGCTGGAGCAGGCGGGCATTGCGCCCGGCGGCCGCGCCCCAGTGGGCGCGGCGGGCGTTGTCGGCCTGCCGCCAGACGAGGACCACGCCGGCGCCGACCAGCAGCGTCGGCCACACGTACCGGCCGGAGGTGCCGCCGAGCTGGACCTTGGAGATGAAGATCCCGGCGCCGATGCACAGGGCGATGAGCGCGGTGATCTGCCCCTTGTCGGGTTTGCGCAGGCGGCGGGTGCCGTCGGAGAGGGTCTCGAAGAAGGAGCGGTGGCCGGTGCGGCCGCCGACCCCCAGCGGTACGAAGACCCAGAACGCGGCGTACAGCAGGACGCCCAGTCCGTCGCCCCACATGAACAGGCCGAGGAAGGCGAGCCGGACCCAGACGACGGGCAGCCCGAGGTGCCCGGCGAGACCGCGCGCTACACCGCCGAGCATCCGACCGTCGGCGCTGCGGTAGAGCCTGCGCTGGACCGGTTCGTCGGCATCTGCCGTGTGCGGGGGGCGGGGGGCGGCGGAGACGGGCATGTCACTGATGGTCACATGCGCGCGGCGCGTGCGGCATCAGGGCATCCCCCCAGTTCTGTCGGGGGGATATCAGGGTTGTGCCAGGGTCGGGCCCGGTGCCGCGCGGTGCGGCGGGTTGTCACCATGGACCCATGACCAAGCACGACTCCCCGCCCTCTCCGGCCGGTGCCGGCGCGGCACCGCCGCCGCCGGGCGGCCGCACCGCGGACCGGCCCGCCGACCGCGCGACCGATCGCGCCGCCGACCGGCCGTCGCTGCGCCGCAGCAAGCGCGACAAGGTCCTCGCGGGCGTGTGCGGCGGTTTGGGCCGGTACTTCGACCTGGATCCGGTGATCTTCCGGATCGTGCTCGGCGTCCTCGCGATCACCGGCGGTGTGGGCCTGATCTTCTACGGCTTCGCCTGGCTGCTGGTGCCGGTGGACGGCGAGGAGGACAGCGAGGCGAAGAAGCTGCTGACCGGCCGGGTCGAGGGTGCCACCCTGGCCGCGGTGTTCGCGGCCCTGGTCGGCTGCGCACTGTTCCTGTCGATGCTGGACAACGGCGGACTGGCCGTGTTCTCCGTCCTGGCCGTCCTGGCCCTCGGCGGCGCCTCGTACTGGTCGCAGCGCCGCCGGAGCACGGCCGCCCCCGAGGCGGAGCCGCAGGCGACGCACCGCCCGGGCCCGCCGGAGACCCAGGCGCCGCCCGCGCCGGGCAGTCCGTCGTGGTGGCGGGACCCGCTGGTCAAGGACGGCACCACCGGCCCCGTCGGAACCACCGGGTACCTGTGGGGGCCGGATGATTCCGCCGACGCCAACGCCGCCCGGAACATCGGGAGCGGTCGCGTCGCGGCGGAGTTCGGGCGGGCCGCTGCCACGCCGGTCCCGCGCGGTGGCATCGGCGGCCGGGTGTTCGTCCTGGCCCTGCTGGCCGGGGGCGTCGCCACCGCGTCGGTCTGGCAGGGCAGCACCCTCTCGCACGCGCTGCAGATCGGGCTGGCCTCGGCGCTGGCCGTCTTCGGTCTGGGTCTGGCGTTCAGCTCGGTCAAGGGCCGCACCGGTTTCGGGACCATCCTGCTCGCGATGATCACCGCCGGGCTGCTGGCCGGCGCCTCCGCGCTGCCCCGTGAGATCGGCACCGACTGGAAGGCCGTGGAGTGGCGGCCGGCCGCGGTGGCCGATGTGAAGCCCGTGTACACGGCGGGCACGGGGCTGGCGACGCTGGACCTGAGCCGGCTGGACGTGCCGAAGGGCAGCACGCTGCCCGTACGCGCCCACCTGAAGGCGGGCCGGCTCAAGGTGATCCTGCCCCGCGAGGTCACGGCGCAGGCCGATGTCTCGGTCAAGCTGGGCGACATCGCGATGCCCGGGGACACCAGCCAGGACGTACGCATCAAGAGCGGTGGCGAAACCCAGCAGGTGACGCTGAAGCCGTCCGCCGGCACCGAGGCCGGGGGGACGATCGAGCTGCACCTGGACACGGGTGTGGGACAGGTGGAGGTGGCCCGTGCGGCGTCATGAGTTCCAGCCCGGGCGGCTGCTGGCCGGCCTGGTCTTGGTCGCCGCGGGCGTGCTGTACCTGCTCGATGCGACCGGGGAGGCGGACCTGCCGTGGTTCCTGGTCATCCCGATGACCATGGGCGGGCTCGGCCTTGCCGCGCTGGTGGGGCTGGTGACCTACGCGGTCCGCCGGGACCGGCGCGACCGGATCAGCGAGTCCAGCGACAGGTAGGGCGCACCGGCCAGGATCATCGGGATCCAGGCCATCAGGTAGATCAGGTCGTTGCCGTAGTAGTACGGGGACACCTGCCAGGACACCGTGAGCCACAGGCTGAGCGAGATCAGCGCTCCGCCGGTGGCCGCGATCCGGGTCAGCAGGCCGGCCAGGACGCCCAGGCCGACCAGGAGCTCACCGATGGCCAGCACCACGGCGAAGCCGACGGGCGACAGCAGGGCCCAGTCCACCAGGGCGGGGATCGCGGAGGTGTCGCGCACGCCGTGCATCAGCTCGCCGATGGAGCCGGGGCCGGAGACGGACAGGAACGCGGAGTCGGTCAGCTTGTCCAGGCCCGCGTAGACGAAGGTCACGCCGAGGAAGATCCGCAGCGGCAGCAGGGCGTAGCGGGCGGCCCGTTCCCGTAGTCCGGGCCGGGCGGCGGAAGGGACGTCAGTTCGGGTCACGCCCCATGTGTACCCCGTTCATTCGGCCACGTCGATGGTGCAGCGGTTGGATTCCACTCCTGCGGCCGTGACCACTTGGACCTCGACGCGCCCGGGTTCCACTTCCGCCGGGACCGGCACGGTCAGGACCGAGTCCGAGGGGTTGGTGAACCCGCCCGCGACGGGCACCAGCGGCACGTGCACGTGGACCGCCCCGACGCGTACGACCAGCCGGGCCAGCATCTCCGGCGTCTGCGCCCCCGGCGGCACGAAGCCCACGCCGCGGATCTCGATGTCGTCGCCGGGCCGGACGGCCGCGTCGAGGTCGCCGGGCTCCCGTCTGCGGACCACCGACAGCACGAGCGGACGGGTCACCTCCGCGAACTTCGCCGCCAGGTACACCGTCGCCGACAGGGCCACCAGCATGGCCAGCGCCCACGGGAGCCGCGGCAGCCGGTCCGGGAACCGGGCCAACGACACCGCTGCGAAGGCCAGCACCACCGTGGAGACCAGGATGTACTGCGCGTCCGGGAAGCTCCCGCGGCCCGCGTCGTCCGTGAGCAGGTCGACCCCGCGCGGCCGGTCCGCCGGCAGCTTCTGCATCCGCTGGCCCATGATCCGTACGGTGACCACGCGGCGTACCAGCACCGCGACGGCCGAGGTCAGCGCGACCACCGCGAGCAGCGGCAGCGCCCGTCCCAGCGCCAGCCCGGCGTACAGGGCCTGTCGTTCCGGGCCGGGCGACGAGGCCGCCAGCCGCAGCGCGGGCAGCAGCGCGGCGAACGCCGTCAGCACCACCCACGCGCACGGAACCGCCTTCGAGGTGGACAGCCGGTTGTCCTCCCCGACCAGTGGGGCGAGCAGCCCGCCGCGCACCGACTGGGCGCGGGCGGCGACCGTGAGCAGCCCGGCCAGGACCACCGCCGCGAGCAGCCCGGCGGTGCGCGCCGTGGACCAGCCGGTGCCCAGCGCGGTGCCGACCTGTACCAGCAGCAGCACCCCGGCGGCGATCCACACGGCGAGGACGGCCCGCCGCGAGAACAGGTACAGCCAGGAGTTGCCGGCTTCCCGGCTGCGGTCGGCGACGGTGCGGGCGGACAGGGTCAGTTCGTCGGAGACCCACTGCCGGGAGGCTCCGGCGGACCGGGCCACCGCGGCCGGCAGCCCCTGGCCGGCGGCGAACTCGTCGCGCTTCTCGGTGAACGCGGCGACCGCGCGCCGGTGCCCCTCCTGGGCGCCGTGCGGGCAGTCGTCACAGGTGCAGGCGCCGCCGTGGGTGCTTCGGGACATCTCTTGGACAGCCACGTGCGTGCCGCCTCTCTGAACTACGGTGCAATGCCAGCGAATTGTGCACCACTGCGGCAGTGCTCCGGATTGCGCACGATGTCAGAGCAGGTGATTAACCGTTCATGATGTTGACGTCACCCGCCCGGCCCAGTCCCGTCAGGGGGCGACGGTCTGCCACAGGGGCTGGTAGCTGACCCAGGCGGCGAGATCCGTGCCGAAACGCTCCCGCGCGGCGAGCGCGCTACGGTGCTCGATCGGTACCGGCTTCCCGGCGGCCCGGGCGATCAGCTGCACCTGCGCGGCGCGTTCCGCCGCGATGAACCACCAGGCCGCCGCGTCCACGGAGTTCCCCACCGTCAGCAGCCCGCGGTTGCGCAGGACCAGCGCCTTGTACGGGCCGAGGGCGCGGGCGATCCGGTCGGCGTCCGCCGGACCGGCGAAACCGTCCAGGAGCGCGTGGTCCTCGAAGAAGGCACAGGCCTCCTCGGTGATCGGGGCGAGCAGTTCGCCGAGCGCTGCCAGCGCCCTGCCGTACGGGGCGTGCGTGTGCACCACCGCGACCGCATCGGGGCGGGCCCGGTGCACGGCGGCGTGCACGGCGAAGGCCAGTTCGTTGACGCGCCGGTCGCCCTGGAGGACGCGCCCGTCGCCGTCGACGAGCAGCAGGTCGTCGGCGGTGAGTGCGGACAGGGCCTGGCCGAAGGGGTTGGTCCAGTAGCAGTCCCGGAACTCGGGGTCGCGCGTGCTGGCGTGCCCGGCGACGCCCTCCTCGTACCCGAGCCGCCCGAACAGCCGCAGCGCTCCGGCGAGGCGTCCCTTGCGGTGGGCGCGCTCCACGTCCGGGTCGGTGTGCACGGGTGGCATCGGGAACCGCAGCCGGTCCACGGGTACGGGTACGGGCTGCTCGGCCATGGGCGCTCCTTCGACGGCTCGGCTCGCGGCGCAAGGTACCGGCGGCTCCCGAAACTGGCCATACCGACGGCGAAGCCGCCGCTCCCCGGGGGGAACGGCGGCTTCGTCACGGGCTGCGGGTGGGGACTACTCCCACTCGATGGTGCCCGGGGGCTTGCTCGTGCAGTCGAGGACGACGCGGTTCACGTCGGGCACCTCGTTGGTGATGCGGGTGGAGATCCGCGCGAGCACCTCGTACGGCATGCGCGTCCAGTCCGCGGTCATGGCGTCCTCGGAGGAGACGGGGCGCAGCACGATCGGGTGACCGTAGGTGCGGCCGTCGCCCTGGACGCCGACGCTGCGGACGTCCGCGAGCAGGACGACCGGGCACTGCCAGATCTCGCGGTCCAGGCCGGCCGCGGTCAGCTCGTGGCGGGCGATGGCGTCGGCCTCGCGGAGCAGGTCCAGGCGCTCCTTGGTGACCTCGCCGACGATGCGGATGCCGAGGCCGGGGCCCGGGAAGGGCTGGCGCTGGACGATCTCGTCCGGCAGGCCGAGCTCCTGGCCGACCATCCGGACCTCGTCCTTGAACAGCTGGCGCAGCGGCTCGACGAGCTCGAACTCGATGTCGTCGGGGAGGCCGCCGACGTTGTGGTGGGACTTGATGTTGGCGGTGCCGGTGCCGCCGCCGGACTCGACGACGTCCGGGTACAGGGTGCCCTGGACCAGGAAGGCCACCGCGGGGCCGTCCTCCTGGAGGATCTCCAGCTGGGCCTGCTCGAAGACGCGGATGAACTCGCGACCGATGATCTTCCGCTTGGTCTCCGGGTCGGAGACGCCGGCGAGCGCGGTCAGGAAGCGCTCCTGCGCGTCGACGACCTTCAGCTGTACGCCGGTGGCGGCGACGAAGTCCTTCTCGACCTGCTCGGTCTCGCCCTTGCGCATCAGGCCGTGGTCGACGTACACGCAGGTCAGCTGGGAGCCGATGGCCTTCTGGACGAGGGCCGCGGCGACCGCGGAGTCCACGCCGCCGGAGAGGCCGCAGATGGCGCGCTTGTCGCCGACCTGCTCGCGGATGGCCGCGACCTGCTCCTCGACGATGTTGCCGGTGGTCCAGGTGGGCTCCAGGCCGGCGCCGCGGTAGAGGAAGTGCTCCAGCACCAGCTGGCCGTGCGTGGAGTGCATCACCTCGGGGTGGTACTGCACGCCGTAGAGCTTCTTCTCGTCGTTCTCGAAGGCCGCGACCGGGACGACGTTCGTCGACGCGGTGACGGTGAAGCCCTCGGGAGCGGCGGAGCAGGCGTCGCCGTGGGACATCCACACCGACTGGTTCTCGGGGGTGCCCTCGAAGAGCGTGGAGCCGGCCTTGGAGACGGCGAGCGGCGTACGGCCGTACTCGCGGGCGCCGGTGTTGTCGACGGTGCCACCCAGGGTGGTCGCCATCAGCTGGAAGCCGTAGCACATGCCGAAGACGGGGACGCCGGACTCGAACAGGGCCAGGCCGTCGTCCAGGCGCGGGGCGCCCTCTTCGTAGACGGAGGACGGGCCGCCGGAGAGGATGATCGCCTTGGGGTTCTTGGCCAGCATCTCGGCCACGGGCATCGTGCTGGGCACGATCTCGCTGTAGACCCGGGCCTCGCGGACGCGGCGGGCGATGAGCTGGGCGTACTGGGCGCCGAAGTCGACGACGAGAACCGTGTCCGGGGCGCTGTCGTGGGCGGCGGAGGGTGCTTCTGGCACGGGGCGGCCTTCCGGCGGAAGAGGTGGCTGTTTTGTCGATTCTACCGGTGGCGCCGGCGGCGGGTTTGTCGCACCATCCGAGGCCCGCGTCACCCCGACCGTCTCACGATCCGAACCCGGTTGGCCGGGACGGGGGCGGGAGGCAATAATCCACACCGTGCGCAAGCAGCTGAGCTTCCTCTTTACCTATGGCACCGGCCGGTCCGGTCGCCATGGGTCCGTGTGATGCTCGCTTGAGCCACTGACTTCCCAGAGCGCCCCGGTCCGACAGGACCGGGGCGCTCTGGCGTTTCCGCTCCTGCCGGCAAGACCCACAGGAGTAAGAACATGACCGTGACGACCACCCCCGCGCAGCTGATCGCCGAGTCCCGCGAGCGCATCGACGCCATCGACGACCGGATCATCGGCCTGATCCAGGAACGGATGGCCGTGTCGGCCGTCATCCAGGAGGCCCGGATCGCCTCGGGCGGCCGCCGGGTGCACCTCTCGCGCGAGATGGAGGTGCTCGCGCACTGGAACGACGCCCTCGGGAAGCCGGGGACCACGCTCGCCATGACCCTGCTGGAGCTGTGCCGCGGCCGCGTCTGAGGCGTCCGGCGCCGCCTGCCCGGCCGCCGGTCTGACGCCCGTTCGTCACTCGTCCGGACCCGTGACCGGCCCCGGCGGTCTTCGTTGGTGTGGATGGCCGCGTCAGCCAGGCGCGGGACCGCAGCACCACGCGTGGCTCCGCCGGAGCGATGAGACGTACGGCCCTCCGGAACGTGCGTCGTGGGACCTCGCTCCTTCGTGTGACCGGACGGCAGGGGACAGCAGCCCGGTCACCCCGGGAAAAGGACGGCCGGCCGGGGGGACGCCCCCGGCCGGCCGTTCCGCGTTCCTTCGGGCTACGCGTGCTTGCCGGAGCGGCGGCGCGCCCCCACGTACAGCGCACCGCCGACGACCACGGCGCCCAGCGCGCCCAGCGCGATCGGGCCGACGGAGCTGCCGGTCGAGGCCAGGTTGCCGCCCGTGCCGCCGGCGGCGGAGACGGACGAGGACGCGCTCGCCGACACCGACGCCGAGACCGAGGCGGACGGGGACGGGGAGGTGGAGGCCGAGGTGGACGGGCTCGCGCTCGCGCCGGCCTTGACGTCGACCACGAACGCGGCCGTGTTGTTGCCCGCGACCGGGTCGACGGCGTGCAGCTTGGTGCCGGCCGCGGCCGGCTCGCCGACGGTGACCGATCCCTTGGCGTTCGCGACCGCCTTCTCGATCTTCATGACGAACTTGTGGGTGTACGGCTCGTGGACGTCCGCGAAGGTCCCGCCGTCGCAGAAGTAGCGCGGCGCACCCAGGCGCTCCGTACGGGCGCTGCCGTCGGCGTTGACCGCGCGGCAGTTCGCGGGCGCGTCCGTGACCTGCACGCCGGCCGGCATCACGATGTCGGTGCGGGCCGCGCTCTCACCGGACCGCACGTAGTTGATCACGGCCGGGCCCTTGTTGCGGAAGCCGAGGTCGGCCACGACCGTGTCGCCGACCTTGCCGGCGGGCGAGGCGGTGACCGCCTCGAAATCGGCCGTGGTGCCCTTGGCGGTGAAGTCGAACGAGCGCCCGTTGTCGCCCGGGTTCAGGTCGGTGTCCCCGGTCCCGCTCACGGCCGCCGGGTCCAGGTGGGAGTCCGAGACCGGCACGGCCGCCGACGCCTTGACCAGCATCAGCTTCTTGCCGGTGGCCGCCTTGGCCGCCGGCGCGTCCTTGCGCGGCGCCGGGTCGGGCACGACCCCGTACCGCAGCGAGTCGCGGTAGGCCCGCTCGGTCGTCTTGAGGTGCAGCGGGGAGTCCGGCGACAGCTGGTACGACTCACCCGGCAGGAACTCGCCCTCGACGAGGCACACCGTGGTGGCGCCCATGCTGCCGTGGTCCTGGCTGCTGCAGTTGTCGTAGGTCTCCGCCGGCGCCAGGCCGGCCGTGGCGTCCAGCTCCAGCGCCACCGACTTGGCGGGCAGGGTGCCCCGGTTCGCGAAGGCGAGCGGCAGGTCCTGCTGCTCGCCGGCGGTCACCTCCGCCTTGGGCTTCAGTTCCCCCATGTGCAGGTCGGGGCCGCCGACGGTGACCTTGGTGGTGACGGGCGTGACGGTCGCCCCGGCCACCGCGGCCTTGACCGCGATCTCGCCGCTCCCACCGTTCTTGCTGCCCTGGGCGGCGGAGACGAGCAGGTCGAAGCTGTTGCCGGGCCCGACGGAAAGGCCCTGCTGCTTGCAGACGATCGCGGTGGCGCTCGTCGTGCAGTGCGGCCTGGGCTTGGCCGGATCGAGTCGGACGGATGCCAACCCGGCGACCTTGGTCAGGTCGACGGTGACGGTGAACTCGCCGGGGAAGCCGTTTCCGGGGCCCACGTAGTTCAGGTCGTAGCGGAGGCTCCGCTCCTTCGAGGCGCCCGAGTCCGGGGAGGGCTGGAGCACCTGGGCGGAGGGCCCGCTGAGCGGGAAGGCGGGTTCCGCGGCGAGCGCGGGGGCGGCCGCGCCGAGGCTCAGTGTCGCCAACCCCGTAGCCGCCAAAAGGGAGATGCGCTTGTCCATGAAGATCGAGACCGCCGAGGCCGGGCCACAGTTGCCCTCTTCGAAGGGTGACGGGCATCACATGCAACCATCCGGACTGATCACCTGTCACTTAGGTGCACGGCGGCGGGTTCTGCGCTCGGAGGGGGAGCGCAGACCCCGCCGCCGGTACACGTGTCACGCGGTCACGGCTTCTTCGGAACCTCCGGCACCGGCAGCAGCGGCAGCCGCAGCGCGCCGAACGCCTCCTTCGGAACCACCGGACGGACGGGCTCCACCGCTGCCAGGCGCGCGTAGGCCGCACCCTGCTCCGGCCTCGGGTCCTGCTCGCCCTTGTTCGGCCAGTACGACATCGCCCGCTCCGCCTGCGCCGTGATCGTCAGCGACGGGTTCACCCCGAGGTTCGCGGAGACCGCCGAGCCGTCGACCACCGAGATGCCCGGGTGCCCGTACAGCCGGTGGTACGGGTCCACCACGCCCTGCTCGGCGGAGGCGCCGATCGGGCAGCCGCCGAGGAAGTGCGCGGTGAGCGGGGTGCCCATCAGCTCGCCGATGTTGCTGCCGGCGAAGCCGTTGATCTCCTCGGCCAGCAGGGTGGCCGCCTCGGTGGCCTCCTTGATCTGCACCGGGTTCGGGGCGCCGTGCCCCTGGCGGGCGGTGAGCAGGCCCTTGCCGAGGCCGCCGGGCTTGCGGTACGTCGTCAGCGAGTTGTCCAGCGACTGCATGACGAGCCCGATGATCGTGCGCTCCGACCAGCGCCGGTTGGACAGCGAGCGGGCCAGCTGCACCGGGTGCTTCGCGGTCCGGGCGAACCAGGCCCGCACCCGGTTCTTTCCGTACGGCACCTGGAGGACGGTCATGAACCCCATGGCGTTGGAGCCCTTGCCGTAGCGGACGGGCTCGATGTGGGTGTCGGCGTCGGGGTGCACGGACGAGGTGATCGCGACGCCCCGCGTGAAGTCGGCCCGCGGTTCCCCGGCGGGGCCCGCGCCGCGGCGCCTGCGGTAGCGGCGGTCGTCGGTCTGCGCACCGACCAGGCCCTCCGAGTTGGTCCGGGTCAGCTCGCCGAGCCGGTCCGAGATCCGCGGGAGCAGCCCGTTGTCCTTCATCGTGTGCAGCAGCGTCTGGGTGCCGTACGTGCCCGCCGCGACGACCACGTGCCGGGCGCGCAGCTCCTTGGCGATGCCCCGGCGGCGGGCATCGGTGGGGACGGTGCGGATCCGGTAGCCGCCCTCGGGGTGCTCGGCGAGCGCGGTGACGGTGGTCATCGGGTGGATGACGGCGCCGGCGCGCTCGGCGAGGTGCAGGTAGTTCTCGTTGAGGGTGTTCTTCGCGCCGTGCCGGCAGCCGGTCATGCACTCGCCGCACTCGGTGCACGCCTTGCGGGCGGGTCCGGCACCTCCGAAGTACGGGTCGGGGACCTCCTGGCCGGGGCGGGCCCCGCAGCCGCCCTCGGCGTCCGCGCCGTCGCCGAAGAAGACGCCGACCGGGGCCATGTGGAAGGAGTCCCCCACGCCCATCTTCTCGGCGGCGGCCTTCAGGTGGACGTCGGAGGGGGTCATCGTCGGATTGAGGCGTACGCCGAGCATCCGCTTGGCCTGGTCGTAGTACGGGGCGAGCTCCTCGCGCCAGTCGGTGATGGAAGCCCACTGCCGGTCCTCGAAGAAGGCCGCGGGCGGCACGTACAGGGTGTTGGCGTAGTTGAGCGAGCCGCCGCCCACTCCGGCGCCGGCGAGGACCATCACGTTGCCGAGCAGGTGGATGCGCTGGATGCCGTACAGCCCCAGCGCCGGGGCCCACAGGTAGTTCCGCAGGTCCCAGCTGTTCCTCGGCAGGCTCTCGCGGGTGAACCGGCGCCCGGCCTCCAGGACGCCGACCCGGTACCCCTTCTCGGTCAGCCGCAGTGCCGAGACCGACCCTCCGAAGCCCGATCCGATGACGATGACGTCGTAGTCGTACGACTCAGACACGGTGCTGCCCCTTAGCGGAGTCGGAGGGCCTTCATGACCTTGAGGCTGCGGGTCATGAACGCCGCGTACTTCTCGTCGTCCATGCCCAGCGAGGGCGCCATCGGGAGCAGCCGCTGGTGGGCCACGGTCTGCGCCTCGGTGTACTTGAGGATGCCCTCGGAACCGTGGCGGCGGCCGAGCCCGGAGTCCTTCATGCCGCCCATGGGCGCCTGGGCGCTGCCGTAGGCGGGGGCGTAGCCCTCGTTGATGTTGACGGTGCCGGTGCGCAGGCGGGCGGCGACGGCGTGGCCGCGGCGGGCGTCCTTGGTCCAGATGCTGGAGTTGAGCCCGTACGCGGTGGAGTTGGCCTGTGCGACGGCCTCGTCCTCGTCGGTGAACCGGTAGATCGAGACGACCGGGCCGAAGGTCTCCTCGCCGCAGACCGCCATCGGCGCCTGGACGCCGTCGAGGATCGTGGGCTCGTAGAAGAGCGGGCCGATGTCGGGGCGGGCGGTACCGCCCGCGACGAGGGTGGCGCCCTTGGCGACGGCCTCGTCGACGTGCCGCTGTACGGTCTCCAGCTGGCGCTCGCCGACCAGCGAGCCCATGTCCGCGCCGTACGCGAGGGACGCGCCGAGCCGCATGGCCTTCGTACGGGCGGCGAAG
Organism: Streptomyces sp. NBC_00045; assembly: GCF_045041095.1. Taxonomy (NCBI): domain Bacteria; kingdom Bacillati; phylum Actinomycetota; class Actinomycetes; order Kitasatosporales; family Streptomycetaceae; genus Streptomyces; species Streptomyces sp. NBC_00045. Next base: position 4,842,809 of record NZ_CP108271.1, on the reverse strand, counting down.
CGCTCGACGAACGCGTCGGCGACGGAGGCGTGGACGTAGAGCCGCTCGATGGAGATGCACAGCTGGCCCGCGGAGGAGAAGCAGGCGCGGACGGCGCCCGCGGCGGCCTTCTCCACGTCGGCGTCGTGCAGGACGAGCATGGCGTTCTTGCCGCCGAGTTCGAGGGAGACCCCGACCAGGCGGGCGGCGGCGCCCCGGGCGACCTCGCGGCCGGTCCGCGTGGAGCCGGTGAAGGAGACGTAGTCGGCGTGCCGGACCACCTCGGGGCCGACGACGGGTCCCTCGCCGAGGACGATCTGGAAGACCTCGGCGGGCAGTCCGGCCTCGATCAGCAGGTCACGGGCCCACAGGGCGGTGAGCGCGGTCTCGGTGTCGGGCTTCATCACGACGGCGTTGCCGGCCACGAAGGCGGGCAGCGCGTCACCGACGGACAGTTCGAGGGGGTAGTTCCAGGGGGCGATCTGGCCGACGACCCCGCGCGGCTGGCGCAGCTCGGTGACCTTGGTGAGGGTGGGCATGGCGCCCGTGTGGCCCTTGGGGCGCAGGTACCCGGGGGCCTTGCGGCCGTAGTGGCGGGAGGCGACGGCTACGGCCTGGACCTCCTCGTGGGCGTGCAGGCGGGCCTTGCCGGTCTCCAGCTGGATGAGGTCGAGCACCTCGGCCTGCCGGGCCAGGACCAGGTCGTGGAACCGGAGCAGCACGGCGGCCCGCTTGCGTACGGGGACGGCGGCCCAGGCGCCCTGGGCGGCGCGGGCCCGTTCGAAGGCCTCGGCGACGTCTTCGGGGGTGGCCTCGGGGAGGTCCGCCAGCTTGGCCCCGGTGAAGGGGGTGTGGTTGGCGGTCCGGCCGGAGCCGATCACTCCGCGGGTGAGCCGGGTGACCAGGTCGGGGGTCACCACGTCGGCTGCGGTGCGGGCACCGGCCGGGGCGGCGGCGACCGGGTTGGTGGGCTGCGGTGCGCTGCGGAGGGGGGCCGGGGCCTGCGAGTCCGTCATGGCGGTGAGCGTATTCCGCCCGCGGGGCTTTGGGTACCCGTCGGTAACCGGATTTTGTCATTTCCGCCAGCGATCGCTGGCAGGATGGCCGGCAAGCCCCGCGGCGAGCCGCTCCCCGGGGCCGGGTCAGCCCTTCTTGGGGGGCGGGGCCCAGCCGCTCAGCACGTTGTCGAACTGGGCGCGGGTGGTCTGCCAGTCGGCCGCGGGACCCGACATGTACACCGCGTACTCGGTGCCGTCCGGGGCGATGTACATCTGCTCGATGGCCCGGCGCGGCCCGGCGTGCGCCCCCTTCTCGGTCCAGGTGAAGTCCCACAGGGCGGCGCGGGTGCTGTCCTGGAAGGTGTTCTGGTTCAGCTTCTGCCGCTTGTAGTCCGTCCGCTGCTTGAGCTGCTTCTCCAGGTCGAGCAGGTGCATGTACGGGTTGTCGTAGTCCGGCGTCGCGTCGGAGGCGATCCGGATGAAGTGCTTCCCGTTGTCCGGGGTGTAGTCGATCTGGTCGCCGTCCATCTGGCGCTTCCAGCCGTCCGGAACGAACAGCGTGAAGCCCGCCGGGTCGGTGACCTCGCTGTAGCCGGCCGGAGGGGCAGCGTCATCGCCGCCCTGCTGGTCGGGGGCGCTCGCGTTCTTGTCGGAGCCGTCGCCCGCGCCCCCTTCGCCGTCCCCGGTGAACTTCAGCACGCCGAAGACGGCACCGCCGCCCACCAGCGCCGCCACGAGGGCCACGGCCGCGGCCCGCTTGATGCGGCCGCCGCCCGTCGCCGGACTCCCCGCCGGGGGGACCGGCCCGGGCTGTTCGGGCAGGGCCGCCGTACGCGCCGCATCGGGTGTCGACGGCGTCCTCGCGGCGGACTCGGCCTGCGCCCGCGGGTCGGTGCCCGCGGTGTCGGGCTCCTGGGCGTCGGCGAGTTCCTGCGGAGTGACCGCGCGCGTGGGCACGTACGCCTGCGCCGCCTTCGGCGCCCGCCCCTCCATCGCCTCGATCAGCATCCGCTCGGTCTCCTGCGCCGACGGCCGCTCGGCCGGGTCCTTGCGCAGCAGGGCCGTGATGACCGGTCCCAGGACGCCCGACTGCCGCAGCGCCGGCGGCTCGTCGTTGACCACGGCCTGGAGGCTGGAGATGGGCGAGGTCCGACGGAACGGCGAACGCGCCTCGACGGCCGTGTACAGGGTCGCGCCCAGCGACCACAGGTCGGAGGCCGTGCCCGGGGTCCCGCCGGTGACCCGCTCCGGGGCCAGGTAGTCGATGGAGCCGACGATCTCGCCGGTCCGCGTGATGGAGGAGTCGCCCTCGATCGCGGCGATCCCGAAGTCCGTGAGCAGGACCCGGCCGTCCTTGGCGAGCAGCACGTTGCCCGGCTTGACGTCCCGGTGCAGGACACCGACCGCGTGCGCGGCGCGCAGTGCTCCCAGTACGTGCAGGCCGATCCGGGCCGCCTCGGCCGGCTCGATCCGGCCGGCCGCCTTAGCGGCCTCCGCGAGGGAGGGCCCGTCGATGTACTCCATGACGATCCACGGCCGGTCGTCGTGCTCCAGCACGTCGTGGACCACCACGACCGCCGGGTGCTGGATCCGGGCCGCGGCCCGGGCCTCCTTCTGGGTCCGGGCGTGCAGCACCTCCCGGTCGGCCTGGGCCACGTACAGACCCGCCGTCAGTTCCTTGACGGCGACGGTCCTGTGCAGCAGCTCGTCATGCGCGCGCCACACCTTGCCCATGCCGCCGCTGCCGATGGGCTCCACGAGCCGGTACCGGCCAGCGAGCACCGCGCCCGCACCTGTCTGCTGTTCCACGAAACCCCGCCACTCTGTGCACTTCGGGCCAGATTACGGAGCGCTCGGGGCTCCCGGAACCGTGAAGGCGCGGTTCCGGTAGCACTGTGACGCAATCGCCGTACTGATTGCCCGTCACCCGCCCGCGCGGTAACTCGCCGTGGCCTTTTCGAAGACTTCGGTGACCTTACCTTCCCCGTCCTGGGGACCCGTGACCATGACGACGTGGTAGCTGCCGCCGAGCGCCACCACGAAGTTCCGGGCGACGACGCTGCGGCCGTTGCCGTCGATCCACGTGTAGCGGCCGGTGACACGGAGCTGCTGACCGACCTTCGTCGTCTTGACGTCGCCGCCGCTGGCCCAGGTGGAGGACCGGTACGGAGCCAGCTCGGGCTCCTTGTCCTTCTGGTACGTCGCCGGGTCCGGATTGCCGTCCACCTTGTCCCGGCCGGGAACGACCGTCAGGACGTACTCCCCGTCGGTGTAGCGGACCTGCCCTGCCTCGTTGATCCCGCGCCGCTCCCAGCCGCCCGGAACGGCGATCTCGAAGTGCTCGGGGTCCTGCTGGGTGGTGTAACCGGCGGGCGCGGGCCCGGGAGCGGGCGCCGACTGGGGCGTCTGCGACGCCTGCGGCGTCCGGCTCGGCTTGGCCGAAGGCGACGGGGAGGCGGAGGGCTGCGCCACGGGGGACTCGGCTACGGCACCCTGACCCTGCTCCCCGGCCCGGGGCAGGAAGAGCAGCGCGTACGCCACCGCCCCCGCGAGCAGGGCGAGTACGCCGACGAGCAGGTTCCGCCCGAGGGAACGCGGCTTGCGGGAAGGGGCGGTACTGCGGTGACGGCCGTGCAGGTCGCCCCGTCGGCGTACGACGGGCAGCCGCGCGGGATCCGGCTCCGGCAGCGGGAGCGCCGCGAGGCCGACGCCACCGTCCGGTTCGGGGGCGGACCGCACGAGCGAACGCAGCCAGCCGCGGAGCTCCTCGAAGTCGGGGCGCTCGGTGGGGTCCTGGCGCAGCAACGACTCCACGATCGGGCGCAGCGGCCCGCACTCCTCGGCGAAGGCCGGGGGCTCGGCGCACACCATGTCGACGAGCTCGGTGACGCTGTCCTCGGGGTAGGGGGCATGGCCCTGCACGGCCCGGTAGAGCAGCGCGCCGAGCCCCCAGAGGTCGGTGGTGGGCCCGACGGGCGCGGCCAACTGCCAGGGCCCCGCGACGGACCCGGCCTGCTCGGGAGCCCACCGCTCGGTGACGGCCCCGACGACGGCCATCCGCGTCTGCCGGGCCCGCTCGGCATCCAACCCGCTCCGGATCCCCCCTTCGCCCCAACCCCGGCCCGCGGCCTCGGCGTGCGGCACGGACGGGCCGGGGTAGCCGGAAGAGCCGGGGCGCAGGTGCGAGGTCGCGGCCGGGCCCTCGACCTCGCTCCCCGGCAACACGGCCTGCCCGGGCCGGGGACGGTCGGGGCGGAGTTCGGCGGCCGACCGGGCGGGCCTGGCGGGCCGGGTCTGGCCGTCCGGGTCCTCGGAGGGCAAGTAGGAGGCCATGGTCGGCCGCGGGACCGGGGTCGGGTCGTGGGAGCCGCGCGGCGTCCGGTAGGCGGTCGGGGCCGGGGCTTCGGCCTGGTGGTACCCCTCGGGCAGGGCGAGTTGCGCGGGCAGCGCGGGGCGCACCGGCGCCGGGGCGGGCGTCGCCCCGGGCTCCTGTTCCTGTTCCTGCTCCGGCTCCGGCTCCGGCTCCGGCTCCGGCTCCGGCTCCGGCTCCAGCGACGACTCCGGCGAGGGCTCCGGCTCCAGCGACGACTCCGGCGAGGGCTGCCCGGCGGCCGGCAGCGCGGGCTGCCGGCGCGGGGTGGCCCCGTGCCAGGGCGCCTTCGTCCCGTTCTCCGGGCCCCCGTACGGGTACGAGTACCCCTGCGGGAGGTTCGACCCCTGCGGCCTCGGCTCCGGCGCGGGCTCGGAGCCGCCCTTGCGCTGTTCCGTGACCCGTGCGACGGCGGCCTGCGCCCCGGCCCGGTACGCGGCGATGGCCCCGGCCCGGGCGGCCGCCTTGAGTTCGGGTCGCTCCCCCGCGGCCCCGGGGGTGATGTGGTCGGAGTACCGCGGCCCGGTGTCGTACCCGGGCGCCACGAGCGGCGCGTACCCGGCCTGCGCACCGGGCTGCGGCCCCCGTACGGCGAGCCCCGTACCGGCCGCACCGTCTTCGGCCTGCAGTTCCACACCTGCCTGCGCGGCCGGGACCGAACCGCCCTCCGGGTCGGCTCCCGCACCGGGCGTCACGGCCCACTCCTCGGCCCCGCCCGGGTTCGGCCCAACGGGGGTTGCACCATTGCCCGGACCACCGCCCGACGCGTGCGCACCCGGCGCCGTCGCGGGCGGCGTGCTCCGGACCACGGCTGCGCCAACGCCCGGCGCGCCCCGGCCCGGGGCGTCGTCCGAGGCGGGAGCGGACTCCGGGGGGACCGGGTCGTAGCCGCAGAGGGCGTCTTCGGCGGCGCCCGCCGCCAACCCCGTCAGGACGACCCGTCCGTCATCGCATACCAACACGGTCCGGGCCGTGATGTTCCGGTGCGTCCAGCCGTGCGCGTGCAGCACCCGCAGTGCGGTCAGTACGTCCGCGGCGACCTCTGCCGCCCGGTACGGGCTCAGCGGTTCGTCGGCGATCAGTGCCGCCAGCGGACGCGCCGGCACCAACTCGCTCACTATCCACAGCGACCCGCCCTCGGCGAACACGTCGAAGACCTGGTCCAGCCGCGGATGGTCGGGCACGGACGCGGCCGCCTGCGCGGCGGCGATGGCGCGGCGCACGGCCGGGAGGTCCCCCGCCGAACGGCGCCCCGCGGGACGGAGCGCCTGCCCGGGGGCTTCGTCGAGCAGCTCGGCATCCACGATCTCCGGTAACGGCACCTGCCGTACCAGGACTTCCTGCCCGCTGCGCGTGTCGAAGGCGCGGGTCTCGACCAGCTCGTACTCGTCCGACGGCGGTAGCGGCAGACGGTAGCGGTCGGCCAGGATCCGGCCCGCGTAGTCCTCCACTTCGCCTCCCCCGAGTGCCGGGGCGCACGTCCCCCATGGCCCCACTGCCACGATACGTCGCGCAGGGCGCCCGCGTCCCGGGCCTGGGAAGGCTCGTGGGTCCAGTGGCCGTCAGTCCGGCGGACCGTCAGCCCGGTGGCCCGTCAGCCCAGCGGCTGGAAGGTCTGGAACGCCGTGTTGCGCATCGTCGTGCACTCCGGGCCGTCCCACTGGTCCGCCGGGCAGCTGATCATGATGGCGTAGCCGCGCTTCGCGTCGACCTTGAAGCCGCGGTTGAGGACCCGGACCTTGATGCCCTTCTGTTCCCGCTCGAACTCCCAGTCGGCGACGGTCGGGTAGCCGTTGTACTCCGTCGAGTCGATGCGGATCGTGCGGTAGTTCGTGCTGGAGCTCGCCACTCCCGCGACGGCCGCGGCCCACGCCGCGCGGGCGTCGTTGCCGGGGCTGTCGGTGTAGTCGACCTGAATGCGCGGAAAGCCGCCGTCGCGGCTGTATATCGCGCCGGAGTTCTCGCCGGCTATGCCCGTCACCTTGAAGCCCGAGGGCATCGCCATCGAGAAGTGGAACCCCGGGTCGGTCACCTTCGTGTAGCCGTCGGGGAGCCCGGCTCCCGGGCCGCCCGTGGTGGAGCCCTGGCCCTGGCCTTGGCCCTGGCTCTGCCCCTGCGTCTGACCCTGGGCCTGCTGCCCGCCCGGGGACTGCCCCTGGCTCGGCTCGGTACCGCCGGAGCCGGTGCCGGTGCCGGCGGTCGCGCTGGTGCCTGTGCCCTTGCCCGCGGTGGCGTTGGTCTCGCCCGTCTTGGCGGACGCGCCGGGGTCAGGGCTGCCGGAAACCTTCGTGCCCGGACCGCCCTTGCCCTCGTCCTTCTTCGTGACCGGGTCGTCACCGCTGAACATGTAGGCGATCAGCGAACCGATGACGGCGAGCGCGACGACCACACCGGCTATCGCGAGGGCGATGGTGCGGCGGGACATGACGTCGGTGAGCGGCGCCGCGACCGGCGAGGTCCTGCCCGGGGCGGGCGCCGGGGGCTCGGCCGCCGAGACCGCGGGCGCCGCCGCTGCGGCCGCCGCGGCCTTGCGGGCCGCCTTCAGCGCCGCGCGGGCGCGGTCGCGCTGTTCGCGTTCCTGCCGCTCGCGTTCCTTCTTCTCCGCCTTTTCGGCGGCCTTTTCGGCAGCGGCCTTGGCCGCCGCCTCCTTGGCGTCGACCAGCGAGATCTGCCGGGTCTCTTCGACGGCCGGCGGGAGGAGCGGGGCGGGCGCCGGCTCCGGCGCGTTGATGACGGCGGTGAGCATCGCCCGGGCGCGCTCCTCGTCGAGGCGGCGGGCCGGGTCCTTGGCCAGCAGGCCGTAGATGACCTCGGTCAGCGGGCCCGCGTTCTTGGGCGGGTCCACCGGCTCGGTCATGACGGCGGTGAGGGTGGCGAGGGCGGACCCCTTGTCGTACGGGGGCACGCCCTCGACGGCGGCGTAGAGCAGTCCGCCGAGGGACCACATGTCGGCGGGCGGGCCCGGCTTCTGACCGCGGGCGCGCTCGGGGGAGATGTACGAGGGGGCGCCGACGAGCATGCCGGTGGAGGTGACGGAGGGGTCGCCCTCCACCTGGGCGATGCCGAAGTCGGTGAGGACGACGCGGCCGGTGCCGGCGATGAGCACGTTGGACGGCTTCACGTCCCGGTGCAGGATGCCCTGTCCGTGCGCTGCGCGGAGCACGTCGAGGACGGCGAGACCGACCTCGGCGGCGCGGTGGGGGGTCAGCGGGCCCTGTTCACGGATGAACTCGGCGAGCGAGGGGCCCTCGATGAGCTCCATGACGATCCAGGGGCGGCCGTCCTCGTCCACGACGTCGAAGACGGTGACGGCGCCGCCGCTGCGGATCCGGGCGATCGCCTTGGCCTCGCGGAGGGTCCGGGTGATGAGGCGGCGCTTCTCGTCCTCGTCGACGCCGGTGCTGAAACGGAGTTCCTTGACGGCGACCGTCCGGCCGAGGGTCTCGTCCTCGGCACGCCAGACGGTGCCCATGCCGCCCTTGCCGAGGACTCCGCGCAGCCGGTAGCGGCGCGCGAGCAGCCGTCCCTCGTCCTGCCCCTCCTCGGCGGCCTTGGCGGCCGCGGCCTTGACGGCGGCCGCAACGGCATCGGCCTTCTCGACGACGGAATTCCCCGCAGGCTTGGCCGTATCGGCCTTCTTCGCGCCCTCGGCGGCAGCCGGAGACTTCGTCAGGTCGGCCTTCGCCGCAGGCGAGTCGGCAGGCTTCGCACCCTCGGCGGCACCGGCCGCAGGCTTGCCCGGGTCCGGCTTCGCACCCTCAGCGGCACCAGCCGCAGGCTTGCCCAGGTCCGGCTTCGCACCCTCGGCGGCACCGGCCGCAGGCTTGCCCAGGTCCGGCTTCGCACCCTCGGCGGCACCGGCCGCAGGCTTGCCCAGGTCCGGCTTCGCACCCTCGGCGGCAGCCGGAGGCTTCGTCAGGTCAGCCTTCGCCGCAGGCGTGCCGGCAGGCTTCGCGCCCTCGGCGGCAGCCGCGGGTTCCTCGTCCGCCGGCTCGGCGGACAAGGCCGGCTCCGCCGCAGGCGGTACTGCAGGCTTCGCCGCAGGCGACTCCGGCTTCGCCGACACGGGCTTCGCCCGGTCCTGCTTCGCCGCAGGCGACTCGGTGTGCTCCGGCTTCGACATGCGTCCCCTCTGCGATCGCTGCTCCGGCAGCCCCCGGGGTCCCCGGTGGCCCGCTCCGGAAGAACCCGTGCGGTAACCCGCCCCGGCAGAACCCTCATTGTTCCTCACTCCGCAACGGACGGGCGCCCCGGGTCCGCGGTTCCCCCCTCCGCATCCCGGAGTTACAACGGAACGATGTCGGGAGCCCCCAACCGCGCCGCATCTGCGGTCTGGTCGTCAGGCTGGCGCTGCGATTCCCGTTCCGCTTGAACCCGCTTCTCGTAGTGTTCCACTTCCTTCTCGATCTGCTGCTTGTCCCACCCCAGGACCGGCGCCATCAGCTCCGCGCATTCCCGCGCCGACCGCGTCCCCCGGTCGAACGTCTCGATCGAGATCCGGGTCCGCCGCGTCAGTACGTCGTCGAGGTGCCGCGCTCCCTCGTGCGAGGCGGCGTACACCACTTCGGCCCGCAGGTAGTCCTCCGCCCCGCCCAGCGGCTGTGCCAGTCCGGGGTCCGCCGCGATCAGGTCCAGCAGTTCGTCGGTCATCGAGCCGTACCGGTTCAACAGGTGTTCGACCCGCACCACATGGAGGCCCGCCCGTGCCGCGATCCGGACCCGTCCATTCCACAACGCCCGGTACCCTTCGGCCCCCACCAGCGGTACGTCCTCGGTCACGCACTCCGCGACCCGCTGGTCCAGCCCGTGCACCGCTTCGTCGACCGCGTCCTTCGCCATGACCCGGTACGTCGTGTACTTGCCGCCCGCGACCACCACCAGCCCCGGCACGGGATGCGCCACGGTGTGCTCGCGCGACAGCTTGCTCGTCGCGTCGGATTCCCCGGCCAGCAACGGCCGCAGGCCCGCGTACACGCCCTGTACGTCGTCCCGCGTCAGCGGCACCGCCAGCACGGAGTTCACGTGCTCCAGCAGGTAGTCGATGTCCGCGCTCGACGCCGCCGGGTGCGCCTTGTCCAGGTCCCAGTCGGTGTCGGTCGTGCCCACGATCCAGTGCCGGCCCCACGGGATCACGAACAGCACCGACTTCTCGGTGCGCAGGATCAGCCCGGTCGAGGAGTGGATCCGGTCCTTGGGGACGACCAGGTGGATGCCCTTCGACGCCCGGACGTGGAACTGCCCGCGCTCCCCGATCAGCGCCTGCGTGTCGTCCGTCCACACCCCCGTCGCGTTCACCACCTGCCGCGCGCGGATCTCGTACTCGCCGCCGCCCTCGACGTCCTGCACGCGGGCCCCGACGACCCGCTCGCCCTCGCGCAGGAAGCCGACGACCCTCGCCCGGTTGGCGCAGTGCACCCCGTACGCCGCGGCCGTCCGAACCAACGTGGCCACGTACCGCGCATCGTCCATCTGGGCGTCGTAGTACTGGAGCGCCCCCACCAGCGCGTCCTTGCGCAGGGCCGGCGCGACCCGCAGGGCGCGCTTGCGCGACAGGTGCCGGTGCACCGGCAGGCCCCGCCCGTGCCCGCTGGACACCGACATCGCGTCGTACAGCGCGACGCCCGATCCGGCGTAGAACCGCTCCCAGCCCTTGTGCTGGAGCGGGTAGAGGAACGGCACGGGTTTCACCAGGTGCGGGGCCAGCCGCTCCAGGAGCAGGCCGCGCTCTTTGAGGGCCTCCCGCACGAGGGCGAAGTCGAGCATCTCCAGGTACCGCAGGCCGCCGTGGATGAGCTTGCTGGACCGGCTGGAGGTGCCGGAGGCCCAGTCGCGGGCTTCCACCAGCCCCGTCGAGAGGCCTCTGGTCGCGGCGTCGAGCGCGGTGCCCGCGCCGACCACGCCCGCACCCACCACGAGCACGTCCAGTTCCCGCTCGGCCATCCGGGCGAGTGCCTCTTCGCGCTGGACCGGCCCCAGTGTCGCTGTCCTCACGGCTGCCTCCCGTTGGTGCGGGTCATCCCCGCTCGGTGCGGTCGGTGCGGGTGATCCCGCTCACATCCCCCGCTCACGATTCTGACCCGCCGCACCCACATCAGCCACCGCCTGTGGACAACACAACGGTGACCTCTACCCCGTAATGCGACAGATCGGTCATATATACGCCTAGTCTGACATCGCGCCAGCTCCATGCCGGACCCGCACGGTCCACAGGACTTGCGCACCCAGCCTCCTCATGCATGTCAGGGAAGGGACGGCACCCCATGCCCGCAGACCTCGGCGTCATCGGACTGGGCCACCTCGGCCTCCCGCTGGCCCAGGCGGCCGTCGCCGCCGGAATCGAGACGGTCGGCTACGACAGCGGTCCGGCCACGGACTCCACCCTCACCGCCGCCGAGGTCCGGCGCATGTCGGCCGCCGGCTTCCGGGTCACCACCAACCCCGCCGAACTCGGCCGGGTCCGCACCGCCGTCATCTGCGCCCCCACCCAGCTCGGCGCCGACCGCGCGCTGGACCTGTCCGCCGTCGGCGAGGCGGGCCGCACGCTCGCCGCCCGGCTGCGCCCGCACACCACCGTCATCCTCGAATCCGCCGCCCACCCGGGCGTCACCGAGGACTACCTGCGGCCCGTCCTGGAGGCCGGCTCCGGACTGCGCGCAGGGCGGGACTTCCACCTGGCCTACTCCCCCAGCCGCCTCGACCCGGGCAACCGGACGCACGGCATCGCCAACACCCCCAAGGTGATCGGCGGCCTCACCCCCGCCTGCACCGAGTCCGCGCACGCCTTCTATGCCCGCCTCACCGAGAAGGTGGTCCGCGCCCGCGGGCTGCGCGAGGCCGAGACCGTCCAGCTCCTCGAAACGAACTACCGGCACGTCAACATCGCCCTCATGAACGAGATGGCGGTGCTCTGCCACGACCTCGGCGTCGACCTGTGGGACGTCATCCGCTGCGCCGAGACCAAGCCGTACGGTTTCCAGGCCTTCCGACCCGGCCCGGGGGTCGGCGGCCACAGCGTCCCCCTCGACCCCAACTACCTCCCCCACACCACCCGCACCCCGGGCCACCCCCTGCGCATGGTCGGACTGGCACAGGAGATCAACGGCCGGATGCCCCAGTACGTCATCCAGCGCTCCGCCACCCTGCTGAACGAGCACGGCAAATCGGCCCGCGGGGCCCGGGTCCTGCTGCTCGGCGTCACGTACAAGCCGGACCTGGGCGACCAGGAGGGCTCCCCGGCCCGCGAGATCGCCAGCCGCCTCCTGGACCTCGGGGCGCTGGTCAGCTACCACGACCCGTACATCGCCGGATGGCGCGTCAGGGACCGTCCGGTCCCCCGTGCCGAATCGTTGTACGAGGCCGCCGCCAACGCCGATCTGACGATCCTGCTCCAGCAGCACCGCACGTACGACCTCCAAGGGCTCGCGGTGAAGGCACAGTTGCTGCTGGACACCCGGGGCGCCAGCCCGCCGGGCGCTGCCCACCGGCTCTGACCTCGCCGGAAATCCCACCCGCGGATGTCTCAACGGGCTGCTAGCCTGCGGCGACTTATCTCGCACATACATGCGCCCCGGTGACCGCGGAGCTGCGCATGCCCGAATCCCTGGGGGGGATTTCTTCATGAGCCAGCACGTCCAGCCGCCCGCGCCCGACTCCGCGGCCCCGGCCGCCCCGTACCCCGCCGAGCCCGCCCGCAGCGGCAACATCGGCCTGGGCATCGTCGCGGCCGTGGTCGCCGCCCTGGCCGCGGCCGCCGCGTACGGCGCGATCATGAACGCGATCGACCGCCAGGTCGGTTACGCGGCGGTCGGCGTCGGCCTGCTGGTCGGCTTCGCCGCGGGCAAGCTCGGCGGCAGGAACCCGGTGCTCCCCGTGGCCGGCGCGGTCCTCTCCCTCGGCGCCGTCTACCTGGGCCAGCTGTTCTTCATCGCACTGGCACTCGCGGACTACGGCAACGTCGGCCTCGGCGAGGTGCTCGACAAGGCGGGCGTCGGCGGCCTGAACGACATCTGGCAGGAGGGCGCGGACGCCATGGACTACGTCTTCCTCGCCATCGGCGGCTTCGTGGCCTTCGGCGCGGCCAAGAAGGCGAGCGACTGACCCCTGGCGCCACGCACCCGCAGGCCGGCCCACCCGCCGGACCGCGGTACGCCTAAGGGCCGGCCCCGTCCGGGGCCGGCCCTTAGGCGTACGCGGGGGTCAGCGGCGGTGCTGCGAGTCCGCGACCGTGACCTCGACGCGCTGGAACTCCTTGAGCTCGCTGTAGCCCGTGGTGGCCATCGAGCGGCGCAGCGCGCCGAAGAGGTTCATCGAGCCGTCCGAGATGTGCGACGGGCCGGTGAGGATCTCCTCGGTGGTGCCGACCGTGCCCAGGTCGACCTTCTTGCCGCGCGGCACGTCCTCGTGGACGGCCTCCATGCCCCAGTGGTGGCCCTTGCCGGGCGCGTCGGTGGCACGGGCCAGCGGGGAGCCCATCATCACGGCGTCCGCACCGCAGGCGACGGCCTTGGGGAGGTCGCCCGACCAGCCCACGCCGCCGTCGGCGATGACGTGCACGTAGCGGCCGCCGGACTCGTCCATGTAGTCGCGGCGGGCCGCGGCCACGTCCGCGACGGCGGTGGCCATCGGGACCTGGATGCCGAGCACGTTGCGCGTGGTGTGCGCGGCGCCGCCGCCGAAGCCGACCAGGACGCCCGCGGCGCCGGTACGCATCAGGTGCAGGGCCGCGGTGTACGTGGCGCAGCCGCCGACGATGACCGGGACGTCGAGCTCGTAGATGAACTGCTTGAGGTTCAGCGGCTCGGCGGCGCCGGAGACGTGCTCCGCCGACACGGTGGTGCCGCGGATCACGAAGATGTCCACGCCCGCATCGACGACGGCCTTGGAGAACTCGGCGGTGCGCTGCGGGGAGAGCGCGGCGGCGGTGACGACACCGGAGTCGCGGACCTCCTTGATGCGCTGCCGGATCAGGTCCGCCTGGATGGGGGCGGAGTAGATCTCCTGGAGACGACGGGTGGCGGACTCCTCGTCCAGCTCCGTGATCTCGTCGAGCAGCGGCTGCGGGTCCTCGTAGCGGGTCCACAGGCCTTCGAGGTTCAGCACGCCGAGGCCGCCGAGCTCGCCGATGCGGATGGCGGTCTGCGGGGAGACGACCGAGTCCATGGGGGCGGCGAGGAACGGGAGCTCGAAGCGGTAGGCGTCGATCTGCCAGGCGATCGAGACCTCCTTCGGGTCCCGCGTACGCCGGCTCGGGACGATGGCGATGTCGTCGAACGCGTACGCCCTGCGGCCGCGCTTGCCGCGCCCGATCTCGATCTCAGTCACGTGTGGTGGCCTTTCCTCTGGGTCTGCCCGTCCAGTATCCCCGAACCCCGGCCCCGCGCGTTCCGGTGACCGCCGTACGGACGCCCGATCCAGCCGCTCCGGCGGCGGCCCGCCCGGGAACGGTGAAGGGCGGCCCCGGTAACCCGGGGCCGCCCTTCACCGTCGCTCGTAGCCTGATCAGCCCTTACGGGAGTAATTCGGCGCCTCGACCGTCATCTGGATGTCGTGCGGGTGGCTCTCCTTGAGGCCCGCCGAGGTGATGCGGACGAAGCGGCCGCGGTCCTGGAGCTCCGGCACGGTGCGGCCGCCGACGTAGAACATCGACTGGCGCAGGCCTCCGACGAGCTGGTGCACGACCGCGGAGAGCGGGCCGCGGTAGGGGACCTGGCCCTCGATGCCCTCGGGGATGAGCTTGTCGTCGCCGCCCACGCCCTCCTGGAAGTAGCGGTCCTTGGAGAAGGAACGCTGGTCGCCGCGGGACTGCATCGCGCCGAGCGAGCCCATGCCGCGGTACGACTTGAACTGCTTGCCGTTGATGAAGAGCAGCTCGCCGGGGGACTCCTCGCAGCCCGCGAGCAGCGAGCCGAGCATCACCGTGTCGGCGCCCGCGACGAGCGCCTTGGCGATGTCGCCGGAGTACTGGAGGCCGCCGTCGCCGATGACGGGGACACCGGCCGCCTTCGCGGCGAGCGAGGCCTCGTAGATGGCGGTGACCTGCGGGACGCCGATGCCGGCGACGACGCGGGTGGTGCAGATGGAGCCGGGGCCGACACCGACCTTGATGCCGTCGCAGCCGGCGTCGATCAGCGCCTGGGCACCGTCACGGGTGGCGACGTTGCCGCCGATGACGTCGACGGAGGCGTTCGACTTGATCTTGGCGACCATGTCGCCGACCAGGCGGGAGTGGCCGTGGGCCGTGTCGACGACGATGAAGTCGGCGCCCGCCTCGATCAGGGCCTGGGCGCGGTCGTACGCGTCACCGGCGACGCCGACCGCGGCGCCGACCAGGAGGCGGCCACCCTTGTCCTTGGCGGCGTTCGGGTACTTCTCGGCCTTGACGAAGTCCTTGACCGTGATGAGGCCCTTGAGGATGCCCGCCTCGTCGACCAGCGGAAGCTTCTCGATCTTGTGGCGGCGCAGCAGCTCCATGGCGTCCACGCCGGAGATGCCGACCTTGCCCGTGACCAGCGGCATCGGGGTCATGACCTCGCGCACCTGGCGGCTGCGGTCCGACTCGAAGGCCATGTCGCGGTTGGTGACGATGCCCAGCAGCTTGCCGGCGGGGTCGGTGACCGGGACCCCGGAGATGCGGAACTTCGCGCAGAGCTCGTCGGCTTCGCGCAGCGTCGCGTCGGGGTGCACCGTGATCGGGTCGGTGACCATGCCGGACTCGGAGCGCTTGACCAGGTCGACCTGGTTGGCCTGGTCGGCGATCGACAGGTTGCGGTGCAGGACGCCGACGCCGCCCTGGCGGGCCATCGCGATGGCCATGCGGGCCTCGGTGACCTTGTCCATCGCGGCGGAGAGCAGCGGAACGTTCACGCGCACGTTCCGCGAGATGAGGGAGGAGGTGTCGATCTCGTCCGGCGCCATATCGGACGCGCCCGGCAGCAGCAGCACGTCGTCGTAGGTCAGTCCGAGCGTGGCGAATTTGTCGGGCACTCCGTCGGCGGTCATGACACCTTCCCAAATGGTCTTGCTCAGCGCGGGTCTCCATGCTAACGGGATCGCGGCGCGTCTCATTCCACGAGCTCAATCAAGCCCAAGTTTCGTGGCTTCCTACTATTGATAGGCAGCGGGATCTCGGCGGAACATGCACGTCCGCCCCGATCGTCTCCGGGTCACTGCTCCCGGCTACTGCTCGGCGAGCGCCCGCAGCCGGCTGAGCGCACGGTGCTGTGCCACCCGCACCGCGCCGGGGGACATCCCGAGCATCTGCCCGGTCTCCTCGGCGGTCAGCCCGACCGCCACCCGCAGTACGAGGAGCTCGCGCTGGTTCTCCGGAAGGTTGGCCAGCAGCTTCTTGGCCCAGGCGGCGTCACTGCTCAGCAGCGCCCGCTCCTCCGGGCCCAGCGAGTCGTCCGGCCGCTCGGGCATCTCGTCCGAGGGCACGGCCGTACTCCCCGGGTGCCGCATGGCGGCCCGCTGGAGGTCGGCGACCTTGTGCGCGGCGATGGCGAAGACGAAGGCTTCGAAGGGCCGGCCGGTGTCCCGGTACCGCGGCAGCGCCATCAGCACGGCCACGCAGACCTCCTGTGCGAGGTCCTCCACGAAGTGGCGGGCGTCGCCCGGAAGCCGCGAGAGCCGGGCACGGCAGTAGCGGATGGCCAGCGGGTGCACGAAGGCGAGCAGGTCGTGCGTGGCCTGCTCGTCGCCCTCCACCGCACGGCGTACGAGCGCGCTGACGGCCCCGGCGCTGCCGCCCTTGGCGGCGCCGGTGGAACCTGTGGCCGCGGGTGCCCCCGGGGCCTCGTCGTCGCGCATCAATCCATGGTGCCTTGGCGCCGGGGCATTCGCGGCACCACGGCCCGTGTTGTGCGTCGAAGCGTTATGAGCGGGTGCGCCTGAGCTCGTCACTGCGCCCTCCCCTCCCGCTCGACCGAATACTCCCCGAGGCCCCATCCCAGAAAATGCGCCACACCTCAAGCATGCGGCATCGCGCGCGAAGCGACACGTCCCCCGATTGTGCCCCGCCCGTCCCCGGGTACGCACCGGGTACGGCGGGACGGGAACGGACGGGCCGGATCGGCAGGGAACGGGCCGTGGCCGACGGGCCGCCGGCCTCGGCACGGCGCCCCGCCCGCCGGTGGCGGACGGGACCGCTCTCAGCCTCCGGCCTGCGGGCTCACGGTCAGCGGACCAAGCCCCAGCGGAATCCGAGCGCCACGGCGTGCGCCCGGTCCGAGGCGCCCAGCTTCTTGAACAGTCGGCGGGCGTGTGTCTTGACCGTGTCCTCGGAGAGGAAGAGCTCGCGCCCGATCTCCGCGTTGGACCGGCCGTGACTCATGCCCTCCAGGACCTGGATCTCGCGCGCGGTGAGCGTGGGCGCGGCGCCCATCTCGGCCGAGCGGAGCCGGCGCGGGGCCAGTCGCCAGGTCGGGTCGGCGAGGGCCTGGGTGACCGTGGCCCGCAGTTCGGCGCGCGAGGCGTCCTTGTGCAGATAGCCCCGGGCGCCGGCGGCGACCGCGAGGGCCACCCCGTCCAGGTCCTCGGCGACCGTCAGCATGATGATGCGGGCGCCCGGATCGGCCGAGAGCAGCCGGCGCACCGTCTCCACACCGCCCAGCCCCGGCATCCGTACATCCATCAGAATCAGGTCGGAGCGGTCGGCACCCCAGCGGCGGAGGACTTCCTCGCCGTTGGCAGCCGTCGTCACACGCTCGACGCCGGGCACGGTGGCAACCGCGCGACGGAGCGCCTCTCGGGCAAGCGGGGAGTCGTCGCAGACGAGGACGGAAGTCATGACCGCCCTCCGCAGCTGCTGATGCGCGTCACCTTGAGCCTCCAGGCTGGTACGTATCGTCACCTGTGCGGTCGATGCCCTCGGACACCTGTCCGGGAACTTCTTGGTTCAACCGCCTTCGCACTCTCAACGATGGTCACTCGAAAGAGTTACGGGTCGGACGGACACCTTCGGCACTCTACGTGAGGATGCGATCACGACGCGGCTGCCACTCGCCGCGCGTCCTCCATCTGGAGCTATGCCCTATTTGGCGGCTTTCCTTCCGTTTGGCACGTGTCTGAGGCTAGATTCCCAATGAGTCATATTTACATCTACTACGACAGTAGGTGTGGAGACTTGGACCGTATCCGTCTCAGTACCGGCACCAAGAGGACTACCCATGGCAGATTTCTCCCGCCTCCCCGGACCGAACGCCGACCTCTGGGACTGGCAGCTGCTGGCCGCCTGCCGGGGGGTCGACAGCTCCCTCTTCTTCCACCCGGAAGGCGAGCGGGGCGCGGCCAGGAGTGCGCGCGAGGCCTCGGCTAAAGAGGTCTGCATGAGATGCCCGGTGCGCTCGGAATGCGCCGCGCACGCACTGGCCGTCCGCGAGCCCTACGGGGTGTGGGGCGGCCTCACCGAAGACGAGCGCGAAGAGCTGATGGGACGCGCACGCCATCGCCTGATCCCCGCGTCGAGCACGATCGGACCCCTGCCCCCGCACTGATCCGCGGATTCGCCGAAACGCACGAAGGAACGTTTCTCCTGGCCGCCCGACCCGGGTCACGGACCGGAACGCCACGCGATCGGCCGTACCGCCGTACTCCCGTACGGTCAAAGGTCAGCGCGTGGCGGCCCGCTCCAGCTCGGCCAGCGTCGCCGCAACGGCCGGCACCCGGGCCAGGTCTGGCAGGGTCAGCGCCACGACCTCCCGCTCCACTGCGGGCTCCACGGCCACCGTGCTCACGCCCTTGGCCCGTACGGACTCCACGGCGAGCTCCGGCAGCACCGCGACGCCCAGTCCGGCGCCGACCAGGCCGACCACGGCCGGGTAGTCGTCGGTCGCGAAGTCGATGCGCGGGGTGAAGCCCGCCGCCTCGCACACCTCCACCAGATGGCGGCGACAGCGCGGACAGCCCGCGATCCAGGGCTCGTCGGCCAGTTCCGCCATGCCCACGCGCTCCGCCCCGGCCAGCCGGTGCCCCTCGGGGACCAGCCCGACGAGCCGGTCCGTGAGCAGCGGCCGTACGACGAGGTCCTCCCACTCCGCGGCCGAACCCGCAGCCCCGCCGTACCGGAAGGCCAGTGCCAGGTCGCAGTCGCCCTCGCGCAGCATCTCCACCGACCGCGGCGGCTCCGCCTCGACCAGCGAGATCCGGGTGCCGGGGTGCTCGGCGCGCATCGCGGCGAGCGCGGTGGGCACCAGCGTGGAGCTCCCGCTGGGGAAGGACACCAGCCGGACCCGGCCCGCGCGCAGCCCGGCGATGGCCGCGACCTCCTCCTCGGCGGCGGTCAGCCCGGCGAGGATCCCGGCGGCGTGCCGGACCAGGGCCGTGCCGGCCTGGGTCAGCCGCATCTCGCGGCCGGCCCGGATGAGCAGCGGGGTGCCGGCCGACTGCTCCAGCGCCTTCATCTGCTGGGAGACGGCGGGCTGGGTGCAGCCGAGCTCGCGGGCGGCGGCGGAGAAGGATCCGGTGCCGGCGACGGCGCGCAGTACCCGGAGATGACGTGCCTCGATCATCCTTGAAGCATAAGCCCCACTTTGATCGCAGCGCCAATATTCCCGTGCCCCTTTGAGGGGGCTGGGCTAGCGTGTCCCGCATGGCCCCCATCACCTCCGCCGCCCCCGCCCCCGTGGCGCCCCGGCGCGTCCTCTCCGTGAACCTCGGTCGCGCGACGGCCGTCGACTACACCGACGCGGAGGGCGGGGCGACCGGCATCGGCAAGCGCCCCGTCCCCGGCCCGGTCCGGGTGTCCTCCCCCGGGCCCAAGGGCATCGGCGCCGGCGGACTCGACGGCGACGCCGTCTGCGACCTGCGCCACCACGGCGGGGACCACCAGGCCGTCTACGCCTACGCGCGCGAGGACCTCGACTGGTGGGAACGCGAGCTGGGCCGCACGCTGCCCGCCGGGCTCTTCGGCGAGAACCTCACCACCACCGGCCTCGACCTGACCGGCGCACTGCTCGGCGAGCGCTGGCGGGTCGGCGCGGACCTCGTCCTCGAAGTGGCCTCGGCCCGCATCCCGTGCCGCACCTTCCAGGGCGCCCTCGGCGAGAAGGCCTGGGTCAAGCGGTTCACACGGGCCGCGCGGCCGGGCGCGTACCTGCGCGTGGTCCAGGAGGGTCCGGTCTCCCCCGGCGACCGCGTCGAGGTCCTCCACCGCCCGGACCACGACGTGACGGTGGAGCTCTGGTTCCGGGCCTTCACCACCGAGCGGTCGCTGCTCCCGCGCACCCTGGCGGCGGGCGCGGCGATGGAGCCGGCGGGGCACGAGGCGGTCCGCTCGTACCTGGAGAAGTACGGGGAGCGGGCACGGGTGCGTACGGGAAGTGCGGGTACCGGCCCGGGAGTCGGCGCCGATGCGGCCGCGCCGGCCCGGGAAGTGGCCGACAAGTAGCCGGAAGTAACGGTTCCGCAGCGGGAAGCGACGGTCCGCGCCGCGCTGCGTCACGAAGGGGTACCGCCCGGCGGGCTCCACTTGAGCTGTCGCCGGGGGCGGCTAGGTTGCGCCTATGACGACTGCGTTGATTACGGGATCCACGGCGGGCATCGGCGCCGCTTTCGCCCGGCGGCTCGCCGCCCAGGGCCACAACCTCGTGCTGGTGGCCCGCGACACGAAGCGGCTCGGCGAGCAGGCCACCGAGCTGCACGACCGGCACGGCATCGAGGCCGAGGTGCTGACCGCCGACCTGTCCACCGACGAAGGCATCGCGGCGGTGGAACAGCGCCTCGGCGACCGTACGCACCCGGTGGACCTGCTGGTCAACAACGCGGGCTTCGGCAACAAGGGCCGGTACCTCGAAGTCTCCATGGCCGATGAGCTGACCATGCTGAAGGTGCACATCGAGGCCGTCCTGCGGCTGACGTCGGCGGCCACCGAGTCGATGCGCTCGCGCGGGCGCGGCGGCGTCATCAACGTGGCCTCGGTGGCGGCGTTCGTGCCGCGCGGGACGTACGGGGCGAGCAAGGCGTGGGTCGTGCAGTTCACCCAGGGCGCGGCGAAGGACCTGGGGGGATCGGGCGTACGGCTGATGGCGCTGTGCCCCGGCTTCGTACGGACCGAGTTCCACCAGCGCGCCGGCATGGGAACGGACAACATCCCCAACTGGATGTGGCTGGACGCGGACAAGCTGGTCGCCGCGGCCCTGGCCGACCTGGCGCGCGGCAAGACCGTCTCGATCCCGGACCCGCGGTACAAGGCGCTGATGGGCGTGGTGAAGCTGACCCCGCGCGGGCTACTGGGCGGGGTGTCCTCGCGCACGGGCCGCAAGTACGGTCCGCAGTAGTGCGGGTGACCGCCCAAGTGACCTGCGGGTAGGCCGGCCCTGAAACCGGCCGACCGGGTGAAATCTCCCTAAACTGGACGTGTCCCATCCAGCCCGGGAGCACACCATGACATTCGTACAAATAGTCGATTACGAGACCAGCAAGCCGGATGCCGTCAACGAGGTCATCGACCGGTACCTGGCGAAGACGAAGGGCAAGCGCACCGTGTCCCACACCGTCGTGGGCAGGGACCGCGAATCCGACACGCACTTCGTGGACGTCGTCGAATTCCCGTCGTACGAAGCGGCCATGAAGAACTCTCACCTCCCCGAGACGGACAAGATGTTCCAGGAGATGATGGCCCTCTGCGACGGGATGCCCAGGTTCACCAACCTGGACGTCATCCGCGACGAGCACCTCAACACGCTGCTCGCGAACCGCATGTACGACGACGTCGCCATGAAGGGCGACATGTCCGTCGTGGACGAGATCTTCGCGGCGGACTACCGGGACCACGACATCAGCAACCCCGTGGACAAGATGGGCCGCGACGGCATCCGCGAGGACGTCGGGATGTGGCGCAGCGCGTTCGACTTCACTTTCACGCGGGACGCCCAGATGGCGCAGGACGACTACGTCACCACGATGTGGACCTGGACCGGCAAGCACAAGGGCGAGTTCATGGGGATCAGCCCGACCGGCAAGACGTGCACGATGACCGGTACGACGGTCTTCCGGTGCGAGGACGGAATGATCAAAGAAGGCTGGTGGCACTACGACGCCATGCGCCTGATGAGGGAACTGGGCGCGATGTAACCGCCTCCCGCACCCCCGCGCCCCCGAACCCTCCGCACCCCCGAACCCCCGAACCCATGGGAAAGGCCCCGGTCACCACCGCGTTGGCGGCGACGACCGGGGCCTTCCTCCGTTCGACTACACGGGTCAGTGGCTGTGGCCGTGACCGTGGCCGTGACCGGCGTCGCCCTCGTCCTCGGCCGGCTTCTCGACGACCAGGGTCTCGGTCGTGAGCAGCAGGGAGGCGATGGAAGCGGCGTTCTCCAGCGCGGAACGGGTGACCTTGACCGGGTCGATGACGCCGGCCTTGACCAGGTCGCCGTACTCGCCGGTAGCGGCGTTGAAGCCGTTGCCCTTCTCCAGCTCCGCCACCTTCGAGGTGATGACGTAGCCCTCAAGGCCGGCGTTCTCGGCGATCCAGCGCAGCGGCTCGACGGCGGCGCGGCGGACGACCGCGACACCCGTGCCCTCGTCGCCGGACAGACCCAGGTTGCCCTCCAGCACCTTCACGGCGTGGACGAGCGCGGAGCCACCGCCGGAGACGATGCCCTCCTCGACCGCGGCGCGGGTCGCCGAGATGGCGTCCTCAAGGCGGTGCTTCTTCTCCTTGAGCTCCACCTCGGTGGCGGCGCCGACCTTGATGACGCAGACGCCGCCGGCGAGCTTCGCCAGGCGCTCCTGCAGCTTCTCGCGGTCCCAGTCCGAGTCCGTGGACTCGATCTCGGCCTTGATCTGGTTGACGCGGCCGAGGACCTCGTCGGAGCTGCCGCCACCGTCGACGACCGTGGTGTCGTCCTTGGAGATGGTCACGCGGCGCGCAGAGCCGAGGACGTCGAGACCGGCCTGGTCGAGCTTGAGGCCGACCTCCTCGGCGATGACGGTGGCACCGGTGAGGGTGGCCATGTCCTGGAGCATCGCCTTGCGGCGGTCGCCGAAGCCCGGGGCCTTGACGGCAACCGCGTTGAAGGTGCCGCGGATCTTGTTGACGACGAGGGTGGAGAGCGCCTCGCCCTCGACGTCCTCGGCGATGATCAGCAGCGGGCGGGAGCCGCCGGCCTGGATGACCTTCTCCAGCAGGGGCAGCAGGTCCTGGATGGAGGAGATCTTGCCCTGGTTGATCAGGATGTACGGGTCGTCGAGGACGGCCTCCATACGCTCCTGGTCGGTGACCATGTACGGGGAGAGGTAGCCCTTGTCGAAGGCCATGCCCTCGGTGAACTCCAGCTCCAGGCCGAAGGTGTTGGACTCCTCGACGGTGATGACACCGTCCTTGCCGACCTTGTCCATCGCCTCGGCGATGAGCTCGCCGACCTGCTGGTCCTGCGCGGAGAGCGCGGCCACGGCGGCGATGTCGGACTTGTCCTCGATCGGGCGGGCGGTCGCGAGGAGCTCCTCGGACACGGCCTTGACCGCGGCGTCGATGCCCTTCTTCAGGGCGGCCGGGGAAGCACCCGCGGCGACGTTGCGCAGACCCTCGCGGACCAGCGCCTGGGCCAGCACGGTGGCGGTGGTGGTGCCGTCACCCGCGATGTCGTTGGTCTTGGTCGCCACCTCCTTCACGAGCTGCGCGCCCAGGTTCTCGTACGGGTCGTCCAGCTCGACCTCGCGGGCGATGGTGACACCGTCGTTGGTGATGGTGGGGGCGCCGAACTTCTTGTCGATGACGACGTTGCGGCCCTTGGGGCCGATCGTCACCTTGACCGTGTCGGCAAGCTTGTTGACGCCGCGCTCGAGGGCGCGACGGGCGTCCTCGTCGAACTTCAGGATCTTCGCCATGGGAGCGGTTCAGCCCTCTCGAAAACTCGGGTTTAACGAACTGCGCCCCTTGCCGCCCGGCAATCAGCGGGGTGACCAGGGGCGCAGCTCAAGCAATACAGGTGAAGCGAATGACGCTGTACGTCTTACTTCTCGATGATCGCGAGCACGTCGCGAGCCGAGAGGACGAGGTACTCCTCGCCGCTGTACTTCACTTCGGTGCCGCCGTACTTGCTGTACAGCACGATGTCGCCGACGCTGACGTCCAGCGGAAGACGCTGGCCGTCCTCGAAGCGGCCCGGGCCCACGGCGAGGACGACGCCCTCCTGGGGCTTCTCCTTCGCCGTGTCCGGGATGACCAGGCCGGAAGCCGTGGTCTGCTCGGCGTCGAGCGGCTGGACCACAATGCGGTCCTCAAGCGGCTTGATGGCAACCTTGGAGCTGGTGGTCGTCACGATCCGACCTCCCCCTTCGGAGATCTCACGGGGCTAACTGTCTGAGGTGGCGACCAGGTGGATCCGTCGTCGCGGGTGCCGGACCTGCCCGTCGCTGTGTTGGCACTCACCGGGGGTGAGTGCCAGGTGCGAGACTATTCCGGTGATTAGCACTCGGTCAAGCGGAGTGCCAACACGCTCCGCTGCGTCTTCGGCATCCGGGGGCTCCCCGGGCACCCCGAACCCCTGCAATTCCAGCCCCACCGGCGTTTGAGGCGCGGTGGCACGGGGCGGCGCCCATGACCGCCGCGCGCTCCGGCGGCCGCCCGGCAAACCCAGCCCCGCCAGCGTTTGAGGCGCGGGAGTTCGGGGGCAGCGCCCCCGGCACGGCGCCGCACCCGCCCACGACCACCGTCCGGTGGGGCCGACCCGGCCGGAGGCCCCGGCTCGGGGTGGGGGTGTGTGAAAGTTGGTGGGGTGCGCATTCTCGTGGTCGAAGACGAAGAAGGCCTCGCCGAGTCCCTGCGGCGCGGCCTCTCCGCCGACGGCCACTGGGTCGACGTCGCCCACGACGGCCACCGCGGCCTGGACCTCGTCCGCACCGGTCCGTACGACGCCGTCCTCCTGGACCTGATGCTGCCCGGCATCAGCGGCTACGAGATCTGCGCCCGCATGCGCGCCGACGGCGACCCCACGCCCGTGCTCATGCTGACCGCCAAGGACGGCGAGTACGACGAGGCCGAAGGCCTCGACTCCGGCGCCGACGACTACCTCACCAAACCGTTCTCGTTCGTCGTTCTGGCCGCGCGCCTGCGCGCCCTCGCCCGCCGCGCGGCCGCCCCCACGGCCGCCGCGGGCCCCTCGACCTTCCAGGCCGGCGACCTCCTCCTCGACCCCGCCGCCCGCCGCTGCCGCCGCGGCACGCACGACATCGAGCTCACCGCCCGCGAGCTCGGCGTGCTCGCCTGCCTGATGGAGCAGCCCGGCCGGGCCGTCGCCAAGCAGGACATCCTGGACCAGGTCTGGGACACCCCGCACGCCATCGACCCGAACATCGTCGAGGTGTACGTCTCCTCGCTGCGCAAGAAGATCGACGCGCCGTTCGGCCGTCGCTCGATCCTGACCGTCCACGGCACCGGCTACCGGATGGCCCAGGACGGTGGCTAGCCCGCTCCGGCGCCGCGCGGCCGTGGCCGCGGCCCTCGCCATGGCCGCCGTCCTGGCCGCCGGCGGTCTGTGGCTCTACACGCTGCTGCGGGCCAACCTCCTCGACAACACCACCGGCCGCACCGAGCTCGCCGCCCGCAAGGTCGCCGCCCAGCTCCGGGGCGACGGCGTACCGCCCGGCGGCCGACTGGCCGCGCCGGAGAGCGGGGTGGACCTGGTCCTCGTACGGGACGCGCAGGGCCGGACCGTCGCCTCCACCGGGGACCTCGGGGACGCCCCCGACCTGGGTGGTCTGCGCCCTCCGCCGCCCGGCGCACCCGGCGAGGACTCCCGTTCCGCGGTCCTTGCACCCGCGCACCCCGGCGCGGAACGGCGTGCGGTGGTCGTGGTCGAGGCGCCGGGAGCCCACGAGGTGTACGCCGTCACCGTGCTCGGCGACGTCGACGACGCGACACGGGCCATCGCGCTCGGCCTGCTGGCCGGCGCACCCCCGCTGATCGGCTTCGCGGCGGCCCTGGCCTGGTGGGTGACGGGGCATGCGCTGCGGCCGGTCACCGCGATCCGGACCGGCCTGGCGGCGGTCACCGCGAGCGAGCTGGACCGGCGGGTTCCCGATCCGGGTGGGGCGGACGAGATCGCGCAGCTGGCCCGGACCGTCAACGACACGCTCGACCGGCTGGAGCGGTCCGACGCCCGGCAGCGTCAGTTCACCGCCGATGCCTCTCACGAGCTGCGCAACCCGCTCGCCGCGGTGCGGGCCCGGCTGGAGGTGGCCCTGGCCACGGGCCGCCCCGACCGGGGGTCCGTCGCCGCCGCGCTGGCCGACACCGAGCGGCTCCAGCGCATCGCCGCGGACCTGCTGCTGCTGGCCCGGCTCGACGGCGGCCCGGTACCGCGGACCGAGCCCGTGGACCTGGCCCTGCTGGCCGCGGAGGACCTGGCCCGGCGCCCGGCGCCCCGGGTCCCGCTCCGGCTGGAGGCGCCCGCACCCGTACCGGCGGCCGGGGACCCGGCGCGGCTGGAGCGGGCGCTGGCGAACCTGGTGGACAACGCGCTGCGGCACGCCCGTACGGGGGTCGTCGTACGGGCGGCCACCGAGCCGTCCGCGGAGCGCGACGGCTGGGCGGTTCTGGAGGTCGAGGACGACGGCCCGGGCATTGCGGAGCCGGACCGGGACCGGGTCTTCGAGCGGTTCGTACGGCTCGACGCGGACCGCGGCCGCACCGCCGGCGGCACCGGCCTCGGCCTGTCGATCGTCCGTGAGATCGCCCGCGCCCACGGCGGCGACGCCCGTGCCGTGCCGCCGCGCGCGGCCAGCGGAAGCGACAACGGAAGCGACAGGGGAAGCGGCGGCTCCGGTGCCCGCGTGGTCCTGCGCCTGCCGCGCGGGACGGTCTCGTCCTCGGACTCCTGCTCAGGGTCCTGAACGCGCCTTCAGGACCCTCAGGACTTCTTCAGCACCCCTCCCCCACCATCGACTGGCATGAGCGCGCACCGGAGGAAGCCCAGCCGTCCCGCCCGCCGCCCCCGCCGGCAGCGGCACCGGCCGCGCCGCACCGCCCGCACCCTGCTCGTCGCCGTCTGCGCGCTGGCCGCCGTGGCCGCCGCTGGTGCCTGGTACGCGTACCGGGACCTCGCCGGCAGCATCGGCAGCTCCAAGGCCCTCCACGGCGCCGAGAAGTCGAAGCACGGGGACACCAACATCCTGCTGATGGGCCTGGACAGCCGCCGCGACCAGAACGGCGAGAAGCTCCCCGAGGCGGTCCTCGACAAACTGCACGCCGGCAGCTCGGACATCGGCGGCTACAACGCGAACACGCTGATCCTGCTCCACGTCCCCGGCGACGGCAGCCGGGCGAAGGCCTTCTCGGTCCCGCGCGACGACTTCGTCGACCTCCCGGGCCGGGGGAAAGACAAGATCAAGAAGGCGTACGGGCTGGCGAAGGCCGCGGAGGAGGAGCGGCTGACGGCCCGGGGGGTCGAGGACGCGCGGGAACTGGAGCGCGCGGGGCGGGAGGCGGGCCGCACGGCGCAGATCGAGACGGTACGGAACTTCCTGGGCGTCCCGATCGATCACTTCGCCGAACTCAACCTGGCTGGTTTCTACCACCTGGCGGACGCGCTGGGCGGCGTACCCGTGTGCCTGAAGAAGCCGGTGCGGGACGCGTACTCGGGCGCCGATTTCCCGGCGGGCCGCCAGAGCCTGAACGGTCAGCAGTCCCTGGCCTTCGTACGGCAGCGGCACGGCCTGGACATGGGCGATCTGGACCGGACGAAGCGCCAGCAGGCCTTCCTGGCGGGAGCCGCGCAGAAGCTGAACTCGGCCGGGACCTTCACCGATCCGGTCAAGCTGATGAAACTGGTCGACGCCGCGAAACAGGACGTGGTGACGGACGAGGGCTGGGACCTGCTGGCGTTCGTGAAGCAGGCGAAGAACCTGTCCGGCGGCAAAGTGGCGTTCACGACACTGCCCGTCGAGCGGTTCGGAAGGAACCATGGGGAGGACATAAACGTCGTAGACGATATGAAGATAAAGCGCCTCATTGCCGAGCAGATCGGACCGCAGGCTTCCGCCTCCGCGACCGCTCCGGGTTCGAGCGACGCACCGGGGACGCCACCGGCACCGGGCGCATCGGGTGCGTCGGGTGCGGCCGGCTCGGGTCCGGCACCGGATCCGGCCGCCCCGGATCCGACCGCCCCGGCGGGGGCGAGCAGCAGCCCCGCCCGCGATGGTGGCGGCATCCCGTGCGTGGACTGAGGCCCCTCACCACGGCGGGCGCCCGCCGCCGTACCGAGGCGCTGCTCCTCGTCTTCGTCGTGGCGCTCACCGTCTTCGGGCACGCGAGCGCCGGCCTGGCGATGAACGGCGAACTGCCCGCCAACCTCGCCGGCTTCACGATCAGCATGACGCTGCTGGCGATGGTCGGGCACCTGGGCGTGCGCCGGTTCGCGGCGTACGCGGACCCGCTGGTCCTCCCGCTCGCGATGCTGCTGTCCGGGCTCGGGCTGGTCCTGCTGCACCGGCTCGACCAGTCGTACATCGCGCGGTACGGCGGCGACGCGAACGCACCCGGGCAGCTGCTGTGGACGGTCATCGGCGTGGCCGCCTGCCTCGCGGTCGTGGCCCTGCTGCGCGACCACCGGCTGCTCCAGCGGTTCATCTACATCACGATGGTCGTCGCACTGGTGCTGCTGATCGCGCCGGCGTTCTTCGGCGCGGACACCTACGGCGCGAAGCGCTGGATCATCCTCTTCGGGTTCTCGCTCCAGCCGGGCGAGTTCGTGAAGATCATGATCTCGGTCTTCTTCGCGGGCTACCTGGTCATCCACCGCGACTCGCTGGCCCTGACGGGCCGGAAGTTCCTCGGCGTGCGGCTGCCCCCGATGCGGCAGCTCGGGCCGATCATCACGGTGTGGATCGTGTCGCTGTTGGTGCTGGTCTTCGAACGCGACCTGGGTACGTCGCTGATCTTCTTCGGCGTGTTCGTGGTGATGCTGTACGTCGCCACCGAGCGCACCAGTTGGATCGTGACCGGCCTGCTCATGGCGGGTGTGGGCGCCTTCGTGGTGGGCTCCACGGAACCGCACGTCAAGGGGCGCGTGGCCGCCTGGTTGGAACCGCTGTCGTACTACTGGAAGGACCGGCCGCCGGGGGTCATCTCGGACCAGTCCGCACAGGCGCTGTTCAGCTTCGGTACGGGCGGCATGTCGGGCACCGGGCTGGGGATGGGCCACCCGGAGCTGATCGGCTTCGCGGGGCGCAGCGACTTCATCCTGACCACGGTGGGCGAGGAGCTCGGCCTGGCCGGGGTCATGGCGGTACTGGTGCTGTACGCGCTCCTGGTCCAGCGGGGGCTGCGGATGGCCCTGGGTGCCCGCGACCCGTTCGGGAAGCTGCTGGCGGTGGGCCTGTCGGCGGCGCTGGCGCTCCAGGTCTTCGTGGTGGCGGGCGGTGTGACGGGCCTGATCCCCCTGACCGGCAAGGCGCTGCCGTTCCTGGCGAAGGGCGGCTCGTCCCTGCTGGCCAACTGGATCATGATCGCCCTGCTCCTGCGCATCAGCGACAGCACGGAACGCCAACGCGAGGCGGACGTCCGCGGCCCGGCGGAGACGACGATCACCCCGGTGGTGGCGGCGCTCCCGCCGGTGGGTGCCGGGTGATTCAGAGGTATTCCTCCAGGCGGCCTATCCGGTAGCCCTGTTCCTGGATGCGCTGGAGCATGCGGGTCGTCATCTGGATCTCCGTCGCGCCCTTGAGTTCCGACGGGCCGCGGAAGTGGGCCAGGATGATGTCGCCCGGTTTGAGGGCGGAGCCCTCGGCGTACTGGAAGTTGTTGATCTGCATCGACACGCGCCACAGGATGACCTGCGAGATGCCGCATTCGGAGGCGGCCTTGAGGGTGTCGTCGTTGTAGTTGCCGTACGGCGGGCGGAAGCGGGTCGGCTTGGCGCCGAAGCGCTTCTCCAGGTGTTCCTGCTGGCCGCATATCTCCTTCTTCTGCGCCGCGAAGGGCAGGGTCCGGAGGTTCGGGTGCGTCAGGGTGTGGTTGTTGATCGTGCTGCCTGAGCCGTTGTCGCGGAGCTTCTCGAAGTGCCCGTAGTCCGACGAGGCGATGTTGTCCGTCAGGAACATGCTGATCGGCAGCTTGAGGTCGGCCGCCATCTTCAGGAACTCGGGGTCCTTCTCCGCGCCGTCGTCGAAGGTCAGGAAGACGACCTTGTCGGTGGCCGGGACGGGTATTCGGTCCACCACCTGGGCCTTGCCCGGGACCGCCGGGGCGAGGGCGGGCTTCTGGGCCGGCTTCGGGGCGAACTGGAGCGGGGCCGACAGGCCCCACTTCTTGTACGCCTCGTCCCCCGGCGCGCCTGCGGTCGCCGACTGCGACGGGGTCGCCGTCGGTGACTGCTGCGCCTCCGTCGTCTTGCGGCCCAGTCGTTCGATCGGGTCCACGCTGTTCCCGCACCCCGTCAGGGACAGCGCGAGCGCGCCGGCCGCCAGCGATCCGGCTACCAACCGGCGCGTGTGCCTCACAAGTAGTCCTCCAGGCGGGCCACGGCGTACCCCTTGTCCGTGACGGTCTTCATGACATGACGGATCATGTCAGGCATGGACCCCTTCCAGTCCTCCCGCCCTCGGAAATGAGTCAGGATGATGTCCCCGGGGTGGAGGTCGCGGTCCCACTCGCGCCAGTCCATGCGGTTCGGGAAGGCCTCCGCGTTCCACAGCGGAACCGCCTTGATGCCGCAGGACTTGGCCGCGCGCAGCGTGTCCTGGTTGTAGTTGCCGTACGGCGGCCGGAACAGCGTCGGCCGCTTGCCGAACTGCTTCTGGATGGTGTCCTGCTGGCCGCAGATCTCCTCGTGCTGCTCCTCGTACGAGAGGGCCGGCAGGTACCGGTGGTTGAGGGTGTGGTTGTTCAAGGTGACGCCGGCGGCCTGCATCTCCTTGAAGTAGGGGTAGTTGTCGCGGACGAGGTAGTCGCTGAGGAACGCCGTGTACGGGATCTTCAGCTCCTGCATCATCTTCAGGAACTCGGGGTCCTTCTCCGCGCCGTCGTCGATCGTCAGGAAGACGACCTTCTCCTCGGTGGGGACGGTGGTGAAGACGGGCGGGAGGTCCTCCTGGCCCTCGACCTCGAAGCCCTCGCGGGCGCTGATCTCGGGCTTGGTCTTCGGGGCGGGCGGCGCGGTCAGCGGCGGCTTGGCCAGCTTCCACTTCTTGGCCGCGGCGACGCGGGCCTGCTGGGCGGCCTTCAGCTGCTCGGCCGAGCCGGCGACCGCACCGCCCGCGCCCACGGTCTCGGCGCCCTTGCCGGTCTTGGCGCCGTTGGTCTTGGCGGGCGCACCGGAGTCCGTGCCGGAGCCGCATGCCGTTCCGAGGGCGGCGACCAGCAGTGCGGCCAGTGCCACCCCAACGCGGCCGCGCGGACCAGCCGCGGACCGGTGACCATGGAGCGTCTTATGTTCCTTTTGTCTGACTAGCTGCATAGCAGCGCATCCTGGCACCCGGCCCTGCGCGCCGCCCCGCCGACACCGCCGACGGAAGACGACCTTCCATCGAGTGGCCCACACTGACCGACAATGAACCGGTGACCCCCGAAGACTTCGCCGCGCTCCTCACGCCCGAGGGCCGCGCCCTCCTCGACTCGCTCCGCGACCACGACCCGGCACAGGAACTCGCCGTCGCCACCCGGCTGCGCCGCGAACACCCCGCCGCACTGGTCTCCGCCGCGCTCGGGCAGGCCCGGCTGCGCCAGCGCGCAGTGGCGAAGTTCGGTGCCGAGGACGCGTTCCGGATGTACTTCACGCCCGGCGGCGGCGAGATGGCCACCCGCGCCTCGGTGGCCTCGTACCGCGCCGAGCGGCTCGCGGCACTCGGCGTGCGCAGCGTCGCCGACCTGTGCTGCGGCATCGGCGGGGACGCCCTGGCCATGGCCCGGCTCGGCATCCGCGTGCTGGCCGTGGACCGCGACCCGCTGACCGTCGCCGTCGCCCGCGCCAACGCCGAGGCACTGGGGCTGACGGAGCTCATCGAGGTCCGCGAGGCGGACGTGACCGACGTCGACACCTCCGGGTACGACGCCGTCTTCCTCGACCCCGCCCGGCGTGGCAGCGGCCGTGGCCGGATCTTCGACCCGGAGAGCTACTCGCCGCCGCTGTCGTGGGCCGTCGAGGCCGCCCGCAAGGCCGAGTACGCGGCCATCAAGATCGCCCCCGGGATTCCGCACGAGGCCGTTCCGTCGGAGGCCGAGGCCGAGTGGATCTCCGACCACGGGGACGTGAAGGAGGCCGTGCTGTGGTTCGGGACGGCGCCCGGCACCGTACGCGCCACCCTGCTGCCGGGTCCTCGGACCCTGCACACCGCCGATCCGCTGCCCGACCCCGAGGCCGGGCCCGTCGGCCGCTACCTCTACGAGCCCGACGGCGCCGTGATCCGCGCCCACCTCGTCGCCGAGGCCGCCGAGCAGCTGGCCGGCCGGCTCATCGACCCGACCATCGCGTACATCACCGCCGACGAGCTGCGCGCGACGCCTTACGCCACCGCGTACGAGATCACCGACGTGCTGCCGTTCGGCCTCAAGAAGCTGAAGGCGCTGCTGCGCGAGCGCGAGGTGGGCGTCCTGACCGTCAAGAAGCGCGGTTCGGCCATCGAGCCCGAGGAGCTGCGCAAGAAGGTCAAGCCGCAGGGGCCGCACTCGGCGACCGTCTTCCTGACCCGGGTCGCGGGCGCCCCGTCGATGCTGATCGGCTCGCCCGTCAGCGCACCGTAGGGCCGCCGCGGAAGGCGCGCACCGCCCACCGGTAGTGCGCGCCGGCCTTGCCGAGGCCCAGCAGGCCGGTGATCCACAGGATCATGCCGAGCCCCATGTAGTACGTGACCTCTCCGTACGTGGTGCTGCCCGGGCGGGCCGACACGGCGGACCCGAAGGTCACGTACAGCCCGAACGCGCCGAGCACGAAGGAGGCCAGCAGCCAGGTCAGGCTGCGGCCGGGGGCACGGACCCGGGCGTCGGCGGCCGGATCGCGGTCCGACTCGGCCCAGGCGCACAGCAGCCGGTGCACCAGCCGGTCCCGCTTGGCGCCCCGGGCGAACCAGAACCCGGCCGGGATCAGCACGCCCGCGCCGAGCAGGGCGAAGATCAGGCCGAACACGTACGAGAGCGGGTCGCCGGGCGTCTCGAAGGACATCAGCGCCATGCCGACGAAGGACCAGCCGAGCGCGAAGACCGCGGCGACGGCCCAGAGCAGCAGCAACCGCCCCACACCCAGGCTGCGTCGGCCCAGCTCGTCGAGGAACCGCGCGCGGTCGGCCCGTACGGCGTTCGCGTCCAGCCAAGCGCGCATGTGGGCGGGGGGCGGCGGAGGCGGCAGGTCACGGCGAGGCATGCACATGACGATATCCGCACTCTGCCACAGGCCCGCTCCGGAGTCGCTGGAGAGCGGACCCCCACGGTCCGGCTCCCGTGCGCCGGGCCCCGGGAGTCGGCCGCGCGTCAACTCCCGATGGTCTCCACCGACTCGAACCGCCAGCGGTGTACCGGGCGGGTGATCAGGTCATCGGCGGGCTCGGGGAGTTCGGGCAGTTCCGCCGCCACGCCCTCGGCCGCCTCCCACCAGGTGACGACCAGCACCCGGTCCTGCGGGGCCCGCAACAGTTCGCGGCGCACCGGCTCGCGCGCCAGCACTTGCGAACGGGCCCATTCCAGCAGCTCGTTGCCCCGCCCGGCGGCGGCCCGGGCCTCCCACATCAGCGCGACGGTGCCCATCAGTACAGGTTGTCCTTGCTCAACTCGTGCACGTGGTCGTGGTCATGGCCGGGCCCGTGCCCGTGCGCCGTGCCCGGCACGTGCGGGTCCGTCACCGGCAGCGAGGAGTCCGCCGACAGGTCCCAGTCCGAGGCCGGCCGGTTCCGCTTGACCATCTCGGCGCCCAGCGCCGCGACCATCGCGCCGTTGTCCGTGCACAGCTTCGGCCGCGGCACCCGCAGGATGATCCCCGCGTCGTCGCACCGCTCCTGCGCGAGCGAGCGCAGCCGGGAATTGGCCGCCACGCCGCCGCCGATCATGAGGTGGTCGACGCCCTCGTCCTTGCAGGCGCGGATCGCCTTGCGGGTCAGCACGTCCACCACGGCCTCCTGGAAGGACGCCGCCACATCGCGCACCGGCACCTCCTCGCCCGCGTTCCGCTTCGCCTCGATCCAACGGGCGACCGCCGTCTTGAGCCCGGAGAAGGAGAAGTCGTACGCCGCATCGCGCGGCCCCGTCAGCCCGCGCGGGAAGTTGATCGCCTTCGGGTCGCCCTCGCGCGCGAGCCGGTCGATGACCGGGCCGCCGGGGAAGCCCAGCTGGAGCACGCGCGCGATCTTGTCGAAGGCCTCGCCCGCCGCGTCGTCGATGGTCGCGCCCAGCGGCCGTACGTCGGAGGTGATGTCCGGGGCGAGCAGCAGCGAGGAGTGCCCGCCGGACACCAGCAGCGCCATGGTCGGCTCCGGCAGCGGGCCGTGCTCCAGCTGGTCCACGCAGATGTGGGAGGCCAGGTGGTTCACCCCGTACAGCGGCTTGCCCAGCGCGTACGCGTACGCCTTGGCGGCCGAGACGCCCACCAGCAGCGCCCCCGCGAGGCCGGGACCCGCCGTGACGGCGATGCCGTCGAGGTCGCGGGCGCTGACCCCGGCCTCCTTCAGGGCGCGCTCGATGGTCGGGACCATCGCCTCCAGGTGTGCCCGGGAGGCCACCTCGGGCACGACGCCGCCGAAGCGCGCGTGCTCGTCGACGCTGGAGGCGATCGCGTCCGCCAGCAGGGTCGTGCCGCGGACCACGCCGACGCCGGTCTCGTCGCAGGAGGTCTCGATGCCGAGGACGAGCGGTTCGTCAGCCATGGGTCTCACCTTGTACGGGTCCGTCTGCGGTGACGGAGCTAGCGGGATCGGAAAGGCGCATCACGAGCGCGTCGACGTTGCCGGGCTGGTAGTAGCCCCGCCGGAAGCCGATCGGTTCGAAGCCGAAGCGCTCGTAGAGCTTCTGGGCCCGGGTGTTGTCCACCCGTACCTCCAGCAGCACCTCGGCGCACTCGAATGCGGTGGCGGCGCGCAGCAGGTCGGTGAGGAGCCGGGCGCCGAGCCCGGTCCCCCACTGGTCGCGCGCGGCCGCGATGGTCTGTACGTCGGCCAGGTCGCCGGCGGCGGCCAGCCCGGCGTAGCCGACGATGCGGCCGGTCCCCGGGTCCTGGGCGACGACGTAGCGGCGGGTGGCGTGCGGGCCGCGGGCGTGGGCGAGCTCGGACCAGAACATGCCCGCGGACCAGGCGTCCTCGGGGAACAGCTCGTGCTCCAGGTCCAGCACGGGCTCGATGTCCCACCAGCGCATCTCGCGGAGCACTGCGGTCACTGAGGTCACTGCGGGGTGACCACCTTGTAGTTCTTGGGCACCTGCGCGTCGGGCCGGCGCAGGTAGAGCGGCGTGGGAGGCAGGAACTCCGCCCCTGCCGCGAGCCGTTCCACGGCCAGGGAGGCGAGCGCGGCGGCGCTCTGGTGCTCGGGAGCCCGCGCGTCGTTGAAGACGTCCGGGTACAGGAGCGCGCCCTGGCCCACCGCGGGCAGGCCTGCGACCTGCTCGGCGATGTCGGCCGGGCGGTCCACCGCGGGCTCGCCGACGCGCGTGCGCGGGTCCTCGTACCGGGCCCAGTAGACCTCCTTGCGCCGCGCGTCGGTGGCGACGGTGAAGGGGCCCTCGATCCCGGCGGCGCCCGCGGCGTACGCGAGGCCGTCGAGGGTGCACAGGCCGTGTACGGGGATGCCGAGCACGGTGGCGAAGGTGGAGGCGGTGACGAGGCCGACGCGCAGCCCGGTGTAGGGGCCGGGGCCGACGCCGACGACGATGCCGGTGAGGGCGTCGAGCTTCAGCCCGGCCTCGGCGAGCACCTTGTCGACGGAGGGCAGCAGGAGCTCCCCGTGGCGGCGGGCGTCGACCTGGTTCGACTCGGCGAGGACGGACTCGCCGTCGTGCAGGGCGACGGTGACGGCGGGCGTGGCGGTATCTACAGCGAGCAAGAGCACGCGAACAGCCTACGACTCCGGGGGGCCGGGCCCTCGCGGCCGGTCACGGGGCACCCCGGCTGCTACCTTCGACCCAGGTATCGGCCGGGTTCCGGGCCGGGGCAAGCTGCCCGGACGGCGCCCCGGCACTGGGGAAGCACGGGAGAGGTGGAGCAAGGTGGCACGCAGCAGCTCGGGAATCGTGGCCGGGCTCACCGTCGCGGCGATCGCCGTCGTCGGCTTCCTCGGATACCAGGCCTCCGCGACCGCGCCCGCGCACCCCGCGAAGGCGGCCCCGCAGGTGGCGGCCCCTTCCCCCGTCCCGTCCGCGCACGCGGGCGAGGAGGCGAAGCCGGTGGCGGTGCCGAACGCTTCGGGCACCGGCTCGCGGGTCGTGTACTCGGTGAGCCTGAAGCGGGTGTGGCTGGTCGGCGAGGGCGGGCAGGAGCCGAAGTCGTTCGTGGTCAAGCCCAGCACGGCCCACCCGCTGCCGGGCACGTACCTGGTGAACTCGCGCTCGGGCGCGGTCACCGGCTCGGAC
This sequence comes from Streptomyces sp. NBC_00045, assembly GCF_045041095.1. Lineage (NCBI taxonomy): Bacteria > Bacillati > Actinomycetota > Actinomycetes > Kitasatosporales > Streptomycetaceae > Streptomyces > Streptomyces sp. NBC_00045. Next base: position 4,806,985 of record NZ_CP108271.1, on the reverse strand, counting down.
GGGGTGCCGATCGAGCACGTCGTGCGGTTCGCCACCGCGGACGGTGTCGTGGTCGGGTTCAGCGCCCGGGTGGACGGCCAGATGCCGGAGCCCGATCCGAACAAGAAGACCGGCGGCATCCGCATGACGCGGACCGACGGCGATGCGATGTGGTCCTTCGCGACGCTCAACTCGAAGGTCGTCGTCCTCCCCTGACCCCCTGTCGCCCCTGACGGGCGGCCGGCCGCGGATTCACCCGCACGGGCTACGGCGCGTGCAGACCTCAGGCCGCCTCGGACTCCGGGGCGGCCTGTTCGCGCACCTGGGCCACGGCGTCTTCGGGCGCGTCCGGGGCGTGCTCGCGGCCCGGCGGGGTCGATACGGCGGTGGCGGCGGCCCCCGCTGCGAGCAGAGCCCCCATGGGCACGACGGACGGGCGGGGGTGGCGCTGCGCTCCTGCTGCGGACATGGCTGCCTCCTGGCCCGGGGCCGGCCCGTACTTAGGTAGGCCTAACCAGCCCTCGGTACCATGTGACCACGCCCGACTCCGTCGGCGCAATATCTTGCCGACGAGTTGTCGGTACGATTTCCCGCGGTCCCCCTGCCCCGTCCGCCGGTCCTCGCCCGCCGGTTCTAGCGCGCCGGTTCTAGCGCGCCGGTTCTAGCGCGCCGGGGTCGTGGACAGCGCCGCCAGTGCGTCCGCCCCGGACCAGCGCGCGCCGATCCCGCGCACGGAGACCTCCCGTACGTCGTCCAGGACCTCCTCGTGGCCGACCGCCCGCGCGATCACCACGTGCAGCCGGTCGTCGGAGAGCTCCTCGACCTTGCCGTCGCCCCATTCCACGACGACCACGGACTCGGGCAGCGAGACGTCGAGGTCCAGGTCCTCCATCTCGTCCAGCCCGCCGCCGAGCCGGTACGCGTCCACGTGGACCAGCGCCGGCCCGCCCCGCAGCGAGGGGTGGACCCGGGCGATCACGAAGGTCGGCGAGGTCACGGCGCCCCGTACGCCCAGCCCCTCGCCCAGGCCCCGGGTCAGCGTGGTCTTGCCCGCGCCGAGCTCCCCGGTCAGCAGGACGAGGTCGCCCGGGCGCAGCAGGCCGGCGAGGGTGCGGCCCAGCTCCTGCATGGCCTCGGGCGAGTCGACGGTGATGCGCGCCTCGGCGTCGGCCGCCTCAGTTCCCTGCCGCGGTGCCTGACGGTGCGGTGCTCGCGGCGCTTCCAGCGGTACTTCTTCCATGCCCGCCAACGTTAGTCGCTGCGGGCACCGCACCGGTGCGCGCCAGCAGCTCGGTCAGCAGGACGGTCACCGTGTCGGGGTACTCCAGCATCATCAGGTGCCCGGCGGATTCCAGGACCACGAGCTCGGCGGCGGGCAGCGCGTCCTTGATGGCCTGGCTGTGCGCGGCCGGGGTGACCATGTCGCGGTCGCCGGCGATGACGGTGACGGGGATGTCGGCGAACCGCTGGAGGGCGGCGCTCTTGTCGTGGATCTGGAAGGCCGGGTAGAACTCGGCGACCACGTCGATCGGGGTGGCCTCGATGAGCCGCTCGGCGAAGCGGGCGACGCCGGGGTCGACCTCGCGGGGGGCGCCGAACGAGTACATCTTGATCATGCCGGCGAAGAGGTCGGCGGTGGCCCGCCGGCCCTTCTCCACGAGCTCCACCTGTGAGCCGAGCGCCTTGAGCACGGGCGGCAGGATGCGTCGGACGGCCCCCATGCCGACGGAGGGCAGCCCGTACGTCACCTGGTCGAGGTGCCCGCTGGAGGTGCCGACCAGGGCGACGCCGAGCACCCGGTCGCGGATCAGGTCGGGGAACTGCTCGGCCAGCGCCATGACGGTCATGCCGCCCATCGAGTGACCCACCAGGATCAGCGGGCCCTCGGGAGCGGCGGCGTCGATGACGGTCTTCAGGTCGCGGCCGAGCTGGTCGATGGTCACGCGCTCGCCGTCGGCCTGGGCGAACCCGCGTGCGCTGCGGCCGTGGCTGCGCTGGTCCCAGTACACGGAGCGGACCAGTCCGCGCAGGGCGGCGCGCTGGAAGTGCCAGGAGTCCTGGGCGAGGCAGTAGCCGTGGCAGAACACGACGGTCGGGGCGACCGGGCCCTTGCGGCGCAGCCGGGCCCGCTTCTTCGGGCCCTCGGGCGGCTCGTCGACCTCGTAGTAGAGCTCGGTGCCGTCCTCGGCGTAGCAGGCGCCCGGGGTCCCGCGCAGCGAGCCGTAGTCCCCGGTGGCGTCGAGCGCGAGGCGCGCCTTGCGGCGCACGCCGCGCCCGACCGTGATCCGTTCGACCGCGACACCGGCGGCCGCGCCTGCGGCTATCACGCCGATCGCGGCGCCGGCCCAGCCCGCCTTGCGCCAGTTCTCGCTCACGCCGTCCTCACTCAGCCCGTTAGCCGTTGCGGTAGACCCGAGGAACGCGCACCCCGATACGGGTGACGATCTCATAGGCGATGGTGTGTGCCGCTTGAGCCCAGTCCTCGGCGGTGGGCTCGCCGTGCTCGCCGGTGCCGAAGAGGACGGCCTCGTCCCCGGCCCGTACCAGGTCGCTGCCGAGGTCGACGACGAACTGGTCCATGGCGACGCGGCCGGCGACGCGGCGGACCTTGCCGCCGACGAACACGGGGCCGCGGCCGGAGGCGTGCCGGGGGATTCCGTCGGCGTACCCGGCGGGGATGAGGGCGAGGTTGGTCTCGGCCTCGGTGACGTAGTGGTGCCCGTAGCTCACCCCGTGGCCCGGGGGCACGGCCTTGACCAGCGCGACGGAGGCCTTGAGGGTCATCGCGGGGCGCAGGCCCAGCTCCTCGGAGGTGCCCAGCTCGGGGGCCGGGGACACGCCGTAGACGGCGAGGCCGCAGCGCACGAGGTCGTAGTGGCTCTCGGGCAGGGTCAGGGTCGCGGGCGAGTTGGCGATGTGCCGGACCTCGGGCTCCACGCCCTCCTTCTCGGCGTACGCCAGCATGTCGCGGAAGGCCGCCAGCTGGAGCGCGATGGAGGGGTGGCCGGGCTCGTCGGCGCAGGCGAAGTGGGACCAGACGCCGGTGATCCGGACGGTGCCCTCGGCCTGGGCGGCGACGGCCGCGCCGACGAGCTCGGCCCAGTCGGCGGGCTGGCAGCCGTTGCGGCCGAGGCCGGTGTCGGCCTTGAGCTGGATCCTGGCCGGGCGGTCGGCGGCGTGCGCGGCCTTGCGCACCTCGTCGAGGGCCCACATCCCGCTGACGGAGATGTCCAGGTCGGCCTCGACGGCCTCCTGCCAGGGCCCGCCGGGGGTCCACAGCCAGCACATGATCGGCCCACCGATCCCGGCGGCGCGCAGGGCGAGCGCCTCCTCGGGAGTGGCGGTTCCGAGCCAGGTGGCACCGGCGTCCTGGGCCGCGCGGGCGCACGGGATCGCGCCGTGGCCATAGGCGTCCGCCTTGACGACGGCCATCAGCTCGGCACGGGGTGCCCGCTCGCGCAGTGCGCGTACGTTCGCCCGTACGGCGTCAAGATCGATCTCGGCGTACACGCGCGTCGGTGTCTCGTTCATCGCCCCCAGTCTCTCAGAGCCCGGCCGTGGCCTGCGCGACCGCCGTTCACACCATGCATACCGGGTTATTTCACCCCTGATGACACATCAACCGCATCTCGGGGGTGGCTGATACCCGGCCGGCGTCTCAGGAGCGGCCGATACCGCGCCACGCCTCCGGGAGGAACTCGGCGATCTGCTGGGCGAGGAGCGGGGCCCCGGAGGCCGCCCGGCGCCCCGCCAGGCCGTGGAGGTACGCCGCGACCGAAGCGGCGTCCACCGCCGGCAGGCCCGAGGCCAGCAGCGAGCCCGCCAGGCCCGACAGGACGTCACCGCTGCCCGCCGTCGCCAGCCACGCGGTTCCCGTCGGGTTGACCCGGACGGGGCCGCCGCCGCGCGACACCAGCGTCGTCGAGCCCTTCAACAGGGCCGTCGCGCCGTACCTGGCCGCCAGGGACCGTACGGACGACAGCCGGGCCGACTCCACCGACTGCCGGTCCACCCCCAGCAGCACGGCCGCCTCGCCCGCGTGCGGGGTCAGCAGGGTCTCGGCCGGCCGGGCCCGCAACACCTCCGGGTCCAGCCCGCGCAGCCCGTCCGCGTCCACCAGCACCGGCACCGGGTCCGCCAGCGCCTGGGCGACCTCCGCCGCCCGGCCCTCCCCCAACCCCGGCCCGACCACCCACGCCTGCACCCGGCCCCGCCCGATCAGCGTCTCGGGGTACCGCGCCAGTACCGCGTCCGCCGCCGGACCGACGTAGCGCACCGCGCCCGCACCCCCGCGCAACGCCCCTGCGACGGCGAGCACCGCCGCGCCCGGGTACTGCACCGAGCCGGCGACGATGCCGACCACGCCCCGCCGGTACTTGTCGCTCGACGCCGTCGGCTCCGGCAGCAGGCCCGCCACATCGGCGTGCTGCAAGGCCTCCGCGTCCGGCTCGGGCAGCGACAGTCCGATGTCCACCAGCCGCAGCGCGCCCGTGCGCGAGGCCCCCGGGTCGATCAGCAGCCCCGGCTTGTACGCCCCGAACGTCACCGTGACGTCGGCCCGGACCGCCGCCCCGGCCACCTCGCCGGTGTCCGCGTCGACGCCGCTGGGCAGGTCCACCGCGACGACGACCGCACCGGCCGGGATCCGCTCCGCCAGCGCCGCCGCGGCAGGCCGCAGACCGCCGCGTCCGCCGATGCCGACGAGCCCGTCCAGTACGAGGTCCGCCCGGCCTGGAACGTCCTGCTCCAGCCGGCCCCCGGCGGCCAGCAGCGCCCGCAGCCCACCCGCGTGCAGGCGCTCCGGATCCATCGGTACGGCCGTCACCCCGGCGCCGCGCCGTGCGAGCCGGGCGCCGGCGTACAGTGCGTCACCGCCGTTGTCCCCGGGCCCCACGAGCAGCACCACGCGCGCCCCGTACACCCGGCGCAGCAGCCCCGCGCAGACGGCGGCCAGCCCGGCCGCCGCCCGCTGCATCAGGGCGCCCTCCGGAAGCCGGGCCATCAGCTCCCGCTCGGCGGCCCGTACGGTCTCCACGCTGTAAGCAGTACGCATGGCACCAGCCTGCCCGAAAACCCCGCGGACGCGGCTGCGGCCCGAGCGGCCAGGGGGTGTCCGGCCCCGATCCGCCGGACGCCCCCTACCCTTCGGCGATCACCACGGCCGAGGCGACACCCGCGTCGTGGCTCAGCGACACGTGCCAGGACTTCACGCCCAGTGCCTCGGCCCTGGCCGCGACCGTCCCCGACACCCGCACCCGCGGCTGCCCGGTCTCCTCGACGTACACCTCGGCGTCGGTCCACAGCATGCCGCCGGGTGCGCCGAGCGCCTTGGCGAGGGCCTCCTTGGCCGCGAACCGGGCGGCGAGCGAGGCGGTCCCGCGCCGTTCGCCGCTCGGCAGTGTCAATTCGGATTCGACGAACAGCCGTTGTGCCAGTTGCGGCGTACGCGCCAGCGACGCCCCGAACCGATCGATCTCGGCAACGTCGATCCCCACACCGATAATCACAACGCCAACTCGCTTCGCTACTCCACCGTCACGGACTTCGCGAGATTACGCGGTTGGTCCACTTCGTTCCCGCGCGCGGTCGCGAGCTCGCACGCGAACACCTGCAACGGCACCGTCGCCACCAGCGGTTGGAGCAGCGTCGGCGTCGCCGGGATCCGGATCAGGTGGTCGGCGTACGGGACGACCGCCTCGTCGCCCTCCTCCGCGATCACGATCGTCCGCGCCCCGCGCGCCCGGATCTCCTGGATGTTCGACACGATCTTGTCGTGCAGCACGGAACGCCCGCGCGGCGACGGCACGACGACCACCACCGGCAGGTCCTTCTCGATGAGCGCGATCGGCCCGTGCTTGAGCTCGCCCGCCGCGAAGCCCTCGGCGTGCATGTACGCCAGCTCCTTGAGCTTGAGCGCGCCCTCCAGGGCCACCGGGTACCCGACGTGCCGCCCGAGGAACAGCACGGTGTCCTTGTCCGCGAGCGAGCGCGCCAGCTGCCGTACCGGCTCCATGGTCTCCAGTACGGTGTCCACCGCCGCGGCGATGTCGGACAGCTCGCGGATCACCGCCTCGATCTCGTCGCCCCGCTTCGTGCCCCGGACCTGCCCGAGGTACAGCGCGACCAGGTAGCAGGCGACCAGCTGCGTCAAGAACGCCTTGGTCGAGGCGACGGCCACCTCCGGACCGGCGTGCGTGTACAGCACCGCGTCGGATTCGCGCGGGATCGTCGACCCGTTCGTGTTGCAGATGGCCAGCACCTTGGCGCCCTGCTCGCGCGCGTGCCGCAGCGCCATCAGGGTGTCCATGGTCTCGCCGCTCTGCGAGATCGCGACCACCAGCGTCCGCTGGTCCAGGATCGGGTCGCGGTAGCGGAACTCGCTCGCCAGCTCCGTCTCGCACGGGATGCGGGTCCAGTGCTCGATGGCCAGTTTCGCGATCATGCCCGCGTGGTATGCCGTACCGCAGGCCACGATCACGACCTTGTCGACCTCCCTGAGCACCGAGACGGGGATGCGCACCTCGTCCAGGCTCAGCGAGCCGTTCGCGTCGATCCTGCCCAGGAGGGTGTCGGCGACGGCCTTCGGCTGCTCGGCGATCTCCTTGAGCATGAAGTAGTCGTAGCCCCCCTTCTCGGCCGCCGAGGCGTCCCAGTCCACGTGGTAGGCCCGCACGGCCGCGGGCGCACCGTCGAAGTCGGTCACCGTGACCCCGTCGCGGCGGAGCTCGACCACCTGGTCCTGCCCCAGCTCGATCGCGGACCGGGTGTGGGCGATGAACGCGGCCACGTCCGAGGCGAGGAAGTTCTCGCCCTCTCCGACGCCCACCACCAGGGGGGAGTTCCGGCGGGCCCCGACCACCACGTCCGGCGCGTCGGCGTGCACCGCGACCAGCGTGAACGCGCCCTCCAGGCGCCGGCACACCTGCCGCATGGCTTCGGCGAGGTCCCCGCCGGCTTCGAAGCGCTCCGCCAGCAGGTGGGCGACGACCTCGGTGTCCGTCTCGGACTCCAACCGGTGCCCGCGCTCGGTCAGTTCGGTGCGCAGCGCGGCGAAGTTCTCGATGATGCCGTTGTGCACGACGGCCACCCGGCCCGCGTTGTCGAGGTGCGGGTGGGCGTTGACGTCGGTGGGCCCGCCGTGGGTCGCCCAGCGGGTGTGACCGACTCCGGTGGAACCGGCCGGCAGCGGATGCCCGACCAGCTCCTTCTCCAGATTGACCAGTTTTCCGGCCTTCTTGGTGGCGGCGAGCCCCCCGTCGGCGAGCACGGCGACGCCCGCCGAGTCGTAGCCGCGGTACTCCAGCCGCTTGAGTCCGGCGATGACCACATCGAGCGCCGACTGCGCTCCCACGTAACCCACAATTCCGCACATACGGCGCAGCGTACGCGGAAGTCGGCTGCCTGCCCCGTACCTGAACAAGACGAAAAACCCGCCCCGGCGAATGCGCCGGGGCGGGATTGGCACCTGTTCGAACGCCCGAACGGGCCGGACCTCAGCCGAGCTTCTTGGCCTGGATCTCGACGACGGCCTTCGGCTGCTCGGCGGAGCCGCTCGGGCTCACGGCCGAGAAGGTGGCGATGGTGTTGCCCTTGCGCACGACCACGAGCTCCGTGGCGGCCTTCTCACCGTCCACGTTCGCCATCGCGGTGTAGGCGAGCGCCTCGTCGCCCGCGGTGACCGGGGCGCCCGGGACCACCTTCTCGATCTTGAGGGAGTCGCCGGCCTGGCTGCCCGTGTAGCCGCCGGCGCAGGCCGTGGCCGCGGCCTTGACGGCGGCGAAGGCCTCCTCGGCGCCCTTGCCGTCGTACGAGGCGAGTGCGATGGACGTGACCGTGGCACCCAGGACATCGGCCGCGGACTTCGGGATGGTGACCGCCTTGGTGCCCGCCCGGCCCACCGGGGTGCCGACCGGCGCCGAGGACTGCGCCTTGGCCAGCGGCAGGCACTCGGGCTTGTCGGTCCCGGCACTGGCCGCCGCCGCGAGCTCGGCGGGGGTGGCCGCCCGCACCGCGTGGGTCGGGAGCTCGGCCTGCGTCACCAGCAGCGCGGCCAGCTCCGCGTCCGTCTTCCCCTTCGCGGCCGGGGCCGCGGACGAGGCGGCGGCGGACGGCTTGGCGTCGGCCTTCTTGTCGTCCGCCTTGTCGGAACCGCAGGCGGTGGCCAGCAGGGCCAGGGACACCGCGGACGCGGTCACGACGGTACGACGGACAAGGGTGCTAGGCACGAAAGATCTCCCCCAGAACACAGAACACGACAAAGACGACCGCGGCTGCAAAGGACCCGCGGGCACCGGCAAATCTACGGGTCGATCCGATCATGGGCCGCCCATTTCCCGCCGCATGCCGCCGATCGCGACCGGGGTGAGATCCACTCGCACCCGGAGCTCGGGCCGACCGGGAACCGCTGGACGACACCCCGCCGACACCGCACCGCCGGCCGCAGGCCCCCGGCACGTGACCGACCACACCACCCACAACCGGCCCCGAGCCACGACAATGGCCCTGTGATCACTTCGCCGCCACGAAGCACGCCGGACAGCGCGATGGAGCGCCCCGAACGGCCCGAGCGACCCCACCGCCGGACCGAGGTCTCCCCGTACGTCGACCTCACCCGCGCCGAGTGGAGCGCCCTGCGCGAGCGCACCCCGCTGCCCCTGACGGCCGACGAGGTCGAGCGGCTGCGCGGGCTCGGGGACGTCATCGACCTCGACGAGGTCCGGGACGTCTACCTCCCGCTCTCCCGCCTCCTCAACCTCTACGTGGGCGCCACGAGCAACCTCCGCGGCACCCTCAACACCTTCCTGGGCGACGCCGGCAACGGCCACGGCGCCCAGCAGGGCACCCCCTTCGTCATAGGGGTCGCCGGCTCCGTCGCCGTCGGCAAGTCCACGGTGGCCCGGCTCCTCCAGGCCCTGCTGGCCCGCTGGCCGGAGCACCCGCGGGTCGAGCTGGTCACCACAGACGGCTTCCTGTACCCCATGAAGGAGTTGCAGCGGCGCGGGCTGACCTCCCGCAAGGGCTTCCCGGAGTCGTACGACCGGCGCGCTCTGACCCGTTTCGTCGCGGACATCAAGGCGGGCAAGGACGAGGTCACCGCCCCGGTGTACTCGCACCTGATCTACGACATCGTGCCGGGCGAGCAGCTCGTCGTGCGCCGCCCCGACATCCTGATCGTCGAGGGGCTCAACGTCCTCCAGCCGGCCCTGCCCGGCAAGGACGGCCGCACGCGCGTGGGTCTCGCGGACTACTTCGACTTCAGCGTGTACGTGGACGCCCGGCCCGAGGACATCGAGCGCTGGTACCTCAACCGGTTCCGGAAGCTGCGCGAGACCGCCTTCCAGAATCCTTTCTCCTACTTCCGCAAGTACACCCAGGTCTCCGAGGAGGAGGCCATGGAGTACGCGCAGACCATGTGGCGCACGATCAACAAGCCCAACCTCCTGGAGAACGTCGCCCCCACCCGCGGCCGCGCCACGCTCGTCGTGCGCAAGGGCCCCGACCACAAGGTGCAGAAGCTCAGCCTCCGCAAGCTCTGACCCACGTCGCCCCTTAGGGTGCGGCCATGCTGCACCTGCGATTGATCACTCCGGCGGACCGGACCGAGGCCGTGGTCTCGGTCATCGAATCGACGGTCGGAACCACCCATGTGGTCGTACTACCGGGCGCCGCCCGTGAACCCCGGGGCGACCTCGTGCTGTGCGACGTCGCCCGGGAGGCCGGGGACGAGCTGCTGCACGAGCTCCAGGAGCTCGGCATCGAGAAGGACGGCTCGATCGCCGTCGAGAACATCGACCTGTCGCTGTCCGGGCGGGCCGACGCGGCCGAGGAGGAGGCGCCGGGCGAGGGCGCCGACGCGGTGCTGTGGGAGCAGCTGACCGAGGCCACGCACGAGGAGTCCACGCTCACCATCACCTACCTCGCGTTCATGGTCCTGGCGACCATGATCGCGGCATGCGGTGTCGTGCTCGACAACGCCATCCTGATCGTGGGCGCAATGGCGGTCGGTCCGGAGTTCGGCCCGCTCGCGGGCGTGTGCACCGCGGTGGTGCGGCGCGCGCCGCGGCTCGCGCTGCGGTCCCTCAGCGCACTGCTGATCGGTTTCGGCGTGGCGATCGCGGCCACCACCCTCTTCAGCCTGGGTATGGACGCCATCGGGCAGTTCCACGAGGGGATGCTGGACCGGCCCCGCCCGAACACCGGCTTCATCTGGCAGCCGGACCCGTTCTCCTTCGTGGTGTCGCTGCTCGCGGGCGTGGCGGGGGTGCTGTCGCTCACCTCCGCCAAGTCCGGGGCGCTGGTGGGCGTCGCGATCTCGGTGACCACCGTCCCGGCCGGTGCTAACGCCGCCGTGGCCCTCAGCTACGGCGAGTTCGGCCAGATGTGGGGGTCGGCGGAGCAGCTGCTGCTGAACCTGGGCGGGATCATGCTGGCCGGCGTGCTGACCCTCTTCGCGCAGAAGGTGCTGTGGCGTACGCAGCGCGGCCGCTGGGTGCGCCGGCCGCAGGCGTGAAACGGCCCCGGCCCCGTCCTCCCGCGGATCGCGGGAGGACGGGGCCGGGGCGCGGTCCTGGCCGGTACTAGCCGAGGGCCGACTTCACGACGTCCGCGAGCCGCCCGGCGATCGCGCGGGCCTGCTCGATGTCGGCGGCCTCGACCATCACCCGTACGAGAGGCTCGGTACCCGACGGACGGAGCAGTACCCGGCCGGTGGTGCCCAGCTCGCGCTCGGCGTCGGCGACGGCCGCGGCCAGCTCGGCGGAGGTCTTGACCCGGGACCTGTCCACGTCGGGGACGTTGACCAGCACCTGCGGCAGCCGCTGCATGACGCCCGCGAGGTCGGCCATCGAACGGCCGGTGGCCGCGATGCGCGCCGCCAGCATCAGGCCGGTGAGCGTGCCGTCGCCGGTCGTGGCGTGGTCGAGGATGATCACGTGCCCGGACTGCTCGCCGCCGAGCGCGTAGCCGTGCTCCTTCATCGACTCCAGTACGTACCGGTCGCCGACGCCGGTCTGGACGACCTGGATGCCCTCGCCCTCCATGGCCAGCTTGAAGCCGAGGTTGGACATCACGGTGCCGACGACGGTGTTCCCGCGCAGGGAGCCCGCCTCGCGCATGGTCAGGGCCAGTACCGCGAGGATCTGGTCGCCGTCGATCTCGGCGCCGGAGGCGTCGACCGCGAGGCAGCGGTCAGCGTCGCCGTCGTGCGCGATGCCGAGGTCGGCGCCGTGCTCGACGACGGCCTGCTTGAGGAGGCCCAGGTGGGTGGAGCCGCAGCCGTCGTTGATGTTGAGGCCGTCCGGCTCGGCGCCGATGGTGACGACCTCGGCACCCGCCCGGGTGAAGGCCTCGGGCGAGACGCGGGCGGCCGCGCCGTGCGCCTCGTCCAGGACGATCTTGAGCCCGTCGAGGCGGTTGGGGAGGACCCCGATGAGGTGCGCGACGTACTTGTCGAAGCCCTCGTCGTAGTCGGAGACGCGGCCGACACCGGCGCCGGTCGGCCGGTCCCAGGGAGCGCCGGTGCGGTGCTCCTCGTAGACGGCCTCGATGCGGTCTTCGAGCTCGTCGGCGAGCTTGTGGCCACCGCGGGCGAAGAACTTGATGCCGTTGTCGGGCATCGCGTTGTGGCTGGCGGAGAGCATCACGCCGAGGTCGGCACCCAGCGCACCGGTGAGATACGCCACCGCCGGGGTGGGCAGCACACCGACGCGCAGGACGTCCACGCCCGCGCTCGCGAGGCCCGCGACGACGGCGGCCTCCAGGAATTCACCGGAGGCGCGGGGGTCGCGCCCGACGACCGCGGTCGCCCGGTGGCCCGCGAAGGTTCCCGCCTCGGCGAGTACGTGGGCAGCTGCCACGGAGAGACCGAGCGCGAGCTCAGCCGTCAGATCCGCGTTGGCGACGCCGCGTACACCGTCCGTCCCGAAGAGTTGTCCCACTGTTGTCCTCCCGAGTTCACGCTTCGTTTGTGACCGCTTGTGACATGTATTTGCCGCTTGTGGCGGTAAACGAACCGCCCCGGCAGCACGGAGAGTGCTGCCGGGGCGGTTTGTTGCTGAACAGCAGGCGCAGATTAACGCTTGCTGTACTGCGGAGCCTTACGGGCCTTCTTGAGACCGGCCTTCTTGCGCTCGACCGCACGGTCGTCGCGGGAGAGGAAGCCGGCCTTCTTCAGCGCCGGGCGGTTGTTGTCGACGTCCGCCTCGTTCAGGGCGCGGGCCACGCCGAGGCGCAGGGCGCCGGCCTGACCGGAGACGCCGCCACCCGAGATGCGGGCGATGATGTCGTAGCGACCGTCGAGCTCAAGGAGCTTGAACGGCTCGTTGACTTCCTGCTGGTGCACCTTGTTGGGGAAGTAGTCCTCAAGGGTGCGACCGTTGATCTTCCACTTGCCGGTGCCCGGAACGATCCGGACGCGGGCGATGGCGTTCTTGCGACGGCCCAGGCCTGCGGCCGGCTGCGGGTCGCCGAAGCGGCCGGCAAGGGACTCGGAGGTGTAGTCGCCCTCGACGACGACCTCAGACTCGGTGGTGTACTCCTCGACGCCCTCGAACTCTTCGACGGGGGTCTCGGCGGTGGTCTCGGCCACGATGCTCCTCAGAATTTTCTACGTCTTAGGGGGTGGCCGGAACTACTGCGCGACCTGGGTGATCTCGAACGGCACCGGCTGCTGGGCAGCGTGGGGGTGCTGGTCGCCCGAGTAGACCTTCAGCTTCGAGAGCATCTGACGGCCCAGGGTGTTCTTGGGGAGCATGCCCTTGATGGCCTTCTCGACGGCCTTCTCCGGGTTGTTCGCCAGGAGGTCGTCGTAGCGCACGGAACGCAGACCGCCCGGGAAGCCGGAGTGGCGGTACGCCATCTTCTGGGACGCCTTGTTGCCGGACAGGTGAACCTTGTCGGCGTTGACGATGATGACGAAGTCGCCCATGTCCATGTGGGGGGCGTAGGTCGGCTTGTGCTTACCCCGCAGGAGGGCAGCGGCCTGGGTCGCCAGACGGCCGAGGACAACGTCCTGGGCGTCGATGACGAGCCACTGGCGCGAGATGTCGCCGGGCTTGGGGCTGAACGTACGCACGCGTATGCCTTCGCTTCTTCAGTGGTGGTATCCCAAGGGCGCGAAGCCCCACGGGAAGGTCCTGACAGGGTCACCACGGACGATCACGACAGCCCTCGTTCACATCGGGGACGCAACCCGTGTGAACCGCTGGTCATCGGTCCGGTGGACCGGCGCAAGGCCCTTTCACGTGAGAATGAGAAAGCCAATACGCATAACAAACCAGCAGGATACCCAAGCAGACCCGTACGGGTCAAAACGCGGTCCGCGATGCCGATTCTGCTGGCGTCGCGGCGCACTCCGGTTCGGTCCTGGGTGGGGACCCCGCAGTTGTTACGGGTCCCAGAGTAACCCGACTGGAGCGCAGCGCACGACGCACCAGCAAGATCGCGAGCCCGCACAGGGTGGCGCAGTCCTTGAAGGCACGCCGCTTGTGGGCCAGCTCGGAGGGCCACGGCACCAGCGCCACCTGGGGCGTCAGGGCCAGCCAGAACCAGGGCGAGCGGGGCATCGAGCCCGGCCGCACCGCCGAGGCCAGCAGCAGCGGGAGCACCACCAGCAGGTAGTGGTCGAAGGACGGCCGCGAGACCAGGAATGCGGCGAGCATCACCATGCAGGCGGTCTCCACCAGCCGCAGCTCGCCGTCGTCACCGTCCCCGTCCGGACGCCGCCACCGCGTCCAGGCCGCCCACAGGCCGGCCCCGGCCCCCGCGAACGCCAGCAGCACCGCCACCGACTGCGGCACCCCCAGCCGCGGCAGCACCGCGATCGGCGAAGCGTCCCACGGCATGGCGTACGCGTCCTGCCCCTGGAGCAGGAAGGGCAGGGTCTTGGTGAAGAACAGCGAGGGGCTCGGCATCATCAGGGCCCCGGCCAACGACAGCCCCAGCGGCACCAGCACGGCCGCCGCCAGCCCCCGCCACTGCCGGGCGAGCAGGAAGAGCAGCCCGATCGGCACCAGCATCGGCTTGCAGGCGATGGCCAGTCCTATCACCAGCCCGGCGGACCCCCAGGACCTCCGGTGCGCGAGCAGCAGCGCCACCGGCAGCGCGGCCGCCGAGATGGCCGTCCAGTTGCCGATCAGGACGAGGTTCTCGAACGGCTTGTAGGCGAGGGCGAGGAAGGCGAGACCGCCGACCGCGAAGCGCGAGCGCAGCGGCACCGAGAACAGCCGCAGGGCGGCCATCCAGCCGATGCCCAGCAGCCCCGACATCCCCACCGGCAGGACCCAGCGCAGCACCTCGCGCGGGACCAGGGCCTCCGGCACCGCCATGAGCACGGCGCTGGGCAGGTAGAGGAAGCGCTTGTCCTCGTACGGGGAGCCACCGGCCAGCAGCGTGTCGGCCGCCTTCACCACGAAGGCGTTGTCAGAGCCCCAGTTCTCCCGCAGGCTCGTGGAGACGCATATCCCGAGGAGCACGGCGAGGCAGAGGAACTGCCAGGGCCGGGAGGCCGGCCGGAGCAGCCGGTCGACCGTCCGGTTCCCCGAGGCCCGCTCCTCCCATTTCATGAGCCAGATGCCAGGCCTCAGGCCCACGATGCCCCTCCCCCACTCCGAACGCCCGTCTCAGCGGCGGCGCTCCACGCGCCGCTCGTCCCACACGGGTTCCTGAGTCTCTCGTACAACACCGTCCGAGCCGAAGACCAGGAAACGGTCAAATGTCCGCGCGAACCACCGGTCGTGCGTGACGCACAACACAGTGCCCTCGTACGACTCCAGGCCGTCCTGGAGCGCCTCCGCGGACTCCAGGTCCAGGTTGTCCGTCGGCTCGTCCAGCAGCAGCGCCGTCGTACCGGCCAGCTCCAGCAGCAGGATCTGGAAACGCGCCTGCTGGCCGCCCGACAGCTTCTCGAACGGCTGCTCGCCCTGGCGCTCCAGCTCGTACCGGCGCAGGACCGCCATGGCTGCGCCGAGCGGCTTCGCCGCCTCCGTCCACAGGATGTCGACGAGGGTTCGGCCGAACAGCTCCGGATGGGCGTGGGTCTGCGCGAAATGGCCGGGAACCACCCGCGCGCCCAGCTTCCAGGTGCCCGAGTGCTTGACGTCCTCGCCCGCCAGGAGCCGCAGGAAGTGCGACTTCCCGGATCCGTTCGAGCCGAGCACCCCGACCCGCTCCCCGTAGAAGACCTCCAGCGAGAACGGCTTCATCAGGCCCGTGAGCTCCAGGTTCTCCACGGTCAGCGCGCGCACGCCGGTGCGGCCGCCCTTGAGCCGCATCCGGATGTCCTGCTCGCGCGGCGGCTCCGGCGGCGGACCGGCCTCCTCGAACTTCTGGAAGCGGGTCTGCATCGCCTTGTAGCGCGACGCCATGTCGGGGCTGCTCGCCGCCTGGTTGCGCAGCCGCAGGACCAGCGCCTTCAGGCGCGCGTGCTCCTCGTCCCAGCGCCGCTTGAGCTCCTCGAAGCGGGCGAAGCGCTCCTTGCGGGCCTCGTGGTACGTGTCGAAGCCCGCGCCGTGCACCCACACGTCGGTCCCCGTGGGGCTCGGCTCCAGGCTGATGATCTTCTCGGCGGCCCGGGAGAGCAGCTCCCGGTCGTGCGACACGAAGAGCACCGTCTTGCGGGTGACCTTGAGCTGCTCCTCCAGCCAGCGTTTGCCCGGGACGTCCAGGTAGTTGTCCGGCTCGTCGAGCAGCAGCACCTCGTCCGGCCCGCGCAGCAGCGCCTCCAGCACGAGGCGCTTCTGCTCACCGCCCGACAGCGTGCGCACCTCGCGGAACTGCGCGGCGTCGTACGGGATGGCCAGCGCGGCCATGGTGCAGACGTCCCACAGGGTCTCCGCCTCGTAGCCCTGCACGTCGGCCCAGTCGCTGAGCGCCTGCGCGTACGCCATCTGGGCGGCCTCGTCGTCCACCGTCATGATCAGGTGCTCGGCGTGGTCGACGGCCTTGGCGGCCGCCCGCAGCCGCGGCTGGGCCACCGAGACCAGCAGGTCCCGTACGGTCGTCTCGTCCCGTACGGAGCCCACGAACTGCGACATCACGCCGAGGCCGCCGCTGACGGTGACCCCGCCGCCGTGCGGCTGGAGGTCACCGGAGATCAGCTTCAGCAGGGTGGACTTGCCGGCCCCGTTCGCCCCGACGAGGGCGACGACCGACCCCTCCCCCACGCGGAAGGAGACGTCGGGGAGCAGGACCCGCCCGTCGGGAAGGTAGTACTCCAGGTGGCTGGCTTCGAGATGTCCCATGCCGGGCATTGTCCAGGCCCGGCGCCGATCCGCCCAAACGGATTAGGTGGGGCCACGGCGGATCAGCAGCAGCCGGCACCCGGGAGGGTCCGCACGTTGCGTGCTTCCTTGCTGCGGGCGGCCAGCAACTCGTCCGCCGGGTAGCCGACCTCCTCCAGGGTGAGCCCGTGCGGCTTGACGACGTGCACCGAGGAGTCCCGTACGGCCGCCCGCAGGACCTTCCCCGGCCAGTCGGTGGGCCGGTGCCCGTCACCGACGTGCAGCAGCGCGCCGACCAGCGAGCGGACCATGTTGTGGCAGAAGGCGTCGGCGCGGACCGTCGCGGTGACGATCCCGTCCTCGGCGCGCTCCCAGCTGAGCTGCTGGAGGGTGCGGATGGTCGTGGCGCCCTCGCGCTTCTTGCAGTAGGCGGCGAAGTCGTGCTCCCCGACGAGCGCGGCGGCGGCCTCGTTCATGGCGTCCACGTCCAGCGGCCACTGGTGCCACAGCACGTGCCCGCGGCGCAGCGGGTCGACGCCGCCCTGGTGGTCGCCGACCCGGTAGGCGTAGCGGCGCCAGATGGCGGAGAAACGGGCGTTGAAGCCCTCCGGGGCCTGCGCGACCTTCCACACGCGTACGTCGTGCGGCAGCCGGCCCGCGAGGCGGCGCAGCAGCTTGTCGTGGTGCTCGGCCCACACCTCCTCGGCGATGTCGAACTGGGCGACCTGCCCGCGGGCGTGCACGCCCGCGTCGGTCCGCCCGGCCACGGTCAGCTCGACCTGGTGCGGCAGGCGCATCACGGTCTGCAGGGCGGACTCCAGTTCGCCCTGCACGGTCCGCAGCGTGCGCTGCTTCGCCCAGCCGGAGAAGTCCTTGCCGTCGTACGACAGGTCCAGCCGTACCCGGACGTGCCCGGGCTCCACCTCGTCACTCACGTGAGCGATCCTCTCAGCTGCATCTTTTGAACGAATGCAGAACGGGCCCGCCCCGGGAAGGGGCGGGCCCGTTCAGAGCCGATCAAGCAAGCGTGATCCCGGGGGATCAGGCCTCCTTGGTCTCCTCGGCAGCGGGAGCCTCGGCCACGGCCTCGGCGTCCTTCGCGGCGCGCTTGGTGGCGGCCTCGGCCTCACCAGTGGCCTGCTGGGCGACCGTGAGGGCCTCGACCAGCTCGATCACGGCCATCGGGGCGTTGTCGCCACGACGGTTGCCGATCTTGGTGATGCGCGTGTAACCACCGGGGCGGTTCTCGTAGCGCGGGGCGATCTCGGTGAACAGCGTGTGCACGATGCTCTTGTCCGTGATCGTCTGCAGCACCAGGCGACGGTTGTGGATGTCGCCCTTCTTGGCCTTGGTGACCAGACGCTCGGCGTAGGGACGCAGGCGGCGGGCCTTGGCCTCGGTGGTGGTGATGCGGCCGTGCTCGAAGAGCGCCTTCGCGAGGTTCGCGAGAAGGTGCTTCTCGTGCGCGGCGGAGCCGCCCAGACGGGCACCCTTTGCGGGACGCGGCATGGTGTTACTCCTTCATATCTGCACCGGCCGTGTCAGGTACCGGTGTCAGTTCCCCCGGGGCGGCTGCCCCGGGAAAGTCTTTTCTTAGTACTGCTCGGTCTCGACGAAACCGGCGTCCGCGTCGTCGTCGGCGCCGAAGGCGTCGGCGGCGGCGGTCGGGTCGAATCCGGGCGGGCTGTCCTTGAGGGCCAGGCCCATGCCGGCCAGCTTCGCCTTGACCTCGTCGATCGACTTCGCACCGAAGTTGCGGATGTCGAGCAGGTCGGCCTCGGAGCGGGCGACGAGCTCACCCACGGAGTGGATGCCCTCGCGCTTGAGGCAGTTGTACGACCGAACGGTGAGCTCAAGCTCCTCGATCGGCAGCGCCAGATCGGCGGCCAGGGCGGCGTCCGTCGGGGACGGGCCCATGTCGATGCCCTCGGCGTCGATGTTGAGCTCGCGGGCCAGACCGAACAGCTCGACCAGGGTCTTACCGGCGGACGCCATGGCGTCGCGCGGGCGCATGGCCTGCTTGGTCTCGACGTCGACGATCAGCTTGTCGAAGTCGGTGCGCTGCTCGACTCGGGTCGCCTCGACCTTGTAGGTGACCTTGAGGACCGGGCTGTAGATGGAGTCGATCGGGATACGACCGATCTCCTGGCCCAGCTGCTTGTTCTGGACGGCGGAGACGTAGCCGCGACCGCGCTCGACGGTCAGCTCCATCTCCAGCTTGCCCTTGCCGTTGAGCGTGGCGAGGACCAGGTCCGGGTTGTGCACCTCGACACCGGCCGGGGGCGCGATGTCGGCAGCGGTGACCAGGCCGGGACCCTGCTTGCGCAGGTACATCACGACCGGCTCGTCGTGCTCCGAGGAGACGACCAGCTGCTTGATGTTGAGGATGATGTCGGTGACGTCTTCCTTGACACCGGGCACGGTGGTGAACTCGTGCAGGACGCCGTCCACGCGGATGCTGGTGACAGCGGCACCCGGGATCGAGGACAGGAGCGTGCGGCGCAGCGAGTTGCCGAGGGTGTAGCCGAAGCCCGGCTCCAGCGGCTCGATCACGAACCGCGAGCGGTACTCGTCGACGACCTCTTCGGTCAGCGAAGGACGCTGAGCGATAAGCATGTCTGTGTTCCTTCAGTCGTGGACGCCCACTATTTGACGCCCGACATGTACTGCTGGGTACTGCAAGGGTACGGGCGGCACGGCCCCCGAAGGGGTCGTACCGCCCGGACACTCAAAGACGCACAGGCGTCGCTGCGTCAGACGCGGCGGCGCTTCGGCGGACGGCAGCCGTTGTGCGGGGTGGGGGTGACGTCCTGGATCGAGCCGACCTCAAGGCCGGTGGCCTGGAGGGAGCGGATCGCGGTCTCGCGGCCGGAGCCCGGACCCTTGACGAAGACGTCGACCTTGCGCATGCCGTGCTCCTGCGCGCGGCGGGCGGCCGACTCGGCGGCCATCTGCGCGGCGAAGGGGGTGGACTTGCGCGAGCCCTTGAAGCCGACGTGGCCGGCGGAGGCCCAAGAGATCACGTTGCCCGAGGGGTCGGTGATCGAAACGATGGTGTTGTTGAACGTGCTCTTGATGTGGGCGTGCCCGTGAGCGACGTTCTTCTTTTCCTTGCGGCGCACCTTCTTGGCAGCGCCCTGACGACCCTTGGGGGGCATCTAAATCTCCTACGGGAGGTGGTCGGTCCTACAGCGCAAGACCGCTGAACAGGACTACTTCTTGCCCGGCTTCTTCTTACCGGCGATCGCGCGACGCGGGCCCTTGCGGGTACGCGCGTTCGTGCTGGTGCGCTGACCGTGCACCGGCAGGCCACGACGGTGGCGGATGCCCTGGTAGCACTGGATCTCGATCTTGCGGCGGATGTCGCCCTGGATCTCGCGGCGGAGGTCACCCTCGGTACGGAGGTTGGCGTCCACGTACTCGCGGATCTTGACGAGGTCCTCTTCGGCCAGGTCACGAACGCGGGTGTTCGGGTTCACGCCGGTGGAGGCGAGGATCTCCTTGGACCGGGTGCGCCCGATACCGAAGACGTAGGTGAGTGCGATCTCCACACGCTTTTCGCGCGGGATGTCAACACCGGAAACGCGTGCCATTCAATGGCTCCTGTGTGTTCGGGGGTCTTCCGCAGAACCAATCCCGACCGCCGACCACCCTGCTGGGCGGTGGTACGTCCGGGTCCCCGGCCCCCGCCGGAGGTGCCGCCGGCCCCGTACGGGGCTGGGCGGGTTCTGCGTATGTACGTTTTCTTACGTCGCGCGAAGAACTGCGTAGTGCAGGTCGGTCGGCGTGCGTCAGCCCTGGCGCTGCTTGTGGCGCAGGTTGTCGCAGATGACCATGACCCGACCGTGACGGCGGATCACCTTGCACTTGTCGCAGATCTTCTTGACGCTCGGCTTGACCTTCATGTTGGTGAGGTTCTCCGGGTCAGTGCCACCACCCGCACCGGGACGTCCGCCCAGGCAGGAGTGAGGACAAGATCTACTTGTATCGGTAGACGATCCGGCCACGCGTCAGGTCGTACGGAGACAGCTCCACAACGACCCGGTCATCCGGGAGGATGCGGATGTAGTGCATACGCATCTTGCCGCTGATGTGCGCGAGGACCTTGTGACCGTTCTGCAGTTCCACCTTGAACATCGCGTTCGGGAGGGACTCGATCACGGTGCCCTCGATTTCGATGGCACCTTGCTTCTTGGCCACGCTTCGCCCTTCGAATCGGCTACCTTGATCAGCTCCCTGCTTCGCATGAGGACATGCGGGTGCAAAGGAGCCGACGAGTCAGTCTACGTCAGGGCACCCAGAAAGACGAATCCGGAAAGTTTGCCCCACAGACTAGATCATTAACCGAGCGGGTCGGGCGCCGTGGTGACGCCGTACTCCGCCAGCTTCGCCTTGCCGCAGTCCGGGCTGGTCAGGACGATGGGGCCGGCCTCCGTCAGCGCGATCGAGTGCTCCCAGTGCGAGGACCAGGTGCCGTCCGTCGTGATGACCGTCCAGTCGTCCGCCAGGACCTCCGTCTGGGGGGTGCCCAGCGAGACCATCGGCTCGATGGCCAGGCAGACGCCCGGAACCAGCTTGATGCCCTTGCCCCGCTTGCGCGAGACGTAGTTCAGCAGGTGCGGGTCCATGTGCATCTCGGAACCGATCCCGTGGCCGCCGTAATCCTCGATGATCCCGAACTTGCCGAGGCTGTGCTCCCCGGTGGCGGGCCGCGGCTGGCGCTTGATGTAGCCCTCGATCGCCTTGGAGATGTCCACGAGGCGGTTGCCGAGCTTCATGGCGGCGATGCCGGCCCACATCGACTCCTCGGTCACCCGGGAGAGCTCCACGAGCTCCGGAGCGTGACCGGTGCCCACGAAGGCCGTGTACGCGGCGTCGCCGTGCCAGCCGTCGACGATCGCGCCGGCGTCGATCGAGATGATGTCGCCGTCCTTGAGGACCGTCTTGTCGTCCGGGATGCCGTGGACGACGACCTCGTTGACCGAGGTGCAGATCGTCGCGGGGAAGCCGCCGTAACCCAGGAAGTTCGACTTGGCCCCGGCATCCGCGATGACCTTGCGGGCCACCATGTCCAGATCCCGCGTCGTGGCGCCCGGCACGGCCGCCTCACGGGTCGCCGCGTGGATCGCGGCGACGACCAGCCCTGCCTCGCGCATCTTCGCGATCTGCTCGGGGGTCTTGATCTGGACCATGGGAAGTGCCTTCCACCTTCGGATCTACGTAATCAGGTCGTCTCAACAGTACGGCCGCGGGGTCCTGGGGACACCGCGGCCGTACTGCTCTAGCAGGGGTACTACTTCTTGAGGGCGTCCATCGCGCGCTGCGTGACGTCCGCGACCTCACCGAGGGCCGGGATGGTCACCAGCAGGCCCTGGGCCTTGTAGTAGTCGATGATCGGCTCGGTCTGCGTGTGGTAGACCTCAAGCCGGTTGCGAACGGTCGCCTCGGAGTCGTCGTCGCGCTGGTACAGCTCGCCACCGCAGGTGTCGCAGACGCCCTCGGTCTTCGGAGCGGCGTACACGACGTGGAAAACGTGCGCGGACTCGTTGCGGCAGATCCGGCGGCCGGCGATGCGCTTGACCACCTCGTCCTCCTCGACCTCCAGGTCAAGGACGGCGTCGAGCTTCATGCTCGCGGTCTGCAGCATCTCGTCCAGCGCCTCGGCCTGCGAGACGTTGCGCGGGAAGCCGTCCAGCAGGAAGCCGTTGACGGCGTCCGGCTGCTCCATCCGGTCCTTGGCCATGCCGATGGTGATCTCGTCGGGGACGAGGTCACCGGCGTCCATGAACGCCTTCGCGCGCTGGCCCAGCTCGGTGTTCTTGCTGATGTTGGCGCGGAAGAGGTCGCCCGTGGAGATGTGCGGGATCGACAGGTTCTTCGCAAGGAACGCGGCCTGCGTTCCCTTGCCCGCACCGGGCGGTCCGACGAGGACGATTCGCATCAGCGGAGGAACCCTTCGTAATTGCGCTGCTGGAGCTGGCTCTCGATCTGCTTCACGGTTTCCAGACCCACACCCACGATGATGAGGATGCTCGTCCCGCCGAACGGGAAGTTCTGGTTCGCTCCGAAGCCGGCCAACGCCATCGTCGGCACAAGAGCGATGAGACCCAGGTACAGCGACCCCGGCCAGGTGATCCGGTTGAGCACGTAGCTCAGGTACTCGGCGGTGGGTCGACCGGCACGGATACCCGGGATGAACCCACCATACTTCTTCATGTTGTCTGCAACTTCCTCGGGGTTGAAAGAAATCGCCACGTAGAAGAACGCGAAGAAGACGATCAGGAGGAAGTAGGCGGCGATGTAGTACGGGTGGTCGCCCTTGACGAAGTGCTTCTGGATCCAGGTGGCCCAGCTCGCGGTCGAGCCACTGAACTGCACGATCAGTGCAGGGATGTACAGCAGCGACGAGGCGAAGATGACCGGGATGACACCGGCCTGGTTCACCTTGAGCGGGATGTACGTCGAGGTGCCCCCGTACGCACGGCGGCCGATCATGCGCTTCGCGTACTGGACCGGAATCCGTCGCTGCGCCTGCTCGACGAAGACCACCAGGGCGACCATCGCCAGGCCGACGAGGATGACCACGCCGAACTCGACCCAGCCGTCGGCGATCTTGCCCTGGAGCTTGATCTGCCACAGCGCGCCGATGAAGCCGGCGGCGATCGAGATGAACATCAGGATCGACATGCCGTTGCCGATGCCGCGGTCGGTCACGAGCTCACCGAGCCACATGACGACGCAGGTACCCGCGGTCATCGTGATGACCATGACGATCGTGGTGAAGATCGACCGGTTCGGGACGATCTGGCTGGCGACCTGGCAGCCCTGGAACAGGGCACCAGTGCGGGCAGTGGCGACGAGGCCGGTGCCCTGCAGGATCGCGAGTGCGACCGTCAGATAGCGCGTGTACTGAGTGATCTTCGCGGTGCCGGACTGACCCTCTTTTTTGAGGTTCTCCAGCTTCGGGATGACCACGGTCAGCAGCTGCAGGATGATGCTCGCCGTGATGTACGGCATGATGCCGAGCGCGAAGATCGTGATCTGCAGCAGCGCACCGCCGCTGAACATGTTGACGAGACCGAAGAGGCTGTTGCTGCTCCCGGCCTGGTCGACACAGATCTGAACGTTCTTGTAGCTCACGCCGGGTACCGGGATGTGGGACCCGAGCCGGAACAGCATGATGATGCCGAGCGTGAAGAGCAGCTTCTTGCGCAGGTCGGGCGTCTTGAACGCCCGGGCGAACGCGGTGAGCACGGTGCCTCCTGCGACCCCCGCGCTACTGCGTCAGAGGTGACGGTCTGAGGGATCGACGAATACGTACAAGCAAAGGTGCAGGCCACCTTACCGGCGACTGCGCCCCCCGTGGAACGACCAACCGGGGATGCCCCATATGTGAGGCATCCCCGGTCGGGTTTTACTCGCTATTTGTCACCTGGTACGTGCTAGACGAGCTCGGTGACGGTGCCGCCGGCAGCGGCAATCTTCTCCTTGGCGGAGGCGGAAACGGCGTCAACCGACACCGTCAGCGCCACGGAGATCTCGCCCTGGCCCAGGACCTTGACGAGGCTGTTCTTGCGAACCGCGCCCTTGGCGACCAGGTCGGCCACCGTGACCTCTCCACCCTCGGGGTAGAGAGCGCCGAGCTTGTCCAGGTTGACAACCTGGAACTCGGTGCGGAACGGGTTCTTGAAGCCCTTGAGCTTCGGCAGGCGCATGTGGAGGGGCATCTGCCCACCCTCGAAGCGCTGCGGGATCTGGTAACGGGCCTTCTGGCCCTTCGTACCACGACCTGCCGTCTTACCCTTCGACGCCTCACCACGACCGACACGGGTCTTCGCGGTCTTGGCGCCGGGGGCGGGACGGAGGTTGTGGGCCTTCAGCGGGCTGTTCTCAGCCATGATTAGTCAACCTCCTCAACCGTCACGAGGTGGCGGACGGTGTGAACCATTCCGCGGAACTCGGGGCGGTCCTCCTTGACGACGACGTCGTTCAGGCGCTTGAGCCCGAGCGAACGCAGCGTGTCGCGGTGGTTCTGCTTGCTGCCGATGTACGACTTCGTCTGCGTGATCTTGAGGCGAGCCATTACGCACCCGCCCCAGCACGTGCACGGAGCAGAGCCGCGGGGGCGACGTCCTCAAGGGGCAGACCGCGGCGAGCCGCGATCTCCTCGGGACGCTGCAGGCCCTTGAGGGCCGCCACGGTCGCGTGCACGATGTTGATCGCGTTCGAAGAGCCGAGCGACTTCGACAGAATGTCGTGAACGCCGGCGCACTCCAGAACGGCGCGCACCGGACCACCGGCGATAACACCGGTACCCGGGGCAGCCGGCTTCAGGAGCACGACACCCGCGGCACGCTCGCCCGTGATCGGGTGAGGGATGGTGCCCTGGATGCGCGGAACCTTGAAGAAGCTCTTCTTGGCTTCCTCGACACCCTTGGCGATGGCCGCGGGAACTTCCTTGGCCTTGCCGTAACCGACACCTACAGTGCCGTCACCGTCGCCCACCACGACCAGCGCGGTGAAGCTGAAGCGGCGACCACCCTTGACAACCTTGGCGACGCGGTTGATCGCGACAACGCGCTCAACGTAAGCGGTCTTCTCGGCGGCAGGGCCACCGTCGCGACCCTTCCGGTCCCGCCGCTCGCCGCCACCGGCACCGCTTCCGCGGCGCTGGGGTCCAGCCATTGGATTACCTCTCTCTGTTACGTCCGTGAGTCCCGGAACCGGGGCTTAGAACTTCAGCCCGGCTTCGCGGGCGGCGTCAGCCAGAGCGGCAATGCGCCCGGCGTATCGGTTGCCACCGCGGTCGAACACGACGGTCTCGACACCCGCGGCCTTGGCACGCTCGGCGACGAGCGCGCCGACAGCCTGGGCCTGCGAGCTCTTGTCGCCTTCGCCACCGCGGATCGAAGCGTCCAGGGTCGACGCGGACGCCAGGGTGTGACCCTGGAGGTCGTCGATGACCTGAGCAACGATGTTGCGGTTCGAACGCGTCACGACGAGGCGCGGACGCTCCGCCGTACCCGAGACGTTCTTGCGGATGCGGATGTGGCGGCGAGCCTTGGCAGCGCGCTTGTACGCGTCGCCCTTGGCGATCTTCACACCGTATGCCATGGCTACTTACCAGCCTTTCCGACCTTGCGGCGGATGACCTCGCCGGCGTACTTGACACCCTTGGCCTTGTACGGGTCGGGCTTCCGCAGCTTGCGGATGTTGGCGGCGACCTCGCCGACCTTCTGCTTGTCGATGCCCTCGACCGAGAACTTGGTGGGCGACTCGACCTTGAAGGAGATGCCCTCGGGCGCCTCGATCAGGATCGGGTGGCTGTAACCAAGCTGGAACTCCAGAGCGGAGCCCTTCGCGGCGACGCGGTAACCGACACCGCTGATCTCGAGAGCCTTGACGTATCCCGTGGTCACACCGGTGATCATGTTCGCCACCAGCGTGCGGGACAGGCCGTGCAGGGCCTTGTTCTGACGCTCGTCGTTGGGGCGGGTGACGTTCAGAACGCCGTCCTCACCCTTGACGATCTCGATCGGCGCGGCGACGGTGTGCGAAAGGAGACCCTTGGGGCCCTTCACTGCGACCGTGCGGCCATCGATGGTGACGTCCACACCGGCGGGAACCTGGATGGGGAGCTTGCCGATTCGCGACATTGCTTTTCCTCCGTTCCCGACTACCAGACGTAGGCGAGGACTTCCCCACCTACGCCCTTCTTGCCTGCCTGCTGGCCGGTCAGGAGACCGTGGGACGTGGAGATGATCGCCACGCCCAGGCCGCCGAGGACCTTCGGCAGGTTGGTGGACTTTGCGTACACGCGCAGACCGGGCTTCGAGATCCGCTTGATGCCCGCGATGGAGCGCTCACGGTTCGGCCCGAACTTCAGCTCGAGGACGAGGTTCTTGCCGACCTCGGCGTCCTCGACCTTCCAGCCGGTGATGAAACCCTCCTGCTTGAGGATCTCCGCGATGTGCGACTTGATCTTGCTGTGCGGCATCACGACAGTGTCGTGGTACGCCGAGTTAGCGTTACGCAGACGGGTCAGCATGTCTGCGATCGGGTCAGTCATGGTCATGAAGTGGCCTTCGGCCTCTCTCGCCGGGGTTTCCTGTATGCGCCATCCCTCTCCCCACTCAGTGGCGGGACGGGTGCGGTGCGGGGACCTACGGCGTAGTAAGTCGTTATGGGCGACGGACGCCCAACCACACAAGCCTAAGGCATGCGCGGCCGGGCACCCACCGTCCAGATGCTTACCGAGAGTGCCTGGTACTCCCCAAGTCCTTGCGGACGAGGGTGATTTACCAGGAGCTCTTGGTCACGCCCGGCAGCTCGCCACGGTGAGCCATCTCACGAAGGCATACGCGGCACAGGCCGAACTTGCGGTACACGGAGTGGGGACGACCGCAGCGCTGGCAGCGGGTGTACGCACGCACACCGAACTTGGGCTTGCGGGCAGCCTTCGCGATGAGAGCCTTCTTCGCCATCTCGCTTACGCCTCCTTGAAGGGGAAGCCGAGGTGACGAAGGAGCGCGCGGCCCTCAGCGTCGTTGGTCGCCGTGGTGACCACGGTGATGTCCATACCCCGGGTACGGTCGATCTTGTCCTGGTCGATCTCGTGGAACATGACCTGCTCCGTGAGACCGAAGGTGTAGTTGCCACGGCCGTCGAACTGCTTCGGCGACAGACCACGGAAGTCACGGATACGCGGCAGCGCGAGCGACAGCGTACGGTCCAGGAACTCCCACATGCGGTCACCACGGAGGGTGACGTGGCAGCCGATCGGCTGACCCTCACGCAGCTTGAACTGCGCGATGGACTTGCGGGCCTTCGTGACGGCCGGCTTCTGACCGGTGATCGTCGTCAGGTCGCGGATGGCGCCGTCGATCAGCTTGGAGTCGCGGGCGGCGTCGCCCACACCCATGTTGACCACGATCTTCACGAGGCCGGGGATCTGCATGACGTTCTCGTACGAGAACTCTTCACGCAGCTTGCCCGCGATGTCCTCGCGGTACTTCGTCTTGAGACGCGGAGTGGTAGCCATCAGATGTCCTCACCCGTCCGCTTGGCAACGCGGATCTTGTTGCCCTCGTCGTCGAAGCGGAAACCGACGCGGGTAACGACCTTCTGGCCGTCCTTCTCCACAACCAGCTGAACGTTGCTGACGTGGATCGGCGCCTCGGTGATCACGATGCCGCCGGTCTGCGAGCCACCAGCGGTCTGGCCGGCCTTGGTGTGCTTCTTGACCCGGTTGACACCCTCGACGAGGACACGGTTCTCAGTAGGGATGGCCTGAATGACCTTGCCCTGCTTGCCCTTGTCCTTACCGGTGATGACCTGGACCAGGTCGCCCTTCTTGATCTTCATGCTTACAGCACCTCCGGCGCGAGCGAGATGATCTTCATGAACTTCTTCTCGCGCAGCTCACGGCCCACCGGGCCGAAGATACGGGTGCCGCGAGGGTCGCCGTCGTTCTTCAGAATGACGGCGGCGTTCTCGTCAAAGCGGATGTACGAGCCGTCCTGGCGGCGACGCTCCTTGACGGTGCGAACGATGACCGCCTTGACGACGTCACCCTTCTTCACGTTGCCACCGGGGATCGCGTCCTTGACGGTGGCGACGATGACGTCACCGATGCCCGCGTAGCGGCGACCGGAACCACCGAGAACACGGATGCAAAGGATTTCCTTGGCACCAGTGTTGTCGGCGATACGCAGTCGCGACTCCTGCTGGATCACGTGTATCTCCTGTTTGTCTGCCGGTTCCCGGCGGGGGCTTCACTCCGAGGAGCGAGGCCCCCACCGAGCCTGGCGGAACTGACCTGAGGGAAACCCCTCAGGTGATTACTTGGCCTTCTCGAGGATCTCGACGATGCGCCAGCGCTTGCTCGCCGACAGCGGACGCGTCTCCATGATGAGGACGCGGTCGCCGACGCCGGCAGCGTTCTGCTCGTCGTGAGCCTTGAGCTTGTTCGTACGGCGGATGACCTTGCCGTACAGCGCGTGCTTGACGCGGTCCTCGACGGCGACGACGACGGTCTTGTCCATCTTGTCGCTGACGACGAGACCCTCACGGGTCTTGCGGAAGCCGCGCTCGTTCGTCTCAGTCACGTTCTTCTCGCTCATCAGGCGCTCTCCACCGTCTCGATACCGAGCTCACGCTCGTGCATCAGGGTGTAGATGCGAGCGATGTCCTTACGGACGGACTTGAGCCGGCCGTTGTTCTCCAGCTGACCCGTGGCCGCCTGGAAGCGGAGCTTGAACAGCTCCTCCTTGGCCTCGCGCAGCTTGCCAACGAGCTCCTCGTTGCCGAGCTCACGCAGCTCGGACGCCTTGGTTCCCGTCGCCATCACGACTCACCTGCCTCGCGCCGAACAATCCGGCACTTCATCGGAAGCTTGTGAGCAGCGCGGGTGAGCGCCTCACGAGCAATCTTCTCGTTCGGGTAGGACAGCTCGAACATGACCCGGCCCGGGTGCACGTTGGCGATCCACCACTCGGGAGAACCCTTACCGGAACCCATGCGGGTTTCGGCCGGCTTCTTCGTGAGCGGACGGTCCGGGTAGATGTTGATCCAGACCTTGCCGCCACGCTTGATGTGGCGGGTCATCGCAATACGAGCCGCCTCGATCTGGCGGTTCGTCACGTACGCCGGGGTCAGCGCCTGGATGCCGTACTCGCCGAACGAGACCTCAGTACCGCCCTTGGCCATACCGCTGCGCTTCGGGTGGTGCTGCTTGCGGTGCTTGACCCTACGAGGGATCAGCATGTCGGTCAGGCCTCCGTTCCGGTGCTCTCGGCCGGAGCGGCGGCGGGAGCGTCGGCCTTGGGGGCCTCGGCACCAGCAGCCTGCTGCGGCTTGCGGCCACCACGGCCGCCGCGCTCGCCACCACGGCCACCACGGCCGGCGGGACGGTCGCCAGCGCCTGCGGCACCACGGGCCGGGCGGTTACCCGCACGGGCCGCAGCGTTCTCGGCGCGAACCTCGGCGATGTTCTTGACGTCGCCCTTGTAGATCCAGACCTTCACACCGATACGGCCGAAGGTGGTCTTGGCCTCGAAGAAGCCGTAGTCCACGTTCGCGCGCAGCGTGTGCAGCGGCACACGACCCTCGCGGTAGAACTCGGAGCGGGACATCTCGGCGCCGCCGAGACGGCCGCCACACTGGATCTTGATGCCCTTGGCGCCGGCCTTCATGGTGCCCTGCATGCTCTTGCGCATGGCACGACGGAAGGAGACGCGGGAGGAGAGCTGCTCGGCAACGGCCTGAGCAACCAGCTGAGCGTCGAGCTCGGGGTTCTTGACCTCGAGGATGTTCAGCTGGACCTGCTTGCCCGTGAGCTTTTCGAGGTCGCCGCGGATGCGGTCGGCCTCGGCGCCACGGCGGCCGATGACGATGCCCGGACGAGCGGTGTGGATGTCCACACGCACGCGGTCACGGGTGCGCTCGATCTCAACCTTCGAGATGCCGGCGCGCTCCATGCCGGACGTCATCATCCGACGGATGGCGACGTCTTCCTTGACGTAGTCCTTGTACAGCTTGTCGGCGTACCAACGCGACTTGAAGTCGGTGGTGATGCCGAGCCGGAACCCGTGCGGGTTTACCTTCTGGCCCATTACCGGGAACCTTCCTTGCTGCTGACGACCACGGTGATGTGGCTGGTCCGCTTGCGGATCCGGTAGGCACGGCCCTGCGCACGCGGACGGAACCGCTTCAGGGTCGGGCCCTCGTCCACGTACGCCTCGCTGATGACCAGCGTGGAGGCGTCCGGGTGGTTGTAGTTGTGTGCGGCGTTGGCAATGGCGCTGTCAAGCACCTTGCCTACCGGCACGCTCGCGGCCTGCGGGGCGAAACGCAGGACCGCCTGAGCCTCCGTGGCATCCATGCCACGGATGAGGTCCACCACTCGGCGGGCCTTCATGGGCGTGACGCGGATGTACCGCGCCTGGGCCCTGGCTTCCATGGTTGTCCCTTCGGTGTTAGTCATAGTCGTAACCACCCCGCGATTAGCGGCGCTTCGACTTCCGGTCGTCCTTGACGTGGCCGCGGAAGGTGCGAGTCGGCGAGAACTCGCCGAGCTTGTGGCCGACCATCGACTCGGTGACGAACACCGGGACGTGGGTCTTGCCGTTGTGCACCGCGATGGTGTGACCCAGCATGGCCGGGATGATCATCGAGCGACGGGACCAGGTCTTGATGACGTTCTTGGTACCAGCTTCGTTCTGAGCGTCCACCTTCTTAACGAGGTGTCCGTCGACGAAGGGTCCCTTCTTGAGACTGCGCGGCATCTAAACCCGCTCCTAGCGCTTCTTGTTCGTCTTGCGGCGGCGGACGATGTACTTGCTCGAAGCCTTCTTCGGCGAGCGAGTACGACCCTCCTTCTGACCCCACGGGGAGACCGGGTGGCGACCACCGCTGGTCTTGCCCTCACCACCACCGTGCGGGTGGTCAACCGGGTTCATCGCGACACCGCGGACGGAGGGGCGAACGCCCTTCCAGCGCATGCGGCCGGCCTTGCCCCAGTTGATGTTCGACTGCTCGGCGTTGCCGACCTCGCCGACCGTCGCGCGGCAGCGCGCGTCGACCAGGCGGATCTCACCGGACGGCATACGAAGGTGGGCCATCGTGCCCTCCTTCGCCAGCAGCTGCACGGAGGCACCCGCGGAACGGGCGAACTTGGCGCCACCACCGGGACGGAGCTCGATCGCGTGGATCGTGGTACCGACCGGGATGTTGCGGAGGGCCAGGTTGTTGCCGGGCTTGATGTCGGCCGTGGGGCCGTTCTCAATCCGGTCGCCCTGGGACAGACCGCGGGGAGCGATGATGTAGCGCTTCTCGCCGTCCGCGTAGTGCAGGAGCGCGATGCGCGCCGTGCGGTTGGGGTCGTACTCGATGTGCGCGACCTTGGCCGGCACGCCGTCCTTGTCGTGACGACGGAAGTCGATCACGCGGTAGGCGCGCTTGTGTCCACCACCCTGGTGGCGAACGGTGATCCGACCGGTGTTGTTACGGCCGCCCTTGCTGTGCAGCGGGCGAACCAGCGACTTCTCCGGCGTGGACCGCGTGATCTCGACAAAGTCGGCGACGCTGGAGCCACGACGGCCCGGGGTCGTCGGCTTGTACTTGCGGATACCCATTTCTCAGTCCTCGTCCGATTCCGGACGACTAGACCTCCGTTAGGAGGCCTGGCCGCCGAAGATGTCGATTCGGTCGCCCTCAGCGAGGGTCACGATGGCGCGCTTGGTGTCAGCGCGCTTGCCGAAACCGGTCTTGGTGCGCTTGCGCTTACCCTGACGGTTGATCGTGTTGACCCCGGTGACCTTGACCCCGAAGACCGCCTCGACGGCCTGCTTGATCTGGGTCTTGTTGGAGCCGGGCGCGACGATGAACGTGTACTTGTTCTCGTCCAGCAGCGCGTAGCTCTTCTCCGAGACAACCGGCTTGATCAGCAGGTCGCGCGGGTCAGTGAAGGTCTTGCTGGTAACGGTCGCCTCAGACATCAGGCGTCGCTCCCTTCGGTCTCATCGGCCTTGGGGCCAGACACGAAGGACTCGAAAGCGGCCTGAGTGAAGACCACGTCGTCAGAGACGATCACGTCGTACGTGTTCAGCTGGCCCGGCTCCAGGATGTGAACCTGGGGCAGGTTGCGGGCGGACAGCCACGCGGCCTCGTCGGCGCGCTCGACGACCAGGAGCAGGTTCTTGCGCTCCGAGATCTTGCCGAACAGCGTCTTGGCGGCCTTCGTGGAGGCGGCACCCTCGACCACGCCGGTGACGACGTGGATGCGGGAGTGACGCGCACGGTCCGAGAGGGCACCGCGGAGGGCGGCGGCCTTCATCTTCTTCGGGGTCCGCTGGGAGTAGTCACGCGGCTGCGGGCCGTGGACGACGCCACCGCCGACGAACTGCGGAGCGCGGGTCGAACCCTGACGGGCGCGGCCGGTGCCCTTCTGGCGGTACGGCTTGCGGCCACCACCACGGACTTCGCCGCGACGCTTGGTCTTGTGCGTGCCCTGACGGGCAGCAGCCAGCTGAGCGACAACGACCTGGTGGATCAGCGGAACGCTGGTCTTCGCGTCGAAGATCTCCGCGGGGAGCTCGACGGTACCGGCCTTGTCGCCTGCCGGCGAAAGGATGTCAATGGTGCTCATTACCTCAAGCCCCCTTGGCCGCGGTACGGACCAGGACGAGGCCGCCGTTCGGACCGGGGACTGCGCCCTTGATGAGGAGCAGACCCTTCTCCGCGTCAACCGCGTGGATGGTCAGGTTCTGGGTGGTGACGCGCTCGTTGCCCATGCGACCGGCCATGCGCATGCCCTTGAAGACACGCCCAGGGGTGGCGCAGCCACCGATCGAACCGGGGGAGCGGTGCTTGCGCTGCACACCGTGACCGGCGCCGAGGCCCCGGAAGTTGTGCCGCTTCATGACACCGGCGAAGCCCTTGCCCTTGCTGTTGCCCGTGACGTCAACCTTGACGCCGGACTCGAACACCTCAGCAGTGATCTCCTGGCCGAGCGTGTACTCGCTGGCGTCGGAGGTGCGGAGCTCCACCAGGTGGCGGCGGGGGGTCACGTCGGCCTTGGCGAAGTGGCCCTTGAGGGGCTTGTTCACCTTGCGCGGGTCGATCTCGCCGAAGGCGATCTGGACCGACTCGTAGCCGTCGATGTCGTTCGTACGGACCTGGGTAACGACGCAGGGCCCGGCCTTGACGACGGTCACCGGGACGACACGGTTGTTCTCGTCCCAGACCTGGGTCATGCCGAGCTTCTCGCCCAGGACGCCCTTGATCTGCTTTGCCATCTTCTCGACGCCTCTCAGAGCTTGATCTCGATGTCAACGCCGGCCGGAAGGTCCAGGCGCATCAGCGAGTCAACGGTCTTGGGCGTCGGGTCGAGGATGTCGATCAGGCGCTTGTGCGTGCGCATCTCGAAGTGCTCGCGCGAGTCCTTGTACTTGTGCGGCGACTTGATGACGCAGTACACGTTCTTCTCAGTGGGCAGCGGCACCGGGCCTGCGACCGACGCACCAGTGCGGGTCACCGTCTCGACGATCTTCTTCGCCGAGGAGTCGATGACCTCGTGGTCGTAGGCCTTGAGCCGGATGCGGATCTTCTGTCCCGCCATGGCTACTCCGTAGTCCTGTCTGTTGTGGAAACGCTCTGGCTCTCGGCCGGCTGTGGATCTCTCCACCGCTTCTCTCCGACCCACGCGGTCGGGCGTGTCGCACTCCCTCTACAGAAAATTCCCATACGGAAACTCCCTCGTCCAAGGGGGTGCGGCCCAAGGCCGCGGTTCGGGGGAGAAACACCCACCGAGCGCCTGGCGAACACCGTGCTGACGCTTCCCAGAAGATTCCCGTACGTCCGCCCCATTGCTGCCCCGAGAGGCAGATAAAGGCGACGAGTACTGTGGGACTCGCTTCCGGTCCTCCCGGCGGGAGGCGCGCAGCATCGGCACTCAGCCGAGCAACTTGAGTAGTCTGCCATACAAGACACGTACTGCGCCAATCGGGCCGAAGAGAATACCCCTCCGTGGTGTCTGGTCAAACCGCGCCACGCAAACGGGAGCGGGACCCCCGGGAAGGGGTCCCACCAGCAGGTGGCAGCTACTTCTTGCCCGCGGCCTTGTCGGCCTCCGCCGCCGCCTTCCGGGCGTCCTTCTCGGCCTGGGCGTCCCGCTCGATGTCCGCCCGCGAGCGCACGCGCTTGGGCGCCTTCATCCCGCACACGCTGGGCCAGTCGTCGGCCACGATGCCGGCGCACCAGATGTAGTCCTGGATCTCGCCGGGCTTCCAGTCGTCCTTCTCGATGTCCTTGCAGTCCTTGACGGGCGAGAAGCGCGGGCAGCTACCGTCCCGCTGCTTGATCACGTGTGCGCGGTACGCGTCGATGCCCATCGAGTCGACGTCGGACGAGGGCATGTACCGGTTGACGGACCAGGACGCTCCCATGGTCGCGAACAGGGCGACCACGCACACCATGCCGGCGGCGAGCTGGCGCACCACCCGCCGGGGGACGACCCGGGCGACCACGGCACCGGATGCCGCGCCGGCCGGGCGCAGCGTGCGCTCGATCCACCCGGAGCCCCGGTTGACCGCGGCCATCACGCCGAGCACGGCCAGGATCATCAGGCAGTACATGATGATCCACGTGGTGCGCGGGTAGAGCTGGATGGCCTTGTCGTGGGCCATGCGCCCGGCGAACCAGAAGCGGGCCAACCAGGCGCCTGCGAGGACCGCGGCCGCGGTGCGGACCATGACGTTGCGCAGGCCGAGGCCGAGGCCGAAGCCCACCCCGAGGAGCAGCAACAGGGCGAATCCGCTCTGGCCAGCCAGCTCGCCGGCCGCCGGCCAGGTCTGGTAGGTCAGGGTCCCGGAGCGGTCGGAGACCCAGCCGAGGACGTACGTGGGGTCCGCGTAGACGGCGAGGAAGGCGTAGCGGTCGGGGTTCTCCGCGCCCAGCCTGACCATCTGGTACAGCAGCGGGGCGCCGACGACGACGGTCGACGCCAGCGTGACCGCGACGTACAGGCCGGCCCGCTTGGCCGTCGCGGCGCCCTGGCGCCACGGGAAGAAGAACAGCGCGGCCATGACGGCTCCGGGCGCGGCCCAGATGTACCAGCCGGAGTACCAGAGGAACAGCGCGCCGAAGACCAGACCGAGGCCCGCGCCGCGCTGCAGCAGGTGCTTGGTGGTGCGCCGGCCCGCCCGGCGCATCTCGCGCAGCCAGTAGCCGAGCAGTGGCAGCAGCACGATCATGACGATGTGGCTGTAGGGGCGGATCGGGTCGAGGAAGACCACCGCGGCGGGGACCGCGATCAGCAGTGCCCAGAAGGGCCGCAGCAGTATCCGCCAGGCCAGGTAGGCCATCGGTCCGGCCACGGCGGTGAAGAAGATCTGGAGGTCGTGCAGGGCGAAGCCGGTCTCGCCGCGGCCGTTGTAGCGGATCTTCGCCCAGAGGGCGATGAGGGCCGGGAAGGCGGGCGGGTAGATGCCCGACATCCCCTCGTGGTGCAGGAACGAGTTGGCCATGTCGATCAGGACGCCCGGGTCGGCCTCCTGGCCGCCGAGCGGGTGGGGCGTGCCGCGCAGGGCGACGACGACACCGCCGGCGATCACGCCGGTGGCCAGGCCCGCGAGGGCGGCGCAGACGAGGCGCTTGACCAGCTGGTGGCGCCGGGCCGCGCCCCGGTGCGCGGTGTACAGGAGCAGCCCGAGCAGCGGCAGGCCGATGAGCGCGGCGTACTGCTGGAGCTTGGCGAGGCCGCTGACCTGGCCGAGGCGGACGATCGGGTTCACGCTGATGTGCCGGCTGAGCAGCACGTAACCGAGGGCCGCCGTGAGGCTGACGACGCCCTCGGCGACGGCCAGCACCCGACGCCGGGACCTCCACGGGCGGCGGGTCGCCGAGGTGGACGAGACCGGTCCGGCATCCGGGATCCCGGTACCGGTCCGGCGGTGCGCCGTGCCGGATGCTCCGACGACCTCGGGGGCCAGGTGTGTCATCTCAGTCCAATTCCGTCGCGGGTGTCAGTCGGCGCGCTGACCGGCGGTGAAGGCGTGCTTGGCCAGCGTGCGGACGCCCTCGCGGTGGCCGCGGCGCAGGGCGCCGGGGAGCATGGTGATGGCGTGCAGCCGGGAGGCGCTGTGGAAACGGGCCGCGCGCGCGGCCTTGGTCCAGCCGCGGGCGTCCATGCGGGCGGCCACGGCGGAGAAGTACCGTTCGGCCTCGGTGAAGCGGGTGCCGGAGAAGGCCTGCACCGACGATTCGCTGACCGCGTGGCGGCGGTACCGGAACACCGTGGTGGACTCGTCGATCAGCATCTGCTCGCCGAGTTCGAGGAGGTCGACGACCAGGGCCAGGTCCTGGATCACCGAGTACTCGTCGCGGAAGTTGACCCCGCGCAGGGCCTCGCCGCGCCAGCAGATCGACGGGAAGTACAGCCAGTTCCCGCGCAGCACGCTGGTGGCCAGCTCCTCGCCGCCCATCAGACGCCGGTCCTTGACCTGCGGTGCGTACAGCCGCCGCTTGGTCTGGTCGGCCAGCCCGTACGCGACCTGGCCGGTGCCGTCGATGACCTCGACGCCGGGCTGGACCATGCCGATGCCCGGGTTGTCGGCGATGAGGCCGCGGACGGTCTCCAGGTAGTGCGGGTGCAGCAGGTCGTCGCAGCCCATGATGACGACGTAGTCGGCTTCGGAGAGCCGTACGCACTTCTGGAAGTTCTTGGTGATGCCGAGGTTCTGCTCGTTGCGGGTGTAGTGCACCCGCTCGTCGCCGAGGGCCTCGAACCAGCCCGGGACGTCCGGCTCCTTGCCGTCGTCGACGACGACGAGGCGGAAGTCCCGGTCCGTCTGCGCCAGGACGCTGCGGACGGCGTCCTGCATCAGCTGCACGTCCCCGTAGTAGGGGAGCATGAAGTCGAAGGTCACCACGGGACTTCAGGCCTTCACGGAGTCGGCGTCTGCGGGCTTCGGCTCCGCGGCGGGCGCCGGCTCGGTCGCGGGCGCACCGATGGTCGTGCCGAGGCGCGCGTCGTTGTGCCGCGCACCCTCACTCAGGGCCACCGTCCGGGCCAGGTCGGTGATCTTCTTCTCCAACGAGCGGAAGCGCAGGAAGGTGTTGAGGGTCAGGAAGCCCATGGCCAGCACCATGACGTACAGCACCAGGTCGGTGCCGCGGCCGACGCCGAGCTGGTGCGCCACCCACGTGACGTCCGTGGGGCGGAGCACGGCGTACACGTTGACGACGACGAACACCGAGAACGCGATGCGCTTCCAGGCACGGTTCTTCGCCTGGCCCCACGTACGTATGAACATCAGTGCCATCGACACCGAGCCCGCGATGAGCAGCAGCTGGATCCAGAAGTACTTCATCAGCGGTTTCGCTCCCGCATCGTGATGTCAAAGATGATGTTGACGCCGT
The DNA here is from genome assembly GCF_045041095.1 of Streptomyces sp. NBC_00045. Classification (NCBI taxonomy): domain Bacteria; kingdom Bacillati; phylum Actinomycetota; class Actinomycetes; order Kitasatosporales; family Streptomycetaceae; genus Streptomyces; species Streptomyces sp. NBC_00045. The sequence goes on along the minus strand of NZ_CP108271.1, from coordinate 4,769,870 downwards.
TGATCAGGGACTGGCCCTTGGCGCGCGAGTACTCGGTGTAGAGGATGTCCACGGGGACCTCGGTGACGCGCAGGCCGGACCCGGCCAGGAAACCGACGATCTCGGACGCGTGCGCCATGCCGTTCATGGTGATGTCCAGCTGCTCGGCCGCCTTGCGGCTGAGCACGCGCAGGCCGTTGTGCGAGTCGGTGAGCTTGAGCTTGCGGGCGGTCGGGCTGACCGTCGCGGCCGTGCGCAGCACGACGCGCTTGATCCACGGCACTTGGCCGTTCTGCTCGATGAAGCGCGAGCCGAGGACCACGTCGGCCTCGTCGTCGCGCAGCACCTGAACCATCTTCTCGACGTCGTGCGTCTGGTGCTGGCCGTCCGCGTCGAACGTCGCGAAGTAGCGGGCACCGGGCTGCGCGAGGGCGTACTTGAGGCCGGTCTGGAGGGCGGCGCCCTGGCCGAGGTTGACCGGGTGGCGCACCAGGTGGGCACCGGTCGTCGCGATGTGCTCGGACGAGTTGTCGGAGCTGCCGTCGTCGACGACGACTATGTTCGGGAAGGTCGCACGCGCTCCCTCGACCACATCGGCGATCACCTGGCCCTCGTTATAGGCCGGTATGACCAGCCAGACATCGTCGTATTGGGACACGGTAGCTCCAGCGGAATGTGGCACGTGCGCGTGCTCGGTGATCGGTGGGACGTCGGAAGCCGGCATGGTCACTCCCCGACCGCTCCGGCGCCCAGTGGGCTTGCGGCGACCTTGTGCCCGGGTCCTTCGGTTGCGCCCGGAACTGCTCCGGGGAACCTCAGCCTCAGCACGGCCAGCATACCGAGCACGGTGGCGAGGGATCCGAGAGCGTAAGCCAGGATGACGCGCAGGGCCACTTCGCCCGGAGCGAAGGTGACGCCGATCAGGACGGCGGTGCCGATGGCCCAGCAGAGCAGTTGCAGGTTGTGCCGCTTGAATACCATCAGCGCCTGGCCCAGCACCATCGCGAACATGTATGCGACGGTGCCCGCGGACAAAAGGAAGAAGTCGAGGCAGCCCAGTACGGGGCCGGCGTCGAACAGCACCTTGATCAGCCAGGGGCCGAGCGCGGTCGCGGGTACGCCGCCGAGCAGCCCCAGCAGCCCGACGACCACGCCGATGCGGCGCAGCATCGCCGAGAACGCCGCCCGGTCGCCGGCCGTGTAGGCGGCGGTGAGCCCGCCCAGCAGCGAGGCCTGGAGCGAGCCGAAGACGAACAGCGGCACCCGGGCCAGGACGAGCGCGTTCAGCAGCGCCGCGATCAGCACGCTGTCGGTGGGGGCGAGCAGCTTGGTGCTCATCACCGCGGCGTTGACGACGACCTGGGACAGCAGCGTCGAGCAGATCAGCAGGCCGAGCCCGGCGGTCAGTTCCCGCCAGGCGATCTCCTCGCCGGGCTCCACGGCGCGCAGCAGCGTGGGCAGGGTGACCAGCGTCGCGGCGATCGGCGCGACGGCGAGGACCAGGCTGAAGGCGAGCGCGGAGTGCAGCCCGGCCAGCGCGCAGCCGAAAGCGAGGGCGATGCGCAGCCCGCCGTCGACGGCGAGTTGGGTGCCGTACGCGCCGAACCGGCCGAGGCCGGCCAGGACCCCGCGGGTCAGGTAGCAGACGGCCATGCCGGTGAAGGCGCCGCCGAGGGCCGCCACCAGGCCGCGGTCGCCGCGGAAGAGCAGGTCGGCGATGGGGCCCGCACCGGCGGCCAGGACGAGCAGGGTCGCGCCGAGGATGCCCGCGGTCAGCAGGGTGGCCCGGCGCAGTACGGGGGCCGCGCCCTGGCCGAGCACCACGCGGGCGGCGACGATGCGGGTGAGCTCCTGCTCGATGGGGAAGAAGATGCCGAGGCCGAGCGCCATGACGATCGTCCACAGGACCGAGACGTTGGCCATGGCGTCCGTGGACAGGCTGTGGCCGGCCACGCCCAGGTGGACGTACGAGGCCGCACCCAGCACGACGGTGCCGCCGGCCACCGCGACGGTGCCCGGCGGCAGCGCCGCGGTGAGCCTGCTCAGCAGGGACTTCATCCCGTACTGCCGTTCCTGGCCGCGGCGGCCAGCGCGGTGAAGGCGGGGGTGGCCAGGGCCTCGGCGAGCTGCTCGCGCCAGTCGGCGAGCGGGGGCAGGCCCGCCTGGTCCTCCCAGGCGTCGTGCCCGAGCACGCTGAACGCGGGGCGGGCGGCGGGACGGACGAACGCGGCGGAGGTGGTCGGCCGGATCCGCTCGGGGTCGAGCCCGCTCAGCCGGTACGTTTCGCGGGCCAGCCCCATCCAGGTGGTCCGGCCGCTCGCGGTGCCGTGGTAGATCCCGCCCATGGCCCAGCCCTTCAGCGCGGCCAGGCCGAGGTCGACCAGCCGGCGGGCCAGCGCGTAGGACCAGGTGGGCTGGCCGTGCTGGTCGTCGACGACGTCGAGGGTGTCGCGCTGGGCGGCCAGCTTGAGCATGGTGGCGACGAAGTTCGGACCGTGCTCGCCGTACAGCCAGGCGGTCCGGACGATGTAGCCGTCCTGCGGCAGCAGTTCGGCGACGGCCTGCTCGCCGAGCAGCTTGGAGCGCCCGTACGCGTTGAGCGGGCCGGTCTCGGCGTCCTCGCGGTACGGCTCCGTGGCGTCGCCGGGGAGCACGTAGTCGGTGGAGACGTGCAGCAGGCGCACGTGGGCGGCGGCGCAGGCCTCGGCGAGGACGCGCACGCCGGTGCCGTTGACCGCGGTCGCGGCGTCCTCGGCGGTCTCGGCGCCGTCCACGTCGGTCCAGGCGGCGCAGTTCACGACCACGGTGACGCCCTCGACCGCCGCGCGGACCGCGGCCGGGTCGGTGATGTCGAGGTCTGCGCGGCGCAGGCCCACGGCCTCGATCTTGGCGGCCTTCAGGACCTTCAGGACGTCCTGGCCGAGCATCCCGGCGGCGCCGGTGACGAGCCAGCGCCCGGCCAGCGGGTTGGTCCTCACTTCTGCAGGGCCGCCTTCGTCTTCAGCGGCTCCCACCAGGCGCGGTTCTCGCGGTACCACGCGACCGTGGCGGCGATGCCGTCCTCGAACGTGACCTGCGGGGCGTAGCCGAGCTCGGCGCCGATCTTGCTGATGTCGATGGAGTAGCGCAGGTCGTGGCCCTTGCGGTCCTCGACCTGTTCGACCATGTCCCAGCCGAGGCCCGCCGCTTCGAGCAGGACGCCGGTGAGCTCCTTGTTGGTGAGCTCGGTGCCGCCGCCGATGTTGTAGACCTCGCCGGCACGCCCCTTGCGCATCGCCAGGTCGATGCCGCGGCAGTGGTCGGAGACGTGCAGCCAGTCGCGGACGTTGCCGCCGTTGCCGTACAGCGGGACCTTCTTGCCGTCCATCAGGTTCGAGACGAACAGCGGGATGACCTTCTCCGGGAACTGGTAGTGCCCGTAGTTGTTGGAGCAGCGCGTGACGACGACGTCCATGCCGTGCGTGCGGGCGTAGGCCAGGGCCAGCAGGTCGGAGGAGGCCTTCGAGGCGGAGTACGGGGAGTTCGGGACCAGCGGCCACTCCTCGGTCCAGGAGCCCTCGCTGATCGAGCCGTACACCTCGTCGGTGGAGATGTGGACGAAGCGGCCGACGCCGTGCTTGCGGGCGGCGTCGAGCAGCACCTGCGTACCGACGACGTTGGTCATCACGAACGGGCCGGCACCGGCGATCGAGCGGTCCACGTGGGACTCGGCGGCGAAGTGCACCACCACGTCGTGCCCGGGCATCACCTGGTCGACGGCCTCGGCGTCACAGATGTCGCCCTTGACGAACTTGTAACCGGGGTGGTCCGCGACCGGGGCGAGGTTGGCTTCGACACCGGAGTAGGTCAGCTTGTCGAAGACCGTGATCTGGGCCGATGCGTCTGCACCGAGCTGCTGGCGAACGAATTCTGAACCGATGAAGCCGGCGCCGCCGGTCACGAGGATGCGCATAATATGGAGAGTCTAGCCGCTCGTACACCACCCACCCGGCCCGGACCGAGGCGCCCCACGGGCTCTCGCATAGGGTTGTGCCCATGCGTGGAATTCTCTTGGCCGGTGGCACCGGATCCCGACTCTGGCCGCTGACCCGGGCAGTCTCGAAGCAGCTGCTCCCCGTCTTCGACAAGCCGATGATCTACTATCCGCTCTCCACCCTGGTCATGGCCGGAATCAGCGAGATTCTCGTCATCACCACGCCGGAGGACCGTGCGCAGTTCGAGCGACTGCTCGGCGACGGCTCCCAGTTCGGCATCCGGCTGGAGTACGCGGTCCAGGAGCGCCCCGAGGGCATCGCCCAGGCGTTCGTGCTCGGCGCCGACTTCATCGGTGACGAGTCCGTCGCCCTGATCCTCGGCGACAACATCTTCCACGGCAGCGGCCTCGGCACGCGCCTGGCCGCGCACACCGACTCCAAGGGCGGCCGGGTCTTCGCGTACCCGGTGGCCGACCCGACGGCGTACGGCGTGGTCGAGTTCGACGAGAACGGCCAGGCCATCTCCATCGAGGAGAAGCCGGTCCAGCCCAAGTCCCGCTACGCGGTGCCCGGTCTGTACTTCTACGACAACCGCGTCGTCGAGATCGCCCGCAACCTGGAGCCCAGCGCGCGCGGCGAACTGGAGATCACCGCGGTCAACGACGCGTACCTGCAGGCCGGTGAGTTGAATGTCACCATCCTCGACCGCGGCACCGCCTGGCTCGACACCGGGACGTTCGTCTCCATGGTCCAGGCCTCGGAGTTCGTCCGCGTGATCGAAGAGCGCCAGGGCTTCAAGATCGGCTGCATCGAGGAGGCGGCCTGGCGGGCCGGCCTGATCGACTCCGCGCAGCTGCGCGAACTGGCCCAGCCGCTGCTCAAGAGCGGTTACGGGGATTACCTGATCAGCCTTCTCGACGAGGAGTCCTCCCGGTGAAGTTCCGTCAGCTCTCCATCGAGGGCGCCTACGAGATCACCCCGCAGCTGCACGGCGACCCGCGCGGCCTGTTCACCGAGTGGTACCGCTTCGACAAGCTCTCCGAGGTCGTCGGCCACCCGCTGAACCTGGCCCAGGCGAACCTCTCGGTGTCCTCGCGCGGCGTGGTCCGCGGCATCCACTTCGCCGACGTTCCGCGCGGCCAGGCCAAGTACGTGAGCTGCGTGCGCGGCGCCGTGCTCGACGTCATCGTGGACCTGCGCGTCGGCTCCCCGACCTTCGGCCGCTGGGAGGGCGTCCGGCTGGACGACGTGGACCGCCGTGCGGTCTACATCCCGGAGGGCCTGGGCCACGGGTTCTGCGCGCTGAGCGACGACGCCACGCTTTCGTACCTCTGCTCGGAGACGTACAACCCGACCGGCGAGCACTCGGTTCACCCGCTCGACCCGGACCTGGGCATCGAATGGCCGGCCGACGTCCCGCTGCTGTCCGCCCGCGACGAGGCCGCGCCGTCGCTGGCCGATGCGATCTCCTCGGGCCTCCTGCCGGACTACGCCGTCTGCAAGGAGTTCACCGAGTCGCTGCGCGTGACCGACTGACGCCGACCCACGGGCATACGAAGAGGGCCGCACCCCGCGATCGGGGGTGCGGCCCTCTTCCGCATGGCGTACGACGCGTACCTCGTGTACGTCCCGTACGACGAAGGGCCCCTCCCCCGCCGCCGGAGCGGAAGGGAAGGGGCCCTCCTGTCAAACGTGGTGCCCGCTCGCGCGAGCTACCAGGTCAGAGCACGAATTACTTCGTGATCTTGATGACCTGGCCGGCGCCGACCGTACGACCACCCTCACGGATGGCGAACTTCAGGCCCTCCTCCATGGCGATCGGCTGGATCAGCGCGACCGACATCTCGGTGTTGTCGCCCGGCATGACCATCTCCGTGCCGGCCGGCAGGGTGACGACACCCGTGACGTCCGTGGTACGGAAGTAGAACTGCGGGCGGTAGTTGTTGAAGAAGGGGGTGTGACGGCCACCCTCGTCCTTCGACAGGATGTAGGCCTGGGCCTCGAACTCGGTGTGCGGCGTGACCGAACCGGGCTTGATGATGACCTGGCCGCGCTCGACGTCCTCGCGCTTGATGCCACGGAGGAGCAGACCGACGTTCTCGCCGGCCTGGCCCTCGTCGAGCAGCTTGCGGAACATCTCGATACCGGTGACCGTGGTGGTGGTCTTCTCTTCCTTGATACCGATGATGTCGACGGTCTCGTTGACCTTCAGGACACCACGCTCGATACGGCCGGTGACGACCGTACCGCGACCGGTGATCGTGAAGACGTCCTCGACGGGCATGAGGAACGGCTTGTCGGTGTCACGCGGCGGGGTCGGGATGGCCTCGTCGACGGCAGCCATGAGGCCGAGAAGCTTCTCGCCCCACTCCTTGTCGCCCTCAAGGGCCTTCAGCGCGGAGACGCGGACGACCGGCAGGTCGTCGCCCGGGAACTCGTACTCGGAGAGCAGCTCACGGACCTCGAGCTCGACGAGCTCCAGGATCTCCTCGTCGTCCACCATGTCGGCCTTGTTCAGGGCGACGACGATGTAGGGGACGCCGACCTGGCGGGCCAGGAGCACGTGCTCCTTGGTCTGCGGCATCGGGCCGTCGGTGGCGGCGACCACGAGGATCGCGCCGTCCATCTGCGCGGCACCGGTGATCATGTTCTTGATGTAGTCCGCGTGACCCGGGCAGTCGACGTGGGCGTAGTGACGCGCCTCGGTCTGGTACTCGACGTGCGCGATGGAGATGGTGATACCGCGCTGGCGCTCCTCAGGAGCCTTGTCGATCTGGTCGAAGGCCGAGGCCTCGTTCAGGTCCGGGTACGCGTCGTGCAGCACCTTGGTAATGGCGGCCGTGAGGGTCGTCTTACCGTGGTCAATGTGACCGATGGTGCCGATGTTGACGTGCGGCTTAGTCCGCTCGAACTTCGCCTTCGCCACGGGGGTCCTCCTGGAGAGTGGTTCTGTACGCCTTACAGATCGGCGCCAGGTGATCTTTGCTGGATAGCCGGCCGGTCCCCGGGGCAACGGGAGTGTTCTCCTGTTGCCCCAGAGGCTGCCGGTGACAAGCCTAAAGCGTGTACTCGGAAGAGTTACTCGCCCTTGGCCTTCGCGATGATCTCCTCGGCGACGTTCCGGGGAACCTCGGCGTAGGAGTCGAACTGCATCGAGTAGCTGGCGCGACCCGAGGTCTTGCTGCGGAGGTCGCCGACGTAGCCGAACATCTCCGAAAGCGGCACGAGGCCCTTCACGACGCGAGCGCCGTGACGCTCCTCCATGGCCTGGATCTGGCCACGGCGGGAGTTGATGTCGCCGATCACGTCACCCATGTAGTCCTCGGGCGTGGTGACCTCTACGGCCATCATCGGCTCCATGAGCACGGGGGACGCCTTGCGCGCGGCCTCCTTGAAGGCCTGCGAACCGGCGATCTTGAACGCGAGCTCGGAGGAGTCGACCTCGTGGTAGCCACCGTCGAGAAGCGTGACGCGGACGCCCGTCATCTCGTAGCCGGCCAGGATGCCGAACTGCATGGCCTCCTGCGCACCGGCGTCGACCGAAGGGATGTACTCCTTCGGCACGCGGCCACCGGTGACCTTGTTCACGAACTCGTACGCCGGACCGTCGGCCTCGGTGATGGGCTCGATCGCGATCTGCACCTTGGCGAACTGACCGGTACCACCGGTCTGCTTCTTGTGGGTGTAGTCGTGACGCTCGACGGTACCGCGGATCGTCTCGCGGTACGCGACCTGCGGCTTGCCGACGTTGGCCTCGACCTTGAACTCGCGCTTCATACGGTCGACCAGCACCTCAAGGTGCAGCTCGCCCATACCGCCGAGGATGGTCTGGCCCGTCTCCTCGTCCGAGTGAACGTGGAAGGAGGGGTCCTCCTCCGCCAGGCGCTGGATGGCGACACCCAGCTTCTCCTGGTCACCCTTGGACTTGGGCTCGATGGCGACCTGGATGACCGGAGCCGGGAAGTCCATGGACTCCAGGATCACGGGCTGCTTGTCGTCACACAGCGTCTCACCAGTGGTGGTCTGCTTCAGGCCCATGACGGCGACGATGTCACCGGCGCCCACCGCGGCGATCTCCTCACGCTTGTTCGCGTGCATGCGGTAGATCTTGCCGATGCGCTCCTTCTTGCCCTTGACGGAGTTCAGCACCGAGGTGCCGGCCTCCAGGCGGCCCGAGTAAACCCGGACGAAGGTGAGCTTGCCGAGGTGCGGGTCGCTCATGATCTTGAACGCGAGCGCGGCGAGGGGCTCCTCGTCGGACGGCTTGCGCTTCACGACCACCTCGGCGTCGCGGACGTCGTGGCCCTCGATGGCCTCGATGTCCAGCGGCGACGGCAGGTAGCGGACGACGGCGTCGAGCAGGGGCTGGACGCCCTTGTTCTTGAACGCCGTGCCACAGAACACCGCGGTGATCGTGGGCTCGCCCTTGCCCTTGCCGGAGCCGAGGATGATGCGACGGACGGCGGCGTGCAGCTGCTCCACGGACGGCTCGTCGCCGTTCAGGAAGAGCTCCATGATCTCGTCGTCGTTCTCGGCGACGGTCTCGACCAGCTTGCCGCGCCACTCTTCAGCAGCCTCGGTGTGCGTGGCCGGGATGTCGACGATGTCGTACATCTCGCCCTTGGTCGCCTCGGCGGACCAGACGAACGCCTTCATGGTGACCAGGTCGACAACGCCCTGGAAGTCCATCTCGGCGCCGATGGGGAGCTGCATGACGATCGGGACCGCGCCGAGGCGGTCCTTGATCATGTCGACACAGCGGTGGAACTCGGCGCCGGTGCGGTCGAGCTTGTTGACGAAGCAGATGCGCGGCACGCCGTAGCGGTCCGCCTGACGCCAAACGGTCTCGGACTGCGGCTCGACACCGGCGACACCGTCGAAGACGGTGACGGCACCGTCGAGGACGCGGAGCGAACGCTCCACCTCGACGGTGAAGTCGACGTGACCCGGGGTGTCGATGATGTTGATGGTGTGGTCAACGTCTTCGAGGGGCCAGTGGCAGGTCGTCGCGGCAGACGTGATGGTGATACCACGCTCCTGCTCCTGCTCCATCCAGTCCATCGTGGCGGCGCCGTCGTGGACCTCACCGATCTTGTACGACACACCGGTGTAGAACAGGATGCGCTCGGTGGTGGTCGTCTTGCCCGCGTCGATGTGAGCCATGATGCCGATGTTGCGCACCTTGGCCAGGTCAAGCGAAGTGGTAGCCATGAGGCTTCGGTCTTCTCTCGGTCTCGATGTGGGGTGGGACTACCAGCGGTAGTGCGCGAAGGCCTTGTTGGACTCGGCCATCTTGTGCGTGTCCTCGCGCTTCTTGACGGCAGCGCCAAGACCGTTGGAGGCGTCGAGCAGCTCGTTCATGAGGCGCTCGGTCATGGTCTTCTCACGACGGGCGCGGGAGTAACCCACGAGCCAGCGGAGGGCCAGGGTCGACTGGCGACCCGGCTTGACCTCGACGGGGACCTGGTAGGTCGCGCCACCGACACGGCGGGACTTGACCTCAAGCGACGGCTTGACGTTCTCCAGCGCGCGCTTCAGCGTGATGACCGGGTCGTTGCCGGTCTTCTCGCGGAGGCCTTCCATGGCGCCGTAAACGATGCGCTCGGCGGTGGAGCGCTTGCCGTTCAGGAGGATCTTGTTGATGAGCGACGTCACCAGAGGAGATGCGTAGACCGGGTCGATGATGACCGGGCGCTTCGGGGCGGGGCCCTTACGAGGCATTCTTACTTCTCCTTCTTGGCGCCGTAGCGGCTGCGGGCCTGCTTGCGGTTCTTGACAGCCTGGGTGTCAAGCGCACCGCGGATGATCTTGTAACGAACACCCGGCAGGTCCTTCACACGGCCACCACGCACGAGCACGATCGAGTGCTCCTGCAGGTTGTGTCCCTCACCCGGAATGTAAGCGGTGACCTCGATGCCGGAGGTCAGACGCACACGCGCGACCTTACGGAGCGCCGAGTTCGGCTTCTTCGGGGTGGTCGTGAACACACGCGTGCAGACGCCACGGCGCTGGGGCGAAGCCTCAAGCGCGGGCGTCTTCGTCTTCTCGACCTTGTCCTGCCGGCCCTTACGGACCAGCTGCTGGATCGTAGGCACTACTTCTCCGGTTTCTGTGTGCCGTGTAGTGAAGCTAACCTGGAACTTTGCCGACCCACGCGGTCGGGTGTGTCGGATCCGGCGGGACTCCGCGCAAGCACGGAAACGCATGGATCGCGGTGGCCGATCCGGCTCTCGTGCGGTTGATGGACACGCACGGGAGCCCAGGCACACCCCAGGCACAAGGTCTGAGCGTACCCACCGCATCCCATCCGGTCAAAACAAAGGCCCGGACACGACGGCCGCGACATCGCGGCCGGTCATGTGCCGCTTGGGCGAGGCCCCGGTGTGACCCCTCCGACTCGCGCATGTGGTAAAGGCGTGCTAAGCGCAGCCGGACGGGGTGCCCGCCCCCGCCCACTAAACTGCCCCAGCGATTCACCCGGAACGGCACGAACATCCACGACCACCAGGGAGCGGGACATTGCGGACGGTCACCTCGGAGCCGACGGCGGCGGCGGTCACCCCGGTCCACCCCTCGCCCCGCCCCCGGCAGCCGCGGACCGCCCCCCTGTACGGGCCCCTGCTGGCCTTCCTCGTCACCTCGGCCGCGTTCTGCTCGGCCTGGGTCGCGCGCGGCACCTACCCCTTCGGCAACACCGGCCGGGCCCTCAACGACCAGGCCAACCAGTACGTGCCCTTCCACCGCGCACTGTGGGACCTGGTCCACGGGCAGGCCGCCGGCGACGTCCTGTTCACCTGGCGCGGCGGCTTCGGCCAGCAGTTCCTGTCCGACTACTACACGTACCTCGGCAACCCGTTCTCCTGGCTGGCCGTGCTGGTCCCCCGCGACCACGTCGACCTCGCCGTCTTCGCCATCACCCCGATCACGATGGGCGCCGCCGCCGCCGTCATGACGGTCTACCTCGGCAAGCTCCACCCAGGCCCGTGGTGGCAGCGCGGGGTCCTCGGAGCCTGCTACGGCCTGTGCGGCTGGGCTCTCAGCGACGCCTCGTACATCCCCATGTGGCTGTGGGGCCTGGTCGCGCTCCCGCTCCTCGGCATCGCCGTCGAATGGTGCCTGGAGGAACGCCGCTGGCCGGGGGTGGCGCTGTTCGTCGCGCTCGCCTGGTTCGGGAACTTCTACACCGCGATGATGGCGACGATGGCCGCCTGCGTCCTGCTCGCCATCCGCCTGATCACACGGGACATGACCGGCCGCCAGCGGCTGCGCGCCCTGTGGAGGGCGTCGACCGGCGCCGCGACGGGCATCCTGCTCACCCTCCCGCTCCTGCTGCCGTCGTTCCTGTCCAGCGGCTCCGCCCAGCCCACCCAGGCCGGGGCGTTCGAGCCCGTACGGATCGAGCTCTTCCTCGCCGGGATGCTCCCGGCCACCCATCTGTGGGGCGGCCGGCCGCGGCTGTACGTCGCCTCGCTGGGCCTGATCCTCGCCGGATCGTTCCTCTTCAACGCCGCCATCGGCCGCAGGACCCGTCTCGTGTGGGCGGCGGCGACGCTGCTGGTCGTCGCCTCGTTCCAGTTCCCGCCGACGCAGTACGTGTGGCACGGGCTGGCGGTGCCGAACGGCAATCCCTACCGCGAGGCCTTCGTCTTCAGCGGCATGGTGGTGATCCTGGCCTGGCTGGCCCTGGCCCACCGCCCGCGCCCGCTCCACCTGGCGCTGACGGCAGCCCTGCTGGTGGCGGCCACCTTCGTACTCCGGCGCACCGACGACTTCGGCGGCTGGACCTGGCCCGCGGTGCTCGTCGGCGGGGGCGTCTCACTACTCGCCCTGGTCCTCCTGGCCCTGGGCGACAAGCGCCGGTTCCTGATCCCCGTGGCCGCCGTCCTCATGGTCGGCGTGGTCTTCGCGGAATCCACCGTGGCCGCCGCCAACGCGGACTCCCGCCGCAGCCGCGAACGCTGGGCGAAGCCCGTCGCCACCTCGAACCGCTCGATCGGCGCGCACTTCGACGCCGTCCGGCAGGTGGACGGCTGGCCCACATACCGGACCGACTCCGGCGCGCCGCAGACCTCGTACAACGACGCCCTCGCCCTGCGCGCCGAGGGCCCGCAGTACTACAGCAGCTACCTGCCGGAGGCCACCTACCAGGCCCTGGAGCCCCTCGGCTACGGCTTCAAGAACGACGGCCGGACCTTCTTCGGCGCCGACAACCCGGTGCTCGACGCGATCTTCTCCATCGGCGCCCGCGTCCACCCCGGCCCGGCGAAGGACACCTGGACCGCCACCCGCTTCGCCGCCCCGCCGCTGGTGACGGTCCGCAGCTCCGGCTACACCTCCCCCAACCCGGCCGGCAGCGTCTACGCCCGCCAGGAGAACGTCCTGGGCGCCACCGTCTACCAGGTCCCGCAGGTCACCCGCGGCGGCAGCGCCACGGAGCAGACGTACACCGCCCGCTGCACCCCGGGCTCCGAGGCGTACTGGTTCTCCCCCGAGCTCTACGGCACCCTCGCCCACGGCGGCTCGTCGCGCCCCCTGGAGGACCGGATGACCGGGGTGGCCGAGCTCGGCCCGGTCCCCGCGGACGGCACCGTCTCGGTCACGGTGAACACCCGGACGAAGGACGCAACGGCCGGCGACCACCCCGTCGGCTGCCTGGACCGCGCCGCCCTGGACACCGCGATCGGATCCCTGAAGTCCACCGGCGCCACGAAGGTCACGGCGGGCGGCCACTCCATCGAAGCCACCCTCCCGAAGGGCGCCACGGGCACGGCGGTCTTCGCCATGACCGACGTCCCGGGCTGGCAGTGCACGGCGGGCTCCCGCACGACCGCCCCGACCCCCTTCCACGGCCTGGTCTCCCTCCCCCTCCCCCCGGGCACGGACAAGGTCTCCTGCACCTTCACCCCGAAGGGCCTCGCCCCGGGCCTGTCGGCCGCCGCCCTGGCCCTCCTGGCCCTCACCTCGGTCACGCTCACCACCTTCCGCCGCCGCCGCGCCGCCACGAGGTAATCCCACGGTTCCGGGACCGGCGAAAGCCGTTCTCGGCCAGCACGTGCCCGCTGAGCGGGGCCCGGACGGCGTCCGATCCCGTCCGGGGCCGCCGGTGACGGCATGGCCGCGGGGTTGTTCACCGCGCAGCTGGCGGGCGCGCGCCGGCGGCCGGGCTCCCTGTCCGGACCCGGCCGGATGCTCTGGTGGGGCGGAGCGGCAGCGCTGGTGTCCGCCCTCGCCGCGCTGCTGCCCGCCGTGACGCCGCGGGCCCTGACCAGGCCTGGCCCGGGGTGCCGGGCTGGCTGCCCGTGGCCGTGTGGCTCGCCTCCGGTCTCCTGGTGTTCCACCGGCCCACCGAGACGCTCCTCGCCCGCCACTTGCTACGCCTGCACCGGCCCCTCCCCCACGAGCAGGCGGTCCTCGGACCGCTATGGCACGAGGTCACCACCCGGGCGGGCGTGGACGGCAGCCCGTACGACCCGTGGATCGAGGAGGGCTCCGAGCTCAATGCCTTCGCCACCGCGGGACACCTCGTCGGCGTCACCCGGCACGCACCGCAGCACCTGCGACGCCCAGCTGGCCGCGGTCATCGCCCACGAGCTGGGACACCACATCGGCGGCCGCTCCTGGGCCGGGCTGCTCGGCCAGTGGTACTCCCTGCCCGGTCGGACGCTGCGATGGGCCGCGGTGCGGCTCGGTCTCCTGCTGGGGCGTTCCCAGTCCTCCACCACCGTGGTGGTCCTGACCGTCGCCGCGTGCTGGTTCACGTGGGCCACGCTCGCCGCAACCTGCGGCCCGTCCCTCCTCCTGCTCGACCTGCCCTGGGTGATGGCCGCCGTCGGTCGCCGTGCGGAGCTGCGGGCCGACGCCCACGCAGCGAGCTTCGGATTCGTGCCGTTGCTCGCCGGCCTCCTGGAGCAGGGTCGCCGAGGAGGAGACCCGCCCCCACCAGGCGGACCGGACCTGCGGCGTCCCCGCGGCCGCACGCCTCCTGTCCCGCCACCCCGACCACCGCACCCGGCTGCACCACCTCCGGCCGTACCTGCAGCCCCCGGGAACGCCGCAGGGCGGCCACCCTCTCGGGTGACCGCCCTGCGTTACTGCTCGTGCTCGACTCAGCCGTTGTACGGGCCGTAGTCGTAGTCCTCCAGCGGGACAGCCTGGCCGGAGCCGGTGCCGAAGGGCGAGTAGTCGATGTCGTCGTAGCCGACGGCCGAGTACATCGCGGCCTTGGCCTCCTCGGTGGGCTCGACCCGGATGTTGCGGTAGCGGGCGAGGCCCGTACCGGCCGGGATGAGCTTACCGATGATGACGTTCTCCTTGAGGCCGATGAGGCTGTCGGACTTGGCGTTGATCGCCGCATCCGTCAGGACTCGGGTCGTCTCCTGGAAGGAGGCGGCCGACAGCCAGGATTCCGTCGCCAGCGAGGCCTTGGTGATACCCATCAGCTGCGGACGGCCGGAGGCGGGGTGACCGCCCTCGGTGACCACACGACGGTTCTCGGTCTCGAACTTCGAGCGCTCGACGAGCTCGCCCGGCAGGAGCTCCGCGTCGCCGGACTCGATGATCGTCACGCGGCGGAGCATCTGCCGGATGATGATCTCGATGTGCTTGTCGTGGATCGACACGCCCTGCGAGTTGTAGACCTTCTGGACTTCGCCGACCAGGTGGACCTGGACGGCGCGCTGGCCGAGGATGCGCAGCACGTCGTGCGGGTTGGTGGCACCCGCGGTGAGCTTCTGGCCCACCTCGACGTGGTCGCCCTCGTGCACGATGACCTTGGCGCGCTTCGAGATCGGGAACGCCGTCTCGTCGCTGCCGTCGTCGGGCGTGATGACGATCTTCTTCGTCTTCTCGGTCTCCTCGATCCGCACGCGGCCGGCGGCCTCGGAGATCGGGGCGACACCCTTCGGGGTACGGGCCTCGAAGAGCTCGACGACACGCGGCAGACCCTGCGTGATGTCGTCACCGGCCACACCACCGGTGTGGAAGGTACGCATCGTCAGCTGGGTACCGGGCTCACCGATGGACTGGGCGGCGATGATGCCGACCGCCTCACCGATGTCGACCAGCTTGCCGGTGGCGAGCGAGCGTCCGTAGCAGAAGGCACAGGTGCCGACCGCGGACTCACAGGTCAGGACCGAGCGGGTCTTGACCTCCTCGACGCCGTTGGCGACCAGGGCGTCGATCAGGACGTCACCGAGGTCGACGTTGGCCGGCGCGATGACCTTGCCGTCGATGACGACGTCCTCGGCCAGCATGCGGGCGTAGACCGAGGTCTCGACGTCGTCGGCCTTGCGCAGCACGCCGTCCTCGCCGCGGACGGCGATCTTCAGCTTCAGGCCGCGCTCGGTGCCGCAGTCCTCCTCGCGGATGATCACGTCCTGCGAGACGTCCACCAGACGACGGGTCAGGTAACCCGAGTCGGCGGTACGCAGGGCGGTGTCCGCCAGACCCTTACGGGCACCGTGCGTGGAGATGAAGTACTCCAGAACGGTGAGGCCCTCACGGAAGGACGCCTTGATCGGACGCGGGATGGTCTCGTTCTTCGCGTTCGACACCAGACCACGCATACCGGCGATCTGTCGCATCTGCATCATGTTTCCTCGGGCACCCGAGTCAACCATCATGAAGATGGGGTTCGTCTTGGGGAAGTTCGCGTTCATCGCCTCGGCAACCTCGTTGGTCGCCTTGGTCCAGATCGCGATGAGCTCCTGCGTGCGCTCGTCCTTGGTGATCAGACCGCGCTCGTACTGCTTCTGGACCTTCTCGTCCATCGCCTCGTAGCCCGCGACGATGGCCTTCTTGGCCTCGGGCACGACGACGTCGGAGATGGCCACGGTGACGCCCGAACGGGTCGCCCAGTGGAAGCCGGCCGCCTTCAGGTTGTCGAGCGTCGCCGCCACGATGACCTTGGGGTAGCGCTCCGCCAGGTCGTTGACGATCTCGGAGAGCTGCTTCTTGCCCACCGAGTAGTCGACGAACGGGTAGTCCTCGGGCAGCAGCTCGTTGAAGAGCGCGCGACCCAGGGAGGTCTTCAGACGGAAGCTGTCGCCCGGCTGGAACTCCTGCTCGCCCTCTTCGGCGACCGGCGGCACCCAGCCGCGCGGCGGGATGGTGCCCACCGGGAAGCGGATGTCGACGGACGACTGCAGCGCGAGCTCGCCGGCGTCGAACGCCATGATCGCCTCGGCCGTGGAGCCGAACGCGCGGCCCTCGCCCTTGGTGTCACGGAGCTCACCGTCGGTGGTCAGGAAGAACAGACCGAGGACCATGTCCTGGGTCGGCATCGTGACCGGACGGCCGTCGGCCGGCTTGAGGATGTTGTTCGAGGACAGCATCAGGATGCGGGCCTCGGCCTGCGCCTCCGCGGAGAGCGGCAGGTGCACGGCCATCTGGTCACCGTCGAAGTCCGCGTTGAACGCGGTACAGACGAGCGGGTGGATCTGGATGGCCTTGCCTTCGACCAGCTGGGGCTCGAAGGCCTGGATGCCGAGGCGGTGCAGCGTGGGTGCACGGTTCAGCAGCACCGGGTGCTCGGCGATGACCTCTTCGAGCACGTCGTACACGACCGTGCGGCCGCGCTCGACCATGCGCTTCGCCGACTTGATGTTCTGCGCGTGGTTCAGGTCGACCAGGCGCTTCATCACGAACGGCTTGAAGAGCTCCAGCGCCATGGCCTTGGGCAGACCACACTGGTGCAGCTTCAGCTGCGGACCGACGACGATCACGGAACGCGCGGAGTAGTCCACGCGCTTGCCGAGGAGGTTCTGACGGAATCGACCCTGCTTGCCCTTGAGCATGTCGCTCAGGGACTTCAGCGGACGGTTGCCGGGGCCCGTGACCGGGCGACCACGACGGCCGTTGTCGAAGAGGGCGTCGACCGCCTCCTGGAGCATGCGCTTCTCGTTGTTCACGATGATCTCGGGGGCACCGAGGTCGAGAAGGCGCTTCAGGCGGTTGTTACGGTTGATCACGCGGCGGTACAGGTCGTTCAGGTCGGAGGTCGCGAAGCGGCCACCGTCCAGCTGCACCATCGGACGCAGGTCCGGCGGGATGACCGGGACACAGTCCAGAACCATGCCCTTGGGCTTGTTGCTGGTCTGCAGGAACGCCGAGACGACCTTGAGGCGCTTGAGCGCACGGGTCTTCTTCTGGCCCTTGCCGGTACGGATGATCTCGCGGAGGCGCTCGGCCTCCTCGTCGAGGTCGAAGGACTCCAGGCGCTTCTGCAGCGCCGCGGCGCCCATGCAGCCGTCGAAGTACGTACCGAAGCGGTCGCGCAGCTCGCGGTAGAGCAGCTCGTCGCCCTCAAGGTCCTGGACCTTGAGGTTCTTGAAGCGGGCCCACACCTCGTCGAGGCGGTCGATCTCGCGCTGGGCGCGGTCACGGAGCTGCTTCATCTCGCGCTCGGCACCCTCGCGCACCTTGCGGCGCACGTCGGCCTTCGCACCCTCGGCCTCAAGCTCGGCCAGGTCGGTCTCAAGCTTCTTGGCCCGGCCTTCGAGGTCCGCGTCACGGCGGTTCTCGATCTGCTGGCGCTCGACGGAGACGTGGGCCTCCAGCGACGGGAGGTCGCGGGTGCGGCGCTCGTCGTCCACGAACGTGATCATGTACGCGGCGAAGTAGATGACCTTTTCGAGGTCCTTCGGCGCGAGGTCCAGCAGGTAGCCGAGGCGCGACGGGACGCCCTTGAAGTACCAGATGTGGGTGACAGGGGCGGCAAGCTCGATGTGGCCCATCCGCTCACGACGCACCTTGGCGCGCGTGACCTCGACGCCACAGCGCTCACAGATGATGCCCTTGAAGCGGACACGCTTGTACTTGCCGCAGTAGCACTCCCAGTCCCGGGTCGGACCGAAGATCTTCTCGCAGAAGAGTCCGTCCTTCTCGGGCTTGAGGGTGCGGTAGTTGATGGTCTCCGGCTTCTTGACCTCGCCGTGCGACCAGGTTCGGATGTCGTCCGCGGTGGCAAGGCCGATCCGCAGCTCGTCGAAGAAGTTGACGTCGAGCACTGTGCGTCAATCCCTCTTTCGGGGTCGAGTCTCAATCATGGTCTGAACGGTCCCGGGGATGACGGGGGGCTCTTGAGCGAGCCCCCCGTCAGGCCCGTCAGACCTCTTCGACGCTGCTCGGCTCGCGCCGGGACAGGTCGATACCGAGCTCCTCCGCCGCGCGGAAGACGTCCTCGTCGGTGTCGCGCATCTCGATGGACATGCCGTCCGAGGACAGCACCTCCACGTTGAGGCAGAGCGACTGCATTTCCTTGATGAGCACCTTGAAGGACTCGGGAATGCCCGGCTCGGGGATGTTCTCGCCCTTGACGATGGCCTCGTAGACCTTCACGCGGCCGGTGACGTCGTCGGACTTGATGGTCAGCAGCTCCTGGAGGGCGTAAGCGGCGCCATAAGCCTCAAGCGCCCACACCTCCATCTCACCGAAGCGCTGGCCACCGAACTGCGCCTTACCACCCAGCGGCTGCTGCGTGATCATCGAGTACGGACCGGTCGACCGAGCGTGGAGCTTGTCGTCGACCAGGTGGTGGAGCTTGAGGATGTACATGTACCCGATCGAGATCGGGTCCGGGAACGGCTCGCCGGAGCGGCCGTCGAACAGGCGCGCCTTGCCGGACGGGAGGACCAGGCGGTCACCGTCGCGGTTCGGGATGGTGTGCTCGAACAGGCCGGCGAGCTCGTCCTCGCGGGCGCCGTCGAACACCGGGGTGGCGACGTTGGTGCCGGGCTCGACGCGGTCGGCGCCGATGACCTTCAGGCGCTCGGCCCAGTCCTCCGCGAGGCCGGAGACGTCCCAGCCGCGGCTGGCGAGCCAGCCGAGGTGGATCTCCAGGACCTGTCCCGGGTTCATTCGGGACGGGACACCCAGCGGGTTCAGGATGATGTCGACCGGCGTGCCGTCCTCAAGGAAGGGCATGTCCTCGATCGGAAGGATCTTGGAGATGACACCCTTGTTGCCGTGGCGGCCGGCGAGCTTGTCACCGTCGGTGATCTTGCGCTTCTGGGCGACGTAGACGCGGACCAGCTGGTTCACGCCCGGGGGAAGCTCGTCGCCCTCCTCGCGGTCGAAGACGCGGACACCGATGACCTTGCCGATCTCACCGTGAGGCACCTTGAGCGAGGTGTCACGCACCTCGCGGGCCTTCTCACCGAAGATCGCGCGGAGCAGGCGCTCCTCGGGGGTCAGCTCGGTCTCGCCCTTGGGCGTGACCTTGCCGACCAGGATGTCGCCGGCGACGACGTCCGCACCGATGCGGATGATGCCGCGCTCGTCGAGGTCGGCGAGGACCTCCTCGGAGACGTTCGGGATGTCCCGGGTGATCTCCTCGGGGCCCAGCTTGGTGTCACGGGCGTCGACCTCGTGCTCCTCGATGTGGATCGAGGAGAGGACGTCGTCCTGTACGAGGCGCTGCGACAGGATGATCGCGTCCTCGTAGTTGTGGCCTTCCCACGGCATGAACGCGACGAGCAGGTTCTTGCCGAGGGCCATTTCGCCCTCTTCGGTGGCCGGGCCGTCGGCGAGGACCTGGGCCTCGACGATCCGGTCGCCCTCGTTGACGATGACCTTCTGGTTGACCGAGGTGCCCTGGTTCGAGCGGGAGAACTTGGCGACGCGGTACGTGGTGTACGTGCCGTCGTCGTTGGCGACGGTGATGTAGTCGGCCGAGACCTCCTGGACGACACCGTCCTTCTCCGCCTTGATCGAGTCACCGGCGTCGACCGCACAGCGGTACTCCATGCCGGTGCCGACGAGCGGGGCCTCCGCCTTGATCAGCGGAACGGCCTGGCGCATCATGTTCGCGCCCATGAGGGCGCGGTTGGCGTCGTCGTGCTCCAGGAAGGGGATCATCGCGGTCGCGACGGACACCATCTGGCGCGGGGAGACGTCCATGTAGTCGACGTCGCCGCCGGCGATGTAGTCGATCTCGCCGCCACGACGGCGGACCAGGACGCGGTTCTCGGTGAAGCGCATCTCGTCGTTCAGGCCGGCGTTGGCCTGGGCGATGACGAAGCGGTCTTCCTCGTCGGCGGTCAGGTAGTCGACCTCGTCGGTGACGACACCCTCGACGACCTTGCGGTACGGGGTCTCGACGAAACCGAACGCGTTGACGCGGCCGTAGGACGCGAGCGAGCCGATCAGACCGATGTTCGGACCTTCGGGGGTCTCGATCGGGCACATGCGGCCGTAGTGCGACGGGTGCACGTCACGGACCTCGAAGCCGGCCCGCTCACGGGACAGACCACCGGGACCCAGAGCCGAGAGACGACGCTTGTGCGTCAGACCCGACAGCGGGTTGTTCTGGTCCATGAACTGCGACAGCTGGCTGGTGCCGAAGAACTCCTTGATGGAGGCGACGACCGGCCGGATGTTGATCAGGGTCTGCGGCGTGATCGCCTCGACGTCCTGCGTGGTCATGCGCTCGCGGACGACGCGCTCCATACGAGCCAGACCCGTGCGGACCTGGTTCTGGATGAGCTCGCCGACGTTGCGCAGACGACGGTTGCCGAAGTGGTCGATGTCGTCGGTCTCGACGACGATCGAACGGCCCGACTCACCGGTGGTCTCGGTCTCGCCCGCGTGGAGCTTCACGAGGTACTTGATGGTCGCGATGATGTCGTCGGTGGTGAGCACACCGGCGTCGAGCGGCTCGTCGGCGCCGAGCTTCTTGTTCACCTTGTAGCGGCCGACCTTCGCGAGGTCGTAGCGCTTCGGGTTGAAGTAGAGGTTCTCCAGCAGCGTCTGAGCGGCCTCGCGGGTCGGCGGCTCGCCGGGGCGCAGCTTGCGGTAGATGTCGAGCAGCGCGTCGTCCTGGCCCTGGGTGTGGTCCTTCTCCAGGGTGGCGCGCATGGACTCGTACTCGCCGAACTCCTCAAGGATCTGCTCGGTGGTCCAGCCGAGAGCCTTCAGGAGGACGGTGACGGACTGCTTGCGCTTGCGGTCGATGCGGACACCGACCATGTCGCGCTTGTCGATCTCCATCTCCAGCCAGGCACCCCGGGACGGGATGATCTTGGCCGCGAAGATGTCCTTGTCGGACGTCTTGTCGATGGAGGAGTCGAAGTAGACACCGGGGGAACGGACGAGCTGCGACACCACGACACGCTCGGTGCCGTTGATGACGAAGGTGCCCTTGTTGGTCATGAGCGGGAAATCGCCCATGAAGACCGTCTGAGACTTGATCTCTCCGGTCTCGTTGTTCGTGAACTCGGCCGTGACGAAAAGCGGCGCCGCGTACGTGAAGTCGCGGTCCTTGCACTCGTCGACGGAGTTCTTCGCCGGCTCGAAACGGTGGTCGCGGAAGGTCAGCGACATCGACCCGGAGAAGTCCTCGATCGGCGAGATCTCCTCGAAGATCTCTTCCAGACCGGACTTGGTGGGGACGTCCTGTCCACTCTCAAGCGCCGACTCGACGCGAGACTTCCAGGCTGCATTGCCGAGCAGCCAGTCAAAGCTCTCGGTCTGCAGCGCCAGGAGGTTCGGAACCTCGAGGGGCTCCTTGATCTTTGCAAAGGAGATGCGCAGCGGGGCGGTGCTGGCACCGGTGTTCGTATTGGTCGAGGCGTTGCGCGAGGCGGCCAAGAGGGGGTCCTTCCGAGGGCTCGGACTCACTACGCGCGTACCGGTCCCAGCTGACACAGAAGACGGTCCCCCTGATTTGGCCGAAAAGACCTGGTCAGGGCGTATCTATCAAGTGTGCTTAAGCGTGGGCATGCCCCTGGCGACGGGCAGGGGGCAGCTAACAGGCAGCGCAAAGGGTCAGTGTAGCCACTTGGCTCACTGATGTCCAGACCAGGTTTCCGGAAACCGGCAACAGGCCTTCCCCATGTCGTTTAAACCAACCCTGCGACCCTGCGTCCAACACGCGTCTCTCGTGGCTCTCGCACACAGAGCGCGTATCAGTACTGCCCTCTTCGTAGTCGATCCATACCTCGGATCCACGATCGAGCCGATCGATCCCACAACGGGACTGAGAATTGCGCGCCGCGTGCCGTTCGTCAAGGCCCCCTGCTCCGTGCGGATCAGCTTCGGACCCGGCCGCGGGGCAACGATGATCACCCTACTCCCCAACGAGACCAGGGCAAGTCAGGCACTGCGGGTACGCCAAAGGGCGACCACCCTTACGGGTGATCGCCCTCGGTTGGGGCCTCAGGAGGCCCCAGAGGTGTTACTTGACCTCGACGGAGGCACCGGCGCCCTTGAGGGACTCGGCGGCCTTCTCAGCGGCCTCCTTGTTGACCTTCTCCAGGACGGGCTTCGGGGCGCCGTCCACGAGGTCCTTGGCCTCCTTGAGGCCCAGGGAGGTCAGCTCACGCACGACCTTGATGACCTGGATCTTCTTGTCACCGGCGCCGGTGAGGATGACGTCGAACTCGTCCTTCTCCTCCTCGGCCTCGGCGGCGGGGCCGACACCGGCGGGGCCGGCAACGGCGACGGCCGCGGCGGCGGTGACGTCGAACTTCTCCTCGAAGGCCTTAACGAACTCGGAGAGCTCGATGAGGGTCATCTCCTCGAACTGGGCGAGGAGGTCGTCCTGAGAGAGCTTCGCCATGATGGGCGATCCTTCCACTAATTCGGCAGGTGCCGGATGTGTATAGAGGCGGGCGTAACGGCCCGCTACGACCCACGCACTAGGCGGCGTGGATCAATGCGCGAGCCGAATTACTCGGCACCGCCCTGCTCGGCGAGCTTGACGCGAAGCGCTTCCGCGGTGCGGACGAACTTCGACGGCAGCGCCTGGAAGAGCGAGGCAGCCTGGGACTGCTTGCCCTTGAACGCGCCGGCCAGCTTGCTGAGCAGAACCTCGCGGGACTCAAGGTCCGCAAGCTTCTTGATCTCATCGGCGGTGAGCGCCTTACCATCAAGGACACCCGCCTTGATGATGAGGTTCGGGTTGTCCTTGGCGAAGTCACGCAGGGCCTTCGCCGACTCCACCGGGTCACCGGTGATGAAGGCGACCGCAGTCGGACCAGCGAAGTGCTCGTCCAGCGCGGTGATCCCGGCCTGGTTGGCCGCAATCTTGGTCAGCGTGTTCTTCACCACGGCGTACTGGGCGTTCTCACCAAGGGAGCGACGCAGCGTCTTGAGCTGCGCGACGGTGAGACCCCGGTACTCGGTCAGCACGGCGGCGTTCGAGCTCTGGAACGCGTCCTTGAGCTCGGCTACCGATGCAGCCTTGTTGGGCGTCGGCATGGTGCGTTCGCCTCCTTCCGGGTGATGAGGACCGCTCAGAAGGGGCTGACATACGAAACGCCCCGGCGCAGGCGCCAGGGCGTAGCTCAACCGGAATGAAATCCCGGGAACTTTCCACAGTCACCTGCGCAGGACGTCCGCAATTGGCGGATCCTTCGGCCACCACACCCTCACGGGCGCGGCAACGACCAGCGGTCTTTGGCTTCTGGAGGAGACTACGCGACGCGGCACCGCTCAGGCAAATCGGTCAGCAGCCGGCCGCCCTCCCGGTACGGAACGACGACCTCCGCCACCCGACGGCGCCCCTCCCCGTACGAGAAAACGGGCCCCTCGCCGCCCTGTGAGGGGGCGAGGGGCCCGTTCAGCCACTCAAGTGAGCCGTTGGCTCAGCGTGGGGCTCAGACAGCGGCCGGGTCTTCCTCGACGAGGAGGTTCCGGGTGCGGTTCGAGTCCAGCTGGATGCCGGGGCCCATCGTGGTGCTCAGGGCGGCCTTCTTGACGTAGCGGCCCTTGGCGGCGGACGGCTTCAGACGAAGGATCTCGTCCAGGGCCGCGCCGTAGTTCTCGACCAGCTGCTCATCGGAGAAGGAGACCTTGCCGATGATGAAGTGCAGGTTCGAGTGCTTGTCGACACGGAACTCGATCTTGCCACCCTTGATCTCGGTGACAGCCTTGGCAACGTCCATGGTGACGGTGCCGGTCTTCGGGTTCGGCATCAGACCACGCGGACCGAGCACGCGGCCGAGGCGGCCGACCTTGCCCATGAGGTCCGGGGTGGCGACAACCGCGTCGAACTCGTTCAGGCGGTTGCCCTTGGCGATCTC
The DNA here is from genome assembly GCF_045041095.1 of Streptomyces sp. NBC_00045. Taxonomy (NCBI): domain Bacteria; kingdom Bacillati; phylum Actinomycetota; class Actinomycetes; order Kitasatosporales; family Streptomycetaceae; genus Streptomyces; species Streptomyces sp. NBC_00045. Next base: position 4,745,896 of record NZ_CP108271.1, on the reverse strand, counting down.
GCTGATCAGCTCGTCGTCGCCGACGATGTCGGCGCCAGCGGCTTCCGCGGCCGCAGCACGGTCACCGGTCGCGAAGACCAGGACCCGGGCGGTCTTACCGGTGCCGTGCGGGAGGTTCACGGTGCCACGGACCATCTGGTCGGCCTTGCGCGGGTCGACACCCAGGCGGAAGGCGACCTCGACGGTGGCGTCGAACTTGGTCGTGGAGGTCTCCTTGGCGAGACGCACGGCTTCGAGCGGGGCGTACAGCTTCTCCCGGTCGACCTTGGCGTCCGCAGCGCGGAGAGTCTTGCTGCGCTTCACTTCTGCTCCTGTTTTTTGGCTTCAGGCATGGAGTCGTGGTGCGGACCAGCGCTTGGTCCTACCACTGGGTGGTGCTGGGGGGTGGCTGGATCAGCCCTCGACCGTGACGCCCATCGAGCGCGCGGTGCCGGCGATGATCTTCATCGCGGCGTCGACGTCGTTGGCGTTGAGGTCGGGCATCTTCAGCTCGGCGATCTCGCGGACCTGGGCGCCGGTGAGCTTGGCGACCTTGGTCTTGTGGGGCTCGCCGGAGCCCTTCTCGATGCCCGCGGCCTTCAGGATGAGGCGCGCGGCCGGCGGAGTCTTGGTGATGAAGGTGAAGGTGCGGTCCTCGTAGACCGTGATCTCCACCGGCACGACCATGCCACGCTGCGACTCGGTCGCGGCGTTGTAGGCCTTGCAGAACTCCATGATGTTGACGCCGTGCTGACCGAGCGCGGGGCCGACCGGCGGAGCCGGGTTGGCCGCACCGGCCTTGATCTGGAGCTTGATAAGCCCCGTGATCTTCTTCTTCTTGGGAGGCATTGCTCTCTCCGGGTCCTAGTGAGAGTTTTTCGCCGCCAATCCGGTCATCCGGATGGAGGCATACCGCACCACGATAACGGGTATCGGAGCGGGGCTAAAAACCGAGCAGGTCAGACCGCCCTTCAGGGGGCGATCTGACCTGTCCGGAAGCGTTGGCTCAGAAGATCGTCAGTTCTTCTGGATCTGGTCGAAGCTGAGCTCGACCGGGGTCTCGCGACCGAAGATCTCGACCAGGCCCTTGACCTTCTTCGAGTCGGGGTTGATCTCGTTGATGGTCGCCTGCAGCGTCGCGAACGGGCCGTCGGTGACGGTGACCGAGTCGCCGACCTCGAAGTCCAGGACCTCGATGGTGCGCTTGACGGCGGGCGCGGGCAGACCGGCCTCTTCCGCGGCCTGCTTGGCGGCCTTCTCCTGCGCCTCGGGGGCGAGCATCTTGACGATCTCGTCCAGCGTCAGCGGGTACGGGTCGTACGCGTTGCCGACGAAGCCGGTGACACCGGGGGTGTTGCGGACGACGCCCCAGGACTCGTTCGTCAGATCCATGCGGACGAGAACGTAACCGGGCAGCTTGTTCTGCCGGACGTTCTTGCGCTCGCCGTTCTTGATCTGGACGATCTCTTCCTCGGGCACCTCGGCCTGGTAGATGAACTCCTCGACGTTCAGCGAGACGGCGCGCTGCTCCAGGTTGGCCTTCACGCGCTTCTCGTAGCCCGCGTAGGTGTGGATCACGTACCACTCGCCGGGCAGGAGGCGCAGCTCGTCGCGCAGGGCCTGGATGGGGTCGACCGGCTCGGCGGGCTCTGCGTCGGCGGCCTCCTCGACCTCCTCCGCGTCCTCGGCGGCCTCGGCCTCGTCCTCGACGTCGTCGGCCTCGGCCGCGACGGCGTCCTCGTCCGCGTCTTCGTCGTCCGCGACCTCGTCAGCCTCGTCCTCGACGTGCAGCGCGGCCTGCTCGGCGGCGACACCCGCCTCGGCGTCGGCGAGCTCGGCCTCGTCGGGGTCCACAGCGTCTGCCGCCTCGACGATGTCGAGCGCGTCCTCGACGGACTCGACGGAGTCGGGGCTCGCGTTCAGGTTCGGGTCAGACACGGTGGCTGCTTCTTCCTGGATACAAAAGGTGGTCGAACATGCGAAAACGGGCGGCACCCATCAAGGCGCCGCCCCCCGCGGGGATCAGCCGAAGACGAACTTGATGGCTTCCTGGAACCCATAGTCAATCACGGTCACCAGACCGATCATGATGACGACGAAGACAATCACCACGGTGGTGTACGTCGTGAGCTGGTTGCGCGTCGGCCAGACGACCTTGCGGAGCTCCGCGATGATCTGGCGGTAGAACAGCGCGAGTCGGCCCAGAGGACCCTTCTTGCCGCGCTTGCCGCCCTTGCGGGCCTTCTTCTCGCGGGTGTCGTCCTCGGCGTCAGGCATGTCGATGGAGCCCAGGGCGTCCGTCACGTCTCTCACCTGAATCCGGGTCGTGGCCGTAGCCGCGCCCGGTTGCGCCGCACGGCGTTGCATCGAAGTACGTACCTGCGCACACGTCCGAGACGGAGTGTGGAGCAGGGCCGGAGGGACTCGAACCCCCAACCGCTGGTTTTGGAGACCAGTGCTCTACCAATTGAGCTACGACCCTTTGTTGCGTCCCCCAACCTACCGCATCCAGACGGGTGCACGGAGTGCTCGCGCTCTGGAGTGATCGGCGGGGTCCAACGACAGGTGAGTGTACGTGGTCCGGGCCCTGACGTCGAACAGAGCGCATTTTGGGCTGCTCCGTCCGATGACTGAAACGGTGTGCGGCGCCTCCGGAGCGTCTGGGACGATTGGCCGCATGACCTCTGCAACGCCTTCCTCCGAGCGCCGGGTGTCCGCCCGTATCGGCGCCATTTCCGAGTCCGCCACGCTCGCCGTGGACGCCAAGGCCAAGGCCCTCAAGGCCGCCGGGCGCCCGGTGATCGGCTTCGGCGCGGGCGAGCCCGACTTCCCGACCCCGGACTACATCGTCGAGGCCGCGGTCGAGGCCTGCCGCAACCCGAAGTACCACCGCTACACGCCGGCCGGGGGTCTGCCCGAGCTGAAGACCGCGATCGCCGCGAAGACGCTGCGCGACTCGGGCTACGAGGTCGACGCATCGCAGGTCCTGGTGACCAACGGCGGCAAGCAGGCGATCTACGAGGCGTTCGCCGCCGTCCTCGACCCGGGTGACGAGGTCATCGTCCCGGCTCCGTACTGGACCACCTACCCCGAGTCGATCCGCCTCGCGGGCGGAGTCCCGGTCGAGGTCGTCGCCGACGAGACCACCGGCTACCGCGTGTCCGTCGAGCAGCTCGAAGCCGCCCGCACCGAGCGCACCAAGGTCGTCCTGTTCGTCTCCCCGTCGAACCCGACCGGCGCCGTGTACTCCGAGGCCGACGCGAAGGCGATCGGCGAGTGGGCCGCCGAGCACGGCCTGTGGGTCCTGACGGACGAGATCTACGAGCACCTCGTCTACGGCGACGCGAAGTTCACCTCGCTGCCGGTCCTGGTCCCGGCGCTGCGCGACAAGTGCATCGTCGTCAACGGCGTCGCCAAGACGTACGCGATGACGGGCTGGCGCGTGGGCTGGGTCATCGCCCCGCAGGACGTCATCAAGGCGGCGACCAACCTGCAGTCGCACGCCACGTCCAACGTCTCCAACGTGGCCCAGGTCGCGGCGCTGGCCGCCGTCTCGGGCAACCTGGACGCGGTCGCGGAGATGCGCAAGGCCTTCGACCGCCGTCGCCAGACCATGGTCAAGATGCTGAACGAGATCGACGGCGTGTTCTGCCCGACGCCCGAGGGCGCGTTCTACGCGTACCCGTCGGTCAAGGAGCTCCTCGGCAAGGAGATCCGCGGCAAGCGCCCGCAGACCTCCGTCGAGCTGGCCGCGCTGATCCTGGACGAGGCCGAGGTCGCCGTCGTCCCGGGCGAGGCCTTCGGCACCCCCGGCTACCTGCGCCTGTCGTACGCCCTGGGCGACGCGGACCTGGCCGAGGGCGTGTCCCGCATCCAGAAGCTGCTGGCGGAGGCCAAGGCCTAGGCCTCGGCCTAGGCCGAGCCCTCCGGCGGTCGAGCGGAGCGGATACGGAGCGGCGCCACCCCGTCGGGTGGCGCCGCTCCGGCGTTCCCGGGCCCGGGGAGGGGCCCCGAGGAGCTGCCCCGCCGGCGTTCGGGGCGCGGGTACGGGCGGCGCCCGTCAGCCCCGCACCGCGGGTCCCGCACCCCGCTCACGCGTACGAGCAAGACCCCGATCGGTAAAAGACCCTCCCGCCGGGCGCTGCGGTTTGGCAGGATCACCAGATGGAGCACGCACGCGATCTCACGCTTCTGCCGAAGGCCCACCTGCACCTGCACTTCACCGGCTCGATGCGCCCGTCGACCCTGCTGGAGCTGGCCGACAAGTACGGCGTCCGCCTGCCGGACGCCCTGACCGCCGGGGAGCCACCCAAGCTCCGCGCCACCGACGAGCGCGGCTGGTTCCGTTTCCAGCGCCTGTACGACGCCGCCCGGTCCTGCCTGCGCGAGCCCGACGACATCCGGCGCCTCGTCCGCGAGGCCGCCGAGGAGGACGTACGGGACGGCAGCGGCTGGCTGGAGATCCAGGTGGATCCCACCTCCTACGCCCCGCTGCTCGGCGGCATGATCCCCGCCGTCGAGATCATCCTGGACGCCGTCGACGCGGCATCGCGCGAGACCGGCCTCGGCATGCGCGTGCTGATCGCCGCCAACCGGATGAAGCACCCGCTCGACGCCCGCACCCTCGCCCGCCTGGCCGTCCGCTACGCCGACCGCGGCATCGTCGGCTTCGGGCTCTCCAACGACGAGCGCCGCGGCATGGCCCGCGACTTCGACCGGGCCTTCGCCATCGCCCGTGAGGGCGGCCTGCTCGCGGCCCCGCACGGCGGCGAGCTCACCGGGCCCGCCTCGGTCCGGGACTGCCTGGACGATCTGCACGCCTCGCGCATCGGCCACGGCGTGCGGGCCGCCGAGGACCCGCGGCTGCTACAGCGCCTCGCGGACCGGCAGATCACCTGCGAGGTCTGCCCGGCGTCGAACGTCGCCCTCGGGGTCTACGAGCGGCCCGAGGACGTCCCGCTGCGCACGCTCTTCGAGGCCGGGGTGCCGATGGCGCTGGGCGCGGACGACCCGCTGCTGTTCGGGTCACGGCTGGCGGCGCAGTACGAGATCGCCCGCCGCCACCACGCGTTCACGGACGCGGAGCTCGCCGAGCTGGCCCGGCAGTCGGTGCGGGGTTCGGCGGCGCCGGCGGACGTACAGGACAAGCTGCTGGCCGGGATCGACCACTGGCTGGCCTCGTAGCCGGCCGTCCGGCGGTCAGCGGGTGAGCCGCAGGTCGCCTTCCCAGCAGTCGGCCCGGACCCGGTCGCCGTCGGGGAAGCCGATCTCCAGCTGGGTGCGCCCGGTCTCCGGGACCGCGAACTCGGCCACGGTCGCCACCGTGTGCCCGAGGTGGCGCAGGAAGGGGTGGTCGCCGAGGTCCTCGCCGACCTCGATCCGGCCCCACTCCCCCATGTCGTACGGCGCGTGGGGCTGCGCGGACTCGACGATCAGGCACCAGTCGGACCCGGTGCTGATCCTGGTGGACTCGCCCTCGCTGTCGATCAGCCAGACGTCGAGCGGCGCCTCGGAGCGCTCGCCCTCGTAGACGTGCCAGGACGCGACGATCCGGCTGATCGTGCGTCCCACCAGGCGGGTGGGGTCCGTACCGGCCCCGTGCAGTGGACAGAGCATGGCGGCCGGGGCTCCTCAGATGCTGACGCCGACCGTCACCGGCTCGTTGACCAAGGTGACCCCGAAGACCGCATGGACGCCCGTGACGACCTCGCGGGCCAGGGCGAGGAGGTCCTCGGTGGTGGCCCCGCCACGGTTGGTCAGCGCGAGGGTGTGCTTGGTGGAGATCCGGGCGGGGCCGGTGCCGTATCCCTTGGTGAAGCCGGCCTTGTCGATCAGCCAGGCCGCGCTGGTCTTCGTACGGCCGTCGCCGGCGGGGTACGCGGGCGGGGCGGTGTCGGGGCCGAGGCGGTCCTGGACGCGGGTGAGGAAGGCGCTGTACGCCTCGTCGCTCAGGATCGGGTTGTGGAAGAAGGAGCCGGCGGACCAGGTGTCGTGGTCGGCGGGGTCGAGGACCATGCCCTTGCCCGCGCGCAGGCGCAGCACGGTGTCGCGGGCGCTGGCGGCCGGGACGCGGTCGCCGGCCTCGACGCCGAGGGCGCGGGCGGTCTCGGGGTACTTGATCGGTGCGGACAGGCCGCCCGCGTCCTCCAGGGCGAAGCGGACGCGCAGCACGACGTAGCGGTCGGGCTGGTCCTTGAAGGTGCTGTTGCGGTACCGGAAGGCGCACTCGGCGGCGGTCAGCGTGACCGTCTCGCGCCGGGTGCGGTCGTACGCGACGACCTCGGTGATGGTGTCGCAGACCTCCTGGCCGTACGCCCCGACGTTCTGGATGGGGGTGGCACCGGCGGAGCCGGGGATTCCGGCGAGGCACTCGATGCCGGCCAGGCCCGCCTCGACGCTGCGGGCGACGGCGTCGCTCCAGTTCTCGCCGGCGGCGAGCTCCAGGGTGGTGCCGTCGAGGTGGAAGCCGGTGGTCGCGATGCGCAGGGCGGTGCCCTCGAAGCCGCGGTCGCCGATGACCAGGTTGCTGCCACCGCCGATGACGAGGAGCGGGGTGCCGCTCTCGTCCGCGGTGCGGACGGCCTCGACCACCTCGGCGTCGGTGGTCGCGGTGACCAGCCGGGTGGCGGGGCCACCGAGACGGAAGGTGGTCAGGGGGGCGAGGGGGGCGTCGTGGAGTTCCTGCACGTGGACAAGAGTACGGTCCGTACCCCTCGCATCCCTGCGGGGCCACGGACCGCACGTCACGAGCGGGCCCGCTGTTCGGCCAGCCGGCGCTCGGCCTCGGCCCAGGTGACCGGGAGCCCGGAGGCCGGGGCGGTCCAGAAGGCGAAGGTCGATTCCCGCATGAACGCCGCGGCGGCGCGGGAGCTGGAGCGGTGCGGCTCGCTGCCGGCGAAGCGGTACAGCGCGTCGCGGTCCTGCCAGGCGGAGAGGGTCAGGAAGGTCCGGCTGAAGACCCGGGCCCGGAGGGCGACGCCGTGGGCTCCGGGGGCCCGGCGGACCTGGCGGATGATGCCGGGCGACCGGAGGAAGAACCGGAAGGCTCCGATGAGGGTCTCGGTCTCGAAGCGGGAGGCCATGACGTGGACCTCGGCGCCGGGAGCGGGCGGGGTGGGCGTGGACCAGGGGACGTCGGGCATGGCGGGTGTTCCTTTCCGTTCGCGGTCGGGAGCCGTTCAGCGCGCGGCGGGGACCTTGTCGGCGGGGACGGGGCTGGTAGCGGGGCTGTGGGCGGAGGCGGGGGCGTTCCCGGCGGCGCCGGGCGCCCGGCCCTGGGCGGCCCGCTTGCCCGGGACCAGAAGGGCGAAGGCGGCTGCCACGGCCACCGCGGCGGCGCCTATCCACAGCGCGGGCACGGTCCCGTCGGTGAAGGCCTGCGGGGACTCGTAGCCGCCCTGGGCGGAGAAGACGGAGGCCAGGACGGCGACCCCGAGTGCTCCGCCGACCTCGCGCAGGGCGTTGTTGGCGCCGGAGGCCTTGCCGTGGTCGGCGGGGGACACGGTGGACATCAGGATGTTGGAGGCGGGGGCGAAGTACAGGCCCATGCCGATGCCGCTGAGGATCAGCGCCGGCAGCTGGGCGGCGTACGAGACGTCGGCGCTCAGGATCATCGCGAACCAGCCGAGGCCGAGGGCTTGCAGCGCGAGCCCGGCGGCGACGACGGGACGGCCGCCGATCCGGTCGGACAGGATGCCCGCGACCGGGGCCACGAACATCGGCATGGCGGTCCAGGGGAGCATGCGCACCCCGGCCTGGGTGGGCGAGTAGCCGGCGACGCCCTGGAGGAACTGGCTGAGCAGGAAGATCGAGCCGAACATGCCCAGGTACATCAGCAGGCTGGCCATGTTGATCCCGAGGAAGCCGCGGCGCAGGAAGAGGCGCATGGGCAGCATCGGGTTCGGGTTGCGGAAGCCGTGGTGGACGAATCCGCCGACGAGCGCGGTGCCGGCGATCAGGCCGGTGAGTACGGGAGCACTGGTCCAGCCGTGGGCGTTGGCGTTGACGAGCCCGTAGACGATGCCGAAGAGGCCGCCGCTGATGAGGAGCGTGCCCGGTACGTCGAGACGGGCGTTCGGGGCGGTCGACTCGGCCAGCTTGAGGCGGGCGAGCGGGATCAGGGCCAGCCCGATCGGGACGTTCAACCAGAAGATCCACTGCCAGGAGATGTGCTCGGTGAGGGTGCCGCCGATGAGCGGGCCGCTGGCGACGGCGAGGCCGCCGACGGCGCCGAAGATCCCGAGGGCCATGCCTCGGCGGGCGGCCGGGACGGCGGCGGTGAGCAGGGTGAGGGTGAGCGGCATCATGACCGCGGCGCCGACGCCCTGGACTGCGCGGGCGGCGATGAGCTCGTTGATGCCGGGCGAGATGGCGGCCGCAGCGGAGGCTCCGGTGAATACCGCGAGGCCGGCCATGAAGAGACGGCGCCGGCCGAAGCGGTCGCCGAGGGCCGCGCCGAACATCAGGAGGACGGCGAAGGTGAGCGTGTACGCGTTCACCGTCCACTCCAACTCCTCCAGCGCACCGCCGAGGTCCTTGCGGATGGCGGGGAGCGCGGTGGTGACGACGAGGTTGTCGAGGGCGGCCATGAAGCCGGCCGTGGAGGTGAGGACGAGGGCCCAGACGGCGGGTGCGCGCATCGCGGTGTCCCGTGCCTCGCGGGTGTCTCGGGTCTCTCTGGTGTCTTGCGAGCCGTTCACGGTTTCCCCCTGAAGGTGAGAACTGAGCTGTTAGTTATCACTTACTAACTTTGCGGCGCATGAAAATGCGCCGCAGCGCAGAGCCCGGATGCACCTACTCCGGTTCCGACTGCTTCTCGACGCGGGCGGAGGGGTACAGCGCCTCCCACACCCGGTGCCCGGGCGGAAAACCCATGGCGGCCAGGGTGTTGATCAGCATTCCGTAGGCCATGAAGGTCGTGGTCTCGTTCACGTCGCCGCCGAGGGGGATGTGAACGGTGTCCCAGAGTTCCATCCAGCCCTTGCGGACGAGTTCGCCGAGCTGGTGGTCGCCGGCCGCCTCGGCGGCGGCGACGGTGACGTACATCTGGAGCTGCATCTGGAGCTTGTCCGGGTCCTCGGAGATGAGCCGGGCGTACGCGTTCGCCATGGCGACCGTGGCTTCTTCCCCCTCCAGCCCCTCGGCGGCGGCGGCGAAGACCTCGCGGGTGTCCCGCAGGCAGCGCTCGGCGGCGGCGAGGAAGATGGCCGGCTTGTTGGGGAAGAGGCGGAACAAGTACGGCTGCGAAACGCCGACGCGCTTGGCGATGGCCTCGGTGGAGGTCCCGTAGTACCCGCCGCGGGCGAACTCGTGCATCGCCGCGCGGATGACGCTCTCACGTCGCTCGTCTGCGCTCATCCTTGCCATGGCAATAAGTTAGTGCTCAATCACTAACTAAGTCAACCCCGGCCGGAGCCGTTCCCCGGCGCCGTGGCGGCCGGGGAACGGACGGGTCAAGCCAGGGTCACCACGGCCCGGGACATGCCCAGGACCTTCTGGCCCGCGCTCATGGCCGTCAGGTCAACCCGTACCCGGTTGTCCTCCAGCTTGGCCGCGACCTTGCCCGTGACCTCGATCAGCGCGCCCTCGTCGTCGTTCGGCACGACCACCGGCTTCGTGAACCGCACGCCGTACTCCACGACCGCGCCCGGGTCGCCGACCCAGTCGGTGACGACGCGGATCGCCTCGGCCATCGTGAACATGCCGTGCGCGATCACGTCCGGCAGCCCGACCCCCTTGGCGAACTTCTCGTTCCAGTGGATCGGGTTGAAGTCGCCCGAGGCGCCCGCGTACCGCACCAGCGTGGCGCGCGTCACCGGGAAGGACGCCGCCGGCAGCTCCGTGCCGACCTCGACGTCGGCGTAGTTGATCTGCGCAGTCATCTCAGGCCTCCTCGGGGGCGCGGGAGACGAGCTTCGTCCACGCCGTCACCACGTGCTCGCCGGTCTCGTCGTGGACCTCGCCGCGGATGTCGATGATGTCGTTGCCCGCCATCGACTTCACGGCTTCGATGGTGGAGGTGACCGACAGGCGGTCACCGGCCCGCACGGGCCGCGAATAGGCGAACTTCTGGTCGCCGTGCACGACGCGGCTGTAGTCCAGACCCAACTGCGGGTCCTCCACTACCTGGCCCGCCGCCGCGAATGTGATCGCAAACACGAAAGTCGGCGGAGCGATCACATCGAGGTGGCCGAACGCCTTGGCGGCATCGGGGTCGGTGTAGACGGGATTCACGTCACCCACCGCCACCGCGAATTCGCGGATCTTCTCCCGGCCGACCTCGTACGGATCGGTGGGCGGGTAGCTCCGCCCGACGAAGGACTGGTCGAGCGCCATGGCTCCCTACCTCCTGTTGAAAAAGACGGTCACATCAGGAAAACGATCAGGGAACCGATCACAAAACGATCAGGGAGCCGATCGTGGAAACGACACGAGGCCGCCCCCCGATGAAGGGGACGACCTCATGACGGTGCCTGTATTCGAGACTTCGCTAGGGTCAGCGGGTCTCGCGGTGCGCGGTGTGCGAGTTGCAGCGCGGGCAGTGCTTCTTCATCTCCATGCGGTCCGGGTTGTTACGCCGGTTCTTCTTGGTGATGTAGTTCCGCTCCTTGCACTCCACGCAGGCCAGCGTGATCTTCGGGCGGACGTCGGTGGCAGCCACGTGAGTGCTCCTTGACGGACTATGGGACGGATGAACGCATAAAAGAGTAGCCGATCGGGAGACCGACCCCGCAATCGGCTACTGTGGGTAGCGGCGACCGGACTTGAACCGGTGACACAGCGATTATGAGCCGCTTGCTCTACCGACTGAGCTACGCCGCTTTGATGTGATCAGCTCCCCACCCGAGGGCAGGGAACCTCTCTCACCAGAGCCCCAATGCGGAATCGAACCGCAGACCTTCTCCTTACCATGGAGACGCTCTACCGACTGAGCTATTGGGGCGAGCGATGAAGACATTACACGGTTGCCCGCCCATCGCCCAAATCCTTTGCGGGGACTGGCCTCCGAGGGGGTCGCCGAGACTTTCCCGATCAGGGCGCAGGCGGCCCCGGAGCCGATTTCGGGTCAGATTGTGGCCGGGCTCACAAAACTGACACCCCGCGCGGCGCTCCCGGGCCCGCACGAGAGGGCACGCGTCGAACCCGTACGGCAGGCGCACGCGGGCGACCCGCGCGCGCCTGCACGCTGCGGCGCACGGGCACCACACCGGTACGACTATTGCGCTCCTCCGTGAACGGGAGAGCCCTGCACCCTAGGCTCTGAGCACGCTGCGTGATCTTGGGCCGCGGGCAGCGGCCACACGGCCCAGGAACCGCCCGAGCCACCGCAGGAGCGCGATGTCCGACAGCCAGCCGCAGCAGCCGTCCCCCTTCCCGCCGGGCGGCCGTGGCGAGGGCGGCGGCCACGGGCCGCAGCGCCCGGCCGGCAACGCGAACGCGGCCGCCGCCGAATCCTCCACCCTCCTGCTCGTCGGGGCCCGCCTCACGGACGGCCGTACGGTCGACGTCCGGCTCGGCGGCGGCCGGATCCAGGCCGTCGGCACCGCGGGCAGCCTGCCCTCCCCCGCGCTCAACCGGGTGGACCTCAGCGGCTACCTGCTGCTGCCCGCCCCCGCCGAGCCGCACGCCCACGGGGACACCGCCCTGACCGCCGACGGCGAGGGGCCCGTCTCGTACACGCCCGACGAGGTGCAGCGGCGGGCCACCGAGGCCGCCCTGCTCCAGCTCGGGCACGGCGCCACGGCGGTGCGCTCCCACGTCCGGATCGGCGACGTCCACGGCCTCGGCCCCATGGAGGCCGTGCTCCAGGCCCGCCGCTCCCTGCGGGGGCTCGCCGACCTGACCGCCGTCGCCGTGCCCCGCCTGCTGACCGGCGCGGCCGGGGGGGACGGGCTCGCCATGCTGCGGGACGCGGTGAAGATGGGCGCCTCCGTCATCGGCGGCTGCCCGGACCTGGACCCCGACCCGACGGGCTTCCTCGAAGCCGTCCTGGAACTCGCCGCCGAGCACGGCTGCCCCGTCGACCTGCACACGGACGGTGACGATCCCGGCCGGCTGGCCCGGCTCGCGGCGATGGCGGGCGGGCTCCGGCCGGGGGTCACGATCGGCCCCTGCGGCGGGCTGTCGCGGCTCCCGCTGGACGTGGCGCACCGGGCCGCCGACCAGCTGGCCGCGGCCGGCGTACGGGTGACCTGCCTGCCCCAGGGCGACTGTGCGGCCCTGGAGCGGCGCGGCCTGCGGACCGCGCCCGTACGGCTGCTGCGTGCCGCCGGGGTGCGGGTCGCGGCCGGCAGCGGGGCGCTGCGGGACGCCGGGAACCCGGTCGGGCGCGGCGACCCGCTGGAGGCGGCGTACCTGTTGGCGTCCCAGGGCGGGCTGCGGGCGGGCGAGGCCTACGCGTCGGTGAGCGCCTGCGCCCGCGAGGCCATGGGGCTGCCGGAGGTCCGGGTCGAGGCCGGTTTCCCGGCGGAGCTGCTCGCCGTGCGCGGGGACCGGATCGCGGGCGTGCTGTCCCTGGCCTACAGCCGGATCGTGATCCACCGCGGCCGGGTGGTAGCCCGGACGAGTGCCGTACGGGAGTACTGCGACTCGGCGGTCGCGGTGGCCCTGGACCTGCCCCGGCAGGGCCGTACGGAGCCCGGTCCCTGAACGTCCGCCGGCCCGTCGGCGGTGACCTTCGCGGGCGCGGGCGCCCGGCTCGTCGTACGGTCGGGGCATGCGCATCGTCATCGCGGGTGGACACGGTCAGATCGCTCTGCGGCTGGAGCAGCTCCTCGCCGCGCGCGGGTACGAGGTCGCCGGCATCATCCGCGACCGGGCGCAGGGCGACGACCTGCGGGAGTCGGGCGCCGAACCGGTGCTCTGCGACCTGGAGTCGGCTACGGTCGAGCATGTGGCGGGCATCCTGCAGGGCGCGGACGTGGCGGTGTTCGCGGCCGGGGCCGGCCCGGGCAGCGGCGCGGGCCGCAAGGACACCGTGGACCGGGGTGCGGCGGTGCTGTTCGCCGACGCGGCCGAACGGGCGCGGGTGCGGCGCTTCCTGATGGTCTCTTCGATGGGCGCGGACGCGCACCACGAGGGCGATGACGTCTTCGACGTCTACCTGCGGGCGAAGGGCGCGGCGGACGAGCACGTACGGACGCGGCTGGGCCTGGAGTGGACGGTCCTGCGGCCCGGCTCGCTCACCGACGACCCCGGGACGGGGCACGTGCGGCTGGAGGCGCGGACGGGCCGCGGACCGGTGACGCGCGACGACGTGGCGGCCGTGCTGGCGGAGCTGGTCGAGACCCCGGCGACGGCCGGACTGACGCTGGAGCTGATCGGGGGGTCGACGCCGGTCGCGGTGGCCGTCAAGGACGTCGCGGGCAACTGAGGGACGGCTGAGCGACGGTTGTGGGGCGGCTGGGGAGCAGCTGAGGAGCCCTCAGAACTCGGCGGTCACCTTGTCGTCGGAGCGGCCGACGGAGTCCTGCTGGTACTGCTTCTCGTAGGCCTGCCGGATCCGCTCGATGCGTGCGCTGCGCTCGTCGGCCTCCTTCTCCGGGTAGAGCAGGACCACCTCGTACGAGGTCTCGCGGATGACCTTGCCGGCCCGCTGCCACTGGCCGCGCCCGTCCAGGAGCGTGAGGCCCTCGGGGAAGGCGGGCGTGATCTCGCGGTCCAGGAACCGCATGAACTCCTGCTCCGCGACGGGGGTCCGGCCGCCGGGGCGTTCGGTGCCGAAATAGAGGGTGGTCTCCTGGTAGGGCGCGCCCACGTGGCTGTGCAGTGCCGCGCCGACCAGGGCCGGGATGCCGGCTCCGAGGAGGGCGAGGAGCACGCCGCCGCCGACCTTCCCGCGCGTGTCAGAAATGAGGTTCACGTCCGGAGAACGAACAGCGGACCGGGACGATGCGGCCGGTCACCGGCCCCCCGCCGAACGGCGGTATGCGAGAAGACCCCCGTACGGCGCTTCCGCAGTACGGGGGTCTCACATCGCGTGGCGGCGCCAGGGTTCGAACCTGGGTAGGCTGAGCCGGCAGATTTACAGTCTGCTCCCTTTGGCCACTCGGGCACACCGCCAAGAGGTGCTGCCATTTTTTCCGCCTCGCGGCGGCGCTCCCTGGCAACGACGTAAACGATACCTGATGACCGGGGGTGCTTCACCACCGGATTGATCAGCCCTGCGAGTGGGCGCGGTGGCTAGGCTTTGCGGAGCGGTCCGGGGATGTCCGGCCGCGCCCTCCGGGGCAATGACAGCCGACTTCAAGGAGCCACAGCACATGGCCGACTCCAGTTTCGACATCGTCTCGAAGGTCGAGCGGCAGGAGGTCGACAACGCCCTCAACCAGGCCGCCAAGGAACTCTCGCAGCGCTACGACTTCAAGGGCACCGGCGCCACCATCGCCTGGTCCGGCGAGAAGATCCTGATGGAGGCGAACTCCGAGGAGCGCGTCAAGGCCGTCCTGGACGTGTTCGAGACCAAGCTGGTCAAGCGCGGGATCTCGCTGAAGGCGCTCGACGCCGGCGAGCCGCAGCTGTCCGGCAAGGAGTACAAGATCTTCGCCTCCATCGAGGAGGGCATCTCCCAGGAGAACGCCAAGAAGGTCGCGAAGATCATCCGGGACGAGGGCCCCAAGGGCGTCAAGGCCCAGGTGCAGGGCGAGGAGCTGCGCGTCAGCTCCAAGAGCCGTGACGACCTGCAGGCCATCCAGGCGCTGCTCAAGGGCAAGGACCTGGACTTCGCGATCCAGTTCGTGAACTACCGCTGATCGCGGTCTGCCACCTGCCGTCCGGCGGCCCGGCGGTCCTCTCCAGGACCGCCGGGCCGCGGCTGTTTCCGGGGGCGTGCGGGACATGGGCCCGGCGTGCGCGGCGCATGCGCCTCAATGGCTCCCGATGACCACTTGGGCAGCGCTACGCGCGCCCACCACCCTGGGGACACCCGTCACCGCGGGTCAGGGGAGGTTCTCGGATGTCCGGTCTCGACACGTTTCGCGAAGACTTCGGGGCTTCCGTCGTCGTCGCGCTCGTCGCACTGCCGCTCTGCGTGGGCGTGGCCGTCGCCTCCGGTGTGCCGGCCGAGCTCGGCATCGTCACCGGTGTGGTGGGCGGGCTGATCACCGGCTGGTTCCGGGGCAGCTCGCTCCAGGTGAGCGGGCCGGCCGCCGGTCTCACCGTGCTCGTCTACGAAGCGGTGCACACGCACGGGGCGCGCGCGCTCGGTGTCCTGGTCCTGGCCGCCGGGGTGCTCCAGCTGGCCATGGGAGCGCTGCGGCTCGGTCGATGGTTCCGGGCGATCTCCGTGGCCGTCGTGCACGGGATGCTCGCCGGGATCGGCCTCGTCCTGATCGCGGGGCAGCTGTACGCCATGGGCGGGGTACCGGCCCCCGGCGGCACGCTGGAGAAGCTGGCCGCGGTGCCGTCGCTCGCCGGACAGGCCGATTGGGCGGCCGTCGCGCTCGGGGCCGGAACCATCGCCGTCGTCGTGGCCTGGCGCCGGATGCCGGCCCGGATGCGGCTCGTACCCGGAGCGCTCGTCGGGGTGGCGGCCGCCACCCTCGTGTCCGTGCTGCTGCGGCTGCCCGTCGACAAGGTGACGGTGACCGGCGTGCTGGGGGCCGTGACCCCTCCCGGCTGGAGGGACTTCGGGTTGCTCGCCTCGGCCGGCGCCCTCGGAACCGTGGTCGCCCTGACCCTGATCGCCTCCGCCGAGACGCTGTTCAGCGCGGCCGCCGTCGACCGGATGCACGACGGGCCGAAGACCCACTACGACCGGGAGCTCATGGCCCAGGGCGTCGGCAACACCGTGTGCGGACTGCTCGGTGCGCTGCCGATGACGGCCGTCATCGTGCGCAGCGCCGCCAACGTGGAAGCCGGGGCCCGCACCCGGGCGTCCCGGGTGCTGCACGGCGGCTGGCTGCTGTTGTTCGCCGTCGCGCTCCCCCAACTGCTCCAAGTGGTGCCGCTCGCCGCACTGGCCGGGGTGCTGCTGCACGCCGGATGGAAACTGCTGCCGGCGCGGGCCGTCGCCGGCCTGTGGCGCTCACACCGGGGCGAGGCGGTGGTGCTGGTGGCGACGGCGGGCGCGATCGTGGCCACCAACCTCTTCGAGGGGGTGCTGGTCGGACTGGGACTCGCCGTGGTCAAGGCGGCTTGGGAGACCTCCCACGTGCACATCGAGGAGGTGTGGGAGGGCGAGGAGCTCCGCGTGCAGGTCATGGGGAGCGCCAGCTTCCTGCGGCTGCCGAAACTGCTGGACGACCTTGACGCACTGCCGGCCGGACAGCCCGTGCGCCTCGACCTGAGCGGGCTGCGCCACCTGGACCACGCCTGCCTGACGGCCCTTCACGGCTGGGAGCAGAACCGGACCCCGTTGGCCGGTCGCGAGGGCGTCATCTAGGGCGGTTACCCTCCGCCCGTGAACACAGGGCTGAAGCGGACACTGGGCGTCTTCGACGCGGTCGTCGTCGGGCTGGGCGCCATGGTCGGGGCCGGCATCTTCGCCGCGCTCGCCCCGGCGGCGGGCGCCGCGGGACCGGCGGGCGGCGCGCTGCTCACCGCCCTCGCGGTGGCGGCCCTGATCGCCTACTGCAACGCGTGGTCCTCGGCGCGGCTGGCCGCCCGGTACCCGGCCTCCGGGGGGACCTACGTGTACGGGCGGGAACGGCTCGGCCCGTTCTGGGGGTACCTGGCCGGCTGGGGTTTCGTCATCGGCAAGACCGCCTCGTGCGCGGCGATGGCGCTCACCGTGGGGGCGTACGTGTGGCCCGGGCAGCAGCGGGCCCTGGCCGTCGCGGCGGTGGTGGCGCTGACTGCCGCGAGCTACGGCGGCGTGCAGAAGTCCGCCCGGATCGCCCGGCTGATCGTGGCGGCGGTACTGGCCGTGCTGGCCGGGGTCGTGGTGGTGTGCCTGACGTCCGGCGCGGCGGACGCGAGCCGGCTCGGCGGTCCGGCCGGGGGCGGCGCGGGCGGCCTGCTCCAGGCGGCCGGGCTGCTGTTCTTCGCCTTCGCGGGGTACGCACGGATCACCACCCTGGGCGAGGAGGTGCGTGATCCGGAGCGCACGATCCCGCGGGCGGTGCCCCTCGCTCTGGGGATCGCCCTGTTCGTGTACGCCGCGGTGGCGGTGGCGGCGCTGTCGGTGCTGGGGGCCGACGCCCTGGCGGCTTCGACGGCCCCGCTGGCCGACGCGGTACGGGCGGCGGGCCGGCCCGGACTGACCCCCGTGGTCCGGGCCGGGGCGGCCCTGGCGGCGCTGGGCTCGCTGCTGGCCCTGGTGCTCGGGGTGTCGCGGACCACCCTGGCGATGGCCCGGGACGGCCATCTCCCCCGCGCGCTGGCCGCCGTACACCCCCGGCACCAGGTGCCGCACCGTGCGGAGCTCGCCGTGGGTGCGGTGGTCGCGGTGCTCGCGGCGACCACCGATCTGCGGGGCGCGATCGGCTTCTCCTCCTTCGGAGTGTTGGCCTACTACGCGATCGCGAACGCTTCCGCGTGGACTCTCGATTCAGGTGTCAAGGGCCGGGCCGTGGCAGCGGTCGGGCTGTCCGGCTGTGTCGTGCTGGCCTGCGCGCTGCCTCCCGCTTCGGCGGTCGCGGGGGCTGCGGTGCTGGCCGTGGGTGCGCTGGTCTACGCCCTGCGCGAGCGGGTCACACGCGGGACCTGAAGTCGGTCCAGGGCGCCAGGTCCAGGTCGTACTCCTCCCCCGCGGCGGAGTCCTCGCAGTACCAGGCGCTGCCGTCGAGCCAGCCGCGCAGCCAGTCGGCCAGGCTCGGGGCGTCGATGAACCAGGCGAGGTCCGGTTCGCCCAGGGTCGGGTCGAACAGCAGGACTTGGGCGGTCTCGGACCGGCAGTCGACGCACACGTACGTCCCGCAGCCCCAGTGGGCGATCGGCAGCACGCCGCCGGGCCATTTCCATCCGGACCCGCGCATCGCCCGGTAGGTGGCGACGGCGTCCTCCAGGGGCATCAGCCCGCCCTCCGGGCCGAACCCGCCGTCCGCGACACGGGTGTGGAGACCGGCGAGCAGCGGCGGAAGCTCGAAGCCGAGTATGAGCGCGGCGCGGGCCGGCTCCGCGGCGTCCAACGGCGCCGGCAGGGGCTTCGCGGGCCCGTCCGCACCGCTGCGCGCACGGGTGGCGACTTGCTCCAGCAACTGCTCGGTCTCGTTCATGCGTTCATGGTGACCCACACCACTGACAATCGCCCTGACCTGTGCCGAAGCGCGCCCGAGCCGCCGTCAGCCGCCCGTCTCCCGAGGCCCCTTGTCGGTGTCCTCGCGCGCCGAGTCGTACCCGATGAAGTACGTGGGGCGGCGCTGTACGGCGGTGTAGATCCGGCCGATGTACTCGCCGAGCAGGCCGACGCAGATCAGCTGCACCCCGCCGAGGAAGAGCATGGCGACGAACAGCGAGGTCCAGCCGGGCACGGTCTTGCCGACCAGGAAGACCACCAAGGTCACGGCGATCATGACGAGGCACGCCACGAAGCTGATGACGCCGAGCCAGGTCGCGATCCGCAGCGGGGCGGCCGAGAAGTTGGTGATGCCGTCCACGGCGAGGCGGATCATCTTGCTCAGCGGGTACTTGGTCTCGCCCGCCACGCGCTCGGCCCGCCGGTACGTGACCTGGCCGCTCGGGAAGCCGAGCCAGGGCACCAGCAGCCGGTAGACCTGCTGCTGGTCGGGCAGGGCCTTGAGGGCCTCCACGGCCTCGCGGCTGAGCAGCCGGAAGTCCCCGGCCTGCGCGGGCACCTGCTTGCCGACCATGCGGCGCATGAGCCAGTAGTAGGCGGCGGCGGTGCGCCGCTTGAAGCCGGTGTCGGTGCTGCGGTCGGAGCGGACGCCGTAGACGATGTCGAGGTTCTCGGACCGGGCGAGGTCCAGCATCTCCGGTATTTTCTCCGGCGGGTCCTGGAGGTCGGCGTCGATGCTGGCCACGTACGCCCCGACCGCGCTGTGCAGCCCGGCGCGCAGGGCGGCCTGGTGGCCAGAGTTGCCGCGCAGCCGCACGATGCGGAGCTCGGGCCAGTCCGTGCGGAACTTCTCCAGGAGTTCGGCGGTCCGGTCGGTGCTGCCGTCGTCGACGGCGAGCACCTCGTACCCGACGCCGGTGTCGTCGAGCACCGGGCGCAGGCGGCTCACCAGGGCGGGGAGCGCCTCTTCCTCGTTGTACATCGGCACGATGACCGACAGGGTCGTGGCCGTGCTCGCAGCCGACACTGACTCTCCCTGCACGTGAGTTGTTCGCCGCCCGGCGGTCTGCCGGGGCCTACCGGGACGCGAACGGCGCGTCGGTCGGGACGATCTCACGGCCCAGCGGGAGCAGCGACAGCGGGACCATCTTGAAGTTGGCGATGCCGAACGGAATGCCGATGATCGTCACGCAGAGGGCGAGGCCGGTGACGATGTGGCCGATGGCCAGCCACCAGCCCGCCAGGACCAGCCACAGGACGTTGCCGATGCAGGACGCCGCGCCCGCGTCCCGACGCTCGATCGTGGTGTAGCCGAAGGGCCAGAGGGCGTAGACGGCGATGCGGAAGGCCGCGATGCCGAACGGGATGCCGATGATGGTGATGCACAGGAGCACGCCCGCGAGGCAGTAGCCCAGGAACAGCCAGATGCCGCTGAGGACGAGCCAAATGATGTTGAGGATGGTCTTCACTGGCTACGTCCTGCCATCTGTTCGAGCCGGGCGATGCGCTCGGCCATCGGAGGGTGCGTCGAGAACATCTTAGAAAGGCCCTGACCCGGGCGGAACGGATTGGCGATCATCATGTGGCTCGCGGTCTCCAGTCGGGGCTCGGGGGGCAGCGGGAGCTGCTTGACGCCGGCGTCCAGCTTGCGCAGGGCGCTGGCCAGGGCGAGCGGGTCGCCGGTGAGCTGGGCGCCGGACGCGTCCGCCTCGTACTCGCGCGAGCGGCTGATGGCCAGCTGGATCACGGAGGCGGCCAGCGGGCCCAGGATCATGATCAGCAGCATGCCGAGGATTCCGGGCCCCTCGTCGTCGTTGGACCGGCCGACCGGGATCAGCCAGGCGAAGTTCACCAGGAACATGATCACGGAGGCGAGGGCTCCGGCGACGGAGGAGATCAGGATGTCGCGGTTGTAGACGTGGCTCAGTTCGTGGCCGATCACCCCGCGCAGCTCACGCTCGTCGAGTATGCGCAGGATGCCCTCGGTGCAGCAGACGGCGGCGTTGCGCGGGTTGCGACCGGTGGCGAAGGCGTTCGGCGCCTCGGTCGGCGAGATGTAGAGCTGGGGCATGGGCTGGCGCGCGGACGTGGAGAGCTCGCGCACCATGCGGTAGAGCTGCGGGGCCTCGAACTCGCTGACCGGGCGGGCGCGCATCGCGCGTAGAGCCAGCTTGTCGCTGTTCCAGTAGGCGTACGCGTTCGTCCCGAGGGCGACGAGGACGGCGATGATCAGGCCGCCCCGCCCGAAGAAGCTTCCGATGAGGATGATGAGTGCGGACAGCCCGCCGAGGAGTACGGCGGTCTTCAGCCCGTTGTGCCGGCGGTGCACGGTACGCCCTCCAAGTGGTGCGGCAGGGGGACCCGCGTCCAGGATCTGTGGATCTGAGGGTCTACGGTCCAGTGGACCCTTCCTTCACGGTCAACGCGAGGTGGGGGCTTCTGGTTCCCAGGGCGTGCCGTGCCCGCCGCCCGGGCGGGCGGGGCGGCGGGCGTACGGCGGGCGTTCGGCCGTGCGGGTCACGGCGTGCGGGCTACTGCGGGAACAGGCTGCCCGAGGCGAAGCGCAGGACCAGCTGCGGGGCTCCCGAGAGGACCACGGCGGTGACGGCCGTGAGGGCGATCGCGGCGGTGACCGGCCACGGGGCCTTCGTACGGGTCTCGGCGGCGACCTCCGGGGCGCGGAAGAGCAGTGCCGTCCAGCGCAGGTAGTAGTACAGGGCGATGACGACGTTGACCGCCATGACCACGGCCAGCCAGCCAAGGCCCGCGTCGACCGCGGAGCGGAAGACGGTGACCTTGGCGAAGAGACCGATGAGGCCCGGCGGCAGGCCGGCCAGGCAGAGCAGGAAGAAGGCCAGCGAGAGGGCGGCGGCGGGGCGCTGCGCGTACAGGCCGCGGTAGTCGCTGATCCGGTTCAGCGGCTTCGTGCGGGCGACCAGGGCGGCCACGGCGAAGGCGCCGAGGTTCACGGCGCCGTACATGAGGGCGTACGCGACGGTGGAGCCGATCTGGTCGCGCCCGGAGTACGCGGCGGCGGCGATCGGGACGAGCAGGTAGCCGGCCTGGCCGACGGAGGACCAGGCGAGCAGCCGTACGGCGCTGTTCGGCCGGTCCGCGCGCTGGCGCAGGGCGGCGGTGTTGCCGAGCGTCATGGTGAGCGCGGCGAGGACGGCGAGGGCCGGGCCCCAGATGTCGGAGTACGCGGGGAAGACGATCACCGTGACGAGGATGAGGCCGGTGAAACCGACGGCCTTGCCGATCACGGAGAGGTAGCCCGCGATGGGCAGCGGCGCGCCGACGTAGGTGTCCGGGACCCAGAAGTGGAAGGGGACGGCGGCGGTCTTGAAGGCGAAGCCGACGAGGGTCAGCGCGACCCCGGCCATGGCGAGGGTGTCGAGCTGCCCGGGTACGTCTTCGAGCCGGTCGGCGACCTGCGTGAAGTGCAGGGAGCCGGTGACGGCGTAGACGAAGCTGATGCCCATCAGCGACACGGCGGTGGCGGTGACGGAGGACAGGAAGAACTTGAGCGCGGCCTCGGAGGAGAGGCGGTCGCCGCGGCGCATGCCGACGAGGGCGAAGGCGGGCAGCGAGGCGACTTCGAGGGCGACGATCAGGGTGGCGAGGTCGCGGGAGGCGGGCAGCAGGGCCGCGCCGGCGGCGGAGGACAGCAG
Source organism: Streptomyces sp. NBC_00045 (assembly GCF_045041095.1). Classification (NCBI taxonomy): domain Bacteria; kingdom Bacillati; phylum Actinomycetota; class Actinomycetes; order Kitasatosporales; family Streptomycetaceae; genus Streptomyces; species Streptomyces sp. NBC_00045. Next base: position 4,724,071 of record NZ_CP108271.1, on the reverse strand, counting down.
CAGGAACCAGTACTCACCGGCCGGAACGTGCGCGTCGCGGACGGTGGTGACCGACAGCAGGGCGGTGATCAGGGCGCCGGCCAGCACCAGGAACTGGATGACGAGCGCGAAGTGGTCGGCGGTGTAGCTGCACGCCCCGGGGTCGGTGGTGAGGCAGAAGGTGGCGCGGTCGCCGGCGCGCAGCGGCAGCAGGAAGACGGTCGCGACGGCGAGGCCGGCCACGGAGAGCCAGCCGAGCAGCGGCTTGCGCCGCTCCGGCAGGAAGAGGTCGGCGACCAGGACGACCAGGGCGACGGCGGCGGGGAGGACCACGGGGGTGATCGCGAGCCAGTCGACGCTCTGGACGAGGCTCGCGGCCTCGGTGGCCGGGGCCGCGGGCAGGGCGGAGGCCGTCAGGGCCGTCATGCGTTGCCTCCTGCGAGGAGCTTCTGGACGGCCGGGTCGGTGAGGCCGAGGAGGACAGCGGGCCACAGGCCGGCGAGGACGGTCAGCGCCGCGAGCGGGGTCCAGGCGGCGAACTCGTAGCGCTGGATGTCCGCGAGTTCGAGCGCGGGCCCGGACTCGGGCCGGGCCTTGGGGTCGCCCATGCAGACGCGGCGTACGACGATCAGCAGGTAGGCGGCGGTGAGCAGGGTGCCGAACGCGCCGAAGGCCATGTACGTGAGGAAGGCGGGCCGGGACAGGCCCTGCGCCGGTTCGAACGCGCCGAACAGGGCCAGCATCTCGCCCCAGAACCCGGCGAGGCCGGGCAGGCCGAGGGAGGCGACGGCGGCGAAGGCGAGGAGGGCGCCGAGCCGGGGGGCGCGGCCGTAGAGGGCGGCGCCGGTGGCTCCGGCGAGGGTGTCGAGGTCGGCGGTGCCGTAGCGGTCCTTGAGGGCGCCGACCAGGAAGAAGAGGAGGCCGGTGATCAGGCCGTGGGCGATGTTGGCGAACAGCGCGCCGTTGACGCCGGTGGGGGTCATCGAGGCGATGCCGAGCAGGACGAAGCCCATGTGGCCGACGGAGGAGTAGGCGATGAGGCGCTTGAGGTCGCCCTTGTTGCCCTTGCGGGCGAGCGAGAGGCAGGCGAGGGACCCGTAGACGATGCCGATGGCGGCGAAGGCGCCCAGGTAGGGGGCGAAGGTCGCCATGCCGCTGGGGGTGACGGGGAGCAGGATGCGGACGAACCCGTAGGTGCCCATCTTGAGCAGGACGCCGGCCAGCAGGACGGATCCGACGGTGGGGGCGGCCGTGTGGGCGTCGGGCAGCCAGCTGTGCAGCGGCCACATCGGGGTCTTCACCGCGAGCCCGATGCCGATGGCGAGGACGGCCAGGAGCTGGGTGGTGTGGGTCAGTTCGCGGCCGTTGTCAGAGGCCAGTGTCACCATGTCGAAGGTGCCGCTGTTCAGTCCGATCAGCAGCAGTCCGAGCAGCATGACCACGGACCCGAGGAGGGTGTAGAGGATGAACTTCCAGGCGGCGGCCTGCCGCTGAGCACCGCCCCAGCGGGCGATGAGGAAGTACATCGGGATGAGGACCATCTCGAAGGCGAGGAAGAACAGCAGCAGGTCGAGTACGGCGAAGGTCGCGAGGGTGCCGGATTCGAGGACGAGGAGCAGCGCGACGAAGGCCTTCGGGGAGGGGCCTTCTGGGAGCTTGAAGTAGCTGTAGAGCGCGCAGAGGAAGAACAGCAGCGCGGTCATCAGGAGGAGGGGGAGCGAGATGCCGTCGATGCCGAGGTGGATCCGGACGTTCAGCGCCTGGATCCAGTTGATGTCCGTGGTCGCCTGGAAGCGGGCCGGGGTGTCCCGGTCGAAGCCCAGGGCGAGGGCGATGGCCGCGGCCAGGATCGCGCCGGTGACGGTCACGCCGTGGCGCAGCACGGCCTGTGCGGGGCTCTTGCCCTTGAGTCCGGGCGGGGGCGGCAGGAGGGCCGCGACGGCGCCGAGGAGCGGTGCGGCCACGACGAACGCCAGAAGGAACTGCATCACGGACGGGCTGATATCAATCACGGCTGACTCACGGCTCACGATCCGGCGTTGACGTTGGCGAGGACGGCGGTGGCGATCGCCAGGACCACGGCGCCGGCGAGCAGGGCGCTCAGGTAGCTCTGCACGTTGCCGGTCTGGGCCCGGCGTACGAGGCTGCCGAGCAGCCGGGGGCCGGCGCCCGCGCCGCGGACGTACGTGTCCACGACCTCGCGGTCGAGGAAGCGGACGAGGCTCGCGGCGCCGCGGACGGGGCGGACGAACAGCCGGTCGTAGACGGCGTCGAGGTGGAAGCCGTCGGCCGCGTGGCGGTGCAGCGGGCCGAGCAGAGCCCGGCCGGGGTCGGGGGCTGCGCCGGCCGGGACGGCGGGGTGGTCGTGGGTGACCTCGGCGACCTCGGGGGTCTCGGCTGCGGACTCCGCGACGGCTGCGGCCACTGATCCGCCGGCTCCGTAGCCGACCGCGGCGGCCTTGGCCGTGGCCCGCTGCCACAGGGCGTAGGTCAGTACCGCGCCGACGGCGGCGGCTCCCGTGCCGAGGACGGAGGTGGTCAGTGTCGGGGTGAGTGCGTTGCCGTCGAACCAGTCGGCGATCGGGCCGGCGGTGAGGCCGAGGCCGATGGACGGGATCGCGAGCAGCCAGAGCACGCCGGTCATGGCGACGGGCTCCTTGCCGTGGTCGGGGGCGGCGGCGCCCCGGCCGCGGAAGGCCATCAGCCAGAGCCGGGTGGCGTAGGCGGCAGTGAGCAGGGCGGTCAGCACCCCGGCGACGAGGACGAGCCAGCCGGCGGCGCTGGGAGCGGACTGCGAGTGTCCGGCGGCGGCGTGCTCGGCGGCGACGAGGACGGCTTCCTTGGAGAAGAAGCCGGCGAAGGGCGGGATCGCGGCGAGCGCGAGCAGCGCGATCGTCATGGTCCAGAAGGCGTCGGGCACGCGCTTGGCCAGGCCGTCCATCCGGGACATGGCGGCCAGGGAGTTCGTCCCGGCGGCGTGGATGATCACGCCCGCACCGAGGAACAGGAGCGCCTTGAAGGCGCCGTGGGAGATGAGGTGGAAGACGGCGGCCCCGCGGTCGCCGACGGCCAGCGCCCCGATCATGTAGCCGAGCTGGCCGATCGTGGAGTAGGCGAGGACGCGCTTGATGTCGTCCTGGGCCAGGGCGGCGAGGCCGGAGCCGATCATCGTGACGGCCGCCATGACGGCCATGACCACCAGTGCGGCCGCGGAGGCCGTGAAGACCGGGAGGAGGCGGGCGATGAAGTAGACACCGGCGGCGACCATCGTCGCGGCGTGGATCAGTGCGGAGACCGGGGTGGGGCCCGCCATGGCGTCCGGGAGCCAGGTGTGCAGCGGGAACTGCGCGGACTTGCCCGCGACTCCGGCGAGCAGCAGGAGCGCGATCAGCGTGGGGTGGTCGAGGCCGCCCGCGGCGACGGCGCCCAGGATCTTGGGGATCTCGAAGGAGTCGGCGTCGATGGCGAGCGCGAACAGGCCGATCAGGAAGGGGACGTCGCCGAGCTTGGTGACGAGGAAGGCCTTGAGGGAGGCGGAGCGGGCCGCCTCGGTCTCCCAGTAGTGGCCGACGAGGAAGTACGAGCAGATGCCCATGACCTCCCAGCCGACCAGCAGCACCATCAGGTCGCCGGAGTAGACGACGAGCAGCATGGCGGAGGTGAACAGCGAGACGAGAGCGGCGTACGACGGGTAGCGCGGGTCCTCACGGAGGTACGCCGTGGAGTAGAGCTGTACGCAGGTGGCGACGACGCCGACCAGGACGGCGGCCAGCGCGGCGAAGCCGTTCAGGTAGAGCGAGAGGTCGATCGGCACCGAGCCGGTCGGGGTCAGCTCGGTCGAGGCGACGATCGGCTTCCCGCCGCCCTGACGGAAGGCGACGAGCACGGCCAGCACGGCCGAGGCCAGCGCCGGCAGCACGGCGAGGGGCCTGACGAAGCCGGGGGCTCGGCGGCCGAACAGCAGTCCCGCCACCGCGCCCAGGAAGGGCAGGAGCGGGACGAGGACCGCGAGGGTCGTGGTGCTCACGCGGTGACCTCGCTCTGGTTGTTCGGGGCGGGCTCGTGGCCCTCGGCGGTGTCGCGCAGCCGGTCGACGTCCGACGTGCCGCGGTTGCGGTACACCATCAGCACGATCGCGAGGCCGATGCCGATCTCGGCGGCGGCGATGGCGATGGTGAAGAGCGTGAGGGCCTGGCCTGCGTGCAGGGCGTCGCGCAGCCAGACGTCGAAGGCCACCAGGTTGAGGTTGACGGCGTTGAGCATCAGCTCGACGGACATCAGGACCAGGATGGCGTTGCGGCGGGCGAGCACTCCGTACAGGCCCGTGCAGAAGAGGAGCGCCGCGAGCACGGCGGGGTAGACGAGGTGCATCAGCGCTGCTGCCCCTTCTTGTCGTCGGGCCCACCGACGGCGTCCCTGCGGGAGAGGACGATGGCGCCGATCAGGGCCGCGAGGAGGAGGACGGAGAGCGCCTCGAAGGGCAGCACCCAGTGCTGGAAGAGGATCTTGCCGATGACCTCGGTGGAACCCTGGACGGGTCCGTCGAGGTCGATCCAGGTGGTGCGGAACGCGTCGACGACGACCCAGACGAGCGCGGCGGCCGCGACGAGGGCGACGCCGAGGGCGACCCAGCGGTTGTTCGAGTCGGCGTCCGGGGAACGGCCGATGGGGGCCTTGGTGAGCATCAGCCCGAAGAGGAGGAGGACGACCACGGAGCCGAGGTAGATCAGGACCTGGACCCAGGCGATGAACTCGGCCGTCAGCAGGAGGTACTCGACGGCGATGCCGCCGAGCGCGACGACCAGCCACAGGGCGGCGTGCACGAGCTGCCTGGTGGTGACCGTGACCGCGGCCGCGCCGAGGGTGGCGAGGCCGACGAGGACGAAGGCGATCTCGACGCCGGTCGGGGACAGGAACCCGTGGCCCGTCGCCGCGGCGGCCAGGGCGGTGGCTGCGGGGGTCACGCGTCTCCCTCCGGGGTGGTGGTCGGGTCGTCGGTGCCGGGCGCGGCGGGGGCTTCGCCTGCGGCGGGCGCTTCGCCTGCGGCCTCGGCGGCGGCTGCCGCAGCGGCCGCGGCCGCGACCTCGGCCTTCTCCACGGCCTTGCGGGCGGCGGCGATCTCCTTGGGCTCCTCCGCGGCCGGGTCCAGGGCGGGCGGGGCCGGGACGGTCCACATCCACTCGCGCAGCTTGTCGCGCTCGTGGGTGAGTTCGAGGATGTCCGTCTCCGCGTACTCGAACTCCGGCGACCAGAAGAGGGCGTCGAAGGGGCACACCTCGATGCAGATGCCGCAGTACATGCAGAGGGAGAAGTCGATGGCGAAACGGTCGAGGACGTTGCGGCTGCGCTCGCGTCCGCCGGGGGTGGCGGCCGGGACCGTCTCCTTGTGGGAGTCGATGTAGATGCACCAGTCGGGGCACTCGCGGGCGCACAGCATGCAGACCGTGCAGTTCTCCTCGAACAGGCCGATGACCCCGCGGGTGCGGGGCGGGAGCTCGGGCTGCACCTCGGGGTACTGGGCGGTGTGCGCGCGCTTCGTCATCGTGCGCAGCGTGACGGCGAGGCCCTTGGCGAGGCCGGATCCGGGGACGGGCATTAGAGGATCGCCACCTTCACGATGCCGGTGAGCGCGATCTGGGCGAGCGCCAGCGGGATGAGTGTGGTCCAGGCGAGCTTCTGGAGCTGGTCCTCGCGCAGCCGGGGGTAGCTGACGCGGAGCCAGATCACGACGAACGCGAGGACCGCGGTCTTCAGGAGGGTCCAGACCCAGCCGTCGGCGAACGGCCCGTGCCAGCCGCCGAGGAACAGGACGGTGGTCAGGGCGCACAGGACGACGATGCCGGCGTACTCGGCGAGCAGGAACAGCGCGAAGCGCAGGCCGGTGTACTCGGTGTACGCGCCGAAGATGATCTCGGAGTCGGCGACGGGCATGTCGAAGGGGGGCCGCTGGAGTTCGGCGAGGCCGGCCGTGAAGAAGACGAGCGCGCCGGCGATCTGCCAGGGCAGCCACCACCAGTGGAAGGCGTCGACGATGCCGGGGAGGGACACGGTCCCGGCGGCCATCGCGACGGAGGCGGCGGCGAGCAGCATGGGGAGCTCGTACGCGAGGAGCTGAGCGGCGGTGCGCAGGCCGCCGAGCAGGGAGAACTTGTTGGCGGAAGCCCAGCCGGCCATCAGGCTGCCGAGGACGCCGACGCCCATGACGGCGAGCACGAAGAACAGCCCGGCGTCGATGACCTGGCCGACGGCGCCCTCGCCCGGGCCGATGGGGATGGCGACGAGGACGAGGAGGTACGGCAGCAGGGCGACGGCGGGTGCGAGCTGGAAGATGCGGCGGTCGGCCTCGGCCGGGACGACGTCCTCCTTCTGCGCGAACTTCACGCCGTCGGCGACGAGCTGGGCCCAGCCGTGGAAGCCGCCTGCGTACATGGGGCCGAGGCGGCCCTGCATGTGCGCCATCACCTTGTGCTCGGTCTGCCCGACGACGAGCGGGAGCACGAGGAAGACGGCGAAGACGACGATGAGTCGCAGGGCGACGTCGAGGACGTCGTTCACGCGTCGCCTCCGTTGTCGGGTTCGGGTTCGGGTTCGGGGGTGTCGCCGGGCCCGGTCTTGGGTTCCCGTTCGGGTTCCCGTTCCGGTTCCGGCTCGGGATCCCGGTCCGCGAAGGCGGGCTGGGGGTTGTGCCAGGGCGCGTCCGCGCTGCGGGGGGCGGGGCGCCTCCCCGGCGCGACGGTACGCCGCGGGCGCGCCTCGTCGGCCTCGGCCTCGGCCTCCGGCTCCGCCGACGGCACGGCCTGACTGTCCGGCCGCGGGGCCTCGGGCTCCGCACCGGGCTCCGCCGCGGGGACCGCCTGACTCGCCGAACCCTCCGACACCGAGCGGGTACGCCGGGCCGGGCGCGGGGCGGCGGCTTCGGTTTCCGGCTCCGCCGCGGGGACCGCCTGACTCGCCGAACCCTCCGACACCGAGCGGGTACGCCGGGCCGGGCGCGGGGCGGCGGCTTCGGTTTCCGGCTCCGCCGCGGGGACCGCCTGACTCGCCGAACCCTCCGACACCGAGCGGGTACGCCGGGCCGGGCGCGGGGCGGCGGCTTCGGTTTCCGGCTCCGCCGCGGGGACCGCCTGACTCGCCGAACCCTCCGACACCGAGCGGGTACGCCGGGCCGGGCGCGGGGCGGCGGCTTCGGTTTCCGGCTCCGCCGCGGGGACCGCCTGACTCGCCGAACCCTCCGACACCGAGCGGGTACGCCGGGCCGGGCGCGGGGCGGCGGCTTCGGTTTCCGCGGATTGGGTCGCGGAGCCTTCCGTCACCGAGCGGGTGCGCCGGACCGGGGCGCCCTCGCGCGGGGCGCGGGCGGTACGGGCCGGGCGGGCGGGGGCCGGCGGGAGCTGGCCCTTGAGCGGGCCCCAGTCGTTGGGGTCCGGGACGCCCGGCGGGAGCATCTGGCGGCGCTTCGGCGCATCGGGGTCGTGTGCCTCGCCCGGCTCCTTGGCTCCCGGCCAGGCCTTCGCCACGCGCGCGGCCAGGACGAAGTCCTTGCGCAGCGGGTGCCCCTCGAAGTTCTCCGGGAGGAGCAGCGGGACCAGGTGCGGGTGGTCGGTGAAGACCACGCCGAACATCTCGAACGTCTCCCGCTCGTGCCATTCCGCGCCCGCGTAGACCGCGACCGCCGACGGCAGGGACGGCGCCGAGTGCGGGACCGTCGTCCGCAGGAGCAGCCTGCGTACGCGGTGGTTTTCGAGGGACACGACGTGCGCGCAGATCCGGAAGCCGGTGCCCGGCTCGTCGACCGCGCTCAGCCAGTCGAAGTACGTGCAGCCCAGCTTGTCCCGGGCGATCTCCAGCGCCGCGATCCAGCTGCCGACCGGCACGTCGACGGTCAGGAGGTCGTACGCGTGCTCGGCCACCGCCTCCGCGCCGAAGACCGTCGCGGCGGCGTCGGGGAGGGAGTCGTAGAGGTTCATGCGCCCGCTCCCGGTGCCGGCGGGGGCGTGACCAGGCCGCTGGTGAGCTGCGTGACCGAGGGCCCCGCCCCGGTTGCGGAGGTGGCGTAGCGGTCCGCCAGCGACTCCCGGGCGATCTTCTCCTGGAGCTTGAGGATGCCCTGGAGCAGCGCCTCCGGGCGCGGCGGGCAGCCGGGGACGTAGACGTCGACGGGGATGATCTGGTCGACGCCCTTCGTCACCGAGTACGAGTCCCAGTAGGGCCCGCCGCAGTTGGAGCAGGCGCCGAAGGAGATGACGTACTTGGGCTCCGGCATCTGCTCGTACAGCCGCTTCACGGCCGGCGCCATCTTGTCCGTCACCGTGCCGGAGACGATCATCAGGTCCGCCTGGCGCGGGCCGGGGGCGAAGGGGATGACGCCGAGCCGGATGAAGTCGTGCCGGGCCATCGACGCGGCGATGAACTCGATCGCGCAGCAGGCGAGGCCGAAGTTGAAGACCCACAGGCTGTAGCGGCGGCCCCAGTTCAGGACCACCTTCATGGGCTCCGGGGCGAGCCGGGAGAGGACCCCGAGCCGCTTGGGCTCCGGGAGCAGCTGGGGCTCGGCCGACGTCCCGGCCGGTGTCACGTCCATTCGAGGACGCCCTTCTTGTACGCGTAGAGCAGGCCGACGGCCAGGAAGCCCAGGAAGATGAACATCTCCACGAGCGTCGTCGTGCCGTAGCCGGCGGCGGCGAACACGGTCGCCCACGGGAAGAGGAAGATCGAGTCGACGGCGAAGATGACGTAGAGGAACGCGTAGACGTAGTAGCGGACCTGGGTGTGCGCCCAGCCCTCGCCCACGGGGTCCACGCCGCACTCGTACGTCAGCAGCTTCTCAGGGGTCGGGACGACCGGTCTCAGCAGGCGGCCCGCGCCGAACGCGACGGCCACGAAGAGCACACCGAGGACGGCCAGCAGGCCGACGACCGAATAACTCCGGAAATAGTCCGCCGCGAGCACGGTTACGGTCGATACCGTTGGGTCGGGCACGTCCGTTCCTCGCTCCTTGGCCACTGTCGATGATCTGGTACGGACGGGAGTCTAGGCCCTGGCTCACACAGGGTGGGGTTATCCCCCGTTTACAACGGCCCGGCTACCCCATGGCATCGGCCGGGTGGAATTGGCAGGCTGGGCCGCATGACCGCGCGCATTCAAGTCTCCCACCCGGGCCCCGACAATGACCGGCCTCCTCCCGTACGACCGGCGCTGGGCGCCGTGGCGTGGAAGGAGACCGCCCATCTGCTGGGCAATCTCCCGTTCGCGCTCGTCGGGTTCGTCTACACCGTGACGATGGTGTCGGTCACGGGCGGTCTGTCGGTGACCGCGATCGGCCTCCCGCTGCTCGCAGGCGGTCTGCTCGCGTCTCGCCAGTTGGGACGGCTGGAGCGGGCGCGGGCGCGCGCGCTGCTCGGCGTACGTGTGGAGGAGCCGACTCCGCTGCCGGGGCCGCGGCGGGCCGGCGGGTTCTTCCCCTGGCTATGGGCGGGCGTCAAGGACCCGGTGGCCTGGCGGACCGTGCTGTACGAGCTGGTGCGGCTGCCGTGGGGGGTGCTGACCTTCACCGTGGCGCTGATCGGGCTACTGGTGCTGTGGCCGGTACTGCCCTACGTGGTGCGCTGGCTCTCGAACGTGGACCGGCTGATGGTACGGGGGCTGCTCTCGCCCTCGGACGAGCTGGAGCGGCGGATCGCGGAACTGGAATCCGACCGGGGCGTGGTGGTCGACACGGCGGCGGCCGACATGCGGCGCATCGAACGGGACCTCCACGACGGGGCCCAGGCACGGCTGGTCGCGCTGGCGATGGGGCTGGGCCTGGCCAAGGAGAAGCTGCTGGAGGACCCGGACGCGGCGGCGGCGATGGTCGACGAGGCGCACGGGGAAGTGAAGCTCGCGCTCCAGGAACTGCGGGACCTGGCGCGGGGCATCCACCCGGCGGTGCTGACGGACCGGGGTCTGGACGCGGCGCTGTCATCGGTGGCGTCGCGGTGCGTGGTGCCGGTGAAGGTGTTGGTGGACCTGCCGGAGCGGCCTGCGGCCGCCATCGAGGGGATCGCGTACTTCACGGTGTCGGAGCTGCTGCAGAACGTGAGCAAGCACGCGGGGGCGCGGGGCGCGAGCGTCGAGGTGTGGCGGACGGGGGCGGAGCCCGCGGGGCGGCTGCTGATCCGGGTGTCGGACGACGGGCGGGGCGGGGCCGACACGGAAGGCGGGTCGGGGCTGGCGGGGCTGGCGGAGCGGCTGCGGGCCGTGGACGGGGTGTTCCTGGTCGAGTCCCCCGAGGGGGAGGGAACGGTGGTGACGGCGGAGCTACCGTGGCGCTCGCGCTGAGCGCCGGCCATGGCCTGGGCCTCGGCCTGGGCTTCGGTCTGTGATCGGGACTCCCGTCCGGGGTGTGGGCGGACGTCCCGCCCGGGGTATGGGCGGGTCTCGTCCCGGGGGGTGCGCGGCTCCCGCCCCGGGTGTAGGCGGAGTCCCGCCCGGGGTGTGCACGGGTCGGGGTTCCGGCCGGGGTGGGGGCGGAGTCCCGTCCGGGGTATCGGCGGGGTCCCGTCCAGGGCATCGGCGGGGCATCGGCGGGGGTCCCGCCCGGGGTGTGCACGGGTCCCATCCGGGGTGGGGGCGGGTTCCGGCCGCTCCGGGGTGGGGTTATCCCCCCTGTCGAGAGGCCTACCCGCCCGATGGAATCGGCCGGGGCCGGGCGGGAGGGTTGGGGTGGGTCATGGGACTGCTGAAGGGCGGGTCGGGATCATGGGTGTAGGTCGCGTGTTGCGGGCTCCGGTCGAGGGGCGGACGTGGCGGGAGTTCGGGTATCTGTTGCTCGGACTGCCGCTGAGCCTGCTGTACTTCTCGCTCGCGATCACCGGTGTCACCCTCGGCGCCGGACTGCTCGTCACCTTCCTCGGCATCCCGGTGCTGGCCGGGGTGCTCGCGATGTGCCGCGGGTTCGGGCGGGTCGAGAGGGCCCGGGCGCGCGGCCTTCTCGGGGTCGACATCGCCGAGCCGGCGCCGCCGAGGGCGAAGAAGCCGGGTCCGGTCGCCGCGATGGGGGCACTCCTGCGGAGCGGCAGCGCCTGGCGGCACGCGCTGTACTCGGTGATCCACCTTCCGTGGTCCGTGTTCGCCTTCACCCTGGCACTGGTGTTCTGGGTGTACGGGTGGGCCTTCCTGCTGTACCCGGTGTGGTTCTGGGTCTTCCCCGCCTACACCGACATGCCGGGCCTGCAGCTCTTCCAGAACGGCGACTACACCTTCTACCTCGACTCCCCCGTGGAGATCGCCCTCGCCTGCCTGGTGGGGCTGGGCTTCACCCTGGCCACGCCGTGGGTGCTGCGGGCGCTGACCACCGTCGACCGGGTGCTCGTCGGCGGGCTGCTCGGGCCTTCGCGCCTCGACCACCGGGTCACGGAGCTGGAGTCCGACCGCGGGGTCGTGGTCGACACCGCCGCCGCCGACCTGCGGCGCATCGAGCGGGACCTGCACGACGGCGCGCAGGCCCGCCTGGTGGCGCTGGCGATGGACCTGGGGCTGGCGAAGGAGAAGCTCGCCGAGGATCCCCGCGCCGCCGCCCGGATGGTGGACGAGGCGCACGGGGAGGTGAAGATCGCGCTCCAGGAGCTGCGCGACCTGGCCCGCGGGATCCACCCGGCGGTGCTGACGGACCGCGGTCTCGACGCGGCGCTGTCATCGGTGGCCTCGCGGTGCGCGGTGCCGGTACGGGTGTCGGTGGACCTGCCGGAGCGGCCCGCGTCGGCGGTGGAGGGGATCGCGTACTTCACCGTCTCGGAGCTGCTCCAGAACATCAGCAAGCACTCCGGGGCCCGTACGGCGGGCGTGGACGTGTGGCGGTCCGGGGGGCGGCTGCTGATCCAGGTCGCGGACGACGGCCGTGGCGGAGCGAGCACCGCGGGCCCGGGAACCGGCCTGGCGGGGCTGGCCGAGCGGCTGGACGCCGTGGACGGGGTGCTGGTCGTGGATTCGCCGGCCGACGGCGGCACCACCGTCACCGCCGAGCTCCCCTGGCGTTCCCGGTAGGGCGACACGGCCGGTCGGCCGCCGTGGGTGTCCCCCGCTCCCGCTTCCACGTGATGATCGGACTCGCCTCCATCCGCCCCTCGGGCTGGGATGCTTGGCTGGGTCAGGTACATCGGACGACGTGGACGCGGGAGCTGCTGGATCGTGGAAGACAGGGTGCGGGTGGTCATCGCCGAGGATTCAGTGCTGCTGCGCGAGGGCCTGACCCGGTTGTTGACCGACCGGGGGCATGACGTCGTGGCCGGCGTCGGGGACGCGGAAGCCCTGATCAAGACGGTGGCGGAGCTGGCGGCCGAGGATGCGCTGCCGGACGTGGTGGTGGCTGACGTGCGGATGCCGCCGACACACACCGACGAGGGCGTGCGTGCGGCCGTACGGCTGCGGCGCGAGCACCCCGGCATAGGCGTGCTCGTGCTGTCGCAGTACGTGGAGGAGCAGTACGCCACCGAACTGCTGGCCGGTTCCAGCACCGGGGTGGGGTACCTCCTCAAGGACCGGGTGGCCGACGTGCGGGAGTTCCTGGACGCCGTCGTGCGCGTGGCCCGGGGCGGGACGGCGCTGGACCCCGAGGTGGTCGCCCAGCTGCTCGGCCGCAGCCGCAAGCAGGACGTGCTGGCGGGGCTGACCCCGCGCGAGCGCGAGGTGCTGGGCCTGATGGCCGAGGGACGGACCAATTCGGCGGTGGCGAAGCAGCTCGTGGTCAGCGACGGAGCCGTGGAGAAGCACGTCAGCAACATCTTCATGAAGCTCGGGCTGTCACCGAGCGACGGGGACCACCGGCGGGTCCTGGCTGTCCTCACCTACCTGCGGTCTTGATCGAAAACCCTCTCGACCAAGACTGGGCATTGATCAAAACCTTGATCAACTGACACCCTGTCAGGTGCGGCGATAGCACACCTGGCCGCTGGGGCTCGCACTATTTCTGCACGGCACGAAATCTCGGAATCTCTCGGAATCTCTTGGAATCGCAAGGGATTCTCTCGACAGACCGCCGCAGACGACGGTCCGGAATACGAGCGTCCCCGGAAAAGGCCAGTCCTACCGACGTAGGGTTGACCTTGGGAGCGGGAACGCCACGCCTCGAAGGAGGTCCAGTTCAGTGACCAGCCAGGTCAGTAGTCCAGCCGAACAGGCCGACGGGGCCGAAGGGGCCGAAGGAGCCGAAGGAGCCGTCGTCGGCGAACAACGGACACCCCCGGCCCCGAGCGGCAAGGAAGTACGCCGCCTCGACCGGGTGATCATCCGTTTCGCGGGTGACTCGGGTGACGGCATGCAGCTCACTGGTGACCGGTTCACCTCGGAGACGGCTTCCTTCGGGAACGACCTCTCCACGCTGCCGAACTTTCCGGCCGAGATCCGCGCCCCTGCCGGCACCCTGCCCGGCGTCTCCTCGTTCCAGTTGCATTTCGCCGATCACGACATCCTGACACCGGGCGATGCCCCGAACGTGCTGGTGGCGATGAATCCGGCGGCGCTGAAGGCGAACATCGGGGACGTCCCGCGCGGGGCCGAGATCATCATCAATACCGATGAATTCACCAAGCGCCCGATGGCGAAGGTCGGCTACGACACCTCGCCGCTGGAAGACGGCTCGCTGGGCGCCTACAACATCCACCCGGTGCCGCTGACCACGCTCACCGTGGAAGCGCTGAAGGACTTCGGGCTCTCCCGCAAGGAGGCCGAGCGCAGCAAGAACATGTTCGCGCTGGGCCTGCTGTCCTGGATGTACCACCGGCCCACGGAGGGCACGGAGAACTTCCTGCGGCAGAAGTTCGCGAAGAAGCCGGACATCGCCGAGGCGAACGTGGCCGCGTTCCGCGCGGGCTGGAACTTCGGGGAGACGACCGAGGACTTCGCGGTCTCCTACGAGGTGGCCCCGGCGACGCGGGCGTTCCCGACCGGCACCTACCGCAACATCTCCGGGAACCTGGCCCTGTCCTACGGCCTGATCGCGGCCAGCCGCCAGGCCGACCTGCCGCTCTACCTGGGCTCGTACCCGATCACTCCGGCGTCGGACATCCTGCACGAGCTGAGCAAGCACAAGAACTTCGGCGTGCGGACCTTCCAGGCCGAGGACGAGATCGCCGGCATCGGCGCGGCGCTCGGCGCGGCCTTCGGCGGCGCGCTCGGCGTGACCACCACCTCCGGCCCCGGCGTCGCCCTGAAGTCCGAGACGATCGGGCTGGCGGTGTCTCTGGAGCTGCCGCTGCTGATCGTGGACATCCAGCGCGGCGGCCCCTCCACCGGCCTGCCGACCAAGACCGAGCAGGCGGACCTGCTCCAGGCGATGTACGGCCGCAACGGCGAGGCCCCCGTCCCCGTCGTGGCGCCCCGCACCCCCGCGGACTGCTTCGACGCCGCCCTCGACGCGGCGCGGATCGCGCTGACGTACCGGACCCCGGTGTTCCTGCTCTCCGACGGCTACCTCGCCAACGGCTCCGAGCCCTGGCGCATCCCGGACGTCGCCGACCTCCCGGACCTGAAGGTGCAGTTCGCCTCCGGGCCCAACCAGCAGCTCGCGGACGGCACCGAGGTGTTCTGGCCGTACAAGCGGGACCCGCAGACCCTGGCCCGCCCCTGGGCGGTCCCGGGCACGCCCGGTCTGGAGCACCGGATCGGCGGCATCGAGAAGCAGGACGGCACGGGCAACATCTCCTACGACCCCGCCAACCACGACTTCATGGTCCGCACCCGCCAGGCCAAGATCGACGGCATCGAGGTCCCCGACCTGGAGGTCGACGACCCCGACCGGGCCCGCACCCTCGTCCTGGGCTGGGGCTCCACTTACGGCCCCATCACCGCCGCCGTCCGCCGTCTGCGCAATGTCGGCATCCCGGTCGCGCAGGCCCATCTGCGCCACCTCAACCCCTTCCCGAGGAATCTCGGGGAGGTCCTGAAGCGTTACGACAAGGTAGTGGTGCCGGAGATGAACCTCGGGCAGCTCGCCACCCTGATCCGGGCGAAGTACCTGGTGGACGCCCAGTCGTACACCCAGGTCAACGGAATGCCGTTCAAGGCCGAGCAGCTCTCGAAGGTTCTCAAGGAGGCCATCAATGACTGAGGTGACCGACGCCCCCCACCTGCTCTCGCTGGTACCCAAGGCCGAGGCCCAGCAGTCCATGAAGGACTTCAAATCGGACCAGGAGGTCCGCTGGTGCCCCGGCTGCGGTGACTACGCCGTCCTCGCAGCGGTCCAGGGCTTCATGCCCGAGCTGGGCCTGGCGAAGGAGAACATCGTCTTCGTCTCCGGCATCGGCTGCTCCTCCCGCTTCCCGTACTACATGAACACCTACGGGATGCACTCCATCCACGGCCGCGCACCGGCCATCGCCACCGGCCTGGCCACCTCCCGCCGCGACCTGTCCGTCTGGGTCGTCACCGGCGACGGCGACGCCCTCTCCATCGGCGGGAACCACCTGATCCACGCCCTGCGCCGCAACGTCAACCTCAAGATCCTGCTGTTCAACAACCGGATCTACGGACTCACCAAGGGCCAGTACTCACCCACCTCCGAAGTCGGCAAGATCACCAAATCCACGCCGATGGGCTCCCTCGACGCCCCCTTCAACCCCGTCTCCCTCGCCCTCGGAGCCGAGGCCACCTTCGTCGCCCGCACCATCGACTCCGACCGCAAGCACCTGACCGAGGTACTGCGGGCCGCCGCCGACCACCAGGGCACCGCCCTCGTCGAGATCTACCAGAACTGCAACATCTTCAACGACGGCGCCTTCGACGTGCTCAAGGACAACGTGCAGGCGCAGGAGGCCGTGATCCGGCTGGAGCACGGACAGCCGATCCGCTTCGGCGCCGACGGACACAAGGGCGTCGTACGCGATCAGGCCACCGGAGAGCTGGAGGTCGTCGCGGTGACCCCGGAGAACGAGTCCCGGATCCTGGTCCACGACGCGCACAGCGCCGGCCCGACCACCGCGTTCGCCCTGTCCCGGCTCGCGGACCCGCACACCCTGCACCAGACGCCCATCGGGGTCTTCCGCAGCGTGGAGCGGCCCGTCTACGACACGCTGATGGCCGAGCAGCTGGAGACCGCCGTCGACGCCAAGGGCAAGGGAGACCTCAGCACGCTCCTCGCCGGCAACGACACCTGGACGGTCATCGGCTAGCCCCACCGCCCGCACACGGCTACGGCCCGGAGTTCCTCAGGAGCTCCGGGCTCCGTCGTAGGCGGCGCGCGCCGCCTGGACCTCGGGAGTGCGCCGCTCGGTCCAGCGGGCGAGGGCCCACACCTGCTCGGCGGCCTCGCGCCCCAGCTCGGTCAGCGAATAGTCCACGCGCGGCGGGATCACGGGCTTGGCGTCGCGCAGCAGGAATCCGTCGCGCTCCAGCGTCTGGAGGGTCTGCGCCAGCATCTTCTCGCTGACGCCACCCACCTCGCGGCGCAGTTCGCTGAACCGGTAGGAGCGCTCAACGAGGGCGGCCAGGACCAGTACGCCCCAGCGGCTGGTGACGTGTTCCAGTACTCCGCGGGAGGGGCACATCGGCGCATTGACCATCGGAGCGTTGACCATCGGCGGCGCAGCGGCCGCCGTCGCGTTACTTACCTTCATACCAGTACCTTACTTTGAAGTGGGTACTTACGAAAGGTTAGCGCTGTCCTTAGGGTGGTGACACACCCCAACGCAAGGAGCGCACCCCATGAGCATCGTCGTCACCGGAGCCACCGGAGCCCTCGGCCGCCTCGTCGTCGAGGAGCTGCTGAACCAGGTTCCCGCCGAGCGCGTCGCCGTCGTCGTCCGCAGCAAGGAGAAGGCCGCCGACCTGGCCGAGCGCGGGGTCGAGGTGCGCGTCGCGGACTACGACGTCCCCGAGACCCTGGCCTCCGCCTTCCGCCCGGGCGACCGCGTCCTGCTGATCTCCGGCAACGAGGTCGGCCGTCGGGTGCCGCAGCACCTCGCGGTGATCGGGGCCGCGAAGGCCGCGGGCGTCGCCCAGCTCGCGTACACCGGGATCCTCGGCGGCCCCGAGGCCGACTTCGACCTGGCCGCCGAGCACAAGGTCACCGAGCAGGCCGTCCTGGACTCGGGCCTCCCCCACACCTTCCTGCGCAACGGTTGGTACCACGAGAACTACACGGGCCACCTGGGCACCGTCCTGGAGCACGGCGCGGTCGTGGGCAGCGCGGGCGAGGGCCGGATCGCCTCTGCTGCACGGGCGGACTACGCCGCCGCGGCGGCCGCCGTGCTGACCGGCGAGGGCCACCTGAACCAGGTGTACGAGCTCTCCGGCGACACCGCGTGGAGCCTGGCGGAGTACGCGGCAGAGGTCGCGGCCCAGACCGGCAAGGAGGTCGCGTACAGCGAGGTCCCGGCCGGGACGCACCTGTCGATCCTGACCGACGCCGGGGTCCCCGAGGGCTTCGCGGCGATCCTCGTCGACGTGGACGCGGCGATCTCCCGCGGCCGGCTGGCCCACACCGGCGGGGACCTGTCCCGGCTCATCGGCCGCCCGACGACCCCGGTGGCCCACGCGATCGCCTCCGCCCTGGCCTGAGCCGACGCGGCCCCGGCCACACAAGACCTCGAAGATGTCATGAGTATCTCGTGTCTACGGGCATGACATCCGGCCCCTCCGGCGCTACCTTCGTGAAGTTGGCTGGAATGTGACTGGAGGCCCCCGTGAAAGCGGAGAACGAGCAGCGCACGGGTTTGCTCTACGGATTCGGCGCCTACGGGATGTGGGGGCTGGTCCCCTTGTTCTGGCCGCTGCTCAAGCCGGCCGGGGCCATCGAGATCCTCGCCCACCGCATGGTGTGGTCGCTGGGCGTGGTCGGGGTGCTGCTGCTCGCCATGCGCCGCTGGGGCTGGATACGGGAGCTGCTCCGGCAGCCCCGCAAGCTCGGCCTGACCGCGCTGGCCGCCTCGGTGATCTCCGTGAACTGGGGCCTGTACATCTGGGCCGTCAACAACGGCGCGGTCGTCGAGGCCAGCCTCGGCTACTTCATCAACCCGCTGGTCACCATCGGGATCGGCGTGCTGGTACTCGGCGAGCGGCTGCGCCGCGCACAGTGGGCGGCGGTCGGCATCGGCGTGGCCGCCGTGCTGGTGCTCGCCATCGGGTACGGGCGGCCGCCGTGGATCTCGCTGGTGCTGGCCTTCACCTTCGCCGCGTACGGGCTGATCAAGAAGAAGCTCAACATGGGCGGGGTCGAGTCGCTCGCCGCCGAGACCGCGCTGCTGTTCCTGCCCGCCCTCGGTTACCTGCTGTGGCTGGGGACGCAGGGCCGGTTGAGCTTCGCCTCAGAGGGCCTCGGGCACTCCGCGCTGCTCGCCTCGACCGGACTGGTCACGGCGATCCCGCTGGTCTGCTTCGGAGCGGCCGCGATCCGGGTCCCGCTGTCCACGCTCGGGCTGCTCCAGTACCTGGCCCCGGTGTTCCAGTTCGGGCTCGGCGTCGTGTACTTCCACGAGGCGATGCCGCCGGAGCGCTGGGCCGGGTTCTCCCTGGTCTGGCTGGCGCTCGCGCTGCTGACCTGGGACGCCCTGCGCACGGCGCGCAAGAACCGGGCCGAGGCGGCGCGGCTCGAACAGGCCCGCACCGCCGGACCGGTGGCGGTACCGGAGCCCGCGCCCGCGCCTGCGCCCGAGCCCGCGTAGGGCCGCCGGCACCGCACCGCGCGCCCCTCACCCCCACGATCCCCGTCACGGAACCCTCGCCCAGCTACCACTGGGAGGCGTCCCGTGGCGGGGATCGTCCGTTTTCCGAACCATCCTGACCGGATCTCGGTCTTGACGGACAGTCACATCTCCACTGAACATCAGGCTCGCACTGACGCACTATCGCTCAAATGCGCCACCCCGCACGTTCCGTTCAATCCCCAACGGAATTCCGGAGTCCCCCACATGAGCCTGTCCGTCTCCCGGCGCCTGGCCGCCGTGACCGCGATCGCGGTCGCCGGTCTGTTCGCCTCCTCCGCCCCCGCCGCACTCGCCGCCCCCACGGCGCTGACCGCGGCGCCGACACCGCCCGACATTCCGGTCGCCAACGTCAAGGCGCACCTGGCGCAGCTCCAGTCCATAGCCACCGCCAACGCCGGCAACCGCGCCCACGGCCGCGCCGGCTACAAGGCCTCGATCGACTACGTGAAGGCCAAGCTCGACGCGGCCGGTTTCACCACCACCCTGCAGACCTTCACCAGCAGCGGCGCGACCGGCTACAACCTGATCGCCGACTGGCCGGGCGGCGACCCCAACTCGGTGCTGATGTCCGGCTCGCACCTGGACTCGGTGACCGCGGGTCCCGGCATCAACGACAACGGTTCCGGCTCGGCAGCCGTTCTGGAGACGGCGCTCGCCGTCTCGCGCGCCCAGCTCCAGCCCACCAAGCACCTGCGGTTCGGTTGGTGGGGCGCGGAGGAGCTCGGCATGGTCGGGTCGAAGTACTACGTGAACAACCTGCCGAGCACCGAGAAGACGAAGATCTCCGGCTACCTGAACTTCGACATGATCGGCTCGCCGAACCCGGGCTACTTCGTCTACGACGACGACCCGACCATCGAGCAGACCTTCAAGAACTACTACGCGGGGATCGGCGTCCCGACGGAGATCGAGACCGAGGGCGACGGCCGCTCCGACCACGCCCCGTTCAAGAACGCGGGCATCCCGGTCGGCGGCCTGTTCTCCGGCGCCGACTACACCAAGACGGCGGCGCAGGCGCAGAAGTGGGGCGGCACCTCGGGGCAGGCCTTCGACCGCTGCTACCACGCCTCGTGCGACACGTCGGCGAACATCGACGACACCGCCCTGGACCGCAACTCCGACGCCATCGCGTACGCGATCTGGAACCTGGGGGCGGCCACCCCGGTCCCGCCGGGCCCGTCCTTCGAGAACACCGCGGACGTGAACATCCCGGACTCCCCCGGAGCCGCGGTGACCTCGCCCGTCACGGTCTCCGGCGTCGCGGGCAACGCCCCTGCCACCACCAAGGTCGACGTGAACATCGTCCACACCTACCGCGGTGACCTGGTGGTCGACCTGGTCGCCCCCGACGGCACGGTCTACAACCTGCACAACCGCAGCGGCGGCAGCGCCGACAACCTCGTCCAGACGTACACGGTCAACGCCTCCGGCGAGGTGGCCAACGGCGTCTGGAAGCTCCAGGTCAAGGACGCGGCGGCGCAGGACACCGGCTACATCAACAGCTGGAAGATCACCTTCTAGGACGTGTCCGGCCCTAGGACGTGTCCGGCCCTAGGACGTGTCCGGCCCTAGGACGTGTCCGGCCCTAGGACGTGTCCGGCCCTAGGACGGCGGGACCGTCAGCGGCTCCTGTATGAGGGCGCGGAGCTCCTCTGCGACCGCTGCGATGTCGGCGCGGCCCAGCTTCGCCGCTTCCACCAGGTCGCCGAGGTCCTCCGGCGACGGCAGTTGCCTGGCCCCCGCCACGCGCAGGTACGAGCGCGTGGCGGCGGCCGCGTAGAACTCGTTCATCGGCGATTCCAGCGCCGGGCACACCGCGAGGGTGTGCAGAAACGCGGCGGCCCGCCACGCGGTGTCCGGGGCGGGCTGTTCGGGCACCAGGACGAGGTCGTTCTGGTGCCGGGCGACCGCGGCGGCCACCCCTGAGGGATCCCACACGGCGGGATCTGACGGGAGATGGTGGGCCAGAGCGGTCCAGGCCCACTCCATGGTGATCTTCAATTGCCGAACCGCTCCTGGAAGTAGCCCCAGTGATCGGCGAACTCCTCGATGCCGGACAGGAAGTTCTTGCGGTCCTCGTCCAGCTCGCGTTCCGTCACCTCGGTGATCAGTGCGGTGACCGTCGTGCCCAGCGCCGCCGCGCGTGCCTTGAGGCGCTCGTGGAACTCTTCGTCCAGGCGGATGGTCACGTGTCTCGACATGCTTTTCACGGTACAGCGGGCTCGCTGTACACAGGGGCGGAACGGCGGAAGGGTGGGCAGGGACACAGTCCCCGCCCACCCTTCGGACAGCTACCCGCCGCGGCGGGGTTACTTGTTGGCGTCGGCCGCCTGCACCAGCGCGTCCTTGGTGACCGCGCCGACGTAGACCTTGCCGTCGTCCGTGATCAGGGCGTTGACCAGGCGGGTCTTGAAGACCCGGCCCTCGCCGAACTTGCCGGTGACCTTGCCCCCGAGGGAGTCGAGGAACTGCTTGGCCTCCTTCGGCGCGTTCTTGCCGTTCGCCGCCTTGTCGAGGTCCTGGAGGCCCTTGCCGGCGCCCGTGTCGATGCGGGCGATGGCCGACCAGCCCTCGCCGAGGACCTTCGTGTCGCCCTTGCCGCCCTTGCCGGCCGCGCCGCCGGTCAGGGCGTCGAGGCCGGGGAGGGACTCCAGGCCCTTGAACTCCTTGCCGTGCCCGGCTCCGCCCTTGGCCTCCTCGGCAGCGCCCTCGGTCACCTTGGCGCCCTTGGGCGCGGTGAACGCGAACGTGTCGGCGGACGGCTTGGCGAAGTCCACCTTGGTGAACCCGGCGTCGACGATCGGCTTGCCGCCCTCGGTGGCCAGCAGCTGCACGCGCAGCGGCACGCCGTTCTTGGCGTCCACCGCGATCTTGACCGAGGCGACGGTGGATCCGGCGTGCTTCGGCTTCAGCACCAGCTGGTAGGCGTCCCGGCCGGCGACCTGGGCGGTCTCGCCCACGCTGACGTCCGTGGTCGGGCCGGCGGCCTTCAGCACGTCCTGCGCGAGCTGCTGGGGCGAGGCGCCGCCCAGCCGGTCCGCGGTCTTCTTCCCGTCCTTGCCTGCCGCCGCGCCTTCGGGGTGCTTCTCGTGCCAGACCTCGTTGGCCTTGGTGTCGTACCCCCAGACGTCGGCGCCGTTGTGGACGAGGCTGTACTCGTCCTTGCCGTCCACGAACGTGAGCTTCTGGCGGTCCGGTCCGTCGGCCGCGACGCGCACGGTGTGCGTGCCGTTCGCCAGCTGCGCGATCTTGTCCTCGGGGTTGGCCGAGCCTCCCGCGACACCCCCGCCGCCGAGGAGGCCGCTCGCCAGGGTCGGAAGACCCAAGTCGGTGCTGATCTTCGCGCTGCCGGACAGCTGCTGCACGTCGGAGGCGGCCACCTTCTCGATGAGCTGCTGCGCCGTCACCTTCGGCAGGTCGGGGCCCCCGGAGTTCGCGAAGGCCGGGACCATCGCCACGGTCGCGGCGGCCACACCCGCCACCGCTACCGGTACGGCGTACCGGGCGGCCTTGCGGGTCTTTGCGTTCGTTGCCATGTCTGCCCTACCTCTTTGTCACCCGTTCTGGTGTGTCTCCATCTGACCAAAGGGGAGGGGGGCGGGGCGTCACTCCCCGGGCTCAACTCGGCGTACGCCCCAGGGATGACACGGCGAGGGCCCCGCATCCTCCTACCCGTAGGGGATGCGGGGCCCTCGCCTGCGCCACACGACGTATCCGGTCGTACCGGGCCGTACCCGGCCTGCGCCCGGTCGCGTCCTAGCCGGCGCGGTGCACCACCGCGTCGCACAGCTCTTCGAGCGCCGACTTCGCGAAGCACTCCGGCAGCGGCGCGAGCGCGGCCCGCGCTTCCTGCGCGTACCGGATGGTGTCGCGGCGGGCCTGCTCCAGGGCGGGGTGCACCCGCAGCCGGGCGAGCACCTCCGCATGCAGGGCGTCGTCCGTCAGGTCGCCGTCCAGCAGGCCCACGAGCTCCAGGTCGTCGGGGTCGCCGCCCTGGGCCGCCATCTGGCGCAGCTGCAGCACGGGCAGCGTGGGGATGCCCTCGCGCAGGTCCGTCCCCGGGGTCTTGCCGGACTCGTGCGAGTCGGAGGCGATGTCGAGGAGGTCGTCGGCGAGCTGGAAGGCGGTGCCGAGGCGTTCGCCGTACTGGGTCAGGATGTCGACGACCGACTCGTCGGCGCCGGACATCAGCGCGCCGAACCGGCCGGAGACCGCGATCAGCGAGCCGGTCTTGCCGGCGATGACGTCGAGGTAGTGGGCGACGGGGTCGCGGCCGTCGCGCGGACCGGCGGTCTCCAGGATCTGGCCCGTCACCAGCCGCTCGAAGGCCTCGGCCTGGATGCGCACGGCTTCCGGCCCGAGGTCGGCCAGGATGTGCGAGGCGCGGGCGAACAGGAAGTCACCCGTCAGGACGGCCAGCGAGTTGCCCCAGCGGGCGTTGGCGCTGGCCACGCCGCGGCGCTCGTCCGCCTCGTCCATGATGTCGTCGTGGTAGAGCGTCGCCAGGTGGGTGAGCTCGACGACGACCGCGGCGGGCACGATCCCGGGCGCGTAGGGATCGCCGAACCGGGAGGCGAGCATCACGAGCAGCGGCCGGAACCGCTTGCCGCCGGCCCGGAGCAGGTGCTGTGCGGCCTCGGTGATGAAGGGGACTTCGCTCTTGGTGGCCTCCAGCAGACCCGCCTCGACGGCGGCCAGTCCGGCCTGGACATCGGTCTCAAGAGCCTGGTCCCGCACGCTCAGTCCGAACGGCCCGACGACGGTCACGAGGGGTACTCCTGTCTGCTGACGATCACGGTGACGATCACCTGGATTGTCGATGTGTCGCTGCCTTCACTCAAGCCAGCGTATCCGGTCTGTTTTCGATCACCGAGAGCGCCCGTCATGTCGCCACCCACGCACTGCCCGATGCGCACCGGTATGTTCAGGAGGAGCCGAAACACCTGGAGAATACGTTTTGTCCAGAACTGGCACTGCACTAAACCGCCGTCGGGTGGCTGACGACGGGCCGCTGCGTCGACCTGCTGACGCTCGTCCCGGTGATCGCTCCGGCCGTCTCCTTCGCGGTCGTGTTCCGCAGCCCGCGGGTGACCCGTGAGTGGCACGGGCGGCTGCGCCCGTACGTGGGTCCCTCCCCGCACGATGCACCCCCTCCACTGAGGCGAACGAGGCGACGAGGCGGTTCCCACATGATCATCCGTACCGAGTTCCCGTACCCGACGGCGCACGAGGACGTCCGGATCCCGATGCCGGACGGCGTGGAGCTGTACGCCCGGATCTGGCGCCCCGTGACGGACGAGCCGGTCCCGGCCCTACTGGAGTACGTGCCGTACCGGCTGACCGACTGGACCGCGCCGCGCGACTGGCAGCGCCACCCCTGGTACGCGGGCCACGGCTACGCCTCGGTCCGGGTGGACGTACGGGGCCACGGCTGCAGCGGCGGGAACCCGGGCGACGAGTACGACGCGCGGGAACTGACCGACGGGATCGCGGTGGTGCAGTGGCTGGCGGAGCAAGAGTGGTGCACGGGGTCGGTGGGGATGTTCGGGATCTCGTGGGGCGGTTCCAACTCCCTGCAGATCGCGGCGCTGGCACCACCGGCCCTGAAGGCGGTCGTCACCGTCTGCTCCACGGACGACCGCTACGACAACGACGTCCATTACATGGGCGGCTCGGTGCTCGCAGTGGACATGCACGCGTGGGCGGCGACCATGCTGGCCTTCGCGGCCCGCCCGCCGGACCCGCTGTTCGCCGGCGAGGGCTGGCGCGGGCAGTGGTTGGCGCGGCTGGAATCCGTCGAACCCCTGATCCACACCTGGCTGGCGCACCAGACGCGGGACGACTACTGGCGCCACGGCAGCGTCTGCGAGGACTACCCGGCGATCGGCGCGGCCGTGCTCGCGGTCGGCGGCTGGCACGACCCGTACCGGGACACGGTGCTGCGGCTGGTGTCCCACCTGCCCGCCGAACGGGTTCGCGGGCTGATCGGGCCCTGGTCGCACCAGTACCCGGACCGGGGGCTGCCGCCGGGCCCGTCGATCGGGTTCCTCCAGGAGACCCTGCGCTGGTGGGACCACTGGCTGAAGGGCACGGACAACGGGGTGATGGACGAGCCGCTGTTGCGCTCCTGGATCTCGGAGTCCCATCCGCCGGCGACCTCGTACGAGGTGCTGCCGGGCCGCTGGGTCGGGGACTCCGAGTGGCCCTCCCCCGCCGTCACGCCGGTCACCTACGCGCTCCAGGGCGCGCCGGTGGCCATCGCGTCCCCGCAGCACACGGGACTGGACGCGGGGCGGTTCTTCCCGTTCGGCAACTCCGCGGACCTGCCGCCGGACCAGCGGGAGGAGGACGCGAAGTCGGCCTGCTTCGAGTTCCCGGTGGGGCGTGGGCCGGTGGAGGTCCTGGGCCGGGCCCGGGTGACGGCCCGGCTGCGGATGGACGTCCCGTACGGCCAGGTGGTGGCCCGGCTGTGCGACGTTGCGCCCGACGGCTCCTCGACGCTGGTCACCCGGGGCGCGCTGAACCTCTCCGCCAGGCTGGGCCGGGACAAGGCGGTGCCCTGGCCGGTGGGGGCGTACGAGGACGTGGTCTTCGAGCTGAACGGCATCGGGCACTGCTTCGCGGCCGGCCACCGCATCCGGCTCGCGCTGTCCTCGGCGTACTGGCCGTGGATCTGGCCGCGGGCCGGCTCGGAGGCGGGCTGGACCCTGGACCCGGCGGGCAGTTCGCTGGTCCTGCCGGTCCGGTCCGCGGATCCCGAGGACCGCGGCGGGATCGCGTTCGAGCCGCCGGAGCAGTCGGAGCCGCTCGGGGTGTCGTACCCGGCCACGCTGGACGAACCGCGGCCGCAGCGGCTGGTCGTACGGGACGTCGCGCGCGGCAGGTGGCGACTGGAGGTCGACCCCCGGTACGGCGGGACACGGGTGTACCCGGACGGCCTGGAGTACGGCGAGGAGGCGCTGGAGGTGTACGAGATCGACTCGGCGGACCCGCTGTCGGCCCGGACCCGCTCGGACTGGCGGATCCGGCTGCACCGGCCCGAGCTGGCCTGGGACGTACGGGTGGAGACCCGCTCGGAGGTCTCCTGCGACGAGGGCGGCTTCCTGACCTCGAACGAGCTGGTGTGCCGGGAGGGCGAGGAGGTGGTCTTCCACCGCACGTGGGAGCGCCGCCTACCGCGCGCCGCAGGCTGAGGCCACAGACCGGGCCGACAGGCCGGGGCCGCCACACCGGGGCCGACAGGCCGGGCCGCCACACCGGGCCGACAGGCCCGGCCGACAGGCCCGGCCGACAGGCCCGGCCGTCAGGCGAAGAGGCGCTCCAGGACCACCGCGATGCCGTCCTCCTCGTTGGACAGCGTCAGCTCGTCGGCCACGGCCACCAGCTCGCGGTGGGCGTTGGCCATCGCGACGCCGTGCGCCGCCCACGCGAACATCGGGACGTCGTTCGGCATGTCGCCGAAGGCGATCGTCGACGCCGGGCCGACGCCCAGCACCTGCGCCGCCAGGGCCAGCCCGCTCGCCTTGCTGACGCCCGGCGGCTGGAGCTCCACCGTGTGCTCCCCCGCCATCGTCACGTTGACCATGTGGCCGACGACCCCGCGGGCCACCCGGGTCAGTTCGTCGTCGTCGAGCTCCGGGTGCTGGAGCAGCACCTTGTTGATCGGTGCGGTCCACAGGTCGGACCGACGCGGTACCCGCACCGTCGGCAGGTGCGGGTGCGGCATCCGGTAGCCGGGCGCGATCAGCATCTCGGCGTCCACGCCTTCCCCGTCGACCGCCGCGTAGACCTCTCCGATCTCCGCCTCGATCTTCCCGAGCGCCACCTCCGCCAGCTCCCGGTCCATCTCCACGGAGTGCAGCAGGCGCCCGCGCGCCGTGTCGTACACCTGCGCGCCCTGCCCGCACACCGCGAGCCCTGTGTAGCCGAGGTCGTCCAGGACGTGCCGGACCTGCGGGACGGGGCGTCCGGTGACGATGATGTGCTGGGCGCCGGCGGCGCGCGCCGTCGCGAGCGCCGCGTAGGAGCGCGCGGAGACGGTGTCTCCGGCGCGCAGCAGGGTCCCGTCCAGGTCAGTGGCGATCAGGGTGAAGGGGAGGGCCGAAAGCGGAGCGGAAGTCACGGCGCAAGGATACGGACCCCATTGGACAAGTCCTACAAATAGAGCCCGAATCCGGCCTCCCACAGGTCCCACTGGGCACGTAACGTATCAACCAGCCACCGGGACACCCCCGGACCGCGTCGAAAGCGAGGCAGTACCCCATGCCCCAGCAGAGCCCCCTCGATGTCCCCGAGGGCGACCCGTTCGGGCCGCACAACCTCCCGTACGGCGTCTTCTCCACCTCCGGGGAACCCCGCCGTCGCATCGGTGTGCGCATCGGCGGACACGTGCTCGACGCGGGGGCGGCCGCTACCGCGCTCGGTTCCCCGTACGCGGCGCTGCTCGGGCAGGCCTCGCTCAACCCGCTGCTGGCCGCCGGCCGCACCGCCTGGCGCGACGTGCGCCGCGCGCTGACCGCGTGGGTGACCGACCCCGGCCACCGGGAGACCGTCGAGCCGCACCTCCTCCCGCTCGACGCCGTCACCCTGCACCTGCCGTACGAGGTCGCCGACTACGTCGACTTCTACGCGAGCGAGCACCACGCCACCAACGTCGGCAAGATGTTCCGCCCGGACGGGGACGCGCTGACCCCCAACTGGAAGCACCTGCCGATCGGTTACCACGGCCGTTCCGGCACGATCGTCGTCTCCGGCACCGACGTCGTCCGCCCCTCCGGGCAGCGCAAGGCCCCCGCCGACCCGGCGCCCGTCTTCGGCCCGTCCGTCAAGCTCGACATCGAGGCGGAGGTCGGCTTCGTCGTCGGCACCCCCTCCGAGCTGGGCCGCCCGGTGCCGCTGGCCGAGTTCGAGGACCACGTCTTCGGGCTGTTCCTGCTCAACGACTGGTCGGCGCGCGACATCCAGGCCTGGGAGTACGTGCCGCTGGGCCCCTTCCTCGGCAAGTCCTTCGCGACCTCCGTCTCCGCCTGGGTCACCCCGCTGGAGGCCCTGGACGCGGCCCGGGTCACC
This sequence comes from Streptomyces sp. NBC_00045, assembly GCF_045041095.1. NCBI lineage: Bacteria > Bacillati > Actinomycetota > Actinomycetes > Kitasatosporales > Streptomycetaceae > Streptomyces > Streptomyces sp. NBC_00045. Next base: position 4,696,349 of record NZ_CP108271.1, on the reverse strand, counting down.
CCGCCCGCCCGCGACTTCCCGCTGCTGCCCTACCTCGACGACGCCGAAGCCGACCGGCCCGGCGGCTTCGACCTGCACATCACCGTTTCCATCAACGGGCAGGAGGTCGCGCGGCCGCCGTTCGCGACGATGTACTGGACCGCCGCCCAGCAGCTCGCGCACATGACCGTCAACGGCGCCTCCCTGCGCACCGGCGACGTCTACGGCTCGGGCACGGTCAGCGGCCCCGAGGTCGCCCAGCGCGGCTCGCTGCTGGAGCTGACGTGGAACGGGCGCGACGCGATCGAGCTCGCCGACGGCAAGCGCACCTTCCTTGAGGACGGCGACACCGTCACCCTCACCGCCTGGGCACCGGGCCCCGAGGGCACCCGGGTCGGCCTCGGCGAGGTCACCGGCCGCATTGTGGGATCCCGCTAGTCCGCCCCTCGGGACGAACGGCCTCACCGGGGTGGCGGATCTTTCCGCCACCCCGTCGTCGTAGCAGGTCACAGCCCTGCGGTTGAGGGCGCGCGGTGGCGCAACACTGCGGCAACACCACCGGCCGGAAGCCGTCGGTATGTTCCCTGCCATGCCAGCCGAACGCATCCGTGAGCACACCGTCCCGGTCGCCGCCGCGCGCCGGCGGCGACTGCGCGCGGACCAGGCGCGGCAGCTCGCCGACCTGCTGCGCCACCAGATCCTGGCCGGCGGGTACCCCGACGGCGTCCTCCCCCTGGAGGACGCCCTCGCCGCCGACTACGGGGCCGGCCGCAACACCGTCCGCCAGGCCCTCGACCTGCTGCGCGGCGAGCGCCTCGTCGAACGCCGGCCCGGCGTCGGTACCGTCGTCGTCTGCGAGAAGTACCCGCACGGCCTCGACCGGCTCCAGGGCCTGGCCGAGACCCTGCACGAGCACGGCCGGGTGACCAACGAGGTCCGCACCGTCGGTCCGGTGCGCGCCCCCGCCCCCGTGGCCGCCCGGCTGCGGCTTCCCGAGCACGCCGACGTGCTCTACATCGAGCGGCTGCGGCGGCTGAACGGGCTGCCGCTCTCCCTCGACCTCACGTACGTCCCCCTGGACATCGGCGCCGAACTCATCGGCTGCGACCTGGAGAACACCGACGTCTTCCGGCTGCTGGAGTCCCTGACGGGACAGCCCCTCGGCCACGCCGAGATCACCCTTGAGGCCGTCAACGCGGACGCGCACTCCGCCGCCGTCCTCCAAGCCCCGCGCGGGGCCGCCGTGCTGATGCTGGAGCGGCTCACCCACCTGGGCGACGGCCGGCCCGTGGACCTGGAGTTCATCCGCTTCCGCGGCGACCGGATCACCATGAGCGGCGTGCTCCGCCGCTCCCTCTGAGCCCCTTTCCCCACCCCTTTCCTGGAGACAGCCATGCCCGTGGTCCCCCAGCGCGGCGACGTGCCCGTGACGATCGACGAGTCCCTGTGCATCGACGGCTGCACCCTCTGCGTCGACATGTGTCCGCTCGACTCGCTCGCGATCCACCAGGACAGCGGCAAGGCCTACATGCACGTGGACGAGTGCTGGTACTGCGGCCCGTGCGCCGCCCGCTGTCCCACCGGCGCGGTGACCGTCAACATGCCCTATCTCCTCCGGTGACCCCGGTGACCCCGGTGACTCAGGTGACCCCGGTGAAAGGCCCGCTTCCCATGTTCCGTACGAGAGCCCTCGCACCCGCCGCCCTGCTGCTCCTCGCCCCGCTGGCCACCGCGTGCGGCGGGGACGCGGCCGGCGCGGACGGCCCGGGGACCGTGACCGTCACGGTCGGCTACCAGTCCAAGACCATCAACACCGTCACCGCCGGCACCCTGCTGCGCTCCCTCGGCTACTTCGAGCAGGAGCTCGCGGCGCGCGGCAAGAAGGACGGCATCACCTACAAGGTCGACTGGCAGGACTACGCCACCGGTGCGCCCATCACCGCCCAGATGACCGCCGGCAAGATCGACATCGGCTCGATGGGCGATTTCCCGCTCCTGATCAACGCGGCGCGCGGCAAGGAGCTGGGGCAGCCCACCCGGCTCGTCTCCGTGACCGGCTACAACCTGCGCGGCGGCCTCAACACCATCGTCACGGCGCCCGGCGCGAAGCTCGAATCGCTGGCCGACCTGCGCGGCAAGAAGGTGTCGACCTCGGTCGGCTCGGCTGCCGACGGGACCCTGGTACGGGCCCTGCAGCGCGCCGGGATCGACCCGGCCACCGGGATCCAGAAGCTCAACCAGCAGCCCAGCGTGGGGGCTTCGGCACTCCAAGCGGGCAGCGCGGACGCGCTGTCGCAGTTCGTGGCCTGGCCGGGGCAGCTCGCGTACGAGGGCAAGGCCAAGGCGCTCTACGACGGCGCCGAACTGAACCTGCCGACCTTCCACGGGGTCACGGTCCGGCAGGGGTTCGCGGCGCAGCGGCCCGGCGTGCTGGACGAATTCCTGCGGGCCCAGCGCAAGGCGACCGACTACCTGCGGACCCGGCCGGTCGCGGCGGCCGAGTCGGTGGCGAAGGACACCGGCCTGCCGGCGGAGGTCGTCTACCTCTACAACGGGTCGAACGGGATCGCGACGTTCGACCCGGCGCTGCGGCCGGAGCTGCTGGCGGCGCTGAAGGAGGACGTACCGGTCCTCAAGGACGCGAAGCTGGTCGGCGACGTGGACGTCGACGGGTTCGTGGACCCGGCGCCGCTGAAGCGGCTCGCGGCGGACCTGGGACCGGACTATCCGGTGGCCGCGGCCGCCCGACCGGAGCTGTGGCTGAAGAACGAGACCGCCACCCGGACCTTCGACACCCCGGCGGCCCTGCTGAAGGCCCTCAAGGGCGCGGACGTCCGGGCGGCGTACGTCCCGGACGCGGTGACGGGCACGCTCTGGTTCGCGGACAAGGCGGTCTGGGTGGCGGAGGGCTCCGAACTGCGGGCGTTCGTCACGCCGGCGGGCGCCAAGGCGTACGTCGACGGGCACCAGGGATCCGGGGCGCGGATCGTGAGCTTCGCCGAAGCCGGAGGCATCGCGTCATGACCCCCGGGCGCCGGCTGCTGCGCGTGGCTTCGCTGGGGGTGGCCCTGGCGGTCTGGCAGACGCTGACTTCCCTCGACGTGGAACTGTGGCTGCGGTTCGGGCAGTTCCCGACGGTGACGGAGGTCGCGGCGAAGCTCGCCGAACGGGCCTCGACCGGGCCCTACTGGCAGGACCTGGCCGACAGCCTGCGCCGCATCGTGTCGGGATTCGCGCTGGCCGCGGTCCTGGGCGTGGCGGTGGGCACGGCGATCGCCCGCTCGCGGGTGGCGGCGGACGTGCTCGGCCCGGTGCTGGAGGTGCTGCGGCCGATCCCGGCGATCGCGTTGGTGCCGGTGGCGATCTTGCTGTTCCCCTCGAACGAGCAGGGGATCGTGTTCATCACCTGCGCGGCGGCGTTCTTCCCGGTGCTGGTGTCGACACGGCACGCGGTGGCCGCGCTGTCCCCCGTCTGGGAGGAGGCCGTCCTGACGATGGGCGGCGGCCGCGGACGGGTCCTGCTGTCGGTGGTCCTGCCCGGCGCGCTCCCCGGGATCTTCGGCGGGCTGTCCGTCGGGATCGGGGTGTCGTGGATCTGTGTGATCTCCGCCGAGATGATCTCGGGGGAGTACGGGGTGGGCTACCGCACGTGGCAGGACTACACGGTGGTGGACTACCCGGGCGTGTTCGTCGGGATGGTGACGATCGGGGCCCTCGGCTGGCTGACGTCGACGGCGGTGGAGCGCACGGGCCGCCGCCTGACCCGCTGGCTCCCCACCCGCGCCCCGGGCTCGGCCCTTGCGTCCCCCGGCCCCCCGGCCCCCGCCGAGGGGCCGCACCCCGGGTCCGCCACTGCGTCAGCGGACCCGGGGTCCGCGGACGGATCCGCCCCGCCCGGCGGCCGGCACCTGTCCGGCGTCCGCTCGCCGTGACCCGCTGCGCGGAGCCCTGCCCCACCCCGCCCTTCCCCCGTTCCCACCCCGGCCACCGCTGGGAGGTGCTTTCAGGGCTCCGCCCGGACGCGTTCCGGTGCGGCGCCGCGGACGGGGGTGCCCCCGGCCCTCCCCGGCCACCGCCGGGGGACCCCCAGCGCCTTCCGCGCCGGCGGGGCCGGATCGACCTGGCGGCCCGGACGGGCGCTGCGCCGGCCCCCGGGCACGGGAGCGGAGCCGGGCGTGAGCGGCGCCGAGACCGGCCCGTCGGAACTGCAACTCGAAGGAGTGACCATGACCACCGCGACCACCACCGGCGCAGCCTTCCGGCTGCACGGTGTCCGGCTCGGACACCCGGGGAACACCGTGCTCCGGGGACTCGACCTCACCGTCCGGCCCGGCGAGGTACTGGCCGTCGTGGGGCCCTCCGGCTGCGGGAAGTCGACCCTGCTGCGCACGCTGGCCGGGCTGCTGCCCTCCCGGGGCGGGGCCGTGGAACAGGACGGCCGTCCGATCGGGGGCCCGCACGCCGACCGGGCGCTGGTCTTCCAGGAGGACGCCCTCCTCCCCTGGCGGACCGCCCTCGCCAACGTCGAACTCCCGCTCGCCATCCGGAAAGAGCCCAAGGCGGAGCGCCGCCGCACCGCCACCGAGTGGCTGGGCCGTGTCGGCCTCGCCGACCACGCGCACAGGCTTCCGCACCAACTCTCCGGCGGACAGCGCCAGCGCGTCCAGCTGGCGCGCGCCCTCGCCGCGCGCCCGCGCGCCGTGCTCATGGACGAGCCTTTCGGGGCACTCGACGCCCAGACCCGCGCCGGGATGCAGGACCTCCTGGTCGACGTGCTCGCCGGCACCGGGGCGACGGTCGTCTTCGTCACCCACGACGTGGACGAGGCCCTCTTCCTGGGTGACCGCGTCGTGCTCCTCGCCGCCGGCGCGCTGCTGGACGTACTCGACGTACCGCTTCGGCGCGAGCGGACCGCGGACCACTCCGCCCTCCGGCGCCGGATCCTCTCCTCCCTCTGACCTCCGACTCCCCAAGGACCCCACCATGGACATCCCCGCGATCGCCGACGCCGAGGAAATCTCCTGCGACGTACTCGTCATCGGCGGCGGCACCGCCGGCACGATGGCGGCGCTGACCGCCGCCGGGCGCGGCGCGCGGGTCCTGCTGCTGGAGAAGGCGCACGTGCGCCACTCCGGCGCCCTCGCCATGGGCATGGACGGCGTGAACAACGCGGTCGTCCCCGGCCGTGCCGAGCCCGACGACTACGTCGCCGAGATCACCCGCGCCAACGACGGCGTCGTCGACCAGTCCACGGTCCGCCAGACCGCCACCCGCGGCTTCGCGATGGTGCAGCGCCTGGAGTCGTACGGCGTGAAGTTCGAGAAGGACGAGCACGGCGAGTACGCGGTCCGTCGGGTGCACCGCTCCGGCTCGTACGTGCTCCCGATGCCGGAGGGCAAGGACGTCAAGAAGGTCCTCTACCGGCAGCTGCGCCGCCGCGAGATGCGCGAGCGGATCCGGATCGAGAACCGGGTGATGCCGGTCCGCGTCCTCACCTCCCCCGAGGACGGCCGGGCGATCGGCGCCGCAGCCTTCAACACCCGTACCGGGGCCTTCGTGACGGTCCGCGCGGGCGCCGTGATCCTCGCGACCGGCCCCTGCGGCCGGCTCGGACTCCCCGCCTCCGGGTACCTGTACGGGACGTACGAGAACCCCACCAACGCGGGCGACGGGTACGCCATGGCCTACCACGCCGGCGCGGCCCTCACCGGGATCGAATGCTTCCAGATCAACCCGCTGATCAAGGACTACAACGGGCCGGCGTGCGCGTACGTCGCGAACCCCTTCGGCGGCTACCAGGTCAACCGGCACGGCGAGCGGTTCGTCGACTCCGACTACTGGTCGGGGCAGATGATGTCGGAGTTCGCGGCCGAACTCGCCTCGGACCGGGGCCCGGTGTACCTGAAGCTCAGCCACCTCCCGGAGGAGTCCGTCTCCGCGCTCGAATCGATCCTGCACACCACCGAACGCCCCACCCGCGGCACCTTCCACGCGAACCGCGGCCACGACTACCGCACGCACGACATCGAGATGCACATCTCGGAGATCGGGCTGTGCGGCGGCCACTCGGCGTCGGGCGTACGCGTCGACGACCACGCGCGCACCACCGTGCCCAGGCTGTACGCCGCCGGGGACCTGGCGTCCGTACCGCACAACTACATGATCGGGGCTTTCGTCTTCGGCGATCTGGCGGGCGAGGACGCGGCGCAGTACACCGCGTACGAGGGGCCCCTCCCGGCGGACCAGGTGGCGGCGGCGCACGAGCTGGTCTACCGGCCGCTGCGCCGGCCGGACGGGCCGCCGCAGCCGCAGGTGGAGTACAAGCTGCGGCGCTTCGTCAACGACTACGTGGCCCCGCCGAAGACGGGCGCGAAGCTCTCCCTCGCGGTGGAGGCCTTCACCCGGATGAGCGGCGAGATCGAGGAGATGGGGGCGCGGACCCCGCACGAGCTGATGCGGTGCGCGGAGGTGTCCTTCATCCGGGACTGCGCGGAGATGGCGGCCCGGGCCTCGCTGGCGCGGACGGAGTCCCGCTGGGGCCTGTACCACGAGCGGCTCGACCACCCGGGGCGCGACGACGCGGGCTGGCTGCACCACCTGGACCTGCGCAAGTCGGCTTCGGGGGCGATGGAGTTCACGGCCCGCCCGGTGGAGCCGTACGTCGTCCCCGTCCCCGAGTTCACGCCGACCGGCGGGGCTTCGCGGCGCCTGGGCGAGGTGGAGCTGGTCGGCGTGGCGACGGCGGGGCCGCGCGAGGCGGTCCCTGCCGCCGGCGGCCTCCTGGTGGTGGCGGAGGCCGGAGCCACCGCCACCGCCACCGCCGGGAACGACGGCGCGGCCGGAACCGCCCGCCCTGCCGGGACCCCCGCCACTACGGGGACCGCGGCCGATGCCGGCCCGGCCGCCGAACCGGCCCCGGTCCCGGTGCCCGCGGAGTCCGCAATCACGGTCGCGAACGCGGCCGGGAGCGGACCCGCCGCCGACGCGGCCGAGGCCGCGGTAGGCAGCGGCCCCTCGCCCCGGATCCTCGAACTCCTCGCCCTGGCCGAGGAGTCCCCGGACCTGGCGGCCTTGCGGCCGTACCTCACCGACCCCGATCCGGCGGTAAGGGCCGGCGCCGTGACCGCCATCGGCGAGACCGTCCCGGCGGGGGCGGGCCCGGACCTGGCGGCCCGCCTCGGCGACGCGGATCCGGCCGTACGGGCGACGGCCGCGGCCTCGCTGCGGGAGCTGCTGGAGGTCCTGCCCGGTGATCCGGAGCTCGGGGCCGCCCTGCGCGCGGCACTCGCCGTAACGGACCCGGTGGTGCGCGCCGCCGCCCTCGAAGCCCTGCGCGCGCTGCGCCTCGGCGACGCCGCCCTGTACGCGCAGTCCCTCGTGGACCCCGACCCGGAGGTCCGGATCCACGCGGTGCGGGCGCTGGTCTCGGTGGACGCCGTCCCGGCCCTCGCGCGGGCGGCGGCGGATCCGGCGCGGGAGGTCCGGGTGGCGGTGGCGAAGGGCCTCGCGGCGGTCCACGCCCCGGCGCCGGCCCCGCTGGACCCGCTCCTGTCCGATCCGGACCCGCTGGTCAGGGGCGCGGCCCTGGCGGCGCTGGCGGCGACGGGCTGCCCCGCGCCGTACGCCGCCACGGCCGCGGCAGCCCTGGCCGACCCGGCCTGGCAGGTCCGCGCCGGCGCGGCGACGGCCCTCTCGGCAGCCGCCCCGGACACCGCCGTACCCGCACTGGCCGAGGCCCTGAAGGACGAGAACGCGGACGTCCGCAAGGCCGCGGTCCTCTCCCTGCGCACCCACCGCACCGTCCCGGAGGCCCGCAGGGCCCTGGCCACGGCCACCTCCGACCCGGACGCGGACGTCCGCGCATATGCCGTTCGTCTGTGACTCCGGCACATGGTCAACAGACGACCGTGCGCTCACACGTGTGGGCGGTCCGGAGCAGATGTCCGGCGATACGCTGAACGGACTGGCGAGACTCGGCTCATGGGAGCACCGATGAACCCGGAACACAGCTTGCCGGTCCCGCCCGCGGGCGGCTGGACTGCCGATGACCTGGACACGCTTCCGAATCTGCCTCCGCACACGGAGCTGATCGACGGGAGCCTGATCTTCGTGAGTCCGCAGACGCTCTTCCGCTCGCGGGCCGTCACCTTCTTCGAGAGGCAGATCGAGTCGCTGGTCCCGGAAGGCCTGGAGGTCCTCCGCGAGTTCACCATCGACATCGATCGGCATAACCGCCCCGAGCCTGATGTCATCGTGTGCCGTGAGGACGTCGTCAACGACCTGGCCCAGACCCGCCTTCCGGCCGAGGCGGTCCTGCTGGCGATCGAGGTCATGCCTCCGGAGTCCATCGACCGTGACCGCGAGACCAAACCGGTGAAGTACGCCCGAGCCGGCATCCCGCACTACTGGCGCGTCGAGAACAAGGACGGCCGAGCCGTTGTCCACGTGTGCGAACGCGAGCCGGTGACGGGCTCCTACGTCGCGGCCGGCATTTTCCACGACCGGCTGAAGGTCTCCGACCCCTTTCCCATCGACCTGGATCTCACCGGGATCATGCCGAAGCGGCGGCGGCCGGAGTAGTCCCGCACACGGCGCAGGGCCCGTCCCCCGGAGGGGTCGGGCCCTGCGCCGTGCATGACGGTCAGCGGACGAACGTGCTCGCCTGGCCCGCCAGGTCCAGGAAGTACTGCGGGGCCACGCCCAGGACCAGGGTGACGGCCACGCCGACCGCGATCGTGGTCATCGTCAGCACGGACGGGACGGCCACCGTCGGGCCGTCCGCCTTCGGCTCGCTGAAGAACATCAGCACGATCACCCGGATGTAGAAGAACGCGGCGATCGCGGACGAGATGACACCGACCACGACCAGCACCCCCGCGCCGCCCTCCGCCGCCGCCTTGAACACGGCGAACTTGCCGGCGAAGCCGGACGTCAGCGGGATGCCGGCGAAGGCCAGCAGGAACACCGCGAACACTGCCGCCGTGAGCGGGGAACGGCGACCCAGGCCCGCCCACTTGGACAGGTGCGTCGCCTCGCCGCCCGCGTCGCGCACCAGTGTGACCACGGCGAACGCGCCGATCGTCACGAAGGAGTACGCGGCCAGGTAGAAGAGGACGGACTGCACGCCCTGTGCGGACGTCGCGATCACACCGGCCAGGATGAAGCCCGCGTGCGCGATCGAGGAGTAGGCGAGCAGGCGCTTGACGTCGGTCTGGGTCACCGCGATCACCGCGCCGGCCAGCATCGTCACGATCGCCACGCCCCACATCACCGGCCGCCAGTCCCACCGCAGGCCGGGGAGGACGACGTACAGCAGGCGGAGCAGCGCGCCGAACGCGGCGACCTTCGTCGCCGCCGCCATGAAGCCCGTGACCGGGGTCGGGGCTCCCTGGTAGACGTCCGGGGTCCACATGTGGAACGGGACCGCGCCGACCTTGAAGAGCAGGCCCGTCAGGATCAGCGCCCCGCCGATGAGCAGCAGTGCGTCGTTGCCCATGGTGTCGGCGAGTGCCGGGTCGATCTTCGTGACGGTGCCGTCGACCACGTCGGCGATGGTCGCGTACGAGACGGAGCCCGCGTAGCCGTAGACCAGGGCGATGCCGAAGAGGAGGAAGGCGGAGGAGAAGGAGCCGAGCAGGAAGTACTTGACCGCGGCCTCCTGCGACATCAGGCGCTGGCGGCGGGCGACCGCGCAGAGCAGGTACAGCGGGAGGGAGAAGACCTCCAGGGCCACGAACAGCGTCAGCAGGTCGTCGGCCGCCGGGAAGATCAGCATGCCGGAGATCGCGAACAGCGCCAGCGGGAAGACCTCGGTGGTGGTGAAGCCCGCCTTGACGGCGGCCTTCTCGCTGTCGCTGCCCGGCACGGAGGCCGCCTGCGCGGCGAAGGAGTCCACCCGGTTGCCGTGGGCTGCCGGGTCCAGGCGCCGCTCGGCGAAGGTGAAGACCGCGACGATCGAGGCGAGCAGGATGGTCCCCTGGAGGAACAGCGCCGGGCCGTCGACGGCCACGGCGCCCATTGCCGCGATGTGTGCCTTGTCGCCGCCGTACCCGCCGGCGGCGAGGCCGACGACCGCCGCGAAGGCCGAGGCCAGTGCGGCGACGGCGAGGAACACCTGGACGTAGTAGCGGGACTTGCGCGGGACGAAGGCCTCGACGAGCACTCCGATGACCGCCGCGCCCACCACGATCAGCGTGGGCGCGAGCTGTGCGTACTCGATGTGCGGGGCCGGGATCCGGTCGGCCGGTTCCGCGGCCGCCAGCGTCAGCAGCCCTTGGGCAGCAGCCATGGTGCTCACTTCGCCGCCTCCCCGTTCTTGGCCTCGACGGCCACTTCAGGCTTCGGGTCCTTCTGGTGTACGTCGGACATGGTGTGCTCCACCGCCGGGTTGACGATCTCGGTGAGCGGCTTCGGGTACACGCCCAGCGCGATCAGCAGCACGATCAGCGGGGCGACGACGAGCACCTCGCGCAGGCGCAGGTCCTGCATCGGGCGGACCTCCTCCTTCACGGGGCCGGTCATCGTGCGCTGGTAGAGCACCAGCGTGTAGAGCGCGGCCAGCACGATCCCGATGGTGGCGATGATGCCGATGACGGGGTAGCGGGCGAACGTGCCGACGAGGACCAGGAATTCACTGACGAACGGGGCCAGGCCCGGCAGTGACAGGGTGGCGAGGCCACCGATGAGGAAGGTGCCGGCCAGTACCGGGGCCACCTTCTGCACGCCGCCGTAGTCGGCGATCAGGCGGGAGCCGCGGCGCGAGATCAGGAAGCCGGCCACCAGCATCAGCGCGGCCGTGGAGAGCCCGTGGTTGACCATGTACAGCGTCGCGCCCGACTGCCCCTGGGAGGTCATCGCGAAGATGCCCATGATGATGAACCCGAAGTGGGAGATCGAGGCGTACGCGACCAGCCGCTTGATGTCGCGCTGCCCGACCGCGACCAGCGCGCCGTAGACGATGCTGATCAGGGCCAGGACGAGGATCGCCGGCGTGGCCCACTTGCTGGCGTCGGGGAACAGCCCGAGGCAGAAGCGGAGCATCGCGAAGGTGCCGACCTTGTCGACGACCGCGGTGATCAGTACGGCGACCGGGGCGGTGGACTCTCCCATCGCGTTCGGCAGCCAGGTGTGCAGCGGCCACAGCGGGGCCTTCACCGCGAAGGCGAAGAAGAAGCCGAGGAACAGCAGCCGCTCGGTGTTGGTCGCCATGTCGAGCGTGCCCGCGGCGCGGGCGGCGGCGATCTCCTGGAGCGAGAAGTTCCCGGCGACCACGTACAGCCCGATGACGGCGGCCAGCATGATCAGGCCGCCGACCAGGTTGTAGAGGAGGAACTTGACCGCCGCGTACGAGCGCTGCGCGGCCGCGTTCTCGTCGGTCCCGGAGTGGGCCCGGTCCCCGAAGCCGCCGATGAGGAAGTACATCGGGATCAGCATGGCTTCGAAGAAGATGTAGAAGAGGAAGACGTCGGTGGCCTCGAAGGAGATCACCACCATCGCCTCGACCAGCAGGATCAGGGCGAAGAAGCCCTGGGTGGGCCGCCAGCGCGAGTCCGCCGGAGACTCGGTCTCCAGCGGGTCGGCGTCGTGCCAGCCGGCCCCGATCACGAAGGGGATCAGCAGCGCGGTCAGCGCGATCAGGACGACCCCGATGCCGTCGACGCCCAGTTGGTAGCGGACGCCGAAGTCGGGGATCCAGGCGTGCGATTCGGTGAGCTGGTAGCGGGCGCCGCCGGGCTCGAAGCGGACCGCGACGAGCACGGCCAGGGCCAGGGTCGCCAGCGAGAAGAGCAGCGCCAGCCATTTGGCGGCGGTCCTGCGGGCGGCCGGGACGGCCGCCGTCAGGACGGCGCCGACCGCGGGGAGCGCGGCCGTCACCGTCAGAAGCGGGAAACTCATCTCACACCGCCCTCATCAGCAGGGTCGCGGCGATGAGGATCGCCGCGCCCCCGAACATCGAGACCGCGTAGCTGCGGGCGTAGCCGTTCTGCAGCTTGCGCAGCCGGCCCGAAGCGCCGCCGACCGTGGCGGCCGTCCCGTTGACCACTCCGTCGACCAGGGTGTGGTCGACGTACACGAGCGAGCGGGTCAGGTGCTCCCCGCCGCGCACCAGCACGACGTGGTTGAAGTCGTCCTGGTACAGGTCCCGGCGGGCCGCCCGGGTGGCCCAGCTGCCGCGCGGGGCGACCACCGGGACGGGCTTCCTGCCGTACTGGACGTAGGCGAGGCCCACGCCGATGAGCAGGACCACCACCGTCGAGGCGGTGATCGCGGCGGCTCCGATCGGCGGGTTCCCGTGCTCGAAGGAGGTGACGGGCTCCAACCACTTCACGAAGGACTCGTTGAAGCTGAACAGGGCACCTGCGAAGACCGATCCGAAGGCCAGCACGACCATCGGGAGGGTCATGGACTTCGGGGACTCGTGCGGGTGCGGCTCGTGGCCTTCAGCGTCCGGCTGCCAGCGCTTCTCACCGAAGAAGGTCAGGAGCATCACGCGGGTCATGTAGAACGCGGTGACGGCCGCGCCCAGCAGGGTGACCGCTCCGAGGATCCAGCCCTCGGTGCCGCCCTTCGCGAAGGCCGCCTCGATGATCTTGTCCTTGGACCAGAAGCCGGACAGGCCCGGGAAGCCGATGATGGCGAGGTAGCCGAGGCCGAAGGTGACGAAGGTGACCGGCATGAACCGGCGCAGGCCGCCGTAGCGCCGCATGTCCACCTCGTCGTTCATCCCGTGCATCACGGAACCCGCGCCGAGGAAGAGGCCGGCCTTGAAGAAGCCGTGCGTCACCAGGTGCATGATCGCGAAGGCGTAACCGATGGGGCCGAGGCCCGCGGCCAGGATCATGTACCCGATCTGCGACATCGTCGAGCCGGCGAGGGCCTTCTTGATGTCGTCCTTCGCGCAACCGACGATCGCACCGAAGAGGAGCGTGACCCCGCCGACCACGACGACCGCGGTCTGCGCGTCCGGCGCGGCGTTGAAGACCGCCCCGGAGCGGGTGATGAGGTAGACGCCGGCGGTGACCATGGTCGCCGCGTGGATCAGGGCCGAGACCGGGGTCGGGCCCTCCATCGCGTCGCCGAGCCAGGACTGCAGCGGCACCTGGGCCGACTTGCCGCACGCGGCGAGCAGCAGCATCAGGGCGATCGCCGTCAGCTTGCCCTCGGTGGCGTTCCCCACGGAGGCGAAGACCGGTCCGAAGGCGAAGGTCCCGAAGGTGGTGAACAGCAGCATGATCGCGATCGACAGGCCCATGTCGCCGACCCGGTTGACCAGGAAGGCCTTCTTCGCGGCGGTCGCCGCGCTGGGCTTGTGCTGCCAGAAGCCGATGAGCAGGTACGAGGCGAGGCCGACGCCCTCCCACCCGACGTACAGCAGCAGGTAGTTGTCGGCGAGGACCAGCAGCAGCATCGCCGCGAGGAACAGGTTGAGGTAGCCGAAGAAGCGGCGGCGGCGCTCGTCGTGCTCCATGTACCCGATCGAGTACACGTGGATGAGCGTGCCCACTCCGGTGATCAGCAGGACGAACGTCATCGACAGCTGGTCCAGCTGGAAGGCGACGTCCGCCTGGAAGTTCTCGACCGGGATCCAGGTGTACAGCTTCTGGTACAGCGTCCGGTCGTCGGCGCTGCGTCCGAGCATGTCCGCGAACAGGGCCACGCCGATGCCGAAGGAGGCGGCGGCGAGCAGGGTGCCGAGCCAGTGCCCGGCCTTGTCGAGGCGCCGGCCGCCGCACAGCAGCACCGCCGCTCCGAGCAGGGGCGCCGCGATCAGCAGCCCAATCAGATTCTCCACTGTGAGCGCCCCTTACAGCTTCATCAGGCTGGCGTCGTCGACCGAGGCCGAGTGGCGGGTACGGAACAGCGACACGATGATCGCGAGGCCCACCACGACCTCCGCAGCGGCGACGACCATCGTGAAGAAGGCGATGATCTGGCCGTCGAGGTTGCCGTGCATCCGGGAGAAGGTCACGAAGGCGAGGTTGCAGGCGTTGAGCATCAGCTCGATGCACATGAACAGCACGATCGCGTTCTTCCGGATCAGTACTCCGGCGGCGCCGATGGTGAACAGCAGCGCCGACAGGTACAGGTAGTTGACCGGGTTCACTTCGAGGCCTCCTCACGGCCGAGCCGCTCGGCCGACCGCTGCTCCAGCGCCTTCAAGTCCTCCAGTGCCTCGTCCGACACGTCCCGGACCTGGCCGCGGGCGCGCAGCGTCTTGCTGACGGTCAGCTCGGACGGGGTGCCGTCCGGCAGCAGACCGGCGACGTCCACCGCGTTGTGCCGGGCGTACACGCCGGGCGCGGGCAGCGGCGGGAGCTGGACGCCCTCGCGGACGCGCCGCTCGGCGAGCTCGCGCTGGGTGGCGGCCCGCTCGGTGCGCTCGCGGTGGGTGAGGACCATCGCTCCGACGGCTGCGGTGATCAGCAGCGCGCCGGTGATCTCGAAGGCGAACACGTACTTGGTGAAGATCAGCGTGGCCAGCCCCTCGACGTGCCCGGCGGAGTTGGTCCGGCCGAGTCCGTTGAAGTGGCTGAGGTGGGCGTTGGCGAGGCCGGCGATGAGCAGGACGCCGAAGCCGAGCCCGCACAGGGCGGCCATCCAGCGCTGCCCCTTCAGGGTCTCCTTGAGGGAGTCGGCGGCGGTGACGCCGACCAGCATGACCACGAAGAGGAAGAGCATCATGATCGCGCCGGTGTAGACGATGACCTGGACCACGCCGAGGAAGTACGCACCGTTGGCGAGGTAGAAGACCGCCAGGATGATCATCGTCCCGGCCAGGCTCAGGGCGCTGTGTACGGCCTTCTTCATCAGGATCGTGGACAGCGCCCCGATGACGGCGACGGTGGCGAGGACCCAGAACTGGACCGCTTCGCCCGTGGAGGTCGAGGTGGCCGCTGCGAGGGCGCTCATGCCTGCACCTCCTCGGCGTCGGGCGCGGCCCCGGTCTCGCCCTTGGAGACCGCCACCTGCCGGACGGTCCCGGGAGCCGCCCCGGTGACCAGACCGCGGTAGTAGTCCTGCTCGTCGGTGCCCGGGAAGATCGAGTGCGGCGACTCCACCATGCCCTCGGTCAGGCCCGCGAGCAGCTGCTCCTTGGTGTAGATGAGGGATTCGCGGCTGGAGTCGGCCAGTTCGAACTCGTTCGTCATCGTCAACGCCCGCGTCGGGCAGGCCTCGATGCACAGCCCGCACAGGATGCAGCGGGCGTAGTTGATCTGGTAGACCCGGCCGTACCGCTCGCCCGGGGAGTAGCGCTCCTCGTCGGTGTTGTCCGCGCCCTCCACGTAGATGGCGTCGGCGGGACAGGCCCAGGCGCACAGTTCGCACCCGATGCACTTCTCCAGACCGTCCGGGTGCCGGTTCAGCTGGTGCCGTCCGTGGAAGCGCGGGGCGGTGGTCTTCTGCTGCTCGGGGTACTGCTCGGTGAGGCGCTTCTTGAACATGGCCTTGAAGGTCACGCCGAAGCCGGCCACCGGGTTCTGCCACTTCTCGTTCTGCTCCGGTTCAGGCATTCTCAGCACCCTCCTCTCGGTCACTGTCGGTATTCGTCCCGCCACTGACGATCAGCTCCCGCTCCCGGCGGGGCCGCCTGCGCGGTACGGGTGCCAGCTGCTGGCCGGGCTTGGGCGGTACGGGGAATCCGCCCGCCAGCGGGTCGAAGGGCGCGTCCGCGGCGGCCTCGCCGGCCTGTTCGGCGGCCGCCTTCTCCTTGCGGTCGCGGAACAGGTCCGCGACGAAGGACAGCAGCAGGATCGCGACGACCGCGCCGCCGACGTACAGGACGATCTCCGAGAAGTCGTAGCGCTCGTTGCGCAGCGCCCGGACGGTCGCGACCAGCATCAGCCAGAGCACCGAGACCGGGATCAGGACCTTCCAGCCGAGCTTCATCAGTTGGTCGTAGCGCACGCGGGGCAGCGTGCCGCGCAGCCAGATGAAGAAGAACAGCAGCAGCTGGACCTTGATGACGAACCAGAGCATCGGCCACCAGCCGTGGTTCGCGCCCTCCCAGTACGTGGAGATCGGCGCGGGGGCGCGCCAGCCGCCGAGGAAGAGGGTGACCGAGACCGCCGAGACGGTGACCATGTTGACGTACTCGGCCAGCATGAACAGCGCGAACTTGATGGAGGAGTACTCGGTGTTGAAGCCGCCGACGAGGTCGCCCTCGGACTCCGGCATGTCGAACGGCGCCCGGTTCGTCTCGCCGACCATGGTGATGACGTAGATGATGAACGACACCGGCAGCAGCACGATGTACCAGCGGTCGGCCTGCGCCTCGACGATCGCCGAGGTCGACATCGACCCGGAGTAGAGGAAGACGGAGGCGAAGGCCGCGCCCATCGCGATCTCGTACGAGATCATCTGCGCGCAGGAACGCAGGCCGCCGAGCAGTGGGTACGTCGAGCCCGAGGACCAGCCTGCCAGGACGATGCCGTAGATGCCGACGGAGGCGACCGCGAGGATGTAGAGCATCGCGATCGGCAGGTCGGTGAGCTGCATCGTGGTGCGCTGGCCGAAGATCGAGACCTCGTCGTCGGCCGGGCCGAAGGGGATCACCGCGATGGCCATGAAGGCCGGGATCGCCGCGATGATCGGGGCCAGGACGTACACCACCTTGTCGGCCCGCTTGACGATGATGTCTTCCTTGAGCATGAGCTTCACGCCGTCGGCGAGCGACTGGAGCATGCCCCAGGGGCCGTGCCGGTTGGGGCCGATGCGCAGCTGCATCCAGGCGACGACCTTGCGCTCCCACACGATGGAGAAGAGCACGGTCACCATCAGGAAGGCGAAGCAGAACACCGCCTTGATGAGGACCAGCCACCACACGTCGCGGCCGAACAGGCTCAGGTCCTCGGCCGCGAGGACGTGCGGCTGCGACTGGGCCGCGATCTGGGCGAGGTGGTTCACCATGCTCGCACCTCCCTTACGGGGGCCGGAGCTTCGCCCGGCCGAAGGACATGGGTCAGCGACGCCGAGTGCCGCAGCGCGGTCGCGTTCACGGCCGCACCTCCGCGTCCTCGTCGGCCGCCGGGCCGACCCCGGCCGGGCCGATCCGTACGAGGGTGCCCGGGCGGGCCCCGGTGTCGGCGAGCACGCCGTGCCCGGTGGAGTTCAGCGGGAGCCAGACCACCCGGTCGGGCATCTCGGTGATCCGTAGCGGGAGTTCCACGGAGCCGGCCGGGCCGGTCACCGCGAGGACGTCACCGTCCTTGACGCCGGTCTCGGCGGCCGTGGCGGCCGAGAGCCGGGCGCTCGCCTCGTGCCGGGTGCCGGCGAGGGCGTCGTCGCCCTCCTGGAGCCGACCCTGGTCGAGGAGGAGCCGGTGGCCCGCGAGGACGGCCTCGCCCGCTCCGGGGCGGGGCGGCGGCATGGTGTCCGCGGACTGCTCGGCGGCGCGTTCACCGGTCCACGGGCCGAGCGCGTCGAGCTCGCGGCGTACGGCGTGTACGTCGGGCAGCGCGATCGGCCGGTCGGCCGCGTCGGCCAGCATGTGCAGCACGCGGGCGTCGGCGGGGGCGAGCGGGCGGGTCATCTGTTCGGGCTTGAGCGCGGCCTCGAACGGCCGGACCCTGCCCTCCCAGTTGATGAACGCGCCCGCCTTCTCGGCGACGGCGGCGACCGGGAAGACCACGTCCGCGTGGTCGGTGACCTGGCCGGGCCGCAGTTCCAGCGAGACGACGAAGGCCTCCTGGAGGGCGACGAGCGCGCGGGCCGGGTCCGGCAGGTCGGCGACCTCGACGCCGGCGACCAGCAGGGCGGAGAGCTCGCGGCCGGCGGCCGCCTCGACGATCTGGCCGGTGTCGCGGCCGTAGCGGTGCGGGAGTTCGTCCAGCCCCCACGCGGTGGCGACCTCGTCGCGGGCCCGCGGGTCGGTGGCCGGCCGGGCCCCCGGCAGCAGGGACGGCAGCGCGCCCGCCTCGACGGCGGCCCGCTCCCCGGCCCGGCGCGGGATCCACACCAGCTGCGCGCCGGTGGCGGCGGCGGCCCGTACGGCGGCGGTCAGCGCGCCGGGCACGCCGGCCAGGCGCTCCCCGAGGACGATGACCGCGCCGCTGCGGCGCAGCGCGTCGGCGGCCCCGGACCCGCCGGCCTCCAGCCCGGTCCGGGAGGCCAGCGCGTCGAGCCATTCGGGCTCGGTGCCGGGCGCGGCGGCCAGCAGGGTGCCTCCGGCCTTCTCCAGGCCGCGGGTGGCGAACGGGGCGAGGGCGAAGGTCCGCTGCTTGTGCTTGCGGTGGGCCTTGCGCAGCCGCAGGAAGACGCCGGGGGCCTCTTCCTCCGACTCGATGCCGACGAGCAGGACGGCGGGCGCGGCCTCCAGCGCGGAGTACGTCACCCCCTTGCCGTCGAGGTCCTTGCCGGTGCCGGCGACGGTGGCCGCGAGGAAATCGGTCTCCTCCGCGCTGTGGATCCGGGCCCGGAAGTCGATGTCGTTGGTGTCGAGGACCACCCGCGCGAACTTGGCGTACGCGTAGGCGTCCTCGACGGTGAGCCGACCGCCGGTCAGCACCCCTGCCCGGCCGCGCGCGGCGGCGAGCCCGGCGGCCGCGGCCTCCAGGGCCTCGGGCCAGCTCGCCGGGGCGAGGACCCCGTCGGTGCCGCGCACCAGCGGGGTGGTCAGCCGGTCCGGGCGCTGCGCGTAGCGGAACCCGAAGCGGCCCTTGTCGCAGATCCACTCCTCGTTGACCTCGGGGTCCTCGGCGGCCATCCGGCGCAGCACCTTGCCGCG
The DNA here is from genome assembly GCF_045041095.1 of Streptomyces sp. NBC_00045. Classification (NCBI taxonomy): domain Bacteria; kingdom Bacillati; phylum Actinomycetota; class Actinomycetes; order Kitasatosporales; family Streptomycetaceae; genus Streptomyces; species Streptomyces sp. NBC_00045. The sequence continues at coordinate 4,677,646 of NZ_CP108271.1, read as the reverse complement.
GCGGTGGTCGGTCCGGGTCGCGCAGCCGCCCGCGCAGTGCTCGCACACGCTCGGGGAGGAGACGAGGTCGAACGGGCGGGAGCGGAACCGGTACGCGGCCGAGGTGAGAGCGCCGACGGGGCAGATCTGGATGGTGTTGCCGGAGAAGTACGACTCGAAGGGGTCTCCCTCGCCGGTGCCGATCTGCTGGAGCGCCCCGCGTTCGAGCATCTCGATCATCGGGTCGCCCGCGACCTGCGTGGAGAAGCGGGTGCAGCGCGCGCACAGGACACACCGCTCGCGGTCCAGCAGCACCTGGGTGGAGATCGGGACGGGCTTCTCGTAGGTGCGCTTCTTGCCATCGAAACGCGAGTCGCTCTGACCGTGGGACATCGCCTGGTTCTGCAGGGGGCACTCGCCGCCCTTGTCGCAGACCGGGCAGTCCAGCGGGTGGTTGATGAGCAGCAGCTCCATCACGCCGCGCTGGGACTTCTCGGCGACCGGGGAGGTCAGCTGCGTCTTGACGACCATGCCGTCGGTGCAGGTGATGGTGCAGGAGGCCATCGGCTTGCGCTGGCCCTCGATCTCGACGATGCACTGGCGGCAGGCGCCGACCGGGTCGAGCAGGGGGTGGTCGCAGAACCGGGGGATCTCGATGCCGATCTGTTCGGCGGCCCGGATGACCAGGGTCCCCTTGGGCACCGACAGTTCGACGCCGTCGATGGTCAGGGAGACCAGGTCTTCGGGGGGTACGGCGGCCTCTCCGCCACCGGTCGGAGCATTAGTGGTGACGGTCATGCGTTCACCTCCGTGTCAGCCCAGAGGGTCGACTTCCTGGGGTCGAAGGGGCAGCCCTTGCCCGTGATGTGCTGCTCGTACTCCGCGCGGAAGTACTTGAGCGAGGAGAAGATGGGGCTGGCGGCGCCGTCGCCGAGCGCGCAGAACGACTTTCCGTTGATGTTGTCGGCGATGTCGTTCAGCTTGTCGAGGTCCGACATGACGCCCTCGCCGGCTTCGATGTCGCGGAGCAACTGGACCAGCCAGTAGGTGCCTTCGCGGCAGGGGGTGCACTTGCCACAGGACTCGTGCGCGTAGAACTCGGTCCAGCGGGTGACGGCCCGCACCACGCAGGTCGTCTCGTCGAAGCACTGGAGCGCCTTGGTGCCGAGCATGGAGCCGGCCGCACCGACGCCCTCGTAGTCCAGCGGCACGTCCAGGTGCTCGTCCGTGAACATCGGGGTGGAGGAGCCGCCCGGGGTCCAGAACTTCAGCCGGTGCCCGGGCCGCATCCCGCCGCTCATGTCGAGCAGCTGGCGCAGGGTGATGCCGAGGGGGGCCTCGTACTGGCCGGGGCCGGCGACGTGCCCGGAGAGCGAGTACAGGGTGAAGCCGGGGGACTTCTCGGTCCCCATCGCCTTGAACCAGTCCTTGCCCCGGTTCAGGATCGCGGGAACCGAGGCGATGGATTCGACGTTGTTGACGACAGTGGGGCACGCGTAGAGCCCCTCGACGGCAGGGAAGGGGGGACGCAGCCGGGGCTGGCCGCGCCGGCCTTCGAGGGAGTCGAGGAGTGCCGTCTCCTCACCGCAGATGTACGCGCCCGCTCCCGCGTGCACCGTGATGTCGAGCTTCAGTCCGCTCCCGAGAACGTTCTCCCCGAGGTAGCCGGCGTCGTACGCCTCGCGCACCGCCTCGTGCAGGCGCCGCAGCACCGGCACGACCTCGCCGCGCAGGTAGATGAAGGCGTGCTCCGACCGGATCGCGTAGCAGGCAATGATCATTCCCTCGATGAGGGAGTGCGGGTTGGCGAAGAGAAGGGGGATGTCCTTGCAGGTTCCCGGCTCCGACTCGTCCGCGTTCACGACGAGGTAGTGCGGCTTTCCGTCGCCCTGCGGAATGAACTGCCACTTCATTCCGGTGGGGAAGCCCGCGCCGCCGCGGCCGCGCAGACCGGAGTCCTTCACATATGCGATGAGGTCGTCCGGGGTCATCGCGAGTGCCTTGCGCAGGCCCTCGTACCCGTCGTGCCGCCGGTAGGTCTCCAGCGTCCATGACTGCGGCTCGTCCCAGAACGCCGACAGCACGGGCGCCAGCAGCTTCTCCGGCGCACCGTTCTCATGCATTTCGGCAGTCACCGTCATCACTCCCCCTCCTCGGTGGCAGCCTCGGCCTCACCACGCGGGTGCACGACCTTGCCGAGCTGCGGGGTCTCGCCGCGTGCGATGCGCAGGCCGATCAGGGAGGCGGGGCCGGCGCCGCCGCTCGCCTCGACCGCGCCCTCGCGCTCGTCCGGGAAGCCGGCCAGGATCCGGGCGGTCTCCTTGTACGTGCACAGCGGCGCGCCCCGGGTCGGCGCGACGGGTCGGCCCGCGATCAGGTCGTCGACCATGGCCTTGGCGGAGTCGGGGGTCTGGTTGTCGAAGAACTCCCAGTTGACCATCACCACGGGGGCGTAGTCGCAGGCCGCGTTGCACTCGATGTGCTCCAGCGTCACCTTGCCGTCGGGGGTGGTCTCGTTGTTGCCGACCCCGAGGTGCGCCTTGAGCTCGTCGAAGATCGCGTCGCCGCCCATGACCGCGCACAGGGTGTTCGTGCACACGCCGACCTGGTAGTCGCCGGAGGGCCGCCGCCGGTACATCGTGTAGAAGGTGGCGACGGCGGTGACCTCGGCGGTGGTCAGGCCCAGCACCTCGGCGCAGAACCGGATGCCGGTCCGCGAGACGTGGCCTTCCTCCGCCTGCGTCAGGTGCAGCAGCGGCAGCAGCGCGGAGCGGCTGTCGGGGTAGCGGGCGATGACCTCGGCGGCATCGGCTTCGAGCCGGGCGCGCACGTCGGCCGGGAAGTCGGGGGCCGGCAGCTGGGGCATGCCCAGGGACAGGGGGGCCTGGGGGGTGTCCCCTCCAGAAAACTCAGTGGTCATCGGTCGACGCCTCCCATCACGGGGTCGATGGAGGCGACGGCGACGATGACGTCGGCGACCTGGCCGCCCTCGCACATCGCGGCCATGGCCTGCAGGTTGGTGAAGGACGGGTCGCGGAAGTGGACCCGGTAGGGGCGGGTGCCCCCGTCGGAGACGACGTGGACGCCGAGTTCGCCCTTGGGGGACTCGACGGCCGCGTACACCTGCCCGGCCGGTACCCGGAAGCCCTCGGTCACCAGCTTGAAGTGGTGGATGAGGGCTTCCATGGAGGTGCCCATGATGTTCTTGATGTGGTCGAGCGAGTTGCCGAGGCCGTCCGGGCCCATCGCCAGCTGCGCCGGCCAGGCGATCTTCTTGTCGGCGACCATGACCGGGCCCGGCTCCAGCCGTTCCAGGCACTGCTCGACGATCCGCAGGGACTGGCGCATCTCCTCCAGGCGGACCAGGAACCGCCCGTACGAGTCGCAGGTCTCGGTGGTCGGCACGTCGAACTCGTAGGTCTCGTAGCCGCAGTACGGGTCCGCCTTGCGCAGGTCGTGCGGCAGGCCGGCGGAGCGCAGGATCGGGCCGGTGGCGCCCAGCGCCATGCAGCCGGTGAGGTCGAGGTAGCCGACGTCCTGCATGCGGGCCTTGAAGATGGGGTTGCCGGTGGCGAGCTTGTCGTACTCCGGCAGGTTCTTCTTCATGGTCTTGAGGAAGTCGCGCAGCTGGTCCACGGCGCCCGGGGGCAGGTCCTGGGCGAGGCCTCCGGGGCGGACGAACGCGTGGTTCATGCGCAGGCCGGTGATCAGCTCGAAGATGTCGAGGATCAGCTCGCGGTCCCGGAAGCCGTAGATCATGATCGTGGTCGCGCCCAGCTCCATGCCGCCGGTGGCGATGCACACCAGGTGGGAGGAGAGCCGGTTGAGCTCCATCAGCAGGACGCGGATGACGGTGGCGCGGTCCGGGATCTGGTCGGTGATGCCGAGCAGCTTCTCGACGCCGAGGCAGTACGCCGTCTCGTTGAAGAACGGCGTCAGGTAGTCCATGCGCGTCACGAAGGTGGTGCCCTGCGTCCAGTTCCGGAATTCGAGGTTCTTCTCGATGCCGGTGTGCAGGTAGCCGATGCCGCAGCGGGCCTCGGTGACCGTCTCGCCGTCGATCTCCAGGATCAGGCGGAGCACGCCGTGGGTGGACGGGTGCTGCGGGCCCATGTTGACGACGATCCGCTCGTCGTCGGCCTTGGCCGCGGACTGGACGATCTCGTCCCAGTCGCCGCCGGTGACGGTGTAGACGGTGCCCTCTGTGGTTTCCCGGGAGGCCGCGTGGTTCGAGGTGTTGGACATCAGCTGTACGACCTCCGCTGGTCGGGAGCCGGGATCTGGGCACCCTTGTACTCGACGGGGATGCCGCCGAGCGGGTAGTCCTTGCGCTGCGGGAAGCCCTGCCAGTCGTCCGGCATCATGATCCGGGTGAGGGCCGGGTGCCCGTCGAAGACCAGGCCGAAGAAGTCGTAGGTCTCGCGCTCGTGCCAGTCGTTCGTCGGGTAGACGGAGACGAGCGACGGGACGTGGCGGTCGGCGTCCGGGGCCGACACCTCCAGGCGCAGCACGCGGCCGTGGGTGATCGAGCGCAGGTGGTAGACGGCGTGCAGCTCGCGGCTCTTGTCGTCGGGGAAGTGCACCCCGCTGACGCCGGTGCAGAGCTCGAAGCGCAGGGCGGGGTCGTCGCGCAGGGTGCCGGCCACCCGGAGCAGGTGCTCGCGGGCGATGTGGAGCGTCAGCTCGCCCCGGTCGACGACGACCTTCTCGATCGCGTTCTCGGGAAGCAGGTCCTGCTCCTCCAGCGCTCCTTCGAGTTCGTCCACGACCTCGTCGAAGTAGGAGCCGTAGGGGCGGTGGCTCGCTCCGGGCATCGCGACGGTGCGGACGAGGCCGCCGTAGCCACTGGTGTCGCCGCCGCCCTGGGCTCCGAACATGCCCTTGCGGACGCCGATGACCTCGGGGCCGCCGGCGGAGTCCCGGGGGGCAGGAACGTTGTTCCCGTTGTCTGGGGAGGTCTGGCTCACCGCAGGAGCCCCTTCATCTCGATGGTGGGGAGGGCCTTGAGGGCCGCCGCCTCCGCCTCGCGCGCCGCCTCTTCCTGGTTCACGCCGAGCTTTCCGCCCTGGATCTTCTGGTGGAGCTTGAGGATCGCGTCGATCAGCATCTCGGGGCGCGGCGGGCAGCCGGGGAGATAGATGTCCACCGGGACGATGTGGTCGACGCCCTGGACAATCGCGTAGTTATTGAACATTCCGCCTGAAGATGCGCAAACCCCCATGGAGATGACCCATTTGGGAGCGGGCATCTGGTCGTACACCTGCCGCAGCACCGGCGCCATCTTCTGGCTGACCCGCCCGGCCACGATCATCAGATCGGCCTGGCGCGGGGAGCCGCGGAAGACCTCCATGCCGAAGCGGGCCAGGTCGTACCGGCCCGCTCCGGTGGTCATCATCTCGATGGCGCAGCAGGCCAGGCCGAAGGTCGCGGGGAACACGGATGACTTGCGCACCCAACCCGCGGCCTGTTCGACGGTGGTCAGCAGAAAGCCGCTCGGCAGCTTCTCTTCCAGTCCCATGGGAAATTCAGCCCCTCAGTCCCATTCCAGGCCGCCGCGGCGCCACACGTAGGCGTAGGCGACGAAGACGGTGAGCACGAAGAGCAGCATCTCGACGAGCCCGAAGATCCCCAGGGAGTCGAAGGTGACGGCCCAGGGGTAGAGGAAGACAACTTCGATGTCGAAGACGATGAAGAGCATCGCCGTCAGGTAGTACTTGATGGGGAAGCGACCGCCGCCGGCCGGCGTGGGCGTCGGCTCGATGCCGCACTCGTACGCCTCAAGCTTCGCCCGGTTGTACCGTTTTGGGCCGATCAGCGTGGCCATGACCACGGAGAAGATCGCAAACCCTGCGCCGAGGGCGCCGAGCACGAGGATGGGTGCGTATGCATTCACGCTCCTCGCTCCTTCCAGTCGTCCTTGACCGTTGGACCGCTGTGCCGGCACCGAGCGAGCCGCCCCGCGAAGATCGCCCAACTTCGAGAGATCGCATGTGAGGCAGTTCACAAGCCGGACTGGTGCGCATCTTATGCCCGGTGGTCTGTGATCTGCGACACGGGTAACAACAACGAGTTTGTGATCTCCACCACCTGACGAACGATCATGAAGTCAGATGAGCTGTGATCTTCATACGCGAAGCATCCACATGATCACCAAAGGTGACATCCACCCCCGTTACCGCAGGTAGAAGGGGGGTGGCACTATCAAACGATTCCCAGTGCAGGCAAATTTGCGAGATCAAGCCTTGCACGGTAAAGGGAAGTCGCCGTCGCTCGGCCGAGGGAATCCCCGGGGACGGGAATGGACGGGGTGAACGGGGGCAGTCGGGGACGTGACTGCGTGCACATGTTCACGAGCGCCGGCGCCGCCCACGCGGCAAGTTCACGGCAAGGTCACGGACGGGCCACAGCGCCCTCACGGCGAGACGTTCCTGTGACCTGCGTCACACCGAATTTTCGGTTCCGAAAGAGGGCTTGGCCATCTGTGCACCGGGATGGTAGTCCGTGGATCATTTCGGACTAATTACTGAAACCCCTTGATCACAGCCCTGTGACGGCGTGTCCGATTCGCCCGTTACGGCGTCAATAAGACGCGCGGCGCGCCCGGTTAGCTCACTTTTCGCGCAACTGTGGCGCAGACCACGTTTCTTGATGGGAACCCGGACCCCCTGATAGCGGTTGTCCTCATGTCCCACACCGCTCACATACCCAGCCACCGGAAGCCCCGCCGCTCCGCCTCGAAGCTCGCGGTCCGCGCCGGAGTTGCCGGTGGCGTCCTCAGCACCCTGGCGATGGCCGGCACGGCGAGCGCGTCCCCGTCCGAGCCCGTGACCGAGACGACGCTCGAAATGCCGGTCCTGAACCTGGACCTGGCCGCCGAGGTCTCCTCCGCCGTCACCACCGCCGCCGAGAACACGGCCGCCGCCGCCGTCACCGGCGAACTGCGCACTCAGGAGGAGCAGGCCCGTACGGGCGCTGCCGCCGAGGCGAAGAAGGCCAAGGAAGACGCCGAGAAGGCCGACGCCGAGAAGAAGGCGAAGGCGGAGGCGGACCGCAAGGCCGCGGCCGAGCGCGCCACCCGCAGCTCCGACCGCACCTCGCTGCAGAGCGCCTCCGCCTCCGGGTCCGGCGAGCTGGGCTCGGGCACCGTCACCGCCCCGGCGACCGGCTCCGCCGCCGCCATCGTGAACTTCGCCCGTGCGCAGGTCGGCAAGGCGTACGTCAGCGGTGGGACCGGCCCGTCCTCGTTCGACTGCTCCGGCCTCGTCCAGGCCGCCTACCGCCAGGCCGGCATCTCGCTGCCCCGCGTGTCCCAGGACCAGTCCGCGGCGGGCAGCTCGGTGTCCCTGAGCTCCCTGAAGCCGGGCGACATCCTGTACTGGGGCTCCCGCGGCAACGCCTACCACGTCGCCATCTACGTCGGCGGCGGCAAGTTCGTGGGCGCCCAGAACCCCAGCACGGGCATCGTCGAGCGCTCCCTGAGCTACGACCCGCCGACGGGCGCCGTCCGCGTCCTCTGAGGCTCCCAGGGGCCTCTGAAGCCCCTCCAGGCACGGCGAAGGGCCGGCACTCCCCCGCTCGGGGCGGAGTGCCGGCCCTTCGCCGTGCCTGCGCGCCGAGCCCACCCGCCGTGGCTCGCGCTGTGCCCACCCGCTCGCGGGGTTGTTCACCGGGCTGCTGGCGGGTCTTCATCCCGCCTGGCGGGCGGCCCGTGTGGAACCGGCCGAGGCCTTGAGAAGATGGCGGGGGTGCTGCGGACAGATGCAGCCCGGGAGGTGGTGGACCGTGATCGGCAGGGCGTACGAGGAGCACGGCTCCGGCGGGGGAACCGTCGACCCCACCGCTACACCGGCCGCCACCGGGCTCTTCCTGCTCGCCGTCGGCGGCTGGCTGCTGAACACCGCCCGCCCGTGGCACAAACCCGGACATCCCGTCATCCTGGGGCTCGGCTGGGCCGTTGCGCTCACGCTGCTGCTGTGGGGCCTGGTCCTGCTGGCCCGCTGCGTGCGCACCGTCCACGGCGCGGCGGAGCCCGCCCCGTACGAAGGCTCCGGTGACGACGGAGCGGACCGAACCGGCGAGACCCCGGCCCGACCCGCCTCGTAACGCCACCCGTCAGGCCTTCGGGGCCACCTTGGTTCCACCGGGGTAACCATCGGACGAGAAATTTCCTACCAGCGGTGTTACGTTTTAGGTATGAGCAGCCACGTAGCGCCCCAGGCCGCCGAGCGGGCCGGTAAGAGATCCGTGTCGCTCGCACAGTCGTTGATCAAGGAAGTCGAGGAGCGCACCGGCAAGAACGGGTTCTCCTCCGTCGTGGCCGAAGCCCTGGAGGAATGGCTCGCCGCGCAGAAGCTCCGTGAGGTCGTGGCCGCCGACCGCAAGGCGTTCGGCCCCGTCTCCGCCGAAGCGCGGCGGCAGGCGGAACAGGAGTGGTAAGCAAGCGCCTCAAGATCAAAGCCAAGAGCGAGGGCACGCTCGTCCTGGACGCCCAGGGGCTTTCGCTTCACGTCGACGGCGACGAGGGGATGCGTGCGCGCATCGAGGTCGCTCAGCAGAGCGGCAGACGCGTGGCGCTGTCCGCACTGACGCCCTTGGAGGTGCGCCGAACAGGAGAAGCCGCCAAGCGACTCCGGTTCCTGCTGTCCCGGTTCGACGTGAAACCGGTCAACGACGCGGTGACAGACGCCGCAGCGAAGCTGCTGGATACCTCGGGCCTTGACGGGCACGAATGCCTCGTGGACGCACTCGTGGTGGCCACCGCCGCGCTCTGCCCGCCCCCGGTACTCCTCGTCACCTCCGACAAGTCGCACATCCCGGCGCTGTGCAAGGCCGCCGAGGAGCTTCCCGGCTCGCCGAAGGTGAAGATCGTCAACGTCTGACGGCCAAACGTCAGGAGCCGGGCCGCTCAACTACCCAACGAGCGGCCCGGCCTTGAATGATCAGGCTTTTGGAGCCACCTTGGAGAGGCCGTTGATGATGCGGTCCATCGCGTCGCCGCCCGCCGGGTCGGTCAGGTTGGCCAGCATCTTCAGGGTGAACCGCATCAGCACCGGGTGCGTCAGGCCGCGCTGGGTGGCGACCTTCATCACCTTCGGGTTGCCGATCAGCTTCACGAAGGCGCGGCCCAGCGAGTAGTAGCCGCCGTAGGTCTCCTTGAGCACCTTCGGGTAGCTGTGCAGGGCCAGCTCGCGCTGCGCCGGCGTGGACCGGGCGTGCGCCTGCACGATGACGTCGGCCGCGATCTGGCCCGACTCCATCGCGTAGGCGATGCCCTCGCCGTTGAACGGGTTGACGAGGCCGCCCGCGTCACCGACGAGCAGCAGGCCCTTGGTGTAGTGCGGCTGCCGGTTGAAGGCCATCGGCAGGGCCGCGCCGCGGATCGGCTGCGTCATGTTCTCGGGGGTGTAGCCCCAGTCCTCCGGCATGGACGCGCACCAGGCCTTGAGGACCTCGCGCCAGTCCAGCTCCCGGAAGGCGGAGGAGGAGTTGAGGATGCCGAGACCGACGTTGGACGTGCCGTCGCCCATGCCGAAGATCCAGCCGTAGCCGGGCAGCAGCCGGTCCTGGGCTCCGCGCCGGTCCCACAGTTCCAGCCAGGACTCCAGGTAGTCGTCGTCGTGGCGCGGGGAGGTGAAGTACGTCCGCACGGCCACGCCCATCGGCCGGTCCTCGCGCCGGTGCAGGCCCATCGCGAGGGACAGCCTGGAGGAGTTGCCGTCGGCGGCGACGACGAGGGGCGCGCTGAAGGTGACCGGGATCTTCTCCTCGCCGAGCTTGGCCTGCACGCCCGTGATGTGGCCGGTCCGCGGATCCCGCACCGGCTCGCCGACGTTGCACCGCTCGTACAGGCGGGCGCCGGCCTTCTGGGCCTGGCGGGCCAGGGTCTCGTCGAAGTCGTCGCGCTTGCGGACGAGTCCGTAGTCGGGGAAGGAGGCGAGTTCCGGCCAGTCCAGCTGGAGCCGCTGGCCGCCACCGATGATCCGCAGGCCCTTGTTGCGCAGCCAGCCGGCCTCTTCGGAGATGTCGATGCCCATCGCCACCAGCTGCTTGGTGGCGCGCGGGGTCAGACCGTCGCCGCAGACCTTCTCGCGCGGGAACGCCGTCTTCTCCAGCAGCAGGACGTCGAGTCCCGCCTTGGCGAGGTAGTAGGCGGTGGTCGAGCCGGCGGGTCCGGCCCCGACGACGATCACATCCGCGGAGTGTTCGGAGAGGGGCTCGGTCACTGCGGGGTCTCCCGAAGGCTCGATAAAGGGTGCCCAACGGCACAGGACATGTGCAGTCTATGCAGCGAGAGAGATCACGAACCCGAAGGGCTGCCCGATGACCACCTCGCTCCCCGCCGTAGAGCTGCGCGTGCCCACCCACGAGGATGCGCGGGCCTGGCACGGGGTCTTCGACGACCCCGACGTGATGGAGTTCCTCGGCGGTCCCGCCGAGCTGTCCCTGTACGAGGAGTTCACCGCGCGGCAGCGGATGCACGATGCGCAGCTCGGCTACTGCCTCTGGACGCTGCTGGACGCGCAGGGCGCGGTGATCGGGTTCACCGGCGCGCAGCCGTGGCCGCGGGAGAAGGAATGGGGGCCGGTCGGGGAGGTAGAGATCGGCTGGCGGCTGGGTCGCTCCGCCTGGGGCAAGGGGTACGCGTATGCCGCGGCGCTGGCGACGCTGGAACGCGTACGGGCGGCCGGGGTGCCGCGAGTGGTGGCGATGATCAACGACGAGAACCAGCGGTCGATCGCGGTCGCGGAACGGCTGGGCATGACCCTGGCGTCCCGCTTCCTCCTCCCGAACGGCCAGAAGTACGGCCGCCGCTACGAACTCACCCTCCAGCCCGACTAGCCCCGGGCCCGCCCGCACGCAGCGCCGTTGGCGGGGTCCGGCCCCCCAACACCCCCCGGGCGGAGCCCGGTGGACGGGAGGGGGCGGGGAGGGGCGGCCCCGCGCAGCGGCCGTGCGCACCGGCCGGCCACTGCCGCCGGCCCCGCCCCGGGCCGATGGACGGAGTCCGGCGCAACGGCGCAACGGCGCGAAGCCGGGAAGGCGCCCCGGCGCCGAGGCGTGCGAGCGGCGCGTCAGAAGACCGAGAGGCCCGTCAGGGTGGTGAAGCGGTCCAGGGCGGCCGCGGCCGCGACCGAGTTGCCGTGGGGGTCCAGGCCCGGGCTCCAGGCGGCCAGCGTGCACCGTCCCGGGACGACCGCCACGATCCCGCCGCCCACGCCGCTCTTGCCCGGCAGGCCCACCCGGTAGGCGAACTCTCCGGCCGCGTCGTACGTCCCGCAGGTCAGCATCACCGCGTTGACCTGCTTCGCCTCGCTCCGCGTCAGCAGCCGCGAGCCGTCCGCGCGCAGCCCGTGCCGGGCCAGGAACCGCGCCGCCCGTGCCAGGTCGGCGCAGCTCATCTCGATGGAGCACTGCCAGAAGTAGTGGTCGAGCAGCGTCGGCACGGGGTTGTCGATGTTCCCGTAGGAAGCCATGAAGTGCGCGAGCGCGGCGTTGCGGTCGCCGTGCTCCTGCTCGGACGCGGCCACTTCCGCGTCGAAGCCGAGGTCCGGGTTGCCGCTTTCCTGCCGCAGGAACTCCAGCAGCTCGCTGCTCGCGTCGCCCGTCAGTGTCTGCAGCCGGTCGGTGACGACGAGCGCGCCCGCGTTGATGAACGGATTGCGCGGAATGCCGTTCTCGTACTCCAGCTGCACGAGGGAGTTGAACGGGTTGCCCGACGGCTCCCGCCCGACCCGCTCCCACAGGCTGTCGCCGCCCTCGGCCAGTGCCAGGGCCAGGGCGAACACCTTGGTGATCGACTGCGCGGAGAACGGCACCTGCCAGTCCCCCACCCCGTACACGTTGCCGTCGAGATCGGCGACGGCCATGCCGAACTGCCCGGCGTCCACGGACGCGAGCGCCGGGATGTACTCGGCGGGCGTACCGCTGCCCACCAAGGGGGCGATGTCCGCCGCGATCCGCTCCAGCAGCTCCTGGTAGTCCACCGGGCCCGCGCTCCCTAGGCCTTGGAGCCGCGGTGCAGCGCGACGATGCCGCCGCTCAGGTTGCGCCAGGCGACCTTGGACCAGCCGGCCTTCTGCAGCAGCGCGGCCAGCGCCGGCTGGTCCGGCCATTCGCGGATCGACTCGGCGAGGTACACGTAGGCATCGGGGTTGGAGGACACGGCGCGGGCCACCGGCGGCAGGGCGCGCATCAGGTACTCGGTGTAGACCGTGCGGAACGGCGCCCAGGTGGGCTGCGAGAACTCGCAGATGACGACCTGGCCGCCGGGCTTGGTCACCCGGTACAGCTCGCTCAGCGCGGCGTCGGTGTCCTGGACGTTGCGCAGGCCGAAGGAGATCGTCACGGTGTCGAAGACGTCGTCCTTGAACGGCAGCTTCGTCGCGTCGCCCGCGGTCAGCGGCAGCCAGGAGTGGCGCTTCTTGCCCTCGCGGAGCATGCCGAGGGAGAAGTCGCAGGGGACGACGTACGCGCCGGTCGCGGCGAACGGCAGCGAGGACGTCGCGGTTCCGGCGGCCAGGTCCAGCACCTTGTGTCCGGGGCGCGCGCCGACCGCCTTGGCGACCTCCTTGCGCCACAGGCGGGCCTGTCCGAGGGAGAGGACGTCGTTGGTGAGGTCGTAGTTCGCCGCCACACCGTCGAACATGGAGGCGACTTCGTGCGGCTGCTTGTCCAGGGAAGCCCTTGTCACTGGCGTTCGCCCCTTGGTGTGCGATGCGGATCGGCGGTCTGCGGACCATCCTCTCAGGCCTGGCCCGCCGCCCGGCCCGGGGCCCGCTACCGGGCGGTGCGCAGGGGCGGGGCAGCGGTGCGCAGCGGTGGGGCAGCGGTGCGCACAACTGGCCCGATGGACAGTTACGCGGAGCCCGCGCAGCCGCGTTGACTGGCCGGAACGGTCCGACAAGGACCGCCGAAACACGATATTCCCGAACAAAGGGCTCCACGATGCCGGCAGGCCAATCCATCGGTCGAGGCCGTTCCACCGGCCGCGGTTCCCCCCTCGGCCCGCGCGCCCGGCGCCGGGCCGAGCGGCGAAAGCGGCTCCGCCGTACGTTCCTCGGCTCGGCGGCGCTGGTCGCCGCCCTGGCGACCGCGTACGCGGTGGTGCCGCTGGACGACGCCGAGTCCGTCTCCGACAGCGTGGCCGCGCCGCCCGCCGCGCCGCCCGACCGGGACGCCGCCGTTCCGTCCCCTTCGGGTTCCTCCGGCTCCCCCCAGGCCGGCCCGTCCTCCGCCCCGCCGGCGAAGCCGGGCGTCACGGACGCGAAGCCGGGCGGCGGCTCCGGTTCCGCGGTGCCGCAGTCCGGGCCGGGGGTGTTCGCGGCCTCTTCCCGTTCCGGGCAGGCGCAGGGCAAGGGGACCGTCCGCAAGTGGCGGATCGAGGTCGAGGAGGGCAGCGGGGTGGACGCCGACACCGCCGCGCACGCCGTGGAGAAGATCCTCGGGGACCCGCGGGGCTGGATCAAGGACCCGGCGTACGGCTTCCAGCTCGTCGGCACCGGCCAGCCGGTGGACTTCACCGTGAAGATCGCCACACCCACGACGACCGACCGGCTGTGCGAGGTGGTCACCCCGGAACTGATCGGTGAGACGAACTGCCGGGCCGGTCACACGGTCGTGGTCAACCTCAAGCGCTGGCTGGAGGGATCACCGCAGTTCAAGGGTGCCGTGGAGGAGTACCGGGCGCTGATCGTCAATCACGAGGTGGGCCACGAAATAGGCCACGACCACGAGACCTGCCCGGGCCCCGGAAAGCCCGCTCCGGCGATGATGCAGCAGATCAAGGGGCTGCTCGGCTGCGAGGCCAACGCCTGGCCGTTCGACGGAAATGGAACCTACCTGTCGGGACCACCCGTCCCTTAAGGCACAGGGAGCGCCGATGTGTTGACCAGCGCATCGGCCGGTGCCGAGGAGTGGAACCATGAATGTCGTCAGATTCAGCGTCCCCGCCTGGTTTCCGCCCCGTACGGGGGAGGAGCTGCGGCGGGAGGTCCAGCTCACCGAGCAGGAGTCGACCGTGTTCCTGTGCCTTGCGACCGGCGCCTCGAACGCGGAACTCGCCGGGGAGCTGCAACTGTCCGTCAGCACGGTCAAGTTCCACGTCCACAACATCCGGGCGAAGCTGGGCGGCATAAGCCGCCTCCAGGCCTGTCTCCTGGCCGCCCTGGCCCGAGAGGGCGTCAGGACCTAGCGGCGGCGGTGCAGGAGACGGCCTGCGATCACGGTGGCCACGCAGGTGGTGGCGCCCTGCTTCAGGAGCGCTTCGGCGTCGGGGGCCGCGAAGACCGCGAAACGGGCCGGGGTGCCCGGCTCCAAGGTGCCGAAGAAGGCCTGTTCGGCCGTGTCGCGGCCGGCGAAGGGGTCCAGGGACGGCAGGTCCGGGGACGGCAGGTCCGGGGACGGCAGGTCCGGGGGCGTCGCGGCCGCGGGCGGGAGGAGCGTGAGGCCCGAGCGGATCACTGCCGTCCGCACGGACGGGACCGTGAGCCGCCCGGTCACCGCCACGACCCCGCGGGCCAGTAGCTTCTGCGTGGCCCGGCGGGCGCTGTTGCCCCAGCGGGACTCGGTCATCGACAGGCCGGCCAGCGCCTCGGCCCCGCTGATGGGGTCCGCGCCGAGCTCGGCGGTCTCGTACGGGTCGTCCGGGTAGTACGTGCGCTCCAGGAGCTCGTCCGCCCCGCGTACGAGCAGCCCCGGCGTCAGTACGCCGGGCCAGCGCCGGACCCGGGCGTGCGGCCAGGCCGCGCCGAGCTCCTCGTACGGGCCCACGCGGCTGATCCGGTCCCCGTCGACGAGGACCGCCCCGCCGGGCAGCGGCGCGGCCCCTGGTCCGGCGACGAGGAGATCGGCGGTGTGAAGCGTCAGCACCGGGCCTCAGTTCGTCGGGATGAGCTTCAGCTCGGGGTGCGCGGTGCCGCCTTCGATCGCGGTGGAGGAGATGTGCGAGACCACGCGGTCGTCGACGGGGTCGTTCGCCGGGTCTTCGTGCACGGCGAGGTGCTCGTACGTCGTCGCGCGCTGCGCGGGGACGCGGCCCGCCTTGCGGATCAGGTCGATGATCTCCTGCCGGTTCGACCGGTGCTTGGCTCCGGCCGAGGAGACCACGTTCTCCTCCAGCATGATCGAGCCGAGGTCGTCCGCGCCGTAGTGCAGCGAGAGCTGGCCGGCCTCCTTGCCCACGGTGAGCCAGGAGCCCTGGATGTGGGCGATGTTGTCGAGGAAGAGCCGCGCGATCGCGATCATCCGCAGGTACTCGAAGACCGTCGCCTGGGTCCGGCCCTTGAGGTGGTTGTTCTCGGGCTGGTACGTGTACGGGATGAAGGCGCGGAAGCCGCCCGTGCGGTCCTGCGTGTCGCGGATCATCGCGATGTGTTCGATGCGTTCGGCGTTGGTCTCGCCGGTGCCCATCAGCATGGTGGAGGTGGATTCCACGCCCAGCCCGTGGGCGATCTCCATGATCTCCAGCCAGCGCTCGCCGGATTCCTTCAGCGGGGCGATCGCCTTGCGCGGCCGCTCCGGCAGGAGTTCGGCGCCGGCGCCCGCGAAGGAGTCCAGGCCGGCCGCGTGGATGCGGCGGATGGCCTCCTCGGCGCTCACGCCCGAGATCCGGGCCATGTGGTCGACCTCGGACGCGCCGAGGGAGTGGATGACCAGCTGCGGGAACGCCTTCTTGATGGCGGAGAAGTGCTCCTCGTAGTACTCCACGCCGTAGTCGGGGTGGTGTCCGCCCTGGAACATGATCTGCGTGCCGCCGAGCTCGACGGTCTCCGCGCAGCGGCGCAGGATGTCGTCGAGGTCGCGGGACCAGCCCTTCTTGGTGTCCTTGGGGGCCGCGTAGAAGGCGCAGAACTTGCACGCCGTGACGCACACGTTGGTGTAGTTGATGTTGCGCTCGATGATGTACGTCGCGATGTGCTCGGTGCCGGCGTAACGGCGGCGGCGCACCGCGTCGGCCGCCTGGCCGAGCGCGTGCAGCGGGGCGTGCCGGTAGAGGTCGAGCGCCTCTTCCTTGGTGATCCGGCCCCCTGCGGCGGCGCGGTCGAGGACAGACTGGAGAGCGGCCTGGTCGGTCACCGGTGCGTCACCTTTCGGCGGTGTGTCAAGAGGTACGGACCGATCCAGCCTACGCCAGGGCCCGGCCTCGGATTTCAGGGGATGCGGGTGAGGTCGCCCTCGGGGTTTCCGGCCGGGACGTCGCCCGACTTGTAGTGGAGCGTCCCGTCGGCGTTGAGGGTGAAACGCTCGTTGGCGGACCCGTTGGAGCAGACGCCGGGGGCCGGGTTGGGGCCGCCCGTGGTGTTCAGGACGAGGGAGCGGTCGGTGGCGGAGGCCAGCTTCCAGTCGCCGCTGCAGTCGGTACCGAGGACGGGGAGGATCGACTTGTCCCGGCCCACGACCTCGCCGACCCTGCCGGTCTTTATGGTGATCTCGAATTCGGCGGCGACGCCCGCGCGGGCGGTGGTGACCGTGCCCTTCCAGGTGCCGGTGAGCTCCTTGGGGACGTCTCCCCGGGTGCCGCTCGGTGTCGCTCCCGACGGTGCGGGGGTGGCCGCGGAGGCCGTGCCCGAGCCCTTCGGGGGTGTGGCAGCGGTGTGGTCCTGGTCGCCGCCGGTGCCCGGGAGCAGCCCGAGCCCGTACAGACCGCCGCCGGACAGTACGGCCAGGACGGCCGTCGCCGCGAGGACCAGCGAGCAGCTGAACCGCCGTCCGGCCGCGTTGAAGGTGACCTGGCGGGCCGCGTCGGGGGCGGTCCGCGGCTGCGGCACACCACCGCCGGAGGTCGCGGTGGGACTGCCGTGGACGGCGGCCGGCGGCGGCCCGTAGGGACCGTACGGGTTCTGCCCGTGGGCCGCGGCGAAGGAGCCGCTGCCCGGAGTCGTGAATCCGGCGCCGGGCTGCGTCCCGCCGGCCGGCACGGCCTGGCCGGCGTACAGGGGGGCCCGGCCGTACGAAGGGTCGGGCGCCCCGAACGAGCCTCCCGTGAACGACACCGGCCCGGACCCGGACTCCGCCGGACCCGACCCGCCCCCGGAGTGATCGGCCTCCAGGTCCAGCAGGGCGACCGCTGCGCGGCTGGCCTCTTCCACGAGGGGCGCGGGAAGCCAGCCGCGGGTGTGGAGGGCTCCGGCGAGGGTCTGCGCGATCGCCTCCGGGGCGGGCCGGTCGGCGGCCGTCTTGGCCAGGCAGGCCGCGATCAGCTCGCGCAGTCCGCCGGCCGGGACCGCGTCGAGGTCCGGCGGTTCGTGAACCACCTTGTAGAGGAGGGTCGCCGAGTTGTCCCCGGTGAACGGCGGCTGCCCGGTCGCCGCGTAGGCCAGCACCGCGCCGAGCGAGAACACGTCGGCGGCGCCGGTGATCCCCTTGCCGAGGATCTGCTCGGGGGACATGTAGCCGGGCGAGCCGATGGAGACGCCGGTGGAGGTGAGGGAGGCGGTCCCGTCGGTGGCCCGCGCGATGCCGAAGTCGATCAGCCGGGGGCCGTCGAGGCTCAGCATCACGTTCGACGGCTTCACGTCCCGGTGGACGAGGCCCAGCCCGTGGACGGCCACCAAGGCGCGGGCCAGGCCTTCTCCGACGGCCCGTACGGAGGCTTCGGGAAGGGGCCCGTGCGCGGCCACCGCGCCGCCCAGGGAGGGCCCCGCCACGTACCCGGTGGCCACCCACGGCACCGTCGCCTCCGGGTCGGCGTCCAGGACGGGCGCGGTCCACTCGCCGCCGACGCGCCGCGCGGCCTCGACCTCGCGGCGGAACCGGGCGCGGAACTCCTCGTCGGAGGCGAAGTGCGGGTGCACGATCTTGACGGCCACCGTCCGGCCGCCCGCGCTGCGGCCCAGGTAGACCCGTCCCATGCCGCCGGAGCCGAGCCGGCCGAGCAGCCGGTACGCGCCGATGGTCCGCGGTTCGCCTGCGTCGAGCGGCTGCATCGCGTCCCCCTCCCCGTTCGGTCCCTGATCGCCAAGAGCACCTTAGAGCCGTCACCGGCCCGTCGGGGCGGATCCGGCCGGCTCGAACCCGGCGGGCACCTGCTCAAGGGCCTGCGGGTCGGGGCCGAGGACGTCGCGGTCGGCAGGCCGAGCCGGGTGTCGACGACAGGGCTCGCGGGCGCCACGTGCGCGCTCCGCCGAATGGGGTACTCCGCATTCCCGTCCGATGGTCGGAAAAGCGAAAAGAGGGGGGAATTCCCGGGAAACGGCATATCCCCCGCGACCGGAACCCTGGCTACCGCCCGTTAATCGATCCGGGGATGCGATCAGACGCGCGCGCCGTCACCGTTCAGCAGCTCCACGGCGACATCCTCGGGATAGCCCGTGGTCGCTCCCGTACGTCGCGCGAATTCCCTTACACCGGCCAACTGTTCGGGCCCGAAGCGGAAGTCGAGCGTCGTGAAGTACCGCTGCAACAGATCGGCGTCGAAGGCCTCCCAGCGGGCCGCCTGCTCGGCGACCTTGGCGACCTCTTCGAGGGAGAGGTCACGGGAGTCGAGGAAGGCCTCGTGGACCTTGCGGACGACGACCGGCTCGCGGGCGAGGTAGTCCTTGCGGGCGGCCCAGACGGCGAAGACGAACGGCAGTCCGGTCCACTCCTTCCACATCAGCCCCAGGTCGTGGACGTCGAGGCCTAGCCGGGGCGCATCGTGCAGCGAGGCGCGCAGCGCGGCGTCCCCGATCAGCACGGCCGCGTCGGCCTCCTGCATCATCAGGCCCAGGTCGGGCGGGCAGGTGTAGTAGTCCGGCTCGACCCCGTACCGCTCGGAAAGCAGCAGCTGGGCGAGGCGTACGGACGTGCGGGAGGTCGAACCGAGCGCGACCCGGGCCCCGTCCAGCTGGTCCAGCGGCACCTGCGAAACGATCACGCAGGACATCACCGGGCCGTCGCAGCCGACCGCGAGATCGGGGAACGCGACGAGCTGGTCGGCATTGCGGAGGAACTCCACGAGGGTGATCGGACCCATGTCGAGCTCCCCCTGGACGAGGCGCTCGCTCAGCTTCTCGGGGGTGTCCTTGGTCAGCTCCAGGTCCAGCAACGTGCCGGTTCTGGCCAGCCCCCAGTAGAGGGGAAGGCAGTTCAGGAACTGAATGTGGCCGACGCGGGGCCGGCTGCGATAGACGTCCACATCGCGAGACTAGCCCCCGCGTCTCCGTCAGCCTTCAGGCGGGCCTCAAACGTCCGAGTGACGTGATCTTTCCCTCTGGTCTCCGCCGCAGGGTGCGTGCTAGGCTCGTCGCAAGTTGCAGTTTGGTTTCCCTTGCAGTACGAGGCCTGCGGAGAATGTGACCCGCAGGCTTTTGTAGTTTTCAGACTTCTTAGCAGGTTCTGGAGCAGGGCGACCCTTTGGCCCATAGGAGGGCTCATGGCTACCGGAACCGTGAAGTGGTTCAACGCTGAAAAGGGCTTCGGCTTCATCGCCCAGGACGGCGGCGGCCCGGATGTCTTCGTCCACTACTCCGCGATCAACGCCTCTGGCTTCCGCTCCCTGGAGGAGAACCAGATGGTGAACTTCGACGTCACGCAGGGTCCGAAGGGCCCGCAGGCGGAGAACGTCACCCCGGCCTAGTCGCCTGGGCCAACCTAATCGCGGTTGGATAGCAGTACCCAAGGAGCCCTGCCTCCTCCGTTCACTCGGAGGCGGTGGGGCTCCTGCCTTTCCCCTCCCGGAGTGGGGGACGGGGCGAACGCCATCGCCCCCGCCACCGTGAACACGGTGACGGGGGCGATGGCGTTCGCGGGCGAGCCCGCGGGGACGGGCTACCGGAACCCGGCGGCTCGTCCCGACCGCATCACTGCTTGCCGGCCGTCGTCGACGTCGGCGTCGGCGTCGGCGTCACCGGGGGCGTCGGCGTCGTCGTCGGGGCGGCCGTGATCTTGAGGTCCAGGATCAGGACCACGTTGTCCTTCGTGATCAGGCGGAGGCGGTACGTGCCCGGGGCCACGTCCGTGGTGAACAGCTCCGGCAGCGCGATCTTGCCGTCGGCGCCCGTCGGGGCGAGGAGCAGGCTGGTGACCTTCTTCCCGTCCTTGTCCTTGAACCAGGGGCCCTTGGACTTCGCCGGGTCCACCGGCACCCACGCGCCGGCCTCGTTCTGCTCGACCAGCCCGGCGGTGACCTGCGTGCCCTCCACCGCCTTGTCCTTGGCGGTGGCCGTGACCTCCACACCGGTGAAGCTCTTGCCCGCGACGACCTCCAGCGGCTTCGCCGCGTCGGCGTCGGTACGGGTCAACTTGTCCGCGACCGGGGCCGGCTTCGCCGTGACGGTGCCGGTGAAGTTCACCGTGAGCTGGGCGGCGGTGTTGTAGGCCGCGACCCGCAGGGTGAAGCCGCCCGCCTTGGCTCCGGCCTTCAGGCCGGGCAGGGTCGCGACGCCCTCGGAGTCGGTGTCGACCACGAGGAAGGTCTTGCCCTCCGCCCCGATGGAGGAGCCCGTGGTGTCGTCCTTGAGCTCGAACAGGATCGGCTTGGCGGCGGCCGGCTTGCCGTCGCTGAGCAGCGCCTTGATCCGCGGGGCCGTGGCGAACGCGGACCCGGCTTCGGCCTTGAGCTCCGCGCTGCCGACCAGCTCCAGCTTGGCCAGGGTCGGGGCCGGCGGCGTCGGCTTCTGCGGCTCGGTCGGCTTCTGCGGCGTGGGCGTCGGCTTCGGGGTCGGATTCGGCTTCGGGGTGTGCGACGGCGTGCTCGGGCTCGGCGTGGGCAGCGTCGTCGTGGGCGGCGTCGGGTAGTTCCCGACGGGCGGGTTCGGCACTCCGGCGGCACCGTTCTGGTACTGGTGCATGTACCCGACCACGGTGTTCACGTACTCGCGGGAGTTGTTGTAGCTGAGGATCGCCCGGTCGAGCTGCGCCTCGTCCGAGAGGTTCCGGTC
The DNA here is from genome assembly GCF_045041095.1 of Streptomyces sp. NBC_00045. Taxonomy (NCBI): domain Bacteria; kingdom Bacillati; phylum Actinomycetota; class Actinomycetes; order Kitasatosporales; family Streptomycetaceae; genus Streptomyces; species Streptomyces sp. NBC_00045. The sequence continues at coordinate 4,656,809 of NZ_CP108271.1, read as the reverse complement.
GCCCGCGCACAGGTAGAGGCCGGCGCCCAGCGCCGCGTCGTAGATGTTGTTCGGGTCGCGCTTGGAGTCCCCGTTGCCGTCGGCACCCCACTTCTCCCAGGTGGAGGGGATGAACTGCAGCGGGCCGACGGCGCGGTCGTAGACGGCGTCACCGTCGAACTCGCCCTTGTCGGTGTCCTTGATCTCGGCGAAGCCGTTGCCGTCGAGGCGCGGGCCGCGGATCGGCTTCTCGGTGTAGCCGTCGGCCTTGAGCCCGTAGCCGGAGGCGTGCACGGACTCGACCCTGCCTATGCCGGCGAGCAGCTGCCAGGGCAGCTTGCAGCCGGGAAGCGCGGCGGCCACCGAGAGCTCGGCGCGCTTGTAGGCGTCGAGTGCGGTCGCGGGGATACCGCTGGCACCCTCGGCCGCGCCCGTGCCCGTGGTGGGCGGTGCGGCCGGGTCGGCGAGCGGGTCGGGCAGGTCGAGGCGGGCGTCACCGCGGTCGGTGGCCTGGGGGCTGTCCGGGGTCGGTTCGGACTCCCCCGCGTCGGCGGTGGACGTGTTGGTCACCACGGCGGCGGTCGTCAGGCTGGCCGCGAGCGCGGCCGTGCACAGGACCTTGCGCGAGGTGTTGACGAGGTGACGGTGAAGCGGCTTCACAGTTCGGCGATCCCCCCAAGGCGGCCGACAAGGTATACGGCGGGTCGAGCCGTGGATATTCACTGTCTATCAGGTATTCCGACGCGACTCGCCGCTACCCCGACAGATATGACACACCATTCGTCTCGGCTTCACCGGGTCCTCACGACCGAACGGACAACATCCGCCGTTGCGCGCCGGAAAGACCCCAATGAACCCTGGTTTGACCGTGATTGCGCTTTGGGGCCGGATTCACTCTCCCGCGTCCGCCCGAGCATGGGCGTGGACCCGCTGCAGCAGCGCCTGCAGCGTGGCCCGTTCGGCCGCATCGAGCGGGGCCAACAGACGGTCGCCGACGGCCTCGGTCTCCGCCGCCAATTCGTCCAACAACAGCCGGCCCGGCTCGCTGATGCTCGCCAGGACGCGGCGCCGGTCGGCCGTGTCGCGCTCCCGCCCGACGTATCCGAGCCGGGCGAGACCGTCGAGGACCTTGACCACGTCGCTCGGGTGCACGTCGAGCCGCTCGGCGAGATCGCGCTGCGGCTGCGGCCCGTGATCGTCGAGGGCGGCGAGCACGGCCATGTCCCACAGCCGCAGCCCGTGCGCGGCGAGCCGGTCACCGACGAGGGTGCGGGCCTCCTTGCCCACCGTGGAGAGCAAGTACGGGGTGAGGGAGGTCAGTCGGGGCGTCGAGAGCGGCAGCATGGATACATTGTAGGGTGACACCAATCATTGGTTCCCACCTACTGATTGACGGAGCCCGCCATGGACGCCCTGCATCCCCGACTCCTCGTCGCCCGCTTCGGCGAAACCTTCCGCTTCTACGACGCCCTGCTCCCCGAACTGCTCGGCGCGACGCGCACCCGCGGCGGCGGCGACGGCCCGTACGCCTCCTGGGACGTGGCCGACCAGGGCGTGCTCTCACTGTTGGACCGCTCGGCGATGGCCGCCACGGTGGCACCGCTGGACACCGCCACCGCCTCCGCCTCCGCCTCCGCCTCCGCCGACCGCAGCATGCTGGTCAGCCGCGTCCCCGACGTGGACACCGCGTACGCCGCCTGCCTGGCCCGCGGCGCCACCCCGGCGGCCCCGCCCGCCGACCGCCCGGAGTGGGGCCCGACCCTGCGCAGCGCCCACGTCCGCGACCCCGAGGGCAACCTGTGGGAGCTCCAGTCGTACTAGCGGGCCGCCCCGCGTCGCACCCGTGCGCGGGGTACCCCGGTCACTAGGGTCATCGCCATGACCACCGATCCGATCCGCGTCCCCGACCTGTCGGACCGCCCCCACCGGCTGACCGTCGAACGCTCGATGATCGCCGGCGAGCACACCCTGTACGCGGGCTGGACCGAGGAGTTCGACCGCTGGTTCGCCGCACCGGGCTCGGTCCTGATGAGGGCCGAAGTGAACGCGCCGTTCTTCTTCGAGACGGAGTTCGCACCGGAGCCGGGGGCCACGCCGACCAGACACCCGCATTACGGGCGCTTCCTGCGGCTGGTCCCCAACCACCTCGTGGAGCTGACGTGGGTGACGGGCCGGGGCGGCACGGAGGGAGCCGAGACGGTGCTCACCGTCGAGCTCCTCCCCCACCCCATCGGCACGCACCTGCGGCTGACCCACGCCGGCTTCCTCGACGAGGCCTCCCGCGACAACCACGAGGCGGCCTGGCAACAGATCCTGGAGCGCCAGGACGAGGTCCTCACCGGCTCCGACTGACAGCCCCTATGCAATGTCACTGATTTCGGTCATCCCCTCACCCAGCGTGTCGGACCCGCCGTACGCTTTTCGGTATTGCGTGTACGGCCCGTACGGACGAGGGCGGTTCAGCCTGTGAACGACCTGTCAGACCGCGAGGAACAGCCGGAGCGACCCATGGAGGTCGACGGCACCACGTACCTCTTCAAGGCGCTCGGAAAAATGATCAAGGCGCTCCGAGAAGCGGCGGGCCTCCAGCAGAAGGAACTGGCCGCACGGGTGCGGGTGAGCGAGGAGCTGATCTCCTCGATCGAACGGGGAGTACGCACCCCCCAGCCGGACTTCCTGGAGAACACCGACCGGGCGCTGTGCGCCAACGGGGTCCTGCTGGCGGCGATCCCGGAGGTAAAGGAGGCCCTGAAACGCGCCCGCACCCGGCATCCCGACTGGTTCCGCAAGTTCGCGGAGGCGGAAGCGGCGTCGGTGGCCCTGCATTACTACGGCCATCAGGGTGTGCCTGGCATGCTTCAGACGGAAGCCCACGCGCGATCCATCTTCGTGAAACGCCGCCCCCTCCTATCCGAGGAGACCATCGAGAAGCGCGTCACGGACCGGTTGGCTCGCCAGCAGATCTTCGAGCAGTGGCCTTCGCCCACCTTCAGCTTCGTACTCGACCACAGCCTGCTGATGCGCCCCGTCGGCGGCCCGGCAGCGCACGAAAAGCAGCTGCGCCGCTTCATCGAGATCGGCAGCCTGCGCACCGTCGAACTCCAGGTCATGCCGTTTGACCGGCGCGAACATGCCGCGATGGGAGGCTCGTTCACCCTCCTCACCCCCAAGGGTCGCCAGCAGGTCGCCTACACCGAGAGCTACGGCCACCCCAACCTCATCACCGATCCGGAACAGGTACGGATCTACGCGGAGCGCTATGGGATCATCCGGGCACAGGCGCTGACGCCGGATGAGTCACTGGCTCTGATCGAGAAGATGCTGGGAGAAAGATGAATTCCACCGACCTGGCTTGGTTCAAGAGCTCCTACAGCGATGGCGAGGGCGGCGAGTGCGTCGAAGTCGCCTTCGACTGGCGGAAGTCGAGCTACAGCAGCGGCGAAGGCGGCGAGTGTGTCGAGGTAGCCGCCTGCGCGAGCACCGTCCACGTCCGGGACTCCAAGGTGACCTCAGGGCCCGAGTTGGCCGTGGCGCCGACCGCCTGGGCCGCGTTCCTGGGTGGCATCAGCCTCTAGCCGACGGTGTGGCCCAGGGCACCCCCGTGCGCGCCCTGGGCCGGTCCGGCTAGATGTTCTTCAGGTAGCCGCTCTTGAACCCGTACGCGTTGGCCTTGACCTGGTGCCGCTTGTCGATCTCGATGCCGAAGCCCCGGTAGATGATCGAGCCCTCCCAGATCACCTCGCCGATGGCGGTACCGCTGGCCAGCTGCGCCTTCGGGACGCTGTGACCGATGGACACGGCGGCGTTGTAGTTGCGCTTGGCGCAGTCCGCGTGGTCGACCTTCGTGATGGACGAGCCGTTGGTGTAGTAGTTCACCCACAGGCTGAGCTTGGTGACCGTGACGCCGAGGATCTTCTGCTTCACGGAGTACGTGGTCTCCCACCAGCCCCGGGAGAGCTTGCCGCCGGCCGCGACCCCGTCGGCGTCGGCATCGGGCTTGAAGGTGGCGTCGCTGTCGGCCTGGATCTGGACGTCGCCGTCCTTGAGGTTCACGAGCGAGTGCACGGACTTCCCGGCCTCGGGAACGTCGGCGGCCTCCTGGAGCAGCGCCTTCAGGTTCTCGGGGTCCTCGGTGTAGTCGAGGAACTTGATCTTCTTGTCGTGCGCCAGCGCGTCGAACTCCTTGAGGGTGGCCGCGGCCTCCGGCTCGGTGCTGTTCTTCAGGCTGTTCTCGTAGGAGGCGATGCGCATGCCGTCGCCGGAGATGATCGAGGCGTTGGCGGTTCCCGTACCCAGCAGTGCGGCGGCGGCGAGGCCGACGAAGGCCGTGGTGGCGAGGCGGCGGGTGGTGGCCATGGACATGGGTGACTGACCCTCTCGGGTTGGGGGGTGGCTTGGCTTGGTGCGGCGTCAGTCAACCAGCGGACCAAGGGCTTCCGGCTCAAGGGTTCCTCAGAACTCGATCATGAAGGGGAGCCTTTGCCTCCAGGCTCAACTCGCCCTCAATTTACCGCCGTTGCACCTATCTTGACGTAACGTCAGGCATTGGAAGCCCTCGCCGCGTCCGACAGGATCCGGGCCAGTTCCGCCGGCGCCGAGAACATCGGCCAGTGCCCCGTCTCCATCTGCACGAGGCTCCACCGCTCGCCCTCCAGGAGCCCCGTCACCACCGGGCCGGGGTCCTCACCGTCCAGCAGGCACTTCACGTACAGCGCAGGGAGTTCGGGCAGCGCGCCCGTGAGCTCCGCCGGTTCCGTGAGGGTGGCGCCCGGGTGCGGGGTCGAGCCCGACACGATGCGGTCGATCTGCTCCGCGTCCAGGCCCTGGCCCGCGTAGTCGTCGGCGGTCAGCGGGGGCCAGGAGCCGCCGTGGGCGTCGATCTCGGCCTGCACCGGCCACGCGTCCGAGAAGGACTTGCCGTCCACCGGGACGTTGGCGTCCACGAACACCACCCGGGCCAGCCGGTCCCCCATCCGCTCGGCGGCCTGGCCGACCGGGATGCCCGAGTAGCTGTGGCCGACGAGGACCACCTCGCGCAGGTCGAGGCGTTCGACCTCGGACACGATGTCCCGGACGTGCGTCTGCTGTCCGGCCGGTTCGCCCTGCCGCTCGGCCAGGCCGGACAGCGTCAGCGGATGGACGCCGTGCCCCGCAGCGCGCAGCCGCTCGGCCACCTCCTCCCACGCCCACGAGCCGAGCCATGTGCCTGCCACCAGTACGTAGTTCGTCATGGCGGCACCGTAGCCCGGCCCACTGACAACGACGCTCCGGCCGTCAGTCCCCGTACAGCGCGTCGATCTCCGTCGCGTAGCGCTGCGCCACCGCCGTGCGGCGGAGCTTGAGGGTCGGGGTCAAGGTGCCCGCCTCGACGGTGAAGTCCTCCGGCAGGACGTGGAAGGCGCGGATGCGGGCCGGGCGCGAGACCGTTCCGTTGGCCGCCGTGACCGCCTCCTCGACCAGGGCGCGGACCGCCGGGTGGGCGGCCGCCCGGGGCAGGTCCAGGTCGAGGCCCTCGCGCCGCGCCCAGGCCGTGATCTCCTCCGCGTCCAGGGTGATCAGGGCGACGGGGTGGGGCCGGTGGTCGCCGATCAGGACCGCCCGCGACACGTACCGGGAGCGCTGGACGGCGAACTCGACCTCCGTCGGCGTGATGTTCTTCCCCGCCGAGGTGATGATCAGCTCCTTCTTGCGGCCGGTGATCGACAGGAACCCGTCGGCGTCCACCTCCCCCAGGTCCCCGGTGTGCAGCCAGCCCTGCGCATCCAGCGCCCGCTCCGTCGCGGCCGGGTCCGCGTGGTAGCCCGGGAAGACCATCGGGCCCCGGACCAGGACCTCGCCGTCCTGCGCGATGCGGACCTCACAGCCCGCGATGGGCCGGCCGACCGTGCCGGGGCGCACGGCCCCCGGGTGGTTCAGGCTGATCAGCCCGGCGGTCTCGGTCATCCCGTAGCCCTCGTAGATCGCGATCCCGCAGGCCCGCAGGAAGTCCATGGTCGCCGGGGCGATCGGCGCCGCCCCGGTCACCGCCTGGTTCAGCCGGCCGCCGAAGGCGCCCCTGACCAGCGAGTACAGGTTCTTCTCCGCCTCCTCGTACGCCGGCCGGTCGGACTCGGGCAGTCGTCCCTCCGCCGCCAGCACCCCGAGCCGCACCGCCTCCCGGAAGCGGTCCGCGCCGCCCTCCTGGGACTCGGCCAGCGACAGCACCACCGAGTGCACCTTCTCGAACAGGCGCGGCACGGACGGCAGGTGGGTGGGCCGCGCCTCGCCCAGCTCGGACAGCACGTCCTCGATGCGGCCGCCGAAGTAGCACAGCTCACCGCCCTCCAGCAGGGTCGTGAACTGGATCAGCTGAGCCAGCACGTGCGCCAGCGGCAGGTACAGGTAGGTGGAGTCGCCCGGTCCGCCCTGGATCAGCGGGAGCGTCGCGTCCTGGATGGCGCCCGTGTTGCCGTGCGTGATGCGGCAGCCCTTGGGCAAGCCCGTCGTCCCCGAGGTGTAGACGATCGACGCGTCCGCCTCCGGGGCCACCCGCCGGGCCCGCTCCAGGAGTTCCGCCTCCGGAACCGGTTCGAGGCCCGCCGGCGCGTCCGTGCCCGTCAGCGCGTCCATCCGTACGACCGCGCGCAGCGCCGGGAGCTTCGCCCGCAGCGCCTCCACCCGGTCCGCCTGCGCCGCGTCGTCGCAGACCACGGCCACCGCCTCCGAGTCCGCAAGCACCCAGGCCAGCTCCTCCTCCCCCGCCGTCGGGTACACCGGTACGAGGACCGCGCCCGCCGCCAGGATCCCGAAGTGGGTGTACGTCCACGCCGGCCGCGTCTCGGCCAGGACCGCCACCCGCTCGCCGGGACCGACCCCCAGCGCGAGCAGCGCCCGACCCGTCCGCCGTACCGCCGCGCCCAGCTCCGCGTACGTACGGGTCTCCCACCCGCCGTCCGGCGACCGGAACCGCAGCGCGGTCTCCTGCCCGTACCTGTCCTCGGTCCACTGGGTGAACACCGCCAGCGTGTGCGGCCGACCGTCCATGGCTTCCCCTCCCGGGATGGGTGACCCCCGACGCTAGGCAGCTGCGGACGCCGATCGGCATGACCGGAAGCGTCAGCCCCGCTGACCCCAGCGCTCATTGGGGCTACCGTCGAACCCATGGGGAGGCGGACGATCACCGTGCACCATGTGCGTGCCCTGCTCGCGGGGGCGGCGCGGGGCGGCATCGACACCGTGCCACTGCTCCAGGAGGCGCAGATCCCGCCGCTGCTGCTCGGCGACGACCGGGCGCGGATCACCCCGGCGCAGTTCGCCCGGCTGTTCCGGGCGCTGTACCGGACCACGCAGGACGAGTTCCTCGGCTTGTCGGCGGTACCGAGCCGCCCGGGCACCTTCGCGATGATGTGCCACGCCTCGCTCGGCTGCCGGGACCTCGGCGCCGCGGTGGAGCGGGCCGCGACCTTCTACGGCCTGTTCGCGGGCGGCCCGGAGCTCGCGCTCGAAGTGAGCGGCTCCGAGGCCCGGTTCACCGTCCACAACGACTTCGCGCGGGACGAGCAGCGCTTCCTCACCGAATGCGTGCTCGCCATCTGGCACCGGCTGAGCAGCTGGCTGATCGGCCGCCGCATCCCCCTCGCGCACGCGGCGTTCGCCTATCCCCCGCCGCCGCACGAGGCCGAGTACGAGATCCTCTTCGACTGCCCGGTCCGCTTCGGGGCCGACCGTACGGGCGCCGCCTTCGACGCCCACTGGCTGGCCGCACCCCTCGTACGGGACGAGGCCGCGCTCGACGAGATGCTGCGCCGGGCCCCCTTCGACCTGCTGTCGCGCCCGGCGTACGGGACGACCGTCTCGGAACAGGTCCGCCGCGCCCTCGCCCGGCAACTGCGCAGCTCCCCGCGGCTGCCGGCGCTCGGGGAGGTCGCGGCACGGCTGGCGGTGTCCCCGGCGACGCTGCGGCGCCGGCTCCAGCAGGAGGGGACCTCGTTCCAGCAGCTGAAGGACCACGTACGGCGGGACGCGGCGATCGCGGGCCTGGCGGAGGGCAAGGAACCCATCGCCGAACTGGCGGCCCGCCTCGGATTCTCCGAGGACACCGCCTTCCACCGCGCGTTCCGCCGCTGGACGGGCACGACTCCGGGCGCGTACCGCGTCGCGTCGGGCCCCGCGCAGGACGACCTCGTGGAACGCTGGACGGCAGAGTGACGCGCGTCACTCACCTCCGCGCCGCCGTCCTGTCACATCCGGTCCGCGCGCTCCGTCAGTGCTGTGTAACGGTCGATACGACAAGGAGTCCACGATGGAAGCTCGCCTCAACTTCTACGGCAACGCGGTGGCCGGCAAGTTCGCCCGGTACATCAACTCGGCAGGCAAGGTCGTCAGCGACTCGACCCTCCCGGCCGCCACGCAGGAGCTGGTGAAGATCCGGGCCAGCCAGCTCAACGGCTGCGGCTTCTGCCTCGACATGCACACCAAGGACGCCACGCACGCCGGGGAGACGACGCTCCGCCTGAACATGGTCGCGGCCTGGCGCGAGGCGAAGGTCTTCACCGACGCCGAGCGGGCGGCCCTGGAACTCACCGAGCAGGGCACCCGCATCGCCGACGCGGCGGGCGGGGTCACGGACGAGGCGTGGGCCGAGGCCGCCAAGCACCACGACGAGGACCAGCTGGCGGCATTGGTTTCGCTGATCGCCCTGATCAACGCCTACAACCGGATGAACGTGATCATCCAGCAGCCGGCCGGCGACTACCAGCCGGGCCAGTTCGGCTGACCCGGCCGCCGGCGCCGCGGGAGGTCTAGGGGATGTTGGCCGTCGACTCGCAGTTGACGGCGACATCGGCGGTGCCGGCCTGACCGTCGCAGGCGTCGGTGTTGGGGCCGCCGTCGAGGAAGTCGTCCGCCGGGCCGGCGAAGATCGAGTCGTCGCCGGCCCGGCCGCGGAGCTGGTCCCGGCCGCCCGCCGTGCCCGCGGTCGCGTCCCCGTCGAAGTTGGAGTTGTCACCGAAGAGCGTGTCGTCGCCGCCCCCGCCGTCGATCTGGTCGTTTCCGGCCGAGGTGACGGAGTCGTCGCCGACGGAGCTGTCGCCGATGAGGATCTCGGCACCGGAACCGCCGGTGATCCGGTCGTTGCCCGCGCCCCTGGCCCGCCCGCCGTCGGGGTCGCCGATGTTGTGGTCGCCCAGGGCGAAGACGCCGCCGTCGACACCCATGTCGATCTGGTCGTTGCCGCCGCTGCCGACGGCTCCCGCGACGCCCTCGCTGTCACCGACGACGTTGTCCCCGGTGCCCGGGCCGGCGCGCAGGACGTCGTTGCCCGCGCCGGTGCCCGTCCCCTGGAAGGGCGAGGCGGAGTCCCCGAGCAGGCCGTCGTCGCCGTTGCCGCCGTCCAGCAGGTCGTTGCCGCCGCCGGTGGCGTCGCCGCCCAGGGCGACGCTGTCGCCGGTCATGTGCTCGTCGTCGCCGTCGCCGCCGAACATGCGGTCGTTGCCGCCACCCCGGGCGGTCCCGGCGTCATCGCTCTCGGAGTCGCCCACCATGAAGTCGGCGCCGGCCCCGCCGTCCAGCAGGTCGTTCCCCCCGCCCACGGCATTCCCACTGGCGGTGAACGAGTCGCCGACCATGTCGTCGTCGCCGTCGCGCCCGCGCAGCTCGTCGTGGCCGCCGCCGGTGGCGTTGCCGGAGGCGACGGCCGCGTCGCCGCGCATGACGTCGTTGCCGGCGCCGCCGTCGAGCCGGTCGTTCCCGGCACCGCCGACCAGCTGGTCGTTGCCGCCGAGCCCGCAGATGAGGTCGTTGCCACCGAGCCCGTTGACGGTGTCGGCGGACGCCGAGCCGACGATGACGTCATTGCCGGGCGTCCCGTTGATGACGCCGGTGCCGGTGATGGTGGCGGCGACCCCGAAACAGGTCACCGGGGCGGCGGCACCGGCCGCCGGGATCCCCAGGCCGAACAGCGCGGCAGTGACGACACCGGCCGAGATGATGCGTGCCATGCAAGTCCTCCGAGGGTCCGTAACGGCATCGCAGGGAGTACTGCCACACTCGGCCCGCTCTGCAAGCGGGGCTGCGCCGACTGCCCCGGGTTGTCCGTCGTACGGGTGTCCGTCATCGGGAGGGCGGAGGCGCTGTCGGCCCTCCTTCTTTGAACGACTTCCAGATCGTGACCAGCACCAGGAGCTGCGCCAGGCAGAACGCCACCGAGGCGATGCGCATCTGGTAGACGTACACCAGCAGGCTGGCGTTGGACGGCCAGTAGCGCCGTTCGCTCGCGAACGTCTGGAGGTCCATGACCAGACCGGTGCAGGTCATCACGGACGCGAAGGCGGCGCTGGCGGCGATCGTGCCCTGCATGGCGTCACCGGTGATCTGGGCGATGATCTGGTGGAATCCGACCGGGACGGCGAAGGCGATGGCCACGTACAGGGCCTTCATCGGCCCGTGTCGTCCGGGAAGGTCACGCCACAGCGCACCCAGGAAGAACCCTCCGCCCACCCACGTCATGTGCCAGTAGAGGATCTCCAGGACCACCTTCAAGAACCCGACGGAGTTTTCCGCCATGACGGCCCAGGAGTCGCCGCGGACCAGATCGATCCAGTACATCAGCCCGGTGGCGGGAAGACCCACGAAGCAGGCGATGAGCGCGCACCGGCAGGCGTTGCCCCACCACGTGAGCATGGGACCGAGGGCGAACGGCAGGTCGACGGGCCTGACCCCTTCCGGCAGGCACTGGTCAAGCTGGTCGATTTCCCGCTCGATGGCCTCCTGCGACGCGGACTGCTCGGCCTGGGATCCCGAACCGAGGTGGTGCAGACGGGCCGTCAGTTCCCTGTAGTGCCGTGCCAGGCGCAACCACTGCGACCGGTCCGTTCCCGAAATCACCTTTCCCAGGGGTGCATCGCCCGCGGCGGGCTGTTCCAGGACCGACTTGGACCGCCCCAGAGCCAGCAAGGCCGACACCGCGGCAAGACCCGTGACCAGCGTCGCCGCGTATCCCGAGAATCCGAAATACCAGGCGAAGTTCGGGACGACGATGACGACGAAGAAAACGGCGAGAACCGACTTCTCGGCCGCGTTGGGCGTGAAGGAATCGGCCTCGTGCTGTTCGGCCCTGCACACGCGCAGGGCGCCCACCAGAGCCAGCGCCGTCAGGAAGACGATGATGTCCGCCAGTACGGACAGCGCGTCTTCGGCGAACCACCACCACCATGCGTCATACGCCTTTGCCAACGGCGATTCGGGGGTGTTCGCCACGACGTCGTTCAGCCAGGACCTGCGCTCCCAGCTGCGGTCGAAGGAAAGGAACGCCCAGAGCATGGTCGCTCCCGACACCCCGGCCGCGATGCAGACCATCGCCCCTTGCGACAGTCGCCTGCCGCCCAGGCACAGGAGGCGTTGCCCGCTGGCGATGATCCCCAGACAGCACAGGAACACCGGCACCGAATCGACCAGCACCGCCAGCCCGAGACCAGGACCCTCAATCAGGATGTCACTGGTGGGAAGCAGCCCGGCCACGGACAGTTCGGCGGCCACGCAGAGGGAGACGACGCAGGCGGCGAGTCCGCAGACGAAGACGAGCAGCCACCTGCGCAGCTGCCCGAAGAAGCACAGGACGACGCCGATGAAAACGATCGAGAACAGCTCGACCGTCGCCGTGTAGTCCCCGCTCCAGAGGAACCGTCTTTGGAGGAGCCCGTAAAGATCATCGCCCAGGTAGGCGACCACGGTGACGAGCACCAGGATCACCGCCCATGAATCCAGCCCCTTGAGGGCCCTTTCCTCTGCTGGAAGGGGATCGCGCCGCAGGCCCCGCCGGAGCCACCGGCCTGCGACGAAGGCCAGGAGGCCGGTTGCCACGCCCCCGAAGGCCCCCGACGCCCCGCCGACGCCCAGCACTTCCCAGATCTGGCCCTCCGTTTGAGCGAGCGCCGCCCATTCCTGCGCGGCCGGCGGCCTGAAGGACACGTCGGGGACCTCGATCGGCTTCTTGTCGTGCCAGCTCAGTTCGGCGCGGTCCTCACCGAACGTCGGCGGCGGCCAGGCCGACATCGCGGACGGTCCCCCCAGGCGTACGCGGACCGTCTCCCACGTCGCCTTGGTGAGGCTCGGAGGAGGTCTCAGCCGGACCCTCCACTCGCCCTTGCCCGCCGTCAGCGTCCACAAGCCCACCTCGTACGTGCCGAGCGTCTGGATCCAAGTGACGGCCTCGTAGTGGACGGTGACCCATTTGCCGGAGAGCTCCACGGAAAGCGGTTTCAACCGCCATTCGTAGTCGAGGGGATCCTCCCCCTTGGCTGGGGCACCCTTCCCCAGGAGGCAGCGGAGCGCGTCCCGGTAGAACGGCGAATGCGTGTCCAGCAGCAGGTCGGAGGTCCGCTCCCAGCCCGCCGGGATCTTGATGTCCGTGACGCTGGTGATGGTGCTGGCGTCGCGGCCGCGGTGGACGAGCTCCGCCGAGGTGGTGATCTTCGTCCCGGCGAGCCGGTCCGGATTGCAGGAACGGGCCCGAGGGGGATCCGCGGCCCGGGCGGGGCCGGCCAGGAACAGGGCCGACGACAGCACGAGCAATGAGAGGAGCGAGAGCAGCACGTGACGCCTGAAATGGATCACCGCTCCAGAATCATCCCCGGCGGCCCCGCACCACTACCGGCAACGCGGCGGAGCACGTCCAGGTTCACCATCACGGCCGAGTGCCTGGCGGCCGGGCGTGCGAAGCCGGGTCAGGAAAGGTGAGCTGCACGGTCAGCGACGTTCCGACCGGTCGGTCACTACCTTCTCCTCACCCACCCCCGCACGAAACGTTTCGTTGGGAGAGCCCCCATGCGTTTCCGTACCCCCGCGCGCACCCGCAGGACCGCCATCGCCGCCGTCACCGCTGCCGCCGCCGTGGCCGTGTCGGTGTGGACCCCCGTCACCGCCACGGCATCTGACACCGCGTCCGACACCGCGTCCGTCACCGCTTCCGACTTCGCGTCCGACACCGGTCGGCCCGGGGACGTCGTCAGCTCCGCTCCGTCCGCCTTCCACCCGCTGCCCGGTCAGCCGACCAACACCAAGGCCTGGAAGGTCCACTACCGCTCCACCACCGCCGACGGCGCCCCGAACACCGTCTCCGGCACCGTGATCGTCCCCCAGGACGGCCGGACCGGCCCGCGCCCGCTCGTCACCTACGCCGTCGGCACCGTCGGCATGGGCGATTCCTGCGCGCCGAGCAACAACCTCCCGTACGGCACCGCGATGGAGGCCAACCTCATCCAGCAGCTCACCCTGCGCGGCTGGGCCGTGGTCGTCACCGACTACGAGGGCCTCGGCACCCCGGGCGTCCACACCTACACCGTCGGCCCCTCGGCCGGGCACGCCGTGCTCGATGCCGCCCGTGCCGCCGAGCGGCTCCCGGAGGCGGGGCTGTCGGCGAGCACCCCGGTCGGCATCATGGGCTACTCGCAGGGCGGCCAGGCCAGCAGCTGGGCCGCCGAACTGCAGGGCTCGTACGCGCCGGAGTTGCAGGTCAAGGGCACGGCGACCGGCGGGGTCCCGGCCGACCTGATGGAGGTGGCCGACTTCAACGACGGCTCGTACGGCGCGGGCCTCATCTTCATGGCGGCCGCCGGCCAGGACGCCGCCTTCCCCGAGCTCCGGCTCGACTCCTACCTCAACCCGGCGGGCAAGGCCCTGGTGGCGGGCATGAAGGACGGCTGCGTCGCCATCGACGCCATCGCCGGATCCTTCAAGCGGATCACCGACCTCACCACCCGCAACCCCCTGGAACAGCCGGACTGGCAGGCCCGGTTGAACCAGAGCAGGCTCGGGCGGACGGCCCCGGCCGCGCCGGTGTACCAGTACCACGCGCTCGGCGACGAGCTCATCCCCTACGCCGTCGGGCGGCAACTGCGCGCGCAGTGGTGCGCGAAGGGGGCGGACGTGGAGTGGGACACGGTCTGGGTCGGCGAGCACGTCAGCGGCGTGATCACCCACTCCCCGGAAGCCGGCAACTGGCTGGCTGACCGCTTCGCGGGCCGTCCGACGCACACCGACTGCTGACCGCCCGGTCGTGTCTCGCGCTCGCGCCGAGCTCCACGGACACCCTCGTCTTCGCCAAGGCGGGCGAGAGGCAGCGGACGCAGCGGACCGCCACCGGCTCGGCGGCCCTCTGCCCGGGCCGCTAGCGGCCCGCGGCCTCCGCGTTCCGGACGATCCGGGCGAGCAGGTCCCGTACGGCGGCCGACTCGGCCTCGGATAGGCCCTCGGCGAGGCGGGCGTCGAGCTTGGCCACCAGCGCGTCGGCGGTGGCGAACACCTCCGCGCCGCGCTCGGTCATCCGGATCTCGATGAGCGTGCCGTGGATCGGGTGCGGGGTGCGCGCGACGAGGCCGCGGGTCTCCAGCCGGCCGAGCAGGCTGTTCATCGTCTGCGGAGTCACCGAGAGGCGGCGCGCGAGTTCGGCGGCGTTGATCCCGGGGTTGTCGCTGAGCACGGCGAGCGCGGCCTGCTGGGCAGCGGTGATCCCGGCCTCGCGCACCGCGGCCTCCTTGGCGGCCTGCGTGATGCGTTCGGCCTGCTTGATGTGGATCAACAGGCGCTCGGAGTAGTGCATGGGGCGAGTGTAGGAGCGGGTGCCAGTGACCACCAAGCAGTCAGCCAGCTTGCAGATACCTATAAGCATGCTGTTAGCTACAAGCGCACGAACTCTTCTTACAAAGGGATGACGCCATGACTGCTGTCCGCACCCGCCCGGCCCTCGGCAACGACCTCGCACGCGCCATCGTCGACGCCGCCCTTGCCGCCGCCCGGGAGACCGACCTGTTCTTCGCCGTCGCCGTCGTCGACGAATCGGGCCACCTCAGCGCGTTCGCCCGGATGGACGGCTCGGGCCTGATGACGATCCAGATCGCCCAGGACAAGGCGTACACGGCGGCCGCCTTCGGCCTGAGCACCTCCGGCTGGCACGAGTTCGTCGAGAACGACGCGCAGCTTTCGGCGGGGGCCCGCACCGGAATCGACCGCCTGGTCACGTTCGGCGGCGGCCTGCCGATCGTCGTGGACGGCCAGCTGGTGGGCGGAATCGGCGTCTCGGGCGGCCACTGGTCGGACGACGTCAAGATCGCCGAAGCGGGCCTGGCCGCCATCACCGCGTAGCGGCCGCATCTGGCCCCGCATCCGGCTCCGCCCGCCTGCCCAGCGCCGCGCAGCGCCGACCCGCACGGCGGTGATCGCGGCGGTTCCGGCGGGCGGTGCCGGTTGCCCACGCGGCATGCACCCCAGGCAGGCCCGCAGGCAGCCGCCCGTGCCCGCCGAGCCCGATGCCGTGTGCGGCCTGCGGGGCGTCGTCGGCGCCGGTTACGACGCTCCCGTCGCCGTCCCGTCCCGCGTCCCGCGTCCCGCCGTGACCGTCACCGCTGCGCCGTCACTCGACCCCGGTCAGGGGCGGCGGTAGAGGTCGTCGATCTCTTGGGCGAACTCCCGGGCGATGACGCCCCGCTTCAGCTTCAGCGACGGCGTCAGGTGGCCCTTCGCCTCCGTGAACTCCCCCGGCAGCACCGCGAACCGCCGGATCGATTCCGCCCGCGACACCAGCCGGTTCGCTTCGTCCACCGCGCGTTGGAGGTCCGCCCGCAGTTCCTCGTCCCGCACCAACTCCCGCATCGGCATCGCCGTCTTCTTCCGCATCTGCCGCCAGTGCGACAGACCCTCCGGCTCCAGGGTGATCACCGCCGTCACGTACGGCCGGTTGTCGCCGATCACCATGCACTGGCCGACCAACGGGTGGGCCCGCAGCCAGTCCTCCAGCGGGGCCGGGGCCACGTTCTTGCCGCCGGAGGTGATGATCAGGTCCTTCTTGCGCCCCGTGATCGTCAGGTAGCCCTCCCCGTCCAGCTCCCCGATGTCCCCGGTGGTGAGCCACCCGCCACCGCCCACCACCTCGTACGTGGCGCTGTTCCAGTACCCCGCGAAGACGTGCCGCCCGCGCAGCAGCACTTCCCCGTCCTCCGCGATGCGCACCGCCGTGCCGGGCAGTGGCCAGCCGACCGTCCCGAGCCTCGGTTGCTGCGGCGGGGTCACGGTGCTGGCCCCGGTCGTCTCGGTGAGCCCGTACCCCTCGAAGACCTCGATCCCGGCGCCGGTGTAGAAGGCCGCGAGGCGCCGCCCGAGCGGGGAGCCGCCGCTCAGGACGTACCGGACGCGTCCGCCCAGCGCCGCCCGGATGCGCCGGTAGACGAGCGGGTCGTACAGGGCCCGCGCCGCCCGCAGCCCCATGCCCGGGGTCCCGCTCTCGACGGTCTCCCCGTACCGCTGCGCGATCCGCGCCGCCCGGTCGAACGACGGGGCGCGGCCCATGCGTTCGGCGGTGGCGCGGGCGCTGTTGTAGACCTTCTCCAGCACGTACGGGATGGCCAGCAGGAACGTCGGGCGGAACCCGGCGAGGTCGGCCAGCAGCTCCTCCGTCTGGATGCTCGGCGCGTGCCCGAGCTTGACGCGGGCCCGCATGCAGCCGACGGCCACCATCCGCCCGAAGACGTGCGAGAGCGGCAGGAAGAGCAGGGTGGAGGCCGGGTCCTTGCTGACGGACTTGAAGACGGGGTGCAGCAGCTCGACGGCGTTGTCGGCTTCGGCGAAGAAGTTGGCGTGCGTGATCACGCAGCCCTTGGGCTGTCCGGTGGTGCCGGAGGTGTAGATGAGGGTGGCGACGGAGTCCGGCGTACGGACGGACCGGCGCGCGTGCACGACGGCGTCGGGCAGGTCTTCACCGGCCTTGATCAGCCGCGACACGGCGCCTGTGTCGAACTCCCACAGGTGCGCCAGCCAGGGCAGGTGGGCCCGTTCGGCGCTGATGATGCGGGCCTGCGCGGTGTCCTCGACGGCGCAGGCCACGGCGCCGGAGTCGTGGATGATCCAGCGGGCCTGGAGCGCGGACGATGTCGGGTAGATCGGTACGGTGACCAGCCCGGCGGCCCATCCGGCGAAGTCCAGCAGGGTCCACTCGTAGGTGGTCCGGGCCATGATGGCCAGCCGGTCGCCCTCGCGCAGCCCCTCGGCGATGAGGCCCTTGGCCACGGCCATGACCTCGGCCGCGAACTCGGCGGCGGTCACGTCCCGCCAGCTCCCGTCCCGCTCCTTGCGGGCGAGGACCGGCTCGCCGGGGGCCTCGCGGGCGTTCTGGAACGGGATGTCCCCGAGCGACCCGCTCATCGGCACGCGGACCAGCGCGGGCACCTCGACCTCCCGCACCACCCCGTCGACGACGGTCAACACGGGGCGGACCAGCCGGGGCTCGACTCCCACTCCATCCACGGCGCTCTCCTCGGCTCGGCTCGACTAGGAGTTACCGCCGGTAATCTACGGAGGGCCACCCCCGCTGACCACCCCTCTGACCAGCCCAACCCGAACCCACCCGACTCCTCCACACCCCACGCACCACCAGGAGCATCCCCGCCTGGGCCGTTCGGGCGAGGGGGGATCGATTCCGCACCCGCCGACCGATGACCTGGCCGCTTCCCTGCCGAAAGGGTGGTGCCCGCAGGTTGCCGCTCATCCGGTCCCGGTCATCACCGGCGCATCGGGAGCTCCACTCATGGCCTGCAGTCCCAGGAGGTGATCACGTGAGGATCCCACCCAAGTCCGGACCCCACCCGCGCGTGCGGGCGCGGCGCACACCGGCGAAGACCCCACCGTCACGGACGACCCCGGTTTTGGTCCTGCTGGTCCTCCTCTTGACGGCGGGCTACCTGGGCCGGTTCGGCATCGAGGACCTCAGCGAGGCCCTGACCTTCATGGGCCGCGTCACCGGCGCCGGACTCGTCACGGCCTCGGTCGCCGCGCTACTGGGCGGCATCGCGGTCATGGACCACTGGTTCTGGAACAGCTTCCCCTACTCCGGAACGGTCGCGCTAGTCGGAACTGTCGCAGCATTCTTGACCAATTCGATGGTCCTGCTTGAGGTACTGAAGGGCGACTCTCCGTACTACATGGCGCTGTCGAGCCTGCTCACGGCGGGTTCCGCATGGGCCGTCTTCGCGGTGTGGCGGACATCGGTCGAGATCCCCGCTCCGAGGAGGGTGGCCACGGCGCTCATCGTCTCCTCTGTATTCGCGATCGCCAATTTCGGCTATCAGAACCTCTACGAGCCCTACCAGCACGGGGCCAGGCCCGTCATCAAGCTGACCATGGGGAAGCATGAATTGAGTATGGACGGAAAGTCATTCGCCGTGCCGATCGACATTACGCTCGAAAACCACAGCGATGTGGGTTTCTACATCATGGGTGCCGAGTTCCACGCCATGGGGCAAAAGGTGGAAATGAACGCGCATGACCGACTCCGGAAGCAATGGCGCCACGATGTCGAGAAGTGGCAATACCAGGATCAAAGCCCGCTCTCCCGGAGGGAGGTCCACCAGCCCGGCGAGTTGGTGGCGGCCCAGCCATGGATGATCCAGGGAAACTGGATCGAGGCAAGCGACTCGTTCGCCGCTCGGACGGTTGTGCAGCTGCCCATCGACACGCCCTACGACCAAGTGGCCTTTTACGCCAGCGCGAGCTTCGCACGCAAGGACCGAGTAATCCTGGATTCAATCAATTTTCACAGATATTCCTGGAAGGGCGGAAAATTGCCCTCGTGGTTGAAGAGACAGAAGGATCTAGATGCCCTCATCTACAGCGGCAGGGTGCACGAAAACAATTCGATCGACGAGCGCACGATGGACCCCCGCTTCGTCGACGTCTATTGGACGTTCGGCACGCAGGGTGCACACGTTTCCTCATCCATCACGCGAAAAGGCGACGAAGATCACATCCCGCCCGAAGCGGAAGACCGCGCGGTGAGTAACCGGTACGGCCTCGTCGATGTCGTGACGGGTCCGATCCAGCGATCGCTGTGGGACATCAAGCGCCCTCGGTGACCGTCTTTGCCGCACCGGGCGCGCGGGATCGCGGGTCCAGTCGCTCCAGCCACGCGACGAGGGCGAGAGAACTGTTCATGCGATCCCACGATTCCGCGTCCCCGACGCCGAGCCGTGCCTCCCTCACCGCCCGGCACAGCACCTCGATGTCGAACATCTCCGCAACCAGCGGATGCCTCGCGGAGCGGCAGAGGTCGATGAGTTCGTCGCCGTGTACCCGCAAGCCACGGACGTAGAGCTGGTCGAAGGGGACTTTGACCGCTCGGCCGCGGATCCGGGAGGGGAGCAGATCTGCCATGGCCTCGCGCAGAACCGCCTTGGGACGGCCCGGGTGGAACGTGGCTTCGGCAGGGAGGCGGCGCATCGTGGCGATGACCTCGCGGTCGAGAAAGGGGTGCGAGAGGAAGAATCCGTCCTGCCGTGCTCGGTTCCAGGACAGCATGTCGGGAGCGGCGAGGTAATTGGCCGCCTCGAAGAACGACTCTTCCGGCCGGCGTCCGAACACGAAACGGCTCTCCGCGAGGCTCGCGTCACGGTAGCCGTGGGCCCGCGCAAATCCGGATCGCAGCCAGCGGGGGCGGGTGAAGCGGCCGAGGCCGCCCAGCACGGTCCCGCGGCGGTCGAGCGCGGCGATCTGCTCGGCCACCAGTGGCAGGGACGGCCGCATGGCGTAGTCGTAGACGACGTCGCGCAGGCCGCGCTCGGTGCCTTCGGCCCAGGCACGTGCCTGCTTCGTCATCTGCCGGAGCTGCCCTGTACGGGCCAGTCTGTGCAGGTGAAAAGGATTGGCGTCCGCGATCGGATCGGCCCCGCAACCGGTCAGGAGGATGTCGCAGCCGAGTTCCGCCGCATGGCCGTGGAGCCTGCTCCAGAACGGGGCGCGGAAGGCGTGCGCATGAGGCTCGTCCGCTTCTCCCGCATGGTGTTCGAAATCGTCGAAGTCCGCCACATCGCCGACGTCCGCGATCACCGGGCGGGCCGCAGGTGCATGACGGCAGATCTCCTTCATTGCCGCTTCGAGGTACGGCTGCTCCCCGGCCAGCTCTCCTCCGTCGAAGCGCCCGGCGAGCAGGACGAGGCCCCCTGGGTGCTCCTGTCCCTCGGCGAGCAGGCGTGCTGCGAGCAGTGCGACGCTGGTGGAGTCGGTGCCGCCGGAGACGTGGCATGCCGGCATCCGGCCCATGCGGCGCCCGACGGCATGCTCCAGTGCGAGGCGCAGGTTCTTGGCGGCCCCGCTGAGACGGAGCCCGTCTGCCGTCGGCTCCCACGGATCGTCGGCCTCACCGGCGCGGCTGCGCACCCGCCCGCGCATCTGCCCGGTGAGCGAAAGCTCCACGACCTCGCCGCCGAGGATCCGGTGCACACCGGAGAAAGGGGTGAGTTCCGAGTGCGGTTGCGCCAGGTTCCCGGTCAGGTACCGGCAGAAGTAGGTACGCTCCAGCGCTTCGAAGTCGCCCAGACAGCGCGCCGACGTACTCACCGCGCTCACGCGCCCGCCGGATTCCCGGAAGTACAGGGGAATGCGCGCACGGTCGTCGCGCATCAGCACAATGCGGTCGTGGCACACCAGGACGGCCGCATAGTCGCCGATCGGCAGACGCGGTGCGGCTCCCGGTCGGCCGACTTCGTCCAGGAGCCCGCGCGCGCCCGCCACGCGGTCACGGACCGAGCCGACCCAGCCGACGACCACCGCCGTGCCGGCCCGTGAGGAGACCGTCGTCACGAGTCCCTGCCGTTCCATGGCCTCGGCCGCCCGCAGCCTCGGTGCGCCCCCGGCCCAGTCAAGGCGGAGTGCTTGCACGTCACTGCCCGCCGCAACTGATCGAGAGGACCGGCGCGAACGCGTGGCCCCGTGGATCGGAGTCAGGGATGCACACGCCCCCTGAAGAGCTCCAGGCATGCAAGGCGAACGGGTGCTCGCGCACACCGACGTGAAGCGTGGCATTCAAGCCGCGTCGCCGTAGGAGGACGAAGGCCGTCACGGCCTCGGCCTTGCAGTCGTCGTTCACGAACCAGCTTCTGCGACTGTGTGAGCGCACTGCTCGTTTCAGCCGCGCCACCTCCTCCGCTGAAGGGGCGTCTGCACGTGCGTACACCGGGGCCGCCAAGTACAGGAGCCGAAGGACGCGCCCGAAGCCCATGGTCCGGATCGACAGGTGCACCCCGCGCAGCCAGAGCCCGACTTCGACGTCCGAGTACGCCTTCCGGTGGTCGGTTGCGCACCCGGCGCGGATCATATCGGTGACGAGATCAGCGCGTTCCTCGGAGCTTCCCTCCGCAAATTTTCGAACGTCCGTCTCCGTCATGCCGAGAAAACGGGTCCGCCGCCTCCAGTCGGCAATCAGAGCACCACTGGACGTCCTGGTGACACTGCAATGCGGCGACAGAATCCGCGTAATGGCCGCCAGTGTGTCGGTCTCTTCCGCCACCGCACATACTCCAAACTCGGCCTGCCGCACGGACTCTGCGGCAGGCCGAGTTCGACACGGTGGGCTGTATCAGGACAGATATCCGTGGCCGTCGTAAAGTCCCCCGCTGAAGCCTCTAATCGAACGGCCGTTGCCGAGAAGAACAAACCGATGCGGTATACGGCGCCGCAGCCGTCGAACAAACATCGCGTACCTCCAGGATCAGGCAGCGTCCCTCAACTCCAGGCTACTCCGCGCCGAATGGCCCGCAATAGCGGCTCTCGCAGCGGTCTGACCAGCAAGAATCACCTGCCGCAGACAACTTGAACACGAGACCACCCGGCACCCGGGCAGGGTGGGGGACGACCGTGAAGGGGGTCGCACCGTGTACGCGGTGGTGCCGGCACGGCCGCGGTGAGGAAGCGGGCTCGGTACACCGGGCACCACCTTCGATGTCGGTAAGCAGGGACGCCTGCCAGTAGGCCACGCCCCGGGGCCGCAGCCGCGGCGACATCCCACCGGAGCGGCCGGACGGCGCAGCACGTCAACCCCTGAGAGCGCTCGGCTCGGGCCGGCCACGCCACCGGCACGCGGGGCGACCGTGAAGGGGGCCGGGCCCGAGTAGTCGAAGGTGCCGGCGGGCAGGCAGTTCTCCTCGGTGACCGTCCCGAGGCCGTCGCAGTGCTGCGTCTTGAGGGTGAAGCGGACGGTGGTGGTGTGCGGAGCAACGGGCAGCGCCTTGAGCGGCGGGGAGCTGATGCCGGTGAACGGCAGGCCGTCGGTGCCGACGAAGCCGGGGCGCAGGACCTCGTTCTTCTTGAACGTGACGCGCTGCTCCTGCGCCGCGTCAACCCCTGAGGCCGCCCGGCTCAGGCGGCGACGGCTGCGCCCGCCCCGGACGAACAGTCGCCGCATCGGCCGCCCGGGTAGGGGGCGCGGAAGGCGCGTTCGCAGCCGTCGCAGGTCTGGAAGGGGTCCGGGCGTCGGACCGGCTTGGCCGACGCGACCGGGGCCAGGGGCAGGTGCGGCGGGAGCAGCGCCTTCAGGCGGTACGCCAGCACGGAGGCGGGGCTGCGCATCGGCTCCGGGAGGTTCGCGCTCAGGGCCAGCCCGACCGCCTCGGGGTCCGCACCCCGGTCGAGCCAGAGCGACACGGCGGGTGCGAGGCGTTCCACGTCGCGCTCGGCCAGGAGCAGCCGCGGGTCGTAGCGGCGGAGCCCGGCGAGCAGATCGGCCGCCCCGGGATGCGGGTGCCGCGGCTCGGGCTCGTGCTCGGGCTCGGCGTCCGGAACCCGCCGCGGACCGGCCTCCGGAGCCGGGCCGGGCTGCGGCTCCCGGCCCGAGTCCGGGGCTGGGGTCGGGACCGGGACCGGAACCGGGGTCGGGGCCGGCGTCGGGGCCGGGGTCGGGTCCAGGGCCGGGTCGGGCGCGCGGCCCGGCGGAGGCGGAGGCGGAGGCGGCCCGTCCGGGCCGGTCAGCGGTTTGTTGTACGAGTACGTGCGGGTCACCACCCGGCCCGTGGCCTGCCGCTCGGTCCGGCGCTCCAGGTACCCGCACCGCTCCAGCTCCCGCAGGGCGGCGC
Organism: Streptomyces sp. NBC_00045; assembly: GCF_045041095.1. Taxonomy (NCBI): domain Bacteria; kingdom Bacillati; phylum Actinomycetota; class Actinomycetes; order Kitasatosporales; family Streptomycetaceae; genus Streptomyces; species Streptomyces sp. NBC_00045. The sequence goes on along the minus strand of NZ_CP108271.1, from coordinate 4,633,965 downwards.
TGATGCGCTTCTCGCCCTCCGGGAAACGGTCCGTGAGCGCCCTGATGCCCACCGGGGCGCCCTCCGGCAGCGACTGGATGTGCGCCGCGATCCCGATCGCCGTCGCCGACAGCTCCCGGTGCTGGAGCAGGTGGTTGCCGATCACGGTGTAGTGACTGGCGTGCCACGTGTTGACGTGGATGACACCGGATCGGGGGGTCCCGTCGGGAACCCGGGACGAGGCGCACGAGGGCGCGCTAGGCTGCTCAAGAGCCATGAGGAAGGTCCGCTTCCTGATTGGTCAGGCCCTCGACCGGGATGCCAGTCCCGCCGGGGGCCGTCTCATGTCTGTGGTTGTCGGGGCCGAGCATATGCCCGCCAACCAACCCGAAATCCAGCCCAGTTGGCACAGTTCACCCGACCGAGCGACCGGGGGTCGGGTGGGGTGGGTGGGTTGGTTCTTTCCACCGGTTCTTTGGTCTTTATGCGTCTAAGCGCGCCGGATCGCGGCACCCCAGGGCGCGGTGGCGAGCAACACCTCCGCCCAGACCACCTTGCACGGGGACGGCCCCTCCCGTACGCCCCAACGCTCCGCGAGCGCCTCGACCAGCACCAGCCCCCGCCCCGGCTCGCGGATCTGCGGGATCCGGTCACCCCGCGGGTCCGTCACCTCGATCAGCAGCGTGTCGGGCGTGACGGTGAGTGCCAGCCGGAAGTCCCGCCCGGGCACGCGCCCGTGGGTCACCGCGTTGCTGGCGAGCTCGGCGATGATCTGCGAAGGCACCTCCAAGGGCAGTCCCCAGGAGCGGAGTTGTTCGACGGCCAGCACGCGGCCGAGTCGAGCCCCGCGCGGAGTCGCGGACAGCTGGACGTGAAAGTCGACGAGTTGAGGAATCACGTCACTCAGCGTGTCGGTCCGTGCGTACCGTGAGAAGCAACACCGCCCGTACGTCCCGCGCTTGTCCGGTGCTTGTCCGGCCCTGTCCGGGCTGTCCGGCCGGACCCGACGGGTACGGGGCGCTGAGGACATCGGCTCGTCGGAGGTGGGCGCGCATGAGCGTGGACAGCAGTGACGGTACGGAAGAGCCCGGCTGGGACGTCGACCCGGAAGACGAACAGGGCGTGGCCGTGGTGGCCGCGCTGGGCCGCCAGCTCAAGGCCTGGCGCGAAGCGGCCAATATGCGGGCGGCCGACTTGGGTGCGGCGGTCGGGTACGGGGAGGACCAGGTCCGCAAGGTCGAGGCGGGCAAGCGGATCCCCCGCCCCGAGTACCTGGACCGGGCGGACGCCGCACTGAAGGCGGGCGGCAAGATCGCCGCGATGAAGGTCGACCTGGAACAGGTCCGCTACCCCAAGAAGATCCGCGACCTGAAGCAGAGGGAGGCCAAGGCGGTCGAGATCGGCACCTACAACAACCACAACATCTATGGCCTGTTGCAGACCGAGGAATACGCACGGGCACTGTTTCGGACCTCACGCCCCTCCTACACGCCAGACGAGATGGAGCGGATGGTGTCGGGCCGTATGGCGCGGCGGTCGATCTTCCAACGGTCCCCCGGTCCGGCCCTCAGTTTCGTCCAAGAAGAGGTCACGCTCCGCCGCCCGATCGGAGGCACAATGGTGCTGCGCCGACAGCTCGAACACCTCCTGGAGGTCATCCAGTTGCCGAACATCGAGTTCCAGGTGATGCCGACCAACCGTGAGGACCATGCTGGGATGGAAGGGCTGATCGAGCTGCTGAAGTTCGCTGACGGCTCTGCTGTAGGTCGGGCAGAAGGAGCGTTCCACGGCCGCCCGGTATCTGATCCCAAGCAGCTCCGAATCCTTGAGCTGCGCTATGGCATCATCCGAGCTCAGGCGCTTACGCCCCGAGAATCGCGGGCCTTCATCGAGGAACTGCTGGGAGAAACATGATCCACCACACCGAGTTGGACTGGTTCAAGAGCAGCTACAGCAGCAGCAGCGACGGCAACGACTGCATCGAGGTCGCCTGGTTCAAGAGCAGCTACAGCGACAGCAGCGACGGGAACGACTGCGTCGAGGTGGCGGCCACCCCCGACGCCGTCCTGGTCCGGGATTCCAAGGACATCGCGCGAACCCACCTGACCGTCGGGCCCGGCGCGTGGGCCGGGTTCGTGGCCCACGCGTCCGGCATCTGACGACGACCCTCAGGCGCGGGTGCAGACGTGCACCGACTCGCTGTGCCCGTTCTCGCTGTGGACGATCCGCAGGACGTCATCTTTGTAGGTCACCTTCAACACCTGGCCGTCGCTGGCGTCCTTGTGGCCGGGCGCCTTCCAGGGAAACGTGAGCGAGACGTTCTCCGCGACCTCCTTGGGGACGGTCAGCGCCTCGCCGCCGGTCAGTCGGCTCAGGCTCGCCTTGGGGGCCTCGTACACGTCGAGGACCAGGTGGCCGCCGCGCAGCATCCAGCCTCCTGACCAGGTGACGGGGGAGGGGCCGCTGGTCCAGGTGATGGTCCAGCCGGAGTTGCCCCCGCCGTCCGCGTTCACGGTGGCCTTCCCCTTCACGGTCTCGCCGCCCGGCGTGGTCGACTCCAGGTTCCAGTCGCCCTTGATGAACGCGTCGAAGGCCCGGGCGATCGGACCCGATGAGGCCGGGGCGGGTGCCGCGGACGATGCGGCCGGGCCTCCCCCGGCTGACGGGCCTCCCCCGGCGGCCGGGTCGGCCGGGGCCGCCGGCGTGCCGGGCAGGGGGTCCTTGCCCTTGGCTCCGCACGCCGCGACCAGTGAGGCCCCGACCCCGATCGCCAGGTAGCGCAGCGCGTTGCGCCGCCCGATCATCCGTGCCGCCGTGCGCATCTCCCGTACCGTCACCAGTCCCCCATACAAGGTCAGTTGATCAACGGCGATCGACTATAGACGCGCACTCGGGTGGCCGGTTTCGCATTTTGGAACCGTATGATCCCCTTCCACGTCTCTCATGGACATGACCAGCCGAATCTGGCCATGTCCGGTTATCAACTATCCAGGGGACACATGTCGTTCGACGCGGAATGGGCCCAGCACAAGGCCGCCGCACTCGCGCAGCAGTCACCCGCCATGCGCCTCAACCACGTGCCCGCCGACGCGAGCACGGCGGGGAGCCCGGCCGGGAGCCTCGTCGCCGGGGCGCAGTCCATCAACGGCAACGCCAACCTGCTGATCGAGATCGCCGCGCTCCTGCACGAGGGCCGGCCCGATGGAGACGCGAGCACCATGGCCCGCGCCCCGCGGGCCCACGCCGACGTCTCGACGGAAGCCCTGCGCTTCGCCCGCTTCGCCGACGACCAGTTCAAGGACACGATCAACCTGTTCGCCGCCCTGGCCACCAAGCTCAAGACCACCGGAACCAGCTTCGCGCAGGTGGACGACGGGACCGCCCGCAACTTCCTCAACGGCATCCTCGACGGCGGCCAGTACGTGAAGCCGGAGTCGAAGTGAGCCTGAGCCACCGCAAGGACGTCGAGTTCCTGGAGGAGTGCAACCCGGCCCTCGTCGAGCGCAACGCCGCCGAGTTCAAGCGGCTGCGCGACCTCCTCGTCCAGGTCGAGGAGCCCGCCCGGCGCGCCGAGACCGGTACGCAGTGGCAGAGCGACGGCAGCCACACGTACACCGACCGCCTGTCGGAGGCCCGCCAGCTCGTCCTCCACATGGCGGAGGGGTACGACAAGGCCGCCAGCGCCCTGCACGCGTACGCCGCGGCCCTGACCACCGCCAAGTCGCACTACTCGAACGGCAAGCGCACCGAGCGCAAGCTCGCGGCGCTCATCGCCACGAAGGGCACCGCCATCACGCGCACGGCGCAGGAGGCGGAGCCGATGTGCCAGTGGGAGGACATGCGGGCGACGACCGGCGTCATGGACTTCTTCGCCGAGCTGACCATGGACGTGGACGACATCCGTGACGAGGCCAACCGGCTCCACGACGACGCGGGCGGCAGCTTCCACCAGGCCAAAACCGCCGAGGGCGAGGCACGCAGCGTCTGCGTGCACGCGCTGAAGCAGGCGTACGAGCTGCTGCCCGAGTTCAAGGTCAAGAGCGGCGCCGGTGGCGGGGTCGACGTCTACGCGGCCATGGCCGACATCCGCCGCGAGGCGGCCGAGGCCCGCACCAACCCGCTGACGCACCTCCCGGGCAGCGGCCCGAAGAAGGACATGACCGGGCCGTTCGGCAACGACCCGGTCTCCCCCGAGCTGCGCGACATCCGGATGCGGGTGGCGGGACTGCCGGAGGCGGACGACAACTACTGGGACCCGCCGCAGTCGGACGAGGGGCGGGCGGAGTGGATCCGCAACAACAAGGAGATCCTGCGCGCCGCCGCGCAGCGGGCGGGCCTGCCGGAGGAGATGGTCGCCGGCATCGCCTGGAAGGAGGTCGGTGGACAGCCGGGCATCTTCGACGACGGCGTGGACTTCTTCCGCCAGGCCGCCGATGCCCCGTGGGGGCTGAGCCCGATCACGGCGGAGAACCTGCCGGACCGGGCGGGAGGCAAGCCGGACGAGACCTCCTTCGGGCCGATCGCGGTGCAGCTGCGCCGCGGGGCGGAGGTGCTCGGCTACGACCCGGAGCACCTCACCGAGCAGCAGCGCAACGTGGTGAAGTCCGCGCTCCAGGACCCGAAGCAGAACGCGTTCATCGCGGCCGGCTTCCTGGCCCAGATCAAGGAGGAGACCGGCTACGCGAACGTCCCGGCGGACCAGCTGACCGAGGCCCAGATGCAGGAGATCGCAGCCCGCTACAACGGCGGCCCGTACTGGGAGTCGAAGAAGGCCCAGGACTACGGTGATGATTTCCGCAACAACCTCGGCAACGTGAAGAAGGCAATGCGATGACGTACGGGCGCGAGAGCATCGACCTGCCCGAGGACCGGGGCTGCCTCCGATGGGTCCTGGGCGTCCCGCTCGGCCTCATCTACCTGCCTGCGGTCTACATCTGCGTCCTCCTGCTGATGGCGGACCCGATCGCGCCCCTGGACCACCGCATGCGCGACGATGCCCACACCATGGGCGTGGTCGCGGTGTGCATCAGCTTCGCCGGCCTGCTCCTCTCCCTCCTCCCGGTCTACCGCCGCACGATGAACCGCTGGTGGTACGCCGTCCCCGTCGTCCTCGGCGCGATCGCCTACATCCGCGCCGAAACCCTCTGACGCCGTCGGCCAATGACCAACGATCCTGGCTGGTGGAGCAGTTGCGCTGTCGTAGGGCCGTGGTGGAATGACTCGATGGCATGGAACGAATGGGAGAACGCGAAGGCTGAAGCAGTGGCCCAGCGGCAGGTGTCGATGCGGCTCAACCAGTTACCGGGAGGCCCGGCGGGCAGCAGCGGCGAGGCTGATCTCGTCGTGCACCAGGACGACCTAGGGGACGTGGGTCATGAGGCCTTCGCCCTGCACGGGAAGTTGCAGAAAGAGGCGGACATCGCCGGAGCCGGGTCGAACCCGGAGGGGGCCGGCTCCACGATGCAGGCCGCCGCAGCGCTGAAGGCGAGCACGTTCGCTCTCGGGGGCGAGCTGGAGACGACGGTCTCGGTGTGGACCTCACAGGTCAGAACCGTTCTGCAGGCCTGCGCGCACATATCCAACCATCTGGACTACTCGAAGAAGGCGCACGCCGAGGACGATGCCGCGATCGCCGCGTCCCTCCGCAACCGCGACGGCTCTGCCGTGCCGGTGTCGCGGCTCGCCGAGTACTTCAAGTAAGGGGGGGTGCGTCATGAACTACACCGATCTCATCGAAGTCGATCTCGGCAAGTTGGGGACGGCCGTCGCGGACTGGAAGCGCATGTCCGGCGAACTGCAGCGCCTCGGGGGCGAAGCCCGCGACGGCCTCAAGGCCAAGGCCGACAAGGCCCGCTGGGAAGGCGTCAACGCCGGGGTCACCCGGGACTTCACCGGAAAAACGGTCAAGGAGATCGAGGACCTCCACACCGAGGCGAAGAGCATCTTCAGCGTCCTCGACGACGCGCACGCGGAGCTGAAGAACCTCCAGCAGCAGGCGAAGAACCTGGCGGACGACGCCCGGAAGAACGGGTTCAACGTCAGGGCCGGCAAGGACGGCACGACCGTGATCGTCGAACCCCTGCTCTGCACGGTGAAGGGGCCCGGGCAGCGGGAACAGGACCTGATGCACTGGTACGCGGACACGCTCGCGGACGTGGTGACCCACGCCGGCGAAGTCGACGCCGCCGCGGTGCGGGCCCTGCGCGCGAGCCACGGCGGTGACCCCTCCAACCCGGGGCACGCGACGTACACGTCACTCGACGGGGAGATGCTGCCCCGCGCCATGAAGCTGGCCGGCCTCGGGGAAGACGCCAACGCCACACAGCGCAAGGAACTGCGGCGGCTATGGGAGTCCCTGAGCCCGGAGTCCCGCGCCCAGCTGTGGACGCAGCACAAGGACGACCTGCTGGCCGCGGGCCTGCTGACGCCGACGGTGAAGCGGGTGTCCGCGGACAAGGGAGCCGGGCCGTTCGACGCCCGGTCGCCGGGCGTCGGGGACTACTGGAAGGAGCTCCAGGCAAACGGCATCTCGAACTCCGGTGACTTCATCGGGATGACCGATGCGGCCCGGCACATGGACCACTACCTGAACGGCAGCGGCCGCACCCTCGATCTCGACGTCGACAGGATGCTGACCGACGACGCCGCCCTGCGCGACCACACGGGAATGGTGCGCGCCCGTGAACAGGACGAGTGGCGCCGCCAGGCGTTGGACGCCTTTGAGAAGTCGGGGGGCAAACCCGTCGCCATCCCGGTGGAGACCTGGGGAGAGGGGTACGAACACTCGGATCGCAACTGGTACCTGGCTGTGGGCAGCGCCATGTCGAACACGACGGGTGTCGTGACGGTGGTGCCCGGGCCGGATGGCAAGCCGCAGGTCGGCTTCGACTACCAGGTGAACATCTGGGACCGTTACAACTGGGATCCCGGCAAATCCACTCCCATCGGGCCGACCAGCGTGACCGACGCCGACATGGCCCGGCTGCATCAGACGGGACTCGCGAAGGAGTTCGACATGCGGGGCAGCAGCTCGGTACAGCACCACGACCTCAGCCCGGCCGGGGGCGGCAGCTGGCCGGACCCGGAGGACCCCGGGCGGGACGGGACCCGTAAAGACCTCGGACGTAACGGGGACGCACGGTGAGTGGTGTGCGGCGGGGGATGCGGCGGTCCGGCCTCGTGGGTGCCGTTGTCGTGGTCGTCGCCCTGCTCGGCGGGTGCTCCGGGGCGGGCGAGGGGCATGACGTCCGCGATGCGCCCCACTGGGAGGAAGGGGCCACCGTGGAGTCCGTCTCGAAGACCCTGCAGGTGCAGGTGCCCACAACGGCGACCGATGCCCGGGCCGCCCGCCGGAAGGGGTTCCAGGACGACGGGCTGATCCTCACCTTCGTCCTGCCGACGGACGAGGTGGACGGCTTCCTCGATCGGCTCCGGCCGGAACGCCCCCTGCGGCTCCGCGAAAAGCCGTGGGCCGGAGAAGGAAAGCCGGCGACGCCCTTCGCGCACCTCGGGCTCCCGGAGCCCGAATCGCTCGCGAACGTGCGGGAGGGGCAGGTCTGTGCGCCCTGCAAGGACGAGCTGGACTGGTTGAAGGTCGCCGTGGCGCGGGCCGACGACCGGAGCAGTCGGGTCTATCTGCACGGGGTCGACTGAGCGCCCGTCACCGGACGCACCGCAGCCCCCGCCCGGACGGGGCGGGGGCTGCGGGGGCCGGGCCGGTCAGGCGGCCACGGCCACCTGGACAGGCTCGTCCAGCGGGGAGGACGAGGCGGTCTCGTAGGCCTTCTTGTCCAGGATTCCCTCGCGGGCCGCGACCACGACCGGGACCAGGGCCTGGCCGGCGACGTTGGTGGCGGTGCGCATCATGTCCAGGATCGGGTCGATCGCCATCAGCAGGCCCACGCCCTCCAGGGGCAGGCCCAGGGTGGAGAGGGTCAGCGTCAGCATGACCGTGGCGCCGGTCAGGCCGGCCGTGGCTGCCGAGCCGACCACCGAGACGAAGACGATCAGCAGGTAGTCGGTGATCGTCAGCTGGACGTCGAAGATCTGCGCGATGAAGATCGCGGCGAGCGCCGGGTAGATCGCGGCGCAGCCGTCCATCTTCGTGGTGGCGCCGAACGGGACGGCGAAGGAGGCGTACTCCTTCGGGACGCCGAGGCGTTCGGTGACCTTCTGGGTGACCGGCATGGTGCCGACCGAGGAGCGGGAGACGAAGGCCAGCTGGATCGCGGGCCAGGCGCCCTTGAAGAACTGGATCGGGTTGACCTTGGCGACCGTCGCGAGGAGCAGCGGGTAGACGCCGAACATCACGAGGGCGGAGCCGACGTAGACGTCCGCGGTGAAGGTCGCGTACTTGCCGATGAGTTCCCAGCCGTACGAGGCGATCGCGGTGCCGATCAGGCCGACGGTGCCGATCGGGGCGAGGCGGATGACCCACCACAGGGCCTTCTGGAGGAGCTCCAGGACGGACTCGGCGACGTTCAGGAGCGGCTGCGCCTTGTTGCCGAGCTGGAGGGCGGCGATGCCGGCGACGGCGGCGAGGAAGACGATCTGGAGCACGTTCAGCTCGGTGAACGGCGTGACGATGTCCTTCGGGACGATGCCGGTCAGGAAGTCGAGCCAGGAGCCGTGGCGCTTGGGCAGCTTGCCGTCGGCCGGGGTGAGGCCGGTGCCGGCGCCCGGGTTGGTCAGCAGGCCGATCGCGAGGCCGATGCCGACGGCGATCAGCGAGGTGATCATGAACCAGAGCAGGGTGCGCGAGGCGAGCCGGGCGGCGTTGTTCACCTTCCGCAGGTTGGTGATGGACACCAGGATCGCGAAGAAGACGAGCGGGGCGACGGCCAGCTTCAGCAGCTGGACGAAGATGTCGCCGATCTGCTCAAGGGTCGTGGCGAGCCAACTGACGTCCTGGCTGCGGGCGATCCAGCCGAAGAGGACGCCGAGCACGAGGCCGGTGACGATCTGGGCCCAGAACGGGAACTTGAAGGAGGCCTTGGCAGGGGCCTGAGGGGTCGCGGACACGGACACACTCCGGTGGTGATGCGCAAAGAAGGGGGGAAGAGAAGAACGGCGTGGGCTCAGCGACAGCCACAACAGGCCGCGGACACGCGGCGGCAGAGGTCGACGTGCAGGCGCGCCACGAGCGGGACGCTCGCGGTCATTTCATGCGCAACTGTGGTCAACATGTTTAACACGCTAACACTTTCCCTTTGAGGTTCTCAAAGGTGCACTTTGAGCCAGAGGGAAGCCAGAGGGAGCTGCACCCCCCGGAAACGCCGAACGCCCCAGCACACGGGGGAAGTCCCGGTGCTGGGGCGGTTCGGTGAGTGGAGAGGTGTGAGGAAGCTAACTCAGGCGCGGGCGGCGTCGTCGGCCGCGTCCTCCTGGGAGCGGTTCGCGGCGAGCCGGTCCTTGGCGCCCGCGACGCGTCCGGAGATCTGCGCGGACATCTCGTCACGCTGCTTGCGCAACAGCACGAAGGAGAGCGGCGCGGAGATCACCAGGGCGAGCAGCACCACCCAGGCGGGATTGGCGTCGCCGAGGCCGGCGGGCACCCAGCCCACGTTGACCAGTACGGCAACCAGGACGAGGCATCCGACGAAGATGCCCAGCCGCATCGCGGTGTAGCGGATCGTCGCGCTCGGCTTGAGGGACACGGTGACCCCTTCTCTCTCGTCGGTACGTCGTCACGTGCCCGTCCAGTGAAGCACGGCGCAGGTACGGACAAACCCGCCGGGGGTCAAACGAGAGGCAGCAGCATGGTGATGTCGTCGCGGTCGTCGCCCGGGGCCACCCGGATGGCGCCCGGGACGCGGCCGACCTCCTTGTAGCCGCAGGCCGCGTAGAAGTGCTCCAGCCCGTGGCCGCCGCGGCAGCCGAGCCGCAGCGCGTCGAGGCCGCCCAGGGAGCGTGCCGCGTCGGCGACGGCCTCCATCAGGGCCCGCCCGGCGCCGCGCCCCTGGAGCTCGGGGCTGACCATGACGGTGTAGACCCAGGCCCAGTGCCGCTGGAGCGCGTGGCCGTTGTGCCCGATGAACGCGGCTGCGCGCACCCGCCCGTCCGCGTCCCGCCCAACGACGAGCCGGTTACGCTCCTCGGCCATGGCCACCAGGTGCTTGACCAGCTCGGGGCGGATGTCGTCCACGGTCACGGGCGGGACGAAGCCGACCGCTCCGCCCGCGTTGGAGACGTCGGTCCACAGCTGCACGAGGCCGTCGCGCAGCTCCCGGTCGACCGTCGGCTCGAACGTGAAGGTAAGGGTCATGGGCGGAGAATATCTATTACCGGCCCTGGTGGGCAACGGAAAAGGGGCGCCGCACGGAAAGGCCCCGGGTCCCGGTTCGCGAAGAACCGGGGCCCGGGGCCCGAAACGTCCGTGAACGCGCTCAGACGCGCATCGCCTGCGGGGTCTCGCGCAGCGCCGCGTCCGGGCCGGGGTACTCGCGGATGATCTCGTACCGCGTGTTGCGCTCGACGGGGCGGAAGCCCGCCTCCCGGATCAGTTCCAGCAGATCGTCACGGCCCAGCTTGTTCGGCGTGCCGTAGTTGTCCGCGTCGTGCGTGATCTTGTACTCGACGACCGAGCCGTCCATGTCGTCCGCGCCGTGCTGGAGGGCGAGCTGGGCGGTCTGCACGCCGTGCATGACCCAGAAGACCTTGACGTGCGGCACGTTGTCGAACAGCAGCCGCGAGACCGCGAAGGTCTTCAGCGCCTCGGCGCCCGTCGCCATCGTCGTGCGCGCCTGGAGCTTGTTGCGGACCTTGCCGTCCTGCATGTCCACGAAGTCGTGCTGGTAGCGCAGCGGGATGAAGACCTGGAAGCCGCCGGTCTCGTCCTGGAGTTCGCGCAGCCGCAGCACGTGGTCCACGCGGTGGCGCGGCTCCTCGATGTGCCCGTAGAGCATGGTCGACGGGGTCTTGAGGCCCTTGGAGTGCGCCAGGCGGTGGATGCGCGACCAGTCTTCCCAGTGGGTCTTGTGGTCGACGATGTGCTGGCGGACCTCCCAGTCGAAGATCTCCGCGCCGCCGCCGGTGAGCGACTCCAGACCGGCTTCGATCAGCTCGTCGAGGATGTCGGAGGCCGACATCCCGGAGATCGTCTCGAAGTGGTGGATCTCGGTCGCCGTGAACGCCTTCAGCGAGACGTTCGGCAGCGCCTCCTTCAGCGCGGAGAGCGAGCGCGGGTAGTACCGCCACGGCAGGCTCGGGTGCAGGCCGTTGACGATGTGCAGCTCGGTGAGGTTCTCGTTCTCCATGGCCTTGGCCAGGCGCACGGCCTCCTCGATGCGCATCGTGTACGCGTCCTTCTCGCCCGGCTTGCGCTGGAACGAGCAGTAGGCGCACGACGCGGTGCACACGTTCGTCATGTTGAGGTGGCGGTTCACGTTGAAGTGGACGACGTCGCCGTTCTTGCGCGTGCGCACCTCGTGGGCGAGGCCGCCCAGCCAGGCCAGGTCGTCGGACTCGTAGAGGGCGATGCCGTCCTCACGGGTCAGCCGCTCGCCGGAGCGAACCTTGTCCTCCAGCTCACGCTTGAGCCCAGCGTCCATTCCGGTCGTCTCCTCTACGGGTCCTGTCCTGCCTGCAACCGCCACCCACCGTACTCTTAGCCCTCTTCGGGCAGGTCCCCGACCCGGTTCTCCCACTTGGTGGAGAGCACGATGGTGGTACGGGTGCGCGAGACGCCCTTGGTGCTGGAGAGCTTCCGAATGATCTTCTCCAGCCCGTCCACGTCGCCGGCCCGCACCTTGAGCATGTACGAGTCGTCGCCGGCGATGAACCAGCAGTCCTCGATCTCCGCCAGGTCGCGCAGGCGACGGGCCACGTCCTCGTGGTCCGCGGCGTCGGAGAGGGAGATGCCGATGAGCGCCGTGACGCCGAGGCCGAGCGAAGCCGCGTCGACGGTCGCGCGGTAGCCGGTGATCACGCCGGCCGACTCAAGCCGGTTGATCCGGTCGGTGACGCTGGGGCCGGAGAGGCCCACGAGCCGGCCCAGCTCCGCGTACGAGGCACGTCCGTTCTCCCGAAGTGCCTGGATGAGCTGCCTGTCCACCGCGTCCATATGCCTGGACCCTTCTATTATTCGGCGATCCCGCAAGTTTACGTATAGAATCAAAGGCACACAGGGTCAACACCCTGTGAATCTTTCAACAGATCAGTGATGATCTCGATGATCTGACGACTTCAGGAGTGGTTCACCGTGTACACGATCGAGATGGCCTACGCGCACATGCGACAGCTCCAGGAGCTGGCCAACCGATCCCGCACCGACCAGCCCGCCGCCGCCCACCGCGTCGACCGGACCCGCAAGCCGGGCCGCGCCAAGAAGCGCTAGCCACCGCTTGCCTCCCGGGAGCGGGCGGCTCCACCGAGCTCTCCCTCCCACCGGCGGTACAGCTGGTGCGGCACCCCTGCCGCATCCAGCACCCGCCCCGCGACGAAATCCACCAGGTCCTGGATGTGCGTCGCACCCGCATAGAACGCCGGAGAGGCGGGCAGCACCACTGCGCCCGCCTCGTCCAGCGCCACCAGATGCTTCAGCGTCTGCCCGTTCAGCGGGGTCTCCCGCACCGCGACCACCAGCCGGCGCCGCTCCTTGAGCGTCACGCTCGCGACGCGCTGGAGCAGGTCCTTCGAAAGCCCGAGCGCCACCCCCGCCACACAGGCCGTGGACGCCGGCACGATCAGCATCCCCTGCACGGGGTACGAGCCCGAACTCGGCCCGGCGGCCAGGTCACCGGCGCCCCAGTAGCGGACGTCGTCAAGTTCCGGCCGGGAATACGTCCCCGGCTTGCCGTCCGCCCCGCGCTCCAGCCAGGCGGCGAGGTCGTCCCGCCAGTGCGCGTCGCGGAAGGCGATCCCGGTCTCGTCCAACAGGGTCAGCCGCGAAGCCCGGCTGACCACCAGGTCCACGCTCTCCCCCGCCGCGAGCAGTCCGCGGATCACCGCGGCCGCGTACGGCGTCCCGGACGCCCCGGAAACCCCGACCACCCACGGGGTGCGCTTGCCGTCAGTCATACCTCCGAGACTATCCGGCCACTGCAAAGCGACGCTGAGTAAGGTGGCCCGAGCGTCGACACCGGGGGATCAGGACATGGCCGAAATGCAGGGCGCCGTACGGCTCGACGAATGGAGCCGGACCGACCGGGCCGGGGCCGCCGGAAAGCTGATGCTGGCCTGGGTGGCCCTGCTGTGGCTGATCGAGTTGGTCGACCTGGCCACCGGCCACGCCCTGGACGCGTACGGGATCACCGCCCGCACCGCCGACGGACTGACCGGGATCCCCCTGGCCCCCTTCCTCCACTTCGGCTTCGGCCACCTGGCGTCCAACAGCGTCCCGTTGCTGGTCCTCGGCTTCGTCACCGCGCTCGGCGGGATCCGCCGCTTCCTCGCGCTGTGCGCGGTGGTCGTCCTCGTGGACGGGCTCGGCGTATGGCTGGTCTCCGCCCCGGACACTGTCACGGCCGGCGCCTCGGGGCTGGTCTTCGGCCTCTTCGGCTACCTGCTGGTCCGCGGCTTCGTCGAGCGGCGGCCGCTGGGCGTGCTGGTCGGCGTCGCGATCGCCGCGTACTGGGGCACGGGCATCGTGACCGGCATCCTGCCGACCGACACCGCGGTCAGCTGGCAGGGCCACCTCTTCGGCCTCCTGACGGGCACGGCCTGCGCCTTCGCGTTCCGCCGCCCGACGGCGGCCGTAGGCGCCTAGCGCGGCCGGCCGAGGACCTGGTCGCGCACGACGTCGCGCAGGACGGCACCGTCGAACGAGCCCCGCCGCGCCCGCGCGTGCGGGAGTCGGGCGGCGGGGTCCTGCCGCGGCGTCACGCCGTCACAGGGACAGGCCGCGGGCGATCAGGTCGGCCAGGGCGCACGCGAAGAGGGCCATGCCGATGAAACCGTTCACCGTGAAGAAGGCCCGGTTCAGACGGGACAGGTCGTGCGGCTTCACGATCGTGTGCTCGTAGAGGAACGCCCCCACGACCACCAGCAGGCCGAACCAGAAGAACGGTCCCGCGTCCGTCGCCACCGCGTACCAGGCCAGCAGGCCGGTGGTCGCCACGTGCGCGCCGCGCGCGCCCCACAGGGCCGCCGGAACACCGAACCGTGCCGGGACGGACTTGACTCCGTCCGCGCGGTCCGCCGCCACGTCCTGGCAGGCGAAGATCAGGTCGAAGCCGCCGATCCACACGCCCACCGCCAGGCCCAGGATCACCGCGTCCCAGGACCACTCGCCGGTCACCGCCAGCCAGGCCCCGACGGGACCCATGGCCTGCGCCAGGCCCAGGATCGCGTGCGGGAAGTTCGTGAACCGCTTCCCGTACGGGTACACCACCATCGGGACCACCGCGACCGGCGCCAGCGCCAGGCAGAGCGGGTTCAACAGCGCCGCCGACCCGAGGAAGACGGCCAGCGCGATCCCGGCCCCGGTCCACGCCGACCGTACGGACACGGCGCCCGTGACGAGCTCGCGCCCCGCGGTGCGCGGATTGCGGGCGTCGATCTCCCGGTCGATGATCCGGTTCGCGGCCATCGCGAAGGTCCGCAGCCCCACCATGCAGACGGTGACGAGCAGCAGCTCGGCCCAGTGCATGCCCCGGTCGAGGCGGAACATGGCCGTCAGTGCGGCGATGTAGGCGAACGGCAGCGCGAAGACCGAGTGCTCGATCATCACGAGCCGCAGGAACGCCTTCACCTTGCCGGTCGGCTGCGGTGCCGGGCCGGGCCCGATCACCCCGTCGGCGGTGGTCATCATGCGAGGGCTCTCCGGAAGTCTTCGAGTTCCGCGCGGAGCGCGTCGGCGTCCACGGGCGGGATCTCCAGCGTGAGCGGGGCCAGTTCCTCGCCCTCCGGCGGGGTAACGGTGGCCAGGAAACGGCAGTCCCCGCCGCCCTCGCCCGGGTAGGCCTGGAGGCGCAGCACCTCGCCCGCCCCGACGATGAACGGGCCGCTCTCGAAGGACAGCTCGGCCAGCAGGCGGTCGGCGAAGTCCTCGGCCTCCGCGTCCCGCAGGCCCGGCAGCTCGAAGCCGCCGCCCTCGCCGCTCTCGTCGTCCCACATCAGCGCCCAGACGTTGCCCGGTCCCGCGAACTCCTCAGGCGAGACGCCGGCTTGTTCGGCGGCCTCGCGGACCTCGGGGTCGGCCGGGTCCAGGCGCGGGCGCACGACGGCCACGTACGCGGTTTCGGTGCCGATGAAGAGGGCGGGTCCGCCCATGGCTACGGGGCTCACAGTCCGTACTCCTTCCAGCGGCGGTCCACCAGGGCCGCGGTCGCCGGGTCGGACTCCACCATGTCGGGCCAACCGCCGTCGCGGGTGTAGCCCTCCTCGGGGAGCTTCTTGGTCGCGTCGATGCCCGCCTTGCCGCCCCAGAACTGCTGGTACGAGGCGTGGTCCAGGTGGTCCACCGGTCCCTCGACCACGGTGAGGTCACGGGAGTAGTCGGTGTTGCCGAGGGCCCGCCAGGACACCTCGTGCAGGTCGTGGACGTCGCAGTCGGAGTCCACCACGATGATCAGCTTGGTCAGCGACATCATGTGCGCGCCCCAGATGGCGTGCATGACCTTCTGGGCGTGCTTCGGGTACTTCTTGTCGATCGAGACGATCGCGCAGTTGTGGAAGCCACCCGACTCGGGCAGGTGGTAGTCCACGATGTCCGGCACGATGATCTTCAGCAGGGGCAGGAAGAACCGCTCCGTGGCGCGGCCCAGCGGCCCGTCCTCGGTCGGCGGCCGGCCGACGACGATCGACTGGAGCAGCGGACGCTTGCGCATCGTCACGCAGTCGATCTTCAGCGCGGGGAAGGGCTCCTGCGGGGTGTAGAAGCCGGTGTGGTCGCCGAAGGGACCCTCCGGCAGCATTTCGCCCGGCTCCAGCCAGCCCTCGATGACGACTTCGGCGTTGGCCGGGACCTGGAGCGGGACCGTCTTGCAGTCGACCATCTCGATCCGCTTGCCCGCGACGAACCCGGCGAACAGGTACTCGTCGATGTCGCCGGGCAGCGGCGCGGTCGACGCGTAGGTGACGGCCGGCGGGCAGCCGAAGGCGATCGCGACCGGCAGCCGCTCGCCGCGCTTGGCGGCGACGGCGTAGTGGTTGCGACTGTCCTTGTGGATCTGCCAGTGCATGCCGATGGTGCGCTTGTCGTGGCGCTGCAGGCGGTAGAGGCCGAGGTTGCGCACGCCCGTCTCGGGGTGCTTGGTGTGCGTGAGGCCGAGGTTGAAGAAGGAGCCGCCGTCCTTGGGCCAGGTGAACAGGGCCGGCAGCTGGTCCAGGTCGACGTCGTCGCCGGTGAGGACGACCTCCTGGACGGGGGCGTCGCCCTTCACCTTCTTCGGCGGCACGTGCACCATCGATCCGAGCTTGCCGAAGGCCTCGCGGACCCCGATGAAGCCCTGCGGGAGTTCCGGCTTGAGCAGGCCGCCGATCTTCTGGCTGATCTCGCCGTACGACTTGAGGCCGAGGGCCTTCAGGAGGCGGCGGTCGGTCCCGAAGACGTTCATGGCCAGCGGCATCGCCGAGCCCTTGACGTTCTCGAAGAGGAGGGCCGGACCCCCCGCCTTGTTCACTCTGTCGACGATCTCCCCGACCTCCAGGTACGGGTCGACTTCGGCCTTGATGCGCTTGAGGTCGCCCTCCCGCTCCAGAGCCCGGAGCAGCGAGCGGAGATCGTCGTAAGCCATAGGGGCCAGTATCCGTCACCGACTAACCTGGGATCGTCACCGGGGCCCAAGGGCGGGTCCCCCGTCACTGCTGGGGAGTCGGTCCCACACCGTGCTGCGCTATCTGCCGTTCCTGCTGATCATCGCGCTGACCATCTACGCCTTCATCGACTGCCTGAACACCCCGGAGGAAGAGGTCAAACACCTTCCGAAGGTGGTCTGGGTGATCATCATCCTGTTGTTCTCGATCGTCGGCCCGGTGGTGTGGCTGTTCGCGGGGCGTCAGCGGTCCGCGGTCGGCGGAGGCCGGACGCGCCGGACGCAGTGGGTGGCGCCCGACGACAACCCGGAGTTCCTGCGCTCCCTCAGCGAGGACCGCGACAAGAACAAGGACCGGGACACGGACAAGGACTGACCGACCCGGACGGCCCCGCCGGCCCCGATGGCGGCGTGTGGCGCAGCACACGATTGAACGCGTTCAAGGCTGCTGCAAGAATGGCCTGATGCCGGTGCCGGAGAACAGCGGGGGGCCGCGGGTCGTCGACACGATCCTGCGCAATCTGCTCGCGTACGGGGTCGCCGTCGCGGCCCTGCTCGCCCTGGCCGGAGGCGATCCGCACACCCACGCCACCGTCCCCGCGGTCTACGACGCGCGCGCCGACGAGATCGTCGGCACCTGGCGCTGCGTCGAGGGCACCGAGGTCGTCTTCCGGGCCGACGGAACCGCCACCGTCACCGACCTGCGGGGCCAGGAGCGGGACTACGACCTCGGCTGGAGGCTCTCGGGAACCGGCAGCTGGAAGCTGATCGGCAAGGAGCCCGCCGGCTGGAACTACGGCCAGCACGTCCGCCTGCACCTGCCCGCGCCGACCGGCGCCGGGGCCCGCAGCGGCACCCCGCCGCAACCCGCGCCGCAGTCCGCGCCCGCACGCTACAAGTGGACCTTCGAGCTGCGCCGCGACCGGCGGCAGACCCTGGAGCTGTTCTTCTACTACGGCGATCCGGAGGCGCGCAGCGCCTACGTCCTGGAGAAGGACGCGTAGGAAGCCCTCAGCTCCGCCCAGCGCGCGTCGGTCCACCGCGACCAGTCCGCCGGATGGCCCTGCAGCGCGGATTCCAGCAGCTCGAAGTGGTGGTGCCAGCCGGCCAGGGAGTCGAGGCGGTCCTCCTGCGAGCCGTCCCGCTCGTTCAGGAAGCGGATCACCGTGGAGTCCGTGCCCACCGCCTCCAGGTGGAAGCGCATGCGGCCGTGCTCGCCCACCGTGTACTCCACGACCCGCTCGACGTCCCAGGCCGTGACGTGGCCCGAGACCGTCGTCCCGCCGTTCAACCAGTGCAGGGTGACGGCCCCGCCGAGCCTGCGCTCCAGGACGTCCGCGGCGGCCAGCCAGCCGCGCAACCCGTCCGCCGTGGTCAGGGCGGGCCACACCGCCTCGTACGCAGTCGGCACGTGCACCTCGAACCGCAGCAGCCAGCGGCCCTCGCCGCGGCTCTCACTGGTGGCATGACTGACAGGTGCCATGCCACCAGCGTGCCACTCCTACGGGTCAGACGCCCGCGTAGGAGTGCTTGCCGTTGAGCAGGATGTTCACGCCGTAGTAGTTCCAGATCCAGCAGGCGAAGGCGAACAGCGCGAGGTACGCGGCCTTGCGGCCCTTCCAGCCGGCGGTGGCTCGGGCGTGCAGGTAGCAGGCGTACGCCACCCAGGTCACGAAGGACCAGACCTCCTTGGGGTCCCAGCCCCAGTAGCGGCCCCAGGCGTCGCCCGCCCAGATCGCGCCCGCCACGATGGTGAAGGTCCACAGCGGGAAGAAGGCCGCGTTGATCCGGTACGAGAACTTGTCGAGCGTGGACGCCGAGGGGAGCCGCTCCATCACGGACGTGGCGAACCGGCCGGGCGTGCCGCCGCGGGCGAGCTTGGACTCGTACCCGTCGCGGAAGAGGTAGAGCACCGTGCCGGTCGCACCGATGTAGAAGACCGCGCCGCAGATGATCGCGGTGGAGACGTGGATCCACAGCCAGTACGAGTGCAGCGCCGGCACCAACTGGTCACTGGCGGTGTACAGCCAGGTGGTGGCGATGCCGAGGTCCAGCAGGACGGTGGTGACCAGGATCAGGCCCATCCAGCGGACGTTCTTCTTCAGCACCAGCAGGATCAGGTACGCGCCGACGGCCACCGTGGAGAAGGTGAGCGAGAACTCGTACATGTTGCCCCAGGGGGCCCGCTGCACGGACATCGCGCGGGAGACGACACCGGCCGCCTCGATGACGAAGGCCAGGGTGGTCAGCGAGATCGCGATGCGGCCGTACAGGTCGCCGTTCTCGGTGCCGCCGGCCGCGCCGGGGCCGTCCGGCACGTCGCGGGTTCCGGCCGTGGAGCGGGTGACGACCTTCGGCTTGTCGAGGACGGCCGTGCCGGCCTTGCCGCGCACCTGGACCGCGGGAGCACCGGCGGCCGCGGCCGCGGCCGCGGTCTTGGACCCGGCGCCGGTGAGCGCGGCGGCCGTGCGGCCCACCTTGCTGCGGCTACCGAAGATCCATTCGGCGATGTGGGCCAGGAAGGCGAGTGTGTAGACCGCCATCGACGAATAGACCAGGTAATTACTGATCTGAGCCAAATTCTCGTTGACTTCGGCTGCGAGCGGCGTCATCCGCGCTCCCCTTCAACAGTTTCCTTGACAGGTTGGTCGGGCGCCGTGGGCGCCTGCTCGTGGAGGGCGGCGGCGAGCTGCCCCAGCTCCTCAGGGAGCTTGGCCGACTCGCTGCGGCCGAGGCCCGCCATCTCGACGACGGTCACGCCGTCCTCGCCGGCCGCCGCGCGCACCCAGACCCGGCGGCGCTGGATGAACAGCGACGCGGCCAGGCCGCCGATCGCGGCGATCGCACCCGCGAGCGCGAGGCCGCTGCCGGGCTGCCGGGTGATCGTGAAGGTGGCCCAGCGCTCGATGCCCTCGAACTTCACGGTGCCCGCGCCGTTCGGCAGCTCCATCGTCTCGCCGGGCAGCAGCCGCTTCTTGAACAGCTGCCCGTCGGCGTCCTTGAACTCCTTCATCTTGGAGGTGTTCAGCTGGTACACGTTCTGCGGCAGGCCCGCGTCCATGCCCAGGCTGCCGTGGTAGGCGCTGAGGGCGAGGACGGGGAACTTCAGGTCCGGGAACTGGGAGAGCATCGTGCCCTTGCCCTCGCCGGCGAAGGTCGGCACGAACATGGCGTTGAAGCCGAGCTGCTCCTTCTCGCCGTCCTTGTCGCGGTAGCCGTCCGGCACCTTGACTGCGCCCGAGGAGCTCAGGTTCGAGTCGAAGGGCAGCATCGGCACGGCGTCCTTGTAGACCACCTTGCCGGTCGGGTCGGTCACCGAGATGACCGGCGCGTAGCCGTGGCCGAGCAGGTAGACCTTGGCGCCGTCGACCTCCAGGGGCTTGTTGACCTGGATCTCGCGCTTCTGCGGTGCGCCGTCCGCGCCGTCGCGGAAGGTGACGTGCGCCGTGAAGTCGCGCGCGGTGCCCTTCTGCGGGCCGCTCTCCTCGTACGAGGCGTCGAACTTGTCGAGGGTGAAGGAGAAGGGCGACAGGTCCTCGGGGGTGAACATGCTGCCGGACTTGAAGTCGTCGTACTGGGTCAGCGTGTTCGCGAAGCCCTTGCCGCGCAGGACGAGCTTGCCGCCCTCGGACTTGAACAGCTGGCCCCAGGCGAACGCGATCAGCATCACGATCAGGGCGATGTGGAAGACCAGGTTGCCGGCCTCGCGCAGATAGCCCTTCTCGGCGGCCACGGAGCCCGCGCCGGCCTCGATCCGGAAGCGCCGCCCGCCGAGGACCGTCTTCGCCTGCGCGAGCACCTCGTCGGGGGACTTGCGCGTACGCCACGTCGTGTACGCGGGCAGCCGGTCCAGCCGCTTGGGGGCGCCGGGCGGACGCCCGGTGAGCTGTCCGACGAACTGCCAGCTGCGCGGGACGATGCAGCCGATCAGCGAGATGAACAGCAGCAGGTAGATCGCGGAGAACCACACCGAGCTGTAGACGTCGAAGAGCTGGAGCTTCTCGGCGAGCGGGACCCAGAAGGAGTGGTCCTCCTTCCACTTGGTCACCTTCATCGCGTCGACCTGGGTCTGCGGGACGAGGGAGCCGGGGATGGAGCCCAGGGAGAGCAGGAAGAGGAGGATCAGCGCCACCCGCATCGAGGTGAGCTGCCGCCAGAACCAGCGGAGCCAGCCGATCACGCCGATGCCGACGGGGCCGCTGCCGTCCTCCTCCGCGGGGGCGGTGGACAGCTGCGCCCCGGCGGCCGCCTCGGCGGACTCCTCGGACGGGTTCGGCGCCTCGGTGGACGCCTTGTCAGTCGTACTCATTCGCGTGTAGTCCTCAGATCCCCACCGTGAAGCCTTGGGTCCAGATGCGCATGTCGTCGACGATGCTGGCCCACGTTCCTGTGACGAGCAGCAGGCCGGTCAGGACCAGCATGCCGCCGCCGATGCGCATCACCCATGCATAGTGCTGCTTCACCCAGCCGAATGCGCCGAGCGCCTTGCGGAAGGCGAGGGCGGCGAGGATGAAGGGCAGTCCCAGGCCCAGACAGTAGGCGACGGTCAGCAGCGCGCCGCGGCCGGCGCTGGCCTGGTCGAGGGAGAGCGTGCTGACCGCGGCGAGGGTCGGGCCCATACAGGGGGTCCAGCCGACGCCGAAGAGCACGCCGAGCAGCGGCGCGCCGATCAGGCCCGCGGTCGGCTTCCGGTGGAAGCGGAACTCGCGCATCGTCAAGCCCGGGATCAGGCCCATGAAGAAGAGGCCGAGCACGATCACCAGACCGCCGAGGACCCGGGAGATGACCTCCCGGTTCGCCTGGAGCGTGCCGCCGAAGTATCCGAAGAGCGCGCCGGTGGACACGAACACCGCCGTGAATCCGACGATGAACAGGCTCGCCCCGGCCAGCATCCGGCCGCGCCGGGCCTCAGCGAGGTCGGCCCCGCTGATGCCGGTGACGTAAGAGAGGTAGCCGGGGACCAGTGGCAGCACGCAGGGCGAGAAGAAGGAGACGAGGCCGGCCAGTACCGAGATGGGCAGCGCCAGCATCAGGGCGCCGCCGAGGACCGTCGTGTTCACGCCGGTCGGCTCGGCGGCGAGGGTGAGGAGCTCGGGGACCACGAGGTCACTGCTCCGCGAGCAGCGGGTCGATCATCGAGCGCAGCTGTTCCTCGTTGATCGCGACGAGGGTGCGGGCGGCGATGTGGCCCTGCTTGTCGAGGACGATCGTGGAGGGGATGGCCTGCGGGTTGAGGGTGCCCGAGGGGAAGCGGAGCAGCAGCTTCCCGTCCGGGTCGTAGAGGCTCGGGTAGCCGATCCCGAAGTTCTCCTCGAACGCCGCGGCGTTCTGCTTGCTGCTGTCGCGGGTGTTGATGCCGACGAAGGCGACGTCCTTGCCGGCGTCGGCGAGCTCCTTGGACACCTTCGCGAAGTTCGGGGCCTCGGCGCGGCACGGGGGGCACCAGGAGCCCCACACGTTGAGGACGACGACCTTGCCCTTGAGGGTGGTGGTGTCGAGGGTCTTGCCGTCGACGGTCTCGCCGTCGAGCTTGGGGGCGTCGGTGCGGGCGTCCTTGGCGACGGTGGAGATGCCGTGGGTGCCGGTCACGTAGCCCCCGCCCGAGGAGCCGTTCGGCTTGGCGTCGCCGTCGCCGCACGCCGACAGGGTCAGTGCGCTCGTGAGGGTCACGGCGGTGAGCAGGAGGGCACGGCCGCTGGTCGAGCGGCTGCTGGTTCGACGACGACGCGTGCGGCCAATTCTCATGTGAAAAGTTTCGCATGACTGATTTGCCGATCTTTCGCACCCCCCGGAGGTGTGTTAAGCCGCTGGTCAGGCCCCGGAGAGGTACGTGTGCCAGCCACCGGTCGGTGACTGACCCGGAGCCAGCTCCTGGAGCCGGGCGAGCAGCTTGGGGTCCTGTGCGTCGAGCCAGTCGGCGAACTGCCGGAAGGAGACGAGCCGCACGTCCTTTTTGTCCGACATGCCCTTGAGGGCCTCCTCGACGGCGTCCATGTAGATGCCGCCGTTCCACTCCTCGAAGTGGTTGCCGATGAACAGCGGCGCGCGGTTCGTCTCGTACGCGCGCCGGAAGCCACCGAGGTACGAGCTGGTGGCCTGGGTGCGCCAGGCCGGGTAGTTGGAGGGCATGCCCCGGGTGGTGTTCTTCGACTGGTTGGCGAGGATGTTGTAGTCCATCGACAGCACCTCGAAGGAGTGCCCGGGGAACGGCATGGACTGGAGCGGCAGGTCCCAGATGCCCGACCTCTTCACCGGCCACGCCTGGACCCCGCCGGGCGAGGAGGCGTCGTAGCGCCAGCCCAGCTTCTGCGCGACCGGCAGCAGGTTGTCCTGGCCGAGCAGGCACGGGGTGCGGCCGCCGACCAGCTCCTTGCGGTAGTCGAAGGGCAGGGGGTCGAGGTCGGTGAAGCCCGTGTGGGTCCGCCAGTTGGTGACGAAGGACACGGCCTGGTCGATCTCGCTCTGCCAGTCGTCGGGGGTCCAGTGGGCCACGGAGCCGGAGCCGGCGCAGAAGTGGCCGTTGAAATGGGTCCCCACCTCGTGGCCGTCGAGCCATGCCTGGCGGACGCACTTGAGGGTGTTGCGGACGTTCTCGTCCTTGAGGTAGCCGATGTCGGAGGCGCCGACCGGGTTGTTCGGCGGCTTGTAGAGGTCCTTCTTCGACTCGGGCAACAGGTAGATGCCGGAGAGGAAGAAGGTCATGGCCGCCCCGTGGTCCTTGGCGAGCTTGAGGAAGCGCGGGAAGAGGCCGTTGCCGATCTCCCCCGCGCCGTCCCAGCTGAACACCACGAACTGCGGCGGGGTCTCGCCCGGCTGGAGCGGCACGGGCTTGGCCGGCTGGTGGGGCTGCGGTCCGCAGTCGGCGGTGGAGCCGTCGCCGATCGGCCGGACGGCCGTCGCGGACGGGCCGGGGCCGCCCGGACCGCCGGGGCCGTCCGGACCGGGACGGCCCGGGCCGGGCGGACGGCTGCCGCCGCCGCAGCCGGTGACCCCGGCGGCCACCGCGACGGCCGCGGCGCCGAGCCCGAGCAGTCCCCTTCGGGTGAAGAATTCGCGCGTCGCTTCGCTCATGAATAGTCACATAAACGGACTTTTCAGCGAAGTCGAGGGGCAACGCGGAACATCCCGTACGACTTGTACGAGTTTTTAGGCGCCGAAGGCCTTCGACTTGCCCTTCACCGGCTTTGCTCCCGCGAGCAGATGAGCCGGGACCAGGTCCCGGGCCGGCTCGCTGTAGCCCACCGACACCAACCGGTCCCCGTCGTACGTGAACGACGTCAGTGAGGCCAGCGTGCACTGCCGGCGCCGCGGGTCGTGCCACAGCCGGCGCTTCTCCGCGAAGCTGCGCACGATCCAGATCGGCAGCTGGTGGCTGACCGCCACCGCCTCGTGGCCGCGGGCCGCGTCACGCGCCGCCTCGATCGCGCTCGTCATCCGGACGACCTGCTCCACGTACGGCTCGCCCCACGACGGCTTGAACGGGTTCGTCAGGTGCTTCCAGTTGGCGGGCTTGCGCAGCGCGCCGTCCCCGACACCGAAGGTCTTGCCCTCGAAGACGTTCTCCGCCTCCAGCAGCCGCGCATCGCTCGCCACGACCAGGCCGTGGCTCTTGGCGACCGGCGCCGCCGTCTCCTGCGCCCGCTCCAGCGGGGAGGAGACCACGTACGTGATGTCACGGTTCTGCAGGTGCTCGGCGACCCTCTCGGCCATCTCGCGGCCCAGCTCGGAGAGGTGGTAGCCGGAACGGCGCCCGTAGAGGACCCCGTCCGGGTTGTGCACCTCTCCGTGGCGCATCAGGTGGACGACGGTGATCTCGCTCATGCGGTGGCCTCCGGGGTGGCCTGCGCGGCGGCACGGGCGGCGGCGGGCAGCGCGGCCGCGATCCGCTCGACCGCCTGCTCGTCGTGGGCGGTGGAGACGAACCACGACTCGAACGCCGACGGCGGCAGGTAGACGCCCTGCGACAGCATCGAGTGGAAGAAGCCGTTGAAGCGGAAGGACTCCTGCTTCTTGGCGTCGTCGTAGTTCTTGACCTCGTCCTCGGTGAAGAAGACGGAGAACATGTTGGACGCGGTCTGCAGCCGGTGCGTGACGCCCTCCTTGGCGAGCGCGTCCGTGACCAGGCCCTGGATCTGCGCGGAGACCGCGTCGACCTTCTCGTACGCGGCCGCGTCGAGGAGCTGGAGCTGTGCGAGGCCGGCGGCCGTGGCGATCGGGTTACCGGAGAGCGTGCCCGCCTGGTAGACCGGGCCGGCCGGGGCCAGGTACCCCATCACGTCGGCGCGGCCACCGAACGCCGCGGCCGGGAAACCGCCGCCCATGACCTTGCCGAAGGTCATCAGGTCCGGCTTGACCCCGTCGACGCCGTACCAGCCGGCGCGGGAGGTGCGGAAACCCGTCATGACCTCGTCGGAGATGTAGAGCGCGCCGTTCTCCCGGCACACGTCCGCGAGACCCTGGTTGAAGCCGGGGGCCGGGGTCACCACACCCATGTTGCCGGGCGCGGCCTCGGTGATCACGCAGGCGATCTCGCCCGGGTGCGCAGCGAACGCCGCCCGCACCGCTTCGAGGTCGTTGTACGGCAGCACGATCGTGTCGCCGGCCTGCGCACCGGTCACCCCGGGCGTGTCCGGAAGCGCGAAGGTTGCCAAACCGGAACCGGCGGCGGCGAGCAGCGCGTCCACGTGGCCGTGATAGCAGCCCGCGAACTTCACGATCTTGGCCCGGCCGGTGAAGCCGCGCGCCAGCCGGATCGCCGACATGGTCGCCTCGGTGCCCGAAGACACCAGACGGACCTGCTCGACGGGTTCGATGCGCGCGACGATCTCCTCGGCGAGCGCGACCTCGCCCTCACCGGGCGTGCCGAAGGAGGTGCCGCGGGCGACGGCGGCCTGGATGGCCTCCACCACGGCCGGGTGGGCGTGGCCGAGAATCATCGGTCCCCACGAGCAGACCAGGTCGACGTACTCGCGGCCGTCGGCATCAGTCAGGTACGGACCGGTACCGGACACCATGAACCTGGGCGTTCCACCCACGGCGCGGAAGGCCCGCACGGGAGAGTTCACGCCGCCAGGCGTCACGAGGGACGCGCGGTCAAAGAGAGTCTGCGAGACTTTGGCTTCATACGGGTACGGGTAGCTCACACCAGCCATGGTCTCATCAGGCCGCGACTGACTTGCGGACGGGCGTTTCACCGCGCCGCCCCTGGGGAGGTCACTGCCATGATGATCAGGCTGCGTGGCGGAGGTCACGGGGCCGGGGCAGGCAAGACCAGTCGGGTGGAGATATGCAACGCGGTGGTGGACCGGGCGAGGGTACGGACGGCCTCGACCCGCAGCGCGCCCGCGAGGCCCGCGAAGCCCGCCGACGGGGCAAGCACCGGCGCCGGGCAGCGGACGCGGCCGAGCCGGTACCGGGGCCGCTGGATTCCCCCGACGCCGACGGCCTGCCCAAGGGTCGCGGCATGGGCGTGACGTACAAGTACTTCGGCGCGCCCGACGGCGCGACGGCCGCCCGCGTCCCGGTCACGATGCGACCGGAGGAGCTCGGCGGCGACGAGCTCGGCATGGGCGGCCTGTTCACCAAGATCAAGCCGGAGACGGTGGCCGCGATGGTCCTGACCGGTATCGAGGGCATACCGCTGCACAAGGTGCCCCCGCTGGAGCTCGTCGTCCTCCACCCCGACTACGCGGTGGTCAAGCTCCCGATGACCGTCGTCGACCCGCTGCGCGGCATCGGCGAGGAGTCGGTGGGCGCCGCGGCGTTCATCTGGTCCACGGTCCCCGACCGCGGCGGGCCCCGCGACGCCTTCAACGTGTACCAGCTGCTCCACGAGTGGCAGGACTTCAGCCACCGGCTGCACGAGGCGGGCCACCAGCCGTACTGCCTCGTCTGGCCCTGACCCGGCCCTGAAGCATCAGCCGACGGAAGCGGTCAGCGTCTTGAGGGCCCGCTCGCGCAGGGGCGTGATCCGGATGCGCGAGGCGGCGCCGTTGTGGACGGCGTTGGTGGCGATGACCACGTACCGGCCGGTGGCGGGAGCGAGGAACAGACTCGTACCGGTGAACCCGTGGTGGTAGGCCACGGCTCCACCGGCCCCCAGGATCCAGCCCAGGCCGCGCTGCAGGCCGGGCTCGACCTCCGTCTGGGGGATGAGGCTCGCAGTGAGCCACCGGCCGAGCGCGCTCTCGCGCCCCGCGAGCAGCCGCTCGGCGTACGTGGCGAGATCGGCGGCCGGCGCGAACACCCCGGCATGGCCGGCGACCCCGCCCAGCACGGCCGCGTTCTCGTCGTGGACGACACCCCAGATCCGGTCGTGGCCCTCGCACTGCTCGGTCGGCGCGACCCGCGGCGACTGCGCCACCGGGCCGTACGCGGTGCCGCCCATGCCCAGCTCGGCCCACAGGGCACCGGCCAGCTCGTCCAGCGGACGCCCGTGGACATGGGCGAGGGCGAGGCCGAGGAGGATGTACCCGCGGTTGACGTAGCGGTGCGTGCCCGGGAGGTTCTCCATGAGCTCCTGGCAGATCAACTCGTGCAGGGGGCGCGCGGTCAGGTCGTAGAGGTCGAGCCGGGTGGCCGCCCGCAGCCCGGCGGTGTGCGAGAGCAGCTGTCGCACGGTGGCCTCCGCGCTGGGCATCGTCCCGTCCATGGCCGGCAGGAACTCCCGTACGGGGCCGTCGAGCGCGAGCAGGCCCGCGTCCACGGCACGGCCGACGAGCGGCCAGGTCGCGGTGACCTTCGTCAGGGACGCGATGTCGTAGACGGTGTTCTCGTCGGGGGCCACCGGTCCGGTGAACGGGGAGACGACCCCGGCCGACAGGACGGCACGGTCCCCGGCCGCCGTACCGCACACGACGACGCCGCCCGGGGTGGCGCCGTCGGCGACGATCTCGCGCAGCACGTCGTGCAGTCCGCAGGTCTCGGCGGTCGTGAACGGTACGGCACGGTTCATCGGGTTCATCGGATTCATCGGGTTCATCGGGTTCGGCTGGCTCATCTGTGCCTCCGGCTCGGTGGTGGCCCCCGCTCTCACCACCCAGCGTGACCATGCCGTCCCGCGCCCGCCCGTAGCCGCGCCGGAAGCGATCACGGGCTAAGGCGTGCCCGCAGTGGCGGCCCGGCCCGCCGGAGGGATGTTCTGGTTGAGCCGGAACACGTTCCCCGGATCCCACTCGCCCTTCAGCGCCCGCAACCGGTCCAGCTTCCGCTCCCGCGAGCCGTAGGCCTGCCGGATCCGCTGCTCGCCCTCGTCCATCAGGAAGTTCACGTACACACCCGCGTGGTACGGCTCCAGCGCCGACCAGAACTCCCGGACCCACCCGCACTCCTCGGCGAAGCCCTCCGCCGTGGGCCGGATCCCGTTGATGTTCAGCATGTGGCCGAGCCCGCGTCCACCCGTCGCCGTGTCGTCCTCCCCGACCCGGGCGACCGCGCCGCCCAGCTGGAACAGCGGGAACCCGCTCTGCGGCGAGACGATCCGCCCCGCGTACCGCGCCATCGTGTCCACGACCCCGTCGGCGAGCCGGTCGAGGCCACAGCCCCGGAAGTAGTACCACCAGCCGTGCGGGAACGACGCGTCGAACATCGCCTGGTGCGCCAGGTACGGCTTGGGCCGGCACAGATCGAGCAACGGCCGCCCGAACTCCCGCATCGGCCGCAACACTTCCCCACCGGCCTCCGCGTCCCCCACCCAGCAGGCGATCACCATCACCACCGGCCTGCCGTGCAGCTCCTGCGGGATCGCCGGGAGCGGAGGGGCCTTGCGGTGGACCACGATCGTCGTCAGCTCGTCCGGCACGTCCTCGATCCAGTCCCGGTAGAACCGCATCACCTGCGCCGACTCCTGTGCCGGCCACAGCACCGGGCCGGCCAGCACGGTCGGGCCGACCGGGTTCAGCCGGAACGTGAACTCCGTGACGACGCCGAAATTCCCGCCCGCCCCGCGCATCCCCCAGAACAGCTCCGGCTCGTGCACCGCGCTCGCCGTCACCCGCTCCCCGGCCGCCGTGACCAGGTCCACCGACAACAACTGGTCCACGCTCAGCCCGTACTTGCGGCTCAGCCAGCCGATCCCGCCACCGAGGGTGAGCCCCGCCACCCCCGTGTGCGTCACGATCCCCGACGGCACCGCCAGCCCGAACGGCTGCGTCGCCGCGTCCAACTCGCCCAGCAGCACCCCCGCCTGGACCCGGACCGTACGGGCCTCGGGGTCCACCCGGACCTCCTTCATCGCCGACAGGTCGATCACCACGCCGCCGTCGCACACCGAATGCCCGGGAAAGCTGTGACCGCCGCTGCGCACCGCGACCGGCGCACCCGACTCCACCGCCCACTTCAGCGCCGCCACCACATCGGCCGAACCGGTACAGGGCGCGATCAGGGCGGGGCGCCGGTCGATCGCGCCGTTCCAGATCCGCCGGCGCTCCTCGTACGGGGCGTCCCCGACCCGCACCAGACTGCCCCGGAAGGAACGCGCCAGCTCGTGGTACGCGGAATCGTCCAGTCGAACCGGAGCCGGGGCCGGAGCCCCTCCCGCAACCGGCACAGTCGAAGCACCCATGGGTCGCTCCTCGCCACTTTCCACCGAGTCTTCCACCGCGCGTCCCAGCCGGCCAGCCGACGGGGTTCGCGCAGGTCAGCGCAGGATCCGCCCGGTTGCGGGGCCGCCGCGGCGGGCGCCTGCCCGGCCGGAGCAGGGGTGGCGGGGCGTCAACCCTGCGCCCCGCCTGCGCCCCGTGTCCGCCCCGCGGACGGCCCCGTCGCCCCTCCGTTCAGGAGGTCGCCCGTTCAGGAGGTCGTCAGGATCAGGCGGCCGCGGGTGCCCGGCTCCGCCAGGAGGGCATGGGCCTTCGCCGCGTCCGCCAGGGCGATCGTCTGCGCGACCCGCAGGGTCAGGGCGCCCTCGTCCACCAGCCCCACCAGCTCCGCCAGGTGCGCGCCGTCCGCCGCGACCTCCTGCTCCACCACCCGGATCCCGCGCTCCGCGGCCGGGCCCGCGTGCGGCCGCAGGCCCACGTAGACCCCGCCGTCACGGACGAAGGCCAGCGCCGGCTCCCCGAGGACCGCCGCGTCGACGACCCCGTCCACCGGCTCGGCCGGAACCGAGCCCCGCGGTACGAACCCCGTCGCGCCCAGCGACCGTACGAACTCCTCGTCCGCCTCGCCCGCCAGGGCCGTCACCACCAGCCCCGCCCGCACCGCGAGCTGCACCGCGAGCCCGCCGACCACACCTGCGGCCCCGGTGATCAGCACCGAGGAGCCGGGGGCCAGCCCCAGCAGCCCCACCGCCCGGGCCGCGGTCAGCCCGCTCAGCGGGAGCGCCGCCGCGGCGACCGCGTCCACCGTGGCCGGGGCGGCAGCCACCGCCGAGACGTCGAGCACCGCGTACTGCGCATGCGTACCCAGCGGCTTGACCGGCCCGTAGTGCAGCCCGACGACCCGCTGCCCCACCGACCAACCGGTGACCCCCGCGCCGACCGCGTCGATCTCGCCCGCCACGTCCCAACCGAGCCCGAGCCGCTGCCCGGCACCACCGAAGACGCCCACGCGGACCGCCCCGTCCACCGGGTTGACCCCGGCCGCCGCGACCCGGACACGGACCTGGCCGGCCTCCGGCTGCGGGACCGGCACCTGCACGACCTCCACCTGCTCCGGCCCGCCGAAGCCGTTCACGACGACCGCCTGCATGGTCTCCACGGTCTGCACGTTCTCGCTCATGATGTCTCCCCGGTTTCCGGTTCGGTCTGGGTTTCGGTTTCGTTCGCTCTTTCCTGCTGAGCACTAACCTAGGGAGAGGTACTCTCCATTCGTAAGTACGCACTTCAGAGTGCGTACCCGACCCGGAAGTGGGGCACCCATGGCCACCAGCACCGCCGCCGCCCGCCGCGAAGACGCCCGCTACGCCTACGACGCCTTCCTCAAGGAGTGCCCCACCAGCCAGCTCCTGGCCCGCATCAGCGACAAATGGGTCGGCCTGATCGTCGCCGCCCTCGCCCAGGCCGACGACGCCTCCATGCGCTACAGCGACCTCGGCCGCAAGATCCCCGGCGTCAGCCAGAAGATGCTCACCCAGACCCTGCGCTCCCTCGAACGCGACGGCCTCGTCACCCGCACCGTCACCCCCACCGTCCCCGTCCGCGTCGACTACCGCCTCACCGGACTCGGCAGCAGCCTCGCCTGCCTCCTCACCTCGGTGAAGCAGTGGGCCGAGAACCACTTCGACGAGGTCAACGCCCACCGCACCACCTACGACGACACCACCGCGACCTCGTAATTCGGCCGCGCCACCCCGCCACCCAATGGCATGCTGACAGCGTGAACGGACCCGCCATTCAGCTCACCCTCGCCCCCGAACTACGCCTGTTCGCCCCGCCCAGCCGGCGCGCCGAACGCGTACCGACCGCCACCGACGGCGCCTCCAGCCTCGGCCACGTCGTCGAATCGGCCGGCGTCCCGCTCACCGAGGTCGGCCGGCTCCTCGTCGACGGCCACGAGGTGCCCGTCTCGTACGTGCCCCGCGCCGGGCAGAGCGTGGAAGTCCTCGGCGTCGAACGTCCCCAGCAGATCGAGGGCGCCCCGCTGCGCTTCCTCCTCGACGTCCACCTCGGCACCCTCGCCCGCCGCCTGCGCCTGCTCGGCGTCGACGCCGCCTACGAGAACGAAGACATCGGCGACCCCGCCCTCGCCACCCGCTCCGCGGCCGAACAGCGCGTCCTGCTCTCCCGCGACCGCGGACTGCTGCGCCGCCGCGAGCTGTTCGCCGGAGCGTACGTCTACAGCGACAACCCGGACGAGCAACTGCGCGACGTCCTCGGCCGGTTCGCCCCCGCACTCACGCCCTGGACCCGCTGCACCGCCTGCAACGGACCACTGCGGCAAGCCGACAAGGACAGCGTCGGCGACCGCCTCGAAAGCGGAACGCAGCGCTCGTACGACGTCTTCGCCCAGTGCACGGCGTGCGAACGCGTCTACTGGCGCGGCGCCCACCACGCCCGCCTGGAGCGGATCGTCAGCGAGGCCGTGGAGGAATTCGGCGGCGTGGCCACCCCGTAGGGCGGCCACGCCGTAGGACGAGGGTCAGAACGCGTACGAGTCGCCCGTGTCCAACGCCAGCACCGCGTGCTGGTTGTTGGACAGGTCCCGGTCGGACGCCCCGCCGTTCCACCACGTGTCGATCCGGACCATCACCTCCGGCACCGGCTCCTTCAGCGCCAGCAGCAGCCCGATGTGCCGGCCCCGCCCGTGCAGCGGCAGCGCGCCCGTCTCGCACACCAACTCGCGCAGCCCGGCCCGTACGCAGCCCTCCGCCAACTCCTGCCGGTCCGCGAGGTCCGCCGACAGCCGCACGCGCAGCGTCGCGTTCGCCAGCGCGGCCGGCCCCTCGTTCTGCGGCACCACCCACACCCGCAGCCGCCCCTGCTCCAGGGACACCCGCCCGTGGTACGCCACGTCCGCCTCGGGACCGCTGCGCGCGCTCCCGGAGACCCTCGGGATCCCGGACGCCCAGGACACCTCGGACGCCCCGGAGACCCCGGACGCCCTGGAGACCCCGGACCCGCCGGACACCCCGAGCACCAGCAGACCCGCCACCACCACACTCCGTACGGCACTACGGCGCACCGCCACCACCTCCACGCGCGGAGGCTAGCCAGCACCGCCCCCGACCGGTCGGACCATCACACGAACGAGGGCGAGCCCTCCCCCAACCGGCGGGCGGCGCCCCGGGCCCGCCTGCGTACGCTTCGAGCCATGCTGATCGCCCGCTCCGCCGCCCTGTTCGCCCTCGCCGCCCTCCTGGAGATCGGCGGCGCCTGGCTCGTCTGGCAGGGCGTGCGCGACCACAAGGGCTGGGCCTGGATCGGCGCCGGGGTCATCGCCCTCGGCCTCTACGGCTTCGTCGCCACCCTCCAGCCCCAGGGCGACTTCGCCCGCGTCCTCGCCGCGTACGGCGGCGTCTTCGTCGCCGGCTCCCTCCTCTGGGGCGTGGCCGCCGACGGCTACCGCCCCGACCGCTGGGACATCGCCGGAGCCCTCGTCTGCCTCGCCGGCACGGCCGTGATCATGTACGCCCCGCGCGGCCGCTGAGCCCCGCCTATGCTGGCGGGGATTCGCCCGTACGAACGACCGAACCGCCGAACGACCGAGGAGCCCGCACATGAGCACGGCCGCCACCAACCGGACCGCCGTAGTCACCGGCGCGAGCAGCGGCATCGGCGCGGCCACCGCCCGGCAGCTCGCCGACGCCGGCTACCACGTCGTCCTCACGGCCCGCCGCAAGGACCGCATCGAGGCCCTCGCCGCCGAGCTGACGGCAGCCGGCCACTCCGCCGCGGCCCACGCCCTCGACGTCACCGACCGCCCCGCCGTCGACGCCTTCGCGGCCTCCCTCGACCGCTGCGACGTCCTGGTCAACAACGCCGGCGGCGCCATCGGCGCCGAGCCCGTCGCCACCAGCGACCCCGCCGACTGGCGCACCATGTACGAGGTCAACGTCATCGGCACCCTCAACCTCACC
This sequence comes from Streptomyces sp. NBC_00045, assembly GCF_045041095.1. Lineage (NCBI taxonomy): Bacteria > Bacillati > Actinomycetota > Actinomycetes > Kitasatosporales > Streptomycetaceae > Streptomyces > Streptomyces sp. NBC_00045. The sequence goes on along the minus strand of NZ_CP108271.1, from coordinate 4,600,776 downwards.
CAGGCCCTCCTCCCCGCCCTCATCGCCTCCGGCGACGGCACCGTCGTGGTCCTGTCCTCCACCGCCGGCCACGCCACGTACGAGGGCGGCGCCGGCTACGTCGCCGCCAAGAACGGCGCCCGCGTGCTCGCCGAGACCCTCCGCCTGGAGATCGTCGGCCAGCCGGTCCGCGTCATCGAGATCGCCCCGGGCATGGTCAAGACCGAGGAGTTCGCCAAGACCCGCTTCCGCGGCGACGCGGAGAAGGCCGAGAAGGTCTACGCGGGCGTGGCCGCCCCCCTCACCGCCGATGACGTGGCCGACACCATCACCTGGGCCGTGACCCGCCCCAGCCACGTCAACATCGACCTCCTGGTGGTCCGCCCCCGCGCCCAGGCCTCGAACACCAAGGTCCACCGCGACCTGTAAGCGGCTACGGGACGAGCCCGGCCGCCTTGAGGTGCGGCACGAGGGCCGCCGGCTTCAACCCGGCGGCCTTCGCCGCACCCAGGGCCCGCTCCAGATCGGCCGCCAGCGTCGGCGTGAAGTGCAGCAGCACGATGTCCCCGGCCTTCAGCTGCGGGGTCGGTGGCGTCTCGGCCCAGGTCGTGAAGTCGTACGTCCACGTGACCAGCGCCTTCACCCCGCGCGCCTTGGCCGTGGCCCGCACCTCGTCGTTCACGGCCCCGTACGGAGGCCGCAGCAGCTTCGGCTCGCGCCCGTGCGACACGACGGGCGGCAACCCCACCCCTCCCCGAGTCCATCGGCATCACGCGCGAACTCCCCGGGACCGCCTCCTCGACGGCGACGAGGACTGATCCCACACGGAAGGGCCCGGACCGGGATCGGTCCGGGCCCTTCCAGTCCCCCGTAAACCGCACCCCGGGCTCAGCCCTTGATGCAGATGACCTGCTTGAGCTTGGCCACGACCTGGACGAGGTCCGTCTGCTGGTCGATGACCTGCTCGATCGACTTGTACGCGCCCGGGATCTCGTCGACCACGCCCGAGTCCTTGCGGCACTCCACGCCCTTGGTCTGCTCGGCCAGGTCCCGCGCCGAGAAGCGCTTCTTCGCGGCCGTCCGGCTCATCTTCCGGCCCGCTCCGTGAGAGGCCGAGTTGAACGACTTCTCGTTCCCCAGCCCCTTCACGATGTACGAGCCCGTCCCCATGGAGCCCGGGATGATCCCGTAGTCACCGCTGCCGGCGCGGATCGCGCCCTTGCGGGTGACCAGCAGGTCCATGCCCTCGTACCGCTCCTCCGCCACGTAGTTGTGGTGGCAGCTGATCTCGCGGTCGAAGGACACCTTCGCCTTCCGGAACTCCTTGCGGAGGACCTCCTTGAACAGGCTCATCATCACGGCCCGGTTGTACTTGGCGTATTCCTGCGCCCAGAAGAGGTCGTTGCGGTACGCCTCCATCTCGGGCGTCGCCGCAAGGAACACCGCCAGGTCGCGGTCCACCAGACCCTGGTTGTGGTCCAGGCTCCGGGCCACACTGATGTGGTGCTCGGCGAGCTCGTTGCCGATGTTGCGGGAACCGGAGTGCAACATCAGCCAGACCGAACCTGACTGATCAAGGCAGAATTCGACAAAATGGTTGCCCGATCCGAGTGTTCCGATCTGCTTTGCGGCCCGTTCCCGACGGAATTTGACCGCATCCGCCAGGTAGTCGAACCGTTCCCACAGCCCCTCGTACCCCTCCACCGGGAACCCGTACAGCCGGTCCGGGTCCACCGGGTCGCGGTGCATGCCCGCGCCCACCGGGATGGCGCGCTCGATCTTGGAGCGGAGGCCCGACAGGTCCCCCGGGAGGTCGTTCGCCGTCAGGGACGTCTTCACCGCCGACATGCCGCAGCCGATGTCGACGCCCACCGCCGCCGGGCACACCGCGTCCTTCATCGCGATGACCGAGCCGACCGTGGCGCCCTTGCCGTAGTGGACGTCCGGCATGACCGCCAGGCCCTTGATCCACGGAAGCGTGGCGACGTTGTGCAGCTGCTGCATCGCGCCGGCCTCGACCGACGCCGGGTCGGTCCACATCCGGATCGGGACCTTCGCCCCCGGTACCTCTACATACGACATAACGCTTCAATCCCCCGCGAAACACAGAAAGTTCGTAATACGCAAAAAGCCTCGCTCATGGCCCCAAAACAGACAGGGGACCGGCGCCAGCACCAGCGTGTGCGATAGACATTGTGTTCATCCGCGTCCAAAGCGCGGCAACGCATTTTTCCTGACCGCCGGGCCGCCGGCCGGTCGAAGGGAGCCAGTGGACGTGCAGCGCAAGGCGGTACGGCGAGGTGTCCTGCCGGGCATCGCGATGCTCACCGCACTCATGGCCGGCGTGGCCGGCCTGACCGGGTGCACCAGCGGCAGTGGCGTCGGCTCCGACAGCGACTCCAAAGCGGGCGACAGCAGCCCCGCACCCGCACCCGCCGGCAAGTACCGCAGCCTGCCCGCGCCCTGCAAGGCCGCCGACGCCAAGCGCCTGCGCGCCATGCTCCCGACCGGGGACAGCCTCACCGACGAGCAGCGCGCGCAGCTGTACGCCGGCAGTGCGGACACCTCGTACGACGGCGACCGGCACGTCGGCTGCCGCTGGACCGCGCAGACGCCCCAGGAGACCCGGCTGCTGTCGGTGGGCTTCGAGCGCGTGGTGTCGTACGACCGGACGCTCATGAGCGACGACGACAAGGCGCGGCAGGTGTACGTGCGCCGGCTGACGGACGCGCACCTGCCGTTCCCCGGCCCCACGACGAGCCCCACGCCGAGCCCCGCGACCAGCGCCGCGACCGGTCCTGCGGCCAGCCCCGGCACCCCTGCGCCCGCCGGCCCTCCCCCGGCCGCCGGGCAGTCTCCGTCCCCTGCCGGCAGCAGCCCCACCGCCCCGCCGCCCGAGCTCGGGTCGCGCGTTCTCGAAGGCCTCGGTACCGAGGCCTACATCGAGGACAAGCTGAGCGCGGCCGGTGCCAGCGCGGCGCAGGCGCGGACCGTGCGGATTGTGTTCCGCACCTCGAATGTGATCGTCACGGTCGAGTACAGCGTGCAGCCCGCGCTGCCCGGTACGGTTCCTTCGAGCCCCGAAACACAAGACAAGGCACGGCAGTTGGCGCAAGCACTCGTCGAGCGGTTCAACGAGTGAGAGAGGGCGCGGGGGGCTCGGCGTGACGGCGCGCACAGCAGGCGCGCGCCGGGTCGGGCTACCGTTGCTCGGGTCCCGCGCCCGCACCGCGTCCACAGAACGCGCCCCACAACGTACTGAAGGAACCATGCACCGATCAGCCTCGCGCCTCACTCGCGTTCTCGCTTGCGCAGCCGTCCCGGTGATCCTCACCGTCGCCGGCTGCTCGTCCGATTCGGGCAAGACCTCCGGTTCGGGCGGCGACAAGAAGCCCGGCGCGTCCTCGTCCTCCGCCAAGCCGAGCGGCAAGGCGTCGGCTCCCCTGGAGAAGGCGGCGTTCGCGACGCTGCCCGACCCGTGCAAGGCGATCCAGACGGCGACCGTCGGCACCCTCGTCCCCGAGGCGAAGGACAAGAACGGCACCGCGACCAAGTCGAACGACTTGACCACCCGTGCCAGCTGCTCCTGGAACGGCCTGGACGAGGACGGCCTGAAGGGCTCGCAGTACCGCTGGCTGTCGATCTCCACGGTCCGCTACGAGTCGCACGCCTCGCTCGGCAGCGCGAACAAGCGCGCCGAGGACCAGTACACCAAGCAGGTCGAGGCCGCGAAGGCGTCCGAGGGCGCGCACGACGTGAAGGTCGAGCAGGCCGGCGGCATCGGCGACCAGGCGACCTCGGTCGTGTACGGCGTGAAGAAGGACGTCGACTTCTTCAACACGACGATCGTGGCGCGCACGCAGAACGTGGTGGTCACGCTCGACTACAACGGTGCGGCGTACGAGGGTGCGGGCGCTCCGGATCAGGCCAAGCTGCTCCAGGACGCGATCGCCGCCGCGAAGGAGGCGGTGGCCTCGGTCGCCACCGCCAACGAGCAGCAGAAGCAGCCTGAGCAGCAGGCTTCTCCCTCCGCGCAGTAGGTCCCGGCGGGTCGGGGTGGCTTAACGGGAGGCTGACATTCAGTCACCTGTGCAGTCACCCGTACGCTGTGCCTGCCGTAGCTCGACAAGGGGAGGGGATCGCGGGTGGCCGCGATGCAGCTGACTCGTACGCACCGGATACTCATCGGCGTCGTGGTCGCAGGAGCCGTGGTCATCGCGGGGATCGGTTTCGCCGGTTCGTACGCCGCGGTGCGCGCGCTCGCCCTGCAGAAGGGCTTCGGGAACTTCTCGCTGGTGTTCCCGATAGGCATCGACATGGGCATCTGCGTGCTGCTGGCGCTGGACCTGCTGCTGACGTGGATCCGGATCCCGTTCCCGTTGCTGCGCCAGACGGCGTGGCTGCTGACCGCGGCGACGATCGCGTTCAACGGTGCGGCGGCCTGGCCGGACCCGCTGGGCGTGGGCATGCACGCGGTGATCCCGATCCTGTTCGTGGTCACGGTGGAGGCGGCCCGGCACGCGGTGGGCCGGATCGCGGACATCACCGCGGACCGGCACATGGAGGGTGTGCGGATCACCCGCTGGTTGCTCTCCCCCCTTCCCACCTTCAAGCTGTGGCGCCGGATGAAGCTGTGGGAGCTGCGGTCGTACGAGCAGGCCGTGGGCATGGAGCAGGACCGGCTGATCTACCAGGCTCGGCTGCAGGCCCGGTACGGGCGGGCATGGCGGCGCAAGGCCCCGGTGGAGGCGCTGATGCCGCTGCGGCTGGCCCGGATCGGTGTTCCGCTGGCGCAGACGGCGCCGGAGGGGTTGGCTGCGGCGGGCATCGACCCGGTGCTGCTGCCTCCGGCGGCCGCGGCGGTCGCGGGGGCGTCGGCTCCGGCCCTGGAGGCGGGCACCGCCGGGCAGGCGGGCACGCCCCAGGCGTCGGCCGCTGCCCGGGGCGCGCAGGCTCCGCAGTCCCCGCAGGCTCCGTTCGAAGGCCAGGCCCAGGTTCCGGCCCAGGCCGCTGCCCCCGTCGCCGCGGCCGTCGCCGCCGGTCACCCCGCCCCGCCGCCGTTCGCGGTGGATCCGACGGCCATGCCCGCGGCCCACGACAGCGCCTGGTTCGCCGCGCCGTTGGCCCCTCAGGCCGCGTACGAGGGCGGTTACAACCCGCAGTACGTCGAGGGCCTGGAGCCGACCCCGGTGATGCCCCCGACCGGCCCGGAGGAGTCGCAGGAGCAGGTTCCCGGCCAGCAGGAGCTGCCGATCCCGGCGGCGCGCGAGGACGGGCTCGCGGACGGGTTCGCGGACGGGTCCGTGGACGAGGCGAAGTTCACGGAGGCGGCGTACGAGGTCTTCCGGGCGTACATCGAGGAGAACGGCAAGGTGCCGAGCCCCGAGCAGATCGACATATACCTCTCGGACCGGCACGGGATAACGCACCCGCTCGCCTTCCGGACGATCAGCCGGCTGATGCCGGAGCTCAAGCAGCGCTACCAGCGCGACCTGGAGAACGAGCACATCTCCTAGCCGTCGCGCCGACGCCATGCGCAAGGGCCCGCACCCCCGAGGGGTGCGGGCCCTTGCGCATGGCGTCAGGCCGCGAGCAGCTTGCGGACCCGGTCCGCCCCGACCGCCAGGAGCAGCGTGGGCAGGCGCGGCCCGGTCTCCCGGGTCACGAGCAGGCGGTACAGCAGCGCGAAGAAGGTGCGCTGGGCGACCTTGAGCTCGGGCGTGGGCTTGGCGTCGGGCTCCAGGCCGGCCATGACCTTCGGGACGCCGTAGACGAGCGTGGTGAGCCCGTCGAGCGACCAGTGCGAGTCGAGGCCGTCGACGAGCAGGCGCAGCGACTCGCGGCCCTCGTCGTCCAGGGAGGACAGGAGCTCGGTGTCGGGCTCCTCGCGCACGAGGGTCCGCTGGTCGGCCGGGACCTGGGTGGTGATCCAGTTCTCGGCGCGGTCCAGGCGCGGCCGTACCTCGTCGAGGGAGGTCAGCGGCTGCGACGGGTCCAGGTCGGTCAGGATGCGCAGGGTCTGCTCGTCGTGGCCGGCGGTGATGTCGACGACGGAGGCGAGCGTCCGGTACGGCAGCGGGCGCGGGGTGCGCGGCAGCTCGTGCGAGGCGACGCGTACGGCGCGGGTGTGCGCGGCGGCGTCGGCGGGGAGCACGGAGCCGTCGGCGACCTTCGCCTCCAGCTTGTCCCACTCGTCGTAGAGGCGCTGGATCTCCTGGTCGAAGGCGATCTTGAAGGACTGGTTGGGCTTGCGGCGGGCGTACAGCCAGCGCAGCAGCTGCGGCTCCATGATCTTCAGCGCGTCGGCCGGGGTCGGGACCCCGCCCTTCGACGAGGACATCTTGGCCATGCCGCTGATGCCGACGAACGCGTACATCGGTCCGATCGGCTGCTCGGCACCGAAGAGGTGCACGATCTGCCCGCCGACCTGGAAGGACGAGCCCGGCGAAGAGTGGTCGACGCCGGAGGGCTCGAAGATCACGCCCTCGTACGCCCAGCGCATCGGCCAGTCGACCTTCCAGACCAGCTTGCCGCGGTTGAACTCCGACAGCTTGACGGTCTCGCCGAATTCGCACTCGGTGCAGACGTAGTCCAGCTGCGTGGTCTCGTCGTTGTAGGAGACGACCTTGGTGAAGTCCTTGTTGCACGCCCCGCAGTACGGCTTGTACGGGAAGTACTCCGAGCCGTCGGCGCTGCCGTCGTCCTCGTTCGCCGCGCCGGAGCCCTCGGCGGCCTCCAGCTCGGCGTCGTCGACCGGCTTCTGCTGGGGCTTCTTGCCGCCCGGCTTCTGCTTCGTGCGGTACTGGGCCAGGACGGCGTCGATGTCGCCGCGGTGCTTCATCGCGTGCAGGATCTGCTCGCGGTAGGTGCCGGCCAGGTACTGCTCGGTCTGGCTGATCGGGTCGTACTCGACGCCCAGCTCGGCCAGCGCCTCGACCATGGCGGCCTTGAAGTGCTCGGCCCAGTTCGCGTACGCGGAACCCTCGGGGGCGGGCACGGCGGTCAGCGGGCGGCCGATGTGCTGGGCGTGGGACTCCTCGGTGACGCCGGGGATGCCCTTGGGCACCTTCCGGTACCGGTCGTAGTCGTCCCAGGAGATCACGTGCCGGACCTCGAAGCCGCGGCGGCGGATCTCGTCGGCGACCAGGTGCGGGGTCATGACCTCGCGGAGGTTGCCGAGGTGGATCGGGCCGGAGGGGGAGAGTCCGGACGCGACGACGACAGGTTTGCCGGGTGCTCGGCGCTCCGCCTCGGCGATGACCTCGTCCGCGAAACGGGAGACCCAGTCGGTCTCGGTGCTGCTCTGAGCCACGACACGTCCTTCTATCTCGAATGCTGTTCAGCCATTCTCCCAGACGGAGCGGGCCGCTCCGGGGTTGCTTCCGCCCGTGGCCGTCCCGCTCGATATCCCGCGAAGCGAAGGGGCCTCACGTGGGATACTCGGCACTTGTCGGAACAACCAAGTGCACCCACCAGCACGACCTCACAGGAACGGCAGCTCATGGCCTCGGTCCCTTCCCTCGCTTCTTCCGTCAATCAGCGCGTCGCGGACGCCCTCGCCTCGGCCCTGCCGGAGGCCGGTGGCGCCGACCCGCTGCTGCGACGAAGCGACCGGGCCGACTTCCAGGCCAACGGCATCCTGGCGCTCGCGAAGAAGGCCAAGGCCAACCCGCGCGAGCTGGCGACGACCGTGGTCGACTCCCTCCCCGCAGGTGACCTGATCAAGGAGATCGAGGTCTCGGGCCCCGGCTTCCTCAACATCACGGTTTCCGACCGGGCGATCATCGAGACCCTCGCCGCGCGCGCCGGCGACGACCGCCTCGGTGTCCCGTACGCCGCGAACGCCGGCACGACGGTGATCGACTACGCGCAGCCGAACGTCGCGAAGGAGATGCACGTCGGCCACCTGCGGTCCGCGGTCATCGGCGCGGCGATGGTCGAGATCCTGGAGTTCACGGGCGAGACGGTGGTCCGGCGCCACCACATCGGCGACTGGGGCACCCAGTTCGGCATGCTCATCCAGTACCTCCTGGAGCACCCGCACGAGCTGGACCACAAGTCGGAGCAGGAGGTCTCCGGCGAGGAGGCCATGTCCAACCTGAACCGCCTCTACAAGGCGTCGCGGGCGCTCTTCGACTCCGACGAGGAGTTCAAGACCAGGGCGCGGGCCCGGGTCGTGGACCTCCAGGCGGGCGAGGCGCAGACCCTCGCGCTGTGGCAGCGGTTCGTCGACGAGTCGAAGATCTACTTCTACTCCGTCTTCGACAAGCTGGACATGGACATCCAGGACCCGGACGTCGTCGGCGAGTCCGGCTACAACGACATGCTCGTCGAGACGTGCAAGCTGCTGGAGGAGTCGGGCGTCGCCGTCCGCTCCAACGGCGCGCTGTGCGTGTTCTTCGACGAGTACAAGGGCCCGGACGGCAACCCGACCCCGCTGATCGTCCAGAAGTCGGACGGCGGCTTCGGCTACGCCGCGACCGACCTGTCGGCGATCCGCGACCGCGTCGGCAACCTGAAGGCCGACACCCTGATCTACGTGGTCGACGCCCGCCAGTCGCTGCACTTCAAGATGGTCTTCGAGACGGCCCGCCGCGCGGGCTGGCTGAACGACGAGGTCAAGGCCGTACAGCTGGCCTTCGGCACGGTCCTCGGCAAGGACGGCAAGCCGTTCAAGACCCGTGAGGGCGAGACGGTCCGGCTGGTGGACCTCCTCGACGAGGCGGTCGACCGGGCGACGGCCGTCGTCCGCGAGAAGGCGGAGAAGGTCGGCCTGTCGGAGGAGGAGATCGTCGAGAACGGCCGGTACGTCGGCATCGGCGCGGTCAAGTACGCGGACCTGTCGACCTCCGCCGCGCGCGACTACAAGTTCGACCTGGACCAGATGGTCTCGCTGAACGGCGACACGTCCGTGTACCTCCAGTACGCGTACGCCCGGATCAAGTCGATCCTGCGCCGCGCCGGGGACCGCGAGGCGGTCGCGCACCCGGAGCTGGAGCTGGCGCCGGCCGAGCGCGCGCTGGGCCTGCACCTGGACCAGTTCGGCGAGCTGATCGCCGAGGCGGCCGCCGAGCACGCCCCGCACAAGCTGGCCGCGTACCTGTACCAGCTGTCCTCGCTGTTCACGACGTTCTACGACCAGTGCCCGGTCGTGAAGCCGGAGCCGGAGCTCGTCGTCGGCGAGAACCGCCTGTTCCTGTGCGACCTGACCGCCCGGACGCTCTCGAAGGGCATGTCCCTCCTGGGCATCCGCACCCCCGAGCGCCTCTGACGGCTCCCGCCCCGCCGATGTGACGAGGCGCACAGGGAACGTTCTCCCCGTGCGCCTCCTCTTCGTCGTGTTGGTTTCCGACACCGAGGGGGCACTCATGAGGGACACATCGCGGCGCCGGGCGGGGATCGCCGTGGGGACGCTGCTGGCCGTGGACGGGCTGGCGCACCTGTACTGGGCCACCGGGCGGACCTGGCCCGCGGCGAGCGAGCGCGGCCTGTCCCTCGCCGTCCTCGGCGCGGAGGTCTCCTTCGCCCCGCCCGTCGTCCTGCCGCTCGCGGCGCTCACCCTCACGGGTGCCGGGGCCGTCCTCGCGCACGCCCACGGCCGCGGCGGGCGCGTCACGCGGGCGGTCACCGGCGCCGTCGCGGCCGGGCTGGCCGTACGGGGCGTCGCCGGCCTGGGGTGGGCCGCCGGACTCCTCGACAGCCCGGCCGGCCCCTTCTACGGGCTGAACCTGTTCCTCTACACGCCCGCCTGCCTCGGCTTCGGTTGGGCCGCCACCCGGTTGGCCCGCGCCCGGTGACCCCCGCCGAACACGACCGCGGCGTCACGCTCGCCCGGGCCGCCCTCGCCGGCAACACCCTGGCGATGCACGACCTGCTCGACCACCTCACCCCGTACATCGGCCGCATCTGCACCCCCATCGCCCTCGCTGACGGCCCCGACGCCTGCCAGGAGGCCCTGGTGGCGGTCTTCCGTGCGCTGCGGTCGCTGCGCGATCCGCAGACCCTGTACGGCTGGGTCCGCGCCATCGCGGTCCGTGAGGCCGTCCGCACCGCCCGCCGCGCGGCCCGCGCCCGCCCCGCCGAACTGGCCGACCTCCCCGGCACCGGCGACCCCGAGCTCGCCGCCGACATCGACGACGTCCTGGCCCGCCTCTCGCCCGACCACCGGGCCGTCCTGGTGCTGCGGGACGTGGAGGGCCTCGACGAGGAATCCGCGGCAGCCCTCCTCGGCGTCCCGCCGGGCACCGCCAAGTCCCGGCTGCACCGGGCCCGTACGAGCTTCCGAAGGGCGTGGTCCGCATGACGCACGACGCGTACGCGATCGACGAGGTGAACCGCCTGCGGGTCATGGCGGCCGGAGTCCGGGGCGCCCGCGTGGTCGAACGGGTCCTCCCCGCACCGCTGGACGCCGTCTGGACGGTGATGGGGGACCTGGAGGGCGAGTTCGGCCGCTTCCAGCCGGACATGCGCAGCGTCCGCGTCCTACGGGTCACCGGCGACCGGGTGGAGGCCCTGGCCCGCAGCAAGTACGGCTTCCGCGCCCACTTCCGCGGAGTCCTGCGCCCGGGCTGGTGCTGGCTGCAGAGCCGCTTCCTGATCATCGGCATGGCCGCCGCCCCCGACCCCGCGGGCGGCACCCGCGTGGCCCTGACGGGCGGCCTGCGCATCCCGTCCCGCGCCGCACTCGTCCCGTTCGGCGCGTCCGCGGAACTGACCCGCGCCATGACCCGCCTGCAGGCCCGCACGGACCACCGGACCCGGCAGGACCGCCCCCCGGCCCCGTGACCCGCCCCGGTCATCACCGCCGGACGGCCGTGAGGGACTCGAAAGTCCCTCACGGCCGTTCGTGGGTCAGCGGCTGAGCGGGTAGGAGTGCCGACCCGTGGCCTCGTCGATCTCCGAGTGGGCCTTCTGCAACATCTGGGACGCGAGATCCATCAGCGCACGAGCGCCTGCGATCTCTTCCCCGACCCGCAGCTGCTCCGGGTCGGAGGGGTGACGCATGGCGTAGCCGTGCGCCCTCATCTCGGAGCCGTCGCCGAGTCTGACCATGGCCGCCGCGCTGGTGCGATGGCCTTCCTCGGTGAATTCGAGCTCCACGTGCCACCCGACGAGTGTGGGCATGGTGCATCACCTCCAGGGGGTCACCCTTCACTCCAGGGTGCGCCAGGGGTGCGGGGAACGCGAGCGGGGGCGGGGCGCGGCGGCCGTCCGTGGCCGGGCACGAGCCGGACCGAAGATTTTTTCGGCGGGCTGTCACACACGTGCGGCGCGGCGGGTCATGAGGGTGAAGAGCGCAACGAAGCCGCCCGATGAGGAGCATCCGATGTCCACCACCACCACCGTCGTCACCATCGTCGCCGCCGTCATGTCGGGCTTCTCGGGTGCGTCGGTCTTCCTCCGCGCCAAGTACGTAGTCGAGCCGCTGGCCGCCTACGGGGTCCCCCGGTCGTGGTGGAACCTGCTGGGCGCGGCGAAGGCCGCGGGCGGCATCGGCCTCCTCGTCGGGTTCTTCGTCCCGGTGATCGGCCTGCTCGCCGCCGTCGGCCTCGTCCTGTACTTCACCGGAGCCGTGATCGCCGTTCTGCGGGCGCGGGCCTACGGGCACGCCCCCTTCCCCCTCGTCTACATGGCCCCCGTGGTCGCCGCCCTGGCGCTCGGCTTCCCCGCCTGACCCGGCCTGGCCGCCGCCCCGGCCCCCACCCCGAGCACGGCACCCCACCCCGCCTGAGTACCCGCACTCATGTGCCGCTTCGGTCAGCGCAGTTGACTGTGGTCATGGATCAGCACCAGGACCACGACCAGGACACCTCGCACGACCGGCGGGCGTTCGTCGCGCCGCTCGTCTCCACCCTGCTGACGCTGCCGATGGCCCTCGTCGCGTTCTTCTTCGTCGGGCTGTCCCCCATGGCCTGCGACTCCTGCGGGGACGCGGCGAGCGACCGGTTCGACGCCTCGTACGACATCGCCTTCCCCGTCTTCACCACCGGCCTGCTGCTCGCCCTGGCCGTGCTGGTGATCTGCTGGGCGCTGCCACGGCAGCGGCGGAACTCCGCCCGCCGCATCGGGTTCGCGCTGCTCGCCCCCGCCGCCGTCGTCCTGGACTGCATCGTGTTCACCGGCATCGTCGACTGGCCTTGAGCCGCGGGGTCGTTGCCGACCGGTCGCGCCGCGCCGGGCCGCGCCGGATCCGGTCCGGTCCGGTCCGGTCCGGTCCGGTCCGGTCCGGTCCACAAAGTGACGGACCGCCGGCCCGCTCCGTGAGCCCGCGCCCCGGCCCCGCCTACGCTGCCCCGCATGGGCAGAGCGGGGCGAGCGGGGCCGAGGTGGTGGCGCGCCTGGCGGCGGGTCTGGCGGGCCGGACCTCCCTCCGGGTCCGACCGACCCTGGCCCCTGCGCTGAAGCGCCGGCTCAGCGCGCTTCGCGCAGCCAGCCCGCGACTTCGGTGGCCCAGTACGTGAGGATCGTGTCCGCGCCGGCCCGCTTGATGCCGAGCAGGGTTTCCAGGATGGCGCGGTCGCGCTCGATCCAGCCCTTCTCCGCCGCCGCCTCGACCATCGCGAACTCGCCGCTGATCTGGTACGCGGCCACCGGGACGTCCACCGCCTGCGCGACCCGGTACAGGATGTCCAGGTACGGGCCGGCCGGCTTGACCATCACCATGTCCGCGCCCTCCTCCAGGTCGAGCGCCAGCTCCCGCAGGGACTCCCGGGCGTTCGCCGGGTCCTGCTGGTACGTCTTGCGGTCGCCCTGGAGCGACGAGGCGACGGCCTCGCGGAACGGGCCGTAGAACGCCGACGAGTACTTCGCGGTGTAGGCGAGGATCGAGACGTCCTCGTGCCCGGTCTCGTCGAGCGCGTCGCGGACGACGCCGACCTGGCCGTCCATCATGCCGCTCGGGCCGACCACGTGGACGCCCGCGTCGGCCTGGACCTGGGCCATCTCGGCGTACCGCTCCAGCGTGGCGTCGTTGTCGACGCGCCCGTTCTCGTCCAGCACACCGCAGTGGCCGTGGTCCGTGTACTCGTCCAGGCACAGGTCGGACATGATCACCAGATCGTCGCCCACCTCCGCCTTCACGTCGCGGATCGCGAGCTGGAGGATGCCGTCCGGCTCGGTGCCCGCCGTGCCCAGCGCGTCCTTGTTCTCGTCGGCCGGAACACCGAACAGCATGATCCCCGCAACGCCCGCTTCCACCGCCTCCACCGCAGCCTTGCGCAGCGTGTCGCGGGTGTGCTGGACCACGCCCGGCATCGCCGAGATGGCCAGGGGCTCGCTGATGCCCTCCCGTACGAACGCCGGGAGGATCAGGTCCGAGGGGTGCAGCCGGTTCTCCGCGACCATCCGCCGCATCGCCGGGGTGGTGCGCAGCCGGCGGGGCCGCGAGCCGGGGAAGGATCCGTACGCGCTCATACTCAGTCGCCTCTTCGAGCTTCGAGAACAGTCGGGATCCAGCGTAGGCCGTGCCCCCGGCCGCTCCGGGCCGGGCCCGCCGTGCACGGAACCGGGGACGGGTACGAGGCGGAGCCGGAACGGCACAGGGCCCGGACGCGGCTGCGTCCGGGCCCTGGTCAGGCTCTGCCCACCGGTCAGGTCGTACGGCGCCGGCGTGCGCCCGGGCGGCGTTCGCTCGGGCGGGACACCGACTCGCCCGCCTCCTTGGCCGCGTCGCGGCGCGCCGCGCCGTACTCGGCCAGCGCCTCGGCCAACTTGCTGACGCTCGGCTCCGGCGACAGGACGTCGACCCGCAGGCCGTGTTCCTCCGCCGTCTTGGCGGTGGCCGGCCCGATGCAGGCGATGACGGTCACGTTGTGCGGCTTGCCGGCGATGCCGACGAGGTTGCGCACCGTCGAGGACGACGTGAAGAGAACGGCGTCGAAGCCGCCGCCCTTGATCGCCTCGCGCGTGTCGGCCGGCGGCGGCGACGCGCGCACGGTCCGGTAGGCGGTGACGTCGTCGACCTCCCACCCGAGCTCTATCAGGCCCGCGACCAACGTCTCGGTCGCGATGTCGGCGCGCGGCAGGAAGACGCGGTCGATCGGGTCGAAGACCGGGTCGTACGGCGGCCAGTCCTCCAGCAGTCCGGCCGCGGACTGCTCGCCGCTCGGCACCAGGTCCGGCTTGACGCCGAACTCGACGAGCGCGGCGGCGGTCTGCTCGCCGACGGCTGCGACCTTGATGCCCGCGAAGGCCCGGGCGTCGAGCCCGTACTCCTCGAACTTCTCGCGGACGGCCTTGACCGCGTTGACGCTGGTGAAGGCGATCCACTCGTAGCGGCCCGTCACCAGGCCCTTGACCGCGCGCTCCATCTGCTGCGGGGTGCGCGGCGGCTCCACGGCGATGGTCGGCACCTCGTGCGGCACCGCGCCGTACGAACGCAGTTGGTCGGAGAGCGAAGCGGCCTGCTCCTTCGTACGCGGTACGAGGACCCGCCAGCCGAACAGCGGCTTCGACTCGAACCAGGCCAGCTCCTCGCGCCGCGCGGCGGCGCCCCGCTCACCGACCACGGCTATGACCGGCCGGGCGCCCTCGGGCGACGGGAGCACCTTGCCCTGCTTGAAGACCTGGGCGATGGTCCCGAGGGTGGCGTTCCAGGTCCGCTGGCGCGTCGTCGTACCGGCGACGGTCACCGTGAGCGGGGTGTCGGGCTTACGCCCGGCGGACACCAGCTCGGCGGCAGCGCTCGCCACGGTCTCCAGCGTCGCGGACACGACGAGGGTGCCGTCGCTGGCGCCGACCTCGCTCCAGCAGCGCGCGGAGGCGTTGCGCGCGTCGACGAAGCGCACGTCCGTGCCTTCGTCGCCCCGGCCGCCGCGAAGCGGTACACCGGCGTACGCGGGCACGCCGACGGCGGTCGCGACCCCGGGGACCACCTCGAAGGGGATCCCGCCGGTGGCGCAGGCGAGCATCTCCTCGGCCGCGTCGCCGTCGAGTCCGGGGTCGCCGGTGACGGCACGGACGACCCGCCTGCCGGAGCGCGCGGCCTCCATGACAAGATTGGCCGCGTCCCGGATCACCGGGACACCGGCGGCTGCTGACACTTCGTCAGCAATCGTCAGCTGCGGCGTGTCCACTCCCGCGCGCGCATGCGTGCGTACGACCTCAAGAACCTCGGGCTCCGCGATCAGTACGTCCGCGGCCGCGAGCGCCTCGACGGCGCGGAGCGTCAGCAGACCCGGGTCACCGGGGCCGGCACCGAGGAAGGTGACGTGCCCGTGGGCGGCGACGACCGGACAAGCGGAGGTGGTCGGACGTGAGGGGTTCAAAGCGATCGCTCCCCCATCAGACCGGCCGCGCCCTTGGCCAGCATCTCGTCCGCGAGTTCGCGGCCGAGCGCCATGGCTTCGTCATAAGACTGGGGCACGGGACCGGTGGTGGACAGCTGCACCAGCGTCGAGCCGTCGAGGGTTCCGACGACGCCGCGCAGGCGCATTTCATTGACAACCTGGCCGTCGGCCAGCAGATCGGCGAGCGCACCCACAGGTGCGCTACAACCGGCCTCCAGGGCGGCGAGCAGGGAACGCTCGGCGGTCACGGCGGCCCGGGTGTGCGGGTCGTCGAGCTTGCCGAGCGAAGCGATGAGCTCCGCGTCGGACGCGAGGCACTCCACGGCCAGGGCACCCTGGCCCGGAGCCGGCAGCACGCAGTCCACGGACAGCAGGTCGGTGGCTTCGTCACCGCGGCCGATCCGGTTGAGTCCGGCGGCGGCGAGGACGACGGCATCCAGCTCGCCGTCGCGCACGAAACCGATCCGGGTGTCGACGTTCCCCCGGATGGCGACGGTCTCGATGCGCTTGCCGAGGCTGCGCGCGTAGTGGTTCAGCTGCGCCGTGCGGCGCGGCGAACCGGTACCGATGCGGGCGCCGTCGGGCAGCTGCTCGAAGGTCAGGCCGTCGCGGGCGACGAGCGCGTCGCGCGGGTCCTCGCGCAACGGCATGGCCGCGATCACGAGCTCCTCGGGCTGCGCGGTCGGCAGGTCCTTCAGCGAGTGGACGGCGAAGTCCACCTCGCCGCGCAGCAGCGCGTCGCGCAGCGCGGTGACGAACACGCCGGTGCCGCCGATCTGCGCGAGGTGCTCGCGCGACACGTCACCGTAGGTCGTGATCTCCACGAGCTCGACGGGCCGGCCGGTGATCGCCCGTACCGCGTCGGCGACATGGCCGGACTGGGACATGGCCAGCTTGCTTCGCCGCGTGCCGAGCCGGAGGGGCTGGTCGAGACGTGGATTCATGATGCCCGTCCTGAGTCGTCGTTCTTGTCAGCCTTGTCGGCCTGTCCCGCCTGATCGACCTGTCCGGCCTGACCGGCCGCGTCGGCCCGGCTGACGGAGGCCACCGTCTGCGGGTCGAGGTCGAAGAGTTCGCGCAGCGCCTCGGCGTACCCGGCGCCGCCGGGCTCGCTGGCGAGCTGCTTGACGCGCACGGTCGGCGCGTGGAGGAGCTTGTCGACGACACGGCGCACGGTCTGGGTGACCTCGGCCCGCTGTCGTTCGTCCAAGTCCGGGAGCCGCCCGTCGAGCCGTGCCACTTCCATGGCCACGACCTCGGCGGCCATCGCCCGCAGGGCGACGACGGTCGGCGTGATGTGCGCGGCGCGCTGAGCGGCCCCGAAGGCGGCGACCTCTTCGGCGACGATCCCGCGTACGGCGTCCACGTCGGCCGCCATCGGCGCGTCGGCCGAAGCCTCGGCGAGCGATTCGATGTCGACGAGCCGCACGCCCGGGATGCGGTGCACGGCGGCGTCGATGTCGCGCGGCATGGCCAGGTCCAGCAGGGCCAGCCGTACCGGCGCCACGTCGACCTGGCTGCGGGCGCCCTTGCGGGGCTGCCGCTGTGCGGCCGCTTCACCTTGGTCGGCCCATGTGCCGTGCAGTTCGAGGGAGTTGGCGTCGACTCCGGTGAGGGCGGCCCGTCCGTCGCCGGCCGGCACGTCGACGGGGCACCCGTCGCGGTCCGCCCCGGGCGTGATGGTCCGCGCCACGCCCCCGTCGGCGAGGCGCACCCCGGCCTCGGCCGCGGCGACGAGCCGGGCCAGGACGTCGGCGTCGGCCGGGCCCAGTCCGGCGCCTGCCGGCTTCGCGGGCGCCGGCGGCGCAGGGGCCGGGAGCACGGCGGGGGCAAGGGGCGCCAGGCCCGAGGGGCCCTGCGCCAGGGCCGCGGCCACGTCGTCGCCGGTCAGCACCAGCCCGGTGGCCCCCGTGCAGGACACGACGATGTCGACTCGTGTCAGCTCGTCGACCACCGAGGCCATCGGAACGGCGCGCGCGGCCACCCCAGTGCCTGAGGCAACCAGAATTTCGGCCAAACGGTCCGCCCGCTCGGCGGTGCGGTTCGCCACGACGATCTCGGCGACACCGATCCGCGCCAGCGTGGCGGCGGACAGCGAGGACATCGAGCCGGCGCCGATCACCAGGGCCCGCTTGTCCTTGGCCCAGACGTCCACCGGCTCGCGCCCGGCGGTCAGCTGTTCGAGCCCGAAGGTCACCAGCGACTGCCCGGCCCGGTCGATACCGGTCTCGGAGTGCGCCCGCTTGCCGACGCGCAGCGCCTGCTGGAACAGGTCGTTGATCAGCCGGCCGGCGGTGTGGAGCTCCTGCCCCAGCGCCAGCGCGTCCTTGATCTGCCCGAGGATCTGGCCCTCGCCGATCACCATCGAATCCAGTCCGCACGCCACCGAGAACAGGTGGTGGACGGCCCGGTCCTCGTAGTGGACGTAGAGGTACGGGGTGAGCTCCTCCAGCGCCACGCCGCTGTGCTGCGCGAGCAGGGTCGACAGCTCGGCCACACCGGCGTGGAACTTGTCCACGTCCGCGTACAGCTCGATCCGGTTGCACGTGGCGAGCACCGTCGCCTCCGTCGCCGGCTCCGCGGCGAGGGTGTCGTGCAGCAGCTTGACCTTGGCGTCGGCCGACAGGGAGGCGCGTTCGAGCACGCTCACCGGCGCGCTGCGGTGGCTCAGCCCTACGACGAGCAGACTCATGCCGGCATCACCGCCGGAACCTCGCCCTCGGGGCCGTTCTTGCGTGCGACGGCGGTGGTGCGCCCGGCGGGCGGCTCGACGGCGGCGGCCGGGGCCGCACCGGAACCACCGGTGGCGGGGGCCGCCTCGGCGGCGTCCTCGTCACCGGCCGCGGCGGAGACGGGGGAAGCGGAGCCGGCGCCGGCCGCCGCTTCCTCGCCGGCCTTGCGCTGCTCGTGGAACGCCAGGATCTGGAGCTCGATCGACAGGTCGACCTTGCGCACGTCGACACCGTCCGGCACGGACAGCACGGTCGGCGCGAAGTTCAGGATGGAGGTGACACCGGCGGCGATCAGCCGCTCGCTCACCTGCTGGGCCGCACCCGCCGGGGTCGCGATGACGCCGATCGAGACGCCGTTCTCCTCGATGATCTTCTCAAGGTCATCGGTGTGCTGCACCGGCATGCCCGCGACCGGCTTGCCGGCCATCGCGGGGTCGGCGTCGATGAGCGCCGCGACGCGGAATCCGCGCGCGGAGAAGCCGCCGTAGTTGGCGAGGGCCGCGCCGAGGTTACCGATGCCGACGATCACGACGGGCCAGTCCTGGGTCAGGCCGAGTTCGCGGGAGATCTGGTAGACGAGGTACTCGACGTCGTAGCCCACGCCGCGGGTGCCGTACGAGCCCAGGTAGGAGAAGTCTTTGCGGAGCTTGGCGGAGTTGACTCCGGCAGCCGCGGCGAGCTCCTCAGAGGACACCGTGGGCACCGATCGCTCGGAGAGCGCGGTGAGTGCGCGCAAGTACAGCGGAAGCCGGGCGACAGTGGCCTCGGGAATACCTCGGCTGCGGGTCGCCGGTCGGTGTGTTCGGCCAGTTGCCACGATGCTCCTGCGGGATGAGCGGGGCTGCAGGCGGTCACTTGTCCCAAGACCGCCCCGTCGAATGCAGGCTATGTCTTTGTGAACGCGTGCACAAAGATTGTGTCCGCTTTGTCCGAGCAAAGTGACCGGGGTCACGCGGTCCGGGCACGCGGGACGGGAACCCACAACACGCCGAACCCGTTCAAATCCCGAGGGGGGCAAAACGGCACACACTCCTCATCGATACGCCCCCGAGACCCCACAAATCGCCCATGATGGTAACCGGCCGGAGGGTCAGCCCTCCAATGCCCGCCGCAGCCGGTCCGGGTTCACCCTCCAGAAGGTGTGCTGTTCACCGTCCACCAGCACCACCGGGATCTGCTCCCAGTGCAGCCGGTACAGCTCCGCGTCCTGCGAGATGTCCTTCTTCTCCCACTGCGCTCCGACTTCCGCGCAGACCTTCTCGATCACTTCCTGGGCGTCATCACACAGATGGCACCCCGGCTTCCCGATGAGCGTGACCAACCGCTCGCCGGGCCGCTTCTTTTCCTTACGACGCAGCAAAGGGCTCATGTCCCCATTCTCCCGCGCCGCCGCGTAACACCACCGCACCGAAGAGTTCACGCCCCCGGCACCCCATCGGTTCGGGAACTCCCGAACACAATGGCTATGCTCGCGTCATGGCCGCTCTGGGATGGCTCACCCCCCGTAGGCGCTCCGCAACCGCGCGGAGCGTGCTGGCAGGCGAGGCCTCGGCCGAGGCCGCCCGCAAGACCGCGCAGGCCCACGAGGCGGACGCCGGACCACCGGCCGAGCCCGATGAGGTCGAGCAGGCCGCCGCGCGGGCGGCCGAGGAAGCGGAACCGGCCGAACCCGAGTTCCCCGTCGCCGGTGACGACCTCGCCGCGGCCTTCTTCGACCTCGACAACACCGTCATGCAGGGCGCCGCGATCTTCCACTTCGGCCGCGGCCTCTACAAGCGGGAGTTCTTCCACCGCCGCGAACTCGCCCGCTTCGCCTGGCAGCAGGCCTGGTTCCGGCTCGCCGGGGTCGAGGACCCCGAACACATGCAGGACGCCCGCGACAGCGCCCTCTCCATCGTCAAGGGCCACAAGGTCTGCGAACTCATGGCGATCGGCGAGGAGATCTACGACGAGTACATGGCCGAGCGGATCTGGCCGGGCACCCGCGCCCTGGCCCAGGCCCACCTCGACGCCGGCCAAAAGGTCTGGCTCGTCACGGCCGCGCCCGTGGAGACCGCCACGATCATCGCCCGCCGGCTGGGCCTGACCGGGGCCCTCGGCACGGTCGCCGAGTCCGTCGACGGCATCTACACCGGCCGCCTCGTCGGCGAGCCGCTGCACGGACCCGCGAAGGCCGAGGCGGTCCGCGCCCTGGCCATCGCCGAGGGCCTCGACCTCGAACACTGCGCCGCGTACTCCGATTCGCACAACGACATTCCGATGCTGTCACTGGTCGGGCATCCGTACGCGATCAATCCCGACACAAAACTGCGCAAGCACGCCCGGGCACACGACTGGCGGCTGCGCGACTATCGGACCGGCCGCAAGGCCGTGAAGGTCGGCGTCCCCGCAGCCGCCGGGGTCGGCGCGATCGCGGGCGGCGCGGCCGCCGCGATCGCCCTGCACCGCCGCCGCAAGTAGGGCCCCGCACCCCACCACCCGCCCGCTGCCTGCGCAGAAGCCGCCCAGCGGCCCGCGGGGCGGCTTCCCGTGCGCCGTCGGCCGCTGCGCCACGGCATTCCCCCACCTCTACCCCCGCGCCCCACGCGCCACTCCCGCATGCCCGACTCGGTCGCGAGCCAGCGTGGAAGCGTCCATTCCGCGCGTCCAACCGATCAAGAACCGATCACCAATTGCGACTGAATATGCCTTGGACACGCAACGGAAGCGTCGGAATCGGTGATTTGAGCAACTGGGTGTAGTGCTGCCTGTACGAAGCGTTATTCTCCTCAGACGCATGCCACCGCCCATCTGTCGCCACGACGGGTGAACGGTCCCGCACTGCACGTGATGGAAGCTCTGCCTCTGGGAGTCCCGTGTACCCACCTGTCGGGGTTGACGCCTCGGGCCTGGCTACGCTGCGCGCAACGGTCCTCGACCACCTGCGCGGCAGCTTCGTCCCCACCGCGTACGCCGTTCCCGCCTTCGCCGCCGCGGTCCCTGCCGGCCTCGGCCCGGCCGGTCCTTGCTATGCCCTGACCGACGGCGGAGCAACGGTGGGCAGACGCGGTCGCGCGGGAGGAGGCGGCGGCGCGGCCACCGGAACGAGCGCGCCCGCCGCCCGCCGCCCCACCGCGGACAGCGACCAGGCCCGCATGATGGACCTGGTCGAACGCGCCCAGGCCGGTGAGGCCGAGGCCTTCGGCCGGCTGTACGACCAGTACAGCGACACGGTCTACCGCTACATCTACTACCGCGTCGGCGGCAAAGCGACCGCGGAAGACCTCACCAGTGAGACCTTCCTGCGCGCGCTGCGCCGCATCTCCACCTTCACCTGGCAGGGCCGCGACTTCGGCGCCTGGCTCGTGACGATCGCCCGCAACCTGGTCGCGGACCACTTCAAGTCCAGCCGCTTCCGCCTCGAAGTGACCACGGGCGAAATGCTGGACGCGAACGAGGTGGAACGATCCCCCGAAGACTCGGTCCTGGAGTCCCTCTCCAACGCCGCCCTGCTGGAAGCCGTACGCAAGCTCAATCCCCAGCAGCAGGAGTGCGTGACCCTACGGTTCCTCCAGGGCCTGTCGGTCGCCGAGACCGCCCGCGTGATGGGCAAGAACGAGGGCGCCATCAAAACGCTCCAGTACCGGGCGGTCCGCACCCTGGCCCGCCTGCTCCCGGACGACGCCCGCTGACCTGCTCCCGGCCCCGGAACACCGCCACCGGGCGCCTCCCCCAGCCCCACCCCCCACGCCTTCCGACCCTCCTGACAATCCACACAACCGGTGACCCCCCGATGACGCTGTGGTCCGATCATCCTTCGTCCGTAACCCAAGTGCCGCGCCGCTCGTTGTGCGGGATGCAGGCTCCCTGTGGACACGCCCTGCCCGAAGCCGCTCACTCGAAAGTGTGGATGTGCTCAAGGCAGGCAACCTTCCGGACACCTTGGGGAGTCGATCGTCATGACGAGAGGAGGTGCCGCCAGTGATCGCGAACGTGACTCCGCACCGGCGGGCGAACGCCTTCGCCCAGGCCCTGGAGGATCGGAACCCATCCGACCTTTCGGAACCGGACCCGGCGGCCGAGCAGTCCGAGGCACCTGCCGAACCTGCCGACCACGACCGGTTGTTGGCCCTGGCGAGCGCGTTCGGCGAAAGAATGCCGCGCCCGGTGCTGGACCCCGAGGTCAAAGTGGTGCAACGAGCCCAGCTCGTGGCCGCCATGGAGGCGATGGTGATGGAAGAGAGGGCCGGGGGCGGTGCCGCCTCGGACCCTCAAGTGCCCGAGCAGCGGACCGGCCGCGGCGCCCACCGGGCGACCTCGCTCCGGAAATTGCGGCCCCGCTCCCGCTGGTCCAAGGGCATCGCAGCGGGCGGCCTCACCGTGGGTGTGGCCGCGGGGGCCTTCAGCGGCGTGGCCGCTGCCAGCACCGACGCCCTCCCCGGTGACTCCCTCTACCCGATCAAACGGGGCATGGAGGACCTGAAGCTCGGGATGGCCGACGAGGACGCGGACCGGGGCGAGCTCTACCTCGACCAGGCCTCCAACCGCCTGTCGGAAGCCCGCAGGCTGATGGAGCGCGGCCGGACGGGCGTACTGGACCACGAGTCGCTCGGCGAGATCCGCCGGGCCCTCGCGGGCATGAAGCACGACGCGTCGGAGGGCCACCGGCTCCTCCAGGCGGCCTACCAACGGGACGGCTCGCTCGGCCCGATCCAGGCACTGTCGTCCTTCTCCCGCTCCCACCGCGACGCGTGGGGCCGGCTCCGGGACAAGCTCCCGGCGCAGCTCACCGATGTGGGCGGGGAAGTCGAGTCGGTCTTCCAGGCCATAGACGATGACGTGGCGCCCCTGCAGAGCATGCTCCCGAAACCCCCGGAGCAGGCCCGCGGCTCCGGTGCCCCTGCCAAGCCGAGCGCTCCGGCCGGACAGCACCAGTCCGCACCGGCGGCGGGCGCGCCCTCGGCCAGCCCGACCCCGCCCGCGACCACCGCCGGCAAGCCCTCACCCGCCCCCGGTGGCCTCCTGGGCGGCGCGGGCGACCTCCTCCACCCGCCCGCGGGCCAGAGCAGCCCGGCTCCCTCGTCCTCCCCGGAGCACGTACAGCCGGACATCACCCTGCCGCCCCTCCTCCCGGGTCTCCTCCCGGGCCTGGGCCTCAAGGCGGAGGACGCCGAGTAACACGGGACAGCCGTAGGCCCCCGGCCCCGACCGGGGCTGGGGGCCTACGCATTGGAACGGCTCAGAAGAACACGGACCGGCGCTGCACCAGCAGTTTGTACAGCGTGTGCTGGATCTGTTCGCGGACCTCGTCCGTCAGGTTGAACATCAGCATCGGGTCCTCCGCCGCCTCCGGCGGATACCCGTCCGTCGCGATCGGCTCGCCGAACTGGATCGTCCACTTCGTCGGCAACGGCACCGCACCCAACGGCCCCAGCCACGGGAACGTCGGCGTGATCGGGAAGTACGGGATCCCCAGCAGCCGCGCCACCGTCTTGGCGTTGCCGACCATCGGGTAGATCTCCTCCGCGCCCACGATCGAGCACGGCACGATCGGTGTCCCCGCCCGCAGCGCCGTCGACACGAACCCGCCGCGCCCGAACCGCTGGAGCTTGTACCGGTCTCCGAACGGCTTCCCTATCCCCTTGAAGCCCTCCGGCATCACCCCGACCAGTTCCCCGGCCTCCAGGAGCCGCTGCGCGTCCTCCGAGCACGCCAGCGTGTGCCCGGCCTTGCGCGCCAGCTCGTTCACCACCGGCAGCATGAACACCAGGTCCGCCGCCAGCAGTCGCAGGTGCCGCTGAGCCGGGTGGTGGTCGTGGACCGCCACTTGCATCATCAGCCCGTCCAGCGGCAGCGTCCCGGAGTGGTTCGCCACGATCAGCGCCCCGCCCTCGGCCGGGATGTTCTCGATGCCCTTGACCTCGACCCGGAAGTACTTGTCGAACAGCGGCCGCATCAAGGACATCAGGACCTGGTCCGTCAGCTCCTCGTCGTAGCCGAACTCGTCGACCTCGTAGTCCCCGGTGACCCGCCGCCTGAGGAACGCCAGGCCGCCGGCGATCTTGCGGTCCCAAGCGGCCCCGCCGGACTCCACGGGGGGCTGCGGCACGGCCGGCTCCACGGCGTCCACCACCGGCTCCGGAGCGGGCACCGCCCGTACTCTCCGGGTCGCGGCGCCCCGCCGGCGCGGCCGGTCCTCGTCGAACGGAATGACCTTGGCGTCCGCCACTATCGCTGCGCTCCCTCATCGGCTCCGACAACCCCGACGTCCGGGCCGTCCACGTTCAGCACGGACGCGACCCGGTCGACAGCCTGCCCGACGCGCTCCGGCGGCAGCAGCCCGTTCCCGCGGCTGCGCGCGAAGTCGGCGAAGGCCTCGGCGGTCGTGTACATCGGCTTGAATCCCAGCACCTCCCGCATCTGGGACGTCTCCACGACGCGCCCGTGCGTGAGGAGTCTGATCTGCTCCGGCGAGAAATCGGTGACTCCCACCGCCCGCAGCGCCGACCCCACCCATGTCACCGCGGGCAGTAGCAGCGGCACGGTCGGCCGCCCCAGCCGGCGCGCGCACTGCGACAGCAGCAGCACCCCGTCGCCCGCGATGTTGAACGTACCGCTGTTCAGCGTCCCGGGCTGGGGCTCCCCGGCCGCCAGCCGCAACACGTCCAGCACGTCGTCCTCGTGGACGAACTGCAGCCGCGGGTCGTACCCCAGCACCGTCGGCATCACGGGCATCGAGAAGTACTCGGCGAGCGCGGAGTCCGCGTACGGTCCCAGGATGTTCGCGAAGCGCAGCACGCACACCGCCACGTCGGGCCGCCTGCGCGCGAAGCCCCGTACGTACGACTCGACCTCGACGGCGTCCTTCGCGAAGCCGCCCGCCGGCAGCGACTTGGATTGGGTGGTCTCCGTGAAAACGGCCGGATCCCGCGATGCGCCCCCGTATACGTACGTGCTCGACTTCACCACCAGCCGCCGTACCGTCGGCGACTTCTGGCAGGCCCCCAGAAGCTGCATCGTCCCGATGACGTTGGTCTCCTTGACGGCACTTCCCGCGCCGCCCGGACCCGCCCCGCTCCCGGTCACGGCGAGGTGGACCACCGTGTCCACGGCGTGCTCGGCGAGCACCCGGGCGATGGACGACTGCCTGATGTCCGTACGGACGAACTCCGCCGACCCCAGCCGGTGCGCCGGCGCCACCGCGTCGACCGCGATGACCCGATCGACCTCAGGATCACGCTGGACGCGCCGCACGAAGCGGCCCCCCAGCTGCCGGGCTGCCCCGGTAACGAGCACGACCTTCCCCACGAGCTCAGCGCCTTCCTCGTCGTCCCCCGGCTACACCGCAGCCCCTCCACCAGAATGGTGGAGGGGCTGCGGAGAACACGTACAGCTGCCGTTTACTTCTTGTTACGGCGCTGGACGCGGGTGCGCTTGAGCAGCTTGCGGTGCTTCTTCTTGGCCATCCGCTTGCGCCGCTTCTTGATAACAGAGCCCACGACTACCCTCGCTCACTTCTTCTTCACTGGTGCGGGGCGTCTGGGCCCACACGACCTACGTCGGCCTAGCCTACCCGCCCGAGCTCCGAGCTTGTAATCCGAGGGACACCGCGGGTCAATCTCAAGCCGTCTCCACCCCCACGTAGGAGTCTCGGAGGTACTCGTGAACCGCGTTCTCGGGGACCCGGAAGGACCGGCCCACCCGGATTGCGGGCAGATGGCCGTTGTGCACCAGGCGGTACACGGTCATCTTCGACACTCGCATCACCGAGGCGACCTCCGCCACGGTCAGGAACGCAACCTCGATAAGAGGCCTCTCGCCAGCAGCCATGACACACCTTGACCTTCCGCGCATGACGGGGCACCGGCTTCCCCTCCGGTTACTCCTCGTCGTCGCACGCTCACTCCCCAGAGTAGGGGCGTGTGATACGAGTGGGGAAGAGGAGCTACGGCCACTCCTGCGCACCCGGCAGTCTCGCCCGATCGAGTACATACCGAATGAGCGGTCTGTAGTAGTCCGCGTGCACCGCGTCATCAAGCGGAACGACCGCCGCCACGCGCCCCTCAGCCTCGCCGACGAACAGAGCCGGGTCGTCCGTATCCGCCAGCCCGATCGCCTCCACACCGAGCTGACCTGCGCCGCAGACCCACCCGTGATCCCCGACCACCAATTCCGGCAACGGCCCTCCAGCCTCCGCGAGCGCCCCGAGCGCGATCCGAACCGGCAGGGGTGAATGGGTGTGCGCGCCGGTGGCACTCCCGGGAGGGCGCGCGCCGGGTTCCCGCACCAACGCGACTCCCCGTACGTAATCGATGCTGTGCCTGCGTACGCCGAACCGGGTCGCCATGTCGACATCGGCCCCCTTCGCCGGGGTGAGCACATCACATCCCGCCGCCGACAGGGACCGCGCCAAACTGGCGTAGAACTCCAGGAGACGGTGCGGATGCCCCGTCCCGAACATCACGGGCGACCGCGCCCCGGCCGCCTCCCGCAATCGCTCCGCGAACGCCTCCAACCCCGCCAACGTCCGCTCCGGATCGATCACGTCCGGCCCTCTGACGTGCGCAGGATCCGCCGAGACCCCGCACTTCTCCGCCATCAGCCCCAGCAGGTCACCCTCGCCCCAGCCCCACTCCGGATCCAGCCCCAGCAGCACCCGAGGATCCCGCGCGGCGAACAGCCGGTAGCTGCGCAGGCTCTCCTCCCGCGAGGTGGCGACGGGCCCGGCCAACCGGGCGGCCAGCAGATGCGCACGCAACGCGCCGGTGCTCAACACCCTCCGATGCTGCCGCACCAGACCTGGCGGAGCATCAATTCCGGCGAACCGCCCCACAGTTGGCGTAACGATGCTTCTCCGCATCCAGGCTTTACGTGAGCAAGCCACGCAACGGGAACACCGCCCGCCGGGTCGCCAGAACGGCCTGATCGATCCGGTCGGCCGGATCGTAGCCCGCCTCCCAGTCCCGCCACGCGACCGTCCGCCCGTCCGTCATCCGGGCCGGCGCCGGCTGCCGCGTCCGCGCGTACACCTCGTCCCGCCACGCGTCCGGCACCGGCGACTGCGGATCGACCGGACGGTGCGCCGCGATCCCCACCAGGTGCGTCCACGACCGCGGTACGACGTCCACGACCGCGTACCCGCCGCCGCCCAGAGCCACCCACCGGCCGCCCGCGTACTCGTGCGCCAGCCGGTGACAGGCCTCCTGCACCGCCCGCTGCGCGTCCAACGACACCGCGAGGTGTGCCAGCGGGTCCTCGACATGCGTATCCGCCCCGTGCTGCGTCACCAGCACCTGCGGCCGGAAATCGGCCAGCAGCTCCGGCACCGTCGCGTGAAAGGCCCGCAGCCATCCCTCGTCCGCGGTCCCGGCCGGCAGCGCCACGTTCACCGCCGAACCCTCCGCGGCCGGCCCGCCCGTCTCCTCCGGCCAGCCCGTCTGCGGGAACAGCGTCCGCGGATGTTCGTGCAGGGAGATCGTCAGCACGCGCGGGTCGTCCCAGAACGCCGCCTGGACCCCGTCCCCGTGGTGCACGTCCACATCCACGTACGCGACCCGCTCGGCCCCCAGCTCCAGCAGCCGCGCGATCGCCAGCGCCGCGTCGTTGTACACGCAGAACCCGGCCGCCCCGCCCGGCATCGCATGGTGCAGCCCGCCCGCGAAGTTCACCGCGTGCTCGGCCTCCCCCCGCCAGACCGCCTCCGCCGCCGCCACCGACTGCCCCGCGATCAGCGCCGAAGCCTCGTGCATCCCGTGGAACGCCGGATCGTCCATCGTCCCCAGCCCGTACGACCCGTCGGCCACCCCCGGATCCGCGGACACCTCGCGCACCGCGGCCACGTAGTCCTCCCGGTGGACCAGCCGCAGCGTGGAGTCCCCCGCCGCGCGGGCCGCCCGTACCTCCATCTCCCGGTCCAGCCCGAAGGCGCGCACCAGGCCCATGGTCAGCGCCAGGCGCACCGGGTCCATCGGATGGCTCGGTCCGAAGTCATACCTCGTTACCGCCTCGTCCCACATCAACAACCCGCGGCCGCTCATGCCCGACACCGTATCGGGCGCCCTCCGCGCCGAACGAACGGGCGTGGAAGAGCGTCACCAGGACCAGCGCCATCGGCACGAGCATCGCCCCCCGGTAGCTCCAGGCGTCCCCGATCCCGCCGACGAGCGGCGATCCGACCAAGAAGCCCACGTAGTTGAAGATGTTCAGCCGCGCGACGGCCGTATCGGAGGATCCGGGGAAAAGACGCCCCGCCGCCGCAAAGGTCTGCGGCACGATCACGCACAACCCGATCCCCAGCAGCGTGAAACCGAACATCCCCGCCCATGCGCCGGGAGCCGCCGCCACCACCGCGAACCCGCCGGCCGCGACCAGCGTCCCGATCCGCACGACGGACACCGCCCCGAAACGCCGCACGCCCAGGTCCCCGACGGCCCGCCCGACCAGCGTCGTCACCATGTACACGTTGTACGGAACCGTCGCCAGCTGCTCCGAGCTCCCCAGCACGTCCTGCAGGTACTTGGCGCTCCAGTTCGAGACGGTCGAATCCCCGATGTACGCACACGCCATCACCAGGCACAGCGGCAGCAGCAGCTTGAACCCGCCGGCTCCCAGCCCCTTCTCGGCCGCCTCGTCCCCCACGCCGGGCCGCCCGACGTAGGACCGGCTCCCGTACAACGCGAGCGGCAACAGCACGACCACCGCCGGCAGGTACGAGGTGAACAGCGACAGGTGCCAGTGCGCCCCCGCCCACGCGGCGGACGCCCCGACGATCCCGCCCAGGCTGTACGCGGCATGGAAGCCGAGCATGATGCTGCGCCCGTACGCACGCTGGAGGCTGACGCCCAGCATGTTCATCGACGCGTCGAGCGCACCGACGGACAGCCCGAACGCCCCCAGGGCCAGCGCCGCGTGCCACATCCGGCTGCCGGCCCCGACGCCCAGCAGGGCGAGCAGGACCAGCGGCTGCGCCCACCTCAGTACGGTGGCGGGCCCGACCCGCTTCACCAGGTGCTCGGTGGCGACGCTGGACACCCCGGCGAGGATCGGCACGGCCGCGAGGAAGGCGGGCAGCAGCCCGTCGGATATCCCGTACCGGTCCTGGATGGCGGGGATCCGCGTCACGAGGAGGGCGAAGGTCACGCCCTGCACGAAGAAGCTGAACCCCAGGGAGCCCCTGCCCCGGCGCAGCCGTACGTCTTCTGTCATGGCGGCACAGCGTAGGCCTGCGGGCTACCCGTGGGTAGAGAGATCACACGGGGAGTTCCAGAAGCCCCGTCAGCTCCTTCATGTGCCCGAAGAACCCGGTGGCCCCGGCCAGCCGCTCGGCGGGCATCATCCCGGTGAACCCGTACACGTCCATCCCGGCGGCGACGGCGGCCCGCACCCCGAGCGGGCTGTCCTCGATCACCACGCACCGCGAGGGATCGACGCCCATGGCCCGGGCCGCGTGCAGGAACAGATCGGGAGCGGGCTTCCCCTTCCCCACGTCCTGGGAACTGAAGATCCACTCCTCCTCGAACCATGCGCCGAGCCCGGCCGCCCGGTGTCCGACACGGATCCGTTCGTGGCTCCCGGATGAGGCCAGGCAGTACGGCATCCCGTGCGCGGTGAGGGCGTCGAGGACGTCCACGACACCGGCGACGGGCGTCAGCTCCCGCTCGAACGCGGCGAAGGTCCGTGCGTGCAGAACGTCATCGAACTCGGCGGGAAGCCGCTCCCCGGTCCGCTCGAAGACGAGATCGTGCACCCGGTGCACGGCGGCTCCCATGTAGTCGCGGAGCGAGTCCTCGTACGAGGTGGGATGCCCCAGCTCGGTCAGGTACCCGGCCAGAATGCCGTTGGCGACCGGCTCGCTGTCCACCAGCACGCCGTCGTTGTCGAAGATGACGAGGTCATAGCCCATGCCCCAAACCTAAAGGCTCCGTCCCCCCGACGTGGATACGCTGGCCGCGGCACCCCCCAGGAAGTCCCCGACCTCGTGGTCAAGGGCTACCCCGCCGACTGGTGAAGCCGGGACTGCGACGCACTGCGCGGGGCGAGTGTCCCTGAAACGCAGAAAAGCCCCGCACCAGAAGGTGCGGGGCTTTCCCACAATGATTGTTCGGCGGCGTCCTACTCTCCCACAGGGTCCCCCCTGCAGTACCATCGGCGCTGAAAGGCTTAGCTTCCGGGTTCGGAATGTAACCGGGCGTTTCCCTAACGCTATGACCACCGAAACACTATGAAATTTGAACGCTGGCTAAAATCACAGCTGTTCGTTATTTCAGAACTAACACAGTGGACGCGAGCAACTGAGGACAAGCCCTCGGCCTATTAGTACCAGTCAGCTCCACCCGTTACCGGGCTTCCACATCTGGCCTATCAACCCAGTCGTCTACTGGGAGCCTTACCCTCTCAAGGAGGTGGGAATACTCATCTTGAAGCAGGCTTCCCGCTTAGATGCTTTCAGCGGTTATCCCTCCCGAACGTAGCCAACCAGCCATGCCCTTGGCAGGACAACTGGCACACCAGAGGTTCGTCCGTCCCGGTCCTCTCGTACTAGGGACAGCCCTTCTCAATATTCCTACGCGCACAGCGGATAGGGACCGAACTGTCTCACGACGTTCTAAACCCAGCTCGCGTACCGCTTTAATGGGCGAACAGCCCAACCCTTGGGACCGACTCCAGCCCCAGGATGCGACGAGCCGACATCGAGGTGCCAAACCATCCCGTCGATATGGACTCTTGGGGAAGATCAGCCTGTTATCCCCGGGGTACCTTTTATCCGTTGAGCGACGGCGCTTCCACAAGCCACCGCCGGATCACTAGTCCCGACTTTCGTCCCTGCTCGACCCGTCGGTCTCACAGTCAAGCTCCCTTGTGCACTTACACTCAACACCTGATTGCCAACCAGGCTGAGGGAACCTTTGGGCGCCTCCGTTACCCTTTGGGAGGCAACCGCCCCAGTTAAACTACCCATCAGACACTGTCCCTGATCCGGATCACGGACCGAGGTTAGACATCCAGCACGACCAGAGTGGTATTTCAACGGCGACTCCACAACCACTGGCGTGGCTGCTTCAAAGTCTCCCACCTATCCTACACAAGCCGAACCGAACACCAATATCAAACTGTAGTAAAGGTCCCGGGGTCTTTCCGTCCTGCTGCGCGAAACGAGCATCTTTACTCGTAGTGCAATTTCACCGGGCCTATGGTTGAGACAGTCGAGAAGTCGTTACGCCATTCGTGCAGGTCGGAACTTACCCGACAAGGAATTTCGCTACCTTAGGATGGTTATAGTTACCACCGCCGTTTACTGGCGCTTAAGTTCTCAGCTTCGCACACCCGAAAGTGCACTAACCGGTCCCCTTAACGTTCCAGCACCGGGCAGGCGTCAGTCCGTATACATCGCCTTACGGCTTCGCACGGACCTGTGTTTTTAGTAAACAGTCGCTTCTCGCTGGTCTCTGCGGCCACCCCCAGCTCACGGAGCAAGTCCGATCACCAGTGATGGCCCCCCTTCTCCCGAAGTTACGGGGGCATTTTGCCGAGTTCCTTAACCATAGTTCACCCGAACGCCTCGGTATTCTCTACCTGACCACCTGAGTCGGTTTAGGGTACGGGCCGCCATGAAACTCGCTAGAGGCTTTTCTCGACAGCATAGGATCATCCACTTCACCACAATCGGCTCGGCATCAGGTCTCAGCCTTAATGAGGGACGGATTTGCCTACCCCTCGGCCTACACCCTTACCCCGGGACAACCACCGCCCGGGCTGGACTACCTTCCTGCGTCACCCCATCGCTTACCTACTACAAGTCTGGTTCGTCGGCTCCACCACTTTCCTTTCCCCGAAGGGTCCGGAACGGCTTCACGGACTTAGCATCGCCTGATTCGATATTGGGCGTTTCAAAGCGGGTACCGGAATATCAACCGGTTGTCCATCGACTACGCCTGTCGGCCTCGCCTTAGGTCCCGACTTACCCTGGGCAGATCAGCTTGACCCAGGAACCCTTAGTCAATCGGCGCACACGTTTCTCACGTGTGTATCGCTACTCATGCCTGCATTCTCACTCGTGAACCGTCCACAACTAGCTTCCGCTGCTGCTTCACCCGGCACACGACGCTCCCCTACCCATCACAGCGGGCGTTGGCCCTATTGCTGCAATGACACGACTTCGGCGGTACGCTTGAGCCCCGCTACATTGTCGGCGCGGAATCACTTGACCAGTGAGCTATTACGCACTCTTTCAAGGGTGGCTGCTTCTAAGCCAACCTCCTGGTTGTCTCTGCGACTCCACATCCTTTCCCACTTAGCGTACGCTTAGGGGCCTTAGTCGATGCTCTGGGCTGTTTCCCTCTCGACCATGGAGCTTATCCCCCACAGTCTCACTGCCGTGCTCTCACTTACCGGCATTCGGAGTTTGGCTAAGGTCAGTAACCCGGTAGGGCCCATCGCCTATCCAGTGCTCTACCTCCGGCAAGAAACACACGACGCTGCACCTAAATGCATTTCGGGGAGAACCAGCTATCACGGAGTTTGATTGGCCTTTCACCCCTAACCACAGGTCATCCCCCAGGTTTTCAACCCTGGTGGGTTCGGTCCTCCACGAAGTCTTACCTCCGCTTCAACCTGCCCATGGCTAGATCACTCCGCTTCGGGTCTAGAGCGTGCAACTCAATCGCCCTATTCGGACTCGCTTTCGCTACGGCTTCCCCACACGGGTTAACCTCGCTACACACCGCTAACTCGCAGGCTCATTCTTCAAAAGGCACGCAGTCACGACTGTATGTGCAAGCACATACAGCGACGCTCCCACGGCTTGTAGGCACACGGTTTCAGGTACTATTTCACTCCGCTCCCGCGGTACTTTTCACCATTCCCTCACGGTACTATCCGCTATCGGTCACCAGGGAATATTTAGGCTTAGCGGGTGGTCCCGCCAGATTCACACGGGATTTCTCGGGCCCCGTGCTACTTGGGAGATTCTTAAGCAAGCCGCTGATGTTTCGTCTACGGGGGTCTTACCCTCTACGCCGGACCTTTCGCATGTCCTTCGACTACATCAACGGTTTCTGACTCGCCGACCGGCCGGCAGACCGATCAAAAGAATTCCCACAACCCCGCATGCGCAACCCCTGCCGGGTATCACACGCATACGGTTTGGCCTCATCCGGTTTCGCTCGCCACTACTCCCGGAATCACGGTTGTTTTCTCTTCCTGAGGGTACTGAGATGTTTCACTTCCCCTCGTTCCCTCCACACTGCCTATGTGTTCAGCAGTGGGTGACAGCCCATGACGACTGCCGGGTTTCCCCATTCGGACACCCCCGGATCAAAGCTCAGTTGGCAGCTCCCCGGGGCCTATCGCGGCCTCTCACGTCCTTCATCGGTTCCTGGTGCCAAGGCATCCACCGTGCGCCCTTAAAAACTTGGCCACAGATGCTCGCGTCCACTGTGTAGTTCTCAAACAACGACCAGCCACCCATCACCCCACCAGACAAGCTGGCGAGTTCACTGGGGCCGGCACTGAAGACATGACCTTACGGCCGTACCTTCAGGACCCAACAACGTGCCAAGCACGATCCCCTCCACTTCACTGTGTTCCACGCCGAAGCAGTACTTACAGAGAGTTTTGGAAACCGTGCCAACTAATCAACGTTCCACCCATGAGCTGACCGTGCAGAACGTTTGTCTGCAATCGGTGCTGTGCTCCTTAGAAAGGAGGTGATCCAGCCGCACCTTCCGGTACGGCTACCTTGTTACGACTTCGTCCCAATCGCCAGTCCCACCTTCGACAGCTCCCTCCCTTACGGGTTGGGCCACCGGCTTCGGGTGTTACCGACTTTCGTGACGTGACGGGCGGTGTGTACAAGGCCCGGGAACGTATTCACCGCAGCAATGCTGATCTGCGATTACTAGCAACTCCGACTTCATGGGGTCGAGTTGCAGACCCCAATCCGAACTGAGACCGGCTTTTTGAGATTCGCTCCACCTCACGGTATCGCAGCTCATTGTACCGGCCATTGTAGCACGTGTGCAGCCCAAGACATAAGGGGCATGATGACTTGACGTCGTCCCCACCTTCCTCCGAGTTGACCCCGGCGGTCTCCTGTGAGTCCCCATCACCCCGAAGGGCATGCTGGCAACACAGGACAAGGGTTGCGCTCGTTGCGGGACTTAACCCAACATCTCACGACACGAGCTGACGACAGCCATGCACCACCTGTATACCGACCACAAGGGGGCACTATCTCTAATGCTTTCCGGTATATGTCAAGCCTTGGTAAGGTTCTTCGCGTTGCGTCGAATTAAGCCACATGCTCCGCTGCTTGTGCGGGCCCCCGTCAATTCCTTTGAGTTTTAGCCTTGCGGCCGTACTCCCCAGGCGGGGAACTTAATGCGTTAGCTGCGGCACCGACGACGTGGAATGTCGCCAACACCTAGTTCCCAACGTTTACGGCGTGGACTACCAGGGTATCTAATCCTGTTCGCTCCCCACGCTTTCGCTCCTCAGCGTCAGTAATGGCCCAGAGATCCGCCTTCGCCACCGGTGTTCCTCCTGATATCTGCGCATTTCACCGCTACACCAGGAATTCCGATCTCCCCTACCACACTCTAGCTAGCCCGTATCGAATGCAGACCCGAGGTTAAGCCTCGGGCTTTCACATCCGACGTGACAAGCCGCCTACGAGCTCTTTACGCCCAATAATTCCGGACAACGCTTGCGCCCTACGTATTACCGCGGCTGCTGGCACGTAGTTAGCCGGCGCTTCTTCTGCAGGTACCGTCACTTTCGCTTCTTCCCTGCTGAAAGAGGTTTACAACCCGAAGGCCGTCATCCCTCACGCGGCGTCGCTGCATCAGGCTTTCGCCCATTGTGCAATATTCCCCACTGCTGCCTCCCGTAGGAGTCTGGGCCGTGTCTCAGTCCCAGTGTGGCCGGTCGCCCTCTCAGGCCGGCTACCCGTCGTCGCCTTGGTGGGCCATTACCCCACCAACAAGCTGATAGGCCGCGGGCTCATCCTTCACCGCCGGAGCTTTTAACCCCCACCCATGCAGGCAGGAGTATTATCCGGTATTAGACCCCGTTTCCAGGGCTTGTCCCAGAGTGAAGGGCAGATTGCCCACGTGTTACTCACCCGTTCGCCACTAATCCACCCCGAAGGGCTTCATCGTTCGACTTGCATGTGTTAAGCACGCCGCCAGCGTTCGTCCTGAGCCAGGATCAAACTCTCCATGAATGTTTACCCGTAATCGGGTGCACACGCACTTAGAGCGGGACGATCATGTCGGAATAAGACCGACCGTCCACTGCGTCCTCGCTGTGTTGTTGCCTGCCCCGAAA
Source organism: Streptomyces sp. NBC_00045 (assembly GCF_045041095.1). Classification (NCBI taxonomy): domain Bacteria; kingdom Bacillati; phylum Actinomycetota; class Actinomycetes; order Kitasatosporales; family Streptomycetaceae; genus Streptomyces; species Streptomyces sp. NBC_00045. The sequence goes on along the minus strand of NZ_CP108271.1, from coordinate 4,565,474 downwards.
GACAGGACTTTTTCAAAGGAACCTCATCCACCGAAATGGACGGGGTATCAACTTCTGGCGTTGATTTTTGGCACGCTGTTGAGTTCTCAAGGAACGGACGCTTCCTTTGTACTCACCCTCTCGGGCTTTCCTCCGGGCTTTCGTTCTTCGTTCTTGCGTTTCCGACTCTATCAGAGTCAGTCCTGCTCGCTTTCCAGATCCTTCGCTTTCGCGTTTTCCCTTTCCGGCGATTCCGACTCTATCAGATCCTTTCGGGCCTGACTCCCAGTCAGCGGGTTGTGCTGCTTGGGCTGTTGGGCCCTTGCGGCGAGTGAGACAGTAGCGGATTCCTTGCCCCCGAACCTAATCGGGGGCCGCGTCCTTGGACACGGATTCCTCATTCGCAAATACGCATGAAAACGAGACGACACAGTGCGTCGTTCGTTCGAATGTGTTGGTGCGGGATGGCTGTCCGGGGACCGACCGGAGTCGGCGCTCACGTCGGACAACTCGAAGAACCTTACGGATCTCGGACTCGTGTGTCAACTCCAGGACAGGCACCGCCCTGAAGGGCTAGCCTGAGGCCCATGACTACGCATGCGCTCATGCTCAGCCTTTGCTGGTGGGCCGCCTGACGGCGGCCGACCTTCACGCGAGCACGCATGCGCTCACGGCCGCCGCTACGGCGGCCGTTCTTGTTTCTCCCCTCCCGGGAGTGGCTCGGCCGCCCGCAGCGGCGGTCCCGACACCAGCCACGGACAGGGAGACAGGACATGACGACGAGGATCTTCAGCGGGATCAAGCCGACCGGGCATCTGACGCTGGGGAACTACCTGGGGGCCATCCGGCAGTGGGTCGCCGCCGACCAGGAGCCGGACGAGGCACTGTTCTGCGTCGTCGACCTCCATGCCCTGACCGTCGAGCACGATCCGGCGCGGGTGCGCCGGCTGAGCAGGCAGGTGGCGACGCTGTTCCTCGCCTCCGGGCTCGACCCGGAGAAATGCACCCTGTTCATGCAGAGCCACGTCGACGAACACACCCGGCTGTCGTACGTACTGGAATGCACCGCCACCGACGGTGAGCTGCGGCGGATGATCCAGTACAAGGAGAAGTCCGCGCGGGCGCAGACGACCGGGGAGGGTGTGCGGCTTTCGCTGCTGACGTATCCGGTGCTCATGGCCGCCGACATCCTGGCGTACGGGACCGCGGAGGTCCCGGTGGGTGAGGACCAGCGGCAGCACGTGGAGCTGGCCCGGGATCTGGCGGTGCGGTTCAACCAGCGGTACGGGCACACCTTCACCGTGCCGAAGGTGACGCTCCCGAAGGTGGCCGCGCGGGTGATGGACCTTCAGGACCCGACGTCGAAGATGGGGAAGTCCGGCGGGGCGGGGCCCGGGGTGGTGTTCATGCTGGACGAGCCCGAGGTGATCCGGAAGAAGGTCATGCGGGCCGTGACCGACAGCGGGGACGGCGGGGTCGTCTACGACCGGGAGGCACGGCCGGGAGTGGCGAACCTGCTGGACGTGCTGGCCGCGTGCACCGGCGGGGAGCCGGGCGCGCTCGCGGACGAGTACAGCGGGTACGGGGCACTGAAGCGGGACGTCGCCGATGCGGTGGTGGAGGTGCTGCGGCCGGTGCGGGAGCGGCATGCCGAGCTGGCGGCCGATCCGGCGGCGGTGGAGAAGGTGCTGCGGGAGGGGGCCGGGCGGGCGCGGGCGCTGGCGCGGCCCCACGTGGACCGGGCGTACCGGGCGATCGGGCTGCTGGAGCCCTGAGCCCCGCCCGGGATTCCGGGCCCGAGTCCCGGGCCCGGTACCCGGCCCAGTCCTGGGCCCGGCCGGCTGCCCGGCCCGGCCCCGGCCGCGGCTCGTACCTCCGTACGGGCCGTGGCCGGGGCCGTGTCAGCTGTTGCCGGAGGCGAGTTCGCGGCTGCGGTCGCGGGCTGCTTCGAGGGCTGCGATCAGGGCGGCCCGTACGCCGTGCCGTTCGAGTTCGACGATCGCGTTGATGGTGGTGCCGGCCGGGGAGGTGACGGCCTCGCGGAGCTTGACCGGGTGCTCGCCGCTGTCGCGGAGCATCACGGCGGCGCCGATGGCGGCCTGGACGATGAGGTCGTGGGCCTGGGCGCGGGGCAGGCCGAGGAGGATGCCGGCGTCGGTCATCGCCTCGACCAGGAAGTAGAAGTACGCGGGCCCGGAGCCGGAGAGGGCGGTGGCGGCGTCCTGCTGGGACTCGGGGACGCGCAGGGTCTTGCCGACGCCGCCGAAGATCTCCTCGGTGTGGGCGAGGTGCCCGGCGGTGGCGTGGCTGCCGGCCGAGATGACGGACATGGCCTCGTCGACGAGGGCGGGGGTGTTCGTCATGACGCGGACGACGGGGGTGCCGGAGGCGAGCCGCTCCTCGAAGAAGGAGGTGGGGATGCCGGCGGCGCCGCTGATGACCAGGCGGTCGGCGGGGACGTGCGGGGCGAGCTCCTCCAGGAGCTTGCCCATGTCCTGCGGCTTGACGGTGAGGATGAGGGTGTCGGCGCGCTTGGCGGCCTCGGCGTTGCTGACGGCCTCGACGCCGTAGCGGGAGCGGAGCTCCTCGGCGCGTTCCGGGCGGCGGGCGGTGACGAGGAGTTTGGAGGCGGGCCAGCCGCCGCGGATCATCCCGCTGAGCAGGGCCTCGCCGATCTTGCCGGTACCGAGGACTGCGACTGTCTGGGTCATGCCCGATTCACCTCGCCGAACGAACCTTCAGGACGTACGTCCTCATCCTTGCACCCGGGCGCGCCATGACGAGGGGATGTCCGCTCCGTGGTCAGGGGGTGCGGCGGCGGAGGGTGGCCGCGCCGAGGGCGAGGACGAGCAGCGCGCAGGCGGCGACGATCACGGCGTCGCGGACGAAGTCGGCGGTCATGTCGGTGTGGGTGAGGACCTGGGTCATGCCGTCGACGGCGTAGGACATGGGCAGCGCGTTCGAGATGCCTTCGAGGACGGGCTGCATGGTGTCGCGTGCGGCGAAGAGCCCGCAGAGCAGCAGCTGGGGGAAGATCACGGCCGGCATGAACTGGACGGCCTGGAACTCGCTGGCGGCGAAGGCCGAGACGAACAGGCCGAGGGCGGTGCCGAGCAGGGCGTCGAGGAGGGCGACGAGCAGGAGCAGCCAGGGCGATCCGACGACGTCGAGGCCGAGGAGCCACAGGGCGAGGCCGGTGGCGAGGAGGGACTGGACGACGGCGACGGCTCCGAAGGCGAGGGCGTAGCCGCCGATGAGGTCGCCCTTGCCGAGCGGCATGGCGAGGAGGCGTTCGAGGGTGCCGGAGGTGCGTTCGCGCAGGGTGGCGATCGAGGTCACCAGGAACATGGTGATGAGGGGGAAGATCCCGAGGAGGGACGCGCCGATGCTGTCGAAGGTGCGCGGGCTCCCGTCGAAGACGAAGCGCAGCAGCGTCAGCATCAGTACGGGGACCAGCAGCATCAGCGCGATGGAGCGCGGGTCGTGGCGCAGCTGGCGCAGGACGCGGGCCGCGGTGGCGGCGGTGCGGGCGCCGCTGATGGCGGAGGTGGCGGTCATCGGCTCTGCTCCTGGACTGCGGCGGCGGGTGCCGCGGCGGGTGCGGCGGTGGCGTTGGCCTCGTCGACGAGGCGGAGGAAGCCCTCTTCGACGGTGGCGGAGTGCGTACGGGTGCGCAGTGCGTCGGGGGTGTCCTGGGCGAGGATGCGGCCCTCGCGCATGAGGAGCAGGTCGTGGCAGCGCTCGGCCTCGTCCATGACGTGGGAGGAGACGAGGATCGTGGCGCCGCGGGTGGTGGCGATGTCGTGGAAGAGGTTCCACAGGTCGCGGCGCAGGACGGGGTCGAGGCCGACGGTGGGTTCGTCGAGGACGAGGAGTTCGGGGGCGCCGAGGAGTGCGACGGCGAGGGAGACGCGGCTGCGCTGGCCGCCGGAGAGGTTCCCGGCGAGTGCGGTGGCGTGGGTGGTGAGGTCGACGTCGGCGATGGCGCGGGTGACGGTGTCGCGGCGGCGGTCGGCGGCGGCGCGGCCAGGGTCGAGGACGGCGGCGAAGTAGTCGAGGTTCTGCCGGACGGTGAGGTCGTCGTAGACGGAGGGGGCCTGGGTGACGTAGCCGATGCGGGAGCGGAGCTCGGGGTGGCCGGCGGGGCGGCCGAGGACGTCGAGGGTGCCGGTGACGTGTGCCTGGGTGCCGACGACGGCGCGCATGAGGGTGGATTTGCCGCAGCCGGAGGGGCCGAGGAGGCCGGTGATGCGGCCGCGGGGGACGTCGAAGGCGATGCCGTCGATGACGGTGCGGGGGGTGCGGCCGGTGCCGCGGCGGACGGTGAGGCCGCGGGCGTGGACGGCGGCGGCGGTGGCCTCCGCCGGGGCCGTGACGGCTCCCCGCTCTCGATTATTCATCATGTGATGAATAATGCTCCTGGCGGTGCCGGGGCGTCAATCACCGGGAGGGACGAGGCCTACTTCTTCCGCTTGGGGCGGCGCGCGGCCGGATTGCCCGTACGGGTGCTGCGGCGGCGGGCGAATTCGGCGGTGGCGCGCTCGTACTCGGCGCGGCGGAGCCGTTCACCGGGGGCTTCGGCGAAGCAGCGCAGGAAGTACGCGATGAGGGAGCCGATGAAACCGATCGTCTTCAGGCCCTTGAGGGCGGCCTCGTCGGAGGAGGGGGCCGGCCGGCGCTTGTAGGAGTCCCAGGTCTTCACGAAGGCGATGGAACTGGCGATCGCGAAGAGGACGACGACGGAGATGCTGAGGAACGGGCCGACGTCGCCGATCTCCAGGCCCTCGTAGGAGAGGCGGAGCAGTACGGCCGCGGCCACCGCGGTGATGAGCGAGCCGGCGGCCATGGCGACGCGGCGCAGGGCGTAGCCGCCGTCGTGGTCCACCCAGGTGGTGCCGAAGAACCGGATCGGCTCGGGCTGGGGCCCCGCGGCCGCCGCAGGAACCCGCGCGGCCGGCTGGGCCGGCTCGGCGGGGGTCTGGTCTCGCTGGTCGTCGTCGCTCACACCGGCGATTATCCCCCGCCGGGCCTGCCGCGCCGGGGTCGTCTCACGTGTCAGACGGGGGCCCTGCGCACGGCCGGGGCGCGGCCGCCGCGGGCGGTGTCAGCCGCAGCGGGAGGTGACGTAGCCGTCGCTGCCGGTCTTCACGTACGCGTCGGACACGAACTCGCCGTTGCCGATGCAGTCCCAGAGATCGGTCGTGCCGTACGGGCCCGAGACGTTGGTGCCCTCGGACTGGCAGCGGATCCCGACGGACGCGCCGTACGGCAGGACGCTCACGATCGCGTAGTTGGTGCCGGGGCCGCTGCGGACGTTCACCCGGTAGCCCGGCGCGACCGGGAACGTCGGGAATCCGGAGCCCGAGTCAACGCTCTGGACTTGGCTGGAATCGTTCTCCACCGACATGCGAAATCTCCCCCCGTGGATGTTGCCGTGCGCAACTCGCGCAGGGTAGCAGGACCTTTGGAGATTCGTACGGCGCATCGACTAGGCTCCGGCGGGGGTGGTGAGCGGTGCATTCGCTGCGCGCGGACTACGTGGGCTTTCCGGAGTACGCCGGGCAGTACCGGCTCGAATCGGTGCTCGGCTCCGGCGGGATGGGCGTGGTCCACCTCGCCACCTCCGGATCGGGGCTGAAACTCGCCGTCAAGATCGTTCATGCCGAGCACGCGGTCGATCCGGAGTTCCGTGCCCGGTTCCGGCAGGAGGTCGGCGCCGCCCGGCGGGTGAGCGGAGCGTTCACCGCGCCCGTCGTGGATGCCGATCCGGATGCCGAGCGGCCCTGGATGGCCACCCTGTTCATCGACGCCCCGACGCTTTCGGAGCGCGTACGGGAGCGCGTGCTGGACCCCGCCGAACTGGCCCGGCTCGCCGCCGGGCTGGCGGAGGCCCTGCGGGACATCCACCGGGCGGGCGTCGTCCACCGCGACCTGAAGCCCAGCAACGTCCTGATGGCCCCCGACGGGGTGCGCGTCATCGACTTCGGCATCTCGCGGCCGGCGGACAGCGACCTGCGGACCGAGACCGGCAAGCTGATCGGCACGCCGCCGTACATGGCGCCGGAGCAGTTCCAGCGGCCGCGGGAGGTGGGCACGGCCGCGGACGTCTTCGCGCTGGGGGCCGTCCTCGTCCATGCGGCGACGGGGCACGGGCCGTTCGACTCCGACAGCCACTACCTCGTGGCGTACCAGGTCGTGCACAGCGAGCCCGACCTGACCGGGCTGCCGCGGGAGCTCGTACCGCTCGTCGCACGGTGCCTGGCGAAGGAGCCGACCGACCGGCCCACCGCGGAGCAGCTGATCGCGGAGATGCGGGCGGTGGCGTACCCGACCTCCGAGGACACGCAGAGCTTCGTTCCGCGGCCGCGGCCGCCGGTCGAGGCGAAGGCCGCGGCCGAGGAGCCCACCCACCGGCGGGACCGTGTCGCGCCCGCGGGCGCCGGCGGCGGGCGGCGCGGCCGGGTGCTCCTGGCGGCCGGGCTCGGGCTGCTGCTGGCGGTCGCGGCGGGCGGCGGCTACCTGCTGTTCGCGTCCGACGCGGGAGGCGGCCCGGGACGGCTCGCCGCGGAGAAGTCCGGCCACGGCGCGCCGTCACCGCAGCCCTTCGTGCCGTGGGCGGTCCCGCTGGGCGGACGAGGGCCGGTACAGGGGCAGGCCCAGGGGACCGTCGCCTGCTCCTGGCAGGGCGCGGCCCTGTACTGCTCGGGCGCGGGGCTGGCCGTGGCCCGGCTCAGCCCGGCGGACGGAGCGGTGATGTGGTCCGTCCCGGCGAACGCCCCCGCCGGCACCCGGACCGCGAAGGACGCCCCCTTGTACGCGGGCGGGCTCGTCCTCGCGGTGGCGCAGGGCAGCGAGCTGCTCCAGGCCCGGGACCCGGCCACGGGCGAGGAGCGCTGGCGGCGCGGCCTGCCGGGTGGGGCGCACATCGTCCCGGCCGGCGCGCTGGTGCTGGCCGTCGCGGCGAACGGGAGCGTCACCGCGCTCGACGCGGCGACCGGAGCCCCGCGCTGGACCAAGCAGATCGGCGGCCTGGGCTCCGTGTGGTGGAGCGGCTCGGAGGAGTCCGGCGACCCGGCGGGACCGGTGGGACCGGTGTACGTGGTGACGCCGGACGGCGACGGCAGGTCGACGCAGCTCATGGCCGTGGACCCGGCGAACGGTTCGACCCACTGGCAGATGCGCACCGCCGGGCTGCTCCAGCCCGCCGGCGTGGCGCAGGGCGGGATCTACCTGCTGGACAACGACGTGCAGACGAAGACGGACGCGGTCGTGCGGGTGGATCTGGGCACGCGCGCCGTGAAGCGGGTGCAGCTGGCGACACCGCTCTACCAGGCACAGGCATCGGTGGGCCCGGACGGGGTGGTGTACGCGTTCGGCGCCTCGGGCGGGCTGGCGGCGATCGGTGCGGCCAGGGAGGAGTGGCGGCTGGAGACGGGCCTGGCCGTCGCGTCCCGGCCGGTGTTCGCCGACGGGCGGGTCTACCTGACGGCCCCCGACGGGCGGCTCCTGGCGGTCGATGCGCGGACGGGTCGCCCGGCGGGACAGACCGAGCCGCGGATGTCCTCCGGCCAGAGCACGTTCGCCGCGTCCTTGCCGGCGCCGGTGGTCGTCGCCGGCCGGGTCTACGCGTCGGCCCCGGACGGCTCGGTCTTCGCCGCGGACGCGTCTGCCCCGGCGACCTGGTGACGCCCGGCTCCCGGCCGGGCCCGGAGTCGGCGGAGCCCCGCCGGGGTTTCCCGGCGGGGCTCCGCACTCGCTCGTGCTGCTGACGGCCGACGGCTGACGGAGTCCGGCGTCAGCCGGCGTCCCGACCGCGTCCGCGTGTCAGAGGCGGCTGACGTCGCGCACCGCGCCCTTGTCGGCGCTCGTGGCCATCGCCGCGTAGGCGCGCAGGGCCGCCGAGACCTTGCGCTCGCGGTCCTTCGGGGCGTAGACGCCGTTCAGGGCGGCGTGCCGGGCGGCCAGCGTGGCCTCGTCGACCAGGAGCTCGATCGACCGGTTCGGGATGTCGATCCGGATCCGGTCGCCGTCCTCGACGACGGCGATGGTGCCGCCCGAGGCCGCCTCGGGGGAGGCGTGGCCGATGGACAGGCCCGAGGTACCCCCGGAGAAACGGCCGTCCGTCACCAGGGCGCAGACCTTGCCGAGGCCGCGGCCCTTGAGGAAGGACGTCGGGTAGAGCATCTCCTGCATGCCGGGTCCGCCGCGCGGGCCCTCGTAGCGGATGACGACGACGTCGCCCGGCTGGATCTCCTTGCGGAGGATCTTGTCGACGGCCTCGTCCTGCGACTCGCAGACGACGGCCGGCCCCTCGAAGGTCCAGATCGACTCGTCGACGCCCGCGGTCTTCACGACACACCCGTCGGCGGCGATGTTGCCGCGCAGCACGGCGAGGCCGCCGTCCTTGGAGTACGCGTGCTGCACGGAGCGGATGCAGCCGCCCTCGGCGTCGAGGTCGAGGGTCTCCCAGCGCTCGGACTGGGAGAAGGCGGTGGCGGAGCGCTTGCAGCCGGGGGCCGCGTGCCACAGCTCCATGGCCTCCTCGCTCGCCGTCCCGGAGCGGGCGTCCCAGTTCGCGAGCCAGTCCTCCAGGCCCTTGGAGTGGACCGTGGTGACGTCCTTGTTCAGGAGCCCGCCGCGGTGCAGCTCGCCGAGGATGGCGGGGATGCCGCCGGCGCGGTGGACGTCCTCCATGTAGTACGTGCCGCCGGGCGCCACGTTCGGGGCGACCTTGGCCAGGCACGGGACGCGGCGCGAGACCTCGTCGATGTCGGTGAGGTCGTAGTCCAGGCCCGCCTCCTGCGCGGCGGCCAGCAGGTGCAGGATCGTGTTCGTGGAGCCGCCCATGGCGATGTCGAGGGCCATGGCGTTCTCGAAGGCCTGGCGGGTGGCGATGTTGCGCGGCAGGAGGGACTCGTCGCCGTCCTCGTAGTACCGCTTGGTGATCTCCACGACCGTCCGGCCGGCGTTCTCGTACAGGGCGCGGCGGGCGGTGTGCGTGGCGAGGACGGATCCGTTGCCGGGGAGGGCCAGGCCGATGGCCTCGGCGAGGCAGTTCATCGAGTTGGCGGTGAACATGCCACTACAGGAACCGCAGGTCGGGCAGGCGTTCTCCTCGATGCGCAGGATGTCCGCGTCCGAGATGTTCTCGTTGGAGGCGTCGACCATGGCGTCGATCAGGTCGAGCTTGCGGACGGTGCCGTCCACCAGCGTCGCCTGGCCGGCCTCCATCGGGCCGCCGGACACGAAGACGACCGGGATGTTGAGGCGCATGGCGGCCATCAGCATACCGGGGGTGATCTTGTCGCAGTTGGAGATGCAGATCAGAGCGTCGGCGCAGTGCGCCTCCACCATGTACTCCACGCTGTCCGCGATGAGGTCGCGGGAGGGCAGGGAGTACAGCATGCCCGCGTGGCCCATGGCGATGCCGTCGTCGACGGCGATCGTGTTGAACTCGCGCGGGATCGCACCGGCCGCACGGATGGCGTCGGAGACGATCCGGCCGACCGGGGCCAGGTGCGTGTGTCCGGGGACGAACTCCGTGAAGGAGTTGGCGACCGCGATGATCGGCTTCCCGATGTCCTCGCTCGCTACGCCCGACGCACGCATAAGGGCGCGCGCGCCCGCCATGTTGCGGCCGTGGGTGACGGTGCGGGACCTCAGCTCGGGCATCGGGTTCACTCCCCATGAGTGCGGTGGCGCGGGGCGCCTGCCGCGACTGTACGACTGTGGATATGGCTCGGTTACGAGGCTACGCCCCCGGACCGTCATGCGGACACGTTGTCCGCATGACGGGACGGGGGGCTCAGTCCTCGGTCAGGTAGCGCTGCAGTGTGGGGGCCACCAGCGTGACGATGGCCTCCGGGTCCGCGGACGCGAGGGGCTCGATCCGGACCACGTACCGCAGGAGCGCGATGCCGATCATGTGGGAGGCGGCGAGCTCGGCGCGGAAGGTGGGGTCGGGGACGTCGAGGTCGGCCGCGACCCGCTCCAGGACCCGGCGCAGGATCAGCCGGCGCAGGACCGCCGCCGCGGCCTCGTGGGTGAGGGCGGAGCGGACGACGGCGAGGAGGGGGGCCCGGGAGGCCGGGTTCTCCCAGATGCCGAGGAAGTACCGGGCCAACCGTTCGCCGATGCCGTCGGGGCCCTCCCCCACGATCGCGGGGACGCCGAGGGCCGGCTCCATGGTGACCTCGATGGCGGCGGCGAACAGGTCGTCCTTGCTGCCGAAGTAGTGGTGCACCAGCGCCGGGTCCACGCCGGCCACCTTCGCGATGCCGCGGACGGACGTCTTGTCGTACCCGCGCTCCGCGAACACCTCGCGGGCGGCGAGGCGGATCCGCTCCTGGGTGCCGGGTCCGTCGTCGGCCTCGTCGTGGCGGGGACGGCCGGGGCCGCGGCGCGGCTTGGCGTGCTCAGTCACCGGCGGGGGGCCCTGACCGGGGCGGCGGTGGCACTCGCCGCGAGGTGGAGCCGGGTGAAGGCCAGCGCCTCGGCGAGGTCGGCCTCACGCTCTGCCGAGGACATCGCACGGCGGGTGTTGACCTCGATGACGACGTGCCCGTCGAAGGAAGCCCGGGCGAGCCGCTCCAGCAGCTCGGCGCAGGGCTGCGTACCGCGGCCGGGTACGAGGTGCTCGTCCTTCGCGGACCCGTTCCCGTCGGCGAGGTGCACGTGCGCGAGCCGGTCGCCCATCCGGTCGATCATCTCGGTGGCATCGGTCCGGGCCGTCGCGGTGTGCGACAGGTCGACCGTGAAGTGCCGGTAGTCGTCCTTGGTCACGTCCCACTCGGGGGCGTAGGCGAGCATTTCCCTGTCCCGGTAGCGCCAGGGGTACATGTTCTCCACGGCGAACCGCACATCGGTCTCGTCGGCCATCCGCCAGATTCCGCTGACGAAGTCCCGCGCGTACTGCCGCTGCCACCGGAACGGCGGGTGCACGACGACGGTGGACGCCCCGAGCCGCTCGGCCGCGGCCTGCGCCCGCTGCAGCTTGGTCCACGGATCGGTCGACCACACGCGCTGCGTGATCAGCAGACACGGCGCGTGCACGGCGAGTATCGGCACCTGGTACTGGTCCGACAGCCGCCGCAGCGCATCGACGTCCTGGCTCACCGGGTCGGTCCACACCATCACCTCGACGCCGTCGTAACCGAGGCGCGCGGCGATCTCGAAGGCGGTCGCCGTCGACTCCGGATAGACGGAGGCGGTGGAGAGGGCGACTTTCGCGGTCGGGATGCGGACTGGTTCTGCCACGGGGACAGAGTACGGGCCGACCCCCCTCCCCCGCCGTGACGATCACCACCCCGACCCGGCGCTGATGGCGGTTCGGCCGCCGCCCGGCTCCGGCTGGGCCCGCCCCGGCGCGGAACCGGCCTGCTCATGGGCCCCGGCCGGGCAGCCGGATCCCCCGGGACCGGGCCCGGCTGCGCTGATGGGGCCCTGCTCGCGCCGCTCGTGTCCGGCTGACCGTCCTTGGGGGGCTTCCCGACCGTCCTTGTTCAGTGGGGGGCCAAGGCCCCGCCCGGGCGCAGGGCTCGTACCGCCCCGCCCCCTACGACGGCAAGTGGTCCAGTCTGCGGAGGATGACGCCCTCGCGCAGGGCCCAGGGGCAGATTTCCAGGGTGTCCACGCCGAACAGGTCCATCGCGCCCTCGGCGACCAGGGCGCCCGCCAGCAGCTGGGCCGAGCGGCCTTCCGAAACGCCCGGGAGGGCGGAGCGCTGCGCGGTCGTCATCGCCGCGAGGCGCGGGACCCACTCCTCCAGGGACTTGCGGGTCAGGTCTCGCTGGACGTACAGCCCGTCGGCCGAGCGGGCCGCGCCCGCGATGCGGGCCAGCTGCCGGAAGGTCTTGGACGTGGCCACGACGTGGTCCGGGGCCCCGAACCTGCTGAACTCGCCGACGGTACGGGCGATCTGGGCCCGGGCGTGCCGGCGCAGGGCCCGTACGTCCGCCGGGTCCGGCGGGTCGCCCGGGAGCCAGCCGGTGGTGAGGCGGCCCGCGCCGAGCGGCAGCGAGACCGCCGCGTCGGGGTCCTCGTCGATGCCGTAGGCGATCTCCAGCGAGCCGCCGCCGATGTCGAGGACCAGCAGCTTGCCCGCGGACCAGCCGAACCAGCGGCGGGCGGCGAGGAAGGTCAGCCGCGCTTCGTCCTCGCCGCTGAGGATGGGCAGGTCGACGCCGGTCTCCTGCTTGACCCGCGCCAGGACCTCATCCGCGTTCGTGGCCTCCCGTACGGCGCTGGTCGCGAAGGGCAGCACGTCCTCGCAGCCCTTGTCCTCCGCGGCCTGCGCGGCTTCGCCGATCACCGACACGAGGCGCTCTATGCCCTCCGGGGTGACCGCTCCGCGCTCGTCGAGCAGCTCCGCCAGCCGCAGTTCCACCTTGTGCGAGTGCGCCGGCTGCGGGCGCGCGCCGGGGTGCGCGTCCACCACCAGCAGGTGGATCGTGTTCGAACCCACATCAAGGACACCGAGTCTCATGGGAGGAAACGCTACTGTGCGGCTGGAGTATGGGTGGAGTAAGGGGCGCTTAGGCTTGGGTTTGTGCCAAATACGAAGAAGGCCAACAAGTCCAAGACCGCCAAGCCGGCCAAGAAGGCCAAGCCCGCTCAGGCCAAGGCTCCGGTCGCCGGTGACGAGAAGGGGCTCGACTTCCCCCGGGCCTGGGTGGAGTTCCCCGACCCCGCCGATGCCGAGCAGGTCTTCCGCTGTGACCTGACCTGGCTGACCTCCCGCTGGACGTGCATCTTCGGCAGTGGCTGCCAGGGCATCCAGGCCGGGCGGGCCGACGACGGCTGCTGCACGCTCGGCGCGCACTTCTCCGACGAGGACGACGAGAAGCGGGTCGCCGAGCACGTGACGCGGCTGACCCCGGAGCTGTGGCAGTTCCACGACGTCGGCAGCGAGACCGGGTGGACGCAGCACGACGACGACGGGGAGAAGCAGACCCGCCGCTGGGACGGCGCGTGCATCTTCCTGAACCGGCCGGGGTTCCCCGCGGGGGCCGGCTGCTCGCTGCACATCCTGGCGATGCGCGAGGGGCGCGAGCCACTGGAGACGAAGCCGGACGTGTGCTGGCAGCTGCCGATCCGCCGGACGTACGAGTGGATCGACCGGCCCGACGACACCCGCGTGCTCCAGGTCTCGATCGGCGAGTACGACCGGCGCGGCTGGGGGCCGGGCGGGCACGACCTGCACTGGTGGTGCACGTCGGCGACGTCGGCGCACGGCGCCGGCGAGCCGGTGTACGTGTCGTACCGCGCCGAGCTGACCGAGCTGATGGGCAAGGAGGGGTACGAGGCCCTCGTGAAGCTGTGCGAGGCGCGGTTGTCCTCGCTGCTGCCGATGGCTCCGCACCCCGCCGACCCCGTCGGCTAGCCCCGTACGCCCTGCACGCGGTCGCTCACGGGGAACCCGTGGCCGGCGCGCTCGGATCCGTCGGTGGGGAAACCGTTCCTCCTGATGCGCTCGGCGTCGGTGTCGGCGTGGGCGCGGGGGGTTCCGTCGGCGTGGGAGTGGGCGTCGGGGGCGGCGTCGGGGTCGGGGGCGGCGGCGTCGGGTGCGCGGGTTCCGTCGGAGTGGGCGCCGGGCGGCCGCGGCCCTGGATCGAGACGACCGCGCCACCGGGGTCCACCCCGACGCGGGCGGACCAGGCGCCCACGGGCTGGGCCCCGGTGTCGACGGTGATCCAGAGGGTGACCGATTCCCCGGGGGACACCGTGCCCGCGGTGCGGCTGGCGCGCAGCCAGGGGGCGTCGGACCAGAGCTGCCAGTCCACCGGGGCCCCGCCGGACCCGGTGAGGGTGAGCACGGTGGTGCCCCCGTGCGAGGAGGCGGCGACGGAGAGCCGGCCGGGGTTCCCGGCCCGGTCGGGGGCGGGGGGCGGACCGGCGCTGATCACCTCGACGGAGACGTCCGGGGTGTCGGGGCCGGAGCTGCTCGTGGCGAAGCCGGGCTCGCCGGTGGTGTGGGCGGTGTTGCCGGCGTTCTCGTACGCGGGCAGCGGGCCGCCGCCGCGGCGCGGCGCGGCGATCTCGGACTCGCTCGCGGAGATCCGGGTGGCGTCGGCGCCGACGGGCTCGCCGGTGTGCGGTCCGCCGCGGTAGGCCGCCCAGAGCGCGATGACCGGGGCCGCCACGACGGTGGCGACGACGGTGGTGGTCACGACCCGGGCGCGCAGCCGGTCGCGGCGGGCGGCGCGGTCCCTGGGGTCCACGGGGAAGCCGGTGCGGTCGAAGCGCGGGCCGGCCGGTCGGCGTCGGCCCCGGCCGCTGCCGGAGCGGAGCATGGCCGCGCGGACGGCGGTGCGCGGCGCGGGGACCAGTGGGAGGGCGGCGTCGATGCCGCCGGTGCCGGGCCAGGGGGCGGCGGCGTTGACGCGTTCGGCGACGCGGCGGCAGCGCGGGCAGTCGTCGACGTGGCGGACGAGCTCGGCGCGCAGGGTGGTGGACAGCAGCACCTGTCCGTCGCCGGTGAGGCGGGATACGGAGGGGCAGCTGCCGGTCTCGACGACGGCGAGGGCGGCGCGGGTCCGCTCCACCTCGCAGGCGGCGCCGGCGAGCAGTTCCCGGGCGGTGGCGGGGGGCGTGCCGAGGACGGCGGCGAGTTCGGGGACGCCGAGGCGGTGGCGGACGGCGAGTTCGAGGGCTTCGCGCTGGGCGGGCGTGGTCCCGGCGGCCTCGGGCCAGGCGAGCCGGGCCAGCTCGGTGCGCCGGTACGCGCTGACGTCCAGAGCGCGGCGCACCTCCGGCGCGTGCTCGGCATCCGTGCGCTCCGGCGTGCGCCGGGTGGAATGCGCTCCCTGCCGGGGCCGCCGGTGCTCGGCCAGCCGCCGCAGGCAGCCCCAGCGGGCGAGGGCGTACAGCCAGGCCCGCCGGTCCCCCTCGCCGGGACATCGGCCGGGATGGCGCTCGGCGACGGCCAGGACCTCGGCAAGGACCTCGGTGGCGACGTCGTGGTCGCACAGGACCGAGAGGCAGTAGGTGAACAGGCCGTCCAGGTACGGCTCGTGCCGGAAGGGGGGCGGAGCCGACTGTTCTCCTTCGGGGCCTTCATCGCTGACGGGACCTCCGGGACCCTCGGGGCCCTTGTGGCCTCTGGGGCCCTCGGGAGGCGTGCGCCCGTGCGCCCGGTGTGCGCCGGTGCGCATGGCGGGGCTTTCCTGGTTGCGGCTGCTCACCCTGGCGAAGGTAGGCGGCACGCCGGTGACGGCCGTGAAGCCTTCAGCTGTTTTAGCCCTTACGGGTGAACAGATCGAACCTGTGCTGACTGCGGCCCTGACGCCGGGCACGGCAACGGGTGCGCGGGGCCGCGCACGCCCGCCCGGACCGTCCCGCGGGGCGGGCACTGTCACAGGGTCCGGATACCGTGGGCCGCATGGCTGCCCGTACATCTCGTTCATCCGCCAAGGACCGGCCGTCCTACCGCTGCTCCGAGTGCGGCTGGACGACCGCGAAATGGCTCGGCCGGTGCCCCGAGTGCCAGGCGTGGGGCACCGTGGAGGAGATGGGCGGCGCCCCCGCCGTACGGACGACCGCCGCCGGGCGGGTGTCGGCGCCCGCGCTCCCGATCGCGCAGGTCGACGGCCGGACGGCGACCGCCCGGAGCACGGGCGTGGACGAACTGGACCGCGTCCTCGGCGGCGGGCTCGTACCCGGCGCCGTGGTGCTGCTGGCCGGCGAGCCGGGCGTCGGGAAGTCGACGCTGCTGCTGGACGTCGCGGCGAAGGCGGCCAGCGACGCGCACCGCACGCTGTACGTCACGGGCGAGGAATCGGCGAGCCAGGTGCGGCTGCGGGCCGACCGGATCAACGCGCTGAACGACCACCTCTTCCTCGCCGCCGAAACCGACCTTTCCGCCGTACTGGGCCACCTCGACGCCGTACAGCCCTCGCTGCTGGTCCTGGACTCCGTACAGACCGTGGCCTCTCCCGAGATCGACGGCGCGCCCGGCGGAATGGCCCAGGTCCGCGAGGTGGCCGGAGCATTGATCCGCGCCTCCAAGGAGCGCGGGATGGCCACCCTGCTCGTCGGGCACGTCACCAAGGACGGGGCGATCGCCGGACCCCGCCTGTTGGAGCACCTGGTGGACGTCGTCCTCAGCTTCGAGGGCGACCGGCACGCACGGCTGCGCCTCGTGCGCGGCGTGAAGAACCGGTACGGGGCCACCGACGAGGTCGGCTGCTTCGAACTCCACGACGAGGGGATCACCGGGCTCGCGGACCCGAGCGGGCTGTTCCTGACCCGGCGCGCGGAGGCCGTGCCCGGAACCTGCCTGACGGTGACCCTGGAGGGCAAGCGTCCGCTGGTCGCCGAGGTGCAGGCGCTGACCGTGGACTCGCAGATCCCCTCGCCCCGGCGGACCACCTCGGGCCTGGAGACCTCGCGCGTCTCGATGATGCTGGCGGTGCTGGAGCAGCG
Source organism: Streptomyces sp. NBC_00045 (assembly GCF_045041095.1). NCBI lineage: Bacteria > Bacillati > Actinomycetota > Actinomycetes > Kitasatosporales > Streptomycetaceae > Streptomyces > Streptomyces sp. NBC_00045. The sequence goes on along the minus strand of NZ_CP108271.1, from coordinate 4,549,073 downwards.
CGGCCGGATCACCGCGCTCGGCAAGCGCGACATCTACTCCGCCACCGTGGGCGGGGTGAAGCTGACGGAGCCGGCCGCCGACCTGGCGATCGCGCTGGCGCTGGCCTCGGCGGCGAGCGACGTGCCGCTGCCGAAGAACCTGGTGGCGATCGGCGAGGTCGGCCTGGCGGGCGAGGTGCGGCGCGTGACCGGGGTGCAGCGACGGCTCGCCGAGGCGCACCGGCTCGGCTTCACGCACGCCCTGGTCCCGGCCGACCCCGGGAAGGTGCCGGCCGGGATGAAGGTCACGGAGGTCGCGGACATGGGCGACGCGCTGCGCGTCCTGCCGCGCGGCCGGTCGCGCGCGGCGGCCAAGGAGTAACGGCCGAGGAGTCACGGCCACCGGGAAGGAGTTGCTGGTGAGGGGCCCCGTGAGGGGCTCCCCGCGGGCGCTCCTGGCCAAGCCACGGCGGGCGCACAGCGCGCGCCGGTAGACTTTGTGCTGGTCCGCCCGGCCGTACGCAGGCGGCGCAACCCGCGACCGGAGGAGTGCAGTGGCAGCCAAGGACGGGGCAGCAGCATCCGGGAAGTCGGGCGCGAGCTCCAAGCAGGAGGCCATGATGCGCGCCTCGCTGAGCGCGGTCGCACCTGGTCAGCCCCTGCGCGACGGCCTGGAACGGATCGTCCGCGGCAACACCGGCGGCCTCATCGTGCTCGGGATGGACAAGTCCGTCGAGGCGATGTGCACGGGCGGTTTCGTGCTGGACGTGGAGTTCACCGCGACCCGGCTGCGCGAGCTGTGCAAGCTCGACGGCGCGCTCATCCTCGACAAGGACATCACCAAGATCCTGCGGGCCGGCGTGCAGCTGGTGCCGGACGCGTCGATCCCGACGGAGGAGACGGGCACCCGTCACCGCACCGCGGACCGCGTCTCGAAGCAGTGCGGGTTCCCCGTGGTGTCGGTGTCGCAGTCGATGCGGCTGATCGCGCTGTACGTGGACGGCGAGCGCCGGGTCCTGGAGGAGTCCGGGGCGATCCTGTCGCGGGCGAACCAGGCGCTGGCCACGCTGGAGCGGTACAAGCTGCGCCTCGACGAGGTCGCCGGGACGCTGTCCGCGTTGGAGATCGAGGACCTGGTCACGGTGCGCGACGTGACGGCGGTAGCCCAGCGGCTGGAAATGGTCCGCCGCATTGCCACGGAAATCGCTGAATACGTGGTCGAGCTGGGCACGGACGGGCGACTGCTGTCGCTCCAGCTGGACGAGCTGACGGTCGGCATCGAGCAGGAGCGGGAGCTGGTCATCCGGGACTACGTGCCGGAGCCGACCGCGAAGCGCTCCCGCACGGTGGAGGAGGCGCTGCCGGCGCTGGACGCGCTGACGCACCCGGAGCTGCTGGAGCTCGGCATCGTGGCGCGGGCGCTGGGGTACACGGGCTCGCCCGAGACCCTGGACTCGGCGGTGTCCCCGCGGGGCTACCGGCTGCTGGCGAAGGTTCCGCGGCTGCCGGGTGCCATCATCGAGCGGCTGGTGGAGCACTTCGGGGGCCTGCAGAAGCTGCTGGCGGCGTCGGTGGACGACCTGCAGACCGTGGACGGCGTGGGCGAGGCGCGGGCGCGGAGCGTCCGCGAGGGCCTATCGCGCCTGGCGGAGTCCTCGATCCTCGAACGCTACGTCTGACCCCGGGCCCCCGGCCCGGTCCGGCGGCCCGACCCGGCGCTGCCGGGCCCGGCCACCGCTCGGCTAGTCCTGCTTGAGGACGAACGAGGTCCGGGCCACCGGCATGCCCGGCGACTTGACCTCCACCACGTAGGTGTCCGCAGGCGCGCTCCCCGCCGGAGGCGTCTGGCACTGGTCGGCGGCGCTGAACTTCCTGTCCCACTCCAGCGACTGCTTCGTCTCGCCCTGCGCCGGCACCCGGAAGAACGCGTTGCCCGCGCCCGAGGGGCAGTCCGCCGAGGACCAGACGGCCTTGCTGGTGCTCGCCTGAAGGATGCTCAGGACCGCTTGCTTCGGGCCCAGGTCGACCTTGCAGGTCGTGCCGGAGACGTTGCGCGCGAGCAGTTCGAGGCGGGGCTTCTCGCTCGTCTCGTACTCGTTCTTCACGCTCTTGACCTCCCACTGCAGCCCGCTCGGGGCGCACGTGGGAAGTGGGGAGTCCGCCGGGACCTGGGCCGCCGCGCCGCCCGCGCCGCTACTGCCGGCGCTACTGCCGGCGCCACTGCCGCCGGCGCCCGCACCGGCTCCACCGGAACCCGCGCCGGTGCCCGGAGCGCCGCCCGGTTCACCGTTCTTGCCGGAGCCTCCGCCCGACTCCGCACGCCCGCCCGGCGCCTGACTGATCGCCGGCCCCGTCCCCGAGGGTCCCGGGGTGATCGAGGCGACGGGATCGGGTCCCTTCTCGCCCTTGCCGTTCGTACTCGTCTTCCCACCATCGGAACTGACGGTCCATACGGCGAGGAGCGCGAGGAGCGCGACGACGGACGCCAGCACGGCCCTCCGTCGCCAGTAGATGGAGGAGGGGAGCGGCCCGACCGGATTGCGCATAGATCCCACGGACGGAACTTTACGAGAGTCCGCGGCCCGATCCGCGCCCCACATGCCGCGCAACCGACTTGTTTTGCCGATGATCATCTCGGGGGCGGAGCCCGCACCATCGAGATTCGGCCAAGGGCCGGGTGTCAGGCTTGATCGCGTTTGAGTACGGTCGGTGACCATGGACACCTCCGGCCTGTACCGCGACATCACCGACTCCGCCCGTTCCGCACCCGGCTGGGTGCAGTCGGCGTTCGAGGCCTGGACCGAGTACGGGCTATTGCTCTTCGGTCTGCTCTTCATAGCCGTGTGGTGGCGCGCCCGAACCGCGGCCGGCGCGGGGCCCATCGCCTTGGCCGTCGTCGCGCCGCTCGCGACCGCCCTCGCGTACGTGGGCTCCGAGGTGGTGAAGTCCGCCGTGCACGAGGAGCGGCCGTGCCGGGCCGTGGCCGGTGCCGCGGCCTCGCTCGTCACCTGCCCGGCCCCCGGCGACTGGTCGTTCCCCAGCAACCACTCCGCCATCGCGGGGGCCGCCGCCGTCGCGCTGGCCTTCGCCGTACGCCGCCTCGCGCTGCTGACCGTCCCGCTGGCCCTGCTGATGGCCTTCTCCCGGGTCTTCGTCGGGGTGCACTACCCGCACGACGTGGTGGTGGGCCTGCTGCTCGGCGGTTCGCTCGCCGCGATCACCGTCCTGGTCCTCACCGCTCCGATCAGTACGATCACCACCGCCATGCGGGCGAGCGGGGGGCGCGCCGCTGTCTGGTTCAGCGGCCCGGGCCCCGCGCGGCAGCCCTGAAACGTGCCAGGATGCCGTCTGCCATGACTGCATCCACCAGCCCTTCCCCCGCCGCATCCGTCACCGCGTCCCCCGACGTGTCCCACGCGCTGCACTCCCCGGTCATCGCCTGGTTCGAGGAGCACGCCCGCGACCTGCCCTGGCGCCGCCCCGAGGCCGGCCCCTGGGGGGTCATGGTCAGCGAGTTCATGCTCCAGCAGACCCCGGTCAGCCGGGTCCTGCCCGTGTACGAGCAGTGGCTCGCGCGGTGGCCCCGCCCCGCCGACCTGGCCGCCGAGGCCCCCGGCGAGGCGGTCCGGGCCTGGGGGCGCCTCGGCTACCCCCGGCGGGCCCTGCGCCTGCACGGCGCGGCCGTCGCGATAACGGAGCGGCACGGCGGCGACGTACCGCAGGAGCACGCGCAGCTGCTCGCACTGCCCGGGATCGGCGAGTACACGGCGGCGGCCGTGGCCTCGTTCGCGTACGGGCAGCGGCATGCGGTGCTCGACACCAACGTGCGCCGGGTGTTCGCCCGCACCACGACCGGCGTCGAGTACCCGCCGAACGCCACCACAGCGGCCGAGCGGCGCCTGGCCCGGGCCCTGCTGCCCGAGGACGAGGGCACCGCGGCCCGCTGGGCGGCCGCCTCGATGGAGCTCGGCGCCCTGGTGTGCACGGCCAAGTCCCCGGACTGCGCGCGCTGCCCGGTGGCCGGGCTGTGCGCGTGGCGCCTGGCCGGGAAGCCGGCCCACGACGGGCCGCCGCGGCGCGGACAGACGTACGCGGGGACGGACCGGCAGGTGCGCGGCAAGCTCCTCGCGGTGCTGCGGGACGCGGTCGGACCGGTTCCGCAGTCCGTGCTCGACACCGTCTGGGACGAGCCCGTGCAGCGGGCGCGGGCGCTGGACGGGCTGGTCTCCGACGGGCTGGTCGAGCCGCTGGCCGCGGGGATGTACCGGCTGCCCCAGGGCACCGCCGCACGGCCGTCCGGGGACACCGACACAAACTGAGTCACAGATTCCGTTTATCTCGGCGAAACCCCAGCTCACGGCACTGTTACACAACCTATGGGTGTCCGTGCGCCCACCGAAGGCTGGCCCGCACAACCCCGTGACAACCCCTCCGTACCTTCGAATCCGTAGGGCGGACGAGCGGTTGGTTGGACGGGACGGAGGCGGTCTGAGATGGCGCACGGCGAGGTACTCGGATTCGAAGAGTACGTACGCACTCGGCAGGACGCGCTCCTGCGCAGTGCCCGGCGCCTGGTCCCGGACCCCACCGACGCCCAGGACCTCCTGCAGACCGCGCTGGTGCGCACGTACGGCCGCTGGGACGGCATCGCCGACAAGTCCCTGGCCGACGCCTACCTGCGCCGCGTCATGATCAACACCCGGACCGAGTGGTGGCGCGCCCGCAAGCTCGAAGAGGTCCCCACCGAACAGCTCCCGGACGCCTCCGTCGAGGACGGCACCGACCAGCGCGCCGACCGCGCCCTGTTGATGGACATCTTGAAGGTCCTCGCGCCCAAGCAGCGCAGCGTGGTCGTACTGCGACACTGGGAGCAGATGAGCACCGAGGAGACCGCCGCCGCGCTCGGAATGTCTGCGGGTACTGTGAAGAGCACCCTGCACCGCGCACTGGCCCGGCTCCGGCAGGAGCTGGAGAGCCGGGACCTGGACATGCGCGCGCTGGAGCGCGGTGACCACCGCGGTGACCACACCATCCGGTACGAGGGGCGTGAGCGGTGCGCGGCCTGAATGGCCAAAGCCTGAGCGGCAGGAGTTCGCTGGTGCTGATGTCGGCGGGGACGATCGTCCTCGTCGGCACTGTGCTGTTCGCGGCCGGTTGTTCCACCGGCGGCACCGGGCTGCGCGACGGCGGCCCTGCCCACACCGAGGCCGTGGGCAAGAGCGGCTCGCCGACGACCACCCCGCCGGACCACGTCCCGGCCACCACCGGCGCGTCCGGCAAGCCCGGCAAGAAGGTCGACCCCGTCGCACTGCTCCAGGCTGACCCGAAGGTCAGCGCCGCGGTCAAGCGGGACCTCAAGCCCTGCACGGGCAAGGAGTACCCGATCGACGTGAGCTACGGGAAGGTCACCGGCGGCGAGAGCGTCGACATCGTCGTCAACGTGCTGTCCTGCGCCGATGCGCTGGGGCGGGGCTCGTACGTGTACAGGGCGGCGGGCGGGACGTACGAGAATGTGTTCTCGGACGAGCAGCCGCCCGTCTACGCGGAGATCGACCGGGGCGACCTGGTCGTCACCAAGCCCGTCTACGGAAAGACCGATCCCCTCTCCTACCCGTCGGGCGAGGACGTGGTCACGTACCACTGGAACGGCGAGAAGTTCACGGAGCAGGACCGGGTGCACACCGACTACAGCAACGTCGACGGCGGGGCCCAGCCGGCACCCGCGATCACCCAGAAGAACTGACGGACCGAAGAACCGAGGCGAGGCTTCCGCATGGCCGAGACCCATGTCCTGTTCGTGGAGGACGACGACGTCATCCGTGAGGCCACGACCCTGGCGCTGGAACGCGACGGGTTCGTGGTCACCGCCATGCCCGACGGCCTGTCCGGCCTGGAGTCCTTCCGGGCCGACCGCCCGGACATCGCGCTGCTCGACGTGATGGTGCCCGGCATGGACGGCGTGAGCCTGTGCCGCCGCATCCGCGACGAGTCCACCGTCCCCGTGATCATGCTGTCGGCGCGCGCCGACTCCATCGACGTCGTGCTGGGCCTGGAGGCGGGCGCCGACGACTACGTCACCAAGCCCTTCGACGGCTCGGTGCTCGTCGCCCGCATCCGCGCCGTGCTGCGCCGCTTCGGCCACGCCGGCGGCCCGCAGAACGGCCGGGCGGGCGCGAACGGCGAGGACCCCTCCGAGGAGCGCGGGGTGCTGCTCTTCGGCGACCTGGAGGTCGACACCGAAGGCATGGAGGTCCGCAAGGCCGGCGCCCCGGTGGCGCTCACGCCGACCGAGATGCGGCTGCTGCTGGAGTTCTCCTCCGCGCCCGGCACCGTACTGTCCCGCGACCGGCTGCTGGAGCGCGTCTGGGACTACGACTGGGGCGGCGACACCCGCGTCGTGGACGTCCACGTCCAGCGGCTGCGCACGAAGATCGGGCAGGACCGGATCGAAACGGTCCGGGGCTTCGGATACAAGCTGAAGGCATGAGGCGCTTCACCCTCCGTACGGGGATCCGCTGGAAGATCACGCTCGCCATCGCCGCCGTCGGCGCACTCGTCGCCGTCGCACTGAGCCTGGTCGTGCACAGTGCTGCCCGCGTGTCGATGCTGGAAAGCGCCCGCGAGGCACAGCTGACCAACGTGCAGTTCATCGCCCGCCTCGTCGAGACCGGGCGCAAGCCGCCCATGGGGGCCAAGCTCAACGACCCCGAGCTGCCCGCCTCGCTGCGCGAGAAGGCGAAGTCGGGGCGGCGCGGCACGTACGTCCACGAATCCCGCAAGGGCGTGCCGGAGGTGTGGGCCGCGGTGCCGCTCGGCAATGGCCAGGTGCTGTCGCTGCACGGCCCGTTCAAGGAGAGCGCCAACCTGGTGCGCGACCTGGACCGGGCCCTGGTCGTCGGGTCGCTGTCCGTCGTGGTCGCGGGCGCGGCGCTCGGCGTGCTCATCGGCGGGCAGATCTCGCGCCGGCTGCGCAAGGCCGCGACCGCCGCGCAGCGGGTGGCGCACGGGGATCCCGACGTACGGGTGCGGGACGCCGTCGGCGGCGTCGTCCGGGACGAGACCGACGACCTCGCGCGGGCCGTGGACGCCATGGCGGACGCGCTACAGCAGCGGCTGGAGGCCGAGCGGCGGGTGACCGCGGACATCGCCCACGAGCTGCGGACCCCGGTGACGGGCCTGCTCACAGCGGCGGAGCTGCTGCCTCCGGGGCGGCCGACCGAGCTGGTGCGCGACCGGGCGCAGGCGATGCGGGCGCTGGTCGAGGACGTGCTGGAGGTGGCCCGGCTGGACAGCGCGTCCGAGCGGGCGGAGCTCCAGGACGTGGCGCTGGGCGAGTTCGTGAGCCGACGGGTGACGGCACTGATGCCGGAGGCGTCGGTACGGGTGGTGGCGGACGAGATCGTCAGCACCGACCCGCGACGGCTGGAGCGGATCCTGGGCAACCTGCTGGCCAACGCCGCGCGGTACGGGCAGCCGCCGGTCCAGGTCGACATCGAGGGCCGGGTCGTACGGGTCCGGGACCACGGGCCGGGCTTCCCGGAGGCGCTGCTGCGCGAGGGGCCGAGCCGGTTCCGCACCGGCTCGACCGACCGGGCCGGGGTGGGGCACGGGCTGGGGCTGACCATCGCCGAGGGGCAGGCGCGGGTGCTGGGCGCCCGGCTGACGTTCCGCAACGTGGCGGCCCCGGGCGGCGTGGACCGCGAGGGTGCGGCGGCCGGAGCGGTGGCGGTGCTGTGGCTGCCGGAGCACGCGCCGACGGCGACGGGGAGCTTCCCCATCATCAAGCCGTCGGGCTGAGCCGGAGGAGGCGCCGGGACGCGGGACCGCCGGGCCGGGCCGGATGCCGATCGGGACCGGGCCGCACACCCGTGCGGTCCCGTGTTTTAGCATCCCAGGCATGACCGACGGTACGAATCCCTCCAGCAACCCGCAGCCCGAGCCCGCCCCGGGGAACGGGGGCTACGGGTTCCCGCCGGTCCCGCCGGCCCCCGCGGCCGGCTACGGCTACCCGCCCGGTGCGCCCGCCCCCGGTGGCGGTGGCTTCGGCCCCCCGCCGGCGGTTCCGCCCGCGGACGGCTCCGGCTACGGCTACCCGCAGCAGGGCGGCCATCCCGGTGCCCAGCCCGCCCCGTACCAGCAGGCCCCGGCCGCCGCGGTCCCGCCGCAGCAGCAGGAGTGGGCCCAGGGCCTGCCGAACATGGGCGCGCCGGCGCCGCCGGTCGGTCCGGGCCCCGGGCTCCCCGGGCCGTTCGCGCCGCAGTCGGACCAGCCGGACTGGGAGGCCATGGCCGACCGCTCGGCGGCCGAGAAGCGCAAGAAGCGGCTGTGGATGATCGGCGGCGGGGTGACCGTACTGGCCTTGCTCGCCGGCGGTGGAACGTTCCTGCTGCTGGGTGGCGACGGCAAGGACGAGAACGAGGCGAAGGACGACAAGCCGTCCCCGACCGTATCGGCCTCGCCCTCCCCCAGCGGCTCGAAGAGCAAGACTCCGGTCGACAACACCCCGACCGTCAAGGACGACCCGACGAGCATCCGCGACCGCAGCGGAAAGGCCCCGCTGAAGATGGGCCCCGACGCAGGGGTCTTCCCGATCGACAAGCGCTTCGAGATCCGCACGAAGGGCAACGAGAACTCGTACGCCGAGTCCGAGAAGCGCGTGGTGGACACGGCCAAGAGCTTCACCGTCTCGGCGCGGGTCTGGGTCCGCTCCGCCAAGGGGCGCCAGATCGCCGTCAGCCAGGGCAACGAGAAGTCGTCCTCGTTCGAGCTGGGCCTGGACCAGGTGAACGGCAAGCCGGCCTGGGTCTTCCGCGTGCAGACGGGCGACCAGGGCGCGGACGCCACCACCGTGGTCGTGGCCGGCGACAACCCGAAGATGGAGAAGACCTTCGCGGAGCTGACGGGGACCTACGACGCCGAGCGCAAGCTGGTCGCCCTGTACGTGAACGGGAAGAAGACGGGCGAGAGCGCGGTCCCGGGCGTCTTCCAGGCGCCGGGCCCGCTCCAGCTGGCCCGGACCCGGCACGAGGACAAGTGGACGGCCGCCTGGAGCGGCGCCATGGACAGCGTGCAGACGTACGACGTCCTGCTGTCCCCGGCGCAGATCGACACGCTCAAGGCGGGCCGGGTGGACGCGTCGGCGAAGCCGACGGGCTCCTGGCTGCTGTACTGAGCGGCTGCCGCTCGGATCAGACGGTGACGCCGACGTTGCGCAGGAACGCGACCGGGTTCACGGCCGAGCCGTAGTTCGGGGTGGTCCGGATCTCGAAGTGGAGGTGCGGGCCGCTGGAGTTGCCGGTGTTGCCGGACAGCGCGATCTGCGCACCCTTGGTGACCTTCTGGCCGATCCGGACCTGGATCTTCGAGAGGTGCGCGTACTGCGAGTACGTGTTGTTCGCGTGCTTGATCACGATGGCGTTGCCGTACGCCGGGCCGTCGCCGCCGCCGTTGGGGCCCGCCTTGACGACGATGCCGCCGTGGGCGGCCTTGACGGGGGTGCCGACGGGGCAGGCGAAGTCCTGGCCCGAGTGCTTGTGGGACCACATGGTGCCGCCCTTGCCGAAGGTCGCCGAGAGCGTGTAGGTCCCGACCGGCTTCTGCCAGGTGACGGTCTTCCCGGCGGCGGCCGCGGAGCCCTGGGCGGCGGCCTGGGCCGCGACCAGCTCGGGGGTGCCGGTCAGGGTGGTCTGCGGGGCGGTGTCGGCGAAGGCGGCGGTCGTTCCGGCCCCGAGAGCCAGGGCCGCACCGAGAGCGGTGGCGCCGAGGACGATACGGGTACGACGGGTGCTGACGCGCTTCACGGACATGTGGAGACCTCCGGGGCCGGGGACAAGGGCGGGGCGTGGCATGAAGCCACCCGGCGTGCCGGAAGGCGGTGCCGGACTTGCCCACCCTTGGTAACCCGTGTCCCGCGACATCCCCAAACCTCCCGATTACTACCGGGACTCGTAGGCGCGGAGGTGTGACGCAGCCGTTTGACGGCATCATTTCTGGGCGGAGGGCATCCCCATTCCAGGGCAAATCGGACATTGGACCTACGAGAGGTCCTCGTAGGTCCGATTTGCCCTGTGCGGCTTGTCACCGGAAAAGGGGCGGCCCCGGAACCGAATGGTTCCGGGGCCGCCCCTCGTGCAGCGGTGCGACCGGTGCTTACGCGCCCTTGCTCAGGTCCGGGCCGGAGCCCGTGGCCTCGATCGGGGGCAGGTCCGGCAGAGCCGACTTCTCCTCGCCGCGGAAGGTGAACTTGGCGTCCTCGCCGTCACCCTCCTTGCCCACGACCACGATGTGGCCGGGACGCAGCTCGCCGAAGAGGATCTTCTCGGACAGGATGTCCTCGATCTCGCGCTGGATGGTGCGGCGCAGCGGGCGGGCACCCAGGATCGGGTCGTAGCCCCGCTTGGCGAGCAGGAGCTTCGCGTCGCCGCTCAGCTCGATGCCCATGTCGCGGTCCTTCAGGCGCTCGTCGACCTTGGCGATCATCAGGTCGACGATCTGGATGATGTCTTCCTGCGACAGCTGGTGGAAGACGACCGTGTCGTCGACACGGTTCAGGAACTCGGGCCGGAAGTGCTGCTTGAGCTCTTCGTTGACCTTCGCCTTCATCCGGTCGTAACCGGTCTTGACGTCGCCCACGGCGGCGAAGCCGAGGTTGAAGCCCTTCGAGATGTCCCGGGTACCCAGGTTGGTCGTCATGATGATGACCGTGTTCTTGAAGTCCACGACCCGGCCCTGGGAGTCGGTCAGACGACCGTCCTCCAGGATCTGGAGAAGGGAATTGAAGATATCCGGGTGGGCCTTCTCGACCTCGTCGAAGAGGACGACGGAGAACGGCTTGCGGCGCACCTTCTCGGTGAGCTGGCCGCCCTCTTCGTAGCCCACGTAGCCGGGGGGCGAACCGAAGAGGCGGGAAACCGTGTGCTTCTCGCTGAACTCCGACATGTCGAGGGAGATCAGCGCGTCCTCGTCGCCGAAGAGGAATTCGGCGAGCGTCTTGGACAGCTCGGTCTTACCGACGCCGGACGGGCCGGCGAAGATGAACGAGCCACCCGGGCGCTTCGGGTCCTTCAGACCCGCACGGGTACGGCGGATGGCCTGGGAGAGCGCCTTGATGGCGTCCTTCTGGCCGATGACGCGCTTGTGGAGCTCGTCTTCCATGCGGAGCAGTCGCGAGGACTCCTCCTCGGTGAGCTTGAAGACGGGAATGCCGGTCGCGGTCGCGAGGACTTCGGCGATGAGCTCGCCGTCGACCTCGGCGACGACGTCCATGTCGCCGGCCTTCCATTCCTTCTCGCGCTTGGCCTTCGCCGCCAGCAGCTGCTTCTCCTTGTCACGGAGGGAAGCCGCCTTCTCGAAGTCCTGGGAGTCGATGGCCGACTCCTTGTCGCGGCGCACGCCCGCGATCTTCTCGTCGAACTCGCGGAGGTCCGGCGGCGCGGTCATCCGGCGGATGCGCATCCGGGAGCCGGCCTCGTCGATCAGGTCGATCGCCTTGTCCGGCAGGAAGCGGTCCGAGATGTACCGGTCGGCCAGCGTCGCCGCCTGGACCAGGGCCTCGTCCGTGATGGAGACGCGGTGGTGGGCCTCGTAGCGGTCGCGCAGGCCCTTGAGGATCTCGATCGTGTGGGGGAGGGAAGGCTCCGCCACCTGGATCGGCTGGAAGCGGCGCTCAAGGGCCGCGTCCTTCTCAAGGTGCTTGCGGTACTCGTCCAGCGTCGTGGCACCGATGGTCTGGAGCTCACCACGGGCCAGCATGGGCTTGAGGATGCTGGCGGCGTCGATCGCGCCCTCGGCGGCGCCCGCACCCACGAGGGTGTGGAGCTCGTCGATGAACAGGATGATGTCGCCGCGGGTGCGGATCTCCTTGAGCACCTTCTTCAGGCGCTCCTCGAAGTCACCGCGGTAGCGGGAGCCCGCGACCAGGGCGCCGAGGTCCAGGGTGTAGAGGTGCTTGTCCTTGAGGGTCTCGGGCACCTCGCCCTTGACGATCGCCTGGGCCAGGCCCTCGACGACGGCGGTCTTGCCGACGCCGGGCTCGCCGATGAGGACCGGGTTGTTCTTGGTACGGCGGGACAGGACCTGCATGACCCGCTCGATCTCCTTCTCGCGCCCGATGACCGGGTCGAGCTTGGATTCGCGGGCGGCCTGCGTGAGATTGCGGCCGAACTGGTCCAGGACGAGGGAGGTCGAGGGGGTGCCCTCGGCCGGGCCGCCGGCCGTGGCCGACTCCTTGCCTCCGCCGGAGTAGCCGGAAAGCAGCTGGATGACCTGCTGCCGGACTCGGTTGAGATCGGCGCCCAGCTTCACCAGGACCTGGGCGGCGACGCCCTCGCCCTCGCGAATGAGGCCGAGCAGGATGTGCTCGGTGCCGATGTAGTTGTGGCCGAGCTGGAGGGCCTCACGGAGCGAAAGCTCCAGGACCTTCTTCGCCCGCGGAGTGAAGGGGATGTGGCCGGACGGGGCCTGCTGCCCCTGACCGATGATCTCCTCAACCTGCTGGCGAACAGCCTCGAGCGAAATCCCGAGGCTCTCCAGGGCCTTAGCGGCGACACCCTCACCCTCGTGGATCAGACCCAGGAGGATGTGCTCGGTGCCGATGTAGTTGTGGTTGAGCATCCGGGCTTCTTCCTGAGCCAGGACGACAACCCGCCGCGCGCGGTCGGTGAACCTCTCGAACATCGTTTATCGCTCCTCAGAGCGGTCGGGCAGTTCGGGGTCGGTCCCCGCCCTGTCCTTCCGCATGCTAGTCCCGCGGGGCGGGACAGCTCATTCCAACTGCCGACATCCGTCCGCGATCACCCCCACGTCAGTGGGGAAAACCGGCTTCATCAGCCGACAACTGCTCCAACCCGATGGTGCGAGACGATGTTCCCGCAGGCCAGGCAGATACCCGTCACACGTGTACGCCGATGGCGAACGGAAGCCGGCCAAATCAGCGTGTCGCCCCGATCCACTAGGAATGTCTTACCCGTAAGGACCGACACTCCATGCCGGTGGCGCCGGTTCCCTCAGCTACGGGCGAACACGATTGCGTCCCGAATGTAGGACCCCACCCCGACGGAAGTTTACGTTCCGCACAGAACCCGGTGCGCTGCGTAACTCCACGGTCGCCGCGGAGTTGCTCCGGACATGGCCGTCACCGCTCCGCTCCCCCGCGTCGCGCCCGAGGATTCTCCCGCGGATTCGTTCCGGGACGCGTACGCGTCCTGGTACGAGGGGGTGCTCGGCTGGCCCGTCGCGGCCGGGCCGCCCGCCCGGCTGCTCACCGGGACGCGGTTCGACGTACTGGAGCTACCGGCCGATGCCGGGGCGGAGCTGCTGCGCAGGCCGCTCGCCACGGGGCCGGTGGCGCTCACCGGACGCCGGATGCGGTTCCTGGTGGCTCCGGGGAGCGCGGACGAGCTGGAGGGGCTGCTCGACTGGCTGGAGTGGGGCGGAGTCGCCCTGGACCTCGTCGGGCTGGGCGCCGGCGGCCGGATCGCGGCACCGGTTCCACCGGGACACCCCGGGGGAACTCCCCGGGGGGCCGCCGTGTGGCTGCGACCCCCCGAGCAGGGGTGTGAGGCACTGCTGCCGTCCCTGCCCGGTCCCGGGCAGGGTGCCGGTCCCGGGCACGGTGGTGCCGGGCCCGATCTCGTACGCCTGGTCGCCGCGGCGGCGACGGAATGCCACCGGGCGCGCCTGTGGCGGCGTACGCCCCTGGAACGAGAGGCCGCGGGTCAGCCCTTGGCGTTCTCGTAGGCCTCGCGGATCTCCTGCGGGACGCGCCCGCGGTCGTTGACGCTCATCCCCTGGGCCTTGGCCCACGCGCGGATCTCCGCGGTGTCCGGGTTGCCGGACGTCGCGGCCGTCCGCGTCTTGGCGCGACCACCGGAGGCGCGGCCGCCGGTGCGGCGAGCGCCCTTGACGTAGTCGGCGAGCGCGGAACGCAGCTTCTCCGCGTTGGCGGTGGTGAGGTCGATCTCGTAGGTCTTGCCATCCAGAGCGAACGTCACGGTCTCGTCCGCCTCGCCACCGTCGAGGTCGTCGACAAGAAGGACCTGAACCTTCTGTGCCACCGGGATTTCCTTTCATCGAAAAGCAGTACGCGGAAAGGAAACCGCTTTTCCCTGGAAAACACAAACCCCCGGGGAGAGGTTCGAGACCGCAACGCGGCGGGAAACGTGCGCGATTCGGACATAGGCCACAGGTGCGCGGAGCACGGGAAAAGCCACCGTGATCGTTCAGAGGTGCAGAAGCATCCGGCTGTTGCCCAAGGTGTTCGGCTTCACCCGTTCGAGACCGAGGAACTCGGCGACGCCCTCGTCATAGGAACGCAGGAGCTCCATGTAGACATCCGTCTCGACCGGGGTCTCGCCGATCTCGACGAAGCCGTGCTTCGCGAAGAAGTCCACTTCGAAGGTGAGGCAGAAAACCTTCGAGACGCCCACTGCCCGGGCGGTGTCCAACAACTGCCCGAGCAGCTGATGGCCGACTCCAGCGCCCTTCAACTCGCGGTCGACCGCGAGAGTACGCACTTCGGCCAGGTCTTCCCACATGACGTGGAGAGCGCCGCAGCCCACCACCTGGCCGTCGGAACCGCGTTCCGCGACCCAGAACTCCTGGATGTCCTCGTAAAGGACGACCGGGGCTTTGTCGAGGAGGATCCGCTGCTGCACGTACTGGTCGAGCAGGCGGCGCAGTGCGGGAACATCGCCGGTGCGGGCACGGCGGATCGTCAGTGTTTTTGCGTGTGCAGCGGAAAACTCACCCATGCCCGGACGCTATCGCCCCGGCTCGGTGCCGCGCCCGGCGGAGTCCCCTTCGGCGGGCGGCTGTTCGGAAGGCGCTTCGGAGGCCGCTTCGGGAAGTGCATCGGGGGCCGCTGCGGCAGGGGGCGCCGCGGCGGACTCGGCGCCCGACTCGGCGTCGTACCCGACGATGCGGATGGCGTCCCGGAGGGCTTCGCGCTGTTCCGCGGACATCATGCCGAAGAAGGCCACGAGGGCGGCCGCGGGGTTGTCGCTCGTCGACCACGCTTCGTTCATCAGTGCGGCCGAGTAGGCGGCTCGGGTGGAGACCGCCGTATATCGATAGGCGCGGCCTTCGGCTTCCCGGCGGACCCAGCCCTTCTGATGAAGATTGTCCATAACCGTCATGACCGTGGTGTACGCGATGGACCGTTCCTGCTGGAGGTCTTCCAGTACTTCACGAACAGTGACCGGGCGGTTCCACTGCCACACCCGCGTCATGACCGCGTCTTCGAGTTCTCCCAAGGGGCGAGGCACAACAGCACGATAGTGCGGAATGTGCGGAATTGCCCGGCTATTCGGAAGGCAACGCGCCACGAAATCCCGGGGGCGCCCCGACGAAGTCGCGGGAACCCCCGGCCCTGCACGTGTGCCCCGGGTAGTGGCTGCGCGCCGTCCGGGGGGTGCCGGCTACTTGCCGGGCTGCGCCTGCCGGGCGGCCTCGGCGCGGGCGATCACGGCGTCGGCCGCCGCGTCTTCCTTCGCCTTGTTGGCGCCGCCCTGGCTCTTCACGATCGTCACGACGAGTGCGATGAAGAAGCCGGCCATCACTACGGGGGGCACGAGCGCGGAAACGTAGTCCATGCCCCCAGCGTAGCTACCCGGCGGCGAGCCCGGCCGCCGGGGGCGGGGTGGGCTTGCGGCGCGGCGGGAACACCTCGCCGGGCGTCGGAATGGGCCGCTCGGACGGGCGTTCGGCGGGCCGCTCGGGGTCCTTGGGCTCCTTGGGGGTCGGCGCGGGACGGGCGGGCTCCTCCTTGCCGCCCTTGCCGCCCTTCTCACCCTTCTCACCCTTGGCGTCCTTCGCGCCCTTGTCCTCCTTGCCGTCCTTCCCGCCCGCCAGGGCGAACAGGCGCGTCCGGGGCGCGGGCGCGGTCGAGAACCGCCGCCGCACGGAGCGCTCGGCGATGGCCTGGCAGCGTTCCAGCAGGGCCGCCGCGACCGGGTTGGCCCGTAGCGCGCGCAGTGCCGCGAGGTCGTCGGGCGCGGGCTCGTACCCCGCCGCCAGGGCGTCCTGGAGCAGCTCCAGGTAGCCGGAGAGGCTGCCGGGCAGGGCGCCGCGGTAGCGGGCGAGGTCGGCGAGGAGGAACTCTCTCAGCCGCCCCGCCTCCTGGACCGCTTCGTCCACCGACTGCGCGAGGCGCAGGCAGTCCTGGACCTCGGAGGTCGTCAGGGGGGCCGTGGAGGACTGGAGGGCGTGGGCGAGCGTTCGCCTGAGCACGTGCAGCTCGGCGGCGCTGAACGCCATGCCGCCGCGGGATCCGTAGGGCGTGGGCATGGGCCGAAGATACGCGCTAATCGGACAAAATCCCCTGAGGGGCGTGATTCCGGGCGCGTCCGCCGAGCGACGGGCCGGGGCGGGCCCTACCCCTGCGCCTTGACTGCGTCAAGGAAGTCGGCCCAGGCGGCCTGGGTGGTGGCCAGAACCAGGTGCGCGGGGTCGGCCCGGTCAGCGACACGGACGAGGTGTCCGGGGGCCGCGGAGACGTAGACGCAGGCGTCTCCTTCGCCGCAGTACGTGGACTTCTGCCAGGCGGGGTGAGCGGTCATGGTGTCTCTCCTCGGGGGACGGCTCCGTTGCTTCCCGTGGAAGGGAAGGTAACTCCGTCGGGGCGCCGGACCGACGACTTCGGCGGAATTCGGTGCGTCGTCGTTGAACTGGCGGGACCGTTCGTGCATCTGCGGCACCGCCGCCGGGGGCCCCGCCCCGCACTCCTGCGCCCGGACGACGCCGGGTCCGCACCGTGCCCGGCGGGGCCCGGAAGCGCGGGGCGGGCCCGCCTCAGAGGCGGGCCGTGAAGGCCCGGGTGGCCTCGCGGACGTCTTCCGCGGTCCAGGTGAGGCCCGGCTGCGTGACCGTGACTTCCGTCATCGACACGCCCGGGACCACCGTCGGGGACCACCTGCGGAAGAGGACCGTGCCTGTCTCCTCCGCCAGGCGGACGCCCGCCTCCGTCAGCCGGTCGGCCCCGTACGGCAGCCACACCTGGAACTGGTGCGTGTGCGGGACCTCCGGGTTGATCCGGAACCAGGGGGCCGGACCGTCGGCCAGGGCCTCGGCCAGCGCCGCCGCCACGACGCGGGCCCGCTCCACGTACGACGGCAGGCGCGGCAGCTCCCGGTCCAGGCCCGCCAGCGCCGACAGGGCCTGCGGGAACTGGTGGAAGATCTGGCCGCCGTACCGGTGGCGCCAGACCCTCGCCTCCGAGACCAGGGACGAGGAGCCCGCCAGGGCCGCGCCGCTGAGGCCGCCGAGCGACTTGTAGAACGAGACGTACACCGAGTCCGCGAGCCCCGCGATCTCCGGCAACGGCCGCCCGAAGTGCACCGTCGACTCCCACAGCCGGGCCCCGTCGAAGTGGACGACCGCGTCCCGGTCTCGGGCCGCGTCGACCACGGCCTCCAGCTCCTCCCAGGAGGGGAGGAGGAATCCGGCCTCCCGCAGCGGCAGCTCCAGCATCAGCGTCCCGAACGGCTCCGGCAGGTCCGCGACGTCCTCGGCCGTCGGCTGGCGCGGGTCCGTCGTCGGGTGCACCGTCCGCAGGCCCGAGACCAGCGACAGCGCACCGCCCTCCCACACCTCCGGGTGGCTCATCGGGTGCAGCGCGACCACCTGGTTCCCGGTCCGGCCGGCCCAGCAGCGCAGCGCGATCTGCTGGGCCATCGTCCCGGACGGGAAGAACGCCGCGTCCTCCGTGCCCAGGAGCTCCGCCACCCGCCGCTCCAGCCGGGTCACCACGCCGTCCCCGTACACGTCGGCCGGCTCGTCGGGATCCGGCGCCGCCAGACCCGACAGCAGCTCGCCGACCGTCGCCTCGCGCGGGCTGCCGCTGAGCCTCCGCTCGGCGCTGCGCCCCGCCGCCACCAGCCTCTTCGTCAGATCGTCGTCAGCAGTCATGCCCCCGATCATCGCCGACCGGCCAACACGCCCAGGGGCTAGCATGGCGACGTATCGTCCGGTACCCCCCGCGGACTGGAACGGAAGGCCCTCCCCGCGTGAATTCATCCCAGCAACCGCGCCCGGCCCGGCTCACCGTCGGCGTCGTCGGCGCCGGTCGGGTCGGCCCCGCGCTGGCCCGCGCACTCCAGCAGGCCGGACACCGGCCGGTCGCCGTCTCCGGCGTCTCCGACGCCTCCCGCCGGCGCGCCGCGCGGATGCTGCCCGACGTGCCGCTCGTACCGCCCGCGCAGGTGCTGGAGCTGGCCGACCTGGTCCTGCTGACCGTGCCCGACGACGCGCTGCCGTCGCTCGTCGAGGGGCTCGCCGAAACCGGCGCGGTCCGGCCGGGCCAGCTCCTCGTCCACACCTCCGGGCGGTACGGGACCGCCGTGCTGGCCCCGGCCCGGCGCGCGGGCGCGCTCCCGCTGGCCCTGCACCCGGCGATGACCTTCACCGGCACCGAGGTCGACGTACAGCGGCTCGCCGGCTGCTCGTTCGGCGTCACGGCTCCCGAGGAGCTGCGGCTCGCGGCCGAGGCCCTGGTGATCGAGATGGGCGGGGAGCCCGAGTGGATCGCGGAGGAGAACCGTCCGCTCTACCACGCGGCCCTCGCACTCGGCGCGAACCACTTGGTCACCCTGGTCGCCCAGGCCATGGAGCTGCTGCACAAGGCCGGGGTCGAGCACCCCGACCGGATGCTCGGCCCGCTGCTCGGCGCGGCCCTCGACAACGCCCTGCGCTCCGGTGACGCCGCGCTGACCGGCCCGGTGGCCCGCGGTGACGCCGGCACCGTCGCCGCCCACGTCTCGGAGCTGCGCAAGCACGCCCCCAGCACGGTCGCCGGGTACCTGGCGATGGCCCGCACCACCGCCGACCGGGCCCTCGCGCACGGCCTCCTGAAGCCCGAACTCGCCGAGGACCTGCTCGGGGTGCTCGCCGACGGCGCGGACCGCGTCAACGGCACCGAAGGGGACGACCGCCGGTGAACCACGACCTGCTGCTGATCGACACCGCGGAGGAACTGCACAAGCTCCCGCGCACCGCCGAGGGCCCGCGCGCCGTCGTGATGACCATGGGCGCCCTCCACGAGGGCCACGCCACCTTGATCCGCACGGCCCGCGAGCAGGCCGGGCCCGCGGGCCAGGTCGTGGTCACCGTCTTCGTGAACCCGCTGCAGTTCGGGGCCAACGAGGACCTCGACCGCTACCCCCGCACCCTCGACGCCGACCTGGAGATCGCCCGGGCGGCCGGCGCCGATGCGGTGTTCGCCCCGGCGGTCGACGAGGTCTACCCCGGCGGCGCCCCCCAGGTGCGGGTCAGCGCCGGCCCGATGGGCGAGCGCCTCGAAGGGGCCACCCGGCCCGGCCACTTCGACGGCATGCTGACCGTCGTCGCCAAGCTGCTCCACCTCACCCGTCCCGACCTGGCCCTCTTCGGCCAGAAGGACGCGCAGCAGCTGGCCCTGATCCGACGGATGGTCACCGACCTGAACTTCCCCGCGAAGGTGGTCGGCGTACCGACCGTCCGCGAGGAGGACGGGCTCGCGCTGTCCTCCCGCAACCGGTACCTCTCCGACCGAGAGCGGCGCACCGCCCTGGCCCTGTCCCGCGCCCTGTTCGCCGGGCAGGACCGGCTCGCCGCGCAGGCCGCGCTGCGGGCCCGCGCCGAGGCGTCTCCGGCCAGCGACGAGCGGGCCACCGCCCTGGCCCGGCTCGGCGAGATCCGGTCGGCCGCCGACGCACACGCCGTGTCCGCCGCGGGCACCGGCCTCCCGGACGCCGTACGGGCCGCCGCCCGGCACGTCCTGGAGGAGGCGGCCCGGCAGGATCCGCCGCTGCTGCTGGACTACCTGGCCCTGGTGGATCCGCAGGACTTCACCGATGTCGGCCCCGACTTCACCGGGCAGGCCGTGCTGGCCGTCGCCGCGAAGGTGGGGACGACCCGGCTGATCGACAACATCCCATTGGAGTTCGGAGCACACACGTGAGCACCCCAGGCACAGCCACCGCCGGTACCGGCATACGGCTGCACGCCCCCGCCCCCGGCTGGGCCGTCGACGCGGACGTCGTCGTCGTCGGCTCCGGCGTCGCCGGCCTGACGGCCGCACTGCGCTGCGCCGCCGCGGGCCGCCGTACGGTCGTGGTCACCAAGGCCCGCCTCGACGACGGCTCCACGCGCTGGGCGCAGGGCGGGATCGCCGCGGCCCTCGGCGACGGCGACACTCCCGGGCAGCACCTGGACGACACGCTCGTCGCGGGCGCCGGACTGTGCGACGGGGCCGCGGTGCGGCTCCTCGTCACCGAGGGACCGGACGCCGTGCGCCGGCTCATCGCCACCGGGGCGGTCTTCGACACCTCCGCCGAGACCGGCGAGATAGAGCTGACCCGTGAGGGCGGCCACCACCGCCGCCGGATCGCGCACGCGGGCGGCGATGCCACCGGCGCCGAGATCTCCCGGGCGCTGGTCGAAGCCGTGCAGGCGGCCGGCATCGAGACGGTCGAGAACGCGCTCGTACTGGACCTGCTCCAGGACGCCGAGGGCCGTACGGCCGGTGTCACCCTGCACGTCATGGGCGAGGGCCAGCACGACGGCGTCGGCGCCGTCCACGCGCCCGCCGTGATCCTCGCGACCGGCGGCATGGGCCAGGTCTTCTCGGCCACCACCAACCCGTCGGTGTCCACCGGCGACGGGGTCGCGCTGGCCCTGCGGGCCGGGGCCGAGGTCTCCGACCTGGAGTTCGTCCAGTTCCACCCCACCGTGCTGTTCCTCGGCCCGGACGCCGAGGGCCAGCAGCCGCTGGTGTCGGAGGCGGTCCGCGGCGAGGGCGCCCACCTGGTCGACGGCGACGGCGTCCGCTTCATGCTCGGACAGCACGAGCTGGCCGAGCTGGCCCCGCGCGACATCGTGGCCAAGGGCATCACGCGCCGCATGCAGGAGCAGGGCGCGCAGCACATGTACCTGGACGCCCGCCACTTCGGCGCGCAGATGTGGGAGCAGCGCTTCCCGACCATCCTGGCCGCCTGCCGCTCCCACGGCATCGACCCGGTGACCGAGCCGATCCCGGTCGCGCCCGCCGCGCACTACGCCTCCGGCGGCGTACGGACCGACCTGCACGGCCGGACGACCGTCCCCGGGCTGTACGCGTGCGGCGAGGTGGCCTGCACCGGCGTGCACGGCGCGAACCGGCTCGCGTCCAACTCCCTGTTGGAGGGCCTGGTCTTCGCCGAGCGGATCGCCGACGACATCATCGGCCGGGCGCCCGCGGGCAACGGCCCGGGCATCCCGGTCCCCGCGACCGGGCCGCTCCAGCCCGCCGGGGCGCGGTACGAGATCCAGCGCATCATGACGGCAGGCGCGGGCGTGCTCCGCTCGGCCGAGTCCCTGCGCACGGCGGCCGCCGCCCTGGAGGACCTGTACGCGACCGCCCTCACGGCGCTGGAGACGGACGGCAAGACCGCCGTGCCCGGCACCGAGACCTGGGAGGCCACGAACCTGCTGTGCGTGGCCCGCGTGCTGGTCGCCGCCGCCCTGCGCCGCGAGGAGACCCGCGGCTGCCACTGGCGCGAGGACCACCCCGACCGCGACGACGCCGCCTGGCGCCGCCACCTCGTCGTCCGGCTGTCCGCCACCGAAAAGCGGGCCCTGGTCGTCATCCCCACCGACTCCGCGGGCTTTCCGTCCGTACAGCACCCCCTGAGCCAGGAGCAGTCATCGTGAGCACCCCCGAAACGCACGACCACGAGCACGAGCACGCGGAGCTGCCGCTCCTCGACGAGTCCGCGGGCGGCTGCGGCGACGACTGCGGCTGCGGCGACGGCGAGGAGTCCGGCCTGGACCCGGCGCTGGCCCAGCTGCTGGCCGACGCGGGCCTGGACCCGATCGAGGTCGAGGACATCGCCCACATGGCGATCTCCGAGGACCTTGACGGCGGGGTGGACGTGACCACGGTGGCGACCGTCCCCGAGGACGCCGTCGCGCACGCCGACTTCACCGCCCGCGAGGCGGGCACGGTCGCCGGCCTGCGCGTCGCCGAGGCCGTCCTGTCCGTCGTCTGCGAGGACGAGTTCGAGGTCGAGCGGCACGTCGAGGACGGCGACCGGGTGAAGCCCGGCCAGGTGCTGCTGACGGTCAGGGCCCGCACCCGGGACCTGCTGACCGGTGAGCGCAGCGCGCTGAACCTGCTCTGCCTGATGTCGGGCATCGCGACGGCGACCCGTACGTGGGCCGACGAGCTGCAGGGCACCGGGGCGAAGGTCCGTGACACCCGCAAGACCACGCCGGGCCTGCGCTCCCTGGAGAAGTACGCAGTGCGCTGCGGCGGCGGCGTCAACCACCGGATGTCGCTGTCGGACGCGGCACTGGTCAAGGACAACCACGTGATCGCGGCGGGCGGTGTCGCGGAGGCGTTCAAGGCCGTCCGCGAGCAGTTCCCCGACCTGCCGATCGAGGTCGAGGTGGACACCCTGCACCAGGTCCGCGAGGCCCTGGACGCGGGCGCCGACCTGATCCTGCTGGACAACTTCACGCCGATCGAGACCGAGGAGGCCGTCGCGCTGGTCGCCGGCCGCGCGGTGCTGGAGTCCTCCGGCCGGCTCACGCTGGCCAACGCCCGCGCGTACGCGGAGACGGGCGTGGACTACCTGGCGGTCGGCGGGCTCACGCACTCGTCCCCGATCATGGACATCGGGCTGGACCTGCGCGAGGAGCGGTAATGCTGCTGACCATCGACGTCGGCAACACCCACACCGTGCTCGGCCTGTTCGACGGTGACGAGATCGTCGAGCACTGGCGGATCTCGACCGACCCGCGGCGCACGGCCGACGAGATGGCCGTGCTGATGCAGGGTCTGATGGGCATGCACCCGATGCTCGGCAGCGAGCTGGGCGACGGCATCCACGGCATCGCGATCTGCTCGACCGTGCCGTCGGTGCTGCACGAGCTGCGCGAGGTGACCCGCCGCTACTACGGCGACGTCCCCGCGGTGCTCGTGGAGCCCGGCATCAAGACGGGCGTGCCGATCCTGATGGACAACCCGAAGGAGGTCGGCGCGGACCGCATCATCAACGCGGTCGCCGCCGTCGAGCTCTACGGCGGCCCGGCGATCGTGGTCGACTTCGGTACGGCTACCACCTTCGACGCGGTGTCCACGAAGGGCGAGTACGTGGGCGGGGTGATCTCCCCGGGCATCGAGATCTCGATGGAGGCCCTCGGCGTACGGGGCGCCCAGCTCCGCAAGATCGAGCTGGCGCGGCCGCGCAACGTGATCGGCAAGTCCACGGTCGAGGCCATGCAGTCGGGCGTGGTCTACGGTTTCGCGGGCCAGGTCGACGGGATCGTGAACCGGATGGCCCGCGAGCTGGCGGGCCCGACCGGCCAGCCGTCCGACGTACGGGTCATCGCGACGGGCGGGCTCGCCCCGATCGTCCTCGGCGAGTCCTCCGTCATCGACGACCACGAGCCGTGGCTGACGCTGATCGGGCTGCGCCTGGTGTACGAGCGCAACGCGCCGAACTTCGACTGAGGCCGCGCAGCCCTCCTGCCTGCCGGCCTGCCGCATGCATGCCGCTCGCCCCGCCCCGCCCGCACGGTTGCCGGGGGGCGGGCGGGCTGCGCGGCCTCTCACTCCTCGCCGTTCTGAAGACTCGGGTTCGACCTGATGAATTAGCTTGAGCCCAACTCGTCGACAGGCACAGGACGGCTCATATGGCCCGTGATACGGCGTACTTGAAGGTCGCGGACGCGCTGCGCGCCCGGATCCGGGCCGAGGAGTGGCCCGTCGGCGCGAAGCTGCCGTCGCGGGCCCGGTTCGCCCGGGAGTACGGCGTCGGGCAGAGCGTCACGCAGCGCGCGCTGGAGCTGCTGATCATCGAGGGCCTGCTGGAGGGCCGCGCGGGCTCGGGCACGTACCTGTGCGAGCCGCGCGAACGGCTGCGCACGGTCCGCTCCCGGCGCCGCCGCCGGGCCGGTCCGGGCGGTTCGGGCGGTTCGGGCTTGACGTGGGAATCGCACTCCACGGCCCGTACGCCGGCACCCGAGCGGATCGCGGAGCGGCTCGCGGTCCCCGCGGGCGACCCGTGCGTGTTCACCACGTACGAGTTCCTGGCCGAGGGCCGGCCGGTGGAGATCTGCGAGTCCTGGGAGCCGATGGCGGTCACGGACGGCACCCCGGTCGTCCTGCCGGAGGCGGGCCCGTTCAAGGGCGCCGGGGTCATCGAGCGGATGCGCTCCATCGGCGTGCTGGTCGCCTCGGCGCTGGAGGTCCCCCGCCCGGCGCGCGCG
The DNA here is from genome assembly GCF_045041095.1 of Streptomyces sp. NBC_00045. Taxonomy (NCBI): domain Bacteria; kingdom Bacillati; phylum Actinomycetota; class Actinomycetes; order Kitasatosporales; family Streptomycetaceae; genus Streptomyces; species Streptomyces sp. NBC_00045. The sequence goes on along the minus strand of NZ_CP108271.1, from coordinate 4,524,869 downwards.
AACCAGCGGCAGGCCAATCTGCTCGGCATCAGCGTCGGCGACCTGATCACCGCTATCGAACGGACGTACTACGCGACGGACGGCCGGGCCGTGGAGACCGCCGACATCGTGGTCGCCGACCGCCGCTCCGAGATCGCGTACGAGATCGACTTCCACCCCGAAGACCGCTGACCGGTCCGCATCACGTCCTTCCGGCCGCGTGCCGGCACAGGGCCGCCCACCAGGGGTGGCGGGCCCCTCTGCCGTCGACGACGGCCTGGAACTGCGCGTACGTACGGGCCGAGCGCAGCACGGCGACGTCGTCCCGGCCCGGCGGCGGGGGCATCGGGGCGCCCTGCTGGGAGGCCCGCCAGGTGTCGATGAGGTACTGCTCTATCGCTGTCATGCATCCACCCTGAACCCGCTCGGCCCACCCCGCACGACGATTGACGCTCCTCGTCAATCGATCCGTGTCTGGCCTGGTCACAGACCTCCGACGGGTCAGAATGGGCCGATGAGCGTCACCATCGACATCGCCGGGCTCCCCGCGGACCGCATCCGCTTCGCGCCCTCCCCGCTCTCCGAGCTCTGCATGGCGCTGCACTCGCTGTCGCAGCCCGCGCACCACCCCGGCCTCGCCTCCTGGACCACCGCCACCTCGGCCGCGCTGGACCCCTGCCTCGCGGACCGGCTGCTGGAGGGCGAGTTCATGTGGCGCAGCTCCTTCTCGGACATCTTCATGGCCTTCGCCGCCATCCCCGGCGGCAGCGGCCTGCCCGCCGCGACGCTGGCCGAGGAGCTCGACGTACTCGACCGGATGGACGACGACCGGTTCGTGATGGCCGCCCTGGAGCACTGCTGGCTGGCGCTCTACAACGAGGGCGGCGGCCCCTCCCCGCTGAAGGACCCGCGGGCCCGGACCAAGGCGCTGGAGACGGCCGCCGCCCGCGGCCCCCGGCAGCTGGACTTCTCGCTGCGGCTGCTGGACGACACGGCCTCCGTACGGGTGTGGCTGCGGCGGCTGTTGGAGGACTGCGACGAGGCGTTCTTCGCGGAGACCTGGCGCCGGATAGAGCCGGGGCAGAGCGCCGACGCGCGGCACAAGACCGAGATGCTGCGCCGCAAGGGGCTGGCATCGACGCTCCAGGAGGTGTCGAGGGCACTGAGCGTCGACCAGGCCGCCACCACCATCACCGTCGACAAGATGGTCCACGGCTCGGCCACGGCGACCGATCCGCAGATGGGCCCCGGCCTGGTCTTCGTCCCGACGAACTTCGGCTGGCCGCACCTGCTGGTCCTGCACGCGCCCGGCTGGATGCCGGTGGTCCACTATCCGCTGCGCTCCCCCGAACTGCCCGAGCCGGGCTCGGTGGAGCTGCTCCAGCGGCGGATGGAGGCGCTGGCGCACCCGATGCGGATGATGCTGTGCCGCAGCCTGGCCCGCGCCCCGTACACGACGAGCGAGTTGGCGACCGTACACGGCATCACGGCGCCTGAGGTGTCGCGGCACCTGTCGGCGATGAAGAAGGCCGGCCTGCTGCACACCCGGCGCCAAGGACGGTACGTCCAGCACCAGTTGGACCTGGGAGTGGTCGCCCGGATCGGCTCGGAGTTCATCGAGGGCATCCTGCGCTGACCGTACCGATATGCGGATTTCGTCAACCGGAAACAGTGAAACCTCTGGCCAGACCGGCCCCATGGTCTATACCGTGCGTCCACCGCTCCCCCACGTACCGTGCACCGCCTCCGTCCGTGTGTCTGCTCGTACTTGTCGTGGAAGGATCTTCATGCCCTCACGCCGTATAGCCGCAGCAACCGCCTCCCTGGCCGCCGCGGCCCTCGTCTCCCCGCTCGTGCTCGCCGGGCCGGCCGGTGCCACCGGCAGCCCGCAGAGCGATGCCGCACGGGGCGACGCACTGGCCAGGAAGCTGGTCAAGGACGCGACCGGCAAAGGCGCCAACAACCACCTGAAGGTCTTCCAGGCCATCGCCGACTACAACAAGGGCACCCGCGTGGCCGGCTCCAAGGGCCACGTGCAGTCCGCCCAGTACGTCGAGGCCGTGATGCGCGCGGCCGGCTACGAGGTCTCGAAGAACGAGTTCGACTTCGTGTACGTCGAGACGATCGCCGAGACGCTGAAGGTGGGCGGCGCGGGCGGCCGCGACGTCCCGATCAAGCTGATGACCTACACGGCGAGCGGCCCGGAGGGCGGCGTGACGGCGCCGGTAGCCGTCGCCCCCGTGGACGCGGACGGTACGAACGGATGCGAGCCGGGCGACTTCGCCGCGGGCGCCTTCACCGGCAAGATCGCGCTCGTCAAGCGCGGCGGCTGCACCTTCGCGGCCAAGCAGGCCAATGCGGCGGCGGCCGGCGCGGTCGGCGCGATCATCTACAACAACACCGCGGGCGCCCTCAACGGCACCCTCGGCGCGGCGGACGCGGGCAAGGTCCCCACCGGCGGCGTCACCCAGGCGGAGGGCGAGCGGCTCGCCGCCGAGGCGGCGGCCGGCCCGGTCGAGGTCACCCTCGACATCCGCGAGTTCCGCGAGAACCGCAAGACGTACAACGTCGTCGCGGAGACGCGGGGCGGCGACGAGAACAACACCGTCTTCCTCGGCTCGCACCTCGACTCGGTCTCGGCCGGCCCCGGCATCAACGACAACGGGTCCGGATCGGCCGGCATCCTCCAGGTCGCGCAGCGCCTCGCGAGCAGCCAGAACAAGATCAAGAACAAGGTCAAGTTCGCCTGGTGGTCGGCGGAGGAGTTCGGGCTGCTCGGCTCCGAGGCGTACGTCAACGGACTGACGGACGCCCAGAAGAAGCAGATCAAGCTGTACCTGAACTTCGACATGATCGCCTCACCGAACGCCGCGTACTTCGTCTACGACGGCGACGACTCCGACCACGTCGGCTCGGGCCCCGGCCCGGAGGGCTCGGCGCAGCTGGAGAAGGGCATCACCGACTTCCTCGACGCGCAGAAGATCCCGCACGAGGGCTCGGACTTCACGGGCCGCTCGGACTACGGCCCGTTCATCGAGGCGGGCATCCCGTCCGGCGGTACGGACACGGGCGCCGAGGGCATCAAGACGGCGGCGCAGGCCGCGAAGTTCGGCGGCCAGGCGGGTGTCGCGTACGACGTGAACTACCACGGCAAGGGCGACGACATCACCAACATCAACCAGAAGGCGCTCGACATCAACGTCGACGTCATCGCGAACGCGGTCGGCCACTACGCGTTCGACCTGGCCCCGCTGTCGCAGCCGGTCGCCTCGAAGCCGACCACGGGCGGCGCGACGGGCGGCGGTCTGCGCCCGGGCCACGACCACGACACCGTGCAGTAACGGCTTCCGCTGCGCGGGGCCCCCTCCCCGCCCCGCCCCTTCTCCGTGCCTCGATCGCCGGCGGGGCCGGACTTCCCAGCCGTCCGGCGCGTGAGGACCCGGGGGGTCCGGGGGGTCCGGGGGCTGGGTCCGGGGGCTCTGCCCCCCCCGGTTCCGGGAAGGGGCGGGGTGGGGGCAGGCCCCGCGCAGCGGCGCACGGTCAACCGGGCCAGCCCGCGACACCGACCGGCTGGATCAGCCAGCCGAAGTCACCGAGGCCGCCGCGGGCGGTGAGTTCCGCCGCCTCGCCGGCCGAGGCCAGCGCCCGGACGTACCCCGCGGGGTCCGCGGAGGCCATCGCCAGCGGGGGGCGAGCCCCCGAGACCCCGAGAAGGCCCAGCGCCTCGCGCTGCGGAACCAGCACCGCCCCGGGCAATGCGCACGCGTCCAGCGCCACGTGCGCCGTCACGTCGCAACTCCCGTCCGGGACGGGCGTGACCTCCCGACCGCATCGGAACCCGGTCAGCGTCCCGTACGGCGGCCGCCCCTCGGCCAGGGTGTGGGCGTAGTCCACGGCCACCGCCAGCCCCCGGCCGAGCGTGGCCACGGCCCCCGCCCAGGCCTCGTCGCGCGCCCGCCCGATCTCGGCGCGGCCCGTCCCCGGCCACCACCGCTCCAGCCACGCCCGGTCCGCGCCGTCCACCGCCGGGCCGGGGCTCTCCGTCCCGTCCGGGGCCACCAGCACGTAGCGGCCGTCCTCCGCGATCTCCAGGGGTACGTTGTCCAGCCACTCGTTGGCGAACAGCAGGCCCGTGGTCCCCTCGGGCGGTTCGGCGACCCACCGGATGCGCGGATCGAGTCCGTCCGGCCGGGCCGCCCGCTCCACCGCGTACGGGCGTACCCGCGCCGCGTCCTGCGCCGGGAGCGCGGCCAGCACCCCGGCCAGCAGCTCCCCCCGGCCGGCCCCGACGTCGACCAGGTCCAGCCCCGGCGGATGCCCGAGTTCCGCGTCCACCCACCGCAGCAGGCGGGCCACCGCCCCCGCGAACAGCGGCGAGGCGTGCACGGAGGTGCGGAAGTGCCCGGCGGGTCCCGGCCCGCCCGGGCGCACGTAGAACCCGTCCGGTCCGTACAGCGCGGCCTGCATCGCCGTACGCCACCGAACCGGAACCGGAATCGTGTCCGCGACTTCTCCCTGGGTCCTCATCCCCGAAAGGTTAAGCTCGCCCTCCACCTTGGGGAGTACGCCTCCGTCACACGGATCGCACCTGTGGTTGACTCCAGCACCTATCTCCGTTGCCTACTCTGGGTTACGTGCAGCGCCTCTACGACTTCCTCCGCAGACACCCGACGGGCGTCGACAGCTTCTGGGCTGTCCTCCTGGTCGGGCTCGGACTGCTGCAAGTCGCCGACGACAGTTTCAGCAGCACCGCCGCGCGCCTGATCGCCGTTCCCTCGGTGCTGGCGATGGGCGTCGTCGTGGCACTGCGCCGCAAGTGGACGCAGCCGATGTTCTGGCTCGCCGTCGGCACCGGCGTCTACCAGCTGGCCACGGGCACCGAGATCCAGAACGCCGACTTCGCGATGCTGATCATCCTGTACACGGTGGCGGCGTCCGCGGAGGTCTCGCGCCGCATCTCCCGTACGGCGCTCGCCGTCGGACTGGTCTCCGCGCCCCTCTACGCGCTGCGCTTCCGCGTCGACAAGGGCGACACCACCGCCAACATCCTGTTCACGCTCTTCGCGATCGTCCCCTTCGCCCTCGCCTGGGTGCTCGGCGACTCCCTGCGCACCCGCCGCGCCTACTACGCCCAGCTCGTCGAGCGGAACCAGCGGCTGGAGAAGGAGCGCGCGGCCCAGGCCAAGGTGGCCGTCGCCGCCGAGCGCGCCCGGATCGCCCGCGAGCTGCACGACGTCGTCGCGCACAACGTCTCGGTGATGGTGGTCCAGGCCGACGGCGCCGCGTACGTGATGGACGTGGCCCCGGAACAGGCCAAGGAGGCCCTCCAGACCATCTCCGGCACCGGCCGCCAGGCCCTGGCCGAAATGCGCCGGCTGCTCGGCGTGCTGCGCACCGGGGAGCCGCAGGAGGCCGAGGACTACGTGCCCCAGCCCGACGTGGAGCAGATCGAGGTCCTGGTCGAACAGGTACGGGCGGCCGGGCTCACGGTGGACTTCGAGGTCGAGGGGGCACCGCGCCGGCTGCCCACGGGCGTCGAGCTCACCGCGTACCGGATCGTGCAGGAGGCGCTGACGAACACCCGCAAGCACGGCGGCCCCGACGCCAAGGCGAGCGTCCGGCTGGTCTACTTCGACGACGGGCTCGGCCTGCTGATCGAGGACGACGGCCGGGGGGCGGCCCACGAGCTGTACGAGGACGGCGGCGCCGACGGCGCCGGGCACGGGCTGATCGGCATGCGCGAGCGGATCGGCATGGTCGGAGGCACCCTGGACGCGGGCCCGCGTCCCGGCGGAGGCTTCCGGATCAGCGCACTGCTCCCGCTCAAGAAGAAATGACGAGGTCGAGGTAACTGATGTCCATCCGAGTGATGCTGGTCGACGACCAGGTACTGCTGCGCACGGGCTTCCGCATGGTGCTCGCGGCCCAGCCGGACATGGAGGTCGTCGCCGAGGCCGGCGACGGCCTGGAGGCGCTGGAGGTGCTGCGGTCCACGAAGGTGGACGTGGTGCTGATGGACGTCCGGATGCCGAAGCTCGACGGGGTCGAGGCCACGCGCCGCATCTGCGAGCGGGACGAGCACCCCGACGTGATCATCCTGACCACCTTCGACCTGGACGAGTACGCCTTCTCGGGTCTGAAGGCGGGTGCGAGCGGGTTCATGCTGAAGGACGTGCCGCCGGCGGAGCTGCTGGCCGCGATCCGCTCGGTGCACAGCGGTGACGCGGTGGTGGCCCCGTCCACGACCCGGCGCCTGCTGGACCGCTTCGCGCCGATGCTGCCGACGAACACGCAGGAGCCCCAGAACAAGGACGTCGAGCGGCTGACGGAACGCGAGCGCGAAGTCATGCTGCTGGTCGCCCAGGGCCTCTCCAACGGCGAGATCGCCGGCCGCCTGGTCCTGTCGGAGGCGACGGTGAAGACGCACGTGGGCCGCATCCTGACCAAGCTGAACCTGCGCGACCGCGTCCAGGTCGTCGTCCTCGCGTACGAGACGGGCCTGGTCCGCGCCGGCGGCGCGTAGCGGCTGCCGGCAGCGCGGACCGGGGGCCCTCGGCGTCCGGTGTCCGGCGCCCGGTGCCCCTCCCCGGGCCAGTCGGGCGGGCACCACGACGGTCTGCCCCTCTCCCCGGCCCGCCGGGCCGCCACGCCGCGGGTCAGGTCATCCAGCGGTCCGGGCGGGCGTCCGCGCGGGAGGTGCGGGAGCGGGCCGCCTGGGCGTCCAGCAGGTCGGCGGCCTCGGCCGCCGGGCGCAGGCGGGCCGTGACCGTAGCGTTGGCTCCCGTGTCCACGTGGACGTCGGCGAGGCCCCGGGCACGCTCCCACGGGCCCTGCGTGAGCCGGACGCTCTGCACCTTGGCGTGCGGGACGATCTCCGTACGGCGGCACAGCAGCCCCTTGCGGGCGGCGAACACGTCCGGGGAGACGGCCAGGGCGTAGCCCCTCCACCACACCGGGAGCACCCACCGCGACCCGGCCTTCGGGGACCGGCCGAAGGCGAGGCCGGCCAGGTCCACTCCCGGCAGCACCCGGGCGACGAGCGCCTGGGCGGCGGCCCGCGAGGCCACCGGGACCAGGACCCCGTTCTTCGAGCCGGCCACCGCCAGCTCGACGCGCACCCAGCCCCGGCGCCGCCACAGCAGCGGCTCCACGATCCGTACGGTCTGCACCCGCCCCGGCGGCACGGTCTCGTGGGCCCGGTCCAGCAGCCCGTGGTCCAGCCGCAGCCCGTCGGGGGATTCGGCGACCCGCCAGTCGAACTCGGTGAGGAACCGGCCGGCCGTACCCGACCAGACCCCGCCCAGCATGGGCAGCAGGGTCGCGATCGTCGCCCAGGGGTTGCCGCTGAACCACCACACGGCGACGGGGGCGATCAGCCCGACGGCGAGCGCCGCCCACACCGAGAGGGTGAGCAGCAGCGACACCACCAGATCGGCGGGCCGGACGCGCAGCAGCTCCTGCTGCGGGGCCTCGCCGAGCGTGACGGCCTCGGCCGGGGCGAACCCGGCCGCCCGGGCCAGCAGCTCGGCGCGCAGCGCGACGGCGTCCCGCTCGTCGAGGAAGGCCAGCTCGTCCTTGTCCTCGGTGCCGATCACGTCGATCCGCAGCTTGGCGACCCCGGCCACCCGGGCCAGCAGCGGCCGGGTCACGTCGATCGCCTGGATCCGGTCGAGCCGGATGTGGGCGGTGCGCCGGAACAGCAGCCCGCTGCGGATGCGCAGTTCGGTGTCGGTCACCGCGTAGTGGGTGAACCACCAGCTCAGGAACCCGTACAGGCCGAACACCACGACCAGCCCGGCCAGCGTCAGCGTCCGCAGGGTCGTGGACAGCCCGCTCGCCCACTGCTCGACCTCGTCGCCCTGTTTGACGACGACGCCGACGGTCGCGGCGATCGGCACCCACGCCCGGCGCAGCGGGGTGAGCAGGTGCAGCCGGCGCTCGGCGCCGGGCGCGAGCCCGGCTGCGGACACGGCAGCGACTGCGGCTGCGGCTGCGGGCACGGGCACGGCTGCGGCTGCGGCCTCGGCTCCGGATTCGGATTCGGCGGTCACAAGCCCGCCGACCTTGCCTCGCCGAGCTCCGTCAGCCGGTCCCGCAGCCGCTCCGCCTCGGCCGGGACCAGTCCCGGAATCTTGGCGTCCGAGGCCGCGGCCGCCGTGTGCAGCTGTACGGAGGCCAGCCCGAAGCGCCGCTCCAGCGGCCCCGAGGTCACCTCGACCAGCTGCATCCGCCCGTACGGGACCACGGTCTGCTCCCGCCACAGCACCCCGCGGCTGATCAGCAGGTCGTCAGCGCGCTCGGCGTACCGCCAGGACCGCCAGTTGCGGCCCAGCAGCACCCAGCCCCAGGCCAGGACGGCCAGCCAGAACACCCCCGTGGCCGCCCATGCCGGGCCGGCCGTCAGCCCCAGCAGCAGCGCCGTCCCCACGGCGAGCGGCACCGTCCAGATCACCAGCAGCAGCCGCCGCAGGGTCAGCAGCCCGCCCGGCAGCCCCACCCACTCGGGTCGGCTCGTCTCACCCGTCGTCCCCGTTTCCATGGGTTCAGCGTAGGGCTGCGAGAATGCGGCCATGACGGAGACCACGGTCGGCATCGGCGGAGCGGCGGAGAGCACCGACATGGTGCTCAACATCGGACCCCAGCACCCTTCCACGCACGGCGTGCTGCGCCTGCGCCTCGTCCTGGACGGCGAGCGGATCGTCAGCGCCGAGCCGGTCGTCGGCTACATGCACCGCGGCGCCGAGAAGCTCTTCGAGGCGCGCGACTACCGGCAGATCGTGATGCTCGCGAACCGCCACGACTGGCTGTCCGCGTTCTCCAACGAACTCGGCGTGGTCATGGCCGTCGAGCGGATGCTCGGCATGGAGGTCCCCGAGCGGGCCGTGTGGATGCGGACCCTGCTCGCCGAGCTGAACCGGGTGCTGAACCACCTGATGTTCCTCGGCTCGTACCCCCTCGAACTGGGCGGGATCACCCCGATCTTCCACGCGTTCCGTGAGCGCGAGGAGCTCCAGGCCGTCATGGAGGAGATCTCCGGCGGCCGCATGCACTACATGTTCAACCGGGTCGGCGGCCTCAAGGAGGACCTTCCGGCCGGCTGGCTGGGCCGGGCGCGCGCCGCGATCGCCGACGTCCGCACCCGCATGGACGTCTACGACAAGCTGGTCCACGGCAACGAGATCTTCCGCGGCCGCACCCGCGGGGTGGGCGTGCTGTCGGCCGAGGCGGTGCACGCGTACGGGGTCTCCGGGCCGATCGCCCGCGCCTCCGGCGTCGACTTCGACCTGCGCCGCGACGAGCCGTACCTGGCGTACGGGGAGCTCCAGGACGTCCTGAAGGTGGTCACCCGCACCGAGGGCGACTGCCTGGCCCGCTTCGAGTGCCTGCTGGAGCAGACCCACAACGCGCTCGACCTGGCCGTGGCCTGCCTGGACCGGATGGCCGAACTGCCGCCCGGGCCGATCAACCAGCGCCTCCCGAAGGTGCTGAAGGCGCCCGAGGGGGCCACGTACGCCTGGACGGAGAACCCGCTCGGCATCAACGGCTACTACCTGGTCTCCAAGGGCGAGAAGACCCCGTACCGGCTGAAGCTGCGCTCCGCCTCCTACAACAACATCCAGGCGCTGGCGGTGCTGCTGCCGGGGCAGCTGGTCGCGGACATGGTGGCGATCCTGGGCTCGCTGTTCTTCGTCGTGGGCGATATCGACAAGTGACAAGTCGCGGGAACTCCCGCGATTGTGCCGGGCGTTTGTGCCTAGGGTGCGGGAATGACCCCAGGCATGTACGACGGCTACCTGCGACGCCTCGGCTTCCCCCGGCCGCCCCGGCCCACCGCGGAGGCGCTCTTCGCGCTCCAGCGCGCCCATCTCGAACGCATACCGTACGAGAACCTCGACATCCAGCTCGGCCGGCCGCCCGGCATCGACCCCGAGCTGTCCGTACGCCGCTTCGCGGCCGGACGCGGCGGGTACTGCTTCCACCTCAACGGCGCCTTCGCGCAGCTCCTGGAACACCTCGGCTTCGCGGTGACCCGGCACCTGGCGGGCGTCCTCGGCGCGGCGGACCGCGAGCGCCGCGACGTCAGCGGCGACCACCTCGCGCTGACGGTCCGGGTCGACGGCAAGGAGTACTTCGTCGACGCCGGGCTCGGCGACGGCCCGTACGAGCCGCTGCCGCTGCGCGCCGGAACGCACCGGCAGGGGGCGTTCACGTACGAACTGGGCCCGCTGGAGGGGGACGGGACCGGCTGGAGGTACGTCAACGAGGCGGCCCCCTGCCCGGTGGTCAACATCCTCTCTGCGCCGGCGACCACGGCCGACTTCGAGGCCACGCACGTCCGGCTGTCGAGCGCGCCGGACTCGGGCTTCGTACGGACCCTCGCCCTGCTGCGGCGCGATGCGGACGGCGTCGACACCCTGCGCGGGCGGGTGCTGAGCCGGATCGACCCGGTGAAGGGGACGAGCGAGCGGGTCCTGGACACGCCCGGGGAGTTCTGGGCGGTGATCGGCGGGCTCTTCGAGCGCGAACTCGACGATCTGACGGCGCAGGACCGGTCGGCGCTGTGGGATCGGGTGTGCGCGGCGCACGCGGTGTGGCTGGCCGGCCGGACGGCGGAGGTGGGCGCCGGAGCCGAGGTGGCTGCGGCCGGGAGCTGAAGCGGAGCCGGGGCCGAAGCGGGTGCCGGGGGCGAAGCGGGTGCCGGGGCCGCTGTCGGGTGCCGGGGCCGCTGTCGGTGCCGATGTCGGTGCGGGAGTGCAGACTTGGGGCATGTCCCACTCCCCCCGACGGGCCTGTCCCGCATGCGGCCGCGACTGCGCCGTGACCGCCGGCCGGATCGCCCGCCACGACCCGCCCACCGGGCGCGGCCGCGGTGACCTGGTCTCCTGCCCCGGATCCCGGGCACGGGTGGTGCTCGGGGCGTCGGCGCCCACACTGGCCGGCTTCGTGCTGCCGGAGCTGCCGGGGCAGCTGCCGCTGTTCTGAGCCCGAGTACGACCGGGTGGTCCGCCGTACCCGGCCGCCGACGCAGCCGCCCCCGGAGGCCGCCGGCCCGGCCCCCAGCAGCCCGATCAGCCGCGTGCTGCTGTCGTCCCCGAAGCCGGCCCCGACCCCACGCCGGTACAGCTCGGCGTGGACGGCGAGGATCCCGGTGTCGGCGCCCGAGTCGGCGGCCGACCCCGCTCCCGCTGGCGGGGCGCCACCCGGCCCGACTGGTGGGCTCGTACGCGGCTTGACCGGCGGCCCGGCCGGCGGAGAAACCGGCGTTGCCGGCGGCGCCGCTAGGAGATGGCGGTGCGCAGGCGGACGACGTCGATCGGCTCGGTCTCGTCGTGGGCCGTCAGGTCGATGACCTGGCCCACCGCGCGCTGTTCGGGAGTGGCCGGCTTGAAGCCCTGCTCCTTGACCGGCTGCTCGGCGGCGGCCCGGGCCGACTCCGCCTTGTGCACCGCGAGGGCCTCCGCGCCGACCACGTCGGCCAGGTCCTCGTTCTGCACGGATTCGATCGCGGCACGAGCCTGGGCCGCGTTCTTCGTGCCGAAGAAGTCGAAGCCGCCCTCGACCCGGGACGCCGAGCGGCGCGCGGCCGAGTACGGCGCCACCGCCGCGGCCGGCCGGCGCGCCGGGACCGCTGCCGGGGCGCCCGCACCGGCGCCCGTACGGGTCTGCGGGTCGCCGGCCGGCGAACCGGGCTCCAGCGCCCTGGGCTCGGCGCCCTTGCCCTCCAGCACCTTCGGCCGGGCCGGCTCCGGCTCCGGCTCCGGCTCCGCCTTGCGGACGAGGGCCGCCAGGGCCGCGTGGGCCCGGGCGTAGCCGACGCTGGTCGGCGCGCCGCTCGACGTGCGCTCCTCGGACACCGGCGGGAGCTCCTTCGCCGCCGCCGGGGCCGCGGAGGCCTCGATGGCGAGCAGCCGACGGCCCTCCAGGGCGCTGGCCCGTTCGGTCTCGGCGGTCGCGTACCGGCGCAGCAGCGCGGCGTGCTCACCGCGCAGCCCCGCGAGTTCGACCCGCTTGGCGCGCAGCTTCGCGTCGAGCTTGGCGCGCAGGGCCCGGGCCTCTTCGAGGTCGGACTCCAGCTCGGCTATCCGCTCCTCGGTCTTCCACTCGTCCTTGACGCGTTCGCGTGCGAGTTCCGCGACGCGGCGCCCGGCCGAGCGGTCCCAGGCGCGCATGACGACGGCGCCGGCCACGCCCGCTCCCGCCGCGAGGGCCACGAGCAGGCGCAGTGGCACGGGTTCCGCGAGCAGCCAGGCCGCGGCCGCACTGGCGACGGAGACTCCGGCCACGGTCGTCGGCGTGAGCAGCCGGTGCAGGGGTTCGGGATTGCGGTGGCGTCCACGGGGCATGGCCTGAAATTTACAGGGCGTGGGGGTCGAGTGGGGTAACTGCCCGGCAATCTGTGGCCGGGCAGTTACCCGTCATTTCTCCATCAAACCCGTAACTACTGCTACTTCGTCAGGCCCTTCGCCTTCAGATAGGCCTTCGCGGCGTCCGCCGGCTTCTCGCGCTGGGCGTCCACCCGCTTGTTCAGCTCGACGAGGTCGGCGGTCGTGAGGACCTTGGTCAGCTTGTCCAGGGCGGCCGCGATCTCCGGGGACCCCGCGTCCTTGGCGTTGACCACCGGCAGGACGTTGTCGGCGTTCTGGAGCTTCTTGTCGTCCTCCAGCAGGACCAGGCCGAAGGAGTCGAGGGTGGCGTCCGTGGTCGTGGTGAGCACCAGCTGGTCCACCCCGTCCTTGACCGCCTGCTTGGCCTGCGGGGTGCCGACGCCCTTCGGGTCGATGCCGGACACGTCGATTCCGTACGTCGTCTTCAAGCCCGGCGCGCAGAAGGGCCGGACGGCGCATTCGTCGCCCGCCGCGATCTTCACCTTCAGGCCCGACTTGCCGAGATCGGAAAGGGTCTTCAGGTTGTTCTTCTGGGCGAATTCCTTCGACACCGCGAACGCGTTTTGGTCGACCGCCGCGCCCGCCGGGAGCGCCTTCAGGCCGAGCGGGCCGGCCAGCTTCTCCAGCCCCGCGACCGTCGCCGCCACGTCGCTCGACGCGACCGGCTTCTCCTCCGGCGCCTTCGATCCGTTCACCTTGGCGTTGAGGAACTCCGCGAGGGTGGCCGCGTACTCCGGGACGACGTCGATCTCGCCCTTCTCCAGCGAGGGCTCGTACAGCTCGCGGTTGTTCACCGTGGTGATCGACGTGCCGTAGCCGGCGTCCTTCAGTACCTGCGCGTACAGCTCCGCCAGCACGCTGGACTCGGTGAACCCGGCCGCGCCGATCACGACCTTGCCCTTGCCGGACCCGGAGCCGGAATCCGCGGGGGCGGAGGCGCCCGTACCGGAGTCCTTGCTCTTCTCCAGGCTGTCGCCGCCGCACGCGGCGAGCGAGGCGGTCAGGGCCGCCGCCCCCAGTACGGCGCCGAGGACACGCGTGGACTTGCTCATCTGTTGCTCCTCCAAGGGAGTGGGAACGACCAACGACAGGGGAGGGCGCGCGGCGCGGGCCGGAGGGCTCAGCGCGCCGCCGGGCGCGAGAACAGCCGGTCCGCCGCCACCAGGACGCCCTCGACCACCAGGGCCAGGGCCGCCACCAGCAGGGCCCCCGCGAAGACCTGCGGCGTGTTGTACGTGTTGAAGCCGGCGGTGATGATCCTGCCGAGGCCGCCCTGGCCGACCATGGCCGCGATCGTGGCCGTGGCGATCACCTGGACGGCGCCCGACCGCAGCCCGGTCATCACCAGCCCGCGCGCGAGGGGCAGTTCCACCCGCCAGAACAGCTGGCCGCCGGACATGCCCATGCCCCGGGCGGCCTCCACCACCGAGCGGTCCACCTCACGCATGCCGACGTACGCGTTGGTCAGCAGCGGCGGTACGGCGAAGAGCACGAGCGCGGCGATGGTGGGCAGATAGCCCGCATTGCGCAGCGGCGAGACCATGAACAGGGCCAGCACGGCGAAGACCGGGACGGCCCGCCCGATGTTGGAGACGTTGACGGCGAGCGCCCCGCCCTTGCCGACGTGGCCGAGCCACAGGCCGACCGGGAGGGCCAGCGCGCAGGCGATGGCGAGCGAGATGCCGCTGACGTAGACGTGCTCGCCGAGCCGGTGCCACACCCCGTTCTCCCCGGACCAGTTGGCTCCGGTCGCCAGCCAGTCCCAGGACCGTCCCAGCACGCCCATCGCCTCAGGCCCCCTTCGTGGTCGGAGCGGGCGCCGGCGCCGTCCGCCGGGCCCGCGGCGCACGGGGCGCCCGCGTCGCCCGCGTCCACGGAGTGAGCAGCCGCTGTACGCCGAGCAGCAGCAGGTCCGCCACCAGCGCGAGCAGGACGCACAGCACCGACGCGGTGAGCACCTGGGCCTTGAAGGAGCTGTTGACCGCCGGGGCGATGAGGTTGCCGAGACCGCCCTTGCCGACGATGGAGCCGACGGTGGTCAGCGCCACCGTGGACACGATGGCGATCCGCACCCCGGCGAGCAGCGCGGGCAGCGCCAGCGGCAGTTCGACCTGCCACAGCAGCCTCGCGGGCCCGTAGCCCATGCCGCGTGCGGCCTCCCGCACCTCCTCGGGGACGGCTTCCAGGCCGGCCATCGCATTGCGGACCAGGATCGTCAGCGAGTACAGCACCAGGCCGGTCACCACCAACGCGGCGGACAGCCCGAACACCGGGAGCAGCAGGGAGAACATGGCGAGCGAGGGGACGGTGTAGAGCAGGGTGGTCAGGCCCAGGACGGGCGCGGCCCAGCGCCGGCCCCGGCGGGCCAGCAGGGCCAGCGGAAGGGACACGACGAGGCCGATGAGCACCGATACGCCCGTGATCCACACGTGTTGGAGCGTGGCGTCGGTGAGCTCCTGGGAGCGGGACGTGACGTAGTCCCAGCAGATCCAGTCGTTCGCCACCAGGCAGTTCTGCCCGTCCATGCCCTCACCTCCCCGCCTCCGCCGCGCACACCCATTCGAAAGGACACGGCCGGAAGCGACCATAACCCCCGGCGCGGACAATGGCCGGAATCCTTCGTACGGGGGTAATGCTCCCGTCACAAATTTCGATGCCGGGGTGGGGGAGGATGGGCCCGTGATCCGATTCGAGCATGTGACCAAGCGCTACCCCGACGGGACGACGGCCGTCGAGGACCTGTCCTTCGAGGTCGCGGAGGGCGAGCTGGTCACACTCGTGGGCCCGTCCGGCTGCGGCAAGACGACCACGATGAAGATGGTCAACCGGCTCATCGAGCCGACCTCCGGCCGGATCCTGCTCGGTGGCGAGGACATCGCGAGCGCCGACCCGGTCGAGCTGCGCCGGCGCATCGGCTACGTCATCCAGCAGGTCGGGCTGTTCCCGCACAAGACGGTGCTGGAGAACACCGCGACCGTGCCGCAGCTGACCGGCACCCCCAAGGCCAAGGCCCGCGCCCGGGCGGCCGAGCTCCTCGAACTGGTGGGTCTGGACCCGGCCGTGTACGGGGGCCGGTACCCGGAGCAGCTGTCCGGCGGGCAGCGCCAGCGCGTCGGCGTCGCCCGCGCACTCGCCGCCGATCCGCCGGTGCTGCTGATGGACGAGCCGTTCGGGGCGGTGGACCCGGTGGTCCGCGAGCGCCTGCAGAACGAGTTCCTGGCCCTGCAGAAGACGGTGCGCAAAACGATCCTGCTGGTCACGCACGATCTGGAGGAGGCGATCCGGCTCGGCGACCGCATCGCCGTCTACGGCACGGGCACCATCGAGCAGTTCGCCCGCCCGGCCGCGGTGCTGGGCGCCCCGGCCACCGAGTACGTGGCCTCCTTCGTCGGCGCGGACCGGGGCCTGAAGCGGCTCGCCGTCACCCCCGTCGAGCGGGCGGACCTGACGGCGGTGGACGGAGCGCCTCCGGCGGCCGGACCGGTGGCGCTGGGGGCGAGCCTGCGCGAGGCCCTCGCCGCTCTGCTCCAGGAGGACTCGGGCCGGATCGGGGTCACGGATCCGGACACCGGCGCGCTGGCCGGCGTACTGACCCCGGAGGGCGTCCACCGGGCCCTGCGCCGGGCTCAGTTGCAGGAGGCGTAGGACCCACGGGGCCCGGGCTCACGGCGTCGCGCGGTCACGGCGTCGCGCGGCCGGGGGCAACAGGGCCCGGAACGACGTGTGACCGGCCTCGTCGGGCCGGTCACGGTCACGCTGGCGGGCCGTCCCGCCGGGGGTCAGGCCTGGATGCGGTTGCTCATCCACACCAGCATCGGCGGGATCTCGCGGCGCCACGTGTTGAAGTTGTGGCCGCCGCTGTCGAGGATGATCGAGGAGACCCGGTCCGGGCCCTTGACCAGCTTGATGAACTTCTTGGTGTCGTCCAGGTTCGGCTCGCCCTGCTCGCTGCTGGTGACCAGGAAGGACGTACCGGACGGCTTCTTGTGCTCGATGCTGTGCAGGACGTCCGCACGCTTCTTCAGCTTGTCGTCGCCCTGGAACAGGTTGCCGGTCGTCGCGTCGTTCGCGGCGTCGTAGTACGCGGACAGACCCGCGGCGGCACCGAAGGTCTCCGGGTAGTGCGCGGCGATCTTCAGAGCGCAGTAGCCGCCCGTCGAGTTGCCGATGAAGCCCATGTTCTGCGGCTTCTTGCCGACCCGGAAGGTGTCCTGGATGGCCTGCGGCAGGTCCTGGGCGAAGAACGTCTCGGTCTGCGGGCCGCCCGGTATGTCCACGCACTCGGTGTCACGCGGCGGCGCGATGGTCGGGCGCAGCATCACCAGGATCATCGGCTTCATCTTGCCCGCCTTGGCCTGCTTGAAGGCCGTCATCGGGTAGTTCAGCCCTTTGATCAGGTTCTCGGCGGTGCCCGGGTAGCCCGTCAGCACGATGGAGGCCGGAAAGTTCTGCTCCTTGTGCTGCGGCTGGAAGTACTCCGGCGGCAGCCACACGTACCCCGGGCTCGTTATTTTCGACTTCTGCCCGGTTATGGCAACCTTCAGGATCTGTCCGCCCACCTGGGGCTGGGCGCCGCCCGGCACGTCGAGCTTCTGCTTGTCGACGACCTTGATGTCCTTGCTGCTCATCGAGTGGTCCACGACCTTGCCGACGGAAGTCTGCTGGCCGAACAGGTCCGCCCACGAGCCGTAGAAGGAGAAGGACTTGTTCGCCGCGAGGCCGACGGCCGAGAACAGCGCCAGCTGGGTCGCGAGCAGGAGGCCGATCCGGCCGAGCATCGCACGCCAGGTGCGGCCCGCGAGCCGGGGCCAGCACCACACCGTGGCCGCGAACAGCAGCACACCGGCGATGATGGCCAGCGCCAGAACCGTATTACTGGTGAGACCCATGAGCAGTCAGTCGACTTTCTGATGGCAGGACTAGTTTTTCTCGGCGGAAGAGTGAACCCGCTCGACCCCGATGTCGTCCTAGTGGACGCACCACACTCCGGAGGCTGTCGCGGCCTTCGGCCACATGATCTCTCGCGGAGCAACGGGAAGCGATGTCTAGCAGGATAGATGGCGATAAGTCGGGACAGGTTCCGAAGCAGGTCCGCCGAATCTTCCGCGGTCCCCGACCGGAGTCGGTGCCAGGGCTCGTAGGTACGGCCGTCATGATCGTCGGCCTTCTGGACATCGCGGCGGGAGTGTTCCCGCGGTTCCGGCACAGCCGGATCCACGCGGTCACCGAGGTGCTGCCCGGCTCGCTGGGCCCGTTCGCAGCCGCCCTCGCCATCAGCGCGGGCGTCCTGCTGCTCCTCCTCGCCCACGGTCTCAAGCGCCGCAAGCGCCGTGCCTGGCGGGCCGCCGTCGCCCTGCTTCCGGCCGGTGCCGTGGCGCAGTTCACGTACCGCCACTCCATCATCAGCGTCGTCATCGCGGCGGTGCTCCTGGGGCTCATCGTGCGCCACCAGGGTGAATTCAAGGCACTGCCGGACCCGCGCAGCCGCTGGAAGGCGCTCGCCAACTTCGTGCTGATGAGCGCCGGCTCCATCGGCCTCGGCCTGGTCATCGTCAACTCCCACCCGGGCCGTGTCGTCGGCCATCCGGGTATTTACGAGCAGATCAGCCACGTCGTGTACGGCCTCTTCGGCATCGAGGGCCCCGTCGACTACGCGGGCCGGGTCTCCTGGACCGTGGGCTACTCCCTCGGCGCGCTCGGCATGCTGACCGCGCTCACCACCATCTACCTGGCCTTCCGCCCCGAGCACCCGGCCGCCCGGCTCACCGCCGACGACGAGACCAAGCTGCGCGAGCTGCTGGCCAAGCACGGCGGCCGCGACTCCCTCGGCCACTTCGCGCTCCGCCGCGACAAGGCCGTCGTCTTCTCCCCCAGCGGCAAGGCGGCCGTCACCTACCGCGTCGTCTCGGGCGTGATGCTCGCCTCCGGCGACCCCATCGGCGACGTCGAGGCCTGGCCCGGCGCCATCGAGCGGTTCATGGAGGAGGCCAAGGCCCACTCCTGGACCCCGGCCGTCGTGGGCTGCAGCGAGACCGGCGGCGAGGTCTGGACCCGCGAGACCGGTCTGGACGCCCTGGAGCTCGGCGACGAGGCGATCGTCGACGTCAAAGACTTCTCCCTCTCCGGCCGCCCCATGCGCAACGTCCGACAGATGGTGAAGCGCATCGAGCGCAACGGCTACACCACCAAGGTCCGCCGGGTCAGCGAGCTGACCGAGGAGGAGCTGGAGCAGGTCCGCGGCGCGTCCGAGGCCTGGCGCGGCACCGACACCGAGCGCGGCTTCTCCATGGCCCTGGGCCGCGTCGGCGACCCGGGCGACGGGGACTGCTTCATCGCCACCGCGCACCGCGTCGAGGAGGGCGACACCAGCCCGTTCGGCGACCTCAAGGCCATCCAGCACTTCGTCCCGTGGGGCAAGGACGGCATGTCGCTGGAGATGATGCGCCGCGACCGCGCCGCCGACCCCGGCATGAACGAACTGCTGATCGTCGCCTCCCTGCAGCAGGCGCCCGACCTCGGCATCGAGAAGGTCTCCCTGAACTTCGCGATGTTCCGCGCGGCCCTGGCCCGCGGCGAGAAGATCGGCGCCGGCCCGGTGCTCCGGATGTGGCGCAGCCTGCTCGTCTTCCTCTCCCGCTGGTTCCAGATCGAGTCGCTGTACAAGTTCAACGAGAAGTTCCGCCCCCGCTGGGAGCCGCGCTTCATGGTCTACCGCACCAGCAGCGACCTGCCGCGCATCGGCTTCGCCGTGATGCAGGCCGAGGGCTTCGTGACGGTGGCGCTGCCCCGGCTGTTCGCCAGCCGGCGCCGTCCCAAGCCGGTGCGCACCTGCGCCCACATCCACCCGGCGGCCACGGTCCCGGCGCAGCCCAAGCCGGACCGCGAGGTCCAGGTCGCCTGAGCCGACCCGTACGCCGCTTGCGAAGCCAGGCCCGCCGCTCCCGGCGGGCCGGGCTTCGGCGTTCCCCGCCCGGTCGGGGCCGGGCGCCGTTGCCCGCGTTCCGCCCGGTCAGCACGGCGGCCCTACCCTGGAGCCATGAACATCGAGCGCGGGGCCACCGGCAGGGGCCGGGTCGCAGGCCTGCCGGACTGGGACCGCTGCGCGGTCATGGGCGTCGTCAACGTGACCCCGGACTCCTTCTCCGACGGCGGGCGCTGGTTCGACACCACCGCCGCCGTCAAGCGCGGGCTCGACCTCGTCGCCCAGGGCGCCGACCTCGTCGACGTCGGCGGCGAGTCCACACGCCCCGGCGCCTCCCGCGTCGACGAGGAGGAGGAGCTGCGCCGCGTCGTCCCCGTGGTGCGCGGCCTGGCCTCCGAGGGGGTCACCGTCTCCGTCGACACCATGCGCGCCTCGGTCGCCGCCCGAGCCGTCGCCGCCGGCGCGCTGCTGGTCAACGACGTCAGCGGCGGCCTCGCCGACCCCGGCATGATCCCGGCCGTCGCCGCCGCCGAGGTGCCGTTCGTGGTGATGCACTGGCGCGGCTTCAGCGACAGCATGAACAGCCTCGCCGTCTACGAGGACGTCCTCGCCGAGGTCACCGCCGAGCTCCGCACCCGCATCGACGCCGTCGTGGCCGGCGGGATCGCCCCCGAGCGGCTCCTCGTCGACCCCGGCCTCGGCTTCGCCAAGAACGCCGAGCACGACCTGGCCCTGGTCGCCCACCTCCCCGAACTGCGCGCCCTCGGCTTCCCGCTGCTCGTCGCCGCGTCGCGCAAACGATTCCTCGGCCGGGTACTGGCCGGCGCCGACGCCGCACCGCCGCCCGCCCGCGAGCGCGACGCCGCCACCGCCGCCGTGTCCGCCATCGCCGCCCACCAGGGCGCCTGGGCCGTACGGGTCCACGAGGTACGGGCCACCGCCGACGCGGTTCGGGTGGCCCGCGCCGTGGAAGGGGCCCTGTGATCCGCCCCGCCAGTGGTGGGGCCCGTACAGCCAGGAGAGGGGAACGGTGAGCCGTACCGACATCGAAGCCGTCGACGAGGTCAACACGGCCTTCTACGAGGCCATGGAGCGGGGGGACTTCGACGCACTGTCGGCGCTCTGGCTCGAAGACGAGATCTCCTGCGTGCACCCGGGCTGGCCGGTGCTCTCAGGCCGCGGCGAAGTGCTGCGCTCGTACGCGCTGATCATGTCCCACACCGACTACATCCAGTTCTTCCTCACCGACACGAAGGTCGCCGTCATAGGTGACACCGCGCTGGTGACGTGTACGGAGAACATCCTCAGCGGCGGCCCCGCCGAGGACGGCGGCGCGCTCGGTCCGCTGGTCGGCCAGTTGGTCGTCGCCACGAATGTGTTCCGACGCACACCGGACGGCTGGCGGCTCTGGTCCCACCACGGTTCTCCCGTCCTGACGGACTCCGACGACGACGAAGAAGAGGACTCCGCCTGACCCCTCCGGCGGGGTCCGGGGTATTTCGCAGGTAAATTCGAAGACGGACGACGCCGACCGCACTCGGCGTAGGCCCATGGATCCGGGGAGTCCCGGACCGGAAGCACCTACGAAAGCAGGAGTGATTCGCGTGGATCGTGTCGCGCTGCGCGGCCTCAAGGCTCGCGGGCACCACGGCGTCTTCCCCCGGGAACGCGAGGAGGGCCAGACCTTCATCGTCGACCTCGTGCTGCACATCGACACCCGCCCCGCGGCGGCCGACGACGACCTGGCGAAGACCGTGCACTACGGGGTCGTCGCCGAAGAGGTCGTCGACGTGGTCCAGGGAGAGCCCGTCGACCTGATCGAGACCCTGGCCGAGCGGATCGCCCAGCAGTGCCTGAAGCACGAAGCGGTGGCACAGGTGGAGGTCGTCGTCCACAAACCGGACGCCCCCATCACCGTCCCCTTCGACGACGTGACCATCACGATCACCCGGAGCCGCGTGTGAACAACGGACTGAACGCCCAGAGCGACCCCACCGTCCAGCCGGTGCCCGCATCCGTCGTCGAGGCGGTCGACGCGGCGGATGTGACCCTGTCCAACCCCAAATGGGCCGTGATCGCGCTCGGCGCGAACCTCGGCAACCGTCTGGAGACCCTCCAAGGCGCCATCGACGCCCTCGGCGACACCCCGGGCATGCGGGTCAAGGCCGTCTCCCCCGTCTACGAGACCGAGCCGTGGGGCGTCGAGCCCGGCTCGCAGCCCTCGTACCTGAACGCGGTGGTCCGCGTGAAGACGACCCTGCCGCCGTCGTCCCTGCTGGAACGCGGCCACGCCATCGAGGAGGCCTTCGACCGCGTCCGCGAGGAGCGCTGGGGCCCGCGCACCATCGACGTCGACATCGTCTCGTACGCCGAGGTGGTCTCCGACGACCCGGTCCTCACCCTCCCGCACCCGCGGGCCCACCAGCGGGCCTTCGTCCTGGCCCCGTGGAACGACGTCGACCCCGAGGCGCAGATCCCCGGGCAGGGCCCCGTCGCGGCCCTCCTGGCCGGAATCGGCCTGACGGGCGTCACGCCGCGCCCGGACCTGGAACTCCGCCTCCCCGAGTAGTCGTTAACCTGTGGCTGGCTGAAGCCGACGACGTGGTGCGGAGAGCGAAAGCGGGGAACGGCACGTGAAGCAACTGAGGCCGGTGGTCCTGGCGGGGATCTTCGTCGTCGCCGGCGTGCTGTCCTGGGCGGGCGCCCGGCTGTGGAACGCCTACGGGACCCTGCCGGGCGTCCCGCTGGCGGCGCCCATCGTCCTGGGCGTCATCGCGGTCGTCCTGCTGGCCACGGCCCTCTCGCTGCGGGCCCGCCTCAAGGCCCAGCGCGAGCGCCGGCCGGGCGCCAAGGGCGTGGAACCGCTGATGGCGGCCCGCGCGGTCGTCTTCGGCCAGGCCAGTGCTCTCGTGGCCGCCCTCGTTGCGGGCATGTACGGCGGTGTGGGCGTCTTCCTCCTGGCCGACGGCCTGGAGGTACCCGCCCGCCGCGACCAGGCCTGGTACGCCGCCTTCTCTGTCGTGGCGGGCGCGGCCGTGATCGCCGCCGCCCTCTTCCTGGAGCACGTCCTGAAACTCCCGGAAGACGACGACACCACCCCCCACTCCCCGGCCCGCGCCTGACCGCCCTCGGGCCGGGCGTGGACGTCCGGTCAGCGGGCCATGATCAGGCTCATGGCCTCGTTGCGGGTCGCGGGGTCGCGGAGCTGGCCGCGGACCGCCGAAGTGATCGTCTTCGCGCCGGGCTTGCGGACCCCGCGCATCGTCATGCACATGTGCTCGCACTCGACGACCACGATGACCCCGCGCGGCTCCAGGATCTCCATCAGGGAGTCCGCTATCTGCGTGGTCAGCCGCTCCTGCACCTGCGGACGGCGGGCGAACACGTCCACGAGGCGGGCCAGCTTCGACAGGCCGGTGATCTTGCCATCGACGGACGGGATGTAGCCGACGTGGGCGACGCCGTGGAAGGGCACCAGGTGGTGCTCACAGTTGCTCATGACCTCGATGTCCTTGACCAGGACCATCTCGTCGTGTCCCAGGTCGAAGGTGGTCGTCAGGACCTCTTCGGGCTTCTGGTAGAGGCCCGCGAATATCTCCTTGTACGCCCTCGCCACCCGGGCCGGGGTCTCCAGGAGGCCTTCGCGGTCCGGGTCCTCGCCGACCGCAATCAGGAGTTCGCGGACCGCCGCCTCGGCGCGCTTCTCGTCGAACTCGCCGATCGTGCCCTCGTCACCGGTCAGGGTCACTGGGTCCGTCATCTCTTCCTCGTTCCTGTGTGCACTGGCGCTCGCGGACACGCGAAAGTGCCGCGCCCCCCAGGCTAGAACCTGGGGGGCGCGGCATCCATTCCGGGACGGTCCGGCCGAGGGCTACTCGGCGCGGTCCTCCGGCGCGGGGTCCTTCTCCACGGACACGGCCGACGCACCCGCCGACGTGCCGTTCGCCGAGTTCGTCAGCTGGAGCTCCTTGGGAGAGAGCACCGGCGGACGGGTCGACGGGGTGCGGTGCGAAGAGCCGGTCCACGCCGGGCGGGCCGGGCGCTTCACGATCGTCGAGAAGACCTCGGCGATCTCCTCCTTGCCCAGCGTCTCCTTCTCAAGGAGCGCGAGGACCAGGTTGTCGAGGACGTCGCGGTTCTCGACCAGGATCTCCCAGGCCTCGTTGTGCGCCGTCTCGATGAGCTTCTTGACCTCTTCGTCGACCAGCGCCGCGACCTCTTCCGAGTAGTCCCGCGGGTGCGACATCTCGCGGCCCAGGAACGGCTCGGTGTTGTCCCCGCCGAACTTGATCGCGCCGAGGCGCTCGGTCATGCCGTACTGGGTCACCATCGCGCGGGCCGTCGCCGTGGCCTTCTCGATGTCGTTCGCCGCGCCGGTGGTCGGGTCGTGGAAGACCAGCTCCTCGGCCGCGCGCCCGCCCAGCATGTACGCCAGCTGGTCGAGCATCTCGTTGCGCGTGGTCGAGTACTTGTCCTCGTCGGGCAGGACCATGGTGTAACCCAGGGCCCGGCCGCGGGACAGGATCGTGATCTTGTGGACCGGGTCGGAGTTCGGGGAGGCCGCCGCGACCAGGGCGTGGCCGCCCTCGTGGTACGCGGTGATCTTCTTTTCCCGGTCCGACATGATCCGGGTCCGCTTCTGCGGGCCCGCCACGACGCGGTCGATGGCCTCGTCCAGCATGTGGTTGTCGATCAGCTTGAGGTCCGAGCGGGCGGTGAGCAGCGCCGCCTCGTTCAGGACGTTGGACAGATCGGCACCGGTGAAGCCGGGGGTGCGGCGGGCGACGGCCGAGAGGTCGACGTCCGGAGCGACCGGCTTGCCCTTCTGGTGGACCTTGAGGATCTCCAGACGGCCCTGCATGTCCGGACGGTCGACCGCGATCTGCCGGTCGAAGCGGCCCGGGCGCAGCAGCGCCGGGTCGAGGATGTCCGGGCGGTTCGTGGCGGCGATCAGGATGACGCCGCCCTTCACGTCGAAGCCGTCCATCTCGACGAGCAGCTGGTTCAGGGTCTGCTCGCGCTCGTCGTGACCGCCGCCGAGGCCCGCACCGCGGTGCCGGCCGACGGCGTCGATCTCGTCGACGAAGACGATCGCCGGCGCGTTGGCCTTGGCCTGCTCGAACAGGTCACGGACACGCGAGGCACCGACACCGACGAACATCTCGACGAAGTCGGAACCGGAGATCGAGTAGAACGGGACTCCGGCCTCGCCCGCGACGGCGCGCGCCAGCAGGGTCTTGCCGGTTCCGGGCGGGCCGTAGAGCAGCACACCCTTGGGGATCTTGGCCCCGACGGCCTGGAACTTCGCCGGCTCCTGCAGGAACTCCTTGATCTCGTGGAGTTCCTCGACGGCCTCGTCCGAGCCCGCGACGTCGGCGAACGTCGTCTTCGGGGTGTCCTTGGTGATGAGCTTGGCCTTGGACTTCCCGAAGTTCATCACTCGGGAGCCGCCGCCCTGCATCTGGTTCATCAGGAACAGGAAGACCACGACGATGAGCACGAAGGGCAGGAGGGAGAGCAGCACGCTGAGGAACGGGCTGGTCTTGTCCGGCTGGACCTTGTAGCCGTCCGGGATCTGACCGGCTTCGAACTTGGTCTGGAGGTTCTGGGCGAGCTCGACGCCCTGATCCCCGATGTAGTTGGCCTGGAACTTGGAGCCGGAGTTGTCGGCGAGCTTCTGGTCCTTCTTCAGCTCGACCTTGATCATCTGGCTGTCGCCGGTGGTGAGCTCGGCGCTCTGCACCTGGCCACTGTTGATCGCCTTGATGACCTCGCTGGTGTCCACCGTCTTGTAGCCGCCGCCGGAGCCGACGACATTCATCAACACGACCACGGCGAGGACGGCCAGCACGATCCACATGACCGGCCCACGGAAGTATCGCTTCACGTCCATCCATACGGGGTGCCGGGCACCCCGTCCCTCCTGCCCGTAGGTAAATGCTGCTCTGAGTAAAGACTGTTCTTCGGAATGTACCCCTGTATTGTCACCCGCGGCCTCGTGGGACGGCTGACAGAACTGCTTTCCCCTGCTCCAACGGCAGGAATCGTTCCAGGGTTCCCCTGTGCGGGCCCCGACCGGGGCCCGCGGCGTCAGCCGCCGTAGACGTGCGGCGCGAGGGTGCCGACGAACGGCAGATTGCGGTACTTCTCCGCGTAGTCGAGGCCGTAGCCGACGACGAACTCGTTCGGGATGTCGAAGCCGACCCACTTCACGTCGATGGCAACCTTGGCGGCGTCGGGCTTGCGCAGCAGCGTGACGACCTCCAGCGAGGCCGGCTGGCGGGAGCCCAGGTTCGACAGCAGCCAGGACAGGGTCAGACCCGAGTCGATGATGTCCTCGACGATCAGGACGTGCTTGTCCTTGATGTCGGTGTCCAGGTCCTTGAGGATCCGGACCACACCGGAGGACTGGGTCCCGGCGCCGTACGAGGACACCGCCATCCAGTCCATGGTGAGCGGGGTGGACAAGGCGCGCGCCAGGTCCGCCATCACCATCACCGCGCCCTTGAGGACGCCGACGATGAGCAGGTCCTTGCCCGCGTACTCCGCGTCGATCTTCGCAGCCAGCTCGGCCAGCTTCGCGTCGATCTCTTCCTTGGTGATGAGCACCGACTGGAGGTCGCTGCCCATGTCCTTCTCGTCCACCCGCATCACTTTCGTTGTCGGCCGGGGCTCCGGGGGATCCCCCGGAGGACTCAGCCGTGTCTCAGCACCAATCAGCCCTGCCGGATGACAAGTCTGCCACCCTGCCGCTGCGCCTCGACCCTGCCGGGCAGGTTGATGGCGCCCTGACCGCGCCAGCCGGTGATGAGCCGGTCCACTTCCTCGATGTGGCGGGCGAAGAGGGAGCCCGCGGGGGAACCGGCCGCGACCACGGCCCTGCGCAGCACGCGGCGGCGGACGGCCGGGGGCAGGGCGTACAGCTTGGCGCACTCCAGCCGGCCGTCCTCGTCCCGTACGCCGGCCTCGGCCTCGGCGGCCCAGGCGTCGAGGGCGTCGGCGTCGTCGCGGGACAGCTGGGCGGTGCGGGCCAGCGCCTCGACCACTCCCTTGCCCAGCGCCTTTTCGAGGGCGGGCAGTCCCTCGTGGCGGAGCCGGGAGCGGGTGTAGGCGGGGTCGATGTTGTGCGGGTCGTCCCAGACCGCCAGGGACTGGACCATGCAGGCCTTGCGGGCGGTCTGCCGGTCGATCTGGAGGAAGGGGCGGCGGTAGCGGTGGGAGCGGCCGGGACCGCCGGAGACTTCGGCCATGCCGGAGAGCGAGCGGATGCCGGAGCCGCGGGCGAGGCCCAGCAGGACGGTTTCGGCTTGATCGTCCCGAGTGTGGCCGAGCAGTACGGCCGACGCGCCCAGGCGGTCAGCGGCCTCGTCCAGGGCCGCGTAGCGGGCGTCGCGCGCGGCGGCCTCGGGTCCGCCGTCACGGCCGACGCGCACGGCGACGGACTCCACCGGGTCCAGGCGGAGTGCGGTCATGCGGGTGACGACCTCGGCGGCGCGCAGGTCGGAGCCGACCTGGAGCCCGTGGTCGACGGTGATGCCGCCGGCCCGGATACCGAGCTTGGGCGCCTCGAAGGCGAGGGCGGAGGCGAGGGCCATCGAGTCGGCGCCGCCGGAGCAGGCGACGAGCACGAGTGGCGGGGAGTCGGCCGCGGCGGCGCGGGTCCGCCCGGACGCAGCCCGGGAGGTGTCGGCGGAACGGTCGGTGAGGTCGGTGAGGACGTCGTGGAGTACGCGGCGGACCGCCAGGCGTATCGCCGCGACCGCAGGATGGGGACCCATGTCCGGTGCCCTTCGGTGGAGTTCGGATGCCTCGGAGGCTCCCCCGGCCGACGCCGGGAGGTGCCCCCACGGGGGTGTGGTGCTGGAACGGCTGCTGTTCGGTGCTGTTCGACGCTGCCCGGTGCCCCGGCCCCGTGAAGAGCCCCCGCTGGGAGCCCCCGCGAGATTGAGGGTTGTCACTCAGAGTGCGTCGATGGTGACAGAACCGAGCCGTTCCCTGAGCATCGCACGCCCTTCGACGCCTCACGGTCCCTCGGACGGGTGACGCTTCTTCCCCCAGTGAGACATGTTTACGCCCCCTGAGTCGCCCCCCTTCGCTCCTATTCGCCCTTGCGGTGCACCCGCGCGACCCAGTCCGCGGGCTTGGCGATCTCCGCCTTCGTCGGCAGTGTGTTCGGCGAGGTCCAGACCCGGTTGAAGCCGTCCATGCCGACCTCGCCGACGACGGCGCGCACGAAGCGCTCGCCGTCGCGGTACTGGCGCAGTTTGGCGTCGAGCCCCAGCAGCTTGCGCAGCGTGGCGTCGAGGCGGCCCGCGCCACTGGCCCGGCGCTGCTGGAACTTCTCGCGGATCTCGGCGACCGACGGGACCACCGCGGGGCCGACCCCGTCCATGACGTAGTCGGCGTGGCCCTCCAGCAGGGACATCACGGCGGTGAGCCGGCCGAGCACCTCGCGCTGCTCGGGGGTCTGGACGAGTTCGACCAGGGAGCGCCCCTCGTCGCCCTGCTCGGAGTCGGGGCGGGCGCCGGCGAAGGACTGGGCGGCTTCGCGCAGCCGTTCCAGGATGGCCGCGGGGTCCATCTCCGTGGCGCCGAGGAAGGTCTGGATCTCGCCCTCCAGATGGTCTCGGAGCCAGGGGACGGCCGTGAACTGCGTACGGTGCGTCTCCTCGTGCAGGCAGACCCAGAGCCGGAAGTCGTGCGGGCGCACGTCCAGCTCGCGTTCGACGTGCACGATGTTCGGGGCGACGAGCAGCAGCCGGCCGCCGCCGGCGGCCGAGCCCGGCAGGTCGCGTCCGGCCGGGGCGAAGGTCTCGTACTGGCCGAGCACGCGGGAGGCCAGGAAGCTGAGCAGCATGCCCAGCTCGACGCCGGTGACCTTGCCGCCCACCACGCCGAGTACGGCTCCGCCGGGGGCGCCGGCGCGGCGGTCCTGCATCTTGCCGAGGAGCGGTCCGAGGAGCTCGCGGAAGCCGGCCACGTTGGCGTTGACCCAGCCGGCCCGGTCGACGACGAGGACGGGGGTGTCGGGGACGGCCGTGCCCTCGGGGATCATCCGGGTGAACTCGCGCACGTGGCGTTCGGACGTCTTGGCATGCCTGCGCAGCTCCGCCACCACCGCGCGGGCCCCGTCGCGGCTGACCTCGGGACCCGGCCGGACCAGCCGGGTCGCGGTCGCCACCGCGAGATTCCAGTCGACCATCTCGGCACCACCGATGCTCGTCATGCGTCAACCGTACGTGGACCGGCGCCGCTGCGGAGCCCCCCGGAGACGCTACGAAGCCTTGGCGACGGCGGCGGCGAGCTTGTCGAGGCCCTTCTCGGCGGCCCCCGCGTCCGGGGTGTTCGCGGTCAGGAACGCGAAGGCGAGCAGTCGGCCGGAGGAGTCGACGACGGTCCCGGCGAGGGAGTTCACCCCGCTCAGGGTGCCCGTCTTGGCGCGGACCAGGCCGGCGGCCGGGGAGGTGCCGGCGTTGCGGCTGCGCAGGGTCCCGGTGAACCCGGCGACGGGCAGCCCGGTGAGCACGGGCCGCAGCTCCGGCCGCTGCGGGTCGGCGGCCTTGGCCAGGAGTCCGGTGAGCAGGCCGGTGGTGGTCTTGTCGGCGCGGCCCAGTCCGCTGCCGTCGGCGAAGCGGGAGCCCGCGGTGTCGATGCCGAGGGCGGTGAGCCGGTCGGTCACGGCCTTCTCGGCCCCTTCGAAGCTGGCGGGCTGCCCGGAGGCGAGGGCGGTCTGGCGGGCGAGGACCTCGGCGATGTCGTTGTCGCTGTTGGTCAGCATCCGCTCGACGAGGCCGGCGAGCGGGGTGGAGAGGGTGGTCGCGAGCGGCTGGGCGCCGGCGGGCGCCTTCGCCTTGGTCGGCTCGCCGGTGACCTTGATGCCGCGTTCCCCGAGGAGGGCGGCGAAGGAGCGGGCGGTCTCCCCGGCGGGGTCCCCGACCCGCTCGACGGGTCCGGAGGTGGAGTCGTCGGGGCGGCCCTCGTCGGCGGCCAGGGAGGTGATCAGCGCGATGTTGGGGTTGTCGCCGATGGGGTGGCGGGCTGGCCCGGTGAAGAGGGTGTCGTCGTAGCCGAGGCGGACGGTGTCGGTGCCGGCGGCCTTGAGGGCCTGGGCGGTGTCGGCGGCGAGGGCGACGAGGCTGCCGCCCGATCCGGCGGGGCTCTTCTTCTTCGCGGTGAGGGAGGGGTCGCCGCCGCCGACCAGGACGATCTCCCCGGGGCCAGCGCCGGGGGTCACGGTGGTCCGGATCCGATAGTCGGGGCCGAGCGCGGCGAGCGCGGCCGACGCCGTGGCGATCTTGGTGGTGGAGGCGGGGGTCATGGGCTCGCGCGGCCCGGACTCGAAGAGCACCTGACCGGTGGCGGTGTCGACGACCGAGGCGGTACGGACCGTGCCGAGCGCGGGGTCGGCGAGCAGCGGCCGCAGGACGTCGGCGAGCCGCCCGGGATCGGCGGCCGCGACCCCGCTGCCGGTCTTGCGCAGGGTGTCCGGGCCGATCCCGGAGAGCACTCCGGGGGCGCTGGGCGCGGCCTGCGGCACGGACCCGCCGCCCGAGCCGCCACCGTGATCTGCGCCACCCGTAAGGCCCCAGGAGGCGGCCCTGTCCCGCTCGGCCTTACGCTGGCCGGAGTCCCAAGGACCGGCGGCGGCCACCGCCGCCACCGACAGGGCGAGGCCGGCCACGGCCGACACCGCGATGAGCTGCCACGTCTTGACCAATGGCACCTCGGACCAGCCCCTTTCGCGATCACACATATGCGTGAGGGACACTTAACCACTGCGTCTTGCCGCGAGCATGGCACCCCACCCGGCAGGGCTGGGCGGGCCGCGCACGCAGGTGAATCACGCAGTCTCGAAGCAATGAAGCTGATCATGGAGGAGCAGGACGTGGAGTTCGACGTCACCATCGAGATCCCCAAGGGTTCGCGGAACAAGTACGAGGTGGACCACGAGACCGGCCGGATCCGTCTGGACCGTCGCCTCTTCACCTCCACCAGCTACCCGGCCGACTACGGCTTCGTCGAGAACACCCTCGGCGAGGACGGCGACCCGCTGGACGCGCTGGTCATCCTCGACGAGCCGACCTTCCCGGGCTGCCTGATCAAGTGCCGCGCGATCGGCATGTTCCGCATGACGGACGAGGCGGGCGGCGACGACAAGCTGCTGTGCGTGCCGGCCTCGGACCCGCGCGTGGAGCACCTGCGCGACATCCACCACGTGTCGGAGTTCGACCGCCTGGAGATCCAGCACTTCTTCGAGGTCTACAAGGACCTGGAGCCGGGCAAGTCGGTCGAGGGCGCCGACTGGGTGGGCCGCGCCGAGGCCGAGGCCGAGATCGAGGCCTCGTACAAGCGCCTTGAGGCGCAGGGCGGCCACCACTGAGTCCGCTCGGCACGTGAGACGGCGGGAGCTCCCGCCGCCCCGTGACACACGACGGGCGGTACCCCTTCACCGAGGGGGTGCCGCCCGTTCGTCATGTGGTTTCGCTGGGGACGAACGGGTTCCGCATACTGATACCCGGGCTGGTCGGGGACTGGAGGACGCGTGGCGGAGGCCGAGGGATCCGGAGGCACGGAGGACCGGAAGCCGAAATCCGACGAGGCGCACAGCGCCTTCGCTCCCCCCGCCGGAATGGAGCCGGAACCGGTCGACGAGGAACAGCCGACCTCGGAGTTCGCCATGCCGGCCGGACTCCCCGCCCCGCCCGCCGAACCCGAGGGCTCCGCGTTCGCACCCCCGGCGACCTACAGCGCGCAGCACTCCCCGCCCGCCTACACCCCCGGCCGGGGCATCCCCGTCTCCCTGATGAAGGAATCGCCCTGGCAGGACCGCATGCGCACCATGCTGCGCATGCCGGTCGACGTCCGGCCCGTCCCCGAGGCCGTGCACAAGCACAGCGAGACCGGGCCCGCCGTGGGCCGCGTGCTCGACCTGACCCTGCGCATCGGCGAGCTACTGCTCGCGGGCGGTGAAGGCGCCGAGGACGTGGAGGCCGCGATGTTCGCGGTGGCCCGCTCGTACGGGCTGGACCGCTGCGAGCCCACGGTCACCTTCACGCTGCTGTCGATCACCCACCAGCCCTCCCTCGTCGACGACCCGGTCTCGGCGAGCCGGACCGTGCGCCGCCGCGGCACCGACTACACCCGGCTGGCCGCCGTCTACCAGCTGGTCGACGACATCAGCACGCACCACGAGATCGAACTCTCGCTGGAAGAGGCCTACCGGCGCCTCGCGGAGATCCGCCGCAACCGGCACCCTTACCCCTCCTGGGTCCTCACGGCCGCCGCCGGACTACTCGCCGGCGCCGCCTCCACCCTGGTCGGCGGTGGCGTGCTCGTCTTCTTCGCGGCAGCGATCGGCGCGATGCTCGGCGACCGGCTGGCCTGGCTGTGCGCCGGGCGCGGGCTGCCGGAGTTCTACCAGTTCGTGGTGGCCGCGATGCCGCCCGCCGCCATAGGCGTGGCCCTGGCCCTGGCGGAGATCGACGTACGCGCCTCCGCGGTGATCACCGGCGGACTGTTCGCGCTGCTGCCCGGGCGGGCCCTGGTCGCAGCCGTGCAGGACGGCCTGACGGGCTTCTACATCACCGCTTCGGCCCGGCTGCTGGAGGTCATGTACCTCTTCATCGGCATCATCATGGGCGTGCTGGTCGTGCTGTACCTCGGGCTCCAGCTCGGCACCTCGCCGAAGCCGGAGGAGGTGCTCCAGATCACCCAGCGGCCGCTGATCCAGATCGCGGCCTCGATGGTGCTGGTGTTCACGTTCGCGATCCTGCTCCAGCAGGAACGTTCCACCGTGTTGATCGTGACGCTGAACGGCGGGGTCGCCTGGGTGACCTTCGGGGCCCTGCACTACGCGGGCGGCATCCCGCCCGTGCCCTCCACGGCCATCGCAGCCGGGCTGGTCGGTCTGTTCGGCCAGCTCTTCTCCCGCTACCGGTTCGCCTCGGCCCTGCCGTACACGACGGCGGCCATCGGCCCGCTGATGCCGGGCTCGGCGACGTACTACGGACTGCTGCTCATCGCCGAGAACCGGCTGAACGAGGGCCTCGGCTCTCTGGTGAACGCCGCGGCCATCGCGCTGGCCATCGCGATCGGGGTCAACCTGGGCTCGGAGACCTCGCGGCTGTTCATGCGGATCCCGGGAGCCGCGAGCGCCGCCAAACGCCGCGCGGCGAAGCGGACCCGCGGCTTCTAGCCGCCTCGTCCGGGCGCTCACCGTACGCGGACGCCCCGGGAGCCTGGGAACGGCTCTCCGGGGCGTCTGCGTACGCTCGGACGGACAGGGCGGCGTCGGCCGCAGGGGCCGGCCGCAGGGGCCTAGCGCTTGGCGTGGCGGCCGCTGCGCCGTCCCGGTGCCTGCGCGTCCTCGCCGGACTCGGGCTGCTCGCCGGAGGCGGCCGCCGCCTTCTTCTCCTTGCGCCCCTTCAGCACCTCGAAGATCACCGGGATGACGGAGATCAGGACGATGACGATGAAGATCGGCTCGACGTTCTTCTTGATGATCTCGAACTGGCCGA
This sequence comes from Streptomyces sp. NBC_00045, assembly GCF_045041095.1. Classification (NCBI taxonomy): domain Bacteria; kingdom Bacillati; phylum Actinomycetota; class Actinomycetes; order Kitasatosporales; family Streptomycetaceae; genus Streptomyces; species Streptomyces sp. NBC_00045. The sequence goes on along the minus strand of NZ_CP108271.1, from coordinate 4,492,065 downwards.
GCTGGTAGCCCAGGACCGTGACGCCCGCGCCCCACAGGACGCCGCCGATGACGTTGAACGTCAAGAAGGTGCGGTACTTCATCGCCGTGGCGCCCGCGACCATCGGCGCGAAGGTGCGGATGATCGGCACGAAGCGCGCGAGCACGATGGCCTTGGGGCCGTGCTTGTCCATGAAATCGTGCGCCGAGTCGAGGTTCTCGCGCTTGAAGAGCTTCGAGTTCGGCCGGTTGAAGATCTTCGGACCGAAGACCTTGCCGATCATGTAGCCGACCTGGTCACCGAGGATGGCAGCGGCCGAGATCAGGGTGCAGACCAGCCACAGCGGCTCCGTGATCGTCCCGCTCGCGGTGAACAGGCCCGCCGTGAACAGCAGCGAGTCCCCGGGCAGGAACGCGAAGAGGCCCGACTCCGCAAAAACGATGACCAGGATGCCGATCAGACCGAATTGCCCGATCAGATACTCCGGGGACAGCCACTCAGGGCCGAGCGCAAGCGTGTACACGAGTTCCGGGCTCTCCTGGATCGGGGGGTGTCGCGGCGGCGGTTTCCGCGGGTGCTTCGGACAAGGCAGTGGTTTCAATTATCAACGCACAGTTCCCCCTCCCGGTTCCAGGTACCGGGAGGGGGCCGTGTGGGGAACATCCGACACCCCGGGCCTTGCGGACGATCTAGACCTTGCGGACCGCGTTCGCGAGGATCGCGTCCCGCACGAACACCGCCAGGCCGGGCCGGACCGCGTCGTAGTAGGCCGTGAAGCGCTCGTCAGCGACGTACATCTCGCCCAGGCAGGTGTGCATCTCGTGCGAGCAGGCGTAGCAGTTGCGGTCGATCCAGCCCCGGTGCTCCTCCGCCACGTCCATGGCTTCCTCGGAGTCCGCGGCCGCACCGGCGCCGAGCAGCTCTGCGAACCGCCCGTTGATCCCGTCCGCCTCGTCCTGGAAGCGCTTCCAGTCCTCCTTCGTGTACGAGGCCGTCCGGCGGGCGGACTCCTCGTAGGCGTCCGTGTGGCCCCAGCGCTGGTGCGCCTCCTCCCCGTACTGGTCGGGGTCGAAGTCCCCGAAGACCTCGAACTTCTCCTCGGGCGTGAGATTGATGCCCATCCTCTGTGCCTCCATGGCGTGCTCCACGGCCTCGGCCATCTGCTGGAGCCGGGCGATCCGGTCGGACAGGAGGGCGTGCTGCCGGCGCAGGTGCTCCCTCGGGTTCGAGTCCGGATCGTCCAGCAGGACCGCGACCTCTTCGAGCGGGAAGCCGAGCTCCCGGTAGAACAGGATCCGCTGCAGCCGGTCCAGGTCGGCGTCGTCGTAACGCCGGTGACCCGCGCTGCTGCGGGTGCTCGGGGAGAGCAGGCCGATCTCGTCGTAGTGGTGCAGGGTGCGCACCGTGACTCCGGCGAATCCGGCGACCTGTCCCACGGAGTAGCCCATCGTTTCCGCTCCTCTGGTCGGTACGCCCTCCACTGTGGGTCCTCACGCCGCGTGAGGTGCAAGTCCTCTCCGAGGCGGGTCGCTCCGAGGCCGGGTCCGGGCGGCCAACGGCACCGCCTAGCCCGTCGGCGGGCTAGGCGGTGCCGTTGGCCGCGGCCACGAGCTCGAAGGCCGTCTTGCCGTCCAAGGACTCGCGGACGATGTCCGCGTGGCCCGCGTGGCGCGCGTGCTCCTCCACCAGGTGCAGGAGCAGCCAGCGCATCGAGACCCGGCCCTCCTTCGGGAACCACGGCGCGTCGGGGAGCGGGAACGTGTCGTCCAGGCTGGGGAGGTCGCGGACGAACTTCTCCAGCTCCTCCACGACCCCGTCCCAGAACTCCAGGACCTCGGGGACGCTCTCCCCCTCGACCAGGCGGAAACTGTCCGCCCAGGTCTCCTGCGTGCGCTGCCGCTCGTTCGGCAGCTGCTGCGCCATCCGCAGCCAGTTCAGCTCCGTCTCCGCGACGTGCTTCAGCAGCCCCGACAGCGACAGCTCGCTCGCGCTCGGGCGGCTCGCCGCCTGCTCCTCGGTGAGGCCGAGCACCGCACGTCGCAGTGCGCCGCGCTGGGCCTGTACGAAGGACAGGAGCGCGCTGCGCTCGTCGCCGTAGGACTCTGCGGGAACGTGAGTGACCATGCCGATCTACCGCCTTCTTGATGTGCTCCTGCTGACAAGGACCACGCTACGGAGGCATGCGGTCAGATCCTGTCCGCAATGGAGGTCATTCCGCGACACCCTCCGGACGGATCGCCGGAAGCGCCGTCTGCGGCTTCGGGAGCAGGGCCTTGGACAGGTCCTGGCCGCCCTTCTCGTCGAGCCCGTACATCGCCTCGTAGATGTTGCGGACGGCCGGCCCGGACGCCCCGGAGCCCGTACCGCCCTGGGAGATGGTCATGACGATCGAGTAGTCCTCGGTGTACGAGGCGAACCACGAGGTGGTCTGCTTGCCCTGGACCTCAGCAGTACCCGTCTTCGCGTGCATCGGGATCTGCTTCTGCGGCCAGCCGCCGAACCGCCAGGCCGCGCTGCCGGTGGTGGCCACCGAGGCGAGCGCGCCGTCTATGTCGTCACGCAGCTCGGCGTCCATCGGCAGCCGGCCCTGCTCCTTCGGGGCGATCTCCTTGACCGAGGTGCCGTCGGCGCTGACGATCGCCTTGCCGACGCTCGGCTGGTGCATCGTGCCGCCGTTGGCGATGGCCGCGTAGATCGACGCCATCTGGATCGGGGTGACGAGGGTGTCGCCCTGGCCGATCGAGTAGTTGATCGCGTCGCCCTCGCGCAGCTGGTTGCCCTGGCGGCAGTTCTCGTACGCGATCTTCTCGGCGTACGAGCCGTCCTTCTTGCCGTCGCGGCACCAGGCGGCCTTGTTCGCCTCGAAGAAGTCCTTCTTCCACTGGCGGTCGGGAACGCGGCCGTTCACCTCGTTCGGCAGGTCCACGCCCGTCGCCTTGCCCAGTCCGAACTCGTGGGCCGTCTTGAAGAACCAGTCGCTCGGGTCCTTCTTGGGGTTGATCCCGCCGTCCTTCTTCCACTCCTTGTCCGCGATGCCGTAGTAGACGGTGTCGCAGGAGACTTCCAGGGCCCGGCCGATGGTGATGTCGCCGTAGCCCTGGGACTCGAAGTTGGTGAAGTTCTGGCTGCCCACGGAGTACGAGCTCGGGCAGCCGTAGCGCCCGTTGAACGGGTAGCCCGCGTTCACCGCGGCGGTCGAGGAGACGACCTTGAAGATCGAGCCCGGGGCGGCCTGACCCTGGATCGCGCGGTTGAGCAGCGGGTAGTTGGAGTCCTTCTCGGTGAGGGAGGCGTAGTCCTTGGCGGAGATGCCGCCGACCCACGCGTTCGGGTCGTACGTCGGGTTGGAGGCCATCGCGACGATGCGGCCCGTTTTGGCCTCCATCACGACGACCGCGCCCGAGTCGGCCTCGTAGTTCTTGTGCGTGATCTTGTCGTAGGTCTTGCGGGCCTCGACCATGGCGTTGTTCAGCTCGCGCTCGGCCACCGCCTGCACGCGCGAGTCGACCGAGGTGACGACGTTCGAACCGGGCGTCGGCTTTTCCGCCTGCGCCTGCCCGATGACCCGCCCGAGGTTGTCCACCTCGTACCGCGTGACGCCCGCCTTGCCGCGCAGCTCCTTGTCGTACGTGCGCTCCAGGCCGGAGCGGCCCACCTGGTCCGAGCGCAGGTACGGGGAGTCGGTCTTCCTCGCCTTGGTGATCTCCGCGTCGGTGACCGGCGAGAGGTAGCCCAGCACCTGGGAGGTGTTGGCCTGGTCGGGGGCGGGGTAGCGGCGCAGGGCGGTCGGCTCGGCGGTGATGCCGGGGAACTGCTCGGCGTGCTCCCTTATTTCCAGCACCTGGTCCGTGGTCGCCTCGTCGGTGACGGGGATCGGCTGGTACGGGGAACCGTTCCAGCACGGCTTGGGCGTCTTGGCGTCGCACAGCCGGACGCTGTTGACCACGTCGTCGGCCTTGAGACCCAGGACGCCGGCGAGCCGGGTCAGGACGTCCTTGCCCTTGTCCTTCATCTTGGTCAGGTCGGTCCGGCTGGCGGAGACGACCATGCGCGTCTCGTTGTCGGCGAGGGGCACCCCGCGGGAGTCCAGGATCGAACCGCGCACGGCGGGCTGGACGACCTGCTGGGTGTGGTTGTTCTTCGCCTCGTCCGTGTACTCCTGGCCATTGCGCACCTGGAGGTACCAGAGGCGCCCACCGAGGGTGAGCAGCAGCGAGAAGACGACCACCTGGATGATCACCAGGCGGTTCTGGACCCGGGGCGTGCGCCCCGTCTCCGGAATGTTGCTCAACTCAGGTCTCCCCCGGAACGCTGCCCGCCGCTGACTCGCACGAGTCTAGAGCGAGGTCAGAAGGGGAAGGTCGTCCGGCCGTGCTGGACCGAGATCCACTTCTGGGTGGTGAAGGCCTCGATCGTGGCCTCGCCGTTGAGCCGGCCCAGGCCCGAGGCCTTCTCCCCCCCGAACGCGGCGAGCGGCTCGTCCCCGATGGTCGAGTCGTTGACGTGGATCATCCCGGTCTCGATCCGCTGGGCGAACCGCACCCCGCGCTCCACGTCCCGCGTGTGCACGGCGCCGCTCAGCCCGTACGGGGTCGCGTTGGTCAGCCGTACGGCCTCGTCCTCGCCGTCGAAGACCACCAGGAGCGCCACCGGGCCGAAGATCTCCTGGCCCAGCAGCGGGGAGTCCTCGGGCAGGCCGGCCAGCACGGTCGGCTCCACCAGGTTGCCGCGCGTAGATCCTCGGACGAGGGCCTGGGCCCCGGATTCCACCGCCTGGTCGACGAGGGCGGTCAGGGCGTCGGCCTGGAAGGAGTTGATCAGCGGGCCGATGTGGGTGTCCGCCTCGTGGGGGTCGCCGGTCTTCAGGCTCCGCACCCGGGCGGTGAACTTCGCGGTGAACTCCTCCGCCACCGAGGCGTCCACGAGGATCCGGTTGGCGGCCATGCAGACCTGGCCCTGGTAGACGAAGCGGCTGAAGACGGCCGCGTCCACCGCGTAGTCGAGGTCGGCGTCGTCGAGGACGACGAGGGCGCTGTTGCCGCTGAGCTCCAGGACCGTCCGCTTGAAGTGGCGGGCGGCGACGGAGCCGACGTGCCGGCCGACCCGGTCGGAGCCGGCGAAGGATATGACCTTCGGGACGGGGTGCGTCAGCAGCGCGTCGCCTATCTCGGCGATGTCGGTGACCAGTACGTTCAGGAGGCCGGCGGGCAGACCCGCGTCCTCGAAGACCTTGGCGATGACCCCGCCGCCGACCACGGGCGCGTTCTGGTTCGGCTTGATCACCACCGCGTTGCCCAGGGCCAGGGCCGGGGCGACCGACTTCAGGGTGACCAGGAACGGGAAGTTGAACGGGCTGATCACGGTGACCACGCCGACCGGGAGGCGCTGGACCCGGTTCTCCTTGCCCTCGACCTGCGAGGCGAGGATCCGGCCTTCGGGTCGGACGGCCAGCTGGATCGACTCGCGGATGAACTCCTTGGCGAGGTGGACCTCGTACTCGGCCTTGGGGCGGGTCCCGCCGAGCTCGTCGATCATCGCCTCGATGATCTCCTTCTCGCGCTCCTCGGTGATCCGCAGGGCGCGTTCCAGGACGGCGCGTCTGGCGTACGGGCTGGTGGCGGCCCACTCTCTCTGGGCGCGCTCGGCGCCGCGGTAGGCCCGGTCCACCTGCTCGACGGTGGCCACCGTGATGGCCGCGAGCTTCTCCCCGTTGTACGGGTTGACGTCGATGATGTCCCACGAACCGGTGCCGGCCAGCCATTCGCCGTCGATGTACTGGTGAGCCAGGTCGTCGAATATGGACATGCCATCCCTTACTGCGAGCGCGCACCCGTGCGCTGCACCGGAGACCGATCGGTCATCATGCACTGATCAGACGTCATACTACGTGCGAATCAAGACAGTTGGAGCAGACCACGGAGAAGATCACGGGTCCGGTCAGGGTCGGGGCAGTCGGCCTGGAGCCGCTCCATCGCCCTTTCGTACTGCGCCACTTCCTCGTCTTTGTCCAGGTAGAGGGCACTGGTGAGCTGTTCCAGATAGACGATGTCCTGGAGGTCCGACTCCGGGAAGCGCAGCAGGGTGAAGGCTCCGCTTTCGCCCGCGTGACCGCCGAAGGAGAACGGCATCACCTGGAGCTGCACGTTGGGCCGCTGGGAGACCTCGATCAGGTGCTCCAACTGGCCGCGCATCACGTCCCGGTCGCCGTACGGGCGCCGCAGCGCGGCCTCGTCCAGGACGGCGTGGAAGACCGGCGCACTCTCGGAGACCAGCGCCTTCTGGCGCTCCAGGCGCAGCGCGACCCGGCGGTCGATCTCGGCCTTGGTGGCACCGGGCATGCCGCGGCTGACGACCGCCTGGGCGTAGGCCTCGGTCTGCAACAGGCCGTGGACGAACTGGACTTCGTAGATCCGGATGAGCGAGGCCGCACCCTCCAGGCCGACGTACGTCTGGAACCACCCGGGTAGCACGTCGCCGTAACTGTGCCACCAGCCGGCCGCGTTGGCCTCGCGGACCAGCCCCAGCAGGGACTCCCGCTCCGCGCCGTCCGTGACTCCGTAGAGCGTGAGGAGGTCCTCCACGTCCCTTGCCTTGAAGCTCACCCTTCCCAACTCCAAGCGGCTGATCTTCGATTCGGATGCGCGGATCGAGTAGCCGGCCGCCTCACGGGTGATGCCGCGGGATTCTCGGAGTCGCCTGAGCTGAGAGCCCAGGAGGATGCGGCGCACCACGGAACCGCTCGCTTCTGCGGTCACTAGTCCTGCCCTCCCCATCGCCATGTGTACGCGTGGTCTGCGCGTGGTGTGCGTCGCCGGGGCCCCCGTACCCCAGGGCCCGCAGTCTGCCACCAAAACGCATCGGCCCGTACTCGTTCTGTAACGGAATCCGGGCTGCCGCAAAAGAAGTCCGTAAGTATGCGTAGGAAGAAATGAGCAAGAACCATCACGGGAGTGGACAGGTCCGGCGCGTGCACGTGCATCTGCCCTTGCATCCAGCTTCTGCATTCGGAACGATGGTGCCGCGCACCTGCGTGCTCTTCGCGCCGGCGCCGGACCCACCCCGCAGTTCTTACTGGACGGAGCCACCACTCCGCCCGCGAATCCCGGGAGTGCCTCGCATGGGGACGAATGGATCGACCATGCTCGAGCCGTTACGGCAGGGGCTGCCCCCGGTCGACCCCACGGCTGTCTCCGGGTCCGCCTCCTGCGCTCTGCCCTCCCGGTTCGAGGCGGTGCGGGGCGCCCGCTCGTTCACCCGGTCGACCCTGTCCCAGTGGGACCTCGACGAGCGCTTCGACGACGTGGCCCTGGTGGTCTCCGAACTCGTGACCAACGCGCTGCGCCACGCCCTGCCCGACGACGCACGGCCCGGGAGCGGCGGCGCGGGCGAGCCGGAGGCCTCGGTACGACTGCACCTCATGCGGTGGAGCACCCGACTGGTGTGCGCGGTGCGGGACCCCAGCGAGGACCGGCCGGGCGGATCGTTCGCACCGGAGCGCACGCAGGAGAACTGCGACCTGGAATCGGGGCGCGGACTGTTCCTCGTGGACGCCTACAGCGACAACTGGGGCTGGCACCCGCTCGCGGGGCGGCTGACCGGCAAGGTGGTCTGGGCGCTGTTCATGCTCCACGAGTAGTCAGTCGCTTCGCCGGGCACGCATACGCCAACTGGCCGGGGTTGATCATTTCGATCAGTCCCGGCCAGTGCACGTGCATGGCTTGATCAGTGCGCTGTTCCTTCAGTCGGCCAGACGGGCGAGCAGGCGGGCGATCAGGCGATCAGGTGGTCGAACTCGCCGTCCTTGACGCCCAACAGCAGCGCCTCTATCTCGGCCGGTGTGTAGACGAGCGCCGGCCCGTCCGGGAAGCGCGAGTTGCGCATGGCGACAGCTCCACCCGGCAGCTTGGCGAACTCCACACAGGAACCTTGCGAGTTGCTGTGTCTGCTCTTCTGCCAGGTCACTCCGTCGAGTTCTGCAGCTGCCATCCCGTTGTACGCGTGGTCCACAGGAAGCCCCCGATAGTGCAGATGTCAACTGCACCGGATCATAGCTGTGTTCATAAGCGCATGCATGGGCAGATGCACGTGCACGCGGAGGGTGCTCTCCTGATCACTGTCAGGGAAGAACTCGGGTGGATCAGGGGCGAATCAGACCCTTATAAGGCTTGGATCAAGACCCGATCGGCGCTCGGTGCACGGGGCGGGGATCCCGGCCCTTCAGAACTCCTTCAGATTTGTACCCGTGCGCCCGGCACTGTTCGATGGTCGGGCCGACACCGGAATTCCCGTCACCCCTTGGGGGAAGCACATGCTCCGCAACGCCCTTGAGCCCTGGCACCTGATCCTGCTCCTCGTGGTCTGCGTGCTGGTCTTCGGCTCGAAGAAGCTGCCCGACATGGCCCGCTCGGTGGGCAAGTCGATGCGCATCCTGAAATCGGAGACCCAGGCCCTGCGCGGCGAAGGCGGAGACCGGCCCCAGCAGGGCTAGGCCGGTAGCGCGCTAGCGGGGCAGCGGGGGGCGCTTGCCACCCATGTGCGCGCGGTCGGCGGCGGCCGTGCCGTCTTCCCAGCCCGCGTGGTCGGTGGCCCCGCGCAGCCGGGTGGTCGTGGTCCGGGGGAACATCTCGTCGGCCCGGGAGGTGACGGCGACGTCGCGGGCCACCAGGGCGGGCAGGTTGTCGGGGGCCTCGGCCACCGTGTGCTCCGCGGTCTCGGCGAGGCGCTGGCCGAGCCGGCTGGCGTACGCGAGCAGGAAGGACTGCCGGAACGTCTTTGTCCGCTTGCGTCCGCCTGAGCGCTGCGCGGCCTCGGCGCGGGTCATGGCGGCCGTGCCCTGCACGAGCAGCGAGGTGTAGAGCAGCTCCACCGCCTCCAGGTCGCTCTCGAAGCCCACCACGGTGGAGAACTCGAAGGCGCTGTTCCACACCGCACGGCAGCGGTTCGCGGTGGCCACCGCGTCGAGCAGTACCGCCTTGGCCTCCTCGTACGGCACCTCGACCCCGATCCGGCAGGCCCCGGGCACCTGGGCCGGGCCCTTGCCGCTCGCCGCGAGCAAGGCCTCGTCGACGGTGTGCCGGGCCATCAGCTCCTGGGCCTTGGCGCTGAGCGCCTCCGCCTCCTCCGGGTAGGTGGTCGCCTCCGCCTTGGCGAGCAGGGCGCGGATCCGTCCCAGCATGCGGGGCTCGATGTGCGCGTGCTCCAGCGCGTCGGCGGCCGGATCGCCGGGAACCGGACCCACCGGTTCGATGGAGGGCAACCGGATCAGCAGCCGGAACACCTCCAGCACGGCGGTCGCCAGGGTGAACCGGTCCGCCCGCTCCCGCTGCGCGAGCCCTTCGCCGTACTCCGCGTCGTCCGCCCACCACACCTCGGCGTCGGTCCACCGCTCGGGCAGCCGGGCGTACCGGCGGGCCTCGGCGGCGATCAGGTCGCGGGTGATCCGCAGATGCCGGTCGCCGAGGTCCCGGCCCACCAGCCGGAGCACGTCCGCGGGCTGCCACCCCCGCTCCCAGGCCTGCCGTACGTACGCCTCCCCGCGCCCCAGCAGCCCCCGACCGACCTCGGCCCACTGCCCGCCATCGCCGACGAGCACCGAGGCCCCGGCATCCAGCCCGGCGTCGTCCTGGCTGTAGAGGGCGGCTTCGCAGGCACGATCGACAATCTCTCTCACCCCCGAAGCTTGTCACGCCCCCCACGCACCACCACCGCCCGATCCGGCCCCGCCGGCGCTTGAGGCGCAGGAGCCCCCAGCGGTAGCCGGGGAGGGTCCGGGGCGGAGCCCCCGCAACGGCGCCGCACCCGAGCGGGGTCCCCGCCCTGTCAGCCCCCGGTGGGACACTCGCACCCATGAGCGACCCCACCCCCCACTGGGCCCTGGCCGAAGCCGCCGACGGCCTCTGGCACGCCAGGCCGCTCACCCCTGTGCCCTCCGCGCCCTCCGCGTCCTCCACTCCCGGCGCCCCCGCCCCCGGCGCCCTCCCGGGCGGGCCCCTCACCTTCCGGGACCCCGCGGACGCGATCCGCTCCGCGCCCGCCACCACCCGCTGGATCTGGCGGAGCACCGCCGCGGTCTACCCCCGCCTCCTCGCCGCCGGCACCCGCGTGGAGCGCTGCCACGACATCGAGGACGCCGAGCTCCTGCTCCTCGCCCACGAGGGCCGCTCCGGAGAGCCCCGCTCGGCCGTGGCCGCCTGGGCCCGGCTCACCGGGGCCCCCGTACCCCCCGATCCCCCGCACCCGCAGCGCGCGGCCGCACCCACCGCTCAGGACTCCCTCTTCGATCCGCAGCCCGCACGCACGCCCCTCCCCCTCGACGCGCTCGTCGCCGTCTACGAAGAGCAGACGAGGCGCCACGCCGCCACCGCCCACCCGGACCGCATGCGCCTGCTCACCGCCTCCGAGTCGGCGGCTTTCCTGATCGCCGCCGAAATGCACCGTGCCGGCCTGCCCTGGCGGGCCGACGTGCACCGCGCACTGCTCACCGAGCTCCTCGGCGAGCGGTACGCGGGCGGCGGCGAACCCCGCCGCCTCGCCGAGCTGGCCGACGAGATCTCCGCCGCGTTCGGCCGGCGCGTGCGTCCCGAGCTGCCCGCCGATGTCATCAAGGCGTTCGCGGAGGCCGGGATCCGGCTCAAGTCGACCCGCCGCTGGGAGATCCAGGAGCTCGACCATCCCGCCGTGGAGCCGCTCCTCGCGTACAAGAAGCTGTACCGGATCTACACCGCCCACGGCTGGGCGTGGCTCCAGGACTGGGTGCGCGACGGCCGCTTCCGCCCGGAGTTCGTCCCCGGCGGCACCCTGACCGGCCGCTGGGTCACCAACGGCGGCGGGGCCCTACAGATCCCGAAGGTGATCCGCAGGGCCGTCATCGCCGATCCCGGCTGGCGGCTGGTCGTCGCCGACGCCGACCAGATGGAACCCCGTGTCCTGGCCGCGATCTCCCGCGATCCCGCGTTCATGGAGGTGGCCGGGCGCCCCGAAGACCTGTACACGGCCATCTCCCGCCAGGGCTTCTCCGGCGACCGGGACATGGCCAAACTGGCCGTCCTGGGCGCCGTGTACGGGCAGACCTCGGGCGACGGCCTGAAGAACCTGGCCTCACTGCGCCGCCGCTTCCCGCAGGCCGTGGCGTACGTGGACGACGCCGCGCGGGCCGGGGAGGAGGGGCGCCTCGTACGGACCTGGCTGGGCCGGACCTGCCCGCCGCCGGCCGGCGCCGACGAGGACGGCGAAGCCGGGATCCCGCAGGACCGGGAGGGGGGCTGGACCCCCAGCTACGCCTCCACCAACACGCGGGCCCGCGGCCGTTTCACCCGCAACTTCGTCGTCCAGGGCAGCGCCGCCGACTGGGCCCTGCTGCTGCTCGCGGCCCTCCGGCAGGCCATCGCGGGCGCCGGGATGCGGGCCGAGCTGGTGTTCTTCCAGCACGACGAGGTGATCGTGCACTGCCCGGCCGAGGAGGCCGGGGCCGTCGCCGAGGCGATCCGCGCGGCCGGTGACCGGGCCGGCCGGATCGCCTTCGGTGACACCCCGGTCCGCTTCCCGTTCACCACGGCGGTCGTGGAGTGCTACGCGGACGCCAAATAGCGCGTCCGCTCCGGATGATCAGCCGACCCACTTCGGGTCGAGGGCCATCTGCTTGAGCTGCTCCATCGTCAGGACGGGCTCCTTGCGGGTGGCGGGCTTGTTCTGGCTGCCGGTGTTGAAAGCGGAGATCGCGATGCGGCGCCCGTCCGGCCGCAGCGTGTCGACGGTCCACATGACCACGTTCGCCCCGCCCTTCTCTCCGGGCTGCTCCTCCGCCACCACCTTGGTGCCGTCGGGGAGGGTCGTGACGTTGCCCGCGCCGAAGCGGGCCGCCAGCGCCGAGCCCATGTCCTTCTGCGCATTGACCTGGACGAGCGAGGCGCCCTTGCCGTCGTCGAGCACGACGTAGGCGTAGTCGCCCGAACCACCCCTGCCGGTCACCGTGAGCCCGGTCTTCGGCAGCAGGGACTCCAGCACCACGCGGGGGTCCGCCACCGCGGGCGGCAGGAGGGGGACCTGCGCCTGCCCCCCGACGGCCGGCAGGTCGCTCAGCGCCGGGCGCCACAGCGTCGACATCGCGAACTGCTTCAACTGAGCCGGGTTCAGGGGCGGGTCGGTCCGCGAGACCTTCGCACCCTTCTCCGCCGGAGCGTTCCACTCCTGAGCGTCGACCTGGTAGCCCTCCGGTGTCACCAGCGTGGTCCGCCACAGCTTCGTGGGCTCCCGGCGGTCGGGGTATTCGTACCCCTTGTAGAGCAGGATCCGCCCGCCGTCGGGCAGGGTGTCGACCTCGCAGCCGTCGTACTCGACGAAGTTCTTGTCGGGGCACTTCAGCATCTCCGCGGCCGGCCGGCCGGTGGGGTCGGTCCGCGTGAGGGAGACCCCGATGGCCGCCTTGCCCATCCCGTCGTCGTAGACGCCGGAGACGCTCGGGCCCAGTTCATCGCCCGTGCCGCGCGCCTCCAAGTCGGACAGTTCCCCGTCCGGCAGCAACTTCTTGAGTACGGCGATCATCTGGTCGGCGGGAACGGCCCCGCTGCCGGCACGCTTGCCCTTCTCCGGCAGCGCGGGCGGCGCGGCGACCGTGGTCGCGCCGGACCCGCCCGCGCCCTCGAACAGACCGGCGGTGTAGGCGCTGCCCGCACCGATCACGGCGAGCGCCAGCACCGAACCGCCGACGACGGCTGCCCGGCGGCGTGCCACCAGCCGCCGTCCGCGCCGTTCACCGGCGGCCACGAGGGCGTGCGGATCGGGCGTGAAACCTTCTCCCGTGCGCCGCAGGGCGTCGCTCAGGTCATCTTCGGAGAGCATGCGGAACCAGACCTTCCATCACAGGGCAACGGGTGGGGCCGAACGGGGCGGGAAACACGGGGGTGTCGGGAGTGCAGCCAGAACAGGGAAAGCAGGGAACGCTGAAGTCAGAGACCGGCGAACTCGCTGAGCGAGCCGCCCAATTGGTCCCGCAGCCGACCGAGCGCCCGCGTCGTGCGGGTGCGCACCGCGGCCGAGCTGGCGTTCATCGCATCGGCGGTCTCCTCCACACTGCGGTCCTCCCAGTACCGCAGCACGAGTACCGCCCGGTCCTTCGGCGCCAGCCGCCCCAACGCCTCCAGCAGCGTCAGCCGCAGCGCCGGATCGGAGCCGCCGGCCGCGGCCGCGCCCGACTCAGGGAACTCCCCGACCGGGCGCTCCCCCGCCGATCTGCGCCGCTGGTGCGTCAGGAAGGCCCGTACGAGCACGGTCTGCGCGTACGCCGCCGGGTTGTCTATGCGCGAGATCCGTCCCCAGAGCAGGTACATCCGCCCCAGGGTGTCCTGCACCAGGTCCTCCGCGAGATGGGTGTCGCCGCTGGTCAGCAGGCAGGCCGACCTGTACAGATGCCCGGACCGGCCCTCCGCGAACTCACGAAACCCGTCTCTGCGACCCTGCCGCATGCACTCCCCCTCGCGTCCGTCTCACCCCAATGACGCGACGGCGGCGCGCAAATGTTTCACCCCTGTCCGAGTCCGTGGAAGTAGATGTGGAACGCGTCGCGCTCGAAGCCCTCCGCCTCGTACAGGGCCTGCGCGACGTGGTTGTCGTACGCGGTCTCCAGCTGCACCCCGGCCACCCCGGCCTCCCCGGCCCGGCGCAACACCTCGCGCAGCAGCGCCCGCCCGGCGCCGGTACGGCGGCCGGACGGCGCGACGTACAGGTCGCTCAGGATCCACATCGGCCGCAGGGCGAGCGAGGAGAAGGTCCGGTAGACCTGCGCGAACCCGACCGCGCTGGCCCCCGGCTCGGCCCCCGGCCCGGCCCCCGGCACGTCGGCGAGCAGCACCAGGGACTCGTCGGCCCTGATCCGCTCCGCCAGGAAGGCGCGGGGAGCGTCCGGGTCCTCAACCTTCACCTCGTAGAAGTCGAGATAGCCGCGGAACAGCGCGGCCGCGACCTCGACATCGGTCTCACCGGCGACGCGCACGACGGGGTTCTGGTCATCGTTCATGCCACCAGTCTTGCGGGTTCGGCGTTCAGCGTTCAGCGTCCGGCGTTCAGTGTCCGGTGACGGGTTGGGCGGGCAGGCTGAAGACGTGGTCCGGGGTGACGATCTTGGTGATCGCCTCACCGAAGAGGGTGCTGGGCTCTGAACCCTGGTAGGAGATGTCCGTGTTCAGCGTCAGCGTCAACGTGGCCTTCGCCTGCGGCAGGTACACGACCAGCGCCTGGTAGCCGGGCAGCGAGCCGTTGTGGCCTATCCAGCCCTGGACGTTGAAGATGCCCAGGCCGTAGCCGGTGCCGGGCAGCGCGTCCACCACCTTCAGGCGCTGGGCCTGCGTGGCCGGCTTGAGCAGCGTGCCCGTGGCCAGGACCCTCGCCCAGGTCTTCAGGTCTTCGAGATCGGAGATCATGGCTCCGGCCGCCCAGCCCCAGGAGGGGTTCCAGTCGGCCGCGTCCTCGACCTTCCCGGAGGCGGTCTGGTCCGTGTACCCCTGCGCGTGCGGACTCGGGAACTCCGCGCCGACGGGGAAGAGCGTGTGGCCCAGACCGGCGGGGCGGACGACCTTCTGGTTGATGTAGTCGTTGAGCCTCTGCCCGCTCTGCTTCTCCACCACCAGCCCCAGCAGGATCAAGTTGGTGTTGCAGTAGTAGAACTTCGCGTCGGGCTCGAACAGCACCGGGTGCTTGAAGGAGTACGCGAGCAACTCCTGCGGGGTGAAGGGCCGTCGGGGATTGCTCGTCAGGGCCTTGAAGAAGCCCTCGTCCTCGGAGTAGTTGAACAGCCCGCTGCGCATCCCGGCCAGCTCGCGCAACGTGATCCGGCCCCCGTTGGGCACCCCGGACACGTACTTGCCGATCGGGTCGTCGAGCCCGACCTTGCCCTGGTCGACCAACTGGAGCAGCGCGGTCACGGTGAAGGTCTTGGTCACGCTGCCGATGCGCACGTTCATGTCCGTGCTGATCGACCGGCCGGTGGCCTTGTCGGCGACCCCGAAGGCCCGTACGTACGAGCCCTTGCCGGGAGCCGAGAGCGACACCATCACCCCGGGCACCGAGGCCTGGCTCATCACCTTCCGCACGGCATCGTCCAACTGCCGTGCGACGGCGGGCGTGAGCTGCGGAAAATCGCTGTCGGCGGCAACCGGGGCCGAAGCCGAGACCGTGACCGGGGCCGACGTGTCCAGGGCGTACCCCGCCCCCACCCCCAGGGGCACCACCACGAGCCCCACCGCGGCCACCCCCACCGCCGCCTTGCGCAACCGTGTCGACATGCCGGCCTCCTGCCACGCGTCGCCCGGGTTCAGCCTTTCCAACGTAGCCCCGCCCCCACACCCCAGCGACCGCACCACCCGCCCGTCACCCTCCGTAGCGCGCGGCTCGGGGGCCCACGTCGGCTAGAGCCCCGGGAGCGTGTTCCGGGGGCCACGCGCGCCGCCTCCCCCGCCGCCCAGCCGTCGGCCCGCAGCGTCCGCGCGACCAGCGCGCGACTCCGCTGCACGTTGCGGTCCATCAGGTCGAAGGGCCGCACGGCTTCGACCGCATCGGCGAGCGGGTGCTGCCGCTTCCGACACGCGGCACTGATCCGGGAGGTAACCTCCCCCAGGAACACCCCCCGCCACAGGCCGGCTTCACGATCTTCAGACCGCACAGGTCCTTGTCGGGGGTGTAAGGGACTCGGGAAGGGAGAGGCCGTCCGGGCCGAAGAGCGGGATGGTTGCCACGCAACGGACACTACCGCCCACCCCGGGCCGACCCGTTTCCCGTCCCGGAAATAGCAAAAGCCCCAGGTCACGGCGAGTGAGTCCTGGGGCTTCTACAGAGCCGCCTTCGGGATTCGAACCCGAGACCTACGCATTACGAGTGCGTTGCTCTGGCCAACTGAGCTAAGGCGGCACCGCTGGTCAGACAAGTGTTCCCTCGGAAGGGAGCGCTCATCAGCAGCGGCGCCAAGTCTACAGGCTCGAACGGGGTGCCCCGAACCACGTTGTGCGGGGGTGCGCGGCGGGCGGCGCTAGGTGCACTTCTTGCCGTCCTTCGGCGGAGTTCCCTCCAGCAGATAGGTGTTGATCGCCGTGTCGATGCAGGTGCTGCCGCGTCCGTACGCCGTGTGCCCGTCGCCGTCGTACGTCAGTAGGACGCCCGAGTCGAGCTGCTGCGCCAGGGCCTGGGCCCACTTGTACGGGGTCGCCGGGTCCCGGACCGTGCCGACCACCACGATCGGCGGGGCGCCCTTCGCGGGCAGCGCGCCGGCCGTGCCGGTGGCCTTGACCGGCCAGTACGCGCAGTTCAGCGCGGCCCAGGCCAGGCCGGAGCCGAACACCGGCGAGGCCTTCTCGAAGGAGGGAAGGGCCGCCTCGACCGCCTTGGGGCCGGCGAAGGCCGGCGGCTGGTCCAGGCAGTTGACAGCGGCGTTCGCGAACATCAAGTTCGCGTACTTGCCGTCCGGTTCGCGCTCGTAGTAGCTGTCGGCGAGGCCGAGGAGGCCGGACCCGTCACCGTTCATCGCCGATGTCAGCGCCTCGCGCAGCTGCGGCCACGCGCTCTCGTCGTACAGCGCCGCGATCACCCCGGTCGTGGCGAGGGACTCGCCCAGCGGGCGGTCCGGATCGCCGCTGGGCACGGGCTGGGCGTCGACCTTGCGGAAGAACTCCTTGAGCCGGTCCGCGATCGCCTCCGGGCTGCCCTTGCCGAGCGGGCAGTCGGACTGCTTCGCGCAGTCCTTCGCGAAGGAGCGCAGGGCCGTCTCGAAGCCCCCGGTCTGGTCGCGGTTCATTTCGAGCGCCGGACGGGAGGGGTCCATGGCGCCGTCCAGGACGAGCCGCCCGACCCGGCCGGGGAAGAGGTCGGCGTACGTCGCCCCGAGGAGGGTGCCGTACGAGGCGCCGACGTACGTCAGCTTCTCGTCGCCCAGCACCGCGCGGAGCATGTCCATGTCGCGGGCGGCCTCGACGGTCGAGACGTGCGGCAGGATCCGCTGCGAGCGGGTCTGGCAGCCGGCGGCGAAGTCCTTGAACGCCGTCACCAGCTCGGCCTGCTCCGCCGCGTTGTCCGGCGTCTGGTCCACCTGCGTGAACTTGTCCATCTCCGGCCCGGTGAGGCACTGCACCGGGCTGCTGCGGTCCACTCCGCGCGGGTCGAAGGAGACCATGTCGTACTGGGCGCGGACGGCCGCCGGGTAGCCGATGCCCGCGTACGCCTGGAGGTACCCGATGCCGGAGCCGCCCGGTCCGCCCGGGTTGACCACGAGCGAGCCCAGCCGCTTGCCGGGGCCCGTGGCCTGGCGGCGGGCGACGGCGATGTCGATGTCCTGGCCGGACTCGGGATGCGCGTAGTCCAGCGGGGCCTTCATCGTGGCGCACTGGAACCCGGGGACACCGCAGTCGCGCCAGCTCAGCTTCTGTTCGTAGTACGGGCGCAGCGCCGCCGGGACCGCGGGCGGAGCGGCCAGTTGCGTGGAGCCCCCGGACGAGGAGGCGGCTGCCCGGGGTCCCCCCGACCCGTCCGAGGTGCACCCGGAGAGCAGCAGCCCGGCGGCTGCGATCACGGTTCCGGTGGTACGCAGCAGGCGACTGGTGTCCATCCCCGGAGCCTACGTCCTGCCGGGCACCCCGGCCGGGTGAGCGTGCGCCGACCCGCCGCCCGCCGCCCGGGGACGCGCCGCAGCCCCGCCCGGGACCCGCGGTACCCGGTCCGACCTCGCCGGATCGCTCATTCGGGTGAAGCGGTCAACGTACGGCGGTCAGCCCGCGCGCAGCGACATCGTCATCGCCTCGACCGCGAGGAGCGGGGCCACGTTGCGGTCCAGGGCATCACGGCAGGCGATGATCGCTTCGATCCGGCGCAGGGTGCGCTCCGGTCCGGACGCACGGGCGATGCGGTCCAGGTCGGCCCGTATCTCCTCGTTCGCGATCGCCAGCGAGGAGCCGAGCTGGAGGGCCAGGACGTCCCGGTAGAAGCCGGTGAGGTCGGTCAGCGCCAGGTCGAGGGTGTCGCGCTGGGTGCGGGTGCGGCGGCGCTTCTGCCGGTCTTCGAGTTCCTTCATCACGCCCGCCGTGCCGCGCGGCATGCGGCCGCCGGTGCCGGCCCCGGCGCCGAGCGCTGCCCTCAGGTCCTCGGTCTCCTTCGCGTCGACCTCCTCCGCGACCTGCTTGGCGTCCTCGGCGGCGGCGTCGACCAGCTCCTGGGCCGCCTTGAGGCAGCCGCCCACGTCGTCGATGCGGAGCGGGAGCTTCAGCACGCCGGCCCGGCGGGCCCGGGCGGACTCGTCCTGCGCGAGCCGGCGGGCCCGGCCGATGTGGCCCTGGGTCGCGCGCGCGGCGGCCGCGGCGACGGTGGGCTCGATGCCGTCGCGCCGGACCAGCACGTCGGCGACGGCGGTGACCGACGGGGTGCGCAGGGTCAGATGGCGGCAGCGGGAGCGGATGGTGGGCAGCACGTCCTCCAGCGAGGGCGCGCACAGCAGCCACACGGTCCGCGGAGCGGGCTCCTCCACTGCCTTGAGGAGCACGTTGCCCGCACCCTCGGTCAGCCGGTCGGCGTCCTCCAGGACGATGACCTGCCAGCGGCCCACGGCCGGGGAGAGCTGCGCCCGGCGGACCAGGGCGCGGGTCTCCTTCACGCCGATGGACAGCAGATCGGTACGGACGATCTCCACATCGGCGTGCGTGCCGACCACGGTGGTGTGGCAGCCGTCGCAGAATCCGCAGCCGGGCTCACCCCCGAGGGCCCGGTCGGGGCTGGTGCACTGCAGGGCGGCCGCGAAGGCCCGGGCGGCGGTGGCCCGCCCGGAGCCCGGCGGTCCGGTGAACAGCCAGGCGTGCGTCATCTTGGACGCCGCGGGCGGCGGCGACCCGGCCTCGACGGCGGTGACCAGGGCGTCGGCGTCCAGGGCAGCGGCGGCGAGCTGCGCCTGCACCCGCTCCTGGCCCACCAGGTCGTCCCATACGGGCATGTCGCCCACCGCCTTTCACCGGCGTCTCCGCCGGCCGTCCGTACCGCTCGCGCTCGTCCTGCTCCGCCCGCCCCCAGTGTGGCGTGCGCCACTGACAATCCCCGTCAGCGGCGGCGCGGACCGCCCTCTTCGTCCTCGTCGTCCCGGCGCCGGCCGAGCAGCTCGTCCGCCAGGGTCGGCAGATCGTCCAGCGGGGTCTCCTCGGCCCAGGCGGGCCGCGGCCGGTCCGACCGCGTCGGCTGACCCTGCCGGTCCTGCCCGTCCTGACCGTCCTGTCGCTGCTGCCCGCCCGGGCGGCCGTCCTCGCCGAAGACGGGGAGCTCACGGGTCACGTCGTCGCCCGTATCCCGGAAGATGCCCGGCGGAACCCGGTCGGCCGGGCTTTCCTGCGGACGCCGGGCCGTCGGCCGCACGGCGGAGTGGGCCTGCCCGGACGGGGCCTGCCCGGCCGCAGGGGTCCTACGGGACGGCCGGACGGGCGGCAGGACCGCCGTCTCGTCGGTCGGACCGGCCGGCGGGACCGCCGGCAGCACCGAGGTCTCCGCCGCCGGGTCGATCTTCGGCACCGGCACCGTCTGCGTCACGTCGTCCGGCTGGACGACCCGCTTGGCCAGCGGGGTCTCCACCGTCACCGCGTCGTCCGGCAGCGGCTCCTTGGTCATCGCCACCTTGGGAGCCGGAGCTGCCGGTTCCGGAGCAGGCGCCGGAGCAGACTTCGGCTCGGGCACCGGAGCCGCGGCAGGAGCCGAAGCCGCCGCCGAAGCCGCAGAAGCCGCCGCGGCCTGGGCAGCCGCCGCAGCCGCCGAGGCCTCCGCCAGCCGGCGCGCCTCCTCGGCCCGCAGCAGGGCCTCCTCGGCCCGCCGCTGCTTCTCCAGCCGCCGCTCCTCGGCCTCGGCACGCAGCCGGGCCTCTTCCTCCGCCTGCTTGCGCAGCCGCTCCTGCTCGGCCGCGCGGGCCTTCTCCTCCGCCTCCAGGCGCAGCCGCTCGGCCTCGGCCCGGGCGCGGGCCTCCTCCTCGGCGCGCAGCCGCTCCTCCTCCGCCCTGCGGGCGGCTTCGGCCTCGGCCTTGATCCTGGCGGCCTCGGCCTCGGCCTTCAGCCGGGCTTCCTCCTCGGCCCGCAGCCGCTCTTCCTCGGCCTTGCGCGCCGCCTCTTCCTCGGCCCTGCGCCGGGCGTCCTCCTCGGCCTTGCGACGGGCTTCGACCTGAGCCGCCATCTCGGCCTCCGAGAGCGGAAGCATCCGGTCCAGGCGGTGGCGCACGACGGTGGTGACGGACTGCGGGTCCTGGCCGGCGTCGACCACCAGGTAGCGGCCGGGGTCGGCCGCGGCCAACGTCAGGAAGCCGGCCCGCACCCGCTGGTGGAACTCGGCGGGCTCCGACTCCAGCCGGTCCGGGGCCTCGGTGAACCGCTCGCGCGCCGTCTCCGGCGATACGTCGAGCAGCACGGTCAGGTTCGGGACGAGCCCGTCGGTGGCCCAGCGCGAGATCCGGGCGATCTCGGTCGGGGACAGGTCGCGGCCGGCGCCCTGGTAGGCCACCGAGGAGTCGATGTAGCGGTCGGAGATGACGACCGCGCCGCGCTCCAGGGCGGGCCGCACCACGGTATCCACGTGCTCCGCGCGGTCGGCGGCGTACAGCAGGGCCTCGGCACGGTTCGACAGCCCGGCCGAGGAGACGTCGAGCAGGATCGAGCGGAGCCGCTTGCCGACCGGCGTGGCCCCCGGCTCGCGGGTCACGACGACCTCGTGGCCCTTGCTCCGGATCCAGTCGGCCAGCGCCTCGACCTGGGTGGACTTGCCGGCGCCGTCGCCGCCCTCCAGGGCGATGAAGAACCCGGCGTCGGACGCGGCCTGCACCGGCTCCCCACCGCGCAGCGCATCGCGCAGGTCACGGCGCAGCGGTACGCCGCTGCGGTCGTCGGCCTTGGCAAGCACCACGACGGCTACGGGCAGCAGCAGGGCGCCGACCAGCATCAGGGTGAAGGCGGCCCCGCCGTGCGCGAACACGACGTCCCCGCCGGCCAGCCGGTGCGGGCCGATCGCCGCGGCCAGGACCGGGGCGAGGACGGCGCCGATGCCCACCGCCACCCGTACGACGGCCTGCAGGTGCTCGG
Organism: Streptomyces sp. NBC_00045; assembly: GCF_045041095.1. NCBI lineage: Bacteria > Bacillati > Actinomycetota > Actinomycetes > Kitasatosporales > Streptomycetaceae > Streptomyces > Streptomyces sp. NBC_00045. Next base: position 4,471,018 of record NZ_CP108271.1, on the reverse strand, counting down.
TGACCCGGGCCCGGCGGAACTCCTCGGTCTCCTGGTCCAGCAGGGTGTGCCCGGTGTTGGCGGCCACGCCCGCGGCGGTGCCGGCGAGCAGCGACAGGAACAGCACGGTCGCCGTGTCCGGGACGAGCCCGGTCAGCAGCAGCGCCAGCCCGGCCACCGCGATCGACAGGGCGAGCAGCCGGCGCCGGGAGAGCGCGGGCACCACCTTGCCGGCCTGGTTGGCGCGGATCCCGACGGCGGTACCGCCAAGCAGCGCCAGGACGAGCAGGGCGAAGGTGGCGGGACCGCCGCCGAGGTCGAAGGCGTGCAGGACGGCCACGGCCGCGGCACTGGCCACGGCTCCGGCGACGGCGGCGCAGGCCAGGACGAGCAGCGGGATGGCTCCGGTACGGCCCTTCTCCGGCCGGTCTCCCACCTTGGGGGCCCGCAGGCCCTCCAGCGGGGACCGCGGGCGCGGGGTCTTCGTCGCGGGCAGCACCAGCGGGAGCAGCAGCGAGACGGACGCCGCGAAGAGGCCGGAGGCCACGTACGAGCCGAGGGCGGCCTGGTTCTCGGCGAACCAGTCCACGCCGAGGCCGAGGGCGTTGCCGACCAGGGTCGCGGCGAGCAGCACGGCAGCGGCGACGGGCATCGCGGCGAAGGTCGTCCGCAGGGTCAGCCGGCGCAGTGCGTCGAGGTGGTCCGGCAGCGGCCGTACGCTCGCCCCCTCCGGCGGCGGCGAGGGCAGCAGGGCGGGAGCCGCGCTGTCCTTGGCCAGGCTCCACAGCCGCTCGGCGACGCCGGATACGAAGACGGTCGCCAGCAGCGCGGTCAGCGCGTGGGCCGGGATCCAGTCGAGCCAGAGCGGCGCGACGACGAACAAGCCGAGCCGGACCCCGTCGGCGCCGATCATCGTCCAGCGGCGGTCCAGCTTGCCGCCGGCCTCCTTCGGCGCGAGGAGCTTGGCCAGCGGCCCGAGCAGCACGGCGCCGAAGAGCAGCGTGGCGAGGATCCGGACCCCGAAGACGGCGGCGACGGTGAAGGCCCAGCCCCGGTAGCCACCGCCGAAGGTCTCTTCGGAGACGGCCGTCTGGAAGGCCAGCAGCACCAGCACCAGCAGGGCGAGGGCATCGCCGATGCCGCTCACCAGCTGGGCGCTCCACAGCCGGCGCAGCCTCGGGGTGCGCAGCAGGGCGCGCACCGCACGCTCGCGGGAATCCGCGGCGAGGGCTTCGTCGTAGGTGGGGTTCGCGGGGGCGGTCACGACCGTTGGCTGCTCGGCTCGCGTCATCCGCCCAGCCTATCCGCTGCGCTTGGCGGGTGCGGAAGCCTGTGGACAAGCCCGGGTGTGACCCTGGACCCACCTTTTCCCGGGCCGGCGGGGCTGGATCGGCCGGTGCGGCGCGTCCAGCCCCGTCGGGGGGTTACATCCCTGTCGGGGTTACGTCCCCGTCGGGGGTTACTCTTCGGCGGCTGCCGGGGCGGCGGCCGTCTTCTTGGCCGTCGCCTTCTTGGCCACCGTCTTCTTGGCGGCCGTCTTCTTCGCTGTCGTCGTCTTCGCCGCGGTCTTCTTCGCGGCAGCCGTCTTCGTCGCCGTCGCCTTCTTCGCGGGCGCCTTCTTGGCCGTGGCCTTCTTCGCCGTCTTCTTGGCCGGGCCCTTCGCCCGCTTCTCCGCGAGCAGCTCGTAGCCCCGCTCGGGCGTGATCGTCTCGACGTCGTCGTCCCGCCGCAGCGTCGCGTTCGTCTCGCCGTCCGTCACGTACGGTCCGAAGCGGCCGTCCTTGACGACGACCGGCTTCTCGCTGACCGGGTCCGTGCCCAGCTCCTTCAGCGGCGGCTTGGCCGCCGCCCGACCGCGCTGCTTCGGCTGCGCGTAGATCGCGAGGGCCTCGTCCAGCGTGATCGTGAACAGCTGGTCCTCGGTCTCCAGCGACCGCGAGTCCGTGCCCTTCTTCAGGTACGGGCCGTAGCGGCCGTTCTGGGACGTGATCTCCACGCCCTCCGCGTCCGCGCCCACGACCCGGGGAAGGGACATCAGCTTCAGCGCGTCGTCCAGGGTCACGGTGTCGAGGGACATCGACTTGAACAGCGAGGCCGTCCGCGGCTTCACCGCGTTCTTGCCGGTCTTCGGCGTGCCCTCGGGCAGGATCTCCGTCACGTACGGCCCGTAGCGACCGTCCTTGGCGACGATTTCGTTCCCGCTCACCGGATCCTTGCCGAGCTCGAACTCGCCGCTCGGCTTCGCGAACAGCTCCTCCGCGTACCCGATCGTCAGCTCGTCGGGCGCCAGGTCGTCGGGCACGTCGGCCCGCTGGTGGCCCTCCGCGTCCTTCTCGCCGCGCTCGACGTACGGCCCGTAGCGACCGACACGCAGCACGATGCCCTCGCCCACGGGGAAGGAGGAGATCTCCCGGGCGTCGATCGCGCCGAGGTCCGTGACCAGCTCCTTCAGACCGCCGAGGTGGTCGCCGTCGGCCGGCACGACCTCCGACGCGTGCTCGGAGCCGAAGTAGAACCGCTTCAGCCACGGCACGGACTGGGCCTCGCCCCGCGCGATGCGGTCGAGGTCGTCCTCCATCTTGGCCGTGAAGTCGTAGTCGACGAGTCGCCCGAAGTGCGTCTCCAGCAGGTTGACCACGGCGAACGACAGGAAGGACGGCACGAGCGCCGTGCCCTTCTTGAAGACGTACCCGCGGTCCAGGATCGTGCCGATGATCGACGCGTACGTCGACGGGCGGCCGATCTCCCGCTCTTCCAGCTCCTTGACCAGCGAGGCCTCGGTGTAGCGGGCCGGCGGCTTGGTCGAGTGGCCGTCCGCCGTGATCTCCTCGGCCGACAGCGCGTCGCCCTCCGCGACCTGCGGCAGCCGCTTCTCGCGGTCGTCGAGCTCGGCGTTCGGGTCGTCCGCGCCCTCGACGTACGCCTTCATGAACCCGTGGAAGGTGATCGTCTTGCCGGAGGCGGTGAACTCGGCGTCCCGGCCGTCCGAAGCGCGGCCGCCGATCTTGACGGTGACCGAGTTGCCGGTCGCGTCCTTCATCTGGGAGGCGACGGTCCGCTTCCAGATGAGCTCGTACAGACGGAACTGGTCGCCGGTCAGACCGGTCTCGGCCGGGGTGCGGAAACGATCACCCGAGGGGCGGATCGCCTCGTGCGCCTCCTGCGCGTTCTTGACCTTGCCCGCGTAGACACGCGGCTTCTCCGGCAGGTAGTCGGCCCCGTAGAGCTGCGTGACCTGCGCCCGCGCTGCCGACACCGCGGTGTCGGAGAGCGTGGTGGAGTCGGTACGCATGTAGGTGATGAAGCCGTTCTCGTACAGCTTCTGCGCCACCTGCATCGTCGCCTTCGCGCCGAAGCCGAGCTTGCGCGAGGCCTCCTGCTGGAGCGTCGTCGTACGGAACGGAGCGTACGGGGAGCGGCGGTACGGCTTGGACTCGACCGAGCGGACGGCGAACGAGGTGTCCGCCAGCGCGGCGGCCAGCGCCCGGGCGTTCGCCTCGTCGAGGTGCAGGACCTCGCTCTTGAGCTGCCCGTTCGAGCCGAAGTCGCGACCCTGCGCGACGCGCTTGCCGTCCACCGTGTTCAGGCGGGCGACCAGCGTCGAGGGGTCGGAGGCGTCACCGGCGCGGCCGGTGGAGAAGGTTCCGGTGAGGTCCCAGTACTCGGCGGAGCGGAAGGCGATGCGCTCGCGCTCGCGCTCGACGACGAGACGGGTGGCCACCGACTGCACGCGGCCCGCCGACAGCTTCGGCATGACCTTCTTCCACAGGACCGGCGAGACCTCGTAGCCGTAGAGGCGGTCGAGGATGCGGCGGGTCTCCTGGGCGTCGACCATGCGCTGGTTCAGCTCGCGCGGGTTGGCGACGGCGTCGCGGATCGCGTCCTTGGTGATCTCGTGGAAGACCATCCGGTGGACGGGGACCTTGGGCTTGAGGACTTCCTGCAGGTGCCACGCGATGGCTTCGCCCTCGCGGTCCTCATCGGTGGCGAGGAAGAGTTCGTCGGACTCGGCCAGCAGGTCCTTGAGCTTGCGGACCTGCGCCTTCTTGTCCGCGTTGACGACGTAGATCGGCGCGAAGTCGTGCTCGACGTCCACGCCGAGACGGCGGACCTCGCCGGTGTACTTGTCGGGAACCTCGGCCGCGCCGCTCGGCAGGTCGCGGATGTGCCCGACGCTCGCCTCGACGACGTATCCCGGGCCGAGGTAGCCCTTGATGGTCTTCGCCTTGGCAGGGGACTCGACGATGACGAGTCGGCGGCCGCCCTTTGCGGTCTCGCTAGTCGGGGACAACTTGGCTCTTCTCTCCGGTCGGCACTCGGTCGCGGTACGGCGACGCTGCGGAGTGTGACGGTACAACCCGCCCCCGTGTCAAACGGCGGAAGCCCGCAACGGCCACTCGAACGGTAACCCGACAAGTGCCATTTCTGCCGCCCGGATACCGCGCCGGACCCGTCGCGATCACCGGGCCGAGTGGCCAGGGGGCCGTCTGGCCCCGCTCCCGCACCCACCTGACGTCCTGTTTCCGACCAAGATCCACACTGGTCGGCGCGCCGGTGAGCAGGCCCCGGGTCACGGGCGGGCGAGGCACCAGACGCCGAGCGCCAGGGACACTCCGGAGGCGAGCAGCGCCAGCGGAACGGCCACGACGGGGCGCACACCCTCGGCCACCGGCGCGCGGTGCAGGGTACGCGCCCCCGTCCAGCCCAGCAGAGCGGCTCCGAACAGCAGGAACACGGCCCCCGCGAAGATTGCCGGACCGCTCTCCATGCCGTTCCCCCCTTACCCTCGGGCCGCTCCAGGGGTCCCGTACGGATCCCCCCGGATCCCGTCTCCGACCCCTTGGCCGTCCCCCGTACGGGAGCCTGACAGCCGAGGGGAAACGGCGCGCGAACCCCGGGTTACATCACGGATCCGGCCACGGCCCGGCGGCCGCGGAAGGGGCGCCGCCGGGGCCGCCGACAGGGCCGCGGCGGCGCCGGCAGGGCACCGTCAGCTCTCGGTCGGCTCCAGGAATCCCTGCTCGACCAGCATCCGGATCGACTCCGGAGTCCGGTCCCGCAGGACCACCGGATCCTCCTGCACCAGGTGCGCGATCGCGTCCAGGATCCGGCCCGCCGTGAGTGAGCCGTCGCACACTCCCGCGAATCCCGCCCCGACCGTGTCGACCTTGGTCGCGCGACGCATCCCGCGGTTCTGGCGGAGCACCACGTGCTCCGGGTCCTCCGCGCCGGGCGCGCCGACCTGCTCCTGGACGACCTCCGCCGCCAGCACGAAGCGGGCCTCCAGCAGGGCCGCGTCGTCGTGGTCCCGCAGGTAGTCCTGCCGGGCGAAGTGGGCGACGACGGCGTCGCCCAGAGGCTGTTCCACCGAATGCGGCCACTCCTCGACCACGACCGACGGCTCCACTGCGTCGCTGCGGCGCAGCGTGATCCAGCCGAAGCCGACGGCCTTGGTCTTGCGGGCCTCGAACTCGTCCAGCCAGTCCTCGTACCGGCGGGTGTACTCGGCGGGGTCGGTGCGGTGGTCGCCCGCGTCGCGCAGCCAAAGTTCCGCGTACTGCGTCACGTCCTGCACGTCACGCTGCACGATCCACGCATCGCAGCCGCGCGGCACCCAGGAGCGGACCCGGTCGTGCCAGTCCTCGCCCTCCACGTGCTGCCAGTTGCCGAGGAACTGCGCGTACCCGCCCGGGTTGAGGTGCGTGCCGGCCTGCTGGACGAGGGTCCGGCACAGGTCGTCGCCGCCCATCCCGCCGTCGCGGTACGTCAGCCGGGCACCGGGAGAGATCACGAACGGCGGATTCGACACGATCAGGTCGTACGTGGACTCGCCGACCGGCTCGAACAGGGACCCGAGGAGCAGCTCGGCCTCCTGGGCGCCGGACAGCGCCAGGGTCAGACGGGTGAATTCCAGGGCCCGCGGGTTGACGTCGGTGGCGGTGACCCGGGTGGCGTGCCCGGCGGCGTGCAGGGCCTGGATGCCGGAGCCGGTGCCGAGGTCGAGGGCGGTCGCGACCGGGGTGCGGACGGTGATCCCGGCCAGCGTCGTGGAGGCTCCGCCGACCCCGAGGACCACGCCCTCCTCGCGGCTGCCGATCCCGCCGGCCCCGCCGACGGCGCAGCCGAGGTCGGAGACGATGAACCAGTCCTCGCCGTCGGGACCGCCGAACGGGCGCACGTCGACGGTGGCGTACACCGTGTCCTCGCCACCGGCGGCCTCCTCCCTGCGCAGCCAGCCGTCGGCCAGCGCGGCTTCGACGGGCAGCGCCTGCGCGGCGCGCGCGTACGGCTCCGACTGCTGGAGCAGGAACAGCCGGACCAGGCTCGCGAGCGGGCCGTCGCCACTGCCGCGCGTGGCGCGCAGGGCGGGGACCGTCTCGCTGCGGGCCAGCGCGGCGTAGGCGGGGGCGCCGAGCAGGTCGAGCAGGCCGTCGGCGGTGAAGCCGGCGGCGAGCAGGGCCGTGCGGAGCTCGGCGGCGCGGTCGGGCGTGGGAAGGCTGGTGGTACTCACCGGTCCATTGTGTCGGCTGACGCCGCAGAAGCGTGCGCCGCGCGGCCGGTGACCCGGTGACCCGGTATGCGCCGGGGCGGCGGGGCGCCCCGCACCCCGCCGCCCCGTTCCGCGTACCGCTGTGGCCGCTGTGGCTGTCGTGGCCCCTGTGGCCGTTGTGACGCCGCGACCGCCGTAGCCGCCGTGACCGCCGGCGACCGAGGCGGCCCGCTACCTCACTTCGCCGGCGACGGCGTCGTGACCTGGCAGCCCTTCTGGCCGTTCATCGCCTTGTCCAGGCCGCCCGTCTTGAGCGTGTTAAGCGCGTCCTTGCCGCCCTGGGTGGCCGCTTCGAGTCCGCCGGCCACCTCCTTGAGGCCCTCGGCGAACTTCGTCTGGTCCTTCGGGTCCAGGCCTTCCATCTTCGTCTTCAGGTCGGCGTAGCCCTTGGACGTCGCCGCGAAGCCCTTGACCGCCGCTTCCTGGGTCGTCTGGCCGTCCTTGACCGGAGGAACTCCCGCCCCCTGCAGGGCGTTCCCCATCGACTGGTACGCCCCGGACATGCTCCCGAACGCCGCCGAGTCGGTCGTCTGCACCTCGTCGGGCTTGCTGCTCTCGGTCGCCACCCGCTTGATGTCCGCGTTGGCGGTCTCGATCTTCTTCAGCTCGGGCTGCCACTTGTCGCAGACCTTCTTGGCCCAGGCGTTGGCCTTCTCGTCCCCGTCGTCACCGCCGCAGCCGGACAGCACGAGCATCAGTACCGCACCGCCGGACACCGCGGCCGCAAACTTCTTGTTCACCGGATTGGTCCCTTCGAAGGCTCTCGGCCCGGAAGATACACGTCCGCCATCCGGGCACGCAGAAAGGCGGACAGACGGCGCGTCAGTCCGCGCCGCCTGTCCGCCCTTCGGTCGTACCTACGAGTCCTCGGGCCGATGGGCCCTCCGGCCCCGCCCAGGGTCGCCCCTGAGGTCAGGAAACCACCGCGGGATCGGCCTGCTGGGAGACCCGCTCGGCGGACGCCCCCTCGCCCTCGTCCTCGTCCCCGACCGCGATGCCGCGGCGCTTGGAGATGTACACCGCGGTGATGATGACGGCGATGGCGAGGACCGCGACGATCGCACGGACGGTCGCGCTCGCGTCCGCGCCGTAGCTGAACTGCACGACCGCCGGGGCGATCAGCAGGGCCACCAGGTTCATGACCTTGAGCAGCGGGTTGATCGCGGGACCCGCCGTGTCCTTGAACGGGTCGCCGACCGTGTCGCCGATGACGGTCGCGGCGTGGGCCTCGCTGCCCTTGCCGCCGTGGTGGCCGTCCTCGACGAGCTTCTTCGCGTTGTCCCACGCACCACCGGAGTTGGCGAGGAAGACCGCCATCAGGGTGCCGGTTCCGATGGCGCCCGCGAGGAACGAGCCGAGCGCACCGACGCCGAGCGAGAACCCGACCGCGATCGGGGTCAGGACGGCGAGCAGGCCGGGCGTGGCGAGTTCGCGCAGCGCGTCCTTGGTGCAGATGTCCACGACGCGCCCGTACTCGGGCTTCTCGGAGTAGTCCATGATCCCGGGGTGCTCGCGGAACTGGCGGCGCACCTCGTAGACGACGGCGCCCGCGGAGCGGGAGACGGCGTTGATGGCGAGGCCGGAGAACAGGAACACGACCGCGGCGCCCAGGATCAGGCCGACGAGGTTGTTGGGCTGGGCGATGTCCAGGCTGAGGTTCATCTCGCCCGCCTTGGCCCCGACCTGCTTGATCGCGCCCGCGATGGCGTCGCTGTACGAGCCGAACAGCGCGGCCGCGGCGAGCACGGCGGTGGCGATCGCGATGCCCTTGGTGATGGCCTTGGTGGTGTTGCCGACGGCGTCCAGGTCGGTCAGGACCTGTGCACCGGCGCCCTCGACGTCGCCGGACATCTCGGCGATGCCCTGGGCGTTGTCGGAGACGGGCCCGAAGGTGTCCATGGCGACGATGACGCCGACGGTGGTGAGCAGACCGGTGCCGGCCAGGGCCACCGCGAAGAGCGCCAGCATGATCGACGTACCGCCGAGCAGGAACGCCCCGTACACGCCGAGGCCGATGAGCAGCGCCGTGTAGACGGCGGACTCCAGGCCGACGGAGATACCGGCGAGGACGACGGTGGCCGCGCCGGTCAGGGAGGACTTGCCGATGTCCCGGACGGGACGGCGGTTGGTCTCGGTGAAGTAGCCGGTCAGCTGCTGGATCAGGGCCGCGAGCAGGATGCCGATCGCGACGGCGACGAGGGCCAGGATGCGCGGGTCACCGGAGTGGTTGGTGATCGAGGCGTTCTCGACGCCGACGAGGTCCTTGTAGCTGGCCGGCAGGTAGGCGAAGACGGCGATGCCGACCAGGACCAGCGAGATCACGGCGGAGATGAAGAAGCCGCGGTTGATGGCGGTCATTCCGCTGCGGTCGGAACGGCGCGGGGAGACCGCGAAGATGCCGATCATGGCGGTGACGACGCCGATCGCGGGGACGATCAGCGGGAATGCCAGGCCCAGGTCGCCGAAGGCGGCCTTGCCGAGGATGAGCGCGGCCACGAGGGTGACGGCGTACGACTCGAAGAGGTCGGCCGCCATACCGGCGCAGTCGCCGACGTTGTCGCCCACATTGTCGGCGATGGTCGCGGCATTGCGCGGGTCGTCCTCCGGAATGCCCTGCTCGACCTTGCCGACCAGGTCGGCGCCGACGTCGGCGGCCTTGGTGAAGATGCCACCGCCGACGCGCATGAACATCGCGATCAGGGCGGCGCCGAGCCCGAAGCCCTCCAGGACCTTGGGGGCGTCGGCGGCGTAGACCAGGACGACGCAGGAGGCGCCGAGCAGGCCGAGGCCGACGGTGAACATGCCGACGACGCCACCGGTGCGGAAGGCGATCCGCATGGCCTTGTGGGAGACCTCGGTCAGGTCCTTGGCGGCCTCGCCCTCGGCCGGGGTGGCCTCGCGTGCTGCGGCGGCGACGCGGACGTTGGCGCGGACCGCGAGCCGCATGCCGATGTAGCCGGTGGCCGCCGAGAAGAGGGCGCCCACGAGGAAGAAGGCGGAACGTCCCGCCCGCTGCGTCCAGTCGTCGGCGGGGAGCAGGAAGAGCAGGAAGAACACGACGACGGCGAAGATCCCGAGGGTGCGCAACTGCCGGCCGAGGTAGGCGTTGGCGCCTTCCTGGACGGCGGCGGCGATTTCCTTCATGCTGTCGGTTCCCTCGTCGGCGGCGAGGACCTGGCGGACCAGGATCTGCGCGACGACGAGTGCGGCAAGTGCCACGGCCGCGATCACCATGACGATGAGCCGATTTCCATCGGTGAGTACTGCGGCTGCCAGATCGGAGTTCCCGATCGGCGCGTTGGGGGTGAAGAGCCCCGTCATTCGTCCTCCTTGACGTGATGAGCTCAAGATGTGGACGGATTGTAGGGAGCTCTTCCCGATCAAAACAGTACGCAGGAAACGGAATTGGCCTGCTCTTGCTCCTCAGCAATAGATCGCGTCACTCCATTACCCCCCGAAAGAAGTAATGGGACAAAGGCATTGACTGCCGATCAGCGATCTAGAAAATGCTGCACGGGTATGAAAAAAGGCCCTGCTCAGCAGGGCCTTGATTAAGATCGGAAAAGTCTCCGGACCGCGGTTTCGCGGGGCTGTGGGACCGCCGGACTACGGAAGATCGGGCGCGCCGGACACGGGCCAGCTCATCCGGATGGTCCCGCCTGCCTCCCCGCTCGTCACCTCGACGTCGTCGACGAGCCCGCTGATCACCGCGAGACCCATCTCGTCCTCGGTTTCGGTGTCCGGGTCCAGGGCGGCGTCCAAGCCGGGCACGGCGCCCTCCGGGCCGCCGGCCGGTCCGGGCACCTGGTCACCGACCTCGATGGAGAACAGCTTCTCCTCCTCGGTCAGGACCACCCGGACGGGCGCGGTCAGCCCGTTGCTGAGGTGCAGGCCGACGGCGCGCGAGCAGGCTTCGCCCACGGCGAGGCGGACCTCGTCGAGCACGGCTTCGTCCACGCCGGCCCGCCGCGCCACGGCCGCCGCGACGAGGCGGGCCGTCCGGACGTGTTCGGGCTGGGCGCTGAAGCGCAGTTCAACGGTGGCCATGCGCGTCCCCCTCGGACTACGGGCGTGCCTTACAGGGGCCCGGACCGCTTCGGCCCGCGCCCCCGCTCCTGCTCCTCTTCGGCTCCCCCCGCGGCGCCTCGCGGCGCCCCAGAGGGTGAGGCCGTCAGTCGGTGGCGGCGACGGCGTCTTCCACCGTCGTGTGGATCGGGAACACCTTCGTCAGACCGGTGATGCGGAAGATCTTCAGGATGCGCTCCTGGTTGCAGACCAGACGCAGCGAGCCCTCGTGCGCACGGACGCGCTTGAGACCTCCCACGAGCACACCAAGGCCGGTGGAGTCGAGGAAGTCCACTCGCTCCATGTCGACAACCAGGTGGTAGCTGCCGTCGTTCACCAACTCGACCAACTGCTCGCGCAGCTTGGGCGCGGTATACACATCAATCTCGCCACCGACCTCCACGACCGTGCGGTCGCCGACAGTGCGAGTCGACAGGGACAGGTCCACGGATCCTCCAGCACCTTGCTATCGAGCGGCGCCCCCCAGGGGCCTCCCCACCCGTAGGCAGGGGAGGGATTGGCTACCGCGATGGCATTCAATCACTTACCGGCAGGCGCGCACGACGCCTTCGGACCATTGTCCCGCACGCCGGTGACACACTCGGTTCCAATGGCCAATACTCACCGTCCCGGTCGGCCCACGGCACCCGAGGACCCACGACCCACTCCCGGCACGGTCCTGGACCGGCTCTCACGGGGGCCTTCCCGACCTGCGCGCATCACCCATACGGAGCACTTGCCCCCTCGGGAGGGCCGTCATGCAGTCTGGCCCGACCGCATCCGAACGGATGTCGTAGCGGCGATTCGGGCCTCGGGCATCGAACATCCGTGGGAACATCAGGCCACGGCCGCCGAGCACGCCCTGGACGGCGAGTCGGTGGTCGTCGCCACCGGCACCGCCTCGGGCAAGTCTCTGGCCTACCTCGCGCCCGTCCTCTCCGCCCTTGCGGACGGCGCCGAGGCCCCGAACGGCCGCGGCGCGACCGCGCTCTACCTGGCCCCGACCAAGGCCCTCGCGGCCGACCAGCGGCGCGCCGTGCGCTCGCTCGCCGCGCCCCTGGGCAACGCGGTCCGGCCCGCCGTATACGACGGCGACACGCCGGTGGAAGAACGCGAATGGGTGCGCCAGTACGCGAACTACGTCCTCACCAACCCCGACATGCTGCACCGGGGGATCCTGCCCGCCCATCCCCGCTGGTCCTCCTTCCTGCGCGCGCTGCGCTACGTGGTCATCGACGAGTGCCACACCTACCGGGGCGTATTCGGCTCCCACGTGGCCCAGGTGCTGCGCCGGCTACGGCGGCTGTGCGCCCGCTACGGCGCCGATCCGGTGTTCCTGCTGGCCTCCGCCACCGCGAGCGACCCGGCGGCCGCAGCGTCCCGGCTGACGGGCGTCCCGATCATCGAGGTCACCGACGACGCCTCTCCGCGCGGCGAGGTGGTCTTCGCCCTGTGGGAGCCGCCGCTGCTGACCGAGCTGCGGGGCGAGAAGGGCGCGCCGGTACGCCGCACCGCGACGGCCGAGACCGCCGAGCTGCTGGCCGACCTGGTCGTCCAGGGGGTCCGTACGGTCGCCTTCGTGCGCTCCCGACGCGGAGCGGAGCTGATCGCGGTGATCGCCCAGGAGCGGCTCGCCGAGGTGGACCGGTCCCTGCCCCGGCGGGTCGCGGCCTACCGGGGCGGCTACCTGCCCGAGGAGCGCCGGGCCCTGGAGCGGGCCCTGCACTCCGGCGAACTGCTCGGCCTGGCCGCCACCACCGCCCTGGAGCTCGGCGTGGACGTCTCTGGCCTGGACGCCGTCCTGATCACCGGGTATCCGGGCACCAGGGCCTCCCTGTGGCAGCAGGCGGGCCGGGCCGGGCGCTCGGGGCAGGGCGCCCTGGCCGTGCTGATCGCCCGCGACGACCCGCTCGACACGTACCTGGTCCACCATCCGGAGGCCCTGTTCCGCCAACCGGTGGAAGCCACGGTCCTGGACCCGGACAACCCGTACGTCCTGGCTCCGCACCTGTGCGCGGCCGCCGCCGAGATCCCCCTGACGGAGGCGGACCTCGCCCTGTTCGGCCCGGCGGCCGCAGAGCTGGTCCCGCAGCTGGTGGCGGCGAAACTGCTCAGGCGCCGGGCCACGGCCTGGCACTGGACCCGCCGGGAGCGGGCCTCGGACCTGACCGACATCCGCGGCGGGGGCGGCTCCCCCGTACAGATCGTCGAGGCGGCCACCGGGCGCCTGCTGGGCACCGTCGACGAGGCCGCGGCCCACACCGCCGTCCACGAGGGGGCCGTCCACCTCCACCAGGGCCGCACCTATCTGGTGAAGCGGCTGGACCTGGAGGATTCGGTCGCGCTGGTCGAGGAGGCCAGCCCGCCGTTCTCGACCACCGCCCGCGACACCACCTCCATCTCCGTCCTGGAGACCGAGACCGAGATCCCCTGGGGTCCGGCCCGGCTCTGCTTCGGCTCGGTCGAGGTGACCAACCAGGTCGTCTCGTACCTGCGCCGCAAATTGATCACCGGCGAGGTGCTCGGCGAAGCCAAGCTGGACCTGCCGCCCCGCACCCTGCGCACCCGTGCCGTGTGGTGGACCGTGACCGAGGACCAGCTCGACGAGGCCCGGATCAACCCGGAGATCCTCGGCGGGGCCCTGCACGCCGCCGAGCACGCCTCCATCGGCCTGCTCCCGCTGTTCGCCACCTGCGACCGCTGGGACATCGGCGGGGTCTCCGTCCCGCTGCATCCCGACACCCTCCTCCCCACCGTGTTCGTCTACGACGGCCACCCGGGTGGCGCCGGCTTCGCGGAGCGCGCCTTCCACACGGCCCGCGCCTGGCTGACGGCGACCCGCGACGCGATCGCCGCCTGCGAATGCGAGTCCGGATGCCCCTCCTGCATCCAGTCCCCCAAGTGCGGCAACGGCAACGACCCTCTCCACAAGCGCGGCGCGATCCGCCTCCTCACCCGCCTCCTCGCCCAGGCCCCACCACCCTGAGGGCCGACCGCCGGTCCGCAGCCGGGCCTGCCTGCGGCGGGCAGGACGCTCAGGGGCGCACCTGCGCGGGTCCGTGGACGGCAAGCGCCGGCGGTCACGGGCCGTTCAACGGGCGACAGGCCCCGGCGGGCCCGCCCAGGTCAGCCGAAGGCAGGCGGCGGCGCGCCCGCCCGGGTCAGCCGGAGGCGGGCAGCGGCGCCCGGGTCAGCCGGAGGCAGGCAGTGGCGGCCCCGCACGGGCTCTGATCGTCGGTGTGAAGGGGCCCGTCGCGGGTCGGGCCGTCACCTCGGCCACCTCGCCCCCGACGCTGCAGGCGGTCACGGCCGCGCCCTGTGCCGCTGCGACCCGGCGGGCCGCGGTACAGGCGGCCTCCGGGCCGTGGGTCCAGGTGGCGGCCGCCGCGAGGGAAGCCAGGTCGGCGGCCGCCGCCGCCCGGTGACGGGCCACGACGGCTTGGCCGAGCAGCAGCACCCCTCCGAACACCGCTCCGAGCACGGTCGCCACCAGCGCCGCCCACACCGTTGCCGAACCCCGGTCCCGGCTCATGGCGGCGGCCCCACCGCGTCCTCCGCCAGAGCCACCGCCTGCGCCCCGAGCCGCACCGGCAGCCCGCCCGGGCCGGGCGCCGGCGCCGCCACCCGGACCCGCCACAGGTCCCCGTTGCGCTCCAGCCCCACTTCCGCCCCCGGCGGGGCGGCCGCCCGGGCCGCCGCCTCCGCCACGCCCGGCGGCTCCGACCGGGCCGCCGCCCGGGCGCCGGCCCTCGCCGCGTCGACACACCGGATCTGCGCGGCCGCCGCCATCAGCGCCCACACCAGCAGGGTCGCGAAGAGCACGAGCGCGGGGATCACCAGGGCGGCCTCCGCCGTCACGTATCCCCGGTCGCCCGGCCCGCGGCGCTTTTCCTCAGAAGGGCACATCGAGCGCCTTCCCGATGGTCGACTGAAGTGCCGTGGAGACCACGTCACTCGTCACCACCTTGTACAGAACGGCCGCGAATGCACACGCCGCGATCGTGCCCATGGCGTATTCGGAAGTGGACATGCCCGCGTCGTTGGCGCGGCCACTCAGCGCCGACCGCACACGAAACCAGATGATCCTCATGACTGCCTCCCGTTGATTCGTATTATTGACGTGATCTCAGTTTTGATTTCAGTCGCTGACTTGAGGCCAGAGTTTCTGTTGTGACGTCAGGTGGCGGAGAGGAGCCCGGAAGCCATTCCGATCACCACCGGGGCCACTCCGACCGCGAGAAACGCGGGGAGGAAACACAGCCCCACCGGAGCGGTGACGAGCACCGCCGCCCGCTGCGCCCGGGCGCCCGCCTGACGGACCCGGTCCTCGCGCAGGGCCGTCGCCAGCCGGGAGACCGGCTCCGCGGCCGGAGCACCCGTCCGGGCTGCCCGCTCCAGGCATTCCGCGAGCGCCCTGGCGCCCGGTATCTCCGCCAACCTCCCCCACGCCGCCCCCGGTTCGCCGCCGAGCCGCAGCTCCGCCCCGGCCAGCGCCAACCGTTCGCCCACCGGGCCGCCCAGCGATTCACCGACCACCTCAGCGGCCTCCACCGGCGCCGCACCGGCCGCCAGGCAGGCCGCCAACAGGTCGGCGGCGAACGGCAACTGACGCTCCGCCTCCTGCGGATCCACCCCGGCCGACGGTCGTGCCCGCCGCAGCCAGCGCCACACCCCGACCGCCGCCCCGCAGCCGGCCAGTACGCCCGGCGCACCGCCGACCAGCACCCAGGTCGCCAACAGCGCCCCGGCCGGGCCGGCCCACGCCTTCACCACCGCCAGCAACCCGGATCCGAGCGCCCGCGCCCGCCGCTCCGGTTCCGCTGACAGCAGCGCCGCGATCCTGCGCCGGGCCGCCCGAGCCCGGACCCGCGCCGCCACCGCCGAGGCCGTGCACAGCACGGCAGCCGCCGCGAGGCACACCGCCATCCCCAGCCTGTGGACCACGAGAGCGCCCATCACCGCTCACCCGCCCGTACGATCCGCCGGCACCACAGCAGCCCCAGCGCCTCCAGCACCCCGCCCGCCAGCAGACAGCCCCACCCGACCGGGGTGTGCAGCAGCACGCGGAGCGGATCCGCCCCGAGCCCGGTGCCGATCAGCAGACCGACCAGCGGCAGCAGGGCCAACACCACGGTCGTCGACCTCGCCCCCGCCAACTGGGCCCGCAGCGACTCCTGCCGGTCCCGCTCGGCCCGCAACGCCCCTTCCAGCCGGTCCAGTCCGGCGGCCAGCCCCGCGCCCCCGTCCACGGAGATCGACCAGCAGGCGGCCATCCCGGCCAGCCCTGCCGCGCCGGGCTCCCGCGCCGCCTGCCGCAGCGCCGCGGGGACGTCCCCGCCGAACGCCGCGGCGGCCAGCACCGCCGCCTCGTTCGCACCCGGACCGCCGGGGCCCGCAGCCGTCCGCCGTATCGCCGCCATCAGCGCCTGCCCGGGCTGGGCCCCCGCCCGCAGCTCGCCCACCGCCGCTCCGCACAGCGCGATCACCCCGGCGGCCCGGGCTGCTCGCGCCCGCTCCCCGCGCCGGCCCCGTAGCCACCGCCGCACGATCGGCACCGCCGCCGCGCCCGCCGCCAGCGGGATCAGCGACCCGCCGAGCAAGGCGACCACGAGCCCGATCCCGAGGCAGCACCACTCCCGCCACCGCGCGGCACGTACCCGCACCGCGATCACCAGCCGCTCCCGGCGCCTCGGGCCTCGGGGCAGCAGGGGCCGGCCCCCGGCGAGCACCACCCGGGCCCGCCGGGACACCCGGTCTCCCCCGGCCAGGGCCCAGGCGGCCGTCCCCGCGCACAGCACCCCCGCGAAAAGCGGCACCGGCACCGGCACCGCGGCCACCCCGTTCACCGTGCACCCCGCAGCAGCGGACGCAGCTGCTCCCAGCCCGACTCCCGTGCGAAGCCCCGGGCGGACCAGCGAAGCGCCGGCACGGTGACCACCAGGCCGGCGGCGTCCCGCTCCAGGACGTGCACCTCGGCCACCCGACGCCGCCCGGCCCGGTCCCGGACCAGATGGACCACCAGGGTCAGCGCGGCCGCCAACTGGCTGTGCAGGGCGGCCCGATCGAGCCCGG
Organism: Streptomyces sp. NBC_00045; assembly: GCF_045041095.1. Lineage (NCBI taxonomy): Bacteria > Bacillati > Actinomycetota > Actinomycetes > Kitasatosporales > Streptomycetaceae > Streptomyces > Streptomyces sp. NBC_00045. Next base: position 4,454,352 of record NZ_CP108271.1, on the reverse strand, counting down.
CGGACGTCCCGAGCGCCTCCAGTCGAGCCGGCACGTGGGCTGCGGCATTGGCATGGACCGTGCCACAGCCGCCTTCGTGGCCCGTGTTCAAAGCCGCCAGGAGATCCGCGACTTCGGCGCCCCGGACCTCACCGACGACCAGCCGGTCCGGGCGCATCCGCAGCGCCTGTCGGACCAGATCCGCCAGGGTGACCAAACCAGCCCCCTCCTGATTGGCCGGTCGGGTCTCCAGTCGCACCACATGCGGATGGTCGGGGCGCAGCTCCGCGGAATCCTCGGCCAGGACGATCCGCTCACCGGGGCCGACCAGCCCCAACAGGGCACTGAGGAGGGTGGTCTTGCCGGTGCCGGTCCCGCCGGAGACGAGGAACGACAGCCGGGCCTCGATCATGTCCCGCAGCAGCCGCTGCCCGCCGGGCGGCAGCGTGCCCGCCTCGACCAGCTCGTCCAGCGTGAACGCCCTCGGCCTCACCACCCGCAGCGACAGGCAGGCCGAGCCGACCGCCACCGGCGGCAGCACGGCGTGCAGCCTGGTGCCGTCCGGCATCCGGGCGTCCACCCAGGGCCGGGCGTCGTCCAGGCGCCGGCCGGCGACGGCGGCCAGCCGCTGGGCGAGCCTGCGCACGGCCTCGGTGTCCCTGAAGGTCACCCCGGTCAGCTCCAGTCCGCCTCCGCGGTCCACCCACACCCGGTCCGGGGCGGCCACCAGGACATCGGTGACCTCCGGGTCGGCGAGCAACGCCTCCAGCGGGCCGGCGCCGACCAGTTCGGACCGCAGCTCGGCTGCCACACCAAGGACTTCCGCGTCCCCGAGCAGCCGGCCCTGTGCCCGCAGGGCGGCCGCCACCCGGGCCGGGGTCGGCTCCGCGCCGCTCTCCGCGAGCCGCTGCCGCACCGCATCCAGGAGTACGGCGCTCATGCCGTCACCCCCTGGACAGGACCGAGCGCCCGCCGCCAGAAGCCGTCACAGAACCGGGCCAGCGCGCCCCGCCCGTGCCCGCCCGGTGGTTCCCCCTCGGCGACCCGCCCCGGGAGCCCCACCTCGACCGGCACCTCGCCGGCCAGCGGCACCCCGAGCAGCCCGGCCACCGCTTCGGCGTCGAGCCCGCCCGGACAGCGGCCCCGTACGACCACGCGGACGTCCCGGGCCACCATCCGCACCCCGGCCGCGACCCGCCCCGCGGCAGCCACCGCCCGCAACTCGCCCGGCACCACCATCAGCACCAGGTCCAGCTGCGCCAGCGCCTCGGCCACGGCTTCGTCCACCCGCCGGGGCAGGTCGACCACCACCACCCCGCCCCGGCGGCGCGCGGCGGCCAGTACCGAGCGCATCGCCGCCGGCGGCACCAGCACCCGGTCCCCGCGGTCCCAGCTGAGCACCCGCAGGGCGTGCAGCTCCGGCAGGGACTCCTCCAGCGCGCCGGCGCCCACCCGGCCCCGCGAGCCGGCGAAGTCCGGCCAGCGCAGCCCCTCGGCGCTCTCGCCGCCGAGCAGCACGTCCATGCCGCCGCCGAGCGGGTCCCCGTCGACCAGGATGGTCCGCTCCCCCGCGCGGGCGGCCCGGAGGGCGAGTGCGCACGCCAGGGTGGAAGCTCCGGCTCCGCCGCTCCCCCCGATCACCCCGACGGCGAGGGCGGGTTTCCCGGCCCCCTCCACCACATCGGCGATGCGGTCGACGAGCCGGCTCTCGGCATCGGGGAGCCGGAGCACCTCCTCGGCGCCGATCTCCACCGCCCGCTGCCACACGAGGGGATCGTCCGAGTCCCTGCCGACGATCAGCACCCCGCCCCGGCGCGGAGCCCCGCGCACCCGGCGTGCGGCGTCGTCCCCGACGAGCACGAGCGGCGCGGACTCCCAGCCGACGCCCCCGCCCGCCGCCACCGCCACGCCGTAACGGCCCGCCTCCATCGCCACGCCGGAACTCCCCGCGCCGCGCCCGCCGCTTCCGTCACGACCGCCTCCGCTTTGCTCGGGCACCGCATGGTGCACATGCGGCTCGGCGCCCGCGGCCGCGCACAGCCGCAGCAGATCGTCGAGCAGGAGGGGGTCCTCGGTGATGATCAGCGGCCGTCCACCGACGAACCCGGGCCCGCCCGGAGCGCCCAATGGCCTGATTCCGCCTGCTTCCACGCGCTCCGACACTTCACACGACTTCGATCCAGCCACGATCTCCGCCCCCTTCTCACTGCAAATCCAGCCGCCGCGGACTTCGCGGCTGGAATCACCGTGCAGCGATCCGGAAAAGGAAGTGGATCTTGCCCGAAAACTGTGGACAACACGAGCCCTGTGAATAACTCCGTCACCCCAACCGGTGAGTTCCAGAGCGCGGCGGAACAACTACACAGCGTCACGAGTCTGAAGGGGTGAGGGCCTTCGCCACGCAGGGCCCACCGAAGAAGGAGGGCTGCGGAATGGTCACTTGGGGCCGAAGGCAGGGACGCGAACCGCGTCCGGACATGCGACGACCCCCGCCGGGGGGGAGAGCGGGGGTCGTCCCCACGGTCCGACTCGGGGGGGGAGGAGCCAGACCGGGTTAGCACGGTCGCGAACGATCCGTGACTTCCATGGTGTACCCGAGAGCCTTCTCAGGCAAACCCACGCGCCACACCTTACGCCGAATGGTGGGCGCATATGCTCGGGGCGTGGAAATCCAGCCCTTGCCGCACTCGTCGCCCCGCACCGCAGCCTTCTTCGACCTGGACAAGACGGTCATTGCGAAGTCAAGCACTCTGACGTTCAGCAAGTCCTTCTACCACGGCGGTCTGATCAACCGCCGAGCCGTGCTGCGCACCGCCTACACCCAGTTCATCTACCTGGTCGGCGGCGCCGACCACGATCAGATGGAACGGATGCGTGAGTACTTGTCCTCCCTCTGCAAGGGGTGGAACGTCCAGCAGGTGCGGGAGATCGTCGCCGAGACGCTGCACGACCTCATCGACCCGCTGATCTACGACGAGGCCGCCTCCCTCATCGAGGCCCACCACACGGCCGGCCGCGACGTGGTGATCGTGTCGACCTCCGGAGCCGAAGTCGTCGAGCCGATCGGCGAGATGCTCGGCGCGGACCGGGTCGTCGCCACGCGCATGGTCATCGGCGAGGACGGCTGCTTCACGGGCGAGGTCGAGTACTACGCGTACGGGCCCACCAAGGCCGAGGCCGTACGCGAACTCGCGGAGTCCGAGGGGTACGACCTCTCGCGCTGCTACGCGTACAGCGACTCGGTGACGGACATCCCGATGCTGGAGGCGGTCGGGCACCCGCACGCCGTCAACCCCGACCGGGCGCTGCGCAAGGAAGCGGTGGCTCGCGAGTGGCCGGTACTGGTGTTCAACCGGCCGGTGCGGTTGAAGCAGCGGCTGCCCGGGCTGTCGATGCCCGCGCGGCCGGCGCTCGTCGCCGCCGCGGCCTTGGGGGCGGCAGCGGCCACCGCCGGGCTGGTCTGGTACGCGAGCCGGCGCCGGGCGAGCGCCCTGGCCGCCGTCACGACGTCCGTCTGACCGGCTTCCGGCGACATCCGTGCCCGGCCTTCGGGCGACACCCATGACCGCCCTCCGCCGACCCGCCCGGTTCCGCCGGGCGGGTCGGCGCGGACCGCTCCGGACCCCGCTGAGCTGCGAGGACGCGCGGTGTCCCGTTCGCCCCGAGGTGTCCTGGAAAGTAAAAAAAGTGGGTAGGGGTTCCGCTTGTCTCCCAAGCGGAGTACAAAGGAGTCAACGGCCCGCGAGACCAAAGAACATCCGAGAGGATCATCTTTAAAACGCAGTAAGGCCCACGGACCGAAGCATGAACGCCGAGCACCCACGCGACGTCGACCCGTCGATTACGGGCCAGCCGCACCAGGTAACGGGCAAAGTTCCCGACCTGATGGGCAACCATCGAGGACGCTTGGTAACTGGGCGTAAGTGCCAGCGGCGACACCAGAGCAAGACGGTGTCGCCGCAACCCTGTGTGGGGGGTCGTTACGCCGCGCCGCGCTGCAGGGCCTCACAGACCGCCGTCGACTCGCGGACACCGAGCTCGATCGCCCGGCCGCAGTGCGCGATCCAGGCCGCCATCCCCTCGGCCGTCCCGGAGACGTAGCCCTCGAACGCCGCCAGGTACGCCTCCCGCCCCTGCTCCGCGTGACCGACCTCCGCCGGGCAGATCGCCTTCGGGTCCAGACCGCTGTTGATCAGCACGATCCGCTCCGCCGCCCGCGCGACCAGCCCGTTGTACGAACCGAACGGGCGCAGCGCCAGCAGCTCGCCGTGCACCACCGCCGACGTGACCAGCGCCGGGGCCGAGCCGCCCGCGATGATCAGCCGGGACAGGCCGTCCAACCGGCCCGCCACCTCCTCGGCGCTCGGCAGCGGGAGGGTGACGAAGGGTTCGTCCACCGGCTCGCCGGCCAGGCGCGGGCGGCCCACCGCGTCACCGTCGGTTGTCGACCCCGACGCCACCAGGTGCAGGCGCGCCAGCACCCGCAGCGGCGACTGGCGCCAGATGCTCAGCAGCTGCCCGGCTTCCGCCGTGAGGCGCAGCGCCGCGCCCACCGTGCGCGACTCCGCCTCCGCCCCGAAGTCGGTGCGGCGGCGCACCTCCTCCAGTGCCCAGTCCGCCCCGGACAGTGCCGCGCTCCCGCGGGCCCCGCGCAGCGCGGCCTCCGAGGTGATCTCCCCGCTGCGCCGGCGCATCACCCGGTGCCCGTAGACACGGTCCACGGCCTTGCGTACGGAATCCACGGATTCGGCGACGCCCGGGAGCGAACCCAGGGCGGCCAGCGGGTCAGAAGCGCTACTCATAAGTAAGGAGCCTACGCACTGGACGTCCATAGCACCGACCCCTCCTTGGAGTGGTCTTCTTCACTTACAAGCACCACAGAAAGCGACCGAGCGACTACTCTTTGTGAACATGAAGATCGCTTTCGTAGGAAAGGGCGGCAGCGGCAAGACGACCCTGTCCTCCCTCTTCATCCGCCACCTCGCCGCCAATGAGGCCCCTGTCGTCGCGGTGGACGCCGACATCAACCAGCACCTGGGCGCAGCCCTCGGACTCGCCGAAGAGGAAGCTTCCGCGCTGCCCGCCCTGGGCGCGCACCTGCCCCTGATCAAGGAGTACCTGCGGGGCTCCAACCCGCGCATCTCCTGCGCCGACACGATGATCAAGACCACCCCGCCCGGCGCCGGATCGCGCCTGCTGCGGGTCACCGAGGACAACCCGGTGTACGAGGCCTGCGCGCGCACGGTGCTGCTCGACGGGGAGCCGGTACGACTGATGGCCACCGGGCCGTTCACGGAGTCGGACCTCGGGGTCGCCTGCTACCACTCCAAGGTCGGGGCGGTGGAGCTGTGCCTCAACCACCTGGTCGACGGCCCCGACGAGTACGTGGTGGTCGACATGACCGCCGGCTCGGACTCCTTCGCCTCGGGCATGTTCACCCGCTTCGACGTGACCTTCCTGGTCGCGGAACCGACCCGCAAGGGCATCTCCGTCTACCGCCAGTACAAGGAGTACGCCCGGGACTTCGGGGTGGTGCTCAAGGTCATCGGCAACAAGGTGCAGGGAACGGACGACATCGAATTCCTCCAGGACGAGGTCGGGGAAGACCTGCTCGTCACCGTCGGGCACTCCGACTGGGTGCGTGCCATGGAGAAGGGTCGCCCCGCGGCGTTCGAGCTGCTGGAGGCGAGCAACCGGCTCGCGCTCCAGGCCCTGCAGGACGCGGCCGACGACTCGTACGCCCACCGCGACTGGGAGCGGTACACCGAGCAGATGGTCCACTTCCACCTGCGGAACGCGCAGAGCTGGGGCAACGCCAAGACCGGGGTCGACCTGGCTGCCCAGGTCGACCCCGATTTCGTGCTGCGGGAGGGCACCGGCGGAGAGGCGGCGGCCCCGGAGCTCCCGGAGCCGCCGCCCTCGGAGCTCGTCAGTCCTCGCCCGAACCCTCTTCGGCCGGCTCCGCAGCCGGCTTGACCGCGGGGGCGGCCGGCTTGGCCGGCGGCCCCGCCGTCAGGAACTTCGGCCAGCCCTCCTTGGGCGCCTCGCCGACATCGAGGCCGCGCATCCACTCCAGGACCTTCGGGTCCTGGGCGTCCAGCCAGTCGGCCAGCTCGCGGAACGGCACGCAGCGGACTTCCTTCTTGGTGCACATCGACTTGATGGAGTCCTCGACGGCCCTCATGTAGGTGCCGCCGTTCCACGACTCGAAGTGGTTGCCGATGATCAACGGCGCGCGGTTGCCCTGGTAGACCCGGTCGAAGGCCTGCTGGAGGCCCTCGCGCATCTGCTCGCCCCAGTACTCGTGCTGCGAGGGGTCGCCCTGCGTGGTCGTCCCGGACTGGTTGACCAGGTAGTTGTAGTCCATGCTCAGGGTCTCGAAGGCGCGGCCCGGCATGGGCACCAGCTGGAGCGGGACGTCCCAGAGGCCGTCCGTCTTCTTCGGCCAGATCTGCTTGCTGATGCCGCTGGAGTCGTAGCGGAAGCCCATGTCCTTGGCCGCCAGCATGAAGTTCTTCTGGCCTTCGAGGCAGGGGGTGCGGGCGCCGATGAGCTCCTTCTCGTAGTCGAAGGGGAGCGGCTCCATGTCCTTGAGACCCGGCGTGTTCGTCTTCCAGTTCTTGACGAAGGACTTGGCCTGGTTGATCTCGCTCTTCCACTCCGGCACGGACCAGGTGCCGACGCCGCCGTCGGGGCCGCAGAAGTGGCCGTTGAAGTGGGTGCCGATCTCGTTGCCTTCCAGCCAGGCCTCGCGGACCTGGGTGGCCGTGTCCTTGATGCCCTGGAGATCGCCGAAGCCGATGTCGGAGCGGCCGGACTCATGCTGCGGGGCCGTGTAGAGGGAACGTTTCTCCTCCGGGAGCATGTACACACCGCTGAGGAAGTACGTCATCCGGGCGTTGTACTCCTTGCCGACCTCGCGGAAGTGCGAGAAGAGTTTCTGGCTGTCCTCGCCGGCGCCGTCCCACGAGAACACCACGAACTGCGGCGGCTTCTCGCCGGGCTTCAGCTTCTGCGGCTTCTGGACGTTCGGCTGCCGGCCCGTGTACGCGGTCGAGCCGTCGCCGATCAGCCGGTTGACGCTGCCCGGGGCGGCCTCCGGGGCCGCCGCGCCCTTCTTGCCGTTCGGGCCCCCGGGGGAGGGGGGCTTGGCGGGTCCCGAGGTGCTGCACCCGGCGGCGCCCAGCACCAGCGCCGTGGCGACCAGGCCGCCGGCGATCCTCTTCGTGGCGGCGATCATCCGCCCACCTCTCCTCGCAGTTCCATCGCGGGTCTTCCGCGCCGCAACGTCCCATGCGGTCCGCCGTGATGATGATGTGACAAGCCGTACAAAATGCTTAATCACCCCTGAGCGCTAATTCCTAGGCCATTTGCCCCCATTACGCATCACATTCCTTTACTCTCCATTACCTTTCATTTACTGAGTGTTGAGACTGAGTGTTGAGACTCCCGCCGCTTCATCCCTCCGCAGAGGAGACGGGACCCATGACAGCCACTTCCCCCACACCCCTCGTCAAGGACCTCGACGAGCCCGCCAGCGCGCCCGGCACCACGGCCGACGGCACCGCCGGCAGCCGGCCCGGCAGCTCGCCCCGCAAGGGGCACCGCGCCGATCTGCACGCCGACCTCTCCGCCTCCCTGACCGTCTTCCTGATCGCCCTGCCGCTCTCCCTCGGCATCGCCCTGGCCACCGGTGCCCCGCTCCAGGCGGGCCTGGTCGCCGCGGCCGTCGGCGGGATCGTGGCCGGGCGCCTGGGCGGAACCCCCCTCCAGGTGAGCGGGCCGGCGACCGGACTCACCGTCGTCACTGCCGAGTTGATCCAGCGCTACGGGTGGCGCACCACCTGCGCCATCACCGTGCTCGCCGGCTGCTGCCAGCTCGCGCTGGCCGCGCTGCGCACCGCCCGCTCGGCGCTCATGGTCAGTCCGGCCATCGTGCACGGCATGCTCGCGGGCGTCGGCGTGACGATCGCCCTGGCCCAGCTGCACATCGTCCTCGGCGGCACTCCGCAGAGCTCCGCCGTCGCCAACGTCAAGGGGCTGCCCGCCCAGTTGGCCGATCTGCACCCGGCCGCACTCGGTGTCAGCGCCCTGACCCTGGCCGTACTGCTCGGCTGGCCGCGGCTGCCCGGACGGGCGGGGCTCGCCCTGCGCAAGGTGCCGGCCGCGCTGGCCGCCGTCGCCACGGCTACGGCGTTCGCCGCGCTGACGGGGCTCAGCGTGCCACGGGTGGACCTGCCGTCCTGGCGCAGCCACGCGCTGCCGGGGTTCCCCGAGGGCCCCGTCCTCGGCATCATCGCGGCCGTCCTGACGGTCACGCTGGTCGGCAGCGTGGAATCCCTGCTGTCCGCGGTGGCCACCGACAAGCTGATCGCCTCCCAGCGGCGTACGGGCAACCGTCCGCCGCGCGCCGACCTCAACCGCGAACTGCGCGGACAGGGCGCTGCGAACATCCTCTCCGGAGCGCTCGGCGGGCTGCCCGTCGCGGGCGGGGCGGTCCGCAGCGTGGCCAATGTCAAGTCCGGTGCCGTCAGTCGCCGGTCGGTCATGCTGCACGGGCTGTGGATCCTGCTCGCGGCCGGGCTGCTCGTCCCGGTCCTCGACCTGATCCCGCTCGCGGCGCTGGCCGCGCTGGTGATGGCACTGGGCGTGCGGATGGTGAGCGCCACGCACCTGCGTACCGTCACCCGGCACCGCGAGATCTCGGTCTACGTGACGACGATCGCGGCGGTGGTGCTCGGCGGGGTCCTGCTGGGGGTCGCCATCGGCATTGCGGTGGCCGTCGCGATCGCCCTGCACCGGCTGGCCCGGACCCGGATCACGGTGGAGGTGTGCGACGGGGTCCACCGGGTGTGGGCTCGCGGGCAGTTGACCTTCCTCGCGGTGCCGCGGCTGAGCCGGGTGCTCAACCAGATCCCGCCCGGCGGGCGCGTGGTGGTGGAGCTGGATGGCTCGTTCATGGACCACGCGGCGTACGAGACGCTGCAGGACTGGCAGGACGCGCACCTGGTGCACGGCGGCTCACTGGAGGTCACCGGCCGCTCCACCACCCGGATGGGCGCGGCGGATCGCGGCGACCGCGGTGACCGGGTCCCGCGCGGCGGGCACCACTGCTGCCGCCCCTGGACGCCGTGGATGAACCACTGCGACCACCGGCCGGTGGCCGAGCCCACGATCCCCGGCGCGGCCGCGGCCCTCGACGCGATGGAGACCGTGGAGCCCCCGGCCCCGCGGCGCCGCCGGGGCGCCGGCCAATTGGCGAGCGGGATCAGCGCCTTCCAGCGGGACACCGCGCCGCACGTCCGGGACGAACTGGCCCGGCTGGCCCGGGAGGGGCAGCAGCCCTCGCAGCTCTTCCTGACCTGCGCGGACTCCCGCCTGGTGACCAGCATGATCACGGCCAGCGGTCCGGGCGACCTGTTCACGGTCCGCAACGTCGGCAACCTGGTCCCCCTGCCGGGTGCCGAGGCCGCGGACGACTCGGTCGCGGCGGCCATCGAGTACGCGGTGGACGTGCTCAAGGTGGACAGCATCACGGTGTGCGGGCACTCGGGCTGTGGAGCGATGCAGGCGCTGCTGAACTCCACGCCCGGGGCCCCGATGACGCCGCTGCGCCGGTGGCTCCGGCACGGGCTGCCCAGCCTGGAGCGGATGGGCAGCCGGCACCACGCCTGGGCCCGGATCGCGGGCCGGCTCCCGGCGGACGCCGTGGAGCAGCTGTGCCTGACCAATGTGGTGCAGCAGCTGGAGCACCTGCGGGCGCACGAATCGGTGGCCCGGCGGCTCGCCGAGGGCACGCTGGAGCTGCACGGGATGTACTTCCACGTGGGTGAGGCTCAGGCGTACCTGCTGTCCGAGGGCGAGGACTTCTTCGACTGCCGGGTCTTCGACAGCGTCGGACAACATGTCTGAATGATGACCGAATCGCCGACGCCGGCGGATCCGGATCATGGACAGGAGTGAACCGATACCCTCCGGTATCCGTGCCAGAGAGTGGCCCCTTCCCGCATCCTGCTGCGGGGAGGGGCCACTCTGTGCGTGGGCCCAGCCGCGTTATAGGTCTAAACCAATTTTCGGCTACCCCTTGTCACCGGGGCCGCCGACTGATGAGCTATGCCCGGGGACACAACGGACACCCTGGGAAAGGGAGATGTCGTGAGCAATGAAAGCCTGGCCAATCTGCTCAAGGAGGAGCGGCGGTTCGCACCGCCTGCCGATCTGGCCGCCGCCGCCAATGTGACACAGGCTGCGTACACCGAGGCCGAGGCGGACCGGCTGGGCTTCTGGGCCACCCAGGCCCGCCGCCTGACCTGGGACGTCGAGCCGACCGAGACGCTCGACTGGACCAACCCGCCCTTCGCCAAGTGGTTCGCGGACGGCAAGCTGAACGTCGCGTACAACTGCGTGGACCGGCACGTCGAGGCCGGCAACGGCGACCGCGTCGCCATCCACTTCGAGGGCGAGCCCGGCGACAGTCGCTCGATCACCTACGCCGAGCTCAAGGACGAGGTCTCCAAGGCCGCCAACGCCCTGACCGAGCTGGGCGTCCAGGCCGGCGACCGGGTCGCGGTCTACCTGCCGATGATCCCCGAGGCCGTCGTCGCGATGCTCGCGTGCGCCCGCGTCGGCGCCGCGCACTCGGTGGTCTTCGGCGGCTTCTCCGCCGATGCCGTGGCCTCCCGCATCCAGGACGCCGACGCCAAGCTGGTCATCACCGCCGACGGCGGCTACCGCCGCGGCAAGCCCAGCGCCCTCAAGCCCGCCATTGACGAGGCCGTCGCCAAGTGCCCGCAGGTCGAGCACGTGCTCGTCGTGCAGCGCACCGGCCAGGACACCGCCTTCACCGAGGGCCGCGACGTCTGGTGGCACGAGGTCGTCGGACGCCAGTCCGCCGAGCACACCCCGCAGGCCTTCGACGCCGAGCACCCGCTGTTCATCCTGTACACCTCGGGAACCACCGGGAAGCCCAAGGGCATCCTGCACACTTCCGGCGGCTACCTCACGCAGGCCGCGTACACCCACCACGCCGTCTTCGACCTCAAGCCGGAGAGCGACGTCTACTGGTGCACCGCCGACATCGGCTGGGTGACCGGGCACTCCTACATCGTCTACGGGCCGCTCGCCAACGGCGCGACCCAGGTGATGTACGAGGGCACGCCGGACACCCCGCACCAGGGCCGCTTCTGGGAGGTCGTGCAGAAGTACGGCGTCACCATCCTCTACACCGCGCCCACGGCGATCCGCACGTTCATGAAGTGGGGCGACGACATCCCCGCGAAGTTCGACCTGTCGAGCCTGCGCGTGCTGGGCTCGGTCGGCGAGCCGATCAACCCCGAGGCCTGGATCTGGTACCGCAAGCACATCGGCGGCGACCGCTGCCCGATCGTGGACACCTGGTGGCAGACCGAGACCGGGGCCATGATGATCTCCCCGCTGCCCGGCGTCACCGAGGCCAAGCCGGGCTCGGCGCAGCGCGCGCTGCCCGGGATCGGCGCGACGGTCGTGGACGACGAGGGCCACGAGGTCCCGAACGGCGGTGGCGGCTACCTGGTCCTGACCGAGCCGTGGCCGTCGATGCTGCGCACCATCTGGGGCGACGACCAGCGGTTCGTCGACACCTACTGGTCCCGCTTCGAGGGCAAGTACTTCGCGGGCGACGGCGCCAAGAAGGACGAGGACGGCGACATCTGGCTGCTGGGCCGGGTGGACGACGTGATGCTGGTTTCCGGCCACAACATCTCGACCACCGAGGTGGAGTCGGCGCTGGTCTCGCACCCGGCGGTCGCCGAGGCGGCGGTGGTCGGCGCCAAGGACGAGACCACCGGTCAGGCCATCGTGGCCTTCGTGATCCTGCGCGGCAGCGCCTCCGAGACCGACACCCTGGTCGGCGAGCTGCGCAACCACGTGGGCGCCACGCTGGGCCCGATCGCCAAGCCGAAGCGGATCGTTCCGGTCCAGGAGCTGCCGAAGACCCGCTCGGGCAAGATCATGCGCCGTCTGCTGCGCGATGTCGCCGAGGACCGCGCGGTCGGCGACGTCACGACGCTGGCCGACTCCTCGGTCATGGAGCTGATCCAGAACAAGCTGCCGAGCGCCTCCAGCGAGGACTGAGCACCAACGAGGACCCGGGCGACACCATGAGGAGGGGCATCCGACGCATCGCGCCGGATGCCCCTTTCGCACATAAAGTGAAGATCGCCGGATTCGCCCGTTCGTGATCCTGTAAAATATGCGAAGCGTCAAGAAAGCAAGTCCACAGGGTGCGCCGGGAAGTCTGGTCGGCAACGAGCTTCGCCATGCCGTCCAACCCACCCCGGAGGTGTCCCCTCGTGGCCGCGCCCAGCCCCACCGACCGCCACGGCCGCAAGTTCCTCGGCAGGCTCTCCCTGCCCGAACGGCGCTTCGTGGCCGACGCCCTGCGCGCCGAGACCGTCGGTGGCGTGCTCCTGCTCGTGGCCGCGATCGCCGCCCTACTGTGGGCGAACATCCCCACCTTCTCCGACAGCTACGCCCAGGTCAGCGACTTCCACTTCGGCCCCGCCGCCCTCGGCCTGGACCTCTCGATCCAGCACTGGGCGGCCGACGGCCTGCTCGCCGTCTTCTTCTTCGTCGCCGGCATCGAGCTCAAGCGCGAGCTCGTCGCGGGCGATCTGCGCGAGCCCAAGGCGGCCGCCCTCCCGGTGATCGCCGCCGTCTGCGGCATGGCCATGCCCGCGCTGGTCTACGTACTGGTCAACACGGTCGGCGGTGGCTCGATGAACGGCTGGGCGGTCCCGACCGCCACCGACATCGCCTTCGCCCTCGCGGTCCTCGCGGTCATCGGCACCTCCCTGCCGTCCGCCCTGCGCGCCTTCCTGCTGACCCTCGCCGTCGTCGACGACCTCTTCGCCATCATGATCATCGCGGTGTTCTTCACCAGCGAGATCAACTTCATGGCGCTCGGCGGTGCGGTCGCCGGCCTCGTCCTCTTCTGGTTCCTGATGCGCAAGGGCGTCCACGGCTGGTACGTCTACGTCCCGCTCGCCCTGGTCATCTGGGGCCTGATGTACAACAGCGGCGTCCACGCCACCATCGCCGGTGTCGCCATGGGCCTGATGCTCCGCTGCTCCCGCAAGGAAGGCGAGCAGACCTCCCCCGGCGAACACATCGAACACCTCGTCCGGCCCGTCTCGGCCGGCCTCGCCGTCCCGCTCTTCGCCCTCTTCTCCGCAGGGGTCTCCCTCTCCGACAAGGCCATCGCCCAGGTCTTCACCCGACCCGAGACCCTCGGCGTCCTCCTCGGCCTGGTCATCGGCAAGGCCGTGGGCATCTTCGGCGGCACCTGGCTGGCCGCCCGCTTCACCAGGGCCGAACTCAATGAAGACCTGGCCTGGCCGGACGTGCTCGCCGTGGCCTCCCTCGCCGGCATCGGCTTCACCGTCTCGCTCCTCATCGGCGAACTCGCCTTCACCGGCGACCAGACCCTCACCGACGAGGTCAAGGCCGCCGTCCTGATCGGCTCCCTCATCGCCGCCGTCGTCGCGAGCGTCATGCTCAAGCTCCGCAACCGCAAGTACCGGGCCCTGACCGAGGACGAGGACCGCGACGAGGACCGCGACGGCATCCCGGACATCTACGAGCAGGACAAGCCGGAGTACCACCTGCGGATGGCGAAGATCTACGAGGAGAAGGCCGCGGAGCACCGCCGCAGGGCCGAGACCGCAGCGGCCGCCGCGCACAAAGCGGCAGCCGGGTCCAGCGCCGAGCGCGACCGTCCGGCATGATCTGAACTGACGCTGTGACGGGCGCAGGACAGCCGCCGCCACGGCGTCGAGCGCAGACGAGACCACGACGACGGCAGTTGACAGAGGGAGAGAGAGCGATGAGTGCAGGGGACCAAGGGGCGCAGGGAGCCGAGCGCACACTCGGCCAGCTGGTCGCCTCGGCCACCGCCGAGATGTCCGCCCTGGTGCACGACGAGATCGCCCTCGCCAAGGCGGAGCTCCGCCAGGACGTCAAGCGCGCGGGCGTCGGCGGCGCCGCCATCTCCGTCGCGGGGGTGCTCGCACTGTTCTCCCTGCCCGTGCTGAGCTTCGCCGCGGCGTACGGGATCCACAACCTCGGACTCGGGCTCGCCTGGTCCTTCCTCATCGTCGGCGTGGCGTTCCTCCTGATCGCGGGCCTGTTGTCGCTGATCGCCGTATCGAAGTTCAAGAAGGTCAAGCCGCCGGAGAAGTCCATCGCCTCCGTCAAGCAGACCGCGGCGGTCGTCGCGACCGTCAAGCCGCATCCGCGGCCGGTGAGTGACCAGGCCGTGGGTGTGGCACGCTCGTCCTCATGACAGCGCCCTCTGCGGATTCCAGCACTCCGCCCACCGCCGCGACGGCGGTCAGGATCGACGTGCCCGGCGGGAGAACGGTGACCCACCGGGACGTCGCCGCCAACGGCGCCCGGTTCCACGTCGCCGAGCTCGGCGACGGGCCGCTGGTGCTGCTGCTGCACGGCTTCCCTCAGTTCTGGTGGACGTGGCGGCACCAGCTGGTCGCGCTCGCCGACGCCGGGTACCGAGCGGTCGCGATGGACCTGCGCGGGGTGGGCGGCAGCGACCGCACCCCGCGCGGCTACGACCCCGCGAACCTGGCGCTCGACATCACCGGGGTCGTACGGTCCCTCGGCGAGCCGGACGCCGCCCTCGTGGGACACGACCTGGGCGGCTACCTCGCCTGGACCGCGGCCGTGATGCGGCCCAAGCTGGTGCGCCGGCTCGTGGTCTCCTCGATGCCGCACCCGCGGCGCTGGCGCTCGGCGATGCTGTCCGACTTCGGCCAGACCCGGGCGAGTTCGCACATCTGGGGCTTCCAGCGGCCGTTCATCCCCGAGCGGCAGCTCGTCGCCGACGACGGGGCGCTCGTGGCGGAGCTGATCCGGGACTGGTCCGGGCCCGTGCCTCCCGAGGAGGCGGACCTCGACGTGTACCGGCGGGCGATGTGCATCCCGTCCACCGCGCACTGCTCGATCGAGCCGTACCGCTGGATGATGCGGTCCATGGCCCGGCCGGACGGGCTCCAGTTCAACCGCCGGATGAAGCGGCCGGTGCGCGTGCCGACGCTGCACCTGCACGGCTCGCTCGACCCGGTGATGCGCACCCGCAGTGCTGCCGGCTCCGGCCAGTACGTCGAAGCCCCGTACCGGTGGCGGCTGTTCGACGGTCTCGGGCACTTCCCGCACGAGGAGGACCCCGCAGCCTTCTCGACCGAGTTGGTGAACTGGCTCAAGGACCCGGAGCCGGACCGCTGACCATCTGACCGACTGTCAGTACGACTGCCGCTACGACTGTCTTACGAACATTCAATTGCCCGGCGCATAGGCCAATTGGCCGCCCGGGACGGGGTTACCGACCTTGGGGCCCGGGCACAGCTCGTTGTATGGGCTGGACGTACGACTACGGTGACACCGCACGCGAACGCCGCCCGGCAGCGACGCCGGGCACACACGGGAGGACGGGCCGGGACGGCCACGACCCCCGACTCGGGATCCCACGCATCCTGCGCAGGCGGGCCCGCTGGGTCTCGGCCCGCCTGCGGCATCCACGGACGTAGCCGGCACCGCGCCCGGTCCCGTACGGGCCGCGCTGCCCGTACGGGCAACCCGTCCCGTACGGGTCAGAGGGCGCAGCCCTGGCTGTCGACCCGCCGGTCGGAGACCCTTCCGATCCTGACGTCGTCGCGCACCTCGTCCGCCGTCAGCGCGTACCCGGTGTTCGGGTCGTCGAGCGACTTCGCGAACACGACCCCGTACACCTTGCCGTCGGGCGTGAGCAGCGGGCCGCCGGAGTTGCCCTGGCGGACGGTCGCGTACAGCGAGTAGACATCGCGCCGGACCGTGCCGCGGTGGTAGATGTCCGGGCCGTTGGCGTTGATCCGGCCGCGGACGCGGGCCGCGCGGACGTCGTACGAGCCGTTCTCCGGGAAGCCGGCGACGATCGCGTCACTGCTGCTCACCGCGTCCTTGTCGGTGAACTCCAGCGCGGGCGCCTTCAGCTTGGGCACGTCCAGGACGGCGATGTCGCGCTCCCAGTCGTAGAGCACGACCTTGCCGTCGTACAGCTTGCCCTCGCCGCCGATCTGCACGGTGGGCTCGCCGACCCCGCCGACGACATGCGCGTTGGTCATCACCTTGCCTGGCGCGAAGACGAAGCCGGTGCCCTCCAGGACCTTGCTGCAACTCGGCGCGGTACCGACGACCTTCACGATCGAGTGCTTGGCCGCCACGGTGACGGGGCTGCGGGCGAGCGCCGGGTCGGGCGCCTTCACCTCGGTGATCGGCTCGTTCGAGAACGGGCTGAAGACCTGCGGGAAGCCGCTGCGCGCAAGGGTGGAGCTGAAGTCCGAGAACCAGGTGTTGGCCTGGGCCGGCAGCACCCGCGAGACGCCGAGCAGCACCTTGGAATTGCGGACTTCCTTGCCCAGCGTGGGAAGTGACGTCCCGGCGAGCGCCGAGCCGATCAGCCAGGCCACCAGCAGCATCGCGACGACGTTGACCAGGGCCCCGCCCGTCGCATCGAGCGCGCGCGCCGGCGACCACGTGATGTGGCGGCGCAAGCGGTTGCCCAGGTGGGTGGTGAAGGCCTGCCCGATCGAGGCACAGACGATGATCACGACCACGGCGATCACGACGACCGTGGTGGACACCTGGGTGCCGTTGTCGGTCACCCGGTCCCAGACCAGGGGGAGCAGGGACACGGCAAGGAGACCACCGCCGAGGAAGCCGATCACCGACAGGATGCCGACGACGAACCCCTGGCGGTAGCCGACGATCGCGAACCACACGGCGGCGACCAGCAACAGGATGTCCAGCACGTTCACGAGGGTCACCGTCTCATGCGCGCCAGTCGAGCGGGACCTGCCTGGACCGGTCCCATGGGCGCTCCCACCCGGCGAAATGCAGCAGCCGGTCGATCACTCCAGCGGTAAAACCCCAGACCAGAGCCGATTCGACGGTGAAAGCGGGGCCCAAGTGGCCGCTCGGGTGGACGGCCGTGACGCGATGATCGGGGTCCGTGAGATCGGCCACGGGAACCGTGAAGACGCGGGCGGTCTCGGCCGGATCCACGGCGCCGACAGGGCTGGGATCGCGCCACCAGCCGAGCACCGGGGTCACGACGAACTCGCTGACCGGGATGTAGAGCCGCGGCAGCACGCCGAACAGCTGCACGCCGGCGGGGTCGAGGCCGGTCTCCTCCTCGGCCTCGCGCAGAGCCGCGCGCAGCGGGCCGGTGGTGTGTGGATCGCCGTCCTCCGGATCGAGGGCGCCGCCGGGGAACGAGGGCTGGCCGGGGTGTGAGCGCAGGCTTCCGGCGCGCTCCATGAGCAGCAGCTCGGGGCCGCGGGGGCCCTCGCCGAACAGGATCAGCACGGCGGACTGGCGGCCGCGACCGTCCTCGGGGGGCAGGAAGCGGCTGAGCTGGGTCGGTCGGACCGTCCGCACGGCTTCCACGACGGGACCGAGCCACTGCGGCAGCCCCTGGCTGCTCACCCGCGGACCCCCCTGGTCCGCGTACGGGTTGCCCCGCGCCTCGCCCTGCTGCGGCGGCGCGGCCGCCTGGGCCACGCCGCTCTCGTCCCGCGTTCCGCGCGTCATAGGCACCCCTGCTCCTCGCCGTCGCCGACACCGCCGCCGACGCCATCGCCGTCCCGATACGGGGACAACGCACCCCCGGGCCGGATTCGTTCCTCCGCGGGTCGCCGTGCGGCGGCCCGTACCGCGCTCAGGAGACCGCCTGGCCTCCGCCCGCCGGTTGGGCCGGGAGGCCCGGGTAGTCCGGCGGCGGGCTCAGCCGCTGGCCGGGCTGGCCGCCCTTCTCGTACTTCAGCAGCTTCTTCGCCTTCTCCGGGTCCGTTTCGCCCTCCCCGTACGCCGGGCACAGCGGGGCGATCGGGCAGGCGCCGCAGGCGGGCTTGCGGGCGTGGCAGATCCGGCGGCCGTGGAAGACGACCCGGTGCGAGAGCATCGTCCACTCGCTCTTCGGAAAGATCGCGCAGATCTCCGCCTCGACCTTCTCCGGGTCCTCCTGATCGGTCCACTTCCAGCGGCGCACCAGCCGGCCGAAGTGGGTGTCCACGGTGATCCCCGGGACGCCGAACGCATTGCCGAGCACCACGTTGGCCGTTTTCCGGCCGACTCCGGGCAGCGTCACCAGGTCCTCGATCCGGCCCGGCACCTCGCCGCCGAAATCGTCCCGCAGGGCCTGGGAGAGGCCCATCAGCGAGCGCGCCTTCGCCCGGAAGAACCCGGTCGGCCGGATGATCTCCTCCAGCTCCTCGGGCACGGCCGCGGCCATGTCCTCGGGGGTCGGATAGGCGGCGAACAGGGCCGGGGTCGTCTGGTTCACGCGCAGGTCGGTGGTCTGGGCGGAGAGGACCGTGGCGACCAGCAGCTCGAAGGGGTTCCGGAAGTCGAGCTCGGGGTGGGCGTAGGGGTAAATCTCGGCCAGCTCCCGGTTGATGCGGCGGGCCCGTCGCACCATGCCCAGCCGTGATTCCGTTTTCTTGGCCGAAGCTTTGCCCTGGGGGCTCGGCAGGGCCCTCCGGGGCTTTCCGGACGTCTTCTCGGGGGCTTGTTCGCCCACAGCTGAATCGAGTCCGCCCGTCACTCCTGCGGACCCCTTGGCCTGTGCTCTCACCGGCTTATTGGACACCCGGCCAGCCTAAGGCCGGGCGCTGACACCCGTCTGGACCTCAGGTAACACCACTCCGATTGGCCTCTCGCCGCACAGCACGCCCGTCCGTCCGGCATCCTTGTGATTGATCGCACTGTTTGAGCCGTCCGGCAAAATGGGGAGCACGGTCCCCTGAGCTGGTCGACATAGGAGAGAGACTCGTGGACGACGTTCTGCGGCGCGCCCCGCTCTTCGCGGCGCTCGATGACGAGCAGGCCGCGGAGCTCCGCGCCTCCATGGGCGAGGTGACCCTCGCACGCGGTGACGCCCTGTTCCACGAGGGCGACCCCGGCGACCGGCTGTATGTCGTGACCGAGGGCAAGGTGAAGCTGCACCGCACCTCCCCCGACGGCCGCGAGAACATGCTGGCCGTCCTCGGCCCCGGCGAGCTGATCGGCGAGCTGTCGCTGTTCGATCCCGGCCCGCGCACCGCCACCGCTACCGCCCTGACCGAGGTCAAGCTGCTGGGCCTCGGCCACGGCGACCTCCAGCCCTGGCTCAACGCCCGGCCTGAGGTCGCGACCGCACTGCTGCGCGCGGTCGCCCGGCGCCTGCGCAAGACCAACGACCAGATGTCCGACCTGGTCTTCTCCGACGTCCCGGGCCGCGTCGCCCGCGCCCTCCTGGACCTCTCGCGCCGCTTCGGCGTGCAGTCCGAGGAAGGCATCCACGTCGTGCACGACCTGACGCAGGAGGAGCTGGCCCAGCTGGTCGGCGCCTCCCGCGAGACGGTCAACAAGGCCCTCGCGGACTTCGCGGGCCGCGGCTGGCTGCGCCTGGAGGCGCGCGCGGTCATCCTGCTGGACGTGGAACGCCTGGCGAAGCGCTCGCGCTGACCGCGGTTTCGCACCGCATGGAGGGGTTCCGCCCGACCGGGCGGGGCCCCTCCGTGCGTTCCGCCCGCGGCGGGGCCCGGCCCCGGCAGCCGGCTGGGAGAGTGTGGCCATGGAGCGCAGAGGGCTGGACGCGTACGGGTGCTTCGAGCGCGAGGGGTCACTCGGCCGGGTGCAGCGCAGCTTCGCGCCGGTCGTCGCCGCAGCGCGCGAGCGCATCGGCGCGGCCTACGGGCAGCGGCTGCACAGCGCCTACCTGTACGGGTCCGTGCCGCGCGGGACCGCCCGGCCGGGGCGGTCGGACCTCGACCTGCTTCTCGCCCTGCACCACGATCCCGGCGACGAGGACCGGGACACCGCCGAGGTGCTGGCGCGCGGGCTCGACCAGGACTTCGCCGAGGTCGACGGCGTCGGCATCCTGCTCCACGGCAAGGGCCGGCTGCTGAGCGAGCAGGAACGCTACGACCTGGGCTGGTTCCTCGCCTGCCTGTGCACCCCGCTGCTCGGCGCGGACCTGGCCGAGCACCTTCCGCGCTACCGCCCGGACAGCCTGCTCGCCCGTGAGACCAACGGCGATCTGACCGCCGTGCTGCCCCGGTGGCGGGCGAGGGCGCGGGCCGCGTCGACCCCCGCCGACTACTGCAGGCTCAGCCGTCACGTCGCGCGGCACCTGGTGCGCACCGGGTTCACCCTCGTGATGCCCCGGTGGGGCGGCTGGACCAGCGATCTCGCCGAGTCCGCGGAGGTCTTCGGGCGGTACTACCCGGAGCGCGCCGCACAGATGCGGGCCGCGGCAGCGGTGGCACTGGAACCGGCCGAGGACCCGGTCGTGCTGCACGGGTACCTGGAGGACCTCGGACCGTGGCTCGCGGACGAGTACACGGCCGTGCACGGCACCAAGACGCCCCGCTGAAACGTCACGCCGTCACGGCCCGGACGCCCGTCACGGCCACGGGCACCCGTCAGGGGCTCAGGCGCTCGTCAGGGGCCCAGGCGCTCGTCAGGGCGCCAGTCAGGGCCCCGGGGCCCTGGGCGCCCCCCTCAGGCCTCAGGCGCCCGTCAGGGCCTCGACCGCCTGCTTCGCCTCAAGGAGACCCGCCCCGGTGAGCCGGCGGTAGACCCGGATGGCCTCGACCGTGCGGCCGTCGCGCACCAGCGCCCGTACCTCGTCCAGCCCGGCCGGCTCGGGCTCCTCGATGCCGAAGTGGTCCAGGACCAGGCCCAGCCGCCGCTCCAGAAGCTCCGAGCGCCGCTCCAGGGCCTTCATCCGCAGCGTCACGGTCGAGGTGATCCAGGCTGCCGTACCTATGAGCGCGAGCAGCAGGAAAATCGTGTTCATTCGGGCCCTCCGGGGATCAGTCCGTGATCTTGAAGGTACTCCAGCTGCGCTCGTACGGACCATTCCGCGGCCGGCCAAAGCGAGCGGTCCACGTCCGCGTAGACGTGGGCGACGACCTCCTCGGGGGTGGCGTAGCCGTTCTCGACTGCGGTCTCGACCTGGGCGAGGCGGTGCGCCCGGTGGGCCAGGTAGTACTCCACCACACCCTGTGCGTCGTCCAGGACCGGCCCGTGGCCCGGGAGCACCGTCTGCACGCCGTCGTCGACCGCCAGCGAGCGCAGCCGGCGCAGCGAGTCCAGGTAGTCGCCGAGCCGGCCGTCGGGGTGGGCCACGACGGTGGTGCCGCGGCCGAGGATCGTGTCGCCGGTCAGGACGGCGCGGTCGGCGGGCAGGTGGAAGCAGAGCGAGTCGGCGGTGTGGCCAGGCGTCGGGACCACGCGCATCTCCAGGCCGCCGGTCCGGATCACGTCCCCGGCTCCGAGCCCCTCGTCGCCCAGGCGCAGGGCGGGGTCCAGGGCGCGGACCTTGGTACGGGTCAGCTCGGCGAAGCGGCCGGCGCCCTCCGCGTGGTCGGGATGGCCGTGGGTGAGGAGGGTCAGCGCGATCCGCTTGCCCGCCCGCTCGGCGGTCTCCACGACGGCGCGCAGGTGGGCCTCGTCCAGTGGGCCGGGGTCGATG
This sequence comes from Streptomyces sp. NBC_00045, assembly GCF_045041095.1. Classification (NCBI taxonomy): domain Bacteria; kingdom Bacillati; phylum Actinomycetota; class Actinomycetes; order Kitasatosporales; family Streptomycetaceae; genus Streptomyces; species Streptomyces sp. NBC_00045. The sequence continues at coordinate 4,432,826 of NZ_CP108271.1, read as the reverse complement.
ACGACGGCTTCCGTGGAGTCGGGCTCCGAGACGAGCCAGGTGTTCGTGCCGTCCAGGGTCATCGCGGAGGCGTTGGGGGCCAGGATGTTGACCGCGCGGGCGGTGGCGGGCCCTGAGGTGACGATTCCGCGGGGCTGTCCGGGCAGGGCGGCGGCGTTCGTCACGGGGTGCCTCCGGGGCGGACGTGCTTGGTGAACTCGTCGTGCCCCGGCCAGCTGAGCACCAGCTCGCCGTCCACCAGCGCGGCCTCGGCCAGTACGGGGGTCAGGTCCTGGGCGGCGGCCGCGGCGAGGGCGCGGGCGGCGCTCCCGTACGGCTCCAGCGAGCGCAGCGTGGAGATGGTGGGCGGCATCATCAGCAGCTCGCCCTTGTCGTAGCCGGCGGCGGCGTCCGCGGGGCGGATCCAGACGGTCCGGTCGGCCTCGGTGGAGGCGTTGCGGGTGCGCTGGCCCTCCGGGAGGGCGGCAACGAAGAACCAGGTGTCGTAACGGCGGGGCTCGAACTCCGGGGTGATCCAGCGGGCCCAGGCGCCGAGCAGGTCGGAGCGCAGCAGCAGGCCCCGGCGGTCGAGGAAATCGGCGAAGGACAGTTCGCGGGCGACGAGGGCCTCCCGGTCGGCCTCCCAGTCGTCGCCGGTGGTGTCACCGACGACGGTGTCGGGGGTCTCCCCGGCGAGCAGGACGCCCGCCTCCTCGAAAGTCTCGCGGACGGCTCCGCAGACGATGGCCTGGGCGGTGCGGGGATCGGTGGCGAGGCGGTCGGCCCAGGCGTCGCGGTCCGGGCCCGCCCAGCCCACGAGGTGTTCCTCATCGCGCGGGTCGACCCCGCCACCGGGATAGGCGTACGCGCCGCCGGCGAAGGCCATGGAGGCCTTGCGGCGCAGCATGTGCACGGCGGGCCCGTCGGGGGTGTCGCGGAGGAGCATGACCGTGGCGGCGCGCCGGGGTTCCACCGGAACGAGGGAACCGTCCATGAGCGCGCGGATGCGATCGGGCCATTCCGGCGGGTACCACTGACCTCCGGCGGGGGGCTGCTGCTGACCGTGCTGACCATTCGGCATGACGGGATGCTACGGGGATCCGGCCCGATGTTCGAGAGTGCCCCGGCGGCGGGCCGGGGTCTCTGCGCCGCTGCGTCCCGCCGGGGCCCTACCGCGCGAGCGGTGGGCCGGGGCGGGCACTGCGTCGGAGCACTGCGTCAGAACACGGCCCCGGGGCACTGCGTCAGGACGTGCGTCGGGGCACCGCGTCAGGGGGCGATCTCGACCTGGATCTCGACCTCGACGGGGGCGTCCAGCGGGAGCACCGCCACGCCGACGGCGCTGCGGGCGTGGACGCCCTTCTCGCCGAGGACCGCACCCAGCAGCTCGCTCGCGCCGTTCAGTACGCCCGGCTGACCCGTGAAGTCCGGGGCCGAGGCCACGAATCCGACGACCTTCACGACACGCGCGATCTTGTCCAGGTCACCGATCACGGACTTCACCGCGGCCAGGGCGTTCAGCGCGCAGGTCGCGGCCAGCTCCTTGGCCTGCTCCGGCGAGACCTCGGCGCCGACCTTGCCGGTGACTGGAAGGCTGCCCCTGACCATCGGGAGCTGCCCCGCGGTGAACACGTACGCGCCCGACCGCACGGCCGGCTGGTACGTGGCCAGCGGCGGGACGACCTCGGGCAGGGTCAGGCCGAGCCCGGCCAGCTTCGCCTCGACAGCGCCGCTCATGCCTTCTCCCGCTTGAGGTAGGCCACGAGCTGCTCGGGGTTGTTCGGGCCGGGCACGACCTGGACGAGCTCCCAGCCGTCCTCGCCCCAGGTGTCCAGGATCTGCTTGGTGGCGTGGACCAGCAGCGGGACCGTCGCGTATTCGAACTTCTTGGTCATGGGGGCGAGCGTAATGCCTGTCGCCCTGCGGGTCCGCCCGGCCGGAGGCTGGGGGAGGCTCATGCGCGGTCCGAAGGGCGAGTGGTTAGGCTCAGACGCTGTGAGCAGGCTCCAGGTGGTCAGCGGCAAGGGCGGAACCGGAAAGACCACGGTCGCCGCGGCACTCGCGCTCGCCCTCGCGCGTGAGGGCAGAAGGACGCTTCTGGTCGAGGTCGAGGGCCGGCAGGGGATCGCGCAGCTCTTCGGGGCGGAGGCGCTCCCGTACGAGGAGCGGAAGATCGCCGTCGCCTCGGGCGGCGGGGAGGTCTTCGCACTGGCCATCGACGCCGAGCGGGCGCTGTTGGACTACCTCCAGATGTTCTACAAGCTGGGATCCGCCGGCCGTGCCCTCAAAAAGCTCGGCGCGATCGACTTCGCGACGACCATCGCGCCCGGGCTGCGGGACGTGCTGCTGACGGGCAAGGCGTGCGAGGCGGTCCGCCGCAAGGACAAGGCGGGCCGGTTCATCTACGACCACGTGATCATGGATGCGCCGCCGACCGGGCGGATCACCCGCTTCCTGAACGTCAACGACGAGGTGGCGGGACTAGCCCGGTTCGGGCCGATCCACAACCAGGCGCAGGCCGTCATGAAGGTGCTCAAGTCCCCGGAGACGGCCGTCCATCTGGTCACGCTGCTGGAAGAGATGCCCGTCCAGGAGACCGCCGACGGGATCGCCGAGCTCCAGGAGGCCGGGCTGCCGGTGGGGCGGGTCGTCGTCAACATGGTGCGGCCGCACCACCTGGACGAGGACGCCCTGCGCGCCGCCGCCGGTGAGCGGCGGGCCGACGTGGCCAAGGCGCTGTCCCGGGCGGGTCTGGGCGGCGCGCGCCGCGGCGGGCTCGCGGAGCGGCTGGTGGACCCGCTGCTCACGCAGGCCACCGAGCACGCGAGCCGGGTGGAGCTGGAGCGCGCGCAGCGCACCGTACTGCAGCAGTTGGACGTGGCGACGTACGAACTCCCGCTGCTCGGCGCGGGGATGGATCTGGCCGGGCTGTACGAGCTGGCCTCGGAGCTGCGGAAGCAGGTGGGTGGGGAATGAGCGGGGCCACCACCAAGACCACCACCAGGACCACCGTCCACACCACCACCAGGACCGCCGGCGCGAGCGCCGGGACGAAGACGGGGATCGGCATGGACACTGCGCCGCGGCTGGCCGTGGACCGGCTGCTGGACGACCCCGCGACGCGGATCATCGTCTGCTGCGGCGCGGGCGGGGTCGGCAAGACCACCACCGCCGCGGCCCTGGGCGTACGGGCGGCGGAGCGCGGGCGGAAGGTGGTCGTGCTGACCATCGACCCGGCGCGGCGGCTCGCCCAGTCGATGGGCATCGACTCGCTGGACAACACCCCTCGCAAGGTGAAGGGGGTCGACGGCGGCGAACTGCACGCCATGATGCTCGACATGAAGCGCACCTTCGACGAGATCGTCGAAGGTCACGCGGACCCCGAGCGGGCTCAGGCCATCCTCGCGAATCCCTTCTACCAGTCGCTGTCGGCCGGCTTCGCGGGCACGCAGGAGTACATGGCGATGGAGAAGCTGGGCCAGCTGCGGGCGCGGGACGACTGGGACCTGATCGTCGTGGACACTCCGCCGAGCCGCTCCGCGCTGGACTTCCTCGACGCGCCGAAGCGGCTGGGGTCCTTCCTGGACGGGAAGTTCATCCGGGTGCTGATGGCCCCCGCGAAGGTGGGCGGCCGGGCGGGGATGAAGTTCCTCAACGTCGGCATGTCCCTGATGACCGGCACGCTCAGCAAGCTGATGGGCGCCTCACTGCTGAAGGACGTACAGACGTTCGTGGCCGCGATGGACACGATGTTCGGCGGGTTCCGCACCCGTGCGGACGCGACGTTCCGGTTGCTCCAGGCTCCGGGTACGGCGTTCCTCGTGGTCGCGGCGCCCGAGCCGGACGCGGTGCGGGAGGCTGCGTACTTCGTGGAGCGGCTGGCCGCAGAGAACATGCCGCTGGCCGGGCTCGTACTGAACCGGGTGCACGGCAGTGGTGCCGACCAGCTGTCCGCCGAGCGGGCGTTGGCCGCCGCAGAGAATCTTGAAGAAGGCGGCATTGTCGATCAGGAGTCCGGGAAAGCTGGACTTCGTGACTCGGCCGACCCGAACTCAGACCCCGATGTCGACGCCGACGCCGACGCCGATGCCGACGTGGACGAAATCACGGCAGGACTGCTGCGCCTGCACGCCGAACGGATGCAGGTGATCGCGCGCGAACAGCGCACACGCGATCGATTCACCTCCCTGCACCCCGAGGTGGCGGTGGCCGAGGTGGCCGCCCTGCCCGGCGATGTGCACGACCTCGCCGGGCTACGGGCCATCGGAGAGCGACTCGCGGCCGGGGTTCCGGCCGGAGCGTAGGCGTTCGTACGACGGCTGCCTCCGGGTACGGAGGCACTCGTACGCGGGACGCGCGAGGGGTCTACCCGGCTGCCGCGTACGTCTCGTACGAAACGTCGATCTCCGCATCGACATCCACGGTGAGGATGCCCGTACTGCGCTCGTACTCCGTGCGGGCGGTTTCGAGCAGCCGTCGCCACGAGGTGACGGTGGGACGCCTGCGCAGCAATGCGCGACGCTCCCGCTCGGTCATTCCGCCCCATACTCCGAACTCGACACGATTGTCGAGCGCGTCGGCCAGGCACTCGGTGCGCACCGGACACCCGGTACACACCGCCTTGGCCCTGTTCTGTGCCGCTCCTTGAACGAACAGTTCATCCGGATCGGTAGTGCGGCAGGCTGCCTGCGCACTCCAGTCGGTAACCCAGCCCATCCCGGCGCCGTCCTCTCCCGAATCGAGGCTCCCCCACGGCGGTAGCGGCATATTCACCGCTGCCAGTTGAGGACGTTACGGAAGGCGGGCACGGTGCAACACCCCCGACGGGCCCAATCTTGAATGGTCCGAACGGACTATGGGTAAGCGGCAGATCACCCGACGGAGTGATCCGGCGACATGCGCGACCATTCCGGCAATTCGGATGGAATCGGCGGACCATGGACGAACGACCGTCAGGGTGAGGGGCGAGATTCGGACATAAGTCCACCCCATTCGGGAAGGGTGAAAATCAAGCCGAGGGGTTGATGTCGCACCACACTGCTGTGACAGTTGGGGACAGCTTAGGCCAAGGCATTCGCGCGTGTCCGGCGAATGAGAACGTAGGCTGCCCTCCATGGGAAAGAAGCGCTCGGGCGCCGGGCTCACGGGGCCGCAGCAGGCCGCCAAGTTCCTCGGGGTGTCCGTTCTCTCCGGAGTTGTGCTGGCCGGCATCGCGATCCCGGGCGCAGGCGCCCTGGGGCTCGCCGCGAAGGGCACGGTCGAGGGATTCGATGAGATCCCGGCCAATCTGAAGACACCGCCGCTGAGTCAGCGCACGACGATTCTGGACGCCGAAGGTGGCTTGATCGCCACGGTCTATTCACGGGACCGGCAGGTGGTACCGCTCACGGCCATCTCCCCGTACATGCAGAAGGCGATCGTCGCGATCGAGGACTCGCGTTTCTACGAGCACGGCGCGGTCGACCTGAAGGGCATCCTGCGCGCGGTCAACCGCAACGCGCAGGAGGGCGGCGCCGCGCAGGGCGCCTCCACGTTGACGCAGCAGTACGTGAAGAACGTGTTCGTCGAGGAGGCCGGCGACGACGAGACCAAGGTGCGCGAGGCCCAGGAGAAGAGCCTCGGCCGCAAGATCCGCGAGCTGAAGTACTCGATCCAGGTCGAGGAGGAACTCGGGAAGAAGAAGATCCTTGAGAACTACCTCAACATCACGTACTTCGGCCAGCAGGCATACGGAATCGAATCCGCCGCTCAGCGCTACTTCAGCAAGCCGGCCAAGGACCTGACCCTGGACGAGTCGGCGCTGCTGGCGGGCGTCGTGCAGTCGCCGAGCCGGTTCGACCCGGTGAACGACGTGCAGGAGGCGACGAAGCGCCGGAACGTCGTCCTCCAGCGGATGGCCGACATGAAGGACGTCTCGCAGGCCGAGGCGGACGAGGCCAAGAAGAAGCCGGTGACGCTGAAGGTGACGCGCCCGAAGAACGGCTGCATCACCGCCGTCAAGGGCGCGGGCTTCTACTGCGACTACGTGCGCAACACCTTCTTGACCGACCCGGTGTTCGGCAAGACCCGCGAGGAGCGGGCCAAGCTCTGGAACCAGGGCGGCCTGACCGTGCGTACGACGCTGGACCCCCAGTCGCAGGAGTCCGTCAACGAGTCGATCAAGGAGCACGTCAACCAGGACGACAAGGTCGCCACGGCCGTCACCCTGGTACAGCCGGGCACCGGCCGCGTCCTCGCCATGGGCCAGTCCAAGCCGTACGGCTTCGGCAAGAACGAGACCCAGATCAACTTCTCCGTGGACAAGCGGATGGGCGGGTCGAACTTCGGCTTCCCCACGGGTTCGACCTTCAAGCCGTTCGTCGCGGCCGCGGCCATCGAGCGGGGCGTATCGCCCGGCAAGACGTACCTGTCCCCGCACGACATGGAGTACCCGAGCCCGGTGCAGACCTGCGGCGACAAGCCCTGGGTCAACACCTCCCACGACCGGGTCGAGAACGAATCCGAGTCCGAGCGCGGCCCGTACGGCATGCAGGACGCGATGGCCAAGTCCGTCAACACGTACTTCGTGGAGATGATCTCCGAGAACGGGCTGTGCCCCGTGACCGAGATGACCACCAAGCTCGGCGTGATCCCGGCCGACGGGACGAAGCTGCCCGAGGTCCCGGCGATCGCGCTCGGCACCGAGGGCATGTCGCCGCTGACCATGGCGAACGCCTACGCGACCTTCGCCAACCGCGGCGTGTACTGCACCCCCATCACCCTGGAGTCCATCACCGACTCGCACGGCAAGGCCCTGGCCGTGCCGAAGTCCCAGTGCGACCGCGTCATGTCGGAGAAGACCGCCGACACCATCAACACGCTGCTGCTCGGCGTGGTCGACTCCGGTACGGGTACCGCCGCGGGTCTGACCGACCGGCAGAACGCGGGCAAGACCGGCACCACCGACAGCCGTTACAACGCATGGTTCGTCGGGTACACGCCGAACATGGCCGGCGCGACCTGGGTCGGCTCGGGCGGCTCCAAGCAGGTGTCGATGGAGAACATCACCATCGGCGGCCAGTACTACGACAAGGTCTACGGCGGCGGGCTGCCCGGCCCGATCTGGAAGCAGGCGGTCTCGGGCGCGCTGTCGGGCCGGGAGGCACCGAACTTCACCACGGTGGCCATCCCGGAGGGCGGAATGCCCACCGGCGGCGGCCGACCCAGCACGAACCCGAACCCGAACCCGACCCCGAACAAGCCGGGCAAGCCCGGCAAGCCGGGCGGCGACAACAAGCCCGGCGGCCGCCCCGGCGGTCAGACGGCTGCGGGCACCATGGGCGGTGCGACGGGCGGCAACACCCCGCCGAACCCGTTCCCGAACATCACCCTGGATCCGGGCGTGATCGGCGGCCCGGAGGAGCAGTAGGAAAGAGGAAGGGCCCCGCCCGCGCAACGCGCGGGCGGGGCCCTCTTCTCTGTCCTCTTACGAAAGCTGCTTCTTGACGGCGGCGGCGACCCGGCCGCCCTCCGCCAGACCGGCCACCTTCGGGCCCACGATCTTCATGACGGCACCCATGGCCCGCGGCCCCTCGGCGCCCGCCGCCTTGGCCTCCTCGACGGCCTGCGCCACGATCGCGCCGAGCTCGTCGTCGCCGAGCTGCTTGGGCAGGTACGTGTCGAGGAACTCGCCCTCCGCCGTCTCGCGCGCGGCCTGCTCGGGACGACCACCCTGCGCGAAGGCCTCCGCGGCCTCGCGGCGCTTCTTCGCCTCCTTGGCGATCACCTTCAGCACCTCGTCGTCGGAGAGCACGCGCGCTTCCTTGCCCGCGACCTCCTCCTTGGTGATGGCGGAGAGCGTCAGGCGCAGCGTGGACGAGTGCAGCTCGTCGCGCGCCCTGATGGCGGTGGTGAGGTCTTCCTGGAGCTTGGCTTTGAGCGTGGTCATGAGCCGAGTCTGCCAGGTCATGGGGCAGTGGCGCCCGCCGGTTTTCCGCGTCTGCGACGATGGGGCCATGCGTGCGCGTTACGGAGTACCCCTGAAGGTCACCGCATCGATCGCGGCCGTGGGGGCCGCTGGTGTGGCCTATGCCGCCGGTTTCGAGGCGCGGTCCTTCCGCCTGCGCCGGATCACCGTGCCGGTCCTCCCCGCCGGGATGCGCCCGCTGCGCGTGCTCCAGGTCTCCGACATCCACATGGTCGGCGGACAGCACAAGAAGCGCGCCTGGCTCCAGTCCCTGGCCGGCCTGCGCCCGGACTTCGTGGTGAACACCGGCGACAACCTCTCCGACACCGAGGGCGTTCCGGAGGTGCTGGACGCCCTGGGCCCCCTGATGTCCTTCCCCGGCGTGTACGTCTTCGGGTCGAACGACTACTACGGGCCGCGGCTGCGCAACCCCGGGCGCTACCTGATCGAGAAGGTCCAGGGGCGGCACGGCCTGAACGGCAACAAGCCGGTCGTCGGCGCCGTGCACAACCCGTGGGAGGAGATGCGGGACGCCTTCGACGCGGCGGGCTGGGTCAACCTCACCAACACCCGCGGCCGCCTGAAACTGCCCGGCTTGGAACTGGCCTTCACCGGCCTCGACGACCCGCACATCAAGCGCGACCGCTACGCGCGGGTGGCGGGCGGGCCGGAAGCCGACGCCGACTTCTCCATGGCCGTCGTGCACGCCCCGTACCTGCGGGTCCTGGAGTCCTTCACGGCCGACCGGTACCCGCTGATCCTGGCGGGGCACACCCACGGCGGGCAGCTGTGCATCCCCTTCTACGGGGCGCTCGTCACCAACTGCGACCTGGACACCAAGCGGGTCAAGGGGCTCTCCACGCACGAGGCGGACGGCCACCGCGCCTACCTCCACGTCTCGGCGGGGTGCGGCACGAACCGCTACACCCCGGTCCGCTTCGCCTGCCCCCCGGAAGCCACCCTCCTGACCCTGACCCCGAAGGCCTGACCCCCACCGGTCCGGGGCCCGTCGCCCCCCTCGCGAAAACCGGATTTCGTCTCCGGCCGAGGGTCCGCTAAAGTAATCGATGTCGCCAAGACAGCAACTGCTGCAAGGCGGCGATCGGGGTGTAGCGCAGCTTGGCAGCGCGCTTCGTTCGGGACGAAGAGGTCGTGGGTTCAAATCCCGCCACCCCGACAGAGTAAGACCAGGTGAGAGCCGGTGCAGGGAAACCTGCACCGGCTCTTTCTGCGTCTGGGTGTCTCACTGGGTGACCAAGGGCTCGGAGCGGCCCCGAAGATCTCGTCCGTGGCCGTCGCCCCCGTCTGGATCACCAGCCGGACCTGCTTCCGATAGACCGCTTCGGTGACGGCCGGCCCCGAAAGCCCGATGAGCCGGGAGGTCTCGTCGAGCGGGCCCCCAGGTCGGAGATCAGCGGGACGAAGCCGATCTCCGGTGGGGTGCGACGAGTTGGGCTCGGGGAGGGGTGGCGCGGGTAGCGTCGGGGAGGACCGGGCCGGGGCGCTTCCCCGTCGCGGCCGGACCCTCCTGGAAGGACGACCCGTGACCGTCATCGCGCATGTCAGTGACCTGCACTTGGACCTCTCGGAGCGGGCCACGCGGCGGGCGCTCACGATCATGAACTATCTACGGGACCTGCCCGGGCCCCTCGATGCCGTCCTGGTCTCCGGGGACATCGCCGACCACGGCGCGGCGGACGAGTACGCGCAGGCCCGCGAGCTGTTCGAGCTGCCGTACCCGGTGCTGGTGCTGCCCGGCAACCACGACCGGCGGGCGGCGTTCCGTACCGGGCTGCTGGACGGCAAGCCGGACGACGAGGAGCTGAACCAGGTCGTCCGGACGCCCGGAGCCGTCTTCGTGCTGTGCGACTCGACGATCCCGGGCAGCGACGAGGGCCTGCTCAGTGATCACACCCTGCGGTGGCTCGACGGGACGCTGACCGCCGAGGGGGGTGAGCTGCCCGTGTTCGTGTGCTTCCACCACCCGCCGGTCGACCTGCACACCCCGCACGTGGACCGGGTCCGGCAGTTCGGTGAGGAGCGGCTCGCCGCGGTGCTGGGGCGCCACCCGCAGGTCGTGGCCCTGCTGTGCGGGCACGCGCACGTCGCCGCCGCCACGACGTTCGCGGGCCTGCCGCTGCTCGTCGCGCCCGGGGTCGCCTCGACCGTTCCGCTGCCCTTCGAGGGGCGGCCCGTCGTGGACCACGAGCTGGCGCCGGCGCTGGCGTTCCACGTGCTCGACGAGCAGTGGCGGCTGGTCACGCACTATCGGACGCTCGGCTAGTCCGTTTCAGGTTCAGCCGAGTGCGGCCAGGGTCCAGGCGGACTCGTGGCGGTCGAACCCGATGTGCGGGTAGTACTCCACCGCGGCCGGGGCCGCGAGCAGGACGAGCTTGGCCTGCGGCGCGGCCTCCCGGGTGACCCGGATCAGGTCCCGGCCCACGCCCCGGCGCTGGAACTCGGTGTCCACGGCGAGGTCGCCCAGGTACGTGACGTAGCAGCCGTCGGTGACCGAGCGGGCGATGCCGATCAGCCGGCCGTCGAGGCGGGCGGTGACCACGAGGTTGGCGCCGGCGAGCATCTTGGTGAACCGTTCGACGTCGTCGACGGGACGGCGCTCTCCGAGGGTGGACGCGCGGTAGAGGGCGGTGACTTCGGCGACGTCGAGGCTGGCGCCCACGACGGGCTCACACTTCCACATGGCTTTCCGGCTCCTTGCTCGGTTCTTCCGGTCGGGCGTTCACATGATCGCCGGTGCCGGGGAGGCCGTCAGCAGTCGGGTCCGTCGGCCATCGAGTCGAGTTCGGCGCGGGTTAGTGCGAGGAAGTCGGCGGTGGGCCGGGCCTCCACGCCGCGCTCCCGCGCCACCGCGGTTACGTGTGCCAGGACCGCCCCCACCGTGGGAAAGGAACCGAGCGGGCGCAGCAGCCACAGCCGGCCCTGCGGCCGGGGCGGGAGGTCGAGGCCCGTGAGGACCTCCTCGGCCTCCCAGTCGAGGTCGTGCAGGTCGGGGTCGGCGAGCGGGGCGGCCTCGACGTCGGTGATGTGCCCGTGGCCGTCGAGCCCGGTCCGGACCGCCCAGTGGGTGGACCGGTCTGGGATCCAGGTCCGGGACGCCGGGGGCCACACGTACGGGAGGAACACCCACAGCGTGTCCTCGGGCGCGGGTTCCCAGCCGAGCACCTCCAGCTCCCGGACCTCGGGCAGCCGGTCCGGCTCCTGTTCGCTGCGGCCGGTCCGGCGCAGTGCGAGCGGGTGCGGTGTTCCGTCCTCGTCCCACGACATGCGCGCAGGCTACCGCCGGAGCGGGCGGCGGCCTACGATCGGCGGAAGTCCACCTGCGCGGGTGGTTCCCCCGGCCAGTTCAGCCGTGTCGGCGCGGGCGGCGTCTCGGCGATCACGGTGCCCCGCGCGACCACGTACCGCGGCCGGACCTGGCGGCGCAGGGCTTCCGCGGGGGTTTCGGCGGGCAGCAGCACGAACGAGGCGGGAGCGCCCTCCGCGATGCCGTACTCGGCGGCCGTCAGGCCCAGTACGCGCGCCGCACGCTCCGTCACCATCTCGAAGGCCACCGGGATTTCGTCCGCTCCGGTGAGCTGGGCCGCGTACAGGCCGACGAGGGCGGTCTGGAGCGGGTTCGCCGTACCGAGGGCGTTCCACGGGTCCATCACGTCGTCGTGGCCGAAGGCGACGTTGACGCCCGCCGCCAGCATCTCCTTGACCTGCGTGAGGCCGCGCCGCTTGGGGTAGTCGTCGAAGCGCCCTTGGAGGTTGAGGTTCGCGAAGGGGTTGGAGACCAGGTTGATCCCGGAACGGGACAGCAGCCGCCGGAGTTTGAAGCTGTACGCGCCGCCGTAGGAGCCCATCGCCGTGGTGTGCGAGGCCGTCGCCCGCTCCCGCAGCCCCGTGCGCAGCGCGAGCGCGGCCAGCACCTCCACGAAGCGGGACTGCTCGTCGTCGATCTCGTCGCAGTGGGCGTCCACGCGCAGGCCGTGTTCCCCGGCCACCGCGAAGGCGATGCCCAGCGAGGCGACGCCGTCCTCGCGGGTGTCCTCGAAGTGCGGGATCGCCCCGACGACGTCGGCGCCGCGCCGGACCGCCTCGCGCAGCAGCGCCTCGCCGTCCGGGAAGGAGACGATGCCCTCCTGCGGGAAGGCGACGATCTGCAGGGTCAGGACGTCCCGGACCCGGTCGCGGACCTCCAGCAGCGCGTCCAGGGCGGTGAGCGACGGGTCGGTGACGTCGCAGTGCGTCCGCACGTGCAGCACGCCCTGGGCCGCCTGCCAGCGCAGCACCTGCGTGGCCCGCGCGACGACGTCCTCACGGGTCAGGGTCCGCTTGCGCTCGCTCCAGCAGGCGATGCCCTCCCACAGCGTCCCCGAGGCGTTCGGGCGCGGTTCCCCGGCGGTCAGGGCCGTGTCCAGGTGGATGTGCGGTTCGACGAAGGGAGCCGTCAGCAGCCCGCCGTGCGCCTCGATCAGCACGCCGGTGGCCGGTGGCTCCTTCTGGTCGTCGTACGGGACCACCCGCGCGATCCGGCCGTCCTCGGCGACCTCGACGTCGGACAGGCCGTCGGTGTGGAGCAGCCGGGCACCCCGGACGATCATCCGCATGCGGCCAGCCTACGACCGTGGCCCGTGGTTCCCGGGAGGAACCACGAGCCACGACCGGTGAATCCTTGACCCTGAATCCGTGGGCAGCGGCAGCGGAGGTCGCTCGGCCTCCGGTGGTCTCAGCCGCGCTTGGCCTGGGCCTTCTGCTGCATGCCCCGCGTCTTCGCGGAGACGGACTGCACGTCTTTGACCGCTGCCTTGGCGCGTGCCTCGGCCGCCGTGTTCTTCGCCCGTTCCCGCTCGCGCTCCGCGGCCTGTGCCGTACCGGCACGAGCCTTCTTGGCCATGATCACTCCTCCTCGGGACGCACCGGAGGGTCTACGCCCTCCACTGTCCCTCCGTCGGGAGGAGGCGGCATCCTCGGAGAGATCTGCAGCAGTGGGTCAGCCGCGCCCGCCCTTGCGGCGCTGCTCGCGCATCTGGTCCTCCTTCATGGCCATCGTCTGCGCCTCCCGTACGTCCTCGACCAGCTGCGCCGGCTTGTTCGGCATTTGGGATTCCGACGTCCGACGGTCCTCGTGAGTCTGTTCCTTGCGCTTGTTCGCCATGATCACTCCTCACTGGAAAACGGCTGGGTGGGACCCCGCCCACGCTGCCTCCTCCCGGCAGTCCCGACCATCCGGCAGCGCCAATCGGGTTACATGGGGGGTATGACTGACAACACGGCCATGCCCGACTGGGAGAAGCGCTTCCGGGCGCCGCGCGTCGGGCTGCCCGACTGGGCGGAGGACGCCCCGGACCGCTCGCTCTTCGTCTCGAACGCGACCGGGACGTACGAGCTCTACGCGTGGGACCGGGCCACCGGCACGCAGCGGCAGGCGACGGACCGGCCCAACGGGACCACCGACGGAACCCTCTCTCCCGACGGCGAGTGGATCTGGTGGTTCTCCGACACCGACGGCGACGAGTTCGGCACCTGGGTGCGCCAGCCCTTCGCGGGCGGCCCCGACGAGCCGGCCACCCCCGGGCTGGAGCCCTCGTACCCCGCCGGGCTCGCCATCGGCCGCGACGGGACGTCGGTCGTCGGCCGGTCCACCGACGAGGACGGCTCGACCATCCACGTGCTGCGGCCGGACGCCGCCGCGCCGGAGGTGATCTACCGGCACCGGGAGTCGGCCGGAGTCGGCGACCTCTCCTACGACGGGACCCTGATCGCGATCGAGCACACCGAGCACGGGGACGCCATGCACTCGGCGCTGCGCGTGGTCACCCTCGACGGCGCCACGGTCGCCGAGCTCGACGACTCCCGGGGCGGCACGGTCGAGCTGGGCCTGGAGGTCCTCGGCTTCGCCCCGGTCGCGGGTGACACCCGGCTGCTGGTCGGCCACCAGCGGCGCGGCCGCTGGGAGCCGATGGTGTGGGACGTGGCCACCGGGGCCGAGCAGGACCTGGCGGTCGAGCTGCCGGGCGACGTCAGCGCCGAGTGGTACCCGGACGGCTCCGCCCTGCTGATCGCGCACGGCTTCGAGGCGCGCAGCGAGCTCTGGCGCTACGACCTGGCCTCGCGGGACCTCGTCAAGGTGGACACCCCGCCCGGCACGGTCTCGGGTGCGACGGCTCGGCCCGACGGCACGGTGGAGTACCAGTGGTCCTCGGCGGCCGAGCCCTCGTCCGTACGGTCGACCGCGGGCGGGATCGTCCTGGACCCGCCCGGGTTCCGGCCGCCCGGCTCGCTGCCGGTGGAGGACGTGTGGGTGGAGGGCCCCGGCGGGCGGATCCACGCGCTGGCCCAGCGCCCGACGGGCCACGGCGACGGGCCGTTCCCGACCGTGTTCGAGGTACACGGCGGGCCGACCTGGCACGACAGCGACGCCTTCGCGGCGGCCCCCGCGGCCTGGCTGGACCACGGCTTCGCGGTCGTCCGGGTCAACTACCGGGGCTCGACGGGGTACGGCCGGGAGTGGACCGACGCCCTCAAGCACCGCGTCGGCCTGATCGAGCTGGAGGACATCGCCGCCGTCCGGGAGTGGGTGGTGGCCTCGGGCCTCGCCGACCCGGCGCGGCTGGTGCTCTCCGGCGGCTCCTGGGGCGGCTACCTGACCCTGCTGGGCCTGGGCACGCAGCCCGGGGCCTGGGCCGTGGGGCTGGCCGCCGTACCGGTCGCCGACTACGTCACGGCGTACCACGACGAGATGGAGGCACTGAAGTCCCTGGACCGCACCCTCTTCGGCGGGACCCCGGAGGAGGTCCCGGACCGCTTCGAGGCATCCTCGCCGCTCACGTACGTCGACGCGGTGAAGGCCCCCGTCCACATCGCGGCGGGCGTCAACGACCCGCGCTGCCCGATCCGGCAGATCGACAACTACGTCGACCGGCTGGCCGCGCGCGGGGCGGTGCACGAGGTGTACCGGTACGACGCCGGGCACGGCTCGCTCGTCGTGGAGGAACGGATCAAGCAGGTCCGGATGGAGCTGGACTTCGTGCTGAAGCACCTGCCGCGGTAGCCCCGGCCCCGAAGATCCGGTGCACCCCCCGTACGGTGGTGGGGTGCACCGGTTTCTCCTGACCCCGCGCTGGTGGGGGATCAACGTCTTCGTCGCGCTCGCCGTGCCCGTCTGCCTGTTCATGGGGACCTGGCAGCTCGGCCGGTTCGAGGACCGCGTCGACACGCACCGGGAGGCGACCGCGGAGCGGCCCGCCGCCGAGGCCGCCGCGCCGCTGGAATCGCTGCTGCCGGTGGACCAGAAGACCTCCGGACGCCTGGCTTCCACCTCCGGCGAGTACGCCGAGCAGCTGCTGGTCCCCGACCGCCGGCTCGACGGCAAGAGCGGCTTCTACGTCCTGACCCTGCTCAAGACCGACTCCGGCAAGGCCGTCCCGGTGGTCCGGGGCTGGCTGGCGGGCCCCGCGGACGAGGCGAAGGCCCCGGCCGCGCCGACCGGGCGGGTCGAGGTCACGGGCTCGCTCCAGGCTTCCGAGAACTCCACCACCAAGGGCGTGCACGCCGAGGGCGGCCTGCCGGCCGGGCAGCTCGGGGTGATCGGGGCGGCCTCGCTGGTCAACCTCGTGCCGTACGAGCTGTACGACGCCTGGCTGACGGTGCAGACCCCGGTGGACGGCATGACCCCGGTGCCCGCGCAGGCTCCGAGCAACACCGGGCTCGACCTGAAGGCCTTCCAGAACCTCGGCTACACCGGCGAGTGGTTCGTCTTCGCCGCGTTCGTACTGTTCATGTGGTTCCGGCTCTACCGCCGCGAGGTGGAGACCCTGCGCGACGCCGAGGCCGGGCTGTTGCCGGAGGAGCCCGCTTCCATCGGGACCACGGCCACGGCTGCCGCCACGGCCACGACTACGGCTTCCGCCGCGGCCCCCGCTACGGCTTCGGCGCGTCCAGCGGAATGACGCCCGTCCGGTAAACCGTTCCGCCACAGGCCGACGGGATGGTCGTCTGCGTGGTCGGCGCACCCGGCGGCGCCGTGTTCGGCGTGTGCGTCACCGCCACCCCGGTCGTCTCCGGGGTCTTGGCGCCCGACTCCGGCTCCGGACCCGTCGCTGCGGCAGCGCCGCCCGCCGTGCGCTGCCCGGTGTCCGGGGCGCTGCTCACCGGAGGCTTGGGGCCCGGGTCGGGCGTGGCCGCCGGGCAGGGCTGAGCCGAGGGCACCCACGCGAAGCGGACCTCGTACGCCGTGTACGGCTGGAGCAGCAGCAGCGGCGTCTCCGTCGACGGGTCGGGCAGCCCAGCCGCCGGGTCCCCCGCAGTGTGGCCGACCACGGTGACCCCCGCGCTCTGGCCGGAGGCGGCCGCGGACACCGGGGCCGCGGTCACGGTGTCCGGGCCGATGACGGTGCAGCCGCGCGCCGACATGTTGGTGACCTTGAAGCTGCCGTACACCTTGCCGTCGGCCTCGGGGGCCTGTGCACTGCCCTGCACCCCGAGCTGCTCCGCGCTACAGCCGGGTACGCCGGGCGCCGCCGGGGGCATCGGGCCGGTGCCGGCCGAGGCCCCCGCCGAGGCGCCCCCGGTGTCCGGGCCGGCCACTGCCCCGCCACCGGTCGGGGAGCTGCCGCTCTGCGCATCCGGCTGCACGCCGGGGCCGCCCGTCTCCACGCCCGTGCCGGCGTCCTTGCCGGGCTGGGGACGGGCGCCGGAGCCGTTCTGGTGTGGATCGGAGGTGCCGCCGCCCGCCGTGGCACCGGGCTGCTCGCCGTGCCCGGCCATGGCGGAGTGGTCGGTGGCGGAGCCCTCTCCGCCGGTGATGTGCAGGTGCAGGGCCGCCGGGACGGCCGTCCCGGCCAGGAGCACGGCCGCCACCGCCCCGATGACGGCCTGCCGCTTGCGGGTCCGGCGTACGGGGACCGCGTACCGCAGCCGCTCCAGCGCGCCCTCGGAGGGCTCCAGGCTCTCGACGGCCCCGCGCAGCAGGCTCCGCAGCGCCTGTTCCTCGCTCGCCCCGCCCGGCGGAGTGTGGTCGTCCATCATGACTGCGCAGCCTCCATCGCCACCCGCAGCGCGGCAATGCCCCGCGATCCGTACGCCTTGACCGAGCCGAGCGAGACTCCGAGCGTCTCGGCGACCTGGGCCTCCGTCATGTCCGCGAAGTACCTCAGCACCAGCACCTCGCGCTGACGCCGCTGGAGTCCGCGCATCGCCTTGATGAGATCGTCCCGTTCCAGCTGGTCGTACGCGCCCTCTTCGGCACTGGCCATGTTCGGCATCGGCTTCGAGAGGAGCTTGAGGCCGAGGATGCGGCGGCGCAGCGCGGAGCGCGAGAGGTTGACGACTGTCTGGCGGAGATACGCCAGTGTCTTGTCCCGATCGCGAACCCGGTTGCGGGCCGAGTGGACACGGATGAACGCCTCCTGGACGACGTCCTCGCAGGAGGCGGTGTCGTCGAGGAGCAGCGCGGCGAGGCCGAGCAGGGAGCGGTAGTGGGCCCGGTAGGTCTCGGTGAGGTGGTCGACCGTGGTGCCGGCCACGACGACCGGCTCGGCGGCCGCGGTCTCGGCAGCGGCGGACCCCGCGGCCCCGGTTTCGGCGGCCGTGGACTCGGCAGCGGACTCGGCAGCGGCGGACCCGGTGGCGGACGCCTCCTCCCCGCTCCCCGCGGCCTCCGCGCTATCGCGGGGCGCGGGCACGCGGCCGCCCCGGGTCGGTAGGGCGGAGGGCACTGCGAGCGGTATCGCGGACGGCACGGCCGGCGGGACGGGAACGATCACCGGGAAGCCGCCGGACGCGGACACGGGCACGCGGGAAGGCCGGCGCGGCGCACTGATTGCGCTGCGCGCCGGTACGACGGCGAAGTCGAGAAGTGCCTCTGCCACGCCAGTTGGACACGCGTCCCCCCACCAGGGTTGTACGCGTGAGGCCGCCTCACCAGCAAAATCCCCGTTGCCCTCATGCGTACCCGCTCTTCCTGATTGCCCCGCCCGTCCAGGCGGCAGTCAGGCCATCACCTTGATCAAGGGATCAGCATTGATCCTACAAAGTGAATTACGCGAATTCACCAGCGATCAGTTCCGCGATCTGAGTGGCATTCAGGGCGGCCCCGTTGCGGAGATTGTCCGCGCACACGAAGAACTCCAGGGAGCGCGGGTCGTCGAGCGAGGCCCGCAGCCGCCCCACCCACGCCGGATCCGTCCCCGCCGCGTCCACCGGAGTCGGGAACTCCCCGGCAGCCGGGTCGTCCACGACGACCACGCCGGGCGCGGCCTCCAGGATCTCCCGGGCGTGCGAGGCGTCCACCTCGGCCTCGAACCGCGCCCGGACGCTCAGCGAATGCCCGGTCAGCACGGGCACCTGCACGCAGGTCACCGCCACCGGCAGCGCGTCCAGGTGCAGGACCCGGCGCGTCTGCGCCCGCACGGCCAGCTCGTGCGAGGACCAGCCGCCGCCCCGCAACTCACCGGACCACGGGACCACGTTGAGGGCGAGCGGGGCCGCGAAGGGCCCGGAGTCCTCGCCCACGGCACGGCGCACGTCCCCGGTCTGCTCCCCCAGGGACGTCCCGGCGACCAGCGACAACTGTCGGCGCAGCGCCTCGGAACCGGCCCGGCCGGCCGCGCTCGCGGCCTGGTACGAGGACACGGTCAGGTCGGCCAGCGCGTACTCGGCGTGCAGGGCGCCCAGGGTGGCGATCATCGCGGCGGTGACGCAGTCCGGGCTCGCGACGATTCCGCGCGGCCGCATCCGTACGGCCTGGGCGTTGACCTCGGGCACCACCAGCGGCACCTCCGGATCCTCCCGGAAGGCGGCGGACTGGTCGACGGCGACGGCCCCGCGCGTGACCACGACGGGCGCCCAGCGGGCCGAGACCTCGGGCGGCGTCAGGAACAGCACGACGTCGCCCGGACCGATGCCGTCGAAGGCGTCCTCGGTGAGGGCGAGCACCTCGCTCTCCTCCCCGCGCACGGCCAGCATGCGGCCGGCCGAGCGTCCGGAGGCGATCAGGCGTATGTCACCCCAGACGTCCGCCCGCTGGGACAGGATCTGGAGCACGACGGAGCCGACAGCTCCGGTCGCCCCGACCACGGCGAGCGCCGGAGCCGGGGTCGACCGGGTCGAGGTCATCGTCCGGTGCCCCCGTAGACGACGGCCTCGTCGCTGTCGGAGTCGAGGCCGAAGGCCGTGTGCACGGCGCGGACCGCGTCGTTGACGTCGTCCTGGCGGGTCACGACCGAGATGCGGATCTCGGAGGTCGAGATCAGCTCGATGTTGACGCCCGCGTCGGACAGGGCCTGGAAGAACGAGGCGGTGACGCCCGGGTTCGTCTTCATGCCCGCGCCGACCAGGGAGATCTTGCCGATCTGGTCGTCGTAGCGCAGCGAGTCGAAGCCGATGGCGCCCTTCGCCTTCTCCAGGGCTTCGATGGCCTTGTGGCCCTCGGCCTTGGGAAGGGTGAAGGAGATGTCCGTCAGGCCCGTGGACGCGGCGGACACGTTCTGCACGATCATGTCGATGTTGATCTCGGCGTCCGCGATGGCGCGGAAGATCGCCGCGGCCTCGCCCGGCTTGTCCGGGACGCCGACGACCGTGATCTTGGCTTCGGAGACGTCGTGAGCGACTCCGGAGATGATGGCGTGCTCCACCTGCGCGTCCCCTTGCGGATTCTCGTTGCTGACCCAGGTGCCCGGCAGTCCGGAGAAGGACGAGCGGACGTGGATCGGGATGTTGTAGCGGCGTGCGTACTCGACACAGCGGTGCAGCAGCACCTTGGAACCGGAGGCGGCGAGCTCCAGCATGTCCTCGGAGGAGATCCAGTCGATCTTCCGGGCCTTCTTCACGACGCGGGGGTCCGCGGTGAAGACGCCGTCGACATCGGTGTAGATCTCGCAGACTTCGGCGTCCAGCGCCGCGGCGAGCGCGACGGCGGTCGTGTCCGAGCCGCCGCGGCCGAGGGTGGTGATGTCCTTGCTGTCCGCCGACACGCCCTGGAAGCCGGCGACGATGGCGATGTTGCCCTCGTCCAGCGCGGTGCGGATACGGCCCGGCGTGACATCGATGATGCGCGCTTTGTTGTGGACCGAGTCGGTGATGACGCCTGCCTGGCTACCGGTGAACGACTGGGCCTCGTGGCCCAGGTTTTTGATCGCCATGGCCAGCAGGGCCATGGAGATGCGCTCTCCGGCGGTCAGCAGCATGTCGAATTCGCGTCCGGCAGGCATCGGGGATACCTGCTCGGCGAGATCGATCAACTCGTCCGTCGTGTCGCCCATCGCGGAAACCACGACGACCACCTGGTGGCCGTTCTTCTTGGCATCCACGATCCGCTTGGCGACGCGCTTGATGCCTTCGGCATCGGCTACGGAGGAGCCTCCGTACTTCTGCACGACAAGGCCCACGTGCGCTCCTCGCTCAATCCAGTACTGCGGTCGCGGGCCAGTCTAACGAGCGCCCGCAATACGGCCGACGCGTACCACATCATGAGACATTCGGTTCATTCCCTGATCATGGCGGCGCCGCTGCGCCTGTGGCCGGTGCACCCGTCCGGCGAAAACGAGGTACACCCCCGGAGTGCACCGGAGCGGTCCGCCTGCGTCCCCGCAGGGCGGACCGCTCGGGTGACGGCTACGGCTCGCCGACCGGGCGGCGGGCCGGGGCGCGGCCGATGGTGCCGAGTTCCTCGGCCATCACCCGGCCGGCCTGCTCGGCGAGGTCGTCCTCGGCCAGGTCCTCGTCGGTGTCGAGGCCGTCCAAGGCCTCCAGCGGCTGGTCCAGCCGTACGTGCGCGACGAGCGACTGGAGGGCGCGCAGCGTGGCCGAGGCCGTCTGACCCCAGTTGGAGAAGTACGAGAACTGCCACCACCACAGCGCCTCGGCCGTCCGGCCCGCCCGGTAGTGCGCCAGGCCGTGCCGGAGGTCCGCCACCACGTCGGCCAGGTCGTCGGAGATCCGGTGCGCGACCGGCGCCTTGCGCGGCTCGTACGGGTCGAAGACCTCGGAGTACACGTCGACCGGGTCCAGCATGTACGCGAACCGCTCGCGCAGCTCGTCCACATCCGGCTCCGGGCCGAGGTCGGGCTCGTAGCGCTCGTCGGGCAGGACGTCCTGGTACGCGCCCAGCCGGCCGCCCGCCAGCAGCAGCTGGGACACCTCCAGGAGGAGGAAGGGGACCGCGCTGTCCGGGTCCTCGCCCTTGGCCACCTCGGTGACCGCGACGATGAAGGACTCGATCTGGTCCGCGATCTGGACGGCGAAGTCGTCCGGATCCTGGGCCAGGGCGTGCAGCGTTGCGTCAGACATCGAGAAGTCGCCTTCCTTCAAAGGCCCGCCCGAGCGTGACCTCGTCCGCGTACTCCAGATCTCCCCCGACGGGGAGCCCGCTGGCCAGGCGGGTGACCTTCAGGCCCATGGGCTTGATCATGCGGGCGAGGTACGTGGCGGTCGCCTCGCCCTCCAGGTTCGGGTCGGTGGCGAGGATCAGCTCGGTCACCTCGCCGTCCGCCAGGCGCGCCAGCAGCTCTCGGATGCGCAGGTCGTCCGGTCCGACGCCCTCGATGGGGCTGATCGCGCCACCGAGGACGTGGTACCTGCCCCGGAACTCTCGGGTCCGCTCGATCGCGACGACGTCCTTCGGCTCCTCCACCACACAGATGACCGTGGTGTCACGGCGCGGATCGCGGCAGATGTTGCACCGCTCCTCCTGGGCCACGTTCCCGCACACGGCGCAGAACCGGACCTTGTCCTTGACCTCCAGCAGCGCGTGCGCGAGACGCCGGACGTCGGTGGGCTCCGCCTGCAGGATGTGGAAGGCGATCCGCTGCGCGCTCTTGGGCCCGACGCCGGGCAGCCTGCCCAGTTCGTCGATCAGGTCCTGGACCACGCCTTCGTACACGGACTGCCTTCTTTCGGGATGGGTCGGGTGTGGGGAGTACTAGAACGGGAGGCCGGGGATGCCGCTGCCGCCGCCCAGGCCCTGGGCCAGCGGGCCCAGCTTCTCCTGCTGGAGGGCCTGCGCGTTCTCGTTGGCGGCCTGGACCGCGGCGACGACCAGGTCGGCGAGGGTCTCGGTGTCCTCCGGATCCACGGCCTTCGGGTCGATCACCAGTGCACGCAGTTCACCGGAACCGGTGACGGTCGCCCGGACCAGGCCGCCGCCGGACTGGCCCTGGACCTCGGCGTGCGCCAGCTCCTCCTGGGCCGCCGCGAGGTCCTGCTGCATCTTCTGGGCCTGCTGGAGCAGCTGCTGCATGTTGGGCTGGCCACCACCGGGAATCACAGGTCACTCACTCCGTAGCGTCGTCCAAGCCTGGGACAGCTTGGTCAATCCGAGCCTACGTGCTCCCCGCGCGGTGCGCCCTACGCCGTGAGGACCAACTCTTTCGAGTGAGAGACGGGGCGTGCGCGTACCTGCTGGAGACCTCCTTGCGGGCGGAAAACCGGGGATTCGTCGCCCACAGGTCGCCATTCGAAGGTAGGAAGAGCATGCGCATCATTGCGCACACGCGCACCACCACACGTCAGCGCAGGCAGAGGGAGTGCCGGGTGAGCCAGCCGGAGATGCAGCCCGAGGGGCCACCCCGGGAGCCCCGGGACTCCCGGGAGGAGGGCAGCGGACCGATGGCGGCGGGCGATCTGACCGGCGGACCGTTCCCCCTCGGGGACTGGGGCGAGCCGGCCGAGCGGCTGGACGAGCTCTACCGGCGGGTGGAAGCCGATGCGCTGCGCACCGCGGAGTGGTACCTGTCCGACCGCGCGTGGAAGCGCCGCGGGGCACGGGTGCTGCGGATCGGCGCGGCGACGGGAGCGGTCACCGGGGCCGCGATGCCGCTGCTGGAGCTCACCGGGTCCGCCTCCGGCCTGCTGCCGTACGGATACCTGTCGTTGCTGCTGGGGGCCGCCTGCCTGGCCTGTGACCGGTTCTTCGGGCTGACGTCCGGCTGGATGCGGGACGTGGCGACGGCGCAGGCGGTCCAGCGGCGCCTACAGACGTTGCAGTTCGACTGGGCCTCCGAGAACGTGCGGGAGGTGCTGGGCCCGACGGAGGGCACGGCGAGCGAGGCGGCGGAGCGGTGCCTGACCGTCCTGCGGCGGTTCTCGGAGGACGTGACGGAGCTGGTGCGGTCCGAGACCGCGGAGTGGATGGTGGAGTTCTCGTCGGGGCCGGCGCCGCTGGTGATGCAGTCGCTCGGCGCCCCGTCGTCCCGGGCCGAAGCGGGGCTCCCGCCGGCCCGCTTCCCGCTCCCGCCCGGCACCCGCCCGAACATGCCCCGCCAGCGTCCCCCGGAACAACCCCGCTGACCCTGCGGGCCGGTTTCGGGGCCGGTGGCCGGCCCCCTCGAACCTGGCCCCGCCGGCGTTCGAGGCGCTGGGCTCCGGGCCGGACCCCGGCGAGCGGGGCCGGGATCAGCTGAAGATGATCATGGAGCCTTGGCCCAGGCTCCGGGTCGCAGCCGCATGCAGGCCCAGCCACACGTGCCGCTCCCGCGCGAAGGGACTCTCGTCGTAGGGGATCGGCCCCGCCGGCTCCTCCAGCGACGTCGGCCGCCCCGGCGCCGCGGGCGCCACCGGAGGGTTCCCCGGGTCTATCCCGATCGCCGGCGCCACCACCATCAGCTCGCGCAGCAGCCCCTGCGCCGACCCCAGCGGCCCGCCCCCGGCCAACAGCTCCTCGTTGGCCAGCGGAGCCGCGAAGTCCACCGGCACGTACGCCCCTGCGTGGTCGTAGTGCCACACCAGGTGCGACTGCTGCGCCGTCGACTCGAACATCTCCAGCAGCTGCTCGTAGTCCCCGCCCAGCTCGTCCACCGGCGTCACCGGCAGTCCGCAGATCTGCAGCAGGTAGGCCCGCCGCAGGAAGTGCAGGGCGTCGTAGTCGAAGCCGGCGACGGGAGCCACGTCCCCGCTCAGGCCCGGCATGTACGCGAACACGGGCACGGACGGCAGTCCCGCCTCGCCCAGCGCCTTGTCGTACGAGGCGATCTCTTCCGCGAACGGGTTGTCG
Organism: Streptomyces sp. NBC_00045; assembly: GCF_045041095.1. Lineage (NCBI taxonomy): Bacteria > Bacillati > Actinomycetota > Actinomycetes > Kitasatosporales > Streptomycetaceae > Streptomyces > Streptomyces sp. NBC_00045. Next base: position 4,408,908 of record NZ_CP108271.1, on the reverse strand, counting down.
GGGCTGTGGCACAGCACGTCGACAAGGGGGACCAGCCACAGGTCACAGGCCACGCGGGCTCCGATCAGTCGGTGTCGCCGATCCGGCCAGCGTAGTGTGCCGAACACCCTCCGCGAAGGGCTGCGCAGAACCTGTAGCGGAACGGCCCGCTACGGCCGTCCCGCGCCCACCCTCCAGACCCACACGTCCTGCACCTTCTTCGGCTCCTGCCCGAGCAGCTCGCTGATCATGTCGCGCAGCTCCGTGTCCCGGTCCTGGAACGGCAGGACGATCGCGCTCGCCTTCCAGAACTCCAGGTCCTGCCGGGCCCGCTCCCGCCACTGCGGGGTGATCTCCGGCGGCTGCGCCCCGTAGCGGACGTCCCGGAGGAGGTTCGAGAGGTGCCGCGGGGTGGCGCCGTAGATGCCGATGCGGTCGGGCCCCCACGGGCCGTTGAAGTAGCCGCCGGCCAACCGGAAGCCGAAGTCCGCCTCGACCTGCCAGTGCAGCGCGTCCGCCTGGCCCGGGTCCGGCAGCGGCACCGGGACGAGCGCTTCGCCGTCCTTGACGTAGCCCTTCCACGCACCCGAGGCGATGAACTCCGGCACCGGCGCCCGTTCCCGTACGGCCAGCGGCAGCGGCAGCACCGGAATCAGCGCGGCCGCCACCCCGAGCAGGCCGAGCGTGCGCAGCTCGCGCCTGCGCATCCGTACGATCCGGTCGAGCGCGAGCGCCACCAGCACGCCCAGCACGGGGGCGCACACCATCGCCACGCGCCCCTCGATCACCGACTCGAACAGCGGCAGCTTGACCACCAGCCGCCAGGGCCCGGGCAGCACCACGTCCGTGCGCGGTACTGGCACCCACGGCCCGAGGGACAGCAGCAGCGCCACGGCCCCGGTGATCGCGAGTGCGCGGACGACCGTACGCCGCCACATCCACACGCACGCGGCCACGCCGAAGGCCAGCAGGGGCCAGCCGTAGAAGGCGTTCTGCTCGGTGGTGTTCAGGGAGAGCCGGCCCGCCGTCTCGGCGTCGCCGAAGAGGGAGCGGGCGGCGTACTCGACCAGGGCGCGCGGGCTGTTCCCGGCGTTGTCCCCGTGCAGGACCGAGTGGTAGCTCTGCGGCCCGAAGAACTGCCAGTACAGCGGGACGGCCAGCAGCGGCACGCAGACGGCGGCGGCGATGGCCAGTCCGAGGCCCAGGGGCCGGGCGGCCTCCAGGGCGCGCCGCCGGTCGACCAGCAGGTACGCCACGGAGAAGACCAGCATGCCGAGCGCGGCGATGAGCAGCGGCTCCTCGCCGAGGAAGATCTGGTACGTCGCGAACAGGCCGAGCAGGACACCGTCCCGGGCCACGTTCCGGCCCCCGCACAGGCGCAGTGCCCGGTCGATGATCAGCGGGAGCATGAAGAGGACGACGAAGTTCGGGTGGCCGTTGGCGTGCGAGACCATCGGCGGCGCGAACGCGGCGAGCGCCCCGCCCGCGGCGGCGGCCCAACGGCTCTGCACGAAGCGGCGGCGGATCAGCCAATACCAGGTCCAGGCACTGGCGGCCATGCCGAGCGTGAGGACCAGCGCGAAGGTGACGGTCTCCCCGAACAGGAGCGTCACCGGGATCAGCGGGACGGTCAGGCCGAGCATCGTCGCGTTGGCCATCAGGTTCACGCCGTCGGGCATGCCCTGGGCCGTGGTGAAGAGCGGATTGCGCAGGTGGGTGATGTTGTCGGTGGTGACGCCGACGAACCACTCCCACTGGTTCTGGTCCTGCAGCGCGTCCTTGAGGTAGCGGCCGTCGAGGTCCGCCCACAGGCCGTGGAAAACGTACGCGGCGAGGGCGAGGAAGACGGCCGCGACGGCGAGGCCGCCGGCGTTCAGGCGCAGCAGCTCCACGAGGGCGCGGCGCCGGTCGCCCGCGGCCCGGCGGGGCCGGGGAGGGCGGGGGGTACGCGGCGCACTGCGGCGCACCGGGACCTCGACCACGTGCCAGCCCTGGCGGCGCACCCAGCGCAGCACCTCGGCGTCGACGGCGGGACCGTCGAGTACGCAGGCGCCGAAGGCGGCCCGTGCCCGGTCCCCGTCGAAGAGGGCGAAGCCGCAGGTGTTGGTGCGGAAGCCCGGTATCCCGGGGATGCCCAGGGCGCGGACCACGCGGGTCTGCGACCGGCCGAGGGCGGCGGTGGCCGTGGTTCCGTCCGCCTGGGCGAGGGCGTGTTCCAGCCGCTCCAGCTCGGCCGGCGGCGTCCTGAGCCCGGCGTCGGCGAGCAGGACCCGCTCACCGGCGGAGGCGAGCACTCCGGCGCGCAGCGCGGCGCCCGGGCCGCGGTGGTGTTCGGAGCGGACCAGCCGGATCCGGGGTTCGTCGGCGGCCGCGGCCTCGACGAGGGCGGCGGTGGCGTCACGGGAGGCGTCGTCGACGACGACGAGCTCCCAGTCGCCGCGGCCGGTGCCGAAGCGGGCGTCGAGGTCTGCGCGGAAGGCGTCGAGCGTCGGGCCGATCCGGTGCTCGTCGTCGTGGGCGGGGATGACCACGGACAGCCCGACGGTGCCGAGCCAGAGCGGGGCCGCTCCGGCCGCTCCAGTTGCTCCGGTTGCTCCGGTTGCGTCGCCCGGTCCCGCCGCTTCGGTGCCCGCGCGGGTGCTCGGGTCGCTCGGGCTGCTCGGGTCGCTCGGGCTGCTCGGGCTGCTCGGGCCGCTCGGGCCGGTCATGCTGCTCGGACCGGTCATGCGCCGACCGCCTTCAGTCCCGCGGCCCAGTCCAGACCGTGCTGGTTGTACGCGTACACGAGGCTGCGCACCTCGTCGGCGTCGGCGCGGGTCACCGCGTCGACCAGCTCGTTGTGGCCGGACCACAGCCCGGTGTGCAGGTCCGGCGCCGCCTTCAGGTGGGGCACGGCGAAGACCCAGCACTGGACGCGGATGCGGTGCAGGAACTCCGAGATGTACGTGTTGCCGACCAGCCCGCTCAGCTCCCTCCAGAAGCGCAGGTCGTAGCCGATCAGCACTTCGAGCGAGCCGCTCTGGGCGGCCCGGCACGCCTCCTCGGCACGACGGCGCACCGACACCAGCATTTCGCCGGAGCCGGGCGCGGTGCCACGCTCGACGAGCCGCCGGAAGATCCCGTCCACTATGAGCGTACGGGCCTCGATCATGCCCCGGTAGTCGTCCACGGTGTAGACGCGCACGCGGAAGCCCCGGTGCTGTACCGATTCCAGCAGCCCTTGTGCCGCGAGGTCGACCAGTGCCTCGCGTACGGGGGTCGCGGAGACCTCGTACTGCTCGGCGATCTGCTTGACCGTGAACTCGGTGCCCGGTGGCAGGCGTCCCGCGAGCACCTCGTCGCGCAGCGCGTCCGCGATCTGCTGGCGAAGTGTGTTGCGGGTGACAGCGCCGCTGCCTGACATAGGCGTCCGTCTCCTTAAGTGAACTCCGGACACCTTAGGCCAGGCAGCGAGGCTGAAACCGATCGAACGCGGACCATTTGTGGTGGACGGCGACGGGCCGCGTGGAGGTCAGGCGGACGTGGTGTGGCGGGTCACGCCGACGTGGTGTGGCGGTCCGCCACCGTCAGCGCCTCGTCCAGCAGGGCCAGACCCTCCTTGGCCTCCGTCTCCGTGATGGTGCACGGCGGGACGACGTGCGTCCGGTTCATGTTCACGAAGGGCCACAGGCCGGAGGCCTTGCAGGCCGCCGCGAATTCGGCCATCGGCGCGTTGTCCGCTCCGGACGCGTTGTACGGGACGAGCGGCTCGCGCGTCTCCTTGTCCCGTACGAGCTCCAGGGCCCAGAAGGTGCCCAGGCCGCGGACCTCGCCGACCGACGGGTGCCGCTCGGCGATCTCGGCGAGCGCCGGGCCGATCACGTTCTCGCCGAGCTGGGCGGCGTGCTCGACGACGCCCTCCTCCTCCATGGCGTTGATCGTCGCCACGGCGGCCGCACAGGCCAGCGGGTGGCCGGAGTACGTCAGTCCGCCGGGGTAGGGGCGCGTGGCGAACGTCTCGGCGATGGCGCCGGAGATGGCGACGCCGCCGAGCGGCACGTAGCCGCTGTTCACGCCCTTGGCGAAGGTGATCAGGTCGGGGGTGACCCCCCAGTTCTCGGCGGCGAACCACTTGCCGGTCCGTCCGAAGCCGGACATCACCTCGTCGAGGATGAAGACGATGCCGTGGCGGTCGCAGAGCTCGCGGACGCCCGCGAGGTATCCGGCCGGCGGGGTCATGATCCCGGCGGTGCCGGGCACGCTCTCCAAGATGATCGCGGCGATGGTCGCAGGACCCTCGAAGGTGATCGTGTCGGCGAGGTGCGCGAGGGCGCGCTCGCACTCTTCGGCCTCGGTGGTGGCGTGGAACGGCGAGCGGTAGAGGAACGGGCCCCAGAAGTGCACGACGCCCGCGGCGCCCGTGTCGGAGGGCCAACGGCGCGGGTCGCCGGTCAGGTTGATCGCGGCGGCGGTGGCCCCGTGGTAGGAGCGGTAGGTCGACAACACCTTCTGGCGGCCGGTGTGCAGCCGGGCCATCCGTACGGCGTTCTCGACGGCCTCGGCGCCGCCGTTGGTGAAGAAGATCTTGTCCAGGTCGCCCGGCGTCCGCTCGGCGATGAGGCGTGCGGCCTCGGAGCGGACGTCGACGGCGAAGCCGGGCGCGAGGGTGCAGAGCCGGGCGGCCTGCTCCTGGATCGCGGCGACGACCTTGGGGTGCTGGTGGCCGATGTTGGTGTTCACCAGCTGGGAGGAGAAGTCGAGGAAGCGGTTTCCGTCGTAGTCCCAGAAGTACGACCCCTCGGCTCCGGCGACGGCGAGCGGGTCGATCAGGGCCTGGGCGGACCAGGAGTGGAAGACGTGGGCGCGGTCGGCGGCCTTGACGGCCGCGCCGGTGGCGACGTGAGGGGTCATGCGGCCACGCTAGAAGTCCGCAGGTGGGAAGGGATATGGGCGGACTGTCTGCGGGTGGGGGCCGGGTCTCGGCAGTCTGTCTGCACGGAATGCGGTGATTGACAGCACACTGCCGTCATGACAGCCTACTGTCATAGCGCATGAACCCCGTACATCCAGACACCCGGACATCCAGGCATCCAGGCATCCAGGCATCCAGGCATCAATGGAGGAGGCGGCGACATGGCCGACAACACCCATCCGGTCCACCTCGCGGTGTACGACACGTACGCGGACTGGGAGACCGGGCACACCACCGCGCACCTGACCCAGCGCGGCCACCACGTCCGTACGGTCGCCCTCACCGCAGGAACGCCGGTCACCACCATGGGCGGCGTCCGCATCCAGCCCGACCTGGCCCTCGCGGACCTCTCCCCCGAGGACTCCTCCCTCCTCATCCTGACCGGCGCCTCGCTCTGGGACTCGGGCGACGACCTGGCGCCCTTCGCGGCCAAGGCGCGGGAGTTCCTGGCGGCGGGCGTCCCGGTCGCGGCGATCTGCGGCGCCACGGCCGGCCTGGCCCGCGAGGGCTTGCTCGACGCCCGCGCGCACACCAGCGCGGCCGCCGGGTACCTCGCCCTGCAGCCCGGCTACGCGGGCGCCGAGCGGTACGTCGAGGTCGACGCGGTGACGGACGGCGACCTGATCACGGCGGGCCCGACGGAGCCGGTGGCCTTCGCCCGCGAGGTCTTCGCCCGGCTGGACGCCTACGCGCCGGAGGTCCTGGACGCCTGGTACCGGCTGTTCCACGACTCGGACGCGAGCGCGTTCCCCGTCCTGATGGCGGCTTCGGAGCGCGGCGATGCCTGAACCGCTGCCCGACGCCTTGTCGGAACGGGCCCGGCAGGACCTGCTGAGCCGCACCGCCCTCGGGGTGTTCGGACTGAACGGCCGGTTCCTCACGCTCTCGGAGGAGCTGGCCCGCCCGGCCGGACTGACCGCGGCCTGGTGGCAAGTACTGGGCGCGGTGCTCCAGGAGCCCCTGCCAGTGGCTGGCATCGCCCGGGTCATGGGCATCACCCGGCAGAGCGTCCAGCGGATCGCGGACCTGCTGGTGGCGAAACGCCTCGCCGAGTACGTGCCGAACCCGGCCCATCGCCGCGCGAAGCTGCTCCGGCCGACGGAGGAGGGCCGCGCCGCCGTAGCCCGCATCACCCCGGACCACGCCGCCCTGGCCGGCCGGCTGGCGGAGGAGCTGGGCGAAGCAGCCTTCGCGGAAACGGTCCGGGTCCTGGACCGCCTCACGGCGGCCCTGGACGCCCTGCTGCTCCCCCCGCGTGAGGTGGCGGCCGACGAGTGAAGTGGAAGCGGTGCGAAAGCGGAATGTGTCGAAGTCAATAAGCCTGCAAGCAAAGCTTGTTGCCCGCGACACCCCCGCCGCACACTGCCGCACATGGAGCCGTTGACCGTCATTGCACAACTGTGGGAGCGGATAGACGCCCGCGACTGGCCCGCCGTGTCACGGCTCATCGCCGAGGACGCGGTCATCGAGTGGCCCGTCAGCGGCGAGCGCATCGTCGGCCGGGACAACTTCATCGCCGTGAACAGCGACGAGGCCTTCACGGACGAGAGATCCGTCAACCTCCTGCGCATCCTGGCGGACGGCGACCTCGTCGTCACCGAGGTCGAGGTCCCCCAGGACCACGTCGTCTACCGCGCCGTCTCCCTGTGGACCGTCCAGGACGGAGAGATCACCGGCGCCCGTGAGTACTGGACCAGCCCCGGCCAGGACCCGGCCCCCAGCTGGCGCGCGGGTCTCGTCGAACCGCTCGCGGAGCCCCGGGTGGCAGACTGAGCCGCGTGCTCACGCAATTCCTGACCGCGACCGGCGTCCTGGCACTGCTGACCCTCGTCCCCGGCCCCGACATGGCCGTCGTGACGAAGCGCGCCGTTTCCCGCGGCCGCGCCGACGGGCTGCGCACCGTCGCCGGGATCGCGGCCGGGCTCCTGCTGTGGGGCGCCCTCACCGTCGCCGGCCTCGCCGCACTGCTCGCCGCGTCGGCCGAGGTGTACCTGGCGGTGAAGCTCGCGGGCGCCGCGTACCTCTGCTTCCTCGGCGTCCAGTCCCTGCGGCGGCCCGGCGCGGAGCCGCCCGCCGTACGCGGTTCCACGGGCAGCGCCTGGCGGACGGGCCTCGTCAGCAACGCCCTCAACCCCAAGATCGCCGTCTTCTACACCGGCCTGCTGCCCGCCCTCGCCCCGTCCGGCCTGCGCCCCGCCACCGGCATGGCACTGCTCGTCCTGATCCACCTCGCCCTGACGGTGGTCTGGCTCGGCACGTACGTGTACGTCCTCTCGCGCGCCCGGCAGTTCTTCGCCCGGCCGCGCGTCCGCCGGGCCCTGGACCGCGCGACGGGCGTGGTCCTGATCGGCTTCGGCGTCCGCGTGGCGACGACGCCGTAGCCCTGGCGGGGTACGGGCAACACGGGCGCACGGGTATACGGCGCACGGGCACATCGGCGCACGGGCACAGCGGCGGGCGTGAGCCTTGGCAGCCCAGTACGTCAGCCCGCGGCCAGCCGGTCCAGCTCCTCCCCGATGGCGGCGCGCAGCCCGTCGTGCCGCGCCCCCAACTCGTACCGGCTCCCCCTCCAGTACTGCTCCTCGTACAGCCACACGGGCAGCCGCACCCTGTCGGCGGGCTCCCATTCGTAGCGGGGCCAGATGTGGGCGTGGAGGTACGGGTCGGCGTTGCCCAGGATCTCGATGTTGACCCGCCGGAAGGCCGGGTCGAGCCGGCGGCAGGCCCGTTCGACGGCTTCGGCGAGCCGCTCCATGTCGGAGAGGTACTCCGTCCTGCGCGCCCGCGGGAGATCGGAGAGCCGGGTCACTGACGGGTCGTCGGTCAGCAGCACCGCGTACCCGGGGAGGAACTGCCGGTCCCCGATCACGGCGAACCCCTGGCCGAGGCGGCGCAGGACGGTCGGGTTCTCGCCCCGGTGCGCGCTGCCGATGCGGTCGGCGCGCCAGTCCTCGCGGTAACCGGCTTTGTCGTTGCGGCTGTTGTCGCCTTGCCTCATGCCAGAACCCTAGTCGACCGCCTTGGGGAGGCCTTCCTGGGACGGACTCCCTTCCTCTCTCCGTGGCTCTCAGGTTCCCCCTGTCATACCTGAGAGCTATCCGCAAAGGCCGGTCTACAGCGGGACGCCGGCGATGGGCCTCAATTCCTAACTTCGAAACCAGAGAAGACACGCACTCAGGCACCAGCCCCTCTGGATCGAGCGAAGGACAGGGACCCGACATGACCCGCCGCGCAGACCGCCCCGCAGGACGCCCCGAAGGCCACGGCGAAGGCCGCCCTGCCGGAAGTCGGCGTGAGCGTCTGCGTCGGACCCTGCTCGCCGGACTCATCGCCTCGGCCGTCGTGTTCCCCGTGTCCGCCGCCGCTTCTCCCGATGTGCCCGCGCCGGCGCCCGCCGCCTTCGCCGAACACGACTCGCTCCCGGCCCGGTACGCGGCCAACCGGGCCAACCTCGCCGAGGCGGCCCGGATGGCGCAGGACGCCGGCCGCACGGGACGGGCGGCGAAGCTGCGCGCCATGGAGGCGGAGGGGACGGCCCGGTTCCTCGCGTTCGACGGCCGCGGCCAGGGGCGCGCGGTCGAGGTGCTCGGCGATCTGGAGACCGCCGACCGGATCGCCGTGCTGGTGCCCGGTTCCGACACCGGCCTGGACACCTACCAGCGGTTCCGCGACGGAGCGGTCGCCCTCCGCCAGCGCGTCCAGGCCGAGCATCCGCGCTCCGCCGTGGTCGCCTGGCTCGGGTACGACACCCCCGGCACGGTCAGCGCGACCGTCCTGACCGCGGACCGGGCGGATACGGCTGCCACCGAACTGGGCCCCTTCCTCGACCGCTTGGGGCGTGTGGCCGCGCCCGGCGCCCGGATCTCGCTGCTGTGCCACTCGTACGGGTCCGTGGTCTGCGCCCGCACCGACACCGGCCCCCAGGTCACCGACATCGCCCTGTTCGGCAGTCCGGGTACGGGCGCCGGCTCCGCCGCCGAGCTGCCGACCGGCGCGCAGGTCTGGGCCGGGCGGGGCCGCGGCGACTGGATCGGCAACGTCCCCCATGTCCGCATCGGCGGGATCGGTTTCGGCACCGACCCCGTCGAACCGGCCTTCGGGGCCCGGCCCTTCGCCGCCGGATCCGGCGGGCACAGCGACTACCTCAAGCCCGGCACCACGTCCCTCGACAGCCTGACCCGCATCGTCATCGGCACCGCCCAGACCACCCCGATCACTCCGGAGGTCCCCCATGCGTAAGCTCCGCGCCCGCTGGTCCGCCCTCGCGGACCGCATCGACGCCGGCACCCCCACCGACCGGGACCGGACCGTGGACGCGTTGCGGTCCTTCGCCATCCTCGGCGTGGTGTTGGGCCACTGGCTGGTGACCGCCCTGACCACCGCCAACGGCGGCCTGAGTACGGCCAGTCCGCTGGCCCACCTGCCCTGGCTGGCGCCGGTGTCCTGGATATTCCAGACCCTCGCCGTCTTCTTCCTGGTCGGCGGTCATGTCGCCGCCCGCGGCTACGCGTCGGCGCGCGAGCGCGGGCTCCCGTACGGGGCGTGGGTCGGGCAGCGGCTGTCGCGGCTGTTCCGGCCGGTGGCCGCGGTGCTCGCCCTCTGGGCCGTGACGGCGGGCGGGATGCTCCTCGGTGGAGCAGACCCGGGCACGGTCCAGACGCTGCTCAAGCTCGTCCTCTCGCCCCTGTGGTTCTTGCTCGTCTTCGCCGTACTGACCGCTGCCACACCGCTCGTGGCACGGCTCAGCCCGGTGTGGCCACTGGCCGTGGTGGCGGCGGTGGACGCATGGCGGTTCGGTCTCGGCGGGCCCGAGTGGATCGGGTGGGTCAATGTGGCCGCGGGCTGGCTCGTCCCCTTCACCCTGGGCGCCGCCTGGTCCCGTGGGGCGTTCGCCCGGCGCACCCCGGCCGCGCTGCTGCTGGGCGCGGGCGCCGCCGCCACCGTCGCGCTGGTGCTGTGGGGCGGGTATCCGGCGTCCATGGTCGGTGTGCCGGGGGCCCCGATATCCAACCTGAACCCGCCGACGCTGGCCGCCGCCGCGTTCGGGCTGGCCCAGTGCGGACTGGCCCTGCTGCTCCGCGAGCCGCTGGAGCGGGCCATGCGGCGACCCCGGGTCTGGGCGAAGGTGGCGCTGATGAACCTGTCCGCGATGACGATCTTCTTGTGGCACCAGACCGCGATGATGGCCGTGACAGCCCTGGGGCTGCTGGCCCCCGCCGATCTGTCCGGGCTGCACACGGTGCCCGACTCCGCGCAGTGGATAGCCGCCCGGCTGCTGTGGCTGCCGGTGTTCGCCGCCGTGCTGGCCCTCTGCTGGGCCGCGTTCCACACGTACGAACAGGCCAGGCAGCCGAATCGGAGCAGCTCGTCGCGGACGGTCGTGGGCTCCCGTCCGACAGCCGGTTCCCCGCCGGCACCGGTCCAGGAGATCACCCATGCCTAGGCTGGCCGCCGTGAACGAGCAGAGCGCGCCCCCGGCCACGCCCGCAGCCCAGGGCAGGAGTCCGGCCGCGGCCCGGGCCACGGCTGCGGACCCGACTGCGCACCCGGGCCGGGCCTCCGCGCCCCGGGGCGGGTGGCTGTGGGCCCTGGGCCGGGACCTGATCAACCTGGAGTGGGATCCGCTGCCGAAGATGTCCCGGCCGCGGTGGCTGAACCGGCTGCCGCACGTCGCGGTCGGCTATGTCGCCGTCTTCTTCTGCTTCCTCACCACGGAACAACTGGGCGACCACTACGGCGTCACCGGCGGTCCACCGCTGGTGGCAGCGCTCCTGACCGGTGGCTCGATCGTGCTCGCGATGTTCCGGCCGATGGCCGGGTGGTGGCTCGGCGTGCTGGCCGGCGGGCTGGGCGCCTGGCTGATCCAAGCCGACGTCAGTGCGGGACAGACCTGGCCCTGGACGGCAGGAGGGCTGATCGCCTTCGCACCGGTGCTGCTGCTGGTCGCCCTGCGCGTGCCGCCCAGGGTGACCATAGCGGCCGTCGGTGTCCCCGTCGTCCTCACCGGGCTGGCCGAGGCGTTCTTGAAGCCGGCGCACAGCCAGAGCACCGTCCTGTCGGCGCTCCTCCTCTACGGGGTCGTCGGCCTGCTCGGGTACGCGCTGCGGGCCACGCGCCTGGCCCGCGGCAAGCTCGTCGAGCAGGAGACGCTCACCGAGGAGGAGCGGGCCCAGCGGACCCTGCTGGAGGAGCGCACCCGGATCGCCCGCGAACTGCACGACGTGGTCGCCCACCACATGTCGGTGATCTCCATCCAGGCGCAGGTCGCCCCGCACCTGGTGGAGAACCCCTCCGAGGAGCTCAAGGAGAACTTGGCGGGCATCCGGGAGAACGCGCTGGAAGCCCTGACGGAACTGCGGCGGGTGCTGGGCGTGCTGCGTTCCGAGCAACCGGACGATCCGGCGAACCCGCACCATCCGCAGCCCACCCTCGCCGAACTGGACGGCCTCGTGGACAACGTGCGCAGCGCCGGACTGGAGGTGGTCACCGAGATCGCGGGCGTCCGCAGGGCCCTCGCCCCGGGCGTCGACCTCACCGCGTACCGGATCGTGCAGGAGGCGCTGAGCAACTGTCTGCGCCATGCGCCCGGTTCGCGGGTGGAGGTCGGCGTCGCGTACGGGCCGCGCGAGCTGCACCTGTGCATCGCCAACAGCGCCCCGACCCGGCCGGCCCCGCCGTCGCAGGGTGCGGGGCACGGACTGCTGGGGATGCGGGAGCGGGCGGGCATGCTGGGGGGCGAGCTCGCCGCCGGCCCCCTCGCCAGCGGTGGGTACGAGGTGAGCGCCGTGCTCCCCATGGATCCCGAGACGAAGAAGGACTGAACAGGACTCATGAGCACTCCGCCCGACCCGATCAAGGTGATGATCGCCGACGACCAGATGATGGTCCGGCAGGGCTTCACCGTCCTCCTCAATGCCCAGCCCGACATCCGGGTCGTCGGGCAGGCCGTGGACGGCGCCGACGCGGTGGCGAAGGTCGCCGAACTCGGCCCGGACGTGGTGCTGATGGACATCCGCATGCCCGGGATGGGCGGCATCGAGGCCACCTCGATCATCACGGCAACCCCGGACTCCACCGTCAAGGTGCTGGTGCTGACCACCTTCGACCTCGACGAGTACGTGTACGAGGCGCTGCGCGCCGGGGCCTCCGGGTTCCTACTGAAGGACGCGTCGGCCGACCAACTCGCCGAGGCGGTCCGGGTGGTGGCGGCCGGTGAGGCGCTGCTCTCACCGAACATCACGAAACGGCTGATCACCGAGTTCTCCCGGATGGGGGCGCCGCGGGCGCCCTCCAAGGCGCGGATCGACGAGCTGACCGAGCGGGAGACCGAGGTGCTGTCGCTGATCGCGCAGGGCCTGTCCAACGCGGAGATCGCCGGGCACCTGGTCGTGGCCGAGCAGACCGTGAAGACCCATGTGGGGCGGATCCTGGTGAAGCTGGGCCTGCGGGACCGCACCCAGGCCGCGGTGTTCGCGTACGAGACGGGTCTCGTCCGTCCGACGGGCTACTGAGGGACCTGGGTAGTACTTGAGGGGGAGGCGGGGATATCCCCTTCAGCGGCGACGCGGACGAGGGGGTGGCCGACCTACGGTGTGTGTATGACCGAGACGACCTCCCGGGCGACCCCCCGGACACCCGAGTTCCGGATGGCCTCCGGCCTGTTCGAGAGCCTGCGCCAGGACATGATCACGGACGCCTTCGCGTACCGGCCGCTGCCGCCAATGCGCACCGACGGACCGGTGACGCGGCGGCTCCCGAAGCGGATACGGCCGCACCTGGCCTACCTGCCGCACGTGGTCGTGGGGTTCCTGGCCTTCCTCGTGGTGATGGTCACCTCCACCTCCAGCGGCGAATACCTGGCGGCGAGCAGCTCCCTCGTGATGGGGCTGGTCGCAGCCACGCCGGTGCTGATGACCCTGGTGCGGCCCGTGGGGGCGTTCTGGGCGACCGTCATCGCCACGGAGGCGCTGTTGGTCATCGGTTCCCACACGAACGATGTGTGGCCGTGGACGCCAGGAGCGTTCTTGGCCTACATCACCACGGTGACGATCGCCGCGATGCGGACCAGGCCCCGGGCTGCGGGCTGGATGTGGCTGATCACCCTGGCGAGCGGGATCGCGGTACCCGTGGTGCTCGACCGGGGGGCGCCGGTCGAGATCATGCCCATGGCCTTCCTCCTGGCCGTCTCGCTGCTGATCGTCACGGTCCGCAACATTCGCAAGGAGGCGGCGCAGGAGGTCAGCGCGCAGCAGGAGGTCACGGCCGTCGAGCGGGACCGGCGGACGCTGCTGGAGGAGCGGACGACGATCGCGCGGGAGCTCCACGACGTGGTGGCCCACCACATGTCGGTGGTGGCGATCCAAGCGGAGGCGGCGCCGTACCGGGTGAAGAATCCGCCGCCGGAGCTGGAGGCGGCGTTCGTCACCATCCGGGAGAACGCGGTGGCGGCGCTGACGGAGCTGCGCCGGGTGCTGGGTGTGGTGCGGTCCGCGGACTACGAGGCGCCGGATGCCCCGCAGCCGACGTTGGCCTCGTTGGAGGGGCTGCTGGCCAATGTGCGGGAGGCCGGTCTGAGCGTGGAGAAGACGGTGACGGGTGCGGTGCGGGAGCTGCCGCCGGGCGTCGAGCTGTCGGCGTACCGGATCGTCCAGGAGGCGCTGAGCAACACCTTGCGCCATGCGCCGGGGGCGGCGGCGTCGGTCGAGGTCTCGTACGTGCTGGGCGGGTTGGGCATACGGGTCGTCAATGCGGCGGCGACCGGGGACGTGCGGCCCTCGCCGGGCGCCGGGCACGGGATCACCGGGATGCGGGAGCGGGTGGCCATGCTGGAGGGGGAGATGACCGCCGGAGGGACTGCGGCGGGCGGGTACGAGGTGGCGGTGTTCCTACCGGTGCGCGGCCGGAAGGACGGGGCGCAGGAGCCGGCGCAGGGTTCGGGGCGGCCGGCATGACGATCAGAGTGTTGATCGTCGACGACCAGATGATGGTCCGGGAGGGCTTCTCCGTCCTGTTGAACGCGATGGACGGCATCGAGGTGGTCGGCGAGGCGGTGGACGGCCGGGAGGCCATCGCCCAGGTGGCGGCGCTACGGCCGGACGTGGTGCTGATGGACATCCGGATGCCGGTGATGAACGGGCTGGAGGCCACGCGGGAGATCGTGGCCGCCGACACGGACGCGAAGGTGCTGGTCCTGACGACCTTCGATCTCGACGAGTACGTGTACCAGGCCCTGCGGGCCGGGGCTTCCGGGTTCCTGCTCAAGGACGCCTCGGCCCGGCAGCTGGCCGACGGGGTACGGGTGGTGGCCTCGGGCGAGGCACTGCTGGCGCCCACGGTCACCAAGCGGCTGATCCTGGAGTTCTCGAAGCTCTCGACGCCTCCGAAGCTCGCGGACCCGGCGGGGGTCGGGGAGCTGACGGAGCGGGAGACGGAGGTGCTGGTGCTGATCGCGCAGGGCCTGTCCAACGCGGAGATAGCGGACCGGCTCATCGTCGCGGAGTCCACGATCAAGACGCACGTGAGCCGGATCCTGGTCAAGCTGGGCCTGCGCGACCGGACCCAGGCCGCGGTGTTCGCCTACGAGACCCGCCTGGTGACCCCGGCGTAGCGGGGCTTCGCGGGTCCGCGGGTCAGTGCGGGGAGCCAACCTCGTACCGGGCCGGGCAGATGTCGCGGCCCGTCGTCGGCTGGTCGCACTCTCCGGCGGCGATGAACTTCCCGGCGCCTGACAGGGGGATGTCGAAGATCTCGTCGTCGGCCTTGCCGGGCGCGGTGGAGGTGACGACGCATCCGTTGTTCCCGAAGCTGTGGTCGAGGCGGCCGTTCGGTTCGTAGCGCGCCAGCAGGCAGTCGCTGCCGTCCAGGAATGCGGTCGCCGCGACGCTCCCACCCATGATGATCTTCCCGTTGGGCTAGTGGGCGAGCCCTTCGAGGTAGTCGTCGGTGGACCCGGGGCCCACGTTGGTCAGTACCTTCCCACCCGCGCCGAAGCTCCCGTCGAGCACGCCCTCGGGGGTGTAGCGCGCGAGCGCGACGTCGAAGAGGCCGCCGGCATCGGCCGAACCGCCGACGGTGATCGTCTGCTTGCGGTCGATCGCGACGTCTTCGGCGAGGTCGAGGTTGTCGCCTGGGGCCATGGCGGTGATGGCCACGCCGGGGCGCTCGCCCGCCCGGTTGAAGGACCGGTCGAGCAAGCCGTCGGGCAGGTAGCGGGCGACGGCGAAGTCCGTACCGCCCAGACCCGCGCCCAGGGTTGCCGATCCCACGGCCACGCTGCGGCCGCGGGAGTCGATCACCATGTTCTTGAGCTGGTCGCGCTGCCCGGCGATGTCCGTCACGACGATGCCGGGACGGCTGCCGTGGCGGTTGTAGGAGGGGTCGAGCCGGCCGTTCGGCAGGTAGCGGGCGAGGGCGAAATCGCGGCCTTCGGTGCCCGCGCCCGTCCCGGCGAAGCCGGCGACCAGGATCTTGCCGTCCGGCAAGACGCTGACGGCTTGGGCCTCGTCGTCGAACGGGCCGGAGCCGATCGCGGTGAACACCTTTCCGCCGTTGCCGAAACTGCGGTCGAGGCGGCCGTCGGGCAGGTAGCGGGCCAGCGCGAAGTCCTCCCCGCCCGTGGGCGTGACGGCATGGCCCACGGCCACGATCTTCCCGTCGTGCTGTACGGCGAGCCGCCAGACGTGCTCGTCCTCCCCGCCCGCGTCCGACATGTTGGTCAGTACGGTGCCGCCCGGGCCGAACGACCGGTCCAGCTGCCCCGTGGGCGTGTAGCGGGCGATCCGCCATCGGCTTGCGCCCCCGGAGCCGACGTCGGACGAGCCCGACACGAGATGGCGTCCGCGGCCGTCGACCACGAGGCCGTCGACCACGAGGCCGTTCTGGAAGTCGGGTCCCCCCTTCGGGGCGATCGCCGTCGACACGATGCCGCCCTTGCCGAACCGCGGGTCGAGCCGTACGTCGACTCCGGCCGCCCCCGCCGCGTCCGCCGCCCCCGCCGGAAGGGCGATCCCGACCAACACGGCCGCGAGCAGCCGGCAGGAGCGGGTCAGAACCCGGGCGGCCGCATACGAATGGACCATCGAGGTCTCCCTCTGAAGCAATATGGGGCAGTTTTCACGTTTTGCCGGAATCTTGGCATCGCCGCGCACCCCGCACAAGGAACAACATGACGGCGCGTCACCCCCCTTGCGGGGAGGGGTCCTAGGCTTCGGGCATGGGCTTTGATCCGTGGGATGCCGCTTTCGTCGCCGATCCGTACCCCGCCTACCGGGAGCTGCGCGAGCAGGGCCGCGCCCTGTGGTGGGAGGCCACCGGGCAGTGGCTGGTGCCGCACTACGCCGATGTGAGCGCCCTGTTGCGTGACCGCCGGCTGGGCCGGACCTATCTGCACCGCTTCTCGCACGAGGAGTTCGGCCGCGAGGCCCCGCCGCCGGAGCACGAGCCCTTCCACGTCCTCAACGGGAACGGCCTGCTGGACCTGGAGGACCCCGCCCATGCGCGGGTGCGGCGGCTGGTGTCGAAGGCGTTCACGCCGCGGACCGTGGAGCAGCTCGCACCCGCCGTGGACCGGCTCGCCGGGGAGCTGGTCGGGCAGCTCCTCGCGGACGGGGGCGGGGACTTGCTCTCCGTCGTCGCCGAGCCCCTGCCCGTGGCGGTGATCGCCGAGCTGCTCGGGGTGCCCGAGGCGGACCGGGGGCTGTTGCGGCCCTGGTCGGCGGACATCTGCGGGATGTTCGAGCTTCGGCCGGACGAGGAGACCGCGCAGCGGGCGGTGCGGGCGAGCGTGGAGTTCAGCGCCTATCTGCGTGAGCTGATCGCCCGGCGGCGCAAGGAGCCCGGCGAGGATTTGATCTCCGGTCTGATCGCCGCCCACGATGAGGAGGGGCGGCTCAGCGAGCAGGAAATGATCTCCACCTGCGTGCTCCTGTTGAACGCCGGTCACGAGGCGACCGTGAACACCACCGTCAACGGCTGGTGGACCCTCTTCCGCCACCCCGAGCAGCTCGCCTCGCTCGATTCCGAAAAGTTGTCCACAGCTGTGGATGAACTCATGCGCTACGACACCCCCCTCCAGATGTTCGAACGGTGGGTGCTCGACGACATCACGATCGGCGACACGGTCGTCCCGCGCGGAGCTGAAGTCGCACTGTTGTTCGGGTCCGCGAACCGGGATCCTGCCCGCTTCGACCACCCCGACGTCCTGGACCTCGTACGGGCCGACAATCCGCACCTGAGCTTCGGCGCCGGGATCCACTACTGCCTGGGGGCTCCGCTCGCGCGGCGGGAGCTGACCGCGTCATTCGGGGCCCTGCTGGCAGACGGCGTCCCGCCCCTGAAGCTCGTGCGGGAGCCCCAGTGGCGGGACGGGTACGTCATCCGCGGTCTGCAAGAACTCCTCGTGGAGTTCTGAGGGGCTAGGCCGCCAGGTCCCGGCGGCGCAGTGCGGTCAGGCCGGCCGCCAGCAGGGCCGCCGCCAGCGCGGTCAGCACCAGCACCGGCGCCCAGGCCATGGCTTGCGCGCCCGGCAGTTTGGGCGGGTGAGCGAAGGGCGAGAGGTTCAGGGCGGCCTGCGGGAGGTTGAGCGCCGGGCCGATCCAGCCCAGCGTCAGCGCGGTCCCGGCCACCGCCCAGGCGGCCACCGCGTACTTCGGGGCGGCGCCGTGCAGCAGGGCTGCGAGGGCGCCGATCACCCACACCGCCGGGAGCTGGGCCAGGCAGGCGCCGACGGTCGCGGCGGTGTCCTGCAAGCCGCGGCCGTGCCCGACGCCCAGGCCGAGCCCGGCCAGCAGAAGGATCAGGGCCGAGCCGCCGAACGCCACGGCCAGGTGGCCGCCGGCCCAGCGCAGCCGGCCGACCGCGTTCGCGAGCAGCGGTTCGGCGCGCTGCCCGGATTCCTCGGCGCTCAGCCGCAGCACCGCCGAGACGATGTACAGGGCGGCGACCATGCCGAGCATCCCGGCCATCGTCGCGAGGAAGGCATCGGCGATGCCGCTCTGTCCGCCCATCCGCTCGATGATCTCGCGGGTCCGTTCGTTGTCGCCGACCAGTTGCGCGGCCCCATCCGTCATCCCGCCGAAGACCACCCCGGCCGCCAGGAACCCGAGGCTCCATCCGATCAGGCTGCCCCGCTGGAGCCGCCAGGCCAGTGCCCCCGCGCTGCCGAGCCGGCCCTCCGCCGGGCCCGGCCGGGCCGGCAGGAAGCTCATGCCGAGGTCGCGACGGCCGGCCAGTGCGTACGCCGCCCCCACCTGCACCGCCAAGGCCGCCGCGAACAGGCCGAGCACCCACCAGCGTTCGTCCGCGAAGGCCCGTACGTTCTCCAGCCAGCCCAGCGGCGACACCCAGGTCAGCGCGCTCGCACCCGCGGCGCTCCCGGCGTCGCCGGCGGCGCGCAGCACGAAGGCCGCGCCGACCAATGCGCCCGTGAGCCCCTTCGCCAGCCGCGCGCTCTCGGTGAGCTGCGCCGCGATGGCGGCCAGGGCGGCGAACAACATCCCGGTGGCGCCGATGCCCAGACCGAGGGCGAGCGCACCGCCCGCTCCGCGCGCCGCGAGTCCGCCCGTCACGAGCAGGGCGACCAACGCGTTGGCGGTCAGGGCCGCCAGCAGCGCGGCCGTCAGCGGCGCCCGGCGTCCCACCATCGCCGCGCAGAGCAGCTCCTGACGGCCCGTCTCCTCTTCCTCGCGGGTGTGCCGGACCACGATGACCAGGCTCATGATCGCGGCGAGCACCCCGGCGAAGACCCCGCCGCGCCAAGCGGTCAGGGCGCCGATCGAGTCGCCGAAGGCCGGCCCGTACAGGGCGCGCAGCGAGCCGTTGGTGTTCATCGTGGCGAGCAGCCGGGCCCGTTCGGCGGCCGTCCCGTACACCGATTCCAGCGAGGCGGGCAGGCTGAGCACCATCATCGCCACGAGCACGATCCAGACCGGCATCATCACGCGGTCGCGGCGGATCGCGAGGCGCAGCAGCGTTCCGGTGCCGGCGAGTTGGTTCTTCATCGCGCCACGCCCGCCTTCACGGTCCCGTCCGCCGCGCCCGCCTCGCCCGCCTCGCCCGCAGCGCCCGCCTCGGCCGGGTCGTCCGAGTCGCCCGAGTAGTGCCGCAGGAAGAGCTCCTCCAGCGTGGGCGGGGTCGAGGTCAGCGACCGGACACCGGACTCCGCGAGCGCGCGCAGTACGGCGTCCAGCTTGTCCGTGTCGACCTGGAGGCGGACCTTCAGCCCCTGGACCTCCACGTCGTACACGCCCGGCAGGTACGCGATGCCGTTCGGCGGCGCGGCGAGCTCGGCTCTGATCGACGTACGTGTCAGGTGCCGCAGATCGGCCAGCGTGCCCGTCTCCACCGTGCGGCCCTTGCGGATGATGCTGACCCGGTCGCAGAGGGTCTCGACCTCGCTGAGGATGTGCGAGCTGAGCAGGATGGTCCGCCCGGCGGCGCGCGCCTCGGCGACGCAGCGCTGGAAGACCTCCTCCATCAGCGGGTCCAGCCCGGAGGTGGGCTCGTCGAGGATGAGCAGTTCGGCCTCGGAGGAGAAGGCGGCGACGAGTGCGACCTTCTGCCGGTTGCCCTTGGAGTACGTGCGCCCCTTCTTGGTGGGGTCCAGCTCGAACCGCTCGATCAGCTCGGTGCGCCGGGCCCGATCCAGGCCTCCGCGCAGCCGCCCGTAGAGGTCGATGACCTCGCCGCCGGAGAGGTTGCGCCACAGGGTGACGTCGCCGGGTACGTAGGCGACGCGGCGGTGCAGCTCCACGGCGTCGGCCCAGGGGTCGCCGCCGAGCAGCCGGGCGGTTCCGGAGTCGGCGCGCAGCAGGCCCAGCAGGACCCGGATGGTGGTGGACTTGCCGGCGCCGTTGGGGCCGAGGAACCCGTGGACCTCGCCCGTGGCGACCGAGAGGTCGAGGCCGTCCAGTGCGTGGGTGCGGCCGAACGCCTTGTGGAGGCCGGCGACGCTGATTGCCTTCGTCATGTTTCTGAACGTACGCTACTTTCACAAACTTGTGAAGCTCGGAAACCGCGTAAAGTTGGGCAGGTGGCGGACGACATGAATGCACGGGACGTGGACGTAGAGGCGCGGAGCGAGGAGGCGGTCTCCCGCTTCGTGGAGCGGTTCGCCGCGCAGCTGACCGAGGCGGGCATGCAGCGCATGGCCTCGCGGGTCTTCGCGCAGCTCCTCGCGAGCGACAACGGCGCGATGACCTCGGCGGAGCTCAGCGAGGCGCTCCAGATCAGCCCGGCGGCGGTGTCGGGGGCCGTGGCGTACCTGACGCAGGTGACGATGGTCAGCCGGGAGCGGGAGCCGGGCTCCCGGCGGGACCGGTACGTACTGCACAACGAGCTCTGGTACGAGACGTTCACCCGGCGGGACCAGGTGCTGAGCCTGTTCGAGAAGACCCTGCGCGACGGCGTGGCCGGGCTCGGCAAGGACACCCCGGCGGGCGCGCGGATGGCGGAGACGGCGGAGTTCTTCGAGTTTCTGCAGATCGAAATGCACGGAATGATGGACCGCTGGCGAGCCCACCGCGCGACCCTGGACTTCTCCTAGCCGCGGGCCCCCGGGGCGACGGCGACGGAAGTGGCACCGGGGCGACGACGGAAGTGGCACCGGGGGCGTCGGCGACGCCCCCGGAGCCACCGCCGTCAGCGCGGGACGGTCAGGGACCAGGCCGCCGGGCGGAGGGTCCAGGTGCGACGGCGGACCGGGCCCGTCACCACCGCATCGGCGCGGTAGCGGAAGTCCGATCCCGACACCGTCACCGAGTGGGCCCTGACCCGGACGGCCGATCCGCCGGTCAGCCGGACCGTGAGCTCCGCCAGGCCGGCCGAAGCCGCCGAGCCCGAGCCCCGCGGGCCGACCGGGTCTTCCGGCGCATCCGGGCCCGCCGAGCCGGAAGACCCCGCGGAAGACCACGCCGAAGCCCGCCCGGCCGCCCCCGGCACCGCCGGAACCGGAACCGGAACCACCCTCAGGTCCTGCACCGGCCGGTCCACGTCCACCAGGAGCTGCCCGTCCGCCTCCACCCGCAGCCGGTGCCCCAGCGGAGCCCCGGTCGGGACCAGTGTCCGGACCAGCGAGCGGTACGCGCTCCACACCGACGGCGTCAGCGACCTCGGTACCGCCCGGACGGGTGGAATCCGCAGGTCCCCGAGCACCACCCCGTCGCTGTCGTCCACCAGCAGGTCGCGCGTCCGGACGGTGCCGTCCAGCACCGACCGCGCCGCCGCCACCGCCGAGAGCGGAACGCCGAGCGACCGCGCCAGCCCCAAAGACCCCACCTGCCCCACCGGAATCAGCGAAACCGGGCCCTCCGCCAGCCCCCGCTCCCGGTACAGCAGCCCCACGGCCCGGACCAGCGCCCGGTCGTCACCCACGATCACCGGCTGCCGATGACCGCGGCGGGCAAGGGCCCGCGCAAACTCCTCCTGCGAGTCCGGGAGGCAGATTTTCGCTGCCGCGCCCGCTGACAGAACATCCTTCGCGATCCGCACGGACTCGCCGTCAAGACGGCGGGCGACCGGGTCGACGAGCACGAGCAGGCCGCCTACCGGCGCGCCCGCATGGCTCATGGTGGGCTCTGGAGCCGACACCTCGGTCCTTCCTCGGGTAGCATCTTTGTGCAAGAGGCCCTTGCGCTATTGCGCCAGGGCCTTCGTCTATTCCGGGGTACCGGTCCGACGGCTCAGCCTGCGGTGTACATCGTCGTACGCCCCCTGACCTTGGACATGCCCCATCCGGAAGAGGTGTACGCCTGTGCCCGCTCTTGTGCTGCTCGGAGCTCAGTGGGGTGACGAGGGCAAGGGAAAGGCCACCGACCTGCTCGGTGGTTCCGTTGACTATGTGGTGCGCTACCAGGGCGGCAACAACGCCGGCCACACGGTCGTCGTAGGCGACCAGAAGTACGCACTGCACCTTCTCCCTTCCGGCATCCTCTCCCCCGGATGCACCCCGGTGATCGGCAACGGCGTCGTCGTCGACCCGGCCGTCCTGCTCTCCGAGCTGCGCGGCCTGAACGAGCGCGGCATCGACACCTCCAAGCTGCTCATCAGCGGCAACGCGCACCTGATCACGCCGTACAACGTCACCCTCGACAAGGTGGGCGAGCGCTTCCTCGGCAAGCGCAAGATCGGCACGACCGGCCGCGGCATCGGACCGACCTACGCGGACAAGATCAACCGCATCGGCATCCGCGTCCAGGACCTCTACGACGAGTCGATCCTCACCCAGAAGGTCGAAGCGGCGCTGGAGGGCAAGAACCAGCTGCTCGCGAAGCTCTACAACCGCCGCGCCATCGAGGCCGCCGCGATCGTGGAGGAGATGCTCCAGTACGCGGAGCAGATCAAGCCGTACGTCGCGGACACCACCCTCATCCTCAACAACGCGCTCGACGAGGACAAGGTCGTGCTGTTCGAGGGCGGCCAGGGCACCCTGCTCGACGTCGACCACGGCACGTACCCCTTCGTCACCTCCTCGAACCCGACCGCCGGCGGCGCCTGCACCGGCACCGGCGTGGGCCCGACGAAGATCAGCCGCGTCATCGGCATCCTGAAGGCCTACACGACCCGCGTCGGCGCCGGCCCGTTCCCGACCGAGCTGTTCGACCAGGACGGCGAGGACCTGCGCCGCATCGGCGGCGAGCGCGGCGTGACCACCGGCCGCGACCGCCGCTGCGGCTGGTTCGACGCCCCGATCGCGCGCTACGCCACCCGCGTGAACGGCCTGACGGACTTCTTCCTCACCAAGCTGGACGTGCTGACCGGCTGGGAGCAGATCCCGGTGTGCGTCGCGTACGAGATCGACGGCAAGCGCGTCGAGGAGCTCCCGTACTCGCAGACCGACTTCCACCACGCGAAGCCGATCTACGAAAACCTCCCCGGCTGGTCCGAGGACATCACCAAGGCCAAGACCTTCTCGGACCTCCCGAAGAACGCCCAGGCGTACGTGAAGGCCCTTGAGGAGATGTCGGGCGCCCCGATCTCCGCGATCGGCGTCGGCCCCGGCCGCACCGAGACGATCGAGATCAACTCGTTCCTGTAGTCGGCGACGCGAAGGGGCGGGGCGCCGTACGGCGCCCCGCCCCTTCGGCGTATCCGCCGGTGGATCAGATCGCCCAAGGGGCGGCCGGAGCCCGTTCCTGCGGCTCGTGGCGGGGCTCGGGCGGCGGTTACGGAGGGGGCGCGCTGTCCGAGAGCTGCTCGGCCAGCGAGAACCGGCAGTGGAAGTCCTGCCAGGACCCCTCCAGCACCACCAGGAACCCGTCCCCGGTCCGGTAGACCACCCTGCGGCGCACCTGGCGCGGATGCATCGGCTCGAACGTCTCCGCCTGGCGGCGCAGTTCCTCCAAGGCCTCCTCACGGGTGCCCTCGACGTGCCCCAACACGCCCGCCGTCCACACCCGGTGCGTGCTGCCCGACCCCAGGTTTTGCTCGACGAGCAATCCCCATCTGGTCATCCGTCCCCCTCCCCTTCCATCGCGGCCCCGGCGTCCACACGCCTCAGCCGGTCCTCGATCCGCTCCCGGAGCCGGCCCGCGCGCGTCCTCGAAACCCTCCAGCAGCCGACCGCCTCGCTCCAGTATCGGTGCGCCTGCGCGGGATCGGGCCGGGAACCGGTGCAGCGCCTCCTGTGCGCCGACCGGCGCCCGTCGGCGCCCGGCCACCGGCCCCTACCAGGCCAGTTGCGAGATCTCCTCGGCGACCACGGCGCAGGCGTCGGCGGCCGGGTCGATCAGCGGGAAGTGACCGACGCCGTCCAGCAGCGTCAGCCCGACGGTCTCCCCGGCCTTGGCCGCCGCGGCCACGTACGACTCGGCCACCCAAGCCGGGACCACGATGTCCTCGCGGCCGTGGACGACGGCCGTCGCGATCCCGGTCGGCAGCAGGGCCGCCGGGTCCGCGAACGGCAGCCGCTCGGCCCACTGGTCGGCGCCGCCCAGCAGTTGCCCGGACGCGCCGCCACACACGCCCAACTCCTCCGCGGCCACGAAGTCCGCGATGGGGGCCAGTGCCACCACGCCGCGCAGCAGCGGTGGGGAGGGCAGCCTCCAGGCGGCCGGGGATGCGGCGGGCAGGACGTGCCGGGCCGCTGCCCACAGGGCGAGGTGGCCGCCCGCGGAGTGGCCGGTGATGACCGTACGGCGGGGATCGGCCTGCGGGAGGTGGGCGGCGGCCAGGTACGGGAGGGCGTCCATCGCGGCGGCGACGTCATCGAAGGTTTCCGGCCAGCGGCCGGCGATGTGGCCCTCGGCGTTCTGGCGCGGCAGGGAACTGCCCCGCCGGTACTCGACGTTGGCGACGGCGAAACCCCGGCGGGCCAGGAAGTCCGCGAGCGGGGTGATGTGGTGCCGGTCGTACGGGGCCCGCCAGGCGCCGCCGTGCAGGACCACGACCAGCGGAGCCGCACCCGCGGCAGCGGCCGTGCGCGGTACGTAGAAGTCGACCACCTGGTCGGGGTGGTCCCCGTACGCTCCGGTCGCGTCCGGGGCTACCGGCGCGTGGGCGAAGGCCGAGGCCGCCTCGGCGGCGTCCCGTTCGACTGCGGGGTCCGTCATCGGCTCAACCTCTCGGTAACGCGTGGGACTGGTGTTCCGGCAGAGCGGGACCGTATCAGTCCGGAACAGAACCGTTCGTGGCGGGCGGCGGCCGGAGCCGGAATGGACCGGGGCGGACGGAGCCGTAGCCCCGCCCGCCCCGCTGCCGTGACGTTTCGCCCCTACATCACCCGAAAATGTGACCCAGTGTCCGGGCGGCCCGCTCCGCGTCGGCGAAACCGACGTAGAGCGGGGTGAAACCGAAGCGCAGGACGTCCGGAGCGCGGAAGTCCCCGATCACGCCACGGGAGATCAGGTCGTCCATGGCCGCGCGGGCGTTCTCGGTGCGCAGCGAGACCTGGCTGCCGCGCCGGTCGTGCTCGATCGGGGTGACCGACTCGACCTTGCCGGCCGGGACGTACGCCGCGACGCATTCCAGGAAGAAGTCGGTCAGGGCGAGGGACTTGGCCCGCACCGCTTCCACCGAGACCCCGTCCCAGGCGTCGAGCGCCGCTTCCAGGGCCAGCATGGACAGGATGTCCGGAGTGCCCACCCGGCCGCGCACCGCTCCGTCCGCCGGGGCGTAGTCCGGGGTCATCGCGAACGGGTCCGCGTGGCCGTTCCAGCCGGGGAGCGGGGAGTCGAAGGCTCCCTGGTGGCGTGCGGCGATGTAAAGGTACGCCGGGGAACCGGGGCCTCCGTTCAGGTACTTGTACGTGCAGCCGACCGCGAGGTCGACGGCGTGCTCGTCGAGGTTGACGGGGAGGGCACCGGCCGAATGACAGAGGTCCCAGACGGTGACGGCCCCGGCGGCGCGGGCCGCCGCGGTGAGGGCCGGGAGGTCGTGGAGGCGGCCGGTGCGGTAGTCGACGTGGTTGAGGAGGACGACGGCGGTGTCCTCCCCCATCGACTCGGCCGCACGGGACGGGTCGACCGGGACGACGGTGAGGCCGGTCATCCGGGCGGCCGACGCGGCTATGTAGCCGTCGGTGGGGAAGGTGGACGCGTCGACCAGCAGCTGTGTGCGGCCGGGGCGGGCCAGCCGGGCGGCGCCGACCAGGGCCTTGAACAGGTTGACGCTGGTGGAGTCGCCGACGACCGTCTGGCCGGGGGCCGCGCCGATGAGCGGGGACAGCTTGTCGCCGATCCGCTCGGGGGCGGTCCACCAGGTGCCGGTGCTCCAGGACTGGATGAGCTCGGTGCCCCACTCGTGGGTGATGACCTGGGCCAGTCGGGCCGCGACGCCGGTGGTCAGCGCTCCGAGGGAGTTGCCGTCGAGGTAGACGACGCCGTCGGGGAGGGTGAAGCGGTCGCGGAGCTTGCCGAGCTCGTCGGCGGTGTCCAGTTCCGCGGCGCGGGCGGCCAGGTCCCGTGCGGCGCCGTTGCCGGGGGCGCCTGCGGTACGGGTACGGGGGGCTCCGCCGGGGCGGGCCCCGGCGCCGGGGACTCCGGTACGGGGGGCCCCGCTGCCGGGGACTTCGTTCGTCGTCGACTCATACATGGCTGCGCGCCGTCCAGAGTTCGGGGAACACGTTCTTCGTGGCGCGCTTTTCGAGCCAGGTCACGCCGGCGGAGCCGCCCGTGCCGGTCTTGGCGCCCATCGCGCGGCGGGTGGCGACCAGGTGGTCGTTGCGCCAGCGCCAGACGAGCTCGGCGACGTCCGTCAGGACCTCGCCGAGGCGGTGCAGGTCGAGCTGGGCTTCGGGGTCCTCGTACAGGGAGGTCCAGACGGCCTCGACCTCGGGGGAGGGCTCGTACCGCTGGGAGAGGTCGCGGTCCAGGACCGCCTGCGGCACCGGCAGGCCGCGGCGGGCCAGCAGGCGCAGGACCTCGTCGTACAGGCTGGGCTCTTGGAGGGCCTTCTCCAGCTCCGCGTGGACGCGCGGGGCGCCGCGGTGCGGGACGAGCATGGAGGCCGACTTCTCGCCGAGCAGGAACTCCATCCGGCGGTACATCGCCGACTGGAAGCCGGAGCCCTCACCGAGGGCGGAGCGGTAGGCGTTGAACTGGCCCGGGGTGAGCTGGGCGAGCGGGCGCCAGGAGGCGTTGAGGGCCTCCAGTTCGCGGAGGGATCGTTTCAGCGCATCCATCGCGACGGGGATGCGGTCCTCGCGGAGGGCCTTCGCGGCCGTCTCCCATTCGTGGACGATGACCGTGAACCACAGCTCCATGACCTGGGTCGTCACCAGGAAGACCATCTCGCCCGGGTCGTCCGAGCGCAGGTGCTGGAGGTGGGTGAGGACGTCCGCCTGGACGTAGTCCTCGTACGGGGTCGTGCCGTCGAAGTCGAGGTTCGGGGTGTCCGAACCGGCTCCGGAGGCATCAAGGGTGTTCGACATCGCTGTCTCCTCGACACGTGCTTCCGGGTAGCGGTCCGCTCCTTCCGATGGGTGAGTGGAGCCCCGGTCCCCTGTCCGCATCATAGGACCGGTAGCCGGGCCCCATCCAACAGGGTGTGACCGGGGTCACAGTCACTTTTCGGACACTACGGCATGCCGGGGCCCCGCGCGCGAGGTCCCGGCCGCGTGCATGTGCGCGTCCGTACGGCTCAGGCGCCGAGGACGTCCGCCGCCGTCTCGGACGAATCGCGCAGGAAGGTCGAGCAGCGCTCGTACTCCTCCTTCTCGCCGATCGCCTCGGCCGCCCGGGACAGGGCGTACAGGGCGCGCAGGAAGCCGCGGTTCGGCTCGTGCTCCCACGGCACCGGGCCGTGGCCCTTCCAGCCCGCGCGGCGCAGCGCGTCCAGGCCGCGGTGGTAGCCCGTACGGGCGTACGCGTACGACTCGACGGTGCGGCCGGCGGCGAACGCATCGTCGGCGAGGGTCGCCCAGGCGAGGGAGGAGGTCGGGTGCGCGGCGGCCACCTCGACCGCGGGGGTGCCGGCGGCGAGGGCCTCGCGGCCCGGCTCGTCGGGGAGGTGGGTGGGGGCGGGGCCCCCGAGCAGGTTCTGGTGAATGGACATGCACCAAGTCTGGGGTATCGGGCCCCTCCCGCGGAGCGGCGGTACCGCGTACGGGCGGTGGTCCCAACCACCCCTGGGGCTCCCCCGGGTGACCTGTGGTGGGCGCCCCACCACAGGTCGGCCCAGCCGTGTGCCCGGCACACCTCCCCGGGAAGGGGGGCCCGGACGGACGGTAGGGGGGCCATCGACGAAGGGGGAGTCGTGAACACCAGCATCAGCAGCACGAACAGCGGCACGTACCGGGGCGTCCGGGCGGCGGCGGGGGCGGCGGGGCGGCGGGAGCCCGTCGGCGAGGCGGTCGAGGAGCTGTGCGCGGCGGTGTTCACCTCCCTGCGGCGCAGGGACCAGCGGGAGCGGGGCCGCCAGTACGTGCGCGGACTGCTGGCGGCGCAGGGCCGCAAGTCGATCCGGAACATCGCGCAGCAGCTCACCGCCGGCGCCGGTGCGGGGGGCGCGGCGGCCGCGGAGCAGAGCCTGCACCACTTCATCGCGGCGTCCACCTGGGACTGGCAGCCGATCCGCGCGGCGCTGTCGCAGTACCTGGGAGGGACGGCTCCGCTCAACGCGTGGGTGGCGCAGCCCATGGCGATCCCGAAGGGCGGCGAGCACTCGGTGGGGGCGGGCCACCGTTTCGACCCGCACCGCGGGCAGATGTTCCGTGGTCAGCAGGCGTTCGGGACGTGGTTCACGTCGGCGGGGGTCGTCACGCCGGTGGGTTGGCGGCTCCACCTTCGAGAGGAGCAGGAGGCCGCCGACGAGTCGTACGAGGAGTGCGCGGTGACGGCGGTGCTGGACACCCTGCGGGAGGCCCGCGAGTCGGGGGCGGCCACGCGCCCGGTGGTGCTGGACGTCCGGGACATCGCGACGCGGGCCGCGCTGAACCGCTTCGCGGAAGCACGGGTGCCCGTGGTGGGGCGGATCAGCCCCGAGGCGCGGCTGCTGGTGACCGACCCGCGGCTGCCGGGCTTCGGCGCGGGCACGCTGGCCGCGCGGGACGTCCTGCAGAACGTCAGGGGGCTGCGGATGCCGGTGGAGTGGCCCGACCCGGAACTGCCGGGGGCGCGGCGGACCTCGCTGGTGGCGGCCGTCCGGGTGATGGTGCCGGATCCGGCACCCGGGCGCCGGCGCGAGGTCCTGCTGTTCGGCGAGTGGGAGGCGGCCCGGCGGCTGCCGACGCAGCTGTGGGTGACGGACATGGTGCGGACGGAACCCGGGGCGCTGGTGCGGATGACGAAGACGGCGCACCGGGTGTCGGCGGCGGCCGGGGCCAGCGTGCAGGACGTCGGCCTGCGGGACTTCTCCGGGCGCTCCCTGCCGGGCTGGCACCGGCACGTCACGCTCGCTTCGGTGGCTCACGCGGCGCGCTGCCTGGCCCCGGCGGCGGCTTCGGTTGCGTCCTCGGTTCCCGTGCGGCATAGCCCGCTGCACCGCCCCCGCGCGCACGCGGCGGTCCTGGCCGGCCGCTGAGCGTCCGCCGGAGCCGGAGCCGGGGCTCAGCGGCCCCGGGCCCGGCTCAGGCTTCGGTCGTGCCGGCCCCGCCCGGCATCACCTGCGGTGGGGCCGGTGGCTGGGAGTGGACGTGGGTGTCTGGGGTTTCGGCGTCTGGGACGTCGGCGCCTTGACGACCGTGCAGTTCTTGAAGGGGTAGTCCTGGTTCTCGTTGACGGCGAGAACGGTGTAGTCGACGTTCTTCTGGAAGCGCTTCAGCAGGAAGTGTCCGGTGGCGTCGACGTTCAGGGGCACGGTGGTCTCGCCGTCATTGAGGTTACGAGGCGCCGAGAAGCCCTCGCCGGAGATGGTGACGTACGTCCCGTTCGCGGCGGGTGTGACCGTGCAGCTCGCAGCAGGTGCCGCACCGGCGGTCGGCGCGAGGGCGATCGCGCCGGACAGGGCGAGCGGAAACGCGGACAGCGCAACCGCTGCGCGTCGGATGTGCAGATGCATGAGGGTGCTCCCATCAGGGAGAAGCCAGGAGTTGCGGCTGCAGAGCTGTCGGCGCCCACCGCGACGGCGGTGTCTGGAAGGCCGAAGGCAACCGCCCATCCATCCTCACCCACCCACCCGCAAGTGTCGACCGGAGGCCCGACCGCGGCCCTGACCACGCCGAAGGGCCCGGTCCACCGTCACGAGACGGTGGACCGGGCCCTTCGGTCGTACAGGCGTTACTACTTCAGCTTCGTGCCCGTGGAGCGCAGGTTCGCACACGCCTCTGTGACGCGCTTGGCCATGCCCGCCTCGGCGAGCTTGCCCCAGGTGCGCGGGTCGTAGGTGGACTTCTTGCCGACCTCGCCGTCGACCTTCAGGACACCGTCGTAGTTGCGGAACATGTGGTCCGCGACCGGGCGGGTGAAGGCGTACTGGGTGTCGGTGTCGAGGTTCATCTTCACGACGCCGTTCTCCAGCGCGATGGCGATCTCCTGCTCGGAGGAGCCGGAGCCGCCGTGGAAGACGAAGTCGAACGGGCTGTTCTTGCCGTACTTCTCGCCGACGCCCTGCTGGAGGTCCTTCAGCAGCTCGGGACGCAGGACGACGTTGCCCGGCTTGTAGACGCCGTGCACGTTGCCGAAGGAGGCGGCCAGCAGGTAGCGGCCCTTCTCACCCAGGCCCAGGGCCTCGGCGGTGCGGATCGCGTCGTCGACGGTGGTGTACAGCTCGTCGTTGATCTCGTGGGTGACGCCGTCTTCCTCGCCACCGGTCGGGGTGATCTCGACCTCAAGGATGATCTTCGCGGCGGCGGCCTTGGCGAGCAGCTCCTGGCCGATGGCCAGGTTGTCGGCCAGGGTCTCGGCGGAGCCGTCCCACATGTGCGACTGGAAGAGCGGGTTCAGACCACGGGCCACGCGCTCGGCGGAGACCTCCAGGAGCGGGCGGACGTATCCGTCCAGCTTGTCCTTGGGGCAGTGGTCCGTGTGCAGCGCGACGGTGACGTCGTACTTCGCGGCGACGATGTGCGCGAACTCGGCCAGGGCGACCGCGCCGGTCACCATGTCCTTCTTGTACTGACCACCCAGGAACTCCGCACCACCGGTGGAGATCTGGATGATGCCGTCGCTCTCGGCCTCCGCGAAGCCGCGCAGTGCAGCGTGCAGGGTCTGGGTCGAGGTCACGTTGATCGCCGGGTAGGCAAACTTGCCTGCCTTCGCCCGGTCGAGCATCTCGTTGTAGACCTCGGGGGTTGCGATGGGCATCTGTCCGCTCCTTGGATGTGCGGGGAGTGTGCGATTGCTGGCCCTGACCTGGGGGCGACGTAACCGTCGGGCTCATCTTTCCAGACTCCGCGCGGCACTCCACCCGTGCCGGGTGGACCGTTTCACGTGAAACACTCCGCACCGAGGGGAAAGGGCAGGTCAGGACCTGTGCCCGGAGAGCCGGGGACCTCAGTCACCAGTTCTCCGGGGGGCCAGCATGCGAGATCAGGCGAGGTCGAGGTCGGCGAGCCGGTACCCGGTGAGGTAAGGGAGGCCCGCCGCGGCGATCGCGTCCGCGGCACCGCGGTCCACGATCGTGGCTACGGCGACGACCTCGCCGCCGGCCTCGCGGACCGCCTCGACCGCGGTCAGCGGGGACCCGCCAGTGGTCGAGGTGTCCTCGACGACCAGGCAGCGCTTGCCCTGCACGTCGGTGCCCTCGATACGACGCTGCATGCCGTGGGCCTTCTGCGCCTTGCGGACGACGAAGGCGTCGAGGCGTGCGCCGCGCGCGGCGGACGCGTGGAGCATCGAGGTCGCGACCGGGTCGGCGCCGAGGGTCAGACCGCCGACGCAGTCGAACTCCAGGTCGGCGGTGAGGTCGAGCATGACCTGGCCGACCATCGGGGCCGCCTCGCCGTCCAGGGTGATCCGGCGGAGGTCGATGTAGTAGTCGGCCTCCTTGCCGGAGGAGAGGGTCACCTTGCCGTGCACGACGGCCTTGTCCTTGATCTGCTGCAGAAGCGCATCCCGTACTTCACTCATGGGCCCGAGCTTAATTGCGCGCCGGCAGTGGCTAGGACAGCCGCCTCCAGGTCCAGGTCATGGAGACCTCCAGCGGGTCCACGGCGCTGACCAGGCGGGGCAGCGTGTTCAACCCGTTCGGCGGGCCGGACTGCGGCTCCACGCAGACCGCCTCGGGCTGCTCGTCGTAGACGACCAGCCATTCGGCCCGACTGGTGATCTTCAGTTCGATGGCCCCGGGCCAGGTGAGCGTCGCCTCGACACCGTCCGGCATGCCGAAGCAGTCGTCCCAGGGGCCGGGCAGCGGGTCGATGCGCTTGCCGGTGGGGAGGTGGTCGGCGCCGCGCTCCTCCTGCCAAGCGGGCGCGAAGTCGAGGCGCACGTCCTCCCCGCCGGTGCCGAGGTTGCGCCGGAACCAGGGGTGCCAGCCCGCCTGGGCCGGGAAGGAGTCGCCGTACGTCTCGACGCCCATGGCGACGGTCAGCGCATCGGGGCCGAGCTCTACGACCTGGGTGACCCGGCCCGGGTACGGCCACGGCTCGGCGAGGTCGTACGTGAAGGCCGCCTCGGTACCGGTGACACGGGCGGGGCGCCAGGGGGCGTCACGGCCGAAGCCGTGGATGGCGTGCGGCGGCTGGTTGATCGGCAGCTGGTGGACGGCGGCCCCGTCCCGGAACCGCCCGTGCGCGGTGCGCCCGCAGAACGGGACCATCGGGAAGCTGCCGTAAGGGGGACCTTGGCGCAGCAGCTCCGTGCCGTCGATGCGCAGACTGCTGATCCGGCAGCCGTCCTCCTGGTCGATGGTCACCTCGGCGCCGCCCGCGCTCAGTTGCGTACTCATGCGCCCGACTCTAACGAGGGGTCAACGGCGACGGCGCAGCGCTCGGCCGACGACGACCGCCGAGGCCAGGGCCAGGGCGGCGGCCGGTGCGAGCCAGCGCAGGTTCGCGCCGGCACCGGCGCTCGCGGGGGCCGGGACCGGGGCGTAGCGGCCGCGCGGGGGTGCGTGGTCCACTTCCTCGGCGCTGCGACCGATCATGGTGCGGCGGGCATGGGCGGCCTCGGCGGGCGGCTGAGCAGCCGCCCCGAGCTCGTCGATCTCCCCTAGGTCGCCGATCTGGCCGAAGTCGGGGAGTCCCTCGAAGTCTCCGTCCATGAAGGGCTCCAGGGACGGGGGTGGCACATCGGTGTCGAAGACGGACGCCGTGACCTCCGTGGTCCCGCCGTCCTCGCCGTCCTCGCCGTCCCCGGTGTCCTGTGCGCCGGCCTCCGCCTCCTCGGCCTCGGCGATCACGTCGGTCACCTGCTCCCCCGCCCCGGCTAGCGCCGCGAGCTGCTCGGCGGCCCGGTCCAGGAGCCGCTGGACGGCGGCCGCGGTGGCTTCCGGCGAGAAGCCGGCGGCCCGCCCGTCGGCGGCGCCCTCGGCGGTGAACTCCAGCCGGGTCCCGTCGTCCACCGGGGTCAGCAGCAGTGCGAGGGTCAGCTTGACGGTGCCGCTGCCGCGGATCTCCGTGCCCTCTCCGGCGACGGCGAAGCGGTCCGGGTCCCGTTCGGTGACGGTCAGGGCCCCGCGGTAGGTGATGGTGTTCCCGCCGACCCGCAGTTTGAGGCGGCCGGACACGGGCCCGGACGCCGCGTCGGCGTCCTGTTGGAGCCCGGGTACGCAGCGGGCCACCCGGGCGGGGTCGCGCAGCACGGCGCGGAGGTCGTCTGCCGGTACCGGAACGAACACCTGATGCTCCATGTGGTCGAGCCTACCGACGGGAGGCCCTCCCGCGCCCGGTCCGGCACTTACGAATACCGCGGGTGCGGGAGCGTCGACGGCGGCAGGCCCGCCACGCGGGTGCGCTCGGCGTCGCGCGCGGCGTCCCGCAGGGACTGCGTGGACAGCGAGCGCAGCCCCGGCGTGTCGGGGTCCACGCGCAGCTCGGGGACCCGTTCCCGGCCCGCCAGTACGAAGCCCCAGTCCTGCGGTGGCGTCTCGGCGGTGCCGGGGCTGCGGTCGGGACCGGCGGCGAAGCCGGAGAGCCGGCCGCCCGCGCTGTAGGGCGCGGTGTGCAGACCGGCCGCGCGCAGGGTGGCCTCGACCGTCCAGTACGTGCGCGGGCGCGTGGCCAGCGGTCCGGCGTGCACGGCGATCCGCCCGCCGGGGTGCAGGGCCCGCGCGGCGAGCCCGTAGAACTCCTGCGAGTACAGCTTCGTGCTGGGCGTGATGCCGGGGTCGGGGAGGTCGGAGACGATGACGTCGTAGCCGTCCCGGGCACCGGGTCCCCGCAGCCAGCGGAACGCGTCCTGCGTGACGACCCCGAGGCGCGGGTCCTCGTACACCCGGCCGTTGAGCGCGGAGAGCATCGGGTCGGTGCGGGCGAGCCGGACCACTCCGGGGTCGAGCTCGACGACGGTGACGGAGGTGACGTCGCGGTAGCGCAGCACCTCGCGCGCGGCGAGCCCGTCGCCGCCGCCGAGGACCAGGACCCGACTGTGCGGGCCGGTCATCGCGGGGTGCACGAGGGCCTCGTGGTAGCGGTACTCGTCGTAGCCGCTGACCCGCAGCCGGCCGTCGAGGAACAGGTCGAGGGAGCGGGGGGAGCCGGTGGCGGGGCCGGTCAGGACGAGCTCCTGGACGCCGGTCTGCTGCGCGACGCGGACCTCGCCGCCGTAGACGGCGCGCCGGGCGACCCGCTCGAAGTCGGGGGCGAAGACGGTCGCGCAGGCGAGGGCGGCCAGCACGGTGACGTTCGCGGCGATCAGCAGCCAGCGGGAGCGCCGGCTCAGGTCGCGGCGGAACAGCCACAGGACGAGGCCCGCACCGACGACCGCGTTGACGGTGCCGGTCAGCATGGCGCCGGTGAGCTGGCCGAGCACCGGCAGCAGCAGGAAGGGGAAGGCCAGCCCACCGACCAGGGCGCCCACGTAGTCGGCGGCGAACAGGTCGGCGACGGCTCCGCCCGCGTCCTGTCTGCGGATGCGCTGGATGAGGACCATCAGCAGCGGGATCTCTGCCCCGATGAGCACGCCGATCGCGAAGGAGAAGGCCACGAGCGCGGGCCGCGACTCGCCCAGCCAGGCGAAGCTCGCGTACAGCGCCATCGCCGACAGCCCGCCGAGCAGCGCGAGGCCCGCCTCGATGGCGGCGAAGCCGAAGGCGGGCCGTCTGCGGAGCCGTTTGGCCAGCAGGGATCCGACGCCCATCGCGAAGACCATGACGGACAGCACGACGGACGCCTGGGTGACGGAATCGCCGATGAGGTAGGAGCCGAGGGCGAGCAGCTCCAGCTCGTACACGAGCCCGCAGGCGGCGCAGACGAACACGGTGGCCAGCACGAGGAGTCGGCCGGTCCGGGGCCGTACGGGCAGGGCGGCCGTGAGGCTTGCCACGCCCTCCGGCTCCGGAGCCGGGAGCACCCGGCGCGGGACGGAACGGTCGATCATGAAGCGAACCGTACGTCACCACCCACTCACATCCCGTCACCCACATGGGTGCAAGTGATCTGCTGTTCCAGCCAGTTGGCGTAACGTCGCGGGGGCGCTCACGGCGTCCGCGCCCCCCGGACGGCCTGACCCGCTCGCGCACTACTGCGCGGCGGGTTCCAGGGCTTCGGCAGGTGCGCCCGTACGCGCTCCGACCCTCGTACGGGTGGCCACCAACTGGCCTTCCTGCGGGTACGCGTGCCAGGTCCGCCAGCGCACCTGCCCCTCGTGGCGCTGCGCGAGCATGGCGGTGAAGGCGTGCGGGCTACCGGGAAAGGTTCCGGCCAACCCGTTCGGGTGATCCGCGACCAGCGCGAGCAGCTCCTGCGCGCGCCCCGCGAAAGAGCCCTGCGACAGGGTCTCCACCCGGGCGGCGAACTCGTACTCCCAGTCGCCCATCCGCTTGGCCACGCCGAGCGGCAGCGGCGTCCTGCTGCCGGGCATGCAGGCGACCGTCTCCGAACAGAGCACCGCGCCCTCCTCCAGGAGCACCTGGTGCGAGGCCCCGAGCAGGCGCAACTCCAACTTCGCGCCCGCCAGGTCGAGGTTCAGCACGGCCAGGGCGGGCAGCCGGTCCCGACCCAGGGCCCAGGCGAGATCGGCGGCACGCGTGTCGGTGTAGGTGGTCTGGAGGGTCGTGAGCATGAGTCGGCTCCGCAAACGCGCGAGGGAGATGGGCCGGGGCCCGCCAGCGGTAGTCAACGGGTGGGGGGACACCGGCACGGGTCCGCAGGAAGTCCAGGGAGGTCCGAGGACTGGTCTACTCAACCGAGGGAATCATGAAAGGCACGGCACTCACAGCGTTTTTACCCAACTTGGTTGGGTTTACATCCCCCCGGGGGCTACTCAGTTCACGTGTTCAACCCCGTACGGCCCTCGCGTCACCCCGCGTCGGCTCCGCAAGCCGGAACGTGCGGATCCACCAGCCCGAACATAAGGGCGCCCGACGGCAGTTAGCACCGTCGGGCGCCCCGACGTGCGCGGCGCCAGCTGCCCCGTGTCAGCTGGAACCGCAGCCTCCACCGCCGCAGGAGGACGAGGAGCCCCCACAGGACGAGGAGGAACCGCAGGAGGAGGAGCCGCAGGAGGAGCCGCCCCCGCAAGAGGAACCGCCGCTGCCCCCCGCCCACCAGGACGAGCCGGATCCGGAGCCGGAGCCGGAATCGGCACCGGTCCAGGCACGGACCACCTTCGTCACCAGGAACACGAAGGCTGCGATGACCGCCACCACGAGCAGCAGGCCGATAAAAGACATGATCCTCAACCCCCCTCCAACGCCCCGGTCCCCCGAGAGCCGACTGTTCCTTCACGGGCCGGGGCCCGCATGAAGGGGGGATGCCCCCGGGCCACACGGGCCAAAGCACACTTGAGCAAGTCCAGAGGTTGCCCCCAGGATTGCGCCCATGAGCGCACCCGTGGGCGGCAGCCGCCCCCTCCTGAACCGCCGGCTCGCGTCCTTCGGCACGACGATCTTCGCGGAGATGTCGGCCCTGGCCGCCCGCACCGGGGCGATCAACCTCGGCCAGGGCTTCCCCGACACCGACGGACCCGCCGAGATCGCCGAGGCAGCCTCCCGCGCCGTGCTGTCGGGCCTGGGCAACCAGTACCCGCCGGGCCCCGGCGTCCCGGAGCTGCGCACCGCGATCGCCCAGCACCAGCAGCGGTTCTACGGCCTGCCCTACGAACCGGACACGGAGGTCCTGGTCACCGCGGGCGCCACGGAAGCCATCGCCGCCTCCCTCCTCGCCCTGCTCGAACCGGGCGACGAGGTCATCGCCCTGGAGCCCTACTACGACTCGTACGCGGCCTGCATCGCGATGGCCGGCGCCACCCGCGTCCCGGTCACCCTGCGCCCGCACGCCGGGGCCTTCACCCTCGACCTCGACGAACTGCGCGCCGCGGTCACACCGCGCACCCGCCTGATCCTGCTGAACACCCCGCACAACCCGACGGGCACGGTCCTGACCCCGGCCGAGCTCGCCGCGATCGCGGAGCTCGCACGGGAGCGCGACCTCCTGGTGGTCACCGACGAGGTCTACGAGCACCTGGTCTTCGAGGGCGCCCACGTCCCGCTGGCCTCGCTGCCCGGCATGCGCGAGCGCACCGTCACCATCGGCTCGGCGGGCAAGACGTTCTCGTTCACGGGCTGGAAGGTCGGCTGGATCACCGCCCCGCCGGAGCTCGTCTCCGCGGTCCGCTCCGCCAAGCAGTTCCTGACGTACGTCTCCTCGGGCCCCTTCCAGTACGCCATCGCGCAGGCCCTGCAGCTCCCCGACGACTACTTCGACGGCTTCCGCGCCGACCTGGCCGCCAAGCGCGACATCCTCGCCGACGGCCTCACGGCCGCCGGGTTCGAGGTCTTCCGCCCACAGGGCACGTACTTCATCACCACGGACATCACGCCCCTCGGTGAAAAGGACGGCCTCGCCTTCTGCCGCGCCCTCCCCGAGCGCTGCGGCGTCGTCGCCATCCCCAACCAGGTCTTCTACGACGACCGGGCCGCCGGCGCCACCCAGGTCCGCTGGGCGTTCTGCAAGAAGACGGAGGTGCTCGAAGAAGCCGCCGCGCGGCTGCGGCGGCTCTGAGCCGGGCACCCGCTGCGGGCGGCGCCCGATTTCACCGGAGGTTCCAGCGGCATTCACACC
Source organism: Streptomyces sp. NBC_00045 (assembly GCF_045041095.1). Lineage (NCBI taxonomy): Bacteria > Bacillati > Actinomycetota > Actinomycetes > Kitasatosporales > Streptomycetaceae > Streptomyces > Streptomyces sp. NBC_00045. Next base: position 4,371,445 of record NZ_CP108271.1, on the reverse strand, counting down.
CGCCGGGCGCCCCTGAGCTTTAGGGTGCCCGAGGCTCTCCTCGCCGGGACGGGCCCACTTCACGCAGCGCGGGAAAGACGGGGTTCATGACGGCGACGGGCAGTCTGTCGGTTTCCGTACGTCCGCAGGAGCTCCGGACCGGCAGGGTGCCCGCGGCCCTCGTCGCCCTCGGGCTGTTCTCCGCCGTCCGCGCCGGCGGCGCGCTCGTGCTCGCCGTCGGGGCGTGGTGGGCCGGGCGCAGCCCCGTCCGCGTGCTCGGGCACTCCTGGGACTCCGCCTGGTACCTCGGCATCGCCGTGCACGGCTACGGCCGCACCCAGATGTCGGCCGCCTCCGGTCTCGTGCAGAGCGACTACGCGTTCTTCCCGCTCTACCCGCTGCTCGTGCGGCTGGCCGGCGCCACGCCCTGGGCCGGGCTGCTCGTGGCCTGGACCGCCGCCGCGGTCGCCGCCGTCGGCGTGTACCGCGTCGGAGAGCTCGTGCTCGCCCCGCGCGCCGGGGTACTGCTGGTGGCGCTGTGGGCGGCGACCCCGCACGCGGTGGTGCTGACCCTCGCCTACACCGAGCCGCTGCTCGCCGCGCTCGCCGCCTGGGCCCTGTACACCGTGCTGCGCCGGCGGTGGCTGTGGGCCGCGGGCCTCGCCGTGCTCGCCGGACTGACCCGCCCGACCGGGATCGCCGTCGGCGCCGCCGTGACCGCCGCGGCCCTGCACACCCTGCTCGTACGAAGATCCCGCGCGCCCGAGGTGTGGGCGGCCGCGCTACTGGCCCCGGCGGGCTGGGTCGCGTACGTCGTCGCCGTCGGGATACGCACCGGGAGTCCGGCCGGGTACTTCACCGTGCAGCAGCGCTGGGGCTCCCGCTTCGACTTCGGCTCGTACACCACCGCCACCGTCTGGCGGGTGCTGACCGGCGGGCACGTACCGCTCGCCACGGTCGTGACCGTGGCCGTCCTGGCCGCCGCCGGGCTCCTGGCGGTGCTCCTGCTGCTCGACCGGACGCCGATGGCGCTGCTCGCGTACACCGCCGTCCTGCTGCTGATCACCTACGGCGGGGCCGGCTACTTCGAATCGAAGCCGCGCTTCCTGCTCCCGGCGTTCCCCCTGCTCCTGCCGGTCGCCGCCGCAATGGCACGAGCCCGGCCGCGCTCCGCGGTCATGACGACCGCGGGGCTGGCCGGGCTCTCGTACGGCTACGGGCTGTACCTGCTGTTGATCGCCCGCGTGCCGCTGTGACGGTCAGCGACGACTAGGCGTCGTCGCCGCCGTCCTCGTCCTCACCGTCGGTGGAGTCGATCTCCTTCTCCAGGCCGAGCTGCTCCACGAGCCACTTGTCGAACTCGATGGAGGCCCGGACCCAGCTGACCGTGGAAGAAACGAAGTGCTCCAGGCTGACGCCGGTGCCGATCAGCATCTGCGCCTCGCCGATCAGGCGAACGGAGCCGTCGTCGTGCGTGTGGCTGTAGACCTTCGGCCACAGGGTGCGGCGGTTCCAATCGTCGATCGACTCAAGGAGCTGGGGCTTGTCTTCGATCGCGTGCGGACGGTCGTAGAAGGTCCGCACCGAGAAGACCTGCTGCTCGTCCTCGCCGCGGAACATGAAGTACGTCCGGAACTCCTCCCACGGCGCCGCGAGGTCACCCTCGTCGTCGACGACGTACTTGAGCTCCATCTGCTCCAGCAGCTGCTTGACCAGATCCTGGTCGGGGACGACGGGGCCCGCCGGTCCTGTGGCCTGCGGATCGGGCTGCTGCCCTCCGAAATTCGGAATCGAGGCCGGGTCGATGCTCACCGTGTTTTCCCTTCGTGCGGATGATGTCATCCTCCCCCATGGCTCCCACCCCCTGTCCACCCCCGCACGTACGATCCGCGCAGGGCGGACAGGAGTGAGCCGCCCGTAAGGCCGGCCGGGGCCCGGCCAGGGCCCGGCCAGGGCCCGGCCGGGGCGCGGCCGGGGCGCGGCCGGGGCGCGGCCGGGGCGCGTCAGAGCGCCTTGCCGACGATCAGGTCTTCGCCTGCCACGTCGACCCGGACCGTGTCCCCGTCGCGGACCTCGCCCGCCAGGATCTCCTTGGCCAGGCGGTCGCCGATCGCCGTCTGGATCAGGCGGCGCAGCGGCCGGGCCCCGTACGCCGGGTCGTTGCCCTTGTCCGCCAGCCAGGCCAGGGCCTCGGGCGTGACGTCCAGGGCCAGGCGGCGGTCGGCCAGGCGCTTGGCGAGGCTGCCGATCTGGAGCTCGGCGATGTGCGCCAGCTCTTCCTCGGTCAGTGCGGAGAAGACCACCAGGTCGTCGAGGCGGTTGAGGAACTCCGGCTTGAAGGAGGCCCGGACCACTTCCAGGACCCGCTCGCGCTTGTCCTGCGCCGAGGTCGCCGGGTCCATCAGGAACTGGCTGCCCAGGTTCGAGGTCAGGATCAGGATCGTGTTGCGGAAGTCCACGGTGCGGCCCTGGCCGTCCGTGAGGCGGCCGTCGTCCAGGACCTGGAGCAGGATGTCGAAGACCTCGGGGTGGGCCTTCTCGACCTCGTCCAGCAGCACCACGGAGTACGGGCGGCGGCGTACGGCCTCGGTCAGCTGGCCGCCCTCCTCGTAGCCGACGTAGCCGGGCGGGGCGCCGACGAGACGGGCCACGCTGTGCTTCTCGGAGTACTCCGACATGTCGATGCGGACCATGGCCCGCTCGTCGTCGAAGAGGAAGTCGGCGAGCGCCTTGGCCAGCTCCGTCTTGCCCACGCCCGTCGGGCCCAGGAACAGGAACGAGCCGGTCGGGCGGTCGGGGTCCGCGATCCCGGCCCGGGTGCGGCGCACCGCGTCCGAGACGGCCCGGACGGCCTCGCCCTGGCCGATCAGGCGGCGGCCCAGCTCGTCCTCCATGCGCAGCAGCTTCTGCGTCTCGCCCTCCAGCAGGCGGCCGGCCGGGATCCCCGTCCAAGCGCCCACCACGTCCGCGATGTCGTCGGGCCCCACCTCGTCCTTGACCATCGCGTCCTTGGAGTGGCCGGTCTTGGAGGCCTCTTCCTCCTCCTCCGTGGCTTCGGCCAGCTCGCGCTCCAGCGTCGGGATCTCCCCGTAGAGCAGCTTGGAGGCGGTGTCGAAGTCGCCGTCGCGCTGCGCCCGCTCGGCCTGCCCGCGCAGGTCGTCCAGGCGCTCCTTGAGCTCGCCGACGCGGTTGAGGGACTGCTTCTCCTTCTCCCAGCGGGCGGTCAGGCCCCGCAGGTCCTCCTCCCGGTCCGCGAGGTCCTTGCGGAGCTTGTCCAGGCGCTCGATCGAGGCCGGGTCGGACTCGTTCTTCAGCGCCAGCTCCTCCATCCGCAGGCGGTCGACCGAGCGCTGCAGCTCGTCGATCTCCAGCGGCGAGGAGTCGATCTCCATGCGCAGCCGGGACGCGGCCTCGTCGACCAGGTCGATGGCCTTGTCGGGGAGGAAGCGGGAGGTGATGTAGCGGTCGGACAGGGTCGCGGCGGCCACCAGCGCGCTGTCGTTGATGACGACCTTGTGGTGGGCCTCGTAGCGGCCCTTGAGGCCGCGCAGGATCGCGATCGTGTCCTCGACGGAGGGCTCGGCGACCAGCACCTGCTGGAAGCGGCGCTCCAGCGCCGGGTCCTTCTCGATCCGCTCGCGGTACTCGTCGAGCGTGGTCGCGCCGACCATCCGCAGCTCGCCGCGGGCCAGCATGGGCTTGAGCATGTTGCCCGCGTCCATGGCGGAATCCCCGCCGGCGCCCGCGCCGACGACGGTGTGCAGCTCGTCGATGAAGGTGATGATCTGGCCGTCGCTGGACTTGATCTCCGCGAGGACCGTCTTCAGCCGCTCCTCGAACTCGCCGCGGTACTTAGCACCGGCGACCATCGCGCCGAGGTCGAGCGAGACCAGCCGCTTGTTCTTCAGCGACTCGGGGACGTCGCCCTTGACGATGCGCTGCGCCAGGCCCTCGACGACGGCCGTCTTGCCGACGCCGGGTTCGCCGATGAGCACCGGGTTGTTCTTCGTACGGCGCGACAGGACCTGGACGACGCGCCGGATCTCCTGGTCGCGGCCGATGACGGGGTCGAGCTTGCCCTCACGGGCGGCTGCCGTGAAGTCGGTGCCGAACTTCTCCAGGGCCTTGTACTGACCCTCGGGGTCGGGGGTGGTCACCCGCCGTCCTCCTCGTGCGTTCTCGAAGGCGTCCAGCAGCTTCTTCGCCGTCGCGCCCTGGGCGGAAAGGACCTCACCGGCCGCGCCGCCCTTGGCGGCGATCGCGATGAGGAGGTGCTCGGTGGAGAGGTACTCGTCGCCAAGCTTGCCGGCCTGCTGGTCGGCCTCGGCGAGTACGGCGAGCAGGTCGCGGGTGGGCTGCGGGGGCGCGACCGTGGAGCCCGTGACGCTGGGCAGGGCGGCCAGCAGCCGCTCGGCGCCGCCCCGGACCGCCGCCTGGTCGGCTTCGGTGGCCGCGAGCAGGTCGATGATGTTCTCGTTGTCCTCGCCGGCGAGGAGGGCCAGCAGCAGGTGCGCCGGGGTCAGATCCGCGTGGCCGTCCTTCACGGCCCGGCTGGTGGCCGCGTTCAGGGCGTCCCGGCTCTTGTTGGTCAGCTCGGCATCCACGTGCGACTTCCCCTCTCAGGAGCGGCTGTGAGTATGTCAGCGTACGCAAAGTTGAGTCTATTCCACTCAAGGCCACAGTCGTACCCTCGGGCCATGGCTCATGACGTACTCAACCCGACGCCCGAGTACCTCGCCTTCTGGCGGGAGCGGCACGTCTGCACCCTGACCACCCCACGCCCCGACGGGACGCCGCACGTGGTGCCGGTGGGCGTCACGTACGACCCGGAGGCCGGTCTGGCCCGGGTGATCAGCAACAAGAACAGCAAGAAGATCCGCAACGTGCTGGCGGCGCAGGCGACGGAGCAGGGCCCGGCCAGGGTCGCGGTGTGCCAGATGCAGGGACGCCGCTGGGCGACCCTGGAGGGCAGCGCGGTGGTCCGCACGGACGAGGCCTCGGTCGCCGAGGCGGTGGCGCGCTACGCGGAGCGCTACGGGCGGACGCCGTCGCCCAATCCGGACCGGGTCGTCCTGGAGATCACCCTCGACCGAGCCATGGGACGCGCCTGAACCATCCGGCCCGAACCGGCACCGGTACCAGCACCAGCACCAGCACGCGGAAACAGTTCGGTTTTCACCTTGTCCGGTTCAAGCACTGGACGCGGACATCACAACGGCGCCATCGTGGTCAGGTCCACGATGGCGCCGTTGTGTGGGGGAAGCACCTGGAGCGATCTGCAACGACGGGGGAATCGCTTCAGGCACTGCGGGGGGTGGCGGTGGTGATATCGGGTTCGAAGAGCTGGTGGTCGCGCTGATCAAGGTTGACGAAGACCATTCCGTAGCGCACCTCGCAGCGGACGGGCTGCGGCGCGCCGCGGGGGCGGCGCAGGCATCGGTACGCCCGGACGTCTTCGTCCTCCTCGCGCGTGATGACGATGGGCTGTCCGAACAGGGTGACCATCAACGAGTCGCCAGGGTGGGGGATGGCCGTGGCAAGGTCGATGAACTGCCAGCCGGAGCGGTAGGCAGAGGCCATTTCGCGACGGAAACCGCGGTCGTCGGGGGTCATACCGCGGTCTCCGAGCCAACGGCGCCGGCTTCGGCGTCGACGGGGGCGGAGCGCCACCCGCTATCCATCGGTGCCGCGCGCCATCCGCTGTCCTCCAGCGGTGCCGCCTGGAGGTCGGCGACACCCCCTGCAGCGCCCCCCAGGGTGACCCCGGCAAGTCCCAGACCGGCCACAGCCGAGAAGATGACGGTGGCAAGCGCCGAGCGAAGCATTCTCTTGTTCATGGTCGGCTTCGTCCTCACTTGATGAAATCCTCTCCCCCGCCTGTCAGACGATGGCTCATTCAGGCACATCACTGCCACAGGGACGATGCATCATGTTCTTGCATGTTCAGGACCCTGGGGGGTGGAGATTTGACCATAAACAGAACAAAAGCGACACATCCCCACTCGGTCACCGAGCTGTGCAGCGAGGGGGCGCGGCTCTACACGAGTGCGCTGAGGACGGGACGTATCGCACGTGGGGATGTCAAAACGGCACCCTGTCTGCTCGATCTGGCGCTGTTGCAGCCGGATCCTGATGACGCCAATTCGCTCCGTCCGGTTCCACCGGCCGTGGCACTCGCACAGCGGCTGCATCCGATCGAACGCGAGATCCGCGACAGACGCCGCGATTCCCTCGAACTGTCCGAGGCTTTCGAGCCGTTTCTCGCCATCAGCGCGCAGAATCCGGCAAGCACCCACGCCATCACCGTGCTCGAAGGTTTCGACCCCATCAACGCCGCCCTCAACCTCGCCACGGCCGAGTGCCACACCGAGATGCTCACCATCCAGCCCGGCGGCGCCCGGCCCAGCCTGGAGCTCACCGAAGCCCTGGAACGCGACCAGCCGCTGACCGACCGCGGTGTCCGGATCCGGACCCTCTACCAGCACACCGTCCGGCACAGCCGCGGCACCCTCGCATACGTCGATCTCCTCAAGGCCGGCAAGGTCGAAGTGCGCACGTTGGAGGAGCTCTTCGAGCGCCTCATCATCTTCGACCGGACCGTCGCCTTCATCCCGGCCAGCGACGACCGCCAGGTCGCCCTGGAACTGCGCCACCCTGGGCTCGTGGACTACCTCATCAAGGTGTTCGAGCAGCTGTGGCACCGCGCGGTGCCGCTCCAGGAAGAAGTGACGTACCAGCACACCCGCGGCGGAATCTCGGGCGTGCAGCGCACCATCGCCCAGCTCCTCATCGAGGGCCACGTCGACGAGGCCATCGCCCGCCGGCTCGGCATGAACGTACGGACCTGCCGCGCGCACATCGCGAAGCTCGCCAGCACCCTCGGCAGCGGCAGCCGCGCCCAACTCGGCTTCCTCATCGCCCGCTCCGGAATCCTGGAGGACGGGGGCGACTGAAGCCCGCCGGACAACGCACTGGCCCCGCCCGGGGATCCCGGGCGGGGCCTACGCGTTCGCGTGCCGGCCGCCGGGGCCGGCCGGAGTCAGTCGCCCTGGCGCTTCGGCGCGGGACGCCACACGACCAGGGCGTTGCCCGCCACCGGCGGCTGGTACTTGACCAGATCTCGCCGGTACGAGGCGTGCACCTGGGCTTCGCGCTGCTGGAGCACGGCTGCCGCGCCGTCCACCGCCGCCGCGAGCTCGGCCACGCGCTGCTGGAGCGCCGTGACCTGGTTCTCCAGCTCGATGATCCGCTTGATGCCGGCCAGGTTGATCCCCTCGTCCTGGGACAGCGCCTGCACCGTGCGGAGCAGTTCGATGTCGCGGGCCGAGTAGCGCCGGCCGCGGCCGGCCGTCCGGTCCGGGGAGACCAGGCCGAGGCGGTCGTACTGGCGCAGGGTCTGCGGATGCAGGCCCGAGAGCTGGGCGGCCACCGAGATCACGTAGACCGGGGTCTCGTCGGTCAGCTCGTAAGCCCCGTTACCGAACCGGGGCTGTCGTCGGCGGCCGTCCATGTCATGCTCCCTTCGCGGACTCGAACAGCACGGCGCGCGGGTCCTCCGACTCCGTCGCGTCGCGGTACATCTCCAGTGCCTCGCGGGCCTTGTCCGACAGCGAGGCCGGAACCGCGACCTCCACCGTCACCAGCAGGTCTCCGCGGGTGCCGTCCTTACGGACCGCTCCCTTGCCGCGGGCCCGCATGGTGCGCCCGCTGGGGGTGCCCGGCGGCAGCTTCAGCGTCACCGGCGGACCGTTCAGGGTCGGAACCTTGATGTCGGCTCCCAGGGCGGCCTCGGCGATCGTCACCGGAACGCTGACCGTCAGGTTGTCGCCCTTGCGGCCGAAGACCGGGTGGCCGTCCACGTGGACGACCACGTACAGGTCGCCCGCGGGACCGCCGCGCTCGCCCGGAGCGCCTTTGCCGCGCAGCCGGATCCGCTGGTTGTCGGAGACGCCCGGCGGGATGCGGACCTGCATGGTGCGGGAGGACTTGGCCCGCCCGCTGCCCTTGCAGACGTCGCAGGGGGTCTCCGCGATCAGGCCGCGGCCCTTGCAGTCCGCGCAGGGGTCGGTCAGCGAGAAACCGCCGCCGCTGCCCCGCGACACCTGGCCGGTGCCTACGCAGGTCGGGCACACGCGCGGAGTGCCGTTCTTGTCGCCGGTGCCCGAACAAGCCTTGCAGGGCGCCTGGGAGGACATCCGGAGCGGGACCGTCGCCCCGTCCACCGCCTCCGTGAAGGAGAGGGTGACCTCCGACTCGATGTCCTGGCCGCGGCGCGGCTGGGTACGGGTCCCGGGGCCCGCGCCGCCGCGGTTGAACAGGCCGCCGAAGACGTCGCCCAGGCCGCCGCCGCCGCCGAAGCCGCCGCCCGCGCCGCCGGCACCCGGCTGGGTGCCGCCGAACAGGTCGCCCAGGTCGAAGTTGAACGAGCCGCCCCCGCCCGGACCGGGGCGGAAGCCCCCGTTGCCGAACAGGGTGCGGGCCTCGTCGTACTCCTTGCGCTTCTTGGCGTCACCGAGGATGTCGTTCGCCTCGGAGATCTCCTTGAAGCGCTCCTCGGCCGAGGCGTCGCCCTTGTTGGCGTCCGGGTGGAACTCGCGCGCGAGCTTCCGGTACGCCTTCTTGATCTCGGCCTCGGTAGCGTCCTTCGGGACACCGAGGACCTTGTAGTAGTCCTTCTCGACGAAGTCCTTCGTGCTCATCCCCGGTGTCCCTCCTCTCGTGCCACTGCGTGTCCTGCCGTACGGATGTCAGCCCTTGTCGGGGGCATCCGCGTCCTTGTCCGAAGGCGATTCGCCGTCCGCGGACTCGGACTTGGGGGCCGCCCCCGGCTGGGGCTCGGCCACCGCGACCCGCGCGGGGCGGATCGTACGCTCGCCGATCCGGTACCCCGGCTGCAGGATCGCCACGCAGGTCGTCTCGGTGACGTCCGGCGCGTACGAGTGCATCAGGGCCTCGTGGATCGTCGGGTCGAAGGGCTCGCCCTCCTTGCCGAACTGCTGCAGCCCCATCTTGGCCGCGGCGGTCTCCAGCGATTCGGCCACCGACTTGAAGCCGCCGACCAGCTCGCCATGGTCCCGCGCCCGGCCGATGTCGTCCAGGGTCGGGAGCAGCTCCGTCAGGAGGGACGCGACCGCGATCTCCTTGACGGCGATGCGGTCCCGCTCCACCCGGCGGCGGTAGTTCTGGTACTCCGCCTGGAGCCGCTGGAGGTCCGCGGTGCGCTCACCGAGCGCGGTGCGGGCCTGGTCCAGCTGCGCCAGCAGAGCCGTCTCCTGGGCGGACGGTGCTCCGGAGTCCCCGGCCGGGGCCGCGGCCTCCTCCTCGGAGGAAGCTGCGGCCTTCGGCTCGGCGGCGTCGTCAGGCGTGGCGCCGGTGGGGACTTCGGGCTTCTCCTCGAAACCCGGGGTCTCCTCCGACATCAGGCAGCGCCGCCCTTCGGCTTCTCGTCGTCGACGATCTCGGCGTCGACGACGTCGTCGTCGGCCTTGGCCTGCTCCGCGCCGGGGGCGCCGGCGGACGCCTGGCCGGCCTGCGCGTCGGCGTAGATGGCCTGGCCGAGCTTCTGGCTGACCGCGGCGAGCTTCTCAGTCGCGGTGCGGATCTCGGCGGTGTCCTCGCCCTTGAGCTTGTCCTTCAGCTCGGCGACGGCGGCCTCGACCTCGGTCTTGACCTCGGCCGGGACCTTGTCCTCGTTGTCCTTGACGAACTTCTCCGTCTGGTAGACGAGCTGCTCGCCCTGGTTGCGGGACTCGGCCGCCTCCTTGCGGCGCAGGTCCTCGTCCGCGTACTGCTCCGCCTCCTGGCGCATGCGGTCGACCTCGTCCTTGCCGAGCGAGGAGCCGCCGGTGACGGTCATCTTCTGCTCCTTGCCCGTGCCAAGGTCCTTGGCCGTGACGTGCATGATGCCGTTCGCGTCGATGTCGAAGGAGACCTCGATCTGCGGGACGCCACGCGGGGCCGGCGGCAGGCCGGTCAGCTCGAACATGCCGAGCTTCTTGTTGTACGCCGCGATCTCGCGCTCACCCTGGTAGACCTGGATCTGCACGGACGGCTGGTTGTCCTCGGCCGTCGTGAAGATCTCGGACCGCTTGGTCGGGATCGTGGTGTTGCGCTCGATGAGCTTGGTCATGATGCCGCCCTTGGTCTCGATGCCGAGGGACAGCGGGGTCACGTCGAGGAGCAGGACGTCCTTGACCTCACCCTTGAGGACACCGGCCTGGAGGGTCGCGCCGATGGCGACGACCTCGTCCGGGTTGACGCCCTTGTTGGCGTCCTGACCACCGGTGAGCTCCTTGACGAGCTCGGCGACGGCCGGCATGCGGGTGGAGCCGCCGACCAGGACCACGTGGTCGATCTCGGACAGCTGGATGCCGGCGTCCTTGATGACGTTGTGGAACGGGGTCTTGCAGCGGTCCAGGAGGTCCGCGGTCAGCTGCTGGAACTGGGCGCGCGTGAGCTTCTCGTCCAAGTGCAGCGGGCCCTCGGCGGAAGCCGTGATGTAGGGCAGGTTGATCGTGGTCTCCGTGGAGGAGGACAGCTCGATCTTCGCCTTCTCGGCGGCCTCGCGCAGACGCTGGAGCGCCATCTTGTCCTTGGACAGGTCGACGCCGTGGCCGTTGGCGAACTGCTTCACCAGGTAGTCGACGACGCGCTGGTCCCAGTCGTCACCACCGAGGTGGTTGTCACCGTTGGTGGCCTTGACCTCGACCACGCCGTCGCCGATCTCCAGGAGCGACACGTCGAACGTGCCGCCACCGAGGTCGAAGACGAGAATGGTCTGGTCGTCCTTGTCCAGGCCGTAGGCCAGGGCCGCGGCGGTCGGCTCGTTGACGATGCGCAGGACGTTCAGGCCCGCGATCTCGCCGGCCTCCTTCGTCGCCTGACGCTCGGAGTCGTTGAAGTAGGCCGGGACGGTGATGACCGCGTCCGTGACCTTCTCACCCAGGTAGGCCTCGGCGTCGCGCTTCAGCTTCTGCAGGATGAAGGCGCTCATCTGCTGCGGGTTGAAGTCCTTGCCATCCAGGTTGATCTTCCAGTCAGTGCCCATGTGGCGCTTGACGGAGCGGATGGTCCGGTCCACGTTCGTGACCGCCTGGCGCTTGGCCACCTCGCCGACGAGGACCTCGCCGTTCTTGGCGAAGGCGACGACGGACGGCGTGGTCCTGGCGCCCTCGGCGTTGGTGATGACGGTGGGCTCGCCGCCTTCGAGAACGCTGACGACGGAGTTAGTGGTGCCCAGGTCGATGCCGACCGCACGTGCCATTTTGATTTCCTCCAGCTGACTTGAGTGGAACAGACTCAACCATGCCGCATGGCTCCGCACACGTCAACAGAGGTGAGTGGAGTCGACTCAACTTTTATCCCGGACTTAAGCTCACGCACCGCTCCCGGGGGCCGAGCGGGCGATGCTCGCCCGGCGCACTGCGCGGCACCGCGGAAACCACCGGAGGCGCGGGCAGGGTGCCCCCATGCCGCTGCCGCCGCTCACGTTCCCCCCGATCCGGCCGTTACACCTGCTCCGGGCGGTACGCCCGCCCCGGGCGGCACACCTGCGCCGACCGGGCGTGCCCGCGAAGCGGGTGGTCGACCTCCTCGGGGCCACCGCGCTGCTCGGACTGTTCGCGCTGCCGCTGCTGACCGTCGCCGCCCTGCTGTACGCGACCCAGGGCGGACGGGCCCTCGTACGGCACCCGGCGGCCGGGCTGGCCGGACGCCCGTTCCGGACCTGGCGGCTGCGCACGGACGCGGCGGGACGACTGGGGGCGACCGTGCAGCGGTGCGCCCTGGACGGGATGCCGCAGCTGCTGAACGTGCTGCGCGGCGAGATGTCACTGGTCGGGCCGCGCCCGGAGGCACGCACGGACCGGGCCGACCGGCTCCTCGTACGGCCCGGAATGACCGGTTTGTGGCAGGTCAGCGCACGCTCCGACCTCCCCTGGGAGGAGATGGCCCTGCTGGACCGGCACTATGTGGAGAGCCATTGGCTGGGGATGGATCTCGCGATCCTGGCTCAGACCCCTCGGGCGGCCTGTCGACACAGGCATGCCTGAGCGACACAGATCACCGCTCGCTCACCTACATTGCGGCGCGGGGAATGGGTAACCTCAAGCCTTGACTCAATAAGTTACCGCTTAGTAAGTCCCGCCCGAGGAGCCCTCCCATGCAACTCGCCGCGATCATCGTGTCGCTGGTCCTGACCGTGGTCGGCGTCGCGCTGCTCGCCCGAGCCGTGGCGCAGATCTACCGGTTCGTGAAGCTCGGACAGCCCGTACCGGCAGGCAGCCGTACGGACAGTCCGAAGGCACGAACGCTCACCCTGGTCCGGGAGTTCCTCGGCCACAGCCGGATGAACCGCTGGGGCATCGTCGGCTTCGCGCACTGGTTCGTCGCCATCGGCTTCCTGACGCTGCCGCCGACGCTGTTGCAGGCGTACGGCCAGCTCTTCCAGGCCGACTGGGTGCTGCCGATCGTCGGCGACTTCCTGCCGTTCGAGCTGTACATCGAGTTCATCGGCGTCATGACGATCCTCGGCATCGCCGTGCTGATCGCCATCCGACTGCTGTCGCTGCCCTCCCGGGCGGGCCGCAAGTCGCGCTTCACCGGCTCGAAGGCCTGGCAGGCGTACTTCGTCGAGTACGTCATCCTCACCATCGGCCTCGCGATCCTCACCCTGCGCGGCCTTGAGGGCGCGATCCACCACGTGGACTCGTACGAGCCGGCGTACTTCGCCTCGTACCCGCTGGTGCTCGCCTTCCAGAACCTCTCGCTCGACACCCTCCAGAACGCCATCTACTTCACCGCGATGATCAAGATCGGCGTCTCGCTGATCTGGATGATCGTCGTCTCGCTGAACACCAACATGGGTGTCGCCTGGCACCGCTTCCTCGGCTTCCCGAACATCTGGTTCAAGCGCAACGCCGACGGTGCGACCGCGCTGGGCGCGCTCCAGCCGATGACGAGCGGCGGCAAGGAGATCGACTTCGAGGAGCCGGGCGAGGACGACGTCTTCGGCGTCTCCCAGGTCGAGCAGTTCTCCTGGAAGGGCATCCTCGACTTCTCCACCTGCACCGAGTGCGGCCGCTGCCAGTCGCAGTGCCCCGCCTGGAACACGGGCAAGCCCCTGTCCCCCAAGCTGCTGATCATGTCGCTGCGCGACCACGCCCACGCCAAGGCGCCGTACCTGCTCGCAGGCGGCGGCAAGACCATGGAGGGCGAGGAGAAGGCGACCGCCGAGCAGCTGAAGGACGTCCCGGCGGCCGCCCTGGCCGAGGCGGAGCGCCCGCTGATCGGCACCGCCGAGGAGAACGGCGTCATCGACCCGGACGTCCTGTGGTCCTGCACCACCTGCGGTGCGTGCGTGGAGCAGTGCCCGGTCGACATCGAGCACATCGACCACATCGTCGACATGCGCCGCTACCAGGTGATGATCGAGTCCGCGTTCCCGTCCGAGGCGGGCACGATGCTCAAGAACCTGGAGAAGAAGGGCAACCCCTGGGGCCTCGCGAAGAAGCAGCGCGTGGAGTGGACCAAGGAGGTCGACTTCGAGGTCCCCATCGTCGGCAAGGACGCCGAGGACCTCTCCGAGTACGACTACCTGTACTGGGTCGGCTGCGCGGGTGCCCTGGAGGACCGGGCCAAGAAGACGACGAAGGCCTTCGCGGAACTCCTCAACATCGCGGGCGTCAAGTTCGCGATCATGGGCGGCGACGAGAAGTGCACGGGTGACTCCCCGCGCCGCCTGGGCAACGAGCCGCTGTTCCAGCAGCTCGCCCAGGAGAACGTGGCCATGCTGAACATGGCCTTCGGCGAGGACGACGAGGACCCCTCGACGAAGAAGCCGAAGTCGGCGAAGCGGATCGTCTCGACCTGCCCGCACTGCTTCAACACCATCGCGAACGAGTACCCGCAGCTGGGCGGCGAGTACGAGGTCATCCACCACACGCAGCTGCTCCAGCACCTGATCGACGCGGGCCGGCTGCTGCCGGTGACGCCGGTCGACGGGCTGATCACCTACCACGACCCCTGCTACCTGGGCCGGCACAACAAGGTCTACACGCCGCCGCGCGAAATCATGTCCGCCGTGCCGGGCCTGCGGCAGCAGGAGATGCACCGCCACAAGGAGCGGGGCTTCTGCTGTGGCGCCGGTGGCGCGCGGATGTGGATGGAAGAGCGCATCGGCAAGCGCATCAACAACGAGCGCGTGGACGAGGCCCTGTCCCTCAACCCGGACATCATCTCCACCGCCTGCCCGTTCTGCCTGGTGATGCTGACCGACTCGGTCAACGGCAAGAAGAACGACGGCCAGGCGAAGGAATCCGTCCAGGTCGTCGACGTGGCGCAGCTGCTGCTGGAGTCGGTCAAGACCCCGGGCCCGACGGAGGAAGAACTGGCGGCGGAAGCCGAGGCCGCGGCGAAGGCGGAAGCCGAAGCCAAGGCGAAGGCGGACGCAGAGGCCAAGGCGAAGGCGGACGCAGAGGCCAAGGCGAAGGCCGAAGCGGAGGCCAAGGCCAAGGCAGACGCCGAAGCGGAGGCTGCGGCCGCTGCCGAGGCCAAGGCCAAGGCGGAGGCCGAGCCCGCTGTCGAAGCCGAGGCCGAGGACACGGCGGAGGCCGCGCCGAAGGCGGAGGCGGAGGCGGAGGCGGAAGCCGACGCCAAGCCCGCCGCCGAGGCCAAGGCCCAGGACACGGCGGAGCCGAAGGCCGAGGCGGAAGCCGCCGCGGAGGCCGAGCCCGCTGTCGAAGCCAAGGCTCAGGACACGGCTGAGGCCACGCCGAAGGTCGAGGCGGAAGCCGACACCGACGCCAAGCCCGCCGCCGAAGCCAAGGCCCAGGACACGGCGGAGGCCGCGCCGAAGACCGAGGCGGAAGCCGACGCCGACGCCAAGCCCGCCGCCGAGGCCAAGGACACGGCTGAGCCGAAGGCCCAGGACGAGACCAAGGCCGCGCCGAACGCGGGGGCGGAAGCCGACGCCGGGGCGGCGGAGGCTGCGGGCGAGGGCAGCAGCGCCGGCGCCAAGTAGTCCGTACGCAACAACGCCGGTACGGCCGGTCCCCCGCTCGGGGGACCGGCCGTACCGGCGTTCCGGGGGTCCGGGGCGCGCCCAGCCGCCGGGAAGGGACCCGCGGCGCCCGTCAGGACCCCTCGGCCCGCCCCCGCTTCAGCAGCGCGAAGCCCAGCCCGGCCGCCCCCACGGCCGCCCCCACGGCCGTCATCCCCCCGCTGGCGGCGACCAGCATCGGCGTATCACCCGTCGACGCCCCGACCCCCTCCGCCCCGGCCTTCACGCCGCCCTTCGGCACCACGCGCTCCCCCGGCTCACCTGCCTTCTCGACCTTCTCGACCTTGGCGGTCTTCTCCGCCTTCTCCGCCGTGTACTTCTCGATCAGCTTCCCGTCGAACCCGTACACCCAGCTGCTCCTGCCGCCCGTCCCGTCGATGACGACGAACTTCACGCGCTTCCCGTCCTGCACGAGCCGGTACGTCCAGCCGTCGTTCTGCTCGCGCGGATGCTCCGGATCGACCGTCCCGAGCGGGTTGCCGTTCGGGACGGAGATCTCGACGCGCTTGCCGTTCGGGCCGTCGATCAGCTTGGCGATCCGTCCGTCCGGCATGGTGATCCGGACCGAGCTCTCCTTCTTCACCTCGGGCTTCGGCTTCGGCTCGCCCTACCTCCACGACGTCACGGTCCCGTCCGGCCGGAGGACGACGTGGAGCCCGTCGTTCTGCCCGTACGCCGGGGTGCCCCCCTTGCTGACCAGCGTGCCCAGCTTCGTCGACCCGGCGAAGACGCCGGCCTCGAAGCGGTCGGCGCCGACCTCGTACACCTTGGCGACCGAGCCGTCCGCGAGCTTGACGGTGGTCACGAAGGCCCGCGCCGGCTCGGCCTCCTCCGGCCCGGTCGGGGTCGTCGGCGAAGACAGCGGCGGTACGAAGGGTGGTACGGCGGGTGCTACGCATGTGGGGCGCCCTCTCGTGCTCGTGCTCGTGCTCGTGCTCGTGGTCTACGGCGACGAACTCGAAGCTACGGAGCCTATATCTGCGCATTCCGCCGACAACGTAATGAACCATCGAAAGTCGCCCCACAACCTCGCAAACCGGACATGGAGCCAACCCCCCAGGGTTCCCCTAGGGGATGTCACAGGTCAGCCGCAAACGGTGCTTATTCCGGCGGCCCGCCCACCACGCCCCCCGGGACCAGGTACGTTCGATCACGTGGCTGGATTCAGGATCGGACGCGGCAGGGACAACAACCGCGCTCCCCAACAACCCCCGCGGCAGCAGCCGTACGGTCAGCAGCAACCGCCGCAGGCGCCGTACGGTCAGCAGCCCTACCCTCCTCAGCAGCAGTGGCCTCAGCAGCCCGCCGCCGGAGGCCATGGCGAGCCCGAGTACTTCGACCCGTACGGACAGCAGCAGCCGCCTCCCCAGGCGCAGCAGCAGCCCCCGTACGGCCACGGGGGCGGCGGCGGTGGCTCGTACGCGAACGACAACCCGGGGCACACCCAGGTCTTCGCGTACGGCGAGGACCCGTACGGCCAGGGCGCGACGTACCAGGCGGGCGCCGCGGCGGCCGCACCGACGGGTCCGCGGCTGCCGTGGAAGGAGCTGCTCCGCGGCATCGTGATGCGGCCCGGGCCGACGTTCCACCAGATGCGCGACTACGCGGTCTGGGGCCCGGCGCTGATCGTGACGTTCCTGTACGGCCTGCTCGCGGTCTTCGGCTTCGACGACGCCCGCGCGGACGTCATGAAGGCCACCCTCGCCAACGCCGTCCCGATCGTCCTCAGCGCGGGCGTCGCCTTCGTCGTCTGCGGTCTGCTCCTGGGCGTCGTCACTCACACCCTGGCCCGCCAGCTGGGCGGCGACGGCGCGTGGCAGCCGACCGTGGGCCTGTCGATGCTGGTCATGTCCATCACGGACGCGCCGCGCCTGGTGTTCGCCGTGTTCCTCGGCGGGGACAACATGTTCGTTCAGGTGCTGGGGTGGGCCACGTGGGTGGCGGCCGGGGCACTGTTCACCTCGCTCGTCAGCAAGTCGCACGACCTGCCCTGGCCGAAGGCAC
This sequence comes from Streptomyces sp. NBC_00045, assembly GCF_045041095.1. Lineage (NCBI taxonomy): Bacteria > Bacillati > Actinomycetota > Actinomycetes > Kitasatosporales > Streptomycetaceae > Streptomyces > Streptomyces sp. NBC_00045. The sequence goes on along the minus strand of NZ_CP108271.1, from coordinate 4,354,404 downwards.
TGGGCGCGTCCGCGATCCAGCTGGTCGCACTGCTGTCGATCATCAAGCTGGGCACGCTGTAGGCACGCAGCAGGCAACGGAAAGGGCCCCGGTGGGAAACCACCGGGGCCCTTTCGGCATGCGACAGAGGAGACGGTCCGGCTCAGGCGTCGAGGACCTGGCCCTCACGCTTCACGACGGGCGGCTCGACCGACCACGGGAAATTGATCCACTCGTCGGTCTTCTTCCACACGTACTCGCACTTCACGAGCGAGTGGGACTTCTCGTAGATCACGGCGGAGCGGACCTCGGCGACGTGGCCCAGGCAGAAGTCGTGGACGAGCTTCAGCGTCTTGCCGGTGTCGGCCACGTCATCGGCGATGAGGACCTTCTTGTCCGTGAAGTCGATCGCCTCGGGCACGGGGGCCAGCATGACCGGCATCTCCAACGTGGTCCCGACGCCCGTGTAGAACTCGACGTTCACGAGGTGGATGTTCTTGCAGTCGAGCGCGTACGCCAGGCCGCCGGCGACGAACACACCGCCGCGGGCGATGCTGAGGATGATGTCGGGCTCGTAGCCGTCGTCGGCGATGGTCTGCGCCAGCTCGCGGACGGCGCGGCCGAAGCCCTCGTAGTTCAGGTTCTCTCGTACTTCACTCATGCCTCGTGCCTCACCTGAGTGCGGTGGAAGTTCTGGAAGGAGCGCGAGGCCGTCGGACCGCGCTGGCCCTGGTACCGCGATCCGTACCGCTCGCTCCCGTACGGGAACTCTGCCGGCGAGCTGAGCCGGAACATGCACAGCTGCCCGATCTTCATCCCGGGCCACAGCTTGATCGGGAGGGTGGCGAGGTTCGACAGTTCGAGCGTGACGTGCCCCGAGAACCCGGGGTCGATGAACCCGGCGGTCGAATGCGTCACCAGCCCCAGGCGGCCCAGGCTGGACTTCCCCTCCAGTCTGGAGGCGATGTCGTCGGGCAGCGAGATGACCTCGTAGGTCGACGCGAGCACGAACTCGCCCGGGTGCAGGATGAAGGCCTCGTCACCCTCCGGCTCGACCATTCGGGTCAGGTCGGACTGCTCGACCGCCGGATCGATGTGGGCGTAGCGGTGATTCTCGAACACCCGGAAAAAGCGGTCGAGACGTACATCGATGCTGGAGGGCTGCACCATCGACTCGTCGAACGGGTCGATGCGAACCCGTCCGCTGTCGATCTCGGCCCGGATGTCTTTGTCTGAGAGAAGCACGTCCCGAGGATACGCAGTGCGCACGGACCACCCGCAATCGAGAGGGCGGCCCGCGCGCCTCGCCGCCTATCGCTTGACGGCCGCCCCGACCGGCACGGCATGCCTCAGCCGCGCACACCGCGGGCACCGCAACAGCCGCCCGGGCCCGATCCGGCCGGCACCGAGGTGCTGCAGCGGGAACGAAGCGGTACTGAAAACGTGCCCCTCGGCACAACGGACGACGGTGTTCTCCATCGAGTCCCTTTCCCCAACCTGCCGTACTACGACGAATCGCCACATTAGGGGATGATCGCGACCTGCTCCAGCCGCCACTCCAACACCGGGGAAGCACCACCGCGCACGGGTACGTTACGCCCCAACTCCCGCCCCCACGACTGTCGGTGCACCCCACACACGACGACGACCCCGCGGCCGATTCACCGGGGGTCGATCATGGGGTAGAGTGTGCAAAGATACCGCTCCAGGCAACTGGAACGCTGTGCGGATGTAGTTTAATGGTAGAACATGAGCTTCCCAAGCTTATAGCGCGGGTTCGATTCCCGTCATCCGCTCTTCAACGAAGCCCCAGGTCAGAGACCTGGGGCTTCTGTGTTGCCCAGACCTCTCCACCCCTCACGTGCCAGATCCGTGCCAGAGGCGAAATCCTTGGCCTGGCCTTGGCCCGCAGCGCCTGCACCCGGGCATTGATCCCCGGCGCACAAGGGACTCAGTAACCATCGCAGCAGTCCGAAGAACCTCCGCACCAGTGGATTGCAGCGCAGGGCACATGCCTCGAACGGTGCGTGCCACAACTGCCCTCACGGTGAGTCGAATCGAGCGCCGAGTTGCCGCTGACAGCCACCCGGCGGCGCGAGCCTGTGGACGGTGGCGGCCATGCTCGACCGGCGGGTGCGGAGGGGCTCGACGGCCCGGTCCGCCGGTCGGCGTTGGGCTTCTGGATAAATCCCGGCGTGCGCCTTCATCGGCCCCCGCGCCGTCCAAGGCTCACCGCGACCACGACCAGCGCCTCGCCCTGACTCACGCCTGCCGTTAAGAATCCGATAAAAGAATCCGCGATCCCCCGGGCCGACCTGCCCGAGGCCGGGAGGAAGCGTCACAGGTTCGGTACAAGAGACGCCGATGACGCCGGTTGTGCCTGGCTTGTGGGCTGTTGAGCCAGGGATTGCAAGGGATGTTCGGGATCTCGCCGACCTTTCAACAGAATCCACTGTCACCAGTCGGCGTTACGATCAGATCTCGATCAACGGACGAACGATTCCGGTCGATTTTTTCAGGCGTCATCAGGGGGAAATTGGATGGCACAAGGTGAGCTGTCGCACCTGGGAGTCACAGATGACGAGGAGCTCGTCTACCGCGCGGTGTTGCGCTCCCCGGGTACGGGCTTCGAGGCGCTGGCCCTGAACGTGGGGATGGACAGCTCCGGCCTGCGTGAGGTGCTGGACCGCCTGGAGAAGGGCGGCATGGTGACCGAGGCCGGTGTCCAGGGCTTCGAGGCGACCGACCCCTTTTTGGTCATGGAACGGCTGGTCGAGTGCCGACTTGCGACACTCCAAGAGGAGCTCCAGCAGGTCATCTCCTCACGGAGGCTGGTCAACGTACTGCTCGACGACCAGCGGGAGGGCCAGCGGCAGTCCTTGCCGGACGGAGTCGAACGGGTCGAGGGCGCCGACCGGGTGCGCGCCCGTATCGACGAACTGGCCTTCTTCGTGCACCACGAAGTGGCGTCCGTCCAGCCGAACGGCCCGCTGACCGCGGCAGCCATCGAGGCCGCGAAGGAGGCGGACCTGCGGGCGCTGCGGCGCGGTACGACGATGCGGACCATCGTGCGCACCGACGCCCTTGCCGACCGGCCGACCGCCGACCACCTGTCGGAGCTGGCCGCCCAGGGCGCACAGATCCGCACCCTGGACGGGCCGCTGGAGCGCATGCTGATCTTCGACCGGCGCACCGCGCTAGTGCCGATCGACCCGCAGGAGACCTCCCGGGGGGCACTGGTCGTGCACCAGCCCGGGATGATCTCCAGCCTCATGACGCTCTTCGAGCGGTTCTGGTCGACCGCAAAGGGCCTGGACCAAGAGCGGTTGACCGATTTCGAGCAGCAGGTGCTGCAGACGATGGTCCGCGTGGACAAGGACGAGGCCGGCGCGCGCGAACTCAGCATCTCCGTACGGACCTACCGCGGCCACATCGCCCAGCTGCTGCGCCGGCTCGGCGCGACCAGCCGCGCCCAGGGAGTGCTGGCGGCCCGCGACCGAGGGTGGCTCTGACCACGGCGAACGGCCGCCGGGGATCAAGGGCTGCAGGTGACCGAGGGCTCCGGCTGAGCGGCCCAGGTCCAGGCCCGCAGACCCGGGTCCATGAACGCCCGCTCGATGATCTGGTGAGCGGACTTCCCGTCCTCCGTCGGGATCAGGACATCCAGCGTGAACTGGCCGCCGCCGATCAACGGGGTCGGGCGCCACTGCGACGGCAACAGAGCGACGAGTCTGATGCAGGCCGTCTCCGGCAGCAGAAGGGTGCCGCCCGTGTCCGGACGGGCTAAGGCCTGAATCCTCAGAGTCACCATGGAAGTCCTCTTGGTGCTGTCGTACATCAGCCGCGTTTGCCCTGCCTGCCCCTGAGATTGTCTCAGACCCCCTTCGGGGCAGCGGGGGGTGACTGCTCACCCGTGCCGATGGACCGCCTCCCCGGCTCCGGGGAGGCGGTCCCATGCGGAGCGGGCCCCAGGGCCCGGGCGGAGTCAGGCGTTGTTGACGACCTCGGCCACGCTGAGCCGTGTGAGGCTGTCCGGGCTCAGCCGGTGGCCCTCGACGACCAGGTACTGGTCCGCTCCGCCGGTGCGGAGCACCTGGGCGTTCTTCGCCGCCGGGGCGAAGTCGGGGTTCCCGCCCTGGGCTGCCGTCAGCGCGAACGCGCGGGCCTGGTCCAGGGTCATCGGCTCGGAGGTGCGGATCTCGGCGCCGTACTTGTTCTTGGTCAGGCCGATCTCGGCCACGACGACGTAGTTGCTCATGGGGAAACCCTTCTTTTCGTTCTCTGTGGGGTGCAACCGGCCGGGGTTGGCCCTGGCCGGTTACGGTGCGGACCGGGTATCCGGTCCTACGCGCCCGTGGGCTGAGCGCCCGCAGGCTCGGTACGCGCCGCTCGCAGCGAGGCGAGGAGGGACAGCCGGCTGCCGGTGTGCAGCACCGACGACCGGTAGGCGCGAGCCGCGATCCGGATGGTGAGTGCCGCGAAGGCCAGCGCGATCGCGAGCGAAGCCGCGATCTCCCACCACGCGGCGGTCCCCGCGAAGACCCGCGCTGGCATCGTGACGGTGGAGGCGATCGGGACGAAGGAGGCGATGGTCACGACCACGCCCTTGCCCACGATCGAGCACATGTAGGTGGCGGTGATGAGCAGCTGGAGCGGGGCGGTGGCCGACTGCATGTCCTGCGTACGGGAGGCCAGGGCCCCCAGGCCGGCGAACAGGCAGCAGACCGTGCCGAAGCCAATGACGTAGAACACCAGGAACCAGCCGCTGGACGCGACGATCGACCCCAGATGCGGAATCCCGCCGACCAGGACCGCTGTGAGCAGTCCTGAAGCAGTGAAGAGGGCCATCTGGGCGATACCGAGGAAGACGTTGCCGACCACCTTCCCGACGAGGAGCGAGCGGGTCGGGATCGCGGCGAGCAGCACCTCGACTACCCGGGACTCCTTCTCCTCTACCACACTGTTGGCCGTCGCGGTGCCGAAGAGCTGGCAGGACAGGAAGAAGAGGAGGCCGAAGGCGAAGGTCACGCCGTACTGGAACTCAGCCTGGTCGGAGCCGGAATCCAGCTCCACCGGGATCAGCTGGGAACCGCGCAGCACCTCGGGCAGCGCGACGCCGAGGGCCTGCGCGTTGTGCTGCATGGCCTGGGCCGCCACCGCCTGGGCGAGGTAGCCGTGGAGCGCGGCGTCCGGCTTCCCCTTCGCCTCCAGCCGCCAGACGGGACCACCTGCCGCGTCCTCCTGCACCAGGAAGGCGTCGACCTCCTCGTCCTTCACCGCCTGCTCGGCGGCCGCCCGGTCGGGCAGGCTCCGCGTCTCGAACTCGGCGTCCGGCGCGGCCTGGGCCGCGGCCGAGACGGCCTGGGCGGCTGCGGGAGAGGTGACGGCGACCTCGTAGCTCGTGGTCTTGCCGGAGAGGAAGTGCAGGGCCACCACGCCGCCGACGATCAGGACGACCATGGCCACTGTGGATATCCACAGCGCCTTGCCGCGGCTACGGACCCGGATCTCGCGCTGCGCCACCCGCAGCCAGATCGGTGAGGTCTTGGAGCGCTGCTGAAGCCCGGTCACCGGGTCACCTCCTTGTAGATCTCCGACAGCGGTACGGGAACCTCGCCGAAGTGGGTCACGGGCCCGCGTACGAGCGCCTCGCGCAGCACGGCGTCCGCCGCTCCCGCGTCGGACGGAACGAACTCCGCGCGCCCGTCGTTCACCGACAGGACCTCGATCTTCTCCGCGTCACCGATCCACCCGCCGACAGCCGGTGCGTCGATACGGATGACCGTGCTGTGCCCTGCTCGCAGAGCCGGGGCCGTTCCGGATGCCACGATCCGGCCGCCGGAGAGGATGACCAGCTCGTCGCAGAGCTTCTCCACCAGGTCGAGCTGGTGGCTGGAGAACAGCACGGGGACACCGTCGTCGCTGCAGGAGCGGATCAGTCCGCTCAGCGCGTCGACGGCTTCCGGGTCGAGACCGGAGAACGGCTCGTCGAGGACCAGGACTTCCGGCCGGTGCATGAGCGCCACGGCGATCTGGGCGCGCTGCTGGTTGCCCAGCGAGAGGTCCTCCAGCTTGTCGGCACCCCGCTGCTCCAGACCGAGGATCTCCAGGATCTCGTCCGCCCGGTCCGCCGCCTGACGTGAGGTCATCAGATGCAGCGTCCCGAAGTAGACGAGCTGCTCCCGCACGGGCTGGCGCGGGTAGAGGCCGCGCTCCTCCGGTATGTACCCGAAGGTGCGGCGCTGCTCGGTGGTCAGGGTCGAGCCGTTCCAGATGATCCGGCCGCTGTCCGGGGCGAGCAGGCCCATGATGATGCGCATCGTGGTCGTCTTGCCGGCACCGTTCGACCCGACGAAGCCTGTCAGCTTCCCGGGGGTCAAGGCCATCGTCACGTTGTCGAGGACCTGACGATCCCCGAAGGCCTTTCTGACATTGTGCAGTTCCAGCACTACGACTCCTCAGAGCGGACGGGGGAGAGGGACAAGGCGGTCATCGCCGGCACGGGCTCCGGGCGTGACGCGGCCGACAGCGACACCAGGGCCTCTTCCACCGGCACGATCCCGAGCCGGTTCAGCGAGAGGTGCAGGTGGTGGAAGGCCAGGTAGAGCGGCTTCTGCTGCGGCCCCCGATCTTCGATACCGGTCAGCATATCGGCGCACAACCTGTTGATCATTTCGCCCATGGGGCCTGCCGTGCAAAGCCGTTCGGTCCGGTCCATCACGGCGGGCCCCAGCTGCTCGTACGCGGCGCGCAGGCCGGTGTCGCGGGTGGTGCCATCGGCGGGCGGCGCGTGCCGAAGGCCCGACCACCAGGCGTAGTGGGTACGGAGGAACCCGGCCCGCTCCTCATCGGCGAGGCCGAGCCGGTCGAGAAGGCTCGTCATCACCAGGTGGCCCACGGCGAGCCGGTGCTCAAGGGTGCCGTCCGACTCGGTCAACAGGCGCAGAACGGTCGCACTGGACGCCTGGAAGGTGCGCTCCGCGACCTCCAGGTAAGGGGGGCCGCCCCATTTGGCGTACTCGGGCTCGTAGAGGTCGAGCCGCACCTCGGGCCGCCCCTGCGCCTGCCCGGACGGCAGGCCTCCGCCCAGGGCGCCCAGCGCGGGCAGGGCGGTCGGCACACGTTCCGGCCGGTCCGCGAGGGCCTCCAACTGACCGGTCAGCGCGGCACGCTGCTCCGCCAGGGCGTCGGCCGCCGGTCCCGTGAGGCGGAACCGCAGGCGGATGTGAGCGCCCGTGGTGTCCAGGTAGCGCAGGAAGAACCACCGCGTGGCGGTGGGCGCGACCTGCGCGACGAGCGGGGCCACCACGTCCGTCAGGGTCGCGTCGAGCAGGTCGAGCCTGCCCGGGTACAGCTTGAGGTAGAGCCACGTGGGGTGGTCCGCCGTCGTGGGTGCGTGGTTCATCGACTGTCTCCGGAAGAGCGGTCCCAGGCCAGGAAACTGACGTGCTCACAGGTGCGCGGGCCGTCGGGACCGGCGACCCAGGCGTGCTCCCGGCCCGGCAGTGCCTCCTCGACCCGGAGCGTGTGCGCGCCGGCGATCAGCGGGAGCGCGGTGGCGACGGCGTGCGGCGAGGACAGGTCCAGCCACATCGGTTTGCGCCGGTTGGCGTCGAGCGGGTCATCGCCCAGGGCGAGGAAGAACACCTCGTGGGGCAGCTGCCAGTAACGCCGCCACTGGTCTACGCGCAGCAGGTGCGCGGCCGTCGGCTCACCCCGCTCGGGTACGGGGAAGGAAGCAGCGGGGAATACCCAGCGGGCCCGCCGCAGCACCACTCGGTCTGCGGTCTCGCGGGGGGTCCTGACGGTCTCGGTGGTTCCGCCTGCGTAGGCCTGGGCGCGCAGGAACGGGTGATTGTCCCTGGTCAAGGGCGAGCGGTCGAGCCACGGGTCCATGACGGCCAGGGCCAACCGGGCAGCGCCCGTCGCGATGTGGGACGGGACGATGCCGGTGTACACGGGCGCGACCGGGCGGCCGGAGGTGTCCTCGAACTCCAGGGTGTCGGTGGCGGCATCGTGCCGCAGGACGAGCTGGTCGAAGCCGAGGGACCCGGCGCGGCGGCGCTGGCGCTCCGCGGGCCACCGGAGCTCGGGCAGGTAGCCGGCTCCGGCGTGCTGGAGGTTGTTGACCTGGCCGGAGAGCGAGAGGGTGCGGATCTCGCAGCCGGGGAAGAGCTCCTCCAGCCAGCCCATCTGGGCCTCGGCCACGGCCTCCTCCCCCAGGATGCGGCCGAACCGGGTGACGAGACCGCCCAGGGCGCTCCCGAACTGGTTGACCACCATGCGGTAGCCGCCGTCGCGGACGGCCTCGGCACTGTCCGCCGAGATCTGGTAGAGCACCGCGGTCGACGGCGGGGCCGAGGTGCGTCCCACGGGGAGGAAGGCACGTTCGTCCTGCGCGGAGGCGGGCGCCATGTCCCGCATCCGTGCCTGGTGGAAGGCGACCTTGAAGGCGCTGTCGGCCTGAAGCTCCATGAAGAACCCGGCCGCGTTCTCGCACCGGCCGCCCGCCCCGTACCGGGTACGGAAGGCCTCCAGTACGGCGTCGTAGACGTGCGAACGGATCAGGTACGGGCGCAGCGCGGAGGCCACCGTCTCCAGGTCGGCCGCCACCGTATGCGGCAACGGTCCGACCAGGTCGGGGGTGGACGCGTCCTCGTGGACCAGCTGGCCGTTCCAGCGCGGGGCTCCGCAGAGGTCGGCGAGCCGGTCGGCCTGCGCGCGCAGGGCGGGCAGCAGGCGGCGGCGGTCGCCCGGCCCGGCCGCGGCGACGGCGCGGACCCCGGTCTCGAACGCCATTAGCGCGTCGGCGAGCGCCGGGGCGTCCTCGGCCGCGCTGCCCAGCAGCGCGTCGGCCAGGTCGATCAGCGGGGCCCGGCTGCCCTGCTCCCAGGGCACGACCGGGACGAGCAGGCCCGTCCGTACGTACCGGGCCAGCCTGGCTGGGGGGAGCGAGGCGGGGTGGGCGTCGTTCAGCTCGGACAGTTCCGCCTGGTAGAGGCCGGCGTCGACGATCCTCTCGGTGGACCAGAGGAAGCCGCCGGTGTCGGAGAGCGAGGTGAGGACCACCGGGGTGCGTCCGGGACGGGACGGGACTGGGCAGGCCGGGGCGTACGCGAAGGCGTCGGCCAAACGCGGGGTGGCCGCGAGTTCCGTGAACAGGCTGTGGACGAGGCCGATCGGTACCGCCGTCTCGCTGCGCTCGGCGGGCTCGGTGGCGGGCCCCGGGTGCAGGGCGACGGTGGTCAGGCGACTCAGCGGGCTGGGCTTCAGAGCGGCCCGTACGAGATAGCTCAGCAGGGTCCGGGCGGTCCGGGTGCCCGGCTTCAGCTCGGCGGCGGAGGCCTTCTCCGGCAGGTGCGCCGAGACCAGCGGCAGGGACAGCGCCAGCGGGCCCCCTTCGAGGTGGGTGCGCAGTGCGTCGGCGGTCGCCGCTTCGCAGCCCGCGATGGCCTCCTCCAGCTCGGCCAGCTGCCGCGCCAGCTCCTCACGGGCGCTCTGCCAGCGCTTCAGCTCGGCGTCGGGAACGCCCGCGTCGCCGAGGAAGGCGAGGTCGGCGGCGGTCGGAACACCGCCGCGGTGCGCGAGCCGCCGCAACTTCAGCAGCCGGCGCCGGGCGCCCTGCTCGGCGAGGGGGACCAGAGGGAAGATCGCGTCGGTGAGCGGGGTGACGGCGACGTCGAGTGCGGCCGCGGCGGCGGCGTAGCGGTCCAGCTGTACGCGTACCGGCTCGCTGAGGGTCAGCGCCGTGGCGGGCAGCCCACTCACCCGGTCGAGCCGGAACGACGCGGACAGTACGCGCTCCGTCCCGGGTTCCGTCCCGGAAATCGTCCTGGGATTCACGGCATCAGCCTCACGGCGAGGGAGAACAGGTTGAACACGATCAGCCCGGCGGCGAGCAGGGTGTAGAGCAGACTGAGCGCGAAGTAGCAGACGTAGCCGGCGCGTACCCGCCCCGGGACCGACCGGAGGTACAGCGGCAGCGGCTTGCAGGTCACCCGGTGCAGGACGTACGTGAGCGCACGGCCGCGCATGTTGATCGACCCCAACGCCGCCTCAAGGGCGTGGTAACCGTCGCTGGGGAAGAGCGGGTTGATGTTCGCGATCACCGACAGCAGCTGGAAGCCCAGCAGGATGCGGAAGAACAGGGCCGCGTCGCCCGACGTGTTGAGCGCCACGGCAGCCCACGCGCCCGCGAACGCCAGGTCGCAGAGCGGTCCGACCAGGGAGATCAGCACCCGGCCGAAGCGGCCCTGGTGCCGGTAGCTGTCGGTGCGGTCGACGTAGGCCATCGGGAAGAGGTAGAGCATCAGCCCGACGCCCGCGTCCTTGGGCGTGACCCGGTTGTAGGCCATCGCGACCGCGTGGCAGGACTCGTGCACCGCGATCTCGGCGAGCATCACCGCGACGGCGGCGATCACCATCCAGGCCGCCGGCTCGCCGGTGCCCGCGGAGGAGCCGAGGGCGAGCACGGCCAACGGCACCGCGAGCAGGGGGACGGCCAGCAGCAGCGTGGCGGGAAGCCAGGCCGGGAGGCGCCGCAGCAGATCCGCCACCGGACCGGCGTACCGGTTCGGGTCGCGGACCAGGGGGAATCGCTTGACCAGGTCGAGCCTGCCGTACTTGACGGCCTTCTCGGTGCCGGTGGCGGGCAGCGGCTCCAGGTTGAGCACGGAGGCGCGGCGCAGGTCGGCGAGGAAGTCGGGGAGGATCGCGCGGATCTGTTCGTTCTGCTTGGGGTAGCGCTCCGCGAGCAGGTTCATGAGCTCCCTGCCTGTCATGCCCTCACCCAGATGGCGCAGGATGGCCAGCCCGCTGGGCGAGATGTTCAGGTACCGCCCAGCCGGAGTGATCAGCATGGTGCGGCCCCCGGCGCCGGTGGTGATCTCGACACCCTCGCGCATGCGCAGCGGCTCGGTGTCGAGCCACGGATCCATCACCGCGGTTTCGTGGCCGGATGACACGTGCTGTCCTCGCTCTCGATGTCTTGATCACGTGTGTTCTCGGACGGATCGAGTCCGTTCCGAGCGGGTCTCTGCGAGACTCGCGAAGTGGGGAGCCGCGTCGGTAGCAACGACGCGGCTCCCCGCCTTCTGGTCACCGCTCGGCGCGAGCGCCGGTCCTCAAGGGGAGGCGGCCCTCAGAGCGAGGCACCTCCGGGCAGAGGGGTTGTCAGGAAGAGGCGGTCGAGAAGCTGCTGCCGCTCGACGCGCAGCTGCCGGCGAACGAGCCGGCGCACGCCAGGGTGGCGGCGGTGGAGAGACCCGGGTTGGCGGCGTCGTCGAGCTCCTCGACGAAAGCCTCCAGGTCCAGGTCATCGCCCAGCTGGATGTGCTCCATGGTGGTTCCTCCTTCTGTCACTTCGGTTGTCGGTCCGATGCAGGTGCTCGGGCCGGCTTAGGTGAAGGTGCTGCCGGTGCTCACGGACGACGCGCAACCGCCGACCGTGCTGCCGAAGGTGCCTGCGCTTCCCAGGGAACCGAGGGCCGCCGTCTGCGGAAGGTCCTCGACCACCAGCTCGTCGGTCAGGAAGAGCTGCAGGTCGTTGTCGTTGAGGTGCTCCATGTGTTTCACCTCCTTTCGCCATCTCGGAGTATCAGGCCGTCAGATGTCCCCGCCTCGTCAGCTGTTGTACGAGGAGAGCGTGGCGGCCGAGCCGAACGTGCCGGTCACGGTGCCGGCCGAAGAGACGGTGCCGGCGCTGCTCCAGCCCGCGGCGGCGCTCTCCGAGAGGTCCTCGACCGAGGCCTCGACGGCTGCGAACAGGTCGACCTCAAGGCCGTTCTCGTTGATGTGCTGCATGTGTGGTTCACCTCCCTTCACGGATCAGTCGTCGCGTTCTGGGTCCCGCGTCCCTACCAGGGGCTGGTGCTGGACGCAGTGGAGGCGGTGCCGAGACAACCGGTCACGGAGCCGGCGCACGAGAGCGTGCCCGCAGTGCCGAAGCCGGCCGCCCCGTTCTCGAAGAGCTCCTCGACCGCGGCCTCCTCGGCCACGAACAGGTCGATCTCCAGAGCGTTCTCGCTGGTCTGCCGCATGGTGTTACACCCCCTCTCCCGGTTCGACCGGACACGGGTCCGGTGTTCGGCTAGCCGAAGGTGCCGGCGGAGCCGAAGCTGCTCGCGCAGCCGGTCGCGGTACCCGCGGTGGAGACCGAACCGATCGTGGAGTACGCGGCGGCGGAGTCCTGGAGGTCCTCAAGGAACGCGCCGGACGGGCCCTCCGCGGCCATGATCAGGTCGAGGTCGGTCAGGTTGTCCATGTGTGTCACCCCCTCTCTGTTTCCGGTGGGGTGCGGGGGCTCAGCCGTTGGCCGAGGCCCCGCCGTACTCGCCGGACGCGTCGATGGCGTGGCCAACGGCCAGGGCCAACAACTGCGTCCGCCGAAAACCATCGATGCCCACGAGCCTCTTCAGCGCCGACGGGAGGAACCCGGCGAAGATGCTTCCGGCCAGGCCCGCGTCCACCGCCGTCAGCCAGGCGGCCTCGCAGGCCGCTCCGCTGCGCTCCAGGAGACGCCGGTGGCCGTGGGAGCCGCCGCCCTCCAGCGCGTCCTCCAGGGAGCCGATCGCCAGCAGCAGGGCCGGCGCGTGCGCGAACTCCGGCTGGAGTACGAGCGTGCTCAGTTCGTCCGTACCCGAGATGGCGGTCAGCGGTTCGAACCCGTCCGGGCCGAGCCGGTGGACGGCGGGGCCCAGCCCGGTGACGGCGCGCGCCACCACGAGGAACTCCAGCGGTCGTGCCTGCTCGGCGGGCCAGAGGGCGGCGTCGGCCGCGTGACCGGCCCGGATCATCGCGGCGAGCAGTTCGGGGTCCACCGTCCGCTCGGCGAAGAATCGATTCGCCCTGCGCCGCTCCAGAGCCGGCCGCAGCCCGCCCTCCGCGAGGGCGCCGAACTCCGCCCGGACTCCATCGGCGCCGTCCGGCCGCGGCGGGGTCCGGCACTCCCGGAACTCCGCCGCGGACCGCATCTCGGCGTCCTGGCGGACCGCTGCCAGGATCTCCAGAAGATCGCTCACTGGTTCCCTTCCTTCGCGTCCGTACCGGCGCCGGCTCCGAGCCGGACGACGGCGGTCACGCTCTCGAACTCGCGCTCCACGCCCAGGGCCGTCATCAGCGCGGCGTCGTCCCAGGCGGGCTCGTTGACCAGCCCCAGGCCGAAGCGGCGGCTCAGCAGCAACAGGTGGCTCAGCGCGACTCCGGTGTCGAGGTGGATCACCCGGTAGGCGAAGGTCCGGTACTTCCGGGCGACCCGTACCAGTGCCCCGGTGACCACCAGGAGCGCCGGCTCGGTCATGTCCGCGTACGCGTCCGGGAGGTCGGCCACCCGCGCCAGCCGGTGTCCGATCGGCTGGTACGCGTACCCGCCGGGCCGCAGCCCCGGGACGTCGCGCACCAGGACGTAGGCCGTAGGGGAGCCGAGGTTCCCGCCGGTCGGCGCGAACCGCAGCAGCTTCTGCCGCCGGTCCTGCGGCTGCTCCTTGAGCCCGAAGGCGCCGGCCAGCATCGTGCCCAGCACCTCAAGGGTGAGCACCTGCTCGCCGCCGGTGTCCAGCAGGGCGAGGTCCGCCCCGGGCAGGTCGACGGCCTCCGCGTCCGGGTACTCCTTCACGTCGTACTGGAGCGCGAGGTTGGCGGGCTCGAAGTGGCTCTGGTGGTCCCTGGGGTTGACCAGCCGACGCGGCGGGAAGGCGACCGACTGCTCGTAGGCGTACGCGGGCGCCGGGTCCTGGAGGTCGACGGCAGGGTCGCCGCAGAGGTCGCAGCCGGGTCGCGGTGCGAGGATCCGGGTCTCCGACGTCCCCGCGCGCGGGTCGATGCGCGCGCGGCCGTGGAGCGAGACCGGCTTGCCGATCCGGCCGACCAGTGCCAGTACCTCCAGGGCGGTGAGCGCGGCGGACACGGCGACCGCGTCCGGGGAGAGCAGCTCCGCCGAGGTCGGCGGGGCCTGCTCCAGGTGGCACTCGGGGCAGGCACCGTGGTCGCTCGCGCTGTACGGGCCGATGGAGAACGCGTCACCGTCCGGCCCGGTGAGGAGCACCGGCACGCCGCGGTGGCGCAGCGCGCGGTAGAGCGCACGGGCGGCGGTCCGGTTGTCACGGTCGACCTGGAGGACGGCCAGCGACGGAAGCTCACCGTCACCAGCCGGGGTCTCCGGGGTCTCCGGAGTGAGGCTGGTGGAGTCGAGGCGGACGGTGCGCATCCCCAGCGCCTCCAGCCGTTCGGCGAGCAGCTCACCGAACCGGCCGGCGGCCCAGAGCGCGATCGGCGTGCTCGTCATGCGGTCCTGCGCCTCGTCGGCGTTGGCGTTGACCCGGGTGGTGTCGAGCAGCCGGGCCAGCAGGACCGACTGCGGCGCCGTGTCGCGCGGCACGCCCTCCTGGAGGAGGCCGCAGGAGTAGAGGAGCAGCAGGACCGCGCGGATCTGCGGAGCGGTCCGACCGAGCGCGTCGGCGAGCTCCTCGAAGGTGCGGGTGCCGTCGAGCAGCGGCACCAGGTCGGGCAGGATCTGCCGGGCGGAACGGCCGCTGAGGGTGCGCCGGTTGCCCGTCCCCTCGACGAGCAGGCCGTCCTCCGACCAGTGCAGGACGACGCCGGGCACCAGCGACGGACGGGTGGGCAGGCGGAACTGCGGATCGTTGAGCGTCGCGTAGGCCAGGTCGACTGCGGACAGCTGAGTGGTCATGGGTTCACCCCCTCCTCGTGGTGGGTGCCGCGGCGATTTCGGTCGCGGGTGCGGTCGCGGACACCGGGACGATGTCGCGCAGGTCGTCGGACAGCCGGCGCCAGGTGGCGTCGGGCACCTCCCGGTCGCAGCGCTTGCAGCCGTGCACCGGCACCACCGACACGGCGGTGACCGCGGCGGACAGCAGGTCGAAGGAGCGCACCCGGCCGCGTTCCGCCTGGGCGTCGCCGTCGAGCAGCTCGTCGGCGGCCAGGCCCGCCACGGTCTCGGCCAGGACGACGTGGGCCTCCAGGAATCCGCCCGGCCCGAGCTTCGGATCGGCCTCGTACGCCCGGAACAGGCGGCTGTCCAGCTCACGCAGGTGCTGGTGCTGGTACTGGCGGCCCAGGAAGCACTGGTAGCAGGGTCCCTGCCGGCCCAGGACGGCCGGGCCGACGCGCAGCGCGTCGACTCCCATCGTGACCGGTAGCCAGGGTGTCCTGGTGGCGAAGGACAGGCTGTCCACCAGGTCGAACAGGGCGGGGGTCTCCCGCCAGGCGGCGACCACGCGCAGCCGCGCCCGGGGCCAGAGGCCCGGCTGGAAGAGGTCGGCCTCGGGCGAGACCACCGTCGACGGCCGGTTCTTCAGCCGGTCGGCCACCGCCCGGCCGAAGTCACCGACCGCCAGCACATGCAGATCGAACATCCGTTGTTCCTACCGCTCCTACGCTCGTGCACGTTGTTCGGTGCTCTTGCGCCCTTATGCGAAGGGCTGGGGCCAGGGGTTGAGGTCCGCCTCGGCGTGCACCGGGTAGCCCATCGCGCGCGGCCCGTCGTAGAGGCGCGGGTGGGCGAGGTAGCGCGCACGGTGCGAGAACGAGAGCGGCATCAGCTGGGGGATGAGCACGCGGATCACCCGGAATCCCACCTCGCGGGCTTCGGTGGTGGTCATCTCGACGGCGTACACGTCCATCCCGCGTTCCTTCAGCCGCCGCAGAATCAGCTGGAGGTCCTCGCAGGCGTCGCCGGTGGACGGCCGCGGCAGGGCGGAGAACGGGCGTACGCCGTTGTCCGGGGCGCGCAGGAAGTCGTACGCCTCTGTGCGGTCGGCCACGCCCATGTACGTCGCGCCGTGGAAGACGCTGTGGAAGTCGTCCAGGCTGGCGGGCGGCGGTTCGGCGGCCGTGAGCGCGATCCGGGACGACGCCGTCTCCCGGAGCATCTTGATGGCCGCCTGGTCCGGGTCGAGGTCGGTCGCACACATGACCACGTGGCGTACCCGCTCGCTCCGCGGGTCCTCGTCCACGCTGTAGAGCGTCGGGATGCCGAGCTCGGACGTGGCGTCGTAGAAGGTCGTACGGATCCCCTTGCGCTCCACCTCGCGGAGCGAACGGGCCAGCTCGTCCGACACGGTGTCGAACTCGATCCGGGGCAGCGGCAGGCGCTGGAGCCAGGTCAGCGCGATCGAATCGCGCTCCACGACCTCACAGATACCGTTCAGCAGGGCCCGGTGGATGTCGGTGTGCGTCGCACAGCCCGTCGAGATGGGCATGGTGAACCGCTCACCCGGAGTGAGAGGCGGAATGTGCAGCCACACAGACACCGCCGGGACCATCACCGGCCGTCCCTCGGTCAGTGACCAGGCGGTGGTCCAGCGGATCGGCTCCGCAGGGTCCGGGAGCGTAAGGGGACACCCGGGGTGTGCCAGCTCGTCGCTGCTGACCTGCGGGAAACCGGTGATGTCGGCCGCCCGGTCGCCCAGTTCCTCGGCGGTGGCCCACACCAGGTCCTTCGGCAGGACACAGCTGGAGTACCGCTCCAGCGCCTCGGCGATGGAAATGGCCCTGGCACGCTGGGGATCGGTGCCGCCGCCTCCTCCGCCGAGTTCGACCCCCGACGGACGGTTGCTGGTCGACCGGACGTTGGGCTGGACGTGCTCCAGCTCCCCCATGGTCGAGGAGTACACGGCCAGGCCGGAGGACTCGGAAGATATACGGGTCACCCGCCCGATCAGCCCACCGCCGTGCGACACCAGCGTGTCGAGCCGACGCAGCCCCTCGGGGAGTTCCTCGGGCACGTCCTCCATACCACTGAGGTGCCTGATGCCGCTCACGTCCAACATTTGGTGAACCTTTCCGGAAACCACTGGGTAATTCACGGCTCCGCGCACGCCCATCGCGTCGGCTGGTCAATTCCGGACGCGTAAAAGAAATTGCGTGGGGCGGATGCCGGGTGTACGAGGTATTTCCTGGTCAGTCCCAGGCGTGCGTCTTCAGGACCGACCACCGCGGGAGGTCCAGGTGCGCCATACCGGACACGTCGCTGATGGAGGCAGCGGTTGGACGGGTGTCGGCCTGAGCCACCCCGGCTCCGCTGACTAGGCAAAAGGACAGCATCGCGGCGCCCAGGAGGGCGACTCCGGTCCCCCGACCGGTCTTGTCGCCACGCCTCGTTCTGATTACCCAGCTATTCATCGTTCCCCCGATGTGACAGCCAACTGTTCGGCGAGATGAAATATGCCAGCACCGGAAGGGCTACGGCGTGGGGTTCGGGTGCAACTTCATGCAGGGGGTGAATGCATAAAGATGCAGATCACGTCCAGGCCCTTCGGGCCGCCGTACGGCTCGCGTCCACCGCGGCCAAACCCCTTGTGGGCTTCGCGTCCACGCGCCCTCAGGTACGTCAGCCCTCCGGTCCACGCGAAGCCAGCTCCCGACTCGGCCCTGCGTGGCCGGGTCCGGCGACGGTCAGGACGTCGGCCAACCGCGATCCTCCGGCCTCCCATGCGTGCATGGGAGGCCGTGCCACAACGTGCCAGCAGAGGCGGTAAACAGCGAGCAACAGGGGGTTCCGAGGAGGCAGCCAGAGCGGAGCCGTCGGCGGACGTTTCCGCAGGTCATAGCTCGTGCGCACGTCCAAGTACCGGGTGATTCCCAAGCTTATAGCGCGGGTTCGATTCCCGTCATCCGCTCCACAGCAAAGCTCCAGGTCAGCGACCTGGGGCTTTGTCGTGTACAGACCTTTATGCCCTCGCTGGGCTTGCTCATGACCCCGCTCCTGCACATGCCCGAAGTCCTGGCCAACTGGGCGCCCTGTACGCATGGTTCGGAGCCACCGCCCACCCCGCCGGCCCGAGCACGGTCGCCGGCAGCCCCCTCCGGCCTGCATGACGGCGAAGAGCGCGCATGCTCAGCTTGTGGGGAGCGGGAGCCTCAGCCGGATCGGGGGACCTTCACGGGTCGGATCGTCCAGGACGAGTACAACGGCGGTCGGTCGGCGGTCCGCGGTGGCGGTAACGACACGGTATTCATCGAAGTGCGGGGGTGTGCCGCTTCCTCCGCCGGAGATTTCCTCGGGGTTGTCCGTGTCGAGAGCGTGCTCGAAGAGAAGTCTCAAGGGCTGCTGCGGCCAGGGATCGGGGAAGTCGGGTGCGCCCGGGCGGCGCGTGGCGTGGGCGGCGACGTGGCAGCCTCCGGGGGAGGACACGACCCCGCTGTGCCGAACGGTCCACTCGGCGTCCTCGTGCACGACAGCCCCCAGGAGCAGGAGGCGCAGGCAGGCGCCCGGTTCGGTGTCGGGTTCGGCTAGCCTGTTGAGTGCGTACTGCTCGTCCCGGTCGGGGAGCATGATGCGGGCGGCGCTTCCGGGGGTGTCCGGGAGGATGAACTGGGACAGACGGGCCCGCGGTGGGCCGAGGAGGGCCAGTTCGTCGGCCGCGATCGGGGCCGCGTCCGGGCCGGGTACGAAGCAGACGGGCTCCGGGGCCCGGTCGGGATCGACTGTCACTACGGATCCGACGAGGAGTTCCGTCCCTGAGGGCGTCTGCTCGGCGAACAACCAGACGGCGCCGTCCGCCCCGTCGGCCGGCGGCCGGAGCCACCCCAGCCCCTCAGACGTGGGCGTCGTCAATTCGAGCACCCCAGCTTCGCCGGAGATGACTTGCCGCCCCCATGGAAGACACCGTTCTGGACGTAGGCCCTCGCCTCCGTCACGTACCACCGAGCAGCGGAACTCTTCTTGCAGGGCGTGGCGAACCAGATACGGGAGACCCTCCAGTTGTCCTCCTTGCGGTCGTTTCGGCGCCAGACGGTCACCTCACGGTCCGCACACCGCTCGCAAGCCCGGCTCAGGAGGCGGACCTCCAGCCACTTCGGGGCCCAGTCAGGGCGTGAGTCGCACGTGTGATCCGCATAACCGTAGATCCGCCCCTCGGCATCCAGCGTCGGAGCGTACTCATTGACTTGGCAGATGAACTTGCCCGCACGGGGCTCAGGGGGTGACGGTTCCGCGTGGACGGTCCCACTCAGGGACGAGACGAGCAGGACTGTGGTGGCGAGGGCCAAAACGCGTCGCATAGGCAGTGCGTCCTCATCATCGAGAAGCCGATTCCCGGACCATAGTGTCGCTTCGAGACGAAAAGGTAGGAATCTACCCGAGTGGCCCTGTACGTGCTGCTCGGCATCTCGGTAGGACCGTGCCACAACGTGCCAGTAGGGGCGGTAAGCAGCGGTCAACAGAGGTTGGCCACGACCCCTGAGCACAGGGCCCTCCACGGACGTTCCCGCAGTTCAGAGGGCATCTGGATGCTCAAGTGCTGGGCGATTCCCAAGCTTATAGCGCGGGTTCGATTCCCGTCATCCGCTCCGACAAAGCCCCAGGTCAATGACCCGGGGCTTTTGTGTTGCCTAGACCTCTCTACCCCTCCCGTGCCAGATGCGAAATCGCTGGCCCTTCCCCTCTCATGGCACGCACCCGGGCATCAATCCCCTCGGCGACCTCCCGCTGACGCTCAAGGTTCGAGTGCTGGTAGATCATCGCCGCCTTCTCCGAGGACTGTCCGGCGCGGGTCGGGCACCTGGTCAGCACGTCGGCCGGGGCGCACAAGCCGGGCAGTGGGTCGACGCCCTCGCGGTAGAGGGCGTCGATCAGGGAAAATGGCATGCGAACGCGGCCCCTGTCCATGCTCTTTCGGCTTCGGGTACCGTGATCATCAGGAGTCGCGTTGGTCATTTTCAGTCGGGCACATCGACCACAGCGCACCACACCGGAGCGGAACCCTCATCTCCCCACCTGAGAACGCATCAGCCCTGCTCCCCAAAACCCTGAGATACCCCGGCCCTTCGCAGGTCGGTTGCTTCCACGGACTCACTTTCGGCGATCACTTGTTCATACGTACGGTGAAGTTTTCTTCCTTGCCGGAGTTCCATTTGATGATGTCCTGAACCGACAAGTGGGCCGAATCCCGGGCCAGGCGCAGCTGCTCGCTCGCGTTGTTCCATGTGTACTTGGCGTACTGGGCGTCCGCGACGTACCTGCTGGGGGACAGTTTCTTCGACCGGCCACCGTCCCAGGGACAGTCCTTCGTCGCGTCGTAGTCGCACGTGGAATAGGCCCTCATGTAAAGGCCGCAGCTGTCTGAAACCCATACGTCGATGCGGCTCAGCCTGTCATTGCTTGAATACCACTTGCCTGGAAGCTTACTTGCGCTTAGGCAGGCGGCTGCCTGTTTCGCTGAGGTGAGCGTGAACGTGACCGCGAGGGAGAGCGTCAAAGCGGCCGTGATGAGCAGGGCCATGGTCCGGGATATTGGGCTGCGGGCAGAACCGACGAGTGTCATTGCGAGCCTCCGATGGCGGGTACCACCATGAGCATTCCGTGTTCGCACGACACGTCCAGCTGGTCTTGTCACTTGGTGGCAGGCACGACTAGCGCAGCACGGGAGAGTTGATGACGACGCGCTGAAGAGTGGGCGAAGAAAATCACATCCGACTCTCGCTAGTCATCAAGGTAATTCCAGTCAACGTCGGTCACCCATATGTCGCAACTGGAGGGCGCTGCAGGGGTCCCGCTGGTCGGCTGTTTGCGCGACGACGGTCAACAGCGAGGATGCTGGCGAACCCGGCCCCGCCGTCCGTCTCAGTTTCCGTCTCATTCAGCGCCGTTCACGGCCGTTCAGGCGAGACCGAGGAGGGCAGCCGCTCCCATGACGGGCCGTACATGAACGCAGGTGAACGCCCCCGCACGCAGCCCAACATCCCACCAACACAGTGGGAAAGCGCGTGCGGCCAAGGCTGGCAGGTCTAGCTCTCGCGTGGTCGACGGGGGCCTGCCCATGTGATCGGCTCTGGCCATGACTGCGGAGGCGAGCGAGTACGACAAGGCCATGCCGGCGGTGTCAGCATTCCTAGAGAGGATGGAACGAGGCATCGACCGTACGTCGGCGACGCACGCCGGTCAGCCGTACGCAACGGTCCGAGAGGCCCTGGTCCTTGCTCTGGAGGAGGAAGGGGCTCGCCCAATGGTGCCGCAGGTGGTCGACGAGCTGGCCCGGCAGATCTCCGAAGGGACCAACCGCTGAAACACCCCCTGTGGTCCACATCGTGCGTGCCAGACGCGTGCCAGATGGGGCGAGGAAGATCGGTGATTCCCAAGCTTGTGGCGCGGGTTCGATTCCCATCATCCGCTCTTGAGAGAAGGCCCAGGTCAGCGACCTGGTCCTTCGTCATTGTCTAGACCTGCCCGACCCTCCCCATCTCTGCAGGAGGCACGTTTTGACGCTGGTCCAGATGCAGCCCCGCTCGACGAACGCCCACCTGGTGCACCGGACGGTGGACGACGCGATGGAGGCGGCCGGTCCACAGGTCTGTGACGACATGACGGTCGAGGTGGCCCTGGCCGTCTTGGCCAGCGCCCGCGCGGGTCATCTGCTCGTCTGCGACGAGGACGTCCTGTGCACCGGGCTGGTCACTCACGCCCAGCTCGCCGCCATCCGGGACAACAGCGCCACGTACACGGACCAGGTCCGTCTCCGCGACGTCCTCGGCGACCGCGCGCCGGTCACCTCGCCCGTGACCGCGATGGCCGAAGCCGAGCACGCGATGCGCTACCGCCGGCTCGCTGCCCTGCCCTTCGTCGACGGGCAGGGCAGCGCTCTGGGCGTCCTCGCCCTTGCCCGCTGAACCGCCTCACGGCAGCACGACCGTCCCCTTCTACTTCCTGTGAGGCACCATGCGCTGCGTCATCGCCCGTTTTCCGTTCGACCTGACCAAAAGCGGTGTCCTGGAGTCGATGAAGGGCGTCAAGCCCGAGCAGGTCATCGGCGAGTCCGTGATCGTCGGCCGCCGCACCTACCCCGTCAAGCAGGTCGGCCAGGTCATCACCCGTCAGGACCGCCGTGACTTCAGCGCCGGCGAAGTCCTCCGGGCCATGAACCAGATCGGGTTCACCTGCCGCGGCCTCCCCCGGGCCGCCGTGCCCACGCGCGTCCTCAGCCCGCTCCAGCAGGCTTCCGCGATGCTCGGCATCCCGGTGACCGCCTGACGTACAGGGCCGGAGCAAGCCGACACCCGAACAGCGAGGAGGGCCCGACCGGCACACGCCGGTCGGGCCCTCCCGCGTACCCAGGGGTTTCTTACGCGACGCCGGGTCAGTGGTCGGAGTAGCTGAAGTCGCCGACGGTCCAGGCGCTGACGTCCGCGATCGAGACGCGGTACATCCCACCCGTCTCCGGGATCCCCACCGTGCCCTGAAGGATGCGGGCCACATGGAAGTGCAGATGGGTGGGCGGCCCCTCCCGGGGTGGCGTTGCGGTGAAGATGGCGGCGAACTCGCCCAAGCGGGCGGAGTCCGTCAGGACCTCCGACACCCGCTGCCTCCACACGGCTTCGGGAGCCAGCCGACCGGTGATGACAGTGCCACCGGTGACCACGGTCAGGGACATCTGATTGCTCTGCCCGGACTCCACCAGGGTGGCAACGTCAACGAGCAGCTCGTCAGGCTTCGACATGAGAGCCGATTTTATGCGCCGGCCGTCCTGTCCTCTCGACCGGTAGCACTATCGGTCGAGAAGAGCACTGACCGTCTTCCCGCCGCAGGCCCGACGGGTGACCGCGGTCGCTCGGGCAAGACGGTTGACCATGGGCCAGCCGAATCCACCGGTACCGCCGTGCAGGTCAGGGGTGCGCATACGCGGCGCGTGCGGGCTGGAGTCGTGAACGGCCACCTCGATGCTCTCCTCGTGGGCCGTCAGTTCCAAGGTGCAGGTGCCCCCGCCGTGGCGCACGGCGTTCGTGACGAGCTCGGACACGACCAAGACCACGGTGTCCGCGGCTTCTGCGGCCATCGCCGGCTGACGGAGACCGTCGAGCACGGCTCGCGCGGCATCGCGTGCCTCTGCAACAGCCGCCATGGAAAGCACGGTTGCAACGCTCTCGGCCATCGTGTTCATCAGGTCACCCTGGTCTCTGGATCGTCCACGTCCGGCCCCTGCCTACCTGATCCCTGTGCCCCACCCCACTGCCCGCCAACCCGACTCAGGTCTCCAGGAAGGGATCGGAGGGCAGCCGACGCCGACGCCAATCGACGAGACGCGGGGGACCCCACGCGCTCGGCTGCACCCCTCCCGAGCCCCAGACCTGCTGTGCAGTCCGCTCTGCGCATCCTGGGGCGACCGTGAAGGTCTAGCTCTCCTCGGCGAGCATGAAAATCTATGGTGGCTGGAATAGACATTGGGCGGTGGCCTGGCTATGGTTTCTCTCGTAGCCCAGAGAGACAGCAAGGCCCGGCAGAGACGAACTGCCGGGCAGCAGTACCCGCAGTTGCAGTTCGCAGGACGGTGCGGTGGTGGAGTTCCGAAGCCAGGGTTGTTGCAGGACGGCGACGGGACTGACGACCGGACCGGGGGGCCCGCAGTGATCAGGGGCCGCCGAGAGAAGTACCGCAGTTAACGCAGTGGCAGTACCCGAAGTAAGTACAGTTCGCAGTACCCGGCAGTGAAGTAAGTGCAGTTCGCAGTACCCAGCAGTGAAGTAAGTGAGCAGCACCTCGGTGAAGGCGTCGGCTGCGGACGCGCTCACCGGGAAGTTCGGCAGTGGGGTTCTAAGCCAGAGCAGACGCACGATGGGCAACGGGGCTGGCTGCCGGAGAGTGGCGCTGGGTCAGGCCACCAGCAGTACCGCAGTAAACGCAGTAACCCGCAGTTGCAGTCTCTCCCGCTGGTAAGCAGTTGATCACCGAGGGAAGAACGGAGGAGTTGAGGCGCCATCAGGATCGCTCGGGCGGAAGTCTGAGCCCGGGTACCGCAGGACATCGATAGTGAGGTGGTCTCCGGTCAAGCAACCGCGATTCCCGCACAGCCTGTCCTCGTTCGGACGGGTCGGCGGAAACAGCAGGCCGGCGCAGGACTAGGGCCGGCAGATGGTGTAGCAGTTCCTTCGGGGCCCTGGTGCTGTACGCACCAGGGCCCCTCCTCGTATTCCGACCCCTTTTCCTCTACCTGTTTCGCAGTGAGGTGCGATGACAGCAGACGACTCGTTCGGCCGTCTCGACGACGACGATTACCCCGCCTACACCATGGGCCGGGCCGCCGCCATGCTCGGCACCACCCAGGGCTTCCTCCGCGCCATCGGCGAAGCCCGCCTCATCACCCCACTCCGCTCCGCCGGCGGCCACCGCCGCTACTCCCGCCACCAGCTGCGCATCGCCGCCCGCGCTCGCGAACTCGTCGACCACGGCACCCCCGTGGAGGCGGCCTGCCGGATCGTCATCCTCGAAGACCAGCTCGAGGAAGCGCAGCGCGTCAACACCGAGTACCGCCGCGCAGCGGTCGAGATCAGTCCACTGACTGTGGCCTGAGGCAGGCGTGCCCGCCGGTCTCGGCGGGCACGACCGCCCGTGCACGTCGGGGTCGTGACGCGTGCTCGCGCCCTCTGGTGACAGCCCGTCGTGGGCGTGTAGCGTCTGCGTCAGCTGTCGTGGTTCGGAAGTTCCCCTTTGCCCACGCGTTCGGCGTGGGCGTTTTGCTGTGCTGTGCCGCAGGAACCAGGGCGATCACCTCCGCCTCCCGCATGGAGCGGGAGGCGTTCATCGACTGGAAGGCAAGAGACATGGCTACGGGAACTGTGAAGTGGTTCAACGCGGAGAAGGGCTTCGGCTTCATCGCCCAGGACGGCGGCGGCCCGGACGTCTTCGCCCACTACTCCGCCATCAACTCCTCGGGCTTCCGTGAGCTCCAGGAGGGCCAGGTCGTGACCTTCGACGTTACCCAGGGCCAGAAGGGCCCCCAGGCCGAGAACATCACCCCGGCCTGACCTTCACCACCCGCGGGCACCGAGACCGGCACGTAAGGCTGCCCCCTGGAGCTCGTACCGCTCGACCCGAACAACGGACCCCTGCGATGTCGGCAGGATCCGAGGCGTGCCGAATCAGGGCCGCGCAGCTGCTGCTGCGCGGCCCTGATCTTGTCCGGGTCCGGGGTGCGGTTCGTATGCGCGGTCAGGTGCTGCGCCGGTCGCGGCTGTCCTGGCGGAGGTGGTCGGTGTGTCGGGTCATGGCGTCGAGGTGATCGACGAGAGCCGAGTCCTCGGGGCGCAGGTGAGGCCGGGTGTCGGTCAGGGGCCGGATGAGGCGGGCTGCGTCGTTGTCGGCCAGGGCCCGGTTCAGTTCGCCGACGGCTGCCGCGGCGGCGTCGGGAAGGCCGGTGAGGGCGGTGATCTGGCCTGCGAGCCGGCGCAGGTCGGCCGCGTTGTCACGGGCCCAGGCCTTGACGGCACGGTCTGAGGCACGTGTGTCGCGGGTGGCCTGGACGCGTTCCTCGCCGGTGCTTCCGGCCGTGCCGGGGCGCAGGCGCAGATAGCGGCGTTCGGCGGCCTGCCGGCTCGCGACCCCGAGGGGTCCGGCGAGGTCGGCCCAGCTCGCGCCCTGGCCCCGGGCTGTTTCGATCAGGCCGCTCTCCCAGCTGGCGAGCTGTTCACGGACCGCGCGCAGCATCAGCAGCGCGGCCAGCGCCGGGTGCGGGCCCGCGCCTGTCGGCTCGGTCGGGGGCGTTCCGGCAGAGCAACGCTGTGCGTGCCTCACGGCCTGGTCGATGGCCCGCAAGGCCGTCGCCGCAGCGGGGAAAGGGACCGGCGCGGCCGGCTGGCTGGCTTCGTTCATGACACTCTCCGCTGCTTGTCATCCTCCAGATGACCCATTGTTTGTCATCGTTTCGATGACATGCTACAACGGAAGCACGTTGAAGCGCATTGGCAGTTCCTGCCTGAACCAACTGGAGGTGTTTCGCGATGTTGATGCGCACTGACCCGTTCCGCGAGATGGACCGGATCGTCCAGCAGCTGTCCGGCACATCGGGCACGTGGTCGAAGCCGTCGGTCATGCCGATGGACGCCTACCGCCAGGGCGACGCGTACGTGATCGCCTTCGACCTCCCCGGGGTGAGCACCGAGGCGATCGACATCGACGTCGAGCGGAACATGCTGACGGTGAAGGCCGAGCGTAGGCCCACCGGGAAGTCCGACGGCGTGCAGATGGAGCTCTCCGAGCGGCCCCTCGGTGTCTTCTCCCGCCAGATCATGCTGGCCGACACCCTCGACACCGAGCACATCGAAGCGGACTACGACGCGGGTGTCCTGACCCTGCGGATCCCGATCGCCGAGCGCGCCAAGCCCCGCAAGATCAGCATCGGCGGCGAGTCCGGCCGCAAGCAGATCTCCGGCTGACCAGCCCCGCAGCGGCGGAGGACGGGGAACCGATCCCCCTCCGGCACCCCGTCCCCCGCACCCCTCGGCCCCTTCACCCCTCCCCGGAGGTGACGTGATGTCGATACGCAGGGAGGCGTTCCTGGCCCACGTCCAGGAACGCGGCGAGTACACGACCCTGCCGGAAGCCGAACGGGCGGCCCGCGTCGTCCTGGCCCTGCTGGGCGCGCACCTGGTCGGCACCGTGCGAGCCGAGCTCGCCGCCCGGCTCCCCGAGACGTACGCCTTGATCCTCCTGAATCCCCTGCAGGCCGCCGAACCGCTATCGCCCGAACGCTTCGTCCGCGCGACCGCGGCCTGGATCGAAGGCGCCACCGAGAACACAGCACTGTGGGACATCGGCGCGGTCCTGTCCACCGTGGCCGCCGCGGCGGGAGACGTCCTCATGCGCGAGGTCCTGCTCCAGCTCCCGCCCGGATACGACCTCCTCTTCGGCCACCCCCAGCCCACCTGACCGGCGCCGACGGCCGGAACGTAAACCTTCGAAGAGAAAGGCAATCGCAGCACCATGTACGACCAGCCTCGACCGGACCGGCCCACCCCCGCCATGACGTTCGACCAGATGCTGGAACGCGTCCGCTACGAGGGCGCCTACCCCACTCGCGAACGTGCGGAAGACGCCGTCCGTACCGTTCTTGCCGGGCTCGGCCGGCAGGTCACGGGTGACGAGCGCGTCGACCTCGCGCAGTGCCTGCCCGTCGAAGCCGCCCTCGTCCTGACCGCCCAGATCCCCGATACCGAGCAGCTCACCGGCTGGGGCTTCGTCAAGGACCTGGCCGCACGGACCGGCGTGAGCCCCGCTGTCGCCCGCTGGGATACCGGCGCCGTACTCGCCACCGTCACCGCGCTCGCCGGACCCGACCTCCTCGCCCGCATCCTCCAGCGACTTCCCGACGACTACGCGCTCCTCTTCGGACAGGCGCAACTGCGCCGGCCTGAGCGCGCCGCCGCCTGACCGGAGCCGGCTGCACGCGGACACGCATGGGGCCGGGACCGCTACTGCGGTCCCGGCCCCATGCACGCGAGGGGTCAGTGGTTGAAGGTGTCCTTGACCTTCTCCTTGGCCTCGCGGGCATCGCCCTTGGCCTGCTCCGCGCGACCCTCGGCGGTCAGCCGCTCGTTTCCCGTCAGGCGGCCAGCGGTCTCCTTGAGCTTGCCCTTGGCCTGCTCGCCCTTCGCCTCGGCCTTCTGCTCACCAGACACAGCTGATCACTCCCTGCTCGATGGAAGGTTCTTACAGAACCCCGTATGACCGGTGGGCTCCCTCCTAAACAGACGGGGCACCACGGCCCGACCCGAAGCGACGGG
The DNA here is from genome assembly GCF_045041095.1 of Streptomyces sp. NBC_00045. Lineage (NCBI taxonomy): Bacteria > Bacillati > Actinomycetota > Actinomycetes > Kitasatosporales > Streptomycetaceae > Streptomyces > Streptomyces sp. NBC_00045. The sequence continues at coordinate 4,326,918 of NZ_CP108271.1, read as the reverse complement.
GGTCTTCGACGATGACCTGGACGTCGAGGCGGTTCGCGCGGAGCTCATGGAGGTGACCGTGCCAGCGTGCCGGAGCGCGGTGGTGACGAGCCGGGATCGTGTCAGGCCGGCTCGGACAGGACGCGGGTGGCCTCGGGGAGCTCGTAGACGTGAGCGGCCACCCCTTGTAGCGGCAGGAGAGGGCGCAGGGGACATGAGGTCGGGGTGTGGTCGTGGTCGACTTCCCAGGTGGGCAAGCGTGCGGCCGGGGCGCAGATGGTGGAGACGGCGTAGAGGGTGCCGGAGCAGCCCCGGCACACCAGAGAAGCGTGGATCACGTGAGTGCCTCCGGATGAACGGACTCGGCTGTGCCTTCCACAGAGCGGGGCTCCCCCGCCGGGTGGAGCTGGCGCCAGATGCTTTCCGTCTTGCACCTGAGGTGTTGGGGAGAGGCCAGATGCTGCCACAGCGGGTCGGAGCGGCGGGGGACGGTGGCGCCGCGGACAGCCCGTTCCTTGGCGAGCTGCATGTACAGGGGTGCGCCCTGGTTCGCGGCTTCTCCGGGGATCTGGTCACGGGCGTGTGCCGGGCTACGGGAAGGCCTTCGGCGCGCGTGTTCCGGAAGACAGCCAACCGCTCTGCGGCTGCCGCCGTCGGTCTGTGGGCCGCGGCTGGAGTTCGCCCCATGATCATCCGTCACGTTCGTCAAAACGATTCTTCCATCCTCTAGGACACCGGTGCGGGGTGGACAGCCGTCCCAGGGATTGCCCCGAGCGCCCCCAGGCCGGGCCCCTGCGGCCCTGGCACCTGCCGTTCTGGCAGCCCGCATACGGCGGCGACCGGCCGCAGGGCCGCGCCGGAAGCCGGCGTAGAGGGCCCCTCACGACCTTCGCCCTGCGCCCAGGGCAGCACTGCCGCCCCCAGCCGCTCCTTGTGCTGCGCATCTGCAGCCCCGGCATCGGCCGTGCGTTTGAGTTCGATTAGCTCCTCGCCCGCCATACAAAAATCTATGACGGCTGGAGTAGACATTGGGCGGTGGCCTGGCTATGGTTTCTCTCGTAGCCCAGAGAGACAGCAAGGCCCGGCAGAGACGAACTGCCGGGCAGCAGTACCCGCAGTTGCAGTGCGCATGACGGTGCGGTGGTGGAGTTCCGAAGCCAGGGTTGTTTCAGGACGGCGACGGGACTGACGACCGGACCGGGGGGCCCGCAGTGATCAGGGGCCGCCGAGAGAAGTACCGCAGTTAACGCAGTGGCAGTACCCGAAGTAAGTGCAGTTCGCAGTACCCGGCAGTGAAGTAAGTGAGCAGCACCTCGGTGAAGGCGTCGACTGCGGACGCGCGCACCGGGAAGTTCGGCAGTGGGGTTCTAAGCCAGAGCAGACGCACGATGGGCAACGGGGCTGGCTGCCGAAGAGTGGCGCTGGGTCAGGCCACCAGCAGTACCGCAGTATCAGCAGTGCAAGCAGTAAACAGTTGATCACCGAGGGAAGAACGGAGGAGCCGAGCGCCATCAGGATCGCCCGGGCGGAAGTCTGAGCCCGGGTACCGCAGGACATCGATAGTGAGGTGGTCTCCGGTCAAGCAACCGCGATCCCCGCACAGCCTGTCCTCGTTCGGACGGGTCGGCGGAAACAGTAGGCCGGCGCAGGACTAGGGCCGACAGATGGTGTAGTAGTTCCTTCGGGGCCCTGGTGCCGTACGGCACCAGGGCCCCTCCACGCGTTCCATGAGAGAGGTTCAATGACAGCAGACGACTCGTTCGGCCGTCTCGACGACGACGATTACCCCGCCTACACCATGGGCCGGGCCGCCGCCATGCTCGGCACCACCCAGGGCTTCCTCCGCGCCATCGGCGAAGCCCGCCTGATCACTCCGCTCCGCTCCGAGGGCGGCCACCGCCGTTACTCCCGCTACCAGCTGCGCATCGCCGCCCGCGCTCGCGAACTCGTCGACCAGGGCACCCCCATCGAGGCCGCCTGCCGCATCATCATCCTCGAAGACCAGCTTGAGGAAGCCCAGCGCATCAACGCCGAATACCGCCGCGCCGCCGAATCATCCGCATCGCCGCCCTCGGCCTGAGGCGAGGGTGCCCGCAGGCATCGGCGTGCCGCGCGCTCAGCGGGCGGCGTTCGCGCAACCACCCCGCTTCGGTCGTCCTCGTCGGGCCGTGGCTGCAAGCCGGGTTGTGGACGGAGTGCTATTCAGGCGCTGATGCTTCTGTGAGATCCGCCCCGGCGTCAGCGCTGCGCGTGGCCTGATGGGTGCCGTGCCAGTCCAAGCACATGACCGTGGCGTCGTCCTGGAGGTGGCCACCATGGGCGTGCAGCACCGCTGCGACCAGGGCCCGGGAGGCCTCGCGGGGGTGGAGATCGCATGTGTCCACGATCAGCGAGGGCAGGTCGACCTCAACAGCGCGGCGCTCCAGCATGCCATCGGTGAGCATCACCAGCCGGTCACCCGATGGCAAGTCCAGCCGCTGCACCCAGTAGGCGGCATGGGGATCGACCCCGAACGGTAGATCCACTGCTGGAACGATCTCCTCGACCGTTCCGTGTCTCAGGCGCAGCGGCCAGGGGTGACCCGCATTGACGAACTGAGTAGTGCCGTCAAGCAGGCTGACGTGCAGCAGCCGTCCGGTGACGAAGCCCCGTCGGCCGTTGTCGATGAGTGCCTGGTTGGCCGCGAGAGCCTGCTCTTCGAGCTCGGCGCCGGCACGTCTGGCCCTCCGGAGAGCGCCCACGGCCAGGGTGGCGAGGAGCGCGGCTTCTACGTCGTGGCCCATGGCATCGGTGACGGAGAGCTGCATGGTGTCGCGGTCGACGACGTAGTCGAAGGTGCCGCCGCCGACGTGCGTCGCCGGTTCCAATGCTCCGGCGACCGTGAACGGGGCCGCCTCACATGCCAGCGAGGCGGGAAGGAGCCGGTGCTGGATCTCGGCCGCCAGGTTCACGGGCCGCGTCCGGCGACCCCACTGGTAGAACCTCGACCTCTTCCGGCCATGGCCTGCGCTGTCCCTCCTGTTGGATGAACACCCGGTCGCTGTCGCCATCGCCGGCGGGAAGAGGAAGGCTCCGACCCGGGGAGAATCCGCACTCGTTCCGACTCAGCCCGGGCCGGCCGGCTCAGTCAGGCCGCCCGTCGAACCCGTGAGCCGGCCACTGGCACGGTGACCGCATCCGCCGCCTTCCCCGACGACGCGTGGCATGTGACCGGACGCGAGGGGATGACGGCGGAGCCCCGACGGCGGGCCCGGACCCCTGTGCCAACCACGCGGAGGAAGGCTTCACCTCGGGCGACTCCTCGTGGCGCTACGCTGCCGGGCTGCCTACGGAGACGCGCGCCCGAGCCACGATGGTCGCTCTTCCTTGGCCACGATCGTCGTCGCGGTCCTGTCGATCGAGGTGCGCTGAACCCCGTCGACCGACTGGCCCGTATCGGCGGGACACATCCCTGCTGCCAGATTGTCACCAGGGGCATATCCTGATAAATAGGTCGTCGCACTCTCACGTGTGGCGTCCGGAAGGGCGGCCCCGGCGTGTGAATGTGCCGGGGTCGTTGTGTGACCGTCGTCACGCCGCAGGGGGCGAGCCATGATCCGTTCAGCCGATGTACGCGAGTGGCGCGACTGTGACGTCCTCGACGCGAAAGGGCACCGCATCGGCGCTCTGGAAGCGGTCTATGTGGACACCGCCACCGACGAACCGGCCATGGCAACCCTCCGCACCGGATTGCCCACCCGCCACCGCCTGGTCTTCGTTCCTCTCGACGAGGCGATCCTGGGACCCCGCTACGTCAAGGTCGCCCATGCCAAGGCAGTGGTGAAGAAGGCCCCTGCCATCGGCACCGACGACGTCCTGCCCGCAGAGCAGGAAGAAGCAATCTTCCAGCACTACGGGATGCCCTACCAGCCCGGCGCCGGCGGCGAACGCCGACTGGCGCGCCGCTGAGCGCCCCGAGCCTGGCGCCAGAGGAGGTGTCCGGCGCATGGTGATCTTCTTGTTGCTGCTGCTCGTGGCCTTCGTCCTGGGCCTCATCGGCGCGGTGGTGGACGGCCTGTTCTATCTCCTCGTCATCGCCATCGCGATCGCCGTGGCCGACGTGGTCTACATCGTGCTACGACTTTCCCGGTCATCGCGTCGCCACCGCCTCCGATGACCACCGGGCGAGCGCGGCGTCCGCAGCAGCAGGTCAGTCACTCCGACCGGGGGCATCGGTGGCGGGGGCCCGGGCGATGAGGATCTGGGAGGCCCGGGCGATGTTGTCCGCACGGACCGCCTGGGCCATGGCCTCGCGGGCGGCACCGGTTGCGGTGCCGGGAGGAACCACCAGAAGCGAGAAGTGGTCGTTGTGGCCTCGGGTGATGAGGACGGTGTCGTCGCCGACCGGGTCGGAGTCGAGGTGCACGATGTGATCGTCGACGACCAGGCGGGTGGGGATGTCCTGCCAGGCGGTGGCGTCCAGGCCGACCCTCGTGATGGAGCCCAGGTGCTCGGTCAGCGCCGTGATCAGGGCGGGCAGCTCCGTGGTGACGTCCCGGGAGCGCGGCCACCAGGCACCGTCGAGAACCCCTTCGCGGGACTGCGTCGTTTCGAGCCGGAGCAGGGCGGTGCCGGGCTCGACCGCTCGGTGGATCTCGTCGGGGAGTCCGGGGGGAACCGGAGTGTCGGATGCGGCCATGATCGGTGCGCCTATCTCACGGTGCGGCGGCATGCCGCCGTCCCTCTCACGGTACTCCGCCGCCTGCGGTCGAGCGCCGGGAGCTACCCGGTCACCATCGGCCTCTTCGGCCTCGGACCGGAGTAGGCTGAAAACACCGGGAGTCTTCCGTACACCCGCTCCCTCGCGGACGTCGTTTCCGGCGATCACTGCACCGGGCCGTCCTCGGACGGCCTGGAGACGGGTCCGCGTCATGACCACGACGAGTCTTGACCGCGCTGTTGCAGGCACACGTGCACCCACGCGCCCGGCGCGCCTTTCCCTTATGCCGAACACCCTGCTCGCCAGTCAGCTGGACGGTGCCTGGTGGCCGTACTCGCGTGACCTCGAAGCCGAGCTCCCGGCTCTTGCCGCCGCTCTGGACGAGCCCTGGGGGCGCATCACGCGCGTCAGCGTGAACCCCAGCCGCTGGCCGGTCGTACCGCGCACGGTTGCCGTGGACGGGCGCGTGCTGCACGTGGGCTGGTTCACCGAACAGGACCCCGACAAGCTGATCCTGCTCTCCTACACCGTCGGCCGCTGGGACCTCCTCGTCATCCCGCCCGAGACCGAACCCGCCGCCGCTGCCCGTCTGATGGCCGCCGCCGCGATCCCCGGCAGCGTCCTGGCCGCGGGCGTGCTCATGGCCAACGAATCCGCCATCGGCCGCGGCATCCGCGACGCCTCGCGCCCGGAAGCCACCTGGGAAGGCGAGGGCGGGGCCTGCATGTCCCCGTTCGGAGACGCGATGGGCCGGACCGCCCTGCCGCTGCCCGGAAACGGCTGGAGGTGAGCTCCGTGGAGACCGTCGTCCTCATCGCAGTGATCATCCTCATGATCGGCATCGGAATGCGCTGGATCCATCTGCTGAACGCCCAGCACGACGCGCGGATCGAGGCCCATCACTTCAGTGACCCCCTGCCGAGGCCTCCCGGCCTGCCGGACGACACCGGTCGTCGAGCCCACCACACGGGTGCCGACCGGTGAGGAGCAGACCTTCCTCCGACCGGGGGCAGCAGTCGGGGCGCCTCGGCGCCCCGACCCGCCGGCCTCTCGCCCACCCTGAAGGGAACCACGCCCACGTGAAGTACATCGAGACCCAGACAATGCCGTCGCTCGCACACGCCGAGGTACGGATCATCGCGCACACACCCGAAGCCGCCCGAGCCGTCGCAGAGGCGCTCCGTCACTGCTTCGCGGGCGCGGAACAGCGCAGCTATCCCGGTCTCGACGGCGACACCCGCCTCCACCTCACCGTGGACACGGCGACACCCGCCGGCCCCGCCCGCTCCTGGCTGGCCACCAGCAGGACCCCCGTCGGCACCGGCGCCCACTCCGACGAGACCTGAGAAGCCCCAACGGGCCCCGGAGCCCACTCCACCCCACACGGAAGGACGCGGTCATGGCCACACTGCGCGAACGCAAGACCTACCGCGAACAGGTGCTCCGGGTCCTGTACGAAGCCGTCGAAGGCAACCGCCTCCTCGGCATCACCGGAGCACAGCTGCGGCACGACCTCCACGTACCGGAACAGGACCTGGCCGCCGCCTGCACCTACCTGGCGGGCGAAGGCCTGATCACCGTCGACTGGGAACCGGGCAACACCCCCGCGATGGTCACCCTCACCCACGAGGGAATCCGGCGCATGGAGGCCGAGGAGGAAGAGCGCGGCTGAGCCCGTGTACCGACCGGTGCCGTACCGTCAAGGGTTCGCGCCGCGCGGCACGACCATGTCCGTCAGCCGGGCGGCACCCGGTTCGAGGGACGTCCAGGGCCCTGACACGCTCAGTACGGCGATCGCGGATGTCGGAAACTTCGTACGGGTCTGCTCCAGCGCGTAGCCGTCCGCCTCACCGGTGAGCAGCAGAACCAGCTCCTGCACACCGGGGTTGTGCCCGATCAGCATCAGCGTCCGTACCTGCGCGGGGATCTCACGTACGACTTCGAGCAACTCCCCGGCACCCGCCCGGTAGATGCGGGCCTCTTGGATCACCGCCGTGGCGGCGGCGAACTCGGCCGCGACGAGGCCCCACGTCTGGCGGGTGCGCAGGGCCGGGGAACACACGACGAGGTCGGGAACACAGCCGGCCTCGCGCAGCCAGCGGCCGGCTGCCGGAGCGTCGCGGCGGCCGCGCGGGGCGAGCGGCCGCTCGGAGTCTGCCACGTCCGGCGGCCAGGCCGACTTGGCGTGCCGCAGGACGACCAGGCGCCGCAAGTTGCCCGACATCATGACGTCGCGTGGTGCTGGTGGCCGACCTCGCGCGCGAGGTCCAGCCCCAGGACGCGGTCGAGAAAGGCGAACGTCTCGAACTTGGCACCCGCCGGCACGTCGGCGCGCTCCGCCACACGGGCCAGCAGGTCCAGGACGGCGGGGACACCGAGATCATCGGCCAGCGCGGCACGGCCCTGTCTCAGCACCTCGGCAGGGACCGGCCGGGACGGCTGCTGCGCCCAGTCGGCCACCTGCTGCCGCCAGTGTCCCAGCGCCCGCCGGGCCTCGGCGAGCGCGGCGCTGGTGATCGTGACCGGCATGCGGTGGGCGTGGCCGAGCAACAGCATCCTCACGGCCAGCGGATCGGTCCCCTCTGGGACGAATGCGTCGAGGAGACCAGAGGCGAGGAGATGGACACGGTCGGGGACTCCCCCGTCCGGTGGTGGTGCGCTCACCTGGCCCACATGGATCCGGACCCCGCCGGCGGAGTCCTGCACGGCGGAGCCGTACGCGAGCACGTGCACGTCGGCAGCGGCGCACGGTGCCTCGGTCGGAAGGTGCGCACCGACGGTGGCGGGCGGGTGGATGCCGAGGGCGGCCAGGGCGCGATCGAGCGCCTCGGCTTGCTCGCGCGGCAGGTCCGGCGTGGTGAGGACCGTGAGGGACTGCAGGCCGTGCAGCTCAACGGCGCGCGCCAGTACGTCGCCGACCAGGGGCGCCCGAAGGTCCACCGCGCCGATCCGGGTGTCGACGACCGGCAGATGGACGCAGATGCGCAGCATGTGGCGGTGTGCGGACGGGATCTCCACGAGGCGGCCGGTGCGGGTGTCGGCGATACGCAGCATGATGCGGAGGCTAGTCGTGAAAACCTCCGTTACGGGGGAGGACCTGACCAGGAAGCCGACGTTATGGCGTGGCGCGTGTCGCACGGTCGCGGGGTCCGCGCCATTCCAGTCCAGGCAGCCGGTCAGCTGCCTTGCTCGCACACGCGAAGCAGGCCCAGCGCCGCCGCACCGACGCTACCCCGCCCCGTGGCATCCGAGGCCAGAACGCTCTACGCCTCAAAGCCAGCGGGCACGTGCCCCATCCGTGCCCTTGGGAGCGGTGCACAGCGGTCAATACGGGTGCGGCAGGACCCTTGCAGTGACCACCCCGGCAGCCGATATGCGCAGGTCGGCAGCCAATTGGCGAGTCTGCGGTAGCAGATGAGGGTGCAGGTGATGCTGGTGAAGGCGAGGAAGTGATCGGCTTTGCGTTCGTAGCGGCGGTGGAGGCGGCGGCGGCCGGCGAGCCAGGCCATGGTCCGTTCGATGGTCCAGAGGTGACGGCCCAGTCGTTGCGAGGACTCGATGCCACGGCGGGCCGGTGGGCCGTCGCCCCCGACGGCCCGAACGACGCTCCGGGCTAGCCCGGAGTGTTGCGCTGGTCGAGCCGTCAGGGGGTCAGCGGTAAGAATTGATCAACAAGGGGTCGGCCGAGGCATCTGCGAAGGCCCCGCCAATAAGCCCCCGCCTTGAGCAGCCGCGCGGGGGAGGCATCGCCCCGCACCCTGAGCCCCTGCGGCCCGGAACGGTGTCCGGCCAGAACTGCGGAGGAGAAGCCCGACGGGACGAGGCCCCTGATCGGAATGCTCAGGGGCCTCGTCGAATGCAGAGCGACCGGCGCCCGCGCCGCGAGGAGCGCTACTCCTCGTCGCCCCCCTTGCCTCCCCGGCGGTCCGAGGGCATGACCGCGACGACCGCGGCGGCGACCCCCAGGGCCGAGCCGGCGGCGGGCGCGATCATGGCGAGGCCGAACACGACGGCTCCGGCCGCGACGAGCGCCAGTGCCTTGCGGGTGGGGCGGCGGCGCCGCTCGCCATTGAGCTGGGTTCGTCGTACTTTCATGTGGACGCCTCCTGGAGTGATGAACGAGGTGTTTCAAGGGCGGCCCCCGTTGCACCGGGTGGCCGCCTGCTCCATGTGCAGGGGCCGTGGCCGACGTTCTCGATCTGAGCCGTCAAGAGCCCCCCGGGGCCCTAGCCGGCATCCAACAGACTGCTTCTTCCGCTCGGCTCGCCCCCGAGCAAGCTCCTCCCCCGCGCCCCCTCGCTCGACCTTCCGCATGTCCGATTTGGATGAGCTTTTCACGGGTCAGATTCCCGCATCTGATTCCTTGGGCGCATGAGCAGAGTACACTACGACGAGCGGTAGTAGATCGGCGCGAACGAAGAGGAGAGCTGCACATGACGGAGGTGAACGTCGCGGACCCGGCGAGCGTGGTGTGGGGTCTCGAACCCGGCGAGCCGATCGAGCGCAAGCTGCTGCACGCCGAGTACGGCGGCCGCACGCAGGGGGGCATCGGCCCGTCGGCGAAGACGCCGAACGTCATGATCTTCACGGATCCGATCGCCGGCGAGAAGCACGGCTACTACGACGGGTGGATGCCGGACGGGCTGTTCCACTACAGCGGTGAAGGGCAGTACGGCGACCAGCGGATGCTGTCCGGCAACGCCAGCATCCTGAATCACCGCGCCGAAGGCCGCGCACTGCGCGTCTTCCAAGGAGCCCGCGGCGTCGTCACCTACCTCGGCGAGTTCGAGGTGGACAGCTGGTACGAAGCCGATGCGCCGGAGACCGGCGACGGCCCCCTCCGCAAGGTGATCGTCTTCAAGCTGAGGCCGGTGGACACCCCCGTGCAGGAGCCGGGGACGAAACTGGGTCGCGTGTTGCGCAATCAGCCCGAGACCGTCATGCACGTTGACATCGAGCAGCAGGAGACCGAGAAGGCCTTCGTCAATCCGAGCCGCGAGCCGTACGAAGCGGAGCGGCGGGAAGCCAAGCTCGTGCTCCAGTTCAGCGACTACCTCAGGTCGAAGGGGCAGCAGGTGCACCGGCACCGGATCCTGCCCGACGGCGAGACCCGCCCCCTGCTGACCGACCTCTACGCTCCGGGGATCGGCTTGTTGGTCGAGGCGAAGGGGAGCGTCACCCGGGAGAACGTGCGCATGGCCATCGGGCAATTGGCCGACTACAGCCGCTTCGTACGGTCGACCACGTGCGCGATCCTCCTGCCTTCCGAGCCGCGCAAGGACCTGATCGACCTCGCGGCGAGCCAGGAGTGCGTGGTCCTGTGGCCGGCCGGCAAGTCGTTCGAGGGCAGCAGCCCGGACGTGCTGCCGTAGCGGATCGCCCGGGCTGCCTACGGGGCGGATGCTGCATCACTTGGGTGAGGCAGCATTATTAATGGACAGCCGACAACGACGAAGGCCCAGGTCACAGACCTGGGCCTTCGTCGTGGCAGCGCCTCAGACCGGGTCCGCGTTCGGTGGCGGCCCGGCAGGCGGGAAGATCCGGTCCAGGTGGTGGTGGAGGACCGCGATGGCCGACTCCGGGGTGCGCTGGCCCACGAGGATGCTGGTGCCCATGGTCGCCGCCATGGCTAGCAGGCTGATCGCCTCGGTGCGCGCGTCGATGCCCGGGGCGGCCAGACCTGATGCCCGGGCCTGTTCGAGCAGGCCGGTCACGGCATCCTCCGCGGCGTCGGGGTTGTCTATGAACGGCTGCGCCGCGAGCGCCTCGTCGGTCACGGACAGGATCGAGTAGGAGCTGTAGAGGAGGTGGAAGGTGCGGCCCTCCTCGTCGGTCGGGAGGGAGGCCATCAGTAGCGCTTCGATGGTCGCGCGGGGTCCCGGGTCCGCGCCGGCGGCGCGGAGGCGGGCGCCCACCCGTGCGGTGAAGCGGTCCGTCAGGTGCTGGAGGCCGTAGAAGAGCAGCTTCTCCTTGGTCTCGAAGTAGTACTGCACGAGCCGCAGGGACACGCCGGCCTCCGCGGCCACGTCGCGCATGCCGACGGCGTGCAGGCCTCGCCGCCCCGCCACCTGGATGAGGGCCTCGGCGATCTGGGCGCGCCGCTCCTCGTGGTCCACGCGCTTTGGCATGCCGGTTCTCCACCCGTCGGTCGCGTTCGCAGCCCGGCCTTCCCGGACCTCTTCATGGTACCGCCGTACCACCAACATGGTACGGTCGTATCACGAAGAACGGATCTTCCCGGAGGTGCCCCGTGCCCGAGAACACGACCCGTGTGCGCCGCGACGTCGGCCGCTACGTCAACGACACCCTGCGCGACCGGTACTTCGCCGCCGCCGACGTGCTCTACGCGATGGGGGCACCCCTACGCTCCGAGTCGGACGTCGAGACGAGCTTCGGCACCACCCACGTCTACCGGTACGGCCCCACGGACCCCGCAGCCGAATCCCGTACGCCGATCGTCCTGATCCACGGCGCGGCCTACTCCTCCGCCATGTGGTTCCCCAACACCCCCGGGCTCAGCCTCGACCGCCCCGTCTACGCCCTCGACACCCCCGGTGACGCGGGCCGCAGCATCCACCGCGAGCCCATGTGGCAGCCCGAGCGCGCCGCCCAGTGGATGGACGAGGCCCTCGACGCGCTCGGCCTCGACCGGGTCCACCTCGTCGGCTCCTCCTACGGCGGCTGGCTCGTGCTCAACCAAGCCCACCGCCGACCCGGACGGCTCGCCTCGGTCACCGCCCTCGACCCCGGCGGCCTGGAGAAGGTGGGGCTGCGCTTCTTCGTCTGGATCTTCGTCAGCCTGTTCGCCACCTTCGCCCCCAAGCGCCTGCGTCCGCGTCTCGCCGCCTGGCTGGACCAGCCGGTCCTCGCCATCCCCGAGATGCGCAAGTGGATCCAGCTCGGCGCCCGCGCGTACCGGATCCGCCGCCCCGCACCCCTGCCGCTCGCCGAGGACGCACTGCGGTCCATCCGGACCCCGCTCTACGTCATCATGGGCAAGCACAGCCTGCTCCTCCACCCGAAGCGGCAGCTGGAACGCGTACCGCGCCTCGTGGCCGGGGCCCGCGCCGAGATCATCGCCGCGACCGGCCACGGACCGCAGATCGACCACCCCGACGTCGTCAACGCCCGGATGCTGAGCTTCATGGAGGACATCGACTCCCTCGACCCGGCCTCGGTCAAGTCGTAGGACGCCCGCTACGAGGCGCCCTGACCCAACGCACGAGCAACGGGCCGGCTGCCGCACACGATGCGCGACAGCCGGCCCGTTCGTCGTACCAGTGGCCGTTCTCAGCCCTCGTCGCGAGCCTGCTCGCGCTTCTGCTGCATCAGGTTCACACAGCCGAAGACCACGGCCAGCAGGAGCGGGACCGCCACGGCGGTGGGGCTGTCCCCGAAGAGCGGGGCGACCAGCGCCAGGACCAGCAGTAGCGCCACCGGAGCCCAGCGGACGATTTCCTTCTTGTTCCCCATCACGATCTCTTTCCCTTTTCCTTGCATTCCGTCGGCCGGGGGTCGCGCATCGACGGACGAACGGGGCTCGTCAGCGTTCGCAGGCCAACGTCAACTCGCCCCAGTAATCCTATATTTCATAGGTTAAGCCGAACATCCGCTCGGCGAGCAGCCGGGGGCGAGCTGCCGTCCGGTCAGCGGGTCCCTGCCGCACCGGCGCGGGTGCGCCAGCGGGTGTACTGCTGCTCGGGGTCTCCCGTGTACGACCAGGGGACCCGGGTGGCGCGGCCGTCCAGGAGCTCGAACACCGCGGCCGCCTCCGTGAGCAGGTCGGCGTGGACCAGGGCGTGGGCCAGGTGGTTGAGGTCGGCCACGTCCTGCGCCCCGGAGGCCGTACGGAATCCGATCCAGCGCTCCATCGTCGTACGCAGGTCCCACAGTTCGGCGTCACCGCTCCAGTGGTGCAGCAGGTCCAGGCTGCCCGGGCCCTCGTGTTCCGCCCGGTGCCGGTACTGCTCCGCCCGCGCCACCTGCGGCAGGACCGCGAGGGGCGAGCCCAGCGGCGCGGCGGCGGCGCGCTCGCGGGCGAAAGTGGACGCCCGGCCGTGCGAGCCGTGCCAGCGGGCGGACACGTAGCGCAGACCCTGGTGGTGCGCCTCCCGGTGGTACGGATCGCGGGCACAGAGCTCCTGCCACCAGCGGCCCGTCTCCGCGTGCCCGCCCTCGTACAGCCGGGCGAGGGTGACCAGGGACACCCACGGATGGGGGTCGTCCGGAGCGGCTTCGGAGGCGTGCAGGCAGATCCGGGCGGTCCAGTCGAGGCGGTTCACGGCCGGCATCGTCCCGCGGCGGGCGACCGCGAACATCCGCATCACCTCGATGTCCGCGCGCAGTACGACCGCGTCGGGACTGTGGGGTTCGGCGGACTGCCAGGCCTCCGCGACCCGCCGGTCCGCGGCGGCGTTGGCCAGCAGCCGGATGCGGTGGCTGCGCCGGTCCCAGTCGTGGGGGCCGCCGGCGGCGAGCAGGTCGCGCGGCCCCTGCCAGCGGCCGGCGGCGACGTCCTGGCAGGCCTCCGAAAGGGCCTTGTCACCGAAGGCCGGGTCGTAGTGCGGCGCCGCGGCGGAGCGGCGGCGTCTCCAGGCCATGGCCATGCGGACCCCCTCCTCGGAGCATCGGATCAGAAGTCGGTGAGCAGTTCGCCGGTCCGGCCGGAGCCGCCCCTGGAGGCGGGGTCGAGGTCGGCGGCCCCGTACGAGGCGTCGACGGAGCGGGCCCGTTCGGGGTCGAGCGGGACCGGCCGGTGGTACGAGGGGGCGCGCCGCCGGGAAATCAGCATCGGGACGACGCCGAGGCCGAGGCTACCGAGCCCGATGCCGAGCGCGAGGGCGTTCAGCTCGGTCACCGACCGTACGAAGATCCACGCCATGAACAGCGCGCCGCACAGCGGCCAGAGCCCGATGAGGAGCAGGTTCCGCGCGGAGGAGAACAGCTGCCTGCGGTGGACGACGACGGCGCAGAGCGCGGCGAGGCCGTAGTAGAAGCAGATCAGCAGGCCCATGCCGCTGACCGCGTCGGCGAGCAGCCGCGGCCCGGAGCCGGCTCCGGAGCCGGTCCCGGGGCCGAGGTCGGCGGCGATGGTGCAGGCGAGCGCGATGCCCGCGACGACCAGGGTGGCGGTCCACGGCGTCTGCCGTCCGCGGGGGATGCGGCCGAACGCCGGGTGGAGGGTGCGGTCGCGGCCCATGGCGAACAGGGTGCGGGTGGCCTGGATCAGCGTTGTCTCCAGGGTGGCGACGGTGGACAGCAGCACCGCGAGGACGAGCAGCCGCCCGCCCCAGCCCGGCCGGACCGCGTCGCCGAGGACGGTGAGGAAGGAGTCGGGGTTCTGCCGTACGACATCGGTGCCGACGAGGATGTTGACGGAGACGGTGAAGACGACGAACAGCGCGCAGCACATGACGATGCCGATCACCCCGCCCAGCCCCGAGCCGCGGCGGCCGTTGCGGGTCTCCTCGCCCAGGTTGCCGGTCACGTCCCAGCCCCAGTAGGCGAAGACGGCGATCAACGCGCCGGTCACGAAATGGTGTTGGCCGTCGAAGTGGCTGAAACCGAACCACGAGGGCGAGAAGTCCGCGACGTTGCCGTCCTTGGACAGTGCGGCGACGGCGAAGGTCACGAGCAGGATGACCTGCATGCCGGTGATGACGGTCTGGGTACGGGCGCCGATCCGGGCTCCGTACATCACCACGCCGGCCATGAGCAGGAACCAGCCCGCGCCGACGGCCGTGGCCAGGACGCCGTGACCGGCCGGGCCGGGCCCGAAGAGGGACAGCGTCGCGGCGCCGGCCGGGCGTGCGGCGGAGGCCATGAACACGGTGGCGGAGACGACGAGCGCCCAGCCGCTGAGGAAGCCGAGGAAGGGGTGCAGCGACCGGCCGACCCAGGCGTACGCGGCGCCGGCGTTCGGGTCGAGCCGGCCCAGGTGACGGAAGGCGAGGGCGATGCCGAGTACGGGGAGGGCGCAGTACAGGAGGACGGCCGGGCCTGCGACACCGACGGCGGCTATCAGCGCGGGGAGCGTGCCCGCGATGGTGTGGGCCGGGCCGCAGCCCGCCACGGCCATCACGACGGAGTCGAACGTGCCCAGCGCATCGGCCCGCAGACTCCCTCCGGCACCAGAGTGCTTGCTCACGATCACGTCTTTCCGGGGAGGGGTACCAGCGGGGCGACTGCGCTGGCGTTCGCCTGTGACGCCCGTGCCGTGTGATCTGACGCGACGGGCGGAGGAGGGGGAAGGGAGGTGGGGAGGTGAAGTGGAGGGGGACGGAGGGGGCGTGGGGTGCCGGGCGCGTCGGAGTGCGGGCGGCATCGCGGTGGCGTTCCCCGCCCTTGCAGAGCCGGGCCGGTTGCGGTTCGCACGACCGGGCGGCTGAACAGGAACCAGATCCTGCCCAAGCCGCCCGGGAAGCGCAAGGGTTCCCGGTTCAGTCGCCCAGGACGGCCCCGAGGTCGATCCGTGCGAGGCGCTGCGGGTCCGTGAGGATGTCGAGCGCGACGACCTTTCCGTCCTTGACGGTGAACGCCATGACCGACAGGGGCTTGCCCTCCGCCAGGGCGAGCACACCGGGAAGACCGTTGACGAGGACCGGGTGGGCCGCCGCGGCGAACCGGGCGAAGGTGATCGCCTGCGAGGCGACGTCGGTCGCGCCGCGCCGGACCGCGCTGGGGCGCAGCGTGCCGCCGTCGGACCGGGCGATGATCTCGGGGTCGAGGAGGTCGACGAGCGCATCGAGGTCCCCGCCCCGCGCGGCGTTGAGGAAGGCGTCCACGACCTCGCGGGTGTGCACCAGGTCGGCGTCGGGGGTGGGCGCGGCGTCCTGGACCCGGCGTCGGGCGCGGCTGGCGAGCTGCCGGGTGGAGGCGGCGGTACGGCCGAGGACCGGGGCGATCTCGTCGAACGGGACGGCGAAGAGGTCGTGCAGGACGAAGGCGAGCCGCTCGGCGGGAGCGAGCGCCTCCAGGACGACCAGCAGGGCGATGCCCACGGAGTCGGCGACGAGCACCTCGCGCTCCGGATCGATGCCAGCGAGCCCGGTGACGACCGGGTCGGGCAGCCGGACGTATCCGTCCTGGTCGTGGAGCGGATCCTCGCGCCGGGAGGTGCGCGACCGCAGCATGTCGAGGCACACCCGGCCGACCACGGTCGTGAGCCAGCCGCCCAGGTTCTCCACGGCGGTGACGTCCGAGCGGCTCAGCTTCAGCCACGCCTCCTGAACGGCGTCCTCCGACTCGCTCAGCGAGCCCAGCATCCGGTAGGCCACGGCCCGCAGATGCGGTCGGTGCTCCTCGAAGCGCCGGGCCAGGTCGTCCTGCTCGCCCACCTGTCACGTCCTCGCGTCGTGATCACCAGTACCCGACGACACGTTAACCAGATGATCCGGCACGTGCGGGTGGTTTTGGCCAGGTGAGCGGCGCCGACAGGGCCGCGACCCTCCCGGGGGTCCACATCATGGACAACTACGCTCAGGACATGAACGCTGAAGCCGCCGACGCGCTCGCCGCCGTGAAAGACGCCGACCGGAAGCACGTCTTCCACTCCTGGTCGGCGCAGGAGCTCATCGACCCGCTCGCCGTGGCCGGGGCCGAGGGCTCGTACTTCTGGGACTACCAGGGCAACCGCTACCTCGACTTCTCCAGCGCCCTCGTCTACACGAACATCGGCTACCAGCACCCCAAGGTGACGGCGGCCATCCAGGAGCAGGCGGCCAAGCTCTGCACCGTTGCGCCCGGCTTCGCCGTCGACGTCCGCTCGGAGGCGGCCCGGCTGATCGCCGAGCGCACCCCCGGCGACCTCGACAAGATCTTCTTCACCAATGCGGGCGCCGAGGCCGTCGAGAACGCCGTACGGATGGCCCGCCTGCACACCGGCCGGCCCAAGGTGATGTCCGCGTACCGCTCGTACCACGGGGCCACGTCCACCGCGATCAACCTGACCGGTGACGCCCGCCGCTTCGGCAACGACAGCGCGACCGCCGGCGTCGTGCACTTCTGGGGGCCCTTCGCCTACCGCTCGCCCTTCTACGCGGCCACCGGGGCCGAGGAGTGCGAGCGGGCCCTGCGCCACCTTGAGGACACCATCGTCTTCGAGGGCCCGCAGTCCATCGCCGCGATCATCCTGGAGACCGTCGGCGGCGCTCCTGGCGTCCTCGTCCACCCGGACGGCTACCTGGCGGGCGTCCGCGAGCTCTGCGACCGCTTCGGGATCGTCTTCATCCTCGACGAGATCATGGTCGGCTTCGGCCGCACCGGGCGGTGGTTCGCCTCCGAGCACTGGGGCGTCACCCCCGACCTGATCTGCTTCGCCAAGGGCGTGACCAGCGGATACATCCCGCTCGGCGGGGTCGCCATCTCGGCCGCCATCGCCGAGACCTTCGCCCGCCGGCCCTACCCGGGCGGGCTGACGTACTCCGGGCACGTACTGGCCTGCGCCGCCGCCGTGGCGACGATCAACCTCATGGAGGAGGAGGGCATCGTCGAGCAGTCCGCCCGCACCGGCGCGGAGCTGCTGGGTCCGGGCCTGCGCGCCCTCGCCGAGAAGCACCCCTCGGTCGGGGAGGTCCGCGGTCTGGGCACGTTCTGGGCCCTGGAGCTGGTACGGGACCGGCAGACGCGCGAGCCGCTCGTCCCGTACAACGCCTCCGGGGCGGACAACGCGCCGATGGCCGAGTTCGGGGCCGCCTGCAAGAAGGGCGGGCTGTGGCCGCTGATCGCCGGCAACCGCATCCACGTCGCCCCGCCTTGCAACATCAGCCCCGAGGACGTCGCCAAGGGCCTGAAGATCCTCGACGAAGCCCTGTCGGTCCCGGATACGCACACGGTCTGACCTGCGGCGCTGTGTGGTCGCCCAATCCGTGGGTGCCGGTGTTCGGATGATCTGTACGGGTAACAACGTGCCCCGCACATGTTGCAATCCGAAGCAGCACCTACGGACCGGGATGCACGTCAGTCCCGGGGCGGTCCCCCGGGACCGAACGGCGGGGAGCGGGACGTCCTGTGGTCGGGGGCGGGCGCTGGACGCCGGGCGTACGGGATCCAGACCACCGGACTCCGTGTTCCCGAGGCACCGAAGGAAGACACCATGAGCAAGCACGTCCTGGCGCAGAACCAGTACGGCAAGGCCGAGAACCGCATCGTCAAGGTGACCCGCAAGGGCGCCGACGGCTCGTGGCACGAGATCCGCGACCTCAATGTGTCGGTCGCGCTCCGCGGCGAGTTCCGCGACGTCCACCTGACCGGCGACAACGCCAACTGCCTGCCGACCGACACCACCAAGAACACGGTGTACGCCTTCGGCAAGGAGCACGGCATCGCCTCCCCCGAGGCCTTCGGCATCCTGCTCGCGAAGCACTTCGTCTCCTCCCAGTCGCCGATCCGCGAGGCGCAGATCCGGATCGAGGAGTACGCCTGGGAACGGATCCCGGTCCCGACGCGCAAGGAACAGCACTCCTTCGTCCGCAAGGGCCAGGAGGTACGCACCGCGCAGATCACGTACAGCGAGACGACCGGTCTGCAGGTCATCTCGGGTCTGAAGGACCTGACCGTGATGAACTCGACGAACTCCGAGTTCCACGGCTACATCAAGGACCGGTACACGACGCTCAAGGAGGCGTACGACCGCATCCTGGCGACCAAGGTCACTGCGCGCTGGGCTCATTCGGCGCTGGCCGCCGACGACGACGCGTTCGACTGGGACCAGTCGTACAAGAAGGTCCGCAAGAACATGCTGGAAGCCTTCGCCGAGACCTACTCGTACTCGCTCCAGCAGACCCTGAACCAGATGGCCGAGCGGGTGCTCGACAACTGCCCGCGGGTCAACGAGGTGCGCCTCAACCTCCCCAACAAGCACCACTTCCTCGTCGACCTGGAGCCCTTCGGCCTCAAGAACGACAACGAGGTCTACTTCGCGGCGGACCGGATGTACGGCCTGATCGAGGGCACCGTCCACCGCGACGGCGTACAGCTGGTGATCGCGACGAGCGACTGGATCGTCGCGTAGCGGCTCACCGTCCCGTAGCCGCTAGGTGTCGAGTGGCCGGCCGAGCTGGAGGTTCCACCGGCCGAGCCGCCCGGTGAGGGTGGTCACCGTGTCGGGCCGTACGTCGAGGCGCCAGAACGCGGCGGCCGGCAGCTCCAGCGCGTGCACCACCGCGGCCCGTACGACGGCCTGGTCGACCACCGCGCGATGGGTGCCCGCGGCCAGCCCGGCGAGTGCGGCGCCGACGCGGGCGATCAGCGCGGTCACGGACTCCCCGCCGGGGGGCGCGTAGTCCGGATCGGTCAGCCATCGGTGCACAGCGGCCGGATCTTCGGCGGAAATTTCGTCCAGGGTCCGGCCCGCCCAGTCCCCCGTGTCCGGGCCGCGCAGGCCCTCGTGGCCCGGGCACGGGTCGCCGTGGCCGAAGCGTGCCCGGCGGGAATCGTCGTCGAACGGACGTCTCACGAACTGAACTCGTACCACGGCACTCTTCATAAGGGGAGCGTAAACGCGGTACGGTCTCGGACGACAACCTAAAAAAGACGACGGTATGACGGAAGTACCGGTGAAAATCCGGCACGGTCGCGCCACTGTGAAACCTCCCGTGAGGGGGAGGGAAAGTCAGACCCGCCATGTCGTCGCGAGCACCACTGACCGGGACGCGTGTTCCCTCTGGAGGTTCTGCCATGGCCCACTCCGCCGTGCCCACGACGGCCCCTGCCGTCGCCCCGATTTCCCTCTCCGCGCTGGCCCCCTGGGCCCTGTTCGTCGGCGTCCTCATGCTCGTCCTGCTCTACCTCGTCGGCGCCGAGCAGGGCGCCACCGCGATCTTCCAGGGCGACACCGTCCACGAGTGGATGCACGACGGTCGCCACCTCCTCGGCTTCCCCTGCCACTGATCTCCACCGCCGCAAGGGGAAGAACCGAACCATGAACCCCATTTCACCCCGTGTCCTACTGGTCCGGGGCATGCTGGCAGGTCTGCTCGCAGGCGTGGCCGCCTTCCTCGTCGCGTACGTCCTCGGTGAGTCCAAGGTCGACGCGGCCATCGCCATCGAAGAGGCGGGCCACGCCGCCCACGACCACGGCGAGGAGGCGGCCCCGGTCAGCCGGGCCCTCCAAGCCACGGCAGGGCTCGGCACCGGAACGCTCCTGTACGGGGTCGCGCTCGGCGGCATCGCCGCGCTCGTCTTCTGCTACGCCCTGGGCCGCATCGGCCGCTTCGGCCCGCGGGTCACGGCCCTGCTGGTCTCGGGCGGCCTGTTCGTCGCCGTCAACCTGGTGCCGTTCCTCAAGTACCCCTCCAACCCGCCGGCCGTCGGAGACCCAGACACCGTCGTCCGGAGGACCACCCTCTTCATCCTGATGATCGCGCTGAGCGTGCTGCTGTCCACGGCCGCGCTGATCCTGGGCCGGCGCCTGGCGCCCAAGCTCGGGAACTGGAACGCGTCGATCATCGCCTTGGTCGCCTTCGTCGTGGTGGTCGGCATCGCCTACGCCACCCTGCCCGGCATCAACGAGGTCCCGGCGGACTTCCCGGCCGCCCTCATCTGGCAGTTCCGCCTCGCGACCCTGGGCATCCAGATCGCGATGTGGACGACTTTCGGCCTGGCCTTCGGTTTTCTTGCCGAACGGGCCCTTGCCCCCGCCGCCGCACCCAAGGAGGCTGTACAGCCCGCGAGCTGACGATGAGGGGGCCGGTGGGCCATGCACACGGCGATCTGGGAATGGCGCGGCTGGACGGGCGCCGTCCCGTTGTGGCTCAACACCGTTCTGCTGCTCCTGGCCCCTTTCACGGCCGTCACGCTGCTGGCTCAGGTCGGCATCATCACGGCTCTGGCCGCCCTCGGCGGCCTGGCCCGCCACCTCTGGTTCGGCGACTACGGCCACCCGGCCGTGCACCTCGCCGCCGCCCTCATGGGGGCGGCGGCGGTCGTGTTCGTGGTCTTCTGATCGCCCGTTCGGCTGCACCTCGGGCAATCCCCCCAACACGGCCGGTCCACCCGCCGCCAGCTGCGAAGACGTCCTCGGCAGGGTAGCGACACGCCTGTGACGTGGCATCAGCATCCGGCGTTGTAAGCGTTACTGACGGGCAGAGAGGGGTTCCACTGCTCTCAGTACACCCGGCCGCCGGAGCCGGGGGGATCGGACCAGGAGGGATTCCATGCCCCGCGCCAAGTGGGTGGTCGGCGTGACGACAGTGGCTCTGCTGGGCAGCGGCATAGTGATGCTGCGCAGTACGGAGGGCGGACGGCCCACTGCTGCCACCGCCGCCGACGCGCTGCCCTCCCGGGCGCTGGGCCTGTCCGGCCACCGCCGGCTCGTCGAGCAGCTGGAGCACGCCGGACATCACGCTCCCGGCAAGGGCTCCCGGCCCGCGCGGGGTGCCGCCGTCACACCCCTGCGGGCCGTACCGCCGCTGCGGCTGCACATCCCCAGCCTGGGAGTGGACCTGCCGCTGGACGGGGACGAGGCCACCTGGGACCGCGACAGTCCGGCCCCGGGCTCGGCCGGCACCGCCGTGGTCACCGCCGCCGACCTGCCCCTCGCCGAACTGCGACGGGGACTGACCATCGAGATCGCGCGCACCGACCGACGTACCGCCGTGTTCACCGTCGACCGGGTCTCGCCCGCGGGCAGCGGCCGCGGGCAGCAGCGGGCCGGGCGCGCCCAACTGCGTCTGGTCAGCGGCGAGACCATCGTCCTGGCCCGGTTGACCGGGCAGCACCGCACGGGCCGGCACCACACCGGCTGAGCCCGCCGGCCAGCCCGCCGTCAGCCGAGGGGGGTGTCTTCGTCCCCCGGTCGGGGGCTTCTGCGGGTCGGTCGGGGAGTTGGCCTGCGTGTCGGGGCAGACCCCTCGCATGAGCGGGACGCGGCACGCACGTACGGCACTGGCCAGGGCCCTTTCGGCCGCCTGTGTCGTGCTGCTGTGCCTGTTCGCGGCCGGTGGCGTCACAACGGCCGCTGCGGCCACCGCCGCGGCCGAGCGCACCGGCTCCGGCGCGCCGAGCGAGCCCGGCATCCCCGTCGAGGGGGAGTCCGATCCGGCCGCGGACCCCGAAGTGCGCGCCGCGGTCCGGGTGGTCACGCGCGGGCTGCCGGGTGTACGACAGCTGCCCCGGCCGGTGTTTCACGTGAAACACGCCAGTCGGGCGGCATCCACCGAGACGTACGGGACGGAAGGGCGGCCGACGCCGACCACATGGACGGCGCGGAGCGTGGTCCTGCGCTGCTGAGCGTGCCGAGCAGCAGCGCGTACCCCCATACACCCCCCGAACACCGTGAGGTTCCGGCATGCCCATCGACCCGTACGCCGCCCTGAACGCCATGCTCCGCGCCGAGGTCACCCGCTACGCCCCGACGGCCACGAAGCCGCCGAGCCGTAGGACCGATGCCGAGGACGCTCCCGCCGCGGCCGCGGCGACCGCCCCGGCCGCCGGCTCCGAGACCCCGTCCGAGGGCTGAGCCACCGGATACGCGCGGGCGCCGGTCCCGTGCGGGACCGGCGCCTGCCTCGCTTCCGGATCAGGGCTCGCGCGTGTGGTAGCGGTAGAACGCCGCCAGCCCGATGCCGATGCCCGTGATGAAGCCGACCCAGCACGAGCGGAGGATCGAGTGGTCGGCCATGCTGTACAGGTAGCCCACCGCGATCCCGCCGAACGCGCCGTACGCCGCGGCGTGCAACTCCTGCATCAGCCGCGGACCGAGGCGGGCAAGGGTGAACATGATGCCGGCGAAGACGACCCCGCACAGGATCCCGTAGAAGACGTTGCCCGTGTCGACCCCGCCCGTGTCGCGCCTCATGTAGGCCGCCCAGACTCCGTAGACCAGTCCGAGGAGCAGTGCCCGCGCCAGCTGGCCCTTGATCGCGTCGTCCGTGCCGGTCGCCTGCCAGTGCCGCCGCATCGGGGCGGTGGGTGCCGCATGTGCCATGACAGGGCTCCTCTCTCCCATCATCCAGGGCACACCCGCCGCCCCGGACCGGCAAGTGGATCAGCGCCCCAGCGGTTGCAAGGCCCCCAGCTCCTGCTGGTCGGTGGGCCGGTTGTCGGTTGCGGGTCGGTGGTCGGTTGCGGGCCGTCAGTCGCCCGGGACGGCCGGTCGTGCGGTGGGACGGCCACCGCCCGGCGGCCCGCCCGCGGTCCCCGCGAGCCAGGCGCGCAGCCGTGCCGGGGCCTGGGGCGCCTGCTGTTCGGCCCGGCGCCGGATCCCGTCGAGGTCCTCCGCTGCCAGGGCCCGGCGCCAGGCGAGTTCGGCCCGGCTCATGGCGTGCGCGATCGCGCAGGCCGGGCCGTCGTCCGCGGCCGGGGCGCCGCCCGGACCCTGCTGCCGGATCTCCGCGCACCGGAAGGCCTCCTCGGGGCCTTCGACGGCGGCGACCACGTCCATGAGGGTGATCTCGGCGAGCGGTCGGGCCAGCGCTTGGAGCTGTTTGTTGAGGTAGGCCGCCGGGAGGTCGTGCCAGGCGGCCAGCCGTGCTGCCGGGACGGCCCGCCCGGGACCGGCCCAGGCCAGATTGACGCAGCTGTGCAGCGCCCACTCGACGCCCTCGCTCATCCTCATAACCTGGACGCTAGAAATCCAGGATTCCTTCCGCAAGGGCGCCACGCGCGCACCGCGTCCCGGCTCCCCCTCCCGGGCGCGCGCCGCCGGCCGTCGGCCCGCCATCCGGCCGCCACCCACCCGCAGCAGCACCGCTCGCGCCCGGCACCGGCGCGGTTTCCCCTGGTGACGTGCGCACCTTCCTCTCGGCGGTACTCATCGTCCTCGTGACCGTGCTCGTGCCCGCGAGCGCCGTCGCGTACTGGGCGGACCGCGAGCTCGGCGACGCCGACCGGTACACCGCGGCCATGTCCCCCCTGGCCGACGACCCGGCCGTCCAGGGCGTCGTCGTCAGCCAGGCGGGCCGCGCCCTCGCCGGGCAGATCGACGCCGGCCCGTTCCAGAGCGGGATCGACGCCCTCCTCGGCGAAGCCCTGCGCTCCTTCGCCGGCACGCCGGCCTACCGCACCGCCTGGGACGCGGCCAACCGCGCCGCGCACGCCGCGTTCCTCAAGGCGCTCACCACCGGCGACGGCGACGCCGTCACCATCGACCTCGCACCCGCGATCGAGCAGGTCAAGGGGGAGCTCGTCGCCGACGGGGTGCCGTTCGCCGACCGCATCCCGGTGACGCACGTATCGGTGAAGGTCATGGAGTACGACGACCTGGGCGCGCTCCGGAAGGGTTTCCGCATGCTCCAAGTCGCCGGCATCTGGCTTCCCGTGCTGACCTTGGTGCTCGCCGCTGCGGCGATCGCGGTCGCCGTGCACCGGCGCCGCGCCGTGATCGCCACCGGGCTGGGGGTCGCCGTCGGCGCCGTACTGCTGTGGATCGCGTTGGCCGTCTGCCGCCGGCTCACCCTGGACGACCTGCCGGCCGACATCGACCGGGCGGCAGCGGCCGCGGTGTACGACGCCCTCACCGCGTTCCTGCGCACGACCGCCTGGGTGGTGCTGGCGATCGGGCTCGCCGCCGCACTGGGCGCCTGGCTGACGGGCCGACTACGTCGCACCCCATAAGCTCGGAACGTACCCACGCGCGCAGAACGCCCCAGAAGAACCCGAGAAGAACCCAAGAAGAACGCAAGACCCCGGAACAGCGCAGAAGAACCGATTCACGAGCGGCCGCACGGAAGCTGAATGAGCACCGAACGCACCGAACAGATACCCTCCGGGCGCCCCCGGCACCACCCGCTGGCTCCGCCCGCCTGGCTGCTCAAGGGACTGCGGCCGAGTGCCGCCCCGATTCCCTGGGCCGCCGCCGCGCGGGCCGGCGTCGCGATGGCCACCCCGCTCGCCGTCGGCTTCGCCCTGAACGAGCCCGAGTACGGGGCCCTCGTCTCGATGGGCGCCCTGTCCGGGGTCATCGGCGACACCGCCGACGCCTACCGGATGCGGATCCTGAACATCGCCGTGCCCCAGCTCTTCGGCGCGATCGGTGTCGCCCTGGGCACCTTGGTCTTCGGCCACGGCTGGGTGGCCGTCGGTGCCCTCACCCTGATCGCCCTCGTCTCCGGGATGATCTCCTCGATCGGCACGGTCGCGTCCGTGTCGGGACTGCTGCTGCTCCTCAACGCCGTGGTCGGCGCCGGGCTGCCGCTCCCCCGGCCCTGGTGGACGGCCCCCCTGCTGCTCAGTGCGGGCGGGCTGTTCGTCCTCCTGCTGACGCTGCTGGGCTGGCCGCTGCGCGGCCGGCAGCCGGAGCGCGCCGCCGTGGCGGACACCTACCGGGCCCTCGCCGACGCCCTGGAAGCCGCCGGCGGACCGGACTACGACGAACGCCGCCGACAGGTCACGCACGCCCTGAACCAGGCCTACGACCTGGTTCTGGGCCGCCGCGCCCGGGTGCACGGCCGCAGTCCCGCGCTCGTACGGATGCTGGCCCAGCTGAACGTGGTGATCCCGCTGGTCGAGGCCGCAC
Organism: Streptomyces sp. NBC_00045; assembly: GCF_045041095.1. Classification (NCBI taxonomy): domain Bacteria; kingdom Bacillati; phylum Actinomycetota; class Actinomycetes; order Kitasatosporales; family Streptomycetaceae; genus Streptomyces; species Streptomyces sp. NBC_00045. The sequence goes on along the minus strand of NZ_CP108271.1, from coordinate 4,301,785 downwards.
CCGCCATGCACCTGCGCGGCAGACCGCTGCCGCCCGAAATCCCGGCGGCCGTACGGGACCTGGCACGGGCCGTAGAACAAGGCCGCACCGGGAAGCCCGTACTGGACCTCCCCGCGCCGCACACCCCCGCCGAACGGGCCCTCGACGCGGCCCTGCGGCACGCCGCGGCCATCGTGCACCTGCCCGATCCCGACCTGCACAACGTCGACGACCGGCTCGGCCGGCCCGCCGCGCTGACCGTCCGGGCCCGGCGGGCCGTGCGCGACATGATGCTGTCCGGCACATCCTGGAGGTACGGGCTGCGCCTCGCCCTGTGCATCGGGCTCGCCCAGTGCCTGGTCTCGCTGGTGCCGGTCGAGCGGTCCTACTGGGTCGCGCTGACCGTCACCTTCGTCCTCAAGCCCGACTTCGGCTCGGTGTTCTCCCGGGCCGTGCTGCGCGCCCTGGGCACGGCGGCCGGGCTGGTCATCGCCGCCGCCGTGCTCTCCGAAGTACCGCGCGGCTGGTGGGACGTTCCGGTGATGGTGGTGCTGGCCGCGCTGATCCCCGCCTTCTCCGCCAAGGGGTACGCCTTCCAGACCGCCGCGATCACCCCGGTGATCCTGCTGCTCTCGGACCTCCTCAACCACCAGGGCTTCGACCTGATCCGGCCCCGGCTACTGGACAGCCTGATCGGCTGCGCCATCACCCTGGTCTTCGGCTACCTGCTGTGGCCCGAGAGCTGGCACACCCGGATCGGCGACCGGCTCGCCGACACCATCGACGATGCGGCCCGGTACGTGGAACGGGCCTTCGGCGGCCACCCGGACACGGAAGCCGCGCAGCGGGCGGCGCGCACCGCCCGGCTCCAGGCCCGGCGACGGATCTACCGGGACATGTCGGGGGTGCGCAACGAGTTCCAGCGGGCGTTGACCGAGCCGCCGCCGACGGGGGCGCGGGCCGCCGCCTGGTGGCCGCTGGTCGTCGCCGTCGAACGGATCGTGGACGCGACCACCGCCGCCCGGGTCCGGGTCAACCACGGCGCCGAGGCGCCCCGCGCCGAGGAGGTGGAGACCGTCATCACCGATCTGCGGGCCCTCGCAGAAGGGGTGCGCAACGCCCGGACGCCCTCCCAGCTGCGCCCCGCGGCCCCGCCGCCCGGCGACGCGGACTCCGTGCTGGCCCCGGTGCGCCAAGAGCTCGCCGCAGCGCGCGCGATCGCCTCGCCCGGCCACTGACGCGCGCCCGCCCCCGGGCCCGCCGCGGGGCCCGCCCCCGGAGGTGGGGCTCCGGGGGGGGCGGGAGCGCATCGCCCGAATGGCCCCGGAGCCGGGCCCGCGCGGCCCGGGCGGGAGAGCATCGGTGCATGAGGCCCCTCTCCCCGCGCGGCCGCAGGGCGGCCGCGGCCCCGGTCCTGGCCGCCGTCCTCGCGGCGGCGGCCGGGTGTGCCGACGTGGAGGGGCTGCGCAACGACGGCGACCTGGGCACGGTGCACGCCCCGCAGTCCCTGTGGGCGGGCATCCACCCGGATCCGCCCGGCCCGGGCCAGCAGCCCGGTACGGCCGCCGTGGTCCCGGGGCTGCCCAAGGTCGCCGGCTCCAGCATGCGCGGCGTGAACGCGGTGGAGGTCGTACGGGCCGACATCAAGGCCGCCGCCGCCCAGGACGGCGGCACCGGGCGCCTCGTCGACCCGCGGGCGGTGCAGCGCCTCGCGCCGTGCACACGGGCTGTGGACGGCGGTCCGGACTGCCCGGTGCGGCCCGCGGCCTTGCACGACGTGACGGGCGACGGCCGCGAGGAGCTGATCACCGCTCTGGACATCGACGGCAGGCTCAGCGAACTGCGCGTCTACACCGTCCGCGACGACGGGTCGATCACCCGGATCCTGTCCCGGCGCGGGGTGCTGGAGGGCGTGGAGGTGGCCGCCGAGCACCTGGCGGTCCGCGAGCCGACCTCGAACCCGGAGAAGGTCTCCGTCTCCGACTACGTGTGGGACCCCGGGGCCGGCATCATGAGCCTGTCCCAGCTCACCCTCGACGACTGCGCCGGTCCGAAGAACAGCTCCGCCCCGTGCTCCGCCGCGAGCCGGGGCTGAGAGGGCCGGGCGTCGTGCGGGTGACGAGCAGTCTGCGCTGGAAGATCGCCCTGACCACCACGGCCGTGTGCTGCGCCGTCGCGGCCGTGCTCGGCATCCTGGTGCACAACGTGGTCGCCCGGCAGATCGTCGGAGAGGTCCGCAAGGACGCGGACCGGGACCTGGACCAGGCCCTCGCCCAGTACCAGTACGGCACGTCCTACGGCGAAATGAACGTGGCGATCGACCCGCCGCAGCTCCCCGGGCCGCTGCGCGCCCTCATCGCCCGCGGACGCACCGGCAGCATGGTCGGCGCGCACGACGGCAAACCCGTCATGTGGGCCGCCGGACCCGCGGACGACCGGGCACTCGCCGTCTGGCTCCCGTACGAGAGCACCCGCCACCGGCTGCGGGACGTCGACACCGCGATCCTCGCCTCCTGCGCCCTCGCCGCGGGAGTCGTGGCACTGGCCGGCCTGTTCCTCGCCAACCGGATCAGCCGACGGCTGACCACCACGGCCGCAGTGGCGCGTCGCATCAGCGCCGGAGACCTGGACGCCCGCGTGGAATTCCCCTCCGAACAACAGGACCGCGACGGCCAGGACGGCCCGGCCGACGGCAGAGGCCGGCGCCGGCCCCGCTACCACGACGAGGTACGCGACGTCGCGCAGGCACTGAACTCGATGGCCCGTTCCCTCCAGGAGCGGATCGAGGCGGAGAAGCGCTTCACCGCGGACGTCGCGCACGAGCTGCGCACCCCGCTCACCGGCTCGCTGGCCGCGGCCGCCCTGCTGCCGGAGGGCCGCCCGAAGGAGATGATCAACGACCGGCTCAAGGCCCTGCACCTGCTCACCGAGGACCTGCTGGAGATCTCCCGGCTCGACTCGGGCGTGGAGCAGGCCGACCTGGCCCGGGTGGAGCTCGGCCGGGCAGTGCAGCGGGCCGTCGCGGCCACCCGCCTGGAGACCTCGGTACGGGTGATCCGGGACGCGGTGGTGCTGACCGACCGCCGACGGCTGGACCGCATCCTGGCCAACCTGCTGGTCAACGCCGACAAACACGGGGAACCGCCGGTCGAGGTGACCGTGGAGGGACCGGTGGTGATCGTGCGCGACCACGGGCCCGGCTACCCGCCCGAGCTGATCGAACAGGGCCCGCAGCGGTTCCGCACCGGGGACCCGGGCCGCGGCCGGGGCCACGGGCTGGGACTGACCATCGTGGTCGGCCAGGCCACGGTCCTGGAGATCGCCCTGAGCTTCGCCAACGCCCCCGGCGGCGGGGCGGTGACCACCCTCAGGCTCCCCGTCGGACGGCTGGCGGACGGTGTTCCACGAGAAGGTTTCACGTGAAACACCGTCCGCCTGACCGGCTTTGGGGCCACGGGTGCGATCAGACGCCGATGTTCTTGCCGTCCTTGCGCCACACGGACACGACCGCCGGACGGACGATCTTGCCGGGGCCGTCGGGCCACACCGACTGCGGCTTCTCGACGGACGCGCCGTCGATCTCGCCCGGGTGCTGAACGGCGACCAGGACGCGCTTGTCCTGGACCAGCGGGCCACAGGTCTCGGCACCACGCGGAACGGTCAGGAACTGCTTCAGCTCACCGCGGCGCTCACCGGCGGTGGCGACGCCGAACAGACCGTCGTGGGAACCGAGCTGGTTGCCGTCCGTGGAGATCCACAGGTTGCCGTGCGGGTCGAAGGTCACGTTGTCCGGGCAGGAGATCGGGCTGACCTTGTCCTTCGGAAAGCCCGCGAAGAAGGTGGACGGGTCCTTCGGGTCACCGGCGACCAGGAACAGGCGCCAGGCGAAGCCGTCACCGGCCGGGTCGTCGAAGTTCTCGGCGAGCTCCAGGATCTGGCCGTGCTTGTTCAGGTTGCGCGGGTTCGCCTCGTCCGCACCGGCCTTGCCGGCCTTGCCGCGGTCGGTGTTGTTGGTGAGGACGACGTACACGCGGCCGGTGCGCGGCGAGGGCTCGATGTCCTCGGGGCGGTCCATCTTGGTCGCGCCCACCTTGTCACCGGCCTCGCGCGTGAAGACGGCCACCTCTTCGGCGGTCATGCCCGGGACGTGCGAGACGTTGCCGGAGGGGGAGGAGGTGAGCAGCTTGATCCACACGCCGGAGCCGTCGAACTGGCCGTCGGAGGGGAGCTTGCCGGAGCCGTCCACCTCGGCGGCCGGGGAGTCACCGGTCAGCTTGGCGACGTACAGGGTGCCCTCGTCGAGCAGCGTGAGGTTGTGCTCCTTCGCCGCGCGCGAGGTGCCCTTCTTCATCTGCTTCGACGAGACGAACTTGTAGAAGTAGTCGAAGCGCTCGTCGTCGCCCATGTAGACGACCGGGCGGCCGTCCTCGGTCAGACGGGGCTGGGCGCCCTCGTGCTTGAAGCGGCCCAGAGCGGTGCGCTTGCGCGGGGTGGAGGCCGGGTCGTACGGGTCGAGCTCGACGACCCAGCCGAAGCGGTGCGACTCGTTCGGCTCCTGGAGCACGTCGAAGCGCTTGTCGAAGCGCTCCCACTTGCGCTCGGTGGCGCCGGCCGTGACGCCGTAGCGCTTGAGGCGGGCGGCCTCGACGGGCTCGGTGACCTGGCCGGCGTTGGCGAAGTACTGGTTGAAGTTCTCCTCGCCGTGGAGCGTGGTGCCCCACGGGGTGGTGCCGCCGGAGCAGTTGTTGAGCGTGCCGAGGACCTTGGTGCCGGTCGCGTCGGCGGAGGTCTTCACCAGGGCGCTGCCCGCGGCCGGGCCGGTGAGCTTGAACTCGCTGGTCGCGGTGAGGCGGCGGTTGAGCTGGTGGCGGTTGACCGCGGTCAGCTTGCCGCTGCGGTGGTCCTCCTGGACGACGACGACGCCGAGGCCGTGCGCGGCCCAGGCGACCTCGACCTGCTCGCGGGTCGGGTTCGCCGGGTCGTAGCCCTTGAACATCAGGTTCTCGTCGGTGTACTCGTGGTTCGCCACGAGGAGCTGCTGGCGCTCGTAGTCGCTGCCGAGCGGGAGCAGGGACAGGAAGTCGTTGTTGTAGCCGAACTGGCCGGCCTGCGCGGCGGCGGTCTGCTTGTCGGCGTTGAACGCCGGAGCGCCCTTGACGATGGGATCGCCCCAGCGGATGACCACGTTCTGCTCGTAGCCCTCGGGGACGGTGACCCGGTCGTCGGTGTTCGGCAGGACGGCCTTGAAGCGCAGACCGCGGGCACCCGCGGCGTTGACGGCGTCCGCGGCCGCCCCCTGGGCGTCGGCCGCGGGTGCGGCGGTGGCCGAGGAGCCGTTCCCGCCGAGGGTGACGGCGGTACCGGCGGCGGAGGCGACCGTGACGACGGCGGCGGAGCGCAGCATCGAGCGGCGGGAGTAGGCGCGGGCGATGACATCACCGACGTACTCGTTGTCGCTCGTGTTCGGAACCTCGTGGAAGCAGGCGTCACCACAGCGGTAGCGGCAGGTGAGGGCGGAGCGGCCGCCCCCATGCGAGTTGCCTATGAGCGGCAGAAGCTTGCGCACGAATGTCCTCCGTAGATGCATGGGCGCCGACGTCATGTCGGTCGAATCCAGCCGCGACGGTAGGTGCGGCTTCCGCCAATGCGGCGGCGGCGGAATGAACGCTCGGTGAACCGGGCACGGCGGTGCGGGAGTTCGGCAAGATGGGGTGTGTGCTGGGCGGGCCGGGCGCCACGAAGGGCGCCCCTGCCGAAGTTCCAGCCAGGCGGCCGATAACCTTACGTGTCCACTCTGGGCAGGGATCAACCGCGCAGCACGGACAAATGACGCACGCACTCATGCGAAAGGCCTGGCCCATGGGTATTCGGAGCTTGTTGCGCAAGGTGTTCGGACGGTCTGCCGAGCCGGTTCCGGAGATGACGGATGCCACTTCGGCCTCCGTCCCGAGCCAGGCGGAACGGACCCCCCTGGACGTGGCGGCCGAACTGGTCGCGGCGTCCTTCGACAACCCGACGGTTCCCCCGCAGTCCGCTCCTCGGGACCGCGAACCGGGGACCCTCCTCACCGCTCCGGCGCCGGACCCCACGGTCCCGGAAGCCCGCCGCCCCCTGCCGGGAACCCCCGTGCAGCCGGCGCCGGCGCCGGAGCCCGCGGCCCCGACCGCCGAAGCGGAACCCGAGGCCGAAGCCCTTGCGGCGACCGCCGTGGCGGAGCCGGTGATCGAGACCGAGACCGCCGTGGCGGAGCCCGAGGCCGAGGTCGTCACCGACGTCGTCGCGGCTGAGGCCGAGGCTCCCGCCACAGAACCCGAGGCCGTCACCGAGCCCGAGGCCGAAGTTGTCGCCGAGGTCATCGCGGCCGAGGCCGAAGCCCCCTCGGCGGAGCCAGTGATCGAGACCGAGACCGCCGTGGCGGAGCCCGAGGCTGCGGCCCCGACCGCCGAAGCGGAACCCGAGGCCGTTGCCCAGCCCGAGGCCGAAGCCCCCGCGGCGGAGCCCGTAGTCGAGGCCGAAACCGCCGAAGCGGAGCCCCAGGCCGTTGCCCAGCCCGAGGCCGCAGCTGTCGCCGAGGTCACCGAGCCCGACGCTGTCGTCGAGCCCGAGACCCCCGTGGCGGAGCCCGAGGCCGAGGTCGTCACCGACGTCGTCGCGGCTGAGGCCGAGGCTCCCGCCACAGAGCCCGAGGCCGAAGTTGTCGCCGAAGTCATCGCGGCCGAGGCCGAAGCCCCCTCGGCGGAGCCGGTGATCGAGACCGAGACCGCCGTGGCGGAGCCCGAGGCTGCGGCCCCGACCGCCGAAGCGGAACCCGAGGCCGTTGCCCAGCCCGAGGCCGAAGCCCCCGCGGCCGAGCCCGAGGTCGAGGCCGAAACCGCCGCGGCGGAGCACGAGTCCGCGGCCCCGACCGCCGAAGCGGAACCCGAGGCCGTTGACCAGCCCGAGGCCGCAGCTGTCGCCGAGGTCACCGAGCCCGACGCTGTCGTCGAGCCCGAGACCGAGACCCCCGTGGCGGAGCCCGAGGCCGAGGTCGTCGCCGACGTCGTCGCGGCTGAGGCCGAGGCTCCCGCCACAGAGCCCGAGGCCGTCACCGAGACCCCCGTGGCGGAGCCCGAAGCCGAGGTCGTCGCCGACGTCGTCGCGGCCGGAGCCGAGGCCCCTGCGGCGGAGCCCGAGGGCGTCATCGAGCCCGAGGGCGAGGCCGGTGCGCCGGCTTGGGCGTTGGGTGATGTGAAGCGGCGGGCGCCCGGGGTCGCGGGAGCCTACAAGGCCGCCGGGCAGGTGCTCCGGGGCAAGGGCAAGGCCGGTGCGCGAGCCAAGGTGTACCTGGTCCTGGACCGGTCCGGTTCGATGCGCCCGTTCTACAAGGACGGCAGCGCCCAGCACCTCGCGGACCACGCCCTCGCCCTCGCCGCGCACCTGGACGAGGGGGCGACCGTGCACACCGTGTTCTTCTCCACGGAGGTGGACGGCACCGCCGATCTGGCCCTCGACTCCCACGACGGCACCTGGGTCGAGGCCCGCCACGCCGAGCTCGGCCGCATGGGCCGCACCAGCTACCACGTGGCCGTGGAGGCCGTCGTCGAGCGGTACCAGAAGGACGGCGGCGAAGGCCCCGCCCTCGTGGTGTTCCAGACCGACGGCGCCCCCGACAGCGTCCGGCCCGCCAAGCAGGCCATTGCCGATGCCGCCGCCTCCGCCCCCGGCGTGCACTGGCAGTTCGTCGCGTTCGGCGACCACGACGCCAAGGCCTTCGACTTCCTGCGCAAGCTGGACGCCGAGAACGCCGGCTTCTTCCACGCCGGCCCCGCCCCGGCCGAGCTGACCTCCGCCGCGCTGGTCAAGGGCCTGCTCCAGAGCTTCTGAGCAGGCCGGTGTACGACGAAGGGCCCGGGATCCGATCGGATCCCGGGCCCTTCGTCGTGCCTGTGCCTGCTTAGCGGGCGGCGTCCGGGTGGACGGCCTCGGCGACCGGCTTGGCCTCCGCCGGCTTCGTCTCCACCGGCTTGCGCAGCGCGATGTTCAGCTCGCGCAGGCGGGACTCCTCCAGGACGGTGGGCGCGCCCATCATCAGGTCCTGCGCGTTGCCGTTCAGCGGGAAGGCGATGGTCTCGCGGATGTTCGGCTCGTCGGCGAGCAGCATCACGATGCGGTCGACGCCCGGGGCGATGCCGCCGTGCGGCGGGGCGCCGAGGCGGAAGGCGCGGAGCATGCCGGCGAACTCGCGCTCGACGGTCTCGGCCTCGTAACCGGCGATCTCGAAGGCCTTCAGCATGACCTCGGGCTCGTGGTTGCGGATGGCGCCGGAGGACAGCTCGATGCCGTTGCAGACGATGTCGTACTGCCAGGCCAGGATGTCCAGCGGGTCCTTCTCCTCCAGGTCCTTCATGCCACCCTGCGGCATGGAGAAGGGGTTGTGCGAGAAGTCGATCTTGCCGGTCTCCTCGTCCTTCTCGTACATCGGGAAGTCGACGATCCAGCAGAACCGGAAGACGTTCTCCTCGAACTGGCCGGCGCGCTTGGCGGCCTCGACCCGGACCGGGCCCATGATCTTGGAGACATCGTCGAACTCGCCCGCGCCGAAGAACACGGCATGGCCGGGGACCAGGCCCAGGCGCTCGGTGAGGACCTTGATGTTCTCCTCGGTGAGGAACTTGGCGATCGGGCCGGTCAGGCCGCCGTCCTCGCCGACGCGGACCCATGCCAGGCCCTTGGCGCCCAGCGAGATCGCGTACTCGCCGAGGCCGTCGAAGAACTTGCGCGGCTGCGCGGCGGTGTCCGGGACGGCCAGCGCACGGACGTGCTTGCCGGCGAACGCCTTGAACTCCGAGCCCTCGAAGACGTCGGTGATGTCGACGAGCTCCAGCTTGGCGCGCAGGTCGGGCTTGTCGTTGCCGTACTTCAGCATCGACTCGCGGAACGGGATCCGCGGGAACGGCGAGGTGACCTCGCGGCCGCCGCCGAACTCGGTGAAGAGCTCGGTCATCAGGCGCTCGATCGGCTGGAAGACGTCCTCCTGCTCGACGAACGACATCTCGACGTCGAGCTGGTAGAACTCGCCCGGCGAGCGGTCGGCGCGGGCGTCCTCGTCGCGGAAGCACGGCGCGATCTGGAAGTACCGGTCGAAGCCCGAGATCATCAGCAGCTGCTTGAACTGCTGCGGGGCCTGCGGCAGGGCGTAGAACTTGCCCGGGTTCAGGCGGGACGGGACGACGAAGTCACGGGCGCCCTCGGGGGAGGTCGCGGTGAGGATCGGGGTCGCCATCTCGTTGAAGCCGAGGGCCACCATCTTGTGGCGGATCGCCGCGATGACGGCGGAGCGCAGCATGATGTTGCGGTGCATGCGCTCGCGGCGCAGGTCGAGGAAGCGGTACTCCAGGCGCCGCTCCTCGTTCACACCGTCGTCGGTGTTGATCGTGAAGGGCAGCGGTGCGGACGCGCCGAGCACCTCGACCTCGGAGACCTCGATCTCGATCTCGCCGGTCGGCAGCTCGGGGTTCACGTTGTCCGCGCCACGGGAGACGACCTTGCCGTCGATGCGGACGACGGTCTCCTTGGTGACGCTGCTGAGCGCCTCGTTCGCGGCGGTGCCGGGGCGGGCGACGAGCTGCGTGATGCCGTAGTGGTCGCGCAGATCGATGAAGAGGATGCCGCCCAGGTCTCGACGGTTGTGCAGCCAGCCGCTCAGCCGGACGTCGGCGTTGACGTCAGAGGCGCGGAGCTCGCCGCAGGTGTGGGACCTGTACCGATGCATCAGTCATCCAGTTCTTCGCGATACCAGGGTGGATTCAACCCTCACAAGGTTACCGTCCGGGCCGGGGACCGCGCTGGCGTGCCCGGCAGCCCCCACGAACAGGCCGCCGGGGGGGGGATGACCTGTAAAGATGACCGGGTGCGCACCGAGGACGTCCTGGCCGCCATCGCGACGGGCCTGTGGCGATGGGACAACGCCTCCGGGACGGTCACTCTGGACAGCGAGGCCGCCCGGCTGCTCGGGCTGCCCGCGGAGCCCGCCGTCCTCCCGGAGGTCGTCGTACGGTCGCGGTTCCACCCGGTGGACTGGAACGAGATCAACGGGATCGTCAACCTCGCGGTGGCCGAGGACACCCTCGCCGAGGCCCGGCTGCGAATCATGGACGAGGACGGGCGGGTGCTGCGGACCGTGCGCAGCCGCTCCAAGCCCGTGGAGAACCGCTGCCCCGACGGCCGCGTCGACTACGAGCTGATCGGCACGATCCAGGAGATCGCCGAACCGCAGCCCGGTACGACCGCCGTGCACACCCCGATCACCGGCGACTGGCGGCGCTCCCGCGAGGCCTTCCTGCTGGACGCGGGGCGGGCGCTCGCCGAGGCCCGGTCCACGGCCGAGGTGCTGCGGGTGGCCGCCTCGCTCTCGATGCCCGGCTTCAGCCCCGACGGACTGGCGGTCTTCGGGGTGGCCGGGGACCGACTGTCGGTCATCGGGCACCGCGGGCACGGACCCGGGGACGAGGACCCGTTCACGGACATGCGGCTGGAGACGGACTACCCGGCCGCCGAGGTCGTACGCACCGGCCGGGCGATCTACCTGCCCTCCCCCGAGGACTACAAGCGGCGCTTCCCGGCGACCTGGCCGCTCGCCCAGCGCTTCGGCCGGGTCTCCTGGGCCTTCCTCCCCCTGATCGTCGCCGGGCGCACCATGGGCGCCTGGATGGCCGCGTTCAAGCATCCGGTGTCCTTCTCCCCGGACGAGCGCTCCGTCCTGACGACGGTGGCCCGGATGCTGGCCCAGGCCCTCCAGCGGGCCGGCGTGGCCGAATCCGAACGGGAACTCACCTCCGGCCTGCAGCGGTCGATGATGCCGACGGTGGGCCCCGACATCCCGGGCATGCAGATCGCCGCCCGGTACGTCCCGACCGGCGGCGGGCTGGAGGTCGGCGGCGACTGGTACGACATGATCCCGCTGCCGTCGGGACGGTTCGCCCTGGTCATCGGTGACGTTCAGGGGCACGACGTACGGGCCGCCGGGCTGATGGGCCAGCTGCGGATCGCGGTGCGCGCGTACGCCTCCGAGGGCCACCGGCCGGACGCGGTGCTCTCCCGCGCCTCCCGCTTCCTGGCCGGGCTGTGCTCTTCGAAGGGGGCCGAGTCCCACGAGGAGTTCGACTTCCTCAGCCCGCGCTTCGCGACCTGCCTGTACGTGGAGTGCGACCCGGAGACCGGCCTGCTGGAGGTGGCCCGGGCCGGCCACCCCGACCCGGTCATCCGGATGACGGACGGCACGGTGCTGATGCGCCCGACCGCCGGCGGCCTCCCGCTCGGGATCGTCCCGGACACCGACTACCCGACGACGCAGTTCACGCTGGAGCCGGGCGAAACGATGATGCTGTGCACCGACGGGCTCATCGAGACCGGCGGACACGACCTGGACACCGGCTGGGCGCGGCTGCGGGCGATCCTGGAGTCCGAGACGTACGAACCCGGCCACGGCTCCGACGACCTGGAGGAACTCGCCGACCTGCTGGTCCAGGCCGTGCACGGGCCCTCCTCGCACCACACCACCGGCCCGCTGGCCGACCGCCGCGAGGACGACATAGCCGTCGTCCTGCTGTGCCGGGAGGGCACGGACTGCGGCTGCGGCGCCCCGCCGGCGCGGCCCGCTCGACCGGCACGCCGCACCATGCTCACCGTGGCGCAGGCGGAGCCGGAACGGATCGCCGGCGCCCGCCGGCAGATCCGGGAGCTGCTGCACGACTGGGCGGACGCGGAGCAGGTGGACTCGGCGGTGCTCATGGTCTCCGAGATGGTCACGAACGTCCTCATGCACACGGACGGCGACGCGCTACTGGTCGCGGAGGCGGTCGGCGAGCTGGGGACGCGACGGCTGCGCATCGAGGTGGCGGACGCCAGCGACGAGCTGCCGCACAAGCGGCATCCGGGGGAGATGGCGTCGAGCGGGCGCGGCGTCCTGCTGATGGAGATGCTGGCGGACAGCTGGGGCGTGGACCCGCGCGGCGAGGGCAAGTCGATCTGGTTCGAGCTCCACGAGCAGTCGACGCCGGACTCCGGGCCCGCGGACCCCGCCCTGACGCTGGGCATGGAACTGGAACTGGAACTGGAACTCGGCCTGGAACCGGCGCCGGACTCCGGGGCGGAACCGGGCTCCGGCGTGGCCTGACCGGCGCGGCCGCTCGGGGGCGCGCGGACGCCCGCGTGGTTGGATGCAGCGGTGTCGACTCCCCTGCTTCCCCTGCCGGTCAGGCGGCTGGCCGCCTGGTGCGTGGTCGTCCTGCTCTTCACCGGCGTGCTCGCCGTCGGCGTGTGGCTGTGCATCGTCTTCAAGACCGCCGTCACACCCGTACTGCTCGCCCTGCTCGGAACCGCCCTGCTCGGGCCGATGCACCGGCGGCTCGTGCGGATGGGCGTCCACCGGTCCCTCTCGGCCGCGCTGACCTGCCTCGCCGTGTTCGCGGTGTTCGGCGGGGCCGCGTACGTCGTCGTCCACGCCCTGATCAGCACCGGCGACCAGATCATCGGCTCCCTGAAGCAGGCCGGACAGGACCTCGCCGAGCGCTTCGGGCCGGCCGGGACCTCGCTGGAGGACCTCGCCGCGAACGCCAAGGACCTGCTGGCCAAGTTCGGCGGTACGGCCGCCTCCGGCGTCATCACCGGCATCAGCGTCGTCGGCCAGGTGCTCGCCACCGCCGTCCTCGCGCTGCTGCTGATGTTCTTCTTCGTCCGCGACTCCCACCGCGCCGCCGACACCCTGCGTTCGCTCGCACCGCGTGCCGCCGGCGACACCGCCGAGGCGATCGCCCGCCGTGCCTTCGAGGCCGTCGAGGGCTTCATGCGCGGAACCACCTTCATCGCCCTGATCGACGCCGTGTGCATCACGGTCGGACTGCTCGTGCTCCGCGTCCCCGGCGCCGTCGGTCTCGGCGCCCTGGTGTTCGTCGGCGCGTACATCCCGTACCTGGGCGCCTTCATCTCCGGCACGGTGGCCGTCCTCGTCGCCTTCGCCGAGCGGGGTTGGTTCATCGGCCTGTGGGCGGTGGGCGTGGTGCTCGCCGTACAGGTGCTGGAAGGGCACGTCCTCCAGCCCGTGATCCAGAGCCGGACCGTCCAGATGCACCCTGCGGTGGTCATGATCGCCATCACGGCCGGGGCCAGCGTCGCCGGGATCCTGGGAATGCTGCTCGCCGTGCCGCTGACCGCGGCCGTGTTCGGCGTGGTGTCGGAGCTGCGGGGGCGCTTCGCGGAGGCCGCGCGCGCCGAGTAATGCCGGTTTCAGGACAACCGCGAAGCGGTCCCCGATCATCCGATCGGGGAGGAGCCAAGGCGACCGTTTTCCGGTGACCGTCCTCTCCTGCGGATATTCGAAAATGGATCTCCGACGTCCGAGCGACCGGCGCCCGCACCGACCCGTGACGATTCCAGCCGGTCTCGCCCGCACCCCCTGAACCCCCTGGTACGGAATTCGTCTTCGTGCCATCGTCTTTCACCGGACCGGGGGGACCAGCTCAGCGCTCATGGCACGGGCAATTCCTCTCGGCTGCACGACGATCTGTCGGCTCATCGAGAGGATGACAACGTGCGTCGCAAGGCAGTTCAGTTCCTGGCCATTGCCCTTTCCACCGCCGCGTTCGGCATCGGGGCGGCCTCCGCCGCCCAGGCCGGCGACTACAACACCGACGGGGTGCGCATCCGCCAGACCCCGTACACGAGCGACACCCGAGTCAACGGCCTCGGCTACCGCAGCCAGACGATCACGCCCATCTGCTTCTCGGAGGGCACGAACGTCAGCGGCAACTCGTACTGGACCAAGCACAAGAACAACAACACCGGTGTGGTCGGGTTCGCCTCGGAGACACTGCTGAACAAGATCGCCCAGCCGCACTGCTGACGGCCACCTGCCGTATGTGATCTGCCCACAGGCACCCGGTGCCGGGACCGCTGGAATCGGTCCCGGCTCCGGGCTCGCCCGGCAGTTTAGGGCCACCCGCACACCACGGAAAGGTCGATCGTGCCGCGCTCCACCCGGTCTTCCCGCCGCCCGCTCGGATCCCTCGGCGCACTGCTCCTCGCCGCCGCCCTGACTTCTTGCTCCGGAAGTTCCGGCGACGCCGGCACGGGCGGTACCGGAACCGGCGCCGGATCCCTGCCCAGTACGGAACCCAAGGTCAGCATCACGCCGCAGGACGATCCCGTACACGCCGGACTCCCGCTGGACGCCTACACGTTCGACAAAGACCAGCTGAAAACCATGCAGCAGGCCCAGGACATTCTCACCGACTCCTGCATGCACCGGCTCGGATTCGCCTCCTTCAAAAACTCGAATACGTACACCAATACCGGCGCCGAGCGCGGAAGTACCGGAATCGGCCTGGTCGACGCGGAATACGCGAAGAAGTTCGGCTACCGCACGGGCGCGTCACCGGACCGCCCGAGGGATGCGAAGAAGCAGGACCCGAACGAGACCGCGGCCCTTTACGGTCCGCAGGACGGAGCGCCGGCCCGGCCCGGCACCCCGGAGGGCGGCTGTTCGGGCGAGGCGACCCACAAGCTGTACCCGCAGAGCGGCAAGGCCGGCACCGAACTGCTCGACGAGCTGACCCGGCAGACCAACGACCGGGCGCGCGGCGACAGTCGGGTCGTGGCGGCCATCGGCCAATGGAGCGCCTGCATGCGTGACGCCGGGTTCCAGGTGAAGACGCCCTGGGAGCTCCAGGACATGGAGGGCACCCGGTGGACCGGCCCGGTCACCTCCGAGGAGATCACCGCCGCCACCACGGACGTGTCCTGCAAGCAGAAGAGCAAGCTGACCGACACCTGGACCGCGGTGCTGACGGCGTACCAGAACACCGCCGTGGAGAAGAACAAGGACGGACTCGGACAGGAGAAGAAGAACCTGGCCGAGCAGGTGAAGACCGCCGGGAAGGTCCTCAAGGACGGTACGGCGTGACGCGCCCCGCCGGAGCCCGACGCGCCGCCGTGGCCGTAGCCGCCGCGTGCGCGGTGCTGGTGTTCACCGTCACCGGGTGCACCTCGTCCGCCGCCGGGACCGCCCGACCTGCGCCGTCGGCCGGCGGAACCGGGTTGGTCGAGCCGACCCCCGACGTCCGCCAGGCGTACGACGCGTACTGGACCTCCTGGCTGGCGGCCGGCCGGAAGGCCGACCCCGATGATCCGGTGCTCGCCCAGATCGCCACCGGGGCCCAACTGGACGACATGCGCGCCATGCTGAAGCACTTCGGCGACGGCGGGAAGGTGCTGCGCGGCGAGGTCGGGCACCGGATCGACGGCATGGACGTCTCCGGCGAGCAGACCCGCGTGGTGCAGGACTGCGTGGACCTCGACCGCTGGCTGATCTACGACCGCGCGAGCGGCGCGCTCGCCGACCAGTTGCAGGACAAGCCCTCCCAGCTGTCCGCGTTCACCCTCGTCCGCGAGCGGCTGGGCGCGCCGTGGAAGGTCACGTCGGTCTCGGTGCTCGGCGACTGCTGACGACAGCCGACAACAGCTGTTGAACGGAAAAGTGGGTTTCACGTGAAACATCAAGAGGCCGTCGTCCCCGAGGAGCCGGACGTCGCAGCCGAGTCCGGCGCCGCAGCCGAGCCCGATGACGTACGGGCCTCCCTCGGCCGGCGGCGCCGGATCCTGATCTGGGTCGTCGTGGGCGCCGTCGCCCTCACGGGGGCCGGGGTGGTCCTCGCCACCACCATCCGCTCCCCCGCCCAGGTCGCGGCCGATGCCGCGCCGCCACCCGCCTCCGTTCTGGCCGACCGGGTCGAACGGCGGGTGCTCACCTCCTCCGTGGTCGTACGGGGCACGGTTGCCGCCGAGCAGGTTCTGACGGTGTCCCCGGGGGCCGGGGCCGCCGGTGCCGGGACGGGCGGGAAGCCCGTGGTCACCCGGGTCAACAAACAGCCCGGGGCCGCCGTACAGGCCGGCGAGGTACTGGTCGAGGTGTCGGGGCGGCCGGTGTTCGCGCTGGCCGGGGCCCTGCCCGTGTACCGGGACCTGAAGCCCGGGGCCACCGGCAAGGACGTCGGGCAGCTCCAGGAAGGGCTCAAGGCGCTGGGCCACCCCACCGGCAAGGATCCGGCGGGCACGTACGGCGCCGGGACGAAGGCGGCGGTCACCGCGCTCTACGCCGCGCTCGGCTACACCCCGCGGCCCGCCGACCCCGGCGACGCCGAGAAGTTGCAGGCGGCGGAGGACGCCGCCGACACCGCCCAGCGGGGGGTCACCACCGCCAAGAACGCCCTCGCCAAGGCCAAGGCGGGCGGTGGCAGCGACACCTCCGAGGCACAGCAGCAACTGGTCTTCGCCCAGCAGGACCTCGCCAAGGCCACCACCCGCCTGGAGACGGCCCGAGCCTCGGCCGGCCCCATGGTCCCGGCGGACGAGCTCGTCTTCGTCAAGGGCTTCCCGGCCCGCGTGGACGCGGTCAAGGCGGGGGTCGGGGAACCCGTCCCGGACGGACTGCTCACGCTCTCGGCGGGCGCCCCGGTGATCCGGGCCTCGCTCCCGGCGCACCAGAAGGACCTGGTCAAGGCGGGCATGAAGGTGGAAGTGCTGTCCGAGTCCACCGGGCTCACGGCCACCGCGACCGTCGCCTCGGTCGCCACCGCTCCTACCCCGGCCTCGGCCGGCGCCCCCTCGGGCGGCGGCTCCGGTGCGGGTGCGGTTGCGGGTGCCGGTTCCGGGGACGGCGCACCGGGTGCCGGGCAGGACCCCGGCGGGTACGCGCTCACCGTCACCCCCGACCAGGCCCTCGACGCCCGGCTTTCCGGACAGGGGGTCCGGCTCACCGTGACCGCCGCCTCCTCCGGGGAGCCGGTGCTGGTCGTACCGCTGTCCGCCGTGTCGGCCGGCGCCGACGGCCGGACCACCGTCACGGTGCTGGGCAAGGACCCCGCGGCGGCGGACGCCCGGCGCCGGGTCGAGGTCCGGGCGGGGATGTCCGCCGACGGAATGGTCCAGGTCGAGCCGGTCGCCGGCGGCGCGCTCGCCGACGGCGACCGGGTGCTGGTAGCGCAGGCAAAGCCATGACGCCCGCGGACCGACCCGCGGGCACAGGCACGGAGTCGGGCACGGGCACGGGCGCCGGCACGGGCACGGGCACAGGCACGGAGTCGGCAGCGGGCACGAATTCGGCCGCGGGCGGGGACACGGAATCGGTCGCGGGCGGGGCCGCCGACGTGGGGGCAGGCGGGGCCGCCGACGTGGGGGCGGGGGACGGGCCCGTCGTACGGTTCGAGGGGGTCGGGCTCACCTATCCCGGGCCGCCGCCCGTCCAGGCGCTGCGGCCCTGCGAACTGACCGTGGAACGCGGCGAGTACGTCACCGTCGTCGGCCCCTCCGGCTCCGGGAAGTCGACCTTCCTGAACGTCGCCGGGCTCATCGACGCCCCGACCACCGGCCGGTACCTTCTCGACGGCATCGACACCGGCGCACTGCGCGACCGCGACCGGACCGCCCTGCGCGGGCAGCGCATCGGTTTCGTCTTCCAGTCCTTCCACCTCCTGCCGCACCGCAGCGCCCTGGAGAACGTCCGCCTCGCCATGGTCTACAACGGCGTCCCGCACGCGGAACGCGCCGACCGGGCCCGTACCGCGCTGGAGCGGGTCGGCCTCGGCCACCGCACCGGCCACCTCCCGACCCGGATGTCGGGCGGCGAGCGCCAGCGCGTGGCCATCGCCCGCGCCCTGGTCGCCGGGCCCTCACTGCTGCTGTGCGACGAACCCACCGGGAACCTGGACACCGCCACGGCCGGGGCCGTACTGGGCCTGCTGGACGAGCTGCACGCCGACGGGCTGACCCTGTTGGTCATCACGCACGACCCGCACGTGGCCGCCCGCGGCCGGCGGACGGTGTCCATCCGCGACGGGATCCTGACCGAGGTGGTCACCGCATGAGGACCGCTTTGCGAAGCATCGGGCGAAGGCGGCGGGCCGACGGGACCGACGTTGCCGACCGTGCGGGGAGCCGCGCGGCAGGGATCGTTCCCTCCCGACTGTCCCTGCGCGACCTGCTCTCCGAGGCCCTCGCCGGAATGCTCCAGCGTCCCGCCCGCTCGGCGCTGACCGGCCTCGGCACGGTCCTCGGCGTGGGCACCTTCGTGGCGATCCTGGGCCTGACGGCCACCGCCTCCTCGCAGATCGACAGCCGCTTCAACGCACTGACGGCCACCGAGATCGGGGTCACCGACACCGCGGGCGGCGGCGATCCCCAGCTCGGCCGGCAGGTTCCGCTCGCCTTCCCCCGCGACGCGGACGCCCGCGCGGGCGCGCTCAACGGAGTGCGCGCCGCAGGGGTGTTCTGGCCGGTACCGCTGGGAGACACCACCGTACGGTCGGCCCCGGTCGCGGGCGCGAGCGGCGAACGGCTCCCGGTCGTCGCCGCCTCCCCCGGGATGCTGCGCGCCGCCGGCCTGACGCTGGGCTCCGGCAGGGCGTACGACGCCTTCCACGACGGGCGCGCCGAGCAGGTCGCGGTGGTGGGCTCGGCCATGGCGGCGCGTCTCGGCATCACCACGCTGGAAAGCCGCCCCGCGGTGTTCATCGGCGAGCACCCGTTCACCGTGATCGGCATCGCGAGCGGGGCGGACCGCAAGCCGGACCTGCTGCTGTCGGTGATCGTGCCCCGGGGCACCGCCGAGAGGCTGTGGGGGCCGCCGGACAACGCCCAGCGGGCCCGGATGCTGGTGGTGACCGAGCTGGGGGCGGCCCGCCAGGTGTCCGCGGAACTGCCGCTCGCCCTGCGCCCGGACCGTCCCGACTGGCTCACGGCCGCGCCGCCGCCGGACCCGAAGACGCTGCGGGCGGGGGTGACTTCGGACCTGGACCAGCTGTTCCTGCTGCTGGCGGCGATCTGCCTGGTCATCGGGGCGGTCGGGATCGCCAACACCACGCTCGTCGCGGTGCTGGAGCGAACCGGCGAGATCGGACTGCGCCGTGCGCTGGGCGCCCGCGGGCGGCACATCACCGCCCAGTTCCTGGCCGAGTCCGCCGCGCAGGGTGCGGTGGGCGGCCTGGTCGGCACCACGCTCGGCACCCTGACCGTGGTCGGGGTGTCGGCGCTGCGCGACTGGACCCCGGTGATGTCGCCGCTCACCGTCGCCGTGGCGCCGTTGATCGGACTGGTCACCGGGGTACTGGCCGGGCTGTACCCGGCGTGGCGGGCCTCCCGTACCCAGCCGGCGGAGGCCCTGCGCCGCTAAAGCCGGGTCCGCCGCCGGGCCGTGCTGCCGCTGTCGCGTCGTCAGGAGTGCTGATCCGCCGACTTCGTGCGCTCCCGGGCGGTGGTGGGGATGGTTCCCAGCCGGCCCGCCTGGAAGTCGTCGAAGGCCTGCTGGAGCTCCTGCCGGCTGTTCATGACGAACGGCCCGTAGTGCGCCATCGGCTCCCGGATGGGGCGCCCGCCGAGGAGGATGACCTCCAGGTCCGGGGTGTTCGCGTCCTGGGACTCGTCCGCCCGCACCGTGATCGAGCCGCCCTCGCCGAAGACCGCGGTCTGCCCGGTGTGGACGGGCCGCCGGTCGGTGCCGACGCTGCCGCGGCCGGCCATGACGTACGCGAGGGCGTTGAAGTCCTCGCGCCACGGGAGGGTGACCTGAGCGCCCGGGGTGACGGTGGCATGGATCATCGTGATCGGGGTGTGGGTGATGCCGGGGCCGGAGTGGCCGTCCAGCTCACCGGCGATCACGCGGAGCAGGGCGCCGCCGTCGGGGGTGGACAGCAGCTGGACCTGGCCGCCGCCGATGTCCTGGTAGCGCGGCGGCATCATCTTGTCGGAGGCGGGGAGGTTCACCCACAGCTGGAGGCCGTGGAAGAGGCCGCCGGACACGACGAGGGACTCCGGCGGGGCCTCGATGTGCAGGAGGCCGGCGCCGGCGGTCATCCACTGGGTGTCACCGCCGTTGATGACTCCGCCGCCGCCGTTGCTGTCCTGGTGGACGAAGGTTCCGTCGATCAGGTACGTGACGGTCTCGAAGCCGCGGTGCGGGTGCCAGGGGGTGCCCTTCGGCTCGCCCGGCGCGTACTCCACCTCGCCCATCTGGTCCATCATGATGAACGGGTCGAGGTGCTGGTAGTTGATCCCGGCGAACGCGCGGCGCACCGGGAACCCCTCGCCCTCGAACCCACCGGGGGCGGTCGTGACGGCCAGCACCTTGCGGGCGGCGGTCTCCTGGGCGGGCTCGGCGACGCGGGGGAGCGTCAACGGGTTCTCCACAGTCACTGCAGGCATGGTCGGAACCTCCTTCTGCGTCGAGTTTAGTTGAAACTCGAACTTTCTGCCACACCCCCCAGAACACAAGGGGCCCCGGAGACATTCCCCGAGCCCTTGAGACGCTCCACCTGCGCATATGACAGTTGCGGCAGTTACGGCGAGACGACGACCGAGTTGATCGGCGTGAGATCGCCCCCCCGTAGATGCAGGCGTCGCCGGACGGACAGGAGCGTCAGGCCGCCGCCGAGCCGGACGTCGCAGTCCGGCGGCAGGCCCACCTCGAAGACCGTGTCCGACCAGGCCGCGGCCGGATGGATGCCCGCCGGGCACGCTTTGATGCCGTGGGCGGCCAGCAGCCGGGTGCGCCGGGCGACGTCCACCCGGAAGGACCGGCGGATCTGCGCCCACTGCGGGCCACGACCTCGTGCGCACAGCGGATCGCGCCGTCCAGCAGCTCCCACGCCTCGCGGTCCCGGCCCCACAGCGCGCGCAGCCAGGACGCCCGGCCGGGCGCGCGGGCGGCGGTGCGGTGCAGCTGGTCCGCGGTCAGCCGGGACCAGCGTCCCGCAAGGCGGCCAGCCCCTCCTCCGGGCTCCGCGAGAGGGGCTCGACGAACTGCGGATCGTCGCCGTCCGGCCGCAGCGGATCCAGCAGCGGGCGCGCCCGGTCCGGTAACTCCCGACCGATCCGGTTGCGCCAGCGGCCGAAAACGGCCTGCTCGTCGACGCGCTGCCAGGCGATCAGCGCCATCGACGGCTCCACCAGCGGCAGCGGCTCGCTCGCGAAGGTGACGTCGAGCAGGCCCTCGGCCGTGAAGTGCACGCGCAGCACGATCCCCCCTCGCCCCGGGGTACGACGCCGGCCGCCCGTGCGGCGAAGGCGATCAGCCGTACATGCGGCGCATCGCGAAGTCGACCATCTGCTCGACGGCCTTCGCGTCGAAGACCATCCGGTGGTCGCCCTCCATGTCGAGGACGAAGCCGTACCCGGTGGGCAGCAGGTCGATCACCTCGGCGCCCGTGATCACGAAGTACTTGGACTCCTTGCCTGCGTAGCGGCGGAGCTCCTTGAGCGTGGTGAACATGGGGATCACCGGCTGCTGCGTGTTGTGCAGCGCCAGGAACCCAGGGGTGTCGCCGCGCGGGCAGTAGACCTTCGACGTGGCGAAGATCTGCTGGAAGTCCTCGGCGGACAGCGACCCGGTCGTGAAGGCGCGCACCGCGTCGGCGAGCGACGGCGGCGAGGGCTCCGGGTACAGCGGCTGCTCGCCGTACCCGCCGGCCATCTGCTGCGGGGCGGCGTACTGCTGCCCCGCGCTCACGTTCTGGTCGTAGCCGTACATAGGGCGAAGCCTACCGAGCGCCTCCGGCCCCGTGGACGCGCATTCCCGCCAGGGTTGCGGGCCGGGGTCCGGCTGGTGTGCGGCTTGACCCTGGTCACAGTCGACCGGCCGGGGCTTGCGCCTTATTACCCGCGGGTAGCATCATGACGTTACCGATTGGTATGTACGAGGAACCTGTCTTCCCGAGCCTTAACGGAGCCGTCGCCATGGGGCACTACAAGTCGAACCTCCGAGACATCGAGTTCAACCTCTTCGAGGTGCTCGGTCGCGACAAGCTGTACGGCACCGGCCCGTTCGGTGAGATGGACACCGACACCGCCAAGAGCGTCCTGTCCGAGCTGACCCGCCTCGCCGAGAACGAGCTGGCCGACTCCTTCGCGGACGCCGACCGCAACCCGCCGGTCTTCGACCCGGCCACCAACACCGCGCCGGTCCCGGCGTCCTTCAAGAAGAGCTACGAAGCCTTCATGGACTCCGAGTACTGGCGGCTCGGCCTGCCCGAGGAGATCGGCGGCACCACCTCGCCCCGCTCCCTGATCTGGGCCTACGCGGAGCTGCTGCTCGGCTCGAACCCGGCCATCTGGATGTACTCCTCCGGCCCGGCGTTCGCCGGCATCCTCTTCGAAGAGGGCAACGAGGCGCAGAAGAAGGTCGCTCAGATAGCGGTCGAGAAGCGCTGGGGCTCCACCATGGTCCTCACCGAGCCGGACGCCGGCTCGGACGTGGGCGCCGGCCGCACCAAGGCCGTGCAGCAGGAGGACGGCTCCTGGCACATCGAGGGCGTGAAGCGCTTCATCACGTCCGGTGAGCACGACATGGAGGAGAACATCCTCCACTACGTCCTCGCGCGCCCCGAGGGCCACGGCCCGGGCACCAAGGGCCTGTCCCTCTTCCTCGTCCCGAAGTTCCACTTCGACTGGGAGACCGGCGAGCTGGGCGAGCGCAACGGCGTCTACGCGACGAACGTCGAGCACAAGATGGGCCTCAAGGCCTCCAACACGTGCGAGATGACGTTCGGCGACCAGCACCCCGCCAAGGGCTGGCTGATCGGCGACAAGCACGACGGCATCCGCCAGATGTTCATGATCATCGAGTTCGCCCGCATGATGGTCGGCACGAAGGCCATCGCAACGCTCTCGACCGGTTACCTGAACGCCCTGGAGTACGCCAAGGAGCGCGTGCAGGGTCCGGACCTCGCGAACTTCATGGACAAGACCGCGCCCAAGGTCACCATCACGCACCACCCCGACGTGCGCCGTTCGCTGATGACGCAGAAGGCGTACGCCGAGGGCATGCGCGCCCTGGTGCTGTACACGGCCTCCGTCCAGGACGCGATCCAGGTCAAGCAGGCCGCGGGCGAGGACGCCTCCGCCGAGATCGGCCTGAACGACCTGCTCCTGCCGATCGTGAAGGGCTACGGCTCGGAGCGCTCGTACGAGCAGCTCGCCCAGTCGCTGCAGACCTTCGGCGGTTCCGGTTACCTCCAGGAATACCCGATCGAGCAGTACATCCGCGACGCCAAGATCGACACCCTCTACGAGGGCACCACGGCGATCCAGGGCCAGGACTTCTTCTTCCGGAAGATCGTCCGCGACCAGGGTGCCTCGCTGAACGTCCTCTCCGAGACGATCAAGAAGTTCCTGGCCGAGGCCGTCGGCGGCGAGGAGCTGGCCGGCGCCCGCGACGCGCTCGCCAAGGCCGCCGTCGACCTGGAGGCCATCGTCGGCCAGATGATCGTCGACCTCACCGCCACCGGCGAGGACGTCAAGAACATCTACAAGGTCGGCCAGAACACCACCCGCCTGCTGATGGCGTCCGGTGACGTGGTCGTCGGCTACCTGCTGCTCAAGGGCGCGGCCGTCGCCGCCGAGAAGCTGGCCACGGCTTCCGCGAAGGACGTCCCGTTCTACACCGGCAAGATCGCGGCGGCGAAGTTCTTCGCCTCGCAGGTCCTGCCGAACGTCTCGGTCGCCCGCGCGCTGGCCGAGTCCGTCGACAACACCCTGATGGAGCTGGACGAGGCCGCCTTCTAGCCCGCGGCGCCCGTCCACCGCAGCTGTACGCGGTGTACGTACACCCGACGGCCGGACCCTCCCCGGAGGGCCCGGCCGTCGGCGTACCACGGCCCCCGCAGGGCACCGGCATCCCCGGCTGTCGGTCCCGCGTGGGACGCTGTATGGCATGAGTCCAGCAGAGCAGCGCGGCAACAGCAGGGGGTACTCCGTCCCGACCGGGCGGCCGTACGCCCTCAAGGAGCTGCAGGCTGCCCTGGGCAGCCTCGGCGACCATCTGCGGGAGCTGTACGACGGCGCCCACCCCGCCGAGTACGAGGCCGTCGCCGACGCGCTCTACACCGCCTTCCAGACCGCCGCCGGGCTCGCCCCCGCCAAGAGCTACACCGGCTGCTCCGAGCACCCCAATGGCGCCCTGGACCCCGAGGCGCCCGACGGCTGGGGCCGCTGCCTGATCTGCAACGACCGGCGCCGCCTCGGACTGCGCGCCCAGGGCGTCCGCGGCGCCCGCGCGGCCGCCGCCCCGCCCGCGGGGGAGCAGCGCCGGCTGGGCTATCCCGTGCCCGACCCCCCGTACACGCTCCAGGCGCTGCGCGACCACCTCCGCACCGTCGAGGACCGCCGCTTCCACCTGGGCTTCTCCTCGCCCCCCGAGGAGTTCGTACGCATCGCGGACGATCTCCACCGGGCGTTCATCGTGGCCCGCGAACTCTCCAGGCCCCGCAACGCCTCCGGCTGTTCCGAGCACCCCGGCGCGCCCATCGATCCCGACGCGCCGGCCGGTGAGGCCTGTATCTTCTGCGCCGGACGCAAGAGACGCGCGCAGCGCTCCGCGACGGCCCCGGAGATGCTCCCGCGCATCCGCCGGGGCGAGCGCAGGCAGCTGCAGCGCCGTTTCGAGCGCCCGCCGGGCTGAAAAGCCGCCGGGAAGGGGACCACACGACCCGTAACCCCGGCGTTCCGGCCATCCGCCGCAGCCCGACCATGGCGAACACGACCGTCGTTAAGGTGAACCACATGAGCTCTCCCGCCCGCTTCGACCGCGGCCACACCGACGATCTGATGACCTTTTTGACGGCCAGTCCGTCGCCGTACCACGCCGTGGCCAATGTGGCCGAGCGGCTGGAAAAGGCAGGCTTCAGGCAGTTGTCGGAAACGGACGCCTGGGACTCGGGCAGCGGAGGCCGGTTCGTCCTCCGCGGCGGGGCGCTCATCGCCTGGTTCGTCCCGGAGGGCGCCTCCGCGCACACCCCGTTCCGGATCGTCGGCGCCCACACCGACTCCCCCAACCTGCGGGTCAAGCCGCTGCCTGACACGGGCTCACAGGGCTGGCGGCAGATCGCCGTCGAGATCTACGGCGGCACGCTGCTCAACACCTGGCTCGACCGGGACCTGGGCCTGGCGGGCCGGCTGACCCTGCGCGACGGCAGCGAGCGGCTGGTGAACGTGGACCGTGCGCTGCTGCGCGTCCCCCAGCTGGCCGTCCACCTGGACCGTTCGGTCAACAGCGACGGCCTCAAGCTCGACAAGCAGCGCCACATGCAGCCGATCTGGGGCTTGGGCGAGGTCCAGGAGGGCGACCTCATCGCCTTCCTGGAAGAGGAAGAGGGTCTGCCGCAGGGTTCGGTGGCCGGCTGGGACCTGATGGTCCACTCGATCGAGCCGGCGTCCTACCTGGGGCGCGACCGCGAGCTCGTCGCCGGCCCGCGGATGGACAACCTGATCTCGGTGCACGCCGGACTCGCGGCGCTGGCCGCCGCCTCGACCGCCGACAAGCTGGACCACATCCCGGTGCTGGCCGCGTTCGACCACGAGGAGAACGGCTCGCAGTCGGACACGGGCGCGGACGGCCCACTGCTCGGGAACGTGCTGGAACGTTCCGTCTTCTCGCGCGGCGGCACCTACGAGGACCGCGCGCGTGCCTTCGCGGGCACCATCTGCCTGTCCTCGGACACCGGCCACGCCGTGCACCCCAACTACGCGGAGCGCCACGACCCTTCGCACCACCCGCGCGCCAACGGCGGCCCGATCCTCAAGGTCAACGTCAACCAGCGGTACGCGACGGACGGCAGCGGGCGCGCGGTGTTCGCGGCGGCCTGCGAGCGGGCCGGCGTGCCGTGGCAGACGTTCGTCTCGAACAACTCGATGCCCTGCGGTACGACGATCGGCCCGATCACGGCCGCCCGGCACGGGATCCAGACCGTGGACATCGGCGTCGCGATCCTCTCCATGCACAGCGCCCGCGAACTGTGCGGTGCGGACGACCCGTACCTGCTCGCGAACGCGCTCGTGGCCTTCCTGGAGGGCTGACGCGCCCCGCACCGCCTGCCGGAACGTCCCGGCGGGCGGGTGCGGACGCGGGCACCGGCTTCGGCCGGGTGGGTCGATCTGCGGGGCGACGCGGTGTGATGAACCGATAGTGACATTCCGTCATGTTGTTCTGGACTCCTGTCACTCCCGGTCGACAAGGAGAGTCCCGTGCTCCGCCTGTTCCGCATGGCCCCCGTGCCCCGCACGGCCCGCAGACTCCGTACGCCGCGCACCACCGGCGCCGTGGGCATCGCCCTCGCCCTGCTCGTATCCGCCCCCGCAGCAGGCGCCTTCGCGGCGCCCGCGCCGGCGCCGCCCCCGTCAGCCAAGTCCCCGTTCGCCCTCACGAACCCGCGGATCGTCGCGCACTTCGACTTCAAGGCCGGCCAGACACCGGAGAACCTCGCCCTGGAGCCCGACGGCTCCGCCGATCTGACCCTCGCGCTGGCCCGGCAGGTGGTCCGCGTGGACCGCCACGGCGGCAAACATGTCCTCGCGACGCTGCCCTTCGTCGCGAACCCGCAGACACCGCTCGTCGGCGCCGCCGTCGTGAGCGGGATCGTCCGCACCAAGGACGGGTCGCTCTACGTCGCGTACAACACCGGCACCGCCGAGACCGGCATCTACCGGATCGCCCCGGACGGCGAGGTCACCAAGTTCGTCGACCTGCCGGCGGACGGCTTCGCCAACGGCATCGCCCTCGACGAGCACCTCGGCCTGCTCTACGTCGCCGACTCCGTCCTCGGCGCCGTGCGGCGCGTCTCGCTCGGCAAAGAACCCGAGGTGACGACCTGGGCCACCGGCGCCGCGCTGGAACCGTCCACGTTCGTCGGCGCCAACGGCATCAAGGTGCGCGACCGTGCGGTCTGGGTATCGAACTCCGACCGGGGCACGCTGCTGCGGATCCCGGTCGAGAAGGACGGGTCCGCGGGCCCGATCAGGACGCAGGCCACCGGGCTGACGGGGATCGACGACTTCGCGTTCGCCGGGCACGGCACGACGGTGCTCGCCGCACTGAACACCGAGGCCAGCGAGCTCGCCCTGGTCCGGCCCAACGGCACCCACACCATCGTGCTGACCGGGGCGGACGGGCTGTCCGGTCCGACCGCCGTGGCGATCCGCCACCACAAGGTCTACGTGACCAGCGGCGCCTTCCTCACGGGCATCGACCCGAACCTGCTGATCGCCGACGCCGCGCAGCCCAAGGCCGAGAACGGCAAGGAGAGCAAGGAGAGCAAGGAGAGCAAGGAGAGCAAGGAGAGCAAGCAGGGCAAGGAGGGCAAGGACGACCACGGCAAGTCCGAGGACCACGGCAAGACCGGGGACAACGCCAAGACCGGGGACAACGCCAAGGACGAGGACCACGGCCGGCGCAAGGACCAAGCGAAGGACGAGGACCACGGCCGGCACGACGACCAGGCCAAGGACGAGGACCACGGCCGGCACGACGACCAGGCCAAGGACGAGGACCACGGCCGAGACGAGGACCACGGCCGGCGCGACGACCAGGCCACCGACGAGAACCACCGCCAGGACGAGGACCACGGCCGGCGCGACGACCAGGCCAAGGACGAGGACCAGGCCAAGGACGAAGACCAAGCCGCCGACGAAAACAGCAGCCAGGACGAAGACCAGGCCGCCGACGAAGGCAGCGCCCAGGACGAAGACCAGGCCGCCGACGAAGACAGCGCCCAGGACGAAGACGACGGCAGCCGCAGCCGCGCCGGGAGCTGAGCCGTCCGGCCGGGGCCCGCTGCGGGCCCCGGCCGGATGCCGTCCTGTCGCTAGGCGTCGAGCCCGGCGAGCACGAGCGGGAGCCGGGCGGCGCCGTCGGCCGTGACGGTGACCGGCACGCCCCAGTCCTGCTGGTGCACGTGGCAGGCGGGGTACTCGTTCGCCGGGTCGTCGTCGCACGAGGCCGCCATGGCGGAGACGTGCAGGACGCCCTCGGTGACGTCCGGGTTCAGGGCCAGCTCCCGGAACAGGTCCGTCCCGGCCCCCTCGCCCGCCACCAGGAGCTCCGGCGGGGTCGAGGAGACCAGCAGCCGCGTCGAGGGCCCGTACCGGGTGTCGAGCTTCTGGCCGGTCGGCGCCTGGAACACCACGTCGAGCCGGAGCGTGCCCGGGGCGACCTCGGTGGCGGCCCGCTGGGTCCGGTGCGCGACGGCGTCGACCCGTACCGCCTCCTCCGGCAGCCGCAGCCGGGTCAGCCGGTGCCGGGCGGACTCGACGACGACGATGTCCTCGCCGACGAGCACGGCGTCGCTGGGTTCCCGCAGGTCGGTGGCCAGCGTGGAGACCTGGCCGGTCGCCGGGTCGAAGCGGCGCAGGGCGTGGTTGTACGTGTCGCACACCGCGACCGAGCCGTCGGGCAGCGCGGTCACCCCGAGCGGGTGCTGGAGCAGGGCTTGGCCGGCGTCGCCGTCCCGGTGCCCGAAGTCGAAGAGGCCGGTCCCGACGGCGGTGCGTACGGCGTACCCCTCGCCCTCCTCCGTGGGTTCGACGTACCGCAGGGCGCTGTTCTCGGAGTCGGCGATCCACAGCCGGTCCTCCCCGGCGGCCGCGAGCCCGGACGGCTGCGCGAGCCAGGCCTCCAGGGCGGGCCCGTCATGCAGGCCCTCGCTGGTCGTCCCGGCGGCGACGGCGACGGTCCCGGTCTGCGGGTCCCAGGTCCACAGCTGGTGCACGCCCGCCATGGCGATCCACACCTTGTCCCGCCACCAGGCGACGTCCCACGGCGAGGACAGGTCGACCTCCAGGGCCGGCCCGGACGTCGGAGACCCCTGCCACCACTGCCGACCGGTTCCGGCGACGGTCTCGACGGCGCCCGTCACGGGGTCGAAACGGCGCAGCGCGTGATTGACGGTGTCGGCGACGATCACGGACCCGTCGGGCAGCAGCGCCAGCCCCTGCGGCTCGCTGAAGCTGTCAGCGGTGAAGCCGCGCTCCCCGCTGCCGATGCGCCGTACGACGCTCTCGCCGTCGGCGGCCAGCTCCACGAGCTGGTGCCGCGTCGAGTCCGACACGAGCAGGTTCCCGGTCGGCAGCACGAGCGCCTTCCCGGGGAACCGCAGGTCGGTCGCCACCGGCTCGGGTGCCACGTACGGCCCGTCCCCGCGCCGCAGGGTCCCCTTGGCCTCGTGCTCGACCTGAAGCTCCTCCACGAGCTGCGCGATGGCGTGCGCGTGCCCCTCACCGGCGTGCTGCGCGACGATGTACCCCTCGGGGTCGATCACGACGAGCGTCGGCCAGGCCCGTACGGCGTACTGCTTCCAGGTCGCCAGCTCGGGATCGTCCAGCACGGGGTGGTGCACCTCGTACCGCTCGACGGCATCGACGACGGCCGCGTGCTCGGCCTCGTGGACGAACTTCGGCGAGTGCACGCCGATGATCACGACGGTGTCGCGGTGCTTCTCCTCCAGCTCCCGCAGCTCGTCCAGGACGTGCAGACAGTTGATGCAGCAGAAGGTCCAGAAATCTACAACAACGCACTTACCTCGCAGGTCGGCGAGGGTGAGTTCCTTGCCGCCGGTGTTCAGCCAGCCCCCCTTGCCGATCAGCTCAGGGGCACGGACACGGGCACGTTTGCGGGGTGCGGGCGCGGGGGTGGGCGCCTGGGCAGCATCGTTCATCCTTCAAGCTTGCCATCCTGGTATGAAGGTCGGATCACGCGCGTACGGCAGGGCCTACGACACAGGGGGCGGCGGATGGCTGTGGACGGGAACGGGACGGCGGCCGACGGGGCGGCGGGGGCGGCAGCGAGATTCATGGCGTTGCCGGGACGTACGGAGCAGCGGCGGGAGGCATTCGCTGAGTGCTTGGCGGACGTCGTGCGCGTCCTCTCACTCGACCTTGCTCCCGAGTCGGAGTCCGACGATCGGGGGGCCTGGGTGTCACGGGTCCGTACGGCAGTGCGCAAGGCCTGCCGGCAGGGCCTGACGGTTTCCGGGGAGTCGTTCGACGCCTTGGTCAGGGCGGCCGTCCACGACCCCGACCCGAGCTTCAATCGCGTGTTCCTTGAGCCCGCGCTGAACGCGTTCGGGCGCAGGCGCGTCCAGGTCGCGCTGCTCGGGTACTTGCGAACGGGCACAGACCTTGAGCGGGCGGGCGCCGCGCGCGCCTGGTACTGGTCAGCCTTGCCCTTGCGGATGCCCGTCGTGCGGGCGGAGAACGGCGGAGCCGCCAGCCAGCCGGAGACCGATGACGGCTCGGCCGTGGTCGCCGAGTGGAACGAGGCCGCTCTGCGCGAGTTCGTGACCAACGAGCACGTGGACGTCCGGCGCTGCATCCTGCCGGGGCTGTCGCTCCGGAAGTCTGTCTATCCGCCGGAGCTGCACGACCTGGTGGACGCGGCGGTGGCGACGGCCCGGTCTCATCCGGACGAGTACATCCGCCACCGCGTGGAACACCAGGTCGGCGGCTGACCCCCATCACTGGGCACGCTCGACCACGGCGACCTCCGAGAACTCCCGCAAGAAGGTCATGTGACCGGTTCGGCCCGTGTGCTGGATACACATGTCGGTGCACACGTCCGCGTTCCCGGTCGGCGCGGCAGACCACTGGCAGTCCGGGTTCAGGCACCGTGCGGTGGCCGTCGTCTCCGCCGAGGGGTGGCGGTGCATGACGTAGCTGACGTACCGGAGCACGGCTCTCACGGTCATGCCGCTTCCTTGAGGTGCGGGTGGTTCCGGAGCTCCACGTTGCAATCGCTGACCGTGGAGTGGTCGCCCCGGAGACGGGCTTCCCGGCGCTGTGCGGCCAGGGCGGCGCAGACCCCGCAGCCGGCCACCGGTACGGGCTCCGGGTCTGTTCGCAACGGCAGCTCTACCGGGGATTGCGCATACGTGATCGCCTTCACGGCCCCGCTCCTCGTGTCGTCCGTGTAGCGACCACGCTAGGAACGCCGGAGCTGCAACTCCCAGGAGATTGCACGAGGTTGCACAGTCGTCACCTGAGCGACTGAATGGCGCTTGTGATCAGCGCGCGGGCCTTCACTCCATAGACGGCCATGCCGGCCAGTTCGGTGAAGGTGTCCGCGTACGCGGCAACCTCGCTCGGCTGGGTCAGCGTGAGGTAGCCGGAAACAAGCTCAACATTGACCTGTCCGGTGTCGAAGATCCAAAACCCTTCCACCGGCATCCGGGACCGGTCAGTCCGAGTGGGAACGAGGCCCAGGCTGACGCTGGGCAGGGAGCCGACGGTGAGGAGGTGGCTGAGCTGTTCCTCCTGCACGTCCGTCCCACCGAGCCCGTTCCGCAAGACCGATTCCTCAACCAGAAACGCAAACCGCCGGTCGCCCTCGTAGAGGACGCGCTGACGCTCCATGCGCACGGCCACCGCGTCGGCGACGTCGTCCACCTCCACGCGCCTGCGCTGGACGGCCCGCAAGACCGCTTCGGTGTATCCGTGGGTCTGGATCAGGCCCGGGACGAGCCACGAGGAGTAGGAGCGGAACCGACGGGTGCGCTCGAAGAGCGGCAGGCGGGCTTCCTGAGCCTGCTTGAGGCCGGCGCGCTCCATGCGCCGCCAGCCGATCCACATGTCCTCGACGGTCCGCAGCGAGGCGATCAGATCGTCCGTCTGCCCCTCGGCACCGCACGCCTGGCACCACGCCCGGATGTCGTCGGCGGACGGGGGCGTGCGGGCGTTCATGATCCGGGAGGACTTCGACGGATGCCAGTCGCACAGCCGAGCGAGATCGCGTCCACTCAGCCCGGCGTCCCGGCAGAGCTCAGCGAGTCGGTTCGCCAGAGCCTGCCGGGCTTGCTGGGCACTCGAAGAGGGAGAGACAGCCATGATCGTGACCGGTCAGCGCGGCTTGTACTCCTCGTGCGGAACGGCTCGCTGCCACACAGCCTCAAAGGCTGTGGTGCACAGGCTCACCCTCGCGGGGTCGTCGGTGTACTCCCGCCCGTCCTCGTCCAACTGCCCGTCTCCGGTGAAGTGGTGGAAGAGGGCTTGCGTGCCGTCGAATAGCCAGAAGTCCGTACCCGGCAAGGCCACGTCCGTCGTCTGGCGTCGGGGCAGCCACCGGACCAGCTCGCCCGCAGCGAGGTTCGTGAACGTGCAGTCGTACTCGTACCGGACGTAGTCGCTGATCGGCTCGGACACGATCCGAAGCCGCCGGACCACGACCCCCCGGGCGGTTGCCTCTCTCACCGCGTCGTGCCAGCCGCCCCACCACGAGGACCGGTCGGCGGGGTCAAGCCGCTTCCCCTGCTGCCACGCGATGAACTCAGGGTCATCGAGCATGTAGCTGTCACGCAACTCAAGGTGCACCGCCGAGTGCTGTGCTCGTGCCAGTGCATGACGGGCGGGTGGCTGCACGGCCTGCCTCTCAGTTGTCGTCGGGGCGCGGGATGTACTTCAGCATCACCTCGGGAAGCCGGATGATCGTCTCGTGGTCCGGAACGTCCGTGGAGTGACCCGGGATCGAACCGATCTCCTGGCACACCTTCACCTCGTCCTCCGTCGCCTTGTACGACTGAATCAAAAGGTCGCCGGTCTCCTCGTGGAGCCAGATCGTCGGAGACTCGTCAGTCGGCGTGTTCGGGATGATGCCGAGGAACTTTAGAGTCATGGTCGCTCCCGCCGTCGAGTGGGTTGCACCAGCGTGCACGAGCCTCACCCTTGGGGCCGAGCTGCGCAAGAGGGCCTTCAGGCAAGGTGGTTGAACTGACTCGGGATGCAAGAAGGTCTCCGCACCCGCCGCCCTGGTGAGGGTGACGAGCGCGGGGGCTCAGGGATGTTGAAGTGCCCGCCGGGCGGTTTCACAGGGCCTTCAGCGGCCCTAGAGGGCGTTAACCGGGTCGTTCGCGAACCTTTAGTGGCAGGTGTTCCCAGGCCAAGGCGCATACGGCCCCAAAAAATGCGTCACACCCAGGGCGCGTTTTTCGAGCTGGGGCCGGGGCCGCTGCGAGGGCTTCGCCTGAACTTTGCACATCCCGAGTGACGAAGTGACGGAATGACGATTACTTCTGATCCACTCATAGAAGCAACAACACTTCTATAAGGGGTAACCGGGCGAGAGCGTCATTCCGTCACTTCGTCACGCCTGCGCGCTGCCGACGGGCGCTGCGGCGGTGTCGGGTTCCGCCAGCCTCGCCCAATGGATCTCAATGCGTTGCTCGGGGATGATCCGCTGGCCGCGTACTCCCTTGCTCACCTCAACCCGGTCTATGGCGAGCGACAACCGACTGCGCCGGTCTTCGTTCGTCGCATCAGCCCATGCCTCACGCAAGGTGAGGCCGTCGAGCATCGGCGACACGTCCACGGACGGCATGGGGAGCTTGTACAGATCGGCGCGAAGCCCCTCGACGCGCCCCCTCAGGCGCTCTGAAAGCCGGTTGTAGCGCTCCACGGCTGCGGCGCCGCTGAACTCGCCACGCACGTAGCGTGCATCCTCCAGATCAGCCAGGCGGGCTTCCTCGTCCTGGATCTCCGCAGTGAGGGCATCACGTTTCGCGAAGGTCTCCGGATCCACACGATGCACCCAGCGATCTGCGATCGCGACAAGCAGCGGGTCGTCCGGTTCGAGCGCCGGGAGCTTGGTGAGGAACTGTTCCGTCACGTACTGATCCACCGCCTCAGCCAACGCCGACGCTCCGATGCACTGGTTGCCCGCGCGGCGGGCCATGCACTGGTAGCTCCCGCCCACACGGTGCATCCGGCGACCGCATCCGGGAACCGCGCAGAAGACGAGTCCCGTGAGCAGAGCCGTCCCCTCGGGCTTCGGCCGCCGCTTTCCTGCGTGCACGAACGTTCTGGATTCCAGCGTGCGGATGATCTGTTCCCGCTCTCCGACCGTGATGATCCCCTCGCCGATCTCGACGGTGTCCAGCGTCTCGGGATCGCGGTACGGGAAGACCCTGCCGGTGTACTTCCGCTCGCCGTCATCCGTCTCGACGCTCTCGGTCTCAGGCATCAGGCCGGCGAACGCTGGGGAGCGCAGGAGCTGCATGATGCTGGCCGCGTTCCACTGACCACCCCTGGGCGACAGGATCTCGTACTCGTTGAGGAGTCGGGCGATCTTGACCAACGATGTCCCGGCGAGTGCTTCATCCGCGATCAGGCGGGCGTAGACGGCGTGCTCCGGGTCGTGGACCAGTTTCTTGGTCTGCGCGTCGATGAGCAGTCCGTACGGGGGCTGTCCGCCGATCCACTGCCCTTTGCTGCGGAGGTAGCGCTTCGCATGACCGACACGCGTGCCGAGGTTCTTCGACTCGGACCGGGCGAGCTCAGCCAGCATCGCGACGACCATACGCGCCGAGTCGTTCGAAGTATCGAGACCGTCCAGGACTGAGACGAGGCGACCGCCGGCCTTCTCGATGTCGTCCAGCACCTTGCCCACCTGGCCGATCCCCTTGCGGGACAGACGGTCCAGCTTCCAGACGATCAGCGTGCCGACGACGCCCGCCGTGACAGCCGCCAACGCGGCGTCGAAGCCTTTGCGCTCAACGGTCTTGTAACCGGAGCGCCCTCTGTCTATGTGGACCTTGCGGACGGTCAGTCCGTTGCGCTCGGCCCAGGCACGGCAGTCGGCTTCCTGCCGTTCGATTGCGGTCTTGCCGTCCCGGTCGAGGGACAGGCGGAGGTAGAGATCACAGATCGTGTCTTGGTGCACACACTCAGTGTGGCGAAGAGTTCGGTGCTCTGTTGTCTATTTTCAAAAATCCAGGATCGTGATACGTCCTCGCAGGTCGGCGAGGGTCAGCTCTTTGCCTCCCGTGTTCAGCCAGCCGCCCTTGCCGATCAGCTCGGGGGCACGGACACGGGCACGGCGGCGGGGCGCGGGCGCAGGGGTGGGCGCCGGGGCAGCATCGTTCATGTTTCAAGCTTGCCATCCGCCCGTGAACGCCCCGTCGCGGCGGTATGAAGACACCCGCGGGGTGACGACGGAGCGCGGCGGCGCCCCTCGGCATCGGCCCCGACACCACCGGCTCTAGGCGAAGGCGAAGAGGGCGCTCAGGCGGGGGAGGCGGGTGGAGGTCTCCGCCGTGTCGTCGAAGTCGAAGTTCCAGGCCGGGTCCAGCGGCGGGTAGCTGATCGTGAAGGAGTCCGCGGGGAGTTCGTGCCCCGTGCGCGCCTCGTACGCCGTCCAGGCGATCGAGAGGGCCTCCTCGTCCCACAGCTCCAGGCCCTCCGCCGCCGCCTCGCGGACCGCGGGGTGGTCCGCCAGGGAGTCGGGGTCGGCCAGGGCGCGGGCGAAGGCCGCCTCGCCCTGGGTCAGGAGCCAGCCGCGGAAGTAGTCGAAGCCGTCGTCCGAGCAGCCGCCGTTGATGACGTAGGCCGCGGCCCACAGGGGGCTGCGGTAGGACTCCGCCAGCAGGTCCCACAGCACCTGTTGGGCCGCGGCTATTTCGACCTCGGGACGGCGCGCCAGCAACTCCGAGGCGTATGACGCGACTTGGTCGGGATCGGCCTCCGACCGGGCCGTCTCGATCAGCTTCCAGAACGTGTGCTTGTCCATGGGGGAAGCCTGGCATCCCCCTCTGACATCAGACGGTGAGGAAGGAGTGGAGGGATTCGGTGAGAGCGGTGATGAAGGACTCCCGCTCCGCCGGGGAGACGAGGTCCAGGGAGAGGTACGGGTTCAGGTCCTCAAGCTCGACCAGGAGGAGTTCGCCGGAGGGGGCGCGGCAGGCGTCCACCCGCTGGATGCCGTGCGACAGGGTGTTCCACTCGATGAAGCCGCGGGCGAAGTCGAGGTCCGCCGGGGTGGCCCCGTACGGCACCAGCTCCCAGCGGCGGGCCGGGTCCGGGGCGTAGAGGGCGTACTGGAAGGCGTCGTCGACGAAGTAGAAGGACACCTCGTACGAGAAGTCGATGCGCGGCTGGATGAGGTTCTCCCCCGCCGGGCCGGCCGGGTGCGGGGTGAAGGTCAGGCCTATGGAGTCCGCGCCCTGCTTGGGCTTCACCGCGTACGAGGGTGCCGACGGGAGCTTGGCGAGGTCCGCGGGGTCGTCGATCGTGGGGATCACCGGGTGGCCGGCCGCCGTGAGGTCGAGGAGGTACTGCTTGCCGGCCATGTCGCCGCGGCCGGTGAGCGGGTTGTAGACGCGGGTGCCGGCGGCGAGGGCGGCCGCGCGGAAGGCGTCGTACGCCTCCTGGTAGTGCAGGACCGGTCCGCTGTTGCGGACGATCACCGCGTCGAAGTCCGCCATCATGGCCGCCGCGTCGAGCGGGTGGCACAGGGCGAGCGGGAAGTGCTCGCGCAGGCGGGAGGTGAGGAGGATGTCCTCGTCGCAGTAGCGGCGGCCGCGCGCCGGGTACGCCAGGTCGGTCACGTAGAGCAGGGGCATGGCGGCAACCTATCGCGGGCATCGATGCGGGCATGAAATACCTGGTTCGGGACAAAGTGCTGGCCGTCGGGGACGACTACTGGATCGAGGACGAGGACGGGAGGCACGCGTTCCTCGTCGACGGGAAGGCGCTGCGCGTCCGGGACACGCTGGAGCTGAAGAACCCGGACGGGCAGATCCTGATCACGCTGCGGGAGAAGCTGTTCAGCCTGCGCGACGCGATGACGCTGGAACGGGACGAGCTCCGGCTCGCGGTGATCCGCCGCAAGCGGCTCTCGCTGCTGCGCAACCACTATCTCGTGACGCTGGTCGAGGGCACCGAGCTCGATGTCAGCGGGCGGCTCCTGGACCGCGAGTTCAAGATCGAGTACGAGGGGGAGCTGCTCGCGCTGGTCTCGCGCCAGTGGTACCGGATCCGCGAGACGTACGCCGTGGACGTGATCCGGGAGGACGCGGACGCGGCGCTGCTGATCGCCGTCGCCGTGTGCGTGATCCGGATGGCCGAGAAGGAGCGCGAGCACCCGGCGTAGGGGAGGGAAGGGGCCTGACCGTGCGGCGGCGGCACGGCCCGGCCGCACGGTCTCCTCGGCCGGGACCACCGCGAACAGCGGGGTCAGCGGTTCAGGCGGCGGTCCTTGAGGGCCGGGAACTGCTCCCGGGTCTCGGCCACCTTCGCCGGGTCCAGGTCGACGGTGAGGACGTCCTCGCCGGGGCCCGCCTCGGCCAGCACCTCGCCCCAGGGGTCCACCACCAGGCTGTGCCCGGCCTGCTCGACGCCCGAGTGCGTACCGGCCAGCCCGCAGGCGAGGACGTACGACTGGTCCTCGACGGCCCGGGCCCGGTTCAGCAGGGTCCAGTGGGCCCGGCGGCGGGCCGGCCAGCCCGCGGCGACGACCATCGTGGTGGCCCCGGCGTCGACCAGGCCGCGGAACAGCTCGGGGAAGCGCAGGTCGTAGCAGGTGGCGATGCCGAGGGTCTGCTCCGGCAGGGTCACGGTGGTGAGGGAGTCGCCGGCCGTCATCAGCACGGCCTCGCCCTGGTCGAAGCCGAAGCGGTGGATCTTGCGGTACGTGGCGGCCAGCTCGCCCGACGGGGAGAGGACGAGGGCGGTGTTGTAGAGCGACCCGTCGCCGGCACGCTCCACGACCGAACCGGCGTGCAGCCAGACCCCCGCGTCGCTCGCCGCCTTGGACATCGCCTCGTACGTCGGGCCGTCCAGCGGCTCGGCCTCGGTCTCGAACTGCTCGTAGGCGAAGGCGCCCACCGTCCACAGTTCGGGCAGGACGACGAGGTCCGACCCGGCCTGATCCCGTACGAGATCGGCCACGCGGGCACGGCGTGAAGCGACCGACTCGCCGTCGGTCACGGCGATTTGGATCAGAGAGGCGCGCACAGTACCACCGTCCTGGCTTTCAAGCCGTCAACTCGGGCCTACGATCGTCACACGAAAGCACTGCCGGGGCGCTCACCGGCAGCGTAGTTTTGGGAGCAGTCCACACGCTTCCAGAAAACGCGCCACTGAACAGCACGCGAGGGGTCCCGTTGACCGTCCAGCCGCATCCCAGCCTCCAGCCCTATGCCGACGCGTGGACGCACTCCATCGAGGCGATATCCGAGCTGGTCCTCCCCCTGACGGAGGGCGAGTGGAACCGGGCGACGCCGTGCCCCGGGTGGTCCGTCCGCGACGTGGTGTCCCACATCATCGGCATCGAGTGCGAGCAGCTGGGGGACCCCCGGCCGATCCACACCGTCGCGAGGGACCTGCGGCACGTGGTCGACGAGTTCACCCGGTACATGGAGGTACAGGTGGACGTCCGGCGGCACCACACCGCGCCGGAGATGACCTCGGAGCTCGAATACACGATCATCCGGAGGTCCCGTCAGCTGCGCAACGAGAAGCGGGATCCGGCCACCATGGTGCGCGGGCCGCTGGGCGAACAGGTGACGCTGGAGCTGGCGCTGCGGCTGCGGGCGTTCGACGTGTGGATCCACGAGCAGGACCTGCGGGCGGCGCTGGGCGCGCCGGGGAACTGGGACTCGCCGGGGGCGTTCGTGGCGCGGGACATGCTGCTCGCCGGGCTGCCGAAGGTGGTCGCGAAGCTGGCCGGAGCGCCGGCGAACTCGGCGGTGGTCATCGACGTGCACGGGCCGGTGGAGTTCATGCGGACGGTACGCGTGGACGCCGAGGGACGCGCGACGATCGACAAGGCGCCCTCGCTGGGGCCGGCCGTGACGCTGACGACGGACTGGGAGACGTACGTACGGCTCGCGGCGGGGCGGGTCCGCGCGGGCGCAGTCGCGGACCGGGTGAAGATCGAGGGCGATGCGGAGCTGGCGGCCGCCATCCTGGCCAACTTCGCCGTGACCCCGTAGCGCGCCGGGCGGCCCGCCGGTAGCCGGCGCGGACCTCCGAGAACCGGCGTGCGCGGTTTCTCGTCCCTGTCACGGGCGGGACGGCCGCCGCGGCAGGAGGTTTCCAGAGGTGTGGTCCAGATTGTCGTCGGCTGTCGTGCCGGAGGCGGAACGGCTCGATTGGTTCACCGACGTCGTCGCGCAGGAACTCGTTTCCACCGCGATCCGCAGCGGGCGGCCGGGGAAGTTCTGGGCGGAAGCCTCCGTGCTGGACCTCGGCGGTGTGCAGGTGTCGACCTTCGACTTCAGTTCGCTGCACTCGCGGCGCACGGCCGCGCACGTCCGGCGCAGCGACCCCGAGCAGTACCAGATCGGGCTCGTCACCGACGGCGCGATGTCACTCGCGCAGAATCGTTCCGATACGGGTCTGTTCAGCGGTGACATGGTCCTCTGGGACACCTCGCTGCCCATGGAGTCGCTGGCGCTGCCCGGCGACGACGGCCTGATCCGGGCCGTGACCCTGTCGTTCCCGCGCGACGCGATGCCCCTGCGCGGCGCCCGGGTCGAGCGGCTGCTCGCCCGGCGCATCCCCGGCGGCCACGGCCTGGGGGCGATCCTCGCGCAGTACATGCGCTCGCTGGCGGCGCACGGCGCGGACTGCGGGCCGGCGGAACTGAACCGGCTGGGAACGGTCGCCCTCGACCTCGTGGGCGCCTGCCTCGCCGGGCAGCTGGGCGCCGAGGACGAGCTGTCCGCCGAGGCGCGCAACCGCGCGCTGATGGAGCGGATCAACTCCTTCATCGACCACAACCTCGGCGACCCCCAGCTGACGCCGTCCGCCGTCGCCGCCCGGCACGGCATCTCGCTGCGGTGGCTCCAGCTGTTGTTCCGGGAGCAGGGGCAGACCGTCGCGGCCGGGATCCGGCAGCGCCGGCTGGAGCGGTGCCGGGCCGATCTCGCGGCCCCGGGGCTCCTCACCAGCCCCGTCCACGCCGTCGCACGGCGGTGGGGGTTCACCAACCCCGCCGTCTTCAGCCGGACGTTCCGGGAGGCGTACGGGGCCAGCCCCACCGAGTTCCGGCAGTGGGCGGTCCGGGAGGCACTTGCGCGCAAGATCAACGAGCCGTGCACGCCCGGCACATCCCGGGGCCCGGTCCGGCCGTAGAGTCGGCAGCCGTTGGCCGGATGCCGGGGCCACCGCGGCCGGCGGGCCGGAGGGGACGGGGGTCTCTCCCGCCCGGCGCACGTGGGGGTCCGGCACGGAACGCCCGTACGGAACGGGGTCCTCCCGACCTACAACTGAACGGGGGACGCGTCGGCGCCCCGGCCCTGGGACACGGGCCGGGGCGCCGGCGCGTCCAGGCGGGTGCGTTCGCGGGTCAGCGCCTGGGGGCGCAGGCGCAGGATCTGGGTCAGGCCCAGGAGTTCCACCGCGAAGACCGACGAGAAGGCGATCCGGTAGTCGTCGCCGGTGGCGTCCAGGAGGAGGCCCACCGCCAGCAGGGTCGTCATCGACGCCAGGAAGCCGCCCATGTTGGTGATGCCCGACGCGGTGCCCTGGCGTTCCGCGGGGTTCGCGGGACGGGCGAAGTCGAAGCCGATCATCGACGCCGGGCCGCACGTGCCCAGGACGACGCACAGGGTGACGAGGAGCCACATCGGGGCGTGGGCACCCGGGTACGCCAGGACCGAGGCCCACAGCAGTGCCGTGAGGGCGACCGTGCCCAGGGCCAGCGGGATGCGGGCCGACTGGCGGCGGCCGATGAGTTGGCCGTAGACGAGGCCGAAGCCCATGTTCGAGGCCACCACCAGGGTCAGCAGGCCCGCCGCGGTGGTCCGCGCCAGCCCCTGGTCCTCGACGAGGAACGGCATGCCCCACAGCAGCAGGAACACCATCGCCGGGAACTGGGTCGTGAAGTGCACCCACAGGCCCAGGCGGGTGCCGGGTTCGCGCCAGGAGTCGCGGATCTGGCGGCGTACGAAGCCCCCGCCGCCCCGGCGCACCGGCGGCGGCTCGTGGCCTTCCGGGTGGTCCCGCAGGAAGAGGGTGAGGGGGACCAGGACGACGAGGCCCGCCACCGCGCTGCCCGCGAAGGCCGGGACCCAGCCGACCCCGTGCAGGACGGGGGCCAGCACCAGCGTGGAGACGAGGTTGCCGGCCATGCCGACCAGGCCGGCCAGCTGGGCCATCAGCGGGCCGCGCCGGGCCGGGAACCACCGGGTGCCCAACCGCAGTACGGATATGAAGGTCATCGCGTCGCCGCAGCCCAGCAGGGCGCGGGCTGCGAGGGCCATCTCGTACGAGGGCGAGAGGGCGAAGCCGATCTGCCCGGCCGTGAACAGGACCGCGCCGAGCGTCAGCACGCGCTTGGTGCCGAGCCGGTCCACCATCAGGCCCACCGGAACCTGCATGCCCGCGTAGACCAGGAGTTGGAGGAGGGAGAAGGCCGAGAGGGCGGATGCGTTGACGTGGAAGCGGTCCACCGCCTCCAACCCGGCCACGCCCAGGCTCGTACGGAAGATCACCGCGACGAAGTAGACGGCGACGCCGATGGACCAGACGGCCACCGCCGTGCGGCCTCCCGGGGGGTCCCGGAACAGTGCGGGCCCGCTCACCGGCCCGCCCACTGGCGCGCTCACCGGCCCGCTCAACGGTCGGCCCTCCGCACCAGCGCCTCGACGCGGCCCACGTGGGCCCGGACGGCGGCGGCCGCAGTCTCCGCCTCCCCGGCCCGCAGCGCGTCCAGGATCTCCGTGTGCTCGGCCAGCGTCCGCTCCACCCGCTCGGGATGCCCGTGCAGCAGGGCCACGCCCATCCGCAGCTGCCGGTCGCGGAGCTGGTCGTAGAGCCGGCTCAGGATCTGGTTGCCGGCGCTGCGCACGATCTCGGCGTGGAAGCCCCGGTCGGCGGCCATCAGCGCGGGCAGGTCCCCCGACTCGGCGTGCCGGCGCTGCTCCTCGACCAGGGCGGCGAGCCGCTCCAGCAGGCCGGGCGGCGCCGGCACGGCCCTGCGTACGGTGAACTCCTCGACCAGCAACCGCGTTTCGATGACGTCGGCGATCTCCTGTGCGGAGACCGGCAGCACCAGAGCGCCCTTCTTCGGGTACAGCTTCAGCAGCCCCTCGGTCTCCAGCCGCAGCAGCGCCTCGCGGACCGGCGTACGGGACACCCCGACGGCGTCGGCGAGTTCGCCCTCGGTGAGGAGGGTGCCGCCCTCGTAGCGGCGGTCCACCAGTACGGCCTGTTTGACGTGCCGGTAGACGCGTTCGGCGGCGGTGACGGAGGTCGACCCGGTGGCCGGGGCGGTGGTCGCGGCGGTCGCAGCGGCGGGTGCGGCTGATGGCATGCGCACAGGATAGATACATGAACAGTGCAACGGTTTCCCCGTCCGCGATGCGGACGGCGGGCCCGCGCCGCTGCATCGAAGGATGTACCCGGTCTTCGTTCACCCGCAGGACGTACGGGCCACCGCCCGCCGGGACGCTGGAGCCATGGCCCACACCACCCTCCCCGCCCCCGGGGTGACCACGACCCGGCTCCCCCTCCTCGACGTCCTGCGCGGGGCCGCCATCCTCGGCACGCTCATGACCAACGTCTGGATCTTCGCCTCCCCCGGCTCCGAACGGGCCGTGCTCCAGGGCGGACTGACCCTGCCCGACCCGGTCTCCGACCCCTCCGCCGCGAACATCGCCGAGGCGCTCTTCCGGTTCCTCGCCGACGGGAAGTTCCTGTCCCTCCTGACCATCCTGTTCGGGGTGGGCCTGGCCATCCAGTACGACTCCGCCGCCCGCCGCGGCGAACCGTGGCCGGGCCGCTACCCGCGACGCGCCGCGTTCCTCTTCCTGGAGGGCACCGTCCACTTCGTCCTCGTCTTCGCCTGGGACGTCCTGATGGGGTACGCCGTCACCGCCCTGCTCGTGGCCCGGCTGCTCGCCCGCTCCGAGACGGTGCAGCGGGCCGCGATGTGGACCGCGGGCGCACTCCACCTGGCCCTGATCGGCCTCGTGACGCTCGGGAACCTGGCCGAGCCGGACCACGGGCCCAAGGCTGCGGACCCCTCGGCGGTCGAGCTGTACGCCCACGGCGGCTACCTCGACCAGATCGGCTTCCGGCTCGACCACGCCCTCGCGCTGCGCATCGAGCCCGTCTTCTCCTTCGGACTGCTGGTCTTCCTCTTCCTCCTCGGCGTCCGACTGCACCGCGCCGGCGCCTTCGCACCGACCGCCGCCGGGCGCCGCATCCGGGTCCGGATGGCCGCCTGGGGCCTCGGCCTCGGGCTGCCGCTCGGCGCCGCCGCCGCGCTCGGCGGCCACGACCTCTTCGTCCTGGGCCGCTACGGCATCGCCCCGCTGATCTCCGTCGGGTACATCGGCCTGATCGGCTGCGCCCTGGACCGGTTCCGGGTGCCCGGGGCCGGCGCCCTCGCCTCCGTCGGGCGCACCGCCCTGTCCTGCTACGTCGGCCAGAACCTGCTCTGCATGCTGCTCTGCTACGGCATCGGGCTGGGCCTCGCCGACCGGATGGCCGGGAGCGGGCCCTGGTGGGTGATGGGCCTGTGGGCCGCGGTGAGCCTCGCCCTGCTCACCGCGTCCCGACTGTGGCTGCGCCACTTCGACCGGGGCCCGCTGGAGGCCGTACAGCACCGGGCCCTCAGGGCGCGGGCGCCGCGCCCCCGTCCGCAGCCGTGACCTCCACCTCCAGGACGAATTCGTCGTACGGGGCCTCCTGCGGGTAGGGCGGGCGGATCTGCGCGAAGCGGATCCGGGCCCGCCCGCCCGGACAGCGGCCGTGGACGACGTACGTCCGCTCCAACGGCGCACCCGGGAGGACCTGCACGGGCGGCGGCGGTGCCTCGTCCACGGAGACGGCGTCCGCGTCCCCGCTGACCTGCCAGGTCCACACGTACCCGCGTGCCCCGCGCCCGGTGAGCCGCAGCTCGTACGACTCACCGGCGCCGAGCGCTACCTTGCGCACCTCCACCCGCGACGACCTCCCCGCTCAGGCGGAACCGATCACCGGCCCCTCGTGCCAGCCCGACCCTCCCCCAGACCCCGTCCAGGAGGTGCCCCCGCGCCAGTAGTGCTGCAGCTGCCGGTCCGCGCGCAGGACGATGACCTCCAGGTTGAACCCGAAACTGCCCTGGAGCATCCCGGTGACCGCGAGCGCGTCGTGACCGAAGACGGCGCTGCGGCTCCAGGCGGAGCCGGAGGCGTTGCCCCGCCACCAGTGCTCGACCCGGCCGCCGGCGCCCACCGCACATAGCTCGTAGTTCCCGGCGGTGTCCTCGTCCAGCGCCCCGTACTGCGCCTCGATCAGACAGGGCGCGGAGGTGATCGCGCTGCCGAAGACCTCACCGGGGCGCCAGACGAAACCGTTCGGGTCGTCGCGCCACCACAGCTGCATCCGGCCGTCCGTACGGGTGGCGACGAGGTCGAGGTGGCGGCTGCGCGTCTGGACCAGGGCGGGCCCGAAGTGGGCGATGCCGGAGGCGAAGCGCCCGCCGTCGTTCCAGGTCCAGGGGGCGCCGTTGATCCGCCACCAGTGGTTCAGCCGGCCGTCGGCGGTGCGGACGACCACCTCGAAGTTGCCCGGCTTGCCGTAGTCGCTCTGGATGAACGCCGGGGTCGAACCGATCGCCGCGTCGCCCGGCCCGAAGGCGCCGCCGTCGCGCCAGACCCCGCCGGACTGCTCGTAGAAGAAGTGGCGCAACCGGCCGCCGGTGGTCACGTGCAGCGACTCCATGTTCCG
The DNA here is from genome assembly GCF_045041095.1 of Streptomyces sp. NBC_00045. Taxonomy (NCBI): domain Bacteria; kingdom Bacillati; phylum Actinomycetota; class Actinomycetes; order Kitasatosporales; family Streptomycetaceae; genus Streptomyces; species Streptomyces sp. NBC_00045. The sequence continues at coordinate 4,257,529 of NZ_CP108271.1, read as the reverse complement.
GTTGTACGTGGTCCCGGTGAAGGCGGGCTGCCCGGAGACGTCGTTCGCGTACGCCCGGGCGCGGGCCCACGGGAAGGGGGCGTCGCCCTCGCGCCACCAGTGCTGGAGGCGGCCGCCGTCGGCGGTGGCGAGCATCTCGAAGTTGCGGTGGGCGCGGCCGTTCCCGCTCTCGTACACGTTTCCGGCGTGCAGACGGCGCTTGCTCCACGGATCGATGTTGGTGCCGCGCAGCCCGCACTTGGCCCAGTGGTCGATGTTGACCTCGCCGTAGGCGATCCGCCCGTACCCGCCGACGTGGTAGCCCGGCCCCCAGGAGTTCTTGAACAGCCAGCAGCCCGCGGCGTCGTCGTAGCCGACGATCAGCACGCAGTGGCCGCCCGCGAGGCGGTCGCTGGTGCGGTGGTAGACGCCGGAGCCGAGCCCGAAGAAGTCGTCGTACACGTCGAAGCACGCGGTCAGCGGGCCGACGGTGTCGAGCCAGACCTTCTGCTGCTCCACCTCACCGAGGCGGACGTAGTCGGTGATCCGGACGGTACGGCCCGACCGGTCCCAGCTGGGGGTGTACTCGGCGCGCCAGGCGTCACGGCGGTCGGCCGGGACGGTGGACGGGGGCGGCGAATAGGGCCAGCAGTCCGGGTCGGCCAGACCGCCGTTCCCCTTGATCCAGTCGAGGGCCGTCTCGGGGTTGGAACCCTGGCCACAGGTGGACTTCAGACCGTCGTGGACGTCCCCCTCCGACCGCTCCGCCCAGACGCCGTGCTCGATGCGGGCCATCGACTCGACCAGGCCCGCGGCCCCGAAGGCCCAGCAGGAACCGCACGGGTTCTGGTCCTTGACCTTGGTGATCCAGGGCCAGCCCCAGCGGCTGCGCCAGTCGACGGCGGCGGGACGGCCTCCGACGACCGGTCCCCGCGCGTCGGGCAGCAACCCGTGGGCGGCCCGGCGCCGGGTGAGGTGCGGATTACCGCTCTCGTGCCCGATCAGCTCCCGCAGATCGACGGCGCCCGCCTCCTCGGCGGGCGTGAGGTTCGCCCCGGGCTCCAGGCCGAGGGAAGGCCGCGGCACGGCCTCCTCGTCGGCGAGGTGCTCGATGACGGACCAGCGCGCCCCGTGCTCCACGAGCTGTGCACGCAGCTCCCCCACCGTCTGAACGGATCCTGACTCCGACTCTGATCCTGACTCGACAGACTGCTCCGGCATACCGGCCCCCCAGCTGCAACCGTTCTGATGCGAGACCCGGGAGCGTCCACCGGGCGGTGGGGCGCGTCAAGGGTGTTCACGAGGTCGCGCGGTCGCACGGGGGGGGTGTACGGAGGTCGCCCGTCCGCCCCCGGCATCAGAGGGACACCGGGGGCGGACGGGCGCATGGCGCGCAGCGCTAGTCGAGCGGGGCCGCCGGGGCCGCGGGGGCCGCGGCGGGCATGCCGGGCAGACCGAGGCCGGTGAAGAGGGCGGCCACGGTGGCGCCGAGGTCGGCCACGACGTTCGTGGCCTTGGCCTTGGCGTCGGTCGTGCAGCCGCAGGGGCCGGCCGCCTTGGCGACTTCGTCGACGGACGCCTTGAGGTGGTCGACGGCGGCGGTCACGACGTCCAGACGGGTGCGGTTCACGGCCCGGGGCATCGAGACGGCGGGGACGACCGCCGGCACCGCGGCCGGGAGCGTGACGGGCTTGGCGGCCTCGGCAGGCGGCTTCACGGCCTCGACCGGCGGCTTGGCCACCTCGACCGGAGGCTTCGCGGCTTCGACCGGCGGCTTCACTGCCTGCACCGGGGGCTTCGCAGCCTCTACCGGAGGCTTCGCGGCCTCGGCCGGCGGCTTGGCGGCCTCCACCGGCGGCTTCGCAGCCTCAACCGGAGGCTTCGCGGCCTCGGCCGGCGGCTTCACTGCCTGCACCGGAGGCTTCGCAGCCTCAGCCGGAGGCTTCGCGGCCTCGGCCGGCGGCTTCGCGGCTTCCACTGGAGGCTTGGCGGCCCCAACCGGAGGCTTCGCAGCCTCGGCCGGAGGCTTCGCAGCTTCCACCGGAGGCTTCACGGCCTCGGCCGGCGGCTTCGCGGCCTCCACCGGAGGCTTCACGGCCTCCACCGGAGGCTTCGCGGCCTCAACCGGCGGCTTTGCGACCTCCGACGGCGGCTCGTCCGGCGGGGTGTCGTCCGTCGGAGACTTCGGCAGGACCACCTGGGTCACCGGCAGGTTCGCCGGTTGCTTGGTCGCGGCCCCGGGCGCCGCGGGGGCCGCCGCCGGGGCGGCTGCCGCGAAGGTCTTCTTCAGGCCGGCGAGCGCCGCCTCGATCTTCTGCTTGTGCGCGGCCAGGTCCGCGTCCGCAAGCTTGCCGTCCGGTGACCTCAGGACCTCCCCGAGGAAGTTGGTGACGGGGGTGATCAGGCTGCCGGCGGCCCCCAAGGACTCCACCTGCGCGGTCAGCGCCTCGGCGCCGGGGATGGCCTTCTTCGCCGCCGGCGGGGCCGCCTTGGTGGGGGCGTCGGCGGCACCGGCCAGGGCGGGGGACACGGTCAGCAGCGACACGCAGAGGGCCGCGGGGAGGGTGTAGCGGGTGATGCGGTGCAAGAGCTCACTCCTGTTCAGAGTCGGGAGGGGCACGGGACCTGCCCCTGTCCACTCACCGCCACCCGGTCACATTCGGCAACCGGAAACCGGGCCGCGCACCCCTGGAAATGCACCGCGGACCGGCCGTTTTAGCCCCCGTGACCTGCATGAATCTCTTTCACTCCACTGCTTGCTGCACCCGTGAAGCCATCACCTTGCGTGAGCGTCACGGTGTCCGGGACCTCCACCCCGGCCTGCCCCCCTTGGTCAGGCCGGAGTGGAGGAGTGTTCTGCCTGCCGGTCGGCGGCCCGCGCCCCGGCCCGGCGGACGGAGCGCCGGTCCGGCGCGAGCCCGTACCCGGCCAGGCCGATGGCCAGCAGGAACACCACGCAGGCCGCCTCGAAGGCGAACGCGTACCCGCCCGTTGCGGCGGCCGGATCCCCGGCGGCCAGCAGGGAGGCCGTCCGGGCGTCGGCGGCGGAGGTGATCAGGGCGAGGCTGATGGTCGGCCCGGCCAGGATGGCCGTGTTGACCACCGCCCCGGCCAGCGCGGACTGCTCCTCCGGGACCCCGCTGACGGCACCCACCACCGCGGCGGACATCAGCGTGCCGATGCCGGCCGACAGGATGACCAGGCCGGCCAGGACGCAGGGGGTCGAGCCCGTACGCAGCCCCACTCCGCCGATCAGGAACAACCCGGCGGCGATGACGGCCAGTCCTGCGACCGCCACCGCTCGGACCCCGTGGCGGGCGACGATCCGCCCCGCGACGAAGCCGACACCGAGCAGCATCGCGCTGTACGGGATGAAGGCCAGCGCGTTCTGGAAGGCCGAATAGCCGCGTACCTGCTGGAAGTAGAGGGCCAGCAGGAAGGCGGTGCTGGCGCCGATGGCCGGGCCGAGCAGCGCGCAGACGAGGGCGGTCGCCCGGCGGCGCGAGGCGAGGAAGCCGAGCGGCAGCAGGGGTGCGCGGACGCGCTGCTGGGCGGCGACGAACACAGCGAGCAGGACCGCTCCGAGGGCGAGCGGGGCGAGGACCTGGGCGGCGGTCCAGCCGTGCGGGCCGACCATCACGAGGCCGTAGCCGAGGGTGGAGAGCCCGAGGGTGGCGAGCACCGCACCGAGGAGGTCCACGGGGACCCGTACGGGAGCCGGCCCGGTCGGCAACGAGCGGGGGGCGAGGGCCAGTACGGCCGTGGCCGCGGCGGCGAGCAGTGCGAAGCTCCACCGCCAGGTCAGCCAGGTGACGAGCGCTCCGCTGAGGACGATGCCGACGGCGGCGCCGAGGCTGGCCAGCAGGCCCCAGCGGGCCAGGGCGGCGGCCCTGGCCCGGCTTTCGGGGAAGACGACCCGCAGCAGGGCCATGGCCGCGGGGGCGGCGAGGGCGGCCCCGCAGCCCTGGAGGAAGCGGGCGGCGAGGACGGCGTGGGAGCTGGGGGCGAGCGCCGCGGCGAGCGAGGCGACGGCGAACAGGGCCGTGCCCCGAGAGAACAGCCGACGCTGTCCGATCCGGTCGGTGAGCCGGCCTCCGAGCAGCAGCAGGCCGCTGAAGGCGAGGCCGTAGGCGGCGCTGTCGAGGATGAGGTCGATCCGGCTCAGGCCGAGTTCCCGCTGCATGGCCGGACCGGCGGCGAACGTCACCGACACCGAGGCGTTGAGCAGGAGTTGCACGGCGCCGAGGATCGCGAACCGCGCCCAGGTGCTGCGCGGGGCGGCCAGGGCCCGGGCCTCTGGGGAATCGTCCATGCCGCGAGTCTGGCAGTCGCTGACAGCAGCGGGGGGCGCCGCCGGCTCAGTCCGTCAGGTCTGCCGGCAGCTGCGCCGCCGCGTGCGGGGCGGAGCCGTCGTCAGGACTCCTTCGGCAGCAATACGACGCGGCTGCCGTGCAGTTCGCCGTCCTCGATGCGCCGGTGCGTACGGGCCGCGTCCGACAGCGGGACCCGCTCTACGGAGCGGGCGCGCAGCCTGCCGTTCGCCAGCAGGCGGTTGATCGAACCGGCGGCCTCGGCGAGTTCGGCCGCGGTGGCGTGCGAGATCACGAAGCCGACGACGGAGCCGTCCTTCATGTAGAGCGGCCCGGCCGGCAGGACGGGCTGGGAGCGGGCGCCGGCGAGGAGCACGATCCGGCCGCGGGGGGCGAGCAGCGCGACCGCGCCGGCCAGGTCGTTCGTCCCGGAGGTGTCGACGTGGACGTCGATGCCCTCCGGGCTGAACTCCCGTATGCGGTCGGCGAGGTCCGGGTCCTTGTAGTCGAAGACGGCTTCGGCGCCGAGCGCGAGGCAGTGCCCGGCGTCACGCGCACCGGCGGTGGCGATGACCCGGGCGCCCGCCTCCACGGCCATGACGATCAGGGCGCTGCCCACGTTCCCGGCGGCGCCGGCGACGAGCACGGTCTCGCCGGGGCGGACGCGGCCGTGGGTGAACAGGGCGAGGTACGCGGTGCCGGCGGGGTGCACGACCGCGACGGCCTCGGCGGCGTCCACGGCTGCGGGCAGGCGGTAGAGCCGGTCGACGGGGACGACGGCCAGCTCGGCGGCGGCGCCCTGGCGGCCGCCGTGGCCGAGGCTGTTGCACCAGACGCGGTCCCCGGGGGCGAAGCCGGCCGCTCCGGGGCCGGCCGCCACCACGGTGCCGACCAGGTCGCGGCCGATCACGAACGGGAACTCGACGGGGGTGCGGAAGAGGCCGGACCGTACGAAGGTGTCCACCGGGTTGACGGACACCGCCTCGACCTCGACCAGGACATCCGTGGGGCCGGGGGCCGGAGGGACGATCTCGCCGTAGCGGATGTTCTCGGCGGGGCCCAGTTCTTCGATGAAAGCTGCACGCATGGCGCGATCCTCGCAAGGGCCGGCGGCGTTCGGGCAGCGTGCGGCGAAGGCTTCGTCAACTCCCGGAAGCAGCCGCGCGGCACCGGGATCCGGGCATGGCCGAAGGGCCGCTACGGGGGTGTGAGCGGCCCTTCGGAGAGGGGGGAGCAGTGCAGGAGCTGGCGACTCCGGCCTGGGGTGGATCAGAGGCCGGCCTCGGCGATGGCGCGAGTCTCGCGGATCTTCGTACCGAGCGCGGAGAGCAGCTGCTGGAGGATCTCGACGGTGGTGTCGTCGGTCAGGTTGCCGTGCTCGTCGAAGCGCTCGTGGGCGCGGAAGATCTGCAGCTCGGGCTTGCCGACGACCTTGGAGTCCGTCCACAGGAACATCTGGCGCAGCGCGAGCTGGGCGCGGACGGTGCCGAAGTTGGTCGGGGCGGCGCCGGCGATGGCGACCGGCTTGCCGGTCAGCGAGGAGGCGAGGGCCGGGCGGCTCGCCCAGTCCAGGGCGTTCTTCAGGACACCGGGGATCCCGTAGTTGTACTCGGGGGTGGCGATGAAGAGGCCGTCCGCCTCGGCGATGCGGCGACGCAGGTCGGCGACGGCGACCGGCGCCGGGTCGACGTCGTGGTCGGTGTCGTAGGGCGGGATGTCGCGCAGGCCCTCGTAGATCTCGATGGCCAGGTCACCGGGGGCGAACTTCTGGGCGGCGCGCACGAGGGCGCTGTTGTACGAGGCGCCGCGCAGGCTGCCGGAGATGGCCAGGATCTTGAGCTCGGGCATGAACTGTCCTTCCGCGAAGGTGACATGCGCAGCGAATGCCGTGCCCGGCATGCCCCTGCGAGATGAACGTCGGTGAATGAGCTGGAGTCTGTCCGCGCACGGGACGCACCGACAACGGCGGACGGCCGTATCTGTCATCTATCGGCGGGCGGGTCGGTGCTCAGGACTTGATCGAGGACGGTCTCTCCCGTATAACTGACCTCGAACTGAACTGAACTGTATGGTTCACGTCCCACACGTCAGCTCATCACCGCCGGACCGCGACGACCGCGAACGAACGAGAGAAGGCATCATGACCACCCTGGGTTCCGCCACCGCCACCGCCACCGCGATCCGTTCGGTGGTCGACGTGCTGCAGCCGGTGCACACGCTGGAGGGCGAGGGCTTCCCGGTCCGCCGCCCCTTCCCCACCCCGCGGATCCCGCAGCTGGACCCGTTCCTGATGGTCGACCAGGTCGGCCCGGTGGACCTCGGCCCGGGCGAGCCCAAGGGCGCCCCCGACCACCCGCACCGCGGCTTCGAGACCATCGCGTACGTCCTGGAGGGCGACATCGAGTACGCGGACTCCACCGGCAGCCGCGGCGTCGTACCGCCCGGGGCCGTGCAGTGGCTGACGGCGGGCGCGGGCGTGGTGCACTCGGCCCAGCCGACCGACGCCTTCCGCGCGGCGGGGGGCCTCCAGCACAACCTCCAGATCTGGGTGAACCTGCCGGCCGCCCGCAAGGGACTGCGTCCGCGCACCCAGAACCGCACGGCGGAGCAGATCCCGGTGGTCCGCACCCTGGACGGGTCCTGGTTCAAGGTCATCGCGGGCTCCGCGCTCGGCGTGACCGGGCCCTTCGACACGCAGGTCCCGGTGACGGTCGTGCACGCCTCCATCGCGCCGGGCGCAAGCGCCGAACTCCCGGCGCCGGCGGGCCGCAACGCGGCGGTGTACGTCCTGTCGGGCAGCGGCAGGGTCGCCGCGAGCGAGCTGGCCGACGGGGAACTGGCCGTCCTCGCCGACGACGGCGACACGGTCCACGTCGAGGGCGGCCCGATCGGCGCCGACCTGCTCTTCCTGACGGGCGAGCCGATCGGCGAACCGGTGTTCCGCGCAGGCCCGTTCGTGATGAACACCGCCGAGGAGATCGACCAGGCCTTCGACGACTACGCGGCGGACCGCCTGGGCCGCTACGAGGACTGATCCCGACCCGCACAACAGACCACAACGGGGGGCACCCCGCCGACTCCCGGCGGGTGCCCCCGGTGGCATTTCGGGGCCCGAAGATACGATCTTCGGCAGGTGCAGGGCTCGGAGGGGGCGTCATGAGGCTGTTCTGGCTGGTGTGGCTGGCGCGTCACTTCGGGGAATTCGGCTACAGCCGAGGGCCGTTGCACGGGGCGATCGGCACGGCGGCCACGCCGTTCAGCGCCCTGCTCCTCGGGTACGCCCTGCGGCGCCACGAGGTGGCCGCGCTGGCCGCCGGCGCCGTGGTGGGCGTCGGGGGAATCACCTGGCTGGCCCTGCACTGACACTGCCGCCGCGACGCCGGCGCAAACGCAGGCCGGCGCAAACGCAGGCCGGCACAGACGCAGGCCGGCGCAAACGGCTGCGGTCAGTCGCGCAGGAGGACGACCGCGAGGCCCGCCATCACGCCCAGCAGGACGCCGAGCACGCCGTACCTCGGCCGCGACTCGCGCAGTACGGGGAGGAAGTGGTCCGCGGAGAAGCGGCCCGGCCCGATGAGGGTCAGGGCCACGACCCCGGCCAGCAGCACCAATTCGAGCTCCACTCCCTTGGGGGCGAAGTAGGCGCCAAGGCCCCGCACGGCGAGGACGTTGACGAACACGCCGATCAGTGCCGCACCCGCCAGCGGGGTGAGCAGGCCGAGGGCGAGGCCGAGCCCGCCCAGGGTCTCGGACAGGCCGGCGACGACGGCCGTGGTCTTCCCGGCCGGGTAACCGCTCGCGGTGAAGCCCTTGCCGAACGCGTCGAGGCCCGGGCCGCCGAACCAGCCGAAGAGCTTCTGCGTGCCGTGGCCGGCCATGGTCAGGCCCACGACCAGCCGCAGCACGAGCAGGCCGACGTCATGGGCGACGGTGGTGACGGGAACGGCGGGGCCCGAGGCGGCGCTGAGGAGCGAGCGGTCCCATTGCTGCGACGTCATGAACGTCCGTCCGTTCTTCCGCTCCTGCGTCACCCGTGCGCGACGGCCACCCTAGGACGCCCGGAGGCCATGGCCCCGGCGAAACGGCGGGCGGCAGGCGCGGTGACCCGTTCGGCCCCCTTCGGCCCCGGTCAGACCTCGCTCACGGCGTACTGGTGGAGGAACATGTCCACGCCGCCCTGGACGAGGCGCTCCGCGAGGTCCGCGTCGAGGGCGGTGCCGTACACCCCGTAGACGAGGTGGGGGGACAGGACCAGGCCCGAGAGCTGGAGGACGGCCAGCTCCATGTCCGGGATGCGGAGCAGGCCGCGGTCGTCGAGCCGGCCGAGGGCCGTGGCCAGGGCCGCGTGCTGGCGGCCGGGGCCCTCCTCCTGCCAGGTGGTGCCGAGCTCCGGGAAGCGGTGGCGCTCGCCCGCGATCACGTTGCGCAGCGCTAGCACCTCCGGGGTGGTGAGGCCGGCGACCCAGGTGCGGCAGGCCTCCAGCAGGTCGGTGCGGACGTCGTCCGACTCGGCGAGCTTGGCCTGGATCACCGACTGGGCCACCTCCAGCGCCTCGTCGAGCGTCTGCCCGATCACGGCGTTGAAGAGGTTCTCCTTGCTGCCGAAGTGGTTGTAGATGGTGACCTTGGAGACGCCGGCCTCGGCGGCGAGCTGGTCCACTCCGGCCCCGAAGCCCTCGCGCAGGAACACGGTGCGCGCCGCCTCCAGGATGGCCTCGCGCTTGCGCGCCGCGCGCGCCCCCGTGGGAACGGCCTGGTGGGCGTCGTTGGCGCTGGTCCGTGCGCTGGTCCGTGCGGTCATGTCGATCCCTACTCCTCGGGGGTGCGGGCCCCAGTCTAGATCCCAACTGAACTGTACCGTTGCGTTCAATTGAACTGAACTGTATGGTTCAGGAAGTGGGAGGCGCCAAACACGGCGCCAATACACCGCAGTTGAGACGTTCCAGTCCAAAGGAGGCCCATCCCCATGAGCGACACCCAGACGCCCCTCTTCCGGTCGCGAGCCCAGATCCACGTGTCCGCCACGCCGGCCGAGGTGTACGCCGTGGTAACCGACCTGGCCCGCAGCGGCGAGTGGAGCCCCGAGTGCCTCGGCGGGGAATGGACCACCGGCACCCCCGGCGCGGTCGGCTCGGTGTTCCACGGCGAGAACGAGCGCAGCGAGGACGTCGTCTCCTGGGCGCCGGTGGTGCGCGGCAAGTGGTCGACCTACGCCGAGGTCGTCGCCGCCGAGCCGGGCCGGACCTTCCAGTGGGCCATGCACAACAGCTCCGGCGAGAAGCAGGACAGCATCTGGGGCTTCTCCATCGAGGCCGACGGCGAAGGCAGCCTCCTGGTCCACCACTTCCGGATGGGCGCCGCCACCGAGGGGATCACCGGCATCACCGCCGAGATGGACGGGGGCGAGAAGCAGCAGTTCTTCACCGAGTGGGGCGAGAAGGTGGCCGGCGACCTCGCCACGACCCTCGAACGCATCAAGGTCGTCATCGAAAAGGACCTCGCCTAGCAGGACCCATCCGGACCGGCGCCCGGGCGCCCGAGCAATCCGGTTGGCAACTCACCTCCACCACACCTGACTTGGGAAAAGGCCAGACGATGATTCTGCAGCGCATCGGGAACAAGGGAATCCGGCTCGGGACGCTCTTCGAGCGGGCCGCGAGAAAGCACCCGACGAACGTCGTGATCCTCGATCACGACCTGGACATAGCCCCCGCCCTGGGGCGCCGGGCGACGGTGGCCGAGGTCGCCGACCTGATCGACGACTTCGCCTCCCGGCTCTGGGCCGCCAAGGTCCGCCCCGGCCGCCGGGTCGTCGTCTACAAGTCCGACGGCTTCGACATCACCCTGCTGGCCTGCGCGGTCGCCCGCATCGGCGCCGTCCCGGTGCTGCTGTCCCCCAAACTCGACGGCGAGACCGTCGCCGAACTCGTACGCCGTACCGACCAGCCCTACCTGCTCACCGACCAGGACAAGCTGGAGACCGAGTTGCCCGCCTCGGTCTTCGAGGAGGCCGAGCAGGTCCTGCTCACCTCCGGCAGCTACCAGGAGGCCACCGAGCTCGCCTCGCTCGTCGGGGCGCCCCGGGTCCCCGCCGTGACCATGCCGCCCGAACACCCGACCCTGATCACGCACACCTCCGGCACCACCGGCACCCCCAAGCTCGCCGTCCACACCGGCGCGACCCTCCAGGCACGCTACCGACCGCAGGCCACGATCACCAAGCCGCTCATACCCGGCCGCGAGACGATCGCCCTGCACGTCTCCTTCGTCCACTCACGGCTCATCACCGCCCTCGCCATCTCCCTCTTCCGCGGCTTCCCGATCGTCGTCCTCGCCGACTCCGACCCCAAGAAGGCCGCCGACCTGTTCGCCCAACTGCGCCCCGGCATCCTCGAAGCCCACCCCAACTCCTTCATGGAGTGGGAGGAGATGGTCGACGACCCCCGCGGGCCGCTGGCGAACGTGAAGCTCTTCAGCAGCACCTTCGACGCCATCCACCCGCGCACCGTGCAGCGGCTGCTCAAGGCTACGAAGCGCAGGGCCCCGGTCTTCGGCCAGCTGTACGGACAGAGCGAGATCGGCCCGGCCGTCGCCCGCTCCTTCTCCAAGCGCCGCGGGCTCGACGCCGACGGCCGCTGCGTGGGCATGCCCTTCCCCGGCATGACCGACGTCCGCGTCGTCAGCCGCAACGGGCTCCCGCCGTCCGAGACCAACCCGGGCTTCATCGAGGTCAAGAGCGACGGCCGGATCGTCACCTACCTCGGCGAGCAGGAACGTTACGACAAGCAGGTCAACGAAGGCTGGTGGCGCATGGGCGACGTCGGCTACCGCACCAAGTGGGGCTGCGTGCACCTGCTCGACCGCGAGGTCGACCTGATCGAGGGCTTCGGCTCCACCCTCGCCGCCGAGGACACCCTCTTCACCCGGCTGGACGCACTCGCCGAGGTCATCATCATCCCCGACGAGAGCGGTCGCGCCGTCCCCGTCGTCTGCACCAAGGACGACGAGCCCCTCGACCCCGAGGCCTGGAAGGCCGCCGTCGCCGGGCTCCCGCCGATGGCCGAACCGGTCCAGTGGCGCCAGTCCGAGCTGCCGCAGACCGCCACCACCAAGATCAAGCGGCTGGAGCTCGCCCGACTGCTCACCGCCGGCGCCACCACCGCAACCACCGGCGCCACCGCCGACCGCACCGAGGAGAAGGTCTGATGTCGAAGCTGATCATCATCGGTGGCGGAATAGGCGGACTCGCCACCGCCCTCGCCACCGCCCGCCAGGGACACCAGGTCCTCGTGCTGGAGCGCGCCCCCGAGTTCGCCGAGATCGGCGCCGGCATCCAGCTCGCCCCCAACGGCCTGCACGCCCTCGACCGCCTCGGCCTCGGAGACGCCGTCCGCTCCACCGCCGTGCAGATGGACGAGCTCCGGTTCATGGACGGGGTCACCGGCCGGCACGTGGTCAGCATGGACCTGACCGAGCGCTACCGCGAGCGGTTCGGCAACCCGTACGCCGTCGTCCACCGCGCCGAACTGCACACCAAGCTGCTGGAGGCCTGCCAGGCCTCCGACGCCATCGAACTGCGCAGCGCCGTCACCGCCGTCGGGTACGAACAGGACGCCACCGGCGCCTCGGTCGTCCTGGAAGACGGCGAGCGGATCACCGGCGACGCCCTCATCGGCGCCGACGGCATCCACTCCGCGATCCGCGCCCAGCTCGTCGGCGACGGCGCGCCCCGCAACTCCGGGATCACCGTCTACCGGGCCGTCATACCGATGGAACAGGTCCCCGAGGAGCTGCGCCACCTGACCTCGGTGACCTGGTGGACCGGGCCGCACTGCCACTTCGTGCACTACCCGATCGCCGGCGGCAAGTACCTCAACCTCGCGGCCAGCAGCGACAACCACGCCACCGAGACCCTCGCCGGTGTCCCCGCCAGCCCGGAAGACATCCGCCGCGAGTTCTCCGCCCTCGGCGAGGACGCCCAGCGCCTGCTGGCACTCGGCGAAGGCTGGAAGTCCTGGGTCCTGGTCGACCGGGACCCGGTCGACACCTGGACCGACGGCCGGGTCGCACTGCTCGGCGACGCCGCCCACCCGATGCTCCACTACGTGGCGCAGGGCGCCTGCCAGGGCCTTGAGGACGCCGTGATCCTGGGCGACCTGCTCGACTGCGGTTCCGACGAACTCCCGCAGCGCTTCGAGAAGTTCAACGCCGAGCGGCGCGAGCGCACCGCGAAGATCCAGCTCCTCGCCCGGGAGAGCATCAAGCTCTGGCACACCGCCGGGGAGGCCGTCCCGGCCCGCAACGAGTACCTCTCGACCCTCACCCCCGACCAGCTCCACGACTACGTGGCCTGGATGCACGGCGCCCGCACCCTCGACGAGAACACCACCCCGGACGGAGAGCAGCGATGAGCACGCACCAGGTACGCGAGACCGGACGGATCCAGATCGCCATCATCGGCGCGGGCCCCCGCGGCCTGTCGGTCCTGGAGCGGCTGTGCGCCAACGAGCGCCGCAACCCCACGCACTCCGCGGTCACCGTCCACGTGGTCGACCCCTCGGCGCCCGGCGCCGGCCAGGTCTGGCGCTCCGACCAGTCCCAGCACCTGCTGATGAACACGGTCGCCTCCCAGATCACCATCTACACCGACGACAGCGTCCGTACCGAGGGCCCCATCGAGCCGGGCCCGAGCCTGTACGAATGGGCCAAGGACATCGCCTGCGAGTCCGCGGACGGGGCGACCCTCGCCGAGGCCCGCCGGCTGGGCCCGAACACGTACCCCACCCGCGCCTTCTACGGCAGCTACCTGCGCGCCACCTTCGAGCGCGTCGTGCGCAGCGCCCCCGCCCACGTCAGCATCGAGGTGCACCGTTCCCGGGCCGTGGCCATGGCCGACACGCACGGCACCCCCGGCGGGGAGCAGGGCGTCCGGCTGGAGAACGGCACCCGACTCAACAAGCTCGACGCGATCGTGATGGCGCAGGGCCACGTACCGGCCCGGCTGACGCCGCGAGAGGCGAAGACCGCGAGCCTCGCCCGGATCCACCACCTCACGTACGTCACGCCCGCCAACCCGGCGGACCTGAACCTGAACGTCGTGAAGCCCGGAGAGAACGTCCTGCTGCGCGGCCTCGGCCTGAACTTCTTCGACCACATGGCGCTCTTCACCTCCGGCCGCGGCGGCACCTTCGTCCGCGCCGAGGACGGCCGCCTGACCTACCGCGCCTCCGGCAACGAGCCCACGCTGTACGCCAGTTCGCGGCGCGGCATCCCGTACCACGCCCGCGGCGAGAACGAGAAGGGAGCGTACGGCCGCTACCTGCCCCGGCTGCTCACCCCGGAGAAGATCGCCGAGATGCGCCGCCGCTCCCAGGACGGCGAGGGCATCAGCTTCTCCGCGGACCTGTGGCCGCTGATCTCCCGCGAGACGGAGAGCGTGTACTACGGCACCCTGCTGGAGTCCCGCGGCCGTGGCGCCGAGCGCGAGGGCTTCACCCGGCGGTACCTGTCGCTGGAGGACGCGGACGACCGGGCCTCGCTGCTGGACGTCTACGGGTTCGAGTACGAGCAGCGTTGGGACTGGGAGAAGCTCTCCCGCCCGTACGGCGACCGCGAGTTCACCAGCCGCGAGGAGTTCCGGGACTGGCTGGTCGGCTACCTGGCCAAGGACGTCGCCGAAGCCAAGGCCGGCAACCTGAGCGGCCCGCTCAAGGCGGCCCTGGACGTGATGCGCGACCTCCGCAACGAGATCCGGCTCGCCGTGGACCACGGCGGTCTGGACGGCCACTCGCACCGCGACGACCTCGAAGGCTGGTACACCCCGCTCAACGCCTTCCTCTCCATCGGCCCGCCGGCCTCCCGCATCGAGGAGATGATCGCCCTGATCGACGCCGGGGTGCTCGTCCTGACCGGTCCCGGGACCGAGATCCGCGTCGACACCGCCGCCGGCGACGACGCCACCTTCATCGCCCAGTCCCGTACCGTCCCCGGCCCCGCGATCCGCGCCGCCGTCCTGATCGAGGCCCGGCTGCCCGAGCCCGACCTGCGGCGCACCGACGACCCGCTGCTGCGCCACCTGCTCGACACCGAACAGTGCACCACCTACCGGATCGCCGGCTCCGACGGCAGCAGCTACGAGTCGGGCGGCCTCGCCGTCACCGAGCGCCCGTACCGGCTGCTCGACGCCCGCGGCCGGGCCCACCCGCGCCGGTTCGCCTACGGGGTGCCCACCGAATCCGTGCACTGGGTCACTGCGGCCGGCATCCGCCCGGGCGTCGACTCGGTCACCCTCGGCGACTCCGACGCCATCGCCCGCTCCGTCCTGGCCCTGGCCGCCGCCGGCGTGGTCCCCAGCGGTGTCGCGCCGCTGCCGGCCGAGACCGACCTCACCGGGGTCCTGGTATGAGCACGGCCCCTGAGGACCGGGCCGGGCAGGACGCGCTCACCGACGCGGGGCTGCTGTCGCCGGTACGGGTCGGCACCCCCACGGAGGAGGCCGTCAGCGACCTGGCCTGGCTCCAGGCCATGCTCGACGCCGAGGCCGCCCTGGCCCGGGCCCAGGCCGGACTCGGCACCCTCCCCGAGGACGCCGCCGCCGCCATCACCCGTGCGGCCCGGGCGGAGAACCTCGACCTGCGGGCCCTGGCGCTGGCCGCCCGGGAGACCGCGAACCCGGTGGTCGGCCTGGTGCAGGCGCTGACCCGGGTGGTCGCGGAGCAGGACACGCAGGGCACCGGCGCCGCCGAGTACGTGCACCGCGGTTCCACCAGCCAGGACATCTTCGACACCGGCGCCATGCTGGTGGCCGACCGGACGCTGAAGCTGATCCGGGCCGATCTGGCCCGTACCGCCGGGGCCCTGGCCCAGCTGGCCGGCGCGCACCGGGACACGGCGATGGCGGGACGGACGCTGGCCCTCCAGGCCGTACCCACCACATTCGGGCTGAAGGCGGCCGGCTGGCGGCAGTTGGTCCTGGACGCCGACCGGCGGCTGGCCCGGGTGCAGGAGGACGGGCTACCCGTGTCGCTCGGCGGCGCGGCGGGCACGCTGGCCGGCTACCTCGAATACGCCCGGATCGACGGCGCGGACCGAGCGTCGGAGCCCGGCGCGTACCTGGACGACCTGGTCGGGGCGTTCGCCGCCGAGACCGGACTGGCCCGCCCCGCACTGCCCTGGCACGTCCTGCGCACCCCGATCGCAGATCTCGCCGCCGCGCTCGCCTTCACCGCCGGGGCCCTCGGGAAGATCGCGATCGACGTGCAGAACCTGGCCCGCACGGAGGTTTCCGAGGTCGCCGAGCCGGCGGTGGCCGGCCGCGGCAGCTCCTCGGCCATGCCCCACAAGCGCAACCCGGTCCTGAGCACGCTGGTGCGCAGCGCCGCCCTCCAGGTGCCGGTCCTGGCCACCGGCCTCGTGCAGTGCCTGGTTTCGGAGGACGAACGCTCGGCGGGGGCCTGGCACGCCGAATGGCAGCTGCTGCGCGAGTGTCTGCGGCTGGTCGGCGGCGCCGCCCACACGGCGGTCGAGCTGGCCGAGGGGCTGACGGCCCGGCCGGAGCGGATGCGGGCCAACCTGCTGCTGACCGGCAGTCAGGTGGTGTCCGAACGGATCGCGGCCGTGCTCGCACCGGAGTTGGGCAAGGCGGCGGCGAAGCAGCTGCTGACCCGGGTCTCGGCCGCGGCCGGGGAGAGCGGCCGGCCGCTGTGCGAACTGCTAGCCGAGGAGCCCGTACCGGGCGGGCGGTGGAGCAAGGACGAACTGGAGCGGCTGTGCGATCCGGCCGCTTACACGGGCGGTGCGGGGCCGTTGGTGGACCGGGCCCTGGCCCGGCGCGACTGACCGTACGCAGGGACGGAGCCGTCGACTTGACGACTTCGGCGGATCTGCCATTGAGCTCAACTGAACTGAACTGTATGGTTCAAGTCAGTAGTCACCGAGCAGAGAAAGCCGAGGAGCCATGACGTCGCCGTCGCCCGCACGTCCCGCAGCCGGACGCTGGATCGAGGACTGGGACCCCGAGAACGAGGAGTTCTGGCAGCGGACCGGCAAGCGCACCGCCCGCCGCAACCTGGCCCTCTCGGTCCTCTCCGAGCACATCGGGTTCTCGGTGTGGAGCATGTGGTCAGTGCTGGTGCTCTTCATGTCACCGGCCATCGGCCTCGGCTTCGCGCCCTCCGAGAAGTTCCTGCTCGTCGTCGTCCCCACCCTCGTGGGCGCCGCCCTGCGGCTGCCCTACAGCTACGCGGTCACCCGCTTCGGCGGCCGCAACTGGACCGTCTTCGCCTCCGGCATCCTGCTCGTACCCGCCCTCGCCGCCTTCTGGTTCGTGCGCCAACCCGGCACACCGCTGTGGGTGTTCCTCCTGATCGGCGCCGCCGGCGGAGTCGGCGGCGGGAACTTCGCCTCCTCGATGACGAACATCACCGCCCTCTTCCCGCAGCGCCTCCAGGGTTGGGCCCTCGGCATCAACGCGGGCGGCGGGAACCTCGGGGTCGCCGCGGTCCAGCTCATCGGCCTGCTGGTCATAGCCACCGCGGGCAGCACCCACCCCGCGTACGTCGTCGCCGTCTACCTGCCGCTGATCGTGCTGGCCTCGCTCCTCGCCGCCCTCCACATGGACAACTTCGCCGTGGTGCGCAGCGCGCCCGGCGCCCAGCGCGAGGCCGCCCGCAACCCGCACACCTGGTTCATCTCCCTCCTGTACGTCGGCACCTTCGGCTCCTTCATCGGCTACGGCTTCGCCTTCGGCCTCGTGCTCCAGAGCCAGTTCGGCGCCACCCCGCTCCAGTCCGCCTCGTACACCTTCCTCGGGCCGCTGCTCGGCTCCCTGTTCCGGCCCGTGGGCGGACTGCTCTCCGACCGGTGGGGCGGAGCCCGGGTCACGCTCGCCGCGTTCTGCGCGATGGCCGCCGGGACCGGCGTGCTCCTGCTGGCCTCCGCGAACGGCTCCTTCGGCCTCTTCGTCGCCGGCTTCACCGCCCTGTTCGTCCTGACCGGCATCGGCAACGGCTCCACGTACAAGATGATCCCGGCGGTCTTCGCCCGGCAGGCGCAGGACGACGTCACCTCCGGCCACGACGCGGCGGCGGCCTTCGCCAGGGCCCGCCGGCTCTCCGGCGCCGTCATCGGCATCGCCGGCGCGGTCGGCGCCCTCGGCGGGGTCGGGGTCAACCTGGTCTTCCGCAGCGCCTACAGCTCCGCGGGGCAGTCCGGTGAACCCGCCTTCATCGCCTTCCTCGGCTTCTACCTGGTGTGCGTCCTGGTCACCTGGACGGTGTACCTGTGGCGCCGCCCGGGTGCGCAGGCGGCCGCCGCAGCGGCCGCCGGGACGGCCGGCTCCGCCACGGTCCGCGCGGAGGCCTCCCGTGTCTGACGTCCGCGAGGTCACCACCCACTGCCCCTACTGCGCCCTCCAGTGCGGCACCCGGCTCACCCACCAGGACGACCGCACCACCGTCGCCCCGACCTCGTTCCCGGTGAACCAGGGCGGCCTGTGCCAGAAGGGCTGGACGGCGCCCGCACTGCTGGACGCGCCCGGCCGGCTCACCCGGCCGATGGTCCGCGGCGCGGACGGCCGGCTCGCCCCCACCACTTGGGACGCCGCGCTCGACCTGATCGCCACCCGGCTCGACGCGATCCGCACCGAGCACGGACCCGACGCGGTCGGCGTGTTCGGCGGGGGCGGGCTCACCAACGAGAAGGCCTACCAGCTCGGCAAGTTCGCCCGGGTCGCGCTGGGCACCAGCCAGATCGACTACAACGGCCGGTTCTGCATGTCCTCGGCGGCAGCAGCGGGCTCGGCGGCCTTCGGCCTCGACCGGGGCCTGCCGTTCCCCGCCACCGACCTCGGCGGCGCCGACGTGATCCTGCTCGCCGGGGCCAACCCCGCCGAGACCATGCCGCCGCTGATGCGCCACCTGACCGGGGCGCAGCTCATCGTCATCGACCCGCGCCGCACCCCCACCGCCGAGGGCGCGGCCCTGCACCTCCAGCCGACGCCCGGCACCGATCTCGCTCTGGCGCTCGGCCTGTTCCACCTCGCCGTCGTCGAGGGCCACGCCGACCAGGGCTACCTGAACAAGCGGACCACCGGCTTCGACACCGCCTGGGCGCGGGCCGCCTCCTGGTGGCCCGAGCGGGTCGAGCGGGTCACCGGGGTCCCCGTCGCCGACATGCGGGAGGCGGTCCGGCTGCTGGCCGGCGCGGAGCGGGCGTACGTACTGACCGGGCGCGGTGCCGAGCAGCACAGCAAGGGCACCGACACGGTCGCCGCGTTCATCAACCTGGCCCTCACCCTCGGCCTGCCCGGCCGCGAGGGCAGCGGCTACGGCTGCCTGACCGGCCAGGGCAACGGCCAGGGCGGGCGCGAGCACGGCCAGAAGGCCGACCAGCTGCCCGGCTACCGCATGCTGACCGACCCGGCCGCGCGCGCCCACGTCGCCCAGGTGTGGGGCGTGGACCCCGACGCGCTGCCGGGCCCCGGCCGCAGCGCGTACGAACTCCTCGACGCGCTCGGCACGGAGGGCGGGCCGCGCGCCCTGCTCGTCTTCGGTTCGAACCCGGTGGTCTCGGCGCCGCACGCGGCCCGGATCGGGGACCGGCTGAAGTCCCTGGACCTGCTGGTCGTCGCCGACTTCGTACCTTCCGAGACCGCGCAGATCGCGGACGTCGTCCTCCCCGTGACCCAGTGGGCCGAGGAGGAGGGCACGATGACCAACCTCGAAGGCCGGGTGCTGCGCCGCCGCCGGCTGCTGTTCCCGCCCGGCGAGGCCCGCGGCGACCTGGAGGTGCTGCACGGCCTCGCGGTCCGGCTCGGCCAGCCCGCGCACCGCTTCCCGACCGCGCCGCGCGAGGTCTTCGAGGAGCTGCGGCGGGCCTCGCACGGCGGGCGCGCCGACTACTCCGGCATCAGCTACGAACGGCTCGACGCGGGCGAGGCCCTGCACTGGCCGTGCCCCGCGACCGCCGAGGGCGAGGCGGCGCACCCCGGCACCCCGCGGCTGTTCCTCGATGGCTTCGCCCACCCGGACGGGCTGGCCCGGTTCGCCGAGGTCGAGCACCGCGACGGGGCCGAGACGCCCGACGCGGCGTTCCCGCTGTACGCCACGACCGGGCGGGTGCTCGCCCAGTACCAGTCGGGCGCGCAGACCCGTCGGGTCCCGGAGCTGGCCGCGGCCGCGCCGGAGGCCTTCGTGGAGGTGCACCCCGACACGGCCGGGCGGTACGGGCTGACCGACGGCGCCGCAGCCCGGGTCAGCTCGGCGCGCGGCAGCACGCTCGCCCGGGTCCGGCTGGTCCCCTCGCTACGGACCGACACGGTGTTCCTCCCGTTCCACTTCGCCGGGGCGGGCCGGGCCAACCTGATCACCAGTGCGGCGCTCGACCCGCGCAGCAAGATGCCGGAGTTCAAGGTGTGCGCGGTACGGATCGAGCCCGCGCCCCAGAACGCGGAAGCGGTGCGGCCGTGAGCGTGGGCGAGGTGCTGGTGGTCGGCGCGGGACCTGCCGCGCAGCGGTTCGCGGAGCGGCTGCACCACCACGGACACCGTGGCGGCGTGACCCTGCTCGGCGCCGAGCCGCAGGCCCCGTACCAGCGGCCGCTGCTGTCCTCCGTCCTGGACGGGACGCTGCCGGCCCCCGCCCTCGCCCTGCCCGCGCTGCCCGCGGGCACCCGCCTGCACACCCGGGTGACCGTGACCCGGATCGACCGCGCCCGCCGGCTCGTCCACTCCACCCACGGCACGGTCGGCTCCGTGCACCACTACGACACGCTGGTCCTGGCCACCGGGTCCCGCCCCGCCGTCCCCCGCATCCCCGGGCTGCCGGCCGGCGCGGCGACCGTGCTGCGGACCCTCGCCGATGCCGAGCGGTTGGCGGCGGAGCCCACGGGGGCCGCCGTCGTCATCGGCGGCGGGCCGCTCGGGATCGAGGCGGCCGCCGCGCTGCGCCGGGCCGGGCACGAGGTGGCCCTCGTCCACCGCGGCCCGCACCTGCTGGACCGGCACCTGGACGCCACCGCGGGCGCGCTGCTCGCCCGCAGCCTGGAAGGCCTCGGGGTCGAGGTCCACACCGGCCGCACGGCGGCCGCGTACTGCACCGGCAAGCTCACCCTCGACGACGGCCGGGTCCTCGCCGCCGACACGCTGCTGCTGTGCACCGGCGCCGTCCCCGAGACCGGGCTCGCCCGCCGGGCCGGACTCGACGTCCGCACCGGTGTGGTCGTCGACGGGCTGCTGCGCACCAACGACCCGCACGTCCACGCCATCGGCGACTGCGCAGAGCACCCGGGGGACACCGCCGGGTACCTCGAACCCGCCTGGGCGCAGGCCGAGTCCCTGGCCAGGACCCTCACCCACACCCCGGTGCACCACCACGGCACCCGGCAGATCACCCGGCTGCGGGTGCCCGGCATCGACCTCGTCCGCCTGGGGCGGGGCGGGCCGGAGCCCGAGGGTGCGGAGGTGGTCGCGTTCACCGACCCGGCGCGCGGCCGCTACGCCCGCCTCACCCTGCACGGCGGGCGGATCACCGGGGGGGTGCTGCTGGGACTGCCGCGGGCCATCGCCGCCGTGAGCCGGCTCCACGAGCTCGACCTGCCGGTGCCGGCAGGACGGCTGGAGTTCCTGCTCGGCATCGCACCGGCCGCGCCGGGGCCCGACGCGCTCCCCGACGACGCGGTGGTCTGCCGCTGCAACAACGTCACCAAGCACACCATCACCGAGGCCTGCCGGTCCGGGGCCGCCGATCTGGCGCGGGTCGCCGCGGCGACCCGCGCCACCACCGGCTGCGGGGGCTGCACGGACGTCGTCCGCGCCCTCTGCGGCGTCGTACGCACCGAAGGGAGCAGCACGTCATGACCCGTACCGCTCGTACCCTCGTCATCGCCGGGCACGGCATGGCCGGACACCGGCTCGTGGCCGACCTGCGGTCCCTGGACACCGCCGGGCTCTGGCGGATCGTGGTCCTCGGGGAAGAGCCGCACCCCGCCTACGACCGGGTCGCGCTGTCCTCGTACCTCGACGGCCGCAGCGCCGCGGACCTCGCCCTGGCCGGACCCGGCTTCGCGGACGACCCGCTGCTGGAGCTGCGGCTGAACACCGGCGTCGCCGCCGTTGACCGGGCGGCGCGCACCGTGACCACCACCGCCGGCGACGTCCTCGGGTACGACGCCCTCGTCCTGGCCACCGGCTCGCGGCCCTTCATCCCGCCCGTGCCGGGCCACGACCTGCCCGGCGCCTTCGGCTACCGCTCGCTCACCGACCTCGACGCGATCCGCGCCGCCGCCGTACCGGGCCGCCCCGGCGTGGTGATCGGTGGCGGGCTGCTCGGCCTGGAGGCCGCGAACGCGCTGCGGCTGCTCGGCATGGAGCCGCACGTGGTGGAACTCGCCCCCCGACTGATGCCGTTGCAGGTGGATGCGGCGGGCGGCGGTGTCCTCGGGCGCCGCGTGGCTCAGCAGGGGCTGCACGTCCACTGCGGGGTCGCCACGGCCGCGCTCCAGGCGGGCCCGGACGGCGCGGTGGCCTCGGTGGCCCTGGCCGACGGCAGCACCCTGGACGCCTCCGTGGTGGTGTTCTCGGCGGGAGTGCGGCCGCGGGACGAGCTCGCGGGCCCGGCGGGCCTGGCCACCGGCGAGCGCGGCGGGTTCCTCGTCGACGAACGGTGCCGGACGCAGGACGAGCGGATCTGGGCGATCGGCGAGTGCGCGGCCGTGTCGGGGCGCTGCCACGGGCTGGCCGCACCGGGCTACCGGATGGCGGCCTCGGTGGCCCGGCAGCTGCTGGGCGAGGAGGGGGAGCCGTTTGGGGAGGCCGACCTGTCCACCAAGCTCAAGCTGCTCGGCGTGGAGGTGGCGAGCTTCGGCGACGCCCATGCGGCGACCGCGGGCGCGGTGGAGCTGAGCCGGCTGGACGAGGCGGCGGGCACGTACGCGAAGCTCGTGCTGGACGCGGACTGCGCGACCCTGCTCGGCGGCATCCTGGTCGGGGACGCCCGTGCGTACGGGGAGCTGCGGCCGTACGTCGGCCTGGGCCTGCCGGCGGCGGGACACCGGGTGCTGGCCCCCGCGGCCTGAGCGGCGCACGCCGTGCGGGGCGGGACGCACGACACCGCCCTCCGGGTTCCGGGGAACCCGAAGGGCGGCGCGGGGAACGGCGGGTCAGACGGTTTCCAGGGTGCGGTCGTCCCGGACGGCTGCTTCGGCCGCCGCGGCCTTCGCGGCCCTGGCTTTGCGCGAGCTGGAGAAGCGGCGGGTGATCGGCGCCTCCACCCAGGCGTACAGGGCCCAGGACAGCAGCACCGCGACGACGATCTGGGCGGCGATCAGGGCGACGGCGACCGGGGTCGAGTAGAGCTGGTCCCCGAGCAGTTCGCGGGAGTAGGCCAGGACGATGTAGTGGAGCAGGTAGAAGGCGAAGGAGATCTCGCCGAGCCAGATCATGAACCGGTTGTTGAACGGCGTCGGCTTGTTCTCCGCATCGCGCTGGGCGACGGCCGCGATCAGCAGCACGATCGGGATGAGGGTGACCGCGCGCTGCGCGTACAGGTGCTCCACGTTCATCGCGATGCCGTACGTGACGGCCAGCAGCAGCGCCGACCAGGTCGTGCCGATGTTGCGCCAGCGGCCCGCCAGCACGGCGCGGGCGACGAGGATGCCGAGGGCGAAGTCGAGCAGCCGGACGGGCGGCAGGACGTACGCGAACCAGTACTGCACGGTCGAGGTCCCGTCGGCGCCGGGCATCTGCATGCCGCCGCCCGGGATGACCGCGTAGGTCAGCGTCGGGGTGAGGAATATGGCGGCGACGACGCCGCCTATCCAGTACTTCAGCCGCGCCGGGTCGATCTTCTTGATGAACAGGAACAGCGCCGGGAAGGCGAGGTAGAAGATCGCCTCGGCGCCGAGGGACCAGCTCGGCGGGTCCACGCTGAAGTTGGTGGCGAAGTCGGGCACCCACACCTGCACCATCAGCAGGTTGACCACGGCCTGCCAGGGCTTGGTCATGACGGCCGCGAAGGTGACCAGCGCGAGCGCCCAGGTGATCACGTAGTTCGGGTAGATCTTGACGAAGCGGCGGCGCCAGAAGGCGCGCATCGTGTCTTGGTCGCGGGCGGACCAGGTGAGCACGAAGCCGCTGAGGACGAAGAAGAAGGTGACGCCGAGGGCGCCGGCCTGCGAGGCGTACGTGGCGAACGCGTCGTTGGCGGAGTCGTCGGCGAAGAGGCGGATCCACGGGACGCCGAGGGAGGCGTGGAAGAAGAAGACCAGGAGGGCCGCGGGGAAGCGCAGTCCGGTGAGCGACGGGAGCCGCGGCGGTCTCGCAGGTCTGGAACCGGTCGTTCCGTTCATGGGCATGACAACAGTGCTCCTTGTGCGGTGACGGGGAGGTGGCGGGAACGGTGGCCGTACGAAAGGCGGGTCCGGGCTGCGGCGGCCGGCAGGGCGGCCGCCGCGGCCCGGACCCGTCGGGTGTGTCAGTCGCGGATGACGGTCTTGGTCCGCATCAGGAACTCGCCGAGGTAGCCGTCGTGCGGAACGCCCGGCCTGATCCAGTACGTCGGGTGGTCGCCCAGATAGACGTTGCTGATGGTGGGCTCCTGGAGCAGCGCGTCGATCAGCGCCTCGTCCTCGGTGAACGCGGTCAGCACCAGCGAGTTGCGCAGGGGCCCGATCCCGTCGGCGGGCGACCACGGAGCCACCCACACGCAGGGGAAGGGCAGTTCGATGCCGGCCTGCTCGGCGTCCGGGCGCTCCAGCCGGTGCACGGCCGGACGCAGTACGGCACTGCCGTCGCCGAGCTCCTCCACGACGCCGTCGCCGCCGAGGTGCGCCGTGGTCCCGGCCGCCTTGGCGAGCAGGAACTTCTCGATCGCCCGCGCCCCCTCCACCGGCTGCACCGCGAGGACGGCCTTCTCGTCCTCCGGCGGCAGGCTGGGGATCGTGGCCAGGCGCTCGGCGATGGCCTGCGCGAGCGGCTCCGGGTCGCCGTCGATCAGCACGGTCGTGGCGTTGATGCAGGCCACACCGCCCTGGTGGCTGATGGAGTCCACGATGGTGTCGAGGTGGTCGCGCCAGTCGACACCGGCCGGGACCAGCATCTTGGAGCGGCCGGGACCCTGCGGCAGCACGTTGGTGCCCGCGTACTTGCGCACCACGTCGTCACCGCCGTACACGAGGCCGTAGTCGGCGCTGCGCAGGATCTCGTCCGCCGCCTCGTAGTCCGTGGGCAGCAGCACGACCTGGTCGCTGCCGAAGCCCGCGGCCCGCAGCGCGGAGATCAGCCGGTGCGGGGTGAACGGCTCGCGGCGCGAGGGCCGCACCGCGACGCGGTAGCCGAGCGCGAGGGCCTCGACCCACAGCGAGTGCGGTCCGGGGTGGTTGCCCGCGGCGTGCACCGCGAACACGTCACCGCGCCGGGTCCACACGGCGCTGCCGCTGCGGGTGTCCTCGGCGCGCCAGTCGTCCACGGCGCCGGCCGGCCGGGCCTGGTACGCGGCGAACCGGGACTGCTCGGTCGCCTCGATGATGGCGGCGGTCGCGGCCTGCACGACGCCGATCGGCACGCCGGAGACCCGGGCGACCGTGCGCTCGTACTCGGCGAACGACAGCCCGTCGATCGTCTCCTCGGCGAAGATCTTCCCGGCGCGGGCCAGCGCCGCCGTCCGCTCGTCGGCCGGCAGCGAGTCGGCCTTGCGCAGGGCGTCCATGGCACGGGTCACGAACAGCTTCGGGACCAGGCTGAGTTCGGCGACCGGCGCGCCCGTCACATCGGTGACGGTCGTGCGCTTGCGCGCGCGGAACGGTCCGGCGGGCCCGAGCGCGTCCAGCGTGATCAGGCCGGCATTCATTAATAGACCCCTTCGATGACGGTCTCGTTGTCGAATTCCTGGACCGGCGCGATGTCCGCCACGGAGTCCCCGAGCTGCCAGATGCCCTCGGGGCCGGGCACACGGGTCGCGTAGTCGCGCTCCAGGTTGTTCGGCATGAACAGGCTCTTGCTGATGTGGTGCATGACGACCTGGCCGCGCTCGCCGTACGGGACGGTCCCGCGGGTCTCGGGGTCGACCACGTCGAAGATCATGTGGGGGGAGAACGGGTCGTAGACGCACGGGTCGTCGTCGGACAGGCCCGGGCGCTCGCTGGCGTTTCCGAGGATCATCGTCGAGCCGTAGCCGCTGTAGAGGTGGGCCTTGGGGAAGACCTCGGTGCGGTACAGGTAGCGGGTGTCGGCGTCCATCTGCGTGCCGACCCAGTTGATCGCCTTGACCTTCTCGTCGATGAGCTTGGCGAGGTCGTCACGGCGGGCCAGGCGCTCCAGGACCGGCGGCGTGCACATCAGGACACCGATGTCCTGGGTCTGGAGCAGGAAGGCGACCTGGTCGACGATGTGCTCGGCGTACGCGCCGGCCTCGGCGCCCTTGCCGTCGGAGATGAGCTTCTTGACCCAGCGCGGGTCGAGGTCGACGGTGAAGGCGAGGCCACCGCGGAAGGCGGTCTGCCGCTTGATCACGTCACCGACCATGTGGGGTCCGGTCGGGGCGACGACCAGCCAGTTCACGTTCTGCGGAACACCGTGGCGGTCCAGCTGGGCGCTGCTCCAGGCGAGCAGCCGGTCCAACCACTCCTGCAGCAGGACGATCCGCTTGGGGGCGCCGGTGGTGCCGCCGCTCTCGTAGACGCCGACGACCTCGGGCTTGTCCCCGTAGCCGCGGGGTATGAGGTCCTCGGCCCGTACGTCGCGCAGTTCGTTGGCGAGGTTGGGGAACTTGTTCAGGTCGGCGAAACCGCTGATGTCGGTCAGCGGATCGAACCCGAGAGTTCCTGCGCGTTCCAGCCAGAACGGCGAACCCGTTTCCGGGGAGAAATGCCACCGCAGGGCGGCGCGCAGGAATTCGTCGGGGTCCGGCTGGGTGTCGAGTGGAAATTCCAGCAAGGGATCAACGATGGACACAATGCTCCTTCCGGATACGGAGTAACGCCGTACTCCGGGCATCGTGCGCCGGGCCGAACGAGGCGGTCCACGTTATTCGGGTGAGTACGTCAACTGTCTGTGTCAGGTCAGCTGGATCCCGATGGTCCGGTTTGCGCCACCGCTGTCGGGGAGTTCGTCGAGAACCATTCCGAAGTGGGTGCGGTAGGCGTCCAGAAGGTCCTGGTCGCTCTCGGGCTTCTCGATCGTGCGCTGTCCGCCCTCGACCCTGACCAGGCGGTTCCCCTTCAGGGTGACCCGGCCGTCCGCGAGCGCCAGCGAGCAGAACAGCTCCTGGAGGAACGGCGAATCCGGGCTGCTGCGCCACCACCACAGGGTGGGCCCGAAGTCGTCGAGGCGGCAGGCACGGTCGTCGATCCGGTAGAGCGGGCTCCCGTTCAGGGACACGTCGAACCCGCCCTCCCCGGCCGCTTCGACCCGGTACTCGCCGTGCGGGTCCCGCTGCACGTCAGCGGTGCTGAAGCGGAGCGGATGGCGGCTGTTGCGGCCGAACCCGGCGTCGACCAGCCAGGGCTCCCCGTCCAAGGTCACCCGCAGGGCGAGGTGGCACATCGCCGGCCCCAGCCCGTCGGGCCGGTAGACCCGGCCGGGCAGGATCTCGACCTGGTGGCCGAGGGCCTCCAGCAGGACCGCGAAGGCCGAGTTCACCTCGTAGCAGCCGCCGCCGCGGCGCTGCCGAACGATCTTGTCGACGACCTGCTCGCCGAGGTGGATCTCGCGGTCGAGGTGGTAGTCGATGTTTTCGAAGGGCACCGAGAGGACATGCCGCTCCTGAAGGTGGCGCAGACCCGCGAAATCGGGCCGCTCCGGCCTTTTCGCGCCAATTCGGTCGAGGTATTCGGCCACTCCTGCGTCGTCCAGCATGGCATTCTCCTTGACGATTCGAACCCGGCAGCGTACGCCGAATGAAAATACACGGCCACCGGTGGTACCCGAATCGATCTGACGGACAATCCGGCACCTGACAAAGTGCCCCGCCACTTGTTGCCGGGTTCTTGCGCGGTTACCAGCATCGGATGGTCCGGAGTCATCCGACGCGGCACATTCGGTTCGAATGGGCACCGTGGAGTCGGCGTGACTGACCGCCCGCCGATGACGATGGAGAACCCACGGCAATGGCTACCTCTGCCGCCCCCAGCCCCTCGCCCGAAACCGGAGCCGAAGCCGGAGCCGAAGCCGCAGCCGCGCCCGCCGGAGCCGTGCTCGCCCGCACCAGCGCCGGCGTGATCGCCGGGGAGCGCTCCGGCCGGCTGTCCGTCTTCCGCGGCGTCCCGTACGCCGCGCCGCCGGTCGGCACCCTGCGCTTCGCCTCGCCCCGGCCGCCCGAACCGTGGAGCGGGGTGCGCGACGCCACGGCGTTCGCCCCCGAGTCGCTCCAGCCGATCATCCCCGGCAGCGGCGAGGACTCCCTGTACGCGAACGTCTGGACGCCCGCCCCGACCGGCTCCGTCGACGCCGGCCCGGACACCGACGCCGACGCCGACGAGGAAGCCGCCAAGCCGGTGCTGGTCTACATCCACGGCGGTGGGTGGATGGTCGGCGGCGGCAGCCTGCCCGTCTACGACGGCGCCCGCCTCGCCGACCGCGGCGACCTCGTCGTCGTCACCTTCAACTACCGCCTCGGCGCCCTCGGTTTCGGGCTGCACGAGGAGTTCACCGACTCCGACACCGGCGACTTCGCCAACTGGGGCCTCCAGGACCAGGCGGCGCTGCTGCGCTGGGTCTACGAGAACGCAGCGGCCTTCGGCGGCGACCCGGGCAACATCACGGTCGCCGGCACCTCCGCCGGCGGCGCGAGCACCTGGCAGTTCGCGCTGCTGCCCGAACTGCGGGGCATCATCCGCCGCATCGTCCCCATCAGCGCCTGCCACGTCTGGGAGCCCGCCACCTCAATGTCCCCCGCCGACTCCCGGCAGGCGTACGAGGCCGTCGCGCGCCGGCTCGGCACGACCGTGGCCGGCCTGCGGGAGGTCCCCGCGGCCGCCCTGATGGACGCCTGGGAGGAGGTGTTCGGCGGCCTGCCCGGCGAACGCGAGGTCGGCAGCGGCCGCGAGTTCCGCGGCCCGGTCGTCGACGGGCGCTGGATGAGCGCCTTCGACTACGAACTGCCCACCCCCGAGGTCCCGGTGCTGGCCGTCCACACCCGTACCGAGGGCTCGTTCTACACCGGCCCCTGCCCGCCGCAGCCCACCCCGACCCCGCCCCCCACCGACGCGGCCGAGCTCCGCGAAGCCGTCCGCGGCGTGCTGGAGAAGGGGATGGAGAAGGTCCCGTACGAGCTGACCGATGCCTGCATAGCCGCGTACCGCGAGGCCGCGGAGGCCGACGGGCTGCCCCGGGACCCGCTGTCGCTGTGGACGGAGATCTGGGGCGACGCGCTGTTCCGCTACCAGATCGTGCGGCTGTCCGAGCGGCACGCCCGCCACGGCCGCTCGCCGCAGTACGTCATGGAGTTCGCGCAGCCCGTCCGGGCCCCCCACCACGGCACCCCGCACGAGGCGACCTCGCCGTTCCTGTTCGGCACGTACGCCGACCCCGCGGCGATCTCCGCCACCTACCCGGTACCCGAGACCACTCCGCTGTTCCACGACGGGCCGCACGAGCGCGCCGTCTCCGAGACCTTCATGGACCTGGTGGCCGCCTTCGCCCGCGACGGCGTGCCCACCGGCCCCGGTGCCCCCGCCTGGCCGGTCTTCGATCCCGAGCACCCCAGCACGCTGGTCCTCGGCGGTGAGCGGATCGCCGAGATCGCCACCACGTCGAAGCTGCGGCAGCTGCGGTTCTGGGACGAGTCCGGCTGGGTCCCGCGCACCTGACCTGCCCCGCGGCCGCCCTGCCGCCTCCCAGCAGGCCGGCTCCCGCCCCCAGACACGAATGAGGTTCCTGTCATGGCAACACTCGAAACACCCGCCGAGACCGTCACACCGGCACCGGTGCCGGAACGCACCTCCCTGAAGAGCTGGTTCGCCGTCATCTCCGTCGCCGTCGGCATCTTCACCCTCGTCACCGCCGAGCAGCTGCCCATCGGCCTGCTCACCTCGGTCGGCGGCGCCCTGCACGTCTCCGAGGGCACCGCGGGCCTCATGGTGACGGTGCCCGGCCTCGTCGCCGCACTGTCCGCGCCGCTGATCCCCGTGGTCGTCGGCCGCATGGACCGCCGCTTCCTGCTCGTCGGCCTGATGACCGTGATGGCCGTCGCCAACCTGGTCACCGTCCTCGCGCCCAGCTTCGGCATCCTGCTGGCCTCCCGCGTCCTGGTCGGCGTCACCATCGGCGGTTTCTGGGCCGTCGCGGGCGGTCTCGCGTTCCGGCTGGTGCAGCCGGCGGCGATCCCCCGGGCGACCGCGCTGATCTTCGGCGGCGTCGCCGCCGCCAACGTCCTCGGCGTACCGACCGGCACCCTGATCGGCGGCCTCGCCGGCTGGCGCACCGCGTTCGCCACGCTCGGCGTCCTGGCCTTCGTCGTCCTCGTCGCCCTGCTGGCCCTGTTGCCCTCGCTGCCCGCCACCCAGCCCGTCAGCGTGCGCGAGCTGATCGGCCAGTTCGCCAACCGCGGCGTCCGCTCCGGCATCATCGCCACCGCCCTCATCGTCACCGGGCACCTCGCCGCGTACACGTACGTCAGCCCGATGCTCCAGCAGGTCTCCGGCATCGACGAGGACCTGATCAGCGTCCTGCTGCTGGGCTTCGGCGTGGCCGGCATCATCGGCAACTTCGTCGCCGGCGCGGCCGTCGCGAAGAACCTGGGCCGCACCATGGCCGTCATCATCGTCGCGCTCGCCGCCGCGATGCTGCTCTTCCCGGTCCTCGGCAAGACCCAGGCCGGCGGCATCGCCCTGCTGGTCCTGTGGGGCCTGGCCTTCGGCGGCGTCTCCGTCAGCCTCCAGACCTGGATGCTGAAGTCCGCGCCCGACGCGATGGAGGCCGCCTCCGCCCTGTGGGTCTCCGTCTTCAACCTGGCCATCGCGCTCGGCGCGCTCGTCGGCGGTCTGATCGTCGACCAGGTAGAGCTGATCACCGTGGCATGGCTGGGCGGCGTCGTGGTGCTGCTCACCGCGCTCACGCTCCCGAGCCTGCGCACCGCCGGCAAGGACGCCCGGTGAGCACCCCGTCAGCGAAAGGAACGTCATCCGTGACCAACACCGCCGAGACCACCACCGCCGTGACCACCGACGACTTCGCCGCGCTCGCCGCAGAGCTGCGCGGGCCGCTGCTCCTGCCCGGCACCGACGCCTACCAGGACGAGACGGAGACCGGCTTCAACCGGATCCTGGCGGACAGCCGGCCCGCCGCCGTGATCCTCGCCGACGGCACCGCCGACATCATCGCCGCCGTGCGCTTCGCGGCGCGCCGCGGCATCGCCCTCGCCGTCCAGGCCACCGGGCACGGCGTCGCACGGCCCGCCGACGGCGCGCTGCTGATCAACACCCGCAACCTGCGCGGCGTACGGATCGACCCGCGCACCCGCACCGCCCGCATCGAGCCCGGCGTCCAGTGGAGCCGGGTCATCGAGGAGGCCGCGGCCTTCGGCCTGGCCCCGCTCAACGGCGCCTCCCCCGGCGTCGGCGTGGTCTCGTACACCCTCGGCGGCGGCCTCGGCCCGCTCGGCCGCTCGTACGGTTACTCCGCCGACCACGTGAAGAACATCGACCTCGTCACCGCGGACGGCGAACTGCGCCTGGTGTCCCCCGAGGAGCACCCGGACCTGTTCTGGGCGCTGCGCGGCGGCAAGGGCAACTTCGGCGTGGTCACCTCCATCGAGATCGGCCTGTTCCCCGTCACCCGGCTCTACGGCGGCGGCCTGTTCCTGCCCGGCGAGCACATCGACGAGATCCTGCGCACCTGGCGCGACTGGACGCGGACCGTCCCCGACGCGATGCAGTCCTCCATCGCCGTGATGCGCTTCCCCGACATCGACGTCCTGCCCGAGCCGGTCCGCGGCCGCTTCCTCGCCCACGTCCGGATCGCCTTCAACGGGTCGAACGAGGAGGGCGAGGAACTGCTGCGCCCGCTGCGCGAGATCGCCCCGGCCGTCCTCGACACCGTCGCGGACATGCCGTACACCCGGGTCGCCGAGATCAACATGGACCCGACCATGCCGTTCGTGTACTTCGAGCGCTCCACCCGGATCCGCGAGCTCGACGACGCCGCCATCGACACGCTGCTCCCGCTGATCAAGGAGGGCGTGGACGCGGTCCGACCCGGCATCGAACTGCGCCACCTGGGCGGAGCCCTGGGCCGGCAGCCCGAGCACCCCAACGCCCTGCCGCACCGCGAGACCGCGTACACGCTGTTCGCGGGCGCCCCGGTGTGGCCCGAACACATCGAGGACGTACGGGAGTTCCAGGAGCGGCTGATCGAGACGATGGAGCCCTGGCGCATCGGCGGCCCGTTCCTCAGCTTCATCAGCGCCCTGGAGAGCACCCCCGAGCACCTGCGCTCGGCGTACGACGAGGCGACGTACGCCCGGCTCGTCGCGGTCAAGGACGCGTACGACCCGCAGAACGTGTTCCGCGTGAACCACAACATCCCGCCGACGGGGTGGTCCCGATGACGGAGGAGAGGACGAAGACCATGCTCAGCGATGCGATGGTGGACGCGTATCTGGAGCGCATCGGCGCGCGCCGGCCCGAGAAGGCCGACATCCACGCCCTGCGCCACCTCCAGGAGCGCCATGTGCTGTCGGTGCCCTTCGAGAACATCGACTACCACGTCGAGGGCGCCGAGCTGGGCCTTGAGCGCGAGTTCCTCTACGACAAGATCGTCACCCGCCGGCGCGGCGGCGGCTGCTACGAGCTGAACCCCTCCTTCGGGCACCTCCTGGAGGCGCTCGGCTTCTCCGTGGAGATCCTCGCCGGCCAGGTCTTCCTCGGTGGCGCGTTCGGCGCCCCGCTGTGCCACCTGGCGCTGCGGGTGCGCTTGGAGGACCAGGACTGGCTGGTCGACGTGGGCTTCGGCAAGAACAGCCGGTTCCCGCTCCAGACCGCATCGGCGGAGGTCCAGAAGGACCCGCACGGCGCATACCAGGTGACCCGGCCCGAGGAGGGCTTCCTCCAGGTCCACTTGAACGGGAACGTCCAGTACCGCCTCGACGAGCGGCCGGTGCGGATCGGGGACTTCTACCCGACCCTGTGGTGGTACCGCAGCGCGCCGGACTCGGTGTTCCTGCACAACCTGATCTGCTCGATGCAGAACGACGCCGGCCGGGTCACCGTCAACGGCCGCGAGCTGACGCGCACGGACGAGAACGGCACCGTGACGACCCTGCTCGCGGACGACGCCGCCCTGCGCGCCGCTTACGAGGAGAACTTCGGCATCGTCATCGACCCGGCGGCCATGCCGAAGCAGCCGGACGTCGACCCGGCGATCCGCATCATCATGCAGATCGACTGATTTCTCTTTTCATTGTTCACACACCCCTGTGCCGCACGCGTCCTGCGTGCGGCACAGGGGTTTTTCGTGGACCTGACGAATCGACATCCGGTCTATACCTCCTATGAATTCACTGCGCCATCATAGGAATTGCCGGAATACACATCGATTCCTTGGGAGAGATTCACATGCGCAAGAGCACCCGCATCAAGGTCGCCGTTTTCGCGGGCGTCGCCGCGCTCGCCACCGCGACGGCCGTCACGGGTTCGGCGAACGCCGCGGTCGAGGGCGGCAGCGGCTGCTACACCCTGCCGGGCAGCTGGAAGGTCGTCGACGACAACACCCACGACACCTTCCTCGGCAGCTACTACGGCAGCGCCACCGCCACCACCGGTGTCGTCAACTTCACCTCGCCGAACAACACCACGACCGCCTCGCACGGCGAATGGCGCCAGACCGGCTGCGGCACCTACTCCGACACCGACACCGCCTTCCTGATCGGCACGGACGGCAAGGCCGCCTCCACCATCACGTTCAAGGCCAACATCACGGTGACGGGCAAGAACACCGCCAACTTCGACTTCGCCTTCACCATCAACAACCTCGACGGCTCCTTCGTCACCAGCGGCGCCTCCACCGGCAAGGCCACCCGCATCGCCGTCCAGCCCCGCTGACCCCCCACCCCCCTGCGCACCCCCCCTGCGCACCACCCCCGCACCACCCGCACCCCCGCTGCACCCCCCTCAGGCGTCCGCCGTACGGGCCCGGCTCCCCCCAGCCGGGCCCGTACGGCTTTGCCGTGAACGGGCGGCTGCGCCCCCGCGGCCCCGACGGCGAACGGAACGGGGCCCGCGGTGCGCACCGGCCGGGTGCGCGCCACGGGCCCCGCAGGGTCCGTACGCAGGCTCAGGAGGGCTCGGGGGCGGGCAGCGCGGCCACGACCACCGCGACCTCCTCCTCGGTCAGCTCGATCTCGAACTGCTTGGCCAGCAGCTCGCGCACCTCCGCGTCCACCACGTACCGGACCTCGCCGGTGCCGTCGGCCCGGGTCAGGGTGAGCTTGCGGTGGTTGAGGTTGAGCCGCCAGTCCTCCGCGATCCGCTCCAGGAAGACCCGGCCGGTGAACGGCGAGCTGGAGTGCGTGGAGATGAAGTAGTTCGCCACCACGCAGTCGATGTGGTGGTGCCCCTCCGTGGCGTACCAGTACAGGGGGAACCAGTCGTCGTCCCGCTTCAGCGAGAGCACCCACTCCTTGTCGGCGCCCCCGACCCGGGCCAACCGGTACACCCAGCCGTTCTGCTCCGAGACGATCCCGTCGGAGACGAGGAGCGGCTCCAGCGGGCCCTCGTCTCCGAAGCCGACGTCGGCGAGGTACGTCTCGTCGCCCACGGCCACGCTCAGGATCAGGTGCGTGCGGGGCAGCGGCTTGGGCGCGTCGAGGATCGGGCGCGCGTACAGCCGGGTGACCTCGTACCCCAGCCGCTCCAGCAGGAGGGCGAAGAGCATGTTGTGCTCGTAGCAGTACCCGCCGCGCCTGCTGCGCAGGAGCTTGTCCTGCATGACGTCCACGTCGAGGTCGATGCCCCGCCCCAGCAGGATGTCGAGGTTCTCGAACGGGATGGTCAGGGCGTGCGCGCGGTGCAGCCGCCGCAGGGTCTGCGCGTCCGGCTCCAGCGGCCCGGTGATGCCGAGGCGGTCGAGGTACGCCCCGACGTCGAGGCGGTCGGCCTGCCACTGGGCGGCGCTGCCGATGGGCCGCATGCTCAGCCCTTCTTCTCGCTGTCGAGCATGGCCATGCCCTCGGCGTCGAAGCGCGTGCCGGCGACCTCGTCGGCGGGGACGGCCCGCTCGATCTCGGCGACGTCCTCGGCGGTGAGCTCCAGGGAGAGCGCGCCGAGCGCCTCGGTCAGCTGGTCGCGGCGGCGGGAGCCGACGACGGGGACGACGTCGACGCCCTGGGCCATGGCCCAGCCGATCGCCAGCTGCGAGGTGGTGACGCCCTTGGCCTCGGCCACCTTGCCGAGCGCCTCGACCAGCTGGAGGTTGCGGTCGAGGTTCTCGCCGCTGAACCGCGGGAAGTTGCTGCGGCCGTCGTCGGAGGCGGCGGCCCGCTGGTGGTTCCAGCGGCCGGACAGCAGGCCGCGGGCGAGCACCCCGTACGCGGTGATGGCGGTGCCCAGCTCGCGGGCGGTCGGCAGGATCTCGTCCTCGATGGCGCGGGAGAGCAGCGAGTACTCGATCTGGAGGTCGGCGATGGGGTGCACCGCGGAGGCGCGGCGCAGGGTCTCCGCACCGATCTCGGACAGGCCTATGTGCCGGACGTGCCCGGCGTCGACCATCTCCTTGATGGCGCCGATGGTCTCCTCGATCGGCACCGCCGGGTCGAGGCGCGCCGGCCGGTACACGTCCACGTAGTCGGTGCCGAGCCGCTGGAGGGTCTGGGCGAGGGAGTTCTTCACGGCCTCGGGGCGGCAGTCGACGCCGAGGATGCCGCCGGAGGGGTCGCGCAGGACGCCGAACTTCACGCTGAGGGTGAGCTGCTCGCGGTCGTGGCTCTCCAGCACCTCGCGCAGGAGGAGCTCGTTGTGGCCGCTGCCGTAGAAGTCGCCGGTGTCGAGGAGGGTGATCCCGGCCTCGATGGCGGCGTGCGCGGTGGCGACTCCCTCGGCCCGGTCGGCGGGCCCGTAGAAGTCGGACATGGACATCAGGCCGAGGCCGAGAGCGGATACCTCGGGGCCGGCCGAACCAAGTGATCGCAGCTGAGTCATATACCCCAGCATTGAGCAGGCCACTGCGGCTCGAAAACCATTCCACCCCGGTCTGTCAGGTCGTGAATGGCCGGATATCGATGGGGATTCGGCTTTGCGAGTTGAGATCATCGAATGCATGACAGAAACCATGCGCACCGTCCGCCAGGAGTCCCTCGGCGGAATTGAAGTACTGAACTTGACGGATTCCCCGCTCCCGATTCCCGGCTCCACGGAAATTCTGGTAAAGACCCACGCCGCCGGCGTCAATCCCATCGACTGGAAGATCCGAGCGTACGGACTGTGGCTGACCCCGCCGTTCGGCGTCGGCTGGGACGTCTCCGGCACCGTCGTCGCGGTCGCGGCGGGCGAGAACCGCTTCAAGGTCGGCGACGAGGTCTTCGGCCTGCCCTCCTTCCCGCACGAGGCCGCCGGGTACTCGGAGTACGTCGCGGCACCCGCCCGCCACTTCGCGCGCAAGCCGGGCACCTTGGACCACGTCTCCTCGGCCGCCCTGCCGCTCGCCGGGTCCACCGCCTGGCAGGCATTGATCGACGGCGCGGACATCCAGGTGGGCCAGCGGGTGCTGATCCACGCGGCGGCCGGCGGCGTCGGCCACCTGGCCGTCCAGATCGCCAAGTCCCGCGGCGCGTACGTCATCGGCACGGCCAGCGCGGCCAAGCACGAACTGCTGCGCGAGCTCGGCGCCGACGAGCTGATCGACTACACGGCGCAGGACTTCGCCACCGCCGTGCAGGACGTCGACGTCGTGCTCGACCTGATCGGCGGCGACTACGAGGACCGCTCGCTGCGCACCCTGCGCCCCGGCGGCCTCTACATCGGCGTGACGAACCCCCTCGCCATCGAGGAGATCACGGTGAAGGCGACCGCGGCGGGCGTCCGCGCCATCACGGTCAACGTGGCCCCCGACCACGTGGTGCTGGCCGAACTGGCCGCCCTCGCGGACTCGGGCCGGCTGCGCCCGCTGATCGCGGAGACCTTCCCGCTCCAGGAGGTCCGCAAGGCCCACGAGCTCGGCGAGTCGCAGCACACGACGGGCAAGATCGTCCTCACGGTCTGATCCGCAGCCGCCGTACCGCCCCTCGGCCGACGGGCGGTACGGCGGTGACGGGTGGCGCCGTGGTGACGGGTGGCGCGATGGTGACAAAAACACATGTGACGACCACTTAAAGTGATCATGTGTTGTCGCCGACGATGGTCGGCATGAAGGGATCTCCCCCATCGGACTCCGGCGGTGCGGACGACGACGCCGAGG
This sequence comes from Streptomyces sp. NBC_00045, assembly GCF_045041095.1. Taxonomy (NCBI): domain Bacteria; kingdom Bacillati; phylum Actinomycetota; class Actinomycetes; order Kitasatosporales; family Streptomycetaceae; genus Streptomyces; species Streptomyces sp. NBC_00045. Next base: position 4,220,860 of record NZ_CP108271.1, on the reverse strand, counting down.
CGCAACGGGCAGGGGTGCGGCAAGAGGCCACCGCGTCGGGCGAGGCCCGCGTGTACCAGGCCGGCCGCGACATGCGCGTCCTCGACATCCGCATCCCTCGCGGCATCCGGAACACGTTCCTCGTCCTGCTGGTCCTGGCGCTGCTCGGCGGCGGGGCATGGGCAGTGGTGCACTGGGTGCTGCCGTCCTACGCGCCGACCTACAAGACGCAGTTCCTCATGGACGCCACCGCCGCCGATGCCGCGGACGCGGCCGCCGTCGCCGCCTCCCTCGGGACCGTCCTGGGCAACTCCGGCGACTCCGACGCCCTGGCCCTGCGCCGCTTCGGCGGCGAGTGCGGAGCGGACGGCAACACCAAGCTGCTGGTGGACTTCGGCACCGACAACCGGCAGGACATCGTCCGGGCCGCACGGCAGGCCCCGGTGGGCGGCCGGGCCACCTTGCTGCGGGGCATCGTCCAGGCCGTGGACGACTTCACCACCACGTTCGCGATCGGCGCCGGTCAGCGCGCCAAACAGGTGAACCGCATCGTCGTCGTCACCCGACACGGCAAGGACGCCTGCGACGACGACACCGACTTCGTCCGGCGCGAGATCGGGGAACGGATCCGCGCAGCCGGGCTGGACATCGAATTCCGCCTGATCGGCTACCAGGTACCGGAGGACCAGAGCGAAGGCCTGAAGTCGATCGCCGGCGCCGGCTCCAACCCGACCGAACCGGTCTTCGCGAACACGCAGGCGGACCTCGACGCGGCCCTCGAATGGTCGACCAACACCGAACCGGTCCTGCGGAACGCCACGAAGATCGTGGACGTCCTCAACCCCACCGTGACCCGCATCAACACCGCCGTACAGGAGATCACCGACGGCCGGCTGGACGAGGCCGGCCGCAACCTCGACCGGGCCCGGGAACCGCACATCGGCACCGAGTTCGAAGACCTCGGCGGACGGGCCAAGACCCCGGAGGGACGCGACATCAACGACCGGGCGGCGGACCTGCGGGAGCAGCAGGAGACCGTGCTCGACACCGCCGACCGGCTGCTGGAGGCGGCGCGCTCCAAGGCCCCGCTGGGCCCCCGGCACGAGGCCTTCGAGAAGGCCGCCGCCGACTACAACACCCGGGTGGAAGCGATGAACAAGGCACTCGCCGCACTGCGCGCCAAAGCCCCGGCGGCTCGATGACGACCCCTGCGGCCCGGCCTCGCAGGCGCTGGTTGCGGATCGCCCTGGCCGCCCTCGCGGTGGTCGTGATCGGCATGGGGGCGACCGTCGTGTACGTCGTCCGGTCCACCCCGCAGTACCGCACCGCGTTCCTCGTCGACACCTCCGACCCCGGACCGTCCGGTGCGCAGCGGGACTTCGGCGCCCTCGCCGACTCGGTCGGCGCGGCGGTCCGCAACGCCGGGGACGGCGACGCGCTCTCCCTGCGCCGCTTCGGCGGCGGCTGCGGCGAACCGGACAACACGGAGGAACTCGTCAGCAGCGCGACCGGGAACGGGAAACGGATCGGCGCGGCGGCACGCGCGCTGACGCCCGGCGGGAAAGCGACCCTGAGCAGCGGGCTCCTGGCGGCGATCGACGACTTCTCCGGGCGCTACCCCTTCCGCGGCAGCAAGCGCAACCGGATCGTCGTGGTGACCACCCAGGGCACCGACGGCTGCGGCGGCGACCCGGTCGCGATGAACGAGAAGGTCCGCGACCGCATGGACCGCCTGGGCCTGCACCTGGAGTTCCGCTTCGTCGGCTACCGGGTACCCGTCGCGGAGAAGGAGGTCCTGACCCGGCTGGCGTCGGCGACCCGCAGCGCCGCCCCGCAGTTCACCCAAGACGCCGCCGAACTGAACGCGGTGCTGGAGAAGCTCGTGGTCCCCACCCTGCCCGAGGCGAAGCCGATCGAAGTGCCCGCCCAGGAGGTCCCCGTCACCGCCTGTACGCAGGACGCGCCGTCCGAGTATCCCCTCCCGACCGTACCGCCGGAGGCGCTGCCGTCCGTAGCGCCCTCGGTCCGCCTGCCGAACCAGGTCAAGCTGCCCGCCGGAGCCCGGGTCTACGCGGCACGCCCGAACAACCACCTGATCGCGCCCGCGGGCCAGACGTGCGCCTACACCTATTTCGAATCCGGAGCCAACTGGCAGCTGAGCGTGAGTGACCACCCCGTCCTCATGGAGGGCTACGGGCAGGGCCTGACGGTCAGTGAACTGAGCGGCAGGGCCACCGACTGCTCCGACTTCGGCAAGACCTCGCCCGAGCTGCTGGAACAGCTGCCGCCGGACGTCACGGAAAGCGCCTGCAAGGAAGCCGACACGGGCAGGACCGTGAACATCCCCAGCGGCGTCCCGGGGCTCTACGTGGGGACCAGCCGCGAAGACCGGTCGACCGATGTCAAAGCCATGCTCCACCTGCTGCGTTTCCGCGGCGCGCACCCCACCACCAACGGCCTCGTCTGCCTGCTCCCCAAGGAACAGGCAGACGTCTGCACGGCCTCGCTCACCTACTTCTTCCTCCAGCAGACGGCCGGAACGGACATCTCCGCCGCCGACCGCGACCGCGTGATCGCCGCCATCGAGGCCTACGTCAAGAGCCTGCCGTGAGGCGGTGGCCGATCTCCGGAGGGAGCGGGTAGGGGCGCTGCGGCGGGAGCAGGCGTCCGGCACTTGCGCAGTGGCTCGTCCGGGCCAGGTCCGCGATCTTGCGGGCCCGGGCGGTGACGTCCGTGATGTCGACCAGCCAGTCGTCGACGTACCTGCGGATCAGACCGCGGCCGATGCCGACCTGGATGCTGTACTGGTTGAGCGCCCCTCCCCGCAGGGAGCGCTCCGGATCCCATTGGACGTGGACCGGTGCCCCGGCGACGGCGGCCGGGTCCGAGGTCGTCAGGACGGCCCGGGAGAGGGCCTCTTCCCATCCTTCCCGGGTGATCCGCACGGCGAGGATGCGTTCCTGGCCGGGCTTGCGGGCCCAGTTGCTGCGGTGCATCAGCCACAGGAACGACGGCTTGATCCACGTCATGCGGTGGAAGGAGAACGGCGGCACGAACCGGCCTGCCTCCAGGGCGGGAGCGGCCACGGCGGGCGAGTACGCCTGGTAGACCACGATCGTCCGAGCGTCGTAGTCGGCTCGTACCTCGTACAGCGGTGGCATGTACGCACCCTGCCAGCCGCCCCGGCAGCTCGGCGAGCCGTGTTTTCCCACGGCCGCCCGGTGGGAGGCGCGCGGCGGGAGCCCACGGTGGGGCACGGGGTGTCCGTGCCCCCTCCCGCGATCAGCCGATGCGCAGCGCGTCGAGGTACGACCGGACGTTGCGCCGGGTCTCGGCCACCGAATCGCCGCCGAACTTCTCCACGACCGCGTCCGCGAGGACCAGGGCGACCATCGCCTCCGCCACGATCCCGGCCGCCGGGACCGCGCAGACGTCGGAGCGCTGGTGGTGCGCCGCGGCCGCCCCGCCCGTGGCCACGTCCACCGTGGCCAGGGCCTTCGGGACCGTCGCGATCGGCTTCATCGCCGCCCGGACGCGCAGCAGCTCGCCGGTGGTCAGACCGCCCTCGGTACCGCCCGAGCGGCCCGAGGTCCGCCTGATGCCCCCGGGGGTGGACACGATCGCGTCGTGCGCCCGGGAGCCCGGCACGCGGGCCAGGTCGAAGCCGTCGCCGACCTCCACCCCCTTGATCGCCTGGATGCCCATCAGCGCCGCCGCGAGACGGGCGTCCAGGCGACGGTCCCAGTGGACGTGCGAACCGAGCCCACCGGAACCCCGTGGGCCAGGACCTCGACGACACCCCCGAGGGTGTCGCCGTCCGCGTGGGCCTGGTCGATCGCCGCGGCCATCGCCTTCGACGCGTCCGCGTCCAAGCAGCGCACCGGGTCGGCGTCCAGCCGCTCCACGTCCCCGGGCAGCGGGTACACGCCGTCCGGGGCCTTGACCGCGGCCAGCTCCACCACGTGCGACACGATCTCGATGCCCGCGACCTCCTTGACGAAGGACCGCGCGATCGCGCCGAGGGCGACGCGCGCTGCGGTCTCACGGGCGCTCGCGCGCTCCAGCACCGGCCGGGCCTCGTCGAAGCCGTACTTCTGCATGCCCGCCAGATCCGCGTGGCCCGGACGCGGACGCGTCAGGGGGGCACCCCGGCCCGTCGCCTTCAGCTCCGAGGGGTCCACGGGATCGGCCGACATGACCTTCTCCCACTTCGGCCACTCGGTGTTCCCGACCATGACCGCGATCGGCGACCCCAGCGACAGACCGTGCCGGACACCGCCGAGGAACGTCACCGCGTCCTGCTCGAACTTCATCCGCGCACCGCGCCCGTACCCGAGCCGCCGCCGCGCCAGATGGCCGGCCACCAGCCCGGTGGTGACCGGAACGCCGGCGGGAAGCCCCTCCAGCGTCGCGACCAGCGCCGGGCCGTGCGACTCCCCGGCGGTCAGCCAGCGCAGCCTGCTCAACGGGCCGCCTCGGTCCCGAAGTCGTACGCGTCGTGCAGCCAGGCCACCTTGTCGTACATGTCGTCGTCCGACAGCGAAGCCAGCATCGCGTTGCGCTCGACGCGCGCGTCGCCCGCCGCGTGGTACAGCTGCCGCCCCATCTCGCGCGCCACCAGCTGCACCTGCCCGGTCCGTTCGCGCCGCGCCGCGTTGTACTTCTCCAGGCGCTGCTCGTAGTCGGCCGGGCAGCCGTCGAGCAGACCGCTCAGCAGCACCGCGTCCTCGACGGCCTGGCAGGCTCCCTGGGCGGCGTACTGGAGCATCGGGTGCGCGGCGTCGCCCAGCAGCGCCACCCGGCCCTCGGTCCAGCGGTCGACCGGGTCGCGGTCGCACAGCACCCAGGCCTTCCAGTCCCGGCCCAGCTCCAGCAACCGCCGGGCCGCTCCGGACAGTTCGGGGAAGGAGTTCAGCACGTGGCCGTGCTCGGCCGGTACGCCGGCGACGGCCTCGGTGGCGCCGTCGTCGCGGGTCGCGGCGAGGTTGAAGTGCTCTCCGCCCGCGATGGGGTAGTGGACGAAGTGCCACTTCGGGCCGGCCCACAGGGTGACGGTGTTCCACCGCAGCTCCTCGGGGACCTCCGACATCGGGATCACCGACCGGTAGATGGTGTGCCCGGAGACCCGCGGGGAGCCGTCGGCAACCATCTGCTGCCGGATGGCGGAGTGCAGCCCGTCCGCGCCGATCAGGGCGTCGCCGGTGATGCGCCGGCCGTCCGCGAGGACGGCGGAGACCGCGCCCGCCTTCTGCTCGTACGCCACCACGTGGTGGCGGCCCAGCAGTTCGACGCCGGGGTGCCGGCGGGCGGCCTCCAGCAGCGGCAGGTACAGGTCGACGCGGTGCACGACGGCGTACGGGTTGCCGAACCGGGCCCGGTACTTCTCCTTCACCGGCATGGCGGCGACCTTCTCGCCGGTCGTGCCGTCCATGAAGCGCAGCTCGTCGATGAAGACGGCGCGGTCGCGGACGTCCTGGCCCACGCCCAGCAGGTCGAGGGCGTGGAAGGCGTTCGGGCCGAGCTGGATGCCCGCGCCGACCTCCGTGAACACGTCCCGGCGCTCCAGCACGGTGACCCGGTGTCCGCGCTTCGCGAGTCCGAGCGCCGCGGCGAGGCCACCGATGCCACCGCCGGCGATGAGTATGTCGGCCATGGGTTTTTCCCATCCCTTTCGTTGTCAGTGACTGTGGGTGCCCGAGCGGTGGGCCGGGAAGAGCCGTCCCAGTTCGGCGTGGAAGCCGGGGAAGGTCTTGCCGACACAGGACGGGTCGTCGAGGGTGATGCCGGGGACGCGCAGGCCCAGTACCGAGAACGCCATGGCGATCCGGTGGTCCCGGCGGCAGGCGATCCGGGCCGCGGCGGGGCGGCCCGGGTGGACGGTGAGCCGCTCCGGTCCGGATTCGGTGCGGACCCCGAGCGCCCGCAGGTTCTCCTCGACCGCGGCGATCCGGTCGGACTCCTTGAGCCGTGCGTGCCCGATGCCGTGCACCGTGATCGGCGCGTCGGCGAGCGGGGCCACCGCGGCGAGCGTCATGAACGTGTCGGAGATGTCGCCCATGTCGACGTCGAAGCCGCCGCGCAGTGGTCCGGTGCCGGTGACGGTGGTCGCCCGGTCGGTGATCTCCACCCGGGCGCCCGCCCGGCGCAGCACCTCCACGAAGCCGAGGTCGCCCTGGACGCTGCCGCGGCCGAGGCCGGGCACGGTGACGGTGGTCCCGGTGACGGCGGCCGCGGCGAAGAAGTACGAGGCGGTGGACGCGTCGGGTTCGACGTCGAGTTCGGCGGCCCGGTAGCCGCCGGGCAGCACCTGGATCGCGCCGTCCTCGAACTCGTCGACGTACGCGCCGAAGTGGCGCATCAGCGCCTGGGTCATGGTGATGTACGGGCGGCTGACCAGCCCCGCGCCCCGCACGGTCAGCGGCCGGCGCATCAACGGTCCCGCCATCAGCAGCCCGGTGAGGTACTGGCTGCTGAGCGAGGCGTCGACGGTCAGCTCGCCGCCGGTCAGGCCCCGGGCGGCGACGGTCAGCGGCAGTCCGCCGACCGGCTCGGTGACCCTGGCGTCCGCACCGAGCCGGCCCAGTGCGTCCGCGAGGGGGCGCAGTGGCCGGGCGCGCAGCTGGTCGGTGCCGTCGAAGGTGAAGGCGCCGCTGCCGGTCGCCGCGAACGGGGGCAGGAACCGGGCGGCGGTGCCCGCGTCCTCGCACCACACCGCGCCGCCGGCGGCCGGGGCGCGCCCGCTCCCGGTGACCTTCCAGCCGTCGCCGTCCGGGGCGACGGGGACGCCGAAGCCGGCCAGGGCCTCCCGGAAGGCGATGGTGTCCTCGCTGACCAGCGGGGCCCGCAGCAGCGAGACCCCGTCGGCCGCGGCGGCCAGCAGCAGCGCCCGGTTGGTGATGCTCTTGGAGCCCGGGATCCGGGCGGTCAGCACGGCCGTGGCGCTGGTCACGCGCCCTCCCGGTGTCCGGCGCGGGCCAGGCCGGCCCGGGCGGTGGCGGCGACCCGCTCGGCGCAGAAGCCGTGCTGCGCGTAGAGGGCGGTGTACGGGCCGCCCGGGGCGAACTGGTCGAGGCGGACCGGGATTCCGGCGTCGCCGAGCAGCTGGTACCAGCCGAGCGCGGAGCCGGCCCGTACGGACACGCGGGCCCGGACGCCGCACGGCTGCGGGCCCGGGGTCGACACGACCCGGGCGGCGATGCCCTCGCGGCCCAGGATGGCGCGGGCGTCGCGGGCGATGTGGACCTCACCGGCGGTGGCGATCAGCACCACGTCGGGGTCGGTCCGTACGCGGCCCTGCTTGGACCAGCCGGGCTCGCCCGGGTCGTCGACGGCGGTGGTCGTGGGAGTGGTCACGGCTCTACTCGCTCGTCTTGCGGTCGAGCACGAGGTCGTGCCCGACGATGTACGCGGCGGCGTCGGAGCAGAGCCAGACCACGGTGTCCGCGATCTCCTCGACGCTGGCTCCCCGGCCGAGGGGGCAGGGGCTGATCGCGTTGATGCGGATGGACTGGGAGACGTACTCGCGGGCCGCGGTCCGGGTCAGGGCGCTGACGGCGGCCGTGGAGGCGGCGTACGCGCCGAGGCCGGGGAGCATGCCCTGGGAGCCGATGTTGCTGGCGGTGTTGACGATGACGCCGCCGCCGGCGGTCTCCATGTGGGCGATCTCGTGCTTCATGGACAGCCAGACGCCGGTGAGGTTGGCCGTCAGGGTGTGGGCCCAGACCGTCTCGTCGATGTCCGCGACGGACTGGTGGGGGCCGAGTTCGGTGGTGTTGTTGAAGGCCACGTTCAGGGCGCCGTGCCGGCGCACGGTCTCGGCGACGACGTATCCGGCGCCGGTGTCGGCGGCGGCCGTCGTGTCCGACACGTCGGCGACCACGCTGTCGGCCCGCCCGCCCTCGTCACGGATCAGTTTGACCGTTCCTTCGAGCGTCTCCGGGTGGCGGCCTGCGACCACCACCAGGGCGCCGAGCCGGGCGAAGGCAACCGCCGCTGCCCGGCCGATGCCTTCGCCTCCTCCGGTGACGAGGACGACCTGGCCGTCGAACCGTTCAGACATCAGCGTTCTCCTGATTCTCCGCGTCGGATTTAACGGGAAGGCGCTCTGTGGAACGCCGCCAACCAACCGTCACACTGCAAGAGAAGGGCGCCGGTGAGGCAGTGGAATCCGGTCACTTCGTCAGGTCCTCGGGGCAGGTGACGTAATGCCCCGCCGCGCTTTGACACGGTCGTTCTCCCGACCGATGCTGCACGCCGGCCCAGCGGCGGAAAAGGGAGATCAATGCTGACGCTTTCATGGACCCGTCCAGTCGTCGGCGCAGCTCAGAAGGGGTGTCCGGCTCCCACGCGGGAGAGCCTGTGGCAGGCTCTGCTCCACAAGGCGGAGTTCCCCACCGGTTATGTTCCGGCCATTACGGAATGCCGGATCAACGAGCGCTACGCCGATGGATTTCTCCGGGAAATCCGGCGCGGTGAGCTGACGTTCCTGCAACGCGTCACTCCGCAGGAGAGTGCCGGACGCATTACCTACCGGCATCTGAACGACACCGACATCGCCGAGATACGCAACGAGATCGGCGAGGACGAGGACGGCCGGCTCACGCTCACGCTGAGCATCACCCTGACCGACCGCCCGGCAGCGGCGATCCTGGCGCAGAACACCTATCTGCGGGACCTGGACAGCGATTTCCACGGCACGCTGGACGCCATGACGGAGGTCCTGCGCGACGTCCTGAGCAAACGGTCGTGAGCCCACGCCGACGGCCCCCCACACCCCGGAAGGGACGTGAGGGGCCGTCGGTGTTCTCGTCGGTGTTCTCGTGGCTCACACCCTCCCGGGCAGCTCGGGGACACCCTCGACGGTCGCCTCCACGTCGAACACCGTGTACTGGACCGGGGCCCGCCCGATCAGCTCGGCCGCCCGCGGGGCCAGCGGCTGCGCCGCCGCCTCCGCGGACTCCCACAGCATCACCGCGCCCCAGCGCTCCGTCTGCGGGTCCGCGATCCAGAACTTCAGGCGCAGCCCCTCGACCGCGGCGAACCGGTCGATCGCCTCATCGCGCAGGTACGCCCGCAGCGAGTCGCTGGTGTGCCCCGAGCCCTTCAGGTCCCACCATGCCACCGTCGCCTTCATACGGCCTGCTCCCGGAGCAGTCCGGAGAGGGCCTCGCTGACGATGCGGATGCCGTCCTCGGTGAGCACCGACTCGGCGTGGAACTGCATCGAGCGGAAGCCCGGACCGCGCAGGGCGTGGACCTCCCTGGTCCCCGGCTCCCGGCACACCTCGACCGTGCCGATCCCGGGCACCTCGACGGAGTCCGAGGCGCTCTGCGCGGCGAAGGTGTTGTAGAAGCCGACGCGCTCCCGGCGCCCGAACAGCTCGATCTCCCGCTGCACGCCCTGGTTGGGCTGCTCCCGGCGCTTGAGCGAGAAGCCCAGCTTGGTGCTGAGCACCTGGTGGCTGAGGCAGACCGCGAGGAACGGCCGGCCCTCGGCGAGCAGGACGTCCACCGCGGACCGCAGGTGCGCGATCTTCGGGTGGTCCACGTCCCGCGGGTCGCCCGGCCCCGGACCCATGACGACCAGGTCGTACGGGGCGAAGCTGTACGGCTCGTCGAACCGGCAGACCGTGACGTCGGCCTCCATGGCCCGCAGCTGGTGCTCGATCATCGCGGTGAAGGTGTCCTCCGCGTCGACCACCAGTACCTTGCGGCCCACCAGCAACGGCACCGGCCGGGCCCGGGAAGCGTCGTCGTCCAGCCAGAACCCGGCGATCGTGGCGTTGCGCCGGCTCAGCGCCGCCCGGACGTCCGGGTGGTCGCCGAAGCGGCGCGGCCCCGACTGCTCGAACATCGCGAGCAGGCCCGCCGCCTTCGCGCGGGTCTCGGCGACCTCGGACAGCGGGTCCGAGTGGCGCACGAGGGTGGCGCCGACGCCGATGCGCATCCGGCCGCCGGCGTCGATGTCGGCGGTGCGGATCAAGATCGCCGAGTCCAGCGTCCGCTCGCTGTTCTCGTCCTGGCCCATCAGGGCCAGCACACCGCTGTAGTAGCCGCGGCCCCCGGGCTCGTACTTCTTGATGACCCGGCCCGCGCTCTCCAGCGGGGACCCGGTGACCGTCGGTGCGAACAGGGTCTCGTGGAGGATCTCCCGGGGGTCGCGGGAGGTGCGGCCCTCGATGAAGTACTCGGTGTGGGCGAGGCGGGCCATCTCCTTGAGGTACGGCCCGACGACCCGGCCGCCCGATTCGCAGATCCGGGCCATCATCTTGAGTTCCTCGTCGACGACCATGTACAGCTCGTCGGCCTCCTTGCGGTCGGCGAGGAAGTCCATGACGCCGGGCAGTTCGGGCCCCGAGGCGGGGAACCTGTACGTGCCGCTGATGGGGTTCATCACGGCCCGGCCGCCGGAGAGGCTGACGTGGCGCTCGGGCGAGGCGCCGATGAGGGTGCGCCCGCCGGTGTGCACGATGAACGTCCAGTACGCGCCGGTCTCCCGTTCCAGCAGCCGGCGGAAGAAGCGCAGGGCCGCGGCGACGGAGTACTCGCTGATGTCGGCCACGAAGGACCGCTTCATCACGAAGTTGGCGCCGGCGCCGGTGCCGATCTCGTCCGCGATGACGCGGCGGACCGTCTCGGCGTACGCGTCGTCGTCGATGTCGAAGTCGCCGCCCGCCGCGAGGTGGACGGGGGCGTCGGGGATCGCGGCCAGGACGGTGTCGAGCGGCACCTGCCCCTGTTCCTCGATCACCATCGCGAGCAGCGGGGTGCCGTCGTCGGGCGCCTCGAAGCCGCGCTCGGCGAGCTGCCGGTACGGGACCAGGGTGAGCACGTCCTGGCGGGCCCCGGCGCCCGCTTCGACGTCCCGGAGCGGGATGTCGGCGAGGGTGGCCGCCTCGGTGAACTCACCGAGGAAGAGGTCGAGTTGCCGGGTGACGGTGGTCTCCGGACGGTGGATCAGCGCGAAGGCCGGCGGCCGGCCCGTCAGGATCTGGCCCAGCAGGTCCGCGGTCATGCGGATTCCCCTCCCGCTCCCGCGTACGCGGCCACCCGGTCGGGGAGGGCGGTCAGGAGCTCCTTGGTGGTGGTGAGGCGGGCGCAGCGGCCGGCGGCGTATGCGAGCGCCATCCGGTGCTCCTCCCAGCTGAAGTCGGCGATGGCATCGGCGACGAGGAAGGGCTGGATGTCGTTGGTGAACGCGTCGACCGCGGTCATCAGGACGCCCACGTGGGCGTACACCCCGCAGATGATCAGCTGGTCGCGGCCCTGCGCGCGCATCCGCTCCAGCAGGTCGGTCTTGAAGAAGGCGCTGTAGCGCCACTTGGTGAGCATCCAGTCGCCGGCGGCGGGCGCCACCGGGTCCACGACCTGGCGGTGCTCCGGGCTGGGCTGCATGCCCGGTCCCCAGAAGTCCTTGAGGAGCCCGCGCTCCTCGGGTGTCATGCCGCCCGGCTGCGCCGTGTACGCGACCGGGATGCCGAGCTCGGCGGCGCGTACGCGCAGCTCGCCGGCGTTGCGGGACAGGTCCACGACGGGCTGCTCGCCCGCCGGGAAGGCGGCCAGGAAGTACTTCTGAAGGTCGTGCACCAGCAGGACGGCGCGGTCGGGATCGACGTCCCAGTCGACGGCGGAGGCGGGCAGGTCGGCCGCCGACGGCATCGGATAGGGGCTGATCGCAGGTATGCCTGCCATGCCTTTCTCCCTCTCGTTCACGCTCTCGTTCACGGTTCGCTGACGGGTCGCACCGTTCTCAGGCACCGAGCGCCGCACCGCCGTCCACGGTGAGGTCGTGCATGGTGATGTGGGCGGCCTTGTCGGAGAGCAGGAAGACCACCGCTTCGGCGACGTCCTCGGGACGCGCGAGCTTGCCGAGCGGGATGCCGACGCGGTACGCGTCCGGGACCCCGTCGATGGAGGCCCGGGCGCTGCTCTCGTCCTCCCACATGGAGTTGAGCATGGGGGTGTCCGTGGAGCCCGGCGCGACGAGGTTCGCGCGGATGCCGAACTTGGCGACCTCCAGCCCCAGGCACTTGGTGAACATCGTCGCGGCTGCCTTGGAGGCGGCGTACGCGGACATCTCGGTACGGGCGGTGCCCGCGGCGTTGGAGGCGATCGTGACGATCGCTCCCCGCCGGCGCGGCACCATGCGGTTGACGACGGCCCGGGAGACGAAGAAGACCCCCGTGGTGTTGACCGCGAACGTCGTGCTCCACTCCTGGTCGGTCAGCTTGCGCGCCTCGGCGAGCCGCAGCACGCCGGCCGCGTTGACGAGGAAGTCGAGCGGTCCGACGAGCGCCTCGACGTCGTCGACCAGCGCCTCGACGTCGGCGCTGGCGGTGACGTCGGCCGGGAACGGGTCGACCCGGCCGCCCTCCTCGCCGACGGACTTGGCCACGTCGCGCAGGCGGTCGGCGTCCCGGTCGACCGCCGCCACCCGGACGCCCCGGGCGGCCAGGGCACGGACGATGGCCTCGCCGATGCCGCCTGCCGCTCCGGTGACCAGAGCGATCTTTCCTTCCATGATGGAGTAACCCCCTCTTTTTCTTCGGCCTCAGCCGCGCCAGGCGGAGGCGACTTCGATGGCCTGCTCGGAATTGAGGCGCGGGTCGCAGAACGAGGTGTACTTCTCACCCAGCTCGTCCACGTGGTATTCGTCGGAAACGCATTCGTGGACCTGGTCCGGAGTCGTTTCCAGGTGGAGTCCGGCCGCCACCCCGCCGTTGTCGACCACGGCCTTCTGGAATTCCTCGACCTCACGTACGACGGTTTCGACGTAACGGGTCTTGATTCCACCGGGCGCGCTCACGGTATTTCCGTGCATCGGGTCGCACATCCACAGCACCGGGTGCCCGGCCTCGCGGACCGCCCGGACCAGCTCCGGCAGCTTCTCGGCGGCCGCGCCCTGCCCCATCCGGGAGATCAACGTGAGCCGGCCCGGCTCGCGCCGCGGGTCGAGCCGCCCGCACAGCTCCACCAGCTCGGTCGGGGTCATCTTCGGGCCGACCTTGGTGGCGACCGGGTTGGCGATCGTCGCGAAGAGCTCGACGTGGGCGCCGTCCAGCTCGCGGGTGCGCTCGCCCATCCACGGCCAGTGCGTCGACGTCAGCAGCACCGAGCCGTCCGGCTGCGTGCGCAGCATCGGGCCCTCGTAGTCGAGCAGGAGCGCCTCGTGGCTGGTCCACACCGGGGCCTCGGCCGCGGAGGGGCGGCCCTCGCCGTGCCAGCCGAGGGAGGCCATGGCCCCCGAGGCCGCCTGATAGCCGGCGACGAGGCGCTGCGGGTCCGGTCGGCGCAGCTCGGGGTCCGGTTCCGGGCTGTTGACCATGTGTCCGCGGTAGACGGGCAGCTCGACCCCGGCCACCGTCTCCGTCGGGTTGGAGCGGGGCTTGCCGAACTGCCCGGCCAGCCGGCCCACCCGGATGACGGGCTTGAGCGAACGCGTCTTCATGACACCGGCCAGCACGTCGAGGAGCGCCGCCTTGCGCGCCACATAGCCGGGGGTGCACTCCGCGGGGTCCTCCGCGCAGTCGCCGCCCTGGACGACCTGCACCTCGCCCCGCGACGCCGCGGCGAGCAGGGCGCGAAGGTCTTCGACGTCCTCCCGACGAACGAGTGCGGCCGAGTCCGCGAGTTCGGCCCTGGCATTCTCCAGGGCGTCTTCATCCGGCCAAACGGGCTGCTGGCCCGCGGGCAATGATTTCCAGCGTGCAACACCGTACATGTGGCACCTCCCAGTGCTGAACCTGCCGTGACATCAGATGCAGCCAGAAGTGTGTGAAACAGCCATTCGAGTGAACCACCATAGATTCGCCACTCCGTCAGGTGGGCGCGTATTCGGTCAGGTCCCTTGGAGGATTTAGAAATAAACCTGACGCATTATCGGGACCGGTACGTCCGGGCGTCCGCCGGCCCTTTAGGGTCCGCACACCGCGAGGGGGGAAGGGAGCGCCGTCACCGCCGTACTTGACACACCATCAACGGCTTCATTCAGGCGCAAGGTCATGACGTTCTAAGGTCGGTCCCGTGGTGAGTCAAGGAGCGGGAGCGCTGCTGAAACAACTGGTGTCCGAGGGGGTCTCGCCGTGGCTGAGCGCGCAGGATCCGAGAGAGTTCGACGCCGGAGTCAGGTATCCGACCCTGGGCACCCACTTCCACAACGCGCTGGCACCGGCGGGCAGTAGCCTGGCCCAGCTCCGCCGGGCCTGCGACCTCCTGCTGCCCGTGTTCGAGGTGAGCAAGGGCATGGTCGGGCAGGTCTCCGTACCGGTGTCACCGCGCTGGGCCCATGACGCGAAGGCCCTGGGCGCCGCCGCCCGCGCTCTGCACCGGTCGGTGGCCCGCCGCAACGCGCTCGTCCGCATCCCCATGACCCCGGCGGGCCTGGAGGCGCTGACCGACTGCCTCGCCGACGGGATCGGGGTGCACGCCGCGATGGTCTTCTCGGACGAGCGGTACGCCGAGGTGCTCGACGCCTACGTCGCCGGGCTGGAGCGGTCCCTGTCCTGCGGCCGGCCGCTCGGCGACGCCCCCATGGTGGCCTCGTTCCCGGTGGGCCTGTTCGACGCGGAGGTCGACGCCCGGCTGGACGGGCTGGGCGTCGACCCCGGCCACGAGGTGCGCGGCGCCGCCGGTCTGGCCGTGGCCCGCAGGATGTACCGGCTGCGCGAGGAACGGCTGTCCGGGGACTGGTGGCGGGTGCTGCGGGCCAACGGCGCCCCGCAGCCGCGACTGCTGTGGGGCACCGGCGCGGACGGCGGGGTGGGCGCCCTGGTGGGCTGGAACACCGCGCTCGCCCTGTCCGTGGACACCCTGGAGGCCGCCGCGCAGAAGCCGGAGCTGACCGGCGACACCCTCCTCAACGCCGACGCGGAGGCGACCTGCGCCCTGCGGGCCCTGGACCGGCTCGGCGTCCCCGCCCGGGAGGTCGCGGCCGTGCTGGAGACGGCGGGACTCGCCCGTCTCCAGCACAGCTGGGAGATCAGGACGGGATCCGGTCTCGCTGCCTCTCCGGGAACCGGGTGTTCGTCAGCGCCAGCAGCGGAGCTGCCTTGACGGCCGTCTCCTCGTACTCGGCCGCCGGGTCGGACAGGGCCACCACGGCCCCGCCGACCCCGTACCGGACCCGGTCGGCCGTGACCGTGGCGGTGCGGATCACGATGCTCAGGTCCGCGGCGCCGGACAGCGAGAAGTAGCCGATGGCGCCCGAGTACACCCCGCGCGGGCCGGCTTCCAGCCGGTCGATGATCTGCATCGTGCGGAGCTTGGGGGCACCGGTCATGGAACCGCCGGGGAAGGCGGCGCGTACGCAGTCCACTGCCGACAGCTCCGGTCGCAGGCGCGCCCGTACGGTGCTCACCAGTTGGTGGACGGTGGCGTACGTCTCGACCCGGAACAGGTCCTCGGCCTCGACCGAGCCGGGTACCGCGCACCGGCCGAGGTCGTTGCGGACCAGGTCGACGATCATCAGGTTCTCGGAGCGGTCCTTCTCGTCGGTCAGCAGGTCCGCGATCAGCTCCGCCTCCTCCCGCGCGGTGGCGCCGCGCGGCCGGGTGCCCTTGATGGGGGACGACTCGACGAGCCCGTCGCGCGAGACCCGCAGGAACCGCTCGGGCGAGGTGCTGAGCACGGACAGCTCGCCGAACTGGAGCAGCGCGGCGAACGGCGCCGGGCTGGTGCGGCGCAGGGTGCGGTAGGAGGCCCAGGGGTCGAGGTTGGCCTCGGCCTCGGCCATGTTGGTCAGGCAGACCTCGTACGTCTCGCCCGCGGCGATCTCCTCCAAGCAGGTGTCGATGAGGTCCAGGTAGGCGCCGCGGTCGTGGCGCAGGCTGATCTCCCCGCTCGGGGCGGTCGGCCGGGGATCCGGCAGGCTCAGGCCGGCGAGCGCGGCGAGCCGTTCCCCCGTGCCGATGAGCCAGGCGTCGGCCGCGGCGGCGGACTCCTCCCCGGTCCCCTCCACCAGCGCGAGCAGGTACGTGGTGTTCTCGGCGTGGTCGAAGACCAGGGCGCGGTCGGCGAAGACCATGGTGGCGTCGTCGACGGGCGAGCGGTGCACGAGGTCGCCGCCGCATTCGGCCTTCAGTTCGTAGCCGAGGTAGCCGACCCAGCCGAGCGTGAAGTCGAAGGGCAGCTCGGGGAGTTCGGTGTGCAGGGAGCGCAGGTCGCGGTCGAGCCACTCCAGGAAGGGAGCGGCGACCAGCTCGCTCTCCCCGCCCGCCGACTCGACGGTGACGCACCCGCTCCACACGTCGGCGGTCGCGACGCGGGCGAGCGGGCCGGTGGCGTCGCCCATGACCGAGAACCGGCCGCGTTCGCCGCCGGGCAGGCTGCTGTCCAGCCAGTAGGCGTGGTCGTTGCCCCGGAAGAGCTGGTCGTAGACCGTCTCGGGGCACCAGCGGGTGGCCAGCCTGCTCACGGCCGGCCGCAGCCTGCGGACCGGGGCCCCGGCGGCTGCGGGAGCCGGACCGGCAGCGGGGGCGGGCGCTCCGGCCGGCGCGGCAGCGGGGGCGGGGGCGGGCGCTCCGGCCGGCGCGGCAGCGGGGGCGGGGGCGGGCGCTCCGGCCGGCGCGGCAGCGGGGGCGGGGGCCCGGCGAGGGCTCCGCGGCGCCCGGTCCGTGCGTTCCGCCTGGTGCGCACGGGTCAGCCCGGCGAAATTTGCAAGCAGCTCGATCCCATACCGACTGCAAATCGACTCGGGGTGGAACTGCACCCCCCACATCGGCCGCGACCGGTGCCGCAACCCCATCAGGATGCCGTCCGGCGTCCACGCGGTGGCTGCGAGCTCGTCCGGCAGGTCCGTCACGGCGAGCGAGTGGTACCGGACCACCTCCAGCGGCGAGGGCAGCCCGGCGAACAGCCCGGTGCCGTCGTGCAGGACGGGCGAGGTGCGGCCGTGCCGGGGCTCCGGCGCCCGGTCGACCGTGGCGCCGTGGACGTGGCCGATCCCCTGGTGGCCCAGGCAGATGCCGAGCAGCGGCAGCTGCGAGTGCTCGATGACCTCGGCGCAGATGCCGAAGTCGGCTTCCCGGCGCGGAGTACCGGGACCCGGTGAGATGACGACGTTGTCGAAGGCGTCGAGTTGTGCGATCTTCCAGTGCGGGTCGTCATTTCGAACGACTTCCGGCTCTCGTCCATTGACCTGGGCCAGATAGTGGAAGAGGTTATAAGTAAACGAGTCGTAATTGTCTACAAGAAGCGTACGCACGATGAAATATCCCCCCGGCTAAATCAGGCCTGGATTGGCTTGATTTCGAGCAGCATGTGCTCGACCATGTCCTCTCCGTACTCCCCCTCGCGGACGCGGCAGCTCGCCACCGTCGACAGCTCGCGCCCGCTGACGTCCGCCAGCTCGTGCAGCGCCGCGAGGTCCCCCCGGTCGCTGAAGTGGAGCAGGACGCGGCCGCCCGGTGCGGTCCAGTGCACGGCCTGCTCCAGGTAGCGGCGGTGTGCCTGGTAGCCGGTGTCCACGTACGCCCGCTCGTGCACCGACTTGTACTCGTAGCTCTCGGGCCCCATCACATAGTTGGAGCTCCAGAAGACCACGTCGAACCGCTCGTCCTCGCGCAATCCGGAGAACAGGTCGCTGTGCAGGGCCTGGAGGCGGTCCCCGACCCCGTGCCGGTCCGCGTTGACGGCGGCGTTCTCCACGGCGGAGGGGCTGATGTCGGCCGCCACGACCCGCTCGTATCCGAACAGGGCTGCCGTCACGGCTATCACGCCGGTGCCGCAGCCGATCTCCAGGAACGAACCAGAACGCGGGCTCGGCGCCACCTCGTTGAGGCCGAGCAGTTCGAGGGCCACGCCCGTGGAGGGGGAGTAGACGGGGGCGAAGACCTCGTCGAACAGGTCCCACTCGCGGTCGCCGAGCGTGAACACGCGCGGCCGGTCCTGCCGGGTCAGGGACAGGCGGCTGCGGAGCAGCGACCGCTCGTAACTCTGAAGCTGGGACAGCTGTGACAGCTGTGACATGCGAATCCCCCCAAGGAAACGTCAGGCTGCGGTGGTGGCGTCGACGGCGGCGATGGTGGTGTCGGCACCGGAACGCTCGGTGATCAGCCTGCCCTTGAGTGAGCCTCGACCAGAAGGTGGTCAGATGACAGCGTCGCTCATGGACCGTGGTGATCCGATCACCCTCCGCGTCCCTGACCTGGATCGAATCTCAAGTGATTCTTGACCGGTTCTTGCCCCAAGAGATACTTTCAGGCAGGTCCGGGATTGCTTGCACCTCGGTTGGTGCAAACGTGAACGGCTTTTATGGGGGTCGGGGGAGAAGTCGTGGTTGACCACGCTTACGAAATGCTGGAACTGCTGAACAGAGAGGCGCCTGCGGCTGCCTTCGACGACGTGGTCCGCAAAGCGCGTGAGTCCGGCCTGTCCGGGGACGCCCTCGCCCAGCTGACCAGGGCCAGGGACCAGAGTCTCGGCATCCGGGCGCTCTTCGTTCGCCGCCAGCAGCGCGAGGCCGGCCTCGCCGCACTCGTGGACACCGCACGCGACCTGACCCTGCCGTACGACCTCGACGAACTCCTGAAGGTGATCACCCGCCGGGCCCGGCTGCTCCTCGGGCTCGACATGGCCTGGGTGAGCTTCGACGACCTCGAAGAGCAGTGCTCCCGGGTCCGTTCGGCCGACGGCCACGCCTCCGCGCTGACCATCGGGTTCGCCATCCCGCTGACCGGCGGGGGCGTCGGCAAGCGCGCCGCGGACGGCTCCGCCCCGTTCTGGTCGGCCGATTACATGAACGACAAAACCTTCCAGCACAGCCCCGTCATCGACGAGGTGGTGCAGGCCGAGGGCCTGCACGCTGTCATGGCCGTCCCGCTGCGGCACGCCGGCACCGCCCTGGGGGCCCTGTACGTGGCGGACCGCAACATCCGGCACTTCACACCGGACGAAGTGTCGCTGATGAGTTCGCTCGCCGACCTCGCGACCGTTGCGATCGAAAAGGCCCGGCTGCTGGAGCAGACCCGGTACGAGGTGGTGGAGCTGGAGCAGGACACCTCCCGCGCCCTGGATTCCTCCACCACCGCCCGCCTGCTCCGCGAGACCCACGGCCGGCTGCTCGACCTGGTGCTCCAGGGCGGCGGTCTCGGCCGCCTGGCCGCCGAGGCGGTCAAGGGCCTCGACGGCACCCTCCTCGTACGGGACGCGGCCGGCCGCAACCTCGCCTGCCCCGGCGGCGAACCCCCCGTACTGAACGAGGCGGAGGTCCGCACCGTCCTGCTGGACGCGCACACCGACCGGCAGCCGCGCAGCACGGGCGACGGGGTGTGGATCGCCTCGGTCGCCGCCGGCGACGAGATGCTGGGCACGCTGATCCTGTCCTGCGCGGAGCCCGTCACCGACCGCCAGGTCCAGCTCCTCGCGCTCACCGCCCAGGTCACCGCCGTGGTGCTGCTGATGGAGCAGGGCATGGCCGCCGCCGAGGGCCACATGCGGGACGAGTTCTTCCACGACCTGCTGCGCGGCACTTCGTTGTCCCCGGTACAGATCGCGGAGCAGAGCCGCCGCCTCGCGCTGAACCTCGACGAGCCCCACGTCATCGTGATCGCCCGGCCCGAAGGCGGGGTCCAGGGCCGCGTGGTCGCCTGGGCCGCCTCGTACGCCAACCGCCACCACGGCCTCAAGAGCGTGGACGGCGACGTCGTGGTGCTGCTGCTGCCCGGCACCGAGGCCGGGGCCATCGCCCGTACGGCGTCCAGGGAACTCTCCGAGGTGCTCGGCAAGCCCGTCACGGCCGGCTCCGCCGGTCCCGTGGACGATCCGGCCGGCATCGTCCACATGTACCAGGAGGCCCGCCGGGTCCTGGACGCGGTCGCGGCGCTCACCGGCGCCGGCAGCACCGCCTCCCCCGAGGAACTGGGCTTCCTCGGCGTCCTCCTCTCGGAGAAGCCGAACATCGCGGGGTTCATCAACGAGACCATCGGTCCCGTCCTGGACTACGACGACCAGCAGTACACCGAACTGATCCGCACCATGGAGGCGTACTTCGCCTCGGCCAACAGCCCCTCCCGGGCGGCCGAGTCCCTGCACGTCCACCCCAACACGGTCTCGCGCCGGCTGGAGCGCATCACCGAGATCCTCGGCGAGGACTGGCAGAAGCCGACCCAGGCCCTCCAGGTACAACTGGCCCTCCAGCTCCAGCGGACCCGCCAGGCCCTGAACAAGAAGGCCCCCCGCACCGGCCAGCCGCGGCAGATCATCGGCTAGCGGTCGACGGAGCGCTCGGTGAGCATGCGGACCGCGTGCGCGGCGGAGGCCAAGGTGGTGTGCCGGTGCCAGCCGCCGAAGGAACGGCCGCCGAAATCGGTGAGCCCCACCTTCTGCGAGACGTTCGCGAAGTCCGCCTCGACGTTCTGCGCCCGCTTCGCGAGCCGCAGCAGCCCGCCGGGCGGCGCCTGCGTCATATCGCTGATCCAGCACTGCTCGGGCCAGCCCCGCGGGTCGTTCCACTCGCCGAAGAGCAGCAGCGGACGGGGTGCCTGCGGCAGCTCCACCCGTACGCCGACGACCAGCGTGGTGCGCTGCTGGAGGGTCACCGGGTCCACCCAGGTCACCGGGCGGCGCAGGGTTCGGGCCATCAGCAGCAGCTGATGGGCGGCGAGCTCGCGGTTGCCGCTGCTCGGCAGGACCGGATCCACGCAGCGGACCCGCAGCGAGCCGCGGGCCGACGCCACGAAGTGCATCCCGACCGGGCCGAACCGGCGCGCCACCGCGGCCGGATCGACGTCGGGCAGGTCGAACACCACCGGGCGACGGCTCTGCCCGACCCAGTCGCGCAGCTCCTCGACGGCTCCGGCGGCGCATTCGAGGGGGGTGGTGGCCAGTTCCGACTCGTGGACGTTCGGGGAGAGGGGGCCGACGCTGTCGCGCCACTTCTGGGTGAGTGCGAGCCGCCAGTTCACCGGGCAGCTCTGGTCCTCGCCGACGGACCACACGCCGAACGCCACCTGGCTGTTGACCATCTGGCCCCGCTCGGGCACGAAGCGGCGGGCGACCCCGACGGACTCCGTGCCGGCCTTGGAGATCACCACCGGCTGCACGACCCAGGCGCGGGGGCGCAGCGCACGTTCCAGGTACCGGGCGAGGGCGGCGCGCACCGGACCCCAGTCCCAGGTCGACGACACCACGAAGTGGTGCAGGCTCTGCTCGGCCGCCCGGTCGCCGACGTGCGCCGCGATGTTGCGTATCGACTTGCGCCCCTCGGCCTTGAGCAGGCCGCGCAGGTACACCTCCCCCTTGCGTCGCTGGTCGCTGCGCGGCAGCGAGGCGAACAGCTCGGTGCAGAGCTCGTCCACGACCAGGTCCGGTACGAACCGGCTGCTCAGGGTCTCCAAACGTTCGAGACTCGGTGCGCTCATGATGGATCCATCCCTTCCCCCGGTGTTCTCTCCAGCTCCTCAACCCTGCGGCCGGGCACGGCGGGAGAACCAGGTGGAGCGGTCACACACATTCGGCCCGGCGTGCGCAGGGGGTCATCAGCCCCGGACGGACCACGGGGACCCGGTTGATCATTTGACGGAGTCCCCGACAGGCCCTTGGCCAGGGCAGCAGCGGCTCGCAGACTCCTGGAGCCCCGCTGGAGACGGACCGGACCACCCTCCCCGTGCGCACCACGCCCCGGTGGTTCCCGGGCGAAGGTGCCCCGCCCACCACCGTGCGGCCCCCCGGCGGTGGCCCGGCCACCACTTCGCAGCTCGGGGACGGGCCCGGCTAGGGTGTGCCCGTATGGGGACCTGGACCGCACCGAGCGCCATAGAACGAGAGCTGTACGAGGCCAAGAGCGCCGGCGCGTGGGACCGGTTCCTCGATGTGCTCGCCCGCTCCGAGCTGTTCCTCCCGCAGGTCCGCGCACAGGTCGACGCCGAGCCCACGCACGCCCGGTTCCACCCGGTCGGCCACAGCCTGCCCGTGTACACCGCCGGGATGCTGCCCGTCCCCACTCCCGAGACCGTGTTCGTGCGCCAGCGCCTGTCCTGGTTCGCGGGCGTCTGGGAACGCCACGACCCGGCGTACCTGGCGGTGAACCCCGGCAGCCCCGCCGAGGCCTACCTGACCACGGGCCCCGCCGATCTGGCGCGCTGGCGGGCCCACTCGGACGCCGCGACCGGCTGGGGCCTGGCCGTCGGCGAGGTGCACGCCCTGCACGTCGGCGGGCCCTTGCACGGGCCGGTCGCCCGCGGACTCGCCGTCGGCGCCCATCTCGCCGTGGCCAACGGGGAGTTCTGGAACGCGCTTGCCTACCACGGCAGCGGCTACCTCCGCGAGCGCGAACGCCTGCGCGGGTGGTGGGGCATCACCACCCGCGAGGAGTGGCTCGACGTCCTGCACCGCATGTTGAACGCCGAGATCGTCAGCCCCGTCTGGGAGTTCGTCCTGCGCGTCCGCCGGATCCTCGCCTCCGACTTCGCCGGGCCGGTCGACGTCGAACACTGGCGGCACGCCGCCGAGGCCAGTCTGCGCCGCAGCGCCGAACGGGCCGCCGAGCCGCAGCTCACCCCCGACGGGGTCACGGTCGCACAGCCGCGCCCCACCGCCGAGGTCGAGGGCGAGATCGCCGGGGTGCAGCGCCTCATCGGCCGCATCGCCCGGTACGAGCAGCGTTTCCGGGCCGACGGGCTGCTCCCCGAGGAGGGGTACGTGCGCTCCGTCGAGGGCTGGGACATCGGCCGGGCCTCCCAGATGGCCCGCTGGGGACTCGGCGCCCGCTACGGCACCCTGGAGGAGGCGGAGCGCGCCGTGCTCCGGGCCGGCGAGGTGGCCGGCGAGACGTACCGCTCCTGGGCGGAGTTCTCCGCCGGGTACCTGCTCGGCCGGTGCCTGCACTTCGACGAGGAGGAGTTCGGCGAGTGGTACGACAGCTCCCTCGCCACCCACCTGACGCTGACGGGCGAGCCCGCCAGTCCCTGGCTCAACATCCCCTGGAAGTAGTGGCGGCAGCCGACTTGCCCCAGTAGTCGGGAATCCTTGGACGGGTCCGGAGACCGCCAACTAGCCTCGCCCGCATGACCATTGTGCTGAACGAGACGGTTCGCAAGCTGCTCGACTCCCCGCATCCGGCGGTGCTCTCCACCCTCAACCCCGACGGCAGTCCGCAGAGTTCGGTGGTCTGGGTGACCCGGGACGGCAGCGACGTGCTGGTCTCCACCGAGCAGGGCCGCCGCAAGGAGCGGAACATCGCCAGGGACGCGCGCGTCGGGCTGACCGTCTTCGACACCGCCAACCCGTTCGTCTACGTCGAGATCCGCGGTACGGCCACCCTCACCGAGGACGCGGGCCGCGCGGTCGCCGTCCGCATCGCCGAGGAGTACATGGGCCCGGGCGCCGGCAAGGAGTACGCCGAGGCCCCGGCCGAGGACGTCCGCGTCGTCGTCCGCATCACCCCGTCCAAGGTGCTCGGCAACGCCGCGAAGGCGACCGGCTGACGGGTCCGCCCCCGGGGCGTTCAGAGCCGGCGCAGATGCCGGTCGAGCACGGCCCGGACCCGGTCGACGTCGGCCGGGTCCTGGGCGCCCCGCTTGGGCAGGGCGAAGTAGATGCGGGTGCGGCTGGTCGTGAGGACGAAGAGGTCGTCCGTCTCGACGTACCAGGGGAAGGCCTGCCAGTCGATGGTGCTGCTGAGGGGGGCGCCCTCGGCGACCGGTCCGCCCGCGGTGGTCATCCCGTCCTCGGTGACCGCGGTCCGGCAGGTCCCGTAGGCCTCCATGTCCTCGTACTGCTGCCGGGCGAGGCGGGCCAGGTGCCGCGGGAGGATGAAGAAGAGGGAGAGCGTGACCGCGCCGATCACGAAGGCCGACTCGGTCGGCGAGAAGCCCTTGAGCTGGGAGATGGCCACCGCGAGGCCGAGTCCCACGACCGGCCCCACCATCATGCCGCGGCGTCCCGGCCAGGTCCCGAACGTGAAGCGGCGGACGGCCGTCCGGTAGTCGGACGGGGTCGGGTCGTAGACGAACTCGGCGACCGCCGTCCGGTCCGTCCGCGGCTGCTCTACGGGGTCCCCGGCTGTGTGCATGACATGGCAGCGTATCCGAGCCACAACGGCCGGAAAAGGCTCTACGGAAGCCGGGGGCGGACCTGTGACCAGGCATCGAGGGACGCGGCAAGGGGGTCGTCCTCCGGAAGGTGGGGCCGCGCCGCGTCCGTCCAGCGGAGCAGGCTCTTGATCCGGCGCAGGTGCACGATCTCCGCCCGGGGCAGGTCCCGCCAGCGGCCGGCCCGCGCCGCCGCCTGCGCCGGGGTGAGGTCGACCAGCGCGAGCAGCTCCCGGCACAGGAGGCCCGGATCGCCGCCTCGGCCGGGCCCGAACTCCCGGATCAGATAACCCCGTACGGAGGCCAGCTCGATCCCCCGCACCAGCTCGGCCGCACCCTCCGCCTCCGCACAGCGGTACGTCGCCGCCACCGCCACCCGCCCCCAGCGCAACCGGACCTCCCCCGGCAGCCGGACCTCCTGCATCCCACCCACGGCCAGCGCGCGCAGCGTCCGCGGCCGCGGCTCGTCCAGCAGCGGCGGACCGGTCGCCAGCCAGGCCTCGATGTCCTCCAGCGCGTGACCGCCGGGCGGGACCGCGGTCAGCACCTGCCCCCGGGCGAGCAGCGCCACCAGGGCGCCCGTGAGGTGGACCTTCGCCATGTGCCCCGCGTCGAAGAAGGCCACGTCGCGCCCGTACCGCTCGATCCGCCGCAGCCCGAGCCGCAGTTCCCCGACCGCGTAGACCTGTCCGGCGCGCGCGACCCCGCCGAGGCAGCGGACCACGCACACGCCGCCCGTGACGTCGGCCTCCTCGACGGAGTACACCTGCAATTCGGCGATGGCCACCCCGCCCCCCTTCCCCGGGCGGGAGGCTACCCCCTGCCGGTGCCGGAGCGCCGGTACTACGCCTCCTGGGGCTCCAGGACCAGGCGGATCTCCGTGACCTCGTACCCGGCGCGATCGAACGCCGCGGCCATGGGCACGTTGACGGTGTCCGTGGTCGCGGTGATGCGCTCGGCGCCCGCGGCCGCGTGGAAGCGGGTGATCTCCGCCAGGACCTCGTCGATCAGGCCCCGGCCGCGCTGCTCCGGTACGACGCCCAGGTAGCCGACGTTGCGGTGGTACGGGGTCGCCGAGGGAACGGCCAGGCCGGCCAGGGTGCCGTCCGGCAGCTCGGCCAGTCGCCACCAGGAGCGCTCGCCCGGGCAGTCGAGGTAGAACTCGATGTCCTCGCGGGCCAGCTGCTCGGCGTCCATCGAGCGGAGCTCGGTCTGGGTGTGCACGTCCAGGCTGCCGGCCGACAGGCGGGCGAACGCGTCGAGGAACTCCTCGTCGGTGCCCTCGCGGAACACCAGGCTCCCGGTGGGTTCGACGGTCCCGGCGGCGGGGGTCCACTCGTAGCGCAGCCGCTCGATCTCCCGGGTCAGACCCGCCTTGCTCGCGGCTTCCTGCCGCCAGGCGACGGCCTCGGCCAGGCCGGGGCGGGTGCGCCAGTCGCCGGGCAGCGAGATGTTGTAGAGCGGGAGGTTGCCGAAGGCCGCGTGTCCGGCGGCGAGGAGTCCGGCGGCGAGCGCGGCCGGGTCGGCGACGGACTCCCGTACCTGGAGGCAGTCGAGGGCGACGGGCCGCTCGCTGTCGGCGCGGCCCCACCACAGGGCGCGGGCCAGGACCTCGCCGTCCTCGTCCTCGGCGAACCAGATCCACTCGGGACGGAACCGGTTCTCGGCGAGCTCCTCACGGATGGTGTCGGCGGACAGGGCCTTGACGGGACCGTCGGCCTGGAAGGCGACGGCGCGGTCGAGGCCGGCGGGGTCTGCGAGCGCAGCGCGGTAGATCACGGTCGATGATCACACCGGACGGATGCCCTGACCAAGGCTTTTCCGCCGCGCTGTGGGGACCGCAGGCCGAAGGCCCCCTCGCGGTGCGGTGGCGAGGGGGCCTTCGGATGCGCGCTACGACCGGGTGTGTGGCTACGACCAGGTGACGAGGCGGCGGGGGTGCTCCAGGACGGCCGCGATGTCCGCCAGGAAGCGGGAACCGAGCTCGCCGTCGATGAGCCGGTGGTCGAACGACAGCGCCAGCGTGGTGACGTGGCGCGGCTTCACCTTGCCCTTGTGGACCCACGGCTGGAGCTTGATCGCGCCGACCGCGAGGATCGCGGACTCACCGGGGTTCAGGATGGGCGTACCGGTGTCGACGCCGAAGACGCCGACGTTGGTGATCGTGATGGTGCCGTTCTGCATGTCGGCCGGGGAGGTCTTGCCGTCGCGGGCCGTGGCGACCAGCTCGGACAGGGCCGTCGACAGCTCGGGCAGCGTCTTGGCGTGCGCGTCCTTGATGTTCGGAACGATCAGGCCGCGCGGGGTGGCCGCCGCGATGCCCAGGTTCACGTAGTGCTTGAGCACGATCTCCTGGGCCGCCTCGTCCCAGGACGCGTTGACGTCCGGGTTGCGGCGGATGGCCACCAGCACCGCCTTGGCGATGAGCAGCAGCGGGTTGATCCGCAGCCCGGCCAGGTCGGGATCGGCCTTGAGCTCCTGGACCAGCTTCATCGTGCGGGTCACGTCGAAGGTGATGAACTCGGTGACGTGCGGCGCGGTGAACGCGGAGCTGACCATGGCCTGGGCGGTGACCTTGCGGACGCCCTTGACCGGGATGCGGGTCTCCCGCGCGGACGCCTCGCCCGCCGCGGACACCGCCGCCGGAGCCTGGGCCACGGCCTGGACCGCAGCGGCCGGAGCCGGCGCGGCCACGGCCTGCGGAGTGAGCGCGGCCGCGGCTGCGGCGTGCACGTCCTCGCGGGTCACGACCCCGCCCTCGCCGGTGGGCACCACGGAGGCCAGGTCGATCCCGAGGTCCTTGGCGAGCTTGCGCACCGGCGGCTTCGCCAGCGGGCGCTCCCCGGCGACGTGGCCGTTGCCGTTCACCCCGGGGGCCGCGACCGGCTCCGGCTGGGCCGGTACGGCGGGCAGCGCGGCCGGGGCGACCGCCGCGGCGGTGCCGTTGCTGGCGGCGCCCGTGCCGGGCACGGCCTTGCGGGGGCGGCGCTTGGTGGAGGCCTGGGAGACCCCGTAGCCCACCAGAACGGGCTGACGGGCGACGACGGGCTCCTCCACGGGCGCCTCGGCCGCAGCCGGGGCGGCCGCCGGAGCGGCGACGGCGGCGGCCGGGGCCTCGGCCTCCGCCGGACCCGTCTGCACGGAGATGATCACCTGGCCGACATCGACCGTGGTGCCCTCCTCGAAGAGGAGCGCGTGCACGACGCCGTCGAACGGGATCGGCAGCTCGACGGCCGCCTTCGCCGTCTCGACCTCGCACACGACCTGCCCGTCGGTGACCGTGTCACCGGGCTGGACGTACCACTTGAGGATCTCGGCCTCGGTGAGGCCCTCGCCCACGTCGGGCATCTTGAATTCGCGGATGGTCATGAACGTGGCTCCTCAGTACGCCAGCGAGCGGTCGACGGCGTCGAGCACCCTGTCCAGGCCCGGCAGGTACTCGTCCTCCAGGCGGGCCGGCGGGTACGGGGCGTGGAAACCGCCCACGCGCAGCACCGGCGCCTCCAGGTGGTAGAAGCACCGCTCCGTGATGCGGGCGGCGATCTCCGCGCCCGTACCCAGGAACACCGGGGCCTCGTGGACGACCACGAGCCGGCGGGTCTTCTCCACGGAAGCCTGCAGCCCGTCGAAGTCGATGGGGGACATCGAGCGGAGGTCCACGACCTCCACCGACTTGCCCTCCTCGGCCGCCGCGGCCGCCGCCTCCAGGCAGACCTTCACCATCGGGCCGTAGGCCGCCAGGGTGATGTCCGCGCCCTCGCGGGCGACCCGCGCCGCGTGCAGGGAGTCCGGGATCGCGTCGGTGTCGACCTCGCCCTTGTCCCAGTAGCGCCGCTTCGGCTCGAAGAAGATCACCGGGTCGTCGCTGAGGATCGCCTGCTGGAGCATCCAGTACGCGTCGCTCGGGTTCGACGGGGAAACCACCTTCAGGCCCGGGACGTGCGCGAACAGCGCCTCGGGGGACTCCGAGTGGTGCTCCACCGCGCCGATGCCGCCCGCGTAGGGGATGCGCACGACGACCGGCATCTTGACCTTGCCCAGCGACCGCGCGTGCATCTTCGCGAGCTGCGTGACGATCTGGTCGTACGCGGGGAAGACGAACCCGTCGAACTGGATCTCCACCACGGGGCGGTAGCCGCGCAGCGCCAGGCCGATCGCCGTGCCGACGATGCCGGACTCGGCGAGCGGGGTGTCGATGACCCGCTCCTCGCCGAAATCCTTCTGGAGCCCGTCGGTGATGCGGAAGACACCGCCCAGCTTGCCGACGTCCTCGCCCATGATCAGGACCTTCGGGTCCGTCTCCAGGGCCTTGCGCAGGGACTCGTTGAGCGCCTTCGCGATCGACATCTTCTCGACAGCCATCAGTGACCCTCCTCGAAGGACGCGAGGTAGGCGGCGAACTGGGCGCGCTCCTCGTCGACGAGCGCGTGCCCGTCCGCGTAGACGTTCTCGAAGATCGCCATCGTGTCGGGGTCGGGCATGGCGCGCACGACCTCGCGCACCCGCTTGCCGAGCGACTCGCTCTCGGCCTCCAGGGCCTCGAAGAAGGCCTCGTCGGCGCCGCCGCTGGCCAGCAGGTACGTCTTCAGGCGCAGGATCGGGTCCTTCGCCTCCCAGGCCGCCGTCTCCTCGTCCCGCCGGTACTTCGTCGGGTCGTCGGAGGTGGTGTGCGCGGCCATCCGGTACGTGAACGCCTCGACCAGGGTCGGGCCCTCGCCGCGGCGCGCCCGCTCCAGCGCCCAGCGGGTGACCGCCAGGCAGGCCAGGACGTCGTTGCCGTCCACGCGGATGCCGGGGAAGCCGAAGCCCTGGGCGCGCTGGTAGAGCGGCACGCGCATCTGGCGTTCGGTCGGCTCGGAGATCGCCCACTGGTTGTTCTGGCAGAAGAACACCACGGGGGAGTTGTAGACGGCCGAGAAGGTGAAGGCCTCGGCGACGTCGCCCTGGCTGGACGCGCCGTCGCCGAAGTAGGCGATGACCGCGGAGTCCGCGCCGTCCTTGGCCACGCCCATCGCGTAACCGGTCGCGTGCAGCGTCTGCGAGCCGATGACGATCGTGTAAAGGTGGAAGTTGTTGGTGCTCGGGTCCCAGCCGCCGTGGTTCACGCCGCGGAACATGCCGAGCAGGTTCGTCGGGTCGACGCCGCGGCACCAGGCCACCCCGTGCTCGCGGTAGGTCGGGAACACGTAGTCGTCGTCGCGCAGCGCGCGACCGGAGCCGATCTGGGCGGCCTCCTGCCCGAGCAGCGAGGCCCACAGGCCGAGCTCGCCCTGACGCTGCAGGGCCGTCGCCTCGCCGTCGAAACGGCGGGTCAGGACCATGTCGCGGTACAGCCCGCGCAGGTCCTCGGTGGTGATGTCCTCGACGAAGGACAGGAACTCCGCAGCATCGGGATTGTCTGCGGCGCTGACCCGTTCACCCTCGGGCGTCAGCAGCTGTACGAGCTGGGGCTCGGCGTTCTGCGCGGTGGCGACAGCCTTGGCAGCGGGGGCCTTGGCGGCGCTCGCCGCGCCTGCCGCCCGCTTGGTGCCGCTGCTGCGTCGCGGCTTGCGCGCGGCAGTGCTCTCCACGGTCACGTGTTGCTCCTCCGTCGGTCCGGCTCCCGGGTTCTCCGGGGTCCAGTGCGGCTCACCCGAATCCGTACCAGCGCACGGGGTGGGTGCGCGTCGTGTGCGGATTCGAGCGTGACAGGTGCCCCGGCAAGTGCCCTGCGCAATGCACGTTACCCAGTGCGCCGCATAACTGCGAAACCCCACTTGACCTGCGTTTTTGCTTGGATTTCCAAGTAAATCCGCAGCGCGGGGAACAACCACTGGTCACAGCCTTGCAGGGGGCCGGAACAACGGCACGTTATCCCGGGTAACGACCTCAGGGAAGGGGTGAGTGTGTGAAACTGAGTTCGTGCGCGAAGACGGAAAAATCAAGGTATTCCTCCTGGACGACCACGAAGTGGTACGACGCGGCGTCCATGAGCTCCTTTCGGTCGAAGAGGACATCGAGATCGTCGGTGAGGCGGGCACCGCCGCGGACGCCCTGGTGCGCATCCCCGCCACCCGGCCCGACGTGGCCGTGCTCGACGTGCGCCTGCCGGACGGCAGCGGGGTGGAGGTCTGCCGCGAGGTCCGCTCGCAGCACGAGGACATCAAGTGCCTGATGCTGACCTCGTTCGCCGACGACGAGGCACTGTTCGACGCGATCATGGCCGGGGCCTCGGGCTACGTGCTCAAGGCGATCCGCGGGAACGAGCTGCTGAGCGCCGTACGGGACGTCGCGGCCGGCAGGTCGCTGCTGGACCCGGTCGCCACCGCCCGGGTGCTGGAGCGGCTGCGCGACGGCAAGAACGGCAAGGGCGACGACCGCCTGTCCAACCTCACCGAGCAGGAGCGGAAGATCCTCGACCTGATCGGCGAGGGCCTGACGAACCGCGTCATCGGCGAGCGGCTGCACCTCGCCGAGAAGACCATCAAGAACTACGTCTCCAGCCTGCTGTCCAAGCTCGGCATGGAGCGCCGCTCCCAGGCCGCCGCGTACGTGGCCCGGCTCCAAGCCGAAAGGCGCGTCTGAGCCGCAGCGGGGGCCTGCCGGGCGGGGCCTGACCAGGCCGTTCCGCCGACGGCGGCGTTTCATTCGGGACCAACGTCCCCGATCGTCGGGGCCGCCTCCTCTTTTCCGTCGAGTGTCCGTACCGGAGAGTGGACACATGTCTGCGGAGGAACTCCACGCCATCGAACTGCTACGCCGGGTGCCGTACGGCCGGGTGGCCACCAGCATGCGCGCGCTGCCCTTCCTCGCGCTCGCCCGCCACGTCGTGGTGGACGGCAAGGTCGTCCTGAGAATGCACGCGGGCTTCGGCTATCACCAGGCGTGCAACGGCAGCGTGGTGGCCTACGGGGCCGACAACTACAATTCCCGGGACCCGCTGCTGTGGTCCGTGCAGTTCACCGGAACGGCCCAGATCATCGAGCCCACCACCAGCGAACTGGAACTGTTCGGTCCGGTCCCGCATTTCGCGGACGGCGCGGTGTTCGACCCCGTCTACATGCGAATCGAGCCCCAGTTCGTCACCGTCCACTCCCTGGCCGGGAATCCGGACCGGGAGTACCAGCACGCCATCTGAGCTGCGCATTCACCCATACGCACGAAGATCCCGGCTCCATGCGCAAGGGCCCGGCGGAATCGAATTCCGCCGGGCCCCTGTGCATTCGCTAGTTCCCGTCGCCCAGCGGGTCGGGACTGGCCCCGCCCCCGCCCGTGCCGGTCGACTTCGAGGGCGACGGCGAGCTCTTCGAGGCGGACGGCGACGGCGAGCTCTTCGACGCGGACGGCGACGGCGAGAAGGACGTCGACGGCGAAGGGCTGCTGCTCGGCGTGAACTTGCTGCGGCCCGGCGTCGGCGTGTAGTCGTCCGACGCGTGCGTCGACGGCGTCTCGCGCGACGGCGTGCTCTGCTGCTCGGACGGGACGCTCGGCTGGCCGCCCGAAGAACTCTGCACGGTCTTCGGCGTGTTGTCGTCCGTCGTCTTGTGCGACCCGGAGTTGACGGCGTACGCCACGCCGCCCGCGATCGCGACGATGGCCAGCACCGCGAACAGCCACAGCTTCCAACGGCTGCCGCCGCGGTCGTCGTAGCCGTCGCGGCCGCCCGGTCCACCACCGTGGCCGTGGTTGTCGTACCCGCCCCCGCCGGGGAAGGCCGAGCCGTCGTCGGGGTTCAGCGGCGGCACCATGGGCTGCTGGAACTGCGAGGTCGAGGCGTGCGCCGGGTAGTTCTGCTGCCCGCCGGCCGGCCCCATCGGCATCGCCGTGGTCTGCGCCGCCCCGCCGCGCCCGTGCGGCAGGGACATGGTGACCGGGCCGGTGTTCCAGGTACCCGTGTTCGGCCCCTGGTCGTGCAGCATCTGGAGCGCGTACTGGACCAGCCCGCGCATCTCCTCGGCGCTCTGGAACCGGTCGTCCGGGTCCTTGGCGAGGGAGCGCATGACCAGACCGTCGAGCTCCTGCGGGATGTGGTGGCCCTCCGGCAGCTGCGAGGGCGGCACCGGCGCGTCCTGCACGTGCTGGTAGACCACCGAGAGCGGGGTCTCACCCGTGAACGGGGGCCGCAGCGCGAGCAGTTCGTACAGCAGGCAGCCGGTCGCGTACAGGTCGGAGCGGTGGTCGACCGCCTTGCCGAGCGCCTGCTCGGGCGACAGGTACTGCGGGGTTCCCATGACCATGCCGGTCTGGGTCATCGTCGACTGGGCGCCGTGCAGGGCGCGCGCGATGCCGAAGTCCATCACCTTGACCGCGCCGGCGTCCGTGATGATCACGTTGGCGGGCTTGATGTCGCGGTGCACGATGCCGTGCTGGTGCGAGTACGCGAGGGCTTCCAGCACGCCCGAGACGATGATGAGCGCCTGCTCGGGGCCCGGGGCCTCGGCGCTGATCAGCAGGTCGCGGATGGTGCGGCCCTCGACCAGCTCCATGACGATGTACGGGACCGTGTTGGGGCCGACCTTGTCCTCGCCGGAGTCGTACACGGCGACGACGGCGTGGTGGTTGAGCCCGGCGACCGACTGCGCCTCACGCGTGAAGCGGGCCTTGGAGACCGGGTCCTCCGCGAGGTCGGCGCGCAGCAGCTTCACGGCGACGGTGCGGCCGAGCCGGACGTCCTCCGCGGCGAACACCTCCGCCATGCCGCCGCGGCCCAGGCGGTGGGTGAGCCGGTAGCGGCCGTCGCCGACCAAGCCGCCGGCCCCCCAATGCTCAGGACCGTCGGCCATCCCGGCGCCGTTTCCCTCGGGTTCGGGTGCCATCAGTCCTCGCCGTCGTCTCTCTCGGCCGCCGCTTCGCGGTAGGTCCTTTTTCCGTGTGCTCCGATGAACGCTACAGCCTCCCAACAGATCGCCGTCCGGACATCCACGTGTGTACGCGTGTGGTCACGGAACGGGCACCCGGCTTGACGTGTGCTTGCCCTCCGGCAGACTGGGCGCGACATGCGCTCAGCCAGACGCGTAGCGACACATCCCGAGGGGAAGCAACAGTCATGAGCCAGGACGGCACTCAGGGCCAGTACGCAGGCGGCTCTCTGGCCGGTGGCCGTTACCAGCTAAGGGACTTGCTCGGAGCGGGCGGCATGGCGTCCGTCTACTTGGCGTACGACTCCGCGCTCGACCGCCAGGTCGCCATCAAGACCCTGCACAGCGACCTCGGCCGCGAACAGTCCTTCCGCGAGCGGTTCCGCCGCGAGGCCCAGGCTGTAGCGAAACTGTCGCACACGAACATCGTCTCGGTATTCGACACGGGCGAAGGCGAAGTGACGTTCAGCGGTCCCGGGGCGGGCGACGCCGCGGTGATGCCGTACATCGTCATGGAGTACGTGGAGGGCCAGCCCCTGGGCTCCGTGCTCGACGCCGACGTCCGTCAGTACGGCGCGATGCCCGCGGACAAGGCACTGAAGGTGACGGCCGACGTGCTGGCCGCGCTGGAGACCAGCCACGAGATGGGCCTGGTCCACCGCGACATCAAGCCCGGCAACGTGATGATGACCAAGCGCGGCGTGGTCAAGGTCATGGACTTCGGCATCGCCCGTGCCATGCAGTCGGGGGTCACCTCGATGACGCAGACCGGCATGGTCGTCGGCACCCCCCAGTACCTGTCGCCCGAGCAGGCGCTGGGAC
This sequence comes from Streptomyces sp. NBC_00045, assembly GCF_045041095.1. NCBI lineage: Bacteria > Bacillati > Actinomycetota > Actinomycetes > Kitasatosporales > Streptomycetaceae > Streptomyces > Streptomyces sp. NBC_00045. The sequence continues at coordinate 4,187,197 of NZ_CP108271.1, read as the reverse complement.
GCGGCGTGGACGCCCGTTCCGACCTGTATTCGGTCGGCATCATGCTGTTCCAGCTGCTGACGGGCCGGATCCCGTTCGACGCCGACTCCCCGCTGGCCATCGCGTACGCGCACGTGCAGGAGGAGCCGGTCGCGCCGTCCTCCATCAACCGCTCGGTCACCCCGGCGATGGACGCACTGGTGGCGCGCGCCCTGAAGAAGAACCCGAACGAGCGCTTCCCCACCGCCGCCGCCATGCGCGACGAGGTCGCGCGGGTGCTGTCGGCGGGTCAGGCCGGCGCCCCGGTCATCGTCCCGGGTTCACACGCGGGCGGCAGCGGGGCCGGCGTCGGCTCGGCCGTGTTCCCGCCGGTGGACTCCGGGTTCCAGGCGCCCCCCGCCCAGTCGGTGCAGCAGCCGTACGCGCCGACCCCCGCGCCGTCCCCGTACGCGCCGCAGACCCCGCCGCCGGTGAGCCAGCCGCACGGGCAGGGCGGGTACGCCTACCCGCCCCAGCAGCAGGTCCCGCACCAGCAGCAGTACGCACCGCAGACGCCGCCGCCGTTCACCATCTCTCCGGCGGCCAACAACGCCCCGTCCGGCGCGCGCACCTCGGACGGCGAGAAGCGGAACATGCCGGTGGTCATCGGCGCGGTCCTGGTGGCGCTGTTGGCGGTCGGTGGTCTGATCGCGGCCATCATGGCGAACGGCGACAAGGACAAGGACAAGGCCGGCGGCAGTTCCGCCTCGCCCGGTGCCTCCGCGTCCGCCTCGGCCAAGGGCGGCTTCAAGGGTCCGGACCCCTCGCGCACGATCGACCCGGCCAAGTGCAAGGACCCGGTCAAGTCCTACAGCGACGCCAACAAGTACTCGGCGCCGGACCTGACCTACAAGAACCTGCTCTCGGTCAAGACGTGCATCCAGGCCTCCGGCGGCAAGTACAAGATCGTCGAGAAGGACGAGGCCGTGTACGGCAAGGACACGGTGCTCGAACAGAGCCCCCGGGCCGGAGACAAGATCGACAAGGAAGGCACGGAGTACACGCTGACCGTGTCGACCGGCAACCCGCAGTAGACCGGAGTAGTCCGCAGTAGTCCGGAGCCACCACGGGGCGGCGCCGGCGCCGCCCTCCGCGACACACCCGGCATCCCGGGCGACCCCCACGGGGCGCCCGGGATGCCTGTTTTGCCCCACTATGTCAATCTGAGCGAAGCATCTCGGCTGCTCGGGACGGGAGGGGCTCCCCGTGACTCAACGCCACCGCGCTCAGCGCTGGCTGGCCGGGGCCGCAGTGGCCGCCGCCGCGCTGTCCCCCTCGTCCGCCACAGCATCCGCCGCCTCGTCCGCCGCCTCGTCCCCGGCCGGCCGGGTCACGGCCGTCCGCCCGGCCGCCCCGGCCGGCTCCGTCACGGCACGCGGAAGGGCCCCGGGCAGGGCCCCCGACAGAACTCCCGACACGACCCTCCGCACCGCACCGAAGACCGACGACACCGACGCCGATCCCGTCGCCGACGTACCCCACGAGGCGTACGAAGAGCTCGCCGGCAGCGCCGCCGGAGTCGGGCGGGAGCGGCCCGGGCGGCCGGCGGCCGAGCCCGCGAATCCGGAGACCGTGCTGGCCAACCGCCGCCTCCCGGCCCGCCCGCAGCACCGGCCGGCCCACCCCGCCGACCCCCGACAGGTGCCGCGGGTTCCGCGGGTTGCGCCGGTCCCGCAGGTGCCGCAGGTGCCGCAGGTGCCGCACGTGCCGCCGGTCCCGCAGGCCCTGCCGAGCCCGCCGCCCGTGGTCACCGCGATCGGCACCGGGCCGAACGAGCGCGCCGCCGACCTGGCCGCGCACATACTGCCGCTCGGCACCGGGTTCGCCCTGATGGGGCTGGGTCTGGGCTATCTGGGAATGCGGCTGCGCAAGGGCCTCTGAGAGCGGCCTCCCCCTTCCGGCCTACACCTCAGGATGGTTGCGTGGCCCGACATACTCGGTATACATACTGAGTATGTCGATCCGCCACGGCCTTCTCGCCCTGCTGGAAAGGGGTCCTCGGTACGGCTCTCAGCTGCGTACCGAGTTCGAATCCCGCACCGGCTCCACCTGGCCGCTCAACGTCGGGCAGGTGTACACCACCCTCGCCCGACTGGAGCGCGACGGCCTCGTCGCGCCCGGCGGCGAGGACGCCGCCGGGCACACCCTCTACGCCATCACCGACACCGGGCGCGCCGAACTGCACCAGTGGTACGAGCGCCCCGTCGACCGCACCAACCCGCCCCGCGACGAGCTGTCCATCAAGCTCGCCATGGCCGTGGGCGCCCCCGGCGTGGACATCCGCGCCGTCATCCAGGCCCAGCGGCACGCCACGATCAGGGCGATGCAGGACTACACCCGCCTCAAGGCGCAGGCGCTCGCCGCGGTCGAGAGCGGCACGTCCCGCGAGCGCGACGACGTGGCCTGGCTGCTGGTCCTGGAACAGCTGATCTTCCAGACCGAAGCCGAGGCCCGCTGGCTCGACCACTCCGAAGCACGCCTCGTACGGCTCTCCCTGCCGGCCGACCGGAGAGCCGAGCCCGCACCGCCGCAGGCCGCCGACACCGTCCCCGACGCCGACACCGTCCCCGACGCCGTCCCCAACGCCGTCACCGCACCGCGGCGCCGCGCCTTCCGCGGCCCGCGGAGCTGACGCCACCACCGTTCCCAGGGGGGATCCCCATGCCTGACCAGCAGTCCGCATCCCATATACGGCCCGTCCCGCCCGCTCAGCCGGACCGGTCCGCACGTCCCGTCCTCCAGCTCGACAAGCTCGTCCGCACGCACGGCAGCGGCGCCACCGAGGTGCACGCCCTGCGCGGCATCGACCTGGCCGTGTACCCCGGCGAACTCGTCGCCGTCATGGGGCCCTCCGGATCCGGAAAGTCCACGCTGCTCACCCTGGCCGGCGGCCTCGACACGCCCAGCAGCGGCCGGGTCGTCGTCGAAGGCACCGACATCACCACCGCGAGCCGCAAGGAGCTGGCCGCGCTGCGCCGCCGCAGCATCGGGTACGTCTTCCAGGACTACAACCTGATCCCGGCCCTCACCGCCGCCGAGAACGTCGCCCTGCCCCGTGAACTCGACGGCACCTCCGCCCGCAAGGCCCGCGCCTCGGCCCTGGCCTCCCTGGAAGAGATGGGCCTCGGGCAGCTCGCCGACCGCTTCCCCGACGAGATGTCCGGAGGCCAGCAGCAGCGCGTGGCCATCGCCCGCGCCCTCGTCGGCGACCGCCGCCTGGTCCTCGCCGACGAGCCCACCGGCGCCCTCGACTCCGAGACCGGCGAATCCGTCCTCGCCCTGCTGCGCTCGCGCTGCGACGCCGGGGCCGCCGGAATCCTCGTCACCCACGAACCGCGGTTCGCCGCCTGGGCGGACCGCGTGGTCTTCCTGCGCGACGGCAGCGTGGTCGACGAGACCCTGCGCAGCCACGCCGACTCGCTGCTCTCGGGGCAGGCGGCCGGCCAGTGAAGTCCTCGTACCACGCATGGGTCGCGGCGATCCGGATCGCCCGCCGCGACGCCTGGCGCGCCAAGGGCCGCAGCGCCCTCGTCCTCTCGATGATCGCCCTGCCGATCATCGGCGTGAGCGCCGCCGACCTCACCATGCGCAGCGCAGAGCTCACCCCCGAGCAGTTGGTGTCCCGTCAGATCGGCGCCGCAGACGCCCGGCTGAAGGACTCGGAGCTCAACGGGCCGGTCTACCAGGACGTCGAGGGCCGCACCTCGGTGCCCGTCGGCGGCTACGACAAGTACGACCCCAGATCAGAACCGAACCCGAACCTGCTGGCCTCGGTGATCCCGGCGGGCGCCCAGTCCCTCAAGGACAGCACGGCGCACACCAAGATCCGCACCCGGTACGGCCTGCTGGACACCGACCTGCGCGAGATCGACACGGCCAACCCGCTGGTCGAGGGCATGATCACGATGAAGCGGGGGCGGGCTGCGCAGGAGGCGGGCGAGGTCGTCGCCACCACCGCCTTCCTGGAGACCTCCGGCTTCTTCGTGGGCTCCGAGTTCCGCGCGCGCGGCTCCGACACCTGGTACCGGATCGTGGGCGCGTACGAGCTGCCCTCCGAGCTCAAGAAGACCGAGGTCCTCGCCCCTCCCGGCACCATGATCACCCCGCTCGACAAGGCCTTCCAGGCCGCCGGGGTCCCCGGGGTGGTCGCCACCGACAGCTACCTGGTCAAGGTCGGCGGCGATGGTTTCACGTGGAACACGGTCAAGGCGCTCAACGCGAAGAGCGTCCAGGTCGTCTCCCGCGCCGTGCAGCTCGACCCGCCGGCCGAATCGGACGTGCCGTACATCACCCAGCAGAAGGAGCTGGGCTACTACAACCCGGGCAACGAGTTCCCGACCACCGAACTGGCCGTCCTGGCCACGGTCGTCGGCCTCGCGATGCTGGAGATCTGCCTGCTGGCCGGACCCGCCTTCGCGGTCGGCGCCCGGCGCTCGCGCCGCCAGCTGGGCCTCGTCGGTGCCAACGGCGGCGACCGGCGCCACATCCGGGCCATCGTGCTCTCCGGCGGCCTCGTCATCGGCGCCGCGGCGGCCGTCATCGGCACCGTCCTCGGCGTCGCCCTCACCGTGGGGCTGCGACCGCTGTTGGAGGAGTACCTCGGCCTGCGCTTCGGCGGCTTCGAGTTCCGACCGCTGGAAATCCTCGGCATCGCCCTGCTCGCCGTCCTGACCGGTCTGCTGGCCGCGATCGCCCCGGCCGTCACCGCCTCCCGGCAGACCGTCCTGGCCTCGCTGACCGGCCGTCGCGGGATCCGCCGGGCCAACCGGGTGCTGCCCGCCATCGGCCTGATCGCCCTCGCCGCCGGCGCCGCGATCGCCCTCTACGGCACGGCCTCCCAGATGGGCGCCACGGTCGTCGCGGGCGGCAGTGCCATCGCCGAGCTCGGAATCGTCGCACTGACCCCGGTGCTGGTGGGCCTGTTCGGGCGGCTCGGGCGCTGGCTGCCTCTGTCGCCCCGGCTCGCACTGCGCGACGCCGTACGCAACCGGGGTCGTACGGCACCCGCCGTGGCCGCCGTCCTGGCCGCCGTCGCGGGCACCGTCGCGGTCGCCACGTACCAGCACAGCATGGAGCTCCAGGCCCGCCACTCGTACGTCGCCGACCTCCCGGCCGGTTCCGGAGTGGTGGCGCTGCACGAGCTCGGCCGCAGCAAGGACATGCCCGCCATCCGTGAGGCGGTGTCCCAGGAACTCCCGTTGGCCGTCCGGGCGGACGTGGACTACATCTCGTACGGCAAGCCCGGCTGCGAGAGGTCGACCGGTTCCAACCAGTGCGGGCGCGCCGAGATCATGCGGCCCAAGGAGCAGCGCTGCCCGCTCTACGAGGCCCCGAACGGCCCCGACTCGTTCGGCCCGGCCGAGAGGAAGAAACTGCGGATGGACCCGCGGTGCCAGTTCAAGCGCCACTTCACGCGTTTCGACACGGTCGTCGCCGACGAGAAGCTGCTGACGGCGCTCGCGGTCACCGATCCCGGCTCGGCGTCCGCCCTGAAGGAGGGCAAGGCGGTCTCCTTCGAGAAGAGGAACGTCAAGGACGGCAACGTCACCGTCCGGCTGATCGACGACAAGGACGACAAGTTCGAGCCGGGCACCGACCCGAAGGGCGTGGACAAGGTCTTCGCCGTCCACCAGGCGCCCGACGCCGCCGAGGGGTACGGCATCGAGCTGGTCCTGCCGCCCTCCGCGGCCAAGAGCGCCGGGCTCACCACCATGCCGTTCGCCTCGTACTTCACCCTGGACGGCACGGCCGACAGCAAGCAGAAGCAGCGGGTGGCCGGCCGGATCGACCAGATCGGCGTGGAGGCCCCCGTCACCATCGAGGCCGGCTACCAGGGCGAACGGGACCTGACCCTGCTGGCCCTGACCGTGTTCGCCGGCCTGGTCACCATCGGCGCGGCCGGCATCGCCACCGGGCTCGCGCAGGCCGACGCCGAGGCCGACCTGAAGACACTCGCGGCGGTGGGCGCACCGCCGCGGGTGCGGCGCACGCTCAGCGGGTTCCAGTGCGGCGTGGTGGCCCTGATGGGCGTGGTCCTGGGCTCGGCGGCGGGCATCTTGCCGGCGGTCGGCCTGCGGCTCGTCCAACGGCGGGAAGCGGCGCACCTCATGGAAATCTCAGGCGGCCCGGACGACCTGCTCTACGTGCCGATCTCGGTGCCGTGGGAGACCCTCGGCGGACTACTGGTCCTGGTCCCGCTGGGCGCTGCCCTGCTGGCTGCCCTGGTCACGAAGTCCGGCGGCGCCCTGTCCCGCCGCGCGGCGGGCTGACGGTCACTGTGCGTTCTCGCCCCCGTACAGGGTGGATCACGCCTGTACGGGGGCACACCGTGTGAGTACGACGGTGTGCGAGAGAATGACGGCATGGAGATGCCGAGGAGTGAACGGTCGCAGGACAGCCCCCCGCCCGGCCTGATCGTGGGACAGGACGGGATGCCGGTCGGCGGCGCCGATGACGAGTCGCGCGAGGTCCCGGTGACGGAGATGGTCGAACAGCCCGCCAAGGTCATGCGGATCGGCAGCATGATCAAGCAACTTCTTGAAGAGGTCCGCGCCGCACCTCTGGACGAGGCCAGCCGGGTCCGTCTCAAGGACATCCATGCAGCGTCCGTGAAGGAGCTGGAAGACGGCCTGGCTCCGGAGCTGGTCGAGGAACTGGAGCGCCTCTCCCTGCCGTTCACGGAGGAGGCCATTCCGTCCGAGGCCGAACTGCGCATCGCACAGGCCCAGTTGGTGGGCTGGCTGGAGGGCCTGTTCCACGGCATCCAGACCGCCCTGTTCGCGCAGCAGATGGCCGCGCGGGCCCAGCTCGAACAGATGCGCCGGGCCCTGCCGCCGGGCGCCCCGATGGACGAGGAAGACGGCCACGGCGCCATCCGCTCGGGCCCGTACCTGTAGCAGCCCCTTCCCGGGGTCCGGCCGGCGCCGGGTCCCGGGACACAGCCCGGACGCACCCCGGGCCACCCCGGGCCACCCCCGGATGAGCCTCCGGTAAATGCAGTCCCCCGCAGGGGACATGGCCCGCGCATACTCGGGGCATGACCTACGACGCGATCGTCCTGGCCGGCGGAGCGGCCCGCCGCCTCGGAGGCGCGGACAAACCCGCCCTCCACGTGGGCGGCCGCGCCCTCCTCGACCGCGTTCTCGACGCCTGCACCGACGCCTCGACCACCGTCGTGGTCGGCGGCCGCCGCCCCACCGCGCGCCCGGTCCGCTGGACCCTGGAGGACCCGCCCGGCGCCGGCCCCGTGGCCGCCCTGGACGCTGGTCTGCGCGCGACCAGCGCCGAGCTGGTCCTCGTGCTCTCCGCCGACCTCCCGTTCCTCGACCGGGCCACCGTCGAGACCCTCCTACGGGCCCCCGCCGCCGGCGGCGACGGCGCCCTGCTGCGCGACCCCGACGGCCGCGACCAGCCCCTCGTCGCGGCCTACCGCGCCGAGCCCCTGCGCCGCGAGATCGCCCTCCTGGCGGCCGAGCACGGCAGCCTTTCCGGGCTCCCCCTGCGCGCCCTCACCGCCGAACTGGACCTGGCCAAGGTGACGGATACTGCGCCACTCGCCTCCTTCGACTGCGACACCTGGGACGATCTCGCAGTCGCCCGAGCCCGGATCAGGGAGCATGGAAACGTGCTGGACCAATGGATCAACGCCGTCAAGACCGAGCTGGGCATCGACCTCGCCGTCGACACCAAGACCCTGCTCGACCTCGCCCGGGACGCCGCGCACGGCGTCGCCCGGCCCGCCGCCCCCCTGACCACCTTCCTGGTCGGTTACGCGGCCGCACGGGCCGAAGCCGCCGGCGCCGACCCCGCCACGGCCGTCGCCGAGGCTTCCCGCAAGGCCGCCGATCTGGCCCTGCGCTGGGCCGCCGAGACCGAAGCCGAAGCCGAAGCCCGAGAGAACGGCTCAGGATGACCCCCACCGACGCCGACCACGCCCTCCAGGCCCTCGACGAGGCCCTGGCCCTGGTCAGCCGCGCCCCCCGCCCCGCCACGGCCGGGGCCCACCGCGCCACCGCCTGGCCGCAGGCCCGGGAAGCGGCCGCGCGCACCGGATCCGGCGTCCGTCCCCGCACCCACCGGGTGCCCCTCGCGGACGCGCTCGGCGAGGTGCTGGCCCAGTCCCTGGAGGCACTCACCGACCTGCCCTCCTTCGACACCTCCGCCATGGACGGCTGGGCCGTCGCCGGCCCCGGCCCCTGGACCGTGCGCCCCGGCGGCGCGGTGCTGGCCGGCTCCGACCGCCCCGAGCCGCTGGCCGACGGCGAGGCCGTACGGATCGCCACCGGCGCCCGCATCCCCGCCGACGCGACCGCCGTGATCCGCAGTGAGCACTCCCGCGAGTCCGGCACCCAGCTCCACGCCGACCGGGCCGTCCTCACCGGTCAGGACATCCGCCCGCGGGGCCAGGAATGCCGCTCCGGCGACCTGCTGCTGCCCGCCGGCTCACTCGTCACCCCAGCCGTGCTGGGCCTCGCCGCGGCCGCCGGGTACGACGAGCTCACCACCCGGCCCCGGCCCCGCGTCGAGATCCTGGTCCTCGGCGACGAACTGCTCACCGAAGGCCGCCCGCACGACGGCCTGATCCGCGACGCCCTCAGCCCCATGCTCGGCCCCTGGCTCACCCGGCTCGGCGCCGAGGTCACCGCCACCCGACGGCTCGGCGACGACCCGGCCGGAGCCAAGGCCCTGCTGGACGCCGTCACGAGCTCCGATGCCGACCTGGTCCTCACCACCGGCGGCACCGCCTCCGGGCCCGTCGACCACGTCCACCCCGTCCTGCACGAGGCCGGCGCCGAACTGCTGGTCGACGGCGTCGCCGTACGGCCCGGGCACCCCATGCTGCTGGCCCGGCTCGGCGACCGCGAGGCTGGGCGCCATCTGGTCGGTCTGCCCGGCAACCCGCTCGCCGCCGTCTCCGGGCTGCTGACCCTCGCCGAACCGCTGCTGCGCGCCCTGGCCGGCCGCCGCCAGCGCCCCCGGTACACGGTTCCGGTCCAGGGCGACGTGCCGGGCCACCCGTACGACACCCGGCTCGTGCCCGTCCTGCTGACCGACGAGCACGCCGTGCCGCTGCGCTACAACGGTCCCGCGATGCTGCGGGGCGTGGCCGCCGCCGACGGGCTGGCCGTCGTACCGCCGGCCGGAGCGCGCGACGGACAGGACCTGGAGATCCTCGACCTGCCGTGGGCCTCCGGAGGATGTTTCACGTGAAACTGCACGGCCAGGACGCGATGGCCCGCGGCCCCGACGAGAAACTCGTCTCCCGGCGCATCAAGCTGCCCAAGCGCGTCGTGGAGAAGCCGCTCCGACAGGTCGGCAAACGCCTGCTGATGGCCCTGTTCGTGCTGTTCCTGACGGTCCTGATCGTGTGGCTCGACCGGGCGGGTTACCACGACAACGCCAACGGCACGGTCGACCTCCTCGACTGCTTCTACTACGCGACGGTGACCCTGTCGACGACCGGCTACGGCGACATCGTCCCGTACAGCGACAGCGCGCGGCTGACCAACATCCTGCTGATCACCCCCTTGCGCGTGCTCTTCCTGATCATCCTGGTCGGAACCACGTTGGAGGTCCTGACCGAGAAGACCCGGGAAGAGTGGCGGCTGAGCCGCTGGAGGAAGAACTTGCGTGAGCACACGGTCGTCGTCGGCTTCGGCACCAAGGGCCGCTCGGCCCTCCAGACGCTGCTGGCCACCGGCCTCCGCAAAGAGCAGGTCGTCATCGTGGACCCGAGCGCCAAGGTGATCGACACGGCCAACGCAGAGGGCTTCACGGGCGTGGTCGGCGACGCCACGCGCTCCGACGTCCTGCTCCGCGCCGAACTCCAGAAGGCCCGTCAGATCGTCATCGCCACACAGCGGGACGACACCGCCGTGCTGGTCACGCTGACGGCCCGGCAGATGAACCGGGGCGCGAAGATCGTCGCGGCGGTCCGCGAGGAGGAGAACGCGCCGCTGCTGCGCCAGTCGGGTGCCGACGCGGTCATCACGAGCGCGAGCGCGGCGGGCCGGCTGCTGGGGCTCTCGGTGCTCAGCCCCAGCGCGGGCACGGTGATGGAGGACCTGATCCACCAGGGCAGCGGGCTCGACCTGGTCGAACGCCCGGTGCGCAAGTCCGAGGCGGGCAAGGGCGTACGGGAGACGGACGACCTGGTCGTGAGCGTGCTGCGGGGCCACCGGCTGCTCGCGTACGACGACCCGCACGCGAGCCCGCTTCAGCTGACGGACCGTCTCATCACCATCGTCCGCGCGGCACCGACCGCCACCCCGCCGGCGACCCTCGGGCCTGCGGACTAGCCACCCGGACACGGAGTTGGCGTACCCTCCGGGCCATGCATGCGATCACCATCGAACAGCCCGGCGGACCCGAGTCCCTCGTCTGGGCCGAGGTGCCCGATCCGGTGGCCGGTGAGGGCGAGGTCCTCGTCGACGTCGCGGCGAGCGCCGTCAACCGCGCCGACATCCTGCAGCGCCAGGGGTTCTACGATCCCCCGCCCGGCGCCTCCCCCTACCCCGGCCTGGAGTGTTCGGGGCGGATCTCCGCCCTCGGCCCGGGGGTGTCCGGCTGGGCGGAGGGCGACGAGGTGTGCGCCCTGCTCGGCGGCGGCGGGTACGCGCAGCGCGTGGCCGTCCCGGCGGGCCAGCTGCTGCCGGTGCCGGCCGGTGTGGACCTCGTGACGGCGGCCGCACTGCCCGAGGTGGTCTGCACCGTGTGGTCCAACGTGTTCATGGTGGCCCACCTGCGCCCCGGCGAAACGGTGCTGGTGCACGGCGGCTCCAGCGGCATCGGCACGATGGCGATCCAGCTGGCGAAGGCGATCGGCGCGACGGTGGCGGTGACCGCCGGCGGCCCGGAGAAGCTGGCCCGCTGCAAGGAGCTGGGCGCGGACGTCCTGATCGACTACCGCGAACAGGACTTCGTGGCGGAGCTGCGGGCCGCGACGGGTGGCGCCGGCGCGGACGTGATCCTGGACATCATGGGCGCCAAGTACCTGGCCCGGAACCTGGACGCGCTGGCCGTGAACGGACGGCTGGCGGTGATCGGGCTCCAGGGCGGGGTGAAGGCCGAACTCAACCTGGGCGCACTGCTGTCGAAGCGGGCGGCCATCACCGCCACATCGTTGCGGGCGCGCCCGTTGGAGGAGAAGGCGGCCATCGTCGCCGCCGTACGCGAACACGTGTGGCCGCTGGTGGCCGCGGGCCGGGTGAACCCGGTGGTGCACGGGTCGTTCCCGATGCACGATGCCGCTGAGGCCCACCGCACGCTGGAATCCAGCACCCACGTGGGCAAGCTCCTGCTGACCACGTGAGCAAGTGAGCGCCTGAGCACCTGCCGACGGGCCTCGTCGACGGCCATCTGAGCGCGGCGGCGACGAGCCCCTCCAGGGCCTCCCGGGGAACCGGGGTGCCCCGGAGCAGGTGTTCCAGGACCAGGCCGTCCGCCGGAACCCGATACGCAGACCCGCGGGCAGCACTCGGGCGCCGCTTCGGCGACGGGCACGAACCCACACTGCGGCTGCTCGCGGCGACACGCCCCGAAGACGTGCTGCACCACGACGTCCACGAGCTGGCTACCCCGCTGCCCGCCTACGCCGTCGGTCGGATCGTGCTGCTCGGGGACGCCGCGCACGCGATGACCCCGAACCCGGGCCAGGGGGCGTGCCAGGCCCTGGAGGACGCGGTCACGCTGGCCGCGGAACTGGCTGCGGCCCCGACGTCGAGGCGGCACTGGCCCGCTACGACGCCGTACGCCGGCCCCGTACCCGGAGCGTGGCCCGGGCGGCCCGGCAGGCCGGCCGCCCGGGCCACCGGCTGTCCCACCCGGTGGCCGTCGCACTGCGCAACGGCGTGCTGCGGCTGGCGCCGTCCGGAGTCACGGTCCGGGCCGTCCTGCGCCATGCGGACCGGACCCCGCCACGGCTCCCGGTCCGGGTGCCGTGACCCTGCGGGGCCCCGCCGAACACGGCTACAGCGAACGCAGCAGCACCGCCGGGGACTCGACGCAGTCCGCCACGTAGCGGAGGAAGCCGCCGGCCGTGCCGCCGTCGCACACCCGGTGGTCGAACGTCAGCGACAGCTGCACGACCTGGCGGACGGCCAGCTCGCCCTGGTGCACCCACGGCTTCGCCACGATCCGGCCCACCCCGAGCATCGCCGCCTCCGGGTGGTTGACGATCGGCGTGGAGCCGTCGACGCCGAACACCCCGTAGTTGTTCAGGGTGAACGTCCCGCCGGTCAGGTCCGCAGGTGCCAGCTTCCCGGTCCGGGCCAGCTCCGTGAGCCGGGCGAACTCCGCCGACAGCGATTCCGGGTTCCGCGACTGGGCGTCCCGTACCACCGGGACCACCAGGCCGCGCTCCGTCTGCGCCGCGAAGCCCAGGTGCACGGACGGCAGCCGCACGATCTCGTTCGCCGCGAGGTCCACGGTCGAGTTGAGCTCCGGGTACTTCGCGAGCGCGGCCGTGCAGATCCGGGCCAGCAGCGCCAGCACCGAGATCTTCGGACCGCCCACGGCGTTCATCGCGGCCCGGGCCGCCATCAGCTCGGTCGCATCGGCGTCGACCCAGCACGTGGCGTCCGGGATCTCCCGGCGGCTGCGCGACAGCTTCTCGGCCACCGCACCCCGCAGGCCCTTCAGCGGAATCCGCTCACCGGCCACCGCGGGGGCCGTGGGGGCGGGGGCGGCCGCCGGCTCCGGCGCGCGGAGCGCCGCCTCGACGTCCGCGCGCAGGATCAGCCCCTCGGGCCCGGACCCGCGCAGCGCGCGCAGGTCGATCCCGTGGTCCCGGGCGAGCTTGCGCACCAGCGGCGAGATCACCGCCACCGGCCCAGTGGAAACCACAGCAGCCACCGGGGCCGCCGCGACAGGAGCGGCCGTGGGTGCGGGAGCGGCGGCGGGAGCCGGCGCTGCGGAGCCAGGTCGCACCCGCCTCCGACGCGCCGTGCGCGAGTGGTCCGTCCCGTAGCCGACCAGGACGTTGCCCGAGCCGGAATCCTCGGACTCCACCGTCTCGTCCGCGCCCGCACCCACCGCCACCGTGATCAGCGGTGCTCCGACGGGGAGTTCCGTGCCCTCCTCCCCGAACCTGGCGGTGACCACACCGCCGTACGGGCACGGCACCTCCACCATCGCCTTGGCCGTCTCGACCTCGACCACCGGCTGGTCGACGGCGACGACGTCGCCCACCGCGACCAGCCAGCGGACGATCTCGGCCTCGGTCAGTCCCTCCCCGAGGTCGGGGAGCTTGAACTCCATTACCTGCGGCATCAGTTCTCCCACTGCAGGCGGGCCACGGTGTCCAGGATCCGGTCCACACCGGGAAGGTGGTGCTTCTCCAGCATCGGCGGCGGGTACGGGATGTCGAAGCCCGTCACCCGCAGCACCGGCGCCTCCAGGTGGTGGAAGCACTTCTCCTGGATGCGGGCGACGAGCTCCGCGCCCGGTCCGGCGAAGCCGTTGGCCTCGTGGACCACCACCGCGCGCCCGGTGCGGCGTACGGACGCCACGACCGTCTCCTCGTCGAAGGGGACGAGCGAGCGCAGGTCCACGACCTCCAGGTCCCAGCCCTCCTCGCGCGCCGCCTCGGCCGCCTCCAGGCACACCGGCAGCGAGGGCCCGTACGTGATGAGGGTCGCGCTGGTGCCGGTACGCCGGACGAGTGCCTTCCCGATCCCCGGCACGGCCGCCGGGGTCTGCGGGTCCCACTGCGCCTTCGACCAGTACAGCCGCTTCGGCTCCAGGAAGACCACCGGGTCGTCGCTCGCGATCGACGCGCGCAGCAGCCCGTACGCGTCCTCCACGGTCGCCGGGGTCACCACGTGCAGTCCGGGGGTGGCCACGTAGTACGCCTCGGAGGAGTCGCTGTGGTGCTCCACCCCGCCGATCCCGCCGCCGTACGGCACCCGGATGGTGATCGGCAGCGGCATCGCGCCGCGCGTGCGGTTGCGCATCTTCGCCACGTGCGAGATCAGCTGTTCGAACGCCGGGTACGCGAACGCGTCGAACTGCATCTCCACGACCGGCCGCAGCCCGTACATGGCCATGCCCACCGCGGCGCCCAGGATGCCCGCCTCCGCGAGCGGCGTGTCGGTGCAGCGCTCCTCGCCGAACTCCTTCGCGAGGCCGTCCGTGATCCGGAAGACCCCGCCCAGCGTCCCGACGTCCTCGCCCATCACGTGGACCGTCGGGTCCTCCGCCATCGCGTCGCGCATGGCCCGGCCAAGGGCCTGCGCCATCGTTGCCGGCTTCACGGCCACCGTGGTCACGACTGCTCCTCCGCGTCGAGCTCGGCGCGCAGCATTTCCGCCTGCTCGCGGAGCCGGCCGGTCTGCTCCGCGTAGACGTTTTCGAACAGGTCCATCGGGTCGAGCACCGGATCGGCGTTCATCCGCTCGCGCAGCGTCGCGGCCATCGCCTCGGCGGCGTCCTTGGCCTCCTGGATGCCTGCCGCGTCCAGGATCCCGCGGGCGGTCAGCTCGCGTTCCAGCAGGTCCACCGGGTCGTGCGCCTTCCACGCCTCGACCTCGGCGTCACCGCGGTAGCGGGTCGCGTCGTCGGCGTTCGTGTGGGCCTCGATGCGGTACGTGACCGCCTCGATCAGCGTCGGGCCGCCGCCGGCCCGGGCCCGCCGGACGGCCTCGGACAGCACCTCGTGCACGGCGGCGATGTCGTTGCCGTCGACGAGGCGGCCGGGCATCCCGTACCCGACGGCCTTGTGGGCCAGGGTGGGGGCGGCGGTCTGCTTGGCCAGCGGGACGGATATGGCGAAGCCGTTGTTCTGGACGAGGAAGACCACCGGGGCCTGCCAGACGGCCGCGAAGTTCAGCGCCTCGTGGAAATCGCCCTCGCTGGTGCCGCCGTCGCCCACCATGGCGAGGGCGACCACGTCGTCACCGCGCAGACGGGCAGCGTGCGCCAGGCCGACCGCGTGCGGCAGCTGGGTCGCGAGCGGGGTGCTCAGCGGGGCGATGCGGTGCTCGCGCGGGTCGTACCCGGTGTGCCAGTCGCCGCGCAGCAGGGTCAGCGCCTGGACGGGGTCGAGTCCGCGCGCCACGGCCGCGAGGGTGTCGCGGTAGCTCGGGAACAGCCAGTCCTGCTCCTCCAGGACCAGGGCGGCCGCGATCTCGCAGGCCTCCTGCCCGACGGTGGAGGGGTAGACGGCGAGCCGGCCCTGCCGGGTGAGGGCGGTGGCCTGGGCGTTGTAGCGGCGGCCGCGCACCAGCTCGGCGTAGCAGCGGCGCATCAGCTCGGGATCGAGCTCCGCGGCGGCCGGCGTGCCCAGCACCCGGTGCGGCTCGGGGTCCGGGAGCAGCGGGGCGGCGTCCGTGCGGGGCCTCCAGGCGGGCGGCGGGGTGGATCGGTGGGACGCACCGGCACCGGGCAGCTCTTGGACCGTCATGGCGGCGTACACCTCCTCGTGGGAAGCGGGCAGGCGGCGACCCGGATGTGAGGCGCCTCACCAACCGATTGTTCGGTCGATGGCGCAATTTGGCTACAGGCGGCTCCAGGCTGTGGACAAAGTGGCGCCGGGGCCGTGGGATGGGTGCAGGACGTCCAGGAGAGGGAGGCAGTGGGCAATGCCGGATGAACAAATGGCCGCGGCGGGTTCTGCCGCGGGTTCCGCGCCGGGCCCTCCGGGCGGTGCACCTTCCGCCCCACAGGCACCTCCGCGCCCCCTGGACCCCATCGACCGTTCGATCATGCGCCTGCTCCAGGCGGACGGCCGCGCGTCGATACGGTCGGTGGCCGAGCAGGTCCACGTGTCGCGCGCGAACGCCTACGCCCGGATCAACCGGCTCATCGACGACGGGGTGATCCGCGGGTTCACGGCGCGCGTGAACCACGAAAGGGCGGGCCAGGGCGCCTCCGCGTACATCACCCTGAAGATCGTCCAGAATTCGTGGCGGACGGTCCGCGAGAAGCTCCGCGAGCTGCCGGGCGCGGCCCACATCGCCCTGGTCAGCGGCGACTTCGACGTCCTGCTGCTGGTCCACACGCCGGACAACCGCACCCTGCGCGAGCTGGTCCTGACCCGCCTCCAGTCCATCCCGGAGGTCCTGTCGACCCGCACCCTCCTGGTCTTCGAGGAGACGGACCTGCTGGCCCCGGGCTCGGGCGGCGGCCCGGCCATCTCCGAGGAGTAGCCGGAAAAAGGCGGTGCCCCGGGACGGCCACGAAGGCCGTCCCGGGGCACCGCCTGCCGGATCGATCCGTTACTTCGTCTCGTAGTAGCCGAACATGTCGACGATCAGGTCCGTGGTGTCCCAGCTCTGGTTCCAGAAGTCGACGACGCCGTTGACGCCGCCCGAGCTCGCCTGGACCAGGTTCGGGACGGTCTTGCCGGCCGCCCAGTTCAGGGTGGAGGCCGTGGGCCGCGCCACCTCGTTCTCGGTGCCGTTGTGGTACTGGTCCGGCGTGTTGGGGTCCGGGGCGACCGACAGGAATCCGTCGGTGCGCGTGTTGGTCACCGTCGTGTTCAGGATGTAGCCCGCGATGCCCGGCTCCCCGTGGGAGATGTTCATCCAGATGTAGTTCCGGGCGTCCATCGGGCCGTAGCCCCAGGAGCGGGTGTCGAGCCTCCGGCTCGGAGCCACGGACATGTAGGCGCCCGAGCTGTCGGGGCTGTAGTAGCCGACGACGTCGACGATGACGTCGGTGCCCGCCCAGGCGCCGTTGAAGACGTTGACCTTGCCGTCGGGGCCGACGGGGACGATCACCGAGTTGGCGACGGTCTGCTTGGCCTTGAAGTTCACGTTCGACGTGTTCGGGGCCTGCTGGCCGCTCGGGTAGGCCGTCAGGTGGCCGTCCTCGCGCGGGTTGGTGGCGGTCACATTCAGCGCCACGGCGGTGGCGTTGGCGGGCACGTACCAGCCGCCGAGCTGCACGCCGATCGTGCCACGGCCCGGGACCTGGCCCTGGGGCGCGCCCTGGCCGGCGCGGGTGTCCACGGCGCGGACCGGGGTCATCGGCGTGTAGCCGCTGGCCGCGCTGTGGGTGAAGTAGCCCGTGATGTCGGCGATCAGGTCGACCGCCGTCCAGCTGCCGTTGTAGAGCTCGATGGTGCCGTCCTTGCCGACCGGGACGACCACCATGTTCGGGACGGTCTGGTTGGCCTCGAAGTTGAGGTTCGAGGTGGTCGGACGGGTGGTACCGCCGGGGTACACCGTCACGTGTCCGGGGTTGTAGGTGTTGGTCGCCGTGACGTTCAGGGCAACGGCCGTGACGTTCGCCGGGATCTTGCCGTTGCCGGCGATCTTCACCTTGGCCGAGGAGTACGCCTGGACCATGCCCATCGGGGCACCGGTGCCGGTACGGGTGTCCAGGAGGCGGGTCGGTGCGTACGGGGTGAAGTCCGAGCCGACCGTCGACAGCGGGAGCTCATTGACGACCTCCGCCTGGTTCGCGGCGTCCGTCACGGTGACCTTGACGTTGTACTCGCCGAGCTCGGCGTAGCTGTGCTTGAGCGACACCTCCTGGCCGGGGGCGGCGTCGGCGCCGTCCGTCGTGCCGTCACCCCAGTTGTAGGTGACGCGGAGGGTGGCGCCCGGGGAGCTGAGGACCTGGGTCTTCAGCTCGACACCGTGCGCGGAGATGGCCTTGGCGTCGAGGACGAGGCCCAGGTCCGGGTTGCCGGCTGCGACGGTCTCGCCGCCCTGGACGGTGGCGCTCGCGGCGGCCTTGCCCTGGGCCGCGGTCAGGGCCTTGCGGACCCCGTGCTCCTTCGGGCTGTGGAAGGTCTTCGTCCCGGCCGCGCCCAGCTTGGCCAGGTCCGCTCCGGGAGCGGACACCCCCTTGGCCACGGGTGCGGGCGAGCCTGCGGCCGGACCGGCCGCCTGGGCCATGCCCGGGATGAAACCAACGCTGGCCGCGACGACGACGGCAGCGGAAACAACGAGACGGCGACTGCGCACCGATCCCCCCATATTCTGTTCCTGCTTGAACATGTTCGAAAGCAGGCTCATCGTACAGAGTTCGAACGGGAACCGATATCAAAATGTGCCGGGGATCGCACGGCCCGGTCCGGTGCTTAGCCGCGCACGGTCCGCAGGCCGTCCAGCGCCATGTGGACGACCGCGTCGGCCAGCTGGTCCGCCGTCGTGCCGGGGTGCGGGCGGTACCACTCCACCAGTGAGTTCACCATCCCGAACAGCAGGCGGGTGGCCAGCCGGATGTCCACGTCCGCCCGCAGGTCCCCCTCCTCCGCCGCGGCCTTCAGCAGCTCCGCGACCTGGTGGTCGAACTCGCGGCGGCGCTCCAGGGCCCAGCGCTCGGTCCGGGTGTTTCCCCGCACCCGCAGCAGCAGGGTCACGTACGGGAGCTCGGCGACCAGCACCTCGACCGTGCGGCGCGTGACGTACTCGACCCGCTCGACCGCCCGGCCCCGGACCGCGCCCGACTCCTCCAGCACGGCGAAGAGCCCGTCGAGCGCGCGGCTGACGGCCCGCTGCAGGAGCTCCTCCTTGCCCGCCACGTGGTGGTAGATCGAGGACTTCGAGATGCCCGCCGCCTTGGAGAGGTGCTCCATGGAGGTGCCGTCGTAGCCGCGCTCGTTGAAGACCTGGACGGCGACGGACAGGAGCGTCTCGGGGGTGTAGGTGTCGCGCCTGGCCGTGGTCATGCGGTCTCCTCCGCGACGCCGTCTCCGCCTTCGCCGCCCTCTTCGCCCTCTTCGCCCTCACCCTCCGCGTAGCCGAGCTTGAACAGGGCCAGCGAGGGCGCGTAGCGGCCGCCGGGGCAGCGCTCGTCGAGGTGGTGCAGCAGGTCGTACGCCCAGTCCCGGCCGAGCCGCTCGTGCCATTCGGACGGGCCCAGCGGGTAGTTGACGCCGAGCCTCATCGCCGTGTCGATGTCCTCGGCGGTGGCCGCGCCGCGGGCGACGGCGTCAGCGGTCAGGTCGATCAGCATCGCGACCGTACGGGCCACGATCATGCCGGGCACGTCGCCGATGACGGAGACCTTCTTGCCGAGCTTCTGGAACAGGCCGACCGCCTCGGCGAGGGTCCGCTCGCTGGTGTCCTCGCCGGCGGAGAGCGCGATCCGGGTGGCGCCGCGGTAGTCGAGCGCGAGGTCGAAGTAGACGACGTCGGCGAACTCGATCGAGGTCTTGCCGTCCGCGAGCACCAGCTGGCCCTCGCCGGGCAGCTGGATGTACGGACCCCCGTGCTCGGTGGCCGTGACCGCGATCCCGGCCTCCTCCAGCAGTTCGACCAGCCCGGCGGCCGGACCGAGGTCGCCGACGACGGCGACCTTCTCCGGGGCGGCCTCGGGAGCGGCGGTGTGCGGGGCCGCGGCCTCGACGTCCGGGCCGTACGGGAACCAGCCGTGGCCCGACTTGCGGCCCAGGCGGCCCGACTGCACCAGCCGGCGCTGTGCGAGGGACGGGGTGAACTTGGGGCTCCGGAAGAACGACTCCCACACGGAGCGGGTGACGGCCTCGTTGACGTCCTGCCCGATCAGGTCGGTCAGCTGGAAGGGACCCATCTTGAAACCGCCGCTCTCGCGGAGCACGGCGTCGATGGTGGCCGGGTCGGCGCCCTGCTCCTCGTACACCGCGAAGGCCTCGGCGTAGAAGGGGCGGGCGATCCGGTTGACGATGAACCCGGGGGTGTCGGCGCAGCGGACCGGCGTCTTCCCCCAGCCCAGCACAGTGCGGTACGCGCGCTCGGCGGCGGCCGGGTCGGTCGCGAAACCGCTGACCACCTCGACGAGCGGGAGCAGCGGGGCCGGGTTGAAGAAGTGCAGGCCGAGGAAACGGCCGGGGTGCGCGAGGCCGGCGGCGAGCTCGGTGACGGAGAGGGAGGAGGTGTTGGTCGCCAGCAGGGTGTCCGGCGAAACCACCTCTTCGATGGTTTCGAAGACCGCGCGCTTGACGGCGGCGTCCTCGACGACGGCCTCGATGACGAGGGCGGCATCGGCGAGGCGGGCGACGGCGGAGGTGCCACGGATCCGGCCGATCGCATCGTCGGCCCCGGCGCGGTCGAGGCGGCCCTTGGCGACCATGCGGTCGACGCGGTCCTGGACGATGGCGACGCCGCCGGCGGCGAGGTCGTCGTTGATGTCGTAGATCAGCACCGGGTGACCTGCGAGGAGGGCGACCTGGGCGATGCCCTGCCCCATGGTGCCGGCGCCGACGACCGCCACAGTGCGGGACCGCTCGATTGCTGTCATGTCCTGATCCTCCCGCACGGGGTTTTCCACAGGTCCGCCGGGCCCTCTTGTCCCGACCGATCGTTCGGTTACTCTAACTCCAGTCTGCTCTTCTTCACCCGCCCCTGCCTGATCTCAGTCTGCGACCCAGCCTGATCTTGCCCGGCTCAACGAGGAGTTGGTCCCTGATGGCCGCCGAGCTCACCGTCCCCCAGCTGTCCGACAAGCACAGCTCCACCCTGGAGCAGGCCCTGGCGGCCATCCGCAGCCGCGCCTACTGGTCTCCGCATCCCGAGCACCCCAAGGCCTACGGCGAAACCGCGCCGGCCGACGGGCTCGCCGCGTTCGAGGCCGTCCGCGGCACCCGCATCGACCTGGGCCAGCCCGGTACGGACGGCTGGACCGGCGCCGAGGTGTCCCCCTTCGGCCCCGAGCTGGGCGTCGAGTACCCGCACGTCGACCCCGACGTGCTGCTGCCCGCGATGAAGGCCGGCATGGGCGCCTGGCGCGACGCCGGGCCCGAGGCGCGCGCCCTGGTCTGCATCGAGATCCTGGCCCGGATCAGCGCGCGGACGCACGAGTTCGCGCACGCGGTCATGCACACGAGCGGCCAGGCCTTCATGATGGCGTTCCAGGCCGGCGGCCCGCACGCACAGGACCGCGGCCTGGAGGCGGTGGCCTACGCGTACGAGGAGCAGACCCGCGTCCCGGGCCGCGCCGACTGGTCGAAGCCGCAGGGCAAGAAGGACCCGCTGGAGCTCGGCAAGACCTTCACCGCCGTCCCGCGCGGCATCTCCCTGATGATCGGCTGCAACACCTTCCCGACCTGGAACGGCTATCCGGGCCTGTTCGCCTCCCTGGCCACGGGCAACGCGGTGCTGGTCAAGCCACACCCGCGCGCCGTGCTCCCGCTGGCCCTGACGGTGAAGGTGGCCCGCGAGGTCCTCGCCGAGGCCGGCTTTGACCCGAACCTGGTGGCGCTGGCCGTCGAGCGGCCGGGCGAGGGCATCGCCAAGTCCCTGGCCGTCCGGCCCGAGATCAAGCTGATCGACTACACCGGCTCGACCGAGTTCGGCGACTGGCTGGAGACCAACGCCCGCCAGGCCCAGGTCTACACGGAGAAGGCCGGCGTCAACACGGTCGTCGTCGACTCCACCGACAACTACAAGGGCATGCTGTCCAACCTGGCCTTCTCGCTGTCCCTGTACAGCGGCCAGATGTGCACCACCCCGCAGAACCTGCTGATCCCGCGGGACGGCATCGCGACGGACACCGGCCACAAGTCGTACGACGAGTTCGTCGCCGACCTCGCGGCCTCGGTCGGCGGCCTGCTGGGCGACGACGCCCGGGCCAACGCGCTGCTGGGCGCGCTGGTCAACCCGGACGTCAAGGCCCGCCTGGAGGCGGCGTCCGCCCTGGGCGAGGTGGCACTGGCCTCGCGCGAGGTGGCGAACCCGGAGTTCCCCGACGCGGTGGTGCGCACGCCCGTGATGGTGAAGCTGGACGCCGCCAAGCCCGATCCGGAGGCACCGTACCTGTCGGAGTGCTTCGGCCCGGTCTCCTTCGCGGTGGCCGTGGACTCCACGGCGGACGCGCTGGACCTGCTGCGCCGCACGGTGCGTGAGAAGGGCGCGATGACGGTCGGCGCGTACACGACGTCGGCGGACACCGAGCGGTCCATCGAGGAGGTCTGCCTTGAGGAGTCGGCGCAGCTGTCGCTGAACCTGACGGGCGGGGTCTACGTCAACCAGACCGCAGCGTTCTCGGACTTCCACGGCTCGGGCGGCAACCCGGCCGCCAACGCGGCCCTCTGCGACGGAGCGTTCGTCTCGAACCGCTTCCGCATGGTCGAGGTCCGCCGCCAGGCCTAATCGGCCCGGGGCCCTCCCCAGTGGAAGAGGGTCATGGCCACGCTCGTGGCCAGGTTGTAGCTGGACACCTGCGGACGCATCGGCAGGGACACCAGGTGGTCGGCCCGTTCGCGCAGCTCGGGTGAGATGCCGTGGCGCTCCGAGCCGAAGGCCAGCAGGGCGTCGTCCGGGAGGGTGAGGGCGCGGATGTCCTCGCCCTCCGGGTCGAGCGCGTAGAGCGGCCCGGCGGGCAGGGTGTCGATCTCCACCCGGTCCACGGTGGTGGCGTAGTGCAGCCCGGCTCCGGCCCGGACCACGTTCGGGTGCCAGGGGTCGAGGTCGCCGCGGGTCACCACGCCCGTGGCGCCGAAGCCCGCGGCCAGCCGGACGACGGCGCCGACGTTGCCGAGGTTGCGGGGGTTGTCGAGCACGACGACGGGCGCGGTCCGCGGCTGCCGGTCGAGCCGGGCCCGCCCTTCGCCGCGATCGGGCCGTACCGCGAGCGCCGCGACCCCGGTGGGGTGGACGCGGGGCAGCAGCGTGCGCAGCTCGGCCTTGCGCACCAGCCGCCCGACCTCGTCCGCCACGTCCGGAGCCAGCTCGTCGGCCAGCGCCCGCACGGCGTCCGGATCATCGGCGACCACGTCCTGCACGTCCGCCCCGAAGCGCAGGGCGTGCTTCAGCGCGTGGAACCCGTCGAGGAGTACGAGGTCCCCCCGCTCGGCCGCGTCCCGCCACTGCCGCCCACTCTGCTCACTCATGCCGCCGAGCCTACGGGCCACGGGCACGCACCTTCCCCTCCGACCGGACCACCGGCCCGCCCCAGCACGGCAGGTCCCACCCGAGCACCCGCCGACAGGTCTCGCTCCACCCCCACCGGCCCCCTCCAGCGACACGGGACCCATCCAGGCGACCGCCACCCCTCCAGTCCCGCCGGCGTTTGAGGCGCGGTGGTCCGGGGCCGGCCCGACAGCGGCGCCGGAGAGCAAGGGGGTCCAGGGCCGTGTCCCGAGTGGAGGCACGGCCCAGCGCTATTTGGGCGGGGCGAAGGCCACGCGCAGCGGTCAGCGCGGCCCCGGACTCGGTTCCCGCGCCACGAGCGCGGTCTCGGAATCCACAGGCGTAGGCGTAGGCGCAGGCACCGGCGCAGTCACAGACCCGGCCGCCGGCGCAGCCACCCGCACCCAGCCCGAGGCCCTGGCGCCGAGCCAGACCAAGAACCCGGTCGGCAGGAACACCGCATCGGCGGCGATCATCGCCATCGAGAAGAACGGCAACCCCAACAGCACCGCGATCCCCGCGTGCTCCGTCATCATCAACACCAGCAGCACGTTCTTGATCCGCCGGTTGAACACCGTGAACGGGAACGCGACCTGCACCGCCACCGTCCCGTAGGACAACAGCATCACCAGCGTCCCGCTCCCCGCCAGCACCGCAGACAGCCCCGGCCACGGCGTGAAGTAGTCCAGCCCGAGCGGGTAGTACAGCGCGGTGCCGTCCTGCCACCGCGATCCCTGGATCTTGTACCAGCCGGCCGTCGCGTAGATCAGGCAGACCTCCGCCATGATCACCAGCATGCCCGCGTTGTGCACCAGGTTCGCCAGGACGTCCAGGACCGCCCGCCCCTCGCCCCCGGGCTCGTACCGGTCCACCATCCACCACACCGCGCTGATCACCCACAGCGCAGCGAACGCCGCCACCCAGCCGTAGCCGAACGACGCGGTCACCGCCCCGTAGGCGAACCCCACGCCCAGCACGCCCCACAGCACCGGTCCGGCCGCGCCCGCCGAGGCCGATCCCCGCAGCCGTGCGCGGCGGGCGTCCAGCGACCACACCTGCGCGCACCGGGTCAGCACCAGGTACATCGCCATGAGGTGGATGACGTTGTCCCCGCCGTCGCCCATGAACACGCTGCGGTTCTGGAGCGACAGCACCCCCACCATGAACACGACGGACGTCGCGCGCGTCCGCCAGCCCAGCACCAGCAGCAGGCTCGACAGCACCGACACCGCGTACACGGTCTGGAACCAGAGCGCCGAGTCCGACCACATCAGCACCGTGAAGGCGTGGTTCGAGGCGATCAGTCGCTCCGCCAGGGCGAAGCTCCACGGCCCGTCCGGCCCGTACAGTTCGTTGCGGTTCGGGAACTCCCTCAGCAGGAAGAGCAGCCAGGTCGCCGAGAAGCCGATGCGGACGACGGCGCTCTGGTACGGGCCCAGGGCCTGTCCGCTGACCTGCGCGACCACCCGGCCGGCGGCGGCGCGCGCCCGCCTCACACCGTCCACCACGGCAGCTCCCGGTAGTAGGTCTGGGTGTCGGTCTTCTCGTCGCTCCACGGCGGCGCCGCCACCGCACGCGTCGCCGAGCGCAGCTGGATCCGTACGATCTCGCCCGGTGCGACGCCGTCGTCCGCGAGCCGGCTCAGCGCGATCCGCCGCAGGTACCGCTCGGACAGTTCCCCGCGCTCGCCGGTCGGCTTGTTGTCCTCGTCGTGGGAGCTTGTGAAGAAGTCCCAGGCCCGCCGCAGCTCGTTCTGCCGCGCATGGCTGGGCAGCGGGCTGTGCCGGATGGCCGCGCCGTCCTGCGCGGACAGGTCGCGCCAGTCGCCCGTGGCCGAGGCCCGGTCGGCCGTGCGGACCTCCGCCCGCACCTCGACCGAGATGTTCTGCTGGAGCGGGTTGGGGGCGAAGAGCTTCCAGTTCTGCTCGAACTCGGGGTAGATCCAGTCGTCGACCGTCCGCGCGTGCCGCTTGCTCAGGGTGTTGGACGGGGCGACGTGCAGGAAGACCAGGGCCAGGTGCCCGCAGGCCGCGAGGCCCACGACGGCCAGGGCGAGTGCCGTGACGACGCGGTACGGGGTGGACAGGCCGGCGATCCCGGGAGCCCGCGGGGGCACCGCTCCGACCGCGGGATCGACCGGCGGATCGACCGGCGGAACAGCGTCTTCCGCGGGCTCGCGCTCGTTCGAATCCATCCCGCCCCGATCATCCGGCGTCCACAGGGTTGACCTCAGAGGTTGACACCCTACGGGCCGCCGACCCACCATTGAAGAGTACGAACCGAACGATCGGTCGGTCGGGCGGTCAACAATGTCTGGCAGGGAGCCGGGATGGTGGCAGTGACCCCGGAAACGGGGCAGGACTCAGGCCTCGGGGCTGACCTCGGGGCACAGCTCGCGGCGGCCTTCGACGCCGCCGTGGCGGCCGACGAGCGCGTCGAGCCGCGTGACTGGATGCCCGAGGCGTACCGCGCCTCGCTCGTCCGCCAGATGGCCCAACACGCCCACTCCGAGATCATCGGCATGCAGCCCGAAGCCAACTGGATCACGCGCGCGCCCTCGCTGCGCCGCAAGGCGATCCTGATGGCCAAGGTGCAGGACGAGGCCGGGCACGGCCTCTACCTGTACAGCGCCGCCGAGACCCTCGGTACCAGCCGCGACGAGCTGCTCGACAAGCTGCACTCCGGCAAGCAGAAGTACTCCTCGATCTTCAACTACCCCACGCTGACCTGGGCCGACGTCGGCGCGATCGGCTGGCTCGTGGACGGCGCGGCGATCACCAACCAGGTGCCGATCTGCCGCTGCTCGTACGGTCCGTACGCCCGCGCGATGGTCCGGATCTGCAAGGAGGAGTCCTTCCACCAGCGCCAGGGCTTCGAGCTCCTCATGGCCCTGTCCAAGGGCACCGAGGCGCAGCACGCCATGGCGCAGGACGCCGTGGACCGGTGGTGGTGGCCCTCGCTGATGATGTTCGGCCCGCCGGACGACGAGTCGGCGCACTCCGCGCAGTCCATGGCGTGGCGGATCAAGCGGCACTCCAACGACGAACTGCGCCAGCGCTTCGTCGACATCGCCGTTCCGCAGGCGGAGGCACTGGGCCTGACCCTGCCCGACCCGGACCTGAAGTGGAACGAGGAGCGCGGGCACCACGATTTCGGCGCGATCGACTGGGCCGAATTCTGGGACGTGCTCAAGGGCAACGGCCCCTGTAACGAACAGCGGATCGGCCAGCGGCGCCGGGCCCACGAGGAAGGCGCCTGGGTCCGCGAGGCGGCCGCGGCGTACGCGCAGAAGCACGGCGCACAGGGCACGACGATGAACGAGGAGGCAGGGGTATGACGCAGAACTGGCCACTGTGGGAGGTGTTCGTGCGCTCGCGCCGCGGCCTCTCGCACACGCACGCGGGCAGCCTGCACGCACCCGACGCGGAGATGGCGCTGCGCAATGCCCGCGACCTCTACACCCGGCGCGGCGAGGGCATCTCGATCTGGGTGGTGCCCTCCACCGAGATCACCGCGTCCTCGCCGGACGAGCGGGACCCGTTCTTCGCCCCCTCGGCCGACAAGCCGTACCGGCACCCGACCTTCTACGAGATCCCCGAGGGGGTGCACCACCTGTGACCAGCACCGATGCCACTTCGCTCGATGTCACCGCGCCCGATGTCACGGCGCTCGACATCACCGCCTCGGCAGCCCTCGCGCTGGGGGACGACGCCCTGATCCTCTCCCACCGCCTCGGCGAGTGGGCGGGCCACGCCCCCGTCCTGGAGGAGGATGTCGCCCTCGCGAACATCGCGCTCGACCTGCTCGGCCAGGCCCGTGTCCTGCTGTCCATGGCCGGCGACGAGGACGAGATGGCGTTCCTGCGCGAGGAGCGGTCCTTCCGCAACCTCCAGCTGGTCGAGCAGCCGAACGGGGACTTCGCGCACACCATCGCCCGCCAGCTCTACTTCTCCTTCCACCAGCACGAGCTCTACGCAGAACTGGCCGCCGGTGACGGCCCGTTCGCCCCGCTGGCGGCCAAGGCCGTCAAGGAGACCGCGTACCACCGCGACCACGCCGAGCAGTGGACCCTGCGGCTCGGCGACGGCACGCAGGAGAGCCGCGCCCGCATGCGGGCCGCTCTGGACGCCCTGTGGAAGTACACCGGCGAGATGTTCCAGCCGGTTGACGGGATCGCGGGCGTGGACTGGGCCGCCCTGGAGGACCGCTGGCTGGCCGCCGTGGGCGGCGTGCTGGAGCGGGCCGGGCTCGCGCTGCCCGAAGGGCCGCGCACCGGCGCCTGGGCCGCCGGGGCGGGCCGCCAGGGCCTGCACACCGAGCCGTTCGGCAGGATGCTCGCCGAGATGCAGCACCTGCACCGCAGCCATCCGGGGGCGTCATGGTGACGGACGTGCCCCGCGCCACGGCCCCGGCGGTCGACCCCGGGGCCCCCGAGGCCATGACCCGCCTGGAGGCGGAGCTGGCCGAGCTCGCCGGCTCCGTGCCCGACCCCGAGCTGCCCGTGCTGACGCTCGCCGAGCTCGGCGTGATGCGCGGGGTGCGGATGCACGAGGACGGTCACGTCGAGGTCACCCTGACCCCGACCTACACCGGCTGCCCCGCCATCGAGGCCATGTCCGCCGACATCGAGCGGGCCCTGACCGGCCACGGCATCCCGGACGTGCGGGTGCGCACCGTCCTGGCCCCGGCCTGGTCGACCGACGACATCAGTGCCGAGGGGCGGCGCAAGCTCGCCGAGTTCGGCATCGCCCCGCCGCGCCCGCACGCGGCCGGCGGGCCCGTCCCGGTCGCCCTCTCGGTCCGCTGCCCGAACTGCGGATCGACCGACACCGAACTGCTCAGCCGGTTCTCCTCCACCGCATGCAAGGCGCTGCGCCGCTGCACCGCCTGCCGTGAACCGTTCGACCACTTCAAGGAGCTGTAGATGGCCGCGTCCACGCCGTCGCCCACGTCGGGCTCCGGGCGCCCCGCGCGCCACGGCGCCTTCCACCAGCTGACGGTGGCGGCCGTCGACCGGCTCACCGACGACTCCGTGGCGCTGACCCTGCGCGTCCCCGAGGAGCTGCGCGGCGAGTACCTGCACGCCCCCGGCCAGCACCTCACGCTGCGCCGGCGCACCCCCGAGGGCGAAGAGGTCCGCCGTACGTACTCGATCTGCTCGCCCGCCCCGGACCCCGCGGGCCCGGGCCCGGCGGCGCTTCAGGTCGGCGTGCGACTGGTGGAGGGCGGCGAGTTCTCCACGTTCGCCCACAAGGAGGTCGCCGCCGGGGACGTGCTGGAGGTGATGGTCCCGGCCGGGCGGTTCGTCCTGGATCCGGCCGCAGCCCCGGCCGCCGGGCACTACGCGGCGATCGTCGGCGGCAGCGGGATCACCCCGGTGCTGTCGATCGCCGGCACGCTGCTGGCGGCGCGGCCCGACGCCCGGTTCTGCCTGGTCCGCAGCGACCGTACGGCCGCGTCGACGATGTTCCTGGACGAGGTCGCCGACCTCAAGGACCGCTTCCCGGACCGGTTCCAGCTCGTGACGGTCCTGTCCCGGGAGGAGCAGGAGTCCGGGCTGCCGTCCGGTCGGCTCGACGAGGAGCGGCTGAAGGCCCTGCTGCCCGCGCTGCTGCCCGTCGCGGAGGTGTCGGGCTGGTTCCTGTGCGGCCCGTACGGGCTGGTCATGGGCGCGGAGCGGGCGCTCGGCAGCCTCGGTGTGCCCCGGACCCGGATCCACGAGGAGATCTTCCACGTCGAGGACACGGCGCCGCCGGCCCCGGCGACGGCCCCGTCGCACGTACGGGTCACGGCCCGCCTCGACGGCCGCTCCGGGACCTGGCCGGTCCGCGACGGCGAATCCCTGCTCGATGCCGTGCTGCGCAACCGCGCGGACGCCCCGTACGCCTGCAAGGGCGGGGTCTGTGGCACCTGCCGGGCGTTCCTGGTCACGGGCGAGGTCCGGATGGACCGGAACTTCGCGCTGGAGGCGGAGGAGACGGAGGCCGGGTTCGTGCTGGCCTGCCAGTCGCACGCGGTGACCGGGGAAGTGGAGATCGACTTCGACCGGTGAGGTCGGGCCGCCTTCGGGGCGCGCTCTCCCGGGGCTGTGCTTCTTTGAGAACCTGTTCTATCTTGACGCACCGTCAGGCCCGGACCGGGCCTGACGGGATCCGGTGCGCGCGGGAGGACAGGCAGTGGACTTCACCTTCACCGAGGAGCAGCAGGCCGCCGTCGAGGCGGCGAAGGCCGTCTTCGCGGACGTCGCCCCGGACGGCGTGCCCAGCCCCGCGCTGACCCCGGGGGCCGTCGCCGAGGATTTCGACCGGCCGCTGTGGGCCAAGCTCGCCTCGTCCGACCTGCTGAGCCTGGTCCTCGCCGAGGAGCACGGCGGCGCGGGCCTCGACGCGATCGCCCTGTGCCTGGTGCTGCGCGAGGCGGCGAAGGTGCTGGCCCGGGTGCCCTTGCTGGAGCACTGCGCCACCGCCATGGCGGTCCAGGCCCACGGCAGCCCCGAACTGGCCGCGGCCCTGCTGCCCGCCGCCGGGCGCGGAACGCTCGTCCTGACCGCCGCCGCCCACGGCCGCAGCGGCCACGATCCCGCCGAACTCTCCGTCACCGCCCGCCGCGAGGGCACGCTCTGGGCCCTCGACGGCGTCCAGACGGCGGTCCCGTGGGCGCACGGCGCCGACTGGATCGCCGTACCGGCCCACACCGGCGAGGGGGAGGCCGTCCTGGCGCTCGTCCCGCGCACCGCCGAGGGCCTCACCCTGGCCGGGCAGGTCTCCACCAGCGGGGAACGACTCGCCGAACTCACCCTGGCCGGCGTGCGGGTACCCGCCGCGCACCTCATCGACACCCCGGGGGCCTGGGAGCGGCTCCGCCAGCTCCTCGCCACCGGGACCTGCGCCCAGGCCCTCGGCCTCGGCACGGGGGTGCTCACCATGACCAGCCAATACACCGGCAAGCGTGAGCAGTTCGGCTTCCCGGTGGCCACGTTCCAGGCCGTCGCCGTCCAGGCCGCCGACCGCTACATCGACCTGCGCGCCATGGAGGTCACCCTCTGGCAGGCCGCCTGGCGCCTCGACGCGGCGACCGGCGGGGCGGGCGGCCCACTGCCGAGCGCCGGGGACGTCGCCGTCGCCAAGATCTGGGCCTCGGAAGGGGTCCGCCGGGTCGTGCAGACGGCACAGCACCTGCACGGCGGCTTCGGCGCCGACACCGACTACCCGCTGCACCGCTACCACGCGTGGGCCAAGCAGCTGGAGCTCCAGCTGGGCCCGGCCGCGGCGCACGAGGAGGCGCTGGGCGACCTACTGGCCGCCCACGCCCTCGCCTGACGGCAGGCGCCAGACGCCAGACGCCTAACGCCTAACGCCTGAGGCCTGAGGCCTGAGGCCTGAGGCCCTGAGGCCCTGAGGCCCTGAGGCCCTGAGGCCCTGAGGTACTAGAGCACGAAGGCCGGGTTCCCGTTGTCGGTGGTCATCGGGCGCCCGGCGCCGTCCCAGGCCTGCATGCCGCCGTCGATGTTCACGGCGTCGATGCCCTGGCGCACCAGGTACTGGGTGACCTGCGCGGAGCGCCCGCCCACCCGGCACATCACGTGCACGCGGCGGCCGTCCTCGACGGTCTCCGTCAGCTCGCCGAAGCGGGCCACGAACTCGCTCATCGGGATGTGCAGGGCACCTTCCACATGTCCGGCAGCCCATTCGTCGTCCTCACGGACGTCGAGGACAAAGCCTTCGGAGGGCACCGCGGCGGCGTCCACCGAGGGAAGCGGTCCGAAGTTCATACGTCGCCTTCTCTCATCGCAGATCTGTTTCCCAACCTATCCAACGAGCGAGGCGAGCTCCGCCTCACGCTTCGCGACATCCGCGAGCAGCTGCTCCGCGATCTCCTCCAGGAGCCGGTCCGGATCCTCCGGCGCCATCCTCAGCATCGAGCCGATCGCGCTGTCCTCCAGCTCCCGCGCCAGCAACGACAGCAGCTCCTTGCGCCGCGCCAGCCACTCCAGCCGGGCGTAGAGCTCCTCGCTCTCGTTCAGCTGCCGCACGGCCTCCGGTACGGGACCCGCGGCCCATTCCTCGGCCAGCTCGCGCAGCAGCTGCTCGTCGCCCCGCCCGTACGCCGCGTTCACCCGCGCGATGAACGCATCTCGGCGCTCCCGCTCGGCATCGTCCCGGGCGAGGTCGGGGTGCGCCTGGCGGACCAGCTCGCGGTAGAGGCGGCGGACCTCCTCCGTCGGCCGCACCCGCTGCGGGGGCTGCACCGGCCGGTCGGTGAGCATCGCGGACGCGTCGTCGGAGATGCCGTCCGCGCCCATCCAGTCGTGGAACAGCTCGTCCACCCCGGGCATCGGCATCACCAGCGCGCGGGCGTCCCGGGCCCGGCGCAGGTCCTCGGCGTCGCCGGTGCGCGCCGCCTTCGCCTCGGCGATCAGCGCGTCCAGTTCGTCGAGCCGCGAGTACATCGGGCCGAGCTTCTGGTGGTGCAACCGGGAGAAGTTCTCCACCTCCACCCGGAAGGTCTCCACCGCGATCTCGAACTCGATCAGCGCCTGCTCGGCGGCCCGCACGGCCCGCTCCAGGCGCGCCTCGGGTCGCTCGTCGCCCGTCTCTTCAGTCTGCTGCTCGCTCACCCGGCCAGCCTAAGGCCGGTCGAGCCGGGTCGATGTTCCACGTGAAACATCGACCCGGGACCGTGACCCGGGACCGTCACCCCCGGCCGTGGCCCAGGACCGTCACCCGCGACCGCGAACCCGCTCAGACCCCGGCCTCCGCCGCGATGCGCCCGGACCGCACCGCCGACACCAGGTGCGCGTGGTCGGCCTCGCTCCGGTCGGCGTACGCCACCGCGAAGGTCGCCATCGCCTCGTCCAGCTCGTCGTTCTTGCCGCAGTACCCGGCCAGCAGCCGCGGATCCGCGCTGTGCGCGTGCGCCCGGGCCAGCAGGGCACCGGTCATCCGCCCGTAGTCGTCGATCTGGTCGGCGGCCAGCGCCGCCGGGTCCACGCTGCCCTTGCGGTTGCGGAACTGCCGTACCTGGTACGGCCGCCCCTCCACCGTGGTCCAGCCCAGCAGGATGTCCGAGACCACCTGCATCCGCTTCTGGCCCGCCACTACCCGGCGGCCCTCGTGCTCCTCGGCCACGGTCGGGAAGCCCAGCGCGGCCAGGTGGGGCAGCAGCACGGACGGCCGCGCCTCCTTCACCTGGAGCACGAGCGGCTCGCCCCGGTGGTCCAGCAGCAGCACCACGTACGAGCGGGTGCCGACGCTCCCGGTGCCCACCACCCGGAAGGCCACGTCGTGGATGGCGTACCGGGCCAGCAGCGGCAGCCGGTCCCCCTGGAGGGTCTTCAGGTACGGGCCGAGCGAGGCCGCCACGGCCGCCGCCTCCCCGTCGCCGACCCGGCGCAGCACCGGCAGCGCGTCCACGAAGCGGCGCACCCCGTCGGGGCCGGCCTCGGTGGACTTGGCGGCGAACCGCGCCGAGGTGTTGTTGCGGGCCTTCTCCGAGACCCGCTCCAGCGTGCCCAGCAGGTCGCGGGCGTCGGTGTGCGAGACGAGCTCCTCGTCCGCGATGGCATTCCAGGAGTCCAGCGCCGGCAGCTTGGCCAGCAACCGCATGGTCCGGCGGTACGCGCCCACCGCGTCGTGCGCGGCGGCCCGGCAGGTGTCCTCGTCGGCGCCGGCCACCCGCCCGGCCAGGACCAGCGAGGTCGCCAGCCGCTTCACGTCCCACTCCCACGGCCCGAACACGGTCTCGTCGAAGTCGTTCAGGTCGATGACGAGCCGGCCGCGCGCATCGCCGTACAGCCCGAAATTCGCCGCGTGGGCATCGCCGCAGATCTGTGCGCCGACTCCGGTCACCGGTCCGGCGGACAGGTCGTGCGCCATCAGCCCGGCCGATCCGCGCAGGAAGGCGAAGGGGTTCGCGGCCATCCGGCCGACCCGTATCGGCGCGAGCTCCGCGACCCGCCCGACGTTGGACTCCTCCACCGCCCGCACCGCGTCCGGCCGCCCGGCCGGGGCCTCGAAGTGCGCGTGCGCCGAGCGCGGCACCCGCAGGCGCAGCGCCTTGCCCGCCTCCTTGGGCGAGCCCGCCACGACCCGCGGCGCGAACCCCTCGACGGCCGGGATGCGCCCGCCGCCCGCCGCGCCCGTGGTCCCGTCCGACTCCGCTGCCGGCTCCGCCACTCTCTGCCCCGGTACCGCCACCATGCGCGCCGCCCCCGCCCGTACCAGCCGGAACGTCCCGTCCGGCAACATCAATTCGGCCTGACCGTACCTACAGCCCGGCGTCCCTGGCCAGCAGGGCGGCCTGAACCCGGTTCTCGCATCCCAGCTTCGAGAGGATCCGGCTCACGTACGTCTTCACCGTCGCCTCGCTCATGTGCAGCCGCCGACCGGCGTCCGCGTTCGACAGCCCCTCGCCGAGCAGCGCCAGCACCCCGCGCTCCCGCTCGCTGAGCTCCGCCACCCGTCGCCGGGCTTCCTCGGCGCGCGCCGCGCCCCGTCCCGAGGCCAGCTGGTCGACCACGTGCCGGGTCGCCCCCGGCGACAGGTAAGCGTCCCCTGCCGCGGCCGCCCGTACCGCGCCGATCAGCTCGCCCGGCGCCGAGTCCTTCAGCAGGAACCCCGCGCCGCCCGAGCCCAGCGCCCGCAGCACGTTCTCCCTCTCTCCGAACGTGGTCAGGATCAGCGCCCGCACCTGCGGCGCCGCCCGCCCCAGCTCGCCGAGCGCGGTCAGGCCGTCCAACACCGGCATCTGGATGTCCAGCAGCATCACGTCCGGGGCGTGTGCGCGGGCGAGGTCCACGGCCTCCCGGCCGTTCGCCGCCTCCGCGACGACGTCGATGTCCGGAGCCGAGGTCAGGATCATCCTGATCCCGGCCCGGATCAGCGGCTCGTCGTCAGCGATCACCACTCGGATCACCTTGGCTGTCACCCGTGCTCCTACTGCTCGGCCTCGTACGCCTGCTTCTCGACGAGCTTGCCGTCCTTGAAGCAGAACCGGAAAACAGTATTGGTGGTCAGCCCCGAGTCGTCCGACGACAGCAGGGCCAGGCACCTCGTGCCCTCGGGCCGCTCCGGGCCCTTGCGGTCCAGACCCGCGGTCATGAAGTTCTCGCCGTCGGGCAGCCGGCCCCGGACCGCCTGCTCCGAGTCGCCCACCCGCACCTTGTCGTAGTCCCCCTGGCTGATCATCGCGTTGCCCGCCGAGCCCACCAGCAGCACCATCCCGGCCCCGATCACGATCACCAGCAGCACGACCGCCGCGACGGCGATGCCGCAGCCCACCGCTATGCCCCCGGCCGGCCCGCGGCCCCGTACCGCCAGCTCCCGGTCCACCGCCGCCCAGTCCATCGGCGGCGCGGTCGCGAACGCCGCCTGCGCCTGCTGCCCGAAGTCGTCGGCGATGTCCTCCACCCCCGCCGGCTCCGCCCCGTACGGGAGGACCCCGGCCACCCGGAACCCGCCGCCGTCGGTCACGCCGGCGTGCACCATCCCGCCGACCAGCCGCGCCCGTTCCCGCAGCCCGGTGAGCCCCTGCCCGCCCGACACTGCGGCGCCGACACCCGGCCCGGCCGCCGGCCCGTTGGCGATCTCGACCACCAGCGAGTCGTCCTCGTACCGCAGTTCCACCGAAATCGGCGCTCCCGAAGCGTGCTTGTACGCGTTGGTGAGCGCCTCTTGCACGATCCGGTACGCCGCGTGGTCGCAGGCCGCGACCAGCGGCCGCTGCCGCCCCGACACGGTCATCCGTACGTCGGTCCCCGCGCTCCGCGCCGCCTCGACGATCCCCGCGATCCCGACCACCCCGCGCGCCGCCGGGCCGGCCTCCTCGACGACCACGGGCGCCTCGACGCCGTCCCGCAGGATGCCGACGACCTCGCGCAGCTCGTGCATCGCCGCGACCGACGCTTGGCGCAGCACGCCCACCGCGTCACGCTGGCGGTCGGTGAGCTGCGGGTCCACCTCCAGGGCGCCGGTGTGCACGGCGATCAGCGCCAGCTGGTGCCCCAGGCTGTCGTGCATGTCCTGGGCGATCCGCTGGCGTTCCCGCAGCCGGGCCTGCCCGGCGACCATCGCGCTCTCCCGCATCAGCTGCCCGTTGCGTTCCTGGAGCGCTTGGAGCAGGGTCCGGCGCTGCGACCAGTAGCGGCTGGCCAGTCCCGGCATCACCGTCGTCGCGAGGAACATCAGCGTGGAGAACACGATCACCAGCACGGGCCGCTGGTCGGGCCAGGCCTGCACCACTTCGAAGCCGACCGAGGCGAAGAAGGCCAGGACGAACGCGGTCAGCGCCCGGCCCACCCCGATGATCCGGCGCCCCGCCGACCAGCCCAGCAAAATCATGATCAGGACCGTGCCGGGCAGGAACGAGGCCACCGCCGCCGCCGCGATCAGGGTCGTCGCCGGCAGCCGGCGCCGCAACAACGTGAGCAGCACCACAACCGCGACGCTGCCCGCCATCCGCGGCACGCTGCCGTTGTCGAGCTCCTCGACACCCAGCCCGAGCAGCGCGAGCACCGCGGCGAGCACCAGGTCCCCCGCGAGCGCCCGCCCGGTCCACGGCTCCGGGCCCTTCAGCCAGCCCCAGCCCGCCCGCATCCTCGCCGTCGCATCCACGCGACCGACCCTAGACAGCGCCGCCACCGCCCGGCCGCCCTCTTTCGTCGCGCCCCCGCCGACGAAAGTCGAACCCGCCGTCCAGAGACGGCCCGGCCGGAATCAGCTCGCGCTCATGCCCCGCTCCGGCCACTCGCCCCGCTGCGCGCGCACTGCGTTGATCTTCCGCGACGCCTTGAGGAACGTGTAGTCGACCCGGCCGTCGCGGACCGCCGAGGTGCAGGAGGCCTTGTCCATCATCATCCGTCGCACGAACTCTCCGGGATCTTCACCGAATTCGTACTCGACGAATTCCACACTTTCGGAAACCCGGCAAAAATAGACAATTGCCGCCATTGCACGCTCCTTGCTCCACTCAGGAAACATGACCCGGGTAACACGAAACGGCCGCCACCGCTTTCGCGATGACGACCGTTTCGTCGATGTGGGCGAGGGGGGATTTGAACCCCCACGTCCCGAAGGACACTGGCACCTGAAGCCAGCGCGTCTGCCGTTCCGCCACTCGCCCGAGTAGCGCCCCAGTGGATCTTCCCTTTCGGGCCGTTCCCCTGGCGACGTCGAAACATTAGCACGTCGGACGGGGTGCAATCACATCGCTTTCCCCGCACCACCCGTCCCGGCTCCGAACGCCCCTCCCGCAGTGCACTCCCGGTGCGGGACACTGTCCCCTGAGCGCCCCTACGATCCCTTGTGAGCACCAACACTCATGCGCATGGGACCCAGGGGGAACCAGCCGAATCCGCCACGCGTGGATACGATCAGTAAGCAGTACAGGGCGACAACGACGGAGGAGGTGCCCCATGGGAGTCCTGAAGCGGTTCGAGCAGCGACTCGAAGGTCTGGTGAACGGCACCTTCGCCAAGGTGTTCAAGTCCGAGGTCCAGCCCGTCGAAATCGCCGGCGCCCTCCAGCGCGAGTGCGACAACAACGCGACGATCTGGAACCGCGAGCGGACCGTCGTCCCCAACGACTTCATCGTCGAGCTCAGCGCCGGCGACTACGAACGCCTGAGCCCCTACTCCGGGCAGCTCGGCGACGAGCTCGCGGGCCTCGTCCGCGACTACGCCAAGCAGCAGCGCTACAGCTTCATGGGCCCGATCAAGGTCAACCTGGAGAAGGCCGACGACCTCGACACCGGGCTCTACCGGGTCCGCAGCCGCACGCTCGCCTCCAGCACCTCCCAGGCGCAGCCGCAGGCTCCCCAGAACCAGCAGGGCGGCTACGGCTACCCCCCGGTCTCCGCACCCCCGATGCCCGCCGGACCGCCCCCGGGCGGAGCCGCGCGCCGGCCGGGCGGCGGCGGACCGGCTCCCGTACCCACCGGAGGCGCCACCCGGCGCCACTGGATCGAGATCAACGGCACCCGCCACCAGATCTCGCGCCCCACGCTCGTACTCGGCCGAAGCACCGAAGCCGACGTGCGGATCGACGACCCCGGCGTTTCGCGCCGGCACTGTGAGATCCGGACCGGAACGCCCTCGACGATCCAGGATCTCGGGTCCACCAACGGCATCGTGGTGGACGGGCAGCACACCACCCGCGCTACGCTCCGCGACGGCTCGCGGATCGTCGTGGGCAGCACCACCATCATTTACCGGCAAGCCGAAGGGTGAAGCGGGGGCAATGTCAGAGCTGACCCTGACGGTCATGCGGTTGGGTTTCCTGGCCGTTCTGTGGCTGTTCGTCATCGTGGCCGTCCAGGTCATCCGCAGCGACCTGTTCGGTACGCGCGTCACGCAGCGCGGCTCGCGCCGCGGCAGCGCCGCTGCCGGGGCGCCGGCGCAGCCGGGCCGCCAGGCCGCCGCGCCGCCGCAGCAGCGCCAGCGCCGCGGAGCGCCGACCAAGCTCGTCGTCTCCGAGGGCACCCTCACGGGCACCACGGTCGCCCTCGCCGGGCAGACGATCACGCTGGGCCGCGCCCATGACTCAACGATCGTGCTGGACGACGACTACGCCTCCAGCCGCCATGCCAGGATCTACCCCGACCGTGACGGCCAGTGGATCGTCGAGGATCTCGGGTCCACCAACGGCACGTATCTCGACCGGACCCGGCTGACCACCCCGACGCCCATTCCGCCGGGCGCCCCGATCCGCATCGGCAAGACCGTCATCGAGCTGCGGAAGTAGTACGAGAATGAGCGAGCGGAGCGAGCGAGCCGCGGTAGTCCGGCCCACCCGGGACACGGACCCGAGCGCGCTCCCGACCGGAGGGTGGGCAGTGTGGCTCGAGACCGGTTGTACCCGGAGGAATCGACTGGGCAGGTGCGCATGAGTCTGTCCCTGCGGTTCGCCGCCGGATCCCACAAGGGCATGATCCGCGAGGGCAACGAGGACTCCGGCTATGCCGGTCCCCGTCTCCTCGCCGTGGCCGACGGCATGGGCGGCCAGGCCGCCGGCGAGGTCGCCAGCTCCGAGGTGATCTCCTCCCTCGTGCAGCTCGACGACGACGTCCCGGGCTCCGACATCCTCACCTCGCTGGCCACTGCGGTGCAGCGGGCGAACGACCAGCTGCGCGTCATGGTCGAGGAGGACGCCCAGCTCGAAGGCATGGGCACCACCCTGACCGCGCTCCTGTGGACCGGCCAGCGCCTGGGACTCGTCCACGTCGGAGACTCCCGCGCCTACCTGCTCCGCGACGGCGTCCTCACGCAGATCACCCAGGACCACACCTGGGTGCAGCGCCTCGTCGACGAGGGCCGCATCACCGAAGAAGAAGCCACCACCCACCCGCAGCGCTCCCTCCTCATGCGGGCGCTCGGCAGCGGTGACACCGTCGAGCCCGACCTCTCGATCCGCGAGGTCCGCACCGGCGACCGCTACCTCATCTGCTCCGACGGGCTGTCCGGCGTCGTCTCCCACCAGACCCTGGAAGAGACCCTCGCCGGCTACCACGGCCCCCACGAGACCGTGCAGGCCCTGATCCAGCTCGCCCTGCGCGGCGGCGGACCGGACAACATCACCTGCATCGTCGCGGACGTCCTCGACACCGACAGCGGCGACACCCTGGCCGCCCAGCTGAACGACACCCCGGTCGTCGTCGGCGCGGTCGCCGAGAACCAGCACCAGCTCTTCGACGGCGGCAACGCCATGCAGACCCCGGCGGGCCGCGCCTCCGGGCTGGGCCGCCAGGCCCCCCCGCCGGCGGGCTCGTTCGGACCCCCCGGCAGCGGTGACGCCCCCGGCTACGGATACCCCGACCAGAGCCAGGGCAGCGGCGGCGCGTACGGCACCTTCGGCGAACCCGACCCGTACGACGACGACGCCCGCTTCGAGGACACGTACGACAACCCCCGCCGGCGCCGCGGCAAAGGGCGCAAGTGGACCACCCGCACCCTGATCCTGCTGATCGTGGCCGGTGTCGTCGGCGGCGGCCTGTACGCCGCGCACCGCTGGACCCAGACGCAGTTCTACATCGGCGTCAAGGGCGAGCACGTCGCGCTGTTCCGCGGCATCAGCCAGAACCTCGGACCGCTGGAGCTCTCCAAGGTGGAGACCGACCGGACCGACATCGAACTGAAGTACCTGCCGCCCTTCAAGCGCAAGCTCGTCGAGGCCACCATCACCGAGACCAGCCTCGACGGCGCCCGCCAGAAGATCGACGAACTCGGCGTCCAGGTCACCGCCTGCAAGAAGGACGAGGAACGCCGCGCCGCGGAAGCGCAGAACCCACCAGCACCCGGCCCCAGCCTGACTCCCTCGGAGCAGTCGCTGGTCGGCCTCTGCGGCAAGCAGTAGTAGACACCTGCGGGCACAGGGGGCCTGCCACACCATGAGCGTTGTCACCAACACGACCACCATCGGCGCCATCGAGCTGCCGAGCCGGCGGAACACCGAGCTCGTGCTGCTCGTTTTCGCCGTGGTCATCCCGATCTTCGCCTACGCCAACGTGGGCCTGTCGATCCACGGCGAGCTGCCGCCCGGCATGTTCGCGTACGGAGGCGGCCTGGCCGTGCTCGCCGGCCTCGCCCACCTCGTGGTGCGCCGCTACGCGAAGTACGCCGACCCGCTGCTCCTGCCGATCGCCACGCTGCTCAACGGACTCGGCTGCGTGCTGATCTGGCGCCTCGACCAGTCCGAGCGGCTGCAGAACCTGGCCAAGCGCAGCTTCGGGCAGTTCTCCGAGTCGGCCCCCCGCCAGATGATGTACACCGCGGTGGCCATCGCCATGTTCGCCGGTGTGCTGCTGCTGCTCAAGGACCACCGCACCCTGCAGCGCTTCACGTACATCTCCATGGCCGCCTCGCTGGTGCTGCTGATCCTGCCCGTCGTCCCGGGCCTCGGCGCCGACGTCTTCGGCGCGAAGATCTGGATCAGCGTCGCCGGTTTCTCCATCCAGCCCGGTGAGTTCGCGAAGATCGTCATCGCGATCTTCTTCGCCGGCTACCTGATGGTGAAGCGCGACGCCCTCGCGCTGGCCAGCCGCCGCTTCATGGGTCTCTACCTGCCGCGCGGCCGCGACCTCGGCCCGATCCTGATGATCTGGGCGATGAGCCTGCTCGTGCTCGTCTTCGAGAACGACCTCGGCACCTCGCTGCTCTTCTTCGGCATGTTCGTGATCATGCTGTACGTGGCCACCGAGCGCACCAGCTGGATCGTCATCGGCCTGGTCATGAGCGTGGCCGGTGCCGCCGTCGTCGGCGCGACCGCCAGCCACGTCAAGGCCCGTGTCACCGCCTGGCTCGACCCCTTCGCCTGCTACTCCAAGTCGGGCGCCTGTGAGCAGGTCGGCCAGTCGATCATGAGCTTCGGCTCGGGCGGGGTCCTCGGCACCGGCTGGGGCCAGGGCAACTCCGACCTGATCGGATTCGCCGCCAACTCCGACTTCATCTTCGCCACCGTCGGCGAGGAGCTCGGCCTGGCGGGCGTCATGGCCTTCCTCCTGCTCTACGGCCTGATCATCGAGCGCGGCGTGCGCACCGCCCTCGCGGCCCGCGACCCCTTCGGCAAGCTCTTCGCCATCGGCCTGTCCGGCGCCTTCGCGCTCCAGATCTTCGTGGTCGCCGGCGGAGTCATGGGACTCATCCCCCTGACCGGTATGACCATGCCGTTCCTCGCGTCCGGCGGCTCGTCCGTCCTCGCCAACTGGGCCCTCATCGGGATCCTCATCCGGATCAGCGACACCGCACGCCGCCCCGCCCCGGCCCCGGCACCGTCCCCCGACTCCGAAATGACCCAGGTGGTCCGCCCGTCATGAACAAGCCCCTGCGTCGCATCTCGATCTTCTGCGGGCTGCTCGTCCTCGCACTGCTGATCCGCACCAACTGGCTCCAGTACGTCCAGGCCGACGAGCTCAGCACCCGCAAGGAGAACCGCCGGGTCCAGATCGCCCAGTACGCCACCCAGCGCGGCAACATCATCGTTGCGGGCGGCCAGGCCATCACGGGCTCCGCCACCACGGACGGCAGCGACTACAAGTACAAGCGGACCTACACCGACGGCCAGCTCTGGTCGCCGGTGACGGGGTACGCCTCCCAGGCCTTCGGCTCGACCCAGCTCGAATCCCTCGAAGACAAGATCCTCACCGGCAACGACGACCGGCTGTTCTTCGACCGCACCATCGGCATGTTCACCGGCGAGAAGAAGGCCGGCGGCAACGTCGTCACCACGCTGATGCCCGACGCCCAGAAGGCCGCGTTCGAGAAGCTCGGCGACAAGACCGGTGCCGTCGCCGCGATCGACCCGCGCACCGGCGCCATCCTCGCCCTGGTCAGCACCCCCTCGTACGACCCCTCCAGCTTCGCCGGCAACGCCAAGACGGACGAGAAGGCCTGGGTCGAGCTGAAGGACAGCCCGGAGAAGAAGCTCGTCAACCGCGCCCTGCGCGAGACCTACCCGCCCGGCTCGACGTTCAAGGTCGTCACCGCCGCGGCCGCGCTGGAGCACGGCGTCGTCACCGACATCAACGCGCCGACGGACACCCCCGAGCCGTTCCTGCTACCGACGACGCAGACCCCGATGGTCAACCACGCCAAGGGCTGCGAGAAGGCGAGCCTCAACTTCGCGCTGCAGGTGTCCTGCAACTCCGTCTTCGCCAACGTCGCCGACAAGGTGACGAAGGACAAGATGCTGGAGACGGCGCAGAAGTTCGGCTTCAACAACGACAAGATCGACACCCCGGTCCGGGCGTTCGCGAGCATCTACGACAAGAACATGAACCGGCCGAGCAACTCGCTCTCCGCGATCGGCCAGTACAACACCGCGGCCACCCCGCTCCAGATGGCGATGGTCGCCGCGGCCGTCGCCAACGACGGCAAGCTGATGAAGCCGTACATGGTCGACCAGCTCACCGCCCCCAACCTCGACGTCATCGAGAAGCACGAACCGCAGGAGATGAGCCGCCCGCTCTCCCCGGCCAACGCGCAGAAGCTCCAGCAGATGATGGTGAACGTCGTCGAGAACGAGAACGGCACCGGCGGCAAGGCCAAGATCAAGGGCGTCACCGTCGGCGGCAAGACCGGTACCGCCCAGCACGGCGAGAAGAACGCCAAGCGCCCCTACGCCTGGTTCATCTCCTACGCCAAGACCGACAAGGGCTCCCCGGTCGCCGTCGCCGTCGTCATCGAGGACAGCGACGCCGACCGCGAGGACATCAGCGGTGGCGGCCTCGCGGCGCCCGTCGCGAAGGCCGTCATGGAAGCCGTCCTGAAGAACCAGGGCTGACGGGACGACGCAAGGGCCCACAGGGGCGCAAGAGCCGAATTGGAGTGATCCACATCACTGTTACCGCCCGGATCCGAGCGTACGGTACCGGTCCTGTATCAGGCTGTGGCCACGAACCGATCACCGACGATCGGCCGGTAGCCTTTGCGCGAACAGCACACCGCCGGACCACACACGGGTGCGGTCGGGACTGACGGAGAGGGCTGCAACGTTATGGAAGAGCCGCGTCGCCTCGGCGGCCGGTACGAGCTGAGCCACGTGCTCGGCCGCGGTGGCATGGCCGAGGTCTACCTCGCCCACGACACCCGGCTCGGCCGTACCGTCGCCGTCAAGACCCTGCGTGCCGATCTCGCCCGCGACCCGTCCTTCCAGGCCCGGTTCCGGCGCGAGGCCCAGTCGGCCGCGTCGCTGAACCATCCGGCGATCGTCGCGGTCTACGACACCGGCGAGGACTACGTCGACAACATCTCCATCCCGTACATCGTGATGGAGTACGTCGACGGCTCCACCCTGCGCGAGCTCCTGCACTCCGGCCGCAAGCTGCTGCCCGAGCGCACCCTGGAAATGACCATCGGCATCCTCCAGGCGCTCGAATACTCGCACCGCGCCGGCATCGTGCACCGCGACATCAAGCCCGCCAACGTCATGCTCACCCGTACCGGCCAGGTCAAGGTCATGGACTTCGGCATCGCCCGCGCCATGGGCGACTCCGGCATGACCATGACGCAGACCGCGGCCGTCATCGGCACCGCCCAGTACCTCTCCCCGGAGCAGGCCAAGGGCGAGCAGGTCGACGCGCGCTCCGACCTCTACTCCGCGGGCTGCCTGCTGTACGAGCTGCTCAGCGTCCGGCCGCCGTTCATCGGCGACTCCCCGGTCGCCGTCGCGTACCAGCACGTACGGGAAGAGCCGCAGCCGCCGTCGAACTTCGACCCCGAGATCACGCCCGAGATGGACGCCATCGTCCTGAAGGCGCTGGTCAAGGACCCCGACTACCGCTACCAGTCCGCCGACGAGATGCGCGCCGACATCGAGGCCTGCCTCGAAGGCCAGCCCGTCGCCGCGGCGGCGGCCATGGGTGCGCCCGGCTACGGCTACCCCGACCAGGCGGGCGGCTACGGTCACCAGGGCTACGACCAGCCCACCACCGCGCTGCGCACCTCCGACGCCGGCCAGACCTCCATGCTCCCGCCGATGCCCCCGGGCGACGGCGGGTACGGGTACGGGGACCAGGGCCAGGGCGGCTACGACCAGGGCCACGGCCGCCGCCAGCAGAAGAAGAGCAGGGCCTCGACGATCCTGCTGGTGACCGCGGGCGTCCTCGTCCTGGTCGGCGCCATCCTCATCGGCCGCTCCCTCTTCAGCGGCGGCGCCGACAACCGGCCCAGCGTGCCCAAGCTCATCGGCGAGACCTTCGAGCAGGCCCAGAAGACCGGCGACAACGTCGGCCTCAAGGTCGAGAAGGAAGCCGACGAGGCCTGCGACAACCAGCCCAAGGGCAACGTCTGCTCGCAGAACCCGGCACCGGACACCAAGGTCGACAAGGGCTCCACGGTCAAGGTCAAGGTCTCCTCGGGCGCGCCGAACCTGCCGGTGCCCAACGTCCTCAACCTGAAGTTCGAGGACGCGGAGAAGGCCCTCAAGG
This sequence comes from Streptomyces sp. NBC_00045, assembly GCF_045041095.1. Lineage (NCBI taxonomy): Bacteria > Bacillati > Actinomycetota > Actinomycetes > Kitasatosporales > Streptomycetaceae > Streptomyces > Streptomyces sp. NBC_00045. Next base: position 4,143,485 of record NZ_CP108271.1, on the reverse strand, counting down.
ACAAGGGCTTCGCCGTCGAGAAGAAGACCCAGGAGTCCGAGCGCGCCGCCGGCACCGTCCTGGACCAGGACCCGAAGAGCGGCACGGCCCAGAAGGGCTCGACCGTCACGCTGACCGTCGCCAAGGAGCAGGCGAAGTCGGACATGCCCGACCTCCTCGGGAAGACCCGGGAGCAGGCGGTCAAGGCACTCAACGACGCCAAGCTCAAGCTCGGCAGCACCACGGAGGTCGACTCCCCCGGTGCCCCGCCGAAGACGGTCGTCCAGCAGCAGTACCAGGCGGGCGAGCAGCTCGCCGTGGGTACGACGGTCAACATCCAGATCGCCAAGGCCGGGCAGCAGACCCAGGTCCCGCAGCTGATCACCAAGACCGTCGCCCAGGCCAAGGCGGACCTCGCGAGCCGGGGCCTGAGCCTCCAGGTCATCGCGGGTCCGACCGACGACAAGGCGATCGTCATGGTCACCGACCCGCCGGCGGGCACCCCCGTGGAAGCGGGCCGGGTCATCAACGTCCAGACCGTCGCCGGCCAGCAGGACGGCGGCAACAACGGCGGAAACGGCTTCTTCGGCGGCCTGACGGGCGGCCGGCGCTAGCCGACGGCCTCCGGGGTCCCGGAGGCGCGCAAAAGCCCCTGTGGGCGGCTTCAGGGCCGCCCACAGGGGCTTTTGCGCACCGGTCCGGCGTCAGTCCCGTTCAGGCGTCGGTCCGGCGCCCGCCTCAGCGCAGCTCGGCCGGGAGGGTGCGCTTCGCGTCCACCTTCTCCGTGCGCACCAGCTCGCCCCACACGACGTACCGGAACTTCGACGTGTACACCGGCGTGCAGGTCGTCAGCGTGATGAAGCGGCCGGGCGCCGTCCGGCCCGACTCCTTCGGGACCGCGGAGATCACGTCCACGTTGTACTTCGACGTCTGGCGCAGCTCGGCGAACACCTTGTAGACGTACCAGGTGTCGCGCGTCTCGAAGACGACCGCGTCGCCGTTCTGCACCTTGTCGATGTTGTGGAACTTCGCACCGTGCCCGTCCCGGTGCGCCGCCAGCGAGAAGTTCCCCGACGCCTCCCACGGCAGGGCCGCCTTCACCGGGTCCGTGTAGTACCCGGCCACGCCGTCGTTGAGGACGTCCGGTGCCGTGCCCTTCTTGACCAGGACCTCGCCGTTCTTCATCGCGGGCACGTGCAGGAAGCCGATGCCGCCCTGGGTGTCCAGGGCCCCCGGCGCCTCGGGCGCGTTCGCCCCCGGGGCGGTCTGCCACTGCCGGCGGATCTCGTCGCCGCGCGCCGACGCCTGTCGGTCCGCGAGCACGTTCGTCCACCACAGCGAGTACGCGACGAACAGGCCCAGGACCAGGCCCACGGTGATCAGGAACTCGCCCAGCAGGCTCAGGAACCCGGCGAGCAGACTGCGGCTCTGGGGCGACGGCGCGGCACGTGACACTGCTTGTTCGTCCTTACGGGCTGGTCAGCGCGGGCGGAGCACCCTGGCTGCGGGGGCGTTCGTCGACCATCCTGCCCCATACGATCATCCGGAAGGTGCTCGTGAACTCCGGGGTGCAGGTCGTCAGCGTGATGTACCGGCCCGGGGCGGTGAAGCCCGACCCCTCCGGCACGGGTTTGATCACCGATACGTTCGTCGGAGGCGTCTGCGCCAGCGTCGAGGTGATCTCGTACGTGTAGTACGCGTCCTGCGTCTCGACCACGACCGGGTCACCGGACACCAGCCGGTTGATGTAGCGGAACGGTTCGCCATGGGTGTTGCGGTGGCCCGCCAGCGCGAAGTTGCCCTGCTTGTCGGCCGGCATCGCCGTCTTCAGCGCGCCGTCCCCGTAGTGCCCGACCATCCCCTTGTCGAGCACCTTCGGCTTGCTGATCCCCTCCGCCACCGGCACCTTCACGTCCAGCTTCGGGATGTAGAGGATCGCGAAGCCCTGCCCCGGCTCGAAGGCCGAGACGGGCGGGGCGGCGCCGCCGCCCGCGCTGCGCTCCCAGTCCTGGCGCAACGATCCGGCGGCTCCGTTCGCCGTCCGCTCCGCCAGTACGTTCGTGTACCAGAGCTGGTAGGCGACGAACAGCAGCATCACCACGCCCAGCGTGATGAACAGCTCCCCGGCGAGCCGGCTCAGGACGACCACCGGGCCGCCCGACACGGGCCGCCGGCGCCGACGGCCGCCGCCCCGCCGCCGCGTGCGCTTCGCGGCCTGCTGAGCTGCCCTGCGCCGCGCGGCCCGGCCCTCCGTGGGGGCGGACGGCGCGACCGCGGTCACGCGACGGCCTTGCCCACCACCGGGGCCAGCCCCACCGAGCGCTCGACGGCCCCGGCGTCCCCGCAGCGCACCAGCCAGTTCGCGAGCATCCGGTGGCCCCACTCGGTCAGCACCGACTCGGGGTGGAACTGCACACCCTCGACGTCGTGCTCCCGGTGCCGCAGCCCCATGATGATCCCGTCCTCGGTGCGCGCGGTGACCTCCAGCACGTCCGGCAGGGTCTGCGGCTCGGCCGCGAGCGAGTGGTAGCGGGTCGCGGTGAACGGCGACGGCAGCCCGGTGAAGACGCCGAGGCCCTCGTGCACCACCGGCGAGGTCTTCCCGTGCAGCAGCTCGGGCGCCCGGTCGACGACACCGCCGTACGCCACGGCCATGGACTGCATGCCCAGGCACACGCCGAAGACCGGGACCCCGGTGTCGGCGCAGTGGCGGACCATGTCGACGCAGACGCCGGCCTGCTCCGGCGTACCCGGTCCGGGCGACAGCAGCACGCCGTCGAACCCGTCCTGTGCGTGGGCGAGTTCGACCTCGTCGTTGCGCAGCACCTCGCACTCGGCGCCGAGCTGGTACAGGTACTGGACCAGGTTGAAGACAAAGCTGTCGTAGTTGTCGACAACCAGAATGCGCGCGCTCACGGAGTGGCTCCCGATCCCTCGTCCACCGTCACGTCGTTGAACGGCAGGAGCGGCTCGGCCCACGGGAAGACGTACTGGAACAGCACGAAGACCACTCCGAGGACCAGTACGAGAGAGATCAGCGCGCGTACCCACGCGTTGCCCGGCAGATGCCGCCAGATCCAGCCGTACATGCCGTCTGCTTCCTTTTTCCGTCCACGATCGACCCACGCACCGCGGGGGCGGTACGCGAACAGACTAAAGGCAGAGGCCTGGCGGGCGGGTCAGCTCGGCAAACCCTCGGGCCGGCCCTGGGCGAGCGTCCGGGTCCGGGTCAGCTCCGCCCAGACGACCAGCCGGTGGCTGTGGCCCCACTCGGGATCGCAGGTCGTCAGCGTCAGGTACCGGCCGGGCGCGGTGAACGGCGACCCGTGCGGCACCGGGTCGACCACCGCGACGTCGGTGGGCGCGGTGCGCAGCGGCTCGCTGCGCACCGTGTACGTGTACCAGGTCGTCGCGTCCTTGAGGATCACGGCGTCGCCGGGGCGCAGCTCGGGGACGTCCTTGAAGGGGTCGCCGTACGTCCGCCGGTGGCCGGCCACCGAGAAGTTCCCGGTGGCGCCGAGGCGTGCCGTGCCGGCGTAGTGGCCGAGGCCCTTCTTGAGGAGGTCCGTGCCGGTGCCCTCCAGGACCGGCTTGTTCCAGTCCGGGCCGAAGCGCGGGATGTACATCTCGGCGAAGGCCTGCCCCGGCGGGTACGCGGCTTCCTCCCGCGCTGGCGGGGCGGTCGCCGGCTGCGGCGCGGCGGACGGGCCGCCCGAGGGCGCGGCGGGGGGCGCCGGTGCCGCGGCCCAGCGGTCGCGCATCCGGGCCATTTCCCCGTCCATGGCCCGGTCGGCCTTGACCCCGGTCCACAGCAGGACGTACGCGACGAAGAGCACGATCAGCGTGCCCGCCGTCAGGCACACCTCGCTGAACGTCCGCACCACCAGGCGCAGTACGACGTCACGGCGTACTGGTCGCGGAGGTGGCATCCAGCGGCTTCGCATAGTGGAGGTCCACTGTGCCGGAGTAGCCGGGGAGTGTCAGCTCCTTGTGCTCGTCCACCTTCCAGCCCAGCCCGTACGCCGTCACGTACAGCTGGTAGTTCTGCAGGGCCGGGGAGGAGGCGAGCGCCTTGCGCAGCGCGGCGGGGTCGCCGACCGCCGACACCTTGTAAGGGGGCGAGTAGACGCGGCCCTGGAGGATCAACGTGTTGCCGACGCAGCGCACGGCGCTGGTGGAGATCAGCCGCTGGTCCATGACCTGGATGCCCTGGGCGCCGCCCCGCCACAGGGCGTTCACCACGGCCTGGAGGTCCTGCTGGTGGATCACCAGGTCGTTCGGCTGCGGCTCGGGCACGTTGGGGATGCGGGCGGTGGCGTTCGGCGGGGCGTCGTTCAGGGTGACGGTGAGGCCCTTGCCGGACAGCGGTTCGGTGCCGGAGGCGACCCGCAGGGCGGCCAGCTTGGCGTCCTCGGCCTTGGTGCTGCCGTCGTCCCGCTCGGCGAGGCTGTCCACCCGGCCGCGGACGGCCGCGGTGCTCTGTTCGAGCAGCGCGTTGTTCTGGCTGCGCTCGTGGATCAGGTCGGAGAGCTTGAGGAGCGAGGCGTCCGTCCGGATGTTCGTACCCTTGGAGGTGTTGAAGCTGGTGACGAAGATGAGGCCCGCCAGGGCGAAAACGGCGGCCGTCAGCAGCCGGACCGCTTTGGCCCGGCGACGGGGACCCGCGGAGGAGTCGTCGGAATTGCTCAACGTACCCTTCTCCTTCAACGCCACAGGTCCACTACGCTAACGGACGCCCGGGGCAGGCAAGGTCCCCAGCGCATCGACAGGAGAGCCCCTCGTGCCGAAGTCACGTATCCGCAAGAAGGACGACTACACGCCGCCGCCGGCGAAGCAGGCGCAGCAGATCAGGCTGGGGAGCCGCGGCTGGGTCGCCCCGGTCATGCTGGCGTTCTTCCTGATCGGTCTCGCGTGGATCGTCGTCTTCTACGTGACCGAGACCCAGCTGCCGATCGAGGCCCTGGGCAACTGGAACATCGTGGTCGGATTCGGCTTCATCGCGGCGGGCTTCGGCGTGTCCACTCAGTGGAAGTAGCCGGGCCCGGATCGAGCCCCGGAAAGCACAGTCGCACCCGGTCCGACAAGCTCTCCCCATGAGTTATCCACAGCGTCATCCACACCTGAGGAAAAGACAGAAGATCTGTGGATAACTCTGTGGAGGGTTGACGCCGGTGTGATCAGGTGAGTTCGGCCGTGCGGACCAGGACCACCACCGCTGCCAGCAGGAACACCGCCGCGCAGGTCCCCCACTGGACGAGCGCGCGCTTCCTGCCGGCGGCCGGTCCCACCATGCCCAGACCCACCAGCAGGCCGGTCACCAGGCCGCCGATGTGGGCCTGCCAGGACACGGACAGGCTGCCGCCGAAGGGCACGAAGGTCAGCACCAGCATGAGCACGACCATGGTGATCACCGGCCGCATCTCGTAGCGCAGGCGGCGCACCAGGACGACGGTCGCGCCGAGCAGGCCGAAGATCGCGCCGGAGGCCCCGAGCGTCGGCGTGTTCGGCGCGGTCAGCAGGTAGACGAGGGCGCTGCCACCCAGACCCGACAGCACGAACACGGCGAGATAGCGGACCCGGCCCAGGGCCGCCTCCAGCGGGCCACCGATCACCCACAGGGCCAGCATGTTGCCCCCGATGTGCCACCACTCCACGTGCAGGAACACCGAGGTCAGCAGCCGGTGGTACTGGCCTGTGGAAACCCCTTCGACCGGGCCGCCGAAGTATTCGACGTACCGCCCCAGCAGCTCCAGCTGCACCACGACCGGCGGGGCGAGCAGGCCCACGAGGAAGACCGCCGCGTTGATCCCGATGAGGATCTTGGTGACGAGGTGGGGATCCGCGGCGACCGCCCCGCCCGCGACGGTGCGCGGCACGTTCGCCGCGGGGCGGTGGGCCGTACCCGAGCCGTCGCGGACGCAGTCGGGGCACTGGAAGCCGACGGAGGCGCTGATCATGCACTCGGGGCAGATGGGGCGCTCGCAGCGCGTACAGCGGATGCCCGTGTCGCGGTCCGGGTGGCGGTAGCAGCCCGGCAGACGGTCGGTGTCCATCGGTCCCCTCGATCAGCGGCGGGGCGGGACGTGCACCCCGCCGGTCCGGTATGCCCCCGTCGGTTCGTACGCATGCAGGACGGACGGGCGGGGAGGAAAGGTTCCCGGGTCCGCGCCGGGTCGGCGCCGGGCGCCCGGGTCAGCGCTTCTCGACGACGACGGACTGGATGATCACGTCGTCGAGGGGCCGCTCGGTGCGCGGGTTCGTGCGGATGCCGGCGATGTCGTCCACGATCTTCTGGCTGGCCTTGTCGGTGACCTCGCCGAAGATGGTGTGCTTGCGGGTCAGCCAGGCGGTGGGGGCCACGGTGATGAAGAACTGCGATCCGTTGGTGCCCGGCCCGGCGTTGGCCATGGCGAGCAGGTACGGCTTGGTGAAGGCCAGGTCGGGGTGGAACTCGTCCGCGAACTGGTAGCCGGGGCCGCCGGTGCCGTTGCCGAGCGGGTCGCCGCCCTGGATCATGAAGCCGCTGATGACGCGGTGGAAGACGGTGCCGTCGTACAGCGGATCGGTGGTCTTCTGGCCGTCCGTCGGCCGGGTCCACTCGCGGGCACCCGTGGCCAGCTCCACGAAGTTTCGGACCGTCTTCGGCGCGAAGTTCTCCAGCAGCTCGATCTCGATGTCGCCGTGATTGGTCTTCAGGGTGGCGTAGAGCTTCTCGGCCACGGATCTGCCTTCCATAGTCATCACTGTCGGTTCCAGATCCTCCCACGGAGGGCTGCACGGCACGGAAATCCTCCACCCGTATGCCCTGTCACGCATGCCGCTCGACGGTATGGCAGGCATGATCCGACAAAGGGTGGAAAGGTGAACTGTGTCCGCCACCGAAGAGGAGGATCCTGTGACCCGCAAGGACAGCGTGCACCTGGCCGCCGAGAGCGCCAGGGACACGGTGAAGCACGCAGCGGAAGCGGTGGCGCCGTACGCAGCGACCGCCAGGGAAGCCGCCGTGCACTACGCGACCGAGGCGAACGAGCGACTGGCGCCGAAGGTGTCGTACGCGACCGCGGAGGCGGCACGGCAGGCCCGTGCGGCGTACGACTGCCACCTGCACCCGCGGATGAAGGCGGCGCGCGCCCACGTGCCCCCGAACGTGGACCGGGCGGCGACGATGGCGGTGGAGCACACCCGACGGGCGGCGCGACAGGCGGCCGACTACACGCAGCCGAGGCTGGAGAGCGCTCTGGCGGCGGCCCAGCCGGTGGCCGAGGAGGCCGCGTCCCGGTCGACGGCGGCGCTGGCGGCGCTGCGCGGCCAGGTGTCGGCCAAGGAGGTGCAGCGGCTGGTCAGGCGCCAAGAGCGGCGGGCGCACTGCGGGCGGGCGTTCAAGGTCGTCGCGGTGGTCGGCGTACTGGCCGTCGGCGCGTACATGGCGTGGCGGTGGTGGGACCAGCAGTCGAACCCGGACTGGCTCGTCGAGCCGCCGGCCGCCACGGAGCTGTCGCGGGACGGCGAAGCGGCCAGCTTCGACGACGAACTGGCGGCCAAGGAGCGCGAGTCCCCTTCCGGTCCCACCGACGAGGACCAGCCCTGACCCGCGCGGGGCACGACACGGACGGAGGGCCCGGATCCACTGGATCCGGGCCCTCCGTCCGTCCGGCCACCGGGGCTACTGGGGGAGGGTGAGCACCTGGCCGGGGTGGATGAGCTCGGGATTGGAGCCGATGACCCCCCTGTTCATGGCGTACAGCTCGCGCCAGCGGGCCTCGTTGCCCAGCTCCCGGCGGGCGATCGCGGAGAGCGAGTCCCCCGACCGCACGGTGTAGATGCGCTTGGAGGCCGACATCGGCTTGGCCGCCGGGGCCGCGGGCACCGCCTTGTGCGCGGCGGACGTCGGCGTCGGCGTGTGCTGCGGATGGGCGGTCGGGGCGGGCCTCGGCGGCGCCGGGGCCGCCTTCGGGGGAGCCGGGGCGGGCTTGGGCGGAGCCGCGGCGGCCATCCGCTCGGCCGCGGCCTTGGTGGCCGCGACGGCGTCGGTGTACTTCGCCGCGTAGTCGGCGGACGAGGCCGTCGAGGCCTTCTCGGCGGCCTCCTGCTTCTTCTTGTCGGACTTGAGGAAGTCGAAGAGTCCCATGTCTGTACGCCTCCGGCGTGGTGTCGCCCCCTGGCTCGGTGCCTCCACCCACTGTCGGACAGCCCGGGCCGCCCGGCCCTGTGACGGGGCCAACCGGGGGACACCCGGCTGTTACTGTCCACGGATGCCCGAGCTCGTTCTCCCCTCCCCCCGCCTGCACGCCTCCTGGCTCGACGCCCGCGGGGAGTGGGGCCCCGACGCCCACATGGACGGAGCCGGACTCGGCTCGGACGACGACGTGGACAGTCCCGCCGGGTTCGCCGCCTGGACGGAGCGGCTCCGCGCGTACGGGGACCGCACGCGCGCGGTCGAGCATGGCCGCGTCCACGCCACGTACTGGTGGATCGCCGAGGGCGACACCTATCTGGGCGCGATCGACTTGCGCCACTACCTCAACGGGTTCCTCCTCGACGCCGGCGGCCACATCGGCTACGGCGTCCGACCCTCGGCCCGTCGGCGCGGACTGGCCGGCTGGGCCCTCGGAGAGGTCCTGCACGAGGCCCGGCTGCTGGGGATGGACCGGGTCCTCCTGACGTGCGACCCCGGCAACACGGCGTCGGTACGCACGATCGAGCGCGGCGGCGGCGTCCTGGAAGACGTCCGCGACACCCTCATAGGACCCAAGCGCCGCTACTGGATCGACCTCTGACAGCACCCTCCGGCGGCATAGAAAAGAGGCCCCCCGACCTGCGTTTCCGCTGGTCAGAGGACCTCTGATGCTGTGGAGCTTAGGAGATTCGAACTCCTGACATCTGCCTTGCAAAGGCAGCGCTCTACCAACTGAGCTAAAGCCCCGAAAAGACGGACGCGACCGCCGCCCGCGAAGGTGTGGCCGTTCCGCAGAACAGAGTACCGGGTGTACCCCCGCATCTCGCAAAATGATGGGGACTCCCGCGGCGCGACCACTCTCCGTAAGATGCTCGCGAGGTTCGCACCAGCGAAGTAGGGGAGTACTAAGAGTGGACGCTGTTCAGCAAGAGGCCACGGCCAGAGCCAGAGAGCTTCAGCGCAGTTGGTACGGGGAGCCGCTCGGCGCTCTCTTCCGCCGGCTCATAGATGACCTCGGCTTGAACCAGGCCCGCCTCGCTGCGGTCCTCGGACTCTCGGCGCCCATGCTGTCCCAGCTGATGAGCGGCCAGCGCGCCAAGATCGGGAACCCGGCCGTGGTCCAGCGCGTCCAGGCGCTCCAGGACCTCGCGGGCCAGGTGGCGGACGGAAGCGTCAGCGCGGCCGAGGCCACCGACCGGATGGACGAGATCAAGAAGACCCAGGGGGGCTCCGTCCTCAGCAACAGCGGCCAGACCACGACCGGTTCGGGCGCGCCCACCGTCAAGCGCGTGGTCCGCGAGATCCAGTCGCTGCTGCGCTCCGTCTCGGCGGCCGGCGACATCATCGACGCGGCCGACTCCCTCGCCCCCAGCCATCCCGAACTGGCCGAGTTCCTCAGGGTCTACGGCGCGGGCCGCACCGCCGACGCGGTCGCCCACTACGAGTCCCACCAGAACTGACACGGCGGACGCACGCACACGGCGGGGGACGGGGGACGGACGCAGCGATGGGTGAGATCTTCGCCGGCCGGTACGAGCTGATCGATCCGATCGGGCGCGGGGGCGCGGGTGCCGTATGGCGGGCCTGGGACCACCGGCGCCGCCGGTACGTCGCCGCCAAGGTCCTCCGGCAGAGCGATGCCCACACCCTGCTCCGGTTCGTCCGGGAGCAGGCCCTGCGCATCGACCACCCGCACGTACTGGCCCCGGCCAGCTGGGCGGCGGACGACGACAAGGTCCTGTTCACGATGGACCTCGTCGCCGGCGGTTCCCTCGCCCACGTGATCGGGGACTACGGGCCGCTGCCGCCCCGGTTCGTGTGCACGCTGCTCGACCAGCTCCTGTCGGGGCTGGCGGCGGTGCACGCGGAGGGCGTCGTCCACCGCGACATCAAACCGGCCAACATCCTGATGGAGGCCACCGGAAGCGGACGGCCGCACCTGCGGCTGTCCGACTTCGGCATCTCGATGCGCAAGGGCGAGCCGCGCCTCACCGAGACCGACTACGTGGTGGGCACCCCCGGCTACTTCGCCCCGGAGCAACTGCTCGGCTCCGAACCCGACTTCCCCGCGGACCTGTTCGCCGTCGGGCTGGTCGCCCTCTACCTCCTCAAGGGCAGCAAGCCCGATTCCCGCGCCCTGGTGGAGCACTTCCTCGCCCACGGCACCCCCGACGCCCCCGAAGGCGTCCCGGCGCCGCTGTGGGACGTCATCGCGAACCTCCTCCAGCCGGACCCCCACAGCCGGTTCCGGACCGCCACAGGGGCCCGCAAGGCCCTTGCCGAGGCCGTGCAGCTGCTCCCGCCGAACGCCCCGGACGAGGACCCGGTGGAGGTGTTCGACCAACTCGGCCCGCTGCCCGCCGGTTTCGGCCCCCGTGGACCGCAGACCACGGCCGCGGTGACCCCCGAGTCGCCCACTGCGGCGGGGGCCCCGATCCAGGAGCCCGCAGCCCCGGTCGAGGGGTCCGCCACCACCGCCCCGGCCACCGCGTCCGCCACCACCCCGGCCACCGGCACCACCCCGGCCACCGCCGCCACCGCGCCGACGGGTCCGGGAGGGTTCGGGCCGCCGCCGGCGGGGGTGTTCGGTCCTTCGGAGACCGGGAGCTTCCACCTCCGGCCGCCGGAGCGCTCCGATGCCCCGGGCCCGACCGCCGCGGCCGCCACCACCGCCGTCGCCCCGGCGACCGCGGCCCCCGCACGGTCCGGGGGGATCGCCCCGCCTCCGCCGAAGGTCACGGCCGGGATCCTCACCGCCGCGCTGCTGTGCTTCGCGGTGGGCGTCTGGGCGCTGACCCGGATCTGACCCGGCCCGCCCCGGCCGCCCCCGGCCCGGCGGCCCTACGCCGTGCGCCCGCGGCGCGCCAGCAGCATCCATCCGCCGAGTACGAGCAGCAGTACGGTCCCGGCGGAGAAGCCCGCACCGGCCACCACGCGCATCACCGAGCGGCCGCCGGCCGCGTCCGCGGCCTCGGGGGCGGTGAGCCCGTCCCGGGCGGCGGCCCGGTCGTCGGCCCCGACCCCGAATCCGGCGGCGGTCAGGCTCTCCTGGTACGCGGGCCCCTTAGCCGGGCCGCCGATGACCTCCATGCGCAGGGTCAGCGGCACCGGGGTCGCGTCCTCGGTGAACTCGGCGACCTTGCCGCCCAGGGTCACGGCGACGTAGTACCAGCCGGCCAGCCGGACGCCCCGTACCTCGCCGGTGTCCGAGAAGCGGTTCTCGTAGGCCACCGGCGCGGTCTTCGGCAGGGTGAGGCCCGCCTGCTTGCCACCGTACGAGATGCCCTTGTCCTCGATCGGGCCGCGGTACGGGCTGTACAGCGCGACCGTGAGCCCGTTGGAGGCCGACCCGTACGACTTGGTCATCCTGGCGTCGGAGAGCTCGGCGCTCAGCCCCAACTGCTGCCCCCAGTCCAGCGGGACGCGGTAGAAGCGGGTCTGTCCCGGCCGCAGGTCGTCCCGCCAGACCCCGGTGCCCAGGGCGCGGGCGTCGTTGAAGCCGGTGCCGCCGGTGCGGGCCACCGGCTCGGTGCCGGGCAGTGTCGGCGAGGCGGAGGGCCAGACGCTGGGCGCGGCGGTGGGGGCGCTGCCGCCGGCGGGTGCGGGCTCGCGCTGGAGCAACAGTTCCAGCGGCCACGCGCTCTGGTCGGAGTCCTTGGCGGCGGTGCGGGTGACCTTCGCGAAGTAGACGCCGGCGCCCTGGCATTCGGCGTCCTCTTCGAGCCGACGGACGGCGACCGCGGCGAGGGGGACCGGGTCGTAGCCGAATCCGGCCCGGCCCGGGTTGTTCGGGCAGCGCGCGCCTTCCTTGGTCATGATCTCGACCTCAAGGCCGTCGGAGTAGCCGACCTTGGCGCCGCGCGGAGGCTGGAGCACGGCGGAGAAGTACGCGCTGGAGGCGTCGTCGAGGTTCAGCCGGTAGACGCGCTCGCCGGGGCCCATCGTGTCCGCGTAGGCCTGGCCGGCCGCCACGAGCGGGGCGTCCGCGCTGGTGAGCCTGCCCTCGATCTTCTTGGCGCCCTCGGCGCCGCGGTAACCCGGCGCGGGCTGCGGGGGCGCCGTGGCGGCCTGCACCGCCCCCGGCAGGCACATCGCCAGCCCCAGGGCCGCCGCCCCCACCAGCACCGTCGTCCGTACCCGCCCCATCACGCCACCCCGATTTTGCTAGCGCAAGCCAAATCTTTGCATAACGTAACTTTTTGTCACAGAACAGCACAAAGCCCCGGCCGCAGCGGCAGCCGGGGCTTCATGAGATCAGCTTTGGGTCTCACACACCGGAACCAGAGGGCACGGAGTCAGTTGCCTCCGTCCACAGGTCCTGCTCGGCGCGGTCCGCCTGGATCTGGCGGTACACGAGGAGCCCGCCGATGGCGGCCAGTGCGACCAGGAGCAGCTTCTTCACCGCGCGACCTCGTCTTTCATTGACGTTGGGGACTTCTGACGGCCAACAATACACACGCACCGATACCGTTCGGTGACCTGGGAAGCCCTCAACTGGCCCTACGAAGAAGACCCCCAGGCCGGTGGCCTGGGGGTCTTCTTCACTGTGGGGCTAACAGGATTTGAACCTGTGGCCTCATCCTTATCAGGGATGCGCTCTAACCAACTGAGCTATAGCCCCATCCGCGCTGCGCGCTGACTCCTGAAGATTAGCGCACAGACACGGTCCCGCCAAAATCCGTTCCCGCGGGCAGTCCCCGCAGGTCAATCAGCGGTCATTCGTCCTCGGCGAGCGTGAGCTCCACACCGCCGACGAAGCCCGCCGACAGGTTGTAGATGAACGCGCCCAGCGTCGCCAGTGCCGTCGCCAGCACCACGTCGATCACCGCGATCACCGACGTGAAGATCAGAACGCGCGGCAGCGACAGGAACGACTGGAGGTCGAAGCCGTTGCTCTCGTTCGAACCGGTCGCCTCGCTGATGGTGCCGCCGACGGTCGAGAAGACGCCCATGGCGTCCATGACCATCCACAGCACCGCCGCCGCCACGATGGTGCACACGCCCAGCGCGATCGACAGCAGGAAGCTGACCTTCATCACCGACCACGGGTCGGCCTTGGCCACCCGCAGCCGCGCCTTGCGCGTCCTGGGCGTCGTACGGGCGCCCGTACGCGGCTTGCGCTGCGCACCTGCGTCCCCTGAGGCCCGCTGCGCACCCGGGGCGCCCGAGGGCGCCGTGTAGGCCTGCGGAGGGTGGTACGGCTGCTCCGACTGCCGACCGGCGGCCGGGGCGGTGGCCGCAGCCGCTGCAGGCGCAGCAGCCGCCGACGCGGCCGGCGCGCCCTTCTCCTTCTTCGGCTTGCGGGTGTCCGTCACGGTCCTCCCCCTGTCCCCGGCGGCGGCGTCCCCGTCCTGGGATTCCGGGGCGGGGCCACGGGCACCGTCCTCCCCAGTCTTGGCCGGTCCGGCGCCCGTGGCTCCACTCACGACTTACTCCTCGTGCTCCCCGGCCGAGGGCTGCGTGCCCTCGGCGGCCTCGGCGGCCTGTCCTTCGGCCGCCTCGGTCTCCTCGACCTCGTCAGCTTCCTGACCGGCCTCGGCGTTCCTGGCGATACCTACCACGGCATCGCGCTTGCCCAGGTTGATCAGCTGAACGCCCATGGTGTCACGGCCGGTCTCCCTGACTTCGTTGACTCGCGTACGAATCACACCACCGCCGAGCGTGATGGCGAGAATCTCGTCCGATTCGTCCACCACGAGCGCCCCGACGAGCGACCCGCGGTCCTCCACGATCTTCGCGGCCTTGATGCCCAGACCACCACGGCCCTGGACGCGGTACTCGTCGACCGGCGTCCGCTTGGCGTAACCGCCGTCGGTCGCGGTGAAGACGAACGTACCGGGCCGGACCACGCTCATGGAGAGCAGTTCGTCACCCTCACGGAAACTCATGCCCTTCACACCCGAGGTCGCACGGCCCATCGGGCGCAGCGCGTCGTCGGTCGCGGTGAAGCGGATCGACTGCGCCTTCTTGCTGATGAGCAGCAGGTCGTCCTCGGCGGAGACCAGCTCGGCGCCGATCAGCTCGTCGGCGGTGCCGTCGGCGCCGTCAGCGCCCGTCTCCCGGAGGTTGATCGCGATGACACCACCCGAACGGGGCGAGTCGTAGTCCTTGAGCGCCGTCTTCTTCACCAGGCCGCCCTTGGTGGCCAGGATCAGGTACGGGGCGGCCTCGTAGTCGCGGACCGCGAGGATCTGGGCGATCTTCTCGTCCGGCTGGAAGGCCAGCAGGTTCGCCACGTGCTGCCCGCGGGCGTCGCGGCCGGCGTCCGGCAGCTCGTACGCCTTGGAGCGGTAGACCCGACCCTTGTTCGTGAAGAACAGCAGCCAGTGGTGCGTGGTGGACACGAAGAAGTGGTCGACCAGGTCGTCCTGCTTCAGCTTCGTGCCGCGCACGCCCTTGCCGCCGCGCTTCTGCGAGCGGTAGTCCTCGGTCTTGGTGCGCTTGACGTACCCGCCGTGCGTGATCGTGACGACGATGTCCTCTTCGGCGATCAGGTCCTCGATGGACATGTCCCCGTCGAAGGGCACCAGCTTGGAGCGCCGGTCGTCGCCGTACTTCTCGACGATCGCCGCCAGCTCGTCGCTGACGATCGAACGCTGCTTCTCCGGCGAGGCCAGGATCGCGTTGTACTCGTTGATCTTCGCCTGGAGTTCGTCGTGCTCAGCGACGATCTTCTGCCGCTCCAGGGCCGCCAGGCGCCGCAGCTGCATCTCCAGGATCGCGTTGGCCTGGATCTCGTCGATCTCCAGCAGGCCCATCAGGCCCTCGCGCGCGATCTCGACGGTGTTGCTGCGCCGGATCAGCGCGATGACCTCGTCGATCGCGTCCAGCGCCTTGAGCAGGCCGCGCAGGATGTGTGCCCGCTCCTCGGCCTTGCGCAGGCGGAACTTCGTCCGCCGGACGATGACCTCGATCTGGTGCTGCACCCAGTGACGGATGAACGCGTCGATCGACAGCGTGCGCGGCACGCCGTCCACCAGCGCCAGCATGTTCGCGCCGAAGTTCGTCTGCAGGTCGGTGTGCTTGTACAGGTTGTTCAGCACGACCTTGGCGACGGCGTCGCGCTTGAGCACGATCACCAGGCGCTGGCCGGTGCGCGACGAGGTCTCGTCGCGGACGTCGGCGATGCCGCCGATCTTGCCGTCCTTCACCAGGTCGGCGATCTTCTGCGCCAGGTTGTCCGGGTTGGTCTGGTACGGAAGCTCCGTGACCACCAGGCACTGGCGGTTCTGGATCTCCTCGACCGCCACCACCGCGCGCATCGTGATGGAGCCGCGCCCGGTCCGGTACGCCTCCTCGATGCCCTTGCGGCCCACGACCAGCGCGCCCGACGGGAAGTCGGGGCCCTTGATCCGCTCCAGGAGCGCGTCGAGCAGCTCCTCGTGCGAGGCGTCCGGGTGCTCCAGAGCCCACTGGGCGCCGGCCGCGACCTCGCGCAGGTTGTGCGGCGGGATGTTGGTGGCCATGCCGACGGCGATACCGGCGCTGCCGTTGACCAGCAGGTTCGGGAACCGCGCCGGCAGGACGGTCGGCTCCTGGTTGCGGCCGTCGTAGTTGTCCGTGAAGTCGACGGTCTCCTCGTCGATGTCCCGGAGCATCTCCATGGCCAGCGGCATCAGCTTGCACTCGGTGTAGCGCATCGCGGCCGCCGGGTCGTTGCCCGGGGAGCCGAAGTTGCCGTTGGAGTCCACCAGGGGCATGCGCATCGACCACGGCTGGGCCAGGCGGACCAGGGCGTCGTAGATGGAGCTGTCACCGTGCGGGTGGTACGTGCCCATGACGTCACCGACGACGCGGGCGCACTTGTAGAAGCCCTTCTCGGGCCGGTAGCCGCCGTCGTACATCGCGTAGAGCACGCGGCGGTGCACCGGCTTGAGGCCGTCGCGCACGTCCGGCAGGGCGCGCGAGACGATGACGGACATCGCGTAGTCGAGGTAGGAGCGCTGCATCTCCGTTTCGAGCCCGACGGGCTCGATGCGCAGCACGGGCTGCTCCTCCGCGGGGTTCTCTGCGGTGGGGGTGGTTTCGTCGGCCATTGCTGGTCAGAAGTCCTTTCAGGCGGTCAGCGGAGACCGACTCAGATGTCGAGGAACCGAACGTCCTTGGCGTTGCGCTGGATGAAGGAGCGCCGCGCCTCGACGTCCTCGCCCATCAGCACCGAGAACAGGTCGTCGGCCTGGGCCGCGTCGTCCAGGGTGACCTGGCCGAGCACGCGGTGGTCCACGTCCATGGTGGTGACGCGCAGTTCCTCGGCGTTCATCTCGCCCAGACCCTTGAAGCGCTGGATCGAGTCTTCCTTGATCCGCTTGCCGTTCTGCTTGCCGAGCTCCACCAGCGCGTCGCGCTCACGGTCCGAGTACGCGTACTCGAAGTCGTCCCGGCCCCACTTGATCTTGTAGAGCGGCGGGCGCGACAGGTACACGTGACCGGCCTCGACCAGCGGGCGCATGAAGCGGAACAGGAAGGTCAGCAGCAGGGTGTTGATGTGCTGGCCGTCGACGTCGGCGTCCGCCATCAGGATGATCTTGTGATAGCGGAGCTTCTCGATGTCGAAGTCCTCGTGCACACCCGTACCGAACGCGCTGATCAGCGCCTGGACCTCGGTGTTCTGGAGGATCTTGTCGATGCGGGCCTTCTCGACGTTCAGGATCTTGCCTCGGATCGGCAGGATGGCCTGGTACATCGGGTTGCGGCCGGACTTGGCGGAGCCACCGGCCGAGTCGCCCTCGACGATGAAGATCTCGCACTTGGTCGGGTCGTTCGACTGGCAGTCGGACAGCTTGCCCGGCAGCGAGGCGCTCTCCAGCAGGCCCTTGCGGCGCGTCAGGTCGCGGGCCTTGCGGGCCGCGACGCGTGCCGTGGCCGCCTGGATCGACTTGCGGATGATGTCCGCGGCCTCGACCGGGTTGCGGTCGAACCAGTCGTTGAGGTGCTCGTGGACGACCTTCTGCACGAAGGTCTTGGCCTCCGTGTTGCCCAGCTTGGTCTTCGTCTGGCCCTCGAACTGCGGCTCGCCCAGCTTCACCGAGATGATCGCCGTCAGACCCTCGCGGATGTCCTCGCCGGCGAGGTTGTCGTCCTTCTCGCGCAGCAGCTTCTTGTCGCGCGCGTAACGGTTCACCAGACCCGTCAGCGCCGCACGGAAGCCCTCCTCGTGCGTACCGCCCTCGTGCGTGTGGATCGTGTTCGCGAAGGAGTACACGCCCTCCGTGTACTGCGAGTTCCACTGCATCGCGATCTCGACCGAGAGCGTGCGCTCCTTGTCCTCGGCCTCGACGTCGATGACGGTCGGGTGGATGAGCTCGCCCTTGCGGGAGTTCAGGTACTTCACGAAGTCGACGATGCCGCCCTCGTAGTAGTACTTGACCGTGCGCGCGGGGGGCTCGCTCGCGTCCGCGTCGGGGTCGTCCGCGCCGACGGTGGCCTTCGCGGACTCGCGCTCGTCGGTCAGCGACAAGGTCAGGCCCTTGTTGAGGAAGGCCATCTCCTGGAAGCGCCGCGACAGCGTCTCGAAGGAGTACTCGGTCGTCTCGAAGATGTCGCCGTCGGCCCAGAACGTCACCGACGTGCCGTGCTCGTCGGTCTCCTCGTTCTTCGCGAGGGCCGCCGTCGGGACACCGAGCTTGTAGTCCTGGGTCCAGCGGTAGCCGTCGGTCTTGACCTCGACCGCGACCTTGGTCGACAGGGCGTTCACGACGGACACGCCGACGCCGTGCAGACCGCCGGAGACGGCGTAGCCGCCGCCGCCGAACTTGCCGCCCGCGTGCAGGACCGTCAGGACGACCTCGACGGCCGGCTTCCCCTCGGACGGCACGATGCCGACCGGGATGCCGCGGCCGTTGTCGATGACCCGCACACCGCCGTCGGCGAGGATCGTCACGTCGATGGTGTCCGCGTGCCCGGCCAGGGCCTCGTCGACCGAGTTGTCCACCACCTCGTACACGAGGTGGTGCAGCCCGCGCTCACCGGTCGAGCCGATGTACATGCCGGGGCGCTTGCGCACCGCGTCCAGGCCTTCCAGGACCTGGATCGCACTCGCGTCGTACGAGGCGGTGACCTCGACGTTCTCGCCGGCTGTGGACTGGTTGTCGTTGGGGTTGCCGGAATCGGCCACGAAGCGCCCTTTCTGGCACAGCACAGGCCGTACTCCGGGCCAGCAGGCATGCAAGCAGGAGCGGCTGCGTCGATCTGCGTTGTCAGCGTTTGTCAGCGGGATCCCGCAACAGGGCGGGATTCGCTTCAGTCTACCGGTACCACGGACATGAATGGGGGTTTGCCGGTACCTGAGTCCGCATGTGCCGCCCTGAACCTCCTCTCTCCGACTCCCCATATCCGGGAAGGGGCTCAAAGAGGCTCACACGGGCATTCAGCGCTTCGGCCTGTCAACCTCCGGCTACCGTGAGGGACGCCACCCGGGACGACGGGCACGGCGGCCCGCGAAAGCGGTGCACCGACCGGTATGCGGGGCGGCGGCGCGGCCCGTCCACAGCCCGCCCGGGGACTGGGGACGGACCCGCGACGAGCGCTACCGAACCGCTATCCGTACGTGTCCCCCGGCCCCGTACTGCCCGGCGCACGCAGCGGCCCGTACCGCTTCGGGCGCCCGCCCGGACCCTGGACCTTGATCATCCGGACCGTGCCCTGCCCCAGGTCCGCGTTCAGCCGCGCCACCAGCTGCGGAGCCAGCAGCTTCAGCTGCGCCGCCCATGCCGAGGAATCACACCGCACGACCAGTTCACGGTCCTCGTACCGGTCCGGTTCACAATGCGCCGCGATCTCCGGCCCGACGATCTCCGGCCAGCGCTCCATCACGCCCGCGACCGCCATCGGCATCTCCCAGCCGCGCTCCGTGCGCAGCCGGTCCAGCGCCGCCATCAACGGCATCGGATCCCGGCCGTCCGCGCGCGCACCCGAGCGCAGCCCCGGCTGCCGGCCACCCTTCTTCGCGCCGGCCGCGTTGCCCCGGGCCCGCGCCTGCTCCCGGGCCGCCGCCAGCGCCTGCCGCGCGAGGTCCACGCCCGAGGGCTCCGGAACCTTGCGGGGTCCTTGAGTGTCGTCGCTCACAGTCGGGTCACCTCACCGCCGGACACCCCGAACCGCGTCCCCGTCAGCACGCCCGGAACGTCGTCGTCCACCGCCGCCGTCACCAGTACCTGCTCGCCCGGAGCCACCAGCTCCGCCAGCCGCTCCCGGCGCCGCGCGTCCAACTCCGCGAACACGTCGTCCAGGATCAGCACCGGTTCGGCGCCCTCCGAGCGCAGCAGCTCGTACGAGGCCAGCCGCAGCGCCAGCGCGTACGACCAGGACTCGCCGTGGCTCGCGTACCCCTTGGCCGGGAGGTCGCCCAGCCCCAGCAGCACGTCGTCCCGATGCGGGCCCACCAGGGTCACGCCGCGCTCGATCTCCTGCTTGCGCACCTCGGCCAGGGCCGCCAGCAGCACCTCGTACAGCGCCTCGCGGGTGCGCGCCGCACCGCTGTCCACGCTCTGGCCGGCCTCGCCTGCGGCCGAGGACTTGTACGCGAGCCCCAGCGGGCCGCCGCCGGGCGCGAGCTGCTCGTACGCCTTGTCCGCCAGCGGCAGCAGCGTCGCGATCAGGTCGAGGCGCTGCGCCAACAGCTCCGCGCCCGCGCGCGCGAGGTGCTGGTCCCAGACGTCGAGGGTGGACAGGTCCATGGACCGGCCGCCGTGCCGGCGGGCCATCGCCGCCGACTTCAAGAGGGTGTTGCGCTGCTTGAGCACCCGCTCGTAGTCCGACCGGACTCCCGCCATCCGCGGCGAGCGGGCCGTGACCAGCTCGTCGAGGAACCGCCGGCGCTCCCCGGGGTCCCCCTTCACCAGGGCCAGGTCCTCGGGCGCGAACAGCACCGTCCGTATGATCCCCAGCACGTCCCGCGGCCTGACCTGCGAGGACCGGTTGATCCTGGCACGGTTGGCCCGCCCAGGGTTCAGTTCCAGCTCCACCAGCTGCTGGCGCTCCCCGTGGGTGACGGCCGCGCGGATCACCGCCCGGTCCGCGCCCATCCGCACCAGCGGCGCGTCCGAGGAGACGCGGTGGCTGCCCAACGTCGCCAGATAGCCGATGGCCTCGACCAGGTTCGTCTTGCCCTGGCCGTTGGGGCCCACGAAAGCCGTGACGCCCGGGTCGAGGGGAACCTCGGCCCGGGCGTACGAGCGGAAGTCGGCCAGTGAGAGATGCGAAACGTGCATACGGCGCCGACCTCCCCCGGCTTCCTGCTGCTGCTCTGTACTTCTGTCTACTGCTGTGGACCGGTTGTGGATTACTTCTTCTCGACCGCGTGGCCGCCGAACTGGTTGCGCAGCGCGGCGATCATCTTCATCTGCGGGGAGTCGTCCTGGCGGGAAGCGAACCGCGCGAAGAGCGAGGCCGTGATCGCGGGCAGCGGCACGGCGTTGTCGATCGCCGCCTCCACCGTCCACCGGCCCTCGCCCGAGTCCGCCGCGAAGCCGCGCAGCTGCTCCAGGTGCTCGTCCTGGTCCAGCGCGTTCACCGCGAGGTCCAGGAGCCACGAGCGGATGACCGTGCCCTCCTGCCAGGACCGGAACACCTCGCGGACGTCGGTGACCGAGTCCACCTTCTCCAGCAGCTCCCAGCCCTCGGCGTAGGCCTGCATCATGGCGTACTCGATGCCGTTGTGGACCATCTTCGCGAAGTGGCCCGCGCCCACCTTGCCCGCGTGCACGGCGCCGAAATCGCCCTCGGGCTTGAGTGCGTCGAAGACGGGCTGGACGCGTGCGACGTGGTCCTTCGCGCCGCCGTACATCAGCGCGTAGCCGTTCTCCAGGCCCCAGACGCCGCCGGAGACACCGCAGTCGACGAAGCCGATGCCCTTGGTCGCGAGCTCCGCGGCGTGCTTCTCGTCGTCGGTCCAGCGGGAGTTGCCGCCGTCGACCACGATGTCGCCGATCGAGAGGAGCTCCCCGAGCTCGTCGATGGTGGACTGCGTCGCAGCGCCGGCCGGGACCATCACCCACACGACGCGGGGGGCCGGCAGGCTGTCCACAAGTTCCCGCAGGCTGTGGACATCGGCGAGGTCCGGGTTGCGGTCGTACCCGACGACGGTGTGTCCTGCGCGGCGGATGCGCTCGCGCATGTTGCCGCCCATCTTGCCGAGACCGACGAGACCAAGCTCCATCAGGTGGTTCCTTAAGCGTTGTGGCCGTCTGTGCCGGTGCCCCGGATTCCCCGGGGACACCCCGGCTCCGAGCCTACGCCGGGCGGTGCCGCCGGGCGCCACGGGCGCTCCAGGGAGGGTCGTCCGAGGGCGGCTCGTGGAGGCCGTGGGAGGGGGCGCGAACGCCGTCGGGCCCGGCCCCGCAGCCTGCGAGACCGGGCCCGACGTCCGCGTGCATCAGCCGGACAGGCGCACCGGCATGATCAGGTACTTGTACGCCTCGTCGGCCTCGGCGTCGACCGCCGGACGGCCGCTGAGCAGCGCCGGCTTGGTGGACGTGGTGAAGCTCAGCTGCGCGGCCGGCGAGTCGATCGCGCTCAGGCCGTCCAGCAGGAAGGTCGGGTTGAAGGCGATCGAGATGTCGTCGCCCTCAAGCTTGGCGTCCACACGTTCCACAGCCTGTGCATCGTCGGAGGAGCCCGCCTCCAGGATCAGCACGCCCTGCTCGAAGCTGAGGCGGACCGGGGTGTTGCGCTCGGCGACCAGGGCCACGCGCTTGACGGCCTCGACGAACGGGGCGGTCTCGATGACGGCGATGGAGTTGAACTCCGTCGGGAAGAGCGTGCGGTACTTCGGCAGGTCACCTTCGAGGAGGCGGGTGGTGGTGCGGCGGCCGGCGCCCTCGAAGCCGATGAGGCCCTCGCCGGCGCCGGAGCCCGACAGCGCCAGGGTGACGGTGTCACCGCTGGTCAGGGACTTGGCCGTGTCCAGGAGCGTCTTCGCGGGCACCAGGGCCACGGCGGAGGCGTCCGGGTTCTCCGGCTTCCACAGGAACTCGCGGACCGCGAAGCGGTAGCGGTCGGTGGAGGCCAGGGTGACGCGGTCGCCCTCGATCTCGATGCGGACGCCGGTGAGCACGGGCAGCGTGTCGTCGCGGCCGGCGGCGATGGCGACCTGGGCGGCGGCGGAGGCGAAGACCTCACCGGGCACGGTGCCGGTCGCGGTCGGCATCTGCGGCAGCGCCGGGTACTCCTCCACAGGCAGGGTGTGGAGTGTGAACCGGGAGGAGCCGCAGACCACGGTCGCCCGTACACCGTCTGTGGAAATCTCCACCGGGCGGTTGGGGAGGGCGCGGCAGATGTCGGCGAGGAGCCGGCCGGAGACGAGGACGGTGCCGTCCTCCTCGACGTCCGCCTCGACGGAGACGCGGGCCGAGACCTCGTAGTCGAAGCCGGAGAGGGACAGGGTGCCCTCCTCGGCCTTCAGCAGCAGGCCCGCGAGAACGGGCACTGGCGGCCGGGCCGGGAGGCTGCGGGCAGCCCAGGCCACCGCCTCCGCGAGTACGTCGCGCTCCACCCGGATCTTCACCGGAACCGCCTCCTGCTGTTGCTCGCTCGTCTGCCGGCCTTCGTCGTCGGCTCGATTCCCCCGGTGCCTCGATGCCCTCGATGGCTCGGAGCCTCGTTGCCGGGGACCAGTCTGACGTACGGCGCCGACAGTCGGTGCTGCCGGAGGTCAAGTCGGGAGCGAGGTGTCGGGGAGGCCTCCCCACCGAGTTGTGCACAGGACCCGCTTGAAAACCGAAACCGGCCTAACTCTCTATGGGGGTAGTAGTAGGGCCTGTGGAAACGGTGGATAAGCCCGTTCTCGCAGGTCAACCGGCGTTTTTTATCCACCGGGCCTGTGGGTGACACCGGTGGACAACACGGTGTGTCTGTGGAGAACGAAAACTTCTGCACAGGCCATCCCCAGGTGACCCCGACTACTCCACAGGTGTGTCCCCAGCTTTCCCCCAGTACTCCACAGCCCAAACGTCGACTTCCGTGTGACGGCTTTCACTCCGGGCGGTGATGGGGGGTGCAATGTTGCCGAACAGTGGACAGCGGTGTGGGTAACCCGCCGCATCCTGTGCACAGGATGCGGGAACCTGTGGGTCAGCGGTGGACAAAGGAGTGGATGAGCCTGTGGATGAAAGTTCTGTCCACAGGCTGTGGATGAAGCTTGCGCACAAATCCACAGGCAGCTGACCAGCTCTGATGGTGCCTCATGCTGGATCCCTGTGGACAGATTGTGGGTGACGGAAGCCGTCCCCACCCTGTGGACGGAAGAAAGTCGGGGAATCTGTGGATGAGTTGCTCCACAGGGGGCGTATTCGAACAGGTCAGGGGCGCGCGAACGACGAAGGGCGCCCCCGAAGTACCCCGGGAGCGCCCTCTGGATGCGTTTGAAGAAGCTCAGCAGACCGCGTCAGCGCGGCCGCAGCCGCCGGCTCAGCCGTTCTTGATGCGGTTGGTGAGCTCGGTGACCTGGTTGTAGATCGAGCGCCGCTCCGCCATCAGGGCGCGGATCTTGCGGTCCGCGTGCATGACGGTGGTGTGGTCGCGGCCGCCGAACTGCGCCCCGATCTTCGGCAGGGAGAGGTCCGTGAGCTCCCGGCACAGGTACATGGCGATCTGCCGTGCCGTGACCAGGACGCGGCTGCGCGAGGAGCCGCAGAGGTCGTCCACGGTGAGCCCGAAGTAGTCGGCGGTGGCCGCCATGATGTCCGACGCCGTGATCTCGGGTGCGGAGTCCTCGCCGCCGGGGATCAGGTTCTTGAGGACGTCCTCGGTCAGGCCCAGGTCCACCGGCTGCCGGTTCAGGCTCGCGAAGGCCGTGACCCGGATCAGCGCCCCTTCCAGCTCGCGGATGTTGCGCGAGATGCGGGAGGCGATGAACTCCAGTACCTCCGGCGGGGCGTTGAGCTGCTCCTGTACGGCCTTCTTGCGCAGGATCGCGATACGGGTCTCCAGCTCGGGCGGCTGGACGTCGGTGATCAGGCCCCACTCGAAGCGGTTGCGGAGCCGGTCCTCCAGGGTGACGAGCTGCTTGGGCGGCCGGTCGGAGGACAGCACGATCTGCTTGTTGGCGTTGTGGAGCGTGTTGAAGGTGTGGAAGAACTCCTCCTGCGTCGACTCCTTGCTCGCGAGGAACTGGATGTCGTCGACCAGCAGGATGTCCATCTCGCGGTAGCGCTTGCGGAACGCGTCGCCCTTGCCGTCGCGGATCGAGTTGATGAACTCGTTGGTGAACTCCTCGGAGCTCACGTAGCGCACGCGGGTGCCGGGGTAGAGGCTGCGCGCGTAGTGCCCGATGGCGTGCAGCAGATGCGTTTTGCCGAGGCCCGACTCCCCATAGATGAAGAGGGGGTTGTACGCCTTGGCGGGCGCCTCGGCGACGGCCACCGCGGCGGCGTGCGCGAAGCGGTTGGAGGCGCCGATGACGAAGGTGTCGAACAAGTACTTGGGGTTCAGTCGGGCGGTCGGCTCCAGCGGGCCTGAGGTCGAGCCGCCCGACGGGGCGGGCGGCGGTGCGGGCCGGCCGGGCGCCGGGCGCGGGGCCGGCTGCTCGTACTGCTGCTGCTCGTACGGATGGGACTGCTGCGGCGGGCGGGGCTCGTACTGCTGCTGTTCGTAGGAACCCTGCTCGTAGCCGTTGGGCTCGGACTGCTGGAGGTAGCCCGGCTGCGGGGAGGCGTACGGATCGCGCTCGGGGAAGCCGCCGAGGCGCGGCTGCTGCCATCCGTAGTCCTCTTGCTGGCCGCCGCGGGGCCAGGCGCCGGGCTCGGGGCGCGACTGCTGGTAGTCCGGGTAGGCGGGGCGGGCGCTCGGGAGCTGGTCGTCGGACGGGCCGCCGGGGCCGGTGTGGCCGCCGCCGCGCTGGCCGCCGTACGGCTCGTACGACTCGGGGCGCTGCTGGGGGGATGCGGGCAGGGGCGCGGGCTCGCCGGCGGAGTCGTCCACGGTGATCGCGATACGGATGGGTCGGCCGCACTCACGGCTGAGCGCATCGCTGATCAGCGGGGCGAGCCGACCCTCCAGGACGCGCTTCCCGTACTCGTTGGGTACGGCGAGCAGCGCGGTGTCGGCGACGAGGGCCAGGGGCTGGCAGCGCTCCACCCACTGCTTGTCCTTGGGCTCGATCGACTGCTGTCCCTCCCCGAGGAGCTTTTCGAGCACCCTTGGCCACACTGCGGCAAGATCGGCAGGTACGTCAGCCACAGAGCACGCTCTCTCACAGGGGTCCCACGAATGTGTGGTTCTTTGGGACGGTCGGGACAAAAAAACCGGGATCAGACAACGGTAGTCAGCCCGACGGGTACGGTTCAAGTCGTTGTCCACAGCCTGTGCACAGTGTGAGGGCAGGTAGCCTCGGTTTGACCGGATGGCGTAGCCGCGCGTACCGTAACGAGGTCGAGTTGTCGATGGCTGCTGCCGCCTGCCTACCGATGGGCGAAGATCACCTTTTGTGATCGTTTAGCGGTGCCACTCGGGCGAACACGCGAGTTTCCTCGTGGGCGCACGGTGACAGCCAGGCGATGTCCCGCCACAACGATTCATTCTCTGGAGCCCCCGAGTGAGCAAGCGCACCTTCCAGCCGAACAACCGCCGTCGTGCCAAGACCCACGGCTTCCGTCTCCGGATGCGTACCCGTGCCGGTCGCGCGATCCTCGCGAACCGTCGTGGCAAGGGCCGCGCAGCCCTTTCCGCGTAACAACGCGCAGGTCGTGACGTCGTGCTGTCTCCCGAAAATCGGCTGAGGCGGCGCGAGGACTTCGCGAGCGCGGTACGCCGAGGTCGTCGGGCTGGTCGCCCGCTCCTTGTCGTCCACCTACGTACAAGCGGTGCAACGGACCCGCACGAGCCGGGGGAGATCGATCCCTCGACGCGTGCGGGTTTCGTCGTCAGCAAGGCCGTGGGTGTCGCCGTCGTCCGTAACCGGGTGAAGCGCCGTTTGCGCCATCTTGTCCGCGAGCGCCTCTCACAGCTGCCCGCCGGTAGCCTGGTGGTGGTGCGGGCATTGCCCGGCGCGGGTGATGCCGGTGCCGACGAACTGGCCCGGGACCTGGATGCCGCTCTGACGCGGCTCCTGGGAGGCGTGGCTCGATGAAGTACCCGCTGCTCGCATTGATCAAGCTGTACCAGTGGACGATCAGTCCGCTGCTCGGGCCGGTGTGCCGTTACTACCCCTCGTGCTCGCACTACGGGTTCACGGCCATCGACCGGCATGGTGCGGTGAAGGGGACGGTTCTGACCGGCTGGCGGATCCTGCGGTGCAATCCGTGGTCCGCCGGTGGTGTCGATCATGTCCCACCCCGTAAACGCCCGCGTTGGCACGAGCAGCTGCGCAGTGCGTTGCGTAGATCTCGCAATGCTCAAGGAGCCTGATTAGTGGACACGATTGCCAGTCTGTTCAGCTTTATCACCACGCCCGTGTCGTGGGTCATCGTCCAGTTCCACAGCTTGTACGGTGCGATCTTCGGCCCGGACAGCGGCTGGGCCTGGGGCCTGTCCATCGTGTCCCTGGTGGTCTTGATCCGCATCTGCCTGATCCCGCTCTTCGTGAAGCAGATCAAGGCGACGCGTGGCATGCAGGCGCTCCAGCCGAAGATGAAGGCGATCCAGGAGCGCTACAAGAACGACAAGCAGCGCCAGTCCGAAGAGATGATGAAGCTGTACAAGGAGACGGGTACCAACCCGCTCTCCTCGTGCCTTCCGATCCTGGCGCAGTCCCCGTTCTTCTTCGCGCTGTACCACGTGCTCTCGGCCATCGCCAACGGTCAGACGATCGGCGTCATCAACCAGTCGCTGCTGGAGAGCGCGCGTCAGGCGCACATCTTCGGCGCCCCGCTGGCGGCGAAGTTCACGGACAGCGCCGAGAAGGCCGCCTCCCTGGGCGCCTCGATCACGGATGTCCGCATCGTGACCGCGGTCATGATCGTCATGATGTCGCTGTCGCAGTTCTACACCCAGCGCCAGCTGATGCAGAAGAACGTCGACCTCTCGGTCAAGACGCCGTTCATGCAGCAGCAGAAGATGCTGATGTACATCTTCCCGCTGATCTTCGCGGTCATGGGCATCAACTTCCCCGTGGGTGTTCTCGTCTACTGGCTGACCACGAACGTGTGGACCATGGGCCAGCAGATGTACGTCATCAACCAGAACCCGACGCCGGGCAGCAAGGCGCAGGACCAGTACCTGACCCGTCTGGTGAAGCACGTGACCACGCACGGCGAGGTCAAGAGTCGGGGCAAGAAGAAGATCGTCGCGGCGATCGTGGCCAAGGGCCCGGACCGCAACGACAACGAGCGCAAGTTCATCACGGCTCTCACGAAGCAGGGCATGGCTGCACAGGCGGACGGCTCCGTGATCAAGAGTGCCGAGGCCACGGCCGACGCGGACGCGGCGAGCGGTGGTGCCGCCAAGCGGCAGCAGCCCAAGCGGCAGACGAAATCGCAGCGCCAGACGCCCCCCAAGCCCTCTTCCAAGAAGTAAGAAGGAGTCCCTCCCGTGACGGAAGGCACCACCACGGCCGCCGCTGAGAGTGGCGACACCCTCACCCGCCTTGAGCAGGAGGGCGAGATCGCGGCCGACTACCTTGAGGGTCTGCTGGACATCGCCGACCTGGACGGGGACATCGATATGGACGTCGAGGCCGACCGGGCCGCGGTGTCCATCGTGAGCGACTCGGCCGGCCGCGATCTCCAGAAGCTCGTGGGCCGGGACGGTGAGGTTCTGGAGGCTCTCCAGGAGCTGACCCGCCTCGCCGTGCACCGCGAGACCGGCGACCGCAGCCGGCTGATGCTCGACATCGCAGGCTTCCGTGCGAAGAAGCGCGAGGAGCTGGCGGCGCTGGGCGCCAAGGCGGCCGCGGACGTGAAGGCGTCCGGGGAGCCGCTGAAGCTGGCGCCGATGACGCCGTTCGAGCGGAAGGTCGTCCACGACGCCGTGGCGGCTGCGGGTCTGAAGAGCGAGTCGGAGGGCGAGGAGCCGCAGCGCTTCGTCGTCGTGCTCCCGGCCTGACCGCAAGCCTGAGTGTGTTCGGCCCCGTCTGTGTCGCAGACGGGGCCGATGTTTGTCAGCCTGGCAGTGCCTGTCTGGGCGGTGCCAGTTCGTGCAGTGCGTTTTCAACGATCCATGCGGTACGGAAGGACGGTCCCCGTGACGGAGGCAGCGGAGCTTCCCCCGGCGCCTGAAGAGGCGCGCGCGGTGTTCGGCGAGTTTTTCCCGGAAGCTGTGCGGTATGCGGAGCTGCTGGCGGACGCCGGGGTCAAGCGCGGCCTGATCGGCCCGCGTGAGGTGCCTCGGCTGTGGGAGCGGCACCTGCTGAACTGTGCGGTGCTGTCGGAAGTGGTGCCCGAGGGCGTCACCGTGTGCGACGTCGGCTCTGGTGCCGGCCTGCCCGGCATTCCGCTGGCTCTGGTGCGGCGCGATCTGAAGATCACGCTGCTGGAGCCGCTGTTGCGGCGGACGACCTTCTTGCAGGAGGTCGTGGAGCTGCTGGGCCTGGACCACGTCACGGTGGTGCGGGGCCGGGCCGAGGAGGTTCTCGGCAAGGTGCAGCCGGTGCACGTGGTGACGGCGAGGGCCGTGGCTCCGCTGGACCGGCTGGCGGGCTGGGGCGTACCCCTGCTGCGTCCGTACGGGGAGATGCTCGCCCTGAAGGGCGACACCGCGGAAGAGGAGCTGGTGGCGGCGAAGGTCGCGCTGGCGAAGCTGGGTGTGGTGAAGACCTCGGTACTGCACGTGGGCGAAGGTGTGGTCGATCCCATGTCCACGGTCGTCCGAGTGGAGGTCGGAGAAAGCCCCGGTGGAGTGAGGTTCGCGGCCAAGCGGGCTAAGGCCGCTCGCACCAGCCGGACCCGTCGTCGTCGCTGATTCAAGGTCCGTTGCGCCCTATAGGTATGGATTTCGGAGTGTCGTAGCGGCCTGAAGACTCCGCGCGGGCATCGTGTTTCACGTGAAACGTCGCTCTCTGCTGCACGGAATCATCAGCCGCGGCCGTGCGGCTGCGGCCCCCCGTCACCGCAAGGACGAAGGGGGGACGGAGTTGTCCACAACGGTGGATTCATCCACAGGAGTACGGGCCCCGCTGGTTCGCGACCCGGGTGACATGGCAGGCTCTGTTCATCGCGAGCCTGATGTCGAGGAGAGTGACACCGTGCGGTCCGACGCCAACCTCGCGGGGCCGATGGCCGACCCGGTCCCCGGTCCCCGCTCTGAAACGGCGGGCGACGATGTTTCACGTGAAACATCGTCGCCCCTCGTAGACAACGACACGCCCATCGGCCGTGCCGCCCAGCTGGCCGTAGAGGCTCTGGGGCGCAGCGGCGAGCGGCTACCCCGCCCGGAGCAGACGCGGGTCATCGTGGTCGCCAACCAGAAGGGCGGCGTGGGCAAGACCACGACGACCGTAAACCTGGCGGCCTCTCTGGCCCTGCACGGTGCGCGGGTGCTGGTGGTCGACCTCGACCCTCAGGGCAACGCGTCCACGGCGCTCGGCATCGATCACCACGCAGATGTGCCCTCGATCTACGACGTGCTCGTGGACAGCCGGCCGCTGCTGGAGGTCGTCCAGCCGGTGGTGGACGTCGAGGGGCTCTTCTGTGCTCCGGCCACGATCGACCTCGCGGGTGCGGAGATCGAGCTGGTCTCGCTGGTGGCCCGGGAGAGCCGGCTCCAGCGGGCCATCCAGGCGTACGAGCAGCCGCTGGACTACATCCTGATCGACTGCCCGCCCTCGCTGGGGTTGCTCACGGTGAACGCACTGGTGGCCGGCGCCGAAGTGCTGATCCCGATCCAGTGCGAGTACTACGCGCTGGAGGGCCTGGGCCAGCTGCTGCGCAACGTCGACCTGGTGCGGGCCCACCTGAATCCGACGCTCCACGTGTCGACGATCCTGCTGACCATGTACGACGGCAGGACCCGGCTGGCTTCACAGGTGGCGGAGGAGGTGCGCACCCACTTCGGCAAGGAGGTGCTGCGCACGAGCATCCCGCGGTCCGTGCGCATTTCCGAGGCGCCGAGCTACGGCCAGACGGTGCTCACGTACGATCCGGGTTCCAGCGGCTCCCTTTCCTACCTGGAAGCGGCGCGTGAGATCGCGCTGCGGGGGGCCGGAATTTCGTACGACGCCCAGAACGCCCACTTGGGCGCAGGCATGAACAGCACCCAGAGTGTGGTGGAGGGGATCCAGTGAGTGAGCGACGTAGGGGTCTGGGGCGGGGGCTCGGCGCGCTGATCCCCGCCGCTCCTCAGGAGAAGACGCCGCCGGTGATCGGCGCCGGTTCGACGTCTCCGTCGGCCGTGCCGCTGCTGCCTTCGGAGCGCGGTGTTGCGGCGGCGAAGCTGGCTTCGCTTGCGCAGGCAGACGCTGTTTCACGTGAAACATCGGCTGCGGTCGTGGTCGTGGAACAGCCCGAGGTCGGGGAGCCCGAGGCCAATGTGGTCGCCGGGGCGACGTTCGCGGAGCTCCCGATGGACGCGATCACGCCGAACCCGCGGCAGCCCCGTGATGTGTTCGACGAGGACGCGCTGGCGGAGCTGGTGACCTCCATCCAGGAGGTGGGTCTGCTTCAGCCGGTGGTGGTCCGACAGTCTGCTCCGGGCCGCTACGAGCTCATCATGGGTGAGCGCCGGTGGCGGGCGTGCCGGGAGGCCGGGCTGGAGCTCATTCCGGCGATCATCCGGGCGACGGATGACGAGAAGCTGCTGCTGGACGCGCTGCTGGAGAACCTGCACCGGGCGCAGCTGAACCCCCTGGAGGAGGCGGCCGCGTACGACCAGCTGCTCCAGGACTTCAACTGCACGCACGACCAGCTGGCGGACCGGATCGGGCGTTCCCGTCCGCAGGTGTCGAACACGCTGCGTTTGCTGAAGCTGTCACCGCCGGTACAGCGCCGGGTGGCCGCGGGAGTGCTCTCGGCCGGGCATGCGCGGGCACTGCTGTCGGTGGAAGAGTCCGAAGTCCAGGACCGGCTGGCGCACCGGATCGTGGCCGAGGGCCTGTCGGTGCGCGCGATCGAGGAGATCGTGTCGCTGATGGGCTCGGAGCCTTCGGGAGCCGTGAAGCCGAAGGGTCCGCGGGCCGGCGCCCGGGTGGCTCCGGCGCTCAGCGAGCTGGCGACGCGGCTGTCGGACCGGTTCGAGACGCGCGTGAAGGTGGATCTGGGCCAGAAGAAGGGCAAGATCACCGTCGAGTTCGCCTCGATGGAGGATCTGGAGCGGATCCTGGGGACGCTGGCTCCGGGCGAGGGCCGGGTGCTGGAGCAGGGATTGCCCGGGGAGTGAGTCTCCGGCCGCCGAGGGGCGGGTCGTGCCGGTGCGAACCGGTGCGGTCCGCCCCTTTGCCTTGTTGCGGTTTCGCCCGTTTCGGGCTGTGGATACGATGCGCTCATGGGGCGTCGGTTGGTACCACTCACGTTGGACAACCTCCAGGACCTGCCTCGGCGTTGCCGGTCCTGTGTGTTCTGGGAGTTGGATCCGGTCAGCGGTGAGGCCGCCGTGAAGGCGGGGACTCCGGCGCAGGAGAAGGAGGCGTGGATCTCCGCCGTCCTGCTGGAGTGGGGCTCGTGCGGCCGTGTGGTCTACGTGGATGAAGTCCCGGTGGGATTCGTGCTCTACGCGCCCGCGGCGTACGTTCCGCGGGCCACGGCTTTCCCGACGAGTCCGGTGTCTCCGGACGCAGTGCAGCTGATCACGGCGTGGATCATGCCGGGCTATCAGGGGCAGGGCCTGGGACGGGTGATGGTCCAGACGGTGGCCAAGGATCTACTGCGGCGTGGCTTCCGCGCGATCGAGGCGTTCGGGGATGCGCGATGGGAGGGGCCGGCGTGTCTGCTGCCGGCCGAGCACCTGCTGGCCGTGGGCTTCAAGACGGTACGGCCGCATCCGGTGCATCCGCGGCTGAGGCTGGAGCTGCGCTCGACGCTCTCATGGAAGGAAGACGTGGAGCTCGCGCTGGACCGGCTACTCGGTGCGGCGCGGAAGGAGCCGGCGCTACGCCCGCTGTGATGTGCGAAACGGGGCCACCCCCTTCAGGGGGCGACCCCGTTTCACGTGAAACGCTCCCGGCGGCAGCCGGGTGGAGCTTCTAGCCGTCAGACAGCCGGCTTGATGGTCACGAAGGCGTCGAGGTCACGCAGGATGGCGGCCTTCGGCTTGGCACCCACGATGGTCTTGACGACCTCGCCGCCCTGGTAGACGTTCAGGGTCGGGATGGACATGACGCCGTACTTGGCGGCCGTGCCCGGGTTCTGGTCGATGTTGAGCTTGACGATCTCGATCTCGTCGCCGTACTCGGCCGCGATGGCCTCCAGGGACGGAGCGATCTGGCGGCACGGGCCGCACCATTCGGCCCAGAAGTCCACCAGGACGGGCTTGTCGCTCTTCAGGACCTCGTCGTCGAAGTCGGCATCGGTCACGTTCTTGAGGGTGCCGGCCACAGCGGCCTCCTAATTCTTCCTGCGGGGTGTGGGGTGTGGGGGGTATGCGTGGGGGTCAGACCGTCGCGTGGGCCTTCTCGGCGTCCGCGAGGGCGGAGAGGAAGCGCTCGGCGTCCAGGGCCGCGGAGCAGCCGGTGCCCGCGGCGGTGATGGCCTGACGGTACGTGTGGTCCACGACGTCGCCGGCGCCGAACACGCCGGTGAGGTTGGTGCGCGTCGAGGGGGCGTCGACCTTGAGGTAGCCCTCATCGTCGAGCTCCAGCTGGTCCTTGAACAGCTCGGTGCGCGGGTCGTGGCCGACGGCGATGAACAGGCCCGTCACGGGGAGCGCGGAGGTCTCACCGGTCTTGGTGTTGCGCAGAGTGAGGCCGGAGAGCTTCTGCTCGCCGTGGATCTCGGCGACCTCGCTGTCCCAGGAGAACTTGATCTTCGGGTCGGCGAAGGCGCGGTCCTGCATGGCCTTGGAGGCGCGCAGGGCGTCGCGGCGGTGCACGATGGTGACGGACTTGGCGAACCGCGAGAGGAAGGTGGCCTCCTCGATCGCGGTGTCGCCGCCGCCGACGACGGCGATGTCCTGGTCCTTGAAGAAGAACCCGTCGCACGTGGCGCACCAGGAGACGCCGCGACCCGAGAGGGCGTCCTCGTTGGGCAGTCCGAGCTTGCGGTGCTGCGAGCCGGTGGTGACGATCACGGCCTTGGCGCGGTGCACGGTGCCGGCGGTGTCGGTGACGGTCTTGATGTCACCGGTGAGGTCCACGGTCACGATGTCGTCGGGAACGAGCTCGGCGCCGAAGCGCTCGGCCTGGCCGCGCATGTTGTCCATGAGGTCCGGACCCATGATGCCGTCCTGGAAGCCGGGGAAGTTCTCGACTTCGGTGGTGTTCATCAGCGCGCCACCTGCGGTCACGGCGCCTTCGAAGACCAGCGGCTTGAGCGAAGCGCGTGCGGTGTACAGGGCGGCGGTGTAGCCGGCCGGCCCGGAACCGATGATGATCACGTTTCGTACGTCGCTCACGGGTATGTTCCTCGTCTCTGTGGACTGCGCGCTGCTTGTCGGGGGCCGGTGCGGACTCTCACCCCACCCAACGGATCCTACGGCGCATGCATTCCCGTCCCGGTTCCGTGCCGACCCGAAGGTGTCAGCTCCGCGGGTAGGTCCGGGTCAGCAGTGGTTGCCCGGAGCCCGTCGACGCAGGAGTGTCCGCGCAGCCCGCCCCGACCAGGTAGGCGTCCACCCGAGCGGAGTCGCCCGGATGCGGCAGGACGAGCAGGTAGACCTCCGTGCCCTGATAGTTGCCGCGTTCGGCAGCGAGCGGGGTGTCGGGACGGCCGGTGGCCTCCTGGACGCACGACGGGACCGGAGGGGTTTGCGTGTTCCCGTCCCCTGGCACCCGCAGGGGGGAAGGCGTGTTCTCCAGCCCGTACGTGTTGTTCTGCTGTTCCTCCTGGGGTGCGGTCTTGGCCCCCTGTCCGGGGCCGAGGAGCCGGCGGACGTTGTCCTGGAGGCCCTGTGCGGTGTACGCGCCCTCGGAGGGGGCCACGGATGCCGCGCTCGTCCCGGATTTACGCGCGGCAGTGTCCGGCGAGCCCGTCCCGAGCAGGTTGCCCGCGAGGAAGACGGCGAGGGCGCAGGCTGCCGCTCCCGCCAGGCCCGCGATGACGGTGATCCGACGACGGGCACGCCGGCGCCCGGGGCCGGATGCGCCGGCCGGGTGACCGGCGGGTCGCCGGGGACCCTGGCCCGCCGGTGCGGCAGGCGATGTTTCACGTGAAACATCGCGCTGGGCGGCGGGCCCGGAGGTCGGGACGGCTTCGGCCCGGGGCGCGGTGGAGTCGAGGAGGGCCTCTGCGGCGAGGGCCGCGTCGATGCGCCCGGCGATGTCGGCAGGCATCCTGGGCGGTCCTGGCAGGGTGCCCAGGAGCGACCGGATCTCCTCCAGGGAGGCGTGGACGTCGGCACACAGCGGGCAGTCGGCCAGATGGCGGCGTACCTCGGCGGCCCGGACCGGGGAGAGGAGCCCTTCGGTCAGGTCGGAGATCTCCGAGACGTCAGGGTGCCGGATCGTGCCGGTTGTGGGAGTCACGTTCGTCCACCTCCGCCCTTCACCGTGTCTGCGTCTGGGGCTGGCTGACTGGGGTCTGCCGCTGGTGGGACGGCTGTCCCCGGCGTCCGGTTCCTTCCCCGCTCAGCGGCGGTGTTATCCCCGGCATTCGTGCGCAGATGAGTGAGCATCGGGAGGAGTTTCGCCCGGCCGCGCGCACACCGGCTCTTCACCGTGCCGGTGGGGACGTCGAGGATACGGGCGGCCTCGGCGACGGGGTAGGCCTGCATGTCGACGAGGACGAGGGCGGCCCGCTGGTCGGCCGGGAGCGTGCCGAGGGCGGCCAGGAGTTGCCGGTGGAGGTCTTGGCGCTCGGCAGGGGCCTCTGCGGACTCGTGCGGCTCCAGGAGCCGCTCCAGGCGCTCCGTGTCGTCGAGGGGCGAGGTCCTGCGGGAGGCGGCCTTACGGGCCCGGTCTAGGCATGCGTTGACGGTGATGCGGTGGAGCCAGGTGGTGACGGCCGATTCCCCGCGGAAGGTGTGGGCGGCCCGGTAGGCGGAGACGAGGGCGTCCTGCACCGCGTCGGCGGCTTCCTCGCGGTCGCCGAGGGTCCGCAGGGCCACGGCCCACAGTCGGTCGCGGTGGCGCCGCACGAGTTCCCCGAAAGCGTCGGGATCCCCGGCGACGTGCAGCGCCAGCAGTTCCTGGTCGCTGCGGTCGTCTCCCGTTGCTGAGTGCATCACACCTCGCTTCTTCCCGGGATGGAGAGTAGAGCCTGTGCGGGCCCCGCACGAGGGGCCGGTTCATACGTCAGGAGCCATGGTGGGTCGGGGATGGTTCCCCGGCCCACCATGGCTCCTGCGCGGTGCTGGTGGCTCAGCCAGCCTGGCCCAGCACCTTGATCTCGTTGATGCCGCCGCGGTAGCTGTCACCCGAGCCCTCGGACGGCAGCGAGGTGATGTGCACCAGCACGTAGCGGGTACGGATCGGGGTTTCGAGCGTGGCCTGGAGCTTCTTCTGGGCCGTCTCCAGCTTGGTGATCGTCTGGTTGAAGTCGGAGAAGGCGTTCGCCGGGGAGCCTTCCGGGCCCGCCGCGCGCACCTGGATCTTCTGCCCCGGCGCGTACAGGTCGATGTCGACTCCCGACACGTTCTGCACGCTGCCGAGGTCGACGATGATGCCGCTGCCGTCCAAGCGCCCCGTCAGGTTGCCGAAGTTGGGGAAGCCGTCGTACCGCGGGGTGATCCACGCCGTGTCGGGATTGCCGTCGACGGCCTTTCCGCTGTCCTTGGCGTTCACGCCCTCCTCGCCGCCGTAGGCGATGACGGAGGCGTGCTTGATGTCGAGCGGCTTGCCCGGCTCCTTGTTCTTCGGTGCGTCCTCGGCGGGCGCCTTGGGCTGCGAGTTGCCCGAGCCCGCGTTGTTGCGTCCCAGGAGGGTGTCGGCGAGCTGCCAGCTGCCCAGGCCGAGGGCGGCGATCAGCAGGGCGGCGACACCCCACTTCAGGACCCGGCCGGTACGGCTCTGCAGCGGGGGCGGCGGGGGCGGGACGGAACGCACCGGCGCCGTGGGGGTGCCCGGCGTCATGGGCCGGCCGTAGCTGCCCTGCTGGTAGGTGGTGTGCTGGTACTCCGGCGGCGCGGTGAAAGCGGGCTCCGGCGGCCGGATGCGGGGCATCGCGGCGACGGCCTTCGCCAGTTCCTCGGGAGTGGTGCAGGCGGGCTCCTGACGGGACGCGGTGGCTCCGTCGTTGGCGAGGGCGCGCATGGCGAGCTCCCCCAGCCCCCGGTGCACCCCGGCCCGTACCTGGTCGGGAGCGAGCAGGCCGACGCCCTTGGGCAGGCCGGTGAGGCCGTACGCGTCGCTCTCGTAGGGCCAGCGCTGGGTCAGGGCGGCGTACAGCAGTGCGCCGATGGCCTCGGTGTCCGCGCGCTGCGGGGTGTCGCTGGTGATGCCGCGCAGGGCGGCGTTCACGGCGAGCCCGCGGATGCGGTACTGGCCCGTCGACGTGCGCAGTATGGCGCTGGGCGTCAGGCGCAGGTGCGCCAGGCCCTCCCGGTGGGCGGCGGCCATGGCCTGGGAGACCTGGGTGACGAGCTGGTAGGCCTCGTGGGGCTCCAGGGGGCCCGAGGCGAGGAGTGCGGTCAGCTCGGTGGCGTCGGGCAGCCATTCGTGGACGACGTAGACGAGGTCGTTCTCCTCCACCGCGTCGAGGACGTGGACGAACCGGGGGTCGCCGAGCAGCGCGGAGGAGCGGGCGGCGGCCAGCACGGCGCGGGCCCGAGGGTGGTCGGCGGGCAGCAGATGGACGCCCACGGCACGGCGCAACTTCTCGTCCATGGCGCGCCAGCTGCTGAATCCGTCCAGACGGGTGACGCACTCTTCGAGCCGGTAGCGCCGGGCCAGCTTGTGGCCGCTGTGGAGTTCGGGCGCGGCCGCAGAAGCCGCTTTTCTGCGTTCGCCGTCCTTTTCGGGCATGGATCCGTCCGCGGCTCGTCCGTTCTGGGTGTCCACCCCGTCGGCCGTGGCCTTCGCCGCATCTGCGGCCGGCGGCTTGTTGCCGCCGTTGTCGGCCACGTCGACGGCAGCCGTGCTACGTTCCGCCACCGTCGTTCCTGCCTCCCCATCCGTTACGCGCTGTCGGCCAGTCTGCGAAGCCATGCCAATTGTGCCCACAGTCCGGCGCTATGCACGACACGCGAAGGGGTCCGACGGTTGTGCGCATCAGCGCCCCATGCGTCCGCGGACCATTCCGACCATGGCGTTGAGCTCTTCGATGCGCATCCGCTTGGCTGCCACGAGGAAGACGGCGGCCAGCGCAGCAGCGCCGGCGGCCAACGCGGCGAGCGAGCCGGTGACTCCGCTGCCGAGCCACTGGGTGACAGCGTAAGCGGCTGCGCCGCCCACGGCGGCGGCGGGGACGCAGGCGCCGGTGAGGCGGGCGTAGGTGCGCATCACGTGGGCGCCGTCGAGGTCGCCGCCCAGCCGGTTGCGCAGGCGCCGCCAGGCGACCCCGACGCCGACGGCGTAGCCGAGGCCGTAGGCGGCGGCCATGCCGACGACCGCCCAGCGCGCGGGGAGCACGAAGAACGCGGCGGTGGAGACGGCCGCGTTGACGGTGGCGACGATGACGGTGTTGTAGAAGGGCGTCCGGGTGTCCTCGTAGGCGTAGAACCCGCGCAGGACGACGTACTGGACGGAGTACGGGATCAGCCCGAGGCCGAACGCCATCAGGACGTAGCCGATGTTCTGGGCGCCGGATCCGGAACCGGCGTACAGCAGCGTGGCCATGGGGACGCCGAGGGCGAGGAACGCGAAGGCGCACGGCACGATCGCGACGGCCGAGGTGCGCAGCCCGTAGGAGATGTCGTCGCGGACGGCGGCCGCGTCCCCGTCGTGGGCGGAGCGGGAGATGCGGGGCAGTACGGCCGTCATGACGGAGACGGTGATGATGGCCTGCGGCATCTGCCACAGCAGCAGCGCGTAGTTGTAGGCGGTGATGCCGGTGCCGGAGTGGCCCTGCTTCTCGGCGACGGATCCGGCCCAGGTGGCGAGCTGGGTGACGACGACGAGACCGATCTGGTTGGCGAGGACGAAGAAGAACGTCCACTTGGCCAGGCCGGCCGCCTTGCCGAGGCCGTGCCCCTTCCAGTCGAAGCGCAGGCGCGGCTTGAAGCCGGCGTCGCGCAGGTAGGGCAGCATCGCGAGGGCCTGGACGGTGAGGCCCAGGAGGGTGCCGAGGCCCAGCAGGCGGACACCGTCGGCGGTCACGGTGGTCGCGCTGACACCGGAGGTGGTGAAGCCGCCGAAGGCCCAGATGAAGGCACCGAAGGTGGTGATGACGACGATGTTGTTGAGGACGGGGGTCCACATCATCGCGCCGAACCGGCCGCGTGCGTTGAGGATCTGACCGAGGACCACGTGCACGCCCATGAAGAACATGGTCGGGAGGCAGTAGCGGGCAAAGGCGACCGCCACCTCCATCTGCTGCGGGTCGGACGCGAGCTTCGGCGACATCATCGTGATGAACACGGGCGCGGCGAGGACACAGATCGTGGTGATGGCGGCCAACAGCACGACGACGAGCGTCAGGAGGCGGTTGGCGTAGGCCTCGCCTCCGTCGTCGTCCTGCTTCATGGCCCGCACGAGCTGCGGGATGAAGACGGCGTTGAGCGCACCGCCGCCGACCAGCACGTAGATCATCGTCGGCAGGGTGTTGGCGATCTGGTACGTGTCGTTGAACGTGCCGACGCCGATGGCGCCGGCGATGACGAGGGTCCGCATGAAGCCGGTGATGCGGGAGACGATCGTGCCGGCGGCCATGAGGGCGCTGGACTTCAGCAGGCTGGAGGCGCGGCCGGCGGGCTTGCTCGGCGCCGGGGCGGCGACGGGGGCGTCCTCCGCGGGGGTGCGGGGAGCTCCCTGCTGGTCCCGGTAGAGGTGCGCGAAGGCGTCCGGCTCGGGCTGTGCGTCCGCGGCCTTGGTGACCAGGGAGTCCACTCCGACGAACTGGGTGGTCGTCGCGTGGTCGCCGTACGGCAGGTGCCGGGAGGGACCGTCCGGCTCGGGCGGCGGGGTCTGGGCCCAGACGTGCGGGTCGGGGGCGTGCACAGGGGCCTGCGGGGCCGCGTAGAGCGGGCCGGGCTCCTGGTAGGTGCCGGGCGGCGGCGGCGGGTGCGAAGCTCGGTCGTAGAGGACCTCGGCGACGGGGTCCTGGGCCGACAGGTCCTGCGACCGGTAGGGGTCGTAGTCGTAGGCGTCCTGGACATACGGGTCGCGGTCCGGCGCGGGCGCAGGCACGGAGACCTGCCCGGGCACCGGAGTGCCCGGGGCAGTGCCCTGGGAGGGCGCGGGCCCACCAGTGCCCTGCGCGCGGTCACCGTCGTACGGCGCGTTCATCGAAACCCCACCTCATCGTCCCCAGGCCGACCGGCCACGGCATCGCTCAACGGTCCACTGTCTCACCCGTGCCGGACGGGCCGGTGCTTTGCGGTCCGGTGTCCGGGGTCTCGTCACTCGGCTGCGTGCTCTCCTCGCCGGCCGCCCGGGCTGCGACGCGCTTGCGGCTGGCGTACATCTTGATGCCTGCCAGGACGAGGAGCAGGACGCCGCCGGCGATGACGAGCATGACGGTCGGAGTGATCTCGGTGGCCTCGACGGTGAACTTGCGGGCCTTGCCGTAGGGAACGCCGTCGGTGGTGAAGAGCTGTGCCGTGACCTCGACGGGCCCGCTCGCGGTGGCGTTGGCGGTGAACTTGACCGTCTGGCTGTGTCCGCCGGCGACGGTCACTTCTTGCTCGGCCTGGCCGCTGTCGCCGAACATCAGGCGGGTCGGGTTGGCGGACTTCACCCGCAGGACGAGGTTGTGGACGTCCTGGACGAGGCTGTTCTGGACGCTGACCGGGATGGTCGCGCTGTGTCCGGACAAGGTGGCGTCGGACTTGGGGACGACCTTGACCTTCTCGGTCAGGCCGATGAGGTACTCCTGCACCTGGTCCCGGTAGAGCCTGCCCTCTTCGGGGCGGCCGCGCCAGGAGGTGGACATCTCGCGGTTGGTGGTGTTCCCAAAGGGGATCTCCACGCGGTCGGGGGCGCTGAGGATCACCTTGAAGTGGTCGAGGGTGTTCTGGGTGGTGCGGATCTTCTCGAAGGCGGAGACCGGGAGCTCCGTCTTGCGCAGCGCCTCGGGGTACTGGCCCGCGCCGGGGACCTGGGTGTTGACGCCCGGGTCGGGCTTGGCGGTGGCCGCGGTGTCGAGGTCGGCCGGCTGGGTCCAGCGGCCCGCCTGGAGCCCGCGTATGGCGGCCGCCATCGACTGCACCTGGCTGGTGGAGGGCATCCGCTGCGGGGTGACGACGAAGCTGCGCTGGTTGTCGGTCTTCTGCAGGTTCAGGGCGAGGCTCTGGGCGAGGAAGCGCTGCA
Organism: Streptomyces sp. NBC_00045; assembly: GCF_045041095.1. Taxonomy (NCBI): domain Bacteria; kingdom Bacillati; phylum Actinomycetota; class Actinomycetes; order Kitasatosporales; family Streptomycetaceae; genus Streptomyces; species Streptomyces sp. NBC_00045. Next base: position 4,102,968 of record NZ_CP108271.1, on the reverse strand, counting down.
CGGCCAGGGTGGCGTTCCCGGCGTTCAGCATGTCGCCCTCGAAGGCGGTGGAGAGGTCGGCGTCGGCGACGACGGCGGTGGTGCCCGCACCGATGGGACGGGCCGCCGAGGGCGTGTAGCCGAGGGCGCCGGTCTCCTGGAGGCTGTCGCTGCGCGTGAGGACGTTGTGGGCGCCCGCCGAGGTCGCCACATTGACGATCGACGGGTCGATGGCGCCGTCCACAGGCCAGGAGAAGTCGGTGGACGGGGTGACGTGCAGGACGGTCTCCACGGCCTGCTTCGCCTTGTCGGTGGCCGGCCGCAGCTGGCCCAGGGTCCCCGAGACGTCCTTGCCCTGGTGGGCGAGGGAGGCGATGTCGGGGTCGGCGAACGGCAGCGCGACGATCTTCTTGCCTTGGACCGCGGTCTCCAGGGAGCTCAGCCACTGTTCGGCGACGGCCTTGTTCTTGCCCTGGACGATCCGGCCGTCCGGGGTGCGGTACCGGTAGCCCTTGGTCATCGCGTCGACCGTGTACAGCAGGTCGGGGTCGATGACCCAGGTGACGGGCAGGTCCTTGCCGAGGGCGACCATCTGCTGGAGGCGCCCGCCGGACTTGAGCTCCTCGGCGAGGGAGTCGTCGAGGAAGACGGGGGTCTGCAGCTCGTCCGAGCCGGTCTCGGCGGTCAGGCGCGTGGTGGAGATCAGGGGCCACAGGTAGGTGATCTGGGAGCGCTTGGCGGCGGCCTCCGGCTGCCAGGGCAGGAAGGTCCGCTTGATGCCGAGGACCTGCTCGTACTGGCGGCTCTCGGTCTCGCCGGACAGCGAGACGCCGAGCTGGTAGACGCCGTCCTTGTCCAGCTCCAGCTTGTTCACCGGGACCGTGAGGGTGAAGTCCTGCTTCACCTTCGACGGCAGCGAGGGGATCTTCACGGCGAAGGCCTGGTCGATCTCACCGGGATCCGTGCCCGCCCGGAAGCCGGCGCGTTCCGCCGCCTCGTCGATCGAGGCCCGGTCGCTGAGGGCGGGCCCCACCCGCAGACCCACGTGCGCGCCGGTGATCGTCTCGCGGCCGTTGTTGACCACGCTGCCGGAGATCGTGAGGGTGTCGCCCTTGACCGGGGCCGTGGGCGCCATCTCGTCCAGCTGTACGTCGACGGTTCCCCCGTCGGCGGCCTGGGCGGCCTGGGGAGCAGGCGAGTAGACCAGAGCGGCGAGCACGGGGGTCCCTGCCAGCAGGACGATGGCGCGCCGCAGCCAGCGGCGCCGGGCAGGAGCGGGCGGTGCCCCCTGGATGTCTGCCGCCTCGGCCACGCGCTAGCCCGTCCCTCGAAGTGTCAGTGGTCGTCGTTCGTGCGTCCACAGATGGTAACGAGACCCGCCGTGCGCGAGTGCCGCGCCTTGCTCCACATGATCGGCTCCGCTTCCGGGCCGCCGGGCGCCGGGGTGCCGTAAACGAGGAAGCCCCAGCCGGGCCGGGCACGTACCCTTTTCTGTTGTGCCGAACGCCAACGAAGACAATCCCAGTGCCCTGAGTCAGGTGCAGCACCACGCGGTCAGCGAACTGCTGCGGGTCGCCCCTGTCGCCGACGAGCTCGGCCGCCGGTTCCAGGAGGCCGGCTTCCGCCTTGCCCTGGTCGGCGGGTCCGTACGCGATGCGCTGCTCGGGCGTCTCGGCAACGACCTCGACTTCACCACCGATGCCCGCCCCGAGGACGTTCTGAAGATCGTCCGGCCGTGGGCGGACTCGGTGTGGGACGTCGGCATCGCCTTCGGCACCGTCGGAGCCCAGAAGGGCGCCCGCGTCGGAGGCGCTGATCGAAACTTCCAGATCGAGGTCACCACCTACCGCTCGGAGTCGTACGACCGCACCTCGCGCAAGCCGGAGGTCTCCTACGGCGACTCGATCGACGAGGACCTGGTCCGCCGCGACTTCACCGTGAACGCGATGGCGGTCGCGCTTCCGGAGAAGGAGTTCGTGGATCCCCACGGCGGCCTGGAGGACCTCCAGGCGGGCGTGCTGCGCACTCCCGGCACCCCGGAGGACTCCTTCTCCGACGACCCGCTGCGGATGCTGCGTGCGGCGCGCTTCGCCGCCCAGCTCGACTTCGAGGTCGCACCCGAGGTCGTGGCGGCGATGAAGGCGATGTCGGAGCGGATCGAGATCGTCTCGGCGGAGCGGGTGCAGGGCGAGCTGAACAAGCTGCTGCTGTCCACGCACCCCCGCAAGGGCCTGGGCCTCCTCGTGGACACCGGGCTCGCCGACCACGTCCTGCCCGAGCTGCCCGCCCTGCGGTTGGAGAGCGACGAGCACCACCGGCACAAGGACGTCTACGACCACTCGTTGATCGTGCTGGAGCAGGCCATCGCGCTGGAGCAGGACGGTCCGGACCTGGCGCTGCGGCTGGCGGCTCTGCTCCACGACATCGGCAAGCCGCGCACCCGTCGCTTCGAGAGCGACGGCCGGGTCTCCTTCCACCACCACGAGGTGGTGGGCGCGAAGATGACCAAGAAGCGCATGACCGCGTTGAAGTACTCCAACGACATGGTCAAGGACGTGTCCCGGCTGGTGGAGCTGCACCTGCGCTTCCACGGCTACGGGGACGGCGAGTGGACCGACTCCGCGGTACGGCGCTACGTCCGCGACGCCGGCCCGCTCCTGGACCGCCTGCACAAGCTGACCCGGTCCGACTGCACCACGCGCAACAAGCGCAAGGCCAATGCCCTCTCCCGCACCTATGACGGTCTGGAGGAGCGCATCGCGCAGCTTCAGGAGCAGGAGGAGCTCGACTCCATCCGTCCCGACCTGGACGGCAACGAGATCATGCAGGTCCTGGGCACCGGCCCCGGCCCGGTGATCGGCAAGGCCTATGCCTTCCTGCTGGAGCTGCGGCTGGAGAACGGCCCGATGGAACGCGCCGCCGCCGTCGCTGCGCTCAAGGAGTGGTGGGCCGCGCAGGCCTGAGGCATGGCGGACCGGAGCGATGTTTCACGTGAAACATCGCTCCGGCCGACGCTTCACACGGGCGCGCCCTGCCGCTTCAGGCAGGCCGCGTTCACCGCGTAGAGGGCGGCCACGCTCACGATCAGTAGGACGGACTGGCCGTCCGGCGGGAGCATGAGGGCGGCCACCGCGGCCGCGCTCACGAACGCGATGTTGAACAGCACGTCGTAGACGGAGAACACACGGCCGCGGAAGTCGTCGTCCACATGGGACTGGATGGCCGTGTCGGTGGAGATCTTGGCGGCTTGGGTGGCGAGGCCGAGCACGAAGGCCGCGACCAGCATCGGTCCGGGTTCGAAGAACAGGCCGAGCGGGGGCACCAGGATCGCGGCCCCGGCGGAGCAGGCCGTGATCCAGCCACGGGTGCCCAGACGGCCCACCAGCCATGGGGTGACGACGGCAGCGGCGAAGAATCCGGCCCCGGAGACGCCGACCGCGATGCCCAGCAGGGCGAGACCGGCGGATTCGCCGTCCGACCAGGAGTAGCGGCAGAGCATGAGGAGCGTCACGAACAGGGCGCCGTAGCAGAAGCGCATCACGGTCATGGCAGTGAGCGTCTGGGCCGCCTCGCGCCGGGAGGCCAGGTGCCGCAGCCCTTCCACCATGCCCCGGAAGGTCAGCACGACCCCCTCGGCGACCGAAGGGTGCATCCGTCCGGCCGGGTGGTCCGGACCGAGCAGGCCCACGGCCAGACGTAGCGAGACCAGGCCCGCACACAGGTAGAGCCCGGCACCCAGCAGCACCACCAGGGCGTTGGAGTCCGAGGCCAGCAGCTGCATGAGGAAGGCGAGTCCCCCGCCGGCGACCGCCGCGAGCGTCCCGGCCGTGGGCGAGAGCGAATTGGCGGTGACCAGCTGGCCGGGGCCGACGACGTGGGGCAGGGAGGCGGCGAGCCCGGCCAGCACGAAGCGGTTGACCGCGGTCACCGACAGGGCCGAGGCGTAGAAGAGCCAGTCGGGGACGTGCGCGACGATCAGTACGCCGGTGACGCAGGCCAGGAAGGCGCGCAGCAGGTTGCCGTAGAGGAAGACCTGGCGCCGCCGCCAGCGGTCGAGCAGCACCCCGGCGAAGGGGCCGATCAACGAGTAGGGCAGCAGCAGCACCGCCATGGCCGAGGCGATGGCCGCGGGCGAGGTCTGCTTCTCGGGGGAGAACACCACGTAGGTGGCGAGTGCCACCTGGTACACGCCGTCGGCGGCCTGGGAGAGCAGCCGTACGGCGAGCAGGTTGCGGAAATCCCTCAGGCGCAGGAGTACGCGCAGATCACGTACGACAGGCATGAGGGCAAGGGTCACATACGCGGAGGGTCCCCGGGCACATTGCCCGGGGACCCTCCGCGGAAGAACAGTCGAAGACCAGGTGTCCGAAGACCCGTGGGGTCCGACCTAGCGCTCGACCTCGCCCTTGATGAACTTCTCGACGTTGACCAGGGCCTCGTCGTCGAAGTACTGCACCGGCGGGGACTTCATGAAGTAGCTGGAGGCCGAGAGGATCGGGCCGCCGATGCCGCGGTCCTTGGCGATCTTCGCGGCGCGCAGGGCGTCGATGATGACGCCGGCGGAGTTCGGGGAGTCCCAGACCTCAAGCTTGTACTCAAGGTTCAGCGGGACGTCGCCGAAGGCGCGGCCTTCGAGGCGGACGTAGGCCCACTTGCGGTCGTCGAGCCACGCGACGTAGTCGGACGGGCCGATGTGGACGTTCTTCTCGCCGAGCTCGCGGTCGGGGATCTGCGAGGTGACGGCCTGCGTCTTGGAGATCTTCTTCGACTCCAGGCGGTCGCGCTCCAGCATGTTCTTGAAGTCCATGTTGCCGCCGACGTTGAGCTGCATGGTGCGCTCAAGACGGACACCGCGGTCCTCGAACAGCTTCGCCATCACGCGGTGCGTGATGGTGGCGCCGACCTGCGACTTGATGTCGTCGCCGACGATCGGGACACCGGCCTCGGTGAACTTGTCGGCCCATTCCTTGGTGCCGGCGATGAAGACCGGGAGGGCGTTGACGAAGGCGACCTTGGCGTCGATGGCGCACTGGGCGTAGAACTTCGCCGCAGCCTCGGAACCGACGGGCAGGTAGCAGATCAGAACGTCGACCTCGCGGTCCTTGAGGACCTGGACCACGTCGACCGGGGCCTCGGGGGACTCCTCGATCGTCAGGCGGTAGTACTTGCCCAGGCCGTCCAGGGTGTGGCCGCGCTGCACGGTCACGCCCTTGTTGGGGACGTCACAGATCTTGATCGTGTTGTTCTCGCTGGCGCCGATGGCGTCCGAAAGGTCGAGGCCGACCTTCTTCGCGTCGACGTCGAACGCGGCGACGAACTCGATGTCACGCACGTGGTAGTCGCCGAACTGGACGTGCATCAGACCGGGGACCTTGGCCGCCGGGTCGGCGTCCTTGTAGTACTCGACGCCCTGCACCAGCGAGGCGGCGCAGTTGCCCACGCCGACGATGGCTACGCGAACCGAACCCATTCCGGTTGCTCCCTGTTTGTTCTCGGACGAGGTCTGCGAGGTGCAGACCTCATTTTGCTGTTTCGTCGGGCGGACCGGGTCGTCTCTGATCCCGTCCCGCCCGCTCACTCTCGATGAGCTCGTTCAGCCAGCGCACTTCGCGCTCGACGGACTCCATTCCGTGCCGCTGCAGCTCAAGCGTGTAGTCGTCGAGGCGTTCCCGTGTGCGGGCGAGGGAGGCGCGCATCTTCTCCAGACGCTCCTCCAGCCTGCTGCGGCGGCCCTCAAGGACCCGCATGCGCACTTCCCGCTCGGTCTGGCCGAAGAAGGCGAAGCGCGCGGCGAAGGACTCGTCCTCCCAGGCGTCCGGGCCCGTGTGGGACAGGAGCTCTTCGAAGTGCTCCTTCCCCGCTGCCGTCAACCGGTAGACGATCTTGGCGCGGCGCCCTGCGAGTGAAGTGGCGAGAGCGTCTTCCGGGGCGTTGCCCGGTTCTTCGATCAACCAGCCGTTGGCGACCAACGTCTTGAGGCAGGGATAGAGCGTGCCGTAGCTGAACGCCCGGAACACCCCCAGTGAGGTGTTGAGCCGCTTGCGGAGCTCGTACCCGTGCATGGGGGATTCGCGAAGCAGGCCGAGGACGGCGAATTCGAGGATGCCTGAGCGCCTGCTCATCCGCCTGCCTCTCCTTCGCCCCTGAGTTTTATACCGAGCTGATGTATCGACTCGATACATCCAGACGATAGAACGGGCCGTCTTCGGCGACAAGGGGTGAGGTAGTGACCGGCGTCACATCACTAATTCGTACCAGGCGAGTTGCCTGATTTGGGGTGAACTTCGGCACTGTTCGGGTTTTGAGCGTGCGTAGTCTGTGGGCCATGACAACGGGGGGAACCGGAATTAGCCTGCCGCTTCCAGGCCACTCGCCTGCCCGAGGAGTAGTCGTTCGATGAGCGAGCACCGCCGCAAACCGTCGCAGCCCGAGGGCGGTGGACGAGCCGCGGCCCGCCGGGCCGCCCAGCAGCGCCCTGGCCGGGGTGCCGGGCCCGCACGTGACGTACCCACGGCGTCACACAGCGGACCGTACGCAGAGCCGCCCGGCCATAGTGGTCGGACCGGTGCCCGCCGGGGCACTCCCAGCGGATCCGGAGGGCGTGGACGCGGTGCCGGCGGCGCCGGCCGCGGCTCGGGTCGCCCGGACAAGCGACTGATCAACTACCCGCGCTCGGACAAGCAGGGCTGGAAGCGGTTCCTGCCCTCCTGGAAGCTGGTCTGCGGCACGGCCCTCGGTTTCTTCGCCATCATCACGGCGGGCGCCGGCATCGGCATCGCCTCGGTGAACAAACCCGACCCGAACAAGGCGGCCCAGGCGCAGAACAACGTCTTCTACTGGGCGGACCACTCCCAGATGGTGGCCACCGGCGGTTCGATGAACCGGCAGATCGTGCCCATCGACAAGATCCCCAAGTCGATGCAGAACGCCGTGATCTCCGCGGAGAACGAGTCGTTCGAGACGGACAAGGGCGTCGACCCGATGGGCATCGCCCGCGCCGTGTGGAACATGGCCAAGGGCGGTTCCACCCAGGGCGGCTCGACCATCACCCAGCAGTACGTGAAGAACACGTACCTGGACTCCGACCAGACGCTGAAGCGCAAGGTCACCGAGCTCTTCATCTCGATAAAGCTGGGCGTGTCCGAGGAGAAGGACACGATCCTCGCGGGGTACCTCAACACCGCCTACTACGGCCGTGACGCCTACGGCATCCAGGCGGCCGCGCGGGCCTACTTCGGCAAGGACTGCAAGGACCTCTCGCCGTCCGAGAGCGCCTTCCTGGCCTCCGTGCTCAAGGGCCCCAACCTCTACAACCCGGACGGCGGCGTCGGTTCCGCCGCCACCCCCGAGAAGAACACCGAGCGGGCCAAGGAGCGCTGGGCCTGGGTCCTGGACCGCGAGGTCGCGGTCGGCCGGATGCAGAAGGCCGAGCGGGACCAGTTCACGGAGTTCCCGAAGATCGTCGATTCCGAGCAGGCCCGCAGCCTGTCCGGACAGACCGGCTACCTGGTCGACACGGCCAAGAAGTACGTGATGAAGGTCACGGGCCTCACGGCGGAAGAGATGGCCCGCGGCGGCTACCAGATCAAGACCACCTTCCAGAAGCCCAAGGTGGACGCCCTGGTCAAGGCCGTGGAGGACACCCGCAACGACTTCCTCGACGAGAAGGCCCGGCCCGAGTACGACACCTTCGTCCAGTTCGGCGCCGCCTCCGTGGACGTGAAGACCGGGGCGATCGTGGCCCTGTACGGCGGCCCGGGCATGGACAAGAAGTACTTCAGCAACAACGCCGACACGCTCGGCGTCCCGGTCGGCTCGACCTGGAAGCCGTACGTCCTGGCGGCCGCGATGCGGTACGGCACCCAGAACTCGCACGGCGAGGGCATTTCGGCCGACAGCAAGTACAACGCGAACGACCTGACCGTGATCAACAACCGCGACGGCAAGCCGCTGCGGGACGCCTCGGGCAAGCCGTTCAAGCAGAAGAACGAGAGCACCTACCCCTACGGATACGTGACCCTCAACGAGGCGATGGAGAAGTCCATCAACGTGCCGTTCGCGCAGCTCGTCTTCGACGTCGGCCACAGCAAGGTCCGGGAGATGGCCCAGTCCACGGGCATCCTCAAGGACTCGATGAACCCGAACGACGACGCCTCGTTCGCCCTCGGCACCTCGACCCCGAGCGCCATCCGCATGGCCGACTCCTACGCCACCTTCGCCGCCTCCGGCACCCACCGCGATCCCTTCTCGGTGACCAGCGTGGAGAAGGACGGCAAGGAGCTGCCCGGCTTCGGGGCCCCCAAGGAGCAGCGGGCGATGGACGACTCCATCGCCGACAACGTCACCAAGGTGCTGGAGAACGTCGTCGACAACGGCACCGGCACCAAGGTCAGGAAGCTCGGCTTCACCCGGCCCGCCGCCGGCAAGACCGGAACCACCGACCAGAACAAGTCGGCCTGGTTCGTCGGCTACACCCCGGAGCTGTCCACCTCGGTGGCCCTGTTCCGTAGCGACCCGAATTCGGCGGACAAGAAGCTGATCTCCATGAACGGCGTGGGCGGCGTCGACTCCATCCACGGTGGCGACATCCCGGCCGCGATCTGGACCGAGTACATGAAGGAAGCCCTCAAGGGCACCCCGGTCAAGGAGTTCCCGGAGGCCGACAAGATCGGCGTCACCGCGGACGCCTCCGGCGCCCCTTCTCCGTCTCCCTCCTTCTCCCCGTCGCCCTCCCCGTCGATGCCCTCGCCCTCGGCTAGCTCCTCTCCGCCGGTCTCCCCGAGCCCGTCGAAGGGCGGCAAGCCGACCTGCAAGCCGTGGGAGCTCTACTGCATCCCGGACAGCGGCGGCGGCACCAACAGCGGCAACACCAACGGTGGCCCCGGCGGCGGCTCCAGCGGATCACCGTCGCCCTCGCCGTCGGGCAGACCGGGCCGCCCGGGCGGCACCAGCTGGGGAGCCAGCATGGGGACCGCGGGCTGACCCGCCTCCCCCCTGCTCCCACGAGGGCCGTCGCACACGGTGCGGCGGCCCTCCCGCACGCCAGGCCCCGTACGGCAGGATGAGCGCATGACGAAGGTGCACGAGGACCGGCCCGTACTGCCCACCCAGCAGGACGAGGTCGCCGCGGCCGGCAGCGAGTTCCTCGGCGGCCCGATGGGCCGCTACGCCCGGCTGGGCGGCCACTGGCTGACCCCGGTCCGCGTCGTGGTCCTGGTCGCCCTGGGGATGTTCGCGCTCGGCATGGTGCAGAAACTGCCCTGCTACGACTGGGCGTGGTTCCGGGGAGCCGGCTCCCAGTACACCCACGCCTGCTACTCCGACATCCCGCACCTGTTCTCCGTACGCGGCTTCGCCGACGGGCTCACGCCCTACTTCGACCGCCTCCCCGGTGACATGGAGTACCTGGAGTACCCGGTGCTCACCGGGCTCTTCATGGAGGTGGCCTCCTGGCTCACCCCCGGCGGCGGTTCCATCCAGCACCGCGAGCAGATGTACTGGATGGTCAATGCGGGGATGCTGATGGCCTGTACCGCGGTCATCGCCGTGTGCGTCGTGCGCACCCACCACCGCCGGCCCTGGGACGCGCTGCTCTTCGCCCTCGCGCCCGCCTTCGCGCTCACCGCGACGATCAACTGGGACCTGCTGGCCATCGCCCTGACCGCCGCGGGGATGCTCATGTGGTCCCGCGGCCGGACCCTGCTCTTCGGCGTCTTCATCGGCCTGGCCACCGCCGCCAAGCTCTACCCCGTCCTGCTGCTCGGCGTGCTGTTCGTGTTGTGCTGGCGGACCGGGAAGTGGCGGGCGTTCGGCTCAGCCGCCCTCGGCGCGGCCGTCTCCTGGCTCGTGGTGAACCTGCCCGTCATGCTCCTCGCCTGGGACGGCTGGAAGAAGTTCTACACGTTCAGCCAAGAACGCCCGATCGACTTCGGCTCCGTGTGGCTGCTCATCTCCCAGCGTTCCGGGAACCCCCTGCACGACGCGAACACCTACGCGACGGGCCTGACGCTGCTGCTGTGCGCGGGCATCGGGGTGCTCACGCTGACCGCCCCGCGCCGCCCCCGCTTCGCCCAGCTGGCGTTCCTGGTCGTGGCCGCCTTCATCCTGGCCAACAAGGTCTACTCGCCGCAGTACGTGCTGTGGCTCATCCCGCTGGCGGCGCTGGCCCGGCCGCGCTGGCGGGACTTCCTGATCTGGCAGGCCGGCGAGGTCGTGTACTTCCTCGGGATCTGGCTGTACCTCGCCTACACGACCAGCGGGGACAAGCACCAGGGCCTGCCCGTGGAGGGATACCAGCTGGCGATCACCGCCCACCTGTTGGCGACCCTCTACCTGTGCGCGGTCGTCGTCCGCGACATCCTGCTGCCCGAGCGGGACGTCGTGCGCCGCGACGGATCCGACGACCCGTCCGGTGGTGTCCTGGACGGGGCCGAGGACGTGTTCGTGCTGTCGGACGCCGCGAGGGCGCCGCAGGATGCGGCGCCCTCGCAGGGACAGCGGGTCGAGTGGGGCACGGCCCCCAGGGGCTGACCGGTCCCCCTCAACGACCGGGTGGGTTTCAGGCGTCGAGCACCCGGTCGAACTGCGTGGTGGTGTGGCGCAGGTGCGCCACCAGCTCGTCGCCGACCTTCGGCTCGGGGGAGTCCGACGGCACGAACAGGATCGAGACCTGCATGTGCGGGGGCTCCGCGAACCAGCGCTGCTTGCCCGCCCACACGAAGGGCGAAAGGTTCCGGTTCACGGTGGCCAGACCGGCCCGGGCCACGCCCTTGGCACGCGGCATCACGCCGTGCAGGGCCTTGGGAGCCTCCAGACCCACCCCGTGCGAGGTGCCGCCCGCGACCACGACCAGCCACCCGTCGGAGGCGGCCTTCTGCTGGCGGTAGCCGAACCTGTCACCCTTCGCGACGCGCGTGACGTCCAGGACGGCGCCCCGGTACTCGGTCGCCTCGTGGTCGCCCAGCCACAGCCGGGTGCCGATCCGCGCCCGGAAACGGGTCTGCGGGAACTGCTGCTGGAGCCGGGCCAGTTCCTGGGCCCGCAGGTGGCTGACGAACATGGTGTGCAGCGGCAGCCGGGCCGCGCGCAGCCGGTCCATCCAGCCGATGACCTCCTCGACGGCGTCCGAGCCGTCCGGGCGGTCCAGCGGCAGGTGCAGGGCGAAGCCCTCCAGCCGCACGTCCTCGATCGCCGCGTGCAGCTGGCCCAGGTCCTGCTCGGAGATGCCGTGTCGGCGCATCGAACTCATGCACTCGATGACCACGCGGGCGCCGACCAGACCGCGGACCCCGTCCAGGGAGGACACCGAGCGGATCACCCGGTCCGGCAGCGGCACCGGCTCCTCACCCCGCCGGAACGGGGTGAGGACGAGCAGGTCGCCGCCGAAGAGGTCCTTGATGCTGGCGGCCTCGTACGTGGTCCCGACGGCCAGCACGTCGGCGCCCAGCCGGGTCGCCTCCTCGCACAACCGCTCGTGGCCGAAGCCGTAGCCGTTGCCCTTGCAGACCGGAATCATCCCCGGGAACTGGTCCTGGATCTGCTTCTGGTGCGCACGCCAGCGCGCGGTGTCGACGTAGAGCGTGAGCGCCATGCCCGTCCGGAGCCTCTCTCGAAAAAGCTGCCTGTGCAGCGATGCGTTGTGTGGGGGGTGCAGCAGCAGGTCAGCGACGCGACATGTAGATGTCGAGCGCCTTGTGCAGCATCTTGTTGAGCGGGAAGTCCCATTCGCCGACGTACTCGACGGCCTCGCCGCCCGTACCGACCTTGAACTGGATGAGGCCGAACAGGTGGTCGTTCTCGTCCAGCGTGTCACTGATGCCGCGCAGGTCGTAGACGCTGGCGCCGAGCGCGTACGAGTCGCGCAGCATGCGCCACTGCATCGCGTTCGACGGCCGGACCTCGCGCTTGTGGTTCGCGGAGGCGCCGTACGAGTACCAGACGTGCTGGCCGACGGTGAGCATCGTGGCGGCGGCCAGCGGCTCCCCCTCGTGCTTCGCGATGTACAGCCGCATCCGGTTCGGGTCCTCGGAGTTGAGGGCCGTCCACTGGCGCTGGAAGTAGCTGAGCGGGCGCGGGCGGAACTTGTCGCGCTCGGCCGTGATCTCGTACAGCTCCTGCCAGACCGGCAGGTCCTCGTAGGTGCCCTGGACGACCTCGACGCCGGCCTTCTCGGCCTTCTTGATGTTGCGGCGCCACAGCTGGTTGAAGCCCTTGAGGACGTCGTCCAGCGAGCGGTTGGCGAGCGGCACCTGGAAGACGTAGCGGGGCTGCACGTCGCCGAAGCCGGCGCCGCCGTCCTCGCCCTGCTGCCAGCCCATGCGGCGCAGCTTGTCGGACACCTCGAAGGCGCGGGGCTCGATGTGCGAGGCCTCCACGTCGCGCAGGCGCTTGACCTCAGGGTCCTGGATTCCGGCCTTGATGGCGGCGGCGTTCCAGCGGCGGATGACGACGGGCGGACCCATCTTCACGGTGAACGCGCCCTGACGCTTGAGGTGGGCCAGCATCGGCTGGAGCCACTCCTCCAGGTTCGGCGCGTACCAGTTGATGACAGGGCCCTCGGGAAGGTAGGCGAGGTACCGCTTCACCTTCGGCAGCTGGCGGTACAACACGAGGGCGGCGCCGACCAGTTCGTCGTTCTGGTCGAACCAACCGAGGTTCTCGGAGCGCCACTCGTTCTTCACGTCGGCCCACGCCGGGACCTGGCAGTGGCTAGCCGAGGGCAGGCTCTGGAGATATCCCAGATGCTGCTCTCGGCTGATGGTCCTCAGGGACAGGCTCATGCGGGGCGTCTCCTCGGCGGCTTCGCTGGCTATGGCGCGAAGCCTACTGCGACAAGGGCGCCACCCATCTGGGGGACGGGCCGTGCCCGGGCCGGTGAGAGGCCGGCGCCCTGTCGCCGAGGTGCCCCGGTCAGCCCGCCCAGCCGCCGAAGAGACCGCCGTGCGCCATGCCGAGGTAGAAGCCCACGGCCGAGGCGCCAAGCCCGATGATCAGTGCGAAGCGCTCGCGTGTCGTCTCCGAGATGAACTGTCCGTACGCGCCGGTCAGGATGCCGACGAGCCCGGTCCACGAGCTGATCAGGTGCAGATTGTCGAAGAATCCCGTGACGAACGCCACGAGGCCGAGGACCACCGTGGCCACCATCAGGGCGTCCTGCAGCGGGTGGGGCTTGCCGTCGGTCGCGAAGAGCGAGATGGAGGACTGGGGTCGCATTGCCTGTGCCATCGGAAGGCACCTCCTGGCTGACGCAGAGCGGTGCTGCGGGGTCGCCGCCGGCAGGAGCCGGGGCATAGCACCGAGCACACCCGATGAATACAGAGTGTGGCCTCTTCCTGCCGGATTTCAACCGGAAGGAGTCGAGCAGGTAGTCTGTACGGTCTGCGCGGTGTCTGCTCTCGGACGCCGTGCGTACGCATCACGACCCTCCTGCCACGGAACGACCGTGGCCGCTGAGTCCAAAGGAGGTGGGTTCCACATGCGTCACTACGAAGTGATGGTCATCCTCGACCCCGATCTTGAGGAGCGCGCTGTCTCCCCGTTGATCGAGAACTTCCTTTCCGTCGTCCGTGAGGGCAACGGAAAGGTCGAGAAGGTCGACACCTGGGGCCGTCGTCGTCTCGCTTACGAGATCAAGAAGAAGCCCGAGGGCATCTACTCGGTCATCGACCTTCAGGCCGAGCCTGCGGTCGTCAAGGAGCTTGACCGACAGATGAACCTGAACGAGTCGGTTCTCCGGACCAAGGTCCTTCGCCCCGAGACCCACTGAACTTCGGTTCAGCGGTAATCGGGACCGAGTAGCACAGCAGCCCAGCAGCAATTCCCGCCGAGAGGTTCATCCATGGCAGGCGAGACCGTCATCACGGTCGTCGGCAATCTCGTCGACGACCCCGAGCTGCGCTTCACCCCCTCGGGTGCGGCGGTCGCGAAGTTCCGTGTCGCGTCCACCCCCCGCACCTTCGACCGTCAGACCAACGAGTGGAAGGACGGCGAGAGCCTGTTCCTGACCTGCTCGGTGTGGCGGCAGGCGGCGGAGAACGTCGCCGAGTCCCTTCAGCGAGGCATGCGCGTGATCGTGCAGGGCCGGCTGAGGCAGCGGTCGTACGAGGACCGTGAGGGTGTCAAGCGCACGGTCTACGAGCTGGACGTCGAGGAAGTCGGCCCCAGCCTGAAGAACGCCACGGCCAAGGTCGCCAAGACCACCGGTCGCGGTGGCCAGGGTGGATACGGCGGCGGCCAGCAGCAGGGTGGCGGCGGTGGCTGGGGCGGAGCCCCCAGCGGCGGCGCCCCGCAGGGCGGCGGAGCTCCCTCCGACGACCCGTGGGCGTCCAGCGCGCCGGCCGGCGGCCAGCAGCAGCAGGGCGGCGGGGGCGGCTGGGGCGGAAGCTCCGGCGGTTCCAACGGTGGCTACTCGGACGAGCCCCCCTTCTAGGGAAGCTCGCATCCCCACTTCTTGATCACACAGGAGAGACACAATGGCGAAGCCGCCTGTGCGCAAGCCTAAGAAGAAGGTCTGCGCGTTCTGCAAGGACAAGACCGCGTACGTGGACTACAAGGACACGAACATGCTGCGGAAGTTCATTTCCGACCGCGGCAAGATCCGTGCCCGCCGCGTCACCGGCAACTGCACGCAGCACCAGCGTGACGTCGCCACGGCCGTGAAGAACAGCCGTGAGATGGCACTGCTGCCCTACACGTCCACCGCGCGATAAGGAAAGGGTGACCGACTAATGAAGATCATCCTGACCCACGAGGTTTCTGGCCTCGGTGCCGCCGGCGATGTCGTCGACGTCAAGGACGGTTACGCTCGCAACTACCTGGTCCCGCGTGGTTTCGCGATCCGCTGGACCAAGGGTGGCGAGAAGGACGTGGCGCAGATCCGCCGCGCCCGCAAGATCCACGAGATCGCGACCATCGAGCAGGCCAACGAGATCAAGGCCAAGCTCGAAGGCACGAAGGTCCGTCTGGCCACCCGCTCGGGTGACGCCGGCCGTCTCTTCGGCTCCGTGACCCCGGCCGACATCGCCACGGCGATCGAGGCTTCCGGTGGTCCGAAGGTCGACAAGCGCCGCGTCGAGCTGGCTGCCCCGATCAAGACCCTCGGTTCGTACCAGGTCTCCGTGCGTCTGCACGCTGAGGTCGCCGCGAACGTGGGCGTCGAGGTTGTCGCCGCCTAAGTGCTGCACGCGAAGGGCCGCACCCCTCTGGGGGTGCGGCCCTTCGTCGTTGTCGGGGATCGCCGGGCGATGTTTCACGTGAAACGTCCTGAGGGGCGTTCTCTGTTTCACGTGAAACATGGCCTCGCGGATCAGCGGATCAGCGGGTCGCTCCCGCGACCAGCCACCGGCCGGAGCGGGCACGTAGCTGGAGCGTGGCCATCCGGACCAGCATCATCAGTGCCATGGCCCACCAGAGCATGGTCAGGCCGCCGCCTACGGTCGGGATGAGCAGGGCGGCCGGAGTGAACACGGCGAGCGTCAGGAGCATCGCCCAGGCCAGGTACCGGCCGTCTCCGGCGCCCATCAGGACCCCGTCGAGCACGAAGACGATGCCGGACACCGGCTGGGAAAGGGCTACGACCAGCAGGGCGGGCAGCAGGGCGTCCTCGACCGCAGGGTCGCTGGTGAACAAGGGGATGAACAGGGGGCGGGCCGCGATCACGAGGGCGCCCAGGACGATTCCCGAGACGATGCCCCACTGGACGATGCGGCGGCAGACGGCTTTGGCGCCCTCGGTGTCGTCGGCGCCGAGGTAGCGGCCGATGATGGCCTGCCCGGCGATGGCGATCGCGTCGAGGGCGAAGGCGAGCAGGCTCCACAGGGAGAGCAGGATCTGGTGGGCGGCGATTTCCGCGTCGCCGAGTCGCGCCGCCACGGCGGTCGCGATGATCAGGACGGCGCGCAAGGACAGGGTGCGCACGAGCAGCGGTACGCCGGCCTGGGCGCAGGCCCGGATGCCGGTGGCGTCGGGGCGCAAGGAGGCCCCGTGCTTACGTGCACCACGGACGACCACGACGAGGTAGACACCGGCCATGGCGCACTGGGCGATCACCGTGCCCCAGGCGGAGCCGGCGATGCCGAAGCCGACGCCGTACACGAGGACGCCGTTCAGGCCCGCGTTGAGGGCGAAGCCTCCGACGGCGACGTAGAGCGGGGTACGGGTGTCCTGGAGCCCGCGGAGGACGCCGGTGGCGGCGAGGACCATCAACATGGCCGGGATGCCCAGGGCCGAGATCCGCAGATAGGTGACCGCGTGGGGGGCGACGGTGTCGGACGCCCCGAAGAGGGAGATCAGCCAGGGCGCGGTCGGCAGAACGAAGGCGACGACCGCGGCGCCGATCAGGAGGGCGAGCCAGATGCCGTCCATGCCCTGACGGATCGCGGCCGGGAGGTCGCCCGCGCCGACCCGGCGGGAGACGGCCGCGGTGGTGGCGTAGGCGAGGAAGACGAAGACGCTGACGGCGGTGGTGAGGAGGGCGGCGGCGATGCCGAGTCCTGCCAGCTGGGGGGTGCCGAGGTGTCCCACGATGGCGCTGTCGGCCATCACGAATAGGGGCTCGGCGACGAGCGCGCCGAACGCCGGCACGGCGAGTGCGAGGATCTCGCGGTCGTGCCGTTTCGGGGCACCCTTCAGCGGGGCGAGGGCCTGTGTCATGGCGCTCAATCTAATCTTCCACAGGTAATAGACGCAACAGTCTTTGGAGGCTTACCGATGAGTTGACTTGCGCGTTCTCGGCACCCCGTTTGAGGCGATCTCGGGACCAGGGCCAAGAATTTTCTCCCCCACAGCCCGTGGAGGAAGAATTTGCAGGTCAGGTGGGGTGTGTGGGTAGGGCAGGTGATTTTGTCCACAGCACCGTCCCCCGGTCCGTGCACAGCTTCCGGCGAGTTACCCACAGCATTGGGTCGGTCATCCACATCTCATCCACACAGCCTGTGGATAACAAGATTGGCTGACGTCGCTCTCGGCCCTACCGTTGTGCGTTGCCCGACTTGCCGACTGCGGATTCGGGTGTCCCAAATGTCAGAGCCGTGTCGTAGAAAGAGTGGCACGGCGAGGTCCGCGTTGCGGACGGGAGGAGGCGGCCCGGTGAGTATGCCCGAGCCCATGGACGACCCCTGGGCCGACAGCGGTCCGGGTGACCGTCTGCCCGCCCGTTCGCGCCGTAACAGCGACAACCGCGGCCGCGGGGACGAACAGCACGACCGGGGCCGCGAGGGCGGCTCCTGGGACGGCGGGGGCGGCGGCTTCGAGCGCGTCCCGCCCCAGGACCTCGATGCCGAGCAGTCGGTGCTCGGCGGCATGCTGCTGTCCAAGGACGCCATCGCGGACGTCGTCGAGGTCATCAAGGGTCATGACTTCTACCGGCCCTCGCACGAGACGATCTACCAGGCGATCCTCGATCTGTACGCGAAGGGCGAGCCGGCCGACCCGATCACGGTCGGCGCCGAGCTGACCCGCCGCGGCGAGATCAGCAAGGTCGGCGGGGCCTCGTACCTGCACACGCTCGTCCAGTCGGTGCCCACCGCGGCGAACGCCGAGTACTACGCGGAGATCGTCCACGAGCGGGCCGTGCTGCGCCGTCTCGTCGCAGCCGGTACGAAGATCACGCAGATGGGATACGCGGCCGACGGCGACGTCGACGAGATCGTCAACAGCGCCCAGGCCGAGATCTACGCCGTCACCGAACAGCGGACCTCCGAGGACTACCTGCCGCTGGGCGACATCATGGAGGGCGCACTCGACGAGATCGAGGCCATCGGCTCGCGCAGCGGTCAGATGTCGGGCGTACCGACCGGCTTCACGGACCTCGATTCGCTGACCAACGGCCTGCACCCCGGCCAGATGATCGTCATCGCGGCCCGCCCCGCCATGGGTAAGTCCACCCTCGCGCTCGACTTCGCCCGGGCCTGTTCCATCAAGAGCAACTTGCCGAGCGTGATCTTCTCCCTCGAAATGGGCCGCAACGAGATCGCGATGCGCCTCCTGTCGGCGGAAGCCCGGGTGGCCCTGCACCACATGCGCTCCGGCACCATGACGGACGACGACTGGACGCGGCTCGCCCGCCGGATGCCGGACGTCTCCGCCGCCCCGCTCTACATCGACGACTCGCCGAACCTGTCGATGATGGAGATCCGGGCGAAGTGTCGGCGCCTCAAGCAGCGCAACGACCTCTCGCTCGTGGTCATCGACTACCTCCAGCTGATGCAGTCGGGCGGCTCGCGCCGTCCCGAGAGCCGCCAGCAGGAGGTCTCGGACATGTCCCGAAACCTCAAGCTGCTGGCCAAGGAGCTTGAGGTGCCGGTGATCGCGCTGTCCCAGCTGAACCGTGGTCCCGAGCAGCGCACCGACAAGAAGCCGATGGTCTCCGACCTGCGTGAGTCGGGCTCGATCGAGCAGGACGCCGACATGGTGATCCTGCTGCACCGCGAGGACGCGTACGAGAAGGAGTCGCCCCGCGCGGGCGAGGCGGACCTGATCGTGGCGAAGCACCGTAACGGCCCCACGGCGACGATCACGGTCGCCTTCCAGGGCCACTATTCGCGGTTCGTGGACATGGCCAACACGTAGCATCCGATCATGGATGCCGTATCTGAAGATCGGGAACTGTTCCCTGCCACCCGGCGTGCGCTGAGGCACCGGATCGCCGTCGCGCAGAGCGAAGGAAGGGCGCCGTCGGTGGTGGCGGCCGTGGCCCGCGGCGGCGAGCTGGTCTGGGAGGGCTCCCGGACGTCCGTCGAGGGGCACGGGCCCGACGGGAACGTGCAGTACCGGATCGGGTCGATCAGCAAGACCTTCACCGCCGTCGTGGTGATGCGCCTGCGGGACGAGGGCCTGCTGCGCCTTGAGGACCCTCTGGAGCAGCACCTGCCGGGGACGGGCGTCGGCGAAGTGACCATCGCCCAGCTGCTGGCCCATACCGGTGGGTTGGCGGCGGAGACGCCGGGCGAATGGTGGGAGCGCACGCCCGGGGCGCTGCGGCCCGAGCTCGCGGACGTGCTGGGCGAGGAGCCGTACCGGTTCCGGCCCGGCAGGCGGCACCACTACTCCAACCCGGGCTACACGCTGCTGGGTTCGCTCGTGGAGGCCGTACGGGGCAAGCCGTGGGAAGAGGTGCTCCGGGCCGAGGTGCTGGAGCCGCTCGCGCTCGACCGTACGACGGCGCAGCCGCAGGCTCCGCACGCCGGCGGTTGGGCGGTGCACCCGTGGGCCGACGTGATGATGCCCGAGCCGCTGGAGGACCTGGGGCTGATGGCTGCAGCCGGACAACTCTGGTCCACGACCAGTGACTTGGCCCGGTTCGCGATGTTCCTCGCCCGGGGTGACGAGCGGGTGCTGAGCGCGGAGTCGGTACGGGAGATGCGGACGCCGGCCGCACCGCCGGAGCCCGGTCTCGCCGAGCTCGGCTACGGGCTCGGCATGCAGCTGATGGACGACCGGGGGCGCAGGCTCACGGGTCACAGCGGCTCGCTGCCGGGGTTCGTCGCGGGCCTGTGGCTGAGCGAGGCGGACGACGTGGCGGCCGTGGTGCTGGCGAACTGCACGTCGGGGCTGCCCGCCTCGGCGGTGGCCGCGGACCTGGTGGCGATCGTCGCGGAAGCGGAGCCGCCGTTCCCGCAGCCGTGGCGGCCGTTCCGGGAGGCCGACCCGGTCGCCCTGGAGCTGTGCGGCCCCTGGTACTGGGGCACGTCGGCGCAGGCGGTGCGGTTGAAGGCGGACGGGCTGCTGGAGCTCGCGCCCATGGGCGCGATGGGTCGGTCGGCCCGGTTCCGGGCACAGCCCGACGGCAGTTGGACCGGGGTCTGCGGCTACTACGCGGGAGAGACACTGCGGGCGGTCCGCCGTGAGGACGGTTCGGTGAGCCATCTCGACCTGGGCTCGTTCGTGTTCACGAGGGAGCCGTACGACGCGCAGGCTCCCGTGCCCGGCGGGGTGGACCCGCAGGGCTGGCGCGGCATCGGCTGAGGCCGTCTTCCGAATCGAGCGACCGGTTCAGGCGACCAGTTCGCGTTCGAGCGGGGTGCGGAAGCGCGGGGTGATCCGGGTGCCGCCCACCCATGGGGCGAGGCGGGCGACCTCGGCGGCGATGGCCGTCTCGGCGGCGCGGCCGGGGTCGCCCAGCAGCCGCCAGACGATCTCGCCGTTCCACCAGACCGTGGGTCCGATGTTGCCGGCGTAGTCGAAGAGGGCGAGCCGGTGCGCGGGGTCGAGGTGGAAGCCCCGATCGGCCCAGCCGATGCCGCTGGGGTCCAGGCCGGGCAGCAGCGCGGCCCAGGGTTCGGGGGCGGGTTCGGGAGCAGTGTCGCCGGGGCCGACGAGGGCGGTGCCGCCGTCGTCGAGGCGGACCTGGGCGGGGCCGACGGCGGTGAGGGCCTTGCGGACGGCGGTGAGGGTCCAGCCCGTCCACCACTTGAGGTCCGCCTCCGTGGCCGGGCCGTAGGCGTGCAGCCAGCGGCGGGCGATCTCGGCGCGGGCCTCGGCCGGTGGTACGGCGGTCCATGACTCGGTGTGCACCCAGCGGAACTGGCTGGAGGTCCATGACCCGCGCGGCCGGTCGCGGCGGATCCGGCCGTCGGCGGCCAGGAGGAGCCGGATGACACGGGTGGCGACACCGGTCTCGGTCTCGTACTTCTTGCCTTGGCCGACGGTGATCTTCTCGCGCAGTGCGGGCACCGCCGCGGAGAGCTGGCTGCCGGTGCACGGGCCGTGGGCATCGCGGGCGACGAGCGCGGCGGCCTCGGTCCGGGCCAGCCAGTCGGCGTCCAGGCCCTGATCGTCCTCCTGGAGGTGCTTGAGGAAGGTGCGGCGCTCCTTGGCGGCGATGCTCCGGGCGGTGGAGGAGTCCACGTACGGGGCGAGTTCGGCGGAGACGACGAAGAGCGTGTTGCGCATGCTGAGCAGCCGGACCACGGAGACGTCCTCGTAGAGGGCCTGTTCGACGGTGGCGGGTCCGCCTTCCGCGAGCCGGGCGCGGGCGGAGAGGAACAGAGCGGCGGCGTCGGTGGCGCGTAGCGCGACGACGGCGTCCGCAGCCTCCGAGACCGAGGCGGCACGGGCCGAGGGAGCCAGGCGGTGTCTGCGTCCGAGCCGGTGGCGGCGCTCGGCGGTGGTGACGAGGGGGAGGCTGGGGCTCATCCTCCCGATCGTAGGCCGGGCCACCGACGCGGGCCCGGCCTGCCGTACGGGGGATCAGAGGGAGAGTTTGAACCCGACGTGGGAAGCGGTGAACCCGAGTCGCTCGTAGAAGCGGTGGGCGTCGGCGCGGGTCACGTCCGAGGTGAGCTGGACGAGTTGGCAGTTCTCGCGGCGGGATCGGTCGATCGCCCATTGGATGAACAGGGTCCCCAGGCCGCCGCCCCGCTCGTCGGCATGGACCCGGACGCCTTCGATGATCGAACGGGTGGCTCCCTTGCGGGACAGCCCGGGAACGATGGTGAGTTGGAGGGTGCCCACGACGCGGCCTTCGCGGACGGCGACGACCACGTGTTGGTGCGGGTCGGCCGTCAGACGTTTGAACGCCGCGATGTAGGGGGTGAGGTCGTCGGGGGATTCGCGGGTGGCGCCGAGGGGGTCGTCCGCGAGCATGGCGACGATGGCGGGCAGGTCCTCCTCGGTGGCGGGGCGGATCTCCGGCTGGTCGGGGTCGGTCATCGCGACGCTGCCCTACTCAGCCCGCGGCCACGGTGAGCGGAGCCCAGCGGCGGGTCCAGTCGCCGGGGAGGGCGGGGATGTTGCGGGTCATGACGGCGTTGAACGCCACGGAGTCGAGTCCGCGGTCCTTGAGCCAGGTGAGGAGCTCCTCGTGGCGTACGTCGATGTCGGTTCGCAGCGGCCGGTCGGTGACGGCGGCGAGCGCGGTGACGAGTGCCTGGGCGCCGGCGGTGTCCCGGGCGATCAGCGGCCCGATCACATGGGTCTCCATGTTGGGCCAGATCGCGGCGTAGCCGACGAGCTCGCCCCGGCCGTCCTCCGCGACCAGCAGCCGGTCCGCAAAAGCGGGAAGCCGGGCGATCATGTGGGTCCGGTCGGTGCCGAAGACCTCGGTGTCGAGTCGGACGATCCGTGGGATGTCCTCGCCGGCCGCGGGCCGGACCGCCACGGAGGGCGCCTCCGAGTCAGTGGGCTCGCCCCGGAAAGTACCGCGGAGCATTTCGGCCCGACCCGTGGTGTCGAAGCCGAGCCCCTCGTAGAGGGGGCGGCCGTGGGGAGTGGCGTGGAGGGTGAGGGGGACTCCCTTGAGGACGTCGTCGCAGACGTACGTCATCAGGTGGCGGCCCAGGCCCTGGCGGGCATAGCGCTCGGCGACGAGGACCATGCCGATGGCGGCCAGCTCCGGGCCGGCGTGGGTGTGTCCGTACGAGGTGACGACGCAGGCGGCGGCGAGCCCGTGGCCGTCGGGGGCATCGATGCCGTAGCCGTTGCCGGCGGCGAGAAGCAGTCCCCACTTGTGGTCCTCGCGCGGCCACCCGCGGTCTTCGGACAGGTCGGCGCATGAGCGGAGATCGTCCACGGTCAGCGCCCGAATCGGGAGGTCGGTGAGGTGTGGTGGTGTCACGGGCCCAGACTGGATCATCAGTCGGGTGGGCGTCCAGAGGATTTGGGGGGTGGATGTTTCACGTGAAACATCCCACGGGCTAGCCTCCCTGCCATGACCCTCCTGCACCTCTTCGATCTCGACGGGACGCTGATGTACGGCTCGGCGGCGCCGGCAGAGATCTCCCGACAGCTCGGCCTGCACACGGAGATCGCCGAGTTGGAGCGGGCGTTCGGCGCGCGGGAGATGGGGCCGCACGAGTTCTCGGTGGCGGCGCATGCATTGTGGGCGGGGCTGACGCCCGCGCACGTCCGGGCAGCGTTCGAGGGTGCCCCGTGGCTGTCGGGGATTCGCGAGGTGTGGCGGGAGATCAGGGAGCGCGGGGACTACTGCGCGGTGATCTCGCTGTCGCCGTCGTTCTTCGTCGAGCTGCTGCTGGAGTGGGGCGCACATGCCGCCCATGGCTCCGTCTTCCCCGAGGTGCCCTTCACCCGGCCTGTGGAGGCGGCCGGAATCTTGACTCCCGAGGGCAAGGTCACGGTGGCGGACCGGCTGTGTGCCCAGTTCGGGGTGGGCCGGGCCGACTGTGTCGCGTACGGGGATTCGGTGACCGACTCGGTGCTCTTCGAAGCCGTTGCGGTGTCGGTGGCGGTGAACGCGCGGCCTTACCTGGCGGAGCGGGCGACGCATGTCTACGAGGGCCGCGACCTGAGAGAGGCCTACCGGCTCGTGGGGGCGCCGCGCCCGGAAGTCCAGGCATCTTAAGGGGACGGTGGGTTCGAAACGCGGATTTTCCGCGTTTCCCCCGCGGGCGGTTGGGGCGGCTGGCAGGCTTTGAGGCCCGGAACCACGGATTCGAAAGCCGTGGAGTGCTTACCGACCGAGATGTTCGAAGCGAGGCACCGCATGGACGCTCCGCCCACCAGATCGGCCAGACGGACGGCCCGGATACCGTCCGGGGGCGGTGCGGCCGAGCCCTCCCCCGATGCCCTGCTCATCCGCCGGACCCTCGAAGAGGTCGGACCCGTCGCCGATCGGGTGACCTCGTACTTCTACGCCCTGGTGTTCACCGGGCATCCGGAGGTGCGGGGCATGTTCCCGGCCGCCATGGACGTGCAACGCGACCGACTGCTGAAAGCTCTGCTGACCGCCGCCGAGAACATCGACAACCCGGACGTGCTCGTCCCGTACCTGCGCAGGCTGGGCACCGGCCACCGCAAGTACGGCACGATGGCCGGGCACTATCCGGTGGTGGGCGAGGCGCTGATCGGTGCGCTGGCCCGGTACGCGGAACGGACCTGGGGGCCGGAGACACAGGCCGCGTGGGTGCGTGCCTACACCGTGATGTCCCAGATCATGATCGACGCGGCGGCCGAGGACGAGGTGAAGAGCCCCGCGTGGTGGCACGCGGAGGTGGTTTCGCACGACCTGCGCACCCCGGACATCGCGGTGCTGACGGTCCGCCCCGACCAGCCGTACGCCTTTCTCGCGGGCCAGTACACGAGCCTGGAGACGCCCTGGTGGCCCCGGGTGTGGCGGCACTACTCGTTCGCTTCGGCGCCGCGCGGCGACGGGCTGTTGTCCTTCCACGTCAAGGCCGTTCCGGCGGGCTGGGTCTCCAACGCGCTGGTGCGGCACGCCCGGCCCGGCGACGTGCTGCGGCTCGGGCCGCCGGCCGGGTCGATGGTGGTGGACCACACCACGGACAACGGGATGCTGTGCCTGGGCGGCGGCACCGGCATCGCCCCGATCAAGGCACTGATCGAGGACGTGGCGGAGCACGGTGAGCGCCGCCCGGTGGAGGTGTTCTTCGGGGCGCGCAGCGACGGCGACCTGTACGACAAGGACACTCTGCTGGGCCTGCAGCGCTCGCACCCGTGGCTGTCGGTGCGCCCGGTGGTCTGCGAGGGCCTGGCGGGGCAGCTGCCCCAAGCGGTCGGCGAGCACGGGCCGTGGAGCTCGTACGACGCCTTCATCTCGGGGCCGCCCGCGATGATCCGCAGCGGTGTGAACGAGCTCAAGCGGATCGGGATCCCCGGGGAACGGATCCGCTTCGACGCGTTGGAGGAGCTGGCCGGCGTGGCGGGCTGACACCCGGGCCGGCCGGCGACCGGGACTTCGAGGGACCCGGACGTCCGGAGACCGGGACTTCGAGGGACCCGGGCCGAGTGGCCCGGGCCGGGATCAGCCCAGGTCGGGGGCGTGCATGGCGCGCACACCCTCGATGTTGCCGTCGAGGTAGTGCCGCAGGGACAGCGGGACGAGATGGACGGCGGCGATGCCGACGCGGCTGAAGGGTACGCGGACGATCTCGTACTCGCCCTCGGGCTCGTCGACTTCGGGACCGTGCCGCTGGCTGGGGTCCATGGATTCGAGATGGCAGACGAAGAAGTGCTGCACCTTCACTCCGGTCACCCCTCCGTCGGCGATGTGCTCGACGGTGTCGACGAAGCAGGGCACCACATCGGTGATCTTCGCGCCGAGTTCTTCGTGGAGCTCTCTGTGGAGGGCGTCGACGACAGTGGCGTCCGAGGACTCCACTCCCCCGCCGGGGGTGAGCCAGTACGGATCGACGCCGGGCTTGGTGCGTTTGATGAGGATCAGGTCGCCACCGTCGAGCAGGATCGCGCGGGCGGTGCGTTTGACCACGGGACGTTCGGTCATGGGAGAAGAGTGGCCCAGACGCGGGTGTCTGAAACGCGTGTCGGGGAAACGCTCCGCACACCGGAAGCGGAGGCTCACCAGTGTGCCGCGGCGTGCAGCAGCCGCTCGTGCGCACGGGCGAGGTGGGCGAGGGCGAGACTGCCGGCCCGCACGACGAGGAACCAGGTCCGCAGCGGCGGTACGGGCGGCTCCAGCAGGGCGACGATCTGCCCGCGGTCGAGGGCGTCCTGGCACAGGTACCGAGGCAGGACGGCGAGTCCGGCGCCGGCCCGGACGCATTCCAGTACGGCCCGGAGATCCGGGGCGACGACGGTGGCGGCATCGGGCCGGGTGCCGGGCCGGGTCTCGAAGACCGCGGCCCAGTAGCGGGCGACGAGCGGCAGCGTCTCGTGGACCTCGACGAGCGGAATGCCGTCGAAGGCGGCGGGGCCGGACTCGCGCAGCCGGTCGGGATCGACGAGGGCCGCCCAGTAGGGCGCGGCGACCAGGACGTGCTCCTCGTCGCACAGGGCGGTCGTGCTGAAGAGTCCGCCGCGCGGCCGGGCGGTGGTGACGACGAGGTCGTGGTGGCCGGCGGCGAGCCCGTCGAGGACTTCCTCGGCGCCGGCCTGGAGGACGGTGCGCAAGGTGTGGCCCTGACCGACGAGCGGTGCGAGGGCGGGCAGGACGCGCAGGCACAGGAACTCGGGGGGACCGGCCACGTGCAGGGTGCGCAACGCGCCGGCGGCCTCCCGCTCCGCCTCGGTGATCCGCAGCAGGGCGTCGAGGTGCGGGGCGGCCTTGTGGGCGAGCTCGTCGCCGACGGCGGTGGGGGTGACGCCGCGGGCCCTGCGGTGGAACAGGGGCCGCCCCAGCTGGCGTTCGAGGGTGCGGATCTGTGAGGTGACGGCGGGCTGGGACAGCCCGAGGAGCGCGGCGGCGCGGGTGAACGAGCCCGCCCGGTGCACGGCGACGAAGGTGCGCAGCAGGGCCAGGTCCATGAGGGCCCCTCTCGGTGGGGGCCTTCAACTATAAATATGCCGATAGGCCCCTGTCGTTACCGTGATTGGACTCTGACGCTGAGTCAACTAGCCTTGTGCGCGTGGTTCTTCGCGCGTGGAACCCGGGGCGGTCCGAGCCACTAGGGGGGAGGCTCGGACCGCTCTCGTTCCGGCTGCTCAGGCGTGGCCGCCCGCGGCGTCGAGGGCCCGCAGTACGTCCGCGACCAGGTCATCGGTGTCCTCGGCCCCGGCCGAGAAGCGGATGAAGCCTTCCGGGACGGAATCGCCGCCCCACCGTCCGCGCCGCTCCGCTGTGGATCGTACGCCGCCGAAGCTGGTGGCGTCCTCGACCAGGTGCAGGGCCGCCATGAAGCGTTCGGCGTGCCTGCGGTCGGCCAGCGTGAAGGAGACCACGGATCCGAAGCCCCGCATCTGCCGGACGGCCGTTTTGTGGGAGGGGTCCGCCGGCAGCCCCGGGTAGCGCAGCCCGGTGACGTCCGTGCGGTCGGTCAGCGCCTCGGCGACCGCAAGCGCGTTGGCCCACTGGCGCTGTGCGCGCAGCTGGATGGTGGCCAGGGAGCGGTGGGCGAGCCAGGCCTCCATCGGACCCGGGATCGCACCGATGATCTTTCGCCAGCGCCGGACGCTGGCGGCGAGGTCCGCGTCGCGGCACACGACGTAGCCGAGCAGCAGGTCGCCGTGGCCGGTGAGGCCCTTGGTGCCGCTGGCGACGGAGAAGTCCGCGCCGAGTTCCAGGGGCCGCTGACCGAGCGGGGTGGCGAGCGTGTTGTCGACGGCGACCAGGGTGCCGCCGGCGTGGGCGGCGTCGGCCAGGCGCCGGATGTCGCACACGTCGAGCCCGGGGTTGGAGGGGGTCTCGATCCACAGCAGCCGGGCCCCTTCGAGGACGGCGAGCTGTGCGTCGTCACCCGTCGAGGCCGTGCGTACGTGGATCCCGTACGCCTCCAGCTGTTCGCGCACCAGCGGAAGTGCCTGGTAGCCGTCGTCGGGCAGGACGACGGTGTCGCCGGTGCGGGCCTGGGAGAGGAGGACGGCGGAGACCGCGGCCATGCCGGACGCGAAGACGACGGTCTCCACGCCGGCCTGGCCGGGCGCTTCGAGTTCCCCGATGGCCCGCTCCAGCAGGGTCCAGGTCGGGTTGGTGTCGCGGCCGTAGGTGTACGGGCCCTCCACGTCGCCGGGGAGGTGGAAGTGGGCGGCGAAGACGGGTCCGGGCAGGGGTGGTTCGTTCTTGACGGGCTCGGGCAGTCCGGCGCGCACGGCCCGGGTGCCGTCGCCGATGCCGTCCGCCTCGGCGGACCGGGTCCGGGGCCCGGCTCCGGCCGCCGTGTGTTGCGCTGCGGTTGTCGCTGCCTCGTCGGCATGGTCGTTCACGCGCTGTGCTCCTTCACTGCCTCGAACCTCCGGTCCCAACGGCGCGGTGGAATGGGGTCCAGCTCAGTCCTTGTCGGGCAGGGCCATGTTCACGGCCCAGGAGACGACGGAGATGATCAGGCCGCCGAGCAGGGCGGTCCAGAAGCCGTCGACGTGGAAGCTGAGGTCGAGCTGCTCGGCCAGCCAGGAGGTCAGCATCAGCATCAGGGCGTTCACGACGAGCGTGAACAGTCCGAGGGTGAGGACGAACAGCGGCAGCGAGAGGAGCTTCACCACCGGCTTGACGATGATGTTGACCAGGCCGAAGACCAATGCGACCAGGATCAGCGTCAGGGTCCTGCGGCCCAGGGAGCTGTGGTCGTCCAGCGTGATGCCGGCAAGCAACCAGATGGCGACGGCCAGGGCTGCCGCGTTCGCGAGCGTCTTGACTACGAAATTCGTCATGTGTCTGATCGTGGCAGAGAAGATCCCTGTGGGACATCATCAGATCAGCGGATGCCGGGGAACGCGAGAAAGCAAGGGGCACAACGACGATGAAGGCCTTCCGGCTGGACGAGCTTGAGGCGGAGCGGCTCGCGAACGACGGCGCCTATCTGCAGTTCCTGCACGAACGGAACATGTCGGTCGGGCTGTACGCGCTCGATGCCGGGCAGAGCGACCCGCAACAACCGCACCGCCAGGACGAGGTGTACTTCGTGGTGAGCGGCCGGGCCTCGATCACGGTCGGGGAGGAGACGACGACGGTGGCGCGCGGCAGTGTCGTCTACGTACCCGCCGGTGTGGTGCACAAGTTCCACCACATCACCGAGGACCTGCGGGTCCTGGTCGTGTTCTCCCCGCCGGAGGCCTAGCCGGCGGACCGCGTCCCAGGGTCGGACCCCCCGATTCCCCTAGGGGGCGGATCAGGGGAGTCCGGGGGCTTGCGGACCCCCGGACGGTTGTGCGGCCTCCTAGCATCGAGAGCAGGAAGTCACGGCTCAGGAAGAGGTTGAGGACATGGACGGGATCCGAGAGACATTCGCAGGCATGCCCTGGTGGGTTAAGTGGGTCGCGATCCCGCTTCTGGTGCTCTTCGTCTTCGGCGGGGTCATCACGACCGTCCTCGGCGCCCTGATCTCGTTCGCCTTCAAGCTGCTGCTCTTCGTCGCCCTCGTCGGCGGCCTCGTCTTCGTCGTGAAGAAGTTCACCGGCAGCGGTACGAAGTCCTCCTCGCGCGACTGGTAGGCCTTGGCCCCCGGCCCGACCGGCCCGACCGGCTCTGGCCTTCCGGCCTCCGACTCCGGCACCGCTCGGGGGCTCCGGGTCAATCCCGGTGATTAACCCGGGCGGGGGAACGAGGGGCGGCATACCGCTCATGCCGGGGGAATCGGCAGATAGAGTGGCAATCTGTGTCGTTCCCTGGGCGCCGGACTCCGGTAGCGCCGCCCTGACCTGCGTTTTTCTTCAGTGTCGACCGAGTGCGACCCCCAGGAGCCGCGGCACGTGCGGGGGCGGCCCCCGCCGGGCGGGCCCTCCCCAGGCCCGCCGCCACGCCTGGGGGTGAGCTTTGTCTTCGGTTCACAATGCCGGTGTGCCGACGCTGATCGGTTCGGTGCAGCGCGCGTTGAGGCTGCTCGAAGCAGCGGGCTCCCACAGCGAGGGAGCCCCGGCGAAACAACTGGCGCGCGAAGCCGGGCTGCCGCTCCCCACCGCGTACCACCTGCTGCGCACCCTCACCCATGAGGGCTATCTGCGGCGCGCGGGCGGAGTGTTCCTGCTCGGTGCCGCCGCCGAGCGGCTGGCGGGTGGCGGACTGCAGCAGAAACGTCGCAGCATGATCCTCGACTCCCTCGCGCACTTCCGTGACGTGGTCGGGGCCCCCGTCTACTTCGCGGTGTTCCGTGAAGGTGAGATCGAACTCGTGGGCGTCTCGGACACCCCGGCCAGTCCCGCGGTCGAGGAGTGGGCCGATTTTCGTGCGACCGGGCACGCGCACGCCATCGGGCAGTGCCTGCTGGCCCAACTCGACGAGAAGACGCGCAGGGACTACTACGACCGGCACCCGGTCGAGGCCGTCACCCAGTACACCGTCCGGGACCAGCGTGCCCTCGAAACCCGCATCCGCTCTCTCGGCCGCATGGAGCCGGTTACGGAGCGTCAGGAGTACGCGCTGGGCACGGTCTGTGCGGCCATCCCCATTACTGCAGGCGATACCGCCGCAACCATGGCGATTTCCCTCCCTTTGCACCAGGAGGAACGATTGCTTTATGTAGTCAATCGGCTACGGAGTGAAGTAGGCGCGCTGTTGAGCACCCTCTCGTTCTCTATCAGTATCTGAAAACTCACTCCTTGTGATCTGCATGCGCTTCCACCACCCTTGTCAAGAGGGCCCTGGGGGACCATTCCTGGCCACTTCCACTACAGCGGGGTAGTCCATGCGCGAGTCGGTACAGGCAGAGGTCATGATGAGCTTCCTCGTTTCCGAGGAGCTCTCGTTCCGGATCCCGGTGGAACTCCGGTACGACACCCGTGACCCCTACGCAGTGCGGCTGACCTTCCACCTTCCCGGAGACGCGCCCGTGACCTGGGCGTTCGGTCGCGAGCTCCTCCTCGACGGCATCAACAAGCCCTGCGGTGACGGCGATGTGCACATCGCCCCCACCGATCCCGACGAGCTGTCCGACGTCCACATCAGGCTCCAGGTCGGCACCGACCGGGCTCTGTTCCGCGCCGGCGCGGCGCCGCTCGTCGCGTTCCTCGACCGTACAGACCGGCTTGTTCCGCTCGGTCAGGAGCGCAACCTCGGCGACTTCGAGGAGAACCTCGACGAGGCGCTGGACCGGATCCTGGCCGAGGCGCGGCAGAACGAGCAGAACGCGGGCTGAGCGGACCGGCCGAGCCGAGCCGCCCCGGGCCCCCGAGCCACCCGGGTCGCTCAGCGCTTGCGCCGCCGCCCCCGGCCCCCGCGGACCGGCCCCGAGGCCACCGCTGCGGCCGGGGACCCCGGCCGGTCCGCCGAAACCACCAGCGCAGCGAGGGCCGTGGTCACCGGCACCGAGGCCACGAGTCCGATCGACCCGACGAGGGTCCGTACGATCTCCTCAGCCACCAGCTCGCTGTTGGCCACCGACCCCATGCTGCTGTTCGCGATCGAGAACAGCAGCAGCAGGGGGAGCGCCGCGCCCGCGTAAGCCAGTACCAGGGTGTTGACCACCGATGCGATGTGGTCGCGGCCGATGCGGATGGCCGCTCGGTAGAGGGCACGGGGCCCCATCGAGGAGTCGGCCTGGTGGAGTTCCCAGACCGCGGAGGTCTGGGTGACCGTCACGTCGTCGAGCACGCCCAGCGATCCGATGATCACACCTGCAAGCAGCAGACCGCTCATGTCGATGTCCGGGTACAGCCCGTGGATCAGACCGGTGTTGTCGTCGGTGTTGCCGCTGAGGAACGCCCAGTCGACGAACACCGTTCCCAGCAGTCCGATCAGCAGCAGCGAGACGAGGGTCCCCAGGACGGCGACGGACGTGCGGGCGCTCAGGCCGTGGCACATGTAGAGCGCGATGAGCATGATGGCGCTGGCGCCGATGACCGCGACGACCAGCGGGTTGGAGCCCTGCAGGATCGCCGGGAGGATGAAGAGGGTCAGCACGCCGAAGCTGACGGCCAGCGCGATCAGCGCGAACAGGCCCCGCATCCGGCCGACGACGACCACCGCCACCGCGAAGATGCCGGCCAGCACCGCCAGGGGCAGTTTGCGGTTCACGTCGACCACGGAGTACTGGAGATCGCGGGGCGCGTCCGGCGCGTACGCGACGACCACCTCCTGGCCGTCCTCCAACTGCCGCGGCGCGCCGGGTTGGACGATCTCGAAGAAGGTGCGGCCCTTGTCGGGTCCGGTGCCGACCTCGACGGTGGCCTTCTTGCACTCGCCGGTCTGCGCTGCCCGGGCCTCGCGGCCCTCCGGGGTGGTGGGGTTGCTCGTGGCCGGAACCTGCGAGGCGTTCACCGATTTGCAGTCGACCTGTTCGAGCGCGACCACCCGGCCCTGTTGGGTCTGCCGGTCGAAGCCCACTCCGGAGCGCTCGTGGGCGGGGGCACCGCCCGGCCACAGCACCACCAGGCCGACGAAGACGGCGGCGGCGAAGGGGATCAGTACCGCTGCGATGACCTTGCGCAGGTGCTTCGAGACCGGAGCCGCCGGCCCGTGGCCATGGGAATGCCCGTGGGAATGCGCTTGGGCGGGACCGTGGTCATGCCCTTGGTCATGCCCGTGGCCCGCGTCTGCGTGGCCGGAGTGACCCGTGGGCTGAGTGGGTGCGGTGGGGGGCTGCGGCGATGACGTCACCAGCCGATCATCGCAAGAGTTGAGGGGGCCCACTGTTCAGCACGCCACAAGTGACGCTAGCGTGGGGTCACCTTTGCACAACGCGGGAGCTCGGAGCACCGGGCTGAGAGGGCGCTGATCACCGTACGCGCAGCACACATGCGTACGGGAAGAGGCTGCGTCGACCGCCGAACCTGTTACCGGGTAATGCCGGCGTAGGGAGATCAGGTCTCATGACCATTCAGGACGCACGCACGCCTGCCGTCAGCCAGGACGCCGACGGCCAGACCGAGCGCCAGCCGGGCTGGCACAAGGGCTACGTGGCGGGTTCCCGCCCCGACATCCGGGTGCCGGTCCGCCAGGTCCACCTCACCAACGGCAAGGACGTGACGCTCTACGACACGTCCGGGCCGTACACCGACCCCCAGATCGAGACCGATGTGCGGCGCGGACTGGCGCCGCTGCGCGAGAACTGGATCATCGGCCGAGGCGACACCGAGGAGTACGCGGGCCGCCCCGTGCGTCCCGAGGACGACGGCATCAAGCACACCTCGCCGCGCGGTGGCCTCAAGAACCTCGACGCGGTCTTCCCGGGCCGCCCCCGCCAGCCCCGCCGCGGCCGCGGCGGCGCAGCGGTCACTCAGCTCGCGTACGCCCGCCGTGGTGAGATCACCCCGGAGATGGAGTACGTCGCGATCCGCGAGAACGTCTCCCCCGAGGTCGTCCGCGAGGAGATCGCCGCAGGTCGCGCGGTTCTTCCCGCCAACGTGAACCACCCGGAGATCGAGCCGATGATCATCGGCAAGCGGTTCCTGGTCAAGGTCAACGCCAACATCGGCAACTCCGCTGTCACCTCTTCCATCGAGGAGGAGGTCGACAAGATGACCTGGGCGACCAAGTGGGGCGCCGACACGGTCATGGACCTCTCGACGGGCCGCAACATCCACACCACCCGCGAGTGGGTGCTGCGCAACTCTCCCGTACCGATCGGCACCGTGCCGCTCTACCAGGCGCTGGAGAAGGTCGACGGCCGCGCCGAGGACCTGACCTGGGAGATCTACAAGGACACGGTCATCGAGCAGGCCGAGCAGGGCGTCGACTACATGACGGTCCACGCCGGCGTGCTGCTGCCTTACGTCCCGCTGACCGCCCGCCGCAAGACCGGCATCGTCTCGCGCGGTGGCTCGATCATGGCCGCCTGGTGCCTCGCGCACCACAAGGAGAACTTCCTCTACACGAACTTCGAGGAGCTCTGCGAGATCCTCGCGTCGTACGACGTCACGTACTCGCTGGGCGACGGTCTGCGCCCCGGCTCCATCGCCGACGCCAACGACGCCGCGCAGTTCGCCGAGCTGAAGACCCTGGGCGAGCTGAACACGATCGCCAAGCGCCACAACGTGCAGACCATGATCGAGGGCCCGGGCCACGTCCCGATGCACAAGATCAAGGAGAACATCGACCTCCAGCAGGAGATCTGCGAGGAGGCGCCGTTCTACACGCTCGGCCCGCTGACCACGGACGTCGCCCCGGCCTACGACCACATCACCTCGGGCATCGGCGCCGCGATGATCGCCTGGTGGGGCACCGCGATGCTCTGCTACGTCACGCCGAAGGAGCACCTCGGCCTGCCCAACCGTGACGACGTGAAGACCGGCGTCATCACGTACAAGATCGCTGCGCATGCTGCGGACCTCGCCAAGGGCCACCCCGGCGCGCAGGAATGGGACGACGCGCTGTCGGACGCGCGGTTCGAGTTCCGTTGGGAGGACCAGTTCAACCTGGCCCTCGACCCGGTCACGGCCCGCGAGTTCCACGACGAGACGCTCCCGGCCGAGCCGGCCAAGACCGCGCACTTCTGCTCCATGTGCGGTCCGAAGTTCTGCTCGATGAAGATCTCCCAGGACATCCGCCGTGAGCACGGCGGCGACCTGAAGGCCGATGAGATCGAGGCGGGCATGGCGGAGAAGTCCGCCGAGTTCGCGGCGAGCGGCAACCGGGTGTACCTCCCCCTGGCGGACTGACCCGTCCGTCGAGGCCGCACTGCTCTGGGGAGAAGGAGGGGGCTCCCCAGAGCAGCGGCCCGGTGCGAAAACGCTTGCGCTGGAGCGGACTCCAGCTCCTACAGTGCGGGCTCATGACCATGAGATATCGCAGTCTGGGCGGCACCGGCATAGAGGTCAGTGCGCACTGCCTCGGCACGATGATGTTCGGAGCGGTGGGGAACCCCGACCACCAGGAGTGCGTGCGGATCATCCACGCCGCGCTCGATCAGGGGATCAACTTCGTCGACACCGCGGACATGTACTCCGCCGGGGAGTCCGAGGAGATCGTCGGCAAGGCGCTCAAGGGCCGGCGTGACGA
This sequence comes from Streptomyces sp. NBC_00045, assembly GCF_045041095.1. Lineage (NCBI taxonomy): Bacteria > Bacillati > Actinomycetota > Actinomycetes > Kitasatosporales > Streptomycetaceae > Streptomyces > Streptomyces sp. NBC_00045. Next base: position 4,068,755 of record NZ_CP108271.1, on the reverse strand, counting down.
TGTCGTGCTCGCCACGAAGGTCCACTTCCAGATGGGGGAGGGACGCAATCGCAGCGGGAACTCGCGGCGGTGGATCGTGCGGGCCGTGGAGGACAGTATGCGGCGGCTGGACACCGAATGGATCGACCTCTACCAGGTGCACCGGCCCGACCACTCGACGGACGTCGAGGAGACGCTGTCGGTCCTCGGTGACCTGGTGCGGGCCGGCAAGATCCGCGCCTTCGGCTGTTCCACCTTCCCCGCCGAGGAGATCGTCGAGGCCCATCACGTCGCCGAGCGGCGCTCCCTCCCCCGGTTCCGGACCGAGCAGCCTCCGTACTCGATCCTCGCCCGCGGGATCGAGGCCTCGGTGCTGCCCGTCGCCCGGCGCCACGGGATGGGCGTGCTGACCTGGAGCCCGCTCGCATCCGGTTTCCTGAGCGGCAAGTACCGGCTCGGCGGGCCCGTCGACCTGAGCTCCGGGAGGGCGGCGCTGACGCCGGCGCGCTTCGACCCGGCGATCCCGGGAAACATCGCCAAGCTGGAAGCCGTGGAACAACTCGTCGACCTCGCCGACGGGATCGGCTGCACCCTGCCCGAGCTGGCTGTCGCCTTCCCGCTCGCGCATCCCGCGGTCACCTCGGTGATCATCGGTCCGCGGACCATGGAGCAGCTGAACTCACTGGTCAAGCGAGCCGACCTGGTCCTCGACGACGCGGCGCTCGACCGGATCGACGAGATCGTGCCGCCGGGGACGAACCTCTACCACCCGGACGGAGTGTGGCGCCCGCCGGCTCTGACCGACACCGCCCAACGGCGACGAGCGCCGGGGGACCGTGCCGCAGGAGACAGCGCGGCGGGCTAGTTCCTGGCTTCCGGATCAGCCCTGGATCTTCGCGTGGCGCGATGTTTCACGTGAAACAGGGACGGACGGCCTGCTGCGGGCCACGGCGAAGCCGCGGTTGGTCTGCGTCTGCCGGCGGAAGGCGTCGGGCAGGTCGGGCAGCGCCAGCAGCCGGTCGCAGGCGCGCAGCGAGGCTTCCATGTCCCCCACCCAGTACGCGGTGATGGAGTGCTCGAAGAGCAGCCCCCACTCGTACACCCACGGCTGGACGAACAACAGGTCTGCCGGAGCCGGCCGGTCCAGGACGGCCGTGGTGATCGCGTGTGCTGCGTGGTGGCGGCCCAGCATCCTCAGTCTGGAGGCCAGTTCGTAGCAGGCCTCCAGGCGGTAGGGGCGTGACTCCCAGGCGCGCGAAAGGGCGTCCATGGCGGCCGGCCAGTCGCCCGCATCGGCCTTCAGGACGCCCACCTGGAGCAGGGCGAAGTAAACCTCCTCGGCCCAGCCGCCCATGGCCGCGCACCGCTCGTAGAGCCGGATCGCCTCCGCGGTGTCGCCCATGTCGCGCATCGTCTGGGCGAGGTAGAACACCGTCCGGGTGTTGGAGGGGTCCTGTTTGAGCGCGGCGCCGAGCAGACGGGCATCGCGTTCGAACTTGTCGTGCCGGAACCCCCCGTCAGCGTGGTCCTCGATCGACAGCGCGTCGAGGTTCTGCTGGAAACCGGGCCGCTGGTCGTACTCGCCGGGCTGGTCACAGGTCAGGTACTCGTGGATGACGCCCTCGTACCGCCAGGGGAGATCGCCGCGGACCAGGCGCTTGATGCGGTACTCCGTCGCGCCCTCGTGGCGCAGCATGTACGACTGCGCCGTGAGCGGGGGCAGCGGCCCGCCACGGCGCAGGACGTGGTCGGCGTCGAGGAGGAGCAGGTAGTCGGCCTTGCCCCGGGCATGCGCGATGTTGAGGCTGCGGTTGTGGCCGAAGTCGGTCCAGGGTTCCTCGTGGAGTTCTCCTGGGATCTCGCGCAGAGCACTTCGGATGAGCTCCTGGGTGCCGTCGGTGGATCCGGTGTCGGAGATGACCCAGGTGTCGATGAGGTCCCGTACCGAGTCGAGGCAGCGCTCGATGACGGAGGATTCGTTCTTCACGATCATGCAGAGGCAAATGGTCGGCTTCACGGCCGCTGACCCTAGGGACGGCGCGGTCCGGGCCGGGGGCGGCACGCCGGATGCGGCCCCGGGTGGCTCTCGTGCGCACCGCCAAGTGGCTGCGTGTGCTGGTCCGATCCGCTGACGGGTGGGCGAGCCGAGGTGGCATGCCGGGCAGCACGGGCCGCCGTCACGACGTGCCGCTCTCCGTGCCGCCGAAGTCCGGGCTGCTGAAGTCCGGCGGCGTGTAGCCGGGGCGGGGTCCCTGAGAGGTGGACCCCGGACTGGTGAAGTCGGGCCGGGTGTATCCCAGGTTGGGGATGCGCCCGGCCTTCGGCGTGCCGGGGGCCGGATACGCCGGCCCCGCGTTCGGATCGGCCAGCGCGTCCTTCAGGAACGGCAGGATGCCCCGCTCCAGCAGGGCGTGCCGCCAGGCCTCGCGGGCCCGTGCGACGTCGTCGGGTATCGCCCCGGTGTCGTCCTGCGCCACCACCTCGGTCGCACTGTTCCGGACGGCCGTCACCAGCAGCCCGATCACCGCGAACACCAGGGACACCACGGTCAGCGCGCCGAACAGCCAACCCGCCGTCAGCATCGTCTCGGCGAAGGCCGGTTCGGGCTCGACCGCCTTCAGGACGTAGCCCACCAGCAGGAAGATCAGCATCGCAGTGCCTGCCAGGACCGGCGCGAGCACGGCGACGACGGCGCCTGCGCCCGCGCCGTCGTCGCCCCCGTCCTGCCCGGCAGCCTGGTCCCCGGCCGATCCGGGGGAGGACAGGGCCTCTTCGCGCCGTTCGCCGCGGAGTTTGACGTAGTGCTCGTACTCGGCCGCGGCAGCGGCCGTCAGCAGCGCGCTGGCCCCGATGGCCATCGTGCGCAGTTGTTCGGCGTTCAGTCGCTCGCCGAGGGCGGCGAGCTCGGGCCGTTCGGGCGCGGTGCGCAGCGCCTCGTCGAGGAGCCGATCGAACTCGGGTCGGTCTTCGGTCAGCAGGTGCGGAGCGCTGTTCATGTGCATCCCCCGATGCTCCGTGGGGACCGGTTGGCCCGCGTAGACCCGGGCGCCGGCACAAACGGAGGAGAGCCTGCTACGGATAGGGCGATGGTAGAGCGCCCATGCCACGCGGTGACAGGGGCTTTCCTGAAATTACCCCCGTTCTGATAACCCTCAGTCGTTCAACGGGAGTTGCACGACCAGCAGTTTGCCCGCCATGGTGACGCCGCCGTCCATGGCGATGGCGAGCCCTTCCGCGTAGACGTGGGGGCCGGTCACGGCCTCCGGGCCGCGCGACTCGTCGCCGTCTTCGGTGCCCACTTCGCCCAGCAGGTAGGGGATCGGGCTGTGCCCGTGCACGACGCGGCGGCCACCGTAGGTGTCGAGGAGTTCGCGTACGGCCTGGGGGCCGGTCTCCTCGTCGCGGAAGGCGAACCGCTTGGTGAACTTGCGGAACAGGTCCCAGGTGATGTCCGCGTCGTTGCGGTTGAGCAGCTCGTGGATGGTGTCGTTGACGTCCTCGACCGAGTCGCCGTAGTCGAGGTAAGCGGTGGTGTCGGAGTGCAGCAGGAGGTGTCCGTCGGCCAGCACGGCCGCGTCCAGCCGCGACATCCACTGCAGGTGGACGTCCTCCAGGCGCTCCATGTCGGTGCGCTGGCCGCCGTTGAGCAGCCAGGCGGCCTGGAAGGTGGCGGTGCCGGCGCCCGAGACGACGGGGGTGTCGCCGAACCGCTTGGCGCCGATGAGCAGTAGCTCGTGGTTGCCCATGAGGGCCTTGCAGTAGCCGCCGGCGGCGGCGGCCTCGGCGGACAGCCGCATGACGAGGTCGATGACGCCGATGCCGTCGGGGCCGCGGTCGGTGAAGTCGCCGAGGAACCAGATGCGGGCGTTGCCGGCCGCCCAGCGGCGGTCGGCGTCGATGAGGCCCTGGGCCTGGAGTTCGGTGACGAGCTCGTCCAGATAGCCGTGGACGTCGCCGACGACGTACAGCGGTCCGGGGCCCGCGGCGGGGGTCTCCTGGGGGACGTACTGGACCTGGACGGTGTCGCCCGGCCCGCCGCGGCCGATGATCGGCAGATCGCGGTGGGTGGGGGTGTAGCCCTCGTCGAGGTCGTCCTCGTCGGCAGGTCCGCCCGCGGCGGGTGCCTGGCCCACGGGTGGCGGCGGGGGCACGGGCGCGCCCTCCCCGTAGTAGGCGGGGTAATCGCCGTACACCGGGGCCTCGTCGGGAAGCGCGCCGGGCACGCCGTACGGGACGGGCTCGGTGACCGGAACTCGGAAGTCCCGCAGCGTCTCCGTCCGCATCGCGGGTCCCTGACCGGCCCCCTGAGTCATCGACCCCTCCACCACCGTCGCGCTGCCGTACACCTGCGGACCCTCCTGGCCTCCTGGGCGGAGGGTCCGTGATGTCGTGCGCCCATCATAGGAATGCGGCTCGCGCTCTGTGACGCACCAGGGGTGGTGAATCCAGGGCGGAACCAATAGTTCCTGCCGCTTTATCCAGAAATGGGTGTTTCTGAAATCCTCGGCGGGGCCGTTGGCCCCGCCGGTATTGCGGTGTGGCGGTCAGTCCTTGGCCGGTGAGCGGGGCGGGCTAACGGTCGTACGGGGCTGCCTGCGCTGCGAGGAGGTGCGGATGATCAGCTCGGTCGGGACCACCTGTTCGACCGGGCGGCCGGTGTCGACTCCCTCGATGGCGTCGATGAGCAGCTGCACGACGGCGGTGCCGATGCGGCGCGGTTTGAGCGACAAGGTGGTGATGGGCGGTTCGGTGTTGGCGTACACGGTGGACTCGCTGCAGCACACGAGCAGCAGGTCCTCGGGGACGCGCAGCCCGTAGCGCCGGGCGGCGGCGAGCAGGTCGGTCCCGTTGGGGTCGAAGAGCCCGTAGACGGCGTCGGGGCGGTCGGGCCGGGCGAGCAGCCGGTCCGCGGCGACGGCGCCCGCGCACGGGTCGTGGGCGGGGTAGGACTCGTAGACGGGGTCCTGGCCGACGTGCTCGCACCAGTTGAGGTAGGCGGTGGTTGAGAGCCGGGTGTAGGTGTCGGTGGTGGTGCCGGTCAGCAGCCCGATCCGGCGGGCGCCGGCGGCGGCGAGGTGGTCGAGCAGGTTGAGGACGGCGGCCTCGTGGTCGTTGTCGACCCAGGCGGTGACCGGGAGGGAGCCCGCCGGACGGCCGTCGGAGACGACGGGGAGGCCTTGGCGGACCAGTTCGCTGACGACGGGATCGTGGTCGGAGGGGTCGATCACGACGGTGCCGTCGAGGGCCACGTTGGACCACACGTCGTGTCGGGAGGTGGCGGGGAGGATGACGAGGGCGTAGCCGCGGGCGAGTGCGGCCGAGGTTGCGGCCCTGGCCATCTCGGCGAAGTACGCGAATTCGGTGAAGGTGAAAGGTTCATCCCCGTACGTCGTCACGGTCAGGCCGATGAGGCCCGACTTGCCGGTACGGAGGGTCCGGGCCGCGGCGGAGGGGCGGTAGCCCAGCCGGTCGGCGACCTCGCGAACGTGGCGGCGGGTGGCGTCCGGCAGCCGCCCCTTGCCATTGAGCGCGTCGGAGACGGTCGTGATCGAGACGCCCGCCGCGGCGGCCACGTCCCTGATGCCGGCCCGGCCCTGTCGGCCGGCGGCCCGCCGGGTGGTCTCGGTCCGGCTCACCTGATGCTTCCCTGCTGCTGTCATGGCGAGCCGATAGTAGGGCTCGGCGGGGTGGGTGGTCCGGGTGCATATGCACCCGTTGACAGGCACGATTCTGCATGGTTCGCCACCCCCAATGACCTTGGAAATGAAGGAATTTGGGAGCAGAGAGTAAGCGGGCCGTTTGTCGCCGGGTACGGGCATGCCAAACCGGTGTGGTCCGGGGGCGGTCTCAACTCACCTGTACGAGGGATGCGCGCCACGGCGCGGGCCACCGGCGCACGCATATATGCGTGCGCTCCCCCGCAATCCTGGCGCTGCCATTTTCGGGAGAGCGGAATCCTCATAAGGTGAGCAGTATTGAGTCGACGGCGACGTCGTACGGGACGGTCGAGGAGGACCTGCGGTGAGCGAGAAGAGCCCGAAGCTGCGCGCCGAGCTGGACGGCATTCCCACCTACAAGCCCGGGAAGCCCGCTGCTGCGGGCGGGCCCGTCGCGTACAAGCTGTCCTCGAACGAGAACCCGTACCCGCCGCTGTCCGGGGTGCTGGAGACGGCGATCGCGGCGGCCGGACAGTTCAACCGATACCCGGACATGGCGTGCACGGGCCTGGTGAACGAGCTCGCCGAGCGGTTCGGTGTGCCGGTCGAGCACGTCGCCACGGGTACGGGTTCCGTGGGCGTGGCCCAGTCACTGATCCAGTCGACGGCCGGCCCGGGCGACGAGGTCATCTACGCCTGGCGGTCCTTCGAGGCCTACCCGATCATCACGCAGATCTCGGGTGCGAAGTCCGTGCAGGTCCCGCTGACCGAGGGGGACGTGCACGACCTCGATGCGATGTTCGACGCGATCACCGAGCGGACCCGGCTGATCTTCGTCTGCAACCCCAACAACCCCACCGGCACCGCGGTGCGCCGTGCCGAGCTGGAGCGGTTCCTGGACCGGGTGCCCTCGGACATCCTGGTGGTGCTGGACGAGGCCTACCGGGAGTTCGTCCGCGACGTCGAGGTGCCGGACGGCATCGAGCTCTACCGCAACCGCCCGAACGTCTGCGTGTTGCGCACCTTCTCCAAGGCGTACGGGCTGGCCGGCCTGCGCGTGGGGTTCGCGGTGGCACACGAGCCGGTGGCGGCGGCGCTGCGCAAGACGGCCGTGCCCTTCGGCGTCAGCCAGCTCGCCCAGGACGCGGCGGTCGCCTCGCTGCGTGCCGAGGACGAGCTGATGGGCCGGGTCGGGGCGCTGGTGGGTGAGCGCGCGCGGGTCTACAAGACGCTGCTCGGGCAGGGCTGGACCGTGGTGCCGGAGACGCAGGCGAACTTCGTGTGGATGCGGCTGGGGGAGCGGACCGCCGAGTTCGCGGCAGCCTGCGAGAAGGCCGGTGTGGTGGTCCGGCCCTTCGCGGGTGAGGGCCTGCGGGTCACGATCGGCGAGCCCGAGGCGAACGACCTCTTCCTGCACACGGCGGAGGCCTTCTTCAAGGAGATGTAGCCCTCGGGGACTGCGCGGGTCCGCAGGGGCTGCGCAGGTCTTCAGGGATGGCGCGGGTCCTCGGGAGTCAGGCGAGTTCCACGCGGATCGGGTCGCCGTCGCGGACGGTGGACAGCAGGCGGGGGTCGCCGTCGAACGAGCCGAGCACGTTGCACGGGCTCGCCAGGCGGCTCTCGCCTCCGCGCGAGATGGGCGTGGGGCCGTAGGGAAGCGCGAGCGCGTCGCCTTCGGTCCAGAAGGCGACCGTGCCCGGGTCGACGACCTGCCGGGCGTCGTGTTCCAGTGCCACGGAGACGCCGGTGTCGAAGTAGACCTCCTCGCCCCAGGTGTGGGCGGACGCGGAGATCGGGAGGGCCTCGGCCAGCGCCTTGCTGGTCGGGGTCTCGTCAAGGGTTGCCGTGAGCTGGCCCGCGGGCCAGGAGATTCGAATCCTCATGAGCGGCATTCAACAATCTGTTGAATGTATTGGCTAGGGGGGACCCCGGCTGAAAGCCGTCCGGAGCGGTACGACATAATGCTTGTGAATGTGAACGCGTTCACAAGCGTGTCCTGCTTTGTCGGGTATTGGGTAGGGCATGGCAGACAAACTGCGGCAGTGACCACGGCGCACCGAAGGAGACGACGACGTGGACGTAGCTTTGGCGCCAGAGACGTTGGCGCGCTGGCAGTTCGGCATCACCACCGTCTACCACTTCCTCTTCGTCCCGCTGACGATCTCGCTCGCCGCCCTCACGGCAGGCCTTCAGACCGCCTGGGTGCGTTCGGGGAAGGAGAAGTACCTCAGGGCCACCAAGTTCTGGGGCAAGCTTTTCTTGATCAATATCGCGATGGGTGTCGTCACGGGCATCGTGCAGGAGTTCCAGTTCGGCATGAACTGGTCCGACTACTCGCGGTTCGTCGGTGACATCTTCGGGGCCCCGCTGGCCTTCGAGGCACTCATCGCCTTCTTCTTCGAGTCGACCTTCATCGGCCTGTGGATCTTCGGCTGGGACAAGCTGCCGAAGAAGATCCACCTGGCCTGCATCTGGATGGTCTCGATCGGCACCATCCTCTCCGCGTACTTCATCCTCGCGGCGAATTCCTGGATGCAGCACCCGGTCGGCTACCGGATCAACGAGGAACGGGGCCGGGCCGAGCTCACCGACTTCTGGCTGGTCCTCACCCAGAACACCGCGCTGACCCAGTTCTTCCACACCATCACGGCGGCCTTCCTGGTCGGCGGCGCCTTCATGGTCGGCATCTCGGCCTTCCACCTGGCCCGCAAGAAGCACATCCCCGTGATGAGGACCTCGCTGCGGCTCGGCCTGGTCACCCTGATCATCGCCGGCATGGGCACCGCCATCAGCGGTGACCTGCTCGGAAAGGTGATGTTCAAGCAGCAGCCGATGAAGATGGCCGCCGCCGAGGCGCTGTGGGACGGCGAGGCGCCCGCGCCCTTCTCCGTCTTCGCCTACGGAGACGTCGAAAAGGGCCACAACAAGGTCGCGATAGAGATCCCGGGCCTGCTGTCCTTCCTGGCCAACGACGACTTCACCTCGTTCGTCCCCGGCATCAACGACGTCAACAAGGCCGAACAGGAGAAGTTCGGGCCCGGCGACTACCGGCCCAACATTCCGGTCGCCTACTGGGGCTTCCGCTGGATGATCGGCTTCGGCATGGCATCGCTCGGCGTCGGGGTGCTGGGGCTCTGGCTCACCCGGAAGAAGTTCATGCTGCCTCCGGGCCTGCGGACCGGCGAGGACGAGGTTCCGCACCTGGTCCTCTTCAAGAAGGCGCTGAGCCCCCGGTTCGCCACGTGGTACTGGATCGTCGCCCTCTGGACCATGGGCTTCCCGCTCATCGCCAACTCCTGGGGCTGGATCTTCACCGAGATGGGCCGCCAGCCCTGGGTGGTCTACGGAGTCCTGCGCACCCGTGACGCGGTCTCGCCCCACGTCTCCCAGGGCGAGGTGCTCACCTCGATGATCGGCTTCACGCTCCTGTACGCCGTGCTCGCGGTGATCGAGGTCAGGCTGATGGTGAAGTACGTGAAGCTCGGTCCGCCCGAGCTCACCGAGGCCGACCTGAACCCGCCCACCAAGATCGGCGGGGACGACACGAACCCCGACCGGCCGATGGCCTTCTCCTACTGAGGCCGAGGGGACCACACCATGCAACTCCATGACGTCTGGTTCGTGCTCATCGCGGTCCTGTGGACCGGCTACTTCTTCCTGGAGGGCTTCGACTTCGGGGTCGGTGTCCTGACCAAGCTGCTCGCCCGCGACCGTACGGAGAGGCGGGTCCTGATCAACACGATCGGGCCCGTGTGGGACGGCAACGAGGTCTGGCTGCTCACCGCCGGCGGTGCGACCTTCGCCGCCTTCCCGGAGTGGTACGCCACCCTCTTCTCGGGGTTCTACCTGCCGCTGCTGCTCATCCTGATCTGTCTGATCATCCGCGGTGTCGCCTTCGAGTACCGGCACAAGCGGGACGAGGAGAAGTGGCAGACCAACTGGGAACACGCCATCTTCTGGACCTCGCTGATCCCCGCGTTCCTGTGGGGCGTGGCGTTCGCCAACATCGTGCGCGGCGTGAAGATCGACGCGCACATGGAGTACGTCGGCAGCCTCCTGGACCTGCTCAACGTCTACTCCCTGCTGGGCGGCCTCGTCACCCTCACGCTCTTCACCTTCCACGGGACGGTGTTCACCTCCCTCAAGACGGTCGGGGACATCCGGGAGCGCTCGCGCGCGCTGGCTACCCGGCTGGGTGTGCTCACCGCCGTGCTGGCGCTCGTCTTCCTGATCTGGACCCAGGTCTCGCGTGGTGACGGCAAGAGCATGATCGCCATGGCCGTCGCGGTCGTGGCACTGGCCGGCGCCCTCGCGTTCAACCTGGCGGGCCGCGAGGGCTGGTCGTTCGCCCTCTCCGGGGTCACCATCGCTGCCGCGGTCGCGATGCTCTTCCTGACGCTCTTCCCGAACGTGATGCCGTCCTCGTTGAACGACGCCTGGAACCTCACGGTCACCAACGCCTCGTCCAGCCCGTACACCCTTAAGATCATGACCTGGTGCGCGGGAGTGGCCACGCCGCTCGTCCTGCTCTACCAGGGCTGGACCTACTGGGTGTTCCGCAAGCGGATCGGTACGCAGCACATCGCCGACGCGCACTGATCCCTGACCCTTCTGCCCGGCCCTGCTCTGGGGGATGTTTCACGTGAAACCGATCGACCCGCGCCTGCTTCGGTACGCCCGCTCCACCCGCCTCTTCCTGGCGGCCGTGGTGGCCCTGGGACTTGCCGGGGCGGGGCTGGTCGTCGGTCAGGCGATGCTGATCGCCGAGATCGTGGTCGGCGCCTTCGAGCAGGGGCTGGACGGAGGGGCACTGCGGACGCCGCTGCTGCTGCTCGCGGCCGTGGCGCTGGGGCGCGGCCTGCTCGCCTGGCTCACGGAGCTGGCCGCCCACCGGGCCGGAGCGGCGGTCAAGTCGCAGCTGCGGGGGCGGCTGCTGGACCGGGCCGCCGATCTGGGGCCCGGCTGGCTGAGCGGTCAGCGGACCGGATCGCTGGTGGCCCTGGCCACCCGGGGCGTGGACGCCCTCGACGACTACTTCTCCCGCTACCTGCCCCAGCTGGGGCTCGCGGTGGTCGTCCCGGTGTCGGTCCTCGCCCGGATCGTCACCGAGGACTGGGTGTCGGCAGCCATCATCGTGGTCACGCTGCCGCTCATTCCGCTGTTCATGGTGCTGATCGGCATGGCCACGCAGTCCCGCATGGACCGCCAGTGGCGGCTGCTGTCCCGGCTGTCGGGGCACTTCCTGGACGTAGTGGCCGGACTGCCGACGCTGAAGGTCTTCGGCCGGGCCAAGGCCCAGGCCGAGTCGATCCGCAAGATCACCGACGAGTACCGACAGGCGACGGTGCGGACCCTGCGCATCGCCTTCCTCTCGTCCTTCGCGCTGGAGCTGCTGGCGACGCTGTCCGTGGCGCTCGTCGCCGTGACCATCGGCATGCGGCTGGTCCACGGCGAGCTCGACCTGTACACGGGACTGGTCATCCTGATCCTGGCGCCCGAGGCGTACCTGCCGCTGCGCCAGGTAGGGGCGCAGTACCACGCGGCCGCCGAGGGGCTGGCGGCCGCGGAGGAGATCTTCGAGGTGCTCCAGAACCCCGTCGCTGCCGGCGGCGACGGGGCCCCGGTGCCGGCGGCGCGGCTGCGGATCGAGATCGACGGGGTCGCGGTCCGCCACGAGGGCCGGGGAGAGGACTCGCCGGCACCGGTCTCGCTGTCCGTCGGACCCGGGGAGTGCGTGGCCTTGACCGGGCCGAGCGGCGCGGGCAAGTCCACGCTGCTCCAGGTGCTACTGGGCTTCGTGGCGCCGACCGCGGGTCAGGTGCGGATCGGGGGCGTGGACCTCGCGTCGCTCTCGCTTGAGCAGTGGCGGGAGCGGATCGCGTGGGTGCCTCAGCGCCCGCACCTGTTCGCCGGGACGATCGCGCAGAACGTCCGGCTGGCCCGGCCTGAGGCGTCCGCGGACGCGGTGACCCGGGCACTGCAGGACGCCGGGGCGTGGGAGTTCGTGTCCGCGCTGCCCCGCGGAGTCGACACGGAGCTGGGAGAGGGCGGGGTCGGGCTGTCCGCCGGACAGCGCCAGCGGCTGGCTCTGGCCCGGGCGTTCCTGGCGGACCGGCCGGTGCTGCTGCTGGACGAGCCGACCGCGGCTCTCGACGGGGAGACCGAGGCGGCCGTGGTCGAGGCGGTACGACGCCTCGCGGTCGGGCGGACCGTACTGCTGGTCGTCCACCGGCCGGCGCTGCTGGCCGTGGCCGACCGCGTGGTGCCGGTGGGCGCGGCGGGGGCGGGAGCTGTTCCCCATCCCTCCCCCGTCCGGCTCGGAACCGGTCCCGGGAGTTCCGCCGGCCTCGGCGGGGAGCGCAACGGGCCGTCCGGTCCCGGGGAATGGATCCTCGGCAGCGCCCCCGAGCGGGCGGCCAAGGCCGTCGGCGGCGAGTCGGGAGGGGGCCATCCGCTCCGGCGGGTGCGTGCCGTGGCCAAGCCCTGGCAGGGGCGGTTCCGGCTCGGTCTGCTGCTCGGGGCACTGGCCGTCGGGTGCAGCGTCGGGTTGATGGCCGTCTCCGGATGGCTCATCTCGCGTGCCTCGGAACAGCCGCCCGTGCTCTACCTGATGGTGGCCGTCACGGCCACCCGGACCTTCGGGATCGGGCGGGCCGTCTTCCGGTACGCGGAGCGGCTCGTCTCCCACGACGCCGTGCTGCGGATGCTCGCCGAACTGCGGGTCTCGGTCTTCCGCCGGCTGGAGCGCATCGCACCCGCCGGACTGCGGGAGCAGCGGCGCGGAGACCTGCTGGCCCGTCTGGTGGCCGACGCCGACTCCCTCCAGGACTACTGGCTGCGCTGGCTGCTGCCGGTCGGCACCGCTGTGCTCGTCGGCACCGGCTCGGTCGCCTTCACCGTCTGGCTGCTGCCCGGTGCCGGAGCCGCGCTCGCCGTGGGGCTGCTCGCCGCCGGGGTCGGGGTGCCGCTCGTCAGCGGAGCTTGCGCCCGGCGCGCGGAGCGGCGGCTGGCACCGGCCCGGGGAGAACTCGCGACCCGGGTGGCCGATCTGCTGACCGGGACCGCCGAGCTGACCGTCGCCGGCGCGCTGGCGGGGCGCAAGGAGGCTGCGAAGGACAGCGACCGGACGCTGACCGCCATCGCCTCGCGGGGAGCCGCCGCCACCGGACTCGGGAGCGGGCTGACCGCCCTGGTGTGCGGGCTGACCGTGGTGGTAGCCGCGGCCCTGGCCGGCGATGCCGTGTACGACGGACGGTTGTCCGGCGTGGCCATGGCCGTGGCCGTGCTGACTCCGCTCGCCGCCTTCGAGGCGGTCAACGGGCTTCCGCAGGCCGTTCAGTACCGGCAGCGGGTGCGCCGCAGCGCCGAGCGGATCCACGAGGTCATCGACGCGCCCGTTCCGGTCGCCGAGCCGGAGTACCCGGCCGAGGCGCCGGCCACCCCGTTCCCGCTGCGGCTGACCGGGCTGGCAGCCCGGCATCCCGGACAGGAACAGGACGCCCTGCACGGGCTGGACCTGACGCTGGAGGCCGGCCGCCGGATCGCCGTCGTGGGCTCCTCGGGCGCGGGCAAGACCTCGCTGGCCCAGGTCCTGCTGCGGTTCTTGGACCTGCACGAGGGCACGTACACCTTGGGCGCGACCGATGCGCGCACGCTCGACGGCGACGAGGTCCGCCGGATCGTGGGCCTGTGCGCGCAGGACGCGCACCTCTTCGACAGCTCGGTACGGGAGAACCTGCGGCTGGCCCGGACCGGGGCGAGCGAGGAGCAGCTGCGGGAGGCCTTGGCGGCTGCCCGGCTGCTGGAGTGGGCCGATGGCCTCCCGGACGGCCTGGACACCCTGGTCGGCGAGCACGGCGAGCGGATCTCGGGTGGCCAGCGCCAGCGGCTGGCCCTGGCCAGGGCGCTGCTCGCAGACTTCCCCGTCCTCGTGCTCGACGAGCCGGCCGAGCACCTGGACCTGGCCACCGCGGACGCCCTGACGGCGGATCTGCTCGCCGCGACCGAGGGTCGGACCACGGTGCTGATCACGCACCGGCTGGCGGGCCTGGACGCGGTCGACGAGGTGGTCGTACTGGATCGCGGAACGGTCGTGCAGCGCGGTGCCTACGCGGAGCTGGCTGCCGCCGAGGGCCCGTTGCAGAAGCTGCTGGAGCGCGAGCGGGCGGCCGACGGGGTCCTGGCCAACTTTCCCCGGTAAAAGGGACTAACTAGGCTCAAGGGCATGTCAGCGCAGGAGTCGCAGGAACCGCCGGAGTCACCACCCGGAACACCGGACCCGCTGGAGGCGGCCACCCAGGCCACCCGGAGTCTGCAGGGCCTCTCCACCGAGCTCACTGCGCGGGTGCCGCAACTGCTGGAGGCCATGCGCTCGGTCGGCACCGGCCTCGAACTGCACTCCACGCTCGACCGCATCTGCGAGACCGCGGCCGAACTCGCGGACGCCCGGTACGCGGCGATCGGGGTCGTCGACACCGAGGGCCGCGGGTTGTCGGACTTCGTCACCTTCGGCATCGACGCGGAGACGGCCCGGAAGATCGGACACCGGCCGGACGGGAAGCGGGGTTTGCTCGGTGCGCTGATCTCGCACCCCGACACGGTGCAGCTCGCCGATCTGACGAAGGATCCGCGCTCGGCCGGGTTCCCTGCCCACCACCCACCCATGAAGACCTTCCTCGGTGTCCCGATCCGGGTGCAGGGGGAGATCTTCGGCAATCTGTACCTCGCCGAGAAGAACGGCGGCGGCCGGTTCAACGACTATGACGTCCACATGGTCCGGGTCCTGGCCACCGAGGCGGGCATCGCCATCGGCAACGCCCGGTTGTACGAGGCCGCCACCCAGCGGGAGCGGTGGATCGACGGCTCGGTGGCCGTCACGACCGCCCTGCTGTCGGGCGGGGACGCGGACGACGCCCTCGCGGTGGTGGCCGAGCAGGCCCGCCGTCTGGCCGACTCCGCCGCCGGGATCGTGATGCTGCCCGCTGAGGAGGGAGGCATGGAGATCGTCGCCGTCTCCGCCGACAACCCGGCCACCTCGCTCGGCCTGGTGATTCCGGCCGAGAGCCCGGTGGTGGCGAAGCTGCTCAGGGGTGAGCCGGTCTTCGTGGACGACGCCGCGTCCGATCCCCGCATGGTCAGCCGGCTGACCAGTCAGTACGGGCCCTGCATGATGCTGCCGCTGCACAGCGGCGGGCGGGTGCTCGGCGCACTGGTCACCCCGCGGGGGCGGGGCAAGCGGCCGTTCAGTGAGGCCGAGCGGACCCTGGCCACCCAGTTCGCCTCCCAGGCCGCGCTCGCGCTGATGATGGCCGAGGCGCAGCGTGACCGGGAGCGGCTCGCGGTGTTCGAGGACCGTGACCGGATCGCCCGGGACCTGCACGACCTCGTCATCCAGCGGCTGTTCGCCACCGGATTGATGCTGGAGGGCGCCCAGCGGCGGTCAGTCGTCCCGGAGGTCGTCGATGGGGTCGGCAAGGCCGTGGACGAGCTGGACGTGACCATTCAGGAGATCCGCACCGCGATCTTCGCGCTGCAGCAGGGACCCGCCGAGGTCCCGTCGGGGCTGCGCACCCGGGTCCTGCGAGAGATCAACATGGCCGCGGTGCCACTGGGTTTCAAGCCGTCGCACCGGTTCCTCGGCCCGGTCGACACGGTGGTCGGCGAGCTCGTGGGCAAGAACCTGATCGCAGCGCTGCGCGAGGCCCTGTCGAATGCCTTCCGGCACGCGGAGGCGTCCCGGATCGAGGTGGTGGTGGACTGCACCGTGACGCTGGCCGAGGGGAGGCCCGGGGTACGGCTGGAGGTCGCCGACGACGGGGTGGGCATCGCCGAAGGCGGCCGGCGCAGCGGGCTGCGGAATCTGCGCCGGCGGGCCGAGTCGCTGGGCGGGTCGAGCTCGTACGGCCCCGGGATCGGAGAGGAGAGCACGGGAACCACCCTGGTGTGGGAGGCCCCGCTCTGACGCTCCGGCCGGCTCTTGCGCCGGCTCCGGCGCTACCGCTGGTGGGCGGCGCGCTCCGTGACGAGGCGCTCGATGACGACCGCGACGCCGTCCTCGTTGTTGGCGACCGTACGGCCGGAGGCGGCCGCGAGGACGTCCGGGTGGGCGTTGCCCATCGCGTACGAGGTGCCCGCCCAGCGGAGCATCTCCACGTCGTTCGGCATGTCACCGAAGGCCACGACCTCGGCGGGGGAGATCCCGCGCTCGGCGCAGCACAGCTCCAGGGTGCTGGCCTTGGAGACCCCCAGCCCGCTGATTTCCAGCAGGGCCGTCGGGCTGGAGCGGGTGATCGACGCGTAAGCGCCGGCGGCCGAGCGGGCGAGAGCCAGGAATGCGTCCGGGGCGAGCTCGGGGTGGTGCGCGAGCAGCTTCAGGACGGGAGCGGAGGTGTCGTCGGCCTCCTCCTCCAGCAGCTTCTCGGCGGTCGCCACATGGGCGCCCGGGTCCTGGAAGAAGGGCGGGTACAGCGGCTCGTAATTGATGCCGGTGGTCGTCTCGACCGCGAAGGAGGTGCCCGGGGCGACGGAGCGCAGGGTATCCACCACCGTCAGCGCCGTGGCCCGCGGCAGCGCGCGTACCTGTACGAACTCCCGGCCCGCGTGCAGGTCGACCACCGCGGCTCCGTTCGCGCAGATCGCCAGGCCGTGGCCGTGGACGTGATCGCTGACCACGTCCATCCAGCGGGCGGGGCGGCCGGTGACGAAGAAGACCTCGATCCCGGCCTCCTCGGCGGCTGCGAGCGCGGCGACCGTGCGGAGCGAGACGGATTTGTCGTCGCGCAGCAGGGTGCCGTCGAGGTCGGTGGCGATGAGCCGGGGAGTGGAGGTTGGCCCGTCCGGGCGCTGGGGAGCCGAGGTCACGCCTCCATCTTCGCCCATGGCCTTGCGGCCGCGGACCAGAG
Source organism: Streptomyces sp. NBC_00045 (assembly GCF_045041095.1). Taxonomy (NCBI): domain Bacteria; kingdom Bacillati; phylum Actinomycetota; class Actinomycetes; order Kitasatosporales; family Streptomycetaceae; genus Streptomyces; species Streptomyces sp. NBC_00045. The sequence continues at coordinate 4,052,218 of NZ_CP108271.1, read as the reverse complement.
CGGGCAGAGCCCGTGCGCTGGATGGCGATGTTTCTTCCCCGACCACCGCTGAAACGTGTCCCTCGATGACACGGGGACGGCAGATGTTTCACGTGAAACACGAGCAGGGTCGTAGGCTCGAACGCATGAGTCTGCGTCTGAGCACTGTGATCCTCCCGGTACGTCCGTGGCATGCGGGCGGCCGCGACCAGTGGGTGCGAGCCGAGCGGCTCGGGTTCCACACGGCATACACCTATGACCACCTGACCTGGAGGTCCTTCCGTGACCTGCCGTGGTTTGGCGCGATCCCGACCCTGACCGCGGCGGCCGCAGCCACCGAGAAGCTGCGACTGGGCACGCTCGTCACCTCTCCGAACTTCCGACACCCGGTGACGCTGGCCAAGGAGCTCATGTCGCTGGACGACATCTCCGGCGGCCGTTTCACCCTCGGCATCGGCGCCGGCGGCAATGGGTTCGATGCCACCGCGCTCGGTCAGGACCCCTGGAGCCCGCGGGAGCGTGCGGACCGCTTCGCGGAGTTCGTTCCCCTGCTGGACCGGCTGCTCACCGAGGCTGCGGTCAGCGAACGCGGTAGCTTCTACTCTGCCGACGAGGCCCGCAACATCCCCGGCTGCGTGCAGCAGCCGCGACTGCCGTTCGCGGTCGCTGCTAACGGCCCGCGTGGTCTCAAGCTGGCTGCCGCCCACGGCCAGGCCTGGGTGACCACCGGCGATCCGAAGCTCTTCGAGGAGGGCACCCCCGAGCAGTCGCTGGAGGCCATCGCCGGCCAGCTGGCCCGGCTCGACAAGGCGTTCGCCGAGATCGGGCGCGCGCCGGAGTCGATGGAGAAGATCCTGCTGACCGGCTTCACCCCGGAGCGCAACACGATGCTGGACTCGGTCGACGCGTTCGTCGACTTCGCCGGCCGTCACCAAGCGCTCGGCTTCACCGAGATCGTGATCCACGCGCCGATCCCGGACTCCGAGTTCGCGGCCGACGAGAACGTCTTCGAGAAGATCGCCACGCAGGGCCTGGCCCAGCTGGCCGGCTGATGACCGTGATGCCCCGTCGCCGTACGGCGACGGGGCATCGGCCTCAGGGCCTCAGGGCCTCAAAGCCCCAGGGCCTCGAAGCGGCCTCAGGGCCTCAAGAAGAACGCTTCAGGCCGTCCAGGGACGACTGGGCACGCTCCAGTAGATCGTTCGGGACCCCCTCGGGCGCGGACCGGAGCTCGTCCACCAGCGCCGAGAGCCGAGCGACTCCCGCCCCGGCGCGACCGATCTCCTGCTCGGTCCAGGCGGCGTACTGCACACACTGGAGCCGGTCCCCCAGATGGTCCGGACCCAGCTCCGCGTAGAGGTCGGCGGCCCGCCCCGTCAGGTCGACCTCCTCCAGCCTCAGTGCCCCGGTGTCCACCTCGCCCTGCGCCCCGGCGCGGCGTGAGTCCCCGCCGTGTTCGTCTTCGTCCTCGGCTTCCTCGTCCTCGGCTTCCTCGTACGAGGTGACCCGCCAGTCGAGCACCTGCGCCAGCTGGAGCCAGGTCTGGGCGAGCTCGGCCCGAAGCTCCCGGGTCGACGCCTCGGGGGACCGGACACCTTCGGCGGTCCCGGCCAGGGCGGCCTCCAGGAGCCCGGCGGCTTGGTCCATCAGGTCCCGCGCCCGCGTCCATGCCGCCGCGTCGGCGTCCCCCCGCGGCGCCATCCAGGCCAGGGAGCGCAGGATCCGCACCTCGGCGACCGGGGCGCCGCCCGCCGCCCGGTACAGCTCCAGGGACCGCTCGTAGGCGGCGACCGCCTCCGGGACCAGGCGCGCGGCGGAGAGCTGCTCCGCGGCGGCCTGCGCGAGGGCGGCCTGTGGTCGCGGGTCCTCCCAGTCCTTGGCCACGTCAGCCGCCAGCAGGTACTGCTCCGCCGCCGCCCGCGGGTCGTTCAGCTGTCGCAGCAGGTCGCCGAGGAACTCCCGTACGGACACGGTCTGTCCCTCGCCGTACTCCAGCAGATCGGGCAGCGTCGACTGCAACACCTCCGCCGCGTCGGCGTGCCGGCCCTCCCGCGCGTACGCCCGGGCCAGTAGCAGACGGGCCTGTGCCCCTCCGTCGGCGGTCAGCCCCGCCTGGTCGAACCAGTGCGCCGCGGTGAGGGCGTGCTCGGCCGCTTCCGCCGCCGCGTCGGCCCGGCGCAGCAGGATGTCCGCCAGGGTGAGCCGTACGACGCCCTGAGTCTCGGCCTCGGCCACCTCCGTGGAGTGCTCCAGGGCGGAGCGCGCATCCGCCTCCGCCTCCTCGGGCCGGCCCAGCGACACCAGCACACCGGCCCGCAGCACCAGCGCGTCCACCGCCTGCCACGGCAGGCCCGCCGACACCGAGCGCGCCGCGGACGCGGCCAGCAGCGGTAGGGCCCGATCGGTGTCGCCCTGCGACAGGGCGACGCGGCCGAGCATCTCCTCGGCCTCCGCCGCCAGGTCGGGCAGAGCCTCGACGTGGGCGGCCACGAACGCGCCGAGTTCGGCCGCCAGTTCACCGTGCCCGTGGTCCTGCCCGGGACCGTGCTCGTGCTCGTGATCCGACCCGGTCTCCAGCGGGCGCAGGTACGACTCCACGCGGATCGACGTCAGCTCCGCCAGTGCGATCCGGCGCGGGCGCAGCGGTTCGTCCGCATCCAGTGCCTCGGCCGCCTCCAAGGCCACCGTCATCAGCTCCCGGATCCGCTGCGGCGCGGCCCCGGACTGCGCGGCCGCGCTCGCCAGCCGCAGCCGCGCCAGCGCGGCGCGCTCCGCTTGCCCGAGCTCCTCGTAGCGGTCTCGGACCGCCTCCAGCAGCTGCGCCGCGTCGTCCGCCCCGGCGCGGGCGGCCGCCAGGGCCCGGTGGTCCGCCACATCGGCCATGACCAGCGGGTCCGCCTGGCTCTCCGGGCACGCGTCCGCATGGACGCCCACCTCGGCCCAGAGCGCGTCCGCTGCCGGATGCCGCTGTTCCCGGGCCTGCCGCGCCCGCTGCACCAGCTCGTCGAAGCCGGTCGCGGGCGGTACGGGCGCGGCGGCGCCGGGGGCGCTCGCGGGAGCAGCGGTCCGCGGTTGCGGTAGTGCCGTGCTGCGCACACCCAGTGGCAGTACGTCGACCAGCGGTTCCCGCCCGATCCGGGCGAGGAAGCGGTCCGAGACCCGGGTGGTGCCGTTGCGAGCGTCGAACCGCCGGGCGATGTCGAGCGAGCCCGCGCGCAGCACCTCGTACAGCTCGGATACCGAGTGCGGGACGCCCTGGTAGGGAACGGCCGGGCTCTGTCCGTGCCCCAGCTCGATCAGCCGGCGCAGCAGTACGAGGCTGCCGCCGTGGAACGCCATCTGGTCGTCGACGTTGACCAGCGGGCCGACGTGACCGGCGTGCTCGGCGAGGATCTCCAGGCCGCGCGACTCGTTGCCGCTCAGGGCACAGAACTCGATGTGCTTGCCGACCGACGGCAACAGGCTCTCGTTGCCGCGGGCCATGCGGTAGCCGCGCACGTGGTGAGAACGGGCCTCCTCGAAGCGGCCGACGCGCAGCAGCGGCAGCAGCGAGGTGGCGAGCACCCGGTGGGGCTCCTCGGCGCAGGTCCGGTTGCCCGACAGCACGGGCTGCCAGACGTCCAGGGCCTGGGCGTCGTCCCCGCGCAGCACGGCGTACGCGCCCTGGCTGTTGAGTTCGCAGGCGTGGCAGTCGCTCATGTCGTCGCGGTCGGCGGCGAGCCAGGCGCGGAACGCCCGCTCGGCCCGGTCGTCCTCGCCGATCGCGTCGGCGAGCCACAGCTCGGCCTCGCGCACCGGCCGCTCGCTGTAGCCGGCGATCCGATAGCGGCGTTCCATCTCGTCGAGCCAGCCGGCGGCGGACTCCAGCGGGATCTCGGGGGAATCGCCGATGGCCGTGGCCACCCACTTGAACTGCCAGAACAGCGAGTGGGCGTCCCACCGGGAGAAGGCCCCGGGGTCCTTGTCGTACTCCTGGAGCAGCCGGGCGAACGGCACCAGCATCTTCGAGGACTCGGCGCTCCAGAGATAGGCGTTGATCAGGTTGTCCAGCGCCCGGCGGAACAGCGCCCCGTCGCCGAGCGCCTCCGCCGCACCCGCGAGCACCTCGGCGTGCGCGTTGCGTGCGGCCCCGTTCGGGGAGCCGCTGTTCTCGGCCAGGCCCTGCTCGATCTCCTCGCGCGTCAGCGTGGTCACTTCTGTTCCTCCGGGGAGTCGGTGGAGTGGGTCGCCCATTCCAGGAGCCCGAGGAAGGCCCGGTTGAGCAGCGTGGAGTCGGCAGGGCGCAGCGGCCGCTGGGACATCAGCAGCGCCTGCCCGTACAGCGATTCGACGGCCGTGCCGGTCAGGGCCTCGTCGGGCAGTGCCGAGATCCGGCGGATCAGCGGGTTGTTGTGGTTGAGCACCAGGCGGGCGCGCGGTGCGGAGCCGCGCAGTGCGCCGAGGATTCCGGTCCACAGGGAGTCGGCACTGCCCAGTGCCGCCGTGCGGTCGCGCTCCTGGCGGGCCTGGCGGTCGTCGAGGTAGAGCGCGGGGACGGAGACGGGCTGGAAGGCGCGCAGCACGACATCGCAGCCCTGCGGCTCCAGCCGGGTGCGCGCCGTGGACAGGAAGGGGGCGAGGGCCAGTTCGGCGGCGGTCGGGACGGGGTCGAGCCGCTCGGTGACGGCTCCGGCGTCCAGCTCCATGACCTTGAGGTCCGGGCGGACTGCGGGCAGCAGGGCGAGCAGGTCGGCGTCGTACGTGTACCCGGCGTTGATGACGCCGAGGCCGTGGGCCGCCGCGATCGGGGCGATCTGGCGGAACTCCTCGACGGTGCGCGTGAAGTGGATCTCGGTGTGCGCGGCCGTGAACTCCTGGAGGCTCATCGAGCCGTCACTCGTCTCGAACGGCAGCCAGGGCAGCATCAGGCCGAGCAGCTCGGCGTCGTGCCGGGCCAGGGACTTCACACCGAGGTGGTGGACGCTCAGGAAGGCGGCCAGCCGATCCGGTTCGCTCGCGGCGAGCTCGGCGAGCCAGGCCCGGACGCGGGCGCCGAGGGCCTCCCGTACCGCGGACAGTGTCTCGTCGTCGTACAGGTTCTCGCGGGAGGCGGTGGGCCGCAGCGTGTCCGTGTCGATGACCGCGCGGATGAAGAACGCCCAGTCGGGCAGCAGGTTGTCGGCGTGGTCCGTGAGCAGCATCCCCTTGAGGTGGACGCGGTGTCCGGCCCGGTGGGCGGGGCTGGTCGGCTCGGGCAGGACGTACGCCACTCCGCGCACTCCGGCGACGGGCAGGTCGAGGTCGATGCTGTCGAGCGGGGTGAACCCGAAGAGCTGCGTGCAGTGGCCGGCGAGCGCGACGCGGCGCGCGGCGGGGGTGGGGAAGGGGCGGTCCCACACGGCGGGCCGGTCGGTGACGGGCCGCGCTTCGCCGCCCTCGCCGTCGTCGAAGGTGATGTCGTACGGGAGCAGGGCGCCGTAGTCGCGGGCCAGCTGCTCGACCTTGGCGGGGACCGTCCATTCCTCGGCTCCCGGGCGGGCCTGCAGGATGACGGTGGTGCCGGGTTCCCGGCGGGCTTCGTCGGGTAGTTCGCGGACGGTGTACGAGCCGTCGTCCGTGGCCAGCCATTCGACGGGCGCGGCCAGGGGGTCGCGGGCGGAACGGGTGACGACGCGGATCTGCCGGGCCACGACGAAGCAGGCGAGCAGGCCGATGCCGAACTGGCCGAGGAACTCCCGGCGGGTGGTCTCAAGGCCGTGGTCGCCGCCGCGCTTGGAGCTGCGGCCGATGGTGGCGAGCAGCGAGTGGGCCTCGGCGGCGGTCAGGCCGATGCCGCTGTCCTCGATGGTCACCCGGCCCGCGGACGCCGACAGACGGATGCGGATCTCCGCCTCCGGGTCGAGTGCGTGGCGGGCGGTGACGGCGTCCACGGCGTTCTGCAGCAGCTCGCGGACGTAGACGCGCGGGCTGGAGTAGAGGTGGTGGGAGAGCAGGTCGACCAGGCCGCGCAGATCGACCTGGAAGCTGTTGGCCGAAGGATCGGAGTCGGAAGAGGAAGCCGATGTGGACGTCACGGGGCGTCACCTCGCGTAATTCGCATGGATGGTTCGGCGATCGCGAGGTACCCCCCTCACGGATCGGAATGAGGACCAGCCTAGGGGGATGATCTGACAATCTCTTGGTGAATTCCGGCGTCGCCGGGCGGCACCGGACGCAGCCCGAGCGCGCCCGGGCCGCCTTTACGAGAAGCGCAGGAACTGCGGCGGCACGGCATCCACGAGCCACACTCCGTTGGCGCTGATCCGGAAGACGTGCCCCGCCGCGCGCATCGCACCGGCGTCCACGGCCAGCACGACCGGACGGCCGCGCCGTGCGCCCACACGGGTCGCGGTTTCCCGGTCGGGGGACAGGTGCACGTGGTGGCGGGCCATGGGGCGCAGGCCCTCGGCGCGGATCGAGGTGAGGGCGGCCCCGACGGTGCCGTGGTAGAGGTACGCGGGCGGCTCGGCTTCGGGCAGGTCCAGGTCCACGGGAACGGTGTGGCCCTGGTTGGCCCGGATGCGGGTGCCGTCTACGGCGAACCGCTGTTTGTCGTTGGCGGCGACGACGTGGTCGAGCTCGGCGCGGCTGACGTGGAAGCCGTGGGCCGCGGCCGCACGGAGAAGATCGTCGATCTCCACCCAGCCCTGGGGATCGAGCACCAGTCCGATGCGTTCCGGCTGATGCCGCAGGTGTTTCGAGACGTATTTGGACACCTTCACGGTGCGTCTGTCGTCCATGGCCCCAGCTTGCCGGGTCGGACGGGGATCGAGCAGCGATTTATCGGCGCTCCGCCGGACTGAGACACCCTCTATCGCGTTTCCAAGATACGGAATACATTTTCCGCTGAACTACTGCCCAAGGGGAGAACCCATGACGATCCACGCTTCTCTGCCGCGCCGCGCGGTCGCCGAGCTCATCGGCACCGCCGGCCTTCTCGTGGTGGTGATCGGCTCGGGCATCCAGGCTTCCGCCCTCAGTCGTGACACCGGTGTCGCCCTCGTCGCCAACTCGCTCGCCTCGGCCATCGGCCTCGGGCTGATCATCACCCTCTTCGGGCCGCTGTCCGGAGCCCACCTCAACCCCGTCGTCACCCTCACCTCCTGGTGGGCCCGCCGGACCGGCGGCGAGGGGCTCGGTGGCCGAGAGGCCCTCGTCTACACCGCCGCCCAGACCGCCGGGGCCATCGGCGGTGCCGTCCTCGCGGAGGTGATGTTCGGCCGCACCCCGGGCACCTTCTCCACGCAGATCCGCGGCGGCCACCTGCTCATCGGCGAGATCGTCGCCACCGCAGGGCTCGTCCTGCTCATCCGGGGGCTGGAGCGCATCGGGCGCCCGAAACTGATCCCGGTCGCGGTGGCCGCGTACATCGCCTCCGCGATCTGGTTCACCTCGTCCGGTTCCTTCGCCAATCCGGCGGGCACCATCGGGCGCGCCTTCAGCGATTCCTTCACCGGTATCGCCCCGCAGTCGCTGCCCGGATTCGTCGCTGCCCAAGTGGTCGGCGGCGTCCTGGGCCTGGCCCTCGCGGCCCTCCTCTACGGGAGCACCGGGCGCGCTCTGCAGGACGCGTCGACGACCGTCGGCCCGGCAGTGCCCGTGCGAACCACGGGCGCCACCAGCCCCGCGAACCCCGGGTACGAGACCATCGGTTGAGTCGTCCACCGGTTGTTCACCGGTCGTCGTCCACCGGTCGTCCACAGCGTCGTCCACAGGAACCACCGGCTTGTCCACAGCCGGTTGGGTCTGTTTTGACGGCAAACGAGTGATCCGCCCTGTGGACTACCAGCCGGCCGGCGGCCACCACCAGCCACCGCCACCAGCAGCCGTCAGCCGCCATCACCGGCCGTGCGCCGGCCGCCGTCAGCCGCTGGCTCGGCGCGCCAGTTCGTTCATCGTCCGCGCCTGGAGTTCCCGCTCCGTGGCCGCCCTGACGAACTCGCCAACGAACTCGGCGCCGACCAGTTCCTGCACCGCCCGAACCGTCTCCGCCGGTAGTGGCACCGACGCCGGTCCGGAGGGCTGCGCGGTCCCGGCCGCCCCCAGGTGGCGCTGCAGATGCCGGGTCGCGAACAGCCGCATCGCCCGCGCCAGCTCGGCATCCACCGTCTGCTGGGCCAGGGGACGCAGTCTGCGCACCATCGTGGCCGCCTCCGCCGCATCCGCGTCCGTCGGCGGGACCTGCCCGAGGTAGCGGGCGAAGACGTGTTCGGTGGTGAACTCCAGGAACCGCGAGGCGATGTGCTCCACCTGTCCGCGCAGCTCCCGCAGATGGCCGGTGATCGCCGACAGCGGCACCCCGGCCGCGTACAGCTCGGCGGCCACCGCCAGCTCCTGCGGGGAGGGCACCAGGAACTCGTCGGGACGGCCCGGTATCGCCTCCAACACCCCCAGCTCGCACGCCTCGCCCACCGCGTCGTCGTCGGGCCGGCCGCCGAACCGCTCGTTCAGCTCGGTCCGGCTGATCCGGGCGGCCTCCTCGTCGGTCCACGGTCCGTGCACCTCGGCGACGAGCCCCAGCACACCGCCGAGCCCGCGCCCGGCGTCCCAGGCCTCCAGCAGCTCCTTGATGGAGGCCAGGGTGTAGCCGCGGTCCAGCAGGTCGGCGATCTGGCGCAGCCGCGCCAGATGTGTGTCCCGGTAGACGTTGGAACGGCCGCGCCGCTCAGGCTTCGGCAGCAGCCCACGGTCCTGGTACGCCCTGATCGTGCGTACGGTCGCCCCGCTGTGGTGCGCGAGATCCTCGATCCGGTACTCGGCCACCGCCTGTTCTGACAATCTCGGCTCCCTACGACATGGCGGCTCGGCCGACCGCGGCCGCCGCGGCCCGGGCGGCAGGCGAAGCCGCAAGGTACTCGACCGCCCTGCGCAGCGAGCCCTCCTGCGAGGGATGGTACGACCGCCGGAAGGAGCGGGATACGGCCGTGCCGGGCTCTCTCCGCGCCGGCAGCGGCCCCGCCCCGTTCACAGCCGTGGTTCCAGCTTCGCGAGCCGCCGCAGCGCGCCCGGTGCGAACCGGGAGAGCCACAGGGCCCCCTTGGACTCCGGTGTCACCGGCACCACGGCCTCGTTGTGCACCACGGCCCGCAGGATCGCCTCGGCGACCTTCTCCGGAGGGAAGTTGCGCAGCCCGTACAGCCGAGTGGAGCGCTCCTGGCGGCGCTTCTCCTCCGCCGCATCCACCCCGGCGAAGCGCGAGGTGGCGGTGATGTTGGTGTTGACGATGCCGGGGCATATCGCCGAGACCCCGATCGACCGCGAGGCGAGCTCGGCCCGCAGGCACTCGCTCAGCATCAGCACGGCCGCCTTCGACGTGCTGTACGCGGGCAGGGTCTTGGAGGGCAGGTAGGCGGCGGCGGAGGCGGTGTTGACGATGTGCCCGCCCTGGCCCCGTTCGGCCATCTGCCGGCCGAAGATCCGGCAGCCGTGGATGACCCCCCACAGGTTCACGTTGAGGACCTTCTTCCAGTCCTCCGAGGTGGTTTCCAGGAAGGGCCCGGACAGGCCGATCCCGGCGTTGTTGACCAGGACGTCCACGACCCCGTACTCGGCGGCGGTCTTCGCGGCGAGCTTCTCCATCGCCTGCTCGTCGCTGACGTCGACGCACTCGCCCCAGGCCTCGGGAGCCCCGACGAGCCGCGCCATGTCGGCCGTGCGGGCCGCGCCCTCGGCGTCCCGGTCCACGCACACCACCCGCGCCCCGGCCTCGGCGAACGCGAAGGCGGTGGCTCGGCCGATACCGCTGGCGGCGCCGGTGACCAGCACCAGCTGGCCCCCGAACCGGTCGGCGTACCGACCCGGAGCCTTCTGTTCCGGCGCCCGGGTGGCGGGCTCCTCCCGGGCCGTGACGAACTCGGTGATCCATGCGGCCAGCTGGTCGGGCCGGGTCCGCGGCACCCAGTGCTTGGCGGGCAGGGTGCGCCGCACCAGGTCGGGGGCCCACAGCTCCAGCTCGTCGTAGAGATGCTCGGAGAGGAAGGCGTCCCCGGTCGGGGTGATCAGTTGGACGGGCACGTGCGCGTACGCGTCCGGGCGCGGCCGGCGCATCCGGGGCCGTACGTTGTCGCGGTAGAGCCAGGCACCGTGCGCGGCGTCCGAGGGCAGCGAGGCCGTCGGGTAGGAGCCGGCCGGGACCTTCTCCACGCGCTCCAGGATTCCCGGCCACCGCTTGCCGAGCGGCCCGCGCCAGGCGAGCTCCGGAAGTACGGGGGTGTGCAGCAGGTACACGTACCAGGACTTGGCGCCCTGGCCGAGGAGCTGCGCGGCCCGGCGCGGGGTGGGCCGGGCCATCCGCTTCTTGATCCAGTGGCCGAAGTGGTCCAGGGAGGGACCGGACATCGAGGTGAAGGAGGCGATCCGGCCCTCCGTGCGGGCGACCGTCGCGAACTCCCAGCCCTGTACGGAGCCCCAGTCGTGGCCGACCAGGTGCACCGGCCGGTCCGGACTGACCGCGTCCGCCACGGCCAGGAAGTCGTCGGTCAGCTTCTCCAGGGTGAAGCCGCCGCGCAGCGGCACCGGCGCGGAGGAGCGCCCGTGGCCGCGCACGTCGTAGAGCACCACGTGGAAGCGGGCCGCCAGCCGCTGAGCGACCTCAGACCAGACCTCCTTGCTGTCCGGGTACCCGTGCACGAGCACCACGGTCGGCCGGTCCGCCTCGCCGAGCTCGACGACGCACAGTTCGATGCCGCCGGTGCTCACGCGGCGCTCGCGCGCCCCGACGAGGCCCGTGCCCTTGGTTCCGTCCGCTCCGCTCATGCCGCTCATGCTGCCCTCTCCTCGGCCCAGCGCCGCACGTGCGGCAGATCGTCGTCCAGCCAGAACGCGCTCTCCACGGGATCCCGCGAGTCGGTGACGACCAGGATCTCCTCGAACTTCGCGCCAGTGCCCCGGAATCCCAGGTGCGGCTCGACCGCCCACAAGCCGGGCTGTGGCGGGTGGTCGGAGAAGCGGTACGGGCTCCACAGCGGGGACCAGCCCTCGCGGTGTCCGCGCAGGGCGTCGGAGGCCAGCCCCTTGAGGGACTGCGTCCCGAACCCGAAGGCGGTCGGGGACCAGCGCCGCTCCTTGACCCGGTCTATCTTGTGGGCGATCACGCCGAAGGGGTAGGCGCGGTGCCGGTTGGCGTACCCCTGACGGATCATCAGCCGCTCGACGTTCTCGTAGATCTCGCGCAGCGGGCGTCGCTCGCGGACCTGCTCCAGGATCAGCTCACGGTGCACCCGCAGATCGGACATGAGCCGGTCCTGTACGGGGTTCAGCCCGAGGCTCCCCGAGTACCCGATGTCGGCCGCGTACCCCTTGTACACGGGCGCCATGTCGAGGATGAACGGCATCCCCGGCTCCAGCTTCCGGTTCGTCGGGAAGAACTGCAGGGGGATCTTGAAGTTCGCGAAGGCGGTGCGGTCCCCGAACCAGGCGAACGGCAGGTGGAACCAGTCCCGCACCCCGCGCTCGCGCAGCCACTCGCGCTGCAACCGCGCGGCCTCGCGCTCGGTCACCCCCGGCCGCAGCTGCGCGGCGACGGTCTCCGCGCACTCGTACGAGAGGCGTTGCACTTCCCTGAACCCGCGCAGGTCAGCCGAGAGTTGCGCGGTGCGTTGCCTGGTGTCCGCAGCCATGACAGCCGTCCGTCCGTAGAGCCGTACGCGCTACGCGCCCGTAACTTGACACTGATGAATGTGACAATGACCGGAGATCACGTCAAGGCCCGTGCACGGACCTGTGGACAAACTTGTCCGGTCCGCATCAGCCTTTCGTCAGGGTGTGTAGTCCTGAAGGCGGAGACGGGATGACGCTCCAGGTCTGACGATCCGCGCGACCGGCGCCACTAACGTCGAAGCCGTGACTGTCATCGCGACCGAAAGCCTGAGCAAGCGGTACCCCCGAGTGACCGCAATCGACCGGCTCTCCCTGGACATCGGGCCCGGAGTGACCGGCCTCGTGGGTGCCAACGGAGCCGGCAAGTCCACGCTGATCAAGATCCTGCTTGGACTGTCCCCCGCAACCGAGGGCCGCGCCGCCGTACTCGGACTCGACGTCGCCACCCACGGCAGCGCCATCCGTGAACGCGTCGGCTACATGCCCGAGCACGACTGCCTGCCGCCCGACGTCTCGGCCACCGAGTTCGTCGTGCACATGGCGCGCATGTCCGGGCTCCCCCCAACCGCCGCACGGGAGCGGACCGCCGACACCCTGCGCCACGTGGGCCTGTACGAGGAGCGCTACCGCCCCATCGGCGGCTACTCCACGGGCATGAAGCAGCGGGTCAAACTGGCGCAGGCGCTCGTCCACGACCCCCAGCTGGTCCTCCTCGACGAGCCCACCAACGGCCTCGACCCCGTCGGCCGCGACGAGATGCTCGGCCTGATCCGCCGTGTCTACACCGACTTCGGCATTTCCGTCCTGGTCACCTCCCACCTCCTCGGCGAGCTGGAGCGGACCTGCGACCACGTCGTGGTCGTCGACGGCGGCAAGCTGCTGCGCTCCAGCTCCACCAGCGACTTCACGCAGATCACCACGACCCTCGCGGTCGAGGTCACCGACACGGACGCCCACCCGGACGGCACCGCGGCCCTCCGCAAGGCGCTCGCCGAAACGGGCCTCACCCTGCACGCCGGCGAGGAGCAGGGCCTGCCCGGAGCCGGGCACATCCTGCTCCTGGAAGCCACCGGCGAGGAGACATACGACATCGTGCGCGACACCGTCGCCGACCTCGGCCTCGGCCTGGTCCGCATGGAACAGCGCCGCCACCACATCGCGGAGGTCTTCCGCGACAGCGACCAGCAGCAGCTCGTCCGGAAGGGAGCCGGTTCCGATGGCGCCTGACACCTCGACCCAGATCCACAACATCGGCTACCGGTCCTACGAGGGCGCCCGGCTCGGCCGTGCCTACGCCCGCAAGTCGTTGTTCTCGCAGTCCCTGCGCGGGGCCTACGGACTCGGCCGGTCCGCCAAGTCCAAGGTCCTCCCGATGATCCTCTTCGCGGTGATGTGCGTTCCCGCGCTGATCATCGTCGCGGTGGCCATCGCGGTACCCGGCTCGACCAGCCTGCCGATCAAGTACACGACGTACGCCTTGACCACGCAGGTGATCATCGGCCTCTACGTCGCCTCGCAGGCGCCCCAGTCGGTCTCCCGGGACCTGCGGTTCAAGACCGTGCCGCTCTACTTCTCGCGGCCCATCGAGCGCATCGACTACGTCCTCGCCAAGTTCGCGGCGATGGCCTCGGCGTTGTTCATCCTCACCGCCACACCGCTGCTGATCATGTGGATCGGCTCGCTGCTGGCCAAATTCGACTTCGCGGACCAGACCAAGGGGTTCGCCCAGGGACTGGTCTCCGTGCTGCTGCTCTCGGTGCTGTTCGCCGGCCTCGGCCTGATCATGGCCGCGCTCACCCCGCGCCGAGGCTTCGGCGTCGCCGCCATCATCGCCCTGCTGCTGATCCCCTACGGCGCCGTGACCGCCGTACAGGGCGTGGCGTACAGCGCCGGCACCACCGGCCCCATCGAATGGATGGGCCTGTTCTCCCCGATCACCCTGATCGACGGCGTGCAGACGGCCTTCCTCGGTGCCACCTCCGCCTTCCCCGGCGGACAAGGCCCCTCGGCCGGTGTCGGCTTCGTCTACCTGCTCGTCGTCCTCGCCCTCATCGCCGGCTCCTACGCCGCCCTGATGGCCCGCTACCGGAAGGCCGGGCTGTGACCACGATCGACATCGACCACACTTCCCGCTGGTTCGGCAACGTCGTCGCCGTCAACGACGTGACCATGCGCATCGGCCCCGGAGTCACCGGGCTCCTGGGCCCCAACGGCGCCGGGAAGTCCACCCTCATCAACATGATGGGCGGCTTCCTCGCCCCCTCCACCGGCACCGTCACCCTCGACGGCGCGCCGATCTGGCAGAACGAGCAGGTCTACAAGCAGATCGGCGTCGTGCCCGAGCGCGAGGCCATGTACGACTTCCTGACCGGCCGGGAGTTCGTCGTCGCCAACGCCGAGCTGCACGGCCTCGACGACGCGGCCGCCCAACTGGCGCTCGCCACGGTCGAGATGGAGTACGCACAGGACCGGAAGATCTCCACGTACTCCAAAGGCATGCGCCAGCGCGTGAAGATGGCCTCGGCCCTCGTCCACGACCCGTCCGTGCTGCTCCTCGACGAGCCGTTCAACGGCATGGACCCGCGTCAGCGCATGCAGCTCATGGACCTGCTGCGGCGCATGGGTGACGACGGCCGCACCGTCCTGTTCTCCTCCCACATCCTGGAGGAGGTCGAGCAGCTCGCCTCCCACATCGAGGTGGTCGTCGCCGGCAGGCACGCCGCCTCCGGCGACTTCCGCAAGATCCGCCGCCTGATGACGGACCGCCCGCACCGCTACGTCATCCGCTCCTCCGACGACCGGGCCCTCGCCGCGGCCCTGATCGCCGACCCCTCCACCGCGGGCATCGAGGTCGACCTCAAGGAAGGCGCCCTGCGCATCCAGGCCGTCGACTTCGGCCGCTTCACCGAGCTGCTGCCGCAGGTCGCCCGTGCGCACGGCATCCGCCTGCTGACGGTCTCTCCCTCCGACGAGTCCCTTGAGTCGGTCTTCTCCTACCTCGTCGCGGCCTGAAGGAGCTGGCACCCATGTACAACCCCACCGTCGCCCGGCTCACGTACCGCGCGTTGCTCGGCCGCCGTCGCGCGCTGATCCTCTGCGCGCTGCCCGCCCTGCTGATCGTCATCTCGCTCGCCGTCCGCACCTTCAGCGGCCTGGACGACAAGATCGCCGCCGACTTCCTGGGCGGCTTCGCCCTCGCCACCATGGTTCCGCTGATCGGTGTCATCGCCGGCACCGGAGCCATCGGCCCCGAGATCGACGACGGCTCGATCGTCTACCTGCTCTCGAAGCCGGTGAAGCGTCCGACGATCATCATGACCAAGCTGATCGTCGCGATCGGCATCACGATGGCCTTCTCCGCGATCCCGACCCTGATCGCCGGCTTCATCCTCAACGGCAACGGCCAGCAGATCGCCGTCGCCTACACCGTCGCGGCGCTCGTCGCCTCGATCGCCTACAGCGCCCTGTTCCTGCTGCTGGGCACGGTCAGCCGGCACGCGGTCGTCTTCGGCCTGGTCTACGCCCTGATCTGGGAGTCGCTCTTCGGCAGCCTGGTTTCCGGGGCGAAGACCCTCAGCGTCCAGCAGTGGGCCCTGGCCCTCGCCGAGAAGGTCGCCGGCGAAGGGTACGTCGACGCGACCGTCGGCTTGCCGACCGCGGCGACCCTGCTCGTGGTGGTCACCGTGGGCGCCACCCTCTTCGCCGGGCAGAAGCTGCGCCGCCTCACCCTGGCGGGCGAGGAGTAAGACCTTCCCGTACGTATCGGCGGCGGTGCCCCGCCCGGCCCACAGGCCGGGCGGGGCACCGCCGTACGGGGCAAAATCAGTGCATGGTCGAGCACCCCGAGCCCGAGCGGTCCAGGCCCGTACGGTCCTGGATCCGCTCCTCGCCGGGTACGCACATATGGCTGCTGATGATCGCCGTCACGAGCGTCATCGTCGTGATCGCACCCGACCACCTGGAGCACGTCCTGCTCCACCGGCACAGCAGCAATATCCACGAACTCACCCGTCACCCGGTGCGGGCCCTGCTCTCCAGTGCCTTCTGGATCGAGAACCCGGCCTCGCTCGCCCTGTACGCCGTCCTCTTCGAGCTCTTCCACGCACCCGTGGAACGCTGGCTCGGCACCCTGCGCTGGCTCGCCATCGTCGCGACCGCCCACATCACGGCCACCCTGATCAGCCAAAAGGTGGTCCTGATGGCCATTCAGGACCACCGGGCCCCGCAGAGCATGGTCCATGTCGTCGACGTGGGCGTCAGCTACGGCCTCGCGGCCTCGATCGGAGTCCTCACCTACCGGCTCCCCAACCCGCTGCGCTGGCTCTACCTCGCTGGTGTCGTCGCCTTCTACGGGCTGCCCCTCCTCACCGGAGGCACCTTCACCGACCTCGGGCACGCCATATCCGTGTCCGTCGGGCTGCTTGCCTGGCCACTCACCCGTCACCCGCACCCCAGGCATGTTTCACGTGAAACATGAGCACAGCGCCTGCCCTGGCCGATGGACGGAAATTGACTGGTACGGGACCTGCGCCGCGGGCAGAGTGAGTCGTGCGGGGAGCAACAAAAAGGTCCGGAGCAGCCACTTCGAGCGCGCCGTACGGCGCGGGCTGTTCCGGACCTTCCCTCGTTCTCGGACGGTTCCCGTTGCGGGGAGGGGCCGTCAGGCGGCGCCCAGCAGACGCTCCAGCACCACCGCGATGCCGTCCTCCTCGTTGGAGGCCGTCACCTCGTCGGCCACGGCCTTCAGCTCGGCATGGGCATTGGCCATCGCCACCCCGCGCGCCGCCCAGCCGAACATCGGAATGTCGTTGGGCATGTCGCCGAAGGCGATCGTCTCCGCCGCCTTCACGCCCAGCCGGCGCGCGGCCAGCGAGAGGCCGGTGGCCTTCGTCAGCCCGAGCGGCAGGATCTCCACTATCCCCGGGCCGGCCATGACGATGTCCACCAGTGAGCCCACGGTCTTCCGGGCCGCCTTGACCAGAGCGTCGTCGCCGAGCTCCGGGTGCTGGATGTACAGCTTGTTCAGCGGAGCCGTCCAGACCTCCGCGGTGTCTTCCAGGTAGACGGCCGGCAGGCCCTCCTGTACCTGGTAGCCGGGCCCGAACAGCACATCGCCGTCCACTCCGTCCCGGCTGGCCGCGAGCGCCAGCGGACCCACCTCGGCTTCGAGCTTCGACAGAGCCAGACCGGCAAGCTGCCGGTCCAGCGTCACCGAGGTCAGCAGCCGGTGCGCCCCCGCGTCGTAGACCTGCGCGCCCTGCCCGCACACCGCGATCCCGTGGTAGCCGAGATCGTCCAGCACGCCCCGGGTCCAGGGCACGGCCCGGCCGGTGACGATGATGTGTGCCGCGCCCGCCGCGGTGGCCGCGACGAGCGCTTCACGGGTGCGTTCCGAGACCGTGTCGTCGCCACGCAGCAGCGTGCCGTCGAGATCGGTCGCGACGAGCTTGTACGGGAACGGGGCCGGGCTCACTTGGCGATCGGCTCCAGGACCTCGCGGCCGCCCAGGTACGGGCGGAGCGCCGCGGGCACCCGCACGGAACCGTCGGCCTGCTGGTGGTTCTCCAGGATCGCGACGATCGTGCGCGGTACGGCGCACAGCGTGCCGTTCAGCGTCGAGAGCGGCGCGGTCTTCTTGCCGTCGCGGTAGCGGATCGACAGGCGGCGGGCCTGGAAGCCGTCACAGTTCGAGGCCGAGGTCAGCTCGCGGTACTTGCCCTGGGTCGGGATCCACGCCTCGCAGTCGAACTTGCGGGAGGCGGAGGAGCCCAGGTCGCCGGTGGCGACGTCGATCACCTGGAAGGGCAGCTCCAGGCTGGTCAGCCACTGCTTCTCCCACTCCAGGAGGCGCTGGTGCTCGGCTTCGGCCTCCTCCGGCGCGACGTACGAGAACATCTCGACCTTGTCGAACTGGTGGACGCGGAAGATGCCGCGGGTGTCCTTGCCGTACGTACCGGCCTCGCGGCGGAAGCACGGGGAGAAGCCGGCGTACCGCAGCGGCAGCTTCTCGGCGTCGATGATCTCGTCCATGTGGTACGCGGCGAGCGGGACCTCGGAGGTGCCGACCAGGTAATAGTCGTCCTTCTCCAGGTGGTACACGTTCTCCGCGGCCTGGCCGAGGAAGCCGGTGCCCTCCATGGCGCGCGGGCGGACCAGCGCGGGGGTCAGCATCGGGACGAAGCCGGCCTCGGTGGCCTGCGCGATCGCCGCGTTGACCAGGGCGAGCTCAAGCAGGGCGCCGACACCGGTCAGGTAGTAGAACCGCGAGCCCGACACTTTGGCGCCGCGCTCGACGTCGATGGCGCCCAGCAGTTCGCCGAGCTCCAGGTGGTCCTTGGGCTCGAAGCCCTCGGCGCCGAAGTCGCGGATCGTGCCGTGCGTCTCAAGGACGGTGAAGTCCTCCTCGCCGCCGACCGGGACGTCCTCGTGGACGATGTTGCCGAGCTGGAGCAGCAGTCGCTTGGCGGCCTCGTCGGCCTCGTTCTGCTCGGCCTCGGCGGCCTTGACGTCCGACTTGAGCTGTTCGGCCTTCTTCAGCAGCTCCGCGCGCTCCTCCGGAGAGGCCTTGGGGATGAGCTTGCCGAGCGACTTCTGCTCATTGCGCAGTTCGTCGAAGCGCATGCCTGAGGACCTGCGGCGCTCGTCGGCGGAGAGCAGTGCGTCGACGAGTTCGACGTCCTCTCCACGGGCGCGCTGCGAGGCGCGGACACGGTCAGGGTCTTCACGGAGCAGCCGGAGGTCAATCACCCCTCCAGGCTACCGGGCTGGGCTTCCCGGGCTCACACCGATATCACGCTGCGTGTCGCTATGTCCCAATTGCGGAGAATGGAAAACTTTGGCCGGCTGGCTGGAAGTGGCCCTTCCTGGCCGGTCAATAAAAGTGGCCCATTCCCTGAAAAGGGGCACAAGCGGGGGTATCCAGGCGCCCTCTGAGCAGGGCGGGGGCCTCTCCCTTGTCCACAGGAATTGCCCACCACGGTGACTTGTCCACAGGCTGTGCGCCGGATCTGTGGACACGGAATTAGATCAATCCCCACCCGCAGCCCGCCCGAGGGAATCGGAGCTCAAACCACCCTCACACACTCATTCGGGTGGGAATGGCTCGCCCCAAAGAGTTGATCGGCGATGTAGGGGTGACGCCGTTCACCTTCCGCTCCCCAGCGCGAAACCTGGGCCCCCGACCGATTTGTCGACCTTGTCGCGCCATGATGTCGACTAGTCCACAGGTCCCCATCTCGGCCTGTGGATAACTCTGTGGACAAGGGAAGAAGAGCTACGCCCGGCCGTCGAGGCAGCGCGTCAGCCAGTCGGAAGCCGCCGTGAAATCGCCGTCCGAGGTGCCGGGTCGCGGAGCACGCACGTCACCCTGAGCGACGCCGGCACGGGGATAGGAGCCGAGGAAGCGGACCTGGGGGCACGTGCGCTTGAGTCCCATGAGCGCCTCGCTGACCCTGCGGTCGGAGATGTGGCCCTCGGCGTCGACGGCGAAGCAGTAGTTGCCGATGCCCTCGCCCGTCGGCCGGGACTGGATCAGCATCAGGTTCACCCCGCGGACGGCGAACTCCTGGAGGAGCTCCAGCAGCGCACCGGGGTGGTCGTCGCCGAGCCACAGCACGACGGAGGTCTTGTCGGCGCCCGTCGGTGCGGCCGGCCGGGCGGGGCGTCCGACGAGCACGAACCGGGTCTCTGCGTTCTCCGCGTCGTGGATCTCGGTGACCAGCGGGACGAGCCCGTACGTGGCGGCCGCGAACTCGCCCGCGAAGGCGGCGTCGAAGCGGCCCTCCTGGACCAGCCGGGCACCGTCGGCGTTGGAGGCGGCCGACTCCCACGCCGCATCGGGCAGGTGCGCCCGCAGCCAGTTGCGCACCTGGGGCTGGGCGACCGGGTGCCCGGTGACGGTCTTGACGTCCGACAGCGTGGTCCCGGGCCGCACGAGCAGTGCGAACGCGATGGGCAGCAGCACCTCGCGGTAGATCATCAGCGGTTCGCCGGAGGCCAGCTCGTCCAGAGTGGCGGTGACCCCGCCCTCGACCGAGTTCTCGATCGGCACCAGGGCGGCCGCGGCCTCCCCGTTGCGCACGGCGTCAAGGGCGGCCGGGACCGACACCATCGGGACGAGCTCCCGGGTCGCGGCTTCCGGCAGTGTGCGGAGGGCGGCTTCCGTGAAGGTGCCCTCGGGACCGAGATAGGTGAAGCGCGTGGCCGACATGTGATCAGCCTAATGCCGGGTCCCCGACCACCGGGGCGCTGTTCATCCTTCGAGCAGCCGCTGCCCCACGTACTCCCCGTCGCGGGGGCCGGGCGGCACCGCGTACAGCCCGCTGGACTCGTGCCGGATGAAAGCCGACAGGGCGTCCCCGCGGTCGAGCTTGCGCTGGACGGGGACGAACCCGCGCAACGGGTCGGCCTGCCAACAGATGAAGAGGAGACCCGCGTCCGGGGTGCCGTCGGCGGCGATCCCGTCGTGGAAGGAGAAGGGACGCCGGAGCATGGCGGCCCCGCCGTTCTGCTCGGGGGCGGAGATCCGGGCGTGCGCGTTGGTCGGGATGACCGGCTTGCCGTCGGGGCCGATCTTGTCGAGGGCCATCGTCGTGGTCTCGGTGCCGCCGGTGAGGGGCGCGCCAGTGGCCTTCGTACGGCCTATGACCTGCTCCTGCTGGGCCAGGGACTGCTTGTCCCAGTCGTCGAGGAGCATCCGGATGCGCCGCACGACCGCGTACGAGCCCCCGCCCATCCAGGCGTGCTCGGCGGGCCCGGGACCGGTGGCGGGGACGAAGATCCGCTTGTCGAAGTCGGGCTGGGCGGGCTTCGGGTTGTTGGTGCCGTCGACCTGACCCATGAGGTTGCGGGCGGTCATGGGGGCGGCAGTGGCACCGGGGGACCGGTTGAAGCCGTTCATCTGCCAGCGCACCCGGGCGGCTTCTCCGGCGTCCTTCTGGAGGGCGCGCAGTGCGTGGAAGGCGACGAGCCCGTCGTCGGCACCGATCTGGACCCACAGGTCGCCGTTGCTGCGCTGTGCGTCGAGCCGGTCGGCGGAGAAGTCGGGCAGCGGGTCGAGGGCGGTGGGGCGGCGGGCGGCGAGCCCGGTGCGCTCGAAGAAGGAGGCCCCGAACCCGAAGGTGACGGTGAGGGAGGACGGTCCGGCGTCGAGGGCGATACCGGAGTCGGCGGCCGAGGCGGCCTTGCCCGCCATCAGCAGCCGGGCGGTGTCGGACCAGCGCCGCATCAGGGCGGCGGCCTCCTTGCGGCCGGCCCCGGGGGCCAGGTCGAAGGCGAGGACGTGGCCCTTGGCCTGGAGGGGGGTGGTGATGCCGGCCTGGTGATCGCCGTGGAAGGCGACCTGGTTGGCGCCCAGGGAGGCGAGGCCCCCGGCGGCCCCGGCCGCGCCGGCCGGGGAGTCGGCGAGGGCGGAGTGCACGAGGGCGCCGCCGGTGGCGCCCAGCGCGAGCCCGGCGGCGCCCGCGGCGCCGACGGTGCCCAGCAGCCGGCGCCGGGAGATCTCGATGTCGGGGTTGCTCTCGGTCACTCTGGTCAGCCGATCTTCACGTTCTTCTGCACGGTCGTCTGGTCGATGTCGGAGGTACGGACGGACACGTCGATCCGCCATTCACCTGCCAGCGGCAGCTGGACGCCGGATGCGCTCCAGTGTCCGGGGGCCGCGCGCTCCGGGACGAGCGGCAGGGGGCCGATGTCCTTGGCGGGCAGGGTGAAGGCGACCTTGATCTCGGGAACGTCGAGCGGTTGGCCGTCGGGGTCCTCGACCCAGACGTGGAGCGAGTTGGCGCCGACCCGGCCCGGGTCGACCTCGACGCGGACCGACCCCTTGCCGTTCTGGCCGCCGGTGTCGAACGGCAGGGTGATCTTGATGGCGCGGTTGGGGACGGCGGTGGCCGCCGCGGAGTCGCGCCCGCTCGCCTGCTCGGCGGTCCGGCCGGGCTCGGTACTGGTGAGGACGGTGGTCACGGCGAGCAGGGCGATGGCGACCCCGGCTTCGGCGAGCACGGAGCGGCGCAGTCCTGCCCGGGCCGGATCGGCATCGCGTACCTGCTTCTCGCGGGCGTTCTCGCGGGCAGCGCGCTGCCGGGCGAGCTGCGCGGCACGCTTGGGGTCCTCGGGAACGGTCACGGCTGCCGGCTTTGTTTCACGTGAAACATCGCGCTGTCGCGTGATCTTGGCTGCCTTCCCGGCAGGTGCCTCGGTAAGCCGTGCGGTCCACGAGCGGGAGACGTAGGCGATGCCGACGAGGACGGCGACGAGCCCGACCTTCAGCAGCAGCAGCTGTCCGTAGCTGGTCCCGGTGAGGGCGGACCAGCTGCCGAGCTGCCGCCAGGACTGGTAGACGCCGGTGACAGCGAGGACCACGACGCTGACGAACGCGACCCGGGAGAACCGCTGGACGGCCTCTCGCTCGATTCCGGGGACCTTGTGGAGGGCGACGAGCAGGGCGGTGAGTCCGCCGAGCCAGGCGGCGACGGCCAGCAGGTGCAGGATGTCGGCAGGCATGGCGATACCGGGCTGGATGCCGGTCGAGGCGTGCTCCGACAGCGCCCAGGTGGCGGCGATACCGCTGGCCACCACGGCTCCGCCGATGCCGAGGCCGAAGAGCAGGTCGTCGCCCTCCTTGTCCGCCTCCTTGCTCTTGTCCTTGCGCTTTCCCTTGTCCGCAGCCTCGGCGGTCCGGCGCGCGTACACCCCGAACAGCACGGCGATGAACAGGGCGGCGGCGCCGAGGAGGAGCAGCCGGGAGACGAGGGAGGCGCCGGTCTTGGTCTCCAGGACGGCCCTCAGGCCGTTGAGGTCCAGCGCGTCGGTGAACTTCCCCGATCCCGTGTACGGCGTGCGGAGCACCAGCATCACGAGGGTGGCGGCCGTGAGCGTGACCCAGGCGCGCACGACCAGCTTCTGCAGCGGGCGCTGCGCCGCGCCGCGTCGCCAGCACAGCAGGATGAAGGCGGCTCCGCCGACGAGGACGGTGAAACCGGCGTAGGCGGCGTAGCGGGCGATGCCGTAAGCAATGCCCACCGGTCCGCCGCCCGCCTTCTCGGTGGGCAGGGCGACGCTGGTCGCCGAGGGGGCGCCGACGGAGAAGGTGAAGGCGCCAGAAACGGGGTGGCTGTCGGCGGACACGGCCTGCCAGGCGACGGTGTAGGTGCCGTCGGGTAGCCCGGAGTGCAGCGCCGTGCCGTAGCGGACGGTGGTTCCGCTGCACATGTCCCGCAGTTCGCCGGTGTCCACCCGCCTGCCCTGCGGGTCCATGACCCGGATGGAGTCGTCGCCCATGGCGACCTGCTCCGAGAAGGAGAGGGTGACCTGGGCGGGGGCCGTGGCGACCACCGCCCCGTCCTTGGGGTCGCTCGCGGTGAGTGCGGCGTGTGCCGCGGCCGGACCGGCCGCGGTGAACAGGGTTGCCAGCAGGGCTGCGAGGACCAGCGCGAGCCGCGGCAGGAGTGCCGGGGCCCGGACGCGGGCCGGGGAGGGGGCGATGGCCGTCATGGCGTGTCAGTACCTCGGTCCGTCAGTGGGCGCTGGTGTTCTGGGCGTTGTACGTCCGTTCCTTGACGTCCAGCTCGACCTTGACGGGGTCGGCCTTCTCGAAGCGCAGCTCCACGGTGACCTTGTCGCCGACCTTCGGCGTGTTCTTCAGCCCCATGAACATGACGTGGCTGCCGCCGCGCTCCAGCTTGAGCTCGCCGTTGGCCGGCACGTCCATGGCAGCGACCTGCCGCATCTTCTGGTCTTTGGTCTCGTGGATCTGCAGGTCGTCGGAGAGGGGGCTGGTGACGGCGGTGAGCTTGTCGGCCGTCTTGGACTCGTTCTTGATGACCATGAACGCGCCGGCCATCTTGTCGTTCACGGGCTCCGGCATGAAGGCGCCGGTGACCGTCATCTTCGGCTTGTCCGCGCCGGACTTGGAGCCGGAGTCGGCGTCGGAGTCCGACGAGCAGCCGGATATGGCCAGTGCTGCCGTCAGGGAGAGCGCGGCGGCGAGGGTACGGATGGTGCGGGCGTTCACGGGTTCTCCCCCTTGATGACCTTCGGCAGGTCCGCGGTGTAGTTGTCGACGGTCGTGCCTTCGCCGTAGAGGAGGTACCCCTCGTCGGTCTTGGGCGAGAACGCGATGACCTGGGCGCCGTGCATGGACACGACGCTGCCGTCGGCCTCCTTCTTCGGAGGGTCGATGCCGATGCCGAGCTTGCGCGCGGCGGCCTGGATGGTGGCGAAGTCCCCGGTCAGTCCGGTGAAGGACGGGTCCTGGGCCCTGAGCCACGCGCCGAGGGAGTCGGGAGTATCCCGTTCGGGGTCGGTGGTGACGAACACGACCTGGAGCTTGTCCTGGTCGGCCTTGGGCAGTGCCTTCTTGGCGACGGCGATGTTGCTCATCGTCAGGGGGCACACGTCGGGGCAGTTGGTGTAGCCGAAGTAGATGAGCGTCGGCTTGCCCTTGGTCTGCTCGCGCAGGTTCCACGGCTTGCCGGTGGTGTCCGTCAGGACCAGCTCCGGCTTGTCGAACGGGCGGTCGAGGACCGTGGCGGCACCGGCCTTGGACTGGCCGGTGATCTGCGTGACCGAGTTGGGCTTGGCGGGCTCACCGCCGCAGGCGGTGAGGGTGAGGGCGGCGGCTGCCACGAGGGCGGCGACCGTCACACGTGTGGTGCGCATGGCGAGATGTCCCTGGGATCGGGGATGTGGTGCGGGCGGCCCGGCCACGGAGAGGGGCCGGCTGACGCACGCTGAGAAGTGAATACGGCCTGCGGCCGCGGTGGATCAGGAGGCGCGGCGGCGCGAGGCGACACCGAAGGCGACACCACCGAGGCCGATGACGATGCCCGCGATGCCGAGGGCACGCGCGGTCGTGTCGGAGGTCTTGCCCGCGGCCTCTTCGTGGCCCTTGTCGTCCTTGGCTGCGGCGCCCTTGTCGTCGTGGTGGTCGTCGGCGGCGGACGCCTTGGCGGCGGTCAGCTTCAGGACCGGAGCCGGGTTCTGCGGCTCCGCCGCGCCTTCCTTGGCCTCCTCGATCCAGCGGACGACCTCGTTGTTGTCGTACGTCTGGATCGCCTTGAAGACCATCTGGTCGGCGTTGTCGGGCAGCTTGCCGACGGATACCGGGAACTGCTGGAACTTGCCGGGCTCGATCTTGCCGCCGCTCCAGGTCACCTTGGTGACGACCTCGTTGACCTGCTTGCCGTGGACGGTCAGCGGCTTGTCGAGCTTGGTCTTCTCGACGTTGGACGTCCAGCCGGGGATGTCCTGCGGCATGACCGACGTCAGCGGCTGGTCGATCGGGAAGTTGACTTCCAGCTGCGTCGTCGAGGCGTTGTCGCGCTCGTTCGGAACCTTGAAGTTCAGCGTCGCGTAACCGCCCTTGGTGGCTTCGCCGACGGGCTGCACGCCGACGTGCGCGAACGCGGTGCCGGACAGGACGAGGACGGTGCCGGCGGCAAGGGCGGCGGCGAAGGAGACGCGAGAGGTCTTCATGGCGGTAACACTCCACAGGGGCGGGTGACGGTGGTTCCGCGCACGGGCGCGCGCGGAGTTCGCGGCACCGGTCCTTGCGCCGGGTGTCCCGGGGAAGGGGTGCCGCGTCAGGCTGCGAGGGCGAGCGCCGTGCGGGGCGGCCCGCGCCTGATCACCGTGTGCTGGAGCGTCTCCCGGCCGGTGTGCGCGGCGGGTTCGGTGGCGGTCCGGGCAGCCTGCGGGGTGCCGGTGTGCGTGCCCGCGAGCCCGGCGCCGAAGGCGCGTACGAAGGCCAGCGCGGCGCGCAGCGGGCGCACCGGCCCGGCTTCGGCGGAGGTGCGGGACAGCTCCACGAGCCGGAACAGGGCGGCGTCACCGCGCCCCAGGAGCCAGCCTGCGGCCAGTGCGGCCAGCAGGTGGCCGACGAGCATGCCGGTGCTGAACAGGCCGGTGGCGGGAGCCGCGGCGGCCTGCGTCAGGTGGGCGTGGCCCATGTGCGCCTGGGTGGCGGCCATGGCGGCCGGGTCCAGTCCGGCGGTCTGCAGGATCTGCCGGGCGTCGGCCGGGCTGAGCGGGACGGAGTTGCCGCCGCAGACCAGCCGGGCGGCGAGCGCCGCGAGCGAGGCGTCGGCCGTGGCGGGTGCCTGCGCGGCGGCGGTGCTCTGCTGGCCGAGGCCGAACACCGCGTGCAGAGCGAGCTGTCCGAAGGCGAGTGCGGCGGCGATGCCGGGCAGCGAGCGCCGGCGGCCCGCGAGGGGCGCGGCGACCGCGAACACGGCGAGGAAGGCGATGACGAGGGCCCACCAGGGCACGGTGGCGCAGGACGCCAGCGCGTGCCCGGCCGCGGACAGCACGACGCAGACCGCGGTGAACACCGCGGCCCGGATCAACCGGAGGCCGGCTCCGGCGGGCGTCGGGTGGGGGACAGTCATGGCCGGGCCATCATCGCACTGCCCTCACAACGTCCATACGGCAGGTCCGGAAGGTCGTGTGTGCCCCCCTTCGGGGCTTCGCCCCCCGAACCCGGCGCGGACACGTACGCCGCCCCTTACACCGCCGCATGCTCCGTTGCATACACAACTGCTTCGACGTGTCGCCATCGGCCGAATGAGGGCTGTGTCAGCCGCCGGGGGCTTACGCCCTGCCGCGGGCGGCAATACGTAACCGTATGAGCATCTGGTGGTCTCTCCACTTGAGGCGCGAAGCCGCGAGCGTGCCGCTCGCCAGGCGGTTGCTGCTGGGGACGATGGAGACCGCGGGGGTGGACCCGGACATCTCCTTCGATCTGTCGGTGGCACTGAGCGAGGCGTGCGCGAACGCGGTGGAGCACGGCGGTCCGGCGGCCGAAGCCGGTGCCGGCGCGGAATCCGTTCCGGAGGCGTGCGCGGCCTATCGCGTCACGGCGTACCTGGACGGGGACTGCTGCCGCATCGAGGTGACCGATTCGGGTCCGGGCTTCCCGGCGGCGACGGTCGCGGGGCGCAGACCCCCGCCGGCCGGCCCCTCCGAGCCGTCGGAGAGCGAGCACGGCCGGGGATTGTGGCTGATCGCGGAGCTCGCGGACCACGTCAGGCTCCGCAACCGGCCGGGCCGCGGCGCGGTGGTCAGTTTCGACAAGATCCTGAAATGGCGTGAGGGAGCGCTGCTGAAGGTGTCGTAGCGGCGGAAGGCCTCCCGGACATGCCGGTGGACGGGACCCGCGTACGAGATCCCGCCCACCGATGGTCGGCCGAAGGCCGCGCCGCGTCAGCCCTTGAGGCGTGCCATCCAGGCCTCGACATCGGCCGAGGCACGGGGCAGCCCGTCCGACAGGTTCCGGTTGCCGTCCTCGGTGACCAGGATGTCGTCCTCGATCCGGACGCCGATGCCCCGGTACTCCTCGGGCACGGTCAGGTCGTCGGCCTGGAAGTACAGACCGGGCTCGACGGTGAGGCACACGCCCGGCTCCAGCGTGCCGTCGACGTACGCCTCGGTGCGCGCGGCGGCGCAGTCGTGGACGTCCATGCCGAGCATGTGGCCGGTGCCGTGCAGGGTCCAGCGGCGCTGGAGGCCGAGCTCCAGGACGCGCTCGACCGGGCCCTCCAGCAGGCCCCACTCGACGAGCTTCTCGGCCAGGACGTGCTGCGAGGCGTCGTGGAAGTCGCGGAACTTGGCACCCGGCTTGACGGCGGCGATGCCGGCTTCCTGGGACTCGTAGACCGCGTCGTAGATCTTGCGCTGGATGTCGGTGTACGTGCCGTTGATCGGCAGCGTGCGCGTGACGTCGGCGGTGTAGAGGGAGTGGGTCTCCACGCCGGCGTCGAGAAGCAGCAGGTCGCCGGAGCGGACGTCGCCGTCGTTGCGGACCCAGTGCAGGGTGCAGGCGTGCGGGCCGGCGGCGCAGATGGAGCCGTAACCGACGTCGTTGCCCTCGACGCGGGCGCGCAGGAAGAAGGTGCCCTCGATGTAGCGCTCGGACGTGGCCTCGGCCTTGTCCAGGACCTTCACGACGTCCTCGAAACCGCGGACGGTGGAGTCGACGGCCTTCTGGAGCTCGCCGATCTCGAAGTCGTCCTTCACGGCGCGGGCCTCGGAGAGGTAGACGCGCAGCTCCTCGTCGCGCTCCTTGGTGACCTTGTCGGTCAGGGCGGCCTCGATGACGGGGTCGTGGCCGCGGACGCCGCGGACCGGGCCCTCGGCTTCGGCCAGCTCGTCTGCGAGCTTGCGGACGTCGCTCGCGGGGATGCCCAGCAGCTGCTCGGCCTCGGCCAGCGAGTGGCGGCGGCCGACCCACAGCTCGCCCTGGCCGGACAGCCAGAACTCGCCGTTCTCGCGGTCGGAGCGCGGCAGCAGGTAGATGGTGGCGGTGTGGCCGGTCCCGCCCGAGGGCTCCAGGACCAGGACGCCGTTCTCGCTCTGGTCGCCGGTCAGGTACGCGTACTCGGTCGAGGCGCGGAAGGGGTACTCGGTGTCGTTCGAGCGGGTCTTGAGGCGGCCCGCGGGCACGACCAGGCGATCGCCGGGGAAGCGCGCGGACAGCGCGGCACGGCGGGCGGCCGTGTGCGCGGCCTGGGCGATCGGCTCCAGCCCGTGCAGCTCGGTGTCGGCCCAGCCCGTACGCATGTTCTCCGCGAGTTCGTCGCTGACGCCCGGGTACAGCCCGTTCTTGCGCTGCTTGTGCTTCTTCTGGGGCTGCTCTTCTTCCGGGGTCTCCGGGGTGAGCTCGTCAGCCACGTCTTCTCCTCAGCTACGACAGGACCGGGTGTGGACCGCATCCATCGTATGTGCGAGGGGAAGACGCCCGGCGGCGGGTGTGACTAATCAGTCAAAACGGGCAGCGAGTAGCACGATGTCCTCCACGCCGCCCTCCGTGCCGGCCACGGCGGCGGCGGTGGCGGATGCCGTCGCGGCGCCGGCGGAGCCCGTGGGTGTGGCGGGTGCGACCGCCGGGTCGTCGGCGGGCAGGACCGCCCTCAGGACGTGCTCGCAGACGGCCGCCGGGTCGTCCCGGATGCTGCGGGGTACCCCCGCGGCGGCGGCGTGCAGCCGCGCGTAGGCCCGGTCCATGGGGTCGCCGGTCCGCTGCAGCAGCCCGTCGGTGTACAGCAGCACCGTTTCTCCAGGCGCAGGTTCGATCTCCACGCTCGGCGCCTCCCAGCACGACAGCATCCCGAGCGGAGCGGAGAGCGTCGTTTCCACGTACTCCGTGCGGTGCTCGCCGATGAGCAGCGGCGGGGTGTGCCCCGCCCCGGCCAGGATGATCTTGCGCTGGGCGGGCTCGCAGTACGCGAACAGCGCCGTCGCGCAGCGCGCGGGCTCGGTCAGGCGCAGCAGCAGCTCCAGATCGGACAGGACCGCGACGGGGTCCTCCCCTTCCATGACGGCGTACGCGCGCAGCGAAGCCCGCAGTCGCCCCATCGCGGCGACGGCGCTGGGCCCGGCCCCGGTGACGGACCCGACGGCGAGTCCCAGGGCGCCCTCGGGCAGCGGCAGCGCGTCGTACCAGTCGCCTCCGCCGCGCGGTCCTGTGTGGTGGCGGGCGGCGAGCTGGACCCCGGGGATCCGGGGGAGGCGGCTGGGCAGCAACTCTTCGGCGACCGTGGCCAGCCTGCTGCGGGAGCGTTCCACCTCCAGCATCCGGGCCAGGTGTTCGGCGGCGTGCCGGACGTAGAGCCCGGCGAGATCGC
Organism: Streptomyces sp. NBC_00045; assembly: GCF_045041095.1. NCBI lineage: Bacteria > Bacillati > Actinomycetota > Actinomycetes > Kitasatosporales > Streptomycetaceae > Streptomyces > Streptomyces sp. NBC_00045. Next base: position 4,023,002 of record NZ_CP108271.1, on the reverse strand, counting down.
GCTGGCGGTCGCTCGGCTCGGCCTGTTCGTCGTAGAGCCAGACGGCCGCGCCGAGCCGGCCGGTGGCCTCGGCGGTCAGCGGCAGTGCGTAACTCGCGGCGTAGCCGAGCCGGGCGGCGACCTCGCGGTGGCGGGGGTCGACGGAGGTGCCGTACCCGCCCGCTCCGGGAGCGGCGCCGGGTTCGGGGAGTACGTCGGAGCCGCCCCGGGCGTCGGGGAGCCCGTCGAGGATCCGGCCGTACGAGGTCGCGGTGCGCGGGACGGTCTCGATGTGCCCGAGGTCCGCGCGGCCGAGGCCGAGTCCGATCGTGGTCGTCGGGCCGAGTCCGTCGGAGGGTTCCAGGACGATCAGGCCGCGTCGGGCGCCGACGAGCGCCGCTCCGGCGCGCAGGAACTCCTGGAGCGAGGAGTCGAGGTCACGGGCGCGGGCGAGCCGCTCCGTGAGCTCGTGGAGGGTGGTCAAGTCGGAGACCATCCCCGCCAGCCGGTCCTGGATCAGTGTGCTCGGTCCGGGCACCGCTGCCGGGGTCGGCGCGGGGGCGGTTCGGGCGGGCGTGGGCGCCGCAGTTTGCGGGACCGTGGTAACTGCTGGATCGATTCCAGCCACTTTCGGCAGATGCGGAGCGCTCATGGCGTCCGCCTTTCCACCTGGTGCGATTCGCCATATAGCATCGCAAACCCCCAGATCGTGCTGCGCCGCCATCAATGAATCCACATCTACACGCACACGAGGATCGATGTCCAGCATTGCCCAGGTGGGAATCCTGGTGTCCGTGGGACGGCAACTCACTGTCCAGCCAAGGCTAGAACTTGGCTGGAAAAAGCTGGATGCAGGCGGTTTTTGCGATCGACTGGTCAGGCGCCGGAGTGGCTCCGGGTACCTAATCGATGGTGCCCGGGGAGAGTTGGCGCAGCCCGGCGGTCCGCCGGGAACCGCCCGGAACGGGCCGTCGTCCTTAGCGGCGGCAGCCGGTCTCGGCACTGGCGCGGGTCGCGTTCCGCCCCGCCGGACGTTTCATGGACCCGTAAGAAAACTGCACGAACCGTGTGAACCTGCTTCCAGCGGACAGTGACGCGAAACGTGTACGTGTGGTGAGGCACCGGTTACATGGTGTGATGTGGCCCTCGACGTTCAACGGAAAGGAACGAGCGCTCATGCGCGAGATCCTCGGAAGGCGTCTCCAGCGGCTCCGCAATCGCCTGAAGTTCCTGCGCCCGGTCCCCGGGCAGCGCAGTGACCAGGCCCTCCTCGACGCGGCGCTCGCCTGCGCCACCGCCTGGCAGTGGCCGGTGCTGCCCGGCGTCGGCCGCTCCGGCGCCGACAGCAACCGGTGCGCCTGCCCCGACCCCGACTGCGTCGTCCCCGGCGCGCATCCCTTCGACCCCGGACTGCTCGCAGCCACCACCGACCCCCGGATGGTGGCCTGGTGGTGGAACAACCGGCCCACCGCTCCCGTGCTGCTCGCCACCGGTGGTTCCGCGCCGTGCGCCGTGAGCCTGCCGGCCAACGCGGCCGCGCGCGCCGTCGTACGGCTGGACGCGCAGGGCATGCGGCTCGGCCCGATCGTCGCCTCGCCCACCCGCTGGGCGTTGCTGGTCGCGCCGTACTCGCTGGAACGGCTCGGCGAACTCCTGTACGCCAAGGACCACGTGCCCTCCGCGCTGCGCTTCCACGGCGAGGGCGGTTACCTGTTGCTCCCGCCCTCCTCCGCGTCCGGTGGCGGGGAGGTCCGGTGGGAGCGCGAGCCGGCCGAGACCGGCGACGGCCTCTGGCTGCCGGAGGTCGAGGCCGTCGTGGACGCACTGGTCGAGGCGAGCAGCGGGGCCTCCGGCGGGGGCAGTCGGCTCGCGTACTGATCACGCGCGGTGCGCACGCAGGGTGCGCACATGGCGGGTGCGGCGGGTTGTCGTACCGGGGTTCCGGGCACCCGCCGATCACTCGTACGAGTGTCAGCGTGACGAGTTTCCAAGGGAATTGGGCGCGGGGATCTCCGCGCCCCAATCCGGCATCGCTATCTTCGGCGAATGAATCTCCGCTTGATCGGTATCAGCGCCGGTGTGCTGATCATCTTGTCCCTCCCGCTGGCAGGAGCGATCGCCGGACCGGATTTCGCCGGTCAGGATGACGGAAAGGGCGGCGGGATCCTCTCCTCGCTCGGGCTGGCCGATACGCCGAACGGATCCCGTACGCCGGCTCCCGCTGCCGCGCCCGCGCAGCGGGCCGGGCAGCACCAGGACGGCCCCCGGCAGTCCGGAGAGCGGCAGGCCGGGCAGTCGCGGCCGGGCCCGTCCGCACAGCCCCGTACGGAATCCCGGTGCGGCCCCGAACTCTCCTCCCCGCAAGGTCTGGAGGCGCAGACCTGCATCCTCGCGGGCGAGGGCCGGACGTGGGGGCGGAGCTACTACCGCAACACCAGCGGGCGGGCGTTGGACGCCGTGCTGACGGTGATGGGGCCCGCGGGACGCACGGTGCAGATCCGGTGCGCGGTCGAAGCCGGCGACGAACCGGGGCTGTGCGAGACGCCGCGGGAGGTATCGGCGGGGGCTCCGGATTCCTACTCGGCTGTTGCGGAGTTTGCAGTTCCGGATGATGAAGGGAAGCTGCTGCTGAGGTCCGGGAGCAACTCACCGGCACCTGCCGACGGTTGAGCGACGGCGGAAATGGAAGGGCCCGGTCGCTGGCGACGGGGGATGCACCAGCGACCGGGCTACAAGAACGGTAACAAGAGATCGCCTGTTCGCAAATTCGATCTCTGATATTCGGACACCGATTTGCAGGCGATTAGCGGGAGTTGTGACCCCGGTCACCAGTCCTGCGGGGGTCCGGGAGTCAGCTGAGCGTGACCTGGCGGTTGGTGAGTCCGCCGCGCGCCCGGCGCTCGTCCGCGGTCAGCGGGGCGTCCGCGGCCAGGGCCGTGGCCAGCCGCTCCGCGAACTGGGCCGCAGGCTTCTCCACGTCGTCGGCGGTCACTCCGGTGGGCAGGTCCCAGACGGGAACCACCAGACCGTGCGCCCGGAAGGAGCCGACCAGTCGGGTGCCTTCGCCGAGCGAGGAGGTGCCCGCGGCGTGCAGCCGTGCGAGGGCGTCGAGCAGCTTCTCCTCGGGGTGCGGCATGACCCAGCGCAGGTGGTTCTTGTCCGGGGTCTCGCACCAGTAGGCAGCGTCCACGCCGGCCAGCTTGACCGTGGGGATGGCGGCGGCGTTCGCGCGCTCAAGGGAGGCGGCGATCTCCGGGGAGGCGTTCTGGGCGCCCTCCGAATCCGGAATCCAGAATTCGAACCCGCTGTGCACAACCGGCTCGAAAACGCCGTCCGTGTCCAGGAGATCCTGAAGTCGCGGACCCTGGACGGGAACACGGCGAGCCGGAATCGGAGTACCCGGCTCCGCTACGAGCGCGCGCTCCAGGGTGTCGGCCATGTCCCGGGCGAGGTCCCCGGTGGTCGAGTCGTTCTGGAGGCCGAGCAGAACCGATCCGTCCTCGCGGCGCAGCGCCGGCCAAGCCATCGGCAGTACGGTCACCAGCGTGACGGACGGGACGCCTTCGGGCAGGCCGCCCTTGAGCGTCAGAGGGATGGTCGCCGCGGGCACGAGCTCGCGCAGTGCCACCCAGTCGCACTCGCCGGGCAGGCCCTCGAAGGGGCGCGCCACGTGCTCGGTGACGGCGTGTGCGGCGGCTGCGCCGTGGCAGGCCTTGTAACGGCGCCCGGATCCGCAGGGGCAGGGCTCGCGTGCGCCCACCACCGGGATCTCCCCGTTCTTGAGCTGCGGCTTTGCAGTCTTCGCTGCGGGGCGCTTCTTGGCCATCGTGGGTGTCTCCCGGTTGCGGCGGTACGGCGTGTGTCTGGGCGCGAGCCTAGCCGTTCGTACCGCCGCAGCCGGGAGGATGCGGCCGGGAGCACGGTCGGCGTGCGCTCCCGGCGGCCGCTCGTTCGGATGGCCGGTGGTGCGGATGCTGCTGTCGGTCACGGATGGAGATCGTCGAAGGCTGTGCTGAAGTCGATCGCCGGGGGCGCAACGCGCGTAGCGAAATCGTCGTGCCGGGGCCCGCACGCAACCGTCACCCATACGGTGACCTCGCCTGCCGCTCCGTCCCGGACACCCCAAGTCTGGGCGAGGGCGCTGATGATGTTCAGCCCCCGGCCCCCGCGCGCGGTGACCGAGGGCGTGGCCGGGACCGGGCGGGTGGGGCCGCCGCCGTCCGTGACCTCGACCGTCAGTCGCCCCGCCTTGTCGATGCGCCATGCGGCGCGTATCTCCCCGTCCCCGATCTCCCCGGCACCCAGCGGTCTGCCGTGTCGGCAGGCATTGCTGAGGAGTTCGGAAAGGATCAGTACGGCGTCGTCAACGACCGATTCGGACACCCCGCTCATGCGCAATTGCTCGCGCATGCGGCGCCTCGCCTCGCCCACGCCGGCAGGACCATGGCATACGTCCATGCACGAAGACGTGGGCACTTCCTGTGCCACCACCAACGCCACCCCCGGAACCTCCTTAGCCCCACGCCATGGTCTGGATGCCCCAATGGCCTGGACCGGAAACCGGCCGCGCTGAGCGCTCTGACGCATTCATGACCAGCGATTGCGGAGCGGATGCGCCGGTGCACACCCTGTTATGGAGGTGGCGTGCGGGACGGGTGGGCAAAAGGGGACGTCAGCGCCCGAGCTGTGACAGAACCTGGCGCGGCCTGTTCGTGATGATTGCTTCCACACCCAGATCAGCGCAGAGCTGAACGTCTTCCGGCTCGTTCACGGTCCACACGTGTACGGAGTGGCCCGCGTCCTGGAGCTTGCGGATGAACCCGGGGTGGTTGCGCACGATGCGCATCCCCGGACCGGCGATCCGCACGCCGGCCGGGAGGCGCCCGTCGCGCATCCGGGGTGAGATGAACTGCATCAAGTACACGGTCGGGATCGTCGGCGCGGCCGCCCGCACCCGGTGCAGGGAGCGTGCGGAGAAGCTCATGACGCGGACCGGGTGCGGGCCCCCGGCGGGCGGGGCGTCCAGCCCGAACCGCTTGAGGAGGAAGAGGAGGCGCTCCTCCACCTGTCCGGCCCAGCGGGTCGGGTGCTTCGTCTCGATGGCGAGCTGCACCGGCCGGCCGGCGTCGGAAACCAGTTCCAGTAGCCGCTCCAGGGTGAGGACCGAGGTGCGCTCGGGGTCGGAGTCCCAGTCGGGGGACTCCTCGCGGTCCTTCCACGAGCCGAAGTCGAGGGCGGCGAGGTCGGCCAGCTCAAGGGCGGAAACGGCGCCGCGGCCGTTCGAGGTGCGGTTGACCCGGCGGTCGTGGACCAGCACCAGATGACCGTCGGCGGTGAGCCGGACATCGCATTCGAGGGCGTCGGCGCCGTACTCGATGGCCTTGCGGTAGGCGGCCAGGGTGTGTTCGGGGGCATCCTCGGAGGCGCCGCGGTGGGCGACGACCTGGATGGGCGGCTGTGCGTGGGTCACCGGGTCATGGTGCCACCGAGGAGCCCTCGGGTGTCGGGCTCAGCCCTTGCAGATGCGCCCGAAATGCCGGATATAAACAATGAGGGAGACGCACAGGTCCGGCTTACAGTGCTCTGACGGGTCATGGGGAAGGCTTTTCCCAGGAACTTGTGCGGCACGTCGAACGTTCAGTCGGGCCGAATCGCCAGTTTTTTGAAGCCGTGTGTGACGAGGAGAAGAGCGCTGTGAGCACCGAGAACGAGGGCACCGCGGCCCCGAAGAACCCCGCGGCCCCGTCTGTACCCCCGGTGGCCGCTCCTGCCCCCGAGACGTCCGCGCCCGAACCGGCCACGGAGGTCACGGCGACGCCGGCGGCCCCTGCGGACGCACCCGCCCCGGCGGCCGGGCCCGCCGCGGAGCCGGTCACCCAGCAGCTTCCGCCGACGCCCGCGCCCGGCACGGAGCCGACCCAGCAGATCCCGCCCACCCCGGCCCCGGCACCGGCCTACGCCCAGGCCCCCGCACCGCACGCCCCGGCCCCGGCCGCACACGGCGCCGAGGGCTGGCCGCCCCCGCCGCCCACGGTCCCGGTGTACGGCTCGGGCGGCGGCCACGGCGGCGCGGTCTGGGGCGCTCCCCCGACTGCCGACGGCATGCCGCCCGCAAAGCCGAAGGGCAGGGGCGGCCTGATCGCCGCCGTGCTCGTCGCGGCCCTCCTCGCGGGCGGCGTCGGCGGAGGCATCGGCTACTGGGCCGCCGAGCGCGGCGACAACGGCGTCGGCTCGACCACGATCACGGCCGGCAACACCCCCAAGGACATCAAGCGGGAAGCCGGCTCGATCGCGGGCCTGGCCGCGGGCGCGCTTCCCAGCGTCGTCACCATCGAGGCCTCGGCCGGCGACGGCGAGGGCGGCACCGGCACCGGCTTCGTCTACGACCAGCAGGGCCACATCCTCACCAACAACCACGTGGTGGCCTCCGCCGCGAACGGCGGCAAGCTCTCCGCGACCTTCTCCGACGGCAAGAAGTACGAGGCCGAGGTCATCGGCCGGGCGCAGGGCTACGACGTGGCGGTGCTCAAGCTGAAGAACCCGCCGTCCGGCCTCAAGCCGCTGCCGCTCGGCGACTCCGACAAGGTCGCGGTCGGCGACTCGACCATCGCCATCGGAGCCCCCTTCGGCCTGTCCAACACGGTCACCACCGGCATCGTCAGCGCCAAGAACCGCCCGGTGGCCTCCGGCGACGGCTCAGGCGGAAAGAATTCCTACATGAGCGCGCTCCAGACGGACGCCTCGATCAACCCCGGCAACTCCGGCGGCCCGCTGCTCGACGGGCGCGGAGCGGTCATCGGCATCAACTCCGCCATCCAGTCGGCAGGCAACGGCGGCTTCGGCGGCGGTCAGGCCGGGTCGATCGGCCTCGGCTTCGCCATCCCGATCAACCAGGCCAAGAACGTCGCCGAGTCGCTGATCAAGACGGGCAAGCCGGTCTACCCGATCATCTCGGTCTCCGTGGACCTCCAGTCCAAGACCGACGGCGCCAAGATCTCCGAGCAGGGCGCTGCCGCCAACGACCTGGTCGACCCCAACGGTCCGGCCGGCAAGGCGGGCCTCAAGCCCGGCGACGTCATCACCCGGTTCGGCGATAAGACGATCGACAGCGGCCCGACGCTCATCAGCGAGATCTGGACGCACAAGCCCGGCGACGTGGTGAAGCTGACCTACCTGCGCGACGGCAAGCCCACCACCGTGGACATCACGCTCGGCTCGCGGGTCGGCGACAAGTAACGGCTGGCTCGTTGGGAGGGGCCGTGGGCGCGAATACGCCTACGGCCCCTCCCAACGTCCGCTTATGCTTCCCTTGTGTTCGATTCGCGGCACATACGCACTTTCCACGAAGTGGTCGCCTCCGGGTCGTACTCGGCAGCCGCCCGCGCCCTGGGGTACACCCAGCCTGCGATCACCCAGCAGATGAAGGCGCTCGAACGCGCCGTCGGCACCCCGCTCTTCACCCGGGTCGGCCGCAAGATGCAGCTCACCGAGGCCGGCGAGTCCATGGCCCGGCACGCCGAGTCCATCCTCGGCAGTCTCTCCGCCGCCGAGGCGCAGCTCAAGGCGTACGCGCGCCTGCGCACCGGCCGGGTCCGGCTGTGCGGCTTCCCCAGCGCCAACGTCACCCTGGTCCCCGAGGCCCTGAGCGACCTGGCCAAGGACCACCCGGGCATCCAGGTCGAGCTGTTGGAGGGGGAGCCCCCGGAGTCCCTGCGCCGGCTGGAACGCGGGGAGTGCGACATCACCCTGGCCTTCACCTATCCCGGGCTCCACGAGGAGATACCGGAGGAGGTCGCCGAGGTCAGGCTCATGGAGGACCAGTTGACGGTGCTGCTCCCGACCGGGCACCCGCTGGCCCGGCGGCGGGCCGTGCACCTGGCCGACCTCGCCGAGGAGCGGTGGATAGCCGGCTGTCCGCGCTGCCGGGCGAACCTGCTGCACGAATGTGCCGAGCTGGGATTCGTGCCCGACATCCGGTTCGCCACCGACGACAACCTGGTCGTGCAGAGCATGGTCGGGCAGGGGCTCGGCGTGGCGATGATGCCCGCGCTGGTGCTGCCCTCCCTTTCCCTGAACAAGGTGTGCGGTCGGCCGCTCCAGCCCGCCGCGCGCCGGCACATCGCCGCGTACGTCTACCGCGACCACCTGCGCATCCCGGCGACCTCCGTGGTCCTCAACGCCCTGAAGCAGGTGGCCGCGAACCGCGTCGGCTGCTGACCGCCCGGCAGCCACTCCCCCGAACCCATAAGCAGCACTTGGGATTTCAGGTGAGAACTGTCGTTGGACGTGATGGGTCGGCTGCTCGACGCTGCCCGTATGACCACCACTACGCCGGCCCGCACGACCGCGAGGATGGCCGCCCTCGTCCGTGAGATCCGTACGGTCGTGGACCGGGGGCTGGCCCCGGACCTGACCGCCTACCTCGTCGGCGAGCGTCTCGCCCCGCATCTGGGCACGCCCGACCTGCTCACCCCCGAGCAGCGCGAGGGCGACCCCGACCGGTACCGGCAGCACGTCCTGCACGCCGAGCCGGACGGCAGCTTCTCGGTCGTCGCGCTCGTGTGGCTGCCCGGCCAGGAGACCGCCATCCACGACCACGTCTCCTGGTGCGTGGCCGGGGTGCACGAGGGGGAGGAGAGCGAGCTCCGCTACCGGCTGGCCCCCGCGGCGGGAGAGACTTGCGCCCGGCTGGTGGCGACCGAGCAGGTGGTGAACGGCCCGGGTGACGTCTGCGGATTCGCCCCTCCCGGCGATATCCACAAGGTCCGCAACTCCTGTCGCACCACTGCGATATCCCTGCACGTCTACGGAGCCGACGTCATCCGCCTGGGCAGCAGTGTCCGTCGCGTCTACACGCTCCCCACCGACTGATGGCGCTGCTGAACCGTCCGGTGCGCGGGGCGGACTCCGAGGACGGCGCCGGGCTTGTTTCACGTGAAACATCCTCGTCCTGGCCGGGGTTGGCAATGGCGGCCGCCGGAGTGGTAGTGGCATGGTGCGTGCACCGGCTCGTGCCCGCGGTGCCCATGCTGACCGCGTCGGTGGTGCTCGGTATCGCCGTGGCGCACCTCCCGGGTGTACGGGAGCTCGTACGCGGAGCAGCTCGCCCGGGCCTGTCCCTGGCCGGGCGGCGGCTGATGCGGATCGGCATCGTCCTGCTGGGCCTTGGTCTGGGCCTGGAGCAGGTGCTCCAGCTGGGCTGGGCCACGGTGGCGATGGTGGCCGCAGTGGTCGCCGCCACCTTCTTCGGCACCCTCTGGCTGGGCCGCCGACTCGGGCTCCCCGGTGATCAGCCGCTGCTGATCGCCACCGGGTACTCGATCTGCGGGGCCTCGGCGATCGGCGCCGTGAGTCAGGTGTCGGGCAGCGACGAGGAGGACGTGGCCGCTTCGGTGGCACTGGTGACGCTGTGCGGGACGCTGGCCATCGCGGTCCTCCCGCTTCTCCAGGGTCCCCTGGGACTCTCGGACCCGGCCTTCGGGCGCTGGGTCGGCGCGAGCGTCCACGACGTCGGCCAGGTCGTGGCCACTGCTCAGACGGCGGGCCCGGGTGCCCTCGGTGAGGCGGTCCTGGTCAAGCTGATGCGCGTAGCCCTGCTGGCCCCGCTGGTGGCTGCCGTGGCCTTTTCCGTACGGGCGCGCCGGCAGGGCGTGCGCACGCCCTCGGGACGCCGCCCGGCACCGGTCCCGCTGTTCGTGGCCGGCTTCCTGGCGGCGGCCGCGCTCCGCGCCACCGGGGTACTGCCCGACGCGGCACTGGAGTGGGCACACACCGTGCAGGAACTGCTGCTGGCGGCTGCCCTGTTCGGGCTCGGCAGCGCGGTAGACCTCCCCCGGCTGGCAAAGACCGGTGGCCGGGCCGCGGTACTGGGTCTGGGCGCCTGGCTGGTGGTGGCGGGGGTCTCGTACGCGGGCGTGCTGCTGACGGTCTGACCCCGCGGGCGCGGACTCGGCCGACATCGCCCGACATCACCCGACATCACCCGGCAGCCTCCGCTCCCGCCCCGCCTCTTCCTCTACACCGAAGCGAGTTGGCCAATTCCTGGCCGGAACCGACCGAACGTTCTGACCGTCTCCTGACTTCTCGTGCCGCGCGTGCGACCCTGCGGCCGATCCGCACCGACAGCTCTTCACCCCCACCCTGCCCGGTCCACCGGGACCGGGCACGGCAGAAGGAGTCTGCGTGAATCGTCAACGCACGGCAGCATCGGTCCTCTTGGCGGCGGGCGCCCTGATCGCAGGCGCGCTGACGGCGGCCACCCCCTCGGTCGCCGCCGACTCCCCGGCCTCGTTCAAGCAGCAGCACAGCCAGGGTTTCTGGACCGCCGAGCGCATGCGCAGCGCCACTCCGTTGGACGTGACGGCAGCGCCCGGGACCGGGCGTGCGCCGGTCACGTCGGCGACCCGCCCCACTGCGGTCGCACCTACGGCGGCGTCGTCCGCGACCTCGTCCGGGGCGGTCTCCCCGACGGCGTTCCCGCAGGCGGGCGGTGCGTGGACGGGCGGCGGCGCGGTGGTCAAAACCTCGGGCCGGGTCTTCTTCACCTTCGGCGACCGCACCGCGTCCTGCTCCGGCGACTCGATCACCAGTGCCAACGGCAGCACGGTCATCACCGCCGGTCACTGCGTGAAGTACCAGGGCACCTGGCACACCAACTGGATCTTCGTCCCCGGGTACGACAACGGGAACGCGCCCTACGGCCAGTGGTCGGCCACCAAGACCTTCGCCACCGACCAGTGGGCCGCCAGCGAGGACATGAACATGGACGTCGGCCTCGCCGTCGTCGCCCCGCTGAACGGGCAGAAGCTCAGCCAGGCCGTCGGTGCACAGGGGATCTTGTTCAACGGCGGCTACAACAAGAAGATGTACTCCTTCGGCTTCCCGGCGGCCGCGCCGTACGACGGCACCAAGCTGGTCTACTGCAGCGGGAACACCAGCAAGGACTTCCTGCTGACCAAGGACCACGGCTTGGGCTGCAACATGACCGGCGGCTCCAGCGGCGGCCCCTGGTTCCAGGACTTCAACGAGGCCACGGGCCTGGGCACCCAGGTCTCGGTGAACAGCTTCGGCTACACGTTCCTGCCCAACCGCATGTTCGGCCCGTACTTCGGCAACGAGGCGAAGGCGGCCTACGACAAGGCCCAGAATTCCTGACCCGGAGGCCCCCCGCCTGCCGGTACTCTGTACCGGCCAGGTGGGTTGCCCGAGCGGCCTAAGGGAACGGTCTTGAAAACCGTCGTGGCGCGAGTCACCGTGGGTTCAAATCCCACACCCACCGCAGGAGATCGGCCCCTGACCAGCCCATTTGGTCGGGGGCCGGTCGCATCTCGTGCATTGTGAGTGCCTGGTGTTCCCCGTGCTTCCCCGCTTGATCGGGCGCTAGGGGCACGGTCTTGGGCGGATGCCGGCCGGCCTAATCTGTTGCCGTGAAGCTCTTCGACGTTCCGTCTCTCTGGCACGTGCGCCTGACAGGCGGCGGGCTGGTTCACGTCTGGGCGGACGGCTACTCGATCGACGGGGGCTGCTATGTCTTCGACGTGCTTGCGACAGCGTCCCTGGAGTACCAGGCCGGAGTAGCGGTCACGGCCAAGACGCCTACCGATCCGGAGCGGGTCTGTGTCGCGGTCGCCCGTATTCCCGCCAGTGCCGTGGAAGAGCTGCACACTGCCGGCATCGGCCCTGAACGCTCCTGCGACTGCAGCGACGACTGACCGCTTCGCGGCGGCTCGGCCAGTCGAATGCCAGCGCTACCACCCCGAAGGGCCCCTGACCAGCGGAATCGGTCAGGGGCCGTTGTTCGCACGGCTCGGTTTGGAGCCGGCGTTGGGCCCATCGAGTGGTGTTTGTCGGAAGATCGGCGCGCGTGGTGGGGGTTCTGCGGTTGCAGTCACATCATGACGAATGTATGCAGATCGGCCCGTCGGAACATCGCGAAACGAAGGACCTCGTCATGGCTCACCGCATCACCGTCACGTCGCTCTGGACCGCAGTCGTCGCGGCCCTCGTGGCGCTCCTCGCCTCCCTCGGATTCGGTGCCAAGGCCGCCCCGGCCGCCGCCTCCGTCGTGCCCACCGCCCCTGCCGCCTCCCGTCGTGCGGCCGCCGCCGTGCGCCGGCCGGTCCGGCCGATGGGTCGGCGGAGTTGGCGGGCGATGATGCGGGGCGGATCGCTCCCGCCGACCATCAAGCAGCGGATCCGCGCCGAGGCGCACGGCAAGGCCCCGTCCGTCCGCCGCTCGACCACCGCCGCGTCCTTGGTCGGGAACGTCGCCGGAGCCGGCCGTGGTCGCCCTGGTCGCGTAGCCCCCGTACGGCCGAGGCGGGTCACGCACCTCGCCCGATCGCGGCAGGAAGCCGGGAGTGATAACGGCTCCGGTACCAACAGCAGTAACGGCAAGAGCATCAGTACCAGCTGTACCAGCGGCAGGCGCTTGAGCCCGGTCGGCAGTTTGCGACCGCGGATCGCGCCGGCGGTGTGCCCCCGGAGCGGGGCACTGTGGGAACACCCCGGTGGGCGCCGGGGGCGCGCAGGGGGCGTGAAGCTTGGCATTGCAGGGCCGCAGGCCCGGGAGACGGTGGGGTTCCCGGACGGCGCGGCCCTTATCGGCATGTTCGGCGCACATGAGTTTGAGGGAACGTTTCGCCTTATATCCGGCACTGGTTTCAACGGCCTCCGAGTCGCTGACCTGGGGTGTTGGGGCGCGGACGAGGTTTATCCGATGTTGCTCATGCTTGCGGGGGAATCGTGGAGTCCGGGGTGGTTCGCCGGGGATTCGGTGGGCAACTCTGGTGTCGCGACGTCGTCACCGCACGGAACGACCAAGGCGGTCGGCCAACTGCCTTGGGGCAAATTCCACTTCGCTTTTCCGGAGGATTCAGACATGGCAAGCATCCGTACCGCCCGCGTCATCGCCGCCGTCGCCGCTCTCCCCCTCGCCGCCGCCCTCTTCGGCGGTGTGGCCTCGGCCGACAACGGCTCCTTCGCGAACGACGGATCGAATGCGAGCGCGGCCAGCATCATCGGCAGTGGTGTCGGCGGGAGCAACAGCGGCAACTCGTCCACCTCCCAGCAGGTGGCCACCGGCTCCGGCGCGTCCAACCAGAGCAACGCCGCGCAGGTCAACGGGTCGGCGTTCACGGCGATCCATCAGGCCAACTCGAACCTCGCGGTCAACTTCCACCCCTGGTGGTAGCTGCCCCGAGTCCGCTGACTGCTGAGGGCGCCTGTGCCACCGGACCGGCTGGGGTCCGGTGGGGCGGGCGCCCCCGCGCGTCCGCGCACGGATCCGGACGCGGCGCGCCCGGGCCTTCCACCGGCTTCCCGACCTTGACATCGGCAGGGAATCTGACGGACAGTCAGGTTCATTCGATGATGTGATGCCGGGAGGCCAGCGCCGTGCACCTCGCCCCGACAGAAGGCCAGTTGCGGCTCCGCGCCGAACTGCGGGAGTACTTCCACGATCTGCTGCCGGACGGGCCCCCCGAGGACCCCGCCGCCCAGCGCGCACTGCTGCGCCGCATCGGCGCCGACGGACTGCTCGGCCTCGGCTGGCCCTCCCAGTACGGCGGCCGAGGACGCGGGCCCGACGAGCAGTTCGTGTTCTTCGACGAGGCGTACCGGGCCGGCGCCCCCGTCTCCATGGTCACCCTCAACACCGTCGGCCCCACCCTGATGAAATACGGGACCCAGGAGCAGAAGGACTACTTCCTGCCCCGGATCTTGAGCGGCGAGACCGTCTTCGCCATCGGCTACTCGGAGCCCGGGGCCGGTACGGACCTCGCCTCGCTGCGTACCCGCGCCGTACGCGACGGAGCGGACTGGGTCGTCGACGGCCAGAAGATCTTCACCTCCAACGCCCAGAACGCGGACTGGATCTGGCTCGCCTGCCGCACCGATCCCCATGCCCCCAAGCACAAGGGCATCTCGATCATCCTGGTGCCCACCGACGCCCCCGGCTTCGCGTGGACCCCGATCGACACGGTGGGCGGGCTCACGACCACGTCGACGTACTACGACGGAATCCGGGTGCCCGCCGGCAACCTCGTCGGCCCCGAGCACGGCGGCTGGGGGCTGATCACCAACCAGCTCAACCACGAGCGCGTCGCCCTCGCCGCCATCGGCATGCAGGCCGAGGACTTCTACGCAGCGGCGCTCCGCCATGCCAGGACCCTCGATCCGGTCACCGGAGAACGGCTCGCCGACCGGCCGTGGGTGCAGTCCCGGCTCGCCGAGGCGCACGCGCGGCTGGCCGCCGTACGCCTGCTGAACTGGCGCCTCGTCCAGGACGTGGGCGACGGCTCCCTGGCCCCCGGCGACGCCAGCGGCGTGAAGTTCCTCGGTACCGAGTCCACCGTCGAGGTGTACCGGATGTGCCAGGAAGTGGTGGGCGAGGAGGCCCTCGTACGGGGGCCCGCGGCCTTCGCCGGCGGGGAGCTGGAGCGGATGAACCGGGCCGCGCAGATCAACACCTTCGGCGGCGGGGTCAGCGAGGTCCAGCGGGAGATCGTCGCCATGATGCGGCTCGGCATGAAGGGGAGGAAGCGATGACCGCCACCGCGGACCGGGCAGCGGGCGCCGAGGAGGCCGCCCGGTTCCACACGCTGCTCAAGGCTTTCGAAGGGCGGCCCGCCGCCACCGCCGGCCAGGGCAAGGACCCCGTCAACCAGCCGATGATCCGCCACTGGTGCGAGGCCATGGGCGACACCAGCCCCACCTACGCAGGCCCGGACGCCATCGCCCCGCCCACCATGCTCCAGGCCTGGACGATGGGCGGGCTCTCCGGCCACGGCGACCGTTCCTCCGCCTACGACGAGCTCCTCGCCCTGCTCGACGACGCGGGCTGCACCTCCGTCGTGGCGACCGACTGCGAGCAGGAGTACCTGCGTCCGCTGCGCCCCGCTGACACGGTCACCTACGACGCCGTCATCGAGTCCGTGTCCCCGCGCAAGACGACCAAGCTGGGCACCGGCCACTTCGTGACCACCCGCATGGACGTCCGCGCGGACGGAGAACTCGCCGGGACCCACCGCTTCCGGATCCTCAAGTACGCGCCCGCCGCCCCCCGCGAGAACAAGCCCGCGGCCCGGCGTCCCCGACCGGTGGTCAACCGCGACAACCAGGGTTTCTGGGACGGGGTCGCGGACCACAAGCTGCTGATCCAGCGCTGCACCGCCTGCGCGACCCTCCGCTTCCCCTGGCTGCCCGGCTGCAACAGCTGCGCGAGCCTTGACTGGGACACCGTCGAGGCCTCCGGCGCCGGCACGGTGTTCAGCTACGTCGTCATGCACCATCCGCCGTTCCCCGCCTTCGACCCGCCGTACGCGGTCGCGCTCGTCGAGCTCGCCGAGGGCGTCCGGATGGTCAGCAACATCACCGGCGTCCCGTACGACGAGGTGCGCATCGGGCTGCCCGTGCAGCTGGAGTTCCTGAGGGTCGACGAGGAGCTGGAACTGCCGGTCTTCCGAGGGAGCGAGGACTGATGGACTTCCACCCCACCGAGGAGCAGGCCGCGGCGGCCGGACTCGCCGCCCGGATCTTCCGCGACCTCGCCACCCACGAGCGCCTCGCCGCGGCCGGCACCGGCAGCGACGCCGAGCTGTGGAAGGCACTCACCACTGCCGGACTGACCGCCGCCGTGGAGGACATAGGCCTGCTCGGCCTGGTGCTGCTGCTGGAGGAGCAGGGCCGCACCACCGCGCAGGTCCCGTACGCCGCCACCTGCGTGTACGGCATCCTGCCCGTCGCCGCGCACGGCAGCGCCGAGCAGCGCGCCCGGCTGCTGCCCGCCCTGGGCTCGGGCGAGGCCGTCGCCACCGGCGCGTTCCCGGCCCGCGGCCGCATCACCGCCTCGCCGGACGGGCGGCTGACCGGAACCGCCCCCGTCGTGCCCTGGTTGCGCGATGCCACGCACGTGCTGGTCCCGGACGCCGAGCGGGACCTGTGGCTCGTACGGACGGACGCGCCCGGCGTCGGGACGCCCGAGGTGGAGACCACCGCCCCCTGGTCGGCGGGGCGGCTCACCCTGGCCGGGGCGCAGGCGGAACGGCTCGGGGACGCCACGGCCCACGACGAGGTCCTGGCCACCGCCCGCACCGCCTTCGCCGGGCTCCAGGCGGGGGTCTGCGCGGGCTCCCTGGCCCGGGCGGTCGAGTACACCTCCACCCGCGAGCAGTTCGGGCGGCCGCTCTCCACGAACCAGGGGGTCATGCTGCGCGCGGCCGACGCCCACATGGACACCGAGGCGATCCGGGTCACCGCGTACGAGGCGGCCTGGCGGATCGACGAGGGTCTTCCGGCGCGCGAGCACGCCCTGACCGCGGCCTGGTGGGCCTCGGAGGCGGGCAAGCGCGTCGTGCACACGGGCCAGCACCTGCACGGCGGGATGGGCGCCGACCTGGACCATCCCGTCCACCGGCACTTCCTCTGGGGGCGCCAGCTGGACGCGTACCTGGGCTGCGGCAGCGAGCTGCTGGCCGAGCTGGGCGCGCTCCTGTCCGACCACGCCGCACCCGAGGGGGACGACGCATGAACGTCGGCGACACACTGGCGCCGCTGGAGATCCCGGTGACCCGGACGCTGATCGTCGCGGGCGCGATCGCCTCCCGCGACTACCAGGACGTGCACCACGACGCCTCGCTCGCGCGCGAGAAGGGCTCCCCGGACATCTTCATGAACATCCTGACCACCAACGGCCTGGTCGGGCGGTACATCACCGACCGCCTCGGGCCGGGCGCCGTGCTGCGCAAGGTGGCCATTCGCCTGGGCGCCCCCAACTACCCGGGCGACACGATGGTCCTGACCGGCACCGTGATCGCCGTCGACGGGGACCGGGTGGAGATCCGCGTCGTCGGCGCCAACGGCATCGGCCACCACGTCACCGGCACGGTCACCGCGGAGGTGGCGGCATGAGCGTCCTGCACCGCGACACGCTCGGCGGGCGAGCCGCCATCGCCGGGATCGGCGCGACCGAGTTCTCCAAGGACTCAGGCCGCAGCGAGCTGAGGCTCGCCGTCGAAGCCGTGCACGCCGCCCTCGACGACGCCGGGCTGAGCCCGGCCGACGTCGACGGCATGGTCACCTTCACCATGGACACCAGCCCCGAGATCACCGTGGCCCAGGCCGCAGGCATCGGGGACCTGTCCTTCTTCTCCCGCATCCACTACGGCGGCGGTGCGGCCTGCGCCACCGTCCAGCAGGCCGCCCTCGCCGTCGCCACCGGCGTCGCGGAGGTCGTGGTCTGCTACCGCGCCTTCAACGAGCGCTCCGGCCGGCGCTTCGGCTCCGGCGTGCAGCAGCGCGAACCTTCGGCGGAGGGCGCGGCGCTCGGCTGGTCGCTGCCCTGGGGGCTGCTCACCCCGGCCTCCTGGGTGGCCATGACCGCCCAGCGCTACCTGCACACCTACAACCTGACCCCCGAGGCGTTCGGCCACGTGGCGGTCACCGACCGCCGGCACGCCGCGAACAACCCCGCCGCGTACTTCCACGGCAAGCCCATCACCCTCGCCGACCACGCCGCCTCGCGCTGGATCGTCGAACCGCTGCGGCTGCTGGACTGCTGCCAGGAGACGGACGGCGGCCAGGCGGTCATCGTCACCAGCACCGAACGGGCCCGGGACCTGCGCCACGCGCCCGCCGTGATCACCGCGGCCGCGCAGGGCGCCGGCCGCCGCCAGGAGGGCATGACCTCCTTCTACCGAGACGACCTCACCGGGCTACCGGAGATGGACGTGGTCGCCCGGCAGCTGTGGCGGACCAGCGGACTGCGACCCTCGGACATCGACGTCGGCATCCTCTACGACCACTTCACCCCCTTCGTCCTGATGCAGCTGGAGGAGTTCGGCTTCTGCAAGCCCGGTGAGGCCGCCGACTTCGTCGCCGCTGATGCGTTGCCCCTCAACACCCACGGCGGCCAGCTCGGGGAGGCGTACCTGCACGGAATGAACGGCATCGCCGAGGCCGTCCGCCAGTTGCGGGGCACCTCCGTCAACCAGGTGGCCGGGGCGGCCCGCGCCCTGGTCACGGCCGGTACCGGGGTGCCGACCTCCGGACTGATCCTCGGCTCCGACGGCTGAGGCCGGCGACCCGGGGCCGTCCTGCGGTCCGCCCCGGGCTCCCCGGACACCGCGCCGCCTCCTCCACCTTCAGGAGGTGGGGTGGACCCCACCCCTACAACCTGAGATGGATCCAGCTTCGGCACTTGCGGCCGATCCCAGGCGCGGACCGCGCTTCTAGCGTGGAGCCATGACCACGCCTGTGTGCACGCTCGCCTCGAACCCGACGCCGTACCCGTCGTTCTCGGCGTACGTACGGACCCGCGGCACGGTCCTGATGCGCACCGCACGCTCGCTCACCGCCAACCCGTGCGATGCCGAGGACCTGCTCCAGACGGCGCTCGCCAAGACCTATGCCGCCTGGGACCGCATCGAGGACCACCGAGCCCTCGACGGGTACGTCCGGCGGGCCCTGGTCAACACCCGCACCTCCCAGTGGCGCAAGCGCAAGGTCGACGAGTTCGCGTGCGACGAACTCCCGGAGACCGAGGACGCGCCGGCATCCGACCCCGCCGAGGCGCAGGCGCTGCGCGACGCGATGTGGCGCGCGGTGACCCGGCTGCCCGACCGGCAGCGCGCGATGGTCGTCCTGCGGTACTACGAGGACCTGAGCGAGGCGCAGACCGCCGAGCTGCTCGGGGTCTCGATCGGCACGGTCAAGAGCGCCGTCTCGCGCGCGCTGGTCAAGCTGCGCGAGGACCCGGAGCTCACCCCGGTCCGCTGAAGGCGCCGACGTTTCACGTGAAACATCCCTACGGCCCCGGCCCTGTGCGCCATGCACCGCCGGCCCGTCCCCAGTCTGTGCACGATGCCACCGCACGTACCCGAACAGCGATTACTTGCCGTGTTTGTACCACCGGGTAGTGACATGCCGACCGGTATGCGCGCAGAATCGGCAGCATCCGTAGCCGCCGCAGCGCCGCAGCGCCCACCGGGAGGACGCTTTGCTGAGCACCATGCAGGACGTACCGCTCCTCGTCAGCCGCATACTTCAGCACGGTATGACGATCCACGGGAAATCCCAGGTCACGACCTGGACCGGGGAGGCCGAGCCGCACCGCCGCAGCTTCGCCGAGATCGGTACCCGAGCCACCCGCCTCGCCAACGCCCTGCGTGACGAGCTGGGCGTCCAGCAGGACGACAGGGTGGCCACCCTGATGTGGAACAACGCGGAGCACGTCGAGGCCTACTTCGCGATCCCTTCCATGGGCGCGGTCCTGCACACCCTCAACCTCCGCCTGCCTCCCGAGCAGCTGGTCTTCATCGTCAACCACGCGGTCGACCGGGTCGTGCTGGTCAACGGGAGCCTGCTGCCGCTGCTCGCACCGCTGCTGCCGTACCTGCCCACCGTCGAACACGTGGTGGTCACCGGTATCGGCGACCGTTCCGCACTCGACGGACTGGACGTACGCGTCCACGAGTACGAGGAGCTCCTGGAGGGCCGCTCCGACCGCTACGACTGGCCGGAGCTGGACGAACGCCGGGCCGCCGCCATGTGCTACACCTCCGGCACCACGGGCGACCCCAAGGGCGTCATCTACTCCCACCGCTCGATCTACCTGCACTCCATGCAGGTCAACATGGCCGAGTCGATGGGCCTGACCGACCGCGACACCAGCCTCATCGTCGTGCCGCAGTTCCACGTGAACGCGTGGGGCCTGCCCCACGCCACCTTCATGACCGGCATCAACATGCTGATGCCGGACCGGTTCCTCCAGCCCGCCCCGCTCGCCGAGATGATCGAGCGGGAGCAGCCCACGCACGCCGCGGCCGTCCCGACCATCTGGCAGGGGCTGCTCGCCGAGGTCACCGTCAACCCGCGCGACCTCACCTCCATGAAGCAGGTCACCATCGGCGGCGCGGCCTGTCCGCCTTCCCTGATGGCGGCCTACGACAAGCTCGGCGTCCGCCTCTGTCACGCCTGGGGCATGACCGAGACCTCCCCGCTGGGCACCATGGCGCACCCGCCGGCCGGCCTGAGCGCCGAGGAGGAGTGGCCGTACCGGGTCACCCAGGGCCGCTTCCCGGCGGGCGTCGAGCCGCGCCTGGTGGGTCCCGCGGGCGACGTCCTGCCCTGGGACGGCGAGTCGGCGGGCGAGCTGGAGGTCCGCGGCAACTGGATCGCGGGCGCCTACTACGGCGGCGCCTCCGGTGAACCGCTGCGCCCCGAGGACAAGTTCAGTGCGGACGGCTGGCTCAAGACCGGCGACGTCGGCGTGATCAGCCCCGACGGCTACCTCACGCTGACCGACCGCGCCAAGGACGTCATCAAGTCCGGCGGCGAGTGGATCTCCAGTGTGGAGCTGGAGAACGCGCTGATGGCGCACCCCGAGGTCGCGGAGGCGGCGGTCGTCGCCGTACCGGACGACAAGTGGGGCGAACGTCCGCTGGCGACCGTGGTCCTCAAGGACGGCGCGACCGTGGACTACGCGGGACTGCACGTCTTCCTCGGCCAGTCCATCGCCAAGTGGCAGCTGCCCGAGCGCTGGACGTTCGTCGTGGCCGTCCCCAAGACCAGCGTCGGCAAGTTCGACAAGAAGGTGATCCGCAAGCAGTACGCGGACGGCGAGCTGGTGGTCACCAGGCTCGGCTGACCCGCGGCCGGACCGACCGGGCCGGGGCGACCCGGCCGGTCCGGCGTGCCGGGGGGTACCTGCTCAGCCCTGGCCGGACTTCGTCAGCCAGGGCCGCAGCAGCCTGCTGACGGCGGGCATCGCCAGGTACGTCATCAGCGTGCTGAAGACGACGGCGAAAGCGGCCGTCCGCAGGACGAAGTGCAGGTTCACCAGGTACGGCCCGAGCACCGCGTTGCCGACGAGTGAGATCGGGAAGATGGCCAGCCCCGAGCTGACGGCCATCTTCCAGCGCGGCGGGGCGGGCCGGGTCGTACCCGGTTTCGCGAACCAGGTCTCCATGCCGTGCAGTTCGCGCCGGGCTATCTCGGTGTGGTGGTGCCCGAGGCAGTTGGAGAACCACTGGGCGCGCTCGGCGGAGTCCTGCCAGCGCTGGAAGGCCGCCTGGTCCCGGAAGCGGTGGACCAGGAACCACGGCCCGCCGTCCGTCGCCGGCCGGAACAGCCCGTACCCCAGATGCCCCGGGAACGTCGCGGCCGTCTCCAGGATGCCGTGGGCCCAGGCGTCGAACGCCTCCTCGTGGCCCGGCTCCACCTGCCGGGCGATGAGCAGGTTCACCTCCCCGTTGTCGGCGGGGACGGTCTGCTCACTCGCGTCGATGATGGCCATCGGGCCAGGATGGCTAGTTCGTACCGATCTTGGCCAGCAGGTCCACGATGCGACCCTGGACGTCCGCCGTGGTGGACCGCTCGGCGAGGAAGAGCACGCTCTCCCCCGAAGCCAGCCGCGGCAGTTCGGCCGGGTCGATGCCCGCGGTCGTGTAGACGACCAGCGGCGTCCGGTTCAGCTGCCCGTTGGCGCGCAACCAGTCCACGATCCCGGACCGCCGGCGCCGTACCTGCATCAGGTCCATGACCACCAGGTTGGGCCGCATCCGCGTGGCCAGCTCCACCGCGTCGGTGTCCGCGCCCGCCCGGGCGACCTGCAGGCCGCGCCGTTCCAGGGTGGCCGTCAGCGCCGTCGCGATCGCGTCGTTCTCCTCGATCAGCAGGACCCGGGAGGGGTGCTGCTCGCTGTCGCGCGGCGCGAGCGCCTTCAGCAGGACGGCCGGGTCGGCACCGTACGCCGCCTCGCGCGTGGCGTGCCCCAGCCCGGCCGTGACCAGTACGGGGACCTCGGCGGCCATCGCGGCCTGGCGCAGGGACTGCAAGGCGGTGCGGGTGATCGGCCCGGTCAGCGGGTCCACGAACAGCGCGGCGGGGAACGCGGCGATCTGCGCGTCCACTTCCTCGCGGGAGTGCACGATCACCGGACGGTAGCCGCGGTCGCTGAGCGCCTGCTGCGTCTGCACATCGGGTGCCGGCCACACCAGGAGGCGGCGCGGGTTGTCCAGCGGCTCCGGAGGCAGCTCGTCGTCCACGGGCCGTGGTACGGGCCGGTTGACGACCTCGACGGCGCCGCCGGGACCGTCCAGCGGCTCGGGGCCCTCGTCGGCACCGGCCTCGGGGGCTCCTATCGCGAACGCCCGGCCCTGGGGCGCGGGCTCGGCGAGCCGGCGCCGGCGGCCGGATCCGCCCGTGCCTCCCGCGCCATTGGTGCTCGTGGAGTCGACCGAGATGCCCTGGCCGAGGGTGCCGAGGGCGCGCACGCTGAACGGCTGGGGCGCGGTTGCCGCGGGGGTGTCCTGCGGCTGCCGGGTTCCGGGCACGGCCGCCTGGCCGGCGGCCTCTTCGTCCTCGGGAGCGGTCCGGGCCGCCGGGACCGGCCAGGCCGGAGCGGCGGGCAGTGCACGCCGCCGACCGGTCGGCGGTACGGGCTCCTCCGCGCCGGCGGCCGGCTGCGCGGCGGCAGCTTCGGGTGTTGCGGGGGCTGCGGCAGCTGCGGGCTCGGCACCGGGCGCACTCAGGACCCGGCGACCGCGCCGCCCGGCCGGGGTGTCGCCCGCGGCCTCGTCGGGGCCCTGCGCGGCGCCCGCGGCCGGAGCCGGTCCCTGGGCCGGTGCGGGAGCCGCTGCCGGGGTCGGGCCGGCGGGCAGCGCGAAGCCGCCCTGCGGTGCGATGGGCCGTGCGGGGGCCTGCGCGGGGGCCGGAGTCGGGCCGAGGCCCGTCGCGGGCACCGGGCCGGCGGGCTGCGGAGCGGCAGCCGGACCCAGCGCGCGCCGTCGCCCGGCGGGATGCTCGGTCACCGGGACGGGCGGCATGGCCGGCGCCGGCGGTACGGGCGCCGCAGAGCCCGGCGGCACAACGGGGCCGGGCGCCGGCTGCGGTGCCGGCGGCAGCGCGGGCACGGCGGTGCCCTGCGGGGGCACGGGCCTGCCCGGACCGCCCTGAGCGTCCTCGCTGCCGGTTCCGCTTCCGTCGCCGTCCCGGCCGCGTCGGCGTCCGGTACCCAGGCCCGCCGGGTTCACCGGGGACTGTGCGAGCTCGGGTGCAGCGGCGGGGGCATCCGCGCCGGCCTCGCCCGCCCGGCGCCGCCCGGACGGCAGCGCCAGCGCGCTCCCGCCCCCTGCGGCACCGTTCGCCTTCGCCTCTTCGGCCACGTCTTCCAGGAAGGCGTCCACCCCGCGCCGGCCCCGCCGCCCGGCGGGGCCCTTGCCCGAGCCTTCGGCGGCCGACGACTCCTTCGCAGGTTCCGGTTCCGGTTCCGGTTCGGGCAGCGTCACCGTTCCGGCCCCGGCGCCCAGCGGCAGTTCGAGTACGTACGCACCGCCGGGCGCGCCCGGCACCTCCACCGTCTGCAGCACGCCACCGTGCGCGGCCACCACGCCGCGCACGATCGGCTCGTGCACCGGGTTGCCGCCCTCGTACGGCCCCCGCACCTCGATCCGTACGACCTTGCCGCGCTGCGCGGCGGCCACGACGATCGTCGAGTCGCTGTACCCGCTGCCCTGCCGGGTCTTGCCGGTGGCGTCCACTCCGGCGACGTCCGCGACCAGGTGGGCGAGGGCGCCGGCGATCCGGTCGGCGTCCACCTCGGCCTCGATGGTCGGCGCGTGGACGGCGAACTGCACGCGGCCCGGGCCGATCAGCTCGACCGCGCCGTCGATGCCGGCCGCGACGACCCCGTCGATCAGGACCTTCTTCTTCTTGAGCTTCTCGGTGCCCGCGTCGAGCCGCTGGAAGCCGAGCACGTTGTCGACCAGTGCGGTCATCCGGGAGTACCCGGCGGCCAGATGGTGCAGCAGCTGGTTGGCCTCGGGCCACAGCTGTCCCGCGTCGTCGGCGGCCAGCGTGGCCAGCTCCCCGCGCAGCTCCTCCAGCGGACCGCGCAGGGACTCGCCGAGGACGGCCAGCAGCTGGGCGTGGCGTGCGGCCAGGGCGTCGTAGGGCCGCCGGTCGGTGAAGGTCATCACGGCGCCGACGAGCAGCTCCCCGTCCCGTACGGGCGAGGTGGTCAGGTCGACGGAGACGGGCTGTCCGGCCTTGTTCCACAGCACCTGGCTGCGCACCCGGTGCTTGCGGCCGCTGCGCAGGGTGTCGGCGAGCGGGGACTCCTCGAAGGGGAACGGCGAGCCGTCGGCGCGCGAGTGCTGGATCAGGCCGTGCAGCTCGCGGTTGCCGAGGTCGGTGGCGCGGTACCCGAGGATCTGTGCGGCGGCCGGATTGACGAGGACGACCCGTCCGTCGGTGTCCGTGCCGACGACGCCCTCGGCGGCGGCCCGCAGGATCATCTCGGTCTGCCGCTGCGAGCGGGCCAGCTCGGCCTCGGTGTCCACGGTCTCGGACAGGTCGCGCACGACGAGCATCAGCAGCTCGTCGCCCGTGTAGGGCTGCGGCTCGCGGTAGGCGTCGCGGCCGTCGAGGTGGGCGGCGGTGACCTCGACGGGGAACTCGGTGCCGTCGGTGCGGCGCGCGACCATCCGCTTGGGCTTGGCCCGGCCGCCCTCGTCCTCGCCGGGCCGGCGCATGGAGCCGGGGATCAGCTTGGAGTCGAACTCGGGAAGGAGGTCCAGCACGCCGCGGCCGACGAGCCCGGTGCCGGGGCTCTCCATGACCTCAAGGGCGATCGAATTGGCGTTGACGACCGTGCCGTTGCCGTTGACGAGCAACAGCGCGTCCGGAAGGGCATCGAGTATTGCTGCGAGGCGAGCAGCGCCTCGGGATGGCCTGCTGCTCACGACGAGCTTCCTCCCTGACCACGACTACCGGCATGTCACGGGAGGAGTCTAAGGGCACGGCTCCGGCCCGAGGTGGCGGATGTTCGGCGGATGCCGTGCATCCTTCGTATCCTCCCAGGTCAGGAGCGCCCAGCCGGAAGCACAGGTTCCAGGTTGTTCCATCGGACGATCTCGCATCCGTTGGTCCGCCGGAACGTCGCGTCCACCTTGTGGCCTTGCCACGTTCCGGTGATGTGTGCGGTGGCCGGTCCGCCGTCCTGCAGGGTGCAGATCTGCCGCTCGGACGCGGGGGCGAAGGGGTTCCGGCCCTGCTTCGCGAAGCCGTCGAGGCGGGCGCAGGCCCGCTCGGCCTCGGGGTGGTTCCCGCCGACGGGGTCGCACTCCAGCAGGTACTCGCCGTCGGCCCGCGGGTTGCCGGTGGCGGACACGGCGATGGTGAGGCGGTCGGGGACCGCCAGCAGCCGGCCCAGCGGCGGCAGCGGGGGCAGCGGCCCGGCGGCCGTGACCGCCGAGGCGGCCAGGGCGGAGGTGACGGCGAAGGCGGCGAGACGCAGCATGGGGCACTCCAGGTCGTCCGTACGTCGTACGGATGACCAACGACGTGCGCCCGCCGACGTTGCGTACGGGGCCGGGTGCGTGCATGCGTACGGGCGGCGCGTGCCGGGGGCTTAAGGCTTTGCTCTTGTGGCAGCTGTCCTTGTACCGTGGGAGCGGATTGGTGAGCGGCCCTGTGGCTGTGTCATCATCTGCACGCACCCTCGTACGCGGGGGTGTGCTGGAGGCGTCGCCTAGTCCGGTCTATGGCGCCGCACTGCTAATGCGGTTTGGGGCTTACACCCCATCGAGGGTTCAAATCCCTCCGCCTCCGCACTTGCCGAAGCCCCGGTCCTCATGGACCGGGGCTTCCGTGCGTTCCGGGGCTGGCTCTGCTCTCCGGTCGAGGGGTCAGCTCCGCCGGCTTCCGGCCACGGCCGCCGCCGTTCCCACCTCTCCCCGACATCCGTGCGAACCCATCCGGATGATCTCCGTCCAGGGCGTTTCCGCAGGTCAGGCCGGGTTTGGGTAATGGATTTCGCGTCCCGGCGAGGTCCATGTATTGTTGTTCTCGCAAGGCCAACGGGGCGCAAAACCCCGAGAAGCCCAAGCACTCGTAGCTTAACGGATAGAGCATCTGACTACGGATCAGAAGGTTGCAGGTTCGAATCCTGCCGAGTGCACAGCGAGCCAGAGGCCCTCAGGAGAAATCCTGAGGGCCTCTGGTGTTTCCCGGACACAGTGGAGGAAACGCGCATGACCGTGCACACCGCGACGCCGTTCGACGGAGCACCCGTCGCGCCCGAGCGGGTCTGGTACGCCTCTTACGGCTCCAACATGCACATGGACCGTCTTGCCGCGTACCTCGTGGGCGGAACGCTCCCGGGGGCGACGCGGACGTACCCGGGCTGCAGGGACCGGCGGGCGCCCGAGCGGTCCCTCGCGGTGGAGTTGGCCGGCCGCCTCTACTTCGCCACCGAATCCCCCGTGTGGACGGGCGGACGCGCGTTCTACGACCCGACCGCGCCGGGCCGCACGCGCGGCCGCGCGCACCTGGTCACCATCGGCCAGCTCTCCGACATCGCCGCACAAGAGATGTACGAGGAGCCCGGGACGGACCTCGACCTGACGGTGGTCCTCCGGGAGGGCCGCCACGAGGTCGGGCCGGGACGGTACGAGACCTTGATCTGCCCCGGCGCGATCGAGGGCGTCCCCGTGCTGACGTTCACGGCGCCCTGGACGCTCCGTGACGTGGACACGACCGTGCCGTCCGCGGCGTACCTGCGTCACTTGGCGGGCGGCCTCCTGGAATCGGGCTCGTGGGAGGAGCGGCACATCGCGGACTACCTGGCCGCGAGCCCGGGTGCGGCCGGGAGCTGGACGGCCCGTCAGGTGCTGCGACTGCTGACCGCCGACGTCCGCCCCTGAGGTCCGTGTCCTCCTTGGTGGGGAGGGGGACCCCGGGGTCGTCCGGGTCGGGGATCGGTCCCGTGGGGGACGACCGTGCGACGGGGGCCGGGCTACGGTCCTGGAGACGGTCCGCAACGGTTCGGGCCGCGAGAGAGGGGGACTCCCGTGGGACTGTTCGGGAACGCGCACACGGTCGATCCGGTGTCGGCGCAGCGGGACTACGCGCGGCTGCTGGGGCAGGGGGAGCAGGTGCACGCCGCGTACCTGTTGATCCGGGACACGATCCTGTTCACCGACCGGCGCCTCGTGCTGGTCGACAAGCAGGGGCTCACCGGCAAGAAGGTGGAGTACCACTCCATCCCGTACCGGAGCATCACGCACTTCTCCGTGGAGACCGCCGGCCACTTCGACCTCGACGCCGAGCTCAAGATCTGGCTCTCCGGCAGCGCGGCGCCGATAGAGAAGACGTTCACCAAGGGCGTGGACATCTACGAGGTCCAGGCGATCCTCACGCAGTTCGTCGCGCGTTAGCCCCGTCGGACGCGCGGGAGGCCCGTCACCGAGAGGACCAGGGAGTAGAGGGAGGTGGTGGCGGTGATGAAGAGGCGGTTGTTCTTCGCGCCGCCGAAGGCGATGTTCGAGACGGGTTCGGGGACGCGGATGCGGCCGATCAGGGTTCCGTCCGGGGCGTAGCAGTGCACGCCGTTCTCCATCGCCGCCGCCCATAGCCGGCCTTCGTCGTCGAAGCGGATGTTGTCCACCCCGGGGCACTGCGTGAAGACGCGGTCGTCCGTCAGCGTGCCGTCCGCGCCGACCTTGAACGCGCGGATGTGGCCCGCCCGCGTGTCCGCCGCGTACAGCTCGCTCTCGTCGGGGGAGAAGACGACGCCGTTCGGGCCGAGGAACCCGGCCGCGGCGAGGCGGACCTCGCCGGTCGCCGGGTCGGCGCGGTAGAGGTTGCACGCGCCGATCTCGCCCGGTGCGCGGCGGCCCTCGTAGTCGCTGGTGATGCCGAAGTCCGGGTCGGAGAACCAGATCGAGCCGTCCGAGTGCACCACCGCGTCGTTCGGGCTGTTGAGCCGCCTGCCGTCGAAGCGGTCGGCGATGACCGTGAGGGTGCCGTCCGGTTCGGTGCGGGTGACGCGCCGGTGGCCCTGCTCGCAGGTGATCAGGCGGCCTTCGCGGTCCATGGTGTTGCCGTTCGGGTGGCCGGCCGGGGAGCGGAGGACCGAGACGGCGCCGGTCGCCTCGTCCCAGCGCAGCATCCGGTCGTTCGGGATGTCGCTCCAGACGAGCTGCCGCCACGCCGGCAGGTACAGCGGGCCCTCTGCCCAGCGGCAGTCGTCGTAGAGACGTTCGAGCCGCATGTCGCCGTTGGTGCAGCGGCCGGTGCGGAATCGTTCGTCCAGGATCTCGTACAGATTGGGATCGGCTATGGATGACATTCTTCCCCCCATGTAGTCGCTCACCGAATGGGATTCGGTCTAGTGATGAGATTGCAGGATCCTGTACCGTCAGCGCAAGGGATTCCAGGGGATGTGGGAGGAAGATCGCGTGGACGACATCGACCGGGCGCTCGTCCTGCGCTTGCAGCAGGACGCGGGCCAGTCGTACGCCGCTCTCGGCGCCGCCGTCGGGCTCTCGGCGGGAGCCACCCACGAGCGGGTGCGCAAGCTGCGCGAGCGCGGGGTCATCCGGCGCACGACGGTCGAGGTGGATCCCGCGGCCGTCGGGAGCGGGGTGCTCGCGTACGTGATGGTCGACTCCAACGCCTGGATGGGGGACTCCAAGGCGGCCTTCGAGGCGATCGCCGAGATCCAGGAAGCGCACATCATCGCGGGCAGCGCCTCCGCCCTGGTGAAGGTGCGCACGGCATCGACCGAACAGCTCCAGGACGTCCTGCGCCGCCTCTACGCCATCGACGGCGTCAGCGGTACGCACGCCACCGTCGTGCTGGACACGTTCTTCGAGCGGCCGCTCCCGCTGTGACCTGGCGGTGCACCGGCATCCGGTGGAGCGGCGGCCGCCCCGCCGTCGGGTGGTGCGCCGAAGGCCGCGGCGAGCGCAGCAGCCCCCTCGCGTACGGGCAGCAGCTGGCCTTCGCGGCCCGGGGGGAGCGGCACTGCCTCGGGGTGTGGCGGGCGGGGAAGAGGACGCCGTGTCCCACGGCCGCCACCGTGCCCGGCCGGGCCGGGAACGCCCAGTGCCCCGAATGCGCCCGCCTGGACCGGTCGTTCTCGGTGGCCGCCGACACCAACGCCGCCGATCCGCGCACCTATCGCGTCTACCTGGCTTGGTTCGGGCCCGGCATGGTCAAGGTCGGCATCACGGCCGAGGAGCGCGGGCCGGCCCGGCTGCTGGAGCAGGGGGCGGTGACCTGGACCTGGCTGGGGCGGGGGCCGCTGATGGCCACCCGCCGTACCGAGGAGCTGCTGCGGGCCGCCCTGGGGGTGCCGGACCGGATCGCGTACGCCCGCAAGCGCGCGGTACGGGGTCGGCTGCCGGCGGCGGCCGACCGGGCCGGGGAGGTCGCCGAGCTGCACGCCCGGGCCGCGGCCCTGCCGGGCTGGCCGGAGTCGCTGGAGCGGCTGGTGTGTGAAATCGCCGATCACGCCGCGCCGTTCGGGCTGGACGGGCTGCCGGCTCCCGCGCGGGTGATCACCGAGATGGTCCCCGGCGGGGCCGTCGTGGGTCGGCTGGTCGGCGCGGCCGGTCCCGACCTGCACTTCGCCGACGGCCTCGTGGTGGACACCCGGCTGCTCGCCGGCTGGGAGCTCGTCGCCCCCGCCGCGGACGGCGCGAGCTCGGTGCCCGTCACCGAGCTGGCGCCGCCCGCCGCCCCCCGCGAGCAGGACGGGCTGTTCTGACCCCTGACCCTCCAAGGTCAAAACTTGGATCCCTTTGGGCTCCCGGACCTCTTTCCGGTGGACACGCCGGGGGCCGCCACGGAGGGTGGTGGGCATGAGCATCCAGCCCGTACCTGCCTTCGAACCGCCGTACGTGATGGCGGTCTTCAGCAATGTCCGCACTCCTGACGACACCGGGTACCCGGAGACCCTCGACCGGATGAAGGAGATCGTGAACACGAATCCGGGCTTCCTCGGTTACGAGTCCGCCCGCACTCCCGGCGGTCTCGGCATCACCGTCGCCTACTTCCGCGACCACGAATCCCTCGCCCTGTGGCGGCAGGACCTGGAGCACCAGGCGGCCATGAAGCAGGGTCGCGCCGACTGGTACGAGAGCTACACCCTGCACGTCGCGACCGTCGAGCGGAGCCACGGCTTTGCCCGCAACGGCTGAGGCGGTCCGCGCTTTCCGGGAGCGGCTCGGACTGCCCGGACTGGTCGACGTCCACACGCACTTCATGCCCGAGCGGGTCCTGGAGAAGGTGTGGGACTACTTCGACGCGGTCGGACCGCTCACCGGCGTCGAGTGGCCCATCACCTACCGGCACGAGGAGGAGCAGCGGGTCGCGCTGCTCCGGGAGTTCGGGGTCCGGGCGTTCACCTCCATGCTCTACCCGCACAAGCCGGCTATGGCCGCCTGGCTCAACTCCTGGTCCGCCGACTTCGCGGCCCGGACCCCCGACTGCCTGCACACGGCGACGTTCTTCCCCGAGGAGGGCGCCCCGGCCTACGTCCGGCAGGCCGTCGAGGCCGGCGCCCGGGTCTTCAAGGCGCACCTCCAGGTCGGCGGGTACGACCCGAACGACGACCGGCTCGATGCCGTCTGGGGGCTGCTCGCGGAGGCGGACATCCCGACCGTGATCCACTGCGGGTCGGGGCCGGTCCCGGCCAAGCACACCGGACCGGAGCCGATCGCCCGGCTGCTGGCCCGCCATCCCCGGCTGCCCCTGATCGTCGCGCACATGGGCATGCCCGAGTACGCCGACTTCCTGGACCTCGCCGACCGGTACGCCGCGGTGCGCCTCGATACGACCATGGCCTTCACCGACTTCTCCGAGCGGCTGAGCGGCTTCCCGCCAGGTGAGCTCGGGCGGCTCGCGGACCTCGGTGACCGGATCTTGTTCGGCACGGACTTCCCGAACATCCCCTACCCCTACGAGCACCAGCTGGAAGCCCTGGAGCGGCTCGGCCTCGGTGACGACTGGCTGCGCGCGGTCTGCCACGACAACGGCGCCCGGCTGTTCCGCCTGGTCTGAGTGGCTCGCCCGGGATGACGCGGGAAACGCAGTTCTCAGGAAATTCACAGGTAGGGACAAGAACGCTCTCAGAGGCCGCGGTCAGCGTGGTCGCATGACTGCGACGACCACCTCCCATGCGTCCACGTCCACCAGCAACCCCGCGGCCCTCGTCCGGCCCGACGGAGGCCCCTGCCGGGTGCTCGTCGTCGACGACGAGGCCTCGCTCTCCGAGCTGCTGTCCATGGCCCTGCGCTACGAGGGCTGCGAGGTCCGCAGTGCGGGCGACGGGGCCGGCGCGGTGCGGGCTGCACGCGAATTCCGGCCCGACGTCGTGGTCCTCGACGTCATGCTGCCCGACATGGACGGACTGGCCGTCCTGGGACAGCTGCGCCGGGAGATCCCGCAGCTCCCCGTGTTGTTCCTGACCGCCAGGGACTCCGTCGAAGACCGCATCGCGGGCCTGACGGCAGGCGGCGACGACTACGTCACCAAGCCCTTCAGCCTGGAAGAGGTCGTGGCCCGGCTGCGCGGCCTGGTCCGCCGCTCGGGTGCGGCGCAGGCCGCGCGCGGGGGCTCCGTCCTGGCCGTCGGTGATCTGCGGCTCGACGAGGACAGCCACGAGGTGTCCCGCGGAGGCCGGGAGATCCACCTCACCGCCACGGAGTTCGAGCTGCTGCGCTACCTGATGCGCAACCCGCGGCGCGTGCTGAGCAAGGCGCAGATCCTGGACCGGGTGTGGTCGTACGACTTCGGCGGCCAGGCCAACGTCGTCGAGCTGTACATCTCCTACCTGCGGCGCAAGCTGGAGAGCGGCCCCGGTCTGCCGTCGATGATCCACACCCGGCGCGGCGCCGGCTACCTGATCAAGCCGGCCGAGTAGTGGCACTCCGCCTGCCGCGGCGGGCCGCACACCCGCGCACCGCCCGGCGCCGCCTCCTGCCCCGGCGGCCGCGCCCCTGGTCCCTGCGGGCCCGGCTCGTCGTCTCGGCGGTGGCGCTGATCGCCGTCGTGGGCGCCGCGATCGGCGTCGTCACCACCCTGTCGCTGCGCCAGTACCTGGTCGAAAAGGTCGACCAGCAGCTACGCATCGCCGTGGACATGGCCACGCCCCGGAACCCTTCGCCGGCGAAGGCCGGGCGCGACGGCCTCTGGTTCGTCAGCGCCCCGGGCACCCCGTTGGGCGCCGTGGGGATCCGGTCCGAGCCGGGCGGCACGACCGAGGGCGCCCGGCTCGCCGCCATCGGCGGGCCCGGCCTGGAGACCCGCCAGCCGCTCACCCCGGCCCAGTCCCGCCCGCTGGAGAAGGTCGCCGCCAAGGCCGCCGCCGACCGCGGCCGGCCCGCACCCGTGGACGTGGACCTGCCGGGCCTCGGCAGTTACCGGGTACAGGCCTCCCCCGAAGGGAACCTGGCCCTGGCCTACCCGCTCGCCGAGGTCGACTCCACCGTGCAGACGCTGATCGCCGTCGAGGTCTTC
This sequence comes from Streptomyces sp. NBC_00045, assembly GCF_045041095.1. Classification (NCBI taxonomy): domain Bacteria; kingdom Bacillati; phylum Actinomycetota; class Actinomycetes; order Kitasatosporales; family Streptomycetaceae; genus Streptomyces; species Streptomyces sp. NBC_00045. Next base: position 3,990,719 of record NZ_CP108271.1, on the reverse strand, counting down.
GTCACCCTCGCCGGACTGATCGCGGCCTCCCTCGCAGGGCAGGCCCTGGTCGCAGTCGCCCTGCGCCCGCTGCGCCGGGTGGCCGCCACCGCCACCCGCGTCTCCGAACTCCCCCTGCACAGCGGCGAACCCGCCCTCCACGAGCGGGTCCCGGACGCCGAGGCCGATCCCCGGACCGAGGTGGGACAGGTCGGCGCCGCCCTCAACCGGATGCTGGGACACGTCTCCTCCGCCCTCACCGCCCGCCAGCAGAGCGAGATGCGGGTCCGGCAGTTCGTCGCCGACGCCAGCCACGAGCTGCGCACCCCCCTCGCCTCCATCCGCGGGTACGCCGAACTCACCCGTCGGGGCCGGGAGGAGCCCGGCCCCGACACCCGTCACGCCCTCGGCCGCATCGAGTCCGAGGCGACCCGGATGACCGGCCTCGTCGAGGACCTGCTGCTGCTCGCCCGGCTCGATGCCGGCCGCCCGTTGAGTGCGACGGACACCGACCTCGCCCCGCTCGTCGTCGACGCCGTCAGCGACGCCCGGGCCGCCGGACCCGAGCACCACTGGCGCCTTGAGCTGCCCGAGGAGCCCGCGCCGATCCATGCCGACCCGGCCCGGATCCAGCAGGTCCTGGTCAACCTGCTCGCCAACGCCCGTACGCACACTCCGTCCGGCACCACCGTCACCGCCCATGTTTCACGTGAAACACGGGCCGTCCGGCTGCGGATCGAGGACGACGGCCCCGGCATCCCGCCCGCTCTGCTCCCGCACGTCTTCGAACGGTTCGCGCGCGGCGATGCCTCGCGCTCCCGGGCTGCGGGCTCCACCGGCCTGGGGCTCGCCATCGTCGCGGCCGTCGTGACGGCGCACGGCGGACAGGTGGACGTATGGAGCGAGCCCGGGTGGACCCGCTTCGAGGTCCTGCTCCCGCTCGCCCCGGACCAGCCGACGACCCGGATCGCAGCTGACTCACGGGCCGACGCACGGACCGGACCACGGGCCGGCTCACGGGCCGACGCGCGGAGGGACTCACAGACGGGGCACAGGCTCACCACACAGCGGTGACAGCCCAACCGGAGAGGGTCGGTATATGCCAACCGACACCTCCTCCGGCGCCCTTCCGGCACGGGCGCACCTCGCTCCCGTGCCCGGCGAGCCCGTACTCGACGTGGTGATCCCGGTCTTCAACGAGGAGAAGGACCTCGGCCCGTGCGTGCGCCGGCTCCACGACCACCTCACCCGCACGTTCCCGTACCCCTTCCGCATCACGATCGCCGACAACGCGAGCACCGACCGCACCCCCGAGGTCGCGGCCGCCCTCGCCACCACCGTCGACGGCGTACGCAGCACCCGGCTGGAGGAGAAGGGCCGCGGCCGCGCCCTGCGCACCGTCTGGTCCCGCTCCGAGGCACCCGTCCTCGCCTACATGGACGTGGACCTGTCCACGGACCTCAACGCGCTGCTGCCGCTGGTCGCCCCGCTCATCTCCGGGCACTCCGACCTCGCCATCGGCACCCGCCTCGCCCGCTCCTCGCGGGTGGTGCGCGGCGCCAAGCGGGAGTTCGTCTCCCGGGCCTACAACCTGCTCCTGCGCTCCTCCCTCGCCGCCCGGTTCAGCGATGCCCAGTGCGGGTTCAAGGCCATCCGCCGGGAGGTCGCTGAGCGGCTGCTGCCGCTGGTGGAGGACTCGGGCTGGTTCTTCGACACCGAGATGCTCGTGCTCGCCGAGCGGGCCGGGCTGCGCATCCACGAGGTGCCCGTGGACTGGGTCGACGACCCGGATTCCACCGTCCACATCGTCGGCACCGCCACCGAGGACCTCAAGGGGATGTGGCGGGTGGGCCGGGCCCTGGCCGTCGGCGCACTGCCGCTCGACCGGCTCGCCCGACCCTTCGGCGACGACCCGCGCGACCGCAGCGCCCTGCCCGGCGTGCCGCGCGGCCTGGCCCGCCAGCTCCTGGGCTTCTGCGTGATCGGCGTGCTGTCCACGCTCGCCTACCTCGCCCTGTACTCCTTCCTCCGGCTCGGCGCCGGACCCCAGCTCGCCAACGCCGGCGCCCTGCTGGTCTCAGCCGTCGCCAACACGGCCGCCAACCGCCGGCTCACCTTCGGCGTCCGCGGCCGCGAGAGGGCCGTCCGCCACCAGGCCCAGGGCCTCGTCGTGTTCGGCGTCGGACTGGCCCTGACCAGCGGATCGCTGGCCGCCCTCGGCGCCGCCACACCCCATCCCGCCCACAGCACCGAACTGGCCGTACTGATCACGGCCAACCTCGCCGCAACCGTGCTGAGGTTCCTGCTCTTCCGCGCCTGGGTCTTCCCCGAGCGGCGCGCCACTCCCGCGAAGGACGACACCCGATGACCACGGCCGTACCACCCATGGACTCCCCGTTCCCGGAACGGGCCCCGGCCGCCCCGACCGCGCCCGGTGCACCGCCCGCCACGGCGAGCGCCGCCGCCGCGGGGCGTCCCCGCTGGGAGCGGCCCGCGTACGTGGCGCTCCTGCTGGCCACCGCCGTACTGCTGCTGTGGAACCTGGGCGCCTCCGGTTACGCCAACTCCTTCTACTCCGCCGCCGTCCAGGCGGGCAGCGAGAGCTGGAAGGCCTTCTTCTTCGGCTCCTCCGACGCCGGGAACTCCATCACCGTCGACAAGCCGCCGGCCGCCCTGTGGCCCATGGCCCTGTCCGTCCGGCTGTTCGGGCTCGGCAGCTGGCAGATCCTCGTCCCCCAGGCCCTCATGGGCGTCGGCACCACCGCCGTGCTCTACGCCGCCGTACGCCGCCACTTCGGGCCCGCGGCCGCACTGCTCAGCGGCACCGTCTTCGCGCTCACCCCGGTGGCCGCGCTGATGTTCCGCTTCAATAACCCGGACGCGCTGCTCACGCTGCTGCTGACCGTCACCGTCTACTGCGTGCTGCGCGCCCTCGACGGCGCCCGCACCAAGTGGCTCGTCTGGGCGGGTGTCGCGGTCGGCTTCGCCTTCCTGACCAAGACCCTCCAGGCCTTCGTCATCCTGCCGCCGCTCGCCGTCGTGTACGCCGTCTGCGCGCCCACCCGGCTGCGCCGCCGGCTCGGCCAGCTGTTGCTCGCCGGAGCCGCCATGGTGGTGGCCGGCGGCTGGTGGGTGGCCATCGTGGAACTGTGGCCCGCGTCTTCCCGCCCGTACATCGGCGGCTCGCAGACCAACTCCTTCCTGGAACTGACCCTCGGTTACAACGGGCTCGGTCGGATCAACGGCAACGAGACCGGCAGCGTCGGGGGCGGCTCCCGCCCCGGTGGCGGCGGCCCCGGCTGGGGAGAGACCGGCATCGACCGGCTCTTCTCGGCCAACACCGGCGGGCAGATCTCCTGGCTGCTCCCGGCGGCCCTCGTCATGCTCGTCACCGGACTGGTCGTCACCTGGCGGGCCCGCCGGGCCACCGACTCCCTGGAGGGCATGGCCCGGGCCGCCTTCCTGGTGTGGGGCGGCGCCCTGCTGATCACCGCGCTCGTCTTCAGCTACATGCAGGGCATCTTCCACGAGTACTACACCGTGGCGTTGGCGCCGTACGTGGCCGCGCTCGTCGGCATGGGCGTGGCCCTGCTGTGGGAGGAGCGGGGCGGCAAGGCCGCCGCGCTCACCCTGTCCGGCACGCTCGCCCTGACCGCGTGGTGGTCCTACGTCCTGCTCGGCCGCTCCTCCGGATACCTGCCGTGGCTGCGCTGGACGGTCCTCGTCGCCGGCCTGGCCGCGGCGGCCGGACTGCTGTTCGGTGCCCGCCTCGGCCGCCGGTCCGCGCTGGGGGCGGCGGCGCTGGGGCTGGCCGCGGCGCTGGCCGGACCCCTCGCGTACTGCCTGACCACGGTCGACTCCGCGCGCAGCGGGTCGATCGTGACGGCCGGGCCTGCGGTCTCGGGCGGCCGCGGCGGCATGGGCATGCGGATGTTCGGCGGCGGGGAACTCCCGCCCGGTGCGGTCCCGCAGGGCATGCCGCAGCAGGGCGCCCCGCAGCAGGGGCAGCAGGGCGGGCCCCAGGGCGGCGGTCCGCAGGGCGGGCGCCGGCAGTTCCCCGGCGGCCAGGGAGGCCAGGGATTCCCGGGCGGGCGCAACGGCGGCGGCACTGCGCGCGGCGGTGGGCAGAACTCCGCGGGCGGCGGCCCCGGCGGCCTGCTGGGCGGCACGAAGGTCGGTACGGAGGCCACGGCCGCCCTGCGCAAGGACGCGGGCGAGTACACGTGGGCGGCGGCCGCCGTCGGCGCGCAGAACGCGGCGAGCTACCAGCTGGCCTCCGGCGAGCCGGTGATGCCGATCGGCGGGTTCAACGGGAGCGACCCCTCCCCGACCCTCGCCCGGTTCCAGGAGTACGTCCGCACCGGGAAGATCCACTACTTCATCGGGGAGGGCGACCGCTCCGGAGGCGAGGGACAGGCCGCGCGCGGCGGCCCCGGCGGCGGCCCCGGCGGCGGCCCCGGCGGCGGCACCAGCAGCGCCATCGCGAGCTGGGTCAAGGCCAACTACCGGTCCGTCACGGTCGGCGGAGCCACCTTCTACGACCTGACCGTCCCCCTGAACGGCACGTCCGCCCCGTCCTGAACCTGCCGAAACGCGAGGGGCACCCTCTAGCATCAAGTGGGCGGACCGGGCATTCCGGGCTGATCCAGCTGTTGCGAGGAGGGTGCCTCCATGGTGACCGCGGCCGATTCGGGCAAGACCCGGACCAGCGTGTGGCTGGCCCCCGGGCACGGCGCCCCCGCCAGACGCCGCAGCGAGGCGCCCTCAGGCCTCGACCGGGACCGGATCACCGGGGCCACCGTTCGACTGCTCGACGCCGAGGGGCTGGCCCGGTTCTCGATGCGGCGGCTCGCGGCCGGGCTCGGCGTCACCGCGATGTCCCTGTACTGGTACGTCGACACCAAGCACGATCTGCTCGAACTCGCCCTGGACCGGGCCCTGGGCGAGCTACCGCTCCCCCGGAGCACCACGGCCGGGCCGGCCCAGGAGGGCTGGCCCGGCCGTCTGCGTTCGCTGGCCGGCGGCTACCGGCGGCTGCTGGCGGCGCACCCCTGGGTGGCGCCGCTGACCGCCGCGTACCCGAACATCGGGCCGCACGCCCGGGCCTTCGACTCCGCCCTGCAGCGGGTGCTCGATGCCACCGGTCTCGCGGGCGGCTGCCGGACCGGCGCACACCTGGCCGTGTCGCAGTTCCTGCACGGCTGCGGGGGCACCGCGCGGCGGGCGCCCGCCGGGGACTTCGCGCTCGCGCTCGACGTCCTGATCGCGGGGATCGAGGCGCAGGCCGCCGCCCGGCCGGGCGCGGGCGTGGGCTCGGGGGCGTGAGAAGACCCCCGCCGGGGTTCCTTCCCCGGTGAACGGGGAGGGAGCGACCCGACGGGGGCCGAGGGGTGTGGCTCGATGCGGCTCGGTGTCGCTACTGCGCCGAGTCGGCCGTCGCCGTCGCCGTCGCCGCCGTCGGGGCGTGGGCCGCCGGCTTCGACTTCAGCGCGACTTCCTTGATGAACAGCACCAGGAGCAGCGCGAGCAGCGCGGTGGGGGCGGCGTAGAGGAAGACGTCGCCGACGCCGTGCCCGTACGCCGACTCGATGACGGTGCGCAACGGAGCGGGCAGATTGTCGAGGTCGGGGATCCCGCCGCCGGCGGTGCCGCCGTGGCTCATCGCCGCCGCCTTCGGGCCGAGCGCGGCCAGCCCGTCCTTGACGTAGTGGGTGACCCGGTTGGCCATGACCGCGCCGAGCGCGGAGACGCCCACGGCGCCGCCGAGCGAGCGGAAGAAGGTGACGACCGAGCTGGCCGCACCCAGGTCCTGGGGGGCCACCTGGTTCTGGGTGGCGAGGACGAGGTTCTGCATCATCATGCCGAGACCGAGGCCGGTCAGCGCCATGTAGATCGCGATCTGCCAGTACGGGGTGTCGTAGCGCAGGGTGCCCAGCATTCCGAGACCGGCCGTCAGTAGGACGCCGCCGGAGACGAGCCAGGCCTTCCACTTACCGGTCTTGGTGATCACCTGACCGGAAACCGTGGAGGAGACGAAGAGCCCGCCGATCATCGGAATCGTCAGGATTCCGGACATCGTGGGGGACTCGTTGCGTGCCAACTGGAAGAACTGGCTGAAAAACACGGTGCCCGAGAACATCGCGATGCCGACGAACAGCGAGGCCGCCGAGGCGAGGCTGATGGTCTTGTTGCGGAACAGGCGCAGCGGGATGATCGGGTCGCTCGCCTTGGACTCGACGAGGAGGAAGAGCAGGCCGAGCACGACGGCGCCGCCGGTCATCGCCACGGTCGTCCAGGAGATCCAGTCGTACGAGTCGCCGGCCTGCGTGACCCAGATCAGCAGCAGGGACACGGCCCCGCTGATCAGGAAGGCGCCGAGCCAGTCGACCTTGACGTCACGGCGGACGACCGGGAGGTGCAGGGTGCGCTGGAGGACGATCAGGGCGATGACCGCGAACGGCACGCCGACGTAGAAGCACCAGCGCCAGCCGAGCCACGAGGTGTCGGTGATGACACCGCCGAGCAGCGGACCGCCGACGGTGGCGACGGCGAAGACCGCGCCCAGGTAGCCGCTGTACCGGCCGCGCTCGCGCGGGGAGATCATCGCGGCCATCACGATCTGGGCGAGGGCGGACAGGCCGCCGACGCCGATGCCCTGGACCACGCGGCAGGCGATGAGCATGCCGGTGTTCTGGGACAGGCCCGCGATCACCGAGCCGAGGACGTAGATCACCAGGGATATCTGGACCAGCAGCTTCTTGCTGAACAGGTCGGACAGCTTTCCCCAGAGCGGGGTCGCCGCCGTCATCGACAGTAGGGCGGCGGTGACGACCCAGGTGTACGAGGACTGGGTGCCGCCGAGGTCGCTGATGATCTGGGGCAGGGCGTTGGAGACGATCGTGGACGACAGGATCGCCACGAACATGCCGAGCATCAGGCCGGACAGCGCCTTCATGATCTGCGGGTGGGTCATGGGTGCGTGCGCGTGCGCGTGCGCGGATGCGGATGCGGGGTCGGACGTGGTCTCCGACCGGCTGCCTCCCTGCACACCGGTGGGTGCGGTGGTCGCCATGTGGGTCCTTTGTCTAGAAGCTCGATCGGAGCCGGGTGAGCAAGGTGTTGAGTACGTCGATGTCGTGGGCGGACCAGTCGGCCAGAGCCTTCTCCAGCGCGCCGGTGTAGCGGGCGCCGAGCTCGGCGAGGAGCGCGTGGCCGGCCGGGGTGAGCCGCAGGATGCGGCAGCGGCCGTCGCCGGGGTCGATGTCGCGGGTGATCCACCCGCGGTCGGCGACGTGGGCGACGTGGCGGCTGGTCACCGATATGTCGATGGCCATGAGATCGGCAAGGCGGCTGAGCCGCATTTCGCCGTGGCGGTCGAGCACGGTGAGGACGGCGGCGGAGCCGGCCGGGCAGTCCGGGGGGAGCATGCGGGCGAGGTCGCGCTTGACGGCGCCGATGCCGGTGAGCTGGCGGGCCAGCTCCTCGTAGCGGGTGGGGTGGGGGTGCGTTTCCGTGGGCATGGGCTCCCTCCCTCCTCTCCTCATCTTGTTGCTTAGGGCAACCATAGAAGCGATTGGTTGCTACAGGCAAATGAATCGGGGGGTGGGGGCGGTAAAGGAATCGGAAAACCCGCTAGGGTCCTGCGCATGGCTGCGAACCACAACTCACAGGGACCCGAGGGCAACTACGACCCCGCGGGCAGCACTCAGATGTTCCGGGCGTTCGTCGAAGAGGCCGCGCCGGCCGGGCCGGCAGCGGGGACGGCTGCGCCGGGCTCTCGGCGGCGGCAGGCCCAGGCCTCCAGTTCGGGGTCGAAGGCCGGGCTGTGGCTGGGGGTGGGCCTCGGGGTCCTGCTGCTGGTCGGGGCCGTGTGCTGGCTGGCCCTGTCGTAGCCCTCGGGTGCGGAGCCGGTGCGGGGGGCCTGCCGTGCCCCAGGTGCCGGCGGGGCTGAGGGATGCGGGGCTCCGCCCCGGACCCCGCGCCTCAAGCGCCGGCGGGGCTGGGTGTGGCTCCGCGCCGCAAGCCGGCGGGGCTGGTGTGGCCCCCCGTGCCCCAGGTGCTGGCGGGGCTGGGTGTGGCCACCGTGCCCAGGCGTCGGCGAGGTTGAGAGATACGGGGCTCCGCCCCGGACCCCGCGCCTCAAGCGCCGGCGGGGCTGGGTGTGGCTCCGCGCCGCAAGCCGGCGGGGCTGAGGGTGGCGAACGCCGGCGGGCTGGGTGTGGCCCCGGCGCCGCAAGCCGGCGGGGCTGGTGTGGGCCCCGGGCCCCAGGTGTCGGTGGTTGGGTGTGGCACCCGGGGCTGGGGGTGGGTTCCTGGCTGGAGGGGGTCAGGTCCAGGTGGCCGTGGTTTTTTGGGTTTCCACGTGCATGCCCAGGGGGACTCGCCAGGACTCGACGCAGACCGTGTAGGTCTGCGTCTTCGTCGCGCCGCCGGGGATCGGGGTCGGGAGGGGCTGGGTCGTCGTGATCGTGGCCCAGTCGATGCCGAGGGTGCCGATGACGTGCGTCGAGAACGTGACCGCGCCCGAACGGGCCGCCGTGGTGCCCGTGTTGGTGAACGCCACCGTGACCTTCTCGCACCAGCGGTCCGCCGCCGGGGTGCGGGCCGGGGTGCCCAGCGTCAGGTTCGCCGGGGTGGTCGGCGTGGCCGGGGGCGTCGTCCCCGGGGTGGTGGTTGCGGGGGGTGCCGGGGGCGGGGTGGACGGCGTCGCCCCGGACGGGGTCTGGGAGGACGGTGCGGTTCCGGGCGGGGTGGTCGTGGCTTCGGCCCGGGCGGAGCCGGCAGGACCCTGCGGATCCGGGGCACCGGGCGACGTACTCGTGGTGGAGGGAGGGGTTCCGCCCAGCTGCTGCATCTCCACCGGCCCCCGGGGTGCCACGTTGTCCCCCGCACTGCGCTCCGGGCCGGGGGCCACGGCGCCCGCGGCCGCGTAGCCGTCGCGTGCGGGACCGCCGCACCCCGTCAGGAATGCGGCGGCCGTGCAGCACAGGGCCACGAGGGTCATCGCGCGGCGTTCCCTTCGCATCGCGGCAGTCTGGCTGACGCCACGTCAGATAGGAACCCCGCTGCCGTGATTACTCGCCGATCAGGCCCATCCGGAGCTGCGCCAGCGTGCGCGTGAGCAGCCGGGAGACGTGCATCTGGGAGATGCCGACCTCCTCGCCGATCTGCGACTGCGTCATGTTCGCGAAGAACCGCAGCATGATGATCTGCCGTTCCCGGGGCGGGAGTTTGGCGAGCAGCGGCTTCAGCGACTCGCGGTACTCGACGCCTTCGAGCGCGGTGTCCTCGTAGCCGAGGCGGTCCGCGAGCGAGCCCTCGCCGCCCTCGTCCTCGGGGGAGGGCGAGTCGAGCGAGGAGGCGGTGTACGCGTTGCCCACGGCGAGGCCGTCGACGACGTCCTCCTCCGACACCCCGAGCACCGCGGCCAGTTCCGGCACGGTGGGCGAGCGGTCGAGCTTCTGGGCGAGCTCGTCGCTGGCCTTGGTGAGGGCGAGGCGCAGCTCCTGGAGACGGCGCGGGACGCGCACGGACCAGGAGGTGTCCCTAAAGAATCGTTTGATCTCTCCCACGACGGTCGGCATCGCGAACGTCGGGAACTCCACGCCGCGTTCGCAGTCGAACCGATCGATCGCCTTGATCAGGCCGATCGTGCCGACCTGGACGATGTCCTCCATCGGCTCGTTCCGGCTGCGGAAGCGGGCGGCGGCGTACCGCACCAGGGGCAGGTTCAGCTCGATCAGGGTGTCGCGTACGTACGCCCGTTCGGGGCTGTCCGGGTCCAGGGTGGCAAGTCGCTGGAAGAGGGAGCGGGAGAGGGTGCGGGTGTCGATGGCTTCCGAGCGGTCAGACGCTGCAGGTGCTGTCGGCGCAGCGCTCTTGACGAGCGTGAGCACCTTGGAGCTGCCCTGGTCTACGGACATGCCACCCCCTTGAGGTCGCGGACGGTCGCGTACTGCGCGCCCGTCGGAGGAACGCAGCCTCCACCTGAATACCGGAGGCGGGGCTGCGGCAAACGCGGTTCAAGCAGAATGTCACATGTCGGCAACGCGCTGTAGCGCCAAGTCGACATATATCTCCAGCGACAGAGCGGAATGAGCCCGTTCTGTGGGGAAACGGCGGAACGATCTCCACCCGTTCCAGCTACGCCTCGATCCTGTTTGCGGATCGGAGTCGAGCGAAGCTCCGGGCGAGCAGCCGCGACACGTGCATCTGGGACACCCCGAGCTCCGCGCTGATCTGGGACTGCGTCAGATTGTTGTAGTACCGCAGCAGCAGGATCCTTTGTTCACGCTCGGGCAGCTGTACGAGGAGGTGGCGGACGAGGTCGCGGTGCTCGACCCCGGCCAGCTCCGGGTCCTCGTAGCCCAGGCGGTCCAGCAGCCCCGGCAGCCCGTCGCCCTCCTGGGCGGCCTCCAGCGAGGTGGCGTGGTAGCTGCGGCCGGCTTCGATGCAGGACAGCACCTCGTCCTCGGTGATCCGCAGCCGCTCGGCGATCTCCGGCGTGGTCGGCGTGCGTCCGTGCAGGGTGGTCAGGTCCTCGGTGGCCGCGTTCACCTGGACCCACAGTTCGTGGAGCCGGCGCGGCACGTGGACGGTGCGGACGTTGTCGCGGAAGTAGCGCTTGATCTCGCCCACGACGGTCGGCATGGCGAAGGTCGGGAACTGCACCCCGCGGTCCGGGTCGAACCGGTCGATCGCGTTGATGAGGCCGATCGTGCCGACCTGGACCACGTCCTCCATCGGCTCGTTGCGGCTGCGGAAGCGGGCGGCCGCGTACCGGACGAGCGGGAGGTTCGCCTCGATGAGGGCGCTCCGCACCCGGTGGTGCTCGCCGGTGCCCGGCTGAAGGCCCTTCAGCTGCCCGAACAGGACCTGGGTGAGGGCCCGGGTGTCCGCGCCCCGGCTCTGGGGTCTCGGGGCCGCTGGAGGCTCCTCAGGGGCGTCCTGCTGGGGCGGGACCTGGGAGTCTTGGGGCGAGTCCCGGGAGGCCTCCCGCGGGGATCCCTGCGGGGAGTCCTGCGGGACGCCCCGCAGGGGCTCCTGCTGCGGGTCCTGCTGGGGCTCCTGCTGGGGCGGCACCTGAGGCGCAGTACTGGCCGGCACGGTCACGCCACCCCTTCATGTCGACTCGACTCATCCGTCAAAAGCGGTCATAGCATCACAACACATGTGCACTGTGTGCAAGCACCGCATATCGCCGTGTTGGGGGCTAGTTGGGCATAATGGGGTGTTTTGGATGCGGCCCTTGCACGGCGCGGAATGCGAAAGCCAACGCAAAAGCCAACGTGAAAGGCAACGCAAAAGCCCCCCACCCGTCGGAGTGGGGGGCCGGTCGGTCCGGAGGGTGCGTCAGCGTACGGGTTCAGCGCACGAGTTCGGTCATGAACGCGCCGATGCCGTGGGCGGCATCCGATATGCCCTGGAAGCCTATTTTGACGATGTCGGCCGCCTTGACCGGCTGGGTGATGATCACGAAGAGCACGAACACGACGAGCCCACTCATGATCATCTTCTTGGTGTCCATGATGCGGTGTCGGCCTCCCCAACCGGTCCTGCAAAGTCGGGTGAGTCTAACCGTTCGTCTTCGGACACTCATCAGGCCTTTATGGACCAATGGCCCGGGCGTCCGGGTCCTTTGTCGCAGCGCAGGCGGGTGGGGGTGGCGCAGTATTGAAGACGAGCCCACCGGTTCTGGCAGGAAACCGGTGGGTGAGGGACTGGACCTCACTGCGGGGTCCGAGACGGCGGCTTCCCCCTGACTGCGGCTCGGACTGGCAGGTCCCGTCCTCGTCGGGGGAAGTGGCTCGTCCCCCGGACGCCACTTCCCCCGTCGCGTACGTCGAAGGCCCCGACTCCGGTCGGGGCCTTCGACGTACGCGGGGTCGGGCGGCGGGACGGTCGGCTACTGGATGCCGCCGAGGAGGCCCAGTACGGGCTCCACGGGGGCGATCACGGGCGACAGCTGGTTCGGCAGCTCCATCAGCTGGCCGAGCTTGTCCAGCTCGTTGAGCTTCGAGCCGATCTCCTGGACGGAGCCGGGCGTGGCCCCCTGCGGCATGCCCGGGGCGGCCTGCGGCAGGTCGGGGAGGGTGATGGGGGCCATGGGGGCGGCGGAGGCGGCCGGAGCGGCGAGGCCCGCGGCGGCCCCCGCGAGGGCGAAGGCGGCGAGCATGCGCTGGGTCTTGGTCATGCCGTGACAACGGCCGAGCGGGCGGGCGGTCACGCGCCCGTCAACCGTAGGGGCGTGTCGGGGAGCGCCCGGAGACGTCGGGGAGCGCCCGGAGACTGCGGGCGGATACGCCGAGAGCCCCGTCCCTTGCGGGGCGGGGCTCTCGATCGGAGCGGTAGTGGAGGGATTTGAACCCCCGATGGGTTGCCCCATACTCGCTTTCGAGGCGAGCTCCTTCGGCCACTCGGACACACTACCGAGATGGATCCTAGCCTACGGAGCGGCATCCGATGAAATCGGTACCGCCGGCCGCCTCAGAGGCCGCGGAAGAAGTCCGTCAGCTGCCGTGCGCACTCTTCTGCGAGCACGCCGCGGATCACTTCCGGACGGTGGTTGAGCCGACGGTCGCGCACGAGGTCCCAGAGCGACCCCGCGGCTCCCGCCTTCTCGTCGTCGGCGCCGTAGACGACCCGGGCCACCCGGGACTGCACGAGGGCGCCCGCGCACATCACGCACGGCTCCAGGGTCACCACGAGGGTGCACCCCGGAAGCCGCCATTCCCCGAGCCGGGCGGCCGCCCGGCGCAGCGCCAGCACCTCGGCGTGGGCCGTGGGGTCGCCGCTGGCCTCGCGCTCGTTGTACCCGGTGGCGAGGAGCTCTCCGTCCGGGCCCAGGACGACGGCGCCGACCGGCACGTCGCCGGCCGGCGCCGCCCGGGCGGCCTCCTGGAGCGCCAGGCGCATGGAGTCCCGCCACGGGTCCCGTACGGGATCGGGGCCGTGCAGGGGGTGGTGCGTGGTGATCACTAGCGGACGGCCTCCAGCACCTCGGTCGCGCCGAGGGATTCGGCGATCTCCGAGAGGGCGTCCCCGTCGAGGGTCATCAGTTGTTTGTGGCTGACCCCGAGGTCGTCCAGCAGCCGGGGGTCGCCGAGCGGGCCGGCCGGGACGGGTTCCGCGCCCGCCGAGTCCTCCTCGTCCTCGTCGTCCTCGGCCCCGGTGAACGCGGCGATGGTGTCCTCTTCGCCGTCCTCGGTGCCGTCCAGGTCCAGTTCGTCGAGTTCGTCGTCCTCCTCGTCGCTGCCCAGCAGCTCGTCGGTGAGCATCGAGCCGTAGGAGCTGCGGGAGGCCGCGGAGGCGTTCGACACGTAGTACCGCGGGTCCTCCTCGCCGTCCACGCGGACGACGCCGAACCAGGCGTCCTCCTGCTCGATGAGGGCGACCACCGTGTCGTCGTCGACAGCGGCGGCACGGGCGAGATCGATCAGATCACTGAGGGACTCGACGTCGTCGAGTTCCATGTCGCTCGCTTCCCACCCGTCTTCGGTGCGCGCGAGCAGTGCGGCGAAATACACCGTGACTCTCCCACTGGTCATAGGCGTGCCGGTTGGAGGTCCCCCCGGCCGGAGGTGGGAAGGGTTGGAACGACCGACCTGCTCGCCGTTTCGTGCCCCGCCCAATCGGCATCGTGGCAGAAACAGCGGCTTTGCGAGAGGTCTTCCGCGCTTGCGTCGTGCCGCGCCGCTCGCCGCGGGGGTCGGCCGGGGGCGACTCGGCACCCCGCCGAGCCCGTGCGCCGCCCACCCCGCGGGGTGCCGTGCTCCCCGCCGCGGGCCGTGCCCGAGCCCGCCACCCCGCCCGGCGTGGCGCCGTCGGCCGGCTCCCGCCCGGTGCCCCGCCGGGCCCGCGGCTGCGGCCGTGCAGGGCCGGGGGCGGATGTGCGGTGAGCCCGGGCGCGCCCCGGCGTGCCGCCGCGGGCGCCTGCCCTCCCGTCCGGGCCCGCGCCCGGACGGGAGGGCAGCGGCCCGGCGCGCCGCGCGCCAGCGGCCAAAGTCGTTGCCGGGGCCGTGGGCAAGCACCCGTACGAAGGCCGCTGCCCTCCCTTCCCGGGCGCCCGTCGAGGTGGGGGCAGGGGCCGACGGACGGGTCCGGGGCGTCGGTCCGACGTGCGGCGCCGCGCACGTGCCGTGCCGGGGCCGCGCATCCGGCGCACCCGGCTCGGCATCGGCGGCCCGCCCCGCGTGGCGCCCTGCCGGGACGCAGGCCGCGGGCCGTGCAGTGCCCGGGGTGGACGAGCAGTGCGCCGGGGCGCGTCCGGCGCGCCGCCGCCGGCCGCTCCGTCACGGTGCCCCGCCCGGGCGGAGTGGGGGCCGGCGACGAGGGCGGCGTGCGGCGCTCGCGGGCGCGGAACCGGTGCCCGGGCGCGGCGGCCCGGGGATGGGCGGGGGCTGGCCCTACCGGGCCCGCAGGCCGAGTCAGTGGGGCGGACCCCGGTTACCAGCGGAAGGTGCGCATGCGCATTTGTTGGCGCATGCGGGCTGCCCGGGCGCGGCGGGGCTGGACGCGGTCGCGCAGGGCCCGCGCTTCCATCAGGTCGCGCAGGAACTGTGCTCTGCGCGCTCTGCGCTGCGCAGCGGTCTCCGGCGCGTCGTTCGACTGCGTGTCGGGCATGGGCCACCACCCCGGGCTGGTCCGGTCGTCCTCCTCCGCCGACGCGAAGCAGACCCCCCGCATCCCACCTTCCCCCGGACGGGCCGATTGATGCCACCCTTTCGCAGCTCAGGGGGCCGACAGCGTTGGAACGACCGCCACCGGGCCGTGTGCGTGGTGGAGCACCGCGTGGGCCACCGAGCCGATCATCAGCGGGCCGACGCTGCGCCGCGGGTGGTGGCGGCCCACCACCACGAGGGCCGCCGACCGGGAGGCCGTCACCAGGCGCTCCGCCGCGTCGCCCGGGACCGCCGCCTGCTCCACCGGCACGCGCGGCCACCGGGACCGGAACGGGGCCAGCCGCTCCGTCTGGGAGCGCAGCATCTCCCGCTCCGCCGGTACCGCGTCCCCGTCGTCGGCCAGGCCCTCGGGCGGGATCACCTGGAAGGGGCTGTCCACCACCGTCATCGGCGCCGGCGGGATCGCGTACGCGGAGACCACCTGGACGGTGGTCCGCCGGGCGGCTGCTTCCACGAAGGCGAAGGCGAGTACGTCGTCCGCGGTTTCCGCGGCGTGCAGGCCGAGCACCACGGGGCCCGCGGGCCCGCCGGCCGGCTGCGGGGCGGCCTCCGCGCGGCGCGCCGCGTGCGGGACCACCACCACCGGGCACGCCGCCGTCGAGGCCACGGCGCGGCTGTTGGAGCCGAGCAACAGGGCCGCGAAGCCGCCGCGTCCCCGGGAGCCCATCACCAGCATCCGGGCGCCCTCCCCGGACACCCGCAGGGCCTCGGGCACCGAGCCCTCCAGCGCGTCGTACCGCACCTCGTCCGGCAGTTCGGCGGCGCCGGCGAGGACGTCCCGTACGTGCTCGCCGATCGGGTCGGCGTACTTCTCCGGCTGTGAGGGGTCGGCGAGCGAGGAGCGGCGCGCCGCGTACAGCTGCGAGGTGTCGGGCAGCACGTGCGCGACCACGAGCGGGGCCGCGTGGCGGAGCGCCTCGGTCCGCGCCCACTCCAGCGCCAGGAGGCTGTGCTCGGATCCGTCGACCGCCGCGATCACCGGTGCGTTGCTCATCAGTCCAGCGTGCTGGGCGTCCGGCCGGGGCGCATCCGCAGTCACATCGGGGCGCGGCTGCCGGTTCGTACGCACGGGGGTGCGCACACCGCGTAGCCTTTTGACCGTGGGTCGCGAAAAGTGCGGCCGTTTTTGCAGGTCGCAGGTCGAAACCCGGCAGCTGAGCCTTGGAGGATGTTGTGCGTTTGCAGGTCGTCGATCACCCCTTGGTGGCGCACAAACTGACCACCCTGCGCGACAAGCGCACCGACTCCCCCACCTTCCGTCGGCTCGCCGACGAGCTGGTGACCCTCCTCGCGTACGAGGCCACCCGCGACGTGCGCACCGAGCAGGCCGACATCGTCACGCCCGTCGGCCCGACCACCGGCGTGAAGCTCTCGCACCCGCGCCCGCTGGTCGTGCCGATCCTGCGCGCCGGCCTCGGCATGCTGGACGGCATGATGCGGCTGCTGCCGACGGCCGAGGTGGGCTTCATGGGCATGGTCCGCAACGAGGAGACCCTGGAGGCTTCCACGTACGCGACGCGCATGCCGGAGGACCTCTCCGGGCGGCAGGTGTACGTCGTCGACCCGATGCTCGCCACGGGCGGCACGCTCGTCGCGGCGATCCAGGAACTGATCAAGCGCGGCGCGGACGACGTCACCGCCGTGGTGCTGCTGGCCGCGCCCGAGGGCGTCGAGGTCATGGAGCGCGACCTGGCGGGTACACCGGTGACGGTCGTGACGGCCGCGGTGGACGAGCGGCTCAACGAGCACGGCTACATCGTGCCGGGCCTGGGCGACGCGGGCGACCGCATGTACGGCTCCGCCGAGTAGGACCCGCCGGCAGGACCTCAGCCGGACAGCCGGCCGCCTTCCGGGCGGCCGGCTGTTCGCGTGGGCGTTGGCGGTTGGCGGTTGGTGGTCCGGGGTCAGCAGGTCTTGGCGGGCGCGGGCTGGGGGTTGGCCAGCAGGGCCAGCTCCTTGTCCGCGGCTTCCTTCGGGCTGAGGTCCTTGAAGGCGTCGCCGAGGATCAGGTCGATGTCCGCGCTCTCGCGGGCGTCGACCTGCTGCGTATCGCCTTCGAGTTGGGTGCCCAGTACGGAGAAGGCCGCCTTGTCGGTCTTGGGCGAGCCGAGCAGTATCCCCGTCCCGGGGACCTTCTTGTCGAAGTCGGCGGGCGCGTTGCCGACCTTGCCGATGGTGAAGCCGCGCTTCTGGAGCTCGTCGCCGACCGCCTTGGCGAGCCCGGCGCGCGGGGTCGCGTTGTAGACGTTGACCGTGATCTCGCCGGGCTGGGGCAGTGCGACGGCCGGTTTGGCGGCGGCCGTGGCGGCCGCGGGGGCTGCCTCGGCGCCCGCCCTGGGCTTGGGCGTCGCACAGTCCTTGGCAGCCGCGCTCTGGTGCTTGCCGCTTGCGCTCTCACCGCGGAACACGTTCATGAGCTGCAAGGATCCGTAGCCGAGCAGGGCGAGACCGAGGACTGCTCCGAGCACGGTGAAGACGATCCGCCGGCGTCGCCGGGGTCGACTCATGCGGGGGTAAGCCGCTCCCGTGACGCGGTACTTTCCGCCCATGCCGGGGGGAGTGAGCATGCTCATGGGCGCAGCGTAATACCGCCCGCTGCCGATGCCCACCAAATGATCTGTTGATAGGGCAAGACCGACCCGAAAGGCGCAATTCTCCCGAACCGGAAACCCAGGCGGGGGCCGGGGCCGGGCGCCTTTTCGGTTCGGTGCCGGCTCAGTAGTCCATTTCGAGGACGCGCGCGTGCAGCACCTGGCGCTGTTGGAGGGCCGCGCGCACGGCGCGGTGCAGCCCGTCCTCCAGGTACAGGTCGCCCTGCCACTTCACGACGTGGGCGAAGAGGTCGCCGTAGAACGTCGAGTCCTCGGCGAGCAGCGTCTCAAGGTCCAGCTGGCCCTTGGTCGTCACCAACTGGTCGAGACGGACCGGGCGCGGGGCGACGTCCGCCCACTGCCGGGTGGTTTCCCTGCCGTGGTCGGGGTACGGCCGCCCGTTTCCGATGCGCTTGAAGATCACACGGAAAGCCTACCGGGCCGGTGCCTGCGGGCGCAGCCTTGCTATGCCGGTGCAAAAGTGGCAGACAGGGCTATTTCGGGAGTGATGTATGAGCGAGAGCACCGACCCGGCGTCACCGGCTGCCCAGATCGGCGCCGGATATGCCTTCACCGGACCCGCGCTCGAACTGGGGGCCCTGCTCTGGGACGGCGCGTGCCTCCCGGAGCGGCAGATCCGCATCCCGCTGTCGATGCTGAACCGCCACGGGCTGGTCGCGGGCGCCACGGGCACCGGCAAGACGAAGACCCTCCAACTCATCGCCGAGCAGCTGTCGGCGTCCGGCGTCCCGGTGTTCCTCGCCGACATCAAGGGGGACGTCTCGGGGATCTCCGCGCCCGGCGCGGCCAACGAGAAGGTCGCGGAACGCGTGAAGGAAGTCGCCCAGCACTGGGAAGGCACCGGATTCCCCAGCGAGTTCTATGCGCTGGGCGGTATCGGCCCCGGCATTCCGCTCCGGGCGACGGTGACGGGTTTCGGCCCGGTACTGATGTCGAAGGTGCTCCAGCTCAACCAGACCCAGGAGCAGTCGCTCGGCCTGATCTTCCACTACGCCGACACCAAGGGACTGGAGCTGATCGACCTCAAGGACCTGCGGGCGGTCGTCGCCTTCCTCGTCTCCGACCAGGGGAAAGCCGAGCTCAAGGGCATCGGCGGGCTCTCCACGGTGACGGCCGGGGTGATCCTGCGCGCCCTGACCGCCTTCGAGCAGCAGGGCGCCACGGAGCTCTTCGGCGAGCCGGAATTCGACACGAGCGAATTCCTGCGGACGGCCGCCGACGGGCGCGGACTGGTCTCCGTACTGGAACTCCCGGCGGTCCAGGACAAGCCGCAGCTCTTCTCCACCTTCCTGATGTGGCTGCTGGCCGACCTCTACACCGACCTGCCGGAAGTCGGCGACCTGGAGAAGCCCAAACTCGTCTTCTTCTTCGACGAGGCCCACCTGTTGTTCAGCGGCGCTTCCAAGGCCTTCCTGGAGTCCATCACGCAGACCGTGCGGCTGATCCGCTCGAAGGGCGTCGGCATCTTCTTCGTGACGCAGACCCCCAAGGACGTGCCGTCGGACGTGCTCGCGCAGCTCGGCAACCGGGTGCAGCACGCGCTGCGCGCCTTCACCCCGGACGACGCCAAGGCGCTGAAGGCCACCGTGCGGACCTTCCCCAACTCCGCCTACGACCTGGAGGAGCTCCTGACCGGGCTCGGGACGGGTGAGGCGGTGGTCACCGTACTCAGCGAGAAGGGCGCCCCGACCCCGGTCGCGGCGACCCGGCTGCGCGCCCCGCAGTCGTTGATGGGCCCGATCGAGCCGGCGGTCCTGGACTCGGCGGTGAAGTCCTCGCCCCTCCACTCGCGGTACGCGGAGGCCGTCGACCGCGAGTCGGCCTACGAGAAGATCAGTGCCGAGCAGGCTGCGGCCGAGGCGGCGGCGGAAGCGGCCGCGGCCGGCGCGGCGGCCGAGAAACAGGCCAAGGACCAGGCCAAGGACCAGGCCAAGGAAGCCGCGAAGGCGCGCAGCGCACCGAAGCCGGAGCCTTCGCTGGCCGAGCAGGTGGTGGGGAGCGGGCTGTTCCGCTCGCTGGCCCGCTCGGTCGGGACCCAGCTGGGCCGGGAGATCTCCCGCTCGATCTTCGGCACGGCGAAGCGGCGCAGATGATCCCGGCTCCGCCGGTGACGGGGAACTTGCGCAGGCTGCCGGGGAGTTCCCCAGGTGGCCGCGGCGCGGCGCAGGTGACGCATTCGTCAACCGGATCGGCGGCCGGGGTGCCGCCGGCGGCTTCGACGCTGACAGACTTCGCCCCATGCGGACCGAACTCACCGACACCACGTCCAGCAAGATCGACCGGGCGTTGCTCGCCGCCCGACGGGCCATCGGCAGCCCCACCATGGGCCTCGTCCTGACGCTCGTCATCGCCACCGACGAGGAGAACGCGTACGACGCCGTCCGCGCGGCCTCGGAGGCCTCGCGCGAACACCCGTGCCGCATCATCGCGGTGATCAAGCGCACCTCGCGCGGGCCCCACAAGCTCCGCCAGACCCGCCTGGACGCCGAGCTGCGGGTCGGTTCGGACGCCGGGAGCGGGGAGATCGTGCTGCTGCGCCTGCACGGTGCGCTCACCGAGCAGGCGGGTTCGGTGGTCCTCCCGCTGCTGGTGCCCGACGCGCCGGTGGTGGCGTGGTGGCCGGCCGACGCCCCCGCCGACCCGGCTCGGGATCCGCTGGGCGCGCTCGCGCAGCGCCGGATCACGGACGCCGAGGCCGCCGCCGACCCGGTGGCCGTACTGGACGAGCGGGGTGCCACGTACGCCCCCGGGGACACAGACCTCGCGTGGACCCGGCTGACGCCGTGGCGGGCGCTGCTGGCCGCCGCGATGGACCAGAAGCCGCTGCCGGTGACGGGCGGGGCAGTGGAGAGCGAGGCCGACAACCCGAGCGCCGAGCTGCTGGCCCGCTGGCTGGAGGACCGGCTGGGAGCGCCGGTGGAGCGGATCAGCACGGACGGGCCGGTGATCACGCGGGTCCGGCTGGAGGGCCCGGCGGGCACGATCACGGTGGACCGCCCCGACGGGGCGCAGGCCACGCTGGTCCTGCCGGGCAGCCCCGACCGCAAGGTGGCCCTGAAGATCCGCAGCAAGGCCGAGCTCCTCGCGGAGGAGCTCCGGCGCCTCGACGCGGACGAGACCTACGCGTCGGCGTTGCGCAAGCGGCCGGCCCAGGCGTCGCTCTCCGCGTAGTGGTTGTCGTACGTGGGCTGGCTGTCGATGATGTCCTGGACGGTGGCCTCGCCCGCGCGGACCCGGCCGAGGAGCCGGTAGTAGTCGAAGCGCCCCATGCCAGGCGTGAAGCCGACGAAGACGCTCGCCGTGTGCCCCGGGGAGGGCGCGAACGCGTGCTTCACGCCCGCCGGGACCGACAGGAAGTCGCCGGCGGTGAGGGTCCTGACCTCGTCGCCGACCAGAACGTCGAGCCGCCCGGCGGTGACGTGGAAGAACTCGGTCGCCTTGGTGTGGAAGTGGACGGGGGCGCCGGCCGCGCCCTCGTCGAAGGTGGCGGTGTTGCAGGTGAGTTCGGCGGTGTCGGTCAGCAGGGTGATGACGCTACCGGGGCCGTCGGTGATGGTCTCGGCGGTGGCGGCGCGGGTCAGGATCTCGTTCGTCATGACCACTAATCTACGCAGTCATGTGACCGGTGGCAGGGGCCAATTTGAGCCTGGAATTCCCGGTCAATCTCCGGCCGTTCGCTTCATTTGCCGCTCTTGGCGGCCTTGGCCGCGGCCTTCATCTCCTGCTTGTGCGCCCGTACCTTCGCCAGGGACTCCGGCCCGGTGATGTCGGCCGCCGAGCGGTAGACGTCGGCCTGTCCGTAGCCGCCGGCCGCCTCGCGCCAGCCCTTGGGGCGCACGCCGAGCTGCTTGCCGAGCAGGGCCAGGAAGATCTGGGCCTTCTGCTCGCCGAACCCGGGCAGCTCCTTGAGCCGCTTCAGCAGCTCGTCGCCGGTCGGCACGCCGCGCCAGACGGCCTCCGCGTCCCCGTCGTAGTGCTCCACCAGGTACGCGCACAGCTGCTGCACCCGCTTCGCCATCGACCCGGGGTAGCGGTGCACGGCCGGCTTCTCGGAGAGCAGCGCGGCGAAGGCCTCGGGGTCGGCGGCGGCGATGGCGTGCGCGTCCAGATCGTCCGCGTCCATCCGCCGGGCGATCGTGTACGGCCCGGAGAACGCCCACTCCATCGGCACCTGCTGGTCGAGCAGCATGCCGACGAGGGCGGCGAGCGGGCTGCGGCCGAGGAGCTCGTCGGCCTCCGGCTGCTGGGCCAGCCGCATCGTGATGTCCATGGCTCCAGCGTCCCGCGTGGCCGCGTTCCCCGCGCGGTCGCCGCACCGCGGACCTAGCGTGAGAACCGCGCAAAATGGACGAAACGACACAGGAGTCGATCGATCATGGCTGAGTTCCCGGAAGGCGCTCCGTGCTGGGCGGACGCGATGTTCAAGGACGTGGAGGGCGCCAAAGCCTTCTACTCCGACGTGCTGGGCTGGACCTTCGGCGAGGCGTCCAGCGAGTACGGCAACTACACGCAGGCGTACTCCGACGGCAAGGCCGTGGCGGCCGTCGTCCCGCCGATGCCGGGCGCCGAGGCCCCGTCGCAGTGGTGCCTGTACCTCGCCTCGCCCGATGCGGCGGCCACCGCGGAGAAGATCAAGGCGGCCGGCGGCGAGCTGATGATGGAGCCGATGCAGGTCGGCACCTTCGGCACGATGCTGATCGCGAAGGAACCGAGCGGTGCGGTGTTCGGCGTCTGGCAGCCGGGCGAACACAAGGGCTTCGAGAAGACCGGGGAGCCGGGCGCGTACGCGTGGGCGGAGGTCTTCACCCGTGACCCGGCCAAGGCGGACGACTTCCTCCCGAAGGTCTTCCCTTACGGCGTCCAGAAGATGGAGCCCGGCGACGACCCCGAGATGGCCGGCATGGACTTCAAGATCTACAGCGTCGGCGGCACGGGGAACCCGGTCCTCGGCCGGATGAGCATGGGCGCCGAGTTCCCGCCCGAGATCCCCCCGTACGTCCAGGTCTACTTCTCGGTCCCGGACTGTGACGAGGCCGTGGCCAAGGCCAAGAAGCACGGCGGCGCGCTCCACTTCGGCCCGATGGACAGCCCCTTCGGCCGGTTCGCCGCGCTGACGGACCAGCAGGGTGCGGCGTTCGCCGTCATCGACATGTCGAACACGACGGGCGACATGCCGCAGATGTCGGACGCGTAGCCGTCCCTCCGGGGCGGGGCCGGCCCACGCGGCGGCCCCGCTCCTACGCGTAGAGCGGCAGGCCCCCGGTGGACACGGTCCACTCGCCGATGGTGACGTCCTCGCCGTACACGAAGTCCTTGCGCGTCGCGTAGCGCGGCCCGGCGGGAGTCCGGTGGATGTCCGACAGGACGGCGCCCGTCCCGGTGCGCGGGTCGAAGACGGCATAGACCGGGATGCCGAGCAGCGGGTAGTCCCGCATCTTCCCGACCCAGTCGTTGTCCGGGTTGGAGCGGGAGACGACCTCGACGGCCGCGATGAGGGTGCGGGGGTCGAAGGAACCCTGGCCCTCCATGTCCGCTTCGGCGATCAGCATGATGTCCGGCAACCGCAGAATGCCTTGGAGCTCGTCCTCCACGTCCGGGGCCCCGGTGTGGGCCACCAGCTCGTCCGGCATCACCTTCTCCAGGCGCTTCCGTAGGCGCAGCGAGGTGAGTTCGTGAGGGCTGGACGGAGCCAGCATGTCGTGGACGATGCCTTCCTTGGTGATCTCGAACTTGCCGGGAACCGTGTCGTCCAGCGACTGCACGGCATCCCGCATGGCCGGATACCAGTGGACTTCCCGCTGAACGTCGTCCGGAGTGATGGCCATGGAGCTCACTCCCCGTCTGTGCCCTGTGGCCCAGGTCCGAGTCATCGCTTTCATGCTAGGTCGCCCCTCCGGGGTGCGTCCGGCAGCCTTTGCAGGTGCCGGGGGTCGGGGCACGGAAGGCGCGGTCGCATGTCTCGCAGGTCTGGAAGGGGTCCGGCGGGACGAAGGGGTCTCTGTGGGGCGGCGGTGCCAGGAGGGGCGGGAGCTGGACCGTCAGGCGATGGGCGATCAGGCCCGCCGGGTTGCGGGGGTGGTCCGGGAGGTTCGCGGTGAGGGCGCTGGTCACCGCTTGATGGGTCGCGCCGCGTTCCAGCCAGGCCTCGACGCCGCCCGCGAGGCGTTGGACGTCCCGGGCTCCGAGCAGCAGGCGGGGGTCGGCCCGGCGCAGCTCGGCCAGCAGTTCCTCGGCCAGCTGCCGGCGGGCCGGGTTGTCGGCGTTGCGCGGCGCCGGTACCTCCGGCGGTTTCGGGGTGCCCAGTGCCTCCGGCGGTTTCGGGGTGCTCGGGGGCGTCCGGGTTTGCTGCGCAGGTCCGGCCCCCGGCCCCGGATCCGGTGCAGCCTCCGGCTCGGGCCCGGCCTCCGGACACGATGCGGCCTCCGGCTCCGGTCCCGGCCCGGGGTACGGCTCGGGTCCCAGCTCCGGTCCCGGTCCGGCGTCTGGCCCCGGGGCGGGCTCGGCCTCCGGTCCCGGCCCGGGGTACGGCTCCGGCTCGGGTCCCGGCCCGGGGTACGGCTCGGGCTCCGGCTCGGGCCCGGCCTCCGGTCCCGGATCCGGCCCGGCCTCCGGTCCCGGCCCGGGGTACGGCTCGGGCTCGGGTCCCGGTCCGGCGTCTGGTCCCGGACCAGCCTTCGGCTCGGGGCCCGGCTTGGGCTCGGGTTCTGGGCCTGGCCCGGTCTCCGGGGCGGGCCCAGACGCCGGGTCGGGCCGGGGGATGGGGTCCGGTCGGGTGACGGTCTTCGGGGCGTTGCAGAACACCGTTCGGGTGACGATCCGCCCATCGGGGAGCTTCTCCTGGAGCCGCCGCAGGTACCCGTACGCCTCCAGCTCGCCCAGCGCCTTGCCGATCGCCTTCTCCCCGAGGGGCAGCTGCTTGGCCAGGGCTTTGATGCCGACCGGGGTGCCGCGCGGCACCGACTGGATGTACGTACCGAGGGCCCGCGCAGCCATCGACAGGTGCGGGTGCCGGATCAGGTCGTTGCTGACGACCGTGAAATTGCGGGTCTGCCGCACGTTGGCGTGTTGAACGCCGTACGTGGCGCGCGAGGGCGCGTTAGAGTGCTGGAAAGCCACCGGGAAGTTCGATCCTTCTCGTGGTCAGGCCCTCGTCGGGATTGCGAGTCCCGGCGGGGGCTGCCTTGTGTCTGGAGTTGTCGCGGCGAGCATATGCCAGGCAACTGCCGTGAAACCCAGCTGAGTTAGGGCAATTCACCCGTGTGAGTGAGTGTCGCTCGGGGGAGGCTGGAGGGGCAGGGCTGGGTTCTTTCTCTTGGTTCCTTCAAAGACAAAGGTCGTGCCGCGCCGGGTCGCACCCGGGCGCGACCCGCCTGCGCGAGCGGCCCGCACGCATGTCCACGACTTTGTCCAAAGCTGTCGGGACTGTCCCAACGCGAGTGACGGGTAAGGCGCGTTGAGGAGGTGGGCGCGCATGGGCGTGGACAGTGACGGTACGGAAGAACACAGCTGGTCCGTGGACCCCGAGGACGAACAGGGCGCGGCGGTGGTCGCGGCACTCGGCCGTCAAATGCGGGCGCGGCGCGAGGCGATGGGACTACGGGTCGCCGACCTGGCGGCGGCGATCCAGTACGGCGAGGCCCTGGTCTACAAGGTCGAGGGCGGCAAGCGGATCGCCAAGCCGGAGTACTTGGACAAGGTGGACGACGCGTTGAGGGCCGGCGGCCTGATCCGGGCCATGCGGGAGGACTTGTCGCGGGTCCGGTACCCGAAAAAGGTCCGGGACTTGGCCAGGATGGAGGCCCTGGCTGTCGAAGTCGCGGGTTACAGCATCCACCACGTGCATGGCTTGCTTCAGACCGAGGCCTGCGCGCGGGCGATGTTCGAGATGCGCCAGCCCGCCTACTCGGTGGACGAGGTGGAGCGGTTCGTGGCCGCACGCCAGGCCCGGTGGTCGATCTTCAATCGCACTCCGGCACCCACCCTCAGTTTCGTGCACGAGGAGAGCACGCTGCGCCGCCCGATCGGAGGCACAATGGTGTGGCGTCAGCAGCTCGAACGACTGCTGGAAGTAAGCGAGTTGCGCAATGTGTCGTTCCAGGTCATGCCGCTTGACCGCGAGGTGCACGCAGGTATGGACGGCGGGATCGATGTGCTGAAGTTCGGGGATGGAACGGCAGTGGGGCGCTCCGAAGGTGCCTTCAATGGGCGTCCGGTCTCTGACGCGAAGCGGCTTCGGATCCTTGAGCTGCGCTATGGAATGATCCGAGCCCAGGCTCTCTCGCCACGGGAGTCCCGGGCTTTTATCGAGCACTTGCTGGGAGATACGTGATGCGCGACTTGGCCTGGTTCAAGAGCAGTTACAGCGACGGTAGTGAAGGCGACTCCTGCGTCGAGGTGGCGTGGTTCAAGAGCAGCTACAGCGGCGGTTCCGAAGGCGACTCTTGCATCGAGGTGGCGGCCAGCCCGACGGCCGTGCGCGTCCGGGATTCCAAGGTCCTCGACGGGCCCCAGCTCGCCCTGACCCCCCAGGCTTGGGCCGGTTTCGTCTCGTACGCCTGCGAGGCCTAGCGGCCCGGCTTTCGCCCCTGGGGAATGCGGAGGATCGTGGGGGGTGGAAGGGAGGCGCGTCATGCGCAAGGTCATGGACTGCAGGGAGTACCCCAGCGAGATCGGGTGCACCCTGACCATCACGGGTGAGGAAGACGAAGTCATGGGGGCGGCCGTCCAGCACGGCGTCTCCGTGCACGGAGAAGAGGACACCCAGGAGTTCCGCGACGCACTGCGCGGCATGCTGAAGCCGGAGGTACCCCAGCACGCCTGACGCACGACAACAACCGCAGAGGCGAGCCGCACGAGTGGTTCCGGGTCGCGGATGCGATGGGTCGGACGCGGGCCGGGACAGGGATGTCTACGGTCGATCTTGTGCGGTTCCCCCGGACCGTGCGAGGTCACTACCGAAGAGGTCGAGCAACCCCATGAGCCTCAGCATCCGCAACCAGATCGCCGGTACCGTCACCGCCGTCACCACGGGCGAGGCCATGGCCACGGTCAAGGTCCGTCTGGAGGGCGGTCAGGACATCACCGCCGCCATCACCACCGACGCCGTCAAGGACCTCGGCCTCGCCGAGGGCTCCTCGGTCAAGGCGCTCGTCAAGGCCACGGAGGTGGCGCTGGCCACCGGCGCCGTCGACGGCATCAGCATCCGCAACCAGCTCGCCGGCACCGTCTCCGACGTCGCCACCGGGGGTGCCATGGCCTCCGTCAAGGTGGACGTGAACGGCGGCGGGCTGACCGCCGCCATCACCAAGGACGCCGTCGAGGCGCTCGGCCTGGCCGCCGGGTCGTCCGTCGTCGCGCTGATCAAGTCCACCGAGATCTCGCTCGCGACCGCCTGAGCCGAGGCCCCCTAGAGCCCGAGGTTCGGCGGCGACAGCGAGCCGAACCACACGTGCGTGACGGCGCTGACGTAGCGCGCCCCGCACCGGTCCGACGGGACCACCAGCTGTGCGCCCGCCTCGTCGAGGTCCTCACCGTCGAGGCGGGTGGCCAGCAGCATCGGGCTGTCCCCGAAGTCCGCGTCGAGCTCGGCCCAGGACACGACGGTGTGGTGCCCGTCCCCGCCGCTGACCGCCAGCAGGAAGCGGCTGCGGTCCTTGCGCCGGCGCGCGTCGAAGGAGGGTCCGGCGTCCGCGACCACGTCGCGCAGCAGGGCCCCCTCGAACACGTGGCGCTGCGGCCCGTTCGTCGCGCAGTCGAACGTGACCTCGGCCCGGTGCTGTACCCAGTCCCGCAGGTCCGCGACGCTCAGGGTCGCCGGGTGGTCCAGATCTCCGTGCAGCATGAGTTTGGCCATGTGCGGATGATGCCCGAGGTCCGTCATTCCGGAACCTCATCTGCAAGGTTAATAGGTTGATGCAACCCGCAGATGTGGCTTCATCGTGCGCTCTGCCCTTGCAGGTTCCGCAAGCGCTGGTTCACCTTCCGCCATACGATGTCGCGTGTCACCGGCAGTTCCGTGAACCGCACGCCCGTCGCGTCCCGCAGGGCGTTCGCGAACGCCGGGGCCACCGGGTTGAAGGGACTCTCGGACATGGACTTGGCGCCCAGCGGCCCGATCGCGTCCGAGGTCTCCATGAAGTGCACCTCCGTACGCGGGACGTCCGCGTACTGCGGGAGCCGGTAGCGGCGGAAGGCGGCCGTGGTCACCTCCCCGCGCTCGTCCACCCGTACCGTCTCGAACAGCGTCGCGCCCAGCGCCTGGGCCACGCCGCCCTCCACTTGGCCGCGGCACTGCATCGGGTTCATGACCTTGCCCGCGTCCGCCGCGTGCACACTGCGCAGGATCTTCATCTCGCCGGTGTTCGGGTCGACCGCCAGCCGGAACCACTGCGCGTTGAAGGCGACCGAGCGCGGGGAGCCGCCCCAGTGGCCGTCCGCCGCGATCTCGTCGAGCTTGCCCTTGTCGTACGCGGCCTCGTACAGCTCCTTGAGCGTGACGATCCGGCCCGCGCAGTCGAAAGCCTCGGCCGACAGCTTGCACAGGTGCCGGGCCACGCCCGTGTGCCGGGCGGCGAAGGTCTGGAGGCGCTCCGCGAGGGAGCCCGCCGCCAGCAGCACCGCCTTGCCCGCCACCACCGTGCCGGCCGAGCCGAACGCGCCGGTGTCGTGGCGGACCACGTCCGTGTCCGACTGGCGGACCGCGATCCGGTCAACGGTGGTGTTTAGCGCGCCGGCGGTGATCTGCTTGTGGACGGTGGTGGTGCCGTTGCCGAACTCGGCGGTGCCGACCGCGATGTCGTACGTGCCGTCGCGCAGCACGAGGTCTTCGCCCAGTACCGCGGCGGGCGGCGGCGCCACGGCGATGCCGCCCGCGCCGCGGGCCGGGAACTGGCCGCCCTCCTCGAAGCCGAGGGCCCGGCCGCGGATCCGGTGGCGCTGGAGGAGGCGCTGGCCGGGGCCGGGCTCCCGGCGGGAGGTCCGTACCGGGTGCTCGCGGCGACGGACGGCGACGCCCTGGCCGAGGCGCTGGCCCACCTGGAGGACGTCCCGTACGCGGTGGGCCGCTCGGTCGCGGTCCTGTACGAGGACCAGGACGCGGCGCTCGACGTCCCGGGCCGGCTCCGCTCGGTCTGGCCGCTGCTTAAGGCGTGCGGCGGCCCGGACGCGGACCTCCGGCTCGGCGCGGGTGCGCGGGCTCCGGGTGCTGAGGGGCTACGCGCGTCGATGCACCAGGCACGCTTCGCCCTGACGGCGACGGACGAGAGCGCTCCGGTGCGGGCGGTGGAACAACTGGACACCCTGGCGGCCCTGTTGGCGGGGGTCCCGGAAGAGGTCCGGTCGGTCTACGCGGTACGGACGCTCGGGGCGCTCGGGGACGGGATGCTGCGCGAGACGCTGGAGGTGTTCCTCGCCAACAACTGCTCCTGGACGCGCACGGCGGAGGCCCTGCACCTGCACGTGAACACGGTGCACTACCGGATCGAGCGCGTGGAGTCCCTGACGGGCCGCGACCTGTCCCGGCTGGAGCACAAGCTGGACCTGTACGCGGCGCTGCGCTGCGGGTAACGGTTCATCAGGGGCGGTCGACGTAGACCTCGGTGGACTTCACCCGCGCGGTGACGCACACCCCGACCGCGATCCCGAGCTCCTCGACCGACTCCCGCGTCACCACGGACACCACCCGGTGAGGGCCCGACTGGATCTCCACCTGGGCCGCCACCTCATCGAGCCGCACTGCCGTGACGATCCCGATGAACGAGTTCCGTACGGAGGTCGCCGTGCCGTCCCCCGCCGGGGGCTGTGGCTGCGGCACCCCGGCCCGCTCCTTGGCGAAGGCGGCCAGTACCGCCCCGTCGACGGAACGGGATCCGTCGGTCGTGCGGCGGGCGGGCAGGCGCCCCCCGTCAGCCCAGCGGCGGACGGTTTCGGGGCTCACGCCCAGCAGGCCCGCAGCCTGCCCGATCGAGTACGACGACACGCCCGCACCCTACTGCTGCCCGGCGGCCCGGGCCTTGGCCTGGACGGCGGCGACGTAGCGGACGGTGAAGAGCATCGGGACGACGAACCCGGCGGCCTGGACGAGCGTGGCGGACGTCGAGTGGCCGTGGCCGGCGTGGGCGAGGGCCGTGAGCGCGCCGGCGGTGACCGCGAAGGCCGCCGTCCACACGGCGGTGATGACGACGTTGCTCCGGACGAACGGACGCAGGCCCCACACCTCGCGCGGGGTGGTGCGCTTGGCGATGCCCAGGGTGAACGGCTTGCCGACGAGCAGCGAACCCCCGGCGATGAGGGCCAGGGTGGCCGAGGAGAGGGCCGCCGAGTAGTCGTGCACGCCCGAGTGCGGGTCTGTGAAGGCGACGACCGTCAGGGCCGCGAAGAAGACCGCCGAGCCGAGCTCGATGATCAGCGCGTCGTACCCGGCCCCGGCCAGGCGCTGCTGGGCGGCCACCGCGACCGCCGCGACGAGACCGGCGAGCGCGCCCCACTGCCACTGTGCGGACGGAAGCACCGCGAAGACGATCCACGGAAGGAAGGTGCGTACGTACGACATCGGAGACCCCCGGGCCTTGGCTTGGCTGTTGACGTTCCTGTTCTGACATGTCGAAAGTAGATGTTCCAGTACTGACATGTCAAGACTGGAATGTAAGGTGAGGGGCATGAGCCTTCGACACGCCCTCCTCGGACTCCTGTCAGAGCGCCCGGCCAGCGGTTACGACCTGCTCAAGCGCTTCGAAACCTCGCTGGCCAACGTCTGGCCCGCCACCCAGAGCCAGATGTACACAGAGCTGTCCAAGCTCGCCGACGCCCAAATGATCAGCGTCTCGGCGGAAGGCCCGCGCGGCCGCAAGGAGTACACCCTCACCGACGAGGGCCTGGCGGAACTGCGCCACTGGCTGACCGAGACCAAGCCCCAGCGCAACACCCGTAGCGACATCCTGCTGAGGGTCTTCTTCCTCGGCGTGCTCACTCCCGAGCAGGCGCGGGGCTACCTCACCGAGCTGGCGGAGCTGTCCGAGCAGGAGTACGAGGACCTGCGCCGGCTCGACGCATCCATCGACTGGGGCGACGACACCCTGTCGGTCCACGGCAGGATCGCCCTGGAGTACGGCCTGCGCTTCAACGCGATGCGCCGCGAATGGGCGCAATGGGCCGCGGCCCAGATCCGCTGACGCGGCCGCTGTCCTCGACGCCGCGCGCCCGGTCGGCGTCCGGACCCTGATCAGGCCTTGCGCCAGACGCCGAGCAGGTCTTCGGGTCCGTACGCCGCCTGGAGCCCGGAACAGGTGGTCCCGTTGCGCGAGACCGCCACGAGCGGTACCGGCTCGTCGGTGATGGCGGCCCGGTGCTTCTGCAGCGCTGCCAGGTCGTGGCTGTCGAACGAAGAGTTCTCCAGCCACTTGACCGAACCGAGGAAGATCAGCTCCTTGGCCACCGGCTGCCGGTCGGCGCCGACCAAGTCGATTTCGACGTCATTGCTACGGGTCCAGTACCCGCCGATCGCGGGGGCGGCGGGCAGGAGCCCGTCCGGTAGGAGGCGGGCGAGGGATTCCCGGACGAGGGGTTCGATCGCACGCCCCCGCCAACTCGTCCACTGCTCCTGGATCCGGCTCAGCGTGAGGTCTCCCCGCATCCGCTCGATCTCCGCCATGTGCGGATCCAGAAACGCGAGCCAGAACCGGAGGTAGGGATCGGCCACGCGGTAGCGGCGTTCCTTCGACGGCCTCAGCGAGAGGGGTAGCTCGGCTGCCACCACCCGTTTCCCGGTCAGGACATCAGTGGCTCGGGTGAGAGTGGTGTGGGCGATACCGCCCGCCGCGGATCACCTCGGAGAGGGTGATCCCTTCGAAGGAGAGGCGGATGCGGGCGAGAGAGACGACCGCTTCAAGGGAAGCTCGATCCGGGTCGTAGGTGGCCGTGAAGGAGTCCCCGTCGCGGCGCAACGTGATGGCCAACTCCTGCCAGGCACCGCCCTGGCACAGGCGGAGCGATGCGACGCGAAGGCGCGTGAGGGACTGATCTGTCATGCCGAAAGCTCCGTCCGCTGCCAGGTCCGCGCAAGGGCGTCTCGGTGGTCTTCGTTGTGGCCGTGCTGCCGGGTGCAGGGCAGGCGGTCGGCGAACGTGTCGTTGGTGTCGGGTCGGCCGAAGAGCCTGTCGCCGGTCAGGGGGTCGCGGTCGGGGCGGCACTCAAGGCATTGAGAGCCGGCGAGGCCTGTGCGCAGCGGGCTGGGCTCGTCGATGGGGCGCTCATTGACGATCTTCCTCATTTGCTCGGGGATGATCTCTCGGAGCGCATCGATCGCGGCCTGTGGGTCGTGGGCTTGTTGGCAGATGGCGGTCAGATCTTTAGCCACCCTCGCGATGATCAGTTCCCCGATCGGGGTGATCTGGCCGTTCCATGTGACGAGGGTGTCTGGAGGGAGCGCGTCGAGGGCGACGTCGATGTCGGTCATGCGGTGATCGGTCTCCTCTTTCGAGGGGGGAGTCATTCCTCGGGTCCGTCAGGGTCGCCACAGCAAAATGCAAATGTTCGCGTGGCTCCGTTGACGCATCCACAGGATGAACTGACCTCGGCTGGTGTCACAGAAGTCGCTGCGACTGCGCTGACAAGTTCCTTGGCGCTGGCGGCTCGCTGAATGTGCTCCAGGCTGTCGAAGCTCATTCCTTGGAGATTGCGGCCAATGCTCACGAAGAGCGCGCCACAGTGGAGGGATCTGTACCAGCGGGGGTAGTAACTGAGGCCGGTCAAACGAAAGAGTTCCGTACCTTCCGAGGAGATGAGTATTTCGCCGGACTCGAAGTGTGCAGTCAGTCCCGGTGTGTACTCAGTCTCGTCGATCGCCTGAGCGGCTTCATCACCTTCGCGGTCAATCCAGTCAGGGTAGTCGAACCCGAACCGGGCGAACCCGGCGAGCAGAGCGTCGTGCACTTCACCAGTGGCTGTTACTTTGTAGCCCCCGTAGGCATCCACGATGAGTGCGGGCACAGGTCCTCGTTCGCCCACCATCAGAGCGCACTCGATTTCGAAATGCACCCGGCTCTCGTCGGGTGCGGTGTCCGTGGTGTAGATTCCCGAGCGCCCACACTGTGGATGCACGAGTGCAGCCCATTTGATTCGACTCTCGCGGTGAATGATGGCGATCAAGTTGGCGGGGCTATTTGAGCCAATCGATTTTCCGCACGCCCGGCAACACTCCTTTTTGGTTGCCAGGCGTCGTTTAATTCCGGATAGGTCTACACCCTGGAATTGTTCGCGAACGAGGGTCGCCACCTGGATTTTGCGAGCCATAACGCCTCCCTCTTCAGGTCCACGCCTGAAAATAGGTTCACGACCGGTTCGGCAATGGCTCACGTCACCCATTCAGCCGGGAGCGCGTTAGGGCGCCGGAGTCGTACGGCGTGCCTGGCGTCGCTTCTGGGAGCGCGGCGCGGTCGCCCGGGGTCGGAGCGGAGCCGGAGCAGGTGCCCAGAGCCGTGTGGCTCTGGGAGGGGGCGCTGATCTTCCCAGCCCTGGCGCTAATCCGGGGAACTGCAACTTGCGGAACGACGATGGACCCGGCCGCATTGCGGTCGGGTCCATCGTTTGTCCTGGTGGGGAGTGCGGAGGATACGAGAATCGTTCATGCGCGCTCCATGGACCTCACGGTCGACGGCTCGTGCCGCTGAGCTGTAGAGGACTGCTTAGTACGTGGGGCAGAGGTGGGTGTGGACGGCGTCGCGGATCTTGGCGGCCTTGGCCAGCCCGAACCCGTCCGGGTGGTTGGGCGAGGTGAACCTCTGGTTGGTGAGGTCGATCTGCTTCTGGTCGTCCTTGGGGAAGTTGGCGATCGTCTCGCACTGGTTGCGGCCCCGGTCGACTGCCTTGTCGGGCTTGGTGTTGACGATGTCCGGGTCGATGGCGGTCAGGGCGGCGATGTACTTCGCCTGCGTCGCCGCATCCGGCTTGGGTGGGATCCCCTTGCTCTTGGGAGTCTCGGTGGCGGCCGACGGGCTGCTTGTCCCCTCGGGTGCGGTGGGGCTGCTCGGTGCGGTGGCGGGCGGTGTCTTCGCCGACGGCTTGTCGGCGCCTGTGTCGCTCCCGCAGGCGGTCAGCGCGGCGGCTGCGATGACGACCGAGAGTACGGCGGTAGCGGTGCGGTGGTTCACGGCTCTCCCCTGTGCAGTGACTGTGTGCACAGGAGTTGATCGTTCACCGTGGGCAATGGTTGTACGAACGCCCGCGTGTCCGGGTGCGCGGTAGCGTCCCCTGTGAGACCAATCGTGGAAGGACGGTCACTGGATGCCGCACAGCACTGACACCGCCTATGGGCAGGAACAGCTCGGCCTGATCCTCGACTTCGCCGGAGTGCTCACCGACAATCCACTCGCTGTCCACCGCGCGTGGTGTGTAGCCGAAGGACTGGCCCCGGAGGCGTGGCGCAGCACCCTCAACGACCACCCGGAGGGTCGGCGTCTGTACGCCGCTCTGGAAGTCGGAGAGATCGGGCAGGCGGAATGGAACGAGGGCACGGCTGCCCTGCTGGGTGCGCACGTTGACCCGGTGAACCTGATGGGCCGGGCCTGGTCAGGGGTTCCGGCCGCTCGCCGGATGGCTGCCCTTGCCCGTGCCGCACGGGCGGCTGGTCACAGGCTTGCCCTCCTGTCCAACAGCTTCGGCCTGGACCCGTTCAACCCGTACGAGCACGTCGGAATCTGGGATCTGTTCGATGTGCACGTTGTCTCCGAGCTGGTCGGCAGGGCCAAGCCTGATCCGGAGATCTACCGGCTCACCCTGGACCGGATCGGCCTGCCCGCCGAGCGGTGCGTGTTCGTGGACGATCACGCGGTGAACCTTCCGCCAGCCGCCGAGCTGGGAATCACCACCGTCCACGCCACCAGTGAGGATGAGGCTGTTGCGGAGCTTGAGGCCCTTCTGGGAGTGAGCGCGGTCCTCGCCGCTTGACCGCAACTTCCGGCTGATCAAGGGCTGTCGGCCCCACCGTTCTTGCCAGTACCGTCCGTGTGGGGTCAATCACACGGAGGTGCTGGAGCATGCAGTGGTCGGAGTACACCACCTCTGAGCGGTTGAAGACGCTGCGCGGAGGGATGACGCAAGAGCAGTTAGCGGAAGCCGCCGCCGTGTCCGTCGGCGTGGTCCGCAAGTTGGAACGCGGCGGTACCGCGTCGCTGCCGTCGTTGCTGTCCATCGCCGACGCCCTTGGCACGGACATCGCCGTGCTCCTCGGCCAGCAGGCGCCGCGCCGGTCGATGGACCGCGACGAGCGGGCGGCGCTGCGGATGGTGTCGGCGGCCACTCACGACGCCGCCATCGGCATCCCTGCCGACGTTGAACCGGGCACCGTCGAGGAGCTGCGCGACGCCGTCCGCCGTGCGGACGCCGCCTACTGGGCTGGTCGGTACACCGAGCTCGGCACACTCCTGGGCCAGCTTCTCCCCGAGGCGCGGGCTCGGTTCGACGCCGCTGGCCCGGCAGAGCGGGAGGCCGCCGGCGGCGTGCTGATCGATACCTTCCAGACGGCGGGTATGGCCGCGAACGTGCTCGGCTCCCGCGACCTGGCGTACGCGGCGCTGACGTACGGACGCCAGATCGCCGTGCAGGCCGGGGACGACCTCCGTGACGCACACCTGGCCGCCACGACGGCGTGGGTCAACCTGCGCGACGGCCGCACCACGCAGGGGTTCGCCCTGGCCGCTGCGCAGGCCGACCGGATCGAACCCAAGATGAGCGAGCACGACCCCGACCGGCTGAGTGTCTACGGGCAGCTGGTCACGAACGCTGCCGTCGCTGCGTCCAGGGGCGGCGCGAGCGCGGAAAGCGCCCGCGAGTATCTCTCCCAGGCTCACGCCGTGGCCGCCCGCATAGGGGAGGAACACGCCCGCGGCGCCCACGCTCAGCCGTACGGGCCGATGTACGCAGCGACCCAGGCGATGAGCATCGCAGTGGCCCTCGGCGACACCTCCGGAGCGCTGCGCCTCATGGACACCGTCCGCCTGGACGACACCGTGCCGCTGGCCACCCGCGCCCGCTACGGCCTGGACGTCGCCCTTACCCACGTGGAATGCCGCCGGTGGGAGGCCGCCGCCGACACTCTCGGAGCTGTCTGCTCGATGGCCCCTGGGTGGGTGCGTCACCAGATGCTCCCCGGCGTCATCATCGGCCGGCTCGCTGGAGTTTCCGTCGGTCGCCTGCGTGGTCTCGCCAACGCCGCCGGGGTCCCTCTCGGGGTGCGCTGACCCGCGGCTGGCTGCCACGCCCCGTAGCAGCCGACCCGGCCGCCACCTGCCCGACTGCTACGGGGCGTTGCACAAGCCTGGCCGCCGGGACCTGTGCTGCCACGCTTCGTGGCACTGAAACCCGGCACGGACTGTCGCCGCTGCCACGGGCCGTGTCTGGGCCCGCGTGGCGGTCCGCAGCAGCCTTGTGGGCATGCCGACCAACCCGCCTGGCGGCCTCGGGCACGTACCCGTCGCCGTCTACGCCTGCGCTTCCACCGCCGCCGCCATCCGAGACGGTGAGAAACACGGCCGCCACTACGCCGACGCCCGGCACTGGCACGTTGCCGGTGCATGGTCCGATCCCGACCCGGCGGTGCCGCTCGCAGAGCGCCCCGGCTGGCAGGCCATAACGTCTGCCCTGTCCACCGGAATGATCCGGGGAATCATCGTCGGCGCCTTGACCCATGTCGCTGCCGACGCCGCCCAGTTCGCCGGCCTCGGAGTGCTCATTCGTGACCGAGGCGGTTTCCTCGTGCATGCCACAGGAGGCCCGCCCCGCCGCACCCCCGGCCAGCTCCAGCGGCGCCGAGACATCGCCGACGCCTCCTCGGGATGGTCCCCGTGGGGCGACACACCGCAGCCGGACACCCCGTGAACGCCGGGCGTCCCTGGGTCGGGGACCTGGTGGAAGACGAGCACGGCCGGCGGGCGATCGTCACCGATGTCAAAGAAGCCGGAACCGTGTGGGTGCTGCGGCCCGCGGGCGGAGGCTTCACCACCCAGTGGCAGACCACAGACCCCGACGGCCTCGAAGTGATCCGCCGTCGCGGCGAGCACGACACCTCCTGAGCGCCTGTCACGCCCGCGCACCACGACCGGAAGGCGAAGTCCCCGTGTACGCGTTCGGCCTGTGCATCGACCAGAACTACCTCACTCCCGGCCTGGCCACCATCACCGGCCTGGCCGACAGCCTGACCCCGGCCGCCCGCCGCAACGCAGCGGTACGGGTGCTCACCCTCGACCTTCACCCCGCGCAGGCGCTCCTTCTCGCCGACCTCGCCAAACGCGCCGGATTCGGATCCTTCGACCTGCGCCACTGCCCCCCGCTGCGCGCCTCCCGCATGGCCGACGCTTCCTACATCACCGTCACCACCTACCTGCGGTTCGAGTTCACCCCCACCTTCGTCCGCCGGCCCTACCTGATCTATGTGGACGCTGACGTACTCGTACGCGGCGACATCACCCAGCCCCTGGGCCTCCTCCGGCCGGGCGAGACAGGTGCCGTCCGCGACGAGTTCAATCCTGCGGTGGGCCAGTGCCCTGCACTGCCCGGCGCCGCTGAACGCTGGCCCCACCTGCGCGGCCGCCACTACTACAACGCGGGCATGCTCTGGACCCACACCGGGCACATGCCCCGCATCCGCCGGGGTGTCGAGAGGGCCCTGATCCTCGGTCGTCGCCACATCCTCCACAACGACCAGGACGCCCTGAACCTGTGGCTCCTGCGCTCCGGCCGGGTACGGCCGGTGGCGGGCGGCTTCAACCGGTTCGAGGTCGGCCGGTTCCTCGAACGCGGGAACTGGGTGCGCCGCGCTGTCACGCGTCCGCTGCGACCCGATCCTGCTGCCGCCCTCGTGCACTTCGTCGGCCCCGAGAAGCCGTGGCAGGCCACCTGTCCTGGCACGGACGACGTCCGGGAGTACCGAGCGCACCTCGCCCGCACCATGCGGCACGTACGCCGCCTGGGCGCCGTCGGCACCGAACCGGCGGGTGCGCGGTGACGGCGGGGGTTCCGGCGGTGGTCTCGCGTGCCTGCACCACCCTGCTCGGCGTCCCGGCCCGCACCGCGCAACGCCTGGCCGCTGGCACGCGGACAGCCGTGTACCGGACTGGCCTGGCCGACGGGCGGAGCGTCGTGGTCAAGCTGTACGCGGCCACAGCACGCCGCAACGCGATCACGGAGGGCTCGGCGATCCGAGCCGTGGCCACCCACGTACCCGTACCCGCCGTCATTGGCTGCGGCGCCCTCCCGAGGCACGGGTCCACCGCCCTCATCACCGCCGACCTCGGCCCGCTCACCCTCGGCGGTGCTCTCCACTCCGGCCAGGTCGCCAGCGAACGCGCCCTTCGGGACCTGGGCGGCTTGCTGGGTCGCCTGCACCGGGCGCCGGTTCACGTGTCGACGCCGCGCCGCCCGTTCTACGAAGAGGTTTCCTCCCTCGGTCGGCGCTGCCCCTCCGGCACCCTGGACCGGATCGCCCCCGTCCTGGCCGTCATCGCCGACGCTTCCCAGACGGCGCCGGTGTGGTGCCACGGTGACGTGCACTACGACAACGTCGTGATCTCTGGG
Source organism: Streptomyces sp. NBC_00045 (assembly GCF_045041095.1). Lineage (NCBI taxonomy): Bacteria > Bacillati > Actinomycetota > Actinomycetes > Kitasatosporales > Streptomycetaceae > Streptomyces > Streptomyces sp. NBC_00045. Next base: position 3,952,882 of record NZ_CP108271.1, on the reverse strand, counting down.
CCCCGCGCCGTCCGCCACCTGGTCGACTTCACCGACGCTGCCCCCGGCACGCGCGAATCCGACATCGCGCAGACCCTCGTCATGACCGACGCCCTCGCGTCCGTCCGGGCCCGGGCGCTCACCGACGCCTATCTGCTCGCCCTCGACGACCGCCTGCTGTCTGCGTGGGCCGTCTTCCACACCGTGCGCTGCTGGGCCCACTCCTCCCCGGGCGACGACCGCGCCCTGTGGACCGGCCGCTTGAACGAACTGGCCCGCCGCACACCCCACCTCTTCCACGCGCCCCGACCGCAAAGGACCCGCCGATGACCACCCCGACCCTGTCGGTAGTGATCCCGGCCTACAACGAGGCCACCTACCTGCCCCGGTACCTGCCGTCCGTCCTCGCCTCGCTCAACCGGTGGGAGGAAGCCAGCGGGCAGACCGGGGAGGTAATCGTGGTGGACAACGCCAGCACCGACGCCACAGCCGACATGGCCGCCTCCTACGGCGTCCGCGTCGTCACCGAGGAGGTCCGCAACATCGGCCGCGTCCGCAACACCGGAGCGGCCGCCGCCCGCAGCGGCCGGCTGTTCTTCATCGATGCTGACGTGGCGCTACCCCTGGAGGCGGTCACCGCAGCCGCGGCCGCCATGGACTTGGGGGCCGTCGGCGGAGCCATCCCTCCGCTCTACACCCCCGAACGGCTCGGCGCCCGCCTGCTGTGCGCCTACTGGGACCACTACCGCGCCCGCCGGGGTGGCGCGCAGGGCGTCAATCAGTTCTGCACGGCCGACGCCTTCCACCACATCTGCGGATACCGCGAAGACCTGTTCATGAGTGAGGACGTGGAGTTCTTCGCCCGTCTGTCCGCCCACGGGCAGGCCACCGGCCGCCCCGTGACGATCCTGGACGAGCTGCGCGTACGGCCCTCCACCCGCCGCTACGACCAGTGGTCGAGCCTGCGGATGTTGTGGTGGCAGAACCCCGTCACCGCCCGCCTGCGCCTTGGCTCCCCCCGCATGTGGCGCCACTGGTACGAGACCACCGTGCGATGACGAAGGAGACCACCGTGAGAACGCTCCTGCCCCTGCCGGACGCGACCGGCATCTACACGTTCCCCGACGACCTCGACCGCGCCCACCAGGCGTGGAGCGATGCGCTCGCCCGCCGCCACCGCGCTCACGACCACCGCGTGCTGGAGGTGACGGCCCCGCACAGCGGTCAGGCGTACTACATCGAGACCCGCACCCCCGCCGGCCGCCCGGTCCTGGTCATCGAACCGCATCACGACGACTTCGCCCTGTCTGCCTCCGGCACGTTCCTCGCCCAGCCCCGCCCTCTCACGGTCGTGACCGTCTTCACCCAGTCCAGGAGCGTCCACCCCGCCCTGGAGGCCACGTACCCCAGCGTGGACGCGGTGTCGGACCTACGGGGCCGCGAAGGCGCCGCCGCACTTGCCCCGTTTGCTGCCCGCCGCCGGCTCCTCGGCCACAAGGACGCCGAGTCGCCATACCGGCCCTACAGCCCCGAGATGCTCGACCAGGTCACCGAGGAACTGCGCGAGATCGCCGCCGCCAACCCCGGCGTCGAACTCCTCGCCCCCGCGGCCGTCACCCGCCACCCCGACCACCTGCTCACCCACGCTGCCGCAGTCCGGCTCGGGTGCCGCTGGTTCTGGGAAGACCTCGCGTTCTGGTCCACGTACGCGCTCTCCGGCTGCGACTGCCACCTCTTCCGCGCCCGCACCGGGCCGACCATGACGCCGGAGCTGGTCGACATCACCAGCACCGTCCTGGACAAGGTCACCGTCCTGCGGATGCACGGATCACAGATGCACCCGGCCCGGAAGCAGTACCGCCCGATCCGGCACGCCTTCACCACCGCCGCCGACCTCCTCGATCGGACCGGAGCCTACGCCGAGCGCTTCTACCGAACGGAGCCGACGTGTTGATCATCGCCCTGGAAGGGCCCTCCTACGCCGGCAAGTCCACCGCGATACGTCACCTGCGCCGGACCGCACTCGGAGCCTGCACGTTCGTCTCCGAGTGCTACGTCAAGCACATCGCCCACCGCGACGACATCCCTCCAGCCCGCACCGGCAGCGCCACCGCCCAACTCGCCGCGTTCGAGAGGTTCATGGAGATCGAGGCCGCCCGGGTCACCGCGGCCGCCGACAGCGGTCAGCCGCTCGTCATTCTCGACCGGTCCGTGGACACCCTCCTCGCCCACGCCCACGCTCTGGACGCTCTGTTCGGGTACGGCGTCCACCACCGGCTCCGCGACCGGCTGCAGACCCTCCCGCTCCTGCGGCCCGACCACACCCTCTACCTCGACGTTCCCGCCGAAGTTCTCCACCTGCGCCGCAAGACCGCCGGACACACCGCCGCCGAGTCCGACTACTTCCTCCACGAACCCGGCTTCCTCGACCACGCCCGCGACTACTTCGTACACACGGCCCGCCCGCCGATGTCGCGGGAGGTCACCGTCCTGGCGGCCGACACCAGCACGGATGACGTCGCGCAGGCCGTGGAAGCCCTCGTCACCTTCTGGGCGAGGTGACAGCGATGCCCACCGCCCTGTTCGCCTGGCGCCGGACCCCACCCCCGTTCCTCATCGGCGGCGCGGAAGTCACCCAACAACTCCTCGCCGAAGAACTCGCCGCCGCTGGATGGCACGTCATCTATCTCGGCTCCCACGAAGCCCCTTGGGACGGCACCACGCAGCGCGCTGACATGCGCACTTACCTGGACGCCCACCGCGCCCCGTACGAGGACGCACGCGGGGCATTGCGCTACCGGTGGAACGGAGTGGACTGCATCGCCGTCTCCCAGGACCGCGTGGAGCCCGTCTTGGGGAGCATGCTCGTCGACCTCCGGCCCGACATCGTGTTCACCTCGCAGGAGGGCTCGGCGCAGCTCGCCGCACAGGCCCGGCCGTCGGCCCCGGTGGCGGGCCTGCTGCACTCCGTATCCACTACCGGCCTCGGGGTCCTCGCTGGCCACCCCCACTACGGTCTCGCCGTGTCGGAATTCGTCCGGAAGCGCGCGCCCCGTACGGACGGAACCCGCCTCGCGGTGCTCTACCCGCCGTTCGCCCCGCCCGCGTCGGGCCAGGACGCCCCCCACATCGGGTCGGTGCTCATGGTCAACCCGATCCCCGCCAAGGGCTCCGTCCTAATCCACCAGCTCATCCGGCTCATGCCCGAACAGCACTTCACCCTGGTCGAGGGCTGGTGGAACACGGCAGCGGACTTCGCCGCCTACCCGAACGTGACCTTCGTACCCCGCGTCTACGATATGGGCCCGCTCTACCGCAGCCACCGCCTGCTCCTGGTCCCTTCCACGGTTGAAGACGCCTTCCCCCGGGTGATCATCGAAGCGGCCCTGCACGGCGTGGCGACCATTGGCACCGACCGGGGCGGTATCCCCGAGGCCATTGGCGGCGCCGGGATCGTCCTGCCCCACACCGCCGGGCCTGAGACGTGGGCGCGGGCGATCCGCGAGGCCGACCACCAGGCACTTGGTACGCAGGCCCGGCAGCGGGCGGCACAGCTCACCCGGCCGTGCCTGCCCGAGCTCCAGGCCCTCGGGATCTAGGCGGCCCCGGCGAACGCTTCTTGCACCAGGTCGAGCCGGTCCGTCCACCAGTGAAGAAGGGCTTCATCGGCGGTGAACAGGTCGTCGCAGGAGTGGTCCTGCCGGTCGTAGTGGAATTCAAGCTGCCAGAAGTCCGTCATCCGCTTCCACCACAGCCGACGCGTACCATCGGCCAGCGCCGCGGCCTCCAGCGGAATCACCGACCGGTAGCCATCAACGAACGCTGACACCCGATCAAGGTCGAACACACCGCCCACGCCGAACTGCACCTGCGCCGTGCGCACGACTTCCTCGGCGTAGGGGCGGACACCGAGCCGGTCCCAGTCCAGTACGGCGGCAAGCTCGCCGCCCTCCCACAGAAGATTCCGGAACTGGAAGTCACCGTGGGTCCAGCCGTGCGGCCCCGCAGGCGTGTCGCCTTCGGGACGCAGGCGAGCGTGCTTGTCGAGCAGGACCCGGCGCTGTTCCAGGGCATCCGCTGCGACCGCGTCGAAGGCGTCGCCCGCGCTCCGAGCGCGCATGGCTGCCGCGAGACGGTCGGCCTTCTGCACTGCTCGCTCAGGGGCGGTCACGTCGGCGGCGACCGTGTCTGGCACGGCGGGCAGCTCCTGCCCGCCAGCGGTTCGGCCGAGGGCCACATGGAGGCGGGCAAGGTGCGTGCCGAGCGCGGCCACCTGGGACAGGGGGAGGTCGGTTCCGCGGATGTGCTCTCCGGCCGACCACGGGAACAGGCAGTATCCGTCGCCGCTGATCTCGGCGACGGTGTCACCCGAAGCGGTGGTGACCGGGGCACACACGGGAATGCCGTCGGCGGCGAGGGAGGAGAGAACGGCGAGGTTGCGACGCAGCCGGTCAAGCGGCACGTCCGTGACCCGCTTCAGCGCGTACGGTCCGGCAGGAGTTTCCACCCGCCAGTTCACATTCATCAGGCCCTCGGCCAGATGGCTCCGATCCAGCACGTCGCCGAGATCGAAGGCGCTGATCAGCTCGGCAAGATCAGCAGCGGGGATGTGCGCCCTGCCCGTCACGGTCGCGTCGGTCACCCCGGCGACGATACGCGAGCCCGGTACTCGCGTGCACAAGGATCACCGGGCTTGCCCCCCCCATGGGGCAGCCCGGTGATTTGCTCGGCCTGATTGGCTCTGTACTCGGGAATGGGGTTCTGGCACAGATCTTGGGGAGTCGTCGCGGAACGTTACCTCGATGTTCGATTGCGAGGAGTCGGGTTCGCGTGAGCCAGCGCAGGCTGGCCCTGGTAGCACCAGTGTCGGCTCCACCAACGCAGGGGGTGGACACACGGGACGGGGCGGCGAGCACGCCGCCGGCCAGGCGTCATGCTCCCTGTACACGGCGACGCCGACCGAGCTCAGCACTCCTTGCTCGCTCCCGCCGTGGCCACCCCGCCGTGCACGCCGTCTGGACCGTCTCCACGACCTCACCCCGCCGGGGTGCCGAACGCCGAGGGCCCGCCGCAGTACCAGTCGTCGGCTGCGAGCGTCGCGTAGGTGACGCCTTCGACGCTGTTGCGGTCGCCGGCGAACCAGCTTTCGGACTCGCCCTGTAGGTGGGCGCGGACGATGGCTGCGCCCGCAGTCCGCGAGGGGTCGGGTGGGTTTTCGCCGATTTCTGTCGGGTGCTGCATCGCCTTCCGGGAGGTTTTCACCGGACGGGACAGCGCTAGGGAGAGCCTCAAATGACTGCGAACCTGGCCGGGTAGCGGTGGGTTTGTATGCAGGGGCCGCTTACGACGCAATTCCCGCGCTCAGGCGCTCTGTTGCCGGTCAGCGGTCGTTCCTATGGTGGACGGATGGCCAATGGCGTCTGGCACACCGAATACGGCATTGAGATCAACCTGACGGAGCCCGACCTCGGGGTCAGCGGCTACCCCGGCTTGCTCGAAGAGATCACGACGAGCGTCTCCGAGCGGAACCCTCAGCTTCTGGAGTGCCTTGCACACAAGGGCGGGAAGCCGTGTGCGTCCGAGACGGGTGGGAAGTCCCCGTGGATGTACATCCGGCGCGCTCGTGTCGGTGGCCGCTCCCCCTTGGTTGCTGCCCACCTGCCGATCACGCACAAGCCAACGCCGGCGGAGAGCGATCAGCACAAGGCCACCAAGGAGCGGATCGTCGAGGCAGCTGAGGGATACGGGCTGACTGCTGATGCCAAGGTGGGGATGCCCAGCCGGCGCGGAGTCACCGACGCGCTGGTCACCGGGCCCTCCGGCGTTCGGATCGGATGGGAGATCCAGTACTCCCCGCTCAGCTCCAGCAGCGTCCACAGGCGCTCAGTTATCGCGATGGAGTACGACATCACGCCGCTGTGGGTCGCCAAAGACGATCGGGCAGCCCTGATTGATCGGGCACCCTGGGCCAGGGTCGACGACATGTCCTGGCGGGAGATCGCTGACGGCAGCGAGATGGTCATCCGCGGTGGGTACCGACACCTTCAGGTTTGGCGTTGCCTGTCGAGCAGCGCGCTTCACTGCCCCGACAACGGGGGCACGGGTCATTGCGGCGCCATTCACGCCGAGTGGTTCCTTCCGGTGCTCTGTGACCCGCCGAAGCCTCCTGTCAGGATCGAGGACCTCATCCTCACCAGCGCCACTGGCGACAGCGTCCCCGTCTTCGTGCCGAGTCGCGGCGGCGGCCGGGCAGGTCGCCACATGTGGGTTCCCAGTGCGGACTGCCGGACGTGGCGGGAGCTGACCGGCCAGTGGGAGCCCCTGCCCAAGGAGCCGGAGCAGGAGGCCGATGACGAGATCACCTTCTCCGAGCAGGAGATCGACCGGACCTGCCGCGCCGGAGAAGGGGGCTGGTTCAAGAGCGACCCCAGGCCGGTCAGGGACCTCGGCCAGCCCACAGGCGGGTTCACGCTCGCCCGCATGCCCGCCCAGCGGCAGCGTCGCGGCACCTGGATCGCGGCGGTGGAGAGGGCTGCGGCAGCGGCGGCTCTGGGCTGCCCGTCGTGGGAGGTCGGTCCGTGTATCCGGTGTTCCCAGCTGATGCGCCGCTACGGCCGTAACGCGGCCATGGCGTGTGATGCCTGCCGGTCTTCCGCCAGGCTCGGGCACGCGGGCCCGTAGAGCGGAACTGCAACCATGGAACGCGAAGAGCCCCGCTGCAAGCAGCGGGGCTCTTCGACATCGTGCCCGGTGAGGCACTGGCGGAGGATACGAGATTCGAACTCGTGAGGGGTTGCCCCCAACACGCTTTCCAAGCGTGCGCCCTAGGCCACTAGGCGAATCCTCCGCCGCAAACAATACAAGACGTTGAGGGGTGCTCGCGAACGTGATCGTCTGCGGGGAGTCCGGGCGGGGATCTCGGCGGGGGCCGGTCGGGGGGCGGGTCGATTCCGGGGGGTCTCATCCGCTAGGGTGGGGCCCAGCCCCTCACGTGGCGCTATCTCACCCAACTCCCCCAGGGCCGGAAGGCAGCAAGGGTAAGTGGGCTCTGGCGGGTGCGTGGGGGGCGCTTTGCGTTCCGGGGCGGTCGGCGGGACGTCTTTGTCGGTGGGCCCGGATAACCTCGTAGACGTGTCGTCCCTTGCGCTGTACCGCCGCTATCGCCCCGAGTCGTTCGCCGAGGTCATCGGGCAGGAGCATGTCACTGTCCCCCTGATGCAGGCCCTGCGGAACAACCGGGTCAATCACGCGTACCTGTTCAGCGGTCCCCGGGGCTGCGGCAAGACCACCAGTGCGCGCATCCTGGCGCGCTGCCTGAACTGTGAGCAGGGTCCCACTCCCGACCCCTGCGGCGAGTGCCAGTCCTGCCGGGACCTGGCGCGCAACGGCCCGGGTTCGATCGACGTCATCGAGATCGACGCCGCCTCGCACGGTGGTGTGGACGACGCCCGTGACCTGCGGGAGAAGGCCTTCTTCGGGCCCGCCTCCAGCCGCTACAAGATCTACATCATCGACGAGGCCCACATGGTCACCTCGGCGGGCTTCAACGCCCTGCTGAAGGTGGTCGAGGAGCCGCCGGAGCACCTCAAGTTCATCTTCGCGACGACCGAGCCCGAGAAGGTCATCGGGACCATCCGGTCCAGGACGCACCACTACCCCTTCCGGCTCGTGCCGCCCGGGACGCTGCGCGACTACCTCGGCGAGGTCTGCGGGCGCGAGGGCGCCAAGGTCGAGGACGGCGTGCTGCCGCTCGTCGTGCGGGCCGGCGCCGGGTCCGTGCGTGACTCCATGTCCGTCATGGACCAGCTCCTCGCCGGCGCGGCCGATGAGGGTGTGACGTATGCCATGGCCACCTCCCTGCTCGGCTACACCGACGGATCGCTCCTCGACTCCGTCGTCGACGCCTTCGCCGCCGGGGACGGCGCGGCCGCCTTCGAGGTCGTCGACCGCGTGGTCGAGGGTGGCAACGACCCGCGCCGGTTCGTCGCCGACCTGCTGGAGCGGCTGCGGGACCTGGTGATCCTGGCCGCCGTGCCCGACGCCGGGGAGAAGGGGCTCATCGACGCCCCCGCCGATGTCGTCGAGCGGATGCAGGCCCAGGCCTCGGTGTTCGGGGGCGCCGAGCTCAGCCGCGCCGCCGACCTGGTCAACACCGGGCTCACCGAGATGCGCGGGGCGACCTCGCCGCGGCTCCAGCTGGAGCTGATCTGCGCCCGGGTGCTGCTGCCCGCCGCCTTCGACGACGAACGCTCCTTCCAGGCCAGGCTCGACCGGCTGGAGCGGGGCGGGTTCGGCGTGGGCACGGCCGCGGCCGGTGCCCCCGCCATGGGGTACGTGCCCGGGCCCGAGGCGCACGGCATGGCCCCGGCCGGGCCCGGTGGGGGCGTCGCCGCCGCGCGGGCCGCCGCTGCCGCCGTACGGGCACCCGAGCCGGCCGCCGCGGCCGCGCCGGCCCCCGCCCCGGTCCAGGCGCCGGTCCAGGCGCCGGCCCCGACTCCGGTCCAGGCCCCGGCCCCCGTCCCTGCTCCCGAATCGGCTCCCGCGCCGGCTTCCGCCGCAGCGCCCGGCGCCTGGCCCGGAGCCGCGCAGCCCGGCAGTGGAGCCGGCCCCGGCGCCTGGCCCGGAGCCGGTGCTTCCGCCGCGGCCCCCGCTCCGGCGGCGACCGCCCCGGCAGCCGCGGCCCCCGCCGCCGGTGCCTGGCCCAGCGCTACCGCCCCCGGGTCGGGCCGGCCCGCGGCTTCCGCCCCGGCCCCCGCCCCGGCTCCGGCCGCCGGCGCGCCCGCGCCCGCTCCGGCCGCCGCCCCGTCGCCCGGCATGGCCGCCGGCGCCGGGCAGGTCCAGGCGATGTGGCCCGGCGTCCTGGAGGCCGTCAAGAACCGCCGCCGCTTCACCTGGATCCTGCTCAGCCAGAACGCCCAGGTCACCGGCTTCGACGGGACGACCCTGCAGCTCGGCTTCCCCAACGCCGGAGCCCGGGACAACTTCGCGAGCAGCGGCAGCGAGGACGTGCTCAAGGCCGTCCTGGCCGAGCAGTTCCAGGTCAACTGGAAGATCGACGCCGTGGTGGGAGGCGGAGGCGGCCAGCCCGCACCGTCCTCGTACTCCGCGCCGGCCGCGCCCGCCTACAGCCCCCCGCCCGCCGCCGCGGCGCAGCCGGCTGCCGGTCCTCAGCAGCAGCCGTACCAGCCGCAGCAGCAGCCTCAGTCGCCCCAGCAGGGCGCTTCCGCACCGCAGCCTCCCGTACAGCAGGCGCCCCCGCCGGTCGCGCCCGAGGACGACGTACCGGAGGAGGACGATCCCGACCTCGTCGAGAGCGCCCTGACCGGACACGACCTCATCGTGCGCGAGCTCGGAGCCACCGTTGTAGAGGAATATACGAACGAGTAAGAGCCCGTACTTGGGTGGCCGCACGAAGGGCAGCCGCGCCGGCGGGCTAGGCTGCATGGCGTGAAGGTCCTCGTCATCGGCGGCGGCGCCCGCGAACACGCCCTGTGCCGCTCTCTGTCCCTCGACCCCGACGTCAACGCGCTGTACTGCGCTCCCGGCAACGCCGGCATCGCCGAGGTGGCGGAGCTGCGCCCGGTCGACGCCCTCGACGGCGCGGCCGTGGCCCGCCTCGCCACCGAACTCGGCGCCGACCTGGTCGTCGTCGGCCCGGAGGCACCCCTCGTCGCCGGCGTCTGCGACGCCGTCCGCGCCGCCGGCATCCCCGTCTTCGGGCCGTCCGCGGAAGCGGCGCAGCTGGAGGGCTCCAAGGCGTTCGCCAAGGACGTGATGGCCGCGGCCGGCGTCCCGACCGCCCGCAGCTACGTCTGCACCACCCCGGAAGAGGTGGACGAGGCCCTCGACGCCTTCGGCGCCCCGTACGTCGTCAAGGACGACGGCCTCGCCGCCGGCAAGGGCGTCGTGGTCACCGACGACCTGGCGGCGGCCCGCGCCCACGCGCTGGCCTGCGACCGCGTCGTCATCGAGGAGTACCTCGACGGCCCCGAGGTCTCCCTCTTCGCCATCACCGACGGCGTCACCGTCCTCCCGCTCCAGCCCGCGCAGGACTTCAAGCGCGCGCTCGACGGCGACGAGGGCCCCAACACCGGCGGCATGGGCGCGTACTCACCGCTGCCCTGGGCCGACCCGAAGCTGGTCGAGGAGGTCATGGAGAGCGTCCTCCAGCCGACCGTCGACGAGCTGCGCCGCCGCGGCACCCCGTTCTCCGGGCTGCTGTACGCCGGGCTCGCGATCACCTCGCGCGGCGTCCGCGTCATCGAGTTCAACGCCCGCTTCGGCGACCCCGAGACCCAGGTGGTCCTGGCCCGGCTGCGCACCCCGCTCGCGAGCGTGCTGCTGAACTCCGCCAACGGCACCCTGGACACCGAGCCGCCGCTGCGCTGGCGCGAGGACGCGGCCGTCACCGTGGTCATCGCCTCCCACAACTACCCGGAGACCCCGCGCACCGGGGACCCGATCGAGGGCCTGGCCGAGGTGGCCGCCGAGGACGGTCCCGACGCGTACGTCCTGCACGCCGGGACCCGGCTCGACGGCGACACGGTCGTCAGCGCCGGCGGCCGCGTGCTGTCGGTGACGGCGACCGGTTCCGATCTGGCGCAGGCCCGCGAGAAGGCGTATAAGGCCGTCGCGCGCATCCGGCTGGACGGCTCCCAGCACCGTACGGACATTGCCGCCAAGGCGGCCGAAGGCCGCTGAGCAGCGGGGCTTGCGCGACGCGGGCCCGGTGCGCACCAAGGTGCGCACCGGGCCCGCGCGCGTGTCCGCGTGCGAGTGCATCCGGCCGCGTTCGAACGCAGCCACCTTTACCCAAAGCCATTCCATCGGGTGATCGTCACCCGGTCCGGCTGACTGCCGGTCGGTCCCCAACTAGGGTGCGGCGCAAGCATTCCGGCACTTGGCCCACCGGCATTGCGATGTCAGTGGCGGGTGTCACAGTGGGGGAGTGAGCGAAACCGCCGCAGGGCAGAGGGGGTGAGGTCCGGCCGTGTCCGAAACCGGTTCGATCGTGGAAGTGGGCGCGCCGTCCGCGCGCTCCCGGGCCCTGGCCGTGCTGCGCGTGCGCAGCCGGGCCCTGGCCTTCGGGCTGCTGCCCGCCGCCCTCGCGGTGGTGCTGCTGAGCGCCCGGATGACGGGCCGGCTGGCCGGGGACCCCTGGCCCCTGGTGACGCTCGTCGTGTGCGTCGTCGCCGTGCTGGTGCTGTTCGTCGGCGGGGTGTTCGCCGCGGTGGTGCTGCGGGCGGGCCCGGCCGTCACGCCGACGGTGCCGCTGGCGGAGTCCGCCGCTCCCGACCTCTACCGGCTGGTGCGGGACCTGGCCGACCGGATGGACGTGCCCGCGCCCTCCGCGATAGCCCTGACGCCGGACTGCGACAGCTGGCTTGAGGACCGCACGCATGCGGCGCACCGCCGCGGCGGCATAGCCGGTGGCCGCGAGTCGGAGCCCGGCGCGGCTCCCGTGCTGGTGATCGGCTCGCCGTTCCTGTGGTGGATGCGGGTCGCCGAACTGCGGGCGGTCCTCGCGCCGGTCGTCGCCGGTACGGGCCCTTCCGCGCATCCGGACATAGCCGATGCCCGGGGCTTCGTGCGCGGGCTCGACGCCGCGGCGGACGTGGGCAGCAGGCCCGGCCTCGGCTGGATCGGCCGGCCGGCCCGGCTGCTGCTGAAGCTGTGCCGGGAGGACGCCGCCGAGATGGAGCGCGGGGTGGCGGCCGCCGCCTCGGACCGTGCACAGGGTGTGGACTACGGGCTGCGCATCGTCGCCCAGGAGCAGGTCGGCCTCGCCTACGCGGGCTGGGACCGGCTGTTGACCCGCGTCGCACTGCCCGCGTGGCGGATGGGCCGCTGGCCGGCGCACCTCGACGCCGGGGTCGTCTCCGCGCTGACCGAGCTGTCCCGGCGGGACCGGCTGGCCGAGGGGTACACCTCGCGGCTCGGCGAGCGGCCCGCGTGCGATCTGCTGGAGCGGCCCGGCGTGATCGACGAGGCGGCTTCTCTGCTGGCCGCCCGGCTCTTCCACGGCGGTCCGGCCGAGGCCGGACCGGACTGGTCGCCGGTGGACTGGGCGGCGTATCCGGAGGAGGTCGTGGACCGCAAATGGCGGGCGGAGGCGGCCCGGCTGCACGCCGCGCTGGACGCCCTTGCCGTACCGGCCGGGCCGGGACCGACGCTGGACCGGGTGCTGGGCCATCTCACCTACGCGGCGGGCGAGGGTGCGGCCGCGGAGGCGCTGGCCGGCCGGCTGAGCGGTGACCTGGCCAGGCAGGAGCGTTCCGAGGGCGCCGCGGTGGTGCGCGGGGCGGACACCGTGCCGCTGTTCCCGCTCCAGCCGCCCCGCAGCGGGCGGGACCTGCTCGCCGACCACGTGACGGCGATGGTGTGCGCCGCGGCCGTCGACTCGGCCGATGCTGCGCCGGGGCTGGACTGGCTGGACGGCCCGGTCCTCCTGGTCGGCGGCGAACGGCGCGCGGACCTGGCCCCCCGGGTGATGAGCCTGGTGGAGGACGGGGACCCGGAGCCCCTGCGGGCCTGGCTCGCGGAGCTCGGCGTCCGCCCGGAGAAGCCGGTCCGCCTCGTGTGACCCACCCGCGCCCGCGCCCGCGCCGTCCCCGGCCCGGGCGGCCGGTACTCGCCCCCTCCGGATGTGGCGAACGGTGACGGAATGAGTGCGTTATGTGATGTGCTGGGACCGTAGCGGTTCGATGTCTTGGAACCGCGCGACGTCGGCGGTGGACAGAGACCGTTCGGGGGAGCGAGGGAGGGGAACGGTATGGGTGCGGACCAGATCCGGCGGTGGGAATCAGGGGCGCTCGCGCACGCGGTGAACGACCCCTTCGGCCAGGGGCCACTGCCGTGGTTCCGGGGCAGCGAGCTGTACTTCGACGACACCGGGCAGGTCGTGCCCTGGTACGTGGACCCCGCCCTGGCCCCGGGCCAGAACCCCCGCGCCCGCAGCGGTGGCGGCCCGCGCACCGCCGACGACGTGCACCGGCAGATCAAGGGGTTCGCCTCCACGGGAGCCGTCGCACCCGGCGAGGCCATCGACTTCCACATCACCGTGGACCCGCCCCAGCAGTTCTCCGTCGACGTCTACCGCATCGGCCACTACGGCGGCGACGGCGCCTCCAAGATCACCACCAGCCCCCGGCTCTCGGGCATCGTGCAGCCCGCCCCCCTCACCGCCGACCGCACCGTCTCCTGCCACCACTGGTGGCTCTCCTGGCGGCTCCAGGTGCCCTCCTACTGGAGCGTCGGCGCGTACGTCGCCGTGCTCACCACGGCCGACGGGTACCGGTCCCACATCCCCTTCACCGTCCGCGACGACCACCCCGCCGACCTGCTCCTGCTGCTGCCCGACATCACCTGGCAGGCCTACAACCTCTACCCCGAGGACGGGCGGACCGGCGCGAGCCTCTACCACGCCTGGGACGACGAGGGCCGGTTGCTCGGCGAGCAGGACGCGGCCATCACGGTCTCCTTCGACCGCCCCTACGCGGGTGCGGGCCTGCCCCTGCACGTGGGCCACGCCTACGACTTCATCCGCTGGGCCGAGCGCTACGGCTACGACCTCGCCTACGCCGACACCCGCGATCTGCACGCCGGCCGCGTCGACCCCGCCCGCTACCGCGGCCTGGTCTTCCCCGGCCACGACGAGTACTGGTCGGCCCCCATGCGCCGCACCGTCGAGCGCGCCCGCGACCACGGCACCTCGCTCGTCTTCCTCTCCGCCAACACCATGTACTGGCAGGTCGAGCTGGGTCCCTCCCCGTCGGGGGTGGACGACCGGCTCCTGACCTGCCGAAAACGCCGGGGCCCGGGCCGCCCCAGCCTCTGGCGCGAGGTCGACCGCCCGGAGCAGCAGCTGCTCGGCATCCAATACGCGGGGCGGGTCCCCGAGCCCGCGCCCCTGATCGTGCGCAACGCCTCGCACTGGCTCTGGGACTCCACCGGCGCCGTCGAGAACGACGAACTCCCCGGCCTGGTCGCCGGCGAGGCCGACCGGTACTTCCCGCGCACCCAGCTCCCCGAGCACCAGGACCGCATCCTGCTCGCCCACTCCCCGTACCTCGACAGCGAGGGCGCCAAGCGCCACCAGGAGACCTCCCTGTACCGGGCGCCGAGCGGCGCCCTGGTCTTCGCGTCGGGCACTTTCGCCTGGTCCCCGGCCCTCGACCGCCCCGGTCACGTCGACGAACGGGTCCAGCGGGCCACGGCCAACCTCCTCGACCGGATCTGCAAGCGCGACTGACCGGGCCGCGCACCCCGGAGGCCGCGCACCGACCCCGGTACGGGACAATGGGGGTGCGCTCGTACAGAACCACAGGGAGACCCCGTGTCCGGATTCGTAGAAAAGCCCGAGCCGGTTCAGGTGCCCGGCCTCGTCCACCTCCACACCGGCAAGGTGCGCGAGCTCTACCGCGACGGCGACGGCAACCTCGTCATGGTCGCCAGTGACCGCATCTCCGCGTACGACTGGGTGCTTCCCACCGAGATCCCGGACAAGGGCCGCGTCCTGACCCAGCTCTCCCTCTGGTGGTTCGACCAGCTGAAGGACCTCGTGCCGAACCACGTGATCGGCACCGACCTGCCCGCAGGCGCCCCCGCCGACTGGGCCGGCCGCACCCTGATCTGCAAGAGCCTCGACATGGTCCCGGTCGAGTGCGTGGCCCGCGGCTACCTCACCGGCTCCGGCCTCGTCGAGTACGACCAGACCCGCACGGTCTGCGGACTGGCCCTCCCCGAGGGCCTCGTGGACGGCTCCGAGCTGCCCGCCCCGATCTTCACCCCGGCTGCCAAGGCCGCGGTCGGCGAGCACGACGAGAACGTCTCGTACGAGGAGGTCGCGCGCACCACCGGCGCCGAGACGGCGGCGCTGCTGCGCCAGACCACCCTGGCCGTGTACGGCCGGGCCCGGGACATCGCCCGCGAGCGCGGGATCATCCTGGCCGACACCAAGTTCGAGTTCGGCTTCGACAAGGACGGGACCCTGGTCGCCGGCGACGAGGTGCTGACCCCGGACTCCTCCCGCTTCTGGCCGGCCGACCAGTGGGAGCCGGGCCGCGCGCAGCCCTCCTTCGACAAGCAGTTCGTCCGCGACTGGTTGACCTCCCCGGCGTCCGGCTGGGACCGCAAGGGCGAACTCCCGCCGCCGGCCCTCCCGCAGGAGGTCGCCGAGCGGACCAGCGCCAAGTACATCGAGGCGTACGAGCGGCTCACCGGCCTCAGCTGGGCCTGAGACACGAAGAAGCCCCCGGTCCGAGGACCGGGGGCTTCTTCGATGGAGCGGACAACGCGACTCGAACGCGCGACATCCACCTTGGCAAGGTGGTGCTCTACCAACTGAGCTATGTCCGCATGCGCCGTAACGCGAGACCTACTATACCCAACCTCGCTCGCGTGCGAGACGCACTGCCGTGTGGCGGTTCTCCGCGCCGAGCTTCGAGGCCGCCGAGGACAGGTAGTTCCGCACGGTCCCCTGCGAGAGGGAGGCCCGCTCCGCGATCTCGGCGACCGGCGCGCCGTCCCCCGCGAGTTCGAGCACCTCGGCCTCTCGGGCGGTCAGCGGGGAATCCCCCGCGCTGATCGCGTCGGCCGCCAACTCCGGGTCCACGTAACGGCCTCCGGCGTGCACGGTCCGGATCAGCTCGGCCAGCCGCTGCGCCGACACCGTTTTCGGGGCGAAAGCCCGAACCCCTGCCGCGAGGGCCCGCTTCAGGTGCCCGGGACGGCCGTGACTCGTCACGATCATGGTTTTGCAGTCGGGGAGTTCGGCCCGCAGCGATGTGGCGACGCTCACACCGTCCGCCCCCGGCATCTGCAGGTCCAGCACGGCCACGTCCGGCCGGTGGGCCAGCGCCATCGCGAGGGCCTCCGGCCCCGAGGCCGCCTCCGCGACGACCAGCAGGTCGTCCTCCAGGGCCAGCAGCGCGGCGAGCGCGCCGCGGATCAGGTGTTCGTCGTCGGCCAGCAGTACGCGTACGGGTCTCATGTCCGCACCTCCAGTCCTTGCAGTTGTCCGTCCGGTATCCGTGCCAGCAGCCGGAACCGGCCGCCGTCGACCGGGCCGGCCTCCAAAGTGCCGTCCAGCACCGCGAGCCGCTCCCGCAGCCCCGCAAGCCCGGAGCCCGGCGGTCCGGCCGGCGCGTCGGGGGCGCCGTCGTTCTCCACCACCAGCGTCAGCGCGCCCCTGTCGGGCGCCGTGAGTCGGATCACACAGCTGCGGGCGTCCCCGTGCCGCAGCACGTTCGTCGTCGCCTCCCGGACCACCCAGCCCAGCGCCGACTGGACCTCCGGGCGCAGCGAACGGTCCGCCCTCACCTCGACGCGGCAGTCCATCCCGGCCGCGCTCAGCACCCCGCGGGCGCCCTCCAGCTCCACGGTGAGATCCGCCTCGCGGTAGCCGCGTACGACGTCCCGCACCTCGCGCTGCGACTCCCGGGCGATCCGCTGGACCTCGATCATCTGGTCCACGGCCTCCGGGCGTTCGCGCCGGGCCAGCTGGACCGCCAGCTCGCTCTTGAGCGCGATCACCGCCAGGTTCCGGCCCATCACGTCGTGCAGGTCCCGCCCGAAGCGCAGCCGCTCCTCGGCGACGGCGAGCTGTGCCTGGAGCTCCCGGGCGCGGTCGAGCTCGTACACCGCCTTCAGTAGCCAGGAGGAGAACCCGCAGGCCAGGGTCAGCAGGGTGCAGGTGAAGAGGAGGCCGACCCCGTAGCCGGCGGCCTCCGCGGGGGTCATGCCCGTCGCCGCCGAAGCGAGGGCCGCGGCGACCGCCGCGACCGGGGCCACGAAGATCATGTGCCGGACCCGCGTGAGGCTCAGCGTCAGCGAGCCCGAGGCGAACGCGACCGTGTTGACCACCAGGGCCGGGGCCACGCCGCCGTGGGTGATGACGCCGACCGAGCGCAGGACCAGTACGGCGGCAGCCAGGGCGGCCGTCAGCACGGTCAGCGCCACGGCCAGGCGCACGGGGCGCTCGCGGCGGCCGAGGACCCAGTCCAGCGCCCTGGAAGCCAGCACTCCGCTCAAGGCGATCTGGGCGGACAGGGGCAGCAGCAGGATGCCGGTGACGGCGCCGGGAGCTTCGGGGGCGAGGCCGATGAGCACCGATAGGGCTTCGAGGGCCACGAAGAAGTGCAGCGACCAGCGGGTGTAGAGCTCGATCTTCGCCGCGCTGCTGCGGTTTCGCCACCACCCGGTCAGCTTCGACACGGTCCCAGTCCCCCCGATCAACGATCACCTTCCGGCGGTCGCCGCCGTGCACGACTCCAGCCTCGCGGTAGCCCGCGGGAGGGGACAGTGCGCGCCGTCATCACCACCGATGACATTTGTCAGCACGTACGCCCGGTGCAAAGGGTGAGTGCATACGACAAAGGCCCTGATCGATGATCAGGGCCTTTGTTCGCTGAGCGGACGACGCGACTCGAACGCGCGACATCCACCTTGGCAAGGTGGTGCTCTACCAACTGAGCTACGTCCGCATGCTTGCGGCAACACGAATGTCGCTGCGATGCGTGCATCACTCTACCCGATCCACCGGAGTGGTCGGTAAAGCGTGCAGAGCGGGTGACAGGGATTGCACACTGCGCCTCCCCCCTGGAAGGGGGGTGTTCTGCTACTGAACTACACCCGCACGACCTTCGGGGCTTTGACCTGCGGTCTGGCCCCTCGGCGTGATCCACACACTAGCGGATCGGAGGGGGTGGATGGCAAATCCGCCCTCAGTGAGCTTCGTTGTACGCCGCGTAGACCCGCTTCGGGATGCGGCCGCGCGGGGGCACGTCGAGCTCGTTGGACCGGGCCCAGGCGCGGACGACCGCCGGGTCCGGGGCCAGTGAGGTGTGCTTGTACGCCTTCCCGGAACGGGCCTGCCGGCGGCCGGCCTCCACGAACGGTGCGAGGCTCTTCCGCAGTTTCTTTGCGTTGGCCAGATTGAGGTCGATCTCGTACGACTTACCGTCCAGGCCGAACGTGACCGTTTCCGCCGCTTCTCCGCCGTCGATGTCGTCGGAGATCGTGACTACTACGCGCTGCGCCACGGATATCGGTCCCTTCGCGCGACGCCGCCCAACCCTCAGGACGTGCGGTGATGTCGCCTGTGTGGATGTTTCGGAGCAATGCATCATTCCGCCGGAATCCCGGTGGAATCCTTTGTACCGTGATTCCCATTGCATTGCGAAGCCCAGTTAATTGTCTCCGCGTGTCCCGCCGCAATCCCGAGCGCGTGGTTTTCCGGTGGATTTTGCGAAGCGTTGGTGAAGCCGAAACCGGCGGGCGATCACGGGGCGCGCATATCTACCCGCGTAGAAATTTCGGCCGGGTACGCTGAGGGAACCGCCTTCGCACCAACCACCTCATCGGGAGTGCCAGTGGCACGCGTCGTAGTCGACGTCATGCTCAAGCCGGAGATCCTCGACCCCCAGGGCCAGGCGGTGCAGCGTGCACTGCCGCGCCTGGGCTTCGAGGGCATCGCCGACGTCCGCCAGGGGAAGCGTTTCGAGTTGGAAGTGGAGGGACCGGTCGACCAGGCCGCCCTCGACCGCATCCACAAGATGGCCGAAACGTTCCTCGCCAACACCGTCATCGAAGACTTCACCGTGAAGGTCGAGGCCTGACGGTGACCACTCGCATCGGAGTCGTCACGTTCCCCGGAACGCTCGACGACCGTGACTCGCTGCGCGCCGTCCGCCTCGCGGGGGCCGAGCCCGTCTCGCTGTGGCACCGCGACAAGGACCTGCACCAGGTCGACGCGGTCGTCCTCGCGGGCGGCTTCTCCTACGGGGACTACCTGCGCGCCGGAGCCATCTCCCGGTTCTCGCCGGTGATGGAGACCATCATCGAGCAGGCCAAGGGCGGCATGCCCGTCCTCGGCATCTGCAACGGCTTCCAGATCCTCACCGAGGCCCACCTGCTGCCGGGGGCGATGCTCCGGAACAACCACCTGCACTTCATCTGCCGCGACCAGACGCTGCGGGTGGAGAACGCGGAGACCGCGTGGACCGGCGACTACACCGCCGGCCAGGAGATCTCCGTACCGCTCAAGAACATGGACGGCCGCTACGTCGCCGACGAGCGCGTCCTCGACGAGCTGGAGGCCGAAGGCCGCGTGGCCTTCCGGTACGTGGACGTGAACCCCAACGGCTCGCTCCGCGACATCGCCGGCATCACCAACGCCGCGGGCAACGTCGTCGGCCTCATGCCGCACCCCGAGCACGCGGTCGAGCCGCTGATCGGGACGGGCCGCACCGACGGCCTCCCGTTCTTCACCTCGGTCCTGAAGAAGCTGGTCAGCGCATGAGCCTCGACACCGTCAAGAACGCCACCGAAACCCCGGACGCCTCCCAGCCCTGGAAGGAACTCGGCCTCAAGGAGGACGAGTACGCCCGGATCCGCGAGATCCTCGGCCGCCGCCCCACCGGCGCCGAACTCGCCATGTACTCGGTCATGTGGTCCGAGCACTGCTCCTACAAGAGCAGCAAGGTCCACCTGAAGCAGTTCGGCGAGAAGGTCCCGCAGAACGACGCCATGCTCGTCGGCATCGGCGAGAACGCGGGCGTCGTCGACGTCGGCCAGGGCTACGCGGTCACCTTCAAGGTCGAGTCGCACAACCACCCGTCGTACATCGAGCCCTACCAGGGCGCGGCCACCGGCGTCGGCGGCATCGTCCGCGACATCCTCGCCATGGGTGCCCGCCCGGTCGCGGTCGTCGACCCGCTGCGCTTCGGCGCGGCCGACCACCCCGACACCAAGCGCGTCCTGCCCGGCGTCGTCGCGGGCATCGGCGGCTACGGCAACTGCCTGGGTCTGCCGAACATCGGCGGCGAGGTCGTCTTCGACGCCTGCTACCAGGGCAACCCGCTCGTCAACGCCGGCTGCATCGGCGTGATGAAGCACGAGGACATCCACCTCGCCAAGGCCTCCGGCCCCGGCAACAAGGTCATCCTCTACGGCGCCCGCACGGGTGGCGACGGCATCGGCGGCGTGTCCGTGCTGGCCTCGGAGACGTTCGACGACTCCAAGCCCACCAAGCGCCCCGCCGTCCAGGTCGGCGACCCCTTCCAGGAGAAGCTCCTCATCGAGTGCACCCTGGAGATCTTCAAGGAGAAGCTGGTCGCGGGCATCCAGGACCTCGGCGGCGCCGGGCTCTCCTGCGCCACCTCCGAGCTGGCCTCCGCCGGCTCCGGCGGCATGCGCGTCGAGCTGGACACCGTCCCGCTGCGCGACGCGACGCTCTCGCCCGAGGAAATCCTCATGAGCGAGTCGCAGGAGCGCATGTGCGCGATCGTCGAGCCGCAGTACGTCGAGCGGTTCATGGAGATCTGCGAGAAGTGGGACGTCATCGCCACCGTCATCGGTGAGGTGACCGACGGCGAGCGCCTGGAGATCTTCTGGCACGGCGAGCAGATCGTGGACGTGCCGCCGGGCACCGTCGCCCACGAGGGCCCGGTGTACCACCGCCCGTACGCGCGCCCCGAGTGGCAGGACGCCCTCCAGGCCGACGACGCGGGCCTGCTGCCCCGCCCGCAGACCTCCGAGGAGCTCCGCGCGCAGGTCCTGGCACTGGTCTCGTCCCCGAACCAGGCCTCCAAGTCCTGGGTCACCGACCAGTACGACCGCTTCGTGCAGGGCAACACCGTCCTGTCGCAGCCCGAGGACGCGGGCATGGTCCGCATCGACGAGGAGTCCAACCTCGGCGTCGCCATGGCCACCGACGGCAACGGCCGCTTCGCGAAGCTCGACCCGTACACGGGTGCGCAGCTCGCGCTGGCGGAGGCGTACCGCAACGTCGCCGCGACCGGCGCCAAGCCGCTCGCCATCTCCGACTGCCTCAACTTCGGTTCGCCGGAGGACCCGGGCGTCATGTGGCAGTTCGCCGAGGCCACCCGCGGTCTCGCGGACGGCTGCCTGGAGCTGGGCACCCCGGTCACCGGCGGCAACGTCTCGCTCTACAACCAGACCGGTGAGACCGCGATCCACCCGACCCCGGTCGTGGCGGTCCTCGGTGTGATCGACGACGTCAACCGCCGTACGCCCATGGCGTTCGCGGAGGCCGGCCAGCTGCTGTACCTGCTGGGCGACACGGCCGAGGAGTTCGGCGGCTCGGCCTGGTCCCAGGTCGTCCACGACCACCTCGGCGGCATGCCGCCCAAGGTGGACCTGGGCCGCGAGAAGCTGCTCGGCGAGATCCTGATCTCGGCGTCCCGCGACGGCATGGTCGACGCGGCGCACGACCTGTCCGACGGCGGCGTGATCCAGGCGCTCACCGAGTCCTGCCTGCGCGGCGGCAACGGTGCGCGGATCGTGGTGCCCGAGGGCCTGGACGCGTTCACCTTCCTGTTCTCCGAGTCGGCGGGCCGGGCCATCGTGGCCGTCCCGCGCAGCGAGGAGCTCCGCTTCACCGACATGTGCGGTGCGCGCGGCCTGCCCGCCACCCGCATCGGCGTGGTGGACGGCGAGGAGATCGAGATCCAGGGCGAGTTCGCGATTCCGCTCGCGGAGCTGCGTACCGCTCATGAGGCGACGATCCCGGCACTGCTCGCCTGATCCCGCTTGCGCCAACGAGCCCCCGTCCGCGGTCTGCGGGCGGGGGCTCGGGCGTGCCCGCCCCGCTGCGCGGCGGGCAGCGGGGCGGGGCCGCACCGGCGTCGCGTGGCGGGGCCGTACCGGTGTCGGCCGCGCCGGATAGGGTCGGTCCATGCCACCCGCCAAGAAGAGGGCGCGTACCTACGACGCCGCGAAGATCCGTGCTGCCGTCACCGCGCAGTTCGGGCACGTGGCCGACGCCGTACGGGAGTTGAGCGAGGAGCAGCTCACGCGGCCCAGCGGGGTCGGGGTGTGGAACGTCGCCGAACTCGCCGCGCACATCGCGTGGATCGCCGACTCGCTGGCCACCGGACTGGCCCGCCCCCCGGCCGCCGTGCCGGAACTGACGGCCATCGAATGGCCCTTCGCCACCGCCTCCCTCGCCGGGAAGATCGCCGAGGCGGCCAGGGAGACCCTGGAGGGCGCCCCGCTGCCCGACCTGTACGAACGCGCCGGTGCCCGCATGGCCGGGGCGCTGGCCGCGAACCCCGGCAGCCGCGTACTGGACCTGTGGATCGGGGACATGACCCTGGCCGACTTCCTCGTCACCCGGACCGTGGAGCTGGTCGTCCACACCGACGACCTGGCCAGGGCCGCCGGTGTGGACATCCCGGTCGAGCGGCAGGCCCTGGCCGCCTGCACCCGGCTGCTCGCCGACGCCCTCGCGCTCAAGGCCCCGGGCGGCTCGGTGGAGGTACGGATCCCGCCGTTCGCGGTGGTCCAGTGCATCGAGGGCCCCCGGCACACCCGCGGCACCCCGCCGAACGTGGTGGAGACCGACCCGCTGACCTGGATCCGGTTGGCCACCGGGCGTACCGACTGGGCCACGGCCGTCGAGGACGCGCAGGTCAGGGCCAGCGGTGAGCGGGCCGACCTGGCGGCGCTGCTGCCCGTGATGAGCTGAGCGGATGGCAGTCGTGGGGGAACCGCCCGCAGGGCCCGCCCGTCCCAGGAGCATGGGTACCCACCGGCACGTCCCGACCGGCCTGGCCGTCGCATCGGCCCTCGCGCTCGTCCTCACGGCCTGCAGCCAGGGCGGGGAGGGAGGGACCCGCGTGCTTCCCGACCCCAAGGGTTCCTGGGCCGTCGAGTCCCTGACCACCGGTGGCCGCACCCTGCACGCGCCCGAAAGCGCCCGACTGGACCTCGCCGAGAAGGAAGCCAAGGGCAACTACGGCTGCAACGGCTTCACGGTGGCGGTCACCTTCGCAGGCACCTCCGCGGTGACCGTCACTCCCGGGGCCACGACCCTCACGTCCTGTCCGAACATCGAGTTCGAGAAGGAGTTCGCCAGACTCTTCAAGGGCCGGCTGACCATCGACCGGGGGCCCGACCGGCTCACGCTGAAGACCGCCGACGGGAGCACGATCGCGATGAGCACGAAGCCCCCGGTCCCGAACGCGCCCCTCCACGACACCGAGTGGACCGTCGAGTCCCTGATCAGCGGCGACACCGTGACCCCGCTGCCCGCCGAGGCCGCGGGCAAGGCACGGTTCGTCCTGAGCGCCGACCTCGCCGCGAGCGGCAGCCTCGGCTGCAACCGGTTCAGCGCCCAGGCCACCGGCGACGGCGCCCAGCTCACCTTCGGGCCGCTGACCACGACCCGGATGGCCTGCGAGGGCCCGGTGGGCGAGCTCGAACGGACCCTGACCGAGCTCTTCGCCGCCTCCCCGCTCACCTGGAAGATCGAGGGCCACGACCTCACCCTCACCGCGCCCGACGGCAAGGGCCTGACCGCGCGGGGGGCCTCGGCCGCGGAGTGACCCGGGCCCGGTCCGTGGCCCGGCAGGACGTCGACCTACGGGGCCGGTCCGTCCCCAGGGCCGTGACACCCCGGGAGCTCAGGCCGGGTAGGGCAGCAGTCCCGCATCCGTCCTCTCCCAGGCCGCGCGCAGTTGAGCGAGCCGGGCCGGCTCCAGGGCCGCCTTGTCGGCCTGCTCCCGGACGTCCCCGGCCAGGTTGAACAGCTGGTCCCGGCCCGTCTTGCCGCGGTAGTACTTCCAGTCGCCGCGGCGCAGGGCCCGCTCCCCGCGCACCCGCCAGAACAGGTTCCGCTCGGCGGGCTCCTCGCCGCGCAGCAGGTACCCGGCCAGGCTGGCCCCGTCCAGCGGGTGGGCCGGGTGCGGCCGGGTGCCGGCCAGCTCCAGCAGGGTCGCCGTCCAGTCCGGGGTGAAGACCGGGACCGCGCTGACCTGCCCGCCGTCGATCCGGGCGGGCCAGCGCAGGATGTTGGGCACCCGGATGCCGCCCTCCTGGAGGGAGGCCTTGTTGCCGGAGAGCGGCCAGTTGTACGAGAACCGCTCGCCTCCGTTGTCGCTGGAGAAGACGACCAGGGTGTCGTTCTCCTGCCCCGAGCGCGCCAGCGCCTTCAGCACCTCGCCGATCGAACGGTCGAGGTCCTCCACCATCTGCCGGTACTTCTCGACGGAGCCGCCGTCCTGGTGCCACAGGGCCCGCGAGTCGCCCGCCTTGATCCGGCGCTCGACCTCGGCGCTCGCCGCGGTGTCCCCGTCGGCGATCCACGGCCAGTGCGGGGTGGTGAAGTTGAGGTTGAGCAGCCACGGCCTGCCGCCGTGGTCGCGGGAGACGTACTCGCTCGCCCGCTCGGTGATGATCCGCGTGTAGTAGCGCAGGTCCTTGTACTCGGCGTCGCCCTCGTACAGGTCGTACTCGCCGCCGAGGCCCAGCTTGGAGTAGTACTCCAGGGCTCCGCCGAAGTTGCCGAAGAACTCGTCCCAGCCCGACTTGGTCGGGCTGTAGTCGGGCAGGTAGCCGCAGTGCCACTTGCCGATCAGCGCGGTGGCGTAGCCCGAGTCGCGCAGCAGCGAGGCCAGCGTCGGGTGGGTGGGTTCCAGGCCGGCGCTCTTGTCGGCGATGGGCTCGGCGAGCCCGCCCTCGACGCGGCCCGGGTAGCGGCCCGTGTACAGGCTGAACCGGGTCGGCGAGCAGGTGGCCGAGCCGGAGTAGGCGTCGGTGAAGCGGACGCCCTGGCGGGCCAGGCGGTCCAGGTTCGGGGTCTTGATGTGCGGGGCGCCGTACGAGGACAGGTCGGCCCAGCCGAGGTCGTCGCCCAGGACGAACAGGATGTTGGGCCGCCGGGAGTGCCGGCCGCGGGCGGCGCGGAACTCCCGCTCCTGCGGGCCGGTCCCGCCGGCCGCGGGGGCCGCCTGGGCCGGGCCCGCGGAGCCCAGCGCGACGGCGGCCGCCGCCGCGGTCGCACCGACCGCGCCGCCGAAGGCACGCCGGGACAGAGGAGGTTCGTACGAGGTCACAGGTACTCCAAGGCAGGGCCTGGCGGCCCGCCCCGGGCGGCGCGGGACGGCGCACGGCACGGCGGGGCGGGCTACGGCAGGGCGCAGCGAAAAGCGAAGAAAAGGAAGAAACGGGGAAGCGGCGAGTGACTACGCAGAACAGCGACAGATGGCGCTCGCGACACGGACCAGGTCTACGTGGCGGCGCTCGACGAGGGTGACGGCACGGTCACCGAGGGGCTGCATGAGCCGGAAGCCTGTACGAATGCACGACCGGGTGTCAACCACGGCATTCCGGATATCGAGACGGTCACCCTCCGCAGGGGTTACCCGACTGTCCGCACTGTGATTTTTGCGGACCGTCCCCAATTCGGACCAGTGGTCGATCTCGCCTACACTCGGAAGCGTGCCTCGTGGTGATGGACGACTCAACCACGACCTGCTCCCCGGCGAAAAGGGCCCCCAGGACGCTTGCGGCGTCTTCGGTGTCTGGGCTCCGGGTGAAGAGGTCGCCAAGCTCACCTACTTCGGACTGTATGCGCTACAGCACCGCGGACAAGAGTCCGCGGGAATCGCTGTGAGCAACGGTTCCCAGATCCTCGTCTTCAAGGACATGGGCCTCGTTTCCCAAGTCTTCGACGAAACCTCTCTCGGCTCGCTCCAGGGTCATATCGCGGTCGGTCACGCCCGCTACTCGACCACCGGAGCCTCCGTCTGGGAGAACGCGCAGCCCACTTTCCGCGCGACCGCCCACGGCTCCATTGCCCTGGGTCACAACGGCAACCTGGTGAACACCGCCGAGCTCGCCGAGATGGTCGCCGACCTCCCCCGTCAGGACGGCCGCGCCACCCAGGTGGCGGCCACCAACGACACCGACCTGGTCACCGCCCTGCTGGCCGGCCAGACGGACGACGAGGGCAAGCCCCTGACCATCGAGGAGTCGGCCGCCAAGGTCCTCCCTCAGGTCAAGGGTGCGTTCTCGCTCGTGTTCATGGACGAGGGAACCCTCTACACCGCCCGTGACCCGCAGGGCATCCGCCCGCTGGTCCTCGGCCGCCTGGAGCGCGGCTGGGTGGTCGCGAGTGAGACCGCCGCCCTCGACATCTGCGGCGCCAGCTTCGTCCGCGAAGTCGAGCCGGGCGAGCTCATCGCTATCGACGAGAACGGCCTGCGCACCTCCCGCTTCGCAGAAGCAAAGCCCAAGGGGTGTGTGTTCGAGTACGTCTACCTGGCGCGCCCGGACACCGACATCGCCGGCCGGAACGTCTACCTCTCGCGTGTCGAGATGGGCCGACGCCTGGCGAAGGAAGCCCCGGTCGACGCCGACCTGGTGATAGCGACGCCGGAATCCGGCACGCCCGCCGCCGTCGGATACGCCGAAGCCAGCGGGATCCCCTACGGCTCCGGCCTGGTCAAGAACGCCTACGTCGGCCGGACCTTCATCCAGCCCTCGCAGACGATCCGCCAGCTGGGCATCCGCCTGAAGCTCAACCCCCTCAAGGAAGTCATCCGGGGCAAGCGCCTGGTGGTCGTCGACGACTCGATCGTCCGCGGCAACACCCAGCGCGCCCTGGTCAAGATGCTCCGCGAGGCCGGCGCGGCCGAGGTCCACATCCGGATCTCCTCGCCGCCGGTGAAGTGGCCGTGCTTCTTCGGCATCGACTTCGCCACCCGGGCCGAGCTGATCGCCAACGGCATGACGGTCGACGAGATCGCCACGTCGCTGGGCGCGGACTCGCTCTCGTACATCTCGCTCGACGCGATGATCGAGGCGACGACCATCCAGAAGCCCAACCTCTGCCGTGCCTGCTTCGACGGCGAGTACCCCATGGACCTGCCCGACCCGCAGCTCCTGGGCAAGCAGCTCCTGGAGACCGAGCTCGCGGGCGGCACCGACGCCGCCGACGCGCTCCGGCGCCCGTAGCGCCGCGGCCCGCGTTCCCGGCTCAACCTGCGCCGGGCCCTGTCTTTGAAGCTATTCCCAGGGCCCGGCACCACCCGCAGTAACGACACGAAAGCTCTCTCCTGTCATGACAGAGAAGACCACCGGTGCCAGCTACGCAGCCGCGGGCGTCGACATCGAAGCGGGGGACCGCGCCGTCGAGCTCATGAAGGAGTGGGTGAAGAAGACGCAGCGCCCCGAGGTCCTCGGCGGCCTCGGCGGATTCGCCGGCCTCTTCGACGCCTCCGCCCTCAAGCGCTACGAGCGCCCGCTGTTGGCCTCCGCGACCGACGGGGTCGGCACGAAGGTGGACATCGCCCGCCAGCTGGGCGTCTACGACACCATCGGCCACGACCTGGTCGCGATGGTCATGGACGACATCGTCGTCTGCGGCGCCGAGCCGCTCTTCATGACCGACTACATCTGCGTGGGCAAGGTCCACCCCGAGCGTGTCGCGGCGATCGTCAAGGGCATCGCCGAGGGCTGTGTCCTCGCCGGCTGCGCCCTGGTGGGCGGCGAGACCGCCGAACACCCGGGTCTGCTCGGCCCGGACGACTTCGACGTGGCGGGCGCCGGCACCGGTGTCGTCGAGTACGACCGCCTGCTCGGTGCGGATCGCATCCGTACGGGTGACGCCGTCATCGCGATGGCGTCGTCCGGCCTTCACTCGAACGGGTACTCGCTGGTCCGGCACGTCCTCTTCGACCGTGCGGGCATGTCGCTCGACCAGCACGTGGACGAACTCGGCCGGACCCTCGGCGAGGAGCTCCTGGAGCCCACCAAGATCTACTCGCTGGACTGCATGGCCCTCACCCGTACGGCCGAGGTGCACGCGTACTCGCACATCACGGGCGGCGGACTCGCGGCGAACCTGGCCCGGGTCATCCCGGACCACCTGCACGCCACGGTCGACCGTTCGACCTGGACCCCGGGTGCGGTCTTCGACCTGGTCGGCAAGGCCGGTCAGGTCGAGCAGCTGGAGCTGGAAAAGACCCTGAACATGGGCGTCGGCATGATGGCCGTGGTCCCGCAGGAGTCGGTGGACGTGGCGCTGACCGCGCTGGCCGACCGGGGTGTCGAGGCCTGGGTCGCGGGAGAGATCCTGGACCGCGGCGCGCACACCGAGGGCGCGACCCTGACCGGCGCCTACGCGGGCTGAGACAACACTGAAACCCGGTCCGGGGCGAGGCCCTGGACCGGGTTTGTGTGTTGCTCAGCGGGGGTCAGCCACTGGCTGCCACCTGCATGGTGCAGACGTGAAAAGCGTCAAGCGCCGCGACGCTGTTGCGACGGGCCGGACTCTTCGTCCTCGTCGTCGTCGTCATCGCTGTTGTACAGATCCGCGTACCTGGCGTACGGGTCGTCGTCGTCCTGATCGTCATCGACTTCGACCGGTTCGCTGACAGGCAGCGGTTCCGTCGGCGATGCGCCCAGCTCATTGGCCAGACGCGAGAGGTCAGTCCCGCCGCTGTTGTACTTCAGCTGGCGGGCGACCTTTGTCTGCTTGGCCTTGGCCCGGCCGCGCCCCATGGCTCGACCCCCTCGGTGACGGGGCTCGACGGCCCCAGAGTCTGACACGCGTTCATGGTTCGGAGCGGGCTCTCCGTGGAGAGACCGTCCGTAGGGGTTTAACGGTACCTGCTTCCGCGGCCATACGGTACGCCGCCCGCATGACGTGCCCCGGTGCAGGACCAATGAGGCGCCCCGTCCTCGCTGGTCAGCTGCGATTTTAACCCTTTCCTGGCCGGCGACCCGCCGAAGTGCAGTGAGTTCCGTCTCGCCGCAACCCCGGCGGGCGCACGTCAGGGGCCGTTACGACGCGTCGGCAGCCGGGGCCGAGCCCTTCGCGGCCTTCGCGGCGCGGGCGTCCGCCATGCGCTGCTCGGCGATCCGGTCGGCCGCCGCGGCCGGCGGAATGCCGTCAGACTTTGCGCGAGTGAAGATCTCCAGCGTGGTGTCGAAGATCTTCGTCGCCTTGGCCTTGCACCGGTCGAAGTCGAAGCCGTGCAGCTCGTCGGCGACCTGGATGACCCCGCCCGCGTTGACCACGTAGTCCGGGGCGTAGAGGATGCCGCGGTCCGCGAGGTCCTTCTCGATGCCCGGGTGGGCGAGCTGGTTGTTCGCCGCACCGCAGACGATCGAGGCGGTGAGGGCGGGCACGGTGTCGTCGTTCAGGGCGCCGCCGAGGGCGCAGGGGGCGTAGATGTCCAGGCCCTGCGTGCGGATCAGCGCGTCCGTGTCGGCCGCGACGGCGACCTGCGGGTGCTTGTCGAGGATGCGGCGCACCGACTCCTCGCGCACGTCCGTGATGACGACCTCGGCACCGTCCTCCAGGAGGTGCTCGACCAGGTAGTGGCCGACCTTGCCGACACCGGCCACGGCCACCTTGCGGCCGCGCAGGGTCGGGTCGCCCCACAGGTGCTGGGCGCTGGCCCGCATGCCCTGGAAGACGCCGAAGGCGGTGAGGACCGAGGAGTCGCCGGCGCCGCCGTTCTCGGGGGAGCGACCGGTGGCCCAGCGGGTCTCGCGGGCGACGACGTCCATGTCCGCGACGTACGTGCCGACGTCGCAGGCGGTGACGTAGCGGCCGCCGAGGGACTCCACGAACCGGCCGTAGGCCAGCAGCAGTTCCTCGGTCTTGATGACGTCCGGGTCGCCGATGATCACGGCCTTGCCGCCGCCGAGGTCGAGTCCGGCCATGGCGTTCTTGTACGACATGCCGCGCGAGAGGTTCAGCGCGTCCTGGACGGCCTCCTCGTCGGAGGCGTACGCGTGGAAGCGCGTACCGCCGAGGGCGGGGCCCAGGGCGGTGGAGTGGATGGCGATGACGGCCTTGAGTCCGGTGGCCCGGTCCTGGCACAGCACGACTTGCTCGTGGCCGCCCTGCTCCGTGCGGAACAGGGTGTGCAGGACGCCGTCGGTCATTTCGGTCACGGTGGTGACTCCCATGGAAGAGATGCGGCGGAATGACGCCCGCCCTGCGGGTGGGGGAGGGCGTGCTGGGAGCAGAGTAAGACCTGCGGGGCGTGCGCAGGTGATCTGTCCGAGGATCGAAACCCTCCCGTGGTACGGGCGCCCGTGCTCCGGGCCCGCGGGCGCAGGGCGGAGTACCCCGGGGCGGTGCGGGGGAGTACGAGAGCGTGAGCGAATCCTCCGACCCCAAGCTGCCCTCGGCGCGCTCGGCGCCGACCGTCCCGTACGCCTCCTACCTGCGCGTCTACGAGCCCCTGGCCGCTTTCGCGGAGCCGGAGCGCACGCACTGGGCCTCGTACGCCCGGCGCGGGGTGGTGCCCACCGCCCAGGACGAACTGCGTCGCTCCCTCTCCGATTTGGTCCGGGTCCCGGTGGTCGGGGTGCCCGCGCACGAGAGCGCGGACGCCTTCACGGCGGAGGTGGACGGGGTGCTGCTGGTCTGCCCGTGGCGGACCAGGCTCAGGGGCTGGCTGGCGCTCCAGGAGCTGGCCGAGCAGTTCCCGCTCCCGGTGCTGGACGCGGCGCTCCCACCGGTGGCGCGGCGGCGGGCGGCCGAGGACTACGAGCGCTGGCGCGAGCGGAACCCGGACGCGCGCCCCTGGATCCGCACCGCGGTGTGGCAGGTGCCCCTGCGCTGGTTCGTGCTGGTGGCCGACGACGAGCGGGAGTACGTGCCGGGCGAGCGGATGCGTTACCGGACGCCGATGGTGCAGGCCCGGCGGCGGCTCGCGCGGGGGCTGCGGATCCTGCGCGCGGCCGAGGAGTACGAGGGGCTCGCGGAGGGGCTGGTGGACGTCGGCAGCTGGCTGGAGGAGTTCCACCCGCGGTCGATGGTCGAACTGGACTACGGGGGGCTGGTCCACGCACTGCCGGCGGACCGGCTGCGCACCGACCGCTCGGCACGGGACGTCGCGGTGGGCATCGCGGCGCTGCGGGCCGGGGACGAGACCGGCGCGGCGGAGGCGTACGAGGAGCTGGCGGAGCGCTGGCGGGAGGTCCGGGAGAGGCTGTTCGCGAACTGACCCGGTGGCGGTGGGCGGCGGCCGGACGGGGCTGGCGTACCGTGCGTATCGGTCGATCTGCCATAAGTGGCAGATCAGGGGCATGATCACCCGATTCGGGTCTTAGTTCCAGGACCTACGTCCCGATACGGGCCATTGGCCCAAGCGTGACGGACCGCACTAACCACACCCTTGCGCCCTTCCCCTACCCTCGTGCCAAAATAGGACAAGGAGTCCGGGGAGGGTTCCTTCCGCCCAACTAAGGGCGGAATGCTCGGCATTGCACTCTACGGGGGGTCCTGACGACTCCTGATCGCTCTGTGACTGATCGTCACAGTGGGGTGACTGTCCGTTATGGGGCGGTCCATCGGCTTCCGCCGCTGATGAACACCTCGGAGGGCAATTCCATCGGTTTGGCCGTCGAGGCTGGACGGATGGTGTAGTTGTAGTGCCGAGGACAAGCCGTTCGTCCTATAACCGACTCGGCCCGCGTATGTCCATTTCGGGCAACGCGGGCCAAGGTGCAGAATTTAGAGGAAAGAACCGAGATGGTTCGGTTCTCCCGAGGAGGCCGCTCATGACCGCTCGCACCCCTGATGCCGAGCCGCTGCTGACCCCGGCTGAGGTTGCCACGATGTTCCGCGTGGACCCGAAGACGGTCACCCGCTGGGCCAAGGCTGGCAAGCTCACGTCCATCCGCACCCTGGGTGGACACCGCCGTTACCGCGAGGCCGAGGTTCGCGCTCTGCTCGCGGGAATTCCGCAGCAGCGCAGCGAGGCCTGAGGTCGCGCAAGCACGTAAGCACCCCGCTTTACCGGGGTTGAATCGGGTCCCCCAATCCGATGAAACCCACATGGCTTCAAACGCTTGGACCTGCCCCAACAGGTTCTCGTCGTTCGATCGCGCTGGACTCCGCCGGGTCCAGCGCGATCTTTTTTATGCCCCGGGACGGGGGGAGATCGGGCGGGTGCGGGACGCCGGCGAGGTAGGTGCCATTGCACATATTAAATCGAGCACGCGTATGGGTGCGATAAAAGTGCGAGTCTCAAAAACTCATGTGGTGACTCCCGTCACAGGCTGTCACTCTTGTGTAACGCGCAATGCACCCGTAAGGGGACGTGCGTTGCAGAGCGCCTCATGCGGACGGGGGATTTTCGCCGTCGGATGCGTTCTGGGAGTGGCCGCGGAGTGACGGCTGCCCCGCCCCGTGGCGATCATTCCCCTCCAGAGGCCCCGGGGTGGCCCCCCGGGGCCTCTGGCGGGCCCTCAGGGGCGCCCGGAGGGTGCGGGGGAGACGATGACGGCGGGGCGGCCACGGAAACGCCCGTGACCGTCCCTCGGGCCGCCGCCGGGGCGGACCGCACGACGGCAACGCAGAAGGGCCCGCATCCTTGAGGATGCGGGCCCTTCTGTTGCTGCGAACCTGACGGGACTTGAACCCGCGACCTCCACCTTGACAGGGTGGCGAGCTAACCAACTGCTCCACAGGTCCTTGATTTGCTGCCGCTGGGCGGCTGCGAATCAGACTGTACCGCAGCTCAGGGGGTGCAGTCGAACCGGATCACGGAGCCGCCGCGTCCACCGCCTTCACGATCCGTTTGTCGGAGACCGGGTACGCGGTCCCGAGGGCGTGTGCGAAGTAGCTGACCCGCAGTTCCTCGATCATCCAGCGGATGTCGGTGACCGTGGACGGCACCGGCCGGCCCTTCGGTAGCTGCTCCAGCAGCCACGCGTACTCGTCCTGCATCTCGTGGACCTTCTCCATGCGCGTGGTGTCGCGCTGGGCGCCCGTCGGCATCTGCTGGAGCCGCCGGTCCACCGCCACCAGGTAGCGCATCAGGTCCGGCAGCCGGCGCAGGCCTGTCAGGGTCACGAAGCCCGCCGGCACGAGGGCCGCCAGCTGCGTCCTCACGTCCTGCACGTTCGCCACCAGGGCCAGGCTGTTGGTGGCCTTCAGACGGCGCTCACAGGCCTGCCAGGCGGCCAGCACCTGCTGCACCTGGGCCACCGTCCGCACCGTCGTGTCCACGAGGTCCGCGCGCACGCCCTCGTACAACGCCCGGAAGCCCGCCTCGTCCCAGGCAGGGCCGCCGTGGTCGGCGATCAGCTTGTCGGTCGCCGCGGTCGCGCAGTCGTCGAAGAGCGCCTGGATCGAGCCGTGCGGATTCCTGGACAGGGCCAGCTTCTGCTGGTTGGTCAGGTGGTCCGAGGCGAACTTCGCCGGATTCACCGGGATGTTCAGCAGGATCAGCCGCCGGGTGCCCAGCCACATCGCCTGCTGCTGCTCGGCCTCGGTGTCGAAGAGCCGTACGGAGACGCTCGCGCCCTCGTCCACCAGCGCCGGGTACGCCTTCACGGGCTGGCCCGCCCGCCGGGTCTCGAAGACCTTGGTCAGCGTGCCGATCGTCCAGTCGGTCAGACCGGTGCGCTCCACCGACTCGCCGCCCGCCCGCTCGGCGGTGGCGGCCGCGGCCTGGGACAGGGCCTGACGGGCCTTCGGCTTCAGCTTCAGCCGCAGGGCCTCCAGGTCCTTGTCCTCGGCGACGTTCTTGCGGCGCTCGTCGACGATCCGGAAGGTGATCTTCAGGTGGTCCGGGACGCGGGACAGGTCGAAGTCCTCGGCGGAGACGGGTACCCCGACCATCCGCTGGAGCTCGCGCGCCAGGGTCACCGGAAGCGGCTCCTGCAGGGGTACCGCCGAATCCAGGAACCGGGACGCGAAGTTCGGCGCG
The DNA here is from genome assembly GCF_045041095.1 of Streptomyces sp. NBC_00045. Lineage (NCBI taxonomy): Bacteria > Bacillati > Actinomycetota > Actinomycetes > Kitasatosporales > Streptomycetaceae > Streptomyces > Streptomyces sp. NBC_00045. The sequence continues at coordinate 3,919,418 of NZ_CP108271.1, read as the reverse complement.
GGCACGTAGTGCCGGCGGATCGGCTTCGGCAGGGACCGGATCAGCTCCGTGACGACCTCTTCGCGCAGGCCGGGGATCTGCCAGTCGAAGCCCTCGTCGGTGACCTGGTTCAGCACCTGGAGCGGGATGTGGACGGTCACGCCGTCCGCGTCCGCGCCGGGCTCGAACTGGTAGGTCACCCGGAACTTCAGCTGCCCCTGCCGCCAGGAGTCCGGGTAGTCGGCCTTGGTGACCCCGGCCGCCTTCTCGGTCAGCAGCATCTCGCGCTCGAAGTCGAGGAGCTCGGGCTCCTCGCGCCGCTTGTGCTTCCACCAGGAGTCGAAATGCGCCCCCGAGACCACGTGCTCGGGGATCCGCTGGTCGTAGAAGTCGAACAGGGTCTCGTCGTCCACCACGATGTCGCGGCGCCGCGCCCGGTTCTCCAGCTCCTCGACCTCGGTCAGGAGCTTGCGGTTGTCGGCGTAGAACTTGTGGTGGGTCCGCCAGTCGCCCTCGACCAGCGCGTTGCGGATGAACAGCTCGCGCGAGACCTCGGGGTCGATCCGGCCGTAGTTGATCTTCCGCTGGGCGACGATCGGCACGCCGTACAGCGTGACCTTCTCGTACGCCATGACGGCCGCCTGGTCCTTCTCCCAGTGCGGCTCGCTGTACGTGCGCTTGATCAGGTGCTGGGCCAGCGGCTCGACCCACTCGGGCTCCACCTTGGCGTTGACCCGGGCCCACAGCCGCGAGGTCTCCACCAGCTCCGCCGACATCAGGAACTTCGGCTGCTTCTTGAAGAGCGCCGAACCGGGGAAGACCGCGAACTTGGCGGACCGGGCCCCCAGGTACTCGTTCTTGTCGGTGTCCTTGAGGCCGATGTGCGAGAGCAGGCCGGCCAGCAGCGAGACGTGCACGTGCTGCTCGGGGGCGTCGGCCTCGTTGACGTGGATGCCCATGCCCTTGGCGACCGTGCGCAGCTGCGAGTAGATGTCCTGCCACTCGCGGATCCGCAGGAAGTTCAGGTACTCCTGCTTGCACATCCGGCGGAACGAGGACGAGCCGCGCTCCTTCTGCTGCTCGCGGACGTAGCGCCACATGTTCAGGAACGAGAGGAAATCGCTCGTCTCGTCCTTGAACCGGGCGTGGTTCTGGTCGGCCTGCGTCTGCTTGTCCGAGGGCCGCTCGCGCGGGTCCTGGATGGACAGCGCCGCCGCGATGACCATGACCTCGCGGACGCAGTTGTTCTTGTCGGCCTCGACGACCATGCGGGCCAGGCGCGGGTCCACGGGGAGCTGGGAGAGCTGGCGGCCCATCGGCGTGAGCCGCTTCTTGGGGTCCTTCTCCGACGGGTCCAGCGCGCCGAGCTCCTGGAGCAGCTGGACGCCGTCGCGGATGTTGCGGTGGTCCGGCGGGTCGATGAAGGGGAACTTCTCGATCTCGCCGAGGCCGGCCGCGGTCATCTGGAGGATGACGGAAGCCAGGTTCGTGCGCAGGATCTCGGCATCCGTGAACTCGGGACGGGCGTTGAAGTCGTCCTCGGAGTAGAGCCGGATGCAGATGCCGTCCGAGGTGCGGCCGCAGCGGCCCTTGCGCTGGTTGGCGCTGGCCTGGGAGATCCGTTCGATGGGCAGGCGCTGCACCTTGGTGCGGTGGCTGTAGCGGGAGATCCGGGCGGTGCCCGGGTCGATCACGTACTTGATGCCCGGGACGGTCAGGGAGGTCTCGGCGACGTTCGTGGCCAGGACGATCCGGCGCCCCGCGTGCTGCTGGAAGACGCGGTGCTGCTCGGCGTGGGAGAGGCGGGCGTACAGGGGCAAGACCTCGGTGAAGCGAAGATTTCGCTTGTTCAGGGCGTCCGCCGTGTCGCGGATCTCGCGCTCGCCGGAGAGGAAGACCAGGACGTCGCCGGGCCCCTCGGACTGGAGTTCGTCCACGGCCTCGCAGATCGCCGTGATCTGGTCCCGGTCGGAGTCCTCGGAATCCTCCTCCAGCAGGGGCCGGTAGCGGACCTCGACGGGGTACGTACGGCCGCTGACCTCGACGATCGGGGCGTCCCCGAAGTGCCGGGAGAACCGCTGCGGGTCGATCGTCGCCGAGGTGATCACGACCTTGAGGTCGGGGCGCTTCGGCAGCAGCTGGGACAGGTAGCCCAGCAGGAAGTCGATGTTGAGGGACCGCTCGTGGGCCTCGTCGATGATGATCGTGTCGTACGCGCGCAGCTCGCGGTCCGTCTGGATCTCGGCGAGCAGGATGCCGTCGGTCATCAGCTTGACGAAGGTCGCGTCCTGGTCCACCTGGTCGGTGAAGCGGACCTTCCAGCCGACGGTCTGCCCGATCTCGGACTTCAGCTCCTCGGCGATCCGCTCCGCGACCGTGCGCGCGGCGATCCGGCGGGGCTGGGTGTGCCCGATCATGCCCCGGACGCCGCGGCCCAGCTCCATGCAGATCTTGGGGATCTGCGTGGTTTTGCCGGAACCGGTCTCACCGGCGACGATCACGACCTGGTGGTCGCGTATCGCCTCGGCGATCTCGTCCTTCTTCTGGCTGACGGGCAGGTTCTCGGGATACGTGACCTCCGGCATCCGCGAGGCACGGCCGGACAGTCGCGCGGCGGCCTTCTCGGCCTCCGCGGCGATCTCGTCGAGCACGGCCTGCTTGGCCTCGGGCTTGCGGATGCGGCGGGCGCCTTCGAGGCGGCGGCCGAGGCGGTGCGCGTCACGGAGGGAGATCTCACCGAGAAGCGTCTGCAGGGCGGCGAAGGAAGTAGACATACCTGATCGAGGATCTCACCCGCAGGCGCCGGGTGGCGAACGCATTTGTGCCCCCTCCCCGTACCATTTCGGGACGAGATCGCCTGAACCGACCCGCCGACCGAGTGAGAGGCCCGCCATGTCCCGCGTGCGCGTCGTGTGGTGCACGGTCGCTGCGCTGGCGGTATGGGTGACGGCCCTGACCGGCCCCGGCCCCGTACCCGCGGCCGGGGCGGCCCCGACCCCGGGCCGGATCGCAGGCGTCGCGGCCGCGACTGCGGCTGCGCGAGCCGCGCGGTCCACGGTCGCGAGCGCGGCGCTCCGCCCCGACTATGCCGCGCCGTCGCCGTCGGCCGCAGGGATCCCGTCGGCCGTCCGGCCGGCCCCGGCTGCCGCGGCCGTTCCCCCTGCCCGAGCCGCACGGACCGTGCCGGCCGGGCGAGCCGCGCGGACCGTGCCGGCCGGGCGAGCCGCGCGGACCGTGCCCGCCCACCGGATCCCATGGACCGTGCCGGCCGGCCCGGCCTCCCCGGCTGCGCAGGCCATGACGGCTTTCCCGGCGGTGGTCGGGTCGGGGTCCGTGGACGCGGGGGTCCGGCCGGGTCCTGCTCCGGCTGTCCGGAGCGTGCAGGCCGGGCCGGTTGCGGACGTGGCTTCCGGGTCCGGTGGGCGGGGGCCCGGGTGTGAGCCCGGGAGGGGCGATCGGCCGCAGGGGCCGGCCGGGCCGGTGCGGGGCGAGCAGGGGCACGTTCCCGCCGGGCGGCCCCTGTCACCCCAGAGCTGTTCCTCCGCGCCGCGCGCGCAGGTGCTCGTACGCGGGCCCGACCGGCCGGCGCCGGGTCCGGTGGAGCTGTCCGTGATGCGGGTGTAGAGGACCGGCCCTTCCACCGGTCCCTTTCACCACCCGTTGCTCTGGAGCACCCGTATGCCTTCTTCTCCTTCCTCTTCCGCCCGCAAGCGGCTGCTGATCTCCGCCGGGGTCGCGCTCGCCGCCGTCACCCTCGGGATCGTGTCCTGGCAGGCCACCGCCCCCGAGGACGCCCCCGCCAGGACCTCCTCCGCCGCGGCCGCCCCCAAGGGCTCCGACATCCACGCTGAGCTGGCGAAGCTCGCCCGGCGCGAGCCCGGCGACAAGCTCGCCGCCGGCCGGGCCGACGCCCCCGTCGTGTTGATCGAGTACTCCGACTTCAAGTGCGGCTACTGCGGCAAATTCGCCCGCGACACCGAACCCGAACTGGTGAAGAAGTACGTCGAGGACGGCACCCTGCGCATCGAGTGGCGCAACTTCCCGATCTTCGGCGCCGACTCCGAGGCCGCCGCCAAGGCCGCCTGGGCCGCCGGCCGGCAGGACCGGTTCGCGCAGTTCCACGCGGCCGCGTACGCGGACGGCGCCAAGGAGAAGGGCTTCGGCCAGGCGCGGTTGCTGGAGCTGGCCGGCGAGGCCGGGGTCCCGGACCTGGAGCGCTTCAAGCAGGACATGACGGGCGAGGCCGCCGCGGCCGCCCTGCAGAAGGACCAGGAAGAGGGCTACCGCATCGGCGTCAGCTCCACCCCGTCCTTCCTGGTCAACGGGCAGCCCATCGCGGGCGCCCAGCCGCTCGACGCCTTCGCCGCAGCCATCGCCAAGGCCAAGGCCCAGGCGCAGCCGCAGGCCGCCAAGTGACCGGCGTCGGCGACATCGGCTACCTGGCAGCCCTGCTCGGCGGGCTCCTCGCGCTGCTCAGCCCCTGCAGCGCACTGCTGCTGCCCGCCTTCTTCGCGTACTCGATCGACTCCGCCTCGCGGCTGCTGGCGCGGACCGGGATCTTCTACGCGGGCCTCGCGAGCACCCTCGTCCCGCTGGGCGCGGCGGGCTCGTACGCCGGCCGGTTCTTCCACAGCAACCGCGACGGACTCGTCCTGGCCGGCGGCTGGCTGATCATCGCGCTCGGGCTCGCGCAGATCCTGGGCCTGGGTTTCACCTCGAAGCGGATCTCGGAGCTGTCGGGGCGGATCCGGCCGACCACCGCCCTGTCGGTGTACGCGCTGGGCGCGGTCTACGGGCTGGCAGGGTTCTGCGCCGGCCCGATCCTGGGCAGCGTCCTGACGGTGGCGGCGGTCAGCGGCAGCCCGGTCTACGGCGGCCTGCTGCTCGCGGTGTACGCACTGGGCATGGCCGTACCGCTGTTCTTGCTGGCGCTGCTGTGGGAGCGGTTCGACCTGGGCCGGCGGCGCTGGCTGCGCGGGCGGGCCGTCCGGGTGGGCCGCTTCGAGCTGCACACCACCTCGCTGCTCTCGGGGCTGTTCTTCATCGCCCTCGGCGCGCTGTTCCTCGCGTACGACGGGGCGAGCGCACTGCCGGGGCTCCTCGACGTGGACGACTCGTACGCGGTGGAGCAGCGGGTCCGCGTCCTCGCGGACGCGGTGCCGGACTGGGCGCTGCTCGGGCTGGTGGCGGCGGGCGCGGCGGCGGTCGGCGTGACGCAGTGGCGCCGCAGCGAGCGCGGTGAGCGTGGGGAGCGCCAGGAGGACGGGGCGCGGGAGAACGGGTAACGCAGAAGGCCCCGTCCGATGGACGGGGCCTTCTTGTGGTGGCTGGGGCCGGGGTCGAACCGGCGACCTATCGCTTTTCAGGCGATCGCTCGTACCAACTGAGCTACCCAGCCACGAGACCGTTTCCGGCCTCAGCGATCCTGACGGGACTTGAACCCGCGACCTCCACCTTGACAGGGTGGCGAGCTAACCAACTGCTCCACAGGACCTTGCAGTGTGCGAGACAAAGTCTTGCACACGGTAATGCGTACCCCCAACGGGATTCGAACCCGTGCTACCGCCTTGAAAGGGCGGCGTCCTGGGCCACTAGACGATGAGGGCTAAAGGCCCGCCGGGCACTTTCCAGCGCGTCGGGGACGTGAGAAGCATATGGGATCCGGGGAGCTATCGCCAAAACGGTTTCTCCCGGAGGGACAATGGCCCGGTGCTGGAGATGACGCGCGAGGAGTTCGAAGAGCTCGTCGCAGAGGCCCTGGACCGCATCCCGCCCGAGCTGACGCGGCTGATGGACAACGTGGCGGTGTTCGTCGAGGACGAACCGCCGGCGGACGATCCTGAGCTGCTGGGGCTGTACGAGGGAACCCCGCTGACGGACCGCGGCGAGTGGTACGCCGGTGTGTTGCCGGACCGGATCACCATCTACCGCAACCCCACGTTGCGGATGTGCGAGGACCGGGAGAGCGTGATCGCGGAGACGGAGGTCACCGTGGTGCACGAGATCGCCCATCACTTCGGCATCGACGACGACCGGCTGCACGCGCTGGGCTACGGGTGACCGGCCCGGAGCGGGCCGGGAGCATCGGCGCGGCCACCGGCGTCGGCGCCCGCGCTGAGGCGATCGACCCGGACGTCGATCTCCATGTGCCCGGGCAGCGCGCCGAGCGGCCCGGGCCGGTGCTGGCCGCGATCGCCGTCGGCGGCGCGCTCGGGGCGTCGGCGCGGTACGGGGCGGCGCTGCTGTGGCCGGCCGGGTCGGCGGCCTTCCCGTGGACGACGTTCTGGACCAACGTGATCGGCTGCGCGCTGATCGGGGTGCTGATGGTGCTGATCAGCGAGGGCGGCCGGTCGGCGCCGCATCCGCTGGTCCGGCCGTTCGTCGGGGTCGGGGTGCTCGGCGGGTTCACCACCTTCTCCACGTACGCGGTGGACTTCTCGCGGCTGCTGGACGCGGGGGAGGCCGTGACCGCGCTGGCGTACGCCGGGCTCACGGTGGTGGGGGCGCTGGGCGCGGTGTGGGCGGGGGCCTCGGTGACCCGCCTCGCAACGGGCCTCGCGGTGCACGGCGGACCGCGGAGGTCGCCGTGAACTGGCTGCTGGTGGTGATGGGCGCGATGGTGGGGGCGCCGCTGCGCTATCTGACGGACCGTGCGGTGCAGGCGCGGCACGATTCGGTGTTCCCGTGGGGAACGTTCGTGGTGAACGCGGGCGCCTGCCTGGTGCTCGGGCTGCTGACGGGGGCGGTGTTGGCCGGTGCGGCGCCCGGGCGGTTGAACCTGCTGTTGGGGACCGGGTTGTGCGGGGCGCTGAGCACCTACTCGACGTTCTCGTACGAGACGCTGCGGCTGTACGAGCGCGGCTGGCGGTTCCTGGCGATGGCGAACGTGACGGCCTCGGTGCTGGCGGGGCTGGGCGCGGTGACGCTGGGGGTGCAGGTGGGGCGGCAGTTGTTCGCCTGAGCCGGTTCCGGTCGCACCTTCCCGGCCGCCCCCGGGGTCACACCCGCGGCCCCGCCGGTGTGCGCGGGGCGGGTCGGCGGATTGCGGACAGGCGGTGTCCCCAAGGGCGTGTCTCTTACGGGGCAAAGGGAGTTGGGCACATTGACCCGCTCACTGCGGACCCTGAACGCCCTCCCCCGGCAGCCGCCGGGGAGACCCCCAGGAGGTGCCCCGTGCGCCAGTTGTCCGCCTCCCTCCGGCTGGCCGTCTCCGCGCTCGCGGTCGCTGCCACCGCGGGCTGCATGAGTGTCGGTGAGGACGCCGCGAAGCCCGGGCCGTCCTCCTCCTCGGACCGCAAGGCGGCGGCCGAGGCCGGAGGTTCCGTATCCGGCAAGAGGTCGGGGGTCCACGGCGGCGGCCACGGCTCGAAGCCCGGCGCGGCGGGCGAGGAGGGCAAGCAGGCCGAGGACGGCAAGGCGTCCGGCGCCACCGGGGCCTCCCCCAGCCCGGGCGCGCCCGCAGGCCGGCCCGGGGCCCCCTCGCCGTCGGCCGGTCCGGGCGGCGGCGCCGGCGGCCAGGGGCCGCAGCAGCCCACCTCGGGCGGATCCGGAAGCAGTGGTTCCGGTGGGACGCAGGTCTCACCGCCGCCCGTCCATCTGCCGAGCCCGGAACCGCCAGTGACTTCGCCCACTCCCGCGGACCCTTCGCCCCCGGCTCCGGAGCCCAGCGCGTCGCCCACTCCGTAGCCGCGGGTGGCTCCCAGGGGCTCCCGGGCTCGGCGCCCGGTTCCCCGGAGCGGGGGGATCGTCGCAGGTCAGAGGGGATGTGGCAGGGGCGACTTGCCAGACCCCCAGGAGGGTGCGTATGGTTATAGATCGTTTGATCCCATTGCCCGGCGCCGAATCCGAAGAGCGCCGTGTGGCGCGTACTCTCCCTAGCCGTGGCTGACCGCATTGAGGCGGTCGATTTGCGATTCACGGAGTTTGGGCGCGTGCCGAGACTCCGGAAGGTTTCGCATTTCGCATGTCCATTTCCAGTTCTGACCGTGCCGTCATGCCCGAGAACGACTCGAACGAGATCGTCGACGCCGTCGAGGCCCTCGTGGTCACCGAGGCGATCGAGGCCGCTGAGGCGGACGAGATCATCGAGGCTCTTGAGGCCGACGTGACGACCGACCAGTCCATCGACGCCGAGGCGGACGACGCCGACGCCGAGCCCACCATCACCTTCGGCGACCTCGGTCTGCCCGAGGGCGTCGTGCGCAAGCTCGCGCAGAACGGCGTCACCTCCCCCTTCCCGATCCAGGCCGCGACCATCCCGGACGCCCTGGCCGGCAAGGACATCCTCGGCCGCGGCCGCACCGGCTCCGGCAAGACCCTCTCCTTCGGTCTGCCGACCCTGGCCCGCCTGGCCGGTGGCCACACCGAGAAGAAGAAGCCCCGCGCGATCATCCTCACGCCGACGCGTGAGCTCGCGATGCAGGTCGCGGACGCCCTCCAGCCCTACGGCGACGTGCTCGGCCTGAAGATGAAGGTCGTCTGCGGCGGTACCTCCATGGGCAACCAGATCTACGCCCTGGAGCGCGGTGTCGACGTCCTCGTCGCCACCCCGGGCCGTCTGCGCGACATCATCAACCGCGGCGCCTGCTCCCTGGAGAACGTCGAGGTGGCCGTCCTCGACGAGGCCGACCAGATGGCCGACCTGGGCTTCCTGCCCGAGGTCACCGAGCTGCTCGACCAGATCCCCGGCGGCGGCCAGCGCATGCTCTTCTCCGCCACCATGGAGAACGAGATCGGCACCCTGGTCAAGCGCTACCTGACCAACCCCGTCACGCACGAGGTCGACAGCGCCCAGGGCAACGTCACGACCATGACGCACCACGTCCTCGTCGTGAAGCCGAAGGACAAGGCGCCGGTCACGGCCGCCATCGCCGCCCGCAAGGGCCGCACCATCATCTTCGTCCGCACCCAGCTGGGCGCCGACCGCATCGCCGAGCAGCTCGTCGAGGCCGGCGTGAAGGCCGACGCGCTGCACGGCGGCATGACGCAGGGCGCCCGTACCCGCGTCCTCGCCGACTTCAAGGACGGCTACGTCAACGCGCTCGTCGCCACCGACGTCGCCGCCCGAGGCATCCACGTCGACGGCATCGACCTGGTCCTGAACGTGGACCCGGCCGGCGACCACAAGGACTACCTGCACCGCTCGGGCCGTACCGCCCGTGCCGGCAAGTCGGGTGTCGTGGTCTCCCTGGCCCTGCCGCACCAGCGCCGCCAGATCTTCCGCCTGATGGAGGACGCGGGCGTGGACGCCTCGCGCCACATCGTCCAGGGCGCCGGCGCCTTCGACCCGGAGGTCGCCGAGATCACCGGTGCGCGCTCGCTCACCGAGGTCCAGGCCGACTCCGCGAACAACGCCGCCAAGCAGGCCGAGCGTGAGGTCGCCGACCTCACCAAGCAGCTGGAGCGCCTGACGCGCCGTGCCGCCGAGCTGCGCGAGGAGGCCGACCGCCTGGTCGCCCGCTCCGCCCGTGAGCGCGGCGAGGACCCGGAGGCCGCTGTCGCCGAGGTGGCCGAGGCCGCCGAGGCCGAGGTCGCGGCAGCCGTCGCGGCCGCGCCGGTCGCCGAGGAGCGTCCGTCCTTCCAGGCCCGCGACGAGCGCGGCAACTACGAGCGCCGCGACAACCGTCGTGACGACCGCGGTGGCGACCGCGGTGGCGACCGCGGTGGCGACCGTGGCGGCTTCCGCGGTGGTGACCGTGGCGGCTTCCGTCGTGACGACCGTGGCGGTGACCGCGGTGGCTTCCGTCGTGACGACCGTCCGTCGGGCGGCTTCAACCGTGACGACCGCGGTGGCGACCGTGGCGGCTTCCGCCGCGACGACCGTCCGTCCGGTGGCTTCCGCTCCGGTGGCGACCGTCGTGACGACCGTGGCGGTGACCGTGGCGGCTTCCGTCGTGACGACCGTCCGTCGGGCGGCTTCAACCGTGACGACCGCGGTGGCGACCGTGGCGGCTTCCGCCGCGATGACCGTCCGTCCGGTGGCTTCCGCTCCGGTGGCGACCGTCCGTCCGGTGGCTTCCGCCGCGACGACCGCCCTTCCGGTGGCTTCAACCGTGACGACCGTGGTGGCGACCGTCCGTCCGGTGGCTTCCGCCGCGACGACCGCCCGTCGGGCGGCTTCCGCTCCGGCGGCGGCGACCGCCCGTACGGCCGCCGCGACGACCACCGCCCGTCCGGCTCCACCGGCTCCACCGGCTCCACCGGTTCCTTCGGTGGCCGTCGTGACGACAAGCCCCGCTGGAAGCGCAACGGCTGACCCCGGCTGTCGGCCCTGAGCTGACTGCCCGACAGGGCCCCCACGACACCGTCGTGGGGGCCCTGTCCGCGTTTTGTGAGCCGTGACGGGGCCGGTCGGTCGATACTCGATCGGCTGGCCGTTGGTCTCCGGCTATGCTCTGGGGTGAGCACGTGAGGGCCATTAGCTCAATTGGCAGAGCAGCGGACTTTTAATCCGTTGGTTGTCGGTTCGAGTCCGACATGGCCTACCGCTCGCAGGCGGGGGTTGACCCCTCTGTCCTGTCGCTTAGCGCCCCATCTGGTTTCGGCCAGTTGGGGCGCTAAGTCGTTTCCGGGCCCGTGCGTGAGCGATGCGTGAGCGGACGGCCCGGGACGGAGCGCCATCCAGCACCACGATGCGGGCTCGCCGTGGACAGGCGTCGTCTCCAGCGCCTCTTCGATGGCCACTACGGCATCCGCGAGGCGGCGGTAGACCCGTGTCGCGCGCCCCGTCCGCTGGCCCAGAGCTCCGAAGGCCGGGGTGAAGTCCAGCCGGGCCACGACACTCGTGTCCTCGAACATGAAGGCGTACAGCGGGAACCGGGCCTCCTTCCCGTCCGAGCGGGTGAAGACCGTGCACGACGCCGCGCGGTCCACAGTGGATGGCCAGCCTTCCGACGCTGCCACACCGGGGAGGGGCGTCATCCGTGTGCCTCGCTTCGCGGGCGACATGGTGCAGACCGTCGCGGTGCGTGTCAGCGTGAACGGAGAGGGAATCCGTACCCCACGCATCCAGAGGAGTCACTGTCATGGACGGTAGGCAGGACAAGCGCCAGGAGCCGGGCAAGGGGCGCGAGGCGCAGGAACACCGTCGCCCCGGAGACCCTGCGCAGCCCCAGCCCGGCAAGTCGTCCCGCGAGAAGGGACAGAAGGCCGGCCAGAAGGAGACCTCGCGCCGCCGCGAGGACGATCTTCTGCGCGAAGAGGACCTGCACGACGAGGGGCTCTGACCGGCGCACCACTCGGCCACTCGCCACTGAGGATTCGGGGTCAGCCCGCCGCCCCGGCGGCGCCGTCCTCAGGTTCGGGTGTGGTGGCGATGAGGATCTGAGTGGCCTGCGTGATGTTGTCGGCGCGGACGGCGCGCGCCATCGCTTCGCGGGCGGCGTCGGCGGTGGTGTCCGGGGGGACCACCAGCAGGGCGAAATGGTCGTTGTGGCCGCGAGTGACGAGGACGGTGTCGTCGCCGACGGGGTCGGCGTCGAGGTGCACGACCTGGCCGTCGATGACCAGACGGGTCGGGATGTCCTGCCAGGCGGAGGTGTCCAGGCCAACCCGCGTGATGGGCCCGAGGTGCGCGGTCAGTGCCGTGATCAGTAGGGGCAGCTCGATCGTGACGTCCCGGGAGCGCGGCCACCAGGCGCCGTCCAGGAGCCCTTGGCGGGACTGTGTGGTTTCCAGCCGGAGCAGCGCGGCGCCCGGCTTGACCGCTTGGTGGATCGCGTCTGGGAGGAGCTTCAAAGGGTCGGGGTTGTCGGATGCGGCCATGGTGATTCCGCCTGTCTCGCGGTGCGGCGACCCCCGTTCGACGGCCGGCAGCGGCGTCGAAAAGGCTGTTGAGCTGGGAAACGTCTCCGTCGTTTCACGGTACTCCGCCCACCCTCACGGTGTGGCGAGGGGACCCGACTGCGCCGCTCTCGCCGTCTGCGCCGGAAAATACCTGGTCAGAAGCGGTTCCTGGATCACGGACCGGAGTACGGTGGGACGGCCACGGGCCCGGCCTGATGGGAGGGACGGCCTAGATGCGGGCGAACTTCTCGGTCTGCTGGGCGAACTCCTGGGCCATGGCCGCGCTGACCGTGGGCCTGGTTTCGCCGATCGTGCGCAGGTAATCCTCGGTGGTGGGGCGGACCCGGGCTCCGGTGTCGAAGGTGCGCTCGAACTGGACTTGGGAGACGGTGCGCGCCACATGGGCGATGTCGGCGGGGGTGAACCCCTCGCTGGCGGTCGCCAGCACCGCGCTGTCGGCCTGCGCGCCCGCTCGGGCCAGGTAGCTCTCCCACAGCGCAGTCCGCGCGCGGTCGTCGGGCGGGCCGATCGGCAGTACGTAGTCGAAACGGCCGTGCCGCAGGAACGCGGAGTCGAGCGAGGTCACGTCGTTCGTGGCGCAGACGAGCAGGCGCCCGTCCTGGCCGCGGAACCGGACGATCGCCTTGAGCAGCTCGTTGACGACGCCGACCGCGGTCGCGTCCGCGCCGCTTCGGGTCCCCGCGATCTCCTCGACCTCGTCGATGAAGACCAGGACGTGATCGAGCGCGGCGATCTCGTCGAAGCGCCGGTTCAGCCCGCTGGCCAGCCCGTATTCGGCTGCCAGCCGGGCGGGGAACAGTTCGAGGAACGGCCATCCCAGGCGGCTGGCGATCGCGTGCGCGAACGTGCTCTTCCCCGTCCCGGGCGGCCCGAACAGCATCACGGCCCGCGGCAGCTCCACGCCGTGCTGGGCGGCCATTTCGGGATGGGCCAGTGGCAGGACCAGACGCCGCTCGATGAGCTCCTTCTCCCGCTGCATGCCCGCGACCTTCTGCCACAGTCCCCCGGGCGGCAGCTCCGCTCCCAGCGACGCGAGAATGCTGACCGCCTGAGGGGTCACGCGCCCGCGCTTCTCGAAGAAGACCAGGCCCGGACGGGCGCCGAAGCCGCAGTTGTGCAGGGCGGTGGCACCGGTCTCGCCGTCGGGCAGGACCGCGTGCACCGTTCGGACGCCACCGGTGAACAGCCGGTGCTCCAAGGCCGTGATCAGGGCGCTGCCCAGCCCCTGGTGCCGCCAGGCGGGCGCCATGCTGATGCGCAGGATCCACGCTCGGTCACCGTCCACCCTGCTCACCGCGGCACCGACCACCTCCTCGTCCGCGGTGGCCACCACCGCCGGGTGGAGGGCCTGGAGGGCCGCCACGGCGTCCGAGAGCGGAAAGAGAGGTGATTCTCCGGCCGTGCCGCCTTCCGCGTCGATCCGGATCACCGCTTCGAGATCGTCCTGGGCGTAGTCCCTGACATGCCAACCCGTCATGGTCAGCTCCGCGTGTTCGGCCGTACTCCCATCATCAGCCGATGCGAGCCGGGGCGCGCGGCAGCGACCGCGCGCCCCGGCAGTGCCGTTGAGGGCGGAGCATCGAAGCCGTGTGGCGTGCCCGGTCGCTTGGGAGCATCCTGGAGGCCACGCCGCCCGTGCAGCCGGACGCCAGGCCGCCTGGTTGGAGGCAACAGGATGACCGTCGGAGGCCGCGCGGACCCGGACCGCTCGGAGAGCTTCGGGGAGGAACTGCTCGGGGTGCTCCTGGACGGGGCGCACGAGCTGCCGCCCCATCTGGTCGGCCCGCTGGTTGCGGAGACGATTGCCCGCATGGGGGGACGTGACCCGCAGATCCTGCTTCAGGACTACGGACAGCAACAGCTGGTCCCCCTGCCCGCCGACGGCGGGGCCGCCGGTGATGCGCTGCCCATCGACCGGTCCGAAGCCGGCCGGTGCTTCCTGGAGTCACGCCCCGTCGAAGTCCTGACGCCCGACGGCATACGGGTCCACCTGCCCCTGCTGGACGGCGGCGACCAGGTGGGGGTGCTCGCGGTCACCCTGGACGGGGTCGACGACGACACCCGCCGCCTCCTGCGCAGGATCGCGGGCCTGGCGGCCGACCTGCTGCAGACCAAGAACGGCTACACGGACCTCTTCTTCCGGATCCGCCGCGGTGAACCGATGAGCGTGGCTGCGGAGATCCAGTGGTCCCTGTTGCCCCCGCTGTCGATGGTGATGCCGCACGTCGCGGTCGCCGGAGTTCTGGAGCCCGCCTACGCCGTGGCGGGGGACAGCTTCGACTACGCCCTGAACGGCGACGTCTTGCACCTCGCCATGGTCGACGCCATGGGGCACGGCCTGGACGCGGCCACGATGGCCACGGTGGCCATCGGCGCGTATCGCCACGCCCGCCGGATCAGCATCGAACTGTCCGAGATCTACCTCTTCATGGACCGTGCCGTCGCGGAGCAGTTCGACCCGGACCACTTCGTGACCGCCCAGATGATGCGCTTGGACACGGACACGGGGCGCCTCCAGTGGGTCAACGCGGGGCATCCCGCACCCATGCTGATCCGCGCGCACCGCGTCGTACGCCGCCTGGACAGCCCCACGACCCTCCCTGTCGGCTTCGGAGGGGCCCAGCCGCAGGTCAGCGCGGTGGCGTTGGAGCCTGGCGACCGCGTCCTCTGCTTCACCGACGGCCTGATCGAAGAACACGAAACCGGGCAGGAACAGTTCGGCGAGAAGCAGCTGATCGACTGGGTGAACCAGCTGGAGCAGGTCGACCACGGGATCCGCACGGTGGCCCGGGACCTGTCCCACACCCTCAAGAGGGCACGCGGCGAGACCACCTCGGACGATGCGTCGCTCGTCCTGTTCGAATGGCGTGGATGACGGAAGGCCGTGCCACCACCAGATGGCGACTGCCGAGTTCAGCGATCAGCCGAGATGTGGCTGTGGTGTAGCAATCCTGGATCGCCCTCCGCTGGGACGGTAGGTCGCCTGAGACACGACACGGTGCAGCCTTCTGAGCAGGCGCTTCCGGACCTCGGTGGACCGAGTGGGATACCCCGGCATGATCTTGCCGGGCGGGGCGCTTCGGCGTTCACGACCAGCCCGGGTCCTGGGGGGTGGCCACCGACCAGCCCGGGTCCTTCGGTCCTGCCGCGAGTTCGTGGGCCTGGCCGGAAGTGCTCGTGCCGATCACGGCGATCAGGGCGGCGGCGGTGACGGTGATGAGGGTGACGAGCTTGCGACGCATGGTGGGGATGCCTCTTATCGAGCCGGCGGGAAGGGGGGCGGTTGGCCGGATCTCTCGTTCCGGGGTGCCGCCATCGTGCCGAGCCCGGCAGGGCCCTGTCGCCGGTTTCCGCTGGCACAAAACGCTCTGACATAACCGTGCCAGCGGGCCGGTTTCCAGGGCGAGTTGGCCGCGCGGCGTGTCCGCGTGATGGACGTCGTTTGTGCAGACGATGGCTGGTATGGACAATCCAGGGTGCAAGATCGGCCCTCGGAGGGCCGCATGCCGCCAGCGTTGTCGGTCCAGCTGTGCTGCCGCTCCGAACCGTGAGCTGGGGGGCTCCTTTTGTTGGTTTCTCTTGGGCTGACAGAGCGCTCCGACGCGCTCTACCGCCTCATCCTCAGACGGCCGGATCTCGCCGTCGCCGATGTCGCCGCAGAACTCGCGCGGTCCGAGGACGACGTACGCGCGGACCTGGAGGAGCTGACCCGGCTCTCCCTCCTCGCACCGTCCTGGCGGACCGATGGGCGGCTACGGGCGGTGAACCCGAAGGCCGCGCTCGATTCGCTGCTCGCCCACCAGCAGGCGGAGATCGCCCAGCGCCACCGGGCCCTCGCAGAAAGCCAGGCCGCCGCGAGCGCGCTGCTGTCGCAGTACGCCGAACTCCACCCGGCCCAGCCCGCGCACGAGGCAGAGCGGTTCCTCGGCGTCGAGGCGGTCCGGGCCAAGCTGAGCGAGCTGTCCGCCCGCACCCGCCGCGAGTCGATCAGCTTCCATCCCGGCGGGCCGGTGCCCGCCGCGCAGTTCAAGGCCAGCGAGCCGCTGACCGAGGACCTCATCGCGCGCGGCGTGAAGATCCGGACCATCTACCAGGACGCCATCCGCAACGACCCGGGCAGCCTGGAGCACGCCCGCTGGCTGACCGAGCGGGGCGGCGAGGTGCGGACGGTGCCCTCACTGCCGATGCGCATGGTCATCACCGACCGGGAGTTCGCGCTGATGCCGATCGACCCGGCGGACAGCGCGCAGGGGGCGGTGCTGCTGCGCGAGCCGGGCGCCGTCACCGCCTTCTGCGCGCTGTTCGACTCCGTGTGGGAGACGGCCACCCCGTTCGGCGAGCCGCCCCGGCGCAGCCTGGAAGACCCCGGCTCGCAGCCGCGCGAGCTGCTGCGCCTGCTGGCCCAGGGCTACACGGACGAGGCCGCCGCACGCCGGCTGGGGATCTCCCTGCGCAGCGAGCGGCGGCTCATCTCGGAGCTGATGGAGAAGCTGGACGCGCAGAGCCGCTTCCAGCTCGGGCAGCGGGCCGTGGAGGAGGGCCTGCTCTGAACCGCGGTTCAGCAGCCGCAGGCCGCGCCCGCCGCTACGGGGGCCGTCAGCGGGTCCGGCGGCGACTGGCGGGTGCCGGCGGAGTCCTCCACCGGGAAGCCCTCCCGGGACCAGTACTCGAAACCGCCGAGCATCTCCTTGACCGCGTACCCGGCGCTCGCGAAGGCGTACGCGGCCCGGGTGGCGCCGTTGCAGCCGGGGCCCCAGCAGTACGTGACGACCACGCTGCCGGGCACCACCAGTTCGGCGGCCCGGGCCGGGATCTCGTCCGTGGGCAGATGGACGGCGCCGGGGACGTGGCCCTGCTCCCAGGCCTCGGCGCTTCGGCTGTCGACGAGGACGAAGCCGCCGGCGCCCGATTCCACGTCCGCGTGTACGTCGGCGACGTCGGCCTCGAACGTGAAGCGGCGGTGGAAGTGGGCGGCGGCGGTCGCCGGGTCAGCCGGCGGAACGCGCAGCACCTTCGAGGACGGGGACACGGTCTGAGTGGTCGTGGTCGTGGTCGTGGTCGCGGTCATGATCGGTGGACTCCTGAGGACGGGGTGGACGGGGGCGGCGTACGCCCGCCAGGGCGATGAGGGCGAACAGGGCCGCGGCGGCGGCGCCGGGGCCGAGGAGCAGGGCGGACACGTCCCGGTGGGCGGCCCGGCCGAGGGCGAGGGCCCCGAGGGCGATGAGGGCCGCGGTCAGGAGGCCGCCGCGCGGGGTCCGGCCGGTGAGCTCGGTCCACCGGACGGCCGTGGCCCGGAGGTTGGTGCGCACGTACGTCCAGCAGAGCGCGGCGGAACCGAGCCCGAGGGCGGCGGCCACGGCCGGGGACGGCTCCGCCGCTGCGGCCGGCGGAGCCAGGAGCACGGCGTACAGCGCAGCCGCCAGCGCGAGGCCCAGCAGGGTCCCGCCGAGCGCCCGCCGCCGGGACAGGGCGGGAACCGCCCCTTCGAGGCCGACCCAGCCGAACAGCAGGGGTACGGCCACGAGCAGCGCGGCCCGGTCCCCGGAGCCCGGTCCCGGGAGCGGCCCGCCGAGGGCCCGCCAGGCGACGGCCAGCGCCAGTACGGCGGCGAGCCGCAGCCGCTGCCCCGCGGGGGACGGCCCGCGCGGCGCGAACCAGGCGTAGGCGGCGGCGCTGCCCAGGATCGCGGCGGCGACCGGGAACGCGCGCCAGCCGGAGTCGCGGAGCGCGAACTCGGCGGCCCCGAGGGCGAGCGCGGCCTGCCCGGTGGCGAAACCACCGAAGTAGAGCGCGGTGGCCGCCCGGGCCGGTCCCGGGCCGAGCCGGTCCCGTACGAAGGCCACGGGCCCGGAATCAGCCGTACCGCCCGCAGCGGCGACCAGCAGGCACCAGCCGGCCAGCACCGCCGCGACGGCGATGCCGGTCCAGGGGCCGGGCCGCGGGGCGAGGGCCGCCGGAAGCAGCAGGGCTCCCGCGCCGAGGACCGCTCCC
The DNA here is from genome assembly GCF_045041095.1 of Streptomyces sp. NBC_00045. Taxonomy (NCBI): domain Bacteria; kingdom Bacillati; phylum Actinomycetota; class Actinomycetes; order Kitasatosporales; family Streptomycetaceae; genus Streptomyces; species Streptomyces sp. NBC_00045. The sequence goes on along the minus strand of NZ_CP108271.1, from coordinate 3,901,640 downwards.
AGCGTCTTCGCGGCCCCGGCGGCCCAGCCGTCACCGGCCCCGCGAGCCGCGGCCGGGCCCGCGGCCGGGCCCGCACCCGCAGTCCGGTCCGGCATCACGACAGTTCGTGGAAGAACAGCGGGGTGGCGGTCGGCAGCGTCGTGCCCTCCGCCAGGAGCCGTCCCTCCACGCCGGCCCACTCGGGCATCCGCGTGCCGAGGTCCACCGGAAGGCCCAGGTGCCCGGCGAGGAACGCGGACCAGCCCGGCATCAGCGGCGCCGCGGTGACCGCGACGGCGGCCAGCAGCTCCGCGTGCGCGGCGAGCCGGCCGGCGTATTCCTCGCGCGGCCCGGAGACCCGCAGCAGGGCCAGCTCCCGCAGATCGGCGTCGGCACGCTCGATCACGGTGGCCAGGACGTCGGCGGCGCGCTGCGGGGAGAAGGCCTCCGCGCCGAGGGCGCCGGCGATCTGCCCGGGCAGTGCGGCGCGTTCGGCGGCCAGCGGGCCGTCCGCGGGCCCGGCGGCCGGCACGACGGAGTCGAAGTCTTGGGCGAGCAGGTCCAGTACGGTGTCCGTCCACCGCTCCAGGCCGCCCGCGAGGACGGTGCTGAGGGTGTCGGCGAACTCCTTCATGGAGAAGTTGTTCTGCGCCCGTTCCGGGCCGGTCAGGCACAGGTGGAAGCGCAGGGCGTCCGCGTTGACGCGGCGCAGGAACTCGCCGCCCCAGATGGCGTGGCCGCGGCTGGTGGAGAACTTGTCGCCCTCCAGCCGGTAGAACTCGTTGATGACGACCTGCGCGGGCAGGGTCAGTTCCCCCTGGGCGAGCAGCAGCGCCGGCCACAGCACGGCGTGCGAGAACGAGCAGTCGAAGCCGATGAAGTTGACGATCCGGGTCTCGGGGTCGGTCCACAGCCGCTCCCATTCCGAGCGGTCGCCGTTCGCCTCGGCGACCCGCGCGGTGCCCGCGGCGTAGCCCCAGATGCCGCTGAACCAGGTGTCGAGGATGTGCCCCTCCCAGCCGGGCAGCGGGACGGGGATGCCGTAGTCCGCCTCGCGGCTGATCGCGGTGTCGGGCAGGGCCCGCTCGAAGAGGCCGTCCAGGTACGAGATCAGCCGGGGCCGCCATTCGGCCTTGGCCTGTGCGTCGCAGTAGTACGCCTGCAGGCGCTCGCGGTAGCGCTCCAGCGGGAAGACGATGCGGCGCATGGTCTTCGTCTCGGGGGCGTTCCAGCAGGCGGTGCAGCGGGGGGCGGCGAGCCCGGCCGGGTTCTGCGGCAGGCCGCAGGCCTCGCAGTACACGCCGTCGGAGGGCACGGCGCAGAACTGGCACTCGCCGCGCACCTCGGCCTCGTACAGGTACCGCTCGCACGGCGCGCAGTGGAAGACGGGCAGCTCCTGCACCTCAAGGGCGCCGGACTCCCACAGTTCGAGGAAGAAGCGCTGGACGAACTCGGTGTGGGCGGAGTCGGTGAGCGGGCGGGTGAACCAGTCGTGGTGCATGGCGCCCAGCGAGAGGGTCTCCTCCATGCGGTCGCCGAAGAGCTTGGCGGTCGGGTGGGCGGTGGAGCCGATCTCGGCGGCGCGACGCGGTACGTAGCAGGAGTGCTCGTCGGAGTAGCCCACGTAGCGCACGTCGTGGCCGCGCTGGCGCAGGTGCCGGGTCAGGACGTCGGCGCCGAGGAAGGGGCCGGAGAGGTGGCCGAGGTGGAGGTCGCCGTTCGGGTTCGGCGGGGCGCTGGTGACGACGTAGGAGGTCATGACGCGTGGGTTCCTTCGGGGAGGATCAGGGCGGAGGGGTCGAGGGCCGCGGCGTCCGCCGGGGCGGCGGTGTCGAGCGGCGGCAGGGCGGCGGAGGCGGCGGCGACGACGCGGCTGCGCGGCGGCAGGTCGTCGAGGACGACCGAGTGCGCGCCGATCCGGGAGTCGGCGCCGATGGTGACCGGGCCGAGGACGCTGGCCCCGGTACCGATGACGACGCGGTCGCCGACGACGGGGTGGCGGCGCGAGCCGGAGGGCCGGCGCAGGTCCTTCCACCAGCCGACCGAGCCGAGCGTGACCTGGTGGTAGAGCATCACGTCGTCGCCGATCCGGACGGTCTCGCCGATGACGACGGCCGTGCCGTGGTCGACGAAGAAGCGGCGGCCGATCCGTGCCCCGGGGTGGATCTCGATGCCGGAGACGGCGCGGGCCAGCAGGGACAGGGCGCGGGCGCAGACCCGGTGGCCGCGGCCCCATAGCCAGTGCGCGAGCCGGTAGGTCCACAGGGCGTGGATGTGCGGGTAGAGCAGCACCTCGGCGCGGGAGCCGGCGGCCGGGTCCTTGTCGAGGACGGTCTGCACGTCCTCGCGCAGCACGTCGCGCAGCGGGCGCCGGTCCTCGTGCGGCTCGCCGTCCCGCAGGTCGTCCTTCGGGGTCGTCTCACATGTGGTCATACGGGGCCTCCGGACGGATCGGGCGGCCCGCGAGGAAGCGCTGCGGCCGGTACGGCTCCAGCAGCTCCTGGACGGCCTTGCCGGGGACGGCCCCGCCCTCGACGATCTCCTTGGCCGCGAGCTCGGCCACGGCGGGGGCCAGCTTGAAGCCGCCGCCGCTGAAGCCGAGGGCCAGGTACAGCCCGTCGGGGCCGGCCGCGCCGACGACGGGGCGTTTGTCGGGGGTGTAGCCGTCGAGGCCGGAGCGGGTGCCCGCGAGCGGGGCGGTGGCGGCGGCCGGTACCCGGTCGGCGATCGCGGCGATCGCGGACTCCAGCTCGCTCTCGGTCAGCGGTTCCACGTCGCGGCCCAGTTCGGTGTCGGGCTTGCTGGGGACGCCGAAGTAGAAGCGGTCGAGGCCGTCGGGCCGGAAGTAGCTACCGGTGGTGTCGTCGATGCAGGTCGGTACGGAGGCGCCCGATCCGCGCCGGCCGGCGCCGGGCAGTTCGGCCTGGGCCAGGCCGATCCGGCGCGCGGTGACGGGGATGTGGATGCCCAGGTACTCGGCGGGCGCCGAGCCCCAGGCTCCGCCGGCCAGGACCACCAGCGGGGCGTCGATGCGGCCGATGGAGGTGAGGACGCCGGTGACGGTGCCCGCCTTCTCCAGCACCTTCACTGCGCGGATGCCCTCGGAGGGGGAGACGCCGAGCCGGTAGGCGGCGGTGAGGAGGGAGGCGGAGGCGGCCATCGGGTCGGCGTAGCCGCCCTCGGGCTCGTACGCGGCGAGGGCGACGCCGTCGGTCCGCAGGCCGGGGTAGATCTCCTTCAGTTCGGCGGGGTCGATGACCTCGACGCGGCGGTATCCGGCGGCGTCCGCGGAGGCGGCGGCGTTGTAGCGCAGGTCGTCGGCGTGGTTCTCGCCGACGATCATGACGAATCCGGTGCGGCGGTAGCCGCAGCAGCCGCCGATGATGTCCGACCACTGCTCGAAGACGGGCAGGCTGCGGGCGGCGAGGCGGGTGTCGGCGACGGACGTGTGGTGCAGCCGCAGGAGTCCGCCGGAGCGGGAGGTGGCGCCCTGGGCGTTGACCCGGCCCTGGTCGCACAGGACGATCCGGCCGACGCCGGCGAGGGCGAGCTGGTGCGCGATGGCCGCGCCGATCACCCCGCCGCCGACGACGATGGCGTCGGCGTGCGCGTGGACGATGGGGCTCATGCCACCACCTGCCGGGGGTCCGCGGGGGCGTCGGGGGTGTTCTGCGCTGCCGGGCGGGCCGCCGGGTCCGTGATGCCGAACTCGGCGGCCCACTTGGCGCGGTCCCGGGCGACGGCGTCGGAGCCGCCCCACCAGATGGTGACGAAGCGCAGGCGCACGTCGCCGTCGTTGGTCAGGTCGTGGTCCTGGAAGGGGGTGATGAACACGGTCTCGCCGGCGCGGACCCGGCGGGTCTCGTCGCCGATCCGCATGACCCCGCTGCCCTCGACGATGAAGAACATCTCGTTCTCGTCGTGGTCGTGCGGGGTGGAGGTGGCGCCGGGCGCCACGTCGACCCAGGCGCCGCCCCAGTTGGGCTCCTCGACGGCCTCGGGCCAGGGGAAGATCCGCCGGCCGCTGACGTTGTACGGCTCCTCGAAGACCATGTCGTCCTCGTGGGCGGTGAAGATGTGCATCGCGTACGGGTCCAATCAGGCGGCGACGGGCTGGCGCAGGCGGGCGCGCAGGTCGCGGTGGATGGTGTCGGCCTTGGCGGCCATCTGGCTGAAGGAGGTGGCGCTGCCGATGCCGTGCCGCCATTCGGTGAGCCCGTCGAGGTAGATCCCGACCTCGCAGTCGTCGCCGGTGAGGGCGCGGTAGGCGCGGGTGACCTCGGGCCGGCCCTGCGCGTCCAGACGCAGGTGGGGGACGAACGCGGCGAGCTGGCGGGGGAGGGCGGCCTCGCGGTAGCCGGTGCAGACGATCACGACGTCGGCCTCGATCAGGCCGGCCCCGCCGGTGAACACCTCGGCGGTGCGCAGCAGCACCCGGCCGTCCGGGGCCCGCTCCACGTCGGTGACCTCGGTCCGCTTGTGCATGTGCAGGCGCTGCCGGCCGGTGAACCGGTCCTGGTAGACGGCCTGGTAGAGGGCGGTGGAGACGTCGGGGTCGACGGCCGCGTAGTTGGTGGCGCGGGCCTGGTCCAGGGCGCGTTCGCGCTGGTCGCCTTCGAGTCCGTAGAAGTAGTCGGTCTCGTCGGGGAAGTACACCTCGTTGCTGAAGTGGCCGAGCTCGTACATCCGGAAGCCCGCGTGGCGCACCACGGAGTGGATCTCGGCGTCCGGGTGCTGCGCGGCCAGGTGCAGGACGATCTCGCCCGCGGTCTGCCCGGCACCGATGACGGCGATGCTGCGCAGCGGCCGGTCGCCGAGGGCCGCCAGTCCCGGCAGCAGCTTGGAGGCGTGGAAGACCCGCTCGCCCAGGTGCGGGCGGAAGAGCTCCGGTACGTACGCCTCGTGGCCGGTGGCGAGCGCGACGTTGCGGCCCTCCACGGTGTGCAGGGAGCCGTCGCGGGTGTCCCGGGACAGGACGCGGGCGGTGCGGACGCGGCCGTCGGAGCCGGTGACGGGCTCGACGCCCAGCACCTCGCGGTGGTAGTCGACGGCGCCGCGGACCTGGGCGGCGGCCCACTGCACGTAGTCCGACCACTCCAGGCGGCTGACGTAGCCGCCCATCAGCGTGAACGGGTAGAAGCGGCCGCTCTGCTGGAGGTAGTGGGGGAAGGTGAAGCGGGAGCGGGCGTCGCGCGGGGTGGCGAAGTCGCGCAGGAAGTGGTGCTGGATGTCGGTGCCGGGCAGGACCAGGTTGGGCTGCCAGGCGGAGTCGGCGGCCCTCTCCAGGTAGCGGGCGGCCAGCGGGGCCGTACCGGTGGCGTCGTCGTGGTCCTCGACGGCGGCGGCGAGCGCGATCCCGGAGGGGCCGAAGCCGGCCACCACCAGGTCCTGGACGGTGGTGTCGTGCGTCGTCACAGGGCACCGCCGGTCGGCAGGTCGAGCGCGGCCAGGGCGGCGGTCAGGGACTCGCGGATGATCCGGCCGGCCTGGTCGATCTCGCGGGCCGAGCAGTTCAGCGGCGGCAGCATGCGCACGACGCAGTCGTCGCGGCCGCCGAGCTCGATGATCAGGCCGCGGCTGACGGCCTCCCATTGGACGCGCTTGGCGAGTGCGTCGGAGGGCAGCCCGGTAGCCGGGTCGGTCAGCTCGACGCCGGTCATCAGGCCGAGGCCGCGTACGTCGGCCACGTACGGGGTGACCTCGCGCAGGCCCTGGAGGTGGACCATCAGCTGGTCGGCGCGGGCCCGGACGTTCTCCAGGACGCGCTCGCGCTGGACGACCTTCATGGTGGCGACGCCGGCGGCGAAGGCGGGCTGGTTGCCGCGGAAGGTGCCGGAGTGGGCGCCGGGCTTCCAGACGTCGAGCTTCTCGTCGTAGAGGATCACGGAGGCGGGCAGGCCCATGCCGGACAGGGCCTTGGAGGCGCACACGACGTCGGGCTCGATGCCGTACTGCTCGAAGGCGAACCAGGTGCCGGTGCGGCCGCAGCCGCTCTGCACCTCGTCGACGATGAGCGGGATGCCGAGCCGCCGGGTGACCTCGCGGATCCGCTGGACGAACTCGACCTCGGCCGGGATGACCCCGCCCTCGCCCTGCACCAGCTCCATGATCACGGCGGCGGGCAGGGTGATCCCGCCGTTGACGTCGGTCAGCGCCTTCTCCAGGAACGCGGCGCAGTTGACCTGGCAGGCGTCCCGCTTGAGGCCGAGGGGGCAGTTGTGGCAGTTGGAGTACGGGAAGAAGTGCACGCCCGGCATCCGGCCGCGGACCGGTTCCTTCTGCTCGACGAGGCCGGTGACGCTCATCGCGGCCAGGGTCGCGCCGTGGAAGCCGCCCTGGAAGGTGATGATCTCCTCGCGGCCGGTGGCGGTCTTGCACAGCTTGAGGGCGGCGTCGACGGCGTTGGCTCCGGTCGGCCCGCAGAAGTGGATCCGGGTGCGCTCGCGCATCGGCTCCGGCAGCATCCCGATGGTCAGGTCGGTGAACTCGTCCTTGACCGGGGTGGGGAAGTCCAGCCCGTGCACGAACTCGTCGAGCTGGCGGTGCGCGGCGGCGAGCGGCTCGGGGTGGTTGTGGCCCAGGGACAGCACGCCGGCGCCGCTGAGGAAGTCGAGGAAGACGTTCCCGTCGAGGTCCTCGACGTACGAGCCGCGGCCGCGGCGGATCGCCATCGGCAGTTTGCGAGGGTAGGAGCGGGAGTTGGACTCGCGGCCGGCCTGCCGGTCCAGCAGCTCGGCACTGAGCGGCCCGGGCAGCGGGCCGTTGATCACGGGGGCCGTGTAGACCCGAGGGCCCGAGACCGGGGTGTCGATCGTGGCAGTCATGGGAAACGTGGACCTTTCCGGTCAGGCGGCGGCGAGTACGGCGCTGCGGTCGGTGGCGGCGGCGGTCAGGCGGGCGGTCAGGGCGTCGGTGAGGGTCGCGGCGCGCAGCGACAGGAGGCTGAAGGAGCCCGCGTCGCCGATGCCGTGGCTGGACTCGCACAGGCCGTTCAGGAACAGCGGAGGGGTCCCGTCGGCGACCGGTTCGAGCGCGTAGTCGGCGGACACCTGGAGACGGCCGTCCGGCTCGGTGGCGAAGAGCTTCGCGAGCGGGGCCATCAGCGGCGGGCACAGCTCCTCGTGCGTGCCGGGGCCCATGTTGCGGAAGCCGGTGGCGAGGACCGCGAAGTCGACGACCTCGCTGATCCGCTCGCCGGTGGTGCGCTCGACGAAGTCCAGGGCGATGCGGTCCCCGGTCTCCGGGGCCACGCCCACGGCCTCGTGGTTGCCGCGGACGAACACCTTCTGGTCGCCGTCGAGCTCCTGCTCGTAGATGGTCATGTAGAGGTCGCGCAGCACGTCTGCGTCGGCGGAGGAGTAGTTCGTGCCGTGCATGTACGCGTCGAGGGCCTTCTTGCCCTCGCGGGACGCCCGGAAGTAGTAGTCGGTGAACTCGGGGAAGTAGCCCTCCTCGCTGAACGGGCTGGTGTCCTTCAGCCGCAGCGAGTGCGAGCGCGTGTACGTGGTGACCTTGGTCCGCGGGAAGCGGCGGTGCAGGTCGAGGGCGAGCTCGACGGCGCTCTGGCTGCCGCCGATGACGGCCACCGACTCCGGGGCACGGCCCTCGCCGGCCAGCTCCGCCAGCTTCGGCAGGTACTGGGTCAGGTGGAAGATCCGCGGGGTGCGCAGCGTGTCGTACGGGGCCGGGACGTACGGGGTGCGGCCCGGGCCCATCACCAGCGTGCGGCCCAGGTAGCGGCTGCCCGACATGGTGGTGACCTCGTAGACGCGCTCGCCGTACTCCTCGACGACCTCGACGCGGGCCGCCCGCTGGTTGCAGTCGACCAGGTGGGAGAAGAAGCCGGCGGCCCAGCGGATGTAGCCCGCGTACTCCTTGCGGAGCGGGAACTCCGAGGGGAGGTTGAGGTGGCGCAGCAGCCGGCCCTGCTCGTGCAGGTAGTTCAGGAAGGTGTAGCGGCTGCGCGGATTGCGCAGGGTCACCAGGTCGCGGCTCGGGTGGTTCTGGATGTCGGAGCCGTCCAGCAGCATCCCGGGCTGCCACTCGGGGCTCGGGCGGGCCTCCAGGAAGCGGGCCGTGAGGGGCGACTCGCGCTCCTCCAGGGCGATGGCGAGGGCCAGGTTCGCCGGCCCGAAGCCGATGCCGAGGATGTCGTAGACGGGAGTCGTGCTGGCACTCATCGGGTGGTCTTCCTTGCCTTGACAGTGGTGAGGGTGGGATTTCCGTCGAAGTCGATGCGCAGGCCGGTGATCCGGCCGGCGGCGTGGACCCGCTGGTCGGTCCGGTACCAGAGCGGGATCAGCGCCAGGTCGGCCATCGCCGCGCGGTCCGCGCGGCGCCAGGCGTCGGCGCGCTCCGCCGGGTCCGTCGAGGCCCGGGCGCGTGCCAGCAGGGCGTCGAACTCCGGGTTCACGTACCGGCCTTCGTTGTCGCCGTGGGCCGTGCCCTCGGCGTCGGGCGCCGTGCACGAGGAGTGCAGCAGCGGGAAGAGCATGTTGTCGGGCGTGGGGTAGTCGCAGGCCCAGCCGGCCCGGCAGAAACCGGTCGCCGAGATCGAGGTCCGGTGGTCGACCAGCCCGCGGGCGTCGGTCCGCAGCAGATCGATCCGCCAGCCCAGGACCTCCTCCAGACCGCGGGCCAGCGCCTTGACCCAGTCGTCGTGCCCGGCACCGGTGTTGTACGCGAACTCGACGCGGCTGCCGGGCTCCAGACCCGCCCGCAGGGCCGCCGCACGCGCCCGCTGCGGGTCGTACCCCGACCAGCCGCTGTCCGGATCCGCGGCCGCCTCCGCGAGCGGGGTGTGGGCCTTGCCGAACCAGGGCGACAGCAGTGAGTGGGCCGCGCTGCGCCGCCCCTGGAAGTACGTGTCGATCAGAGCTTGGCGGTCGATGGCCGCGGACAGGGCCCGGCGGGCGTCCAGCGAGTCCATCGGCGCCTGGCGGCAGAACGGGATCAGGTAGAAGAGGCCGGCGCCCTCCTGCTCCAGGAAACCGTCGAGAGCGGCCGCCTCGGCGGTGCGCGCCGGGGGGATCCGGGCGTAGTCGTACACGCCGGCCAGGAAACGCTCGTACTCGTCGTCCAGGCCGGTCACCGCGTCGAGGACGTCGATGTGCACCTCGCGCACTTCGGGCGCGGGCCCCGCCCACAGGTCGTTGCGCTCCAGCCGGATCGCGGTCCCGTGCTCCCAGGGGCCGGCCATCTTGAAGGGGCCGTTGCCGACCGGCAGGTCGTTGTACGCCGGGTTCAGCGCCGGGCCGGCGCACTCCGGCACTGGGCTGAAGATCGGCTGGAGGGTCTTCAGGTCGAACTGCACGTCGGGCTCGGACAGCTCGACCACCAGCGTCGTGTCGTCGACCGCGGTGAAGGAGTGCACGCCCGCCAGGTGGTACGCGGTCTCCGTGTTGGCCTCGGGGTCCAGCGCCCGCGCCCAGCCGCGCACGAAGCTGTGCGCGGTGACCGGCTCCCCGTTGCTGAACACCGTCCCGGCGCGCAGCGTGAAGGTCCAGGTCGTGGCGGTCGGGTCGCTCTCCCAGGACCGGGCGGTGGCCGGGATCAGGACGCCGTCCTCGTCGAGGGCGAGGAGCCCGGTGAACAGGGCCTTGCAGACGAGGATCCCCTCCCCTTCCTGGGCCTTGTACGGGTCGATGGCGGTGGGCTCCGTGATTCCCATCCGGAACACGGGGTCGTTGGCGTGCACGTGGGGCTCTTTCCGCGTCGGTGGAGTGAAGGGGAGTCGGGTGAAGTGCCCGGCGGCAGGCGATGTTTCACGTGAAACATCGCCGCGGTCGGGGCGCGGCCGGTCAGGCTGCCGGTACGACGACCACGTCGAGCCGCTCGTCGAGGTCGGCGGCGATCCGCTCCACCCGGTCGATGTCGGCGGCGCTGCGGTAGGGCGCGGCCACTGCGAGCGAGCCGGCGATCTCGTACCAGCCCTCGGGGGCGCGCCGCAGCCGGTCGCCCGGCTTCGAGGCGGGGATGTACGAGCGGAAGTGCGGGGAGTGCGTGGCGTCGCCGGGGTTGTTGCGGACGAGGGTCCCCGTCCGGTACGCGAACTTGATGCAGGTGGCGGCGCGCGGGGCCGCGGCCCGCAGCACCTCGCGGTCCAGCAGCGTGGCGAGGGCCGCCGCGTCGTCCCCGGCGAGCACGGCCTTGGCGTAGAGCCGGACCGCGTCGATGCCGTGGACCTCGCGCAGGTTGCGGTAGTTCTGGCCGCCGCTCATCCGGGTGGCGAACTCCACGACCCGGTAGCGGCCCTCGGAGTCCTGCCGGAACTCGGCGTTGAACAGACAGTGCCGCACGCCCAGGCCCGCCACGATCCCCTCGGCGACCGCGACCAGCTCCGGCTCCTCCTCCGGCGTGCGGAAAGGGAGGGTGTAGAAGTCCTCCTCGAAGTACGGGCCGGGCATCTGCATCTTGTTGGTGACGCCCACCAGGTGGAACGCCCCGTCCAGGACCACCCCGTCGAGGGTGACCTCCTTGCCCGGCAGGAACTCCTCCAGCAGCGCGATCTCGGGACCGTCGCTCGGGAAGTAGCCGCCCCACTCCTCGGCGAGGCGGGCGACGTCCGTCAGCGCCCGCTCCAGCTCGGCGCGGTCGCGGACCAGGCTGACGCCGATGCTGGCGGCCAGCGCGCTCGGCTTGACGATGAACGGGTACGCGAACGCCTCCGCGGCGGCCAGCCCGGACTCGACGCCGTCGACGCCCGCGAACCTCGGTCCCGGCAGCCCGTGCCGCTCCAGGAAGGACCGCTGGAGCTGCTTGTCGCGGGAGATCAGGTCGGCCTCGGGGCGCGGCCAGGCGTGCCCGAGCAGCCGGTTGACGGTGGAGGTGACGGCGATGTCGCTGTCGTAGAAGGTGATCGCCGAGGTGATGCCGAGCCGGCGGGCCGCGGCGGCGCAGAACTCGGCGAGCTCCGTGCCCTCCAGCTCCTGCGGGATGGGCACGACGTTCGCGAACCGGCCGTCGTCCGAGGCCTGTGCGACCCGGGTCGCCAGGTGGATCTCCAGACCCATCCGCTCCAGGGTCTCGATGTGCTCGCGGTGCCACGCGTACGTGTTCCGCATGATCAGCAGGATCTTCATGACGCGGTCTTTCCATGGGAGACGGAGGGGGTGGTGGTGACGACGGTGACCTTCTCGGTGAGCCGCTCCGCGGTCGCGACGGCGGCCTCGGTGTCCGAGCCGGTGACCAGGACCTGACCGACCCGGTCCCAGTTGCCGCGCAGCTCCCCGACGCTGTCGCCGGGCCGCACGGTGGTCTCCACGTCGATGACGTCGGCGAGCGCCCGGGCCTCGTCCGCGCCCTGGACCTCCACGACCGTGCCCGGCTCGGCGGACAGGAAGCGGGTCGCCGCCGCGTGGCGGGGGACGGGGCGCTCGGTGAGCGCCGGGACCAGCCCGAACTGCCAGGCCACGATCCACTCTTCGAGGTCGATGCCGTAGGCGGAGTCCAGCAGGTCGAAGATCCGGTCGCCGCCCATCCGGTTGTGGCTCTCGATGATCTGCGGGCCCGTCGGGGACAGCCGCAGCTCGGTGTGCGCGGCTCCGTCGGTCAGGCCCATCGCATCCAGGAAGCGGGCGACGGCCTCCTCGATGCTCCGCTCGTCCGCCGGGTCGAGGCGGGCCGGCAGGGCGTGCCCGAGCTCGATGAACCCGCCGCCGGTGAGCTTCTCGGTCACCGCCAGGACGATGTGCCGCCCGGCGAACGAGAAGCTCTCGACGCTGTATTCGGGGCCGGAGATGTACTGCTCGGCGATGAACCGGCCGATGGTGAAGAACGAACCCCACTGGAGGTCGGTGCGGGCCCGCAGGGCCTCCACCCCGGCCCAGGCCTCGGCGGCCTGCTCCGGCCCGTCGATCCGTACGACGCCCAGGCTCGCGGTGGCGTCGGTCGGCTTGAGCACGAACGGGTAGCCGTGCTCGGCGCCGAACGCGGTCAGTGCCTCGGCGCCGTCGACCTCGGCGGCCGCCACCGACAGGGCCCGCACCTCAGCGGAGGGGGACGCGGCCAGGTGGCGGCGCATCGCGTGCTTGTCGCGCAGCAGCTCGGCGACTTCCTCGGAGGTGTTGCCGAGCCCCAGGTGGTCGCTGATCCGGCCGGCCGGGACCAGGCCCGGCTCGGTGATCGAGGCCACCCGTGTGAAGCCGTACGCCTGCTGCGCGGCCTCCACCAGCGGACGGGTGACGTCCCAGTCGGTGTAGTCGGCGATGAGGACGGCCTCGGCGAGCCGGGCGGCCTCGGGCACGAACTGGTCCTTGTGCTGGATCAGCACGAAGCGGATTCCGAGGGCAGCCGCCTTGCGCAGCGTCTGTATCCGTCCGCCGACGACGAGAAGGTTGTGTTCGGTCATGGCCAGAACTCTGCAGCAGAATTCCGGCCCGGAAAATGGATTCGGGCTGGCACAACCATGCCCGGCACGAATGACGCAGCAACCGCCCGGCAGCGATCTTGAAATGGGGGCCGGGCAGGAATGTGCCAGCCTCCTTTGTGCCAGCCCTCAGCTCTGGGCAGGGCCTTGACCGGCGGGTTTCATGGTGGACGCCACCTCATCCACGCTGCACCCCCCGATCGAGAAGGAGCCCCCCATGGCCGGCGAGGACCCCTTGCGCCGACGACTGCAAGACCTGCCCAGAAGCGCCTGGGTGATCTTCTCCGGAATGTTCCTCATCAAATTCGGCAATTTCCTGAACGTATTCCTCGTGCTCTTCCTGGTCGCCCAGGGATTCTCCGCATTCCAGGCCGGTGTGGCCCTCGGCGTGGTCGGAGTCGGCGCGTTCATCGGAAACGCCGTCGGCGGCACGGTCGCCGACCGCTTCGGCCGGCGCACCGCCATCGCCGTCTCCATGTTCGGCAGCAGCGCCGCCACCGCCCTCGTCCCGCTGACCCACGGACTGATCGCCACCACCGCGCTCGTCGGCCTCGTCGGCGTCTTCGCCCAGCTGTACCGGCCCGCGGCCGGCGCACTGCTCGTCGACGTGGTCCCCGAGGAGCAGCGCGTGACCGCCTTCGCCGTGCTGCGCCTCGCCATCAACGTCGGCATGGCGGTCGGCCCCCTCGTCGGCGGCCTGCTCAGCGGGGCCTCGTACACGTACGTCTTCCTCGGCGACGCGCTGTTCTCCTTCGCCTTCGGCGTGCTCGCCCTGTGCACGCTGCCCGGCGGTCTCCCCGACACGCAGGCCGGTGCCGCAGCCGGGGCCACCAAGGGCAAGGGCGGCTACCGCGAGGTGCTCTCCGACCGCCCGTACCTGCTCTTCCTCGGCTCGATGGTCGCCGCGACCTTCGTCTACGGCCAGTCCACCGCGACCCTGCCGCTGCACGTGACCGACGCGGGCTTCGGCAACAAGGTCTACGGCCTGCTGCTCGGCCTCAACGCCCTGCTCTGCGTGGTCATCGAACTCCCGCTCACCAAGCACACCGAGCGCCGCAACCCGCGCCGGGTGATCGCCGCCGGGCTGGCCCTGCTGGGCATCGGCATGGCCCTCACGGGAGCGGCGCAGGCGGTCTGGCTGCTCGCCCTGACCGTGGTGGTGTGGACGGTCGCCGAGACGGTCTACACCCCGATCGCCAACGCGTACCCGGCCGAGTTCTCACCGGCCCACCTGCGCGGCCGCTACCAGGGGGCCGAGGGCATCGCCCACACCCTCGGCGGCGCCCTCGGACCGGCCGTCGGCGGCCTCCTCTACAGCATCTCGCCGTCGCTGCACTGGACGGCCTGCGCGGCCGTCGCCGGCCTCGGCGCCCTGCTGATCCTGGGCGCCAACCCCGGCAACCGCGGGGAGGCGAACACTCCGCAGCCCACCGAAACCCCCGAACCCGTGTCAGCCACCTGACCCTCCCCCCGCACCCGGTGCCGAGCCCCGAAAGCCGCCACCGAGCCTCTTCCCACCCCGCCGCCACCGAGCCACGTCCCCCGCCGCGGCCGAGGCACTCCCACCCCCGCCGCGGCCGAGCCCCTTCCCCCCTGGCGGTCACCAAGGCACTCCCACCCCCGCCGCGGCCGAGGCACTTCCGACCCCGGCGCCACCGAGCCTCTGCCCCCCCCTGACGGTCACCAAGGCAGTCCACCCCCGGCGGACGCCCAGGCACTTTCAGCCCCGCCGGCGTTTGAGGCGCGGGGGTACGGGGGCGGAGCCCCCGAGAAGCCCGCGCGCAGCGACCCCGACCCCGCCCACCGCAACCGCGACCCGCATTCCAGCCCCGAAAGGCAACCCACATGACCACCAGCACCGCACAGGCCAGCGCCAGCGTCCACCGCATCGACATCCCCTCCGCCACCGAGGACCCCGCCGCGTACGTGGCCGCCCTCCTCGAAGTCGCGGGCGACCGCGACGCGTTCGACGTCCTCGCCAAGACCCCCGTCTGGGCCGCGCAGCTCTTCGCCGACCTGCCGACCGACCTCGCCGAGACCGTCCCCGAGCCGGGCGAGTGGCCCGCCGCCTTCATCGTCGGCCACCTCTTCGACGTCGACATCGTCTACGGCTTCCGCTGGCGCCTGGTGGCCACCGAGGACAACCCCGTCTACCCCGGCTACGACGAGCAGCTGTGGGCCCCGCTGCCCCGGCTCCCCTTCCGCCAGATGCTCGACGCCTGGACCGGCCTGCGCGCCTCCAACGTCGCGCTCCTCGCCGCGCTCACGCCCGAAGACCGGCAGCGCACCGGCCGCCACGGCGAGCAGGGCGGCGAAACGATGGAGGTCATGATCCGCAAGGTCATCGGCCACGACATCGCGCACATCAACCAGATCTACCGGGCCATCCGCCTCGTCCGCGAGGCCGCCGGCCTCGACGTCGCCGAGCTCGACGCCACGTACACATCGCTGGGCCTGCGCTAGGCCGTGCGCGTCGGTTCACCCGCCCGGCGTCCGACCGGCCGCCCCCGTCCCGGCCCCGGCCGCCCCCGCCCGGGGAACCCGGCCCGCCTGGGCGGCGGGCTTCGGGCAGGCCGTCCCCGTGATGCTCGGCTACGTGCCGGTCGCCTTCGCCTTCGGCGTGTTGGGCCACACCGCCGGCCTGCCGTGGTGGGCGATGGTCGCCATGTCGGCCTTCGTGTACGGCGGTTCCTCGCAGTTCGCGGCCCTGCAGCTGCTGGCCGTCGGCGCCGCCCCGTACGCCATCGTCCTGACCACCTTCGTGGTCAACCTGCGCCATCTGCTGCTGTCCGCCGCGATCGCGCCGCGGCTCGCCGGATGGCGCCGCCGCGAGCAGGCGCTCTTCGCGTACGAACTCACCGACGAGGCCTTCGCCGTCCACTCCGCCCAGTACGCGGACCGCGCGGAGCGCCCCAAGGCCGAGGTCTTCACCTTCAACACCGCCGTGCACGCCTCCTGGGTGGCGGGCACGCTCCTGGGCGTGCTGGCCGGGGACCTGGTCACGGACGTGCAGGCGCTGGGCCTCGACTACGCCCTGCCCGCCATGTTCATGGCCCTGCTGGCCGCCGGGATCATCGCCGACCGGCGCGGGCTCGTCGTCGCCGTCGTCGCGGGCGGCGGGGCGGTGGGCCTGACCCTGCTCGGCCTCCAGTACTGGGCCGTCCTGGTGGCGGCGGCCGTCGCGGCCACCTTCGGTCTGGCCATCGCGCCCCGTGAGGACCCCACGGACGTCGCGGCCGACGGCCCGGACCCCCGCGACGCGCAAGGAGCAACGGGCTGATGAGCCACCTCACCCTCGCCCTGACCATCGCAGGCATGGCGGCCGTCACGTTCGGCCCCCGCCTGGTGCCCACCCTCTTCCTCGCGGCGGCCGCCCTGCCACGGCCCGTCGTGGTCTGGCTGCGGCAGGTGCCGCCCGCGGTGATCGCCGCCCTACTCACCCCGTCGCTGTTCGCACCGGCCGGCACGCTGGACCTCGGCCCCGGCAACTACTGCCTCTGGCTGGCCGTGCCGACCCTGCTGCTGGCCTGGCGCACGCGGAACTTCTACCTGACGATCGCCTTCGGTATCGGTTCCCTGGCCCTGCTCCGCCTGCTCATGGGCTGATGCCGACCGTCTTACCACCGTTCTGTACGCCCCTGACCTGCGGAAACGTCCGCCCTGGAGGTGGCGGGAAGGTTAATTGGCGCAAGCCCTCCCCTTGATGACGTAGAGTTGTGTTTACCGACGCGGGGTGGAGCAGCTCGGTAGCTCGCTGGGCTCATAACCCAGAGGTCGCAGGTTCAAATCCTGTCCCCGCTACTCAGTACGAAGGCCCGGTTCCCTTGGGAACCGGGCCTTCGTCGTTCCCCACCGCGCCCTCACCCGATTAGCCCGGGCCGGGTCGCCGTAGGTCGCCACTGCCGCCAGCCTTGAGGGGCGATGCGGGGCGGCCCGCACCCGCGTGAGGGACCGGCAGGAGAGCAGCGTGGCGCGGCTGGGGCGGCAGGGCGGCGACGAGTACGCGCAGGACACCGTCAGCGGTACGGCCCGCACGGTGGTCCGGTTGCTCCCGGCCGGGCTGATCGCGGTCGGCCTGGCCTTCGACCTGATGACCCCGCCCAGCTACACCGGATCCCCCTTCTTCTCGGCGGCACCGCTGGTCGCCGCCCCGGTGTCCTCGTTGCGGGGCACGGTCGTCACCGGTGTGCTGGCCTCCCTCGCCGTGCTCCTGCTGCACGTCCTGAACGGCACCGTCTGGAAGGTCGAGGCGCTGACCGAGTTGGTGACCGTGATGACCGTCTCCGGGCTCGCGGTCCTGATCAACCGGGTCGTACGGCGCAGCGGCGAGCGGCTCGCCTCGGCGCGCGGGATCGCGGAGGCCGCCCAGCGCGCCGTGCTGCCGACGCCCGCCGAGCGCATCGCCGGGCTGCACGTCTGCGCCCGGTACGAGGCCGCACAGGCCGACGCCTTCATCGGCGGGGACCTGTACGCCGTACAGGAGACCCCGTACGGAGTGCGATTGGCGGTGGGGGACGTACGGGGCAAGGGGCTGGAGGCGGTGGAGGCCGTGGCGGTGGTCCTCGGGGCCTTCCGGGAGGCGGCCGAGACGGAGCCGACGCTGGAGGGCGTGGCGCAGCGGCTGGAGCGGGCGCTGACCCGCGAGGGCACCCGCCGCGACAGCCTGGACTCGGTGGAGGGCTTCACGACCTGCGTGCTCGGCGAGATCTTGACGGGCGCGGGGGTATTGCGCCTGGTCAACCGTGGCCACCCCGAGCCGCTGCTGCTGCACGCCGACGGGCGCCTGGCGGTCCTCGCCCCGGCGGAGCCCGCGCTGCCGCTCGGGATGGGGGAGCTCTCCGGGGCGTGGGCGGACCGCGTCGAGGAGTGGGCCTTCCCGGCCGGCGCCACCCTGCTCCTGTTCACGGACGGGCTGACCGAGGCCCGCGATGCGGCGGGGGCCTTCTACGATCCGGCGGTGCGGCTGAGCGGCCGGGTCTTCCCCGGGCCCGGCGAGCTGCTCGGTGCACTCAGCAGCGATGTGCGCCGACACACGGGCGGCGGGGCGACGGACGACATGGCACTGCTCGCGGTGGGCCGGCCGGGCGCGGGCGAGCCGCAGCGACGGCGGACCGTACCGGTGGTCGCCACGTAACCGTGCGTAAGCGAACTGGTGCGCTCTGCAAGGTTTATGACGCCACGTCAAGAGGTGGGCGTGGCTGGAGAGATGTGGATCTTGCTTTATTTTTGCCCGGGTTGATCCGTTAATGTGGCATTAGTGATGGCCAAGGCTGCGCAGAGGGTGGCTGATTGCCGTTAACGATCAATCGCAACAGCTTGGAATCACTCCCCTCCGTCTATTACCGTTCGATAACGCAGCGCGGTCGTCCAAGCCGTCGCAAGAGACGGCGCCGTGCGCGTGCGCGTCCCCCTGAGGAGTGTGGCCCGGTGGCCTCCAACTCGCCTGCCCCCGAAGGCATAGAGCTCCAAGAAGCACCCACCGCGGGCGCCTGGGGCGAGTGGAACCCCACCGAAGACTCGGCCCGCCCGCCCCGCGGCAAGCACCGGGTCGTCAAGCAGCGCGGGGGACTTGCCCGCAGCTCCACCGTGCTCGGTGTCGGCGTCATCGCGGCCGTCGGTGCGGGTGGCATCGCCACCGCCCAGGACCGGCCCCAAGTCGCCATCTCCATGCCCTCGTTGCCTGACCTGCCCGACTTGCCCGACTTCGGCGTCGGCGGCGGGGGGCACGCGCAGGCCGGTCACTCCGCCGCGGGTGCCGGGGCCTCCGGCGAATCGGCGGGCATCATCGCGCAGCAGGCGGGGCGGCCTGCCGACGCGGGCGCCACCCTGGTCGGCCGCATCCTCCAGCAGGCCGAGTCCCAGGAGACCGCCGCCGAGGCCCAGACCCGGGCGCAGGCCGAGCGCGCCGCGCAGGAGGCCGCCGCCGCGGAGGCCAAAGCCAAACGGGAGGCCGCCCAAAAGGAGGCCGACGACGCCCGCCTGGCCGCCGAGAAGCAGGCCAAGGAGGTTCAGGCGGCCGCCGACGCCAAGGCCGAGCAGGAGCGGACCGCCAAGCCGGCCGGCTCCTACTCCCTGCCCACCTCCGCCTACACCCTCACCTCGCACTACGGCGACGCCGGTTCCATGTGGTCCTCCGGCCACCACACCGGGCTCGACTTCGCCGCCCCGACCGGCACCCCCGTCAAGGCCGTCGCCGCCGGGAAGATCGCCTCGGCCGGCTGGTCCGGCGCGTACGGCTACCGGATCGTGCTGGAGCTCGAAGACGGCACGGAGATCTGGTACTGCCACCTGTCCTCGATGTCGGTGACCTCCGGCTCGGTCGGCGCCGGCGACACCATCGGCCGCGTCGGCGCCACCGGCAACGTCACCGGACCCCATCTCCACCTGGAAGTACGCATCGGCGGCTCGACATCGGACCCGCTGGCGTGGCTTGAGTCCAAGGGCCTGAGCGTCTAGCGGGCGGTACGGACACCAGCTCCAGGGGTTCCAGCGGTTCGCGCGGTCCCCAGGGGGCCGGCCGCGGCGGAAGGAGCTCCTCCAGGACCGCGGCCCGGGCCAGGGCCGGCCCCGCCGTCGCCTTGCGCAGCCACATCCGGCGCAGCAGCTCCCGCTCCCGGCAGGCGAAATCAGGCTCTCCCGCCGGGCCGCTGTGCTTGGCCCGGTGCCGCAGCAGGGCCAGGGCGGCCGCGTCCGCCTCGTACAGGGCGACCGCCCGGCCCGCCGCCCGGCCGCCGGTGCTCCGGGCCAGGGCGCGGGCCAGGGAACGGGCCGGCATCGACACCAGCGCCGCCACCTCCGCCGGCCGCAACCAGCCCGCGGCCGCGTACACCGCCAGCTCCCCGGCGACGGCCCGCAGCCGGCGCCTCCTTATCAGCACGGCCAGCCCCAGCAGCAGCCCGAACACCGGGACCATCACGCAGCCGTAGACCACGTAGAAGCCGTACTCCCCGAACCGCGAGGAACTGTTCCACAGCGCGTGCAAGCCCATCGCGGCCAGCAGTCCGAGCAGCGGAAGCCCCACCCGGCGCAACCGGCCCGCGCCGAGTGCGGCCGCACCGAAACCGAGCCCGGTGAGCACCGTGAACAGCGGATGCGCGAACGGCGACACCACGATCCGCACGAAGAACGTCGCTGCCGTCACCGAGTCCAGCGCCGCGGCACCGCTCTGCACGTCCTCGCCGAAGGCGTTGCCGAGATAGAGGACGTTCTCGGTGCACGCGAAGCCGGTCGCGGTGAACCCGGCCACCACGAACCCGTCCGCGGGACCGGTGAACTGGCGTCTTCGGAACACGAACACCAGCAGCAGCGCCGCGGCCTTGGCGCTCTCTTCGACCACCGGGGCGATCGCCACCGAACCGAGGCGGTCGGCCGCCGAGGCGTCGGCGGTGGCCGCCGTTATCCACTCGGTGGCGAAGTTGTTGGCCAGTATCGAGATCAGGGCCGCGGTGCAGGCGCCCCAGCCGAAGCAGAACAGCAACTGCGCCCACGGCCGGGGCGCGGCCCGGCCGAGCCACCGGAAGGCCGCCATGAGCGGCGGCACCGGCAGCACGGCCAGCCCGAGGCCGACGAAGAACCCCGCGGTACCCGTCTGCTCCCGCACGAGTTCGAGGATCGCCAGCCCCGACAGCGACAGCACGGCGAGCACGCACGCACGGACACCAGGGAGCGCTCGGGACACACGATGACTCTAGCGAGCCGCTCTGACACGCGGAGTGAGGAAAGTGGTTGTCTACTCGTTCGGGCGGCGGGCGAACAACAGGTCGTGTACGACGTGTCCCTTGTCGAGACCCTGGCCCTCGAAACGGGTCAGCGGCCGGAAGTCCGGCCGCGGCGCGTAGCCGCCGTCCGCCAGGGTGTTCTCGAACTCCGGGTGGGCGGTGAGCACTTCGAGCATCTGCTCGGCGTATGGCTCCCAGTCGGTCGCGCAGTGCAGTACGGCACCGGGAGCCAGGCGGGTCGCGGCCAGGTCGAGGAACTCGGGCTGGATCAGCCGCCGCTTGTGGTGGCGAGCCTTGGGCCACGGGTCCGGGAAGTACACGCGGAGCCCGGCGAGGGAGGCCGGCGGCAGCATCTCGCGCAGCAGGATGATGGCGTCGCCGTTGGCGACGCGCACGTTGGTCATCCCGCCGCGCTCGGCGAGCGCGAGCAGGTTCCCCTGGCCGGGGGTGTGCACGTCGACGGCGAGGATCCCGGTCGCGGGGTCGGCGGCGGCCATCTGCGCGGTGGCCTCACCCATCCCGAAGCCGATCTCCAGGACGACGGGCAGTCCGTCGAACATCCGGTCGAGATCGATGACGGAGTTCCCGTCGATGTCGAGCCCCCAGGTCCCCCAGAGCCGCTTCAGGGCTTCGCCCTGCCCGGTGGTCACCCGGCTGCGCCGCGGCTGGAAGCTCCGGATCCGCCGCTCGTGGTGCGAGCCGGCCGGATCGGGGGAGGGCCCGTCGGGGAAACGGGGCTCGGTCCGCCACTTCGGGGGCACGTAGGAGTTCGCCTCCGGCACGGCTTCCGGGACGCTGGGCTGGGGGTTAAGGGACTCAGACACAATCCCCGGATTCTACGCCGCACCCCGCCACCCCCACCCCAGCCGAACCCGTAGCCCGCGCCTCCAGCCCCACCGTGCTTCCGGGGCCCGTCCAGCCCCGCCGCCGATCGAGGCGGGGGGGGCAGGGGCGGAGCCCCTGGGAACGGCGGAAGGGTGGGCAGGGGACACGGCCCGCACCGCGCCCGCCCGCACCGCGCCCGGCCGCCCCCGCCCGGCGGAACCCGGTGCGGCAGGGGCCCGGGACTACGACGCGCGGAGGGTCGTCAGGGCGCGGCGCGCGATCTCGCGACCGATCGGCAGCGAAGCAGTGGCCGCGGGCGACGGCGCGTTCAGTACGTGCACCGCCCGCGCCCCCTCCTTGATCAGGAAGTCGTCCACCAGCGTCCCGTCCCGCAGGACGGCCTGCGCCCGGACCCCGGAGCCCGCCGGGGTCAGGTCCGTGGACGAAACCCCCGGCAGCAGCCTGCGCACCGCCTCCGTGAAGGCCTGCTTGGACAGGGACCGGTGGATCTCGCCCGCCCCGTACCGCCAGTGCCGCCGGGCCATCCGCCAGGACCCCGGCCAGGCCAGCTCGTCCGCGACGTCCCGCGGCCGGACCACGCCCCAGCCGTATCCCTCGCGGGCCAGCGCCGGCACCGCGTTGGGCCCGACGTGGACGCCGCCGCCGATGCCCCGCGTGAGGTGTACGCCGAGGAAGGGGAACGCCGGATCGGGGACCGGGTAGACCAGCCCCCGGACCAGTGAGGGCCGCGCCAGGTCGTAGTACTCCCCGCGGAACGGCACGATCCGCATGCCCGGGTCGTCCCCGGCCAGCCGCGCGATCCGGTCGCACTGCAGGCCCGCGCAGTTCACCAGCACCCGCGCCCGCACCACGAGCCCCGCGGTCGTCCGCACCGCGACCCCGCTCGCCCGCCGCGAGATCAGGTCTACCGCCCCGCCGTAGACGATCTCTGCCCCCGAGGACTCCGCGAGCTGCCGCGCCACCTGCCCGTAGTCCACGATCCCGGTGGTTCCGACGTGGATCGCGGCCAGGCCGCGCACCTCCGGCTCGTACTCCGAGATCTGCGCGGGGCCGAGCTCGCGCACCGGGATGCCGTTCTCCCGGCCCCGCTGCACCAGCGCGTGCAGCCGGGGCAGCTCGTCCCGCCCGGTGGCGACGATCAGTTTCCCGGTGACCTCGTGGTCGATCCCGTGCTCGGCGCAGAACTTCACCATTTCGGCGGCTCCGCGCACCGCGAAGCGCGCCTTGAGCGACCCCGGCCGGTAGTAGATCCCGCTGTGGATCACCCCGCTGTTGCGGCCCGTCTGGTGGCGGGCAGGGCCGGACTCCTTCTCCAGCACCACCACCCGCGTCCCCGGGGCCAGCTGCGCCAGGGCATGCGCCGTCGACAGGCCGACGATGCCACCACCGATCACCAGCACATCGCAGTCCACCCTGCCCACACTGCCCATGCCGCCGCCCAAGCTGCCACCTCCCACCCCTGCATACTGCACCCCGCCACTGACAAAGGGGCTACGCGGGGGCCACCAACAGCGGCCGTGCCCGCTCGCGCAGCTCCGCCACGCGCGGCTCGTCCCCGTACGGTTCGAGCCGGTGCAGCAGGTCCCGTACGTACTCGGTCGTCCGCGCCGAGGAGATCCGGCCCGCGACCTCCACCGCCCGGGTGCCGGCCGCGCACGCCGCATCCAGATTGCCCGACTCCAGCTCGGCGACCGCGCTCACCACCAGCCGCAGCCCGTGCGAGCGCACGTACTCCTCCGTCGGCCGCGACAGCGCCTGCTCGGTGAAGCGCCGCACCTGCCGGGGGAGTTTGAGGTCCCGGTAGCATTCCGCCGCATCCGCCGCGAAGCGGTCGTACGAGTAGAAACCCAGCCAGGTCGGATCCGGATCGCCCGCCCGCGCCCGCTCCAGCCAGCCCTCCGCCGCCCGCAGCGCCGCCCCGGCCGCCGCCGAATCGCCCGCCTTCGCGTGCGCCCGCGCCTCGACGAGCCGGAAGAAGCTCATGGTGCGCGCGGTGGCCAGGCCACGGTTGCGCTCCACGGCGGCCTGCGCGAGGTCCACGCCCTCGTCCGGGAAGTCCCGGTACGTCGCCTGCAGCGACATGGACGCCAACACGTAACCGCCGAGCGGTACGTCCGCGGCGGCGCGGGCCAGCCTCAACGCCTGGATGTAGTAGCGCTGGGCCGCCTCCTGCTGGCCGGTGTCGAAGGCCATCCAGCCGGCCAGCCGGGTCAGTTCGGCGGTCGCCCCGAACAGTGCGCGGCCCACCTCGTCGCTGTACGAGCCGAGCAGCAGCGGCGCCGCGTCGACGCGCAGGCATTCCGGCACCATCGACGAACGCCAGTCCCCGCCGCCGTACTTGGAGTCCCAGCGGCGCGCGTCCTCGGCCGCCTCGCGCAGCTTGGTCACATCGCTGTGGCCCACGCGCTGCGGCGACGGGTCGTGCAGTCCCATGACGGCGGCCGGCAACGCGGGCGCGGGCGGGGCGTGCGGAGCGTGCGGCGTTTCGCCCGAAGACTGCGCGGGCAGACCCGTTGACGACGACGAAGCCGGCGACGCCGTCGGACCCTGCGCCGGGGCCGCGGGCGACGCCGTGTCCGCCACCGGCTCGCGCGACGCCACGGTCTCGCGGGACGCGGCGGGCTCGCGCGCCACCGAACCGTCCGCCGGAGATATCAGCCAGCGCGAGGCGGGCGTGGCATACGCGGACACGGCGAAGGAGCCCGCGAGCGACTGCCAGATCCCGCCACCGCCCCTGCGGCCGGCGAGGTCGAGCCGGTACAGATCGGTGGCCGAGCGCACCGCCTCGCCCACGTCCCGCGGGAAGGCCAGGCCGACCTCGGGCGCCGGGTCCGCGTCCGCCAGCCCGATCTCGTGCAGCGGTACCGGCCGCCCCAGCTTCGTGCCGATCGCGGCGGCGATCAGATGCGGGGCCGCGCCCTGCGGCACCATCCCCTTCGACACCCACCGGGCCACCGAGGTCTTGTCGTAGCGAAGCGTCAGGCCGCGCTGTGCGCCGAGGTCGTTGACGCGCCGGGCCAGTCCGGCGTTGCTGATGCCGGCGAGGGCGAGGACGGCGCCGAGCTTCTCGTTGGGCTCGCGGAGCTCCCTGGACATGCGCCACCCCTCGTCACACGCGGAACGCACACAACGCATACGCCGCCGAGGCATAGTTGCCCGGCATTTCGTAAACCCAGCGTAGTTCCCCGCCTCCCAAGCGTTAAGGCCCCGACTTCCGTATGGCGGGATTGTTGTCCGCCCGCACAGTCGGGCAGGGGCCCGCGCCGCAGGCGCACGCCCCCTTTCGTGCTCCGTGCGTGTGGCCGTGCGCCCGCCCGTGCGCTCTGGCCGGTCAGCGGGCCCGGCGATTCGATGTGCCGTGCGTGGGTCGGCCCGCTGCGTGGATCCGGCGGGCCGGGGGATGCCGCCGCCCCAATCCCCGCGGGTGGCGGAACGGTTCGGGGGGCGGGTCCCGCCCCTCGGGCCGCGCCCGCGGGCCGCCGCGGTCGGGCGCCCCAGGGCGCGCGACGGCACTCAGTACGGCTTCAGTACGGCCTCAGTACGGCCGAAGAATGGCCGAAACCGACCTATGGGGCGGTGGGAACGGAACGCCAAATACCGCGTGACCGAGGCGTGTTCGTTTGCACGTGCGCCCTCCTTGGACACTCCCGTGCGCCTGTCTCGTGGCAGCATGGACCCCGAGCCACCCGGGGCCCCGGCGGCCGCGCCCTTCGCGCTGACCACACCGTTCGTGCCCCGGTCAATTGCCCACGGGCTGGGGAGGCGGCGGTGCGCTGGTTGGTGGGGTGGAGCAGTATCGCCGCGAGCTTCGGCACGGCCGGCCGCGTCCACGGCCAGGGCGGATCCGGCGCCGACGGGCCCCTGAGCGGCGGCATCGCGGACGCCGACCACCCGGACGACCCGGCAGCCCAGGACGCCGAACGCACCGTCGTGCCGGTCGGCGCCCAACTGCTCTGGGGAGACCCCGACCCCCTCTGGGCCGTCGGCGACTGGCGCCCCGACGAGATCCGCACCCTCGCCGCCGACCCCGCCGACGCCTTCACCCGGCTCGCCGTCCTCGGCTGCTGCGGCGCAACCGACGCCGAACTGCGCAGCGCCCTCCTCGCAGCCCGCGGCGGAGCCCTGCGCCACCTCACCCAGTGGTCCGGCAGCTACACCGCCGTCGTCCAGACCGGCCGCAGGATCACCGTCGTCGGCGACCTCGCGGGCGCGCGGCCCGTCTTCTACACCCCCTGGGCCGGCGGGACCGCGTACGCCACCGCCGCACTGCCCCTCGCCGACCTCATCGAGGCACAGCTCGACATCGGCCACCTCGCCGCCCTGCTCGCCTGCCCCGACAGCCCGGAAGCACTGGGCGACGGCACACCGTACGTCGGCGTACGGCGCATCCCGCCCGGGCACGCGCTGATCCTGCGCGAGGGCTCCCGCGAGATCACCGGGTACGAACCGGTGGCCTCCCTCGCGGTGGCGGCCCCCGCGGCCGATCCCGAGCGCGCGGTGGAGGGCGTACGCGAAGCGTTGGTGAATGCGGTGCGCGCCCGGCTCACGGCGCCGCGGCATGCCCCCGACACGCTGCCCCACGACCCCGGCCCGGTGCCAGGAATGGGCCCCGCCGACCGGCGCGCGGCCCGGGGCGCGCCCGCGCCCGCACCCGGCGTCGGCGCCGACCTCTCCGGAGGCAGCGCCTCCGCGACCCTCGCACTGCTCGCCGCCGGCCTCCCCGGCGCACCCGGCACGATCGTCAACCGCACAGGCGAACGCCTCCTCGCCGTCACCTTCAACGACCTGGCCACCCCCCACGGCCGCGAAGCCGAACTCGAACGCGCCCGCGCCATCGCTGCCAACCCCCGCCTGCACCACGTGGTCGTCGCCGCCGCCGAGGAAGCCCTCCCGTACGCGGAACTCGACGGACCCCTCACCGACGAACCCGGCCCCTCCCTGGTCACCGCCGCCCGCGAGCGGCGCCGGCTGGCGGCCGGCTCGGCGGACCACTTCGTTGGCCACGGCGCCCGTCAGGTCCTCGACGCGCACCCGGCCCGCCTCGCCGACCTCCTGATGGACCGCCGCCGACGCCACCTGCTGCGCCCGGTCGCCGCCCTGGCCCGCTCCGCCCCGGGCGACTCCGCCCTGTCCCTCCTGGTCCCGTTCTCCGTCTACTCCGCCGCCCGCCGGCTCGCCCGTACCCCGTACCGCGCGGGCATGGAGGCCGCGGCGGCCCGACTGCGCGAAGGGGCCGTCGCGGGCGGCGCCTCGAACCCGGTCGACGCCTCACTGGCCGCCCTGACCTGGTCCCGCCCCGGACCGGCGGCGGCCTGGCTGACCGGCGAAGCCCTGGCGGAAGTATCGATCCGCCTCGGGACCGCCGCGGGCCGCCCCCCGCTCTCGCTGCGCCCCGGCGAGGCCCGGGCCCGCGCAGCGCTGACCCGCCACGCGGCGGACCACCGGGTCTTCGAACAGGCCGTGGAGGTCCGTAGCCAGCGGCTGCACGCCCCGTTCCTCGACAACCAGGTCGTACGCGCCGCCCGGGCCCTCCCGGAATCCCTGCGGGTCCAGCCGGGCGCGCGGGCCGCGATCCTGCGCACGGTGCTGTCCTCGGCGGGCGTACGCGAACTCCCGCCCGGCTGGGGCGCCCCCGCCCACACCCCGAACGAGACGGCCACCCGCGTCGGCCTGCGCACGGCGCTCACCTCCCTCCTGGCCCTGTTCACCGCCCCCTTGTTGGCCGACGCCGGCCTGATCGAGGCCCGGGTGGTCCAACAGGCCCTGCTGGACGCGGCGGAGGGCCACCCGATCCCGCTGGACGGCCTCGCGGAACTCGTCTCGATGGAACTGTGGCTCGGCCGCCTCCTCGCCCGCCGCGGCACCTGCTGGACGGGCACCTCCACCCCCCGCCGCCGAGCAGTCCCCCAAGGCGTCCCCACCCGCCGCCCGGCCCTCTCCTAACCCGCTCCCCCCACCCGCCGCCCGGTAGATCCAGCCCCGCCGGCGTTTGAGGCGCGGGGGCTCGGGGGCAGCGCCCCCGCACAACGGCGCCGCACCCACCCACCCACCCACCCACGCCCGGCCGGGGCAAGGGCAGAATTGCACGGTGCGGTATCTCATCCTTGGCATCACCGAGGCCCGTGACGAGACCGGCGCCCCCCTCACCATCGGCGGCGCCCGCCTGCGCGCGCTCCTGACCGCCCTCGCGCTCCGGGCCGGAGGTCCGGCCCCCGTACCCGTCGCCGATCTCGTCGACGAGGTCTGGGGCGACGACCCGCCCCAGGACGCCCCCGGCGCCCTCCAGGCCCTCGTCGGACGGCTCCGGCGGGCCCTGGGCGGCCGGGACACCGTCCCCGCCGATCCCGCCGGCGGCTACCGCCTCGCCGTCGCCGACCGGGACGACGTCGACCTCCACCGATTCACCCGGCTGGCCCGCCAAGGCGCCGGGCAGCTGGCCGACGACCCCGCCACCGCCGCCGGAACCCTCCGCACCGCCCTCGCCCTGTGGCGCGGCCCCGCCCTCGCGGACCTGCCCGAGCCCGCCCGCACCGCACACGCCTCCGCCTCCGACGCGCGCCGCGGCGCCGCCCTCCGCGACCGGATCGACGCCGAGCTCCGCAGCGGCTGCGCCGACCCGGCGTCCCTCCTCCCGGAGATCGAGGCGCTGATCCGGGAGCACCCGTACGACGAGCCGCTGCGCGCCCAGCAGCTGCGCGCCCTCCGCTCGGCCGGCCGCACCGCCGACGCCCTCGCCGCGTACGAACGCACCCGCCGCGCCCTCGCCGACGCCCTCGGCGCCGACCCCGGGCCCGAGCTCGCCGCCCTGCACGCGGAACTGCTCCGCCCCGCGCCCGAGCCGCCCGCGGAACCCGAGCCCCCGACCCCGCCCGCCGGCAACCTCCGCCCCCGCCTGACCTCCTTCGTCGGCCGCGAGCCCGAGCTCGCGGCCCTCCACGGCGACCTGGACCGCTTCCGCCTCGTCACCCTCATCGGCCCCGGTGGTTCCGGTAAGACCCGACTCGCCGAGCACGCGGCCGCCGCCCACCCCGAACCGGCCTGGCTCGTCGAGCTCGCCCGCCTCGACCACCCCGCCGCCGTCCCGGGCGCCGTCCTCAGCGCGCTCGGCCTGCGCGAGAACACCCTCGTGGCCCGCGAGAAGACCCCCGCCGACGACCCCGCCGCCCAGCTCGTCGAGCACTGCGCGAACCGCCGTCTGCTCCTCGTCCTCGACAACTGCGAGCACGTCATCGGCGCCGCCGCCGTACTCGCCGAGCACCTCCTCACCCACTGCCCCGGCGTCCGCATCCTGGCCACCAGCCGCGAACCCCTCGGCGTACCCGGCGAAACGGTCCGCCCCGTCGACCCCCTGCCGCCCGACCCCGCACACCGCCTCTTCGCCGACCGCGCCGCCGCCGTCCGCCCCGGTTTCACCCCCGCCGAAGACCCGGCCGCCGTCGTCGAGATCTGCGCCCGCCTCGACGGGCTGCCGCTCGCCATCGAGCTCGCCGCGGCCCGGCTGCGCCTCCTCGGCCCCCGCCAGATCGCCGACCGGCTCGACGACCGATTCCGGCTCCTGACCAGCGGCGCCCGGACCGTACTGCCCCGCCAGCAGACCCTGCGCGCCGTCGTCGACTGGTCCTGGGACCTGCTCGACGACCGGGAACGCACGGTGCTGCGCCGCCTCTCCGTCTTCGCCGGCGGCTGTGACCTCCCGGCCGCCGAAGCCGTCTGCACCGGCGGAGCGGCCGAGGACGTCGCCGACATCCTCGGCTCCCTCGTCGACAAGTCCCTCGTCGTCGCCGCCCCCGGGCCGGACGGCGCCGGCATGCGCTACCGCATGCTGGAGACCATCCACGAGTACGCCGCCGAACGCGCGGCCGCGCAGGAAGCCGACCGGGCCGCCGCCGCCCACCGCCACGCCGCACACTTCCTGGCCCTCGCCGAGGAGGCCGAGCCGCTCCTGCGCAGCGCCGCCCAGCTCCCCTGGATCCGGCGCATCGAGACCGAATTCGACAACCTCCGCGCCGCGCTCCTCCACACCACCCGGAGCGGCCCCACCGAAACCGCCGAGCGGCTCGTCCTCGCCCTCGGCTGGTTCTGGTGGCTGCGCAACTACCGCGCCGAGGGGGTGGAATGGACCGCCCGGATCATGGAGCGCAGCCCCTCGAAGCCGCCCGAAGGCACCCCCGCGTACTGGCGCTTCATGCGTACGCAGATGCTGCACGTCCTGCTGCTCGCCGAAGGCCACTCGCCCGAAGAGTTCCGCACCCCGCAGAACATCGCCCTCGCCGACGGCATCCAGCAGATCTTCCGGGGCGCCGCCCCCGAGACCGCCCGCTTCCCGGGCATGCTCTGGCCGATGACCACCTTCCTGACCGGCGACACCCGCTCCGTCCTCGAAGGGCTCGACGAGACGGTCGACAACTGCCGTCGGCACGGCGGTGACTGGGAACTGGGCATCACCCTCCTGCTGCGCACCCACGTGGCCATCGACTTCACCGGAGGCCTGCCCTCCGTCAACGCCGACCTCAACGAACTGCACGAGATCGCCCGCCGCGTCGGAGACCGCTGGCTGCGTGCCCAGGTCGCCAGCGCCGCCGGCGAGGTCGCGCTCTCCCGCGGCCGGTACGACTGGGCCCGCGCCGAGTACGAGGACTGCCTGCGCCTCGCCCGCGAAGTCGGGGCCCACATCGAGGTGCCCTTCGCCATCGCCCGGATCGCCGAGTCCGCCTTCTGCTCAGGGGACTTCACCGGCGCCGAGCAGCTCCTGGCCGAGGCCGCCAACGAAGTCGACCGCCACGGCGGGGTGTACGACGCCCGGGCCTACGGCGGGATGCTCACGGCGCTCCTCGCCCTCGTCCGCGGCGACCTCGGGCGGGCCCGTACCGAGGCCGAACTCGCCCGTGCCGCCTGCGGAAAGATCAATGCGCCCCCGCAGCTCACCGCCGGGCTCGACAACGTCGACGCCATCCTCACCGCCCACGAACACGGGCCCGAAGCGGGCCTCGCCACGCTGGGGCCGGCCCTGGCCGCGGCCGTCGCCGCGCACTGCGCCGAGCGCGTCCTGGCCTCGCTCTCCGACACCGCCGCCGTCCTGCTGGCCGACGCCGGCCGCGACGCGGAGGCCGTACGGGCCCTGGCCGCGGCCACCGCCTGGCGTGCGGGCCATCCGCGCTCGGTCCCGGAGCAGGCCGCCGTGGCCGCACTGCCCGACCGCACCCGCGCCGTGCTCGGCCCCGACCGCCACCGGGCGGAGGAGACGGCGGGCGCGGAGCTGTCCCCGGCCGAGGTCGTCGCGCTCCTCGCCGTCGTCAACGGCAGCTGATCACCGCGTCGGCCCAGCTCGCCAACGTCGGCAGACTGCCCTGGCCGGCCTGCTCCACCACCAGCCGCAGCGTCTTGCGCCCGGCCAGGGGGACGTCCACGGCGGCGGCCGGATCGTCGAACCCGAGCGCGCCCGACCGCCACAGCCGCTGCCCGTCGGCATACACGGAGAACCGCACCGTGCCGTCCGTGAACAGCGACAGGGCGTCCACGCCCGCCCGCGCCGAGAACGCGGTGCACTGCCGGTTGAGGGTGATCTCCACGGAGGAACGGGAGTTCACGGTGATTCCCTGCGCGAACCGCCCGTCCGCGATCCGCATCCCCCACCGCTGCCACACCCAGCTGCTGCGCGAGGTCTCCAGTTCCGGACCGCTGTGGTCGCCGAACACGGAGTGTTCGAGCCCCGCCAGCTTGAACCCCTGCGGCGGCTTCGGCACGGGCCGCGACGGGGTCGGGCTCGGGGTCGGCCGGACCGGGCTCCCGCTCGGTACCGGGCTCGGCGTCGGCGAGGGCACGGGCGCCGGGGACCCGGGCGGGGCCGGAGCCGGGGCCTTCGGCTTCGCAGGGGTAGGCGCAGCCGCAGTTCCCGGCCCGGACGGTACGGAGCCCTGCGCGCTCGGCGGCTGTGCATCGACCGGAGCCGGCGTGCGCGGAGCCGGGACCAGCGGCACCACGGGCGCCGCCGCGCTCGGCGCGGGCTGAGCCTGGACCCCCGGCACGGGATCGTCCCCGGCCAGCGCGAACACCACCCCTGCGGCCGCGGCGACGGCGATCCCGGCGGCGATGGCGGCCTTGACCGGCAGCCCGATCCCCTCGGACACCACCGCACCGCCGACCCCGGACCCGGCGCCCGCGGCACCGCCCCCGGCAGCCCCCGCCCCGGCCCCCGCACCCGCAGTCCCACCGGCGGCCCCGGCACCAGCGGCCCCGGCCCCCGCCCCGGCGGTCGACCCGCCCGCGCCCGCGGCCGCGGCGGCAGCCCCAGCGCCCCCGGCGGCGACGGCCCCGCCGGCCACCACCCCGGCCGCCTTCGCCGCGTACCCGGCGGCGAACCACCCGATGACCGCGACCGGCAGCAGCGCGGGAATCCCCGCATTGACGTCCTTGAGCTCCCCGGCGGCCAGCCGGCACTTCGCGCACTCCTCCAGGTGCTTGCGCAGCCCCCGCTCCGCCCGCATCCGCAGCCCGCCGCGGGCGTACGCGCCCAACCGGTCCGCGTACCGAGAGCAGTCCCCGCCCGCACTCAGCGCCGAGCTCACGTGCGCCTGCAGATAGGCCTGCTTGAGCCCCTCCCGGGCCCGCCTGGCCAACACGGCGGTCGCGTTCGCGCTCAGCCCGAACAGCGGTGCGATCGCGCTCGGCGAGGCGTCCTCGACGGTGGTGTGCCACAGCACGGCCTGCCACCGCTCGGGCAGGCTCCGGAAAGCCTCCATGGCCAGCGACTGCTCGGCTTCCCGCATCGCCCGGACGTCCGCGCCCAGTTCGAGGGTGTCGCCCCCGGACAGCCCGGACAGCCCGCCACCACCCTCGGATCCCGAGGCCGCCTGCTCCGCGAACACGGCGAAGTCCTCGACGAGATGCTCGCGCCGGGACGTCTTCGCCCACGCCGCCGCGACCCGCCGCACCGTGGTCAGTAGATACGCCCGCACCGACTGGTCCGGCCCGGCCCCGCCCCGTACCGCCTGCAGCGTCCGGGCGAACACCTCGGCGGTCAGGTCATCGGCCGTGTGCCCGTCGCGACAGCAGGTCCGCGCGTAGCGCCGTACCGAGTCCGCGTGCCGGAGGAACAGCTCCTCGTAGGCGCCGTCGTCGCCCCCGCGCATCCGGGCGATCAAGTCCCCGTCGGACGGCGGCAGCTCTGCTCCCGGATACCCCGGCGCCGCGTGCCGCCCGCGCCGCGGCGCGCGCTGGGCCGGGACCTGGCGTGTGACCGGGTTGTCCGCCCCGACCTCGCCTCCGGCACCACCGAGCGGCTCTTCCCGACCGTCAACGCTCATCGCGGAAGCCCCCGCACGACACACTCAACCGGTACACCGTTCAAGCCTGTCACACGGGGGGCGCGCGCCGAGCCGCACTCCACACCATCCACTCGTCCGTGCAGCGCCCGGTGAAACCCCGTACCGATCCTCACCCTTTCGGGCGAGCAGTCGTTCGGGGGACCGTTCGACGAGCCGGCCGGCAGACCGGCAGGTGGGGAAGGGCAGCCGAGCGCGCCCCCTGCGGGAACCTCCGCTAGGACCGTTTCCCCGGTCGGCTCAGGCCGTCCGGGAGCGCAGTCCTTCGAGCAGGATGTCGAGCAGCCGGGACGAAGCCGCCGCCTGCTGCGCCGCGTCGGGCAGTGCCGGAGCGGCCGTCGCTATCACCAGCAGCACATCGGCCACCGTGACGTCGCCACGCAGCTCACCCGCCTCCCGGGCGCGGTCCACCAGCTGGCCGACCACTTCGAGCAGCGCACCCGCGCCGGCGTCCTCGGAGGGCTCGTCCTCGACGGGAGTCCGCGAGCCCACGACGCGCAGCTCGGGAGCGCCGCCGGTCACACCGGCCTGACGCTGGTGCGGCACCCGCGCCGCTTCCGCCTCGTCGTCGCCGTCCTCGGCCGCCGACCCGACCCGCAGCACCTGCGGCGGCAGCAGCCGCCCGGCGCCCGAGGCCACGGAGGTGCGCAGGAACCGCGACAGGGCCTGCCACGGCTCCTCCTCCTGGCCCAGCGCGGCCTTGGCCTGCTCGGTGAGCCGGGCGGTCTCCTCCTCGGCTATGCGCCGGACCAGGACGTCCTTGCTCGGGAAGCGCCGGTACACGGTGCCGACGCCGACACGGGCGCGCCGCGCCACGTCCTCCATCGGAGCCCCGTAGCCCAGCTCGCCGAAGACCTCGCGCGCTGCGCGCAGCACGTGCTCCAGGTTGCGCTGGGCGTCGACGCGCAGCGGCGTGGAACGGCCCACGCCGTGCGTGGTGGCGCCCGTCATCAGGCGACTGTTGCTCTCGGTCGAGAGAGCGGTCGCAGAACCATGGAAATCGGAAATGTTCATATGTATCCCCCGGTAATCATTTGTCTCCCCCCGGAGACACTCCCCGCCTTCGTGTCGAGGTGGGCCACGGTCAGGTGGGCCCCGGTCTTACTCCTCGACGAGATACGAACATAGTTGAGCCAGAGTCAATTCAGAAGAGGCAGCCTCGGACGGACCACCGCCCGATCGGAGCATTCGTCCCCACTTTTCCGATCCAAGCCCCCGGAATCACCCCCTCCGCACCTCCTGACCTGCGGAACTCCACCCCCACTCAAGCCATCCGGCAAGCCCGTACCCCCGCTCCCTCCAGTCACACAATGTGTCAGGCCTGTGGACAAACTCCCGGCCACGTTGCGTCATGGGATGGTGAAGGCTGCTAACTCCCGGGGCACGGACCCCGGTACCCCGCCCCGTACGCGCATCCTCGTCGTCGGCGGGGGCTACGTCGGCATGTACACGGCGCTCCGGCTCCAGCGAAAGCTCAGAGCCGGCGAAGCCGAGGTCACGGTGGTCAGTCCCGAGCCCTACATGACGTACCAGCCCTTCCTCCCCGAGGCGGCCGCCGGCTCGATCTCCCCACGCCACGTCGTCGTCCCGCTCCGCCGCGTCCTCGGCAAATGCCGCATCGTCATCGGCGAGGCACGCACCATCGACCACGCCAAGCGGACCGTGACCGTCACCACCCTCGCCACCGCCGACGAGGGCACCGGCGCCCAGGAGATCGAGTACGACGAACTCGTCCTCGCCCCCGGATCCGTCTCCCGCGCCCTGCCCATCCCCGGACTCGCCGACTACGCCATCGGGTTCAAGACCGTGGAAGAGGCCATCGGCCTGCGCAACCACGTCATCGAACAGATGGACATCGCCTCCTCCACCCGCGACCCCGCCCTCCGCGACGCCGCCCTCACCTTCGTCTTCGTCGGCGGCGGCTACGCAGGCGTCGAGGCCCTCGGCGAACTGGAGGACATGGCCCGCTACGCGGCCCGGTACTACCACAACGTCAAACCCGAGGACATGAAGTGGGTGCTGGTCGAGGCCAGCGACCACATCCTCCCCGAGGTCGGCCCCGAACTCGGCGTCTACACGATCCGCGAACTGCGCCGCCGGGGCATCGACGTCCGCCTGGAAACCCGCCTCGAATCCTGCGAGAACCGCGTCGCCGTCCTCAGCGACGGCGCCCGCTTCCCCACCCGCACCGTCGTGTGGACCGCCGGCGTCAAACCGCACCCGGTCCTCGCCGCCTCCGACCTCCCGCGCAACGAACGCGGCCGCCTCACCTGCACCGCCTTCCTCACCGTCGACGGCGTCGAACACGCCTGGGCCGCCGGCGACGCCGCCGCCGTCCCCGACATCACCGCCGACGAGCCCGGCCGCGAATGCGCCCCCAACGCGCAGCACGCCGTCCGCCAGGCCAAGGTCCTCGCCGACAACCTGCTGGCCTCCCTGCGCGGCGAGCTCCTGACCGAGTACGCCCACAAATACGCGGGCTCCGTCGCCTCCCTCGGCCTCCACAAGGGCGTCGCCCACATCTACGGCCGCAAGCTCAAGGCCTACCCCGCCTGGCTGATGCACCGCTCCTACCACCTCAGCCGGATCCCCACCTTCAATCGGAAAATGCGCGTTCTTGCCGAATGGACCCTCTCGGGCCTCTTCAAGCGTGAGATCGTCTCCCTCGGCTCCCTCGAACACCCCAGGGCAGAATTCGAACTCGCCGCCGGACACGGCCACAGGCACCCCCCGCCCCCGCCCGCCCCCAACCCCCCGAAGGACAGCCAGGGCTGACGTTGTCAGTGCGGTCGGCCACACTGGACGTGTGACCATAGGTGGGCTCACCCCTGCACACAGTGACATTCACCGTGGCTGCCACCGTCACCCCGCCGAGCGACACAGGCCAGCGATCGACCACGAGAAGCACAGCGACCACTTGCGACACCACGAGGCTTGAACGCAGTGAACTTCACGCGCTGGAGCGCCCGTTTTCCCGGAACGCAGCGCCGCGCCGCCGCCCGGTCCGAACACGCCGCCGCCCAGGCCAAGCGGGGTGAGGGCGCCGTCCCGGCAGCCCGCGGTGCCGCCGCCCGCCCGGCCACGGCACCCGACGACAGCCCCGCGGACCCCACGGTCTCCGGCACGGGCAGCGGCGCGGGCCCGGGCACCGGCCTCCCCGCCGCCGCGCCCTCCCCCGACGAGCTCTCCGTACGGGAGGTCCTCGGCCTGCTCCCCGCCCTCGTCGCCCTCGTCCACGGCCCCGAACACCGTGTCGCCTACGTCAACGACGCCTACACCGCCGGCTTCGGCCCCCGCCCCACCGGCGCACCCGCCCACGACGCCCTCCCCGAACTCGGCGAGCTCGGCCTCCTCCCGCTGCTCGACCAGGTCCAGCGCAGCGGCAAGCCCCGCACCGCCAAGAACCGCACCGCCCCCGGCGGCACCAGCTCGTACACGGTCACCTGCACCCCCGTCGAATTCCCCAAGGCCCCCACCGACGGCGACGCCGACCCCCACCACACCGGGGTCCTGATCCACCTCGCCGATGTCACCGACCACGCCGAAGCCGTCGAACGGCTGCGCGCCAGCGAGCGCCGTCAGCGCGAAGCCGCCGTCACCCTCCAGCGCTCCCTCCTCCCGCAGGAACTGGAACAGCCCGACGACCTCCGCATCGCCGCCACCTACCAGCCCGGCGGCACCGAAGCCGCCGTCGGCGGCGACTGGTACGACGTCATCACCCTCGGCGCCGGCCGCACCGCCCTCGTCATCGGCGACGTCATGGGCCGCGGCGTGCGCGCCGCCGCCGTCATGGGCCAGCTGCGCACCGCCGTCCGCGCCTACGCCCGCCTCGACCTGCCCCCGCACGAGGTGCTCCAGCTCCTCGACGGCCTCGCCGCCGAGATCGACGCCAGCCAGATCGCCACCTGCGTCTATGCCGTCCACGACCCCAACGAGGGCCTGCTCGCGTACGCCTCCGCCGGCCACCTCCCGATCCTCGTCCGCGACGAGGACGGCACCGTACGCCGCGCAGCCGACCCCACCGGCCCGCCGCTCGGCACCGGCGGTTGGCTCCACACCTCGGGCACCATCGCCCTGGGCCCCGGCTCCACCGCCGTCCTCTACACCGACGGCCTGGTCGAACGCCGCGGCGAGGACATCGACGAGGGCGTCGCCGCCCTCGAACGCGCCCTCTCCGGCGCGCAGGGCACCCCCGCCGTCATCTGCGACCGCCTGATGCGCGCCCTCGGCGTGGACGCCGACCACGACGACGACGTCGCCGTCATGGTCCTCCAGCAGCCGAGCCGCACCGGAGCCGACGCCGAGCTCTTCCACAACGCCGCCCTGGAGCTCCTCGGCGGCGTCGAGGCCGCCCCCCGCGCCCGCGCCTTCGCGTCCGGAGTGCTCGCCTCCTGGCGCTTCCCGGTCGAACTGTGCGACCTCGGCGTCCTCGCCGCGAGCGAGCTCGTCGCGAACTCCCTCCAGCACGGCACCCCGCCCATGCGGCTACGGCTGCGCCGCACCGACCGCCGCCTGATCATCGAAGTCACCGACGGGGACGACCACCTCCCGCGCCGCCGCCGCGCCGAACCGGCCGACGAGACCGGCCGCGGCATCTCGATCATCGCGACCATCGCCTCCTCCTGGGGCTCCCGCCGCACCCCGGGAGGCGGCAAGGCCGTCTGGTGCGAGTTCGCCCTGCCGGACAAGTAGCCGCGCCCGGACGTGCGGAAGGCCCGGTCCCCCGAGGGACCGGGCCTTCCGCACGTCCGTCATCCGCTGATCACGCGGGAACGCGCTCCGGCTCGGCGGCCGGCACGACCACCGTCACCACGTCGCCCTTCAGCAGCGACGGCTTGTCCTGCACCGCGCTCAGCTGCTTGCCGAGCCGCAGCGCCAGCCCCGCGATCCCCAGCGAGACCACGACGAACACCCCGACGTACAGCATCGGCACACCCGCACCCAGCGGCACACCCAGCGGACCGAGAGCCAGTGCCATCTGCTTGACCAGCGCGAAGGCCGAGTTGTACTGGCCCACCGAGCCCTCGGGCGCCAGGTCGGCCACCAGCGGCGCCAGCGTTGGCGACAGCATCGCCTCGCCGATGCCGAAGAGCGCGTACGTCGTGATGAACGCCGCGGCGGCCATCACCGCACTGCCGTGCCCCAGGCCTGAGAACCCGGCGATCACCCACGCCACGGTCCAGATCAGGCCGACCAGCGCGATCACCCGGGACCGGCGGCGCTTCTCGACCAGCTTCAGCACGACGAACTGCGCCACGACGATCGCACCAGTGTTGGCGGCCAGCGCGAAACCGAGGGTGGACGGGGTGATCCCGGCGGCCTCGGTACCGAAGGCGGCGAGACCCGACTCGAACTGCCCGTAGCAGGCGAAGAAGATCACGAAGCCCAGCACCAGCAGCTTCACCATGGCCCTGTGCTCAAGCAGCCGCTTCCAGGCACTGCCCGCCCGCGACTCGTCCCGCGGCACGGCGTCCTTGATGCTCGGGGCGTGCGGCATCCGCACGGTGAGGATGACCCCGGCCAGGACCAGGAACATCACGGCCTCGATGCCGAACAGCAGGGTGAAGCTGGCGGGCCGGCTCTCGTCGACGATCTGGCCGCCGATGAGACCGCCGATGCCCAGGCCCAGGTTCTGCATGAAGAACTGGAGGGCGAAGGCACGCGTCCGGGTGCTCGGGGTGGAGCACCACACGATCATCGTGGCCAGCGCGGGCTGCATGACGGCCTGCCCGGCGCCGAGCGCCAGGGCGGACAGCAGGATCGGCACGATGCCGGTGGACAGCCCGAGCGACAGGGCGCCGACCGAGGCCGCGACGGCCGCACCGATGACCACGGGGACGGGACCCCGGCGGTCGATGACCCGACCGGTGAAGGGCAGCGCGACCAGGGCACTCACGGCGAAGGCCACGAACGCGCTCGTGGCCGCCATGGAACCGAGACCTCGCACCTGCGCCACGTAGATGTAGAGGAACGGAACCGTGAAACCGATGCCGAACGCGGTCAGCGCGTTGCCGGCCTGGATCCGCCGCAGCGCAGCGCCCATCACCTTGGTCACTTCTCACCTGCCTTTGAGAACTGAAGTCCGAAGACTTCACACCTAAACTTCGACCCTTAACTTTACACATCGAAGGAGTTAGACGCCAACGGGCTCATGAGATACTTCGAAGCATGGGTGACACCCCCGACGGCACCGCGCCCGTCCACGAGCCGAGCCTCGACGAGCAGATCGCCGTCTATCAGCGCGAGTTCCAGGACCTCGATCCGCAGGTCGAGAAGGTGGTCTCGGCGCTCAGCCGGCTGAACCGCCGCATGAACGTCGCGTACGGACGCCAGACCGCCGCACTGGGCATCAGCAACGCGGAGTGGGAGGTCCTCAAGGCCCTCGTCATCTCCGGAGCTCCGTACCGGATGGGCCCGAGCGAACTCGCGAAGCAGCTGGGCCTCACGCCGGCTGCGATGACCCACCGGATCGACCGGATGACGGCGGAGGGACTGGTGACGCGCGAGCGGGACGAGTCCAACCGGGTCCGCGTGATCGTGGAACTCACGGACGAAGGCCGCAGCAAGTGGCTCGACGCGATGCGCGCGGCCACGGTCTTCGAGGAGGACCTCCTCCAGGACCTCTCCACGGCGGAACGCGGCGTGCTGGGCGACATGCTCACCCGACTCCTGGACCGCGTGGAAGACCTCCAGTCGCGGAGCTGACCAGCTCGTGAGCTGTGGAGTTGACACCGCCCCCGCAGGTCCGTAAGGTTCTTCGAGTTGTCCCAGAGCCGGAAGGTTTTGGCGACGACGATCCCGCCGCCTCGTTGCGGCATCCAACTCAGCACGATCTCCCACCGGGAACGCATTCGGCATGCCCGAATTAATTTCCGAAGGCCGATTATGAATCAGCCGGGAAATCCACTAGAGTTCTGGGAGTCGGAAGGGCCCAACAGCCCGGAAGACAAACCCCGCTGACTGGGGGTCAGGCCCGAAAGGATCTGATAGAGTCGGAAACGCAAGAACGAAGAACGAAAGCCCGGAGGAAAGCCCGAGAGGGTGAGTACAAAGGAAGCGTCCGTTCCTTGAGAACTCAACAGCGTGCCAAAAATCAACGCCAGAAGTTGATACCCCGTCCATTTCGGTGGATGAGGTTCCTTTGAAAAAGTCCTGTCTTTCGGGGCAGGCAACAACACAGCGAGGACGCAGTGGACGGTCGGTCTTATTCCGACATGATCGTCCCGCTCTAAGTGTGTGTGCACCCGATTACGGGTAAACATTCATGGAGAGTTTGATCCTGGCTCAGGACGAACGCTGGCGGCGTGCTTAACACATGCAAGTCGAACGATGAAGCCCTTCGGGGTGGATTAGTGGCGAACGGGTGAGTAACACGTGGGCAATCTGCCCTTCACTCTGGGACAAGCCCTGGAAACGGGGTCTAATACCGGATAATACTCCTGCCTGCATGGGTGGGGGTTAAAAGCTCCGGCGGTGAAGGATGAGCCCGCGGCCTATCAGCTTGTTGGTGGGGTAATGGCCCACCAAGGCGACGACGGGTAGCCGGCCTGAGAGGGCGACCGGCCACACTGGGACTGAGACACGGCCCAGACTCCTACGGGAGGCAGCAGTGGGGAATATTGCACAATGGGCGAAAGCCTGATGCAGCGACGCCGCGTGAGGGATGACGGCCTTCGGGTTGTAAACCTCTTTCAGCAGGGAAGAAGCGAAAGTGACGGTACCTGCAGAAGAAGCGCCGGCTAACTACGTGCCAGCAGCCGCGGTAATACGTAGGGCGCAAGCGTTGTCCGGAATTATTGGGCGTAAAGAGCTCGTAGGCGGCTTGTCACGTCGGATGTGAAAGCCCGAGGCTTAACCTCGGGTCTGCATTCGATACGGGCTAGCTAGAGTGTGGTAGGGGAGATCGGAATTCCTGGTGTAGCGGTGAAATGCGCAGATATCAGGAGGAACACCGGTGGCGAAGGCGGATCTCTGGGCCATTACTGACGCTGAGGAGCGAAAGCGTGGGGAGCGAACAGGATTAGATACCCTGGTAGTCCACGCCGTAAACGTTGGGAACTAGGTGTTGGCGACATTCCACGTCGTCGGTGCCGCAGCTAACGCATTAAGTTCCCCGCCTGGGGAGTACGGCCGCAAGGCTAAAACTCAAAGGAATTGACGGGGGCCCGCACAAGCAGCGGAGCATGTGGCTTAATTCGACGCAACGCGAAGAACCTTACCAAGGCTTGACATATACCGGAAAGCATTAGAGATAGTGCCCCCCTTGTGGTCGGTATACAGGTGGTGCATGGCTGTCGTCAGCTCGTGTCGTGAGATGTTGGGTTAAGTCCCGCAACGAGCGCAACCCTTGTCCTGTGTTGCCAGCATGCCCTTCGGGGTGATGGGGACTCACAGGAGACCGCCGGGGTCAACTCGGAGGAAGGTGGGGACGACGTCAAGTCATCATGCCCCTTATGTCTTGGGCTGCACACGTGCTACAATGGCCGGTACAATGAGCTGCGATACCGTGAGGTGGAGCGAATCTCAAAAAGCCGGTCTCAGTTCGGATTGGGGTCTGCAACTCGACCCCATGAAGTCGGAGTTGCTAGTAATCGCAGATCAGCATTGCTGCGGTGAATACGTTCCCGGGCCTTGTACACACCGCCCGTCACGTCACGAAAGTCGGTAACACCCGAAGCCGGTGGCCCAACCCGTAAGGGAGGGAGCTGTCGAAGGTGGGACTGGCGATTGGGACGAAGTCGTAACAAGGTAGCCGTACCGGAAGGTGCGGCTGGATCACCTCCTTTCTAAGGAGCACAGTACCGATTGCAGACAAACGTTCTGCACGGTCAGCTCATGGGTGGAACGTTGATTAGTTGGCACGGTTTCCAAAACTCTCTGTAAGTACTGCTTCGGCGTGGAACACAGTGAAGTGGAGGGGATCGTGCTTGGCACGTTGTTGGGTCCTGAAGGTACGGCCGTAAGGTCATGTCTTCAGTGCCGGCCCCGGTAAAGCATTCCTTAGGGAGTGTGTGACGGGTGGCTGGTCGTTGTTTGAGAACTACACAGTGGACGCGAGCATCTGTGGCCAAGTTTTTAAGGGCGCACGGTGGATGCCTTGGCACCAGGAACCGATGAAGGACGTGAGAGGCCGCGATAGGCCCCGGGGAGCTGCCAACTGAGCTTTGATCCGGGGGTGTCCGAATGGGGAAACCCGGCAGTCGTCATGGGCTGTCACCCACTGCTGAACACATAGGCAGTGTGGAGGGAACGAGGGGAAGTGAAACATCTCAGTACCCTCAGGAAGAGAAAACAACCGTGATTCCGGGAGTAGTGGCGAGCGAAACCGGATGAGGCCAAACCGTATGCGTGTGATACCCGGCAGGGGTTGCGCATGCGGGGTTGTGGGAATTCTTTTGATCGGTCTGCCGGCCGGTCGGCGAGTCAGAAACCGTTGATGTAGTCGAAGGACATGCGAAAGGTCCGGCGTAGAGGGTAAGACCCCCGTAGACGAAACATCAGCGGCTTGCTTAAGAATCTCCCAAGTAGCACGGGGCCCGAGAAATCCCGTGTGAATCTGGCGGGACCACCCGCTAAGCCTAAATATTCCCTGGTGACCGATAGCGGATAGTACCGTGAGGGAATGGTGAAAAGTACCGCGGGAGCGGAGTGAAATAGTACCTGAAACCGTGTGCCTACAAGCCGTGGGAGCGTCGCTGTATGTGCTTGCACATACAGTCGTGACTGCGTGCCTTTTGAAGAATGAGCCTGCGAGTTAGCGGTGTGTAGCGAGGTTAACCCGTGTGGGGAAGCCGTAGCGAAAGCGAGTCCGAATAGGGCGATTGAGTTGCACGCTCTAGACCCGAAGCGGAGTGATCTAGCCATGGGCAGGTTGAAGCGGAGGTAAGACTTCGTGGAGGACCGAACCCACCAGGGTTGAAAACCTGGGGGATGACCTGTGGTTAGGGGTGAAAGGCCAATCAAACTCCGTGATAGCTGGTTCTCCCCGAAATGCATTTAGGTGCAGCGTCGTGTGTTTCTTGCCGGAGGTAGAGCACTGGATAGGCGATGGGCCCTACCGGGTTACTGACCTTAGCCAAACTCCGAATGCCGGTAAGTGAGAGCACGGCAGTGAGACTGTGGGGGATAAGCTCCATGGTCGAGAGGGAAACAGCCCAGAGCATCGACTAAGGCCCCTAAGCGTACGCTAAGTGGGAAAGGATGTGGAGTCGCAGAGACAACCAGGAGGTTGGCTTAGAAGCAGCCACCCTTGAAAGAGTGCGTAATAGCTCACTGGTCAAGTGATTCCGCGCCGACAATGTAGCGGGGCTCAAGCGTACCGCCGAAGTCGTGTCATTGCAGCAATAGGGCCAACGCCCGCTGTGATGGGTAGGGGAGCGTCGTGTGCCGGGTGAAGCAGCAGCGGAAGCTAGTTGTGGACGGTTCACGAGTGAGAATGCAGGCATGAGTAGCGATACACACGTGAGAAACGTGTGCGCCGATTGACTAAGGGTTCCTGGGTCAAGCTGATCTGCCCAGGGTAAGTCGGGACCTAAGGCGAGGCCGACAGGCGTAGTCGATGGACAACCGGTTGATATTCCGGTACCCGCTTTGAAACGCCCAATATCGAATCAGGCGATGCTAAGTCCGTGAAGCCGTTCCGGACCCTTCGGGGAAAGGAAAGTGGTGGAGCCGACGAACCAGACTTGTAGTAGGTAAGCGATGGGGTGACGCAGGAAGGTAGTCCAGCCCGGGCGGTGGTAGTCCCGGGGTAAGGGTGTAGGCCGAGGGGTAGGCAAATCCGTCCCTCATTAAGGCTGAGACCTGATGCCGAGCCGATTGTGGTGAAGTGGATGATCCTATGCTGTCGAGAAAAGCCTCTAGCGAGTTTCATGGCGGCCCGTACCCTAAACCGACTCAGGTGGTCAGGTAGAGAATACCGAGGCGTTCGGGTGAACTATGGTTAAGGAACTCGGCAAAATGCCCCCGTAACTTCGGGAGAAGGGGGGCCATCACTGGTGATCGGACTTGCTCCGTGAGCTGGGGGTGGCCGCAGAGACCAGCGAGAAGCGACTGTTTACTAAAAACACAGGTCCGTGCGAAGCCGTAAGGCGATGTATACGGACTGACGCCTGCCCGGTGCTGGAACGTTAAGGGGACCGGTTAGTGCACTTTCGGGTGTGCGAAGCTGAGAACTTAAGCGCCAGTAAACGGCGGTGGTAACTATAACCATCCTAAGGTAGCGAAATTCCTTGTCGGGTAAGTTCCGACCTGCACGAATGGCGTAACGACTTCTCGACTGTCTCAACCATAGGCCCGGTGAAATTGCACTACGAGTAAAGATGCTCGTTTCGCGCAGCAGGACGGAAAGACCCCGGGACCTTTACTACAGTTTGATATTGGTGTTCGGTTCGGCTTGTGTAGGATAGGTGGGAGACTTTGAAGCAGCCACGCCAGTGGTTGTGGAGTCGCCGTTGAAATACCACTCTGGTCGTGCTGGATGTCTAACCTCGGTCCGTGATCCGGATCAGGGACAGTGTCTGATGGGTAGTTTAACTGGGGCGGTTGCCTCCCAAAGGGTAACGGAGGCGCCCAAAGGTTCCCTCAGCCTGGTTGGCAATCAGGTGTTGAGTGTAAGTGCACAAGGGAGCTTGACTGTGAGACCGACGGGTCGAGCAGGGACGAAAGTCGGGACTAGTGATCCGGCGGTGGCTTGTGGAAGCGCCGTCGCTCAACGGATAAAAGGTACCCCGGGGATAACAGGCTGATCTTCCCCAAGAGTCCATATCGACGGGATGGTTTGGCACCTCGATGTCGGCTCGTCGCATCCTGGGGCTGGAGTCGGTCCCAAGGGTTGGGCTGTTCGCCCATTAAAGCGGTACGCGAGCTGGGTTTAGAACGTCGTGAGACAGTTCGGTCCCTATCCGCTGTGCGCGTAGGAATATTGAGAAGGGCTGTCCCTAGTACGAGAGGACCGGGACGGACGAACCTCTGGTGTGCCAGTTGTCCTGCCAAGGGCATGGCTGGTTGGCTACGTTCGGGAGGGATAACCGCTGAAAGCATCTAAGCGGGAAGCCTGCTTCAAGATGAGTATTCCCACCTCCTTGAGAGGGTAAGGCTCCCAGTAGACGACTGGGTTGATAGGCCAGATGTGGAAGCCCGGTAACGGGTGGAGCTGACTGGTACTAATAGGCCGAGGGCTTGTCCTCAGTTGCTCGCGTCCACTGTGTTAGTTCTGAAATAACGAACAGCTGTGATTTTAGCCAGCGTTCAAATTTCATAGTGTTTCGGTGGTCATAGCGTTAGGGAAACGCCCGGTTACATTCCGAACCCGGAAGCTAAGCCTTTCAGCGCCGATGGT
This sequence comes from Streptomyces sp. NBC_00045, assembly GCF_045041095.1. Classification (NCBI taxonomy): domain Bacteria; kingdom Bacillati; phylum Actinomycetota; class Actinomycetes; order Kitasatosporales; family Streptomycetaceae; genus Streptomyces; species Streptomyces sp. NBC_00045. The sequence continues at coordinate 3,857,069 of NZ_CP108271.1, read as the reverse complement.
ACTGCAGGGGGGACCCTGTGGGAGAGTAGGACGCCGCCGAACAATCATTGTGGGAAAGCCCCGCACCTTCTGGTGCGGGGCTTTTCTGCGTTTCAGGGGGCTTTTGGCAGACCCGCTCGGTATCGTGGCCAGCGTTCCCCTGGAGGCACGATGACAGCACAGCACCTCGAAGACGTGGGTCCGCTCATCCCCCAGCCGGCCATGACGCGCGAAGCCCTGCGGGACGCCGTGCGCCGGATCGACATGCCGCACCTCGCCGAGTTCGACAGGGAGTGCCATGCGGCGTTCGACCGAGCCGCCGAGACGGGAGCCATCAACCCGCTCCGCTTCTTCCTGATCAAGTGGGCCACCCACGTGGCCATCCACCGCTGGCCGGCCCGCTCGGCGGCCCTCCTCCAGGCCGAGGCCACCGCCGGTGACCCGGCCGCCACGGAAGAGCAGTTCCAGGCAGCGATGGAGACGAGCAGCCGCATCCTGGCCGAGGCCCAGCGCGAGATCGGTCAGTGAGCCCGCGGGGCGAAGCAGTGGAGAACGACGGCGGCTGGGCGTGGGAGTGCGACCCCAGCCGGCTGTGGGTGCTGGGCGACATGCCGGCGGAGCAGCAAGGCCTCGTCGCCGCCGTCATGGAGGGGCTGGTCGACCTGGCGTCGATGGCCATCGACCCGAAGGACGGCAGCCTCTACGAGGATCCCAGCCCCATGCGGTTGCGCACGTACGAGGACGAACACCTGATGCTCTGGTACCAGACCATCCCCCACCGCCACCGCGTCTACCTCAAACGCGTGAACCTCTGACCCGCCAGCGCCGCTCCGCTCGGCGGTGTCATCGGGCACAGACCACATGACCTGTGACGTGTGTGGCCATGAGCTGCGGTGGGTGCCGGTGACGGAACCCCAGGCGGAACGGAGCATGCGGGTCAGGGAGCGGTGGTTCTGTCCCTGGTGCTGCGCATGGACCGCGCTGGGGCACATGCCGCTGGAGGTCTCACGACCGCAGTACGCGCCGGTGAACCAGCGCTGGGAACGGGCGGAATCACCGGAGTTGCCCGAGGACGTGACCCATGGCTACGGGTGCTTCGGTTCGGCCCTGTGCGGCATGGAGCCGCGGGGTCTGTCGGCTTCCGCCCACCCTTGGGTGCCGGAATGGTCCAACGACTGCCAGGCCTGTAAGGAGGCCGCGGCCGTCATCGACCGGCGTTGGCCGCTGGAGATGCGAGGCAGCAGGCGGATCAATCCCCCGCCTCCCCCCCCCGGTTCGGCCTGGCCCCCCCCTTCTAGTTCCTAGGGAGGGTTTCCGATCACCAGATCGTTGGGGTGGCGGTGAGGGATGCCGTGAGTTGTCTGATGCCGCGTGGCCGGTGATCGCACCGTTGTTGCCGACGGTGGGCCGGGCCCGTGGCCGGTGGCTTGGCCGGTCGCGATCGGCTCCACGACGATACGCCGCCATAGGGGGCTCGAAGAACGACCTCTTGGACGTTCCCGCGGTGGGCTGACCAACAAGATTCACCTTGCCCGCGACGGCCGCGGCCGGCCCCTGGCGTTCGTGCTGACCGCGGGCACCCGCAACGGCTGCACCCGGGCCGAGACCCGTCATCGGCCTCATCCGCGTCGCCGTCGGCGGGCCGGGACGACCTCGTGTGAGGCCCGAGCAGGTCTTCGCCGACTAGGGCTACTGGTCCTGGGGCTTCCGCGCCCACCTCCGCAGGCGTGGGATCAAAGCGACCATCCCGGAGCGGGCCGACCAACTCGCGGGCCAAGCCCTGCGCCGGGAACCGGCCTGCCGCTTCGATCAGGCCGTCTACCGGCGCCGCAACATCGTCGAACGACTGCTTCCACCGCCTCAAGCAGTGGCGCGGCATCGCCACCCGCTACGACAAGCACCCCGACCGCTACCAGGCAGCGATCAGCCTCGCCAGCACCCTCGTCTGGCTCGACAAGTGATCGACAAAACGCTGCCTAGTGTCCTGCGCCGGAGATCCGTTGGCAGAAGCGGGCGAGTGAGTCGAGGATCTCTTCGGCTGTCTTGGTCCAGGTGAACGGGGTCGGGTTTTCGTTCCACTGCTTGACCCAGGCTCGGATGTCGGCTTCCAGGGAGCGCACACTCTTGTGGGCGCCACGGCGGATCTTCTGGTCCGCGAGGAAGCCGAACCATCGCTCAACCTGGTTGATCCAGGAGGAGCCGGTGGGTGTGAAGTGCAGGTGGAACCGTGGGTGTTTGGCCAGCCACGTCTTGATGGCCGGGGTTTTGTGGGTGCCGTAGTTGTCGCAGATCAGGTGGACCTGAAGGTGTTCGGGGACCTCTTTGTCGATCTTGATGAGGAACTTCTTGAACTCCGCGGCCCGGTGGCGACGGTGCAGTGAGGTGATGACTTCACCGGTCGCGACGTCGAAGGCCGCGAACAAGGTGGTCAGCCCGTTGCGAACATAGTCGTGAGTGCGGCGCTCGGGCATGCCGGGCATCATCGGCAGCACTGGCTGAGAGCGGTCAAGAGCCTGGATCTGGGACTTCTCGTCCACCGACAGCACCACCGCTCCTTCGGGCGGGTTGAAATACAGCCCCACCACGTCGTAGAGCTTCTCCACGAACAGCGGGTCCGTCGACAGCTTGAACGTGTCGCTCAAATGGGGCTTGAGCTGGAACTTCCGCCAGATCCGGCCCACTGTCGACTTCGACAGGCCACTGCGGGCGGCCATCGATGAACGCGACCAGTGAGTGGCGTTCTTCGGGATCTCCTCCAGCGTGCCGACCACTACCGCCTCCACCTGATCAACGCTGATGGTGGGTGGCCGGCCAGGCCGGGGCTCGTCGACCAGCCCGTCCAGCCGGGCCGCCAGGAACCGGCGACGCCACTTGCGGACCGTGTCGGCCGCGATATGCAACTCCCGTGCCACCACGACAATCGGCGGCACATCAGCACCGGCACACGCCAACACGATGCGGGCCCGCAAGGCCACCGCCTGCGCAGATGACGCCCTGCGGACCCAACGCTCCAACACCACACGCTCATCGGAAGACAACAACAACGGTTCCAACTTCGGACCACGACGAGGCACCGGCACATCCGCAGAAGCAGTCATACATAAACTAACGACGGATCTCCGGCGCAGGACACTAGTAGGGCTTTGTTAGCTGGTCTTGTCACGGTGGGTGTCCGGTAGTTCGCTGGTGGCATGGGGGCTGGGGAACTTGCGGCGTGTCGGGTCCGGTTGGAGGAGTTCGCCTCTGGGGTGTTCGCGCCGTTGGTGCGGCGGGATCAGCGTGAGAAAGGCGCCTTGTATCTGCGGGCCATGCTGGCGTGGCGGGCGGTGGCTGCGGTGCGGCCCGAGGTGTGGGTCGCGGACGACACAGGTTTCCCTGAGGACGGCCGTTCCTCGCCGGGGGTGGCTCGGCAGTACTCCGGCACGCTGGGCAAGGTGGGTAACTGCGGGATCGGTGTCAGTGTCCACGCCGCCTCCGACACCGCCTCGTGCCCGCTGTCCTGGCGCCTGTTCTTGCCCGCCGCCTGAGACGGGCCGGACGCCGAGGCCCGCGGGTGGGCCTGCCGGATCCCCGACGGCGAACACCATCGCCCCAAGTGGCGGCTCGCCCCGGACATGCTCGATGAACTTGCCCGCATCGAGTACGCAATCAACGAGCGGCCCGACCGCACCTTCGCCTTCGACGAGTTCGGCCCGCTGGGCATCCGCCCGACCGCCGGCTCCTACTGGGCCGAGCGAGGCCGCCCCGACAGGCTGCCGGCAACGTTCCGTCGCACCCACGGGATCACCTACTTCCACGGCTGCTACTCCGTCGGGGACGACCAGATGTGGGGCGTCAACCACAGACGCAAGGGCGTGATCCTCGACAACCTCTCCGCCCATACGAACTGGCGGATGAAACGGTGGGCGGCCAAGAACAAGGTCGAGCTGTGCAAGAGATCGACGCTCTCATCGCTGGCACTCAACGTTGAACTGACGGCGGCACCACGGCCCGAACGGGACCGGAAAATCCATCACTTCCCATAGCGGTGAACCTTCCCGGTCTCAGCACAGGGAGGAGGGTTTCCGATCACCAGATCGTTGGGGTGGTGGTGAGGGATGCCGAGTTGTCTGATGCCGCGTGGGCAGTGATCGGGCCGTTGTTGCCGCTGGTGGGCCGGGCCCGTGGCCGGTGGCGTCGCCTGTTGGGCCGTCGACGGCACTTTCGACCGGCTCCTGGCCGCCGCCCAGGCCGACGGCAGGTGGATTGCCTCGTCGCCATCGACTCCACGATTGTTCGGGCCCACCAGCACACGGCGCCGACTGCGGCCCGAGCGGGTCATCGCGGATGAGGGCTACTCGTCCCGAGCCTTCCGCACCCGCCTCGAAGGCGCGGGATCAAAGCCACGGTCCCCCGAGCGGGTCGACCGACTTGCGGGCCGAGTCCGGCGCCGGGAGCAGCCGGGGCACTTCGACAAGACGCTGCCCAGGGCCTCCGAACGATGGGGAAGGGGGTTTCGCATGCGGGGCACGTGGCTCGGACGAAGGGGTGGGTCACCCAAGGGCTTACGACCTGCTTCCGGGAGCCGGCTTCGTTCGCCAGCTCGTGGATGCAGGCTCCGATGCCGGTGAGGGTTTCCTCGGACTCGGCCGGCACGATGCAGGTGAGCGCGGCCCGGCGAGGGCGGAGCTCGTCGAGCAGGCTGCGTACGAGCGCGGGGCTTGCCCATGGCCACCAGGTCGCCGCCCTCGCGTCCGTTGAGCTCGCCGCCGTGGCCCCCAAAACTCAGCGGTCGTAGCCCTCTGACCTGGGGCTGCCCTCGTTTTGACACCCCCGGGGGCCAGTTGTAGAGTTGAACGGTTGCCTGGAACCGACCAAGTTCGGCAGCCAACCGCAAGACCCCCCCTCGCGTGCCCACGGAATCGAATTCCTCGGGCACGCACTCGACTCCTCATCCAGGAATCTGAAGCCGGGAAATCCGGTGGAAAACTTCTGATAGAGTCGGACTCGCCGGAAAGGGAAACGCGAAAGCGAAGACCTGGAAAGCGAACCCCGCTTCGACCGGGAATCGGACACGAAAGAGTCTGATAGAGTCGGAAACGAAGAACGAAAGCCCGGAGGAAAGCCCGAGAGGGTGAGTACAAAGGAAGCGTCCGTCCCTTGAGAACTCAACAGCGTGCCAAAAATCAACGCCAGAAGTTGATACCCCGTCCATTTCGGTGGATGAGGTTCCTTTGAAAAAGTCCTGTCTTTCGGGGCAGGCAACAACACAGCGAGGACGCAGTGGACGGTCGGTCTTATTCCGACATGATCGTCCCGCTCTAAGTGTGTGTGCACCCGATTACGGGTAAACATTCATGGAGAGTTTGATCCTGGCTCAGGACGAACGCTGGCGGCGTGCTTAACACATGCAAGTCGAACGATGAAGCCCTTCGGGGTGGATTAGTGGCGAACGGGTGAGTAACACGTGGGCAATCTGCCCTTCACTCTGGGACAAGCCCTGGAAACGGGGTCTAATACCGGATAATACTCCTGCCTGCATGGGTGGGGGTTAAAAGCTCCGGCGGTGAAGGATGAGCCCGCGGCCTATCAGCTTGTTGGTGGGGTAATGGCCCACCAAGGCGACGACGGGTAGCCGGCCTGAGAGGGCGACCGGCCACACTGGGACTGAGACACGGCCCAGACTCCTACGGGAGGCAGCAGTGGGGAATATTGCACAATGGGCGAAAGCCTGATGCAGCGACGCCGCGTGAGGGATGACGGCCTTCGGGTTGTAAACCTCTTTCAGCAGGGAAGAAGCGAAAGTGACGGTACCTGCAGAAGAAGCGCCGGCTAACTACGTGCCAGCAGCCGCGGTAATACGTAGGGCGCAAGCGTTGTCCGGAATTATTGGGCGTAAAGAGCTCGTAGGCGGCTTGTCACGTCGGATGTGAAAGCCCGAGGCTTAACCTCGGGTCTGCATTCGATACGGGCTAGCTAGAGTGTGGTAGGGGAGATCGGAATTCCTGGTGTAGCGGTGAAATGCGCAGATATCAGGAGGAACACCGGTGGCGAAGGCGGATCTCTGGGCCATTACTGACGCTGAGGAGCGAAAGCGTGGGGAGCGAACAGGATTAGATACCCTGGTAGTCCACGCCGTAAACGTTGGGAACTAGGTGTTGGCGACATTCCACGTCGTCGGTGCCGCAGCTAACGCATTAAGTTCCCCGCCTGGGGAGTACGGCCGCAAGGCTAAAACTCAAAGGAATTGACGGGGGCCCGCACAAGCAGCGGAGCATGTGGCTTAATTCGACGCAACGCGAAGAACCTTACCAAGGCTTGACATATACCGGAAAGCATTAGAGATAGTGCCCCCCTTGTGGTCGGTATACAGGTGGTGCATGGCTGTCGTCAGCTCGTGTCGTGAGATGTTGGGTTAAGTCCCGCAACGAGCGCAACCCTTGTCCTGTGTTGCCAGCATGCCCTTCGGGGTGATGGGGACTCACAGGAGACCGCCGGGGTCAACTCGGAGGAAGGTGGGGACGACGTCAAGTCATCATGCCCCTTATGTCTTGGGCTGCACACGTGCTACAATGGCCGGTACAATGAGCTGCGATACCGTGAGGTGGAGCGAATCTCAAAAAGCCGGTCTCAGTTCGGATTGGGGTCTGCAACTCGACCCCATGAAGTCGGAGTTGCTAGTAATCGCAGATCAGCATTGCTGCGGTGAATACGTTCCCGGGCCTTGTACACACCGCCCGTCACGTCACGAAAGTCGGTAACACCCGAAGCCGGTGGCCCAACCCGTAAGGGAGGGAGCTGTCGAAGGTGGGACTGGCGATTGGGACGAAGTCGTAACAAGGTAGCCGTACCGGAAGGTGCGGCTGGATCACCTCCTTTCTAAGGAGCACAGTACCGATTGCAGACAAATGTTCTGCACGGTCAGCTCATGGGTGGAACGTTGATTAGTTGGCACGGTTTCCAAAACTCTCTGTAAGTACTGCTTCGGCGTGGAACACAGTGAAGTGGAGGGGATCGTGCTTGGCACGTTGTTGGGTCCTGAAGGTACGGCCGTAAGGTCATGTCTTCAGTGCCGGCCCCAGTGAACTCGCCAGCTTGTCTGGTGGGGTGATGGGTGGCTGGTCGTTGTTTGAGAACTACACAGTGGACGCGAGCATCTGTGGCCAAGTTTTTAAGGGCGCACGGTGGATGCCTTGGCACCAGGAACCGATGAAGGACGTGAGAGGCCGCGATAGGCCCCGGGGAGCTGCCAACTGAGCTTTGATCCGGGGGTGTCCGAATGGGGAAACCCGGCAGTCGTCATGGGCTGTCACCCACTGCTGAACACATAGGCAGTGTGGAGGGAACGAGGGGAAGTGAAACATCTCAGTACCCTCAGGAAGAGAAAACAACCGTGATTCCGGGAGTAGTGGCGAGCGAAACCGGATGAGGCCAAACCGTATGCGTGTGATACCCGGCAGGGGTTGCGCATGCGGGGTTGTGGGAATTCTTTTGATCGGTCTGCCGGCCGGTCGGCGAGTCAGAAACCGTTGATGTAGTCGAAGGACATGCGAAAGGTCCGGCGTAGAGGGTAAGACCCCCGTAGACGAAACATCAGCGGCTTGCTTAAGAATCTCCCAAGTAGCACGGGGCCCGAGAAATCCCGTGTGAATCTGGCGGGACCACCCGCTAAGCCTAAATATTCCCTGGTGACCGATAGCGGATAGTACCGTGAGGGAATGGTGAAAAGTACCGCGGGAGCGGAGTGAAATAGTACCTGAAACCGTGTGCCTACAAGCCGTGGGAGCGTCGCTGTATGTGCTTGCACATACAGTCGTGACTGCGTGCCTTTTGAAGAATGAGCCTGCGAGTTAGCGGTGTGTAGCGAGGTTAACCCGTGTGGGGAAGCCGTAGCGAAAGCGAGTCCGAATAGGGCGATTGAGTTGCACGCTCTAGACCCGAAGCGGAGTGATCTAGCCATGGGCAGGTTGAAGCGGAGGTAAGACTTCGTGGAGGACCGAACCCACCAGGGTTGAAAACCTGGGGGATGACCTGTGGTTAGGGGTGAAAGGCCAATCAAACTCCGTGATAGCTGGTTCTCCCCGAAATGCATTTAGGTGCAGCGTCGTGTGTTTCTTGCCGGAGGTAGAGCACTGGATAGGCGATGGGCCCTACCGGGTTACTGACCTTAGCCAAACTCCGAATGCCGGTAAGTGAGAGCACGGCAGTGAGACTGTGGGGGATAAGCTCCATGGTCGAGAGGGAAACAGCCCAGAGCATCGACTAAGGCCCCTAAGCGTACGCTAAGTGGGAAAGGATGTGGAGTCGCAGAGACAACCAGGAGGTTGGCTTAGAAGCAGCCACCCTTGAAAGAGTGCGTAATAGCTCACTGGTCAAGTGATTCCGCGCCGACAATGTAGCGGGGCTCAAGCGTACCGCCGAAGTCGTGTCATTGCAGCAATAGGGCCAACGCCCGCTGTGATGGGTAGGGGAGCGTCGTGTGCCGGGTGAAGCAGCAGCGGAAGCTAGTTGTGGACGGTTCACGAGTGAGAATGCAGGCATGAGTAGCGATACACACGTGAGAAACGTGTGCGCCGATTGACTAAGGGTTCCTGGGTCAAGCTGATCTGCCCAGGGTAAGTCGGGACCTAAGGCGAGGCCGACAGGCGTAGTCGATGGACAACCGGTTGATATTCCGGTACCCGCTTTGAAACGCCCAATATCGAATCAGGCGATGCTAAGTCCGTGAAGCCGTTCCGGACCCTTCGGGGAAAGGAAAGTGGTGGAGCCGACGAACCAGACTTGTAGTAGGTAAGCGATGGGGTGACGCAGGAAGGTAGTCCAGCCCGGGCGGTGGTTGTCCCGGGGTAAGGGTGTAGGCCGAGGGGTAGGCAAATCCGTCCCTCATTAAGGCTGAGACCTGATGCCGAGCCGATTGTGGTGAAGTGGATGATCCTATGCTGTCGAGAAAAGCCTCTAGCGAGTTTCATGGCGGCCCGTACCCTAAACCGACTCAGGTGGTCAGGTAGAGAATACCGAGGCGTTCGGGTGAACTATGGTTAAGGAACTCGGCAAAATGCCCCCGTAACTTCGGGAGAAGGGGGGCCATCACTGGTGATCGGACTTGCTCCGTGAGCTGGGGGTGGCCGCAGAGACCAGCGAGAAGCGACTGTTTACTAAAAACACAGGTCCGTGCGAAGCCGTAAGGCGATGTATACGGACTGACGCCTGCCCGGTGCTGGAACGTTAAGGGGACCGGTTAGTGCACTTTCGGGTGTGCGAAGCTGAGAACTTAAGCGCCAGTAAACGGCGGTGGTAACTATAACCATCCTAAGGTAGCGAAATTCCTTGTCGGGTAAGTTCCGACCTGCACGAATGGCGTAACGACTTCTCGACTGTCTCAACCATAGGCCCGGTGAAATTGCACTACGAGTAAAGATGCTCGTTTCGCGCAGCAGGACGGAAAGACCCCGGGACCTTTACTACAGTTTGATATTGGTGTTCGGTTCGGCTTGTGTAGGATAGGTGGGAGACTTTGAAGCAGCCACGCCAGTGGTTGTGGAGTCGCCGTTGAAATACCACTCTGGTCGTGCTGGATGTCTAACCTCGGTCCGTGATCCGGATCAGGGACAGTGTCTGATGGGTAGTTTAACTGGGGCGGTTGCCTCCCAAAGGGTAACGGAGGCGCCCAAAGGTTCCCTCAGCCTGGTTGGCAATCAGGTGTTGAGTGTAAGTGCACAAGGGAGCTTGACTGTGAGACCGACGGGTCGAGCAGGGACGAAAGTCGGGACTAGTGATCCGGCGGTGGCTTGTGGAAGCGCCGTCGCTCAACGGATAAAAGGTACCCCGGGGATAACAGGCTGATCTTCCCCAAGAGTCCATATCGACGGGATGGTTTGGCACCTCGATGTCGGCTCGTCGCATCCTGGGGCTGGAGTCGGTCCCAAGGGTTGGGCTGTTCGCCCATTAAAGCGGTACGCGAGCTGGGTTTAGAACGTCGTGAGACAGTTCGGTCCCTATCCGCTGTGCGCGTAGGAATATTGAGAAGGGCTGTCCCTAGTACGAGAGGACCGGGACGGACGAACCTCTGGTGTGCCAGTTGTCCTGCCAAGGGCATGGCTGGTTGGCTACGTTCGGGAGGGATAACCGCTGAAAGCATCTAAGCGGGAAGCCTGCTTCAAGATGAGTATTCCCACCTCCTTGAGAGGGTAAGGCTCCCAGTAGACGACTGGGTTGATAGGCCAGATGTGGAAGCCCGGTAACGGGTGGAGCTGACTGGTACTAATAGGCCGAGGGCTTGTCCTCAGTTGCTCGCGTCCACTGTGTTAGTTCTGAAATAACGAACAGCTGTGATTTTAGCCAGCGTTCAAATTTCATAGTGTTTCGGTGGTCATAGCGTTAGGGAAACGCCCGGTTACATTCCGAACCCGGAAGCTAAGCCTTTCAGCGCCGATGGTACTGCAGGGGGGACCCTGTGGGAGAGTAGGACGCCGCCGAACAATCATTGTGGGAAAGCCCCGCACCTTCTGGTGCGGGGCTTTTCTGCGTTTCAGGGGCACTGTCCGAAACGGGCCAGGTAGTGCCATACCCGCTTGAGGGCCTGTTCGTCGTACCGGCCGGAGCGGGCCGCAGCGCCGAGGATGCGGGGGGTCAGCAGACCCGCGACGGCGATCGCCTCACCGAGGTCGACGTACGCCTGCCCCCGGTAGTCGGGGTGCCGTCGGAGTTCGTCGACGGTGAGGCGGAAACCGGCGTGCCATTCGACCGCGCAGGGAAGCTTTTCCGCTGCCGCCTCGACATCGGTGTCCCGATGGCTGGGGTCGAGTACGAGCGCGTCGACATCGCGGTCGATCCGGACGGGGGCGTGGACCTGGGCCTCGATGTAGTCGTCCAAGACGTCCTGGTCGTCGGCCTCCGCGAGCTCGATCAGGGACATGCGGTCGGCGACGCCGAAGGACTCCGGTTCGAGGTAGCTGTCCGGGTAGCAGAACGTCGTCCGGGACAACGCGTCCGCGGTGAGACGGAAGTGCGCGGAGCCGAAGCGGGGCGCGGCCCCGACCTGGCGGCGGCGGAAGTTCAGGGCCCCGTACACCGGGCGGGTTTCGGCCGGTGCATCGTCGTAGGCGCCACCGAAGATGCGGCTTTCCCAGAGCCAGCGTGCTCCACCCGCACGTGCGGTGAGGCCTCCGTTGCTGGTTCCCGTGACGAACTGGGAGCGGTACACGCCCTCTTCGACCAGGGCGGTCAGGATGTGGCCGTCACCGAACAGGCGGTCCGGATGGAAGTTGAGCGTCACCGAGAGGTCCGGGTCCAGCGGGGGCCCCGAGGAGAGATCGGAGACGTGGCGCAGAGCCCGCGTGTGGGGATTCATGGATGCAGTGTGCACCAGGCTGTGATTGGATCCGGGCTCATGAACGATCATGTGATGCGTCCGGTGCGTGCGGACGAATGGGAGAAGGTCAAACAGCTGCGGATCGCCGCGCTCAAGGACCCGGCCGCGCCGGTGGCCTTCCTCGAAACCCTGGCGCAGGCAGGGGCCAGGTCGGACGAGTTCTGGCAGGACCGGGCGCTGCGGGCCTCGCAGGGCCGGCACGCGCGGCAGTTCGTGGCCGAAGCACCCGACGGGCAGTGGGTCGGGTCGGTGACCGTGCTGGTCGAGGAGGGCGGGACGACCGACTTCTTCGAGCGGCCCGTCGCGCAGAGCCAGGGACACCTGGTGGGTGTCTACGTGCAGGCCGAACAGCGGGGCATCGGACTCACCGAAGCCCTCTTCAAGGCCGCGCTGGACTGGGCCTGGTCGCTGGAAGGGCCGGCGCTGGAACGAGTACGGCTCTTCGTGCACGAGGACAACGGGCGGGCCGGGGCCTTTTACCGGCGTTTCGGTTTCCGGGCCACCGGGCAGGTCCTGCCGGTACCGAGCGACCCGGATGCCAAGGAGCTCGAACTCGTGCTTCCGCGGCCGTAGTCCGCGCCGCTCAGCTGTGGGTGGGCTCGAACGCCGCCTCGGGCCAGCGGGCGCGGGCCTGCTCGCGGCTGCGGCACAGGGCGAGCAGCGGGAGGGAATCCTGCTGCAGGAGCTCCGGGAGTTGGGGGATCGGGGCCACGGCCGCGACGTCCTCCAGGACCAGCGTGAGTGGTGGGTCGAGCCGGCCGTGGGATGACCGTGCGGCCATGCGGCGGCCGTGCTCGACCACGCTCGCGGTGAGTGCGGTCAGCAGGGGCATCGCACCCGGGTGGGTGCGGGGGTCCTCCAGCGGTTCGCCCACCACGTAGAGGGTGCCCCCTTCCGTCACGAACGAAGCCAACGTCAGTGCATCTGTTCGGTTCGGGTTGCAGGCCTCACGGATGTGGATCGACGTCAGGCACGACAGGGCACGGGCCGTCAGGTACTGGGCCTGTTCGCGGCGTTCGGGGTGGGCGGTGAGGGCGCTCTCCAGCTCGCCGGCGGCGCCGGGGGCGGCGTGGCGGTGCGTACGGAGGATGCGTACCGGGTCCTGGGCGCTGTTGCCCTGGGCCCAGCGGTGCAGCTGTTTGAACGGGCGGCCGTCGAGGGCGGCGGCCTGGAGCCAGCTGCGCAGGAGCGTTTCCGCCGTGTCGGCGATGGCGGCGTCCATCCGGGCCTGCGGGCGTACGGGGGCCAGGAGCGCGATCGCGCGGGCGGCGGCGGTGTCGCGGTCGGCGCAGGCGTCGGCGGGGTTCCAGTGCATGCGGGCCGGGGTGTCGCACAGGTGCGAGGGGTCGTAGAGGAGGACCGGGCCGAGTTTGGCGCGGGCGTCCTTCGTCTCCGCCCAGAGGGCGGGGGAGGAAGTGAGGACGAGGGCCGGACCTTCTGCTGCCGCCAGGGCTTGGGCGGCCAGGGGGTGGCGTAGGGCGGGGCTGCCGTACGCCATCCGGCCTGGGCCGCTGGGGGCTTCGTCCCCGGACGCCCGCGCCTCAAACGCCGGCGGGGCTGGAGCGGCTGGGATGGGCAGGGGGGCTGCCGCTTCCGAGGTCGGGTAGGGCAGCGTTGCCGGGTTCGGGGTGGGCGGTGCCGGGCGGGAGCCGCCGGGGGCTCCCGCCCCGGACGCCCGCGCCTCAAACGCAGGCGGGGCTGGAGCGGCTGGGATGGCTGGTGGGTGGGGGGATTTGCGGCGGGATTTGGTGCGGGCGATCACGCCCATCACGAAGACCGTCAGGACGAACAGGACCAGGAGTTGGCTGATGAACAGGCCCCAGAACAGGCCCCAGCCCGAGAGGGCCGCCGGGTCCGTGTTCGGCCAGGCTCCCGGGACGTCGTGCGGTTGAGTTATCAGGGCGCGGACCGCCCCCGGGGTGCGGGTGAAGGTCACCGTGGCCGGCCAGGATCCCTTGGCGAAGAGGGCGGCCAGGCCCGTCGACGTCCAGACCAGGGCCGCCAGGCCGAGGAGGAAGGCCAGGAGGCCGACGAGGACTCCGTCCGGGATGCCGCCCTGGCGTCTGGGGTCGCTCTCGTGCACGGTCATGCCACCGTGGTCGCCGAGCCCGGGCCGCCGTTGCGGTGGCGTTCCATGAGGAGGGCCCTCTCCTCCGCTTCGATCTCGGCGGCCAGCAAGTCGTCCGGGAGCTGGTGGGCGGCGGAGGACTCGGTCATCGCACGGTCGGTGTAGACGAGGGGCCGTTCCGCCTCGGTGATCAGGTGTTTGACCACCTGGACGTTGCCGTTGACGTCCCAGACGGCGATGCCCGGAGTCAGGGTCGGGATGATCTCCACGGCCCAGCGGGGCAGACCGAGGACCCGGCCCGTCGCCCTGGCCTCGTCCGCCTTCTGGGCGTAGATCGTGCGGGTCGAGGCCATCTTGAGGATGGCCGCGGCCTCGCGGGCCGCCGCTCCGTCGACGACGTCCGAGAGGTGGTGGACGACGGCGACGAAGGACAGGCCCAGGCGGCGGCCGAACTTCAGGAGGCGCTGGAACAGCTGGGCCACGAAGGGGCTGTTGATGATGTGCCAGGCCTCTTCGACCAGGAAGATGCGCTTCTTGCGGTCCGGGCGGATCCAGGTGTGTTCCAGCCACACGCCGACGATCGCCATCAGGATCGGCATGGCGATGGAGTTGCGGTCGATGTGGGAGAGGTCGAAGACGATCAGCGGGGCGTCGAGGTCGATGCCGACGGTCGTGGGGCCGTCGAACATGCCGCGCAGGTCGCCGTCGACGAGGCGGTCGATGACCAGCGCCACGTCGAGGCCCCAGGCCCGGACATCGTCTATGTCGACGTTCATCGCGTGGGCGGACTCGGGCTCCGGGTGGCGCAATTGCTCCACGATGTCGGTCAGCACCGGCTGGCGGTCGCGGATGGTGTCGACGACGTACGCGTGCGCGACCTTGAGCGCGAAGCCGGAGCGCTCGTCGAGGCCGTGGCCCATGGCGACTTCGATGATGGTCCGGAGCAGCGCGAGCTGGCCGGTCGTCGTGATCGCCGGGTCGAGGGGGTTGAGGCGGATCCCGTCGTCGTTGGCGGCGATGGGATCCAGGCGGATGGGGGTTATCCCCAGCTGCTGGGCGATGAGGTTCCACTCGCCGACACCGTCCTCGCCCTGGGCGTCGAGGACGACGACCTGGCGGTCGCGGAAGCGGAGCTGGCGCAGTACGTACGTCTTCTCCAGGGCCGACTTGCCGTTGCCGGACTCGCCGAGGACCAACCAGTGCGGGGCCGGGAGCTGCTGGCCGTACAGCTGGAACGGGTCGTAGATGTAGCCCTTGCCGCTGTAGACCTCGCGGCCGATGATGACGCCGGAGTCGCCGAGCCCGGGGGCGGCGGTGGGCAGGTAGACGGCCTGCGCCTGCCCGGTGGAGGTGCGTACGGGCAGGCGCGTGGTTTCGACCTTGCCGAACAGGAAGCTGGTGAAGGCGTCCGTCAGAGCGGACATGGGATCTCGCATGGGCGGCACTTCCCTCCAGCTAGCGTCGGATGCCGGTGGCGAACGGCAGGGTGTTGACGAAGGCACGGTGGTGCTCGCGGTCACACCATTCGAGCTTCAGGTACGACTTGCCGGCCGAGGCGCGGATGGTGCGCTTGTCCCGAGCCAGGGCTTCCGGGGATCGCGACGACACCGTGATGTACCCGACCAGGTTGACTCCTGCCGCACCGCTGGCGAGATCTTCACCTCTTTGGTCGAGTCGGCCGTGGGCGGCGATGTCGCGGGGGTCGACGGTCCGGTTCATCTTGGCGGCGCGGCTGGCGTCGGCCTCGTCGTTGGTCTTCTCCGTGAGCATGCGCTCGATGGCCACCTCGGTGGGCTCCAGATCCATGGTGACGGCGACGGTGCGGATCACGTCCGGGGTGTGGACGAGGAGGGGTGCGAGGAAGTTCACGCCGACCGGGGTCATCGGCCACTCCTTCACCCAGGCCGTGGCGTGGCACCAGGGGGCGCGGGTGGAGGACTCGCGGGTCTTGGCCTGGAGGTACGTGGGTTCCACTGCGTCGAGTTCGGCCGGCCAGGCGTTGCGCTTGGTCATGGCCTGGATGTGGTCGATGGGGTGGTCCGGGTCGTACATGGAGTGCACGAGGGAGGCGAGGCGGCCCTGGCCGAGGGGCTGGCGGACGCGGATGTCGGCCTCGGCGAGGCGGGCGCAGATGTCGGTGAGCTCGCGGGCCATCACGATGGCGAGGCCGGCGTCGCGGTCGAGCTTGCGGCCCTTGTGGGGGGTGCCGGCGCGGGCGATGGTGTGGGCCTCGGCGGCGAGTTCGCGCGTGTAGTGCATACAGGCGACGAGGTACGCGCGGTGCTGCTCGGAGGAGGTGGAGACCATCGACTGGAGCTGGTCGTAGGAGTCGCGCAGCCAGACGGGGGCGCGGGTGTCGCCGCGCTGGGCGACGTCCTTGGCGTGGGCGTCCGGGTCGGCGGGGAGCGTGCGGGCGAGCATCTGGAGGCGGGTGACGAACCCGTCGCCGTTCGCCACGTGCTTGAGGAGGGTGCCGAAGCGGTCGACGAGGGCTTCCTGGTCCTCGCTGTCGCGCAGGCCGACGCCGGGGCCCTCGATCTCGATGGCGGCGGTGACGGTTCTGCGGTCGGCGTGCAGGAGGACGGCGATCTCGTCGGGGCCGAAGGGGGCGGCGAGCCAGTTGATCCGGCCGATGCCGGGGGGCGGGCCGACCTCGACCTCGCGGCCGTCGGCGGCGCGTACGCCGGCCTCCATGGAGCCGGAGCGGTACGTCGTACCGCGGCGCAGGGTGCGCTTGTAGCTGCGGTTGATCTCGAACCACTTGTAGAAGGTGCGGCCCTTGTACGGGACGTACACCGCGGCGAGCGCGAGCATGGGGAAGCCTGCGAGGCTGACGATGCGCAGGGTGAGGTCGGGGACGAGCAGGCCGCTCATCATGCCGAAGAACGCGCCGACGATGATCAGGGCGATCTCGCCGCTCTCGCGGTTCTTGCCGACGACCGCGTTCGGCCGGGCCCGGCCGATGAGATACGTGCGGCGGGGCGCGACCGGGTGCAGCTGGTGGGACTGGGTCGTCAACGCCCGTCACCTCCTGTGTTCCTCGTACTCGATCCGGAGCGGGGCGCGGGTGCGGCGGAGGGGACAGATCCGCCGCCTCCGCCGCCGGAGGTGGGGCGGCTGCTGTGGGCGGCCACGCCTCCGGAGATGGGGTTGGCGGGGCGGGGGGCGCTGGAGGCGCCGCCGTCACCGCCTCCGCGGTGGGCGCCGCGGCTGCTGTGCGTCTTGATGCCCTGGGATACGAGGGAGGCCGGGGAGCTGATGACGGCGGCGGCCTGGGCGCCGTCGGTGGCCTTGCTGCGGTTCGAGCGGGCGGAGGCGATTTCGTCGCCGAAGCCGGGTACGAAGCGGTAGATCATCGCGGAGGCGAAGATCGCCAGGAGGATGATCGCGAGGCCGGAGACGACGGCGGAGAAGGCGTTCGGGCCCTTCTCGCCGGCGAGGGCCCCGGCGAGGCCCAGGACGATGACGATGACCGGCTTCACGAGGATGACGGCGATCATGATGCCGGCCCAGCGGCGGACGTGGCCCCACAGGTTCCGGTCGACGAGCCCGGCGTAGACGACGACGCCGAGGAGGGCGCCGACGTAGAGCAGGGCGGCCCGGATGAACAGTTCGAGGAACAGGACGCCGGCGGCGAGGACCGTGACGAGCGAGACGACGATCAGCATGATCGGGCCGCCGCCGATGGAGTCGCCCTTCTTCAGGGCCTCGGTGAAGGAACCGAAGAACACGTCGGTCTGGCCGCCGGACGCCGAGGCGATGACCTCGGTGACGCCGTCGGTGGCGGAGACGACGGTGTAGAGGATCAGGGGGGTGAAGGCGGAGGCCAGGACGGTGAGCCAGAGGAAGCCGACGGCTTCGGAGATGGCGGTGGTGAGGGGGACGCCGCGGATGGCGCGCTTGGCCACGGCGAAGAGCCAGAGGACGAGCGTGAGGATGGTGGAGGCGGCGAAGACGATGGCGTACTGCTTGAGGAAGGCGCCGTTGGTGAAGTCGACGTTGGCCGTGCCGTTGACCGCTTTGCTGAGCTCGGTGACGATCCAGGCTGCGGCGTCGGCGCAGCCCTTGGCGAGCGAGGCCAGGGGGTTGAGGGCGTCGGCGGGGTCGCTGGGCGCGAGCCCCGTCTTGGGAGCCCCGGCGGCGCCACTGCCGCGCTCGCAGTAGTCCTTGGCCGGGCCCACGATCAGGTCGCACCGGTTGTCGTTGGGCTGTGAGGCCGACGGGGACGGCGATGGAGTGGGTGCAGCGAAGGCGCGGGCCGACAGCAGCACGGCTGCCGTCTGGAGCGCGGCCAGGGCACCAGTGACACGGAGGGTGCGGCTACCGGGCATAGGTGAACCCTCCGAACTCCGTTGCAGCCTTTGCGATCTCCTCGGCCGTGGAGGCCGTGCGGTCCGTGTGGACAGGGGCCGGCCCGTCCTTCTGGGCGAAGCTTTCGACCTTCCAGTCGTTCTCCACCCAGCGGAGGGTCAGCGTCATGGTGAACCAGTCGTTGCTGACAGGGTTGGTCGAGCCGACACCCGCGGTGCCGAACACGCCTGTGCACCACACGTCGACAGTTGTAGAGGCCTCGGAGTACTTGGTCGGCTTCGTGCCGACCGGCACGGTCCGCGAGATGTACGTGAGGCCTTGCGCCGCATTGCCGTTTGCGTCCAGGCCGGCTTGGTCCAGGAAGGACTTGCCGTATGCCTGGTCGAGCCGGGCCTCAAGCTCGGACACCTTGTCCGCGACGAAGACCTGGCGGACGATCTGGCGCCGCATCTGTGGCTTCAGGATGTCCGCGGAAACAAGCGCGACCGCGTAATTGGCGGCCGCCGATTGGGCTCCTTGTTCGTCGTGCGCGAAGCCCTTCGGGATGGTGCCGTTCTTGCCGTCCACCGGGTGGGTGCCCGTGGCTTGGGTGGTGGACGGGGAAGGGGGGGTGTCCGCCGAGGGGGTGGTCGGGGTGTCTCCCGACTGGTTCGCGAACGCGATCGCGGCGATCAGGAGCACCACCACGCCGACCACCGTGACCAGGCTCCGCGAGGTGCGCGGGGTGCGGCGGGGCGCGCCGTACGGGTCCGAGGGGGACTCCGGGAGGCGGGTGCGGGTCTGGCCCGTGCCGCCGATCTCGCCGTAGCCGCCGCCGGTGCCACCGCCGTACTGGTCGTCGTTGCTCATTCCGTGTCCGCCCCCTCTGCGTCGTACGACGGTGGTGTGGTGAGTCCTCATCAGGTCCGGCTGCCGGTGGGCGGCCCGGCTAGACGGCCATTCCGTAGACGATGGTGAAGAGGGTCCCGAGGGAGCCGATGATGAAGACGCCGGTGAGGCCGGCGACGATCAGGCCCTTGCCTTGTTCCGCGCTGAAGGTGTCGCGCAGGGCCGTCGCGCCGATGCGCTGCTTGGCCGCGCCCCAGATGGCGATGCCTAGGCAGAGGAGGATCGCGACGGCCATGACCACCTCGACCATGACCTTCGCTTCGTTGCCGAGACTGCCGAACGGCCCCCAGTTCGGGGCGATTCCGCCGATGATGGTGGTGATGTCGCCCTTTTCGGCTGCCAGGATCATGTAACTCACCGCCCCTGTATGGGTAGTTCTGGTATCCCGTGCCCGACGGCAGGGGTCACGTACTATCTTCGCTGATGAAACCGCCGTCGTACGTCGACTTGACGGCTCTCTTTACCCGATCTCCCGCCCTTTGGCCCGCTCGCGCGCTCTGACCTGGGCACGGGCGGTGGGGTATGCGAAAGAACGTATGGTCACTCTGTGTATCACGGGGTGTGACCCCGGGCAATGATTGGCCTCTCGCCGTGCGGGGGGCTGTTCGGGGCGGGGCCGTTCGGCGCAGTGGGTGGGCGTGTCGTTGGGCCGAGCTGCTGACGTTCGTCCGACATTCCGTCAGTCGTTCCATCCGTAGGGCGGGTTGCGGGAGATGCTCCAGACCGTTCGGGCATGACGACGCGAGGAGTGGACGGATGGGTTCGAAGGGTTCCGCATCGAAGGTCGGCCGGCGGGCCCGGCTGGCTGGTGGTTTCGCAGTTCCGTTGGCGCTTGCGCTCACCTGTGCCTCGGTTCCGGCGGTGGCCGCAGTCCAGGGCACGACCGCGGCCGAGGCGGCCGGCGGGAGCAGCAGATGTCCGGAGCCGGATGTGAGGACGCTGCCGGCCACGGCGCCGAAGGCGGCCAAGACGAAGGAGGCCAAGACCGGGAAGGCCGCCGGGGCCGCCGGGGCCGCCAAGGTCAAGAAGGCCGGCAAGGCGGTGCCTGCGAATCCGTGCGGGCCGAAGGGTGACCGGGGACCCCAGGGCCCCAGGGGTGATCGCGGGCCGCATGGGCCCAAGGGGCCGAAGGGCGACAAGGGACCCAAGGGCGACAAGGGCGACAAGGGGCCCAAGGGCGACCGGGGTCAGAAGGGTGAGCACGGGCCGCACGGGCCGTGCGAGGACATCGACACGACGCTGGGGCAGAACGCCCTGGAGTTCAGCGCCGCGCTGCACCGGGGCCGGACGTTCCTGGGCGTACGCCCGGTGGTGCCGGTCGCAGGCCCGTACGTCTGGAGGGACCTCACCACTCAGCTGAACCCGGGGCATCCGCGCAACGCGTGCGGGGTGTCGGTCAGTACCGCCACCTCCACGACCGCGGCCGCCGCCGTCGCCATCTACACGGTGTACGTGAAGGTGCTGACGACGACGGGCGAGGTGTACGAGAACCAGTGCACCTACGCGCCGACGGGTGCGCTGACCTGCCCGTCCGGCTGGACCGCGATCATCAGGCCCTGAGGCGTTACGCGGACCAGTGGGCGGGCCGGGCCAAGGTCGCGGGGATCTTGGTCGCGGTGTCGCCCCTGGCCGCGTTGAGCTGCGCCTGGGTCAGGAAGACGGCGTCGCGCAGGTCCGCCCCGCGCAGGTCCGCGTCGCGGAAGTCCGCACCGATCAGGTCCGCCAGGCGGAGGTCCGCGCCGCTGAGGTCGGCGGCGATCAGGTAGGCGCCGCGGAGGTTGGCGCCGCGCAGGTCCGCGCCGGCGAGGCGGGCGCCCATCAGGTCGGCGCCGCGGTGGTTCTTCTTGCGGGCCGGGGCCCCGGCGCGGGCCAGTTCGCTGGCGCGCAGCAGGAGCGTGTTGATGCGGCCGCGGAGGGCGCCGACGTCCAGGGTGGCGAGGGCGTCCGCCTCGGCCGCGGTCCACTGCGAGGTCTCGGTCTGCGCGCGGCGCAGCTCGGCGTGGACCGGGGCGGCCGCCGTGAGGGTGAGTGCCTCGGTGACGTAGAAGAGCAGCTCGTGCAGCTGCCGCATCACCGGGAAGGCCTCGTACATCGAACCGGCCGTGCCGGGGTGCGCGCGCCAGTCTCGGCCGCCGAAGGTCACCTGGGAGACCTGCTGGCCCGCGCCGAAGCAGTCGAAGACGGTGCAGCCCTGGAAGCCCTTGTCGCGCAGCCGGGTGTGGATGCCGCAGCGGAAGTCCTGCTGGAGGTTCGTGCAGGGGGTTCCGGCGGCCTTGTTCACAGCGAAGTCGTTGGACTTGGCGAAGGGCAGGGCGACGCAGCACAGCGCGAAGCAGTTCGAGCAGTCCGCCTGCAGGACCGGCAGGGCGGGGCGGGCAGGGCGGGCAGGGCGAGCGGGGCGGGCAGGGCGAGCGGGGTTGCCGGGCGCGGCGGGAGTGGCAGACACCCGTCCATTGTCAACGGTCCGGGGCGGTGAGGTGCATCTGGAGGGCCGACCAGCGGACGCCGTCGACCTCCTCCACGTCCTCCAGTACGCGCCCGGCGCGGAAGCCGAGCTTCTCGTAGAGGCGCACGGCCGCGGTGTTGTGGGTGTAGACGCCGAGGTCGAGCGCGGACAGGCCGAGCTCGCCGAAGGCGCGGGCGACGGCGAGTGTGAGGAGGCTCTCGCCGAGGCCCCGGCCGCGTGCCTCGGGGGCGATCAGTACGCGGCCCAGGCGGGTGCCGCGTACGGAGACGTGGCCGAGGGGGGTTCCGTCGGGGGAGGCCGCGGTCCAGGTGTGGCGGTCCGGCTCGGCGGCGTATGTGGTGAGCTGGGCGTCGTCCAGGGGCCAGGTGAAGGCGGGTCCCGCCCAGGTGACGAGCTCGGCCCGGGTGGTGATCCAGCGGCGCAGGGCTGGGGCGTCGGCTTCGGGGCGGAACGGGCGCAGGGCGAGCGGTGACGGCATCGAGTTCATCCCTCAAGTATTGGTGTACGGAACCGGGTTGATCGCCGGGGCGGGCGCGGTGAGCATCCGTACATGACAGAAGTGATCGCAGTTGCCGTCATCACCCTCCTCGCCGTGATCAGTCCCGGCGCCGATTTCGCCATGGTCGTCCGCAACAGCTATCTGTACGGGCGGCCCACCGGGCTGTTCGCGGCGGCCGGTGTCGCCGCCGGCGTGCTGGTGCACGTCTCGTACACGATGCTCGGGGTCGGGCTGCTCATCGCCTCCTCGACCACCCTGTTCACGGCGATCAAACTGGCGGGCGCCGCGTACCTGGTGTGGATCGGGATCCGGACCTTCCGGGCGCGGGCCGAGGTGACCGTCGACCTGGAGTCCAAGCCGCAGCTGACCATGCTGGGCGCGATGCGGTCCGGGTTCCTGACCAATGTGCTCAACCCGAAGACCACGCTGTTCGTCGTGTCGACGTTCACGCAGGTCGTGGATCCGCAGACCCCGGTGTGGCAGCAGGCCGGGTACGGGCTGTTCATGTCGGCGGCGCACCTGGGCTGGTTCGGCGCGGTCGCGCTGTTCTTCTCGAACTCCCGGCTGCGCGACCGGATGCTCAAGGCGCAGAAGACGCTGAACCGGGCGATCGGCTCGGTGTTGGTGGGGCTGGGCGTCGGGCTGGGCTTCGCCCATTGAGCCGGCGCCGCGCTGAGGTGCGGTTGTTCCGTGAAGGCCTGGCGAGACGGGTTACCTGTCGGTAGCGTGCCGGGCATGGCGATCTCCGAGGCGTTCTACGAGCGGGTCGATGCCGGGCGGTTCCTGGCCACCGAGTACACGCGCGGGCCGTGGGACCCGGGCTCGCAGCACGCCGGGCCGCCGGCCGCGCTGCTCGGGCGGGCCGTGGAGGAGCGGGACGGAGCCCGCGCGGACATGCGGATCGCGAGGATCACGTACGAGATCCTGCGGCCGGTGCCGATCGGCGCGCTGGAGGTCACCACCTCCGTGCTGCGGGCCGGCCGCAGCACGGAGGTGGTGGAGGCCGCCCTCGCCCCGGCCGGGGCCGCGCCGGTGATGCTCGCGCGGGCGCTGCGGATCCGGGTGGCCGGGGAAGCCGTGCCGGGCGTGGCGCCGGGGCCGCAGCTGCCGCCGCCCGGGGAGGTGGGGGTGACGCCGTTCTTCCCGGTGCCGTGGGAGACCGGCTACCACTCGGCGATGGAGACCCGGTTCACCGAGGGCGCGTTCGTGGAGCAGGGGCCCGGCACCTGCTGGATGCGGATGAAGGTGCCGCTCATCGCCGGCGAGGAGGCCAGGCCGCTGGACCGGGTCCTGGTCGCCGCGGACTCGGGCAACGGGATCAGCTCGGTCATGGACTTCGGCCGGTACGTCTTCATCAACAGCGACCTGACCGTGCACCTGCACCGCCACCCGGTCGGCGAATGGGCGTGCGTGGAGGCCCGTACGAGCGTCGACGCGGCCGGGATCGGGCTCGCGGACTCCCGGCTGCACGACGAGAAGGGGCCGATCGGGCGCAGCGCGCAGAGCCTGTTCGTCGCGCCGCGGGGTTAGCCGACGGGGGTGGTCAACCCGCCTGTCCGGCGCGGGAGTCGGTGTGGCAGGCTCGTGCCGGTGGAGGCCCTGAGAGACGTCGACCCCGCCCGGATCGGGGCATACGCGCTGCTGGCCCGGCTCGGTGCCGGTGGAATGGGGCAGGTGTACCTCGGGCGCTCGCCCGGTGGGCGCCTGGTGGCCGTGAAGGTGATCCGGGACGAGATCACCGGGCACCCGGAGGCCCTCGCCCGGTTCCGGCGCGAGGCCGAGACCGTACGTGCGGTGCGGTCGGCGTACACGGCGAACCTGATCGACGCCTCGCTGGCGGCTCCGCCGTTCTGGCTGGCCACGGAGTACGTGGCGGGACCGACGCTCGCCCGTGCGGTGGCGGAGCGCGGCGCCTTGCCCGCGGACACCTGCCGGCGGTTGTTCGCGGCGCTGGCGGAGGGGCTGGCCAGCGTCCACGCGTACGGGGTGACGCACCGGGACCTCAAGCCGCAGAACGTCATCCTCGGCGGGCAGGGGCCGCAGCTCATCGACTTCGGCATCGCGCGCGGCGTGGGCGAGACGGCCCTCACCCAGGACGGCCAGGCACCGGGGACGCCGGGGTACACGGCGCCCGAGGTGCTGCTCGGTGCGGAGGCGGGGGCCGCGGCGGACGTGTTCGCGCTGGGTGCCACGCTCGCGTACGCGGCGACGGGGCGGCCGCCGTTCGGTACGGGCGTGGCGGCGACCGTGGGCTACCGGGCGGTGCACGAGCCGATCGACGTGGCCGGGGTGGAGCGGGGGCTGGCGGCGCTGATCGAGGCGTGCGTGGCGAAGGACCCGGCGGCGCGGCCGACACCGGCCGAGGTGATCGGCCGGTGCGGGGTGCGGGACGCGCTGATCGACGATCCGGTGTACCCGGGGCTGGGGGCGCTGGGCGAGGCGGTCCCGCTCCACGAAATGCGCACCCAGGGCCCGGGCACACCACCCGGCTACACGCCGACGCAGCACGCGGCCTCGCCTCCGCCGAGGCGTGGGCGCAGGGGAGTCCGGGTGGCGGCCGGTGTCGCGCTGGCGGCGGTGGGGGCCGTGGCGGTGTGGAAGCTGCCGCTGGGCGGCCAGGGTGGCGGCGCCGACGACCGGGCGGGCGCACAGGGGCGGAATCCGAGCCCGAGTCAGAGCCAAAAGGGGAACCCGAGTCCCGACGGGCAGGCCACCGGCAGTCCTGCGGCGCAAGCGCCGGCCGGGCCACCCACGTTCATCCGGCAGACCGCGCCCAATCTGGACGACTTCGACCCCGTCAACAACCGGTGCGCCCGGCCCGTGGAGGAGGACGCCATCCTGGGCTTCCAGAGCTCATTGCCCAGGACCCTGGACGACCCCCAGCTGAAGTCGGGCAAGGTGCAGATCGGCTACCGGGTCAAGAACGCGCTGCCCAACGTACCGCCGTACTACGTGGCCGTCGTCGTGAAGCCGCAGCACGAGGTCGACGAGAACGGCCGGTCCACGGCGGTGACCGACAACCGGCAGCTCGGCTTCGTTGCCAAAGCCCGGGACCTGTACGAGGGTGATGAGTTGGAGTGGAAGTACGTCACGTACCCGGACGACTTCTCCATGCAGCTGAACGGCAAGACGGTCAAGGCGCCGCCGCTCTCGCAGGATCCCGGTGGGTGGACGGTGGTGTTCCGCCACGCCACCTCGGATACGGATCACAAGAGTTTCGACTGCGTCGGATTCGACAGCGGGCCGCAAAAGGGGTAAATCCGACACGTCACGGCGAATGCCGGTGAAAAAACGGTCGATGGGGGAGGGTTGACGGGTGCGCAGATTCTGGGTGATCAGCGGGATCAGCTTCGGGGCGTGTCTGTGCTTCGTGGCTCTGCTCGTGGTCGGCACGTACTCCGCCGCCGCGGGCATCGCGACCGGTGGCGGCCGCGCCGTCGGCCTCGCCAAGGGTGCCGTTCCCGGGAAGTACCAGGCCCTGGTACAGAAGTGGGGCGTGCTCTGCCCGACCCTGAGTCCGGCCATCCTCGCCGCCCAGCTCTACTCGGAGAGCGGCTGGGACCCGGACATCGTGAGTCCGGCGGACGCGCGCGGCATCGCCCAGTTCATCCCCGGCACATGGGCCACCCACGGGATCGACGGGGACGGGGACGGCGATCGCGACATCTGGGACCCGAACGACGCCATTCCCTCGGCGGCTTCGTACGACTGCGAGCTGGCGAGCTCGGTGCGGAACGTTCCCGGAGACGCCATCAGCAACATGCTGGCCGCCTACAACGCCGGCCCCGGGGCGGTGCTCAAGAACCAGGGCGTGCCGCCGTACCGCGAGACCCAGGGGTACGTGAAGACCATCACGACCCTCGCCAAGAGCTTCGAGCGGCCCGTCGGGAGGGTTGCGCCCTCGCAGCAGGCCGCCGGGGCGATCTACTTCGCGCAGAAGCAGTTGGGGACCCCGTACCTGTGGGGCGGCAACGGGACGCCGGACCAGGACGGGCGGTTCGACTGTTCGGGGCTGACCAAGGCGGCGTACGAGTCGGTGGGGATCGAGCTGCCCCGCGTCGCCAACGACCAGTACAACGCGGGTCCGCATCCCTCGCGCGGTGAACTGCTCCCCGGTGACCTGGTGTTCTTCTCCGATGATCTGACGAACTCCCGGGCGATCCATCACGTCGGCCTCTACGTGGGCGGCGGGTACATGATCAACGCCCCGTACACCGGCGCGGTGATCCGCTTCGACAAGATCGACACCCCGGACTACTTCGGCGCGACCCGCGTCACCAAGGACGGGGCCGAGGCCCTGCCCGACCGTACGGCCGACGCCAAGTCCCCTTAGCCGCACGGTTGGCGACGCTGCGTTAACCGAGGGCCCTGAGCTGCGACGATGAGTCACTCTTCGATAACGTTGCCGTGATCATTCGGTGGAGAGTGGAACGTGGGCTTCAGAACGGGCGTTCCATGGACACAGGCTTGATCAACCGGGGGGGTTCAGGGGCGCACACAGGGGTGCGCCCGAGGGGAACCAAGCAAGGCTAAGGGGCCGTATCGCCATGGCTGGACTCACAAGTGGTGGGCCGAACGTGGACGTAAGCCTGCTGTACGACGTCAACGGGCTGGCCCGGCACGCCCCGGCCGCGGTCGACCGGGCCGTCGGCCTCGTCGGAGCGTACGGAATCCCGCTGGCCCTGGTCCTGCTCTTCTTGTGGTGCTGGCACGGGATGCGCAGGCAGGAGGAGCCCACCGCCTCCGAGTCGTTCGCCGCGCTCGTATGGGCTCCCCTCGCGGCCGCGCTCGCCCTCCTGTTGAACGTCCCGCTGCGCGCGCTCGTCGCGCGGCCGCGGCCGTACATGGAACACGACGGCCTCGACGTGCTCGCACCGCACTCCGGCCCCGGCGACTTCTCCTTCGTCAGCGGCCACGCGACGCTCGCGATGGCCCTGGGCGTCGGCCTGTTCCTCGCGAACCGCAAGCTCGGGCTCATCGGGATCGGGCTGGCCCTCGCCGAGGGCGTCTGCCGCGTGTACCTCGGGGTCCACTACCCGACCGACGTCATCGGCGGCTTCGCCCTCGGCACCGCCGTCGTCCTGGTGCTCGCCCCGCTCGCGATGGCGCTCCTGACCCCGGTGGTGCGGGCGGTGGCCCGTTCTCCGCGCGCCGGCCGACTGGTCCGCGCCAAGCGCCGCGCCCTGCCCCGCCCGGTGGACCTCGCGCAGCCCCAGACCCCGCCGCCCGCCTGCCGCCCCCACGAGAGCGACCTCGCCGCCTAGGTCCTTGCGTACGCGTCCCATACGGAGAGCAGGACCGCCGCCACCAGGCACAGGCAGGCCACGACGAAGCACACGCGGACCGCCGCCGGGCGGGGGCGCGGGCGCGGGTTCACGGTTCGCCGTGCTCCGTGCCGTGCTCCGTGCCGTGGTCCTGCGAGTCGTCCTCGCGGCGGTACCGGGAACGCAGCCACAGGCCGGTGGCCACGGACGCGATGACGGTCGCCCCGATGGCCAGGGCCACGTCGGCCGGGCCGTCCGCCGAGCCCGTCGGGCGCGCCGAGGCCACGGCGGCGGGCGTGAGGGCGATGAGCAGGGCCCAGAGGAGGGCGGCGACGCGGGGTGCGGGTCCTGGCATGCATCCAGGGCATCCGCTCCCGGGGGCGTCGGCCAGCCGGGCCGTCCGAACGGGCGATCAAGAGCCCCCGGGACTACGCGGACACGGCCTCAGGGTGAGGTGTGCCGGGTGGCGTCCTTCCGGGCCAGGTCGCGGGAGCGGCGGGCCGGACCTCTCCAGCCGCAGGTGCACAGGGCCAGGCAGAACGAGCCGCGCTCGGTGGTGCTCGTGTCGTGCTCGGCGGGGGGCCGCTCCGTGGGACGGGGGAACGGCACGGCTTCAAGCGGAGGGACCAGCGACGCTTTGGTGTGCGAATCCACACCACCAAGGTACCTGCGTCCGGCAAGGGGTCCGGGCCGCGGTGGCCCGTGACGGGAAACCCGGGACCTCGTTAAGCGGAGCGGGTGGGGGCCTCGGGCAAACAGCGGTCATGCGTTGGGGGTTGGCAGGCGATGGTGGAGCACCAGCTCAGGCGGCGGCGCGGGCGTGCGGGCGAGGCGGTGCTCGCCCTCGGGATGGCCGTGACCTTGTCCGCGACAGGTGGGTGCGCGGCCGCGGACAAGGACGACGACCGGCCCCCCGCCGATCCGGCCGCGACCGTGCGGGCGGCCGCCGACCTGCTGGTCAGGACCGGCAGTGCGCAGGCCCGTACGGCGATGGAGATGGCCACCGGCGGGACCCGGGTCACGATCCGCGGCGAGGGCGGCGTCGACTTCAAGAACCGGATGGGCCAGCTCCTGGTGATGCTCCCGGCCGACGCGGCGGGCAAGGACGAGCACCGGCCCATCACCGAACTGCTCGTCCCCGGGGCCCTGTACATGAAGAACCGGGGCGCGGGCGTGCCCGCCGACAAGTGGGTCCGCGTCGACACGACGACCCTCGCGGACGGGAACCTGGTCACGGGCGGGGCCACGGACCCGCTGGCCGCCGCCGAGCTGCTGCGCGGCGTGCAGGAGGCGACGTACGTGGGTGAGACCGAGGTGGCGGGCACCAAGGTCCGGCACTACCGCGGGACGACCGACATCGGCGAGGCCGCGAAGAACGCCTCACCGGCGGTCAAGGGGGCGCTGGAGGCGGCGGCGAAAGGGTTCAGCAAGGGCACGGTCCCCTTCGACGTGTACCTCGACGAGGAGGGCCGGCTGCGGAAGGTCCGGCACCGCTTCAGCTACGTCAACAATGGCGTGATCGATGTCTCCTCCACCACGCTGCTCTACGGGTTCGGGACGCCGGTGACCGTCGTATTGCCCGCAAGCGGGGACATTTACGCCGGGAAGATCGCCGGGTAGCCGGCCGGACGGTCCCGGGGCGGCGCGATCGGGCCATGGCCCGGTATCCGGAAATGGTCCATCCGTGTCATGCGCACAGCGCCCCGCCCTCCCTACGCTGGGACAGAGCGCCTACGACCGATGACCGATGACGGCAGATTGAGGTGACACGCGTGACTCCCGCAGGCGGTACGACGGTGCAGGACCACGTGGCGCTCGCCGAGATCGAGCTGTGCGGCGAGCTGATCATCGCGGCGTC
Organism: Streptomyces sp. NBC_00045; assembly: GCF_045041095.1. Taxonomy (NCBI): domain Bacteria; kingdom Bacillati; phylum Actinomycetota; class Actinomycetes; order Kitasatosporales; family Streptomycetaceae; genus Streptomyces; species Streptomyces sp. NBC_00045. The sequence continues at coordinate 3,828,385 of NZ_CP108271.1, read as the reverse complement.
CACTGCGGACGAGGAGCGGCTCAGCCAGGACCGGATCGACGAGGTCCTGATGGGTCTCGGGCTGTAGCCGCATCCGTTGCCGATGACCGGGGGTCGCCGTGCTCGGGTGCTCAGGTACGCAGCAGGCGCGCGATCGCCTTCGTCGCTTCCTCCACCTTGGCGTCGATCTCGGCGCCGCCCTTGACGGCCGCATCGGCGACGCAGTGCCGCAGGTGCTCTTCGAGCAGCTGGAGCGCGAACGACTGGAGGGCCTTCGTGCTCGCCGAGACCTGCGTGAGTATGTCGATGCAGTAGACGTCTTCGTCGACGAGTCGCTGCAGACCCCGGATCTGGCCCTCGATCCGGCGCAGCCGCTTGAGGTGCTCGTCCTTCTGGTGGTGGTAGCCGTGCACCGTGCCGGTACCGGTGGCGACGTCGGCTCCGGAGCCCTCCGCCTCGATGGCAGTCATGCGTCCTCCCGTGGTCCGGATCGAGGGGCGCATACCCCTCATGGGTATAGGTTACCGGGCTCTTGTCGGAGCGGCAGGGGCCCGTGCTCCTCACTCTGCCTGATGGAGGACACTGGGGAACCGCCCGGAACCGCCGGTTAGCCGTGGCCGGGGGATGCGCCTAGCATCAGCCTGACCGAATCCAATGCACCCCGAGGACCTCACGTGCGATTTCGTCTGACCCCCAGGGAGACGAGCTTCTACGACATGTTCGCCGCATCCGCGGACAACATCGTCACGGGCTCCAAGCTCCTGATGGAACTGCTCGGAGCGGACTCCTCCGCCCGGGCCGAGATCGCGGAGCGGATGCGGGCAGCCGAGCACGCGGGGGACGACGCCACCCACGCGATCTTCCACCAGCTGAACTCCTCCTTCATCACGCCGTTCGACCGCGAGGACATCTACAACCTGGCCTCGTCGCTCGACGACATCATGGACTTCATGGAGGAGGCCGTCGACCTGGTCGTCCTTTACCAGGTGGAGGAGCTCCCCAAGGGTGTCGAGCAGCAGATCGAGGTGCTGGCGCGGGCGGCGGAGCTGACCGCCGAGGCCATGCCGCACCTGCGGACGATGGACAACCTGACCGAGTACTGGATCGAGGTCAACCGCCTTGAGAACCAGGCCGACCAGATCCACCGCAAGCTGCTCGCCCAGCTCTTCAACGGCAAGTACGACGCCATCGAGGTGCTGAAGCTCAAGCAGATCGTCGACGTGCTCGAAGAGGCGGCCGACGCGTTCGAGCACGTCGCGAACACGGTGGAGACCATCGCGGTCAAGGAGTCCTGAACCTCGTGGACACCTTCGCTCTGATCGTGACCATCGGTGTCGCGCTCGGTTTCACGTACACCAACGGTTTCCACGACTCGGCGAACGCGATCGCGACCTCGGTCTCGACCCGCGCGCTGACCCCGCGCGCCGCCCTCGCGATGGCCGCGGTGATGAACCTCGCCGGTGCCTTCCTGGGCAGCGGCGTCGCCAAGACGGTCAGTGAGGGCCTGATCGAGACGCCCACGGGCAAGACGGGCATGTGGATCCTCTTCGCGGCCCTGGTCGGCGCGATCGTCTGGAACTTGGTCACCTGGTACTTCGGGCTTCCCTCGTCCTCCTCGCACGCGCTGTTCGGCGGCATGGTGGGCGCGGCGCTGGCCGGCGGCACCGAAGTCATCTGGTCGGGAGTGATCGACAAGGTCGTCATCCCGATGTTCGTCTCGCCGGTGGTCGGCCTGGTCGTCGGTTACCTGGTGATGGTCGTCATCCTGTGGATGTTCCGCCGGGCCAACCCGCACAAGGCCAAGCGCGGCTTCCGCATCGCGCAGACGGTGTCCGCGGCCGGCATGGCGCTCGGCCACGGTCTCCAGGACGCGCAGAAGACGATGGGCGTCGTGATGATGGCCCTGGTCATCGCCGACGTGCAGCAGAACGGCGACGCGATCCCGGTCTGGGTCAAGCTCGTGTGCGCCGTGATGCTGTCGCTGGGCACGTACGCGGGCGGCTGGCGCATCATGCGCACGCTCGGCCGCAAGATCATCGAGCTGGACCCGCCGCAGGGCTTCGCGGCCGAGACCACCGGTGCATCGATCATGTTCGGCTCGGCGTTCCTGTTCCACGCGCCGATCTCCACCACCCACGTGATCACCTCGGCGATCATGGGCGTGGGCGCGACCAAGCGGGTCAACGCGGTCCGCTGGGGCGTCGCCAAGAACATCGTCATGGGCTGGTTCATCACCATGCCGGCCGCGGCCCTGGTCGCCGCGCTCTGCTTCTGGATCGTCGACCTGGCCTTCGTCGGCTAGCCGTCCGTACGCAGCGGAACGAAAGCGGGCCGGCTCCCCCCACCCAGGGGGAGCCGGCCCTTTCGCCTTGCGGTGGCACCGCCATGCAGCACCGCAGGACGTTTGCGTCACGCGGCTCAGCCGCATGATGTCCCGTCGGGCTTCGGCCTAGCCGAAGCGGCCCGAGATGTAGTCCTCGGTCGCCTGGACGGACGGGTTCGAGAAGATCCGGTCCGTGTCGTCGATCTCGACGAGCTTTCCGGGCTGGCCGACCGCCGCCAGGTTGAAGAAGGCGGTGCGGTCGGAGACGCGGGCGGCCTGCTGCATGTTGTGCGTCACGATGACGATCGTGAAGCGCTCCTTCAGCTCACCGATCAGGTCCTCGATCGCCAGGGTGGAGATCGGGTCCAGGGCCGAGCAGGGCTCGTCCATCAGCAGGACCTCCGGCTCGACCGCGATGGCGCGGGCGATGCACAGACGCTGCTGCTGGCCGCCGGAGAGGCCGGAGCCGGGCTTGTTCAGGCGGTCCTTGACCTCGTTCCACAGGTTGGCGCCCTTGAGGGAGCGCTCCACGATGTCGGCCAGCTCGGACTTCCTGAACTTGCCGTTCAGGCGCAGGCCCGCCGCCACGTTGTCGAAGATCGACATGGTGGGGAAGGGGTTCGGGCGCTGGAACACCATGCCGACGGTGCGGCGGACCGCGACCGGGTCCACGCCGGCGCCGTACAGGTTCTCGTCGTCCAGGAGCACCTTGCCCTCGACGCGGCCGCCGGGGGTGACCTCGTGCATGCGGTTCAGGGTGCGCAGGAAGGTGGACTTGCCGCAGCCGGACGGGCCGATGAAGGCGGTCACGGAGCGCGGCTCCACGGTCATCGAGATGTCATCGATGGCCTTGTGGCTGCCGTAGAAGGCGGAAAGGCCGCTGACGTCGATTCGCTTGGCCATGAGGGGTCACTTCGCTTTCATACAGTCGCGTCAGCGACCGGTCTTCGGGGCCTTCCAGCGGGCGATGCCGCGGGCCACCAGATTGAGGATCATGACGAAGGCGATCAGGACGAGCGCTGCGGCCCAGGCCCGGTCGTAGGAGGCGTCACTGCCGACCTTGTACTGCTCCCAGATGTACAGCGGGAGCGAGGACTGGGCACCTTCGAAGGGGTTGCCGTTGATCAGCTGGGTGCCGAAGACCAGCAGCATGATCGGGGCGGTCTCACCGGCGATGCGGGCGACGGCCAGCATGAGGCCGGTGGCGATGCCGCCGATGGCGGTGGGGAGCACGACCTTGAGGATCACGCGCCACTTCGGCACACCGAGGGCGAGGGCGGCCTCGCGCAGCTCGTTCGGGACGAGCTTGAGCATCTCCTCGGTGGAGCGGACCACGACGGGCATCATCAGGATCGACAGGGCCATCGAGCCGGCGAAGCCGGAGGGGCCGAAGCCGAGCGCCAGGTTCCAGGTCGTCAGGATGAACAGGCCCGCGACGATCGAGGGGATGCCGGTCATGACGTCGACGAAGAAGGTCACGGCCTTGGCGAGGCTGCCCTTGCCGTACTCGACGAGGTAGACGGCGGTCAGCAGGCCGATCGGCGCGGCGATCGCGGCGGCGAGGGCGACCTGCTCGATGGTGCCGAGCAGCGCGTGGTAGACGCCGCCGCCCTCCTCGAAGCTGGTCACGCCGTTCATCGAGTGGCTGAGGAAGTTCGCGTCGAGGGCCTTCAGACCGCGGCTGACCGTGGTCCAGATCAGCGAGAGCAGCGGGATGACCGCGAGGACGAAGGAGACCCACACGAGGGAGGTCGCGATCCGGTCCTTGGCCTGGCGGCGGTTCTCGACGACCGAGCTGGCGGTGTACGTGATCGCGATGAACAGGATCGAGGCGATCAGGCCCCACTGGATCTTGCTTTCGAGGCCGGCGACGACGCCGATGCCGCAGCCGAGGGCGATTGAGAGGACCGCGATGGCGGCCGGGGCCCAGCGGGGCAGGCCGCCGCGGGTCAGGGCGGCGGGGGCGGCGGACTTCGGGGCCCGGGCGGGCCGCTGGTCCTGGAGTGCGTGGCTCATCAGGCGTTCGCCCCCGAGAAGTCCTTGCGACGGGCGATGATCAGCCGGGCTGCGCCGTTGACCAGCAGGGTGAGGAGGAAGAGCACGAGACCGGAGGCGATCAGGGCGTCACGCCCGAACTCGTTGGCCTCGTCGAACTTCGCGGCGATGTTCTGCGCGAACGTTCCGCCGCCCGGGTCCAGGATGTGGCCGGAGATCAGGAAGCTCGGGGAGAGGACGGTCGCGACGGCCATGGTCTCGCCGAGGGCGCGGCCGAGGCCGAGCATCGAGGCGGAGATGACGCCGGAGCGGCCGAAGGGCAGCACCGACATGCGGATGACCTCCCAGCGGGTCGCGCCGAGGGCCAGGGCGGCCTCCTCGTTCATGCGCGGGACCTGGAGGAAGACCTCGCGGCTGACGCTGGTCACGATCGGCAGGATCATGATCGCGAGCAGGATGCCGACGGTGAAGAGCGAGCGGGCGACGCCGACCTGGGTCTTGTCGAAGACGTAGGTCCAACCCATGTACTCGTCGAGCCAGAGGTTGAGGCCACCGAGCTGCGGGACGAGGAAGAGCGCGCCCCAGATGCCGTAGATGATCGACGGCACGGCGGCCAGCAGGTCGACCACGTACGCGAGGGGGGCGGCCAGCTTGCGCGGCGCGTAGTGCGAGATGAAGAGGGCGATGCCGACGGCGATCGGAACCGCGATGGCCATCGCGATGATCGAGCTGACGACGGTGCCGAAGAGCAGGACGGCGATGCCGAAGACGGGCGGGTTGGCCGACGCGTTCCAGTCGAAGGTGGTGAGGAAGTTTCCCTCGTTCTTCGACAGTGCGATCGAGGCGCGGTAGGTGAGGAAGCCGGCGATCGACGCCATGATCACCAGGAGCAGGATTCCGGAGCCCTTGGAGAGCCCGGCGAAGATCTTGTCACCGGCTCGGCCGGTGGACCTCGCGCTCTTGGAGACAGGCGGAGCCTGGTCTATCTGGGTGGGTGTGGTGGAAGCCATGTTCTTTCCGGTCTGGGTGGGGGGTCAGGCCCCCTGGCGGCGGTGCACCGGATTCCCCCGGGTGGAGGGGAAGGGTCCTGGGAGCCGGGCCGATCGGACGGGATCGGCCCGGCTCCGAGGCTCATCGATCAGGACAGCGAGTTGATGACTTCGCGGACCTTGGAGTTGATCTCGGCCGGGATCGGCGCGTAGCCGTTCTCGGAGAGGACCTTCTGGCCCGCGTCCGAGGCGGTGTAGTTCAGGAAGGACTTGACGGTCGGGAGCGTCTCGGCCTTGTTGCCCTTGTCGCAGACGACTTCGTACGTCACCAGGACGATCGGGTAGGCACCCTCGGCCTTGGTGGTGTAGTCGAGCTTAAGCGCCAGGTCGGAGCCCGTGCCGGCGATCTTGGCGGCGGCGATGGCCTTGGAGGCGCTCTCGGAGGAGGCCTTCACCGGGGCGGCCGCGCCGGTGTTGATGTCGACGGTCTTGATGCTCTGCGAGCTGGCGTAGGAGAGCTCGAAGTAGCCGATCGCGCCGTCAACGCCCTTGACCTGCGAGGCGACACCGGCGGAGCCCGTGGCGGCCTGGCCACCGGGGGCCGGCCACTTCTTCGCGGCCTCGTACGTCCAGGCGTCGGGAGCGGCGGCCTTGAGGTACTTGCCCAGGTTCTCGGTGGTGCCCGAGTCCTCGGAGCGGTGGAAGGCCTGGATGGCGGTGGAGGGAAGCGTGACGCCGGGGTTCAGCTTCTTGATCGCCTCGTCGTCCCACTTCTTGATCTTGTCGTTGAAGATGTTGGCGAGGGTGGGGGCGTCCAGCGTCAGCTTGTCCACGCCGGCGACGTTGAAGCCGATGGCGATCGGGCCGCCGACCATCGGCAGGTCGATGCCCTGACCGCCGGTGCAGACCTTCTTCGACTCTTCGACGGCCTCGGGCTTCAGCGCGGAGTCCGAGCCCGCGAAGCCGACGGTGCCCTGGTTGAAGGCGACGATGCCCTCACCGGAGGAGGAGGACTTGTAGTTCACCTCGACGCCGGAGCAGGCGGCCATGTAGGCCTTCACCCACAGGTCGACCGCGTTCTTCTGGGCGGAGGAGCCGGAGGCCAGGAGCTTGCCCTTGGCGTCGCCGCACTTGATGTCGCCCTGCGCGGCGGCCGACGGCTTGCCGCTGGCGCCGCCGTCCTTGGTGTTGTTGTCCGAGCCGCACGCCGTGAGGACCAGGGCGCCGGACACGACGAGGGCCCCGAGGGCGGAGGCACGAAGCCGGTTCTTGCGCTGAAGCTTCACTTTCGGGTGTTCCTTCCAGAAGCCGCCGGCCGCTTTCTGTATCGGGGCGGCGTGCGAAGAGGACTACGTCGGGTGCGCGGTGCGTCACCCGACCAGTTCGCCGACGCGCTCCGTGCACCACCGAAATTAGGCAGAACAGGTGAAGCGGCCGACCGGGACAAGTGAACGGATGGTGAACCGTGGCGGACGGCCCGGTGTGGATGGCCGGGTTTGCTCCGGAGTGTCATCCGCCGTTGTCCCGTCGTTACCGTTATGTGACTGTCATCGGGCTCGGTGCCGGGTCGGTGTCCGTAGGGGGCGCCGACCCGGAGCTTGGCCGAAACCTTTCGGTCAGGGGGTCGTGGCCGGTGCCGGGTGCCACAGGTCCTGGAAGGCGAACCGGGCGGCCTCCACCTCGTGCCGCTGGTCGGCGTGCAGCACCCCCAGGGCGTACGCCGTCGCCGGGGCGATCCGCGGGGTGCGGGCCGCCGTCGCCGAGGCGGCCGCGGCCTCGGCGGCGTCACGGTGCCGGTCCAGAGCCTCGCCGGCCACCACCAGGCGGGCCACGTCCTCGCCCAGGGCCTCACGGGCGTACCGGTGGACGCGCAGCAGCCGGCGCACCTCGTGCCAGGAGCCGTCGCGATCGGGGTTGTACGGGTGCGCCTGCGCGGCGTGCGGCAGCGCCGAGACGGCCGCCGCCAGCCGGGTGCGGGCCACCTCCGCCAGCGGGACGAGCACCTCGTCCACCCGCCCGCGGGCCGCGACCGGGTCCAGCGGCACCTCCGAGGCCAGGACGGCCACCGCGTCCGCGACCGCGTGGAACCGGGACGAGCCCAGTGCCTGGAGGGTCGCCGAGTGGGCGCGGGTCCGGGCCAGCGTCAGCTGCCGTTCCAGCAGGGCGCCGGCCCGCGCCGAGCCCACCGTCAGCGCGCCCGCGGCGCCCCGGGGCGCGGGCACCTCCGGCGAGCCCGAGAGCCGGTGCAGCGCGTCCAGCAGTCGGGTCAGCCGGGCGGCGTACGCGTGCTCGTCCGCCAGGGTCGAGGACAGCCACACCAGCTCGGTGCGCAGCCCGTCGGCCCAGGAGGACTCGGTCACCACCCGGAAAGTGGACAGGGACCCGCTGATCCGGCGCGCAGCCCCCCGCAGGCTGCGCGCCGCATCGCTTCCGTCCGCGGCGTCGGCCCCGCTCTCCTCGTGGAGGCGGAGCCCGCGCAAGAAGGCGGTGGCCTGGGCCCGCAGGTACGTGCCGAGCACGTCACCCGCGAAGCCTTCGCCACGTGCTGTCAGGTCATGGTTTGGCAGAGCCACGCCGGCGCCTCCGGGCGTCTATGAGCATCTCCTGAACGTGCCGCAGCGGCTGACCTTCGTGGTCCGTGCTGTGCCGGGTCCATTCGCCGTCCGGGCCCAGGTGCCAGGAGGAGGTGGAGTCGGACATCCCGGTCTCCAGCATCCGGTCCAGTGCCGCTCGGTGGGCCGGGTCGGCGACCCTGACCAGTGCCTCGATGCGGCGGTCGAGGTTGCGGTGCATCATGTCGGCGCTGCCGATCCACACCTCGGGTTCGCCTCCGTTGCCGAAGGCGAAGACCCGGGAGTGTTCCAGGAAGCGGCCGAGGATCGATCGGACCCGGATGTTGTCCGAGAGCCCGGGGACCCCGGGGCGCACGGCGCAGATGCCGCGGACCCAGATGTCGACGGGCACTCCCGCTTGGGAGGCCCGGTAGAGCGAGTCGATGAGGGCCTCGTCGACGATCGAGTTCATCTTGAGGCGCACGTACGCGGGGCGGCCGGCCTTGTGGTGGGCGGCCTCCTTGTCGATCCGCGCGATCAGGCCGTCGCGCAGCGAGCGCGGGGCCACGATCAGCCGGCGGTAGGTCTCGCGGCGCGAGTAGCCGGACAGCCGGTTGAAGAGGTCGGAGAGGTCCGCTCCGACCTGCGGGTCGGCGGTGAGCAGGCCGAGGTCCTCGTACAGGCGGGCGGTCTTGGGGTGGTAGTTGCCGGTGCCGACGTGGGAGTAGCGGCGCAGCGTGTCGCCCTCCTGGCGGACGACGAGGGACAGCTTGCAGTGGGTCTTGAGGCCCACCAGCCCGTAGACGACGTGGCAGCCGGACTCCTCCAGCTTGCGGGCCCACTTGATGTTGGCCTGCTCGTCGAAGCGGGCCTTGATCTCGACGAGCACGAGGACCTGCTTGCCGGATTCGGCTGCGTCGATCAGGGCGTCCACGATCGGGGAGTCGCCGGAGGTCCGGTACAGCGTCTGCTTGATCGCGAGGACGTCCGGGTCGGCGGCGGCCTGCTCCAGGAAGGCCTGCACCGAGGTGGAGAAGGAGTCGTACGGGTGGTGCAGCAGCACGTCCCGCTCGCGCAGCGCGGCGAAGATGTCGGGGGCGGAGGCGGACTCGACCTCGGCGAGGTCGCGGTGGGTGCCGGCGACGAACTTGGGGTACTTCAGCTCGGGCCGGTCCAGGGAGGCGATGCCGAACAGGCCGGTCAGGTCCAGCGGGCCGGGCAGCGGGTAGACCTCGGCGGCGGAGACGTTCAGCTCCTGCACGAGGAGGTCCAGGACGCCGGGGTCGATGGACTCCTCGACCTCCAGGCGCACCGGCGGGCCGAAGCGGCGCCGCATGAGCTCCTTCTCCAGGGCCTGGAGCAGGTTCTCGGCGTCGTCCTCCTCGACCTCCAGGTCCTCGTTGCGGGTCACCCGGAACATGTGGTGCGCGAGCACCTCCATGCCGGGGAACAGCTCCTCCAGGTGCGCGGCGATGACGTCCTCAAGGGGGACGTAGCGCTGCGGGGAGGCTTCCAGGAAGCGGGAGAGCAGGGGCGGGACCTTGACGCGGGCGAAGTGGCGGTGGCCGCTGACCGGGTTGCGGACGACGACCGCGAGGTTCAGCGAGAGCCCGGAGATGTACGGGAACGGGTGCGCGGGGTCCACGGCCAGCGGGGTGAGCACCGGGAAGATCTGGTTCCGGAACAGCGTGAAGAGGCGGGCCTGCTCCTTCTCGGTGAGGTCCGGCCAGCGGATGAGGTGGATGCCCTCTTCGGCGAGCTGCGGGGAGATGTCCTGCTGGAAGCAGGCGGCGTGCCGGGCCATGAGCTCGCGCGAGCGCGTCCAGATCAGGTCGAGCACCTCGCGGGGCTGGAGGCCCGAGGCCGAACGGGTGGCGACGCCGGTCGCGATGCGGCGCTTGAGGCCGGCGACGCGGACCATGAAGAACTCGTCGAGGTTGCTCGCGAAGATCGCCAGGAAGTTGGCGCGCTCCAGGAGCGGGGTCGCCGGGTCCTCGGCCAGTTCCAGGACCCGCTCGTTGAAGGCCAGCCAGCTGCGCTCGCGGTCGAGGAAGCGGCCCGGGGGGAGCTCGCCGCCGTCCTTGTCGTCGTAGGCGTCCAGGTCGGCGTCGAGATCGGGCGCGAGGCCGGGTTCGTTGCCGGAATGCGGACGGTGCGCGGCTATGGAGCCGATCCGCGCGGGCTTGGCCGCCGCGCCGCCGGAGGCTGCGGTGGCGGACGGGCGAGACGGGTGCTGGGCGGGGACCTCGGTGGGGCCTGCGCTGGGCTGGTGGCTCATGACTCCATTGTTCCGCGCAGGCGGCAGGACAGGCGCGTCGGAAGCGTTCGCCGTCAGTCGGAGTCGGGGCTGCATGCGGGGAGAGTCGCAAGCGCGTCTTAAGGGCCGGTGAATGCCGAATGGCATCCAGGGTCCGGGTGGTGCACGAGTACGTCTTTTCCGCGCCCGGAATGCACCGGCGCGTCCCCGCGCCCGATGCGCCCCGGCCCGGCGCCCCGGCCCGGCGCCCCGGCCCGGCGCCCCGGCCCGGCGCCCCTGCCCCGGCGCCCCTGCCCCGGCGCCCCTGCCCCGGCGCCCCGGCTCGGCGCCCCGGCCCCGGCCCTGGCCCCGGCTGCCGGGTCGGGTGGGGGGCGCTGGCGGCCGCCCCCCCCGCGGTCCCGGTCTGCGGGGCGGGCGCCCTGCGGGGCGGCGCTGCCGCGGTCGCAGCGGTCGCAGCGGCCGGTGCGGCCGTCGGGGTGGCGGACACCGGGTGGGACCCGGTGCCCGCGGTGGTGGGTCAGCTTTCGGTGCGGTACATCAGGTCCACCTCGTGCGTGCTGAAGCCGAGGCCCTCGTAGACGGCCAGGGCCGCCGGGTTGTCGGCGTCGACGTAGAGCATCGCGGTGGGCAGGCCCGCCCCCGCGAGGTGGTGCAGGCCGATCGCGGTGAGGGCCTTGCCCAGGCCGCCGCCCTGGGCGCCGGGCCGGACACCGAGCACGTACACCTCGCCGAGCCGGTCCTCGGCGTGGACCTTCGTCCAGTGGAAGCCGACGAGCTCCCCGTCCCGCTCCGCGAGGAAGAACCCCTTGGGGTCGAACCAGGGCTGCGCGATGCGGTCGTTCAGGTCCCGCTGGGTGAGTGAGCCCTGTTCGGGGTGGTGGGCGAAGGCGGCCGCGTTCACCGCGAGCCAGGCCGTGTCGTCCTGGCCGGGCACGAAGGTGCGTACGGTCACCCCGGCAGGCAGTGCCGCCTCGGGCAGCGGGAGTGCGTCCCGGCCGAGCGGGCGGCGCAGCTGGCGCAGTTCCCGGAACAGGGTCAGCCCGAGGACCTGCGCGAGGTGGCGGGCGGCGGACTTGCCGCCGTGCGCCCACACCCGGATCCGCTTGCCCGACGCGGCGAGCAGCGCCGAGCCCAGTGCCCGCCCGTGTCCGCGGCCGCGCATCGCGGGGTGGACGACGAGCTCGGCGGCCGGGGCCTCCACCGGGTCGGTGTCCTCCAGTTGTCCGTACCCGGCGAGCCGGCCCTTCTCGGTGAGCAGGAAGTGCCGGATCCCCTCGCGGCGCCCGCCGCGCAGCTGGAGGCGGCCCTGCTCGGAGACGGCGGTGGTGCCGTCCGTGCGCGCCGCTTCCCCGATGAGGGCGAGCACCGCGTCGGCCTGTTCCTCCGTCAGCTCGTCGAGGGTCTCAATCTGGCGTCCCGGCTCCAGGGCCGCTGCTGCGTCGTCAGTCATGCGTCGAGCCTACGACCGTGGGCGGCGGCGACCCGTCTTCTGCGTGTAACCAGCTCGATACCCGGCACCCCTGTCGTGCTACGCGCGTTGACCATAGGCTGCGGCATACCTCCCAAGTTTCACCGCTGCCCAAAAGGGGACTACATGTCAGCGACGCCACAACGGCACCGCCAAGCCCGCCGGTTGACCTTCGCCGCCCTCGCCGTCACGGCCGGGGCCGGAGCGATGGTCGCGGCCGCACTGCCGGCCGGTGCCGCGAGTGGTGGCGGTGCCGGCAAGAGCCGCACCGTCGACGTGCAGATGCTGTCGTTCAACGACTTCCACGGCACGCTGGAGCCGCCGCAGGGTTCCTCCGGCACCGTGACCGAACGTCAGGCCGACGGCACCACCAAGGCGATACCGGCCGGTGGTGTCGAGTACCTGGCGACCAGCCTGCGCGAGGCCCGCAAGGGCCACGAGTACTCCGTCACGGCCGCGGCCGGTGACATGATCGGCGGCAGCCCGATGCTGTCCGGTCTCTTCCACGACGAGCCCACCGTCGAGGCGCTGAACAAGCTGAAGCTGGACGTCACCAGCGTCGGCAACCACGAGTTCGACGAGGGCAAGACCGAGCTGCGCCGCATGGCGTACGGCGGCTGCCACCCGGTCGACGGCTGCTTCGAGTACGGCAAGGAGTACACGGGCACCGAGTTCAAGTACCTCGCCGCGAACGTCACCGACGAGAAGACCAAGCGCCCGCTGATGTCGCCCACCTTCATCTGGAAGAAGGGCGACGTGAAGATCGGCTTCATCGGCGTCACCCTGGAGGGCACTCCGGACGTCGTGACCGCCGACGGGGTCAAGGGCCTCAAGTTCGGCGACGAGGTCGAGACGATCAACAAGTACGCCGCCGAGCTGGACAAGCAGGGCGTGAAGTCGATCGTCGCGCTGATCCACGAGGGCGGCATGCCCGCGAGTGGCGCGTACAACTACGACTGCAACGTCCCGGGTGCCGGCGCCGGCGTCTCGGGCGCCATCGTGGACATCGCGAAGAACATCGACCCGAAGGTGGACGCGCTGGTCACCGGCCACACGCACCAGGCGTACGCCTGCAACATCCCGGACCCGGCCGGCAACCCGCGCATGGTGACCTCGGCCGCCTCCTACGGCCGGGCGTTCACTGACACCACGCTGACGTACGACCGCCGGACCAAGGACATCGTCCGCACCGCGGTCTCCGCGCCCAAGCCGGTCACCAAGGCCGTCACCCGGGACCAGCCCAAGGCCCCGGACATGACCGAGCTGATCACCCGCTGGAACGCGCTGGCCGCCCCGGTCGCCAGCCGTCCGATGGGCTACATCTCGGCGGACATCGCGGGCCGCGGCTCCGAGGCGCCCGAGAAGCCGCTCGGCGACCTGATCGCAGACGCGCAGCTGGAGGCCACGGCCCCGGCGGCCAAGGGCGGCGCGCAGCTGGCCATCATGAACCCGGGCGGCATCCGTGCCGACCTGGCCTACAAGGCCGCGGGTGGCGAGGGCGACGGCGTCGTGACGTACGGCGAGTCCTACACCGTCCAGCCGTTCAACAACCTGATGAACATCGTCGACCTGACGGGCGCGCAGCTGATCACCGCGCTCCAGCAGCAGGTCAGCGGCACGGTCAACGGCCCGAACCCGAAGATCCTGCAGGTGTCGAAGGGCTTCACGTACACCCTGGACATGACGAAGACGGGCACGGACCGCATCGTCGTGGACTCGGTGAAGCTGAACGGCGCCGCGATCGACCCCGCCAAGACCTACCGGGTCGCGATGAACGAGTTCCTCGCGGGCGGCGGTGACGGCTTCACCGTCCTGAAGGACCACAAGAACAAGCTGGTCGGCGTGCCCGACCTGGAGGCCTTCAACACCTACCTGGCGAAGTCGACGGCCGCCGCGCCGATCGCCCCGCCGGTGGCGGACCGCATCACCGTCATCAAGTAACACCTGCGTACAGCACGCCCGAAGGGGCGGCGGGCCGGAAGGCCCGCCGCCCCTTCGGCGTTCTCCGACGTTCCCCGGGTGCTCAGAGGCCGGCCAGGAACGCGCCGACGGCCTTGTAGAACCCCTCCGGGTCCGTGAACGGCACGAAGTGGTCCCCGTCCAGGGGCGTGTACGAGGTCCGGGGGCGCCGGGTCACCATCGCGTCGGCCTGGCTCTGCGGGAGCGATGCGCTGCGGGTGCCGTGGAGCAGCAGCGCCGGGCAGTCGCTCCCGAGCCAGGCGTCCCAGTGGTCGCCGCGGCAGCCCTCGACGGAGTCGAGCATGTCCTGCGGGTGGAACGGCAGCCGCCAGCCGCCGTCGGGCAGCGGTCGCAGTGCGCGTTCGACGAACCGTGCGCCCACCGGCCCGGCCGCGGCGAGGAGTTCCTCCCGGGTGGGCGCGGTGTACTGCATGGTCCGCAGGAAGTCCATCCACTCGCCGGCCGCGGGGTTGATCTCCAAGGAGGCCTCCGCGTCGATGAGCACCGAGAAGCGGTCCGGGTGTGCGGCGGCCAGGTGGACGGCGTTGAGCCCGCCGAGGGAGTAGCCGAGGAGGGCGACGGGGGCGTCGAAGCCGAGGTGGTCGAGCAGGGCGACGGCGTCGCAGACGTATCCCGCGCGGCTGTAGTCGGGAGCCCGGTCGGAGTCGCCGTGGCCGCGCTGGTCGGGGGCGATGACCCGCCAGGCGTCCCCGAGGGCGTCGGCGAGGCCCGCGAAGGCCATGGCTTCGGACATGCCCCCGTGCAGGGCGAGCAGCGGGCGGCCCGGGCCGCCGAAGTCCAGGTACGACAGTGCGCGGCCGTCGATCGTCAGCGTGTGGCGCATGGTTCCGCTCTCCCCTGTGTGTCCTGCGGTGCGTGACGTACCGAGCCTGACAGGATTTGGGCAAGCGCGCAAGACGTTCGTATTGGGCAGTTGCCCAAAACCTGGCGCGGATACGATCCCGGCATGGGAAATCGCGAGGACCTGCTGGCCGGAGCGCGGCGCTGTCTGGAGGAGAAGGGGTACCTGCGCACGACCGTGCGCGACATCGCCTCGGCGTCGAAGGTGAGCATGGCCGCGATCGGCTACCACTTCGGCTCCCGCGAGGCCCTGCTCAACCTCGCCCTCTTCGCCGCCGTGGACGAGTGGGCCGCCGGCTCCGGCCGCCTCGCCGGCCAGGGCGACACCACCGAGGAGCGCTACGCCGACACCTGGGACCGCAAGATCCGGGACTTCGGCGACATGCGCTGGCTCTGGATCGCCAACGTCGAGGCCTTCGTCCACGCCCAGTCCTCGCCCGAGCTGCTCGCCACCCTCGCCGAGGGCCAGCGCCGCTCCCGGCGCATGGTGGCCGCACAGCTGCGCGGGGTCCCCGAGGACGCGGTGGCCGAGGAGGACGTACGGGCCCTCGGATCGGTGCACATCGCCCTGCTGAGCGGGGTGATGGTGCAGGCGCTCACCGACCCCGAACAGGCCCCGACGGGACGCGAACTCGCCCAAGGGCTGCGCGCCATGGCCGAGTTGCTCGAAAGCTGAGCGCTACCGAAGGGTAGTAAACGCGCGTCCCGCACGCCAGAATCCCGGGGGCACCAGCCGGCGGAGGCTGGGCGTCCACCATCGGGTCGGCAAAGGGGCGGGCATGGCACTGGATCGTCGGGCATTTCTGATAGGGGCGATGGCGGCGGGCGCGGGAGCCGCCGCGGGACTCGGAGCGGCGGCCCCGGCCTCCGCCCGTACGCTCGCCACGCGCGCCACCCTGGGCACCCAGGACTGGATGGCCGGACTCGGCGACTCCACCGCCCTGCAGCACATGACCATCCCCGGCACGCACGACTCGGGCGCCACCAAGGGCGGCCTCTACGTCGCCTGCCAGAACACCTCGATCGCCCAGCAGCTCGACTCCGGCATCCGCTTCCTCGACGTCCGCTGCCGGGTCACGGGCGGCTCGTTCGCCATCCACCACGCCGCGTTCTTCCAGGACCTGATGTTCGGGGACGTCCTCGTCGCCTGCTGGAACTTCCTCGCCGCGCACCCCTCCGAGACCGTGCTGATGCGCGTCAAGCAGGAGTACTCCGGAGACAGCGACGCCACCTTCCGCGCGATCTTCGACGACTACCTCGACCACCGCGGCTGGCGCCCGCTCTTCCGGATCGCCGACACCCTGCCCTCACTGGGCCAGGCCCGCGGCAAGGTCGTCCTCCTCGCCGACAACGGCGGCCTGCCCGGCCTGCGCTACGGCGACGGCAACGTCTTCGACATCCAGGACGACTACAACACCGAGCCCTTCGCCAAGCGCGGCCGGATCGAGGACCACTTCCGCAAGGCCGTCCAGCAGCCCGGCAAGCTCTTCGTGAACTACGTGAGCACCGCCGCCTACATGCCGCCGCGCTGGAACTCCGACCGGCTGAACCCGCAGGTCCACTCCTTCGTCGACGGCGGGGAGATGGCCGGCCGGACCGGGCTCGGGGTCGTCCCCATGGACTTCCCCAACACCCGCTCCGGACTGGTCGACTCACTCATCCGGCACAACTGACGGCCGCTGCGGACCGGCCGGGGGCTCCGGCCGGCCCGCCGGCGGCGGCGTCGGAGCACCCGGGATGCGCAGCAACGCCTCCGTACCCGCGCCGCCGTCCAGCGGGGCGCGCAGTGCGGCGGTACCGCCCGCGCGCTGCGCCGTACGGGCCACGATCGACAGGCCGAGCCCGCTGCCCGGCAGGGCCCGCGCCGACGGCGACCGCCAGAACCGCTCGAACACGTGCGGGAGATCGTCGGCCGGTACACCGGGACCGTGATCGCGTACGGTCAGCTCGCCCGCCCGCAGCGACACCTCCACCGTGCCGCCCGGCGGGCTGAACTTCACCGCGTTGTCGAGGACGTTGACCACCGCCCGCTCCAGCGCCGCGGCCTCGCCCCGCACGTACCAGGGCGCCAGATCGGAGGCGAAGGCCAGCTCCGGGCCGCGCAGCCGGGCCCGGGACAGTGCGCTCTGCGCGATCTCGTGCAGGGCCACCACCTCCAGCCTCGTGGGCGGGGCCGCATCCGGACGGGACAGCTCCTGGAGGTCCCCGATCAGCGAGGCCAGCTCCGTCATCTGCGCCTTGACCGAGGCCAGCAGCTCCTTGCGGTCCTCGGGCGGAATGGCCCGCCCGGTGGACTCGCTGCGCACCAGCAGCTCGATGTTCGTCCGCAGCGAGGTCAGCGGGGTGCGCAGCTCGTGGCCCGCGTCGGCGATCAGCTGGGCCTGCCGGTCCTGGGAGGAGGCCAGCGCGGCCGTCATCGCGTTGAAGGAGCGCGACAGGCGGGCGATCTCGTCCTCGCCCTCCACGGGGATCCGTACGGTGAGGTCCTCGGTGCGGGCGATGTGCTCGACGGCATCGGTGAGTTCGTCGACCGGCCGCAGCCCGGTCCGGGCCACCCACAGGCCCGCCGCGCCCGCGCCGACCACGCCGATGCCGCTGACCAGGAGCAGTACCCAGGCCAGCGTGGACAGCGGCTTGTCGATGTCGGTCAGCGGCTTGGCGATGGAGATCGCGAACAGCTGGCCGTTCGTCTGCGCGGCCAGGGTGTAGACCCGCATCGTCGTGCCGTCGGTGGTCGTCACGTCGTGCAGGGTGGGCAGCCGCTTGCCCGCGGCGACCTGCCGGTCGATCGCGGTGACGGGCAGGGTGGTCATGCCGCCCACCCAGCAGTGGCTGCCGTCCACGGTGACGATCTGGACGGTCGCGTTCAGATTCCCGGCGATCTCCTGGGTCGGGCGGGCGGGCGCGGTGACACAGCCTTCCCGCAGCACCCGCACCACCTGGGCATCCGGGTTGGTCGCCATCAACGAACGGTCCAACTGCTCGCTCAGCTGCGTGCGCACCATCACCCACGACACGGCGGCGACGGCCGCGACGGCCACCGCCACCGCGACCGTGACCAGCAGCGCGAGCCGCGAGCGCAGCGGGAGGGCACGGAACCTGGCGACAGGGCTCACTCGGGCCCCCCGGAATCGCCGGCCCCCGGCACGCGCAGGACGTAGCCCACCCCGCGCACGGTGTGCACCAGACGGGGTTCGCCCCCGGCCTCGGTCTTGCGGCGCAGGTACATGACGTACACGTCCAGGGAGTTGGAACTCGGCTCGAAGTCGAAGCCCCAGACGGTCTTGAGGATCTGCTCGCGGGTCAGCACCTGGCGCGGGTGCGCCAGGAACATCTCCAGCAGGGTGAACTCGGTGCGGGTCAGTTCCACCGGGCGCCCGGACCGGGTGACCTCGCGGGTCGCGAGGTCCATGCGCAGGTCGGCGAAGGCCAGGGTCTCCGTGTCGGGTGCGTCCCCGCCGCCCGGCCGAGGGGCGGCGTACCCACTGCGGCGCAGCAGGGCGCGGACGCGGGCGAACAGCTCGTCGAGCTCGAACGGCTTGACGAGGTAGTCGTCGGCGCCCGCGTCGAGGCCGGTGACGCGGTCGCCGACGGTGTCGCGGGCGGTGAGCATCAGGATCGGGGTGGTGCTGCCGGAGGCGCGCAGCCGGCGGGCCGCCGTCAGGCCGTCCATCCGGGGCATCTGGATGTCGAGGACGATCAGCCCGGGGTCGCAGGAGGCCGCCTTGTCGAGGGCGTCGAGCCCGTCGACGGCGGTCTCCACGGCGTACCCCTCGAAGGCGAGGCTGCGGCGCAGGGCCTCCCGCACGGCCGGCTCGTCGTCGACGACGAGGATGCGGTGCGGTTCGCCTTCGGCCGGATTCATCTTCGGTCCCCCAAAAATCGTGGTCGGTCGTACCAGGCTCGCACGGGCCGCCCGGCCCGGCCGGCACGCCTAGAAGGAAGTCCCGAAGCCGTCGGCGGCGCTGCCGCCGTTGCCGTTGTTGGTGCTGCCGCTGCCGGTGCCGCCCTTGCGCAGGGAGGGCAGGTCGGCCTTGATCGTGTTGACCGGGATGGCGAAGCCGAGGCCGACGCTGCCGGCGGTGGAGCCGTCGCTGGAGGGGGAGTAGATCGCGGAGGGCATGCCCACGATCTCGCCGTTCATGTTGACGAGGGCGCCGCCGGAGTTGCCCGGGTTGAGGGAGGCGTCCGTCTGGATCGCCTTGTACGAGGTGGTGTTCGATCCGGTGTTCCCGTTGAACTGCTGACCGTCGTACGAGAACGGCCAGCCGCCGTTGCCCCGCTGGCGCTGCGGTGCCTGCTGCTCGGACTTGGGGACGTTCACGTCGCGGTTCAGCGCCGAGACGATGCCGCTGGTGACCGTGCCGGTGAGGCGGTCGGGCGAGCCGATGGCGACGACCTGGTCGCCGACCCTCAGCGCGTCGGAGTCGCCGAGCTTGGCCGCTTTGAGGCCGCTCGCGCCCTGGAGCTTGATCAGGGCGAGGTCCTTGTCGGGGTCGGTGCCGACGGTCTTCGCCGTGTACTTCTTGCCGTCGCTCATCGTCACCTGGATCTCGGTGGCCCCGTCGATCACGTGGTTGTTGGTGACGATCTCGCCGTCGGCGGTGACCACGATCCCGGAGCCGGTGCCCTGGCCGGAGCCGGTGCGGGTGTCGATCCGCACGACGGAGGGGCTGAGCTGCTCGGCCACGCCGGCGACCGTGCCGTTGCTGGACTGCGAGACGTTGGTGCCGTTGATGCCGCCGCCACTGCGGCCCTGGGGGCCGAGCAGCTGCTCCACGCCGACGGCGGTGGCACCCCCGATGACGGCGGCGGCCAGCGCCACGGCGGCGAGCAGCGCCACGGGCCGCTTGGCGCGGGCCGCGTGCGAGGGCCCTGCGGGGGCCACCGGGGGCTGGTGGGCTTCGAACCATCCGGGTGCCGCAGCCGCCGGGGGCGGGTAGGCGGGCGGCGGCGGGTAGGCCCCGCCGAGGGGCGCGCTCTGGGTCGGGCCGTTCTCCTGCGGGTACTCGCCTTCGCGGCGGAAGTTCTCGGTCATGACTATGACTGTGTCCGCGGATCATGAGAGCTTCCTGAGTCCCCGCTGAGAAGCCCGACAGAACCTCGTATGCCCGATATAAACCCGCGTTCTCACCCTCGGGATCCCGGGAGCCCCCGGCAGCCGGGCCACACCCTCGCCAGCCCCCTCAACGGCCCCGCAGCCTCGGGCAGGCCTCCCCGGCCCCGCAGGCAGCCCCGGCGGGCCTCGGGCCACCCTCCCCGGCCTCGCCGGCGTTCGAGGCGCGGGTCCGGGCGGCGCCCGGGGAACGGTGGACGGGCGGGTGGGGGACGGCTGCGCGCAGCGGCGCCCCTGCGGCCACCGACGCACCGGGAGGCACGGCCCGGCCTTGGTGCGGGAGGGCGAAGCGACGGCCGACGGGGCGGGACGGAGTACCGCAGGGCCCTGGTCGGCCGCCGCCGGACGGAGTCCGGCGCAGCGGGCCCCAGCCCGCGAGGCGCCCTGGGCGCCGAGTGGTGCGAGGGGCGCGCAAAGAGCTAGTGGCAGCCGCAGGAGCGGCGGATGACCAGGGCCGACGGGAACTGCTTCAGGCGCTCCCGGCGCGAGCCGGCCACCCGCAGGCCGTCGTCCAGGACGAGGTCCACGGCCGCGCGCGCCATCGCCGGGCGGTCCGAGGCCATCGTCGTCAGCGGCGGGTCCGTCAGGGCCGCCTCCTTGACGTCGTCGAAGCCGGCCACCGCCAGCTCCCCGGGCACGTCGATGCGCAGCTCCCGCGCCGCGCGCAGGACGCCGATCGCCTGGTCGTCGGTGGCGCAGAAGATGGCCGGCGGCCGGTCCGGCCCCGACAGCACCTCCAGCGCCACGCGGTACGCGTCGTAGCGGTTGTACGGGGCTTCGAAGAGCCGCCCCTCCACCGAGCGGCCGGACTCCTGCATGGCCCGGCGCCAGCCCTCGACGTGGTCGGCGACCGGGTCGCCGACCGACGGGGTGTTCTCCACCCCGCCGATGCAGGCGACGTACTCGTGCCCGTGTTCCAGCAGGTGGCGGGTGGCGAGCATGGCGCCCCCGATGTCGTCGGTGACGACGGCGACGTCGTCGATGGCCTCCGGCCGCTCGTGCAGCAGCACCACCCGCGCGTCCCAGGCCTCGATCTCCGAGGCGGCGCGCTCGCTCATGCCCTGGCTGACCAGGATCAGGCCCGAGACCCGCATGCCGAGGAAGGCCCGCAGGTAGTGCACCTCGCGCTCGTCCCGGTAGTCGGAGTTCCCGACCAGGACCATCTTTCCGCGCTCGGCGGCGGCCTGCTCGACGGCGTGCGCCATCTCCGCGAAGAACGGCTGGCGCGCATCCGGGACGATCATGCCTATGAGGTCGGTGCGCCGCGACGCCATCGCCTGGGCGACCCGGTCCGGGCGGTAGCCCAGCTCCTTGATCGCGGCGAGTACACGCTCGCGCGTGGCCGGGGCGACCGGCCGGGGTCCGTTGTTGATGACATAGCTCACGACGGCGGTAGAAGTTCCCGCAAGTCGCGCCACGTCATCCCGCGTCACCTTGGCCACGCTCGGGAGTCTACGCGGGGTGACCTACCTCTGGGCAGGCCGTCCAGCCGACTGGGCGATCACAGGAGGTTCCTCCATACGGGGGACGGCCGACGAAGCCCGGTCCGCGGCCTGCGCCGCGGCCTTGGCCGCGGCTTCCGCAGCCGCCCGCTCGACCTTCTCCGGAGTGACGAAGCGGTAGCCGACGTTGCGGACCGTACCGATCAGCGACTCGTGCTCCGGGCCGAGTTTCGCGCGCAGCCGCCGTACGTGGACGTCCACCGTCCGGGTGCCGCCGAAGTAGTCGTAGCCCCAGACCTCCTGGAGGAGCTGGGCGCGGGTGAAGACTCGGCCCGGGTGCTGGGCGAGGTACTTCAGGAGCTCGAACTCCTTGAAGGTGAGGTCGAGGACCCGGCCCTTCAGCTTCGCGGAGTACGTCGCCTCGTCGACCGACAGGTCGCCGTTGCGGATCTCCATGGGGGAGTCGTCGGAGCCCAGCTGCTGGCGGCCGGTGGCCAGCCGCAGCCGCGCCTCGACCTCTGCCGGGCCCGCGGTGTCGAGGAGGACGTCGTCGATGCCCCAGTCCGCGGTGACGGCGGCGAGGCCGCCCTCCGTGACGACGAGGATCAGCGGACAGCCGGGTCCGGTGGAGCGGAGCAGCTGGCACAACGAACGCACCTGCGGTAGATCGCGGCGGCCGTCGACGAGGATGACGTCCGCGCCCGGGGTGTCCACGAGGGCCGGGCCCTCGGCGGGGGCCACCCGGACGTTGTGCAGTAGAAGGCCGAGGGCGGGCAGCACCTCGGAGGACGGCTGCAGGGCATTGGTCAGCAGCAGGAGGGAGCTCATGCCCGTCCACCTGCCCAGGTCGAGCGGTCTTGCACGGTTCGCTGGTCCATCACGTCGGTTCCTCCTCGGTCCCGTCGAGGACTTTCGCGGTACTGCTTCGTACGTGGTGCGTGGTGCGGTCGTGGCGGCCTGCCGGTCCCCGCGCCCTGAGGCCCGGCGGACACCACTGTTGTCGGTCCGTTCAACGTGCTGAAAGCACAAAAGGACCCGGGGGCAACGTTGCCCGGATCCTCTCGCCAGCAGAATAGCCCACCCGCCGGTGCGGGGCCGAGGCTCGGCCGCAGCCTCTTCTGTGGTTCCTGCCACCCTTACGCCCGGCTTATGCCCCGGTTTCACCGGATCGATGGACGTACGGCGGGCCGCCCGGGCGCACACGGGGCGCGCGGAGGCACGCCGGACCCGTGGGCGGGAGGGGTCATCATGGAGGCCGACGGTAGAGAGCCGACGATGGGAGCAGCAGTGGCAACCGGAACCATCCGCTACTGGGCGGCGGCCAAGGCCGCGGCCAAGACGGCGGAGGAGCCGTACTCGGCGCAGACACTGGCCGAGGCGCTCGACGCCGTGCGGGAACGCCACCCCGGGGAGCTGACCCGGGTCCTGCAGCGCTGCTCCTTCCTCGTGAACGACGAGCCCGTGGGCAAGCGCCCGCACGATGCCGTTCCGCTGACCGAGGGGGGCACCGTCGAGGTGCTCCCGCCGTTCGCGGGCGGGTGAGCGGAAACCGATGAGTACCCCCGAGGAACAACAGCAGCACCACCAGCAGCACCAGCAGGACCCGTACGGGACCCAGACCTGGCAGTCCGACACCTGGGACACCGGCTACCAGCCGGTGCAGCCGGTGCAGGAGATCCAGCCGGTGCAGCCGGTCGAGCCCGTACAGCCGCCCCTGGGCGCGCTGCCCGGCCAGCCGGTGGCACCCGAGGGCTGGTTCCGGGACGAGGCCCCGGCCCCGCAGGCCCCGGCCGCCCCCCAGGACTGGACCGGGGGCGGTGCCGTCGGCGTGCCGTGGCCGGACGGCTCCGCAGCCGCCGCCGAGCAGACCGCGTACCTGCCGCCCTATCCGGGCCCGGGCCAGGCCGCGGCCGATCCGCAGCCGCAGTCGCAGTCGGCCGCTCCCGAGGGCTGGTTCCGGAACGAGGCCCCGGGCTGGTCCCCGCAGGCCGCCGTCCCCGCTCCCGCCGCGGCGGCGGAGACCGCGTACCTGCCGCCGTACCCGGGCCCCGCCATGCCTGAGCCGCAGTCGGCCGCCGCGGCGGCCGAGACCGCGTACCTGCCGCCCTACCCCGGCCCCGCCATGCCTGAGCCGCAGTCGGCCGCCGCGGCGGCCGAGACCGCGTACCTGCCGCCCTACCCCGGCCCCGCCGCGCCCGAGCCGCAGCCCGTCGCTCCCGAAGGCTGGTTCCGGGACGAGGCGCCCGCAGCCCCCGCTCCGGCCCCTGCCGCCGACTGGGCGCAGACGGGTGGCTCCGGCGCGTCCTGGAGCGAGGGCTCCGCCGCCGAGCAGACGGCCTACCTCCCGCCCCAGGCCGCGGCTCCGGCGGGCGCCGGCGCCGCCGAGCAGACGGCCTACCTGCCGCCGTACCCGGGCCCCGGGGAGCCGGCCGCCTCGGCCGCGCAGCAGGCCGCCCCCGCAGCCCAGGCCGCCCCCGCAGCCCCCCTCGGCATCGAGGTTCCGGGCGAGGCGCCCGAGTACTCGCCGCCCACCCTCGGCGGGAACACCCTGCGCGCCGTCGACCCCGCCCAGGCCCGAGCCGAAGGCCGGTCGCCGATCATCGACCCCGGTCCGCAGCCGGCCGTGCTGACCGCCGCCCTCGGGCTGCTGCTGGCCGGTGCCGCCGCCCTCGGGGACCTCGCGCTGCTCGCTCCGCTGGTCGTCCTCCAGGGGCTCACCGCGGGCGGCTGGTTCCGGCTCAACGGCATGTGGCCCGCCCGCCAGGGCATCGCCCTCGCCTTCCTCGGGGCCCTCGTCGCCGACGGCGCCGTGCTCGCCGTCGACGACACGTACGGCCCCGGCGCGATCATCGGCACCCTCGGGGCCTGGGTGTTGCTCACGCTGGTCCTCCAGTTGCGCAGCCACGCCGACCCCGACGAGCGGATGTACGGGCTGATGGCCTCCGTGGCCTCCGCCGCGCTCGCCATCGTCTGCGCCGGCTACCTGGCGGCCGACTCCGCCGCCGTCAGCGTCGGTGCGGCCGCCGTCGCCGTCGCCGTCTTCACCCGCGCGCTGCCGCTGCCGACCCCGGCTTCCGTCGGCGTCTCGCTGGCCGCTGCCGCCGGGGCCGGCATCGCGGTCGGCGGACTGACCTCCGTGGGTGCGGGCGGGGCCCTGGTCGGGCTGGCCGCCGGTGCGTGCGCCCTGATCGGGCTGCGGGTGGCCGCGTACGACTACCCGTCCAAGTTCGTCCACATGACGGCCGGTGTCGCGCTGCCGCTGGCTGCCGCCGCTCCCGCCGTGTACCTGATCGGCCGGGTGGTGGGCTGACGGCGGACGCGCCGTGGACCATGGTCGGCCGCCGGCCGGCGGCCGACCATGGTCCACTAGAACGCACGTACCGATCTACAGGGGGTGGGGCACGTGCGGTTCCTGCGTGTCGTTGTGATCATCGGAGTGGTGCTGGGGGCGCTGTTCGCCGGCGTCGACCGCTGGGCGGTGAACTACGCCGAGAACCGGCTGGCCGAGCGCATCCAGGCCCGCCAGGGCCTCGCGGGGTCCGTGGAGGTGGACATCCACGGCTTCCCGTTCCTGACCCAGGCGCTCAACCACGACCTCGACCAGGTCGACGTGAAACTGGACGGCGTCGAGGCCGTGTCGGACGGCCGCAAGACGCGCCTCTCGCGGCTCGACGCCTCCTTCCGCGGCGTGAAGCTGAACGGCGACTACAGCGGGGGCACCGCGCGGCAGGCCGAGGGCACGGCCCTCGTCACGTACCGGGACCTGACCGAGGCCTCGGACAAGGGCGTGACGGTGACCTACGGCGGGGCGCCGGGCAAGGTGAAGGTCACGGCGGCCGTGGAGGTCCTCGGCCGCAGGCTCGCCCCCAGCGTGGTGTCGACCGTTGCGCTCGTGGACGCCCCGGGCGGCGGAAAGATGGTCCGGGTCCGGGCCGACGACGTGCCCGGCGCGGGCCTGCCCGGGGTCGAGGGCGCGGTCCGCAAGAAGACCGACTTCGACCAGCGGCTCGACGGCAGCCTGCCGGCCGGGCTCCGGCTGACCGCGCTGACCTCGGACGAGGCCGGCGTTCACCTCACGCTGACCGGCTCGGACGTGGCGCTGGCCGGATCGTGAGACAGGACGGTCCGATCCGCAGAAGGACGGGCCGTACGAAGGCCCCCGGAGGCGGTGCGGCAGCTGCCCGGGGGCATATGCATCCCACTATTCGGACGATCCTGTCTCGGAATATGACACGCCGGTGACAGGGCGGCCGATTCGTCCCTACGATCCATGGCTATGAAGCATCAGCAGGCGGACCTCACGAAGCGACGGGCAGTAGACCTGTGTCGCGTCGCCGCCATGCTCTGTCGATCCATGTGACCTGTGAGCGTTCCCGCTCCATCAACCGGACGACCGTCCTTCCCGCGTGACCGCACCGCAGCCGCCCCCTCCTGCCCACTGAAGCCTCCCCGCCCAGTGCCCGAGGACGCCGCCCGCAACGGCACGCACCAGCAGCACCCGCAGAACGCCCCGCAGCACCTGCACCTGCACGGCACGCCCCGCCGCACACTGCCCCGGAGGAGAACACCATGAGCCGCAGCGACGTCCTCGTCGACGCCGACTGGGTCGAGGCCCACCTGAACGACGCCAACGTCGTCATCGTCGAGGTGGACGAGGACACGTCCGCCTACGACAAGAACCACATCACCAACGCCGTCCGGATCGACTGGAAGCAGGACCTCCAGGACCCGGTCCGCCGCGACTTCGTGGACCAGGAGGGCTTCGAGAAGCTCCTCTCCGCCAAGGGCATCTCCAACGACGACACCGTCGTCCTCTACGGCGGCAACAACAACTGGTTCGCGTCCTACGCCTACTGGTACTTCAAGCTCTACGGCCACCAGGACGTCCGCCTCCTCGACGGCGGCCGCAAGAAGTGGGAGCTCGACTCCCGCGACCTGGTCGACGGCACCGAGGTCCCGAACCGCCCGGCCACCCAGTACGAGGCCAAGGCGCAGGACGCCTCGATCCGCGCCTTCCGCGACGACGTCGTGGCCGCGATCGGCGCCCAGAACCTCGTGGACGTCCGCTCGCCCGACGAGTTCTCCGGCAAGCTGCTCGCCCCGGCGCACCTCCCGCAGGAGCAGTCGCAGCGCCCCGGCCACGTGCCGAGCGCCCGCAACATCCCGTGGTCGAAGAACGCCAACGACGACGGCACCTTCAAGTCCGACGAGGAGCTGACGGCCCTCTACGAGGCCGAGCAGGTCGACCTGTCGAAGGACACCATCGCGTACTGCCGCATCGGTGAGCGCTCCGCGCTGACCTGGTTCGTGCTGCACGAGCTCCTGGGCCAGGAGAACGTCAAGAACTACGACGGCTCCTGGACCGAGTACGGCTCCCTGGTCGGCGTGCCGATCGAGCTCGGCGCCAACAAGTAACCAGACCGACCACGACCGGGCATGCGACGCCCTTCGTAGTACGACCTCTCTAGGACAGGACAGAGAACATGTGTGGAGCACAGATCGGCGGGCCCGACCTCGCGACGCTCAAGCCCGGTGAGACCGCCATCCAGGGCCAGGTGACCAAGGACGGCGAGCCCGTCAGCGGGTACGTGCGCCTGCTCGACTCGACCGGCGAGTTCACGGCCGAGGTCCCGACCTCGGCGACCGGCCAGTTCCGCTTCTACGCGGCGACCGGCACGTGGACCCTGCGCGCGCTGGTCCCCGGCGCCCAGGCGGACCGCGCCGTGGTCGTGGCCGAGGCCGGCGGCGTGACGGACGTGGCGATCGCGGTCTGAGAGCACCGCACGCCCGAATGACCGGCCGGAGGGCCGCACCCCAGGGGGTTGGACGCCACTGGAACGGGGTGCGGCCCTTCGCGCCGTCCGGCCGCGGCCCTACCCTGGAGGCATGTACGCCCGGCGGCGCCGCGTCTATTTCCTGCTCATGGGCGGATGCGTCTTCCTGTTCGTGTCCGCCTGGTCCTTCGTGCGGCTGTTCTCGGTCGAGGCGGCCGTGGCCCTGTGCGTGGTCGCCATGGTCATCCCGCCGGTCGCCGCGATGGTCGCGAACCGGCGAGGGCCGGAAGACCGCTGGTGGGACGACCCCTCGGGCGATCCGAAGTCCGACGAGTGGTGGGACGAACTGGACGGAAAGCGGCGTCCCAAGGACTGAAACGCCGCGAGATAAGAATGTAATAAGCGCGCGTACAACCACCCCCTTCTTGTACATGTCATGCGTGTGCACGGGTGATCACCCGATGCCTTCATGTCCTGTGGGGGGACTTCCTTGGAACACGCACAGACCACCCCTGAGCAGCCGGAAGGGGAGGAGACCGGAACGCGCCGTGCCCGCGGGCGCCGCCGCACGGTCCTCCTGATCGCCGGCGCCGTCGTACTCGGCCTGAAGTCCCCCGGGGAGTCCGTGTGACCGAGCTCAACACCACCGAGACCGCCCCGGGGCGGACGCCCGCGGGGTCCGATGCCGTCGCGCCGACCGCCGAGGCCGTCGCGCCGCCCGCGTCGCCGCCCGTGCCCAAGGACCGCCGCAAGCTGTTCGCCGCGCTGCGCTGGACGGCCGCGGTGCTCGTCTTCGCGACCGTCGGCGCGGGGGTCACGTACGGGATCACCCGCGTCGAGCGCACCGACGTCCCCGGCCTGTCCACCAAGGACGACGGCCGCTGGAAGTACCCGGCACTGGTCAAGCCGGAGCTGCCCGCGGGCGCCGCGTTGCCGTTCGCCGAGGACAACCCGGAGGGCATCCACTACGCCGGTCTGAACCAGCTGCTGCTGCCCGCTCCCGCCGGCGCGACCCCCGACCCCACGCTGAAGCTGGAGAAGGACGAGGCGGTGCCGGTCGACACCTTCCTGGAGGAGTACCAGGCCGGCGAGCGGGAGAAGCTCAAGGCATCGCTCGTGAACGGAGGGCTGCGCCAGATCGCCGGGCGCGGCTGGACCACCCCGGACGGCACCCGCACCCGCATCTACCTGCTGCGTTTCCACGGCTCGGGGTTCGTGGACGCCTTCAAGGGCTGCACGATCTCAACAGGTCTGGCCAATGCCTCCGTGCTGGAGGCCGACCCGGTCTGGAGCGAGGTCAAGAGGAGCCAGCGCAACGACCTGGGCAGCGACGGTTCGGCCTCCGGCCCCTCCTGGCGCAGTGCCCACGACGTCACGCTCTACCAGGAGGCCAAGCCGACGGGTGACGAGCAGGTCCGGTTCGGCTGCGTCCAGTCGGGCGACGTCCAGGCCCTGGTCCTGCAGACCCGCAAGGGGCAGGCCCCGGTCGTCCCCCTCCACCAGACGGTGATCCTGCAGAGCCAGCTGCTGGGCTGATCACCCCCCGGAGGGGCGTACGGCCTACCTCACGGAGTGCGGCGGTCCCCGGGCCAGTAGGCTTGGGGACCGGCCCCGTACACGCCCACATCACTCCGAGGAGCACCCCGTGCTTGAGGCATTCTTCACCTCCCTGCTGATCCTGGTCTGCGTCGGCGTGCTCGCCTTCACCGGCCTCGCAGTGAAGAAGCTGTACCAGGGCCAGCGCTGATCATCCGATCGGCCGCCGACCCGGACCCGGAACCCCTCCCACAGATCGCCTGAGCAGCCATTCATGATCCAGATCCCGTCCGACCTGAACCCGGGCCTCGTCCCCCTCGCCTTCCTCCTCGGTACCTGGGAGGGCGCGGGCGTATTCGACTTCCCCGGTGAAGAGAAGTGCAACTTCGGCCAGGAAGTCGTCTTCAGCCACGACGGCCGGGACTTCCTGGAGTACACCTCCCACAGCTGGGTCCTCGACGCCGAGGGCAACAAGGTGCGGCCGCTGGAGTCCGAGTCCGGCTACTGGCGCATCGACAAGGACCGCAAGGTCGAGATCGTCATGGTCCGTGACCAGGGCGTCGTCGAGGTCTGGTACGGCGAGCTCGCCGACCAGAAGCCGCAGATCGACCTGGCCACGGACGCCGTCGCGCGCACCGCGGCCTCCGGCCCGTACAGCGGCGGCAAGCGGCTCTACGGCTACGTCAAGAGCGACCTGATGTGGGTCGGCGAGAAGGCCACGCCGGACGTCGAGCTGCGCCCGTACATGTCGGCCCAGCTCAAGAAGGTCGTCACCCCCGAGGAGGTTGCCGAGATGGCGCGCAACCTCCCCGACATGCCGGACGACGGCATCGCCTTCTTCCGCTGAGTCCTTGAGTCGGGCGGACATCCACAGAGCGTGCAAGAAGGGGACCGCGGGCCGAGCCCGCGGTCCCCTTCGCGCGCTTACACTGGCCGGGTGGGGAGCATCGGAGACACCGAGAGTGCCGACTGGAAGAGCGACCTGCGGCAGCGCGGATACCGGCTGACCCCGCAGCGCCAGCTCGTGCTGGAAGCCGTCGACACGCTGGAACACGCGACACCGGACGAGATCCTCGCCCACGTGCGCAAGACCGCGTCCGGGGTCAACGTCTCCACCGTCTACCGCACGCTGGAGCTCCTGGAGGAGCTGAAGCTGGTCTCGCACGCCCACCTCGGGCACGGGGCCCCCACGTACCACCTCGCCGACCGGCACCACCACATCCACCTGGTCTGCCGCGAGTGCACCGACGTGATCGAGGCGGACGTGGACATCGCCGCCGAGTTCACCGCGAAGCTCCGCGCCACCTTCGGCTTCGAGACCGACATGAAGCACTTCGCGATCTTCGGACTGTGCAAGAAGTGCGCCGCCAAACAGCACGCCGCTCCGGCATAGGAGCGGCCCGGGCAGGGCCGTAGGCTTGGTGGCATGACCAGCAGCCCCTTGCTCCATCTCCCCGGCGCCGTACCGGCCGAAGGCCGCGACGAGGGCGTCGCCGCCCACTACGGAGAGCTGTACGGCGAACAGCGCGCGCTCGCCGACGGCCGCGGTTTCGTCGACCTCTCGCACCGCGGGGTCGTCGCCGTGACCGGACCGGAGCGGCTGAGTTGGCTGCACCTGCTGCTCACCCAGCACCTGACGGAACTCCCGCCCGGGCAGGCCACCGAGGCGTTGATCCTTTCCGCGAACGGCCACATCGAGCACGCGCTCTACCTCGTCGACGACGGCGAGACCGTGTGGGCGCACGTGGAGCCCGGCACCCAGGACGCGCTGATCGCCTACCTGGAGTCGATGAAGTTCTTCTACCGCGTCGAAGTCGCCGACCGGACCGCCGACTTCGCCGTCGTGCACCTGCCGGCCGGCTCCATCGCCGAGGTCGCCGAGGAGTACGCCGTACGGGAGACCGCGCACGGCCGCGACGTCTTCCTGCCCCGCGCCGAGCTGGAGGCCTTCGCCGCCGCCCACGCGCCGGCCGCCGGGCTCCTCGCGTACGAGGCCCTGCGCGTCGAGGCGCACCGGCCGCGGCTCGGCCTGGAGACCGACCACCGGACCATCCCGCACGAGCTGGGCTGGATCGGCACCGCCGTGCACCTCCAGAAGGGCTGCTACCGCGGCCAGGAGACGGTGGCCCGCGTCCACAACCTCGGCAAGCCCCCGCGCCGACTGGTCTTCCTGCACCTCGACGGCTCGGAGGTGCTGCTGCCGGCGCACGGCACCCCGGTCCGGCTCGCCGCGGACGGGGAGGAGGGCCGCCAGCTGGGCTTCGTGACCACCGCGGTCCGCCACCACGAGCTGGGCCCGATCGCGCTCGCCCTGGTCAAGCGGAACGTGCCGGTCGACGCCCCGCTGCTGGCCGGGACGACGGCCGCCGCGCAGGAGGTCGTCGTAGCGCCCTAACGGTCCTACACGTCGATGACGATGGTGAACGGGCCGTGGTTGGTCAGCGAGACCCGCATGTCCGCGCCGAACCGGCCCGTTTCCACCGTCGCGCCCAGCGCGCGCAGCTGCGCGACGACCTCGTCGACCAGCGGCTCGGCGACCTCGCCCGGCGCCGCCGCGTTCCACGTGGGGCGCCGGCCCTTGCGGGCGTCTCCGTAGAGCGTGAACTGGGAGATCACCAGTAGCGGCGCGTTCACGTCGCTACAGGACTTCTCCGCCTCCAGGATCCGCACGGACCACAGCTTTCGAGCCAGTTGCGCCGCCTTCTCCGGGGTGTCGTCGTGGGTCATGCCCACCAGCACGCACAGCCCCTCGCCGACGATCTCGCCCACGGTCTCACCGGCCACGACGACGCTCGCGCCGTCCACCCTCTGCACCACTGCTCGCATACCACCTGTGTACCAGGCGTGCACCCATCAGGGGCCGATCGGGTGGCGTGGGACTGCACCGGCACCACGGAGAGTGGCACGATGCACGCAGGCGGTGCTTCTCACCGGTCCCACGGGCCGGGCGAGACCCCATGCACCGGTCGAGGGGACGGACACGTCACATGAACACTTCTGGTACCTCCGTACCTGCATCACCCGCGGCCACTCCGACAGGCGCGGCCCGACCGCCCGCGCAGCGCACGGGCGAGGAGCAGGCGCTGACCACGCCCGCCACCGCGCTCGGACTGCCGGAACTGCGCACGCTGCGCCGCGACGCGCAGCGCGACGAGGCCGACCTGAGCTACGTACGCAGACTCCTCCAGGGCCGGATCGACATCTTGCGCGCCGAACTGGCCCGGCGCACCGACCCGCAGGCCCCGGTGACCGCGGAGCCTCCGGTCGTCGACAGGCTCTCGGAGATCCTCGCCGACGCGCCCTCGCGCCGCAGCGCCTCCGCCCGGCACGTCACGCTCGGCACCCCGCACAGCGAGGAGTTCCGGCTGCTGGCCGCGGAGATGCTGTCCGACGTGGAGCTGTCGGACCTGGACGCCCGGACCGACGGGGAGCTGCACGACGCGATGGGCCGGTTGGTGCGTTACGAACAGCAGGTCTCGCGGCGCCGGCAGCAGCTCCAGCGCACGGCGGACGGCTGCAGCGCGGAGATCACCCGGCGCTACCGGGAGGGCGAGGCACAGGTGGACGACCTCCTGGTGTAGGGCCGGCGGCCGGCCGGCGCGGGTAATTCGGGCGACTCGCGCCGGGGCGGCGGTTTAGCGTGGCCGGTCATGAGCGCAGACGTCCGGCCGATCGCCGAATCCGAACTCTCCGAGTGGCTCAGGGCCGTATCCACCGGCTTCCTGCGGCCCGACCGCGTCACCGAGTCCGATCTCGCCCAACGGGCCAAGCACACCGACCTGCACCGCGCGCTGGGTGCTTTCGACGACGCCACGGGACGCTGCGTGGCCACCCTGCGCTCCGTCGAGCAGGAGCTGACCGTCCCCGGCGGGGCGACCGTGCCCGCGAGCGCCGTCACCAACGTCGCCGTGCTGCCCACGCACCGCCGCCAGGGCCTGCTGAACCGGATGATGGCCACCGAGCTGGCGGCCGCGAAGGCGCGCGGCGACGTCGTGTCCACGCTGATCGCCGCCGAGTACCCGATCTACGGGCGGTACGGGTTCGGGCCCGCCGCCTCGGTCTGCGAGTGGGAGATCGACGTGAGCCGCACCGGGCTCGACCCGCGCTGGTCCGGGCCCGCGGACGGCGGCCGGATCGAGCTGGTGGACGTCGCCGAGGCGCGGACGATCGGGCCCGGGCTGCACGAGCGGCTGCGGGCGTTCTCGCCCGGCACGGTCAACCGCAGCGCGCGCTGGTGGAGCCTGGCCACCGGCCTGGAGGAGATCTCCACCCGGCCGTACAAGGAGGCGTTCCACGCCGTGTACCGGACGGCGGACGGCGAGCCTGCCGGCCTCGTCGTGTACACGTCCGACGACCACTGGACGGACGGCAAGGTCCCGCTCAACACCGTGCAGGTCAAGGACCTGATCGCGGTCACTCCCGACGCGCAGCGCGCACTGTGGCACTTCCTGTGCTCCATCGACTGGGTCCTGAAGGTCCGCACCGGCTACCGCGCCCCCGACGACCTCGTCGCCCAGCTGCTCCCCGACCCGCGCGCCGCCCGGATCGTGACGGCCTCCGACTTCCTGTGGGTGCGCCTCCTGGACGTCGCACGGGCGCTGGGCGCGCGGACGTACGCCGTGCCCGGAGTCCTCGTACTGGACGTGACGGACCCGGCGGGGCCGGCCGCCGGCCGCTACCGGCTCGACGCGGGCACCGGGAAGTGCACGCCCACCGAGGACCCGGCGGACCTGCGCCTCGACGCCTCCGCGCTGGGCTCCCTCTACCTCGGCGACGAATCGGCGGTGCGCCTCGGCGCGCTCGGCCGGATCGCGGAGGAACGGCCGGGGGCGCTGGCGCTGGCGGACGCGGTGTTCCGCACCGCACGGCGCCCGTGGTGCCCGGACGTCTTCTGACCCCGCAGTCTTGTCCTGTTGGAGTACGAACCGAGGAGCGGACTGAGCCACGTGGCTTCGATTGTGGAAACCCTGCGTGCGGCGGGCTGCGTGTTCGCCGAGGAAGAAGCGCAACTGCTGTCGGCGGCCGCCGAGGACGAGGGGCACCTGGCGGACCTGGTGGCACGCCGGGCCGGCGGCGAACCCCTGGAACACGTCGTCGGATGGGCGGAGTTCTGCGGACTGCGCGTGCGCGTGGGAGAGGGTGCGTTCGTACCGCGCCGGCGCACCGAGTTCCTGGTGCAGGAGGCGGTGTCCCTGGCCCGGCCCGACGCCGTCGTACTGGACCTGTGCTGCGGGGTCGGCGCGCTGGGCGCGGCGGTGGCGGCGCAGCTCGGCCCCCGGGTGGAACTGCACGCCGCGGACATCGACCCGGCGGCGCTGGCGTACGCACGGCTCAACGTGACCCCGTACGGCGGGCAGGTCCACCGGGGCGACCTGTACGCGGCGCTCCCCGACTCGCTGCGCGGCCGGGTGGACCTCCTGGTGGTCAATGCCCCGTACGTACCGACCCAGGAGATCGGGCTGCTGCCCCCGGAGGCCCGTGAACACGAGCCGCTGACGTCCCTGGACGGTGGCGCGGACGGCCTGGACATCCACCGCCGGGTCGCGGCCGGGGCCCTGCCCTGGCTGGCTCCGGGCGGCCGGCTGCTGATCGAGACGAGCGCCAGGCAGTCCCCGCAGACGGCCTCGGCCCTCTCGGCGGCGGGCCTGGCGGTCCGCGCGGCCACCTCGGAGGAGCTGTGCGCAACGATCGTGATCGGGACCCGCGCGGCCTAGGGAAGGCCTAGGGAAGGCTTAGGGAAGGTCGGCGGTCACCAGGGCCCCGGCGAGGGACCGGCCGGTCCGGCGCGCCCACCGCGCCCGCTCCCGGACCTCGCGCAGGCTGCGGGGCCGGTAGCCGGGCCCGCAGCCGCAGCAGGCCTGCTGGAAGCCGATCCCGGCGTCCAGCAGTACGGCGACCACGCGCCACGCGGCGACGTCCCGACGCGGCGGCGCCTCGAAGGAATCACCGGCGTGCACCAGTGCCCTCCGGCACCGCGGACACCGGTGTCCGAGCTCCTGGCCCCGCTCGTCGTACCTGTCCCGCTTGAGCGAGATCCGGCAGGCCGTGCAGACGTGAGCGAACCGATGGGGCATGGAACTGACCCGCCTCCTACTCGTAGATCCGTGCGGCGCCGAGCTGTTCGGCGATCGACCGCCATCCGACCGGCTCCAGTTCGTGCGCGAAGGGCGTCGCCGCGAGCCACGAGGCCCAACCGTCGAACCACGCGTCCGCGGTGCCGTGCGCCCAGCTCCCGCCGTCGCCGGCCCACAGGCCGCGCGCGGCACGGGCGCGCAGCTCCCGCCGGTCGCGGGCGAAGTCCACGGCCAGCGTCGCCACGTACCGGCGCAGCTGCGCCGCGTCCGACACCGCGTCCTCGTCCGTGGCGGGCTCGGCGAGCGCCGCGTCGGGGCGCGGCTCGGCCGTGCGCGCCCGGTACAGCTGGCAGGCCAGCCCGCGCCAGCCGCCGCCGAGCACGGCGGTGCCGTCGAGGTGCCGGTCCAGTACCGTCACCCAGCCCCAGAGGAAGCCGTCGACGCCCCGGTGCGCCCGGCCGTGCTCGTCCTCGGCCGCCAGCAGGAGCAGGTAGGCGACGAGGTCCGGGCGGGACTCGACCCGGTCCCAGGCCTCGATGTTCTCGGGTGCGGACATCCTGCGAGCGTACGGACAACACGGCGGCCCGGCCAACGAGTTCACGGGCCGGCGGGACGGCGGGTCCCGCTCGCGGCTGTCACGGTCTCCCGCCACCGCCGCCACCGCCTTACGCTGGCGGGGTGACGCTTGAGGACCTCGTACGGCTGCGCCGGGCCCGGGACATGATGGACCGCGAGTACGCGCAGCCCCTGGACGTGCCGGCATTGGCGCGCGTCGCCCTCATGTCGCCGGGGCACTTCTCCCGCAGCTTCCGGGCCGCGTTCGGGGAGACCCCGTACAGCTACCTGATGACCCGCCGCGTCGAGCGGGCCAAGGCGCTGCTGCGGCGGGGCGACCTGAGCGTGACCGAGGTCTGCTTCGAGGTCGGCTGCACCTCGCTGGGTTCGTTCAGCTCGCGCTTCACCGAGCTGGTCGGCGAGAGCCCGAGCGCGTACCGGGCCCGCAGTCATGAACCGGGCGCGGCCATTCCGGCGTGCATCGCCAAGATCCTCACCCGGCCGGTCAGGAACGGGCCGGGCGAGAGCGGGCCGGGCGGGAGCGGTCCGAGCGGGAGCGGTCCGAGCGGGGAAGCGGAAACCTCCGGCCGCGCTTAGCGTCGGATGCATGGAAATCAAGCTGTCCCAGTGCTTCATCGCGGTCGACGACCACGACAAGGCGCTCGCCTTCTACCGTGACGCCCTCGGCCTTGAGGTCCGCAACGACGTGGCGTTCGAGGGGATGCGCTGGGTGACCGTCGGCTCGCCCGCGCAGCCGGACGTGGAGATCGTCCTCGAACCGCCGGCCGCGAACCCGAACGCCGCGCCCGCCGACCGGCAGGCGATGGCCGAGCTGCTGGCCAAGGGCATGCTGCGCGGCGTGATCTTCTCCACCGACGACGTCGACGCCGCCTTCGAGCGCATCCGGGCCGCGGGCGGCGAGGTGCTCCAGGAACCGGTGGACCAGCCCTACGGGGTCCGCGACTGCGCCTTCCGCGACCCGGCCGGCAACATGCTGCGCATCAACCAGTCGCGCCCCCGGTGAGGCGCGCCCGGTGGAGCCGCACGTGGGTGATTTTGCAAGCAGGCGCTTGCAATAGTTAGCAGCGTCCGGCAGGATCGGGGCATGGCATCGCTCAACGTCGGAAATCTCGGCGAATACCTCCGCGAACAGCGGCGGCAGGCCCAGCTCTCGCTGCGGCAGCTCGCCGATGCCGCGGGGGTGTCGAATCCGTACCTGAGCCAGATCGAGCGCGGGCTGCGCAAGCCGAGCGCGGACATCCTCCAGCAGCTCGCCAAGGCGCTGCGGATCTCCGCGGAGACGCTGTACGTGCAGGCCGGGATCCTCGACGAGCGGGACCGCGACGAGGTCGAGACGCGGGCCGCCATACTCGGCGACCCGTCCATCAACGAGCGGCAGAAGCAGGTGCTGCTCCAGATCTACGACTCGTTCCGCAAGGAGAACGCGACCGAGGCCGACCCGGCCGGCGCGGACGACGTGATGCACCCTACGAACTGAACTGTGATCCGGGAGGACCAGCCACATGGCCATCGCCGATGACCTGAAGAAGACCCTCACCGACCCGACTCCGCTCTACTTCGCCGCCGGCACCGCCGACCTCGCGGTGCAGCAGGCCAAGAAGGTGCCCGGGCTGATCGAGCAGCTGCGCGCAGAGGCCCCCGCGCGCATCGAGGCCGTGAAGAACACCGACCCGAAGATCGTGCAGGAGAAGGCGCGGGAGGCGCAGGAGGCGGTCACCGCCAAGTTCGCCGAGGTACTGACCGCGATCGACCCGAAGAAGCTCGGGGAGACCGCCCAGGACCTGGCACTGCGCGGCGTCGGCGTGGCCGCCGAGTACGCCGTGCGCGCCAAGGAGACCTACGACAAGGTCGCCGAGCACGGCGAGCAGACCGTGCGCACGTGGCGGGGCGAGGTCTCCGAGGAGATCGTCGACATCGCGGTCGCCGTCGAGCCGGCCGCCCCCGCCGACGCCCCGGCAAAGGCGTCGGCCGAGGGCGAGGCCGCGGGCTCCGACGAGGAGAAGCCGGCCGTCCGCCGGACCGTGGTGCGCAAGAACAACACGAAGAAGGCCGCCACCGTGACGGCCGACGAAAGCTGATTCGGTGTGGGCGGGCCGGGCACCTGAAGGGTGTCCGGCCCGTTGTTGTCTGCGAGAGCCGCTCTCCCGGTAGCGTGGAGACAGGCGGCACATCGGGCGTGCGTAGCGTGAGAAGGCGGTCAAGGCGATGTTGATGAACGGGTTCGACAACGGCGTGCTTCCGCTGCTCGGCTTCGCCATGCTGGCACTGGCCGTCGTGGCCTTCGTCTTCGCACTGCTGGCGCGGGAGGACGCGTACCGGGCCGCCGACAAGCAGAGCAAGACGTTCTGGCTGGTCATCCTCGGCGTGACCGTGGTGGTGGACTTCTTCCTCGGAATGCTCTTCCTGGAGATCGCCGGCCTCGTCGCGACCATCGTGTTCCTCGTCGACGTACGCCCGGCCCTCAAGCAGGTCTCGGGCGGCGGACGGGGCGGCCGCCGCAGCGGCGGCAGCAGCAGCGACGGCCCGTACGGCCCGTACAACGGCGGCCGCTAGCGCAGGCGGGGCGACCCGGACACTGCTTAGCCCTCCGCGCGGGAGAGCAGGACCACCGCCACGTCGTCGGTGAGCTCGCCGCCGTTCAGGCGCCGCGCCTCCGTGACGGAGGCCTCCAGCAGCCCCTCACCGCTCAGGCCGCGGTCGAGGTGCCGGTTGATCATCTCGACCATCCCGTCCTGCCCGAGCCGCTCCTTGCCTTCGCCGATGCGGCCCTCGATCAGGCCGTCGGTGTACAGCATCAGGCTCCAGGTGCCGCCCAGCTCGACCTGGCGGCGCGGCCAGCGGGCCTTGGGCAGCAGCCCGAGCGCCGGTCCGCTGTTTTCGTACGGGAGCAGCTGCGCGCGCCGGCCGGGCCGGGATATCAGCGGGGCCGGATGGCCCGCCAGGCACAGGCCCGCGCGGCGGCCGTCGGGGGAGATGTCCACCGTGCACAGGGTCGCGAAGATCTCCTCGCAGGGGCGCTCCACCTCCAGGACCTCCTGGAGCGTCGACAGCAGGTCGTCGCCGCACAGGCCGGCCAGGGTCAGGGCACGCCAGGCGATGCGGAGCTCGACGCCGAGGGCTGCCTCGTCGGGGCCGTGGCCACAGACGTCGCCGATCATGGCGTGGACGGTGCCGTCGGGCGTGCGGACGGTGTCGTAGAAGTCCCCGCCGAGGAGGGCGCGGCTGCGGCCGGGGCGGTAGCGGGCGGCGAAGCGGAGGTCGGAGCCTTCGAGGAGCGGGTTGGGGAGCAGGCCGCGTTCCAGGCGGGCGTTCTCCTGGGCCCGAAGTTTCGATTCTGCAAGCTTGTACTGGGCGATGTCCGCCCGTTTTCTCTCCACCGCGTAGCGGATCGCCCGGCTGAGGAGGCGGCCGTCGAGCTCGTCGCGGAAGAGGAAGTCCTGGGCGCCGACCCGTACGGCCTCGGCCGCGCGCTCGGCGTCGGCCTCGGCGGTCAGGACGAGGACGGCGTGGCGGGGCGCGATCCGGAGCACCTCGCGGAGGGTGGCCAGCTGGTCGACGACGGCGGTGGCGGTGCCCGTGCCGGCGCCCACGCCCGGGCTTGAGGCGCCCGGAGTCCCCGAGAGGGAGAGGTCCAGCAGGATGCAGTGCACGTCCTGGGTGAGCAGGCGCGCGGCCTCGGTGAGGTTGCGGGCGGTGCGGAGCCGGATGCGGTGCCGGTCTGCGTCGAGGATCTCGGGGACGGTGAGCCCGCCCGCGGGGTCGTCCTCGATCACCAGCAGGGTCAGGGACGCCTGGGGCGCGGTGGCGTGCGCGACTGCAGGCGCATTCGCCTGAGCGCTCTCCGTGGCGGGGGTGTCCCTCTGCCGCGGTACGGGTACGGCCATCGTCTCCGGTTCCTTCCCTCCCCCCGAGGGTGCGTCCGGCCGACCCTAGCGGTCGCCGGCCGGAGAGCGGAATGGCGTTCTGGCCAGGGCCACCGTCATATGCCGTATCGCGGGGGAAAATCCGCCTCACTGAAAGAGCGCTGAATGACGAACGTCACGGCGGGGGGCGTCGTCGTCCCGTCTGACGAGACGTCCCGAAGCCCCCCGGGGTTCCCCCGCCCGGCTCCTCGGCGGAGCCGGTGATCAGGCGTCGGGGCGGACCACGGCCTTGATCGGCATGGAGCCCGCGCCCGTCAGGGTGATGTTGCGGCCCGGGCGGGGGGCGTGGACGATCGCGCCGTCGCCCACGTACATCCCGACGTGGCTCGCGTCGTCGAAGTAGATGATCAGGTCACCCGGCCGCATGTCCTTGATCGCGACCTTCGGCAGCAGTCGCAGCTGCTCCTGCGAGGTGCGCGGGATGTTCTTGCCCGCCGCCCGCCAGGCCTGCGACGTGAGGCCGGAGCAGTCGAAGGAACCCGGGCCCTCGGCGCCCCACTCGTACGGCTTGCCCATCTGCCCGGTGGCGTACTGGACCGCCTTCTTGCCCGACTCCGACGCCGAGCTGTTGATCTCCTTCAGTACGCCCGTCGACAGCCACGCCGTCTGCGACTTGTACTGCGCCTCCTGCTCCAGCTGGATCAGTCGGGCCTTCTCCTCGGCCTGCAGTTTGCTCTCCAGCACCTCGGCCGACTTGATCTTCTCCTCGATCTGCTTCTTCGAGGTCTCCTGCTTGACCCGGTTGGCTTCCAGCTTCTGCCACTGCGCGCTGGCGTCCTTCGCGTACTGCTGCAAGTCGCTCTGCGTGCGGTTCATTTCGGAGAGCAGGTCCGTCGTCGCCTTCTCGCCCTGGCGGATCCGGTCCGCCCCGTCGAGGAACTGGCTCGGGGTGCCGCTCAGGGCCAGCCGCGCGCCGGCCGGCATGCCGCCCGAGCGGTACTGGGCGCGTGCGGCGGCCCCCACGCGGTCCTTCAGCGCCGTGATCCGGTCCTGGCCGGCCACCACCTGCTTCGCGATCTCGACGATCTTGGCGGACTGCGCCTTCACCTCGCCCTCGGCGAGGTTGTACGCGTCCGTCGCCGTTCCCGCCTCGCGGTACAGTCCGTCGATCTCCTTGCGCACCTGCTCAAGGGATTTGGCGCCCGGCTCGGGCGCCGGCGCCGCCTGCGCCACGCCCGTCGCGCCCACGACGCTCGACACCGCCAACAGCGCCGTCGCACACAGCAGCGTGAGAGTGGACGCGCCGCTGCGCCGCCTACGCTCCACGGTCCCCATGGTCCCCCCAAGGTGCCCCGAGTCCGATCCGGTATTAGATCTGACTATTCATCAGTAACTTTGCGCTGCCTTCGGGATGGTGCCACGAGTCGGTGAAATCCAACACCCTCACGGGACCCCTCCCGATCTTGTGCCAGTCCCCCACACCGATCCCCGCCGACTCAACGGGCCGCCCCGCCAACCGGTTCCCCCGCCGCGCCACATTCACCCCGCCGGGCGCAACGCCTCCCAGCGCACCGTCAGTTCCCCCTGCCGCCAGCGCCCCGGTCCGTCCGCGAGCGGCCAATCGCCGGCCAGTGCCCGCGCCGTCCGGATCCAGCGCTGCCGCGCCCCGTACGAGGCGTAGGGGGCCGCCGCCGCCCACGCCCGGTCGAAATCGCGCAGGAACGCGTGCACCGGCTCGCCCTGCACGTTGCGGTGGATGAGCGCCTTCGGTAGCCGCTCCGCCAGGTCCGAAGGGCGTTCCAGGGAGCCCAGCCGGGTCGCGAACGTCACCGTGCGCGCCCCCTCGGGTCCCAGCGCGACCCACACGTGGCGCCGCCCGATCTCGTCACAGGTCCCCTCGACGAGCAGCCCGTCCGGAGCCAGCCGCGCGCACAGCCGCTCCCAGACCGCCGCCACCTGCTCCTCGTCGTACTGGCGCAGGACGTTCGCCGCGCGGATCAGCGCCGGCCGCACCCCGCCCTCCAGCGGCACCTCGAACCCGCCGTGCCGGAAGCTGAGCCCCTCCCGCTCGTACGGCTTCGCCCCCGCGACCCGTGCCGGCTCGATCTCGATGCCGACCACCCGCACCCGCGGCGCCGCCTCCCGCAGCCGGGCCAACAGCTCCACCGCGGTCCACGGCGCCGCTCCGTAGCCGAGGTCCACCGCGACCGGGGCCTCCGCGCGGCGCAGCGCCGGCCCGTGGGTGGCCGCGATCCAGCGGTCCATGCGGCGCAGCCGGTTCGGATTCGTCGTCCCGCGCGTCACCGTGCCCACAGGGCGACGCGGGGGCGGGGCGGAGCGGGAGGACATGCGCCGAGAGTAAGCGGAGCGCCCCCGCCGGATGAAAAGCAGACGCCCGGGAAAAAACAACGCGTTCCCCGGAATGCGGGACGCGGCCGTCCGGGTTGCACTCCTTGAAGGGCGCCCCGCGCGCTCCGTACCGCCATGCCCGTCCGCCGTCCGTCCGCTGTCCGAGAGCCGTCCGAGCGAGAGGAAATGCTCCCTTGAGCCAGTACGTGTCCCGTCTCGGCGGCAGCCTCGGCGGGCGCATCGCCGCCGCCCGCAGCACCCGCCACGACCCGCCCCGCCTACGCCTGCCGGCCGTCGGCCACCACCGCAAGCCGCGCCGCGTCGCCATGCTCAGCGTGCACACCTCGCCGCTGCACCAGCCCGGCACCGGCGACGCCGGCGGCATGAACGTGTACATCGTGGAGCTCGCCAAGCGCCTCGCCGCCATCAACATCGAGGTCGAGATCTTCACCCGCGCCACCGAAGGCGGCTTGCCGCCCGTGGTCGAGCTGGCTCCCGGGGTCCTCGTACGGCACGTGGACGCGGGCCCGTACGAAGGCCTCGCCAAGGAGGAGCTCCCGGCCCAGCTGTGCGCCTTCACCCACGGCGTCATGCAGGCCTGGGCCGGCCACCGGCCCGGCTACTACGACCTCGTCCACTCCCACTACTGGCTCTCCGGCCACGTGGGCTGGCTCGCCGCCGAACGCTGGGGCGTCCCCCTCGTACACGCCATGCACACCATGGCCAAGGTCAAGAACGCCGCACTGGCCGAGGGCGACACTCCCGAGCCCGCCGCCCGCGTCATCGGCGAGACCCAGATCGTGGCCGCCGCCGACCGGCTCATCGCGAACACCACCGAAGAAGCCGACGAGCTCGTACGGCACTACGAGGCCGACCCCGGCAAGGTGGCCGTCGTCCACCCCGGCGTGAACCTCGACCGCTTCACCGTCGCCGACGGCCGGGCCGCCGCCCGCGCCCGCCTCGGCCTGCCGCAGGACGCCGTCATCCCGCTCTTCGCCGGCCGGATCCAGCCGCTGAAGGCCCCCGACATCCTGCTGCGCGCGGTCGCCGAGCTCGTCGACCGCGACCCCTCGCTGCGCCGGCGCCTGTTCGTCCCCGTCGTCGGCGGGCCCAGCGGCAGCGGCCTCGCCAAGCCGGAGGGACTCCACAAGCTCGCGGCCAAGCTCGGCATCGCCGACCTCGTCCACTTCCACCCGCCGGTCCGCCAGGACGCCCTCGCCGACTGGTTCCGGGCGGCGTCCGTGCTGGTCATGCCCTCGTACAACGAGTCCTTCGGGCTCGTCGCCATCGAGGCCCAGGCCACCGGCACGCCGGTGCTCGCCGCCGAGGTCGGCGGACTGCCCGTCGCCGTCAACGACGGTGTGACGGGGATCCTCGTACCCGGGCACGACCCGGTGGACTACGCGCGGGAGCTGCGGCGCTTCGTGGACGACCCGGGGCTCGCGGACCGGATGGGCGACCAGGCCGCGCGGCACGCGCAGTTCTTCGGCTGGGACACCGCGGCCAGCGGCACGGCGGACGTGTACACCGCGGCGATGCATGATCACCGCCGTCGCGTACGCTCCCACCATGGCTGACACCGCCGCGATCATCGAGTCCACGCTGGCCGGCGCCGAGCTGAGCTGGGAGAGCCCCGAGCCGGGCTCCTACGTCGTCCAGCTCCCCGGCACCCGCAAGCTGAGCACCACCTGTTCGCTGCGGATCGGCCGGCACTCGCTGTCGGTCAACGCCTTCGTGATCCGCCACCCCGACGAGAACGAGGCGGGCGTCCACCGCTGGCTGTTGGAGCGCAACCTCAAGCTGTACGGGATGGCCTACGCGGTCGACCGCCTCGGCGACGTCTACCTCACGGCCCGGCTCCCGCTGTCGGTGGTGAACCCGGAGGAACTGGACCGGCTGCTCGGTACGGTCCTGGAGGCGGCGGACGGAGCCTTCAACACCCTGCTGGAGCTGGGCTTCGCCAGCGCGATCCGCCGCGAGTACGAATGGCGCGTCTCGCGCGGCGAGCCGACCCGCAACCTGGACGCCTTCAAGCACCTGACGCAGCCGTCCTGAAACACCGCGCGCGCCGTGCGGAGCCACGCCGCCCGCGAGGGCGAGGGCTCCGTACGGCGCGCGGTGGACGCCCCTAGAGCTCGACGGCGGCGACGACGGGG
Organism: Streptomyces sp. NBC_00045; assembly: GCF_045041095.1. Classification (NCBI taxonomy): domain Bacteria; kingdom Bacillati; phylum Actinomycetota; class Actinomycetes; order Kitasatosporales; family Streptomycetaceae; genus Streptomyces; species Streptomyces sp. NBC_00045. Next base: position 3,785,116 of record NZ_CP108271.1, on the reverse strand, counting down.
GTCGGGGCCTGGGCCGGGGCCGGAACGGCAACCACCGGAGCCGGGACCGGAGCCGATGCAGGGGTGACCGCCGGCGGCACCGGCTCGCCCTGCGACAGGTTCCGCATCAGCAGCCAGTAGCCCAGCGCCGCCACCGTGCCCAGCAGCGCCACGGACGCCCACAGCCAGCCCGCCCCCCACCGGTCGATCATGAACCCGGCCATCAGCGGAGCCACCAGCGAGGCCACCGCCCACGACATCGTGTACATGCCCTGGTAGCGGCCGCGCCCGTGCAGCGGCGAGAGCCGGGCGACCAGCCCCATCTGCGTCGGCGAATTGATGATCTCGGCCAGCGTCCACACGCACACCGTCAGCCCGAGGCTCCACACCGATCCGGCGAAGGCCGTCAGTCCGAACCCGTACCCGGCCAGCAGCGCCGAGACCACCAGCAGCTTCTGCGGGTCGCCCTGCTCCAGGAACCGGGTGACCGGGATCTGCAGCAGCACGATCAGCACCCCGTTGACGGCGATGACCAGGCCGTAGTCCCCGGCGGAGAAGCCATCCGAGCCCATCGCCAACGGCAGCCCGAACGACCCCTGCGTGAAGATCAGCGAAATCAGGAACGACAGCCCGACCACGCCCATGAAGCGCCCGTCCCGCAGCACCGTGCCGAGCCCGATCTCCGGTTCGGCGGCGGCCTCCTGCGCGGCGGTCCGCTCCGGCCGCGTCTCCGGCAGCTTCACGTACACGAGCACCGCGCAGACCAGCGTCAGCGCCGCCTCGCCGAGGAACCCGGCGAGGTAGCTGTACTCGGCGACGAAGCCCGCCGCCGTCGCCGAAACGGCGAAGCCGAGGTTGATCGCCCAGTAGTTCAGCGCGAACGCCCGGACCCGGTCCTGCGGCCGCACGAGGTCGGCCATCATCGCCTGCACCGCCGGGCGAGAGGCGTTCGAGGTCATGCCGACCAGCAGCGCCACCGCCGCGATGGCCGCCGGATGCTGCATGAAGCCGAGCAGCGCCACCGAGAACGCCGTCGAGGCCTGGGCCGCCATCAGCGTCGGGCGCCGGCCCAGCCGGTCGGTCATCACCCCGGCGACCAGCGAGGAGATCACCCCGCCGAGCCCGTGCAGGGCCACCACGAGTCCCGCGAAGGAGGCCGAATAGCCCCGGTCCACGGTCAGGTACAGGGTCATGAACGTGGCGACGAAGGCTCCGAGCCTGTTCACGAGGGTGCTGGTCCACAGCCACCAGAACTCCCGGGGGAGGCCGGCCACGCTCTCGCGCGCCGCCCGTCTGAGACTGGCAACGGACATACGGAATCCCCCCGGCAATGTAAGTGGCTCTTATGCTCAACGCACCCTACGAGTGGGGGGTCTGCGAAGGCCACCGGATTGACGCGTACCGTCAATCCACGGCCGTGGACACCGCGCGCAAGCGCCTCCGCGCGTCCACTAGGCTCGTACGCATGGCCGACGCACCGTACAAGCTGATCCTCCTCCGCCACGGCGAGAGCGAATGGAACGCGAAGAACCTGTTCACCGGCTGGGTGGACGTCAATCTCAACGAGAAGGGCGAGAAGGAGGCGGTCCGCGGCGGTGAGCTGCTCAAGGACGCCGGCCTGCTCCCCGACGTCGTGCACACCTCCCTCCAGAAGCGCGCCATCCGCACCGCGCAGCTGGCGCTGGAGTCCGCAGACCGCCACTGGATCCCGGTCCACCGCTCCTGGCGCCTGAACGAGCGCCACTACGGTGCGCTCCAGGGCAAGGACAAGGCGCAGACCCTCGCCGAGTTCGGCGAAGAGCAGTTCATGCTGTGGCGCCGCTCGTACGACACCCCGCCGCCGGCCCTTGAGGACGGTACGGAGTTCTCCCAGTCCGAGGACCCGCGCTACTCCTCCATCCCGCCGGAGCTGCGCCCCAAGACGGAGTGCCTGAAGGACGTCGTCGTCCGCATGCTCCCGTACTGGTACGACGGCATCGTCCCGGACCTGCTGGCCGGCCGCACGGTCCTGGTCGCCGCGCACGGCAACTCCCTGCGCGCCCTGGTCAAGCACCTGGACGGCGTCTCCGACGCCGACATCGCGGGCCTGAACATCCCGACCGGCATCCCGCTCGCCTACGAGCTCGACGCCGAGTTCAAGCCCCTCAACCCGGGCGGCACCTACCTCGACCCGGCCGCCGCGGCGGCCGCCATCGAGGCCGTCAAGAACCAGGGCAAGAAGAAGTAAGTTTCGTGATCATGCCTCCCACCTGCGCATACGGCGCGGGCGGGAGGCATTTTCAGACCCTGGGGCAACTCTGGGCCCTCAGCGCGGCGGGTCTTGCGGGCGGAGCGCCTCGCCGAGAGCCTTCCGGGCCCGGTCCCGGCTGCTGGGCATCAGGTGCGCGTAGCGCGTACACCTTCAGAGTCAGCCCGGGGTCGGAGTGCCCGAGGTGCTCGGCTTCAGCTCCTCGCAGCCTGCTGCTGCGGCTGCCAGTCGGGCGCGCCGTGCCAGTGCGGCGGCTGACCGGAGCCCGTGCGCGGACAGGGCCCTGTCCGGAGACTCCAGGCAGGGCCCTTGCGCTGACTCGGCGGCGTGACGGCCGCCTTGGCCGGGTAACGGCCCTCTCGCGTGGAAGGGGGTCAGGGGGCGGCCGGCGCGGCGGGCTTGGCCGCCGGCGCGGCGGGCACGGCCGGGGCGACGGCCGTTGCGGCGGGCTTGGCCAGGAGGGACTCCGCCGTGTCCTGGAGCGCGGCCACGTTGCCGTTGGACAGGACGATGTTGGGGTTCAGGACGCGCTCGATCGGCACGTGCACGACCTCCGAGATGTCGGAGACGTTGAGGTTGTCGAGGAGCGAGAGCAGCGGGTTGTCGACGGCCTGGGCGGGCGCACCGCCGAGGAGCAGGACGGTGCCGGCGAGAGCGCCGACGAGCGAGGTTCGATTCAGCTTCATGCGCGGGGAACGCCCCGCCCGTTCCCCCGGTTACCGCCCCACCCCACCGGTCCCCCGTTCAGCCCCGCCCGCCCCGCCCGTCCGGCCGAACCCGCCCCCTTCCCGCCGCGCACAGAGCCCCCCGCTCGCCGGGGAACGGCGGGCGGGGGCTCCGATGAGGCGGTGGACTACTTCGCGCGCGAGCACCCCGCGGCGCGTGGCTGCGGGGCGCCTTGTGGGGGTTCAGTCGACCTGCTCCCCGTTGTGCGTACCGCCCTTGCAGACGTTGTCCGTCAGATCGGGCGTTCCGCCGCCCTGCTTGCACTCAGAAGGGGTGACGTAGGTTGCGGCACCCTGTGCGGTGGCGGCGGTAGCGGTGGCGGCGCCTGTGAGGCCAAGTCCGGCGAGGGCTGCCGTGGCGATGACGGCGGCGAGGATTCGTCGAATGCGCATGTGGTTTCCCTTTCACGGATTGCCTCGGTTGGGGCACTAGCCAGCTTGATGTTCACCCATGTGGGTGGCACGTCATGTTGGGCCATTCGGGTGACAGGTCTGGCAGGTCTGGCAGGTCTGATGGGTGCGGCGTCCGCAATGGCCCCGTGCCGAGAGCCGTGGGGGAGGCCGTCGCCCGCTCCGCCGGCGCCCGCCCGCCTTGTCGCTTGTCGCCCGCAGGACGAGGACGCTTCCGTACCTGCCGTGGGAACGAAAGCCGCGTCTGACCTGTGAGCCGACAAGCGACAAGCGACGAGCCAGACGGCGACCACCATCGACCGCCCACCCAGGGCAAGAAGTAGCGCCGGGCACGGCGGGCGGGGGGCTTCTGCACGTTCCGTGCGGAGGGTGGGCGTGCCCCGGACGGACCAACGCGCGCGGGGGTGGGGCCGGTCCTACCGTGGAAGGGCAATCGCCGACGCGCGGAGGCCGGTGGCCCCGGGTTGCGCGTGTGGGTTCCGCACGTACTGATAGGCGGTCCGAACATGGCCAAGACCTCCGACACGCCGGTCCTCGACACCCTCGCCGCGATGACCCTCGATTCGATCGAGCGGTGCGGCATGGACGACGGGACGCTCATCCTGACCCGCATTGCCGCTCTCGTGGCCATGGATGCGCCGCCGGTCTCCTACCTCGCCCACATCGGTGCCGCGGCCAAGGCCGACCTCAGCGCCGAGCAGATCCAGGACGTGCTCGTCGCGATCGCCCCCGTCGTGGGCACCGCACGCGTCATGTCGGCCTCGGGGCACATCGCGCAGGCACTCGGCTTCGGCATCGCTTTGGAGGAGGCCGAGGCCGAGGCGATGGCGGAGGCCGACGCCGATGCCCGGAGCCGCGGCAAGTCCTGAGCCGGCGCCGAGCGCACCGGGCCCACGCGCGAAGGACCCCGTCCGACGTTTACGGACGGGGCCCTTCGCACACGGGATGCCGGGGCGGCGGGTCAGCCGCCGCACTGGCAGGGCGCGCCGGACTGGCAGCCGCAGCCGCAGCCCGAGCCGCAGCCGCAAGCCGCGAGCAGCGGGAGCCGTAGCGGTTCGGGTCGGGGCTGCTGTTCTTGGTCCGGGGTGATGGGAACGGGGGAATCGGGCATGGATCCTCCTCGCAGGCGGCGTGCGTGGCGTCGTAGTGCCTTCGCCCTCATTCATGCCCAGCCGGACCGGCGCGTCAACGGCGCACTGGGGCAGAACGGCTCAGGGCTCAGACGCCGTCGACCTGCGTCGGCGCCTGCAGCTCGTCCGCGTGCTCGCCCGTCACCAGGTACACCACGCGCTTGGCCACCGACACCGCGTGGTCGGCGAAACGCTCGTAGTAGCGGCCCAGCAGCGTCACGTCCACGGCGGTCTCGATGCCGTGCTTCCAGCGGTCGTCCATCAGGTGCTGGAACAGCGTGCGGTGCAGCTGGTCCATCTCGTCGTCGTCCTGCTCCAGCTGGAGCGCCAGGTCGACGTCCTTCGTGATGATGACCTCCGCCGCCTTCGCCATCAGGCGCTGCGCCAGCTGCCCCATCTCCAGGATGGTCGCGTGCAGGTCCCGCGGCACCGCCGTGTCCGGGAACCGCAGCCGGGCCAGCTTCGCCACGTGCTGCGCCAGGTCGCCCGAGCGCTCCAGGTCCGCGGACATGCGCAGCGAGGTCACCACGATGCGCAGGTCGGTGGCGACCGGCTGCTGGCGGGCCAGCAGCGCGATGGCACGCGCCTCCAGGTCGTGCTGCAGGTCGTCGACCTTCTGGTCGGCGGCGATGACGCTCTCGGCGAGCTTCAGGTCGGCGTCGAGCATGGACGTCGTGGCCCGCCCGATCGCGGAACCGACGAGCCGGGCCATCTCGACCAGGCCTTCTCCGATCGAGTCCAGTTCCTCGTGGTACGCGTCACGCATGGGTTGTCCCTCTCTTGCCTACTGCCTCTACTGCCTCTACTGCCCGTGGGCCGGGCCGGGGCGGCCTACTGCCCCACGTTGACACGGTGGGCCGCGAACGCGTCCGACTCCGGCATCACAAGTGAATCAACCCCGTCGGCACGGTGAACTCTGGGCGACGACTGTTCGAGGTGCCACCCGAACGGCTGTGGAAGTGCCGTCGCGCCTGCTTAACCTGGATCCATGGACGTGAACGCGGCGGTCGCCGCAGCTGCAGCGATCGCCGGTCTTTGCACCGGTGTGATCGCGATGCTGGCGTTCCGCTGGAGCGAGCGCGACCAAGCCCGCCCCACCCGGAGCTCCATGCGCCCCGACATCAACGCGGTGCTCCCGCCCGGCGTGGACACCGTCCTCTCCGTGCTCCGCTCCTCCGCCGTCGTACTCGACGAGGGTGACGCGGTGGTCAAGGCCAGCTCGGCGGCGTATGCCCTCGGACTGGTCCGCGGCGGCAAACTGGCCGTCGAGCCCATGCTCCACATGGCCCGCGACACCCGCCGCGACGGGGAAATACGCCAGGTCGAGCTCGACCTGCCCCGGCGCGGCACCGGCCGCGGCGAGGCCCTCGCCGTCTCGGCGCGCGTCGCCCCGCTCGGCTCCCGGCTCGTCCTGCTGCTCGTCGAGGACCTCACCGAGGCCCGCCGCATCGAAGCCGTACGGCGCGACTTCGTCGCGAACGTCTCGCACGAGCTGAAGACCCCGGTCGGGGCGATCTCCCTGCTCTCCGAGGCCGTCATGGACGCCGCGGACGACCCCGAGGCGGTCAGCCGCTTCGCCGGCCGCATGCAGATCGAGGCCGCCCGCCTGATCAACCTCGTACAGGAACTCATCGACCTCTCCCGGGTGCAGAACGACGATCCGCTGGAGGACGCGGAGCCCGTACGAGTGGACACGCTGGTCGCCGAGGCCATCGACCGCTGCCGCCACACGGCGTCCTCCAAGCAGATCATCATGGCCGCCGGCGGCACCGCCGACCTGCGCGTCTGGGGCCACCGCGGACAGCTCGCGGCAGCCCTCGGCAACCTCGTGGAGAACGCCGTCAACTACAGCCCCGCCCGTACCCGCGTCGGCATAGCCGGACGTAGGGTCTCGGCGCCTGGGGGAGACTTGATCGAGATCGCCGTGACCGACCAGGGCATCGGCATCCCGGAAAAGGACCGCGAGCGCATCTTCGAGCGCTTCTACCGTGTGGACCCGGCCCGCTCCCGCGCCACGGGAGGAACCGGCCTCGGCCTTGCGATCGTGAAGCACGTAGCGGCCTCGCACGGCGGAGAGGTGTCCGTATGGAGCTCCGAGGGTCAGGGCTCCACGTTCACCCTGCGCCTGCCGGAAGCAGCCGCTCCGACCCAGGCTCCCGCGGCCACCCCGGCCACGGAACCCCTACCCAGCCACCCCACCCCTGCCTGAACCGCGCACCGCAAAGAACCACGCCAGCCATTCCTGCCCCGGAGGTCCTTCCGTGACCCGAGTGCTCGTCGTCGAGGATGAGGAATCCTTCAGCGACGCCCTTTCCTACATGCTCCGCAAGGAGGGCTTCGAGGTCGCCATCGCCGCGACCGGGCCCGACGGGCTCGACGAGTTCGAGCGCAACGGCGCCGACCTCGTCCTCCTTGACCTGATGCTGCCCGGCCTGCCCGGCACCGAGGTCTGCCGGCAGCTGCGCGGCCGCTCCAACGTGCCCGTCATCATGGTGACCGCCAAGGACAGCGAGATCGACAAGGTCGTCGGGCTGGAGATAGGAGCCGACGACTACGTCACGAAGCCCTTCTCCTCGCGGGAGCTGGTCGCCCGCATCCGCGCGGTCCTGCGCCGCCGCGGCGAGCCGGAGGAGGTCACTCCGGCCGCGCTGGAGGCCGGACCCGTACGCATGGACGTCGACCGCCATGTGGTGACGGTGGCCGGCGCCAAGGTGGACCTCCCCCTCAAGGAGTTCGACCTGCTGGAGATGCTGCTGCGCAACGCGGGCCGCGTGCTCACGCGCATGCAGCTGATCGACCGGGTGTGGGGCGCGGACTACGTCGGCGACACCAAGACCCTGGACGTCCACGTCAAGCGCCTGCGCGCCAAGATCGAGCCGGACCCGGGCGCGCCGCGCTACCTGGTCACGGTCCGCGGCCTGGGCTACAAGTTCGAGCCGTAGGCCCGCGGCGCTCGCGCGTAATGCGTAGGCGAAAGGGCCCCCGTCCGCTCCTGCGGACGGGGGCCCTTTCGCCTACGTGCTGTTGCCGGGGTCAGTGACCGGCGCTGTGCGACGGGGAACCCGACGGGGTGCCTGCCGGCGCGCCCGAAGCGGCGCCCGACGGGGTCGTGGCGGGCGAGCCGGACGGGCTGCCCGACGGCGTGCCCGAGGGGCTGCCCGACGGGGTGGCGCCGGGTGCGGCGACCGGCGCCTCGGTCGGACCGAAGCCCGCGTACATGCCGGTGTTCGGGACGACGAACGCAGCGATCTCGACGTCACCCGCGTTGCTCAGCTGGAAGACGACCTTCTGCGCGTTGCCGTTCTGCACGCCCTCGCCGCCCTCGATCACGGCGGACGCGTTGCCCTTGCCGCCCAGGACCACGGAGCCTCCGGCGGGCACGGTCACCTTGCCGGCACCCTCGGCGGGCTTCAGCACGACCTTGACATTGCCACCCGGGAGGGTGATCGCGTCAAGCGTCTGCGGCTTGGTGCCGCTGTTGAAGACCGTCGCGGAGACCGCGGCGGGGCCCTTCTTGCCCTTCTCGCCCGGAGTGATCACCAGCGCGTTCTGGATCTTGATGTCGCCCTTGGTGACGGCGGCGTTGTCCGGCTTGATCTGGAGCGTCTCCGCGTTGGTGCCTGCACCGCAAGCGGCCAGCGAGGCGATCGAGAACACGATGGCAGTGGCGGCGAGGGCGCCGCGTCGAAGGCTGCGGCTCACGGCGGCGGCAACTCCTTGGACGTACGGAACGGAAGGGTGGGCAGTCTCGGGGCGACCGAGGTAAAGCCGCCCTAAGGGTGTGTCAGCGCGCTTAGGTTACCGAGCCGCCGCCCCGCCCCCGCACCCGACCCTCCGCAGCGCACGGGCCGCCCTGCACCGCCTCCACGATCTTGCATTCCGCCGGGGCTTCCGGCCGCCCTTGCGCCCGTCCTTCCGCGTGGCACTTCCCGCGGTGTTCATCTGCCGATCACATGCCACCCGCATATCGCGCGCCGAGCCTGCGGTGATCAATTCCGGGATTCCTTCGAACAAGCCCGGGTGATCAATTCCGGATTGGGCCGGAACCGCTCCGTACTGGTGCCCGCCAGTCGAACGGAGTAGTTCGGTTTCCCGGCTTCGAAACCGGCAAAACGGGACGTACGTCACACTGGCGGGGTCGTCGCCCAGGTGTAACGTGGCCGTTTCGCCCGGTCCGCACAACACCTCCGACCTGCGAATACCCCCCTCCGGAAGCCCGCCGCAGCACGTTCCTGTCGCTGTTGTCAAGCCCCGAGATGTGCCCTGACCTGCGAAAACGCCATTCATAACAGTCAGTTCTCGTGTTACCCTGGATAGCCACGGAAGGGGTACCTGTCACATGACGTTCAAGGTTGGCGACACCGTGGTCTATCCCCATCACGGGGCCGCGCTGATCGAGGCCATCGAAACTCGCCAGATCAAAGGCGTGGACAAGACCTACTTGGTGCTCAAGGTCGCCCAGGGCGACCTGACGGTTCGTGTGCCTGCGGACAATGCGGAGTTCGTCGGCGTTCGCGACGTAGTCGGCCAGGACGGGCTGGACCGGGTCTTCGAGGTGCTTCGTGCACCGTATGCCGAAGAGCCGACGAACTGGTCCCGGCGCTACAAGGCAAATCTGGAGAAGCTCGCTTCTGGCGATGTCATCAAGGTCGCCGAAGTGGTGCGTGACCTGTGGCGTCGTGAGCGTGAGCGCGGGCTTTCCGCGGGTGAGAAGCGCATGCTCGCGAAGGCGCGCCAGATCCTGGTGAGCGAGCTCGCGCTCGCTGAGAACACCAATGAGGACAAGGCTGAGGCCCTCCTCGACGAGGTCCTCGCGTCCTGACGCGAAACCCCGTCTACACAGTTGTGCCGCGGTGCCCGATGACAAGCCCTCTCCTCCACGAGGGGGCTGTTGCCGGGCGCTGCGGCATGTCTGTACCCACACCTCTTACACGTTTCCACCGGCGCGCCGGGTCCGGACAGCCTGCTCGGCCGGTCGTCACGGAAGGGGCGAGGGCGTCGCACCCGGCACCCTTCAGGCCATACCCATGTCGGCCGAAGTCACAAACCTGGCTCGGAGCTACTGATGTCTGACGAATCGCGGGCCCACCGCACCGCCGCGGTGATCCCGGCCGCCGGCCGCGGGGTACGCCTCGGCCCCGGCGCCCCCAAGGCCCTGCGGGCCCTCGGCGGCACCCCCATGCTCATCCACGCCGTCCGCGCGATGGCCCGCTCCCGGGCCGTCTGCCTCGTGGTCGTCGTCGCCCCGTCCGACGGCGCCGCCGACGTGCGCCGGCTCCTCGACGAGCACGCCCTGACCGACCGCACCGAGATCCTGGTCGTCCCCGGCGGAGACACCCGCCAGGAGTCCGTACGCGCCGGCCTCGCCGCGCTCCCCGCGGACATCACCTCCGTCCTCATCCACGACGCCGCCCGCCCGCTCGTCCCCGTGGACACCGTCGACTCCGTCGTCGAGGCCGTACGCGACGGCGCGCCCGCCGTCGTGCCCGCCCTGCCGCTCGCCGACACCGTCAAGGAAGTCGAGCCCGGCGGGCCCGGCGAGCCCGAACCGGTCGTCGCCACCCCCGAGCGCGCCCGGCTGCGCGCCGTCCAGACCCCGCAGGGCTTCGACCGCGCCACCCTCGTCCGCGCGCACGAGAGCATCGCCGTCAACGGCGAGGGCGCCACCGACGACGCCGGAATGGTGGAACAGCTCGGCATCACCGTCATGGTGGTCCCCGGCCACGAAGAGGCCTTCAAGGTCACCCGCCCGCTCGACCTGGTCCTCGCCGAGGCCGTACTCGCCCGCAGGAGGGCCACCGATGCGTACTAGCCCCGCAGGATCCGGATCCCAGGCCCCGGCCGCCGCCGCGCCGCTGATCCCGCTCGTCGGCATCGGCACCGACGTACACGCCTTCGAGACCGGCCGCGAGCTGTGGTGCGCCGGCCTGCTCTGGGAGGGCGAGGACGGCCTCGCAGGCCACTCCGACGGCGACGTCGCCGCCCACGCCGCCTGCGACGCCCTGTTCTCCGCCGCCGGCATCGGCGATCTCGGCGCGCACTTCGGCACTTCCCGCCCCGAATGGTCCGGCGCCGCCGGCGTCACCCTCCTGGCGGAAGCCGCCCGCCTCGTGCGCGCCGAAGGCTTCGAGATCGGCAACATCGCCGTCCAGGTCATCGGCGTACGCCCGAAGATCGGCAAGCGGCGCGACGAGGCGCAGAAGACCCTCTCCGCCGCCGCCGGCGCGCCCGTCTCCGTCTCCGGCACCACCACCGACGGCCTCGGCCTCACCGGCCGCGCCGAAGGCCTCGCCGCCATCGCCACCGCCCTCGTCTACCGGACCAACCAGGCCTAGGCGCGCTCCGTACCATCCCGGAGGCGCTGCTTCCGCAACAAAGCACCCCCGCGCCCCGTAAAGGGGCGCGGGGCACTGCCACCGGCCCACTACCCTGGATGCCGTGACTATTCGCCTGTACGACACCAGCGCCCGGCAGATCCGCGACTTCACCCCGCTCGTCCCGGGCTGCGTCTCGATCTACCTCTGTGGCGCCACCGTGCAGGCCGCCCCGCACATCGGGCACATCCGGTCGGGCCTGAACTTCGACATCATGCGGCGCTGGTTCGAGTACCGGGGCCTCGACGTCACGTTCATCCGCAACGTCACCGACATCGACGACAAGATCATCGCGAAGGCCGAGGTCCAGGGCCGCCCGTGGTGGTCCATCGGCTACGACAACGAGCGCGCCTTCAACGACGGCTACAACGCGCTGGGCTGCCTCCCGCCCACGTACGAGCCGCGCGCCACCGGCCACGTCCCCGAGATGATCGAGATGATGCGCGGGCTCATCGAGCGCGGCCACGCCTACGAGGCCGACGGCAGCGTCTACTTCGACGTGCGCTCCTTCCCCGGCTACCTGGAACTCTCCAACCAGGACATCGACGACCTGCGCCAGCCCAGCGAGAGCGGCATCACCGGCAAGCGCGACCCCCGCGACTTCGCCATGTGGAAGGCCACCAAGCCCGGCGAGCCCGACTGGGAGACCCCGTGGGGCCGCGGCCGCCCCGGCTGGCACCTGGAGTGCTCCGCGATGGCGCACAAGTACCTCGGCAGCGCCTTCGACATCCACGGCGGCGGCCTGGACCTGATCTTCCCGCACCACGAGAACGAGATCGCCCAGGCCAAGGCCTACGGCGACGAGTTCGCGCACTACTGGGTCCACAACGCCTGGGTCACCATGTCCGGCGAGAAGATGTCCAAGTCCCTCGGCAACTCGGTGCTCGTCTCCGAGATGGTCAAGGCCTGGCGCCCCATCGTCCTGCGCTACTACCTCGGGACCCCGCACTACCGCTCGATGATCGAGTACAGCGAGGAATCGCTGCGCGAGGCCGAGTCCGCGTTCGCCCGCATCGAGGGCTTCTACCAGCGCGTCATCGAGAAGGCCGGCAAGACCGTCGACCCCGCCCCCGAGGTCCCGCCCGCCTTCGCCGAGGCCATGGACGACGACCTGGGCGTCCCCCAGGCCCTCGCGATCGTCCACACCACCGTCCGCCAGGGCAACAGCGCCCTCGCCGCCGACGACAAGGACGCCGCCATCGCCCGGCTGTCCGAGGTACGGGCCATGCTCGGCGTCCTCGGCCTCGACCCCCTCGACCCGCACTGGGCCGAGGAGACCGACCGCGGCGAGGACCTCCACGGAGCGGTCGACACCCTCGTACGCCTCGTCCTGGACCAGCGCGAATCCGCCCGGGCCCGCAAGGACTGGGCCACCGCCGACGCCATCCGCGACCAGCTCCAGCAGTCCGGCCTCGTCATCGAGGACAGCCCGGCCGGACCCCGTTGGACGCTCGGACCCCGCTGAGCCCCGGGCAGCCGAGTTTGGTGGCCGCCCGGCGCTCCGGGCGGCACACTCTTCATACGTACATATCGCAGCACCAACGAAACAGGTAGAGGTCATGGCCGGGAACAGCCAGCGCAGGAACCGCCGCACGTCCAACAAGAAGGGCGCCACGGTCGGCAGCGGTGGCCAGCGGCGCAAGGGCCTCGAAGGCAAGGGCCCCACGCCCAAGGCCGAGGACCGCAAGAAGCACAAGGCGAACCGCATCGCCAACGCCATGGCCCGCCAGGCCGCCAAGCGCCGCCCCGCCCCCCGCCGCGGCGGCCCCAAGGGCACCAGCGAGATGGTCGTCGGCCGCAACCCGGTCTTCGAGGCGCTGCGCGACGGCGTCCCCGCCACCACCCTCTACGTCCAGCAGTTCATCGACAACGACGAGCGCGTCCGCGACGCCCTCAAGCTCGCCGGCGAGCGCGGCAACATCAACCTGATGGAAGCCCCGCGCCCCGAGCTCGACCGGATGACCAACGGGCTCAACCACCAGGGCCTGGTCCTCCAGGTCCCGCCGTACGAGTACGCGCACCCCGAGGACCTCACCGAGGCCGCCCACGACAACGGCGAGGACCCGCTGATCGTCGCCCTCGACGGCGTCACCGACCCCCGCAACCTCGGCGCGATCGTCCGCTCCGTCTCCGCCTTCGGCGGCCACGGCGTGGTCATCCCCGAGCGCCGCGCCGCCGGTATGACCGCCGGTGCCTGGAAGACCTCGGCCGGCACCGCCGCCCGCACCCCGGTCTCCCGCGTCACCAACCTGACCCGCGCCCTCCAGGAGTACAAGAAGGCCGGCATCACCATCGTCGGCCTCGCCGCCGAAGGCACCCACGAGGTCCAGGACCTGGAGGCCCTGGCCGGCCCCGTCGTCATCGTCGTCGGCTCCGAGGGCAAGGGCCTCGGCCGCCTCGTCGGCGAGAACTGCGACTACCTCGTGCGCATCGCGATGCCCGGCGGCGCCGAGTCCCTCAACGCCGGCGTCGCCGCCGGCGTCGTGCTCTACGAAGCGGCCCGCCGCCGCGCCGCGGCCCCCCGCACCTGACCCCCGCACTGATCCACTTGGCTCACGGAAAGTGACCCGTGAGCGTGCCACCCCGCCCGTTTCGGGCGGGGTGGCTTGATCTTGACGGGTCTCGGACACATCCCTGCCGTCAAGGCAGTGTCCTAAACACTGATCACTCGGTTAGATGAGTGTGGACACCAGAACGTCAGGGTTCGACGACCAGCCCGCGCTGAGCATGGTCAAGGTGCCGTGCGACCCCGCACAGGTCATCGTCAACCACGCCAGCTTCCGCGTGCGGCTCGCACCGAGCCCGAGCGCGCGTTCCAAGCCCGCGAACGCCCCCGGCCGCGTGCCCGTCCTCGGCGGCGCCGTGGTCGCCGGCGCCGGCGCCGGCCGCCGCAGGGCCCCCGTCGTCTGGAGCGGCAAATCCGCACCCGGCGACAGCGCAGCCATGGGCGGACTCCTCCAGGCCGTACGCGAACACGGGCGCGGCTACGACGGCGGCGACGGCGGCGCCACCCAGACCATCCCCCGCGTGGACCTCGCGCACGACCTCGCCGAGGACACCCTCGCCACCCCCACGGTCATCGGCCAGCGCACCTACGGAGCCCCGGACGAAACCCGCCCGCTGACCCCCGTACGCGACCTCCCGTACACCCCCCCGTACAACCCCCCGTACGCCGGCGGCCCCGGCCCCTACGACGGCACACCCGCCGCCGACACCCGCCGGAACCCGGGCGACGTCCGCGGACAGGCCTCGTACTACCCGGGCCGCCGCATGAACCTCGGCGTCGTCCTCCTGCCCCTGCGCGTCTTCCTCGGCTTCATCTGCATCTACGCCGGCATGGGCAAACTGTGCGACCCCGTCTACTTCGACGGCGGCGAACGCGGCTCCATGGTCACCTGGCTCCGCACCCTCCACCCCTGGGCACTCGCCGAACCCCTGCGCGACTTCGCCCTCGCCCACCCCGTCGGAGCCGGCCTCAGCGTCGCCTTCCTCCAGGTCATCGTCGGCGTCCTGACCGTCCTCGGTCTCTGGCAGCGCTTCGCCGCCTGCATCGGCGCCCTGCTCTCCGCCGCACTGCTGATGACCGTCAGCTGGAAGACCGTCCCCGCCTACGACGCCCCCGACATCATCTACCTCGCCGCCTGGAGCCCGCTGATCATCGCCGGCGCCCCCGTCTACTCCCTCGACGGCCGCCTCGCAGGCGAAGCCTGGCGCACCCTCGGACCCCGCTCCGAAATCTGGCGACTGCGCCGACGCGTCCTGCGCCGCGGAACCATCATGGCCACCGTCGTCTGCGGACTCACCCTCCTCATCGGCTCCCTCCTCGGCAGCGCCGTCCGCTCCACCACCGTCGTCACCGTGCCGGGACCCGGCCAGGCCCCCAGCAACTACCTGCCCGGCTCCCCGCTCCCGAAGGCCCCCGCCAAGCAACAGCAACAGCAACAACAGCAGCAGCCCCAGCCCACCGCCCAGCCCTCCAAGTCGGCCGAACCCAGCCCCACCGCCTCCGCGCCCACCACCAAGTCCGGACGCGGCAGCACCGGTTCCACCAGCAAGCAGACCACCGGCACCGGCTCGCAGTCGCCCACCGCGACCCGCGGCTCCGGCAACGGCCAGAACTCGGGCAGCACCCCCAAGCAATCCACCCCCAAGCCGCCCTCCTCCAGCTCCGGCAGCGCGAGCGGCACCGGCGGCGGCGACGCCCCGGCGAAGAAGCCCGGACTCGTCGGCGGCCTCCTCGGCTGACGACGGGACGGAACAGAACGCAGAGGGGCCCGGCGCGCGGGATGCGCGCCGGGCCCCTCCGTGTTCCGCCCCCGCGGACGGCCTCAGGAGCCGCTCTGCGCCGCCAACTCCCGCGCCGCCTCGGTCAAGTCCTTCGCCGTGTCGATGGCCCGCCAGTAAGCCCCCTGCGGCAGCGGAAAGCCCGCCAGCCGCCGCTCCCGCGCCAACCGCGGAAACGTCGTCCGCTCGTGATCCCCCAAATCCGGCAACAGCGCGGCGAATTCAGGACTGAAGACGTACACGCCCGCGTTGATCAAATACGGCGACGGCGGCGACTCGATGAAATCCAGCACCTGCCCGAACTCATTGGTCTCCACCGCCCCCCACGGAATCCGCGGCCGCGCCAGCGCCAACGTCGCCGTCGCCCCCCGCTCGCCATGGAACGCAGCCATCTCCCGCAACGAGAACCGCGTCCAGATGTCCCCGTTCGTCGCGTACCAGGCCCGCTCCGGATGCGGCAGGTGCCGGGCCGCGTACTTGAGCCCACCACCACGCCCCAGAGGCTCGTCCTCCACCACCGTGCTCACCCGCAACGGCAGATCGGCCCCCGCCAGCCACTCCTGCAACACCTCCGCGAGATGCCCGCAGGACACCACCGCATCCGTCACCCCCTCGGCCGCCAGCCACGCCAGCTGATGCCCGATGATCGGCACCCCCGTCCCCGGGATCTCCACCATCGGCTTCGGCCGGTCGTCCGTATACGGACGCAGCCGCGAACCCTGGCCACCCGCCAGCACAACCGCCTGAACAGGCGCCTGAGCCAGCGAAGCCGGGTCCGCGGCCGCGGAAACGGAAGAGCGGGACACGGGAGGTGCGTCGGTCATGGCCGTCAGCGTAGAGGCCCCGACCCGAGGGAGGACGGCGACGCCCGTCAGCCCATCGAGGCAACACCGGTCGCGTACGCCGTGTCACACACGGGACGCGCGTAGGACTGCGCCTTCGTCGGGCCGTACACGTCCACCGCGGCCCGGCCCAGCGCCCGCGCGATCCCCACGCAGTGCTCGGCCAACGACGGCCGCCGGTCCACCTCCTGCTGGAGGTGCGTCAGGACGTCACCCGGCGCCTCGCCCTGCTGGAGCTCACCCAGCAACTTGTCGCGCAGCACGTCCTGCGCGGCGCGCGGCTTCGCGGGGACGGACACGTCCTCGGCGGAGGCGGTCAGGATCTGGGAAGGCGTGTTGTCCGCCCAAGGAACCATGGTGACCGCGAGGGTCCCGGACAGGACCAGGACGACGGGCAGGACCAGGGCGAGGGAACGGCCGATACGGCGGGCAGTGTGGGTCACGAGGGCGAGAGTAGCGCTCGGTGAAGAATTGGCGACATTTAGTCACCCGGTCGGGGGATGGTTCGACGTGGCTTTTCGAATTATGGGTTGACGGGTGGGGCCGAATGGCCCGGTCTGCCCCGTAGGGCGAAGAGGGACGCCCCCGCCGGGAGGCGCCCCTCATGCGTCGTCCCGTCAGTCGGAGAGCCGCTCACCCGACGACGTCGAGAACACGTGGATCTCGTCGGCCCGCGGCACCACGTCCAGCGTCGAACCCTTCTCCGGCACCTGGCGGCCACCCACGCGCACCACGATGTCCTGTCCGCCCGCAGCCTCGGTGGTCCGGCCGTACACGTAACCGTCGGCGCCCAGCTCCTCGACGACGTTGACGGTGATCGTCAGACCGCCCTCGCTGCCGATGTCGAAGTGCTCCGGACGCACGCCCACCGTGACGGTACGGTCGCCCGCGTCCGCGGCGGCCGACAGGGCCTCGCGCGACACCGGGACCACGCTGTCGCCGAACTTCACGCCACCGTCGGCGATCGGAACCTCGACCAGGTTCATCGCCGGGGAACCGATGAAGCCCGCCACGAACAGGTTCGCCGGACGGTCGTACATGTTCCGCGGGGTGTCGACCTGCTGCAGCAGGCCGTCCTTCAGCACCGCCACCCGGTCGCCCATCGTCATGGCCTCGACCTGGTCGTGGGTCACGTAGACGGTGGTGATCCCCAGGTCCCGCTGGAGCGCCGCGATCTGCGTACGGGTGGACACGCGCAGCTTGGCGTCGAGGTTCGACAGCGGCTCGTCCATGAGGAACACCTGCGGCTTGCGCACGATGGCGCGACCCATGGCGACGCGCTGGCGCTGACCACCGGAGAGCGCCTTCGGCTTGCGGTCCAGGTACTGGGTGAGGTCGAGCATCTTCGCCGCGTCCTCGACCTTCTTGCGGATGGTCGCCTTGTCCTCGCCGGCGATCTTGAGCGCGAAGCCCATGTTGTCGGCGACGGTCATGTGCGGGTAGAGCGCGTAGTTCTGGAACACCATCGCGATGTCCCGGTCCTTGGGCGGCAGGTGCGTGACGTCGCGGTCACCGATGCGGATGGCACCGCCGTTGACGTCCTCCAGGCCGGCCAGCATGCGCAGCGAGGTGGACTTGCCGCAGCCCGAAGGCCCGACGAGGACGAGGAACTCGCCGTCCTCGATGTGCAGCTCCAGCTCGTCGACGGCGGGCTTGTCGCCGCCGGGGTACAGCCGGGTCGCCTTGTCGAAAGTGACAGAAGCCATGGTGATGAATCCCTTCTACCGGCAGGAACGTGCCGGACGATCCGAGTGGAAGGTCTAGTCCAGTAAGCAGGACTCCGCCCGACGCTACCCGGCGACCCGCCTCCTGTCAGCACCTCCGAGGCCGTGACTTCGAACTCTGTGCGATCTGTCGGACCCGACTGCTTGGATGACGGCCATGACCGGCACACAGCGTCCCCGCGACGTCCACGAACTGATCCGCACCCTCCCCGACGTCCCGGTCCTGCGGGACCGCTGCCGCGCCCTGGCGGCCTTGGACGTGCTCATGGACGGCCGGGGCGGGAGCTACTACGACTACGACCCGGCATGGGGTCCGGACGTCGAGGCCGCGCTGATGAACAACGGCGCGGGCGACGAGTACACGATCCTCTTCACGCCCGACGGGGTCTTCGGCCGCGGCTTCGACCACGAGTCCTGGATGAGCCCCTACACGAACGAGGACATGGCCCTGTGGCCCGGACTCGTGGACACCCTGCCGGACGTGTTCCGGCCGCTGCTCGCGGAGCCGGCCTTCTGTGACGACGACGTACACGTGGCCACCGTGGTGTTCTGGCGGGAGACCTCCGACACCGCGTGGCGGGCGGGGCCGGTCGAGATCCCCGCGGACACGAGCGACGGGACGGGCCACCTCTTCGCCGTCCTGGCGGCCGGCACTCCCGAGGCCTACCGGGAGTTCGCCGAGAACTACTACGAAACCTCCATCGACCCGGAGGCGGTCCACCACGTCTGGAACCTCCGCCCCCTGACGGAGCCCGCCCTGAAATCCCTCAACCCCCACCCGGACCTGCCCCGGGCAACCGCGATGCTGAGCCGCATCGGCTACCCCGGGACCCGATAGGGCGCCGGCTTCTTGACCTCGGAGCCAATGGCGGAGCGCTTGCCCTTTCCGGTGCCCGGATCACCGATGGCGTGGCCCGCCCCGGTGGCAGCGCCATCGCCACCGGCCAGTACAGCCGTAGACCCTCGTCCCGGAGGTTGGCGGTACACCCGCTGCTGCGTACCCGCTTCCTTCACCCGATGGTCGGACGTGCGCTCCAGTACGGAGGACGAACGTGACGGCGAGGGGTTGCGTCGGCCGGAAAGCTCTTCGCGGGGAAGTCTGGTCGCTGTGTAAAGTGAGGGCGATTCTGTGCGCTGTGCAGTGTCGCGTGTGCCGCCTTAGCTCAGTTGGTAGAGCAGTTCACTTGTAATGATCAGGTCATCGGTTCGATTCCGATAGGCGGCTCCATCCCAGGTCAGAGGCTCTCTGGTCAAGGGAATTCGAGCGGAACAAAAGGCTCCGGATCTTCGTGATCCGGAGCCTTTTGCGTGTGCGCGGGTCGTTAGTGGCGGCCCGAGATGCGGTTGGCCAGGCGGGCCAAGGGGGTTGTCGTCGGGGTGTGGGTCGCCGATTCGTGGCGGTCCGCCTCGCGGTAGGCCGCGTAGAGGGCCTGGACGCCGAGCCAGCGGAAGGGCTCCGGTTCCCAGCGGCGGACGCGGTGGTTGACCCACGGCAGGGTGGTCAGCTCCGTGGTGTCCTCCAGGACCAGATCGCGCAGGGTGCGGGCCGCGAGGTTGGCGGTGGCGACCCCGGAGCCGACGTAGCCGCCGGCCCAGCCGAGACCCGTCGCGCGGTCCAGGGTGACCGTGGCGCACCAGTCGCGGGGGACGCCGAGGACGCCCGACCAGGCGTGGGTGATCTCGACTCCCGTGAGGATCGGGAAGAACGAGGTCAGGAGGCGGGTCAGGGAGTCGATCGTCGACTGCTGGGTGGTGCCGTCGGTGTCGGTGCGGGAGCCGTAGCGGTACGGGACGCCGCGGCCGCCGATGGCGATGCGGTCGTCGGCGGTGCGTTGGGCGTACATGTAGGCGTGGGCCATGTCGCCGAGGGTGCAGGCATCGGACCAGCCGAGGCGGGACCACGTCTCGGGCGGCAGTGGGGCCGTGGCGATCATCGACGAGTTCATCGGGAGCCATGCGCGCTTCTGGCCCTTGAGGGCTGCGGTGAAGCCTTCGGTGCAGCGCAGGACGTGGGGGGCGCGGACGGTGCCGTAGGGGGTGATGGCGCGGCGGGGGGCGATTTCGGTGACGGGGGTGGATTCGTGGATGACGACGCCGAGGCGTTCGCAGGCGGCGGCGAGGCCCTTGACGAGTTTGAGGGGGTGGATGCGGGCGCCGTGCGGGGTCCAGGTGGAGCCGACGGCGTCGGCGATGTCGATGCGGGCGCGGGTGTCGGTGGCGTCGTAGAGCTCGCGGTCGGTTTCGCCGAAGGCGAGTTCGGCGGTGTGGAAGGCCTTGAGGCGGCTGAGCTGGGCAGGGGTGCGGGCGACTTCGAGGACGCCGCCGCGGTGGATGTCGGCGTCGATGCCTTCTTTGGCTGCGGTGTCGATGACTTCGGTGACGGTGTCGTTCATGGCGTGCTGGAGGCGGAGCGCGGCCTGGTGGCCGTGGAGTTCGGCGTAGCGGTCGCGGCCGGCGATGCCGTTGTAGAGCCAGCCGCCGTTGCGGCCGGAGGCTCCGTAGCCGCAGAACTTCTGCTCCAGGACGGTGACGCGGAGGTCGGGGGCGGCGGCCTTGAGGTAGTAGGCGGTCCACAGGCCGGTGTAGCCGCCGCCGACGATGACGACGTCTGCGGTGGTGTGGCCGGTGAGGGGGGCGCGGGGTGGCTGGGTGGCGGTGTGGTCGGTCGCGTACCAGAAGGAGATGCCGCCGTTGATCGTCATGGGGGAGTTGGTACACGGGGTTTCGGAGGGGTGTCCAGGTACCGGGTGCCGGGTTTTGGGGCGGGAGAGGAGGCCTTTTGGCTGATGTGGCGGGGGTGGTGGGGTCCGTAGGCTGCCGATGGGGGGATTTATCCTGGCGGAGCGGACGTACGAGGGGTGGGTCGACGAGGCGGAGGGGCCTTCGAGGCGACGGGGGTGAGGGGAGCCGACGGTACTGGTGGACGGGCGGCCGGTCGGGTCGAAGGGCGGGGCGATGTTCGATGCGGGGGCGTTCGCGGAGGCGCTGGAGCGCGTTGGGATCGGCGTCGGGGCGGCCCGGACGGGGTCCTAGGCTGCGGGCATGATCCGTAGCGCTGTTGTCGAGGACGTGCCCGTCATCCACGCGATGATCCGCGAGTTGGCAAAGTACGAGAAGGTGCCGCACGAGGCGCGGGCCACGCAGGAGCAGTTGCGGGAGGCGTTGTTCGGGGTGCAGCCGGCGGCGTTCGCGCACGTCGCGGAGGCGGCGGGTGGGGAGGTCGTCGGGTTCTCGGTGTGGTTCCTGAGCTTCTCGACGTGGCGCGGGGCGCACGGGATCTATTTGGAGGACCTGTACGTGCGGCCGGGTGTCCGCGGCGGCGGGTACGGGAAGGCGCTGTTGGCGGAGTTGGCGCGGATCTGTGTGGAGCGCGGGTTCGAGCGGCTGGAGTGGTCGGTCCTCGACTGGAACGTGTCTGCCATCGACTTCTATCGATCAGTCGGAGCGGTGTCAATGGACGAGTGGACCGTGAACCGCCTGACGGACGACGCGCTCCGCAAGCTGGGCGGGGTGGAGTAGTCGACGGATGCCCGCCCGGGACGGCGAAAAAGCGGCACCGGGCGGGTGGACTGTTCGTCTATCCGACGGCCGGGACCGGGTGCTCCGGGGAGTCGAGCCAGGCCCGGACGGTGCCGTCGGGGTCCACGGTGAGGCCGAACCGTTCGAAGTCCGGATGGCCCTGGTCGTCCCACCAGGCGTGGGCGGCCGTGAGTTCGGTCCACAGCTCCCGTGGCCCGGACTGGTAGACCTCGAACTCCTCCGCGTCGGGTACGAAGTCGATTGATGCCCAGGAGGTGACCTGGGTGTCCCGGAGCCAGAGTGTGTAGCGCCCGCCATCGAGTTTCTCCGGGTAGGGAAACATGCCTTCCGTCTGGAGCCCGATGGCGAACATGGGGAGCCAGTCGGCCGCGTCCTCCGGGGAGAGGGAGGTGGTCGTCCGGCGGCCATCGGCCGGCCACGGCTTCGTTGGAAGTCGGTGCTCACTCGGCGGACGGCACCTGTTCCGCGAACGTCTCGTACGGGACGGCGTGGTGCCACGCGGCGTCCCGTACCTGGCAGGCGCGGGTGACCTCGACAGGGTCCGTGACCAGTTCGACGCCGGTCATCCGGTCGTCGTCATCGAAGTGGAGCCGGGCGATCACCCTGGAATCGAAGAGCCAGAAGTCAGCGTCGGGGAGTTGCAGAGCTTCGGCTTCGGAGCGCCATAGGTTGCGGATGTCCTCGCCCACGGCGCTGTTGCGGCGGGCGTTGTCGAGCAGGTAGAGCTGACCGGGGGTGGGCGGGTTGTCGGCGATCCGCACTCGCTCGAAGCGTTTGCCCAGGGCGGACTGTTCACGCCGGGACACGCACCAGGAGTCGTTTAGGTCCCAGCCCGCGTCCTCACCCCGGACGAACCGCTGGTACGTCTCGGTCTCCTCGTCGGACTGGTAGCGACGCCGGGTCTCCAGGCGCCAAGCCGTGTGCGCGAAGGTCCGGAACATCCCGGCGAACTCCTCGAAGCTGATCAGCACGGGCGTACTCTCCACGTCCCTGGGAGCGAAGTCGGCCAGGAGCACGCGGGGGACGACCACGAACCCCTCGCCCTCCTTGACGTTCCGGAGCTGCGCCACGTCCTGGGGGTCGGTCACCGCGTCGCCCTGGACCAGCACCTCCCCGGTGTCCAGATCCTCGTACAGGGTCGGGCATCCGTCGTTGCCGGAGTTGGTACCGATGAACCGGAGTCGCCGTGGCATTGCCGTTCCCTCCCACCAGCGGACAAGTCCCGACCAGGATGGGGTGGGCGCATCTTCCCTGTCCTGCATGATTCGCAATGATTCTCGGGACCGACGCAAAAGGCCCTCAGCTCCGCGGCACATGCCGAGGAGTGGGGGCCTGGTTGGTTGCGACGAACAGTGAGCCGAAATGGCGGTTTGCGCTGGTTCGGAGATTATGTGTGGGGTCGCCGCGCGGACCTTGGAACCCGTACAGTCCACACAACCCTCGACGATCAGTCGGTGGCCGCTCCCCAATCGGTTCCACCCGCCAACTGGTGCCAGGCATGACCACACCAGTCGGCGCAGAACCGCTCCCGGCGACGCTTGTCCGCCACCCCCAGTAGCGCGACCAACAGCCGAAATGACTTCACGCGCTCGTCCTGCGGCAGATTGATGATCTTTTCCAGCTGCACGTTCAGCTGCCCACGCGTGATCAGCACCGCTGGGGTATACGTCGGCCGAAGGCCGGCGCGCCGCACGCTCTCGGGCCCGTCCTCCTCCGTTGCGCGGGCTTGCATGCAGTGTCCGCACAGATCTCGCAGGACCTCGAACTGGTTCTCAGCTGGCAGAGCTTCGAACCACTCGACACCCTGCTCGATCGGACGCAACTCCTGAGCGAGCATGTTCAGCATGACCGCGCGCTCGTCCATCTGTCTCCCCCCTGCGATTCAGTCGAGGCGAGTCGCCTCCGTGGGCCATCGAACCCTCGGCATGGGCCCTTCCAACGTCTGCGAGGAGTTGCATCCGTGGACTGAGGCCCGTTACGGGGCACAGAAACAGCGGTGTTGGGTGTTGAAGTGGAACGAGCCGACGATCGCGTTCTACGAGGCGTTGGGTGCGCGGCCGCAGGAGGAGTGGTCGGTGTACCGGCTGACGGACGGGGCGTTGCGGGAGTTGGGCTCGGCGCAGGGGTGAGGGTGCTGCGCCGGGCCGGTTCGGGTTCTGGTGCCCGGGGGCGCCGTCAGCTGGTGATCTTGGCGGTGAAGGCGTTGAGGTTGGTGCGGGCGCGGTCGATCTTCTCGGTGGTGGTGAGGGTTTCCTCGTAGTGGCCCGCGCGGAGTTTGGGCTGGCGTTTGCCCCGGATGTAGAGGGAGCAGGCGAGGTCGGAGCAGACGTAGATGCCGACGGTGTTTCCTTCGCGGCCCCGGGCTCCGGCGAGGGGGGCGACGAGGAGGGAGACGCCGGAGGCGGCGTGGCCGGTGAGGCAGATCTGGCAGACGCTGGACTTGAGCGCGCTGGTGCGGCTGGTGCCCGGGACGCGGAGGGTGATGCCGACGGGGTTGCCGTCGGCGTCGCGGCGTACGAGGTGGGCGCGGAGCGGGGCGCCGGGGTCGACCCAGCCGAGGAAGTCGAGGTCTTCCCAGGGGAGTTCGTTGAAGTCCAGGGGGAGTTTGAGGCGTGCCGCCTCGCCCTTGGTGCAGTTCACGAAGGACGAACGGATCTGTTTTTCGGTGAGCGGGTCCACGTGGGTGGACGGTACGTCGGGGTACGGGCTGCTGTCATCCGATATTGCCGGGCGGGTGCCGGTCAGGGTTCGAGGACGACTTTGCCGGTGGTGGCACGGGTTTCCAGGGCGTGGTGGGCGGCGGCGGCTTCGCTGAGCGGGTAGCGCTGGAGGGCGGGGCGGAGTCGGCCGGCGGCGGCTTCGGCGAGGGCGCGGGTTTCGAGCAGGCGCAGGGGGTCGTCGCTGCCGGCTCGTTGGAGCATGGCGGGGCCGAGGACGTTGTGGGTGGTGATGGCGCGGGCGGTGAGGGTGGCGCGGTCGGTGTCGGTGAGGGGGACGGGGCCGGCGGACCAGCCGAAGACGAGGTGGCGGGCGCCGGGGGCGAGGAGGTCGAGGGCGGCGCGGGCGGTGGGGCCGCCGACGGAGTCGAAGAGGACGGTGGCTCCGGCGGGGTGGTGTGCGCGTACGGCTTCGGGCCAGTCGGGTTGGGTGTAGTCGAGGGCGAGGTCGGCGCCGTTCGCGGTGGCGAGGGCGGTTTTGGCGGGGCCGCCGGCGAGGGCGATGACGGTGGCGCCGGCGTTCTTGGCGTACTGGACGAGGAGGGTGCCGATGCCGCCGGCCGCGGCGGGTACGAGGGCGACGGAGTCGGGGCCGAGGTCGGCGAACTGGAGGATGCCGAGGGTGGTGCGGCCGGTGCCGATCATGGCGACGGCTTGGGCGGGGTCGAGGCCGGGCGGTACGGGGTGCAGGCGGTCGGCGTCGGCGACGGCGTACTCGGCGTAGCCGCCGGGGGCGAAGCCGAGGTGGACGACGACCTGGCGGCCGAGCCAGTGGGGGTCGGTGCCGGGGCCGAGGGCGTCGACGGTGCCGGCGACTTCGCGGCCGGGGATGGTGGGGAGCTCGGGGAGGGCGTGGACGGGGCTCGGGATGCCTTGGCGGAGGGCGGTGTCGAGGAGGTGGACTCCGGCGGCGGCTACGGCGATGCGGACCTGGCCGGGGGCGGGGACGGGGGTTTCGGCGTGCTCGTGGGTGAGGTTCTCTGCGGGGCCGAAGGCGTGGAGGCGGATGGCGCGCATGGTGTCCATGGGGACAGGCTCGGACCTGAAGCGGGGTTGAGGTCAAGGGGGTCGAGGGGGTGTGGGGTGCTGCTGCCCGGGGTTGTCAGTGGGGAGGGGCAGGATGGGGGGATGGCGCGCAAGGGGCAGCAGGAGACGGTGAAGGCGGCGCGGCGGCCGGAGGTGCGGTTGCCGGAGCTCGGTGCGTGGGAGGGCGGTGAGCTGGAGCCGGACGGGGATTACGACGGGCTGGAGTTCGCCGATCTGGAGCTGGCGGGGCAGGAGGGCGTGGGGGCCCGGTTCATGGACTGCGCGCTGCGGCGGTGCGCGCTGGACGGGGCGGGGCTGGCGAAGGCGCGGTTCCTGGATTCGGTGCTGGAGGGGGTCCGGGGGGTGGGGACGGATCTTTCGGGGGCTTCGCTGCGGGACGTGGAGGTGGCGCAGGCGCGGCTGGGCGGTGTGCAGTTGCACGGGGCCGTGCTGGAGCGGGTGGTGTTCAGCGGCGGCAAGATCGACTACTTGAACCTGCGGGAGGCGCGGCTCAAGGACGTGGTCTTCGAGGGGTGCGTGCTGGTCGAGGCGGACTTCGGGCGTGCGGTGCTGGAGCGGGTGGAGTTCCGCGGGTGCACGCTGCGGGGGGTGGATTTCACGGGGGCGCGGATGACGGACGTGGACCTGCGGGGGGCCGCGGAGCTGGACATCGCGCGGGGGGTGGAGGCGTTGGCTGGGGCGGTGATCAGTCCTGCGCAGCTGTTCGACCTGGCTCCGGCGCTGGCGGCGCAGCTGGGGCTGCGGGTCGTCGGGTAGCCGGCGGAGGGATGGCCGCGTTCCGCGGGCCGGTCGAGTCCCGGGGTCGGCTGGGCCGCCGGCGGGCCGGGTCCTGCGGGGTCACTGGGTCCCGCCCGGCCTGTTGGTTGGCCGGGGGCTGCTGGGCGCGCGGGGCCCGAAGGGGGGTCGGTCCTGCTGGGCCACCCGCTGGGCCACCCGCCGGGCCGTAGTTCTGTCCTGGCGGCTCGCCGGGTCGCCGGGCGTTTGGGGTCAGGCGGGGACGCGGGGGAAGCGGGCCTGGAGCGTCCAGATGGCGGGGTTGTCGGCGAGGCCGTCGTGCATGTCGATGAGGTCGGCGATCAGGTCGTGGAGGAAGTCGCGGGCTTCGCGGCGCAGCAGGCGGTGGCTGAAGGTCAGGGGTTCTTCTTCCGGCGGCATCCAGTCGGCCTCGACGTCGACCCAGCCGAAGCGGCGCTCGAAGAGCATCCGGTCGGTGGATTCGGTGAAGTCGAGTTCGGCGTACTGGCGGTGGGCGGAGCGGCTGCCGCGGGGGTCCTTGTCGAGTTGCTCGACGATGTCGCACAGCGCCCAGGCGAAGTCGAGTACGGGTACCCATCCCCAGGCTGTGGACACTTCCCGGTCCTTGGCGGTGTCGGCGAGGTAGACGTCACCGCAGAACAGGTCGTGGCGCAGGGAGTGGACGTCCGCCGAGCGGTAGTCGGTCTGCGGGGGGTCCGGGAAGCGCCGGGAGAGGGAGTAGCCGATGTCGAGCACGTACCCGATGGTGTCACGGTGGGGCGGGTACGTGGGACGGGGCGTCGGCGGGGCGTCTTGAGCGGGGGAACGGCGGGCCGCAGGCCGCGTCCGGGAGCGGCCCCGGCGGGCACGGGCGGCTGCGGGCCTGCCTGCGGGGTGTGCCCCGCACCCCACGGACACCGCGCCGCCGGAGCGGCCGCCGTCACCACCGTCCGGCGGTGGGGCGTCAGCGGACGTTGACGGCGGTCCAGGCGGCGGCGACGCGTCCGTATTCGACGCCGGCGGGGCCGTAGAGGTCGGCGGTGGCCCTGAGGGTGGCGGTGCGGGCGCGGGCGTAGTTGGTGGTGGAGGTCATGTAGAGGCTCAGGGCGCGGTACCAGATGCGGACGGCCTTGTCCTGGCCGATGCCGAGCAGCTTGGAGCCGTCGTAGGTGGGGGAGTCGTAGGAGATCTTGTTGATTTCCTTGGGGCCGCTGCCTTCGGTGAGGAGGTAGAAGAAGTGCCGGGCGGGGCCGGAGGCGGCGTAGGGGTCGAGGGTGCCGATGTCGGGTGACCAGTAGTCGCGGGAGTGACCGTCGAGGCTGGGGTGGTCCATGCGGCGCACGGTGGCGCCGGTGAAGACGCGTTCGCCGATGAGGTAGTCGCCGACGTCGGTGGTGCTGTCGGCGAAGAATTCGACCGCGGTGCCGAAGATGTCGGCGGTGCCTTCGTTGAGGGCGCCGGGCTCGCCGGAGTGGGTGAGTGCGGCGGTGGCGGCGATGACGCCGTGGGTGAGTTCGTGGCCGGCGATGTCGAGGGTGGCGAGGGTCTGGCCGGTGGCGGGGTCGTCGCCGTAGTTGACGCAGGCGCAGGCCGGGTCCCAGAAGGCGTTGGGTTGGTTGTTGCCGTAGTGGACGCGGGAGGTGACGCCGGTGCCGTCGCCGCGGATGCCGTTGCGGCCGAGGACGTTCTTGTAGAAGTCCCAGGTGACGGCGGCGGCGTAGTGGGCGTCCACGCCGGCGGACTGGCGGTTGGCTGGGGTGCCGGTGCCGCCCCAGTCGTTGTCGGGGTCGGTGAAGAGGGTGCCGCCGGTGGTCTGGTTCATGGCGTCGAGGGTGCGTTGGTTGCCGCGGGTGGTGTCGCGGAGCTGGTAGGCGGTGCCGTTGAAGTAGGTGGTGAGGGGGACGGTGCCGGAGTGCTGGCTGTGGCCGGTGCCGGTGCCGGTGCCGGTGCCGGCTCGGGCGTCGGTGACGCTGACGGTGGCGGTGTCCTGCGCTGTGAGCGCGGCCGCGGCCGCGGCCGGGGTCGCGGCGGTGGCCGGGGCGGTGGCCGCGGTGACCGTCATGACGGCGACGGTTCCTAGGAGGACGGCGAGGCGGGTGCGGGGAGGGTTCGGGGAGGACGCTGGGTGGGTCACTCGGGCTCCTTCGCGGTGGCCGGGGTGGCGGCGCGAGTGAGCGTGACAGGGCAGGCCCCGCTTTTGGCAGGTCTGCGACAAGAATTTCGGCGCGGTTGTCCGAACACCCCCCGCTCACTGACCGGATCCCGCCGCCGTCAGGGCAGGAGGCGCTGCTCCTTCGCCACGGAGACCGCTCCCGCGCGGGTCTCCACGCCGAGCTTGTCGTAGATGCGGCCCAGGTGGGTCTTGACCGTGGCCTCGCTGATGAACAGGGCCCGTGCGATGTCCCGGTTGCCCAGCCCCCGCGCCAGCTGGCCCAGGATGTCCAGCTCGCGGTCCGTCAGCGTCGGGCGCGAGCCCCGCATGTGGGCCATCACACGGCTCGCCACCGGCGCGGAGAGCGTGGTGCGGCCCGCCGCCGCCGAGTGGATCGCGGAGAACAGCTCCTCCGGGCGCTCCGCCTTCAGCAGGTAGCCCGTGGCGCCCGCCGCGATGGCCCGGGTGACGTCCGCGTCCGTGTCGTACGTCGTGAGGACGAGTACGTGAGGGGGGTCGGTCACCGCCGTGATGCGGCGGGTGGCCTCGACGCCGTCGATGCCCTCGCCCAGCTGGAGGTCCATCAGCACCACGTCCGGGTGCAGCTTCGCGGCCAGGGCCACCGCCTCCTCGCCGCTGCCCGCCTCGCCCAAGACCTCGATGTCCGGTGCGCTGCCCAGCAGTGCCAGCAGGCCGGCGCGGACCACGGCGTGGTCGTCGCAGAGCAGGATCGTCGTCGTCATCCGGTGGGCTCCAAAGGGATGGCCGCCGAGAGGACCGTGCCCTCGCCGGGGGTGGATTCGAGGGTCAGGGTGCCGCCGAGCTGGCGGACACGGGCGCGCATCGCCGGGAGTCCGTGCCCGCGTTCCCCGGTCGCGCCGCGCGGCTCGGTGAAGCCCTCGCCGTCGTCGGCGATGTCGAGGACCACCTGGTCCCCCAGGAAACTGAGGGTCAGGGCAGCGGTACGGGCGTGGGCGTGCTCGCGGACGTTGGCCAGCGCCCCCTGCGCGATGCGCAGCAGCGCGGACTGGACGCGGTCCGGGAGCGGGGCCGGGGCGCCCTCCAGGTGGAAGCGGACCTCGATGTCGGGTCCGGCGTCGAGCGCGCGCAGTGCCTGCGCGAGGCCGGCGCCGCCTTCGAGTTCCGGTGGGGCCAGGTCGTGGACGAGCCGGCGGGCCTCGGCGAGGCCGCGTGCCGCGATGCCGGTGGCGGTACGGACGTGCGCGCGGGCGGTGGTCGGGTCGCTGTCCCAGGTGCGGTCCGCGGCCTGGAGCAGCATCTGTTGGCTCGACAGGTGCTGGGCGAGCGTGTCGTGGATCTCCATCGACAGCCGCTGCCGCTCGGCGAGGGTGCCCTCGCGGCGTTCGGTGGCGGCCAGCTCGCGGCGGGTGCGGATCAGGTCGTCGATCAGCGCGCGCTGGGAGCGGGCCTGGCGCTCCATGTGGACGAAGACGGCGGTGGCGAGGGCGGCGACCGCGGGCGGGGCCAGCAGGAGGTTCGGGTCGAACTCGTGGGAGAGCTTGAGCTGGGCCGCCACGACGAACATCGTCAGCAGGGCCACGAGGACGATCGCCGCGCGGGGCGGAAGGGTGCGCAGGGCGGTGTAGAAGAGGGGGACGGCGCACCAGGCGAAGCTGGGCGCGAGGACGACCAGGACCACCCAGGTGGCGACCACCAGCCCGAGCCAGAGCAGCCGGCGCAGGGTGGGCGCGGCGCCGAGCGCGGGGCCGAGGACGTACAGCAGGGCCAGGGTGATGCTGAGGGCGATGATCCACGGGGTGCTGGGCGAGCCGGGGTGGCGCAGCAGGAAGCGGGCCACGGAGGCGCCGAGGAGCAGGAAGAACGCCGTGTGCATGACGGCCGCGAGGGCGCGCGTATCCGCCTTCCCGGGCGCACCGGGCGCACCGGGCGCACCGGGCGCACCGGGCGCACCGGGCGCACCGGGCGCACCGGCCGGGCCCGTGGTCCCTGGGACGGTCGGGGGGCCCGGGGCCGGGGCCGGGGGTGGTTCGTGGGTCACGGCGGCTCCCGGGTCGGTGGCTGGCTCCTCCATCGTGCCCGGTCGTGCGCGATGGCGCTGACCAGCCAATCCGTACCCGCACCCGGTCCGCATCGACCGATCGGTTGACCCTCGGGTCATCCGGTGCGGCAGCCGTCGCGAGCCGGTACGGGGACCGGTCGGCGCCGGGTGCCACCCCAGGCTTGGAGTAGCAGAACGAGCCGACGCACTCAGGAGCAGCAGACATGAACACCCGCACCCGCATCCTCACCGGTACCGCCCTCGCCGTTGCGCTCGGCGCCGGGACCTTCGGCGCGGTCAGCGCCAGCGCCGCGCAGAGCGGGGGCGCCCCGGCCGTCGCCGTCGCGAAGAAGGACGGCGGGGCGAACGAGAAGAACTTCACCACCACGACCCACCTCACCGTCGACGCCGCCACCCGCGCCGCCCAGGCCGCGCTGGAGGCCGCGCAGAAGGAGAACCAGAAGGTGACGGTCGCGGTCGTGGACCGCAACGGCAACACCATCGTCACCCTGCGCGGCGACGGCGCGGGCCCGCAGTCCTACGAGTCGGCGCAGCGCAAGGCCTACACCGCCGTGTCCTGGAACGCCCCGACCTCGGTGCTCGCGGGCCGCCTCGCCCAGGCGCCGAACCTGAAGGACATCCCCGGCACCCTCTTCCTCGGCGGCGGCACCCCGGTGCAGGCCAAGGGCGCCCCGGTCGCCGGCATCGGCGTGGCCGGCGCCCCCAGCGGTGACCTGGACGAGAAGTTCGCCAAGGCCGGCGTCGACGCGCTCGACAAGTAGTCCGTCCGAGCAGTCCCCGGCGTGCCCCGTCCAATCCGGCCACCCTTCACGGGAATCGGCCCGAAGTACCACATGGGGCCCACATAGGATCGGACGCGTGGAACACCGCACGCTCTCCCGCCTCGCCGTCCCTGCCGCCGCCGCCCTGCTCGCCCTCACCACGGCGTGTACGGCCGGCACGGTGCAGGGGCGGCCGGGTGCGTCCGGGCTGCGCGACCCGTACTTCCCCAAGGCCGGCAACGGCGGCTACCAGGTCGAGCACTACGACCTGGACCTCGATTACGACCCGGCCGGCAAGGAGTTGAACGCCACCGCCGTCATCACCGCCCGCGCGCAGCAGGGGCTCAGTGCCTTCAACCTCGACCTCGCCGGCCTGGACGTCGAGGGCGTCACCGTGCAGGGCAAGGGTGCCCGGTTCAACCGCACGGGGCGGGAGCTGACGGTGCGTCCGGCCGAGGACCTCAAGAAGGGCGAGCTGTTCCGGACGGAGATCGACTACCACGGGAAGCCGAAGCCCCTCACCGATGCGGACGGCGCCGAGGAGGGTTGGATCACCACCGCGGACGGGGCCGTCGGGGTCGGCGAGCCGATCGGGTCGATGGCCTGGTTCCCCGGGAACCACCACCCCAGCGACAAGGCCACGTACGACATCACCCTGACGGTTCCCAAGGGCTACGAGGCGGTCTCGAACGGCGAGTTGCGCTCGCGCACCGACACTCCCGGCGGGCAGACCGAGTTCGTGTGGCACAGCCCGGAGCCGATGGCGAGCTACCTGGCCACCGCCGCGATCGGGAAGTTCAAGGTGACGACCGGGCGGACCCCCTCCGGAGTCGCGCTCTACGAGGCCGTCACGCCCTCGGAGGCCGCCGCGAGCGCCCCGGCGCTGGCGAGGCTGCCGGAGATCGTGGAGTGGGGCAGCCACAGGTTCGGCCCGTACCCCTTCGGCACCGCGGGGGCGATCGTGCTGCCGCCCGACTCCCTCGGGTACGCGCTGGAGACGCAGACCAAACCCGTCTTCCCCGGCGCGCCCGACGAGAAGCTGGTCCTGCACGAGACGGCCCACCAGTGGTTCGGCGACTCCGTGTCGCCGAAGACCTGGAAGGACATGTGGCTCAACGAGGGCTTCGCGACCTACGCCGAGTGGCTGTGGTCCGAGGACCACGGCGGGACCACAGCGCAGCAGTACTTCGACGCCTTCCGCACGGGTGACACCGCCGTGGACAAGGACGCCGACTCCGACTGGGACGCCTTCCCGCCCGCCGATCCGCCCACCGCCAAGGACATCTCCAAGGCGCCGGTGTACTACCGGGGCGCGATGGTCCTCCAGCGGATCCGCCAGGAGGTGGGCGACGAGAAGTTCTTCGCCCTGCTGCGCGGCTGGGCCGTCGACCACCGGTACGGGAACGCGAGTACGGCCGATTTCACCGCGTACGCGGAGCGGACGACGGGGCACGACCTGAAGAAGGTCTGGGACGTCTGGCTGTACGGGGAGGGCCGGCCCGAGTAGGCGCCGCTACAGGGCCTTGCGGAGCACCGTGCAGTCGCGGCCGCGCTCGCGGTCCTTGGCGCGGCGCAGGGCGGTGTAGCCCCGGGACTGCCAGAAGGCCGTGCCGGCGGCGTTGGCGTCGAGTACGGCGAGCCGTACGCCGGTGCGGCCCGCGGCGCGGAAGCGGTCTTCGACGAGGGTCGCGACGGTGCGCCCGTACCCTTCGCGGTGCGCGGTGGCGTCGATGACGAGCAGGCCGATCCACGGGTCCGGGTCGCCGGAGGTCGGGTCGGGGTGGTGGGCGAGGGTTGCGGCCAGGCCGACGAGGCGGCCGGCGGAGCGGGCGAGGAGCACCTCGGCGCCGTCGTGGGCGAGTTCGTCGGCGAGGGCGGAGGCGACCTGTTCGACGGTGATGCGGGCCGGGTCGGGGAAATCGCCGCTGAGCTCGAAGAAGGCGCGGTTGGTGGCGTAGACCGCCGCGATCTCGGTGAGGACCGGGCCGGGCAGGGCGCCGTCCACGGGGACGAGCGGTTGGAGGATCACCTGTCGAACCGTAGCGAAGCCCCCTCCCCGGACGGCCGGGAGGGGGCTTCGGCTGCGGCGGTGTCCGCCGGTCGAGCTCGGGCTCGGGCTCAGACGTTGACGCCGAAGTCCTGGGCGATGCCGGTCAGGCCGGAGGCGTAACCCTGGCCGACCGCGCGGAACTTCCACTCGGCGCCGTTGCGGTAGAGCTCGCCGAAGACCATGGCGGTCTCGGTGGCCGCGTCCTCGGAGAGGTCGTAGCGGGCGATCTCGGCGCCGCCGGCCTGGTTCACGACGCGGATGTACGCGTTGCGGACCTGGCCGAAGTTCTGGCTGCGGGCGTCGGCGTCGTAGATGGAGACCGGGAAGACGATCTTGTCCACGTCGGCCGCGAGGGCGGAGAGGTTGACGTTGATGGACTCGTCGTCGCCGGAGCCCTCACCGGTGCGGTTGTCGCCGGTGTGGACGATGCTCTGGTCCGGGGTGGACTTGTTGTTGAAGAAGACGAAGTGACCGTCGGAGACGACCTTGCCCATGGCGTTGACCGCGATGGCGGAGGCGTCCAGGTCGAAGTCGACACCGGTCGTCGTACGGACGTCCCAGCCGAGGCCGACCGTGATGGCGCTGAGGCCCGGGGCCTCCTTCGTGAGCGAGACGTTGCCGCCCTTGGACAGGCTTACTGCCATTTTGACTGGTGTCCCTTCCTCTTCGTTTGGCCGCGAGATCGTGGCCAAGGTACCCCTGCCCTTCATAACGCAGGGAGGGGGCCGGCAGGTTCCACTGTCCGCGTTTCGTCGTGCAGGCCGCTCGGAAATACGCGTGACGGGCATCGCGCGGGGCGGGATCATGGGGGCATGCCTGGTCCCTATGTCATTCGCGGTTCGGTCGTGCTCCCCGAGGCGGAGCTCGCCTGGCGATTTTCGCGGTCCTCCGGGCCGGGCGGGCAGCACGTGAACACGTCCGACTCGCGGGTGGAGCTGCTGTTCGACGTGTCGGCGACGAACGCGCTGCCGGCGGTGTGGAAGGAGCGGGCGCTGGAGCGGCTCGCGGGCCGACTGGTGGACGGGGTGCTGACCGTACGGGCCTCCGAGCACCGGTCGCAGTTCCGCAACCGGGAGATGGCGCTGGTCCGGATGGCGTCCGTGCTCGCGGAGGCCACCGCGCCGCCGCCCAAGGCGCGCCGGGCAACGAAGATCCCCCGGGGGATCAACGAGCGCCGGCTGCGCGAGAAGAAGGCCAGGGCCGAGACCAAGCGCGGCCGCACCGGCCGGGACTGGTAGCCCCGCCCCGCCGCGTCGGACCGGGGTCGGGAGCCGCGGCCGCAGCCGGATCCAGAACCCGATCCGCAGCCGGATCCGCAGCCGATCGGGCTCCCGGCTCTCAGCCCGCCAGGTGGCGGTAGCGGCCGCGGAAGTAGGTCAGTGGCGGGGAGTCGGGGGACGGCAGGGCCGAGCCGAGGACGCGGCCGATGACCAGGGTGTGGTCGCCGGCCTCGACGCGGTTCTCCGTGCGGCATTCGAGGGTGGCCAGGGCGCCCGTCAGCAGCGGGGCCCCGGAGACCTCGCCGCGGACGTGGGGGAGGTCCGCGAAGAGCAGCCGGTCGCTGATGCGGTTCTTCATCGAGAAGCGGCTCGCGGCCTGCACCTGGTGGTCGGCGAGGACCGAGACCGCCCACAGGGGCTGCTCGGCCAGCAGGTCGTCCATCCGGGAGCCCTCGCGCAGGCTCACCAGGACCAGCGGCGGGTCCAGTGACACGGACATGAAGGCCGTGGCCGTCATGCCGACGTCCTCGCCGTCCGGACCGTCCGGCGTCAGCGGGTTCTCGCGTGCGGTGATCAGGCACACGCCCGCCGTCAGTCGGGACATCGCGGCCCGGAACTCGTCGTTGCTCACGCCCTCAGGATGAAGGGTGGAGGGGATCGTCAGGGGTACGGGGGTCGTTTTCGGCACGTTCGGAACGCTAGTCTCGCCCTCCCGCGCCGCACATCGGGCCCGAGTCCGAGCCGTGTCCCGGCCCGTTGACCTAGGCCACCCCGCACCCGGGCGTATCGTTCGCTTCCGGGAATGCGGGGGAGCGCTCCCAGCCGCCCGGGCCCGCATCGCTTACCTTTATTCATCTCATGTGACTTAAGTCACAGAGGGCAAGATTTGTTGACCCTGTGTACCTGGCGCACAGCTCACTGTGATTCAGTGGACGGGACACCGCAACGAAACGCCGATGACAAACCTGGAGTTGCTGTCGAGGTCTCGGGGAGAGCGAGCAATGGAGACCGAGTCGGAGCCGTACGTCCGTCTTGCGACCCTGCGGCAGCTTCACCAGGTGGTGGCCGAGCTCAACACGGCCAGGAGCCTGGCGGACACCCTGCAGACCGTCGTGGACGGCATCGTCGTGGGCCTCGGCTACGAACTCGCCTGTGTCAACCTCGTACGCCCTGACGGGGATCTCGTCGTCGCCGCGTTCGCCGGCGACCCCGCAGCAGAGGCCCTCATCACCGGCCGCGTCGGCTCCCGCGCCTCCTGGGAGCGCCGTCTGACGATGGGTGAGAGCTGGGACGGGCTCCGCTTCATCCCGCACACCGAGGGCTGGGTCCTGCTGGAGGACGACGTGCCCCAGTGGCACACCGACGGCCCCGATCCGCGCTTCGAGGACGAGTGGCACCCCGAGGACCGGCTCTACGCCCCCATGTATGCGTCCGGCGGGGAACTTCTGGGTGTCATTTCGGTGGACAGACCGCGCAACGGGCGCCGGCCCGGCGCGTGGGGCCGCGAAGCGCTCCAGATGTACGCCTTCCAGGCGGCGATTGCGATCAGCAACGCACGGCTTCGCGCGAACATGCAGCGGGCCCTGGTCCGGCTGGAGCGTGAACAGCAGGCGCTGCGCGCGAGCGAAGAGTCGTTCCGGCAGGCCTTCGAGTACGCGCCCAGCGGTATGGCGATCGCCGAGATGGGCGGGGACCAGCACGGGCGGCTGCTGCGGACCAACGACGCGCTGTGCCGGCTGCTGGGCCGGCCGGCCTCCGTACTGCGCCGCTACTCCTTCTCCGACCTGGTCCACCCCGAGGACATCGGGACCCTGCTGCGGACCTCCGCCGAGGGCGGCCGGGCCGAGCTGCGGCTGGGGCGGCGCGACGGCACGTACGTGTGGGTCTCGCTGCGCAACTCCGTCGTCGCGGACGCCGCCGACGGGCCGCGCTTCCTGCTCACGCACGTCGAGGACATCGAGGAGCGCAAGCGCCACGAGCTCCAGCTCGCCCACCGGGCCAGCCACGACTCGCTGACCGGCCTGCCCAACAGCGCCGAACTGCGCTCCCGGCTCGGTGCGCGGCTGTGCCGCAGGCCGCAGTCGGTGCGCGCCACCGCCGTCGAGGCGCTCGACGCGGCCTACGAGGGGCACGGCACCGGAGGGTCGGGGGCGGGCGGTGGTGCCGGTGAGCACGGCTTTCAGCCCGACGCCTTCCCGGAGCCCTTCGAGTTCCCCGGTGCCCCGGGGGTGCCCGGCGCTGCGGGGACGCCCGGCGCCGGCGCGGGCCCGTACGACCACCACGTGCACACGGTGGCGCCCGCGACGGACATCGACGACGGGACGAAGGGGCTCGCGGTGCTCTTCTGCGACCTCGACGGGTTCAAATCGATCAACGACAGGTTCGGGCACCACACGGGTGACGCGGTCCTGATCGAGGTGGCCCGGCGGTTGACGACGGGCGTCAGGGACGGTGACACCGTCGCTCGGCTGGGTGGTGACGAATTCGTCGTCCTCGCGGACGGACTGGGCGCGGCCGACGCCGCCGACCTGGCCGTCCGGCTGCGCAACGCGATCATCCCGCCGATCCGGGTGGACGGCCGCGCGGTCCGCGTGGGCGCGAGTTTCGGCATCGGATGGGCGAGCTGCGGCATGTCGGCGGACGAGGTGCTGCGCTCCGCCGACCAGCGGATGTACATCGAGAAAAGGTCCCGTTCCAAGGCGCACCGCCGGGCGGGCTGAGGCGATCGGCCGCCCGTGGGTGCACGTGTTCGGGGTAGGCTCCCGTGGGTCGAAAGGAGTGACCTGCGATGACGACGCCCGCGAACCACGGCCCGAACAGTGGGGCGAACCAGCCCGAGGACGACGACCCGTTCGGCTATCTCTACGCGGACGGCCAGGCCGCCGGAGCCACCCCGCCCACGCAAGGCGGTGGATACGGCTACCCCGGCCCGACGGTCGGTGGGCAGCCCGGCGTGCAGCCCGGTGTCCCCCGTACCTCGTACAACCAGGTGCGCACGGTCGGTGAGCGGACGTACGGCGGCCAGCGCGGCCAGGTTCCGGCGCAGCCGCAGTCGCCGGCCTACCAGGCCCAGTACCAGGCCCCGGAAGCGCTCCAGGCGGGCGGCTACGGGGTTCCGCCGCAGCAGGGGCAGACCACCACGACGATCCCCGCGCCGGGCGGTCACGGCGGAAGCAGCGGTTCCAGCCGCAAGGGCATGCTGATCGCGGCGGTCGCGGTGGTCGCCGCGGTCGTGATCGGCATCGGTGCGGCCCTGGCCTTCGGCGGTGGCGACAAGGACAAGGACAAGGGCAAGGACGGTACGGCGAGCGGGCAGCAGTCCGCGCAGCCGCAGAACCCGCAGTCCGCGCAGCCGAGCGCCTCGGCGTCCGCGGACGTCGAGCTGCCCAAGGCGGACGCCTCGGGGGCGGGCATGTCCCTGACCGGCGGCGCGCACCTGGAAGGCACGGTGCCGGGTGCGAAGAGTGCCGGCGGCCAGTACGTGGGCGGTCTGAACGCCGCCGGTGCGGCGGCGACTTGGACCGTGGACGTGGCCAAGGCGGGCCAGTACAAGCTGAAGATGGTCTACGGGGTGCCGGGCAAGGACGCCAGCACCACGCTGACCATCAACGGCGAGGCGCAGTCCCGGCCGATCAACATGAAGAACTTCAGCCAGGCCAAGCCGGGCGAGTGGGACAAGGGCTGGACCAACACCTGGTCGCTCGTGACGCTCAAGCAGGGCACGAACACGATCAAGATCTCGTGCGAGGCCGGGAACCAGTGCGAGGTCGCCCTCGACCAGCTCTGGCTTGAGAAGGGCTGATCCGGCCCCGGACCGCCCGCGCCTAACGCGCGGTCAACGTCACCGACCCCCGTACCTGTTCGTAGGTGCGGGGGTCGAACTCTCCCGCCACCGGGGCGTGCACCGTGGCCGCGGACAGGGCGACCGCGCGGGTCAGCCGGTCCGGCCAGTCCAGGCCCTCCGTGAGGGCCGACAACAGCCCCGCCACGGCGGAGTCCCCGGCTCCGGTCGGGTTGCCCGTCAGGGCGCGCGGTGGGGCCGCCTGCCAGGTGCCCTGGGCGGTGGCCGCCAGCAGCCCGCCCGGGCCCAGCGAGGTCACCACGGCGTGCGCGCCGCGGCGGCGGGCGTCGCGGGTGGCCTGGAGCGGCTCGCGGGAGCCGGTCAGCTCGGCCAACTCGGCGGCGTTCGGCTTGATCATTTCGGGGCGGGCGGCGACCCCGCGGCGCAGGGCCTCCCCGCTGGTGTCCAGGAGTACGGGTACCCCGGCCGCGCGGGCCGACCGTACGAGGGTGGCGTACGCGCCGACGGGCACGCCGGGCGGGAGGCTGCCGCAGAGGGCGACCGCGCGGGCGCCGGTCAGCAGCGCCTCGTAGCGGTCGAGGAAGGCGGTCCATTCCGCGGAACCGATGGGCGGGCCGGGCTCGTTGAACTGGGTGGTGTCGCCCGAGGCCTCGTCGACGACGGCCAGGGTGCGCCGGGTGGTGCCCGCGCAGGGCACCAGGGCATCCGTCACCCGCGGGGATTCGGCGAGCAGTTCGCGTACGGCGGCGCCGGTGCGGCCGCCCGCGAAGCCGGTCGCGGTGACCTCGTGGCCGAGGGCGGACAGTACGCGGGCGACGTTGAGGCCCTTGCCGCCGGCCCGCTCGGTCACGGTGGTGACCCGGTGCGAGGCGTGCGGAATCAGCTTCGGTACGTGGTGGGTGACGTCGAGTGCGGTGTTGAGCGTCACGGTGAGGATCATGGCAGGTCCCGGTCTCGGTGTGTGCCGGGATCATGCCAAACAGGAGTGCGGGCGGCCCAGTCCAGCGAGCCGCCCGCTTGCCTCCCGTACCCGCTCAGACCAGCGGATTCACGATCCATTCGCCGCGCCGCATGACGCCCTTGAGCTCGAACTCGGCGTCCAGGACGACCAGGTCGGCGTACTTTCCGGGCTCCAGCGAGCCGACCTCGTCGTACAGGCCGAGCAGCTTGGCGGGGTTGGCGGAGATCGCCTGGACCACCGACTCGACGGGCAGCTCGTCCAGGGTCACCGACCGCCTGAAGGCGGTGTCCAGGGTCAGCGTCGAGCCGGCGATGGAGCCGCCCTCGACCAGGCGGGCCACACCTTCCTTGACCTCGACCTCCAGCGGGCCGAGATGGTAGGTCCCGTCGCCGAAGCCCGCCGCGTCCATCGCGTCGGTGATCAGCGCGACGCGGTGCGCTCCCGCGTGGTGGAAGGCCAGTTCCAGCATCGCCGGGTGCAGGTGGGTGCCGTCGTTGATCAGCTCGACGGTGACCCGCTCGTCCTCCAGCAGCGCGGCGATCGGGCCCGGGGCGCGGTGCTCCATGGCGGGCATCGCGTTGTACAGGTGGGTGGCCACGGTCGCGCCCGCGTCGATGGCCTGGCGGGTCTGGTCGTAGGTGGAGTCGGTGTGGCCGATCGCGGCGATGACCCCGTGCTCGGCCAGCAGCCGTACGGAGTCCAGGCCGCCCGGGAGTTCGGTGGCGAGGGTGAACATGCGGGCGGCGCCGTGCGCGGCGTCGATCAGCTTGCGGACCTCGGCCGGGTCGGGGTCGCGCAGCAGGTCCTCCTTGTGCGCGCCCTTGCGGCAGGCGTTGATGAACGGCCCCTCGAAGTGGATGCCCGCGATCTCGCCCTGCTGGGTCAGTTCGGCGAGCAGGCCGGCCCGGCGGGCCAGTTCGTCGAGGTCGCCGGTGACGGTGGAGGCGACGAGGGTGGTGGTGCCGTGCTCGCGGTGGGTCCGTACGCCCTTGAGGACCTCCTCGGCGGTGCCGGAGGTGAAGGAGGCGCCGCCTCCGCCGTGGTTGTGCATGTCCACGAAGCCGGGGACGAGCCAGTGCCCGGACAGGTCGACGGTCTTCGCGCCCTCGCCGGCGCTGCCGGCGATGCGGTCGCCGTCGACGATGACGCGGCCGCCCGCCACGGTCCCGGTGGGCAGTACCACCCTGGCGCCGGAGAGAACGGTGCTGTGTGCGCTTCCGGACATCAGGCAGGTACCTCCGTGGCGAGTAGGTCCCAGGCGAGCAGCCCTGCGCCCAGGCATCCGGCGGTGTCCCCGAGGGCCGCCGGAACGATGTCGGGCAGCCGCTGGAACGTCACGCGCTCCTCGACGGCCTTCCGTAGTGGTGCGAACAAGGTTTCCCCCGCCTCCGCGAGCCCGCCACCGATGATCAGCGTGCGCGGGTCCAGCAGGGTGATCGCGGTGACCAGGCCGTCGGCGAGGGCGCCGACCGCGGCGAGCCACACCCGCAGGGCGCGCTCGTCGCCGGACCCGACGGCCTTGGCGCAGTCCGCGGCGTCCGCGTCGGGGTCGCCGGAGGCGCTCGCCCAGGCGCGGCTGACGGCGGACGCGGAGGCGAGGGTCTCCAGGCAGCCGTACTGGCCGCAGCCGCAGGCGGGGCCGCCGGGGCGGACCACGATGTGACCGATCTCGCCCGCGTAGCCGTGGGCGCCGGCCTCGATGCGGCCGGCGATGCCGATGGCTCCGGCGATGCCGGTGCCGAGGGGCACGAACAGGAAGCGGTCGGCGCCGCGGCCGGCGCCGATGCGCCCTTCGGCGAGTCCGCCCGTGCGCACGTCGTGGCCCAGGGCCACCGGGATGCCGTCCAGGCGTCCGCTGAGCAGGGCGCGCATCGGGACGTCGCGCCAGCCCAGGTTGGCCGCGTAGACGGCGATCCCGTTCCCGGCGTCGACGATGCCCGGGACGGCGACGCCAGCCGCGGAGGCGGGCGCGCCGAAGCGTTCGCGGCCGAGTTCGTACAGCTCGGCGGCGAACTCCAGGATCGTCTCGACGACGGCGTCGGGGCCCCGGTCGCGGCCGGTGGCGCGGCGCGCTTCGTGCAGCAGGCGTCCGTCGTCGGCGATGAGGGCGGCCTTCATCCCGGTGCCGCCCACATCGAGGGCGATGACGTGTTTCACGGGTTTCACAGGTGACAGTCTCGCGTGCTCGGCGGGGAAAGGTCTAGTCCATTGGAGTGGATTGTTGAGCTGCCATACAAATCCGGAACCACGGTCCGGCCATGGCCGGACACGGTGCGTCTCCGGATGTGGACGAGCAGCCAAAGTGGTGTAGACCTTACGTGGATCGTACGTACAACAAGGGGTGGATCGAGAACTGTGAAGGGCCGTTACCTGAGCCTGGCCGCGACCGGAGCCGCGCTGAGCCTGACCGCCACGGCACTGACGGGCTGCGGAGCCGTGGGGAGTCTCACCGGGGACAACGAGGTGACCCTGCGGGTCGTGGCGGCCGACTACGGGGACAATCCGCAGAACTCCTCGGAGGGCTACTGGAAGAACCTGGCCTCCGGCTTCGAGCAGGACCACCCCGGCGTCAAGGTCGAGGTCAGCGTCTACTCCTGGTCCGAGGTCGACGCCAAGGTCGCCGCCATGGTCAAGGCCGGCAAGGCCCCCGACATCGCGCAGATCGGCGCCTACGCCGACTACGCGGCCGCCGGCAAGCTCTACACGGCGGACGAACTGCTCTCCGTCACCACCGAAGCCGACTTCCTCGCGCCGCTCGCCGACGCCGGCAAGGTCAAGCGGGTCCAGTACGGCATGCCCTTCGTGGCCAGCACCCGCCTGCTCTTCTACAACGAGAAGCTGCTCACGGACGCCGGGGTCATCGCCAAGGACGCCAAGGGCGGCTGGCAGCCGAAGAGCTGGGCCGACCTGGAGGCCGCCGCGAAGAAGCTCAAGACGGCGGGCGTGGCGACCCCCTTCGCACTGCCGCTCGGCCGCGAGGAGGCACAGGCCGAATCGATGATGTGGATGCTCGCGGGCGGTGGCGGCTACACCGACAACGAAGAGGCGTACGCGATCGACTCCCCGGAGAACGTCAAGACCTTCGAATTCCTGCGCGACAAGATGGTCGGCCAGGGGCTGACCGGTCCCACGGAGCCGTCCAAGACGGACCGGCAGGCCGCCTTCGACGCCTTCACGCGCGGTGAGGTCGGCATGCTCAACGGCCACCCCACGCTGGTGAAGCAGGCGGCGCAGAAGGGCGTGAAGTACGGCATGGTGGCCATGCCGACCGCCGACGGGACCGATCACCCGACGATGGGCGTCGCGGACTGGGTGATGGCCTTCAAGAACGGCCACCGCAAGGAGTCCGGGAAGTTCCTCGACTACCTGTACCAGGCGAAGAACGTGACGGCCTTCACCAACAAGTACGACCTGCTGCCGGTCACGACGAGCGGCTACCGGGCCATGGACTCCAGTACGGGTGGTGCGGCCCCGCAGCTGAAGACCTTCCTGCAGGCGCTGCCGAACGCCCGCCTCTACCCGGTCGGCAAGAAGTCCTGGGCCGGGGTGAGCGAGGACGTCAAGCAGAACATCGGCAAGAGCGTGCAGCCGGGCGGCCAGCCCGCGAAGGTCCTGGAGAACATCGCCGAGTCCGCCCGCAAGGCCGACGCCCACTGAGCGGCGCCGGCGTCGGGCTCCCGCCGGCAGCCGGCGGGAGCCCGACCCGGCCGGCTGTCGGAGGGCGCCGTTAATCTGGCGGTATGACGGACGACGAGGGGCTGACGGCCACCGAGGCCG
This sequence comes from Streptomyces sp. NBC_00045, assembly GCF_045041095.1. NCBI lineage: Bacteria > Bacillati > Actinomycetota > Actinomycetes > Kitasatosporales > Streptomycetaceae > Streptomyces > Streptomyces sp. NBC_00045. The sequence goes on along the minus strand of NZ_CP108271.1, from coordinate 3,742,596 downwards.
CGGTCCTCGCGTACGAGGGACGCACCTGGCCCGGGCCCGGGGCCAAGGAGCGGGCGATACGGGAAGGGCTGGGGATGACCCCGGTCCGCTACTACCAGCTGCTCAACGTCCTGATGGACGACCCGCGGGCCCTGGCCCACGCGCCCGGAACCGTCAACCGGCTGCGCCGCATCCGCGAAGCACAGCGGGCCCGGCGCTGACGCCCGGACCCGGCGCAGCTGCCCTCCGGGCCCCGCGCAGCTGCTCCCGGACGTCGCGCGCCGTAGCCGTGGCCCGGCAGGGCCGTTAGGGTCGTCCCCATGGGGAGCCATCCGCACAGCATGCCGATGCCCGTCACCGCCGCCGGACGCGAGGGACTCGAAGCCCTCCTCCACGTACCCCGCCGTTCCGTGGTCGCGCTCGACTTCGACGGCACCCTCGCCGACATCGTCCCGGACCCCGACCAAGCACGGGCCCACCCGGGAGCCGTCGGGGCACTGGCCGCGCTGGCCCCGGAGGTCGCCTCCGTCGCCGTGATCACCGGCCGCCCGGCGAGCGTCGCGGTCCGCTACGGGGGCTTCGCAGGCGCCGCCGGCCTGGAACACCTGGTGGTCCTCGGCCACTACGGGGCCGAGCGCTGGGACGCCGTGACCGGCATAGTCCACACCCCGGCCGAGCACCCCGGGGTCGCCGCCGTACGGGCGGAACTGCCCGGATTCCTGGACTCCATCGGCGCCTGGCGCGGCACGTGGATCGAGGAGAAGGGCCGGGCCCTGGCCGTCCACACCCGCCGCGCCGCGGACCCGGACGCCGCGTTCGCCGCGCTCCGCGAACCGCTGGCCGAGCTGGCGGCGCGCCACGGGCTGATGGTCGAGCCGGGGCGGGCGGTACTGGAACTGCGGCCGCCGGGGATGGACAAGGGCGTGGCCCTGACCGAATACCTCGCGGAGACGGGCGCCGAAGCGGTGCTGTACGCGGGGGACGACCTCGGCGACCTCGCCGCGTACGCGGCCGTGGAGAAGCTCCGCACGGACGGCATGCCGGGGCTGCTGGTGGCCAGCGGATCGGCCGAGGTCCCCGAACTCGCCACCCGCGCGGACCTCGTCCTGAACGGCCCGTCCGAGGTGGTCGCCTTCCTGTCGGCCCTGGCCGGAGCCATCCGCGCCTGACGTACCGGGTGCGGCGCCGTTGCCCCCGAGCTCCCGCGCCTCAAACGCCGGCGGGGCTGAAAAGCAGCTCCGCCGGCGTTTGAGGCGCGGGGTCTGGGGCGGAGCCCCAGTTTCGGGAAGGGGCGGGGTGGGGAAAGAGCCCCGCGCAGCGGGGGCCGTTACTCCCCGCGGAGAGCGGACAGCTGGGCCGTGAACCAGTCCGTCGGCGGGAGCGCCGTGGCCGCGGCCGCCAGCCGCTTCGTGCGCTCCAGCCGCTCACCCGCCGGCATCAACAGCGCCGCGTGCAACGCCTGCGCCGTCGCCGACACGTCGTACGGGTTCACCGTCAGCGCGTCCTCGCGGAGTTCCTCGTACGCCCCCGCCCCCGACGACAGCACCAGCGCACACCCCGCCTCCGACACCACCGGGATCTCCTTCGCCACCAGGTTCATCCCGTCCCGCACCGGGTTGACCAGCGCCACGTCCGCCAGCCGGTACGCGGCCAGCGAGCGCGCGAAGTCGTCCTCGACGGACACCAGCACCGGCTGCCAGTCGGCCGTCCCGAACTCCGCGTTGATCTCCTGCGCCAGCTCCCGCACCGACTGCGTGTACGCGCGGTAGACCTCCAGGTCCTGTCGCGACGGGTACGCCGAGGCCAGGTGGACCACCCGGTCCCGCCACTCGGGGTGCGCGGTCAGTAGCTCCCGGTAGGCCAGCAGCCCGCGCAGGATGTTCTTCGAGAGCTCGGTGCGGTCCACGCGGACGATGGTCGCCCGGCCGCCGACGTCGGCCCGCAGGGCGGCCAGCTTGTCGTCCACCACCGGCCGGTGCGCGAGCGCGCGCAGGTCGTCCGCGTCGACGCCCAGGGCGTACTGCCGCACCTCCGTGAAGCGCCGCGGACCGTACCCGGACCCGTCGGCGGCGGCCCTGTGGTGCCACACCCCGCGCTCCGGGGAGCCGCCGGGCAGGTGCGGCTGCGCGATGCCGACCGCGTCGTCCCGGTCCGCCCCGGCGATGAACTCCGCCGACCAGCGCCAGGTGTGGAAGCCCAGCTGGTCCGCGCCGAGCATCCCCCACACGAGCTGTCCGCGCACGTCGTCCGGCAGCATGTCGAGGAACTCCCGCGAGGCCCACGGCGTGTGCGTGAAGTGCGCGATGCGCAGGTCGGGCCGCAGCTCGCGCAACTGCCCCGGGACCAGCGCCAGGTGGTAGTCCTGCACCAGGACGCACGCCCCCTCGGCGGCCTCTTCGGCCAGGGCCTCGGCGAAGGCCCGGTTGTACGCCGCGTACGAGTCCCATTGCTGCCGGAACCGGGCGTCGAAGACCGGCTCGCGCGGGACGTCGTACAGGTGGTGGTGGGTGAACCACAGCACCGAGTTCGCGATGCCGTTGTACGCGTCGTCGTACGTCGTGGGATCGATGTCCAGCATCCGGACGCCGGGCTCGCAGACGCCCCGCCGGACCGCCTCCCGGTCCGCCTCCGACAGCGCCGCGCAGATCCACAGGGCCTCCGGCTGTCGGGCCAGGGCGGCGGAGAGGCCGGAGACGAGGCCGCCGCCGCCGCGCCGGGCCGTGAGGGTGTCGTCTTCGCCGAGTTGGTAGGAGAGGGGGCCGCGGTTCGCTGCAACGAGTACCTGGGAAGCCATGCCGCGAACCTAGCCCGGGGCCCGCCCGCTCAAACGTCAGTTCCCTCACGCCACCCTGCGGCCGGAGTACTCCTTGACCTCGGCCATCGGCGGCCGCTCCTCGGTGTCCACGGCGTACGTCCGCGGCACGAACCCGTTCGGCCCGCGCTCGAACTGCGTCAACTCGGGGCGTACGAGGTGCCCGCGCGAGAGCCGCAGCTGCGCCGTCCGGTAGATCGCCGCGGCCATGCGGCCCAGCGCCCGGCCGTCCTGATGGCGGTGGAGCCGTACGCCCACGTCCACCTGGGCCAGCGCGTCCAGTCCGACGGTGTGCAGCGCGTCGACCAGCAGGCCCAGCTCGACGCCGTACCCGACGGGGAAGGGCAAACGTTCCAGCAGGGTGCGCCGCACGGCGTACTCACCGCCCAGCGGCTGGACGAACCCGGCCAGCTGCGGCCAGTGGAGGTTGAGCAGCGGCCGGGCGACCAGCTCGGTCACCCGACCCCCCTGGGCAGGGGCTTTGCCGGGGGCGGGCCCGTCGGCGTCGGCGCCGAAGGGGCGGTCGTACATCGCCTTGACGAACTCGACGTCCGGCTCCGTCAGCAGCGGGCCGACGATCCCGGACACGAACGTGGACGAGAAGTCCCGCAGGTCGGCGTCCACGAAGCAGACGATGTCGCCGCTGGTCACCAGCAGCGAGCGCCACAAGACCTCGCCCTTGCCGGGCAGGGCCGGGATCCGCGGCAGGATGTCGTCGCGGTGCACCACCCGGGCGCCGGCCTTCGCGGCCACTTCGGCGGTCCGGTCGGTGGAGCCCGAGTCGATCACGACGAGTTCGTCGACGAGCGGCCCCGCCGGCCCGTCGATCAGATCGCGCCGGATCACCTCGACGATGGCGCCGACCGTCTCTTCCTCGTCGAGCGCGGGCAGGACGACGCTGACCGTGGCGCCTGCCGCCCGTTTGGCGGAAAGCAGCTGGTCGAGCGGTCGGTCGGCCGCGGACCAGGAGCGGTCCGCAAACCAGCGCTCCACCTCTTCCAGCACGTTCGGCACTCCTCGGTAATCGTTGACGCTCGGCATTTTCAGCCGAAAAGTGATCCATCTCGCGGTTCGGACGGCTGTCTCAACCACCCGGACCTTCAGTTACAGTCTTGAACAACGCGAAGGACCACCGCATGCCGGGGGTCCCGCGCACAAACGCCCGGACGCGCCATGGAGCGCGCGAACCCGGTGCCATACCGCTCATCCAGAGGGGCAGAGGGACACGGCCCGTTGAAGCCCCGGCAACCCTCCAGTCGGTTCTCGCGCTTGCTTGCAGCAGCGAGGTCCCCGGCTAGGGAAGGTGCCAATTCCGTCTCATGGCGAAGTGCGCCATGGGGAAGATGAGGAGAAAGGGCCTCGCCATCATGGCTGCACAGACTGTTGCCACCTCTGTCGATCTCGGACCTGCCACCGGCCTCTCGTGTCGTGAGTGCGGTACCCGTTTCGAACTCGGACCCATCTTCGCCTGCGTCGAGTGTTTCGGTCCGCTGGAAGTCGCCTACGACCTGCCCACCGGCGACCCCGAAGCCCTGCGCGCCGCGATCGAGGCCGGCCCGAACAACATCTGGCGCTACGCCCCGCTGCTGCCCGTCCCCGCTGACGTGGCCGCCAAGCCCAGCCTGAACCCCGGCTTCACCAAGCTCGTGGACGCGGCCAACCTGGCCAAGGAGCTCGGCATCACCGGGAAGCTCTACGTCAAGGACGACTCCGGCAACCCGACGCACTCCTTCAAGGACCGCGTCGTGGCCATCGCCGTCGAGGCCGCCCGCGCCTTCGGCTTCACCACCCTGTCCTGCTCCTCCACCGGCAACCTGGCCGGCGCCGTCGGCGCCGCGGCCGCCCGGGCCGGCTTCCGCTCCTGCGTGTTCATCCCGCACGACCTGGAGCAGGGCAAGGTCGTCATGGCCGGTGTGTACGGCGGCGACCTGGTCGGCATCGAAGGCAACTACGACGACGTCAACCGCTTCTGCTCCGAGCTCATCGGCGACCCGCTGGGCGAGGGCTGGGGCTTCGTCAACGTCAACCTGCGCCCCTACTACGGCGAGGGTTCCAAGACCCTCGCCTACGAGATCTGCGAGCAGCTCGGCTGGCAGCTGCCCGACCAGATCGTGATCCCGATCGCGTCCGGCTCGCAGCTGACGAAGATCGACAAGGGTCTGCAGGAGCTGATCAAGCTCGGGCTGGTCGAGGACAAGCCGTACAAGATCTTCGGCGCCCAGGCCGAGGGCTGCTCCCCGGTGTCGACCGCCTTCAAGGCCGGCCACGACGTGGTCCGCCCGCAGAAGCCGAACACCATCGCCAAGTCGCTCGCCATCGGCAACCCGGCCGACGGCCCGTACGTCCTGGACATCGCCCGCCGCACCGGCGGCTACGTCGAGGACGTCACCGACGAGCAGGTCGTCGAGGCCATCAAGATCCTCGCGCAGGCCGAGGGCATCTTCGCCGAGACCGCGGGCGGCGTGACCGTCGGCGTGACCAAGAAGCTCATCGAGAACGGCCAGCTCGACCCGGCGCTGACCACGGTGGTCCTGAACACCGGTGACGGCCTCAAGACCCTGGAGGCGGTGGCCGCGGACAGCGGGCAGACCGCCACCATCCGCCCGAGCCTGGACGCGTTCCGCGCCGCCGGCCTGGCCTGATCCCCGATCCCCCTCGTACCCGGAAAGGCAGTAGCGCCATGAGCGTCAACGTCCGCATCCCCACCATCCTGCGCACCTACACCGGCGGCCAGGCCGAGGTCACGGCCGAGGGCGCGACCCTCTCCGAGGTCATCGCCTCCCTTGAGGTGAACCACCCGGGCATCGCCGCGCGCGTCCTGGACGACCAGGGCAAGCTGCGCCGGTTCGTGAACGTCTACGTCAACGACGACGACGTGCGCTTCGAGGGCGGTCTGGACGCGGTGACGCCGGACGGCGCCGGTGTCTCGATCATTCCCGCCGTCGCGGGCGGCTGCTGACGCAACAACCCCTGAATTACCCCCTCCGGTAAAAGCGGAGGGGGTAATTCTGCTTGGTTGGGCGCGGTAAGGTTGGGGAAGTCCCCTCCGCTGGACTTGCCCGCTGCATATGAGCGAGTCGCGTGAGGGTTGACATTGAGTCAATGTGCAAGTGCGGTATGGGGCTTTGGCGAGATATGCCGGGTCCGAGTTGCCCGGGAATATGCCAACTTTTCACTTTATTTCAATGTATCCCCGTGTCCAGATTTCTCGTCGGATTGACCTGTTGCAGACAGCAGCGGTGCAGATACATTCAGCCCCGGTCGAGGCGTTCCGGCGCAAGTTCTGACCCGGGACCGCGAAGTGCGGTCCCGCGCAAGGGCCAGTAATAGGGGAGTTAGGCATGGCTCAGGGCACCGTCAAGTGGTTCAACGCGGAGAAGGGCTACGGCTTCATCGCGGTCGACGGTGGTGCGGATGTGTTCGTCCACTACAGCGCCATCCAGATGGACGGGTACCGCACCCTTGAAGAGGGTCAGCGGGTCGAGTTCGAGATCTCGCAGGGCCAGAAGGGTCCGCAGGCGGACATGGTCAAGCTCGCCGTCTAGTCCCGGCGCGATCGACCACCGACGCATACGCACGAAGGGTCCGCATCCTTGAGGAGGGATGCGGGCCCTTCGTGCTGCCCGCACCGCGCCGGGCCGGGCTTCGTGGAAGCCGCTTGCACTCAAGGGGGTCGAGTGCTAATCATTGGCGTTAGCACTCTCGTGCTGAGAGTGCTACTACACAGGACCGGGTCGGTGAGGCCCGCAGGGTCCGGCGGGAAGGAACCGCCGGGCACGCAGGCCGTCCGTCGCGGGCGCGGGCGCGGTCCGGAGCAATCCAACCCTCCCCCCACGCCGGCGGCGCAGGGGGAACCCCAGTCCTGGAGGACCACTTCAGATGGCCAAGATCATTGCGTTCGACGAGGAGGCCCGGCGCGGCCTTGAGCGCGGTATGAACCAGCTCGCCGACGCCGTCAAGGTCACCCTTGGCCCCAAGGGTCGCAACGTCGTCCTTGAGAAGAAGTGGGGCGCCCCCACGATCACCAACGATGGTGTTTCCATCGCCAAGGAGATCGAGCTCGAGGACCCGTACGAGAAGATCGGCGCCGAGCTGGTCAAGGAAGTCGCCAAGAAGACGGACGACGTCGCCGGCGACGGTACGACCACCGCCACCGTGCTCGCCCAGGCGCTCGTACGCGAGGGCCTGCGCAACGTGGCCGCCGGCGCCAACCCGATGGCCCTCAAGCGTGGCATCGAGAAGGCCGTCGAGGCCGTCTCCGGCGCCCTGCTGGAGCAGGCGAAGGATGTCGAGACCAAGGAGCAGATCGCTTCTACGGCCTCCATCTCCGCCGCTGACACCCAGATCGGCGAGCTCATCGCCGAGGCCATGGACAAGGTCGGCAAGGAAGGCGTCATCACCGTCGAGGAGTCCCAGACCTTCGGTCTGGAGCTGGAGCTCACCGAGGGCATGCGCTTCGACAAGGGCTACATCTCGGCGTACTTCGCCACCGACATGGAGCGTATGGAGGCGTCCCTGGACGACCCGTACATCCTCATCGTCAACTCCAAGATCGGCAACGTGAAGGACCTCCTTCCGCTGCTTGAGAAGGTCATGCAGTCCGGCAAGCCGCTGCTGATCATCGCCGAGGACGTCGAGGGCGAGGCCCTGTCGACCCTGGTCGTCAACAAGATCCGCGGCACCTTCAAGTCCGTGGCCGTCAAGGCCCCGGGCTTCGGCGACCGCCGCAAGGCCATGCTCGGTGACATCGCCATCCTCACGGGCGGCACGGTCATCTCCGAGGAGGTCGGCCTCAAGCTGGAGAACGCGGGCCTCGACCTGCTCGGCCGCGCCCGCAAGGTCGTCATCTCCAAGGACGAGACCACGATCGTCGACGGCGCCGGTGACAGCGACCAGGTCCAGGGTCGCGTCAACCAGATCCGTGCCGAGATCGAGAACTCCGACTCGGACTACGACCGCGAGAAGCTCCAGGAGCGCCTCGCGAAGCTGGCCGGCGGCGTGGCCGTCATCAAGGCCGGTGCCGCGACCGAGGTGGAGCTCAAGGAGCGCAAGCACCGCATCGAGGACGCCGTCCGCAACGCGAAGGCTGCCGTCGAGGAGGGCATCGTCGCCGGTGGTGGCGTGGCCCTGCTCCAGGCCTCCGCGGTCTTCGAGAAGCTCGACCTGTCGGGTGACGAGGCGACCGGCGCCAACGCCGTGAAGCTCGCCCTGGAGGCTCCGCTCAAGCAGATCGCCGTCAACGGTGGTCTTGAGGGTGGCGTCGTCGTGGAGAAGGTCCGCAACCTGACCGTCGGCTGGGGCCTGAACGCCGCGACCGGCGAGTACGTGGACATGATCGCCGAGGGCATCATCGACCCGGCGAAGGTCACGCGCTCCGCTCTGCAGAACGCCGCGTCCATCGCCGCGCTGTTCCTGACGACCGAGGCCGTCATCGCCGACAAGCCGGAGAAGGCCGGCGCGGGCGCGCCGGGCGGCATGCCGGGCGGTGACATGGACTTCTGATCGGCCCCGCGCTGATCGGCTGTTCTCGACCGAGGGCGGTACTCCCGTACGGGGGTGCCGCCCTCGGTCGTTTGTGGGTGTCCTAGAAGCCCGAACTGTCGACGTCGAAGCCGAACGGGTCCGGGACGGGCAGGGCCGCACCGAAGGGCACCGTCTTGCGGAACTGGTACCCGTGTGGGGAGTGGTCCGAGAAGCAGGTGATCTCGGACGCCTGCACGTCGATGACGAGGTAGATAGGGACGAGCTGTCCGTAGACGTCCAGCTTCTCGCGCCAGTCCACGTCCTTCGTGGACACAGAGGTGAACTCGGCCACCAGGGAGAGCGCGGCCCCGTCGGCGTGGCGGCCCTCCTCTTCGAACGCGGCTTCGTCCGCCACATAGAGATCAGGGCCATGGGCGCGAGCCGCCGCCGGGAACCGGAAGAGGACCGGCGTGGTGTCGACGATGTGGCCGTCCGGGGAGTGCGCCTCCAACTGACGGCGAAGTGCCCGCATGGGGCGCACGTAGCGCAGCTTGGACCACGGCGAGACGATGATCTTCCCCCGGATGAGCTCGGCCTTGAAGCCGTCTGGCGTGTCCATCTCCGCAACGGTGCGCAGGAGCGTCTCGAACGCCGGCGGCGCCGCGTGTTCCATCGGTGTGGCCCGCTCGGTCATGATCGTCACCGTCGCCTTCCGCGTGGCGTGCTGCGCACTGGCTGTGATGCTCGTTCCAGGCTGGTGGCGGGCGGGCGGACCCGCCCGGTCCCCGAGACGGATCACCGCCGATCGGGTGCCTTTGGTTGACTGGAGGTATGAGCGATCTCTTCGTCAAGATCTGCGGCCTGAAGACCGCGCACGACGTCGACACGGCCGTGGCCGCCGGGGCCGACGCCGTCGGGTTCGTCTTCGCGCCGGGGAGCCCCCGAACCGTCGACGCCGCCACGGCGCGGGAGCTCGCCGCCCGGGTCCCGGCCGGGGTCCTCACCGTCGGGGTGTTCCGGGGGCAGCCGGTCGACGAGGTGCGGCGGCTGACCGAGGAGAGCGGCGTACGGGGAGTGCAGCTGCACGGCGACGAGGGCCCGGAGTACTACGAGGCGCTGCGCGCCGAAGGCCGGACCCTGCTGCGGGCCACCGCCCAGCACGTCGGGCGCTGCGGGGAGTACGGGGAGGACCTGCTGCTGATCGACGCGCCGGACCCCGGCTCCGGCAAGCCGTGGAACTGGGGGTCGGACGAGTTCGCAGCCCCCGAGGGCCACTGGCTGCTGGCCGGCGGGCTCACCCCGGGCAACGTCCGGGAGGCCGTGGAAACCACCGGCGCCTGGGGCGTGGACGTGTCCAGCGGGGTGGAGAGCGCCCGGGGGGTGAAGTCCCGCGACCTCATCCGCTCCTTCATCGAGGCCGCCCGGCGCTAGTACCGCCGGGCGACGGCTGTCGGGTCAGTGCGACGCGTTGTTGAGGCAGGCCACGTCGTACTGGGATACCGAGCGGGCGTTGTTGGAGTTCTGCGGCTGTTCGCCCGCGTAGTGGGTGCCGGCGATGCCGTCCTCGTTGAAGGCGGAGCCGCGGGCGCTCGCGGAGTGGCCGGGGCGGGCGGAGTCCGCCAGCCCCTCGCAGGACGCGCCCGGTTGGCCGGCGAAGGCGGGGGCAGCGGCGATACCCGCCGCGCCGGTGAGTAGAGCGGCGGAGGCCAGCGCGAGGGCCGCCCGTTTCACGGGGTTCGTGACCGGGTTCATGATCGTTCCTCCTTTCGCGGAACGCCTGTGCATCACGTACGTCCGTACGCCGGGAAGGGATTGCCCGCCGGCGTCGCGGGCTAGCCTGTAGCCGGGGGGATCATGGATCAGAGACCGCCGCTCGCGGAGCGGCTCCGGCACTACACCGCGGTCACGGCGGCCTGCGCGCTCACCACCGTCGTGGTGCTGTACGCGGTCCTGTGCGCGAAGTTGGCGGACGACACCCCGTCCGACGCGTACGGCACGGGCAGCCCTCCGCGCGGTTTCGGCATCCTGGCAGCGTCCACGGTGGTCGGCGCGCTGGCAGCAGCCGTCCTGTGGTGGTACGTCGTACGGGGCCGCCGGCACCGCTCGGCGCTCGGCCGGGCGGCGGCCGTCGCACTCGCCCTCGTCGCGCTGGGGCCCGGCTGGCTCGGCTTCTCGTGGATGCGCGGCCCGCAGATGGACCTCTTCGGCTACCAGGTCCCGGACGGCGGGGCCCTGGAGAAGCCGCTCGGCTCCTGGGCGTTCGAGCACAGCTCGGGGGCCGTGATACGGGTCCGCGCGGACGGCGTCACGGCCTACAACGGGGAGGGCCGCCACGGCGGCGGATTCCGCGCCCCGGACGGCGGCGCGGTGTGCGCGATGAGCGACGACGCGCCGTCCGGGACCGGCCTCGTCACCCTGACCACGGCGGAGAGCGAGTGCGGCAACAGCCTGGTGGCGGTGCGCACGGAGTCCGGCGAGAAGCGCTGGACGAAGGACATCCCGAAGCTCGTGGGCAAGCCGTCCGCGGGCGGCAACCTCGCCGTGGCCGCGACGACGGACGCCGTGCTCGCCCACGACCTGGACACGGGCGCGGAGCTCTGGCGCTTCCCACTGCCCGCGGGCGCCGTCGTCTCGCAGGTCGCGGCCGGACCCGACCGGGTCCTGTTCCTGGCGCGGACCGAAGGGGGCAGCGAGCTGTCCGCCCTGGACGCCCGCACCGGATCCCGCTCCTGGCAGGCCCTGCTTCCCGACGGTTACGGGGCCCCGGGCATCGTGTCGGCTTCCCCGGCGGCCGCCGTCGCGGACGGGCGCCTGCTGCTGTTCGACGAGACGGGCCGACCGCGCACCGACCCGGAGCCGCCGTTCCACCTGGGCCCGGACACGGCCCGGCTGGTCGTCGGCGACGTCCTGTACGCGGCGGTCCCCGAGCGGGAGAAGCGGGAGCTGCTGGCGGCCTACTCGCTGAAGGACGGCCGCCGGCTGTGGACGCGGGCCTTCGAGGGCGACTGGCAGGTCCGCGCCGTGGCCGTCGGCCGCAACGACCGGATCGCCGTGGTCACGCAGGGCGCGTACACCCACCTCTGGCACCTCGACCCCGGCACGGGCAAGCCCGGCGGGGAGTCGACGGTCCTGCGCGACCTCCCGCTGGGCACGTCCTTCGCCCTCTACGGCAGGACGTTCGTCAACCTCGACGCGGGCGGACGCCTCCCGCCGATCTTCGACGTGCGCCCGGCCTTCGGCTGGTGACCCGCATCAGAGGGCGGTGACGAAGGCCCCCCAGGCGGCCGCGCCGAAGACCAGGTGGGGCCCGTCCGGGACCTTGGAGTCCCGGACGGGGACGAGGTCGCTGTGCGCGTCACAGACCTCGACGCAGTCGCCGCCGTCACCGCCGCTGTGGGTGGACTTGCGCCAGGTGGCCATCTCCAGGCAGTTGCCGCCGTCGCCGCCGCTATAGCTGGACTTGTGCCAGGTGGCCGTCGACAGGTCGTACTCAAGCATGCTGGTCATGTGCGTAATCCTCCGCCGCGGACTCGATCATGGCCAGTGATTGGGCAGGTGACAGAGCACAGGCCATGAGGAGATCGTAGGTCAGCGCGTGGCGGCCAACTGTTGCCGGATCGTCCAGCAGTTGACCCATTCCGATACCTTCGACGTAGGCGAGCGGAGGTGCGTCCACAAAGGACATCAGCTTGAGGGAGCCGTGCAGGCCCGCGTGGGCGCCTACACCGAACGGAATCACCTGGGTGATGATGCGGCGCGCTCGGCCCAGAGTTACAAGATGACGCAGGGCGTCGGCCATCACCTCCCGGCCGCCGACGACCCGCCGGAGCACCGCCTCGTCGAGCACGCACCACAACAAGGGTGTTGATGGGTCGGTGAGGAGCCGGGCTCGGCCCAGTCGGGCCTCGGTCAGTTCGTCGATGACGGCTTCCGGCGCGGTCGGCTGGTATGCGCGGAAGATCTCCCGTGCGTAGGCCTCCCGCTGGAGCAAGCCCGGGATGACCAGGGGCGCGTACTCCCTGATGGCCAGGGCCTCCGCCTCGGCCTCGGCGGCTTCCACGAAGTGGTCGGGGTACTTGGACTTGCCCTGCTTCCCGGCGTTGCGGGTGAAGAAGCCGCCCATACCCAGGATCTCGTCTATCGCCTTGGCGAGTTCGAGGGTGATCCGGCGGGTGCCCGCCTCCATCTGGCCGACGTACGAGCCGCTCACGAACAGCTTCTCGCCCAGTGCGGCCTGGCTCATGGCGGCGCGTTCGCGGGCCACGCGGAGTTCGGCTCCGAGGAGGGCGCGGGGTGAGGCGGGATCGAGGGGTTTTCCTGGCATGACAACTCCCGGTGCAACAGGTGCGGTTGCTGCGGTGACCCACTTGAAAGGCTAGCGGCGGTGTCGCCACGCTGTGTGGAGGAGCTGAATACTCAGGGTAGAAAGGTGACATGTCATGGTGCTCACGGCCAAGGAGCGGATGCAGGCGGCGGAGGAGGCCGTGCGGCAGCTGAGGGAGTCCCTCGCCGGGGTCGGGGTCACGCTCCCCTCGCTGGACGTGGACGGGGTCTCGGCGGCGGGGACGTACGGGCTGCCGTTGATCGACCTCGGGCGGTGCAACCTCACCACCGCACTCCGGTTGGCCGTCGTCCTGCACGAGCGGGCCCGCCCCGCGTGAGCGAGGCCGCCCTGGAAGGGTGCCTCGCGGCGGCACGGGCCTGGGAGTTCGAGCTGGCCTGGAAGCTGTGCTGGCTGGAGAAGGGCCTGGCCGGGCCCGGGTGGAGGAGGAGCGGGATGCCGCTCCAAGTGCGGGTGGAACTGCACGAGGCCAGTGGGCTGTGGACCGCGGTCGGCGACGACGGGAAGCGGCGGGTGCGGGAGACGGCCGAGACGGCGGACGAGGCGACGGCCCTCGTCCACGAGGCGTTCGGGCTGAAGGCGTGGCGGCCGCAGCCGCCTCCGCCGCCCGGTTGGCACCGCTTCACGCTCGTCCACGGCCCGGTGGGCCGGACGCCCGGCTACGCGGATCCGCGCTACGAAGCGATCAAGGCGCGGCCGCCGCAAGGCTGTGTGCCCGAGGACCTCAACGGCTCTTTCGGACTGCGGTGCGAGCGGCCCGGCGCGCGGCTGCTGGACGCCGTGGGGGAGTTGTGCGGTGAGATCCGGGCCGCGCACGGGCTGCTCATGAGCGACCTCGGCATCGAGAAGCTGTGGGAATGGTCGTCCGACGGCCCGGACGGCTGGGGCGCCGAGATCGTCGGGCAGCTCCTGCTGATGGCGGCCGAGCGGGGTCCGGAGCTCGGCTACGGCGTGGACGACCTGGTGTCCTTCCTGCGGACCGCTGCCGCCGGAAGTGCGGGCGGCTAGTCGGAGAAGTTCTTCAGCGCTTCGGTGTCGAGGGTGATGCCGACGGGGGCGGGGATCTCGACCATCTCGCCGTAGGCGTAGGCGGGGTCGTCCAGGTACTTGCCCTCTTCGGGCTCGCTGTAGACCGTCAGACTGTGCCGCTCCCGGTCGATGAGCAGGTAGATCGGGATACCGGCCGCCGCGTAGCCGTCCCGCTTCTCGTTCCGGTCGCGACTGTCGGAGTCGGTGTCGGAGTCGTGGGAGGTGACCTCCACGACCATCAGGACACCCGCCGGATCTGCCCACTCGCCTTGTCCGGCGAAGTGCGCCACGGGGGCGAGAACTCCGTCCGAGCGGGCGCGGCCGGTGCGGTACTGCTCGACCCTCAGCCCCTGCTCGGGATGCAGGTCGAGTTCGGGCCGGTGCTGCATGCACTGCCGGAGCAGCCACATGAAGATGGCCCCGTGGTCACCGTCGGGCACAGGCTTTACCCCTAGCTTTCCCGCAATGAATTCGAGCGTCACGGTTTCGGGAGCGCCGCGCTCAAGTGCTTCGAAGTCATCGAGGGACATCTGTGGGCGCTTGGTGGACCCTGCGGTCATGGAATCGCCTCCTCGACTCCATGGTGCCTTGTGGGCTCCGGGCTGGACCGTCTGAAGCGCCATCTTCGACTCCGTTCGGCTACGGCTGGGGCAAACGCTAGGGGCATATGCCAGAGCGGAGCCGGCCGCTGGTCCAGGGTTAGCCCGATGGAGTGAGCGGCCTCCGGGCCGCGCTGACGCTAGTCCGTGCGGAGGCGGGCGTGGAGGTGTTCGTCGTGCCAGCCGTCCGCGTGGAGGAGGGCGCCGCGCATGGTGCCCTCCAGGGGGTAGCCGGCCTTCGTCGCGACGTGGCAGGACGCCGGGTTGCCCACGGAGTGGGTGATGCGCAGGCGGTGCAGGCCCAGTTCGTCGAAGGCCCAGCGGCTGACCCGGGTCGTGGCCGCGGCCATGACGCCCCCGCCGCGGCCCGCGGGCAGCAGCCAGTACAGGAGCTCGCCGCTCCCGCCCGGGAGGTCGAGGTCGGCCAGGCCGATCAGGCCGACGGGCGGGCCGCCGGTGGTGGGCGCCACCGCCCAGATCGCGGCCTGCTCGGCGTGCCAGCGTTCCTGCCAGCGCTCGATCCGGGCCACGGCCTCGGCCGGGGACAGCAGTGGGGAGCGGTTCCAGTGGCGGCTGTCCGGGTCGTGGCAGGACTCGACCAGCGCGGGGGCGCCGTACGCGGTCCACGGCCGCAGGTGGAGCGGGCCCGGCAGGTCCAGGACCGGCTGGGGGCGGGCCGTCATCCGGCCGGGCGGGACCACCGCGGCGATGCTCACGCCGCGTTGCGGAAGTGGGCCAGCAGGGCCTCGGCCTCGGCGGTGCTGCCCGTGATGGTGTCGAAGGCCGCGTCCGAGGGGACGGCCGGGCCCCACAGCCAGGCGTGGTGGCAGCTGAAGCAGAAGATCAGCTCGAACAGGGGCTGGTCGGCGGCGTCGTACGCACGCAGTCCCCAGCCCGGCGCGAAGCAGACGCGCGGCTCGCCGGGCGGCATGGACGAGATCAGCCCGAGCGAGTCGGCGGCTTCTCGGCCGGTCCAGCGGGAGACGACATCGCCGGTCATGGGGTCGCCGTAGCGCTCGGGGCGCGAGCAGAGGCGTACGACCTCGACGACAGCGGTGGCGGCAACGGCTTCGGCGGGGAGCTGCATCCTGGCAGTCTCCCGAACCCCGCTAGATTTTCGCTACAACCGGCTCCGTGGCCGGTTGGAGGGTGGCTGGAATTGGCTCATGATCGGCGTTGAGCTCGGTCAGCATCTGCCGGGTGAACCCGAAGAACCAGGTGGCGGCGAAGCCCACCAGGTAGCCGGCCAGCAGCCCGCCCGCGTAGATCGCCAGGTTCATGCCCAGGCCCGAAGAACCGTCCAGCAGCGGGAACAGCGCCCACCCCGACGGGCCGATGGCGGTGGCGCCGAAGGCGAACCCCAGCTGGTTGCAGAGCCCGACGAACGCCCCGCCCGCCGCGCCGCCCACACAGGCGGTGACGAAGGGGCGGCCCAGCGGGAGCGAGACCCCGTAGATCAGCGGTTCCCCGACGCCCAGGAAGCCCGCCGGGAGCGCTGACCTGATGGTCGTGCGCAGGGACCGGTTGTGCGGCAGCCGGCAGTAGACCGCGAGCGCCGCGCCGACCTGGCCCGCGCCCGCCATGGCGAGGATCGGCAGGAGGGCGGTGTGGCCGGTCTGCTCGATGAGGGTGGTGTGGATCGGGATCAGGGCCTGGTGCAGGCCCAGCATCACCAGTGGCAGGAACAGTCCGCCGAGGACCAGCCCGGCGAAGGCGCCGCCCGTGGCGAGCAGCCAGGTCGCGAAGGAGCCGATGGCGGTGGCGACCGCACCGGCGAGGAACATCAGGCCGAAAATCGTCACCAGGCCGGAGGCCAGGACGGTGACCGTGGGGGTGACCAGCGCGTCGAGCGACTCGGGAACCCACCTGCGGCACAGCTTCTCCACGCGGACGGCGAGGTACGCGGCCGCCAGGGCCCCGAGTACGCCGCCCTGCCCGGGGGAGAGGTGCTGGCCGAACGCGTCGATCTTCGCGACGCCCGGGAAGACGATGATCGCGGCGACGGCGCCGCCGAGGACCGGCGTGCCGCCGAACTCCTTGGCCGTGTTGTAGCCGACGAAGACCGCGATGAGCGACATGAACCCGGAGGCGATCGCGGCGAGCGCCGGGACGACGGCGGGCAGCCAACCCGTGTTCAGCAGAACCCCGTTGAGGCCGGCGATGATGCCGCAGCCGATGAGCGCCGGGATCAGGGGGACGAAGACGTTGGCGATGCGGCGCAGGAACAGCTTCACGGGGGTGCGGTTGCGGTCGTGTCGGGCCCGTTTCAACGCGGCGCCCTCGGCGGCGAGTTGCTCGGCGGTGACGGGCGTTCCGGCAGGGCCGGGCCGGTCGGGGGTGCGCGGGGGGCCGGTGGTGCCCGCGGCATCGGAGGTGGCGGGCTTGCCGGTGCCCGCCGGGCCGGTCAGGGCCGGGTTGCCCGCCGGTTCCGCCGTGGCCGGGTTGCCCGCCGGGCCGGCCGCGTCGGCCGTACGGGGCGGGCCGGCCGGGGAACGGCCCTGCTCGACCAGTGCCTCGAACTCCGGGGTGACCCGGGCGACGGTCCCCGGCCCCAGCACGATCTGGTAAGTGTCGTCCTCGACGACGCCCAGCACCGCGGGCAGCGCCCGCAGCGCCCGGTCGTCGACCAGAGAGCGGTCGTGCAGCGCGATGCGCAGCCGGGTCATGCAGTGCGCGATCGAGCTGATGTTGTCCGGGCCGCCGACCAGGGGGAGGATCGCGGCGGCTGTGGCGCGGTTCTTGTCAGTGGACATGTCGTGATCGCCTTGCGTCGGGGAAACGGGGCAGTCAGAGGTCGCGGGCGAGGGCGAGGGCCTCGCGCAGGTGGCCGTGCGTGTCGGTGAGCAGGTCGGCCGCGGTGGGTCCGTCCACGGCGCCGATGAGTACGAGGACGGCCTGCTTGACCTCGCCGCCGGTGGCGTCGAGCGCGGCCTCGATCTCCTCGTCCGGCGCGCCGGTGGCCAGGGCCAGGATCCGGCGGGAGCGGGCGCGCAGCTTCTCGTTGGAGGCGCGCAGGTCGACCATCAGGTTCCCGTACGTCTTGCCGAGCCGGATCATGGTGATGGTCGAGACGAGGTTCAGGACGAGTTTCTGGGCGGTGCCGGCCTTCAGGCGGGTGGATCCGGTCAGCAGCTCGGGTCCGACGACGACCTCGATGCCGTGTTCGGCGGCCGCGGCGAGCGCCGAGCCGGCGTTGCAGGACAGGCCGACGGTGAGCGCGCCGCGCGTACGGGCGAACTCGACGGCGCCGACCGCGTACGGGGTGCGGCCGGAGGCGGAGATCCCGATCACGGTGTCGTCGGCGGTCAGCTCCAGGGCGGCGAGGTCGGCGGCGGCCAGCTCGGCGGAGTCCTCGGCGCCTTCGACCGCCGAGACCATGGCGGTGGGGCCGCCCGCGATCAGGCCGACGACCTGCGCCGGGTCGGTGTTGAAGGTGGGCGGGCATTCGCTGGCGTCCAGGACGCCCATCCGGCCCGCCGTGCCGGCGCCCGCGTAGACGAGCCGCCCGCCGCGGGCCATGCGGGGCGCGATGGCGTCGATCGCGGCGGCGATGTGCGGCAGTTGCGCGGCGACGGCGGCCGGGACGGTGGCGTCGTCGGCGTTCATGGTGCGGGCGATGTCCAGGGTGGAGAGCCGGTCGATCTCGGCCAGTTCGGGGCGGAAGGCCTCGGTGGTCAGCGTGTCGAGCTGGGCGCGCAGTGCGGCGTACGACGCGGTCATGGGCGGGGGCTCCTGGCGGTTCGGCGGGGGGCGAGCGCCTCGTACGAGGCGGCGAGCGCGGGTGCGGCGGTCTCGTACGTCCGCTGGGCGACGGCGACGAACAGGCAGTCGACGACCAGGAGCTGGCTGGTCCGGCTGGACATGGCGGCGGGGCGCAGCCGGGTCTCGCGGGCGGCGGAGGTGGCCAGTACGAGGTCGGCGTGGTGGGTCAGGGGTGCGCCCGGGCGGCTGGTGAGCGCGATGGTGGTGGCGCCGCGCTCGAAGGCCGTGCGGAGGGGGTCGATCACGTCGCCGGTCGCGCCGGAGTGGCTGATCGCGACGGCGGCGTCGCCGGGGCCCAGTTGTACGGCGCCGGTGATGGCCAGGTGGGGGTCGCTGTGGGCGTGGGCGACGAGGCCGATGCGCAGCAGCTTCTGGGCGAGGTCCTGGCCGACGAGTGCGGAGGCGCCGACGCCGTAGATGTCGATCCGGCGGGCGGTGGCGAGCGCGGTGACGGCGCCGGTGAGCGCGGCGAGGTCGAGGCCGGCGGCGGTGTCGGCGAGGGTCTGGGCCTCCTCGTGGGCCAGTTTGGCGACGACGTCGGCGATCGGGTCGTCGACGGCTATGTCGGCGGTGACGGCGGGGGCCGCGGTGGACTCCTGCCGGGCGGCGAGCGCGGCGAGGGCCAGGCGCAGGTCGCGGTAGCCGGGGTAGCCGAGGAGGCGGGCGGTGCGGACGACGGTGGCCTCGCTGGTGCCGGTGCGTGCGGCGAGGGCGCTGACGGTGAGGCGCGAGCAGCCGGCCGGGTCGGCGGCGACGGTTTCGGCGACGGCCCGTACGGAGCGGGTCATGGTGGGGCCCAGGCTGTGGACGCGGGCCCGCAGCGGGAGGCCGGGGCCGGGGCCGGTGGCGGCGCCGGAGCGCTCCCCACCCTCGCCCTGGCTGAAAGTTACTTTCGGGTCGTCGCTCATCTTTGAAATCTATTTTCGGTCGGGGTGGGGGTCAAGGCGCCATCCGGCACCGGGGCAGAAGGACCTTCACCACATGGCCCGTACGGGGTCACAATGGGCGCATGGACCACGCGACCCCCCTGGAACAGGCGCTGCACGCCGCCCGCGCCCTCGTTCTCGCCGATCTCGTCGCGGGCGAGGTCGCCGAGGCCGATGTCGTCTCCCTCGTCGAGGACTCGGTCACGCACCGCCGGTGGTGGGTGGAGCAGTGGCCGGAGGGGGCCGGCTACCTCGCCGGACTCGTCGCCCAGGACGTACAGGACGCGCTGCTGGAGAAGTACGGGCGCTGGCCGCTGTGCCCGGTCTGCTCGCACGGCGATCCGCACGCGCTGGACGTGGAGCCGGAGTTGGGGCCTGACCCGCACTGGGTGTGCGCCAAGGCGGGAGTGAAGGTCGCCGCGGTCGGCGGCCTCGGCCCCGTCTTCGGCGCCGGCCGGTGAGCCGCCGATGACGCTCTACATCGACCCGCCGACCTGGCCGGGCCACGGCCGCATGTGGTCGCACCTGGTCAGCGACGTCTCGTACGAGGAACTCCACGCCTTCGCGGCGTCGATCGGCTGCCCGGCGAAGGCGTTCGAGCGGGACCACTACGACGTGCCGTCGTACCGCTACGCGGACGCGGTCGCGGCGGGCGCGGTGGAGATCGGCAGCAAGGAACTGGTCGGCCGCCTCACCCGGGCAGGCCTGCGCCGCCCCAAGGGCCGCCCGGCGTAGGGGCTCGTGGATGTGCCCCGGAACGCACCCCCGTGACCATATGACGGTCGGTCATGTGCCGTGCGGGCAGGAGGATTTACTGCATTAGGATGACCCGCGAATCTGCCACTCGCAGTTGCCCGAGGGGGATCGTGCGTCGGTCAGTGCTGTTCGTACACGGGACCGGAGTCCGGGAGGTCTCGTACAAGGAGACCTTCGCCGCCGTCCGGACCCGCCTCGACGAGATCCGGCCCGGGCTGGAGGTCCGCGGCTGCTTCTGGGGCCGGGAACAGGGTGCGTCGATGGCCCTCGACGGCGCCTCCGTCCCCCGCTACCGGCAGTCGCGGGGCGGCACGGCGGACGACGACGCCGAGATCGAGGTCTGGGGGGTCCTGTACGACGACCCCTGGTACGAGCTCCGGCTGCTGGGCCTGCAGCCCGCACCGGCATCGGGCCTGGGCTTCGGGCTACCGGCTTCCGAAGAGTTCTTCGCCGACATCACCGAGTACGGCCCCGCCCCCGAGGTGGTCGAGGCCTTCGCCGCACGGGGTCTCGGAGAGGACTTCGCCGAGGCCTTGCGGGCCGTCGCGCGGGCGCCCGAGTTACGGGACGCCGCGGCCACCGCGGACGCGGACGGGACCGAGCACCGCCGGGCGGTGGCCCGCGCCGTGATCGCCATGACGCTCGGCCTCGCCGACGACCGGGGCGTCGAGGTCTCCGGCATCGTGCGCGACGAGCTCCTCGACACGCTCAGCACCGACCTGTACGCCGAGGGCCGGTCCGTCAAGGGACTGCTCGGGAAGGCGCTGCTCGCCAGGCCGCTCGGCTGGCGCGGCCGGTCCCGGCGCGGGGCGTGGGGTGACGCCGCCCTGCCCGCGATCGGGGACATCCTGCGCTACCAGGCCCGGGGCGAGGGCGTACGCGACCAGATCAAGCGGACCGTCGAGAACACTCCCGGGGACGCGATCACCGTCATCGCGCACAGCCTCGGAGGCGTCGCGTGCGTCGACCTGTTGGTGCGCGAGCGGCTGGAGCGGGTGGACCAGCTGATCACGGTGGGTTCGCAGGCGCCGTACTTCTACGAGATCGGCGCCCTGGTCTCGCTGGAACACCCCGAGACGCTGCCGCCCGGCTTCCCCGCGAAGTGGCTGAACATCTACGACGGCCGCGACTTCCTCGCGTACCAGGCCGCGGAGGTGTTCCCCGGCCGCGCGCAAGACCGCCTGGTCGACAACAAGCAGCCCTTCCCCTGGGCCCACACCACGTACTGGTCCAACCCCGACGTCTGGAACGCCGTCGACACATGGCTGAGCTGACCGCCCCCGACCCGACGCGCGTGCACGCCGTCGTGGTCGGCATCGAGCACTACCGCCACCTCGGGAACAAGGAACTCGCGGGCGCCGCCGCCGACGCGATGCGGTTCGCCCGCTGGCTGCGTCGGCGCGGGGTGCCCTCGCAGAACATCACCCTGCTGCTCACACCGATGTCCACGTCGTGGGCCGACCTCAACGAGCAGGTGGAAGAGCTCGACGTTGAGATCAAGCCCGTCATCTCCCGCGACCAGATCATCGACAGACTCGCACCGTCGCGGACCGCAGCCGAGGGCGACGTCCTGTACGTCTACTGGGGCGGCCACGGTCTACTGGACCGGGGCGACCGCAGGCTGCTGCTCTGCCCGGACGCCTCGGACACGGACCCGCGCTGCCTCGACCTGATGGACCTCCGGGAATACCTGACCCGGCCGGACGTGGCGCGCTGCCGCAAGCAGATCTACCTCGTGGACGCCTGCGCGACCTTCGTCCAGGACCAGACCCGGCCGGCCGTCCTCGCGCTCCCGAGGGGCCACCGGACCTCCGTGCAGCAGTTCATGCTGCTGGCCGCCGCGGCCGGGCAGGCGGCGACACAGCGCACGACGGGGCGGACCGGCGCCTTCTCGACCGCCGTCATGGACTGGCTGGAGAAGCACTCGCCCGGTCTCGACACCGACCTGGACGCGCTGGTCGCGCACGTCAAGGAGCACTTCACGGAGTACCGCACCGGCAGGGGTGGGCGGCAGCTCCAGACCCCGGTGACCTTGGTGATCCAGCCCTTCGGCGGCGACGTGGAAATCCGGCAGGGCCCGGCGACGACGGCCTCGGGAGGGGAGCCGGGCGGGGAGCCGGGCGGGCCCGCACCGAAGGCGGGTCGGGGCGGCGGCGCAGGCATCCGGAAGGCCGCGGTCGTATGGGCCGGGGCTGCCGCGCTGGTGGCCGTCGCCGTGATCGCGGCGGTGGCCCTGAACGGCAAGGAGGGCGGCGACGGGCGCAACGGGCAGGCCGCCCCGAGCGGTCGGACGGCGGCGCAGTCGAGTCCGTCGGCCTCACCCTCCGCCTCGCCCTCCGCCCCCGCCCCGCCCGCTGCGAGCAGCCCGGCGCCGAGCGCGCCGGCCCCGTCGGGCACCCCGACGCCGCAGGTCCAGGCCGCGGCGTCCACGGCCGCGGGTGCCGGCGAGTCGTGCTCGGGCTATGGGGTGGCCACGGACGCCCCACAGGCCAGCGAAAAGCCGTGCGTCGTGATCGAGGGCACGAAGGTCTTCATGCGTGCGTACGTCAGCGCCAAGGTCCCGACCAAGGTGACCGTGTACCTCTGGCTCAGCCTGAAGGACGGGAACAAGTACCTGTACCCCGAGGGCCGGCCGGAGCCATGGACCATCAATGCGGGTCCGGATCCCCTGGTGCTGACGTCGCCGGTCACCATGGCGCTGGTCCACAACACGGCCTACGAGGTCCACGTCAGCACCAAGCTGGAGGGTGGGGCCGCGCCGAACGCCCCGATCAACCCGAAGGTCACCGGGCACGGGCAGTGGTTCACCTACTGACGGTGTCCGCCGGCGCGGGTCGGGCGGGCGATGCCGCGACGATCCGCGTCACCCGCTGCTCGCGCTGGTGCAGGCGCAGGGCGAGCGCGGTCAGGGCGATGGCCGTCGCCGTCATGGCCGCGCCCGCCCAGGCCGTCGCCGCGAAGCCCTGGCCGGCGTCGATCACCGTGCCGCCGAGCCAGGGGCCGCCCGTGTTGCCCAGGTTGAACGCCGCCGTCGTGGTGGCTCCGGCCAGGGTCGGGGCCGCGCCCGCCACGTTGAACATGCGGGCGTTGAGCGCCGGAGCCGTGAAGAACGCCGAGACCCCGATCAGGAACGACAGCCCCACCGCCGCCACCGCCGCCGACGCGAACAGGGCCAGCGCGAGGAGGAACACCGTGGACGCGGCGATCCCCCACAGCATCACCCCGAACAGGTGCGCGTCCGCGATCCGCCCGCCGATCGTCGTGCCGACGAGCGCGCCGACGCCGAACAGCGCCAGCACCCACGGCACCCGGGCCGCGCCCAGCCCGGCGACCTCCGTCAGCAGCGGCGACAGGTAGCTGAACGCGCAGAAGACCCCGCCCGCGGCCAGTGCCGTGATGCCGATCGACAGCCACACCTGGCGGTCCCGGTAGATGCGCAGCTCCCGCGCCAGGGTGGGCCGTACGGCGGGCAGCGGGATGTCCGGGATCAGGGCCAGGATGCCGATGAGGGCGACCGCCGAGGCCGCGCCGACCGACCAGAACGCGGACCGCCAGCCCAGGTGCTCCCCGAGGAAGGCGCCGGCGGGGACGCCGAGGACGTTGGCGATGGACAGGCCGCCGATCATGACGGCCATCGCCCGGGCGCGCTGGTCCTTGCCGACCATCGCGATGGCGACGGCCGCGCCGACGGCCCAGAAGCCGGCGCAGGCGAGCGCGGAGACGATGCGGGAGGCGAAGAGGAGCTCGTACGAGGGGGCCAGTGCGCCCGCGACTTGCCCGAGGCCGAAGAGGCTGATGAGCGAGATGAGGGTGGTGCGGCGCGGCAGCCGCAGCGTGGCCACGGCCAGCAGCGGCGCCCCGACGACCATGCCGATCGCGAAGGCCGATATGAGCAGGCCCGCCTGCGGGATGGTGACGTTCATGTCCCGGGCGATGGGCGGCAGTAGCCCGGAGAGCATGAACTCGCTGGTCCCGAGCGAGAAGACGGACAGGCCGAGCACGTAGACGGCGACGGGCATGCGGGAGCGGGCGGGAGCTGGGGGCACGTCCCGTGCAAACCTCCGCGAACCGGATCCCATTCCCCCGGTCTCATTCCCCGGTCCCGTTCCCCGCGTTCATTCTCCGGCGCTCAGGTCGGCCAGCTCGGCGGCCAGGTTGCGGCGGGCCGGGGCCTCCCAGTGCGCGCTGCCGTACGGGGTGCGGAAGAGGCGGGGCAGGGCGAGCAGCTGGTGCAGTACGGCGGCCCGGCCGGTGCGGAAGGCGTCCTCGGGGACGAAGCCGTACTCGGCGCGGACGGCCGCGACGTACGCCGCGTACGCGTCGGGCCCGCCCGCGAGGACGGCCAGGTCCGCGTCGCAGAGCACCTCGCCGTTGGTGTCGCCGGGGACGGGGGCGTGCGTGACGGTGAGCCGGACCAGGCGGGCCACCTCGGCGGTGCGGGCCGCGTCGATGCCGAGCTCGGGCAGCGCGCGCTCGGCGAGGGCGGCGCTGCGCTCCTCGTTCTCGGAGCGGTCGGGACGGTAGACGGCGTCGTGGAACCAGGCGGCGAGCTCCACGGCGGCGGGGTCGGCGGCGTGCGGGGCGAGTACGTCGATCCGTGCGAGTACGTCGGCCAGGTGCGCGGTGGTGTGGTACCGCCGCCAGGGCTCCGCCCAGGCGGCCAGCAGCCGGTCCGCGTACGGGTCGGGATCGCTATCGGCGGCGGCGCCGGCGGCAGCGGCGCTCGCGTGCCAGCGGGCGCGGAGCGGGGCGGTGTCGAGCGCGGTGTCGGGCTCGGGGTCCATGCGGTCCATGGGCACATTGTGCGGGTGGCGTGATGGCGCTGGTGGAGGGTGGGCGCGGGCCCGTACTCTGGATATTGGACTAGACCTATTTTGCATACCAGCAGCTTTCCGGAGGAGTGGGGCCCAATGAGCAACCGTGCAGTCCTGGAGGTGATCGCCCTCGACGTGGAGGACGCGGTCGCGGCCCAGGCCGGTGGGGCGGACCGACTTGAACTGGTCACCGACATGGCCGCCGACGGGCTCACCCCGCCGCGCGAGACCTTCGCGGCGATCAGGGCGGCGGTCGACATCCCGCTGCGCGTGATGCTCCGCACCACGGACGGCTTCGCGGCGGGCTCCGCCGCGGACGTGGACCTGCTGGTCGCGCAGGCGCGGGCCCTGCGGGCGGAGGGCGCGGCCGAGTTCGTCCTCGGGTTCCTGGCGCCGGACGGCAGCCCCGACCTCGCCGCGATCGAGGCGGTCGTGGCGGAACTGCACGGCTGCAAGTGGACCTTCCACCGGGCCATCGACCGGGCCGCGGACCGGGACCAGCTGCGCAAGACGCTCGCGGAGCTCCCGGAGCCCTCCGGCCCGGACACGTACCTGACGGCGGGCTCGGCGACCGGGGTCGACGCGGGACTGCCGGTGCTGCTGGCCGAGGCGGCGCGGCGGGGCGAGCCGGGGTACACCGCGCAGATCCTGGTGGGCGGCGGGCTGACGCTGTCCCACCTGCCGGCGCTGCGGGCCGCCGGGATCGACGCCTTCCACATCGGCGGCGCGGCGCGGCCCTCCGGCTGGTCGGGCCCGGTCTCAGCGCCGGCGGTGGCCGCCTGGCGAACCGCCCTCACCTGACACCGCCACCCGAGGCCCCGCCCGTCGACCCGGCGCCCGGCCGGCCCGGGGCCCCCGAGGCCCCGCCTCCCCGGTGGGGCACCGCCGCCAGGGCCCCGGGCCCGTGGCCCGCAGGCCCGCAGGCCCGCAGCCCGCAGCCCGTGGCCCGGAGGCCTGCGGCCCGCAGGCGCGGTGTCGGCCTGTTGACCCGGCGCCCGGCCGGCCCGGGGCCCCCGAGGCCCCGCCTCCCCGGTGGGGCACCGCCGCCAGAGCCCCGGGCCCGCGGCCCGTGGCCCTCAGCCCGGAGGCCTGCGGCCCGCAGGCGCGGTGTCGGCGTGTTGGCCCGGCGCCCGGCCGGCCCCGGGGCCGCCCGGGGCCGCGCCTCCCCGGTGGGGCGCCGCCGCCAGGGCCCCGGGCCCGGGGCCCTGGCGCTGGCCAGCGGGCCTGCGGCCCGTGGACTCCGGCCCGCAAGCCCGTCGGCTTGGGAGGGGGCGGCCCCGGCGGGGCGGTGGGGTGGGTCAGGCCCCGGCCAGGGCGGGCGGCAGCGGGGTCGCGTGGAGGGCCGTGAGGCCCGAGACGGCGCGGGTGAGGCAGACGTACAGGCGCCGCAGGCCGGTGCGCTCGTCCGGCTCGCCCGCCACGATCGCGGCAGGCTCGTCCAGGACCACGTAGTCGTACTCCAGGCCCTTCGCCAGCGACGCCGGCACCAGGGTCAGCCGTGCCTGCGCCGTCGTCTCCTCGCCGGGCGACAGGTACGGCATCCCCGCCGCCTCCAGCGCCCGCGCCAGCTCCGGGATCCGGGCATCCGCCGCGATCAGGCCGATCGAGCCCTCGTGGCCGAGGGAGTCGCGGCAGGCGTCGATCACCGAGGCGGTCAGGTCCGTCGCCGGCGCGACGACCAGCGAGCCCGGCGTCTCACGGACCGAGGAGACCGCGGCCAGCCCCGGGGAGATCGACGGCAGCAGCCGCGAGGCGTACGCGATCACCTCGCGCGGCACGCGGAAGCCCGCCGTCAGCTCCTCCAGCACCGCCTCCGGCTTGCCCAGGTGCGCCAGCGCCTCGGCCCAGCTGCGGGTGGCCCACGGGGTCGTGCCCTGCGCGAGGTCGCCCAGGACCGTCGCCGAGCCGGTCGTGCAGCGCCGGCCCACCGCCCGGTACTGCATCGGCGACAGGTCCTGCGCCTCGTCGAGCACGACGTGGCCGAGCGAGTGCGTGCGCTCCACCAGGTCGGCCGCCTCGTCGATCAGCACCAGGTCCGCCGTCGACCACTTCGCCGACTTCACGCTACGGAACGGCTTGGACCACAGCAGGAGCCGCTGCTCGTCGTCGGTCAGCACGCCCTCCGCGTGCTGCGCCAGGAACTCCGGTTCCGACAGCAGGCGCAGCACGAGCTTCGCCGGGTCCACCGCCGGCCACATCGCCTTGACCGCGGCCTTCACGGCGGCGCCCCGCGCCACCGCGTCCTGGACGCGGTCGTCCGGCGCCTCGCCCGCCTGCTCCATCCGTACGAGCACCGTGTGCGCGATCCGCTGCGGCAGCGCGTCGCGGGCGGCGCCGTAGCGGATGTCCCGGTCCAGGAGCTCCGCCACGATCTCCTCCAGCTCGTACGCCGGCACCCGCCACCGGCGCGAACCGCGCACCACCATCAGCGGCTCGGCGGGCGGGGTGACGTGCGAGCGGACCGCGCGGCGCAGCACCTGCGCCATGCGGGCGTCGCCCTTGACGACGGCGGTCGCGGCGGCGTCGGCGCCACGGACCTCCAGGCCGTCGCGGGTGACGAGGTCCTCGACGGTGGCCTGCTTGACCTCCAGCTCGCCCAGGGCGGGGAGGACCTGCTCGATGTACTGCAGGAAGGAACGGTTCGGTCCGATGACGAGCGTGCCGGTGCGGGCGAGCCGCTCGCGGTGGGCGTACAGCAGGTACGCGACACGGTGCAGGCCGACCGCCGTCTTCCCGGTGCCCGGGCCGCCCTGCACACAGACGGAACCGGACAGTCCGGAGCGGACGATCTCGTCCTGCTCGGGCTGGATCGTCGCGACGATGTCGCGCATGGGGCCGACGCGCGGCCGCTCGATCTCCTGCTGGAGCAGCTTGCTGACGGCGGCGGCGGCCTCCGCCGGATCGGAGAGGTGCTCGTCCTCGTACGCGGTCAGCTCGCCGCCCGTGTAGCCGAAGCGGCGGCGCAGCGCGATGTCCTGCGGGTCGTTCTTGGAGGCCCGGTAGAACGGCTGGGAGACGGGCGCGCGCCAGTCGATCACCATGGGGTCGCCGTCGGCGTCGTGGACGTGGCGGCGGCCGATGTAGAACTGCTCGCCCTCCGCGCCTTCGGCGAGTTCCGCGCCGGGCGCGTGCAAGTAGTTGAGGCGGCCGAAGAAGAGCGGGGTGTGGGCGAGGTCGGCGAGGGCCTTGATCCGGTCGTCGATCTGGGCCTGGAGGACGATCGCGTTGACCCAGTTCGCGGTGACGTCGCGGATGTCGAGGGCCTCCACGTCCTCGCGCATGGCGCGGAGCGCGGCGCGGGAGGCGGTGAGGTGGGCCTGTTCGCGGGCGAGGGGGCGGGCGCCGGAGTCGGTGCCGGGGGCGGCGGGGGCTGGGGAACCGGCTTCGGGGGCGTGCGCGGACACGGAAATGCCTCCAGCTGCTGATCGGTACGGAACGATGCCCGCCGGTTTCCGTGCGGCGGGCGGCTCTCCCCGAAACGGCGCTGGGAGGCGGCAAGAGCGGAGATTGTAGTCAGTGGGCCGGTCGGGCGCGAACGCAATATTCGGGAGGGAAGTCCCTCCGGGCGGGACGTCCGTACGGGTGTAGTACCGGGGAGTGTCAGACCTGGGGCAGAGGCCCTAGGGGACGGCATGGGTCGGGAGGAGTAGGCGCGAAGGCCTGCGGTTCCGCCCCGCGGGCGATGTGGTGACCGGGGCGGAAGAGCACCATGGATACATGAGCACCGCAACCTTCACCCCGATCCAGGGCGGCCGCCCTAGCGGCGCCACCGCCACCTCCGACTCCCGTCCGCGCCACCTGGTGGGCAACGCCCTGCGCGCCGCGAAGGTCTTCGTGGCGGCGGCGGTGAGCGTCGTCGTCCTGGGTGAATACGGCGAGGACGCCGGCGTCATACGCCGCTGACCCGGTCCGCCCCGCGCAGCGACCTGGCCGGATAGCGGCGGAGCCACGCCGATGATCCACTAGGGTCACGCGCGTGACCCGGAGCCCCCGTCCCAGCCCCCCGCCGTCGCCCCTGGTCGGCGTGCTGCTCACGGGCTCGCTCCTCGTGCTCGGCGTGCTCTGCATCGTGATGCGGATCCCGATCGCGGACGGCCTCGTCGACGGCTTCAGCGGTGCCGAGTGGCGTCCTCCCGCCGCGTACCCGCCCTTCGCGGCGATCCTGTTCACCCCGGCCGCCTGGCTGCCCACGGGCGTCCTGAAGGCCGTCTTCGTCCTCGGCAACGCAGGCCTGCTCGCCCTGCTGATCGTGATGTCGTGCCGCCTCGCGGGACTGCGGGCCCGCCCGGGGCCCGTCCTGGCCGCGACCATCGCCGGTCTGTGGGTGGAGCCGCTGTTCCAGAGCCTGCTCGCCGGCCAGATCAACCTGGCGCTGGCCTGCCTGGTCCTGTGGGACCTGTGCCGGCCCCGCGCCGCCCTCGGCAAGGGCTTCGCCCTGGGCACCGCCGCCGGGATCACCCTGACCCCGGCGCTGTTCATCCCGTACCTGCTGCTGACCCGCCGGATCCGGGCCGCTCTGACGGCGCTGGGTGCCTTCACCGGGACCGCGCTGCTCGGGCTGCTGGTCCTCCCGCAGGCCTCGGCCGAGTTCTGGGCCCGGCACCCGCCCGTCTCCGTCCGGACCCTGCTGCTGGACTGGCCGCACCTGTGGGTGTGGTCCGTCCCGCTCCTCGCCCTCCTGGTCCGGGCGGCGACGACCCGCCGCCGCCCGGACCCGAAGCCGGACCTCGTCATGGTCCCCGTGCGCAGATCAACCCTGGGGCAGCAGGACGTCCGCGTCGTCGAAGATCTTCAGCAGCACGAGCAGCAGCCGGCCTCGCGACACCGTGTACTCGGCCACGATCTGTGGGGTGTCAGTCGCTCGTCAGGAGTTCGTCGGCGTCCATGATGCGGTAGGCGTAGCCCTGTTCGGCCAGGAAGCGCTGGCGGTGTGCCGCGAAGTCCTGGTCGATCGTGTCGCGCGCGACGACCGAGTAGAACCGCGCCTCGTGGCCGTCCGCCTTCGGGCGCAGCACGCGGCCCAGCCGCTGGGCCTCCTCCTGGCGGGAGCCGAACGTTCCGGACACCTGGATCGCGACCGTGGCCTCGGGCAGGTCGATGGAGAAGTTCGCGACCTTCGACACGACCAGCACGCTGATCTCGCCCTCGCGGAACGCGTCGAAGAGCTTCTCCCGCTGTGCGTTGGAGGTCTCGCCCTTGATGACGGGCGCGTCCAGGTGCTCGCCGAGCTCGTCGAGCTGGTCGATGTACTGCCCGATGACCAGCGTCTGCTCGCCCTGGTGCTTGCGCACCAGCGCCTCGGTGACCTTCCGCTTCGTCGCCGTCGTCGCGCAGAAGCGGTACTTCTCCTCCGTCTCGGCGGTCGCGTACGCCAGCCGCTCGCTCTCGGTCAGGTTCACGCGGACCTCGACGCAGTCCGCCGGGGCGATGTAGCCCTGCGCCTCGATCTCCTTCCACGGCGCGTCGAACCGCTTCGGGCCGATGAGCGAGAACACGTCCGACTCGCGGCCGTCCTCCCGAACCAGCGTCGCGGTCAAGCCGAGCCGCCGCCGGGCCTGGAGGTCGGCGGTGAACTTGAACACCGGCGCCGGCAGCAGGTGCACCTCGTCGTAGAGGATCAGGCCCCAGTCCCGGGAGTCGAACAGCTCCAGGTGCGGGTAGACGCCCTTCCGCTTCGTCGTCAGGACCTGGTAGGTGGCGATGGTGACCGGCCGGATCTCCTTGCGGGTGCCGGAGTACTCGCCGATCTCCTCCTCGGTCAGCGAGGTCCGCTTGACCAGCTCGTGCTTCCACTGCCGGGCCGAGACCGTGTTCGTGACCAGGATCAGCGTGGTCGCCTTGGCCTTCGCCATGGCCCCGGCGCCGACCAACGTCTTTCCGGCGCCGCAGGGCAGCACGACCACGCCCGAGCCGCCGTGCCAGAAGCCCTCGACGGCCTGCTGCTGGTACGGCCGCAGCGCCCAGCCGTTCTCCTCCAGCTCGATCGGGTGTGCTTCGCCGTCGACGTACCCGGCGAGGTCCTCGGCCGGCCAGCCCAGCTTGAGCAGGGTCTGCTTGATCTGCCCGCGCTCGGAGGGGTGCACGGCCACCGTGTCGGGGTCGAGTCGGGCCCCGACCAGCGGGGCGACGCGCTTGGAGCGCAGGATCTCCTCCAGCACGGGCCGGTCGGTGCTGGTCAGGACCAGCCCGTGCACGGGGTGCTTGGAGAGGGTGAGACGGCCGTAGCGCGCCATGGTCTCGGCGACGTCGACGAGCAGCGCGTGCGGGACGGGGTAGCGCGAGAACTCGACGAGCGCATCGACGACCTGCTCGGCGTCGTGCCCCGCGGCCCGGGCGTTCCACAGGCCGAGCGGGGTGATCCGGTACGTGTGGATGTGCTCGGGGGCCCGTTCGAGCTCGGCGAAGGGGGCGATGGCGCGGCGCGCGGCACCGGCGAGCTCGTGGTCGACTTCGAGGAGGAGTGTCTTGTCGCTCTGGACGATGAGAGGCCCGTTCACAAACGTCCCTTTCCTGCGTGGGGTGGCTGCCCGGACGCGGACGGCCAAACCTCCAGTCTGCCGCATCGGGCGCCCCGGTGTCCGGGGCCCGCACGGCCGGACTACCCGGGCAGCCATCGTGCGCGTTTCCCGATCGCGTCGTGGAGCCGCTCGACCGGGGTGGGGAGGGTTCGTCGCGGTCCGCGGCGAGGGCCGGCCCGACGCGGGAGTCCGGCGGCGCAGACGGACGGAAAACCCGGCGACGGCGGGCGGGCCGGTTCGTAGGGTCGGGGCATGGATGATCGACCTTCTTTCGTGCCGGACGGGTTCGACGTACCCCTCGGGCTGGCAGCGGACGGGTTCCGGCTGGAACCGCTCGGGGCGCAGCACAACGCACGCGATCTCGCCGCCTGGAGCGGGAGCATCGAGCACGTGCGGGCCACTCCCGGCTTCCAGGGGCGGGGGTGGCCGCCGCCGGAGGGGATGTCCGCGGAGGCGAACCTGGCCGATCTGGTCCGGCACGCGCAGGACTTCGCGGAGCGGAAGGGGTTCACGTACAGCGTCCTGGACGGTGACGACGTCATCGGATGCCTCTACGTCTACCCGGGCAAGGAGGACCCCGGGCGGGTGAGCGTCAGCTCCTGGGTACGGGCCGACCGGGCGCCGCTCGACGAGGTCCTGTACGCGGCCGTGACGCGCTGGCTCGCCGAGGCGTGGCCGTTCGAGGCGGAGCGGATCGACTACGCGGCCCGGTGAGAGGGGCGGCGGGGAACGCCGCAGGGGCCCGGCACGTGGTGTGCCGGGCCCCTGCGGTGTACCGGGGTGCTGGAGGTCAGCCGCGGGCGGCGCTGCGGCGGCGGCGGGCGCCGAGCCAGGCGGCGGCCCCGCCCAGGGCGACGAGGACGGCGGCCAGGCCGGAGTACAGGCCGGTGTTGGAGTCGGCGCCGGTGTGGGCGAGGGAGCCGGTGCTGCCGTTCGCGGTGGTGTTGGTGTTGCCGGCGGCGACCGTGGTGGCGGACGCGGAGTGCGACGGGCTCGTGGACGGCTGCGTGGTGGCGGACTTGCTCGGGGTCGGCGACGGCGAGGTGGTCGCGGTCTGCGGGGCGAGCTGGAACTTCGTCTCGGCGCTGGCGAATTCGTAGGTGTTGCCCTCGGGGAGGTTGACGCTCGCCTGCAGGGTGACGGTGGTGGGCTTCTTGTAGTCCGTGTTCGGGCCGAACGAGGTCCGCAGGTGCAGCACGCGCTCGCCGGCGGCGGCGCTGAAGCCCTTCGGGATCGTCGGCAGCACGAAGGCGTCGGGGTCGGCGGTGCTCACGCCCTGCCACTTGCCGTCGACCAGCATCTCCAGCTGGAGGTTGGGCACGTTGACGTTGGAGCCGAAGCCCACGTTCAGCGAGGAGTAGAGCGCCGTGGTGAACTCGCCGTCGCCGGTGAGGCGGTAGCTCAGGTCCATCTCACGGCACTGGGCCGCGGGGACGCCCTTGCAGTCGCCGACGTTCTTGAACGAGGTCTCCAGCTTGCCGGTCTTGACCGCCGGGTCCGTCTTGAAGGTCAGGGAGGCGGTGTTGTTCTCCGCCACCTCGCCCGAGTAGCTCGTGGCCTTCAGCGTGAAGTCGCCGTTGGTGGTCGGGTAGCTCTTGCCGAGGCCGATCGTGACCTTCCAGGTCATCTTGCCGCCGGCCGGGATGTCGAAGCCCTCGCCCCCGGTCTTGCCCGCCGGGTGGAACATGCCCTGCCACTCGCCGTCCTGCTGCCCGATGGAGGACTCGGTCGCCGGCGCGGTCACGCCCTCGACCTTGAAGACGACGTCGCTCTGCTGGAGCGGGCTCGCGCCGGCGCCGTGCAGGAGCAGCCACGGGTGGAAGGAGCTGGGCTTGTCCGTGGTGTTGGTAGCGGTCAGCTCGAAGGTCTCCGTCGCACCGCCCCGGGTCAGCGGGCCGCTCGGCGCCGGGGCGCCCATCGTCATCTTCAGCGCGTCGTGGTTGCCGTTCTCGGCCGGTGCGGCGTAGGCCGACAGCGGCATCAGGACGGTACCGGCGACGGCGGCGACGACGGCGGTGGCGGCCGCGGTGCGGAAGGGACGGCGGGTGGCGGTGCGAGCGGACATGGTGGACTCCCCCCAAGGAATCACGAAGGCAGGCGAGCAGCGCGGAGCGGCGGCAGCCGGCAGAACAGACGAAGGAACGTGCGAGATGCCTCGGCAGAGCGCCAGGGCAGGTGGTTCAGGGTGTCGCTCTCGCGCCGGTTCGTTTTCCCTCGGCCGCTGCTGCGATGAACTGATCTTCACACATTGTGGATCACCAATCCATCGCCCGTGTGTCACCGCTGTGCAACAGGAACCGGAGGCCACCCCACCCGCTCTGAGCTGGGAAAACGAGGTATCCCATTCCGTTTTTCGCGACGCGGTCCGGTTACCCGCCCAAGTGCTCCAGCGACCCCGCCGGATACGGCGTCTCCACCGGCAGCAGCGCCCGCGCGGCCGCCTCCTCGCCGGACCGCACCAGGCCGTGGATCTCCCGCGCCAGCGGCGTCACATCGCGGATGGAAACCGTCCACTCGTCGGCGTACGCCCGCGAGGCCGGCCCCGACAGTCCCAGCTGGAGCGAGCGGTGGCGCAGCGGGTTCAGGTGCAGGTCGCGCTCCGGGTCCCACTGGACGCGGGCGGGGGCCTCGCGCAGGGCCCGCTGCCAGGCCTCCCGGTCGGTGTGCGTGCCGCGTTCGAAATGGGACAGGCAGGCGTGGCGCAGCGCGTGGTCGAAGCCCTCGCGGCTGATCTCGACGGCCAGCACCGTCTCCTGGTCCGCCTTGGTGGCCCAGCCGCAGCGGTACATCATCCACAGGAACGACGGCTTGATCCACGTCATGCGCTCCCGCTTCCAGGCGGGCGGGAAGCGGCCGTCGCGCGCCGCGGGCACCCCCAGCCGGGGCGCGTACGCCTGGTAGACGGTGACGGTGGTGTCGGTGTGGGCGGCGCGGATCTGCCGGCCCGGTGTTTCGGACATGGGGCCAGAGTGCCGGGTGGTCACCGCCCCGGCCAGCCGTTTTCCGCCCCCGGCCGGCGACTACAGGTGCTCCTCCGCCAGCTCCGCGACCCCCGTGATCCGGTGCAGGGCGTACGTCCGGACCTCGTCCGCCGTGTGGTCGTACCCGGTGACGAAGCCGCCCTCCACCCGTACCGGGGCGATGACCCGCTGGCTCGCCGCGCCGTCCGCGTTCACGTACCCGATCCACACCGCCGACCCGGTCAGCGCTGCCGCCTGCACCGTGGCCAGGGTCTCCGCCGCGCTCGTGCGCGGGAGTTCGCCCGGTGCCGCGACAGGGGCCGCCGGGTCCGCGGGCTCCTTGCGCACCGCCGTCGCCGCCAGGTCGCCCGCGCGGATGGCCCGTACGGCCGCCCCCAGCAGCGTCGCGTCCGGTACCGGCGGGCCGTCCGGCACCGGGACCGGCGCCGAACGCGCCGGCGTGCGGTGGGCGTCGGCCCGCGCGACGACGACGTCGCCGGTCAGGGACTCCGCGGCCGGCGCGTACCCCATCGCCCGCAACCCGTCGAGGAGGGCGCCCGGTTCGGCCTGCGCCGCCAGCACGGTCGGGGCCAGGCGCCGCAGGCCCAGCCCCGTCGACCGGCGGTCGGCCAGGATCTCGTTCAGCATGCCGTCGTCGTCGCAGCGCACGTACGAGGACGCCGAGCCGACCCGCAGGTGCCCGTGCCGCCGGGCCACGTCGTCGATCAGGTACGCCAGCGGCTGCGGAACCGGCGTGATGCTGTGCTCGGCGAGGAAGGCGTGCAGGTCGGAGGCGGCCCGGCCGGAGTCCAGGGCCCGCCGTACGGACCCGGGCGTGAAGCGGTAGACCGTCGCCCCGCCCTTGGACTCCACGTCCGCGAGCACGGCCAGCACGTCGCCGAGCGCCCGGCGCAGCGGCCCGGGCGCCACCGCAGTCAGGTCGGCCTGGAGCAGTACGTGGTCCACCGGCTCCGGAAACAGCGGCGCGAGCAGCGGCGCCGGGTCGCGGTGCTCCAGCAGTGCCCGGCCGTGCCCGGCGAGCGCCCCGCGCCCGGTGACGCCCAACACCTCGGCCTCGGTCAGCGTCCACCGCGCGAGGCGGGCGCGCAGTTCGCTCGTCCCCCGTACGGGGCGTTCCCAGGCGAGCCGGGCCAGGAGGGCGTTCGGGTCGGCGGAGGCGCCCTCGGGCAGCGCGGCGAGGAGTTCGAGGACGCGCCGACGGACCTCGGGGGCGGCGGAGCGGTCGAGTTCGGGGCCCAGCACGGACAGGGTGCGGCCCTTGGAGTCCTGGTCCCCGACCAGTCCGGCGGTGCGGGTGGCCGGCAACCAGGCCGCGGCGAGGGCCGACCACCGCTCGGCGGGCGGGAGTTCCACCCAGTCGTCGAAGGCGGGGGTGGGCGCGTACCGCTCGTCCGCCTCCCCGTCGCTGGCCAGCAGCCCTGCCGCGTAGGCGAGTTCGATCCAGAACGCGGCCGCCGGCTCGGTGCCGTCCAGGGTGGCCGCGGTCCGCTTCAGGTCGCGTACGGACAGCCCGCCCGCCCGCAGCACCGGCGGCCCGGCGTGCTCCCAGGACTTCACCAGCTCCTCCACGGTGGACAGCGCGGCGAGCGCCTGCCCGGCCGCGTTGGCGTCCACAAGCTGTGGACGGTGCTCGCGGTCCGCGGGCACCGCGGGGGCCACCGGCTCCGTCAC
Source organism: Streptomyces sp. NBC_00045 (assembly GCF_045041095.1). NCBI lineage: Bacteria > Bacillati > Actinomycetota > Actinomycetes > Kitasatosporales > Streptomycetaceae > Streptomyces > Streptomyces sp. NBC_00045. The sequence goes on along the minus strand of NZ_CP108271.1, from coordinate 3,706,944 downwards.
CCGGTGCGCGAGGCCGCCGCGCAGGTGCAGTGCCACCTCGCGGGGCAGTACGACGGTCCGCGCCGACGCGGGCAGCAGCAGCCCGCGGTCGCGCAGCCAGCGCACGGGCGGCGTCGGGTTCGGCGTGACCTCCCCGTACGGCGGCCCCCACACGAGTCGGCCGAGCACCTGGTGGGCTTCGGCCGGGGCCTCGTCCAGCAGCGCCGACATCCGCTCCGGGTCGGTGAACAGGCCGGTCAGTGCGGTCACGGCGGACACCGGGTCGTGCGTGGCCGGCAGCCCGGCGGCCGCCACGATCTCCTGGATCCGGGTCGGCGACATCCCGGCGGTGGCCTCGGCGACGGTCGGGCCGAGGCCGGTGGGGGAGGGCCGGCCGGGGGAGGGCGCGAGGAGCTCGCGGGCGGTGCGGACCAGCCGCAGCCGCTCGTCGTCGCCCCAGACCAGGGCCTGGTCGCGCAGGGTGGCCAGGGCGCGGGGCAGTTCGGCGCGGGCGCCGTTGTCCCCGCCCCCGGTGGTGCCGTGTTCACCGGCCAGCAGCGACTCCAGCACCGGGTAGGGACACGGGTCCGGGGCCACCGCGAGGGCCTCCGCGGTCTGGAGCGCGAACCGGTCGAGCCGGTCCAGCGCGCGGACCACCGAGGCCCGGGTGCCGGCCCGGGTGGCCAGCTGCGTGATGTCGCCCGGCACCGGGCCGAGCAGGTCCGGGCGGGCGTGCAGCAGGGCGCCGAGGGACGCGTCGTCACGGGCGCGCAGCGCCTCGGCGAGGGAGCGCGGGGCGCTGCTCGCTGTGGCGCTTTCGGCAGCGCTGCTTGGCTCAGGCACGGTCGCCTCCATGGTCGCGTCGGCCGGTCCCCATCCGGCCAACGGTATCCGCTGCGCCCTCGGCCGCTCCACGGGCGCACGCGCTACCTTTCCGGTGGGTGGTACGGGAGGAGCCGGGCATGGGGATCGAGAGCGACCATCTGGTCTACGAATATCTGAGCCGGGTCGGGGACTTGGCGCAGCGGCGGCAGCTGTCCTCGGGGGACCGGATGCGGCTGGTGGCGGGGCTGCGGGACGAGATCGACCGTCGGCGCGCCAAGTACGAGCCGGAGACCCCGGCAGCCGTGCGCCGCATCCTGGCGCGGATCGGTACGCCGGAGGAGGTCCTCGACGGCATCGGCGGGTCGCCGGCCCCCGCGCCGGCCGCGGCGCCCGCCCCGGCCCCGGCGGTGCCCACCCAGCGCGGGCCCGGCCGGCTGCGCCGCAAGGCGGCGGCGGAGCCGCGCCCGGCGGACACCGCGCCCGCTCCGCCGCACCTGGCCGGACTCGACGAACTCGGCGCCGACGGCGGGGCGGAGCCCGACTGGTGGCGGGTCGCGCCGGGGCCCTACGGGGCCGGGCCGCAGGTGGAGGGCTTCGCCGGCGGCGTGGAGATCCCCGAGCTGTTCCGGGATCCGGTGGAGGAGAAGCCGGATCCCGCGCGGGGCCCGGCGGGCGCGCCGGACGCCACGGCCGCCTCCGGGCTACGGGGTCTCGTGGCGTACCTGAAGAAGCGCCGGGAGGCCAAGGCCGCCGGGGCCGCCGCGGACGCGGCGACCGCGCCCGCGGCGGGCGCCGCCGCACGCCCGAAACCGCACGCCTTCCTGCTGCTGGCCGCGGTCGTGCTGGTGGCGGGCGCGGTCACCGGGTCCTGGCTGCTGCTGATCGGCGGCTGGCTGCTGGCGTACGCCTCGCGGGTGCTGGGGCCGACCGAGCGCAAGATGGTCGTCTTCGGGCTGCCGGGAGCCGTGTTCGCGGGCGCGGTGGTGTGGCTGTGGGGCCGCCTGGAACGGCACTGGGGGGCGCCGCTGACGGACGACGGCCTCGGCGGGGTCTTCCAGGGCATGTGGCCGTGGCTGGCCAGGGGTGCGGCCGTCGCCTCGGCCCTCTACCTAGCCTGGCGCTCCCGCCGCCGCTGAGCCGCCGCCGCTGAGCCGCCGCCGCTGAGCCGCCGGCGCGGTCGGCGGGACCACCGCATTTCACCGCCCGGCAAGGCGGCGCTCGGCCTGCGTTCCCGCCGCTCCGCCCCGGCTCGGCACAATGGCGGTATGAGCTCCGAGACCCCCACCGCGCCCGCCGGGTCCGCGAACCGGCTGACCGTCGGCTTCGACCTGGACATGACCCTCATCGACTCGCGCCCCGGCATCAAGGCCGCCTACCAGGCGCTTTCCGCCGAGACGGGCACGTTCATCGACGCCGACGAGGCCGTCACCCGGCTCGGGCCGCCGCTGGACGAGGAGCTCGCCCGCTGGTTCCCGGAGGCGGAGATCCCGGCCATGGCCGACCGCTACCGGGAGATCTACCCGACCTACGCCATCGAGGCGACCCCCGCGATGCCCGGCGCCCGCGAGGCGATCGAGGCCGTCCAGGCGCTCGGCGGCCGCGCCATCGTCGTCACGGCCAAGCACGAGCCCAACGCGCGGCTGCACCTGGCGCACCTCGGCATCGAGCCGGACGCGGTCATCGGCTGGCTGTGGGCCGAGGCCAAGGCGGGCGCGCTGCGCGAGTACGGGGCGCAGGTCTACGTCGGCGACCACGTGGGAGACGTACGCGGCGCCCGTACGGCCGGTGCGTTGTCGGTGGCGGTCCCGACCGGCCCGTGCCCCGAGCCGGAACTGCGGGAGGCGGGCGCCGACGTGGTGCTGCCGGACCTCACCGCGCTGCCGCAGTGGCTCGCGGAGTACGTCGCCGCGCAGTCGGTCTGACCGCGCGGCCGGCGGGGGCCTAGGCCTGGGAGGCGCGTGCGGCGCGCCGCTGGGCCGCCGCCGAGCGCAGCACGCCCGCCGCCGAGATGGCGAAGCCGACGCCCATCAGCATGCACACGGCCCACGCGTACGACGGGAACGGGTCGGTGTGCAGGAACAGCGGGGCCATCGTCACGAGGGTGGCCACGGCGCCGACGATGAACACGATGCCGCCGGCGCGCACCAGCCCGTCGCCGGGCCGCGCTTCATCGGCATGAGGAGTAACAGTCACCCCACCAGGGTAGTTCCCTGGCCGAAGCAGCCGACAGCGCAGCCGACAGCGAAGAGCCGGCGAAGGACCGGGGAACGTCTTGTCACCTGTCGATCGCCCACTAGCCTGGATACGGCGGGTCACCATGACCCGCTGCGCTGTTGTCCGGAGCCGCCGCGCGGCGTACCGGACCCCGACGAGCACAAGGACAGAGGACGGACGTGCCTACCGGCAAGGTCAAGTGGTTCAACAGTGAGAAGGGCTTCGGCTTCCTCTCCCGCGACGACGGCGGTGACGTCTTCGTCCACTCGTCGGTGCTCCCCGCCGGGGTCGACGCACTCAAGCCCGGCCAGCGCGTCGAGTTCGGCGTTGTCGCGGGACAGCGCGGTGACCAGGCGCTTTCCGTGACGGTGCTGGATCCGGCGCCTTCGGTCGCGGCCGCGCAGCGCCGCAAGCCCGACGAGCTGGCGTCCATCGTGCAGGACCTCACGACCCTGCTGGAGAACATCACTCCGATGCTGGAGCGCGGCCGCTACCCCGACAAGGTGCACGGCACGAAGATCGCCGGCCTGCTCCGCGCGGTGGCCGACCAGCTCGACGTCTGAGCCCGTACGCACGACGGTGCCCCGGCCCTCCCCAGAGGGCCGGGGCACCGTCGTACCGGCGTGGAAGGGGCCTACGGGAACGCCAGCGCACCCGGTGCGATGGCCGGTACCAGACCCTCCGCCGCGGCCCGCGTCAACAAGCCGCGCACCGCCGCGTACCCGTCGTCGCCGAGATCGGCGGTGAACTCGTTGACGTACAGCCCGATGTGCTGGTCGGCGACGGCCGGGTCGAGTTCCTGGGCGTGGGCGCGGACGTACGGGCGGGAGGCCTCCGGGTCGTCCCAGGCCATCCGGACCGACGTACGGGCCGACTCGGCCAGGGCGTGCAGCGTCTCGGCGCCCAGCGAGCGCTTCGCGATGATCGCGCCGAGCGGGATCGGCAGGCCCGTCGTGGACTCCCAGTGCTCGCCCATGTCAGCGAGGCGGTGCAGCCCGTAGTCCTGATAGGTGAACCGCGCCTCGTGGATGACCAGCCCGGCGTCGACCCGGCCGTCGCGGACGGCCGGCATGATCTCGTGGAACGGCAGCACGACGACCTTGCCGACGCCGTCCGGCAGCACGTCCGCCGCCCACAGTCGGAACAGCAGGTAGGCGGTGGAGCGCTCGCTCGGCACGGCGACCGTCTTGTCGGTCAGGTCGATGCCCGGCTCCCGCGTCAACACGAGCGGCCCGCAGCCACGCCCGAGCGCCCCGCCGCAGGGCAGCAGCGCGTACTCCTCCAGCACCCAGGGCAGCACCGCGTACGACACCTTCAGCACGTCCAGCTCGCCGCGCTCGGCCATGCCGTTGGTGATGTCGATGTCGGCGAAGGTGACGTCGAGGCCGGGCGCGCCCGGGACCCGGCCGTGGGCCCACGCGTCGAAGACGAAGGTGTCGTTCGGACAGGGCGAATAAGCGATCTTGACCGCCGGGTGCGGGTCACGACTCATGTCGGTGCTCTCCCCAATGGACGAGTACGGGCCCCAGGGCGCGGAATCCGGCGGTGAGCGCGGCCAGCGCGTCCCCGATCCGCCAGGCGTCGCGGTCGCGGGGGCCGACGGCGTTGGACACGGCGCGGATCTCCAGCACGGGCACCCCGTGCGCGGCGGCCGCCTCGGCGACCCCGAAGCCCTCCATGGCCTCGGCGCCGGCGAGCGGATGCCGGGCGGCGAGCCGGGCCGCGCCCTCGGCGGTGCCGGTCACGGTGGAGACGGTCAGCACGGGCGCGAGCAGTGCCCCGGTGGCCTCGGCGGCCCGGGCGGCGAGCTCGGCGGGCGGGAGGTGCACGCTGTGCCCGAAGCCGAGCTCTTGTACGTCGAGGAAGCCGTCGGGGGTTTCGGCCCCGAGGTCGGCGGCCACGACGGCGTCGGCGACCACGAGGGAGCCGACCGGGGCGGCGGGCGCGAACCCGCCGCCGATTCCGGCGGAGACGACGAGGGTGTACTCGGCCAGCGCGAGCGCGGTGGCCGTGGCGGCCGCGGCGGCGGCCGGCCCCACCCCGCCGACGAGCACGTCGGCGGCGAGGCCGGGCAGATCGCGCCGGGAGAGGGGATATCCGCCGGGAAGGGTGCGCGGCTCCGGCGTCACCGGGTCCGCATGAGGGGTGGGCCCGGTCAGGCCACTGACGACGGAGTCTGCCTCCGCCGCCACCGCGGTCACGATGAGCGCGCGCACCGTCGGTACGCGACTACTTGAGCTTGACGTTGTAGGCCCAGACGGCGAGGGGCTTGCCGTTCTCGCCGACCTGGACGATGTTCAGCTTCTTGGAGGACGGGGCCTCGCCCTGGCCGCCGGTGGCGAACAGGTCGGCGCCGGGGAAGCTGCGGTAGGTGTTGGAGGAGGGCTCGGTGATCGGCTGGCCGTCCAGGACCGCCTGCCACCGCTTGCCGTCCTCGACGACTTCCGGCTCGACACCGAGGCGCAGGGTGTCCCCGCGGCCGTATTCGATGGTCTTGGCGTCCTTCAGATCGGTGAGGCACTCCTGGACCTTGTCCATGGAGAGCTCCTTGTCGTCGGAGCAGGCTGCCTCGGTGGACACCGACGACGTGCCGACCGTCACGGTCGCCAGCGGCGTCGGCTTGTCGCAGGCGGAGAGAAGGAGGAGGCCGGCGGACACGGCTCCGAGGGCCGCGACGCTGCGGCGGCCCCTACCCGAGAAAAGCGGTGCGGTCATGAGCCGAAGGCTATCGGGCCACCCGGCTCCGCCGCCGCACGGGGGTGTCCGTGGCCCGCGGCGCGGCGCGCCGCGCCGCCCGCCGGGGCCCGCCCGGCGCCCCGAGACCGGGCCCCGGGGCCCGTCTAGGCCACCCGGGGGCGGGGGGAGCCGGAGTGATGGCGGGGGGAGGTCAGCAGGCCGCGGAAGGCCATCGTCGTGCCCGCCGCGACGATGGCCGCGGCGACGGCCATCCCCAGTACCCCGTTCAGCGGCAGCACGATGCCGATCGCGCCGCCCAGCACCCACGCCATCTGGAGCAGCGTCTCCGAACGGGCGAACGCGGACGTCCGCACCGCCTCCGGCACGTCCCGCTGGATCATCGCGTCCAGCGACAGCTTCGCCAGCGCCTGGCAGAACCCCGCCGTCGCCCCCAGCACCGCCATGAACAGCCCGCTGAAGAACACCGCCGCCAGGACCGCGACCCCCAGGGTCACCGCCAGCACCGCCGCGATGATGGTCTCCGGCGCCCGTGCCCGCAGCCACGAGCCCACCGCGGTCCCGCACGCGTTCCCGACGCCCGCCGAGACGCCCACGATGCCCAGCGACACGGCCGCGCTCTGCCCGGCGAGCGGGTGCTCCCGCAGCAGGAACGCCAGGAAGAAGATCAGGAACCCGGACAGGGCGCGCATCGAAGCGTTCGCCAGCAGGCCGCACATCACCGACGGACTCACCGTGCGCAGCCCCGGCTTCTTCGAGTGCGGATCGTGCGTGGACAGCCGGGCCCGCCGCTCGCCCTTGGCCTCGTCCACCTTGTGCGGGAGGGAGAACGCCGCGAACGTGCCCCAGACGAAGATGGCGCAGGCGCCGTACAGCGGCCACGGCGGCCCGACGGTGTGCAGGCCCGCCGCGACGGGCGCCGCCGCCGCGGTGGCCAGCAGGCCCGCCAGCGTGACCCGCGAGTTCGCCTTGACGAGTGAGAACTTCGGCGGGAGCAGCCGCGGCACCACCGCGCTGCGGACGACCCCGTACGCCTTGGACGCGACCAGCACGCCCAGCGCCGCCGGGTAGAGCTCCAGGCCGCCCGTGGCCACCGCGCCGGACATCATCACGGCGAGCAGCGCCCGTGCGAGCATCGCGCAGGCCATCGCGGCCCGCCGCCCGTGCGGCAGCCGGTCCAGTGCCGGGCCGATCACCGGGGCCAGCACCGTGAAGGGGGCCATGGTGATCGCCAGGTAGAGGGCGACGCGGCCGCGTGCCTCGTCCGTGGGTACCGAGAAGAACACCGTCGACGCCAGAGCCACCGTGATCATCACATCGCCGGCGCCGTTGATGGCGTGCAGCTCGATCAGCCTGCCGAGACCCGATTCGCCGGCCCCGTGCGCGTGCGTGGCCCGCCGGATCCCGCGGGCCGTACCCGTGAAGGGACGCTGTAGGGCACGCCCGACGGCCCGGCCGGCCCGCCTGGCCGGTCCCGAGCCGTCGCGGGACGACCGTACGGGTGCCACACCCGCCATAGTGCCCCACGGACCCCTCCTGGTCCCGTCCCGGCGCGTTACGGAGGCCCGTCGGGTCGCCGTCGTGAGGACGTCGGGACGCGGGCTTGTCCGCGAATCGGACCTTGCATGTGGGCCCAAGCCTCCGGAGGAGGTAGCGTGCGTAGCGCGCCACCGGCGGTTGCTCTCGGCCGCGCGCCTCTTCGCGATCCCGCAGAATGGATAGCAGGTAGGTGCGCCCGAGGCCGATCGGGTGCGGACGTCGACGCGGCCCTCTGGTCCGCTCCGCCCGCGCCACGTACGGACAGGACCGACGGGTCGTTCAGGACGACAGTACGGACGGCGCACTCGTGAGACGGCGTAGGAGAGAACGAGACCTGTGAGTGCTGCGACGACGCGAAGCCGTACCCCCGACCGCCTGTGCGCCGAGGCGGTAGACCTCGCCCGCGCGGCGGCCGAGGAAGCCGCCGCTCCCGGAGTGGTGGGCGAGCACGTCTCCGCCGTCGCGGAGGGCGACCGGGTCGTCACGCACTTCTTCGAGTGCAAGGACCCCGGCTACCGGGGCTGGCGCTGGGCCGTCACCGTGACCCGCGCCTCCCGCGCCAAGAACGTCACCCTCGACGAAACGGTGCTGCTTCCCGGCGATGACGCCCTCCTGGCCCCCGAGTGGGTCCCGTGGAGCGAGCGGCTGCGCCCCGGCGACATGGGCCCCGGCGACCTGCTGCCCACCGACGCCGAGGACCTGCGGCTGGAGCCGGGCTGGTCGGGCGAGGACGTACCGCCGCCGAACTCGGTCGTCTCCACCGAGATGGCCGAACTCGTCGAGGCCGAGGACGCCGACGTCACCGACCGCGCCGTGGTACCCGTACGGGGCTCCATCGCCTCCGTCGCCGAGGAACTCGGGATGCGCCGTGCCCGCGTCCTGTCCCGCTACGGACTGCACAGCGCCGCCGACCGCTGGGACGAGTCCTTCGGCGCCAAGACCCCGATGGCGCAGGCGGCGCCCGCCTCCTGCGTCTCCTGCGGGTTCCTCGTCGCGATCGGCGGCTCGCTGGGCCAGGCCTTCGGCATCTGCGCGAACGAGTTCGGCCCGGCCGACGGACACCTCGTCTCCCTCTCGTACGGCTGTGGCGGCCACTCCGAGGCCGCGGTCATGCCGAAGCCGCTGCGCCCGGCTCCGCCGGTGCTCGACTCGATGGCCTCCGACGAGTTCCCGCTGCGCCCGTCCCCCGACACGGGCTCGGTCCCCTCGACGGACCTCCCGGCCGCGGACCTCGGCCACTCGTAGCACGGGCGGCCGTACGGGCCCGGACGTACGAGCCGTGCGGCGGGGCGACGACCCCGCCCCGGCGGCGTACGGCGGCGTACCCTCGGCGCATGGGGGAAGCCGACATGGTGGGGCTGGACGGCCGGGTGACCGGAACGGTGGGACCCGGGCTGGTGGGCGAGGTCATCGTCCGCATCCGCGGCGGCGCGGAGCACTTCCTCGCGCACCCCGCCCCGGGCACGGGCCGGCTGACGGTCGGAACGGTGGTGACCGTCGTGGAGTACCTGCCGCCGCGCACGGTGTACGTGATGGCGGCGTACGACAACTGAGCCCCACTGCCACCTGCGCGGATGTGGTTCGTATCAAGATGGCGACAAGAGTTCGCCAGGATCTTCTTAACGCGGCTGCACAGGAGCACACTCGCCTTCGTCAGTGTCGAACGGCACTGCGATAAGGGGGCGTTGCCGATGGCTATCGGCGTCGTGGCGGGAATCGTTCTCGTCGCATTCTTGGCCTTGGTCGGCCTGTTCAAGCTCATGTGGCGGGTGGCCGAACCGAACGAGGCACTCGTCATCTCCGGCTCCACGCACCGCACCGAGGGCATCGGCGAGGGCATGGGCTTCCGGATCGTCACCGGGCGCGGAACCCTCGTGGTTCCCGGTGTGCAGGCGGTGCGCAAGCTGTCGCTGGACCTCAACGAGACCCAGCTGAACGTGGACTGCGTGACCCACCAGGGCATCCCGCTGCGGGTGAAGGGCGTCGTGATCTTCAAGATCGGCGACGACCTCGTGTCCATCGCGAACGCGGCACGCCGCTTCTTGGACCAGCAGAAGATGATGCCCGAGCGGGTGCACATCGTCTTCGCCGGCCATCTGCGCTCCATCGTGGGCGGATTGACGGTCGAGGACATGATCCGCGACCGCGAGAAGCTGACCGGGCAGACCCGGGCGGCCTGTGGCACGGAGATGGAGAAGCTCGGCCTGATCGTCGACTCGCTCCAGATCCACGAGATCGAGGACCCGACCGGCTACATCAAGAACCTGGCCATGCCGCACGCGGCCGCCGTCCAGCGGGACGCGCGCATCGCGCAGGCCGAGGCGAACCGTTTGGCCACCGAGGCCGAGCAGACCGCGTTCGCGCGGATGGCGGAGGCCACCCGCGACAGCGAGATCCTCCAGGCCGGCTACCAGGCGGAACGCGACAAGGCCGCCGCGACCGCCCGCCAGGCCGGCCCGCTGTCGGAGGCGGCGGCCCGCCAGGAGGTCGTCGTCCAGGAGACCCGGGTCGCCGAACTGGAGGCGCACCGGCGAGAGCAGCAGCTCCAGGCGGACGTCCGCAAGCCCGCGGACGCGGCGGCGTACGAGACCCGCACCCGCGCCGAGGCCGAACGCGACGCCCGCATCTCGGCGGCACAGGCCAAGGCCAAGGAGACGGAGCTGGCGGCCGCGGCCGAGGCCACCCGCGTGACCACGGCGGCGACCGCCGACGCGGCGGCCACTGAAGCCCGCGGTCTCGCGGCCGCGAAGGCCACCCGGGCGACCGGTGAGGCCGAGGCCGCAGCCACCCAGGCCAAGGGCCTCGCGGTCGCGGCGTCGGCGAAGGCCAAGGGTCTCGCCGAGGCCGACGCGATCAAGGCGCGGGCCGCCGCGCTCGCCGAGAACCAGGAGGCGGTCGTCGCCCAGCAGCTCGCCGAGAACTGGCCGGCGATCGTGGAGGCGGGCGCCGGGGCCTTCGGGAACGTGGAACACATGGTGCTGCTCAACGGCGCCGAGGGCATGTCGGAGATGTTCGCGAAGGCGCTGACCATGGGCGGTACCGGGCTCGGCCTGGCCCGCCAGCTGCTCGCGTCGATGTCCCAGCCGGCCGCCCCGGGGACCGCCCCCGGCGCCGCCCCGGTGAACGGCAGCACGGCGTCCTCCTCCCACCAGATCCCGATCGCGGAGGCGCAGACCGCAGCGTCCGCGGGGCCGGGGAGCACTGCCCCCGGCCCCGCGGCGCGCGTTAGGCTCGCGCCCATGAGGCTGTTTGCCGCGGTGATGCCGCCCCAGGGGGCCGTCGACGAGCTGCGCCGGGCCGTGCAGGGCGTCCGGGACGACCGGCTGCGCTGGACCGGGGAGGCGGGCTGGCACTTCACCCTCGCCTTCATGGGCGAGGTGCACGACCCGCTCCTGCCGGACCTGCACGCCCGCCTGGCGCGCGCCGCCCACCGCACGGACCCCTTCTCGCTGCGCATCCACGGCTGCGGACACTTCGGCGAGCGCGCCCTGTGGGCCGGCGCCGCCGGCGGGCTCGACCAGATGCGGATGCTCGCCGAGCGGGCCGACGCCGCCGCCCGCCGGGCCGGAGTGCCGATGGAGCAGCACCGCCGGTACACCGCCCACCTCACCCTGGCCCGCAGCCAGGGCGGCACCCATCTGAGCCCCTACCTGGAGGCCCTCTCGGGCTTCGAGGGCACGCCCTGGCAGGTGCGGGAACTCAGCCTGGTCCGCAGCAACCTCCCGACCGGCGGCGTGCCCGGGGAACAGCCCCGCTACGAGGTCGTCGAGGCCTGGCCGCTGGGCGGCTGACCCCGCCGTCCCCGCCCTCGGTGCGGGGACCCGGTACGGCCGCGTTACGCTCGACGGGTGGATCCCAAGACCCGAAACCGTGTGATGGCCGGTGTGCTCGTACTGATGTTCGTCGTCGTGGCAGTGGCGGCCGCCGTGGGCCAGTGACTCCTGCCCGCGAGTCCTTGCCTGGAGTGGACTCCAGGCAGTTGGCTTGGGGCCCATGAAGTACACACAGCTCGGACGCACCGGACTCAAGGTCAGCCGACTTGTACTCGGCACGATGAACTTCGGTCCGCAGACAGACGAACCCACCAGCCACTCCATCCTGGACGCCGCGCTCGCCGCGGGCCTGAACTTCGTGGACACCGCCAACGTCTACGGGTGGGGCGAGAACAAGGGCCGCACCGAGGAGATCATCGGCACCTGGTTCGCCCAGGGCGGCGGCCGGCGGGACAAGACCGTGCTGGCCACGAAGGTGTACGGGAACATGGCCGCCGAGGGCGACCCGTGGCCCAACCACGACCGGCTCTCGGCGCTGAACATCCGCCGGGCCGTCGAGGCCAGCCTCAAGCGGCTCCAGACGGACTACATCGACCTCTACCAGTTCCACCACGTCGACCGCCGGACCCCCTTCGAGGAGATCTGGCAAGCCGTCGACGTGCTGATCCAGCAGGGCAAGGTGCTCTACGCCGGGTCGTCGAACTTCCCCGGCTACAAGATCGCCCAGGCCAACGAGACGGCCGCCCGGCGCGGCTCGGTCGGGCTGGTCAGCGAGCAGTGCCTGTACAACCTCGCCGAGCGGCGCGCCGAGATGGAGGTCGTCCCGGCCGCCCAGGAGTACGGGCTCGGCGTGATCCCGTGGTCCCCGCTGCACGGCGGGCTGCTCGGCGGCGTCATCAAGAAGGAGGTCGAGGGCGGCCGCCGCGCCTCCGGACGGTCCGCGGACGCCCTCGCCAACTCCTCCGTACGGGCCCAGGTGCAGGCGTACGAGGACCTGCTCGACAAGCACGGCCTGGAACCCGGCGAGACGGCACTGGCCTGGCTGCTGACCCGGCCCGGGGTGACGGGGCCGATCGTGGGTCCCCGGACGGCAGAGCAGCTGGAGAGCGCAGTGCGCGCGCTGGACCTGGAGCTGTCGCAGGAGGTGCTCGCCGGCCTGGACGAGATCTTCCCCGGCCCGGGGCCCTCGCCCGAGGCGTTCGCCTGGTGAACCCGATGGATCCGGTGAACCGGGTGAACCGGGTCTGAGCCGCAGGTGAACGTCGCCGCACCGCCCCGGTGCGGCGGCGCACACCGGTCGGGCAAGCCCCTTCGGGGCAGCGGGCGTTACGGGTCCTCGGCGGGCCGGTAGGGGCCGCCGATGCCCCACGCCTGGTGCAGGACCGCCGCGAACTCCCCGGCCAGGCGGTGCTCGCCGGAGGCGTTGGGGTGGGTGCCGTCGTAGGTGTCCCGGTGGATCTCGTACGCGTCCGGGCGCGCGGCCAGCAGGATCGGCGAGGCCTCGGTCGACAGGTCGGCGACGGCCTTCGCGAGGAGTTCGTTGAACCGGGAGACCTCGGCCGCGAACGGCGCGTCGGACTCGGCCCGCACGTTCGGTATGACCGGCAGCAGCACCATCCGGATGTCGGGGCGGGCGGCGCGGGCCTCCGCGACGAAGCGGCGGGCGTTGGCCGCGGTCTCCTCGGCGGCGGTGTAGAAGCCGAGGTCTATCAGGCCGAGGGAGACGAGCAGGACGTCGGCCCGCCCGGAGCGCACGGCGGAGCCGATGAGCGGGGCCATGTGCTGCCAGCCCTCGCCCCAGCCGGCGAGGTGGCGGCGGGCGTGCTCCGGGAAGCCGGGGTCGGCGTAGGCGTGGCTGACCGGCTCGTTCGCGCAGGTGTCGAAGAGCTCGCAGCGCGGACCGACGATCCGGTACGGACCGCCGAAGGTGGCATCGAGGTGCTGCCACATCCGGTAGCGCCAGGTGTAGTCGCCGGCGCGTCCGATGGTCATGGAGTCGCCGACGAACATGAAACGCATCCGGTCATCATCGCGGATCACGCGCCGGGAGCCCCTGTGATGCCGGACACGCGGGGCGCCCTGGCAGGCTTGTTCCATGCGACTGCTGCCGTTGACCGCCGTCATTGCCCTTGTCGTGCTGCCGGGTTCGGCCGCCGCGGCCGCCGGGACCCCCGCCGGCACGTCGGGGTTCACCATCACCGACCCGCGGATCAAGGAGTCGAGCGGCCTGGCCGCGAGTCGGATCCATCCCGGCGTGTACTGGACGCACAACGACAGCGACGACGGCCCGTACGTGTACGCGGTGGACTCGGCGACCGGCAAGACCGTGGCCCGCGTGACCCTGACCGGCATCGGGGCCCCGCGCGACGTCGAGGCGATCTCGCTGGGACCGGACGGGCAGCTGTACGTCGGCGACATCGGCGACAACCTGGGCGGGACCTGGGACCACGTCTGGATCTACCGGTTCCCGGAGCCGAAGCAGCTGGCCGACGTCACGGTCAAGGCCGAGCAGTTCACCGTGAAGTACGCCGACGGGCCGCGCAACGCCGAGGCGCTGATGGTGCATCCGGTGACGGGCCGGGTGTACATCGCGAGCAAGAGCGAGGACAAGGGCGGGCTGTACGAGGGGCCGCAGCAGCTGTCCGCGTCGGGCACGAACGTGTTCAAGCGGGTGGCGGACCTGCCGTGGATCACGGACGGGGCGTTCTCTCCGGACGGCGGCCGGCTCGCGCTGCGCGGCTACTTCTTCGCGCGGACCTACCCGTGGAAGGACGGGCGGCCCGAGGGCGAGGGCGAGCGGGTGGACGCGCCGTGGCAGGGGCAGGCCGAGTCGGTGACGTACTCGGCGGACGGGTCGACGCTGCTGTTCGGCTCGGAGGGGGAGTCCAGCCGGGTGGTGGCCGTCCCGGTGAAGCCGGCGGCCGGCGGCTCCGGCACCCCCGCTCCCGCGGAGCCGGGTGCGTCGGCGGCCCCCGGCCCCGCGGGCGAGCAGGGCGGGGGCGACTTCACGAAGGGCGCGGCCGTCCTGGCCGTGGGTACGGCCCTGGTCCTGGGAGCCAAGCGGCTGCTGCGCCGCCGCCCCCGCGGCGACGCCTGAGCGGGCTGCTAGCCCTGCTTGATCGCGGAGATGTCGAACTCCAGGACGACCTTGTCGCCGACCAGTACGCCGCCGCCTTCCAGGGCCGCGTTCCAGGTCACGCCGAAGTCCTTGCGGGAGATGGTCAACGATCCCTCCAGGCCGACCCGCAGGTTGCCGTAGGGGTCGACGGCATTGCCGGTGTACTCGAAGTCGATGGCGACCGGGCGGGTGGTGTCCTTGATGGTCAGGTCACCGGTGACGCGGTAGTCGGTGTCGGAAAGGGACTCGACCGAGGTGCTGCGGAAGGTGATGTCCGGGAAGTTGGGAGCGTCCAGGAAGTCGTTGGTGCGCAGGTGCTGGTCGCGCTGTTCGACGCCGGTGTCGATGCTTTCGGTCTTGAGCACCACCTGGGCGGTGGAGCGGGCCGGATCGGCGCCGTCCAGGTGCGCGGATCCCTCGAACTGGTGGAAGGCGCCGCGGACCTTGGTCACCATGGCGTGGCGGGCGACGAAGCCGATCCGGGTGTGCGCGGGGTCGAGGATGTAGTCCCCGGTGAGCTCAGAGATGTTGGCGGTCATGGTGGGGAGTCTCCGAAGGGCCGGGATCCGGCGGCGGTGGGGCCGGATCGTTGCGCATTCACGCTAGGGCGCAACCGATGCCGGTCCCGGCCGGACGCACGGGGCAGCGGCAGAGTGCACCCTGACCAGCGACGCGTGCGCCCCTGCGGGTCGTCGGCCCGGGATCACGTCGGACGTGATCCCGGGCCGGCCCCGACGGCCACGCCGAGCTGCCGTGCGGAGGGGCTCGCTCCCGTGGCCCGGGCTCAGGCCGCCGTGACCAGCTCCCGGCTGCGCGGGACCGGGACGAACGTGACTCCGTTGCGGCTCACGCTCAGCCGGAGGTTGCCCACCCGGGACAGGACCACCGCGATCGTCGCGGCGGCCGCCAGGGAGACGAGGCCGCCCGCGGCCATGCCGATCCGGGCCCCGTACGTGTCCGTCACCCATCCGACGACCGGCGCACCGATCGGGGTGCCACCGGTGAACACCATCATGAACAGGGCCATCACCCGCCCCCGCATCTCGGGGTCGGTGGCCATCTGGACGCTCGCGTTCGCGGTCACGTTGACCGTCAGCCCGAACATCCCGATCGGCACGAGCAGCGCCGCGAACAGCCAGAACCCGGGCGCGAAGGCCGTCACGACCTCCAGGGCGGAGAACAGCAGCGCCGCCGCGACCAGCAGCCGCAGCCGCGAGTGCCCGCGCCGGGCCGCCAGCAGCGCGCCCGCCAGGGAGCCGGCGGCGATCAGCGTGTTGAAGAGTCCGTACGTGCCCGCGTCTCCGTGGAACACGTCGCTGACGAACGCCGACAACCAGATCGGGAAGTTGAACCCGAAGGTGCCGATGAAGCCCACCAGCACGATCGGCCAGATCAGCTCCGGGCGGCCGGCGACGTAGCGCAGCCCCTCCCGCAGCTGGCCCTTGGCGCGCGGCTGCGGTTCGACCGGGCGCAGTTCACGCGTCCGCATCAGCAGCAGGCCGGCGACCGGTGCGGCGAAGGAAAACCCGTTCAGCAGGAAGGCCCAGCCGGAGCCGACGGCGGTGATCAGCACACCGGCGACGGCCGGGCCGACCAACCGCGCGGACTGGAAGTTCGCCGAGTTCAGGCTGACGGCGTTGGCGAGCTGGTCCTTGCCGACCATCTCGGAGACGAACGTCTGCCGGGCGGGGTTGTCCACGACGGTCACGAGGCCCAGCAGGAAGGCCGCGAAGTACACGTGCCACACCTGGACGTGTCCGGCCAGGGTGAGCGCCGCCAGGGCGATACCGGTCAGACCCATCAGGGTCTGCGTGACGAGCAGCAGCGGACGCTTGGGCAGCCGGTCCGCGAGGACGCCTCCGTAGAGGCCGAACATCAGCATCGGCAGGAACTGCAGTGCGATGGTGATGCCGACGGCGGAGGCCGAGCCGGTCAGGGACAGGACCAGCCAGTCCTGGGCGATGCGCTGCATCCAGGTGCCGGTGTTGGACACCGCCTGTCCCATGGCGAAGAGCCGGTAGTTCCGGATCTTCAGCGAGCTGAACATGGAGTTCGCGCCCGCGGAGCGCGTCGTACGCGCAGTGGTAGTGGTGGGTGTATGGCCGGGTGCGGAATCTGCTCCGTTTCCCGTACTCAAAAGCGTTCGCCTCCTGGCGTCGTTCCTACAGGTGCGCGAGCTTCTCCAGGACGGGCGCGGCCTCGCGCAGCTTGGCCCATTCGTCCTCGGTGAGCTCGGCCGCGAGCCCGGCGAGGAAGGCGTTGCGCTTGCGACGGCTCTCTTCGAGCATCGCTTCGGCTTCCTCGGTCTGGGTGACCACCTTCTGGCGGCGGTCGTCCGGGTGCGGCTGGAGCCTGACCAAACCCTTGGCCTCCAGCAGCGCCACGATGCGGGTCATCGACGGTGGCTGGACGTGCTCGCGGCGGGCCAGCTCACCGGGGGTGGCCTGGCCGCAGCGGGCGAGGGTGCCGAGGACCGACATCTCGGTCGGGCTCAGCGATTCGTCGACGCGCTGGTGCTTCAGGCGCCGGCCCAGCCGCATGACGGCGGAGCGGAGGTCGTTCACGGCGGCAGCGTCGTCGCCATGCGTAAGGTCGAGCATCTCTTTAGACTACCTCATTACTCTCTCTAAAGAACGCCATTTAACCGTGTCACTCGTACGGGTGAGTCGGCAGCGGAAAGTGACACGCGTCGGCGGTCCGTGCCACGACTCTTTCGCCATGGGGACACACGTGCTGAGCATGCGCATAGACGGGGAGCTGCTCGACCGCCTCCGGACTCATGCCGCAAAACGCGGAATGAGCGTCCAGGACTATGTCGTCCGGACGCTCATTCGCGATGACTTCGACGAGCGCTTCAATGCGGCCGTCGACGAGACGGAGAAGTTCTACGGTCTTACGTGAGGCCGAGGGCCGGCATCGCGTAGTAGAAGACGAACACCGCCGACACCACGTACAGGGCCGCCGGGACCTCGCGGCCCCGGCCGGTCGCCAGGCGCAGCACGCAGAAGCTGATGAAGCCGAAGCCGATGCCGTTGGTGATCGAGTACGTGAAGGGCATCGTCACCATGGCCAGGAAGGCCGGGACGGCGATGGTGAAGTCGCTCCAGTCGATGTCCCTGACCGAGCCCGCCAGGATCAGGAAGCCGACCGCCACGAGCGCGGGGGTGGCCGCCTGGGACGGGACCATGGTGGCGAGCGGGGTCAGGAACAGCGCCACGGTGAAGAGGGCGCCGGTGACGACGTTCGCCAGGCCGGTACGGGCTCCTTCGCCGACGCCGGCCGTGGACTCCACGAAGCAGGTGGTGGCCGAGGACGAGGTGGCGCCGCCGGAGGCGACGGCCAGGCCGTCGATGAGCAGCACCTTGTTGATGCCGGGGAAGTTGCCGTCCTTGTCGATCAGCTTGGCCTCGTCGCCGACGCCGAGGATCGTGCCCATGGCGTCGAAGAAGCAGGACAGCAGCACGGTGAAGACGAAGAGGACGCCCGTCAGCATGCCGACCTTGCCGAAGCCGCCGAACAGGCTGACCTGACCGACGAGCCCGAAGTCGGGCGCGGCCACCGGGTTGCCCGGCCATTCGGGCACGGTCAGGCCCCAGCCGGAGTCCGGCAGGTCGACGACCAGCTGGACGGCGACGGCGACCACGGTCATGACCACGATGGAGATCAGGATCGCGCCGGGCGTCTTGCGGATCAGTAGGGCGAGGGTCAGCAGCACGCCGACGACGAAGATCAGGACCGGCCAGCCGTGCAGGTGGCCGCCCGTGCCGAGCTGGAGCGGCACGGTGGTGTGCGCGGCGTCCGGTATGCGGGTGACGAAGCCCGAGTCGACCAGGCCGATCAGCATGATGAACAGGCCGATGCCGATCGCGATGCCCTTGCGCAGGCCGATCGGGACGGCGTTCATGACCCGCTCGCGCAGGCCCGTCGCGACCAGCAGCATCACGACGAAGCCGGCCAGGACGACCATGCCCATGGCGTCGGGCCAGCTCATGCGCGGGGCGAGCTGGAGGGCGACCACGGTGTTCACGCCGAGGCCGGCGGCGAGCGCGATCGGGACGTTGCCGATGACGCCCATCAGCAGCGTGGTGAAGGCCGCCGTCAGGACGGTGGCGGTGACGAGCTGGCCGCTGTCGAGCTGGTGCCCGTACATGTCCTTCGCGCTGCCCAGGATGATCGGGTTCAGCACGATGATGTAGGCCATCGCGAAGAAGGTGGCGAAACCGCCGCGCACCTCACGGGCGATCGTGGAGCCGCGCTCCGAGATCTTGAAATGGCGGTCCAGGCCGGACGACCCCTGGGGGGCCGGGTCCGGGAGGGTGGCGGGCGCAGGGGCGGGGGCCGACGTGCTCATACGGTCCTCTACGGTCCTCATTGCGGGGCATTAGGGGTTTCATACGAAGAAAATGGGCCATGCCCACACAGTTTCAGTATGAACACATGAACGAAAGCCCGTCCATCTCCGCGCGTAGACCCCGTTTCTGCGCACCTAGACTTGAGGGCATGGCGAAATGGACTGCGAAGCACGAGGCGCCCGAGCCCCTTGAGGGTCCGGTCGTCGCGACCGTCACCGGCGGCACGATCATCTGGTTCGCCGTGTTCCTGGTCCAGCTCCCCTTCTACGGCTGGTTCGCCGACCGGGACCTGCTGTGGTGGGTCTGGTGCTGCGCGGCCGGCGGCGTCCTCGGCCTGATCGGCGTCTGGTACGTCCGGGGCCGCGACGCCGCCCTCAAGCGCCACGCCGCGGCGCTGGCCGCGCGGGGTGAGGGGGGCGGCGCCGACCCGGCTCCGCACACCGGCTGACGTCAGCCGCTCCGATCCGTCGGCGCCCCGCGCCGGCAGTCGGCCGCCCGGCGGGTCGTGCCCGACCGGGGGACGATTCGGGTCATCCCGAAGTCGGATCTTCGGACTTCTCGGCGGGTGAAGCGGTAAAACCCCCTTTACCGTCGATTGCATGACGCAGCGGGCACAGACCGACCCCAATGGTTCCGAGCCGGTGGGCACCGCCGCCGCCATCGATGCGGGCGCGGAGCTGGACCCCGTGCACCCCGTCCGGCCACCAGCACCGCGCTTCAAGCCCGGCGGCCTCACCACCGCCGAAGTCGCCGAACGCGTCGCCCGCGGAGCCGTCAACGACGTGCCCGTCCGCAGCAGCCGCTCCACCGCCGACATCGTCCGCGCCAACGTCTTCACCCGGTTCAACGCCATCATCGGCGTCCTCTGGGTGGTCATGCTCATCGTCGCGCCGCTCCAGGACAGCCTCTTCGGCTACGTGATCATCGCGAACACCGGCATCGGCATCATCCAGGAGATGCGCGCGAAGAAGACCCTGGACGGACTCGCCGTCATCGGCGAAGCCAAACCCAGCGTCCGCCGCGACGGCCGGACCGCCGGGATCTCCACCTCCGAGATCGTCCTCGACGACGTCATCGAACTCGGACCCGGCGACAAGGTCGTCGTCGACGGATCCGTCGGCGAGGCCGACGGACTGGAGATCGACGAGTCCCTGCTCACCGGCGAGGCCGACCCCGTCCTGAAGAAGCCCGGCGACCCCGTCATGTCCGGGTCCTTCGTCGTCGCCGGCGGCGGCGCGTTCACCGCCACCAAGGTCGGCCGCGAGGCCTACGCGGCCCAGTTGGCCGAAGAGGCCACCCGCTTCACGCTCGTCCACTCCGAGCTGCGCTCCGGCATCTCCACCATCCTCAAGTACGTCACCTGGATGATGATCCCGACCTCGATCGGCCTGATCATCAGCCAGCTGGTCGTCAAGGAGAACAACCTCAAGGACGCCATCGCCCGCACCGTCGGCGGCATCGTCCCGATGATCCCCGAGGGCCTGGTCCTGCTGACCTCCGTCGCCTTCGCGATCGGCGTCATCCGGCTCGGCCGCAAACAGTGCCTGGTGCAGGAGCTGCCGGCCATCGAAGGCCTCGCCCGCGTCGACGTCGTCTGCCTCGACAAGACCGGCACCCTCACCGAGGGCGGCATGGACGTCACCGAGCTCCGCCCGCTCGGCGGCGCGCAGGACTCGTACGTCAAGAAGGTTCTCGGCGCGCTCGGCGAGTCCGACCCGCGCCCCAACGCCAGCCTCCAGGCGATCATCGACGCCTACCCGGTCAGCGCCGAGTGGCGCTGCACCGAGTCCCTGCCCTTCTCCTCCGCCCGCAAGTACAGCGGCGCCAGCTTCAGCGAGGGCGACGGCGAGAACAGCACCTGGCTGCTCGGCGCCCCCGACGTCCTCCTCCCGGCCGGCGACCCGGCCCTCGACGAGGTCGACGAACTCAACGAACAGGGCCTGCGCGTCCTGCTGCTCGCCCGGGCCGCGCGCGAGCTCGACGACCCGGCCGTAGGGACCGGCGCCCGGCCCTCCGCCCTGATCGTCCTGGAACAGCGGCTGCGCCCCGACGCCGCCGACACCCTGCGCTACTTCGAGGACCAGAAGGTCCGGGCGAAGGTCATCTCCGGCGACAACGCGGTCTCCGTCGGCGCGGTCGCCGGCAAACTCGGCCTACCGGGCGCCGAGGACACCATCGACGCGCGCAGGCTGCCGAGCGAACAGGCCGACATGGCCCGGGTCCTCGACGAGAACAGCGTCTTCGGCCGGGTCACCCCGCAGCAGAAGCGCGACATGGTGGGCGCGCTCCAGTCCAAGGGCCACACGGTCGCCATGACGGGCGACGGCGTCAACGACGTGCTCGCGCTCAAGGACGCGGACATCGGCGTGAGCATGGGCTCGGGCTCGGAGGCGACCCGGGCGGTGGCCCAGATCGTCCTCCTCAACAACAGCTTCTCCACCCTCCCGTCGGTGGTCGCCGAGGGTCGCCGGGTCATCGGCAACATCACCCGCGTCGCCACCCTGTTCCTGACGAAGACGGTCTACTCGGTACTGCTGGCCATCCTGGTGGTCTGCTCGCAGGTGGAGTACCCCTTCCTGCCGCGCCACCTGACGCTGCTGTCCACCCTCACCATCGGCATCCCGGCCTTCTTCCTGGCCCTCGCCCCGAACAAGGAGCGGGCGAAGCCGCACTTCGTGAAACGGGTGATGCGGTACGCCATCCCCGGCGGCGTGATCGCGGCCGTGGCCACCTTCGTGACGTACCTGCTCGCCCGCCACCACTACACCGGCCCGGACCAGCTGAACGCCGAGACGAGCGCGGCGACGCTGACGCTGTTCCTCACCTCGATGTGGGTCCTGGCGATCATCGCCCGCCCGTACACGTGGTGGCGGCTGGTCCTGGTCGGCGCGATGGGCGGGGCGTTCCTGCTGGTCCTCGTCGTTCCGTGGCTCCAGGACTTCTTCCAGCTGAAGCTCGTGGGCACGCAGCTGCCGTGGATGGCCGTGGGCATCGCGACGGCGGCCTCGGCCCTGATCGAGTTCACGTTCCGCTGGGTCAACCGCAGGTTCCCCGCCTGACCGCCGCCCCCCCGTGACCAGGACCTAGTCGAACCAGCGGTCCCGGGCCAGTTCGGCCGTGCGGGACGGGTCCTCCAGCAGGGCCGCGACCTCGAAGCGGCGCGGCCACTGGCCCGCCGCCCAGGCCAGGCCCGCCGCCACGCCCTCCAGGGTGGAGGCGTGGAGGGTGCCGTCCGGGGTTTGCCGCCAGTCGAGCTCCACGCCGCCCGCGATCAGCTCCTCGTGCTCGACGTAGGTGCGCGGCGCCGAGGGCCCCAGCAGGAGCAGCACCGGCTCCGGGACCTCGTGCTCCTCGCCCGGCGTCGTGACCTCCGCCGGCACCGTCTCCGAGAGGCGGCGGACCTGGAGGAGGTCCGCCAGGTCGCCCGCTCGGGCCGGGGCCACCGGCAGCAGCGGCAGGCCCTCCGTCAGCGGCAGCAGGTCCGGGGCGTCCGCGATCAGCGCATCGGCCGCGTCCACCACACGGATCTCGCCGTCCACCACCGCGCGCAGCTCGTCCGGGAGGGTGACCTGCTCGGGGTCCAGATCGGCCAGGGCCCCGTACAGGGCGTGCAGCTGGCGGTCCGACACCTCGCGCTCCGGATCGGCGAGCCGGCCCAGCAGTTCGGCGGCGCCGCCGGGTTCCTCCAGCAGGGCCGGCACGGTCGTGCGGACGCCCAGCGCCCGCAGGACCTGCTCGTCTTCGAAGCCCGTGGCGTCCGCCGAGGTGTACAGGCCCGCCAGCAGCGGGTCCCCGCCCGCCGCGCGCAGGCCCGCCGGGCGGCGTCCGTCGAAGACCGGGTGGTCGCGCAGCCACCAGGCGGTGTACGGGCGCACCGACTGCGTGGTGCCGTCCGGAAGCAGGACCCGTACGGGCTGGGTCAGCGCGTCGCGCAGCGGGGGCTGCGCGAGCATGGCCAGGGCCTGCGGCCAGCAGTCGTCGTCGATCAGGTCGAGGTCGCGCACGGCCACCAGCTCGGTCGCCACCGGCGGGAGCGGGGTGTCCGGGAGCTGGTCCAGTACGTCCTCGCACCACACGTCGACCGCGTCCAGCAGGCCTGCGTCGTCGGGCTCGGCGAAGTCGCCGTCGCGGGGCTCCAGTTCGTCCGGGTCGAGGACCACGTCGGTGGCGCGGACCAGCTGGAAGGCGGCCAGCACCCCGCAGGCGGTCAGCGGCTGCGCGCCCCACCGGTCGGCCAGCTCGGCGTCCACGTACGGGACTTCGTCCTCGCGGATCACCGAGGCCAGCGGGGAGCCGGGCAGCAGGAGCTCGCCCGCGGGCGCCAGTTCCCCGTCCTCGTCGGGGAGGGCCAGCGCGCCCAGCCACGGCTCGTCGCCCGGCGCCAGGTCGGCGTCCCGGACCAGGCCCAGCACCACCTCGGCCAGCTCGTCGGCGTCGAGGGCGTCCTCGTCCCAGATCTCGCCCGCGTCGAGGGAGGCGGCCACCGCCGCCCGCACTTGCGGGGTCGTCAGGACCGCGCGGGGCGTGGCCGGGAGGGCGCCGAGGCGCTCCAGCAGCGGGTGCGCCGCGTCCGGATGGGCCACCTTGAGCCCCATCCGGGCCAGGTCCTTCGGGGTGTCCGCGTCGGGCAGCAGCACGTGCCGCGGGCCGATCGTGGTCCGCCCGTCGGCCAGCGGCACCGGCAGACCCGACAGCCGGTCCGGATCCACCCCGGCCAGGGTGTCGTACAGCCGGTGCCACCAGTCCGGGGTGCGTTCGATGCCCGCGATCCGCTCGATGGCGTCGCCCAGCGGCAGCCGGCCCACGCCCAGCGTGCGCAGCTCGGGCCGGCGCTCCAGCCCGGCCGGGAGCAGGGTCGGGAGGACCTCCGCGAGGACCCGTACGGTGTCGGCGCCCGCGCCCTCCACCACCTCGGCCTCGAAGGGGCGCAGCGCGGCCCGCTCCTCGGCGTGCTCGGCCGGGGCGGCCGGGGCCAGGAACGCGGTCCGCGGCAGCCGTCCGAGCACGGCCGCGCGCAGCGCCCCGTCCAGCACGCCCTTGCCGAGCGGCCCGGGTACGAGGTCCACGAGCCCGGTGCTCACCGGGTCCCAGTCGCCGAGCAGTTCGGCGTACGCATCGGCCGCGCGCTCCACCAGGAAGTCGGTCAGCGGCCCGGGCGCGGGGTGCCGGCGGGCGGTGTCGAGCGGCAGCGTCGCGATGAGCAGGGCGGGGATGCCCAGGGGTTCGTCGGTCGGGGTCGGTGCGTGCACCACGGGCGCGGTGGCGGGACGTACGGGAGCGCCGTCGGTGTCGACGGGCACGGCCCAGGAGACCGTCCAGTGGGGCCGCAGCCGCTCCTCGACCGGCCGGTCCGCGAGGAGGGCGGGCTCGATGGGGCCGCTGTGGCGGACGGTGCGCCAGCGTCGGGTCTCGCCGCCGGCGGCTCCGGCCGAGTCCTGGACGACGGTGTACGGGCCCTCGGTACGCCGGTAGAGCACGCGGTGCCCGGTGGCCGGGGTCTCCACGACGATCTCCCGCAGCCCGGGCAGGGTGAGCAGCAGGGCGTCGTCGATGCCGGCCAGCAGGCGCTGCACCAGGTCTTCGGCGGCGGCGTCGCGCAGCGGGAGGACGACCACGGTGTCGTAGCCCTCGGGGGCGGCTCCCTCGGCGGGCAACGGCAGGCGCAGCAGCGGGACGTGCCCGTCGCGGCGGCGCAGTTCGTCGCCGAGGCCGGGGCTGCCGTTGGCTGCTTCACGGGCCAGCTCGCGGGCCTCGGCCAGGGACCAGCGGATACCGCCGTGGCGGCCCATGACGGCGGGCTCGTCGGACACCGCGAGGACCGCCGCGAAGCCGACGCCGAAGCGGCCTACGGTGTCGGCGGAGCCCGCGGCCCCTGCGGGCTCCCGCTTCGCGGAGGCCCGCAGGGTGCTCAGCGACTCCACGCCCGTCGCGTCCAGCGGGGCACCGGTGTTGGCGACGGCCAACACGCCGGGCCGACCGCCCCCGCCGGAGTGCAGGGTGAGCCGCAGCCGGCCGGGCACCCGGGCCCGGGCCGCGGCGTCGGCGGCGTTCTGCGCCAGCTCGACGACGAGCCGGTCGCGGTAGCCGCCGAGGGCCAGGTCCTCCTCTGCGTTGGCGTCCTCGCGGAACCGGGCAGGGCCCGCGCCCCAGGCATCGAGCACCCCGCGCCGCAGCCGGGCCGTGCCGAAGGGGTCCACGCCACCCTGGGCCGCCGTCACTCGCACGCTCACGCCGCTGCCTCCAAGCTGTACTGCATCCACCGAATGCCGAGGCCCTGAAGGTATCGCGTGCGGGCCCCGCCGGTCGGGGCGGACGGGCCCGACTCTGCCCCGGGCGACGACGGAGCCCCCGGCGACACGAGGTCGCCGGGGGCTCCGTACGGGTGCGCGGTGCGGGGTGGTGTCAGAGCTTGTCGATCACGTAGTCGATGCACGCGGTCAGCGCCTGCACGTCCGCCGGGTCGATCGCCGGGAACATCGCGACGCGCAGCTGGTTGCGCCCGAGCTTGCGGTACGGCTCGGTGTCCACGATGCCGTTGGCGCGCAGCACCTTGGCCACGGCGGCCGCGTCGATGTCGTCCGAGAAGTCGATCGTGCCGATGACGGCGGAGCGCTTGTCGGCGTCCACGACGAACGGGCTCGCGTACTTCGACGCCTCCGCCCAGCCGTACAGGTTGCGCGCGCTGGCCGCCGTACGGCCGGTCGTGAACTCCAGGCCGCCCTGGCCGTTCATCCACTCCAGCTGCTGGTTCAGCAGGAAGAGGGTGGAGAGCGCCGGGGTGTTGTACGTCTGGTTCTTCAGCGAGTTGTCGATCGCCGTGGGCAGCGAGAAGAACTCCGGGATGTGCCGGCCCGACGCGTGGACGCGCGCCGCGCGCTCCAGGGCCGCCGGGGAGAACGCCGCCAGCCACAGGCCGCCCTCGGAGGCGAAGGACTTCTGCGGGGCGAAGTAGTAGACGTCGCTCTCGGTGATGTCCACCGGCAGACCGCCGGCGCCCGAGGTCGCGTCCACCAGGACGAGGGACCCGGCGTCGGCGCCCGCGACGCGCTTGACCGGCGCCGCCACACCCGTCGAGGTCTCGTTGTGCGTGTAGGCGTACACGTCGACGCCCGCCTCGGCCACCGGCTCGGGGTGGGTGCCCGGCTCGGAGGAGATCACGGTCGGCTCGTCCAGCCACGGAGCGAGCTTGGCGGCCTTGGCGAACTTGGACGAGAACTCGCCGAACGTGAGGTGCTGGGACTTGCGCTCGATGAGCCCGGCCGTCGCGATGTCCCAGAAGGCGGTGGAGCCGCCGTTGCCCAGGATCACCTCGTAGCCCTCGGGCAGCGAGAAAAGGTCCCGGATGCCCTGGCGCACCGAGCCGACCAGGTTCTTGACCGGGGCCTGGCGGTGCGAGGTTCCGAGCAGGGAGGTACCGGTGGCGGCGAGGGCGTCCAGCGCCTCGA
The DNA here is from genome assembly GCF_045041095.1 of Streptomyces sp. NBC_00045. Classification (NCBI taxonomy): domain Bacteria; kingdom Bacillati; phylum Actinomycetota; class Actinomycetes; order Kitasatosporales; family Streptomycetaceae; genus Streptomyces; species Streptomyces sp. NBC_00045. Next base: position 3,681,005 of record NZ_CP108271.1, on the reverse strand, counting down.
TCCGCACCTTGGAGGGGCCCGCGCCGAAGCGTCCGTCGGCGGGCTTGATGTCAGCGGGAATCTGGATCTCAGCCACGAGCGGAGCGTATCCGGTCCGGGTCCACGCTTCGGAGGCGCGTCCACCCGATGAGACGAACGTCCCAGGCCGGAAGACCGGGATGGGGTAAGGCGGCACGCGACGACGTGGCCCTTACATACCCCTTAGTCTGGATTAATGCCCGCATCCTCCCCCGCACCCGTCCCCACCCCCGCTCCGGCGGGCACCGCCCCCGCGGCCCCGGCGCTCCCGGCCCCCGCGGGGCCGTCCCGGTTCGGTCCGGTCGTGCTGGTGGTCACGGCGGGGATCTCGGTGCAGTTCGGCGCCGCGCTCGCCGTCATGATCATGCCGGGGGCGGGTGCCGCTGGCGTGGTGACGCTGCGGCTCGCGGCCGCCGCGCTGGTGCTGCTGCTCCTGTGCCGCCCGAAGGTGCGCGGGTACTCGCGGGCGGACTGGGGCACCGTCGTCGCCTTCGGCGTGGCGATGGCCGGCATGAACGGGCTCTTCTACCAGTCCATCGACCGCATCCCGCTCGGCCCGGCCGTCACCCTTGAGGTCCTCGGCCCCCTCGTCCTGTCGGTCGTCGTCTCACGCCGCCCGGTGAGCCTGCTGTGGGCCGGTCTGGCCCTGGCCGGTGTCGCCCTGCTGGCCGGGCACGGGGGCGGGAGCGGCTTCGGCGGCCTCGACCTCCCGGGCACCGCCTTCGCGCTCGGAGCGGGCGCGATGTGGGCGGCGTACATCGTGTTCAGCGCGCGTACGGGCCGCCGCTTCCCGCAGGCGGACGGGCTGGCGCTGGCCATGGCCGTGGCCGCGGTGCTCTCGCTCCCGCTGGGCGTCGTCCAAGCCGGTTCCGCGCTCCTCGTGCCGAGCACGCTGGCGCTGGGCGCCGGCGTCGCCGTCCTGTCCTCCGTCCTGCCGTACACCCTGGAGCTCCTGGCGCTGCGCCGCCTGCCCGCACCGACCTTCGCCATCTTGATGAGCCTGGAGCCGGCGATCGCGGCCACGGCCGGGTTCCTGCTCCTGAACCAGGCGATGTCGGCGCTCGACGCGCTCGCGATCGCGCTGGTCATCGCGGCGAGCATGGGCGCGGTCCGCTCCCAGACCCGCAAACCGGCCGCCTGAGGCCGCGCGCCCGCCCCGCCGGCCGCGGGGTGTTCGACGGGACGGGCGCGCCCTGGGCCGGCCGTCATCCCAGCGGCAGGTCCAGGTACGACGGCGTGGCCTCCGGGGAGGTGAAGGCCAGCGTCGCGCGCGGCAGGTTGGCGTCCCCGTAGAACGGGTCGCGGGCGTCGATCACCAGCATCAGCCGGTGCCCGCGCGGGACGTCGTACGCCGTCGCCTGCAGCTCGATGTCGGCGCTGACCAGGCTGTCGGCCGGCGAGTCGAGGTCGCAGTACGGGGCGTGCGTGATGATGTGCGCCGTCCCGTCGGGTGCGGCGGCGAGCAGGTACGCGACGAACGACGACTTGGGGTTCGGGGCCCGGTACGTGACGCGCAGCCGCGGGACGCCGCGCAGCCGCAGGGTCTCCGCCTCCGGCTCCGCGGTCCACACCGCGGTGACGGTGCGGTCGATGTCGCCGGTCCGGTAGGCCTTGGGGCGGCCCGCGATCTCGTCGTACCCGCAGAGCACGATCGCGTCGGCGACGGTCGCCGGGGTGTCCACCCCGCACAAGACGCTCGTGCTCCAGCCGGCCTCGGGCTGCTCGGCGAGCTCCGCACTGCCCGCCAGGTGCAGTCGGCGCACGTGCTCGGTGACGGAATGCCAGGTGGGGCGGGGTTCCAGGGTCTGGCTCCACATGACCTCGGCGAGGATCTGGCCCTCGGCGCCGATGCCGTTGTCGATGCCCTTGAGGTGGTGGTCGAACCAGCGGTGGGCGTTGGTCCAGATCCGGTTGGGCAGGCCGATCATGCCCGTCATTTCGGGCCCGGAGTGGTCGCCGATGGAGAGGTCGAGGCGCTTGGGGCCGATGAGCTCGTTGAACATCTTCAGGGTCTGGTTGCCCGGGAAGAGCGTCTCGTGCCAGGCGTGCGAGAAGTAGACCGGGACCTGGCGGCGGTTGAGCTCCTTGACGTGGCTGAACGGCGAGCGCTGCTCGGCCCAGCGCAGGGTGCCCTGGATGTCGCGGCCCGCGAGGACGTTCTCGAACACGCTCTGCGTCTGCGGGCTCAGCCGGGCCTTCCCCGCCGCCTTGAGCAGCGCCTCCACGGCGGCCACGTGCCGGGTCCGGTTCTCGTAGAACGCCTCGCCGAGGTCGCCCCAGGTGCTGAGCGCCACCACCGCGTCGACGCGCGTGTCGTGGGCGGCGACGAGCTGGCTGATGCCCGATCCGTACGAGTCCCCCAGGAAGCCGATCCTGGTGACCGGGCCGGCGGAGCGCTCGATGAGGTGGTCCAGGGCGCGGCTGCCGTCGGCGACGTCGAGCGGACCGGCCACCTCGACCTGGCCCTCGGAGCCGGCGAAGCCGCGGGTGCTGTACGCGAGGACGTTGTAGCCGCGCGCCGCGAAGACACTGGCCTGGACGGCGTAGGGGAGCCAGCCGTGGGTCGTCCACGGCGAGGGCATCACGATCACCGGCCGCGGCCGGCCCCCGTTGTGCCGCCACATCGCGGCGTCGAGCAGGTCCCCGTCGGCCCCGGCGACCTTGACGCGACTGAAGACGGCGACGGACCGGACGTCGGCGACCTCGGCGGCGCGGGCGGGGCCGAGGCCGGTGACGTCGCCGGTCTCCAGAGCGGTGACGAAGGCGGTCAGGGTGGTCGCGTCGAGTTCGGGATAGAGGGAGAAAGCGGCTGGGTTCACGTCGGTTCGTCCTCTTCGTCGAGTGAGGGAACGTGGGTGCGCGCGCTCTGGGCCCGGAGCGGGGAACGAAGCGTTCAGTATCGATGCGACATCCGGTGATGTTTCGGCGGATTCCGACGTACGGCCGAAATCGCCCCCTTCGCTGCCGGCGCAGCCGGCGGTCCCGGACCTGCCCGGGGCGACGCCGGACGCCAAATCACCCTCCGTCCGCGCCAGTTGGGGGCGATGGCGCGAAGGAAGTGTTCGGCGGCCAAATCATGCAAGCATGCTTGATTGTTTTGCCGACGGCTGCCAGTCTTCCCCTCACGCCGAAAGGGGAGCCCGCCGTGCTCGATCCGTCAGCTGTCGCCGTCTTCGCAGATCTGCGCGAGGAAGGCCTCGAACTCGAAACCCTGGTACGGGACCTGCCCGACGCCGGATGGGCCGGGCCCACCCCCGCGCCGGGCTGGACCGTCGCCCACCAGATCGCCCACCTGCACTGGACCGACCGGGCCGCGCTGATCTCCCTCACCGACGCCGACGGCTTCGCCGCCCTGGTCGAGGAGGCGGTCAAGTCCCCCGACTCTTTCGTGGACGAAGGCGCCGCACGAGGCGCCGCGCTACCGCCCGACGAGCTGCTGGCCCACTGGCGGGCCGGCCGCGCAGCCCTCGACGAGGCGCTCGCCGCGGCCCCGCCCGACACCCGGTTCCCCTGGTACGGGCCGCCGATGAAGGCCGCCTCCATGGCGAGCGCCCGCCTGATGGAGACCTGGGCGCACGGCCAGGACGTCGCGGACGCTCTCGGTGTGCGCCGCACCCCCACCGCCCGACTGCGGCACGTGGCCCGCATCGGCGTCCGGGCCCGCGACTACGCGTTCTCCGTACGGGGACTGCCCGCGCCCGACGCGGAGTTCAGGGTGGAACTCCTGCCCCCGGACGGCGGCGAGCCCTGGACGTACGGGCCGCAGGGGGCGGCGGACCGGATCACCGGCCCGGCCCTCGACTTCTGCCTCCTGGTGACCCAGCGGGCCCACCGCGCCGACCTCGCCCTGACCGCGACCGGCCCCGACGCCGACCGCTGGCTGGACATCGCCCAGGCCTTCGCGGGCCCCGCGGGCCCCGGCCGCGCCCCCGGAGCCACCCGGTGACCGGCCGCCGCCCGCTGCGCATCGGCAACGCCTCCGGGTTCTACGGCGACCGCTTCAGCGCCTTCGAGGACATGCTGACCGGCGGCCCGCTGGACGTGTTGACCGGCGATTACCTCGCCGAGCTGACCATGCTGATCCTCGGCCGCGACCGACTGAAGGACCCCGGCCTCGGCTACGCCAAGACCTTCCTGCGCCAGCTGGAGGACGGCCTCGGCCTCGCGCACGAGCGGGGGGTGCGCATCGTCGCCAACGCGGGCGGCCTGAACCCGGCGGGACTGGCCGACGCGATCCGCATGCTCGCCTCCGAGGCCGGGATCCCGGTGTCGGTCGCCCACGTCGAGGGTGATGACCTGATGCCGTTCGCGCAGGGCGCGCTGACCGCGAACGCGTACCTCGGCGGCGCCGGCATCACCGCCTGCCTGCGGGCGGGCGCGGACGTGGTCGTCACGGGCCGCGTCACCGACGCGGCCCTGGTCAGCGGGCCGGCGGCCTGGTGGTTCGACTGGGCGCCCGACGACTACGACCGGCTGGCCGGAGCCGTGGTGGCGGGCCACGTCCTGGAGTGCGGGACCCAGGCCACCGGCGGCAACTACGCCTTCTTCACCGCGCACGACGTCCGCCGACCCGGGTTCCCGCTGGCGGAGATCTCCGAAGACGGCTCGGCGGTGATCACGAAGCACCCGGGTACCGGCGGAGTCGTATCGGCCGGCACGGTCACGGCCCAACTCCTCTACGAAACCCAGGGCCCCCGCTACCTCGGCCCCGACGCCACGGCCCGCCTGGACACGGTCCGGCTGACGGACGCCGGACCCGACCGGGTGGCCGTCACCGGAGTCGTCGGCGAACCCCCGCCCCCCACCCTCAAGGTGGGCGTGACCCGCATCGGCGGCTGGCGCAACGAGGTGGTCTTCGTCCTGACCGGCCTGGACATCGAGGCCAAGGCCGCCCTGGTCCGGGCACAGCTGGCCGACGCCCTGTCCCAGGTGGCCACCGCGGAGTGGACCCTGGCCCGCACGGACCACGAGGACGCCGCGACGGAGGAGACGGCGAGCGCGCTGCTGCGCCTGGTGGTGCGGGACCCCTCGCCGGAGCGGGTCGGCCGCGCACTGACCTCCGAGGCCATCGAACTCGCCCTGGCCAGCTACCCGGGCTTCCACGTCACCACCCCGCCGGGCCCGGCCCAGCCGTACGGAGTCTTCACCTCCTCGGCCGTCCCCGCGCCCTCGGTCCCCCACGTGGCGGTCCTCCCCGACGGCACCCGCCTCGCGGTGCCGGCCCGCACGGCGTCCGAGGACCTGGGGGTCACCCCGGCGGCAGCCGGGGGAGGGCTCGGGGGCGGAGCCCCCGCCGGGTCCGGGGCGGAGCCCCGGGACGGGGGTCCGGAGGCGGAACCCATCCGCACCGCACCGCCTGAGGCACCCGCAGGGCAACCCACTCGCCGCGTCCCCCTCGGCACGCTGATCGGCGCCCGCAGCGGCGACAAGGGCGGCGACGCCAACATCGGCGTCTGGGTCGAACGCGACGACGCCTGGGACTGGCTCCACACCACCCTCACGGTGGACACCTTCAAGGCGCTGCTCCCCGAGACGGGCCCGCTGCCCGTCACCCGGCACGCCCTCCCCAACCTCCGCGCCCTCAACTTCACCGTCCCCGGCATCCTCGGCGCCGGCGTCGCCTCCGCGCACCGCTTCGACCCCCAGGCCAAGGCCCTCGGCGAATGGCTGCGCGCCCGGCACGTCGACATTCCCGCCCACCTCCTGCTCACCCCGGAGGGGAACCGCTCATGACCCGCCTCACCACCGCCGTAGACCCGCACGCCCCCGACTACCTCGCCCACCACGCGGCCGCCACCGCCCGTCTCGCCGAGCTGGACGCCGAGCACGCCAAGGCCCTCCTCGGCGGCGGCGAGAAGTACACGGCCCGCCACAAGGACCGCGGCAAGCTCCTCGCCCGCGAGCGCATCGAGCTGCTCCTCGACCCGGACACCCCGTTCCTGGAGCTGTCCCCGCTCGCCGCTTGGGGCAGCGACTACCCCGTCGGCGCCTCCATGATCACCGGCATCGGCACCGTCGAGGGCGTCGAATGCCTGGTCACCGCCAACGACCCCACGGTCCGCGGCGGCGCCTCCAACCCCTGGACGCTCAAGAAGGCCCTGCGGGCCAATGAGATCGCCCGCCAGAACAACCTGCCGTGCATCAGCCTCGTCGAGTCCGGCGGCGCCGACCTCCCCTCCCAGAAGGAGATCTTCATCCCGGGCGGGGCGATCTTCCGCGACCTGACCCGGCTCTCGGCCGCCGGCATCCCCACCGTCGCCGTCGTCTTCGGCAACTCCACCGCCGGAGGCGCGTACGTCCCGGGGATGTCCGACCACACCATCATGATCAAGGACCGTTCCAAGGTGTTCCTCGGAGGTCCGCCGCTCGTCAAGATGGCCACCGGCGAGGAGAGCGACGACGAGTCCCTCGGCGGAGCCGACATGCACGCCCGCACCTCCGGACTCGCCGACTACTACGCCCTCGACGAGCACGACGCGATCCGCCGGGCCCGCCGGGTCGTGGCCCGCCTGAACCACCGCCGGGCCCACGCGGCCCCGCCCCGCGCCGAGGAGCCGAAGTACGACCCGGAGGAACTCCTCGGCATCGTCCCCGCGGACCTCAAGACCCCCTTCGACCCCCGCGAGGTCATCGCCCGCATCGTCGACGCCTCCGACTTCGACGAGTTCAAGCCCCTCTACGGCACCAGCCTGGTGACCGGCTGGGCCACCTTGCACGGCTACCCGGTCGGCATCCTCGCCAACGCCCAGGGCGTGCTGTTCAGCGCCGAATCACAGAAGGCCGCCCAGTTCATCCAGCTGGCCAACCAGCGTGACATCCCGCTCCTCTTCCTCCACAACACCACCGGCTACATGGTCGGCAAGGAGTACGAGCAGGGCGGCATCATCAAGCACGGCTCGATGATGATCAACGCGGTCTCCAACTCCCGCGTCCCCCACCTCTCCGTCCTCATCGGCGCCAGCTACGGAGCCGGCCACTACGGCATGTGCGGCCGCGCCTACGAGCCGCGGTTCCTCTTCGCCTGGCCCAGCGCCAAGTCCGCCGTCATGGGCCCCCAGCAGCTCGCCGGCGTCCTGTCCATCGTGGCGCGCCAGTCCGCCGCCGCGAAGGGACAGCCGTACGACGAAGAGGCCGACGCCGGCATGCGCGCCTTCGTCGAGGCGCAGATCGAGTCCGAGTCCCTGCCGATGTTCCTGTCCGGGCGGCTGTACGACGACGGGGTCATCGACCCGCGCGACACCCGTACCGTCCTCGGCCTGTGCCTGTCGGCCGTCCACAACGCCCCCGTCGAGGGCGCCCGCGGCGGCTTCGGCGTCTTCCGGATGTGAGCCCGCACATGACGAACCTGACCTCCCTCCTGGTCGCCAACCGCGGTGAGATCGCGGTCCGCGTCTTCCGCACCGCCCGCGCCCTGGGCCTGGCCACCGTCGCCGTCCACTCCGACCCCGACGCCGACGCCCTGCACGTACGGGAGGCCGACGCGGCCGTGCGCCTGCCCGGCGCCGCCCCCGCCGACACCTACCTGCGCGGCGACCTGGTCATCAAGGCCGCCCTCGCCGCAGGCGCGGACGCCGTCCACCCCGGCTACGGATTCCTGTCCGAGAACGCAGGCTTCGCCCGCGACGTCGCCGCCGCCGGACTCACCTGGATCGGCCCGCCGCCCGAAGCCATCGAGGCGATGGCCTCCAAGACCCGGGCCAAGGAGCTGATGCGCGCCGCCGGGGTCCCGCTCCTCGACCCCGTCGACCCGGCTGCTGCCACCGCCGCCGACCTGCCCCTTCTCCTCAAGGCCGCCGCGGGCGGCGGCGGACGCGGCATGCGCGTCGTACGCGACCTCGACACCCTCAAGGAGGAGATGCAGGCGGCCTCCGCCGAGGCGGCCTCCGCCTTCGGCGACGGCGAGGTCTTCGCCGAGCCCTACGTCGAGCGCGGCCGCCACGTCGAGGTCCAGATCCTCGCCGACTCCCACGGAACCGTCTGGGCACTCGGCACCCGCGACTGCTCCCTCCAGCGCCGTCACCAGAAGGTCATCGAGGAGGCCCCGGCACCGGCACTCCCCGAGACCCTGCGCACCACCCTCCACGAGGCCGCCGTCGCCGCCGCCCGCGCGGTCTCCTACCAGGGCGCGGGTACCGTCGAGTTCCTCGTCGCCGCCGACGGGCGGCCGTACTTCCTGGAGATGAACACCCGCCTCCAGGTGGAACACCCCGTCACCGAAGCCGTCTTCGGACTCGACCTCGTCGCCCTGCAACTGCGCATCGCCGAGGGTGCGGCCCTGCCGCTGACACCCCCCGAGCCCACCGGCCACGCCGTCGAGGCCCGCCTGTACGCCGAGGACCCCGCCCAGGACTGGCGCCCCCAGACCGGAGTCCTGCACACCCTCGACGTCCCCGGCGGGGGTCCCCTCGGCGAAGCCGGGGGGAAGGTCCGCGTGGACACCGGATTCGCCGACGGGGACACCGTCGGCGTCCACTACGACCCGATGCTCGCCAAGGTCGTCGCCCACGCCCCCACCCGGGCCGAGGCAGTCCGCGTCCTCGCCCACGCCCTGGCCGGAGCCCGCATCCACGGTCTCACCACCAATCGGGAGCTCCTCGTACGCTCCCTGCGCCACCCGGAGTTCGCCGAGGCACGGCTCGACACCGGGTTCTACGAACGCCACCTCGGGTCCCTCACCGAAGGCGCCCCGGACGCCACCCTGTCCGCGGTCGCCGCCGCGCTCGCCGCCGCCGCACCGGCCGCGGACGCCCCGCTCGCCACCCGGCTCGGCGGCTGGCGCAACCTCCGCTCCCAGCCGCAGATCCGCCGCTACAGCGCGGCCGGCACCGCGTACGAGGTCCGTTACCGGCCCGTCCGCAGCGGACCCCCGGAGCTCGTGGACCACCCCGGCGTTCGAGTCCTCTCCGTGGAACCCGGGCGCGTCAGCCTCGAAGTCGAGGGCGTCCGCCGGATGTTCCACGTGAAACGCAAATCGAACGCCGAGGGCGCGCAGGCCGAGACGTACATCGACTCCACGCTCGGCGCGCACACCCTCACCCCCGTCCCCCGGTTCGCCGATCCCCAGGACCGCACCGAACCCGGCTCCCTGCTCGCCCCCATGCCCGGCACCGTCGTCCGCGTCGCCGAGGGCCTCGCCCCCGGCGACGCGGTCACCGCCGGGCAGCCCCTGCTCTGGCTGGAGGCCATGAAGATGGAGCACCGCATCGTCTCGCCCGCCTCCGGCACGCTCACCGCGCTCCACGCCACGCTCGGCCACCAGGTCGAGTTCGGCGCCCTGCTCGCCGTAGTCCAGGAGGAAACGCCAGCATGAGCTCCGTCGTCGAAACCGAAGAGCACAAGGCCCTGCGCGCCGCCGTCGCCGCCCTCGGGCAGCGTTACGGGCGCGACTACCTCGCCCGCGTCGCCCGTGAGGGCGGCCACCCCGACGAGCTGTGGGCCGACGCCGCCAAGCTCGGCTACCTCGGGGTCAACCTCCCCGAGGAGTACGGAGGCGGAGGCGGCGGCATCGCCGAACTCTCCATCGTCCTCGAAGAGCTGGGCGCCGCCGGCTGCCCCCTGCTGATGATGGTCGTCTCGCCCGCCATCTGCGGCACGGTCATCTCCCGCTTCGGCACCGAGGCCCAGAAGCAGGCCTGGCTGCCCGGCCTCGCCGACGGCAGCCGCACCATGGCCTTCGGCATCACCGAACCCGACGCCGGCTCCAACTCCCACCGGATCACCACCACCGCCCGCCGCGAGGGCGACGAGTGGGTGCTGACCGGGCGCAAGGTCTTCATCTCCGGCGTGGACATCGCCGACGCCACCCTCATCGTGGGGCGCACCGAAGACGCCCGGACGGGGAGCCTCAAGCCCTGCCTGTTCATCGTGCCGCGCGACACCCCCGGCTTCTCCCGCTCCGTCATCGAGATGGAACTCCAGGCGGCGGAGAAGCAGTTCGAACTGGTCCTGGACGAGGTGCGGCTGCCCGCCGAATCCCTCGTCGGCGACGAGGACGCCGGCCTGCTCCAGCTCTTCGCCGGGCTCAACCCCGAGCGCATCATGACCGCCGCCTTCGCCATCGGCATGGGCCGTCACGCCCTCGACAAGGCCGTCGACTACGCGAAGACCCGCCAGGTCTGGAAGGAGGCGATCGGCGCCCACCAGGCCATCGCCCACCCCCTCGCCGCCGCCCACATCGACCTCGAACTCGCCCGCCTGATGATGCAGAAGGCCGCACACCTGTATGACGCGGGCGACGACACGGGCGCCGGCGAAGCCGCGAACATGGCCAAGTACGCCGCCGCCGAGGCCTGCGTGAAGGCGGTCGACCAGTCCGTCCACACCCTGGGCGGCAACGGCCTCACCCGCGAATACGGTCTGGCCGCCCTGATCACCGCCTCCAGGGTGTCCCGCATCGCCCCCGTCAGCCGAGAGATGATCCTCAACTTCATCTCCCACCAGACCCTCGGCCTCCCCAAGTCCTACTAGGCCGTCTCTTTCGGATCAGGCAGCCGGCCCGGGGCGCCTCCCAGCGGTAGCGGAGGGAGCGCGATCCGAAAGGGACGGCCTGGCCCCGGCCCCAGCCCCGGCGGCCCGGAGAATGGGGTCGGGTCCTGCCTGGGCGCCCGGGCCCGGCGATCGCCGGCGTCGGGCCGCGTCGGCCGGTACCAGGCGCCCCGGGCCCGGTCGGCCGGGGCCCCGGCACGAAGAGCCGCACCCGCCCGCGGCGGCCCGGACAATGGGTCCGGCCCTGCAGGGGCGCCCGCGCGTTGGTTGCCGGGCGCGCCGGCCGGTGCCCGGGCGAACGGGCCGCAATGGGCCGTACCGGGCCGGGAGGCCCGGGAGGGCTGCCGGGCCGGTCGGCGCGGTGGCACGATCCACATCACCCGCACAACCTCCGGAGGACACCGCATGACCCGCCCAGTCGGCGCCGCGCGAGCGCCTGGCATCACCACCCTCACGCTCGACTCCCCGGCCAACCGCAACGCGCTCTCCGCGGACCTCGTCGGCGAGCTGCGCGCGGCCCTCGCCGCGGCGGCGGCGGACGCGGAGGCCCGGGCCATCGTCCTCACCCACACCGGCACCACGTTCTGCGCCGGGGCGGACCTGAAGTCCCCCTGCGACCCTGCCGACTTCCTGGCCCTGCTCCGCGAGATCGCCGAACTCCCCAAGCCGGTCGTGGCCCGCGTCACCGGCCACGTCCGGGCGGGCGGCCTCGGCCTCCTCGGCGTCTGCGACATCGCCGCCGCCGGGCCGTCCTCCACGTACGCCTTCACCGAGACCCACCTGGGCGTGGTCCCCGCCGTGATCTCCGCGCCGCTGCTCCCGCGGCTGGACCCGCGCGCGGCCGCCCGCTACTTCCTCACCGCCGAGGCGTTCGACGCCGCCGAAGCCACCCGCATCGGCCTGCTCACCCTGCACGGCGACGACGTCGACCAGGTCCTCGCCCCCGTGCTCGCGGGCCTGCGCAAGGCCGGCCCGCAGGCCCTCGCCGCCACCAAGGAACTGCTCACCGCCCCGGTCCGGGCCGTCCTCGCGACCGACGGCGCCGCACTCACGGAGCTGTCCGCGCACCACTTCGGCTCCGCCGAAGCCCGAGAAGGCATCACCGCCCGCTTCGAGCGCCGGGACCCGGCGTGGGCCCTGTGACCGACGCCCGGCCCGCGACCGCCGCCCAACCCGGGCCCAAGCAGGCCCGCAGCCGGGTCACGCGCCGCCACCTGCTGGAGGCGGCCGTCGCCTGTCTCGCCGAACAGGGCTGGGCCGGCTCCACCGTCGCCGTCGTCGCCGAACGCGCGGGCGTCTCCCGCGGCGCCGCCCAGTACCACTTCCCGACGCGCGAGGACCTGTTCACCGCCGCCGTCGCCCACGTCGCCGAGGAACGCTCCGCCGCCCTGCGCGACCTCTTCCAGGCCGGACCCGCCGCCCGCCCCGCCGTCGTCGAAGCCATCGTCGACCTCTACACCGGAGCCCTCTTCCGCGCCGCCCTCCAGCTGTGGGTCGCCGCCTCCAACGAGGAGCAGCTGCGCCCCCAAGTCACCGAACTGGAGGCCCGCGTGGGCCGCGAGACCCACCGCATCGCCGTGGAACTCCTCGGCGCGGACGAGTCCGTCCCGGGCGTACGGGAAACCGTGCAGGGCCTCCTCGACATGGCCCGCGGCCTGGGCCTGGCCAACGTGCTGACGGACGACACGGCCCGCCGCGCCCGCGTGGTCGCCCAGTGGTCCCGGATCCTGGACGCCACGCTCGGCTGAACCCGCGCGAGCCCGGGACCCGGGACCGCCCGGTAGAGCCCGGAACGCCCGGGAACGCCGAGGGCGCCGCACCCCGTACGTGCGGGATGCGGCGCCCTGACGGCACGGCGAACGATCAGGCCGTGTCGGCGATGTCGGCGTAACCCTCGATCTCCTGCGGGTTGCGCCGGCCCGGGCCCATGTACCGGGCCGACGGGCGCACCAGGCGGCCCGTGCGCTTCTGCTCCAGGATGTGCGCCGACCATCCGGCGGTCCGGGCGCAGGTGAACATGGAGGTGAACATGTGCGCCGGGACCTCCGCGAAGTCCAGCATGATCGCGGCCCAGAACTCCACGTTCGTCGCGAGCACCCGGTCGGGGCGGCGCGCGTGCAGCTCCTCCAGCGCGGCCTTCTCCAGCGCGGCGGCCACCTCGTAGCGCGGCGCGTCCAGCTCCTTGGCGGTACGCCGCAGCACCCGGGCGCGCGGGTCCTCGGCCCGGTACACGCGGTGCCCGAAGCCCATCAGCCGCTCGCCCTTGTCCAGGGCCTTCTTCACGTACGCCACGGCGTCGCCGGTGCGCTCGATCTCCTCGATCATGCCGAGGACGCGGGACGGCGCGCCGCCGTGCAGCGGCCCGGACATGGCACCGACGGCACCCGACAGGGCGGCGGCGACGTCCGCACCGGTCGACGCGATCACCCGCGCGGTGAACGTCGAGGCGTTCATCCCGTGCTCGGCGGCCGAGGTCCAGTACGCGTCGACGGCCTTGACGTGCTTCGGGTCCGGCTCGCCCCGCCAGCGGATCATGAACCGCTCGACCACGGACTCGGCCTTGTCGATCTCGCTCTGCGGCACCATCGGCCGGCCCTGCCCGCGCGCGGACTGGGCGACGTACGACAGCGCCATCACGGCGGCGCGCGCAAGGTTGTCGCGGGCGGTCTTCTCGTCGATGTCGAGCAGCGGTTTCAGGCCCCACACGGGGGCGAGCATCGCGAGGGCGGACTGCACGTCGACACGGATGTCACCGGAGTGCACCGGGATCGGGAACGGCTCGGCGGCGGGCAGGCCGGGGTTGAACGCCCCGTCGACCAGCAGGCCCCAGACGTTGCCGAACGAGACGTGCCCGACGAGGTCCTCGATGTCGACCCCGCGGTAGCGGAGCGATCCGCCTTCCTTGTCCGGTTCGGCGATCTCGGTCTCGAACGCGACGACCCCTTCGAGCCCGGGTACGAAGTCGGACATCAGGCGGCTCCTCAGATAGTGCGAACACGCGCGGCTCCCGGCGTGACTCGCGGTCCGGCGCGGTCATCCCCGTTGATGCCCGGCACGGCCGTCGGTCACCCGTGTGGGGACCTCCGGACCGGCCCCAAGATTTTGGCGGTTCCGGATGGCAGGCGGAAGCGTGACATACGGCACACTGCCGCAAGCACTCCTGCGGCAGGATGACCGTGTGACCGACCAGGACATTGACCCCGCCACGATGCGCAAGCAGTACCGCTCGGAGATCGTCCACGAGGCGAGCCTCGCCGCGGACCCCATGCGGCAGTTCGCCGAGTGGTTCCAGCAGGCCGCCGACTCGCACCTCTTCGAGCCCAACGCGATGGTCGTCTCGACCGCGACCCCCGACGGCCGCCCGAGTTCCCGCACGGTGCTGCTGAAGCAGTTCGACGAGCGGGGATTCGTCTTCTACACGAACTACGGCTCGCGCAAGGGCCGCGAGATCGACGCGAACCCGCACGTCGCCCTGCTCTTCCCCTGGCACCCCATCGCCCGCCAGGTCATCGTCACCGGCACGGCCTCCCGGATCGGCCGGGACGAGACGGCGGCGTACTTCCGCTCCCGTCCGCACGGCTCCCAGCTGGGCGCCTGGGCCAGCGAGCAGTCCCGGGTGATCGACTCCCGCGCCGAGCTCGACCGCCGCTACGCGGAACTCGCGGAGCGCTACCCCGAGGACGAGCAGGTCCCGGTCCCGCCCGAGTGGGGCGGCATCCGGATCGTTCCCGACGGGATGGAGTTCTGGCAGGGCCACGAGAACCGCCTCCACGACCGCCTGCGGTACGTCAGGGAGGGCGGGAAGTGGCGCCTGGAGCGCCTCTGCCCCTAGGACGTGTCCGGATCGGGCCGGGAACGCAGACGACCCGCGGGCTCGGGTTCCTCTCCTGCAGTGAGAGGAGCCGGCCGGACGTACCGGCGAGCCCGCGGGTCGGGTGACTGCTTGGGATTGGCGCCTGGCGTTCCCGCCGGGCACCGCACTGGGTGCGTGCGACGACGGGCCCTTAGCCCGCAGCCACCTCACGCGTCCGGTTTCCGTACATTTCGGGAACCACCTCCCTTCTCGTGTACGGCAGAGCCTAGAACTGTCTCCCGGGGTCCTCAAGTGATTTATTTCGGGGCGATTCGGGGAATGCGGTGTGGGCTGCGTCACGTTCCAGTTGAATGATCTGACGTGCCGCACACGCGAACACCTGCAGGGGGTGCCAGGTGAGTGCTTTCGGACGTAGTGAGACCACCGACGATCTGCTCGCAGCGCTGCTGGACGGGATGGACGCGGCCTTGTGCGCGTTCGACGCCGACGGCGTGATCACGCACTGGAACCGCGAGGCCGAGCGGATCCTCGGCTGGACCGCCGCCGAGGCGGTCGGGCGCAAGGGGTTCGCCGGTTGGGCCGTGCGGGCGGCCGACGCGCAGGACGTGGAGGAGCGGCTCATGGCCGCCCAGGACGTGCCCGGGCGCCAGGTGCACGAGTTCGCCCTGGTGACGAAGGAGGGCGGGCGGGTGCTGGTGCGGACCCAGTCCGCCGGGGTGCCCGGGGCGGACGGGAAACCCGCCGGGGTGTACTGCGCCTTCAGCGAGGTGCACGCCCAGATCGACCTGGAACGGTCCATCGCACTGAGCGAGGCGCTGATGGACGACGCCTCCTGGGGCGTGGTCCTCGTCGACGTGGACCTGCGGCCGGCCGTGGTCAACGCGCACGCCGCCCGTGCCTTCGGATCGGGGCGCACCGCGCTCCTCGGCCGGCCCCTGGGAGAGCTGCTGGTCCAGGGAGTCGAGGAGCTGGAGGGGGCCCTCCAGCACGTGCTCGCCGAGGGGTCCCCGCCCGCGCCCGCCGAGCTGTGGGTGTCCGTCCGCACGCCGGAGGGGGTGCGGAGGCGGTGCTGGCGGTCCGGGTTCCTGCGGCTGGGTTCCCCGCTGGCGGAGGAACCGGTGCCGCTGGGGGTCGGCTGGCTGTTCCAGGACGTCACCGAGTCCCGGCAGGCCGCCCTGGACACGGCGCAACTGCGGTTCCGGGCCGGTCAGCTGCACCGTTCGGGCCGGGCTGCCGCCGAGTGCGAGGACCCGGCCGAGGCGGCCGCCGTACGGCTGGACTTCGCCCTGGCCGGTTTCGCGGAGCACGCGCTGCTCGACGTACTGGAGCAATCGGCCGATCCGGACCGCCGGCGGCTCGTACGGGTCGCCGCGTCGCCGCCGCTGCTGGCGGGTGCGACGACCGGGGCGAGCGCCGCCCGCTACGGGCCCGGGCACCCGGCGCTGCAGGCGTTGGACCGCATCGGGTCGGTGCGCACCAGCGCCCCGCGCGGGGAGGCGGGCGGGAGCTGGGCGCGGGAGCGGCAGTGGCCGCAGGACGCGGCGCACGCGCTGTGCACGGTGCTGCGCAGCCGGGGCCGGACCCTGGGGGCGCTGACCTTCGTACGGGGTGCCTCGCGGGCCGCGTTCGAGCAGACGGACGCGGCGTACGCGGAGGAGGTCGCGGCCCGGGTCGCGGCCGATCTGGACCTGGGCGCCTGGCCCCGGACCCGCGACGAGGGGCCGCGCCCCGACTAGGGCCCGTCTTGCGCTCAGTGGCGGAAGAAGATCCGGTCGCCGTACTCCTGGAGGACGCGGCCGTTCCATTCGTGTCCGCCGTCGACGTTGCCCGAGCGCAGCAGCGGGGGCTCGATGCCGCGGGAGACGAGCTCGCCCGCGGCCGCCGCCATCACGGCCTGCATGATCGCGCTGGTCACGACGGTGGAGGCGGGTGCGAACGGGGCGTCGATGCCGTCGAGGCTCAGCTCGGCGTCGCCGACCGTGATCTTGCTGTCGAGGACGATGTCGCAGTGGTCCTTGAGGAAGGTGCCGGAAGCGTGCCGCGACCTCGTCTCCGTCGCGTACGCCACGGACGTCAGCCCGATCACCTTCATGCCGATGGCGCGCGCGTTCATGGCCATCTCGACCGGCAGGCCGTTGCGCCCGGAGAGGGAGATGACCACGAGGACGTCGCCGTCGGCGGCAGGGCTGCTGTCGAGGACCGCGCCGGCGAGGCCGTCGACCCGCTCCAGCGCGCTGCCGAGGGTGGCCGGCATGACGTCGATCCCCACGGTGCCGGGGACGGCGAGGAAGTTCACCAGGGCGAGTCCGCCGGCCCGGTAGACCACGTCCTGGGCGGGGAGGGAGGAGTGCCCGGCGCCGAAGACGAAGATCCGGTTCCCGGCGGCGACCGCCTCGGCGACGGCGGCGCCGGCCTCGGCGATGGGCCCGGCCTCCTCGCTGCGCACCCGCTCCAGGAGGCCGATCGCGGCGTCGAGGAACTGACCGGCCAGCTTGCTCTCGCTCATACGCCGATGGCCCTTCCAGAGGTGGGGTTCGTCCGTGTCCGCCGCTCACCGTGCGGTCTGGACCAAGGGCGTGTCAATACGAACGTCAATCCCGGGCCCAAGGCGTCGGGGGATGTCCCGGGCGGGGCTTGACGTCCGGCACGGGACGGTTGTCCGTGCGATGCGTCAGAATTGGGGGCAGGGCCAGCGCACGATATCCGAGGGGCACGAATGTCCGGACTGATCGATACCACGGAGATGTATCTCCGCACCATCCTCGAACTGGAAGAGGAAGGCGTGGTCCCCATGCGCGCCCGCATCGCCGAGCGGCTCGACCAGAGCGGCCCGACCGTGAGCCAGACGGTGGCGCGCATGGAGCGGGACGGCCTGGTGGGCGTGGCGAGCGACCGGCACCTGGAGCTGACGGAGGAGGGGCGGCGGCTGGCGACGCGCGTGATGCGCAAGCACCGGCTCGCGGAATGCCTGCTCGTCGACGTCATCGGCCTGGAGTGGGAGCAGGTGCACGCCGAGGCCTGCCGCTGGGAGCACGTGATGAGCGAGGCGGTGGAGCGGCGGGTGCTGGAGCTGCTGCGCCACCCGACCGAGTCGCCGTACGGGAACCCGATCCCGGGCCTTGAGGAGCTCGGGGAGAAGGCGGAGGCGGACCCGTTCCTGGAGGACGGCATGGTCAGCCTGTCGGAGCTGGACCCGGGCGCGGACGGCAAGACCGTCGTCGTGCGCCGGATCGGGGAGCCGATCCAGACGGACGCCCAGCTGATGTACACGCTGCGGCGGGCGGGCGTGCAGCCCGGCTCGGTGGTCAGCGTGACCGAGTCGCCGGGCGGCGTGCTGGTCGGCAGCGGTGGTGAGGCCGCCGAGCTGGACGCGGAGATCGCCTCGCACGTGTTCGTGGCCAAGCGCTGAGCCGAGCGCCGGTCGTCAGTACGCCGGCGGCACGAGGGGGATCACGCGTGGTGGACATGGGTGGTCCCGGCGCCTTGCGGCGCCGGGACCGGTCCTCCCCTTGCTGACCTGGAGCCCCGAGCTCTCAAGGTCATCCCCTTCGGACCGTCTTCCCCGAGCGGCCCGCCTCCCTGTTGAAAGGATCTCCATCGGCAGCGGCGGCCAATCCTTGAGCAAGGTCACTCGAAAGAGCGGTGTTGACGGCGAGAACCCGGTTTTCGAATGTGGGTTCGATAGTCTGGCCGCGAGCGAAGGGGGTGCATCTGCCGTGGTACAGCGCATCGATGTGACAGGGGCCGACGGTGTGCGCCTGGCCGCCTGGGAGTTCCGCGAATCCGCCACCAACGCGCCCCCCGATCCCGACATGCCCCGGGTGCTGTTACTCCACGGTCTGATGGGCCGCGCCTTCCACTGGGCGGGCACCGCCCGCTGGCTCGCCGAGAACCGCCGCGTCGTGGCCCTCGACCAGCGCGGCCACGGCCAGAGCGCCCGCCCCGCCGCGGGCCCGGGCGTCGCGACCCTCCTGGGGCGTGACGCGTTCGTGGCCGATGCCGAGGCCGTCATCGAGCAGCTCGGCCTGGGCCCCGTGACGCTGATCGGCCACTCCATGGGCGCCCTCACCGGCTGGCAGCTCGCCGCCCGCCGCCCCGACCTCGTCGAGGCCCTGGTGATCTGCGACATGCGTGCCTCCGCCCTCGGCGAGGCCTCCCAGCAGGAGTGGGAGGACTGGTTCCGGCGCTGGCCCGTCCCCTTCCCCACCCAGGACGCCGCCCGCCGCTGGTTCGGCGAGGACGACCCCCGGGTGGAACGCCCCGACCCCGGCCGCGGCGCCTTCTTCGCCGAGGTGATGCACCAGGCGTCCGACGGCTGGCGGCCCGTGTTCTCCCGCCGCCAGATGCTGACCGCCCGCGAGACCTGGGTCCACGACGCGCACTGGGAGGAGCTGGCCCAGGTCCGCTGCCCGACCCTGGTCGTCCGCGGCCTGGACGGGGAACTGGGCCGCGCGGAGGCCCAGGAGATGGTCCGGGTCCTCCCGGCGGGCCGGTACGCCGAGATCCCCGACGCCGGGCACTACCTCCACTACGACCAGCCGACGGCCTGGCGCGCCGCCCTGGAACCCTTCCTCGACGGGGTCAGGGCCGCCGCGTCCTGACGGGGCCCGCAGGGCGCCGTACGACGGTGGGGGGTGACGGGCAGCAGCCCGTCACCCCCCACCCGCAGCCGTGCCGGACCCGGTGGTCAGCCCTTGCTGACGGCCAGCAGGATCTCCGGCAGCTTGCGCGCCACCGTCGGCGCCGCCAGCCGCAGACCCGCCCAGGCGGCCAGCGTGCCCCAGGCCGCGCCCAGCGGCAGCAGGATCCAGGCGAGGGACGATTGGTCCGCCACGTTCAGGTAGACCGCCAGGACGATCACCGGGGAGCAGATCACCGCCGAGGCGAACATGCCGCCGAAGATGCCCGCCCAGGCGAGCCCGGCCTGCCCCGGGGCCACGTTCTTGAACGCGCCGTCCGTGGGGATCGAGTACGGGAAGCGGGCCGAGGCCAGCGCACCCGTGCACAGCATCGAGCCGAGTAGGGCGAGGCTCATCCCGAGCCCCGCCGGGAGGACGCTCCAGTCGTGCAGCAGCGCCGCCGTGACCGCCGTGACCAGGACCGTGTACGGAGCGGTGACCAGGGCCAGGGCGTACGCACGGGCGCGCAGCTCCACGAACGCGTCCCGCGGGGTGGAGATGGTCTGCGCGACCATCCAGAACGCCGAGGTGTCCTGGCCGAACTGGTTGTACATCTGGACGCCGAGCATGCCCGTGCCGAAGCAGGCCAGGTACACCGAGCCCGTGCCCTGGAGGGCGTTGAAGACGGGGATGATCAGGCCGACCGCCAGGGCCGTGACCCACGCCGACTTCGTCTTCGGGTCGCGGACCACGTACCGCAGCGTGCGCTGCATGACCGTGCCGGTCCGCCCGGCCGGCAGGAACGCCCAGACGCCGTCGCCGCCCGCGGACGTCCGCTTCGCCGACGGCTTCGCCGCCGCGATCGTCGAGCCGTCCGGGGTGACCATCAGAGTGGTCAGGCTCCGCTCCCAGAACCGCAGGAGCAGTACCAGCGCGAGGACGGTCACGGCCAGCTGGCCCGCCGCCACGCCGTACGAGCCCTTGCTCGCCGAGTCCACCATGCCGACGGCCGTCGCGGGCGGCAGCCACCGCACCACGGCCTCGGCCGGCTCCAGCTGGGCCAGCCCGCCCGCCTGGAACAGGCGCTGGCTGGCGAAGTTCGCCACCTGCGCGCCGATCGCGATCAGCAGGCCGCTGAGCAGCGCGAGGTCGCGCCCCTTGCGGCTGGTCAGCAGCCGGACGTTGGCCGTGGCCACCGCGCGGGCCAGCGTGACGCAGCCCAGCACCAGGAGCGGCACGGCCGGTACGGCCGCGATGATGCCCGCCGTGCCCCGCGCGACGGCCACCACGGAGCCCACCGCCAGGCAGACCGTGAACAGCGGGCCGATGCCGACCAGCGAGGAGGCCAGCAGGGCCCGGACGAGCGGACGCGGGCGCAGCGGCAGCATGACCAGCCGGCTCGGGTCGAGCGTCTCGTCCCCGCTGGGGAAGAACAGCGGCATGAACGTCCAGCCCAGCGCCAGGATCGCCGCGAGCATGACGACGGCCGTGCCCGCGTGCGGGTTGCCGTGCAGCACGGCCAGGCCGAGCATCGCGAAGAAGGCCACCACCAGCGAGAACGCCAGCGAGGTGAAGTACGCGGCCTTGCGCTTCGACGAGCCCTTGAGCCCGTTGCGGATCAGCGAGAGCTTGAGGCGGACGAAGACCGGGGTCAGGTTGACCGCGGGAGCCGCGGCCGGCGGGACGGCCGCGGCGGCCGCCGGAGCGGAGGCGGATGCGGCGCTCATCGGCCCGCCTGCCCGCCGAGCCAGTCCAGGGAGTCGCCCGCGTCGCGCCCGCCCGCGCCGACCAGCTCCAGGAACGCGGCCTGCAGCGAGGGCGCGTCGCCCCGTACGTCGGCCAGCGGGCCCGCGGCGCGGATCCGGCCGGCGGCCATGACGGCGACCCAGTCGCACAGCGACTCGACCAGCTCCATGACGTGGGAGGAGAAGACGACCGTGGCGCCGGAGGAGGTGTACCGCTCCAGCACTCCGCGGATGGTCTGCGCCGACACCGGGTCGACGCCCTCGAACGGTTCGTCCAGGAACAGCACTTCGGGGTTGTGCAGCAGGGCGGCGGCCAGGCCGATCTTCTTCCGCATGCCCGTCGAGTAGTCCACGACCAGCTTGTGCTGCGAGCCCGCCAGGTCCAGGACGTCCAGGAGCTGCGTCGCCCGCTTGTCGGTCTCCTCGCCCGGCAGCCCGCGCAGCCGGCCCATGTAGCCGAGCAGTTCGCGCCCCGACAGCCGCTCGAACAGCCGCAGGCCCTCCGGCAGCACGCCGATCCGCTGCTTCACCTCGACCGGGTCGCTCCACACGTCGTGCCCGGCGACGACGACCCGCCCCATGTCGGGGCGGAGCAGCCCGGTCACCATCGACAGCGTCGTCGTCTTGCCCGCACCGTTCGGGCCGACCAGGCCGATGAACTTGCCCGCGGGCAGTTCCAGGTCGATCCCCGCGACCGCGACCTGCTCGCCGAAGCGCTTCCACAGGCCCTCGACCCGCACTGCCGCCCGTCCGACGGACGGCGCGGTGTGCGCGCCGTCCGGTCCGTCCGTCCCACCCGTCGCAACTGCCTGGTCCGGCATGCGCCTGCCTCTCCTTCTGTTCCCCGTGGTCGTGCTCCTTCACGATAGGAGGGTGGGGAGAGGCTGGGCAGTTACTTATGTCATGAGTTTCCGTACAGGAATATCCCTGTCCTGACCTGCGATCTTGCGGGTTCCGGCCGGTGGTTTCCCCGATCGCGGTCAGGTGCCGAGCCGGTCCCGGTCCGCCGCGGCCTCGCGCCCGCACGCGTACGCCAGGGCCGCGATCAGCTCCTCCGTGTCGGGCAGCCACCGGTTGGCCGGGGTGGGCCGGCGCGCCCACTGGACCGAGCCCCGGCCGCCGAAGCGGGTGGGCGGGGCGGCCACGTACTCGCCCTCGCCCCGCGCGGCGAGGTCGATCGAGGCCGGCGACCAGCCGAGCTTGCGCACCAGGTCCGGTACCTTCGCTCCGGCGCCGGGCAGGACGAAGAACAGCATGCGGTGGTCGGGGGTGAGGGCGACCGGCCCGAGGGTGCGCTCCATCCGCTCCAGCCGCGCCAGTGCCAGGAACCCGGCCGAGTCCGGCACGTCCAACGCGTCGAACGTCCGGCCCGTCGGCAGCAGGATCGAGGCCTCGGGGCTCTTCGCCCAGATCCGCCGCACCTGGACGGCGCTGCCCGTGGCGAGCGGCGCCCAGTCCTTCACCGTGGGGTGTGCGCCCGGCGCCGGGCAGTCCTGCGCCCCGCACGAGCACAGCTCCCGCCCGTCCGCGGACTCCAGCCAGGTGCCGGCGAAGACATCCCAGTGCCGCTCTTCCGCGTACCGCACGGCATGGTCCAGCAGCTGCTCGCCGCGCTGCTTGGGGATGGGTGCGGTCTCCGTGACTCCGATGGTCTCTTCCACGCCCATCACAACTCCCGGGGTCACTCGGGGTTACGGGGTAAACCGGCTGGTGGACGGAGCATCGATCCTGCATGCGGGGCGCACTGATGCATGCGCGGGGGCGCGTAGGAGGTCGGGGCGCCGGAGTTGGGTAGCGACACGACGCAGAGCGGATGATTCTCCGCACATCAGGCGGGAAGTGATCATTCCAACGATCACCCGCGGCTACTGGGGGTTTTCATGGCAGCCAGGCCTCTCGTCGCGCGCCAGCCGAATGAACGGCTACAGGCGCTCATCCAGGAAGCCGGGTGCTCGAACGCCGGGCTCGCCCGGCGCGTCAACATGTGCGGGGCCGAACACGGCCTCGATCTCCGCTACGACAAGACCTCCGTGGCCCGGTGGCTGCGCGGCCAGCAGCCACGCGGCCGGGCGCCCGGCATCATCGCCGAGGCGCTGGGGCGAAAACTCGGCCGGACCGTCACCATCGACGAGATCGGCATGGCCAACGGCAAGAACCTGGCCTCCGGCATCGGCCTCCAGTTCTCCCCGACCGTCATCGGCGCCATCGAGCAGGTCAGCGAGCTGTGGCGGAGCGACGTCGGCCGCCGCGACTTCCTGTCCGGGTCGAGCGTGGCCGCGTCGGCGCTCGTCGAACCCAGCCGCGACTGGCTGATCACCGGCGCCGACGCACAGGTGGCGCGCAGCGGCGGCTCGCGCGTCGGCATGCCGGACGTGGAGGCGGTACGGGCGACCACCGACGCCCTGAAGGACCTCGACCACCGCTTCGGCAGCGGGCACGTGCGGCCCGTGGTGGTGCACTACCTCAACTCCGTGGTGTCCGGGCTGATCGGCGGCTCGTACCGGGAGCCGGTCGGGCGGGCCCTGTTCGCGGCGGTGGCCCGGCTGACCGAACTGGCCGGCTACATGGCGGTCGACACCGGGCAGCCGGGCCTGGCGCAGCGCTACTACATCCAGGCGCTGCGGCTGGCGCAGGCGGCGGGGGACCGGGCGTACGGGGGCTACGTCCTCGCGGCGTCGATGAGCCACCTCGCGGCGGAACTGGGCAATCCGCGGGAGATCGCGCAGCTCGCCCGGGCCGCGCAGGAGGGGACCCGCGGGCAGGTCGCACCGCGGGTCGAGGCGATGTTCTACGCCGCCGAGGCGCGCGGGCACGCCCTGCTGGGCGACGCCCGGGCCACGGCGGTGCTGTCCTCGCGGGCGGTGACCGCGCTGGAGCGGGCGGAACCGGAGTCCGGCGACGACCCGGTGTGGATCCGGCACTTCGACGCGGCGTACCTCGCGGACGAGCTGGCGCACTGCCACCGGGACCTGGGCCAGGCGGACGCGGCGGCCAGGCAGGCGGAGGAGGCCCTGCGCGGCCTCCCGGCGGGCAAGGAGCGGCGCCGGGCGATCGGGCTGCTGCTGCTGGCGGCCGCGCAGGTGCAGCAGCGGGAGGTGGAACAGGCCTGCCAGAGCGCCGCGAAGGCGGCGGACCTGCTGTCGGGGCTCCGCTCGACCCGCGGCGCGGAGTACCTGGACGACTTCCGCACCCGGCTCGCCCCGTACCGCGACGAGCCCGCGGCCCGCGAGTTCACCGCCCGCCTGGAGGTCGTGGCCTGACGGGGACGGCGAGCGGCGGGGCGGGTGGACCTGACGGGGGCGGGGTGACCGGGTAGCGTGAGCCGACGGTTCCGTAGTTCGGAGTATCGGAAAAGTCGGCGAAGGAGTCCCGGTGTCGGAGAGCGGACAAGGGAGCGGCCAGCAGGCGGCCCCGCAGGCCGGTGCGCCGTGGGGTCCCGACCCGGCGTACCCGCAGCCCCCGCAGAACCCGGGGCAGCCGGCCTACGGCTATCCGCCGGCGCCGGCCCCGTCCCAGCCGGGTCAGCCCGCGTACGGCTATCCGCCGCCGCCGGGGCAGCCGACACCCGGGCACGTCGTGGGACCCGGCTACGAGGGGCCGGGGGAGCCGCACGGGTACGGCTACCCGCCGCTGCCCGATGCGGCCACGCAGTACATCCCGCCCGTTCCGGCCGGGCCCGGTTCTGGTGAGGGTGCCACTCAGTACATTCCGCCGGTGCCGGCCGGGCCGGGGCAGCACGAGGCGGCGACGCAGTACATTCCGCCGGTTCCGGCTGCGCCCGGGCATCATGAGGCGGCCACGCAGTACATTCCGCCGGTGCCGGCGGCCCCCGGGCAGCACGAGGCGGCCACCCAGTACATCCCGCCCGTCCCGGCTGCGGCCGGTTCTGGTGAGGGCGCCACTCAGTACATTCCGCCGGTGCCGGCCGGGCCGGGGCATCATGAGGCGGCGACACAGTACATCCCGCCGGTTCCGGCTGCGGCCGGTTCTGGTGAGGGTGCCACGCAGTACATTCCGCCGGTGCCGGCCGGGCCGGGGCAGCATGAGGCGGCGACACAGTACATCCCGCCGGTTCCGGCTGCGGCCGGTTCTGGTGAGGGTGCCACGCAGTACATTCCGCCGGTTCCGGCTGCGCCCGGGCAGCACGAGGCGGCCACCCAGTACATCCCGCCCGTCCCGGCCGCGCCCGCGCACGACGAGGCCGCCACCCAGTACATCCCGCCCGTCACCGACGGGTTCGACGCGCTGTTCCGCGGGGAGGGCGCCGACGACGGGCAGACCCGGCAGCTGCCGCCCGTACAGGAGCCGGTACTGCGGCAGCCGCCGCCGCGGGGCTATCCGCCGCGCGGGCAGCACCCCGTACCACCCCAGGCCCGGCCGCAGCAGGCGCAGCAGCCCCAGCAGGCGCAACAGTTCCAGCAGCCGCAGCCGCAGCCGCAGCCGCAGCAGCAGCAGCAGCCGCAGTACGCGCCGCCCCCGCCCCCACCGGAGACGTCCCGGCGCGTGCCGGTCGGAGTGATCGCCGCCGTCGTCATCGGCCTGGTCGTCGTCGGGCTCGGCGTCGGCGCGCTGCTCAGCGACGGCAAGCAGCAGAACAACGACCCCGCGGCGGCGGCCGCGACGCCCGGCGCCGGAAGCTCGGCCTCCGCGGCCGACCAGGCACCCGTGGATCCGGCCCGGTCCCAGGCGGTCCAGCTGGACAAGCTCCTCGCGGACAGCAACGACAGCCGGGCCGCCGTGATCCGCTCGGTCGACGACATCAAGGGCTGCCGCAACCTCGGCCAGGCGGCGAACGACCTGCGCGACGCCGCCCGCCAGCGCGAGGAGCTCGTCACGCGCCTCCAGGACACCAAGATGGACAAGCTGCCCGACAACGTGAAGCTGGCGGCCGCGCTCACCAAGGCCTGGCAGTCCTCCGGGTCCGCCGACAACAACTACGCGGCCTGGGCGGACGAGACCGCCGGCGACAAGAAGGGCTGCAAGGACGGGCAGGCCAAGAACACCGGCCACGCCGCCGAGGGCAACAAGGCGAGCGGTGAGGCGACGAAGGCGAAGGAGTCGGCCGCGGGCCTGTGGAACGCGATCGCGGCCAAGTACGGCCTCACCAAGCGGGACAAGTCCCAGCTGTAGCCGGGGGCCGGCCCCCGGCGCCTACGCCGCGCCGGGCGCCTGTTCCAGGGTCTGCGTCATGTCCATGGACTGCTCGCCCTGCTGGGCGACGAGCCGGCCCGCCTGGACGACCTGGAAGGTGACGCGCCCGTTCACGATGCGCGGGAAGCCGGCGACGGCGCGCATGTCCTTGTAGCGCCAGCTCAGGTCCGGGGTCAGCCCGCCGGTCTTGACGGGCTCTTCCTGGTTCAGCTTGCGCGCCACCGTGCGCGCCGTGATGTCCTCGCCCGACTTGAACCGCTTCAGGGTCTCGCTGAGCACGGTGTACGCGATCCAGGTGGTCTGCGTCCCGCTGTCGTCCGGGTCGACGGCGTCGTTGCCGAAGGCGTGCTCGGAGATCACCTTGCGCATCGGTTCCCACAGTGCGTCGGCCGCCACCGGGTACCAGCTGGTGAGGTACGCGCCCTCGAAGGGGCTCTCCTTGCCGCCGGTGCGGTCGACCACGGCCTGGCTGACACTGCCGAGTACCGAGGAGATCTGCGGGTTCTTGTGCTTGGCGTCCTCGCGGCGGAAGGCGTCGAAGAAGGTCTCCGTGCGCTCGCCGAGCACGGCCGTGACGCAGCCCCGGTCCTTGCCGCCGGAGGAGTCGGCAAGTGCCTCGCGGGCCTGCGGGACGTAGTTCGAGGAGTCCTCGGCGGCCCGGATGTCGCTGGCGTCGGGCATCTTGTTGGCCTTCAGGCCGGAGTTGAGCAGGATCGGCATGGAGTCGCCCGCGAGGGTGTCCGGGCGGACGATGGCGACCTGGCTGCAGGCCCGGCCCAGCTGGTGTCCGGCACCGGCCAGGAGAACGGGCTGGCCACCGTTGACGGGGTAGGAGAGGGTGCTCTGGAACTCCTCGGAGGAGACCCCGTAGCCGCCGATGAAGGGGATGCCCTCGGCTTCCAGCGGGGCCATGAAGGCGCGTCCGTGCTGGCTGTACGAGCCGACGACCGCGACGGCCTTCTCGTCGATGGCCTTGCGGGCGCAGTCGGCGGCGCCGTTCGGGGTGTTCTTCTCGTTGCAGGTCAGTACGCGCAGTTTGTGCCCGTTGATCCCGCCCTTGGAATTGACCCAGGCCTCATAAGCCTTGGCCATGCCGGGCATTCCAGGCATATTGGTCGCGTTGGTGTCCTGCGGCGCGAAGGTCATGACCGTCAGGGTGTCCCCGGAGCCCCCCGGGCCTCCGGGGAGTACCCCGCATCCGGCGACGAGACAGGTGCCCATCGTCGTTGCCACCAGGGAGCGCGAGAGGAGAGCCGTGCGTCGCCATTCGGTCATGTCCACGCACACTTCCGCCCCGCGGGTAACTGGAGAGTGAGATGGACACAACAAAGGGTGACGTGAAGGTGAATTGCCGGAGAGCGATGCGCACAGGTGCTTCAAGATCGCACAATCCGTGAACGTACGATCGCAAGCGTGACATTCGCCCAAGGTTCGAAGAACTCTTCCCGCCGCGGCGGCCGCTCCTCCACCATGGGCGGCATGCCCCTGAACGACATGCCGTGGTGGCGCTGGCGCAGCAATGTGCGCTCGGCGCTTCACATGCTCTCCGACCCGGTCTTCCACGAGGAGACCTGGCTCGCCGGTGCAGAGGGGTACGGGGACGTCACCGACGCCGTGTACCGCCTCGTCGAGGACACCTGGCTCGACAGCTGGTCCGCGGACAAGTACGTCGGCACGATCTTCCGCGACTCCCAGGAGGCCGCGCTTGTGGACCTCGCCGTGCTGCGGGTGCTGCGGATCCTGCACCAGGTCGGCCCCGACGCCCCCGTCTCCGCCTACCTGGAGCACCACGCCTGGCCCGAGGCGGTACGCGCCGCACGCGAGGCGCACGTACGGCTGGCCACCGCGGACGGGGACGAACCGGACGCTGCGCCGCGGTCGCTGGAAGTGCTGAGGATCCTGACCCGCGCGGTGTGAAAGGCTGTGGGGTCATGAGCGACGACCCGCAGGCCCAGGCCCCCCAGCAGTACGTACTGACCCTGTCATGCCCGGACAAGCAGGGCATCGTGCATGCCGTGTCCAGTTACCTGTTCATGACCGGATGCAACATCGAGGACAGCCGTCAGTTCGGCGACCACGACACGGGCCTCTTCTTCATGCGGGTCCACTTCTCGGCC
Source organism: Streptomyces sp. NBC_00045 (assembly GCF_045041095.1). Classification (NCBI taxonomy): domain Bacteria; kingdom Bacillati; phylum Actinomycetota; class Actinomycetes; order Kitasatosporales; family Streptomycetaceae; genus Streptomyces; species Streptomyces sp. NBC_00045. The sequence goes on along the minus strand of NZ_CP108271.1, from coordinate 3,653,056 downwards.
GACGCTCCGGTGACGCTGGACAAGCTGCGGGCCAGCTTCGCAGCGATCGGCGACTCCTTCCGGATGGACTGGGAGCTGCACCGCTCCGACGACCGCATGCGGATCGTGCTGATGGTGTCGAAGTTCGGGCACTGCCTGAACGACCTGCTGTTCCGTACGAGCATCGGCGCGCTGCCCGTCGACATCGCGGCCGTGGTCTCGAACCACACCGACTTCTCCGAGCTGGTCCGCTCGTACGACGTCCCCTTCCACCACATCCCCGTGACGAAGGAGACGAAGGCGGACGCGGAGGCGCAGCTCCTGGAGCTGGTGCGCGCCGAGAACGTGGAGCTCGTGGTCCTGGCCCGGTACATGCAGGTGCTGTCGGACACCCTGTGCAAGGAGCTGAGCGGGCGGATCATCAACATCCACCACTCCTTCCTGCCGAGCTTCAAGGGCGCGAAGCCCTACCACCAGGCGCACGCCCGCGGTGTGAAGCTGATCGGCGCCACCGCGCACTACGTGACGGCCGACCTGGACGAGGGGCCGATCATCGAGCAGGAGGTCGAGCGGGTGGGCCACGAGGTGACTCCCGACCAGCTGGTGGCGATCGGGCGCGACGTGGAGTGCCAGGCGCTGGCCCGTGCGGTGAAGTGGCACAGCGAGCACCGCGTGCTCCTGAACGGCACCCGCACCGTCGTCTTCGCGTAGCACCTGCCGCACCTGCCGCACCGGTTCGGCCCGACGTGCCGAACCGGGACGGCGCGCGCCCTAGAGGCGGCTCAGGGACGCCGCCGCGAAGAGGACGTCGCGGATGGCTTCGCGGTCGCCGTGCTGGCCCACTGCCGCCTCCTCCGGGGAGATGTGCCCCGCGGCCAGCTGGCAGAACTCGGCGCCGTCCAGCGCGATCCGCGCCACCGTGTGCTCCGGGGACGGCTTCGCCGCCGGGGAGTCCAGGGCGATGTCCCAGCTGCCGCCGCCGGAGCCCTCGATCTCCAGGTGCAGGGTCCGGCCGGGTGCGCCCGCCGCGACCAGGCTCCGGGCCGGGGCCGCCAGGCCCGCCCGCCGCCGGTGGGCGAGCGCGCTCGGCAGCAGCCGCGCCGCCAGGTCGATCATCCGGTTCAGGTTCGGCCCGGACGGCGGGTCGTACGGGTAGTCCACCGCCTCCGCGATGTCCCACGCGTGCACCCAGCACTCGAAGGCCCGCTCCAGGAACGCGTCCCCGAGCGGCAGCGCGAAGGACCCGTAGTCCACCGCCAGTTCCCCGACGCTCCGCCCCGCGAACGACACCGTCCGCACCAGCGTGTGCCCCTGCTCCCGCCACGGCTCGCGGATCTGCCGGGTGAGGGGCTGCGCGGCGGAGCTCCAGTAGTGCTCGGTACGGTCCGTCGCGTCGACGGGCGCCGCAGGGCCCAGCGGGTCGTCCAGGCCCAGGGCCGTCGCGATCAGCCCGTCCACCGTGAGCAGGTGCCCGATCACTCCGGCCACCGTCGTCCGGCGGGTCCGTTGGCACTCCTCCTCGAACCACTTGAGCCGTACCGGGGTCTGCCACTCCGAGTCGCCGAAGTCCCGCAGCAGCGCGTCGAGCCGGGCGGTCTCCGTGTCGTACGGGGTCGCCCACCCCGGCACCGGGATCCGGGCCGGCCGCTTGCCGAGACAGTCCTCCAGCACCCGGGACCGCAGCAGCGGCTTGAGGTCGAGGCTCTCCTCGGGGTGCAGCAGCCCCACCGCGTCACGCAGCCGCAGCGCCTCCTCCGCGCAGGGCGCGCACTCGGTGAGGTGGTCCTCCACCGCCTGCGTCTCCTCGGCGGAGCACGCCGCGAGCGCCCACGCGCCCAGCAGGGACTTCAGTACGGCATGGGTCCGTGGCGGCTGCGGCGGCTGTGGCGCCGGCTCGGGCGGTGCGTCGGGCCAGGCGTCGGGCAGCGGATCCGGTGCGTGCCGCGGGTCGAGGTCATCTGCGGCCCCGCGCGGACCCGGTATGCGCGGCGGACCCTCGGGGCGCTGCTCCTCGTATCCGTCGGCGGGCGGGTCGGCGGGGCCGTTCATCGGGGCGTTCCATATCCGGGCGGGCCGTATCCGGGCAGGGCGGCGTCCTCCTGCGGGAGGACGTTGGCGGTCGACAGCAGTTGGAGGCCCAGGCGCAGCCGGCGCCGGGCCTCGTCCTCGCTGATCTGGAGGTCGGCGGCGGCCTGCCGGTAGTCGCGGCGCTTGAAGTACGCGAGTTCCAGGGCGGCGCGCAGCGGCGCGGGCATGGAGGTGACGATGTAGTCCGCGCGGGCGGCGGCGCTGGCACTGCGCACCTTCTGTTCGAGCTCCTCGCGAGAGCCGCGGCCCAGTTCGGCCTGGCGCAGCCGGGCCACGGCCTGGCCCTGGGTGATCCGGGCGACCCAGGAGCGCATGGAGCCCTGCTTGGGGTCATACGCTTCGGGGTTCTGCCAGATGTAGCCGAACACTTCGCGCGTGATGCGGTCCGCCGCCTTCTCGTCGCCGAGGACCCGGTGCGCAAGGCTGTGCACGAGCGAGGCGAAACGGTCGTACAGCTCTCCGAGCGCGGCTGCCTCGCCGCGGGCGAGGCGCTGCTGCATGCGGCGGTCCCAGCGCGGTGGTACGTCCTTCGGCATAACTGCCCCCAGCCGTGTGTCGACGCATCGAATGTAATGGGCACTGACGGGTTCGCGCCCGTTTTGGGGGAACCCGGCCCTGGAAGAGTGCCCTGCGTGATAGGTGGGATGCGCGCTGTGAACCGTGGGACGCGGTGCGGCACGTGGGCACAGGTGTGCGCGCCCTGCCGCGCTCCCCGTGCGCGGGTTCGATGCGGCCACCTGCTTGACGACTTCGCTTAACGGGCAGGCCACGTAGGGCTTACGCTCCTGCCTTGTCTTGAACTGCACCCCACCGCACATGTGAAGGCGGAATACCGGATATGGACAGCGCAGAATACGAGCGCAAGATCGCCGCCCGATTCGCCACCTTCGACCAGGACGGGAACGGCTATATCGATCGCGAGGACTTCAGCGCGGCCGCGAAGGCGGTGCTGGCCGAATTCGGCACCACCGCGCGGTCGGACAAGGGCCAGGCCGTCTTCGCGGGCGCGGAGGCCTTCTGGCAAGGGATGGCCGGGATCGCGGACGTCGACGGGGACCAGCGGGTGACCCGCGAGGAGTACATCACCGGGGCGGCGAAGCGGCTGCGGGACAACCCGGAGCGGTTCGCGGAGATCGCGCGGCCGTTCCTGCGCGCGGTGATCGCGGTGGCCGACGAGGACGGCGGCGGCGCGACCCCGGCGGCGGCGACCCGCGTCCTGCACGTCCTGGGCACCCCGGCCGAGCTGGCCGGGGTGGTGGCGACGGCCCTGGACGGCGACGGCGACGGCCGCATCTCGGAGGACGAGATCCTGTCGGCGTTCGCGGCCTACTGCGGGGTCGAGGCCCCGGACGCGTAGCCCCCAACCCCGGACCGCCGTGCGGCCACCCCGCCGCACGGCGGGTCCGCGTGCCCGGCCGGCCGGTCGGACCACGCTGGTGATCAGGTCCCAGCCCGTGCTGAGCTGTCCTTCGGTCAGGCCGGTGAAGCTGCCGTTGGTGTCGATCCGGGCGGTGGCGATGGTGCCGTCGTCCGCTTGGTAGAAGAGCAGTTCCCCGGACACCGTGACTCCTTGGTCGTCGGGAGGGTGTCGCTCTCCCGCGTCCCCAAGAACCGCCGGCTCGGCCGTGGTCACGGGAGGATGTCTCATCTACGACGCCCTTCCCGGCCCCGGCCGTGGCGAGAGCGCCCGGGAGTCTCCTCCGGCCCGCCACCACAAGGAGTTGCCGCTTCAACGGGAGACCGTTCAACGGCCGATCCGGTTAACCGGAGACCGTTCAACCTCACCGGCGGTAAGGACGGTCCGGCGCCCGTCCTGGCCGGCGGCCGGACTACGCGTACCGCTCGCGCAGCTTGTACTTGAGGACTTTGCGCAGGGCGTCGTTGCGGGGGAGGGCGTCGACCAGTTCCAGCTGTTCGGGGAGCTTGTGCGGGGACAGGCCCTGGGCGCGCAGGTGTGCCGTCAGCTGCGGCAGGGTCAGCGGGGCCGCGTCCGGGGGCTGTTCGACGACCGCGCAGACGCGTTCGCCGCGTTCCGGGTCGGGGAGGCCGATGACGGCCACGTCGGCTATCGCCGGGAGCTGGTGGAGCAGGTCCTCGATCTCCTTCGCGGAGATGTTCTCGCCCTTGCGGATGATGACGTCCTTGCTGCGGCCCGTCAGGACCAGGTAGCCGTCCTTCGTGAGGTGGCCGAGGTCGCCCGTGATCAGGTAGTCGTCGGCGTCGAAGACCTCGGACCGGGCGTCGCGGTTGAGGTAGCCCTGGCAGACCGCCTCGCCGCGCAGCCGGACCTCGCCGTCCGTGTCCGGGGGGAGCGGCTCGCCGTCCGGCGTCGTGATGCGGATCGTCATGCCAGCCGGGGGGCGGCCCTCCGTCGTGGCGAGGTGTTCCGCGGTGTCGTCCGGGGCGCCCATGGTGATCATCGGGACCTCGGTCATGCCGTAGCCGTGGGTCAGCTGGCATCCCAGTTCGCGGACGACGGCGTGGTAGATCTCCGGCGGCTTCGGGGCGCCGCCCCCTGCGAGCAGGCGCAGGGTCGGGATGAGCGGGACGCCCGGGGCCTTGCGCTGCTCCGTGAGGAACATCGAGTAGAAGGCCGTGGAGCCGCCCGCGACCGTGACCCCGTGGCGCCGGTAGCCGGCCAGCGCGTCCGGCATCGCGAACTTCTCGAAGAGGACCGCCGGGAAGCCGTAGAGCAGCAGCATCACCGTGTAGTCGGGGCCGGCGATGTGGGCGAACGGGAAGGCCATCGAGCCGACGTCGTCCGGCGACAGGTGCAGGGCGTGGGCCAGGCAGGAACCGCCCGCGATGAGCGACCGGTCGGTGTGCAGGACGCCCTTGGGGTCCGAGGTGGTGCCCGAGGTCCAGTAGATCCAGCGGACGGAGGTGCCTTCCGCGGGCGGCGGGGGCAGGGTGGCCGGGTCCCCGTCCGGGAGGGAGTCGTAGGCCTCGAAGATCCCGCGCGCGCCGAGCCGCTCGGCCATGGCCGTGTGGTCGAAGCCCCGCCAGACGCCCGGGACGGCGAAGAACTCGGCCCGGGACTCGCGCAGCGCGAAGCCGACCTCGCGGTCCCGGTAGAAGGGGATCACCGGGGTCTGGACGGCCCCGATCCGGGCCAGGGCGAGGGAGAGCAGGACCGTCTCGATCCGGGTGGGCAGTTGCCAGGCGACGACCGTGCCCGGGCGTACGCCCATCCCGTACAGGCCCGCCGCGACGCGTTCGCAGCGGTCGCGCAGCTCGGCGAAGGTGAGGGTGCGGTCGTCGGCGGGGGCGTCGGCCGCCTCGATCAGCACCGGCGCGCCGGGGGTCAGCGCGGCCCGCCGGACGATCAGCTCCCACAGGGTGGGGGACCGGCCCAGCCGTACCGCGGTGTCCCTGCTGCCCGCGCTTCCCGTTGATTGCGTGCTGTCCGTGCTGCCCGACATCCCAGGCCTCCCCTTGGCTGACGGTACGTCAGATCAAGCGGAGAGCGTAGGGCTCCGGCGCTTGTCGGTCCAGGGGTGGCGGAGCTAGCTTGTTTCTGACGATCCATCAGATTCATTCGGCTTGCGGCGAGGGGAAACCATGGAACTGCCTCGGATCATCAGCGTCGACGACCACGTCATCGAACCCGCACACCTCTTCGACGTCTGGCTGCCGGCCAAGTACCGGGATCGCGGGCCCAAGCCGCTCACCGCGGGCATCGGCGAGCTCGCGTACACGGGCGGCAAGTACGTGATCTCCATGGACCCCGACGGTCCGCCGACCGACTGGTGGATCTACGAGGACCTGAAGTTCCCGTACAAGCGCAACATCGCCGCCGTCGGCTTCGACCGCGACGACATGACCCTCGAAGGCATCACCCGCGAGGAGATGCGCCGCGGCTGCTGGGACCCCAAGGCGCGCCTCGCCGACATGGACCTCAACCACGTCGAGGCCTCCCTCTGCTTCCCGACCTTCCCGCGCTTCTGCGGCCAGACCTTCGCCGAGGCGAAGGACAAGGAAGTCGCCCTCGCCTGTGTGCGCGCCTACAACGACTGGATGGTCGAGGAGTGGTGCGGCGACAGCGGCGGCCGGCTCATCCCGCTCTGCATCATCCCGCTCTGGGACATCGACCTCGCCGTGGCCGAGATCCGGCGCAACGCCGCCCGCGGGGTCCGCGCGGTGACCTTCTCCGAGATCCCCACCTACCTCGGGCTCCCCTCCATCCACTCCGGCTACTGGGACCCCTTCTTCGCCGTCTGCCAGGAGACGGGCACGGTCGTCAACATGCACATCGGGTCCAGCTCCCAGATGCCCGCCGCCTCGCCCGACGCGCCGCCCGCCGTCCAGGCCTCGCTCAGCTTCAACAACGCCATGGCCTCGATGATGGACTTCCTGTTCAGCGGGGTGCTGGTCAAGTTCCCGACGCTGAAGCTGGCGTACAGCGAGGGCCAGATGGGCTGGATCCCGTACGCCCTCGAACGTGCCGACGACGTCTGGCAGGAGCACCGCGCCTGGGGCGGGGTCCGCGACCTGATCCCCGAGCCGCCGTCCACGTACTACTACCGGCAGATGTTCTGCTGCTTCTTCCGCGACAAGCACGGCATCGCCTCGCTCGACGTCGTCGGCCGCGACAACGCCACCTTCGAGACCGACTACCCGCACGTCGACTCGACCTTCCCGCACACCAAGGACGTCGCCCTCGACCACGTGAAGGGCCTCGACGAGGAGACGGTCTACAAGCTGATGCGCGGCAACGCCATCCGCATGCTCGGCCTGTCCTTCGACCAGGACCGCAAGGGCCGCTGATGGACCTGACCCCCACCGCGGAGGAGCAGGACTTCCGGGCCCGGCTGCGTGAATGGCTCGGCAAGACGCTGCCCGAGCTGCCCGCCAGACCCTCCCCCGACGACTGGCCGGGCCGACGGGCCTACGACACCGGCTGGCAGCGCAGGCTCTACGACGCCGGGTACGCCGGCCTGCACTGGCCCGTGGACGCGGGCGGCCGCGGGGCAACCCCCACCCAGCACCTGATCTTCCTGGAGGAGACCGAGCGGGCCGGCGCCCCGTACGTCGGCGCCAACTTCGTCGGCCTGCTGCACGCAGGCCCGACCATCGCCGCCGAGGGCACGGCGGCGCAGCGGGCGCGCTGGCTGCCGCCCGTCCTGCGCGGGGACGAGGTGTGGTGCCAGGGGTTCAGCGAGCCCGGCGCGGGCTCCGACCTGGCCGCGCTGCGGACCCGCGCCGTGCGGGACGGCGACGACTACGTGATCACCGGTTCGAAGATCTGGACCTCGCACGCGGAGGTCGCCGACTGGTGCGAGCTGCTCGTGCGCACGGACCCCGTCAGCGAGAGCGTCCCCAAGCACCGGGGGATCTCCTGGTTGGCCATGCCGATGGACGTGCCCGGGGTGACCGTACGGCCGCTGCGCACGCTCGCCGGGTCGACCGAGTTCGCGGAGGTGTTCCTCGACGAGGTCCGGGTGCCCGTCGCGAACCGGGTCGGCGCCGAGAACGACGGCTGGCGCGTCACCATGGTCACCCTCTCCTTCGAGCGGGGGACGGCCTTCGTCGGCGAGGTCGTAGCCTGCCGCCGCACCCTGGGTGCGCTCGCGCGCACCGCGCGGGCGAACGGCCGCTGGGACGATCCGGTGCTGCGGCGCCGCCTCGGGCGGTTGTACGGGGAGTTCGGCGCCCTGTGGCGGCTCACCCAGTGGAACGTCAGCGAGTCCCAGGCCTCCGGCGGGGTCCCCGGCGTCGGCGGCTCCGTCTTCAAGCTCGCCTACTCGCACGCCCGGCAGGAGCTGTACGACGCCGCCGCCGAGGTGCTGGGCGCGGACTCGCTCGCGCTGGACGAGGAATGGGTGCTGGACCGGCTCTCGTCCCTCTCGTACACGATCGCGGCGGGCACTTCGCAGATCCAGCAGAACATCGTCGCCGAGCGGATCCTCGGCCTCCCGAAGGGCCGGTGAGGGTCGTGGACTTCCGGTTGACCGAGGAGCAGCGGGACCTGCGGGCCGGCGTACGGGAACTGCTGGCGGGCAGGTACGGGCGCGAGGCGCTACGGGCCTCGGTGGACTCCGGCGGGGCCCTGGACCGGGAACTGTGGCGGCAGCTCGGTGAGGCCGGGTTCTTCGCCCTGCGGCTCCCGGAGGCGGACGGCGGGGTCGGGCTCGGGCTGCCGGAGGCGGTCCTCGTCTTCGAGGAGGCCGGGCGGGCGTTGCTGCCGGGGCCGCTGGTCGCCACGCACCTGGCGGCCGGAGCGGTCCCGGGAGCGGCGGCGGGCACCGCCGTGGTCACCGCGTTCGACCTCGGCGGGCCGCTGGTGGCCCACCTCGCGGACGCGGACGCGGTACTCGGTGCGGCGTCGCTCCCTCCGGGCGAGCCGGTGCGCTGCGCCGACCCGCTCACCCCGCTGCACCGGGTGGCCGCACCGGAGGGCGCCGGGGACGCGGCGGCTGCGGCAGCCGCGGCGGCCGCGTATCGGGACGAGGGCGCGCTGCTGACGGCCGCCCTCCAGGTCGGCAGCGCGCTGCGCACGGTGGAGCTGGCGGTGCGGTACGCGGGCGAGCGCGAGCAGTTCGGGCAGCCGATCGGGGCGTTCCAGGCGGTCAAGCACCTGTGCGCGCAGATGCTGGTGCGGGCGGAGGTGGCCCGTACGGCGCTCTACGCGGCAGCGGTGACCGCGGACCCGGCAGAGGTGGCCGGGGCCAAGATGCTGGCCGACGGGGCCGCCGTACGCAATGCCCGGGATTGCCTGCAGGTGTACGGAGGAATGGGTTTCACTTGGGAGGCCGATGTGCACCTGCACCTCAAACGGGCCTGGGTGCGCGCCGAGCAGTGGCGGACGGCGGGCGAGGCCGAGGAACTGCTCGCGGCGGAGCTGGCGGCCGTCGCAGAGTAGCTCGCTGTCACGGAACGGGGCACGGTCGGGACGACGCGGGACGCATGTCCGATTACAGAGAGTTGATATCGGTTTGTGTCCTTGGCCCGCCCCATTGCGGCCCGGAGACGGGGGCCTGCTCCGGTACGCTCCCGGGAATGCGAGCGGCCCAGCAGCGCGAGCGACGCGCAGTATGCACCATGCCTACTCCTTCGCGCTGGAATATGCCCGAAGCGCTTGTTGTGGTGACTGTATGTCAACCATGCTGCTCGGCAAGGGGATCACACTCGGTGATCCCGTCCTGTCGCGAGGCGAAGTGTCCGCCGGTTCGGATGGTGTGAGCGGTGCAGGTGCTTCAGGTTCAGCTGGAGGTAGGACCGGATCCCGCCGAGGTCGGCCGGGCCCGCCGCTGGGCGCGGTCCCGGCTGGCGGGGTCGGGCATAGGGGACGACGAACCGCTCGCCGAGACGCTGATCCTGCTGATCTCGGAGCTGGTGACCAACGCCGTCGTGCACACCGGCTGTCCGGCCGTCCTGCGGATGCTCTTCGGGGAGCCGGGCGTACGCGTCGAGGTGGCCGACACCAGCGCCCGCGGGCCGGCCCGGCGGCAGGCCGCCGGCGACGACACGGGCGGGCGCGGGCTGGAGCTGGTCGACGGACTGGCCGACCGCTGGGGCTGGCAGCGCGAGGGCGCCGGCAAGCGGATCTGGTGCGAGGTCGACCGCGCCGAGAGGCCCGGGGAGCGCGCATCCGAGCGGGGCGAAGGCTCGAACAGGGTGTGCGGGTCGACTCGGGAACCGCGCGTGTACCTCTAACGAGGTGTTGACGGTTCGTCAACTGTTGATCACCCTTGTACTGAGCGATTCGTCGCGAGGGGACGCCAAGGGCAGACCTTGACGAGTGCGGGTCGTGGGGTGGCGGCTGCCGTGCCGCGCTCGGGGCGCGCACGACCGTACGCCGCCACCCGCTGGACCGCGCCGCCTTCACCTGGGCGGCGTGACCAGCCCCATCTCGTACGCCTTGATGACCAGTTGCACCCGGTCGCGGGCGTCCAGCTTCGTCAGCAGCCGCGCCACGTGCGACTTGGTCGTCGCCACCGTGATGTACAGGTCCTGCGCGATCTCGCCGTTCGACCGGCCGCGCCCCACGAGGGTCAACACCTCCTGCTCCCGGCCGGTGATCGCCGGGACCCGCTCGGGGCCGGGCGCCGCCCCCGAGACGAAGTCCGCTATCAGACGGCGCGTGACGCCCGGCGCGATGAGGGCGTCGCCCGCCGCGACCACACGGACCGCCGCGAGGAGGTCGTCCAGCGCCATGTCCTTCACGGCGAAACCGCTCGCACCGGCGCGCAGCGCCCCGTACACGTGCTCGTCCTCGTCGAACGTGGTCAGGATCAGCACGCGGGCCGCGCCCGGGCCGGCCGTGATCCGGCGGGTGGCCTCGATGCCGTCCATCTCCGGCATCCGGATGTCCATCACCACCACGTCGGGGGCCAGCTCGGCGGTCAGCCGGACCGCCTCGGCGCCGTTCGCGGCCTCACCCACGACCTCCAGATCCGGGGTGTCGGCCATCAGGACGCGCAGTCCCGACCGCACCAGGGGCTGGTCGTCGGCGAGCAGGACGCGGATGTCGCTCATCGCTTCTCCTCCCGTTCCGGGGCGGGCCCTCGTCGTTCCTGTTCCAGCGGCAGGACCGCCGCCACCCGGAAGCCGCCCCCCGGCAGGGACCCGGCCTCGAACCGGCCGTTCAGCACGGCGGTGCGCTCCCGCATGCCCGTGATCCCGAATCCGGCGCCGGCCGGGTCGTCTTCCGTGGCGCCCCGCCCGTCGTCGCTGATCTCCAGGGCCAGTTCGCCCGGCCCGTACGCGATGCCCACCCGGCAGGCATCGGCCCGCGCGTGCCGGACGACGTTGGTCAGTGCCTCCTGCACGATGCGGAACGCGGCCAGCTCGATGTCGGACGGCAGCGGCCGCCGGTCCCCCGACCACACCACGTCCACGCGTAGGTCCGTATCGCTCGCGGCGGTCGCGGCGAGCCGGTCGATGCCGTCCAGGCCCGGCGCGGGCGCCAGCGACGCGGGCTCGCTGCGGCGTAGGGCGACCAGTGTGCGGCGCAGGCCGGCCAGGGTCTCGCGGCTGGTGGCCTCGATGGCCTGCAGGGCCTGGCGGGCCTGCGCGGGCTGCGTGTCGATGACCCGGCTGCCGACCCCGGCCTGGATGGCGATGACGCCGATGCTGTGGGCGACCATGTCGTGCAACTCGCGGGCGATGCGCAGCCGCTCGTCGGTGAGGGCCTGCTCGGTGGCCCGGGCGTGCGCCTGCGCGGCGGACTCGCGGCCGCGCCGCACCGAGTCCCCCATCAGCCAGGAGAGGACGACGATCGGCAGCTGGCTCTGGACGAGCGGGATCGACAACCCGCGCGCGGGCACGGCGAACTGGGCTACCAGCAGCACCAGGACGGTGACGCTCACTGCCGCCAGGGCCGTTCTCCGCGAGCGGGTGGCGGCGACTGTGCCGAGCGCGACCGCGGTGGGCAGCACCAGCGCGAGCGTGAGCCCGGGCGCGTTGGTCAGGAACAGCATGAGGTGGGTGGCGAGGAGCATCAGGCCGAGCGTCAGGAGCGGTGCCCGCCGCACTAGGAAGGCAGCGGTCGCCACTCCGAGGATGCCGATGAGCGGCCCCACGTCGAAGATCCGGGGCCCGATGCCGAGGGGGGCCTGCTGCGGTGCGAGGCAGGAGAGGGCGAAGGCGATCAGCCCGGCCCCCGTCCAGAGGGCCGCGGTCTGCCACCGTGACGCCGTCCGTCTCCCGCCCGTTTGCGCTGATGAGGTGTCCATGTCGCGACACTAACGACCGTTGCGGGCACCGGCATCGGCCCCGGGGATGCAGCCCGGAGGATGGTGCCGGCGCCCGGCGGGTGCCTCAGAGGACGGCCACCGGGGCGACCGGGGTGCCCACGCCGCCGACGAACGGCTCCGGCATGGCCGACAGCAGGAAGTCGTACCGGTTTTCTTCTGCACAGGCTGTGGACAACTTTTCGAGGTTCCAGTTCTGGCCCTGGTGCATGCCCATCTCGACCAGGTCCAGGGCGTGCACCGGCAGCCACAGGTTCTCGATCTCCGGCGGGAAGATCTCGAAGGTCAGGGTGTCATTGGCGACGGCCGCCACGTCCCGCGCGTGGAACCACTCGGGCGTACGGACGGACAGTCCGGGCGAGGGGAAGCCGTAGCCGTGCTTGTCGCCCGCCAGGTAGACCTGGATCTGCCCGGTCCGGACGAGGACGACGTCCCCGGCGCGTACGGTCACGCCGCCGAACTCCTCGGCCTGCGCCAGGTCCTCGGGGGTCACCGCGTGGCCGCCGGGCAGTCGGTCGAGGCCCTTCGCGGCGGCCACGTCCAGCAGGACGCCCCGCGAGACGATGTGCCCGGCCTTCTCGATGCCGCTGAACTCGGCGCGCCCGTGGGCCGTGACGGTGCCGGCCGGGCGGCCGTTGTAGATCTTCCCCGAGTGGGAGACGTGCGTGAGCGCGTCCCAGTGCGTCCCGGCCTGGAGCCCCATGGTCACGGCGTCGTCGCTGCAGGCCACCGTGCCCGGCCCGAAGAGCTCCTGGTTGATCTGCACCATCGTGTGCAGGGGGTTGATCCGGCCGGGGATCAGGCCGGCCTGGACCCCGTCCTCCTTGAGCGGGAGCGCGAGCGGGATCCGGCGGCCCGAGCGGACCCCTGCCGCGGCCGCCCGGACGACCTCGTCGGTGATCAGGTTCAGGCTGCCGATCTCGTCGTCAGCGCCCCAGCGGCCCCAGTTGTTGATGCGCTTGGCGATGTCGTGGAACTCGGGGGGCATGCCCATGGCTTCATCGACTCCTTGTCGCGGGAGATGTGAACGGGGGCTTGTGCAGCCGCATCCGACTGCCCATAGAATCTAACGGTCCGTCAGAAAACGCGGGAAGGGGTCGGGCGTGGGGAACTTCTTGGCAGGCAAGGTCGTCGCCGTCACCGGTGCGGGCCGGGGCATCGGACGGGCCGTGGCACTCGCCGCGGCCGCCGAGGGCGCCAGGGTCGTCGTCAACGACTACGGGGTCGGCATCGAAGGCGGCGAACCCACCAGCGAGATCGCCGAAGCCGTGGTGAAGGAGATCATCGCGGGCGGCGGCGAGGCCGTCGCCGTCGCCGACGACATCTCCACCATGGCGGGCGGCCAGCGCATCGTCGACACCGCCCTCGCGCAGTTCGGCCGCATCGACGGCGTCGTGTGCGTCGCCGGCATCCTGCGCGAGCGGATGCTGTTCAACATGTCCGAGGAGGAGTGGGACCCCGTCGTCGCCACCCACCTCAAGGGCACCTTCACCGTCTTCCGCGCCGCATCCGCCGTCATGCGCCGCCAGGGCTCCGGCACCCTCATCGGCTTCACCAGCGGCAACCACCAGGGCTCCGTCGCCCAGGCCAACTACAGCGCGGCCAAGGGCGGCATCATCTCCCTCGTCCGCTCCGCCGCCCTGGGCCTGGCCAAGTACGGCGTCACGGCCAACGCCGTCGCACCCGTCGCCCGCACCCGCATGTCGGCGAACGTTCCCATGGAGCTCAAGGAGATCGGCGAACCGGAGGACGTCGCGGCCCTGGTCACCTACCTCCTCTCCGACAAGGCGGTCGCCACCGGCGGCGAGAGGATCACCGGGCAGGTCTACACGATCGCCGGACCGAAGATCGCCGTCTGGGCGCAGCCGCGCGAGCTGCGCGCCGGCTACGCCGAAGGCTCCTGGACACCGGAGAAGATCGCCGACTTCCTGCCCGGGACGGTCGGCACGGACCCGATGCCGATGCTCGCGCAGCTGGAGGCCATGGCCAAGGCGGCGGCCGCCAAGGACCGCCCCAACGCGTAGGGGAGCCCCGACGACATGGACTTCAGCTTCGGGCCCGACGACGAGGAACTGCGCGTCCGCGCCCGCGCCTGGCTCACCGAGCACCTCGTGGGCCCGTACGTGCAGGTCCTCGGCCGCGGCGGGCCCGGCAGCGAGCACGAGGGGATCGACGCCCGGCGCGCATGGGAACGCGAACTCGGCCGTGGCGGCTGGATCGGCCAGGGCTGGGTGACCGGTCCGGGCGAGGGCTACGGCAACCGGCGGCTCTCCCTCACCGGCCAGGTCGTCTGGGCCGAGGAGTACGCGGCGCTGCGCGCCCCCGGCCGGGTCGGCCACATCGGCGAGAACCTCCTCGCGCCGACCCTGATCGCGTACGGCTCCCCGGAGCAGCGGGACCGCTTCTTGCCCGCCATCGCGCGCGGCGAGGAACTGTGGTGCCAGGGGTACAGCGAGCCGGACGCCGGCTCGGACCTCGCGGGCATCCGTACGACGGCGGTGCGCGAACCCCGCCCCGGAACCGACGGCCCGTTCCGCGTCACCGGGCAGAAGATCTGGACCTCGCTCGCCCGGGAAGCCGACTGGTGCTTCGTACTGGCCCGTACCGAGCCCGGCTCCCGGCGCCACCACGGGCTGTCCTTCCTGCTCGTACGGATGGACCAGCCCGGGCGGGTCGAGGTCCGGCCGATCCGCCAGATGTCGGGGACCTCGGAGTTCAACGAGGTGTTCTTCGACGGGGCGGTGGCCGCAGAGGTCGTAGGCGGGGAGGGCAACGGTTGGACCGTGGCCATGGGGCTCCTCGCCCTGGAACGCGGGGTGTCCACACTGGTCCAGCAGATCGGGTTCGCGGCAGAGCTGGAGCGGGTGGTGGAGGTCTGCCTGGCCTCGGGCGCGGCGGACCCCGTACTGCGCGACCGCCTCGTACGGCAGTGGGCGGAACTGCGCACCATGCGCTGGAACGCCCTGCGGACCCTGGGCACCACCGGCGATCCGGGCGCCCCGAGCGTGGCCAAGCTGCTGTGGGGCGGCTGGCACCGGCGGCTCGGCGAGCTGGCCGTCGCGGTCCGGGGAGCTACGGCCTGCGCCGGGCCCGCGGACTGGGCGCCCGGCCTCCCGTACGAACTCGGACTCGACGAGGAGCAGCGCCTGTTCCTGTTCACCCGCGCCGACACGATCTACGGCGGCTCGGACGAGATCCAGCGGAACATCATCGCCGAGCGCGTGCTCGGCCTGCCTAAGGAGCCCAGGTGAGAGGCGTCGTGTTCGACGGCAAGCAGGCCCAGGTGGTCGACGATCTGGAGATCCGCGACCCGGGGCCGGGGGAGGTGCTGGTCGCGATCACGGCGGCCGGGCTGTGCCACAGCGACCTGTCGGTGATCGACGGGACGATACCCTTCCCGCCACCGGTGGTACTGGGCCACGAGGGCGCCGGGGTGGTGGAGGCGGTCGGGACCGGAGTGACGCACGTGGCGCCGGGTGATCACGTCTCCCTGTCGACCCTGGCGAACTGCGGGGCCTGCGCCGACTGCGACCGGGGCCGGCCCACCATGTGCCGCAAGGCGATCGGAATGCCGGGGCAGCCGTTCTCCCGCGGCGGGAAGCCGCTGTTCCAGTTCGCCTCCAACTCGGCCTTCGCGGAACGGACGATCGTCAAGGCCGTCCAGGCCGTGAAGATCCCGGCCGACATCCCGCCGACCTCGGCGGCGCTCATCGGCTGCGGCGTCCTGACCGGCGTGGGGGCCGTACTGAACCGGGCCGGGGTCGACCACGGCGAGTCGGTGGTCGTCATCGGCACGGGCGGCATCGGGCTCAACGTGCTCCAGGGCGCCCGGATCGCGGGCGCGGGCACCATCGTGGCGGTGGACGCCAACCCGGCGAAGGAGGCGGTGGCCCGGCAGTTCGGGGCCACGCACTTCATCGACGCCTCGGCCGTGACGGACTCCTCGGCGGCGGTCCGCGAGATCCTTCCGACGGGCACCGACCACGCCTTCGAGTGCGTCGGCAACGTCAAGCTGATCCGCCAGGCCGTCGACCTCCTCGACCGGCACGGACAGGCGGTCCTCCTCGGGGTGCCCGGCTTCAAGGAAGAGGCTTCCTTCCAGGTCTCGTCCATGTACCTCGACAAGACCATCATGGGCTGCCGGTACGGCTCCTCCCGCCCGCAGCGGGACATCGCCCTCTACGCCGAGCTCTACCGGCAGGGAAGGCTGCTGCTCGACGAACTCGTCACCGAGGTCTACCCGATCGAGGACTTCGCCAAGGCCGTGGACGACGCCCGGCACGGCCGCGTGGCCCGCGGGGTGCTCACGTTCTGACGCGGGGCGCCCGCTCCACCACCGGCCTCGCGGTCGGTGGTGGAGCGGGCGCCCCGCAGGAAGCCGGCGACCGGCACCTCCGGGGCGACCGGTCTCGTGATCAAGGTGTGCGGGGCTGCGGCCCGGTCACGGACTGAAGCGGCCGAAGCGGCCCTTGTGGAAGAGCAGCGGCTCGCCCTCCCCGGCCGCGCCCATGGCCTCGACCCGGCCGACCACGATCAGGTGGTCCCCGCCGGTGTGCACGGCGTGGATCCGGCAGTCGATCCAGGCGGGCACCTCGGCGAGTCGGGGCGACCCGGTCGCGGGGGCGGGGGCGTGGGCGACGCCGGCGAACTTGTCGGCGCCGCTCATCGCGAAGGCCCGGCACAGCTCGCCCTGCCCGGCGCCCAGGATGTTGACGCAGAACACCCCGGCGCGGGCGATCCGCGGCCAGGTGGTCGACGTACGGGCCACCATGAACGTGACCAGGGGCGGGTCCAGGGACAGCGACGCGAAGGACTGGCAGGCGAAGCCGGCGGGCCCGCCGCCGTCCTCGGTGGGCGGGGCGGTGATGACCGTGACACCGCTGGCGAAGTTCCCGAGTACTGCCCGGAATTCGGCGGGGCTG
The DNA here is from genome assembly GCF_045041095.1 of Streptomyces sp. NBC_00045. Classification (NCBI taxonomy): domain Bacteria; kingdom Bacillati; phylum Actinomycetota; class Actinomycetes; order Kitasatosporales; family Streptomycetaceae; genus Streptomyces; species Streptomyces sp. NBC_00045. The sequence goes on along the minus strand of NZ_CP108271.1, from coordinate 3,636,372 downwards.
ACGGGTGCGCGCTCGTCGTCTGCGACGGCCCGTAGGTCGGGGCGCGGCAGCGCGTCGACGCGGCCGTGGTCCGGGTCCTGCTCCGACGGGGCGGAGGTGGGGGAGCCGACTGACCTGAGGTATCGGACGACGGTGGCCGCCATCCCTGCGTGTCCCATCACGTTCCCGATTGAACCTGACGCTCCGTCAGATGGGAAGGGGCGCGGGCCGGGGACTCGGAAAGGCGCCGCGGGGCGTGTATCGTCCCCGCTGATTGAACATGTTCAATTCGTGGGAGTGGGGGCCATGGGGACACCAGAGGCGTACGGGCCGCAGCCGCGAACGCGACCGCAGCCGCTACCGCGACCGGTTCCGGCCGCGCGGGGCGGGAGGTGGTCGCACCTGGCGACCGGAGCCGAGCTGGCCTTCATGGCACAGCTCGTCGTGGCGGGCGCGGTCTTCCTCGCCACCGCCGGCATGCGCGACGACCACGGCATCGGCTTCGCGGGCGGCGTCCTCGCCCAGGCCCCCCAGGTGCTCCTCCTGGTCGTCCTGGCCGGGTACCTGCACTGGCTGCTGTTCAGCCTGCCGGCGATGGTTCTGGAGCGGCTCGTGGGGAACCCGCGGTGGGCGGCGGCCAGCTCGGCGCTGGGCGCCGCCGCGGTGTCCGCGGCGTACGCGTGGGGGGCCGTCTCCCTGTGGGGCGCCCCGTTCGGCTGGGCGGTGGCCTGGGTCGCGGGCGTCGGGGCGCTCCCGGTGACGGCGGCGTGGTACGCGCGCCACCGGCTCCTGCGGTGGGGCGCGATGGCAGCCAGGATCGGCGCCCTCACCGGGATCGCCCTGCTCCTCGCCCTGGTCGGCGGGTTCCTCCAGGAACGGACGCGCTGGCACGCGTACGAGCCGCCCCGGCTGGACCGGAGCCGGTACGTCGGGCAGTGGATCGGCGCCGGCGGCGCGTACTCGTTGCGGCTGGACGAGAACGGGGAGGCGGAGGCCGGCAACCTGGCGCTGGTACACGGGAACGCCAGGCTGTGGGACAACTGCTCGGGGACCGGGACGTGGACCTTCGAGTCGCAGCGCGGGGCCGGCCGCCCGGCAGCCGGGGGGCCGCGGGACCGGATCACCCTCTCGATCGCGGGCTGCGGCCCGCTGCGCGACTGGCAGGTGGCCGGCACGGTCGCCCGGCCGCAGCTGTTCGTCGTCACGGGCGACCCCGACGCCCGCTGGGTCACCACCTTGCACCGTCCCTAGTCGCGGCCCGCCGTTCGCCCGTACGGGTGAACCACTGCCCCGGCGGGACCCGTACGGCGGACAGCCCCCGGAGACGTCGGCATCGTGGCCCCCGGCCCGATCCACCCGATCCACCCCGTCATCCAGGAGGACCCGCATGCTCGGCACCGACTTCCGTCTCGGATCGCCCGTCTGGCTCGACCTCGGCAGCCCCGACACCGATGCTGCCGCCGCGTTCTACAGCGCGGTCTTCGGCTGGCAGTTCGTCTCCGCCGGGCCCGAGGCGGGCGGGTACGGGTTCTTCCAGGTGAACGGCAAGACCGTCGCCGCGCTCGGGCCGCTCACCGAGGAGGGGGCGAGTTCCGCCTGGATGATCCACTTCAAGGCCGACGACATCCAGGCCACGGTCTCGGCCGTACAGTCCGGCGGCGGGAAGATCCGGATGGAGCCCATGGACGTCATGGGCGAGGGCTGGCTCGCGCAGGCCACCGACCCGCAGGGCGCCGAGTTCGCGCTCTGGCAGCCCGGCAAGACCGCCGGGCTGGGGCTCGCCTCCGACGAGAACTCCCTGGTGTGGGCCGAGCTGCACGTACCCGACCCCACCGCCGCCATCGGCTTCTACAACGGCGTCTTCGGCTGGCGCAACCAGGAGATGGAGACGCCCGGGATGACCTACCGCGTGCTGAGCCTGGGGGAGGGCGACCAGCAGCAGACCTCGTTCGGCGGGGTCGCGCCGATGGGCGACGGCGCGGGCGGCGGGGTCGAGAAGCCGCGCTGGGTGCCGTACTTCAACGTCGCGGACGTCGACGCCACCGTCTCCGCGGCCAGCGGGAACGGCGGGTCGGTGCTCATGCCCGCGGCGGACGTGCCCGACGTCGGCCGCATCGCGTGGGTGGCGGACCCGGCCGGCGCCGCGTTCGCCCTGCTGAAGCCCAACCCGCAGATGTGACCGGACGCCGCGGCTACCGCCCGAGGTACTTGGGCGGGCGGCGCTCCACGAAGCTCGCCACGCCCTCGTTCGCGTCGGCGGTGCTCATGTTGATCTCCTGAGCGGTGGCCTCAGCGGCCAGTGCGGCCGCCCGGCCGCCGTCCAGGGAGGCGTTGACCAGCTGCTTCGTCAGCGCGAGGGCGCGGGTCGGGCCCTGCGCGAGGCGGTCCGCCCACTCCCGGGCGGTGGCCTCCAGCGCCTCGCCCGGCACCACCCGGTTGACCAGGCCGAGCCGCTCGGCCTCGGCCGCCGGGACGGCGTCGCCGAAGAACATCAGCTCCTTGGCCTTCTGCGGGCCGACCAGACGCGGCAGCAGGTACGCGCCCGCGCCGTCGGGGACCAGGCCACGGCGGACGAACACCTCGATGAACCGGGCGGATTCGGCGGCGATGACCAGGTCGCAGGCGAGCGCGAGGTGCGCGCCGATGCCGGCGGCCGTGCCGTTGACGGCGGCGAGGACCGGCTTCTCGCAGTCGAGCACGGCAGTGATCAGGCGCTGCGCACCGAGCCGGATCATGCGGGCCACGTCGCCCGCGATCCGCTCGCCCGGCGTCGCGGGGGCGCCGCGCAGGTCGGCGCCCGCGCAGAAGCCCTTGCCGGTGGCGGTGATGACGACGGCCCGCACGGCGGGGTCGGCGGAGGCCTCGCCGAGCAGGGTGATGACGCGCTCGCGCTGGTCCCGGGTGACGGCGTTCATGGCCTCCGGCCGGTTGAGGGTGATCCACGAGACGCCGCTCTCGATGCGGTGCAGGACTTCGTCGGCAGTGCCGTCGCTGGTCATGGATGGAACTCCCTCTCGGGGTGAGGTGGTTGGTGTGGGAGCGCGCAGCCCCGGACCCCCGTTCGCCTGCGACGCCGCTACCGGGGTCCAGCCCCCGCACGGTGCCGCACCCGTGCGGGGTCCGGGGCTGGACCCCGGGGAACGGGAGAAGGGCGGGGCGGGGCCGCGCATCGGCGCTCAGCGGCAGATGGCCAGGGCGTCCAGGGCCACCGCCCCCTGCCCCCGGGGGAGGACCATCAACGGGTTGATGTCCAGCTCGGAGAGGACACCCCCCAGCTCCAGCGCCATCCTCTGTACCCGCAGGACCACCTCCACCAGGGCGTCCACATCGGCCGGCGGCGCCCCCCGGACCCCCTCCAGCAGGGCGTGGCCGCGCAGTTCGGTCAGCATCGCGCGGGCCTGGTCCTCGCCGAACGGCGGGACGCGTACCGCCGCGTCGTGCAGCACCTCCACCAGGACCCCGCCGAGGCCCACGGTGACGGTCGGGCCGAAGAGGTCGTCCTGGGTGACGCCGACGACCATCTCGACCCCGCGCTCCACCATCTGGCAGACCAGGATGCCGTCGAGCGGGACGTTCTCGTAGCGGGCGATGTCCGTCAGCTCCCGGTAGGCGTCCCGGATCTGGCTGGCCGAGGTCAGGCCGATCTTGACCAGGCCCAGCTCCGTCTTGTGTGCGAGCTGCGGCCCCGAGGCCTTCATCACCACCGGGTAGCCGACCAGGCCGGCCGCCCGGACCGCGGCCGCCGCGCTGGTCACGAGCTGCTCGCGGGGGACCCGTATCCCGTAGGCCCGCAGCAGCTGTTTCGCCGCGTGTTCGCTGAGCTGCTGGCCCGGGCGCATGAGCGCCTGCGCCTTGCGGTACGAGGGGGACGGGGTCCGCGGGGCGTCCTCGAAGGGGGAGCGGTAGGCGGCGGTGAAGCGGTGGTGGCCGAGGTAGGCGCGGACGGCGGTGATGCAGTTGCCGAAGGTGCGGAAGGTGGCCACCCGGGAAGAGCCGAGCAGGGTGGTGCGGTAGGCCTCCTCGGTGCCGACGGGGGAGCCCCAGACCACGCAGATCAGTTTGTCGCTCTGCTCGGCCGCGTCCACCAGGTCCTGGGCGAGCTTGTCGCTCATGGGCGGGAAGGGCCCGGTGATGGGGCAGATCAGTACGCCCACCGACGGATCGGCGAGGATCGCGTCGATGATCTTCCGGCCGCGCCAGTCGCCGACCGGGTGGCCGCCGTTGTCGACGGGGTTGGCGACGTTCAGGTACTGCGGTATCCACTGGTGGAGCTCGTCCTGCTTGGCCCGGGAGAGGGTGGGGAGGCTGAGTCCGGCCTCGGTCGCCAAGTCGGAGAAGTGGGCTCCGGTGCCGCCGGAGATGGAGTACACGACGACCCCGTCGGCCTGCGGTTTGCGGGCCCGGGCGAGCAGGGCCGCGGTGTCCTGGAGCTCGTCCAGCCCGTCGACGCGGATGACGCCGAACTGGCGCATCGCGGCGTCCACGACGGTGTCCGCGCCGGTCAGTTTCCCGGTGTGGGAGGCGGCCATCCGGGCGCCGGTCTCGGTGCGGCCGACCTTGACGGCGACGACGGGGACGCCCGCCCGGGCGGCCCGGTCGGCGGCCAGCAGGAAGGACCGGCCGTCCTTGAGGCCCTCCACGTAGCAGGCGATGGCGCCGACCTCGGGCTGTTCGGCGAAGTAGGAGATGAAGTCGGAGGTTTCGAGGTCGGCCTCGTTGCCCGTGGGAGCCCAGTGGGAGAGCCGGATGCCCAGTTCCTGGAGGGTGTAGACGGGCCGGCCCTGGTGGCCGGACTGGGTGATCAGGGCGATCGCCGGGCCGTCGAGGTCGTCGCGGAACTCCTCGAAGGCGTTGAGGTTCGTGTTGGGGCCCAGGAGGCGCAGGCCCGACCGCCGGACGGCGGCGGCGAGCCGTGCCTGGGCGGCGGCCCCTTCGTCCCCCGTCTCGGCGAAGCCGGAGGCGAAGGCGACGGCGAACTTCACCTTGGCCTCGGCCAGTTCCTCGATCACCGGCAGCGGATCGCCGACGAGGAGGACGGCGAGGTCCACCTGTTCGGGCAGGTCGGCCACGGAAGCGTGACAGGGCAGGCCGAAGACGGTGGGGCGGGTGGGGTGCACGGGGTGGATCCGGGCGCCGACGCGCTCCGCCCAGGCGACGAGCTGGCGGGTGATGCCGGTGTTCGGCCTGCCCTCGGCGTCGGAGGCGCCGATGACGGCCACGGACTCGGGCCGGAAGAACCGGTCCAGGTCGGGGACGTCGGCGTGCAGGGGCCGTCCGCTGACGTCCACCGCGACCGTGTCCTCGGAGGACGGCGCCGCCATGGAATGGACGGCCGTCCTGGGGGTCTCCCCGCAGGCCTCGACACGTGCGCGGAAGTCGGTGGTGAGGGTGCCGTGAGTAGATCCAAGCATCGTTCCGCCCGCTCCTGCTCGATGAAGCCCAATAACTGACGCGTAGTCAGATTACTGAACTGACGCGCCGTCAGGAACAGTGCTGCGCAGGAAAGGTGGTGGAGGTGGTGTGTGGAACGGTGACAGATCCCTTCGGGGTGGGTCCAGGGCAGGATTCGGACTGTTCTGTGAGCGGGCGCGGGCGGGCGGGCGAGCGGCCGTGTGACCGACTACGCGAGCGGGTCGACCGGGCGCAGGCCGGTGTCCGGCAGCGCCTCGGACGGCTGCCGCCCGACCTGGGGGCTGAGCCGGCGGGACAGGGCCCGGGCGATCTTCTCGGCGTCCAGGGCCATCTCGCGGAACATTCCGCTGATGGGGTTGGTGAACCCGGTGAAGTACAGGCCGGGGGCCTGCGCGGGGGTGCGGGTGCCGTGCGTACGGGGGCGCCCGCGCTCGTCGAGCACGTCCAGGTGCCCGACCAGGCCCTCCAGGCCGCGGCGGTAGCCGGTGGCCGCGATCACCGCGTCCGGGGCGATCCGCGAACCGTCCGCGAGCACCACCTCGCCGCCCTCGAAGGAGGCGAGGGCGGCGACCGGCTCGACCTTGCCCGTGCGCACGGCGTCGATCAGACCGACGTCCTGGACCGGGACCGCGCCCTCCTTGACCCTGCTGTACAGGCCGGTGTCGGGACGGGGGAGCCCGTACGCCGTCAGGTCGGGGACCGACGCCTTGGCGACGAGCGCACCGAGCCGGTCCACGAGCCGCACCGGCAGCCGCCGCACCATGATCCCGGTGCGCTGCGCGGCCCAGCCCGCGGTGGAGCGGCGCACGATGTGCGGGGCGGTGCGCACGGCGAGCCGCACCCGCGCGGCCCCGCCCTCGGCCAGGTCGACGGCTATTTCGGCGCCGGTGTTGCCGACGCCGACGACGAGCACGTCCCGGCCCTCGTACGGCGCGGCGTTGCGGTAGTCGCGGGCGTGCAGCAGCTCTCCGGCGTACGTGTCGCGGCCCGGCCGGTCGGGCAGTGCGGGCGTGTGGTTGAACCCGGTGGCGACGACGACCGCCCGGGCGTCGAGGACCCGGCCACCGGTGGCGTGCAGGAGCCAGCCGTCCCCTCCGGGGGCCGGATCGATCCTCGTCACCTCGACCCCGGTGACGATCTCCAGCTCGTGGAACTCGACGTACTTCTCCAGGTACCGCACCACGTCGTCCCGCGAGACCCACCGGCCGAACCGGCGCGGCATGGCCAGCCCCGGGAGCGCCGAGAGCCGTCGGGTGGTGTGCAGGTGCAGCCGGTCGTAGTGCCCCCGCCAGGAGGCGCCGACGGCATCGTGCTTCTCGACGACCACCGCACGCACCCCGCGGGCGCGCAGCGCTGCGGCCGCGGCGAGGCCTCCGGGGCCGGCGCCGATCACGTAGACCGGGCGGGGCTGGGTGGACATGTCAGGGGCTGTGGGGACTCCGGGCATGAAGAGTGAGCGTATAGACACACAGCGTTGTTGGGTCTCGGACGAGGAGGGAATCGATTGCGGATCGATCACGGCCCCCGGCCGGGCCCGGCCGGAACCCTTGCGCGATCGCCCGGCATCCGCTGAACTGACGTGCCGTCAGATTGAAGGGAGAGGTCGATGCAGACCGTCTGGCTCAGTGGGGCCGAGTGGCTCGCCGTGCTCCGGATAGGCCTCGGCCTGTGGTGGCTGGAGAGCTGGCGGCACAAGGACAAGAAGGGCTGGTTCGAACGCGGCACCGGCATCGCCTGGGCCGCCGACGTCGCCGGAAAGCACCGCTGGCCGTTCGTGAAGGGCGGCTTCGAGAAGGTCGTCCAGCCGCGCCCGCGCCTGATGGCCCACGTCGTCGTCTACGCGGAACTCGCCCTGGGCCTCGGCCTGGTCCTCGGCTTCCTGACCCCGATCGCCCTCGTCGGCGGCCTGCTCCTGAACCTGCTCTACCTGATCCTGATGATCCACGACTGGGCCGAACAGGGCCAGAACGCGATGATGGCGCTCATCTCGCTCGTCGCCCTCTTCGCCATGGCCTGGCAGACCTGGTCCCTCGACGCGGCGACGGGACTCTTCCTGTGAACACCCGCCACGACCTCCCCGAGACCGACGACTTCACCCGCCCCTACTGGGAGGCGGCCGCCCAGGGCCTGCTCCTGCTGCGCCGCTGCGCGGACTGCGGACGGGCCCACCACTATCCGCGGGAGTTCTGCCCGTACTGCTGGGCCGGCGAGGACCGGGTGACCTGGGAGCCTGCGAGCGGACGCGCCACCCTCTACACCTGGTCGGTGATCCACCGCAACGACCTCCCGCCGTTCGGGACGCGCGTCCCGTACACGGCGGCCGTGGTCGACCTGGCCGAAGGCCCCCGGATGATGACCGAGGTCGTGGACTGCGCCCCGCCGGACCTGTGCATCGGCATGCCGTTGCAGGTGGCCTTCCGCGAAGCGGCGGAAGGCATCCTGATCGCGGTCTTCCGCCCCGGGCCGCACGCGACGGCCTGACCGGCCAGGGCCTGACCGTGCCGTGCCGTGCTGTGCCGGCTCGTGTCGTGCGGTGCCGGCTCGTGCCGTGCCGGCCCGTGGGTGGCGGACGGCACGGTCGACCCCTACGGCCAGAGCAGCTCGCGCGTCCAGCCGGAGCCGTCCGGGGTCCGGCGGTAGCGCAGCCTGACGTGCCGCCGTGCGGCGTCGCCCTGGAAGAACTCCACCTCGGCGGCGTCGAGCACGTACCGGGTCCAGGTCGGGGCCGGGGCGTCCGGCTCGGCGCCCGCCCGCTCCCAGGCGGCCGCCGAGGCCTGCGCCAGCTCCTGCACCGAGCCCAGCACCTCGCTCTGGCGGCCCGTCAGCGCCGCAGCGAGCGCACCCCGCGAGCGGACCGCCAGGTCCGCCCGGCTCTCCTGCGGCCCGCAGGCGGCGACCCGGCCGCGGATCCGGACCTGCCGGGCCACCGTCGACCAGTAGAACGCGAGCGCGGCGTCCGGGTGCCCGGCGAGCTGGCGGCCCTTGGCGCTGGTGGCGTGCGAAGCGAAGTGCCAGCCGTGCCCGTCGGCGTCGTGCAGCATCAGGATCCGCACGTCGGGCCGCCCGTCGGCATCCACCGTGGCCAGGCTCATCGTGTGCGGCTCAGGCTGCCCGGCGCCCGCGGCGTGCAGGAACCACTCCCGGAACAGCGCCAGCGGCTCGGCCGGTGCGGCCTGCGGATCGAAGGAGGGTAGCGGGCCGTCCCACACCCGCAGGGAGTGCAGGGTGGTGTGGAACGCCTCGATCTCGGCCGTCTCGTCGCTCGTGATCTCGCGGGTCATGCCGCCCATCGAACACCATCGCAGCAGCTTCGGCGTTCGCCGGACTCGAAGCCTCCGCCGTTCCTATGATGTGCAGCCTTCAACGACTTGAGGTGGGGGCCCAACATGCGCAACAGCGGCAGCAGAACGAACGCGATACGTGGCGGAGCGCTGCGGCGCGCGGCGGTGGCCCTCCTGGTCGCCTGCACGGCAGTGGCCTGCGGCCCGGCGGACGGCGGTGGCCCTGCCGTGTCGCCGCCGCCGAGCCTGTCGGCGTCCGCGACCCCGACGCCCACGGCGACCCCGACGCCGACACCGACTTCCGCGCCGCCGTCGCCGTCCGCCACTCCCACGGCGACCCCGACGCCCGCGCCCACGACCGCCGAGCCGGCCGTGCAGACGCCCGACGCGAAGCCGGCCCCCACCCGCGAGGGCGCCGGCACGCCGCGCCCGCCCGCCACCAAGGCGCCGACGAAGGCGCCGGCCGAACCCGCCAGTGGCACCTGCGAGATCGTTTCGAACGCCGGGAACTGCTACAAGGCGGGGCAGTTCTGCCGCAAGGCCGACCTGGGCAGGTCCACGCACGCCGAGAACGGCCGCCTGATCTATTGCCGGCTGGACGGCAGTCAGCCCCGCTGGCAGTACTGAACGTGAGCTCGGCCGGGGCCGGGTGCCGGCTCGCCCCGCCGTTCCCCGGGGGCGGACCTCGCGCCTCAAGCGCCGGCGGGGCTGACTTGGTGCCGCGCCGTGCAGGGGGCGGCCCCGGGCCCCGCGCCTCGAACGCCGGTGGTGCTGACTTGGTGCCGCGCCGTTGCGGGGGCGCTGCCCCCGGGCCCCCGCGCCTCAATCGCCGGCGGGGCTGACTTGGTGCGGGACGCTGCCCCCGGGCCCCCGCGCCTCAATCGCCGGCGGGGCTGACTTGGTGCGGGGCGCCGCCCCTGGGGCCCGCGCCTCGAACGTCGGCCGGCCGGGTGGTGGTCCCGGTGAGGCGGCCCTCACCCCCGTCCCAGGATCACCGTTCCCGACGAGCAGAACCAGCCTCCCGTGCCCGAGGCCAGGGCGATCTGCGGTAGGGCGCCGTTCCTCTTCGTGACCTGGCGGTCCGGGCCCGCCTCGCCGCGGAGTTGGCGGACCGCCTCGACCAGCAGGAACAGCCCGCGCATGCCGGGGTGGCAGGCCGAGAGGCCGCCGCCGTCGGTGTTGACCGGCAGTTCCCCGTCCCGTAGGAGGCGGCCCTTCTCCACGAAGGCCCCGCCCTCGCCCTTCGCGCAGAAGCCGAGGTCCTCCAGGGTCACCAGGGTCATGTACGTGAACGCGTCGTAGATCTCCGCGATGTCCACGTCCGCCGGGGTGAGGCCCGCCCGTTCGAAGGCCAGCCGGCCCGAGACCGCCGCCGGGGAGACGGTGAAGTCCTCCCATTCCGACATGGTGGTGTGGGAGACGGAGGTGCCCGAGCCCAGGATCCAGACCGGCTCCTTCGCCGTGTCCGGTACGTGGTCCTCCGCCGCCAGCAGCACCGCGCAGCCGCCGTCCGAGCGGATGCAGCAGTGCAGCTTCGTGAAGGGGTCCGCGATCATCTCGCCGGACAGGACCTCGTCCACCGTGATCGGGTCGCGGAACATCGCGTCCGGGTTGCCCGCGGCGTTCGCGCGGGCCTGGACCGCCACCGAGGCGAGCTGCTCCAGCGTCGTCCCGTACTCGTACATGTGGCGGCGCGCGGCCATCGCGTACTTGGAGATCAGCGTGTGCCCGTACGGGACCTCGAACTGCAGCGGCCCCCGCGCCCCGAACGAGAGGTTCGAGGTGCGCCGCCGTGCCTTGATGTCGGCGCGCGCCGTCGATCCGTAGACGAGCAGGACGGCGTTGGCGTGGCCGGCGGCTATCGCGTCCGCCGCGTGCGCCGCCATGACCTCCCAGGTCGATCCGCCCACCGAGGTGGAGTCGACCCAGGTGGGGCGCAGCCCCAGGTACTCGGCCACCTCGACGGGGGCGAGCGTGCCGAGGCCCGCCGAGGCGAAGCCGTCGATGACGGAGCGGTCCAGGCCGGAGTCGGCCAGGGCGCGCCGGGCGGCCTGCGCGTGCAGGGCGTACGGGGTGGGGCCGTCCACCCGGCCGCAGTCCGAAAGGGCGACGCCGACGACGGCGACCCGGCGGCGTCCGTTGCGAGGTGCAGCTGTGGGTCCAGGCATGAGGAGACGGTACATCTGACGCTCAGTCAGTTTCTAGTCCACGCCTGCGCATCGCCGGTGACCCGAGGACTCCGACCCCTGTGCATCTCTCGTCGCCCGCCCTAACATGACGGCCCGTCAGATACGGGAAGGAGCCCGACGATGGATGCCGCCTTCACCGCGGAGCAGGACGAGATGCGCCGAACCCTGCGCGAGGTCCTGGGCAAACGCTGCGGCCCGGACGAGGTCAAAGCCGCCGTCCGCACCGCCGCCGGACACGACCGCGAGCTGTGGCGGCAGCTCGCACAGCAGCTCGGCCTGCCGGGCATCGCCGTCGCCGAGGAGTACGGGGGCGTCGGCTGCACCCCCGCCGACCTGGCGCTGGCCTGCGAGGAGACCGGGCGGGTGCTCCTTCCCTCGCCGCTGCTGGCCACCGCCGCGCTCGCCGTACCGCTGATCACCACCCTGGGTACCACGGCCCAGTGCTCCGCACTGCTCCCGCCGCTCGCCGCCGGCGGGCTCACCGCGGCCCTCGCCGTCCCCGGCCCGGCACTGTCCACGGCCCTCGCCCTGACGGGCGACAACGCCCCCGGCGAGTGGGCCGGCGGCGGCCGGGCGGGCGGGGTGCAGGCCCGGACCGGCGACGACGGCGGCTGGCGGTTGTACGGGGAGGCCGCGCAGGTCCTCGACGGCCACAGCGCCTCCCTCCTGCTGGTCACCGCGCACACCGGCGGCTTCGCCCGGAGCCGGACCCTGCTGTTCCTCGTACGGGAGGACGCCCCCGGGCTCGTCCGGTCGCGGCAGACCACCCTGGACGAGACCCGCCCGCAGGCCCGCATCCAACTCCGCGACGCCCCGGCAGAGTTGCTCGGAACCGATACCGGCGGCAGCGCTGACGGCGACGCCGTCCTCGCCGCACTGGCCGCCACGGGGCGCACCGCCGCCGCGGCCCTCGCCGCCGAGGCGGCCGGCGCGGCCGGTCAGGCGCTGACCCGCACCGTGGACTACGTACGCCAGCGCGAGCAGTTCGGCCGGCCCATCGGCTCGTTCCAGGCGGTCAAACACCGGCTCGCCGACCTCTACGTCCAGGTGCAGGCGGCCCGCTCGGCGGCCTACTACGCCGCCTGGGACCCGCGGCAGGGCGGCCTCGCCCTCGCCCAGGCCCTGGAAGCCCTGCGCATCACGGCGGCCGAGGCGATCCAGCTGCACGGCGGCATCGGCTTCACCTGGGAGCACGACGCGCACCTGTACTTCAAACGGGCTGCGGCCGACGAGCTGCTGTTCGGTCCCGTCCACCGGCTGCGGGCGCACGCCGCCCACCGCGCGGGCCTGTTCGCCACCCCACAAGAGAAGGCGGCCGTCTGATGGCACCCGGCGTCAAGCTGATGCAGAAGGTCTCCTCGACCATGCTGTTCGCCAAGATCGCACCGCACTTCATCCCCGCCATGGACAAGGCGGTGCACAAGCTGACCCGCGGCAAGGTCATGCTCAGCGCCCAGATGCTCCCCGGCGTGATCCTGACCGCCAAGGGCGCCAAGACGGGCGAACCGCGCACCACGCCGCTCGCCTGCATGCCGGAGGAGGGAGGCGTCAGCTGGCTCCTGATCGGCTCCAACTTCGGCCGCCCCGGGCACCCGGCCTGGACCGGGAACCTACTCAAGCATCCTGACGCGGACGTGAGTTGGAAGGGCCAGGACATCGCCGTACGGGCCCGGCTACTGGAGGGCGAGGAACGCGCGGCGGCGTGGCAGGCCGTGCTGAGGTTCTGGCCGCCGTACGCGACGTACCAGGCGCGCATCGAGCGCGAGATCCGGCTGTTCCGCCTGGAGCGTCGCTGATCGCGGCGGACGGCCGAAGGTTCGACGGCGGAAAGTGAGCAGGGAGGGGAGAGGGAGAGGGAGAGGGGGAGGGAGAGGGGGAGGGCGGCGGACCCGTGGCGGGTCCGCCGTCACTTGGTCGGCTTCTTGCCCGTGACGCCCAAGTGGACGAGCAGCGCCAGGTTCGGCTTGAGCTCGGCCTGCTTGACGCCCCAGGTCTGGAAGCCCTTCTGGTGCGAGGCGACCGCGGCCAGCATCGCGACCAGCGAACCCGCCATCGCCGCCGGGCTGAGGTCCTTGTCGACCTTGCCCTTGGCCTGGAGCTCCTTCATCGACTCCGTGAGGGAGTTGGTGACGGAGTTGAGGATCTTCATGCGGATCTTGTAGAAGCGCTTGTCGCCCTCGGCTGCACCGAGGTCGACGACCCGCAGGATCGCGTCGTTGCGCCGCCAGAAGTCCAGGAAACCCTCGACGAGTTCCTCGGCGGCCTGCCAGCCGGCCTTGCCGACCCAGTTGCGGCCCTCGACGAGCGCCGTCAACTGCGCGCCCTCCGTGGCCATTTCCTCGGCGATCTCCAGGACGGCGCCCTCGACGTCCGGGAAGTACTGGTAGAAGGTCGCGGGCGAGGTGCCGGCCTTGCGGGCGACGTCGATCACCTTGACGTCGCGGTACGGCGAGGAGCTGAGCATCTCGCTGAGGCAGTCGAGCAGCTTCTGCCGCGTCGCCTGACCGCGCCGGCCGGCCACGCGGCCGTCGACGGTGCGTACTTGTCCTGTCATGCCGTCAGCTTACCGAGGGGTGATCTGCGCGCGATTCGGCCGCCTGCAAATGGGGTTACCCGACACCTGGCCTGGGTGAAGGCCGGGCCCCACGCCGCCGCGGGCGGCTGGTTCCGTGCGGTCCCGGACGGGCGAGCCGCCGAGGAGGTGTGCGTTCCGGGTACGTGCCGGGCGGGACCAGGGCGGATCCCGGGTGGATCCTGTGCGAAATCGGGCGATCGACGCCCCGTCCACCCCGCCCGCTTCCTCTCGAAATCCCCCGATTAGTCTTGTCAACAGGCTGTGGACAAGTTTTCGGGCAGATCATGGCCGAGGGGCACAACGGAAGGAAACGGGCCATGGCCGCATTCGCGGAGGGCACACCCTGCTGGGTGGACGCCTCGCTTCCGGACGTCGAGGCGGGCAAGCGCTTCTACGGTGAGCTCTTCGGGTGGACCTTCGGCCCCGGCGCCGGCCCCGAATACGGCGGCTACACGCAGGCCTACAGCCGCGGCCGCAACGTCGCCGCCCTCGCTCCCAAACCCGACGGCCGCATGCCCACCGTCTGGGGGATCTACCTGTACACCTCCGACGCCTACGCGTGCGCCGCCCGCATCCGCGCCTCCGGCGGCCAGATGGTCATGGACCCCCAGCCGGTGGGCCCGTACGGGGGCGCCGCGCTGGCCGCCGACCCCGGCGGGGCCGTCTTCGGCCTGTGGCAGCCCGGCACCCACCACGGCTTCGAAGCCCAGCAGGAGCCGTACACGTACTGCTGGAGCGAGCTCTACACGCGGGCCCGCGACGCCGTCGACGTCTTCTACGCCAACGTCTTCGGCTACGTCCCCGAGGACCAGGACGACGCCGGCGCGGGCGTCGAGTACCGGCTGTGGTCCCCGCCCGGCAGCCGGCCCGGGGCGCAGACCGCCGTCCTGGGGCGCAGCCTGATCACGGACGCCTTCCCGGAGGTCATGCCGGCGCACTTCCTCGTGTACTTCGCCGTACCGGACTGCGACCGGTCCGTCGCGACGGTGAAGCGGCTCGGCGGCCGCGTCACCGCCGACCCCTTCGACACGCCTTACGGGCGGATCGCGGTCGTCGCCGACAACCAGGGCGCGGTGTTCGCGCTGCTCTCGGAAGCCCCCGCGGGGCCGACGGCGTAGGGGCCGCCGGGCCGCGGCGTCTCCCGCGTCCGTCCGCCCCGCCCGGACTGTGACGACACGGCCCGTGCGCGGGCCTGACAGAATCGGGGTTGCGCGACCCCGGGCGGCGCCCGGGGTGAGACGCTGCACGGGGCCGACCGCCGTGCCGGCGCGCGTGCAGGTGGAACGGGCCAGGCAAGGGCCCGTACGGGGAGGTGTGGAGGCGAGTGGTGGAGCAGCTGACGCAGCACGACCCGAGACGGATCGGCCCCTTCGAGGTGCTGGGACGGCTCGGCGCCGGCGGCATGGGGCTGGTCTATCTCGCACGGTCGGCATCGGGGCGCCGGGTGGCGATCAAGACGGTGCGCACCGAGCTCGCCGAGGACCAGCTCTTCCGGGTGCGCTTCACCCGCGAGGTGGAGGCGGCGCGTGCCGTGTCCGGCTTCTACACCGCGGCCGTGGTCGACGCCGACCCGCGGGCCGCCGTGCCGTGGCTGGCGACCGCGTACGTCCCGGCGCCCTCCCTGGAGGAGATCGTCAACGAGTGCGGGCCGATGCCCGCCCAGGCCGTACGGTGGCTCGCCGCCGGCATCGCCGAGGCCCTGCAGTCCATCCACGGCGCCGGCCTGGTCCACCGCGACCTGAAGCCGTCCAACGTGCTCGTCGTCGAGGACGGCCCGCGCGTGATCGACTTCGGCATCGCGAGCGGCGTCTCCAACACCCGCCTGACCATGACGAACGTCGCCGTCGGCACACCCGCGTACATGTCGCCCGAGCAGGCGAAGGACTCCCGCAGCGTCAAGGGCGCCAGTGACGTCTTCTCCCTCGGCTCGACGCTGGTCTTCGCCGCGACCGGACATCCGCCGTACCACGGGGCCAACCCGGTGGAGACGGTGTTCATGCTGCTGCGCGACGAGCCCAACCTGGAGGGGCTCCCGGACGAGCTGCGGCCCCTGATCGACTCCTGCATGCAGATGGACGCCACCCAGCGCCCGACCCCCGCCGACCTCCAGGCGCAGCTCGCCCCGCACCTCTTCGACGGCGGCGACGACAGCGGCACCGCCTCGGCGTGGCTGCCGGGCCGGGCCGTCGCGATGATCGAGGCCCGGCGGGCGGGGCAACGTACGGCCGCCGCGCCGCCGGTCCCGGCGCCCGGCCGCCCCGCGGGGCGCGCCGCCGAGGCCGCCACGCACCGCCGGGAGCCGCGCGGCGGCGCCGACTCCTGGGTCGACCCGCGGACCGGGCAGGCCGTGCCCCAGCGCCCTCAGCACCCGCCGAGGCCGGCGTCCCCCGCGCCGTCCGGCGAGCCGGTGCTGCTCGGCGGCTCCCCCGTGCCGATCGGGCCCGGGCCGCGCGCGAGCGCCGCGGCCCCCGCCGCGCACGCCGCCTCCGCGGACTCGGCGACCGGCTGGGTCCGCCCGCCCGGCGGTGCAGCGGTTGCCCCGGCCTCTTCCTCGGCATCGGCCGTGGTGCCGAGCCCCGGCCCGGCCCCGGACAGCGGCCGTTGGCGGCCCTGGCGGTTCCGCATGTCGAACGAGGTCTGGGGTACCCCGACCGTCGCCGGAGACCTGCTGTACGTGACCTCCTTCGAGGTGCACGCACTGGACGTGGCCAGCGGCCGCCGCCAGTTCAAGACCCGCGACGTCGCCTGGTCCATGGCCGTCGCGGACGGCCGCATCCACGCCTCCGACGGCCCGTCCCTCTACGCGCTCGACGCCGGCGACGGCTCGGAGCGGTGGCGGCTGAACACCGACGCCTGGGTGTACGCGGTGCGCGCCGAGCGGGGCACCGTGGTCACCGCGACGCGCGGCGGTGGCGTGCAGGGCTGGGAAGCCTCGAACGGTCAGAAGCTGTGGGAGCTGACCGGCGCCCAGAGCGATTTCGAGACCCCGGAGGCGGCCCCCGTCCTGCACGACGGCACGGTGTACGTGTGGCAGGACGCGCGGCTGCGTGCCCTGGACGCCCGCAGCGGCCGCGAGGCCTGGTCGTACCCGGTCGGCGACGCGGCCTCCTGCGGCAACGTCCCGGTACGGGTCACCCCGGCCCCGGACGGCAACGTCTACGTCGCCGCCGGCACCCGCGTGCTGTCCGTGGACCGGGCCTCGGGCCGGGTCCGCTGGCACTTCGAGGCCCCCGCGGTGTTCCTGGCCGCCCCGGCGTTCGCGCCAGGCGCGGCGGTCACCGGCGGCGGGGTCTACCTCGCGGACTACCTGGGCACCGTGTACGCCCTGGACGCGGCCACCGGCAAGGACCGGTGGCGCATCGCCACCGAGCCGCGGCCGTCATCGGACCCGGTGCTGGTGGCGAACGGCAACGTCCACCTGGGTGCGGGCAGCGCGCTGTACACGCTCGACGCGGTCACCGGCACCCCGAAGTGGCGGTTCGCCGCGGGCGGCGAGATCACCGGCCCGCCGGCGGTCGCGGACGGCCGGGTGCACTTCGGCTCCGCCGACCACTGCCTCTACACCCTGGACGCGGCGGGCGGCCAGCTGCGCTGGAAGCTGGCCACGGGCGGCGAGATCACGGGCGCCCCGGTGGCCGAGGCGGGCGTGGTCTACGCATGCAGCAAGGACCGCTGCGTGTACGCCCTGGACGCCGCCAAGGGGACGGGGACGCGTACGGCCGGGTGAGGGGTTTTGGACCCGCCGGGTCGCGCGCAGCACCTGGAGTGACAGGATGGACCCCATGAGCAACGTTTACTTCGACATCAACATCGACGGCAAGCCTGCCGGCCGCATCGTCTTCAACCTCTTCGACGAGGTCGTCCCGCAGACGGCGCGCAACTTCCGCGAGCTGGCCACCGGCCAGAACGGCTTCGGCTACGCCGGCTCGGGCTTCCACCGCGTCATCCCGCAGTTCATGCTGCAGGGCGGTGACTTCACCAACCACAACGGCACCGGTGGCAAGTCCATCTACGGCGAGAAGTTCGCCGACGAGAACTTCCAGCTGAAGCACGACCGCCCGTACCTGCTGTCGATGGCGAACGCCGGCCGCAACACCAACGGCTCGCAGTTCTTCATCACCACCGTCGTCACCTCGTGGCTGGACGGCAAGCACGTCGTCTTCGGCGAGGTCGTCGAGGGCAAGGAGATCGTGGACCAGATCGAGAAGCTCGGCACCCCCTCGGGCGGCACCCGCGGCAAGATCGAGATCTCGGCCTCGGGCACCGTCGAGGCCTGATCCCCACCCGCACGGGCTCGGCGGCCCCGCCCCCTCACCGGGGGCCGGGGCCGCCGCCACGTGGTCACAGCTTGAGCAGCACCCCGCGCCAGGTCCAGCCCGCGGCGAGGACCGCCTCGCGCAGGGGGTCCTTCAGCTGACCCGTGTCGAAGCCGAAGTCCTCGGTCAGGCCCCGCTTGCCGTCGGGGCCCTTCTCGATCGTCCACCGCTTCGAGACCGTGGTCACCTGGCCGCGGCTGTACTCCGCTCCCGTGGCCAGCCTCGGTGTCCCCCCGACCCAGCTGACCTCCAGCTGCTCGTCGAGGGCCCGCACCTCGCGCTTGTCGCCGACCAGCCGCATCCGGATCTTGAGGGTGCGCTCCAGCTGCGACGCGAAGAAGAAGGTGTGCCAGGAAGGATCGAGGATCCGCCACTCCGCCACCAGGTCGGCGTTCTCCGCGGGGCGGGCGTTGCGCACGACGTACGCCTTGTCCGGTGCGTTGACCGCGAGCAGCGATTCCCGGACCTCCGCGGCGCTCCGCGGCGCGATACCGGCGTCGGGGCGCCGGGTGCCGGTGAGCTTGTTGAAGAGGCCCATCGTCATTCCGCCGTCTTCGTGTCCGGGCGCACCGTGCGCAGGAAGTCCTGGAAGTCTCCCAGGACGCTGTCGTGCTGCGCCGCGGTGGCGGTCAGCACCGTCCGGATCATCGCGCGCCTGTGCGGGTCCTCGGTGTCCTGGACGGTCATGTACACCTGCGTCTGGACGAGGTCGCGGTGGACCCCGGCGACGACGGCCGACAGGGTCAGCCGCTGGGTCAGGCCCGGTGCACCGGGGGAGCCGATCGCGCGGCGGCCGACGATCTCCGCGGTCTCCGCGATCGCGCGGACCCGCACCGCCGACGCGTCGGCGAGCTCCTCCAGCGTCGTCCCGTCCGGCATGAAGTCGCCGTCAACGGTGATGTTGGCGGTGAACCCGGCATCCGGGTGCGGGTGCAGCGCGATGAACGCCACGTCCGGCGCGCCGACCTCGTCCGGAGGGGCTGCCTGCCAGTCCTCCGGCAGGCTGAATTCGATGGGTACGGGCAGTGTCGTGGGCATTTTCTCGGGCCCTCCTTCCTAGGAAACGTACATCAGTCGAACCATCCGCCGACGGTGTCCTTGACCCCGCCCGCGAAGTCCCCGACCGCGTCGGCCGCATCACCGAAGGCGTCGCCCACCTTGTCGGGGTCCACCGTGAACTCGGCGCCCACGGAGCCGCCGACGCCGAGGGCGACGCCCACCTTGCCGCCGATGTGCCATTTGCCGTCGTCGCCCTTGCCGAACGTGGCCTTGGCCTCGGCGCCCGCACCGACCCAGCCCTCCGCGGTGCCGCCGGCGCCGATCCCGGCGAGCTCACCGCCGCCGGCGGCGCTGGCCTTGGCGCCGGCGAAGGCCTTCGCACCGGCGTTGAGACCGTCCTTGCCGACGCCCAAGGTGGCCTGGGCCTCGCCGCCGGCGAAGCCCTCGACGCGCCCGTTGGCGCCGAGGTATCCGTATTCGGCGTTGACGCTCGTCAGCGTACGGACCCCGGCGGACACCTCCGCCTTGCCGCTGAGGCCCTTGTCGGTGAACCCGTAGCTCGCGGAGCCGCGGGCTCCGACGACGAAGTCGTCGACGCCCGAGAGCTTGATCCCGCCCATGGTCGTCTCCCCCTTCGCAGTTGCGTGGAAGAGGTCGGCATAGGCCTTGACCTGGCCCTCCTTGCCGTTCTTGACACCGGTGACGGTGACGCCGGCAGCGGGCCCCGTCACCTTGACGGAGTCTTCCTTCGTCTTGACGTCCGCTTCGTCGACCTTGGCCGCCTTGGCGTCCTTCACGGCCTTGTCCAGGCTGCCCTCGGCGCCGGCGTTGAAGCCGTCGAGCGTCTCGTCGGCGCCCTTGCCCAGGGCGTCCTTGTTGCTGTCGACGACTTCGGCGCTCAGCGCGAGCTTCACGTTCTGGTCGAGTTCGTCGAACGCCTTCACACGGTCGTCGATGTGCTTCTGCCACTTGCTGACGGCTTCGGTGATCGTCTTCTGGCCGTCGGGGTCGTGGTGGTAGGCGCTGCGCTCGGAGGGCGTCAGCTTCCCGTAGTCGAAGGCGACGTTGCCCCCCTCGGAGACCGTCATGCCGGCGGCTATCGCGTCGTCGCGGGCGCTCTCCAGCTTCTTCTTCAGGTCGGTGAACTGGGTGTGCGCGTCGCGCAACAGGCTCGCGATCGCCTTGGCCTGGGTCTGTGCGGCCGCGTACTCGTACCGCGTCGCGTCGAACCGGGAGTGGGCGGCGCCGGCGCTGACGCCGACCCAGGTGTCGCCCATGGTGACCTTCTGGACGGTTTCGCCGTAGCGGCCTTCGACCTTCTTCAGCTCGCCGGCCATGGAGTCCCATTTGCCGGCGGCCGTCGCCAACAGGCCCAGATCCGTGGTCATGACTTCGGAGTAGGTCAACACTGCATCCCCCTGTTACAGCATGATCAGTTTCCACCGCGCCGCAAGGATCCGGACATGGGCATGCCTCCCCGGTGGCCAGGTTTGATCATATGCATGGCAACTGTGAACGGGCCAAGCGCCAGGTGACCCCTCACGTTTCCTGCACGAGACGGGCCGCGCAGCCCCATCCCCCGGCGCACGAGCGGTGATAGCGTGGCCCGCCGTTGTCCAGGGGAGGAGATCGAGCCATGGTGGCCGGACGTCGGATCAGGTTCACCGCGGTGCTGGTCGCCGTCGTGTTCGCGCTCACCGGGTTCTCGTCGCACGGGCACGGCAGCAAGAGCAGCGGCAGCGGCGGCGGATGCTCCGGCTCCAAGAAGCGGAGTAGCTACGACAGCAACAACAGCAACACCAACAACAGCAATGGCAGCGGGAAGTCGACGCCGTCGCCCAGCAAGAGCGCCGGCCCGCCCGCACACGCCCAGGTCGTCACCTGCGCCGGCCCCGGCAGCCCGAAGGCCGTCCTCAAGGTGACCTCGGACGTCGACACCGCGCGCCTCATCGACGTCCCCGTCGTCTTCCAGGGCGCGTCCGGCGTCGTGGAGCGGACCTCCGTCCGGGTGTCGCTCAAGGCCCGCGAAACCCAGACGGTCACCGCCGCGATGGTCCAGAAGGACAAGGCGGCCGAGGTCACCGGCTGCGCCCTCGGCACGATCAACTAGCGCACCCGCGGCTCCGGCGCCGCCGCCCGGCGCCCCGCGAACAGGTCCGCCTGCCGCTCCGGCGGCAGGTTGCCCAGCGAAATCAGCGCCGGGGCCTGTGCCAGGGCCTGCTGCAACGCTGCCTGCTTCGCCGACCACAGGGCCCGTACGGTGCCCTGCACGGCCTCCGTCGGATACCCGGCCAGCGTCCCCGCCGCGCGCAGCGCCGCCGGGAGCAGCTCCTCGGGCGCAGTCAGCTCCGAGACCAGACCGATCTCGTACGCCCGCTGCGCGGAGAGCCGTTCCGCCGTCCCCATCAGGGACATCCGGGCGGCCTCCCCGAACGGCATCCGCTGCGCCATGTACACGGCCTCGTACGCGCTGACCATCCCGTACGTCGTGTGCGGGTCGAAGTACGTCGCGGCCGAGGAGGAGACGATGAACTCCGACTCGCCCAGCAGGTAGAAGGCCCCACCGCACGCCATGCCGTTGACGGCCGCGACCACGGGCTTCCACAGGTCGTTCGCCTTCGGGCCGACGGACAGCAGCGGGTCGTCGACCGAGTACGGGGAGGCGGGCTGCGCAACGGTGACGCCGCGGTCGATGCCCGTGCAGAACGCGGCCGGGCCCGCTCCCGTCAGCACGACCGCGCGGACGTCCTCCGCGTGTCGGAACTCCCGCCAGATCTCGGTGAGTTCGGCGGCCGTCGCCAGGTCGATCGCATTGTGCTTGCGCTCCCGGTCCAGCGTGACGACCGCGACCCCGCTCGCCCCGTCCCGCTCCACCCGCACCGTCACGACTTCTCCAGCACCCAGCGCGGCACGGTGAACCCGCCGGTCTGCGCGAACACCACCTGGACCCGGGCCCCGATGCGCAACCGGGCGGGGTCCACGGAGCCCAGCGGGGCGTCGGGGGAGGTGACCAGGTTCCCGGCGAGGCGGATGTGCGGGGCGTCGGCGAGCTCCACGAGGATCACGTTGTACGGGGCCTGCGCGGCGTACGCGGGAAGCAGTGGCGGGTGCGGCCGTACGTAGGACCAGATGCGGCCGCGGCCGGACATCGCCCGCCACTCGGAGTCGAAGGACTGGCAGTGCGGGCAGCACGGTCTCGGCGGGAAGCGGAGCCGGCCGCAGGCGGTGCAGGCCTGGACGCGGAGTTCGCCCCGGGCGGTGTACTCCCAGAAGGGGGCGCCGTCCTCGTCGGGGACGGGCAGGAGCAGCTCTTCGGTGCGGGCCGCGCCCACGGCGGCGGTGGTGTCGGCGGTCATGATCGGCTCCTCAGGATCGCAGCAGGATCGCGGACGTCGGGACACCCTCGCCCGCCGTCACCAGGCAGGTCGCGGCGTCCGGCACCTGGGCGGTGGAGCTGCCCCGGAGCTGTTTGACGCCCTCGTTGATCAGATTGAAGCCGTGCACGTACGCCTCGGACAGGCCGCCGCCGCCCGTGTTGATCGGGAGCCGCCCGCCGATCTCCAGGGACCCGCCCTCGGTGAACGCCGCGCCCTCGCCGCGCCCGCAGAAGCCGTAGCCCTCCAGGGACAGCGGGATGAGCGGGGTGAAGGCGTCGTAGATCTGGGCCACGTCCACGTCCTGCGGCCCGAAGTCGGCGTGCTTCCACAGGTGCCGGGCGGCGGTCCAGGCGGGGCCGGACAGGGGGTCGTCGTTCCAGTAGTTGACCATGCCGTGGTGCTGGGCCGGCAGGCCTTGCGCGACGGAGTGGACGTACACGGGCTTCTGGCGGCAGTCCCGGGCGCGCTCGGCGGAGACGATCACGCAGGCGAGGGCCCCGTCGGTCTCCAGGCAGTTGTCGAAGAGGCAGAGCGGTTCGCTGATCATGCGGGAGGTCATGTACATCTCGCGGGTCAGCGGGCGCTCGTACATCATCGCGGCCGGGTTCTCGTTGGCCCGGTTGCGGCAGGCCATGGCGACGTTGAAGAGGTGGTCGCGGGTGGCGCCGTACTCGTGCATGTACCGGCGGGCCAGCATGCCGATCTCGTCGGCGGGGCGCAGCAGCCCGAAGGGGCGCGTCCACTGTCCGGGGGTGGGCAGCTGGACGGCGGTGTTCTTCCAGGGGCGCGGGCCGGAGCCGCGTTTGCGCGAGCGCCAGGCGACGCCGACGCTCGCCTGCCCGGTGGCGACGGCGGCCGCGAGGTGGCCGACGGTGGCGCAGGAGCCGCCGCCGCCGTACCCGATCTTGGAGAAGAAGGTGACGTCGCCGGCGCCGATCGCCTTGGCCACTTCGACCTCGTCGGTCTCCTCCATCGTGTACGAGGAGAACGCGTCGACCTCGGAGGGGGCGATCCCGGCGTCCGCGAGGGCCGCGAGGATCGCACGGCAGGCCAATTCCTTCTCGGACTCGGGGAGCCGTTTGGCAAAGGCGGTCTGGCCTATCCCGACTATCGCCGTAGCGTCCTTGAGTGTTGCCGCCATCGCCACCTCCGGGGCTGCACCAGTACTGACAGCCGCGAAGGCTACAGCTAATCTGACGGATAGTCAGCTACCGGGAGGGGTGTGCGATGAGCGAAGACGCGCGGGGGGATCTGCGCTGGGGCAGCATCGCGGGACTGGTGCGCGAGGCGGCCGGACGGTACGCCGACCGCGAGGCCGTCGTGGACGGACGCGTCCGCATCACCTACGCGCAGCTCGGCGGGCGCGTCGAACGTGCCGCGGCCGCCGCCATCGCCGCCGGGGTCGAGCCGGGGGACCGGGTCGCCGTCTGGGCCCCCAACACCCTGGAATGGATCGTCTCCGCACTCGGCGCCGTCTCGGCGGGCGCCGTCCTCGTCCCCCTCAACACCCGTTTCAAAGGCTCTGAAGCCGCGTACGTGCTGCGGCGCAGCCGGGCCAGGCTCCTCTTCGTCACCGGCACCTTCCTCGGCACGTCGTACGTCGCCTCCCTGCGCCGCGCCGCCGCCGAAGGGCAGGGCCGCGGCCCGCTGCCCGGACTGCCGCACCTAGAACAGGTCGTCGTCCTCGCCGAGGACGCTCCCGAGGACTTCCGCACCTGGAAGGACTTCCTGGCCGGCGGGGACCGGATCAGCGCAGACACCGTGCGCGAACGCGCCGCGTCGATCCGCCCCGACGCCCCCTCCGACATCATCTTCACCTCGGGTACCACCGGCAGTCCCAAGGGCGCCGTCATCACCCACGCCCAGTCCCTGCGCTGCTACGACGTCTGGAGCGAACTCGCCGGACTGCGAGAAGGCGACCGCTACCTGATCGTCAACCCCTTCTTCCACACCTTCGGCTACAAGGCCGGCATCATCGCCTGCCTGATGCGCGGGGCCACGATGGTCCCCCAGCCCGTCTTCAACGTGGACACCGTCCTCGCCAACATCGCCGCCGAACGGATCTCCGTACTCCCCGGCCCGCCCACCCTCCACCAGTCCCTCCTCGACCACCCCCAGCGCGACCACCACGACCTGTCCGCCCTGCGCCTGGTCGTCACCGGCGCCGCCGTCGTCCCCCTCCGGCTCGTCGAACGGCTCCGCGGCGAACTGCACATCTCCACCGTCCTCACCGCGTACGGGCTCTCCGAAGCCAGCGGCATCGTCACGATGTGCCGCCGCGGCGACCCGGCCGAAACCATCGCCTCGACCTCCGGACGGGCCATCCCCGACACCCAGGTCAAGATCGCCGACCAGCACGGGTACGCCCAGCTCGCCGGCACGGCCGGCGAGGTCTGGGTCCGCGGCCACCACGTCATGCAGGGCTACTTCGAAGAGCCCGTCGAAACCGCCGGGGCCATCACCCCCGACGGCTGGCTGCGCACCGGTGACGTCGGCGTCCTCGACACCGACGGCAACCTGCGCATCACCGACCGGATCAAGGACATGTTCATCGTCGGCGGGTTCAACGCCTACCCCGCCGAGATAGAACAACTCCTCGGCCTGCACCCCGACATCGCCGACGTCGCCGTCGTCGGCGTCCCCGACCCCCGCCTCGGAGAGGTCGGCAAGGCCTACGCCGTGCGCCGCCCGGGCTCCACCCTCACCGCCGACGACCTGATCGCCTGGTCCCGCAGGGAGATGGCCAACTACAAGGTCCCGCGCACCGTCGAGTTCGTCGAGGAGCTCCCGCGCAACGCGAGCGGAAAGGTCCTCAAGCGGGAACTGCGCGCGAAGAAATAGGCCAGAAGGGGGGAACAGTCGGCATTTCCCGCAGCACCCGGAGCCCGCAGGCAGGTCCGTCCGATAGGTAGCCGGTCGTGATCATCGGCTACTGCACGACGACGACCGCCCGCTGCCGATCCGCCGGCGGGACCGTACCTCCGACAAGGGCTGAAGGGGGGAGCCCGTGTCGACACGACGGATTCTCCGAATGAACCGACGGATGAACCGGGGCACGACGCGCGCCGCCCGCGGCTGGTCGCGCGCCCTGCTCCTCGCCCTCTCCATGACGCTCACGGTGCTCGCCCCCGCAGGTGCCGCCGCAGCCGAGCCGCGGCCCAGCGCCCCCTCATCGGCCGACCTCCCCTCGCCTTCGGGGGGCGAGGGGAAGCTGTCGCGTGTCGAGGTGAAACAGCACGTGGACGTACGGGCACTGCCCCGGCCCCAGCGCACCGGCAAGCCGCGGACACGGCCCCGCCTCGTCCCTCCGCAGCGGCGGGTGGGTCCGATGCGGCAGCCGAGCCTGCCGGTCACCACCGCGCTGCTGACCCCGAAGGGCGGGACGTCACCGAAGGCGGTGCCCTCGTCGGCCGTCGTGGAGAGGCTGAAGACGTTCTCCACGCTCGGGAACATCGACACCATCGCCCCCTCCGACACCAACCTCGCGGTCGGACCCACCTACATCGTCCAGTTCGTGAACCAGTCCGGCCAGTTCTACGACAAGGCCGGCAACGCCGTGGGCTCGCCCTTCGACCTGGGCGCCTTCTTCGGCTTCGCGGCGGACACGGGCGGCGACCCGCGCGTGCACTACGACGCGGGCTCCGGCCGGTTCTTCGCCTCCTACGAGGGGATCTTCTCGAACGGTGACGAGGTCGACGTCGCGGTCAGCGACAGCTCCGACCCCCGGGGAGGCTGGACCGTCTACAACGTCGGGAGCAACGCCTCCAACGTCCAGCAGGACCGGCCGCTGCTCGGATACAGCAACGACAAGGTCACGCTGGCCTGGAACAACTTCGACCTCAGCCAGCCCATGCCGCCGTTCCTGGGCGCGGTCACTGCCGTCGTCAACAAGGCGGACCTGCTGGCCGGCGCCGCGATCAACATCACGACGTTCGCACAGGACACCAGCCTGGCCGACGCCGTACCGGCCACCTCGCTGTCGGCGATCAACGACCAGATCTCCATGAAGCACACCGGCACCGACGTCACGGTGACCACGATCACCGGCGTGCCCGGCGTCAGCGCGGTCAACCGCGCCGTGAACACGATCGCCATCGGGACCGCCGACGCACCGCCGGAGGCCGTCCAGCCGCCCGGTGGTGATCCCACCATCGAGACCAACGACTCCCGGATGTTGTCGGTCGCCTGGCAGAACAACCACCTGTGGGGCGTCTTCAACGTCAGCTGCACCCCCCTCGGCGATACCGCGGTCCACACCTGCCAGCGCTACGTCCAGGTCACGACCGGCGGGACGCAGACCCTGGCGACCAACCTCAACCTCGGCCTCGTCGGCGGAGACATCTACTACGGTTCACTGGCCCTGAACGACGAGGACGACCTGTTCTCGGGCTTCACCGCCTCCTCGTCCACGATGTTCCCCACCGCCGTCGCGATCGGAGTGCCGGGCGGCAACTTCCCGGCGAGGACGTTCGGCGACTTCTACGCCGCGGGCTCGGAGGCCTACAGCTGCCGCTGCAACGGCGACAGCCGCTGGGGCGACTACTCGGGCACCGCACGCGACCCCAGCAACCCCAAGGACGTCTGGACGGTCCAGCAGATCGGCGCCACCGGCAACACCGGGATCTTCGGTGGCGACTGGGGCACCGCGATGGACCGCATCACGCTGTCCCCGCCCACCGTCACGAGCGTCACCCCGAACCACGCGCCCGAACTGGCGCAGTGCGTGAACACCGTGACCGTGCGCGGCACCGAATTCCCGACGAGCGGGACCACCGTCGCGTTCGGCTCCGTGGCTGCCACGAACGTGAACGTCACCGGGCCGCAGGAGCTGACCGCGCAGGTACCCCCGCAGGCACGGGGCACGGTGGACGTCACCGTGACCACGCCCAACGGCACCAGCCCCGTCACCGCCGCCGACCGCTTCACGTACGACGCGGACACGGCCGCACCGACCGCCTCCGCGAGTACCTCGCCCGCACCGAACGGCGCCGGATGGAACACCACCAGCCCGGCCACCGTCAACATCAGCGCCGTTGACGGCGCCTGTGGCTCCGGCATCCAGAAGATCACCTTCAGCGCGAGCGGCGCCCAGACCATCGCATCCACCGACGTGTCCGGCGCGAACGCCTCCGTCCCGATCACGGTGAACGGCGTGACCACCGTGACGTACACGGCCACCGACAACGCCGGGAACACCTCCGTGCCGCAGACGATCACGGTGCGCCTCGACACGGTGGCGCCGACGATCACCATCGTCCGTCCCGTGGCCGGCACGTACCTGTACCGGCAGGCCGTCACCGCGTCCTACTCGTGCACGGACGCCACCTCCGGGGTGGCCTCCTGCACCGGCACGGTGGCGAACGGCAGCCCGGTCGACACCTCCACCCTCGGGGCGCACACGTTCACGGTGAACGCCAACGACGTCGCCACCAACCCGGCCACGAAGAGCGTCAACTACACCGTCGCGTACCGGATCTGCCTGCTCTACGACCCGAACAGGCCCCTGCGCCTGCTCGGCCAGGTCGTGATCAGCCTGCGGATCTGCGACGCGAACGGCAACAACCTCTCCAGCTCCGGCATCACCGTGACGGCCACCCGCATCACCGGCCCCGTCACGAGGACCGTCGGCGCCCGGATGCTCTACACCGCACTGTCCGCCGGCTACAGCCTCCCCGTCAGTACGCAGGGCCTGCCGAACGGAAACTACAACCTCGAATTCACCATCAGCGGAGCGGACACCACGACCCACGTGGCGCCCTTCACCCTGCGCTGACCCGCGGTACCCGTCGGCCCGGCCCCCGCAGCGGGAGCCGGGCCGACGTGCGTCAGGCCTTCCGGGCCAGGAGCAGCCGCCAGCGCGGGGTGCCGTCGCCCCGCCGGCCGAAGGGCTCCAGCGGCACCGTCTCCACCGTGAACCCGGCCGCCAGCAGGTCGGCGCGCACACCGCCCAGCGGGAAGGTCCGGTAGTACATGACGAACGGCGGGCGCCACACCGCGTTCCGCACCCGCATCGCCGCGTCGAAGCCCGCCACGGCCCACCACACGGCAGACGACGGCGGGATCGGCGCCCCGATCGGGAAGGCGAACACGCCGCCCGGGTGCAGGGCCGCGTGGACGCCGGAGAACAGGGCGGGCCGCTCGGCCGGCAGGAAATGCCCGAAGGCCCCGAAGCTCACGGCCAGGTCGTACGAGCCCGCCATCCCGGCCGGCAGCGCCCGCGCATCGGCCCGTACGAGGTCGAGGCGCTCGTCGGGATGCGCCCGCGCGGCCTCGGCCAGCATGCCCGCGCTCAGGTCCACCCCGGTCACCCGGCCCCGGCACAGCCGCCGCAGCATGCCGAGCCCCGCGCCGGTCCCGCAGCACACGTCGAGGCCGGCGTCGAAGGAGCCCTCGTACTGGGCGAGCGTCTCCTCGACCGCGTCGAGCATCCGGTCGGGGGTGCGGAACGGGGTCTGGTCGAACTTCGGCGAGAGCAGGTCGTACCCGCGCTCGACGGACGAGAGGGCCTGGACGGCGAGCTCGCGGACGGTCGGTCCCTGTGAGGTGAACACGGGCCCAGCCTAGGGCTCTCCACCCGCACACGGGCATGCGACGGCGGCCTCGGTGGCTCCCCCTCCGGGCCACCGAGGCCGCCGTCCTTGTGGTGCGTCGTGCTCCCCCGTAGTCCCCCGTTGGCCCCCCGTGGGTCCCCCCCCGTGACCCCCGTTGGGTTCCCCCGTATCCCCCGTGGTCCCCCCGTTGGTCCCGGCCCCCCGTATCCCCCGTGGGACCGCCCCCCCGTCCCCCGTATCCCCCGTGGGACGTCTTACGGACGCGGACCGGACGCGTGGTTGTCCAGCGTCACGATCTCCTCGTCCGAAGCGTGGTTGTCCTGCGGCTTGATCTCGATGCCGGAGGCGTGGTTGTCCATCGGCGTGATGTCGACGCCCGGTGCAAGCGTGCCGTCGAGCGGCTTGATCTCGATACCCGGCGCGTGATTGTCGAGCGGCCTGATGTCGCCGTCGTTCGGCAGGATGTTCTCGTTCGTCGTCATCGGTTCTCCTGATGGATGGGTCGGGCCCGTTCGGCGATTCCCCCGCGGACCGCCGAACGGGTGGTCCTCCAGCCGACTCTCGCGCCCCCCGACGCGGTGAGTCGATGTACCCATGGTGGCGGGCGGCGATAAACGAACGATGAATGCCTCGTTCAACCTGCGATCGACGCAGATCAGGCCGCTATCTCCGCAGCCAGCAGGGCTTGCACCTCGGCCAGTTCCGCCGACTTCAGCTGCTTGAAGACGACCTCCGCATCCCGCCAGCACACCCGCGCCCGGTCCCGCTGCCCCAGCCGGCGCAGCGCCTTGCCCAGCACCGTCAGCACGGTCGCCCGGCGCCACTCGCCACCGATCCCGCGCAACGCGATGGCCTGCTCGGCGTGCGCGGCGGCCAGCGTGGGCCGGTGCGCGGCCAAGTGGGCCTCGGCGAGCCGGAAGTGCGTCACGCCCTCCCACAGCGGCTGCCGGTTGTCGTGGAACAGCGACAGCGCCTTGGTGAGCTGCGTCTGCGCCTCACCGAGCCGGCCGGCCTGGGTGAGGGCGATGCCCAGCGCGTACCGGCCGTTGGCCAGGCGCAGGGTCAGGCCCATCCGGTCGTATATGGCGATGCCCTGCTCCGCGAGGTCGATGGCGCTCGTCAGCCGGCCCAGTCCGACGTGGATCCGGGACAGGTTGCACAGCGCGCTCGCCTCGCCGATGTGGTTGCCGTCGGCGCGGAAGTTCTCGATGGCCTCCCGCAGGTACCGCTCGCCGTCGGCGTACCGGGCCTGGTAGAGGGCGATGATCCCGCGGTCGTTGGGCGCCCAGCAGCTGGGCAGCGGGTCGCCGGCCTCGCGGGCGAGGTCCATCGCCTGGCGGGCCTCGTCGTCGGCCTCGCCGAAGCGGCCCGCGACCAGGTGGACGTTGGTGAGGGTGGTCCGGGCCCGGCCCTCCGCGTGCGGGTCCTTCGCGGCGTGCGCGGCGTCGCGCAGGGCCACGGCGGCGGACTCGTACTGCTTGGAGTTCGCCCCCGACTCGGCGAGGTCCTTCGCCGCCCACAGCAGGTCCACGGAACGGCGCAGCACGTCGACCACGCTGCCCTGACCTGTCGAGCGCACGGAGGCCTGCCGGACGCAGGCCAACAGCGGGTCCGCCTCGGCGTACAGCCAGTCGAGCGCGGCCCGCGGATCGCCGAAGCGCAGCCCGGGGTAGTGGGTGGCGGACAGGTGCGCGGGGAGCCGGTCACCGGGACGCTCCACCGCGTACACCGCGGAGGCGGTGGCCAGGTAGAAGTCCAGCAGCCGGTCCAGGGCGGCGTCCCGACCGCTCGGGGGCTGCTCGTCGCGCTCCGCGCAGGCACGCGCGTAGAGGCGTACGAGGTCGTGGAAGCGGTAGCGGCCGGGCGCGGCCGATTCGAGGAGGGAGCAGTCCACTAAGGCTTCGAGGAGGTCCTCCGTGTCGTGCTCGGGCAGGTCGAGCACGGCGGCCGCGGCGGCCAGCGAGATGTCGGGCCCGTCGGCGAGGCCGAGGAGGCGGAACGCGCGCTGCTGGGCGGGCTCCAGCTGCCCGTAGCCCAGCTCGAAGGTGGCTTTGACGGCGAGGTCGCCGGTCTGGAGCTCGTCGAGGCGGCGGCGCTCGTCGGCGAGCTTCGCGGCGAGGACGGACACGGTCCACGTGCGGCGGGCGGCGAGCCGGGAGGCCGCGATGCGGATGGCGAGCGGCAGGAAGCCGCAGGCGCCGACCACGTCGAGGGCGGCCTGGCGTTCGGCGCCGACCCGTTCCGCGCCGACGATCCGGGTGAACAGCTGGAGGGCCTCCTCGGGGCTCATCACGTCGAGGTCGACGAGATGGGCCCCGGCGAGGCCCGCCATGCGGACCCGGCTGGTGACGAGGGCGGCGCAACCCGCGGTGCCGGGCAGCAGCGGGCGGACCTGGGAGGCGTCGCGGGCGTTGTCGAGCAGGACCAGGACGCGGCGGCCGTCGAGCGTGGACCGGTAGAGCGCGGCCCGCTCGGCGGCGGTGTCCGGAATGGCCGTGTCGGGGGTGCCGAGGGCGCGCAGGAACGCGCCGAGGACGGCGACGGGCTCGGCGGGCCGCGGCTCGGTGCCCTGGAGGTCGACGTAGAGCTGGCCGTCGGGGAAGTGCGGGCGCGCGGCGTGCGCGACGTGCACGGCGAGGGTGGTCTTGCCGACGCCGCCGATGCCGGCGAGCGCGGAGACGGCCATGACCTGGCCGCCGACGCCGGCCAGGATCTCGCCGAGCTCGTTGACGAAGGTGGTGCGGCCGGTGAAGTCGGCGACGGTGGCGGGCAATTGGGCAGGCCTCACGAGTGCGGGCGCGGAGGCCGGAACCGGATCTTCGGCGCAGGCGAGTTCGGTGTCCGCGCGCAGGATGCGCTGCTGCAGCGCGGAGAGTTCGGGGCGGGGATCGACCCCGAGTTCGTCGGCGAGGAGCCGGCGGGTGTCCGCGTACACGGCGAGGGCCTCGGCCTGGCGGCCGCTGCGGTACAGGGCGAGCATGAGGAGCTCGCGCAGCCGTTCGCGCAGCGGGTGGGCGGCGGTGAGGGCGGTCAGCTCGGAGACGGCCTCGGCGTGGTGGCCGACCTCCAGGTCGAGGTCGAGGCGCGTCTCCAACAGTTGGAGCCGCCATTCCGCGAGCCGGGTCCGCTCGGTTTCGGCGTGTGGGCCGGGCACCCCGGCCAGCGGTTCGCCGTCCCACAGGTCCAGGGCGCGGTCGAGGAGCGTACGGGCGAGGGTGCGGTCGCCGGCGCTGCGCGCCTGATCGGCGTCGGCGGCGATGCCGCGGGCGATACCGAGGTCGAGGGTGCCGGCGGGCGTGTGGATGGCGTAGCCGCCGGACTCGGTGACGAGCATGCCGGGCGCGAGGATCTTGCGCAGGCGGGAGGCGTACGTACGGATCGTGGCGAGGGCCTGCTGCGGCGGGTCCTCGCCCCAGATGGCGTCGATCAGCTCGGGCGCGGTGGCGGTCCGGCCGCCGCGCAGCAGGAGCGCGGCGAGCAGGGCGCGCTGCTGCGGGGTGCCGGAGGGCAGCGCCTCGCCGCCGCGCCAGGCCCGGATCGGCCCCAGCACGGCGAACCGCGTGCCGCCGGGGCGTCCGTACGGCTGCGGATCGTCGCCGGCGCCCCCGCCGGTCCGCCCGGGCGAGGGCACCCCGGGCAGGGCCCCGCCGGGGTCGGCAGCCGGGACGCCGTCCGAGCCGTCCGCGGGGGCCGTTGCGCCGTCCGCGGGGGCCGTTGCGCCGGTGGAAGCGGCAGTCGGGGTCTCGGTGGAAGTGGCAGCCGGGGTGTCGGGGGTGGTGGCGGGCGTGGTTCCGGGCGCGGCGTCGGGCGTGGGGTCCGACGCGCCGGGCGGAGTGGCCGAGGGGCCCGGCGAGTTGGCGGTCCGGGTCCCGGTCGTGGCGTCCGGCGCGGCAGCGGAATGGCGCCGGGCCGCCTCGGGGTGGTTCCGCTGGTGCGGGATGGCCGGTATGCCGTCCATCTGTCGTCCCCCCTGCCTTCCGTCGGTGTAAGGGCCAGTCTGCCCTGTCTTGCGCTTACCCGTCAGCCCGTGTCGGACCGATCACTCCCCAACTAGCTGACGGTTCGTCAGATCGGCGCTACCGTAGTCCACATGGAGACCTTCCCGAAGATCATCTCGGTGGACGACCACACGGTTGAACCTCCCCACGTCTGGCGGGACCGGCTCCCGTCCAAATACCGGGACTCCGGACCCCGGATCGTCCGCGCCCCCCTCAAGGAAATGACCTTCCTCGGCGGCAAGTTCGCCCCCGTGATGGGCGCCAGGGGTGACGACGGTCCGATCGGCGACTGGTGGGTCTACGAAGACCTGCACCGCCCCCTCACCCGGCTCGACACCGCCGTCGGCTACGACCGCGACGAGATCAGGCTGGAGGTGATCACGTACGAGCAGATGCGCCCGGGGTCCTTCTCGGTTCCCGACCGCCTCGCGGACATGGACGTCAACCACGTCCAGTCCGCCCTCTGCTTCCCCACCTTCCCCCGCTTCTGCGGCCAGACCTTCACCGAGGCCAAGGACCGCGAACTCGGACTCCTCGGCGTACGGGCGTACAACGACTGGATGGTGGAGGAATGGTGCGGCCCCGACGCCCGCGGCCGGCTGATCCCCCTCACCCTCATCCCGCTCTGGGACGCCCGCCTCGCCGCCGCCGAGGTCCGCCGCAACGCGGCCCGCGGCGTCCGCGCCGTCGCCTTCTCGGAGATACCGCCCCACCTCGGACTCCCCTCCATCCACACCGACGAGTGGGACCCCTTCTTGGAGGCGTGCAACGAGACCGGCACGGTCATCGCCATGCACATCGGCTCGTCCTCGCGCATGCCGTCCACTTCCGCGGACGCCCCGCCCGCAGTCGGCTCCACCGTCACCTTCGCCAACTGCTGCTTCTCGATGGTCGACTGGCTGATGAGCGGCAAGTTCGAACGCTTCCCCAACCTCAAGATCATGTACGCGGAGGGCCAGATCGGCTGGATCCCGTACATCCTGGAACGCGCCGACGTGGTCTGGGAGGAGAACCGCGCCTGGGGCGGCGTCGCGGACAAGGTGCTGCGCCCGCCGTCGGAACTCTTCGCCGAACACGTCTTCGGCTGCTTCTTCGACGACCCCTTCGGGCTGAAGAACCTCGACTCCATCGGAGTCGCCAACGTCCTCTACGAGACGGACTACCCGCACTCGGACTCGACCTGGCCCAAGTCCCGCGAGGTGGGTGAAGCCCAGATGGGCCACCTGGCGCCGGACGTCGTGGACCGCATCGTCCGCGGCAACGCGATCGACCTCCTCGGCCTGACCCCCGAAGGCCTGTGGCCGGGAGCCTAGCGGCCTCCCGCCGGGTCCCCTTGCGGCGAACGCGAACAACAAGGCATGCTTCGCCGGAGCAAAGTGGGAGGGGCGGTGGCGGTGGACAAGCGGACCGTGGTGACCGGAGTGTTGTGCGCGGTGGCGGCGCTGGGTGCGTCCGCTGCCATGACGAAGGTGGTGCCGGCTGCGGAGGACCGGTCGGCCCCGCACGTCAAGGCAGCGGCTCCGGCGAAGCCCTCGCCAGGCCAATCTTCGCGATCGCAAGCGGCGAAGGAGCCGCAACTGAGCACCTCGGGCACGCCCCGGCCGGGCAGCCCCGCCGCCTTCACCGGGGCCCTCTTCGAAGGCGGCGTGCAGGGCGACCACTTCTGCACCGCCACCGTCGTGCACAGTCCGGGCAAGAACCTGATCGTCACCGCCGGGCACTGCCTGCTCGCCGGGAAGCATGATGGCGGCGGGGCCGTCTTCGCACCCGCGTACGTGAACGGCGGTGCCCCGTACGGCGCCTGGACGATCGACGAGGTCTACGAGGACCCCCGCTGGTCCGACGACTCCGACGACGACTACGACCTCGCCTTCGCACGCCTCGCCCCGGACGCCTCCGGCCGCAACATCGAGGACGTCACCGGCGCCGCGACCCTGGACACCACGAGCCGCTCCGGTGAGGAGATCACCGTCACCGGCTACCCGGCGGACCGCAAGGTCCCCCGTACGTGCACGGCGTCGGCGATCCGCGAAACCCCGACCGAACAGCGCTTCGACTGCGCGGACTTCCCGGGCGGCACGAGCGGCAGCGCCTGGCTCGCCCGCGACGGGAAGATCATCGGCGTCCTGACGGGCGGCGACACGGACGACGTCTCGACCAGCACCATCCTCGGCGACTACGCGGCGGCGCTGTACGCCAAGGCGACCACCGCGGCCCGCTAGGGGCGTTCGCCGAGCACGTCCAGGTAGTGGGCGTTGTACATGAACCCCAGGACGTTGCCGAACGGGTCGACCACGGACGCGGTGACGAACCCCACGCCGCGCTCCGTGGGCGGCTGGTACTGCTTCGCGCCCATGGACAGCAGCTTCGCGAGCGTTGCGTCCACGTCGTCGACGTGCCAGTACGCGACGGCCCCGCCCGGCCCGGACGGCGCTCCGGCGGGCGCGTAGCGACTGTCGATCAGCCCGAGCTCGTGCTGGTAGTCGCCGAGCCGGAACTCGGCGTACCCGGGCCGCTCGAAGTAGGGTCCGAAGCCGAGCAGTTCGGTGTACCAGGCTTTGGCCGCGTCCAGATCGGCGGCCCAGAAACTGACGGTGGTCAGACCTCGCAACACGGACGCTCCCTCACTCGCTGCCGGTGCCGTACCGGTGCCAGGACACTAGCGGCCGAGTAGGCCGGTTCCTGACCTACTTGGCCGCTCAGACCACCAGCCCGAGGTGAACGGGCCCGGCCGGCGCGTCGGCCAGCAGATCCGCGAGCCGCGGCGGCCACAAGGGCTCCCCGAGCGAGGCCAGCGCCGGCTGTGAAAGCCACCGCCAGTGCGCGTCGGGCGACTCGGGCACGGGGTCGCGGCGGGGGCCGGTGGTCACGTAGATGTGCTCGTGCTGGCGCACGGGGATCCCCTGGTGGGTGAAGTCGTGCTCCCAGGTGCACAACAGTCGCTGCGGCTCAAGGTCGGTCCACCCGGTCTCCTCCCGCAACTCCCGCCGCACACACTCCTCCGGAGTCTCCCCGGGATCGATCCCGCCACCGGGCGGCAGCCAGTGGATGCCGACCTCGATGTTGTTCTCCCGGAAGAGGAACACCGAACCGTTCGGGGAGATGACCACAATGCGGGCTGCCTGCCTGGGAGTTCTCATCAACTCAGCGTACGACTCGGCGCCCCCCGGACCAACGGGCTTTCGACTGAGCCGGGGCCCGTGGGCTCGGGGCCGGGGGGGGGGGGGGCCGGGCCGAGCGGTGTCTGTGGGATCGGCCGGGATGCCGGGGGCGGGGCCTGAGCCGTGTTGGTGAGGTGGGCCGGAACCCCGGGGGCGGGGTCTGAGCCGAGCGGTGTCGGTGGAGTGTGCGGGGGCGTCCCGTCAGTCCACTGTCCTTCCGTGCCGTGCCGGCCCGTCAAGGGCGCTCTCTTCGTTCGCGTCGCTTCGCGATGTCGCTGCGCTCCACCCTTGACTGGCCGTCCCGTCCCGGAATGCCAAAGACCGGCCGGGCTTTCCGCTTCGCGCACCCGAATCCGCCGCCCCGGGGTTCCGGCCGGGCCTTCCGGCTTCGTGTATCCGGCCGCCGCACCGGAGCGGTGGACCTCGCGGCGCTCGCGGAGACGGAACTGGCCGGGACGGTGCCGATCGGGCCCGAGCCGGGCGAGCCCGCCGGGTCGGTGGGGCCTGCCGAGCCCACCGGGTCGGGGCCGGTCCCGGCTGCCGTGCCCGGCTCCGAGACGGGCCCGGCCGTCGTACGCGACCTGGCGCCGTTGACCGTGACCGGGGACCGGGCCCTGCTGGGGCACTTGGTGCGCAACCTGCTGGCCAATGCCGTACGGCACAACCGGCCGGGCGGTCGGATCACCGTGGCGACCTCCGCCGGCGGGGTCCTGACGGTGACCAACACGGGCCCGGTCATCGACCCCGCCGACGTGCCGCGGCTGCTGGAGCCGTTCCGGCGGCGCGCCGAGCGGCAGCACACCGCGGGGGAGGGCGCCGGGCTGGGGCTGTCGATCGTCGCCTCCATCGCGCGGGCGCACGGCGCGAGGCTGGTGGTGCGGGCGAACCCGGGACCGGGCGGCGGGCTGACGGTCCGGGTCCGCTTTCCGGGGGCATCCGCACCGCACCGGTCGGTGTCGCCCCCGGAATCCTGATGATCGCGTGTGTACCGTCGGAGACATGAGCGAGCACCCCCGAGCCGGCTCCCGCATTCCCCGCACCTTCCGCAGCCTCCGTTCGCCCCGGCGGGTCGCCGTCGCCGTCGCGGCCACCGTGGGCCTGCTGGCCTTCGGTGCCGGCTGGGCCTACACGGTCCAGGAGGACGACTCCGGCGCCACGGTCCAGGCCCGGACCGGAGACCGTCCGGGGGACGCGGCCGCCGGGGCCGGCGCCTCCCGCCCGGCCAGTACCGCCGACGCCGCCCCCGCCGACGCCGCCCGTGCCACCCGCGGAGCGCGCGGCGCCCCGGGTGCCCCCGCGGCCCCGGGCGCACCCGGGACCGCCGCGCCGTCGTCCGACCCCGCCGAGGGGCTGACCGATGTCAGCGAGGAGACCCGGGCCCGGATCCCGGCCGCCACCCGCCAGCTCGTCCTCGTCACCGGCAAGGGGAGGGACTCCGCGGAGTCCACGCTGGCCCTCTACACCCGGCCGGCGGCCGGCGCCGACTGGGTCCGGGCCGGCAGCTGGCCCGCGCACAACGGCGCCAGCGGATGGTCGTCCGTCGAACGCGAGGACGGGGACCTCACCACCCCCGTGGGCGTGTTCACCCTGAGCGACGCCGGCGGTCTGCTGCCGAAGCCGCCGGGCACGAAGTTCCCGTACGACCGCAACCGGCTCTTCGTTCCCACCGGCCGGGGCGTGAACGGCGAGTCGCTCGCGGGCGCCTTCGAGTACGTCATCGCGATCGACTACAACCGCCGGACGGGGGTCTCCCCGCTGGACCTGTTCAAGCCGGAGGGCGAGGACAAGGGCGGCGGCATCTGGCTCCACGTCGACCACAACGGCCCCTCGCAGGGCTGCATCGGCATCTCGAAGGAGGCCATGAAGAAGCTCCTGACCACCCTGGACCCGGCGGCGAAGCCGGTCATCGTGATGGGGCCGGCCGGCTTCTGACCGCCCGGCCACCGACCGGTGCCGGGCTGGGCCCCGGCACCGGTACGGCGCGCCCCCGCAGCAGCAGCCCGATGTACGCCAGGTCGAAGACGCTGCACATGAGGCCGAGCCCGAGGATGAACGGCGAGTCCTCGACGACCCCGAACAGCAGGGTCGGGGCGAGCGTCCCCAGCCACTTGGCGACGGCGATCACGAGGGACTGCCCGCGCGGCCCGCGCCGGTCGGCGTAGAGGGCGATGAACAGGCCCGACATCAGCAGGTTCTGGAGGAACGCGGCGTACCGCGACGCGTCGAGCGTCCCGAAGTGCGCGACGAACAGCCACTGCACGGCGAAGCCGGTGCCGAACACGAGCACGCTCCACGCCGCGAACAGCGGCCGCGTCACGAACTCGGGCAGTTCGGCCCGTCCGAACCGCAAGTACGTCCAGATGATCGCGATGTCGGCGACCGCCCACACGACGTTGACGACCCCCTGCGGGGAGACCCCGTTCGTGAACGCGCCCACGGCATAGATCGACTCCCACGCGAAGTTCAGCGCGAGCGCGGCCACCGGCATCGCGCACGTGCCGTCCCGCAGCCCGACCCGGATCGCCTCGACGTACACGACGGTCCATGCAACCCCGCTGACCAGCGTCAAAAACAGATCCATCCGCGGCACCCTAGCCAACGGTCCGTGCCCCGTACACCCTCCGTGAGGGCCGGCTTTCAGCTACGACCCCTTGCCTGACGGACCGTCAGCTACGACGATGGCCCCCGGCGCCGGCACGGCGGTTCGGCAGGCGCGGGCGAAGGTCGAGACGAAGCGGAGGCGCCATGGCGCGCGTGTTTGCGGAAGGCCGGCTGGTCTACGGGATGCAGCTCCCGATCCAGTCGCAGAGCACCATCTACGCCGAGCCCTGGGAGGCCTCGGCGACCGCCCTCGACCTCGCCGAGGTGGCGCGGGCCGCCGACCGGGCCGGTTTCGGGTACCTCGCCACCTGCGACCACGTGGCCATCCCGCGCCGTCTCGCCGGAGCCATGAGCACCGTCTGGTACGACCCCGTGGCCACCCTCGCCTTCCTCGCGGGGATCACCGAGCGAGTACGGCTGCTGAGCCACGTCGCGATCCTGGGCCTGCGCCACCCCCTGCTCAGCGCCAAGCAGTACGCCACCGTCGACCACCTCTCGGGCGGCCGGCTCGTCCTCGGCGTCGGCGCGGGCCACGTGCAGGAGGAGTTCGAGGCCCTCGGCGTCGACTTCGCCGGGCGCGGGGCCGTCCTCGACGAGACCCTGGACGCGTTGCGCGCCGCCCTCGGGCCCGAGGAGTACCCGGAGTTCGAGGGCGAGCGGTTCGCCTTCAAGGACCTCGGCCAGCTGCCGCGCCCCGCCCAGCCCCGCATCCCCGTCTGGGTCGGGGGCTCCTCGCCCGCCGCCGTGCGCCGGGCCGCGGTGCGCGGTGACGGCTGGCTCCCGCAGGGCGACCCGCGGGACCGGCTCCCGGCGCAGATCGCCCGGATCAAGGAGCTCCGCGCGGCGGCCGGGACCACGGACCCCTTCGAGTTCGGTGCGATCACCGAGGCGCTGTACGTCGGCGAGCCCGGCTGGGACACCGGTCGGCGCACCCTCACGGGCAAGGCGGAGGCGCTCGCCGAGTCGCTGCGCGAGTACCGCGCGCTGGGCGTGGACCAGATCCAGGTCCGTTTCCGCAGCCGCGACCGCGCCGAACTGACCGATCAGATCACCGCTTTCGGGGCCGAGGTCGGCCCCCTCCTCAACGACTAGCCACTCGGGGGCAACACATGGGCAAGCTGGACGGGCGCGTCGTCGTCATCACGGGTGCGGCGCGCGGTCAGGGCGAGCAGGAGGCCCGGCTCTTCGCCGCCGAGGGGGCCAAGGTGCTCCTCGGTGACGTGCTGGACGAGCAGGGTGCCGCCGTGGCCAAGGAGCTGGGCGAGGACCGTGCCCGGTACGTACGGATGGACGTGGGTCGGGAGGAGGACTGGGCGGTGGCCGTCGCGGCGGCGAAGGAGGCGTTCGGCCGGATCGACGGCCTGGTCAACAACGCCGGAATCCTGCGCTTCAACGAGCTGGTCTCGACCCCGCTGAAGGAGTTCCAGCAGTTGGTCCAGGTCAACCAGGTCGGTGCCTTCCTCGGCATCAAGACGGTCGCCCCCGAGATCGCGGCGGCCGGCGGCGGCACGATCGTCAACACCTCTTCGTACACGGGCCTGACGGGCATGGCGTACGTCGGCTCGTACGCGGCGACCAAGGCGGCGATCGTCGGCCTGACCCGGGTGGCCGCGCTGGAGCTGGCCGCCAAGGGCATCCGGGTCAACGCGATGTGCCCGGGGGCGGTGGACACCCCGATGGCCAACCCCGGCCTGCTGGACCCGGAGAACACGAGCGACGAGGCGCGGGAGGCGATGGCGGAGCTCTACCGGCGGGTCGTGCCGATGGGGCGGGTGGGCCGGCCCGACGAGGTCGCCAGGCTGGCCCTGTTCCTGAGCAGCGAGGACTCCTCGTACATCACCGGCCAGCCGTTCGTCATCGACGGCGGCTGGATGGCGGGCGTCAGCATCCTCTAGCGGCCCCCCACCCGGATCTGATGAGGCGTCAGGTATTGACGCTCCCGCTCCCGCGGTGGAACAGTCGACTCATCAAATCTGACGACACGTCAGAAATCAAAGGACGGTGAACCCCCTTGGAATTCGGGCTCTTCGTGCAGGGATACGTGCCTGAGGCGCGGTCCAAGGTCGACCCCGAGGCGGAGCACAAGGCGCTGATCGAGGAGACCGAGTACGTCATCCAGGCCGACAAGTCCGGCTTCAAGTACGCCTGGGCCTCCGAGCACCACTTCCTGGAGGAGTACTCGCACCTGTCGGCGAACGAGGTGTTCCTCGCCTACCTCGCCCACGCCACCGAGCGCATCCACCTCGGCTCCGGCATCTTCAACCCGCTGGCCCCGGTCAACCACCCGGTCAAGGTGGCCGAGAAGGTCGCGATGCTCGACCACCTCTCCAAGGGCCGCTTCGAGTTCGGCACCGGCCGCGGCGCGGGCAGCCACGAGATCCTCGGGTTCCTGCCCGGCATCACGGACATGAACCACACCAAGGAGATCTGGGAAGAGACCATCGCCGAGTTCCCCAAGATGTTCCTCCAGGAGGAGTACGAGGGGTTCCAGGGCAAGCACTGGTCACTGCCCCCGCGGAAGATCTTCCCCAAGCCGTACGGCAAGGCCCACCCGGCCATGTGGTACGCCGCCGGCTCCCCCTCCTCGTACGCGATGGCCGCGAAGAAGGGCCTCGGCGTCCTCGGGTTCAGCGTCCAGAAGGTCTCCGACATGGAGTGGGTGCTGGAGCAGTACAAGACGGCCATCCAGGAGGCCAAGGCCATCGGCGCGTTCGTCAACGACAACGTGATGGTCACCTCGACCGCGATATGCGCCGAGACCCACGACAAGGCGGTGGAGATCGCGGTCAACGCGAACATGAACCGCTTCCAGTCGCTGGTCTTCCGCTACCACGACACCTTCCCGCGGCCCGAGGCGATCCCGCAGTGGCCCGAGACGCTCCCCGAGTACAACGCGGAGATCATCGAGCTGCTGATCGCCGAGGAACTGCTGATCTGCGGAGACCCGTCCGAGGTGCTCGCCCAGTGCAAGCGCTGGGAGCAGGCGGGCGCCGACCAGCTGTCGTTCGGCCTGCCGACCGGCGTCTCGTACGAGGACACGATGACCACCATCAAGCTCATCGGCGAGCACGTCGTCCCGAAGATCGACACGGACCCGGTCCACCGCACGACGCGCTTCCGCCAGGCCGTCTGACCCGTCCGTCCGGCCGTCCGCCCGCCCGGCCGCCGGGCGGGCGCGAGAAGCAGGGGCGGCGCCTTCCCGGACCGCCGCCCCGGGCCGGGGCCCCGCGCCCCGGCCGAGGTCGGGGCCGGCCGGGGCGTGCGCGGCAGCGGCCTGCCGCCCGCCTCCCGGCCGGCCCCGCCCCACCGTCAACGGAGGAAGGACGTCATGCTCGATCACCTCATCCGCGC
Organism: Streptomyces sp. NBC_00045; assembly: GCF_045041095.1. Taxonomy (NCBI): domain Bacteria; kingdom Bacillati; phylum Actinomycetota; class Actinomycetes; order Kitasatosporales; family Streptomycetaceae; genus Streptomyces; species Streptomyces sp. NBC_00045. The sequence continues at coordinate 3,594,582 of NZ_CP108271.1, read as the reverse complement.
AGCCACCGTCGTGGACGGGACCGGCGCACCCGCGTACGTCGCCGACGTCGGGATCCGCGACGGGCGGATCGCCGTCATCGCCGAGCCCGGCGCCCTGCGGGAGGAGGCCCGAACCAGCGAGGACGCGCACGGGCTCGTGCTGTGCCCCGGGTTCGTCGACCCCCACACGCACTACGACGCCCAGCTGTTCTGGGACCCGTACGCGACCCCCTCCATGAACCACGGCGTCACCACCGTCGCCGGCGGGAACTGCGGGTTCACCCTGGCCCCGCTGCACCCCGGCCGCCCCGAGGACGCCGACTACACCCGCCGCATGATGAGCAAGGTCGAAGGCATGGCCCTCAAGGCCCTTGAGGAAGGCGTCGACTGGAGCTGGTCCACCTTCGGCGAGTACCTCGACGCCCTCGAAGGACGGATCGCCGTCAACGCCGGGTTCATGGTCGGACACTGCGCGCTGCGCCGCCACGTCATGGGCGCGGACGCCGTCGGCGGACAGCCCACGCCCGAGCAGATGCAGCAGATGCTCGACCTCTTCCACGACGCCATGAACGCCGGTGCCTGGGGACTGTCCACCACCCAGTCCGCCACCCACTCCGACGGCGACGGCGCCCCCGTCGCCTCCCGCCACGCCAGGCCCGCCGAACTCCTCGCGCTGTCGAAGGCCGTCTCCGAACACGAGGGCACCCAGCTCGAAGCGATCGTCGCCGGCTGCCTCGACCAGTTCGCCGACGAGGAGATCGACCTCTTCGTCGAGATGAGCGCCGCCGCCGGCCGCCCCCTGAACTGGAACGTCCTCACCATCGACGCCGCCGTCCCAGAACGGGTCCCGCGCCAGCTCGTACCGAGCGAGCGCGCCCGCAAGGCCGGCGGCCGCGTCGTCGCGCTGACCATGCCGATCCTCACCCCCATGAACATGTCCCTCGGCACGTTCTGCGCACTGAACCTGATCCCCGGCTGGGGCGAGGTCCTCGGCCTGCCCGTGCCCGAACGGATCGCGAAACTGCGCGACCCCGGCGTACGGGCCGAGCTGCTGCGCCGCGCCGACAGCAAGGAGGCCGGGGTCTTCCGGCGCCTCGCCCACTTCGGCCGCTACGTCATCGGCGACACGTACAGCAAGGAGAACGAGGGCCTGTCCGGCCGGGTCGTGAACGACATCGCGGCCGAACGCGGCCAGGACCCCTTCCAGTGCCTGGTCGAGATCTGCACAAACGACCAGCTGCGTACGGTGCTCTGGCCCATGCCCACCGACAACGACCCGGCGAGCTGGGCGCTGCGCGCCGAAACCTGGCAGCACGAGGACGTCATGCTCGGCGGTTCCGACGCCGGCGCGCACCTGGACCGCATGTGCGGGGCCCCGTACACGACCCGCTTCCTCGGGGACTGCCTGCGCGGCCGCAAGCTGGTCCCACTGGAGCAGGCGGTGAAGATGCTCACCGACGACCCGGCGCAGCTGTTCGGGCTGCGCGAGCGCGGCCGGATCACCGAGGGCTTCCACGCGGACCTGGTGCTGTTCGACCCGGAGCGCATCGAGGCCGGGCCCGCGACGCTCGTGCACGACCTGCCCGGCGACAGCCCGCGGCTGGACGCCCGCGCGATCGGGATCGTGTCCGTACGCGTCAACGGCGTCGAGACCATCCGCGACGACCGGGTGACGGGGGCGATCCCCGGGACCGTGCTCCGCTCGGGCCGCGACACGAGGACGGTGAGCACGCGATGACCGCTCAGCGGCTCTACATCGGCGGCGAGTGGGTGGAGCCGGCCGCCGGCCACTACGAGGTGGTCAACCCGGCCGACGAATCGGTGGTCGGGCTCGCGCCGGAAGCCTCGCGCGCGCAGGTCGAGGACGCGGCGCGGGCGGCGGCGCAGGCCTTCGAGGGCTGGTCCCGTACGGCCCCCGAGGAGCGGGCGGCGGTCCTGGACCGGGCTGCGGACATCATGCAGCGCGAGTACGAGCCGTGGGCGGCCCTCGCCCGGGCCGAGACGGGCGCGCCGACCGGGATCGCGCGCGCGATGCAGGTCGGGGTCGGCGTCTCCCGCTTCCGGCGGTACGCGAAGGGCGCCCTCGAACCGGTGGAGCGCGGGCTGCCGCCGCAGGTCACCGCGGCCGGGCCGATGGGGCGGGCGAGCATCCTGGGGGCGCTGGAGGTGCGCCAGCCGGTCGGCGTGGTCACCTGCATCACCTCGTACAACAACCCGTGGGCGAACCCGGCGGGCAAGGTGGCCCCGGCCCTGGCCATGGGCAACACGGTGGTGGTCAAGCCGGCCCCGCAGGACCCGCTGTCGGTGTTCAAGATGGCCGAGGCCCTGCACGAGGCGGGCGCCCCCGCCGGGGTGGTCAACGTGGTCTGCGGCGCCTCGGTCGAGGTCGGCGAGGCGGCGGTGGACTCCCCGTACGTGGACATGGTGTCGTTCACCGGCTCCACGGGCGTCGGTCAGCGCATTGCGGAGGTCTGCGGCCGTTCCATGAAGCGCCAACTGATGGAGCTCGGCGGCAAGGGCGCGGCGATCGTCTTCGAGGACGCCGACCTGGACGCGGCCGTGATGGGGATCGGCACCACCTTCTCCTTCTACAGCGGCCAGATCTGTACGGCCCCGACCCGGGTGATCGCCCACCGGGCGGTCTACGAGCAGCTGATCGAGAAGCTGACCGGCTACCTGGCCTTCATGAAGGTCGGCGACCCGGCGGTGGCGGGCACGGTGGTCGGCCCGGTGATCTCGGCGGCGCACCGGGACCGGGTGGAGTCGTACGTCGAGCTCGGACGCAAGGAGGGCGCGCGCATCGCGTACGGCGGCGAGCGCCCGGTGGTGGGGGACGGCCGCGGCTTCTACGTGGCGCCCACGCTGCTGGTGGACTGTACGAACGACATGCGGGTGGTGCGGGAGGAGATCTTCGGCCCGGTGGTGGTGGTCGTCCCCTTCGACGGCGACGGCGACGGCGACGGCGGCGAGGACGAGGCCGTGGCCCTGGCCAACGACAGCGATTTCGGCCTGCTGAGCTACGTGTGGTCCGGGGACGCGGCGCGCGCCTTCCGGGTGGCGCGCCGGCTGCGGGCGGGCGGGGTCGGCGTGAACACGATCGGCCGGAACATGGAGGCGCCGTTCGGCGGCTTCAAGCGCTCGGGCGTCGGCCGCGACGTGGGCTCGTACGCACTGCACGCGTACAGCGAGACGCAGTCGATCGTCTGGGCGGGCTGAGACGCGGGTCACGGGGGCGGGGGCTGCGGCCCGCCCCCGCCCCCGTAACCGGCGGTGTCACGCGATCCTCGTACGCCGCCTCGGCCTGCGGTCATGAGACGTCCGAACGGTCACCCCAAAGTGGGGCCGGGCGGTGACCCGGGCTCCGGCGGGTCGTTCACCACGGCATGAACGTCATGAAGCGCCGCCTCGCCGCCCTGGTCCTCACCAGTGGCGCCGCCCTCGCCCTGACCCCCGTCGCCGCCCACGCCGACGGGCCCACCCTTGAGGCGGCCGCCCCGCTCGCCCGCCGCGTCGGCGACGTCGTCGACCACCCCGCTCATGCCGTGCAGGACACGAAGACGGCCGTGGGCGTGACCGCCTCCGCCGCCAGGTCCGCCACGAAGGCCACCGACTCCTCCCTCGCCGGCGCGGGCAGCGCCCTGGGCGGGCTCCCGAAGCCCCCGGCGGTCCGCTGACCGGGCCACGGGGCGACGTTCGGGGCTGACGGGCGGGCCTTCAGGGGGAGTTGATCGTTGAGCAGGCCATGATCCTCTGGTTGCTCAACACCTTCAGCACGCTCACCCTCGGCGTCCTCCTCGTCGGCGGCTTCGTCGCCCTCGCCGTGGCCGGCAGCATCGCCGCCCGCCGCCGCTTCCCGCACCTGGCCGGCGGCGAGCACAACGAGATGGTCGGCGTCGCCCTCGGCATGTTCGGCGCGATCTACGGAATCATCCTCGCCTTCGTCGTCGTCACGCTCTGGACCCAGCTGGAGAACACCCAGACCGTGGTCGCCACCGAGGCCACCGACCTGGCCCTGGTCGTCCGCAGCGCCGAGGCCTTCCCGCCGGCCGAACGCGCGCGCGTGGAAAGGGCGGTGGGCGACTACGTGCACGCCGTCGTAGAAGTCCAGTGGCCGAAGATGCGGGACGGCCTGCCCAGCTACGACGCGACCGCCGAGCAGACGCACGGGCTCTACCGGGCCCTCCAGGCGTACGAGCCCGCCGGCGCCCGCAGCGAGACCTTCTACGAGGAGGCCGCCGGCCGCCTCAACGACGTCGCCGCGCAACGTCGGGCCCGCATCACCATGGCCGAAACGTCCCTGCCGGTGCTGCTCCAGGTGCTGGTGTACGGGGGCGCGCTCGTGATCCTCCCGCTCACCTTCTTGTTCGGCCTGCGCAGCCTGAAGATGCAGCTGCTGTTCGTCTCGGCAGTGGCAGGGCTGATCGGCTTCAGCCTGCTGCTGGTGATGGCGCTGGACCGGCCGTTCGCGGGCGACCTGAGCGTGAGCCCGGCCCCGTACAAGGAGGCGGCGCTGGCCCAGTTCTGGCCGGCCCCGTAGCGGCTCAGCCCCAGGTGCGGGAGCAGAGCACGAGGCGGTAGCCGTCGGGATCCGCGACGGTGACCCCGTACGCGTCCCAGTACGGGTTGTGCGCGGCGACCCGGGTCCCGCCGTGCTCGACGAGCCGCTGGACGAGGGCGTCGTCCGGGGCCTCGCCGAGGTAGACGACGAACAGGTCGTCGACGGTCGGGGACGGCACGACGGGATTGCGGGGATCCCGGGTCAGCTCGAAGTGCCACCCCCCGCCGGCGGGCCCGACCATCAGCAGCTCGTGCTCCCCGGGCGCGATCTCGCCGCTGCGCCACTGGACCCCGAGCCCGAGCCCGCCGACGTAGAACCGCTCGGCGGCGACGAGGTCGAGGCAGGGCCGGGCGATACGGACGTGCATGCCTGAAGTGATCACGGGAGGAGGGTACGGCGGGCCGGGCGGGACTTCGAGCTCGAACGGTACGGGCCGAGCTCGCCGCACGGACGGCCTGCGCCCCACTCGTGGGCCAATGGCGGCGCATCGCGGACTGAGCGCGCCGCGCCGGCCTCTCAGGGCCGCCAGCGGGGGGCGCCGTCGTCCGGCTTGGTCGGGCTGGCGAAGTGGAACGGGACGCCGAGGTGGTCGGCGAGTGCCGAGCCCGCCCGGGTGGCCAGGGCGGCGTGCGGGGCGAGGGGGCCCGGGTCGGCGTCACCGAGGGCGCGGACGCCCGTGCCCCAGTAGATGGTGGCCAGGCGGTGCTCCCCGGCGGGGGCATCGGTGACGGCCAGCAGCTCCACGAACCAGTCGTGGACGGTGTCCCCGTCCCAGACGGCCTCGACCGCGACGACGCGGCCCGGGAGGCCCGCGGTGCGGGCCGCGAGGGAGTCGAGGTCGACCGGGGAGTCGGGGGTGCGGGCCACCCGGTCCCCGAAGTGCTCGTAGCGGGCGGAGACGAGCTCCTGGGCCGCGTTCAGGCCGAGGCCCTGCGCGCGGCCCGCTTCCCAGACGGTCCGTACCGCGTACATCAGGCGGTCCTGGAGGACGAACCCGTCGGCCTGCGCGCGGATGCCGGCCGGGAGGCTCTCCCACTGGTGGCTCATGCGGATCCCTCCGGGACGAAGATGCTGACCCGGTACGAGGTCGGGTGGACGAGACGGCCGCAGAACATGTCGAAGCGCAGGTGCTCCGGGTCGGTGACCTTGCCCTCGGCGTAGAGGCCGCGGACGTACTCCTTCAGTTCCGCGTGTTCCTGCGTGGAGAACAGCGGTTCCCAATGGCCGGGTACGTCCTGTACCCGGCGCTGGGCCCGTTCTCTGCTCCGCTTGCGTTTGCGCTGGCCCGGCATGTGGATCAGCCCCCTCCCGGGGCCATGGTCGGGCCGGGACCGGGCTCGTGTCGACCGAATTGACCGGCCGGCTCAGAGGTACTGCGCGTAGTCGTCCAACACGCGCAGGATCTCGGCCTCCTTCGCCGGCGGGAGCTGGAGGACGACCTCCTCGATGCCCAGGTCGGCGTAGTGGCCGAGCTTGCCCGGGTTGGGCTGGACCGCGTACGGGACCACCTGGAGGTCCTTCGGATCGCGGCCCGCGGTCTCCCAGACCTGGCGCAGCACCGGCAGGGACTCGGAGAGGCCGCCGCCGCCGATCGGGAGCCAGCCGTCGGCGTGGTCGGCGATGGCCGCGAAGAGCTTCGGGCCGGCCGCGCCGCCGATCAGGGTGCGGGGACCGTGGAGGGGGTGGCCGGGGCCCAGCTCGCGCGGGGGCTGGACCGGCTTGGGGTGGGCGGAGCTGGCCTGGACGGAGCAGAACTCGCCGACGTGCGCGGTTGGTTCGGGGGCCCACAGGGCGCGCATCAGGGCCATCCGGTCCCGTACGAGTTCGCGGCGGGTGCGCCAGTCGACGCCGTGGTCGGCGGCCTCTTCGACGTTCCAGCCGTAGCCGATCCCGAGGGTGAAGCGGCCGCCGGAGAGGTGGTCCAGCGTGGCGATCTGCTTCGCGAGGTCGATGGGGTCGTGCTGGGCGACGAGGGTGATGCCGGTGCCGAGGGCGAGGCGCTCGGTCACGGCGGCGGCCTGGCCGAGGGCGACGAACGGGTCGAGGGTGCGTCCGTACACCTCGGGGAGGTCGCCGCCCATGGGCGCGGAGGTGTCGCGGGTGACCGGGATGTGCGTGTGCTCGGGGAGGTAGAGCCCGGCGAACCCCCGCTCTTCGAGGGCGCGGGCGAGACGGACGGGGGAGACGGTCTGGTCGGTCAGGAAGATGGTCGTGGCGATCCGCATGGCTGAGGGCACCTCCGTGGCTCCCGGGGTCGGCGAAGGGCCACGCTACGGCCTGCGCGCGAGAATGTTGAGGGGGCGTCAGTCGACCGGGTAGCGGGCCGGCCAGCCGGAGCCGGAGACCGCCGGTCCGTGCAGGGAGGGCCCCTGGGTCATTTCGAGGGCGAAGTCGTCGGCGAGTTCGAGCAGGGTGGCGCGGCCTTCGAGGTCGGTGAGCCACCCGCCCGGCAGGGCGGTCTCACCGTGCAGGGCGCCGAGCAGTGCGCCGCACAGGGCGCCGGCGGCGGTGGAGTCGCCGCCGTGGTTGACGGCGAGGCGCAGGCCGTGCGGGACGTCTTCGGCGACGAGCGCGCAGTAGACGGCGAGGGCCAGGACGTCCTCGGCGTCGCGGCCCGCGGCGCGGTCCCCGCCGGAGGCGAGGGCCGTGACGGAGTCGGGGGAGGGCGTGCCCTGCGGGACGGCCGCCAGGGCGCGCTGGAGGGCGTCGGTGACGCCCTGGTGGCTGGGGCGGGAGCCGAGCAGGCCGAGGGCGCGCTGGATCGCCGCGTCGAGGGAGTCGCCGCGGGTCAGGCCGTGGACGATGACGGCGAAGGCCCCGGCGGTGAGGTACGCGCCGGGGTGACCGTGGCTCTGCGCGGCGCACTCGGTGGCGAGCTGGAGGACCAGGGCGGGCTCCCAGCCGACCAGCAGGCCGAAGGGCGCCGAGCGGGTGGCGGCGGCCGCGTTGCGGGCGGTGGGGTTCTTCGGCTGGTCGAGGGTGCCGAGGACGTCGTCGGCGAAGCCGGTCGTGGAGGCGCGGTCGGGTCCGCGGCGGGCGTAGAGCCACTCCTGCACGCCGAGCCAGCCGTTGTCCTTGCGGCGCTCGTCGGGGCCCCAGTCGTGCTGGGTGGTGGCCCAGCGCAGGTACGCGCGGTGGATGTCGGTGGGCGGGTGCCAGGCGCCGGTGTCCCGGCGTACGTGGGCCCGTATCAGGCCGTCGGCGGTGAACAGGGTGAGCTGGGTGGCTGCGGTGACCCTGCCGGGGCGCCCGTATGCGGGGGCCGGCCCGGTCAGGCCCTGCGGGCCGTGCGCTTCGCGGATGGCGTCGAGGGAGAGGTCGGCCACGGGGGCGCCGAGGGCGTCGCCGAGGGCGGCCCCGAGCAGGGTCCCGCGGACGCGGCTGCGGAAGTCCTGCTGCTCGGCCCGCCCCCAAAGCCCGGCGGCCAAGCCCCGGGCGATGGTCCCGGCTGCCGCCGCGGACCCGGTCCGGGCTCCCGCCCGCCCGGCGACCCCGGTCCCGACCCCGGTCCCGGCCCCGGTCCGGTCCCCGACCTCGACGCGGGCCCCGGTCTCGGTCCGGTCCCCGACCTCGGCGCCGGTCCCGTCTCCGGCGCCGTTCGCGGCCGCGGTTCTGGTACCGGCCCCGGGCACTCCGGCGCCGTTTCCGATGGTGTCGCCCGCTCCGACACCCGGGCCGACCCCGGCGCCGGCGGCGGTTCCCGTCCCCCCTCCGGCATCGACGCCTACCCCGGCGCCGATTCCGGCCGCGGTCCCGGTCCCGGCCCCGAGACCGGCTCCAGCCCCGACCCCGAGCCCAGCCCCGACCCCAGCCCCGGTTCCGGCCGCGGGTCCGGCCCCGAGACCGGGCCCGGCTCCCGTGTCGGTGCCGGTTCCGGCCAGGGTCCCGGGTCCGGTCCCGGCCGGGACACCTGTAGCTATCCCGGCCCACGGCCCGGGGCTCGGACTTTCGGTCGTCTTGTCGTCCATCGCGATCCCCCTGACCCGCCCCGCATGCTCTGGCGCGCACTGTAATGGACACGTCCGATCGAATCCGGAAGGAGGCGGTCCCGCAGCTCGTCCACAGGCGAGGAACGGCTGGAATCCGTGCGGGGATACATAGGTATCTCGTTCACCTCCGGTCCGAAAGGGGCGACATCCGTGCAGGCAGTGCCCCTTGATCGACTAGTGGCACGTTTTGCCACGTGCCTTGGAGCCGGTCTGTTTCGGCCATGTCTCGTTCATGCAGAGTTCTTCGACGGCCAACAGCCTCGACGTCATGAAGAAGGCACTCCTCGCCGCGACCGTCGTCGCCTCCGCGCTCACCGCTTCCCTGGTCGCAGCTCCCGCCGCCACCGCCGCCCCGGCCTCCACCGGGTGGGACCTCCCCTGGACCGGACACCACCACAGCCGCACCGCCGTACCCTTCACGGAGGCCAACGTCACCGCCGGCGCCGACGGGGCGTTCACCCTGAAGTGGAAGGCCCCGGGCGCCAAGCGGGTCGAGATCAAGGCGAACGGCAAGGTCGTCGCCAAGGGCGCCGCCGAGGGCACCGCCACCGTGTCCGGACTGCCCGCCGCCGACCGGCAGTGGTTCGACTTCACGCCCGACCGCGGCGTTGCCCTGCACCTCGCCGACCGGCTGATCAAGCTGGAGGGGACGGCCAACTTTCGTGACGCGGGCGGCTACCGCACCACCACCGGCCAGTGGGTCAAGATGGGCGAGGTCTACCGCTCCGACGCCCCCAGCAAGCTGACCGCGGCTGACCTGGCCAAGCTCCAGCGGCTGCGCGTGAAGACCGTCTTCGACCTCCGCACGGAGAGCGAGCGCACCACCGACCCCGACAAGGTCCCGGCCGGCGCCAAGTACACCGTCGCCGACGTCTTCGCGGGATCCGGTTCCTTCCAGGTCATGCCGAAGTCGCCCGACGAGGCCGTCAAGGCCATGGTCGACGCCGAGAAGGCGATGGTCAGCGGCGACGGCGGGAAGAAGGCGTACGGGCAGGTCTTCGAGGGCCTTGAGCGCGACCGCGACCGTGCGGTCCTCTTCCACTGCACCGCCGGCAAGGACCGCACCGGCTGGGCGAACGCCACCCTGCTGACCGCCCTCGGCGTGCCGAGCGACACCGTCATGGCCGACTACCTGGCCAGCAACGACTACCGAAAGGGCGCCAACGACGCGATCCTGTCGCACCTGCCGGCCCCGCAGGCCGCCGTCTACAAGCCGATGCTCGACGTGCGCCCCGAGTACCTGAACTCCGGCTACGACGAGGTCAAGGCGAAGTACGGCACCTTCGACCGCTACCTCAAGGACGGGCTCGGCATCGACGCCCGCGAGCTGAAGCAGCTCAAGAAGGACCTCCTCGTCGGCTGATCCCCGGCCGCCACCACGAGGGGCCCGGCCGGGATCGTTCCCCGGCCGGGCCCCTCGCGTGCGCTCTCAGTCCAGTACGGGCAGCAGTTCCGGCAGGTGCCCGTCCGAGGCGCGGGCCGCCCGCTGCCGCTCCTGGGGCACCTCCCCGTACAGCGTCGTACGGGCCTTCGCGGGCCGCCCGGCGGCCTCCGCGACGGCGACCAGGTCCCGTACGGACTTGTACGAGCCGTAACTCGATCCGGCCATCCGGGAGATGGTCTCCTCCATGAGCGTGCCGCCGAGGTCGTTGGCCCCGGACCGCAGCATCTCGGCCGCGCCGTCCGTGCCCAGCTTCACCCAGCTCGTCTGGATGTTGGTGATGTACGGGTGCAGCAGCAGCCGCGCCATCGCCGTCACCGCGCGGTTGTCGCGGACCGTCGGGCCGGGTCGGGCGATGCCCGCCAGGTACACGGGCGCGTTGGTGTGGATGAACGGCAGCGTGACGAACTCCGTGAAGCCGTCGACGCCGTTGGACAGCGCGGTCTGCTGGATCCGGGCCAGCGTGCGGAAGTGCCCGAGCCAGTGCCGCGGCTGGTCCACGTGCCCGTACATCATGGTCGACGAGGACCGGATGCCCAGCTCGTGCGCCGTGGTGATGACGTCGATCCAGTCCGCGGTCGGCAGCTTCCCCTTGGTCAGCACCCAGCGGACCTCGTCGTCCAGGATCTCCGCCGCCGTGCCCGGGATGGAGTCCAGACCGGCCTCCTTGGCCGCCGTCAGCCAGTCGCGTACGGACATGCCGGTCCGGGTGGCCCCGTTGACGACCTCCATCGGGGAGAACGCGTGCACGTGCATGCCGGGGACCCGCTGCTTCACCGCGCGCGCGATGTCGAAGTACGCCGTTCCCGGCAGGTCGGGGTGGATGCCGCCCTGCATGCACACCTCGACCGCGCCCACGTCCCAGGCCTGGGCCGCCCGGTCGGCGACCTGGTCCAGAGACAGCGTGTACGCGTCGGCGTCCGTACGGCGCTGCGCGAAGGCGCAGAACCGGCAGCCGGTGTAGCAGACGTTGGTGAAGTTGATGTTCCGCGTGACGATGTACGTGACGTCGTCGCCCACCACCGACTTGCGCAGGTCGTCCGCGATCCGGCACAGCGCGTCCAGCGCCGGGCCGTCCGCGTGCAGCAGCGCCAGCGCCTGCGCGTCACTCAGGCCGGTCGGATCGTCGGCGGCCTGCGCGAGCGCCGCCCGCACGTCGGTGTCGATGCGCTCCGGGACCATGCCGGGCGCCGCCGCCTCGCGCAGCGCCTCCCAGTCCCCGTAGACGTGGTCGAAGTCCTCGCGCCGGTCCGCGGAACGGCCCTCGGTGTCGATGCTGGCGTGCAGATCGGTGCGCCCGTACGAGCCGAACCCTTCGTCCGGCTCCTGCCACGGACGGCCGATGACCTCGGCGTCCGGGTTGGCGAGTCCGGTCTGCGGATCGGCCAGCGCCCGTACGTGCGGCAGCAGCCGGGGGTCCAGCCACGGCTCGCCGCGCTGCACGAACTCCGGGTACACGCACAGCCGTTCGCGAAGCTCGAAGCCGGCCGCCGCGGACTGCTCGGCCAGCACGTCGATCTGCGGCCACGGGCGTTCGGGGTTCACGTGGTCGGGGGTCAGCGGGGAGACGCCGCCCCAGTCGTCGATTCCGGCGCGGATCAGCCGCGCGTATTCCCCGTCGACCAGGTTGGGCGGCGCCTGGAGGCAGCCGGAGGGGCCCATGATGTGCCGGGCCACAGCGACCGTGGCGACGAGGTCGTCCAGCTCGGCGTCGGGCATGCCGCGCATCGCCGTGTCCGGCTTGGCGCGGAAGTTCTGGATGATCAGCTCTTGGACGCCGTGGTACGAGCGCGAGACCCGGCGCAGCGCGAACAGTGACTCGGCGCGCTCCTCGTAGGTTTCGCCGATGCCGATGAGCAGCCCGGAGGTGAACGGCACGGAGGACCGTCCGGCATCCTCCAGCACCCGCAACCGGACCGCCGGCTCCTTGTCGGGGGAACCGAAGTGCGGGCCGCCGGGCTCGGACCACAACCGCGTGGCCGTGGTCTCCAGCATCATCCCCATCGAGGGCGCGACCGGCTTGAGCCGCTGGAAGTCGGCCCACGACATCACACCCGGATTCAGGTGGGGCAGCAGCCCCGTCTCCTCCAGGATCAGGATGGAGATGGCCCGCACGTAGGAGATGGTGTCGCCGTACCCCTGCGCCTCAAGCCACTCCCGTGCCTCGGGCCAGCGTTCCTCGGGCTTGTCGCCCAGGGTGATGAGCGCTTCCTTGCAGCCCAGCGCAGCGCCGCGGCGGGCGATGTCGAGGACCTCGTCCGGGGACATGTACATTCCGTGGCCGGCCCGGCGGAGTTTGCCGGGGACGGTGGCGAAGGTGCAGTAGTGGCACTTGTCGCGGCACAGGCGGGTGAGGGGGATGAAGACGCTCTTCGAGTACGTGATGACGCCGGGTCGTCCGGCGGCCGCGAGCCCGGCGTCGCGGACCCGGGCGGCGGAGGCGGTGAGGTCTTCGAGGTCCTCGCCGCGCGCCTGGAGGAGTACGGCCGCCTCGGTCGCGTCGAGCGCAACGCCGTCGCGGGCTCGCCTGAGCGCGCGACGCATCGCGTTTTCGGTCGGAGTCGTCATGCGGTGAGCATACGATCCGACGTCCCCGTCGCGAGGTCGCTCCGGGGGCTCATCGCATCAGCTCACCGGCGTTGACCAGCAGGGACTGGCCGGTTATCGCCCGCGCCCGGTCGGAGGCGAGGAACACGGCGGCGTCCGCGACGTCCCCGTCGGTGGCGAGGTCGGGCAGCGCCATGCGCTGTGTGAGCCGGGCGTGCACCTCGGCTTCGGGGACGCCCTCGCCGTGCGCGGTGAAGGTGACGAAGGCCTGCACGGGCGGCCCCCACATCCAGCCGGGAAGCACGGTGTTGACCCGGATGCGGTGCGGGCCGAGCTCACGGGCCATCGAGTACATCGCGGAGGTCAGTGCACCCTTGGAGGCGGCGTACGCGGCCTGCTGCACCTCGTTGGGCGCGGCCACGGCGGACTGCGTCCCGATGATGACGACGGACCCGCCCCGTTCTTTGAGCCCGGGCAGGCAGGCGCGGGTCATCCGCAGCGTCCCCAGCAGATTGACGTCGATGATCTGCTGCCACGTCCCGAAGTCGGCGTCTTCGAGCCCGCCGAAGTACGAGTCCCAGGCGGCGACGTGCACGACGGCGTCGATCCCCCCGAACCGGGCCCGCCCCAGCTCGGCCAGGGCCGCGCACTGCGTCTCGTCCGCGATGTCGGTCGGCAGGTAGGCGGTGTGCCTGCCCTCGGGGTCGATCTCGGCGGCGGATTTGGCCAGATTGGCCTCGGTGCGCGCCCCGAGCACGGCGTTTCCGCCGTCCCGCACGACGGCCGCGGCCACCTGATGGCCCAGCCCGGCCCCGACGCCGGAGACGACGACGGTCTTCCCTTGCAGCAGCATGCGCGTGCCTCCCGGCCCGGGATGTATCTGACGGCCCGTCAGGCTAGGGCTTCCGGTCCGCGGAGGGAAGCCCCGGCCCGCGCCGGCGGATCCGGACCGGCCCGCCGCCGCGGCCAGCCGCTCCAAGCCCACCCCGATCTCCTGCGGCGTGTGCGTTGTGAACGACAGGCGCAGGGTGCGGGGGTCCGGGGTGCCCGTGTAAAAGGGGGCTCCGGGGACGAACGCCACATCGCGGGAAATCGCCGCGGTCAGCAGGGCCGTCGCGTCGTGACCCTCCGGGAGGCGGGCCCAGACGAACATGCCGCCCTCCGGGCGGTTCCATGCCGAGCCCGCCGGAAGGGCCGCGCCCAGGCCCGCCAGCAGCGCGTCACGCCGCTCCCGGTAGGCCGCGCGGACCGTGGCGATGTGCACGTCCAGGTCCACCGCGCGCAGGTAGTGGGCCGCCGCAAGCTGGTCCACCGTCGACGTGTGCAGGTCCGCCGCCTGCTTGGCCACCACCGCCGCGCGCCGCAGCGCGGCGGGCGCGCGCAGCCAGCCCAGCCGCAACCCCGGCGCCATGACCTTGGAGAAGCTCCCCAGTAGCGCCGTGCGGTCCTCCGCCCCCGGGTGCGCCGCGAGCCACGGGACCTCCGCCCCCTCGAACCGGAGCTCCCCGTACGGGTCGTCCTCCAGGAGCCACAGCCCGCGGCGCGCCGCGACCTGCGCCACCGCGGCCCGGCGTGCGCCCGGCAGGGTGCGCCCCGTGGGGTTCTGGAAGGTGGGCACCGAGTAGAGGAGTTTGGGCCGCTCCCGTGCCACGATCTCCTCCAGCGCGTCGGGTAGGACGCCCTGCTCGTCGCAGGGGACGGGTATCACCCGCGCCCCCGCCTGTCCGAAGCACTGCAGCGCCGCCAGGTAGGTGGGGTTCTCGACGATGACGGCGTCGCCGGGTTCGACGAGCGTCGCGGTGATCAGCGCGAGGGCCTGCTGGGAGCCGGTGGTGATCAGTACGTCGTCCGCGCCGGTCTCCAGCCCCCGGGCCGTCGCCCGTGCGGCCACCGCCTCCCGCAGCTCCGGCGCGCCTTCGGTGGTCGAGTACTGGAGCGCCCGGCGGGCCGATGCCGCGAACGCGGCGTCGTACGCGGCGCGCAGGCCCTCGGCGTCGAAGAGCTCCGGGGCGGGCAGACCGCCGGCGAAGGAGATCACGCCGGGGCGCGCGGTCAGGGCGAGGATCTCGCGGACGGGCGAGCCGGCTGCGGCGACGGCGCGGGCGGCGAACGCGGGTGGCGGCGAGGCGAGGAGGGCGGCTTCGGACGGCATGGTGACTCCTAGGTCGTGTCGTCAACGTCCCGTCTGGCTGGCGGGGCCTGGCACGCCTGCCCCCCTCGGGCGGCCGGCGCTACGTTGACGGCACGCCCCGGGGGAGACGGGTGCGCGCATCCTAGCCACGAAAAGATGCATGTGGCACCTATATGTCAAGGAGTGGAACGCTCCCGGACCCCTCCCCTTCTGACGCCCCATCAACTAGACCCTTCCCCATGACGACAGAAGACGGAACCACCCATGGCACCCACCCCGAGGCCTACGCGGAGCTGGCGGCCGTCGGACCGTACGGAGTCCGCCCCGGGCACGCGCTGATCACCATGGTCGAACCGCACCCGGGCCACGAGTACGCGTACAACCGCTGGTACGAGGACGACCACTACTACGCCGGCGCCATGGCCATGCCCTGGATGTACGCGGGCCGCCGCTGGGTCGCCACCCGCGAACTCCAGGAACTGCGCTACCCGGAGAAGTCGGCCGTCGCCCAGCCCGTCACCGCGGGCTGCTACATCTCCACGTACTGGGTCACCGAGGGCCGCTACGACGAGCACATGAAGTGGACCGTCGGCATCAACAAGCGCCTCAACCGGGACGGCCGCGTCTACCAGGACCGCACCCACGTGTTCACGTCCTTCCAGGACCACGAGGCCACGGTCTACCGCGACGGGGTCGCCGGCCCCCGGGACTTCCACGCCCTCGACCACCCGTACGCCGGCCTCGTCGTCCAGGTCGTCGACGCCGACGGCCCCGAGCAGCGGGCGGAGCTGCTGGAGTGGCTGCGCTCGCGGGCCCTGCCGAAGCGGCTGCACGGCTCACCCGCCGCAATGGTGACGATCTTCCGGCCGACCCCGCTGCCCGGTGACCGGATGACGTACGTCAAGCAGGTCGAAGGGGTCGACACCCGGCTGACGCTGCTGTGGTTCCTGGAGGCCGATCCGCGCACCTGTTGGGACCGGTTCCAGGGGCTGGACGCCGAGGTCGCCGGGGCCGGGCTCGGGCGGGTGGAGCTGGTGGCTCCGTTCATCCCGACGGTGCCGGGCACGGACCGGTACGTCGACCAGCTGCGTTAGCCGGGACGCGGACGCGGACGCGGACGCGGGGGCGGAGCCGGACATGGCCGAGCCCCCTCGGCCGGGACGGCGGGCCAGTCGAGAGGGCTCCAGTCAGTGGTGCAGGTAACGCGGGTAACGCGGGTAACGCAGGTAATGCTGGTGGTGCGGGTGGTGCAGATAACGCAGGCAGTACAGGTGGTGCAGTTGCTGCGCGCGGCGCAGAGGGGACGGTGGGGTCGTACGTCGTGACGTTCAGGCGAGGCGCCCCAGCCGGCCCTCGGTGACGTCCGCGACGAACGAGGTCCAGGAGCCGGGCGCGAAGGTGAGGGACGGACCGTCCTGCACCTTCGAGTCGCGGACCGCGATGGCCTCCATGACGGGGGACTTGACCTCGACGCAGGCGCCGTTCCCGCCGGAGTAGGAAGACTTGGTCCAGTTGTCCGTGGCGCCCTGACGAATAGCCATGTTTCTCTCCGGTTCAGCGAGTTGTGCCAGTGAGGTGTCGGCCATTTCGGTTTCCCTGACCGACGTGATCGACGCTACCGGCACCTCCCGAGGGGTGAAGGGGTCATTCACCCGACCGGGTGGCATATTCCATTCAGGCCTTCTGTGGCCGGGGAGCGACGGTGTACCGTACCGGCCCCCTCGCCACCTGCCCGCCAGTACGGTGTCCGCTGCCTCCGGTTTTACTTCCCCTTGCCCGCATACTCGCCGATGATCTCGGCGATGAACTGACGTGTCTGTTCCACGTTCAGGGCCTGCGCGCGCAGGTGCTCGTACATCACGCTGTACTTCTGGACGTCGTTGGCCTTCTCCAGGTACAGGTCGCTCGTCACGCCCTCGATGTAGACGACCGTGGAATCGGATGCGTCCGGGAATTCCAGGATGGCGTACTGCCCGTTCACGCCCGGGTGGGCGCCCATCGAGAACGGCATCACCTGCACGGTGATGTACGGCTGCTCGGACTGCTCTATCAAGTACTCAAGCTGCTTGATCATCAGTTGGGGGTCGCCCACGTGCCGCCGCAGCGCGGCCTCGTCGATGACCGCCCACAGCCGCAGCGGCCCGACCTCCGGATTGTTGTTGTCCGTCTCGGAGAGCCGTTTCTGCCGGTGCATCCGCACCTGGACGCGCTTCTCCACGTCGAGCGGGGCGGTCTCGGGCAGCGCGCCGCGGATCAGGGCCTGGGCGTACTCCGGGGTCTGGAGCAGGCCGGGCACCATCTGGGGTTCGTAGGTGCGCAGGCTGGCGGCATCGGTCTCTAGGCCGATGTAGACGCTGTACGGAATGTCGCCGAAGGCGTGCCACCAGCCCTGCTGGCGGGAGTCCTTGGCCATCTGCATGAGCGAGTCGACGAGCCGGCGGTCCTCGACCTCGTACACGTCGCACAGGTCGCGGACGTCGCGCTGGCTGATGGAACGGCGGCCGTTCTCCAGCCTGCTGATCTTCGACTGGGAGACGAGCAGGCGTTCGGCGACCTGCTCGGCCGTCATGCCCTTGTCCTCGCGGAGCTTGCGCAACTCCATGCCCAGTCGGCGGCGTCGGACGGTGGGATTGACATTGGACGCCACTTGAACGGCACCTCCGCCTTCTTCTGGTTCTGTCCCTCTGTGTGTCTGATGGTGAGCAGACTGCCACCGAAGGGCGGGGCGGCGCCGGAGAACGGCACGGAAATGCAGACGCGCGGGACGGCGGGGCCGGCGGACCGGCCTCGCCATCCCGCGCGCTGGCGGCTCCCGAACCGGGGCATCGGGGACGCCGGTTGCGGCGATGGCGGTTCGGTGGAGCGGTGAATCCGTAGAGCCGTGAATCGGGTCGATCGGGTGGATCGGTGGATCAGTGCGCGGCCGCGCGGGCCATCGCACCCGTCCGGCGCGGCTGGAGCGGAACACCGCTCGCCGCGGCCCGGGCGGTCGGCGGGTTCGCCGGTGCACGGTCACGGCGCGGCTGCGCAGCCGCACCGTTCTGGACGTCCATGACAGCGTGCGCCACGAGGCCGCCCATCGGGTCGTGCCGGATCAGATCCCGCAGTCGGGACCTGGACGACCGCCCCTCGTTGCCGGGGTACAGGTGCTTGCCGAGTCCGACCGCGTGGGCCAGTGCGGCGAGCGCCGCGGTCCGCGGGTCCGGCGGTACGCCGGTGCGGATCGCACTGTCGAGCCGGGCACGGATCTCCCGGCTGATCGCCGTGTCGGTCGCCTGGTAGCGAGTCGTCGGCAGCACTCCGCACATCTGGCCCGCGACGGCATGGACCATGCCGCAACGCTCCAGATGAGCGAGGTAAATCTGGCGGAGCCCCAACCGGGGTCCACCGATCCAGTGGACGGCCCGTACCGGGCTGCCGCGCCTGCGCAGCAGTTCCAGTGCGGAGTCCAGAGTCGGATCTCCTGTCGGCCGTGGCATCACCACGGCGATACGATCCCCGTCAGGGGCTATCCGTCCTGCCAGAGCCAGCTCTACTAGCTGTGCCCCGGCCAGGCCGAGGTCGAGCGACTGCGGCTGCGCCGTGGTACCCGTGGTCGGGTCCAAAGCGAGCAGTAGAAGCTCCTCCGGAATTGTTCTGCGGCTCCTGCCCATCCATGCCTCCCCGCGTGGATGAGTGACAGGGTGACGCCTCTCACATTCATCTGTCGAGAGCGCCTGGTCGCTTTGTGGCGGAACCAGCGCTATGTCGTTCTCGTCTAGCACGAGGGCGATGCCCACGACACGGGACACTGTTAGACATTCGGACAGCCGGACGCGGCGCGATCGAGGAGGAACTGGTGGCGGGCGAGTCCCCCGACAAGTCGGTTGATGAAGGAGCGTCGGGGGCGGCGAAGTCCTCCGCGGAGCGTGACCCGAGGCTGTCGGTGCTCCGGCCGCGGGAACCCGAGTCCGGGACCGCTTCCGACGAGGGCAAGGGCCGCGACCCGCTGCGCGAGGCGGTGGCGGCGTGGGTGGCCACGACCGAGGCCGACGGCTCCGCCGGGTCTGCCGAGTCCTCCGGACGGGTGGACTCCGAGTCCGCGTCTGAGTCAGACTCGGACTCCGCGTCCGAGTCTGACCCGGCCGCGACCGACAGCGAGCGCACCGCGGTCTTCCGCGCCCCGAAGTCGGACTCGTCCAAGACCGGTTCCCGTTCCGCGTCGGGGGCCGAGCCGGGCTCGGCCCCCGCTTCAGCCTCCGGCGAGCGCGGTACGGATGCCGCGGCGAAGCCGGCGGCTGCGGAGGAGTCCGCGGGTGGCGGTGAGCGGACGGCGGTGTTCCGCGCGGTGAAGCCGGGCTCGGCTTCCGGTTCTGGTGCTGCGTCCGCCGCGGGCAAGCCGGCTGCGGACCGCTCCGACACGGATGCCGTTGCGGCGCCCGCCGAGAAGTCGGGCTTGGCTTCCGCTTCCGCCCCTGGCAAGGGCGGTACGGATGCCGCGGCGAAGTCGGCGGCTGCGGAGGAGTCCGCGGGTGGCGGTGAGCGCACGGCGGTGTTCCGTGCGGTGAAGCCGGGCTCGGGTTCCGGTTCCGCGGGTTCCGGTTCTGGTGCTGCGTCCGCCGCGGCGAAGCTGGCCGAGAAGCCGGCCGAGAAGCCGGCCGAGAAGCCGGCCGAGAAGCCGGCCGAGAAGCCGGCCGACAAGCAGGCCCCGAACCGTTCCGCGGGTGGGGCCGGTACGGACAAGCCCGCGGCGGCCGAGGAGTCGTCGGGGGACAGCGAGCGCACCGCCGTGTTCCGGGCCGTGAAGCCGGTTAGCGGAGCGGGTGCCTCGACGTCCAGCGCTGCCGCGAAGCCGGGCGGGGGTGCGGCTGCCGACGACAGTGAGCGCACGGCCGTCTTCCGGGCTCCGAAGGTGGATTCCGCTTCCGGTGCCGCCAAGCCCGCAGACAAGCCCGCAGGCAAGCCCGCAGACAAGCCCGCCCCCAAGCCCGTAGACAAGCCTTCCGAGGATGCGGGCGGCGACAGCGAGCGCACCGCCGTCTTCCGCGCCGTGAAGCCGCCGGCAAAGGCGCCGGACAAGCCCGTGGCCTCCCGGCCCGTGCCGCCGAAGGCGGTCGGCGGGGAGCGGGCCAGCACGTTCGTGCCGCTGCGCAAGGGCGAGGACGACGAGGGCCCGGCGGCCAAGCCCGCGGCCTCGGCACCGGCTCCCGCCGCGGCGGCCACCGCCCCCGTACCCGAGCGGACCGAGCGGACCACTCAGCAGCCGCTGCCGCCCAAGCCGCCGCTCGACCTGCTCGCGGACCTCACCAACAACCCGCCCCCGCCGCCGAGCCCCCTGCGCACGGCCATCCGCCGGTTCAAGATCTACGCCCCGCTCGTCGTCCTCCTCGCGATCATCCTGGCCGTGATCCAGCTCGTGCGCCCGCTGCCCGAGCCGAAGCTCACGATGACCGCGAAGTCCTCGTACACCTTCGACGGCGGCAACCCGGTCCTGCCCTGGCCGAAGGAGGGCCAGGGCTACATGGCCGCCGCGGGCCTCGGCACGGTCGGCAGCTTCGGCGAGCAGAAGCCGATCGCCATCGGCAGCGTCGCGAAGACGATGACGGCGTACGTGATCCTGAAGAACCACCCCCTCAAGAAGGGGGAGGAGGGTCCGATGATCGACGTCGACAAGACGGCGGTCGAGGACGGCGCGAAGAGCTCCGAGGGCGAGTCCACGGTCGACACGCTCAAGGCGGGCGGCAAGATCTCGGAGTACGACGCCCTCGCCGCGATCATGATCCCCTCGGCCAACAACGTCGCGCGGCTGCTCGCGCGCTGGGACGCCGGCGGCGACCAGGACGCGTTCGTCAAGAAGATGAACGACGCCGCCAAGGAACTCGGCATGGCCAACACCACGTACACGGACCCCTCGGGCCTGGACGCGACGACGGTCAGCACCGCCGAGGACCAGGTCAAGCTCGGTCTCAAGGTCGTGGAGATGCCGGAGCTGGTCGCGATCACCAAGCTGCCGGAATGGATCGACCCGTCCAAGAAGAAGTGGCGCAACTACAACACCCTCATCCCGGGCAACGGTGCGCTCGGCATCAAGACCGGCTCCACCACCAAGGCCGGAGGCAACCTGCTCTTCGCCGCCGAGAAGCAGGTCGGCAAGACCAGGCAGCTGATCGTCGGCGCGGTGCTCGGCCAGTACGGCGTCCCGATCCTCGACACGGCGATCGCGGCGAGCAAGCAGGTCATGCTGGCCACGCAGAAGATGCTGGTGAACGCACCCGTCGTGAAGAAGGGCGACGTCGTCGGGTACGTGGACGACGGCCTCGGCGGGCACACCCCGGTCATCGCGACCGCTGACGTGGAGGCGGTCGGCTGGCCGTCGCTCACCGTCAACATCAAGCTGGCCGACGGGGACGCCAAGATCCCGCAGACCGCCAAGGCGGGCACCGAGATCGGCATGCTGACCGTCGGCGAGGGGGCCAGCCAGGTGAAGGTGCCGGTGGCGCTGAAGAACGACCTCGTCGCGCCGGGTATCGGAAGCAAGCTGACCCGTATCGGCTGACGAGTGCGCGTGGCGGCGCCCCGGGCAACCCCGGGGCGCCGCCACGCGTCTAGGGAGCCGGGAGCCCGGGGCGTGCAGGGTATGCGGGGCAACCAGAGAATCCGGGGAGTCCGGCGAGTCCGGGGAGTAGTGCAGTGACCACCGCTGAGCAGCACGGCCAGGGCCGGGGCGCACCGGCAGCCGCCGGCCGCTCCGGTGCGTCCGCATCCGCATCCGCATCCCCGCCCGCATCCGCGTCCGCCTCTGACGTGCCCGAGGCCGCGCCCGGCGGCATAGGGGCGTCCGGTGTCCCCGGGGGCTCCTGGGTCTCCCGGATCCTCGGACGGGCCCGCCGGCACCCGATCGCCGTCGCCACCGCGCTGGCCGCCGTCCTGCACGTGGTCTGGTTCTTCTGCTTCGCCAACAGCGGCGGCGACCTGGCCGCCCAGGACGCCTGGGCCGAGTTCGTCGGCCGGCATCCGGACTCGGCGTACAACCTCGCCTGGTACGGCGGCATGCACCCCGTCTCGTACAGCGTGGTGTCCCCGTACGTGATGTACATGATCGGCGTGCGGACCACGATGATGGTCGCCGGAACGGTCTCGGCCGGGCTGCTCGCGCTGATCCTGACCCGCTGCCGCGGCGCCGTCCGCGAGCCGCTGTGGCCGGCCCTGGCCGGGGTGTACGGGCTGCTCTGCAACGCCCTGTCCGGCCGGGTCACCTTCGGGCTCGGCGCGATGTTCGCGCTCGCCGCGGTCGCCGCCGTGTTCTGCTGGCCCCGCAAATGGGCGGAGCGGCGCTGGGCCAAGGCGGCCGTGGCGGCCCCGCTGGCCGGGCTCGCGACCGCGTCCAGTCCGGTCGCCGGGCTCTTCCTCGGGGTGATCGCGGCCGCGCTGTTCCTGTCCGGGCGCCGGCCGGGGGCGTACGCGCTGGGCCTGGCCCCGGTGGCGGTCGTCGGGCTGTCGGCGTGGCTCTTCCCGTTCTCGGGGACGCAACCGATGAAGCTGGGCTCGGCAGCGCCGCCGTTCCTCTTCGGGCTGGCGATCCTGTTCCTCGTACCGAAGCGGTGGAAGACGGTCCGGATCGCCTCCGCCGTCTACACCCTCGGGGTGCTGCTGACCTGGGCGATCGACTCGCAGGTCGGCTCGAACGTCACCCGGCTGGTCATGCTGTTCGGCGGGGCGGTCCTGCTCGCGGCCCTCCCTTACGACGTGCCGCGCACCCGGCACTGGTACGCCGTGCTGTTCGCGTTCGTCGGCATCAACGTCTGGATCACCACCAACAGCATCACGGACATCGTCCGGACCACCCCGGTGGCCGCCTGGAACCGGGAGCTGGCCCCGCTGGTCGACCAGCTGCAGAAGGCGGGCGCCGAGCGCGGGCGGGTCGAGGTGGTCCCGGCCAGTAGCCATCGCGAATCCTCGGCCTTCCCCGCGTACGTGAACCTCGCGCGCGGCTGGAACCGGCAGGCGGACCTGGAGCGGAACCCGCTCTTCTACGACGACACCCTGACCGCCGACAGCTACCGGGAGTGGCTGGACCGCTGGGCCGTGCACTACGTGGTGCTGCCGGCCGACAAACCCGATTCGGGGGGTGAGGACGAGGCGAAGCTGGTGGGCGAGGGGCTCCCGTACCTCCAACAGGTGTGGGGCGACGAGAACTGGCGGCTCTTCAAGGTGGACGCCCCGACCGACCTGGTGTCCGGGCGGGCCACGGTGGTGCGGGCGGGCGCGGACCAGCTGGTCATCGACGTGAAGGCGGCCGGGCGGGTGCTCGTACGGATCCCGCACTCGCCGTGGCTGGGGCTGGTGGACGGGTCGGGCAAGCCGGTGCCGCCGCCGCAGGAGACGTTCGCGTCGAGGGCGCGCAGCGGGGGTGGCGGCTCAGGCTCGGGAACGCTGCCGAAGGACTACACGAACACGGCCGGGTGCCTGTTCAAGGCGGCCCCGGACGCGGCGGGCGACGTGTGGACGGAGCTGCTGGCGCCGGGTCCGGGGGTGTACCGGGTGGCGGCGAAGTACCAGCTGCCGCGCGGGACGCCGTGTCCGGAGGAGCTGACGCGCTGGCTGGCGGGGCAGCCCGAGCGGCTGGCTACACCGCGTCCTTGATCGGGAGTTTTTACGTGCGGTCCGGGTGCGTTGCTCCGCATATCTGCATACGATCCCAATAGTCCGATTGGGTGCTTCCCGAGGGAGTTGACGACGGGATGAGCAAAGAGCAGCAGAAGCGGGATTTCCGAGAGACCTTCCAGGCCCTGGAGCCGGATGTGCCGCCGCGCCCGGCAGGCCACGGCTTCAGCGGGCCGGTGCGCAGCAAGGTCAAGGGCGGACTGCACACGAAGGCGGCCCTCAAGCGGGCCGGCACTCCGCAGGGTGACCGCATCGGCGAACGCAGCAGAGGCCTGAGCTGATCCCACGCCCTGCGCCCCGCGACGCGCACTGCCCGCCCTCCCGCCCTCCCGGCTTCCCGCCGGGAGGGCTTTCGCATGTCCCGGGCGCGTGTCCGAGCTGCCGGGAGGGATCCGGGCAACCGTCACCTTCCCGACGGATGACCAGAACGTGACCCTCGTAGCGTCGGACCCGTCGCCAGGCGCTGACCCGCCCCCCGCCCGGACCGGAGTACGTCATGCCCCCGCGCCCCCCGCCCACCCACGCCCCCGGCGCACACCGCGCCCCCGCGCGCGCCGTGTCATCGTCTCCACGGCGCTCGCCGTGTCCGTCACGGGCGGCCTGGCCGCCTGCGGTGCCGCCGGCGCCGAACTGCCACCGGACCCGGAGGTCGGCAACGCCTCCGCACCACCCCCGTGGCGGACACGGAGATCAAACCCGGCGATCTGATCGAGGTGCCCCGCGAGGACGGCAGGACCGCGAAGTTCAAGATCCGAGAGATCGAGGACGTCAACGAGAAAGACTTCCCCACCGGCAAGCTCTACGCCCCGACGCAGCGCCCCGAGCTGCGCCTGCTCACCTGCGGCGGCGCAATCACGGACGGCCACCGCACGAACGACGTCATCTTCTACGCCGCCCTGACTCCGTAACGCCACCCCAACGGCACGCGGAAAAGGGCCGGTTCGGGGATCCCTCCCCGAACCGACCCTTGCTCGCCGTGCCCCCGGCAGGATTCGAACCTGCGACACCCGCTTTAGGAGAGCGGTGCTCTATCCCCTGAGCTACGAAGGCAGGGGCTTGTCGGAAACGTTGCCGGAAACCCCAGAGGGATCACCCGAGCCGCTTCGGCAAGCGTGCTGGTCAGATGACGTGCGTCCGCCCGGGTGGAGATGCCCTCGCGGACACTTTTCCCGGCACACGCCTGGTAGTCGTCTGACCGCTGACAGCCTAGCGGATCGTGCTGGGAGTGGTCGCACGGATTGCCGCAGGCGCGGGCCTGAGGCGAGGGCATGGTCGTGACCTGGGGGTTCTGAAGGCCGGAGGGCCTGGGCGCGGAGGTTGCGTGCGTGGTGAGGGTGCGGGGGGACGGCTGCGGCGTCCGTTCTGTCTGCTTGCCCCCTGTGGGGGCGTAAATGAGGCGACGGCCGCACCCTGGGGTGGGTGCGGCCGTCGTCGGGTTGGGGTGTGCGTCAGGAGACGAGGAGCGCCTGTTGGGCGTTGCTGCGGGCCTCGAGGTGGATTCGGTGGCTGGTGGCGTTCTGCGAGAGGGCGAAGCCGAGGACGAAGATCTTCTGACGCTCGACGCCGTAGGCGATCATGCGGCGGTTCCAGAGGCTGAGGTCGAACTGGCTGTGCACGGACTCGGAGTCGGCGCGGTAGGCGAACGTCCGCAAGCTCGTCATGGCGGCCTCCGTCGACGGCCAGGACGCCCCCGCGCTCGACGTCATGAGCCAGGGGGAGCTGCACTCCCTCGCGCTCTCCCTCTTCCTGCCGAGGGCCACGACCGCGGACAGCCCGTTCGGCTTCCTCGTCATCGACGACCCCGTGCAGTCCATGGACCCGACCAAGGTGCACGGACTCGCCCAGGTGCTGCACGAGTTGGGCAGGCACCGGCAGATCGTCGTCTTCACCCACGATCCCCGTCTGCAGAAGGCGTTCACCGACCAGGAGCTGCCGGTCACGGTCTTCCAGGTGACGCGCGGCGAAGGGTCCCGGGTGAAGGTCGACCGCATCGACGACCCGGTCAAGCAGGCCATCGGAGACGCCCGGGCCATCGCCGCCACTCCTGGGCTTCCCCCCGAGACGTACCGCCACGTGCTGCCTGGCCTGTGCCGGATCGCCCTGGAGAACGCGTTCCTGGAAGCCGCGTGGATCCGCCACCACCGCACCGGCTGCTCGGAGCACGACCTCCAGACCGCGATCGACAGCGCGGAGAGGTTCCTGGAGGTCGCGGCCTTCGCCCTCTTCGGCGACGTGACGCGCGGTGCCGACGTCACGGGGGAGGTGCTCCGCCGCTACGGAAGCCCGGCATGGTCGCTGATCCAGCAGTGCCAGAAGGGGTCCCACTCCAGCGGCGCCTCGATCCCCGACCCGCACCGCTTCGTCTCGGACGTGGAGAACCTGGCGCAGAAGATCCGCAAGCCGGAGGTGACCGCATGACCACCCCTGTTCCCGCGTCCGTCGAAGGCCTGCTGCTGACGGCCGACTGCCTCCTCGACGGCGAACTCGCCGACGCCACCACCGCCGGCCGGCACCGCGGCGCCTGCCTCGCGCTGCGGACCGCGCTGGAGCTCTGCGTCGACCGGGTGCTGGACGCCGTGATGCCCGGTCTGCCCCGCACCACGGGGCGCGCCAAGTTGATCCTCCTGCACTCCGTCGCGCCGGCCGAAACGGCCCGGCGGGCGAAGGCCCTCTGGTCCCAGCTGAGTCTGGGATGCCACTACCACCTGTACGAGCTCGGACCCACGTACGACCAAGTGCGGGTCTGGCGGGCCGAGGCCGGCGGTCTCGTCCGGGAACTCGGCAACTGATCGTTCGTCACCGTCCGTTTTCTGATAGTTGTTTCACGGGGTACGGGCACATGCCCGTGGCGGTGTCTCCCGGCACCGCAGGGAGGACGCACATGAGCACCACCACTCGGGACGAGACCCTCGCCGGCGAGCAGCGGGCGGTGGACCACGCGTACGACTGCTACACCACGAAACTGGCCGAACTGAGCGGCACCTCGGCGGCCACCGCCTCGGCGAGCGGCAAGGACGGGATCGCCAACCGGGCCGAAGCGGAGGCGCGGGCCGAGGCCTACGGAGGACTGGGCGACGAGGCGCTGGTCTTCTCCCGCGTCGACGCCCCGGAGGACCCGGGCGGAGAGCCCCGACCGTGGTACATCGGGCGCCGGAGCGTGCACGACGCCTCGCACGAGCTGGTGGTGCTGCCGTGGACCAGCCCCCAGGCCAAGACCTGGATCGAGACCCGGCCCGAGAGCCCGGGCGAGGTGGTCCTGCGCCGGCAGCTCCGCTGCGTACAGCGCATCGTCGAGGGCTACTTCGACGAGATCTCCCCGGCGGCACCCGCTCCCGTACCCGT
Organism: Streptomyces sp. NBC_00045; assembly: GCF_045041095.1. NCBI lineage: Bacteria > Bacillati > Actinomycetota > Actinomycetes > Kitasatosporales > Streptomycetaceae > Streptomyces > Streptomyces sp. NBC_00045. The sequence continues at coordinate 3,567,952 of NZ_CP108271.1, read as the reverse complement.
ACCCGAGCCCGTCGGCTTACCCGAGTCCGCCGACGTACCGGTGCCCCGTCAGGCCGCCGACGACAGCGTGGTGGAGGAGGCGGACGCGTCCCCCGCCCCGGAACGTACGACGGCCCCCACGCCCGGCGATGTCGTACGACGGCAGCGGCGTAAGGCACCCCAGCCGGACGACTTCCTGCTGCAGGAGCTCCAGCGGTCGCGCGGCGGCCGGATGAGGGACATCGTCGAGACCATCCGCCGTGACCAGATGGTGCTGGTCACCGGCTCGCCTTCGGACATCCTCGTCGTGCAGGGCGGTCCCGGTACCGGCAAGTCGGCGGTCGGTCTCCACCGGGTGACCTGGCTCGTCAACAACGAGCACTTCAAGGCCCAGGACATCCTCGTCATCGGCCCCCACCAACGGTTCCTCGACTACGTCGGCCAGGTCCTCCCCACCCTCGGCACCCGGGACGTCAACGCCGTCCAGCTGGACCGGCTGTGGGAGGGCGAGATCCTCGGTGTGGACTCCCCGAAGGCGCGTCTGGCGAAGTCGGGGGAAGGCATGGCGGCCGTGCTGCGGCGCCGGGTCGAGAGCGATTACCGTCCCGAGGCTCTTGACGCCCTCACCGTCGTCCCCTCCTTCGAGGGCGACGAACCCGGGGTCGTCGTCACCGCAGGCAGCACGACCCTCCGCGTGCCGAAGTCCGAGGTCCTCGCCCTCCTCGACCAGGCTCACGCCGGCGACGGGCCCTTCCGGGAGCGGCGGGACCGCTTCCGCGGCCTGTTCGTCGACCGGCTTCTCCAAGAGCTCGCCGATGTCGCACCGCGCCGCGGACAGGCCGGCACGATCCGCCGCGACCTGGAACGCAACCGCCGGGTCGAGCGCCTCGTCGAACGCGTCTGGCCGTCCCCCGGCCCTCGGGAGGCTCTGCGCAGCCTCTACGACTCGGCCGACCTCCTGCGGGACTGTGCCGACGGCATCCTCGACGAGTACGAGCAGACGGCCCTGCTGCGGGCGCGCGCCGCCAGAGCCGACGCCGATCCGTGGACCCTGGACGACCATGTCTGCCTCGAAGAGCTCGGGGTTCTGATCGGCGGCGATACCCCACCGCGATACGGCCACATCGTTGTCGACGAGGCCCAGGACCTCACGCCCATGCAGGCCCGCTCCCTGCGGCGGCGGTGTGCCGTGGGCGGCTCCATGACCGTCTTGGGCGACCTCGCGCAGGCGACGGGCGCCCACATCCCGACGAGCTGGGACCTGCTCGGCGCACTCCTTTCCGACCACGGCGACTGGAGCGTGGCTCAGCTCACCACCAGCTACCGCGTCCCCGCCGAGATCATGGAGTTCGTCGCCCCTCTCGCCCGCGTGGTCGCCCCGTCCCTGCCTTATCCACAGGCTGTCCGTGAGGCGGGCGTGGACGCCGTGCGGACCGTGGCGACCGAACCGTGGAAGCTGCTCGACGACACCGTCGCCCACGTGGCCCGACTGGTGCGCACCAGCGACGGCAGCAGCCCCCGCTCCGTTGCCGTCATCGTCCCCGACGACTCCGACTGGCTGGACGCCATCAGCCACCGAATCCACGAGGGCGGCGACATCGCCGAGCGCGATCGCGATGCCGTGTCCGTACTGGCCGCCGCGCAGGCCAAGGGAATGGAGTACGACCACGTCCTGGTCGTCGAGCCCGCGACGATTGCCGACCGTGGTCCGGCCGGGCTGCGCCAGCTGTACGTGGCCCTCACCCGCAGCACCCAGAGCCTGACCGTCCTGCACACCGCCGCGTTGCCGGAGGCGCTCACCGCCTCCGCGGACGACTCCGAACCCGCGGCACCGGACGTCCGGCCGGCGGGCGCGGCGGAAAGCGTTCCCCGGATCGGCAGCGATGTCCGGGTCGAGGTCGTGGGCCACGTCTCTGGCGGTCGGTACAAGGTCAGGCCGCTGTCTCCGGTGATCGGTCGGCCGCTCGTGCTCACCGTCCGCCAGGGCTCGGTTCCCCCGCGCCGGGGTGACGAGCTGGATTGCTGGGTGTTCGCGAACGACACGAGTCAGACGGTGCTCACCGCCGATCATCGTGGCCGGTCGCCCGTCTCGGAGCGGATGGCGGGGCGCTATCTCGCGGCGCTGGACGTGCTGGGAGAGCTGACCGGCAGCGACGGCGACGTTCCCGACGCCCGCAGCCGCCTCTCCGAACTCCAGGGCATGGCCAACCGCATCCTTCGCCGGGACCAGGCCGACTGGGTCGATGTACTTCATCTGTTCGGTGATCCGGACAGAGAGCGACTCGGAGTTCTTCGAGACCTTGCCGCGACAACCAACCGTGCGCTCAAGGAGGGCGCCTTCGACGCAGGCCGGCTCGCGGAGGGGCTGGATGCTTCCGGCTGGGCAGGGCCCCTCGCCGAAGCACGGCGAGAACTCCAGGAGCGCTTCAACATGGCGACGAAGCCGGACTCTGACGGCGCGATCCCCGTCGCCCCGACGCAACCAGATCAGAAGAAAAAGGTGCAGATGACCACCGCGGACACCGCCGCCGCAACACCGGCTGCGACCACGAAGGACGGTTTCCTCCGCGCGCTGGAAGCGGCTGCCGGGGCCGACCGTACGTGCAAGAAGCACGAGGCGGTCCGTCATGCGCTGAAGGCATCACTTCTCTGGGCGGACCTCCAGCCGGCCGACTCCTCGGTCGTCGACGTCAGCTGCGTCACACAGCACGGTCTCTTCCTCTACGAGGCCCTGGGCGCAGGCTGCTCCACCTATGCGGACCTGCGATCGGGCGCGACCCGCCTGCTCGAGATCAACCACACGCTGCCCGCGCCGGCCGACGGTCTCTACCTTGTCCTCTCCGAACCGCCTGCCGAAGACTGGTCTGTAGACACGATTCGCGACGTCTTCCGTGTCAATGTCATCTGGCGCAGCCCGACCGGCTGGGGCGGTGAGAACGCGCACACCGCCTTCGGCTCCTCCGGGGTGAGCAATCACCAGTAGCCGTCGTTCAGTTCTCGCTTGCGCCTGCTGGAGCAGGCGAAGCAGAAGCAGGTGATTTTGCGGGGTTGGGAGTGAAGTCGATCAGCTCAGACGCCCTGATGAAGTGCTGGCCCCGGCAGCCAGGGGCACAACTCGCAGGCGCCCCACTGAGCCGACGCCCCAGCCAGGAGGGTGGGGCTGACCTTCAGGGCCGCCTTGGCCGTCCGGTCCCTGCCGCCGGGTGACACCGCAGCGTTCGCCGACCGAAGCGCCGCGCCTGCCCTTGCCAGCCATTTGCCTCAGCCGAGGGATGAGATCAGCGTTCACGCCGCAGCGATACCCGCACATTCTTGTCGTCATCACGATCAAGGAACAGGCCTGACCCGTGCACGCTGGTGAGGTACGGAACGTCCACACCTACACCGAGAACTTTCGGCTCACCCGTGCTGGTAGTCAGGTTCAGCTCTGCGACGACCGCTTCCGCGCCATCGACCGTCGACTTGTCCTGGACCGCCCCGTACGCCATGCCGTCGTCGCGGATCGAGGCGAGCACGATCGTCTTGCGGTCCCCGTCACCTTCCAGACAGATGCCCTTGCCGAGCTTCAGATCGAAGACAACAGGCCCGGCTGCCAGGTAGCGGCGGTCTGGCGAAGTAATCACGGGGTAGTCGCGAGCCTTATTGGAGCCCGGGACTTCGTGCGCACAGGTCATGCTGGCCTGGAGCTGGCCCGTTCGCACATCGTGCACCGACCACAGCGGGGCGTTCGGAGCGCCGAACGTGCCGCCTGTCGACCAGCCCGCGAGGATGTGGCCACCGGCGACGCCGTACACATCGCCATTCCACGAGCCGACAATGCCCGTCTTCGCTTCGATGCCACTCGGGCGTACGGAGTCACTGAACCAGCGGCCCGGAATGCCGAAGCCTCCGGTACCCATGCCTACCAGCGGGCCGTCTGCTGTGGCCGCCACCACGCGGCTGCTGGCGCAGGCCACCGTCGTCGCGCACTGAGAAAGCATGCCGTTCGGCTTCTCGTACGCGTCGACCTTGCCGGTCGCCACGTCCACCGCTGCAGCCGAACGGGGAAAGGCGTCACTATCACCCCAGGCGACGAGGATCCGCCCACCCGCCAATCCCACACGCGCTTCACCGGGGTCAGCCGAAACGGGGACGTCGATCTCCCGCAGCGGCTTGACCGAGGTGCCCGAGGCATCGGAGGCATACACGGCGAGCCGCACCACCTCAGCCCCCTCGTGGAGAGAATCCTTGCCCCGCATTCCGTGCGCGTAGGCGAGCACGTACTCGCGCCCGTCCTGCTCGACCGCCATCACGTCCGGGATCTCCCGCGCCCGACCGGATTCCGCGTCGCCCTCCGCACCCTTGATCGGCGTGGGCGGGTTCCAGGGCCCGGAGATCCAGCGGACCTCACCGGTGTCGGCGGCACGCGCCTCGACGGTGTACCCGTTGGAGGCGGCGTGCATCATGGCAATCACACCCGAGCGCGGTGCGGCAGTCACGGGAATCGTCCGCACCACGCCTGGAACCCAGTTCAAGGTTGCATCCCAGCCCTTGCCCGGGTCGTAGGCCGACGGCACCTTCAGCTCCGCAAGCGGCTTCGCCTTATGGCCCGACTGAGGAATCCCGTTCTTGTCTTGGGCTCGACTGTCACCGCTGCCGCCGCTACAACCCGCCACCAGGACTGCCGCCAACACGACCCCGCCCACCGACCTGGCCACACGCATGCCGCTCTCCCTCTTCGCCCCCGTGGCCCCTCAGAGGCGCCCGTGATCATGCGTTCGGCGACGCTACCAGGGCTGACTACACAGCCATTGCCGAGGATCACTCTCTGCTGGCGACCAGCAGCACGTTCACCTGGTCATCTGGCTGGCTTTGTGAAAGCGGCGTCGGTGCGCCCAACGTAGAAGCCACGCACAGGTTGGCTGATACGAGCCGGTGTGTGGCGGGGAGCTGACCTTGACCAAGGTCCGTGAGAGCTGGTCCGCTTATGCGCGATAGGGCGTCGGATTCGGGGGTTGCGTTCGTGACCGGAGCTACAGCTGGAAAGCTGTGCCGCGCCACTGGCGGCCAGCCCGAACGGACTAATCCCTCCTCCGTCAAGATGACCCACGTATGAGGCTCCGGCGGGGGATTTCCGTCGCCGTCGTGGCCGCTGGCGGAGCCGTTACGACCATGCTCGTGGGGCTCGTCACCAACGCGGTGTCCGAGTCGCAGTGGCCCGGGTGGCTGGGGTGGTTGCAGCGGCATGGCTGGTTCTCGTTCGCTTTGCTCGGCGGGGCCATGGTCGGGCTGGCGGTGCTGCTTGCCGCGCTGTCGGAGTCGGGGGCGCCGGAACGCCGCGCTGCGCCGACGCCCCAGCCAGAGGAAGGGGCGGTGCCTCCGGGTGCGGCCCTCGTGTTGCGGTCCCTGCCGCGCGACACCACCGCGTTCACCGACCGGACCGCCGAGCTCGAGGCGCTGGTGCGGTCCGTACGGGACTCGCAGGAGAGCGGCGAGGCGCTGCCTGTGCATGTGATCGACGGAATGCCAGGAGTCGGGAAGACGACGTTCGCCGTACACGCAGGACATGTGCTGTCAGAACGGTTCCCGGACGGCCAGCTCTTCGTGAACCTCAACGGGCACACATCGGGAAGGCCCCCCGTGCAGGCCACGGAAGCGCTCGCATCGTTGCTGGCGGCGACCGGAGTGCCAGCGCAGCGGATTCCTGTCGGCGACGACCTGGGTGCGGTCACCGAGGCGAGGGCGGCCATGTGGCGGAGCCAGCTCGCGAACAAGAAAGCACTGCTCATCCTCGACAACGCGGCCAGCTATCGCCAGCTGGAGCCCCTGCTCCCCGGCGGGAGCGACTGTCTCGTGCTGGTGACTAGCCGGAAGCGGCTGGCTGCGTACGAGGAGGTGGTCCTGCCAGTGGAGGCGTTGCCGGCGGAGCATGCGGTCGACTTGTTCGTACGCCTCAGCGGGCGGTCGGCGGAGTCGCTCGATCGGGCCGTCCTCGGGCAGTTGGTGGAGCTGTGCGGGTACCTGCCACTCGGGGTGTCGTTGCTCGCCGCGCGGCTGCGCCATCGGCCGTCGTGGAGCGCCGAGGATCTCCGTGCGCGTCTGGTCACCGCCGGGGACCGGCTGGGAGAGCTCCGAGCTGGGGAGCGCGCGGTCGCCGCGACGTTCAGTCTGTCCTACCAGGACCTCTCCCCTGAGCGGCAGCACTTCTTCCGGTGTCTCGGCCTCTACCCTGGAACCGAGCTCGATGCCTTCTGCGGGGCCGCGCTCGGCTCGGTCTCGGTGGCGGCGGCACGCGAGGGACTCGACACGCTCTACGACGCCCATCTGATCGAGGAACACCCGGGAAGCCGGTTCCGGCTTCACGACCTCCTACGCGACTATGCCCGCGGTCTCGCCGACGAGGGAGGCAGCATGCCCCCTGTTCATGCCGTTCAGCGCGTGTGCTCCTACTACTTGGCCGCCCTCGCTGTCGCGAACAGACACATTGCCCGCAGCGGCGCCTCCACGCCGAATCCTCCGGACGGCGACGCGCAGGTAGAGACCCCGCCCATCGATTCACGTACGGCGGCTCTGGGCTGGCTGGAGGACGAACGGGCCAACGTCCTGGCCTGCATCCGAAGGGCAAACGACCTCGCGCTGCACGAGTTGGTGATCCACATGGCTGCGGCAATGGCGCCCTTCCTGCGGCAGGCCGGCCCCTGGGACCAAGCCGTTGGCCTCCACCGGGCCGCCGCCGAGGCCGCCCGGCACACCGGCGACCGGCGGGCGCTGGCCAACGCGCTGGCCGAGCTCGGAGTCGTACGGCGCTTCATGGCGGCCTACCCCGAGGCCATCGAGGCACTGAACGAGGCGGTAACGGAGTACGAGGCGGTCGGCGAGAAGCGAGGCAAGGCCGACGCTTTGAACCAGGTGGGCATCGTCTGGTACATGACCGCGGACAACGACGCTTCCGCCCAGGCGCAGACCGAGGCCCTCGCGCTCTATCGGGAAGTCGGCGACCGGCTCGGCCAGGCCAACGCACTCGCGGACCTCGGCATGGTGCGCCGGCAGACCAGCCAGTTCGACACAGCGGTGGCGGCACAGACCGAAGCGCTGTCGATCTACCGGGAGCTGGGCGACCGGTACGGGGAGGCCAACTCACTGCGGGACCTTGGCGTCGTGCACAGTCTCCTGGGTGAGTATCAGCTGGCTGCCCAGCGCCACCGTGAGGCATTCGACATCTACCAGGAGCTCGACGACCGGGTCCACCAGGCGTACGCCCTCAACGAGCTCGGAGTCGTACGACGCCTGACCGGCGATCTCACCGGAGCGCGGGAGGCACACACCCGGGCGCTGGAGTACTTCACCGAGCTCGGCGAACGGTTCGGCCGCACGAACAGCCTTCGCTACCTCGGGGTACTGGACCGCATGGACGGGAACGTCACGGAGGCGATCCGGCTGTTGGATGACGCCCTCGGCTCGTACCGCGATCTCGGCAGCCGTGGTGGCGAAGCCGCCGCTCTGGGCGAGCTGGGTGTGGCGCGCGAGGTCGCCGGCGAGCGGGACTGTGCCGCCGACTCGTTCCGGCGGAGTCTGGACATCCTCCGAGAGCTCGGAGACCGGTGCGGTGAGGCGGAGGTCCTGAACCACTGGGGGACGCTGCTGCACTCCTCCGGTGACTGGACCGCCGCCCGCGGAATCTTTGAGCAGGCGCTGGGGCTGGCCCGGGACATCCGCTGCCCGCTTGAGGAGGCACGGGCCCTGGACGGGATCGGCCGTTGCGACTGGACGGCCGGCGAGCGGGCGCGGGGCGCAGGGGCGCTGCGTGAAGCGCTCGATGTGTACCGACGGTTGGGCGTGGTCGGGGCGGCAGATGTCGTCGAGCGGCTACTTGCGTCGCAGGCCGAGTAGCCGGGCACGTGGCCGGATTCGATATGTCGCCGAGGGTAGCGGCACTGCTACCTTGCGGGCTGGTCTGCCACCTCAATCGCCGTTGCACTGCCCCGAGGAGCGTCGAATGCCGTCACGTACGCCCGTTCCCGCACCGCATGCTGCGGCGCCCGTCGTCGCGGAGTCCATCAACGGTTCGGCCGTCCTGGATCGTGTCGCCGTCCGCATACGGCAGCGGCTGGCGGCCGAGCAGACGGCCTCAAACCGCGCTGGCGAGGGTGGTCACCAGGCTTCGCTGATCTGGACCTGGCCTCTTTGAGCCGTTCCGCTCGATGACACCGCGCGCGGACGTCGCCCCCTTTCGGTCGTTCATCCTCAAGGTTGCCAATCGCTGCAACATCGACTGCGACTACTGCTACGTCTTCAACTCCGCTGACCAGGCGTGGCGGCACCTGCCTGCCCGGATGACTGCGGACGTGGCCCGGGCGGCTGGGCTGCGAATCGGTGAGCACGCAGCGGTGCACGGCCTGCGGAGCGTGCACGTCGTGCTGCACGGCGGTGAGCCCTTGCTCGCCGGCCCCCGGCACATGGCAGACCTGCTCGGCGCCGTACGGGAGGGTGTTCCGGCCGGTGTGGCGGTCCGTTTCGAGCTTCAGACCAACGGGACGCTCATCACGGAGCCGTGGCTGGACCTCTTCGAGCGGTACGAGGTCGTCGTGGGCGTCAGCCTCGACGGACCGCCGACTGCGAATGACCGGCACCGGCTGACACACGCCTCGCGATCGAGCGCCGCCTCGGCCGTACGAGGTATCGAACTCCTGCGTTCCCGGCCGCACCTGTTCGCAGGGCTGCTCGCCGTCGTCGACCTGGCCAACGACCCGGTCGAGGTCCACGACTACCTGGCGTCGTTCGAGCCGCCTGTGATCGACTTCGGCTTGCCGCACGGGACGCACGACGAGCCGCCGCATCGCGACGACCCAAGTGTGCCCGAGTACGGGTTGTGGATGACCCGCGTCTACGACGCCTGGCTCGCCCGGCCGGAGCAGCGGCACAGTGTGCGGATGCTGGAGGACATCGTGGCGCTGAGCTCCGGGGTGCACAGCTCGGTGGAGTCCCTCGGCCTGGCCCCGCCGACGAGCATCGTGATCGAGTCGGACGGCACGATCGAGGGCGTGGACACCCTGCGGTCCGTCGAGGAAGGCGCCTCCTGGCTGGGACGCGACGTCTTCAGCCAGTCCTTCAATGAGGTCCTTCACCATCCGAAGCTCCTGCACCGGCAGAACGGGAAGGCCGCGCTCGCCGATCAGTGCCAGAGCTGTCCTCTGGTGGAGGTGTGCGGTGGGGGCTATCTACCGCACCGCTTCAGCACCGACCGCGGCTATCGAAACCCCTCCGTCTACTGCGCGGATCTGGGGTACCTCATCCGGCATGTTCAGGGCTCCCTGCGCCAGCACGGCTGGGCTCCTCAGACGCTGACGCCCCCGTAGCCACGAGCCGTGCCGCCACGCCAGGATCACGTATTGCAACGAACGAGTGAAGCGATGAAAGAGCGACAGGAGATGTCGATGACCGTGACGATCCGCCCCGCCGAAAGGCGCGACACCGTGGCAGTGGCCGATCTGATCGAGGAGATCGAACGGTTCTACGGATCGACCGAGATCCAGCCGCTCGAGGAGCGCCGCTCCCAGGTGGAGGAGGCGCTCTTCGGCTCCCCGCCGTTGGCGTCCGCGCTCTTGGTCGAAGACGAGTCTGGTGATCTCGTCGGGCTCGCCGCCTACTCGTTCCTCTGGCCGGCGGCCGGCTCCTCCCACTCTCTCTTCCTGAAAGAGCTCTATGTCCGCGGCACCCTCCGCCGCCAGGGCGTCGGCGCCCGCCTCATGGACGAGCTCCGCGCCCTGGCCTCCACACGCCCCGGATGCAGTCGGGTCGAGTGGATGACGGACCGCGACAACCCCGGCGCGCGGGCCTTCTACAAGTCGTTGGGGTTCGCGGAGTTCGACGGGAAGATCGTCTACCGTGTGGACACCGGTACGACGTGAGGGTGGGGCGGGGCCGTGAAGGAAAGGCGTTGCGAACGCTGTGACTTCGTGGTCGGGCTGGGCTGCGTGCCCGCCCGACGGATCCGTGCCCAAAGCGCGCCCAGCGACCTCGCCCCGGCAGGAGTGGCGACGGTTCCCTGCAGACACGATTCTGATCTCACCGACGCAGTACGCGCACCTTCCCGGAGCCTGCACCCATCTGACCGAGGAGCTGGTGACCGCCCCGCGCTGGGGATGGATCGCCACACCTCCGACCGGGCTCTGGCACCGGTTGAGCAGTAGCTATCCGGCGACTGCGACAGAGGGAAACGCCACACGGCAGGCGATCAGGCGGTGCGAGGAGTGTCCAGACATCGCTGGCGTGATGTGAGCTGCCTTGGACGAGCGGCAGCGCGCCGATGGCTGTTGCACGGTGTCGATGTGGCCGGTGACGAGGGTTAGGCGCCAGCGGTGGGTCGACTGCAGTGCGACCTGAGGGGGATTTCGATGGCACCGTCAATAAGCCTCTGAGCTGCAACGATGTCCCGAGCGTTCCGAGAATGGGAGCGGAGCGTTTTCGGCAGCTTCGGTGCGAAGGCTCTGACCTGGGCTTTTAGGGTTTCCCGCAAGCCCCACGAAGGCACGAAGGCACGAAGGCAAACGAAGGCAGGGGCTTGACGGAAACCGTGGAGGAAACCCCAGTGGGGTTCGCCACCCTGGCGAGTCAAACGCCCTGGTCAGCTGGTGCCACGGCGCGGTAGGTGAGATGTCCGGCTGGACATTTTCTCCCGCACGTGCCGAGTAGCCGACTGACCGCAGACAGCCTAGCGGATCGTGCTCCGCGGATGCGCCCCCATAAGGCAGAGCGCGCCCGTGGAGGCTGCGGAGGGCCGCTGACCTGCGACGGGACTGGTAGGCCGTGCGGAGGTCGGCCTCGCCGATCGGCCGCGCGACGTACTCGGGTGTCCGTTCGGTCCCGACGGGCCGTCACGGCGGACGTCAGATGAACAAGCTGCTCTTCGGACTGGCCATCACGATGGTTGAAGGCGACGGTCACTGCCCCGGGGCAGTGACCGTCGCAGAGCCGAGCGGCGAGCCCGCCTGCTCCCGCGGGGGAGCGCCAGGCTCGGCATCATCTGGGGGGGCGGACCGGGTCGGCTCGACCGACGGAATCGGCTTGCTTGATCCCCGATTCACGAACCATCCGGGCATCGTCGAGAAAGCCATGGCCATCAACGACGGGACGCATCCGTGACATACAACCTCCTCACCATCGACGCCGTCAGCCCCGAGGTCATGGCCCTCGCGCTGGCCGGATGCCTCGGCATCGCGGTCGGTGACGTGGACGTGGCCGATTCTGACGGCGACCCCGACCTCCGGAACTGGGACGCGCCCGTCAGTTGCGAATACCGGGCGGTCCGCGGTGACGTGGCTTGGTCGTTGGACGTGTACGCCCAGGAGGAAGCCGCCGATCAGCCGCCCGAAGCCGACGTCGCCGCGGGGTTCGCGAAGGCCGTGATGACGACCGTCCTGTTTCCCGCTGAGGAAGCACCGCCCAGTGCCTACTGGGCCGTGACGCCGGAAGGGCTTCTCACTCGGGCCCGGCTCGAACTCTCCGACGACGAGCCGCCCTTCTACGAGGTCACCGCCGTCGAGGCTCCAGTGCCGCAGCTGCCGCGGGCGACCGTGACGAGATTCGCCGAAATCGTACGGGAACAGCGGCCGGACACGCCTGTGGCCTGGGCGTTCGCGGCATCGGTGGTGAAAGTGCGGCAGGCCGCCTCGGGCCTCGCGAGGCTTTCCCTCGACGACGGCACCGGCAGCCCCGTCCGGACCGCGAAGGGCAACCTGGTGGTGTGGGAGAGGGTCATCACGCAAATGGAATCTGCGTGGGCACCATCGGGGTGGTACCCGGCCCACCTCTACCGGGAGCGGCTGGAATCTCGCGACGAGCTGGCCGGAATCGGTGCCCGCCTGCCTCGTGACGTCACCGAGCTGCTCGACGAGGCCTTGGAACAGCTGGACGGGCGGTTCGTCGCTGCGACAGAGGACGACCCGTCAGGGAGCCTCCGCAGGGAACTGGCGGGAGGATCCTCAGAGCAGACCCCGGTCGGCTGGTGGTGGCACCGCCGCCCGAATCCCGCACCTTGGGAAACTGAGGGCCGGTGATCATCGGCACCGGAGCCGTGTCACCCACGCGGTGATCTGCATGTCCGGCGGAGACTCGCTGTCCGTCTTGAACCGTGTGGTGGGTGTCTGGTGAGCGTTCCGGACGCCCCCTCGCCCCGCCCGCCGTCAGTGGCCCCAGGTGACATCGGTGATGTCGGACTTGTCCCGAAGGGGGGCCGGGTCCAGCGGAATGGTCACCGAAGTGAAGTCGAAGGCGGAGGCGGAGGAGTGGCGCGATTCCGACGGCTCCCCGGTGGTGAACGAATGCGCCACACCCAGAGCACCGACGGCGATGACGGCTGCGGCCGCGGTCTTGGCGATTCGAGTGACGAGCGTGGACATCGGTTTCCCCTTGAGAGCGCAATTGCTTCTGTTACGTCCCCGGGCACCTGCCCGGTTCCCGGTCCCGGCTGGTTCCCCCGGCCGATGGCCCTACTCTGCTGGGCCGTCAGAACGGGTGGAAGGGGTTCGTGGTGGACGGATCCTGCATCTGCATATCCCGTCCATCGGATCGCAGGAGTGCGTTCCAGTGCTGCGGGACCAGGGCCGCGCCGAAGGACACCACTTCCACTTCGGCGAGCGAGGGATGCGCGAGGAGCGCGCGGTGGCAGATGGCTGACGCGGCCCGCTCCGCGAGGGCGAGTGAGGGCGCGGTGAGGTAGAAGCCCACGACCGGACCGCCCACCGCATCGCCGTGTGCACTGACGTGTTCCAGGCCTTCCCCGTCGAGGGCGCACCCCAGGAACAGCTGTGCCGCGTCCGGGGGAAGGGAGGTCTGATCCGGGGCTCGAAGTCGGACATGCACGAGATACATGCGGCCATCCTGGGCAGCGCCCACCCCCGCAGTACAGGCCGACACAGGGGACTGTTTATGCCAAAACAGAAACCGACCAGGAGGCGCTCCGCGCCTTCGTATGGTTCCCTGCAGGCGCACGTGTACTAATATCGGGGGGTATCACCATGCTGGAACTGCTGGGGCTCGACGCCGAGGCCGAACGCGTCTACCGGGCCCTGCTCGCCCACCCCAAGGACGGGGTGACCGCGCTCGCCCAGCGGCTCGTGCTTCCTGAGAGCGACCTGCGCGCCTGCCTCGACCGGCTCAGCCGCCTCGCGCTGGTCCAGCCCTCGTCCCAGGAGGGCATCGGGTTCCGTGCGCTGAACCCCGAAGACGCCATGGAACTGCTGCTGGCCCGCCAGCAGGCCGAACTGGCCGCCCACCAGCAGAAGGTGGAGGCTTCCCGGGCCGCCGCCGCGCAGCTCATCGCCGAATGCTCGGCGATGCGACCGCGGGGCGCCACCGCCGGGGCCGAGAGCCTCCAAGGGCCGGAGGAGATACGCGACCGGCTGGCACGGCTGGCCGCCAACACCCGCCACGAGATCATGACGTTCGCGCCCGGCGGGGCCCACAGCGCTGCCGACCTCGAAGCCAGCCGCGGCCCCAACGCCGCGCTCCTGGACCGGGGCATCACCATGCGCACCGTCTACCTCGACAGCGTCCGCAACCACCAGCCCACCCTCGACCACGTGGACTGGCTGCACCGCCACGGCGGGCAGGTCCGCACCGCTCCCACCCTGCCGGTGCGGATGATCATCTCCGACCGCCGCGAGGTCGTCCTCCCGCTCGACACCAACGACGCCCAGACCGGCGCGGTCGTCCTCACCTACGAGGGGACCATCGCCGCGCTGTGCGCCCTGTTCGAGAGCGTCTGGCAGAGCGCCAACCCGCTGGGCACCGCCGTGGAACGCAACATGGACGGACTGACCCGCCAGCACCGGGAGTCCCTCCACATGCTCCTCCAGGGCCTCACCGACGAGGCCATCGCCAAACGCCTCGGTGTCTCCCCGCGTACCGCCCGCCGCATCGCCGCCGAACTCATGGAGGCCCTGGAGGCCCGCAGCCGATTCCAGGCCGGCGCGCACGCCGTGCAGAACGGCTGGCTCCCCGCCACCCGCGTCTGAGCCCCTTCCCGGTCCCCTTCCCGGTCCCCCGTACGAAAGCCGCGTCCCGCCGGGACGCGGCTTTCCGTCGTTCGGTGCCCCTTTTCCTTCCCCGTGGCAGGTGGAGGTGGACGGGATATGCCACTGCAGAATCCGTCCACCGGAAAGCCCTTCCAGTGGTCCTTGGGGACCGGCACAGTAGAGGCATCGGCAGGGAGAACCGGCCGACACCGGCGAAACCGGGGGGCCGTAAAAGGAATCCCGAAAAGCTTTCGCTCCACCGATATGCCACATCCGGACAAGGAGGTGAAAGAAATGATCGACATTCAGGACATCGAGGTCATGGCGGAGGCTCTGACCTGCGGCAGCTACAACAAGGGCTGAGTCTGCGCAGGGTGATCCCTGCCCGGCGAGTGTGTGGCCAGCGGATCGTATTCAGGTGAGGAGGTGAAGGAAATGATCGACATTCAGGACATCGAGGTCATGGCGGAGGCCCTGACCTGCGGCAGCTACAACAAGGGCTGAGCAATTGTGTGGGCGCGCTCCGAATTCGGAGCGCGCCCGCGCCGTACGGGGAAACAGGGGGAGAGGAAAAGAAATGCAAGCGACAGTCCAGCCGGTCCGCGACGACCTCCTGCGAGTGGGTGGGGCGTTCACTCCGGGGTTGATCGACCCAGACCCGGCCAGGAGGCTCGCCCTCGTCGGCGAAAGCCCCTTCCTGGAGTTCGGGTTCAACGAGTGGCGGAAATGGGAGAGCCTCGACGGGGTGCCGGCGATCCCGGAATTTTCCCTCCACCTGGGGCGTACGGCGATCTGCGAAGGCCCGCGTGAACAGGCCCGCTACATCGATTACGTGATGGAGCAGTCGGCCACCCGCCGCAACAAGCCGACCTCCATCGGAGTGCACGTCACCGGCGACCGGGCCCTGGGCGGCGGTTCCTTCGGACTCCACTCGTACTTCACCGGCACGAAGGAGGAAGAGCAACGCGCCGTCCGCTTCCTCACCGACCTCCACGAGACCTCGGGCCTGCCCGTCTGGGTGGAGAACGCCAACTGCTACTCCGCCTCCGCCCGGGGCATCCTGGACGCCTGGCAGGCGGTGACGCGCATCTGTGAGAACACCGGGTCCGGCCTCATCGTCGACCTGGCCCACCTCTACATCGACGCCGTCAACTGCGGTGTCCCCGTGGAGGTGCTGCTCGGCGCGATCCCCTGGTCCCAGGTGGTCGAACTGCACCTGTCGGGCGTCCGCACGGGACGGGACGGAACCCTCCACGACGGCCACTCCGAGGCGGTCCACGAAGGCGTGTGGTCGCTGCTGGACACCGTGTTGAGCCAGCGGCTGATCACGGAAACCGAGCCCGTCACCGTGATCGTCGAACACGCGGACATCACCTGGACGGAGCGGGCGGACCAGTACTACGCAGACTTCGCCCGGGCGGCATCGTTCCTGGAACGGCACCAGCAGGCAGGCATCGCGGGAGCCAAGGACGCGGAGCCGCACGACTACGGCGTCCCCTACTGCCGCGCCTACCTCCGCCAGCTGTGCAAGGGCTGGATCCCGGGCCTCGCAGAGGCCTCCGAACAACGCGGCCTGTCCTACGTCGAACTGTTCGACCAGTGGGTGGCCGACGTCCGCGCGCGCGGCAAGCGCATCGTCCTCAACCTCGACGAAATACCCCCGGCCGAACGCCATGGGGCGGTCAGCGCCCCCCAGGACCTGCTGGCCTACGCCAAGGAGAAGCTGCGCTGATGCTGATCGGTGTCAATGTGACCTCGCCGGACACCCTTGAGATGGCCTGCCAGCTGCGCGACTCGGGGCACATCGACTTCGTCGAGGTCCTGATCGACGGCTTCGCCCACCTCGACCCGAAGGAGTTCCGCCGCACGGTCGGTGACCTCCCGGTCGGCTGCCACATCATGCTCTCCCGGTTCCTGGACCCGGACCGGGCACGCCTCGACCACTACCTGAACCTGGTGAACCAGTGGCAGGCGGACTGCGGCCTGCTCTACGTCAGCGACCACATCGCCCACTTCTCCCACAACGGCCAGCCGCTGCCCGTTGCCCTGGAGGTGGACTACGCTGCCTGGCAGCCGGTGATCGACTCCGTGCGCGCGTGGCAGGACCAGCTCGGCACCACCCTCGCCGTGGAGAACTTCCCCTCGCAGACAGCCTCCGACATCCCCCAGGCCCGCGCCTACGCCGAGCTCACCGAAGCGACCGGATGCGAAGTCCTCATGGACGTGTCCAACGCCATGGTCGCCCAGCTCAACACCGGTCAGCCCGCCGCCGCGTGGGCCGACGTCCCGGGCGTGGGCCGCAGGTTCCACCTGGCCGGCTACAGCCCCTCCCCGGCGGCCCCCTCGCTCATCGTCGACAGCCACGACGTCTCCGTCAGCGACGACACCCTCGACCTGGTGACGTTGTTCGCCGGACGCGCCGCACCGGACGCCACGCTCGTCGTCGAACGCGACGCCAACCACGACCTGGACGAATGGAGAACGGACCTTGACCGCACGCGCGCCGCAGTCGTCGCGGCTCAACGCCTGCATCAGCCCCACCGCACGTGACTCCCTCACCCCGGGATCCCGTGACCGGCTGATCGCCCAGGAAGCGCTCCGCATCCGCTGGCACCAGCTCTTCGACCGCATCCCGCAGCTGGCCGAACGCCTGCCGGACACCACCGACCTCTACGAGGCCTTCCTGGAGTGGGCCGTGGCGGCGGGCAGGCGCCTGGACTGGCGCATGCACCTGCACTTCCTCGAATTCCTGAACAACGAAGGCATCGCGCTCCAGCCGCAGGACCACATCGAACTGCTCGCAGCCTCGGCCGCACGCTGGTTCGCCTCACCGGAGCACCGGCAACGAGGCCTGGCCCTCACCACCGGGACCACCGCCCCCAAAGTCGTCGTGGCACTGAAGGGGCGCTCACCCCTGGAACGCGGCCGCGTGAAACTCGCCCAGGTGCCGGGGCTGGAGCCGGCACCGGGCATCCGGTGGTCGCTCTCCCGTTCCGGTGACTTCGCCGCCCTCGACTGGAGCCCGCTGTGACCGGCGCGACCACCCCCACCCCGTCGCTGGGCCGACGCGTCCTCGCCCTGATGGGACCCATGGTGGTGGCGTCCGTCATGGGCCAGGCCATTGCCCAGACCGACCTGTGGGTGATCAGCACCCTGGGCGAGCAGGCCGTGGCCGCCGCGGCCGTACCGCAGCGCCTGCTCCTCCTCGACTCGATCACCGCCATGGCCATGGGTCCCGTCGTCGGGCTGTCCGTGGCCGGGGCCGTATCCGCCCACGCCCGCCGGCGCGCGGTGCAGGGCGGGCTGGTCGGTGCCACGGCCGCCGGGCTGCTCATCGCGGTGGTCGGCCTGGCCGTGCTGCCGTACCTCGTGGACGCCCTGGTCGCCGCACCGGGCGTCCGCGACAACACGCAGTCAGCCCTCTTGTGGCTGTTGATCGCCACCCCGGTACGCCTCGCGCAGTTCGTCGGCGCCATGGCGCTCTTCGCGCTCCGGCGCTCCCGCCCCCTCCTCACCTTGTACGCCGTCGCCGTCGTCGCCAACGCCGCGCTCGACCTGTTCTTCGTGCACGGACTCGGACTCGGCTTCGCCGGCGCCTACGCCGCCACCTCCGCCATCGCCGCCCTCGAATGCGCCGTCACCGTATGGCTGCTGCGCGATCACCTCTCCGTCCCCCTCCGGCTCCGTGACAGTGCACGCTGGCTGCGCCAGGTGGCGCGCACCATGCTCACGGAGTGGGGACACATGCTCTCGGCGATCGGCTTCGAACTGCTCCTGGTCCTCGCCCTGACCCTCAACGCCTCGTGGGCGGACCGGCTCGCCGCGTTCTCCGCAGGAGCCGTGCTCACGGCGACGCTACACATCCCGATCACCGCGCTGGTCAACGCGACCGGCATGGTCTGCAAGGGCGCGGACCCCTCCCCCCAGGAATGGCGGCACCTGCGTCGATGCGTCCTGGCCGCATCCGCAGGCGTCTGCGTCCTCGTCACGAGCACGGCCTGGACGGTGCTGCCCTGGCTCTACGGCCTGCACGGCCCGGCCGCGACGTGGTTCACCTGGCTGATGGTCGGACAGGCCGCCGCCTTCCCCTTCCGTCTCCTGGCCGCCACCGCCGAAGGCCGGCACAAGGCCGCCGACCGCTTCGGCGTGGTGCTGCGCCTGCGTCTGCTCCAGGAGTTCGGGATCGCCCTGCCGGTCTTCCTCGCGGGCCTGCTGACGGACAACGGAGCCCTCGCCTGGTCGGGCATCGCGCTGGGCTGCGCGGTCAACTACTGGCTGCTGCAAGCCGCCGCACCACGACGCCCACCGGCGCCGTCCTTCGGCGTCCCTCACGCTGCTCACCGGTGACCGGGTCGCAGCGGTTCCGGGAGCGGCACCGCCCCCGGCACCGCTCCGCGACCGGGCTCCCCTCATCCGCCGTCCCCCGCGGCTCCCAGCCACGCCCGTCCCGCCCCGTGCGCATGCAGGGGGCGTGTAGCTCTTGACCCGCGCGGCGGCCTCCTCCGTGGTCGAAGAACGTTCCCGCTCGCTCATGCGACTTCAATGACTCCCGGCCGGGCGCGATGAGCGGGGGAATTCCGGGTCATCCGGTTTGCGGTCGGACGAGTTGGTCCATGGGACATGCATGGACTTCCTTCGTCCCGCCCGCTGGGAGGAGGCGCTCGCCGCCAAGGCCGAGCACCCCACCGCCGTGCCCATCGCCGGCGGCACCGACGTGATGGTCGAGATCAACTTCGACCACCGCCGGCCCGAGTACCTCATGGACCTGAACCGCATCGGCCCGCTGCGGGAATGGGAGACCGGCGGGGACGTCGTACGGCTCGGCGCGTCCGTCCCGTACGCGCAGATCATGGAGCACCTCCGTGCGGAGCTCCCGGGCCTGGCCCTCGCCTCGCACACCGTCGCCTCCCCGCAGATCCGCAATCGCGGGAGCGTCGGCGGCAACCTCGGCACCGCGTCCCCGGCCGGGGACGCGCACCCGGCGCTGCTCGCCGCGGGTGCGCAGGTCGAGGTGGAGTCCGTACGGGGCTCCCGGCTGATCCCGATCGACGCGTTCTACACCGGGGTCAAGCGCAACGCCCTCGCCCCCGACGAGCTGATCAGGGCCGTGCACGTGGCGAAGGCGGACGGCCCCCAGCAGTTCTCGAAGGTCGGCACCCGCAACGCCATGGTCATCGCCGTCTGCGCCTTCGGGCTGGCCCTGCACCCGGCGACCCGCAGCGTTCGTACCGGCATCGGCTCGGCGGCGCCCACCCCGATCCGGGCGAAGACGGCCGAGGAGTTCTTGGCCGCGGCCCTCGACGAGGGCGGGTTCTGGGAGTCCCGCAAGGTCATCACCCCGTCGATCGCGAAGCAGTTCGGGGACCTCGCGGGCGCGGACTGCAACCCGATCGACGACGTGCGCGGCACCGCCCGGTACCGGCGCCACGCCGTCGGCGTCCTGGCCCGCCGCCAGTTGCTGTGGGCCTGGGAGGAGTACCGCGGCAACGGCGGCACGTGACGTCGAGGTCAGACGCCCATCGGGGTGTGCAGCTCCACGACGACCTCCACCTCGACCGGCGCGTCCAGCGGCAGCACCGCCACGCCCACCGCGCTGCGCACGTGGATGCCCGCGTCGCCGAAGGCGGTGCCGAAGACCTCGCTGGCCCCGTTGACCACGCCCGGCTGCCCGGTGAACCGCGGATCGCTGGCCACGAAGCCGACCACCTTGACCACGCGCCGGACGGCCGACAGGTCGCCGGCGACGGAGGCGATCGCGGCGAGCGCGTTCAGGGCGCACTGCCGGGCCAGGCCCTTGGCCTGCTCCTCGGTGACCTCGGCGCCGACCTTGCCGGTCACCGGGAGCGCACCGTCGACCATCGGGAGCTGGCCGGAGGTGTACACGTAGTGCCCGTTGACCAGCGCGGGTACGTACGCGCCGAGCGGGGCGAGGGCCTTCGGGAGGGTGAGCCCGGCCGCGGCGAGGCGTTCTTCGGGGGTGCCGGTCATACGGAGTCTCCTTGGGTGTCGTGTGTGTCCGGGTCGGTCAGTAGCGGTCAGGGGCGGGTGATCCGGACCTGGAAGCTGCCGTTGCGCAGCTCGCCGACCACCGAGATGCTGACGCCGGTCTTGTCGTCGGTGAAGGTCTCGCCCGGCCGGAACGGCGCGTCCGACAGTTCGCCGTGCACGTTGGGCCGCCGGGTGCAGCCGCCGCTGCCGACCGCGCTGTCCGAGACGGCGACGGGCCCGCGGCCGGTGTCCACCTGGGAGTCGACCTTGTAGATCAGGACGCCGGGCTTGCAGACGGCCTCGTCGTTCCCGGCCCGGGTGCGCACTTCCACCGCGTATCCGGAGGTCTCCGACAGCGGTACGAAGGCCAGCTTCGTGCCGCCCTCCACCGCCAACGGGGTCAGGGTGTGGTCGCTGATGCCGGATTTCGCGGCGCAGCTGATCTGTGAGCTGTCCAGCCAGCCCAGCTTCCACTTGTGCCAGCCCAGGAGGTCGTTGTTGGCGCCCCAGTCCTCGCTCATGATGTCCCAGTGCCCGACCGTTCCGCCGCCGTCGGTGGTGTACAGGTCGGGCAGTCCGAAGACGTGCCCGTTCTCGTGGGGGAGCACCCGGTAGCCGGTTTCCCGGTAGGTGCCCGAGCCGTCGTCCTGGCGGCTGTAGACGAAGGACGTGTTGGCGAGCGGCACGCCGTCGGCCATCGGGGCCTCGGCGTTGCCCGAGAAGGTCACCGAGAGCACGGTGTCCAGGGCGGACGGTCCGGCGTTCGGTGTGACGAGGATGTTGACCAGGTCGTAGCGGCTGAAGTCCACCTCGGAGTCGGCGGCCTTCACGATGTGTTCGACGAGCTGCCGGTAGCCCGGCTCGTACGCGGATCCGCGCTCGATCCCGTACGCGGCGAAGGGCATCGGCATCCGCAGCCAGGTCCTTATCGGCGCCTCGGCCCGGTAGCTGAGCCGGCCGTAGGAGCTGGTGCGGAACCAGTCGGAGGTCTGGGGGAAGAACTCCGCGAGGCGGTCCAGCGCGGTGCCCTCGCCCTTGGCGTCCGGGAAGTCGATCATCAGGTTCAGGGCGCGGACCTCGCCGGTCGACCGGGAGTACCCGGGTGGGGTCGGCAGGCCCTCGGACATCTGGACGCCCATCGTGCCGGTGATCCGGCAGGGCGCCAGCGCGGACTCGGCGGTCGTGGCCACGGGCCCGGCCGCGGAGTGGCCCCGGTCGGATATCCCGGTGCTCGCGGTGGCCGTGATGCCGAGGGCCAGCACGGTGAGGCCGATGTAGGCGCCGGCGCGGCGTGGTGTGCGTATCCGGTGGCGGGTCTGCGGCATGGAGATCGCCTTCGGGTCCGCGGCAGCCGGCCGGGCCCGGACTGCGCTCTGTGCGATCACCCTCCGTCGGCTGCGGCGCGCCCGCGCGTCGGGTGCGTCCGAACGGGAATCGAGGTATGACCCAGGTCACACGGGAGAGTGAAATAACCGGGGACTCGATCCCCGTTTGTATGGGAGTCCCGCAAAGCGGGGACCAGCTCCCCGTTTGGGGGCGGATACGAGCTCCAGGCCCAGGAGGCCCCGAATGAAGCGCCCCACCACCCCTGAGGCGGACGCGTTCGCCCCGGAGGCGGCCGCCGTGGACCTTTCGACCGTGGCGCCCACCCGGGTCCCGCGGCCGCGCGCGGACGCCGTCCGCAACCGCGAGCGGATCCTGGTGGCGGCGCGCGAGGTGTTCGTGGAGCAGGGCTCGGGAGCGCCGTTCGACGAGGTCGCCCGCCGGGCGGGCGTCGGCAACGCGACCCTCTACCGGCACTTCCCCGATCGGGCCGCACTGGTCCACCACGTCGTGCTCTTCGTCATGGACCGGGTCACGGCCCAGGCCGAGGACTCCCTGGCCGAGGAGCCCGACGCCTTCGCCGCGCTGTGCCGCTTCACGCACGCCGCGGCCGACGAGCGGATCGGCGCTCTGTGCCCCATGCTCTCCGGGGACTTCGACCGGGAGCACCCCGAACTCATCGCGGCCCGCGAAGCCTTGGCGGAAGCCGTCGAGACCCTGGTGAAGGCCGGCCAGCAGGCCGGGCTGATCCGTACGGACGTCGGCGTCGGCGACCTGATGGTCGCCCTCTCCCAACTCAGCCGGCCGCTGCCGGGCATCGCCTGCCTGGACGTGGACGGGTTCGTCCACCGCCATCTCCAGCTGTTCCTGGACGGGTTGCAGGCGCCGGCCCGCTCCGAGCTGCCGGGCTCGGCGGCCACGCTGGAGGACCTGAGGCAGAAAACCATGTGACGCCCGGGGCCGCGCCCACTAGCGTCGCAAAGCCTTCATAGCAGTCTTTAACGTTGTTTTTCAGTCATTCCGCATAGTGAAGTGGGTACCCCCATGCCAAAAACAGCCGCGACCCTCGCGCCGGCTGCTGCCGACCCCAGTCGCTGGAAGGCGCTCGTCTTCATAGCCCTGGCGCAGCTGATGGTCGTGCTCGACGCGACCATCGTCAACATCGCCCTGCCGTCGGCCCAGACCGACCTCGACATCTCCGACGGCAACCGCCAGTGGGTCATCACCGCGTACGCGCTGGCCTTCGGCGGGCTGCTCCTCTTCGGCGGCCGCATCGCCGACAAGTGGGGCCGCAAGAACTCCTTCACCGTCGGCCTGATCGGCTTCGCCCTGGCCTCCGCGCTCGGCGGCGCCGCCAACGGCGAGGCGATGATGCTGGGTGCCCGCGCCCTCCAGGGCGCCTTCGGCGCACTGCTCGCGCCGGCCGCCCTGTCCCTGCTGGCCGTCATGTTCACCGACGCCAAGGAGCGCGCCAAGGCGTTCGGCATCTACGGTGCGATCGCCGGTGGCGGTGGCGCCGTGGGCCTGATCCTCGGCGGCTTCCTCACCGAGTACCTGAACTGGCGCTGGACGTTCTTCGTCAACATCCCGTTCGCGATCGTCGCGGCCGCGGGTGCCTGGATGGTCATCCGTGAACCCGCCGGCAGCCGCAACCGCGCCCCGCTCGACATTCCCGGCGTGGTCCTGTCCACGCTCGGACTGGTCGCGCTGGTCTACGGCTTCACCCGCGCCGAGTCGGCCGGCTGGTCCGACGCGGTCACCGTCGCCATGTTCGTCGGCTCGGCGGCGCTCCTCGGGGCCTTCGTGTACGTCGAGTCCCGCGTGAGGTCGCCGCTGCTGCCGCTGCGCGTCCTGCTGGAGCGCAACCGAGGCGGTGTCTACCTCTCCCTGGGCCTCGCCGTCATCGCGATGTTCGGCCTGTTCCTCTTCCTCACGTACTACCTCCAGGTCGTGAAGGGCTTCTCGCCCGTCAAGACCGGCTTCGCCTTCCTGCCGATGATCGCGGGCATGATCACGGGATCCACCCAGATCGGCGCCCGTCTGATGACCCGGGTCGCGCCCCGACTGCTGATGGGACCGGGCTTCCTGCTCGCCGCCACCGGCATGCTGCTGCTCACCCAGCTGGAGGTCGGGTCCTCGTACCCGGCGCTGATCCTGCCGGCGCAGCTGCTCCTCGGCCTGGGCATGGGCACGGCGTTCATGCCGGCCATGTCGCTGGCCACGCACGGGGTGAACCCGGCCGACGCCGGTGTCGCCTCCGCCATGGTCAACACCTCGCAGCAGGTGGGCGGCGCGATCGGCACCGCCCTGCTGAACACGATCGCCGCCTCGGCGACGACCGCGTACCTGACCGACCACGCGGCCGAGGTCGCGGCCGGCGGCCCGGCGGCGAAGCTGGTCCAGGCCCAGGCGATGGTGGAGGGCTACTCCAGCGCCATCTGGTGGGCGGTCGGCATCCTCGCCGCCAGTGCGACCATCGCCCTGACGCTGATCACCACGGGCCGCCCGGGTGCCGGCGGTCCGGTCGCCTCCGGTGACGGCGCGGGTGCGGACGCCGACGTGAAGATCCCGGTGATCGCTCACTGACGCGCTTCGGGGTACACCCCCGGTAATGACTGAAGACCCCGCATCGTTCACATGCGAACGATGCGGGGTTTCGTCTTGTCGGTAATGGGTTGCTTGTCCGGGCAACCAGAAGCCGGCGGCAGCCGTCTTCAGGGGCGGAGTGCGGCCGCGGCGCCGGCCGCGGAGTGTGACGGCGGTCTCACGGACGCGGTGGTCGGACGGAGCGGCGAAGGCTTTCGCATCGGCCCCGAACGTGGGCCTGACCTGCACGTCCCGAGGTTCTGACAGCCTCCGCCCCGACCGTGGGGGAGGGATGGCGGGGCAGGATACTGCAAGATCTCGAAAAAGAGGGATCGGCGTGGGAATTCTGTCCCGATTCCAGTCGTTGTTTCCTTCGGAAGCGGGCACTCGGGAGAGTGTCCAGGGACGCGGAGCCGCGTTCCAGCAGCCGCACCGCGACCTAACTCATTGCAAGGGAGCACGCATGGCAACCCGCGCCGTCGCCCGTCGTCAGTCCAGGGGCAGCGCCCGCGCTGTGGGCGGGGAGATCGCAGACCGCGACCTGGTGGGCATGTACCTGGACGAGATCGCGCGTACCCCGCTGCTCGACGCGGCCAAGGAAGTGGAGCTCTCACAGATCATCGAGGCGGGCGTGTACGCCCAGCAGATCCTCGACGGTGAGACGGAGTGCGAGGGCGAGACGCCGGCGCGCGAGGAGCTGGAAGCCCTGGCCGCGGAAGGGGAGCGCGCCAAGGAGATCTTCATCCGCTCCAACCTCCGCCTGGTCGTGGCCGTCGCCCGCCGCTACCCGCGCAGCGGCCTGCCCCTGCTCGACCTGATCCAGGAGGGCAATGCCGGCCTGGTGCGCGCCGTCGAGAAGTTCGACTACGCCAAGGGCTTCAAGTTCTCCACGTACGCCACGTGGTGGATCCGCCAGGCCATCACCCGCTCCATCGCCGACCAGTCCCGCACCATCCGCCTCCCCGTCCACCTCGTCGAGGAACTCGGCCGCATCCGCCGCATCCAGCGCGAGTTCAACCGCGAGAACGGCCGGGACCCGGACCACGCGGAGATCGCCGCCGAGCTGGACTCGACGGAGAAGCGCGTGGGCGACGTACTGGACTGGGCCCGCGACCCGGTCAGCCTGAACATGTCCGTGGACGACGAGGGCGAGACCCAGTTCGGCGACCTCCTCGAAGACACCTCCGCGGTCTCCCCGGAGCAGTCCGTCCTGTCCCTGCTGCGCAGCGAGGAGCTGGAGGACCTGCTGGGCAAGCTCGACCAGCGCACGGCCTCGATCATCAAGATGCGGTACGGCATCGAAGACGGCCGCGAGCGGACCCTGACGGAGGTCGGCAAGCAGCACGGGCTCACCCGTGAGCGGATCCGCCAGATCGAGAAGCACGCCCTTTTGGAACTGAAGCGCATGGCCCGCGACACCGGCTTCGACGCAGTGGCCTGACCGGCCCTCGGCGAAGCCCCCCGAACGAGCCCCCGGCGCCTACCCCCCCAGGCGCCGGGGGCTCTGCGCTACCCCTGCGGGGGCGCCGCAGAGGTCAGGCGGGCCGCCAGCGCGCGGGCCGCGGAGGCCAGGAAGTCCGGGGTGTGGACGGTGAAGGGGATCGCGGTCAACGCCAGGCGGGCCGCCGTCCACTCCGGGGACTCCGAGCTCCGGAACCGAACCCGGCAGCCCCCTTCGGACCCGGAGGGCTCGGCGTGCTGCTGCAGCCACACCGGCAGGACATCGGCCGGGGCCTCGAAGGACACGTCCACCGCGTACGTCTCCCCGCCCCGCATCCCGCGCCGTACGAACTCCGCCGCCTCCATCGGCAGCTCCCGCGGCGTGAACCGCGCGCCCGTCGCGAAGGGCTCCGCCACCCGGTCCACCCGGAAGGTCCGCCAGTCCCCCCGGTCCAGGTCGTACGCCATCAGGTACCACCGGCTCCCCGTGCTCACCAGCCGGTAGGGCTCCACCAGCCGCCGCGAGGCCATCCCGTCCCGAGCCCGGTACGCGAAGCGCAGCCGCTCCGGCCCGGCCACGGCCGCCGCCATCGTCGTCAGGGTCCGCGGGTCGATGGTGGCCCCGTCCCCCCGGGTCACCGCGATCGTGGCCGACTGCAGTGCGCCCACCCGGTGCCGGAGCCTCCCCGGCAGGACCTGTTCCAGCTTCGCGAG
This sequence comes from Streptomyces sp. NBC_00045, assembly GCF_045041095.1. NCBI lineage: Bacteria > Bacillati > Actinomycetota > Actinomycetes > Kitasatosporales > Streptomycetaceae > Streptomyces > Streptomyces sp. NBC_00045. Next base: position 3,541,928 of record NZ_CP108271.1, on the reverse strand, counting down.
GGCCCGTACGGACGCCTCCTCGACGCCCTCGATCGCGTGCCCGGCACCCGCCCGCAGCCCCACCGCGATCGCCACCGCCTCCTCGTCGTCCAGCAGCAGCGGCGGCATCGCGGCCCCCGCCACCAGCCGGTACCCGCCGTCCGCGCCCAGCGTGGCCTCGACCGGGTACCCCAGCTCCCGCAGCCTCTCGATGTCGCGCCGGATGGTCCGCGGGCTGACCCGCAGCCGCTCCGCCAGCTCGCTGCCGGGCCATTCGCGCGGGGTCTGGAGGAGGGAGAGCAGGGTGAGCAGCCGTGCCGGCGTGTCGGTCATACGATCCAGATTGCCATGAGAAATAGGACATCAACTGACCTAGATCCCGTCTAAGTTTCTCTTCATGACCTCCGAGACCACCTCGTCCGCCGACCGCCGCCGCTGGCTGGCGCTAGCCATCGTGATGACCGCGTCCTTCATGGACCTGGTCGACGTCACGATCGTCAACATCGCGATACCCAGCATGCGCCAGGACTTCGGCGCATCGACCAGCGCGATCCAGTGGATCACCGCCGGCTACGCGCTCGCCTTCGCCGCCGGCCTGATCACGGGCGGCCGTCTCGGTGACATCTACGGCCGCAAGCGCCTCTTCCTCGTCGGCGTCGCCGGCTTCACCGCCGCCTCGCTGCTCTGCGGCGTCGCCGCCGACCCCTCCATGCTCGTCGCCTCCCGCCTCCTCCAGGGCGGCATGGCGGCCATGATGGTCCCGCAGGTCCTGGCGATCATCCACGTCACCTTCCCGCCGCACGAGCGCGGCAAGGTCTTCGGCATGTTCGGCGCGATCGTCGGCCTCGGCGCGGTCTCGGGACCGATGCTCGGCGCGCTGCTCACCGAGTGGAACCTCTTCGGCCTCGAATGGCGCACGATCTTCCTGATCAACCTGCCCGTCGGCATCGCGGCCGTGATCCTGGGCCGCAAGTTCATCTCGGAGTCCAAGGCCCCCAAGGCCCTGCGCCTGGACCTGGTCGGCGTCGTCCTCGCCACCCTCGCGCTGGTCATGCTGATCTTCCCGCTCACCCAGGGGCGGGAGAACGACTGGCCGCTGTGGGGCTTCGTCTGCATGATCGCGTCGCCGCTCGTCTTCGCCGCCTTCATCGCGTACGAGAAGTACAAGATCAAGAAGGATGGCTCCCCGCTCGTCGAGCTCTCCCTCTTCAAGATCAAGAGCTTTGCCGGCGGCATCACGGTCCAACTGACCTTCGGCCTGGCCACCGGCATCTTCTTCCTGGTCTGGACGCTCTACATGCAGATGGGCCTCGGCTGGTCCCCCCTGCGCGCCGGTAGCACCGGCATCCCCTTCTCCATCGCCGTCTCCGTCGCCGCCGGCCTCTCCGTCGAGAAGCTCGTCCCGCGCTTCGGCCGCAAGGTGCTCCAGGCCGGCGCGTTGGCCATGGCCGCGGGCCTGCTCCTCTACATCTGGGAGTCCGAGCGCTACGGCATGCACATCGCCTCCTGGCAGATGGCCGCCCCGCTGATCGTCATGGGCATCGGCATGGGCCTGATCGTGGCCCCGCTGAACGACACGATCCTGTCCCAGGTGCCGCGCGAGCACGCCGGCTCGGCCTCCGGCCTGATCAACACCACCGGCCAGATGGGCAACGCGCTCGGGCTCGCCCTGACCTCCGTCGTCTTCTTCGGATCGATCGACGACGACCGGGTCCTCGGCGCACCGTACGTCGACGCCTTCCGCGGCGCGCTGTGGTGGGTCGTGGCCGTGCTCGTCGCGATCTTCGCGGTGATGTTCGTGCTGCCGCGCAAGCAGATCCCCATGGAGGAGCGCGAGGGCGGCGAGCAGGGCGCCCAGGCCGCCCCGGAGGCGGAGGCGGTCCCGGCCGGCTGACCGGCTCCCGCTCCCCCTGACGGGCATGTCCGCTTCTGTTGGCGGACATGCCCGTTTGCTTTGGTTTCATGGCATACCGGCTCATGGTGGGGCATAATTTCCATAGTCGGACACCCGGACATCCCCAACGGACACGAACCCACATGTACGCACCCGAGCGCCGGCAGGAGATCCTCCGCCTCGCCCGCGAGGCGGGGCGCATCGACGTCCTCTCCCTCGCCGAGCGCTTCCAGGTCACCGCCGAGACCGTGCGCCGCGACCTCACGTCCCTGGACCGGGCCGGCCTGGTCCGCCGCGTGCACGGCGGGGCCATCCCGGCCGGCCGCCTCGACATCGAACCGGACCTCACCGAGCACGACGCCACCCGCGCCGACGAGAAGGACCGCATCGCCGCCGCGGGCCTCGCCGAACTCCCCGAAGGCGGCAGCATCGTCCTCGACGCGGGCAGCACCGTCGCCCGCCTCGCCGCCGCACTGCCCGTCGACACCGCGCTCACCGTCGTCACCCACGCGCTGCCCGTCGCCGCCCGGCTCGCCGACCACGCCGGCATCGACCTCCACCTCGTCGGCGGCCGCGTCCGCCACCGCACCCGCGCCGCCGTCGACGCATGGGCCCTGCGCGCCTACGCCGAGATCCGCGCCGACGTCGCCTTCCTCGCCGCCAACGGCTTCACGGCGCACGGCCTGACCACCCCCGACCTCGCGGAGGCCGCCGTCAAGCGGGCCGCGATGGCAGCCGCCCGCCGGGTCGTACTGCTCGCCGACTCCTCGAAGGCGGGCCGGGAGCACTTCGCGTGCTTCGGCTCCTTCGCGGACGTGGACGTCCTCATCACCGACCAGGGGCTCGCCCCCGCACAACAGGCGGCCATCGAGGCCGCCGGTACGGAAGTCGTGCTCGTATGATCCTCACCGTCACCCCGAACCCCTCCCTCGACCGGACGTACGAGGTTCCCTCGTTGGACCGCGGTGCGGTGCTGCGCGCCACCGGCGACCGCGTCGACCCCGGGGGCAAGGGGGTCAACGTCTCCCGCGCGGTGGCCGCGGCGGGAGCGCTCACGACGGCGGTCCTCCCGCTCGGCGGCTACCCGGGTGCACTGATCGCCGAACTGCTGGGCGCACAGGGCGTGGACGTCACCGCGGTGACCATCGTCGGGCAGACCCGCTCCAACATTTCGATCGTCGAACCGGACGGCACCCTCACCAAGATCAACGCGCCCGGCCCCGAACTCACCGCGGAGGAGTCCGCCCTCCTGCTGGAGACCGTCCGCACCGCCGCGGGCGGCCCCTCCTGGATCGCGGCCTGCGGCAGCCTCCCGCGGGGCCTGCCGCCCGAGTGGTACGCCGACCTGGTCGCCCGCGCCCGCGGAGCCGGCGCCCGGGTCGCACTCGACACCTCGGGACCGGCGCTGACCGCCGCACTGCCGGCCGGCCCGGACCTGGTCAAGCCCAACGCCTCCGAGCTCGCCCAGGCGGTCGGCCGCCCACTGACCACCCTGGGCGAGGCCGTCCGCGCGGCGCAGGAGCTCCGCTCCCGGGGCGCGGGCGCGGTGCTGGCCTCGCTCGGCGCGGACGGCCAGCTCCTGGTGAGCGCCGAGGGCACCTTCCACGGCACGGCCCCCGTGACCGCCGTCCGCAGCGACGTCGGCGCGGGCGACGCCTCCCTGGCCGGCTTCCTCATCGCGGGCGGAACGGGACCCAAGGCCCTCGCCTCGGCCCTGGCCCACGGCGCGGCCGCGGTCCAGCTCCCCGGCAGCGCGATGCCGACGCCCGCGGACCTGCGCCCCGAGACGGTCCGCATCACCGAGAACCCGCCCCCGGACCAGCCCCTGTCCACCCGCGCCCTCTACTAGGACCCGCCTTCCGGGTCGGTAGGGGGTCGGTCCTGGTCGGGCCGGGTCAGTCCTGGTCAGGCCTCAGCGCACCTGCGCGCGCAGTTCCATCGCCCCGCGGGCAGCCGGCTCGCTCTCGTACACCTCGCACATGTGCCGCCCGTCCGGCGTCGCCGTGTGCTCGACCTCCCACAGGCTGAGCTCGCTCCCGTCCAGCAGCACGAACGAGTGCTCGTACAGGCTGAATCCGGCGCCCCGCCCGTCCGCCATGCAGTGCCGCGTGCCGAACGCCTGGGTGATCTGGTGCGCGTACGCCGACTTCAGCAGCAGCGCCGTCCGTTCCCCGGGCCGGTCCGGGTTCTCCGCGCGCCGCAGCACCCGGCGGGCGTGGTCGGCGGAGTCCTCCACTGCGTACTCCCGGTGCCGCTGCGCCGGCGGGACAGCCGCGAACAGTGCGCTCAGCGCCGCAGCATCGTCGTCCGACTCCTCCTCGGCGGCGGCAAACACCGGATCCAGCGCCGGGTCGAACGCAGCCTCGGCCGGGGTGTCGCCGAACAGCCGGGCCACGGCCAGGCAGGTCTCCGCCTTGTTCACGAAGACCTCGTGCCGGATCGTCCGGTCGCCCTCCAACCGGTACACCAGTTCCCACAAGGACGCCGAACCGCCGTCGGACAGCAGGTACGTGTGCCGGTGGGTCTCCCGCCACGGTCCCGCCGCCGGGCTGTGGTGGGTGGTGTACAGGGAAGAGCTGTGGGCGAGCGCGGTGCCGAGGCGCTCGACCAACCGGTCCGGCAGGTCGAAGGAGTTGAGGGCGCGGCCCAGGAGTCGATCGAGGTGCGCCTCGGTTGTCTCGTACGGATCGCTCAAGGTGGGTCTCCAGGCCGTCGCAGCTAGTGACTTCGCGGAAGCTCAACGTAGCCCCTGGGCCTGACATCACGTCCGGGGTTCGGTAAAACGTCCGGGAAGCATCCGGGGTTCCCGCCACCCCTTCAGGTCAACTTGCGCAGGGATGTGCATGGTTCGCCCGGGTCTGTGCCGGAGCGCGGGAACATGGGCCGTATGGCAACGAAAACAGTGGACCTTCCCCGCCAGCAGGGGCGGCCCGGAAGTGAACACGAGGACGAACCGGTCGCCACCCCAAGGACGTTGGCCTGGTTGCTGGCGTTCACCGGCGCCGCCGGAGTGCTCGCCTCCTGGGTGATCACCCTCGACAAGTTCCTCCTGCTGGAGGACCCGGACTTCAAGCCCGCCTGCAGCCTGAACCCGGTGGTCTCCTGCGGCAGCGTCATGAAGAGCGACCAGGCGGCGGCCTTCGGCTTCCCCAACCCCCTGCTCGGGCTGGTCGCGTTCGGAGTCGTCGTGTGCGTCGGCGCGGGCCTGCTCGCCGGCGCGCGCTACCGCGGCTGGTTCTGGCTGGGACTGAACGCCGGCACGGCCTTCGGGGTCGGCTTCTGCACCTGGCTGATGGTCCAGTCGCTGTACGAGATCAACGCGCTCTGCCTGTGGTGCTGCCTGACCTGGGTGGCCACGCTGCTGATGTTCTGGGCGGTCACCGCCCACAACGTCCGTACGGGTGCGCTGCCCGTGCCCCGGCCGGTGCGGGGCTTCTGCACCGAGTTCGGCTGGGCCCCGCCGGCCCTGCACATCGGCGTGATCGGGATGCTGATCCTCACCCGGTGGTGGGACTTCTGGACCGGGTGACGGCCCGGCGCGCAAGAGGGCCCCGGCAGCTGGAGGCTGCCGGGGCCCTCTTGCGCCGCTCCACGGGCGGGGCGGGCCCGGACCGCAGAAGGAGAGGAGCGGGGATCAGCTGCCGATGGAGCCGTTGCCCGACAGGACCGGGATGTTGTCCAGGATGTGCGAGAGCGGCTCGTCGCCCTTGGCCTGGGTGGAGTTCTCGGTGCACTGCTGGTTCATCGGGTTGGACAGGACGTTGATGTCCTGGACGCCGATGTTGAGCGCGGCGAGGATCGACTGCGCGTTGACCTTGACCGGCAGACCGATGCAGGGCTTGTTGAGGGTGCCCTGGACCAGGCCGAGCTGCGGGCTCATGTCGCCCTTGGTCTTCTGGTTGCCGTAGGCCTGCACGGCACCGTTGCCGTTGACCGTGTTGATCCCGTTGTCGTTGCCGATGGCCATGGCCGGGGCCGCAGCGGCAGCGCCCGCGCCGACGGCGGCGGCGGTGACGGCGGCAGCAGTCATGATCTTCTTGAACATCATTGGTCCTTTTGTCGCACGAGTGCCCGCTAGTGGAGCGCCCTGGACAACTGCCCTGTCAGGGGGTTGGTTCCGCTGCTTCACTCAAACGGCCCGTTCGGGGCGGGGTTTTCCCCGCCCCGGGTGAGCCTTCTGCGGACGCGTGCGCGAAGCCCGTACGCAGCCCGCAGAACCGGCCGGAACGGTTCAAGATCCTGTTGCGCTCCGTAGGGGGTGTCCGCACGGTGAGTAAGGAAGCGGATCGCTCGGGTCCGCCTCTGTGCGACCACCGAAGGAACCCCCATGCACCGCACGAAGCCGTCCCGCATCCGCGTCCTCGTCCCGTCGGCCCTCGCCGTCGTCATACTCTCCGGCGCGGCCGCCCCGGCGGGCGCCGCGGACGGCGGCACGGAGGCCGCCGCCAGAAAACGAGTGGCCGCCGCCCAGCAGCAGATCGACCGTCGCGTCGCGGCGGCCGGTCCGCTCGACGACCTCCTCGCGGGGATCGGCGCGACCCTGGACGGACTCACCCAGTACCTCCAGACCCTGCTGCCCGGGGTGACGCTCCCGCCGATCAAGCTGCCGAGCCTGCCGAGCCTGCCGGAGATCCCGACGCTGCCGATCGAGATCCCGTCGATCCCGGGGCTCCCGTCGATCCCGTCCGTCCCGGAGGTCCCCGCGATTCCGGAGATCCCCGCGATTCCCGAGATTCCGGTCTCCAAGCCCGCGGCGCCCGTCGCCAAGCCGGCTGCACCGGCGGCACCGGCTCCGGCCAACCCGGTGCTCACACCGGTGGAGATCGTGCCGTAGGGTCCCGGCCTCCCGCAGCGGGCGGGCGGTAGGGAGGAAGGCGCTCGGAAATCGCGCGTGGTTACGACTATTGAGCTGAACAGGTCTGATTGCGCGCGGAGCCGTGTCGTCTGGGACGCTGGACCGTTTCGCTCGGTGTGAGCCCCGCGTCGGGGCAGAACACATCGAACAGAAGGTGCACTTCCCATGAACTCTGCCAAGAAGGCCGCCCTGGTCCTGGCCACCGCCGGTCTCGCTGCGGCCGGTGCCGCCGGCTCCGCCATGGCCGACTCGTCGGCCGAGGGCGCGGCCGTGGGCTCCCCCGGTGTCCTCTCGGGCAACCAGGTCCAGGTCCCGGTTCACGTTCCGGTCAACGTCTGCGGCAACACCGTCGACGTGGTCGGCCTGCTGAACCCCACGTTCGGCAACGTCTGCCTCAACAACTGACGTCAGTCGGAACACCTGACTGTGGGCGCCACCGGCCTCGCCGGTGGCGCCCACAGTTTTGCCGCGTGCCCGCCGGGGGCGGGTGCCTCGACCGGCTCAGTGGGCCCCGCCGTTGAGCTTCACGCCGCCGAGGAGCGGAGAGGCCTGCGTGACCCCGTTCGCCGCGCCGAGCACCTTGCCCGGCGCATTGTTGCGGAAGTCGTTGACGCGCTGCGCGGTGTCGAAGACCTTGGTGACGGCCTCGCCCTGCTCGGCCACCCCGTTGCTCAGGGTCTGCGGGAGCGACTCGGTGACCGGGGCGAGCGAGTTGACGGCCTCGGTGGCGCCACCCGTCAGGCTCATGGTGGGCATCGCGGCCGGCGCTTCGGCGGCGAAGGCGGGAGCGGCGCCGCCGAGCGCGGCAACGGATCCGGCGATGACCGCGGCTACCTTCGTGAGCTTCATTATCGAAATCCTCTTCTTTCGTGAACAGGGGGCAGTGGCGACCGTCGAGTCGCTTTCGCCCTGCGTAACGATTCCCGGCCGCTCCGGAAACGCGTACGGCAACGGCCGGAGAACCCGTCGGGGATTCTCCGGCCGATATTTCTTCTGATTACCGTGATTGCCGGTCAGGAGATGCGGGAACGCCGGTACAGAATGGCGCCGCCCAGGACCAGCGCCGAGGCGAGGGCCGCCGCGGCGCCGGGGTTGCCCGCACCGGTCTCGGCGAGCGCCGGCGCCGACACCTGCGCGGGGGCGGGAGCAGGAGCCGGCGCGGGGACGGGCGCGGCCGGCGTCACGGGGACGGGCGCCGGTGCCGGTGCCAGGTGGACGGGCATGTCACCGGCGGGGGCGGCCGGCGGCTGGTCGGCGGGACGGACGACCTCCGGCGCGGGAGCGGGAGCCGGGTGTTCCACGAACTGGCTGCCGTGCGGCGGCGCGGGGACGGGCGCCTCCTCGACCGGGGCGGGAAGCGGTACGGGCGCTTCCTGGACCGGGGCCGGAAGGGTCACCGGGTGTGCGGGGACCGCGGGCGGCGCGGGCGCGTGCGCCGCGGGCCCCTCGTGGACCGGGGGCTTCGGCGCGGGCCTGGGCGCCGGCCGCGGGGCCGGGTGCTCGGCCTGCGGCTTCGGCTTGGCGTGGGGCCGGGGCTGTGGGCGCTGGGGCGCCGGGGGAGCGTGGTGGGCCGCCGGTGCCGGAGCCGGGAGGGCGTGCGGGTGGTCGTCGCACTCCTTCTCGTCCGAGCCTCCGTATCCGCCCGGCCCGCCCTGGCTCCGGTCGGCCTCCTTCCCCGGTCCGCCGTAGCCGCCCTCGTCCGGGGACTCCTCGTACCGGGGTGCCGCGTGCCGCGGCGCGTGGCGGCGGGCCTCCTCCTGCCGGGGCTCCTCGTGGCGCTGTTGCGGCAGCGCGTGCCGGCCGCCCGGCTGCTCTTCGAGGTAGCGCTCGAAGGCCTGGGCGTGCTCGGGGCTGAGGTAGCGCTCGTAGCCGCGGTCGGCTCGGTGCGCGTCCGAACCGGTCGTGGTGGCACAGGTGTTTCCGAACGAGGGGTTGAGCGCCGCCCCGCCGTCCACGCTGTTGCCGCACACGTTCGGCGAGAAGGTGATCGGTACCGAGACGCTGTTGCCGGACAGCACACCCGGGGAATGCGAGGCCTCGGCCGTCGCCCCCTGGTGCGCGTAGGCCGCGCCGGTTGCGATCGACAGCAGGCTTGTGGCGGCCGCCGCCGTGAGCACTCCCTTGCCCAGTACCTGTCGGCTGAGTACCTGTCGCATGGGTCCTTCCCTGTCTACCGGCTCTCCCGCCGGTGCTGAATCGAAGGTGGCCCCGGAGTGCACCGCCGTGCACTCCGGGGCCACCCCGAGGAGGTTCGCCCTCGCGGGCGCAGGCGCTTCGTCAGGCGTTGATGCAGTGGTTGCCGAACGTGGGGCTCAGAAGGCCGACCACGTCGACGGTGTTGCCGCAGACGTTGACCGGAACGTGAACCGGGACCTGGACCAGGTTGCCCGAGAGGACACCGGGGGAGCCCACGGCCGCGCCCTCGGCCGACGAGTCGGCCATGGCGGGGGAGGCGGCACCGGCGGCCATCAGAACGCCGGCGGCCAGCACCACTGCCTTCTTGTACGTCATTTGTATTTGATCCTTCCCGCAGAGGCTTGTCCGCTGCAGAAATGACAACGAGTGGGTCAGGGAAAGGAAACCGAAGATTTTCGGGGGTGGCTCCGAAATTTACCTGACGTGCCCCACCGGAAATTCGGGGAGGATTTGCGGGATATTCGCGGTGCCGACAAGCGGCGAGGCCGCCGCGACCCGGAGGGGTGCGACGGCCTCGCAGACGCGGGGTGCGGTCAGCTGCCCGCGGAGACGTTGCCCGACAGGACCGGGATGTTGTCCAGGATGTGCGAGAGCGGCTCGTCGCCCTTGGCCTGGGTGGAGTTCTCGGTGCACTGCTGGTTCATCGGGTTGGACAGGACCGGGATGTCCTGGATGCCGACGTTGACGAGCGCGAGGATCGACTGGGCGTTGACCTTGGCCGGCAGGGCGATGCAGGGCTTGTTGAACGAGCCCTGGATGAGCGCCATCTGGGGGCTCATGTTGCCGTACGTGGCCTGGTTGCCGTAGATCTGCGAGGCGCCGTTGCCGTTGACGGTGTTGATGCCGTTGTCGTTGCCGATCGCCATCGCCTGCGGGGCCATGGCTGCACCGATGCCCACGACCGAGGCGGCAGCAGCCGCGGTGGCCATCATCTTCTTGATCATTTTCGTCCCTTTTTTCAGGATTGCCCGGTAGTGGAGCACTCGGATCAACGGGCGCGCCCCGGTTCGGGTTGCGTGCCTTCACCCGGATGCCGTCGTTTCGGGCAGCGCGGTTGACGGGTGGACCGACGGCCGGGGGTCGAGGGCCGGCGTCGACGGTCAGGCGTCGACGGTCAGGCGTCGACGGTCAGGCGTTGATGCAGTGGTTGCCGAACGCGGGGTTCAGCAGGCCGACCACGTCGACGGTGTTGCCGCAGACGTTGACCGGCACGTGAACCGGGACCTGGACCAGGTTGCCGCTCACTGCGCCGGGGGATCCCGCCGCGATGCCCTCGGCGCCGCTGTCCGCGGAGGCGAGGCCCGCGCCGCCCATCAGCACCGCAGCGCCCGCGACCGCCAGGGTGGTGCCGCGCATCAGCCTCTTCTTCATCTCCGATTTTCCTTTCGGTTCGAACAATGGTGCACGGCATAACGACTCGCCCCCTGTGAGGGTGCGTGTTATCGCCCAAAAGGCCGTACGTGCGAGTCCGGCGTGATTTCCAGCCTGATTTCTGACAACGTTCACTACTGTTTTGTCCGCTTGATCGAAAATGGAGACGGGGTCATGGGTTCGTCCCGCAGAATCCTCGGCGCGCTCGGTCTACTGTCCTGCCTCGCGCTTTCGGCGAACGTCCCTGCTGCGGACGCCGCTGCCCCGCCGGGTCCCGCGGCTCCCGCCGCTCCCGCCGTGCGGGAAATGGCCAAGGTTCCGTTCACGCAGCGTTACCAGTCCGTCCAGCGCGGCGGTCTGGTCCGCGCCTCCAACTCCTCCATCGGCTGCCGTCGGGAGGAGGCGCCGGACGTCGAGCCCTGCGCCGACGTCAAGCGCGGCGCGGCCGGGGTCAACAGCGACTTCGACATGTTCTACAGCGAGGTCGACAAGGATCCGGACACCTACAACTCCACCCGGGCCGAGCTCAAGGTCCCGCAGGGCGCGAAGGTCTCGTACGCCCGCCTGTACTGGGGCGGGAACCTGCGGGTGGGCGAGCAGAAGCCGCCGGAGGACAACGGCCGGGTGCTGGTCGCCGAGCCGGGCGGGGCGTACAAGGAGGTCCTCGCCGACACGGTGATCGGCCACCGCTCGGACGCGGGCAGTGATGCCTACCAGGCCTCGGCCGATGTGACCCCGCTGGTCCGCAAGGGCGGCGCGGGCATGTGGACGGTCTCCCAGCTGAACATCGCCATGGGCAACTCCGAGGTGGGGGCCTGGGGCGGCTGGACGCTGGTCGTGGCCTACGAGCACCCGCAGGAGCCGGTGCGCCGGATCTCCCTGTGGGACGGCTTCGAGGGGCTCGACGCGGGTGCGGGCGAGGCGGCCGGTGAAACGGTCGAGATCGCCGGGCTGGACGCGGCCGCAGGGTCCGCGGGCAAGGCCGGGGTCGTCGCGTACGACGGGGACCGCGGCACCCTCGGGGACTCGCTCACGGTGACCTCCGACCGTGGTCGCCGGGTCAATGTCAGCGATGCAGAAAATCCTTTTAATGATGTTATGAATTCCACCATCACGGAATTCGGACATCCTTCGTTCGTGCGACAGCCCGAACACGTGAACAATCTCGGATATGACGCGGACGTGTTCGACCTGAGTCCCGCCCTGTCCGGTGGCGCCCACAGCCTGAGCTTCAGGTTCACGGGCGAAAGCCAGGGTCAATTCCTCGGCGTGCTCTTCGTTCAGACAGACGCGCGCCGCTGAACGTAGGAGACCGCTCCGCGTGCCGACACAACCTCCCCCTGCGCAGTCCTCCCCAGCGCAGCCTCCGATCCCCCGCCCCCTGTCCGTCCTGCACCTGGTCCAGCCCGTCGACGGCGGTGTCGCCCGCGTCGTCGTCGACCTCGTCCGCGCCCAGACCGCCGCCGGTCTGCGCACCGCTGTCGGCTGCCCGCGCGGCGGACAGCTCGCCGACGCCGCCCGCGCGGCCGGCGCCGAGGTGCTCACCTGGCGGGCCGGCCGGGCCCCCGGACCCGACCTGCCCGCCGAAGTGCTCGGCGCCCGTCGGGTGATCGGCCTGGTCCGGCCCGACGTCCTGCACGTCCACAGCGCCAAGGCCGGACTGGCCGGGCGGCTCGCCGTGCGCGGGGCCGTGCCCACCGTCTTCCAGCCGCACGCCTGGTCCTTCGACGCCGTCGGCGGAGCCACCGCCGCGCTCGCGCTGCGCTGGGAGCGGTTCGGTGCCCGTTGGGCCGACCGGGTGCTCTGCGTCAGCGAGGCCGAACGCCGAGCCGGCGAGGCCGAGGGGATCACGGCCCACTGGTCGGTGATCCGCAACGGAGTGGACCTCGACCACTTCCGCCCCGGCGGCCCCGACCGCGACACCGACCGGGCCCGGGCGCGTACCGAACTTCCCTTGCCCGCCGCCTTCCTGGGCGACGGGCCGCTCGCCGTCTGCGTGGGCCGGCTCTGCCAGCAGAAGGGCCAGGACATCCTGCTCCGGGCCTGGCGGGAGGTGCTCGGCAACATCCCCGAAGCCCGTCTCGCGCTCGTCGGCGACGGCCCCGACACCGAGCGGCTGCGCCGCAGCGCCCCGCCCGGAGTGCTCTTCGCAGGGGCCGCCCCCGACATCCGACCGTGGCTTCGGGCCGCCGATCTCGTTGTACTGCCGTCGCGGTGGGAAGGCATGGCGCTCGCCCCGCTCGAAGCCATGGCCTGCGGCCGACCGGTCCTGGTCTCCGACGTCAGCGGTGCCAGGGAGAGCCTGCCGCCCGGCCAGGGACGGCTCTGCCTGGTACCGCCGGAGGACCCGACGGCCCTGGCCAAGGCCCTGGGACGGCTGCTCGCCGAACCGCGGCTGCTCGCCGAACTCGGGGAGCAGGCCCAGCAGCACGCCCGGACCGACTTCGACGTACGGCGGACCACGGACGCCGTCACCGGTCTGTACCACGAACTGCTGGGCAGGCCCCGGCCCTTGAACCAGGAGCGCATCAGCCGATGACGATGGACAGCGCACCCGCCCGGCACACCGGGCAGGGCGGCACGGGGCCTGCCGGCGGCACCGCCGGCACCGCAGCCGTCCGACGGTCCGTGACCGCCATCCACCCCCCACGCAGGCCCAGGGCCGACCCGGCCGGGCCCCTGGTGCGGCCGCAGCGGGTCCGGCGCCGCGACGGGGTCGTCCCGCTGCTGACCGCCGATGCGCTGGCCGCCGTACTCGCGACCGCGGTCGTCGCCCGGCCCGGGGCGGCGGTGCCGCCCGAGGCGGCCGCCCCGATCGCCGTGCTGGCCGCCGCGCTGCACGCCCAGGCCGGGCTGTACCGGCCGCGGCTCGCGCCCTCCGCGCTGCTCGAACTGCCCGCGCTGGCCGGGCGGGCCGCCGTCCTGTGGTGCGGAGCCGCCGCCGTCGTCGCCGCCGCGGCACCCGGCCGGGCCCTGGGCTGGTCCGCCCTGCTGACCGCCGTCTGTCTGCAGATCGTCCTCACGTGCACGGGGCGCGGGTTGGCCAACCGGCTCCGCCGCCGCTCCGCCCGCCTCCGGCCCGCCTCCGCCCTGGTCGTCGGCCCCGGTGCCGGGGCGAGCGCGGTCGCCGCCGCCCTGCACGGGCGTCCCGAGTACGGGCTGCGCCCCGTCGGGCTCGCCGAAACCGGCTCGGTGGAGGAGGACGGCGGCAGCGTGCCGGTGCTCGCCACGCACGAGGACGTCCGGCGCGCGGTCATCCAGAACTCGGTCCGGCACGCGGTGTTCACCCGCCCGCCGGAGGCCGACGAGCGCACCGCCTCCCTGGTCCGGCTCTTCCACGACCACGGCTGCCGGCTCTGGCTCGCCGACCCGGCCGGCACCGCCAAGGTGACCGGCATGCGGGTGGCCCAGCCCGCCGACCAGCTGTGGGGGTACGCCGTACAGCCGCTGCTGCCGCGCCCGTCCCGGCCGGTGGAGCGCTGGGTGAAGCGGGCCGTCGACGGGGCGCTGGCCGCGATCGCGCTGATCGCCGCCGCGCCCGTGATGGGGCTGTGCGCACTGGTCGTACGGCTCTCCGACGGCCCCGGGGTGATCTTCCGGCAGGAGCGGGTCGGCCTGTACGGGCGCCCCTTCACGCTGCTGAAGTTCCGTACCCTGCGCGCCGACGAGCACGAGTCCGCCACCCGGTGGACCGTCGCGGGCGACCACGGGATGAGCCCCGTCGGCTCCTTCCTGCGCAAGTCCTCGCTAGACGAGCTCCCGCAGCTGTGGAACGTCGTCCGGGGTGACATGAGCCTGGTCGGACCGCGCCCGGAACGGCCCTTCTTCGTAGCCAAGTTCGCCGCGGTGCACCCCGGCTACGAGGCCCGCCACCGGATGCCCGTCGGCATCACCGGGCTCGCCCAGATCAACGGGCTGCGCGGTGACACCTCCATCGAGGACCGGGCCCGCTTCGACAACCACTACATCGACACATGGTCGCTGTGGCAGGACCTGTGGATCCTCGCCCGCACCGCGGCCTCCTTCTTCCGCTTCCGGCTGGGGGGCAGCTGATGAGCCTCGCCGTACCCCTGGGCGGGGCCCGGCCCGACGTGACGGGGCTGCTGCGGCGCCACTGGCCGCTGCTGCCGCTCGCGGCGACCGTCCTGCTGCTGCTCGCCCCGATCGCGGCGGGCGACGCGAGCACCTCCGGCAAGGTAGGCCCGGCCGACGCCGCTTCACTGCTGCTGGTGCTGGTGTGCGCGGTGCAGGCGCTGCGCGGCCGGGTGAGGGAGCTGAGCCCGCTGGGCGTGCTGGTGCTCGGCGTGCCCGCCGTGGGCCTGGCCGTCGCCACCGCGACCGCCGGGGACCCGTACGCGGCGCTGCCCGGCTTCGTGCGCTACCTCCAGGTGTTCGTGCTGGTCCCGGCGGCGATCGTGCTGCTGGTGCGCGACGCCGGGGACTTCCGGCTGGCCGCCGGGTGCTTCGTGGTGCTGGCGCTGGTGCAGGGCGCGGTGGGGGTCGTGCAGTACGCGACCCACACCGGGGCCTCGTACCAGGGCGAGGACATCCGGGCCGTCGGCACCTTCGGGCCCGGCGACGTGATGGGCATGGCCACGGTCGTCGCGTACGGGCTGGTCGCGGCGACCGCGGTGGCGCTGGCTCCGGGACTGCCGGGCCGGGTGCGGCGGATGGCGGGCGGCGCGGCCCTGGTGCTGGTCGTGCCGCTGGTGCTGTCGTTCAGCCGGGGCGCGTGGATCGCCACGGTCGGCACGGCGGTGCTCGTGATGATGCTGGCCGGCATCCGGCGCGCGCTCAAGTTGCTCCTCGCGCTGGCCGCGGCCGCAATGGTGCTGGTGGGCGGGCTCGGCGTCGGCTCCGAGATGGTCGCGGAGCGGCTGACCTCGATCACCCAGGTCTCCAGCGCCCCCGACCAGTCGGTGACGGACCGCTACACGATGTGGGCCGCCGCCGAGTCGATGTGGCGCGAGCGTCCGGCGGTCGGCGTGGGCCTCAAGGGCTTCCCGGCCAACCGCGACGGGCACTCCTCGCTGGGGCTGTCCTCCGGCAGCGACACCGCCGGCGCGGGGCAGGCGTACATCCGCCAGCCGCTGCTCTCCCCGCACAACATGTACCTGCTGGTGCTCAGCGAGCAGGGCCTGATCGGGCTGACCGCGCTCGCGGGGGGCTGGGCGGCGCTGCTCGTCGCGGGTCTGCGGCGGTGCGTCACCGGCGGCTCCGCGCTCCGCGACTGCGGGCTGATCGCGATCGGGCTGTTCGTCTGGCAGCTCACCGACTTCCTGTACGCGGACATCGGCGGGCCGTCCACCGTCCTGACCGGGGTGATCATCGGCCTGGCGGCCTGGTGGGCGCTGCCCGAGCCTTCCGGTCGGGACGAGGTTCCCGGCGGCCCCGGCCGGCCGGGGGCAGGCACGACTCTCGGCGCGGGACGCGGTCCGGGCGACGCTGCTGCCGCGGGCGGGCGCACCGGCCTCGTGGCCGCGCTGCGCGCCGTTCCGGGTGCGGACGGCCGGTGACCGATACGACGCCCTGGCGGCCCGCTTCCGGCCCCCCGGCCGGGGCGGGCCCCGCCCGCGTCCCGGGCACGCCGGCCCCGGCGTCCCCCGTAGCCCCGCACGGCTCCGCCGGCTCCCGGCCCCCGTCCGGGACGGGCGCCCCGGTCCCGTCCGGGACCGGAGCCGGCGCGGCGCGGTCCGTCCGGGTGGCGGCCCGGGCCGCCGCGCGCCGTGAGCTGCCCGACGGCCCGGCGCCCGGAACGGACGACACGGCCGCCGCACCCCGGGGGGCCGGCCCCGCGGGCGGGAGCACGGCTGCGGCTCCGCTCGGGCGGTTCCTGGCCAAGGCCGCCGCCGTCACCGCCGGACTGACAGCCGCCGGGGCGGTGTTCGGGCTGGTCCGGGACCAGACGATCGCGCACCTCTTCGGGGCCGGGCACGACAGCGACGCCTTCCTGATCGCCTGGACCGTGCCCGAAATGGCCTCGACCCTGCTGATCGAGGACGCCATGGCGCTGCTGATGGTGCCCGCGTTCAGCCACGCCCTGGCCCGCCGGGCGGCCACCCGCGCCGGGCTCACCCGCAAGGAGGCCCGCGCACAGGACCCCGTACGGCTGCTCGTGGGGGCGACCCTGCCGCGGCTGACGGTGTTCCTGGCAGCCGTCGCCTCCCTGCTCGTCGTCGCCGCGCCGCTCGTCGTCGCCGTGCTCGCGCCCGGACTGCCCGATCCGGCCCTGGCCGTGGAGTGCACCCGGATGACCGCGCTGACCGTGCTGTCCTTCGGCGTCGCGGGGTACTTCAGCGCCGCGCTCAGGGCCCACCGCTCGTTCGTACCGCCCGCCGCGATCTACGTCTCGTACAACGTGGGGATCATCGGGACGATGATCGCTCTCCACGCCGTGTGGGGGGTGCGGGCCGCCGCCGCCGGTGTCGCCGCGGGCGGCCTGCTGATGGCGCTCGTCCAACTGCCCGCGTTCATCCGCAACGTGGGTTTCGGGCCGCCCCGCGCCAAGGACGCCCCGCGCAGCCAGCGCGACCGGGACCGGCCCACCCTCATCGCGTTCGGGCTGATCGCCCCGGTGATCTTCTTCGCGGTGTTCCGGCAGTCACAGGTCCTCGTCGAGCGGTTCCTCGCCGCCTCGCTGCCCCCCGGGGCCATCTCGCACCTGAACTACGCGCAGAAGGTCGCGCAGATGCCGATGGTGCTGTCCCTGATGATCTGCACCGTCACCTTCCCCGTCGTCGCCCAGGCCATGGCCGGCGGAGAGCGGGAGAAGGCCCGGCGGCGCGTCGAACAGGACCTCGCACTGGCCTCCCTCGCCGTCCTCATGGGCAGCGCCCTCGTCATCGGGTACGCCCCGCAGATCATCCAGGTCCTCTTCGAACGCGGTGCGTTCACCCACCGCGACTCCCTGGCCACCGCCAACGTCATGCGGGTCTACGCCCTCGGACTCCTCGGCCACTGCCTCGTCGGGGCACTGTCCCGGCCCTTCTTCTCGACCGCCCGGCCCACCTGGTTCCCGGCGCTCGCGATGGGTGCCGGACTCCTCGTCAACATCGTGGCCGGAGCCTTCGCCGTCCGCTGGTGGGGCACGTACGGCATCGCCGCCGCCAACGCCGCCGGCATCTCCACCACGGCCGCCCTGCTGCTCACCGGGCTCGGCTCGCGGATCGTCGCCATCCAGGTCCGCCGGGTCGCGCTCAGTATCGGCCGGCTCTCCGTCGCCGCCGTCGGTGCCTGCGGCACCGGCTGGATCGCCGGGCCGATGATCCCCGACCCGCTGCTGAGCGTCGCACTCGGCTGCCTGCTCGTCCCCGCCATGTTCGGCGCCTGCGGCATGGCCATACGGGCGCTTGAGATCACCGCCCTGCCCGCCCAGATCACCCAGATGACCCAGAGGTTCCGCAATGCCCGCTGACACCCGCACGGCGCCGGCCGCCACGACGGTCCCCGCCCGCCGGACCGCCTCGCCGTGGGTCCTGATGTACCACTCGGTCGCCGAGTTCACCGACCCCGCCGAGGACCCGTACGGAATCACCGTCACCCCGACCACGCTGGAGGCCCAGCTCGTGTGGCTGCGCTCGCGGGGCCTGCGCGGGGTGTCCGTCGGCGAACTGCTCCGGGCCCGGGCGGCCGGACGCGGCGCCGGGCTGGTCGGGCTCACGTTCGACGACGGCTACACCGACTACCTCACCCGGGCGCTGCCGCTGCTGCGCCGCCACGACTGCACCTCCACCCTGTTCGTCCTGCCGGGCCGGCTCGGGGTCGACAACGTGTGGGACCCGCTGGGCCCGCGCAAGTCCCTGCTGACCGCCGAGGGCATCCGCGAAGTAGCCGCCGCCGGGCAGGAGATCGGCTCGCACGGACTGCTCCACCAGGACCTCACCGCGGCCGCCGACGACATCCTCCAGCAGGAGCTGCGGGGCAGCCGGGAGCTGATCCGGGAGCTGACCGGGACCCTGCCCGAGGGGTTCTGCTACCCGTACGGGCACCTCGACGCACGGGTCGTCGCCGCGACGAGGGCCGCAGGGTACGGCTACGCCTGCGCCATCGACCCCGGCCGGCTGGCGGGCCCGCACGCCCTCCCGCGCACCCACGTCAGCCAGGCGGACGGGGCCGGGCGGCTGCGGATCAAGCAGCTGCGGCACCGGGTGCAAGAGCTGCGGCGGGCGGTGCACCGGTGAAGTCCGTACGGGCACTGCACGTCATCACCGGGCTCGGCGTCGGCGGCGCCGAGCAGCAACTGCGGCTGCTGCTGCGGCACCTGCCGATGCGCTGCGACGTGCTCACGCTGACCAACCCCGGGCCGGTGGCCGAGGGGCTGCGGGCCGACGGGGTCCGGGTCGTGCACCTGGGCATGCGGGGCAACCGGGACCTGGGGGCACTGCCGAGGCTGGTGCGCTTCATGCGGCGCGAGCAGTACGACCTCGTGCACACCCACCTGTACCGGGCCTGCGTGTACGGGCGGATCGCGGCCCGGCTCGCTGGGGTCGGGGCGAGCGTGGCCACCGAACACTCCCTCGGCGAGCGCGAGATCGAGGGCCGGCCGCTGACGCGCGGGGTGCGCGGCCTGTACCTGGCCAGTGAACGCCTGGGCGCGGCGACCGTGGCCGTGTCCGACACCGTGGCGGCGCGGCTGGAGGCGTGGGGGGTGCCGGCCGCGCGCGTGCACGTCGTACCGAACGGGATCGAAGCCGGGCGCTTCCGCTTCGACGAGGGGGTGCGCCGGGCCACCCGGGCCCGGACCGGGCTGCCGGAGCGGGCGTTCGTGGTCGGCGGCGTCGGGCGGCTGGTGTCGGGCAAGCGGTTCGACTCGCTGGTCCGGGCGGTTGCGGCGCTGCCCGGAGCGCATCTGCTGCTGGCCGGGGACGGGCCCGAGCGGGCGGCGCTGCGGCGGCTGGCCGCGGAACTGGGCGCGCAGAGCCGGATCCACCTGCTGGGGGAGCGCGACCCGCTGGGCGACGGCGCGGACGCGCGGACCCCGGGGATTCCGGCGCTGCTGGCCGCGATGGACGTGTTCGTGTCGCCGTCGCGGGAGGAGGCGTTCGGGCTGGCGGTGGTGGAGGCGCTGGCCGCGGGACTGCCCGTCCTGCACGTCACCTGTCCGGCGATCGACGACCTCCCGGCCGCGCAGGCACCGGGGGCGCGGCGGATCGGGACCGGGACGGAGGAGCTGGTCGCTGCGCTGCGCGGGCACATGGAAGCGGGCGCGCGACGGCTGCCCCCGCCACCGGTGGTCCGCCGCTACGACATCGCCGGCAGCGCGGACCAGCTGCTCTCCGTCTACGGCCTGGCCCTGGCGCAGCGCACGAGCGGGCACGCCCCCGCCCCGACCGGGCACGGCGTGCGGAGTTTCACGCCCGCCCCGACCGTGGCCCCGTCCGCCCGCAACGAAGCCCCGGAACCCGCGGCCCAGGAACCGCCGGGCCCGGGGACGCAGACACCGGCGCAAGCGGGCGATTCGGCCCGGTCGGGGGCCGGGTGACCCGGCCCCCGCAGCGGTCCCCGTACGGGACCCGTACCAACCCTCCTCCATCAGGAAAGAGACACGCACATGGCTGACACCGCCGATCAGAAGAAGACCGACCGCCGTCGCCGCAAGGTACGGCTGCTGCCGCCGCCCGCGTGGTGGCCGCTGCCCGCCGTCGCCGTGCTGGGGCTGGCCGCGGGCGGGGCGTACGGGGTGCTCAAGGCACCCGAGTACGCCGCCACCAGCTACGTCGTCGCCGTCCCGGACGACACCACCGAGCCAGCCACCGCCCTCGGCTTCGCCCAGGCGTACGCGCGCATCGCGACCAGCAGCTCCACCCTCGCGTACGCCCAGCCCCGCGCGGGCGTCACCGCCCGCCGGCTCCGTACGCAGGTGCGCGCCGAGACCTCCCCCGAGTCCCCGATGATCGCCATCACCGGCACCTCCAAGAGCCCGACCGAGGCCGCCGACATCGCCAACGCCGTCGCCGACGCGCTCTCGCTGAACAGCAACCAGTCCGCCAAGAACACCGGCGTGCAGCTGCTGCTGTTCAACCAGGCCGTCGCGCCGAGCGAGCCCGCCTCGCCGTCCGCCACCATCAGCGGGGCCGTCGGACTGTGTGCCGGCGGACTGCTGGGCGGGCTGTGGCTGTTGGCCCGGCCCGGCCGGGGCCGCCGGCACGACATGCAGCCCGTCGTCGAGGAGTACGCCTCCCTGCCCGCGCAGGGCGAGCCCACCACGGCCAAGGAGAAGGAGTCCGTGCGATGACCACGGGCTCCACCGGGGCCCTGTCGGTGACGCTGTGCCGCGACCCCCGGCAGTTCGCCGCGCTGGAAGAGCCGTGGAACCGGCTCTTCCGGGCCTGCCCCACCGCCACCCCCTTCCAGAGCCACGCCTGGCTGCACTCGTGGTGGCTCTCGTACGGCCGGGACGGGCGGCTGCGCATCGTGCTCGTCCGGTGCGGCGAGGAGCTCGTCGGCGCGTGCGCGCTGATGCTCGTCCACCGGCCGCTGCCGCTCCTGGTGCCGCTCGGCGGCGGCATCACCGACTACTTCGACGTCCTGGTGGCCGCCGGGCACGCCGACCAGGTCGTCCCGGCGCTGGCCCGCGGCCTGCACAAGGCCGCCCGTGGCGCCGTCGTCGACCTGCGCGAGGTACGGCCCGGGGCGGCCGCCGAGGCGCTGTACGACCAATGGCCCGGGATCCGCAGCACGCTCACCGACTCCACCTGCATGGAGCTGCCCGCGCTGCCGTTCGACGAACTGGTCAAGCGGATGCCGGCCTCCGGCGCCCAGCGGGTGCGGGCCAAGCTGCGCAAGACCGACGCGGCCGGGATCGAGGAGCGCGAGGTCACCGAGCAGGAAGTGCCGCGCGCCGTACGGACGCTGCTGCGGCTCCACGAGAAGCAGTGGCGCGGGCGCGGGGTGACCCCGGAACACCTGAGGCCCCGCTTCGCCGAACACCTGACCCGGGCCACCCGGCGGATGGTGCGGGCCGGCGAGGGCCGGCTGACGGAGTTCCGGCTGGACGGGAAGGTGGTGGCCGCCAACCTCACGCTGCTGTCGGGGGCGTTGAGCGGCGGCTACCTGTACGGGGCCGACCCGGACCTGCGGACCCGGAAGGTGGACGTGGCGACGCTGCTGCTGCGCTATGAGGCGGGCCGCGCACTGGCGGAGGGCCGACCGGTGGTGAGCTTCCTGCGCGGCAACGAGCCGTACAAGAACCACTGGCGGCCCGAGACGGTCGTCAACCAGCGGTTCCTGCTGGCCAGGACGGCGCTCGCGCCCCTGCTCCGCCTGCACAAATCGCAGGTGGCGGGGCGCGAACGGGCGGTGGACGTACTGCGCGAGGCCCTGCCGGCCGCCAGGGACTGGCGCGCCCGGCTCAACGAACTGCGGGTCCGATGACGGCTCTACCAGGGCCAGAAGCCGGAGTCCTTGCCCCAGTCGAGCTTGATGCAGACCGACTGCTTGCCGATCAGCTTGGAGAGCCACTCGCCGAAGTTGACCGGCAAGCACCACTGCGTGCTGTTGCCGGGCGGCTCGACGGGCTCCGGCTTCGGCACGACCGGACTCGGGACCGGGACCGGCACCGGGACGGGGTCCAGACTCGGGCTCACCGGGGTCTGCGGCGACGGAACGGCCGGCGAGGGCACGGGCACCGGCTCGGGGTCGGGGTCGTGGCCGGGGCTCGTGCTCGGGGCCGTGCTCGGGACCACCGGGACCACCGGGACCACCGGGACGTCCGGCGACGGGACCGCCGGGGAGGGCAGGGGGATCTCGGGGGTCGGGACCTGCGGGGTCGGCACGACCGGTGTCGGGACCACCGGTGTCGGGATGACCGGCGTCGGGACCACCGGTGTCGGGATGACCGGCGTGGGCACCACGGGGGTCGGGATCACCGAGCCCGGCCACTGGGGTGCGAGCGCGCCGCGGAACGCCTTCGCGGACCGGGGGTTCTGCTTGCACTGCCACACGCCGTGCGGACAGTAGTCGGTGATGGTGTGGTAGAGCGGCTTGTGCTGCTCGATCCACTTCAGCATGCGCTGCACGTAGTCCGGGTTGTCCCCGTGCCGGAACAGCCCCCACTCCGGGTACGAGATCTCTTTGCCGTGCGCTTTCGCGAAATTGACGTGCTGCTGGAGCCCGTACGGCTGGCTGATCATCTCGTCGAAGTTCCGGCCGGGAGCCTGGTCGTACGAATCCATGCCGATGACGTCGACCACGTCGTCGCCCGGGTAGCACTTGGTCCAGCCGATCGCGTCCGACCCGCGGTTGGGGGCGAAATCGAACTTGAAGTCCTGACCGGGCACGGAGCGCATCGTATTGACGATGCGCCGCCAGTACTGCTTCCAGTTCTCCGGGTCCGGCGCGCAGCGGTGGGTGTACGTGGAGCCGTTCATCTCCCACCCGAGCACGATGACCGTGTCCGGCAGGCCCAGTTCCACCAGCTTTTCGGCGAGCCGCCCGAAGTGCCGGTCGAACTCGCCGGCCTCGCCCGCCCGGATCAGCTGTGCCACCTGGCGGTCGGGGACGTGCTCCTCGTTGCGCTCCTGCATGGGCACGTTGAGGACGAAGAGCCGGTTCGCCTTGGCCCGGCGCCACTGGGCCCAGGAGCCCAGGAAGTCGGGATCCTCGATGCGGGCCCACCGGTCTCCGGGCAGATAGGTGTGCCCGACCCGGATCTCCTTGCCGCCCAGCCAGCGCGACAGCTGCGGCATCCGGGTGACGCCGGGCGGACCGGAGTCGAGGAACGCGCCCATGGCGATGTCGGAGCCCCTGGGCTGCTCCTCCTCGGGGGCCGCGAGCGCGGCCCCGGTGGCCAGCAGTCCGGCCGTCACCGTACCGATGCAGGTGCTCGCCAGTCGGCGGTGTGGTCTGGGCATGGCGTCTCCCGAACTTTCCTGAATCGGTCTGCTTGTCAAAGACGTTAGGCATCACATCTGACGAATGGCCTGTCCGGTGACCGCCGCCTAGGCCATTCGCAGCTGCGTATCCTCCCCGCTTGGTCCGACTAGGTGAAAGACACCGTTCCCATGCACGCGTTCGTCAGCCATGTGCCCGCTGTAGTGCTCAGACTCGATCGGAATCCGTTCCACCACGGAACCCTCGGCGCCGTCAGATCGCTCGGGCGCAGGGGCGTGGAGGTCCATGCCGTCGTCGAGGCCGGGGGAGGTCCCATGGGGCGTTCGCGGTACCTGCACGCCGCGCATCCCGGCCCGGCCGGCGGGCTGGATCCCGAGGTTCCGGAAACGCTGCTGGAATGCCTCGTCGGGGTGTCGGAGCGGATCGGCAGGTCGGCGGTGCTCGTGGCGATGGACGACCTGAGCGCCATCACCGTCGCGCGGATCGCGCCGATGCTCCAGGGGCGGTACCGGATCCCCCATCAGCCCGACGGGCTGCCCGCCCGGGTGGCGGACAAGGCGGAGCTGTCGCAGCTGTGCGCGCGCTGGGACATCCCGCACCCGGAGACCGTGATCCCGGCGAGCGGGGCCGAAGCGGCCGAGGCCGCCTGGCGGCTCGGCCTGCCGGTTGTGGCCAAGTGGAGCCGGCCCTGGCTGCTGCCCTCGGGCGCCGGGCTGCGCAGCACCACGCTCGTGCACACCGCCGCCCAGGCGCGCCGGCTGTACGAGCGCACGGCCGAGGCCGGCAGCCGGCTGCTGCTCCAGCGGTTCCTGCCGGCCGGGACGGACACCGACTGGTTCTTCCACGGGGCGTTCGCCCGGGGCGGGCACCCGCTGCTCGCCGGGTCCGGCCGCAAGGAGCTGTCGTGGCCGGTCCGCACGGGGCTGACGGCGGTGGGGCGCTGGCTGCCCGATCCGGCGGTGGAGGAGGCCGGCCTGCGGATCGCCGAACGGCTGGGCTACCAGGGGATCTTGGACCTGGACTTCCGGCGGGACGAGAACGGCTGCTTCCGGTTGGTGGACTTCAACCCGCGCCCGGGCGCGCAGTTCCGGCTGTTCACGGACGCGGGCGGGCTGGACGTGGTCCAGGCGATGTACCTGGATCTGACGGAGCAACGGGTCCCGGAGCCCTCGGGCGGTCCGGGGCGGGTGTTCGTCGCGGAGAACTACGCCCTGCTGGCGGCGGTCCGGGGCCGGCAACTTCCCTGGCGCTCCCCGGTCGTTGCGCCGCTCCCGACCCAGGCCCAGAGCCCGGTCCAGGCCCCCTCGACTCCCGGCCGCGGCGCAGCCGACACGGCCCCGGCGGGCCCGACTGCCCCGGCCGTACGGCGCCCTGGCTCCGTACCCGCTCCGGCGCGGGCCGACTCGGCCGGGGCCGGGCCGGAGCGTGTCGGGGCCGGGCCGGAGCGTGCCGGGGGCGACCGGAGCGGTCCGGTACGCGTGGTGCCGCGGTCGGAGCGCGGGCGGACGGAGGCGGCCTGGTTCGCCGCCGACGACCCTCTGCCGTTCCTCGCGATGCTCGCCGCGTTCCTCGGCCGGGGCGCGGGGAAGGGCGTGCGCGTCCTGCGGGGTGTTCCGGCGCACGGCCGCCGCACGGCCCGCGCCGTGGTCCGCGCCCCGCGCCAGCGCGCCCGCGACCTGACCCCGCCGGCGGCCCCGGCCGAACCGGACGAACTGGTGACCAGATGACGCCCGCCCTGTAGCGCCCGCCCGGAACCTCCGGGCGGGCGGAAGCAGCGCAGACAGGGGGTCCACGAGACTGGAGGGACAGCAGTGACGCGGATGGACGATCTTGTCGTGGTCGGCGCCGGGCCGTACGGGCTGTCGATCGCCGCGCACGCGGCGGCGGCCGGACTCGGCGTGCGGGTGCTCGGTCGGCCCATGGCCTCCTGGCGGGACCACATGCCCGAGGGCATGTACCTGAAGTCGGAGCCGTGGTCCTCCAACCTGTCCGCGCCGGCCGGCCGGCACACGCTCGCCGCGTACTGCGCCACCCGCGGGCTGGTGGCCGAGCACGGCAGCCCGCTCCCGATCGGCACGTTCAGCTCGTACGGGATGTGGTTCGCGCGGCAGGCCGTGCCCGAGGTGGAGGAAGTGACGGTCACCGAGGTCACCCCCCAGGGCGATGGCTTCCTGGTGCGGACCGCCGAGGGGCCGCCGCTGCTCGCCCGGACGGTCGCGCTCGCCGTCGGGGTGATGCCGTTCGTCCACCTACCGGAGGCGCTGCGGGACCTGCCCCCCGGGCACTGCTCGCACAGCAGCGGCCACCGCGACCTGGCTCGGTTCGCCGGCCGGGAGGTCGCCGTGATCGGGGCCGGGCAGGCGGCCCTGGAGACCGCCGCCCTGCTGGCCGAGAACGGGGCCAGGCCCTGCCTCGTCGCCCGCCGGTCCCGGCTGAACTGGAACACCGTGCCCCAGCCGCTGGAGCGTCCGGCGCTGCGGGCCCTGCGCGATCCGCACAGCGGCCTCGGCACCGGCTGGCGCAGCTGGGCGTGGTCGGAGCTGCCCTGGGCGGTGCGCCGGCTGCCCGCACCGACCCGGGAGCGGATCGCGGCGACCGCGCTCGGGCCCGCCGGGGCGTGGTGGCTGCGGGACCGCTTCGAGCGGAGCGTCCCGGCGCTGCTGGGGCACCGCCTGCACCGGGCGGTGCCGGTGGGCGGGCGGACGCGGCTCGGGCTGACCACCGCGGCCGGGGAGTCCGTCGTACTGGACGTCGCGCACGTCGTCGCGGCCACTGGGTTCACCCCGAACCTCGACCGGCTGGGCCTGCTGGACGCGCGGCTGCGTGCCGCCCTCGCCGTCGTCGGGGACGGCGGCACGCCGGAGCTGAGCGCCGCTTTCGAGTCCTCCTGGCCCGGACTGTTCTTCGCGGGGCTGCTGACGGCTCCCTCATTCGGCCCTTCCATGCGATTCGTGCACGGTGCGGGGTTCACGGCGGGGAGACTGGTCAGAGGAGTACGAAAGCGCCTCGGCGCCCGGGTCGGGCCGGCGGGCTCCACCGGGACCGTACGGCCCGACCGGGCCGGTGCCGGGCATCCGAAGACGTCTCTGCGGTGAGGTCGAGAGGGGTCCGCGATGAGTGCGGAGCAGCGAGCACAGGGCGGCCGTGGCTGGGTGCACATTCCCGCGAGCCGTACGGAGCAGCCCGCCCCGGCGGCCAGGACCGCGGGGGCCAGGAGCACCGCGGCCCGGACCGCCCCGCCGTACGCCCCTCCCGGGTACGGGGCGCCGGACCAGCCGACGATCTACCTCTCCCTCGTCAGGCGCTGGCAGGAGGCCGGGCGCACCCTTCCGGGGCATCCTGACGAGGAGTGGGAGCGGCTGATCTCCCAGCCGTGCTGGCCCGGCCGTTAGGTGGTGTGTCTCTTGTCAGCGGCGGAGCGCGACAGATCCGAGCAGGGCCGCCGGGACCCCGTGACCGGGCCCGCGGAGCGGCTCGCGTTGAACGGCATGGGCAGCTTCGAATGGGACCTGGCCGCCGGGACGCTGACGCTGGACGAGCCCGGGCTCGTGGTCTTCGACCTCGAACGGGAGGAGTTCGACGGCACCCCGGAGGGTCTGGGGCTGCGCATTCCGGCCGACGACGCCGTGCGGCTGGCGGAGTCCACGACGGTCGCGCTGGACGGCGGCGCGGAGACGTACGGCTCGTACTTCACGGTGCAGCGGCGCGACGGCGTCGACCAGTGGACGCACACGCAGGGCCGGATCCTGCGGGACGCCGACGGGCAGGCCGTGCGCATCGTCGGGATCGTGCGGGACGCCACGGCCGAGCTCGCGCACGCCACCATCCTGCGCAAGCTGGAGTCGGCGCGGGCCCAGCAGGCCACGATCGTGCAGCGCACGACGGAGGCCCTGTCGCGGGCGGTGACGGTCGACGACGTCACGGCCACGCTGACCGGTGCGGGCGCGCTGGAGCGGCTCGGCGCGGACGGCCTCGCCCTGGGACTGGTCGAGAACGGCGCCATCAAGATCATCGCGTTGAGCGGGGAGTCGCTGGAGATCCTCAGCGAGCGGCAGTTCACCCGGCTGGACGGCTCGCTGCCGCTCTCGCAGGCGGTGCTCACCCGCAAGGCACGGTTCGTCACCTCCCTCACCGACCTGGCCGGCGAGTTCCCGCTGCTCGCGGACTACCTCAACCGGATCCGCTTCGACGCCGCCGCCTATCTGCCGCTGATCGCGCAGGCCAAGGCCATCGGCGGGCTCGTCCTGTTCTACCGGCGGCGCACCGAGTTCAGCCCGGAGGAACGCAACCTGTGCCTGGGCCTGGCCGGCATCGTGGCGCAGTCCCTCCAGCGGGCGCTCCTGTTCGACCAGGAGAGGGAGTTCGCCACCAGCCTCCAGGCCTCGATGCTGCCGCGCCGGATCCCGGAGATCAGCGGCGGGGAGATCGCGGTGCGCTACCACTCCGCGTGGAGCGGGCGGGAGGTCGGCGGGGACTGGTACGACGTGATCGCACTGCCCCGCGACCGGGTCGGCATCGTCGTGGGCGACGTACAGGGCCACGACACGCACGCGGCGGCGGTCATGGGGCAGCTGCGGATCGCGCTGCGCGCGTACGCGGGGGAGGGTCATCCGCCGTCCACCGTGCTGGCCCGGGCCTCGCGCTTCCTGGCCGAGCTGGACACCGAGCGCTTCGCGACCTGCATGTACGCACAGGTGGACCTGGAGACCGGCGGGGTGCGGGCGGTCCGCGCGGGCCACCTGGGGCCGCTGATCCGGCACACGGACGGGCGCACCGGATGGCCCAACGTGCGCGGCGGCCTGCCGCTCGGCCTGGCCTCGGTGTTCGAGCAGGAGGACTTCCCGGAGACCCGGCTCGACCTGGTCCCCGGGGAGACGCTGGTGTTGTGCACCGACGGCCTGGTGGAGGAGCCCGGCACCGCCATCACCCAGGGCATGGAGGCCCTCGCCCACGCCGTGCGCAGCGGGCCGCAGGAGGCCGGGGCGCTCGCCGACCACCTCTCCGACCGGCTCTGGGAGCGCTGGGGCTCCGGCGACGACGTGGCGCTGCTGGTGCTGCGCCGGGCCCCGGACCCGGGCACCCACCGGGCTCCGCGGATCCACCAGTACATCCACCAGGCGGACCCGGAGGGCCTCTCGGAGGCCCGCTACGCCCTGCGCCAGGCCCTGCGCGACTGGGGCATGCCGGACCTCGCCGACGACGTGGAACTGGCCGCCGGCGAACTCCTCGTCAACGCCTTGCTGCACACGGACGGCGGGGCGGTGCTGACCATGGAAGTGCTGCCGGAGCCGGTCCGGCGGATCCGGCTGTGGGTGAAGGACCGCTCCAGCGTCTGGCCGCGCCGGCGCACCCCGGGGGAGGCCGCCACCACCGGGCGCGGGTTGCTGCTGGTCGACGCGCTGGCCACGCACTGGGGAGTGGAGTCCCGGGGCGACGGCAAGGCCGTGTGGTGCGAGTTCGACGTCGCCGGCAGCGTACGGAGCACGGGCGACCGGCCGGGGTGAGCGGCCGGGCGATCGACCTGCCGGGACGCGCGTACGGGTGACCCGGTGCTCACGCCGAGTTGTGGGGTGCCGGGGCCGGAGTGATGATGCGGTCCATGGAACGGACCACCAGGACCACCTCATCCGAACGGATCCCGCCGTGCACCGGCTGAACAAACGGCCGGGCAAAGGCGCCACGACCGCTCTCCTCGCGCTCCTGCTGGCCGTCGCGGTGCCGACGGCCGTGAACCGGGTGACCGGGCGCCCGCACCCCGACCCCGCCTGCCGGACCGTCGCGTTCATGTCGATGACCGGTGCGGCGCCCGCCTGCCGGTAGCGGTGGCTACCGGCTACGGGCCGGGTCAGCGGTGCTTCTCCTCCAGCACGATGTTCCGCTCCGCCTGCGCCAGGTACGACACCCGCAGGGTCATCCCGGAGTGCAGGCTCGACGACTGCAGGCGGGCCTGTGCAGTGGCCGGGCCCGGGTGCACGTCGGGGGTCATGCGAAGCGAGGTGCTCGTCGACCAGGCGTGCTCCGCGCCGTCACAGACGGCCTCCTCCCCGCCGAAGCCCAGCTGGGTCCCGTCCTGTGCGAGCGTGACCTGGATGTGCACTCCACGGGGTGATGAGGGCGTGCACGAATAGGTCCCGAAAAGGGTGACGCGGCCATCCTCGGAGATGTGACCGAATTCTTGTACGGAAATCTCATCACCTTGGGAGCGGGCGTCGGCAGGCGTGGTGAAAACGCTGGCCGCAGCCAGCGCGGAAAGCACCGTCACGGCCACTCGGCGGGTGGAAACTCGCATGAATCCTCCATGGGGGTGTGGGTCGGCACAAAAGCGCCGAAACGCATTCTGCTGGCAGATGGCGGGCAACTCCTTCCGCGCACTCGTGTCGGTGTGTGCAATTGCCCGCTCGGGCGCGTGAGACTGGCCGGAACACATCCCCGAAGGTCCCCGAAGGGATCGCGCATGCGTCAGTCCGCTTCCGTCCTCGCCGCCGCTCTCCTGCCCCTCCTGCTGCTGGGCGCCACGGCCTGCTCCGGTGCCCCAGAGGGTGCCGCGCTCGCCCCCGCCGCGGCGCCGGCCGTCCCGGTGGACGACGGCGTGCCGGGGGCCGGGGAAGACCCGGACCCGGCCCCGGGGGCGGACCTGGCCGCCTCGAAGGACGCCCACGTGGGTGATTCCGTACGGGTGCGCGGCCGCCAGGTGGGCCGGCACCTCCAGGCCGTGCTCAACGCGTACGTCGACCCCGCGGTCAGCGTGGAGAAGAACTACGCGCCGCCCGCGGGCAAGCGCTGGGTGGCCGCCTCGATGTCGTTCGTCAACGTCGGCGGGGACTCGTACGGGGCCCTCGGGCGCATGTGGGCGTACGACAGCGCGGGCGGTCGCCACCCGGTGGTGCCGACCGGCGAACTGACCACCGGCAAACCCCTCGTCTTCGATTCCCTCGCGGTCGGTGAGCGGGCCGAGGGATGGGTGGTGTTCGAAATCCCGGAAAAGGCGCGCATCGTGCGGCTCCAGTACAGGGACGCGAACATGCAGACGAATTCCGGAGAGGGATTCTGGGCGGTCTAGCCCGCCCGGGTGAAAGGCCGTGAAAGGCTCCGGGGAGAGAGCACTAGGGTGCGGCGCATGACTTCAACTCAAGCCGAAATCGACCGGTCCCAGCTCGGCACCCTTTCCGTGCTCGCCTGGATCGGCGACCCCTCCGAGGGCCACGACATCCCGTACCTGCTCGCCTACACCCTCGGCGACGGACCCCAGGGGCGGGAGGCCGGCGAGCGGGCCGCCCGCGGGCTGCTGGAGGAGATCGGCCTGCCCATCGGTGACGTGGTCATGGACGGCACCCGCAACCCGGCCGCCTTCCCGGTGCAGATCGTGCTGGCGGACAACCAGGTCGGGCTGACCCTGCCGGGGCTGAACGCGACCTGCACCGCCCCGGACGAATGGGTCGCCGCGGCCAACGAGAGCGGCCAGGCCTACTTCCTCTTCGCCACGCGGGCCTGGCCCGAGGCCGTCCCCGGCCAGCCGGTCGAGCCGAAGACCCTCCAGGAGTTCGCGGGGGACGAGGCCGTGCTCACCGGCAGCGCCCACTGCGTCCTCGCGGTCCGGCGCCTCCAGTAGCAGCGCCTTCCCGGGAGAGCGCCCCCCCCCCGAGAAGGCGCCCCCGCTCCGGCCGCCGGGCTCCCAGCCCGCCCGGTGGCCGGTTTCCCCGGGCCGGCTCCCGTCGCCGGCCCTGCGCGTTACGGGCGCTCGAAGGCGAAGCGCAGCGAGCGGACCCGGTTGTCGAAGTTCGAGCCCGCCAGGTCCGGCAGCCCCACCGCGCGCAGTCCGACCGGCCGGGTCAGCAGCTCGCGGAACAGGGCCTTCATCTCCACCCGGGCCAGGTGCGCGCCCAGGCAGAAGTGCGGACCGCCACCGCCGAAGCCCAAGTGCGGATTGGGCGAGCGGGTGATGTCGAAGGCGTCCGGGTCGGGGAAGACCGCCTCGTCGCGGTTGGCGGAGGCGTAGTACAGCACCACCTTGTCGCCGGGTCGGAACAGGTGCCCGCCCAGGGTGTGCTCGGCGGCGACCGTCCGGCGGAACTGGATGATCGGCGTCGAGTGGCGGATCATCTCGTCCACCGCTCCGTCCGCGTGCGCCTCGAAGTCGCCGAGCAACAGGTCCCGTTGTGCGGGGTGGTCGGTCAGCAGGGTCAGCCCGTGGGTGATCGCATTGCGCGTGGTCTCCACCCCGGCCACCATCAGCAGCGAGAAGAACGCGCCGAGCTGGCGGGCTCCCAGGGCCTGTTCGCCCGCCGCCCCGTTGACGTTCGCGCAGACCAGCGCCGAGATCAGGTCGTCGGTGGGGTTCTTGCGCCGCTCCCGCCCGATGCCCGCGACCATCCGCTGCATCCTGGCGAGGGCCCGCAGCCCGCGCCCGGGCATCCGCAGCCTTGAGGCCAGGCCCCGCTCGACGCCGATGTTCTCCGAAGCGTGGTTGACCCGGTCGGCGATCTCGGCGCGGTAGCGCTCGGGGATGCCCATCATGTTGCAGATGACCTCAAGGGGCAGCCGGGAGGACACGGCCGAGACGAACTCGTCGGGTTCGTCCGCCAGTACGTCGTCCACGATCCGGGCGGCCACCGCGTGGATGTCCGCCTCGGCCGCCGCCAGCAGCCGCGGCGTGAACGCCCGCTGCACGATCTTGCGCAGCTGGGCGTGGTCCGCGCCGTCCAGGTTGACCATCGAGTCCCCGAACAGCGCCCGCACCCACCGGGCGGGCTCGGGCGTGGTCACCCCGGGCGCGCTGGCGAACACCTTGGGGAGCCGGCTCGCCTCCTGCACGTCCGCGTGCCGTACCAGGGCCCAATGCCCGCGGCCCTTCCCCTCGGGCACGTAGACCGGGGAGTCCAGTGCCCGCAGCCGGGCGAATGCCGCCAGCCGCGCCGCCGGGGGCTGCTGCCAGAATGCGGGGTCGGCGAGCTCCCCGTACTCCGCCACCGCCGAGCCCGTGTCCGCGTACCGCTGTACCGGGACCTTCATCGTTTCTTCTCCCTGTCGCCGGCGCGCTCGACGTGGCCGCCGCGGCCGTCGCCGCCCGCCGTCCTCACGCACCAGAACGCTCCCGGTGCACCAAGGTCACGCCCACTGCGACGCTTGCCGCGGCGACCAACCCCGCCCACAGCACCGCGTGCGCGCCGGTCCAGGCGCACGCGAGGATCGCCAGCGCGGAGAACGGCAGCACCAGCTGCTGGGTCGCACCGTGCTTGAAGTGGCGGGAGTGCAGCAGCCACACGAAGGCCAGGAACAGCGCCGCCGGCACGGTCACCGAGAGATTGGCGGACAGCGTCGAGACGTGGGCCTTGCCGACCGCCTGCTCGATCGCCACCTCGATGCCGGCCCCGATGGCCGCGGCCGACGCGAAGATCACGAAGTGCCCGTACCCCCACGGGATGGCCTCGCGGTTGCTCTGCAGCCGGTCGTGCGCGGGGACGGCGAAGTAGATCCACCATGCCGCGAAGACCAGCAGCAGCCCGCCCGCCGCGATCGGCAGCAGCTCGCCCAGCGCCTCGTGCTCGTCGATCGCCGACTGGACCGCGACCGTGCTGGCGGCGATGGACTCGCCGAGCACGATGATGGTGAACAGGCCGTACCGCTCGGCGATGTGGTGCGGATGCCACTGGGTCTGGTAGCCGCGCTCGGCGATCACCGGGACCAGCAGCTCCGCCATGACCAGCACCAGGAACAGCCATCTGCGGGCGTGCTCGGGGGCGGCGAGGAGCGCCACCCAGCCGGCCTGGCACACCAACAGCCCCGCCGCGTACGTGAGCGCGCACCGCCGGGCCGGGCCCCGCTCCCCGGCGGCGGCGCGCAACCACTGCACCGTGAGCGCGAGCCGCATCACCACGTAGCCGAGGACGGCGATGGTCCAGTCGTTGTCGTTGAAGGCGCGCGGGATACCGGCCGAGTAGATGAGCACACCGGCGATCTGTACGAGGGTCGCGATCCGGTACGGCACGTCGTCGACGTCGTAGGCGGAGGCGAACCAGGTGAAGTTCATCCAGGCCCACCACACGCCGAAGAACACGAAGAGGTAGCCGGTGATGCCGTCGCCGACGTGCCCCTCGGCCAGCGCGTGGACCAGCTGCCGGCCGGCCTGCGCCACCGCCACGACGAAGCAGAGGTCGAAGAACAGCTCCAGCGGGGTCGAGGCCCGGTGGTCCTCGTCCCGGCTTCGGGAGGTCATTGGTACGTATGTCATACCGCCAGCACAGCAGCCGTACGCCGGTCGGCAGGCGAGGCGCGCGGCCGGCGGGGCCGCGGAACCCCTGACCTGCGCACCGCGGACGAAGGGACCTCCACGACGACCGGGTCGACGACATCGCGGTCCGGCTGGTCGAGGAGTTCATGCGCAAGCTGCGCCGGCACCCGACGTACCGGGGCGCCGAGGGCGCCAACCCGATGAACGGCCGCGACACCCACGGCCGCGACACCCACGGCTGCGTCACCTCCGCGCTGTCGGTCGCGAAGCTGCCGTACGAGGACGCCGAGGGCGCCGAGGACGGCATCTCGCTGACCGGCACCGTGCCCCCCGACGGCCTGGGCCGCACCCCCGAGGAGCGGATCGCGAACCTGTCGGGCGTCCTCGACGGCCACATGGCCAGTGACGGCCTTCCACGGCTCGCTGTAGCCCCCGGGACCATGCGGTCCGGGGCCGGCCCTCACCCGGCTCCGGACCGCACGCCAAGGATCACCGACCGAGATCGAGAAACGACGGACCACAACTCAAGGGGTGCCTGCCGTGCCCGTCCTGTTCGGCCCTTCGACCCCGGCCGCCGTGGCGACCCGCCGGCCCAGCGAGGGCTCGGTGCACTCCCGGGACCTGTCGACCGGCGTCGACGGACCCGGAACCCGCTTCGTCACCTTTCTCTCCGGCTGCCCGCTGACCTGCCTGTACCGCCACAACACCGACACGCCCGCCTTCGCGGGCGAACTGCTGCACCGGATGGAGCGCGAGCTGCGACTGCTCACCGCCCTGGACACCTCCGGCTTCCTCGGCGCACGGGCCACCGACGCGCTGCTGCGTGATGCGGACCTGGTGCCCTGGACGTCAAGTCCTGGGACCGGCAGACGTACCGGAAGGTGACCGGGCGGCCGCTGGAGCCGACGCTGGACTTCGCCCACCGCCCGGCCGACCTCGGCATGCCGTTCACGCTGCACGACACCCCCGCGCACACGGCGCAGCAGGTGGCTCGGGCGAAGGCGGTCTTCGAGGCGCAGGGGCTGACGGCCGTGTGAGCCCACGTGAGCCGGGTGTGTTGGGTGTGCTGGGTGAGTCGACGGAGGCTCGCCCGTCTGGTCCACACGCGGATACGACATAACGGGCCCAACCTGTGCAGAACGCCTAGCGTGGTGCTGTGTCCGAGCCCCCAGAAGTCCTTGCCGCGGAGCCGCCCCCGCCCCCGTCCGTGCCCGCGCGTCCGGCCGGACCGCCGACGGCCGGAACCCTCCCGCCCGTCGGGCCGTCCGTCACCGCACGGGCCACGCTCGCCGGGACGGTCGTCTCGCTCCTGCTCATCGCCGCGATCGTGCTCGGCAGCCGGCTCCTGCGCGACTTCGATTCCGCGCTTCTGCCGTACGCCGTCGCCACCGTCTTCCTGGCCTTCGGCGTGGCCTACCGGTACACGGTGTGGGTCTCCGCACCCGGCGCCCGGCGCCTGTTCACGAAGGGCTTCGGCAGCTTCTTCTCCGCCGCCAACTTCCGCAAGGCCCCCACCGCCCTGCCGCGGATGATCGCCACCTACCTCGGGTTCCAGAAGTTCCTCGGGGCGCGCTCGCGCTCCCGCTGGGCCGCCCACCAGCTGATCTTCTGGGGCTGCCTGCTGGCGGCGGCCATCACCTTCCCGCTGACCTGGGGCTGGTTCACCTTCACCTCGGGCAGCGGCTCCGGACCCGGGTACGAGATGCGGATCTGGGGCTTCAAGGTCCTCGGCTTCAACGCGCTGAACACCGTGGGCTGGCTGATGTTCCACGGCCTGGACATCGCCGCCGCGCTCGTCATCCCCGGGGCCTCGTACTTCCTGTGGCGGCGGATGAAGGACCGCGGCGCCATCACCGGACAGCGCTTCGCCTACGACCTGCTGCCGCTGATCTGCCTGATCGTGATCTCGGTGACCGGGCTGCTGCTGACGTTCTCGTCGATCTTCCTGCACGGCGGCGGCTACGAGTTCCTGGCACTGCTGCACATGGTGTCGGTGGTGTTCACCCTCATCTACATCCCGTTCGGGAAGTTCTTCCACATCGTCCAGCGGCCCGCCGCCGTCGGCATGCAGCTGTTCAAGTACACGGCCCGCCAGGACGAGCAGGTCTTCGCCTGCAGACGCTGCGGCGAACCCGTCGACACGGCCCCGTACGTGGAGAACCTGCGCGCCACCATGCAGGACCTGAAGCTCGACTTCAACGCCTTCGTCGAGTACTGCCCGCGCTGCAAGCGGGTGCTGCGCGGCAACGCCTACCTCGCGCACGTCAAGAAGGGCTTCAAGTGACCGCGACGGACCCCGCCGAGACGGACCCCGCCAAGACGGACCCACTGCCCCTCGACCCGTCGATCGCCCCGCCCGGCACGCGCAACTTCCGCGACGCGGGCGGCATCCCGGCCGACCGGTGGCACGCCGACCAGAACGGCGAGACCCTCGTCCCCACCCACTGCTGTTTCTGCGGGGTGCAGTGCGGCATGTACCTGCGGGTGGACCACAGGGGCAAGGTCTTCGGCGTGGAGCCCCGCAACCACGACATCAACCGGATGCGGCTGTGCCCCAAGGGCATCAACGCTTACCAGCAGGTCAACCACCCCGACCGGCTCACGAGTCCGCTGATGCGCCGCTCCCGGGACGAGGAGTTCCGGGAGTGCTCCTGGGACGAGGCCCTGGACTTCACCGTCTCCGAGATCCGCCGCATCCAGGGCGCGTACGGGAACGACGCGTTCGGACTGCTCGGAGGCGCCAGCCTGTTCTCCGAGAAGACGTACCTGGTCGGCAAATTCGCCCGGGTCGCCCTGAAGACGAAGCACGTCGACTACAACGGCCGCTTGTGCATGGTGAGCGCTGCCGGCGCCAACAAACTCGCCTTCGGCATCGACCGGGCCGGCAACCCCTTCTCCGACATCCTCCTCACGGACTGCCTGCTCATCGCAGGGTCGAACGTGGGGGAGTGCTTCCCCGTGATGACCCAGTACCTGTGGGGCGCCCGGGACCGGGGCGCCATCCTGATCGTGGTGGACCCGCGCGAGACGGCCATCGCCCGCACCGCCGACATCCACGTTGCGATCAAGCCCGGCACCGACTCCGCCTTCTTCAACGCCGTCCTGCACGTGGTCGTCGCCGAGGGCCTGACCGACGAGGCCTACCTCGCCGCCCACACCACCGGCTGGGACGAGG
Organism: Streptomyces sp. NBC_00045; assembly: GCF_045041095.1. Taxonomy (NCBI): domain Bacteria; kingdom Bacillati; phylum Actinomycetota; class Actinomycetes; order Kitasatosporales; family Streptomycetaceae; genus Streptomyces; species Streptomyces sp. NBC_00045. Next base: position 3,505,399 of record NZ_CP108271.1, on the reverse strand, counting down.
TCAAGGCGACCGTCGCCCAGTACCCGCCCGCCCGCTCCGCCGAGACCTGCGGAGTCCCGGCCGAGCAGATCGTCCAGGTCGCCCGTGCCTTCGCCGGCGCGGGCAAGGCCATGGCCTGGCACGCCCGCGGCATCGAACACCACTCCCAGGGCGTCGAGAACTGCCTCTCGGTCATCAACCTGTGCGTCGCCACCGGCAACATCGGCAAGCCCGGCGCCGGCTACGGCACCATCACCGGGCAGGGCAACGGCCAGGGCGGCCGCGAACACGGCCAGAAGTCCGACCTCCTGCCCGGCGGCCGCTCCATCAGCAACCCCGAGCACCGGGCGCAGATCTGCCGGATCTGGGGCATCGAGGAGTCCGAACTCCCCGGCGCCGGCACCTCCATGATGGAGATGGTCTGGCAGATGCAGCGCAGGGAGATCCGCGGCCTCATCGGCATCTGCAACAACCCCTTCGTCTCCCTCCCCAACTATCCGGTGGTCAAGGAGGGCTACGACACGGCCGAGTTCCATGCCCAGTTCGACTTCTTCCTCTCCGAGACCGCGGCCAACGCCCACGTGGTCTTCCCCGTCACCACCTGGGCCGAGGACGAGGGCGTGATGGCCAACGCCGAAGCCCGCGTGGTCAAACACAACAAGGCCCAGGAGCCCCCCGCCGGGGTGCGCACCGACACCTGGGTCATCTGCGAGCTGGCCCGGCGGCTCGGCGCCGGAGCGCACTTCGATTTCCCCGGCTCCCGCGAGGTGTTCGAGGAGCTGCGGATCGCCTCCGCCGGCACCGTCAACGACTACTACGGCATCACCTACGAGCGGCTGGAGGAGACCGGGGGGATCGCCTGGCCCTGCCCCTCCACCGATCACCCGGGCACGCCCCGGCTGTTCGAGGACGGCCGGACCCGCCACCCCGACGGGAAGATCCACCTACAGGTCGTGGAATGGCATCCGCCCATGGACGCCTACACCGACGAGTTCCCGCTCTCCCTCACCACCGGCCGCACCGTCGCGCACTTCCTCTCCGGCAACCAGACCCGCCGCCTGGGCGCCCTCGTCGAGCAGACCCCGCGCCCCTGGGTGGAGGTCCACCCCGCGCACGGTTTTCGCAACGGCGACCCCGTCCGGGTGGTCACCCGCCGCGGCAGCGAGGTCTTCCCGGCGCTGGTCACCGAGGCCATCCGGCCGGACACCGTCTTCATCCCGTACCACTGGCCCGTCCCGACGGCCGCGAACGCCCTGACCATCGACGCCCTCGACCCCCGCTCGAAGATCCCCGAGTACAAGGTCTGCGCCGCCCGCATCGAGGCCGCCGAGCAGGTCGACGAGGTGCCCGCCCCGCCCATGGCCCCGGGCCACGAGGCCTATCCGGAGGCCCAGGCCTCGCGCACCGACCGCCTGCCGCCCACGTCCCCGCAAGGCCGTGGCACGGCGGAGAGGAGCTGACCCCGCCATGATGGGCCGCACGATCTTCATCGACCCGGGGCGCTGCATCGGCTGCCAGGCCTGCGTCTCGGCCTGCCGCGAATGCGACTCGCACCGCGGCAAATCGATGATCCACCTGGACTACACCGAGCCCGGCACGTCCGTCGCCTCCCTTCCGACCGTCTGCATGCACTGCGAGGACCCGGTCGCCCCCTGCGCCGAGGTCTGCCCCGCCGACGCGATCCTGGTGACCGCCGACGGAGTGGTCCAGCAGGCCGACACCTCCCGCTGCATCGGCTGCGCCAACTGCGTCAACGCCTGCCCCTTCGGCGTCCCGAAGATCGACCTCCAGGCGAAGCTCCAGATGAAGTGCAACCTCTGCTACGACCGCACCGCCTACGGCCTGGCCCCGATGTGCGCGACCGTCTGCCCGACCGGAGCCCTCTTCTACGGAACCCTCGAAGAGCTCCGGGCCGAGCGCCCCGGCGTCCAGGTCGCCGACTCCTTCGCCTTCGGCGACGTGGTGGTCAGTACCGGCGTCGCGATGGTCGTGCCGGCCGACAAGGTCGAGTGGCCCGTCCCCGGCGGCCTGCCCGTCGTCGAGATCAACGGAGTGGATGTCCGATGAGCCTCACCGAACCGCCCCCGCCGGTCGCGGGACCGGACCTCGCGGGAGAGGACGCCGCGGAGCGGTTGCGCGACCGGATCAGCGCAGACTCCCTCACCACCCGCCGCGACTACCTGCGGATCGTGGCCACCGTCTCCGGCGGCCTCGCCATCGGCGGCGCGGGCGTCGCCTCCGGCATCTTGCACCGGCACGGCGACAGCGAGGCCCTGCCCCGGACCAAGAAGGTCACCGACCACCTAGCGCCGGGCGAGTCCGTGGCCTTCCGCTTCCCCGGGGACGAGGACCGGGCCCTGGCGGTCCGGCTGGCGGACAACTCCCTCGTCGGCTACTCCGCCGTCTGCACCCACCTGGCATGCGCCGTGCTGTGGCGCGCGGACCGGGGCGCCGACGGGGAGCTGTACTGCCCCTGCCACGAAGGCGTCTTCGACGCCCGCACCGGCGAGGTGACCGCGGGCCCGCCGCCGCGCCCGCTGCCCAGGATCTTCCTCACCGAGGAGAGCGACGGCAGCGTCTGGGCCGTCGCGACCGCCCGGTCGGGAGAGCCGGCGAGGGAAGCCCTGTGCCGGCAGTTCGCGAAGTCCCGCCCCGAGATGGCCCGCGGGTTCGGCTGTCTCGGCGTGGACCGCTCCACCGAGAGCAGGCGGACATGAGTGACGGCCCGCTGCCTCCGCGCCCGGACTACCACCCGGGCAGTGAACAGCCCCGGCTGAACCGGCCGGTGCAGGAGCGATATCCGCAGATCCGTCCCACCAGCGGTTACGGCGACCCGCGGATCCGGCGCACGGGCCCCGGCCCGGGCGCCGGCACCGAGCACGAGCCCGAGCGGTCCTCGAAGCTCAACGCCCGTCTGGCGCTGGCCCTCACCGTCGTGATCGGCCAGCTGTGGGCGCTCACGGTGACCGTCAACGAGTGGATGAAGGGCAATAGCGGTCCGGCCTGGTGGGGAGCGGGGTTCCTGGTCCTGTCCTTCCTCGTCGTGCTGGGACTGTGGCTCCTCGACCCGAAGGACCGATGACCGTGTCCCTCCCCACGCCCACCCGGTCCGCTGTCCGCCCGCACCACCGGGAGACCTATGAGCCCGGGGCCACCATCGGCGAATGGCGGCCCGAGGACGAGGACTTCTGGCAGTTCACCGGCCGTGCGGTCGCCCAGCGCAACCTCTGGGTCTCCATCCCGGCGCTGATGCTGGGCTTCGTGGTCTGGCAGGTCTGGTCGGTCACCGTGGTCAAGCTGAACGACGTGGGCTTCGGCTTCTCGAAGTCCCAACTGTTCTGGCTGACCGCCATCCCCAAGCGGGAGAAGGGCAGCGTCAACGGCCTCAACGGCGGCCTCGGCAACCTCGGCGTGAGCGTGGTGCAGCTGGTCGCCCCGTTGGTGGTCACCACCGCCGTGCTGGGGGCGCCGGCGGGCGGCCCGCAGCACGACGCGAAGGGGAACAGCGACATCTGGCTCCAGAACGGCGCGTTCCTCTGGGTGCCGCTGCTGGTGATCATGGCGCTGCTCGCCTGGTTCCTGATGAACGACCTCAGGGTGGCCGCGGCCCCCTTCAGCCAGCAGAAGATCATCTTCAAGCGCAAGCACAACCCCGAGGGGCGGGGCGCCGAGGCGCAGGCCGCGGCGATGAAGCAGTCGGAGATGGAGGCGGGTGCCGTCACCGGCTTCTCCTCCGCCATCGCCGCCTACGGCTTCTTCTTCATTCCCGCGATGTTCGCAGCCATGGCCGTCACGAGCGCGTTGTGGCTGTTCATCGGCTTCTACACCACCTGCCTGACCGTGTGCTGGTGGTTCTACGCCCGCCAGGGCGCCGAGGCCCCCAGCTGCCCCCGGGCGGGGCCGGGGGCGGCCGTACCCTGGAGGCATGAGCACCGCCCCCGCCTCCGACCCGCAGTCCTCGCAGCCCGACTCCCGGCCCGAGGCGGCGCCCGCCGCGGGGCCCAGGCCGCGGCTCGTCTTCGACGACCCGCTCGACCAGCAGTCCTCGGACGACACCGACCGCGGGTGGGGCGAGCGGCCGCCCGCCGGGGGGAGCGCCGCCGACCTGGCCCGCTTCCTCGACGAGAAGCCGCCGCACCACATCTGACCTGCTAGTACCCCGAGCCCGGGTGTCCGGAGTAACCGCCCTGACTGCCCTGGCCGCCGTGGCTGCCCTGGTTCCCGTAGCCGGTCTGGCCGTGCTGACCGTTCTGGGTGCTGTGGGCGCGCTGGGCGACCAGCTCGTCCCGGATCTCCTTGAGGACCACCAGCTCGGTGATCTCCATGGTTTCCTGGACGCCCTCCCTGGCCCGGCGGCGCTGCTCCATCCTGGCGAGGTACTTCGCCATCGGCAGCACCATCAGGAAGTAGACGACTGCGGCGGTGATCAGGAAGGTCAGCGCGGCGTTCAGCACCGATCCCCAGAGGATGTTCACGCCGATGGCATCCCCCTTCGCATCGATGCCGCAGGGACCCTTCAGGCAGGACGTGTAGCCGTCCAGGCTCTTCGTGCCGACGGCGCCCACCAGGGGGCTGATGATCCCCTTCACCACCGAGTTCACGATGTTCGTGAACGCGGCGCCGATGACGACCGCCACCGCCAGGTCGACCACGTTGCCGCGCATCAGGAAGGCCTTGAAGCCCGCCAGGACGCTCTCCTTCTTCTTCTCGCTCACCACTGAGCCTCTCTTCGAATCCGCCGAACATGGAGCCAACGGTTCCGAAAGCTACGGCAGTCCGGGCCCGGCGTGTCCAATCGGTGCCCGTCTTGTGGCGACTTGACTGCACGCCCGTCCGATTCAGCACAACGTCACCGCCAGTCGCGCCACGGTGCCGGCCCCGACGAGGGCCCGCGCGGTGTCCCGGGGGACCGACAGGACCACCAGCGCCCCACCGTCCCCGACCCCCTTCTCCGGAGCGGGCACTTCGACCACCCGCGCGCCCGCGGCCACCACCCGCGGCGGCCCGGTCCGCTCCGCCGCGACCACGTCCACCCGGTCCCCGGGCCGTAGCAGCCGCACCGTCGCCGCGTCCGCGATGCGTACCGGCGCCGATACCCACCGCACCGCCGCGGGCGGCGGTTTCACCTCCGGCGGCGGCGCACCCCGCGAAGCCTGTGCCTCCGTGCCGCCCACGACTGCCAGTGCGGCCGCCACGACGGCCAGGCCGGCCGACGCGGCTCGCCGCCGACGCCGCACGGCACGGCGCAGGCGGTCCGCGCCCCGGCCCACGCGAAGCGGAGGAAAGGGCGGTACCGGGCGCGCGGGGGGACACGTGGAGGGAGGGAAGGCGGGGGAGGGGGCGGAAGGGGCGGGGGCGCACGCGCTCTTGGGCATGGTCTTGGACATGGCCTCGGGCATGGTCTTGGACATGACGGACACCACCAGCGGGTCGAGTTTCCGGTGCCCGGACCCAGCGCCCGGACACCCCTCACGATCTGCCGCCCCGCGAAATCCCGCTCGCGCCTGTGGACGATCCCCAGCCTGTGGACATCGCCGCCACCCACACGGGTGAGCAGCCGTCAGGCCCCGGTGTTCTCCTCGCGCAGGACCAGGGCCAGCAGCCCCGGGAAGCGCGTGTCGAACTCCGTGCGCCGCAGCCGGTTGACGCGCCCCCGCCCCTGGTCGCGCTGCTCCAGCAGCCCGGCCGCGCGCAGTACCGCGAAGTGGTGGCTGAGGGCGGCCTTGCCGACCGGCACGTCGAAGGTGCCGCAGGCGCGCTCCCAGTCGGCCGCACCCGCGAGCTCCCGTACGAGCCGCAGCCGCACCGGGTCGGCGAGCGCGGCGAGGGCGGCCTGGACGGGCACCTCGTCGGGGTGGGTGTGCTCGGGTTCGGCCCGGTGTCCCATCGCGGTTCCCCCTGTCCCGGTGCGGCCTTGCGAAATGTTCGATGGAAACCGTACATTCGTGGTCCGCAGTGTTCGTATTTCATTGAACAGTCTAGCCGGGGGTACCAGCCGTGCACGCAATCGAGTTCCAGGAGTTCGGCGGACCCGCGGTCCTCCACGTCGCCCAGGTCCCCGTGCCCGAGCCCGGCCGGGGCGAGGTGAGCGTCGACGTCGCCTACGCCGGAGTCAACTTCGCCGACGTCCTGGCCCGGGCCGACGGCTACCGGGTCCCGGCCCTGCCCTTCCGCCCCGGCCTGGAGGTCTCCGGCCGGATCCGGGCCGTGGGCCCCGGCGTCGAAGGCCTGCGCCCCGGCCAGGAAGTCGCCGCCCTCACCTCGCACGGCGGCTACGCGGAGGTCGCCGTCGCCCCCGCCGCCACCGTCTTCGCGCTTCCCGAAGGCATCTCCCTGCGCACCGCCGCCACCCTCCCGACCGTCCTGCCCACGGCCCAGGGGCTCGTGCACCAAGTCGGCCGACTGCGCGCCGGGGAGACCGTACTCGTCCAGAGCGCGGCGGGCGGCGTCGGCACCGTCGCCGGCCAGCTCGCCCGCCTCGCCGGGGCGAGCGCCGTCTACGGGGTCGTCTCCCGCCCGGAGAAGGCCGGGGAAGCCCTCAAGCACGGCTACGACGAGGTGTTCGTCGGCGACGGGTTCACCGAGGACGTGCGCCGGGCCACCGGCGGCCGCGGCGTCGACCTCGCCCTCGACCCCGTCGGCGGCGACACCTTCCGCCGCAGCCTGGATTCCCTCGCGCGCTTCGGCCGCCTCGTCGCCTTCGGCAACGCGGGCGGAGCCGCCCCCTGGCAAATCGGGCAGCCCGAGCTGAACCCGCGCGGGCTCTCCGTCGGAGGCTTCTCCATCCTCGCCCTCGCCCAGGACGACCCCGAGGCGCTGCGCGCTCTCGCCGCCGAATCGTTCGGCTTCGCCGCCCGCGGCGAGGTCGAGCTGCCGGTCACGGCCGAGTTCCCGCTCGACCGGGCGGCCGAGGCCCACCGACTGCTGGCCGGCCGAGCCACCACCGGCAAGCTCCTGCTGCGGGTCGCGGGCGGGTGAGCGGCGGGCCGCTACCCGCCGGCCCGTACGCGCCGCAGCGCGGCCACCGGGTCGGCGGCCCGCGTCACCGACCGGCCCACCACCACGTGCGAGGCCCCGGCCGCGAAGGCGGCCTGCGACGTTGCGGCCCGGGAGCCGTGCTCGCCCGCGCTCCCGCCCGGCAGGGTCACGCCCGGCGTCACGATCAGCGGTCGTGGCCCCAGCACGCCCCGTAGCGCGCCCGCCTCGCGCGGCGAGGCGATGACCCCGTCGCAACCGGCACCCACCGCCAGCCGGGCCAGCCGCAACACCTGCTCGTCGGTGGTCGTGCCGCCGCCCATGCCGATGTCGGCGAGGTCGCTCCCGGTCATGCTCGTGACCACCGTCAGCGCGAGCACCCGCAGGCCCGGGAACTCCCGGGCCGCGTCCACCGCCGCGGCTATGATCCCCGTACCGCCCATGGCGTGCACGGTCACCATGGACGCGCCCAGGGCGCCCGCGGCGCGCACCGCGCCGGCCACGGAATTCGGGATCTCGAAGAGCTTCAGGTCGAGGAAGACCTCGTGCCCGCGCCCGACGAGGTCCTCGACCAGTGCGGGCCCGGCGGCGGTGAGGAGCTCCAGCCCGATTTTGTAGTGGCTGCAGGCGTTCCCGAGCCGCGCGACCAGCGCCTCGGCGTCCCGGCGGCTCGTGAAGTCGAGGGCGACGATCGTCCCGTTGTCGTTGATCACCCCGCCATTGTCAGGTTCACTGCCGGGTCGGGATCTCGCAGGCCTCCGAGAACCCTTGGCTGGTCAGCCCGAAGGCCCGGTTGGCCCGCGAGCGCAAGTTCTCCAGGGCGACCATCGCGGTGAGTTCGACGAACGCCGCCTCCCCGAGGCGCGCGATCAGATCCGCGGCCAGTTCGTCCGTGACCACCGGCTCGGTCTCCGTCATGGCCTCGGCGTACTCCATGACCAGCAGCTCCAGCTCAGAGAAGGCCTCGCGGTGCTCCCGCCAACGCGGCACCCGCTCGATCTTCTGCGCGGACAGTCCCCGTTCCAGCCCCTCCCAGTAGCCGAAGTCCATGCACCACGAGCAGTTGATCCGGGCCGCGGCGGCCATCACCGCCAGGTGCTTGAGCCCGGCGTCGAGGGCGTTCCACTTCGCCGCACGCCGTTCGAGGCGGACGTACGCGAACAGCACGCGCCCGTTGTGTCCGTACGCCCGGCCGGGGTCGAGCACCTTGCCGTACCGGCGGCGCGAGTACCGTGCGCCGATGCGCATGAGGAGGGTGCGGGGCGGGCTGAGCGAGATGCGCGACATGGCGGTCGCCTCCTGGATCGAACGGTCGGTCTCGGTGGTCCTTCACCAGCCGAGACCGGACAGCCCGCAGAAATGTGACGGCCCCGCACGGATTCCCGCGGTTACGGGAGGTCTATGCCCAGGTCCCAGCCGTCGTGGGCGTGGGTGCACAGGCACGCGCGGGATTCCGTGGGCGGGAGGGCCGCCACCGCGTCGAAGAGGACCTCGCGCAGGCGCCCGACGTTCTCGCCGAACACCTTCAGGACCTCCGTGTGGGACACGCCCTCGCCCGTCTCCGCGCCCGCGTCCAGGTCGGTCACGAGCGCCATCGACGTGTAGCAGAGCCCCAGCTCGCGGGCGAGGACCGCCTCCGGGTGGCCCGTCATGCCGACGACCGACCAGCCCATCGCCGCGTGCCACTTCGATTCCGCGCGGGTCGAGAAGCGCGGGCCCTCGACCACGACCATCGTGCCGCCGTCCACCGGCTCCCACGCGCGGCCCCGCGCCGCGGTCACGGCCACCGAGCGGCCCACCGGGCAGTACGGGTCGGCGAACGTGGTGTGCACGACGTTCGGGACGGTCCCGTCGGGCAGCGGCTCCCCGTCGAAGAAGGTCTGCGCCCGGGACTTCGTGCGGTCGACCAGCTGGTCGGGAACGAGCAGCGTGCCCGGACCGTACTCGGCGCGCAGCCCGCCGACCGCGCACGGGCCGAGCACCTGGCGCACGCCCAGGGAGCGCAGCGCCCACAGGTTGGCCCGGTAGTTGATCTTGTGGGGCGGGACCTTGTGGCTGCGGCCGTGGCGGGGAAGGAAGGCCACCTGGCGCCCGGCCAGTTCGCCGAGGAAGAGGGAGTCGCTCGGGGGTCCGTACGGGGTGTCCACCCGGACCTCGGAGACGTCCTCCAGGAAGGAGTAGAAGCCCGAACCGCCGATGACACCGATCTCTGCGTTAGCCATGGCGCCACCCTAACCGGGCATGCACAAGGCCCCGCCGCCCGGAAGGGGCGACGGGGCCTTGCGAAGAACGGACGGGCTCAGAGATCGGGGATCCGCGATCAGGCAGCCGAGGTGGAGCTGCTGCTCGACGACGAGGACGTCGACGAAGCGGCGGGGGCTGCCGGGGCGGCGGGCGTGGACGGCTTCGAGGCAGGGGTGCTGCTCGACGAAGCGCCGCGACTGTCGTTCCGGTAGAAACCGGATCCCTTGAAGACGATGCCGACCGCGGAGAACACCTTCTTCAGGCGTCCGTGGCAGTTCGGGCACTCGGTCAGTGCGTCATCGGTGAACTTCTGCACGGCCTCAAGGCCCTCACCGCACTCGGTGCACTGGTACTGGTAGGTCGGCACGAATTTCCTCCTGGCACTCTGACTCAATGAGTGCTAACGACGTTCCATGGTGACGTATTCCGGCCGATCAGTCCACCGTCACCGGCACGCGGTGACCGACACCACGCTCGTTCGCCCGTGCGGCCGTCGCCGTCGGCGCCGACGAGTTGATGATCCGGCTCGGTGCCTTCGGGGCCAGCTTCGCCCGCAGCGCGAGCAGGGTGGCCAGCGCCAGCACGGTGCCCGCCATGGGCACCAGGAAGCCGTACGAGGACCCGTGCGCGTCCGTCAGACGGCCGGCCAGGGTCACGGCGGTGGCCTGACCGAAGGCGACCGCGCCGGTCAGCCAGGTGAAGGCCTCGGTCCGGGCGTTGGCCGGGATCAGTGACTCGATCATCGTGTAGCCGGTGATCAGGGCCGGGGCGATGCACAGGCCGACGACCAGGCCGAGGGCGCCCAGCAGGACCATCGAGTGCGCGGTCCACAGGACCGAGGCGGCCACGGTGAGGCCGGTGTAGCCGAGGAGCAGCCGGCGGCGCGGGCCGATCTTCCAGGCGATGGCGCCGCAGGCGATGCCCGCGGTCATGTTGCCGGCCGCGAAGATGCCGTAGAGGAGGCCGTTGGCGCCCGGGTTGCCGATCTCGTTGGAGAAGGCCGCCAGCGACACCTGCATGCCGCCGAAGACGGCGCCGATGCCGAGGAAGGCCACGATCAGGACGCGCAGGCCGGGGAAGGACAGTGCGGAGGCGTGCTTCTCGCCGCCGGCCGGGGCGGCGTGCACCTTGGGCTGGGTGGCGCGCTGGGCGGCGAAGACCAGGCCGCCGGCGAGCGTCAGAGCAGCCTCGGTGATCAGACCGGCGGCCGGGTGGACGCCGGTGCACAGGGCGGTCGCCAGGACCGGGCCGACGACGAAGGTGAACTCGTCGGTGACGGACTCGAACGCGGCGGCCGTCGGCAGCAGCGGGGAGCCTTCCAGCCGGGCGGCCCAGCGGGCCCGGACCATCGGCCCGACCTGCGGGACGGAGGCGCCGGCGGGGACGGCGGCCAGCGCCAGGGCCCACACGGGGGCGCCCAGCAGGGCGAGTGCCGCGAGGGTGCTGACGGCGGCGGAGTGCATGAGGACGACGGGGGCCAGGACGGCGCTCTGGCCGCGGCGGTCGGTGAGCTTGCCCATCACCGGGGCGGACAGCGCCATCGAGACGCCGGTGACGGCGGCGACGATGCCGGCGCTGCCGTAGGAACCGGTGGTGTGCTGCACGAGCAGCAGGATGCTGATGGTCAGCATGCCGAAGGGGAGCCGGGCGGCGAATCCCGGGAGAACGAAGCCGAGGGCGCCGGGCGTGCGCAGCAGCTGCCCGTAGCCGGGGCGGGCGGAGTTGTCGGTCGTGACCGCGGATGTCACGGCCTGGCCTTTCCGCTGCCTGGTAGAGCGTCCCCGTCTGCGGACGGTGTGCCGCCTCGTGAGCGACCGCACCCGTACATGTGGGAGCCCCGAGAGCTGTCCTCTTGCGCAGAACCGAGTGATACCTGGGCGCCCACTGCGGGAGGGTGCCACGGCCGCTTTGCGGTCGCGCCAGCTCTGCGTCAGGCAGAGTTGGTTCGATGTGGTGTGCCTTTATCGTACAGGCAGACCGGCTTTGTGTCCTGTGATTCCGGCGACAGGTTGTGCCTTCACCTGCGATTAACTGGAAGTTCGCATTCCATGGGACGGGAAAGCGGGGTGAAACGGGCCGCACACCGCGAAAACACAGATTTAGAATGACGTTCTAACGCTCTGTTGAAGTCCTTGCGGCGCCCGCCACGGCCCCGGCTCAGGCTCCGTTCGAGCCCGTCCCGAGCCATCCGGCCAGCTTGCCGCCCCGCGCCACCGCCCGCAGTCGGGCCTCCGCCGCGTCCCGTACCGGATCGGTGGCCACCACCAGCAGCTCGTCTCCGCGCCGCAGCACCGTCGACGGCAGCGGTACGAAGCTCTTCGCGTCCCGGACCACCAGCGTCACCGAGGCCCCGGGCGGCAGCCGCAGCTCGCTCACCTCGACGCCGTGCATCCGCGAGGCGGCCGGGATGGCGAAGGACAGCAGGTGCCCGCGCAGCTTCTCCAGCGGCGCCGACTCGATCCCGAGGTCGGCGGCGGTCTCGTCGGTGTCGCCGAGTTCCAGCTTGCGGGCCAGCCAGGGCAGCGTCGGGCCCTGCACCAGCGTGTAGACCACGACGAGCACGAAGACGATGTTGAAGACCCGGTCGCTCCCCTCGATCCCGGTCACCATCGGGATGGTGGCCAGGATGATGGGCACGGCGCCGCGCAGGCCCGCCCACGACATCAGGGCCTGCTCCTGCCACGGGATGCGGAAGGGCAGCAGGCTGACGAGGACCTCCAGCGGCCGCGCCACCATCGTCAGCACCAGGCCGATGACCACCGCGGGCCAGAAGTCGTTCACCAGCTCGTGCGGGGTGACCAGCAGGCCGAGCAGGACGAACATGCCGATCTGGGCGATCCAGCCCAGCCCGTCCGCGAACCCCCGGGTCGCCGGCCAGTGCGGGAGCTTCGCGTTCCCGAGCACCATCGCGGCGAGGTAGACGGCGAGGAAGCCGGAGCCGTGCGCCATCGCGCCGGCCGCGTACGCCGTCACGGCGATCGCCATCACGGCGATCGGGTAGAGGCCGGAGGCGGGCAGGGCCACGTGTCGCAGGCCGTACGCCCCCAGGAAGCCCACCGACAGGCCGATCGCGACGCCGATCGCCAGCTCAAGGGCGATCTTGGCGACCAGGACGAACCCCGGGTCCACCGGGCCGACGGTCGCGAAGGCGACGACCAGGATGACGACGGGAGCGTCGTTGAAGCCCGATTCGGCCTCCAGCACGCCCGTGACCCGGGAGGGCAGCGGGACCTTGCGCAGGACGGAGAAGACGGCCGCGGCGTCGGTCGAGGAGACGACCGCACCGATCAGCAGCGCCTGCCGCCAGTCCAGCCCGACCAGGTAGTGCGCGCCCGCGGCCGTGACGCCGACGCTGATCGCGACGCCGACCAGCGACAGCACGATCGCGGCCGGTAGGGCCGGCTTGATCTGTTTCCACTTGGTGCCCAGACCGCCCTCGGCGAGGATCACGACCAGCGCGGCATAGCCGATGACCTGGGTCAGCTCGGCGTTGTCGAAGACGACGTTGCCGATGCCGTCCTGGCCTATCGCGATGCCTATGCCGAGGTAGATGAGCAGGCTGGGGAGGCCGCTGCGTGAAGAGATGCGTACCGCCGCGACGGCGACGAGCAGCACGAGCGAGCAGACCAGCAGGAGCTCATTGAGCGTGTGGACGGTCAGCGGGCGGCCCTTTCCTCAAGTCGCCAGGCGGAACGTTCCTCCTCCGGGCGACAAGTCCGGCAAGATCGATAAGTACTTCGTTACCTTACCTAATATTTGACGCGCCCTTTACGCGATAACCACATTGTGAAACGCCCGTTCGGTCCTGTCCTCGTCACCTCGACCCCTGGCGGATCAATGGACGGGGTCCTGCGCCTATGGTTGCTCCCAGCACTCCCAGGACCACCCTGCCCCTCTAAGGACAGCGATGCCCGCCAACGAAACCGCCCCTTCCGTCAAGAAGAAGGGACGACGCGCCCGTCTGATCGTGCTCGTGCTGGTCCTGGCGCTCCTCACGGGCTTCGGGTACGGGACGTACTGGAGCATGGACAACGTCCGTGCCTCGTTCCCGCAGGCCACCGGCACCCTGAAGGTCCCCGGCCTGACCGGGACCGTCGAGGTCAAGCGCGACTCCCACGGCATTCCCCAGCTCTACGCCGACAACGACGACGACCTCTTCCGCGCCCAGGGCTTCGTCCACGCCCAGGACCGCTTCTGGGAGATGGACGTCCGCCGCCACATGACCTCGGGCCGGCTCTCCGAGATGTTCGGGCCCGGCCAGGTCGAGACCGACGCCTTCCTGCGCACGCTCGGCTGGCGCCAGGTCGCGCAGGCCGAGTACGAGACGAAGCTCTCGCCCGAAACCAAGAAGAACCTCCAGGCCTACGCCGACGGGGTCAACGCGTACCTGAAGGGGAAGTCCGGCAAGGACCTCTCCGTCGAGCACGCCGCCCTCAAGCTCAGCGACGACTACCAGCCCGAGCAGTGGACGCCGGTGGACTCGGTGGCCTGGCTCAAGGCGATGGCCTGGGACCTGCGCGGCAACATGCAGGACGAGATCGACCGCGCGCTGATGTCCAACAAGCTCACGCCGCAGCAGATCGACGAGCTCTACCCGCCCTACCCCTTCGACCGGAACAAGCCGATCGTCGACGCGGGCAAGATTGAGGGCGGGAAGTACGCCCCGCAGGGCAGCGCCGCCGCCGGCTCCACGGGATCGGGCACCGGCAAGGGCTCCGGTGGCAGCGCCACCGGCTCGCAGGCCTCCACCGGCTCGCAGGGCTCGTCCGCCCCCACCACGCCCACCGGCCTGGCGGACGACACCACCGCCCAGGGCGCGACCGTGGGCCTGCGCACCTCGCTGACCTCCCTCGCCAAGACCCTGGACCAGGTCCCCGCGATCCTCGGCCCCAACGGCAGCGGCATCGGCTCGAACTCCTGGGTCGTCTCCGGCCAGTACACGACCACCGGCAAGCCGCTGCTCGCGAACGACCCGCACCTGGCCCCGCAGATGCCCTCGGTCTGGTACCAGATGGGCCTGCACTGTCGCGCGGTCTCGAACCAGTGCAAGTACGACGTCGCCGGCTACACCTTCTCGGGCATGCCCGGCGTGGTCATCGGCCACAACGCCGACATCGCCTGGGGCATGACCAACCTCGGCGCCGACGTCACCGACCTCTACCTGGAGCAGGTCAAGCCCGAGGGCTACGTCTACGACAACAAGGTGGTCCCCTTCGCGACCCGCGAAGAGGTCATCAAGATCGCGGGCGGCACGAGCAAGAAGATCACCGTCCGCACCACGAACAACGGCCCGCTGATCTCCGACCGCAGCGACGAGCTCGGTACGGTCGGCAGCCGCGCCCCCGTCCCCAGCTCGGCCCCGGACCGAGGCAACGGCTACGCCGTCGCCCTGCGCTGGACCGCCCTGGACCCCGGCAAGTCGATGGACGCGGTCTTCGCCCTCGACCGGGCCAAGGACTTCGCGGGCTTCCGCGCCGCGGCCCGCGACTTCGAGGTGCCGTCCCAGAACCTGATCTACGCCGACAACAAGGGCCCCTCGGGCAACATCGGCTACCAGGCGCCGGGACGCATCCCGATCCGCGGCGCCGGCGACGGCCGCATGCCGGCCCCCGGCTGGGACTCCAAGTACGCCTGGAAGGGCGGCAAGGACGGCTACGCGGGCTACGTCCCGCAGGACGAGATGCCGTACGACTACAACCCGTCGCGCGGCTACATCGTCACCGCGAACCAGGCCGTGGTGGAGAGCGGGACCGGCGCGGGCAAGTACCCGTACGTGCTGACCACGGACTGGGGCTACGGCGCCCGCAGCCAGCGGATCAACGACCTCATCGAGGCGAAGATCAAGGACAGCGGCAAGATCTCCACCGATGACATGCGCGGCATGCAGATGGACAACAGCAGCGAGATCGCCGCGCTGCTGACCCCGATGCTGTCCAAGATCGAGGTCTCGGACCCGGACGTGCGCTCCGCGCAGAAGCTGCTGGACGGCTGGAACTACACGCAGGAGCCCGACTCGGCGGCGGCCGCGTACTTCAACGCGATCTGGCGCAACATCCTCAAGCTGTCCTTCGGCGACAAGATGCCCAAGGAGCTGCGGATCGAGGGCAGCTGCATGAACGTCCAGGAGGAGAGCAGCGGTCCGGTCGACGACCTGGCCAAGACGGTCCGCGAGTGCGGTGCGCGCGACTCCGACTCGGCGCAGCCGGATGGCGGCGACCGCTGGTTCGAGGTGGTCCGCCGCCTGGTCAAGGACGAGAAGTCGGCCTGGTGGCAGACGCCGGCCGCCCGCAACAAGCCGGCGACCACCACCCGCGACCAGCTGTTCGCGCGGGCCATGAAGGACGCCCGCTGGGAGCTGACCGCCAAGCTCGGCAAGGACCAGTCCACCTGGAGCTGGGGCCGCCTGCACCAGCTGACGCTGAAGAACCAGACCATCGGCACCGAGGGCCCCGGCTTCATGCAGTGGCTCCTCAACCGCGGCCCGTGGAACCTGGGCGGCGGCGAGGCCACCGTGAACGCGACCGGCTGGAACGCCTCCAGCGGCTACGGGGTCACCTGGGTCCCGTCGATGCGCATGATCGTCAACCTCAGCGACCTGGACAAGTCCCGCTGGATCAACCTGACCGGCGCCTCGGGCCACGCGTACCACGACAACTACTACGACCAGACGGACATGTGGGCCAAGGGCGAGCTGCTGGACTGGGCGTTCGGCAAGGAGGCCGTGGACAAGGCGACGGTGGAGACGCTGACGCTCAAGCCGTGAACCTGACCACCCCCGACGGGGTGGCCACCGCCTGAACGGGGTGGTCGTGCGGTTCCTCCGGGACCCGCGCGACCACCTCTTCGTCGTAGAGGAGCACGACCAGCGCGGGGTGCGCCCCGGCGCGTGCCAGACGTGCCAGCACCCGGTCGTACGAGCCCCCGCCGCGACCCAGGCGCATCCCGCGGCCGTCTACGGCCAGCCCGGGCAGCAGGACGGCGTCGGCGCCGGTGACGGCGTCCGGTCCGAGCCGCGGCCCGGCCGGCTCCAGCAGCCGCATCCTGCCGGGGTGGGCGGCCTCGGCGAGGCTGTCCGGGCCTTCGTACCCGGCCCAGTCGAGATCGTTGTCGGGCAGCAGGAGGGGCAGCAGCACCCGCTTCCCGGCCGCGCGCAGGGCGTCGAGCAGATCGCGGGTGCCGGGTTCGGTGCCGACGGAGACGTACGCGGCCACCGTTTGCGCATCAGCCAGTTCGGGCAGTTCAAGGGCGGAACGGGAGAGCGCGCGGGCCGACGTGCGCAGGGATTCGGGGGACAAGGCGCGGCGGGCGGCGAGGAGTTCTCGGCGCAGCCGGGCCTTTTCGGACGGGTTCGGCGGGTTCCCTACCACAGCTGACTCTGATTTCCTTTCAAATCGGTGCATTATCGGACCTAGTTACCGGAATCAAACCCGGAGTGGTCCGTACGACCCACTATCGTTCTGCCCATGACTCAGTTGCACCCTGTGATCAAGAAGGCCGTGATCCCGGCCGCAGGTCTCGGTACCCGCTTCCTTCCGGCGACCAAGGCGACGCCCAAGGAAATGCTCCCGGTCGTGGACAAGCCGGCCATCCAGTACGTCGTCGAGGAAGCCGTGTCAGCCGGCCTGGACGACGTCCTCATGATCACAGGACGTAACAAGCGCGCCCTCGAAGACCACTTCGACCGCAACTACGAGCTGGAGTCGGCCCTCATCGCCAAGGGCGACGACGACCGTCTCAAGAAGGTCCAGGAGTCCAGCGACCTGGCCACCATGCACTACGTCCGCCAGGGTGACCCCCGCGGCCTCGGCCACGCCGTCCTGTGCGCCGAACCGCACGTCGGCGACGAGCCCTTCGCCGTCCTCCTCGGCGACGACCTGATCGACCCCCGCGACCCGCTGCTGCGCCAGATGACCGACGTCCACGCCCGCACCGGCGGCACCGTCATCGCCCTCATGGAAGTCGACCCCGCCAACGTCCACCTCTACGGCTGCGCCGCAGTCGAGGCCACGGACGAAGCGGACGTCGTCAAGATCACCGGGCTCGTCGAGAAGCCCGACCCGGCGGACGCCCCCAGTAACTACGCGGTCATCGGACGGTACGTACTCCACCCCGCGATCTTCGACATACTGCGGGAGACCGAGCCGGGCCGCGGCGGGGAGATCCAGCTCACCGACGGCCTGCAGAAGCTGGCCGCCGACGAGACCGTGGGCGGCCCGGTGCACGGCGTGGTCTTCCGGGGCCGCCGCTACGACACCGGGGACCGCGGGGACTACCTGCGGGCCATCGTCCGCCTCGCGTGCGAGCGTGAGGACCTGGGCCCGGAGTTCCGCACCTGGCTTCACCGTTACGTCACGGAGGAGATGTAGGACTTGAGCAGCCGCGCACCGCAGGACACCGGCCACGTCGCCCAGCGTCTGTGGTCGGTCGACGAGCACCTCGCGGACGTCCTCGCCGCGATCCGGCCGTTGGAGCCCATCGAGCTCCAGCTGCTCGACGCCCAGGGCTGCGTCCTGGTCGAGGACGTCACCGTGCCCGTCGCCCTCCCGCCCTTCGACAACAGCTCCATGGACGGCTACGCCGTCCGCACGGCCGACGTCCAGGGCGCGAGCGGGGAGTTCCCCGCGGTGCTCACGGTCATCGGGGACGTGGCGGCGGGCAGCGGCGAGCTGCCCACCGTCGGCCCCGGCCAGGCCGCCCGCATCATGACCGGCGCCCCGCTCCCGCCCGGCGCCGAAGCCGTCGTTCCGGTCGAGTGGACCGACGGCGGTACGGGCGGCGGCGCGGCCGCCGGCATGACCCCGGCCAGCGCGGCCCCCGAGGGCGCGGGCGGCGAGGTGCGGGTGCACCGGGCCGCCGAGCCGCGGGCCCACGTACGGGCGCGCGGCAGCGACGTCCAGGCCGGGGACCTCGCCCTGGCCGCCGGCACGGTGCTCGGCCCGCCGCAGATCGCGCTGCTCGCCGCCATCGGGCGGGGTGCCGTACGGGTCCGCCCCCGCCCGCGGGTGGTCGTGCTGTCCACCGGCAGCGAGCTGGTCCAGCCGGGCGAGTCCCTGGCCGCCGGGACGATCTACGACTCGAACAGCTTCGCGCTGGCCGCCGCAGCGCGCGACGCCGGGGCGATCGCCTACCGGGTCGGGGCCGTCGCCGACGACGCCGACACCCTGCGCTCCACCATCGAGGACCAGCTGATCCGGGCCGACCTGCTGGTCACCACGGGCGGCGTCAGCGTCGGCGCGTACGACGTGGTCAAGGAGGCACTGTCCTCGGTCGGCGGCGAGGAGGACGGGGCCGACGGCGGGCGGATGGACTTCCGCAAGCTCGCGATGCAGCCCGGCAAGCCGCAGGGCTTCGGGACCATCGGCCCGGACCACACCCCCCTGTTGGCCCTGCCCGGCAACCCGGTGAGCTCGTACGTTTCCTTCGAACTGTTCGTGCGCCCCGCGATCCGCACGCTCATGGGCCTGCCGGACGTCGCCCGGCCCAGCGTGCGGGCGACCCTGAAGGCCGACGAGGCACTGGGCTCCCCGGCGGGCCGCCGCCAGTTCCTGCGCGGCACGTACGACCCGGAGAGCGGCACGGTCAGCCCGGTCGGCGGATCCGGCTCCCACCTGATCGCGGCGCTGGCCCACGCCGACTCCCTGATCGTCGTACCGGAGGACGTCACCTCGGCGGAGCCGGGGGCCGAGCTCGAAGTGGTCCTGCTCGGCTGAAGCCCGGCCGGTGCGGGTAGCGTGTTGCACCACACAGGCCCTTGCGGGGCCCGGAGCGGGAGCGGCACGAACCTATGGCAGCGTTTTCCCGGGGGGAGACCCCCGGCACCCCTGAGCACAGCAGGCTGACGCACATCGACGAGGCCGGCGCGGCCCGCATGGTGGACGTCTCGGAGAAGGACGTCACGACGCGGACGGCGCGGGCCAGCGGGCGCGTGCTCGTCTCCGCCCGGGTGATCGAGCTGCTGCGGGGCGAGGGCGTGCCCAAGGGCGATGCCCTCGCCACCGCGCGGATCGCGGGGATCATGGGCGCGAAGAAGACCCCCGACCTGATCCCGCTCTGCCACCCGCTGGCCGTGTCCGGCGTGAAGCTGGACCTCTCGGTCGCCGACGACGCCGTCGAGATCCTCGCCACCGTCAAGACGACCGACCGCACGGGCGTCGAGATGGAGGCGCTGACCGCCGTCGCGGTCGCCGGGCTCACCGTCATCGACATGGTGAAGGCCGTCGACAAGGGCGCCGTCATCACGGACGTCCGGGTGGAGGAGAAGACCGGCGGCAAGTCCGGCGACTGGACGCGCGCGTGAACGCCCCGCGCGGCGGCGACGCCTTCAGCCACGTCTCCGCCCCGGAAGCCGCTCCGGAGGCCGCCCCCGTCGGGCAGGCGGCGGACGCGGCCCGTGAGCCCGGGCGCCCCCCGCGCGGGCTCGTGGTCACCGCCTCGAACCGCGCCTCGGCGGGCGTGTACGCCGACCGGGGCGGGCCGCTGCTGGCCGAGGGCCTGGAGCAGCTCGGATTCACGGTGGACGGCCCGCGGGTCGTCCCCGACGGGGACCCGGTCGAGCAGGCGCTGCGCGAGGGCGTGGCCGCCGGGTACGACGTCATCCTCACCACCGGCGGCACCGGCATCTCGCCGACCGACCGCACCCCGGACGCCACCGCGCGGGTGCTGGACTACGAGATCCCGGGCATCGCGCAGGCCATCCGCGCCGAGGGCATGGTGAACGTGCCGACCGCGGCCCTGTCCCGGGGCCTGGCGGGCGTGGCCGGCCGCACCCTGATCGTGAACCTGCCCGGCTCCACCGGCGGCGTCCGTGACGGCCTCGCGGTCCTCACCCGGATCCTGCCGCACGCCGTGGACCAGATCCGGGGCGGCGACCACCCCGCGCCTCCGGGTAGATCCGCCGGGAGCCCGAGCTGAACGGACCTTCCTGGCCGGTGGTGCTGACCGACGGCGACGTCACGCTCCGGCCGATAAAACTGCGGGACCAAAACGCCTGGCGCGAGGTCAACCGGCGCAACCGCGACTGGCTCCGGCCGTGGGAGGCGACGATCCCGCCGCCCGCGCCGTGGGGGCCGGTGATCCACCGGCCTACGTACCGGCAGATGGTCCGCCATCTGCGGGCCGAGGCGAACGCGGGGCGGATGCTGCCCTTCGTCATCGAGTACCGCGGCCGCCTCGTGGGCCAGCTGACGGTCGCCGGGATCACCTGGGGCTCGATGTGCGCGGGCCACGTCGGGTACTGGGTGGACCGCGAGGTGGCGGGCCGGGGCGTGATGCCGACGGCGGTCGCGCTCGCCGTTGACCACTGCTTCACGAAGGTCGGACTGCACCGGATGGAGGTGTGCATCCGCCCGGAGAACGGGCCGAGCCGGCGCGTGGTGGAGAAGCTGGGCTTCCGGGAGGAGGGGCTGCGGCCGCGCTACCTCCACATCGACGGCGCATGGCGCGACCACCTCGTGTACGCGCTGACGGCGGAGGAGGTCCCGGAGGGTCTGCTGCGCCGCTGGCACCGGGGGCGCACGCAGGGAACCACACCCCAATAAACGAATAGTTGTTCGAATTATCGGGGACGGGAACCGATTCGCCCATAACCTGATCCGAAGAATCACAAAAAAAGTCCGTGATATCAGCCGGTTCGTGCGACACACCGGTCCAATTGGCGGATCCGCCCGGCCGCGCCCCTCTACGGTGTGAGGTGTGAGCAGCAGCGGCCTCATCTACGCAGTCATTGTCGGGGCCTGGGCCGCCTACTTGGTGCCCATGTGGCTCCGGAGGCAGGACGAGCTGAACGAAGCCCGTCCGACGGAACGCTTCTCCACCGCCATTCGGCTGCTTTCCGGCCGGGCGGGAATGGAGCGCCGTTACGCCAAGGGGCTGCGGGAACGCGGCGACCAGGAGGCTGAGCCCCAGTACCGCGCGGACCCGGACGCCGCGACGGAAACGGTGAATTCCGTGGACGCCGACGCCCGGGCCCTCGGCGTGCCCCCGACCAGGGCGGAGCCGAGGTCGGCCGTCGCGGAGCGGCACCGGCGCGAGCAGCGTCTCCAGGTGCTCGCGCGCCGCCGGCGCACCACCGCGCTCCTCTTCCTGATCTTCACGCTCGGCGCGATCGTCGCCGCGGTCGGCGGCCTGGGCTACCTCTGGGCGCCCGCGGTGCCGGCCCTGCTGCTGAGCGTGTACATCGTGCACCTGCGGGTCCAGGAGCGGCGCCGCTACGAGTTCACCATGGACCGGCGGCGAGCCGAGGCCGCCGCGCGGCAGCTGCGCGAGAACCGTCCGCGCCGGCGCGAGCCGGAGGCCGCCGCGGGATCCGAACCGGACCCCGCGCCACCCGTCTCCCCGCAGGAGGCCGGGCGGCGCGCGCTGGTCGAGCAGACCGACCACGCCGAGTGGGTGGACCAGCAGCGCGAACGCGAACGCGGCCCCGCCCGCGGTGACAGCTGGGAGCCGGTCCCGGTCCCGCTGCCGACGTACGTCACGGCCCCGGTCGCCCCGCGCGCCACCGGTCCGGCGGCCCCGGACGCCTGGAGCGCGACCCGCTCCAGCACGGCCGAGCCGACGGACCCGCGCTTGCGCGCCCAGCCGGCGCCGGCCACCCCGAAGGCCGAGCCGAAGGCGGACCGGAAGTCGGACCAGAAGGCCCACCCGAACGCCCGCCCGCGCGGCCAGGGCCGAGGCCGCACACCGCTGTTCGACCAGTACGAGAGCGATGACCGCCCCCGCGCCGCGAACGAATGATGGACCTGCGCGGACGCTCCCCGGTATCGGTTTTGGAGCACCCGCGCGGGGATGCTAATGTTTCACACGTCGCAAGGGCCTGTGGCGCAGTCTGGTAGCGCACCTCGTTCGCATCGAGGGGGTCTGGGGTTCAAATCCCCACAGGTCCACAAACGACAGTTCACGACTTAGGTCGCGAACGGTTCACGAGATCCCGCTCAGTTCATCGAACTGGGCGGGATTTCGCATATCTGAGGCTTGGTAGGGCAGGGGCGCCGCTCCGGGAGGCCGGGGGCGGATCCGTGGGCAGGGCGAGCGGAGCATGCGATGAGTTCGCGGGCATGCCGAAGCGGCCGCGGGGCCGGTGTGACCCTGCGGCGCGCTGTGGTGTCGGTTGTGGATCCCGTTCTTGCCGTGCGTGTCTAGGGTTCCGGGGGCGCGGTGCCGGTGATCGTCTGTGCCTCGGCTGCGGCCTGAACATCGGACTCGTAGGGGTCGGGTGTGGTGGGGATGTGCCCGAGGGCGTAGAGCTCCTCGCGCCATTGGCGTCGGTCGCGCAGATATCCCTCGATGCTCCTGAGGTTCTCCACGAGGAGCTGTACGGCGCTCAGCAGGGTCTGGGCGACGCGGCCGCGGCTTTGACGCCTCTCGCGGGAGTGCAGGAACGTGTCGACGTTCTTGGCGCGGCCGTTGAGGCCCTCGATGTGACTGCGGAGGCTGCGGTATGCGCGCTGCCAGGCTGCGCGGCCCCAGGGGAGCTCCTGGCGGAGCTTGGGCATGAGGTCGGTCGGCACGGTGATGGTGGACTGTTGGCAGATCGCGGGCCGGCGGTGGCTGGGGCGGTCAGGCGGCCGTACCTGCGGGCGTGCACCGGTATGTGCCTTGCGGGCGCGGGGGTTGTCGAGGTCGATGGTGTGGGACGTGCGGACCGGGCGCGGTGGCGAGGTGCGGGCGCGTGCTCGGATCGAGGCGGTGTCGCGGTCCTGGGCCCAGGGGCAGGTGACGCGGGGGCTGGTTCCTGCGGCGGGCACTGTCGCCGTTCCAGGCCGCGGCTGTCGGCGGACTGCTTGAGCGGGAGCACGTAGGGGTCCGCTTGGTGCCCGCCATCTGGTGGTATCCGTCGATGACGTGCTGGGGTGTGTGCGGGCAGAGCAGCTCGCAGGCGATGGCGATGACGCCTTCGACGGGTCTGGTTCACGGTCGGCGCTCCAGTTCCTCCGCCCGCTGCGGGTGCGGGCGCACCCACACCAAGGACGACCCGGCCCTCGGCACCCCACTGGACCCGAACCGATACGACTACAGGGGCGCGGTCCTCTGGAACGCCCACGCACCCGCCCTGTGGGCCCGCTTCATGCTCCGCCTGCGCCGCACCATCGCCGCAGTAGCAGGCATCCCCCAGCGCCTGCTCCTCAGGTACGCCCGGGTCTCCTACGCCAAGGTCGCCGAATACCAGCGGCGTGGACTGATCCACTTCCACGCCGTGATCCGCCTCGACGGCCCGGCGGGCAGCTACACCCCTCCACCCGCCTGGGCCACCCCCGAACTGCTGGCCGACGCCGTCCGGGTCGCAGCCGCTCGCGCGCGCGTCGTCGGTCCGGACATCGACCGGCGAAGCCTCTCCTTCACCTTCGGCAGCGAGATCGACACCAGGATCATCAAGTCTTCCGCGTTCCAGGCAGGCACCACGATCACCGAGGGCAAGGTCGCCGGGTACGTTGCGAAGTACGCCACCAAAAGAACCGAAGGCGCGACCGGCACCCTCGACCACCGCCTCAAGCTGATCGCCGAACTCGGCCAGGAAGACATCCCCGACCACGCCGCAGGTATGATCCGCACCGCCTGGACCCTCGGCGCCCGCCGCGACCTCACGCACCTGCGGCTGCGAACCTGGGCCCACATGCTCGGCTTCCGCGGCCACTTCTCCACCAAGACCCGCACCTACTCCACCACCCTCAGCGCACTGCGCCATGCCCGCGCCGCCTGGCACCACCGCCATACCCCCGCACCCCGACTCAGCACGCTTGTCCTCGCCCGCTGGGCGTTCGACGGCATCGGCCTCACCCCGGACCTCGAACGCCTCGCCGCCCTCGTCGGCGGCCCGGTGCGTCAAGTGGGAGTGACGGCCGGTGCGTGACGACGAACTCCTCACCGTCCCCGAGGCCATGGCCCGCCTCAAGATCGGCCGCTCCGCGCTCTACGACCTTCTGCGTGCTCGCCGCCTGGCCTCGCTGACCATAGGCCGCGCCCGACGCATCCCCGCCAACGCCCTGGACGACTACATCCAGCTGCACCTGGAAGAGGCCGCCCGATGACCGCCCCGAAGCGGAAGACACGCGCCAACGGCGAGGGCACCATCTACCAGCGCAAGGACGGACGCTGGGAAGCTGCCGGCTACGTCCTCGCCGCCGACGCCAGCCGCAAGCGCGTCCGCGTCTACGGGACCACCCGCAGGGACGCGGCCGACAAACTCGCCGAGAAGATCGCAGACAGCAACCGCGGCCTCCCGGTCGCGACAGCCGACAGCACCGTGGGTGTGTACCTGGCGTACTGGCTGAACAGCGTCGCCGTCCACCGGCTCCGCGAGAACACCCACACCCGCTACGCCACCTGCATCCGCCTCTACCTCATGCCGGGGCTGGGAACCAAGAAGCTCGCCCGGCTCACCGCGAAGGACGTGCGGACCTTCGTCGACCGGCTGCGCACAACATGCCAGTGTTGCACCCGGGGGTTGGACGCCGAACAGAAGCGTTGCTGCACGATCGGCCAGTGCTGCGGCAAGCACCTGTCGCCGCTCACCGTGATCTACGTGCACTCGGTCCTCAAGTCCGCCATTGAGCACGCCATCCGTGAGGACGAGCTGCCGCGCAACGTCGCTCGGAACGTCAAGACAGCAGCGTCCCGGCCCCGCCGCTTCACCCCGCTCACGGCAGCCGAAGCACAGCAGCTCCTCCAGGCAGCCGGTGGCGATCGGCTGCATGCTCTCTACGAACTCGCCCTGCGCACCGGACTCCGCAAAGGCGAACTCCTCGGCCTCCACTGGGACGACCTCGACCTCGACGCAGGCACCGCCAGCATCCGCCACTCACTCCAGCGCACCCGCACCGGCGGCCTGACCGCCCTGCCCACCAAAACCCGCGCATCCGAACGACGCATCGCTTTGCCGACCGAGTGCGTCCACTCCCTGAGGAACCACCGGAACCGTCAGGAAGAAGACCGCAACGCGGCCGGGCAGCGCTGGAAGGACAGCGGTCTCGTCTTCACCACTCCGACGGGCGGGCCCTTGGACCCTGCCAACATGAGTCGCCGCTTCGCGGCACTCCTCAGCCGCGCAGGGCTGCGCCGCATCCGCTTCCACGACCTACGCCACTCGACCGCCACCCTGCTCCTGGAGCAAGGCGTCGACCTCGTCGTCATCCAAGAACTTCTCGGTCACGCCCACATCGGCGTCACTGCCGGCGTCTATGCCCACGTCCGACTTCGCCTCCAACGCCAAGCCATCGACACCCTCAACGACGCACTCAGCCCGACCGACGACACCCCTGAAGACCACCTGACACGGCAACCGTCCGCTGACGTTGCCGTCACCGTTGCCGTCAAACGTCTGGGAGCCCCCACCGAGCAGCTGCTCGGTGGGGGCTCCCATATGTACCTACACGGACTCAAGAATTCTCGGCTACGCCTTCGAGCGACACCGGGAATGCTCGCGTCTATGAAAGGTTGTGCCAGGCGTGGCTACAAGACCCCCGACAATCTGTCTCCCTCCGCCGCGTGTCAGCCACCGCGAACGTGGACAACAGGACGCGGAAAGCCTTCAGATACTCATTCGGCGGCAAGCTTGCAATCTTTCCCATTTGTTCGAGGATTGGCTCCCGAACGATGAGAATCGCAGGGGTCATGGTTGCCTTGACCCCTGATCTCGCGAGGCCTTCACGCCCGTCTCCTGCAGTGACGTGCACCTGAATGGAGAAAAGAACGATCTCGCGCAGAACCGAATCCTGTTCCCCTTGGTCCAGCGATGAGAACCAGTCCACCGCCTCGTCCAGGCTGCGCATCCCTTGAGCTACCTCGTTGATGATCCGCTCTGAGGTCCGCAATTAATTCACCTAACCCCTGGGCTCGAACACAACATAGGGCTTACCCCTATCCAACACCGTATAATCTCTTCTAGGGCTGTTCGGATTATAGCTCTGATAGAAGTCCCGGCCGCGTCCACTTCCCTCACCGTCCCCGGTTCCCCGGGGTAGAGAATTCTGGACGCTGTGACGGGACCTAGACGGGCCAGTCAAGATGTAGTCCCAGTCCGAAGTCGGATTGAGGTTCCCGTTCCCCGCTCGACTCCCTACGACAATAATCGGCTGCCCCTGCTTATCTGCAGCATTCTGAATGCGCTTGGCATCGTTTGGACTGATGCCAGCTTCTGATGCCGTCCTAAAGCCTGGACCACACCACCCATTGGAATTGTGCACAAGGACGGGTGTCTGCCCCGCCAGCACATAGTACGTGTGGAGGTCGGCGATGGTCAGGTCGTGCGTGCGCTGGCGCTTGGTGTAGCGCTTGAGGGCTGTTATCTGTACGTGGCTGCCTGCGCTCGTGCGGAGCCAGTCGCCTACCTTGAGGTCGCCGGCGTTGACCCATTCCTTGAGCTCGGGGACCCAGAAGGGGTGGGTGTCTGTGGCGACAATGCTGGCCGGGCCGTCCTCTGTGGCCACGGTGAGGTCGGTGAAGTCCTTGTCGTCTTCGGTCCGAATGGTGTCGAGGACAGTCTTTTTGTAGCTTTCGCCAGTTTCAGGGTCGGTGGCGATGACTTCATCACCGACCTCGACATCCTCGATCTTCTTATGAGACCCGTCCGCCATGAGCGTTTCCGTGCCTGGGGGGAAGGAGTGGCACAATCCACGCTCCAAAGCCTTCCCTTCGCCCGCGGCGCCACCAAATATGAGGCCGGCCGCCTCAGGGATTGTTTCGCCGTCCTCATACGCCGGGTCCGACGTATCGAACCCGATGTCCTCCATCAGGGAGTCGTATGCGCCTTCCGCGCGGACCCCGAAAAGGGACAGCGGATTGGTGAACACGTTGTTCCCGTAGGTGGAGACGAAATATCTTCCTATTCCGGGAATCGTGTTCCGGCTGATCTTGAATTTGCGAGGCGTGACGTTGTACCAATCGCCGTAGCCGATGCCTCCGTATCTGTAGTCCCGCTTGCCCTTCTTCGTCTGTGTTGTCCACGACGACCATTTCCAGCCGCCGTTGCCCTTGTACTCCCAGGTTTCGTGGTGGTCGGTTTCGACGCCGCTGCGATCCGAGTCCGATACGCACCGACTGCTGTTGCCGCCGCACACTCCGTCGGGCCGGAGGCCGGACGGGTCGGACAGGTTGATCGGGTCGTTGTTGCTGTAGGCGTAGCCGTTCCACTGCTGCGGATCGGTCGGGACCAGGAGCGGGTCGGCGCTGATGAATCGGCCGGTCGAGGGCTGGTACTGGCGGGCCCCCAGGTTGGTGAGGCCGGTTGCGGCATCCAGCGTGCCGCCCACGAAGCCCTTGTCGCCGTCCCACGTACCGGGCGCCGGCTGCGCCCCGCGGGGGTTGCCGAACGGGTCCATCGCGCGTCGGGCGACGGCCAAGGTGTCGGACTCGACGGTGAGCTGGCCGCTGCCGTGGTGGTCGGCGAGCTGGATGGACATGGCGGCTGCGCCGACGCGGACCATCGTCAGGCCGCCGGGGATCGGGTAGTACCGCGTTCCCGTCAGGGCCTTGGTCGTGGTGTCGTAGGTGAGCTCGTCCGTGCCGAAGGTGATCGTGTTCTTGCCGGGGTTGCGACGGATCAGCTGGTTGCCGTCGGCGTCGTAGAGGTAGGACGTGGTCTGGTCGGTTGCCGTCCACTTCTGGCCGGCGGGCACCGTGGTGCCGCAGTCGCCGAGGACCAGGTCGGTGCCGTTCGTGCTGACATCACCCGGTACGGCGAGGCAGCGGGTGGCCGCCGCGTTGTACAGGGTGCCGTCGGCGCGCTTGGTCCAGGTCTGGGCGGGGGTGCCGTCGCAGGGCTGGAGCAGGACGGTCGAGCCGGCTGTGGTGCCCGAGGCGGTGAGGCACTTGTTCAGTACCTTCAGCAGCGAGCCGCTCAGGGTGAACTTCTGCCCGCCGTTCGTGTTGCAGGTGTTGATCTGGGCGGGGGTGCCATTGGCGGAGCTTCCGCCCTGGGTTTCCAAGCACTTGCCGCCGATGCCGGTGATCGGGATGGGCGGGGTGTAGCTGGCCAGCTTGCCCTCGGAGTTCCACACCAGGCCCGCGGTGCCGGTCTTCGAGGTGTACGTGCTGGTCGTGTTGCCGACGGCGTCGTAGCGGTTGCTGCCGGACACCGTGGTCGAGGTCCCGACCTTACTGCTGGTGCCGGTCAGCGCGTGAGGGCCCCCGCTGCCGCCTCCGTTGTTGGTCGTGCCGGCGGCCGGGAAGGTCTGGGTGGTGACCGTGTCCTTCGTGGTGTCGCCGGTGAGGTCGTGGGCAGTGAACGTCTTGCGGTTGCCCGTCACGTCGTACGTGTAGTCGTGCCAGTACGGGTTCCCGCCGCCGATCGTGGCCGCGGACGGAGCCGTGCTGGTGCACCAGCCCTGGTCCTGGGTCTGCTTCTCGCTTGCGGCCGGGACGGTGACACCAGCGGTGTCGGTCCAGGCCGTCGTCAGCCGCCCGAGGCTGTCATAGGCGAAGCACTGCCGGTCGGTGGCCGAAGGCGTGTTGTCCGGGACCGTCGTGACGGAGGTGATCCGGCCCGCGTCGTTGTAGGTGTATCCGGTCTGCTGGACGGCACCGTTCAGCGAGGTCTGCTTGTCCAAGTACTGATTGCGCAGCCGCCCTGTCGCCTGGTCGTAATCGGCGGTGACCACGACCTGCGTTGCGTAGGGGTTGACCGTGGAACGGATGACCCTGCCGAAGGCGTCGTAGTTGGTCTGCACGTCGTACGTCGTCGCGCCCGCATACGCGTACATCTGACCGTAGTCGTTGCGCGAGTAGCTCATCTTGTCGAGCGGCAGACCACCCAGCGCGGGAAACTGTGAAGCCTTGAGCTGGCCTGTGAGCTGGTCGTACCCCGCGGTGGTCGTGTAGCTGAACGTGGTGCCGGCAGCCTGGCCGACCTCGGTACCCGGGATGGTCGTGGTGGAGGCGGTGACGCGATAGGCCTCGTCGTACCCCTTCACCGTCGTGGTGTAAGCCTGGCCGGCGCTACCACCGACGTACCTGGTCGACGACGTCGGCTGACCCTTGGCCACGGTGTCGAAGGTCCACCCGACCAGCTGGTTGGCCGCCGTGACGGAACCCTCGTACGTGCCGGTCTTACGTCCGGACAGGTCGTACGTGTAGAGGAGCTTCTTGTTCAGGGCGTCCGTCGTGCTGGTGATGTGCGAGGCGGCGTCGTACTGGGTGGCCGAGGTTCCGGCGTCCGGGTCGACCCGCTGGATCTCCCGTCCTTGGAGGTCGTAGGTGTACTTCCAGGTGTTGCCGGCCGCGTCCTTGCGGGTTTCGGCAGCACCCGCAGGGGTGTAGGTGTAGGCCGTGACCGTGGCGTCGGCGCGGTTGCCGGTGGCCGTCGGGGTGCTGTACTGCCAGACCTCACTGGTCTTGCCCCGGAGATCGGCGAACGTGCTGCTGGGGAAACCGCCCTGTGGCGGGACCACATCGGTGCGGCCCGCGTCCGGATAGCTGGTCGTCGTACGGGACTGTTCGACGCCCAGCGCCCAGGAGGCCGTCACGGTCGGTCGGCCGCGGCCGTCGTATGAGGTCCGGGCTTGTTGCAGGGCGGTGGAGTCGGCCGCCGTGACGAGGGTGCCACCGGGGGCGGCAGAGTTGTCGTACCAGGCGCTGGTGACCAGAGCCGTGCGGCCCTGGGAGTCGACCTTGCTTTCGCTGATGAGCCGGCCCGTGTAGGCCGGGTTCGGCGAGGTGGACTGGGTCTGTCGGCTGCGGCCGAACCCGTCGATCAGGTTGACGACGCTCGTCCGGACCGGCGTGTCGCCGTCCCTGGTCAGCGCCCTCGTCGTCGTGTACGACGGCACACCCGGCGTGTCGGACAGTGAGTAGGCGAAGGCCGTGTTCGCCTCGGGATTGAGCTGCGGGGTCCGGCCCGGCAGCCAGACAGCCGTCAGACGGCCGATGGCGTCGTACGTCTGGGTGGTCACCTTGCCGTTGGGGTCCGTGCTGCTCAGCGCGGTGGTACGGCGGGTACCCATGGTCTGGACCGTGTCCCAGGTGGCACCGGAGACTCCCGGAGCCGGAGCGGAGACAGTGACGGTCTGCGGAAGTTCACCGGCTGAGGCCGGGGTGTACGTGGTGGTCGTGGTGGCGCCGTCGGGGTGCTCGGCGTCGGTGGTGCGAGGGTCGGTCACGGTCGACGTGCGCCCGTAGGCGTCGGACGTGAGGTTGGAGGTGGTGATGTACGAGGCGGTGCCGTCGGTGTTGTAGTGGTCCAGGACCTGGGTACTCGACGGTTCACCGAGCACACCCGCCTGGCCGTAAGCCTTGCCGTCGTACAGGGTTCGCGCACCGGAGACGGTGTTCGTGGCGTCCGGGACGGCCGTACACGCGTTGGCACCCGAGACGATGAGCGTCTCGGAGAGGAGGTCGGTGCGCTGGGCGTCCGGTCCCGTCGCGTACTTGGGACGGGTGCACAGGTCCGGCAGGCCGTCTGCCTGGTTGAGGCTGGTGTCCGGACGATTGTTCTGGGCGGGGTCCGTCTTCGCCGTGGTGGTGCGGGTGCGCCAGCTACCGTCTGCCTTGCGCTCCTGGGCGGTGACCGTCGTCGTGGTGGAGCCGTAGCGGGCCACGAGGTCGGGCAGGCCGCCGCCGACTGTGTGCGTAGCGGTGGTGACTTCGCCCGAGGGGGCATTCACCGTCCGGGCGGTGACGGTGCCGTTCGCCTGGTCGAAGGTCTCGGTCTGGAGGACCGCACCGCTCAGCCAGTCCACGTCGGTGACGTCCCGGCCGAGCGCGTCGGTCAGGTGGACGCTGCGGGTGGTGCCGTCCTTGCGCTTGTCACCGTCCATGCCGGGCCGGTACGTGGTGCGGGACTGCGACCGGGGGCCGTCCGTGCCGCTGCCCACGGTGGAGGCCACGGTGGTGAAGCCGCGGAAGTCGCCCCAGGTGCGGGACTTGGCCTCGGTCAACTCGTTGTCGTCGCGGTGCCAGGCGGCGGGACCGTAGGTGTAGTTGGTGATTTTCGCCGGCGCGTCCGTCGTGGTGTCGTTCTCGGTGATCGACTTGACGGTGTAGTGGTTGAACCAGTCCAGGACCGGATCCGCGTTGACGACCGAACCCGGCGGGGACCACCGGACCGGATAGCAGGCCATGGTGTTGTCATCTTCGGCGGTCGGCATCACGTTGTTGCGTCGCGAGCAGCCGGGCAGGTTGTAGTCCACATTGAGGACACCGCCGGTCTCGGTCTTGATCTGCTGGATGCGCCCGCGGTTCATGATCGGAGGGGCCGGCACCAGGTCCGTGCCATCGACCCGGTTGGGCAGCATGACGGGGGTGAAGGTGACCGGCTTCAGGGGCACTGCCGGAGACTCGGCCTTGCCCGTCCGCAGCACGGAGTCGAGCCAGAGGACCTTCTCGCTGGTGGCGTCCTTCGGGTCCGGGAAGGAGTGCTTGAGCTCGTAGTAGTCGATGTCCTTCCAGGCATTGTTGATGCGGACCTGGGTGGTCACGTCGGCCAGGCGGCGGGTCGTGAAGTAGGTCGGGCTGTAGGTGGTGCAGGTCCCGGTCTGCTTGCACTCTTGGTCGACGGGTACGTCAGGCCAGTTGGTCTTGTTGGCGACGGTGCGGTGGGCCTCGTCGCAGTTGGTCTGCGAGAGACAGCGCTCTGCCGTGTTGAAGCTGACGCGGGCGGCCGGCTCCAGTGTGCCCTTCGCGGCGATCTGCTCGCTGAGGCGCTGCCCGTAGGCGATCTTCTTGACGCTGGTGGCGCGGGTGTATGCCGTACGCGTTCCAGTGCCGGCGTTCTGGGCGCCGCCACGCTCGTACCAGTTGGTCTCGGGAGACCAGGTGTACGAGGTGAGGTTGCCGTTCGGGTCGACGATGTAGTCGAGGGAGAGCCGCTGCCACATCGTGCAGAACGAGGCCGTGCCCTTGGCGCTGTCGTAGCAGGGGTCACCGCTCTTCGGTGAGTAGACCGGAACGCTGGAGACGGAATTGCTCGCAGGGTCGGACTTGTCGCCCCCGGGCAGATGGTTGACACCGAAGTAGAAGACGGTTCCGGAGCTGTCGGTCACCTTCGCGTAGGTGCCGTCCTGGACACCGTTGGCGGCGCCGGAGATGAATTCGACCTTGCTGCCGTCATCCCCCTTCAGACGCCAGGTGCCCGTGGCCGCATCAGTGGTGGCATTGGCCGAACCCTGGTTCTTGTCCCTGACGAGCTGCCCGCTGTGGGAACCTGCCGAGATGGTTGCGTTGAAACCGCCCCAGCACAGGTCGCCGGACTTGTCGATGCCGTTCTTGTCGCACGGCTTGAACGACCGCTCGATATAACCGGGGTTGAAGTCCCAGCCGTCACCGATCCACGATGCCTGCGAGTTCGTAGCGGACGTACGGCCGTCCACCGAAGAGGAGTTGTAGCCCAGAGAGACAGCCGGAGCGGTGCCGCCGAGGGCTGGCGGCATCTCGAAGGGATAGCTGTACGTCATCGAACCGGCCGACGAGCCGGCGACCCAGCCCGAGGAGGAAGCCAGCGGGGTCGCGGCGTACGAGCCGCCACCACCTGAAGGGCCGGTCTCCGCGGCGAGCACCATGGCCTGCGGCGGTGCGGCCGGCGGAACTGCCGAAGCCGACGATGCCGCCTGCCCGGACTGCTTGGCCTGCGGTGTGAGTACGGAGCCACCCGGGGACGGGAGATCCACATCGGCGCTCACACGCCCGGTGACCTTGTCGAAGGCCGTCGTCACGGGCGTGCGCTTGCGGCATTCGGGGAGGTTCGGAGTGACGGACGCGCACGAAGGCAGCGCCACCAGGCGGCCGCGGGAGGCGAACTGCCCGTCCGTGGCCTCCTGAAGTGCGCCCATGTCGAGAGCCACACGGGTGGACACCCCACCGGCTGTCGGGCTGCCGCCCTGCTGGGACACGGTGAGTGTCAGCAGGGTGCCGTTGACACCGGCTGCTTCCGCGGCCCGTGTGCCGCTGCGGACGACCGTGACCGTCGTGTCCGCAGGGCCCTTCCTGCTGGTGGGCGCGATCCACACCGGTAGATCCCCGGCCTTGGCAGGAGCGTCCTCCTGAGCCGCGCTCAGATTCACCGCTCCGGTCTGGGCGGGGCGGGCAGCAGCTGCCCGTTGCGGCTTCACCCGGCTGGGAACCTCGTAGTGCGGTTCGATCTTGCCTGCCGAGCGGCTGGCCGACACGCCCACCGAAGCGGTGTGCGGCAGCGGCGTGTGCGGAGGCTTCCATACCTTGCTGAAGTCGGGCCCGGCCGCCACTGCCTGCCCCACGGGCACAGACAACAGAGACGTCGTCAGGGCTAGAACAACCGGAACAGAGACTCTTATCCGACTTTTTGGACTTTTTCTACGTATGCCAAATGCTGGCATCGCAACTCCCCCCGGAGTGAGCTGAGATGGCCGGGATCTCTGATGATCAACGGCTCAATCGCAGGGAATTTACCTGCAAGAACAGCCTCGGGCCGACTTGGCCTTGAGATTGCCGCGTGTTTCACGTCACTTCCAGACGGTTTGACCGCGATCGCCGCTCGCCCCCAACGTGAGGGCCCATCACTAGCCGTGCAGACTCGGGAAGGGCAAACCAATTGCCACGACAGGAAAGGGCTGTTCGATGTCGGGCGGCCGGGCTCCCCCAGTCGCGGCTGCCGGGCAGGTGCGGAGCGGACCTACCATCCCCCTCAGCCCCGACAACGGCGCCTCGTGGTCGACGCAGGCATCCGTCGGGACCTGTGGTGTTGGAGGAAGTCACCCCGCGCCCTTCGCCGTATGGGCAAGAACTCCTCGGCCTCCATCATGTGGCGCAACACCCCTCCCGGAGCGCCGTCGGGGGCTATTGATCCGCGCCTGCTGGAATGGGCAACTCTCATTTACTGACTTGGGGATAACGATTGCCGATCCCTGTCGGGTTCGGTCCATCTTCGGTCCACGTGGCGTAAGTCGTGGAAGCGAATGCATTGGTCGCCTTGGGGTGGACAACGCAACGGTTTTGACCGGAGGCGGCATCGATCTTGAGGCGGGTGTTCAAGATCACGCTTCGGCTTCGGCCGCCACATCCGACATAAAGGGAATAAGTGGCACCTCGCACGTTGCCGGACAGTCGTGTTCCTGTCAGAGTGCCCCGGATCTCTGTGCGTGATTGTCCAGAGACGCAGATGTAATGGGGGGAGTGCGCAAGCATGTCCAATGTGCCAAGACCCGGCCCGGGAGCCCTGCTGAAGAGGCAGATCACGGACCTGGTGCCGAGCAAGTCAATCCGGCCTATATCGGCCACGGTGGCCCTGGCCCTTTCGACGGCGATGCTGCTGGCCACGCCGTACGCCGCACAGGCGGCCACCCCACAGCCTTCCGACAGCGCCAGCCCCGCCACACCCCAGGCCGTGAGCGGCCCGCCCACCGCACCCGCGCCTTCCAGCCCTGCAGAGAAGGCGCGGGCGGAAGCGGTGAAGACCGGCAAGGACGTGCCGGTCCCCGAGCTCACGACCGAGTTCAACACGACGGTGGTGACCCCGCAGGGGAAGCTGCGCACCGAGCGGAGCCTGCTGCCCGAACGCACGAAGAATAAGCAGGGGCAGTGGCTCGCCTTGGACGACACGTTGACCGCGGGGGCGGACGGCACGGTCGTACCAAAGGCCTCGGCTTCCGCGTTGGTCATCTCTGGGGGCGGTACGGGTCCGCTGGCGACCATGACCACCGAGGACGGCAAGCAACTGTCGGTGTCGTCGCCCTTCCCGGGCGCCCTGCCCAAGCCTGTGCTCAAGGGCAACGGCGCGCTGTTCCAGAACGTGGCCCCTGACACCGACCTTCAGGTGACCGCCACCAAGTGGGGCGGCTACACCACCGTCGTGATCCTGCGCAGCCCCGTCGCGGCCGCCAACCCGGCCGCGCGCGACCTCGTCTTCCCGACCACCGCCAAGGGGCTCGCCCTTGCACGGGGAGAGGACGGCAGCCTCACGGCTGCCAGCGGTCAGGAGGCTACTTTCCGGGCTCCCGAGCCGCTGATGTGGTCCGCCAAGGAGCCCCGCCAGCCGGCGGCTCGCGGTGCCGCGTTCGCCAACCTGGACGCCGCAGTCGAGACGACGGGCTCCGGCCCCGGCGCTGCCTTGAGCAGCGCCCAGGGGCCCGGTGCCAATGCCACCGTGGCGAAGATCCCGGTCACGCGCGCCGAGGTCACCGGCCCGCCCGCCGGTGCCAGCGGCGCCATCGCACTCGCTCCGAGTCCGGATCTGCTCGACGGCGAGAACACCAGCTATCCGATCTACGTGGACCCGTCGTGGTCACCCGATGCCCGTGGCAAGCAGCACCACGCCTGGGTCGGCTCCGCGTGGCCCGGCACGAGCAACTTCGACCGTACGGGCTCCGGCGACCGAGACCACCCGGGCGTGGGTTACCAGGGCTGGGAGACCCAGACCGGTATCGAGCGCGCGTTGTACGAGTTCGACATCAACGGGTACTCCGGCGCGACCATCAACTACGCCAACCTGCGTGTGAGCCAGTACATCTCCGCGGACTGGTCGTGTACGAACAAGTACTCCGTGGACGTCTACCGGGCGCGGGAGTTCGACGGCTCGGTGTCCTGGAGCAACCACGAGATCCGTGAGTGGATCGGCTCCCAGGCTGTGCCCGGCAACGGAAGCTCCGACTGCTACACCGACGTCCCCGTGGACTTCAACGTCACCGGCGCGATGCGTGACGCGATCCGCGACACCGGCAAGCCCCTCGCTTTCGCCCTGCGTGGGCCTGAGGGCTCCGGCAACAAGATCGCTTTCAAGAGGTTCTCGTACAACGCGACCCTGAGCACCGAGTACGACTTCCCGCCCAGGGTTCCGGACAACCCGCACACCGTACTGGCGCCGCGCCGTGTGGTAGCCGGCGATACGCAGTCCTGCGGCAGCGTGGCCGCAGCCCAGTACGGGTGGATCACCACGAGCAACGTCACCCTCGCTTCCACGGTCAGCAGCCCCAACCAGGGCCAGCTCACCGAGTGGGTGGACCTCTGGGACGAGACCGCTCCCGCCCCTTCGCACCAGAACTGGTCCGGCTTCGTCGGAAGCGGCAGCGAGGCGCGCTACACGACGCCGCCTGGCACGCTCCAGGACGGCCACAACTACGCATGGGCCACCCACGGTGACGACGGTCTTCTGCGAGGTCCCTCCAGTACCACCTGCCACTTTGCGGTGGACCTCACC
Organism: Streptomyces sp. NBC_00045; assembly: GCF_045041095.1. Lineage (NCBI taxonomy): Bacteria > Bacillati > Actinomycetota > Actinomycetes > Kitasatosporales > Streptomycetaceae > Streptomyces > Streptomyces sp. NBC_00045. The sequence goes on along the minus strand of NZ_CP108271.1, from coordinate 3,469,110 downwards.
CCGCCGGTCATGCAGTTCGGCCAGTTCACCGACCCGGCCACCCAGTTCCCCCCTGCGGGCAACGGCCAGATCACCAAGCTGGGCCTCGGCGACACCGGCACCATCCCGGTCACGGCCTCCGACGCGAGCCCCGGTACAGGTCTGCGCAGCTCCGGCCTGGCCTGCATCCAGTTCGGCTTCGACCCGCAGCTCGTCGGCGCCACCCAGCAGTGCAACAGCCCGCTCAGCCTCACCGGCATCAGCGTTAAGCCCACCCACTGGGGCACCAACACTGTCTATGCCCGGGTCCTCGACGAGGCCGGCAACGCCTCGCAGACCCTGTCGTACTCCTTCTACGTCCCTTGGAAGGCCGGCCCGGTCGCTTTCGGCGACACCAGCGGCGACGCCCGCCCCGACATCCTGCTCCCCGACAGCGTCGGAAACCTGATCGCGCACGGTCGCGCCAGCGACGGCACGACCGCCAGCATGATCCCCAGCGGCACCACCGCCAGCGCCCTCCAAGGGCCGGAGACGGCGGCCGGCCGGACGTGGAAGGACTACCGGGTTTCCCACCGCGGCTCCCGCGACCCGGGCCGCAATGTGGACGACCTCTTCGTCCACCGTGAGCCGACCTCCATCGGCGGCCTCGGCGGCTCGGACCTCTTCGTCTACGACAACAACCTGAGCAATCCGGGCACCTACGATCTGGGCAACAAGGAGAAGCTCGACAAGCCTGAGTGCAGCACCCTGTACAGCCCTTCTTGTACGGGTTACCACAACGTCACCACCTGGCAGTACTCCAGCCAAATCACCATGACCGGCCCTGCCAAGACCACCCGCACGCCCGGCCGCACCGTCACCGATGCCACCGGAGTGCTCGCGGTGGAATCCGGCAACCTGTGGTTCTACCCCGTGCAGAGCAACAGGCTGCTCGCCGAGCCGACCCTGGTCGACGGCAGCGGTACCTGGGATGACAAGGACCTGATGGTCCCGGGCAACGCTCTGCGCATCGGCGGCACCACCGATAGCGCCCCAGCCCTCTGGGTTCGCAACCGGACCACGGGTGACATCTTCCAGTACGACATGAAGACCACCGCCCGCGAGAACGACGCGCTCATCGCGGTGACCGGCCTGGCCCAGCAGCCGACCGCGAGGATCGGCTACGGCATCAAGGGGTCCGACTACCCGCGGGTGGGCTCCGACGGCGACCTGACCGGCGACGGAATCCCGGACTTCTGGGCGCAGGACACGGCCGGCACCCTGCACGCATGGGCCGGCTCGACGGGCGCTCCCGTCGGGGGGATCAGCACGGTCACCGGCTTCACCGGTTACCACCAGCGCGCCAGCGGGCTCGCCCCGACCCTTGAATGGAGGCTCGACGGCAACACCAAAGTGATCCCGGAGAAGAACGCCGCAGGGGATCCGAACAGCACCACCGAATCGGGTGTCACCTACCCGACGCAACAGGTGGATGGCAAGACCCGCCAGGTCGCCGCCTTCGACGACGCGGTCCACGCGCAGGTCAATGGCCCGGCCAAGGTCGTCGACACCCGGCAGTCCTTCACCATCAGCACCTGGGCGAAGCTCGACAAGCCCGATAGCGTCATCGTCAGCCAGGACGGGGCGCACGCGAGCAACTTCATGCTGTGGGCCGACCCCCAGCACTGGCGCTTTGCCTTGGCACGTGGCGACGACGACAGCTGGATGTACGACCACAACGTCGCCGTTACCCCGGCCAACGTGTTCAAGCCGGGCGTCTGGACGCAGCTCACCGCCACGTACAACGCCACGACAGGAGCGATGAGCCTCTACGTCAACGGCACGCTGGCCTCCAGCGGCTACCACGCCGCGAGCACCAGCCCGGCACCCAGTGGCCAGCTGGTCCTCGGCCGGTACAAGTACCAGAGCAAGCCGGCCTACTGGCTGAAGGGCAGCATCGCGAACCTTTCCGTATACCAGAACCACGTCCCCGCAGTGACGGCGTCCAAGGTCCCGGTCCGTTTTGCCGCGTCGCCGGACATCTGCATGGATGCACCGAACGGCAACTCCGGTAATGGTCAGCGCCCCGAACTCTGGGGCTGCAACGGCTTGGACGCTCAGCAGTTCGACGTCAATGCCAACGGCACCCTGACGCTGAAGGGCCAGTGCATGGCGGCCATCGGAAACCAGACGGCCCCCGGCACGGCCGCGATCTTCTGGCAGTGCCTGGGAGAGGGTGGCCAGCAGTGGCTCCCGCGCGCCGACGGCAGCATCTACAACCCGCAGTCGGATACCTGCCTCGACGTCCCCTGGGCCAACCGCGAGTGGGGCACTCTCTTCCAGCTGTACGGATGCAACGGCACACCGGCTCAGCGCTGGAGCATCCCCACGGTGACCACGGCCAACCTGCCGTTCTCCCCGTAACCCCGCACCGCGAACCAACTCAGAGCGCTCGGCCGAACACCCTGGCCGAGCGCTCTGTGTCTTTGCCGCCAGCGGCAGCTGGGCGGCTAGGAGGCGGGGAGGAGGACGGTGTAGGCGGCTTCGCCGCCTGCAGGTAGTAAGGGCCACTGACTGCGGCCCATGCGCCGGATTTTCCGACCCTGGAGCCCGGGGGCTCCCCGTCGTAGGGACGCGCCGCGTCAGTCGAGGGTGATAGACCCGTCCGGAGTCAGCCGCCGAGGTAGCCGTCGGTGAGGTTGGAGGTGTCTTGGAGGAGCTGGCCGCCGAGGCGGATGCTTGAGGTGCAGCCGTGGGATCCAGACGAGGTCCAGGCCGACGGGTGGGTCTCCGCCCGGACGATGAAGTCAACCGTACGAGCCTTTGCAGGCGCGGTGCGGGGAAGTCCATGCCGGACAGACTGCGGGGTGGCTGATTGAATAGCCACTCGGATGCTCCGGCATGGCGGACGGCTACTGGTGTGAGCACGCCAACGCGGGAAGCGATCTTGGACGGGTCGGGAAGGGTGCCTGCCCGACCAGCCGTCGCTGCTGGTCAGAGTTACTCGTGAACAGCCCACAAACGACAGTTCGCGAGTAGCTCTCGTGAACGTCATGAGATCCCGTCCGGTCGAAAGACCGGGCGGGATCTCGGCGTTTGAGGGGAATGCTCGGGGCGGGGCCCGAACGGGCCCTGCCCCGGGGCCGGTCAGCCGGCCGCCCGGTCCAGCAGCGGGGCCGCCCAGGCCGGGAGGGCGGACGGCGACGGGCGGGCCGGGCGCGGGTCCGTCGTGATGCCGGTGCCGCCCGCCGGATCGCCGTACGAGAAGCTCGCCGACCACCACAGCCAGGAGCGGACGAACAGGTTGGCGCTCCACGTCAGGGCGAGGGCGCCGCGCTGCTCCGGGGTCTCGTACCAGTAGCTGGTGAGCACCACCGCGCGCGCGACCGCCTCGTCCGTGTCGGCCGGACGGGAATCGGCGCAGAGCCCGGCGGCCAGTACGGACGCGGTGAACCGGTTGTCCGTGAGCAGCCCGCCGGCGTCGCGCACGACCGCGTCCACGAGGTCCGGCGGGAGGGCCAGGGCGTACCGCTCCAGCCGTGCCGGCAGTTCGGACAGTGCAGGATCGCCGGCCGTCTCCGGCCCCGGGACCACCCGCAGGTCGCCCAGCAGCCGGGCGTCCGCGGTACCGGCAGCCAGCACGTGCACACAGGCCAGCGCGCGCAGGGTCTGCCAGCGGCACAGGGTGTCCAGCAGGGCGATCCGCGAGGCGCGGAAGGCCAGCCGCACCGGCCAGTCGGCCGCCCGGACCTCCTGCCCCAACGCCCGCAGTTCCTCGGGCACCGGGGCGGGGAAGACCAGGGCCTGGCCGGGGTCGTAGGACGGCTTCGAGCGGTAGCCCGGCCACTGCTGCGCCCCGGTGGGGTTCTCGCTATTCATTGAGTTCCACGAAGCACAGCCCCTTACGAGATCGGATCTCGGAGAAGGACACGTGCCCCGCCTCACGGTCGGTTCCTCGCGCCGGCCGTGAGGGGCTTCGGAGAATGGGCCCATGACGACTTTGGACGGTGCGACGCGGCAGGCCTGGGGTGCGCTCGGTGGGGCGGACGGGCTCGTGGGGCGGGTGGCCTACCGGGGCGCGAGCGGGCTGGGGGAGGGGCCGCTGCCCGTACGGGAGCTGGCGCGGGCCTGCGTCGGGGTGTGCGCGCTGGCCGCCGCGGAGCTGGCCGCGGTACGGGCCGGGGCCCCGGCGGACGCGGTGGAGCCGCTGGTGGTGGACGAGGGCGCGGTGGCCACGGCGTTCGTCAGTGAGCGGCACCTGCGGGTGGAGGGGCGCGAGCCGGTGAACTTCGCGCCGCTGTCGGGGTTCTGGCGGGCGGCGGACGGGTGGGTGCGCACGCACGCCAACTATCCGCACCACCGGGCCGCCCTGGTACGGGCGTTGGGGCTGCCTTCCGCGACCCCCGGGGCGCTGCGGGACGCCGTGGCGGGGCGCGCGGCCGCCGAGGTGCAGGAGCTGGCCTACGGGGAGGGCGGCCTGGCCGTCGCCGTGGCGGACGCGTACGGGGACCCTCAGCCGCTGGCCGAGGTGCGGGAGTCCGGGGGCGCCGGGCGGGAGCTCGGGCCGGGGGCGCTGCCCGCGACCGGGGTGCGGGTGCTGGACCTGACGCGGGTCATCGCGGGACCCGTCGCGACGCGGACGCTCGGGCTGCTGGGGGCGGACGTGCTGCGGATCGACTCGCCGCGGCTGCCGGAGTCGCACGACGCGTACGCGGACACCGGGTTCGGGAAGCGCTCCGCGCTGCTGGATCTGGCGGACGCCGGGGACCGGGCCGTCTTCGAGGGGCTGCTGGCCGGGGCGGACGTGGTGGTGACCGGGTACCGGCCGGGGGCGCTGGAGCGGTACGGGCTCGGGGCGGACGAGCTGCTGGACCGTCGGCCGGGGTTGGTGGTGGCGCAGCTGTGCGCGTGGGGATGGCGGGGGCCGTGGGCCGGGAGGCGGGGGTTCGACTCGCTGGTGCAGGCGGGGTACGGGGTGGCCGCGGCGTACGGCGACGACGGGGTCCCCGGGGCGCTGCCGGCGCAGGCGCTGGACCACGGGACCGGGTACCTGGTCGCCGCCGGCGTGCTGAGGGCGCTGGCCGCGGGCGGCGGGCGGTCCTTGCGGTTCTCGTTGGCGGGGACGGCGTCGTGGCTGGTCCGGGAGGTGCCCGCCGCGCCCTACCCCGCCGGGGCGGGGTACGCGGCGCAGTCCTGGCTGCGGGAGGTGGACTCGGGATACGGGGTGCTGCGGTACGCAGGGTCGCCGGTGCCGTTCGGGGACTGGGGGCGGGGTCCGTCCTGGTGGGGGACGGACCGGGCCCAGTGGCTCCCGCGGTAGCGCTGCCGCCGTGGCGGCGGGGGCGGGCCCGGGCCTTCGGCCGGGACCGCCCGTCAGGACGTTCGCAGGGGCTTGGCCATGCAGCGGCTTGAGTCGTACGTGCGGTAGTGGCCGAACTTCTTCGACGGGGTGTAGCCGGACGAGCGGTAGAGGGCTATGGCTTCCGGCTGCTGGTCTCCCGTTTCCAGGGCCATGCGGGTGCGGCCCGCCGAGCGGGCGTCGTCCTCCAGAGCGGCCAGGATGCGGCGGGCCAGGCCCAGGCCGCGGGCCTCGGGGACCACGTACATGCGCTTGAGTTCGGCGTCGCCGTCCGAGTAGCCCTCGTCGTTCTCGTCCTGGCTGCGCCAGCCGCCGCTGGCGACGGGCGTGCCCGAGGCGTCGTACGCCAGCAGGTACAGGCCGTTCGGCGGGGCGAACATTGCCGGGTCGAGGAATGTGACATCGCCCTCACCGCCGTAGCGCGCCTGGTATTCGAGCTGGACCTGGTCGTTGAGTTTGACCGCGTCCGGGTGGTCGTACGGCATGACGCGGATCTGTATCCCGTGAGACATCGGAACATGGTACGGAAGGCTCCCGTTATGGTGCGGGGATGCTCACCGTGACCTCCGTGAATGTGAATGGGATCCGCGCCGCCGCCAAGAAGGGGTTCTCCCCGTGGCTGGCCGGGTCGGATGCCGACGTGGTCTGCCTCCAGGAGGTGCGTGCCGAGGAGGGGCAGATTCCGGAGGAGGTCCGGGCGCCCGAGGGCTGGCACACGGTGTTCGCGCCGGCCGCCGCGAAGGGGCGGGCCGGGGTCGCGCTCTACACGCGCCGTGAGCCCGAGCGGGTGCAGGTGGGATTCGGGAGCGACGAGTTCGACGCCGGTGGGCGCTATCTGGAGGTGGATCTTCCGGGTGTCACCGTCGCCAGCCTGTACCTGCCCTCCGGCGAGGCCGGGACCGAGAAGCAGGACGAGAAGTACCGCTTCATGGCGGAGTTCCTCCCCCATCTGGTCGCGCTGAAGGCGCGCGCCGCGGCCGAGGGGCGGGAGGTCGTCGTGTGCGGCGACTGGAACATCTGCCACCGGGAAGCCGACCTCAAGAACTGGAAGACCAACCGGAAGAACGCGGGCTTCCTGCCCGAGGAGCGGGAGTGGCTGGGGAAGGTCTACGAGGAGGCCGGGTACGTGGACGTGGTCCGCGCGCTGCACCCCGACACCGAGGGGCCGTACTCCTGGTGGTCCTACCGCGGGCGGGCCTTCGACAACGACGCCGGGTGGCGCATCGACCTCCAGGTCGCCACTCCGGGGCTGGCCGCCCGGGCCGTGAAGGCGTTCGTCGAGCGGGCGGAGACGCACCCGGAGCGTTGGTCCGACCACGCGCCCGTGACCGTGGTCTACGAGTCGGCGTCCTGAACCCCTGAAGCCAGGAGGCGGTCCATCGCCATGCCGAGCTCCGCCTCGACCACGCTCTTGGCGAGGGGGCGCAGCCGCGGAAGGGCCTCCTCCGTCAGGTGGGCGGAGATCAGCTCCGTGAACAGGGCCGCCATGGCGTCCGCGTGCTCGCGGACCCGGCGGCCCGTCTCCAGGACCGCCGAGAGCGGGACCCCCTCGCGGACCAGCGCCGAGGAGACGTCCAGCAGCCTCCGGCTGACGTGCACGATCTCGTCGCCGTCGGTGGCGAGGTAGCCGAGGTCGAGGGAGGCCGCCAGGTTCTCCGGGGTGACCTCGCCCTCGAAGTAGTCGGCGAGCGCCTCCGGCGTCAGACGCACCGGGGTCTCCTCGGACCAGCCGATGCCGAGCAGTTCGCCGAGCTGGCCGACGTCGCGGCCGCTCTCGAAGGCGGCGGTCAGCTCGGCGATGCCGCCGAGGGTGTGGCCGCGTTCCAGCAGGGCGGCGATGGTGCGCAGCCGGGCCAGGTGGTGGTCGTCGTACCAGGCGATCCGGCCCTCGCGGCGCGGCGGCGGGAGGAGCTTGCGCTCGCGGTAGAAGCGCAGGGTGCGGACGGGGATGCCGGCTGCCTCGGCCAGTTCCTCCGTACGGTATTCGCGCACTGTCATCCCCGCTTCCGTGTCTTCCACAGGCGCAGCCTATGGCGTACCGGCAGTAACTTTCCGGCCGCGACCTCTACCCATGAGTACGGAGCTGCTCTACTCTCCCGATTGTGCCAGTGATTGCTGGCAGTGTTGTCGGTGGTTGTGGTTGTGGTTGTGACTGGGCTTGGCTTGGCTGGACTGCGGAGGGCGGCGGGCATGAGTGGTGGCATGGACGGGCGCAAGCACGTACGGGTGGCGGTGATCGGGTCCGGCTTCGGCGGGCTGGGCGCGGCCGTCCGGCTGCGCCGCGAGGGGATCACGGACTTCGTCGTACTGGAACGCGCCGACTCCGTCGGCGGGACCTGGCGCGACAACAGCTACCCCGGGTGCGCGTGCGACGTCCCCTCCCATCTCTATTCGTTCTCGTTCGCACCCAACCCCGACTGGCCGCGGACGTTCTCCGGGCAGCCGGCCATCCGCACCTACCTGGAGCACGTCGCCGACACGTTCGGGCTGCGCCCGCACATCCGGCTGAACTCCGAGGTCCGGATGATGCGCTGGGACGGCGACCGGCTGAGGTGGGAGATCGAGACCGACGCCGGGGACCTCACCGCCGACGTCGTGGTCTCGGCCACCGGTCCGCTGTCCGACCCGAAGATGCCGGAGATCCCCGGACTCGACGGGTTCCCCGGCAAGGTCTTCCACTCCGCGCGCTGGGACCACGACTACGACCTGCGCGGCAAGCGCGTCGCCATGATCGGCACCGGCGCCTCGGCCGTCCAGATCGTCCCGGCCATCGCGCCCGACGTGGAGCGGCTCACGCTGTTCCAGCGCACCCCGCCGTGGGTGATGCCGCGCACCGACCGGGCCATCAGCAGCGTGGAGCGCTGGCTGCACCGCCAGCTCCCGTTCACCCGGGCGGCCCGCCGTGGGCTGCTCTGGGGGATCCGGGAGCTCCAGGTCAGCGCCTTCACCAAGCGGCCGAACCAGCTCGGGCTCATCGAATCGCTGGCCAAGGCCAATATGGCGCGCTCGATCAAGGACCCGGCGCTGCTGGCCAAGCTGACGCCCTCGTACCGGATCGGCTGCAAGCGGATCCTGCTCTCCAGCGACTACTACCCGGCGCTCGCCCGGCCGAACGTGGACCTCGTCGCCTCCGGGCTCAAGGAGATCCGCGGCAACACGCTGATCGCCGCCGACGGGACCGAGACCGAGGTCGACGCGATCGTCTTCGGCACCGGCTTCCACGTGACCGACATGCCGATCGCGGACCGGGTGGTGGGCGCGGAGGGCCGGACCCTCGCGGACCACTGGAAGGACGGGATGCAGTCGCTGCGCGGGGCGACCGCGGCCGGCTTCCCGAACTGGATGACGATCATCGGGCCGAACACCGGGCTCGGCAACAGCTCGATGATCCTGATGATCGAGTCGCAGCTGAACTACATGGCGGACTACCTGCGCCAGCTCCACGTGCTGGGCGGACCGGTCGCACTCGCGGCCCGGCCCTCCGCCGTGAACCAGTGGAACCGCCAGGTCCAGACCCGCATGGAGCGCACGGTGTGGAACACCGGCGGCTGCACCAGCTGGTACCTCGACGCGCAGGGCCGCAACACGACGGTCTGGCCGGGCACGACCGGCGAGTTCCGCAAGGAGACGCGGAGCGTGGACCTCTCCGAGTACGAAGTCGTCCGCCTGACGGAGGGCGAGGGCGAGCGCGAGCGGGTCCCCGCCCGGGTCGCGCAGTCCCGGACGAAGGCCGCGGGCCGCAGCGGTGCGGGCAAGGCCGGCACGGACAAGGCCGCAGCCGCCGGCGCGGCCACCGGTACCGCCACCGCCACCACCGAGGAGGACGCCGCGTGAGCCGGCCCGCGTACGTCACCTCTGGGCGCTACGCCCCGCCCGCCGCCCGGCGGGAGCTGGTCGCGGTCTCCGCCGACGGAGCCCGCCTGCACGTGGAGGAACACGGGGACGAGGACGCGCCGGCCGTGGTGCTGGCGCACGGCTGGACCTGCTCCACCGCCTTCTGGGCCGCGCAGATCCGCGAGCTCGCCAAGGACCACCGGGTGATCGCCTATGACCAGCGCGGCCACGGCCGCAGCCCCGCCGCCTCCCGCTACGACACCACCGCACTCGCCGATGACCTGGTCTCGGTCCTGCGGGCCGCCCTGGCGCCCGGCGAGCGGGCCGTCGTCGCGGGGCACTCCATGGGCGGGATGACGATCATGGCTGCCGCCGGGCGGCTGGAGTTCGCCGAGCACGCCGCCGCCGCGCTGCTGTGCAGCACCGGCAGCGCCCGGCTCGTCGCGGAGGCGCTGGTCGTGCCGCTGCGCCCAGGGCGCGCGAGGACCCGTATAACCGGCGCGGTGCTCGGCGCACGCGCCCCCCTCGGGCCCGTCACGCCGGTCGCCAAGCGGGTGCTGAAGTACGCCACGATGGGCCCCGGCTCCGCGCCCGACAAGGTCGAGGCGTGCGCCCGTATCGTGCACGCCTGCCCCACCGGCGTCCGGTACGCCTGGTCCGAGGTGCTGGCCGGGCTGGACCTTGAGGCGAACCTCGCGGCGCTCACGGTGCCCACCGCCGTCATCGGCGGCAAGAACGACCGGCTCACCCCGATCGTGCACGCCCGGCAGCTCGCCGCCGCCCTGCCGCACTGCGTGGGGCTCACCGAGCTGACCGGCATGGGGCACATGACCCCGATCGAGGCTCCCGAGGCCGTCACGAACGCCGTGCGCGAGCTGACCACCCACTTCCTCAAGGACCTGAAGGAGAAGACGCCGTGAGCGCGAGCAGGAGTCTGGAAGGGCAGGTCGCCGTCGTCACCGGCGCCGCACGCGGGGTCGGCGAGCTCCTCGCCCGCAAGCTGTCCGCGCGCGGTGCGAAGGTGGCACTGGTGGGGCTGGAACCGGAGGCCCTCAAGGAGGTCTCCGAGCGGCTGCACACCGACAGCGGCCACTGGCACGCCGACGTCACCGACCACGAGGCCATGGCCCGGGTCGCCGAGGAGGTCAAGCAGCGCTTCGGCAAGGTCGACGTCGTCGTCGCCAACGCGGGCGTGGCCGCGGGCGGTCCGTTCGCCGACTCCGACCCCGAAGCCTGGCGCCGGGTGATCGAGGTCAACCTGATCGGGGGCGCCGTCACCGCCCGTGCCTTCCTCCCCGTACTGACCGAAAGCCGCGGCTACTTCCTCCAGATCGCCTCGCTCGCCGCGATCACGCCGGCGCCGATGATGACGGCGTACTGCGCCTCCAAGTCCGGCGTCGAGGCCTTCGCGCACTGCCTGCGCGCCGAAGTGGGCTACAAGGGCGTCAAGGTGGGCGTCGGCTACCTCTCCTGGACCGACACCGACATGGTGCGCGGCGCCGACCGGGACGAGGTCATGCGGGAGCTGCGCCAACGGCTGCCGTGGCCGTCGAACCGCACGTACCCGCTGGGCCCGGCCGTGGACCGGATCGTCGCCGGGATCGAGCGGCGCTCGCCGCACGTGTACGCGCAGTGGTGGCTGCGCGGGATGCAGGGCGTGCGGGGCTACTTGCCCGGGATCATCGCGACCGTCGGGCAGCGGGAGATGAAGCGCTTCGAGCCCAGGCTGTCGGGGGTCTCCCGCGGGCTGGTGGGGGCCGGAGGGGCCGCCGACGAGAAGGAGCGCACGCGGGACTCGGAGCGTCATTGATCGAAATGCGAGCTTTGTCCCCTCGTGCAAATCTGGTCGCAGCCCGGTCCCCTACACCCCTCCAGGAGTGAACAGCATGGGCATCAAGGACCAGTTCCAGGACAAGGCGCAAGAGCTCAAGGACAAGGCCAAGGCGGCCCAGCAGGGCGCGAAGGACGAGACGTCCGAGCGCAGTGCGCACGCCCCCGACCAGGGCAAGAAGAAGAAGGAAAAGGTCCACGACGAGCTCGACGACAACTGGGACTTCTGAGGCCCGGACACCCGGGAGCCGCACACCCGAAGGGGCGCGACCGTGCACGGCACGGTCGCGCCCCTCTCGCACGCCCGGCGAGTGCCCTACTGCCTCGGCGGCAGCTTCGGACGCCGCAGGTCCGGCACGTCCGCGTACCCGGGCGGCACCGCGGCCGGCTCCTGCTCCAGCAGCTCCAGTGCCAGGTGCACGGCGTCGTCCATCTGCGCGTGCCGCCCCTCCGCCCAGTCGAGCGGGGTGCGCAGGATCGCGAGGTCCGGCTCCACGCCGTGGTTCTCCACCGACCAGCCGTACTCCGGGAACCAGGCGGCGTTCATCGGCACCGTGATGACCGTTCCGTCGCCCAGAGTGTGCCGGCCGGTCATGCCGACCACCCCGCCCCAGGTGCGCTGGCCGACCACCGGGCCCAGCCCGAGCAGCTTGATGGCCGCCGTGATCATGTCGCCGTCCGAGGAGGTCGCCTCGTCGGCCAGCGCCACGATCGGACCGCGGGGCGCGTTGGAGGCGTACGACACCGGCTGGGCGCCCCGCGTCAGGTCCCAGCCGAGGATCGAGCGGGTCAGCTTCTCCACCACCAGCTCGCTGATGTGCCCGCCCGCGTTGCCGCGCACGTCCACGATCAGCGCGGGCCGGGACATCTCCATCCGCAGGTCCCGGTTGAACTGCGCCCAGCCCGAGCCGCCCATGTCGGGGATGTGCAGGTAGCCGCATTTGCCGCCGCTGAGCTCCCGGACCACCGCGCGCCGCTTGGACACCCAGTCCTGGTAGCGCAGCGGCCGCTCGTCGATCAGCGGCACGATCGCGACCCGCCGGGCCCTGCCCTCGCCTTCGGCGGGCACGAAGGTCAGCTCGACCGTGGTGCCGCCGGCCGCCGCGAGCAGCGGATAGGGGCCGGCCACCGGGTCCACCGGCCGGCCGTCGACGTGGGTGAGCACGGCGCCCTCCCGGATGCCGGTGCCGGCGAGCGGGGAGCGGGCCTTGGAGTCGGAGGACTCGCCCGGCAGGATCCGGGCGAGCATCCAGCCCTCCTCGCGGGGCACGAAGTTGGCGCCGAGCAGCCCGATCGGCCGGTGGTAGTGCGGCGGGCCCTCGTTGCGGCGCGCGGGCGAGACATAGGCGTGCGAGGTGCCGAGTTCGCCGAGGACCTCGCGCAGCAGGTCCGCGAACTCGTCGGGCGAGGCGACCCGTTCGACCAGGGGGCGGTACTGGCGCAGCACCCCGTCCCAGTCGATGTTGCACATGTCCGGCTCCCAGAAGTACGCGCGGATCAGCCGCCCGGCCTCCTCGAACGCCTGGCGCCACTCGGCGGCGGGGTCCACCTCGTGCAGGATGCGCCGCAGGTCCAGGTAGACCGTTGAGTCGCTGTCGCCGGATTCGGTCGACGGGACGGCGCGCAGGTCCCCGTCGTCGTTGATGACGAGCCGGGTGCCGTCGCCGCTGACCGCGAACCAGTCCAGTCCGGAGGCCAGTTCGCTCTTGCGCGCCTTGGTGATCTCGAAGTGCTCCAGCGTGGGCTTGCCGCTGGTGTCGGTCGGGCTGGCGAAGGTCTCGCCGAGGGCGCCCGAGATCGGCCAGCGCAGCCACACCAGTCCGCCGCCGTGCACCGGGTACAGGGCCGAGTACTTCGACGCCGTCACCGGGAACGGGGTGACGCGGCTCTCCAGCCCCTCCACCTCCACCATGACCGTGCCTTCGCCCTCGCTGGCCTCGCCCTCGCCCGGGTCGAGCCCGCCCGCGGCCGGGCGGCCGTCGGGGGTGAACGCGAACGGCGAGGGGGTCGCCGAGGACAGCGGCACCAGGTACGGGCGGCAGCCCAGCGGGAAGGACAGGTCGCCGGTGTGGACGTCGTACACCGGGTCGAACCCGCGCCACGAGAGGAAGGCCAGGTAGCGGCCGTCCCGGGTGAAGACCGGATTCTCGTCCTCGAAGCGGCCGTTGGTGACGTCCACGATCGACCGCGGGCCGGGGCCGGAGATCCGGGCCATCTTGATCTGGCGCAGCGAGCGCCCGATGCCCGGGTGCGACCAGGTCAGCCAGGCCCCGTCGGGGGAGAACGCCAGGTCGGTGACGGGCCCGTTGATGGACCGGATCAGCTCGGTGACCTCGCCTCCCCCGGACTCCTCGCTGGCGTCGATGAGCAGCAGCCGACCGTCGTTGGAGGCGATGGCGAGGCGCTCCCCGTCCGGGTCGGCGAGCAGTTCCAGTACGCGGCCCAGCTCGCCGGAGGCCAGCCGGCGCGGCTCCCGGTCGCCGGAGGCCCGGGGGAGATAGGCGATCTCGATCGCGTCCTCGCCCTCCGCGTCGGTCACGTAAGCGACCTGCCCGCTGCTGCCGAGCATCTCGGGCAGCCGTACCCGCACGCCGGGGGTGTCGGCGATGGTCCGGGCGGGCCCGTCGCGGTGGGTGAGCCAGTACAGGCTGCCGCGGATGACGACCGCGCTGGCCCGGCCGGTGGCGTCGACGGAGAGCGAGTCGACGTGGCTGGCCGCCGAGACCTGGTACGTGCGGCGGCCCGCGCGGGGGCCGCCGAGGCGGACGTCGAGCCGGCGCGGGGCCGCGTCCGGGGACAGCGAGTCGACGAGCCAGAGGTCCCCGGCGCACTGGTAGACGACGCGGGTGCCGTCGCTGGAGGCGTGCCGGGCGTAGAACTCCTCGTGGTCGGTGTGGCGGCGCAGGTCGGTGCCGTCGGGGAGGCAGGAGTACAGGTTGCCGATGCCCTCGTGGTCGGAGAGGAAGGCGATGCGGCCGTCCACGAACATCGGGGCGTCGAGGTGGCCCTCGATGTCCTCCAGCAGCCGCTCGCCGTGCAGCCAGAGCCGGCCGGTGGCGCCGCCGCGGTAGCGCTTCCAGGCGGCGGGTTCGTGCGGGGGCTTGCCGGTCAGCAGGAGGGTGCGCCGCTCGCCACCCGGTTCCTCGTGGACGGCGATGTCCGAGACCGGCCCCCAGGGCAGTTTGCCGCCGGGCGAGCCGTCGGTCGGCACGCTGTAGGCCCAGGCGAAGTAGGAGAAGGGCTGGCTGTGCGAGGACACGGCGAGGATGTCGCTGTGGCCGTCCTTGTCGGGCGGGGTCCAGCCGCAGACCCGGGTGTCGGTGGCGCCCCAGAAGCTCAGCTGGCGGGCGGGGCCGCCGTCCACCGGGGCCAGGTGGATCTCGGGGTCGAGGCTGCGCCAGGTGGTGAAGGCGATGTGACGGCCGTCGGGGGAGAATCGGGGGTGGCCGACTCTGGTCCGGTCGACGGTGATCCGCCAGGCGCGGCCGGGGGCCTGGCCTTCGGGGACCAGCGGGGCGACCCAGAGGTCGTCCTCGGTGGCGAAGCACAGCAGATCGTCGTGGAGGTGCGGGAAGCGGAGGTACGCGCCGTCGTGACTCACCCCACAATGCTTTCCGTGCCGAGGGGGCCTGGCAACTCGTACAGGTGATCCATGCCACCCGCCGAAACGAAACGGAACGGTTTCGTTTCGTTCGGGTCGGGGGTATCGTCATCGTGTACGAAACGGTTTCGTTCGGATGGGAGGTGCCGGAGATGTCCGAAGAACTCTCGTCGCGGCGCAGCCGGATCACCCCCGAGCGGGAAGCCGAACTCCACGGGGCGGTCCTGGACCTGCTCCGCGAAGTCGGCTACGAGGCGCTGACCATGGATGCGGTCGCCGCCCGTACGAAGTCCAGCAAGGCCACCCTCTACCGCCAGTGGGGGAGCAAGCCCGAGCTGGTCGCCAAGGCCCTGCGGTGCACCCAGCCGGCCTCCCTGCGGGAGATCGACACGGGCACGCTGCGCGGCGACTTCCACCGCATGGTCGAGCTCTCCGACAACGCGCAGATGGCGAAGGACACCGCACTGCTGCGGGGCCTCGCCCACGCCGTCCACGAGAGCCCCGAACTGCACCAGGCACTGCGCAGGCTGCTCATGGAGCCGGAGATCTCCGGACTCGACGAGATCCTGCGGCGGGCCGTGGAACGGGGCGAGGTCGCCCCGGACTGCCCCGCGATCCGTTTCGTGCCGCACATGCTGATCGGCGCCTTCATCGCGTTGCCGTTGATGGAGGACCGATCCGTGGACCAGGCGTTCCTCGCCGACTTCATCGACTCCGTGGTCTTCCCCGCCCTCGGCGTCTGAGTCCTCGCGACTCCCTCATGCTGCTCCTGACACGCCGCTCTCGTCGTCGGGCCGGCTCTCCACGCCCTGATCCATCCCGGATCCATCCCACGACCTGAACGGGAGAACCGCCTCCGTGGCTACCTTCCTCTATCGACTCGGCAGGGGCGCCTTCCGGCGCCGTGGCCTCGTCGCCCTCGTCTGGGTGGCGCTGCTGTTCGCCGCCGGCTTCGGCGCGGCGACGGCGTCCGCGCCCACCTCCGGATCGTTCTCGATACCCGGCACGGAGGCCCAGAAGGCCTTCGACGTGCTGGACAAGAAGTTCCCGGGCATGGCCGCGGACGGCGCCACCGCCCGCATCGTCGTCAAGGCGCCCGCGGGGGCCTCGGTCAACGACCCGAAGAACAAGGCCGAGGTCGAGAAGATCGTCTCCGACCTGAAGGGCGGCCCGGGCAAGGCCCAGGTCGCCTCGGTCGCCGACCCGTACCAGGCGCAGGCGGTGAGCCGGGACGGCTCCACCGCGTACGTGAGCGTCAAGTACACGGTCAGCGGCATGGAGCTGAAGGACGAGACGCGCGACGCGCTCAAGGACTCCGGCACCGCGGCCAAGAACGCCGGGCTCACCGTCGAGATCGGCGGCGACGCCCTGATGACGCCCCCCGAGACCGGCTCCGGCGAGATCGTCGGCATCCTGATCGCGGCGATCGTGCTGGTCATCACCTTCGGCTCGCTGATCGCGGCCGGGCTGCCGCTGCTGACCGCGCTGATCGGCGTGGGCATCGGCGTCTCCTCCATCACCGCGCTCGCCAACGTGCTGGACCTCGGCACCACCACCTCCACCCTCGCGATGATGATCGGCCTCGCGGTCGGCATCGACTACGCGCTCTTCATCGTCTCCCGCTACCGCGCGGAGCTCGCCGAGGGCCGCGAGCGGGACGAGGCCGCGGGCCGGGCCGCCGGAACCGCCGGATCGGCCGTCGTGTTCGCGGGCCTCACCGTGGTCATCGCCCTCGTGGGCCTGGCCGTCGTCAACATCCCGATGCTGACCAAGATGGGCTTCGCCGCCGCGGGCACCGTGGTCATCGCCGTCCTCGTCGCCCTGACGCTGGTCCCGGCCATCCTGGGCTTCGCCGGCAAGAAGGTCCTGCCCGCCGGTACGAAGAGCAAGCTGTTCGGCAAGGGCAAGCCGGCCGGCGCCGAGCCCAAGGCCAACGGCGGCACCCGCTGGGCCCGCTTCGTGCTGCGCCGCCCCGTCATGGTGCTGCTGGTCGGTGTCATCGGTCTCGGCGCCATCGCGATCCCGGCGAGCAAGCTGGAGATGGGCCTGCCGGACGACGGCGCCCAGCCGGTCTCCACCACCCAGCGCAAGGCGTACGACCTGCTGTCGGAGGGCTTCGGCCCGGGCTTCAACGGCCCGCTGATGGTGGTCGTCGACGGCGACAAGAGCCTCGCCGACGAGACGGTCGACCGGATCAAGGGCCTGGAGGGCGTGGCCGCGGTCACCCCGCCGACCCCGAACCAGGACGGCGACGCCTCGGTGATCACCGTCATCCCGAAGGACCGTCCGTCCTCGGTGGAGACCGAGAACCTGGTCCACACGATCCGCGACGGCAGCGGCGACGACGTCCTCGTCACCGGCGCCACCGCGATGAACATCGACTTCTCGCAGAAGATGAACGACGCGCTGCTGCCCTACCTGGCGCTCGTGGTCGGCCTCGCCTTCCTGCTGCTGATGCTGGTCTTCCGCTCCATCCTGGTCCCGCTCAAGGCGGCCCTCGGCTTCCTGCTCTCGGTGGTCGCCGCCCTCGGCGCCGTCGTCGCGGTCTTCCAGTGGGGCTGGCTCGGCTCGGTCTTCGGAGTGGAGCAGACCGGTCCGATCATGAGCATGATGCCGATCTTCATGGTGGGCGTCGTCTTCGGCCTCGCCATGGACTACGAGGTCTTCCTCGTCACCCGGATGCGTGAGGCGTACGTCCACGGCGAGCGCCCGGGCCAGGCCGTGGTGACCGGCTTCCAGTACAGCGCTCGGGTGGTCGTGGCGGCCGCCGTCATCATGATCGCGGTGTTCTCGGGCTTCATCGGCGCCAGCGAGCAGATGATCAAGATGATCGGCTTCGGTCTCGCCATCGCCGTCCTCTTCGACGCCTTCGTCGTCCGTATGACGATCGTCCCGGCGGTGCTCGCACTGCTCGGCCACAAGGCCTGGTGGCTGCCGCGCTGGCTGGACCGGCTGCTGCCCAACGTGGACGTGGAGGGCGAGAGCCTGCGCAAGCACCTCGAAGGTGCCGACGGGTCTTCGGAGGGCCCGGACAAGGACCGCGAGCTGGTCAACGCCTGACCCGCCCCGGCAGGAAGGACCGGCCCCGTACCTGATCGTCAGGTACGGGGCCGGTCCCGTTAGGCCTGTCGGGTGACGGCGGCGTTCGTACGGCGCAGGAATCGGCGCAGCGCGGCGATGTCGAACTGGATGACCGCGACCCCTTCGGGGGAGTGGAACTCGACGACCGCCTGGACGCGTCCGCAGGGCCAGACGCGTACGTCGCCCGTGCCGGTCGGGGCCTGGAGGCCGGCTTCGAGGAGGGCCCTGGGGAAGACCCACTCGTTGTCGGTGCCCTCGGGGGAGAGGCCGGCGGGGAAGACGATCCGTACGGCGAGCGGCTCGTCAGGGGCGAAGCGCAGGGCGACCGGGATCTTCCGGAAGAGCGGGTCGTCGCTGATCACGCGGGCGATGACGCGGTCCTCGACGGCGGCGACGGTGACGGCGGTGGTGGTGGTCGCGACGGCGGTGGCGACGGCGGTCGCGGCTGCCGTCGCGGGGGGATTCTCGGCGGTGCCTGACACGACAAGACTCCTCTAATCGGAACATATGAGTCCGTATTTCCCCCAGCCTCGCACATTCCCACGAATCTGCGCGGCCGTATTTGTGCTGTGGGCGCTCTTGCCAATCATTTGCAACTGGGCACTATTCTTGAGCAGCTAAAGATTTCGTCAGCTCAACACCGCAGGAAGCGGAGCACCCCCATGCATGTGCCCGACGGCTTCATCGACGCCCCCGTCTCCATCGCCGCAGGTGTCGCCGCTGCGGGCGCGGTGGCCGTCAGCCTCCGCGGCGCCCGCCGAGAACTCGACGAGCGGGCGGCCCCGCTCGCCGGGCTCGTCGCCGCGTTCATCTTCGCCGTCCAGATGTTGAACTTCCCCGTCGCCGCAGGCACCAGCGGACACCTGCTCGGCGGAGCCCTCGCCGCGATACTCGTGGGCCCCTACACGGGTGTGCTGTGCGTGTCCGTGGTCCTGCTCATGCAGGGCGTCCTGTTCGCCGACGGCGGCCTGACCGCCCTCGGCGTCAACGTCATGAACATGGCCGTCGTGACCGTGGTCGTCGCCTACGCCGTCTTCCGCGGTCTGCTGAAGCTCCTGCCCGACACCCGGCGCTCGGTCACCGTGGCCGCCTTCGCCGGAGCACTGCTCTCGGTGCCCGGCGCGGCCGTCATGTTCAGCCTCCTGTACGCCCTCGGCGGGACCACCGACGTCCCGCTCGGCAAGGTGTTCACCGCCATGGTCGGCGTACACGTCCTGATCGGCATCGGCGAGGCCGTCATCACCGCCGCGACCGTGGGCGCCGTACTGGCCGTACGGCCCGACCTGGTGCACGGGGCGCGCGGGCTGGCCGCGCCGCTGAAGCTGCGCGTCGGCGGGGAACTGGTCGACGCCCCGGCCGCCGCGCCGGCCGCGGCACCCGCCCCCGCCCGCTCCGCCAAGCCCGTGTGGATCACCGGCCTGGTCACCGCCCTCGTACTGGCCGGCTTCGTCTCCTTCTACGCCTCCACCAGCCCCGACGGCCTGGAGAAGGTCGCCGCTGAGCAGGGCATCGACCAGAAGGGGAAGGAGCACGCCACCGCCGACTCCCCGCTCGCCGACTACAGCGTCAAGGACATCGGCGACGCCCGCCTCTCCGGAGGCCTCGCCGGTGTCATCGGCGTCGGCGCGACCATCGCCGTCGGCACCGGGATCTTCTGGACCGTGCGCCGCCGCCGCGCCGAGGACCTGACGGCCGCCTCGACCGCGTCGACGGCGCTCTGAGATGGGCGCCGGACACGCCCACAAGCTCTACCGGCACGGGCACTCGCCGATCCACGCCCTGCCGCCGCACTGCAAGCTGGCCGCGGCCTTCGGCTTCGTCGTGGTCGTCGTGTCCACACCGCGCGAAGCGGTGTGGGCCTTCGGGCTGTACGCCGTCCTCATCGCGGCGGTCACGGCGGCCGCCCGGATCCCGGCCGGCTTCCTGCTGCGGCGGCTGCTGATCGAGGTCCCGTTCGTGGCCTTCGCCGTGCTCATGCCGTTCGTGGCGCAGGGCGAGCGGATCAGCGTCGGTATGGGCGGACTCGACGTGTCGCTCAGCGTCTCGGGCCTGTGGGGCGCCTGGAACGTACTGGCCAAGGGCACCCTCGGCGTCGCCGCCTCCGTCCTGCTCGCCTCCACCACCGAACTGCGCGCGCTGCTGCTCGGGCTCCAGCGGCTGAAGCTGCCGCCGCTGCTCGTGCAGATCGCCTCCTTCATGATCCGGTACGGCGACGTCATCACCGACGAGCTGCGGCGGATGTCGATCGCCCGGCGCTCGCGCGGGTTCGAGGCCGGCGGCATCCGCCACTGGGGGGTGCTGGCCAAGACCGCCGGAGCCCTGTTCATCCGCTCCTACGAGCGCGGCGAGCGGGTCCACCTCGCGATGGTCAGCCGCGGCTACACCGGCTCGATGCCCGTGATCGACGAAGTCGTGGCCACCCGCGCCCAGTGGGCGTACGCGGCCGCGCTCCCGGCGACGGCGCTCGCCGTCTGTCTGATGGGATGGACCCTGTGACTCCTGCGCCCGCTCCCGCCTCCGCCGCTTCCCTTGAGGTCGCCGGCCTCGCGTACGCCTACCCGGACGGGCACCAAGCCCTCTTCGGGGTGGACCTGACCGTCGGACAGGGCGAGCGGGTGGCCCTCCTCGGCCCGAACGGCGCCGGCAAGACGACCCTCGTCCTGCACCTCAACGGCATCCTCGCTGGCGGGGTCGGCACCGTGACGGTGGCCGGGCTGCCGGTCGAGAAGCGGAACTTCGCGGAAATCCGGCGCCGGGTCGGCATCGTCTTCCAGGACCCCGACGACCAGCTGTTCATGCCGACCGTGCGCGAGGACGTGGCCTTCGGCCCGGCCGCCGCCGGCCTGCGCGGCGCGGAACTGGAGGCGCGGGTCCGCGAGGCGCTGGCTCAGGTCGGGATGGAGGCCTTCGCGGACCGCCCGCCGCACCACCTGTCCTTCGGGCAGCGCCGCCGGGTCGCGGTCGCGACCGTACTGGCCATGCGGCCCGAGATCCTGGTCCTGGACGAGCCCTCGTCGAACCTGGACCCGGCCTCACGCCGCGAGCTCGCCGACATCCTGCGCTCGCTGGACGTGACGGTGCTGATGGTCACCCACGACCTGCCGTACGCGCTGGAGCTGTGCCCGCGGTCGGTGATCCTCAGCGAGGGCGTCATCGCGGCCGACGGGCGCACCCAGGACCTGCTGTGCGACGAGGAGCTGATGCGCGCCCACCGGCTGGAGCTCCCCTTCGGCTTCGACCCGCGCTCCGTGTCGGTGGCCTGAGCCGGCGGGACCCGTGTCGGCGGTGGCATAAGTCGGACCAGGTGATTGTTGGACCGCTCGTGAACATCCAGGGTGAGGTGGCGGCGGGCTTCGAGGCCGTCCGGGACGCTTTCGTACGCAACTTCGAGGTGCTCGGGGACCGGGGCGCGGCGGTGGCCGTGTACCGGGACGGCCGGAAGGTCGTGGACCTGTGGGCGGGCCCGAAGCACGTCGACGGCGACGCAGGCGGCGACGCGGGCGAGCCCTGGGAGGCGGGCACCGCACAGGTGGTGCGCTCGGCCACCAAGGGCGTGGCCGCCGTCGTACCGCTGCTGCTGAACCAGCGCGGGCTGCTCGACCTGGATGCACCCGTGGCGGCGTACTGGCCGGAGTTCAAGGCGGGCGGCAAGGAGCGGGCGCTGGTCCGGGACCTGCTCGCGCACCGGGCGGGCGTGCCCGCGCTGGACGTGCCGCTCACGCCCGCCGAAGCCGCGGACGGGATCTCCGGTGCGCGCGCCGTCGCCGAGCAGCGGGCCTTCTGGGAGCCGGGCTCGGCCCACGGCTACCACGCGCAGACGTACAGCTGGCTGCTGTCGGAGCTGGTGCTGAGGGTGACCGGGGCCTCGCTGGGCCAGTGGCTCGCGCAGGAGGTCACGGGCCCGCGCGGGCTGGAGTTCTGGATCGGCCTGCCGCAGGCGCAGGCCGGCCGGGTGGGCCGGGTGGGTCCCGTGGACCCGCCGGAGACGGCGGGCGGCCTGCGCACGCGACCCAGGCGCAACGTTTCGGAGGCGTACGCCGATCCGGCGTCCCTGACCCGGCGGGCATTCGCGGCGATCACGCCGCTGCCGGATGAGAACGCCCCGGAGTACCGGGCGGCCGAGCTCCCGGCGTCGGCGGGCATCGGCACGGCGCGCGGCCTGGCCGGGGTGTACGCGGCGCTGCTGGGCGACACCGAGGACGGCACGCGCCTGTTCACACCGCAGACGCTCCGACTGGCCGGTACGGAGCTCTCGTCCGGGCCGGACCGGGTGCTGGTCGTCAACACGCGCTTCGGCCCCGGGTACATGCTGCACAGCCCGGCGTCGCCACTGCTGTCCCCGGCGTCGTTCGGGCACCCGGGGCGCGGCGGCTCGCTGGCCTTTGCGGACACGGAGGCCGGGATCGGCTTCGGCTACGTGACCAACGCCCACGCCAAGTCGGTCACGGCCGACCCCCGCGCCCAGGCCCTGGTCCGGGCCGTCCAGGCCTGCCTTTAACCCGCCGCCGGGTCCTGGTGCGGGTCCTGGTGCGGGTCCGGGTCCGGGTGCGGCGCAGTCGTCGGGGGGCGGGGGGAAAGTGCCTCGCCCGAGGGGTGCGCGGGGCGCTAGCGTGCCCGCATGACGACCAGCACCCATCCCCGTTTCGCAGAAGCCCTGGCGGAGCTGGGACTCGACGTGACCGTACGCACCTTCCCCGACGGCACTCGCACCGCCGCCGAAGCGGCAGCCGCGATCGGCTGTGAACTCGGTCAGATCGCGAAGTCGCTGATCTTCGCCGCGGACGGGGTGCCGGTGGTGGTCCTGATGGACGGGGCGTCGCGCGTCGACGTGGACGCGGTCCGCCGCGAGCTGGGTGCGCAGAAGGTCACCCGGGCGGACGCGACGCTGGTCCGCGAGACCACCGGATACGCGATCGGCGGCGTTCCGCCGTTCGGGCACCGGGTCAGCACGCGCGTCCTGGCGGACCGGTCGCTGCTGGCCCACGAGGTGGTCTGGGCGGCCGCCGGAACCCCGCACTCGGTGTTCGCCATGGCCCCGCGGGACCTGGTCACCCACGCCGGCGCCACCCTGACCGACGTCCGCGAACGCTGACCGGCGCGCCGGGGCCGGGGCCTCCGGGGCCCGGGCCCGGCCCCGAGCCCCCCGTAGGGAGCCCGGCGCGTCAGGACGCGGACAGCACCGACGCCACGATCGGGCCCGCCGCGTCGGCGCCGTGGCCGCCGGCCTCGACCATGGCCGCCGCGGCCACGTCCCCGCTGTAGCCCGTGAACCAACTGTCCGGGCTGCCCGCGCCGTCGACCTCCGCCGAGCCGGTCTTCGCCCCCTTGTCGGAGCCGCCCACCGCGCTCATCGTCTGCGCGGCCGTGCCGCTGGTCGCCGTCAGCTTCATCATCCGGACCAGCTGCTGCTGCACCGACGGCTTCATCCGTCGGGCTGCCTGCGCGACGGACCGTCCGTCGAGGTCCGGTGAGACGAGCAGCGGCTGGTGGAAGGACCCGCTGCGCGCGGTGGCGGTGAAGGAGGCGACGTTCAGCGGGTTCATGGTGATCCGGCCCTGCCCGATGTACTCGGCGGCCGCCTCCGCGCCCGTCGCCTCCGGGACCTTCCCGTCGGTCGATCGGATGCCGGTCTTCCAGTTGTCCAGGCCGAGGCCGAAGACCTCCCTGGCCTCCTTCGCCAGCGCCGCGTCGTCGTCGACGTTGTCGATCTGCTTGATGAAGGCGGTGTTGCAGGACTTGGCGAAGCTGGTCGCGAAGTTCGCGCCGGGCAGTTCGAAGTTGTTCAGGTTGTGGAAGGTGCGGCCGCCCCAGGAGGCGTCCTTGGTGCACTCCGCGGGCTGGTCGGCCGCCGCCTTGCCCCGGTCGATCAGCATCGCCGACGTCACGATCTTCATCGTCGAGCCGGGCGCCCGCCGCCCCTCCATCGCCGCGTTGAAGCCGTCCTTGCGGTTGTTGGCGACGGCCAGGACGTGCCCGTTGCTCGGCTGGACGGCGACCACCGAGGACTCCGGGTACTTGGCGACGGCCTTCTCGGCCGCCGCCTGCACGTTCGCGTCCAGGTAGGTCTTCAGGGTGCTCGGCTCACCCTCCACCAGCGTCAGCAGGGTCCGCTTCGGTGCGTCCTGGGCCGCCGGCTCGATCCACAGCTCGGCCCCGGTCTTTCCGCCCACCTTGCCGCCGTACGTCTGGCGCAGCTGGTCGAGGACCGGCCGCAGCGACGGGTACTTCTCGGCGCTGAGCTCCTCGCCGTTGCGGTCCACGGCCTTGACCGGGGGTGCCGTCGGGGCGCCCGCGCGCAGCTTCTCGTCCTTCTGCAGCTGCGGGTGGAGCACCGAGGGCTGCCAGTCGACGAGCGGCTTCCCGCTGGTCGTTCCGCGTACGACGGTCAGCTTGGACTCGTACGCGAGCGGCTTGGTGGCGCCCTCGTACGTGACCTCCGCGGCGACGCCGAACGGGATGGTCGTGCCCGTCTGCGCCCCGGGGGTGATCACGGCCTTGGACACGTACGCCTTGGCCCGGTAGTCGGCCACGGCGGTCTGCGCGGCCTGCACGTTGTTCGTCAGTTCCGCGGCGGCGCGCGCGTCCCCGGCCGCCCAAGCGGCGAAGAAGGCCTTCGCGGTCTGTGCGGCCTCCTTGTCGGTGACGGGCCCGCTGCCCTTCGCGGACTGGACGGAGGCGCCCCCCTTGGCGTCGCCGTCGTCCCCGCCGCTGCCGTCTACCAGCGCGTACACCCCGTACCCGGCCCCGCCGACCATCGCGAGGAACACCCCGCCGACGATGGCACCCTTCGCCGCCCCGTTCACGTACGTCCCCTCCCCAGGAGCCACAGTTCCCTGAACGCGTTCAAAGAACTCCAGGTGCAGACCTTACGCGGAGTTCGCGCAGCGTGCACACCTTGTTACTGGACGGATATATTCCACATGAAAAACGGCGGGCCCGGCACCACCAGGTGCCGGGCCCGCCGTCGTGGCTGCTAGACCCAGGTGTCCAGCCACATGCGGTTGCGCCAGGAGTCCATCGGGATGGACTGGCCGGTATAGATCGGCCAGAAGTAGATGAAGTTCCAGATGATGAGGAGGACCAGCACGCCCGCCGCGATCGCGCCGAGCGCGCGCCTGCGCTCCGTCGAGCCCGAGGGGCCCAGTAGGGCGCCGATCATCATCGTCACCGCCAGGCACAGGTACGGGACGAAGACCACCGCGTAGAAGAAGAAGATCGTCCGCTCCTGGTAGTTGAACCAGGGCAGCAGGCCCGCGCCCAGCGCGCACGCGATCGCGCCCGCCCGCCAGTCGCGGCGGAACAACCACCGCCACAGCACGTACAGCAGCGCGAAGCAGCCCGCCCACCACAGCATCGGGGTGCCCAGGGCCAGCACCTCGCGGGCGCACTTGCCCGCCTCCGTCGCCGGGCAGCCGGCCGTACCGGGGTCGGGGGACTCGTAGAAGTAGGAGACGGGACGGCCCAGGACCAGCCAGCTCCACGGGTTCGACTCGTACGTGTGGCCCGAGGTCAGACCGACGTGGAACTTGTAGACCTCGGTCTCGTAGTGCCACAGGCTGCGCAGCCACTCCGGCAGGAACGACAGCGAACTGCCCTGGTCGTTCTTGGCGGCCCAGTCACGGAAGTACCCGCCCTTGCCGTTGTCCGGGCTCAGGATCCAGCCCGTCCAGGAGGCCAGGTACACCGCCACCGCCACCGGCACCGTCGAGAGGAAGCCCGGCAGCGCGTCACGGCGCAGCATCGCCGCGTACGGGGCGCCCGCCCCGGCAGTACGGCGCGCGGCCGCGTCCCACAGGACGGTCAGCACCCCGAAGAAGGCCAGCACGATCAGGCCGTTCCACTTCGTGCCGAAGGCCAGGCCCAGGCAGACGCCCGCCAGGATCCGGTACGGGCGCCAGCCCAGCCGCAGCGTCTCCGCGACGGTGACGTCCGGGCGGGTGCGCCCCTCCTCGTCCACCGGCAGCGCGTCCGCCAGTCTGGCCCGGGCCTTGTCCCGGTCGATCAGCAGCGCCCCGAACGCGCAGAGCACGAAGAACATCAGGACCAGGTCGAGCAGCGCGGTGCGGCTCATCACCAGGTGCAGGCCGTCCACCGCGAGCAGCGCGCCCGCCAGGCAGCCCAGGAAGGTGGAGCGGAACAGGCGGCGCCCGATCCGGCACAGCAGCAGCACCGACAGGGTGCCGAGCACGGCCGTCATGAACCGCCAGCCGAACGGCGTGAAGCCGAACATCCACTCGCCGAGTCCGATGACCCACTTGCCGACCGGGGGGTGCACGACGTAGCCGGGGTCCAGCGGGAGGGCGATCCCGTCGGGGTTGGCGAGGATCGACTTGTCGATGTCCTTGGGCCAGCTCGCCTCGTAGCCCTGTTGGATCGTGGCCCAGGCGTCCTTGGCGTAGTACGTCTCGTCGAATATCACCGCCTTCGGGCTGCCCAGGTGCACGAAGCGCAGCACCCCGGCCACCAGCGCCACCAGCAGCGGCCCCGCCCATGCCAGCACGCGCTGCCAGTGCCCCGCCGCGGACAGCGGGATGCCGAGCGCCGTCCACAGCTGCTCGGAGGGCCGGGCGTACGGGGGCACCAGGCGGGCGCGGACGTCCGGGCGGCGGGCGTCCGCGGTCGGCGCGTAGCCGAAGCTGCGCAGCCGGCGCAGCCAGGTGGACGGCTGTTCTGCGCGTCCCGCCGGAGGAGCGGGAGGGGCCCCCGCGGGGCTGGGCGGCGGCGTCGCGGTACTGGTCACCGGCTCATCGTAGGGAACGCACCTGTGCGAACCCCAGTGCCGGGGACCGCCGGAGCGTGTGCCGGGTGGGGCGGCTGAGAGGATGGGCGGGTGACGACTGACCAGCCTGCCGGCTCCGAAACCTTCTCCTCGACCTCCTCCTCCGCCTCCTCCGCAGGCGTGCTCGTGCTCGCCGGTACCCCGATCGGCGATCTCGCCGACGCCCCGCCCCGACTCGCGGCCGAGCTGGAGCGGGCCGACGTGGTCGCCGCCGAGGACACCCGGCGGCTGCGCCGGCTGACGCAGGGACTCGGCGTGCACACCACCGGGCGCGTCGTGTCGTATTTCGAGGGCAACGAGTCGGCGCGCACCCCGGAGCTGGTCCAGGCGCTGGAGGAGGGCAGGCGGGTGCTGCTGGTGACCGACGCCGGCATGCCGTCGGTCTCCGACCCCGGCTACCGGCTGGTCGCCGCCGCCGTCGAGAAGGACATCAAGGTCACCGCCGTGCCCGGGCCGTCGGCGGTGCTGACCGCGCTGGCCCTCTCGGGGCTGCCGGTGGACCGCTTCTGCTTCGAGGGGTTCTTGCCCCGCAAGGCGGGCGAGCGCCTCGGCCGGCTCCGCGAGGTCGAGGGCGAGCGCCGCACGCTCGTCTACTTCGAGGCCCCGCACCGGCTCGACGACGCCCTCGCCGCGATGGCCGAGGTGTTCGGCGCCGACCGGCGGGCCGCGGTGTGCCGCGAGCTGACCAAGACGTACGAGGAGGTCAAGCGCGGCGGGCTCGGCGAGCTGGCGGCCTGGGCCGCTGAGGGCGTGCGCGGCGAGATCACCGTCGTCGTGGAGGGCGCCCCGGCCGCCGGGCCCGGCGACGTGGACGCCGAGGAGCTGGTGCGCAGGGTGCGGGTGCGCGAGGAGGCCGGGGAGCGGCGGAAAGACGCCATCGCGGCGGTCGCGGCCGAGGCCGGGGTACCCAAGCGGGAGGTCTTCGACGCGGTCGTCGCGGCAAAGAATGCGGCTCGGAACATGCCGCAGGACGGTAAAGAGCTAACCTGAAAAGCAAAGCTCAGACCGCGCACCGGGCGCTTTGGGCATGAGTCGCCCAAAGGCCGTCCAACAGTAGACAGGGCCTGATGCGCTCCCGCCCGAAGAGGCGTCCACTGGCAATGGCACCAGTGGAACAAGAGGAGCTGGCATGAGTGAGATCGCAGACACCTCGACCCCCGTACCCGCGCCCGCGTCAGCGCCCGCAGCACCCGTCACCGTGCCCAGGCCCGGTGTGCCGACCGTGCACGAGGCGTACTCCTTCGCCTGCATGAAGTGCGGGTACGGGTGGGAGCAGGGCTACGAGATCGAGCACCACGTCGACGGCAAGGGCCAGCCCTTCATCATCTACACGGTCAATGGCGAGCGGGTCCCCTCCCCGCTGTCCAACCCGACCTGCCACAACTGCGGCGGGCACGTGGTGCGGATCATGCGGGAGGGCCAGGTGTCGTCGGTGCTCGGCACGATCGACAAGCTCTACCACCACCGCATCTCGCCCGGCATCGCCGGCCCGGTACCGGCCGGCGCGAACGTCCCGCGGACCCCGAAGCAGCGCAAGACCCCGACGCACGACGCCCCCGGGCCCGTCCCGGTGGACGGGGCCGCGGAGCGCGGGGGCCTGCTCTCCCGGCTGAGGAGGATCTTCCGCCGGTCATAAGATCGGCTCCATGAGCACTGCCTCCAAGGACACCCCGCCGCCGCTGCCCGAGCCCCTCCGGGTGGCGGTCGCGGACTCCCACACCCATCTGGACATGCAGGGCGGCACCGTCGAGGAGGGGCTCGCCAAGGCCGCGTCCGTCGGGGTGACCACCGTCGTCCAGGTGGGCTGCGACGTGAAGGGCTCCCGCTGGGCGGCCGAGACCGCCGCCGCGTACGAGAACGTCCACGCGGCGGTCGCCCTTCACCCGAACGAAGCGCCGCGCATCGTGCACGGGGACCCCGACGGATGGTCGCGGCAGGGCGCGCGGGCCGGCGGCGGGGAGGCCGCCCTCGACGCGGCGCTCGCCGAGATCGAGGAACTCGCGCAGCTCGCCCACGTGAAGGCGGTCGGCGAGACCGGCCTCGACTTCTTCCGCACCGGACCCGAGGGAATGGCCGCGCAGGAGCGTTCCTTCCGCGCCCACATCGAGATCGCGAAGCGCCGCGGCAAGGCCCTCGTCATCCACGACCGGGAGGCCCACGCAGACGTCCTGCGCATCCTGCGCGAGGAGGGCGCGCCCGAGCGGACCGTGTTCCACTGCTACTCCGGCGACGCCGACATGGCGCGCGAATGCGCCGCCGCCGGCTACTACATGTCGTTCGCCGGGACCGTGACCTTCAAGAACGCCCAGCCGCTGCGCGACGCCCTCGCCGTGGCCCCGCTGGAACTGGTGCTCGTCGAGACGGACGCCCCCTACCTCACCCCCGCGCCGTACCGCGGACGGCCCAACGCGCCGTACCTCATTCCGCTGACCGTACGGGCCATGGCGGCGGTGCGCGGGATCGACGAGGACGCGATGGCCACCGCCCTGGCGGCGAACACGGCGCGCGCCTTCGACTACTGAGCCGCCGCTCCTGCGACACGCTGGGTAGTCGTCCGGCTTTGGTGGGTGACGGACGCTCCGCTAGGGTGCCGTGCCCGAACCGATGGGGCCGGACCAGTGGAGCGAGCGTCGTGAGCGAGAGTCCTTTCACCGGGGTGTACGGGAACGAAGCCGCCCCGAACCCCCAGCCCGCCATCGTGCCCGCCCCCCGCACCGCAGACCGGCGGGCCGCCCGGCGCCGCAAGAGCGCCGAGGCCGGACCCGCGCCCGGCGCCCCGACGGGACGGCGCCGGGGCGCGCCCGCCGGTGGGGACCTCGCGGCCCCCGCAGGACCCGGCACCGGACGGCGCCGCAGCCCCGACCCCGGTCCCGCCGCGAAGCCCACGGCCGCCCCGACCGGGCGGCGCCGCCGCGCCGCCCCCGCGGGGACGGCCGCGGGCCGAGACAGCTGGCGGCGGATCGTCCCGCAGGCACTGGTCGTCGCCTTCCTGGCCGGCGGCACCACGGCCTTCGTCGCCGCCGACAAGTCGGTCCGGCTCACCGTGGACGGAGAGCCCAGGACCCTGCACACCTTCGCCGGCGACGTCGGCGAACTCCTCGCCGCCGAAGGCCTCGGCGTCGGCCCCCACGACCTGGTCGCCCCCGGCCGCGCGGCGGCGCTCGACGACGGCGACGAGATCGTCGTCCGCTACGGCCGCCCCGTGCACCTGACCCTCGACGGACAGACCCGCCAGGTGTGGACCACCGCCGGCACCGTCG
This sequence comes from Streptomyces sp. NBC_00045, assembly GCF_045041095.1. Taxonomy (NCBI): domain Bacteria; kingdom Bacillati; phylum Actinomycetota; class Actinomycetes; order Kitasatosporales; family Streptomycetaceae; genus Streptomyces; species Streptomyces sp. NBC_00045. Next base: position 3,439,408 of record NZ_CP108271.1, on the reverse strand, counting down.
AGAGCGCACTGCGCCAGTTCGGCGTCCGCGTCGAGGGCGCCTACCTCTCCGCCCCGCGCACCGCCCCCGTGCCCCGCGCCGGGTTCTCCCTCGCCGTCCGCACCGAACGCAGCGTCACCTTCATGGCGGACGGCCGCGAGAGCACCATCCGCACCAACGCCGCCACCATCCAGGAGGCCCTCGGCCAGGCCGGGATCACCCTCCAGGGCCAAGACACCACCTCCGTCCCGCCCGCTTCCTTCCCGCGCGACGGCCAGACCGTCACCGTGCTCCGCATCACCGGCACCCGGGAGGTCCGCGAGGAGCGCATCCCCTACGAGATCGAGAGGACCGAGGACGACGACCTGTTCGCCGGCACCGAGGTCGTCGAGCAGGCGGGCCGGCCCGGGGCGCGCCGCGCCACGTACGTCCTGCGCATCGTCAACGGGGTCCGGCAAAAGCCCCGCAAGGTCGCCGAGGAGACCGTCCGCGAACCCGTCACCCAGCTCGTCAGGATCGGCACGAAGCCGCTGCCGACCTCCGTCGCCGGGGCCGACGGCCTCGACTGGGGGGCGCTGGCCCAGTGCGAGTCCGGCGGGCGCCCCTCCGCCACCGACGCCTCGGGCACGTACGGAGGCCTGTACCAGTTCGACGTCAGCACCTGGCACAGCCTCGGTGGGAGCGGCCGCCCGCAGGACGCACCGGGCTCGGAACAGACGTACCGGGCGAAGAAGCTCTACGTGCAGCGGGGGGCGACCCCGTGGCCGCACTGCGGCCGTAGGCTTTACGGGTGAGCACCGCAGAGCAGCAGCCCGAGAGCACGACCAGCACGACCTCCGACGCCCTCCTCGGCCCGGCCGACATCCGGGAGCTGGCCGCCGTACTCGGCGTACGGCCGACGAAGCAGAAGGGCCAGAACTTCGTCATCGACGCGAACACGGTGCGCCGCATCGTGCGCACCGCGGAGGTACGCCCCGACGACGTCGTCGTCGAGGTCGGGCCCGGGCTGGGCTCGCTGACGCTCGCGCTGCTGGAGGCTGCCGACCGGGTCACCGCCGTCGAGATCGACGACATCCTGGCCGCGGCGCTGCCCGCCACCATCGAGGCGCGGATGCCGGCCCGCAAGGACCGCTTCGCGCTGGTGCACTCCGACGCGATGCTCGTGGAGGAACTGCCGGGGCCGCCGCCGACCGCGCTCGTCGCGAACCTTCCGTACAACGTGGCCGTGCCGGTGCTGCTGACCATGCTGGACCGGTTCCCGACGATCGAGCGCACGCTGGTCATGGTGCAGGCGGAGGTCGCCGACCGGCTGGCCGCCGAGCCGGGCAACAAGGTGTACGGAGTGCCCTCGGTCAAGGCGAACTGGTACGCGCACGTCAAGCGCGCCGGGTCCATCGGCCGCAAGGTGTTCTGGCCGGCCCCGAACGTGGACTCGGGCCTGGTCTCGCTGGTGCGGCGGGCTGAGCCGATCAAGACGACCGCCTCGAAGGCGGAGGTCTTCGCCGTCGTGGACGCCGCCTTCGCGCAGCGCCGCAAGACGCTGCGGGCCGCCCTGGCCGGCTGGGCCGGCTCGGCGGCGGGCGCCGAGGCCGCACTGGTCGCCGCCGGGGTGTCCCCGCAGGCGCGCGGCGAGTCACTGACGGTGGAGGAGTTCGCGGCGATCGCCGAGCACAAGCCCGCGGCGCCGAGGCCGGCCCTGTGAGCGCCGCCGACAGCCCCCGCTCCGTGACCGTACGGGTCCCCGCGAAGGTCAACGTCCGGCTCGCGGTGGGCGCCGCCCGGCCGGACGGCTTCCACGACCTGGCCAACGTCTTCCTGGCGGTGTCGCTGTACGACGAGGTGACGGTCACCCCGGCCGAAGCCCTGACCGTCACCTGCGAGGGTCCCGACGCGGACCAGGTCCCGCTCGACCGCACCAACCTGGCGGCCCGCGCGGCGGAGGTCCTCGCGGCCCGCCACGGCCTGTCCGACGCCGTCCACATCCACATCGCGAAGAACATCCCCGTCGCCGGCGGCATGGCCGGCGGCAGCGCCGACGGCGCGGGCGCCCTGCTCGCATGCGACGCCCTGTGGGGCCTGGACACGCCGCAGGCCGAACTCCTGGCCTTGTGCGCGGAGCTCGGCAGCGACGTGCCGTTCAGCCTGCTCGGCGGGGCGGCACTGGGCACGGGCCGCGGGGAACTCCTGACCCCGGTCGAGGCCGGCGTCTTCCACTGGGTGTTCGCCGTCGCCGACGGAGGGCTGTCCACGCCGGCGGTGTTCCGCGAGTTCGACCGCCTGGCCGAAGGCCGGAGCGTCCCGGCCCCCGAGGCCTCCCCGGCGCTCCTCGCGGCCCTCGCCTCGGGGGACCCGGACGCACTCGCCGCGACCTTGGCCAACGACCTCCAGCCGGCGGCCCTGTCGCTGCGCCCGCAGCTGGCCGCGACGCTGGAGGCGGGCACCGCCGCCGGAGCCCTGGCCGCGCTGGTCTCCGGCTCCGGCCCGACGACGGCGTTCCTGGTCCGCGACCCGGAATCCGCGCTCAAGGTCGCCGCGGCCCTCGAAGCCTCCGGGACCTGCCGCACCACCCGCACCGCCACCGGCCCGGCTCCCGGCGCCACCGTCCTGCCCGCCTGATTCCCGGCCCCCGTACGGCACGGGTACCCAGAGCGAAGTGAGTACCTTCGCTCTGGTCCCGGCCGGGTCCGGCGCGCGAGCGTGGCCCCATGGGATACACCGCCAAGGACCTCGCCGAGGCCACCCCCGCGAGCCGGGACCGGTACGTCGACCTGCTGCGCGTCGCCTCGCTCGGGACCGTGCTGTGCGGGCACTGGCTGATGGCCGCCGTTAGCGGCGACGGCATAGGCAACCTGCTCGCCCTCGTCCCCGCCCTCCAAGTGCTCACCTGGGGCCTGCAGATCATGCCGGTGTTCTTCTTCGTCGGCGGGTTCTCGCATGCCCTGTCGTACCGCTCCCTGGCCGGGCGCGCCGACGGCCGGCCCGTCTACGCCGCGTTCCTGCGCGCCCGGCTCCGGCGGCTGCTGCGGCCCACCCTCGTCTTCGTCCTCGTCTGGAGCGCCGGGGCGCTCGCCGTACAGCTCGCCGGAGCCGGCGAGGGGCGGCTGACCGGGGCCGCGCTGCGGCTGGTCACCCAGCCGCTGTGGTTCATCGGGATCTACCTCGCCATGGTCGCGTTCACCCCGGCCCTGCTGGAGCTCCACCGGCGCTGGGGCTGGGGGGCCTTCGCCCTCCTCGTCGGGGCCGCGGCCGCCGTCGACGTGCTCCGCTTCGCGTTCGGCGTCCCGTACGTCGAGTTCCTGAACTTCGCCTTCGTCTGGCTGGCCGTCCACCAGCTCGGCTTCCTGCGCGCCGACGGCCGCATCACCCGCCCCGGCGCGCTCGCCGCCGCCGGACTGGTCGGCGCCGTACTGCTCGTCGCGTACGGCCCGTACCCGCTGTCCATGGTCGGGATGCCCGGCGAGAAGGTGTCCAACATGGCGCCGCCCACCCTCGCGCTGCTCGCGCACGGGACGTGGCTCGTCGGAGCCGTGCAGCTGCTGCGGGCCCCCGCCACCGCCTGGCTCGCCCGGCCCCGCGTCTGGCGCACCGTCGTGGCCGCCAACGGGATCGCCATGACCGCGTTCCTCTGGCACCTCACCGCCATGCTCGCCGTGTACGCCGCCCAGCTCGCGCTCGGCATCACCCTCCCGGAGCCCGCCTCCGCCGCCTGGTGGGCGCAGGTGCCGCTGCGGCTGCTCGCCGCCGCCGGGCTGACCGCCGTACTCGTCGCCCTCTTCCGCCGCTTCGAAGCCCCCGTACCCGGAGGCGGCGAGCCCGGCAGCGGACCCCTCGCCGCCCTCGGCACCACCCTCTGCCTGCTCGGCATCCTCGGCCTGTCCATGACCGGGCTCGGCGGCCTCCTCGAAGGACACAGCGCCACTCTGATCGCCCTTCCGGTCACCGCGCCCGCCGCGATCGCCATGGCACTGGGCGGCTGGCTCCTGGTGGAACGTTCCGGGGCGGCCCGGAGGGTTAGGCTGGGGGGCTGATCCACACCCTTCCCCAGACTCCGTCCGGGGGGACCCCCACCTGGAGCGCGTCTGATGGCCGTCAATCTGGTCAATGTCGAGGCAGTCAGCAAGGTGTACGGCACCCGTGCCCTGCTCGACGGCATCTCCCTCGGCGTGTCCGAGGGGGACCGGATCGGTGTCGTGGGCCGCAACGGCGACGGCAAGACCACCCTCATCCGGATGCTCGCCAAGCTGGAGGAGCCCGACACCGGTCGGGTCACCCAGAGCGGCGGCCTGCGCATGGGCGTCCTCACCCAGCACGACTCCCTCGACCCCGCGGCGACGATCCGCCACGAGATCATCCGGGACATGGCCGACCACGAGTGGGCCGGCAACGCCAAGATCCGCGACGTGCTCACCGGGCTCTTCGGCGGCCTCGACCTCCCCGGCTTCGGCCAGGGCCTCGACACCGTCATCGGCCCGCTCTCCGGCGGCGAGCGCCGCCGCATCGCGCTCGCCCAGCTGCTCATCGCGGACCAGGACCTCCTCGTCCTCGACGAGCCCACCAACCACCTCGACGTCGAGGGCATCTCCTGGCTGGCCAAGCACCTCCAGGAGCGCCGCTCCGCCCTCGTCTGCGTCACCCACGACCGGTGGTTCCTCGACCAGGTCTGCACCCGCATGTGGGACGTCCAGCGCGGCTCCGTCTTCGAGTACGAGGGCGGCTACAGCGACTACGTCTTCGCCCGCGCCGAGCGCGAGCGCATCGCCGCCACCGAGGAGTCCAAGCGGCAGAACCTGATGCGCAAGGAGTTGGCCTGGCTGCGCCGCGGCGCCCCCGCCCGGACCTCCAAGCCGCGCTACCGCATCGAGGCGGCCAACGAGCTCATCGCCGACGTGCCGCCGCCGCGCGACAAGTCCGAGCTGATGCGCTTCGCCAACGCCCGCCTCGGCAAGACCGTGTTCGACCTGGAGAACGTCACCGTCCAGGCCGGCCCGAAGGTCCTGCTCAAGCACCTCACCTGGCACCTGGGCCCCGGCGACCGCATCGGCCTCGTCGGCGTCAACGGCGCGGGCAAGACCTCGCTGCTGCGCGCCCTTGCCGAGGCGGCCCGTACCCAGGGCGACGTCCAGCCCGCCGCCGGCAGCGTCACCGTCGGCAAGACGGTCAAGCTGGCGTACCTCTCGCAGGAGGTCGGCGAACTCGACCCGTCCCTGCGGGTCCTGGAAGCCGTGCAGCGCGTGCGCGACCGCGTCGATCTCGGCAAGGGCCGTGAGATGACGGCGGGTCAGCTGTGCGAGCAGTTCGGCTTCACCAAGGAGAAGCAGTGGACGCCCGTCGGGGACCTCTCCGGTGGCGAGCGGCGCCGGCTGCAGATCCTGCGGCTGCTGATGGACGAGCCCAACGTGCTCTTCCTCGACGAGCCCACCAACGACCTCGACATCGAGACCCTCACCCAGCTGGAGGACCTCCTCGACGGCTGGCCGGGCTCGATGATCGTGATCTCCCACGACCGGTTCTTCATCGAGCGCACCACCGACACGGTGATGGCGCTGCTGGGCGACGCGAGCCTGCGGATGCTGCCGCGCGGCCTCGACGAGTACCTGGAGCGCCGCCAGAAGATGATCGAGGCGGCCGCCCCGGCACCGGCCCCGGCCGCCGCCAAGTCGACGTCCTCCGGCGACTCCCGCGCCGCGAAGAAGGAGCTCGCGAAGATCGAGCGCCAGCTCAACAAGATGTCGGACCGCGAGACGAACCTGCACGCCCAGATCGCCGAGAACGCCACCGACTTCGACAAGGTCGCGAAGCTCGACGCCGAGCTCCGCGAACTCATCTCGGAGCGGGACGAGTTGGAGATGCGCTGGCTGGAGCTGGCCGAGGAGGCCTAGATTCCGGCCCGTCAGGGGCGGCGACCGACCGGATAACGGCGTTGTCACGGGCCGGTCCTCCCTTGGGAACAGGGGACGGACCGGCCCGATGTAAGTACACCGTCAGTGGTAGAAAGGTCATCCCCCCTACGCCACCCGACGCCGAAGGTATGCGCTGATGACCGAGCCGCCCCAGCCGCCGAACCAGCCGCAGACACCTTCCGGTTACGGTCACCTCCCCGGCCCCCCGCAGTCCGGATGGGGGCACCAGCCAGCGGTAGCCGGGGGAGGGTACCCGCAGCAGGGCGACAACCCGTACGCGCAGCAGCCGCCGACGCAGCCCGTGCATCCGGTGCAGCCCGCGCCGTACGTGCCGCAGCAGGGCCATCTCCCGCCGCCGCCCCCCGGTATGCCGACCGTCGGGATGTACCCGGGCGCCGGCGTGCCGCAGCCGCCCGCGGGGAAGAAGACGGCCGTCGTCATCGCCGCCGCGGTCGCCGGCGTGCTCGTCCTCGGTGCCGGCGGTTGGTTCGCGTTCTTCGGCGGCAGTGACGACGACGTCAAGAAGCCCGTGGCGCAGAGCTCCGGGCCCGCGGACGCCGAGCCCTCCGCCGGAGTGGACAAGGGCGACGGAAGCGGCAACGGCTCCGAGCAGACCGAAGACCTCAACGCCGGCCGCAAGCAGGGCGAGGACAAGACCCTCTGGCTCAAGACCGCCAAGATCGACGGACCGGGCCTGGGCGTGGAGTCCGCCGGCCAGTGGATCGTCGGCGACACCGTCGTCAAGAGCGTCTGGAAGAACCTCACCGCCTACGGGATCACCGACGGCAAGGAGAAGTGGACGATCGCGTTCCCTGCGCCCGTCTGCTCCGTCACCCGCCAGACCACCGCCGAGGGCAAGACCGTCGTCATGTTCAAGGACGGCGACGGCGACTCCGCCACCTGCAACCAGATGAAGCAGGTCGACCTCAAGGCGGGCAAGGAAGGCTGGACGAAGGAGGTCCCGAAGGAGGGCCTCTTCGACATCATGACCAGCCCCAGCCTGGGCATCATCGGCGACACCGTCGCCGTCAGCCGCAGCGGCACCGCCAGCGCCTTCAAGGTCAGCACCGGCGACAAGCTGTTCGGCAGCGCCACCGCCGAAGGCTGCAAGCCCGACTCCTACGTCGCGGACAAGGGCAAGATGATCGCCATCTCCACCTGCTACGACGAGGACATGTCGAGCGAGGTCTCCGACGCCGACCCGGTCACCGGCAAGAAGACCTGGACCTTCAAACTGCCCGCCAAGTACAAGGTCGGCGCGGTCTACTCGCTAGACCCGTTGGTCCTCGGCATCGGCAACGAGGACAAGAAGGAACGTGCCATCGTGGTCCTCGGCCCCGACGGCAAGCAGCGCGCCACCGTCAGCGGCGAGGGCAACTTCGCCACGGAGTGCACCAACGGCCTCTTCCGCTCGGTCGAGGTCTGCAACACCACCGCCGTGGACGCCAACACCCTCTACATGCCGACCGTAACGGAGTCCGGCAAGGCCAACGAGATCGTCGCCTTCGACCTGGGCACCGGCAAGGCCAAGTGGCGCACCCCGGCGGGCGAAGGCCGCACCATCACCCCGATCTCGGCCGCGAACGGGCAGCTGATCGCCTACCGCAAGGCAACGGCCGAACAGGGCGGCGAGGTCGTCTCGATCCCGGCCGCCGGAGGCACGCCCACCGCGCTTCTGCGCAACCCGTCGGGAACCTCCGCTCCGATCGAGAGCTCCTTCTACACCCCGAACCTCGACTACGCGGGCGGCCGGCTCTTCGTCTCCCAGACCCACCTGCGCGCCCAGGGCACGGCCGAGAAGCTCCTGATGGTCTTCGGCAAGTGAACGAGTCCACCGAGTCGCCCACCGAGAGGGCAGTAGAACCCGATGAGTAACCCGAGTACCCCGCCGCCCCCGCACCAGCCGCCGCCCGGTGGCTTCGGTGCGCCGCAGGACCCCGCGTCCGGGGGCTTCGGTGCGCCGCCGCCGGTGCCGCCGGCCGCCCCGCAGCAGCCGCCCGCGCCCCAGGGCGCCCCGCAGCAGCCGCCCGTACCGCCGACCGTGCCGGCCGGCCCGGCCGTGCCCCCGCAGGGGCAGCCGGCGTACGGCTATCCGCAGCAGGGCTACGGCTACCCGCAGCAGCAGCAGCCCACACCCGGCACCGCCGTCCCGCCGCCCTACGGCGCGCCCACGGCCCCGATGCAGGCGGCCCAGCCCCCGGCCCCGGCCGGCCCGGGTGGCGGCGGCAACGAAAAGCGCACCCAGCTGATGATCGTCGGCGCGGCCCTGCTGGCCATCGTCCTGATCATCGCGGGCGGCTTCTGGTACGTCTCCGACGACGGCGACGGCGGGGGCGGCTCGCCCACCGCGAACGGCAGCACCGGCGGCGACAAGCCCGCCGGCGGCACCTCCGGTTCGGAGAAGGCGCCCGCCAACACCAAGTCGAAGCCGCTGTTCAACCAGCCGAACCCGACCCCCGAAGAGGTCGTCACCGTCGCGGGGTCCTGGCTCACCGACTCCACGTACGTGAAGTCCGACGTGGCGAAGGTCGTCGGCTACAACACCGTCGACGGCGGCAAGAAGTGGGAGGTCCCGCTCCCGGGCGAGCTCTGCGGCGCGACCAAGCACGTCAGCGACAACAAGACCGCGATCATCTTCCGGCCGACGAAGCCCACGCCCGAGAACAAGTACCCGGCGTGCACCGAGGTCGGCGTCATCGACCTGGCCGCCGGCAAGCTCCTCTGGTCGAGCAACGCCAAGGGCGCCACCACCGGCGACAAGCCCGCCTCCTACTACGAGGTCACGCTCAGCGGCCAGACCGTCGCCGCGGGCGGCACCAGCGGCGGCGCCGCCTGGAACCTGGCCGACGGCAAGTCCCTGTGGACGCCCAAGGTCGACGGTGAGGGCTGCTACGACAGCGGTTACGCCGGCGGCGAGGCGCTCGGCGTGATCCGCAAGTGCGGCCGCGGCGACAACCAGACCCTCTACGCCCAGACCCTGGACCCGGCCACCGGCGCCCAGACCGCCTCGTACAAGCTCTCCCCGGGCATCGAGTGGGCGTCCATCGTCTCCACGAAGCCCCTGATCGTCGCCGCCGACGTCGGCAAGACCGCGAAGAACGCCACCGGCGTCAGCGACCTGTTCGTCGTCGACCCCAAGGGCGAGCTGAAGGCCCGCATCTCGCTGGCCTCCGGCAACTTCGGCGGCAAGTGCGGCGGCACCGAGGTCGAGAAGTGCTCCGGCTTCGTCGTCGGCAACGGCAAGGTCTACCTGCCCTCGATCGAGCACCAGGGCAAGGAGGCGGCCGGCCGTACGAACGAGCTGCTCTCCTTCGACCTGGAGACCGGCAAGCAGACCACCGACCGCGCCGACGCCGGTGAGCGGTACACCATGTTCCCGCTCCGCATGGACGGGGCGAACATCATTGCCTACAAGGTGCCCCCGTACGACAAGGGCGGCCAGGTCGTCAGCATCGACGGCACGACCATGAAGGAGACCGTCCTCATGGAGAACCCGGCGGAGAAGACCAGCCGCAGCGCCGAGACCGCCTTCTCGCCCGACTACTCCGAATACCGCTACCACAACGGCAAGCTCTTCATCTCCCGCACGACGGCCAGGAAGCCGTACTCGGACAAGGGCGACCCCGAGTACCTGTTCGTCTCCTTCAGCGCCAGCTGATCCCCGGCCGATCCCGGCCGCTCCCCGCAGCGGGCACGAGCCCCCGGAAGGTCCGCCTTCCGGGGGCTTCTGCGCGGTATCCGCCGCGCGCCGTCGAACAAGCGTGTAGCTTGCCGGGGCAGAAGGGGTGGGGGGTGAGTGCCCGATGGGCGTAAGGGTCATGGTGCTCGACGAGCACCGGCTGCTGGCCGAGGCACTGGCTTCGGCCCTCAAGCTGCGCGGGCACCGGGTGCTCGCCGCGGCAGCTCCCGCCGCGGGCGCCGCCGAACTGGTCATCAGCCGGGCGCCGGAGGTCTGCCTGCTGGGCACCGCCACGCCCGCCGAGCCGGGTGTCTTCGAGCCGGTCGTCCGCATCAAGCGGGAACGGCCGCAGATCGCCGTCGTCGTGCTCGGCCCGGTGCCCAGCCCGCGCGGGATCGCCGCCGCCTTCGCCGCCGGAGCCTCGGGGTACGTACGCCACGACGAGCGGATCGAAGGCGTGGAGCGGGCGCTGGCCAAGGCGCGGGCGGGGGAGGTCGCGATCTCCCCGCAGCTGCTCCAGGGAGCCTTCGCGGAGCTCCTCAACCCCGCCGCCCAGCCCGACGACGAGGGCAGCCGGCTGCTGCGGCTGCTCACCCCGCGGGAGGTGGAGGTACTGGTCCGGGTCGCCGAGGGCGAGGACACCCGGCTCATCGCCGCGGGCATGGAGATCGCACCGAGCACCGCCCGTACGCACGTGCAGCGGGTGCTGATGAAACTGGGCGTCGGCTCCCGGCTGGAGGCCGCCGCACTGGCCGCCCGGACCGGTCTGCTGGACCGGGCGGGACTGTCTCCGGCGGGCGCCGATTTCCCCGGAGGCGGTTAATCCGGTAAGCCAGTGACCGGCATGTGCACGCGCCCGCGTGCATCCCACCGCGAGAGGCAGTAGACGAGTGAGCGAGACGGCGACTTCCACAACGGCGACGTCCAAGTACATGGTCACCGGCGGCGCCGGTTACGTCGGCAGCGTCGTCGCGGCGCACCTGCTGGAGGCCGGGCACGAGGTCACCGTCCTCGACGACCTCTCCACCGGCTTCCGCGAGGGCGTCCCGGCGGGCGCCACCTTCATCGAAGGCCGGATCCAGGACGCCGAGCGGTACCTGGACGCCTCCTACGACGCGGTGCTGCACTTCGCGGCGTCCTCGCAGGTCGGCGAGTCCGTGGCCAACCCGGGCAAGTACTGGGAGAACAACGTCGGCGGCACGCTCGCCCTGCTGGCCGCGATGCGCGGCGCCGGGGTGCGCAAGCTGGTGTTCTCCTCCACCGCCGCCACCTACGGCGAGCCCACTGAGGGCCTGCTCACCGAGGACTCGGTCACCAAGCCCACCAACCCGTACGGCGCCTCGAAGCTGGCCGTCGACCACATGATCGCGGGAGAGTGCGCGGCGCACGGCGTCGCGGCGGTCTCGCTGCGCTACTTCAACGTGGCCGGCGCGTACGGGGAGTTCGGCGAGCGGCACGACCCCGAGACCCACCTGATCCCGCTGGTGCTCCAGGTCGCCCTGGGCGAGCGCGAGTCGATCTCGGTGTTCGGCGAGGACTACCCGACCCCGGACGGCACCTGCGTGCGCGACTACATCCACGTCGCCGACCTGGCCGAGGCCCACCTGGCGGCCCTGGAGGCCGCCACGGCGGGCGAGCACCTGATCTGCAACCTCGGCAACGGCAACGGCTTCTCGGTCCGCGAGGTCGTCGAGACCGTCCGCAAGGTCACGGGCGCGGAGATCCCCGAGGTCGTCGCCCCGCGCCGGGCCGGCGACCCGGCGGTGCTCGTCGCCTCCGCGCGCGCGGCCCACGAGAGGCTCGGCTGGACCCCGGCCCGCGCTGACCTCACCGGCATCATCGCGGACGCCTGGAACTTCACCCGCACGCTGCGTTCCTGACTCCCCGCCGCACCCGCGCACCGCGCCCCCCGCACTCGACCGTGCGGGGGGCGCGGTGGCGTGCGGCAGCGTGCGCGGGGAGCGCGTGCGGGCGGGTCAGCGCCGTGGACGGGCGCGCTGCGCGGGCGCTCGGAGTGCACGCGCCGGGTGAAATGCCCCCGCGCAACTGCCCGTGGCACGCACAGGTCGGAATCCGTCTTCCAAACCGTCCACATGGTCGAATTCAGGCCACGAAAAACTGGGTTCGCGCCTTCCCAACCGGAAAATCGCTCGGAAAACTTCTGCTATTCGGCCAACCGCGAGCCGCCACCCGTTCTACGCTGATGCGTAACACCGGTGGGGGCCGGTGTTGATTCAGGGGTCGAGACACGCCGGGTACGGCGTCCGGTCCGGGGTAGTGCAGAGATGTCTCGGCGGCGGCCGCGGCAGCTGCGGATCACCCGGTCCGGGCGCCGTACCCGCAGTCGTCCGTTCCCCGACCCTTGGGGGTTTTGTGGTTCGCATCCGGGTTCTCGTGGTCGACGATCACCGCATCTTCGCCGAATCGCTCGCAGCCGCGCTCGCGGCCGAGCCCGACGTGGACGTGTCCGCGGCCGGCAGCGGTCCTGCCGCGCTGCGCTGCCTCGAACGGGCGGTGGCCGAGGGCCGCCGCTTCGACGTCCTGCTCGTCGACGCCGACCTCGGCGCCGCCGCCGGCACCGTGCCCGCCCAGCGCGAGTCGGGCTCCGGCCCGCCGCCCGGCGCAGACGGGATCGCCCTGGTCGCGGGGGTGCGGGTGTCCCACCCCGGGGTCCGCACCGTCGTGCTCGCCGAGCGCGACGACCCGCGCCGGGCCGCGCTCGCCCTTCAGGCCGGGGCTTCCGGGTGGGTGGCGAAGGACTGCTCGCTCTCACGGCTGCTGGCCGTCATCCGCGGGGTCCTGCGCGAGGAGACCCACCTTCCGCCCGCGCTGCTCACCGGAGTGCTGCGGGAACTGACCGCCGCGCGCAAGCACCGTACGGACAGCGAGCGGCTCGTGGAGTCCCTCACGCCGCGCGAACACGAGGTGCTGCGCTGCATGGTGGCGGGGCTGGGCCGCAAGGACGTGGCGGCGCGGCTGTTCCTGTCCCCGCACACGGTCCGCACGCACATGCAGAACGTGCTGGGCAAGCTCGGGGTGCACTCCACGCTCGCGGCGGTGGCACTGGCCCGCCGGGCCGGGGTGCGGCCGGCCGACCTAGCCGGGGATGTTGTCGAACGGAGCGGTCAACTGGCGTAGCAGCGCCGCGAGGTCACCGCGCTGGGCCTGGGAGAGCTGGGCGAGGATCGCCCGCTCCTGGGCCAGCAGGCCGGCCAGGGCCTGGTCGGCGCGGTCGCGGCCCTCCGGCGTCAGTCGGACCAGCACCCCGCGCCGGTCGTTGGGGTCGGGCAGCCGCTCGACGAGGCCCTTCTTCGCGAGCCGGTCGATGCGGTTGGTCATGGTGCCCGAGGTGACCAGGGTCTGCGTCAGCAGCTGGCCGGGGGAGAGCTGGTAGGGGGCACCGGCGCGGCGCAGCGACGTCAGGACGTCGAACTCCCAAGGCTCCAGGCCGTGCTCGGAGAAGGCCAGCCTGCGGGCGCGGTCGAGATGGCGAGCGAGCCTGCTGACGCGACTCAGTACTTCGAGCGGTTCCACGTCGAGGTCAGGGCGCTCCCGCCGCCATGCCGCGACCAATCGGTCGACCTCGTCCTCCATGCCGATCAGTGTAAGGGGTCTGTCGACGTGAAGTCTCTTTAAATCGAGGATCTCGGGAATAGATATCTCGATGTCGTGAGTCTTGACGTCAAGATATATTTTGGGCGACGATGGGCATGGAGGGTGCCGGAACGGCTTCCGCTTCCACCCGCCATGCCAGCAGGGAGGCTCGAACATGCATTCCGATACCGCGTCGGCAAGGATTCCCGCCGCCGCCACCCAGGCCGCGCCCACCTGGGACCCGCAGCAATACCTCCGGCACGCAGGACACCGAACCCGACCCTTCCTCGACCTCCTGCACCGGATACCCGAACTGCCGACCCGCCCCGCCCGCATCGCCGACCTCGGCTGCGGACCCGGCAACGTCACCGCGCTCCTCGCCGATCGCTGGCCCGACGCCCGCATCACCGGCTTCGACCTGTCCCCGGAGATGCTCCGGCGCGCCGATGCCGAGTACGCGGGCGAGACCGCCGGCGGCGGCAGCCTCGACTTCCGCCCCGGCGACCTCGCGAACTGGCTCCCCGAGGAGCCCTACGACCTGATCGTTTCCAACGCTGCCCTCCAGTGGGTCCCGAGCCACCCCGGCTCCTTCCCCGCCTGGATCAACGGGCTGCGCCCCGGTGGCACCTTCGCCTTCCAGATCCCCGGCAACTACACCGCCCCCAGCCACGCCCTCCTCGCCCGGCTCTGCGACACCCCGCGCTGGCGCGAGCGGCTGGGCGGCCACGGTGCCCGCTACGTCCACCTCCTCGAACCCGCGGAATACCTGGCCCGGTTCACCGAGCTGGGCTGCGCCGTTGACACGTGGGAGACGACGTACCACCAGATGCTGTCCGGCCCCGATCCGGTGCTCGACTGGGTCAAGGGCACCGCTCTGCGGCCCGTCCTCACCGCCCTCGGGGACGACCGGGAGGCCGTGGACGCGTTCCTCTCCGAATACCGCGAGTTGTTGCGCGAGGCCTATCCGCCCGGTCCGCGCGGCACGGTGTTCCCGTTCCGCCGGATCTTCGCCGTTGCCCGTAAGGAGTCCTGACCGTGCTGACCGCAGTCGACCACGTCCAACTCGCCGCGCCGCCCGGCTCGGAGGACCTGCTCCGCGCGTACTACGTCCACGTGCTCGGCATGACCGAGGTTTCCAAACCCCCCGTCCTCGCCGCCCGCGGCGGCTGCTGGTTCGCCGCCGGGCCCGTACAGCTGCACCTGGGCGTCGAGGAGGACTTCCGGCCCGCCCGCAAGGCGCACCCCGGGCTGCGGGTGACCGGGATCGAGGCGTACGCGGCCGGCCTGGAGGAACGGGGCGCCGAGGTCGTCTGGGACGACAACCTGCCGGGGCACCGCCGCTTCTACTCCGAGGACCCCGTCGGCAACCGGATCGAGTTCCTGGAACCCCTCGGCTGACGGCCCGGGTGCCCGACTGCCCGACCCCTCGATGATGTGGTGCGACGCGACGGCGCCCCGCCACCGGACCACCGGTGACGGGGCGCCGTCGCGCCGCGGCGTTCAGCTCTTGCGGTGGCCCACCAGCCGCGGTTTCGACTCCAGCCCGTCCAGCCCGTGCCAGGCCAGGTTCACCAGATGCGCCGCGACCTCCGCCTTCTTCGGCCGGCGCACGTCCAGCCACCACTGCCCGGTCAGCGCGACCATCCCGACCAGCGCCTGCGCGTACAGCGGGGCCAGCTTCGGATCGAACCCGCGCGCCTTGAACTCCAGTCCCAGGATGTCCTCGACCTGCGTGGCGATGTCACTGATCAGCGACGCGAACGTACCCGTCGACTGGGCCACCGGCGAGTCCCGCACCAGGATGCGGAAGCCGTCCGTGTACGACTCGATGTAGTCCAGCAGCGCGAACGCCGCCTGCTCCAGCAGCTCCCGCGGATGTCCGGCCGTCAGCGCACCCGTCACCCCGTCCAGCAGCTGGCGCATCTCCCGGTCCACGACGACCGCGTACAGGCCCTCCTTGCCCCCGAAGTGCTCGTACACCACCGGCTTGGACACCCCGGCCTTCGCCGCGATCTCCTCCACCGACGTGCCCTCGAAGCCCTTCTCCGCGAACAGGGTGCGGCCGATGTCCAGCAGTTGCTGACGCCGCTCGGCGCCCGTCATCCGGACCCGACGGCCACGCCGGGGCTTGTCGCTGCTGGAACTGCTGCCGTCGATCGCCACGTCCCCCATCATGCCGCGTTCGACGCGTTTTCCCTGCGCCGGGCGTCGAGACGGGCACCGGACGGCCAGCGCACGTCCGTCGCCCAGCCCGCCAGCTCGAACCAGCGGATCAGCCGGGCACTGGAGTCGACCTGGCCACGCAGCACCCCGTGCCGCGCCGACGTCGGGTCCGCGTGGTGCAGGTTGTGCCAGGACTCCCCGCACGAGAGCACCGCCAGCCACCACACGTTGCCGGAACGGTCCCGGGACTTGAACGGACGCTTGCCCACCGCGTGACAGATCGAGTTGATCGACCACGTCACGTGGTGCAGCAGCGCGACGCGCACCAGCGAACCCCAGAAGAACGCCGTGAACGCGCCCCACCACGACATCGTCACCAGGCCGCCGACCAGGGGCGGGATCGCCAGCGACACGATCGTCCAGAGCACGAAGTCACGCGAGATCCGCCGGATCGCCGGGTCCTTGATCAGATCGGGGGCGTACTTCTGCTGATCGGTCTGCTCCTCGTCGAACAGCCACCCGATGTGCGCCCACCACAGCCCCTTCATCAGCGCCGGGACCGTCTCCCCGAACCGCCACGGCGAATGGGGGTCGCCCTCGTGGTCGGAGAACTTGTGGTGCCTGCGGTGGTCCGCCACCCAGCGCACCAGGGGCCCCTCCACCGCCATCGAACCCATCACGGCGAGCACGATCCGCAGCGGCCGCTTCGCCTTGAAGGAACCGTGCGTGAAGTACCGGTGGAAGCCGATCGTGATCCCGTGGCAGGCCAGGAAGTACATGAACACCATCAGGCCGAGGTCCAGCCAGCTCACTCCCCAGCCCCAGACCAGCGGAACGGCCGCCAGCAGGGCCAGGAAGGGAACGACGATGAACAACAGCAGGGCGATCTGCTCGACGGACCGCTTGTTCTCGCCTCCGAGCGTCGCGGAGGGCACGGGGGAGTCGGTATCGGAGGCCGCCGAGGCGTCCTCGATCAGCTCGGGACTGGTGGTCATGAGGGTCCCCTGGGGGGTGAGGAATCGGCAGGCGCCGGGGGGCGCCTGCCCAGGCTACGGATGCGTAACCTACGGCAACGTAAGTATGGCAAAGCCTGCGCCCGCGACAAGAGGAGCGCGGCCGGGCCCGAGGCGCTCTCAAGGGCGCCCGACACTGCCCGCGCGCCGCCTGGTGAGACGTTTAGCGAGGCACGAGGCCCGGACACCTATCCTGGTGTCGTCGGACAGCGCGGTCCGCACGGGCAGCCGAGCTGCGCACCAGGTGGGGGACGCCCCCTGGGGCCCCTCCCAGTGACAGCGGGAGAAGGTCCGGGGACACCCCCGCGCATGCCGGAGCCCACCTCCCAGTAGCGCTCGAACACTGCAAGGAGCCGCACCTGTGAGCAGTGCTGACCAGGCCTCCTCCACCCCGGCCAAGGCCCCGGCCACCGCCGTCGCCGCCGCCAACGCGGAACTGCGGGCGGACATCCGCCGCCTCGGCGACCTCCTCGGCGAGACCCTCGTCCGTCAGGAAGGCCAAGAACTCCTCGACCTCGTCGAACAAGTGCGCGCACTGACCCGCACCGACGGCGAAGCCGCCGCCGCACTGCTCGGCGACACCGACCTGGAGACCGCCGCCAAGCTGGTGCGCGCCTTCTCCACCTACTTCCACCTCGCCAACGTCACCGAACAGGTACACCGCGGCAAGGAACTGCGCGCCCACCGGGCCGCCGAGGGCGGGCTCCTCGCGCGCACCGCCGACATGCTCAAGGACGCCGACCCCGAGCACCTGCGCGAGACGGTCCGCAACCTCAACGTGCGCCCCGTCTTCACCGCGCACCCCACCGAGGCGGCCCGCCGCAGCGTCCTCAACAAGCTGCGCCGCATCGCCGCGCTGCTGGAGGAGCCCGTTACCGGCGCCGGCGAACGCCGCCGCCACGACCTGCGCCTGGCCGAGAACATCGACCTCGTCTGGCAGACCGACGAGCTGCGCGTCGTACGCCCCGAACCCGCCGACGAGGCCCGCAACGCCATCTACTACCTCGACGAGCTGCACGCCGGCGCCGTCGGCGACGTCCTCGAAGACCTCGCCGCCGAGCTCCAGCGCGTCGGCGTCGAGCTGCCCGCGGGCACCCGCCCGCTCACCTTCGGCACCTGGATCGGTGGCGACCGCGACGGCAACCCCAACGTCACCCCCGACGTCACCCGCGACGTACTGATCCTCCAGCACGAACACGGCATCACCGACGCCCTCGAACTCGTCGACTTCCTGCGCGGCCTGCTGTCGAACTCCATCCGCTACACCGGCGCCACCGAGGAACTCCTCTCCTCCCTCCAGGCCGACCTCGAACGCCTCCCCGAGATCAGCCCGCGCTACAAGCGGCTCAACGCCGAAGAGCCCTACCGCCTCAAGGCCACCTGCATCCGGCAGAAGCTCGTCAACACCCGCGAGCGCCTCGCCAAGGGCACCCCCCACGAGGACGGCCGCGACTACCTCGGCACCGCCGAGCTCCTCACCGACCTCACCCTCATCCAGACCTCCCTGCGCGAACACCGCGGCGCCCTCTTCGCCGACGGCCGCATGGACCGCACCATCCGCACGCTGGCCGCCTTCGGCCTCCAGCTCGCCACCATGGACGTCCGCGAACACGCCGACGCCCACCACCACGCCCTCGGTCAGCTCTTCGACCGGCTCGGCGAGGAGTCCTGGCGCTACGCGGACATGCCCCGCGACTACCGGGGCAAGCTCCTCGCCAAGGAACTCCGCTCCCGGCGCCCCCTCGCCCCCACCCCCGCGCCCCTGGACGCCGCCGGCCACAAGACCCTCGGCGTCTTCTTCGCGATCAAGGACGCCTTCGAGAAGTTCGGCCCCGAAGTCATCGAGTCCTACATCATTTCGATGTGCCAGGGCGCCGACGACGTCTTCGCCGCGGCCGTCCTTGCTCGCGAAGCCGGGCTCATCGACCTCCACGCGGGCTGGGCCAAGATCGGCATCGTCCCGCTCCTGGAAACCACCGACGAGCTCCGCGCCGCCGACGTCATCCTCGACGAGATGCTGGCCGACCCCTCCTACCGGCGCCTCGTCTCCCTGCGCGGCGACGTCCAGGAGGTCATGCTCGGCTACTCCGACTCCTCCAAGTTCGGCGGCATCACCACCAGCCAGTGGGAGATCCACCGAGCCCAGCGCCGCCTGCGCGACGTCGCCCACCGCTACGGCGTGCGCCTGCGCCTCTTCCACGGCCGCGGCGGCACCGTCGGCCGCGGCGGCGGCCCCTCCCACGACGCGATCCTCGCCCAGCCCTGGGGCACCCTCGAAGGCGAGATCAAGGTCACCGAACAGGGCGAGGTCATCTCCGACAAGTACCTCGTCCCGTCCCTGGCCCGCGAAAACCTCGAACTGACCGTCGCGGCCACCCTGCAGGCCTCCGCCCTGCACACGGCCCCCCGCCAGTCCCACGACGACCTCGCCCGCTGGGACGCGGCCATGGACACCGTCTCCGACGCCGCGCACGCCGCCTACCGCGCACTCGTCGAAGACCCCGACCTGCCCGCCTACTTCTTCGCGGCCACCCCCGTCGACCAGCTCGCCGACCTCCACCTCGGCTCGCGCCCCTCCCGCCGCCCCGACTCGGGCGCCGGCCTCGACGGACTGCGCGCCATCCCCTGGGTCTTCGGCTGGACCCAGTCCCGCCAGATCGTCCCCGGCTGGTACGGAGTCGGCTCCGGCCTCAAGGCCCTGCGCGAGGCCGGCGGCGAAACCGCCCTCGCCGAGATGGGCGAGCGCTGGCACTTCTTCCGCAACTTCCTCTCCAACGTCGAAATGACGCTGGCGAAGACCGACCTGCGGATCGCCCGCCACTACGTCGACACCCTCGTCCCGGACGACCTCAAGCACGTCTTCGCCCAAATCGAGGCCGAACACGAGCTCACCGTCCGCGAAGTCCTGCGCATCACCGGCGGTGAGAAGCTCCTCGACTCCCACCCCGTCCTCCAGCAGACCTTCGCCGTCCGCGACGCCTACCTCGACCCCATCTCCTACCTCCAGGTCTCCCTCCTCGCCCGCCAGCGCGCCGCCGCCGAACGCGGAGAAGACCCCGACCCGCTGCTCGCCCGAGCCCTGCTGCTCACCGTCAACGGCGTGGCCGCCGGTCTGCGCAACACCGGCTGACCGCGCAACGCACGAAGACCCCCGCCGTCCGGACCGGACGGCGGGGGTCTTCGTACATCAGGCGGCTCAGGAGTTGGCGGCTCAGGAGTTGTACGCCGACTGGGCGCGCTCCAGGCCCTCCGCGATCAGGCACTCCACGGAATCCGCCGCCCGGTCCACGAACCAGTCCAGCTCCTTGCGCTCCGTCGACGAGAAGTCCTTCAGCACGAAGTCCGCCACCTGCATGCGGCCCGGCGGACGGCCGATGCCGCACCGCACCCGGTGGTAGTCGCCGCCCATCGACTTCGTCATCGACTTCAGGCCGTTGTGCCCGTTGTCCCCGCCGCCCAGCTTCAGCCGCAGGGTCGGATAGTCGATGTCCAGCTCGTCATGGACCGCCACGATCCGGTCCAGCGGCACCTTGTAGAAGTCGCGCAGCGCCGTCACCGGGCCGCCCGACAAGTTCATGAACGACATGGGCTTCGCCAGCACGACCCGGCGGTTCGCCGGCCCCGGCGGACCCATCCGGCCCTCGACCACCTGCGCCCGCGCCTTGTGCGCCTTGAACTTCCCGCGCATCCGCTCGGCCAGCAGATCGACCACCATGAACCCGATGTTGTGGCGGTTGCCCGCGTACTCAGCTCCCGGGTTCCCGAGGCCCACGATCAGCCAGGGCGCCGCGTCGTCCGACATCAAAAGCTCCTTATACGAAGACGACCGCCGTCCCGCTCCAGTGGAGCCGGACGGCGGTCGTTCAGCAAGTGCTGAGGGGGGAAGGCGAGGCTCAGGCCTCGGTGCCCTCGGCCTCGGCGGCCGGCTCCTCGGCCTGCGGGGCGACGACCTGCAGGACGGCGATGTCGCCGTCGACGGCCAGCGTGGTGCCGGCCGGCAGGACCAGGTCGGACGCGTGGATGGTGGCGCCGGCCTCAAGGCCCTCGATCGAGACGGTGACCTCGGTCGGGATGTGGGTGGCCTCGGCCTCGACGGAGATGGTGTTCTGGAGGGTCTCCAGCATGTTGCCGCCGGCGGCCAGGTCGCCCTCGGTGACGATCGCGACGTCGACGGTGACCTTCTCGCCCTTCTTGACGATCAGGAAGTCGACGTGGGAGATCGAGCGCTTCAGCGGGTGCTTCTGCACGGCCTTCGGGATGACCAGCTCGGTGCCGCCGTCCTTGATGTCCAGGGAGATCAGGACGTTCGGGGTGCGCAGCGCCAGCTGAAGGGTGTGGGCGTCGACGTTGACGTGCTTCGGGTCGGTGCCGTGGCCGTAGATGACGGCGGGGGTCAGGGCGTCGCGACGGGCCTGACGGGCAGCGCCCTTGCCGAAGTCGGTGCGGGTCTCGGCGGCGATCTTGATCTCGGACATGCTCACTCCTCGTGGGGTGACGGAAAGCGGACAGAGTCACCCGGCCGGAACGGCCTGCTACGAAGAGCGCGTCGATAACGGAGCGCCGGCACCTGGGCAAACAGGTACGGCCTCCCTCGCCGAGCAACTCATGGAGTGTACCCGGGCGGGGGAGGCCGCACCAAAAGGATCTACCGCGCAGCGGCTACTGCTGCTCCTCGAAGAGGCTGGTGACCGAGCCGTCCTCGAAGACCTCGCGCACCGCGCGCGCGACCATCGGCGCGATCGACAGGACCGTGATCTTGTCGAGCTCCAGATCGGACGGGTCCGGGAGGGTGTTCGTGAAGATGAACTCGCTGACCTTCGAGTTCTTCAGGCGGTCCGCCGCCGGCCCCGACAGGATGCCGTGCGTGGCCGTCACGATGACGTCCTCCGCGCCGTGCGCGAACAGCGCGTCGGCCGCGGCGCAGATGGTGCCGCCGGTGTCGATCATGTCGTCGACCAGGACGCACACCCGGCCGCGGACCTCGCCGACGACCTCGTGGACCGTCACCTGGTTGGCGACGTCCTTGTCGCGCCGCTTGTGCACGATGGCCAGCGGGGCGTCCAGGCGGTCACACCAGCGGTCGGCGACGCGTACGCGGCCGGCGTCCGGGGACACGATCGTCAGCTTGGTGCGGTCGACCTTCGCGCCCACGTAGTCCGCGAGGACCGGCAGCGCCGAAAGGTGGTCCACCGGGCCGTCGAAGAAGCCCTGGATCTGGTCCGTGTGCAGGTCGACCGTCAGGATGCGGTCCGCACCCGAGGTCTTCAGCAGGTCGGCCACCAGGCGGGCCGAGATCGGCTCGCGGCCCTTGTGCTTCTTGTCCTGGCGGGCGTACCCGTAGGACGGGATGATCACGGTGATGGAGCGGGCCGACGCGCGCTTCAGCGCGTCGATCATGATCAGCTGCTCCATGATCCACTTGTTGATCGGAGCCGTGTGGCTCTGGATCAGGAAGCAGTCCGCGCCACGAGCCGACTCCTGGAAGCGGACGTAGATCTCACCGTTCGCGAAGTCGAAAGCCTTGGTCGGCACGAGGCCGACGCCCAACTGGTGCGCAACCTCCTCGGCCAGCTCGGGGTGGGCGCGGCCGGAGAAGAGCATCAGCTTCTTCTCGCCGGTCGTCTTGATCCCGGTCACAGCACAGTCTCCTCAGACGTGTTGAAAGCTGCTCGCCCCCGTGTGCGTCCGTCCCGCACACGGTGAGCCAGCCGAATTGCGTGCACCTATCACGGTACGCCGTCCCGGGCGTACCTGTTTCCGGTCAGTTCACCTCAACGAGGTTTCAACGCGGGTCGGAGTCCTCATGGACCGCCGACTGCGCCGCCGTTGCAGCGGCACTTCCCGGACGCTTGCGGGCCACCCAGCCCTCGATATTCCGCTGCTGGCCGCGGGCCACTGCCAGCGCACCGGGCGGCACGTCCTTGGTGATCACCGAGCCGGCCGCCGTGTAGGCGCCGTCCCCGATGGTGACGGGCGCCACAAACATGTTGTCCGAACCCGTCTTGCAGTGTGAGCCGACCGTGGTGTGGTGCTTGTGCTCACCGTCGTAGTTCACGAACACGCTGGCCGCGCCGATGTTGCTGTACTCGCCGATGGTCGCGTCGCCCACGTACGACAGGTGCGGCACCTTCGTGCCCTCGCCGATCGTCGCGTTCTTCATCTCCACGTAGGTGCCGGCCTTCGCCTTCGCACCCAGGTGCGTGCCCGGACGCAGGTACGCGTACGGACCCACGGACGCCGACTCCCCGACGACCGCCGTGTCCGCCACCGTGTTGTCCACCCGGGCCCGCGGACCCACCTGCGTGTCCTTGAGCCGCGTGTTCGGACCGACCTCGGCGCCCTCCGCCACGTGCGTCGCACCCAGCAGCTGCGTACCCGGGTGGACGATCGCGTCCTGCCCGAACGTCACCGTCACGTCCACGAACGTACTCGCCGGGTCGACGACCGTCACGCCCGCGAGCATCGCCTGCTCCAGCAGACGTGCGTTGAGCAGTGCGCGGGCCTGCGCGAGCTGGACGCGGTTGTTGATGCCCAGGATCTGCCGGTGGTCGCCGCCGACGGCCGCCCCGACGCGGTGACCGGCCTCGCGCAGGATGCCGAGCACGTCCGTGAGGTACTCCTCGCCCTGGCTGTTGTCCGTACGCACCTTGCCGAGGGCGTCGGCGAGCAGGGCGCCGTCGAAGGCGAAGACCCCGGAGTTGATCTCCTGGATCGCACGCTGCGCGTCGGTGGCGTCCTTGTGTTCGACGATCGCCGTCACGGCCCCGTCCTCGCCGCGGATGATCCGGCCGTAGCCGGTGGAGTCCGGGACCTCGGCGGTGAGCACGGTGACGGCGTTGCCGTCGGCCTCGTGCGTCTGCACGAGCTGCTGCAGGGTCTCGCCGGTCAGCAGCGGGGTGTCGCCGCAGACGACGACCACGGTGCCGGACGGCTGCCCGCCCAGCTCTTCGAGGGCCATGCGGACGGCGTGCCCGGTGCCGTTCTGCTCGTACTGGACGGCGGTGCGCACGCCGGCGTCGACCTCCGCGAGATGCGCGGTGACCTGCTCGCGGGCGTGGCCGACGACGACCACGAGGTGTGCGGGGTCCAGCTCGCGCGAGGCGGCGACGACGTGGCCCACGAGCGAGCGCCCGCAGATCTCGTGCAGAACCTTGGGAGTGGCCGACTTCATGCGGGTGCCTTCACCCGCTGCGAGTACGACGACGGCTGCCGGGCGGTTGGCGCTCACGGGTGTGCCCTTCGGCTTCGGGTGCTGGACCCGTGAAGGATACCGGGGCGTTACGGGCCCCTAACGAGGGCGGGTCCCGACCGTGCCGGCCGGGACCCGAACCTGAAAAGCTCCCCCGCCAGGACTCGAACCCGGACATAAGGCACCAAAAGCCTCAGTGCTGCCAATTACACCACAGGGGATAATTTCCGACTAAACCGGACATTACGCCCTTGCGGTCGAGTCGACGGCACCTACTATGCCGCACCACCGCCCCTCGATGCGACGGTATGGATCACTGTTCGCCGGGGGGTTTGCCGTTTCCGGTCCTCCGGTTTCCCGGAATTCCGCCCGGCTGTGCGCCGGGGGCGCTGCGTACGCTGGACGGCATGACCTATACGGGGGAAGAGCAAGGGGCCGGGCGGGACGGGCCGCTGTGGTGGGAGCGGCGGCGCGGGGCCGTCCTCGACGTGGGGCTCGCGGCCGTGTCCGCGGTCGAGTGCGCCGTCGAGGGGGTGCCCTTCGCGCGCGAGGCCGGGGTGCCGGTGGCCGTCGGGGTGCTGTTCGGGCTCCTGGTGGGGTCCACGCTCGTACTGCGGCGGCGCTGGCCGATCGCCGTGGTGCTGGTCGGGATCGCCGTGGCGCCGGCCGCGATGGGGTTCCTGCTCGGGGTGGTCGGGCTGTACACGCTCGCCGCCTGCGAGGTGCCCCGGCGGATCACCGCGACGCTGGCCTCGATGTCGCTGGTCGCGACGTTCGTGGTGATGTACCTGCGGACCAGCGGGAACCAGGGGGCCTCGCGTTCGCTCGTCATCATCCTGTCCGTGTTCGTGGCGGTCGCGCTGACCGTGCCGCCGGTGCTGCTCGGCCTCTACATAGGGGCGCGCCGCCGGCTGATGGAGAGCCTGCAGGAGCGGGCGGACTCGCTGGAGCGGGAGCTGTCGCTCCTGGCGGACCGGGCGGAGGAGCGGGCCGAGTGGGCCCGTACGGAGGAGCGGACGCGGATCGCGCGGGAGATGCACGACGTGGTGGCGCACCGGGTGTCGCTCATGGTGGTGCACGCGGCCGCGCTGGAGGCGGTGGCCGCCAAGGACCCGGCGCGGGCGGCGAAGAACGCGGCGCTGGTGGGGGACATGGGGCGGCAGGCGTTGACGGAGCTGCGGGAGATGCTGGGGGTGCTGCGGGCGGCCGAGTCGCCGAAGCGGGCGCCCGTGAGGGTGCCGGTGGCCGCCCTGGTGGGGGGCTTCGAGGACGGGCCCGGGCCCACGCTGGGTGAGCTGGAGGTCCTGGTCGGGCAGTCGCGGGCGGCCGGGATGGCCGTGGAGCTGGATGTCCGCGGTGCGGGGTCGGGGTATCCGGCGGAGGTGGAGCAGACCGCGTACCGGGTGGTGCAGGAGGCGCTGACCAACTGCCACAAGCACGCGCCGGGCGCGGAGGTCGTGGTGCGGCTGGCTCACCGGCAGGGTGAGGTGGCCATGCAGGTGGAGAACGGACCGTGCGGGGCGGACGTGCTCCAGCCGGAGCTGCCGAGCGGCGGGAACGGGCTGGTCGGGATGCGGGAACGGGTGCTCGGGCTGGGCGGCGTGTTCGTGTCCGGTCCGACGGACGGGGGCGGCTTCAAGGTCTCTGTGGTCCTCCCCCGGGGTGCCCGGCAGAACTGACGCGGCGCCCCGCCCGGCCCCCGGCCGTGCCGCCGTGGGGCCGGGCCCGGCCGCGGCCGGGCCGGCGTCGGGTCAGGGAGCCGTGGTGAGGCGGGTGGGTTGGAGGCCCGTCAGCAGGAGGGTCAGGGCTTCGTCCACGCCTGCGCCGAGGTACCAGTCGCCGGTGTGGTCGATGCCGTAGACGCGGCCTTCGCGGTCGATGGCGAGGTGCGAACCGCCGTCGGAGTCGACGCCGAGCGGGCACAGCTGGGTGGAGAGGGCGCGGCCGAGGTCGGCGAAGGTGCGGGCCAGGTGGAGGCCGGTGAGGGGGTCGAGGCGGACCGGGACCGGTGCGGTCTGGCGGCCGGGCCCGGCGGCGGTGACGGTGAGCCCGCCGAACTCGGCCCAGGCTTCGACGGCCGCGGGGAAGACGGTGTGCCGGTGGCCGGCGGGGGTGGTGTGGTCCCGGAGGGCGTCGGCCCAGAACTCCGCCTGCTTGATGTCCCAGCGGCCGGGCTCCCAGCCGGCGGTGCGCAGGGCGGTGTCCACGGCGGTGGGGAAGCGGGTGGCCGAGGAGCGGTCGTAGGAGGCTGAGGAGGTGCTCATGGTGGCGGAGGTCAGGCCTTCTCTGACGCGGGGGTGAGGTCGACGGCGCGTACGCCGAAGTGTGCGAGGAGTGCTTCGCAGGAGCGGCAGGGGGGCGCGTAGCTGCCGTGCAGCGGGTCGCCGTCCTCGCGGATGCGACGGGCGGTGATCTTGGACTGTTTGAGGGAGCGACGGGCCTCGTTGGCCGTGAGGGGTTTGCGGGAGGCGCGCCGGCTGCGGGCGTTCTCCACGGCGGTGAGGTGGCGGGAGACCAGGATGGCTTCCGGGCAGCGGCCCGTGAAGCGTTCCCGCTGGCCGCTGGTGAGGGTGTCGAGGAAGTCCTGGACGAGGTGGTGCAGGGAGGGCGGCTGGTCGGCCTTGCCCGCGGTGCCGGTGAGGGTTTCGCCGCGTACGGAGAGGGCGGCGGCGATGGTCGGGAGGATGCCGTCGCGGCGGAAGCGCAGGACGGGTGCGGCGGGTCGGCCGTCGGCGCTGCTCCAGCGCAGGCGTGGGTCGCCGGCCGGGGCGGCCGGCTGTCCGGTCGCGGGTCCGCCCGGCCCGCCCTGTCCGCTCTGGTCGCCCGGTCCCGAGGCGCCGTCGGCCGTGTCCGAGCGTGTCGCCGTGTTCTGCATGGTCGCGCCTTCCCTCCCGTGGCGGCGGTGTCGGCCGCTGTCGCGCACGCCCCCGTGCTGAGGGGACAGCCTGTCAAATGTCCCCTGTCGTGTGGAAGCGGGGTCGAATATTCGTATCAATTCGGATGTTCCTGGCCGTCGTGCGGCCCCGGGGGTCGCGGGCGGGTGCCCCTCTTGCCGGACCACATAGGCTGTGGTGAACCAGCCAGATCCAGCAGGGGGCTACCGCCATGACGACAGGTCGGCTCGGGCAGCAGGCCGTGCCACCCAACGCCGCGTACTCGGGGCAGGTCGTGCATTTCCCGGACCCGGTCCGGGCCGCTCGGCATCCCCACGGGGTACGCATGGACGCGGACGGACATCCCGACTTCTCCCCGTACGCGCGAGCGGCGGTGGAGATCGCCGAACCCCCGGAGGGCTTCGGCGTGGACGAGCTGCGGCTGACGGACTACGTGTCCGCGAACGCGGCGATGCAGGCGGCCGGTCATGCGCTGTGGGACACCGTCGGGCCGGTGGCGACCCCGCACGGCTGGACCTGGCACCACGTGGCGAAGACGCGGCGGATGGAACTGGTCCCGGTCGAGGTGAAGGCGCTGCTGCGGCATCACGCGGGGCTGGCCACGGCGCCGGTCGACCACGACAAGCGCGGTACGCGTCCGTTGCAGGAGGTGCGCCCGGCGCACCTGGGGCTGCCCAAGGCGGTGGTCTCGGTCTCCGAGGAGGCGGTGCAGGGCGTCGAGGAGGACCTCGGCTACCGGCTGCCGGAGGCGTACCGCGCGTTCCTGAAGGCGGCGGGCGGCTGTGCGCCGGTGGGCGCCGGGCTCGACGTGGACCTCGGTGTGCTGGTGGACCAGCCGTTCTTCACGGTGCGTGAGGAGGCGGCGGTCAACGACCTCGTGTACGTCAACAAGTGCCTGCGCGACCACCTGACGAAGGACTACCTGTGCGTGGCCTTCGCCCAGGGAGGTCTGCTCGCGGTGAAGGTGAGGGGCGCGTCGGTCGGCTCGGTGTGGTTCTCCCCGTACGACGACGCGCGCGACCAGGACGGCTGGTCGGTACAGGAGCGCGTGGAGCGTTTGTTGCTGCCGTGCGGTGCCGATTTCGATGCCTTTCTTGAGCGGTTGGCGGGCAACCCGCCGGAGTTGGAAACGGTGGCCGGTCTGATGGTGGACGGCGGATTCGCACGCTCGGTTCCCGTGTCGGGTGCGGCACCGGTGGAGGGGTGACGGCGCGATGGTGACGTTTGCGCAGGCGCAGGAGCGCGCCGAGGAGTGGATCAACGGTGACGTGCCCGCGTACCAGCACCGAGAGGTGCGCGTACGGGAGTTCGGGCTCGGGTTCGTGGTGTGGGCGGAGGACCGCGCGGCCGCTCCGGTGTCCGGTGGCGGCCGGCAGCGGCTGGTCATCGCGCGGGACAGCGGTGAGGTGACGCTGTGGCCGGGGCTGCCGGTGGGTGAGGTGATCCGCCGGTACGAGGAGGAGTACGGTGCCGCGGCCGCGCCGGTGGCGGAGGCCTCGGTGCCGACGCCGCGGATCGACTCGGAGCAGACCTCGTTCATGCTGAGTCCGCCGGAGTGGCTGCAGGAGGCGGCGGACCGGGCGGGGATTCCGCCGGCGACTCCGGCTCCCGCGCCGGTGGCCGCTGCGGAGCCCGTGGTTCCGGCTGCCCCGGCCGCGCCGGCTCCGGCACCGGCTCCCGTTCAGGTCCCCGCGCCCGAGCCGGTGGAGGCGGTTCCGCTGCGCCGCGAGGTGCCGTACGAGCCGACCTCGAACGAGGGGGTGCCGGTCGGGGCCACGCCGTGGGCCGGGACCGATGTGAATTCCGGTGCGGACGACGTGTCCGTACCGCTGCCCGCGACGGTGTTCGCGCCGCCGCTGTCGGGCTCGGACTTGGAGGACGTGGCGCCGCCGTCCGGCGGGGCCTCCGAGGCCAAGACCACGCTCATGGCCGGGGGCAGCCAGCTCCCGAGGACCGCGATCGCGCCGGCCCTGCACCTCGGGGCCGATGCGGGCGGCCCGGACGCCGGGTCCATCGCCGACGCGCCGACGAGCAGGGCCCAGCTCTCCCGGCCGGGTACGCCGCCCGCTACGCCGCCGGGTCCGCCCGGTGCTCCCGGTGCCGGTCAGCCTCCGGCGCCCCCGGCTTCGCTGGGGCGTGGGTTGGACCATGCGGCGACGATGCTGGCGGGTCCGGCCGTGACGGGTCAGCCTCCGGCGCCTCCGGGTCCGCCCGGCGCTCCGGGTGCTCCGGGTGCGGGTCAGCCTCCGGCGCCTCCGGGTCCGCCGGGTGCTCCGGGTTCGCTGGGGCGTGGGTTGGACCATGCGGCGACGATGCTGGCGGGTCCGGCCGTGACGGGTCAGCCTCCGGCGCCTCCGGGCCCGCCCGGCGCTCCGGGTGCTCCGGGTGCGGGTCAGCCTCCGGCGCCTCCGGGTCCGCCGGGTGCTCCGGGTTCGCTGGGGCGTGGGCTGGACCATGCGGCGACGATGCTGGCGGGTCCGGCCGTGACCGGTCAGCCTCCGGCGCCTCCCGGTCCGCCCGGCGCTCCCGGTGCCGGTCAGCCGCCCGCGCCCCCCGGCCCGCCCGGGGGCGGGCTCGACCATGCCGCGACGATGCTGGCTGGTCCGGCCGTGACGGGTCAACCGCCGGCGCCTCCCGGTCCCCCCGGGCAGCCGGAAGCCGGTCCCGCGGCGCAGGCCCCGGTCCCCACCGGTGCGCCGACGGTCGGCCCGGGGTACCAGGCGGTCCTGCGCTACCGCGCGCCCGACGGCTCCGAGCAGCAGCTCATCCGGCGTTCGGCACCCGGTACCCCGCACCCCGAGTGGCAGATCCTGCACGAGCTGCGCGCGATGAACGTGCCGCCGCAGCAGGTGCTGGAGCTGCACACCGAGCTGGAGTCGTGCGAGCTGCCGGGTGGTTACTGCGCCCGGATGATCCGGGAGACCTGGCCGCAGGTCCGGATCACGAGCGTGGCCCCGTACGGCAAGGACCACGCCGGTCGTCAGCAGGGCATGCGGCACCTGCTGACCCATCAGGGTGAGCTGCACCAGGTGGCGGACGGTCCGGCGCGCCCCGCGCCGGTACGGACGCCGCTGGCGCAGGTGCCGCTCCAGCCGGCGATTCCGCTGGATGCCATCGGCGCGGAGCTGGCCGGGGCGTTCGGTCCGCAGGGTGTGTTCCGTTTCGATCAGCGGGCGGTGTCCCGCCAGGGTGTGCCGGAGATCGTGGCGCAGACCCTGGTGTGGGCGGGTCTGCCGACGGACTTCGGTCCGTTCTTCTGGGCGCAGGCGGTGCCGGGTCAGCCGGTGCCCACGCTCGCCGAACTGGCCGCGCAGCGGCAGGTGCAGGCGGCGTCCGACGCGGGTTCGTACCTGGTCGTGGGCAGTGACTTCGGCAAGGCGCTGTGCGTGCAGTACGGGACGGCGCACATAGTGGCGGTTCCGGTGGAGGCCGGTCCGGGTGGCGCTCCGGTGCCGCCGCAGTTCGTGAATTCGAGCCTGCCGCAGTTCGCCCGTTCGCTGGCGATGATGGGTCACATGTGGCGGCTGCGCCAGCATCTGACGCCGGAGCAGGCGGGGCGCTGGACCGTCGATTTCCAGACGAATCTGGCGGGGCTCGACAGTGCGGCGCTGGCGTCGCCGGAGAGCTGGTGGTCGGTGCTGTTGGAGCAGATGTGGGACGGATTGCTCTGATCGGATGATCAGGTGATTGGCCGGGCCGGGACCCTCGTACAGGGTCCCGGCCCGGCCATTCCGGCTTCTGAGAGCAAATGGCGCATCCTTGACGGGAATCCCCCCGAGAGAGGCGCTTCCAGGATGACTGCACCCATGTCACCTCACGGACCGGGTTTCGCGACCGTACGAGGTCGCGGCTACCGCGTGGACGATGTCGACCGGTATCTGGCCCGGCTCTCCGGCAGCCGGGACGAGGCGTGGGAGCGGGTGGCGCGGCTGACCGTGCTGGCGAAGCGGATGGAGGAGGAGGCGGGCCGGCTGCGCGAGGCGGTGGCCGCGCTGGCCCCGCAGACGTACGACGAGCTGAGCGAGCGGGCCCGGCGGATCCTGCTGCTGGTGGAGGAAGAAGCGGACACCGTACGCCGGGACGCGCGGGCGGACGCGGTGGACGCGACGGGTGCGGCAGAGGCGTATGCGGACCGGGTGGCGGAGCTGGCCCGGCTCGACGCGGAGGCTGTGCGCGAGCAGACGGAGGTCCGGGCGCGGCAGGGGCTGCTGCGGGCGGAGCGGGAGGCCGATGCGGTCCGGTCGGAGGCCAGGGACGATGCGGGGGAGTGGCGCTCGCAGGCGCAGGCGGCCCTGACGGAGATGCGGCGCCGGTCGGACGCGCTGCTGGCGGACCGTGAGCAGGAGCACGTGGAGCGGTGGGACGCGGCGCAGCGGGAGCTGGCGGAGCGGGAGGCCGATCTGGAGGCTCGGCACGCGGAGCTGGAGCGGTTCGCGGAGGGCCGGCTGGCGGAGGCGCGGCGCGGCTACGCGGAGGCCGAGGAGTCGGCGCGGCACGGGCAGGAGGACGCGGAAGCGCGGGCGGCGGAGCTGCTGGCGGAGGCCGGGATCCAGGAGGAGCGCACGGGCCGTGAGACCGAGCGGATCCTGAGGGAGCACGGGGAGGCGCAGGAGGAGATGCGGGCCCATATGAACCACGTCCGCTCCAGCCTGGCGGCGTTGACGGGCCGGGCCCCGGCGGAGGGGTGACGAGGACGCAGGGCTGACGAGGTCGCCGGCCCCCGGCCCCGGCCCGTCCGGCCCGGTCAGGGTTTGTGGCGGGCGTAGTAGCGGGCGACCCGGGCCCGGTTGCCGCAGGCCGAGGCCACGCACCAGCGGCGCCGCGGGTGGGCCGGCAGGAACAGCAGGACGCAGTCGGCGCCCTCGCACTCCCGGACTTCCCGCACGCGGGGGTCCGTCAGGAGTTCTGCGGCCGCCTGCGCGAGTTCCGCCGCGAGCCGCCGGGCGGGGGTGCTGGTGCGGTGCGGTGCCACCGTGAAGCCGGTGTCCGGGGTCCAGGCGAGTTCGTGGTGGGCCGGGGCGGCCGCCGACGCCTCGTTCAGTGCGCGCAGGGCGTCGGCCGGGGGCCGTTCGCCGCGCCGCGCGGCCGCGAGCGCCGCGCCGGCCGCCTCCCGTACGGCGTGTACGGCGGCCACTTCGACCGGACCCGCTTTCGCGATCGGCCCGAGCCTGCCTTCCTGGGCGGCCAGCCAGGCCGCGAGCCCTTCCGGACCGGCGATCAGATCGCCCGCACCGGTGGGCCGGGTGTTGAGCAGGTCCAGGGCGAGGGGTTCGCCGGTGAGCGGGAACGTGGGGGGCGCCGTCATGCGGCTAATGCTACCGGAACCACTTGACCCGTTAGGAATTGACGGTGAAACTAATGGAACTTAGATCTCTGGAGGCATGTGATGCAGCTCGTCCACCACCGCACCGCCGATGTGCGCGGGGTCCGCGTCGCCTACCGCGAGAGCGGCCCGGCCGACGGCCCGGTCCTGCTTCTCCTGCACGGGTTCCCCACCTCCTCGCACCAGTTCGCCCGGCTGATGGACGCGCTCGGCGGTACCCCGTACCGGCTGATCGCCCCCGACTACCCAGGCTTCGGCCGCACCGAGACCCCGGACGGGTTCACGTACACCTTCGACCGGCTCGCCGACGTCGTGGAGGGCTTCACCGACGCCCTCGGGCTGGAGCGCTACGCGCTCTACGTCTTCGACTTCGGCGCCCCCGTCGGGCTGCGGCTCGCCGCGCGCCGGCCCGAGCGGGTGACGGGCCTGATCGTGCAGAACGGCAACGCGTACGAGGAGGGGCTCTCCGACGCGGCCCGCGAGTTCGCAGGACTGCGGCGCGACGTGCCGGGCAACGAGGAACGGGTGCGGAAGCTCTTCACCGCGGAGGGCACCCGCTTCCAGTACGAGACCGGCGTCGCCGACACCGGCCTGATCTCCCCCGACGGCTGGACCCTCGACGTGCACTACCTCGGCCTGCCGGGGCGCGCCGACGCACAGGCCGACCTGGCCTTCGACTACGCCTCCAACTTCGCCCACTACCCCGCCTGGCAGGCCTGGCTGCGGGCCGCCCGGGTGCCAGTCCTGGTCGTATGGGGCGCGGGGGACCCGTTCTTCACCCCGGCGGGCGCGAAGGCGTACCTGCGGGACGCGCCGGACGCCGAGGTGCACGTCTTCGAAGGGGCGGGGCACTTCGCACTGGAGACGCACCTCGGGGAGATCGCCCCGCTGATCGGCGGGTTCCTCGCGAAACTCCCGTGACCGACCCCGCCCCGCGGGCGCTAGCCGGCGGCCGGCTGCTGGGCTGGCGCCGGCTGCTGGGCCGGTGCCGGTGCCGGTGCCGCGGGCGTGTAGCGGTAGGGGTCGCTGCGCAGGCCGCGGGAGGAGACCACCACCGTGAAGGTGGCGGGCGCGGTGGCCGGCAGCTGCGCCGCCAGGGTGCCCGTGGCCGGGTCGTACTCTGCCGCCAGCGCGGTGGAGTCGATCTCGATCCGCGCCTCCGGGCCGAAGCCGCCGCCCTCGACGACGAGCGCGGTGCCCGCCACCGTCACGCACGTGATCACCGGATTCGCGCGCGTGGCCATCTTGTTCACCAGGTACGCCCCGGCCGGTGCGCCCGTCAGCGCCCAGATCTCGGCGGGCAGGCGGGGCAGTCCGCCGCCCACGTCGGAGACGAAGAACAGCACCACGTACAGCATGGTGACCGCGCTGAGCGCCACGTACTGGAGGTCGACCAGGTCGGTGCGCCCGCTGTCGTTCGCGATCAGCTCGCGCAGCGGCCGCTGCCCGGAGGTGGTCGGCTTCGGGGCGGGTTTGGCCATGCTGCCGTTCTCCACGCGGATGCCGACGACGGTCTTCGCCGCGATCAGGGCCACGTACGGGCCCCCGAGCAGCGGCAGGTACACGGTGGTCAGGGAGGACAGCGGGCCGTGCTCCCCGGTGAACCAGCCGACGCCGCCGCCCGCGGTGAGCCCGTACGCGAGGATCGTCAGCAGGAGCCAGACCAGGATCACGGTCCAGGCCAGTGCCAGGGTGGTGGAGGTGGAGAGCCGGCCGTCGCGGCCGGTGATGAAGCCGGGACGGCGGCGCAGCCGCCAGCCGATCGGCCCGGCCACGGCAGCCAGTAA
Organism: Streptomyces sp. NBC_00045; assembly: GCF_045041095.1. Taxonomy (NCBI): domain Bacteria; kingdom Bacillati; phylum Actinomycetota; class Actinomycetes; order Kitasatosporales; family Streptomycetaceae; genus Streptomyces; species Streptomyces sp. NBC_00045. The sequence goes on along the minus strand of NZ_CP108271.1, from coordinate 3,405,887 downwards.
GGCCAGTGCGAAGAGTGCGGAAGCCATGTTCGTCCCCCCGGAGTACAGCTCGGTTGCAGGACTCCGAGGTGTACTCCGTTGACCGGGGCCATGACAAGCCGCAGCGGGCGTGCCCCGCCGGTCCTCACCGGTCCCACACAGGAGCTAGTCCTCCCGCTGCTCCTCCAGGATCGGGAAGTGCCGCGGGGCCACGAGCAGCAGGACCAGCAGGGCCGCCACGGCCGCGGCGGTCGCGCCGAGGAAGATGTGGTCCACGGCGACGGACACCGACTCGCGCAGGTAGTCGGCGGCGACGCGGGGGAGCAGCTCCGGCCGGTCGAGGGCCTTGGACACGCCGTCGAGGTGGTCCGGCAGCCCGGTCATGGGGGCGTGCGCCAGCCGGGCGGCGATGGTCGCGTTGGCGACGGCCCCGAACAGGGCGGCCCCGAGGCTCTGCCCGACCTGGCGGCAGAACAGCACCGAGGCCGTCGTCGTACCGCGCTCGGACCAGCCCACGGTGGACTGGACCCCGACGATCAGCGGCAGCTGGAACAGGCCGAGGGCCGCGCCCAGCAGCAGCATGATCAGCGTGGGCTGCCAGGGTCGGGCGGGATGGGGCAGCAGCGTGAACGCGAGCAGGATCACGGCGGCCAGCGAGATCCCGACGGCCGCGGAGTTGCGGAAGCCGATGCGCCGGTAGACGTGCTGGCTGAAGGCGGCGGACACGGGCCAGCTGAGGGTCATCGCGGACATGACGAGCCCGGCGCTGACGGGTCCGAGGCCGAGGACGGACTGGGCGTACGTCGGGACGAAGACCAGCGGGGCGACCATGAGCAGGCCGAGTGCGCCGAGGGCCAGGTTCACGGCGGCGATGGTGCGCCGGCGCCACACCCACCCGGGCAGGATCGGTTCTTCGGCCCGGCGTTCGATCGCGACGACCACGGCCGCCAGGGCCGCGCTCGCGCCGAGCAGGCCGAGGGAGGGCACGGACAGCCAGGGCCAGGCGACCCCGCCCTGTACCAGCGCGAAGAGCAGTAGTCCGCCGCAGGCGAAGACGCCGAGCGCGCCCGCCCAGTCGATCGGGCCGCGCCGCCCGGGGGACCGCACGGGTTCGACGAGGTGGCGGGCGAGCATCCACAGGGCCAGACCGCCCAGCGGCAGGTTGATCAGGAAGATCCAGCGCCAGTCGGCGTACGCCGCGATGAACCCGCCGAGTGCCGGGCCGGCCACGGCGGAGGCGGCCCAGACCGAGGACATCCTGGCTTGGATCTTCGGGCGCTCCTTCAGCGGGTACAGGTCGGCGGCCAGGGTCTGCACGGTGCCCTGGAGCGCGCCGCCGCCCAGGCCCTGGACGAGGCGGAAGGCGATGAGGGCGGCCATGTTCCAGGCGAGCGCGCACAGCAGGGAGCCGAGGAGGAACAGGGCTATGCCGAAGAGCAGGACGGGCTTGCGGCCGAAGGTGTCGGAGAGCTTGCCGTAGACCGGGAGGGTGACGGTGACGGCGAGCAGGTAGCCGGCGAAGAGCCAGGAGAAGACGGCGAAGCCGCCGAGGTCGCCGACGATCTGGGGCACTGCGGTGGAGACGATGGAGCTGTCGAGGGCGACGAGGGCCATGGCCAGCATGAGGGCGGTGACCAGCGAGGTGCGCGGACCCCGCCCGCCGGCACCGGCCCCGCCGCCCGGGTGCGCGGACGCCCCCGCCGTGCCGGTCTTGGCCGATATGCCGCCGCCGGCCGGGCCGTCACCGCCCTTCCCTGTGGCGTCCCCGGTGCGCTCGCCCGTGCTCTCCTCCGCGCCCACCAAGATCCTTTCACTGTGCACGTACCTGTGGAGAACACCCTCTCATCACGGGGTATCCGGCGGTATCCCCCCGGTATCCCCCAGAACCGGTCCACCAAAAGGTGGAGAACCCCTAGGGGTTGCTCCTCACAAGGGTCCAGGGGCCGTTCGTCCCGGCGGAGGAGGAAGTCCGCCCCGCGACGTCCTTAACTGGTTCATACGAGCGGGGGTGGGGCTAACCCCCCGGTGGATACGGCGACGGGCACCAGCGCGCCGGACGCCTCCGCCCCGCAGACTTCACGACGGCACCACAGCGAAAACCAGCCACGCACGCCGGTAACGGCCACACGCGCAGCAACGCAACCAACGAGGGGAAGCACCGTGACAACGGCTATGACCGAAACCAGGCACGGGGGTACTGGAGGGCATGGAGCCGTCGCGGCCCGGGCGCGCAAGGTCGTCAAGGCCTACGGCGCCGGGGAGACCCGCGTGGTCGCCCTCGACGAGGTGGACGTCGACATCGAGCGCGGCCGGTTCACGGCGATCATGGGCCCCTCCGGCTCCGGCAAGTCCACGCTGATGCACTGCCTCGCCGGTCTCGACACGGTGACCAGCGGGCAGATCCACCTGGACGACACCGAGATCACCGGGCTGAAGGACAAGAAGCTCACGCAGCTGCGCCGCGACCGGATCGGCTTCATCTTCCAGGCCTTCAACTTGCTGCCCACGCTCAACGCCCTGGAGAACATCACGCTCCCGATGGACATAGCGGGCCGCAAGCCCGACGCGGAGTGGCTGAACCGGGTCGTGGAGACCGTCGGCCTCGCGGGCCGCCTCAAGCACCGCCCGACCGAGCTCTCCGGCGGCCAGCAGCAGCGCGTGGCCGTGGCCCGCGCCCTCGCGGCCCGCCCGCAGATCATCTTCGGCGACGAGCCCACCGGAAACCTGGACTCCCGGGCCGGCGCCGAGGTTCTCGGCTTCCTGCGCCGCTCGGTCGACGAGCTCGGCCAGACGATCGTGATGGTCACGCACGACCCGGTGGCCGCCTCGTACGCCGACCGGGTGATCTTCCTCGCAGACGGCCGGATCGTGGACGAGTTGTACGGGCCCACCGCCGACCAGGTGCTGGACCGCATGAAGGACTTCGACGCGCGCGGGCGGACCTCGTGAGCGCGGGCACCGTACTGAAGACCTCGCGGCGCAACTTCGTCGCCCACAAGGGGCGGATGGCGCTCTCCGCCATCGCCGTCCTGCTGTCCGTCGCCTTCGTCTGCGGCACGCTGGTGTTCACCGACACCATGAACACCACCTTCGACAAGCTGTTCGCCGTCACCAGCTCCGACGTCACGGTCAGCCCGAAGGAGGCCGCGGGCGGCGAGGACGTCGCGAACCGCGGCAAGCCCGAGGCGCTGCCCGCCTCGGCCGTCGAGCAGGTCAAGAAGGCCGAAGGCGTCGAGAGCGCCGAGGGTGGCGTCGTCTCGACGTCCGTCACGCTCGTCAACGCCAAGAACGAGAACCTCGGCTCGACCACCGGCGCCCCGACCGTCGCGGGCAACTGGAACGACAACGAGCTCAAGTCCATGAAGATCACCTCGGGTCAGGCCCCGCGCGGCCCGGCCGAGATGATGGTCGACGCCGACACCGCCGAGAAGCACCACGTGAAGCTGGGCGACGAACTGCGCACCATCGCCGTCACCGGCGACGTCCGCGCGAAGGTCACCGGCATCGCCACCTTCACCGTGACCAATCCGGGTGCGGCGATCGTCTACTTCGACACCGCCACCGCGCAGGAGAAGCTGCTCGGCGGACCCGGTCTCTTCACGCACGTCAACGTCACCGCCAAGGACGGGGTCAGCGACGAGCAGCTGAAGCGGAACATCGCCACGGCCGTCGGCGCGGACACGTACAAGCTGCAGACCGCGAAGGAAGCCGCGGACGCCAACCGCAAGGACGTCGGCTCCTTCCTCGACGTCATGAAGTACGTGATGCTCGGCTTCGCCGGGATCGCCTTCCTGGTCGGCATCTTCCTGATCTTCAACACCTTCTCGATGCTGGTCGCCCAGCGCACCCGCGAGATCGGCCTGATGCGCGCCATCGGCGCCGACAGCGGCCAGGTGCTCAAGTCCGTGATCGTCGAGGCCTTCCTTCTCGGCCTGGTCGGTTCGGTCCTCGGTGTCGGCGCCGGTGTGGGCCTGGCCGTCGCACTGATGAAGCTCATGGGTCAGATGGGCATGCACCTGTCCACCGACGACCTGACCGTCGCCTGGACCACGCCGGTCGTCGGCCTGGTGCTCGGCATCATCGTCACCGTCGTCTCGGCCTTCATCCCGGCCCGCCGGGCCGGCAAGGTCTCTCCGATGGCCGCCCTGCGCGACGCCGGCACCCCCGGCGACAAGAAGGCCGGCCGCATCCGGGCCGCCGTGGGCCTGGTCCTCACCGGCATCGGCGGCGCGGGCCTGCTCCTCGCCGCGGCCGCCGACAAGGCCGCGGCCGGCTCGCTCTGGTTGGCGATGGGCGTGCTGTTCACCCTCATCGGCTTCATCGTGATCGGCCCGCTGCTCGCCGGCGGCGTGGTCCGGCTGCTCTCCGGCGTGGTCCTGCGGCCCTTCGGGTCCGTCGGGCGCCTCGCCGAACGCAACGCCCTGCGCAACCCGCGCCGCACCGGCGCCACCGCCGCCGCACTGATGATCGGGCTGGCGCTGGTGGCCTGCCTGTCGGTGGTCGGCTCCTCGATGGTGGCCTCCGCCACCGACGAGCTCGACAAGTCGGTGGGCGCCGACTACATCATCGCCTCCGAGAACGGCCAGCCGGTCGTGCCGCAGGCCGAGCAGGCACTGCGGGCGACGAAGGGCCTCGCCCACGTCACCGCCTACCGCGGCCTGGAAGTGAAGGTCACCGGCCCGGACGGCTCCGTCAAGGACGACCACGTCAGCGTCACCGACCCGAGCTACGCCGAGGACGTCCGGCGCAAGATGACCTCCGGCGTGCACGCGGCCGCGTACGGCAGTGGAGCGATGTCGGTCGGCTCGATCTACGCCAAGGAGCACGGCGTCAAGGTCGGCGACGAGATGACGCTCGCCTTCACCGGCGGCAAGACCGCCAAGCTGAAGGTCGCCGCGATCACCTCCGACGAGGGCAACCTCGACAAGGGCGTGATGTACGTGGCCACCGCGACGGCCGAGCAGTACGTGCCCGCGGACCGCATGCCGCGGCCCTTCATGCTCCTGGCCAAGGCCGCCGACGGGAAGTCGGAGACCGCGTACACGGCCGTCAAGGCGGCGCTCGCCGAGTACCCGCAGTACAAGGTGCGCAACCAGACCGACTACAAGAAGGCCCTCAAGGACCAGGTCGGCCAGTTGCTGAACATGGTCTACGGGCTCCTCGCCCTCGCGATCATCGTGGCTGTCCTGGGCGTCGTGAACACCCTGGCCCTCTCCGTGGTCGAGCGGACCCGAGAGATCGGCCTGATGCGCGCCATCGGCCTCTCCCGCCGCCAGCTGCGCCGCATGATCCGCTTGGAGTCGGTGGTCATCGCCCTCTTCGGCGCCCTGCTGGGCCTCGGCCTGGGCATGGGCTGGGGAACCAGCGCGCAGCAGCTGCTCGCCCTGCAGGGACTGAAGGTCCTGGAGATCCCCTGGCCGACGATCATCGGCGTCTTCGCCGGGTCGGCCTTCGTAGGCCTGTTCGCCGCACTGGTCCCGGCCTTCCGGGCGGGGCGGATGAACGTACTGAACGCGATCGCGAGCGAGTAGCTCCGCGGTCGTTCGGGGGAACGCCGGCCCCGGTCAGCCCTTCGGGGGCGGGCCGGGGCCGACGTCGTCCCTCCGCGCCGTGGCCGCAATCCCTCGCGCGGGTGCGGGAGCGGCGTCGTAGGGTGGGAACCCCCGGCCCGTGAGACGTGTCGGGTCCTTCGCGTTGCCCCTCCACCGGACGGAAGCCTCCTTTCATGAGCCTGCACGGACTGCTCGACGCCGTCACCCGGGACCCGGCCCTCGCCGAGGCGGTCACCGCGGCCGGGGACGGCAACCGCATGCACGTGGACCTCGTCGGACCGCCCGCCGCACGGCCCTTCGCCATCGCCGCGCTGGCCGCCAAGACGGAGCGGACCGTGCTCGCGGTGACCGCCACCGGCCGGGAGGCCGAGGACCTGGCCGCCGCGCTGCGGTCCTTCCTGCCGCCCGACGAGGTCGCCGAGTACCCGTCCTGGGAGACCCTTCCGCACGAGCGGCTCTCCCCGCGCAGCGACACCGTGGGCCGGCGGCTCGCCGTACTGCGCCGCCTCGTGCACCCCAGCAAGGACGACCCGGCAGCAGGGCCGGTCTCCGTCGTCGTCGCGCCGATCCGGTCCGTGCTCCAGCCGCAGGTCAAGGGGCTCGGGGAGCTGGTTCCGGTGAGCCTGCGGCACGGCGAGAGCGTCGATCTGGGGGAGGTCACGGAGGCGCTGGCCGCGGCCGCGTACGCCCGCGTCGAGCTCGTCGAGAAGCGCGGTGAGTTCGCCGTGCGCGGCGGCATCCTCGACGTGTTCCCGCCCACCGAGGAGCACCCGCTGCGCGTGGAGTTCTGGGGCGACGAGGTCGAGGAGATCCGCTACTTCAAGGTCGCCGACCAGCGGTCCCTGGAGGTCGCCGAGCACGGACTGTGGGCCCCGCCCTGCCGGGAGCTGCTGCTGACCGATGACGTACGGGAGCGGGCCGCGGCCCTCGCCGAGGAGCACCCCGAGCTCGGCGAACTCCTGAACAAGATCGCCGAGGGGATCGCGGTGGAGGGCATGGAGTCCCTCGCGCCGGTCCTCGTCGACGACATGGAGCTGCTGATCGACGTGCTGCCGGCCGGGTCCATGGCCGTGGTGTGCGATCCGGAGCGGGTGCGCACCCGGGCCGCCGACCTGGTGGCGACCTCGCAGGAGTTCCTGATGGCGTCCTGGGCGGCGACCGCGGGCGGCGGACAGGCCCCGATCGACGTCGGCGCGGCCTCGCTGCGCGGCATCGCGGACGTCCGGGAGCACGCGCGCGGGCTGGGCATGATGTGGTGGTCGGTGTCCCCCTTCGCGGCGGACGACGCCGACCTGGCCGTGGACACCCTGGCGCTCGGCATGCGCGCACCCGAGGCCTACCGCGGCGACACCGCCCGGGCGCTCGCCGACACCAAGGGCTGGATCGCCGACGGCTGGCACACCGTCTACCTCACCGAGGGCCACGGCCCGGCCGCCCGCACCGTCGAGGTGCTCGGCGGCGAGGGCATCGCGGCCCGGCTGGAGGCGGACCTGCGGACGCTGGAGCCGTCCCTCGTCCACGTGTCGTGCGGCTCCCTCGACAACGGGTTCGTGGACCCGGCGCTGAAGCTGGCCGTCCTCACCGAGACCGATCTGACCGGCCAGCGCACCGCCACCAAGGACCTCGGCCGGATGCCGACGCGGCGCCGCAAGTCCATCGACCCCCTCACCCTGGAGGTCGGCGACTACATCGTCCACGAGCAGCACGGCGTCGGCCGCTACATCGAGATGGTGCAGCGCACCGTCCAGGGCGCCACCCGCGAGTACCTCCTCGTCGAGTACGCCCCCGCCAAGCGCGGCCAGCCCGGCGACCGCCTCTACATCCCCACCGACCAGCTGGAGCAGGTCACCAAGTACGTCGGCGGCGAAGCCCCGACCCTGCACCGGCTCGGCGGCGCCGACTGGACGAAGACCAAGGCGCGCGCGAAGAAGGCGGTCAAGGAGATCGCCGCCGACCTGATCCGGCTGTACAGCGCGCGGATGGCGGCCCCCGGCCACACCTTCGGCCCGGACACCCCCTGGCAGCGCGAACTGGAGGACGCCTTCCCGTACGCGGAGACGCCCGACCAGCTCACCACGATCGCCGAGGTCAAGGAAGACATGGAGAAGTCGGTCCCGATGGACCGGCTGATCTGCGGCGACGTCGGCTACGGCAAGACCGAGATCGCGGTGCGGGCGGCCTTCAAGGCGGTGCAGGACGGCAAGCAGGTCGCCGTCCTCGTCCCCACCACGCTCCTCGTGCAGCAGCACTTCGGGACCTTCTCCGAGCGCTACGGCCAGTTCCCGGTCAACGTGAAGGCGCTGTCCCGCTTCCAGTCCGACACCGAGTCCAAGGCCACCCTGGAGGGCCTCAAGGAGGGCTCGGTCGACGTGGTCATCGGTACGCACCGGCTGTTCTCGCAGGAGACGAAGTTCAAGGACCTGGGCCTGGTCATCGTCGACGAGGAGCAGCGCTTCGGCGTCGAGCACAAGGAGCAGCTGAAGAAGCTGCGCGCCAACGTCGACGTGCTGACCATGTCCGCGACGCCGATCCCGCGCACCCTGGAGATGGCGGTGACGGGCATCCGCGAGATGTCGACGATCACCACCCCGCCGGAGGAGCGCCACCCGGTCCTGACCTTCGTCGGCCCCTACGAGGAGAAGCAGATCGGCGCGGCCATCCGGCGCGAACTGCTGCGCGAGGGCCAGTGCTTCTACATCCACAACCGGGTCGAATCCATCGACCGGGCGGCCGCCAAGCTGCGCGAGATCGTGCCCGAGGCGCGGATCGCGACGGCGCACGGCCAGATGTCCGAACAGGCGCTGGAGCAGGTCGTCGTGGACTTCTGGGAGAAGAAGTTCGACGTGCTCGTCTCGACGACGATCGTCGAGTCCGGCATCGACATCTCCAACGCCAACACCCTGATCGTGGAGCGCGGCGACAACTTCGGCCTCTCCCAGCTGCACCAGCTGCGCGGCCGCGTCGGGCGCGGCCGCGAGCGCGGGTACGCGTACTTCCTCTACCCGCCGGAGAAGCCGCTGACCGAGACCGCGCACGAACGGCTCGCGACGATCGCCCAGCACACCGAGATGGGCGCGGGCATGTACGTGGCGATGAAGGACCTGGAGATCCGCGGCGCGGGCAACCTGCTGGGCGGCGAGCAGTCCGGCCACATCGCGGGCGTCGGCTTCGACCTCTACATCCGCATGGTCGGCGAGGCCGTGGCCGATTACCGCGCCGCCGTCGAGGGAGGAGTGGAGGAGGCGCCGCCGCTGGAGGTCAAGATCGAGCTGCCGGTCGACGCGCACGTCCCGCACGACTACGCGCCGGGCGAGCGGCTGCGCCTGCAGGCGTACCGGTCCATCGCGTCGGCGAACTCCGAGGCGGACATCAAGGCCGTACGGGAGGAGCTCCACGACCGGTACGGCAAGCTGCCGGAGCCGGTGGAGAACCTGCTGCTCGTGGCGGGGCTGCGCATGCTGGCGCGGGCCTGCGGGGTCGGCGACATCACCCTCCAGGGGGTCAACATCCGCTTCGGGCCGGTGGAGTTGCGCGAATCGCAGGAGCTGCGACTGAAGCGGCTCTACCCGGGCTCGGTCCTCAAGCCGGCCACCTCGCAGGTGCTGGTCCCGCGGCCGAAGACCGCCCGGGTGGGCGGCAAGCCGCTGGTCGGGCGGGAACTGCTGGCCTGGACCGGGGAGTTCCTCACCACGATCCTCGGGTCGTAGCCCGCCTGCGGCGCCGCGTGCGGCGGGAGCCGCCGCACGCGCCTGCCCGGGAACCGGTAGTGCCGGTTCCCGGGCGTGGTCGGCACAGGGCCGCCGGTGGGGCTACCTGTTGGGGTCGTCGTCGATCCCCAGGCGCCGCTCAGCCTCCTGCTGGCCCTGGTCGACCTGTTGGGTGTACTTGCCGCCGGTCCGCTGGTTGATCTGCTGCTCGGTGGCGTCGGACGCCTGCTTCGCCTGCTTGCTGTGGCCCTGGAGCATGGCTTTGGCCTTGTCGAAGATCCCCATCCGAGGGCTCCTTCCATATCCCTTTTGCACGCTACGCGCGTTTCGGGGGATCCGCCCGCCGAGGCCGAGGGCCGGGCCGCAGGGCTCAGACCGATTCGGCGGGGACGCCGCTGCCCAGCTTCGACAGGTCCAGGACGTCCGCGCCTTCCGGCAGGGCCGTATCGACCGGCGTCCCGAAGGCCGAGAAGAGCATCTCCCCGGTCTCGTCACCCGACATGGTGGACTTGAGGACGTACGGAGTGCCCTGGGTGGCTATGTAGTCGGTCTCCGTGCCCTCTTTGGTCGCCGTGATGACCGCCAGCGCCTGCTTGCCGTCGATGGTGACCGTCTCGCCCTTGCGGGCGAGCGGGTTGGGTCGGCCACCGCCGCCCGTCAGCTTGTCCAGGTCGCAGATGTGCCCCACCGCCGACGCCCGGGCGTCGGAGAGCGGCATCTTGAGCCAGCGGTCGGCGAGCATCGTGACCATCGCGTCCGTCTGCTTCTTGGGCGTGTGCTTCTTCGCGGCCGTGCCCCGCCAGTAGTCGGCATCGCCCTTGAAGTGGATCAGCTCGGGGGACTTGACGATGTCCACCTTGCCCATCCCCTCGTACCGGATCGTGCCGTTGCAGCTGCCCTTCTTGTCCAGGGAGAGTTCGAACTCCGCCGGGTTGCCGTCCTCACGCATCTTCGCGGCGACACGGGCCGATTCGACCGTGCGCATGGCCTCGTGCGACCGGCTCAGGACCTCGGCGCCCGACAGGTCGGCGAGCCCGCCCGTCGACTTGCCCTTGGCAGCCGGCGGGGGCGTGGCCCCGGCCGGGACCTGCCCCGCGGCGCGGGCGTGCCTGCCGATGTCGGCGGCCTTGCTCCCGCCGACGGGCGCGCAGGCCGTCGTCACCCCGAACAAGGCCGTCGTGGCCAGTACCGAGACACCGATGGTCCGGCTCCGCATGTGGATTCCCCCCTGGAACGACAACTCGACGGCCGAGCGTAGTCGCCGCCGGTCAGGGGCCGTCGATGATTTCCGCGCGGCCCGCGCGGCCCGCGCGGCCCGCGGTCGGACGCAGGTGTGCGGCGACCCTGCAACGGTTGCGCGCATCCCCTCACGAGCGGCCGGAAACGCTGTATACGCTCAGACCCGAACTTTCGTCGACACGGTCCGTCAGGAGCAGCGATGCACGGCCCCGGCCTCCCGCCGCAGCAAGGCCCCCAGCCCAGTACCGGGGGAGTCGTGGCACTGCGCGTGCTGTTCGCCCTGCTGCCCGTCCTGAGCTGCGGCTTCCTGGGCTGGGGCACGATGCTGCGGCTCGCGGTCGTCACCCGCAAGCCCCGGGACTGGTGGCTGCTGGCCCTCAACTGCGTGCTCACCGTCGCCTGGATCGCGCTGATCGGCGCCGACCCGACCCCCAAAACCGACGGCTGGCAGGGCAACACCGGCGCCTTCGGCGTCATCCTGACCGGCTTCGCGACCTGCGTGTACTTCCTCGTCGCCGACATCCGCCACCACGAAGCCCGGGCCGTCGCGGCCCGGACCGGCGCCTGGTACCCGGCGCAGCCCGCGCCGTACGTGCCGCCGCAGCAGCAGCCCCGCCCCGCGTACGGCTACCCGCCGGTCCAGCAGACGCCGATCCCGACGCCGACGCCGACGCCCACCCCGACGCCCAACCCGAACCCCGCGCCCGGCCCGGCCACCCCGCCGCGGATCGGGCAGGTGCGCGCCGAGCTCGACGAGCTGAGCGAACTGCTGCGCAAGCAGACGCCGAACCCGCACCCGAACCCGCAGGCGAACCCGAACACGCCCGGCAACGAGGGCGAGGGCCCGGCCCGGTGACGGACGACGACCGGATCATCGGCGAGCGCTACCGGCTGGCCTCCATCCTGGGACAGGGCGGCATGGGCCAGGTCTGGACGGCGTACGACCAGCGCCTGGACCGCCGCGTCGCCGTCAAGCTGCTGCGCCCCGACAAGGTGGCGGGCCCCGGCTCCGTCGCCGACGAGCTGCGCCGCCGCTTCGTGCGCGAATGCCGGGTCACGGCGCAGGTCGACCACCCGGGCCTGGTGACGGTCCACGACGCGGGCAGCGACGGCGACGAGCTGTTCCTCGTCATGGGCCACGTCGAGGGCACCGACCTCGCGGACCACCTCGCGCAGCACGACCCGTACCCCTGGCCCTGGGCGGTCGCCGTGGTCGCGCAGCTGTGTGGGGTGCTGTCGGCCGTGCACGCGGTGCCGATCGTGCACCGCGACCTCAAGCCGCGCAACGTGATGGTCCGCCCGGACGGCACCGTGCTGGTCCTCGACCTCGGTGTCGCCTCGGTCATGGACACCGACACCACCCGCCTCACCAGCACCGGCACCCCGATCGGCAGCCCGGCGTACATGGCGCCCGAGCAGGCCATGGGCGGCGCGGTGGGCCCCTCCACCGACCTCTACGCCCTCGGCGTCCTGCTGTACGAACTCCTCAGCGGCAACGTCCCGTTCGCCGGGTCCACCGCGCTCGGCGTGCTGCACCGCCACCTGTACGAGCCGCCGGTCCCGGTGCGCAGGCTGCGCCCGGAGGTCCCGCACCAGTTGGAGGCGGTCCTGCTCCACCTCCTGGCGAAGGACCCGCAGGAGCGGCCCGCCTCCGCGCAGCAGGTGTACGAGGCCCTCGTGCCGCTGCTGCCCAAGGACGGCACCCCGAAGGGCGCGCTCGACCCGACCCGCCCCTTCCTGCGCCCGCACGCCCCCTGGCCGGACCGCGCCGCCACCATCCCGCCGCAGCCGTCCGCACCGCCGACGCCGGTCCGGCCGGACATCCCGGCCGCGGTGGACGAGGCCCGCAGCCTGCTGGACCAGGGCCGCCTCACCCAGGCCGTGGACATCCTTGGAGGCATCCTCCCGGCCGCCGCCGCCGAGCACGGCGAACACTCGCCGGTGGTCCGTTCCCTGCGCAAGCAGTACGCCGCCACGCTCATGGACGACGGCCAGTACCGCCGCGCCCTGCCCGAACTGCGCCGCCTCGCCGAGGAGTTCCCGGCCGGCGACGCCCAGGCCCTGCGCTTCCGCTACGACGCGGCGCAGTGCCTGGAGCAGCTCGGCGAGGCCGGGGCGGCCCTGGCCGAATACCGCTCCCTGCTCCCGCTGTTCGAGAACCACTACGCCAACCCGGACCCCGGCCTGCCGCTGGAGGTCCGCAGGCGGATAGCCCATCTCCAGCTCTCCATGGGCGACCGCATGGCGGCCCACGACACCCTGGCCCGCCTCCTGTTCGACGCGGACCGCGTCCACGGCCCGGCGCACCCCTTCTCCACGGAGGTACGCCGCACCCTCCACTGGCTCAGCCAGGTCCGCTGAGGCCCGCGGCGCCGCACGCCCCGGAGCGTGCCGCGCCGCGCCCTACGCGGACAGGGCGTGCTCGTCGGGCCGGGCGGTCCGTCCGGCCCGGGAACCGCGTCGGCGCTGCGCCGCCAGGAAGACGGCCAGGAGCAGCAGGGCCGTCGCCGCGACGGCCGTGCCCGGCAGGAGACCCGGGGGCCGGAAGGTGCAGCTGATCGTCGTGGTGCCGGGGGTCACGGGGACGGAGACCAGCCCCAGGTAGCCGGCGGCCGGGTGGCCGTTGCAGGTCCAGCCCGCGATCGCCGGGGACGACAGGACCGCCGTTCCCGTGGTGCCGGCCGGGACGGTGGCGCGGATGCCCGAGGAGCCGACCCGCAGCGAGGTCGGAGCCGTCGCTCGGAGCGCGGCCACCGCCGTGTCCAGGCGCCCGCGGTCCAGGCAGGACAGGGCCCGGCGCGGCGGCGCGGGAGCGTCGAAGACGAGGGCCGAGGAGGCGCCCCGGGAGGTGCCGAGCGGCTGGAGGGCCGCCCGGTTGCGGGGCGCGTTGCCGTTCAGCCGGAAGGCGGGACCGTCCGCGAGGCGGGCCGTCGCGTTGTACTCCGGGGCCCACAGGTAGGCCTCCGTGCCCGCGCGGCAGACCCCCGGCGCGACGGGGTCCTCGTACACGGCGGCGCCCAGCAGGAGTTCTTGGTTGGCGAACGGGGGCCCGTCCGCATAGGACGGTGCGGGTCCCGGCGGGCGGACGGTGATCAGCGGGGGCACCTGTGCGCGGCCGACCGTGCCGTCCGGGCGCAGCCGGGCGCCGACCGCGAACACCGCGTCCGTCACCGGGTTGTCGATGCTCTGCACGTTGCGCCCGCGCGAGGTCCAGCCCGCGCCGAGGGCCACCATCGTCCGCGTGAACACGTCCGGGGTGTGGCTGCTGTAGTACGCGCCGCCCTCCCCGCCGAGCAGCAGCGGATCGTTGCCCGACAGGGCCGGCCGGCTCGGGTCCGTGCGGTACCCGGGCCAGCCCTCCGCGCCGGCCAGGGCCGCGGAGCGCGCGGTGTGCGCCGCACCCCACGAGGGGTAGTCGTCCAGTCCGGCCAGCTTCCCCTTGTGCCCGAACGCCGTCGTCGCGGCCGCCTGTCCGACCAGTACCAGCGCCAGCACCCCGGCCGCCGGGAGGACCAGCCTGCGGTGGCGCAGGCACCACCAGGCCGCCGCCGCGAGCGCGAGCCCGCCACCGAACAGCCCGAACCCCCACGTCGTCGCCAGCGTGCTGCCGCTCGCCGCCAGCGCCGCCGCGGCCAGTACCGCCGTGCCCGCCGCCAGCGCCCGAGGCCCCGGCAGCCCGGCCGCCAGCGCGGTCCACGCGGCGATCACGGCCACCCCGGCCAGGACGAACGTCTGCCGGTAGGGGCTGCCGTTGGGGGTCGCGAACACGTGCCAGGCCAGGTGCGTCGGCGTCCACTGGAAGGAGACCAGCACGGCCGCGGTCAGCCCCGCCCACCACAGGCGGGTGCGCACCGGCACCGCCGCGTGGAAGGGCAGGGCCGCCACCAGCAGCAGCGTCCCCGTGCCCACGAACAGCGCCGGCGAAGAGAAGGAGTACGTCGCGGGCAGGATCCGCGCGAACACGTCCGGCCAGGACACCGGCTGGAACTGCCGCGTCCACCCCGGGTACGCCTGCTTCGAGCTCAGGAAGAGGGGGACCAGCACCGGAGCCGACACCGCGATGCCCAGCAGGGTCGTCGCCGCCCCGCGGGCGAGCACCCGCACCCGCGCCCGTACCCCCTCACGCGTCAACACCACCCGCACCAGGAGGACCAGCGCCGCGCCCAGCGTCGCCATGTACGCCGTGTAGAAGTTCGCCGTCCAGCACAGCGCGACCACGAGGACGGCGGCCGCCGGCCGGCGGCCCCGCAGCGCCCATTCCCCCGTCAGACACAGGAGCGGGAACGCGATCAGCCCGTCCAGCCACATCGGGTTGTACGAGGCCTCGATCACCGACCAGCCGCACAGCGCGTACGAGGCCCCCAGCAGCGCCGCCGCCCACCACGGCCCGCGGCGCTGGGTGCGCAGCAGCCAGACCATGGCCGCCGCCGCGGCCGCCGTCTTGAGCACGGTGACCACGTACACCGCGAGGTCGATGTCCTCGCGCGGGAAGAGGGCGACGAGCACCGCGAAGGGGCTGGAGAGGTACGTGCCGAAGTCGGGCAGGAAGCTCGTGCCGTAGCCGGACTGCCAGTTGAACAGCAGACCGCCCTGCGCCCGCCCGTGCAGGAGGTCCCACAGGTGGGCGTGGAAGGGGACGAACTGGTTGCCGAGGTCGTTGATGCTGCGGTGGCGGTGCCCGTACGGGAACACGCGGGCGACCGCGTCCCCGGTGCACACGGCCACCACCGTGATCAGGGCGGCGAGGGCCGAGCCGGACAGGCTCCGGCGGCGCGGCGAGCGGTGCGGTGTCGACATGGTGGGCCGACCTTGGCAGCACCGGTGGACCGGAGGGTGGCCACAGAGTGGCGGGCACATCAACAGACGCGCACCCCGACACCCCGGGAATCGTTGGTCGAACCGGTGGCTCCGATCACCCTGACTGCATACCATCGATCACCGCACGGCCCTTGTGCACCGACGCACAATCTCCCGGCCCTGGAGGCTCCTTTGCACCGTCGCACAGCGCTCTCCGTCTCCGCCGCCCTGCTCGTGGCGGCCCCCCTGCTGTCCGCCTGCTCGGGCCAGGCCCGCCCCGGCACCGCGGCCGTCGTCGGCGGTGAACGGATCACCACCTCCGCGCTCCAGGCCCAGGTCAACGAGGTCCGCGCGGCGCAGAACGAGTCCGGGCCGACCGCCGCCCAGCTGATCCAGGCCTCGCCCGGCCTGGAGCGCATCAAGCTCAACAAGATGATCCAGACCGTCGTCCTGGAACGCGCCGCCGAGGACGCGGGCGTGAGCGTCGGCGAGAAGGAGGTCCAGGACTTCCGCAAGGCCCAGCTGGAGAAGGCCGGCGGCAGTGAGAAGCTGGCCGCGGCGGCCCTGGAGCAGGCCCAGCTGGCGCCCGACCAACTCGACGCCGACGCCCGTTTCAAGCTGTTGCGCGACAAGCTCTTCGACCACTACGGCAGCCAGGACAAGGCCGTCGAGAAGCTCGCGTCCGCAGCGAAGGCGCTGCACATCGAGGTGAACCCGCGCTACGGCGTCTGGGACGCGCAGCAGATCGTGCTCGGCGACCAGGACACCCCCTGGATCGTCCAGCGGACCCGGACCGAGCAGCCTCCCGCCGGAACCTGAGCGACCCGGGGCACCCCGGCCGCAGGCCGGGGGGAGGAGGTAGGTTCGGAGGGTGAACGACCACGCCGCCGAACCCGCCCCCGCCGTGCCCGCGGCCGACGCATCCGCCGTCGGCCGGATCGTCCTGCTGACCGCCAGCCACCGGGTCGCCCCCGGGCTGCTGTCGTGGCCGGCCTGGCAGACGCTGCACGCCGCGGACCGGGTGCTGTGCGCCGACCCGGGCCACCCGCAGCTGCCGTACCTGCGGGAGGCGGGCGTAGAGGTCGCGCACGAGACCCCGGACGCGCGCGAGTTGGTCGAGGCCTGCGCCGGCGGCCGCACGGTCGTCGTGATCCCCGGCGGCGAGGGCGACCAGCGGCTCACCGACGGGCTGGCCCGGCTCGCCGGCTCCGGCCGCGTCGACATGCCCGACCTCGAACTGCTGCCCGGCTCGTACGATCTGCCCGGCGCCCGCCTGCTCGACCTCGTCCAGGTGATGGACCGGGTCCGCCGCGAATGCCCCTGGACCTCGCGCCAGACCCACGAGGGACTGGTCAAGTACGCCATCGAGGAGGCGTACGAGCTGGTCGAGGCGATCGAGGACGGGGACAGGGAGGCGCTGCGCGAGGAACTCGGTGACGTGCTCCTCCAGGTGGTCTTCCACGCGCGCATCGCCGAGGAGCACCCCGAGCAGCCGTTCTCCGTCGACGACGTGGCCGGCAGCCTCGTCGAGAAGCTGATCCACCGGCATCCGCACGTCTTCGGGGACGCCCAGGCGCAGACCCCTGAGGACGTCAGCGCGCACTGGCAGCGCACCAAGGCGGTCGAGAAGCAGCGGGAGTCGGTCACCGACGGGATTCCGCTGGGCCAGCCCGGACTCGCGCTCGCGGCCAAGCTCGCCGGCCGGGTCCGCGCGGGCGGCGTGGCCGTGGAGCTGCCCCGGGGCGAGGGCATCGGCTACGAGCTGCTGGAGCTGGCGGCGCGCGCCGAGGCGGCGGGGATCGACCCCGAGACCGCGCTGCGGGCGGCGGCCCGCGTCTACCGGGACGCGATCCGGTCCGCGGAAGGAGTCGGCGCGGACACTGGCGAGGACGCCGGCGAGGACGGCGAGGGCCCCGGCGCGTAGCCCGCGTCGTTCTGCCGCCGGAGCCCCCTCAGGCCCGCGGCGAGCGGCCCGACGGGTCGTGCCAGTGCGGCGCCGGGCGGCTGAGGAACCACTCGCCGAAGCCCAGGGGGCGTCCGTTCGGGCCGTGGCCGGCGGTGGGTACGCAGTCGTGGAAGATCCGCCCGGGCGGGGCGCCCAGTTCTTCCAGCAGGTGCACTGTCTGCTCGACGAACGGCGGCGGGCCGCTGAGGTAGACGTCCTGCTCGGGCCACAGGGCCCGGTGGCCGAGCGCGGTCGCGAGCCGCCCGGTGGCCTGGTTGCGGTGCCGCCCGGGGGCCGGCGTGATGTAGGTGACGCCGAGCCAGCCGAAGGTGGCGGCGTACTCGTCGATCAGCGGGCGGTCGTAGAGGTGCGCGGCGTCGCGGGCGACGACGAAGAGCCGTACGTCCTGATCGGGGGGTTGCCCGGCGAGCTCTTCCAGCATGGCCCGGATCGGCGCCCAGCCGGTGCCCGCCGCGATGAGGCTGACGGGGCGGCCGGCGCGGCGCAGGGTCAGCTGCCCGCCGGCCGCGCCGAGCCGCAGCACCTCGCCGGGCCGGGCCTCGCGGACCAGGGCGGTGCTCAGCCGGCCGTGGTCGACGCGGCTGACGTGCAGGTCGAGGGTGCCGTCGGGGCGCGGGGCGTTGCCGATGGAGTACGTGCGCCAGGTCGCCGGGACCCGCTCGCTGCTCACGCTCACGTACTGGCCCGGTACATGGGGGTAGGGGGCGTGCGGGCGCAGGGTCAGCACCCCTATGTCCTGCCCGTACTGGAGGTGGCGGACGATCTCGGCGTCCCACCACGGGGGGTCCTCGCTCGCGGCGGCCCCGGCCATCATGGCGTCGGCGATCACCTGGTAGGCCTCGGACCAGGTCTTCTCCACGTCCGGGGTCCAGGCCTCGCCGGAGGTCAGGGCAAGCGCGGCGAGCAGGCTGGAGCCGACGGCCGCGTAGTGCTCGGGGCCGGCGAGGAACTTGCGGTGGTCACGGCCGAGGGCGTGGAGATAGGGGAGGAGGCTCTCGTCGCCGAGGCGGGCGACCACGTGGGCCAGTGCGGCGAAGAGCCGGTCGCGCTGGCGTTCCATGCCCTCGGTGGAGGCCGGGAAGAGTTCACGGAACCCGGGGTTGTGCCAGAAGAGGTGGGAGTAGAAGTACTTGACCGCGTGCTCGGCCCGTCTCTCCACCACCGCGAAGCTGCTCTTCAAGATCCTCACATCCACAAAACCGAAAGTAGGAACGTCGGGCAACGCGACGTCAAGCGATGGCGGATCTACGGACAGCCGCGGCGAACACCCCATATGGGATGGCCGCCGGCGCGCGGGATACGGTCAGCGGGTGCACGAGCCGACCTCCGCAGCCCCCCACGACAACACTCCTCCCCAGGGCCCGACCCTGTTCGACTGGGAGTTCGCCACCGATCCGTACCCGGCGTACGCCTGGCTGCGCGAGCACTCCCCGGTGCACCGCACCAAGCTGCCGAGCGGGGTCGAGGCCTGGCTGGTCACCCGGTACGCCGATGCCCGCCAGGCCCTCGCCGACCAGCGGCTCAGCAAGAACCCGGCGCACCACGCGGAGCCGGCGCACGCCAAGGGCAAGACCGGGATCCCGGGGGAGCGCAAGGCGGAGCTGATGACCCATCTGCTCAACATCGATCCGCCGGACCACACCCGGCTGCGGCGGCTGGTGTCGAAGGCGTTCACTCCGCGCCGGGTCGCCGAGTTCGCCCCGCGGGTGCAGGAGCTGACCGACCACCTCATCGATCGGTTCGCGAGCAGGGGTGAAGCGGACCTCATCCACGAGTTCGCCTTCCCGCTCCCCATCTACGCCATCTGCGAGATGCTCGGCGTACCGCGCGAGGACCAGGACGACTTCCGCGACTGGGCGGGGATGATGATCCGGCACGGCGGCGGTCCGCGGGGCGGGGTCGCCCGCTCCGTGAAGCAGATGCGGACCTACCTCGGTGAACTCATCCACCGAAAAAGGGATGATCTGGGCAATGATCTGATTTCGGATCTGATCCGCGCGAGCGACCACGGCGACCACCTGACGGAGGCCGAGGCCACCGCGATGGCCTTCATCCTGCTCTTCGCCGGCTTCGAGACGACCGTCAACCTCATCGGCAACGGCGTCCACTCCCTCTTCATGAACCCCGACCAGCGCACCCGCCTGCAGGACTCCCTCGCCGCCGGGGAGAGCGGCCTGCTGGAGACCGGCGTCGAGGAGCTGCTCCGCTACGACGGCCCCGTGGAGCTGGCCACCTGGCGGTTCGCCACCGAGGCGCTGAGCCTCGGCGGCCAGGACGTCGCGGCCGGCGACCCGGTGCTCGTGGTCCTCGCCGCGGCCGACCGGGACCCCGAGCGGTTCGCCGATCCGGACACCCTCGACCTCTCCCGCACCGACAACCAGCACCTCGGATACGGGCACGGCATCCACTACTGCCTGGGCGCGCCGCTCGCACGACTTGAAGGACAGACGGCGCTTGCGAGTTTGCTCACGCGTCTGCCGGATCTGGAACTCGCTGTTCCGCCCAACGAGCTTCGCTGGCGCGGGGGTCTGATCATGCGTGGCCTGCGCACTCTTCCCGTCCGGTTCGCACCTCGAAACACCTGAACGTCCCCTGACCAGAAGTCAGCCCCGGTCAAGAGTTGTGACTTGCATGCCAAGAAGGCTAGGTTCTGCCGTTACCCAGTCGTTATGCGAAAGGTGCAGCTCATGCGTTCCGGGAACGGCCGCCACAGACGCCCCCGCCAGGTACCCGCGATAGTCGTCACCGCCGGAGTCACCGGCTCCGCGCTGGCACTGCCGCTGCTCGCCGCCACCAGCGCGAGCGCGGCCGACACCTCCACGTGGGACAAGGTCGCCGAATGCGAGAGCGGCGGTTCCTGGAGCGCGAACTTCGGCAGCGGGTCGTACGGCGGACTTTCGTTCACGCAGGAGCAGTGGAACGCCTCGGGCGGCCAGGAGTTCGCCGAGCGCCCTGACCTCGCCAGCCGTTCGCAGCAGATCGCCGTCGCCGAACGCGTGCTGGGTACCCAGGGCCCCCAGGCCTGGGGGCAGTGCTCGGAGTCGGCAGGACTGACCCGGCAGTCCCCCGCGGCGGCCGTGGACCCCGGCCTGCCCGGCACGCTCGGTCCCGTCGCCCCCAGCGCCTCGCGCCCCGACAACTCGGTCCCGAAGGGCGGCTCCGGCGCGAAGGCGACGGACTTCGGCGCCCCGACCCCGGCTCCGGCCCCCGACTTCACGCTTCCGCCCGCGCCGCTCGCGCCGAGCAGCGGACTGCCCGTCATGCCCGATCCGGACGCGCCGTCCACGTCGCCGACCGTCCCGGTGCTCCCGGGCGACCCGACCACCACCCCGGGCACCCCCACGGCCCCGACGACGCCCACCGCGCCGGGAACTCCGACCGCTCCGGCCCACCCGGCGGACCCGACCGCTCCGATCACCCCCGGGGCCGACCCCACCGCCCCCGCGGCCCCCGGCGCCCCGGGTGCCTCCACCGACCCGGCCGGCATCCCGGACACCTCCGGCAACGGCAAGCACCGTGGTACGCCCGCCGTTGAGGTTCCCGTCACCTCTGCCGCGGCGTCGAACCCCTCGTACACCGTCCAGGAGGGCGACAGCCTGGCCACCATCGCGACCGCCAGGAAGGTCAAGGGCGGCTGGAACGCGCTCTACGCGGCCAATGAGCAGGTCATCGGCAAGGACGCCGATCTGATCAAGCCCGGTCAGAATCTGGATCTAAGTTAGTAATAACGGCACTTCGGGCACCCGGAAAGAGTGGAATGTCCGCTATCTGCAAGTGAGACATGTGTCTCTTCCGGTCAACTGGCGTGTCCCGTCTGCCGTCTTCCGCAAACCCGCTCCTCACCTGCGCAAACGCCCTTAAAGGGAGCGCAAGTAGGGCCCGTTTCTCCCCGGTGTTCCTCGTTGAACATCGGGGAGAGACCTGTCTACCTTCTGAGTCGCCCGCCACCGCGGGCTCCTTCGACCGCATCGCCGAATCCTGCCGGCGGACGGGGGGAACAGTCGTCGCGTAAAGCGCCGAAGGCAGGAGCGGGGGAACCAAGGTAGGCGCCGGGACCGGCCGTTGAGAGACGGCCACGGAAACGGCTAGGGGTTAAGTCGTGCGCCATGCACGGCCGGGCACTCATCAGCCCGAACCCGACAGCTCACCTCGTAGGCGTCGGTGAGGAGAACTCCATGCTGCTTTCCGGCAAGGGCAAGCACCGCCGCGCCACGGCCATCGAACGGACCACCCGCATCGTCACGCTCGCCGGCGTCGCCGGTGTCGCGGTCGCCGCGCCCCTGATGGCGGCCGGTTCGGCCTCCGCCGCCACCGGCTCCGAGTGGGACCGCGTCGCCCAGTGCGAGTCCGGCGGCAACTGGGCCATCAACACCGGCAACGGCTACTACGGCGGCCTGCAGTTCTCGTCCTCCACCTGGGCCGCGTACGGCGGCAAGGCCTACGCCTCGCAGGCCAACCAGGCTTCCAAGTCGCAGCAGATAGCCGTCGCCGAGAAGGTCCTCAAGGGCCAGGGCAAGGGCGCCTGGCCGGTCTGCGGCAAGGGTCTCTCCAACTCCTCCTACAGCGGTGGTGGTACGACCGACACCCCGAAGAAGACGGAGACGAAGACCGAGACCAAGAAGACCCAGCCGAAGAAGACCGAGCCGAAGAAGGAGACGACGAAGCGCTCCGAGGCTCCGGCTCCGACGACCCGCTCCGAGCGCGCCGAGGCCCCGGTCATCAAGACCGGCAACGGCTCGTACGAGGTCAAGTCCGGCGACACCCTGGGCACCATCGCCGAGGCCAACGGCGTCAAGGGCGGCTGGGAGAAGCTCTTCGAGCTCAACAAGGACATCGTCTCGGACGCAGACCTGATCTTCCCGGGTCAGATGCTGAAGCTCAGCTGAATCCTGCCGTAACAATCGCGGCAGCATGCACGGCACGCGACATCCCCACCGCCCGGCGCGACTCCCCCCACGCGCCGGGCGGCGGTGTTTTCCCGCCCCGATCCGGCGCCCCTATGTCCTGGAAGGCGGGTATTCGGGCCCTTTTTCGTCCCAGGAGGCGGGCGGTCGGCGGGCCGAATGCCCGGAGCCGGTTAGGCTCTAGTCGGCAAGGCCGTCCCACGGCCTGACATGCCACCGCACACCCAGCGTCACATCCCAGAAGGAGATGCTCGTGCCGTCCATCGACGTCGTCGTAGCCCGGGAAATCCTGGACTCCCGAGGCAACCCCACGGTCGAGGTCGAGGTGGGCCTCGACGATGGCAGCACCGGCCGTGCTGCAGTTCCGTCCGGTGCCTCCACCGGTGCCTTCGAGGCCATTGAGCTCCGTGACGGTGACCCCAACCGTTACATGGGCAAGGGTGTCGAGAAGGCCGTCCTCGCGGTCATCGAGCAGATCGGCCCGGAGCTCGTCGGCTACGACGCCACCGAGCAGCGCCTGATCGACCAGGCCATGTTCGACCTGGACGCCACCGACAACAAGGGCTCGCTCGGCGCCAACGCCATCCTCGGCGTGTCCCTCGCCGTCGCGCACGCCGCGTCCGAGGCCTCGGACCTCCCGCTCTTCCGCTACCTCGGCGGCCCGAACGCGCACCTGCTGCCCGTTCCGATGATGAACATCCTCAACGGTGGGTCGCACGCCGACTCCAACGTGGACATCCAGGAGTTCATGATCGCCCCGATCGGCGCGGAGTCCTTCTCCGAGGCGCTGCGCTGGGGTGCCGAGGTCTACCACACCCTCAAGAAGGTCCTGCACACCAAGGGCCTCTCCACCGGCCTGGGCGACGAGGGCGGCTTCGCCCCGAACCTGGAGTCCAACCGCGCCGCGCTCGACCTCATCATCGAGGCCATCAAGCAGGCCGGCTACACCCCGGGCAAGGACATCGCGCTCGCGCTCGACGTCGCCGCGTCCGAGTTCTACAAGGACGGCAAGTACGAGTTCGAGGGCCAGTCCCGCTCGGCCGCCGAGATGACCGACTACTACGCCGAGCTCGTCGAGGCGTACCCGCTCGTCTCCATCGAGGACCCGCTGTTCGAGGACGACTGGGCCGGCTGGAAGACCATCACCGACCGCCTGGGCGCCAAGGTCCAGATCGTCGGCGACGACCTCTTCGTCACCAACCCCGAGCGCCTGGCCCGCGGTATCGAGGAGGGCTCCGCGAACGCCCTGCTCGTGAAGGTGAACCAGATCGGTTCGCTGACCGAGACCCTCGACGCCGTCGAGATGGCCCAGCGCAACGGCTTCAAGTGCATGATGTCGCACCGCTCCGGCGAGACCGAGGACGTCACCATCGCCGACCTCGCCGTCGCGGTGAACTGCGGCCAGATCAAGACCGGCGCCCCGGCCCGCTCGGACCGCGTCGCCAAGTACAACCAGCTGCTGCGCATCGAGGAGATCCTCGACGACGCCGCGGTGTACGCCGGCCGCTCCGCCTTCCCGCGGTTCCGCGCGAACTAAGCGCTGCCGGCGGGCACGGCAAGGGGCAATCACGCTCTTGCCCTTCCCGCCTCCGTACGTCCCCGCACTCGGTCCCGTACCGTGTGCGGGGACGTATTGCGTAGCGCGTACATAGGGGAGGCGGGATCAATGGCCGGGAACCGGGATCGGTTCTCCACCTTCTCCACCGCGACCAGGCTCAAGCAGCTCGGCGAGCGGACCGCCGCCCACGTCTACCGCTCGCAGACGCGCCGCCAGGTCCGCCGCAGCCGGCTCACCGGCCGGGCCGCGCTGCTGGTGCTCGTCCTCTGTACGCTGGTCGTCGCCCTCGCGTATCCGATGCGTCAGTACGTGTCCCAGCGTTCGGAGATCGCGCAGCAGCAGCGGGCCGCCGAGGCCGCGAGCCGGCGCCTCGAACGCCTCCGTGACGAGAAGGCCCGCTGGCAGGACAACGCGTACGCGGAGCAGCAGGCGCGCAAGCACCTGCACTTCGTCCGCCCGGGCGAGATCAGCTACATCATGACCGACCCCGGGGCCGGGGCCGCCGAGCGGCACCGCACCGGAGCAGCCGGATCCGACCGGCCCTGGTACTCGAACGTCTGGGACGGCGTCGACAAGGCGGACCGCCCCGGCGAGTGACGAGCACCCGCACCCACCCACGAGAACGAAGAGACTTCCTGTAGGCATGCAGACGCCCCCGCCC
This sequence comes from Streptomyces sp. NBC_00045, assembly GCF_045041095.1. Classification (NCBI taxonomy): domain Bacteria; kingdom Bacillati; phylum Actinomycetota; class Actinomycetes; order Kitasatosporales; family Streptomycetaceae; genus Streptomyces; species Streptomyces sp. NBC_00045. Next base: position 3,381,524 of record NZ_CP108271.1, on the reverse strand, counting down.
CAGACCGACCGGACCGAGCCGACCGACGCGGACATCGAAGCGTTCCAGCAGCAGCTCGGCCGCCCGCCGCGCGGGCTGCGCGCCATCGCCCACCGCTGCCCCTGCGGCCAGCCGGACGTGGTGGAGACCGCGCCGCGGCTCCCCGACGGCACGCCCTTCCCGACGCTGTACTACCTCACCTGCCCGCGCGCGGCCTCCGCCATCGGCACGCTGGAAGCCAACGGCGTGATGAAGGAGATGCAGGCCCGGCTCGCCGAGGACCCCGAGCTCGCCGCCGCCTACCAGGCCGCGCACGAGGACTACATCCGCCGCCGCGACGCCATCGAGGTGCTCCAGGGCTTCCCGAGCGCCGGCGGGATGCCGGACCGGGTGAAGTGCCTGCACGTGCTGGTCGGCCACTCGCTGGCGGCCGGACCCGGCGTGAACCCGTTCGGCGACGAGGCCCTGGCGATGCTGCCGCAGTGGTGGGCCAAGGGCGCCTGCGTCACGCCGTGCGCACCGAAGGCGCAGACCGCGGAGGCCGCGGAGCAGCAGGGACCGGACGCGTGACCCGGGTCGCCGGCATCGACTGCGGTACGAACTCCATCCGTCTGCTCGTCGCGGACTTCGACCCCGCCACGGGCGAGCTGGTCGAACTGGACCGGCGTATGACGATCGTCCGGCTGGGCCAGGGCGTGGACAAGACGGGCCGGCTGGCCCCGGAGGCGCTGGAGCGGACCTTCGCGGCGTGCCGCGAGTACGCGGCGGTGATCAAGGAGTTCGGTGCCGAGCGGGTGCGGTTCGTGGCCACTTCGGCCTCCCGCGACGCCGAGAACCGGGACGAGTTCGTCCAGGGCGTCTTCGCCATCCTGGGCGTCGAGCCCGAGGTGATCTCCGGTGACCAGGAGGCGGAGTTCTCCTTCGTCGGCGCCACCAAGGAGCTGACGGGCGCCACCCTCCCCCAGGCCCCGTCCGGTGCGACCCCCCTGGAGAAGCCCTTCCTGGTGGTGGACATCGGCGGCGGCTCGACCGAGTTCGTGGTCGGCGAGGAGCACGTACGGGCGGCCCGTTCCGTCGACGTGGGCTGCGTCCGGATGACCGAACGGCACCTGGTCGTGGACGGGGTGGTCACCGACCCGCCGACCGCGGAGCAGATCGCCGCCATACGGGCCGACATCGAGGCGGCGCTGGACCTGGCCGAGCAGACGGTCCCGCTCGCCGAGGCGCGCACGCTGGTCGGCCTGGCAGGCTCGGTGACGACGGTCGCCGCGATCGCCCTCGGGCTGCCGGAGTACGTCTCCTCGGAGATCCACCACGCGCGGATCCCGTACGCGACGGTGCGGGAGATCAGCGAGCGGATGCTGACGGCCACGCACGCCGAACGCGCGGCGATCCCGGTGATGCACCCGGGCCGGGTGGACGTGATCGGTGCGGGCGCCCTGGTGCTCCTCGCGATCATGGAGCGGACCGGAGCCGCGGAGGTCGTGGTCTCGGAACACGACATCCTCGACGGAATCGCGATCAAGACGGCCGAAGAGGTCGAGGCCGACCGCCTGCGATCCTGACCCCTACCCGCCCCAACAGCGGCGCTCCGGTGGCTACCGGAGCGCCGCTGCCATGTTTTGGGCGGGTCCAGAGGACCTTCGGAAGCCCTTACGGGGGTCTTAGGTCCCCTCCTCCACAGAAAGTTCGTGAAGTTCTTCACAAGGAAAAGAGGCCTGATGGGCCACGGGAAGGGTCCTTCGGGGTGCTTCCGGGGCCCACGGGCCCTTTTCATGCGGGCGTTCGTGCGATTCGGGCGTCGACTCCGGTGTAGTCGGTAGGTATCCACCAACCCGGTGGTCTACTCCGGTTACGGGCTTGGAGGCCAGTTCAGGACGGGTGAACAACGACTCCCGTTACACCTTGGTTCCCGTTTCGCGCCATGACCTCCGTCACGTGGGCCGCGCAGTGTAGCAGAGGCCTCATGGCACCTTGTGAAGGGGCTCACGAGCGGCACCCCTTTGGGTGCTGGATACTCGTTCCATGAGCACCACGGAGCGTCCCAGGATCCTCGTTGTAGGAGGTGGGTACGTAGGCCTGTACGCAGCCAAGCGCATCATGAAGAAGATGCGCTACGGCGAGGCGACCGTCACGGTCGTCGACCCGCGCTCGTACATGACCTACCAGCCCTTCCTCCCTGAAGTGGCCGCAGGCAGCATCTCGCCTCGGCACGTCGTCGTCCCGCTGCGACGCGTGCTGCCCAAGGCAGAGGTTCTCACCGGCCGGGTCACCAGCATCGACCAGGACCGCAAGGTCGCCGTCGTCACGCCGCTCGTCGGCGAGGCGTACGAGCTGCCTTTCGACTACCTGGTGATCGCGCTCGGCGCCGTCTCCCGCACCTTCCCGATCCCCGGCCTCGCCGAACAGGGCATCGGCATGAAGGGCGTCGAAGAGGGCATCGGCCTGCGCAACCACGTCCTTGAGCAGCTCGACAAGGCCGAGTCCACGACGGACGAGAACGTCCGCCGCAAGGCCCTCACCTTCGTCTTCGTCGGCGGCGGCTTCGCCGGTGCGGAGACCATCGGTGAGGTCGAGGACATGGCCCGCGACGCCGCGAAGTACTACACCACCATCAAGCGCGAGGACATGCGCTTCATCCTGGTGGACGCGGCCGACAAGATCCTCCCCGAGGTCGGGCCCAAGCTCGGCACCTGGGGCAAGGAGCACCTTGAGTCGCGCGGCATCGAGATCTACCTCAACACCTCGATGGACTCCTGCGTGGACGGCCACGTGGTGCTGAAGAACGGCCTTGAGGTCGACTCCGACACCCTCGTGTGGACCGCCGGCGTCAAGCCCAACCCGGTGCTGGCCCGCTACGGCCTGCCGCTGGGCCCGCGCGGCCACGTCGACACCGCCCCGACCCTCCAGGTCCAGGGCAGCGACTACATCTGGGCCGCGGGCGACAACGCCCAGGTCCCGGACATGGCCGCCCGCAAGGCCGGTGTCGAGAACGCCTGGTGCCCGCCGAACGCCCAGCACGCGCTGCGCCAGGCCAAGGTCCTCGGCGACAACGTCATCTCGGGCATGCGGGGCTTCCCGCAGCACGAGTACGCCCACTCCAACAAGGGTGCGGTGGCGGGCCTCGGCCTCCACAAGGGCGTCGCGATGATCGTCATGGGCAAGATGAAGATCAAGCTCAAGGGCCGGCTCGCCTGGTACATGCACCGTGGCTACCACGGCATGGCCATGCCGACCTGGAACCGCAAGATCCGCGTCTTCGCCGACTGGACCCTCGCCATGTTCCTCAAGCGCGAGGTCGTCTCCCTCGGCGCGCTGGAGACCCCGCGCGAGGAGTTCTACGAGGCTGCCAAGCCGGCGCCGGCTCCGGCCGCCACCGCAGCCCCCGCCGCGAAGGCCAAGGCCTCCTGACCCGGGCCTGACCGGCAACTCCTCCAGCACGTCCCCGAAGGGGCCGCCCGCCATCCGTGGTGCGGGCGGCCCCTTCGGCGTTCCCTCCCGGTTGAGGGCCTCCGGAAACGGGTAGGCCGTCGGGTCGGGTCGGATCGTTTCCGGAGGTGCCTACGATGACCGATGCCGCGCCGCGGCTGGCCGCTCTTGCCGAGACCCTGCTGGGCGCCCCCCTGCCCGTCCGGATCCGCGCCTGGGACGGCAGCGAGGCCGGACCGCCCGCCGGCCCCACCCTGGTGCTGGCCAACCGCCGCGCCCTGCGCCGCGTGCTGTGGCGGCCGGGTGAACTGGGCCTGGCCCGGGCCTGGGTGGCCGGCGACCTGACGGTGGAAGGCGACCTGTTCGAACTGCTCGACCGGGTGGCCGGCCTGCTCTGGGAGCGGGCACCCGCCGACGTCCCCGAGGCCCCGCAGGCGGTCCGCCGCTCGGGCCTCGGCAAGCTGCGCGCCCTGCGCCCGTACCTGCCGGGCCTGCCGGAGCGCGCCGCGGGCGTCGCCGGGACCACCGCGCTGCTGCGCGACCCGGAGGCCCGGGCCGCGCTGCGCGACCTCGTCGCCCTGGCCCGGCCGTGGCCGGCGCCCGCACCGCCGCCCGAGGAGGCCCCCCGCCGGGGCGGCCAGACGCACAGCAAGTACCGCGACCGGCAGGCGATCAGTCACCACTACGACGTCGGCAACGAGTTCTACGAGCACGTCCTCGGTCCCTCGATGGTGTACTCCTGCGCCTACTGGAGCCCCGGCTCCACCCTGGAGGAGGCCCAGCGGGACAAACTCGACCTGGTCTGCCGGAAGCTGGGCCTCCAGCCCGGCGAGCGGCTCCTCGACGTCGGCTGCGGCTGGGGCTCCATGGCGCTGCACGCGGCCCGGGAGTACGGGGTCCGCGTCACCGGCGTCACCCTCTCGCGCGAGCAGGCCGTGTACGCCCGCAAGCGGGCCGCGGAAGAGGGCCTGGCCGACCGGGTCGACATCCGGATCCAGGACTACCGGGACGTCAAGGACGGCCCGTACGACGCGATTTCGTCCATCGGCATGGCCGAGCACGTCGGCGCCGAGCGCTACCGCGAATACGCCCGGACCCTGCACGCCCTGCTGGCCCCCGGAGGCCGGCTGCTCAACCACCAGATCGCGCGCCCGCCGGAGCCGGACGAAGAGGCCTACCGGATCGACGAGTTCATCGACGCCTACGTCTTCCCCGACGGCGAACTCTCCCCGCTGGGCACGACGGTGGGCGAGCTGGAACGGGTCGGGTTCGAGGTCCGCGACGTGGAGGCGCTGCGCGAGCACTACGCGCTGACGCTGCGCGCCTGGGTGGCGCGGCTGGAGGAGCACTGGGAGCAGGCCGTACGGCTGACCTCACCGGGGCGGGCCCGGGTCTGGAGGCTGTACATGGCGGCCTCGGCGCTGGGCTTCGAGCACGGCCGGCTCGGCGTCAACCAGATCCTCGCGGTGAAGCCCGCGGCCGCCGGCCGGTCGGGGCTGCCGCTGCGGCTGCGCACCTGGGGCGCGTGACCCCGTACGGCAGCGGGAAGGGCCCCGGGGCGCGCGCCCCGGGGCCCTTCCCCCCTTGCGGGGTCCTTGCGAACCGTGCGCGCTACTCGGTCTTGATGGCGGTCAGCATGTTCAGCCGGGCGCCGCTGCGGGCGGGCCACATGGCGGCCAGGACGCCCACCACACCGGCGAGCAGCAGGAAGATGCCGATCCGGTCGTACGGGATGACCAGCTCGTAGCCCGGTACGGACTTGCTGAAGGTGGTGCCGACGGCCCAGGCGAGGAAGACGCCGACGCCGATGCCGAGGATCGCGCCGAAGAGCGAGATGACCACGGCCTCCAGGCGGATCATGTTCTTGACGCGGCTGCGGTCGAGGCCGATCGCCCGCAGCATCCCGATCTCCTGCTTGCGCTCGAAGACCGACATCGCCAGGGTGTTGACCACGCCGAGCACCGAGATGATCAGTGCCATGCCGAGCAGGCCGTACATGATGTTCAGCGCGACGTTGACCATGCCGCCCATCTCGTTGCGCATGTCCTGCTGGGTGGCGACGCCGATCGCCGGGTTGTTGCCGAGCGCGTCCCGGACGGCCTTCTCGCCGGCCTTGGAACCGCCGTCGGCGGCGTTGACGTACACCTCGGGGATGTACTGCTCGTCCGCGTGCGCGCTGAGGATCTTGTCGTCGAGGACGTACGGGGAGAGCAGGCCTTCCAGCTCCTTGTAGACCGCGCCGACCTTGAGCGAGCCCTTCTGGCCGTCGTCGTACATGACCTCGAACGTCGAGCCGACCGAGAGCTTGGCCTTCGCCGCGGTCTTGTCCGCAACGGCGACCTCGCCCTTGCCCAGGCTGCTCAGCGAACCGCTGACCACCTCGATGTTGAGCATCTGGCCGATGGCGGCCGGGTTGACGCCCGAAGCGGCGTTGAAGTCGTCGCCCATCCTCAGCCCGCCGGCGGTCTGCGGGGAGACGGCCTTGATGCCGGGGGCCTTCGCCAGCGTCTCGGCGACGGACTTGTCCAGGCTGCCGATGCCGCCGTTCATGGTGACCTTGTAGTCGGCCTTGATCTTGTCGGTGCTCATCCGGTCCACGGCCTTGCCCATGGTGATGCCGACGACCGAGAGCGCGGTGACCAGGGTCAGGCCGATGGCCAGCGAGGCGGCCGTGACGGCCGTACGGCGCGGGTTGCGCAGGGCGTTCTGCGCGGCCAGCTTGCCGGGCACCCCGAACACCTTCTGCAGCGGCGGCCGCAGGGCCGAGATGACCGGCCGCGACAGCAGCGGCAGCAGCACGATCAGACCGAGGAGCAGGAAGAACGCGCCGCCGCCGATGACCATCCGGCCGTCGCTGCCCATGGACACGCCCAGCATGACCACGCCGATGCCGAGCAGGCCGAGGACGCTGCCGATGACGTTGCGCAGGACGAGGGACTTCGCGGAGGCCGGCAGGTGGGCGCTGCCCATGGCCGCGACCGGGGCGATCCGACCGGTGCGCCAGGCGGGCAGCAGCGCGGCGAGGACGGTGACCAGGACGCCGATGACCAGGGCCGCGACGATCGTGGTCGGGGCGACCACCAGGTCGCCGGCCGGGATCTTGGCCGCGAAGGAGTTCATCAGCGAGCGCATGGCGACCGCGAGGCCGATGCCGGTGGCGAGGCCGATCGCGGCGGCGACGATGCCGACGACCAGGGCCTCGGCGAGCACGGAGCGCATGACCTGGCCGCGGTTGGCGCCGACGGCGCGCAGCAGGGCCAGCTCCTTGGTGCGCTGGGTGACCAGCATCGTGAACGTGTTGTAGATCAGGAAGACGCCGACGAACAGCGCGATGAAGGCGAACATCAGCAGCATGGTGTTCATGCTGCTCATGCCCTTCTCGATCTCCTTGGCCTGCTCCTTGGCGAGCGCGGCGCCGGTCTGGGCCTTGGTGCGCTTGCCGTCGAGCAGCGGCTTGACCTCGGCGAGCAGCTGGTCGGCGCTGGTGCCGGCCTTGGCGCTGATCGACAGCTCCTCGTAGTAGCCGGGCTTCAGGTACAGCTGCTGCGCGACGGCGGTGTCGAAGAGCACCAGGCTGCCGCCCGCGTTGACCGAGCCGTCCTCGGTGGTGAACACACCGGTGAGGGCGTACTCCTTGACCGGGCCGTTGGTGGCGACGCGGACCTTGTCGCCGACCTTGTAACCGCCCTTGGACGCGCTCTCCTTATCGAGGGAGATCTGGTCGTCCTTGGCCGGGCCGGTGCCGTCGGTGAAGGTGTAGCGCGGGTCCTTGCCGTCCTTGAGGGGGACGAAGTTGGAGCCCTTGTTGGCCCAGCCCTGGCCGATCAGCTTGCCGTCCTCGTCGCCGACGCCGGCGAAGCCGGAGACCCGGCCGGTGACGGCGTCGACGCCCTTGACGGCCTTGACCTTGTCGAGGGTCTGCTGGCTGATGCCGGGCTCGCCCTCCTTCTGGCCGTTGGTGTTGCGCATCTGGCCGTACGAGGTGACGGATACCGCCACGCCTTCGTAGCTCTTCGCGGACTGGTTGCTGAGGGATTTGCCGAGGGTGTCGGTGAAGACGAGGGTGCCGGAGACGAAGGCGACGCCGAGGACGACGGCGAGCACCGTCATCAGCAGCCTGGCCTTGTGCGCGAGCACGTTGCGCAGCGCGGTACGGAACATGGTGGAGGAGTCCAGGTGTAAGGGGTCAGCGGGGGCGGGGAGGGAACGTCCCTCAGCTGGTGCGGCCCTTGGCGTCGAAGGCCTTCATGCGGTCGAGCACCCCGTCGGCGGTGGGGTTGAGCATCTCGTCGACGATGCGGCCGTCGGCGAGGAAGATGACGCGGTCCGCGTAGGAGGCGGCCACCGGGTCGTGGGTGACCATGACGACGGTCTGGCCGAGCTCGCGGACGGAGTTGCGCAGGAAGCCGAGGACCTCGGCGCCGGAGCGGGAGTCGAGGTTTCCGGTGGGCTCGTCACCGAAGATGATCTCGGGGCGGGAGGCCAGGGCGCGGGCCACGGCCACGCGCTGCTGCTGGCCGCCGGAGAGCTGGGTGGGGCGGTGCGAGAGGCGGCCGGAGAGCCCGACCATGTCGACCACCGTGTCCAGCCACTGCTGGTCGGGCTTGCGGCCCGCGATGTCCATCGGCAGGGTGATGTTCTCCAGCGCCGTCAGGGTCGGCAACAGGTTGAACGCCTGGAAGATGAATCCGATCTTGTCCCGGCGCAGCTGGGTCAGCTGCTTGTCCTTCAGGGTGCCGAGCTCGGTCTCGCCGATGCGGACGGAACCGGCGGAGAAGGTGTCCAGACCGGCCACGCAGTGCATCAGGGTGGACTTGCCGGAACCCGAGGGGCCCATGATCGCGGTGAACTGGCCCTGGCCGAAGTCCACGGAGACGTTGTCCAGGGCGACCACCTGGGTCTCGCCCTGGCCGTACACCTTGGAGAGGCCGGTGGCCCGGGCGGCCACGGCCTGGGTGGTGTGCGGGGCGTAGTTCATGGTGGTCACGGGAGCGACTCCTCGGGCTGCGGACCGGGTGCGGTCTGCGGATCGGCGGGACCCTTCCATCCTCACCGCGCCCAGCGCGCCGGGGATCAGCCGAGGTGCCCGTTCCCTGGCCCACTGGAGTCTGATCGCGGGGCGGGCCGCCTCCTCCTCTGGTATGACGGAGGGTCGGGCTGCACTCGGGGACGCCGCGGAGGCGGGCCGAAGGGCGCGGGGTGGCCCGGGGTGGCGCGAGGGTGGCGGGCGGGGGTGGCGCGAGCCATCGAAATCCCGTCAATCCCGCATCGGGGACGATCGCGGCCCGTAACGGGCCCACCGTGTGTTCTCGGGCCTGACGCACCCTCAAGCGCCAATAAAATCAGACAACATCGGATAGACGGCCCAGTGTGGACCTCGATGATCCGGATAGGCTCGGCGCAGCGTTCAGTGCTTTTCGTACGGGAGCCGATACGCCCTGCCCGGATGGTGGAATGCAGACACGGCGAGCTTAAACCTCGCTGGCCTAGGCCGTGCCGGTTCGAGTCCGGCTCCGGGCACGACAGCGCTCTGTCCACACCGCGCGAGGTACGGCGGGGGCGCCCCCAAGGGCACCCCCGCCGTCCTGTTTCCGGGCCGGTGGCGAACGTGCGCTCGAACCGGCGGGGTCGGGTCGAACCGGAGTGCGTGGGCGGGTGTCGCCGGGGTGCGGGCGGAAATGACAGCACGTCTGTTGCGGGGGCGGGGACGCCCAATTGGCGGAGGTCTTTGCCCGCGTGGAATTCAGTGGATTCTCGGCGCTTCTACGCGAAGATCTCTTGAGGGAGCCGCGCAAAGGCTCGGATGCGTCCGGCCGGGGGCCCCGGTGCGGTCCCGCCCGGCCGGTCCGGGGCGGTCCGGCGCGGGGTGCGGAACCTGCCCGGGTGCTGGGCAAAGATCCTCCCTGAGCAGTAGGGTCAGATTTTTGCTAACGCATTACTCTTGTCGCAAGGCTGCGCACGGTGGCCATGGAGGAGTGAGATGAGGAGCAGTAACCCGGTCTTCTCGCGACGGGGGTTCAGCCGCGACAGCGGGGGCTACGCGAACTTTGACGCGCAGCACCAGCAGGCCGGGACCAACCCGTACGCGACGAATCCTTACGCCACCGACGTGACCACCGGCATGCCGCAGGCGCCCGCGCGCGCCGGCGTCATGACCATGGACGACGTCGTGAGCCGTACGGCCATGACGCTCGGCACGGTCATCCTCACGGCGACGATCGCGTGGATCGCCCTGCCGGTCGACCCGGCGAACGTCAACAAGTCGTACGGCATCGCCATCGGCGCCGCGCTCGTCGCGATGGTCCTCGGGCTCGTCCAGACCTTCAAGCGCAAGGCCTCCCCGGCGCTCATCCTGGGCTACGCGGCCTTCGAGGGCTTCTTCCTCGGCGTCATCAGCTCGGCCACCAGCACCTACCTGGGCGCCGGAGTCGTCATCCAGGCCGTGCTCGGCACGATGTGCGTGTTCGCCTCGGTGCTCTTCGCGTACAAGATGCGCTGGATCCGCGTCACCCGCCGCTTCTACGGCTTCGTGATGGCGGCCGCCATGGGCTTCATGCTGCTCATGGTCACGAACCTGCTGTTCTCGCTCTTCGCGGGCGGTGACGGCCTCGGCTTCCGCAGCGGTGGCCTCGGCATCCTGTTCGGCATCATCGGCGTCATCCTCGGCGCCTGCTTCCTCGCCCTGGACTTCAAGCAGGTCGAGGACGGCATCGCGTACGGCGCCCCGCGCGACGAAGCCTGGCTGGCGGCCTTCGGCCTCACCATGACGCTGGTGTGGATCTACCTGGAGCTGCTGCGCCTGTTCCAGATCCTCTCCGGCGACGACTAGTCGTACCGGCCGGCCACTGCCGGCGCCTGTGCACGGCAAGGGGAAGGCCCCGCGAGCTCACCGCTCGCGGGGCCTTCCCGCGTCTCGGAGGGGGTACGGGGTCGGGAGCAGGGATCGGGGACCGGTCGGGATCGAGGGGTCGGAACGGGGAGGGCTCAACCGAACTTGCGGGCCGCCCTGCGCAGGTCGTACTCGTGGATGATCGCCTTGGCCTGGCCGTACGAGAGCTCGTGCGCCCCGCGCAGCCAGCTGACCTTCTCCTCGAACCGGACGAGGGAGGGGCCGGCGTCCACGGTGCGGAGCCAGTCGGAGACTTCACGACCGGTGGTCAGGGGGATTCTGTCGATCATGTTCCGGTGGGTCTGCTCGGAGAACTCTACGGACATGGGCGCCTCCGGAGGTATCGCCGTGCTGTGCTGTTCTCTTCACGCCACCGTGCCGGAGAGTTCGCCCGTTGGCAATGGTGCCGCGACGGCGCGTAAGGTCGGCCGGGTGCTTGATACTTCGCCGTTGACCGCCGCCGTGGAACGTTTCGCCGACCGGCTGCGGGCCATGCCGCAGAGCCGCCTCCAACAGGGGGCCGCCGCCCAGGCGCTGGAGCTGGCCAGGGAACTCTCCGTACGCGCCCAGGCGCTGGAGGCGGCGCAGCAGGGCGCGGGGGCGGCTCCGGCGCGGGACATGCCCGACGCGGGCGTCTTCGTCGTCGGGGACCAGCTGGCGGTGGCCGGAACCGACCTCGCCGAGGCGCTGCGCGCCGCACCCGCCGAAAGCCCCCGGGAAACCGCGAAGGCCCCGTCCGAGGTGCTGGACGAGGCCGTGCGGCTGGTGGAGCAGGCGCAGGTCAGAGCGACGCGATGACGCGGTCCGCGAGGATGTAGACGTTGTTCTCGGGGTCCTGGGCGTCACCGCAGGAGAAGGTCAGCGCATAGGCGCCCGAAATGCCCGAGCCGCCCAGCAGCACCGGCGCGGTGCCCGAGCGCAGCGCCTCCGCGAGGCGCTCCGCCGTCTCCCGGTGGCCCGGGGTCATGCACAGCGTGGTGCCGTCGGTGAAGACGTACACGTCGAGCGTGCCTAGCGGGCCCGGGCGGACGTCCGCGAGGGCCGTACGGGCCTCCGCGAGCTCCTCCAGACGGGAGACCGTGCGCTCGTGGTCCGCGCCGGGAGCCGAGGCCTGGGCCGGCACGAAGTCGGGGTGCGAGGGGTGGCGCCGGCGCGCGGCGGCCAGCTCGGCCGAATCCTCGGGGTAGTCGTCGACGGCCTCGTCGCCGAGCAGCGGCTCCAGGCCCACCAGGTCCGCCTGGCGGGGCAGGAAGACGGCAGGACCGTCCTCACCCAGCCCGGGCAGGCCACCCAGCAGCGAGGGCGCGTCGGCGGCGTCACGGGCCTCCTGCGCGGCCCAGAAGGCCCGCGCCTCGGCGAGCTCGCGCTCGCGCTCCTCGGCCAGGGCCTCGGCCACGGCGGCTCGTATCTCGGCGGCGGGGGAATGCACGGCGCTGCGGGCGTGCGGGACGGTCGCACCGCGGGGGTTGGCCGGCGAAGCCAGCTCACCGCGGAGGGCCGTCACCTGCTTGCGCAGGCCGTGTACGGCGTGCAGCGCAGCAGCGCCCACGGCCGCGGCGGCGGCCGTGGTCAGCAGCAGGGCAAGAGACATGGCGCTCACTGACTAACTCCCGATTGATTCGATCCCCCGACTTCCTACATCAGAGTGTCCCGACCTGGGAATGGCGTGCAGTGCATTACGTCACGAATTGGACAGGGCTTTCGTCACACGGGGGCGGTGTGAACCTGCCCTGACCTGGGGAAATGCCAAACCCCCAGGACAAAGGTCACATCCTGGGGGAGATTCGGTCACAGGTCGGCCGCGACGGGATTGGAATCGGTGTCAGTACGCCGCAAGGGATCAAGCGGATCCCTTGCGGCGCCTCCGCTCCGGCTCAGCTCAGCCGCTCGATGACCATGGCCATGCCCTGGCCGCCGCCCACGCACATCGTTTCCAGGCCGAACTGCTTGTCGTGGAACTGGAGGCTGTTGATCAGCGTGCCGGTGAGGCGGGCACCGGTCATCCCGAACGGGTGACCGACGGCGATGGCGCCGCCGTTGACGTTCAGCTTCTCCAGCGGAATCTCCAGGTCCCGGTACGACGGGATGACCTGCGCCGCGAAGGCCTCGTTGATCTCGAACAGGTCGATGTCGCCGACGGTCAGGCCCGCCCGCTTCAGGGCCTGCTTCGACGCCTCGACCGGGCCCAGGCCCATGATCTCGGGGGAGAGGCCGGTGACACCGGTGGAGACGATCCGGGCCAGCGGGGTCAGACCCAGCTCCCGCGCCTTCGTGTCGCTCATGATGACCAGCGCGGCGGCGCCGTCGTTGAGCGGGCAGCAGTTGCCGGCCGTGACCAGGCCGTCGGGGCGGAAGACGGGCTTGAGGCCCTGGACGCCCTCCAGGGTGACACCGGCGCGCGGGCCGTCGTCGGTGGAGACGACCGTGCCGTCCGGGGTGGTGACCGGGGTGATCTCGCGGGCCCAGAAGCCGTTCTTGATGGCCTCCTCGGCCAGGTTCTGGGAGCGCACGCCGAACTCGTCCATGTCCTGACGGGTCACGCCCTTGAGCCGGGCCAGGTTCTCCGCGGTCTGCCCCATCGAGATGTAGGCGTCCGGGACCAGGCCGTCCTCGCGCGGGTCGTGCCAGGAAGAGCCCTCGCTCTGCGCGACGGCGGCCGTACGGGCCTCCGCGTCGGCGAAGAGCGGGTTGTGCGTGTCCGGCAGGCCGTCCGAGGAGCCCTTCATGAACCGGGACACCGTCTCGACGCCCGCGGAGATGAAGACGTCGCCCTCGCCGGCCTTGATGGCGTGCAGCGCCATGCGGGAGGTCTGGAGCGAGGAGGAGCAGTAACGGGTGATCGTCGTGCCGGGCAGGTAGTCCATGCCCATCTGTACGGCCACGATGCGGGCCAGGTTGTGGCCCTGCTCGCCGCCGGGGAGGCCGCAGCCGAGCATCAGGTCGTCGATCTGGCGCGGGTCCAGCTCGGGGACCTTGGCGAGGGCGGCCTGGATGATCGTCGCGGTCAGGTCGTCCGGACGGACGTCCTTGAGGGACCCCTTGCCGGCGCGCCCGATGGGGGAGCGGGCAGTGGAAACGATGACGGCTTCGGGCATCGGGGCTCCAAGGGGGGTGAGTTGCGGCTCGTTGCGGGACCGCAAGCGAAGTTACCGGCCCGTACGGTCGAGGTCACCGCCTTGGGTGTGTGATGCCGGTCGCTCCGCGGGTGGAACGCCTCCTCCGGGCCTGCTGTTCCCGGACCCGCCCGGCGCGGCGGCCCGTCGCACCGGGTGCGGGGCTCCGTCGGCATCCGGGCCCCGCCCGACCGGGTCCGGGCAGAGCCAGGGGAACGGTGGCTGGGCGGGGAGGGGACCGCCCGGCGCGGCGGCGCCCGCCCGGCCCGCGCCCCGTGCCGGCGGGGCTGGGATCGGGCCGCCGGGGGCTGCGGACCCGGAGCCCGGGTGCGGGCGGCCCCGGGGCTAGGTGCCCGCCACCTGGGGGCCCGGGACGGAGTCGGGGTCCGAGGACAGGTCCTCGGCCGGGACGCGGCGGCGGCGTCGGTGCTTCAGCAGGGCCCACGGCCCGCGGGCCGGGGTGACCTCGGTGCCCGCCTGCCCGGCGGCGGCCGACGCGGCCTTGGCCACCGGAAGCATGTCCTCGTGCCGTGCCACCTCCAGCCGGTCGGACTCCGGCCACAGCGACAGCACCGCGCACAGGGTCGGCAGCACGGCCATGGCGGCGGTCGCGTAACCCTCCGCCGAGGGGTGGTACGAGTCCGGGCCGAACATCTCGCGCGGGTTGGCGGCGAATTCGGGGCCGAGCAGGTCCCCCATGGAGACCGTACGGGCGCCCAGCGCGACGACCCCTATGGTCTGGGCGGCGGCCAGCTGGCGCGAGACGCGGCGGGCCAGCCACCGCAGCGGCTGGTACACGGGCTCGATGGTGCCCAGGTCGGGGCAGGTCCCGACCACCACCTCGGTGCCCGCGAGCCGCAGCCGGCGTACGGCCGAGGTGAGGTGGCGGACCGACTGCGTCGGCGGCATCCGCCGCGTCACGTCGTTCGCGCCGATCATGATCACGCACACGTCCGGCGGGGGCAGCGCCCCGTCCAGGAGCAGCCCGGCCTGCCGGTCGAGGTCGTCGGACATGGCCCCGGAGAGGGCCACGTTGCGCAGTTCCACCGGCCGCTCGGCCACCGCCGCCAGCCCCGAGGCCAGCAGCGCCGCCGGGGTCTGCCTGGCCCGGCGCACGCCGAGCCCGGCGGCCGTGGAGTCGCCCATCATGCCGAGCCTCAGCGGGCCGGGTCCGGGGCCCGGCGGCCCGGCGAACTCGCTCCCGTACAGCCCGTCGGCCCGCGGCGGGGCCCCGAGCCCGGTGCCCACCGTCCGCTTCGCGAACTGGACCTCCGCCAGCACCAGTCCCACGGCGGCGACCCCGACCAGCCCGAGCCCGCCTCCGCCGTACGCCGCGCCCGCCGCGATCCGGCGGGCCGTCCTCGCTCTGGACACCCCTCGCGCCACCTCGCTTCCCTGCCTGGCCTCGTTGACCTACCTGCCCCGTAGTGCCGGTCAGTCAATCCCTTTCCGCATAGTCTGGCCGGACCTCCCGGAGAACCCGTGGAGTCCCCTCCTTGGAGAACATGGTGCAATTCCACGACTCGATGATCAGCCTCGTCGGCAACACCCCGCTGGTGAAGCTCAACCGTGTGACCGAAGGCCTGCAGGCCACCGTCCTTGCGAAGGTCGAGTACTTCAATCCCGGCGGATCCGTGAAGGACCGGATCGCCGTCCGGATGATCGAAGCCGCCGAGCAGAGCGGTGCCCTCAAGCCCGGCGGCACCATCGTGGAGCCGACCAGCGGCAATACCGGCGTAGGACTCGCCATCGTGGCCCAGCAGAAGGGCTACAAGTGCATCTTCGTCTGCCCTGACAAGGTGTCCATGGACAAGATCAACGTGATGCGCGCGTACGGCGCCGAGGTCGTGGTCTGCCCGACCGCCGTCGACCCCGAGCACCCGGACTCGTACTACAACGTGTCCGACCGCCTCGCGCGCGAGCCCGGCGCCTGGAAGCCCGACCAGTACAGCAACCCGAACAACCCCCGTTCGCACTACGAGACCACCGGTCCCGAGCTGTGGGAGCAGACGGACGGGAAGATCACCCACTTCGTCGCCGGCGTCGGCACGGGCGGCACCATTTCGGGCACCGGCAACTACCTGAAGGAGGTGTCCGGCGGCAAGGTCAAGGTCATCGGCGCCGACCCCGAGGGCTCGGTCTACTCCGGCGGCTCGGGCCGCCCGTACCTGGTCGAGGGCGTCGGCGAGGACTTCTGGCCGACCGCCTATGACCCGAACGTCACGGACGAGATCATCGCGGTGTCCGACAAGGACTCCTTCCAGATGACCCGTCGCCTCGCCAAGGAGGAGGGCCTCCTCGTCGGCGGCTCCTGCGGCATGGCGGTCGTCGCGGCGCTGAAGGCCGCCGAGGGCCTCGGCCCGGACGACGTGGTCGTCGTCCTGCTGCCGGACAGCGGCCGCGGCTACCTCAGCAAGATCTTCAGCGACGAGTGGATGGCCGGTCACGGCTTCCTTGAGGAGGCGGGCCCGGCGGCGCGCATCGGTGACGTGCTCGCGGACAAGGAGGGCGCCATGCCGTCCCTGGTCCACATGCACCCCGAGGAGACCGTGGGCGAGGCCATCGAGGTGCTGCGCGAGTACGGCGTCTCGCAGATGCCGATCGTCAAGCCCGGCGCCGGCCACCCGGACGTGATGGCCGCCGAGGTCATCGGCTCGGTCGTGGAGAAGGAGCTGCTGGCGGCCCTGTTCGCGAAGCAGGCCTCGCTGTCCGACCCGCTGGAGAAGCACATGAGCCGCCCGCTGCCGCAGGTCGGCTCGGGCGAGCCGGTCTCCGAGCTGATGGCCGTGCTGGGCGAGGCGGACGCGGCGATCGTGCTGGTCGAGGGCAAGCCGACCGGCGTGGTGAGCCGTCAGGACCTGCTGGCGTTCCTCGCCAAGGGCGCGAAGTAGTCGTTGCCGGATCCGTGCTGACACCGTGTCGGCCCGTCGCGCAAAAGGTACGGGCCCGTCATGTGGTGGCAGCACCGGCTTAACACGGCTCCGGCACAGTGGTGGTTGTCGGCAGGGGCGCACGAACGCCCCGGCCGGCACCACCGAACGGCGTTGGCGTACTTCCGGAGCGGCTCCCGGAACGCGCGAACGCCCTGGACGCGGCCGGCCCTGACCCGGCCCGTGTCCCTCGCGGGGACCGCCGTCGTCCCGCCCCTCGCACACCCGAGGGTGCGGCGGTCCCCGCACACAGCTTTCGGCGGCCTATTCGGCCGCGTCGCGGGGGCGCGGGCGCTTCGTCGCGTGGACGAAGTTCACGCCGAGGACGCCCGCCCAGGCGACCAGCAGTCCCTTGAAACCCGCCTGCGCGGCGCCGATGGCCGACAGCGGGATCGCCAGGACCAGCGTGACGATGGCGAAGCCGAAGCGTTCGCCGAAGCCGCCCTCCAGCGGCGACGGCCCGCCGCCCCGGCCGCCGCGGGCGGTGGCCAGGCGTTCCTCGGCCAGCCGCCGCCGGACCTGGGTGTCGACCTTCTCCACGAAGGAATCCACGAGTGCGGTCTCGTAGTCCGGCCCCAGCTCGCGCCGGGCGTGCAACGTCGCGTCGAGTTCCTTCTTCAGCTCCTGGGGCTCCATGCGCCCAGCGTAGGAACGGGAGCCGGTCCCGGCACTGGGGGCAGCCCCCGTATCCGCCTGCGCGCCCGCACCCGCATCCGCCCGTGTTCCGCTGGTGTTCGCCCGTGTTCGCACCGGTTTCCGGCCCGCCGCCCGTCTCGCGGAACGGTCCGCCGCTTGCCGTGCTGCATAACCGCATGCAAAGTGCTCCGTGACTGAATAACCATGGGGACGGAGGGGTCGGGATGAGCGACAGCCCGGCAGCGCGGCTGCAGAAGCTGTTCGAGGGGCACCGGCTGACGCCCACCCAGCGGCGCATCGCCCACTGCATGGTGCGCGGGGCGGCGGACGTGCCGTTCCTGTCGAGCGTGGAGCTCGCCGAGCTGGCCGGGGTGAGCCAGCCCTCGGTGACCCGTTTCGCGGTGGCGCTCGGCTTCGACGGGTATCCGGCACTGCGCCGGCACTTGCGCGAGGTGGCTCCCGCCGAGCGCGCCGCGGCCGCGCGGGAGGACGCGTACAACGAGTACCAGCAGGCCGTCCAGGGCGAGATCGAGAACCTGCGGCAGCTGTCGGCCATGCTCGCCGACCCCTCCCCGGTCGAGGAGGCGGGCCGGGTGCTCGCCGGATCCAGGCCGCTTCCCGTGCTGGGGCTGCGGGCGGCGTCCTCGCAGGCGCGCGGGTTCGCGTACTTCGCCGCGAAGGTGCACCCGGACGTACGGCTGCTCGACGAGGGCGGCTCGATGCTCGCCGACCGGATCGACGCGGCCGCCGCCGCCGGGGCCTCGGCGCTGCTGTGCTTCGCGCTGCCGCGCCACCCCCGGGAGGTGACGGAGGCCCTGGACCACGCACGGCAGGCCGGGCTGCAGGTGGTGACGGTCGCCGACTCGGCCTTCGCCCCGGTGGCCCGCTCCTCCGACCTGCTGATCCCGGCGCCCGTGGGCACCGGCCTGGCCTTCGACACGGCGTGCGCGCCGATGCTGTTGGGGCGGGTGCTGCTGGAGGCGATGGCGGACGCGCTGCCGGACGCGCAGGCGCGGCTGGAGGCGTTCGACGCGCGGGCCGCGGCGCGCGGGCTGTTCGTGGAGTAGCGGCCGGCCGGGGGCCGCTCAGCGGTAGTCGAGCTCGGCCAGCTCGGTGGCGAGGCGGTTGCGCAGGGCGGGGACGCGGGTGAGCAGGGGCAACGCGGTGTTGCGCACGGCGCGCAGGACCGGGTTGCCGGTGGTGGCGATCCGCGTCATCCGGTCGGTGAGGGCCACCACGTGCAGGGCGACGGGGCGGCGTGCGGCCTCGTAGGCGTCGGGGTCGCCTTCGGCGAGCGCGCGGCCGAGCGCGTACCCGTCCTGGATCCCGGTGTTCATGCCCTGGCCGCCGGCGGGGCTGTGCACGTGGGCGGCGTCCCCGGCGAGCAGCAGCCGGCCGGCGCGGTAGCGGTCGGCGACCCGGTGGTGGACCCGGAACCGGGACGCCCAGACGAGCGTGTGGAGGCGGGCCCGGCCCGGGGCGCGCTCGTCCAGCAGGCCCTGCACGAAGGCGAGGTCCGGTTCGGCGGGGGCCTCGGCGACGGTGGCGACCACGCGGTAGCGGCTGGCGGTCCCGCCGGGCGCGTCGGAGCCGCCCGGCAGCGGGGCCACGACGGTCAGTCCGGCCGTGCCGAAGGCGAGCGAGACCTCCTGGGGGCCGGGGGCCCAGTCCATGGTCACGTCGGCGAGGACGAAGGACTCCTCGTAGGCGCTCCCCGTGAAGCCGATCCCGGCCGCCCCGCGGACCGTGCTGTGCATGCCGTCGGCGCCGACGACGTGGTCCGCGCGCAGCGTCTCGCCGGTGGCGGTCGTGAGGGTGGCTCCGTCCGGGTCCTGGGTGATGCCGGTGACCTCGTACGGGCGGTGGACGTCGCCGCCGAGGGCGCGCAGGCGGGCCAGGAGGACCGCCTCGGTCTCGTACTGGGGGACCATCAGCGCGTACGGGTGGGCCGTGCGCAAGCCGTCGAACGGGACGCAGGCCAGCAGGCGGGCGCCGTCACGGATGCGGAACCGGCTGACGGGGAGGCCGCGGGCGACCAGCTCGGCGGAGAGCGCGCCGGACGGGTCGAGCTCGTCGAGGACCTCCAGGGTGCGGGCGTGGACGACGGCGGCGCGGGAGGTGTTGGCGCCCTCGGCTTGGCGGTCGAGGAGCACGAAGTCGACGCCGGCTCCGGCGAGCGTCACGGCGAGGGCGAGGCCGGTGGGGCCGGCGCCGACGACGGCGACGCGGGTCCGGGAGGGGAGCGGCGACGCGGACACGGCGGTCATGGGGTCCTCCTCGGGTGAGCCAACAAGCGTTGGCCAACAACTGTTGGCATTAGCGTGCGCCTGGAGGCGATGGCATGTCAACGGTTGTTGGCCTACATTTGTTGGCATGACACGGAGTGCGCAGGGTGCGCAGAGGCCGCAGGGCGCGCAGACCAGGGCGGCGATCCTGCGGGCGGCGCGGGAGCGGTTCGCGGCGCAGGGGTACGAACGGACGACGATCCGCGGCGTCGCGGCGGACGCGGAGATCGACCCGTCGATGGTGATGCGGTACTTCGGGAGCAAGGAGAAGCTCTTCGAGGCGGCGTTGGCGGTGGACCTGCGGCTGCCGGACTTCACGGAGGTGCCGGCCGAGGAGCTGCCCGGCGCGCTCGTGCGGCACTTCCTGGACCGGTGGGAGGGCGACCCGGCGGACGACGCACTGCTGGTGCTGCTGCGATCGGCGGTGACGAACGAGCGGGCGGCGGAGCGGATGCGGGAGGTGTTCGCGGCGCAGGTCGCTCCGGCGCTGGCGGCCGTGGTCGGCCCGGCGCGGGCCGCGCGGGTGGCCGGGCTGGTCGCGGCGCAGCTGCTGGGGCTGGGACTGACCCGCTATCTGCTGCGCCTGCCCGCGGTGACCTCCCTGACCCCGGAGGCCGTCGTCGCCGGCCTCACCCCGGCCCTGGCGGCCACCTTGTCCGACCCGGACTGAGCCCGGACCGCCGACTTCGGCTGCTGGGCCCGCCGCGGCCCCGGCCGGGGTCAGAGCAGGGCGTCGCGGAAGGCGGCCCCGGACTCCGAGGCCAGCTCCGGCAGCGACTGGGCAGGGCGGGCCGGGGCGAAGCGGACCGTGCCCGACGGGGTCGTCGTGAAGCCGTGGACCGCCGGGCGGGGCAGGCTGTTGTAGCCGTAGTGGGCCGTGAAGAAGTACGCGCCCGTGTCCGGGACCGCGATCAGGTCGCCCGGGGCCAGTTCCGGCAGCTCCCGGGCCGTGGCCAGCAGGTCGCCCGCGAAGCACGCCGGGCCCGCGATGTCCTGGGCGACGGGCGGGCCCGTCTTCGGGGTGCCCTTCGCGTCGTACGGCAGGATCCGCAGCGGCCACGCCGCCGGCGCGTACACCGTACGGGTCGCCAGCTGGACCCCTGCGTGGGTGAGCGCGATCGGACGGCCCCCGGTGGTCTTCGTGTACTCGACGCGGGAGAGCACCAGCCCGTGCTTGGCCAGCAGGGACCGGCCGAACTCCGTCACCAGGCCGTAGCGGCCGCGGAACAGGGCCGGGACGGCCTCCCGGAGGGCAGCCACGTACTCCGCGTACGCCGGGGCCTGGGCGTCCGACGCGAAGTTCACCGGCAGGCCCCCGCCGATGTCGAGGGTGTCGACCTGGCGGCGCCCGGCCGCCGCGTTGATCTCCTCGGCCAGGGCGTACAGCTCCCGCACGCCTTCCGCGATCAGGGACAGCGGTACGCCCTGGGAGCCCGAGTGGATGTGCAGCCGCGTCAGCCACGGCCGCTCCAGGAAGGCCCGTACGATCCATGCGCGCGCTCCGGGATCGCGCAGCGCGATCCCGAACTTCGAGGTCGCGGTGGCGGTGGACAGGGCGTCGATGGCGCCGGCGCCCGTCTGCGGGTTGATCCGGATCCCGATGGGGGACGTGGTGGGGGCTGCGGCGACGAGCCCGTCCAGGCGTTCCAGTTCCTGTCGGCTGTCGGCGTTGACGGCGATCCCGAGGGCCAATGCCCCGCGCAGTTCGGCCACGGTCTTGGCGGGGGAGTCCAGGACGGTCCGCTGCGGTTCGACGCCGGCCGCGCGGGCCAGCTCCAGCTCTCCGGGGCCCGCGGCCTCGCAGCCGAGGCCGCACTCCGCGAGGAGCCGCAGCACCGGCACGAGCGGGCAGGCCTTCACCGCGAAGGCGTGCAGCACGGGCGTGCCCGGCGCCAGTGCGGCCGCGAAGGCGCTGGTCAGAGCGGCGGCGGAGGACCGGATCCCGGCGACGTCCAGCAGGCAGACCAGCGGCTGCGCGCCCTCCTCCCCACCCACCAGGCCCTGCTCGACGGCGGCCCGTACGGCCAGGTCCCGGCGGGCCGCGGCGTCCGCCGCGCCCGTCGCCGTGTGCGTCTCGACAGCCATGTCCGCCAGCCAATCACCCGACGGGTCGGCCCGCAGCTGTTGACTGAATCTATTCAGCCGGTCAGGATGTGAATGGATTGACCAACATCGGAGGAGGCAACGCCATGTCAGGACCCCGCCCCGTACGCGCTGCGCGAGGCATCGAGCTCAGCACCCTGGGATGGCAGCAGGAAGCCGCCCTCCGCATGCTCCAGAACAACCTCGACCCCGAGGTCGCCGAGCACCCCGACAAGCTCGTCGTGTACGGCGGCACCGGCAAGGCCGCGCGCGACTGGCGCTCGTTCGACGCGATGGTCCGCACCCTGCAGACCCTCAAGCAGGACGAGACGATGCTCGTCCAGTCCGGCCGCCCGGTCGGCGTGATGCAGACCCACGAGTGGGCGCCGCGCGTGCTGCTCGCCAACTCCAACCTCGTCGGCGACTGGGCCAACTGGGAGGAGTTCCGCCGTCTGGAGCACCTCGGCCTGACCATGTACGGCCAGATGACGGCCGGCTCCTGGATCTACATCGGCACCCAGGGCATCCTCCAGGGCACGTACGAGACCTTCGCGGCCGTCGCGGCGAAGAAGTTCAACGGCACCCTCGCGGGCACCATCACCCTGACCGCCGGCCTCGGCGGCATGGGCGGCGCCCAGCCGCTGGCCGTGACGATGAACGACGGCGTCGCGATCTGCATCGACGTCGACCCGCGTGCCATCGAGCGCCGCATCGAGCACCGCTACCTGGACGTGAAGGCCGACAGCCTCGCCCACGCCCTCCAGCTGGCCGTCGAGGCGCGCGACGCCCGCAAACCGCTGTCCATCGGCCTGCTCGGCAACGCGGCCGAGCTCCTCCCGCAGATGCTCGCGGAAGGCGCCCCGATCGACATCGTCACCGACCAGACGTCGGCGCACGACCCGCTGGCGTACCTGCCGGTGGGCGTCGACTTCGACGACATGGCGGCGTACGCGGCCAAGGACCCGGCGGGCTTCACCACGCGGGCCCGCGAGTCGATGGCGAAGCACGTCGAGGCCATGGTCGGCTTCATGGACGCGGGCTCCGAGGTCTTCGACTACGGCAACTCCATCCGCGGCGAGGCCCAGCTGGCCGGCTACGACCGCGCGTTCGCCTTCCCCGGCTTCGTCCCGGCGTACATCCGCCCGCTGTTCTGCGAGGGCAAGGGCCCCTTCCGCTGGGCGGCCCTGTCCGGCGAGGCCTCGGACATCGCGAAGACCGACAAGGCGATGCTGGAGCTCTTCCCGGAGAACGAGTCGCTGCACCGCTGGATCAAGATGGCCGGCGAGCGCGTCCACTTCCAGGGCCTGCCGGCGCGCATCTGCTGGCTCGGCTACGGCGAGCGCGACAAGGCCGGCGAGCGCTTCAACGAGATGGTGGCCGACGGCACGCTGGCCGCTCCGTTGGCCATCGGCCGAGACCACCTCGACTGCGGTTCGGTGGCTTCCCCGTACCGCGAGACCGAGGCGATGCTCGACGGCTCCGACGCGATCGCCGACTGGCCCCTGCTCAACGCCATGGTGAACGTGGCCTCCGGCGCCTCCTGGGTGTCCATCCACCACGGCGGCGGCGTCGGCATGGGCCGCTCGATCCACGCCGGCCAGGTCACCGTCGCCGACGGCACGAAGCTCGCGGGCGAGAAGATCCGCCGCGTCCTGACCAACGACCCGGGCATGGGCGTCATCCGCCACGTCGACGCGGGCTACGACATCGCCGAGTCGGTCGCGGACGAGCGCGGTGTCCGCGTCCCCATGCGCGAAGGCGACTCGGCGTGAGCAAGGACGTCCCGGCGGCCGCAGCCTCGTTCCACACCATGTGGGACGAGCTGCGGCCCATCGGCCGCAACGCCGAGTCCGGCGGGTACCGACGCTACGCGTGGACCGGCGCCGACGCCGACTGCCGGAGCTGGTTCCAGGAGCAGGCGCAGGCCCGCGGCCTCGCCTACGAGACCGACCGCAACGGCAACCAGTGGGCCTGGCTCGGCGACCCCCTCGCCGGTGACGCGGTCGTCACCGGCTCCCACCTGGACTCCGTGCCCGACGGCGGCGCCTTCGACGGTCCCCTCGGCGTGGTGTCCTCCTTCGCGGCGCTGGACGAACTCCGCAGGAGGGGCGCGGAGTTCTCCAGGCCCCTGGCCATCACCAACTTCGGTGATGAGGAAGGGGCCCGGTTCGGGCTCGCCTGCGTCGGCTCCCGGCTCGCCGCCGGGCAGCTGACCAAGGAGAAGGCGTACGAGCTCCGCGACGCCGACGGGATCAGCCTGCCCCAGGCCATGGAGGCCGCCGGGTACGACCCGCAGGCCATCGGGGCCGACCCCGAGCGCCTCGCACGCATCGGCGCCTTCGTCGAGCTGCACGTCGAGCAGGGCCGGGCCCTGGACCTGTCCGGCGACTCCGTCGGCATCGCGTCCGCGATCTGGCCGCACGGCCGCTGGCGGTTCGACTTCCGCGGCGAGGCCAACCACGCCGGCACCACCCGCCTGGTGGACCGGCGCGACCCGATGCTCACGTACGCGGCGACCGTCCTGGCCGCCCGGACCGAGGCCGCCCTCGCCGGCGCCGTCGCGACGTTCGGCAAGATCGCCGTCGAGCCGAACGGCGTCAACGCCATCCCGTCCCTCGTACGCGGCTGGCTCGACTCCCGCGCCGCCGACCAGGACACCCTCGACACGGTCGTCACCGCGATCGAGAAGGCCGCCCGCGAGCGCGCCGACCAGGACGGCATCGACCTGGCCGTCGTCCGGGAGTCCTTCACCCCGGTCGTCGAGTTCGAGCACGCCCTGCGCGACGAGATGAACCGGATCCTCGGCGGGGCCGTCCCCGTCCTCGGCACCGGGGCGGGACACGACGCCGGAATCCTCTCCGCCGCCGTCCCGACCGCGATGCTGTTCGTACGGAACCCCACCGGTGTCTCCCACTCCCCGCGGGAGTTCGCCCCCGAGGACGACTGCGTGGCCGGAGTGCTCGCCCTCGCCGACGTACTGGAAGGCCTGGCATGCCGCTGACGAGGTACTGGTTGGAGCACGCCTGGCTCGGCACCCACGTCGAGCCGGGCCTGGTCCTTGAGGTCACCGCCGACGGACGGATCGGCGCCCTGCGCACCGGGGTCGAGACCCCGCCGCCGGGCGCCGAGGTGCTGCGCGGGCTGACCGTCCCGGGCCTGGCCAACGCCCACAGCCACGCCTTCCACCGGGCCCTGCGCTCGGTGGTCCAGGTCGGCTCGGGCACCTTCTGGACCTGGCGCGAGGTCATGTACCGGGTCGCCCAGAACCTCACCCCCGACACGTACTTCGCGCTCGCCCGCGCGGTGTACGCGGAGATGGCGCTGGCCGGCATCACCAACGTCGGCGAGTTCCACTACGTCCACCACGCCCCCGGCGGCGCCCCGTACGCCGACCCCAACGCCATGGGCGAGGCGCTGATCGAGGCGGCCGCCGCGGCGGGCATCCGGATCACCCTCCTCGACACCGCGTACCTCTCGTCCGGCTTCGGCGCGGCCCCCGAACCGCACCAGCTGCGGTTCTCCGACGGGACGGCCGACGCCTGGGCCGAACGCGTCTCGGCCCTCAAGCCCCGCGAGCACGCCCTGATCGGGGCGGCGATCCACTCCGTGCGCGCCGTACCGGCCGGCCAGCTGGCCACCGTCGCCCGCTGGGCCGAGGAGCGGCAGGCCCCCCTGCACGTCCACCTCTCCGAGCAGACCGCCGAGAACGAGGCCTGCCAGGCCGCGCACGGCCGCACCCCGACGCAGCTCCTGGCCGACCACGGGGTGCTCGGGCCGCGCACCACCGGCGTCCACAACACGCACCTCACCGATGAGGACATCGCGCTCCTCGGCGGCACCACCACGGGTACGTGCATGTGCCCCACCACCGAGCGCGACCTGGCGGACGGCATCGGCCCGGCCGGGCGGCTCCAGCACGCGGGCAGCCCGCTGTCCCTCGGCAGCGACAGCCACGCGGTGATCGACCTGCTGGAGGAGGCCCGCGCGATGGAGCTCAACGAGCGCCTGAGCAGCCGCACCAGGGGCCACTGGACGGCGAACGCGCTGCTGACCGCGGCGACCGGCGGGGGCCACGAGGCCCTCGGTCGGCCGGACGCGGGCCGGCTGGAGGCGGGCGCGCTCGCCGACTTCACCACCCTCGCGCTCGACTCGGTCCGGACGGCCGGGCCGCTCCCTCGGCTCGGCGCCGAGACGGCCGTCTTCGCGGCCTCGGCCGCCGACGTGCGCCACACGGTGGTCGGTGGGCGCCACGTGGTCCGCGACGGCGCCCACACCCTGGTCGGGGACGTCGCCGCAGCCCTGGCCGACTCGATCGCAGCCGTCCGCGGCTGACGCAGTTCCTTCCCCCACCCCACCCCGCCCCTTCCCGAAACCGGGGCCCAGGCCCGGGCGTTTGAGGCGCGGGGTCTGGGGCGGAGCCCCAGGAACAGAGAGGAACCCGTGACCACCACCGTCATCACCCACATCGGCAGCCTCGTCACCAACGACCCCGCCCTCGGCGACGGCCCCCTCGGCCTCATCCAGGACGCGGCGGTCGTCATCGACGGCGACCGCATCACCTGGGTCGGCCCCGCCGCCAAGGCCCCGGCCGCGGACGAGGCGTTCGATGCCCGGGGCCGCGCGCTGATCCCCGGCTTCGTCGACAGCCACAGCCACCTCGTCTTCGCCGGCGACCGCACCGCCGAGTTCAACGCCCGGATGTCCGGCCACAGCTACTCCGCGGGCGGCATCCGCACCACCGTCGCCGCCACCCGCGCCGCCTCGGACGCCGCCCTCGAAGCCAACCTGCTGCGCCACCTGGAGGAGGCCCGCCGCCAGGGCACCACCACCTTCGAGACCAAGTCCGGCTACGGCCTCACGGTCGAGGACGAGGCCCGCGCCCTGCGCATCGCCGCCGCGCACACCGAGGAGGTCACCTACCTCGGCGCGCACATCGTCTCCCCCGACTACACCGAGGACCCGGCGGGCTACGTCGACCTCGTCACCGGCGAGATGCTGAGGGTCTGCGCCCCGTACGCCCGTTGGGTGGACGTGTTCTGCGAGAAGGGCGCCTTCGACGGCGACCAGGCCCGCGCGATCCTCACCGCCGGCGCCGCCGCCGGGCTGATCCCGCGCGTCCACGCCAACCAGCTGTCCTACGGCCCCGGCGTGCAGCTCGCCGTGGAACTGCAGGCCGCCTCCGCCGACCACTGCACCCACCTCACCGACGCCGACGTCGACGCCCTCGCCCAGGCCGCGGACACCACCGTCGCCACGCTGCTGCCCGGCGCCGAGTTCTCCACCCGCGCCCAGTGGCCCGACGCCCGCCGCCTCATCGACGCGGGTGCCACCGTCGCGCTGTCCACCGACTGCAACCCGGGCTCCTCGTACACGAGTTCCATGCCGTTCTGCATCGCGCTCGCCGTGCGGGACATGCGGATGACGCCGGACGAGGCGCTCTGGTCGGCCACCGCCGGCGGGGCCCGCGCGCTGCGCCGCACCGACGTGGGTGTCGTGACCCCCGGGGCCCGCGCCGACCTGGCGCTCCTGGAGGCGCCGAGCCACGTCCACCTGGCTTACCGTCCCGGTGTCCCGCTCGTTTCCGCGGTCTGGCAGCGGGGTGTCCGCGCAGCCTGAACCCTTCCCGACCCTCACTCACGGGCCCGGATCCGGGCGGCCGGCAGGCCGCGGATCCGGGCCCGTCCCGTGTCTTCCCTCCTCAAGGCCCCGGGCGTACCTTGAGCCACCAATCTGATGTGTCGTCAGTAACTTGTGGCCCGAGGGGAAGACGAAGGTGACCGACCGGAAACGCTCCACCGCGCTTGCGCTGGCCTCCGCGCTGGCCGGAACGGCGGTCCTGCTGGCCGCCCCCGCAGCCCACGCCGACGTCGTCGACGTCGCGTACGACTGCAAGACCCCCATCGGCGACAAGTCGGCGGTCTCGCCCATCGACATCAAGGCAGTCAAGGAGGGCGACGGGTACAAGCTGACGATGTCCTTCCAGAAGGGCGTCTCCTCCAGCCCCGTCGAACTCGGCAAGGGCGCGATGAGCCCGAGCGCCGTCATCCTGGCCGACGGCGCGGAGAAGGCGTCCGTGCCGGTCTCCGGACCGTCCAACCCCGAGGCCGTGCCCGCCAACACCCCCATCAAGATCACCGACCTCTCGGGCACCTACACCCCCAAGAAGAGCGGCAAGGTCACCTTCACCGCGGGCGTCCTCACCATCAAGGCGCTGGGGACCACCACCACCTGCACCCCGGGCAACAGCCCCAAGCCGTCCCTGGAACTCGACGTGAGCGCCGCCGCGCAGTCCGGGGGCTCCACGGAAGACACCCTCCCGCAGACCGGCCCCACCGATTCCGCCCTCGCCCTCGGCACGCTCGGCGGCACCGTGCTGCTCACCGGCGCCGCCGGCGTGCTCTGGCTGAACCGGCGCGGCCGGCGGGCCCGGTCCTGAACGGAGCGCCCCCGGCCATGCCCGTGCTCCCCATCCGCACCCCCCTGGGGCGCCTGTGTTCCGCGCTGCTCGCCGCACTCTTGCTGTCCGCGGCCGCAGCGGTCCCCGCGCCCGCCGCGGACGAGCCCGGCTGGACCGCCGAGCCCGCCGCCGGCGGCGCCGCACGGGCGCGCCCGTACTTCTACCTCGCGGGCCCCGCCGGCACCGTCCTGGAGGACCGGCTGGCCCTGACCAACACCTCCGACCGGGAACGCACCGTCACCCTGCGCGGCGCCGACGCCTACAACACCGCCGACGGCGCCCTCGCCGTGCGCCCCGCCGCGCCCGCGGCCGGGGCCCGTCAGGACGGCGCGGCGAGCGGCGCCGGCTCCTGGATCAGCTTCGGGGCCGCCGCCACGGTGAAGGTCCCGCCCCGCACCCGCGCCGTGGTCCCCTTCACCGTCACCCTGCCGCCCGCCGCCCTCCCCGGCGAACACCCGGCCGCCGTGGTCGCCACCGCGGACGGCCGCGAGGCGGGCGTACGGGTCCACCTGCGCGTCGGCGGCTCGACGCTGGCCGCCCTCACGGTCGAGG
The DNA here is from genome assembly GCF_045041095.1 of Streptomyces sp. NBC_00045. Classification (NCBI taxonomy): domain Bacteria; kingdom Bacillati; phylum Actinomycetota; class Actinomycetes; order Kitasatosporales; family Streptomycetaceae; genus Streptomyces; species Streptomyces sp. NBC_00045. The sequence goes on along the minus strand of NZ_CP108271.1, from coordinate 3,353,172 downwards.
ACGTCTCCGTACGCGGCAAGGGCGCCGCCGCGGTGGTCGCGTACACCCTGGTCAACCGGGGCAACGTGGCCCTCGCCCCCGAACTGGCCCTGCGCGCCGAAGGACTCTTCGGCGGGGTCCCGGGCCGGACCGCCCGGGCCCTGCCCGTGGAACTGCTGCCCGGCCAGCGGGTGTCGCTGACCGAGCCCTGGCCCGGAGCCCCCGTCCTCGACGACGTCGCCCTCACCCTCACGGTCACCGCCCCCGGCGCGGCGCCGGCCACCGCCACCGCCTCGGCGCGGTTCGTGCCCTGGGGGATCGCGGGCCGGACCGGCGCGGGGCTGCTCGGCCTCGGCGCGGTCACCCTGGCCGCGCTGTTCCTCGTACGCAACCGGCGGGCCCGCGGTGGGCCGCCGGCGGACGAAGAGCCCGTACCCGCGGGGAACCGGGCACCGGAACACGAGCTGACGGGAGCATCCAGGTGAGCGCCAAAGCCGGCGGAACGCCCCGCGGAGCGACCGGCCCAGAGGTCGGGGGGAGGGTCGGGGCCCTCGTCGCGGCCTTGCTGGCGGTGTGCGCCCTGGTGCTGTTCCCGGCTCCGGCGGTCGCGGCCCCCGGCGCCGAGGGCAAGGCCGCCGTGGCGCTCTCGCTCCAGGAGGCCGCGAAGGGCACCGAGATCACCGTCACCGGCACCGGCTGGCGGGCCAAGACCCTGGTGATGCTGCTGGTCTGCGGACAGAACATGATCGGCGGCACCAACAGCTGCGCCAACGCCGACGGCGCCGCGGTCTCGGTCGGCGACGACGGACGCTTCACCGCCCGACTGGCCGTGGCGGCCCCGCCCAAGCCCTGCCCCTGCGTCGTCAACGTCACCTCCGTCAACGGGGACCAGTCCACCGTCGCCGTCCCGCTGAAGATCACCGACCACCCGGTGGCCGAGCTACCGGCCGAGTCCGGCACGGCGCGCCTGGCCATGCTCACCGGCGTCCGGCTCGAAGGCGAGGACGGGGTGCTGACCTGGTTCGGTGCCCCGCCCAGCCGGAAGTTCACGGTCACCGTCGGCAACCTCGGCTCGGCCCCGGTCAAGGACCCCGTCTTCCAGCTCGGGACCGCCCACGGCGTGTTCGCGCCGCTGTGGGACGAGGTCCGCTGGAAGGGCACGATCCCGCCGGGCGGCAAGGCGGAGGTCCGGCTGAACGTCAGCCTGTCGGCGGGGGCCCACGGGGACTACACCGTCTCGCTCAAGTACGGGGACACGGTGGTGGCCACGCAGCCCTGGGGCGTCGACCGCCCGTACGGGGTGCTGCTGTTCTGGGGCCTGCTCCTGGTGGTGATCCCGGCCGCGGTCTTCCGCATCGGCATGGCCGTCGTCGACAAGGTCCGTCCGCCCGCGGCGCAGACCGGGGGCCGCCACCGGGGCGCGCAGGCCCCTGGACCGGGCGCGCAGTACGGGACGCCGGCGGCGACGGCTGCGGCGGACTCCCGCCAGACCACCACGGCGGTCCTGCCGTGGTTCACCCCGGACAGCGCGCCGGGGCCGAGAGCACCACACGTACCACCGACACCACACGCACCACAGGCGTCCGCACCGTCTGAGAACAGTCCGACAACGAAGGGACATTCGTGAAGACCCAACGGAGGGTGAGTGCGGCCGCGGTCGCGCTGCTGTTCGGCGGCGCGGGCATCCTGCTGGCGGCGAGCCCCGCCCAGGCGGCCGACGTCTCGTACAAGGTGGAGTGCATCCCGCCGGCGGGCGGCGGCGGGCCCGTCCAGGGCACGACCACCGTCTCGATCACCGCGCCCGCCACCGCGAAGGTCGGCGACGAGGTCGAGGTGGTCTGGAAGACCGTCAAGCCGGCCTCGAACAACACCGACCTCATGGACCTGGGCAAGGACACCGTCAAGCCCACCGGCTTCGTGCAGCTCGGCGGTGCGCTCAGCGCGGAGGTGAAGCTGGAGGGCGAGCGCAAGAACCCGCCCATCCCCAAGAAGGCCCCCATGGTCATGTCCGACATGAAGGGCAAGGTCAAGCTGACCAAGGCCGGGGACGTCACGATCACGCCCGGCAAGTACGACGTCGACTTCAGCGGCTTCGTCACGCACTGCTCGCCGAAGGAGGCGGCCGGCGTCGGGGCCACCATCAAGGTCACCGAGGGCGGCGGTTCCACCGGCGGCTCGACCACCGGCGGCTCGACCAGCGGCGGTTCGACGAGCGGCGGGTCCACCAGCGGCGGTTCGACGAGCGGCGGTTCGACCAGCGGTGGCGGCGGCGGTCAGACCGACTTCCCCGGGAAGCCCGTCGAGGTCGCCTTCGACTGCGGTCCGGTCGTCCCCGGCGGCATCAAGACCCCGGTCACGATCAACGCCAAGAAGAACGGCGGCAGCTACGACCTGACCGTCAAGACCGCCAAGGGTGCGATGGCCAGCCCGATGGCCCTGCCGGCGGGGGCCCTCAAGCCCTCGATGAACGTCAAGCTCGGCGGCGCCGACAGCGGGACGGTCAAGGTCTCCGGCCCGGCCAACGCCGAGCCGATCCCGGACAAGGCTCCGGTCAGCCTCAGCGACATGACGGGCACCTACAAGCCCGGCAAGACCGGCAAGGTCACGCTGAGCCCGGACCAGCTGACGATCGACGTCACGATGGCCCCGGGGGCCACGCCGATCAACGTGCCCTGCAAGGCGGCCAGCAGCGGCGTCTCGCTGGAGCTCGACACCACCGCCCAGGAGGGCGGCTCCGGCTCGCCGGCCACCACCGGCTCCACCACCACCGGCTCCACCACCGCCTCGGGCGGCCTCGCTGAGACGGGCGCCGAGGACGAGGGCGGCGTCAAGGCCCTGGCCCTGGTCGCGGGCACGGTGATCCTGCTCGGGGGCGCGGTCTTCACCTTCACCCCGTGGCGCCGCCTGCGCGGCACGCGCTAGCCCGGACACGGAAGCGGCCCGGCACACCGTTCGGTGTGCCGGGCCGCTTCCGTGCCGGGGGGTGCGTCAGTGCACGTCGCCCATGAGCACCTGGACCTGCTTGCGGTACGCGTAGACCGCGAAGCCGGCCAGGGCCGCGGCGAGCGCCTGGAAGGCGATCACCCAGGTGCCGTTGAGGTCGACGCCGCCGATCGACAGGAGGCTGGTGATGCAGTCACCGGCGGTCACCGCGAGGAACCAGACACCCATCATCTGGGAGGCGTACTTCTGCGGGGCCATCTTCGTGGTGACGGAGAGGCCGACCGGGGAGACGCACAGCTCACCGATGGTCTGGATCATGTAGATCGTGACCAGCCACATCGGGGAGACCTTGGTGCCGTCGCCGGCCATGTTCATCGGGATGATGAAGACGAAGAACGAGGCACCGATCAGGACCAGGCCCATCGCGAACTTCACGATGGTGTTCGGCTCCTGGTTCTTGCGCGCCAGCCACACCCACAGCCAGGCGAAGACCGGGGCCAGCGCCATCACGAACAGCGGGTTCAGCGACTGGTACCAGGTGGCCGAGAAGCCGAGGCCGAAGACGGTGTCGGCGGTCTTGTCGTCGGCGAACAGGGACAGGGTGGAGCCACCCTGGTCGTAGATCATCCAGAAGACGGCGGCGGCGATGAAGAACCAGATGTACGCGGTCATCTTCGACTGCTCGGCGCCCGACAGGTCCTTGTCGCGCTTGATGCGCGTCAGGACGGCGATCGGGATGAACAGGCCGGCCAGGGTCAGCGGGACGAGCGCCCAGTTCAGGGTGTAGGCGCCGAGGGCGACCACGGCACCGTAGAAGACGGCGATGCCCAGGACCGCGAGCACGAGCTTCGTGAGGACGGCCTTGCGCTCCTCCGGGGTCAGCGGGTTCGGGACCACGCTGCTCTTCGGGCTCAGGTGCTTGGTGCCGAGCAGGAACTGGGTCAGACCCAGGCCCATGCCGACCGCGGCGAGGGCGAAGCCCAGGTGCCAGTTGTGCTCCTTGCCGACGGTGCCGACGACGAGCGGGGCCACGAAGGCACCGAGGTTGATGCCGATGTAGAAGAGGGTGAAGCCACCGTCACGGCGCGGGTCGTCCGGGCCGTCGTACAGGTGGCCGACCATCGTGGAGATGTTGGCCTTCAGCAGACCGGAACCCGCCGCGACGAGGATCAGACCGACGAAGAACATCGCCTGGCCGGGAACGGCCAGCGACAGGTGACCGGCCATGATCACGAAGCCGGCGATGGCGACCGTCTTGCGGGCGCCCCAGACACGGTCACCGAACCAGCCGCCCGGCATGGCCATCAGGTAGACCATCGAGACGTACACGGAGTAGATGGCCGTGGTCGTGGCCGCGGTCATGGCCAGACCGCCACCCTGGCTGCCCGTCGCGGCGTCGGCGCCGCCCGAGACCAGGTAGTACACCAGGAGTGCACGCATGCCGTAGTAGGAGAAGCGCTCCCACATCTCGGTCATGAACAGAGTGGCCAGGCCACGGGGGTGGCCGAAGAAGGTCTTCTCGGTGGACGGATCCGCCGAACCCTTCGTCAGGCTGGAAGCCATGGTCGATCCTTGCTTGCTCGGGACGCTTCGCTTCGTGAGCGGAACAGCGCCCGGGTGGGGGGTGGCCGGCACCGGCGACGGTGTCCCACCCCACGCCCAGGGGTCTGCCCCCGTCCGGCGAGGAGGGGGGCAGGGGACATTCGTAACCGGGATCCACGCCCCGACGCGCAGCTTCGCGCGCAGGGCCCGGCCCACAGGTCATTCACTGTCACCGAACTCGATGAGGCAGGTCGTCAAGACCCCCTGATCGATCCGGACAGAATCGAGACCTTCGGCTCGCTTTTCGGCGCAAAGGTCTCAGAGGTAGTGCATCAGGCGTCTCGCCACCATACGACACGACACTGCGGCATATGAAAGGACTTGAGACATGGATCACAGGCGAGCCGGGAACCGTTTCTTCACATTCGAAGGCCGCCCCCCGCCATAAGACCAGATCGGCAGGGGTGTGCCGGCGCGACCCTGCTCGCACCCGCCGCGGACTACCATCACCCACATGACGCGTGTACTGCTCGCCGAGGACGACGCATCCATCTCGGAGCCCCTGGCCCGCGCCCTGCGCCGGGAGGGGTACGAGGTCGAGGTCCGGGAGGACGGCCCCACCGCCCTGGACGCCGGACTTCAGGGCGGCGTCGACCTCGTCGTCCTGGATCTGGGCCTGCCGGGCATGGACGGCCTCGAAGTCGCCCGCCGGCTGCGCGCCGAGGGCCACGGCTTCCCCATTCTTGTGCTCACCGCCCGGGCGGACGAGGTCGACACGGTCGTCGGCCTGGACGCCGGCGCCGACGACTACGTGACCAAGCCCTTCCGCCTCGCCGAGCTGCTCGCCCGGGTCCGGGCCCTGCTCCGGCGCGGCGCGGGCGACGCCACCCAGGCTCCCGCCACCCACGGCGTACGCATCGACGTCGAGTCGCACCGCGCCTGGATGGGCGAGGAGGAGCTCCAGCTCACGGCCAAGGAGTTCGACCTGCTGCGGGTCCTGGTCCGCGACGCCGGCCGGGTCGTCACCCGCGACCAGCTGATGCGCGAGGTGTGGGACACCACGTGGTGGTCCTCCACCAAGACCCTCGACATGCACATCTCCTGGCTGCGCAAGAAGCTCGGCGACGACGCCGCGAACCCCCGCTACATCGCCACCGTCCGCGGGGTGGGCTTCCGCTTCGAGAAGAGCTGAGCGACCTCCCGAGCCATGCGCCGCCGCCTGATCAACTCCACGCTCGCCGTGGTGCTCGTCGTCATCGCCGTCTTCGGGGTCTCCCTGGTGATCGTGGAGACCCGGACGATCACCAGCAGTGCCCAGGACCGCATCGAGTCCGAGGCGCTGCGCCTGGTCGGCATCGTCGAGTCCAGCGTCCTGGAACACAAACCCATCGACGCCCGTGCCCTCGCCGAGCAGCTGGACATGGGCGGCTACGCCCGGATCACGGTCCCCGGACAGCCGCCCGTGGAGGTCGGGGACCGGATCCCCGACAGCGTCATCCGCGGCACCGCCAAGGGCGAGCAGGGCGAGACCGTGGTCGTCGAGGAGTCCCGCTCCACGGTGACCCGGGAGGTCGGGCGGACCCTGGCCGTGGTCGGCGCGGTGGCGCTGCTCGCCGTCGTGGCGGCCGTCCTGCTCGCCGTACGGCAGGCCAACCGGCTCGCCTCCCCGCTCACCGACCTGGCCGAGACGGCCGAGCGGCTGGGATCCGGCGACCCGCGCCCCCGGCACAGGCGGTACGGGGTCCCCGAGCTGGACCGGGTCGCGGACGTACTGGACTCCAGCGCGGAACGGATCGGTCGGATGCTCACCGCCGAGCGGCGGCTGGCCGCGGACGCCTCGCACCAGCTGCGCACCCCCCTCACGGCGCTGTCGATGCGGCTGGAGGAGATCACGGTCACCGATGACCTGGAGACCGTGCGGGAGGAGGCGAGCATCGCCCTGACCCAGGTGGAGCGGCTCACGGACGTGGTCGAGCGGCTGCTGACGAACTCGCGGGACCCGCGGACGGGCTCTGCGGTCCCCTTCGACCTGGACGAGGTCGTCAAACAGCAGGTGGAGGAGTGGCGGCCGGCGTACCGCAGCGCGGGCCGGGCCATCGTGCGCTCCGGCAAGACGGGCATGCGGGCCGTCGGGACGCCGGGCGCGGTCTCGCAGGTGCTGGCGACCCTCGTGGAGAACGCGCTGATGCACGGTGGCGGCACGGTCGCGCTGCGTACCCGGGTGATCGGGAACCAGGCGGTGCTGGAGGTCACGGACGAGGGGCCGGGGGTCCCGCCGGACCTCGGCAACCGGATCTTCGAGCGGGCGATCAGCGGCCGCAATTCGACCGGGATCGGCCTGGCGGTGGCCCGGGACCTCGCGGAGGCAGACGGGGGCCGCCTGGAGCTGTTGCAGACGCAGCCGGCGGTGTTCGCGCTGTTCCTGAGCCGGACCGCGCCGGAGCGGCCGGAGCCGGAGCAGACGGTCCGCTGAGCGGGCCCGGCTGAGCGGGCACCCGGGGCCCGGGCCGCCGTGGGGTTACTAGCCGGCGGGCTACTTGCCGGCGGGCTCGGGGGCGCGGGCGGCGCTCGGGCCGGTCCCGGCCCCACCAGGCGTCGAGCCGACCACGGAGGCCGGGGCCGGGGCCGGTTCCGCGGCCGTCGCCGGTTCCGGCAGGGCCTTGAAGACCCAGGTCCGGTACGACCAGAAGCGGAACACGGTGGCCGTGGCGATGCCGATGAACTTGAACACGTTGCTGGCGACCGGGCCGTCCCAGCCGAACCCGTACGTGGCGGTGTACAGCACGCCGTTCTCGATCACCAGACCGATCACGCTGAAGGCCACGAACAGCAGCAGCTCGCGGGAGTTGCCGGAGCGGGCGCGGTCCCGGTAGGTGAAGTACCGGAAGCCGATGTAGTTGGTGATGATGGCCACCACGGTGGCTATGACGCTCGCCCGGACGACCTGGAGGTCCGTGGTGTGGCGGATCAGGTTGAAGACGCCCAGGTTGACGAGCACGCCCACGCCGCCGACGGCCCCGAACTTGGCGACCTCGCGGGCGAGGCCGCGTACGCGTTCGAGCGCGGAAACCTGCTGCGGCCTGCTCATGTGATGGATCAGTCCTGTCGTCGCAGCCCCGCTCGGGGGCGTCCGTGGAGGCGTCTGCCGCCTTCGGTCAACCCACCCATGCTAAGTGTCGTCCCAGGGGCCCGTCTGTGCCTTCTCACACCGTGCGACGCACGGCACACGGTGAGGTCCCGACGGGGCGAGTCGACCAAAACGTGCCAGGGCCACGTCCGGATGGCGGAATACCGGCGGATACTCTGGAGGGGTGACGTTCCCGGTAGTCGGCATGGTCGGCGGCGGACAGCTCGCCCGCATGACCCACGAGGCGGGTATCCCCCTCGGCATCAGATTCAAGCTCCTCAGTGACACCCCACAGGACTCGGCGGCCCAGGTCGTGAGCGATGTCGTCATCGGCGACTATCGCGATCTGGAGACGTTGCGCGCCTTCGCGCGCGGCTGCGATGTGATCACTTTCGACCACGAGCACGTGCCCATCGAGCACCTGCGGGCCCTGGAAGCGGACGGCGTTCCCGTCCGCCCGGGGCCCGACGCGTTGATGCACGCCGCCGACAAGGGGGTGATGCGCGCGAAGCTCGACGCGATCGGCGCCCCGAGTCCCCGCCACCGGATCGTGAGCGATCCGGCGGACGCGGCGGCGTTCGCGGACGAGGTGGGCGGCTTCCCGATCATCCTCAAGACCGTCCGCGGCGGCTACGACGGCAAGGGCGTGTGGTTCGTCCGGATCCCCGAGGACGCGGAGGCCCCGTTCAAGGCGGGCGTCCCGGTCCTGGCGGAGGAGAAGGTCGACTTCGTCCGCGAGCTCGCGGCCAACATCGTCCGCTCCCCGCACGGCCAGGCCGTGGCCTACCCCGTCGTCGAGTCCATCCAGGTAGACGGCGTGTGCGACACGGTGATCGCCCCCGCCCCGGACCTGTCCGAGGAGCTGGCGGGCGAGGCCCAGGCGCTCGCCCTGCGCATCGCCAAGGAGCTCGGCGTGACCGGCCACCTGGCCGTGGAGCTGTTCGAGACCGCCGACGGCCGGATCCTCGTCAACGAGCTGGCGATGCGCCCGCACAACAGCGGCCACTGGACCCAGGACGGCGCGATCACGTCCCAGTTCGCCAACCACGTCCGCGCGGTCCTGGACCTCCCCCTGGGCGACCCGCGCCCCCGGGCCCGCTGGACGGTCATGGCGAACGTGCTCGGCGGGGACTACCCCGACATGTACGCGGCATACCTGCACTGCATGGCCCACGACCCGCAGCTCAAGATCCACATGTACGGCAAGGACGTGAAACACGGCCGCAAGGTCGGCCACGTCAACACCTACGGCGACGACCTGGACGATGTGCTGGAACGCGCACGCCACGCAGCCGGCTACCTCAGGGGAACGATCACCGCATGAGCACCTCCACCGCAGGGCCCGTCATCGGCATCGTCATGGGCTCGGACTCCGACTGGCCCGTCATGGAGGCCGCCGCCCAGGCCCTGGACGAGTTCGAGATCCCCTACGAGGTCGACGTGGTGTCCGCGCACCGGATGCCGCGCGAGATGGTCGCGTACGGGGAGCGGGCCGCCGAGCGCGGTCTCAAGGCGATCATCGCCGGGGCCGGCGGCGCCGCCCACCTTCCCGGCATGCTCGCCTCGGTGACCCCGCTGCCGGTCATCGGCGTCCCGGTGCCGCTGAAGTACCTCGACGGCATGGACTCCCTGCTGTCGATCGTCCAGATGCCCGCAGGGGTTCCCGTCGCCACCGTTTCCGTCGCCGGAGCGCGCAACGCGGGGCTGCTGGCCGTACGGATGCTGGCCGCCCACGACCCCGAGCTGCTCGGCCGCATGAAGGACTTCCAGCAGGAGCTGAACGACCAGGCCACGGAGAAGGGCAAGCGGCTGCGGGCGAAGGTCGCGGGCGCCGAGTCCTTCGGGTTCGGCAAGTGAGCGCCGCGCAGCGCCTCGGCGAGGCGCGGGAGCTGCTCGCCGAGCACCCGGTCGTCGACGGGCACAACGACCTGCCGTGGGCGCTGCGCGAGCAGGTCCGCTACGACTTGGCGCAGCGTGACATCGCGGCCGACCAGAGCGGCCGGCTGCACACCGACATCCCCCGGCTGCGCGCCGGCGGGGTCGGCGCCCAGTTCTGGTCGGTGTACGTCCGCTCCGACTACGCGGGCGACACCGCGGTCAGCGCCACCCTGGAGCAGATCGACGCCGTCGCCCAGCTGATCGACCGTTACCCGGCGGACCTGGTACGGGCGCTGACGGCGCAGGACATGGAGGCGGCCCGCGCCGACGGCCGGATCGCCTCGCTGATGGGCGCCGAGGGCGGCCACTCCATCAACAACTCGCTCGCCACGCTGCGCGCCCTGCACCGGCTGGGCGTGCGGTACATGACGCTCACGCACAACGACACGATCGACTGGGCGGACTCGGCGACCGACGAGCCCCGGCACGGCGGCCTGAGCGACTTCGGCCGCGAGGTCGTGCGCGAGATGAACCGCATCGGCATGCTCGTCGACCTCTCGCACGTCGCCGCGACGACGATGCGGGACGCGCTCGCCGTCTCGGCCGCGCCGGTGATCTTCTCGCACTCGTCCTCGCTGGCGATCTGCGACCACCCGCGCAACATCCCGGACGACGTGCTGGCGCTGCTGCCGGCCAACGGCGGCGTCGCCATGGCCACGTTCGTACCGAAGTTCATCCTCCCGGCGGCGGTCGAGTGGACCCGGGCGGCGGACGAGAACCTGCGCGCACACGGCTTCCACCACCTCGACACCACGCCCGGGGCGATGGCCCTGCACCGGGCCTTCGAGGCCGAGCGCCCGCGCCCGGTGGCCACGGCCGCCACGGTCGCCGACCACCTGGACCACATGCGCGAGGTGGCCGGCGTCGACCACATCGGCATCGGCGGGGACTACGACGGCACGGCCTTCACCCCGGCCGGGCTGGACGACGTGGCGGGCTACCCGAACCTGATCGCGGAGCTGCTCGCGCGCGGCTGGTCGCGCGCCGACCTGGCCAAGCTGACCTGGTCCAACGCGGTACGGGCGCTGCGCGACGCGGAAGCGGTGGCGCGCGAGCTCTCGGCGTCCCGCGGCCCGTCCAACGCGGTGCTGTAGCCGGTGGGGCCTTCCCGGCGGATGCGGTGGGCGGGGTGACCCGCGGGGTAACCCGAACGCCACATCCGCCGGGCGATCGGGCCGTGCGGCGTGTCACGGTGGCAGCACCTCTCCCTGCTGCCGCCGAGACCGGAGCCGAACGCCATGGCCGACCTGCAGGATGAACCGCACGCCGCTTTCCCCGCGCCCACGGCGCCCACCGCCCACACCGCGGGCACCGCGGCCATGATCCCCGTGGGGCCCGGCTCCGCCGGAGCCGAGGACGCGCCCGCCGCGGTGGCGGGCAGCGCCCTGGAACGGGCCGTCGCGCTGTTGTCCGTGCATCCCGTCGCCGACGGGCACAACACCCTGGTCTGGACCCTGCGCCAGAGTCCGTACCACGACATCGACACCCCGGACAGCGGTGTCGACACCGACATCCCGCGGCTGCGCGCCGGCGGGGTCGGCGCCCAGTTCTGGTCGCTGCTGCTGCCGCAGGAGGCCGCGGCCGCGGACCAGGTGGTGTCCGACACCCTCGAACAGATCGACGTGGCGCTGACCCTGATCCACCGCTACCCCGACAGCCTGTCCCTCGCGCTGACGGCGGACGACATGGCCGACGCCCGCAACCGGGGCCGGATCGCCTCGTTCCTGGGTCCCGTTCCCGGCCGTACGCTGACCGACTCGCTGGGTGCGCTGCGCGCGTTCCACGCACTGGGCGTACGGATCCTCGCGCCCGCGGGGGCGCCCTGGGCCCGGGAAGAGCTGACGCCCTTCGGCCACGAGGTGGTCAAGGAGATGAACCGGCTGGCGATGCTCGTGGACCTGACCGGCTGCACGCCGGAGGTGGCCTGCCAGCTCGCCGGGGCCTCCAAGGCGCCGGTCATCGTCTCGCACACCGCGGCGGCGGCACTGAACCAGCATCCGGGGAACCTGACCGATGACGTGCTGCTGGCACTGCGGGCGTCGAACGGCCTGGCGATGGTCACCTTCGACGCGGAGCAGACCGGGGACTCGCTGCACGCCGTGGCCGACCACGTGGAACACGTACGGACCGTGGCGGGTCCGCAGTGCGTCGGCCTCGGCGCCACCTTCGGCACCGAACCGGGCGTTCCCCGTCCGATGGGTCTGACGGACCCCTCGGGCTATCCGCGGCTGATCGCGGAACTGCTGGAGCGCGGCTGGACGGAGACCGACCTGGCCCTGCTGACCTGGGAGAACGCCCAGCGGGTGCTGCGCGACGCGGAATTCACGGCGCGCGCCGCCCAGCACCGCAGACCGGTGTAGCCCGGAGCCGGGAGCCGGGAGCCGGGAGCCGGGAGCCGGGAGCCGGGAGCCGGGAGCCGGGAGCCGGGAGCCACGGCCCGGGCCGTGGCGCGGCTCAGGCCCGGGGGCGGCCCATCGCCCGGTACGTCCAGCCGGCCGAGCGCCAGCGGTCGGTGTCGAGGGCGTTGCGGCCGTCCAGGATCAGGCGGTCGGTGACGACCGCGCCCAGCTCCACCGGGTCGAGGTCGCGGAACTCGCGCCATTCGGTGAGGTGCAGGACGACCTCCGCGCCGCGGGCCGCCTCCAGAGCGGAGTCCGCGTAGCCGAGCGTCGGGAAGACGCGGCGGGCGTTGTCCATGCCCTTCGGGTCGTAGACGGTGACCTGGCCGCCCTGGAGGTGGATCTGTCCGGCTACGTTCAGCGCGGGGGAGTCGCGGACGTCGTCGGAGTCCGGCTTGAAGGTGGCGCCGAGCACCGCGACCCGCTTGCCGAGGAAGGAGCCGCCGACGGCCTCGCGGGCGAGCTCGACCATGTGCCCGCGCCGGCGCATGTTGATGGAGTCGACCTCGCGCAGGAAGGTCAGCGCCTGGTCCGCGCCCAGCTCGCCGGCGCGCGCCATGAAGGCCCGGATGTCCTTGGGCAGGCAGCCGCCGCCGAAGCCGATCCCGGCGCGCAGGAACTTCGAGCCGATCCGCTCGTCGTGCCCGATGGCCTCGGCCAGCTTGACCACGTCGCCGCCGGCGGCCTCGCAGACCTCCGCCATCGCGTTGATGAAGGAGATCTTCGTGGCGAGGAAGGAGTTGGCGGCGGTCTTGACGAGCTCGGCCGTCGGGAAGTCGGTCACCACCAGCGGGGTGCCCTCCGCCATCGGCGTCGCGTACACCTCGCGCAGCAGCTTCTCGCCGCGGTCGCCCTGGACGCCGATCACGATCCGGTCGGGGTGCAGGGTGTCCTGCACGGCGAAGCCCTCCCGCAGGAACTCCGGGTTCCACGCCAGCTCCACGTCCGCGCCGGCCGGCGACAGCTCCGCCAGCTTCGCGGCGAGGCGTTCGGCGGAGCCCACCGGCACGGTGGACTTGCCGACGACCAGGACCGGCCGGGTCAGGTGCGGAGCCAGCGACTCCATCGCGGAGTCGACGTACGACATGTCGCAGGCGTACTCGCCGTGCTTCTGGGGGGTGTTCACGCAGACGAAGTGGACGTCGCCGAAGGCGCCGACCTCCTCCCAGGACTGCGTGAAGCGCAGCCGCCCGGTGGAGCCGGGCAGGCCCGCGACGTGCGCGGCGAGGAGTTCCTCCAGCCCGGGCTCGTACATCGGGACCCGGCCCGCGGCCAGCATCTCGATCTTCTCCGGGACCACGTCCAGCCCGAGCACCTCGAAGCCCAGCTCCGCCATTGCCGCGGCGTGCGTGGCGCCGAGGTAGCCGGTGCCGATCACAGTGATCCTGAGGGGGGCCATTGGGTGCTCCAGAGGTGCGGGGCCGTTTGCGGCCACTGAGCATAGTCGGGCCGGTCCGGGGGGACGTTCCCCAGGAGACACGGCTGTCACGCAGCTCACGTACTGCGTACATATCGCTGCTGGGCGGCCGAGCACTAAGATTTGGGTTACTTAACGGTAGTTAGCATCACGCAGCACACTTGGGGAGTGAGAGTCTTGGCGGGTTCTGCCGACTTCGACCTGTACCGCCCGGCCGAGGAGCACGACATGCTCCGAGAGTCCGTCCGCTCGCTCGCCGAGGCGAAGATCCTGCCGTTCGCCGCCGCGGTCGACGAGGAGGCCCGCTTCCCGCAGGAGGCCCACGACGCGCTCGTCGCCAACGACCTGCACGCCGTCCACGTCCCCGAGACCTACGGCGGCGCCGGCGCCGACGCCCTCGCCACCGTGATCGTGATCGAGGAGGTGGCCCGCGTCTGCGCCTCCTCCTCCCTGATCCCGGCCGTGAACAAGCTCGGCTCGCTCCCGGTGATCCTCTCCGGCTCCGAGGACCTCAAGAAGAAGTACCTCGGCCCGCTGGCCAAGGGCGACGGCATGTTCTCGTACTGCCTCTCCGAGCCCGACGCGGGCTCGGACGCCGCCGGCATGAAGACCCGGGCCGTGCGCGACGGGGACTTCTGGGTCCTCAACGGCGTCAAGCGCTGGATCACCAACGCGGGCGTCTCCGAGTACTACACGGTCATGGCCGTCACCGACCCGGAGAAGCGCTCGAAGGGCATCAGCGCCTTCGTCGTCGAGAAGGGCGACGAGGGCGTCTCCTTCGGCGCCCCGGAGAAGAAGCTCGGCATCAAGGGCTCCCCGACCCGCGAGGTCTACCTCGACAACGTGCGGATCCCCGCGGACCGCATGATCGGCGCCGAGGGCACCGGCTTCGCCACCGCGATGAAGACCCTCGACCACACCCGCATCACCATCGCCGCCCAGGCGCTCGGCATCGCGCAGGGCGCCCTGGACTACGCCAAGGGCTACGTCCAGGAGCGCAAGCAGTTCGGCAAGCCGATCGGCGACTTCCAGGGCGTGCAGTTCATGCTCGCGGACATGGCCATGAAGGTCTCGGCCGCCCGCGCGCTGACCTACCAGGCCGCCGCCGCCTCCGAGCGCGGTGACGCCGACCTGACGTACCTCGGCGCCGCGGCCAAGTGCTTCGCATCCGACATCGCCATGGAGGTCACCACGGACGCCGTCCAGCTGCTCGGCGGCTACGGCTACACCCGTGACTACCCCGTCGAGCGCATGATGCGCGACGCGAAGATCACCCAGATCTACGAGGGCACCAACCAGGTCCAGCGCATCGTCATGGCGCGCAACCTGCCGTAGCGGTCCCGTCGGCCGGAGGCGGCAGCACTATCGAGCCGCCTCCGGCCTGTGCCGCCTCCCGGATGGGCTAACTTTGGACTTCGGACTCCCGAACCGGGTGGGGGAAACAATTTTGGAAGCCATCCTGCTGGTCGGGGGGCAGGGGACGCGACTGCGCCCCGTCACGGTCAACACCCCCAAGCCGATGGTGCGCGCGGCCGGTGTTCCGTTCCTCGCCCACCAGATAGCCAGGGCTGCTGCCGCCGGTGTCACGCACATCGTGATGGCCACCTGCTACCTCGCCGAGGTCTTCGAGCCGTACTTCGGCGACGGCTCCGCCTTCGGCGTCTCCCTTGAGTACGTCGTAGAGGACGAACCGCTCGGCACCGGCGGAGCCATCCGCAACGCCGCCCGGCGGCTGACCGGCGGACCGGACTCCTCCGTCCTCGTCTTCAACGGCGACATCCTCACGGGCCTGGACATCGCCGGCCTCGTCGACTCCCACCAGGCGGCCGCAGCCGACGTCTCCCTGCACCTGGTGCGGGTGGACGACCCGCGCGCCTTCGGCCTGGTCCCCACCGACTCCGAGGGGCGGGTGCTGGCCTTCACCGAGAAGCCGCAGACCCCCGAAGAGATCATCACCGACCAGATCAACGCCGGCTGCTACGTCTTCCGCCGCAGCGTGATCGACTCGATCCCGGCCGGGCGCCCCGTCTCCGTCGAACGCGAGACCTTCCCCGGCCTGCTCGCCTCCGGGGCCAAGCTCCACGGCGTCACCGAGAACACGTACTGGCTGGACCTCGGCAAGCCCGAATCCTTCGTCCAGGCCTCCGCCGACCTCGTCCGCGGAGTCGTGTCCTCCCCGGCCGTCCCGGGCCCGCGCGGCGAGTCCCTGGTGCTCCCGGGCGCCGAGGTGGCGGCCGGAGCCAAGCTCTCCGGAGGCACCGTCGTGGGCGCCGGAGCCCGGATCGGTGCGGGCGCGGTCATCGACGGCTCCATCGTGCTCGACGACGCGGTCATCGGCCCGGACACCCAGGTGCGCGCCAGCCTGATCGGCGTCGGCGCCTCGGTGGGCAGCCGGACCGTGCTCGACGGCGCGGTCCTCGGTGACGGCTCCGTCGTCGGCCCAGACAACGAACTGCGCGCCGGCGCGCGGGTGTGGTGCGGGGCCGAACTGCCCTCCGCCGCGGTCCGCTTCTCCTCCGACCGCTGACACCGTACGAGGATGCCGCCGGCCACGGGGCCGGCGGCATCCTCGTACTACGTACTACGTACTACGTACTACGTACTACGTACTACGTACTACGTACTACGTACTACGTACTACGTACTACGGGCTACGAGCTCCGGGCTCCGGGCCGGATCACCGGTTGCCGGTGACGGTGACCTTCTCGTCGTTCTGGATCTGCTTCACGAGCTGCTGCACCTTCGGCTTGTCCCAGAGCAGGTTGCCGCCGCGCTCACCCGAGATCGGGATGTTCATCGACACGCCCTCGCCGCCGCTGATGCCCTTCATGGCGAAGAACATGTCGCCCATGTCCCACAGGGACATGTCCTTGTCCACGATCAGCGTGTCCAGGCCCGCGCCCAGCACCGGGTACAGCTTGAACGGGTTGAGGATCGTGCCCGGCGTGGCCGCCTGGTTGGCCAGCGTCGCCAGGAACTTCTGCTGGTTCTTCGTGCGCGCCAGGTCCGACTCGGCGAACGCGTACCGGGTCCGGACGAAGGCCAGCGCCTGACTTCCGTTGAGCGTCTGCTCGCCGGCCTTGAAGTCGGCGCCCGACTTCTCGTCCTTGAAGCCCTTCTCGATGTTCATGTCGACACCGCCGAGGGCGTCCACGATGTTCGCGAAGCCGGCGAAGCCGATCTCCGCGTAGTGGTCGATGCGCAGGCCCGTGTTGTACTCCACGGTGCGCACCAGCAGTTCGGGGCCGTCGTCCGCGTAGGTCGCGTTCAGCTTGGTGTGCTTGCCCGTGGCGGCGAACTTCTTCCCGGTCTCGGAGCCGACGAAGGACGGGACCTCCACGTCCGAGTCGCGCGGCAGCGAGATCATCGTGTTCCCGCTGGAGCAGGCCGCCAAGATCATCATCGAGTCGGTGCGCTTGCCCTCGGCCGAGCCCGTGTGGAGCTTCTTCTTCTCCTCGTCGGACATGCCCTCGCGGCTGTCGGAGCCCACGATCAGGTACGTCGTGCAGTCGCCCTCCTTGGGGCGCTCGATGACCTTGGCGAGGTCGACCTCGCGGCGCACCTTGGAGTCGGCCCAGAAGTACGTGCCGATGGTCGTCGCCAGCAGCGCCGTGACGAGCACGATGGAGCCGATCTTGATCCGCTTGCGCCAGTCCGGAGCCGGTCCGGCCGGGCGGCCCGGCCGCGCCGACGGCGGCTGCCCCGGCCCGCCGGGACCCCCCGGGCCCCCGGGGTCGCCGGGGCCACCCGGACCGGCCGGGCTGCTCTGGGGCCGTCCGTAGACCTGGCCGGTGTTGTAGCCGCTGTCGTACCCGCCGTACGTGTCGTGGCTCGGGGCCTGCTGCGGCGGTACCCCGTGCACGGGCGGCTGCCCGGGCCGGGCCGGCGGCTGCGCCGGTCGCTGCGGTTGCTGCTGCGGCGGCACCGGCCGCTGCTGCCGGCGCTGGACGTGCGGCATCCGCCGGGCACCCTCCGGCTGCGCCCGTGCGCTGCCGCGTCCGTACAGGTCGTCGCCGTTGTCGTTGCGCCCTTCGGGCCACTCACTCATGCCGCCTAGGATGCCTGGCCGGATACGGTGCCCGACAGTCCGGGCGTCGCTTCGTTCCGGTGCTGTTGCACACCTGATGCCTGTGTGTCGGCTTTAAGGTGGCCGTATGACAGAGATACCGGACGCTACCGCCGGCGACCTGCGGGGAAAGCCGATCTCGGCCTCGCGGACCACCCTCAGCCACATCATGACGGCCAATGACACCAACCTCCTCGGCACGGTGCACGGCGGCGTGATCATGAAGTTGGTCGACGACGCGGCCGGCGCCGTCGCCGGGCGGCACTCGGGCGGCCCCGCGGTCACCGCGTCCATGGACGAGATGGCCTTCCTCGCACCGGTCCGCGTGGGCGACCTGGTCCACGTCAAGGCCCAGTGCAACTGGACCGGCCGCTCCTCCATGGAGATCGGCGTACGGGTCCTGGCCGAGCGGTGGAACGAGTCGACCCCCGCCACCCAGGTCGGCAGCGCCTACCTCGTCTTCACCGCCGTCGACGCCGAAGGTAAGCCCCGCACGGTCCCGCCGGTGCTCCCCGAGACCGACCAGGACCGGCGCCGCAACCAGGAGGCCCAGATCCGCCGTACCCACCGGCTCGCCCGGCGCCGGGCGATCATGGCGCTGCGCGAGGAGCGCGCGGCCCAGGGGTTCGACGACGACTGACCGCGGCCCCGGCAGGTCGCGGCGCGCAGGTCACCCGGCGCAGATCACCTGGTCGCCGGTGACCACCCCGAACTGGCCCTGTTGCGGGTCCTCGGGCCGGACCGGCACCACCTTGCGGTAGTCCGCGCCGGCGATCACGAGCACGGTCCGCCCCTGGCCCGGTACCGCCCGCAGTTCGCTGCCGGGCAGCGCGGTCGACACCGTACGGGCGGAGCGGTCCCAGCGCGGGTCGTACGCGATCACCGTGCGCTTGACGTCGCGGCTCGCGCCGTTGCCCGGGGCCCGGGTGGTGTCGAAACCGGTGGCGCGCAGCGCCGAGTCCACCCGCCCGCCGAGCCCGTCGATCCGGGTGCCGTTCTCCACCCGCACCCGGATCCGCTGCGGCGGTACGTCCACCGGGACCGCGGGCTGCCGCTGCGGCCGGCGCGCGGGCTGCCCCGGCGCGGCGGGGGCCAGCGGCCGGTCCTGGCGCAGCGCCTCGAAGAGCTGCTCGGCCTTCGGCCCGTCCCACTTCACCGTCGAGCCGATGCCCTTGACGGGGTACGAGGTGTCCCCGATCGGCACCGAGGCGAACTCGGAGGAGGACGGGGTGAAATCGCGCAGGGCCTGGCCCAGGGCCAGCATCTGCTCCGAGCCGAAGCCCCGGTCGGCCCGGACCGAGCCCAGCAGCGTGGAACTGACCTCCTTGAACTTGACGGGGTTCAGCAGCACCCCGCCGCCGGTCGCCTGCTTGATCAGGGCCGCGACGAACCGCTGCTGGCGCTGCATCCGACCGAGGTCCGCGGCCCCGTCGACATGGCGCGAGCGCACGTACTGGAGGGCCTGGCCGCCGCTGAGCCGGTGGGTGCCCGGCAGCAGGTCCAGGCCGGTGTTGCGGTCGTGCAGGGCCTTGGCGGTGCAGATCTCCACGCCGCCCATCGCGTCGACCGTCTTCATGAAGCTGGTGAAGTCGACCTCCAGGTAGTGGTCGATCTTCACCCGGGTCATGTTCTCGACGGTCCGCACGGTCAACTGTGGTCCGCCCTCCGCGTACGCCGCGTTCAGCTTCACGGGGTGCGGCCCGTGCTGGTTGCCGCTGGACTCGTCGCGGTGCGCGGGCAGCTCGGCGTAGCTGTCGCGGGGCAGGCTGACCACGCTGGCCCGTTCCCGGTCGGCGGAGAGGTGGACGAGCATGACGGTGTCGGTGCAGTGGCAGGGGGCGCCGCCGAGGCGGTAGTCCCGCTTGTCCTCGGAGGTGATCTTGTCGCGGCCGTCGGTGCCGACCAGAAGGAAGTTCAGCCCGTGCCCCGCCTGCGGCCGGTTCTTCATGTCCCTGAAGGGGTCCACGCGCTCGATCCCGGTGTCCAGGCCGGTCATCACCGCGTGACCGATCGCCCCGGAGCCCAGCACCGCCACCGCCAGCCCGGCCGCCAGCCGCACCCCCCACCGGGGTCGGTCCCCCCGGCGCCGGGCCGGACCACCGCCCCGCCGCGCGCGCTGCGGCTGCGGGGGCCGGGCGGGTCGGGTGGGACGGTGCGGCTGGGGCACGGGGGACACCTCCGCGGGGGCAGTGGGGCCGATAGGAACGAACCAGACACATCAGGCAGATCGTCAGAACAGTAGGCCCATACGATCAGCCTCTGTCCCTATCGATCATGCGGCGCGCACCCGTTTCCCTCGTACGCGGTAACGTGACACCGATACCCGACCTTGAAGGACCACATGCCCGCCCAGCAGCCCGCAGTCTCGGTGATCATGCCGGTGCTCAACGAGGAGCGCCATCTGCGTGACTCCGTCCGTCACATCCTCGGACAGGAGTACGCCGGTGAGATGGAGGTGGTGATCGCGCTGGGGCCGTCCAAGGACCGCACCGACGAGATCGCCGCCGAGCTCGTACGCGAGGACCCCCGCGTCGTCACCGTTCCGAACCCCTCCGGCCGCACCCCGGCCGCTCTCAACGCCGCCATCAAGGCCTCGCGTCACCCGATCGTGGTACGCGTCGACGGCCACGGCATGCTCTCGCCGAACTACATCGCCACCGCGGTCCGCCTCCTGGAGGAGACCGGTGCGCAGAACGTCGGCGGCATCATGCACGCCGAGGGCGAGAACGCCTGGGAGGACGCCGTCGCGGCGGCCATGACCTCCCGGCTCGGCGTCGGCAACGCGGCCTTCCACACCGGAGGCAAGGCCGGCCCGGCCGACACGGTCTACTTGGGTGTCTTCCGCCGCGAGGCGCTTGAGCAGGCGGGCGGATACAACGAGGAGTTCATCCGCGCCCAGGACTGGGAGCTGAACTTCCGCATCCGCGAGGCCGGCGGGCTCATCTGGTTCTCGCCCGAGCTGAAGGTCCAGTACCGTCCGCGGCCCTCCGTACGGGCGCTCGCCAAGCAGTACAAGGACTACGGCCGCTGGCGGCACGTGGTGGCCCGCTACCACTCGGGCTCGATCAACCTGCGCTACCTCGCCTCGCCGACCGCCCTGTGCGCGATCGCGGCGGGCGTGGTGGTCGGTTCGGTCGTCAGCCCTTGGGGCTTCGTGGTCCCGGCCGGCTACCTCGCGGCGATCACCGTCGGCTCGGTCCCGGCCGGCAAGGGCCTGTCCCTCAAGGCGCGGGCGCAGATCCCGGTGGCCATGGCCACCATGCACATGTCCTGGGGCTTCGGCTTCCTGACCAGCCCGCGCTCGCTCGCGGCCAAGGTCATCGCGAGCCGCCGCCCGGCGGTGCGCCGCGACCTCGCCAGCGAGGTCTGAGCGGGCGACCTGCACGCGAAGGGGCCCGTGGCGCTGTCGGTCCGACAGCGCCACGGGCCCCTTCGCGTCCTTCGCGCGGAGGTCGTGCACGGGTCCTACCAGGTGAAGCCCGGCTGGATCGCCATGCACTCCTTGTCGTCGTCGCCGTTGAGCGGGCGGGCCGAGTCGGGGGCCTTGGTCGGGGCCGGCGGCGGCGGGGTCGGCGCGTTGCCGGTCCGCCAGTCCTTGCCGACGAACAGGACGATCCCGGTGACGTCGTCGGTCTTCTCCACGGAGCTCGCCGGCAGGCCGAGCGCGGTGGCCACGGCCGTCGCGTCACCCGCCTGGTCCGAGCTGGAGAAGCGGACCACGGTGGTGTCCTCGCCCGCGGTCTGCGTGGTGGCCGAGGCCTTGGTGAAGCCCTTGCCGGTCAAGATGGCGGCCACCTCGTCGGCCCGGCCCTTGACCCGGGTCTGGGCGCCGTCCTTGCCGCCGGTCGCGTTGCGCACGGTGACCGGGATCTTCGCCGGGGGAGCGGCCGGGTCGGCGGCCGGCTGGGACGGGGCGGGGGTGCCGGAGGCGGCCGGCCCCGAGGGGGTGGCGGCCGGGTTGCCGGACCCCTTGCCGTCGAGCGCGATGTCCTCGCGGACCATCCGGAACACGTCCTCGGCCTCGCCCGGCTTGGGCTCGACCCGGCCCTCCTCGCGGGTGCTGTACACCCACGGCATGGTGGTCATCGTGATCCGCCCGGTGGGGACCTTCTTGAGCTCCACGCTGAGGTCGTACAACTTGTCGATCTTGTCCAGGCCGGGGTCGACGACCATGGCCTTGATGGCCGCCTGCGCCAGGCTGTTGAGCTTCACGGGGTTGCTCAGCTTGGCGTTCTTGCGGAACTCGCGGGCCATCGAGTTCATGTACATGTGCTGGGCGTGGGTGCGGCCGAGGTCGGTGCCGTCCTCGAAGCCGTAGCGCGTGCGCAGCCACTGCAGGGCCTGCTCGCCCTGGATGACGTTCTCGCCCTTGGGCAGCTTCAGGCCGGAGCCCTTGCCCTCCTTGGTGCGCGACTCCACGTTCTGCTGGACGCAGACCGGGACGCCGCCGATGGCGTCCGCCATCGTCACCACGCCCTTGAAGTCGATCATCATGAAGTGGTCGATCGGGATGTGCGTGAGCTCCTGCCAGGCGGCGACCGTGCAGCCCGGTCCGCCCCGGCTCAGGGACTCGTTGGTCTGTACGAGGCCCTTGCTGGCCTGGTGGACCTTGCCGCCGGGCTCGGTGCACTTCGGCATCATCAGCATCGTGTCGCGCGGCATCGACACGACCGACATGTTGCTGCGGTCCGCCGACAGGTGCAGCAGCATCTGCACGTCCGCGAGGGGCGGCCCGCCGAAGGTGTCCTTGGCCCCGCCGAGTGCCTGGTTGGCCGCGTCGTCACGGGCGTCGGAGCCGATGAGGAGGATGTTCAGCGGGGTCTGGCCGAAGGCGTTGGGCTTGGAACCGCCCAGCTTGTTCTCGCCGAGGTTCAGCACGTCCGTCTTGATGCTGCCGTTGAGGTGGCGGTAGTAGAGGTAGCCGCCCGCCGCCGTCGCGAGTATGAGGAACGACAGGACGGAGGACACCCAACGCAGCACCCGCCGCCGACCGCTCCGCTTCGAGCCGCCGCCGCCACCGCTGCCGGACCCGTTCCGTGGTGGAGGGACCGCGCCGGACGCGCCGGATCCGCCGCCGGATATGTCACCGCCGGGCTGGGTGGGCGCCCCCTCCCCCCGCACGCTGCTGTGCCTCACACGTCCCCCTCAAGATCACTTGGTGTCGTGGTGCGCCGGTCTCACCGGCACGAGCCGGCCGTCGGCCGCACCGCCCCGGCCCACCGGGCCGTCCGGCCTGCTCGCACTGCTCGGTCCTGCTCCGTCATACCGGGCCTACTTGGCGCAGACCGCCTTGTCGGCCTCGACCCGCTGAAGGTCATCCGGCGCCTTCTGTGGCGCCGTCAGCGAGATCCCCGCCCCCTTGAAGTCGGCGCCGAGCGTCAGCTTCATCGGGGTCTTGGGCGCGGCGTCCGCCGAGCCCATCTTCAGTGCCGTGGCCGGCAGCCCCATCATGTCGGCCAGCGCCCGGGCCTGGTCGGCCTGGTTGGGCGCGTACTCCAGCTGGGTCGTGTCGACCTTGGCGGGCGCGTTGCCCCGGTTGCTGGCCTTGTTCACGCCCTTGCTGTTCTGCAGCCAGGTCAGGGTGGTGGACGCGGAGCCGCCGGGGCCGCCGCCGTTGTAGACGTCCACCCGTACGTCGCCGGCCGGCGCGCGGTTGCCCTGGAGCAGGGCGTCCGCCTTGCTCTTGGCGTCCGCGTCCGCCGCGTCCTTCGCCGCCTGCTCCTTCTTCTCGACCTCCGTCAGGGAGACGTCCCCCTGGATCATCTTCAGCAGCGGATCGGCCGACCCGTGCTCGATGACGACGGTCGCCTTCTGGCCCTCGGGCTCGGCCGGGTTGTCGAGCACCGGGAGCGTGGTGAAGGTGATGTTCTTCAGGTTCATGTCCTTCAACTCACCGGCCAGATTGGTGAGTTTGTCGATGGAGCCTATGCCCGAGTCCACGTTCAGCGACTTGGTGGCCGCCTCCGCGAGGGAGAAGAACTTCTTCGGACTGGTCAGTGTCTCCTTCGACTTCATCTCGCGCATCATCGAACCCAGGAACTGCTGCTGGGTCTTGATCCGGTCGAGGTCGCCGTGGTTGCCGAACGAGTGCCGGGTCCGTACGAAGGCCAGGGCCTGCTCGCCCTGTAGCCGGTGCTCGCCGGCGTCCAGCTTCAGCTTGGAGTCCTTGTCGTCCACGGGCTTCGCGAGGCAGACCGGGACGCCGCCGACCGCCGTGCTCAGCACCTTCACCGCGTTGAAGTCGACCATCATGAAGTGGTCGACCGTGATCCCGGTGAGCTCCTTGACCGTGCGCATCGTGCAGCCCGGGTCGCGGCCCTCCTGGCCGAGGCTGATGTTGAACCGGGTCCCCTTCTCGCCGGGGATGGTCTTCGTCGAACCGTCGGGCTGCTTCGTCGGGCAGGCCGGGATGTTGGTGATCAGGTCGCGCGGGATGGACAGCGCGGTCGCGTTGCTGCGGTCCTTGGAGACGTGGAAGAGGATCGTGGTGTCGGCGTGGCCGACGCTCTCCGCGTCCCCGTAGCCCTCGTTGCCCGCGCCGCTGCGCTTGTCGGTGCCGATGACCAGGATGTTGATGGGCTGGTCCTTCTTGAACCCGCCCGTGCCCGCGTCGCCGACGTCGGTGACCTTGAGGTTGCTGTTCAGGTGGTCGTAGTAGAGGTACGCGCCCACCGAGCCGCCGACCAGCAGGAAGGCGAGGGTGCCGCCGGTGATGACCAGGGCCTTCTTGCGCCGGCCGCCGCCTCCGCCGCCCTTGCGTGGACGCCCGCCGCGCCGCCCGGGCGGACCCTCGCCGCGCCGCGGCCCGGGGACCGCTGGTGACGGGGCCTTGGGGGACGCGGGGGCGCCGGGGGCTCCGCGGCGGGCCGAGGACGGTCTGCGGGGTGCGGCGACGGAGGGCTGCTGCTGCGCAGCGGAACGGTCCAGTCGCAGTTCGTAGTTGCCGGTGCGGGGATTGAGCACCCACTGGTCTGCGGGGTCGATCTCGTCTGCCCGCCCACGGCTTTGCGCATCCACGGTTGCTCGAATCCTCCGTCGGTGCCTCGCGACGCGCCTCCCCCAAGACGCCCGGTCAACGATCCGGCTGCTGGTGCACGGCCTCTTTTCTGGCCGGGGCACCGGATCGCTCACCTTATCCGCCCTGGTCAGCTGCAAACCATGGTGGTGACAAATTCCACTCCCCTTATAACAGGGCAAACCGCCCAAGCCCTTCAGTTCGGGCACCGCCTTTTGGGATTGCTTTACCGGCAATCGGCCGTGTCCGCCGTGGTCCCCGTGAAGGTGGGGACGGGCGTCGAGGTGGATCCGGTTCCCTGCGGGGCCGTGGAGGCGCCGCCCTCGGCCGCGCGGGCCGTCCGCGGGGCCTGTTCGGTTTCGGCCGTCGGCGGGGCCACCGTCACGAGACGGTCCGTCCGCAGCTGCTCGAACAGTTGGGCTGCGTCCGGCTGCACGAGTTCGTCCCGGTTCGGGTCGGCGGCGTACGGGCGACGCGGCACCGTGAGGAACTTGACCTGATCGGTCGGTATGTCCCGGATGCCCCTGACCAGTTCGTACAGGTCGCGCAGCGAGGCCAGCCCCGGGTCCGTGGTCACCGACGAAGTGGCCGCGTCCAGCAGCGGGTACAGCCGGGCCGGGTTCAGCAGCACCCCGTTGCTCTGCACCTTCCTGACCAGCGAACCCAGGAACTGCTGCTGGCGCTCCATCCGTTCGGTGTCGCTCCCGTTGCCCAGGCTGTAGCGGGCCCGGACGAAGCCGAGGGCCTGCTCCCCGTGCAGGGTCTGCCGGCCGGCCGGCAGCTTCAGCTTCGCCTCGGGGTCCTTCATCGGCTGCTTGAGGCAGATCTCCACCCCGCCGACCGCGTCGACCATCTTCTTGAACCCGCCGAAATCCACCACCATGTGGTGATCGATCCGAATTCCGGTGAACTTCTCCACCGTACGGATCGTGCAGGCGGCCCCGCCCCACTGGTACGCCCAATTGAACTGAGCGAGCCGCTCCGCGGTCCGCCGGCCGTCCTCCGTCAGGCAGGCCGGTATCTGCGTCATCAGATCCCGGGGTATCGACACCGCGGTCGCGCTCCTGCGGTCCGCGGGCAGGTGCAGCAGGATCGCGGTGTCCGAGCGCTCGGTGCCCCGGTCCTGCCCGTACCGGGCGTTCTCCTTGCCGGAGCGCGAGTCTGAGCCGATCAGCAGGATGTTCTGCGAACCGCCCACGGAGTGCGTGGGGCGCTCCCGCTCGTAGCGCTCCAGCTCGGCTGCCGCGGAGGTGTCCTCCGTGATGTTCCCGTCGAGTTTGCGGTAGAGCCACCAGCCGACGGCCGCCCCGCACAGGACGAGCAGGGCCAGGCCGAGCGCGATCCAGCGCAGCAGGCGGCGCCGGCGGCTGCGCGGAGGATCCGGGGAACCTCCGGCCGCGTCGGTGCCGCCCGGTATGCCTGCACTGTCCCTCACTCGCGCTCCGTCCCCTCACCGCATCGGAGCTGCGTCCGCTGCGTCGGTGACCCTGCAGGCCGTACGGGTGGAAGCACGACCTCTGTCGATCGTGCCCCGGACCCGGCGGGGTGGCATGGGGGCAGGGCCCTGTCTAGACCCGTGCGGGTGACAAATCGCCCCGCGGCGAGACGGGACGGAGCGGGCGGCAGCGTCCAGCCCTGGGCTCAGGCGGCGGTGTGGGTGACGCGCTCGCTCTCGGTCCGCTGCGCCAGCGCCTGCGCAGACAGCTGGTCCAGGTTCCGGCACAGCACCACCGAGGCGCCCGCGGCCAGGGCGGCGTACAGCCCGGCGGACAGCCCCTCCCAGGTGTCGTACCCCAGCCCGGTCAGCAGGCGCGACCCCTCGCCGAGGCCGAGCTTCGCCGCGTCCTCGCGGGCGCGCGCCACGAGGGCCACGTGCGAGAACTCCTCGCCGCCGACGATCAGCGCGGGCCCTTCGGCCTCCACCGGGACGAAGGGCGCGAACCGGTCGCCCTGCCCCGGCACCTCGACCGCGTAGTCCGCGAACCCGGCCGGCGCCTGTGGGAACCGTCCGCCCAGCGGCCGCAGCGCGAGAGCCACGCGCTCCCCGTCGCACTCCAGGGCCCGCTCCAGCGAGTCCGGCCCGCTGACGACGAGATCGGCGTCGCCCGGGTGCCCGCCCACCGAGGCCACGACCCCGACCGAGTCGCAGGCGAGCAGCCACACGGCGCTCTGCCAGTGCGCGGGCAGCAGCAGCGCCAGCCGGTCGCCGGGCTCGGCACCCAGATCGCCCTGGAGGAGGTTGGCGGTCTTGGCCACCCAATTGGCGAAGGTCGCGACGGACAATTCGACGCGTTCGCCGGTGGCGTCGTCGTAGAAGGTGACGAGCGGGCGGCCCGGATCGGCGGCGAGCGCGGATCGCAGCAGGTCGGCAGGGGTGCGGTCAGTGGCGTTCACCCGCCCCAGCCTACGCGGGGCCCTCGTCCGTACGGGGGCGCCGGCTCCTCCGTACGGACGAGGCGACGCGCGGACCGGATCGGACGGGCCGTCAGTTTTCCGATGGCGCTCGGCGGTGACTGTGCTCAGCATCGCTTTCATGCGTGGATTCCTTGCTTCCTCGATCGGTGTCGCGACGGCTGCCGCCCTGGCCCTGCCGCTCGCGCTCTCCACTCCGGCCGCGGCCGCGCCTGCCCTGGGCGCGGCCGCCCCCGTGACCCCAGCCGGGTCCACCCAGTCGCTGCCGCTCGCCCCACTGGGACCCGCGGCCGACAGGTCCCCCGGCGTCCCCGGCATGAGCACCTCGCCGCGGCTGCCCGAGACCCAGGGCCTACCGCAGCGCGAGGTCAAGAGGTTCTCGCTGGTCGGCGTCGTCTGGGACGACGCGAGCACCCAGCTGTTCGGCCGGGTCCAGGTCCGCACCCGCGCGGTACGGACCGGGACCTGGTCGTCCTGGCAGGACATCGAGACCCGCAACAGCGAACACGCCCCCGACCTCGGCACCACCGAAAGCGGCTCCGGGCGGGTCCGGGGCAGCACCGCCCCCCTGTGGGTCGGCGACTCCGACGGCGTCGAGGTCCGGGTCCAGGCGGAACCCGGCGCCCCGGCCACCCGCGCCGCGACCGGGCTCCCCTCGGGCATGCGGATCGAACTCGTCGACCCGGGCGCGACCGACCCGGTCACGGTCGCCGACGCCAAGAACGGCGCATCGGGCACGGGCGACGAACCGGAAGGCGACGACAAGGGCGACGTCGTGGCCCTGCCGGGCCTGACCATGGAGGCGGCTGAATCCTCCTCCGCCAACGTCCCGCTGGCCGCGCTCGGGGCGAAGGAGATCGGCGCACTCAACAAGGCGGACTCCACCGCCGACGCGGTCCTCGCCAGCGAAGGCTCCCTCAGCGCGGCCGCCCGCCCCTACATCGGCCCGCGGCCGCGGATCGTCACACGGCTGGGCTGGGGCGCCGATGAATCCCTGCGCGAAGCGGGCTTCGTCTACACGAGCACGGTCAAGGCGGCCTTCGTCCACCACAGCGCCTCCGGCAACAACTACGCCTGCAAGGACGCCCCGGCGGTGCTGCGCAGCCTGTACCGCTATCACGTGGTCAGCAGCGGCTGGCGCGACATCGGCTACAACTTCGCCGTCGACAAGTGCGGCACGGTGTACGAGGGCCGGGCGGGCGGAGTCGCCAAGGCGGTGCTCGGCGCACACACCATGGGGTTCAACACGGACAGCATGGGCATCGCGGTGATCGGCACCTACACGACCACCGCCCCGCCCGCGGCCGCGGTGAAGGCGGTGGCCCAGCTCACCGCGTGGAAGCTGGGGCTGTTCAACAGGGACCCGCGGGCGAAGACCACCCTGAAGTCGGGCGGGGGGAACCTGTTCGCCAAGGGCACGAACGTGAAGCTGAACGTGATCTCGGGGCACCGGGACGGCTTCGCGACGGAGTGCCCGGGCAAACTGCTCTACGGCCAACTCCCCCCGACCCGCACCACCTCTGCCAAACTCCAGGGCCGCCCCTGACGAAGGACCGGGCCCACCGGCGTTCGAGGCGCTGGGACCCCCCCCGGGGGAGCTCCGGGGCCGGCCCCGGCAGCGGAGCCGCACCCTGCGTCTCCGGGCGGAGCCGGGGAACGGGCAAGGGAGGGGAGGGGAGGGGAGGGGAGGGCAGGGGAGGGCAGGGCGGCTGCCCCACAGGGCTACGCTCGATGGCATGGCCGGCCGTTACGACCCCCTCACCCGCACCACCGTCCGCGGCGGCCGCACCGCCGTGCCCGCAGGCAGCCCGGCCCGACAGCCCGGTGCCGGTGTCGGCCCCGGCTCTGGCGCCCGGGCCCGGGAGTGGACGGCCGAGGGGGGTCTCGACCTCGGGCTCACGCTCGGCCCGCTCCGACGCGGCCCCGGCGACCCCACGTTCCGCACCACCCCCGACGGCTCCGTGTGGCGGACCAGCCGCACCCCCGAGGGCCCGGCCACCCTCCGCGTGGCCCTCCGCCCCGGCACGGGGACCGCCGTCGCCGAAGCGTGGGGCCCCGGCGCCGAGTGGATGCTCGACGGCCTGCCCGCCCTCCTCGGCTCCGGCGACGACCCCGCCGCCTTCGTCCCCCGTCACCGCCTGGTGCACGCGAGCCACCGCCGCCGCCCCGGCCTTCGGCTGACCCGCACCGGGCTGGTCCTGGAGTCCCTGATCCCGACCGTCCTGGAGCAGAAGGTCACCGCCGACGAGGCCTACCGCGCCTGGCGCAGGCTGGTGTCCTGGCACGGGGAGCCCGCGCCCGGCCCCGAGAACGGCCCGCCGGGCCTGTACGTCGTGCCCGACGCCCGGACCTGGGCGCTGATCCCGTCCTGGGACTGGCACAAGGCCGGCGTCGACATCAAGCGCTCGGCCACGATCGTCCGCTGCGCGCGCGTGGCGAACCGACTGGAGGAGGCCGCCGCGATGGAGCTCCCGCAGGCCGCCGCCCGGCTGGAGGCCGTTCCCGGCATCGGCCCCTGGACCTCCGCCGAAACCCTCCAGCGCAGCAACGGCGCCCCCGACGCCGTCACCACCGGCGACCTGCACCTGCCCGGCATCATCGGCTACGCCCTCGCCGGGAACCGGGACGCCGAC
Organism: Streptomyces sp. NBC_00045; assembly: GCF_045041095.1. NCBI lineage: Bacteria > Bacillati > Actinomycetota > Actinomycetes > Kitasatosporales > Streptomycetaceae > Streptomyces > Streptomyces sp. NBC_00045. The sequence continues at coordinate 3,323,701 of NZ_CP108271.1, read as the reverse complement.
GACGCCGAGATGCTGGAACTGCTCGCCCCGTACGCGGGCCAGCGCCACCGCGCGGCTCGCCTGGTCCTCCTCGCGGGCCACGCCCCGCCCCGCCGCGCCCCGCGGATGCGCAAGACGGACATCGGCCGGCTCTGACCCCGTCCCGGCGCGGCCCGCAGGACGCCCCGGGCAAGGCCTAGCGGACCTCGATGAACTCCTCCGCGGACCGCGCGGGCCGCTGCGCCGGGGCCGCCGCGGCGTGGCCCACGGCCACCGCCCCCATCGGCTCCCAGCTCTCGGGCAGCCCGAGGACCTTGCGCACGACGTCCCGGCAGAACATCGTCGAGGACACCCACGCCGAGCCCAGCCGCTCCCCGGCCAGTGCGACCAGGAAGTTCTGGACGCCCGCGCCCGTCGCGACCACGAACATCTCGCGCTCGGCGGCATCGCGCCGGGCGTGGCCGTAGTCGTGCGCGCCGTCCGTGACCATGCACGGCACGACCAGGTACGGGGCCTGGCGCAGCACGTCCCCGCGCCGGATCCGCCGGGCGATGGACTCCTCGGACTTGCCGTCGCGCCGCAGGTCCTCGACCCAGGCGTCCCGCATCGCGTCCAGCAGCTCCACCCGGGCCGTCGCGGACTCCAGGAGGACGAACCGCCACGGCGTCGTGTGGTGCGGCGCCGGGGCCGTCACCGCGGCGGCGACCGCGCGGCGGACCGCGCCGGGATCCACCGGCTCCGTGGTGAAGGCCCGTACGGTGCGGCGCTGCGTCACGGCTTCCCGTACTGCCTCCGAGGTGCCCAGCCGGAACATGTCGTCGGCCGGCGAGCGCACCAGGTCGGCCGCCGTCGAACCCTCGCCGAGCACGTGGCCCAGGCCGCGCACGACCGCGACCGGGAGCCCCGCCGCCTTGCCCTTGACCAGGTCCCCGGCCGCGGCGAGCTCGTCCGCCGTGGCCACTATCGTCGCGCTCAGCGGGTTGCCGTGGGCGTCGGTGCCGCCGCGCAGGTCGTCCAGGACCCGTACGCCGGCCGAGCCGATCGCCACGTCGGTGAGTCCGGTGCGCCAGGGACGCCCGAAGGTGTCGGTCACGAGGACGCCGACGTCGACGGACAGCAGTTCCCGCAGACCGGCGCGGATCGCGGCGGCCGACGCGTCGGGGTCCTCGGGCAGCAGCAGTACGGTGCCCGGCTCGGTGTTGGACGCGTCGACGCCGGCCGCCGCCATGACGAGGCCCTGTCGGTTTTCGACGATCCGCAGCGGGCCGCGACGGGCGACGACACGTACGGTCTCCGCGTCGATGGCGTCCTCGCGGGAGTCAGCGCGGACGATCCGGCCCTCCGCCTTGGAGACGATCTTCGAGGTGACCAGCAGGACGTCCCCGTCGCGCAGTCCGGGTCCGGCCGCCGCGATCAGCCGGGCGAGGTCGTCGCCGGGGCGGACCTCCGGGATCCCGGCGACGGCGCGCACCTCGTACGAGGGAGCGCTCACCGGGAGGCCTCCGCGAGGGCCAGTGCGGCGCGGGCCATCTCGGCGGTGGCGGCCACGTCGGTCATCATCAGCGGTACCGCGCGGCAGGCGATCCCGGCGGCCTCCACCTCGGCGACGGCGTCCGCGTCGGCGGTGTCCACGAGCCAGCCGTCGAGGAGTTCGCCGCCGTAGTGCAGTGCGACGGCCGCCGCGGTGGCTTCGACGCCGACGGCGGCCAGCACCTTGTCGGCCATCCCGCGCACGGGCGCGCCCCCGACGATGGGGGAGAGGCCGATGACGGGAGCCGCGGCGGCGGCCACGGCCTCGCGGATGCCGGGCACGGCGAGGATGGTGCCGACGGAGACGACCGGGTTGGAGGGCGGGAGGACGATCAGGTCGGCGGCCGCGATGGCCTCCAGTACGCCGGGAGCGGGCTTGGCCTGTTCGGCGCCGACGGGTACGACCGCCTCGGCGTCGAGGGAGGCGCGCAGGCGGACCCAGTACTCCTGGAAGTGGATGACGCGGCGTTCGCCGGTGTCGGGGTCAGTGACGGCGACGTGGGTCTCGACGCGGTCGTCGGACATGGGCAGGAGCCGGACGCCGGGCTGCCAGCGGTCGCAGAGGGCCTCGGTGACGGCGCTGAGCGGATAGCCCGCGCCGAGCATCTGCGTACGGACGATGTGGGTCGCGAAGTCGCGGTCACCGAGGCCGAACCAGGTGGGTCCGACCCCGTACGCCGCGAGCTCCTCCTTGACGGTGAAGGACTCGTCGGTGCGGCCCCAGCCCTGGTCCTCGTTGATGCCACCGCCGAGGGTGTACATCACCGTGTCCAGATCGGGGCACACCTTCAGCCCGAACAGGTGGATGTCGTCACCGGTGTTGCCGATGACCGTGATGTCCGCGTCGGGAACCGCCGACTTGAGTCCGCGGAGGAAACGGGCGCCGCCGATGCCGCCGGCCAGAACAACAATGCGCATGCACGGCAGTCTGTCAGGCGGGTACGTGCTCCTGCTGGGCCGGGGAGCAGCTGTGCATCGGCATCTCGGTCAGGCCGGGGAAGTACACGTGCAGGCTGACCGCTCCGTCGAGGGTGTCGTTGACGACCTCGTGGGCGTAGCCGGGGGCGAAGACGCGCTGGGAGCCGGCGCCGAGGGTGAGGGGTCCGCGCGGGCCGTGCTCGGTGAGCTCGCCGTCGAGGACGGTCAGGACGCCGGAGGAGGCGCCGTGGTCGTGCAGGCCGCTGCCCTGGCCGGGGACCCAGCTGAGCAGCCAGACCTCGTAGCCGGGGCCGGTGCGCAGCCGGTGGTACCACCGGGTGGTGGCGTCGTACTCGACCAGGTGCTCCCATTCGGCGCGGTTCGCGGCGATGGAGCGGGCCAGGCCGACGAACTCGGCGACGGTGACCGGGTGTTCGCGGGCGGGCTGGAGGAGGTGCTGGACGGAGAGGATGTCGCCGGCGATCTGGAGGTCGCTCTCGACGGCGAGGGGGGTGGGGACGGAGGTGGTGGTGGGGGCGCTGTTCATCGTGGGGGTGTCCTCGACGGATGTCAGTCGTGCTGGCGGTCGCTGTGGGGGTGGCCGGAGCTCAGGGGAGCCGAAGCTCCGAAGGCATCAACAGCTGCAACAGCAACAGCGAACCTGGGCAGCACTCAGGAACCCACGAATGGGGGTCCGGGTGGCGGCCGAGGTCACTGACATGGGGACAAGGAGACCGGGTCGAAGGCCGGACTGTCAACCCAATGCCTCGTTTGCCGCAAAAGTTTCATCTGATCCGGTTGCTGCGCTGGGAGAAAGGTTTGTGCAAACCGATGTAGGGGAGGTGGCGCTCCACGACACGCACTTGCTCCGTCCAAACCCGAATCGCCGTCCCGTGATCGAAATGTGATCTGCGCCGCTTCTTTGGCTTGATTGCAACCACCTTCCAAGGTGTCGCGTCGATTGCGGGTGAAGACGGGCGCAGTGTGGCGTCAGATGCATGTGTCACGATTTTTGGCGATATGAACACTTTCTGCATACGCTTGGTTCCGCAGAGTGAATAAGGGGCCCAATAGCAGATCTCGGCTTGACTGCGCTGGAGCCACCCACTTGTAATTTCACTCGTGTCGTTACGTAGCGATGAGTAACGACATCACCACGGGGACGCACAGACAGAGCGAGGGGCGCACATGACCGAGCTGTTTCAGGAACTGCTGGTCGAGGAGGCGGACGAAGAGCTCGGATGGCAGGAGCGCGCTCTGTGCGCCCAGACCGACCCCGAGTCCTTCTTTCCCGAGAAGGGCGGCTCCACCCGCGAGGCCAAGAAGGTCTGCCTCGCCTGCGAAGTCCGCTCCGAATGCCTTGAGTACGCACTCGCCAACGACGAGCGATTCGGCATCTGGGGCGGCCTGTCCGAGCGCGAGCGCCGACGGCTGAAAAAAGCAGCGGTCTGAGTACGCAGAGCAACACGCACAGGTGCGCACCACCACCCGCACCACCACGCGCACGACAGAGCAATGAGCAGAGCAAACGGTCCGCCTCCTGCACCTTCCCCGCAGGAGGCGGACCGCTGTGTTTCCAGCCGTTAGTGTGGGGCGCTGTCCAGCAGCCTCCGGGAGCACACCACCCCCGGACCCCCTCCCCGGACCGCGCGTCCGGGGGGAACCCCAGGCCGGAGGGCCAGTAGAGCGATGTCCCTGCACAGCCAGTCGACGGCCTCCTACCAGGCTGCCGCCACACCCGAGTTCCCCCGGCACGTCGTCACCGCGGTCCTCGTCGCCCACGACGGCGCTCGCTGGCTGCCCAAGACGCTCGCCGGCCTCCTCGGCCAGGAACGCCCCGCCCAGAGCCACATCGCGGCCGACACCGGCAGTGCCGACGACTCCGCACGCCTGCTCGGCGAAGCCTTCGGCGAGGACCGCGTCCTGCACCTCGCCCGCCGCACCGGCTTCGGCGCCGCCGTCGACGAAGCCGCCCGCGCCGTGGGACCCCTGAGCCCCGAGGACCTCCCGTACCTCAAGCGCCCCAGCGGCTGGGACCCCGTCAGCCGCACCTGGCGCGACGACGCCTACGACCTGCCCGAACTCCCCCACGGCGAACCCGTCCAGTGGCTCTGGCTTCTCCACGACGACTGCGCCCCCGAGCCCGACGCACTCACCGAACTGCTGCGCGTCGCCGAGGAGAACCCCGACGCCGCCGTGATCGGCCCCAAGCTGCGCGGCTGGTACGACAAGAAGCAGCTCCTCGAAGCCGGCGTCACCATCGCCCGCAGCGGCCGCCGCTGGACCGGCCTCGACCGCCGCGAACAGGACCAGGGCCAGCACGACCAGGTCCGCCCCGTCCTCTCCGTCTCCACCGCGGGCATGCTCGTGCGCCGCGACGTGTACGACGACCTCGGCGGCTTCGACCGCCGTCTGCCCCTCATGCGCGACGACGTCGACCTCTGCTGGCGGGCCCAGAGTGCCGGCCACACCGTCCTCGTCGCCCCCGACGCCGTCCTGCGCCACGCCGAGGCCTCCGCCCGCGAGCGCCGCACCGTCGACTGCGCCGGACGGACGAGCTCCAGCCCGCACCGCGTCGACAAGGCCGGCGCCGTCTACACCGTCCTCGTCAACAGCTCCGGCCGCGCCCTGCCGTACGTCCTGCTGCGCGTCCTCGTCGGCACCGTGCTGCGCACCCTCGCCTACCTCGTCGGCAAGGCCCCCGGCCAGGCCGTCGACGAGATCACCGGCCTCCTCGCCACCCTGCTGCGCCCCGGCCGGATCCTCGGCGCCCGACGCAGACGCGGCCGCCCCGCCGTCCCCGCCAAGGAACTGCGCCCCCTCTTCCCGCCGCCCGGCGCGAGCCTGCGGGCCAACGCCGAACAGCTCGCCGGGTACTTCGGCGGAAACCGCGACCACGACACGGCCACCATCGGACGACACGGCGGAGCCGTCGAATCAGGCCCCGGCGGCGACGACGCCGACTACCTGGAGATCGAACAGTTCGCGCGCCTGAAGCGGATCGCCCGCAACCCCGCGCCCGTCCTCTTCGCCCTCCTCCTGCTCGTCTCCGTCATCGCCTGCCGCGCCCTGCTCGGCGGCGGCTCCCTCATGGGCGGCGCCCTGCTGCCCGCCCCCGACAGCGGACTCGACCTCTGGCGCGGCTACACCCACGACTGGCAGCCCGTCGCCACCGGCTCCACCGTCGGGGCGCCCCCCTACCTCGCCGTACTCGGTGCCTTCGCCACCCTGCTGTTCGGCTCCACCAGCGCCGCCCTGACCCTGCTGCTGGTCTGCTCGGTCCCGCTCGCCGGGCTCACCGCCTACTTCGCCTCCCGACCCCTGGTCGAATCCCGGCTGCTGCGCGCCTGGGCCGCCGTCGCCTACGCCTTCCTGCCCGCCGTCACCGGCGCCCTCGCCGGCGGCCGCCTCGGCACCGCCGTCCTCGCCGTCCTGCTCCCCCTCATCGCCCGCTCGGCCGTCGCCGCCTTCGGGTTCGGCGTGGCCGAGGGCGACCGGGCGGGCTGGCGCCCGGTGTGGACGTACACCCTCCTGCTGAGCCTGGCCGTCGCCTTCACCCCCGTCGTGTGGCCGCTCGCCGCCGTCCTCGGCACCGCCGCCCTCGTGCTGCACCGCGCCGAGTGGAAGACGTACGGCTTGCGGCTGCTCGCCACCCTCGCCGTCCCGCTCGTCGTGCTCGCCCCCTGGTCGCTGAGCCTGCTCACGCATCCCGACCGGTTCTTGCACGAAGCCGGACTGCCGTACGGATCCGGCTCGGCCACCGCCCTGGACCTGCTCGGCTTCAGCCCTGGCGGCCCCCGCACCGCCGGTGGCCTGCTGCTCGTCGGCACCGTCCTCGCCGCCGTGGCCGCCCTGCTGCGCGCCGAGCGGCAGTTCGCCGTCCGCACCGCCTGGGCCACCGCCCTCGCCGCGTTGCTGCTGGCCGTCGTCGTCAACCGCACCGGCTGGGCCGGGCCCGCCACCCTCGTCTACGGACTGGCCCTGCTCGCCGCCGCAGTCGTCGGCGCCGACGGCGCCAAGGAGCGCGTCGCCGCCAGCAGCTTCGGTTGGCGCCAGCCGCTCGCCGCGCTGATCGCGCTCGCGGCGGCCGCCGGACCGCTGCTCGGCGCCGCCGGCTGGATGATCAGCGGCGCCGACGGCCCCCTGGAACGCCGCGACCCGGTCCAGGTCCCCGCCTTCGTCGCCGAGGAGAGCAGCACCCGCGACCAGGCCCGCACCCTCGTCCTCGGCGGCGCCTCGCCCGCCACCGTCTCCTACACCCTGGTCCGCGGCTCCGGCGGACGCCTCGGCGACGCCGAGACCGCAGCCGCGGCCGGCAGCAGCCCCCGGCTCGACAAGGTCGTCTCCAGCCTCGTCGCCGGCTCCGGCGCCGACCAGAGCGACCAGCTCAGCGGGTTCGCCATCCGCTACGTCCTGGTCCGCGACCGGGCCCCGCAGCAGATGCGCAAGGTCCTCGACGCCACCCCCGGCCTCAGCCGCCTCAGCCAGCTCGACGGCAGCGCCCTGTGGCGGGTGGACCGCCAGGTCGCCCGCGCCACCATCGTCTCCGGCAAGCCCGGCGAGGCCCCCATCCCGGTCGCCTCCGGACCCGTGGACGTCCACACCAAGATCCCGGCCGGCGAGGCCGGCCGCGTGCTGCGCATCGCGGACACCGCCGCCCCCGGCTGGCAGGCCACGCTCGACGGCAAGCCCCTCAAGCCCAAGACCCTCGACGGCTGGGCCCAGGGCTTCGAACTCCCCGCCGCCGGCGGCCGCCTCGACCTCGTCCACCAGGACGCGCTGACCCGCACCGCCTGGCACTGGGCCCAGGGCCTGCTCGCGCTCGTGCTGCTCGTCATGGCCCTGCCGGGCCGCCGGGCGCGCCTCGACGACGACCTGCCGGAAGAGGAGACCGAGGCCGCCGACCGCGCCGCCGCGGGCGAGGCCGGCGAAGGCCGCCGGGCCCGCCGGCTGCGCGCCGAGGCGCAGTCCCCGGCCTCCGCGGCGCCGGCCGGCGCCGCGGAGGCCGCGGGCGCGGTCGCCGATCCGTACGCCGGGATCCCGGCGCAGCCGGTGTACGGCGACGACGCGTACGCGTACCAGACGTACGGCGACCAGGGCTACGCCTACGAGCAGCAGCCCCAGCAGCCCCAGCAGCCCCAGCAGCCCCAGCAGCCGTACGTGCCGGCGCCCGCCCAGGCCCCGGAGTACGAGCAGTACCCGTACCCGCAGCAGGGCTACGACCCCCAGCAGGCGTACCCGCCGCAGCCGCAGCAGCAGCCGTACCCCTACCCGCCGCACGAGCAGCCCCACGAGCAGCCGTACGACACCTACGGACAGCAACAGCCGCGTCCGGACGGGAGCCCCCAGCAGTGAAGCAGCGCGCACCCCTGACGCTGGCGGCTGCGGTCGCGGCCCTGGCGGCCGTCACCGGCATCGCCCAGCTCACCGCCCCCGCCGCCCCGGCCGCCGACGCCAAGACGGCGGCCGCGGCCCGGATGCCGGTGGAGCGGTCCGCGCTGGTCTGCCCGGCGCCCAGCTCCTCGGACATCGCGGAGACCACGTACACGGCGATCACCCCCGGCGCGGCCGGTACCGGCGGCAAGGGCACGGCCCGGCTGCTCGGCGCGACCAAGGAGGCCAAGCCGGTGCTGGAGCTCAAGGAGCGCGCCAAGCCCGCCGGGGCGACCGCCTCCGGCGCGGAAGCACCCGCGCTGACGGGTGTCGCCGACGGCGTCCTGGCCCCCGGCTGGACGGCGCAGCAGACCACGAAGGTCGCGGTCGGCCGGGCACGCGGCGTCCTCGGCGTCGGCTGCACCACGCCGGGCACCGACTTCTGGTTCCCCGGCGCCAGTACGGCCAAGGGGCGCGAGGACTACGTGCACCTCACCAACCCGGACGCCACCGCGGCCGTGATCGACATCAAGATGTTCGGCCCGGACGGGGCGGTCAAGTCCGAGGGCGGCACCGGCGAGAACATCCGCATCGACCCCAAGTCCACCAAGGCCGTCTCGCTGGCCTCCCTCGCCCCCGGCGCCCAGCTCGCGGACGTCACCGCCCACGTGACGACCCGTGCGGGCCGGGTCGGGGCCTCCGTGCAGGTCGGCGAGGAAGGGGTGGGCGCCGACTGGCTGGCGGCCTCCGCCGACCCGGCCGGCTCGCTCGTACTGCCCGGGATCCCGGCGGACGCCACCTCCGTACGGCTGGTGGCCTTCGCCCCCGGCGAGGAGGACGCGGACCTCACCGTCAAGCTGGCCGGCCCGAACGGTTCGATCAGCCCGGCGGGCAACGAACAGCTGCACCTCAAGGGCGGCATGACGGCGAGCCTCGACCTCAAGGACGTGACCCGCGGCGAGGCGGGCTCGCTGGTGCTGACCCCGGCGAACGGCAAGAAGGCCGTTCCGGTGGTGGCGGCCGTCCACGTGGTCCGCGGCAGCGGCGCCAAGCAGGAGATGGCGTTCATCCCGGCGGCCGGGCCGGTCGGAACGCGGGCCACGGTCGCAGACGACCGAGCCGACGAGAACGCGACGGTGCTCTCGCTGACGGCGGTGGGTGGCGAAGCGAAGGTCAAGGTGACGGCGTCGGCGGGCACGGAGGCCGGGGAACCGGCTTCGAAGGAGGTCACGGTCAAGGCGGGCACGACCCAGACGGTGGCCCTGGCCCCGGCGGGCGCCAAGGGTGCCTACGCGCTGACCGTCGAGACCGTCTCCGGCGGCACCGTGTACGCGTCCCGCACCCTGACGCTGCCCCACGAGGGCATCCCGATGTTCACGATCCAGCCCCTGTCGGACGACCACGCGATGGTCTCGGTCCCCAAGGCCACCCAGGACCTCACGGTCCTGACCGACTAGCCCGGTCCGGTCGGGACGGATCCGTCAGTCCTGGCCGTACCGGGGGTCGACCGTCTCCGGGGACAGCCCCAGCAGCTCCGCCACCTGCTCCACCACGATCTCGTGCACGAGCAGCGCCCGCTCGTCCCGGCTCTTCGTCCGGATCTCCACCGGCCGCCGGAACACCACCACCCGCGCCGGCCGGCCCGGCTCCGGCGCCTCCGACAGTGCGCCGAGCGGCACCGCCTCGTCGTTCCAGCCGGCGTCCGGACCGCCCGGCGGCCCCGGCACGTCCGCGACCACGAACTCCACCTCCGCCAGCTGCGGCCACCGCCGCTCCAGCCGTTCGACCGAGTCCCGTACGAGGTCCCCGAACAGCTCCGCCCGGCTCGCCGACAGCGGCACCTGCGGCGGCGCCAGCGGCCCCCGCATGCCCCGCCCGTGCCGGTCGCGACGGCGCGGCCGCGGTTCGGCGGGAGGCTCGGCGGAGCGGGGCGGGCCGGGGGGCAGGGGGGTGTCCGTCACCCCCGCAGCGTAGCCCGCAGAGCCCTTCCCACCCGGGCCTTTCCGGACCCGCCGCGCCCCGCCGCGGGCACGACACGGGGAGTGGCCTGCGGGAGAGTCGTCGCGGCCCGGTCAAGAGTGCGGTACCGTCCAACGTCGTGAGCCCTGTACGTCGCTGTTCGCGCACCGCGTGCGGCCGCCCTGCCGTCGCGACACTGACGTACGTCTACGCCGATTCGACCGCAGTTCTCGGCCCGCTCGCCACCTACGCCGAGCCCCACTGCTACGACCTGTGTGCCGAGCACTCCGAGCGCCTGACCGCCCCGCGCGGCTGGGACGTCGTCCGCCTGACCGACGGCTCCGCGCCGTCCCGCCCGAGCGGCGACGACCTCGAAGCCTTGGCCAACGCCGTGCGTGAGGCGGCCCGTCCGTACGACCGCTCCGCCGAGGCCGGCGGCACCGGTCCCGGCAAGGGCGGCAGCGGCACCGGGGAGACCCGCCGCGGACACCTGCGCGTCCTGCGCTCGCCCGACTCCTGACATCACATGGTCTGAAAAGCCCCTCTGCGTGCACGGTAGGTTTGCTCCACCGCACAGCACCTCAGGAGGGCAGGCAGTGGCCGCAGATCTTTCGAACATCGTCAAGGCGTACGACGTACGTGGTGTCGTACCCGACGAGTGGGACGAGTCGCTGGCCGAGCTGTTCGGGGCTGCTTTCGTGGAGGTCACCGGCGCCACGGCGATCGTCGTCGGCCACGACATGCGGCCCTCCTCGCCCGCCCTGTCCGGCGCCTTCGCGCGCGGCGCCGCCGCCCGCGGCGTCGACGTCACCCTGATCGGGCTGTGCTCCACCGACCAGCTGTACTACGCCTCCGGCATCCTCGACCTGCCCGGCGCGATGTTCACCGCCTCGCACAACCCGGCCCGGTACAACGGCATCAAGCTCTGCCGGGCCGGCGCCGCCCCGGTCGGCCAGGACACCGGCCTCGCCACGATCCGCGAACGCGTCGAGCGGTGGTCCGAGGAGGGCGCCCCCGCCGTCGCGGAAGGCACCGTCCCGGGCACCGTCACCGAGCGGGACACCCTCGCCGGGTACGCCGACCACCTGAAGGGCCTGGTCGACCTCACCGCGATCCGCCCGCTGAAGGTCGTCGTGGACGCGGGCAACGGCATGGGCGGCCACACCGTCCCCACCGTCTTCGAGGGCCTGCCCCTCGACCTCGTCCCGATGTACTTCGAGCTCGACGGCACCTTCCCCAACCACGAGGCCAACCCCCTCGACCCGAAGAACCTCGTCGACCTCCAGGCCCGCGTGAAGGCCGAGGGCGCCGACCTCGGCCTCGCCTTCGACGGCGACGCCGACCGCTGCTTCGTCGTCGACGAGCGCGGCGAGGGCGTCTCCCCGTCCGCCGTCACCGCCCTGGTCGCGGCCCGCGAACTGGCCCGCAACGGCGGCGCCGGCACCGTGATCCACAACCTGATCACCTCCTGGTCCGTCCCCGAGGTCGTCCGCGAGCACGGCGGCACCCCCGTCCGCACCCGCGTCGGCCACTCCTTCATCAAGGAGGAGATGGCCAGGTCCGGCGCCATCTTCGGCGGCGAGCACTCGGCGCACTACTACTTCAAGGACTTCTGGAACGCGGACACCGGCATGCTCGCCGCGCTCCACGTCCTCGCCGCCCTCGGCGGCCAGGACGGGCCGCTCTCCGAACTGGTCGCCTCCTACGACCGCTACGAGGGCTCCGGCGAGATCAACTCCACCGTCGCCGACCAGGCCGACCGCCTCGCCGCCGTCAAGGCCGCCTACGGCTCCACCGAGGGCATCACCTTCGACGAGCTCGACGGCCTGACCGCCACCTCCGCCGACTGGTGGTTCAACCTGCGCGCCTCCAACACCGAGCCGCTGCTGCGCCTCAACGTCGAAGCCCGCGACCCGGCGACCCTCGCCAAGGTCCGTGACGAGGTCCTCGCGCTCGTCCGCGCGTAAGCGCCGTGTCACCGCCGGGCCGCGCGACGTGCGGCCCGGCGGTACGCTGACCTCGCCCAATCCGCATGTTCGAAGGGAACCGCCCCATGCCGCTCGAAGCCGGCCTTCTGGAGATCCTCGCCTGCCCCGCCTGCCACTCGCCCCTTGAGGACAAGTCGGCCGACGAAGCGGCTCCCGAGCTGATCTGCACCGGCCGGGACTGCGGCCTCGCGTACCCGGTCCGCGACGGCATCCCCGTCCTCCTCGTCGACGAGGCCCGCCGCCCCGCCTGAGGCGCCGGCCCGCCCGAGCCCGGGCCGCCACGGTCCGGGGTCCGCGGCCGCCACGGTCCGGACCGCGGCCGCACGCACACGCAGCACAGGGGCGTCCCCCGCAGCCGGGCGCCCGAGCAACCGAGTCGCCCGCCCTTCTGACCCAGCCGGAGGCCGAAATGCTCGACGAGTCGCTCCTCGACGCACCGGACGAGCTCGCCCGCGCCGACCGCCGCGGCCTGCTCCGCGGCGCCGCCGAGGCCGGGGCCAGAGTCCGCACCGCAGCCCGGCACGCGACCGAGGCCGGCCTCGACGGCCTGCGCCCCGACGGCCGGCCCCGCGCCGTCCTCATCGCCGGGCCCGGCACCGCCGCGACCGGAGTGGCCGACCTGCTCGGCGCCCTCGCCGGAGCCTCCGCACCCGTCATCCGCCTGCACCCCACCGGCGTCGCCCACGCCGCCGGAGCCCTGCGCTGGGCGCTGCCCGGCTGGGCCGGCTCCCTCGACCTGCTGCTCGTCGCCACCACCGACGGCAGCGAACCCGGACTCGCCGTCCTCGCCGAGCAGGCCTACCGGCGCGGCTGCACCGTCGTCGCCGTCGCGCCCGAGCGGTCCCCGCTGAGCGAAGCCGTGGACGGCGCGCACGGGCTCCTCGTACCGATGGCGAAGGCCCCGTACCAGGAGTACGACGAGTCCGCCGCGGCCGGACCCGGAGCCCTGTGGGCCCTGCTGACGCCGCTGCTGGTGCTCCTCGACAAGGTCGGCCTGATCACCGCCGCGCCCGAGACCCTCCAGCGCGTCGCCGACCGGCTCGACCGCACCGCCGAGCGCTGCGGACCGGCCATCGCCACGTACTCCAACCCGGCGAAGACGCTCGCCGCCGAGCTCGCCGACTCCCTCCCGCTCATCTGGAGCGAGGGCGCGGGCGCGGGCCCGGCCGGCCGCCGCTTCGCCGCCACCCTCGCCGAGCTCGCCGGCCGCCCCGCACTCGCCGCCGACCTCCCCGAGGCGCTGCCCGCCCACGGGGTCCTGCTCGCAGGCTCCTTCGCCGCCGGCGCCGATCCCGAAGACTTCTTCCGTGACCGGGTGGAGGAGCCCCAGGCCCTCCGCGCCCGCATCGTCCTGCTGCGCGACCGGCCCACGGGCGGACTCAGCGCCGCCCCGGCCGCGCGCGAGCTCGCCCTCAGCCACGACACGGCCATCAGCGAGCTCGAACCCGAGGAGGGCGGCGAACTGGAACAGCTCGCCGAGCTCCTCGCCGTCACGGATTTCGCCACCGCCTACCTGGCGCTGGCGAGCAGGGGACACGGCTGAGCACGCCACCGTGCCGGCCCTTCATCCAGGAAGACGGACGAAGATGGACCGCCTGACGAACACGATCCGCCCCTACGCCTGGGGATCGACGACCGCGATCCCCGGGCTCCTCGGCGTCGAACCCACCGGGGAGCCCCAGGCCGAGATGTGGATGGGCGCGCACCCGAGCGCCCCGTCGCGCCTCGACCGGGGCGCCGGCGAGACCACCCTCGCGGACGTCATCGCCGCCGACCCCGAGCGGGAGCTCGGCGCGGCCGCCGTCGCCAAGTTCGGCCCCCGGCTGCCCTTCCTCTTCAAGATCCTCGCGGCGGGAGCCCCGCTCTCCCTCCAGGTCCACCCCGACCTGGAGCAGGCCGGGGCGGGCTACGCCGACGAGGAGCGCCGCGGGATTGCGATCGACGCGGCCCACCGCAACTACAAGGACCCAAACCACAAGCCCGAGATGATCTGCGCGCTCACCCCCTTCGACGGCCTGTGCGGGTTCCGCGCGCCGCTGGAGGCCGCCGAGCTCCTCGCGGGCCTCGGGGTGGACTCCCTCAAGCCGTACGTCGACCTCCTCCGGGCCCACCCGGAGGAGGCGGCACTGCGCGAGATGCTCACGGCCGTACTGACCGCGGACCGCGCCGAGATGGCCCGTACGGTCGCCGAGGCGGGCGCCGCCTTCGAACGCCTCGGGGCCCCGTACGCGCCGTACGCCAAGCTCGTCCACCACTTCCCCGGTGACCCGGGCGTGATCGCGGCCATGCTCCTCAACCACGTCCGACTCCAGCCCGGCGAGGCCATGTTCCTCGGTGCCGGCGTCCCGCACGCCTACCTCGACGGCCTCGGCGTGGAACTGCTGGCCAACTCCGACAACGTGCTGCGCGCCGGACTCACCCCCAAACACGTGGACGTGCCCGAGCTGCTGAAGATCGTGCGGTTCGAGCCCGGTGACCCGGCCGTACAGCGCCCCGAGGGCAACGGCGAGGAGGTCTACGAGACCCCCGTCGACGAGTTCCGGCTCTCCCGCTTCGCCCTGGCCCCCGGCGCCGCCCCCCACCCCCTCCCGGACGCGGCCCCGCAGATCCTGCTGTGTACGGCGGGTCGTCCTAAGGTCGGTGAAGAGACCCTGTCCCCCGGGGAGTCGGTCTTCGTCCCGGCGGGCGAAAAGGCCGAACTGTCCGGTATCGGTACTGTCTTCCGGGCCACCGTCGCCGTCTGACGTGGCGTCCGCGGCCACGGCTGCAACAATGTGCCGCCGTAGCGCGGCGCCCCCGGCAGGGCCGCCGTACCGAGGAAGGGACTTCAGAAACCCATGAGCGCGTCCGGCGGTACCAGGGCGATCGTGGCGGCACTCGCCGCCAATCTCGCCATCGCTGTAGCCAAGTTCGTGGCCTTCGTCTTCAGTGGGTCGTCGTCGATGCTCGCGGAAAGCGTCCACTCGCTGGCCGACTCCGGGAACCAGGGGCTGCTGCTCCTCGGCGGAAAGAAGGCCCAGCGCGAGGCGACGCCGCAACACCCCTTCGGGTACGGGCGCGAACGCTACATCTACGCCTTCCTCGTCTCCATCGTGCTCTTCACCGTCGGCGGCATGTTCGCCATCTACGAGGGAGTCGAGAAGGTCCAGCACCCGCATCCCATCGAGGACTGGTACTGGCCGATCGGTGTGCTCCTCTTCGCGCTCGTCGCGGAGGGGTTCTCCTTCAAGACGGCGATCAAGGAGTCGAACGAGATCCGCGGCACGTTGTCCTGGAGCCAGTTCATCAGGCGCGCCAAGGCCCCCGAGCTGCCGGTGGTCCTACTGGAGGACTTCGGCGCACTCGTCGGCCTGGTCCTCGCCCTCGGCGGCGTCGGCCTCGCCCTCGCCACCGGCGACGGCGTTTGGGACGGCATCGGCACCCTGTGCATCGGCACGCTGCTGATCCTCATCGCGATCGTGCTGGCCGCCGAGACCAAGTCCCTGCTGCTCGGCGAGGCCGCCGGCACGGAGGACGTCGAGAAGATCAGGGCCGCCCTCGTCGACGGCGACGTCGTCACCCGCGTGATCCACATGCGCACCCTCCACCTCGGCCCGGAGGAGCTCCTGGTCGCCGCCAAGATCGCCGTCCAGCACGACGACACGGCCACCGAGATCGCCGACGCCATCAACGCGGCCGAGGCCAGGATCCGCGAGGCGGTCCCGATCGCCCGCGTGATCTACCTGGAGCCGGACATCTACCACGCGGAAGCCGCCGCGAAGGGCTGACGCTCCCCACCCCTTCCGTGCCGGGGCCCCCGCAGCGCAGACGCGCCGCGGGGGCCCTCGTACGACCGGACGGCACGGGCCGGTGCTACCGGGCGACCGCCTGCACCTGCCCGACCTGCTGGAGTCGACCCTTCCGCCGCGCCCGCCCGCGCACCACCAGGGCCGCGGCGCCCACGCCGCCGCCGGCGAGGATCAGGGCGATCCCGACGAGGCCGGCCGCGCCGGCCGCAAGGAAACCCGCGGGCGCCGCGACGGCCTTGCCCCGGACCGCCGACACCGGCAGGGTCCCGTCGTGGTCGGAGAGCCGCATGCGCGAGTCGTTGGAGTTGCCGCGGTTGTCGCCGAGTACGAACATCCGCCCCTCGGGCACGATCACGTCGAAGGAGGCCGTCGCCGGGGTGGCCCGGTCCTTCAGGTAGGGCTCCTCCAACGGCACGCCGTTGAGCACCAGCGTGGGATCGCCCGCCTTGTACGAGATCCGGTCCCCGCCGAGGGCCACCACCCGCTTCAGGACGTCCCCCTTCGGCACCCAGGTCGGAGCCGAGATCAGGGCGATGTCCCCGCGCCGGATCCCGCTGCCACCGCCGAGCGTGAAGTAGGCGGTGTCCCCGCGCCGGTACGTCGGGTCCATCGACACGCTCGGGACGGAACGGGACGTGTACCCGTCCTCGACCAGGACGGCGGTCGCCACCGTCACCCCGAGGGCCAGCGTCCCGCCGAGCGCCAGCAGCGCCACCGCCCACATCCCGAGTCTTCGCCCCGGCGTGCGCTCCATGTACGTGTCCCTCCCGAACGGCTGTGCGTGCGCGGGAGATCGTACGGCCCGGCGGATCTCGCGGATCACGACCGGGCGCTCCGGACCGTCCGGGCCGACCAAAAGTCCGAAAGGCCGGGCACCCTGCCCGCCGGCGGGCCCCGCCCGCAGGTGCGTGCGGCTTTCGCGCAGCCCTCCGCGCAGCCGTTCACGTGGCAACTTCTTTCCCGGCAGCCGGGGCACGTTCCGCCGACCGGTGTAGGTTTGGCATAGTGTCAGGCGTCGCTGCTGATGGCGGTCGGGCGGTCCTCGGGGACCGGCCGAGGGGAGAGAGGACCCCCGACGGACTGAGCGCCCGGTGCAACCGTCCCACGGACGATGCACGGCTCAGCCGTACCCACCTCTCGACCCATGAGGAGCAGTACCCATGGACTTCAAGGTCGCCGACCTTTCCCTCGCCGCCTTCGGCCGCAAGGAGATCACCCTCGCCGAGCACGAGATGCCCGGCCTGATGTCGATCCGCCGCGAGTACGCCGCGGCCCAGCCGCTCGCCGGCGCCCGCATCACCGGCTCCCTGCACATGACGGTGCAGACGGCCGTCCTGATCGAGACGCTGGTCGCCCTCGGCGCCGACGTCCGCTGGGCCTCCTGCAACATCTTCTCCACCCAGGACCACGCGGCCGCCGCCATCGCGGTGGGCCCGAACGGCACCCCCGAGAACCCGCAGGGCGTCCCCGTCTTCGCCTGGAAGGGCGAGACGCTGGAGGAGTACTGGTGGTGCACGGAGCAGGCGCTGACCTGGCCGAACACCCCCACCGGCGGCCCGAACATGATCCTCGACGACGGTGGTGACGCCACCCTCCTCGTCCACAAGGGCGTCGAGTTCGAGAAGGTCGGCTCCGCCCCGGACCCGTCCACGGCGGACTCCGAGGAGTACGGCCACATCCTCACCCTGCTGAACCGCACCCTCGGCGAGACCCCGCAGAAGTGGACGCAGCTCGCGTCCGAGATCCGCGGCGTCACCGAGGAGACCACCACCGGTGTCCACCGCCTGTACGAAATGATGGCCGAGGGCAGCCTGCTCTTCCCGGCCATCAACGTGAACGACGCCGTCACCAAGTCGAAGTTCGACAACAAGTACGGCTGCCGCCACTCCCTCATCGACGGCATCAACCGCGCCACCGACGTCCTCATCGGCGGCAAGGTCGCGGTCGTCTTCGGCTACGGCGACGTCGGCAAGGGCTGCGCCGAGTCGCTGCGCGGCCAGGGCGCCCGCGTCATCGTCACCGAGATCGACCCGATCTGCGCGCTCCAGGCGGCCATGGACGGCTTCCAGGTCGCGACGCTGGACGACGTCGTCGAGACGGCCGACATCTTCATCACGACCACGGGCAACAAGGACATCATCATGGCCGCCGACATGGCCAAGATGAAGCACCAGGCGATCGTGGGCAACATCGGCCACTTCGACAACGAGATCGACATGGCCGGTCTGGCCAAGATCGACGGCATCGTCAAGGACGAGGTCAAGCCGCAGGTCCACACCTGGAAGTTCCCCGACGGCAAGGTCCTCATCGTCCTCTCCGAGGGCCGCCTGCTGAACCTGGGCAACGCGACCGGCCACCCGTCCTTCGTGATGTCGAACTCCTTCGCGGACCAGACCCTGGCCCAGATCGAGCTCTTCACCAAGCCGGAGGAGTACCCGACCGACGTCTACGTGCTGCCCAAGCACCTCGACGAGAAGGTCGCCCGCCTCCACCTGGACGCCCTCGGCGTCAAGCTCACGACGCTCCGCCCCGAGCAGGCCAACTACATCGGCGTCAAGGTCGAGGGCCCGTACAAGCCGGACCACTACCGCTACTGATCCGCACGCGGCAGCAGCACCAGCACGTCCCGCAGGCCCCCGGCGAGATGCCGGGGGCCTGCCCCCGTACCCAGGCAAGGAACGACACGATGCCCCGCGGCCGCTACTCGCTCCACGACCCGCACGACCACAGCCCCCTCGGCGAAGAGCACTTCCACTGCGCGCCCGGCCCCTCCGGCTGGCGCTACGTCTCCCAGCTCACCGGCCCCGACGGCGACCACCGCGGATCCGTCGACCTGGCGGTCGACGAACTCGGCCGCCCCATCCGCCTCGAACTCAACGCATCGAGCTGGCAGGTCCGCGGCGCCGCCATCGACGGCGTCACCTGGGTGCGCTCCGACCCCGCCGGCACCGAGGCCACCGAGGGCAACGTCGCCGCCGCGGGCTTCACCGGCACCTCGCCGGCCTTCCTCGTGGCGACGGCCCGCCTGCTGCGCCTGACGCCCGGCGCCCCCGCGACCCGGGTCCGGCTCGTCGCCCTCACCGACCCGGTGCTGGCCCCCCGTACGGTCGACCAGGCCTGGGCCCTGCTCGGGCGGGCCGAGCACGCGACGGACAGCGGCCCGCTCGTCGTGGACGAGTACCAGGTCACCGCCCTGGACACCGGCGAGGTCCACACGGTCCACCTGGCGGGCGACGTCGTCCTCTCGGCGCCGGGCATCGAGCTGGAACACCTGGAGACCCCGCCCTCGACGTTCGAGCAGTAGCGGCTCAGGCGGGCGGTGCGAACCCGGTCCGCCGTACGGGCTCCACGGGCGCGGCGGGCGGGGCCGCCGGGGCAGGAGCGGTGGCCGGTGCAGCCGCCGGACCCACGGGCATCACGGGCATCACCGGTGCGACGAGCGCGGGCGCGGCCGGGACGGGCCCACCTGGAACGGGGGCGCCGAAGCCCGCCGGACCCACCGGCCCGAAGGCGCGGGCCGCATCCCGGGCCTGCCGCTCGTGCACCACGGCCATCAGGAACGCCGCGGCCGGCACCCCCACCGGCGGCGGTGCCCCCGTACGCGCCACCAGATCATCCGCGAGCCGCGCCGCCATCGCGGCGCCCACCTGCGGGTCCAGCTGGTTCATCCGTGTCAGGTACTGCCGTATCGCCAGCCACAGCCCGTCCGGTACGGCCGACAGGTCCAGCCCGGAGAACCGCCCGGCCAGCCACGGCGGCGGTGGGGGCACCGGCATGACACGCGCCCCCGGCACCCGCTCCCGGACGACCAGCGCCCCCGCGAACACGTCGCCGAGCCGCCGGCCCCGCGCCGACACCAGCGACGCGATGCAGGCCACGGCCCCGAAGGTCATCAGCAGCTCCACGACCCCCATCGCCCCGCGCACCAGCGCGTGCCGGAAGCGGATCGGCCCGCCGTCGTCCCGGACCACCCGCAGCCCGCAGGCGAGCTTGCCGAGCGAACGCCCGTGGGACAGCGTCTCCACCGCGATCGGCACGCCGACCAGCACCAGCAGGAAACTCGCCACCGACACCGCGGCCTGCGCGGCGGGATCCAGCGAGGCGGTCGCGACGGTCAGCCCGATCGAGATGACCAGGTACCCCGTGAGGTACACGAGCAGGTCGAGGAAGATCGCCAGCGCTCGGCTCGGCAGTCTCGCCGGCCGCAAACCCAGGACGACCGCGTCCCCCGTCACCAGATCGCTCACCCTGCACACCTTTCCCGTGACCGGTCCCGCCCCTTGGGTCTCCCAGTCTGCCAAGCTGACCACGGTAGGAGTAAGCAGAAGCGGGTCCTGGGGCAGGGGAGCGGTAACCGGATGGATCTCGACGTCTTCGTCACGGCCCACCGGGCGGAATGGGACCGCCTGGAACAGCTCCTGGGCCGCGGCCGCAGGCTGACCGGCGCCGAGGCGGACGAGCTGGTCGCGCTCTACCAGCGCACGTCCACGCACCTCTCGCTGATCCAGTCCAGCACCCCCGACCCCATGCTCACGGGCCGTTTGACGCAGCTCGTCGCCCGTGCCCGCGCCACCGTGACGGGCGCCCGGCGGGCCGGCTGGCGCGACGCGGCCCGCTTCTTCACCGCCGGCTTCCCCGCCGCCGTCTACCGCAGCCGCCGCTGGTGGATACCGACGGCGCTGCTGTCCACGGCGGTCGGCGTCCTCATCGGCTGGTGGATAGCCACGCACCCGGAGGTGCAGGGCGCGATCGCAGCCCCGGACGACCTGAAGGCGCTCACGAAACCGGGGGGCGGGTACGAGACGTACTACTCCAGCAACCCGGCGGGTTCGTTCGCCGCCCAGGTGTGGACGAACAATGCCCAGGCGGCCGCGGTCTGCCTGGTCCTGGGCGCGTTCCTCGGGATACCGGTGCTCTGGATCCTCTTCCTGAACATGCTCAACCTCGGCGTCGGCATCGGCCTGATGGCCTCCGCGGGCCGCCTCGACGTCTTCCTCGGCCTGATCCTTCCGCACGGCCTGCTCGAACTGACCGCCGTGTTCGTGGCGGCGGGCACCGGCCTGCGCCTCGGCTGGACGGTCATCGACCCGGGCCCCCGCACCCGCCGCGCCGCCCTCGCCGAACAGGGCCGCGCCGCGCTGGGCATGGCGATCGGCCTGGCGGTGGTCCTGTTCGCATCGGGCCTGATCGAGGGCTTCGTAACCCCCTCCGGCCTTCCGACCTGGGCCCGCATCTCGATCGGCGTCGTCGCCGAGGCCCTGTTCCTGACGTACGTCTACGTGCTCGGCGGCCGGGCCGTGCGGGCCGGCGAGGTGGGCGACGTCGAGGCCGCCGACCAGGCGGCGACGCTCCCGACCGCCGCCTGATGTGCGGACGACCCCGCTGAGCTGCTAGTCTCCTCGTCGTCCCGCAGCGACTATTGACACCGTCGCCGTGGGGAGGTAGATTTTAACGGTTGCCTCGAACTGGACAAGTTCGGCAGCGATCGTTTAAGATCTTTCTCGCCCCCAAGGAATTGAATTCCAATGGGGCACGGTCGACTCCTCCTCCAGGAATCTGAAGCCGGGAAATCCGGTGGAAAACTTCTGATAGAGTCGGCATCGCCGGAAAGGGAAACGCGAAAGCGAAATCCTGGAAAGCGAACCCCGCTTCGACCGGGAATCGGACACGAAAGAGTCTGATAGAGTCGGAAACGCAAGAACGAAGAACGAAAGCCCGGAGGAAAGCCCGAGAGGGTGAGTACAAAGGAAGCGTCCGTTCCTTGAGAACTCAACAGCGTGCCAAAAATCAACGCCAGAAGTTGATACCCCGTCCACTTCGGTGGATGAGGTTCCTTTGAAAAAGTCCTGTCTTTCGGGGCAGGCAACAACACAGCGAGGACGCAGTGGACGGTCGGTCTTATTCCGACATGATCGTCCCGCTCTAAGTGCGTGTGCACCCGATTACGGGTAAACATTCATGGAGAGTTTGATCCTGGCTCAGGACGAACGCTGGCGGCGTGCTTAACACATGCAAGTCGAACGATGAAGCCCTTCGGGGTGGATTAGTGGCGAACGGGTGAGTAACACGTGGGCAATCTGCCCTTCACTCTGGGACAAGCCCTGGAAACGGGGTCTAATACCGGATAATACTCCTGCCTGCATGGGCGGGGGTTAAAAGCTCCGGCGGTGAAGGATGAGCCCGCGGCCTATCAGCTTGTTGGTGGGGTAATGGCCCACCAAGGCGACGACGGGTAGCCGGCCTGAGAGGGCGACCGGCCACACTGGGACTGAGACACGGCCCAGACTCCTACGGGAGGCAGCAGTGGGGAATATTGCACAATGGGCGAAAGCCTGATGCAGCGACGCCGCGTGAGGGATGACGGCCTTCGGGTTGTAAACCTCTTTCAGCAGGGAAGAAGCGAAAGTGACGGTACCTGCAGAAGAAGCGCCGGCTAACTACGTGCCAGCAGCCGCGGTAATACGTAGGGCGCAAGCGTTGTCCGGAATTATTGGGCGTAAAGAGCTCGTAGGCGGCTTGTCACGTCGGATGTGAAAGCCCGAGGCTTAACCTCGGGTCTGCATTCGATACGGGCTAGCTAGAGTGTGGTAGGGGAGATCGGAATTCCTGGTGTAGCGGTGAAATGCGCAGATATCAGGAGGAACACCGGTGGCGAAGGCGGATCTCTGGGCCATTACTGACGCTGAGGAGCGAAAGCGTGGGGAGCGAACAGGATTAGATACCCTGGTAGTCCACGCCGTAAACGTTGGGAACTAGGTGTTGGCGACATTCCACGTCGTCGGTGCCGCAGCTAACGCATTAAGTTCCCCGCCTGGGGAGTACGGCCGCAAGGCTAAAACTCAAAGGAATTGACGGGGGCCCGCACAAGCAGCGGAGCATGTGGCTTAATTCGACGCAACGCGAAGAACCTTACCAAGGCTTGACATATACCGGAAAGCATTAGAGATAGTGCCCCCCTTGTGGTCGGTATACAGGTGGTGCATGGCTGTCGTCAGCTCGTGTCGTGAGATGTTGGGTTAAGTCCCGCAACGAGCGCAACCCTTGTCCTGTGTTGCCAGCATGCCCTTCGGGGTGATGGGGACTCACAGGAGACCGCCGGGGTCAACTCGGAGGAAGGTGGGGACGACGTCAAGTCATCATGCCCCTTATGTCTTGGGCTGCACACGTGCTACAATGGCCGGTACAATGAGCTGCGATACCGTGAGGTGGAGCGAATCTCAAAAAGCCGGTCTCAGTTCGGATTGGGGTCTGCAACTCGACCCCATGAAGTCGGAGTTGCTAGTAATCGCAGATCAGCATTGCTGCGGTGAATACGTTCCCGGGCCTTGTACACACCGCCCGTCACGTCACGAAAGTCGGTAACACCCGAAGCCGGTGGCCCAACCCGTAAGGGAGGGAGCTGTCGAAGGTGGGACTGGCGATTGGGACGAAGTCGTAACAAGGTAGCCGTACCGGAAGGTGCGGCTGGATCACCTCCTTTCTAAGGAGCACAGTACCGATTGCAGACAAACGTTCTGCACGGTCAGCTCATGGGTGGAACGTTGATTAGTTGGCACGGTTTCCAAAACTCTCTGTAAGTACTGCTTCGGCGTGGAACACAGTGAAGTGGAGGGGATCGTGCTTGGCACGTTGTTGGGTCCTGAAGGTACGGCCGTAAGGTCATGTCTTCAGTGCCGGCCCCAGTGAACTCGCCAGCTTGTCTGGTGGGGTGATGGGTGGCTGGTCGTTGTTTGAGAACTACACAGTGGACGCGAGCATCTGTGGCCAAGTTTTTAAGGGCGCACGGTGGATGCCTTGGCACCAGGAACCGATGAAGGACGTGAGAGGCCGCGATAGGCCCCGGGGAGCTGCCAACTGAGCTTTGATCCGGGGGTGTCCGAATGGGGAAACCCGGCAGTCGTCATGGGCTGTCACCCACTGCTGAACACATAGGCAGTGTGGAGGGAACGAGGGGAAGTGAAACATCTCAGTACCCTCAGGAAGAGAAAACAACCGTGATTCCGGGAGTAGTGGCGAGCGAAACCGGATGAGGCCAAACCGTATGCGTGTGATACCCGGCAGGGGTTGCGCATGCGGGGTTGTGGGAATTCTTTTGATCGGTCTGCCGGCCGGTCGGCGAGTCAGAAACCGTTGATGTAGTCGAAGGACATGCGAAAGGTCCGGCGTAGAGGGTAAGACCCCCGTAGACGAAACATCAGCGGCTTGCTTAAGAATCTCCCAAGTAGCACGGGGCCCGAGAAATCCCGTGTGAATCTGGCGGGACCACCCGCTAAGCCTAAATATTCCCTGGTGACCGATAGCGGATAGTACCGTGAGGGAATGGTGAAAAGTACCGCGGGAGCGGAGTGAAATAGTACCTGAAACCGTGTGCCTACAAGCCGTGGGAGCGTCGCTGTATGTGCTTGCACATACAGTCGTGACTGCGTGCCTTTTGAAGAATGAGCCTGCGAGTTAGCGGTGTGTAGCGAGGTTAACCCGTGTGGGGAAGCCGTAGCGAAAGCGAGTCCGAATAGGGCGATTGAGTTGCACGCTCTAGACCCGAAGCGGAGTGATCTAGCCATGGGCAGGTTGAAGCGGAGGTAAGACTTCGTGGAGGACCGAACCCACCAGGGTTGAAAACCTGGGGGATGACCTGTGGTTAGGGGTGAAAGGCCAATCAAACTCCGTGATAGCTGGTTCTCCCCGAAATGCATTTAGGTGCAGCGTCGTGTGTTTCTTGCCGGAGGTAGAGCACTGGATAGGCGATGGGCCCTACCGGGTTACTGACCTTAGCCAAACTCCGAATGCCGGTAAGTGAGAGCACGGCAGTGAGACTGTGGGGGATAAGCTCCATGGTCGAGAGGGAAACAGCCCAGAGCATCGACTAAGGCCCCTAAGCGTACGCTAAGTGGGAAAGGATGTGGAGTCGCAGAGACAACCAGGAGGTTGGCTTAGAAGCAGCCACCCTTGAAAGAGTGCGTAATAGCTCACTGGTCAAGTGATTCCGCGCCGACAATGTAGCGGGGCTCAAGCGTACCGCCGAAGTCGTGTCATTGCAGCAATAGGGCCAACGCCCGCTGTGATGGGTAGGGGAGCGTCGTGTGCCGGGTGAAGCAGCAGCGGAAGCTAGTTGTGGACGGTTCACGAGTGAGAATGCAGGCATGAGTAGCGATACACACGTGAGAAACGTGTGCGCCGATTGACTAAGGGTTCCTGGGTCAAGCTGATCTGCCCAGGGTAAGTCGGGACCTAAGGCGAGGCCGACAGGCGTAGTCGATGGACAACCGGTTGATATTCCGGTACCCGCTTTGAAACGCCCAATATCGAATCAGGCGATGCTAAGTCCGTGAAGCCGTTCCGGACCCTTCGGGGAAAGGAAAGTGGTGGAGCCGACGAACCAGACTTGTAGTAGGTAAGCGATGGGGTGACGCAGGAAGGTAGTCCAGCCCGGGCGGTGGTAGTCCCGGGGTAAGGGTGTAGGCCGAGGGGTAGGCAAATCCGTCCCTCATTAAGGCTGAGACCTGATGCCGAGCCGATTGTGGTGAAGTGGATGATCCTATGCTGTCGAGAAAAGCCTCTAGCGAGTTTCATGGCGGCCCGTACCCTAAACCGACTCAGGTGGTCAGGTAGAGAATACCGAGGCGTTCGGGTGAACTATGGTTAAGGAACTCGGCAAAATGCCCCCGTAACTTCGGGAGAAGGGGGGCCATCACTGGTGATCGGACTTGCTCCGTGAGCTGGGGGTGGCCGCAGAGACCAGCGAGAAGCGACTGTTTACTAAAAACACAGGTCCGTGCGAAGCCGTAAGGCGATGTATACGGACTGACGCCTGCCCGGTGCTGGAACGTTAAGGGGACCGGTTAGTGCACTTTCGGGTGTGCGAAGCTGAGAACTTAAGCGCCAGTAAACGGCGGTGGTAACTATAACCATCCTAAGGTAGCGAAATTCCTTGTCGGGTAAGTTCCGACCTGCACGAATGGCGTAACGACTTCTCGACTGTCTCAACCATAGGCCCGGTGAAATTGCACTACGAGTAAAGATGCTCGTTTCGCGCAGCAGGACGGAAAGACCCCGGGACCTTTACTACAGTTTGATATTGGTGTTCGGTTCGGCTTGTGTAGGATAGGTGGGAGACTTTGAAGCAGCCACGCCAGTGGTTGTGGAGTCGCCGTTGAAATACCACTCTGGTCGTGCTGGATGTCTAACCTCGGTCCGTGATCCGGATCAGGGACAGTGTCTGATGGGTAGTTTAACTGGGGCGGTTGCCTCCCAAAGGGTAACGGAGGCGCCCAAAGGTTCCCTCAGCCTGGTTGGCAATCAGGTGTTGAGTGTAAGTGCACAAGGGAGCTTGACTGTGAGACCGACGGGTCGAGCAGGGACGAAAGTCGGGACTAGTGATCCGGCGGTGGCTTGTGGAAGCGCCGTCGCTCAACGGATAAAAGGTACCCCGGGGATAACAGGCTGATCTTCCCCAAGAGTCCATATCGACGGGATGGTTTGGCACCTCGATGTCGGCTCGTCGCATCCTGGGGCTGGAGTCGGTCCCAAGGGTTGGGCTGTTCGCCCATTAAAGCGGTACGCGAGCTGGGTTTAGAACGTCGTGAGACAGTTCGGTCCCTATCCGCTGTGCGCGTAGGAATATTGAGAAGGGCTGTCCCTAGTACGAGAGGACCGGGACGGACGAACCTCTGGTGTGCCAGTTGTCCTGCCAAGGGCATGGCTGGTTGGCTACGTTCGGGAGGGATAACCGCTGAAAGCATCTAAGCGGGAAGCCTGCTTCAAGATGAGTATTCCCACCTCCTTGAGAGGGTAAGGCTCCCAGTAGACGACTGGGTTGATAGGCCAGATGTGGAAGCCCGGTAACGGGTGGAGCTGACTGGTACTAATAGGCCGAGGGCTTGTCCTCAGTTGCTCGCGTCCACTGTGTTAGTTCTGAAATAACGAACAGCTGTGATTTTAGCCAGCGTTCAAATTTCATAGTGTTTCGGTGGTCATAGCGTTAGGGAAACGCCCGGTTACATTCCGAACCCGGAAGCTAAGCCTTTCAGCGCCGATGGTACTGCAGGGGGGACCCTGTGGGAGAGTAGGACGCCGCCGAACAATCATTGTGGGAAAGCCCCGCACCTTCTGGTGCGGGGCTTTTCTGCGTTCTGGGCTCATACCCTGGCGGGAATTGTCCGGCGGGAGGGAGTGGCGGACGATCAGTGCCTCACCACTCACGAGGAGGCGCGTCATGTCTGCCGCTACGCCGACCACCGCCGAGGTCATCGAGCGCTTCAACCAGGTCTTCCAGCAGCGGGACCCGTCCGGGCTCGCCGCCCTGGTCGGCGCGGACTGTGTGATGGAAGGGCTCTCGCCCGCGCCCGCCGGCACCCGGGTCGAAGGGGCCGAGGAGTGCATCCGCTTCTGGAGCGACTTCGCCACCGACCCGGCCAACGACTTCGAGGTCGAGGACGTCGTCTGCGCTGAGGAGCTGTCGGTGATCCGTTGGAAGTTGCTGTTCGGTCCGGGAGAGAAGGACTACGTCCGCTGCGTCAACGTCATGCGGGTACGCGACGGACTGATCATCGAGGCTCTCGGGTACGCCAAAACCGGCTGAGCCCGAGGGCCGGACGCTACAGGCGGCCCGCGGCCTTCAGGGCCAGGTAGGCGTCGGACAGGGCCGGGGCCAGGGTGTCCGGGGTGGCGTCGACGACGTGGACCCCGTGGCGGGCGAGCTGCTCCGCCGTGCGCCGGCGGGCCGCCTGGGACTGGGTGCCGGCCGCGGCCTCGTAGACCGCGTCGAGCGTGCCGCGGGACTTCGTCATATCCTCGACGCGCGGATCCGCCACCGACGCCAGTAGGACCGTGTGGCGCTGCGTGAGGCGGGGGAGGAGGGGGAGCAGGCCTTCCTCTATCGGGGCGGCGTCCAAGCTCGTCAGAAGGACCACCAGGGACCGGCGCGGGGCGTTGCGGAGGATGGTGGAGACCAGGGTCCGGGAGTCCGTTTCGACGAGCTCCGGTTCCAGGGTCGCCATCGCGTTCACGAACGCCGGGAGGATGTCGCCGGCCGAGCGGCCCTGGACCTGCGCGCGGCTGCGGCGGTCGTGGGCCAGCAGGTCGACGCGGTCGCCCGCGCGGGAGGCCAGCGCGGCCAGCAGCAGGGCGGCGTCCATCGCCGAGTCCAGGCGGGGGGCGTCGCCGACGCGGCCCGCCGAGGTGCGGCCCGTGTCCAGGCAGATCAGGATGTGCCGGTCGCGCTCCGGACGCCAGGTGCGCACGGCGACCTTGTCCTGGCGGGCGGTGGCCCGCCAGTCGATGGAGCGGGTGTCGTCACCGGGGACGTAGTCGCGCAGGCTGTCGAACTCGGTGCCCTCGCCGCGGGTCAGGACGCTCGTGCGGCCGTCCAGTTCGCGCAGCCGGGCCAGCCGCGAGGGGAGGTGCTTGCGGCTGGTGAAGGGCGGCAGGACCCGGACCGTCCAGGGGACGGTGTGGGTTCCCTGGCGGGCGAACAGGCCGAGCGGCCCGTACGAGCGGATCGTCACCCGGTCGGCGTGCCGGTCTCCGCGGCGGGTCGGGAGCAGCCGGGTGGTGATCCGGCGGCGTTCGCCCGGCGGGACGGTCACCGTGTGCCGGGAGGCGTCGCCCTCGGTGCCCGGGAGCCAGCTGCTGGGGGGCCAGGCGTCCCGGACGCGGGCCCGGAGCGGGCGGGTGGCCGGATTGGTGAGGGTGAGGTGGACCTCCGCCGGTTCGCCGAGGCGGACGGAGGTGTCGCCCGAGCGGGCGAGGGTGAGCCGCCGGACCGGCGCCGCGAGGGCGTAGTCGACGGCACAGGCCAGGCCGAGTGCGCCGTTGACCGCGAGCATCCCCGTCCAGCTCGGTTCGAGGAGGCCGACGGGGAGGCTGCCGAGGGCCGCCAGCAGGGCGGCGCGTCCGGTGAGGGCCATCAGCGGGGGACGGGGACGTGGGACAGGATCGCGGTGATGACGGCGTCGGCCGTGACCCCCTCCATCTCCGCCTCCGGGCGGAGTTGGACGCGGTGGCGCAGCGTGGGCAGCGCGAGGGCCTTGACGTCGTCGGGGGTGACGTAGTCGCGGCCGGTCAGCCAGGCCCAGGCGCGGGCGGTGGCCAGCAGGGCGGTCGCACCGCGCGGGGAGACGCCGAGGGTGAGGGACGGCGATTCACGGGTGGCGCGGCAGACGTCGACGACGTACCCGGCGATCTCCGGGGAGACGGACACCTTGGCGACGCCGTCGCGGGCGGCTTCGAGTTCGGCGGCGCCGGCGACCGGGCGCAGGCCCGCGGCGTGGAGGTCGCGCGGGTCGAAGCCGGCGGCGTGCCGGGTCAGGACGCCGATCTCGTTCTCGCGGGAGGGCAGGGGCACGGTGAGCTTGAGGAGGAAGCGGTCCAGCTGGGCTTCCGGCAGGGGGTACGTGCCCTCGTACTCGACCGGGTTCATGGTGGCGGCGACGAGGAACGGCTCCGGCAGGACGCGCGGCGTGCCGTCGACGGTGACCTGGCGCTCCTCCATGGCTTCGAGGAGGGAGGACTGGGTCTTGGGAGGGGTCCGGTTGATCTCGTCCGCGAGGAGCAGGTTGGTGAAGACCGGGCCGTTCTGGAAGGAGAACTCGGCGGTGCGGGCGTCGTAGACGAGCGAGCCGGTGACATCGCTGGGCATCAGGTCCGGGGTGAACTGGACGCGCTTGGTGTCGAGGGCGAGCGAGGCGGCGAGGGCCCGTACGAGGAGGGTCTTGGCGACGCCGGGCACGCCTTCGAGGAGGACGTGGCCGCGGCACAGCAGGGCGACGACGAGACCGGTGACGGCCGAGTCCTGGCCGACGACGGCCTTTCCGATCTCGGTGCGGATCGCTTCCAGGGAGGAGCGGGCGCTGTCCGTGGTGGCCGTCATGAGGTGCGGACCTCTCTTTCGAGGGCGTCGAGGTGGTCGGCGAGCGCGACGAGTGCCGCGTCGTCGGCGGGTGTGGTGCCGAAGAGGAGGGCGGTCAGGTCCCGGTGAGCGTCCGTCAGGCGGGCGGACACGGCGGGGAGCAGGGCCGCGGGTTCGTGGGCCTGGGTGGGCGGTACGCCGACCAGGGCGGCCAGGCGTTCGCGGGTGGCGGCGCGCAGCACGGTCGCGGCGCGGTCGCGGGCGCCGGCCTTGCGGTAGAGGCGGGCGCGGCCCTCGGTGGTCTCGGAGGCGCGGATGGCGACGGGGAGCTTCTCTGTGACGAGGGGGCCGAGCCGGCGGGCGC
Source organism: Streptomyces sp. NBC_00045 (assembly GCF_045041095.1). Lineage (NCBI taxonomy): Bacteria > Bacillati > Actinomycetota > Actinomycetes > Kitasatosporales > Streptomycetaceae > Streptomyces > Streptomyces sp. NBC_00045. The sequence continues at coordinate 3,293,956 of NZ_CP108271.1, read as the reverse complement.
GCCAGAGGGCGGCGAGGACGGCGGCGAAGAAGAGCTGGAGGAGGGCCCAGCCCCAGCCGCGGGGGACGAGCTCGAAGAGGCTCTTCTGCTGGCCGGGGTCCTCGTCCTGGACCTCCGTCAGGGAGGGCAGGTACCAGACGAGTTCGGGGCGGGAGCCGAGCAGCTGGAGGGCGAGGGAGGCGTTGCCCTCGGAAGCGAGCTCCTTGTTGAGGAGGATCGATTCGGAGCCGAGGAGGACGGTGTCGCCGCCGGTGGTGCCGGAGGGGAGGACGAGGAGGGTGGGGTGGCCGTCGGTGGGGTAGCAGCCCGTGCCGGTGGCTGCGCCGGTGGTGTAGCGGTAGCCGCCGCCGGTGGTGGCGCGGCCGGCGGAGACGGCGGCGGCCAGGGTGCAGACGGGGTCGAGGTCCCGGTCGAGGGCAGCGCCCTTGGTGCGGGCGGCCGGGGCCAGGTCGTGGAGGCCGAGGGCGCTCGGGGCGAGCAGGACGGTCCGGCCGCCGGAGAGGTCGATGACGGAGCGGACGGTGCGGCGTTGGGTGTCGCCGAGCCGGTCGGGGTCGGTGACCAGCACGGTGGTGCCGGGGCCGGCCGCCGCGGCGGCTTCGCGGGCGCTGGTGACGACGCGCGTGGTGACCCCGTGGGCCTGGAGCAGCTCGGCGACGGCCCGGCTGCCGTCGGGGTCGGCGGAGCGGGGGTCGAGCCGGCCGTGTCGGCTGCCGGAGCCGAGGGCCGCGAGCGTGATCGCGGCGACGAGCAGGATGCCGAGGCAGATCAGCCCGCCCCGGTACCGCCGCCACACCACGAGGGCACCACCCCGGCCGGTGGCTCCACGGGTGGCTCTGCCGGGCGCGGGGCCACCGCTGCCGCCGGGCAGCGGTGCAGGGGCTCCGGCGGGTGTCGGGGCGGCAGCCGTTGCCGCGGTGCCGTGGGTGGTGCCGCCGGGCGGGGGCGCGTCGTTGCCCGGGGCCGGGGTGGGGGCGGTCATGCCGGGGGTCCCGTCAGCAGCGGCTTGGTGCGGGTCAGGGTGAGGTCGAGGGTGCGCAGGCGGGCGTACATGTCGGCGTCGGCGGGGCGGCCGCCGTAGGTGACGTCGTCGAAGGCGCGGGCCGCCGCCCGGAGGGCTTCGGCGTGGTCCGGGAGGGACACGGCGGCTTCGGCGGCGGCCTCGTCGGCGGTCCGGCCGGGGCGCGGGTCGAGCAGGGTGCGCTCTTCCAGGGAGCGGACGACGGCCCGCATGCGCTCCTGGACGGCTTCGGTCCAGCGGCCCGCGGCGGCGTGCGCGTCGGCGGCGGTGCGGTGGTCGGCGGCGCTGCGCAGGGCGTCGTCGAACAGGTCGGCCGGGCCGGTGGAGGTCCGGCGGGGGGAGCCGAGCCGCCACCACAGGGCGGCGACGGCCAGGACGGCCAGGACGACGATCGCGACCAGGCCCAGGGTGCCGCCGGGGGTGGCGCCCTGGGCGCGGTCGAAGAGGTGGCCGACCCATTCCCAGAAGCGGTCCAGGGCGCGTTGGAGCAGGCCCGGATCGTCCTGGTGGTACATCGGCTTGGACAGTTCGCGTTCGGCCGCCTCGCGGGCCGGTACGCGCGGTGTCGTGACCGGTGGTTGCTCCGCGGTCGGCAGGAGCGCCGCGGCGTGTGTGATGAGGCCCCCCGTACTCATCATCGGTGCATCACCCTCCGGTGGTCGGTGCGGCCGGGTCCGAGCCGTAGTTCTCCAGGCCCGCCGCCCGGGCGAGGTCCAGGTCGAGGGCCTCGCGGCGGATGCGCTGGTCGACGTACAGGAGGACGGTGACGCCCGACTGGATCGGCATGGTGATCATCTGGGCGATGACCGCGCCGACGGCCGAGAGGATCAGCGGGACCCATCCGGTGGCGGCGGTGCCGTTCTCCAGGCCGGTGACCCCGCCGTCGGCGAGGCCGATCGCGAGGCCGAGGGCGGTCAGCGGGTAGACGATGACGGCCGAGACGAAGGTGGTGATCAGGCCGGTCAGGGCGGTGATGCCGAAGATGCGCCACCACGACCCCTGGACGAGCCGCGACGAGCGGCGCAGCGAGGTGAGGACGCCGCCCTTCTCCAGCATCAGCGCGGGCGAGGCCAGGCTGAACTTGATCCCGAGCCAGATGACGAGGGGCACGGCGGCGAAGCCGCCGAGGAGCCCGAGGCCGATGCTGTGCAGGAGGACGCCGGGCAGGACCAGCACGGCGACGAGGACGGCGCCGCCGAGGCCCAGCAGGAGGGTCAGCCCGAGGAGGTGGAGCAGCCGGGGACGGGCCTCGCGCCAGGCCTGCCCGATCGTGGAGCCCTGGCCGAGGATGGCACGGCTGAAGATCATCGTGACCATGGCGGTGGCGATGATGGTCCCGATGAGCTGGATGAACCCGTTCGCGAGCAGGGCCGTCATGGCACCGCTGAGGGTGTCGACGAGGTCCTGCAGGCTGGCGTCCGGCTCGGAGCCGACGGCGAGGTCGGAGAGCGCGTACTTCTGCACGAGGACGCTGATGACCTGCACGACGGTGGCCACGACGAGCGTGATCGGCAGGACCGAACGCCAGTGGCTGCGCACGGTGGCGACGGCGCCGTCGAGGATCTCGCCCAGGTCGAGCGGGCGCAGCGGGATCACACCGGGCTTGGCGGCCGGGGGCTTGCCCCACTGGCCGGGGCCGCCCGGGTAGCCGTACTGCCCGCTCCGGGGGCCTTGGGCGCCCTGCGGGCCGCCGTACGACCCCCAGCCCGCGCCGGGCTGCGGCTGCGGCTGCTGCGGGGCCTGGGGCGCCTGGGGGGTGCCGGGGCTGGACCACTCGCCGGGCGGTGGCTGCTCCGCGGACCACTTCTGTCCGCCGGCGGGCTGCTGCGGCGGCTGCGCCTGTGCGCCGTCGGTGCCGCCCTGGCCGTCGGATGCGCCCGGCCGCTCGCCGTCGGACGGGGAGGGTCCGGGCACGGCCCAGCCCGGAGAGTCGTTCATCGTCGCTCCTTCACGTGCACCTACGGGGGCGGGGGCGCTGGTCGGCTGCCATCGTGCCACGTGGGAACGTTGAGCGGACCGGCCGTCCCCCCGGATCTCCGGCGGCCCGCGCCTTCAATTGTCGCCCGGATCCGGGGCAGACTGGACGACCTGGTCTCCACGCAGGTCCGAAGGGCGATTTCCAGCCCTTTTGGCTGTGGGACAGCTCACCGCCGGGTAACGATTAGCTAATGGGATGATGTCAAGCATGAAGGGACGAGTCCTTGTCGTCGACGACGACACCGCGCTGGCCGAGATGCTCGGCATTGTGCTGCGTGGAGAAGGTTTTGAGCCGTCGTTCGTAGCGGACGGCGACAAGGCACTGGCTGCTTTCCGCGAGGCGAAGCCGGATCTCGTGCTGCTCGACTTGATGCTGCCCGGACGGGACGGCATAGAGGTCTGCAGACTGATCCGGGCCGAGTCGGGCGTGCCGATCGTGATGCTCACCGCGAAGAGCGACACGGTGGACGTCGTCGTGGGCCTGGAGTCCGGGGCCGACGACTACATCGTGAAGCCGTTCAAGCCGAAGGAGCTGGTGGCCCGCATCCGGGCCCGCCTGCGCCGCTCGGAAGAGCCCGCGCCCGAGCAGCTGGCCATCGGTGACCTGGTCATCGACGTGGCCGGGCACTCGGTCAAGCGGGACGGCGCCTCGATCGCCCTGACCCCGCTCGAATTCGACCTGCTGGTCGCGCTCGCGCGCAAGCCCTGGCAGGTGTTCACCCGCGAGGTTCTGCTGGAGCAGGTCTGGGGTTACCGGCACGCGGCGGACACCCGCCTGGTCAACGTGCATGTGCAGCGACTGCGCTCCAAGGTCGAGAAGGACCCGGAGCGCCCCGAGATCGTGGTGACGGTGCGTGGTGTCGGCTACAAGGCCGGACCGAGCTGACGTGCAGCCCGGCAAGCCCCACAGCGGCTCCCGCCGAGGAGTCCTGCGGGGCGGTCGGCAGCTCCGTCAGATGGCCGACGGAGCTCCCGGCGGCCCTGTGCTGCGGTTGTTCGTACGACTCGTACGACGACCGCTGCTTCCGGCTGTCCGGCTGTGGCGGCGCAACATCCAGCTCCGGGTGGTCGCCGCGACGCTGCTGATGTCGCTGGCCGTGGTCCTCGCGCTCGGCTTCGTGGTGATCGCCCAGGTCAGCAAGGGGCTCCTCGACGCCAAGGAGGAGGCCGCGCAGAGCCAGGCGGCGGGCGGATTCGCGGTCGCACAGGAGAAGGCCAACACGCCCTCCACGGTGGACGGGCCCGACGTCACCGACAACAAGGTCGGCCGGGACGCCAGTACCTGGATGAACTCGCTGGTCAAGCAGCTCGCCAGTGGTGGCCAGACGGCCTTCGAGGTCGTCGCGCTCGGTACCGGCCCCGGTGCGGGCGGCGAACCCGGCGGGCAGCCGGGCGGACCGTTCGTCTCGGGCGTCAAGGGCGCCCGCGCCTCCGGCAACGTGGACCCGACCGCGAGCGTCCCACCGGCGCTGCGCCGGTCCGTCAACCACACCACCGGGACCTTCAAGACCTTCTCGCAGATCCGGTACACCGCCGGCGCCGGGGACAAGGCGCCCGAGCCCGCGCTGGTCGTGGGCAAACGGCTCACCGACATCAACGGGGACCCGTACGACCTGTACTACCTCTTCCCGCTCACGCAGGAGGAGGAGTCCCTCAACCTGATCAAGGTCACCATCGCCACCGCCGGCGTGTTCGTGGTCGTGCTGCTCGGCGCGATCGCCTGGCTCGTCGTACGGCAGGTCGTGACGCCCGTGCGGATGGCCGCCGGGATCGCCGAACGGCTCTCGGCCGGGCGGCTCCAGGAACGGATGAAGGTCACCGGCGAAGACGACATCGCCCGTCTGGGCGAAGCCTTCAACAAGATGGCCCAGAACCTCCAGCTCAAGATCCAGCAGCTGGAGGACCTGTCGCGGATGCAGCGCCGCTTCGTCTCCGACGTCTCCCACGAGCTGCGGACGCCGCTGACGACCGTACGCATGGCCGCCGACGTCATCCACGACGCCCGCGTCGACTTCGACCCGATCACGGCCCGCTCCGCCGAACTGCTCGCCGGGCAGCTCGACCGCTTCGAGTCGCTGCTCGCCGACCTGCTGGAGATCAGCCGGTTCGACGCGGGTGCCGCGGCCCTGGAGGCGGAACCGATCGACCTGCGGGAGGTCGTGCGCCGGGTCATCGACGGCGCCGAACCGCTCGCCGAGCACAAGGGGACCCGGATCCGGGTCCTGGGGGACACCCAGCCCGTCATAGCCGAGGCCGACTCCCGGCGCGTGGAGCGGGTGCTGCGCAACCTCGTCGTCAACGCCGTGGAACACGGAGAGGGCCGCGACGTGGTGGTCCGGCTCGCGTCCGCGGGCGGGGCCGTCGCCGTGGCCGTACGGGACTACGGCGTCGGGCTCAAGCCCGGCGAGGCCACCCGCGTCTTCAACCGCTTCTGGCGGGCCGACCCGGCCCGCGCCCGCACCACCGGCGGCACCGGCCTCGGCCTGTCGATCGCCGTCGAAGACGCCCGCCTGCACGGCGGCTGGCTGCAGGCCTGGGGCGAGCCCGGCGGCGGTTCGCAGTTCCGGCTGACGCTGCCGCGGACCGCCGACGAGCCGCTGCGCGGGTCCCCGATCCCGCTGGAGCCGGAGGATTCCCGGGCCAACCGGGCCAGGGCCGCCGCCGAAGCGGCCGGCTCCGGTACGGCCCCCAGGGCGCCCCAGGGCCCGCCCAGGCCCGACCGGTCGCCGATACCGCCCCGGTCGGCGGTCGCCGGCGCGCTGCCGGTGCCCTCGGACCCGACGGCCCTTCCCGGCAACGGGGCCCGTGTCGTGGCCCGCCCGGCCGACCAGGCGACGGCCCCCGACCGGGCCCCCGACGCCGAGCAGGGAGCAGGAGCACAGGAGGATGGCGCAGGTGGAAGCTGAGCCCGCACGGGTGCGCAGGGACGGCCGCCGACGCTGGCGGACGGTGAGGGCGTACGCCTTCGGCGCGGCCGGGCTGCTGCTGGCGGGCTGCGCCTCCATGCCCGACCACGGCGAGATCCGCGAGGTGAGGGCCTCGCAGGGTGTCGACTCGCAGGTGCGGGTGTTCGGTGTGCCGCCGGCCGACAAGGCCGGTCCGGCCGACATCGTCGACGGCTTCCTGGAGGCCATGACCAGCGACGACCCGCAACTGCAGACCGCCCGCAAGTACCTCACCGAGGACGCGGCGAAGAACTGGAAGCCCGGCTCCGCCGTCACCGTGCTCTCCGCGGGCATCGACCGGTTCTCCGTCGGCGGCGAGAAGGAGCCCTCGGGCCCGCGCTACAAGATGACCGGCACGAAGCTCGCGACGGTCGACGAGCGCAGCGCCTACCAGCCGGAGACCGCACCGAACAAGCGGTACGAGGAGTACCTCCAGCTGGTCCAGGAGAACAAGCAGTGGCGGATCGCGACGCCGCCGAGCAGCCTCGTGCTGAGCGAGTCCGACTTCCAGCGCATCTACATGCCGGTCAACAAGTACTACTTCGCGGGCGGCAGCCTGGTCGCCGACCCCGTGTACGTGCGCCAGCGCAGCGATCCCGACTCGCGGATGGACCCGACGACGCAGACCGTGCAGTCGCTGCTCGCCGGTCCGTCCAAGTGGCTGGGTCCCGTGGTCACTTCGAGCTTCCCGACCGGCACCGAACTGCGGGAGGGCACCAAGTCCCTCGCGTACGACGGCCAGAACGTGCTGAAGGTGCCGCTCAACGACAAGGTCGACAACGTCGCACAGCCGCAGTGCGAGAAGATGGCAGCACAACTCCTGTACACCGTGCAGGACCTGACGGCTTCCCGGCTGGCGCGGGTCGAGCTGCTGCGCGCGGACCGGTCTTCGCTGTGCTCGCTGACCGAGACGACCGCCACGACGATCGCCCACCGGCCGCCGGTTCCCGAGTACCAGTACTACGTCGACAGCGGCGACCGGCTCGTCCGGATGAAGCTCGACGTCACCAGCGAGGACCAGCAGTACCGGCCCGAGCCGGTGCCGGGTCCGCTGTCCGCCACCTCGGCGAGCCCCGGCTTCAAGGTCGGCTCCGCGGCCGTGTCGTACGACGAGAAGCGCGCCGCGGTGGTGTCCGAGGACGGCCACGCGTTGCACCTGGTGAACCTGACGACGGCCGGGGCCGTGCCGCAGCCGGTGCTGAACAGCAAGGGCACCAAGCCGAACGGGCTGGGCGCGCCGAGCTGGGACGCGGCGGGCGACGTGTGGATCGCGGACCAGGATCCGCAGAATCCGGCGCTGTACCGGGTGCCGGGCGCCACCGCGGTCCCGCAGAAGATCGACGTGGCCGGGCTCGACGGACGGATCACCGCGCTGAAGGCGTCGCCGGACGGGGTGCGGATCGCACTGCTGGTGGAGAAGGACAACCGCAAGAACCTGTACATCGGGCGGATCGAGCGGCCCGAGGGCAAGGGCGACGCGGCGCCGGTGTCGGTGCGCGAGCTGCGCCCGGCGGCCCCGCAGATGGCGAGCGTGACGGCGCTGAGCTGGGCGCCGCGGGGCCGGCTGCTGGTGGTGGGCCGGGAGAACGGCGGTGTCGTGCAGGCCCGCTACATGCTGGCCGACGGTTCGATGATCGCGGCGAGCCTGCCCGGGGCGACCGGGCTGGTTGCGGTCGCGGCGACGGAAGACGAGAAGAAGCCGGTGGTCGCCTACTCGGCCGACGACGGGATCGTGTGGCTGCCGCCGGGCGCGCAGTGGCGCACGGTCGCAGAGGGCGGCCGGGACCCGGTCTACCCCGGCTGACCTGCCGTTTTCTCGTTCTGGCCGGGCGTTGTCCACAGGGGTGGCGGGGTGCCCGGCGCGCCCGGCACAGTGAGGGCATGCGGGGGTGGTGGCAGGAGCTCGCCGGGCTGGTCCTACCGGCCGGCTGCACCGGCTGCGGGGCCGCCCGGATGCTGCTGTGCGCAGACTGCGCGCAGGCGCTGAGCGGGGCCGCGGCGGGGTGTGTGCGCCCGTCTGCGGGGCCCGCGGGGCTGCCCGTGGTGCATGCGGCCGCCGTGTACGAGGGCCCCGTACGGGAGGTCGTACTGGCGCACAAGGAGCGCGGGGCGTTGCCGCTGGCCGGGCCGCTCGGGGCCGCCCTGGCGGTGGCCGTCGGGCTCACCGCCGGGATTCCCGGCGGAGGCGGAGTCAGGGGCGGCGCGGCTGCGTTGGTCGCTGCCGAGGTGGTCCTCGTGCCGGTGCCCTCGGCGCGGCGCCAGGTGCGGGCGCGCGGGCACGATCCGGCGCGCAGGACCGCCCTGGCGGCCGCGGCGCGGCTGCGGCGGGCCGGTGTTCCCGCGCGGGTGGCGTCGCTACTGCGCCATGCCCGGCCGGTCGCCGATCAGGCGGGGCTGGGGGCCCGGGAGCGGCGGGAGAACCTCTCGGGGGCGCTGGGGGTGCGCCGCGGCGGCGGTGTGCGGTTGCCGGAGGGGGCGCGAGTCGTGCTGGTCGACGACGTGATCACCACCGGAGCCACGCTCGCGGAGGCGGCCCGGGCGGTGCGGGTGGCGTCGATCGGGAGGGTGGCGGGCGCGGCCGTGGTGGCGGCCCCGGCGGACTCTTTTTTGAGCAATTCCGTCGACAACCCGTACAGACCAACGTTCTTGTGAATAGATTTGGAACTCCCGGGGAAGGCGCATCGTTGCAGGTAGTGAGAAGGAACAGCCCCCTGAACGGAGGTACGGTCCGGTAGCGGGTGCCGACAACCGGCATGGAGGGATATGTTCGGTTGTAAGGAACTGGCGAGGCCTGGCCCCACGCATCGGATCGCACGTTTCGTATTTTCTGAATCTTCGTGTCAGAGGCTGTCTCTCGACTCCGAAGTCGGTGGGGTGTAGATCTTGCCGATGGGGGAGGAGGAGGTGAAAGTCGCCAGTCCGAGGCTCCGGTGTTCACCGGAGCCTGGTGCGAAAGGGAGACGCTTCGCCCCAGGAGGCGGAGCTATCCGGGAACGGAGTTCTGCGTGGACATCGTCGTCAAGGGCCGCAAGACCGAGGTGCCCGAGCGGTTCCGCAAGCACGTGGCCGAGAAGCTGAATCCTGAGCGGATCCAGAAGCTCGACGCCAAGGTGATCAGCTTGGACGTCGAGGTGTCCAAGGAGCACAACCCGCGCCAGGCCGACCGTTCCGACCGCGTGGAGATCACCCTGCACTCGCGGGGCCCGGTGATCCGTGCCGAGGCCGCCGCCGCAGACCCGTACGCGGCGCTCGACCTGGCACAGGACAAGCTGGAGGCCCGGCTGCGCAAGCAGCACGACAAGCGCTACACCCGCCGTGGCAACGGCCGGCTCTCGGCGGCCGAGGTCGCCGACGTGGTTCCCGGCGTGGCCCGGCTGAACGGGAGCGGCCAGCCGGTTACGGAGGAGGCGGCGGACGCGATCCCGACCACCCGGATCGGATCGCTGGAGGTACAGGGCGAAGGCCCGCTCATCGTCCGCGAGAAGACGCACTCGGCCGCACCCATGCCGCTCGACCAGGCTCTGTACGAGATGGAGCTGGTCGGCCACGACTTCTATCTGTTCGTCGACTCCGACACGAAGATGCCGAGCGTCGTCTACCGGCGCCACGGCTACGACTACGGCGTGATCCACCTCAACTCCGACCAGGCCTCCAGCTCGGGCGAGCCCGGCGCGGGCGCGGGCGGGGCGCTCGGCGGCTGACGCCGCGTCCTGAATTTCGGTGAAGTGCCCCCGGGGACACTGTGGTGTCCCCGGGGGCCTCTGTGTGGCTCTAATGCGCCAGGTGGCCGTCCGAGGCTCCCCGCCGGGTGGCGCGGGCATGGAATCATGGCGGGCAGTCAACCGGCGGACGACTCCGTCCGGTTGGCCCGGCAACTCGGTACATGCAGGGGGAGGAACGATGGCGGACAGCTTCGGGCCGGAGCGCGGTGACGACGGCGGTGAGCCGATCCGGGTGCTCGTCGTCGACGACCACGCCTTGTTCCGGCGCGGGCTGGAGATCGTCCTCGCGCAGGAGGAGGACATCCAGGTCGTCGGCGAGGCGGGGGACGGCGCGGAGGCGGTGGACAAGGCGGCCGACCTGCTGCCGGACATCGTGCTGATGGACGTGCGGATGCCCCGGCGCGGCGGGATCGAGGCGTGCACTTCGATCAAGGAGGTGGCCCCCTCCGCGAAGATCATCATGCTGACGATCAGCGACGAGGAGGCGGACCTCTACGACGCGATCAAGGCGGGCGCCACCGGATATCTCCTGAAGGAGATCTCGACCGACGAGGTCGCCACCGCGATCCGCGCAGTGGCCGACGGACAGTCGCAGATCAGTCCTTCGATGGCGTCGAAACTCCTCACCGAGTTCAAGTCGATGATCCAGCGGACGGACGAGCGGCGGCTGGTCCCGGCGCCCCGGCTGACCGACCGCGAGTTGGAAGTGCTCAAGCTCGTGGCAACGGGAATGAACAACCGCGACATCGCGAAGGAACTGTTCATTTCCGAGAACACAGTGAAGAACCACGTCCGCAACATCCTGGAGAAGCTCCAGCTGCACTCCAGGATGGAGGCCGTGGTCTACGCGATGCGGGAGAAGATCCTCGAAATCCGCTGAGTCCTCCTCCCCGTCCCGCGCCCGGATCCGCTCCGGGTCTCAGAGCGCGGCGAGTTCGGCGGTGACCGCGGCCGCCTCTTCGGGGGAGCCCGCCCGCTCGATGCGGACGGAGTCGCAGCCGACCCAGCCGGGCGCCTCGCGCAGCGCCTCGGCCATGGGGCGGGCCGCCTTGAGGGTGGTCAGGGACAGCTGCCGGGCGACCAGCGTGCCGCCCTCGCGGGCCGGGTCGACCCGGCCCTGGAGCCGCCCGCCCGCCAGCAGCGGCATCGCGAAGTACCCGTGCATCCGCTTGGGCTTGGGGACGTACGCCTCCAGCCGGTGCGTGAAGCCGAAGATCCGCTCCGTGCGCGGCCGGTCCCACACCAGGGAGTCGAACGGGGAGAGCAGGGTGGTGCGGTGGCGTCCGCGGGGGACCGTCGCCAGCGCGGCGGGGTCGGCCCAGGCCGGCTTGGACCAGCCCTCGACCTCGACCGGGACCAGGCCCGAGTCGGCGATCACCGCGTCGACCTGGTCGCCCTTGAGGCGGTGGTAGTCCGCTATGTCCGCGCGGGTGCCGACGCCCAGGCTCTGTCCGGCCAGTGCCACCAGGCGGCGCAGGCACTCGTGGTCGTCCAGGTCGTCGTGGAGCAGTGCGTCCGGGACCGCCCGCTCGGGCAGGTCGTAGACCCGCTTCCAGCCGCGCCGCTCGGTGCAGACCACTTCGCCGGTGTCCAGCAGCCACTCCACCGCGATCTTGGTCTCGGACCATTCGAACCACTCGCCGCCGTTCTTGGCGCCGCCCAGCTCCGTCGAGGTCAGCGGCCCGTCCGCCCGCAGCCGGTCCAGTACCGCCCGCGTCGAGCGCTCCTTGTCCTGCAGGACGTGCCACCGGTGGCCGCGGGCCCGGCGGGCCCGGCGCCGGAACGCGAAGTGCGGCCACTCCTCGATCGGCAGGATGCAGGCCGCGTGCGACCAGTACTCGAAGGCGTGCCGGTCCGACCAGTACGCCGACTCGACCGCCGGCCGGCCGACCGCGCCCAGGCGCGCGTACGGGATCAGCTCGTGCGAGCGGGCCAGGACGGAGATCGTGTCCAGCTGGACGGCGCCCAGGTGGCGCAGCACGCCCCGCACCCCACCCCGGCGGTCGGGCGCCCCGAGGAAGCCCTGGGCGCGCAGGGCGATCCGGCGCGCGTCGTCGGCGGACAGGGACACAGGGGCTGCGAGGGTCATGGGCCGGAGCCTAGGGGGTGCCACCGACAGCGGGGAGGTACGGGAGCGAGGGCGTCAGACCGAGGTCCGAGGGCAGCAGGGCGCCCACCCAGGAGTCCCGCGCGGTGCCGCGCCGCAGCACCGCGCCCCGCAGTACGCCCTCGAAGCGGAAGCCGGTCTTCTCCGCGACGGCCCGGGAGCCCGCGTTGCCGACCTCGGCGCGCCATTCCAGCCGTACGGCGCCCACGGCGGTGAAGGCCCAGCGGGAGACGGCGGCGACGGCCTCGGCCATGTAGCCGCGGCCCCGGTGCTCCTTGGCCGCCCAGTAGCCGATCTCGTACGAGCCCGGCCCGCGCACGTGCACGCCGACGGCCGCGACCAGCGGGCCGTCCGGGCCGAGGCGGACGGCGAAGCTGTACGCCGTGTCCTCGCGCCAGCCGGCGGGGACGGTCTCGGAGACGAAGCTGCGCGCGTGCTCGCGCTCGTAGGGGGAGGGCACCATCGTCCAGCGCTGGATGTCCGGGTCCTGCACCGCGGTGTACACCTCCTCCTCGTCGCCCGGGACGAAGGGGCGCAGGTGCAGCCGGGCCGTGTTCAGTGTCGTGGGCTCCATGTACGGATTCTGCGCGGCCGCGGCGGGCCGGGCGAGCAGTTTTCGCGCAAGACGTGCCGAGGACCCCGGCACCTTCCAGGTACCTCGTACGTTCTCATTCCGGGCGCCCGTGCCCTGCGGGATACGGCGGACCTCCCGACGCGACCTCGTCCTCGCTTACGATGGCCGTTGCGGTGGGGCCCACCCTCCGTGCCCGTGTACGAACCAGTGCCAGGCCCGACCGGCAAGGAGACAAACCTCGGTGTCCGTCTTCAACAAGCTCATGCGTGCAGGCGAAGGCAAGATCCTGCGCAAACTGCACCGCATCGCGGACCAGGTCAACTCCATCGAAGAGGACTTCGTCAACCTCTCCGACGCCGAGTTGCGGGCGCTCACGGACGAGTACAAGCAGCGCTACCAGGACGGCGAGAGCCTGGACGACCTGCTGCCCGAGGCGTTCGCGACCGTCCGCGAGGCCGCCAAGCGCGTCCTCGGCCAGCGGCACTACGACGTCCAGATCATGGGCGGCGCGGCGCTGCACCTCGGCTACGTCGCCGAGATGAAGACCGGTGAGGGCAAGACCCTCGTCGGCACGCTCCCCGCGTACCTGAACGCGCTGTCCGGCAAGGGCGTCCACCTGATCACGGTGAACGACTACCTGGCCGAGCGCGACTCCGAGATGATGGGCCGGGTGCACAAGTTCCTCGGCCTGGAGGTCGGCTGCATCCTGGCGAACATGTCGCCGGCGCAGCGCCGGGAGCAGTACAACAACGACATCACGTACGGCACGAACAACGAGTTCGGCTTCGACTACCTGCGCGACAACATGGCGTGGTCGGCGGACGAGCTGGTGCAGCGCGGCCACAACTTCGCCGTGGTCGACGAGGTCGACTCGATCCTGGTCGACGAAGCCCGTACCCCGCTGATCATCTCCGGCCCGGCCGACCAGGCCACGAAGTGGTACGCCGACTTCGCGAAGCTGGTCACCCGCCTGACCAAGGGCGAGCCCGGCGAGCCGCTGAAGGGCATCGAGGAGACCGGCGACTACGAGGTCGACGAGAAGAAGCGCACCGTCGCCATCCACGAGGTCGGTGTCGCCAAGGTCGAGGACTGGCTCGGCATCGAGAACCTCTACGAGTCGGTGAACACCCCGCTCGTCGGCTACCTGAACAACGCCATCAAGGCGAAGGAACTGTTCAAGAAGGACAAGGACTACGTCGTCATCGACGGCGAAGTCATGATCGTCGACGAGCACACCGGCCGCATCCTCGCCGGCCGCCGCTACAACGAGGGCATGCACCAGGCGATCGAGGCGAAGGAAGGGGTGGACATCAAGGACGAGAACCAGACCCTCGCGACGATCACCCTCCAGAACTTCTTCCGCCTCTACACCAAGCTGTCCGGCATGACCGGTACGGCCATGACCGAGGCCGCCGAGTTCCACCAGATCTACAAGCTCGGTGTCGTCCCGATCCCGACCAACCGCGACATGGTCCGCAAGGACCAGCCGGACCTGATCTACCGGACCGAGGTCGCGAAGTTCGCCGCCGTCGTCGACGACATCGCGGAGAAGCACGAGAAGGGCCAGCCGATCCTGGTCGGCACCACCTCGGTCGAGAAGTCCGAGTACCTCTCGCAGCAGCTCTCCAAGCGGGGCGTCCCGCACGAGGTGCTCAACGCGAAGCAGCACGAGCGCGAGGCCTCGATCGTCGCCCAGGCCGGCCGCCGCGGCGCCGTCACCGTCGCCACGAACATGGCCGGCCGCGGTACCGACATCAAGCTCGGCGGCAACCCGGACGACCTCGCCGACGCCGAGCTGCGCCAGCAGGGCCTGGACCCGGAAGAGCACATCGAGGAGTGGGCGCACGCGCTGCCGGCCGCGCTCAAGCGTGCCGAGGCGGCCGTGAAGGCCGAGTTCGAAGAGGTCAAGGCGCTCGGCGGGCTGTACGTGCTGGGCACCGAGCGGCACGAGTCGCGCCGTATCGACAACCAGCTGCGCGGCCGCTCCGGCCGTCAGGGCGACCCGGGCGAGTCCCGCTTCTACCTGTCGCTGGGCGATGACCTGATGCGCCTGTTCAAGGCGCAGATGGTCGAGCGCGTCATGTCGATGGCGAACGTGCCGGACGACGTGCCGATCGAGAACAAGATGGTGACGCGCGCGATCGCGTCGGCCCAGTCGCAGGTCGAGACCCAGAACTTCGAGACGCGCAAGAACGTCCTGAAGTACGACGAGGTCCTCAACAGCCAGCGCGAGGTCATCTACGGCGAGCGCCGCCGCGTCCTGGAGGGCGAGGACCTGCACGAGCAGGTGCGGTTCTTCATGGACGACACGATCGACGCGTACATCGCCGCCGAGACGGTCGAGGGCTTCGCCGAGGAGTGGGACCTGGACCGGCTGTGGGGCGCCTTCAAGCAGCTCTACCCGATCAAGGTCACGGTCGCCGAGCTGGAGGACGCGGCGGGCGACCGCGCGGGCATCACCGCCGAGTTCATCGCGGAGTCCGTCAAGGACGACATCCACGAGCAGTACGAGACGCGCGAGAAGGCGCTGGGCTCCGACATCATGCGCGAGCTGGAGCGGCGCGTGGTCCTGTCGGTCCTGGACCGCAAGTGGCGCGAGCACCTCTACGAGATGGACTACCTCCAGGAGGGCATCGGCCTGCGGGCGATGGCCCAGAAGGACCCGCTGGTCGAGTACCAGCGGGAGGGCTTCGACATGTTCAACGCCATGATGGAGGGCATCAAGGAGGAATCCGTCGGCTACCTGTTCAACCTGGAGGTCCAGGTCGAGCAGCAGGTCGAGGAGCTTCCGGTGCAGGACGCCCCCTCGCTGACGAAGGAGCCGGCAGCCGTGCGTCCGGAGATCCGGGCCAAGGGCCTGGACGCCCCCCAGCGGCCGGACCGCCTGCACTTCTCCGCGCCGTCGGTGGACGGCGAGGGCGGGGTCGTCGAGGGCGACTTCGACGCGGACGAGGCCGGGGACGGCATGACGCGGGCCGAGCGCCGCAAGGCCCAGAAGGCCGCGGGCGGCCGCCGCCGCAAGAAGTAGCCACCGCCCCTCGGGGCACCCCGGCCGGGGCCGGACACCACACGGTGTCCGGCCCCGGCCTCGTTGTGGGGCCGCACGTGACGGGGGCGGAAACCGGCCAGGGCCCGCCCATCCGATCGCACGCCCGCCCGTACGGAGGGCCCGGCGCTGCGCCGGGGCGGTGCCCCTCCCGCAACGCGCCCCCGGGCTGCTCCCGGCACCCTGCCGGGCGGTGTGCGCTGTGCACGGCGTCAAAGTTCGCCCCTGCTTTTTGTACAGATGCGGCTCATGACGGGCGGGGTGGCGGCGGTGCTTAACTGAGGTCATGGACAAGCGAGTTGAGGCCCAGCGCGCGCAGCCGCAGTTCGAGCTGCGGTGCGGCGGGCTGCACGTGATCATCCACCGCGTCCCCGCCTGGCTCGTCACGCTCGTGACCACGGCCGCCGGCACCGGAGCCGCCGCATGGTGGACCGGCCGGTAGGGGCCGGTCACGGCAGGGGGCCCATTTCGATGGCCGCGCAGCGCCAGCGGAGGTCGGGGCCCTGTTCGAGGCGGAAGGCCATCGCCGAGACGCGGTCGCCCGTCGCGA
The DNA here is from genome assembly GCF_045041095.1 of Streptomyces sp. NBC_00045. Taxonomy (NCBI): domain Bacteria; kingdom Bacillati; phylum Actinomycetota; class Actinomycetes; order Kitasatosporales; family Streptomycetaceae; genus Streptomyces; species Streptomyces sp. NBC_00045. The sequence goes on along the minus strand of NZ_CP108271.1, from coordinate 3,278,014 downwards.
TGCGCGCGAAGGCCTCGATCACGCCCGGTCCCGGGTGGAAGCGGCCGCACTGGCGCAGGACCGGGCGCAGGCGCTCCCGGAGCGGAGCCGCGGGGGCCAGGGTGACCAGCTGGTCGTAAGCCGGGCCCACCGTGTGGCCCAGCAGCGAGTGGACCGGCCGCTGGCCGCTGACCACCGCCAGGAGCCGTTCCGCGAACCAGTCGTGCGGGCCGCGGGGCGCGCGGGGGCGGCGCTGGTCGTGGCGGCCGGGGGGCCGGGTGGTGTTCCTGGTCCTGGTCATGGCGGTCGTCCCCGAGATGTGCGGGCCCGGAGCGGTACCGGGCGGTAACTTGTTAGGGGACTTCTACGGTCCGTGCACACCCTCCGCAACGACGCCTCCGGGGTCGCGGCGGGCCGGGGCGCCTTCACCTATCCGGGTGGGTGCGGTGCGGCCCCGGGCCGGTGGCCGCGGGTGCGCGGGGCACACCGTGGACGGAATCCGGCCGGCGCCCCGCAGCCCGAAGGGGGACCGCCGTCGTCACCCGGCGCAGTCCCGTCAAGTCGTATCCTGAGGGCGTTTTCCGACTACCGAAAGCAGCCGGCCATGCGCGTGTACGTCCCCCTGACCCTTCCCGGGCTCGCCGAGGCGCACCAGGCGGGTGAGCTGGGCCCCGCCCCGCTGCGGGCGTACGCCGTCACGCCCGGCCTGCGGGAGTGGTACGTGTCGGACGACCTGGAGGAGCTGGAGTACGCCGCGCTCGGCCGGGCCGCCGCCGCGTCCCTGCGCCTGCTCGCCGCGCAGGACGGCGCCCCGCGCAAGCGCGTCGTCGTGGCCGTCGACGTGGCCGACGAGGCCGCCACCGCGGCCCCCGGGGACGACGAGGCCGCTCTCGGCCGGGTGACCCTCGCCGCGGCCGTACGGCTGTCCGTGGCCGCCGCCGTGCACGTCGACGCCGATGAGGCCCTGGGCGACGTGACGGCCGCCGCCGCTGCCCTGGAGGCCGCCGACGCCGGGGACGACGACGCGCAGTCCACCGTGGACGGCGCCGAGGACCACGAACTGCTGTGGTTCGGCGTCCAGGAGATCCCGGGGCTGCTGAAATGAGCATCCCCGTCACCTCCGCCGCCGGCGTCCACATCGTCTGGGACTGGAACGGCACGCTGCTGCACGACATCGACGCCGTCATCGCCGCCACCAACGCCTCCTTCGCCGAGTTCGGCTTCGCGCCGATCACGCTGGAGCGCTACCGCGAGCTGTACGTCGTACCGGTGCCGAAGTTCTACGAGCGGCTGATGGGACGGCTGCCCACCGACGCCGAGTGGGAGGTCATGGACGCGACCTTCCACCGGCACTACTGGGCCGCCGCCGACGCCGCCGGGCTCACCGAAGGGGCCCGGGAGCTCCTGCGGGACTGGCAGGCGGGCGGACTCACCCAGTCCCTGCTCTCCCTCGCGCCCCACGAGAGGCTCGTACCCCTCGTGGAGGCGCACGGAATCGGCGGACACTTCCTGCGCGTCGACGGGCGCACCGGCCCCTCGCACACCAGCAAAGCCGTACACCTCATACGCCACATGGCGGCCATGGAGGGGACCGGAGTGACGGCCGACCGCACGATCCTCATCGGGGACGCCGTCGACGATGCGCTCGCCGCGGCTCATGTCGGCGCCCGGGCCGTCCTCTACACAGGTGGTTCGCACAGCCGTCGCAGTCTGGAACGAGCCGGGGTCCCCGTCGTGGACTCGCTGGCCGAAGCGGTACGCACTGCTCGCGAGCTGGCCGAATAAGTACTGGCTCCGGTCGGTCCGCGTCACTGCGCACATCGTCAAATTTACCGACCTGCTTTTGTACAGATCTGGTGCGTGACGAGGAGGGGGTCAGGCGAGATAGCCTGGTACCCGTGATCAGCGCGATAGTCATCGGGGGCATTGACGCCTCCGGCCAGCGCCCGGCGCACGACCGTGCCCGGGCCTTCGCTGATCCCCGCTGCCGGGACCTCGCGCCGATCATGGCCAAATCCCTCCCGGGCGGCTCTCACGACGGCATGGCGCCGATCCCGAACGGACACCCCGCATCGCGGCGCTACGTCATTCCTTCCTTCACCTACGTCACGCAATGGCGCGCGACAGGAGCCAGAGGACATGCAGACCAAGCTGGACGAAGCAAAGGCCGAGCTGCTCGCGCGGGCGGCACGGGTAGCTGAGAACAGCCCGGCCGGGGGGCTACTTCCGACTGGGTCCGAGCAGGGGGAGCGGGCCGACCGGGACACGACTCTCGCCTATCTCCAGCGCTACTACCTGCACACCGCCCCGGAGGACCTCCTCGACCGGGACCCGGTCGACGTGTTCGGGGCGGCGCTCTCGCACTACCGCCTCGCCGAGAACCGGCCGCAGGGCACCGCGAACGTACGCGTGCACACCCCCACGGTCGAGGAGAACGGCTGGACGTCCAGCCACTCGGTCGTCGAGGTCGTCACCGACGACATGCCGTTCCTCGTGGACTCCGTGACGAACGAGCTGTCCCGGCAGAGCCGCGGCATCCACGTCGTGATCCACCCGCAGGTCGTCGTCCGCCGTGACGTCACCGGCAAGCTGATCGAGATCCTCGGTCCCGACTGCGACGCGCACGGGCCCAAGACCGCGCGCCCCCACGACTCCCTCGTCGAGTCCTGGATCCACGTCGAGATCGACCGCGAGACCGACCGCGCCGACCTCAAGCAGATCACCGACGACCTGCGCCGCGTCCTGTCCGACGTCCGCGAGTCCGTCGAGGACTGGGAGAAGATGCGCGACGCCGCGCTGCGCCTCGCCGACGACCTCCCCGACGAGCCGACCGCGCCCGACCTGCGCGAGTACGAGCTCGAAGAGGCCCGCGAGCTGCTGCGCTGGCTCGCCGACGACCACTTCACCTTCCTCGGCTACCGCGAGTACAACCTCGTCGACGGCGACGCCCTGGCCGCCGTGCCCGGCACCGGCCTCGGCATCCTGCGCTCCGACCCGCACCACAGCGGCCAGGAGGACGACCACCCCGTCTCGCCGTCCTTCAACCGGCTGCCGGCCGACGCCCGCGCCAAGGCCCGCGAGCACCGCCTGCTCGTGCTGACCAAGGCCAACAGCCGCGCCACCGTGCACCGCCCCTCGTACCTCGACTACGTCGGCGTCAAGAAGTTCGACGCCGACGGCAACGTCGTCGGCGAGCGCCGCTTCCTCGGCCTGTTCTCCTCCGCCGCGTACACCGAGTCGGTGCGCCGCGTCCCGGTCATCCGCCGCAAGGTCGCCGAGGTCCTCGACGGCGCCGGCTTCTCGCCGCACAGCCACGACGGCCGCGACCTGCTCCAGATCCTGGAGACCTACCCGCGCGACGAGCTGTTCCAGACCCCGGTCGACAAGCTCCGCGAGATCGCCACCTCCGTCCTGTACCTCCAGGAGCGCCGCCGGCTCCGGCTGTACCTGCGTCAGGACGAGTACGGGCGCTACTACTCGGCGCTCGTCTACCTGCCGCGCGACCGCTACACCACCGGCGTGCGGCTGCGCCTGATCGCGCTCCTCCAGGAGGAGCTCGGCGGCAGCAGCGTCGACTTCACGGCCTGGAACACCGAGTCGATCCTGGCCCGCATCCACTTCGTCATCCGCGTCCCGCAGGGCAAGGAACTGCCCGTCCTGACGGACGGCGACGTCGAGCGCATCGAGGCCCGCCTCGTCGAGGCCGCCCGCTCCTGGGCCGACGGCTTCGCCGACGCCCTGGTCGCCGAGGTGGGCGAGGAGCGCGCCGCCGAGCTGCTGCGCAAGTACGGCACCTCGTTCCCCGAGGGCTACAAGGCCGACCACAAGCCGCGCGCGGCCGTGGCCGACCTCTGCCACCTGGAGCGGCTCTCCGCCAGCGACCGCCCGTTCGCGCTCTCGCTGTACGAGCCGGTCGGCGCGGGCCCCGGCGAGCGCCGGTTCAAGATCTACCGCACGGGTGAGCAGGTCTCGCTGTCCGCGGTCCTGCCCGTGCTCCAGCGCCTGGGCGTCGAGGTCACCGACGAGCGCCCGTACGAGCTGCGCGCCACCGACCGCACCAACGCGTGGATCTACGACTTCGGCCTGCGGATGCCGCTGCCCGCCGGCAACGGCGACAACTACCTCGGCGACGACGCCCGCGAACGCTTCCAGGACGCCTTCGCCGCGGTCTGGCAGGGCGACGCCGAGAACGACAACTTCAACACCCTGGTGCTGAGCGCCGGGCTCACCTGGCGCCAGGCCGTGGTGCTGCGCGCGTACGCGAAGTACCTGCGCCAGGCCGGCGTGAACTTCAGCCAGGACTACATGGAGGACACCCTCCGCAACAACGTCCACACCACCCGGCTGCTGGTCTCGCTCTTCGAGGCCCGGATGTCGCCCGGCCGCCAGTCCGCCGGCACCGAGCTCATCGACGCCATGCTGGAGGAGCTGGACGGGGCCCTGGACCAGGTCGCCTCGCTCGACGAGGACCGGATCCTGCGTTCCTTCCTCACCCTCATCAAGGCGACCCTGCGCACGAACTTCTTCCAGCTCAACGACGCGGGCGAGCAGCACGCGTACGTGTCGATGAAGTTCGACCCGCAGGCCATCCCGGACCTGCCGGCGCCGCGACCGGCGTACGAGATCTGGGTGTACTCCCCGCGCGTCGAGGGCGTCCACCTGCGCTTCGGCAAGGTCGCCCGAGGCGGCCTGCGCTGGTCCGACCGCCGCGAGGACTTCCGTACGGAGATCCTGGGCCTGGTCAAGGCGCAGATGGTCAAGAACACCGTCATCGTGCCGGTCGGTGCCAAGGGCGGCTTCGTCGCCAAGAACCTGCCGGACCCGTCGGTGGACCGCGACGCGTGGCTGGCCGAGGGCATCGCCTCGTACAAGATCTTCATCTCGGCGCTGCTCGACATCACCGACAACATGGTCGGCGGCGTGGTCGTGCCGCCGAACGGCGTGGTCCGCCACGACGAGGACGACACCTACCTCGTCGTCGCCGCCGACAAGGGCACCGCGACCTTCTCGGACATCGCCAACGGCGTTGCCGAGGCGTACGGCTTCTGGCTGGGCGACGCGTTCGCCTCGGGCGGCTCGGCCGGCTACGACCACAAGGGCATGGGCATCACCGCCCGTGGCGCCTGGGAGTCCGTCAAGCGGCACTTCCGCGAGCTGGGCCACGACACCCAGACCGAGGACTTCACCGTCGTCGGCGTCGGCGACATGTCCGGTGACGTGTTCGGCAACGGCATGCTGCTCTCCGAGCACATCCGCCTGGTCGCCGCCTTCGACCACCGGCACATCTTCATCGACCCGACCCCGGACGCGGCGACCTCGTACGCCGAGCGCCGGCGCCTGTTCGAGCTGCCGCGCTCGTCGTGGGCCGACTACGACTCGGCTCTGCTGTCCTCGGGCGGCGGCGTCCACCCGCGTACGGCGAAGGCGATCCCCGTCAACGCGCAGATGCGCGCGGCCCTCGGCATCGAGCCGGGCATCACCAAGATGACCCCGGCCGACCTGATGCAGGCCATCCTCCAGGCCCCGGTGGACCTGCTGTGGAACGGCGGCATCGGTACGTACGTCAAGGCCGGGACCGAGACGCACACCGACGTCGGCGACAAGGCCAACGACGCCATCCGCGTCAACGGCGGGGACGTCCGCGCCCAGGTCATCGGCGAGGGCGGCAACCTGGGCCTGACCCAGCTCGGCCGGATCGAGTTCGCCCGGATCGGCGCCGGCGGCGAGGGCGGCAAGGTCAACACCGACGCCATCGACAACAGCGCGGGCGTGGACACCTCCGACCACGAGGTGAACATCAAGATCCTGCTCAACGCGGTCGTCGCCGACGGGGACATGACCGTCAAGCAGCGCAACAAGCTCCTGGCGGAGATGACCGACGAGGTCGGCCACCTGGTGCTGCGCAACAACTACGCGCAGAACACGGCCCTGGCCAACGGCACCGCCCAGGCCCCCAGCCTGCTGCACGCCCAGCAGCGCTTCATGCGCCGTCTGGAGTCCGCCGGACGGCTGGACCGGGGCATCGAGTTCCTGCCCACCGACCGGCAGATCCGCGAACTGCTGGGCGCCGGCAAGGGCCTGACCCAGCCGGAGCTGGCCGTCCTGTTCGCCTACACCAAGATCACGGTGGCGGACGAGCTCATCGCCACGGAGCTGCCGGACGACCCGTACCTGCGCCGTCTGCTGCACGCGTACTTCCCGGCCGCCCTGCGCGGGAAGTTCCCGGAGCAGATCGAAGGGCACGCGCTGCGCCGCGAGATCATCACGACGCTGCTCGTCAACGACACGGTCAACAGCGGTGGTTCGACCTTCCTGCACCGGCTGCGCGAGGAGACCGGGGCCTCCACGGAGGAGATCGTCCGGGCGCAGCTCTCGGCGCGCGAGATCTTCGGCATGGCCGAGGTGTGGGACGCGGTCGAGGCGCTGGACAACAAGGTCGCGGCGGACGTCCAGACCCGGGTGCGGCTGCACTCGCGGCGCCTGGTCGAGCGCGGCACCCGCTGGCTGCTGAACAACCGGCCGCAGCCGCTCCAGATCACCGAGACCATCGAGCTGTTCGCCGACCGGGTGGCCCACGTCTGGTCCGAGCTGCCCAAGCTGGTGCGCGGCGCCGACCTCGACTGGTACCAGTCGATCGTGGACGAGCTGACGGGTGAGGGCGTGCCGGAGGAGCTGGCGGCCAAGGTCGCCGGGTTCTCCTCGGCCTTCCCGACGCTGGACATCGTCGCGATCTCGGACCGCACGGGCGTCGACCCGCTGGGTGTCGCCGAGGTGTACTACGACCTCGCCGACCGCCTGGACATCACCCAGCTGATGGACCGGATCATCGAGCTGCCGCGGTCCGACCGCTGGCAGTCCATGGCCCGTGCCTCCATCCGCGAGGACCTGTTCGCGGCGCACGCCGCGCTGACCGCCGACGTGCTGGGGGTGGGCAACGGCGAATCGACTCCCGAGGAGCGCTTCAAGGCGTGGGAGGAGAAGAACGCGGCGATCATCAGCCGGGCCCGGACGACCCTGGACGAGATCCGGGGCTCGGACGACTTCGACCTGGCGAACCTGTCCGTCGCGATGCGGACGATGCGTTCGCTGCTGAGGGCGCACGGCTAGGCCCCGCGGGGCCGTGACGCCATGACGTCATGACGCAAGGGCGGCTCGGGCTTCGGCCCGGGCCGCCCTTGCGCGTCCGCGGTGAGCCGGTGTGACGGGGGCGGGCCCGGGACCTGATGGTCCCGGGCCCGCCCGTTTCCCCTGGTGCGCGTCGCTCGTCAGCGGCCGGAGGTGAACCTCTCGTACGCGTCGCAGACCTCGGCGGAGGGGCCGTCCATGCGCAGGACGCCGGACTCCAGCCAGATCGCCCGGTCACAGGTCTCGCGGACCGTGCCGATGCTGTGGCTGACGAGGAAGACGGTGCCGGCGTGCTCGCGGAGTTCCTCGATGCGGGCCTGGCTGCGGCGCTGGAACGCGGCGTCGCCGGTGGCGAGGGCCTCGTCGATCATGAGCACGTCGTGGTCCTTGGCGGCGGCGATGGAGAAGCGCAGCCGGGCTCCCATGCCGGAGGAGTACGTACGCATGGGCAGGGAGATGAAGTCGCCCTTCTCGTTGATGCCGGAGAAGTCGACGATGCCCTGGTAGCGCTCGCGGATCTGCTGCTTGGACATGCCCATCGCGAGGCCGCCGAGGACCACGTTGCGCTCGCCGGTGAGGTCGTTCATCAGGGCCGCGTTCACGCCGAGGAGAGAGGGCTGGCCGTGGGAGTAGATCTTGCCGCGGGCCACCGGCTGGAGGCCGGCGATCGCGGAGAGCAGGGTGGACTTGCCGGAGCCGTTGGAGCCGATCAGGCCGATGGCCTCGCCCTTGTACGCGACGAAGGTGACGCCCTTGACGGCGTGCACCTCGCGCATGCCGGGGGCGGGCTTGCGGGAGAAGATCCGGCTGAGGGCGGCGGTGGCGCCGCCCTTGCGGGCACCGGAGCCGTGCACCTTGTAGATGATGTGGACCCCGTCGGCGATGACGGTGGGGACGCGGGTGTCGTCGACCGGTGCGGCCGGTGCGCCGCTCACGGATGCGACAGCGTGTGCGGTTGCGGTGTCAGCCACGGCCGTACTCCTCCTCAGCCTTCCAGAAGTAGATGAATCCGCCGACGCCCGCGAGCAGGGCCCAGCCGACGGCGATCGCCCACACGTGGTGCGGGAGCGCGTGCGCATCGAAGCTGTCGATCAGCGCGTAGCGCATCAGGTCGATGTAGACGGCCGCCGGGTTGGTCTTGAGCACGACGGTGACCCAGTGCGCGAGGTGGTCCTTCTTGAGCATCTGGTCGATGGACCACATGACGCCGGAGGAGTACATCCAGGTGCGCAGGACGAACGGCATCAGCTGGCTGACGTCCGGGCTCTTGCTGCCGATGCGGGCCATCACCATGGCGACGCCGGCGCAGAAGACTGCCATCAGGACCAGGGTCGGGGCGACCAGCAGCCACTTCGCGGTCGGCGTCTGTCCGCAGGCGAACAGCAGGAGGACGAGCGCGCCCATCGTGACGAGCAGCTGCTGGAAGAGCTGGACGACGGTGGACAGCGGCAGGCTGGCGCGGGGGAAGTGCAGGGCGCGGACCAGGCCGAGGTTGCCGTGGACGGCGCGGGTGGAAGCGTTGATGGAGCTCCCGATGAAGTCCCAGACGAAGACGCCGGTGATCAGGAACGGGATGTAGTCCGGCACGTCGTGGCTGGCGTTCATGACGACGCCGAAGATGAAGTAGTAGACGGCCGCGTTGAGCAGCGGGGTCACCAGGTGCCAGACCTGGCCGAGCTTGGCCGTGCTGTACGTGGCGTGCATCCGGGCGGTGGCGTACGCGGTCACGAAGTGGCGGCGGCCCCAGAGCTGGCGCACGTAGCTGGGGAGCGAGGGGCGGGCGCCGCTGACGGTCAGGCCGTGGGCGGACGCCAGCTCTGCGAGCGTGGCGGCCGGGGCGGGCCGGGCCGGCGTAGTGGTCACGGGGGTCACGGGGGGTCGCTTTCGACGGGGTCAGTGCGTCGGGACGGGTCCGTATCGTCGCTACGGCGAGAGTAGGGCGCGGTACGACGGAACGCAACCGTATCGTCGTGACGAGTGGGTGACGGCGTGCGCGGCTATGCTCGCTGCATGACCACGGACCCTGCCGACGCCGCCGTCCCCGCACCCGCCCGCCGCACCCCCGCCGGGGCCGCCGTCCTGCGCGAGGACGTGACCGAGGCGATCCGGGCGGCGGTGGTGGAGGAACTGGCCGCGGTCGGGTTCTCGCGGATGTCCATCGAAGGGATCGCGCGGCGCGCGGGCGTCGGGAAGACGGCCGTCTACCGGCGCTGGAAGTCGAAGCTGCACCTGGTGCTGGACCTGGTGGGTGCCTTCGCGGTGGACGGCCTGCCGGTGCCGGCGACGGGCTCGCTGTACGGCGACGTACGGGCCCTGCTCGAAGTGATGTCACACGTGCTGCGGCACCCGGTCGCCTCGGCGGTCATCCCCGACCTGCTGGTCGAGGCGGCCCGCAACCCGGAGATCGCGGACGCAGTGCGCGGCGCCCTGCTGGACGGGGAGCGGCGGATGGCCGAGGGGATCGTCTCGGAGGCCGTAGCACGCGGCGAACTGGCGGCGGGGACGGACCCGGGCCGGGCCCTGGACCTCGCGATCGGCCCCCTCTACTGGCGCCAGGTGGTGGCGCGCGACGCCGTTCCGGGCCCCTACCTGGACGACCTGGCCCGCTCGGTGGTGGCAGGCCTGAAGGCCGTGTCGCCCGGGTCCTGACCGGCGGATCCGGCCGGACCGGCCGGACCGCCCGCGCCCGCCCCTACGGCCACACGCCCTGCGTGGTCACGGACGCGAGCGTGGGTTCCGGCACGCCGGACGGGGCCGGCGGCGCCGGGCGGCGGTCCGGGAGCGGGACGACCGCAGGGACCGCGGCCGGCTGGCCCAGGAAGACCCGGCGCACGACGCGCTCGGCCGCGTGCCCGTCGTCGTACGAGCAGAACCGCGACCGGAACGCCGCCCGCAGCTGCGCCGAGCGCGAGCCCCGCCAGTGCCCCGTGGCGAAGATGTCCACCAGCTCGTCCTCGGTCCGGGCGATCGCCCCCGGCGGACACGAGCGCAGGTCGAAGTACGTGCCGCGGGCGGCCTCGTACGCCTCCCAGTCCTCCGCGTGGATCACGATCGGCCGGTCCAGCGCCGCGTAGTCGAACATCAGCGACGAATAGTCCGTCACCAGCGCGTCCGACGCCAGGCAGAGCTCCTCCACCGACGGGTACCCGGAGACGTCGACCAGGCGCGGGTGGCACACCGCCGGGACGGACGCGTCCGCGTACGTCAGGTGCGTGCGCGTCAGGATCGTGAAGCGCGGGCCCAGGTCCCGCAGCACCCGCTCGAAGTCCAGGTGTTCGGGCCGGCTGCGCCGGTAGTCGCGGTGGGTCGGCGCGTACAGGATCGCGGTCGAGCCCGCCGGGATGCCGAGGCGTTCGCGCAGCGCGACGACGTCGTCCACGGTGGCCCGGTGGAAGGCGTCGTTGCGCGGGTAGCCGTATTCGAGCGTCGTGTACGAGGACGGGATCGCCTTCTCCCACACCAGGGTGGAGTGGCGGTTCGCGGACAGCAGGTAGTCCCACTGGTCCGCGCCGCGCAGCAGGCCCGCGAAATCGGTCGTCGGAGTGGCTGCCGGCCGGTCCTGGAGGTCCAGGCCGACCCGCTTGAGCGGGGTGCCGTGCTGGGTCTGGAGGAGGACCTGGCCCGGCCGCTTGACCAGGGCCCGGTCGAAGTTGACGTTCGTGGTCAGGTACGCGGCCCTGGCGAGCGCCGTCCAGTACGCCGCGGAGCCCGGGCGCAGCGCGGCCGTCTCCGGCGGGAGCGTCGCCGCGTGCCGCGGGTCGCAGATCCACGCCGTCCGCATCCGGGGCGCGAGCTCGCGCAGCTTGGCCTCGATGGCCGCCGGGTTGCAGGCGTAGCCGCCGTGCCAGTACGCGGAGAAGACCGCCAGCTCCGGCCGCAGCGGCAACAGCCGCTGGAGGCGGTAGTGCAGGCGCAGCGCCGTCTCGCGCAGCCCCCGCCACAGCGACACCCCGGCGCGCCCCGCCGCGAGCGCGGCCGAGCGGAGCACCGACAGCGTGCGGTACGTGCGGCGCACGCCGAGCCGCATCAGGGCGTGCCGGACCCGGTCGGTGCGCGACAGCGACAGCGACTGCGGCAGCGGCGGCGAGCCCGCGGCCCGGTAGCGGCGCAGCAGCGCGGAGGCGCGTTGGAAGAACTCGGCCCGGCAGGCGCGCGGGAGGCGGCGCGGGTCGGCGTACAGGGCGCAGAAGTGCTCGGCCATCCGCCGGTGCAGGCTGGGGCGCCAGCGCTCCAGCTCGGGGCGGGAGCCGAGGTATCCGAAGACCCGGTCGTACTGGTCGAAGATGTCCAGGTGGCGGCGGCTGGTGGTGGTCAGGATCGAGCCGGTGCGCCGCTGGCGGTAGTGCACGCACACCCGGTCCAGGACCGCGATGGACTCGGCGGCCAGCAGCGCCGGATAGGTCCAGGGGGTGTCCTCGTAGAAACCGGGCGGGAACGCGAGGCCCTCGCGTTCCGCGAACTCGCGGCGGTACGCCTTGTTCCACACCACCATCAGCATGCCGAGCAGGGCCGGGCGGTCCGCGAGCCGGAAGCTGGCCGGACCCTCCTCGGCCAGCCGGTGCGAGAGCCGGTTGCGCACCAGCTCGCCGGTCCAGAAGGTGCGCGCGTAGTCGTAGACGAGGACGTCCGGGGATCCGGTGTCCTTGAGCCGGTCGGTGATGGCCCGCAGGGCGCCCGGGGCGAGGGTGTCGTCACCGTCGAGGAAGACCAGGTAGTCGCCGGTGGCCCGGGCCAGGCCCGCGTTGCGGGCCGGGCCCAGGCCCAGGTTGTGCGCCAGGTGCACCGCGGTCACCCGGGGGTCCCGCGCCGCGTACTCGTCGATGATCGAACCGCAGGCGTCCGGCGAGGCGTCGTCGACCGCGATCAGCTCCAGATCCGGGTACGACTGCGACAGGACCGAGTCCAGACTCTCCTGGAGGTACGCCTGAACGTTGTACGCGGGCACGATGACGCTGAACCGGGGCACGGCACATCCAGGGGTCGGCGCGGGTTTATTGCCCCAGAACCCCTGGCGTGGCGATCGGGTTACGCAGCGTGCGGCATTCGGGTTACACAGCGTCAATCCCGCACGTCAACCACCCGAATTGCGCTATTTGACCGCTCCCGCCATCACCCCCGAGACGAACTGCCGCTGGAAGGCGAAGAACACCACGAGCGGAACCACCATCGAAAGGAACGCGCCGGGCGCCAGCACGTCGATGTTGTTGCCGAACTGCCGTACCTGCTGCTGGAGCGCGACCGTGATCGGCGGGTTCGCCGAGTTCGCGAACACCAGCGCGACCAGCATGTCGTTCCACACCCACAGGAACTCGAAGATGGCGAGCGAGGCGATCGCGGGCCCGCCCAGCGGCAGCACCACCCAGGCGAACAGCCGCAGTTCGCCCGCGCCGTCCAGCCGGGCCGCCTCCAGCAGTTCGCGCGGGATCTGCGCGAAGAAATTGCGCAGCAGGAAGATGGCGAACGGCAGCCCGAACGCGGTGTGGAACAGGACCACCCCGGCCGTGGTCTCGAACAGCCCGATGGAGCCGAACAGTTTCGAGACGGGGATCAGCGCCACCTGCACGGGGACGACCAGCAGCCCGACCACGACCAGGAACAGCCAGTCCCGGCCCGGGAACTCCAGCCAGGCGAAGGCGTATCCGGCCAGCGATCCCAGGACCACCACGAGCAGCGTCGCCGGGACCGTGATGGCCACCGTGCTGAGGAGGGCGCTGGTGATGGTGTCGTCGGCCAGCAGGTGTGCGTAGTTGTCGGTCGTCAGCCGTGCCGGCGCGGTCAGCGCCTGCCACCAGCCGCCCTCGTTCAGGTCGGTGGGGGAGAGGAAGGAGGAGATCAGCAGCCCGAGCGTCGGCAGCAGCCAGAACAGTGCGGCCAGGACCAGGAACACGCGGACGGCTCCGGCCGCCGCACCGGCAGCGAGCCGGCCGGCCCGTGCACCGGCACGGGGGGCGGGGCGGGCGCCGGCACCCGCTCCCGGGCGGGCCTGGGCGGAGGTGCTCATCGGGACCCCTCCTTCCGCAGCCTGCGGATGTTGTAGAGCATGACCGGCACCACCAGCGCCAGCAGCAGCACCGCGATGGCACTGCCCAGGCCCGGATCGGCGTCGGTGCCGAACGAGGTGCGGTACAGCTGGAGCGCCAGGACGTTCGCGTCGTCCTGCACCGAGCCCGGCGCGATCACGAACACCAGGTCGAAGATCTTCATCACGTTGATCACCAGGGTCACGAGGACGACCGCCAGCACGGGCGCCAGCAGCGGAACCGTGATCCGGCGGAACACCTGCCACTCGTTCGCCCCGTCCACCCGCGCCGCCTCCAGCAGCTCCCGAGGCACGGCGGCCAGCCCCGCCCCGATCAGCACCATCGCGAAACCGGCCCACATCCACACGTACGCGCCGATCACCGCCGGGGTCACCAGCGTCGGGCCGAGCCACTCCACCCCCGCGTACGCCTCCCGGAAGTTCGACGCGGGAAGCCGCAGCAGTGCCCCGTCGGCCTTCGCGGACAGGGTGAACGTGCCGTCGGCGCGGGCCGTCGCCGAGTCGACCACCCGGCCGTCCTTGACCGCTTCGATCCGGATGCCCGCGAGCCCGGACTCGGTCGGGTCGACCGCGTTCGTCCGGCCCCCGCCGCCCCGGGTGAAGTCCTGCCAGGCCGTCCCGGTGACCTTCCCCGGCTCGGCGGGTGCCGCCACGGCCGTACGGGTCCCCCCGGGCAGGGCCTCGGGGGCCACGCCGACCAGCGGGAGCAGCACCGGCACGCCCGCCCGGACGGGAGCACGGGTCGTGAAGCCGCCCGCCTGCTCCCCCTCGGCCGGGACCAGCGGGGAGTCGCGGCCCGGCCGCGCCTTCGGGAAGGCCGAGGACTGCGCGAAGGTGTCGTGCACCCCGACCCAGACCGCGTTCGCGACCCCCCGATCGGGGTCGTGGTCGTACACGAGCCGGAAGATGATGCCCGCCGCCAGCATCGAGATCGCCATCGGCATGAACACGAGCAGTTTGAACGCCGTGCCCCAGCGCACCCGTTCGGTGAGCACCGCGAAGATCAGACCGAGGGCGGTGGCCGTGGTCGGCGCCAGCACCACCCACAGCGCCGTGTTCTTCAGGGCCGTGCGGATCGTGTCGTCGTGCAGGATCTCCCGGTAGTTGCCGCCGCCCACGAACGTGTCGCCGGAGCGGTCGAAGAAGCTGCGGTAGATCGAGTAGCCGATCGGATGCACGACCAGCGCGCCGAGCAGCACCAGGGCGGGCAGGAGGAACGCCGCCGCGACGAGGCGGCGGCGCCGGGCCTCCGCGGACCGTGCAGCCGACGTGGCCGGGGCCGCCACGGGATCAGTTCCCGTAGGCCTTGGCCGCGTCCGCCTCCAGTCTGGCCTGGGTGCCCGCCACGTCCGACGGGTTCGCCAGGAAGTCCTGGAGCGCCTTCCACTCGCCCGCCCCCGGCGTCCCGCCGAACGCCGCCGGAGCCTGGTCCGACATGTCGAAGCGGAAGTCGTCGCCCGACGCGATCAACGCCTTGGCGATGCCCCGCTGGATGTCGTTCGGATAGGCCTTCAGGTCCACCGACTTGTTCGGGGAGACGAAACCGCCCTCGCGGGCCTGGATCTCCGCCGCGTCCGGGGAGGCCAGGAACGTCAGCAGCGCCTGAGCCCCCTTCGACGGCTTCAGCGCGACCGCGACATCGCCGCCCGAGACCACCGGCGCCTTGCCACCGACCGCCGGAAACGGGAAGACGAGCGCGTCCTTGCCCACCTTCGCCTCGGTCTGCCCGATGTTCACCGCCACGAAGTCACCCTCGTAGACCATCGCGGCCGCCGGCCGGTCGCCCCCGGTGAAGGTCTGCGTCACCGACTTCGGGAACTCGGTGGCCAGCGCCCCGGCCGTGCCGCCCGCCAGGAAGTCCTTGCGGCCGAACAGCTCCCCGAGGGTGATCAGCGCCTGCTTGACGCTGTCGTCCGTCCACTTGATCTGGTGCTTGGACAGCTGGTCGTACTTCTGCGGGCCCGCCTGCGAGAGGTAGACGTTCTCGAACCAGTCCGTCAGCGTCCAGCCGTCCGCACCGGCCACCGAGACGGCCGGCGTACCGGACGCCGAAAGGGTGTCGGCCGCGGTCAGCAGCTCCTTCCAGGTCTTCGGCGGCTGCACGCCCGCCGCCTCGAAGGCCTTCGCGTTGTACCAGACCAGAGACTTGTTGGCGGCCTTGTAGTACACCCCGTACTGGGTGCCGTCGACCGCTCCCAGTTTCTTCCAGCCGTCCGAATAGTTCTTGTCGAGCTGAGCCCGCGCCTCCGGCCCCACCGGCTGCACCCACTTGTTCTGCACCGCCGACACCAGCGCCCCGACCTGCGGCAGCAGCGCCACGTCCGGCGGCTGACCGCCCGCGATCTTCGTGCCGAGGAACGTGACGATCGGGTCCTGCGCCGGGACGAACGTGACCGTCGCACCCGTCCGCTTCTCGAACTCCTTCAGGACCTTCGTGAAGTTCGCCTGCTCCGGTCCCGTCCAGACCGCGGCGACCTCCAGCTTCTCGCCGTTCAGCTTCGGTAATTCCACCCGCTGCCCGGCCGTCGAGGCCTCCCCGCCCTGCGGCGGGTCCTCCTTCTCGTCACCGCCGCCCCCGCACCCGCTCAGCGTCAGCGCGCCCGCGGCCACCAGGGCCGCCCACGCGGCCGCCCGGCCGTTTCTGCGGTCCTCCGTACGACTACGGTCCTTCGTGCGGCTCGTTCCCTGCCTGCGCATGGCTCTGCCCCCGGATGCCCGTGGTGTGACTCGTCCCACAAGGTCTACGCCGAGCCGCGCACCCCCGCAATACCGCCTCGCCCGCGCCGCAGCGTGTCGCTGCGGGCAGTTCCCGCCCGCTCAGGGAGCCGGCGGGAACAGCACGGGTATCGCCGAGACCAGGTGCGAGGCCCGGTCCAGAGCGCTCGCCAGCAGCGCCAGGTCGGTGGGGCCGTTGCCCAGCTCGCGCACGGGGCGGCGGGCCGGGGGATCGCCCATCCGCTCCCACTCGACCGGCACCACGGTCGGCCGCTGCGTCGCCGTCCGCGGGATCCGGCCGGTCACCCGGCCGCCCTGGAACGGGACCGTCCGCCCGTCGGCGTACCGCAGCCGGCCCCGGCCCGGGCCCGGCTGGTCCGGGGCGTCCAGATCGATCCGGAGCGGGTTCGTACGGGCCAGCTCGCTGTCGGCCGTACGGTCCGGGCGGGCGCTCGTGGCCACCAGGTGCACGCCGAGCCGGGCGCCGTCGCGGGCCACCGCGTCCAGCGCCCGTACGACGGATCCGGCGGCGGGGCGGCCCGTACTGCCCAGCCCCGGCGCGACCAGCGCGTCGAAGTCGTCCACCAGCACCACCAGGCGGGGCAGCGGGCCCGGCCCGGCGGGTTCGGTGCGCGGCGCGGCGGAACGCAGCCGCAGCGTGCCCGAGCGCTGCGGGTCGAGATCGCCGAGCAGTTCGCCGGGACTCGGCTGACGGGGTGAGACCATCCGGTCGGACAGTGCGCGGCGAGAATGCCACTCGGCGAACGGGACCCCGTCCAGGAGCTCGCTGCGGCGCTTCAGCTCGGCGCCGAGGGCCTGGGCGAACTCCCGCATGCGAACCGGGTCGGCGGCGACGAGGTGCGCCGCGACGTGCGGGAGCTCGGTGCACGGCTGGAGCCCGTCACCGCGCTCGCCGCCGGCCCCGTCCAGCAGGACCAGGCCCAGCCGGTCGGGCCGGGCGGCCGCGGACAGGGACGCGGCCACCGACCGCAGCAGCTCCGTACGGCCGCTTCCGGTGGGTCCCTCGATGAGGAGGTGCGGCCCGTCCTGGACCAGCTCGGCACCGACCGGCCCGCGCCGCCCGCTGCCGAGCACGAGCTCGGCGCGCCCGCCGACGTCCTGCCCCTGGTCCGTGGCGGCGGCCCAACGGGCCATCAGCGAAGCCGGGGTGGCCCGGGCCAACCCCAACTCGTCCAGCAGCCGAGCGGTGTTCGGGAGCGCGGTGGCAACGGCCGGCCGCGGTCCGGCCGGGGACGGCTCGGCGCGCAGCGGGGCCAGGGCGCGGGCGAACCGCTCGGCCCAGGCCGCGGAGACGGCGTCGGCGGTGGCGGTGGTTCCGGGCGGTGAGGGCTTGCCGCCGGTCACCGTGAACGTCCGTACGGTCGTGGCCACATCACCGCTGAGCAGGGCGATCGCGCCACAGTCCCGGAAGGCGGGGCTGCTCGCGCAGGCGGCCTCGTACGTCTCGGTGAGCGGGGAGGCGGGCGTGGCGGCCGGCGTCTCGGCGAGCACGAGCACGTGGATCCCGGCGGCCGGCCCGTGCGAGGCGAGGCGGCCGGTGAGGTCGCGCAGCGCACCGGAGCCGGGCTCCCCGTCGATAACGAGGAGCGTGTACGGGCCCTGGTGGGCGTACGCGGCTTCGCGGACGTCGTCGGGGTCGGCGGCGGCCCAGTGGGTACCGAGGGGACTGTCGTCGAGGCGGCGGGTCAGCTCGGCGGTGCGGGCGCCGGCCTGGTCCCGGTCGTACGCCAGGAGCAGCCGGCAGTCCTGCCCGTGCGCGGGCCGCACGTGCGGCAGCCAGCCGAGCCAGCCCCAGTCGGCTCGCCGCTCGGCGATGCCGCGTGCGCGGTCCGCGGCCAGCAGCACGATCTCCAGCTCGCCGGGCCCGTGGAGGGCGGCGAGCTGGGCGACCACGGACCGGGCGACCCCGGTCAGCCGTCCGCGCGGCCCGGCGATGCCGAGCGCGCCGACGTCCTGGAACGCGACCCGGCTGCCGGCCCCGAGGCCGACGTCGAGCCGGCCCCGGGGTCGGGACCACAACCGCCGGGTCGGCCCGAGAGCGGCCAGCAACAGTGCGGCGGGATCATCGGCGTCCGGCGCGGCGGCCGCGGCCGGCGCGGCCACGCCCTCCGCCCCGGAGGTCTCTTCCCCCCGCACCCACTTCCGCGCCCAGGCCCCGAACCCCCGCTTCCGCACCCCGCGCGGCCCGGCTCCGGGCTCCGAACCCGGTCCCGCCGAGCCGCCTGCGCCGGACTCCGCCCCGGGGCCACGGCCCGCGCCGGATCCTGTGCCCGGCCCGGCCGCGCGGCCCGCGCCGGCACCCGTCCCCGGTCCGGCCGCCGGGCGCAGGTCGTGGCCCGCGCCGGGGGCGCCGTACGACGCGCCGGGCCGGCCCGTGCCGGGTCCGCCCGCACCGGTCCACCCGGCGCCGGAGCCGCCGTGCTCCGCCCCGGCCCCGCGGCCCGCACCTGACTCCGTGCCCGGCCCGGTCTGGCGGCCCTCGCCCGGTCCGGCCCCCCGGCCTGCGCCGGAGGTGCCGTAGGCCGGGCCGGTCCGGCCGTTGCGGCCCGCGTCGGGGCCGGGGCCGACTGCGCCGCTCCACCCGGGGCGAGCCGCGCCGGATTCCGGGCCCGGACCGACATCGCGGCCCGCGTCGCGGTCCGTCCCCGGTCCGGCCACGTGGCCCGCGCCAGGCGCCCCGTACGACGGGCCGGGCCGGCCGCTCGCGTTCGCGTCGGACCGGCCCGTGCCGGGCGTGCCGAGGGGCAGGTCCGTGACGGGCACCTGCCCGGTCAGGTCGGCGCCCGCGGAGTCCCCGGGGGCCTCGGGCGCCGCCAGCGAGAGGTGGCCCTCCAGATCCGGGACGACGGGAAGGGCGGACGCCGTGTCCGGGGCCAGGCGGAGCGTCGATTCGCCGATGCGGAGCAGCGCACCCGGTGCCAGCGCCACCGGCTGCGGGCCCACCGCCGCGCCGTCCACCGTCGTGCCGTTCGTCGAGTCCAGGTCGGCCACGGCCACCCGCCCGTCCGGCATCACCGTCACCGCGCAGTGCAGCCGTGACACGTCCGGGTCGTCCAGCGGGACGTCCGCGTCGGCCGAGCGTCCGATCCGGATCGCCCCCGGGTGCAGCAGGTGCACCCCGCCCGCGTCCGGTCCGGCCACCACGTGCAGCTGCGCCCCGTCCGTCCCGTCCGTCCCGTCCGGCAGGACGTCCGGCACCGGGGCGTGCAGCCCCAGCACCGCCCCGTCCACGAGCGGCGGCTCCCCGAGCACCCGCCGCTGGAGGTCGAGCCGCTCCCTGCCTGCGTACAGCACGACCGTGCCACCGGTGTCGGGCCCGCCTACGGTCGCCGCGAGGCCGGAGGCCACGGCGGCGAGGGCGGTGCCCACGGGTGCGGTGACGAGCACGTCACAGCCGGCGGGCGCGGTCTGGTGGCCGCTGCGCGACCCAAGGACGGTCAGCCGGATCTGCATCGCCGTCAGCGGTCCCTTCTGCGCGGTGCGCGGTGCGTGCGCCCGGCAGGGGTGCGACGGGGCGTGCCCGCCCGCTCGACCCCCCACCCGGCACGGCGCGTCGTCCGGTCAGGTCTGCCGGAAGGCGGGCTCCCGTCCCGGCCGTTCCGTACGGGTGCATCCTCGCACCTGTCACGGACAACACGCCCGGCACCCGGCAATAAATGATCTTGAATGATCACACCTCTGCGCGTGTCGCGTACACGTCGGGGCATACGGGTCGACCAAAAGTCGCGGGAAAACGCCCCCGACATACCCCTCAAACATCACTCTTCGTACATATGTGCGGCAACCAACCTCCGGCACCCCGCGTCTTCCCCAGGGACACCCCCTAGAGTGGGCCGGAAAAAGCACCACCCTGAAGAACCACGGCAGGGACGACAGCAGGGAGCGCGAGACGTGCGGCCAGTCGGCAGCAAGTACCTGCTTGAGGAGCCGCTCGGACGCGGCGCCACAGGCACCGTCTGGCGTGCCCGCCAGCGGGAGACCGCCGGCGCGGAGGCAGCCGTCGCCGGGCAGCCCGGCGAGACCGTGGCCATCAAGGTCCTCAAAGAGGAGCTGGCCCAGGACGCGGACATCGTCATGCGGTTCCTGCGGGAGCGCTCCGTCCTGCTGCGCCTGACGCACCCCAACATCGTGCGCACCCGCGACCTCGTCGTCGAGGGCGACCTCCTCGCCCTCGTCATGGACCTGATCGACGGCCCGGACCTGCACAAGTACATCCGGCAGAACGGCCCCTTCACGCCCGTGGCCGCGAGCCTGCTGACCGCCCAGATCGCGGACGCGCTCGCGGCCAGCCATGCCGACGGCGTGGTCCACCGCGACCTGAAGCCGGCCAACGTCCTGCTCGACGAGCGCGGCGGCCAGATGAAGCCGATGCTCACCGACTTCGGCATCGCCCGCCTCGCCGACTCCCCGGGGCTGACCCGCACGCACGAGTTCGTCGGCACCCCCGCCTACGTCGCACCCGAGTCCGCCGAGGGCCGCCCGCAGACCTCCGCCGTCGACATCTACGGCGCCGGCATCCTGCTGTACGAACTGGTCACCGGACGCCCGCCGTTCGCCGGCGGCACCGCCCTCGAAGTGCTGCACCGCCACCTCAGCGAGGACCCGCAGCGCCCGCCGAACGTGCCCGAGCCGCTCTGGATCGTCATCGAGCGCTGCCTGCGCAAGGAGCCGAACGAGCGCCCCAGCGCCGAGAACCTGGCCCGCGCCCTGCGCGTGGTCGCCTCCGGCATCGGCGTGCACAGCGCCCCCTCCGAGGTGGAGGCCGCCCTCGGCGTCGGCGCACTGCTCGCGCCCGACCCCTCGCCCGCGCCGGTCCCCGCGACCCCGGACGGCGGCGGCGCCGACCCCACCCAGGTGCTGCCAGGCCGCGCCGGTGCGCCGATGGGCGGCTACGACCCGAACGGCATGACCAGCGTGTTCCCGCCGGTCGGCGCGGCCGACGCCACCTCGGTGCTGCCGAGCGCGGGCGGCCCCGGCGCGGACCCGACCTCGGTCATGCCCCCGGTGCAGCGGCCGGACCAGCCGCACCCGTGGCAGTCGCAGATGCAGGCCGCGCGCGACCGCAACGAGCAGACGCAGATGCACTACCTCGACCCGAGCGAGGACCCCCTGCGCCGGCGCCCGCAGCGGCAGGCGCCCCCGCCGCCGCAGCAGCAGCCCCCGCAGTACCGCCAGGGTCCGCCGCCGCAGCAGTACCAGCAGCAGCCGCCGTACCAGCAGCCTCCGCAGCAGCCGTTCTACCCGCAGCAGCCGGCGCCGCAGCAGTACCAGCAGCCGCAGCAGCCGCCGTACCAGCAGCCGCCCCAGCCCCCCCAGCGGCAGGCCCCGCAGCGGCAGGCACCCCCGCAGCAGCAGCCCCCGCAGGCACCGCCGCGCGCCCCCAGGGAGCCGCGCGAGCCGCGCCCCCGCAGCGCCAACCCGATCAAGATCCCGGGCCTGGGCTGCCTCAAGGGCTGCCTGGTCATGATCCTGCTGTTCGTGGTGGCGGGCTGGCTGGTCTGGGAGCTCACCCCGCTCCAGGAGTGGGTCGGCACCGGCAAGGGCTGGTGGGACCAGCTGTGGACCTGGGGCTCAGAGATCGTCGACTGGGTCGGCGCGCTCGCGGACTCCACGGGTAGCGGGACGGGCGGCGGCACGCCCTGAACCGGGCCCCCGTAGCGCCGACTTCGTAGATTTGTCGACTTCTGGGGCGTGATTTCGCCCCCAGAAGTGAAGGTCGCCGTGTTCCGGGTCCTCCAACCCCCATCCGGCCGCGTAGCTTTGGTGCGTACGCCAGCCGCTGAGGGAGCAGTCGTGGCACGGAAGATCGGCAGCCGGTACACCGCGCACCAGATCCTGGGGCGCGGCAGCGCGGGCACGGTGTGGCTGGGCGAGGGGCCGGACGGGCCCGTCGCCGTCAAACTGCTGCGCGAGGACCTCGCGTCCGACCAGGAGCTGGTCGGACGCTTCGTCCAGGAGCGCAGCGCGCTGCTCGGCCTGGACCACCCCCACATCGTGTCCGTCCGCGACCTCGTCGTCGACGGCAACGACCTGGCCCTGGTCATGGACCTCGTACGCGGTACGGATCTGCGCACGCGCCTCGACCGGGAGCGCCGGCTCGCCCCCGAGGCGGCCGTGGCGATCGTCGCCGACGTCGCGGACGCGCTGGCCGCCGCGCACGCCGCCGGGGTCGTGCACCGGGACGTGAAGCCCGAGAACGTCCTGCTGGACATGCAGGGGCCACTGGGGCCGGGCGGCTCGCACCCGGCGCTGCTGACCGACTTCGGCGTGGCCAAGCTGATCGACTCGCCGCGGCGGGCCTCCACCGGTCGGGCCACGGCCCCCACGACCCGGATCATCGGCACGCCGGACTATCTGGCGCCGGAGATCGTGGAGGGCCTGCCGCCGCGGGCCGCCGTCGACATATACGCCCTGGCCACCGTGTTGTACGAGCTGCTGGCCGGGTTCACCCCGTTCGGCGGGGGCCACCCGGGCGCGGTGCTGCGGCGGCACGTGACGGAGACCGTGGTCCCGCTGCCCGGCATCCCCGACGAGCTGTGGCAGCTGATCGTGCAGTGCCTGGCCAAGGCGCCGGCGTCCCGGCTGCGGGCCTCTGAGCTGTCGGCGCGGCTGCGCGACCTGCTGCCGCTGCTGGTCGGGATGCCGCCGCTGGACGTGGACGAGCCGGACGAGCCCGAACTGGATCCCGCCTCGGTGGAGCCGCTGGAAGCCGACCCGGTCCGCCGCCGGGGCGTGGTCCCGCTCGTGCCGGGCTCCGCGACGGACTCGAACCGGGACACGCACACCTCGATGCGGGTGCCGGGGCCGGACGAGCTGGCCGGGGGAGCGCTGGGCACGGCCCGGGTACCGCGCCCCGCGGGCGGGCACCGGCCGGGCTCGGCGCGCCACCGGGCGGACACCGTCCGCAGGCGCCGACTCGCGCTGACGGCGGCGGCGCTCGCCCTGGCCGCCGCGCTCGGACTGGGCGGCTGGCTCGCCTCCTCGGGCGACGAGCCGCAGCCACCCCAGAACGGCAAACACTCGGCCCCGACGAAGCCGAACCGTTAGCCACGGGGGACCGAATGCCGGCCCCGCCGACCCTGGCGAAGTGCGCGTCGGCTCCTCGCCCTCGGCGTAGCGGCAGCCGTTGGCGGGTGCTGGGGACCCCGTCCGCCGTTCACGGACCGGCTCCGGACGCGCCCTGCGGGGGCCGGGCCGGGAGCCGGGCGCTCGGTCCTGGCGAGGCCGAACCCGTAGCCACGGAGGACGGAATGCCGGCCCCGCCGACCCTGGCGAAGTGCGCGTCGGCTCCTCGCCCCCGGCGTAGCGGCAGCCGTTGGCGGGTGCTGGGGACCCCGTCCGCCGTTCACGGACCGGCTCCGGACGCGCCCTGCGGGGGCCGGGCCGGGAGCCGGGCGCTCGGTCCTGGCGAGGCCGAACCCGTAGCCGCGGGGACTGAACGCCGGCCCCCTGCCCCTGGCGAAGTGCGCGTCGGCTCCTCGCCCCCGGCGAGGCCGAACCCGTAGCCGCGGGGACTGAACGCCGGCCCCCTGCCCCTGGCGGAGCGTGCGTCGGCTCCTCGCCCCCGGCGAAGCCGAACCCGTAGCCATCGGGGACTGAACGCTGGCCCCCGCCCCCGGCGAAGTCGAACCGGTGCCGCGGGGGGTTGAACGCCGGCCCCCCGCCTCCGGCGGAGCGTGCGTCGTCTACCCGCCCTCGGTGCAGCGGCAGCGGCAGCGGCAGCGGCAGCCGTTGGCGGCCGGGGCCCGGGCCGGGGTGGGAGCGCGTGTGGGTTCTGGCGGGGCTATGCGCCGGCGGCGATCAGTTCCGGGTGCCAGCGGCGGGCCACCGCCGGGTGGGCCCGGGTCCAGCCCTTGAGCTCGTTGCGCCCGTACTCGGCGTGCAGCGGGTTCGACGCGTCGTGGGCCACCCCGGGCGCGGAGCGCAGGTACTCGCCGGGAACCGTCTCCACCACCGCGTCCAGCCGCGGGTTGTAGAAGAACGGCACCGAGTACCGCTCCACCGCCCCCGGCGGGCTGACCACGCGGTGGTCCGTCGCCACCAGGTAGCCCTCCGTCGCGATCTCCAGCAGCTCGCCCAGGTTGACCACGAACGCCCCCGGCATCGGCGGGATGTCCAGGAACCCGTCGCCCTGGCGCACCTGGAGGCCGCCCACCGAGTCCTGGAGCAGCAGCGTCAGGAACCCGTAGTCCTTGTGGGCCCCGACCCCCTGGTCGGCGCCGGACGGGGCGGAGCCCGGGTAGCGGATCAGCTTCGTGTGCAGGTGCGGCCGATCCGCGAACGCCGCGTCGAAGAAGTCGGAGGGGGCGCCGATCGAGGCCAGCAGCTCCTGCAGCAGGCGGTGGGCCACCGCGGCCAGCCGGGACTGCCACTCCAGCACCACCGGCCGCAGGTCCGGCAGGGCCTGCGGCCACTGGTTCGGGCCCTCCAGCCACAGGTACGGCGGGTCGTCGGGCCCCACCACCGGCGCCGGGCGCTCGGCGCCGACGTCCAGCTGGTCGCGCCAGTCGGAGGCGCCGCCGGTCAGCTCGTGGCCGATGCGGGTGTAGCCGCGGAAGTGCGGCGAGTTCAGATTGCTCACGGAGAGCCGGTCGGCCTCCGGCAGGGCGAAGAAGGCCCTGGTCAGCTCAAGGATGCGAGCGGTCTCCGCATCGGTGATGCCGTGTCCGGTGAGGTGCAGGAAACCGGTGTCCCGGGCTGCCGCGTGCAGCTCCTTCAGGAAATCGGCCCGCAGGGTCGGATCGTCGGCCTGGGAGAGGTCGATGACAGGGAGGGTGTGCGCGGACGGCATGACGGCTCCGTTTCGGATGTCACGGGGTCCTGTTCCCCAGAGGTGTCGGGGCAGCGGGTGGGGAGGGCCGCCGGCAGGGATGGCGCCGGAGCCGCTTGGGCCGCGTACAGGACCAAGTCGGATCGGGGTGGATCAGGCTTGGGGATGGTCCGGCGGCAGACAGCTCGTCGTCGTGACACGCATGTGGTCCACATGGCGGCGCTTGACGAGGAGGAGAGTCATACCGTGAGCGTACGCCCGTTCCCCCGGTCATCAGAACGGGTGATCCGGCCTGCCCGGACAGCGCCGCCCGCGGACCGGCTACGCTGGACCCGTGGCAGTCGTCGATGTTTCCGAAGAGCTGAAGTCCCTCTCCTCGACCATGGGGTCGATCGAGGCCGTCCTGGACCTCGACAAGCTGAGGGCAGATATCGCCGTGCTTGAGGAGCAGGCCGCCGCGCCGTCCCTGTGGGACGACCCGGAGGCCGCCCAGAAGATCACGAGCAAGCTTTCGCACCTCCAGGCCGAGGTCCGCAAGACCGAGACCCTGCGCGGCCGCATCGACGACCTCGCGGTGCTGTTCGACCTCGCCCAGGAGATGGACGACGCGGACACCCTCGCCGAGGCCGAGACCGAGCTGGTCTCCGTCCGCAAGGCGTTGGACGAGATGGAGGTCCGCACCCTGCTCTCCGGCGAGTACGCCGAGCGCGAGGCGCTGGTCAACATCCGCGCCGAGGCCGGCGGCGTCGACGCCTCCGACTTCGCCGAGCGCCTCCAGCGCATGTACCTGCGCTGGGCCGAGCGGCACGGCTACGCCACCGAGATCTACGAGACCTCGTACGCGGAAGAGGCCGGCATCAAGTCGACCACCTTCGTCGTCAAGGCCCCGTACGCCTACGGCACGCTCTCGGTCGAGCAGGGCACCCACCGCCTCGTGCGCATCTCGCCCTTCGACAACCAGGGCCGCCGCCAGACCTCCTTCGCGGGCGTCGAGGTGCTGCCGGTCGTCGAGACCAGCGACCACGTCGAGATCGACGAGACCGAGCTGCGCGTCGACGTGTACCGCGCCTCCGGCCCCGGCGGCCAGGGCGTCAACACGACCGACTCGGCGGTGCGCATCACGCACCTCCCGACCGGCATCGTCGTCTCCTGCCAGAACGAGCGCTCGCAGATCCAGAA
This sequence comes from Streptomyces sp. NBC_00045, assembly GCF_045041095.1. Lineage (NCBI taxonomy): Bacteria > Bacillati > Actinomycetota > Actinomycetes > Kitasatosporales > Streptomycetaceae > Streptomyces > Streptomyces sp. NBC_00045. The sequence continues at coordinate 3,252,185 of NZ_CP108271.1, read as the reverse complement.
CAAGGCCAGCGCCATGAACGTCCTCCAGGCCAAGCTGCTGGAGCGGCGCCGCCAGGAGGAGCAGGCCAGGATGGACGCCCTCAAGGACGGCGGCAGCTCCTGGGGCAACCAGATGCGGTCCTACGTCCTGCACCCGTACCAGATGGTCAAGGACCTGCGGACGGAGTTCGAGGTCGGCAACCCGCAGGCGGTCCTCGACGGTGAGATCGACGGCTTCCTGGAGGCCGGGATCCGCTGGCGCAAGCAGCAGGAGCAGACCGCGTAACGCGCAGAGCACGTACGAAGGCCCGGACACCGCAGGTGTCCGGGCCTTCGCTTTCCTCCGCATGGACGCCGTCATCGGACGCCGTCATCGGAACGCCCTGATCGGACGCCGTGATCGAGATGCCGTGATCGGGACGTGAGAGGCTACGCCGTCTGCTGGGCCACCAGGGCCAGGGCTGCCACCAGGACCACCAGGAGCACGATGAGCGCCATGGGATTCAGGCCGGCGAAGGGGCCCTCCTGCTGGAGGCGCTCCCGGTTCGCCCGGCACACCGGGCAGCGGCCCTGGCTGACGGGCGCGGCGCAGTTCGCGCACACGAGCCGGTCGTAAGTCATGCGCTCTCCTCCTTCCGTCCCCTTGAACAACGCTTGAAGGAACGACTACGTTCCCCTACCACTGTGCCAGCTCCAGCGACATTCGGCGCGGCCCGTCCGGGCAATCGTGCACCGTACCCCCCGGACCAGGGGATATATCGGGCAACTCCGGACGCGGGGCCCCCACCCCCCGCCCGTTCGCGTATGGTCACGCACACCTACTCCCGGCGACCGTGGTGCACCCGTGATCCGATTCGACAACGTCTCCAAGTCCTACCCGAAGCAGAACCGCCCCGCACTCAGAGATGTCTCGCTGGACATCGCGAAGGGCGAGTTCGTCTTCCTGGTCGGCTCCTCCGGCTCCGGCAAGTCCACCTTCCTGCGGCTCGTCCTGCGCGAGGAACGGGCGAGCCACGGCCAGGTCCACGTCCTCGGCAAGGACCTCGCCAAGCTCTCCAACTGGAAGGTGCCGCAGATGCGCCGCCAGCTGGGGACCGTGTTCCAGGACTTCCGTCTCCTCCCCAACAAGACCGTGGCCGAGAACGTCGCCTTCGCCCAGGAGGTCATCGGCAAGCCCCGGGGCGAGATCCGCAAGGCCGTCCCGCAGGTCCTGGAGCTCGTGGGCCTCGGCGGCAAGGAGGACCGCATGCCCGGCGAGCTCTCCGGCGGTGAGCAGCAGCGCGTGGCCATCGCCCGCGCCTTCGTCAACCGGCCGGCCCTCCTGATCGCGGACGAGCCCACCGGCAACCTCGACCCGCAGACCTCGGTCGGCATCATGAAGCTGCTGGACCGGATCAACCGGACCGGCACCACCGTGATCATGGCCACCCACGACCAGCAGATCGTGGACCAGATGCGCAAGCGCGTCATCGAACTCGAACAGGGCCGACTCGTGCGCGACCAGTCGCGCGGCGTCTACGGCTACCAGCACTGAAAGGCCCTTGAGACGTCATGCGCGCCCAGTTCGTCATGTCGGAGATCGGCGTCGGTCTCCGCCGCAATCTCACCATGACCTTCGCGGTCATCATCTCCGTGGCCCTGTCGCTGGCCCTGTTCGGGGGCTCCCTGCTCATGCGCGACCAGGTGAGCGAGATGAAGGGCTACTGGTACGACAAGGTCAACGTCTCGATCTACCTCTGCAACAAGAGCGACGCCGAGGACAACGCCGAGGGCGGGAGCAAGGCCTGCGCCAAGGGCGCGGTCACTCCCGATCAGAAGCAGCAGATCGAGACCGACCTGAAGAAGATGGACCTCGTCGAGACGGTCCACTACGAGTCCTCCGACGAGGCCTACACGCACTACAAGGAGCGCTTCGGGCACACCGCGCTCGCCACGGTGGTCACCCCGGACCAGATGCCCGAATCCTTCCGGGTGAAGCTCAAGCAGCCCGAGAAGTACCAGGTCATCACCACGGCCTTCGCGGGCCGCGACGGCGTGCAGTCGGTGGAAGACCAGCACCAGGAGCTGGACAACCTCTTCACGATGCTCGGCTACCTCAACATGGCCGCCCTCGGCATCATGTTGATCATGCTGATCGTGGCCCTGCTGCTGATCGTCAACACCGTGCGCGTCTCCGCCTTCAGCCGTAGGCGGGAGACGGGGATCATGCGGCTCGTCGGCGCGTCGAGCTTCTACATCCAGGTCCCGTTCATCATGGAGGCCGCCTTCGCGGGCCTCATCGGCGCGGTGTTCGCCTGCGGCATGCTCGGCGCCGGCCAGTACTTCGTCATTGACCACGGAGCCGCGCTGCGCAGCAAGATGGAGCTGATCAACTTCATCGGCTGGGACTCCGTCCTGGCCAAGCTGCCGTTGGTGCTGGTCATCGGGGTGCTGATGCCCTCGCTGGCCGCGTTCGTCGCATTGCGCAAGTACCTGAAGGTGTGACAAGCGCCCTGTGTGAGGTCCGCTCAACCCGCCGTTCCTCCACGGGGCTTGTCCTAGACTCGGCGCCATGCCGGGTCTGCCCGCCTTCTGTCTCCGGCCCCGCGACCTGCGTCGCGGGGCCGTTTTGACGTTGGCCTTCATCGCCGCCGTGGGCACCGCGGCGGGCACCGGCTGCTGGGACCGGGCCGACGCCGCCGGCGGCGGGTTAACGGCCGCCGGTACGCAGCACCCCGCGGCCGTACCCGAGGCGCCCCGGGAGCCGGGCACCGCGGACCGCGAGGCCGTGGCCCGCGCCGCCGCCGAGGCCGCCGCCGAGGGAAAGTCCGGGAAGAAGGCCGCCCAGGAGGAGGTCAGCCGCAGCGGCGACCGCTGGGGCATGGTCTACGACCGGGGCGAGTACGCCGCCTTCACCGACGACCTCGACGGCCGCTGGACCGGCGTCGGCCTGTGGACCGAGCGCCGCCGGGACGGCCACATCGACGTCGACAAGGTCCAGCCCGACAGCCCCGCCGCCCGCGCCGGCCTGCGGGCCGGGGACCGCCTGCTGAGCATCGACGGCCAAGCCGTCACCGGTATGCCCGTCGGCGAAGTCGTCGCCCTGCTGCGCGGCGACGCCGGTACCCCCGTCGTCCTGCACCTCACCCGCGACGGTGCCGACCTCACCGAGACCCTCCGCCGCGAGCAGCTGCACACCGAGCCCGTGACCGTGCGGGAACTCCCGGGCGGGATCACCCTCATCAAGGTCGCCTCCTTCACCCGCGGCTCGGGCGAACAGGTCCGGGCCGCCGTCCGCGCGGCCCCGCCCGGCGCCGGCTTCATGCTGGATCTGCGCGGCAATCCGGGCGGCCTGGTCACCGAGGCCGTGACGGCCGCCTCCGCGTTCCTGGACGGCGGCCTGGTCGCCACGTACGACGTACGGGGCGACCAGCGCGCCCTGTACGCCGGCCCGGGCGGGGACACCGCCAGACCCCTGGTGGCGCTGGTCGACGGCGGCACGATGAGCGCGGCGGAGCTGGTGACGGGCGCCCTGCAGGACCGCGGGCGCGCGGTGGCGGTGGGCACGCGGACCTTCGGCAAGGGCTCGGTGCAGATGCCGACGCAACTCCCGGACGGCTCGGTGGCGGAGCTGACGGTCGGCACGTACCGCACCCCGGCGGGCCGCAGCCTCGACGGCAACGGCATCACCCCGGACCTGGCGGCGGGCGACGGCGTCGAGGAACGGGCGCGAGCGGTATTGGGTGGCCTCGGGGTGGGGTCGTAGTGCGAAAATGACTGCACTATGGCTAAGGAAAAAGGGCGCAAGCTGATCGCCCAGAACAAGAAGGCGCGGCACGACTACACGATCATCGACACCTACGAGTGCGGCCTCGTGCTCACGGGTACCGAGGTCAAGTCCCTGCGCCAGGGCCGGGCCTCGCTGGTGGACGGGTTCGTGTCGGTGGAGAGCGGCGAGGCCTGGCTCTACAACGTGCACGTGCCGGAGTACAGCCAGGGCACCTGGACCAACCACAGCGCCCGCCGCAAGCGCAAGCTCCTGCTGCACCGCGAGGAGATCGACAAGCTGGACTCGAAGACCGGCGAGACGGGCAACACGATCGTGCCGCTCTCGCTGTACTTCAAGGACGGCCGGGCGAAGGTCGAGATCGCGCTGGCGAAGGGCAAGAAGGAGTACGACAAGCGCCAGGCGCTGCGCGAGAAGCAGGACACGCGCGAGACGAACCGGGTGATCTCGGCCGTGAAGCGCAAGGAGCGAGGTCAGCTGTAATCTCCTGGCATCCCGTGGTCCACTTCGCGTACCATGGCGTCAGCACCGCCCCTTCGGGGTCGGAGCAGCTTGTAAACAAAACATGGGGATGATCGGTTTCGACAGCGGATGTCGATGCAGGGGAAGCGAGCCGAGGAAGCGGCAATGATCTCGCTAACCACATGTCGCAAAAAATAATCGCCAACTCCAAGAGCGATAACTCCCGCTTCACCCTCGCTGCCTAATAACAGTGAGCTGAAGCCTCTGTGAGGAGCGTCAGCCCGGAAGTGGTCCCGGTCCGGATCCTGGCGTCAATTAGGGATCTAAACCTCTAGCCCCGGTCACGGGGGTTGGAGGGAAACCAAACAGTGACTGAGCCCGTCGGAGACTTGTCCGTGTGATCTCCGGGGCCGAGAAAAGCGCAGCGGACTGCGCTCGGAGAAGCCCTGCTTCTGCACCGTTGGACGCGGGTTCGATTCCCGCCATCTCCACTCATCCCATGTGGGCGAAGGCCCCGCGGCCGTCAGGCAGCGGGGCCTTCGTCATGTCTGCGGGGCGGCTAGAGGATGCGGTGGGTCTCGCGGCGGTGGCCGACGGCCACGACAGGTGGACCGACCGCCTCCTGCCAGGGGCCGGATCTACGCTACGGGCGTGGGGCGGCGGATGCTGCCCACGAGGAGGGCCAGGAGGGCTGCCGCGGCCGGGAGGGCGTAGGGGGTGGTGGGGCCCAGGTGGTCCACCAGGGAGCCCGCCGTGGCCGAGCCCAGGGAGATGCCCGCGAAGATGGCGGTGACCGCCAGGGTCATGCCCTCGTTGAGGCGGCCCTGCGGGGTGGCCGCATGGATGCCGGACATCGCCGTGACCATCGTCGGAGCCGTGGCCATGCCCGCCAGGAGCAGGGCGAGGGCCAGGAGGGCGAGCGAGCCGGTTGCGGCGGCCGCCCAGGGGAGGGTCATCGCGAGGGACAGTGCGAGCAGGCAGGTCCGCAGGCTGCGCGGGCGCAGGGCGCCGTAGAGCAGGCCCGCCGCGCAGGAGCCCGCCGCCTGGAGGGCCAGGACCAGCCCGGTGGCGGCGCCCAGGCCCTGCGCGTCGAGGTGGGCGATCGAGGTGACCTCCATCGAGCCGAACAGCACGCCCAGCGGGAGGAAGAGCGCCAGGAGGGGCAACACCGCGCGGAACGGGGAGGTGCCGTGCCGGGGCGCCGACACCGGGGGCTCCGTGGCGCGTTGGGACGTGAACAGCAGCATGCCGGTGAGGAGCAGTGCGGCCGCCGTGAGGGTGCCCGCCTCCGGGAAGACGGCCGAGCAGAGGAACGCCGCCACCACCGGGCCGCACATGTAACAGAGCTCGTCGGCGGCCTGCTCGAACGACATCGCCGTGTGGTGCGCGGCGGGGGCGCCGCGCAGCAGGTGCGTCCAGCGGGCCCGGGACATGCCGCCGATGTTGGGGGTGGTCGCGGTGGCGGCGTAGCAGGCGAACAGGGTCCAGGCCGGGGCCTGCGCACGGACGCAGAGGATCAGCCCCACCGAGCCGAGCACCGCGATCAGCGTCGCGGGGACGGCGATCCGGGCCTGGCCGTACCGGTCGACCAGGCGGGCGGTCCACGGCGCCACCAGCGCGGTGGCGGCCAGCCCGGTGGCGGTGACCGCGCCGGCGAGGGCGTACGAGCCGCGCTGGCCCGCGATCATCATCACTGCGCTGATGCCGAACATGCCCATGGGGAGGCGGGCGATGAGGTTTCCGGCGGTGAAGGCGCGCGTGCCGGGCAGGGCGAACAGGCGCGCGTACGGGCCCGGCACGCGGGCCGTCCGCCGGCGCGGAGCGGGGGCGAAGACGAGGGTGGAGCCGGTCACGGTCATCAGCGGGGCGGAGGTGGTCTGCGGCATGGTCCAAGGCTCCGGCTCCCGGTGCCCGGGCGTCCAACACCTGTTCCGGAGCCATTCACGCGTCCCCGTTGTTAGTCTGCTCGGGTGAATCCCCGTGATGTGGAACCCCGGCTGCTGCGCGGGTTCGTCGCCGTGGCCGAGGAACTGCACTTCACCCGAGCCGCCGCCCGCCTGTACGTCGCCCAGCAGGCGCTGAGCCGGGACGTACGACGCCTCGAAGCAGCCCTGGGAGCAGGGCTGTTCGTCCGTACGACCCGCGCCGTCGAGCTGACCGCCGACGGGGAGCGGCTGCTGCCCCTGGCCCGCCGGGTGCTGGCCGCGCACGAGGCCCTCGCCGCCGCCTTCGCCGGCCCGCGGGCGCTCCTCGTCGACCTGAACACCGACGGGCCCAGCACCGCCCGCACGGTGCTGGAGCGGGCCCGGGAACTCGCCCCGGACTGCGAGCTGATGGCCCGTTTCGAAAGCGGGCTGACGCACGCCGCCGCCGAGGTCGCCGCCGGGCGCCTGGACGTGTCCTTCGGATACGCGCACGGCCTGGACCCGGCGCTGCGGGCCCGCCTCGCGCACCGGCCGGTGCGCAACGAGCCGCTCGCCGTGCTGCTGCCCGAAGGCCATCCGCTGGCCGCGCTGGCAGCCGTACCCCTGGACGCGCTGGCCGGGGAGACCGTGTACGCCGGGGCCGGCAACCCGCGGACCCTGGAGTGGACCGGGCTCGCCCGCGAGCTGTTCGCCGGACGCGGGATCGCCCTGGCGCCGCCCGCGCCCGTGGCCGTCGGGAAGGACGAGTTCCGCCGGGTCATGGCCAAGACCCGCAATCCGGTGCTGGTGACGGTGGACTTCCTCGACCTGCCCGGCAGCGTGAAGCGGCCCCTGGTCGACCCGGTGCCGCTGTCCCCGCTGTCGATGGTGTGGCGCAAGGGCTTCGACCACCCCGGACTCGACGCCCTGCACCGGGCGGCGGCCGCGACCGCCGCCGAGTGCGGCTGGCTGGACGTGCCCCCGGCGAGCTGGCGGCCCGCCGCGCTCACAGGAGCCCCCGGCAGCGGGTGAGTGCAAGGTTTCCCACCGGTCATCCGGCGGGGACCGGGGCCGAAACGCGCCGTTCCTACCGTCGTCACCACGGACGCGACAGCTGTGGAGGCGTGTGATGACCAGTACGACCGCACCGCGCAAGGGGGGCCGCTGGATCGAGCGGTGGGAACCCGAGGACGAGACGTTCTGGAAGGAGGGCGGGGAGCGCATCGCCCGCCGGAACCTGCTCTACTCCGTGCTCAGCGAGCACGTCGGGTTCTCCATCTGGTCCCTGTGGTCGGTGATGGTCCTCTTCATGGGCCCCGCGTACGGGATCGACCCGGCCGGGAAGTTCTTCCTCATCGGGACCGCCACCTTCGTCGGCGCCCTCGTCCGGGTGCCGTACACCTTCGCCGTCGCCCGCTTCGGCGGACGCAACTGGACCGTCGTCAGCGCCCTGCTGCTGCTCGCGCCCACCACGGCCGCCCTGGTCGTCATGGAGCCGGGAACCCCGTACCCCGTCTTCCTGGCCGTGGCCGCGCTGACGGGCGTGGGCGGCGGGAACTTCGCCTCCTCCATGACCAACATCAACGCCTTCTTCCCCCTGCGCAAGAAGGGGTGGGCGCTCGGCCTGAACGCCGGCGGCGGCAACATCGGCGTGCCCGTCGTGCAGCTCGTCGCCCTGCTCGTCATCGGGACCGCCGGGGCCGGGCACCCCAGGCTGCTGCTGGGGATCTACCTGCCGCTGGTCGTGGCCGCGGCCGCGCTGGCCCTGCTACGCATGGACAACCTGGCGCCCGTACGGAGCGACACCGGGGCCGTCCGCGAGGCGGTCCGCGAGGCCCACACCTGGATCATGGCCTTCCTCTACATCGGCACGTTCGGGTCCTTCATCGGCTACAGCTTCGCCTTCGGGCTCGTACTCCAGACCCAGTTCGGCCGCACCCCGCTCCAGGCGGCCTCGCTCACCTTCGTCGGGCCGCTCCTCGGCTCGCTGATCCGGCCCGTCGGCGGCGCCCTCGCGGACCGGTTCGGCGGTGCGCGGATCACCCTCGCGACCTTCGTGGCCATGGCCGCCGCGACCGGCGTCGTCATCTACGCCTCGGGCCGGGAGTCGCTGCCCGTCTTCCTCACCGGTTTCGTGGCCCTGTTCGCGCTGAGCGGGCTCGGCAACGGCTCCACGTACAAGATGATCCCCGGCATCTTCCAGGCCAAGGCACTGGCCCGGGGCATGGGCGGCGAAGCCGCCGCCGCGTACGGGCGCCGGCTGTCCGGGGCCGCCATGGGACTCATCGGCGCGATCGGCGCCCTCGGCGGACTCGGCATCAACCTGGCCTTCCGGGAGGCGTTCTCGACCTCCGGATCCGGGACGGCCGCCTTCGTCACCTTCCTCGGCTTCTACGCGGCGTGCTGCGCGGTGACGTGGGCGGTATACCTTCGCCGGCCGGCCCCCGCGGTGCTCCCGGCAGCCGGGTCCGAAGCGAAGCCGCAGCTCACCTCGGTGTAACGGCGGTTTACGGACACGAAATACGACGGAACCGAGCCTGACACGCCGACTTGACAGGCTCGGTCCCGTTCGCGTGACACGTGATGGCGCGATGCGATACCGACCCACTGGGCAAGGCAGGTCACCATGGACGACACGCACACCCTCGACGGACCCGCCAAGCCGACGGCGGGCCCGCTGGCGGGATTCACCGTGGGGGTCACCGCAGCCCGGCGCGCGGACGAGCTGATCGCCCTGCTGCGCCGGCGGGGCGCCACCGTCCTGCACGCCCCGGCCCTGCGGATCGTGCCGCTGGCCGACGACAGCGAACTCCTCGCCGCCACCAAGGACCTGATCCACTGCGCGCCCGACACGGTCGTCGCCACCACCGCCATCGGATTCCGCGGATGGATCGAAGCCGCCGACGGATGGGGGATCGGCGAGGAGCTGCTGGCACGGCTGCGGGCCGCCGAACTGCTGGCGCGCGGGCCGAAGGTCAAGGGCGCCGTCCGGGCCGCCGGGCTCGTGGAGACCTGGTCCCCGGACTCGGAGTCCCTCGCCGAGGTGCTCGACCGGATGCTCGCTGCCGGGGTCGCCGGGCGGCGCATCGCGCTCCAGCTGCACGGGGAACCCCTGCCCGGGTTCGTCGAGGCGCTGCGGGCCGGCGGGGCCGAGGTGGTCGTGGTCCCCGTGTACCGGTGGATGGCCCCTGAGGACCTCGGGCCGCTGGACCGGCTGCTGGACGCGGTGGCCGTCGGCGCGGTCGACGCGGTGAGCTTCACCTCCGCCCCGGCGGCGGCCTCGCTGCTGACCCGGGCGGAGCAGAGGGGGGTGCGGGAGGCGGTGCTGGAGGGGCTTCGGGGGGACGTGCTGTCGGCGTGCGTGGGACCGGTGACGGCGCTGCCGCTGCAGGCGGCCGGGGTGGACACCGTGCAGCCCGAGCGGTTCCGGCTGGGACCGCTGGTACAGCTGCTGTGCCAGGAACTGCCGGGACGGGCCCGGGTGCTGCCCGTGGCGGGACACCGGGTGGAGATCCGGGGGCACGCGGTGCTCGTGGACGAGGAGCTGCGGCCCGTGCCGCCGGCCGGGATGGCCCTGCTGCGGGCACTGGCGCGCAGGCCCGGATGGGTGGTGGCGCGGTCGGAGCTGCTGCGGGTGCTGCCGGGGGCGGGGCGGGACGAGCACGCCGTCGAGACGGCGATGGCGCGGCTGCGGGGGGCGCTGGCGGTTCCGAACCTCATCCAGACGGTGGTGAAGCGGGGGTACCGGTTGGCGCTGGACGCGGGCGAATGCGGTAACGGCTCCGCCGGCTGAGCGGGGCCCGCCCCATCGGCGTCCGTGCCTGCCGTGCCTGCCGTGCCGTGCCGGGCCGGGTCCGGTGCGGGCGGGTCGGTCGGTCGGGTGCGGCGCCGTTGCCGGGGCTCCGTCCGTCCCGGACCCTGCGCCTCGAACGCCGGCGGGGCTGGGTGTGCGCGCGCTGGACGTGGCGGGCGGGGTGGGACGCGCGGGGGCTGGATGTGGCCGGCGGGGTTGGTTAGCGTGCTCTGGTGATCATTGACGGGGTGGAGATGCGGGGCGTCGAGGTCGGGGACGCCGCCGGGCTGGCCGACACGCTGACGCGGAACCGGGCGTACATGGCGCCCTTCGAGCCGTGGCGGTCCGAGGTGTTCTTCACCAAGGAGGGGCAGGCCGCCCGCATCGCGGCGCTGCTCACCGAGCGCGACGGGGGGCGCCTCGCCCCCTACGTGCTCGTCGAGGCCGGTACGGGCACGCCCATCGGGATGATCAACCTCGGCAGCATCGCCCTCGGCCCGTTCCGCAGCGGCGGCGTCGGCTACTGGGTCGACCAGGCCTGGACCGGCAGGGGGCTGGCCACCGCCGCCCTGACGGAAGTCTGCCGGATCGCCCGCGACGAGCTCGGGCTGCACCGCGTCGAGGCCGGGACCCTGGTCGACAACCTGGCCTCGCAGCGCGTCCTGGCGAAGGCCGGGTTCGAGCAGTACGGGCTCGCCCCCGGCTACCTGCACATCGACGGCGCCTGGCGCGACCACCGCCTCTTCCAACGCCTCCTCCACGACGCCCCGCCCCTCTAGCCCGACCGCAGCCCCCGTACGGGGGGTTCCGCATCGAGGCGCCGCGCGGCACTCTGAAAGGCACGCCCCTAGGCAAAGAGGCGGTGACGGGCATGTGGTTCGACTCCGGGCGGGTCTGCCTGGACCTGGTGGCCACCTTCGCCGCCCCCGCGGGCGCCGAGGAGATCCGGGACGGCGACGAGCTGCGGCTGTGGCTCGCCGGAGCCGGGCTCGTGCCCGACCGGACGCCGATCGCCCGGGTGGGCCCCGACTGGGTGGAGGCCTTCCGGGCGCTGCGCCGCGACGTGGGCAGCCTCGTACGGGCCGAGCTCGTCGGGACCGGTCCGGACGGGGGCGCGCTGGCCCGGGTCAACGCGCTGGCCGCCGGTCCACCTCCGGGACTGTGTGCCGTACAGGACCAAGAGGGTCACCTCGTACGGGAGTTGTGCGGCGGTGTGGAGTGCGGTGCGCTGCTGGCCGTCGTCGCCCGGGACGCCGTGGAACTGCTCACCGATCCCGGTGAGCGGGCCCTGCTGCGGTCCTGCGAAGGGGACGGCTGCACCCGCATCTACCTGGACACTTCGCGCGGCCACCGGCGCCGCTGGTGCTCCAGCGAGCTGTGCGGCAACCGTGAGCGGGTCGCCCGGCACCGCCGCAGGCTCCTCGCGGCCCGCCCCGGGTAGTGATCTTCGCCCGGTCACCGGAACGGGCGTGCGGACACGGTGCGGATTCGCGTACGGTTGACGGTCGCCCATGCACGTCAGAAGGGGGCCTTGGTGGCCGCGCAGAATGCCGCTGTCGACAACACGGCGGATTCCGTCCGCGATCGGGAGATCGCGGTCGAGCAGACGCATCTGGACCAGGTGTACCGCCGCCTCGAAGAGAAGATCGACGAGGCCGAGTTCCTGATGAACGACGCGGCCAAGCGAGGCCAGGTCGGCACGCCCGGCGCGCTCGCCGAACGCGACGCACAGGTCTTCCGGGCGGGCATCCACCTGAACCGGCTGAACAACGAGTTCGAGGACTTCCTCTTCGGCCGGATCGACCTGGTCCTCGGCAAGGACGGGGAGCGCGGCCCCGACGGCGCGTACACCTCCGTCGAGCCGGCCGACGAGGCGATCCGCGAGGACCTCACCGCCGACATCGCCGAGACGCTCCACATCGGGCGCATCGGCGTGCTCGACGCCGACTACGCGCCGCTGGTCATCGACTGGCGGGCGCCGGCGGCCGCGCCGTTCTACCGGTCCACGCCCAAGGACCCCGGCCGGGTCGTACGGCGCCGCGTCATCCGCTCCAAGGGCCGCAAGGTGCTCGGCGTCGAGGACGACCTGATGCGCCCCGAGATCACCGCCTCCCTCGACGGCCGGGAGCTGCCCGCCATCGGCGACGGCGCCCTGATGGCCGCGCTCGGGCGGGCCCGTACGCACTCGATGCGGGACATCGTCTCCTCCATCCAGGCCGAGCAGGACATGGTGATCCGGGCCCCCGCCGCCTCGGTCGCCGAGGTCGCGGGCGGCCCCGGCACCGGCAAGACCGCCGTCGCCCTGCACCGCGCCGCCTACCTGCTCTACCAGGACCGGCGCCGCTACTCCGGCGGCATCCTGATCGTCTCGCCGACCCCGCTGCTCGTCGCGTACACCGAGGGCGTGCTGCCCTCGCTCGGCGAGGAGGGCCAGGTCGCCATCCGGGCGCTCGGCTCGCTGGTCGACGGCGCCGAGGCGACGACGTACGACGAACCGGCCGTGGCCCGCGTCAAGGGCTCCTCGCGCATGCGCAAGGTGCTCCACAAGGCCGTACGGGGCGCACTGGAACTCGGTGACGCGCCCGAGCGGCTGCGGGTCGTGGCCTTCGGCCGCCGCCAGGAGCTGGAGGCCGACGAGCTGAACCGGATCCGGCAGAACGTGCTCAGCGGCACCGCGCCGGTGAACCTGCTGCGCCCGCGCGCCCGCAAACTGCTGCTCGACGCCCTGTACGCGAGGTCCGGCGGGGCCGGCCGGCACAGCGACCCGGAACTCGCCGCCGAGCTGCGCTCCGCGTTCGACGAGGACATCTCCACCGAGGACGCGTTCATCGACTTCCTGAACGCCTGGTGGCCCGAGCTGACCCCGCGCGGGGTGCTCGCCGCGATGGCCGACGAGCGCAGGCTCGGCCGCTGGTCGCGGCGGGTCCTCAACCCGCGCGAGACCCGCCAGCTGGCCCGCTCGCTGCGCCGGGTGGGCCCGGACGGCAAGGGTCCGCTGTCGGTGCACGACGTGGCGCTGCTGGACGAGCTCCAGCTGCTGCTCGGCGCGCCGGCACGGCCCAAGCGCAAGCGGCAGCTCGACCCGCTCGACCAGTTCAGCGGGTTGGAGGAGCTGATGCCGACCCGCGAGGAGACCCAGTGGGAGCGCGCCGAGCGGATCGCGGCGGAGCGCACCGAGTACGCGCACGTGATCGTGGACGAGGCGCAGGACCTGACGCCGATGCAGTGGCGGATGGTGGGCCGCCGCGGCCGGCACGGCACGTGGACGGTGGTCGGCGACCCGGCCCAGTCTTCGTGGACGGACCCGGACGAGGCGGCCGAGGCCCGTGACGAGGCCCTGGGGTCCCGGCCGCGCCGGCGGTTCACCCTGACGGTGAACTACCGCAACCCGGCGGAGGTCGCGGAGGTCGCGGCCCGGGTGCTGCGGCTCGCGATGCCGGGCATGGAACCGCCGACGGCGGTCCGTTCCACCGGCCTGGAGCCCCGTTTCACGGCCGCCGACGGCGAGCTGGGCGCGACGGTCCGGGAGGAGACCCGGCGGCTGCTGGAGCAGGTCGACGGCACGGTCGGCGTGGTCGTGGCCATGGACCGGCGCCAGGAGGCCGCGGGCTGGCTCGCGGACCTGGGGGAGCGGGCGGTGGCGCTCGGCAGCCTGGAGGCCAAGGGCCTGGAGTACGACGCCACGGTGGTCGTCTCGCCGGCGGAGATCGCGGAAGAGTCCCCGGCGGGCCTGCGGGTGCTGTACGTGGCCCTGACCCGCGCGACGCAGCAGCTGACGGTGGTCGGTGGCGTCCGTGACGAGCCCGACGCGGACGGCGTGCCCGCCCTGTTGAGGCCGTAGCGCCGGACGGTGCGGGGCCGCGGGGGCGGTTCACCACGGGGGTCCCGGCCCGCCCAGGGCTCCGTACGACCGGATGGCCCGCGGCCACACGCGTGGTGAGAGCAGGTCAACTCCCCGGAGGGGGATCGCTTCCGGCGATCCTTTGTTAGCCTGGGTACGACACCGGCTCGATCCAAGCCCCCGGGCCCAACCTTCGTCGCTTAGAGCGACCACTTGCCGCGAGGCGAGCATGGCGGGTCGGTGTCTCAGTCGTTCGTACAGGTCCGCGCTCCTCGGATACCGAGGGGCGCGGACCTTTTTCGTAGGGGGCCACGCTTCCCCACACCTGATCTATCTCGTATGGTGGAAGTGTCTTTCCGAAATTTGTAGCTGGTTACCTTGTACCGGCTGGTAGGTGGGACGATCGGACAACAGGTCCTGCCGCACCTGCCGTGCAGCCGGGCCCTGTGTGTACAAAAAACCAGGGACAGAAGAGGAACACGGCCATGGCAACGGCGCCCAGCGTCTCGTACTCGATGACGGTCCGCTTGGAAGTGCCCGCGAGCGGAACCGCGGTCTCCCAGCTCACCACCGCCGTGGAGTCTTCCGGTGGGTCGGTCACCGGCCTCGACGTGACCGCCTCCGGCCACGAGAAGCTCCGCATCGACGTCACCATAGCCGCGACCTCCACCGCGCACGCCGACGAGATCGTCGGCAAGCTCCGGGGGATCGAGGGCGTCAGCCTCGGCAAGGTCTCCGACCGAACCTTCCTGATGCACCTCGGCGGCAAGATCGAGATGGCGTCCAAGCACCCCATCCGCAACCGCGACGACCTCTCGATGATCTACACCCCGGGCGTCGCCCGCGTGTGCATGGCCATCGCCGAGAACCCCGAGGACGCGCGCCGCCTCACCATCAAGCGCAACTCCGTCGCAGTCGTGACGGACGGCTCCGCCGTACTGGGCCTCGGCAACATCGGCCCGATGGCCGCGCTGCCCGTCATGGAGGGCAAGGCGGCCCTCTTCAAGCGCTTCGCGGGCATCGACGCGTGGCCGATCTGCCTGGACACCCAGGACACCGACAAAATCGTCGAGATCGTCCGTGCGATCGCCCCGGGCTTCGCCGGCATCAACCTTGAGGACATCTCCGCGCCGCGCTGCTTCGAGATCGAGGCCCGGCTGCGCGAGGCCCTCGACATCCCCGTCTTCCACGACGACCAGCACGGCACCGCCATCGTCGTCCTCGCCGCCCTCACCAACGCACTTCGCGTGGTGGGCAAGGCAGTTGGCGACGTGAAGGTCGTCATGTCGGGCGCCGGCGCGGCCGGCACGGCCATCTTGAAGCTGCTCCTCGCGGCCGGCGTCAAGAACGTCGTCAGCGCCGACATCCACGGTGTCGTGCACGCGGGCCGCCCCGACCTGGTCGACGCCGCCGTCGATTCGCCGCTGCGCTGGATCGCCGACAACACCAACCCCGAGGGCTACACGGGCACTCTGAAGGAGGCCGTGGTCGGCGCCGACGTGTTCGTCGGCGTCTCGGCCCCCAACGTCCTGTCCGGTGAGGACGTCGCGGCCATGGCGGAAGGCGCGATCGTGTTCGCGCTCGCGAACCCGGACCCCGAGGTGGACCCGGCCGTCGCCCGTCAGACCGCCGCCGTGGTGGCCACCGGCCGCTCCGACTTCCCGAACCAGATCAACAACGTGCTGGTCTTCCCGGGTGTCTTCCGCGGCCTGCTGGACGCCCAGTCCCGCACGGTGAACACGGACATGATGCTGGCCGCCGCGAGTGCGCTGGCGGACGTCGTCGGCGAGGACGAGCTCAACGCCAACTACATCATCCCGTCGGTCTTCAACGACAAGGTGGCCGGTGCGGTCGCCGGCGCCGTCCGCAAGGCCGCGTCGGCGATCTGACGCGCAGTCGTCCACGGAGCCCGTCCGTCGCGGGGTCCGGCGCGGTGTCCCGCACGGGGCCGGCGCCGGGCCCCGCACCCGGTCGGGCACGGGGCCCGGCGGCCGCTGTGACGGCCCTCACGGCTCGCCCGTCCCGGCGCGTCGCGAGATGCGGGCCCGGCGGGCCGCCTCTAGGGTTGCGGGGATGCCCGCGAGGTCCGCGGTCCGCATCCACCAAGTGCGGACGGAGCGTCACCGCGGCGTGACTGTGGCGCTTTTCGTGTGACCCTGGCGGGTGCCGGATTGGCTTTCCCGCCGCTGGTGGGGGCAGGATGCGTAACCGGGCGAGAGGGTCTGACGTTCAGACCCGGGTCCGGGGACTGTCCGAGGGCCCTGGCAGCATCGGCTTCGATCTCACGCCTCTAAGGCAAGTTGAACACGGGAGTACAACATGAACCGCAGTGAGCTGGTGGCCGCTCTGTCCGAGCGCGCCGAGGTGACCCGCAAGGACGCCGACGCCGTTCTGGCCGCGCTCGCCGAGACCGTCGGCGAGATTGTCGCCAAGGGCGACGAGAAGGTCACCATCCCCGGCTTCCTGACCTTCGAGCGCACCCACCGTGCCGCTCGCACCGCGCGCAACCCGCAGACCGGCGACCCCATCCAGATCCCGGCCGGCTTCAGCGTGAAGGTCTCCGCGGGCTCCAAGCTCAAGGAAGCCGCCAAGGGCAAGTAGTCCGCCCTTGTGCCGAGGGCCGCACTGGCCCTCGGGACGGCAGCAGTACGCAGCGAACGCCGAAGGGCGGCCACCCGGGTGGGTGGCCGCCCTTCGGCCTGTCCAGGGCCCCTTGCAGGGCCTTGACGGGTACTGCACGGGACTGCGCGGGAGCGGACCGCACCGCGGACCGCGCGGGGTTCGGCGGGCGCTCCCTCGGGTGCGCCCGCCTCACCGGTGCCTCAGACGAGGTCGCCGCCCGGGAGTTCGACCTTCGCTCCCAGCTCCACGAGCTTCTCCATGAAGTTCTCGTAGCCGCGGTTGATGAGGTCGATGCCGTGGACCCGCGAGGTGCCCTCGGCCGCCAGCGCCGCGATCAGGTACGAGAATCCACCGCGCAGGTCGGGGATGACCAGGTCGGCGCCCTGCAGCTTGGTCGGGCCGGAGACGACCGCCGAGTGCAGGAAGTTGCGCTGCCCGAACCGGCAGGCGCTGCCGCCCAGGCACTCCCGGTACAGCTGGATGTGTGCACCCATCTGGTTGAGGGCCGAGGTGAATCCCAGGCGGGACTCGTAGACCGTCTCGTGGACGATCGAGAGGCCCGCGGCCTGCGTCAGGGCCACCACCAGCGGCTGCTGCCAGTCCGTCTGGAAGCCGGGGTGCACGTCCGTTTCGAGCGCGATCGCGTTGAGCGGACCGCCCGGGTGCCAGAAGCGGATGCCCTCGTCGTCGATCTCGAAGGCGCCGCCGACCTTCCGGTACGTGTTCAGGAAGGTCATCATCGAGCGCTGCTGCGCCCCGCGGACGTAGATGTTGCCGCCGGTCGCCAGCGCCGCGGAAGCCCAGGAGGCGGCCTCCAGGCGGTCCGGGAGCGCCTTGTGGTTGTAGCCGCCGAGGCGGTCGACACCGGTGATCCGGATGGTCCGGTCGGTGTCCATGGAGATGATGGCGCCCATCTTCTGCAGTACGCAGATGAGGTCCTCGATCTCCGGCTCCACCGCGGCGTTGCTGAGCTCGGTGACGCCCTCGGCCAGAACGGCCGTCAGCAGCACCTGTTCGGTCGAGCCGACCGAGGGGTAGGGCAGGCGGATCTTGCAGCCGCGGAGGCGCTGCGGGGCCTCCAGGTACTGGCCGCCCTCGCGCTTCTCGATGGTCGCGCCGAACTGGCGGAGCACGTCGAAGTGGAAGTCGATCGGCCGGCCGCCGATGTCGCAGCCGCCGAGACCCGGGATGAAGGCGTGGCCGAGGCGGTGCAGCAGCGGCCCGCAGAACAGGATCGGGATGCGCGACGAACCCGCGTGCGCGTCGATGTCGGCGACGTTCGCGCTCTCGACGTGGGTCGGGTCGAGCACGAGCTCGCCCGGCTCCTCGCCGGGGCGGACGGTCACCCCGTGCAGCTGGAGCAGCCCGCGCACGACCCGGACGTCGCGGATGTCGGGAACGTTGCGGAGCCGACTGGGTCCGCTGCCGAGCAGAGCGGCGACCATGGCCTTGGGCACGAGGTTCTTCGCACCGCGGACACGGATCTCGCCCTCAAGCGGGGTACCGCCATGGACAAGCAGTACGTCGTCTCTGTCTGTGCCGGTCATGAATCTCGCGTTCCGGAGAGGGGCTCCCCCGGCGAGGCCAGAGGAGGGTGGGCAGGGGGCCAGGGAAAAGGGTAAGGGGCACGACCCCCTTGTTCGTAAGGCTGACGCGGCCGTAGGACTGTCATGAATTAGCCACAACACCCACAGTGCCCACTTCATGGCGGAGTGTTGCATTCCGCCCGCGGAGGTGCCGCGCGCTCCTTCCTGCTGCGGTGCGCCCTGAGCTGCGTGCGATCCGTTGGCCCCGCCCGCTCCCCCTGAAGGGCGAATGTGGGGGATCATGTCGGCATGACCGAGGTGTCCTCCCTCACAGGGCGGCTGCTCGTGGCCACCCCCGCCCTCGCGGATCCGAACTTCGACCGCGCGGTGGTGCTCCTGCTCGACCACGACGAGCAGGGCTCCCTCGGCGTGGTCCTGAACCGGCCCACCCCCGTCGGCGTCGGCGACGTCCTGCTGCCCTGGGCGACCCTGGCCGGCGATCCCGGGGTCGTCTTCCAGGGCGGCCCGGTGGGGCTGGACTCGGCGCTCGGCGTGGCGGTCATTCCGGGCGAGGAGGGGCCACTCGGATGGCGCCGCGTGTACGGGGCGATCGGACTGGTCGACCTGGAGACCCCGCCGGAGCTGCTGGCCGCGGCTCTCGGCTCGCTGCGGATCTTCGCCGGGTACTCGGGCTGGGGTCCGGGCCAGCTGGAGATCGAGCTCGGCGACGGCGCCTGGTACGTCGTGGAGTCGGAGCCGGGGGACGTATCGTTCCCCGATCCCGAACGACTGTGGCGGGCGGTGCTGCGCCGCCAGCGCAACGAGCTCGCGATGGTCGCCACGTATCCGGACGACCCGTCGCTCAACTGACCCGCGCACGGGTCGGTACCCTGGCTTTTATGAGCACTCTTGAGCCCGAGCGCGGGACTGGTACGGGGACCCTCGTAGAGCCGACGCCGCAGGTGTCCCACGGCGACGGCGACCACGAGCGCTTCGCCCACTACGTCCAGAAGGACAAGATCATGGAGAGCGCGCTCGGCGGCACCCCCGTCGTCGCGCTCTGCGGCAAGGTGTGGGTACCGGGCCGGGACCCGAAGAAGTACCCGGTCTGCCCCATGTGCAAGGAGATCTACGAGTCCATGGGTCCCGGCGGGGACAAGGACAAGGGCGGCAAGGACGAGTAGTCCGGTCCTGCCGTTCCGTCCGGTCCTGCCCGTCCGTCCGGCCCGTTCCCGGCAGGACCGAGGACCCCGAAGGACCCCGAAAGGCCCTCGGATGCGCTGGTGCGCGTCCGGGGGCCTTTGCCGTGCGAGGGGCGAGGGCTAGGGTCGGCCGCACGGGCGCCGGGCGCGCGCCACGTGAAACGTGCGTTGCGCATGCTGCAACGGCTGGACGGTGGAGGGGTCGAGGCCATGCCCGAGTTGATTCCGGAACCGCGGTACGCGCGATTCGCCCGCGACGCAGGCGAGTGCCTGCTGGACGATCCGCTGCTCGACGTCGGCCCCGGCACCGAGGGCACCGCCCGCTGGCTGCGCCGTGAGCTCGGCGGCGCGACCGGCTGGGAGCTGCCCGCGCCGGCCCCGGGCGAGGCGTACGGCGGGCGCGCGGTGATCCGGCTGGTGCTCCGCCCCGAGCTGGCCCGCAGCGTCGGTGCGGAGTCGTACGAGCTGCACGTCGCACAGCGGGGGCTGCTGCTCGAAGGCGCTGACCCGGCGGGCCTCTTCTACGCCGCGCAGACGCTGCGCCAGCTGCTCGGCCCCGAGGCCTACCGCCACGCCCCGACCGCGCCGGGCCGCGGCTGGCGGCTGCCGATCGGAGGCGTCCAGGACGGCCCCCGCTTCGGCTGGCGCGGCATGATGCTCGACGTGGCCCGGCACTTCATGCCGAAGGACGGGGTGCTGCGGTACATCGACCTGCTGGCCGCGCACAAGCTCAACGTGCTGCACCTGCACCTGACGGACGACCAGGGCTGGCGGGTCGAGATCAAACGCCACCCGCGGCTCACCGGTGTCGGCGCGTGGCGGCCGCGCAGCCGGTGGGGGCACCGGGCGTCGCCGCTGTGGAACGAGACCCCGCACGGCGGCTTCTACACGCAGGACGACATCCGCGAGATCGTCGCGTACGCCGCCGAGCGGCACGTCCGGGTGGTCCCGGAGATCGACGTGCCGGGGCATTCGCAGGCCGCGATCGCCGCGTACCCGGAACTGGGCAACACCGACGTCGTGGACACCGCCGCGCTGGAGGTGTGGGACGACTGGGGCATCAACGAGAACGTGCTCGCGCCGACCGAGGCCGTACTGCGCTTCTACGAGGGGGTCTTCGAGGAGCTGCTGGAGCTGTTCCCCGCGGACGTCTCGCCCTTCGTGCACGTGGGCGGCGACGAGTGCCCCAAGGAGCAGTGGCGCGCCTCGGCGGCCGCACAGGAGCGGATCCGGGAGCTGGGGGTGGACGGGGAGGACGGGCTCCAGTCCTGGTTCATCCGGCACTTCGACGGCTGGCTCGCCGAGCGCGGGCGACGGCTGATCGGGTGGGACGAGATCCTGGAGGGCGGGCTCGCGCCGGGCGCTGCGGTGTCCTCTTGGCGCGGGTACGCGGGCGGGATCGCCGCCGCCGAGGCCGGGCACGACGTCGTGATGTGCCCGGAGCAGCGGGTGTACCTGGACCACCGTCAGGCGGGCGGCCCGGAGGAGCCGGTGCCGATCGGGTACGTGCGCTCGCTGGAGGACGTGTACCGCTTCGAGCCGGTGCCGCCGAAGCTGTCCGCGGAGGCGGCGGCCCGCGTACTGGGCGCGCAGGCCAACGTGTGGACCGAGGTGATGGAGAACCAGAGCCGGGTCGACTACCAGGTGTTCCCGCGGCTGGCGGCCTTCGCGGAGGTGGTGTGGTCGCCGCTGCCCGACCCGGACGAACGGGACTACGCGGGCTTCGAGGCCCGGATGGGCGGGCACTACCGGCGGCTTGACGTACTGGGTGTCGACTACCGGCCGCCGGGCGGGCCGTTGCCGTGGCAGCGGCGGCCCGGGGTGCTCGGCCGTCCGATCGAGGGCGAGCCCCCGAACGTGTGAGGGGGGTGGGGCGGACCGGCGTGGTGAGCGGGTGGTGAACGGGGTGCGACCGGGGTGTGGTCGGGGTGTGACCGCGCGGCCGGCGTGGCCGGTGTGGCCGGAACCCGTCCGCACGCTCCGGCCCGATGGCGGCGCGACTCCTTTCGGACTGTTCGTCCCCGATCGGAATCCTTCGGACTTCTTCGGAACCCCGGACCGTTCCGGGACGTCCTTCGTTCTTGGGGGGTGCCGGGAACTCTTGCTCGATTTCGGCTTATTGGGCGAAACTCTTGGATCCGGCTGTTTCGGTTGATACGGGTGAAACCGGACGGCCGGAAGCTCCAGGGGGCGCCCGCGGGACCCTCGCGCCGGGCGGTGGGGAAGATGTGCCAGAGTTGCCACGTCCCGGCGGTGAGGACGTACCGTACGGCGGACAGGCGTGAGCGCCGGGACCGGGACATCGGGAAGGGGCAGCTGGGTTGACCACGCACGCACCGCATGCACTGCATTCATCTCAGGGGCCGCAGGCGGCGCAGTCCGTGACGCTGCCGGCCTCGCTCGACGAGGCCGTGGCGGCTCTCGCCGCCATGCCCGCCGCCGTGCCCGTCGCCGGCGGCACCGACCTCATGGCCTCCGTCAACGCCGGGCAGCTGCGGCCCGCCGCGCTGGTGGGCCTGGGCCGGATCAACGAGATCCGCGGCTGGCAGTACCAGGACGGGCACGCCCTGCTCGGCGCCGGGCTCACCCACGCGCGGATGGGGCGGCCGGATTTCGCCGCTCTGATCCCCGCACTGGCCGCGGCCGCACGCGCCGCCGGACCCCCGCAGATCCGCAACGCCGGCACCCTCGGCGGCAACATCGCCACCGCCGCGCCGACGGGCGACGCGCTGCCCGTACTGGCCGCGCTGGAGGCGATCCTCGTCGTCCACGGCCCCGGCGGGTCACGACGGGAGATCCCGGTCTCGTACCTGCTGGCCGGCCGCGAGATGCTGCGGCCCGGCGAGCTGATCGGATTCGTACGGGTGCCGCTGCTGCACGCGCCGCAGGTCTTCCTGAAGGCCACGGGGCGTACGGGGCCGGGGCGCGCCGTGGCGTCCGTGGGGCTCGTACTGGATCCCGCGCGCCGGGGTGTCCGCTGTGCGATCGGCGCGGTCGCCCCGATGCCGCTGCGGCCGCTGGAGGCCGAGCAATGGGTGGCCTCGCTCATCGACTGGGACGGGGGGCGGACGCTCGCCCCCGAGGCACTGGAGGCGTTCGGCGAGTACGTCGCGGCCGCCTGCGTCCCCGACCAGGGCGAACCGGTGGCTCCCGGGGTACTGCATCTGCGGCGGACGGTCGCCGTGCTGGCACGGAGGGCCCTGGGGAGGGCGCTGACCTCATGAGTGGGAACGAGAACGTGAGCGGAACGACGGGGGACGCGGGTCCCGCGGGGCCGGCGCACACCGAAGCCGGCTGGGGCTGGGAGCCGGTGCCGCAGGGCGGCGAGTACGACTCCGACGCGACGGCCTTCGTGAAGCTGCCGCAGGACATGCTGGACGCGCTCGGCACCGGGGAGCCGCTCGCGGCGCCCGGGCACGGCTACGTGCCGCCGCCGATGATCGTGCCGCTGGGCTCCGGCAGCGCCGATCCGACGGCGACGGGCACGTGGACGATTCCGGTGCAGTGGCCGGACGCGGGAACGACGCCCCAGGACGGCGGGGGAGCCACGGCCGCCATGGCTGAGTCAGGCGCGGCCGTGGCCGCGCCCGCGCCGGTCGGCGGGCCGATCCCGGCGTCGATCCCGATCCCGGCGTCGGTGGCGGCGGCGTTCGCGGATCCGGGGCAGGCTCCGGTGCAGGTGGCGGGACACGACTCGGGCCGGGTGGCGGGCCAGGCTCAGGGCCAGGCCCAGGCATCGGTCGAGGGTGAGCACGATCCCGGTGCGACCGCCGAGTGGCGCTTCCCGGACGCGGTGCAGGACGCCGAGCCCGTGACCACCGGCCAGTGGACCCTTCCGGAACTGCAGGAGCAGACCGGCGAGTTCCGGCACAGCGCGCCGGCCGCGGACTGGAGCCAGGCCCCGGCGACGCTGCCGGGCGGCGCCGCCGCCCCCTGGGCGACCCACCCCGACTTCGAAGCCGCGCGTCCGGATGCCGTGATGAGCTCGGGCGTGCTGCCCGAGGCGCGGCCCGACGCGGGCGACGCCGGCACCTCGGGCGCGAGCCTGCGCCGGCTCGGCGGCCCCGGCGTCGGCGGCCCCGGACGCGGCCCGCGCGTCCTGGGCGGACCGGGCGTGGGCACCCTCCCGGAGGCGGAGGAGGAGCCGGCGCATCCGGCCCCGCACGACATCGAGGCCGCCCACGGCCCGGCGGCGACGCCGGTGACGGCCGAGCGTCCGCACCCCGGCGCGGAGGCCACCGAGCTGCCGGGGACGGTTCCGGTCGGCGCGGCTGCCGAGACGACGGCCGACGCGGTCGCGGTCGTGGAGCCGGAGCGCGAAGCGAGCGCCGTCGCGGCCGCGGAGTACGCCCTCGCGGGTGCTCCCGGCGCCACCGGCTTCGCGGAGCCCGGGGACACGATCGGGCACGGGGTGACCGGGCACGAGGTGATCGGGCACGAGGTGATCGGGCACGACACCAACGGGCACGACACGAACGGGCACGACACGAACGGGCACGGTTTCACGGCATCCGGCCATGGCCCCGGCCACGGCCCTGCCGGGGCGGAGCCCGGGCCGACCGGTGAGCACGGGTTCACGGCGGAGCCCGCCGACACCGACGGGCGCGGCTTCACCGGAGCCGCCGGAGCCGCCGGGTCGGCCGAAGCCGCCGGGGTGGTTCCGGAGGCCGGGGCGGTCGGGGGCCGGGGTTCGGGTCCGGGCGGAGCCGGGGCCGCGGGAACGCCGGGTGCGGACACCGCCGACATCGCCGTGACAACACCGGATGCGGGAACGGCCGAAGGTTTCCCGGCCGAGGTGCCGACGTACGAAGAAGAACCGGCTGCCGGGGCCGTCGCCCATCACGAGCACCCGCTGGCTTCCTACGTCCTGCGCGTCAACGGCGCCGACCGGCCCGTCACCGGTGCGTGGATCGGCGAGTCCCTGCTCTACGTGCTGCGCGAGCGCCTCGGCCTCGCCGGCGCCAAGGACGGCTGCTCGCAGGGCGAATGCGGGGCGTGCGCCGTGAAGGTCGACGGCCGGCTCGTCGCCTCCTGCCTGGTTCCGGCCGCGACGGCGGCGGGCAGCGAGGTACGGACCGTGGAGGGGCTCGCCAGCGGCGGGGAACTCTCGGACGTGCAGCAGGCGTTGTGCAGGTCGGGTGCGGTGCAGTGCGGGTTCTGCGTGCCCGGCATGGCCATGACCATCCACGACCTGCTGGAGGGCAACCACGCCCCCAGCGAGCTGGAGACCCGGCAGGCCCTGTGCGGGAACCTCTGCCGCTGCTCCGGCTACAAGGGCGTCATCGAGGCCGTCCGCGAGGTCGTCGCCGAGCGCGAGGCGACGGCCACGGCCGACGCGCCTGCGGCCGGACCCGGCAACGGACACGAACCGGGGCACGGGCACGAACCCGGGCACGGGCAGGGCCCCGGGCACGGGCAGGGCCCCGGGCACGGGCAGGGCCCCGGGCACGGGCCAGGGCACGGGCCAGGGAACGGCTCGGAGGCGCGTATTCCGCACCAGGCACCGCCCGGCGAGGGCGGGATCCACCACAACGGAGGCATGGCGTGAGCGGGCACGACGCGGCCACGGCGACGGCGACGGTATCGGTCTCCACGGGTGTCTCGGCCGCCGTCGCGCCCGAGGCGGCCGAGCAACAGGCCCCGCGCGGAATCGGCGCCTCCGTGCCCTCCGCCGACACCCGCGCCAAGAGCGAGGGCACCTTCCCGTACGCCGCCGACCTGTGGGCCGAGGGCCTCCTCTGGGCGGCCGTCCTGCGCTCCCCACACGCCCACGCCCGCATCCTCTCCGTCGACACCTCCGCAGCCGCCGCCATGGCCGGCGTACGCGCCGTCGTCACCCACGCCGACGTCCCCGGCGCGACCACGCACGGCCGCCGCATCGCCGACCGGCCGGTCTTCGCCCACGACGTCGTCCGCCACCACGGCGAGCCCATCGCCGCCGTCGCCGCCGACCACCCGGACACCGCCCGCCTCGCCGCCGCGGCGATCGCCGTCGAGTACGAGCTCCTCGACGCCGTCACGGACCCCGAGCAGTCCTTCGGCGCCCCCGCCCTGCACCCCGACGGCAACCTGATCCGGCACATCCCGCTCCGCTACGGCGACCCGGAGGCCACCGGCGAGGTCGTCGTCGAGGGCCTGTACCGGATCGGCCGCCAGGACCCCGCGCCCATCGGCGCCGAGGCCGGGCTGGCAGTGCCCCGGCCCGACGGCGGAGTGGAGATCTACACCGCCTCCACCGACCCGCACCTGGACCGCGACCTGGCGGCGGCGTGCTTCGGCCTCGAACCCGACCGGGTACGGGTCGTCGTCACGGGTGTCCCCGGCGCCACGGCCGACCGCGAGGACGCCGCCTTCCAGCTGCCGCTCGGCCTGCTCGCCCTGCGGACCGGCCACCCGGTCAAGCTGGCCGCCACCCGCGAGGAGTCCTTCCTCGGCCACACCCACCGCCACCCGACGCTGCTGCGCTACCGCCACCACGCGGACGCGGACGGCAGGCTCGTCAAGGTCGAGGCCCAGATCCTGATGGACGCGGGCGCGTACGCCGACTCGTCCTCCGAATCCCTGGCCGCGGCGGTGGCCTTCGCCTGCGGCCCGTACGTCGTCCCGCACGCCTTCGTCGAGGGCTGGGCTGTCCGTACGAACAACCCGCCGTCGGGCCACGTACGGGGCGAGGGCGCGATGCAGGTCTGCGCCGCGTACGAAGGCCAGATGGACAAGCTCGCGGCCGCCCTCGGCATCGACGGCGCGGAACTGCGCCTGCGCAACGTGCTGGCGACCGGCGACCTCCTGCCCACCGGCCAGACCGTCACCTGCCCGGCCCCCGTGGCGGAACTGCTGCGCGCCGTACGCGACTTCGAGCTCCCCTCCCTCCCGAAGGACGCCCCGGAGGAAGAATGGCTGCTGCCGGGCGGCCTGGAGGGCGCGGGCGAACCCGGCGCGGTACGGCGCGGGGTCGGGTACGGCGTCGGCATGGTCCACATGCTCGGCGCGGAGGGCACGGACGAGGTCTCGACGGCGACGGTCAAGGTCGTCAACGGGGCGGCGACGATCATCTGCGCGGCCGTCGACACCGGCCAGGGCTTCTCCACGCTCGCCCGCCAGATCGTCCAGGAGACGCTCGGCGTGGACGAGGTGGTCATGGCCCCGGTCGACACCGACCAACCGCCGGCGGGCCCGGCGGCGCACGGCCGCCACACGTGGGTGTCCGGAGGCGCCGTCGAACGCGCCGCGAAGATGGTCCGCACCCAACTCCTCCAGCCGATGGCCCACAAGCTCGGCATGTCGACGGAACTCCTCCAGATCCAGGACGGCCGGATCACGTCGTACGACGGCGCGTTCTCGACGACGGTCGCCGAAGCCATGGCGGGCAAGGAACTCTGGGCGACGGCCCAGTGCCGCCCCCACCCGACGGAGCCCCTGGACGGCGACGGCCAGGGCGACGCGTTCGTCGGCCTCGCCTTCTGCGCGATCCGCGCGGTGGTGGACGTGGACATCGAGCTGGGCTCGGTGCGCGTGGTCGAACTGGCGGTGGCCCAGGACGTGGGCCGCATCCTCAACCCCCGCCAGCTGGAAGCCCGTATCGAAGCGGGCGTCACGCAGGGAGTGGGCGCGGCCCTGACGGAGAACCTCCGCTCGGTGTCGGGCCTGGTCCGCCACCCGGACCTGACGGGCTACGCCCTGCCGACGGCGCTGGACGCCCCGGTGGTCCGCATCGTCAAACTGGTCGAAGAGCGGGACGTGGTGGCCCCGTTCGGCGCGAAGGCGGCCAGCGCGATCCCTGTGGTGACGGCCCCGGCAGCGGTAGCCTCGGCAGTGCGCTCGGCGACGGGCCGCCCGGTGAACAGGCTCCCGATCCGCCCCTCGGCAGCGGTCGCGACGCCCAACTCTTGACCGTGTGACCCGCATTGCACGTGCAACCCCGAGCTTGGGACTGTCGGAACCGGTCGCTAGAGTGATCGGTAAGACGTAGTACGTGCGCGTGCGAACGGGTGCGAACGGGGCCGTGAAGCAGCGGAAACGCTGTAACCACGGGGATGACGGGGAGTCGGGGAGGCCATCGTGGCAGAGGAGTCGGCGCCTGGCCTGTTGGGGCTGGGCGGTATCGGTGCGGGTGTGGCGGACGCGATCCTGGCGCAGGCGAAGGCGCTTGAGGTCGAGTTCGAGTCGATGAAGGATTTCAAGAACCGGGTCGACGAGCTCCTGGACAAGCTCGACGGATCCCAGGCGGCCGACAAGAAGCTGGCCCACACCACCCTGCCCGACGGGGTGTTGGGCCACGGCTTCGCGGAGGCGGACGCCCTCCACAAGACGTACTCGACGGTGCACACCCAGCTGCAGAACCTGTCGAAGGGCCTGGCGGGGCAGATCGAGGCCCTGGGCATCGCGATCCTGACGGCGGGCAAGGGCTACGGCGGCGTCGACGCGGAGACCGAGGCGCGGATGCGCGCCATCGTCGCGCAGGCCAAGAAGGACTACGTTCCTGATCGCGAC
The DNA here is from genome assembly GCF_045041095.1 of Streptomyces sp. NBC_00045. Taxonomy (NCBI): domain Bacteria; kingdom Bacillati; phylum Actinomycetota; class Actinomycetes; order Kitasatosporales; family Streptomycetaceae; genus Streptomyces; species Streptomyces sp. NBC_00045. The sequence continues at coordinate 3,224,600 of NZ_CP108271.1, read as the reverse complement.
CCGCTGGTGAAGGAAAAGGAGAAGGAGGAGGCCGCTCAGCCGACTCCGACGGGCGAGGGCAAGACGGGGAAGGGCAAGATCTGATGGCAACGGACTTTGAGGGCTATACGCACCAGCAGCTGCTCGCCATGATCGCTTCCCTCGACGCGGAAACGGTGAAGACCCGCGGTACCCAGCTGACGGAGGCGGCCAAGACGATCAAGGAGATCGGCGAGAGCCTCAAGAAGCATCGGGTGAAGGGCTGGGAGGGCGAAGCCGCCACGGCCTTCGAGACCTGGATCGGCCAGACGGGCAGCGCGACGCTGCGCCTGGGCGACTACAGCGAGGCCGGCGGCAAGTGGATGACCGAGGCCGCGCAGACCATGGTCGAGGTCAAGAAGAACATGCCGGCCTACGACACGGGTGCGGCCGCCGATCTGAAGGCCGCCAAGGACTTCCACAACGACCCGGACTCGGTCAAGGTCGGCCAGATCGCCAGCGTCAAGCTGAACGGCGACCATCAGAAAGCCGTCGACGCCCTGACGAAGCTTGCGGGCTCGTACGACCAGTCGACGACCCAGATGGGCAAGGCAGAAATCCCGACGTTCCCGCCGCCGCCGGGGGCGTTTGAGCCGGACGGCGCAAAGGGCAGCGACGTCTATGTAGAGCGTTCTTCTGGGGGTTCTGGAGGAAGCTCAGGTTCTGGTGGGAGTTCGTATGTGCCATCGACACCGCCCGGCGGTTCCTCGAACGAGCTCGGCCAGGTAACGACTCGCCACCCGGACGGCGCGCCGCTCCCGACGACCGGTCCCGCACTGGTTCCCAGCCTGCCAGACCGGAATGTAGACGTGGACCTCGACCACGTTGCGACGCTTCCCGATAAGACGCTTCCTCCGGTCACGGGTCTGCCCAACGTTCCGACCCCCGGCCCGGGACCGAGTGGCGGCCCCGGGCTCGGCCCCGTTGCGCCCATCACTCTCCCGCCCATTGGTACGCCGATCCCGTCCGGTGGCGGACCCGGCGGCAAGTTCCAGGTCGCGACTCCTCCCCTCAGTAAGGCTGGTGGCCCCGGAGGCCTTCTCCCGCGCGACACCGGGATCATGGGTGGTCGCCCGGTGACCACCAATGGACCGACCGCTGGTATCCCGCGTGGCACGGTCATCGGCCAGGAAGGCGGCCAGCAGGCACTCGGCCGGGGCATGGGTAGCGGAATGCACCCCGGCGGCGGGGGCGGCCCGCACGCTGGCCAGGGCGGCGGTTCCGGCATGGGGCGCCGGCTGGCCATGGAGCCCGGCGGTGTCGTCGGTGGCCGTCAATCCGCCCCGATCGGTCGTCCTACCACGGGAAGCCAGCCGTTCACACAGGGTGGCTCGGGCCTCGTGCGCAATGGTTCCGGAGCCGGTTCGGCCCGCGGGACCATGGGGCATGCAGGTGCGGGTGTCCACGCTCCCGGCAACCGGCGTGACCAGCAGGGTGGGGAGCGCCCTGACTACCTGGCAGAAGACGAAGAGACCTGGCAGAGCAACGATCGCGTTGTTCCGCCGGTGATCGACTGAGCAGAACGGACATTGCACGGGATGCACAGGCGTAAGGCGACCGCGGCCCTGGTCGGCCTCCTGCTGGCCGGGGTCGCCGCGACCCCGGCCCACGCGGAGACGGTTCGGTCCAAGCAGTGGCATCTCGACGCCATGAAGGCCGACGACATCTGGAAGATCAGCACTGGAAAAGGGGTCACCGTCGCGGTGATCGACACAGGTGTTGGCCGGATTCCCGAACTTGATGGCCAAGTCCTCCCAGGCAAGAACTTCGCGGCGCCCAGCTATGAAGGCGATGAACGTACGGACTACGGTCACCACGGCACGACCATGGCTGCGATCATCGCAGGGAATGGGAAGGGGCCCCGGGGTGTGGACAGCGCCTTTGGGCTGGCTCCGGGCGCAAAGATTTTGCCTCTCAGGATCGATATTGGCGGCGATGGCGGCACGCCGTTTCGGGCTATGAGTGAAGCGATCCGCTTTGCGGCTGACTCGGATGCAAAAATCCTCAACATTTCGATGGCAGGCTCTAACAAGAGCGAGAATCTCACCAATTCGGTCAAGTATGCCCTTGGTAAGGGGAAGCTCATCTTCGCCGCCGTTGGCAATGACGGGAACGGTGACATCTACTATCCGGCTGCGACGCCGGGTGTGGTGGGTGTCGGCGCTGTTGATGCTGATGGTGCTGCGACTAATGAGTCGCAGCACCATGCATATGTTGATATGTCTGCGCCGGGCATAAATATCCTGACAGGATGTGATGGTGGCACAGGGCTCTGCAACAGCCACGGCACCAGTGACGCCACCGCCCTCGCCTCCGCCTCGGCGGCCCTGCTCTGGTCCGCGCACCCCGACTGGACCAACAACCAGGTCCTCCGAGTTCTGCTGAACACGGCCGGCAAGCCCGATGACGGTCCGCGGAACGACTACGTCGGCTATGGCGTGGTGCGCCCCCGGATCGCAGTGCCGACCCCCGGCGACCCCGGTCCGGCGGATGTCTTCCCGCTCCCCGACCTGGCAGCGGCAGACGCGAAGAACTCGCCCGCTCCGTCGACCAACAGCAAAAAGCCCGAGTCCAGCGCGCCCAATGCCGAGGCGAAGAAGAGCGAGGGCGGCGGCCTTCCCTGGCTCGCCCTCGGGCTTGGTGCCTGCGTGCTGATCGGTGGAGCCGTGACCGCGGTGCTCGTCCGTCGCAGGAACCGCTGACGACACGCGTGCGCACGCGTAAGGCGACCTCGGCCCCGGTGGGTCTCCTCCTGGCCGGGGTCGCCGCGATCCCGGCCCACGCGGACGGCGGGGCCGTCGTCGCTGTTGTCGTTCGGCGCAGGAACGCCTAACGTCACCCGATGCGGATGCGCCGGACGACCTCGGCCCTGGTGGGCCTGCTGCTGGCCGGGGTCGGCGCGGCTCCGGCCGCCCAGGCCCGGTCGGCTCGGCCGGAGCAGTGGCATCTCGGTGCCATGCACGCCGACGACATCTGGCAGATCAGCACCGGTCGAGGCGTCACCGTCGCCGTCATAGACACCGGCGTCGGCCGGATCCCCGAGCTCGACGGCCAGGTGGTCCGGGGCAAGGACTTCTCCCACGGCTACGACGGCGACGAGCGCACCGACTACGGCGATCACGGCACCGGTATCGCCGCCCTGATCGCCGGTACGGGCAAGCGCCCGTCCGGCGACGGGGCGTTCGGGCTGGCTCCCGGGGCCAAGATCCTTCCGTTGCGCGTCTCCGAGGGCGGCGGGAACCTCCGCCTCCACCAGTCGATAGCCGAGGCGATCCGCTTCGCGGCGGACTCGGACGCCAAGGTCCTGAACATCTCCTTCGGCGGGCCGGGCGAGAGCGGGGAGCTCGACGCCGCCGTCAGATACGCCCTGGACAAGGGCAAGTTGATCTTCTCCTCGGTCGGCAACGACGGGGAGGGACCCAACGAGGTCATGTACCCCTCCGGCTCGCCCGGAGTGGTCGGCGTCTCGGCCGTCGGCGCGGACGATGCAGCGACCGAGGAGTCCCAGCACGGCCCGCAGGTCGACCTGGCAGCCCCCGGTGTCGACATCGTCACCGGCTGCGCCGACGAGGCTGACTCCGGCGCGAGCTTCTGCAGTCACCACGGCACCAGCGACGCCACCGCCCTCGCCTCCGCGTCGGCCGCCCTGATCTGGTCCGCCCACCCCGACTGGACCGGCAACCAGGTCCTGCGGGTGCTGCTGAACACCGCCGGCAAGCCCGACGGCGGTGAGCGCGACGACCACGTCGGCTACGGCGTCGTACGCCCCCGCACCGCCCTCCTCGCCCCCGACGCACCCGGAGGCCCCGATGCCCCCGGCCCCGACGCGTCCGGAGGCCGCAACGCCCCCGGAGACCCCGGTCCCGCGGACGTCTACCCACTCCCCGACCTCGCGGCGGCCGAGGTGGCGGGCGCGTCCGCCGCGCTCGCCCCGGCGTACGCCGCTCACGCGCAGAACAAGACAATCGGCGGCCGGCTCCTTCCCTGGGCCGTCCTCGGGATGGGAGCCTGCCTCCTCGTCGCCGGGGCCGTAACCACAGCCGCAGTTCAACGTGTTAGACGCTGATGTGACACAAGGAGAAAAGCACGCGATGTCGTTCGACGAGGAATGGTCCACCGCGCGAGCCACCGCCGCGGCCAACGTCTCGATGCGACTCGATCACGTACCCGCCGACCCGGGCGGGGGCGGTGGCGGCGGGAGCGGCGGGAGCGGCGATCTTGAGATCAACCAGGACCACATCGGCGCCATCGGCTCCGAGGCCTACAAGTTGCACACCCGCCTCCTGACCGACGGCAAGCACGCCGCGACGGCTTCGGCCGAGGCGGCCGGTGCGCTCACCAAGGAGGGCTTCGCCGGGGGTGCTGCGCTGGCCAAGGTCAGCGCCACGTGGGAGAGCCAGGTGAAGACGCTGGTGGCCGCCTGCGCGACCATCTCCAACGGTCTCAACTACTCGCTCTCCTCCCACGCCAAGGAGGAGCAGCAGCTCCACGCCGACTTCACGGCCTCCGCCATCGACACGTACTTGAAGTAGGCGCCCACGATGCTGACGTACGAGAACGTGCTCAACGCCCCCGTCGACAAGCTCCAGACGGCCGTCACCGACTGGAAGGCGATGGCCGACAAGCTCGACGAACTCGCCGAGTCGGCCCGCAACGGGATGAAGGCGAAGTCCGACAAGGCCCGGTGGAGCGGCGTCACCGCCGGTGTGGCGCGAGGGTTCGTCGACAAGACGGCCAAGGAGTTCGAGGACGCGGCGAAGGAGGCCAAGGGCGTCCACACGGCCCTGACCGAGGGACTCGCCGTCTTCAAGGCCTCCAAGGAGCAACTGCAGAAGATCGCGACCGAGGAGGCGCCGGCGGCCGGCTTCCAGGTCGGTGCCGAAGGCAAGGTCACCGCCACCCCGCTCGCCACCGAGGCCGACCGCAACGCGGCCCGCCACGATCCGGACTACCAGCAGTCCATCCGGGAGAACCGCGGGCTGTGGCAGAAGAAGATCGACGACATCGTCGACAACTGCGACGACGTCGACCAGTCGCTGGCCCGCACGCTGGCCGCGAACGTCACCGACGGCCACGACTTCAGCGGGCCCACGTACGCGAGCCTCGTCGCGGAGCAGGCCGGCCGTGCCGCAGACCTGGCCAAGAAGGGGCGTGACCTGACGCACGCCGAACTCGTCGAGCTCAACGAGCTGCTGGCGGACAACGCCAAGGTCCCCGAATTCTCCAAGGACTTCTACACGGCCCTCGGACCCAAGGGCGCGCTCCAGTTCTTCGGGTACATGGCCACCGACACCTACGACTACTCGAAGCTCGACGAACAGCGCCTCAAGGACGTCCAGGAGCTCCAGAAGAACCTGGGCCTCAACCTGGCCACGGCCACGAACTCGAAGAACGAGCCGCACCTGCCCGACAGCTTCGCGCAGGACCTGCGCAAGCTGGGCACGCAGCACATCCCGCTCGCCAGGTACGACCAGAACCCGCCGTACGGGTACCAGCTGCTCGGCGGCATCATGCGGTACGGGAACTACGACCCGAAGTTCCTGGTCCCCATCGCCGAGCACGCCACGCAGATCCACGCCAAGGACCCGGACTTCTTCAACGGGACGCGGCAGCTGAACGGCTACGGCAAGAACCTCTTCAACCCCTCGGGGACCAACGGCGCCGGCTACGACCCGGTGGTCAGCTTCCTGGAGGCCCTGGGCCACAGCCCGGAGGCGGCCCAGCAGTTCTTCGACCCCGAACGGTCGCCGCACGCGTACAACCAGGACGGCACGGAGAAGTCCGGGGCGGCCGATCTGGGCAAGGGCGCGGACAAGAAGCCGATCAAGGGCTACCTCGACTTCTTCGGCAACGCGAAGTACGACTTCACCATCGACATGGAGGGCACGAACCCGGACGACCTGAAGAAGGTCCAGCAGTACATGCCGGACGCCCTGGGCCACGCCCTGGAAGCGGCGACCCTGGGCCACGCCTGGGACGACCCGGCGCCCAGGCTGGAACGCGACGACGTCTCTTCGCGCATCATGCAGGAGGTCGTCTCCAAATACGGTGGCGATGCGGCGCTGCTGAAGAACCAGGAGTCGATGGCGGACAGTCTCGGGCGCATGGGGGCCGGTTACATCGATGACCTGAACGGGGCTCTGAACGGCAACAACTCCAAGAGCGTCTTCGTGCGGGCTGCCGACGGCCATGCGCTGTTCGATCAGGAGCAGGCCCGTAAATTCCTCAGCAGCCTGGGCCAGCATCCCGATTCCTGGCTCACGATGTCGCGCGCGGAGTCGATCTTTCAGGCCTCCGTGCTGGAGAGCCAGGTGGGCGCGGACGGAAAGCTCAACCAGAGCGGCCTGATGGAGGCGGCGCGAGCGGGCGGGGAGTTCCAGGGGATCCTGGACGAGTCCCGCGGCAAACAGATCGATGCCGACGCGGAGAAGTGGCTCAAGGACTACGACCGAGCCCTGGAGAAGCGCTCGGGCTGGATCGAGTTCGGCACCACCGCGGGAATCGCGGCCGGTGTCGCGTTCCTGCCGGCCACCGCCCTGGCGGCGGGTGCAGCCGCCGTGATCGTGCCGCTCGCCGTCGACACCGGAAGCGGGGTGCTGGAGCAGGCCGCGAGCGGGCTCGTCAGCGATTGGTCGGACGCGGAGTCGGAGCGCAAGAAGGACAAGATCGAAGGCAAGGCCCACGACGACAAGGCGAGCGTGTACCAAGAAGGCGAACGTCAGTCCCGAGGGCCCGTGGACCACTTCCTGGAGCGGCACCCGGTCAGCGACGACGACCCGCTGGACGAGGTCCTGAGGCAGTCGTCGATGACCGGCTACAACACGGGCTGGGGCCTTGAGCGGCACACCGGCAACGAGTCCCAGACGAAGAAGCCCGGCGAGTGAAGCGGCGGCGCGCAAGTTCGGGGCGGCAACGGGCGCGGCGTGGCGGTGTAGCGCTGGGGACGACGGTGGCAGCCGTTCTCGTGGTCGGATGCGGCGGGGACGAACAGGACGGTCAACCGGTCCGCCTCTCCGCAGCCGAGGTGTGCCGTGACGGCCTCCTGAACACGGGCGCCGCACGCGGGGTCGAGCTGCTCACCGGAGCCTCCGAATTCGATCCGCCGCGCAAGGGTGCCGTTGAGAGCGTGGTGGCGGTGGCAGAGCACCTGTCCGGCGGCTATGCCGCGATCGGCGCCTCCAAGGGCGGCACGGTCTGCGAGGCGGTGCCGTTCGACACGACGAACAGGCGACGTCTGTCGGTGTCGTTCGAGATCCAGCACGAATCGCAGCGGACGGGAGAGGGGAGCGAGCAGGGAAAGGGTTTCTACTGGGAGTACGAACTGGGCCGAAACGCCCTCGTCCTCTCCGACCAGGCTCACCTGTTCTTCGATTGCGCTGGCACTCGCCTCGCCGGACCCGACACCGCGGTGCCGGTCAAGGTGGGTGTCAGTCTCTCGTCCGGGTCCAAAGGGGACGAGCCGTCCCTGCGGGAAGCCAACCTTGCCATCGCGCACTCCGCTGCTCTCGCGATGAGCCGGGAGCTGGGGTGCAGGGACAACGGTGGTCTGCCGGCCGTGTTGGTCGTCAAGCAGAAGGCCGCCAAGACGACGCAATGAAGGGAAGGCCGCTCAGACGGGGTCTGAGCGGCCTTCCCGGAGAAGCCGTGGCGGGAATTGAACCCGCGTGCCTCGCTTTGCAGGCGAGTCCCTCAACCACTCGGGCACACGGCTGTGGGGTGGTGATGGCATGACCGTACGGGCGGGGGCGGGGGGTTGGAAGGGGGGTGGCCGGGGTGCAATGTGACTGCCATACCGCGTTCACAGTTCTCGGGGCCTAGGACTCGCGGACGAGTGCGGGATCCGTCGAATTGACAGGGGTGCAACCGGGCCACGGGCCTTACCCTGGGGCGATGAGTGCCCTTGAGCCCCGCGTGCCACAGCGCAGTGTGCCCGTTCCGCCCCAGCCGCAGGACGGGATCCTGGGGTCCGCGTACCGGACGCTCAGCATCGGGATCATCTCCGTCATCTTCCTCATCGCGTTCGAGGCGACCGCCGTGGGCACCGCCATGCCCGTTGCCGCCCGGGAGCTGGACGGGATCGCGCTCTACGCCTTCGCCTTCTCCGCGTACTTCACCACCAGCCTCTTCGGCATGGTGTTGTCCGGGCAGTGGGCCGACCGGCAGGGGCCGTTGCGGCCGCTGACCGTCGGGATCGGGGCCTTCGCCGCCGGGCTGGTGTGCGCCGGGACCGCCGGGGACATGTGGGTGTTCGTCCTGGGGCGGGCCGTGCAGGGGTTCGGGGGCGGGCTCGTCATCGTCGCGCTGTACGTCGTGGTCAGCCGCGCGTACGAGGAGCGGCTGCGGCCCGCGATCATGGCCGCCTTCGCCGCGAGTTGGGTGGTGCCGTCCATCGTCGGGCCGCTGGCCGCGGGGACCGTGACCGAGCACCTCGGCTGGCGCTGGGTGTTCCTCGGGATACCGGGCCTGGTGGTCGTGCCGCTCGTCGTCGCGCTGCCCGCGATACGGCGGACCGCGTCGGGGCCGGTGGACACGGGCGCGCCGCCCGCGGCATTCGACCGGCGGCGGATCCGGCTGGCCTTCGGGATCTCGTTCGGGGCGGGGCTGCTCCAGTACGCCGCGCAGGACCTGCGGTGGCTGTCGTTGCTGCCGGCCGTCGCGGGTGCGGCGCTGCTGGTGCCCGCCGTACGGGGGCTGCTGCCGCGCGGGACGTACCTGGCGCGGCGCGGGTTGCCTTCGGTAGTGCTGCTGCGCGGCGTGGCCGCGGGGTCGTTCATCGCGGCGGAGAGCTTCGTGCCGCTGATGCTGGTCACCCAGCGGGGGCTGAGTCCGACGCTGGCCGGGTTCTCGCTCGCGGCGGGCGGGCTGACGTGGGCGGGCGGCTCGTGGTTGCAGTCCAAGGGGCGGATGGCGCCGTACCGGGAGCGGCTGATGGTGCTGGGGATGGTGTTCGTCGCCGCCGCCATCGCGGCCGCGCCGGCGGTGCTGATCCAGTCGGTGCCGGTGTGGACGCTGGCGCTGGCCTGGGCGGTGGGCTGCCTCGGGATGGGACTGGTGATCGGGTCGACGAGCGTGCTGCTGCTGGAGCTGTCCGCGCCGGAGGAGGCCGGGGCCAATTCCGCCGCGCTGCAGATCTCCGACGCGCTGGCCAACGTGGTGCTGCTCGCGGCCGGCGGCGCCGCGTTCGCCGTGCTGGGCGGGGGCGCGGTGGGGGCCGGCCACGGTGTGTCGGAGGGCGCGGGCGGGTCCGCGCACCCCGCCGCCTTCGTGGTGGTGTTCCTGCCGATGGCTTGCGTGGCGCTGGTGGGAGCCTGGGTCGCGACCCGGCTGGACCCGCCGACCGTCAACCCCGCGAAGCCCTGAGCCCGCCCGACCCCGCCCGATCCGCCCGAGCTGCCCGTCCGGCCCCGCCCGATCCGCCCGAGCTGCCCGTCCGGCTCCGCGCGATCCGCCCGTCTGGTCTTGCCCGAGCCGACCGTCCGGCCCCGCGCGTCCGGCCTCGCCCCGGCGGTCCCGGCGCCCGCTCATGTGCGCCCGCCCGACCCCGAGGCGCGTTCCCGCCCCGCTCCGTGGAAATCGCCTGACCCGGGACCCGGCAGCCCGTAGGGTCGGGCGCGTGACCGAGCTGATCATCCACCTCTCCGACGCCGAGTGCGCGGAGCTCGCCGACCTGGCCGACGCGACCGGCCACACCCCCGAGGAGTACGCCCTGGCCGCAGTGCGCGATCGGCTGCGCGCCGAGCGCGAGGCCGTCGCAGGGCAGGCCCGGCGGCTGGCCGAGCGGCACGCCGCCCTCCTGGAGAGGCTCGGCGCATGAGCACCGTCCGCCACCTCACCCTGGCCGAGGTCACCGACCTGGCCGGCCCGGCCTGCCTGGCCAACGGGCAGCAGGTGGAGCTGCGCGCCCCCGGACTGCTGGAGTCGGCAGTGCACCGGCCGAGGGCCCGCATGTTCGGGACCCCGGCCTACGAGGACCTGTACGAGCAGGCCGCCGCGCTGCTGCACGGGATCGCGATCAACCACCCCCTCGTCGACGGGAACAAGCGCACCGCCTGGCTCGCCGCCGCGACCTTCCTCGCCGTGAACGGAGTGGATCTCGGGAGCGTCGACCAGGACGCCGCGTACGAGCTGGTCATCGATGTCGCGGCCGGCGCCGAGGCCGATGTGGCGCGTATCGCCCAGCGGTTGCGCCGGATGTGACGCTCGCCGCACCTGCCGAGGTCACGGGCCTGTCCCTCCGCGAGGGGCCGGCGCGCCCCGGTAGGGTGGCCCGGTTGTCCTACGTACGACCGCCACCGAGAGCCCGAACCGGAGACCGTGACTACTACCGCCTCCCACCACCTCTCACCCGCCTTCCCCGGCCGTGCCCCTTGGGGTACCGCCAGCAAGCTGCGCGCCTGGCAGCAGGGTGCGCTGGACCGGTACATCGAGACCCAGCCGCGGGACTTCCTCGCGGTCGCGACGCCCGGCGCCGGCAAGACGACCTTCGCGCTGACGCTCGCCTCCTGGCTGCTGCACCACCACGTCGTGCAGCAGGTGACCGTCGTCGCGCCGACCGAGCACCTGAAGAAGCAGTGGGCCGAAGCCGCCGCCCGGATAGGCATCCGGCTGGACCCGGAGTACTCCGCCGGGCCGCTGAGCAAGGACTACCACGGGGTCGCCGTCACGTACGCGGGTGTCGGCGTACGTCCGATGCTGCACCGCAACCGCTGCGAGCAGCGCAAGACCCTCGTCATCCTCGACGAGATCCACCACGCCGGTGACTCGAAGTCCTGGGGCGAGGCCTGCCAGGAGGCGTTCGACCCGGCGACCCGGCGGCTCGCGCTGACCGGTACCCCCTTCCGGTCCGACACCAACCCCATTCCCTTCGTCACGTACGAGGAGGGGAACGACGGGATCCGGCGGTCCTCCGCCGACTACACCTACGGATACGGGAACGCCCTGGGCGACGGCGTCGTCCGGCCCGTGATCTTCCTTTCGTACAGCGGCAACATGCGCTGGCGCACCAAGGCCGGCGACGAGATCGCCGCCCGGCTCGGCGAGCCGATGACCAAGGACGCCATCTCGCAGGCCTGGCGCACCGCGCTGGACCCGCGCGGCGACTGGATGCCGAACGTGCTGCGCGCCGCCGACCAGCGGCTGACGGAGGTCCGGAAGGGCATTCCGGACGCAGGTGGCCTGGTCATCGCCGCCGACCAGGACGCGGCGCGCGCGTACGCGAAGCTGATCCGCGAGATCACCGGCACCAAGGCCACCGTCGTGCTGTCCGACGACACCGGCGCCTCGAAGAACATCGACACCTTCAGCGCGAACAACGACCGCTGGATGGTCGCCGTCCGCATGGTGTCCGAGGGCGTCGACGTACCGCGCCTCGCGGTCGGCGTCTACGCCACGACGATTTCGACGCCCCTGTTCTTCGCGCAGGCCGTCGGGCGTTTCGTGCGTTCGCGCAGGCGCGGCGAGACGGCTTCCGTGTTCCTGCCGACCATTCCCTACCTCCTCGGCTTCGCCAACGAGATGGAGGTCGAACGCGACCACGTCCTCGACAAGCCGAAGAAGAAGGGCGACGAGGACCCCTACGCCGAGTCCGAGAAGGAGATGGACGAGGCGAACCGGCAGGAGGACGAGGACACCGGCGAGGACGAGCAGATGTCCTTCGAGGCGCTGGAGTCCGACGCCGTCTTCGACCGGGTGCTCTACGACGGCGCCGAGTTCGGCATGCAGGCGCACCCCGGCAGCGAGGAGGAGCAGGACTACCTCGGCATCCCGGGTCTGCTGGAGCCGGACCAGGTGCAGATGCTGCTCCAGAAGCGGCAGTCGCGGCAGATCGCGCACAGCCGCCGCAAGCCGGACACCGAGGCGGACCTGCTGGAGCTGCCGGCCGACCGGCGCCCGGTGGTCTCGCACAAGGAACTGCTGGAGCTGCGCAAGTCGCTGAACACGATGGTGGGCGCGTACGTCCACCAGAGCGGCAAGCCGCACGGGGTGATCCACACCGAGCTGCGCCGCGTGTGCGGCGGACCGCCGAGCGCGGAGGCCACGGCGGGGCAGCTGCGGGAGCGGATCAAGAAGGTGCAGGAGTGGGCCACCCGGATGCGGTGAGCCCACGGTCCGCCCGCCCCTGGCCGCCCCGCCCCTGACGGCCCGCGTCGACCGTTCGCACGGGCCGTTCGTACGGACCGTGGGGGCGGGGCGTGCGGAGCTTCGTACGGAAACCCGTCACGTTCCGTGTCCGTCGCGCGGGCCGAGGCCCGCGCCGCCGGGGGCGCACGACCGTGATCGGTGTCAGCGGATCGCACAGGCCCAACGGGCCGGCCGAGGTCACGAAACGACTCCCCCGGCGATCGTGAACCGACACAAAGGGGTAGTTGGCGCCCGGATTCTGGACGAGCCCTTCCGCTGAGCGGACCCGCTCGCTAATGTCCCCGCATCGAACGCCCCGTGGCAGCGCCGCCGCGGGAGCGCAGCCGGTGCCATGGCCGCTACCGGCGGCCTCTCGTGCGTCGCCGTCGGACCGGCGCCGCATCCACCCAGAGAGTCACCGCCGCTCACCGAGAGAGGGAGAGGCGTCGTGACCGCGGAAACCTCCCAGACTCTGGACCGAGGACTCAGAGTCCTCAAACTGCTTGCCGACACTGACCACGGTCTGACCGTCACCGAGCTCTCCAACCGCCTCGGTGTGAACCGCACCGTGGTCTACCGCCTGTTGGCCACCCTTGAGCAGCACGCCCTGGTCCGCCGCGACCTCGGCGGCCGGGCGCGCGTCGGGCTCGGGGTGCTGCGGCTCGGGCGGCAGGTGCACCCGCTGGTGCGCGAGGCGGCCCTGCCCGCGCTGCGGTCCCTCGCCGAGGACATAGGCGCCACCGCGCACCTGACCCTCGTCGACGGCACCGAGGCGCTCGCCGTGGCCGTCGTCGAGCCGACCTGGACCGACTACCACGTGGCCTACCGGCCCGGTTTCCGCCACCCGCTGGACCGGGGCGCGGCCGGGCGGGCCATTCTGGCCGCCCGTCAGGGCACGCTCATCGAGCCCGGGTACACGCTGACGCACGGGGAGCTCGAAGCGGGCGCCAGTGGCGCGGCAGCGCCCCTCGTGGGCATCACGGGGCTGGAGGGCAGCGTGGGCGTCGTGATGCTGGCCGACGCCGTACCGGAGCGGGTCGGCCCGCGCGTCGTGGACGCGGCCCGAGAGGTCGCCGACGCGCTGCGCTGACGCCCTTGCTCCGCAGCCCCGCGCCGACGCGGCGCGCCGAAGCCGGAGCCCCGCGCCGGTGCGTGTCGCCCGGCGGGGGCGGGGCCGCCGGGGGCGCCCGATAGATTGACCGGGTGCTCTCTCGCCTCACACGTCTGCCGCGTCCCGCCGCCCTCGCCGTCTGCGCCGTGCCCGTGCTCGGGCTGTTCGCCGCCGCGGCCTTCGCGCCGCTGCCCTTCGTGATCGCCCAGCCGGGGCTCACGGCCGACGTGCTCGGTGCCCGCGACGGCAAGCCCGTCATCTCCGTGACGGGCACCCCGACCCGGCAGACCACCGGCCAGCTCCGGATGACTACCATCCAGGCCACGGGTCCCTCCACCACGGTGAAGCTGCCCGAGCTGCTCGACGACTGGTTCGACAGCAGCCGGGCGGTCATGCCCAAGGAGGCGGTCTACCCTTCGGGCGGAAGCGACAAGGAGATCGAGGCGCACAACCTGGAGCAAATGGCCAAGTCGCAGTCGACGGCCACCCAGGCCGCCCTCGGTCACCTCCACAAGGACCCGAAGGACGTGAAGGTCGAGCTCAACCTCGCCGATGTGGGCGGCCCGAGCGCCGGCCTGCTCTTCTCCCTCGGCATCGTCGACAAGATCGACGGCGACGGCAGCGGCGGCGATCTCACCGGCGGCCGCACCATCGCCGGTACGGGCACCATCAGCGAGGACGGCAAGGTCGGCGCCGTCGGCGGCGTGGCCCTGAAGACCCAGGCCGCGCAGCGCGACGGGGCGAGCGTGTTCCTCGTACCGGAGGCGGAGTGCTCCGACGCCCGGTCGGAACTTCCGGAGGGGCTCCGGCTGATCCCCGTCACTACGCTGACGGACGCGGTGCAGGCGCTGCGTGCGCTGAACCGGGGGGAGCAGGTTCCGTCCTGCTGACCCCGGCCGGTTCCGCGGCGGGCTCCGCCGTAGGTTCCGCGGTGGGTTCCGTCGGCCGCTCCATCGTGCGCCAGGCGGGGAAGACCAGCGGTGCGAGCGTGGCCAGCAGGTACGCGCCGCCGAACAGCAGCAGCGCGCCCCTCACCCCGAACCCGTCGGCCAGCAGGCCCGCCGCGAGCCCGCCCAGCGGCATGGTCAGCTCACAGCCCGCCATCGTCACACCCGAGACGCGGCTGCGCAGCTCGTCCGGGACCCTCTCGTAGATCACGGCGGTCAGGATCGGGTTGAGGACGCCCGCGCCGAGCCCGGACAGGGCCATCGTCACCGCGAGCGGCAGCGGGGTGTCGGTGAAGGCGGCCACGGCGTACCGGGGCGCACCGCACAGCAGGAAGGCGGCCGCGTAGACGGTCCTGCGGGGGAAGCGCTCGCCCCACGCCCCGTAGAGCAGGGCGCCCAGCAGTGCGAAGCCGCCGAAGAGGGAGACGAGCAGGCCGACCGCGGTGGCGCCACCGAGGGCCTCGCGGCCGTGCACGGGCAGCAGGACGGCGGACCAGCCCTGGTCCAGGCCGTTGGTCATCATCACCATCACGGTGATGGCTGCCAGCAGGCGCGAACGGGTCAGGAAGGTCCAGCCCTCGGCCAGTTCGGCCCGGTAGCCGGCGAAGGAGGTCTTCCCAGCGCCCGGTAGCGGTTCGGCGGCCGGGACCCCGCGCAGGAAAACGGTGACCAGCAGCGCGGAGACCGCGAAGGTGGCCGAGTCCAGCAGCAGGGCGGATTCGGCGCCGAAGGCCGCGATCAGTACGCCGGCCAGCGCGGCCCCGATCATCCGGGCTCCGCGGGAGACCGCGTCGTACAGGCTCGCCGCGCGGCCCACGGTGGTGCCGGCGTGCTCGGCGAGGCTCGGCAGCAGGACGCCGCGGGCGGTCAGTCCGGGGGTGTGCACGAGGCCTCCGACGGCCATCAGCGCACAGAGCATCCAGAACTCCAGCACGCCCGCGTAGTGCAGCAGCGGGATCGCGCCGACCGACAGGGCGCAGATCAGGTCGGAGGCCGCCGAGACCCGGCGGCGGCCGATCCGGTCGATGACGGGGCCGCCGACCAGGGCGGCCACGACGACGGGCAGGGTGGCGCAGAAGGCGACGAACCCGGCCCGGCCGGCGCTGCCCGTGGTCTGGAGCACGAACCACGGGACGCCGATCAAGGTGAGCGAAGTGCCGGCTATGGAAACGGTGTTGGCGGCCAGGACGGCCGCGAGGGGCCGCCGGCTCATGCGGCGGCGTGCGGGGCGCGGGTGATCCGGGCGTGGACGTGCTCGGGCTGCATCAGACGGATCCCGGCGCCGACGAGGGCCTCGCCGATCCGGTTGCGCAGGGCGGGGGAGACGGCGAGGACCGGGGACGCCTGGGCGGCGGGGCCGCTCCCGCGGGCGAGGCGCCAGGCGGCGGCCTCGGCGGCGAGGGCGGTGGTACGGGCGGCGTGCGTCTCGGCGTGGATCTCGGCGGGCGTGAAGGCGTGCACGGCAGGACTCCTTCTGCGGGAGATGCGGGAATACGGGAGATGCGGGAAGTGCGGGAGATGCGGGGGAGGGAAGGGGATCGACCGGCGATCGGATCGGCGGCGTGCTATTCGCCGGCGCGCGGGAACGCGTGCGTGTGGAAGCGGACCATCTCGGTGCCCTCCGAGGGCGGCAGGTCGCGGTAGCCGTTGATCAGGTCGTGGACCTTGCGGATCAGTTCGAGCGCCTGGTCGGGCGTCAGGCGCAGCGTGAAGTCGCTGAGGTCCGAGGCGCGCCGCCAGTCCGGGGACCAGGTGTGTGCCGTGCCGAGCCAGGTGCTCATCTCCTGCGTGTGGATCGTCGCGATCTCGTGCAGGAAGAGGTCCGCCGCGCCACGCGTGGCCGGGTCCTCCGCGTACATCAGCTCCTCGTCGAACCGGGTGCCGTCGTGGGCGGCCCGCCACCAGCGCTCACGGCCCTTGCCGTGCTCCGGCGCGTCCTCGACGAACCCGTGCGCGGCGAGCTGGCGCAGGTGGTAGCTGGTGGCCCCGCTGGACTCCCCGAGCCGTTCCGCCAGCTGTGACGCGGTGGCGGGACCGTCGTGGCGCAGGGCGGCCAGGATGCGCATGCGCAGGGGGTGGGCGAGTCCGCGCAGGGAGCGGGCGTCGAGCGTGCGGACCTGAGGATCCGGAGGCGCCGGTGGCAGCGGTGGCTCGGGCGGCAGTGGCGGTCCAGGCGGCAGTGGTGGTTCCGGGGCTTCCGGCTCTTCGGGCATGGCACAACCGTAGAGTTGCAAAGACTTCTATGCAAGGGTTTCTTTGCAACGCCTTCTTTGGAACTACCCGGACGGCTCAGCCCTCGTGCGCCGCCTGCTCCACGAGGGGGATCACCCGCAGCGGCACCGGGTTCTCCATCACGATCGCCGTCGAGGCCCGCACGATCCCCTCGAAGCCGACGACCCGGTCGATCACCCGCTGCAGATCGGCGTTGGACCGGGCCACGAGCCGGCACAGCATGTCCCCGTGCCCCGTGGTCGTGTGCAGCTCCAGCACCTCCGGTACGCCGTTCAAGTGCGCCCGTACGTCGGCTCCTTGGCCCTGCTTGATCTCCAGCGTCGCGAACGCGGTCACCGGGTACCCGAGGGCCGCCGGGTCCACCTGGGGGCCGAAGCCGCGGATGACCCCGTTCGACTGGAGCCGGTCGAGGCGGGCCTGCACGGTGCCGCGGGCCACGCCGAGCCGGCGCGAGGCCTCCAGGACCCCGATCCGGGGCTCGCGGGCGAGCAGGACGATGAGCCGGCCGTCGAGTTCGTCGATTCCCATGGCTGCCTCCGGGCCGCTCCGCGGGGTGGTCATACTGCACAGATCTTTCAGCCATCCTCCGCCTCGGCTGGGCAGTGTGTACAGCCAAATAGGAAACTATTGCGCAGCTTGTGGATCGGCGGGACTCTGCGGTCATGACTGAGTCTCTGGCGAACCTCGAAACCATCCCCCACACCGCGCGTGAGGCCGACCCCTTCCCGGTGAAGGGCATGGACGCCGTCGTCTTCGCCGTGGGCAACGCCAAGCAGGCCGCGCACTACTACTCCACCGCGTTCGGCATGAAGCTCGTGGCCTACTCCGGACCGGAGAACGGCGTCCGCGAGACGGCCAGCTACGTCCTGACCAACGGCGCCGCGCGCTTCGTGCTGACCTCGGTCATCAAGGCGACCACGGACCACGGCCGCTTCCTCGCCGAGCACGTCGCCGACCACGGCGACGGCGTGGTCGACCTCGCGATCGAGGTCCCGGACGCGCGGGCCGCATACGCGTTCGCCGTCGAGCACGGCGCGCGCGGCCTGGACGAGCCGTACGAGGTGAAGGACGAGCACGGCACGGTCGTGCTCGCCGCCATCGCCACCTACGGCCAGACCCGCCACACGCTGGTGGAGCGCAAGGACTACACCGGCCCTTACCTGCCGGGCTACGTCGCCGTCGACCCGATGGTCGAGGCCCCGGCCAAGCGCACCTTCCAGGCCATCGACCACTGCGTGGGCAATGTCGAGCTCGGCCGGATGAACGAGTGGGTCGCGTTCTACAACAAGGTCATGGGCTTCACGAACATGAAGGAGTTCGTTGGCGACGACATCGCGACCGAGTACTCGGCGCTGATGTCGAAGGTCGTCGCGGACGGCACCCTCAAGGTCAAGTTCCCGATCAACGAGCCGGCGATCGCGAAGAAGAAGTCGCAGATCGACGAGTACCTGGAGTTCTACGGCGGCGCCGGCGTCCAGCACATCGCGCTCGCCTCCAACGACATCGTCGCGACCGTGCGGTCGATGCGGGCGGCGGGCGTGGCCTTCCTGGACACCCCCGACTCCTACTACGACACCCTCGGCGAGTGGGCCGGCGAGACCCGCGTGCCGGTGGAGACCCTGCGCGAGCTGAAGATCCTCGTCGACCGCGACGAGGACGGCTACCTGCTGCAGATCTTCACCAAGCCGGTGCAGGACCGCCCGACGGTGTTCTTCGAGATCATCGAGCGGCACGGATCGATGGGCTTCGGCAAGGGCAACTTCAAGGCCCTGTTCGAGGCGATCGAGCGCGAGCAGGCCAAGCGCGGCAACCTGTAGGTCGCGGCTCCCCGGCCCCCCCGCGCCGCTGCCGGCGCGGGGGGCCCGGCCATTGCCCCCGGCGGTCGGGCGGAGTTGTCCGCAGCGTCGTTGCAGGGGCTCCGCCCCCGGACCCCCAGCGCCTCGAACGCCGGCGGGGCCGGATCCGGCGCGGGATCCGGCGCGGCCGGGTCCGACCGGGTCCGACCGGCGGTCTCAGGTCTTGGCCGGGGGGCTCGGCTGCGGGGACGGCTTCGGTTTCGTGGCCGGCGGCTTCGGTTGCGCCGCAGCAGGCTTCGGCTTCTCCGCCTTCGGGAGTTCCGGGGCCACCCACGGGGTGCGCGGCTGCATGTTCTCCGGGCCGCCCGGCACCGGCTGGCCGATCGAGGCCAGGGCTTCCTTCGCCTGCGGAACCCGGACGGGGGAGAAGCGCGGGTTCGTCCGCAGCGCCTCCTGCAAGTGGCGGCGCGCCCCGGCGTCGTCGCCCAGGCTCCGCTCGATCATCGCCCGGTGGAACGCGAAGTCCGCGCTCCGCACCCCCCGGTCCGTCGACTTCTTCGCGTACTCCAGCGCCCCCGTGTCGTCGCCCGTCTTGTGCAGCGCCCACGCCAGCGCGTCCGCCACCTGCATGCCCTTGTGCCGCGACCACTCCTGCGTCAGCCGCCGCACCGCAACCGCCGGATCCCCGTGGTCCGCCTCGAACAGGCCGAGGACCACCGTCTCGTTCACGCCGTCCGCCGCGCCCCGTGCAGCGGCCGTGCGCAGCATGTCGTACGGGACCTTCGCCTCGTCGCCGCGTCCCAGTGCGTCCAGCAGCTCGCCCAGCTCAAGCGCCAGCCTCGGCACCTGCGCCCGGCCCAGCGCCATCCGGTAGTCCCGGACCGCCTCCCCGCCGCGGCCCAGCCCGGCCAGGGCCCTGGCCCGACCGCCCAGGGCCTCCGCCTGAGCCGGGTCCGCCCGCAGCGCGCCCTCGTACTGGCGCAGGGCCTCCGCCGCGTCCCCCCGCTCCCAGGCCAGCTCCCCGAGCCGGAACAGTACGTACGCCTTCTCCGCCGGCGACTTCGCCGCACCCCCCGCGTGCTCCATCGCCATCGTCGCGTCCTCGCGCCAGCCGCGGTCCCGGTAGACCTGCGAGGCCCGGATGAACGCCGCCAGCCCCGGCCGCAGGTCGAGCAGCTGTTCCAGCGACCGCTCGGCACCCTTGTAGTCGCCGAGGCCCGTGTACGCGTCCACCAGCACCGGGTACGCCGCCCACCGCTTCGGCGCCTGCGCCCGTACGAGCTCGCCCCATTTCTTCCCGGTACCGAAGTCGCCCCGGGCGTTGGCGAGCGTGCCCATGCCCGTCATCGCGTCGAAGTTGCCCTTCTCGGCCGGGCGGATCTCCAGCGACCGTTTCAGCGCCTTCTCGGCCTTCGGGTACCAGGCGGGCTCCGCCGTCCGGCGCGCCTGCTCCAGATAGGCCGCGCCGAGCACCGCCCAGGACGCGTCGTCCTTCGCGTGCCCCGCGACCCACTTCTCCCGGTCCGCGACGAGAGCCGTCAGGTCCACCGCCGCGGCCGGAGCCCCCATGCCGACCGCCGAGGCGGCCCGCTCGGTGGGCCCCGGCGGCCGGGCGTCGTCGCCCTGGCGGGCCGGCCGGATCAGCAGGGCCCCGGCGATCAGGACCACCGCGACCCCGGCCGCCACGAGCGTCTTGCGGCCGGTGAAGGTCACGGATGGCGCGGGCTGGTGCGCTTCCTCGTCGATACGGTCGATACGGTCCATGGGGTCACTGTGCGTCAATATGAAGAGTTCGCCGAGGTGTCCGAAGCCCGTCGCCGCCGTGTTCACACCGATGGCCCCGGGTGCCACGCTGGGCACATGGATGTCATGGACGACGATCTCTCCGTACGTCTGCGCGCGAGCCTCCTCCAGGGGCTCCCCGCCGAGGCCCTCCTCACCGACCCCGAGGTGACCGCCTCCTACGCCACCGACATGGCCAACTTCTGCGCCGCCGGCACCCCGGCGGTCGTGGTCCTGCCCCGCACCGTCGAACAGGTACAGCACGTCCTGCGCACCGCCACCGCCCTGCGGGTCCCCGTCGTCCCGCAGGGTGCCCGCACCGGCCTGTCGGGCGCCGCCAACGCCTCCGACGGCTGCATCCTGCTCTCCCTCGTCAAGATGGACCGGATCCTGGAGATCAACACCGTCGACCGCATCGCCGTCGTCGAACCC
Source organism: Streptomyces sp. NBC_00045 (assembly GCF_045041095.1). Taxonomy (NCBI): domain Bacteria; kingdom Bacillati; phylum Actinomycetota; class Actinomycetes; order Kitasatosporales; family Streptomycetaceae; genus Streptomyces; species Streptomyces sp. NBC_00045. Next base: position 3,204,162 of record NZ_CP108271.1, on the reverse strand, counting down.
GGCGTCGTCAATGCGGTGCTCTCACGGGCCGTCGCCGAGCGGGGCCTGTCCTACCCGCCCGACCCCTCCAGCTGGGAGCAGTGCACGATCGGCGGCAACATCGGCACCGCGTCCGGCGGCCTGTGCTGCGTCAAGTACGGGGTCACCGCCGAGTACGTGCTCGGCCTGGACGTGGTCCTCGCCGACGGTCGGCTGCTGCGCACCGGCCGGCGCACGGCCAAGGGCGTCGCCGGGTACGACCTCACCCGGCTGTTCGTCGGCTCCGAAGGCAGCCTCGGCGTCGTCGTCCAGGCGGTCCTCGCCCTGCGTCCCGCGCCGCCCCGCCAGCTCGCGCTGGCCGCCGAGTTCCCCTCCGCCGCGGCCGCCTGCGCCGCCGTCTGCGCCGTCATGGAGGCCGGACTGACCCCCTCGCTGCTGGAACTGATGGACCGTACGACCGTCCGCGCCGTCAACGCCCTCGGCAAGATGGGGCTCCCCGACTCCACCGAGGCCCTCCTCCTCGCCGCCTTCGACACCCCGCACGCGCCCGACGACCTCGCCGCCGTCGGTGACCTGTGCACGGCCGCCGGGGCCACCGCCGTCGTGCCCGCCGATGACGAGGCGGAGTCCGAACTGCTGCTCCGGGCGCGCCGGATGTCGCTGACCGCGCTGGACGCCCTGCGGCCGGCGACGATGATCGACGACGTCTGCGTACCGCGCTCGCGGCTCGCCGAGATGCTGGACGGGACGGCCGCCATCGCCCGGACGTACGACCTGCTCATCGGGGTCTGTGCGCACGCCGGCGACGGCAACACCCACCCGGTGGTCTGTTTCGACCCGGCCGACGAGGACGAGACGCGGCGGGCCCGCGAGTCCTTCGACGAGATCATGGCGCTGGGGCTGTCCCTCGGCGGGACCATCACCGGCGAACACGGGGTCGGGGTGCTCAAGAAGGAGTGGCTCGCCCGTGAACTGGGGCCGGTGGGGATGGAGATGCAGCGGGCGGTCAAGCAGGCCTTCGACCCGCTCGGCCTGCTCAACCCGGGCAAGCTCTTCTGACCCTTCTGACCCTTCTGACCCTTCCGGGCCTGGTGACCGCCCGTCGGGTATGACGCGTACGGGGCGCACGAGACGCAGACGGCCCCGCATCACAGGTCACCGTCCGCCGACTCGTCCGACGGCCACGGGTCCCGCATCCACAGGTCGTCGGCCGGGGTCGGCGCGAGCAGCTCCGCGAGCGCGTCGTCCAGGCCCAGCCGTTCGGCCTCGGTGCCCGGCGGGACCACGCGCAGCGTGCGCTCCAGCCACGCCGACACCGTGCCGGCCGGGGCCTCCAGCAGGGCGTCGCCGTCGGGGGAGGTCAGCGCCATGCACAGGACGGCCTTGTCGTCGACCTTGGTGGGCCAGATCCGGACGTCCCCGTGGCCGCACGGGCGGAACACCCCCTCGACGAGCAGCTCGCGGGCGAAGGTCCAGTTGACCGGGGTGCTGGAGCCGGCGTGGAAGGTGATGTGCACGGCGTACGGGTCGTCCGTCAGGTAGACCAGCCGGGCCGGGACGGCGATGCTGCGCTCGGGGGACAGGACCAGCTTGAGTTCCAGCTCGCGTTCGACGACGGGGTGGTGCATGACGGCCTCACTTCGGGTTCTCCGGTGCGTGTCGCGGGGCCGGGTTCGCGCCCCACACCTGGAGAGAGCACCCGTGTGCCCGGGTATGACGCGACTTCGCGCACCGAACCGTCGATTGGCCTGATCCTGTCGTATGGCTGAAAACTGCCGTAGGGGCGGCATTCGCTCAAAGGCTTGGATTCTCCCGTTACCGGACCTGTCGGGGCACGGTTCTTGGCTATGGTCCTCCCCTGCACAAGCCTCAAGCCACGATCGGAGTTGGGGACATTGACGGCCTCCCCTGGTGACGGCGAGCACGCGGCCCGCGAGGGCTACTACCCCGATCCGTCCATCCCCGGGTTCGTCCGGTACTGGAACGGCCTCAACTGGGTGCCCGGTACGAGCCGCCCCGCCGCCCGGTCCGACGAGACGGGCCCGGTGTTCCTGGACGAGACCGGCGTGACGGAGGCGCTGCCCGAACCCGAGCCCGAGCCCGAACCCGATCCCCGGCCCGATCCCCGGCCCGAAGCCGTGGCGAGGCCCGCCGCCCCGGTCGTGCCGGCGCCCGCCCCGTCCTGGCAGGCCGATCCCCTGCACCAGTCCGGCTTCGGCGGCCCCCGCGACCACCGGGTGTCCTGGGGCAACCCCCCGCAGCCGGAGCCCGACGCGGGGCACGCGCCCGCCCGCCCGGCGGGGATCTCGCCGGGCCGCGGGCCGCGCCCGGAGCCGCTGGACGCGGCCGAACGGGCCGAACGCGGACCGGGCGTGTCCTTCGCCCGTACGCCGTCCGCCGCGGCGGCGACCGCGGAGCGGTTCCCCGCGCCGGCCGCGGCGGCCCGGGGTTCCGCCGAGAGTGTGGGCATCCTGTCGGCGCGTGCCCCGATCGGCCAGGCCCCGGCTCCTGCTCCCGCCCCCGCGCCCGCCCCCGCCGCCGCTCCGGCTCCGGTTCCCGCCCCCGCTCCCGTACAGGCCGAGTGGCCCGCCGCGCCCGGCGGCAGCGCCGGGTCCGGGCTCACTTCCTCCTGGCCGCAGTCCCCGGTACGGCGCGACCCGGCGCCGAGGCCCGAGCCCGAGCCCCCGGTGGTCCGCCGCCCTGCGCCTGCGCCCGCGCCGGACCGCGACGCCGAGGCCGCAGCGGCAGCCGAGGCCGCAGCAGCAGCCCAGGCAGCGCAGGCCGCCAACGCCGCGGCGGTCCGCTCCGTACCTGCGGCGACAGCGGTTCCGGCGCCGGCCGCGCAGGAGGCCCCCTCCCGGGCAGCCGCGGAGGCCGGGGCGTCCCCGGAGGCGGACCGCCCGTCCGTCTCCCGGCCCACCGAGCGGGCCGTGTTCGAGCGGATGGCGGAGCGGGCCGCGCGCCCCGCCGGGCTCTTCCGCCGGGCCGTCGCCCGCCTGTTGGACACCCTGGTGTTCGCCGCGGTCGCCGCGGGCACCGCCTGGCCCCTCCTCCCCGCGGCCACCGCCCATCTTGAGGCCAAGGTCGACGCCGCCAAGGGCAGCGGCCGGACCACCACCGTGTGGCTGTTCGACGCCACCATCGCCGGGTACCTGGGGCTCGTCCTCGGCGCCGTACTGCTCTTCGGGGTGTTCTACGAGGTGCTGCCCACCGCCCGCTGGGGACGCACCCCGGGCAAGAAGCTCCTCGGGGTCCGCGTGCTGTCCGCCGCGACGCTCCGCCCGCCCGCGTTCGCCGCGGCCCTGTGCCGCTGGCTCGTGTACGCGCTGTTCGGGCTCCCCGGCAGCCTCTGGTGCCTCGGGGACGGCCCCCGCCGCCGGGGCTGGCACGACCGGGCGGCGAAGACGTACGTGGCCCGCTGAGGCCCGCCCGCGGGCCCCGCCGCGTGGCGGGGTCCGCAGCCGTCGGGGGCCGCGTACCCCGAACGGACGCCGTCCCGTTGCGGGGTTCGCCGGGCCGGGTTCGACTCGGGCCATGAGTACCGATCAGCCGCCGCCGGGCCAGCCGCCCGAGGACGACCCGTTCCTGAAGAAGCCCCAGGAGCCGACGCCCCCGTCGGGCGGTTCACCGTACGACCGGCCGCCGGGCGGCCAGCCGCCCCCGCCGCCCGGCGGCCCGTACGGCGGCGCGGGCGCAGGAGGGGGAGGCGGCGGCGGATACCCGCCGCCCCCGCCGCCGCCCCCGCCGGGGGACCCGTACGGTGGCAGCGGCGGCTACGGCATGCCCGATCCGCTCGCCGGGATGCCCCCGCTGGCGGACTTCGGCAAACGGCTCGCCGCACGGATCATCGACGTGATCATCGTGGCGATCCCGTTGTTCCTGATCCAGCTGGCGTTCGGCACGAACCGGTACATGGTCGAGACGAACAAGGGCGAGGACGTCAGCGAGGTCTTCACCAAGTCGTACAGCGGCACCGGTCTGATCATGACGCTGATCTCGATCGTCTTGTACGTCGGCTACGACTGGTGGTTCACGAAGAAGGAAGGCAAGACCATCGGCAAGAAGGCGATGGGGCTGCGGGTCGCGATGCTCAACGACGGCAGCGTGCCGCAGTCCGGCCCCGCCCTGTCCCGGGCCGCGGTGCTCTGGCTGCCGACCCTGCTCTGCTGCTTCTGCCTGTGGCCGATCGCGCTGATCGTGTCGATGCTCGTGGACAAGCCGTACAAGCAGGGACTCCACGACAAGGTGGGCAAGACCGTGGTGGTGAGCGCGGCATAGCGACGGGCACCGGCGTACGGCGGAAGGGCGGCGTACGGCTCAGTGGTGCACCGGCTGTTCGGCGGCGGCCGTCCGGGGTTCAGGCACCCGGACGGCCGCCTGCGCGTCTGCCGGGACCGGCCCGGGCGTCGCTCTGAGCGTGGTCCCGGGCGTGATTTCGGACGTGATTTCGGCAACACCGGGGGAAACGGCGGGGGTACGGGCGGTGGATCCCGCGGCCCCGGCCGATGAGGCGTGGCGGCCGCGGCGGCGGGGGCTCGCCGCGGTGAGCGCGACGAGCAGTCCGAGGGCCAGTGCGGCGGTGGCGATGACGGCGATCCCGCGCCCCGTGCTCGTCTGTGAGAGCAGCAGCATGGCGATCGTCGACACGACTACGGTGGCGGACCCGTAGAACAACTGGGCGGCAGTCGGACGCGGCATGGCGATATCCGTCCTCAAGGCGGGGAGGGGGAGTCTGCTCAACTAGGTCGTCAACGAGGTCGCGCGGCAAGTGACTCTACGTCGAGGGATTCCCGGGCGGAACCGCTAGTAAGCGTGACCTAACCCACGGTGCCCGGAGCACGGGGGGCGCACGGATTCATTCCCCGTCCCACCATGTGGTCAGGACGCGCCCTTCGTCCCGTATGGCAGAGGAACGTCCGGATAGCGGAACTCCCTGACCGCATAGTGCAGTTGTAAGGAAGAAGTCAAGGTCTGTCTTTTCTTTAGACTCTCCGGTCAAATGTCGTCACTTGAGACGCGCGCCGCGCGGAACCCCCCGCTCCTATGGAGACGTTCCGACCTGTGTCGCGGCCGCGGGAGGGGAACGACATCAAGTGACCAGCAATTCCAGTCGTCGACGAGCGCTGCGTGCCGCAGCCGTCGGTGTGACCTTGGCCGCGACCGCGGCTTCCGGCGCCTTCCTCGTCACTGCCCAGGCTTCCGAGGCGCCGTTGACCGCGCCCGCCGCGGAACGCCAGGACCCGACCGCTCCCGCCAAGGAGCAGGTCCAGCACAACCTGAAGGGCCCCTTCAGCGACCAGCAGGCGCAAGCCCGCGAAGCCGCCCTGGACCAGGTGCTGTCCGGCAAGAAGACCGTCGAGCAGCGCGGCGCCTCCAAGGTCGTCAAGCTCGACGACAAGAAGTACGTCGAGCTCGGCCGCGAGAAGACCGACAAGATCTTCACGATCCTCGTCGAGTTCGGCGACCAGGTCGACAACGCGACCATGTTCGACCCGGACGGTCCGGACGGCCCGAAGCCGGCCGTCCCGAAGTACGGCGGCACCCCCGGTCCGGCGCACAACACCATCGCGCAGCCCGACCGTGCCAACAACAACAGCACGGCCTGGCGCAAGGACTTCAGCCGCGACTACTTCCAGGACCTGTACTTCGGTACCGGTAAGGGCAAGGACTCGCTGAAGACCTACTACGAGAAGACCTCTTCGGGTCGTTACTCGGTCGACGGCCAGGTCGCCGACTGGGTCAAGATCCCGAACAATGAGGCCCGTTACGGCTCGAACTACTGCGGCCAGACCAACTGCGCCAATGTGTGGGACACCGTCCGCGACGGCGTCAACGCGTGGGTCGACGCCCAGAAGAAGGCCGGCAAGTCCGACGCCGAAATCAAGGCCACGCTGGCGCAGTACGACCAGTGGGACCGCAACGACTACGACGGCGACGGCAACTTCAACGAGCCCGACGGCTACATCGACCACTTCCAGATCGTCCACGCGGGCGAGGACGAGTCGGCCGGCGGCGGCGTTCAGGGCACCAACGCCCTGTGGGCGCACCGCTGGTACGCCTACGGCACCGACGCGGGCAAGACCGGCCCGGCGAACAACAAGGCCGGCGGCACCCAGATCGGCGACACCGGCATCTGGGTCGGCGACTACACGATGCAGCCGGAGAACGGCGGCCTCGGCGTCTTCGCGCACGAGTACGGCCACGACCTCGGTCTGCCGGACCTCTACGACACCTCCGGTGGCGGCGAGAACTCGGTCGGTTTCTGGTCCCTGATGTCCGCCGGCTCCTGGCTCGGCGAGGGCAAGGACTCCATAGGCGACATGCCGGGCGACATGACCGCCTGGGACAAGCTGCAGCTGGGCTGGCTGAACTACGACACGGCCAAGGCCGCGACGAAGTCCACCCACAAGCTGGGTGTGTCGGAGTACAACACCAAGGACAAGCAGGCGCTGGTCGTCGAGCTGCCGAAGAAGCAGGTCAAGACCGACATCGTCGCTCCCGCCGAGGGCTCCTCGCAGTGGTGGAGCAACATGGGTGACGACCTCAAGAACACCCTCACCCGCTCGGTCGACCTGACCGGCAAGTCCTCCGCCGCACTGGGCCTCAAGGGCTGGTGGGACATCGAGAAGGACTACGACTACCTCTACACCGAGGTGTCCACGGACGGCGGCGCCACCTGGACCGTCCTGGGCGGCACCGCCAACGGCAAGGCCATCCCGGCCGACGCCGCGGGCAACGCCGGTCTGACCGACGCCTCCGGCGGCTGGCAGGACCTGAAGTTCCCGCTCGACGCCTACGCCGGCAAGAAGATCGACCTCCGCTTCCGCTACCAGACGGACGGCGGCGCGGGCGGCAAGGGCTTCACGGCCGACGCCCTCGCGATCACCGCGGACGGCCAGACCCTGTTCACCGACGGCGCCGAGAACGGCGACAACGGCTGGACCGGCAAGGGCTTCTCCCGTGTCGGCGGCGGGTTCACCAAGGAGTACCCGCAGTACTACATCGCGGAGAACCGCCGCTACGTCTCGTACGACTCCACCCTCAAGGTGGGCCCGTACAACTTCGGCTGGGCCAACTCCAAGCCGGGCTGGGTCGAGCACTACCCCTACCAGGACGGCCTGCTGATCTGGCTGTGGGACAAGTCCCAGAAGGACAACAACACCAGCCAGCACCCGGGCCAGGGTCTGATCCTCCCGATCGACGCCAACGCCAAGCCGATGAAGTGGTCGGACGGCACCCTGCTGCGCAACAAGATCCAGCCGTACGACGCGCCGTTCAGCGCGTACTCGACGGACGCCTTCACCCTGCACAAGAACGGTGAGTCGCTCTTCGTCAAGCCGAAGCCCACGAACCTGGTCTTCGACGACCACAAGGGCAAGTACTACTACGACGAGAACCCGACCGGTTCGGTGAAGGTCGCTGACACCAACACCAAGATCAAGATCGCGAAGGAGACGTACGACGGTCTCCAGATGACGATCGAGGTCGGGCCCGCCGCCAAGTAATTCGGCAAACCCACAGGTCAAAGCATGATCGGCCGTCGCCCTCTAGCGGGCGGCGGCCGATCGCGTTTAGATGCGGTTGCGAGTTTTCTTATTGACGGGGGAGCTGAAGATCATGCCAGGTGGAGGTTTCGTCAGATTGCCGGGCGGCAGCGTGGTGGTCGCGCTCACGCTGCCGAGGCCGTGCGGCGAGGGCGGAAACGTCCGCGTGCTGGTCCACGCCGCGAACCGGGCCCGCGCCCTGACCAGGCTGCGGAACCTCGGGATGCGGGCCGTGTACCTGCGCGGCAACGCGCAGCCGCCGACCCCGGACGAGGTCACGGCCGTCCTGCACCACCCCGACGGGCTGCTGTGGCGCGGCGCCCCGGACCGGGCCCAGGAGCTCTGGCACCCGATCCGGACCCTCCTGGGCCACTAGGTCGGGCGCCCGGCCGGGTCCGGCTGGCCGCCCCCGGCCGGGCAAGGGCCCGTCACGGGCTCTGGCGGGGGCTCTCGCCGACGAGCTCGATCCCGGCCGAGCGGAGCTCCTCCGCCGCCCGTGCGGCGGTGTGGGGGGCCACGGCTGCCGTCAGGTCCAGCAGCACGCGCGTGGCGAAGCCGGCGCGGGCGGCGTCGAGGGCCGTGGCCCGCACGCAGTGGTCGGTGGCGATCCCGACGACGTCGACCTCGGTGACCTGCCGGTCGTGCAGCCACTGGCCGAGCGGGGTGCCGTTCTCGTCGGCGCCCTCGAACCCGCTGTACGCGGCCTCGTACGCGCCCTTGTCGAAGACGGCGGCGACGGCGCCGGAGGCGACCGCGGGCGCGAAGTTCGGGTGGAACCCGACGCCCTCGGTGCCGGCGACGCAGTGGACCGGCCAGGAGGTCTCGTAGTCCGGCTCGGCCGGGGCGTGCGCGAAGTGCGAACCGGGGTCGACGTGGTGGTCGCGGGTCGCGACGACGTGCCGGTAGCCGGCCGTGGCCTGCCCGATGAGCTCGGTGATCGCGGCGGCGACATCGGCCCCGCCGGTGACCGCGAGGCTGCCGCCTTCGCAGAAGTCGTTCTGTACGTCGACGACGATCAGTGCGCGGTGCATGTCGGTCCTTCGGTTGTCGTGATTGCCGCTGCGCGGGCTCTTCCCCCGCCCCGCCCCTCCCCGAACCTGGCGAGGGGCGGGCCGGGGGTCCGCTACGCGTACTCGGTCGGGAGCACCGGCTCGCCGCGGGACAGCTGCGTCGCGGAAAGCGGGAGTCCGGCACGGGCCTCGCGGTGGCGGTCGCGGACCGTCTCCAGGGGCTCGCGGGCCACCACCTCACCGGCCTTGACCAGCTGGACCAGCAGCTGCCGGTCCGCCAGGGCCGACGGCACCGGCCCGGTCCCGACCACCTCGGCCTCGGCGACGCCCTCCGCGTCCACGCGGCGCGCCGCCCACTTGCGGCCCCCGATCGAGGTCTTGCCGCCGGAGGACTTCTTCGCCACCGGCACCAGCGGGGCCTTCGGGTCCGCCGACGCTGCGCGCGCCACCAGCTTGTAGACCATCGAGCACGTCGGGTGCCCGCTGCCCGTCACCAGCTGCGTGCCGACCCCGTAGGCGTCCACCGGCGCGGCCGCCAGCGAGGCGATCGCGTACTCGTCGAGGTCGGAGGTGACCACGATCTTCGTCCCGGTGGCCCCGAGTTCGTCCAGCTGCTGCCGGACCCGGTGCGCGACCAGCAGCAGGTCGCCGGAGTCGATCCGGACCGCCCCCAGCCCCGTCCCGGCGACCTCGATGGCCGTCCGTACGGCCTCGGCGACGTCGTACGTGTCCACCAGCAGGGTCGTCCCGCCGCCCAGCGAGGCCACCTGGGCCTGGAACGCGTCCCGCTCGGTGTCGTGCACCAGCGTGAAGGCGTGCGCCGAGGTCCCGACCGTCGGGATCCCGTACCGGAAGCCGGCCGCCAGGTCCGAGGTGGAGGTGAAGCCGCCGACGTACGCGGCCCGGGAGGCCGCCACCGCCGCCAGCTCGTGGGTGCGCCGGGCGCCCATCTCGATCAGCGGCCGCTCGCCGGCGGCCGAGGCCATCCGGGAGGCGGCGGCCGCGATCGCCGAGTCGTGGTTCAGGATCGACAGGATCACGGTCTCCAGCAGCACGCACTCGGCGAAGCTGCCCTCGACGCGCAGGAGCGGCGAGCCGGGGAAGTAGACCTCGCCCTCCGGGTAGCCCCAGATGTCGCCCGAGAAGCGGTACGAGGACAGCCAGTCCAGCGTCCGCATGTCGACGACGGCCCGCTCGCGCAGGAACTCCAGCACCGCGCTGTCGAAGCGGAAGTTCTCCACCGCGTCCAGGACGCGGCCGGTGCCCGCCACCACCCCGTAGCGGCGCCCCTCGGGCAGCCGCCGGGTGAAGACCTCGAAGACCGAGCGGCGGTCGGCGGTGCCGTTCGCCAGGGCGGCCTGCAGCATCGTGAGCTCGTAATGATCCGTGAAGAGCGCTGTCGACGGCACGTCCACCGGCAGGCCCAGGTCCGCAGGGTTCATGTCACGGATGCTAGCGCACATTTCGTCAAAGTGACGAGATCTCGGGACCCGTTTGTGCGACCGGCCGGTCACAGTGGCAGCATGGGACGAGTGAGTGTTGCTCCCATTGAGATCGAACGCACCGAGTCGGCCGAAGAGACCTTCGCGGTCCCAGAACCCGACGTTCCCTGGGTGACCCTGGTGCACAACGACCCGGTCAACCTCATGAGCTACGTGACGTACGTGTTCCAGGCGTACTTCGGCTATTCGAAGGACAAGGCGCACAAGCTGATGCTCGACGTCCACCACAAGGGGCGGGCGGTCGTGTCCAGCGGCACCCGCGAGGAAATGGAGCGCGACGTGCAGGCCATGCACGGCTACGGCCTGTGGGCGACCCTCTCCCAGGACCGCTTCTGATGGGGCGCTCCGCCGGAATGTTCGAAGCCCTGAAGGGCGGCGGCGCCACCATCGCGCTGGACGAGATCGAGATCTCCATCCTGCGCTCGCTGGCCGTGCAGCTGCTGGAGCTCATCGGCCCGGGTGCGCCCGAGCCGGACGAGGACGCCGACCCGCTGGCCGTGCTGTTCGCCGAGGGCAACGCGGGGCCCACCGAGCGGCCCTCCGACCCCGCGCTGATCCGGCTCTTCCCCGACGCCTACGGCGGCCCCGGCCCCGAGGACCAGGGCGTGGACCCGGCCGAGCTCGCCGACCGGTCGGCGGAATTCCGCCGGTTCACCGAGAACGACCTGCGCAGCCGCAAGCGGGAGGACGCCCTCTGCGTCGTGCGCAGCCTGGACGGGCTCGTCCCGGGCGGCGACGGGGCGGCCGTGCTGGAGCTCACCGGGGAGCTCCCGCTGCGCTGGCTTGGCGCGCTCAATGACCTGCGCCTGACCATCGCGGCCCGCCTGGACATCACCGAGGACGAGGAGAGCGCGATGCTCTTCAGGCTGCCGGACGACGATCCGCGCAAGCCGATGGTGATGGCCTACCTGTGGCTCGGGGGCCTCCAGGAGACGCTCATCGAAACCCTCTGAGTCGGCCGGGCGGGCGTTGTTCGGCGAATGTTCGCTCAGCGGACGCTCAAATCCGGATAACGATCAGATCACCGCGTTGCGGTGATCTGATGCGTTGCAGGACTTTTGTTCCGAATTCCATGTGTCGCACATCACATTTCCACACCTCGGTCACCCATAAGCCCGTGATAAATCTTCACGACCGCCGACGGGGCGCCACCCATGTCCCCCGGCCCGCTTGAACCGGCTGACCGCCGGGTGCAACTCCATCCGTATCCGGGGGGATCGAGGACCCGATCCGCAGCCTTCAAAGGCGCGGGTCGGCGTGGAGAAAGGCGCACCAAGACATGACCTCTGTGCAGGTCGAGCAGCACGACAGGACGCCCGGAGAGGGCGCCGCGGCCGAGGGCGGCGAGGGTTACCACCGCGCACTCGGAGCCCGCCAGATCCAGATGATCGCGATCGGCGGAGCCATCGGCACCGGCCTCTTCCTGGGCGCCGGCAAGGCGATCTCGAAGGCCGGCCCGAGCCTGATCCTGGCCTACGCCATCGCGGGCCTGGTCATCTTCTTCATCATGCGCGCCCTGGGCGAGCTGCTGATGTACCGCCCGGTCTCGGGCTCCTTCTCGGACTACGCCCGGGAGTTCCTCGGCCCGTTCTGGGGGTACGCGACAGGCTGGACGTACTGGCTCTTCTGGGTGGTCACCGGCATCACCGAGGTGACCGCGGCGGCCAAGTACATGTCGTACTGGACCCACGACAGCTTCCCGCAGTGGGCCTACGCGCTGATCTTCACGGTCATCCTCTACACCGCCAACCTGATCTCCGTGAAGCTCTTCGGCGAGCTTGAGTTCTGGTTCTCGATGGTCAAGGTCACCGCCATCGTCGGCATGATCCTGATCTGCGCCGGCATCCTCACCGTCGGCTTCTCCGACGCCGCCGCCACCGCCTCCGTCTCCAACCTGTGGAGCGACCGCGGCTTCTTCCCGAACGGCATCGGCGAGACGCTGATGACCCTCCAGATCGTCATGTTCGCCTTCCTGGCGGTCGAGCTGGTCGGCGTCACCGCCGGCGAGTCCAAGGACCCCGAGAAGACCCTGCCCAAGGCCATCAACACCGTGCCGTGGCGCATCGCCGTCTTCTACGTCGGCGCCCTCATCATGATCATGTCGGTCATCCCGTGGTCCAACTTCAAGGCGGGCGAGAGCCCGTTCGTGCTGGCCTTCGAGAAGATGGGCCTCGGCGTCGGCGCCGCGATCGTCAACTTCGTCGTGCTGACCGCCGCCCTGTCCTCCTGCAACTCGGGCATGTACTCCACCGGCCGCATGCTGCGCGACCTCGCCCTCAACGGCCAGGGACCGAAGTTCTTCACCAAGCTCACCAAGAGCGGCACCCCGCTCGTGGGCACCACCTTCTCCGCCGCGCTGATGCTGGTGGGCGTCTGGATCAACTACGTCGCCCCGGGCAAGGCCTTCGACTACGTCGTCTCCTTCGCCACCATCTCGGGCATGTGGGCCTGGATCATGATCCTGGTCTGCCAGATCCGCTACCGCGCCAAGGCCGACCGCGGCGAGCTGCCGCAGTCCCCCTTCCGGGCGCCCGGAGCGCCCTGGAGCAGCTGGTTCGCCCTGCTGTTCATCGGCATGGTCATCGTGATGATGGGCATCGACAAGGACTCCCGCGTCTCGCTGTACTGCGCCCCGCTGTGGGGCCTGATCCTGGGCGCCTCGTACCTGGTGCTCAAGAAGCGCAACCCGCGCGGAGCCGCCTTCAACAAGGTGTCCGAGCCGGTCGCCTGACCCACCCCGCCACCGGGCCCCGAACGGCCCCGTGTCCAGCATCCGGGCCCTCCCGTACCACACCTCGGTACGGGAGGGCCCGTCTGCTTATCCTGTCGACCATGCTGACCCTCACCCAGGCGCTGTACGACCAGATCGTCGAGCACGCCCGCAAGGACCACCCCGACGAGGCCTGCGGCGTCGTGGCCGGACCGGCCGGCACCGACCGCCCCGAGCGGTTCATCCCGATGCTCAACGCGGCCCGCTCGCCCACGTTCTACGAGTTCGACTCGAAGGATCTGCTCAAGCTGTACCGCGAGCTCGACGACCGGGACGAGGAACCCGTGATCGTCTACCACTCGCACACCGCGACCGAGGCCTACCCCTCCCGTACGGACGTCACGTACGCCAACGAGCCCGCCGCGCACTACGTCCTGGTCTCCACGGCGGACACCGACGGCCTCGGCGAGTTCCAGTTCCGCTCGTACCGGATCGTCGAAGGCGTCATCACGGAGGAAGAAGTGCAGGTCGTAGCAGCCTACTGACCACGATGTGAGCGGTTTGCGTCCACGATGCGGGATCACACTCCAAACGGGGGACCGGGAATCGTTAACATGACCGCATGGTTCCCCACGACGTGAGCATCGAGACGCCCAGCAGGCTGCTGCTTGTGGCGCGGCTGCACGTCGACCTGTGCCGCCTCGCCAGCAGCATCTGTCCTGCCGCCTGAGCACCACAGGCCCTCGCGCGGGGGCCATCGCGCCGCGCGCCCTTACGCCCCTCCCGCCTTACTTCACCACTGGAGCCTGCCATGGCCATCGAGGTCCGCATCCCCACCATCCTCCGCACCTACACCGACGGCGAGAAGGCCGTCAGCGGTGAGGGCACCACGCTGTCCGAGCTGTTCGCGGACCTTGAGACGCGCCACAAGGGCATCGAGGAGCGCATCGTCGACGGCGGCAAGCTCCGCCGCTTCGTGAACGTCTACCTCAACGACGAGGACGTCCGCTTCCTCGACGGCATCACCACCGCCCTCAAGGACGGCGACAGCGTCACCATCCTCCCGGCGGTCGCCGGCGGCTCCGTCTGATGCGCTACGACTCCCCGCTGGCCGCGGTCGGCAACACGCCGCTCGTCCGGCTGCCCCGGCTGTCGCCCTCGGACGACGTCCGCATCTGGGCCAAGCTGGAGGACCGGAACCCGACCGGCTCCATCAAGGACCGGCCCGCGCTCCACATGGTCGAGCAGGCCGAGAAGGACGGCAGGCTGTCCCCCGGCTGCACCATCCTGGAGCCCACCTCGGGGAACACCGGCATCTCGCTCGCGATGGCGGCCAAGCTCAAGGGCTACCGGATCGTGTGCGTCATGCCGGAGAACACGAGCCGGGAGCGGCGCGACCTGCTGGCCATGTGGGGGGCCGAGATCATCTCGTCGCCGGCGGCGGGCGGATCGAACACCGCGGTCCGGGTGGCCAAGGAACTGGCGGCGGAGCACCCCGACTGGGTGATGCTCTACCAGTACGGAAACCCGGACAACGCGGGAGCCCACTACGCGACGACGGGCCCCGAGATCCTGCGGGACCTCCCGTCGATCACGCACTTCGTGGCGGGACTGGGCACGACGGGCACCCTGATGGGCGTCGGCCGCTACCTGCGCGAGCACGTCGAAGGCATCAAGATCGTCGCGGCGGAGCCGCGGTACGACGACCTGGTCTACGGCCTGCGCAACCTGGACGAGGGCTTCGTCCCGGAGCTGTACGACGCCTCGGTCCTGACGACCCGCTTCTCGGTGGGCTCGGCGGACGCGGTGACGCGCACGCGCGAACTCCTCCAGCTGGAGGGCATCTTCGCGGGCGTCTCCACGGGAGCCGCCCTGCACGCGGCGATCGGCGTGGGCCGCAAGGCGATGGCCGCCGGCGAATCGGCGGACATCGTGTTCGTCGTGGCCGACGGGGGCTGGAAGTACCTGTCGACGGGCGTCTACACGGCGGCGACGACGGAAGAAGCGATCGAAACCCTCCAGGGCCAACTCTGGGCCTGACCCAGCCGGCCCCCGCCGCCTGACCCCGGATACCCAGCCCCGCCGGCGCCGGCGCCGGGGCGCGGGCGCGGGGCCGGGGCGCCGGCAGTGGCGCCGCGGACGAGCGGCGGTCGGGGGCTTGCGACGCCGGTCCCATTCAGCTCCGTCGGCGTTTGGGGCGCGGGGCCGGCCCCGACAGTGGCGCCGCTTCACAAGGGGTCCCGGACTCCGCCCGGGGCGGGGAGGACGTAACGCGCAGCGGACCGGCGGCAAGGCCGAACCGGGTGCCGGCCGGAGCGGGACTCAGCCGGACAGTAGATCGGCCAGGACGGCCGCGTGGCTCGTGGCGGGGTCCTTGACCGCGGTCAAGAGGGTGACCGGGCCCGCCCCGGCCAAGGCGCGCAGCCGCTCCAGCTCCTGAACCGCCCCCGGCTCCGCCAGCTCCGCCTCGTACCGCGACCGGAACTCCTCCGCCGAGCCCCCGCCCCCGTGGAACCACTTCCGCAGCTCCCCGGACGGGGTCACCGCCTTCGGCCACTCGTCCACCGCCGCCACCGCCTTCGCCAGGCCCCGCGGCCACAGCCGGTCCACGAGGACCCGTACGCCGTCAGCCCCCGGCTCCGGCGGGTCGTACACCCGCCGCACCCGCACCCGTGCCCGCCGCACCCCCATCAGCCGCCACCTCCGAGTCCCTTGACCTCGTCCCACACCGCGGGATCCAGCACACCCAGCCGGCTCCCGAACTCCCACACCGACACGTCGGCCGGCCGGTCAGCCTCCAGGAAGCTCGCCCGGCCCTGCGCCCCGACCGTCCCCGGCGGCAGCGGGATCACCCCGGCCCGCCGGTCGTCGTACTTCGCGGTGATCCACGCGACCCGCGCCCGGTGGGCCCGTACGGACGCCACCGCCAGCACCAGGCACAGCCGCCCGTCGGCGAGGGACCACAGCTCACCGGCCCGCGGCTGCGGAGCCGCGCCCGGTCCGTGCGGCGGCGGGGCCCGCCGGCCGATCGCCGGCCGCCGCCCCACGACCAGCACCACCAGCACCACGGCCACCACCGCGGCCGCCGCGGGCCACCAGGACGTGTCCATATTCCGAAGGTAGCCGCGCCCGGACCCCCCGGCACGGCAGTGCACCGGCACGCCCGTGCCCACCGTCGCTCCCCCGGGTGACAGGACAGGTGATTCCCCCCACAACGGCCTGCCGCGGAGGAGCGACCTGACGTTTCGCGCCTTACGCTCGACCCACGCACGGCCCGCATTCCGTCCACGGACCGTCCCCGGAGGTTTACGCTCCATGAAGCTCACCGTCGTCGGCTGCTCGGGGTCGTTCCCGTCCGCGGAATCGGCCTGTTCGAGCTACCTCGTCGAGGCCGACGGCTTCCGGCTGCTCCTCGACATGGGCAACGGCGCCCTCGGCGAGCTGCAGCGCCACATCGGTCTCTACGACCTCGACGCAATCTTCCTGAGCCATCTGCACGCCGACCACTGCATCGACATGTGCGCCTACTTCGTCGCCCGTTTCTACCGGCACGAGGGCGGCCGCTGCTCCGCGATCCCCGTCTACGGCCCCGAGGGCACCGAGAAGCGCCTGACGACCGCGTACGAGGACGTCCCCGACGAGCGCTCGATGAGCGAGGTCTTCGACTTCCGGACCCTGAAGTCCGGCAGCTTCCAGATCGGCCCGTTCACCGTCCGCACCGAGCGGGTCAGCCACCCCGTCGAGGCCTACGGCATCCGCGTCGAGCACGGCGGCCGCTCCCTCACTTACTCCGGCGACACCGGCGCCTGTCCCGAGCTGGGGATGCTGGCCGAAGGCGCGGACCTGTTCCTGTGCGAGGCGTCCTTCACGCACGGCAAGGAGGACATCCCGGACCTCCACCTCAACGGCCGCGAGGCCGGGGAGTTCGCGCACGGCGGCCGGGTCGGCCGGCTGGTCCTTACGCACATCCCGCCGTGGACCGACGCCGACCAGAACCTCGCCGACGCCCGCGAGGTCTACGACGGCCCGATCGACCTGGCGTACGCCGGCGCCGTCTACGAGATCTGACGCACGACCCGTACAACAGGTAAGGCGCGTAAGGCGCGCGCGCCGCGTACGACGAAGCCCCCGCCCTCCCGAGAAGGGAGAGCGGGGGCTCGCGTGTGCGCGATGCCTACTTGGCCTCGGCCTTGAGCAGCTCGGCGAGTTCCTCGTCGGACTCGCGGCCCGGCGTCGGGATGTTGAACTTGCTGATCGCGACGCGGAAGATCACGTAGTAGAGGGCCGCGAAGCACAGGCCGACGACCGCCAGGCCCAGCGGGTTGGTCGCCTTGCCCAGGTTGAGCAGGTAGTCGACCGCGCCGGCGGAGAACCCGAATCCGTCCTTCATGCCGAGCGCCCAGGTCAGCGCCATGGAGACACCGGTCAGGACCGCGTGGATCGCGTACAGCACCGGGGCTATGAACATGAAGGTGAACTCGATCGGCTCGGTCACGCCGGTGACGAAGGCGGTGAGCGCGAGCGAGAACATCATGCCGCCGACGACCTTGCGGCGCTCGGGGCGGGCCGCGTGGGTGATCGCCAGGCAGGCCGCCGGGAGGGCGAACATCATGATCGGGAAGAAGCCCGTCATGAACTGGCCGGCCGTCGGGTCGCCGTGCAGGAAGCGGGCGATGTCGCCGTGGTAGTCGGTGCCGCCGTCGGTGTAGGAACCGGCCTGGAACCAGGGGAACGAGTTCAGCAGGTGGTGCATGCCGATCGGGATCAGCGCACGGTTGGCGACACCGAAGATGCCCGCCCCGACGGCACCGGAACCGACCAGCCACTCACTGAAGCTGTGCAGTCCCGCACCGAGCACCGGCCAGATGAGACCGAAGACGATGCCGATGACCAGACCGGCGAAGGAGGAGAGGATCGGGACGAGACGGCGCCCGCCGAAGAAGCCCGCCCAGTCCGGCAGCTTGGTCCGGTAGAACTTCTGGTAGAGCAGCGCGACGACGATGCCCATGACGACGCCGCCGAGGACACCGGCGTTGACCGGGGCCTCGACGTTCACGATCTTGCCGTCGAGGACCTTGGCCACCTTCGGCAGGTGCGAGTCGGTGAATGTGGCGAGCACCTTCTGGAAGACGAGGTAACCGGCGACCGCGGCCAGCGCGGTGGAGCCGTCCGACTTCTTCGCGAAGCCGATGGCGATACCGACGCAGAAAAGCAGCGCCATGTTGCCGAGGATGGCGTCGCCACCCGCAGCCATGTAGCCCGCCAGCTTCTGGACGAAGTCCGGGAAGGACGCGCGGGCCAGCATGTCGTCCTGGCCGAAGCGGACCAGGAGCGCGGCGGCGGGCATCACCGCGACGGGGAGCATGAGGCTGCGGCCGATGCGCTGCATGACAGCCATCGCGCCGGAGCCCTTCTTCTTCTGGGCCGCGGGGGCGGCGGCAGCCGTGGTCACAACTTCCTCCAGAGGGCAAGGCGCCGCCGGAGGACATGGGACGGCGACGTCTTCGTTGGGGGTACGCGGTTCCCGATGAGGGCGCGTGGTCTACACCAATTGCTGGTGTAGACCAGTTGTAGCATGGTCGGGGATAGATAAGGAACCTTCGATTTCCTGTGGTCTACGCCACATTCCGCCCGTGGCGGCGACTCGCGGTCCGGGACAAGCGGAAGGCCCCCGGATCCGTGGGATCCGAGGGCCTCGCGCGGCGCGGTGACCGTTATGCCTTCGTGTTCTCCGCCTGCATCGCCGCGATCTCCTCGTCCGACTCCCGTCCCGGGGTCGGGATGTCGAACTTCGTGATCGCGAAACGGAATACGGCGTAGTAGACGACGGCGAAGCCCAGGCCGATCGGAACGATCAGCAGCGGCTTCGTCGCCAGGCCGAAGTTGATGACGTAGTCGATCAGCCCCGCCGAGAAGCTGAAGCCGTCATGGACGCCCAGTGCCCACGTCACTGCCATCGACACGCCCGTCAGCACCGCGTGGATCGCGTACAACACCGGTGCCACGAACAGGAACGAGTACTCCAGGGGCTCGGTGATGCCGGTGACGAAGGACGTCAGGGCCACCGACAGCATCAGGCCGCCGACCTCCTTGCGCCGTGCCGGCTTCGCGCAGTGCGTGATCGCCAGTGCCGCCGCCGGGAGCGCGAACATCATGATCGGGAAGAAGCCGCTCAGGAACTGCCCCGCGTTCGGGTCGCCCGCCAGGAACATGTTGATGTCGCCGTGCACCGTCTGCCCGTCCGGCTTGGTGTAGCTGCCGAACTGGAACCACACCGGCACGTTCAGGAACTGGTGCAGGCCGATCACCAGCAGCGCGCGGTTGGCGACGCCGAAGATGCCGGCGCCCCAGGAGCCGAGCCCCACCAGCCAGTCGGAGAAGCTCTCCAGCGCGTCGCCGACCGGCGGCCAGATCCACAGGCAGAGCGCTGCGAACCCGATCGCCACGAACGCCATGATGATCGGGACCAGTCGGCGGCCGTTGAAGAAGCCCAGCCAGTCCACCAGCCTGACCCGGTGGAAGCGCTGCCAGAACCAGGCTGCGAGCAGGCCCATGATGATGCCGCCGAACACTCCCGGGTTCTGGTAAGTGAACTCCACGAAGGTGTTGTTCGGCCCCAGGCAGCCGCCGCCGATGTTCGCGGTGCCGACCGGGCAGATGTTGGGGAAGGCGTGCAGAACGCCCCGGTAGACGAGGAAGCCCGCCACCGCCGCGAGCGCGGTCGAACCGTCAGCCTTCTTGGCCATGCCGATCGCGACGCCGATGCAGAAGAGCAGCGGCAGGCCGAGGTCCGCGTTCAGCAGGGCGCCGCCCGCGGCCACCATCACCTTGGACACGATCGTCCACTTCAGGCCGTCCGCGCCGAAGACGCCGGGCTGCCCGAGTCCGTTGAGGAGTCCGGCCGCGGGCAGCACCGCGATCGGCAACTGCAGGCTCCGCCCCATCTTCTGCAGCCCCGGGTACAAGCCGCTCCACCACTTCGGCCGTGGTGCTTCTGCGGCGCTGCTCGCGCTCATCGGCGTCCTCCCTGGCGGGCCCGTTTGGGCAGGTGCGTCCCGTGCGGCACACTGGTGTAGACCACTTATGATGCGGTCGCATCCACCCGCCCGGAGGGCAGGTTGCTGCTGATCGTCATCATTCGGCAGAAGCTGGACCCGCGCTCGCGTAGCTGGGCCAACAGTGGGCTACCGTGACAAAGCGGGCCGCGCTGGCTGGACCTGGACCGCCGAGACTCGTTCTTCGTAGAACTCAGGGAGAAACGCATGGCCACCAAGGCTGAGAAGATCGTCGCCGGGCTCGGCGGCATCGAAAACATCGAAGAGATCGAGGGCTGCATCACCCGCCTGCGCACCGAGGTCGTCGACCCCGAGCTCGTCGACGAGGCCGCCCTGAAGGCCGCCGGCGCCCACGGCGTCGTCAAGATGGGCACGGCGATCCAGGTCGTCATCGGCACCGACGCCGACCCCATCGCCGCCGACATCGAAGACATGATGTGAGCTGAACACCCGCTCGCAACACCGCCGGCACGGTGGCCGCACACCCGCCGGCACACCCCACGAGACCCCGTCCCGCACGCACCCGGACGGGGTCTTCGCGTGGAAGCCGGGGACTTCGCCCACGGACACGGGCCCGGGCCGGCACCGACTAGGCTCGGACCCATGTCTCGCATCGACGGCCGCACGCCCGAACAGCTCCGCCCGGTCACCATCGAACGCGGATGGAGCAAGCACGCCGAGGGCTCCGTCCTCATCTCCTTCGGCGACACCAAGGTCTTCTGCACCGCCTCCTTCACCGAAGGCGTCCCGCGCTGGCGCAAGGGCAGCGGCGAAGGCTGGGTCACCTCCGAGTACTCGATGCTGCCCCGCTCCACCAACACCCGCGGCGACCGCGAATCCGTACGCGGCAAGATCGGCGGCCGCACCCACGAGATCTCCCGCCTCATCGGCCGCTCCCTGCGCGCCGTCATCGACTACAAGGCCCTCGGCGAGAACACGATCGTCCTGGACTGCGACGTCCTCCAGGCCGACGGCGGCACCCGCACCGCCGCCATCACCGGTGCCTACGTCGCCCTCGCCGACGCCGTCGCCTGGGGCCAGCAAAAGAAGCTGATCAAGGCCGGCCGCAAGCCCCTCACCGGCACCGTCGCCGCCGTCAGCGTCGGCATCGTGGACGGCGTCCCGCTGCTCGACCTCTGCTACGAGGAAGACGTGCGGGCCGAGACCGACATGAACGTGGTCTGCACCGGCGACGGCCGCTTCGTCGAGGTCCAGGGCACCGCCGAAGGCGAGCCCTTCGACCGCAAGGAGCTCAACGCCCTCCTGGACCTGGCCGCCGGCGGCTGCGCCGACCTCGAAGCCATCCAGCTGGGCGCGCTCCAGCTCTAGCCGGCTCGCGGCGGGCGCCAGCCAGAACCGCAGAGGGCGCTCGGGCGTCCTCCTCTACACGGGCGCACGGTGTCAAAGCCGTGCGCCCGTCCTCGCACCCACGTTCTTCCCGGCCCCTTGGAGACCCGAACCATGAACCCGAAGCACCGCATAGCGGCGGTCGTCCTCGCAGCGGCCCTCGCCGTCCCGGCGCTGACGTCCTGTGACGCGATCTCGACGGCGATGGACTGCGCGAACACGGCCGTGGCCATCACCGACGGCGCGGGCGACCTCCAGCAGGCGGTCTCCCAGGCCGGCAACAGCCCCCAGGACGCCCAGAACGCGTTGAACCAGATCGAGACGAACCTCAAGAAGGTCGGCGACCAGACGGACAACGCCGACCTGAGCAAGGCCGTCGCTTCCATGACCACCGCGGTCAAGAACGTCCGCACCGCCATCGAGAACGGCAACCCCAACCCGGACGTCCAGCCGGTCGCCGACGCGGCGAAGGAACTGTCGAAGGTGTGCACCCCGGGCTGACCCGCGCCCGCTCGCAGCCGGCCGGAATAATGGGCGCCATGACCAGCCGCCTGATCCTCGCCACCCGCAACGCGGGCAAAGTCGCCGAGCTCCACGCCATCCTGTCCGACGCCGGCCTGCCGTACGAGCTGGTCGGCGCGGACGCGTACCCCGAGATCCCGGACGTCAAGGAAACCGGCGTCAGCTTCGCCGAGAACGCCCTCCTCAAGGCCCACGCCCTGGCCCGGGCCACGGGCCTGCCGGCGATCGCCGACGACTCGGGTCTGTGCGTGGACGTCCTGAACGGCGCCCCCGGCATCTTCTCGGCGCGGTGGGCGGGCACGCACGGCGACGACAAGGCGAACCTGGACCTGCTGCTGGCCCAGCTCGGGGACATCGCCGACGAACACCGCGGGGCCCACTTCGCGTGCGCGGCGGCCCTGGCGCTCCCCGACGGCACCGAACGCGTCGTGGAGGGCCGCCTCCTCGGCACCCTGCGCCACACCCCGGCGGGCACGGGCGGCTTCGGCTACGACCCGATCCTCCAGCCGCAGGGCGACACCCGCACCTGCGCGGAACTCACCCCGGCGGAAAAGAACGCCATCTCCCACCGGGGCCAGGCCTTCCGCGCCCTGGTCCCGTTCATCCGCGCCCTGGTGGGCTGACCTCCCCACACACACGCACACGCACACGCCGAAGGCCCCGTCTCACTTGCGTGAACCGGGGCCTTCGTTCCAAGGTTTGTGCGGCCGATGGGATTCGAACCCACATGGGCTTTCGCCCAGAGGCACCTAAAACCTCCGCTTATACCATTCAGCAACGACCGCTCGCGCCGCAATCCTAGCCGGAGGGCGGCGCTTTGTGTTCCCAGTTGTGCCCCTATCGGCGGTGGCGCCCTCCCCGGCACCGGGTGCTGGTGACGGCGTGGCAGTTGGGGCACAGCAGTCGCAGGTTCTCGCGACGGTCGTCACCCCAGTCGCGCTCCCGCGTGTACGGGCTCACCGCCATCGTTGCCCCTCCGATGAACGGAGCGGCCCGCACCGGGTGGTGCGGGCCGTGCAGGGGGGCGTGCGGCGACGTCAGATGCCCAGGTCCTTGATGATCTTGGCTACGTGGCCCGTCGCCTTGACGTTGTAGAGGGCGCGTTCGACCTTGCCCTCCTCGTCCACGATCACCGTCGAGCGGATGACCCCGGTCACCGTCTTGCCGTACAGCTTCTTCTCGCCGTACGCCCCGTAAGCCTCCAGGACCTTCTTCTCCGGGTCGCCGACCAGGGTGACCTTCAGGTGCTCCTGCTCGCGGAACTTCGCCAGCTTCTCCGGCTTGTCCGGGGACACGCCGATCACGTCGTACCCGGCCTCGGCGAGCACGGCCAGGTTGTCCGTGAAGTCGCAGGCCTGCTTCGTGCAGCCCGGCGTCAGCGCCGCGGGGTAGAAGTACACGATCACCTTGCGGCCCGCGTGGTCGGCGAGCGAGACCTCGTTGCCGTCCGCATCGGGCAGGGTGAAGGCGGGGGCGGTGTCGCCCGGCTGGAGTCGCTCGCTCATGTCAACAGTCTCCTCGGGAGGGGATCGGTACGGTCCGAGACTAAGCTGACAGACTGTCCATGGTGGGCTACGCCCCCCACGACGATCACGACCGAGCACGACCGAGCACGACCGACCACGACGACGACGGAGGCAGCGCGGTGCCGGAAGCCAGGACCCCCGCACAGATCGAGGCGGACATCGTCCGCCGCCGCGAGCAGCTCGCCGAGACGCTCGACGAGATCGGCGTGCGCGTGCACCCGAAGACGATCATGGGGGATGCGAAGGCCAGGGTCGCCTCGACCGTCGACCACACCGCCGGGCGTGCCGTCGTCGCCGTGAACCGTCTCCTGACGGACGTGCGGGACGGTCTGCGGAACGACGACGGCACCCCGCGCTTCGAGCGGATCGTGCCCGTCGCGCTGCTCGCCGCGGGTGTGATCGGCGTGCTCGTGACCTCGGCGCGGCGCAAGCGCTGATGACCCTGCGGCGCACGGGCGGGGCGCGGACGGGTAGGTTCGTGGCGTGAGCGACGACACCAACACCACCCACGACAAGCTGCCGATCCGCATGCTGCACGACCGTGTGCTCGTGAAGTCCGACTCGCCCGAGGGCGAGCGGCGCTCGGGCGGCGGCATCCTGATCCCGGCGACCGCTGCCGTCGGCAAGCGGCTGGCCTGGGCCGAGGTGGTCGCGGTCGGGCAGAACGTACGCAGTGTGGAGCCGGGCGACCGGGTGCTGTACGACCCCGAGGACCGGGCCGAGGTCGAGGTGCGGGGTGCGACGTACGTGCTGATGCGCGAGCGGGACCTGCACGCCGTGGCCGCGGAGCGGCTGGAAGGGTCCAAGGACTCCACCGGGCTGTACCTCTAGATCGTTTCCCGTGCAAAAGGGCCGGTGACCGGTGTCACCGGCCCTTTTGCACGGGTTTTGCTACGGTGGTGGGGAACCCCGACGAGACGCGCCGTACCGGGTGGCCGTGGCTGCAAGACAAGACGACGCACCCCGTTCGCTCTCGTTCCGGAGGTGCCGTCATGGCCTGGGTCCTGCTTCTCGTCGCCGGTCTGCTTGAGGTCGGCTGGTCGATCGGTATGAAGTTCACCGAGGGCTTCACCCGTTTGTGGCCCAGCGTGTTCACCGGTGCCGGGATCGTCGCCAGCATGGTGCTGCTCTCGTACGCGGCCAAGACCCTGCCCATCGGTACCGCGTACGGCGTGTGGGTGGGCATCGGTGCGGCCGGGGCGGCGGTGCTCGGCATGGCGGTGCTGGGTGAGCCCGTCACCGCCGCCCGGATCTTCTTCATCTGTCTGTTGCTGGTGGCCGTGGTGGGGCTGAAGGCGACCTCCGGGCACTGACCACGGGCCACCGGCCACGGGCCGATGACCACCGGCCTTCCGGCGCCTATTCCAGGTACTCCGACGGCGGACGGCCGCGCCGGCCGCCCGTGACGCCGCCCAGGACGCCGGCCGTGGTGCCCGTCGTGGTACCGCCCGTCGTCCCCGTGGTCGTTCCGGTGGAGGTGCCCGTGTCGGTCCGGCCCCCGGTGGTGTCGCCCTCCGTGCTCTGGCCGTCGGTGTTCTGCCCCTGGTCCTGGCCCTGCTCCTGGCCCTGGTCCTGGCCGCCCTGGTCCTGGCCGGCGGTGGGCGGCGTCGGCCGGTTCGGTCGGTTCGGTCGGCTCGGCGGTGCCGGGGGTTGCGAGGTGCTCTCCTCGTCCGGCGTCGGCTCCGGGTTGCTCGGGACGAACGGCGGCGGCGACGGGGCCGCGCCCGGCTGGAGTTCGAGGTCGAAGTCCAGGGGGTCGCTGCCCTCCAGGGCCGTCTTCGTGTACTGCGCCCAGATCCGGGCCGGGTAGCCGCCGCCCCCGATCCGGGCCTCGCCGAGCGCCCCGTACAGGGATTCCAGGGCTCCCGTGTCGGGGTCCTGGCCCATCATCGAGACGACCGTGACCAGGTCCGGGGTGTAGGCCGCGAACCAGGCGGAGCGGTCCAGTTCGCCGGTGCCGGTCTTGCCGGCGGCCGGGTGTCCGGCGGCGAGGGCGGCCGTACCGGTGCCGTTGTCGACGACGGAGACCAGCATGGACGTGGTGGTGTCGGCGGCTTCGCGGCTGATGACCTGCTTCGGGGTGCGGTCGGGCAGGGGGACGTCGGCGCCGCCCTTGGTGATCTTCTCGACGAGGGTGTACGGGGTGCGGCGGCCGTGGTCGGCGAGGGTCGCGTAGGCCTGGGTCATGTCCAGGACGCTGGCCTGCATGGTGCCGAGCGCCATCGCGGGGCTCGCGACGAAGTTCGGGGTGTCCTCGGGGACGCCGAGGTCGATGGCGGTCCGCTTGACCTTGGCGGTGCCGACGTCGACGACCATCTGCGCGAACACGGCGTTGACGGAGAGGTCGGTGGCGGTGCTGACGGGGATGTTCCCGTAGGAGATCTGGCCCTCGTTCTCGGGGGCGTAGGGGGTGCGGGTGCCGACGACGCGGCGCTTGTTGTCGCCGTTGTAGACGGTGTTGGGGGTGATCAGCCGACCGTCCTGGGTGCGGGAGTCGTTCTCGACGGCGGCGGCGAACACGAACGGCTTGAAGGTGGAGGCCACCTGGTAGTCGTGCCGGGTCGCGTTGTTGACGTACTGCTTCGTGTAGTCGACGCCCCCGTACATGGCGACGACCTTGCCCGTGGCCGGGTCGATGGAGACCCCGCCCGCCCGGACGACGCGGTCGGCCTTGCGCGCCTCCGGGTCGAGCTCGTCGGCCATCTTCTCCTCGACCGCGTCGACGAAGGCGTTCTGGCGGCGCCTGTCGATGGTCGTGGTGATGCGGTAGCCGCCCTCGGCGAGGGTCTTCTCGTCGAGGATCTTGTGTTCGACGACGTAGTCCTTGACGGCCTCGACGAGGTAGCCGCGCTGGCCGGAGAGTCCGGCGGCCGGGCGGACCTTGCCGGGTTCGGGGAACCGGGTCGCGGCCCGCTCGGTCGCCGGCAGCCACTGCTTCTTGACCATGCCGTCGAGCACGTAGTTCCAGCGGGCGAGCGCGCGGTCGCGGCTCTGCGGGTGGGACACGACGTCGAAGGCGCTGGGGGAGTTGAGGAGGGTGGCGAGGTACGCGCCCTCGGCGGTGGTGAGTTTGCCGACGTCCTTGCCGTAGTACGCCTGGGCGGCGGCCTGGATGCCGTACGCGTTGCGGCCGAAGTAGCTGGTGTTCAGGTAGCCCTCAAGGATGTAGTCCTTCGACTTCTCGCGACCGAGCTTGATCGCGATGAAGAACTCCTTGACCTTCCGCTTGATCGTCTGTTCCTGGCCCAGGTAGTAGTTCTTGACGTACTGCTGGGTGATGGTCGAGCCGGACTGGGTGCCCTTGCCGGTCGCCGTGTTCCAGGCGGCGCGGAGCATCGCCTTCGGGTCCACCGCCCGTTCGGAGTAGAAGTCCCGGTCCTCGGCGGCCAGTACGGCTTCCTGCACCGTGCGGGGAATCTGCGACAGCGGGACGTTGACGCGGTTGACCTCGCCGTCGCGCGCGAGCTGGGATCCGTCGGCGTAGAGGTAGAGGTTGGACTGTGCGGTCGCGGCGGCGTTGGCGGGCGGGATGTGGACCAGCAGGTAGCCGGCCACCAGGGCGCCGACGACCAGCAGGGCGAGCAGCAGGACGGCGCCGAGGACCATGCGCCAGGTGGGAATCAGGCGGCGCCAGCCGGTCCGCTTCCGTCTCCGCTCCGCCCTCTTGGCGTCCTTGCGGGCCCGCCTGCCGCTCCGGGAGCCCTCGGGGCTCCGGGACGCGCTCGACGGCCGCGGCTGCGGCCGCGCGGGAGGTCCTGCGGGGCCGGCCGGCGCGTCCGGGTCACGAGGCGTCCAGCCCGGTGGTGGTGACTGGTCGCTCATCGCCAGGACTCCTCGACACTGCCGTACGAAATATCCACGTCTGTACCTCATGCTGTCTACCCGATGGCCACTCATTCCGCGTCGGACGGGCGTAAATCGGTCGCGTGGATCGCCCCTCCGCACTAAGCTCGCGCGCTTTGGCCGACGTAGGAACGACCGGGAAAACGGAGGGATACGGTGCGCCAGGGAACGGCTCGCAGGGCATGGCTCTATCCGGCCGTCGCGGCCGGCGGGTTCCGGCGGTACGCCACCTACGGGACGGCGACGGCGGCAGGGGTGTTCACCAACACCGTCTTCGGCTTCATCCTCGCCTACACGTACGTCGCGTTGTGGGACGAACGACCCGGGCTGGGCGGCTACGACCAGGCGCAGGCCCTGACCTTCGTCTGGGTGAGCCAGTCGCTGCTCGCCGCGGGCGCGCTCATCGGCGGCGGCTTCCAGGAGGAGATGCAGGAACGCATTCGTACGGGTGACATCGCCGTCGACCTGTACCGGCCGGCCGACCTGCAGATGTGGTGGCTGGCGGCCGATCTGGGGCGGGCGGGCTTCCAGTTGCTCGGGCGCGGGGTGGTGCCGCTGCTCGCGGGGGCGCTGGCGTTCCAACTGGCGCTGCCTGCCGATGCGCTGCGCTGGCTGCTGTTCCTGGTGTCCGTACTGCTCGGGCTGCTCGTCAGCTTCGCGGTGCGGTACCTGCTGGGGCTGGCCGCGTTCTGGCTGATGGACGGGACGGGGATCAACCTGATGGCCGTCGTCGTCACGATCTTCTTCTCGGGGATGCTGCTGCCGTTGACGGTGTTCCCGGGCGGATTCGGCGAGTTCGTCCGCCTCCTCCCGTGGTCCGCGATGATCCAGGTGCCGCTGGACGTGCTGATGGGCGAGCACGCCGGTGCGGGGGGCGCGGTGGGGGCGTTGGGCTTCCAGGCGGGGTGGGTGCTCGTACTGCTGGGCGCGGGACGGCTGTTGCAGTCGGCGGCTACGCGGAAGGTGGTGGTCCAAGGTGGCTGATGCGCTGGGGGCGTCGGGTGCGGCGGAGGTGGCGGAGGTGGCGGGCGCAGCGCCGGGCGCGGTGGCGGGCGCGCGGCGAGGGGGTGGCCTGCCGTTCGACGGGGCGATCGGCGTACCGATCGGCGTACCGATCGGCGTACCGATCGACGTGCCGAAGCGGAACCGGGCCGTGGAAGGGCTGCGCGGCTACGGGCTGATCGTGGCGATGTGGGTCCGGTCGACGATGACGTACCGCACGTCGTTCTTCCTGTCCGCCTTCGGGAACGCGGCGATCCAGCTCCTCGACTTCGTCGCGATCTGGATCATGTTCTCGCACGTGCACGCGCTCGGCGGCTTCACGCTGCCCGAGATCGCCTTGCTGTACGGGTCCTCCTCGATCTCCCTGGGGATCGCGGACCTGGTCCTCGGCAATACGCACCGGGTCGGAGCCCGCATCCGCGACGGCTCGCTCGACACCATGCTGGTGCGCCCGGTCCCGGTGCTCGCACAGGTCGCCGCGGACCGCTTCGCGCTGCGCAGGGTCGGGCGGACCGGGCAGGGGCTGGCGGTGCTGGTCTGGGCGGTCGTGGCCCTGGACGTGGACTGGACGGCCGCGAAGGTGCTGCTGATGCCCGTGATGATCGTGGCCGGGGCGGCGATCTTCGGGGCGGTGCTGGTGGCCGGGGCGGCGTTCCAGTTCGTCGCCGGGGACGCGGCGGAAGTGCAGAACTCCTTCACGTACGGCGGGAACACGATGCTCCAGTACCCGCCGACGGTGTTCGCGGCGGACCTGCTGCGCGGGGTCACCTTCATCGTGCCGCTGGCCTTCGTGAACTGGCTGCCCGCCCTGTACGTGCTGGGGCGGCCGTACCCGCTGGAGCTGCCGGGGTGGGTGGCGTTCCTGAGCCCGCTGGTGGCGGTGGTGGTGTTCGTACCCGCGTCGCTGGCGTGGCGCGCGGGTCTTCGTTCGTACCGGAGTACGGGGAGCTGAGCTGAGAGTGGCGGGCACGAGCACGAGCACGGATGTGCTGATCGCGTTGGACGGGGTCGAGAAGGTCTTCGACGTACGCCGCAGGGTGAGTCTGATGCGCCGGGAGAAACGGCAGGTCAGGGCTGTGGACGGAATCAGCTTCGAGGTGGCGCGGGGGGAGGTGGTCGGCTACATCGGGCCCAACGGCGCCGGGAAGTCGACCACGATCAAGATGCTGACCGGCATCCTCACCCCCAGCGGCGGCCGGCTGCGCGTCGCGGGCATCGACCCGGCCCGGGAGCGGATGCGGCTCGCGCACCGGATCGGGGTGGTGTTCGGGCAGCGGACGACGCTGTGGTGGGACCTGCCGCTGAAGGACTCGTACGGGCTGATGCGGCGGATGTACCGGATCCCCGAGGCCAGGTTCAAGGAGAACCTGGAGCGCTGCGTGGACCGCCTGGACCTGGCCGAGTTGCTGGACGTACCGGTGCGGCAGCTGTCGCTGGGCCAGCGGATGCGCGGGGACATCGCGGCGGCACTGCTGCACGATCCGGACGTGCTGTACCTGGACGAGCCGACGATCGGGCTCGATCTGGTGAGCAAGACCAAGGTGCGGGGCTTCCTGCGGCAGTTGAACGAGGAACTCGGTACGACGGTGCTCCTGACGACCCACGACCTGCAAGACATCGAGCAGTTGTGCGAGCGGGTGATGGTGATCGACCACGGGCGGTTGATGTACGACGGGCCGCTGACCGGGCTGCACTCGATGGGGGAGAGCGAGCGGACGCTGGTGGTGGACCTGGAGCGGGAGTTTCCGGAAATCAGCGTGGCGGGGGCGCGGGTGGTGAAGGTGGACGGCCCGCGGCAGTGGCTGGCGTTCCCGGCGGGAACCTCGGCGGCGCCGCTGGTGGCGGAGGTGGCGGCGCGCTATCCGCTGCTGGACCTGTCGGTGCGGGAGCCGGACATCGAGGACGTGATCGCGCGGATGTACGCGGGACGCGATTGAACGACGCCGGACTTCGGACCGGGGCCCGGGTCCGCGGCCGGGTCCGCGGCCGGATGTGCGGCCGGATGTGCGGCCGAGGCCGGGGACCAGGGTCGGGGACCAGGGTCGGGGACCAGGGTCGGGGACCAGGGTCGGGGACCAGGGATAAATCAGGGGCGAGCGGGGGTCCGGGCAGGGGTTGGGCCATACAACTCCCTTGCGTGGCTGCATAGGCTGTTCCCCATGACTGACGAGCGGCCGGAGAAGCCGTTGCCGGAGTTGAGGGCGTCGGACGCCGACCGCGAACGGGTGGTGGAGCGTCTGCGGGACGCCGTCGCCGAGGGCCGGATCGACATGGAGGAGTTCGAGGAGCGGCTGGAGGTCGCGTACACGTCGAAGACGTACGCGGAACTGGAGCCACTGACCCTGGACCTGCCGGCGCCCGGCGGGGCGCCGATGCCGGTCGGGGCGGCCGCCCCGGTGCCTGCGGACGGCTCGTGGCCGTCGCGGATCGGCGGCGCGGGGGTGCCGGCGTCCTCTTCGGCGGCGGTGGCGGTGATGTCTTCCTTCCAGCGCAAGGGCAACTGGACGGTGCCCGCCCGCCTCGACGCGGTGGCGTTCTGGGGCAGCGGCGAGCTCGACCTGCGCGAGGCGAACTTCGCGGAGCGGGAGGTGGTCATCAACTGCGTCGCGATCATGGGCGGCATCGAGATCACCATCCCGCCGGGCGTGGATGTGGACGTCCGGGGCTTCGGCTTCATGGGCGCCTTCGACCAACGCGCCACTCCGGGCCCGCCCGCCCCGGGCGCGCCGAGGGTGGTCGTGACGGGCCTGGCCTTCTGGGGCGGCGTGGAGGTCAAGGTGAAGCCGCCCAAGACCCCCAAACCCGTCAAGGGCACCCGCCCCAACCTCCGCAAGGAGCTGTAGGAGCCGGGAGCCGGGCCGGAGCCGGCGCTTGAGCCGTGCTGGAACCGCGGTCGGGGATGGGTCGGAGCTCCGCCGGAGCCCGCTGCCCGGCCTCTGCCTGGGTCGGCTGCCCGGGCCTCTGCCGGGGTCGCATGGGCCTGCCGCCCGGACCGGCTGCCTGGGCGTGCCGTATGGGCCTGTCGCCTGGCGGTGTCGCCTGGCGGTGTCGCTCGGGCCCGCCGCTCGGGCCCGCTGTCCAGGCCCGCCGCCCGGGCGTGCCGCATGGGCTCGTCGCAGGGGCGTGCCGGGGCCTTGCGCTGGCTCGACGGGCCTGGGTGGAGTGGGTGGCCTCCCGCGCCCCGGTCGGTGCGGTACGGGCGGCGCAGCCGCTGGGCGCGGGAGGAAATCGGCGCGCCGGGAACTCCTCGGGGCTCCGGGGAGTCGGATGCTATGCAGACAAACCCGGCGCTCGGGGGAAGGGAGGAGCACGTGGACAACCGCATCACGGGGACCAGTCCTGGCGGCTTCGTGTTCAGCGAGGCCGACGAGGAGCGCCGCCGCGGCGTCCGCCGCATGAAGACGACCGCCACCGGCCTGCTGGCCCTGGTCGCGCTGGTCTACGTACTGACCACCTGGGCGGAGCACACCGGGGCCGGCGCCTGGGCCGGCTACGTCCGGGCCGCCGCCGAGGCCGGCATGGTCGGCGCGCTCGCGGACTGGTTCGCCGTGACCGCACTGTTCCGGCGGCCCCTCGGCCTGCCCATCCCGCACACCGCGATCATCCCGACCAAGAAGGACCAGCTAGGCGTCTCCCTCGGGGAGTTCGTCGGGGAGAACTTCCTCTCCCCGGACGTGGTCCGTGCCCGCCTCCACGCCCTCGGCATCGGCGCCCGCCTCGGCGCCTGGCTGGCCGAGCCCGCGCACGCCGACCGCGTCACGGCCGAGTTGGCCACCGCACTGCGCGGAGCCCTGACCGTGCTGCGCGACTCCGATGTCCAGGCCGTCGTCGGGGAGGTCATCACCCGGCGGGCCGAGACCGCCGAGATCGCGCCCGGGATCGGCAAGACCCTGGAGCGGGTCGTCGCGGACGGCGGGCACCGCCGCGTCGTCGACCTCGTCTGCGTCAAGGCCCACGACTGGCTGGTGACGCACGGGGACTCGGTGATGGGAGCGGTCCAGGGCGGCGCGCCCGGCTGGACCCCGCGGTTCGTGGACCGCAAGGTCGGCGAGCGCGTCTACAAGGAACTGCTCCGCTTCCTGACGGAGATGCGGGACATGCCGGAGCACCCGGCGCGCGGGGCGGTGGACCGGTTCCTGGCGGACTTCGCGGCCGACCTCCAGTCGGACACGGACACCCGGGCACGGGTGGAGCGGTTGAAGTCGGAGATCATCCAGCGCGGGGAGGTCCAGGACGTGATCGCCTCCGCGTGGACCGCGATCCGGTCGATGATCATCTCGGCGGCGGAGGACGAGCAGAGCGAGCTGCGGCTGCGGGTCCGGTCGTCGCTGCTGTCGCTGGGGGCGCGACTGGCCACGGACGGCCGGCTCCAGGACAAGGTGGAGGGCTGGATGGAGGGCGCGGTGGTGTACGTGGTGACCACCTACCGGGCCGAGGTCATCTCGCTGATCACGGACACGGTGGCCGGGTGGGACGCGGAGCACACGTCGCGGAAGATCGAGGCCCACATCGGCCGGGACCTCCAGTTCATCCGCATCAACGGCACGGTGGTCGGCGCCCTGGCGGGTCTGCTGATCTACACCCTGTCCCAGGCCTTCGGCGCGTAGCCCAGCCCGGTTCGCGGGCCGGGCCGCACTCCGGCCCGGCCCGGCCCGCGGTCCGGCTCAGCCGCGGTCGGCGACGGCCCAGGAAGCGGCCGCCACCACGGTGGCGGCTCCCAGGACGGCCGGCCAGGCCCCGACCTTCTTGGCCAGCGGATGCGAGCCCGCGAAGCCGGCGAGGTACAGCGCGCCGAGCCCGGCCGCCGCGGGGACGCCGCCACGGCGGTGCCATTCCCGCCCGGCGGCCAGCCCGGCGGCGCCGAGCACGACACCGCCCAGCGGGCGCTTCTTGGTCCACCGGGCGACGGCGTATCCGCCGACCAGTCCGGCGGCCGCCACTGCGGAACTCGGTACGCGCACCATGCCCAACTCCTGAAGTCGTCTGAACCACTTGTCTTACTACGAGGCTAACGCGGGCCCTTGGCCACCCGGCGGGCACCCAGCGCCCCGAGAACGAACACGGCCCCGCCGATCACACCGTCCGGTACGGCGTCCTGTACGGCGCGCGGCAGCAGTGCCACCACGCCCAGGACGAGGAGGAAGGCGAGCACGCACCGGCCGGCGGCCCGAAGCAGTCTGTCCACGGGCTGCTCAACGCGCTCCGCCGTCCCCCGACACGGAGGGCGGGGAGGGGATTTGTCGCACACTCGCCGGATCCGTGCGATACGCGCCCCGGCAACCGGACCGGCATAAATTGACTCTCCCACCCCAAACGGGAAAAAGAGGAGTTCGGACATTGTGATCTGCTACGGACGGGCCGTCCTCGACCTCGTGGACGAACTGGTCGACGCCTATGCCGACGTCTTCTCCGCCCCGCCGTGGAACGAGGACGAAGAAACCATTCGCCAATTCTCGGTCCGCCTCCAGGCCGACAGCCGACGCCGTGGTTTCCGTACGGCTCTCGCCCAGTCCGCGGCCGGTATCGACGGCTTCGCCACCGCCTGGCTCACCCCGGCCACCTTCCCCAAGGACCGCGGATACGCCCAGGTCTCGGCGCAGCTCGGCCCGCAGCGGGTACGGGAACTCCTCACCGGCGCGCTGGAGATAGACGAACTCGCCGTGCGCCCTTACGCGCGCGGCCACGGCACCGGCCGGGCCCTGCTCACCGAGATCACCGCCGACGCCCCGGACCGGCGGGCCTGGCTGCTGACGTCCCGGCTGGCCATCGACACGGTGGCCACGTACCGGCGTTTGGGCTGGCACGAGGTCACCTCCCTGCCCGGCACGCAGACGGGGGTGATCGTCTTCCTGTCCCCGGACCACCCGGGCCGCTAGGAGTTCCCGCCGATCGCGCCCCGCGGCATGATCACACCGAAGCCGCTGCTGCGCAGGCAACTCAACCTGGCCACCCGCCACCCGCCACCCGCCACCCGCCACCAGCTCACCGCGTCCGGGATCCCGGACGGCACGATCACCTCCCGCACCCGCCCGGGCGGGCCCTGGCCACGCTTACTGCCCCGGGTCTACCTCCTGCAGACCGGCCCCCCGGACCACCGTCAACGCGCCCTCGCCGCCGTCCTGTACGCCGCCGAGCCCACCGCGGACCCGCTGTCCGGCGACACCGCCGTCCTCACCGGCAGCGCCGCCCTGGCCCTCCTCGGCGTCCGCGACGTCCCGCACACCCCCGCCGACGTCCTGGTCCGCGCCCCGCGTCGACTCACCGGCACCCCGGAGGTGCGCCCGCTGGCCACCGCCCGCTGGCCGCGCACCATGACGGTCTCCGGTATCCCGAGCACCCGCCCGGTGCGCGCGGCGGCCGACTTCGCCTCCCGAGCGGCGGATCCGGTGCGGATCCGCTCGACGCTGGCCCGTGTCGTCCAGGCGGGCTGGTGCCACCCGCAGGACCTGCACGCCGAGCTCCGCGCGGCCCGGCTCCTCACCCGCCCGGAGATCCGTGCCGCCGCGTCGGAGCTCGTCGCCGGGGTCCGCTCGATCGCCGAGGCCCTGGCCCGGGACACCCTCACGGCGACGGACCTGCCGACCCCGCTGTGGAACGCCCGCCTCTACACCCCGGACGGCAGCTTCCTGGCCAGCCCGGACGCGTACTGGCCGGACGAGGGCGTGGCCCTGGAGATCGACTCGGCGGAGTACCACTACACGCGCGACGCCTGGCACGCCACCCTCCGGCGCCGCCTGCGCCTGGAGTCCCAAGGCGTCCTGGTGGTCAGCGCGACCCCGTCGATGATCCGCGAGAGCCCCGGCCAGGTCATCGCAGCCCTCCGCACCCTCCTCGCCCTCACCACGACGCGCCCCACCCCACCCGCAGCCCTGGCCCGCGGCCATGTGCAATTGGAGCTTCCGGCGGCGTGACCGATCAGTCGGCGACCTGGCCGTGGCACTCCGAGTAGGGCTTCGTCGAGGTGCACCAGCAGGGGGAGTTGGGGGTGGGGGGCCAGGACGTGGCCTTGCCGCGGGCTGCCAGGGTCGTTGCGTATTCGGGGAGGAGCGAGGGGGAGGCCGGCGAGGTCTTCTCGGATGCCGCGAAGGCCTCGTACGACGGGACGCTCGCCGTCACGATGCCGAGGTTCGTCGTGCCCGAGGCCGCCAGGGCGCGCAGGGACGCCTCGATGTGCGTGAGGTGTGCCGCGTGCGAGGGGTATTCCGCCGCCAGGGTGGGGTAAGAGGTGAGGAGTTCGGCCAGTTCGCGGGCGGGCCAGTGGAGGATGGCCACCGGGAAGGGGCGGGACAGGGCGGCGCGGCGGTCGCCCAGTTCGGCTCGCAGGCGGGCGATCTCGGCGCGGAGCTCGGCCGGGTCGTCGGAGCCGAGGGCCCAGATGCGCTTGGGGTCGTGGAGCTCGTCCAGCGGGATCGGGCCGATGTGGCGGGTGTCGGCGACCATGTCCCAGTCGTCGTGGGGGAGTCCGAGGAGGCGGCGCACCCGGTGCCGGCCGGTCAGCAGGGCCGTGGTGGCCGGGGTGAGCGGGGTGTCCTCCGTGATGAGCAGGGTGGCCGCCTGGGTGAAGCACTCCTCGGAAGCGGTCAACTCGTCGTGTGCTTCGAGGGCTTCCGCGATGACTTCCCAGGGCGCCGGGTCCGCGGGCGCGGCCGCTCGGATGCCCTGGATGAGGGCGCGGGCCTCGGGCTCGTGGCCGTACTCCCACAGGTTCGCCGCCTGGAGCGCCTTGATCAGGTGCGGATCGGCGGGCGAGGCGGCGAGGAGTTGGTCGTACAGCGCGCTGGCGCGTTCCCGGGCGTCACCCAGTTCGAGGTGGGCCGCGGCCTGGAGGAGCAAGGGCTCCTGGTCCTCGGGGTAACGGGTCGCCGTGCGGATGAGGCGCTCGGCTTCGGCGATGTGCTCGGCAGGCGTGTCAGGGCGCATGGTTCACACCGTACTGCGGCTGGTCTGTTGACGGGGGAGGTCTTAAGGTGCGGCCCGTGCGGGATCACATGCGTGTGGTGGTGCAGGGGGGTGACCGGCGGGGGCGCCGGGCCGGTCTCGCCGGGGTGCTGTGGGGCGCCGCCGAACTGATCGTCACGGTGGGCGTGGTGGTGTTGTTGCTGGTGGTGCACCAGGTGTGGTGGACCAACCGGCAGGCCCTCGCCGCCGCGCACGAGCAGGTCCGGGCACTGGAGAGGGAGTGGACGCTCCCCGCTGCGTCGCCCGCCGTACCTTCCGGGCCCGCCGGGCCGCCTTCACCGTCGCCCTCCGAGTCGTCCCCCGAGTCGTCCTCCGGGGCGCCTTCCGTGCCGTCCGGCTCATCCGGTTCGTCCGTCGGTCCCGCCCGCCCCGCCGCCGACCCGCCGCCCGCGCAGGAGTCGGCGTACGGGGTCCTGCGGATCCCCCGGCTCGGGGTCGTCGTGCCCGTCGCGCAGGGCGTCGACAAGCGGGCCGTGCTGGACAAGGGGTACGTCGGGCACTACCCCGGGACCGCGCAGCCCGGGGCGGAGGGGAACTTCGCGCTCGCCGGGCACCGCAACACCCACGGCGAGCCGTTCCGGTACATCAACCGGTTGCGGGCCGGGGACGAGCTGACCGTCGACGTACGGGGGCGGCGGTACACCTACGTGGTGGGGAAGGTCCTTCCGGAGACCAGTGCGCGGGACACCGGGGTGATCGCGCCCGTGCCCCGCAGTACGGTCCGGCCGGAGTACGGGTACGACGAGCCCGGCGCGTACATCACGCTCACCACCTGCACGCCCGAGTACACCTCCACAAACCGGCTCGTGGTGTGGGGAACCATCAGGCGATAGCCCGCGTTCTTGTCTTCGGTAGGCAACCGATCTTGGGAAGGGGGGGCACCGCATGGCTCGGCACGACCGTGGGCGGCTGTTGATGCCCCTGCTGCTGTTCGCCGGGGTCCTCGGGCTCCTCGCGCTCCTCGGGATGTCCGCGGGGGAGCCGGGCAGCGGGCTGGGCGCCGTCGTGGGCGTCCTCGCCACCACCGTCGCCATGGGCGCCGCGGCCCTGGCCGCCCGACTCGTACGGCCCGTGCCTCCCCACCGCATACGCACCGCGATCCGTGATCGCGAGCAGCGCACGGCGTTCCTGCCGCAGCGTGATCCCGATGCCTCGGGCCGGTCGCGGCCCAGGGCGCCCGGTCGTCTCGTTCCGACGGCCGCGTAGGGGCGCCCCTTCCTTCCTTTGTTGTCGCGAGTAGTCGCGCCCCTCGTGGGTCGTCGCGCCGAAATGCAGTTCTTTCGACGTTCGACGAGACCCTTCGGAGGGCCACCGTGTCCGTTTTCACCTCTCTCGTTGCCGAGCTGGGCCGGCTCCTGGAGCCCGTACTGGCCGAGGCCGCGACCGCTGCCGCGATCGTGCTGTTCACCGTGCTCGTACGGCTCGCCCTGCATCCGCTGAACCGGGCCGCGTTCCGCGGTGCCACCCCGCTGGCCGGCATCCTGCCCGTGCTGCTCCAGCTGCCGGTGTTCTTCCTCATGTACCGGGCCTTCTCCTCCTCCGGCGAGCTGCTGGACCACCGGCTGTTCGCCGCGCCGCTCGGGGCCCGCTGGAGCGATGCCCTCGGAGCGGGCGGCCTCCTCGGAGCGCAGGGGCTGGTGTTCCTGGGGCTGTTCGCGGCCATCGCCGCGGTCGCCGCGTGGAGTGCCGTACGAGGGCGGCGCGCGGCCGCCGCGGCTCCCGTGCAGGCCCTACCGGCCACGTCCCGGGCCAAGGGCAAGCCCGGGGCCAAGGGCAAGCCCGCGGTCGCCGCCGAGATGAGCGCCGAACAGCAGGAGATGGTGCGCAAGATCGGCGGCGTACTGCCGCTGCTGTCGTTCGGGTCGCTGATCACGGCGGCCGTGGTGCCGCTGGCCGCCGGGCTGTACCTGGTGACCACCACCGCGTGGTCCGTGGCGGAGCGGGCCTGGCTCCAGCACCGCAAGGAGGCGGCGCAGGAGCGCGAGCGTTCCAGCCTGTGAACAGGGTCTTGCGGATTGGGCGACCATCTTGGAGGATCAACCAATTCTCCGATGGCCGCAACCCATCGGCAGGCCCGGGCACGCCCATGGGCCGACCACCCACGACCACGGGAGAATGCCCATGAAGCTGCTGCGTGTCGGACCGGTCGGGGCGGAGCGCCCCGCGCTGCTCGACCAGGACGGGATCCTGCGCGACCTGTCCGGCCTGATCACGGATGTGGACGGCGCCCTGCTCGCCGACGACTCCGTACTGTCCCGGGTACGGGACGCGGCGGCGACCGGCGGGCTCCCGGCCCTGGACGCGGAGGGCCTGCGGATCGGTTCGCCGGTCGGCCGGATCGGCAAGATCGTGGGCATCGGGCTGAACTACTTCGGGCACGCGGCCGAGATCGGTGCGGAGCCGCCGGCCGAGCCCATCCTGTTCCTCAAGGCCACGGACACCGTGGTCGGCCCGGACGACACCGTGCTGATCCCGCGCGGCAGCGTGAAGACCGACTGGGAGGCCGAGCTCGGCGTCGTCATCGGCAGCACCGCCCGCTACCTGTCCTCCGCCGCGGAGGGCCTGGCCCACGTGGGCGGCTACACACTGGTCAACGACGTATCGGAGCGCGAGTTCCAGATCGAGCGCGGCGGCACCTGGGACAAGGGCAAGAACTGCGAGACGTTCACCCCGCTGGGCCCGTGGCTGGTCACCGCC
The DNA here is from genome assembly GCF_045041095.1 of Streptomyces sp. NBC_00045. Taxonomy (NCBI): domain Bacteria; kingdom Bacillati; phylum Actinomycetota; class Actinomycetes; order Kitasatosporales; family Streptomycetaceae; genus Streptomyces; species Streptomyces sp. NBC_00045. The sequence goes on along the minus strand of NZ_CP108271.1, from coordinate 3,165,466 downwards.
GACGAGGTCGCGGACCCGCAGGCCCTGGACGTGGAGCTGTGGGTCAACGGCGAGCTCAAGCAGGACGGCAACACCGCCGACCAGATCTTCCCGGTCGGCGAGGTCGTCCGGTACCTGAGCCAGTTCATGACCCTGTACCCGGGCGACGTCATCGTCACCGGCACCCCGGCCGGCGTGGCCATGGGCCAGCCCGAGCCGAAGCCGTACCTGCGCGCCGGTGATGTCGTGGAGCTGGAGATCGAGGGCCTCGGCCGCCAGCGCCAGGAGTTCAAGAGCGCGTAGCGAGGGCAGCGGCGCTGAGGTGCGGGGCGGGACCGTCGAAGGGCGGCCCGCCCCGTTGCGTGCTCGGCGCTCAGCTCTTCGAGGCCGCGCGGCGACGGCGGTTGGCGTAGATCAGGCCGGCGCCGGCGCCCAGTGCGGCGGCGCTGCCGCCCGCGATCAGAGCGGTCGCGGACCCGCCGCCCGTGCTCGCGAGCGCGGCCGAACCGCCTGCCGCGCTCAGGTGGGTGTTGCCGGCCGAGGTCGCGCCGGTGCTGGTCTGCCCGGCGGCCTTGTCCTTGTCGCGTGCCGCGAACTGCCCGGTCCCCAGGAACTCGGCGCGGCCCGCGGGCAGGTCCGGCACGGTCGACGCGGCCGGTGCGCCCGCCGACGGGGCGTCGGTGGCGAAGGCGGGCGACGCGAGCAGGACGGCCGGGGCTATCGCGGCGGTGGCGACGACCGATGCGATCCGGGGCAGCTTCACAGACGGATTCCATTCTTCACACGCATGATGATCAACAGCCTGTGCAGGATAGATCGCCCACGACCCTCAAACTGTCCATTTTCAGGACAAGGCGGGGTTCAGCTCCACGGTCACCCCGTCCCGGGACGACGTCCGCGCCGCCTCCAGCACCTCCAGGCACTGCGCCGCCTCGTGCGCGGTGACCGGAGCCGGGCCGCCCTCGCGCAGGGCCGCCGCCACCGCCGCGTAGTACGCGGGGTAGTCGCCCGGCACCGTCGGCACCGGGGCCCCGCCACCGGTCAGCGGGGACTCGCCGGAGCCCACCCGGCCCCACAGGTGCTCGGGCTCCTCGCCCCACGGGCTCTCGCCGTCCGGCCGCTGCCCGTCGCGCAGGGCCGCCTCCTGCGGGTCGAGTCCGTACTTCACGTAGCCCGCCCGGGAGCCCAGTACCCGAAAGCGCGGACCCAGTTGTGCGGTGGTCGCGCTGACGTAGAAGTGGGAGCGGACGCCGTTCGCGTGCGTGACGGCGATGAAGGTGTCGTCGTCCGCCTCGGCGCCCGGGCGGCGCACATCGGTCTCCGCGTACACGCGCACGGCCGGGCCGAACAGCACCAGCGCCTGGTCGACGACGTGGCTGCCGAGGTCGTACAGCAGGCCGCCGATCTCCTCCGGGGCCCCGGACTCGCGCCAGCCGCCCTTGAGCTGCGGGCGCCACCGCTCGAACCGTGACTCGAAGCGCTGGACCTCGCCGAGCTCGCCGTCCGCGATGAGGCGGCGCAGGGTGAGGAAGTCGTTGTCCCAACGGCGGTTCTGGAACACGGACAGGAAGGTGCCGGTCTCGTCGGCGAGGGCGGCGAGTTGTCGGGCCTCGGCGGCGGTGGCGGCGAGCGGCTTGTCCACGACGACCGGGACGCCGGCGTTCAGCGCGGCCGTGGCGAGCGGGACGTGGGTCTTGTTGGGGGAGGCGATGACGACCAGGTCGAGCGCCGGGGTGAGGTCCCAGAGCTCCTGCGTGGTGCTCACGATCCGGATGTCCGGGTACGCCTCGCGCACCTGGGCCTGCCGGTTCGGGTCGGAGGTGACGACCGTGTCGAGGACGAGTCCGTCGGTGGCCGAGACGAGCGGTGCGTGGAAGACGGAGCCTGCGAGTCCGTAGCCGATGAGACCTACGCGGAGCGGGCCGTTCGACCGCGTGGGGGAAGCGGAAGGGGAGGCGTTCATGCAGCCACTTTGGCAACAGTGTTGCTTAAGTGCAAGGAGGGTGGACAATGGAGAGGTGGACCGGGGCAGTGGAAGTAACGGAAGCGGCGCGAACCTACCGGCGGTGCGCGGTCACAACGACGCGCTCGTCCTCGCCCTGCTGCGCGAAGCGGGCATCGAGGGCCTCGGCCGCACCGATCTCGCCGTCCTCACGCGCCTCACCCCGCAGGCCGTCAGCAAGATCGCGGCGAGGCTGCGTGCGGAGGGGCTCGTCGCCGAGGCCGGCCGCGGTGCGTCCACCGGGGGCAAGCCGCGGACGCTGCTCCAGCTGGCCGCCGGCGCCCGGCACGCCGTCGGGGTGCACGCCGACCGCGACGAGATGCGGGCGGTACGGGTGGACATGCTGGGCACCGTCGTCGAGCGGTTCCGCGGCCCCCTGGACTTCGCGTCCGGACCGGACGTCGTCGCGGACGAGGTCGCACGGGCCGTGGACCGGCTGTGCGGGGAGGCCGGCGCAGGGTCCCTGCTGGGCGTGGGCGTCGCCACGCCGGGACCGCTCGACTGGCGGGCGGGCGTACTGGGTCGGGTGACGGGATACCCCGAGTGGGAAGGGTTCCCGATGCGGCAGGCGGTGGTGGACCGGCTCGGGCCCGACGCCCCGCCGGTGGTGCTGGACAAGGACACCAACGCGGGGGCCGCGGTCCCCGGCCGTCGAGCCGTCGGAACCTCCCTGTACCTGCACCTGAGCACCGGCCTGGGAGCCGGGCTCCGACTGCGCGGCGAGGTCTTCCGCGGGGAACGGTCCGCAGCGGGAGAGTTCGGGCACCAGGTCCTGATGCTGGACGGCCCGCCCTGCCGGTGCGGAGGCCACGGGTGCGCGGAGGTGCTGTGCCTGACGGCGGTGGCCCGCGGGGACCTCCAGGAGGCGGCGCGGATCCTGGGTGAGGGCGCTGCGAACGTGGTCGCGCTCCTGGACGTAGACCGGGTATGGCTGGGGGGACGGGTGGTGGACTCCGCACCGGAGGTCTTCACGAGGGGCGTCCGCCGCGTCCTGGAGGCCCGCACCCTGGGCGGCCCTATCCCGGAGGTCGCCGCGTCCGAGGACGGTGTCGCCGAGGGCGCGGCGGAACTGGCCCTGGCCCCGCTCTTCGGCCGCGTGGGCTGAGGGCCCCGCCGGGCGCCTCGCCGGCGGGGTGGACCTGACCGCACACCTCCCGGACGCACCGCCCCCGCCCCCGGAGGGCCTGGCCCGGTCCCGCGCGCTGTTGGAACGGATCGCCGGGGCCGCCTTCCCCGGGTCGTTCACCGACCGGGACGCACTGCTGGTCGGTACCGGCCGCCGGACACCGACCGCCGCGGAGCCGGCCGAACTCGGCGCGCGGGCGGCGGTCCTGCCGCTCCACCTCGGCTGGACCGCGGCGTGGGGCCGATCAGGCGTAAGGGGTGCGGCCGGCAGGCGTGGCGGGCGGAGGGGGTCGCGGGGGCGTGGGAGGGTGCGGGGAGGCCGGGGTGATTGTCGCCTCGTCCGACCATCGTCCCGTCCCGTCCGGCGAGCAGCGAAGCGAAGGTCTTCCATGCGACTGCGCAAAGCCCTTGCCCACTCCGCCGTCCTGGCCGCCACCCTCGCCGTCTGCGTGCCGAACGCCGCCGCGGACGTCGGCAACGGCGGCGGTGCCCGGCCCGCGCCCGCGCTGCCGTCCCGGATCGAGGCCACCTGCGGGGACGGGAAGAGCAGCGCCTTTCCCATCGGGGCGCGGATCCGCGGCGGCCCGGCGGTGTACCGGACGGGCGGGGGGCCGCAGACCTGGTTCCTGGACCTCACGAACACGACGAACTCCGAGTGCACGGCCATCCACCCCGTCGTGGTGTTCACGGACAAGGCCCGCGCTCTGCTCCCCGCCCACTTCCGGATGGAGTTCGAGGCCCCCGGCGGGACGTTCCCGGTCAGCCTGGAGCGGAGCGACCGCGACGAGATCATCGCCGTCTTCGACGGGGGCGAGGCCTTCTCCGGGTTCGCCGTCCGGGCCGGCGGCTCCCTGACCGTCAAGGTCCACCTGGCGTTCGCCCCCGGCACCCCCGCCGGGGAGGTCGTCGCCGATGCCGCACTCGTCCAGCGCAAGGGGGACGACGGCGACTGGATCGGTGAGGCCGGCGCGTACCTCTTCTCGGTCGAGGGCGCGGAGAAGGAGGAGACGGGCGCGGCCGGATCCCTCGCCCACACCGGCCCCCGCGACTGGGCGTTCGGCGCGGGAGCTGCCGCCGCCCTCGTCACCGGCGGCGGGTTCCTGCTCGCCTCCCGGCGGCTGCGCACGACGGGCACCCCGCTCACCCCCGGCGCCCCCGCCGCCCCCCGCACCCCCGGTACTCCCGCGCGCTGATCTCCGTACACCCGGCCCGCGTACAGTCCCAGGGTGGAAGAACAGAACCTGCACCACCGCCCCGGCTGGCCCGTGCGCTCCGGTATCCCGGAGCACGGCCGCATCCCCAAGTACTACGCCGTGAAGGCCCGGATCGCGGACCTTCTCGACGACCTCGGCGAGGGTGGCCTGCTCCCCACCGAGCGGGATCTCGCCGAGCGGTACGAGGTGTCCCGCGAGACCGTACGGCAGGCCCTGCGCGAGCTCCTGCTGGAGGGCCGGCTCCGCCGCTCCGGCCGGGGCACCGTCGTCGCCGGTCCGAAGCTCGAACAGCCCCTGTCGCTCGCGAGCTACACCGAGGGCGTGCGCCGCCAGGGCCGCCGGCCCGGCCGCAACCTCATCGGGCTGGAGCAGTTCCCCTGCCCGCCCGAGCTGGCCCCGGGGATCGGCGCCGAGCCCGGCGAGCCCGTCTGGCACCTGGAGCGCGTCCTGCTCGCCGACGACGAGCGGGTGGGTCTGGAGAGCACGTACATCCGGGTGGCGCGGGCACCGCGCCTGGACAGCGAGTTCCCGCCGGACTCGTCCTTCTACGGGTACCTCCTCGACCGGCTCGGGATCTCGTTCGGCGACGCCGACGAGAAGCTGGAGACGGTCCTGGCGACCCCCCGCGAGGCCCTGCTGATCGGCACCCCGCCGGCCCTGCCGATGCTGCTCATCCACCGTTTCTCGCGGGACCAGGACGGGCGTCCCCTGGAGCGGGTGCGTTCGCTCTACCGTGGTGACCGGTTCAGCTTCACGACCCACCTGCGGCTCGGATAGGCCCGAGCGGATCCCCGCCAAGACGCCGAAAAGGGACGTACGGGCGACGCATTCGGATCACGAAGAGGTAACGGGTCTAGGCCAAGTGTCGAGGGCTGTTCACCGTCCCGTTGCCGCCGCGATCCCCCCGGTCCACGGGCCGCGGCCACCGTGGAGCGCGTGAGAGTCATAGTCGTCGGAGGCGGCGTGGTCGGCACCATGCACGCCTGGCAAGCAGTTGAACGCGGCCACGAGGTCGTCCAGATCGAGCGAGAGGCCGAGGCCCGCGGCGCGTCACTGCGCAATTTCGGCCAGATCTGGGTCAGCGGACGGGCCGGGGGCGAGGAGTTGGAGACCGCCCTGCGGGCCCGCGAGCTCTGGGAGCGGATCGGCGCGGAGGTGCCCGGCCTGGGCTTCCGCGCGATCGGCTCCCTCACCCCCGTCCGCAACGCCCGCGAGTACGCGGTCGCCGAGGCGGCCGCTGCCCGCCCCGACGCCGCCGCCCGGGGCTACGAACTGGTCACCGCCGAGCAGGCGCGGAAGATCAACCCCGCCCTGCGCGGCGCCTTCGAGGCCGCCCTGTGGTGCGAGCGGGACGCGGCCGTCGAGCCGCGCACCGCCCAGCTCCACCTGCGCGAGGCCCTCCGGGCGAGCGGCCGGTACACCTTCCTGCCCGGACGGGAGGTGCGCGAGGTCGTCGGCAACGGAGCCGTCCGCGACGACCACGGTGACGTCCACCGGGGCGACGCCGTCGTCCTCGCCACCGGCGCCTGGCTTTCCGGACTGGTCCGCGAGCTGGCCCCCGAGCTGCCCGTGCGCCGCGTACGGCTCCAGATGATGCAGACCGCCCCGCTCGGCGAGGAGCTCACCACCTCCGTCGCGGACGCCGACAGCTTCCGCTACTACCCCGCCTACCGGGGCGATGCCCTCGACGTCCTCAACGCCGAACAGGCTCAGGCGCCGGTCGCCGCCGCGCACAAGATGCAGCTTCTGATGGTCCAACGCCAGGACGGCGGGCTGACCATCGGCGACACCCACGAGTACGAGCACCCCTTCGCCTTCGACACCCTCGAAGACCCGTACGAGCACCTCACCGGGGTCGTCGAGGCCTTCCTGGGCCGCCCGCTGCCGAAGATCAGGCACCGCTGGGCGGGCGTGTACGCGCAATGCACCGACACCGCCCGCGTCGTCCACCGCCAGCAGGTGGCCGACGGCGTCTGGCTGGTGACCGGACCCGGCGGCCGCGGGATGACCTGCTCGCCCGCCATAGCCGAGACCACCGCGAACGAACTGGGCTGGTGAAACAGATGAGCAACCCCGCCAACGCATCCCGCAACCTGGTCGTCCTCGACATGGCCGGCACCACCGTCGCCGACGGCGGCCTCGTCGAGCGCGCCTTCGAGCGCGCCGCCGAACGCCTCGGCGTCGAACCGGGCACCGCCGACCACCAGGCCAAGCTCCAGTACGTCCGCGACACCATGGGCGAGTCGAAGATCTCCGTCTTCCGTCACCTCTTCGGCACGGAAGAGCTCGCCCGGCGCGCCAACTCCGCCTTCGAAGAGGCGTACGGCGAGCTCGTCGACGGTGGCCTCATCGCCCCGGTCCCCGGCGCCCGCGAGACCATCGAGAAGTTCCGCGCCGACGGCCGCACCGTCGTCCTGACCACCGGCTTCGCCCGCGTCACCCAGGACGCCATCCTCGACGCCCTCGGCTGGCAGGGCCTGGCCCCGCCGACGCGGGCGGCCGCGGCCGGCCCCACCCCGACATGGTGCTGGCCGCGTTCCTGCGCACCGGCGCCGTCGACGACGTACGGGACGTCGTGGTCGCGGGCGACACCGCCTACGACATGCTCAGCGGCCGCCGCTCCGGCGCCGCGATCGTGGCCGGCGTCCTCACCGGCGCCCACGACCGCGCGGTGCTCACCGAGCACGGCGCCACCCACGTCCTCGGCTCGATCGCCGAACTGCCCCAGGTCCTGCTGGAGTCGGCGTGAGCGGCATCCGCTTCGAGGGGGTCAGCGTCGCGTACGGCGCCGCCACCGTGCTGGACCGGCTCGACCTGACCGTCGAGCCCGGCGAGGTCATGGCGCTGCTCGGCCCCTCCGGGTCCGGGAAGACCACGGCGCTGCGCGCGGTCGCCGGTTTCGTACGGCCCGCCGCGGGCCGGATACTGATCGGCGGCCGGGACGTCACCGCGCTCCCGCCGCACAAGCGCGGCATCGGCACGGTCGTCCAGCAGTACGCGCTCTTCCCGCACATGCGGGTGGAGGACAACGTGGCGTTCGGCCTCAAGGCGCAGAAGGCCCCCAAGGCAGAGATACCCGGGCGCGTCGGCGAGGCCCTGGAGATGACCGGGATGGCGGCGTACGCCCGGCGCTACCCGCGCGAGCTCTCGGGCGGGCAGCAGCAGCGCGTGGCGATCGCCCGCGCCCTGGCGATCCGGCCCGGGGTGCTCCTGCTCGACGAGCCGCTGTCCGCGCTCGACGCGCAGCTGCGCTCCGGGATGCTCGCCGAACTGGCCCGGCTGCACCGGGAGCTGCCCGACGTATCGATCCTGTACGTCACGCACGACCAGGTGGAGGCGCTGACGCTCGCCGACCGGATCGCGGTCATGGACAAGGCCCGGCTCCAGGACTGCGGCACTCCGCAGCAGCTGTACCGGGCGCCGCGCACCGAGTTCACCGCATCGTTCGTCGGCAACGCCAACCTGCTGCCGGTGACGGTCGCCGACTCCGGGGCGCTCTTCGCGGGCCGGCCCCTGGAACTGGACCGCGGGCGCGCCGTCCCCGGCGCGAGCGCGACCCTGTGCGTGCGGCCGCACCTGCTCGGCCTCGGGGCCGGGCCCAACGCGCTGACCGGCACGATCTCCGAGGTGCAGTGGCGGGGCTCGACGCACCGGCTGTACGTCGACGTCGAGGGCCACCGGATCAAGGCCGATCTGCCGGAACTGCGCGAGACCCCCGCGCTGGGCGACCGGGTGACGCTGCACTTCGAACCGCGGGACGCCGTGCTGCTGGCCGCAGGGGTGTCGGATGACTGACGCCCCGCGCCTGGACGGGCGGCGAACGGTGCACCTACCGGGCACCCGGGCTCCGGAGCACACCGACGCCACGCAGGGCACCCCGCAGGGCGTTCCCGCCGCGGCGTCGCAAGCGCCCGCGCCGTCCGGCCGCCGCCCGCGCAACGGCACCGCGGTCGGTGACGAAACCACCCCCGAACACCGCGCCACTCCGTCCGGCTCCCGCACTCCGTCCGGCTCCCGCACTCCGCAGGGGGCCCGTACCGTGCCCGGCTGGCTGTGGTCCGTACCGCCCGTGGCCGTGCTGGCGCTGGTCTTCCTCTATCCCCTCGCCCTGGTCGTCCAGCAGTCCCTCACCCCCGAGAACGGCGGCGGCGCCTTCGACGCGTACGCCTCCGTCTTCCGCTCCCACGCCTTCCGCGAGGCGCTCGGCACCACGGTCTGGCTGGCCGCGGGGGCCACCGTCGGCTGCCTCCTCCTCGGCTTCGCGCTCGCGCTGGTCATCGCCTTCGTCCCCTTCCCCGGGGCCAGGGCCGTCGCGAAGTTCATCGACGTCTTCCTCTCCTTCCCCTCCTTCCTCATCACCCTGGCCCTCCTCTTCATCTACGGCACGGCCGGCATGGCCAACGGGGTCTGGACCGACGTGACCGGCGCCGCCGACGGGCCCTTCCACTTCCTCACCACCCCGTGGGGCGTACTGCTCGCGGAGATCACGTACTTCACGCCCTTCGTCATGCGCCCGCTGCTCGCCGCGTTCTCCCAACTGGACACCGCCCAGCTGGAGGTGGCCTCCTCGCTCGGCGCGAAGCCCGCCCGGATCATCCGGCAGGTGATCCTCCCCGAGGCCCTCCCGGCGCTCGCCGCCGGTGGCAGCCTGGTCCTGGTGATGTGCCTCAACGAGTTCGGGATCGTCCTGTTCACCGGAGCCAAGGACGTCACCACGCTCCCGATGCTCGTCTACGGCAAGGCGATCCTCGAATCCGACTACTCGGCCGCCTGTGTGGTCGCCGTCGTCAACATCGCGATTTCCGTAGGCCTGTTCGGCCTCTACCGGGTGGTGAGCAAGCGTGCTGGTGCATAGCCGGACCGGCCGCTGGGCCGCCTGGGCCCTGTTCGGCCTCTTCTTCCTGCCCCTGTTCGCCCTGCCCCTGCTCGTCGTGGTCGCCGCGTCCTTCGCCACCCACTGGTCGGGGGCCTTCCCCTCCGGCCCGACCACCACGAACTACGCTTCCGCCGTGCAGGGCGAATCCCTCCGGGCGCTGACCACCTCGCTGGTGACCGCCCTCGTCGCGAGCCTGCTCGCGCTCACCGTGGGCACCTGGGCCGCGCTGGCCGCCGCCGGGCTGAAACGGCGCGGAAAGCGGACCCTGGACGCCCTGTTCATGCTGCCCGTCGCCGTGCCGTCCGTGGTCGTCGGGCTCGCCGTGCTGGTCGCCTTCAGCAAGCCCCCGCTGCTGCTCAACGGCACCAGCTCAATCGTGATCCTGGCGCACACGATTCTTGTCACGGCGTTTGCCCACCAGTCGGTTTCGGCCGCCATCGTTCGTCTCGACCCCGCGTACGAACAGGCGGCGGCCTCCCTGGGCGCCGGCCCCGCGTACGTCCTGTGGCGGGTCAAGCTCCCCCTCCTGCTGCCGTCCCTCACCGCGGCCGCCGGACTCTGCTTCGCCCTGTCCATGGGCGAGCTGAGCGCCACGATGATGCTCTACCCGCCGGACTGGATGCCCCTCCCGGTCCGGATCTTCACCGCCACCGACCGCGGTTCGCTGTTCGGCGGCTCCGCCGTCGCCGTGGTCCTGATGGCCGCCCCCCTCCTGGTCCTCCTGGCCGTCTCCCGCATCCGCACCAGAGCCTCCTACCGCTGACTCCCTTTTTCCCGTAAGGAAGTTCCATGTCCAGAACCCCCGTGAGCCGTACCGTCCTGCGCACCACGGCCGCCGCCACCGGCAGCCTCGCCCTCGCCGCGGGCCTCACCGCCTGCGGCGGCTCCTCCGCCGCCGATTCCAAGGCGGGCGGCGAGAAGGTCGTCACCGTCTACAGCGCCGACGGGCTCAAGAGCGACAAGGGCGACGGCTGGTACGACAAGGTCTTCGCCGATTTCACGAAGAAGACCGGCATCCAGGTCAAGTACGTGGAGGGCGGCTCGGGCGAGATGGTGCAGCGCGCCGTCCGCGAGAAGACCAACACCCAGGCCGACGTACTGGTGACCCTGCCGCCGTTCATCCAGCAGGCGGACGGCAAGGGCCTGCTCCAGGAGTACAAGCCGCAGGGATCCGACAAGGTCAACGGCGCGAACAAGGCCGCCAACGGCAAGTGGACCTCGGTCGTCAACAACTACTTCGGCTTCGTCTACAACAAGAAGGAGCTCACCGACGCCCCCAAGACCTGGGAGGAGCTGCTGGACGCCGAGTACAAGGGCAAGCTCCAGTACTCCACCCCGGGCGTCGCGGGCGACGGCACCGCCGTCCTCGTCAAGTCGATGCACGACTTCGGCGGCAAGGAGGCGGCGATGGAGTACCTGAAGAAGCTCCAGACCAACAACGTCGGCCCGTCCTCCTCCACCAGCAAGCTCGCGCCGAAGACCGACAAGGGCGAGCTGCTCGTCGCCAACGGCGACGTCCAGATGAACTTCGCGCAGTCCAAGTCCATGCCCAACCTGGGCATCTGGTTCCCCGCCAAGGACGGCGGCAAGCCGACCACCTTCGCCCTGCCGTACGCGGCCGGCCTGGTGGACAAGGCCCCGCACACCGAGAACGGCAAGAAGCTCCTCGATTACCTGCTCAGCGAGGACGCCCAGAAGCGGGTCAGCGAGGTCGGCGGTGGCTTCCCCGCGCGCACCGACGTCAAGCCGACCGACGCCAACGCCGTCGAACTCACCAAGCTGATGACGGGCGTCGAGGTCTTCGAGCCGGACTGGGCGGACATCGACAAGAACCTCGCGGGCTACGTCGACGCGTGGAAGTCGGCAACCGGAAGCTGATTGGTTGCCTCCTGGTCACTCCCGTCCAGGAAAGTGACGCTTGCATAACGGGTCTGGACCGAAGACCGCACCTTCGGTCCGGACCCGGCGCATGTCCACCAGCGCCGTTCCCACGATTACTCCCGGAGGAGTACGTGCCCACTGTCCTGTCAGGACGCGCCCTCGCCGTGACCGCCACCGCCACGGCCCTGCTCGCCACCGCGCTCGGCACCCACACCGCCACCGCCGCAGCGGCCGCCACCACCGACAAGGTCCTCGTCATCGGCATCGACGGCGTGGTCCTCGACCGCGTCAAGGCCGCCAACGCCCCCAACCTGAACGGCCTGATGGCCCAGGGGCTCACCGCCAAGAGCACCCTGTACGCCAACCCCATGGCCGCCACCTCCTCGGGCCCTGGCTGGTCCACCATCGCCACCGGCGTCTGGCCCGACAAGCACGGCGTGAAGGACAACTCCTTCACAGGCAAGAACTTCACGGCCTACCCGGACTTCCTGACCCGCATCGAGAACGCCAAGCCGGCGCTCAACACGTACGCGGCCGCCGACTGGGAACCGCTCACCTCCACCGACCAGAACGGCCCGGTCTTCTCCGCCAAGGTCGACAAGCGCCTCAGCCTCAAGGGCGACCGCGACGGCTACGGCACCGAGGACCCGAAGATCGCCGCCGCGGCCTCCGCCGAACTCCAGGGCCAGAACCCGGACGCCTCCTTCGTCTACCTCGGCCAGGTCGACTCGGCCGGGCACTCCTACGGAGCCGCCAGCCAGCAGTACCTCGACGCCATCGGCCGCGTCGACACGATGGTCGGCCAGCTGCTCACCGCCGTGCAGAACCGCCCCACGTACGCCCAGGAGAACTGGAAGATCCTGGTCACCACCGACCACGGGCACACCGACGCCGGCGGCCACGGCGGCTCCTCCATCCAAGAGCGCGGCACCTTCGTCATCGCCAAGGGCGCGGGCATCCCGGCCGGTTCGGTCCGCACCGACGTCAAGCTCGTCGACGTGGCGGCCACCGCGCTCGCCCAGGTCGGCGTCGACGCCGGCTCCGCGATCGACGGCGTCCCGCTGGGCGCCCCCGACGACAACGACCCGTTCGACACCCTGCGGCCGAGCCTCCAGGGCCGCGTGGACGAGACGGGCATCCCCGCAGGCGTCAAGGGCTTCACGCACACCCCGCCGGCCGGCTGGTCCGTCGACAACTCCAAGACGGGCACGGGCGGTGTCACCGAATGGGCCGGCTGGGCCTTCGCGACCGACGAGTTCTGGAGCCAGTCCCAGCGCGACCAGTGGCGCGAGCTGAACGTCCGCTCCCGTGACGTGTTCGCCGTCGCCGACTCCGACGAGTGGGACGACAAGTCCCACACCGGCTCATACGACTCCACCCTGATCACTCCCCAGTGGGCCGTGACCGGCGGCACCACGAAGAACCTGACCTTCCAGACGCACTACCGCCACGAGGCCGGCCAGAGCGCCCAGGTCCTGGTCTCCTACAACGGCGGTACGCCCACCGTCGTCAAGAGCTACACCGCCGACGCGGTCGCCAAGGCCGAGTCCCTGGCCCTCCAGGTCCCGGCCGGCGCCACCGACGTCCAGATCCGCTTCCGCTACACCGGCAGCAACAACTGGTTCTGGACCGTCGACAACGTCAAACTCGGCTGATCCAGGCCCCCGCCGTCCGGGCTGTGGACGCCGAACGCGGCCACGGCCCGGCCCCGATAGGGTGGTACAGACCAGCGGTCAGAGAGCGGAGAACAGTCCAGTGGCAGAGCGCAAGCCGATCGAATCCTGGCTCACCGACATGGACGGGGTACTCATCCACGAGGGCACCCCGATCCCGGGCGCCGATGCCTTCATCAAGCGGCTGCGCGACTCCGGCAAGCCCTTCCTGGTCCTGACCAACAACTCCATCTACACCCCGCGCGACCTCCAGGCCCGGCTCTTCCGGATGGGCCTCGACGTCCCCGTCGAGAACATCTGGACCTCCGCGCTCGCCACCGCCAAGTTCCTCGACGACCAGCGCCCGGGCGGCACCGCGTACGTCATCGGCGAGGCCGGCCTGACCACCGCCCTGCACGACATCGGCTACATCCTGACCGACCACGAGCCCGACTACGTGGTCCTCGGCGAGACCCGGACCTACAGCTTCGAGGCGATGACGAAGGCCGTCCGCCTGATCAACGCGGGCGCCCGCTTCATCTGCACCAACCCCGACGAGACCGGCCCCTCCACCGAAGGCCCGCTGCCCGCCACGGGCGCCGTCGCCGCCCTGATCACCAAGGCGACCGGCAAGCAGCCGTACTTCGCCGGCAAGCCCAACCCGCTGATGATGCGGACCGGCCTGAACGCCATCGGCGCGCACTCCGAGAGCAGCGCGATGATCGGCGACCGGATGGACACCGACGTCCTGGCCGGACTGGAGGCCGGGATGCAGACCTTCCTCGTGCTGACCGGACTGACCTCCATCGAGGACACCGAGAAGTTCCCGTACCGCCCGACCAGGACCGTCGACTCCATCGCCGACCTGGTCGATCTCGTCTGATCCGAACGGGTCAAGCGCGCGGCGCTCCGGATGCGGAGCGGTGCGCCGCGCGTGAACCTCCTTGTTGAGGAGGTTCACCATGCGCAGTGCTCTGATCGCTCTCCGTGCCACCGGGGTGGCCGTCGCCCTGACGGCGCTCACCGCGGTGTCCCCGCCCGCAGCCCTGGCGGGCGAGGAGAACCGTGCGGGCGTCTCGGTCGATCCGCACCAGGCCGAGCCGGGGGCGCAGGTCAAGCTGCGCGTCCGCGGCTGTGACGACAAATGGGCGTCGGCCAAGTCCGCGGCCTTCGTGTCGGAGGTCCACCTGTCGTCGGGCCGCGACGGGGACAAGACGCTGTCGGGTGACGCGATGGTCAGCTCGCACGCCCAGCCCGGCTGGCACGACATCAAGGTCAAGTGCGACGGGGGCGAGGACCGCGTACGCGGTTCCATCGAGGTGATCCGCCGTCGCGACGACCGCGAACAGGACCGCGACCGGCCGAACCCCCACCAGTCGCCCGTCCGGCCCGTCCACGCGGGCGGTGGCGGCATGTCCGCCGAGCTCGCGGCGCAGGCACAGGACCAGGCCGCGGCCACCAAGAAGAGCCACGGGGGCGAGGGCCCCGGCCTCCCGCAGACCGTGATCGGCGCAGTGCTCGCCGCCGCGGCCACACTGGCCGTCGCGTTCCGGGCGCTGACCCTGCGTCGGCGCCGCAGCGGCGAGTGAGGGCCTTGCGGTGACGGGCCCGGGGGAGCCGAAGCCCTCCGGTAGCGGGCGGTTGCTGACCTTCGCCGCCTGGTCCGTGCTGGTGCTCGGCCTGTGGCTGTGGGGCCGCGAGATCACCGGCGTCCCGCCGCGCCCGTCGTCCGCACTGGCCGGCGGGTCCGCGCTCCCGGTCCCCGGGCTGCCCGCCGCGCACACCCCGCTCGCGGCGTCCGTGCCCGCCCGGGTCGACGTGCCGTCGATGGGCATCCAGGCGCCGGTGATCTCCCGCGGCCTCGATGCCCAGGGCGCGATCGAGCCGCCGCCGTTCGAGCAGCCCGGCACGGTGGGTTGGTGGGGCGCCGGGGCCAAGCCGGGCGAGGCGGGCGCCGCGCTGCTGGTCGGGCACGTGGACACGGCGTCGAAGCCGGCGGTCTTCTACGGCCTGAGCACGGCCCAGCCGGGCGGCAAGGTACGGGTGGTGCGGATGGACGGGTCGGTCGCCGAGTTCACGATCGAGGACGTACGGGTCTACGAGCGGGCGGGCTTCGACGCGCACCGGGCCTACGGCCCGCGGATCGAGGGCCGGGCCGAGCTGCGCCTGGTGACCTGCGGGGGCACGTACGACAAGGCGGCCAGGGAGTACACGGCGAACGTGGTCGTCTCGGCCTACCTGACGGGCGAGGGCGAAGCCGCGGGTGCGGGAGGGCGGCCCGGCGCGGCGGTGTGAGGCGAGGATTCGGGCACGGGCAGGGACACGCCCGTGCGCACCGGCTGCTCCGCCGCCCGGGGGACACGACGAAGAAGCCCCTCACAGCTTTCGCTGTGAGGGGCTTCCCCTTGTCTGTGCGCCGCCAGGGACTCGAACCCCGGACCCGCTGATTAAGAGTCAGCTGCTCTAACCAACTGAGCTAGCGGCGCTTGCTGACAGGGAAAACTCTACCCCACCTCCACCCGTGCTCGTGACCAGCCGCGCCCGCCTTGTCCGATTAACCCATGTTTGGGGGGTTCATCGTGCACGATATGTCTGAGCCGACCGCATCTGATGCCCCGACAGATGCCCGGCCCGCCTGACCAGCGACGAGCAGGGGAGTGGACGGAACCGCATGACGATCCAGCCTCCGGTGCATGTGCAGACGACCGCACCGATGCCGATGCCCGCTTTCGAGGAGTACGAGCCCGCGGGCGACTGCGTCTGCCTGGGCTGCACGCAGCGCCGGCGTTCCCTCGCCCGCGCCCGGGCCATACCGCTCCGTGACGGCGGCCACCCGGCCGCGCGAGGCGCCCGCCGGGCGCTGGTGCTGGCCACCGCGGCGGGCGTGGTCCTGGGCGGCGGCGGCTCGGCGGCACTGGCGGCGGCCGACCCGGTCCCCGGCCCGGGCCCGGTCTCCCTCGACATCCCCGGCTCCCCGCAGGGCGGCCGGTCCCCGCTGCACGGCCGCCCGGCACCGGCGAAACCGGCGGGTGCGCCGGGCGCGCCGTCGGCGGTCAGGCGGATCGACCGGACGTCGATCATCACCCGGGCGAAGCTGTGGCTGGACGCGAAGGTCCCGTACAGCATGTCCACGTACTGGTCCGACGGTTACCGCCAGGACTGCTCCGGCTTCGTCTCGATGGCCTGGAACCTCGGTACGAACGAGTGGACCGGAAGCCTCGACAAATTCGCCACCAAGATCACCAAAGAGGAGCTGCTCCCGGGGGACATGCTGCTCTTCCACAACCCGGCCGACCCCACCAACGGCTCGCACGTGGTGCTCTTCGGCGGATGGGTCGACGAGACGCGCACGCACTACGTCGCGTACGAGCAGACCCGCCCGAACACGCGGAAGGGCGCCACCCCGTACGGCTACTGGAACAACGCGACGAAGTACCTCCCGTACCGGTTCAACGGCGTGACCAGCGCGATCGCCGAGGACCCGGCGACCGACCCCAAGCCCGCGGTCCCGACCGCCTTCCCCGGCGCCACGCAGTTCGGCCCGGGCGCGAACAACGAGCACGTCGCCCAGCTGGCCCGGATGCTGATCGACCGGGGCGGCCGCCGCTTCTACCCCAAGGGTGCGAGCACGGCCTGGAGCGACGCCGACAAGCTGGCCACGCAGGCATTCCAGAGCGCCCAGGGCTGGACGGGCACGGACGCGGACGGCATTCCCGGCGCAAACACCTGGCAACTGCTGGTCGAGCACAAGGGCAACGACATCCGGCCGACGGTGGACGCCGCACCGGGGCCCGCCGGGGTGCCGGCCTATCCGGGGTCGTCGGTGTTCCGCCCCGGGGCCTCGCACCCGTTCATCACCGCCCTCGGCCGCCAGCTGGTGAAGAAGGGCTTCGGCAAGAACTACACATCCAGCCCGGGGCCCCGCTGGAGCGAGGCCGACCGTCGCAGCGTCGAGGCCTTCCAGCGCGCCCAGGGGTGGCGCGGCGCCGAGGCCAACGGCTACCCGGGCCCGGAAACCTGGCGCCGGCTGTTCGCATGACGGAGGCAACGATGTACCCCACGCGCACCACCTCGACGACGGGCACCTTCCGCGTGCCACCGGCGGAGGCATCCCCGCAGGCCCCGGCGGCCCCGCAGGTGCCGCAGGCCCTGGCCCCGCGGGGCACGGGCGAGCTGTACCCCGCCCCGCAGCGCCCGCCGGCTCCGGAGCCCGCACCTGCGACCACGGCCGCGACTCCCGCCCCGTACGCGGCGCAGGGCGAGCCGGACTCCGAGCCCCAGGCGCCGTCCCCGCGCCCGGCGGTGGAGCCCGCGCCTGCGGCCGATGCCGCCACGGCCGCGATCCCGGCCCCGTACGCGGTTCAGGCCGCCCCGGAGTCCGCCCTCCCGGCCGCAGGCCCGTTGCCGCATCCGGCCGAGGTCGAGCCGGAGGCTCCCCCTCCACCTGCGGATCCGCACCGGCACGCTGCGCCGGCGGCCCCGGCCGCATTCCCGCACGCGGCTCACCCCGGGCCGGAGGTCCCCTCTCCGTCCGCGCCGGCGGAGCCCGCGGCGGTGCCCCGGCTCGCGCACGCGGCTCAGGCCGAGCCGGAGCCGGCTCGTACGGCCGCGCCGGCGGGCCTGTTTCCCGGTGCAGAGGCCGTGGCCGTGACCTTGGCCTTGGCCCCGTACGCGGCCCAGGCGGGTCCGGAGAGCACCGTCGCGGCCGCGGGTCCGCTGCCGCACGAGGCCCAGGCTTCCCCACCGCCCGCGGTGGCCGACCCGCTTCGGGGTGCGGAAGACCGCGCTCCGGGGCTCGGGGATCCGCTCGCGTACGCGGCTCGGACCGCTCCGGAGTCGGGCGGGTCCCGTGAGGTCGCTGTGCCGCACGGGCGGCCGGCTGCGGACACGGACACCGGCTGGAGCGAGGTTCCGGCGGCCCGGGTCCGGGTCGAACCCGAGCCGGTGCACGCGCTGGCCGGGGGCGTCGACCGGGCCGAGTCCGGCGGCATCTCCTACGGTCAGGAACCCGATCCCGTGGTCTGCGTACCTGCCCCGGCGGGGTCGCACGACGAGAACGCGCACACCGGCGTGGCCACCCTGCGGCTGCGCGCCCTCGACGGCGGGGGCGAACCCCCGTCCCCGCAGGGACCGGTCTGGCCGGCGGAGGCCGGGCCGGTGGTGGCCGGGCCGGTGGTGGCCGGGCCGGTGGTGGCCGGGCCGGTGGTGGCCGGGCCGGTGGTGGCCGGGCCGGTGGTGGCCGGGCCGGTGGTGGCCGGGCCGGTGGTGGCCGGGCCGGTGGTGGACGGTCCCGGGCGGCGGTACGGCGAGCCGTGGCCGCCCGCCGGCCCGCAGTCCGGCTCCGGGCTCGTACCCGGCTCCGGCTCCGGCTCCGGCTCCGGGTCCGAGCCCGCGCATCCGCACCCGCACCCGCACCCGCACGGCGATGCCGATGCCGAGGGCCGTCCCACCGGAGTGCCCGGTCCTGCGGTCGCCGAGATCGTGGCGCAGGCCGTGGCCCGCGGCATGGAGGGCGACACGCAGGACCTGCCGCGGGTCGCGCCCGTCCGCGGGGCGGCGGCCACCGAAGTGCCGGTGCACCTGCCGTTCCGCGGGGAGGCCCGCCCGGCCGCCCCCAAGCCCCCGGCCGCCGGGTCCGCCCCGCGCACCTCCCGGCCCGCAGCCCCCGGCCGACGGGTCCCGCGCGGCGACGAACGGCTCCGGGAGCACCGCGGCCCCGTACTGCCCGGCTGGGTCGGCGTCGGCGTCGGCGGGCTCGCCCTCGCCGGCTGCCTGGCGGTGCTCTGGCGTGCCGGGGCGGTCCCCGCCACCTTCGTGGCCGCCTTCGGCGCGAGCCCCCGCGCCTACCACGGGCTCCGCGCCACCCACTGGCCCCCGCTCGCCTTCCTCGGCATCGTCGCGCTGCTCGCGCTCGGCGGGCTGGGCCGCGCCAAGGCCGGTCACGCCTGGGTGCTCACGCTGTTCGGCCGCTACCGCGGCACGGTCCGCCGTACGGGGCTGACCTGGGTCAGCCCGCTGCTGCTGCGCCGTCGCGTCGACGTCCGGCTGCGGCACTGGCGCAGCGATCCCATGCCGGCGGTGGACTCCGGCGG
Organism: Streptomyces sp. NBC_00045; assembly: GCF_045041095.1. Lineage (NCBI taxonomy): Bacteria > Bacillati > Actinomycetota > Actinomycetes > Kitasatosporales > Streptomycetaceae > Streptomyces > Streptomyces sp. NBC_00045. The sequence continues at coordinate 3,146,645 of NZ_CP108271.1, read as the reverse complement.
CCTGGCCCTGCGGGTCGTCGTCCAGGTCGTGTGGCAGGTGAAGGACACGGCCCGGGCCACCCTCGCCGTCGAGGACCACACGGAGTACCTCGCCGAGCAGGTCGAATCGGCGATGGCCCGGGTCCTGTCCCAGCTGCCCGCCGACGCGTTCCACGAGGACGCCCCGACGCTGCGCGATTCCGAGGCGGTCGGCGACGCGCTGACCCGGATGCTGGCGACCGAGACCGAGGCGGTGGGGATCGAGGTCTACTCGGCCCAGCCGACGCGGATCGAGTACGCCCCCGAGGTCGCCGATGCCATGCGGCGGCGGCGGGTCGCCGCGATCGACGCGAAGCACCGGGACACGGTGTTGACCTCGGTCGTGGACGCGGTCGACGACACCGTCCACCGGTTGACCTCGCGGGGGCTGGTCGAACTCGACGACTACGAGCGCAAGGCCCTCGTGAAGGACCTCACCGTCGCCTTCTACACGGGGCGTCCGGAGTAGGGCGCCCCGCGAGGAGCGGGACCGACGAGCGAACGGGTGGCCGGAATCGACCGGACCACCCGTTCCCCCATTGGTCTGGACATGGCCAACTCCCGTCAATAACCTGGTACTTGGTCTAGACCTGAATCCCCATGCGTGCGCACGCTCTCGCCGGTCTCCCCCCACGTTCAAGGAGCATCATGCGTCCCATCCGCATGCCCGTTCACCTGCCCAGACGAGCCGGTGCCGCCGCGCTCGGCCTCGGCGTCGTCGCCGGCCTGGCGCTCCTCACCGCCCCCACCGCGAGCAGCCACGGCTACACCGACACCCCCATCAGTCGCCAGAAGCTCTGCGCCAACAAGACCGTCGCCGACTGCGGCCCGATCCAGTGGGAGCCGCAGAGCGTCGAGGGCTACAAGGGCTTCCCGGCCGCCGGTCCGGCCGACGGCCAGATATGTTCCGGCGGGCACGGCGAGTTCGCGCAGCTCGACGACCCGCGCGGCGGTGCCTGGCCCACCACCAAGGTCACCAGCGGGCAGAGCTACGGCTTCCGCTGGCAGTTCACCGCCAACCACTCCACCACCGACTTCAAGTACTACGTCACCAAGAACGGCTGGGACTCCACCAAGCCCCTCACCCGCGCCTCCCTCGAATCCCAGCCGTTCCTCACCGTCGCCTACAACGGTGCCCGGCCCGACATGACCACCGTCCACCAGGGCGCCATGCCGAGCGGCAAGACCGGACGGCACATGATCCTGGCCGTCTGGACGGTCAACGACACCCCCATGGCGTTCTACTCCTGCTCCGACGTCCAGTTCTGAGGCTTCGGCCCCGGCTCTGGCGACCCGTCCCGGAGGCGGGTTCCGGCATTCAATTCTGACGGAACGTCAGCTACCCTCCGGCGGCATGCGGACGACACCCGAAACCGTCGCGGAGCTCATCGCACGCCAATGGGGCGACCACCGGCCGGGGCTGAAGTACGGCGGCAGCACGGACGCCGCCGTCCTCAGCCGCCACCGGACCGCCCAGGAGGCCGCGGCGCGCGCCGCGCTGCTCGTCGACCTCCTGCCTTCGGACGCCGAACCGCACATCGGGGTGCTGCTCGACAACACCCCCGAGTTCCCGTTCTGGCTCGGCGCGGCGGCCCTCGCAGGGGCCGCCGTCGCCGGGATCAACCCCACCCGGCGCGGTCCCGAGCTGGCCCGCGACATCCTGCACACCGACTGCCGGATCCTGGTCACCGAGCGCGCCCACCTGCCGCTGTTGCGCGGGCTCGACCTGCCCGGCGTACGGATCCTGGTCACCGGCACCGAGGAGTACGAGGACCTGCTCGCCCCGTACGCGGGCGCGAAGCCGGGCGAGGCCGTCTTCGCCGCCCCCGGTCCGGGCTCCCGCTTCCTCCTCTACTTCACCTCGGGTTCCACCGGCGCCCCCAAGGCCGCCCTCTGTAGCCAGGGCAGGATCGCCGCCGCCGGCGCCTCGCTCGTCCGGCAGTTCTCCGTGACCCCGGACGACGTGCACTACATCTGCATGCCGCTCTTCCACGGCAACGCCGTCATAGCCGACTGGCTGCCCGCCCTCGCCGGGGAAGCGGCCGTGGCCCTGCGCCCCCGGTTCTCCGCCTCCGCGTTCCTGGACGACGTCCGCGCGTACGGGGCGACGTACTTCACCTACGTTGGCCGGGCCGTCCAGTACCTGCTGGCCACCGAGCCCCGCCCCGACGACCGCGAGCACACCCTGCGCCTCGGCTTCGGCACCGAGGCCGGTTCGGTGGACGCGGCCCGGTTCGCCGACCGGTTCGGGGTCCGGCTGGTGGAGGGGTACGGGGCCACCGAGGGCGGGGCCTCCGTCCAGCGCACCCCGGACACCCCGCCGGGCGCCCTGGGCCGCGCCGGGGCCGGGGACGACCTGGCGGTGATCGATCCGGAGACGGGCGCGGAGTGCCCGCCGGCCGTCCTGGACGCGCGCGGCCGCCTCGTCAACGGCTCCGCGGCGATCGGCGAGCTGGTCAACCGGGGCCGGAGCCTCTTCGAGGGCTACTGGCGCAATCCCGACGCGGAAGCCGCACGGACCCGGGACGGCTGGTACTGGACCGGCGACCTCTTCTTCCGCGACGCCGACGGGTTCCTCTACTTCGCGGGCCGTACCGACGACCGGCTGCGGGTCGACAGCGAGAACCTCGCCGCGGCGGTGATCGAGGACATCCTGGCGCGCTGGGCCCCGGCGGCCGCGGTCGCCGTGTACGCCGTGCCGGACGAGGCGGCCGGCGACCAGGTGATGGCGGCGGTCGCACTGGAGGAAGGGGAGCGGTTCTCGGCGGACGCCTTCTCCGCGTTCCTGGCCGCCCAGCCGGACCTCGGCACGAAGATGTCCCCGCGCTACGTCCGGATCGTGGAGTCCATGCCGACCACGGCCACGAACAAGATCCACCGGGTCGCCCTGCGCCGCTCCGGCTTCCGCTGCCCGGACCCGGTCTGGTGGTGCCCGCCGGGCGGCTCCGGCTACCGGCTCCTGGACCAGGAGGACCTCGCAGGCCTGCTGGCGGCGTACGCGGCCCACGGCCGGGGCGAGCTCCTGGACCGCTGATCCCCGCACCGCGGGTATTGGTTTTGAGCACCCCTGGGGACCAGGTAGTATTTTCTCTGTCAGGCGCCGCTAGCTCAGTTGGTTAGAGCAGCTGACTCTTAATCAGCGGGTCCGGGGTTCGAGTCCCTGGCGGCGCACCTGTACTTCGGGCGGTTTCCGGTTCACCGGGAACCGCCCGAAGTGTTTTCCGGAAAGAACTCCGGACTCTTTGGACTTTCCGGGCCCTCGGGATCCTCCGGGCCTCCGGGGCTCACAGCGTGAGCGACAGCAGCAGCGGCGCGGCCTTCCGGTTCAGTGCGTCCGCGGCGGCCCGCAGCCGGTGCGCGTGCTCGACCGGCATCGACAGGGCAAGGCACCCCACCGAGGCCCCGGCGGTGATCGGAACCGCGGCGCAGACGGTGCCCACCGCGTACTCCTGGAGGTCCAGCACCGGAACCGTCGCCGGCTGGCTGTCCAGCTTGGAGAAGAGGATCCGCTCGTTCACGATCGTCTTCGACGTGAGCCGGGCGATCTTGTGTCGCGAGAGGTGGTCGCGCCGCCCGTTCTGGTCGAGCTGCGTCAGTAGGCACTTGCCGACCGCGCTGGCGTGCGCCGCGGAGCGGAAGTCGACCCACTCGTGCACCTTCGGGGTGCGGGGGCTGTCCGCGAACTGCGTGATCTTCACTTCGCCGTCCACGTACCGGCTGATGTAGACGGCCGCGCCCACCGAGTCCCGGAGTCGGTCCAGTGTCTCCTGGAGCTTGTTCTGGAGGGCCTGTTGCCTGTCTATGCCGGAGCCGAGCAGCACCAAGGAGTCACCTATGGCGTAGGCGCCGTCCGACACCTGGAGGACGTACCCCTCACGGCGCAGCATGAGGAGCATCGGCGCGAGATGGGCCGCGGGCAGGCCGGTCTCACGCGCGATTTGTATGTCGGTCACGCCGCCGGTGTGGCGGGCGATCGTTTCGAGTACGCGCAGGGCGTACTGCACCGAATGGAACGGCGCGGTCGGCTCGGGCTTCAGCGCCACGGTTTTCCCCCTAGCAGGTTGTTACCGCTTGCCCTACCACGATAGCCATCAAGAGGCCCGCGTGGAGCGCCTGTTGATGAGATTGATGGCTCGATCACGTCCCCCTGCCTGTGTCTACTCCATTGGCATATGCCAAGGTCATGGCCGCTGTCCGGGGACGCCGGGAATGCGGGCCCGCCGCCGATGGTTCGAGTTCTTCGTACGGACGGCGATGCGAGGCGGGAGCGACTATGAGTGACACCGGGGACGCGGGTCGGGCTACGGACCAAGGTGGACTCGGAGACCGGATCCGGGGTGAGGTCCGCGGCCTCGCACCGGTGCCGCTCTCGGTGCTGGACCTCGTCACGGTCGGCGCCGGCAGCACCGCCCGCGAGTCCCTGCGCACCAGTGTCGACATCGCCCGACTCGCCGAGTCCCGCGGCTACCACCGCCACTGGGTCGCCGAGCACCACTCGATGCCCGGGGTGGCCAGCTCCTCCCCGGCGGTGATCCTGGCCCACCTCGCCGCCCACACCTCCCGCATCCGGCTCGGCTCGGGCGGGGTCATGCTGCCCAACCACGCCCCGCTCGCCGTCGCCGAGCAGTTCGGCACCCTGGAGGCGCTCGCCCCGGGCCGGATCGACCTCGGGCTCGGCCGCGCACCCGGCACCGACGGCCGCACGGCCGCGGCCCTGCGCGGACCCGGGCGCCTCGACGAGGCCGCGGAGGAGTTCCCCCGGCAGCTCGTGGAGCTCACCCGCTTCCTCGACGACGACTTCCCCGACGGGCACCCGTACGCCCGCGTCCACGCGGTACCGGGTCCCGTGCAGGGCCCCGCCGGGCGGCCGCCGCTGTGGCTGCTCGGCTCCTCCGGGTTCAGTGCCCGCCTCGCCGCCGAGCTCGGCCTGCCCTTCGCGTACGCCCACCACTTCTCGGCGGCCGGCACCCTGCCCGCGCTGGAGCTCTACCGGCAGGCCTTCCGACCCTCGGCGGTGCTGGACGCCCCGTACGCGGTGATCGGGGTGTCGGCGCTCGCCGCCGAGACCGACGCGCAGGCCCGCGCCCAGGTGCTCACGGGGGCCCTGTCGATGCTGCGGCTGCGCAGCGGCCGGCCCGGGCTGATCCCGACGCCCGAGGAGGCCGCGGCCTACGGCTTCTCCCCGCTGGAGCGGGAGTTCGTGGACGGCTGGCTCGCGAACGTCGTCCACGGCACGCCCGACGAGGTCCGCGCCGGGCTCGACGCCCTGGTCAAGCGCACGGGGGCCGACGAGCTGATGCTGACCTCCAACGCCCACAGCGGGGCGGCGCGGGTGCGCTCGTACGGACTCGTGGCGGACGCGTACGGCATGCCGGTGCAGGCTCCGCCCGCGGCCCCCGCGGTTTGACCCGTCCGGCTCCGCCCGGGGGTGCCGTTCGGAGCCCGCTCGTCCGGTTCTGTCCGTAGTCGGCGAGCGTCTGGTAACAGCCCCGTGACGGGCGCCGTCCAGATTGGATCTTGATCGCGGCCATCAGGTAGAACCCGTGTTCGGCTCATCATGGCCACGCCACATTTCGACACGGGGGAGACTTCCATGCGTTCCAATCGGCACGTCATCGGCACCATCGCGCTCGTCGCCGCGCTCGGCGGCCTGGCCGCGTGCGGCCCGCAGGAGGACGCCGCCGGCGGCTCCCCCTCGGCGCCCTCCGCCGCGACGAAGCCGTCCGCATCCGCGCCCGCGGGCGGCTCCAAGGCCGACCCCTCCGGGTCGGGCGGCGGTGAGAAGGACTGCGGCAAGCCGCCGACGCCGCCCGCCGGCGTGAAGATCGTCCAGGTGGGCCTGCACCGCGACGCGAGCGTCTTCGAGGCCATGGACGCCAAGCCCGTGTGCACGTCCAACGACTGGATCTACCACGGCGAGGGCGAGCCGAAGGGCTACAAGCTGCCCGCCGACGTCAAGGGCGAACTGGCCACGGGTCCGGGCAAGTTCCAGCCTGTGAACCGCGATGAGCTGTCGAAGCACATCGACGGCTGTCTGCGCGAGGACTACAACGTCGTCAAGCAGCCCTACTCCTGCTACGGCAACGTCTACGAGATCACGCTCAACTCCAAGGGCGAGGTGCAGACGATGCGCGAGCGCTGGTCGGTCTGATCCGGCCGCGGCGCCGGCCGGCGCCGTAGCGCCAGTTGATGGATCTCGTGCGAACGGAGTTCTGCTGGTTTGTTGCCGCAACCTTGCGGGAGCGTGGCCTAAGGCATCCTTAAACCGCTCGTCACCCGGGGTGGCGGGCGGTTTTGCATGGGCCCTCAGGCCTCTGACGAGGGGATTTCCCCGGCAAGTGGTCTAGTCCTTCTTTGGTCCAAACCATTGACTCGGACCTCGGGTGATCGCTATCACTTCTCACACCCGAACCTCTTGCTTCCCCCTCCCACCCCCCCGGAGGCAGTTCATGCACATCCGTAAACCCCTCATCGCGGCCGCCGCCACGGCCGCGCTGGCAGCCGGAGCGCTGGCAGGCTTCGCGGGGCTCGGCACCGCGCAGGCCGCCGATGCGACCGCCGCCGCGGGCGGCGGCAACGTCAAGATCGCGTACTACGACCAGTGGAGCGTGTACGGGAACGCCTTCTACCCCAAGCACCTCGACACCCGCGGCATAGCGGGCAAGTTGAACGTCATCAACTACTCGTTCGGCAACATCCACCCCACGAACCTCACCTGTTTCGAGGCGAACAAGGCCGCGGGCGACGACAACAACCCCAACGCCGGTGACGGTGCGGGCGACTCGTACGCCGACTACCAGAAGTCCTTCAGTGCGGCGGACAGTGTGAGCGGCGTCGCCGACAAGTGGGACCAGCCGATCGTCGGCGTGTTCAACCAGTTCAAGCAGCTGAAGGCGAAGTACCCCAACCTCAAGATCAACATCTCGATCGGGGGCTGGACGTACTCGAAGTACTTCAGTGACGCGGCCAAGACCGACGCCTCCCGCAAGAAGCTCGTGTCCTCCTGCATCGACCAGTACATCAAGGGGAACCTGCCGGTCGACGGCGGATACGGCGGTCCGGGCACCGCGGCCGGCATCTTCGACGGCATCGACATCGACTGGGAGTACCCCGGCTCCTCCGGCGGCCACCTGGGCAACCACTACGCCCCCGAGGACAAGCAGAACTTCACGCTCCTGCTCAAGGAGTTCCGCGAGCAGCTCGACGCTTACGGCGCGGCCAACGGCGGCAAGAAGTACCTGCTGACCGCGGCGCTCCCGGCCGGCCAGGACAAGATCAAGTACATCGAGACGGACAAGATCGGTTCGTACCTCGACTACGCGAACATCATGACGTACGACATGCACGGCGCCTGGGACGGCGACGGGCCCACGTACCACCAGTCCCCGCTGGACAACTCGGCGGCCGATCCGACCGACCCGATCGCCCCGGGCACCCAGAAGTACGGCATCAAGAACGCCATCGACTCCTGGATCGACGGCAACGCGGCGTACGGCATCGCCGGCGGCTTCCCCGCCAACAAGCTGACCCTGGGCTACGAGTTCTACTACCGCGGCTGGAAGGGCGTCCCCGCCGGGACCGCGGGCGGCCTCGCCCAGAGCGCGACCGGCCCCTCCGCGGCCCGGCCCACCAGCCAGCAGGCGGGCATCGCCAACTACAAGGAGCTCGGCGGGATCGTCGACAACCCGGCGACCACCTTCTGGGACGACCAGGCGAAAGCCTCGTACTTCTACAAGGACGGCGAGTTCTTCACCGGCCTGAACCAGCGGTCCGTCCAGGCCCGGGTCGACTACGGCAAGCAGCGCGGCCTGGCCGGCGCGATGATGTACTCCCTGCTCGGCCTGGACGACAACACCACGCTGCTCAACCAGATCTCGGACGCCCTCGGCGGCACCACGCAGCCTCCGACGACTCCGCCGACGACTCCTCCGACCACGCCCCCCACGACCCCTCCGACCACGCCGCCGACCACACCGCCCACCTCGGGCTGCCCGGCACCGGCGTACCTCGCGGGGACCGTCTACACCGGCGGCAACGAGGTCTCGCACAAGGGCCACAAGTGGAAGGCCCAGTGGTGGACGCAGAACGAGGAGCCCGGCACGACCGGTGAATGGGGCGTCTGGAAGGACCTCGGCGCCTGCTGATCTCCCCCCACCCCGCGCCGAGCGCCGGCCGCCCCCGTCCCCTTCGCGAAGAGGCCGGGGGCGGCCGTGTGCCCGCGGGCCGGTCAGACCTGGTACTGACCGACCGCGACGAAGTGGCGCGGCTCCTCCGGGGTGCCGCCCACGGCTTTCCGGGCCGCCGCGTGCGTACAGGGCGTCGCTGCTGCCCGGACGGGCCGGGATCCGGGGCGACCGCGACGCGGTCGTCCTCGGTTCGGGTCGGTCGCGGGCCGGTCTTCCGGAACGCGGCGGCCCGGCGGCGGTGGCGTCGGGGGCCTTGTTCGCCTCGCGCCCGGCGCGCCTGCCGGTGGCCGGGTCGGCGAGGAGCTCGGCGATGGCGACCCGGTCGTCCTCGTCCTGCGCGATCGCGCGACCGGTCTTGAGGGAGGCGCGCAGGTCCTCGACCCTGCCGGCCAGGGCCTTCTGGGCCTCCCGGTTCACGGCCCTGCCCGTGGCCGGGTCGGTGATGGTCCGCGCGATCGCGACGCGCAGGTCGGCCGCGGTCACGGAGTCGTACGGCGAGCCGTCGGCGACGCCCGAGGTGGCCCACCCACCGGCGGTGGCCAGCGGTCTTCGGCCGTTCGGCGGCTGGTGGGCGACGGCTCACGGCGGCCGCCCGGAGGGGTGTCGGAGGGGGTGCCGCGGGGCGAGCGGAACGCCTAGCCGGCGTCGCTCGCGCCCGGGCGGGTGCCGATCATCTCGGCGATCAGCTCGGGGGCCACCGCGCGCGAGTACAGCCAGCCCTGGCCGGTGTCGCAGCCGACGCGGCGCAGCCGGGCCGCCTGGCCGGCCGTCTCCACGCACTCCGCCGTCACCGTCAGTCCCAGCCGGTGCGCGAGCTGCACCAGGGCCTCGACGATGGTCTCGTCGGCCGGGTTCGGGTGGGCGCCCTCGTCGTAGCGGAATCCGCGGACGAAGGAGCCGTCCAGCTTCAGCACGGACACCGGGAGCCGGCTCAGATAGGCCAGGTTCGAGTAGCCCGTGCCGAAGTCGTCGATGGCGATCCGCACGCCCATGTCGCTCAGCGCCTGCAGGGCCTGGAGCGGGCGTCCCGCGGAGCCCATCACCGCCGACTCGGTCAGCTCCAGCTGGAGCAGCTGCGGGGCCAGCCCGGTCTCGGCGAGGATCTCCGCCACGTCGCCGACCAGGTCGGAGTCCCACACCTGCCGTACCGCCACGTTGACGGAGACGAAGACCGGGGAGTCGCTGGGCTGCTCGATCTGCCAGCGCCGGGCCTGCCGGCAGGCGGTCCGCAGCACCCACCGCCCCAACTGGACGATGGAGCCGTCCTCTTCCGCAATTCCGATGAACCGATTCGGCGTCAGCGTGCCGAACTGCGGGTGGCTCCAGCGGACCAGGGCCTCCACCCCGCGCACCGCCCCGCTCTCCAGGTCCACGAGCGGCTGGTACTCCAGCTCGAACTCGCCCCGCTCCACCGCCGGCCGCAGGGTCGAGCTGAGCGCCTGCCGGGTCATGCGGTGTGCGTTGCGCTCCGGGTCGAACAGCGTCCAGCGGGCCTTGCCGTCCGCCTTCGCCCAGTACAGGGTCGTGTCCGCGGCCTGCATCAGAGCAGTCGCCGAGGTCCCGTCCGTGGCCCGCTCCACCACGCCGATGGACGCCGAGACCGACAGTCGCTGGCCGGCCAGGTCGAACGGCTCCTGTACGGCGGTCAGGACGCTCCGTGCCAGGTCGGCGAGCTGCTCGGTGCCGGTGGAGTCCTCGACCAGCAGGGCGAACTCGTCGCCGCCGAGCCGGGCGACGAGGTGCCCGCCGGTGCGCCCGTAGCCGGACTGGTCGGCGCACTGCGTCAGCCGGGCCGCGACGGCGGTCAGCAGCCGGTCGCCGACCCGGTGCCCGAGGGTGTCGTTGACCGCCTTGAAGCCGTCCAGGTCGAGGTAGCACAGGCCGATCCGCCCGGTGCCGCCCTGATCGTACGAGGAGGCTTCCAGGGCTGCGGAGAGCCGCTCGAAGAACAGCGCCCGGTTGGGCAGCCGGGTCACCGGGTCGTGCATCTGGAGGTGCCGCAGCCGGGCCTGGAGGTCACGGCGGTCGCTGATGTCGGCGACGGACAGCAGCACGTCCCGGGTGCCGGGCACGGGCCCGAGGGTGACCTCGGTCCACATGGAGTGCCCGTCGGGGTGTTTGAGTCGGCGGGTGCAGCGCAGTCTGGCCTGCCGGCCGCGGAGCACTTCCTGGTAGGCCTGCCAGGTGCGGGCCTCGGCGCCCAGGTCGACCAGGTCGGCCGCGCACTGCTCGACGAGCGCGTGCGGCTCGGTGCCGAGGAGTCCGGCCAGGGCCGCGTTGGCGGCGACGACGTAGCCGGATCGGTCGACGACGGCCATGGCGAGGTGGGCCGCGTTGAAGGCGGCCCGGTAATCGCGCAGTTCGGAGTCGGTGCGGGTGGGCGTTGTCGGCATGTCCGGCACTGCTTGGTGACGCTCCGTAATGTCCGATCGGATGCTGTCGGCCGCCGAACCGGTTCCTTCTGAGGTTCCGCTCACCGTTGGCTCCCGCAGTGCTCGTGAGTGTCCGTGCAGGAAAGTGTGCCGATCATAGAGGCACCGTACGGACCTATCCAGCGGCGCCGCCGTGCGGGGCACGGGACTTCGGCGTGCTGACGCCCCTTCGGGCATACCCCGCGCGATCGTTTCTGCGCAGCTCTGAGCAGCGGAAGGCTGCCGATGATCTCCCGTGATCGGTCGTGACGTTCTGTAGGCGTGTGGGTGACCCCGCGGGTCACCGACTTGCCGTAGTGCTCACTCTTGTGGGGCAGCGGAACAGGGCATTAATAAGGCAATCGCCTCAGGGTGGAACGAGATGGTACGAATCCACCACCGGAGGTCGATGTGCCGCGACAGCAGACACCCGGGGGAGTGGAACGCTCCCCGATGAGAAGCATGGCGGCCGCGCTCACCTCCCTGACGGCGCTGGCCGCCATGTCGCTCGTCGCGGGTCCCGCGGTCGCCGATCCGGGGGCCGGGCCGTGCGCCCTCACCCGCACCTCGGCGCACCACTCCCTCGGCCTGGACACCTGGAACCGCGCCTACCCCAAGCCGGAGCGCACCCTCAACGCGGTCATGGTGTTCCTCTCCTTCCCCGACCACCGGACCAACCTGACGACCGACCAGCTGACCGGCGACTACTTCCCCGCGACCAGCGACTTCTTCGAGCGGGCCTCGTACGGGAGGTTCCGGTTGGTCCCGCACCCGCAGAAGCAGTGGATCCGGATGCCCAAGCCGTCCACGGCGTACGGGATACAGCGTGACTGGGTGGCCCAGGACCGGGCGGCGTACCTGCGGGACGCCGTCGCCGCAGCCGACCCCGAGGTGGACTTCTCGCAGTACGACGTCGTGTACTTCGTCGCCGACCCGGACGCGCCCGGCGTGGACTCGGACGCCACCAAGGTCGTCAACTTCGACCGGCCGATCAGGGCCGACGGGACCGACCTGCGGCGGATCGTGACCGTCTTCGAGCGCCACCCGCCGGACCGCAACGTGCTGGCGCACGAGACGGGCCACGTCTTCGACCTGCCCGACCTCTACCACCGGCCGACGGACGGCAAGGGCGACTGGGACACGTACGTCGGCGACTGGGACGTCATGGGCAGCCAGTTCGGCATGGCGCCGGACCTGTTCGCCTGGCACAAGTGGAAGCTCGGCTGGCTGGACGCCTCCCAGGTGGACTGCGTGCAGTCCGGCTCTTCGCTGCACACCCTGCTGCCGCTCGCCCAGGCCCCGGTGCCGGGCGCCACGGGCGGCACCCGGCTCGCGGTGATCCGTACCGGGACCGGCAGCGCGATCGCGGTCGAGGCGCGGGGCTCCGCCGGCAACGACGGGGACACCTGTACGGAGGGGGTCCTGGTCTACCGGGTGCGCAACGAGGCGGCGTCGGGCGGCGGGCCGATCGAGGTGCTCGACGGGCATCCGAACTCGGAGGCGTGCTGGGACCGCTCGGTGTACCCGCCGCTGGCCGACGCGCCGCTGGAGGTGGGCGAGGCGTTCACGGTGCCGGGGGAGCGGATCAGGATCGAGGTGGCGGACCGCACGCCCTCGGGCGCGTACACGGTCAAGATCACGACCTAGCGCACCTCCCGGACGACGAAGAAGGCCCCCACTTGCGTGGAGGCCTTCTTCCGTCTGTGCGCCGCCAGGGACTCGAACCCCGGACCCGCTGATTAAGAGTCAGCTGCTCTAACCAACTGAGCTAGCGGCGCTTGCTGACGAGGAAGACATTAGCAGGCGGATGGCCGGAAGGAAAAATCGATATCCGCAGCTCGGGCGGCGCGGACGTACGCCCACAGGAGCGCCTCGGGTCCCGGCAGCCAGGGGGTGCGGGTGCCGGGGGCGACGAGCCAGCGCGACGGGCCGGGGGTGGCGGCCAGCGGCGGCACGGTGACGGCGTCGCCGCGGCCGTGGCACAGCGGCGCGGGCACGGAGCTGCCCCACTCCTCCCAGGCCAGCAGCGCGGGGAGGCGGTGCGCGGTCCCGGTCGTGGCGAACAGCAGCATCCGGCCGCGGTGCACGGCGACGGGACCGGAGCCGGGGCCTTCGGCCCAGAGCAGGTCGAGCATGCGCCGTCCGAGGACGAGCGGGACGTTGACGACGTCGAAGGCGGTCCCGCAGGGCAGCACGGCCGGCGCGGTGGCCCGGGCCTCCCAGACTTCGAGGGTGCTGTGCGGATGCGCGGACGCGGAGGCGAGCCAGGCGGCGCCCTGGGGGGTGACGTGGGTGGCGGTGCTTACGTCGTGGGTGGGGCAGGCGGGTGCCGTCGTCAGCGTCGTCATGCGGACCGGTCTACCGGGCGTAGTGATCCGGTTTCCGGGAGTTACGGAAACCCGGACACGGCGGGGGGTGGTGGGCTATCTTGCGCCCCGCATATGCCAGGTGTGGCATTCGTCGCATCCGGCGGGACCACCGGCGCGGCCACCCCGCCCGGCCCGACCCGGCAGGGCGACGCCCCCTAGGCGCTTTCCGGGCCCGCTTCGCGCCGGAGGGACTCGCCGAACTCGATCATCTTGTACGCGTAGTCCTCGGTCCAGTCCGCCTGCGCCGCGATCTCGGCCGCCGGCAGCCGGTCGAACCGCCGCGGATCGGCGAGCTGCGCGGCGGCCAGCGCCTGGAACTCCACCGCCCGCTCCTGCGCCGCCCGGAACGCGAGCGTCAGCTCGGTGGCGCGGGCCAGCAGCTCACGCGGGTCCTCGATCGACTCCAGGTCGAAGAAGTGCTCCGGGTCCGTGGCGGCCTCCGAGGGCTCGAAGAGCAGCGGCGCGGGCCGCGGCTTCCGCTCGGTCGTCCGCTCGGGCTCAGCCATACCTGTCCTCCTGGTGCGCGTTCTGGATCCTCCGGGCCACCCTCCATTGTCCAACGCCGCGCAAGAGCGCCGGCCTCAGGGCATCCGGGCCACCGGGCCACGGCCCTTGGTCCGGCGCCCGGGTGGGGCGGGCCGGCTCGGTTCACGGTCGCCAGGCGACCCGGTGTTCCGCCAGGTGCGCCAGGACCGAATGGTTCGCCTCCCATCCGTCGGGGAACTTCACCGTCACCCCCAACTGGACCGGCTCCGTGGACGGATGGTCGTCCAGCAGCTGTGCGATCCCCGCCCGGGCCACGACCACGCAGGCGTGCCGGTGCCGTGAGGCCAGGACGCACAGTCGGCCCGTCTCCAGATGGAAGGCCGTCGCGTCCGGGCGGCCCGACAGCGGGTGGAGCACCACCGTGAGGTCGTACTCCCGGCCCTGGAGCCGGTTCGCGGTGTCCACGGTGACCCCGGCGACGCCCAGCTCCGCCAGGGCGGCGCGGACCGCCGCCGCCTGGTCGCGGTGCGCCGTGCCGACCGCGATCCGGTCGGCGGTCAGCGGGGCCGGGGCCCCGGCCCGCTCGTCCGTCGTCACCGCCCCCCGGTCCAGCGCCCGGCGGACCACCAGGGCCACCGCCCGGACCGCCTCCGGGTCGGTCCGCGGGGTGTGCCGCGCCGGCAGCTCCAGCAGGCCCCAGCCCGCCTCGGCGGCCTCGTCCAGCACCCGGTCCGGGCCCGAGCCGTCGCCCGCGACCCCGTACGACAGCCGCCGCTCACCCGGGCCCGTACCGCTGCGGAACTGCGTGTACGGGTAGAAAGCCCGGGAGACCAGCGGCGCGGCCGTCGCCGGGAGCCGCCAGGACACGGGCAGCCGGTGCTGCGGCAGGTGCGGGTTGTGGGCGAGGAGGGTGCTGACGGCGCTGGCCGACGGGTCGTACGACAGGCCCGCCCACTGCTCGGCGCCGACCACGCTGAACGGGTCCAACTGCCCCGGGTCGCCGACGAACAGCGCCCGCTCGAACAGCCCGGCCACGGCCAGCAGCGCGTCCGAGCGCATCTGGTACGCCTCGTCGACGATGGCGTGCTCCCAGGGCTCCGCGTCCTTCACGTACGCCCACTTCGCCGCCGTCGAGATGGTGATCGGCAGCTCGGCGAGGTCCCCCGGCTTGGCCGAGAGGGTGACCGAGGGCAGCTCGCGCAGAGCCGGGTCGTACGCATCGCCGTCACTGCTGTGCAGCCGGCCGACCTTCAACTCCGGATCCTTGTCGGCGAGCCGCAGCACCAGGTCGTCGACCTGCGCGTTGGTCTGCGCGACCACCATCAGCCTGCGCCCGGCCGCGGCCAGTTCCCGGGCGGCCCGCACCACGAGCGTGGACTTGCCGGCCCCGGGCGGGGAGTCGACGACCACGCCGCGCTCGTTCCCGTGCAGGGTGTCGCGCAGGATGGCGGCGGTCGCCTCGGCGGCGGCCGTGCCCGGATCGAATGCGGTGCTCACAGGATGTCCTCGTCGGTGACGGCGTCGGGCAACGCGGCGGCGGTCGCGGAGGCCGGCGGTCCGCCGTGCGTCCACGGCGTCCGCTCCGGGTCCGGCAGCTTCGGGCCGCCGCGCGCGTCGTGCTCGAACAGCGTCCAGCAGACCCGGTCGCCCTTCTCTGGCACCGAACCGGGCTCCGGTTCCCGGCCGCGGCCCATCTTGTCCAGCAGCCGCAGCACGAGCCGACCGTCCTCCTCGAAGCGGACGAACTGCGCCGCCTGCGGGCGTCCCTCCAGCGAGCGGAACACCTTGCCGCCGCCCTCCGCGAGCTGCGGACGGTCCTCCGTCGCCACCGTCACCAGCGGGCGCGGGCTCGGCCGCTTCGACTCCGTCCACTCCATCACGACCTCGGTGACCTCGCCCGCGAAGGCCTCGCCCGCCAGCCGCCGGCCCGCCATCACCAGCGGATCGTCCAGTGCTTCCTGGGCGTCGAGCCGCACCTGCTCCGTCTCCCGCGTCGCCAGCTTCTGCGCCGCCGTCACTGCGTCGTCGCGGCGCGGCTGAGGGGGCTCGCCCGCCCGGATCCGGTCCCGGTGGCCGGTGTACGACCAGCGGTCACGGGTCCAGCGCTCCTCGGCCCGCTCCCCGGGGGCCAGCGCACGCAGCAGCTCCAGCGACTGCCACACCGCCCGCCACGTGGGCCGCATCTGCTCCGCGACGAGCTCGCGCACGGCCGCCTCGGCGCGCTCCACGGCCTTCGGGTCGCCCCCGGCGCGCGCCGCGTCGTAGCGGGCCATCGCCGGGGCGAGCAGCTTGTTGTCGAAGGCCGGGTCGGTGGCCGGTCCGGCGGGCGGGACCAGGAGCTGCCCGTCGCGGTCGCGGCCCAGTTCGGCGCGCAGCGCGGCCGCCGCGCCCGATTCGCCCTCCGCCGGGGCTATCCACGCCAGCAGGGCGCCCAGGTGCTGGTCCTCCAGATTGCTCTGGCCCGTGGCCCAGTGCCGCCCGAGCAGCTCCGTCGCCGACAGCAGCATCGAGGCCCCCGGGACCCGGGAGCGCTCGCCGAGGTGCGTGAACCAGCGCCCCAGCAGCGGTACCCGCGTGGGCACCGGATACGGGTTCTCCGGGTCCTCCTCCGCCGTCCGCCGGAACCGCATCGAGCGCCCCAGCAGGCGCACGTACTCGATGCCGGCCCGGCTCGGCACGATCAGCTGCGGTGCGTCCAGGCACAGCTCGGCGGCGACCTTGCACTTCGCGCCGGTCTCCGGATCGGTCTCGGTGCGCTCGACGTGCTCGACGTCGTCGGCGTACCCGTCCACGTACGGCAGGACCGTCTCCGCGAGGTCCGCCAGGAACTTCCAGCGCAGGTCGCGGTCGCGCGGCTGCGGCACCACCAGTAGCCGCGGCTCCGCCGGATCCGTGCCCACGAGCACACCGAGCGGGGCGCCGGCCTCGCCCGCCGTCGTCAGGGGTACGAGGACCAGCGGGCGCTCGCTCAGATGCCGGTGCCGTACGGTCGCCAGCACCTCGGCCCGGCCCGCCCGGACGGCCTTCAGGCGCGCGAGGGTGTTCAGCAGGGACATGCGGCCGCCTCCAGGGCTTCGGCGCGCAGTCGGGCCGCCCGGTGCAGCGCGGCCGCGGCCGGGTCGTCGGCGTGCCCGCCGTCGGCGGCGGCCGCGAGGGCCTGCCCGACGGTGGTGAGCGCGCCGAGCTCCCCCCGTACGGAGCGGCCCAGCGCCGTCACCTCATCGGCCGCGCGGGCCCGCTCGCGGCAGTGGAAGGCGAGCTCGCAGGCGGCCAGGCACTCGGGGGCGTAGGCGGCCGGGACCGCCGAGACCGCCGCGGTCAGCTCCTCGGCGGGCAGCTCCGGGTCGAAGCCGAGTCCCTCGGGGAGGGCCGCGGCCAGCTCCTCGACCCGGGTCAGCCGCTCCAGGCGGCGCCGGGTCACGGCCCGCTCGCGCCGGACGTCGACGGGTGCGGCGGCGGGCAGGTTGGAGAAGTCCTTCGGGCAGACGAGCAGCACGGTGTGCCCGACCACGGCGGAGGCCAGCTTTCCGGCGGTCTTCTCCAGGGCGAGGACGTACACGGCGGCCTGCCGCGCGGCGGCCCCCACCTTCGCGGCGTCGGCCGCCCCGTCGATGATCGGGAACGACTTGATCTCCACGACGGTCCAGCGGCCGTCGGGGTGCACCACGACGGCGTCGGGCTCCAGGTAGGCGGGAGACCCCGCCACCTCCAGGGCCAGCATCGGGTGGTCCAGCAGGGTCCAGGCGCCGAAGGCGGTCGCCTCGCGCAGCGCGAGCGCGGTGCGGGCCGCGCGGCCCTCGGGTCCCGCGGCGGTCAGATCGGGGACGCGGGCGTCGGGGCCGGGCGGCTCGGCCCCGGCGTCCAGGTGCCGGTGGACCAGCTCCAGCAGGACGGCTCCGCCGTCGCCCTTGACCCTGGCTTCGAAGGAGTTCCCGCGGGCGATGGCGAACTGCGACTGGCCGAACGGGGCGGGCGAGCCGAGGGCCGCGGCCAGGGCCGTCTTGTCCACGCCGGCGCCGTCGAGCAGGGTGCGTCTGCCGCAGCCGGGGTTGGCGGCGAGTGCCGCCAGCGCACGGGCGTCGAGCGGACGGGGCGGCACGGCGGGGCCGCGCAGGTCAGCGAGCCGCTGCCGCAGTGTCGTCGTCGGAAGCGGGCCGCTGGGCGGGTAGGAGCTCACGGGCGGAAGTGTCCCATCCGCCACTGACAATCGTGGTCGTACTGCGGAAACCGGCTGCTCGGGAGGGCAGCCGGCGCGAGATCGCGTACCCGGCGGCCATCACGGCGGCCCCGGCCGCAGCGTCGAGGAAGTAGTGGTTGGCGGTGCCCATGACCACGAGCGTGGTGACGGCGGGATAGGCGATGCCCAGCGCCCGCAGCAGCGGGTGGCGCCCGTGCCGCCACAACAGGACCCCGCACCACAGGGCCCAGCCGACGTGCAGGCTCGGCATGGCCGCGTACTGGTTGGTCAGGCTCCCGAGTCCGCGCGGGGCGCTGGCCTCGGCGCCCCACCAGCCGTAGCCGCTGTACTGGGCCATCGTGTCCGTGAACCCGTACGCGGAGTCCAGCAGTCGCGGCGGGCACGTGGGCATCAGGGTGAAGCCGACGAGCCCGAGGAGGGTGGAGACCACCAGCCAGGTACGGGCGCTGCGGTAGTGCCGCGGCCGGCGCAGGTACAGCCAGACCAGCACCGCCGGGGTGACGAGGTAGTGCAGGGAGGCGTAGACGAAGTCGGCGGGTATCCCGAGGATCCCCTGCTGGGAGAACAGCCGGTTGAGGGGGTGTTCGAAGTCGATGCCCAGCAGCTCCTCCGTCCGGAGGATCGCGAGTCCGTGTCCGACGGCGAGGTGCACGTCGCCGCGGGCGAGGAGTCTGCCACCGGTGTACGCGCCGTAGACGAGCCCCAGGAGCAGCAGTTCGGCCCACCACCGGGTGGGCTTCTGCCGATCAGTCATACGGTGTAGGACGCTTGTGCGACTGGGTGGGTTGCCTGGTGTTCACGTGATGGATGATGGGTGGACGATGCATTCGCCCGAACCGGCACCAACCGTATAGACCGCACAAATCCTTATGTACCGGGAGAAATTCCTATGGCCCCCCGCATCCTCCTGGCCCGCCACGGTCAGACGGCGTGGTCCCAGCTCGGCAAGCACACCGGACGCACCGACGTGCCCATGCTGGAGGAGGGCAAGCGGGGCGCGAAGCTGCTCGGCGAGCGACTGGCCCGCGCCCCGTGGAACGGCCTGCCCGGCGTGGAGGTGCGCACCAGCCCCCTGGTCCGCGCGAGCGAGAGCTGCGACCTGGCGGGCTTCGGCGCCCGGGCGGAGCCGTGGGACGCGCTGATGGAGTGGGACTACGGCGACTACGAGGGCATGACCCCGGCCGAGATCCAGGCGATCCGCCCGGGCTGGCTGATCTGGCGCGACGGCGCCCCGGGCGGCGAGTCCGTGGCCGACGTCGCGGCCCGTGCAGACGAGGTCGTCGCCTGGGCCCGCTCGGCCGAGCACGACGTGCTGGTCTTCGCCCACGGCCACGTCCTGCGCACCCTGGCCGCCCGTTGGCTCGGCCTGGAGGCCTCCTTCGGCGCCCGCATCCGCCTGGAGCCCACCTCCCTCTCGGTCCTGGGCTGGGCGTACGGGGCCCCCGCGCTGGAGCGCTGGAACGACACGGGCCACCTGGACCTCTGACCGCGCGGCCCGGGGTCCCGTACGGGGCCGGTCCGGGTCAGGCCGTGGCGTGGCGGGTCAGGAAGGCCGCCACGCGGGGGCTGCGCTGGTGCGGCACCAGGGCGCGGGCCGTGCCCGAGAGCATGGACCGGATCCGCGTGGACTGGACCTCGGTGAGCAGGTCCAGGACCCGCCCGCCCGCCCAGGCCGCCTCGTCCGGGGCACCCGCACGCGCAAGGTCGTCGGCCAGCTCGGCCGTGTAGAGGGCCACGTTCCGGGCGAAGTGCGGGTCCTGTAGGTCCGCCGCGCGACGGGCGTGCCGGGCCGCGCGGGCGTGCTCGCCGAGCGCCGCCCAGCAGCGGGATTCCAGCGATTCCAGCTCGGCTTCGCCGAAGAAGGACATCCACTCCGGGTCCGCGGAGCTCTCGCCGCGGGAGAAATCGGTGTGCGCCCGGGTCAGCGCCTCCTCGCAGGCCCGGCGGTCGGCCATGCCCGCCCAGCCGCCCGCCTCCCGCAGGGCGAGCAGCGACAGCAGCCGCGGGGAACCAAGGGAGCGCGCGGCGCGGCGGCCCGCCTGGGCGGCCCGTACCGACTCCCGGGGCCGGCCGCAGTCCCGGGCCAGGAAGGCCATGTTGCTGAAGGCGTGCGCCTCCAGGGCCGCGTCCCCGCAGACCCGGGCCGTCGCCAGCGCCTCCGCGTAGTGCGAGCGGGCGTCGTCGAAGCGGCCGGAGTCGTGCGCCAGCCAGCCCACGGAGATGGCCAACTCGCCGGCGCCCGCGTGCAGCCGGTCCTCGGTGGACTGCCGGGTGGCGCCCGCGTCGAGCAACGCGTAGGCGGCGCGCAGGGGTTCGGCCGCCTTGCGGTACAGGGCGTCGGCCCCGTGCCGGTCGTCCAGCAGCCGGATCTGGCGCACGGCCTCCTCGACCGCCGCCGCCTCGGACTCGCCGGCCCGGGAGGGCGGTCGGCGGGTGTCGCCGAGCAGGGTGAGGCCGATCGTCGCGGCCGCCACGGTCGCGGAGCCGCCCGCCATGAACGCGCGACGCAGCACGTCGCTCTCCTTGTGGGTGATGGGGGCGGTGCGCTGCGCGGACCGGCCGCGGACCGCCTCGCGCGGGGAGAAGCCCAGGTCGGCCAGGGTTCGGCCGGGGAACATGTGCAGGAAGACGCGCTCGTACGCGTAGTTGGGGCACCGGATCTCGCCGGACTCGACCCGGCCGATGTAGCGGGCGTCGCAGGAAACCGTTTCTCCGATCTCCTTCGCCGCGCGGCGCACCATGGCCGCGAACTCGGCCGGGGAGTGCCGGCCTCGCAGTCGCCGGAACGTCTGATTGGGTGAGTGGGGGAACGCCGCCATGGACGTGGCCTCTCTGGCAAGGGACGCACCGCCGGTTCCGCGGGATGGGGCCGGGCCCGGCGCGCATGAACGTACCGCCAGGGACGGGTGGTTCATGCGATGTTTGGCTACAAAAGGGATATCTCACCCGCGATCCGCCATGAACTGCCATCCTTTGCAGCGTCTTGCCACCGCACCCGTTGACGCTTTGGCGCGTTGAGCCCATGCGGGGTGTGAGGTGACCCCCGTCCCGCTCGTACGCGGATCGAGGAGGGGTTCCCTTGGTGGAGGGCGGCATGGAGAGCACTGGAATGAACACCGCGCCCGTGTCTTCGGGCGCGACCCCCGTCCCGGCCGCCGTGGGCGCCCCGGCGGCCGTGGGCGTCGTGGCCGCTCCGGCCGGCGTGGGTGTCGTGGCCGCTCCGGCCGTCGTGGGTGTCGTGGCCGCTCCGGCCGTCGTCGCCGTCCCGGCCGTCCTGGTCGTGACGTCCGCCCCGGCCGAGGCGCCGGACCTGGTGACCGTGCCCGCCCGGCAGGGCCTGGAAGCCGTGGACATCATCCGCCGCGCCGCGAGCCCGGCCGGCGGGGTCGGCCCGGTGCTGCACGACGGATCCGGCGACACCCTCGGCTTCCTCGTCCCGCCCGGCACCGCCGACGCCTGGGACATGCCGGGCAGTGCCTGCACCCAGACCAACGGTCGCGGCATGCGCTTCGGCGACGTGTCGCCCACCGCCGGGGACACCGGCTGGCTGCTCCCCCCAGAAGCCGTCGGTCCGGTCACCGACCCGGAGGTGCTGCGCGCCGCGCTCGGCGAGGCCGCCCGGCTGATCGAGGCGGCGGACAACTGCTGCTGACCGGTGACAATGGGGTGGTGGCAGGCAAGGGCAAGGGCAGCAGCAGGCAGCGCGGACGCGGGAGCTCCGAGGCGGTCGTCGGGCAGGTGGACGGCGGCACGGCGGAGCTGGCCCCCGACCGGGAGCGCGCGGACGGCTGGACGCTGCTCATCGACGGGGCCCCGCAGTCGCATGTCGACCTGGGCGATCCGCAGTACCTGGACTTCGCCTACCAACGGCGGATCGGCCACCTCATCGACCTCGTCGCCCCCGCCCGGCAGCCGCTGAACGTGGTGCACCTGGGCGGTGGCGCCTTCACCCTCGCGCGCTACACGGCCGCCGCCCGTCCCCGCTCGACCCAGCAGGTCGTGGAGATCGACGCCGCCCTGGTGGCCTTCGTACGCGAACACCTGCCGCTGGACCCGCAGGCACGGATCCGGGTCCGCGCGGTGGACGCGCGGGCCGGCCTGGCCAAGGTCCCGGACGGCTGGGCCGACCTGGTGATCGCGGACGTGTTCAGCGGGGCGCGCACCCCGGCGCACCTGACCAGCGCCGAGTTTCTGGACGACGTACGGCGGACCCTCGCGCCCAGCGGGTGGTACGTGGCCAACCTCGCGGACGGTCCGCCGCTCGCGCACCTGAAGGGCCAGATCGCCACGGCCGCCTCCCGCTTCGAGCACCTGGCGCTGGCCGCCGACCCGGTGGTGTGGCGAGGGAAACGATTCGGCAATGCGGTGCTGGTGGCCGCCGACCGGGAGCTTCCCGTCGGCGAGTTCACCCGCCGGGTCGCGAGCGACCCGCATCCCGGCCGGGTTGAGCACGGACGGGCCCTCGCCGACTTCGCGGGGGGCGCGGCCCCCGTCGCGGACGCCTCGGCGGTGGCCTCGCCGGAGCCCCCGCCGTCCGTCTTCCACTGAGCACGGAGCCCGTCGCGACGCGCCCCCGTTCAGACGGCCCTGCGCTCCGATCACCGCGGAGGCGGGCAGGTCTTCGGCAACGCCCGAGCACGGCAGCACCATGACCGGTCCCACCCGAGACCGCCCGCGTGGTCGAGGCACCCGGATCCGATCGGGTCGGCCCCGAGGCAGGATGGGCGCGTGGTACCTCCCCGACTGCTGTGGTGCGACCCCCGCCCCGTCCCCCGGTTCAACCGGCAGGAGCCCGTGACCACGATCGTGCGCGATCCGGGCTTCTACGAGCCGACGGAAGAGGATGACTGCTGGAGGTTCGGGTACTTCTGCCAGACGCACGACCGCCCCTACTGGCACGAGTCCTGCGGGGAAGGGCCGCATCTCATCGCCCTGCACTGCGACGAGCACGGGCCGGAGAACATGTGGCCGCAGCCGAAGATGCTCCTGTTCCCGGAGGGGTTCGATCCCCTGCTGAGCGACACGCAGCTGGTTTGGGTACGGGCACGGTGGGACGCCGACTAGGCAAGATCCCAAAGAGACGGCCTAGCCGTCGTAGGTCTCCACCAGCGGCGGGTGGCCGTTCCAGGTGCAGAAGACCGACATCTCCCGGCCCGCCTTCGTGAAGGTGACCCGGATCCAGTACGGCTGTTTCCACACCTGCATCTGCCAGCCGGCGTCCGGCGTCGCCGAGACCAGCTCCGCCGAGGACGTCCCGAGGTCGAAGACCACCCGGCCGCCGGTGACCGGGTAGGCCTTCACACTGCCCGGGTCCCCGCCGTCGCCCTGCTGCCCGTCCGGGCTCGGGCCCGGCGGGGCCGCCTTCTGCGGGGGCTTCGCGGGGGACGCCGAGGCGGACGGCGAATCCGACGGGGAGGCGGACGGGGACGGCGAGCCAGAAGCCGGTCCGGGCGACGGCGCCGACGCCCCGTGCGTCGAGGAGGACAGCGGCCGCGTGGTCAGCGGCACCGCCAGCGGCGGATCGTAGGCGGTTCCGGACATGACCGCGTGCACGCCCCACCAGGACAGCGTCACCGCCGCCCCGGTCGCCAGCGTCCAGGCGAGAGCATGAACAAGTCCTCGGTGCATCAGGGCACATACTGCACCACCCGCCCAGGAGACGGCCCGACACCCGCCGGATCCACCGAATGGACTACGGTGCCGCCCATGGCAAGTGTGCTCGTGGTCGAGGACGACCAGTTCGTACGTTCGGCTCTGATCCGGCACCTGACCGAGGCCTCGCACACCGTGCGGAGCGTCGGTACGGCCCTGGAGGCGCTGCGCGAGGTCGCCCACCACCGGTTCGACGTGGTCATCCTCGACCTCGGGCTGCCCGACCTCGACGGGTCGGAGGCGCTGAAGATGCTGCGCGGCATCACCGACGTACCCGTGATCATCGCCACCGCCCGCGACGACGAGGCCGAGATCGTCCGGCTCCTCAACGACGGCGCCGACGACTACCTGACGAAGCCCTTCTCGGTGGAGCACCTGTCCGCCCGGATGGCCGCCGTCCTGCGCCGCGCCCGTGCTGCGGCCGGGGCCGAACCGCCCTCGCGGGTCCTGCGGGTGGGCGGCCTGTCCATCGACCCGCTGCGGCGACAAGCCGAGCTGGACGGGGCCGTACTGGACCTGACCCGGCGGGAGTTCGACCTGCTGGCCTTCCTCGCCGGGCGGCCCGGGGTGGTCGTGGCCCGGCGCGAGCTCCTCGCCGAGGTATGGCAGCAGTCGTACGGGGACGACCAGACCATCGACGTGCATCTGTCCTGGCTGCGCCGCAAATTGGGTGAAACGGCTGCCAGCCCCCGCTATCTGCACACGCTGCGGGGGGTCGGCGTCAAGCTGGAGCCGCCGCTGTGAGCGCGGTGGGAGCAGCGGGCGCGGCGGGCAGGGCGGGCGCGGCGGGCAGGGTGAGCGCGCGATGAGGTGGGCGCTGGTCAAGGTGTGCCTCGCGGTCACGGCCATGGTGGTCGTGGCCTTCGCCGTGCCGCTGGGGCTCGTCGTCCAGGAGATGGCCAGCGACCGGGCCTTCTCCAACGCCGAGCGGCAGGCAGCCACCATCGGGCCGACCCTGTCCATCACCACCGACCCGGTGCAGTTGCGCAAGGCCGTGGAGTCCACCCAGATGGGCGCGGCCCAGCGGATGGCCGTCCACGTCCCCGCCGTCGGCGGCGGCGCGCCGGTGGAGATCGGCACCGGGCGGGCCGGGGCGCACGCCGTGGAGGAGACCCGGCGGATGGGCCGGGCGATGACGGCCCGGGTGGCCGGTGGTGGTTCGGCGCTGCTCCAGCCGACCGCCCTCGGGTCGGGGGACATAGCCGTCGTGGAGATCTTCGTGCCCGAGAGCGAGGTCAGCAATGGCGTCGCGACGGCCTGGCTGGTCCTCGCGGGCGTCGGCCTGGCGCTGATCGTGGGCTCGGTGGCGGTCGCCGACCGGCTCGGCGCCCGACTGGTCCGGCCGGCTGAGCGGCTCGCGGACGCCGCGCACCAGCTGGGGGAGGGCCGACTGGGGGCGCGGGTGCCGGAGGACGGGCCGAAGGAACTCCGCTCGGCAGCCGTCGCGTTCAACTCGATGGCGGACCAGGTGGTGGAACTCCTCGCCAATGAGCGGGAGCTGGCCGCCGACCTCTCGCACCGGCTGCGGACGCCGCTGACGGTGCTGCGGCTCAACACGGCCTCGCTCGGCGACGGGCCGGCCGCGGAGCAGACCCGGGCCGCGGTCGAGCAGCTGGAACGGGAGGTCGACACGATCATCCGTACGGCCCGTGAACAGCGCGCACCCGCGTCCGCCGCGGGCGGGGCAGGGGCGGGCTGCGACGCCTCCGAGGTGATCCGCGACCGGATGGCCTTCTGGTCGGCGCTGGCGGAGGACGAGGGCCGCGAGGTGCGGCTCGCGGGAGTGGACCGCACGGTACGGCTCCCGGTCGCCCGGCCGGAGCTCGCGGCCGCCCTCGACGCCCTGCTGGGCAACGTGTTCCGACACACCCCGGAGGGCACCCCGTTCGCGGTGGACGTCCACGACGCGGGTGACGCGGTCATCGTGCTCGTATCGGACGCCGGCCCCGGGATCGCCGACCCGGACGCGGCGCTGCGGCGCGGCAACGACGGCGGGCGGGACGGCTCGACGGGCCTCGGCCTGGACATCGTGCGCAGGGTCGCGGAATCGACCGGCGGGGACGTCCGGATCGGCCGCTCGATGCTGGGCGGGACCGAGGTCAGGGTGTGGATCGCCCTGGACGACCGGGCGCGGGGCGGCGGGGGCGGCGTGCGGACGCGCCGGGGTCGCCGTAAGCGCTGGGGCGGCTGGGGCGGCTTGGGCGGCTGAAGAGGCTGCGGCGGCTGCGGCGGCGCGGCCGAGGCGGTGAAATCATTGCCGAGGCCGGGGCCGATCCTGGACCGGACGCGGCGTCCGGAGGCATACGGTACGGGGTTGTCGGTAGTCCTCCGCTCCTCCGCTCGTTCGCTCTTTCACGCGCGCTCCTTCATTCGCGCTCCTTCCCCGAACGGAATGGAACCGGTCATGCGCTATGCAGTCCTCGGCACCGGGATCGTCGGCCGAACGGTGGCCGCCCGCCTCGCCTCCCTCGGGCACGAGGTGGTGATCGGCACCCGGGACCCCGGAGCCACCCACGGACGTACCGAGTACGCCGAATGGCAGCAGGCCCACCCGCAGGTCGGCCTCGCCTCCTTCGCGGAGGCCGCACGCCAGGGTGAGACGCTGGTCAACGCCACCGGCGGGCAGGTCAGCGTCACCGCCCTGACGGAGGCGGACGCCGAACACCTCGACGGCAAGGTGCTGATCGACATCGCCAACCCGCTGGACTTCTCGCACGGGTTCCCGCCCACCCTCGACCCGGTCGACGACGACAGCCTCGGCGAGTTGCTCCAGCGGACGTTCCCGCGCCTACGGGTGGTCAAGACGCTGAACACGATGAACTGCCGGGTCATGGTCGATCCGGCCCGGGTGCCGGGCGAGCACACCGTGTTCCTGTCGGGCGAGGACGCCGACGCCAAGAAGTCCGTACGCGAACTGCTGTACTCCTTCGGGTGGCCGGAGGCGGGCGTCATCGACCTCGGTGGCATCGAGACGGCCCGAGGCACCGAGATGCTCCTGCCGATCTGGCTGCGCCTCATGGGCACCCTCGGTCACGCGGACTTCAACTTCCACATCCAGGGCGCGTCGCCGCAGACCGGCTGAGGAACTGTCTGCCCGTCTGCCCGTCCGGCTGCCCCATGGCTGCGCCGAATGTGGGCCCTGACGGAAGGAGTCAGGCATGAAAGTCATGCTCAGGGCCCACATGGACACGGCCGCCACCAACGAGGGCATCAAGACCGGTGCCCTGCCGCAGGCCGTGAAGAAGCTCATGGACACGGTCAAGCCGGAGGCTGCCTACTTCGGGCTCCACGAGGGGGTCCGGTCCTGCTGGATCGTCTTCGACCTTCAGGAAAGCTCGGATCTGCCGCCGCTGCTGCAGGACCTGTTCTCGCAGAACGCGGAAGTGGAGGTGTCTCCGGTCATGGACGCGGCAGGACTGGCGAAGGGGCTCGCGGCGATTTCCGGTTCACCCGGCTGAGAGAAGGCCCCACGGCCGGCGGCCGCCCGCGCGAGCAGCGCGGAGGCGGCCGCCGCCGCGCACGACACGGCGAACGCGGCCCGGTGGCCGTACGCCCCCGCCAGCGGCCCGGCGGCCGCCGCGGCCAGCGCCTGGCCCACGATCAGCCCGCTGCCCACCACTGTCATGGCCTCGCCCATCCGCTGCGCGGGGCCCGCCCGCTCGACGAGCCCGAACAGCGCGATCAGGTGCGGGGCCACGGCCAGCCCGATCCCGGCGACCGCGAAGGCCGCGCCGAGCAGACCCGACACGGCGAGCAGCGGCAGCGTGAGCACGGCCTGCACGGCAATGGTCCGGCGCAGCCGTACGCCGAGGTCCGCGGCCCCGGGCCGGGCGACCGTCACGAAACCGGCGATCGAGCTGGTCACGGCCATGGCCGCCCACACCAGCCCGGCGGTCCCCGGTGCGGCGAGCGACTCGGCCAGCGCGTTGACCCCGGTGTTGGCCCCGCTCCACGCGGCGCCCTGCAACACGGCCATCGCGCACAGCAGCGCGAGCTCCGGCGACCACAGTCGTACGCCGGCACGCGCACCGGCATCCGCTGCGCCGAGGGGGCCGGGCGTGCTCGGGTGGACGGCGAACAGCGTCCCGAAGACCAGGATCAGACCGGCGGCGAGCACGAGCGCGGACGCCGGGTGCACGGTCACGGCCAGGATTCCGGCGACGGCCGGCCCGACCATGAACCCGACCTCGTCGAGGGTGGTGTCGAAGGACAGCGCCGCGCCGAGCAGGGCCTTGTCCCCGCGCGCGAGGTGCGCCCAGCGGGCCCGCGCCAGCGGGCCGACCTGCGGGACGGTGAGCCCGGCGGCGACGGCGAGCCCCATCCGGGCGGCCAGCGGCAGCCCGCCGAGGACGGCCGCGACGAGGGCGACGAGCGCGGCGGCGTTCGCGCCGCAGGCGGCGAGCAGCACGGGGCGGTGGCCGCGCCGGTCGGCGAGCCGGCCGATGACGGGGCCGCCGAGGGCCTGGCCGAGCCAGAGGGCGGCTGCGACGGTGCCGGCGGATTCCAGATCGGAGCGGGAATCGGAACCGGAACCGGAACTGTGAGCGGACACGGGCGACCTCCATCCGCACGCCGACCCTCCCGTGTCTCCGGCGCGCTCCGTTGCCCGTTGGACGGGACGGTAGCCGTGGAACGCGCGGTTCGGTAGGCGCTGTTCGCCCGGCAGGCGGGTGGGGAGTCGGAGGTTCGTCCGCTGCTGGGGGCTGCCGGGGTCAGTTGCGGCGGGGGTCTGCCGCGGGGTCGGATGCGCGCGGTCGGCTGCGGGGGGTCGGCTGCCGGGGGTCAGCCGCCGGAGTTCAGGCGCTGGGCCTGGGACCGGCCGACCTCGGCGGCGCGGTGCAGGTAGTCGGCGATGACGGCGAGTTCGGAGTCGGAGTAGCTCTCCAGGACGGCGCCGAAGGCACGGCCGGGGGTGTCCCAGGCTGCGCCGATCCGCGCTCGGGCCTCGGGGGCGAGGGAGACGAGGGAGCGGCGCCGGTCGTGGGGGTCGGCGTTGCGTTCGACGATGCCGGCCTTGACCAGACGGTCGACGAGGCGCGTGGCGGAGCCGGAGGTCAGGCCGGTGAGGCGGGCGATGTCTCCGGTGCTGACGGGGCCGGGCTCCATGTCGAGGAGGGCGACGCACTGCATGTCGGTGGGGTGAAGGCCGACGTGGTCGGCCATCGCCTGGTTGAAGAGCGAGTAGTCGGCGTAGTGCCGTTGGCTCTCGGTGACGATGCGCGCGAGCAGCTCGGCGCGGCTCCACTCGTCGCGGGCCTCACTCGAACGGGGGGAATCGGTTGACATCGGCTTCTCCATGCCTCAAATTTATCTGTGTGACACAGAATATTGGTCGTGCAGAATCTGTGTCGCGTATTCATCTTAGCGTGAACCAAGCTCCGGAACAGGAAGCAGGAACCGCCATGTCGATCCTCGTCACTGGTGCCCGCGGCGCCGTCGCCCGCGGCCTCGTCCCTCTCCTCGCCGCCCGCGGCGTCCCCCACCGCCTCGCCTCCCGCGAGCCCGACACTCCCGGCATCGTCCACTGTGACCTCGGCGATCCCTCGACCTTCCCGGACGCCCTGGCCGGTGTCCGGTCCGTCTTCCTCTACGCCGAAGCCTCCGCGATCGGAGCCTTCGTCGAGGAGGCCGTCACCGCCGGAGTCGAGCACGTCGTGCTCCTGTCCTCCTCGTCGGTGCTCGCCCCCGGAGCCGCCGACAGCCGGCTGGCCGCCTCTCATCTCGCCGTGGAGGAGGCCCTGCTGGCCTCGCCGCTGCGCACCACCCTGCTGCGCCCCGGTGCCTTCGCCCGCAACTCCCTCGGCTGGGCCTGGTCGCTGAAGTCCGGCCGCCCGGTCCACCTGCCCTACCCGGGCTCCCACGGCGACCCGGTCCATGAGGCCGACCTGGCCGAGGCTGCGTTCGCCGTCCTCACCGACCCGGCCCTCGGTGGCCGCGCGTACCACCTGACCGGCCCGCATTCGTTGAGCTTCGCGACCCAACTCGCGATACTCGGCGGGGTCCTGGGAGCCCCCGTGCCGTTCGAGTCGGTGACCCCCGAACAGTGGAAGGCCGAGGTCGACGGGTACATATCCGGCCCCTACGCCGACGCGCTCCTGGCCTACTGGGCGTCCAGTGACGGGCTCCCGGTCGAGATCACCGGCGCCGTGGAGCACCTGACCGGGCACCCGGCCCGTTCCTTCGAGACCTGGGCCCAGGACCACGCGGACGCCTTCCGTGCCTAGATGATCAATTCCAAGGGGTCGCTGGGCGATCGTAGGAAGTTTCGCTCCGGCGGATCGGCCTGCGAGAGTGTGGCCATGAGTGATGTTGTTATCCGTCGGGCTGAGGCCGATGACGCGCCCGCGCTGGCAGCCATGCGCTGGCGGTTCAAGGTGGAAGACGGCGGAGCTGAAGTCCCGCAGAATGAGGAGGAGTTCGCTGCTGAGTGCGAGCAGTGGCTGCGTTCTCGGATGGTCGGGCTGTGGCGTGTCTGGATCGCGGAAGTGGGCGGTCAGCCCTGTGGTCACGTGTGCGTGTGTCTCGTGGAGAAGGTCCCGAGTCCCTACCCGGGTTCCGACGCCCTTGGCTACGTGACGAACTTCTACGTCGTCCCTGAACAGCGCAATCGCGGTCTGGGCAGGGCCTTGCTCGACGAGGCCACCGGCTATGCGCGCGCTCAGGGCCTGGATACGTTGATCGTGTGGCCGTCCGAGCGCAGTGCGCCGCTGTACCGGCGCTGTGGTTTCGGCGAACCGGACGAGCTCCTCGAACAGCCCGTCGCGCCCAGCTGAGCGAAGTTCCTGCAGTGACTGCGCGGACGACGCGAGGGCGCCCAAGGTCAGTCTGTGACGAACGACCTGGACACCCTCGCGACCGCACTCTATGTGAAGACCGACGACCTGCTGAAGGACTCGCCGCAATTCGCCCCGCAGCGTCCGGCCGTGGGCATCGTGCCGCAACTCAGCGACGCTGAGTTGGTAACGCTGGCGATGATGCAGGCGATGCTCGGCTTCACCTCAGAGGCCCGCTGGCTGCGTCATGCCGGCGCCCACCTGCGCCACCTCTTTCCGTACCTGCCGAAGCAGCCCGGCTACAACAAGCGGCTGCGCAAGGCAGCCGCGCTATTGCGCCGGGTGACCCGGGTGCTGGCCACCGATACCTCGGTGTGGAGCGACGACGTCTGGATCGTGGATTCCACGCCGGTGGAGTGCGGACGCTCCCGGGAGACCGTCAAACGCTCCGACCTGGCCGGATGGGCCGAGTACGGGTACTGCGCCAGCCACAGCCGCTTCTTCTGGGGCCTGCGCCTGCACCTGGTGTGCACACTGCAGGGCCTGCCCGTCACCTTCGCCTTGACTGGGGCCAAGGCCGACGAACGCGAGACCCTGCTGGACCTCCTCGCCGCCGAACCGGGCCTGACCGCCGCCCGGCCTGGACAGACACTGATCGGCGACAAAAACTACTTCGGCCGCGACTTCGAGCACCAGTTGGCCGAGCAGGACATCCGGCTGCTGCGGCCAGCCCGCAAGGGCGAGCCGCAACGACCCGGAGCTCCACTGTTCAAACCGCTGCGGCAGATCATCGAATCGGTCAATGAGACGTTCAAGGGCCAACTCAACCTCGAACAGCACCGAGGCCGCACACCGGGCGGCGTGATCACCCGCGTCATGCAGCGCATCCTCGCGCTGACCGCAGCGATCTGGCACAACGACCACACCGGCCAGCCCGTCCCGCGCTCACTGATCGCCTTCGATCACTGACCCCTTGGAATAGATCATCTAGGGTGATCGGAGTTGGGTACCGGGCTTGAGGGGATCGGCATGCGGGCATTCGGGATATCCGGGACCGCGGAGACGGCTACGGCCGTGCCGCCGCAGCGGACGGCGAACACGCTGTTCTGGACTGCGCTGATTCCGACGGCGGCCACGGTGGGCGGTTTCGTCAGCCAGTACCCCTACGGCATGTTGTGGGTCGGAGTCCTGATCGTCCTCGCGGCGGCGGCCGCAGGTCCGATCGTGGCGGGGTCCGTCTGGCGCCGGGCGGGCGCCGCGACTCTGGTGGGGTTCGCCGCCCTCGCCCTGGGGCTGTTCGCCGGGTCCAACCTCAACGAGACGTACGTCAAGCAGCTCGGTGAACGGACGGGCGCGGTGGTCGCCGAGGCGGGGGAGCGGGCCAACGCCAAGGGTGACGTCCGGCACTTCTGCCGGGTCGTCGACGACTCGGGGAGCCGCGCGGAACTGGGCGACATCCAGAACTGCCACGGCCAGTTCGCGACGGGGCGGCGCGTCGTCCTCTTCAAGGACCGGCTGGGCGGCCTGGCCCCGTGGATCGAGGCCACCCACAACCGCGCCGTCGACCCGGTCGGTCTCGGCATCACCGGCGGGCTCTTCCTCCTGACCGCGGCGACCATGTTCTACGCGGGCCGCCGGCGGCGGTGATCCCGCCCTCTCCGTGACAGCGTATGGAAGCGCTCCCACGCCTGTCAGGGAGTAGATTCACCACCGGGAGGACGCCATGAACGGGCATGGGCGCAGTGGGGGACGGCCGACGCTGGAAGAGGTCGCGGCGCGCGCCGGAGTGGGGCGTGGCACGGTCTCCCGGGTGATCAACGGATCCTCCAAGGTCAGCGAGCGCACCAGGGCCGCCGTTGAGGCCGCCGTCGCGGAACTCGGGTACGTCCCGAACCGGGCCGCCCGGGCCCTGGCCGCCAACCGGGCCGACGCCGTCGCCCTGGTCGTTCCCGAGCCCCAGTCCCGCTTCTTCACCGAGCCGTACTTCTCCGATGTGGTCCGCGGGGTCGGCGCCGCCCTCGCCGAAACCGACGTCCAGCTGGTCCTCACCCTCGCCGGCAACGACCGCGAGCGCCGCCGGCTCGCCCAGTACCTGTCCGCGCACCGCGTCGACGGGGTGCTGCTCGTCGCCGTCCACGCCGACGACCCGCTGCCCGAGCTGCTGGCCGAGCTCGGCATTCCGGCGGTGATCAGTGGCCGCCGCTCGGCCGCCGAGACGCTGCCGTCCGTGGACTGCGACAACCTGGCGGGTGCTGCCGAGGCGGTACGCCACCTCCTCGGCCGGGGCCGGCGCGCGATAGCCACCGTCACGGGACCGCTGGACGTGTACGGCGCGCAGTGCAGGCTCGACGGCTACCGGGAGGCCCTGACGGCTGCGGGGGTCCCCGCCGACGAGCTGCTGATCGCGGACGGTGATTTCACGGAGGAGGGCGGTCGGCGGGCCGTGCGGGAGCTGCTGGAGCGTCGCCCCGACCTCGACGCCGTCTTCGCCGCTTCCGACGTGATGGCGGCGGGCGCCCGCCACGAGCTGCGTGCGGCCGGCCGCCGGATACCCGAGGACGTGGCGCTGGTCGGCTTCGACGACTCGGTGCTGGCCCGGCACATGGATCCGCCGCTGACGAGCGTGCGCCAACCGGTCGAGGAGATGGGCCGGACCATGGCGCGCGTACTGCTGGCGCGGATCGCCGGGCAGTCAGGCGGGGCGGGGGATCCCGGGGGCGCGGCCGTGGTGCTGCCGACCGAGCTGGTGGTGCGGGAGTCCTCGTGAGCCCCGTAGGGTCCGGGCGGCACGGAGGGCCCGGGGCAACGCAGAGGGCCCCGGTCCGCTTTCGCGTACCGGGGCCCTCTCGCAGGGTGAGTGACGGGACTTGAACCCGCGGCCACCTGGA
Source organism: Streptomyces sp. NBC_00045 (assembly GCF_045041095.1). Classification (NCBI taxonomy): domain Bacteria; kingdom Bacillati; phylum Actinomycetota; class Actinomycetes; order Kitasatosporales; family Streptomycetaceae; genus Streptomyces; species Streptomyces sp. NBC_00045. The sequence goes on along the minus strand of NZ_CP108271.1, from coordinate 3,113,664 downwards.
CCACAACCAGGTGCTCTACCAACTGAGCTACACCCACCATGTCCGGTCGGAAAACCGACCGGCCGAAGAAAAGGGTACAGGGTCCGGGAGGGTGCTCGCGCCCTCCTTTTTCCCGCCAGGTCTCCGGGGGGTCCTGCCGGGTCCTATTCGGCGGACAGGGTGTGCTTGGCGGCGATGGTCCGGGCGGTGTCCGAGTCGGGCCCGGGCTGCGGCACGAAGACCGCCTCCCGGTAGTAGCGCAGCTCGGCGATGGACTCCTTGATGTCCGCGAGCGCCCGGTGGTTGCCGTTCTTCGGCGGGCTGTTGAAGTAGGCCCGCGGGTACCAGCGGCGCGCCAGCTCCTTGACCGAGGACACGTCCACGATCCGGTAGTGCAGGTGGCTCTCCAGCGCGGGCATGTCGCGCAGCAGGAAACCGCGGTCGGTGCCGACCGAGTTCCCGCAGAGCGGAGCCTTGCGGGGCTCCTTCACGTGTTCCCGTACGTACGCCAGGACCTGGGCCTCGGCGTCCGCGAGGGTGATCCCGCCGGCCAGCTCGTCGAGCAGGCCGGAGGCGGTGTGCATTTCGCGCACCACGTCGGGCATGGTCTCCAGGGCCGCGTCCGGCGGGCGGATCACGAGGTCCACGCCTTCGCCGAGCACGTTGAGCTCCGAGTCGGTGACCAGTGCGGCCACCTCGATAAGTGCGTCGTCCGTCAACGAGAGCCCGGTCATCTCGCAGTCGATCCACACCATGCGATCGTTCATGCGGCCCAGCTTATGCGGATTACGCGGAAGGTCCCCCGCTTCGGTGACGACCGATGCGGGGGACCTTCCGCGGGCAGTGCCCCGGGCGGGAGCTACGCGTGCTCGCGCAGGACCCGGTTCGGGGAGTAGAGCTCCGTGACCGTCGAGCCGGCCGCGGCCAGGGCCGCCGCCGCCCGCTGGGGCTGCGGGGTGCGCTGGTGCGGGACCGGGCTCCCCTGGATCTCGGTCACCTGGGACACGTCGGCCTGCGGCCTGCGCGCCCGGTAGGCCGAGCGGTAGGCGGCCGGGGAGGACCCCAGCTGCCGCCGGAAGTGCCCGCGCAGGGCGACCGGTGAGCGGAACCCGCAGCGCCCGGCGACCTCGTCGACCGAGTAGTCGGAGGTCTCCAGCAGTCGCTGGGCCTGGAGCACCCGCTGGGTGATCAGCCACTGGAGCGGTGCGCTGCCGGTCAGCGAGCGGAAGCGCCGGTCGAAGGTGCGTCGGCTCATGTAGGCGCGGGCGGCGAGCGTCTCCACGTCGAACTGCTCGTGGAGGTGCTCCAGTGCCCAGGCGACGACCTCGGCGAGCGGGTCGGCGCCGATCTCCTCCGGCAGCGACCGGTCGAGATAGCGCTCCTGGCCGCCCGTGCGGCGCGGCGGGACGACGAGCCGGCGGGCCAGCGCCCCGGCCGCCTCGCTGCCGTGGTCCGTGCGCACGATGTGCAGGCACAGATCGATTCCGGCCGCGGTGCCCGCGGACGTCAGCACGTCGCCGTCGTCGACGAACAGCTCGCGCGGATCGACATGGACGGACGGGTAGCGCTTGGCCAGCGTCGGCGCGTACATCCAGTGCGTCGTCGCGGGCCGGCCGTCCAGCAGACCTGCGGCGGCGAGCACGAAGGCTCCCGTGCACAGTCCGACGATCCGGGCGCCCTCCTCGTGCGCCAGACGCAGTGCGTCGAGCGCCTCCGGAGGCGGTGGTGAAGTGATCGAGCGCCAGGCGGGAACGACGACCGTGCCTGCCCGGGCGATCGCCTCCAACCCGTACGGCGCGGTGAGCTCAAGTCCGCCGGTGGTCCGCAGCGGACCTTCCTCCCCGGCGCACACGAGCAGTCGATAGCGTGGAACTCCCGCGTCCTGCCGGTCGATGCCGAACACGGAAAGTGGAATGGAGCTCTCGAAGATCGGGCCGCCGCTGAACAGCAGCACCGCGACGATCTCCCTGCGGCGACGCCCCGCGAGCTTCCTGCCGGCGTCCGCGACGACGGCGGTGGAATCCTGGCTCATGGCTAAGCCCCCCTTGGGTGTCGCGACTCCTTGGTCTGGTCGCACCTGCACGTTTCCCCTCGGCCTTGCACGTGGATCCCCCGCCGTAAATACATGATCGAATCTACTGCGTCCCGTGGTGTCGGCGTGACAAGTTCAGCACGCAGCGCTATGTCGACTTGGCAACTTGGCGAAAAGCATTCGATCAGGAAGCCTTCCACTCCGCTACCGGAGTGGGAAGCTCGCCGCCCGGCCATGGCCAGTACCCGTAGGGTCTCGGAGTCCCCCTGGCGCTGTCGTCGCTGGTGGTAGGGGGGTTGAGGGGGCATTCCGGCAAGACCGGCACTGTTCCGGGAAGTTGGCTGAAAACATGCGGGTGTGGGTGTGCGAATCAGTCAGTCCTCTGGGAAATTCCACCGGACGTGTAGCAGCCGCGGCGTGCACGGCCACCGGAACGCGGCCGCGCGCCGGACCCGGCGCGCGAATGCCGCCGGCGCCCGCCGGGCGGCATCCGGCCTTCCGCGAGGACCAGGGCGGCCCGCTCCGCCTTCTCCGAGTAGCGCAGCATCGCCCGGCACGCCGCGGTGACCGCGGTCAGTCCGAGGGTCGCGACGGCGGCCCCGCCGTAGGAGGTCCCGTAGACGACGAGCACCACGGGCACGAGCAGGCAGCTGAAGGCGGCCCAGCGCACCACGTCACCCGCGGGGTCGTCATGGGGGCGTCTGCCGGACCGCACGGACGGGTGAACGGTGGCGGGCGTGAAGCGGGTGGTCGTGTCGGTGCGCGCGTCGGTGCGCTGTGCGGTCCGCGCGGACCGGACGGACGGGGTCGGCTGAGCGGGCTGGACGGGGTGAACCGGATGGCCGGGCACGGCGTGCTCCCTGCGGGCTCTTCCTGGACGGTCGGACGTCTGTCCAACGGCGCGCGGCGGGGCTCGGTCACTGCGCGCACGGGTGGCGGGCGCGGGGACTCGTCACTGGCTGTAGGGGACAGCGGACATTGCCAACGCGCCCTCGCTCCGGCATGCTCCCTGGGACGCTCTCCAAGGGCGGCAAGCCCTGTGCAGGACAGGAGTGTCGCCGTACCCTGGTGGGTATGGGCTTGGGAAGATGCTTCCCGGACAGAGCTCCGTCACCCTGAGTCGTCATTTTTTCAATCGGTACTTCCGCTCAATGTCGCCCCGCCGCCTTGTCCCTTCCCCCGAGGACCCCTTCGCCGAGACATCCATGGCCGGTCACGAATTCCACGAACCCGCGGACCGCAAGCGCAAACCGCTCGCCGACCACACGTCGAGCGACCTGCGCGCGGCGGAACAGGCACGTCATCCCTGCGACCCGGCCTTCCGGCACGGGGTCGTGGTGGGGTTCGACGGCTCCACGTCCAGTGAACGCGCCCTGGCGTACGCCATCGGGATGGCCCGCCGCTCCGGATCCGGCCTGATCATCGTGTACGTGGCCAACCGGTTGCCCACCACCGTGTGGGCCGGCTGCGAGCCGCCCGTCTTCGTGGACGTGCCCGACCACCGCACCGAGGTGCTGGGGCTGGAACTGGCCTGCGCGGACTATCTGGCCGAGGTGCCGTGGATCCTGGTCGAGCGCGGCGGCGACATCTGCCACGAGCTGGAGGAGGTCGGCCGGGAGTACTCGGCGGACGCCATCGTGGTCGGCTCCACGCACGGGATCGTGGGGCGCATCTTCGGTTCCGTGGCGGGCCGGCTGGCCAAGCGCGCACAGCGACCGGTCGTTGTCATTCCGTAACCCGCTGTACGTCGCTCGTGCGGTTGTGAACCCCCATGTAAAGGGTAGATAAGTGCTGCTGGGACGCAGCAAACAACTGCAGATCGAAGGGAGCCCGCCGTGGACAATGGTGTCTCTGCGGGAAGCACGGCCTCGACTTCGACCCTCGGGAACATAGCCCTGGGTCTCACCCTTCTCGCATTCGGTATCGGCCACACCGCCGTCGTCAGCGGCGTGTCCGCGGCCAACTCCGTGTCACTCGCGACCTACGTCGGCGGGCTCGCCCTGTTCGTCCTCGGAGTCCTCGAATTCCGCGGCGGCAACGGCTTCAACGGCACCGCGTTCGCGGGCCTCGGCGCCTTCTGGTTCACCTGGGCCGCAGGGGCGGACGGAAAGGTTTCGGCACACGCCGCCGGACTGTTCCTGGTCCTCTTCGCCCTGCTCGCACTGACCCTCACCGTCAGCGCGTCGAGCGGACTGTTCGGTCAGGGCGCGTACGCCCTGCTCACCCTCTCCCTGCTGCTCCTCGCGGTCGGCTCCTTCGCCGGCAGCGGCGGGCTCGCCAAGGTCGCCGGCTGGGTGGCGGCCCTCTCCGGCCTGCTGTTCTGGTACGGCGCCACGGCGGCGCTGGCCCACTGGCCCACCGCGCTGGGCAAGGCCTCCCGCAGGGGCGCGGTCGCCGCGGGCTGAGCGCCGCGGGCCGACCGGGCCGACCGGGCCGACGTACGGGAACGGCCCCCGGGGGAATCGGCGGTTTCTAGGGATCGTCGCAACACCTGGTTGGTTTGATCAGGCGGCAAGTAGTTTATGCAGGCGCTCGGCTGGGGTCTCCCAGCCGAGCGTTTTGCGTGGGCGCCCGTTGAGCTGGGCCGCGACGGCGTCGAGGTGGTCGCGTCCGTGGACGGACAGGTCGGTGCCCTTGGGGAAGTACTGCCGCAGCAGGCCGTTGGTGTTCTCGTTCGAGCCGCGCTGCCAAGGGCTGGCGGGGTCGCAGAAGTAGACCGGGATGTCGGTGGCATGGGTGAACGAGCCGTGCGCCGCCATTTCGCTGCCTTGATCCCAGGTCAGCGAGCGCACCAGGTGTGCGGGCAGCGTCTGAACCGTCTCGACGAGGGCGTCGCGGACGTGTTCCGCGCTGCGGCCGTCGGGCAGGTGCAGGAGCATCACGTAGCGGGTGGCGCGTTCGACGAGGGTGCCGATCGCGGAGCCGTTGTCTTTGCCGATGATCAGGTCGCCTTCCCAGTGGCCGGGCACGGCCCGGTCCTCGACCTCGGCCGGGCGTTCACTGATCATGACCATCGGGGTGGTGAAGCGGGGCTGGCGCTGCTGGGCCTGGCGGCGCGGTGTGCGGCGGGCGCGTCCCAAACGCAGGGCGCGGGTCAGCTCTCGGCGCAGTTCGCCGCGGCCCTGGACGTAGAGGGCCTGGTAGATCGTTTCGTGGACCACGTGCATCTCCGGCCGGTCGGGGAAAGTTCGGCGCAGACTCTCGCAGATCTGCTCCGGGCTCCACTTCAGGTCCAGGCCGTCCTGGACGAAGTCCTGCAGCACGGGGTTCTGGCCGATCTTCCCCGGCTTGGGGCGGGGCCGGCGGGCGTCGGCGCGGGCCTGGGCCGCGTGCGGCCGGTACTGGCCGTTACCCGGGTGCCGATTGCGGCGGATCTCCCGGCTGACCGTGGACGGGCTGCGGCCCAGCTCGGCCGCGATCGTACGGATGGCTGCCTTCTCGCGTAGCCGGTCGGCGATGTGGATCCGGTCCGCCTCGCGCAGAAAGCGCGAAGGACCGGACGAGGGCGCTACCGCTGTGAGCGGTAGCGCCCTTCCGGTCCTGCCGGACGGGGCGCGGCCGTTACGCCACCGCTTCCCCGTCCTGAGGTTGATACCGACGATCCGGCACGCTTCCCGACTGCTCACGCCTTGCTGCATGAGCTGAAGGTAGGCACGCCGTTCCTCGGTCAGCGAACGGCGTCCCCGGTTGACTGAACGGTCCCGGATCTCGAAGTCCATCGCACTCCCCGAATCGGGGTGTTGCGACGATCACTAGAACTCAAGATCCCCCCGGGGGCCGTTCCGCGCGCTCGGTGCGCGCACGCGGTATTACCGGTGCGCAGGCCCGACTATTCGACGGTGACGGACTTCGCCAGGTTGCGCGGCTTGTCGATGTCCCGGCCCAGGGCCAGGGCCGTGTGGTACGCCAGCAGCTGGAGCGGGATGCCCATCAGGATCGGGTCCAGCTCGTCCTCGTTCTTGGGCACGAGGATCGTGTGGTCGGCCTTCTCCTGCTCACGGTGGGCGACCGCAAGGATCCGGCCGCTGCGGGCCTTGATCTCCTCCAGGGCCGCGCGGTTCTTCTCCAGCAGGTCGTCGTCGGGGACGATCGCGACCGTCGGCATCGCCGGCTCGATGAGCGCGAGCGGGCCGTGCTTGAGCTCGGAGGCCGGGTAGGCCTCGGCGTGGATGTAGGAGATCTCCTTCAGCTTGAGGGAGGCCTCCAGGGCCACCGGGTAGCCGCGGACCCGGCCGATGAACATCATCGACTTGGCCTCGGCGTACTCGGCCGCCAGCTTCTTGATGTCCTCTTCGCCTTCGAGGATCTCCTGGATCTGCGCGGGCAGCTTGCGCAGGCCCTCGATGATCCGCTTGCCGTCGGTGACCGACAGGTCCCGGATCCGGCCCAGGTGCACGGCGAGCAGCGCGAAGGCCACGACCGTGTTGGTGAAGCACTTGGTGGACACGACGCAGACCTCGGGGCCGGCGTGCACGTACACGCCGCCGTCGGCCTCGCGGGCGATCGCGGAGCCCACGACGTTGACGACGCCGAGGACGCGGGCGCCCTTGCGCTTGAGCTCCTGCACGGCGGCCAGCACGTCGTACGTCTCACCGGACTGGGAGACGGCGATGTACAGGGTGTCGGGGTCCACGACCGGGTTGCGGTAGCGGAACTCGGAGGCCGGCTCGGCGTCCGCGGGGATGCGGGCCATGCTCTCGATGAGGCCGGCGCCGATCAGGCCCGCGTGGTACGAGGTGCCGCAGCCCAGGATCTTGACCCGGCGGATGCCGCGCGCCTCGCGCGGGTCCAGGTTCAGGCCGCCCAGGTGCACGGTGTTGAAGCGGTCGTCGATCCGGCCGCGCAGCACGCGGTCGACCGCGTCGGGCTGCTCGGAGATCTCCTTGTGCATGTAGGTGTCGTGGCCGCCCATGTCGTACGAGGCGGCCTCCCACTCCACGGTCTCCGGCGTGGCCGTGGTGGTGGCGCCGCTGGTGGTGTAGGTGCGGAAGTCGTCGGCCTTGAGGGTGGCCATCTCGCCGTCGTCGAGGGTGACGACCTGGCGGGTGTGGGCGACGAGCGCGGCGACGTCCGAGGCGACGAACATCTCCTTCTCGCCGATGCCGAGGACGACCGGGGAGCCGTTGCGGGCCACGACGATGCGGTCGGCGTAGTCGGCGTGCATGACGGCGATGCCGTACGTGCCCTCGATCGCCTTGACGGCCTCGCGGACCTTCTCCTCAAGGGTGTCGGCCTGGGAGCGGGCGACCAGGTGGACGATCACCTCGGTGTCGGTCTCCGAGACGAAGACGACGCCCTCGGACTCCAGCTTGGCGCGCAGCTCGTCGGCGTTGTCGACGATGCCGTTGTGGACGACCGCGACCTTGCTGTCGGCGTCCAGGTGCGGGTGCGAGTTGAGGTCGCTCGGCGCGCCGTGGGTGGCCCAACGGGTGTGGGCGATGCCGGTGGTGCCGGCGAAGCGCTTGGGCACCCGCGACTCCAGCTCGCGGACGCGACCCTTGGCCTTGACCACCTTGAGCGCGGGGGACTTCGGGCTGTTGACGACGATGCCCGCGGAGTCGTACCCGCGGTACTCCAGTCGCTGCAGGCCTTCCAGTAGCAGCGGTGCCACGTCACGCTTGCCGATGTAACCCACGATTCCGCACATAAAGTCTTGCCCCTCCTGAAGTTCGGTTGCCCTTGCCGCTCTTGTCGCCGCGCCTGCCGTCTACCGGCCCTGTCGCTCAGCCGTAGACGATGCGGCGCAACTGCCGGAGCGAGAGCTCCGGCGGCGCCACGGCGCGGTGCGGCAGCTCGGCCGCGATCCGCTCGAAGATCTCCGCGTTGACCGCGCCGCCGGACTGGAGCTCACGGTGGCGACGGCGCACGAATTCCTCGGTCGTCTCGTCGAAGTACGCGAGTACGTCGAGCACCACCCGGGCGGCCTCGCCGCGCTGCAGCGCGGTGCTGCGCACCAGGTGGTCGACGAGGTCGTCATGAGACGGGCGGCGGTCGAGCACTCGTAGATATTGACGGGCTACGGCGAGGAACGCAAAGATTCTGCCCGAAATCGGGCAGGATCCATCTGGTCCAGACCAGCGGAAGGTGTAAATCCGGTAGCTAAAGGGTGGTAAAGGGCTAGAAACGACGCAAAACAGCCTGCTTGGCTGCGGCGAACTCCTCGGCCGTGAGGACGCCCCCCTGGTGTAGATCGCCGAGCTCGCGCAGCCGGCGCAGCAGCGCGTCGTGGTCCTCGGCAGCCGTCGGCTCGGGGGCCGAAGCCGCGAGCTCCGGCACCGGCGCCGGGGACAGGGCCGGGGCCGGCTCTGAGGCGACCGCCGCGCCCCGGGGATGGGGCATCCGCACCGCCACGGCCGCCGCGACGAGCGCCATCAGCGGGTCCTTCTTGAAGCCGAACAGCTCCACCGTGTGCGGGTCGTACTTGGGCGCGGGGGCCGCCGGGGCGCCCGCCAGCGTGAACCGGATCCATCCGTTGTCCAGGCCCTTCGACGGCGACCATTCCACCGCCCGCAGGTCCGCGACCCGGAACTCGCGCGGGCCGCCGGAGCTCTTGGCCTCCTCCGTCGTCCAGTTCCAGTCCAGTGCCACCCGGTCCCCGTCGAAGGCGACCGTCCCGTCCCCGGCGGCCACCGTGATCGGCACGGCCGGCCCCGGCAGCAGGTAGGCGTCCGCCGGGCCGGCGTCCACCTGGTCCAGCAGCAGCGCGTTGCGGACCTCGTCCACGAAGTACTCCGCCACCCCGGTCCGGTCCGCGTCCACGGTCAGGCGGTACGGATCGGAGGCTTCCGGCAGCCGTCCGCCCGTCACCTGGAGCAGCGGGTCCGCGCCGTCACGCAGCTTCAGCCTCAACCGGCCCGCCTTGCGGCCCGGTTCGTGACTGATCCCGGCGAGCGCGCGCAGCGGGACGACCACTTCGCCCAATGTCTGGCGCAGCAGCCCCACCCCCTTGTCGCGGCCGGGCACGATGCGCACCGCGTCCCCGTCGAAGGTCCATGTGCCGTCCTTCTGGATGATTTCCGCCATCCGACGATTCTCGCACCGGCCCCGGGAGGCCAGTTGGCCTATACCTGCCCTATGAGAGTCCTGCGACGCACGCTCGCCGCCCTCCTCGCCCTCGGCGCGGTCGCCTCCTGCGCCGCGTCCCGCGGCGCCGACGCCAGACCCGGCGACGCGCGCCCCGCCCTCCTCGCCCCCTACGCACAGCTGCTCCCGGCGCCCGCCTCCGCGCGCGCCGGGGGCCCCGGGTACGCCCTCGGCGCGGGTACGGTCATCCGCACCGGTCCGACCGGCGACGAGGAGGTCCGTCGGGTCGGCGAGCTCCTCGCGCAGCAGCTCAGGGGCCCGAGCCGGCTCCCGCTGCCGGTGGTCGACGGGGCCGGTGGCGACGGGATCCGGCTCCGGCTGGACGAGGGGGCCGAGGGCACCGGCGCCGAGGGGTACCGGCTGGAGTCCGGCCCGGACGGGGTCACGCTGACCGCCCGCACCCCCGCGGGTCTGTTCCACGCGGGGCAGACGCTGCGCCAGCTGCTGCCGGTGGCCGGTCCGGGCACGGTGCCCGGGGGCGAGATCACCGACGCGCCCCGCTTCGCGTACCGGGGGGCGATGCTCGACATCGCCCGCCACCACTTCACGGCGGAGCAGGTGAAGCTGTACGTCGACCAACTCGCCCAGTACAAGGTCAACACGCTGCACCTGCACCTGACCGACGACCAGGGCTGGCGGATCGCGATCGACTCCTGGCCCCGGCTGGCGGAGTACGGGGGCGCCAGCGAGGTCGGCGGCGGGCCGGGCGGGTACTGGGCGAAGGACCAGTACCGGGACCTGGTGGCCTACGCCGGCGAGCGGTACGTCGACGTGGTCCCGGAGATCGACATGCCGGGGCACGTGAACGCGGCCCTGGCCTCGTACGCGGAACTGAACTGCGACGGCAAGGCGCCCGCCCGCTACACCGGGATCAAGGTCGGCTTCAGCTCGCTGTGCGTCGGCCAGGAGCGGACGTACGAGTTCATCGACGACGTGCTCGGCGAGCTGGCCGAACTGACGCCGGGCCGCTACCTGCACATCGGCGGCGACGAGGCGCACTCCACGCCGGCGGCGGACTACGCGGCGTTCATGGACCGCGCCCAGCAGATCGTCGAGCGCCACGGCAAGACGGTGGTGGCCTGGCACCAGCTGGCGACGGCCGGGCCGGCGCCGGGGGCCGTGCTCCAGTACTGGGGCCACGACAAGACCGCGGCCACCGAGAAGGCGGCCGTGGCCGCGGCGGCCAAGACGGGCCACCCGCTGATCCTCTCGCCCGCGGACCGGCTGTACCTGGACATGAAGTACGACCTGGCGACGAAGCCCGGACTGGCGTGGGCCGGCCTCGTCCCGGTGCGCAGGGCTTACGACTGGGACCCAGGAACGTACCTGGCCGCGTCCGGAGTCCCGGAATCCGCAGTACTCGGCGTCGAGGCCCCGCTGTGGACGGAGACCATCGCGACCCGCACCGACCTGGAGTACATGGCCTTCCCCCGGCTCCTGGGCCTCGCGGAACTGGGCTGGAGCCCGGGCCCGCGGAACTGGACGGAGTACCGGCAGCGCGTGGCGGCCCAGGGGCCGAGGCTGGACGCCCAGGGCATCACGTACTACCGGGCCCCGGACGTGCCGTGGGGGTAGGGCCATGCCGGAGGGTGCCCTGTATGGGATCCGTATGAATTGATCATTTCCCCGGTCGCCGGGGAGCCGCTTGGGTAGCGTGCCGACGCCGGGTGTTCGAATCACTGAGGTGGGGGCCTCGCGTGTCGTTCGACGAGGAGTGGCAGCAGCACAAGGACGAAGTGTCGATGCGGTTGAACGGCTTACCCGCATACGACCCCGGTGGGACCGGCGAGTACGGCGGCGGCCCGGGCACGGCCGACTACATCGTCCACGCCGACGACCTCGGCCGGATCGGCCATGACGCGTTCCTCCTCTTCAACGGGATGGACGGTGCGGGCAAGCACGCCCAGGCCGGCAGCGAGGCCGCGGCGACGGCGCTCAAGGGTGGCGGTTTCGACACCGGCAATGCCCTGGCCGAGCTGAACAAGGTGTGGGACACGCAGGTCACCACGCTGAAGCAGGCATGCGCCCACATCTCGAACCATCTCGAGTACAGCGCCAAGACGAACCAGGCGACAGACCAGTGGATCGAGACCAGTCTCAAGTCCCTGAGTGCGTCCAAGATCAACGATCTGTTCAAGTAAGGGAGCCGCAGTGCCGTCGTTCGAACAGCTCCTGAACATCAGCCTGGGGCCCCTCGAGACCGCAGTCACCGACTGGACGCAGATGATCACGCGCCTCGAACAGTTGCGTACCGAGGCGGGAGCGATGAAGACCCGCGCGGACGGAGCAGTGTGGCGGGGCGAGAACGCCTCTGTCACGCAGCCGTTCATAGCCAAAACGGCCAAGGAGTTCGGCGACGCCGTCACGGAGGCGGAGAGCGTCCGCGATCTCCTCAAGGACGCGGGCGAGAAGATCAAGGCCGCCAAAGCCGACCTCAAGGCCGTCTATGAGGCACCACCGGCCGGGATCACCATCTACCCGAACGGAGTCCTGAGCCATCGTGTCCACCCCGACCGGCGCAGCAAGGACAGCACCGAACCGGTAGCCACCCAGGCCGACTTCGACGCCCTGCGGCAGCGGCTCGAAGGCATCCTCAACCGGGCGGCCGAGGCGGACGAACTCTGCTCCTGGGGCTTGCGCAGCCTGGTCAAGGACCACCCCAATGACTTCGGCAGCACCGACTACAACTCGATCCAGGACGCGAAGAACGCCCGCCAGGCGGAGAAGGACGTCCAGGACCGCAAGGACGCCGACGAGGCCGCCAAGCTCTTCAGTCGCGTGGACTACCTGGACGACAAAGAGCGGGCCCGCCTGATCGAGCTCACAGAGCGGGGCAAGAACTCGCCGGCGTTCAGTGCCGAGCTGCTCACCCACTTGGACTTCCAGGGTCGCAAGGACCAGGACGCGCTGCTCCTGCTGGCCGCGAACCTGGAGGGCGGTGGCCGAGACGGCCAGATATCCGGCTCGGAGACCCGGCTGCTCAACGCGCTGTCCGGGAACCTCGCCACCGCCACCGCCCCCGGCTCGCCCCTCGGCCCGGTCATGGGCCCGGTCGTCGGGTCCCACACGCCTTGGACCGACCGCCTCCTGGAACTCGCCCGCAAGGGCAACGACCTGCCCGGGCAGGTCCCCGGCTCGCTCCCAGGCGGGCAGCAGGGCTACTCGGCCCTCACCAAGATGATCGGCGCGGGCGACGCAAAGTACGACGGCGGCTTCCTCACCTCGGTGGGCAACTCGATCCGAGACTGGGAGACCCACACCAAGCACCCCTACGAGGGCATGGACAAGAACTGGGTCGGCTCCCAGGAAGACCCCGTGGGCGGCCTGATGAAGGCCTTCAGCCGCAACCCCGAAGCCTCCACCGCCTACTTCGACCCGGCGAAGAGCGACAACCTCGACTACTTCCTCAAGGACCGTGACTGGCCGGGAGCGAGCGTCGAGTCCAAGATGCCCGACGACCTGGTGAAGACCTCGGCTCGGTCACAGTTCGGCGCGGCGCTGGAGGCGGCGAGTACCGGGAGGGAGCCGAATTCGCCCCTTCACGGGGTCCCCGCCCGGCATGACGGGGCCGAGTCCGCCATCTTCGACAGGACCATCGAGTACTACGGAGAGCAGACCAAGGGGGTGCAGAGCAACATGCCGGCCCCGTTGCGGCACTCCATGGGCAACATGATCGGCGACTACGCCTCCGACGTGCACCAGATCCTCGGCAAGAACCTGGAGGCTCCCACCGAATTCAGCCACCTCCTCCTCTCCCTCACCAGAGAAGATCTGACCCGGGTCATCCGTGCCACCTCCGACGACCCGCAGGCATTCGCCACCATCCGCAATGCCGAGTTGGAGGTGATCAACCAGAAGATGCACGACTTCCCGGCGGAGGCCTTCCGGCACGGCGACGACAAATCGGAACTGCGCTCCTGGGTCAGGGAGTCCTCGTCCGTTCTCGGCTATCTCGACGGCGTGCGGGGAGATGTCATCTACGACCTGGGGCAGGCGGAGAAGGACGTCAACGCCTGGAACAGAATGACGGCTTACCACGGCATCGGCGCGCTCTTCACCAACATGCCGATGGTTGGAGACATGATCCAGCGAGGCGTTGACATCGGCACGACGATGCACATGAACGAACTGAACGCCGCGGTGGACGAGGCGACCCGAAAGAACATGGCCGACCACTTCTCCAGCGGTACCCGCGACATGGACACGATCCTGGAGTCAGCAGCCAAACAGAGGGGACTGACTCCGGCGGAGATGGACAGGAGCATCGGCGAGTTCGAAGGTCAGCTCCAGCCTTTGGCGGAGCAGTGGTACGCAAGCGGCATCAAGGGTGCGAACGGATACATGGGGGAGCGCTACTGATGAGCGGGCTGAAACTGCGGGACAAGCGGCTGGTCCTGCCGGTCGTGCTGGTGGCCGCCGTGGCGACGACCGTGCTGTGGTCGGTGCTCCGCACGGATCCGGCGAGTCAGCGCATGTGCTGGAGCTTGCTGTCCAAGAACTCGGCGGCGCAGCTCCGCACCGACGGCGGAAGTGGGCTGCACGCGGAAGAGATGAGCGCGCTGCCCGCGGCGGAGGGCCAACTCGCCCACGACGGGCCCATCTGTTTGGTGTCACCGGAGGAGAACTCCGGCGTGCTGCTCTTCGGGCTCGGCATCCGTACCGCCCTGTCGGACGAGCCGGCCCCGCGTGACGCCGCCCCGATCGGGGGCGGGCTCACCGGCTGGGTCGGGCCGCAATGGTCGTGGGTGCGGCTGCCGGAGAAGTGCTCGTTCCCGATGGGTGGCGGGGGTGCCGGCGTGCTCCTGGAACTGAAGATCGACCCGGCCGCAGGTCCGCAGCGGGCTGAGGCGGCCCGTACGGCTCTCCTGGAGTCCGCCAGGAACCTGACCCGCACGTACCGTTGCACGGATTCGTCCTTCGACCACCTGCCGGAAGGCACTAGGACGTGATCAACGGGACGAGCCGGAGGAGTGGAGGCCTTATTGCCGCGTTGGCTCTGACCGTGCTGGTGGCCGGGGCCGTCGCGTTCGCCCTCACGCGCGGCGAGAAGGGTGCAGCACCGCAGACCAGCTTCTGCTGGGAGTCCCTCGCCAAGGACGACGTGGCTCTTTTGAGCCCGAAGTCATACAAGCGGTACGAGTCGAAGGAGGACGACCTGAAGGAGCGGCCGTCGGCCGGCTGCCTCGTGTACGGCGACGACACGAAGTACCCCGAGTTCCAGCTCAAGGTCCAAGGCGTCGACGAGGGCATGGGAGTGTGGCCGACAGCGGACGAAGCCGCAGCCGAGTCCCTCGTCCGCGCCCCGATCGACGGGGTGCCCGGCTGGGTCAACAGGTCCTACGCAGGCGTCCTCCTCCCGGCCTCCTGTTCGCGGGGTATGGGTTTCAAGAGATGGCCGTACCTTCAGATCCACCCTGTGGGTGACCAAGAGAAGGTGTGGAAGGACGGGCTGGTCCAGAAGCGCATGATTGACGTCCTGATGAAGTCCGCAGCTCACCTCACCACGCGACTCGGATGCGCCGAAATCCCCTTCGGCTCACCCGGCGAGTCTCCGAAGCTCCTCACTGCCCGCCCAATCGACCGGGCGAAGGCATGCGGCCTGCCGGGCTTCGACCCCTTCACCTCCGACGACTTCAGCATCGAGGAGTACGTGACACAGGGAGACCTGCGACTCTGGTCGTGCGCCATCAGCGCCAAGGGGGAGAAGGGGCTGCGGAATCTCACCGCCACCCAGGACCCCACCCTGATCGCCGTCTCCCGGAGGGCAGCTGACGCCGGTGGCGGCAACCAGGCCCTGCTCACCTGTGCAGGCAAGCCCACCCTCCTCCAGCTGAACACCCCGTTCACCGACTCCGCGAAGAACAGTGCAGCGGCCAAGGCCCTGCGCCCTGACGCGGAGATCTTCACCGCATTCCGGGACGCGGTATCACGTCAGGCGCACTGCTCACCGGGCTGACGGCGGGCCCGGCCGGGGCCCGTGCCGTCCGCTCCCGCCACGGTGCCGACTCCGGCTCCGGCCTCGGGCGGAGGAGTGGCGCGGAACCGCCGTCGATGGTGCAGGAAGTACCACTGCCCGGAACCCACCGGCACGGCTCAGTAGGGCTGCGAAGGAGATCGCCTGCCTCGCTGTCCTTCGTGGATAAGATCCGGGAGTTTCAGCGGACGTGAGAGGGGACCACATGCCGCAGCAAGGGATCATCGCGATAGAGCGCATGGACGGGGCGGCCGCGGTGCGGGCCGGGGAGGCGTTCAGGCTGATCTACGCCGAAGCGTTCGCCGAGCCTCCGTACGGCGAGACCGAGGAGGACGTCGCTGCCGCCTTCCGCCGCTTCCCCGTTCAGGCCCGCAAGCACGGCTTCCGCGCGGTCCTGGCCCGCGCGGAGGGTGACGGCGAGCCGATCGGCATGGCGTACGGCTTCCCGCTCGGGCCGGACACGGTGTGGTGGGACGAACTCACCGAGCCCGTGCCCGAAGCCATGCGGCGCGAGGACGGGCGGCGCACCTTCGGGCTCATGGAACTCGCCGTGCGGGGCCCGTGGCGCGGGCAAGGTGTCGCGCGGCGTCTGCACACGGCACTGCTGCTCGACGCCGTCGGAGCGGAGCGGGTGATGTTGAACGTCAACCAGGCGAGCGGGGAGGCGTCGGCCGCGTATCGGGCATGGGGATACCGCAAGATCGGCGAGGCGCGGCCGTTGGTCGACGGCGCGGAGCTTCGTGACGTGATGCTGCTCGATCTGCGCTGACGGCCGTCAGGCCGTCCTCTTGAGCCCGCCGACGAAGTCGGCCCAGGCGGGGGCCGCGCAGCGGAAGCCGGGGCGGGTGGTGTCCTTGCTGTCCCGGACCGCGCGCCCGCCGTCGGCCGTCGTCGCCACCTCGACGCAGTCGCCGCCGGAGCCGCTGTAGCTGCTCTTGTGCCAAGTGGCGCCGTGGGGAAGGGGGGTTTGCATGAGTGTTGTCCTCTCCAACGTGCAGCTACAGTGCCCCGCGCACGCTGGCGATCAGTTCCAGGCTGTCTTCGGGGCTCAGTGCGATGCTTCGGAGCGAATCGAAGATCAGCGTATATTCTGCCGTCTCCTCAGGGGTCTCCATGAACAGCGTTCCTGTTCGGTGTTCGACGCATACGACGTCGGAGAAGTCCCGATGGGGGAAGCCGAAGAGGACGAACGAACCGAACAGTCCGGCGTGCGCACCGGCTCGGTCGGGGATCACTTGCAGTTCGATGAGGGGATGCTGCGCCATCTTGGCCAGGTGATCGAGCTGCTGGGCCATGGTTGAGCGGCCTCCCACGGCAATGCGCAGCGCGGCTTCGCCTTGGATGACGGAGAGACGTGGCGGCTTGGACTGCTGGAGGACGCTCTGCCGCTCCAGACGTGCGGTGACCAGTGCGTCGACTTCGTCGCTACTCAGTCCTGCCTGGGCTGCGTTGATCACGGCACGTGCGTAATCGCCGGTCTGCAGCAAACCTGCGATCAGGTTCGATTGGAACGACCGGATGTAGTCGGACGTCTCCTCGTACCCGATGAAGTCGGAGTAGGACGGTCGGGCCAGGCTCGCACGCTGCACCCAGCCGGGGGCTCGTCCTCGCCGGGCGAGCGTGACCATCTCGTCGATCTGCGTGTCGTTTGTGATGCCGTAGAACGTCAGTAGGTCCCGCAATTCGCCGAGTGAGATCCCAAGTCGAGCGTTCTCGATGCGGTTGATCTTTGTCCTGTGGCAGCCGATGCGCTCGGCAGCCTCCTCGGACGTCCTGCCGGCTTCTTCCCGGAACTTGACCAGGAGCGCTGCGAGCCGACGGCGTCGAACAGTTGGCCTGCTCTCGGACATTGGATTCTCCCCAACTGGACTGGTGCCATTAGAGGTTACCCGTCACAAAAGATCATGGAACGAGTTCCAAAGAGTCACTTGCGAATTGCGTGTGAGCGGAGGAGTCTGGACTTGCATCACTCACCGTGCTGACTTGAAACGGTGAGTGATGGTCGGAGGTCTACAGCAGAAGACCCCCGCGACTGCGCGAACAGTCCGGGGGCATGGCCAACGCTTACTCAAGGAGCGTCAACGTGCTGCATTTTATCGGGCTGGTGCCACCGCTACGGCAGTGGTGGCGAAGGCAAGTGCTCGTCCTCGCGACGTACGGGATCGATCTCGGCCCCCGGGTCATCCACGGGCGGGCGGTGGCCCGGTGAACGAACCGGAAGAAGTGGTGCGGCGGTGGCGGCGGGAGGCCGGGTGTGTGCCGCTCGCGCGGGCCGAACTACGCAAGGCCCTGGCCGACTGGGGGCTCTCCGAGCTGGAGGGTGACGCCCTCCTCGTCGCCTCCGAGCTCGTGACCAACGCCGTCCGGCACGCCACCGCTCCCCGCGACCGGGAGATCGAGACCCGGTACGTCCGGCTCGGCAACGGCGTACGCGTCGAGGTGCACGACACCAGTCCCGTACGGCCCGTGGTCGGGGAACCGGACCAGGACGACGACGGCGGGCGCGGGCTCTGCCTGGTGGCGGTCGTCGCCGATCGGTGGGCCGTCGGGGCGCGGGTCGGCCCCGGGAAGCGGGTGTGGGCCGAGCTGTCCGTGAAGGCGCCGTGACGGCCTGGCTGCTGACCCCCGACCGGACCGGGAGCGAGGCGATTTACGAGGTCGAGTGCACGTCCTGCCTCGCCGGCTCCGGGCCGGCCGATGACGACGACGGCCCGGCCGTATGGGCCCTGCGGCATGCGTGGCAGACCGGGCACACCGGGTTTCGGCGGATCGTCACCGACTTTCAGCGGGCCCTGACTGCGGACTGAGAAGCGGACGCGACTTACCCGGTGACGTGGATCTTTTCCTGTGCCAGGCTGCGTCGCATGGGGTGGACATTCAAACTGCACGGCGGTTTCGCGGCCGTGCTGGGCAGCGTGTTGCTGGTACTGACGGCACTCACCTGGCTGCCTGGAACCTTGCCGTTGACCGGGGCCAAGTGGCCGTTGGCGGTGATCGTCGTGCTGCTCTTCCCGATCTTCGTTTCGGCTCTGGTGCGTGCGCTCTTGGCGCGCCCACACCAGGACTCGCTGTGGCCGGCCTTCCGGTGTCTTCCTCGAAAGGTCCAGCTGGGACTTGGGGCCCTGGTCGTGTCGGGTTTCGCGATGATGGTCTTCAGTTCGACAGGTGACGGGCACCTGCAGTCAGCGGAGGTGAAGGAAGGCCGGTACTTCGCCATGGACAGCACGCCGCAGGCGCACCGCACGGTCGAGGTCACCCGCAGCCAGTACCAGGTCGTTCTGGAGAGCGATCAGCGCATGATGTTCGGCATCCCCGGTTTGCTCTTCGTCGGCGCCGCATGTGTCGTTCTGGTGGCCGGAGAGCTCCGTCGAGCAGATCGTGACTGAGTAGGGACGGGCGGGTGGTCGAGGGACCGTATCGGCCACCCGCCAGTCCCCCGGTCACCGTCGGGCGAAGGCCGCGACGGGGTTCTTGAGGGTGCCGATCAGCTGGAGCGCCGCCGACGGGTCGGCCAGGTCGACCATCTGCTTGTTGTTGCGCAGCTGGAGGCGGTTCAGGCAGGACAGCTGGAACTCGGGAGTGAAGAGGTCGTAGCGGGCGAAGCGGTCCGCGAGGGCCGGGACCGAGTCCTGGTAGTCGTGGGCGCAGTCGGCCACCGCCTGCCAGAACATTTCCTCGGTGCAGATGCCTTCCGTGACCAGGATCGAGTTCAGGAAGCGGAAGAAGCAGTCGAAGACGTCGGTGAAGATCGACAGCAGCTTCATGTCCTCCGGGATGTCGGCCTTGATGCGCTCGACCGCCGGAGGGAGGACCGCGTCCGGGTCCATGATGACGATCTCCTCGGCGATGTCCTTGAAGATCGCCCGCTTCACGACGCCGTCCTCGATGACGAGGATCGTGTTCTCTCCGTGCGGCATGTACGCCAGGTCGTACTGGTAGAAGCAGTGCAGCAGCGGCACCAGGTAGGCCTGCAGGTAGTGGTGCAGCCACTCGGCCGGGGCCAGCCCCGACTCCTCGATGAGCGCGCCGACGAAGGACCGGCCCTCGGCGTCCACGTGCAGCAGCGAGGCCATCGTCGCGAGGCGCTCGCCCTCCCGGAGCGACTCCACCGGGGACTCGCGCCACAGGGCGGCCAGCATCTTGCGGTACGGGGAGTAGCGGTCGGTGGCGCGCTCGTACTGGCGGTGGTGGTAGCCGATGGCCGCCCGCTCGCGGATGATCGAGAAGTCCACCGACCGCAGGACCTCGTCGCCCTGGATCAGCTGGTGCAGCCAGTCGTTGATCGCCGGGGTGGCCTCCATGTACGCGGCCGACAGCCCGCGCATGAAGCCCATGTTGAGCACCGAGATCGCCGTTTTGACGTAGTGCTTCGCGGGGGCGGTCGTGTTGAAGAACGTGCGGATCGACTGCTGCGCGAGGTACGCGTCGGAGCCCTCGCCCAGCAGGACCAGGCGGCGGTTGGCGATCTCCGCGGCGAAGGTGACCGTGGTCTTGTTCCACCACTGCCAGGGGTGGACCGGCAGCAGGTGGTAGTCCGCCGGGTCCAGGTCCAGGGCCTCCAGCTGCGCCGAGAACGCCGCGATCGCCTCCTCGCCCAGCTCGGCGCGCATGAACGCGTCGTGGTCCAGTCCCGCGCCCGCCGTGAAGGTGGAGACGTCCTTGCGGGCCGCCGCCCACACCAGGTGGACGGGGCTCGCCGTCTCCGGGGCGTACGAGAGGTACTCGTGCACGCCGAAGCCCAGCCGGCCGTTGTTGGCCACGAAGCAGGGGTGGCCCTCGGTCATGCCCGTCTCGATGTCCTGGAACGAGGACTTCGCCAGGACCGCCGACGGGACCTGCGGCTTCGTGTACTTGAAGCCCGATCCCGCCAGGGTGGAGGAGATCTCCTCCAGGTAGACCGGCAGGACCTCCGCGCTCAGGCCCAGGGCTTCGCGCATCTCGATGTGGAAGTCGATGGCGTCCAGCGGCAGCTCGCCGCCGTCCTTGAGGCGGGTGACCGAGGCCTCGTCCACCGCCCAGTGGTCCAGGGCGTGGCGGGCGGCCGTGAAGCGGTACTCGACCGAGCCGTCGTCGCTCGCCACCGAGTACGCCGAGTCGCCCAGCGGCCTCGGGGTCAGCAGGCGCTCGTGCGAGAACTCGGCCAGGGCCTTGCGGACGAGCGCGCGGTTCGCCCGGGCCCACAGCTCGGGCGAGAGGTGCGAGATCGCATCGGTGAGGCTCATATGGAGGCTCCCGTCGAGCCGGTGGCCGCCTCGAACTGCGCACGGGTGCAGAAGCTCAGCAGGGCCGTCTTCTCGGGCTTGCGGACCGGGCCGTCGGCGACGAAGCCGACCGCCTCGTTCAGGGCGTGCACCGCCGTGTTCTCCACGTCCGGCTCCACCACGACCCGCTCGGTCTTCGGGTCGGCGAACAGCGCGGCCATCACCGTGGTGATCACGGCACGGGTGAACCCGTGCAGCGGCCGTTCGCTCGGCGCGACGAGGAAGTGCATGCCGACGTCGCCGGGCTGCGCCTCGTACAGGCCGACCAGCTCCAGCTCGGCCGGGTCGTACTTCTCCATCAGGAAGGCCGGGCGGCCCTCGTGGAGACCGATGAAGGCTTCGTGGTGCTCGGCCGCGGCGATCTTCATGTACTCGCGCTCGACGTCCGGCAGCGAGGCGTCCTGCATCATCCAGAAGGAGGCCTTGGGGTGCGTGACCCAGCCGTGGAGCAGCTCCGCGTCGGCGAACGGGTCCAGCGGGCGGATCGCGAAGGTGCCGAGGACGGTGTCGCTGCGCGTGTAGAGGATTTCGGTGGTGGTGCTCATGCGTGCATGCCTTCCGGGGCCGCGAACTGCTGGAACGCGATGGACTTCTCGACCTTGTAGTACTCGCGGCCGAGGAGCTCGCCGACGATGTACGCGTTGCGGTACGCGGCCATGCCCAGGTCGGGCGAGGTGATGGAGTGGTTGTGCACCGTGCCGTTCTGGAGGAACACCCCGCGGCCGCTCACGTCGATGCTGTAGTTGCGGGCCGCGTCGGGGCGGCCGTGGCCGTCGAAGGCGAGGCGGTCGCGCACCGGGTTCAGGAACTCCGGCAGCGTGTACTTGTACCCCGTCGCGAGGACCAGGCCCTCGGTGGAGAGCGAGAAGTCCCGCTCCTGCTCCTCCTGGCGCAGCCCCAGGGTGTAGGCGCCCGTGGTGGTGTCGTACGCCGCCGAGTTCAGCGAGGTGTTGGTCAGCAGGGTGGTCGGGACCGGGCCCGGCGAGCTGACCTTCTTCTGGTACAGCAGGTCGAAGATGGCGTTGATGAGCTCGCCGTCGATGCCCTTGAAGAGGTTCTTCTGCTGGTTCTCCAGCCGGTACCGGGTCTCCTCGGGGAGGGCGTGGAAGTAGTCCACATACTCCGGGGAGGTCATCTCCAGCGTCAGCTTCGTGTACTCCAGCGGGAAGAACCGCGGGGAGCGCGTCACCCAGTTGAGCTGGTAGCCGTACACGTCGATCTCGGACAGCAGGTCGTAGTAGATCTCCGCCGCGCTCTGGCCGGAGCCGATGAGCGTGATCGACTTCTTCTGCTGGAGCTCCGCCTTGTTCTGCACGTAGGCGGAGTTGTGCGTGAAGTCGCCGCCCAGTGCGGCGCAGGCCTGCGGGACGAACGGCGGGGTTCCGGTGCCCAGGACCAGCCGGCGGGCCAGGTGGGTCTCGCCACGGTCGGTGTGGACCTCGTACAGCTCGGCCCGCTCGTCGTACGTGACCTCCGTGACGGAGGTGGAGTACTGGACGTTGTCGAGGCGGTCGGCGGCCCAGCGGCAGTAGTCGTTGTACTCGGTCCGCAGCGGGTAGAAGTTCTCCCGGATGTAGAAGGAGTACAGCCGGTCGTTGTCCTTCAGGTAGTTCAGGAAGGAGAAGGGCGAGGTCGGGTCGGCCAGGGTGACCAGGTCCGACATGAACGGCGTCTGTAGGTGCGCGCCGTCCAGGAACATCCCGGCGTGCCATTCGAAGTGCGGCTTCGACTCGATGAAGAGGCCGTCCAGTTCGCCGATCGGTGCGGTCAGGCAGGCGAGTCCCAGGTTGAAGGGACCGAGGCCGATACCGATGAAATCGTGGGTCCGACGGGGATCACGGGGCTCACGAGACGACTGCAAGGGATTCTCCCAGGTACTGCTCGGCGTGGGACGCGAGGAGGTCGAGGACGGCCGTGATGTCGGCCGTCGTGGTCTGCGGGTTGAGGAGGGTGAACTTCAGGTACTGGTCGCCGTCCACCTTGGTGCCGGCGACGACGGCCTCGCCGGACGCGAACAGCGCCTTGCGGGCGTGCAGGTTGGCCTCGTCGACGAGGTCCTTGCGGACGTCGACGCCCTCGGGGCGGGGTACGTAGCGGAAGACCAGGGTGGAGATCTGCGGGCGGACGACGACCTCGAAGCGCGGATCGGCGTCGATGATGTCCCAGCCCGCGGCGGCCAGTTCGATGACCTCGTCGAAGAGGGAGCCGAGGCCGTCGGCGCCCATGGTGCGCAGGGTCATCCAGAGCTTGAGCGCGTCGAAGCGGCGCGTGGTCTGGATGGACTTGTCGACCTGGTTCGGGATCCGCTCCTCGGCCATCCGGCGCGGGTTGAGGTAGTCCGCGTGGTACGTGGCGTGCTTGAGCGTGTCGCGGTCGCGGACCAGCACGGCGCTGGAACTGACCGGCTGGAAGAACGACTTGTGGTAGTCGACGGTGACGGAGTCGGCGTGCTCGATGCCGGCGAGGAGGTGCCGGCGGGTCGGTGAGACCAGCAGTCCGCAGCCGTAGGCGGCGTCCACGTGCATCCAGGCGGAGTGCTCGGCGGCCAGCCGGGAGATCTCGGGGAGCGGGTCGATGGACCCGAAGTCGGTGGTGCCGGCGGTGGCGACGACGGCCATCGGGAAGAGGCCCTCGCGGACGCAGCTCTCCAGCTCCAGGGCGAGCACGGAGGTGTCCATGCGGCGGCCCCGGTCGACCGGGACCGCTATGACGGCCTCGTAGCCGAGCCCGAGCATGGCGGCCGACTTCTTGACGCTGAAGTGGCTGGCCTCGGAGGTGAAGATGCGCAGCCGGGGCAGGACCTCGGACTTCGCGAGCGGCCGCTGACTGCCCTGCATGACCTTGCGGCAGGCCTCGTCACGGGCCAGCAGCAGTGCGTGGAAGTTGGACTGGCTGCCGCCAGAGGTGAAGATGCCGTCCGCGTCCGGGCCGAGGCCGATGCGCTGAGCGGTCCAGTCGATCAGGCGGCGCTCGATGAGCGTGCCGCCGATGGACTGGTCCCAGGTGTCCAGGGAGGAGTTGACGGCCGAGAGGACGGCCTCGCCGAGGACGGCGGGGATGACGACCGGGCAGTTGAGGTGGCCCAGGTAGCGCGGGTGGTGGAAGTACACCGCGTCGCGCAGGTAGACCTCTTCCAGCTCGTCGAGGACGGCTGCCGGGTCTTCGAGCGGCCGGTCCAGGTCGATCCCGTTGATGACCGGGGCGAGTTCGTCGACGGAGATCCCGGTGTGGGGGCGCTGCGTGGTCGCGAGTTTGGCGGCGACGCGCTCGACGCCTTCGGTGACGGAACGCCGGTAGAGGTCTGCGGTCGTCTCGTTCAGCAGATGCGAGCGCATCAACGTTCCTCCGGGCAGGTGGGGGCACCACCCAGCGGTGGCTGGGGGAGAGGGGGCGGGGAAGGTGTTGCTTAGGTTAGCCTAACCTAATCTTCATGCCAAATAGCGGTGGACCCCGGCCAAAAGCCGGGGCCCACCGCTGAAAAGGAGGATGTGGAAAGGGAGTTGACTACAGTGCGGACGTCGGGTCCTCGCTCGCCGCCTGGCCCGCGTACGCCTCGGCGAGGAGTTCCTCCTCGCTCGCGCCGAGCCGCCAGTAGCCGGTGAAGCGCACGGCCCGCCGGTCGATGGAACGTTCCTGCACGATGTGCCTGCGTACCGCCCGCACCGTCCCGGCCTCGCCCGCGAGCCAGGCGTACGGAGCCTCGGCGGCCGGGAGTTCGGCCGCCCGGAGTGCCTCCAGCACGCGCCCGGTGCGCTCCTTGCCCGCGCCGGCCTCCCGCACGATCCAGGTGATGTCCGCGGCGGCGGGCGTCGGTAGGACGAGCCGGTCGTCGGTGTGCGGGACCTCGAACCAGGCCGTGACCGGCATGCCGGCGGGGAGCCGCTCCAGGATCGCGGCCGCCGCCGGGAGCGCCGTCTCGTCCGCGTACATCAGCAGCGCGTCGGTGGCGGCCGGCGGCTGGAACCGCACGGACTTGTTCTCTGCGACGGCCGGCCCTATCGCCATGATCCGGCGGCCGGTCACGGCCCGCCCGGCCCACCGGGACGCGGGGGCCGTGACATCAGCCGCTGCCCCGGCGGGGTCCCCGTGCAGGACGAAGTCGACGTCGACCTCGTCCACGCCCCCGGGCGTACGGCGTTGCTCGCGCACGGTGTAGGAGCGCATCACCGGCCGGTCGGCGTCGGGCATCGCGCGCCAGGCGCCGAACCAGGTGTCCTCGTCGGTGGACGGGAGCACGGTGTGTTCCTCGTGCTCGGGCGGCAGGAAGAGCGAGAGGCTCTGGTCGTGGCCGCCCGAGCGGAAGCCCGCGAGGGACTCTCCGCCGAACGTGACCCGCAGGAACGAGTGCCCGAGCCGGCGGGTGCGGAGCACTTCGAACGCGAAGAACCGGAAGTGCGCGGCGGCCGGGACGGCGTCGGACGCCGGGGCTTCGGATGCGGTGGCGGTCATGCGGAGGGTCCCCCCTGGGAGTGGCGGCGGCGCCTGGTCCGGGCGCCGAGGGTCAGCTGACCTTCTTGGCGTTCTGGATGGACTTCGCGAGGTCCTCCAGGACCTTGGCGCACTTGTCGTACGAGTAGATCGGCTCGGTCACGCGCGGGGCGACCTGGCCGGCCTTGACGGCGGGCAGCTCGGCCCAGGTCGGCTTGGCCTTCAGCTCTTCCGGCTGCAGCGTGCCGGTGCGGTTGTCGAGCAGGACCAGGTCGGCCTTGTACTTGCCGGCGTTCTCCCAGCTCAGGCTCTCGAAGAAGCCGCCGGTGTCCAGCTTGTCCTTCTCCGGGGTGACGAACTCGACGCCGAGGGACTCGAAGTACTTCAGGTCGGCCGAGGTCTTCGGGGTGGAGACGTAGAACAGGTCGGCGGAGCCCGAGCCGACGAGCACCTTGATGCCCGGGTTGGCCTTGACCGCCTCGCGGACCTTCGTGGAGGCCGCGTCGAAGCGGGCCTTGGCGTCGGCGGACTGCTTGGTGTTCAGGTCGGCGCCCAGGGACTTGGCGAGGTCGGCCGTGCGCTCCAGCGCCTTGTCGAGGGAGGCGTCGCCGCCCACGCCGATCGCGGCGGCCGGGGCCAGCTTCAGGATCTTGTCCTTGGAAGCCTCCGGCACGAACCAGTAGCTGCCGTCCCAGGTGTTGGTGACCAGCAGGTCGGGCTGGAGGGCGGCGTACTTCTCGACGTTGAACTCGTCGTAGACGTTGCCGAGGATCTCGACCTTGGAGATGTCCATCGAGCCGGCCATCGTGTCGGGCTTGCCGTCGGCGGTCTTGGTCGGGCCGAAGACGCCCTTGACCTGGATGCCGTAGTCGTAGAGCGCGGCCGCGGTACCCGTGTAGGCCACGATGTTCTTCGGCTTGGCCTTGAGGCTGACGTCCTTGCGGAGGTCGTCCTTGAAGGACCAGGCGCCCGAGGCCGCAGCACCCTTGTCCTTGTCGTCCGCCCCGCCCTTCGAGTCGGATCCGCCGCACGCGGTGAGGGCCGCGACGAGGCCGAGGGCGCCGCCGGCGGCGATGAGACCGCGGCGGGACAGGTGGGAGGTACGGGACTTGGGCATGTCTATGTCCGCTTTCGTGCGTGCCGGGCGGCCACGGGGCCGTTCGGAGGGAAGGTTAGCCTAACCTTGGCTGGAATTGGTAAGGCGGCCCTAAGTTTCTTCGTGCGACCGCGGCCGGAGCCGCGCAGCCCCGGGTGAACTGGCTCCGAACCGGGGGCGCTCAGCGGCATCCGTTGGCATCATGGTCGCGCCGGGAGGTCCTGACGGGGTGGGGTGGCGGCGCTGTGGTCGGTACGGGGGAGCACGAGCGGGAGCTGCGCCAGGGCGCGCTCGCCGAACAGGTGGCCCTGCTCGCGGACCGGGCCGGAGCGGACTCCGCCGCCTCGCTGATCCGCCGCACGGCCCGTCGCGCCGTGTCCCCGCAGGCCCGGATCTGCATCATCGGCGGCAGCAACGTCGGTAAGTCCCGCCTCGTCAACGAGCTCATCGGCACGGCCTGCCTGCCGGTGTCCGTGCACCCGACGGAGGGACCGCCCGTCGTCGTACGCCCGTTCGTCGCGCAGCCCGCGGATTCCGCGGAGGCGGCCCGGGCCGCCGAGTCCGCCGGGTCCGGGTCCGGGTCCGGAGCCGGAGCCGGGGTCGGGGTTTCCGGCGAGGCGGGGCTGCGTACCGTACGCGTCGAGGTTCCCGCCGATTCCTGGCCGGCCCGCGCCGGAGTGGAACTCGTCGACACCCCCGGCTGGGAGGGCTGGTCCGGAGTGCGCCAGCCCGACACCGCCGCCCTCGCCAGGATCGTCGGCGACTGCGACGTGGTGGTCGTCGTCACCGAGGCGCGCCGCGCGATGCTCGCCACCGAACAGGCCCGGATCAAGGCGCTCGCCGCCGCTCCGCACAGCCCGCCGCTCGCCGTCGTCGTCACCAAGCTCGCCGAGGTCGAGGACGAGGCGGTCGACATCCTGCGACGCGTCAACCACCTCGTCGCGGTGCTGGCCCCCGAGGCGCTCGTCCTGCCCGGCCCGCGCCCCGTGCCCGGCCCAGTCCCCGAGACCGCTGCGGCGCCGGCGGCCGGGGAGCCCGACGGCCTCGACCCGCTCCGTGCGGCCCTGGGCCAGCTCGCCGGCATACGGCTGCGCCGCGCGCTGCGGACCATCCGCAGGCTGCACCTCCTCGCCGCGACCTGCGGCCTGGTGGATGAGGCCGCCGGGCGGGCGCTGGCCGACGCGCACCGGCCCGACCCCGTCCGGACCCGGGCCGCACAGATCTGGCACACGGCCCACGAGAGCGCCCGCTTCCACTGGATCGTGCTCAGCGCCGACGCCGGGGAATGGCGCGCCTCGCTCGTCCAGACGATCGGCGTCGAGGCGCGCAGGCGACGGACGGCCGCGGCCCGCGAACTCGCCGCGCGCTTCTCCCGGATGCTGGAGACGCCCGAGGAGCAGCACTTCATCCGCCTCCACGCGATCCCGTACACCGCCGAGGCCCTCCAGCAGTTCGAATCGTGGATCACCGGCACCGTCGACCGGGCACTCGAAGACGACACCCGCCGGCTGCGCGACATCCTGCTCCGCAACCGGCCCGGCGAGGAACTGTTCCAGGGACTGGCCGCCCCCGGCGCCGGGCGGGTCGTACCGGCCGCGGCCCTGCCGGGGGTGGCCGACGCGGCCGCCGCCGCGGAGTCGCAGAACGCCACCGGCTGGGACGCCTCTTGGCTGCCGGAGTTCGTCGGGACCGCGATCGAGAGCGTGCTGACGCCCGTCTCCACCGAAGTCGTGGCGCAGATCGCGGGAGCGGCCGGCACGGCGCTGGTTTCGGAGGCACTCGAACACGGCCTGGCGGAGCGCCGCGAGCGCGCCATCGGCGACCTGGAACGGATCGTCGAGGCGGCGTTCACCGAGCAGGTGGCGCGGACCGAGGTGCGCATCGTCCAGGTGTACGACCGCCTGCTCAGCCAAGCCCGGGAGCGCGACGAGCAGTGGTGGCGGCTGCACACGACGGCCGTCGCCGCGCAGCCGGAGTCCCTCGACCACTGGCGTTCACTGCGGAGTACGGCGCGGTCGCTGGGCCGCTCCGTGCACGCCCTCCTCTCTCCCCTGGAAGGGGCCTGATGGCGCACGGCAACCGGCAGTTACCGGCCGGCCAGGAATCACCGGCCACGCAGTTCCGCGGCTGGAGCGACAACATCGGCACACTGCGCTCGTACTACCAGCGCCTGCAGCAGGTGGCCGGCGAGGCTGCGGCGGTCATCGCACCGCCGGGCGGTCCGGCCGGGCCGCTGGACCTCGGGATCAACGGGGCGGTCTTCGAACGCGAGACCTTCCGCATCATGGTGCTCGGCGAGTTCAGCAGCGGCAAGAGCACCCTGATCAACGCCCTGCTGGGCAAACGGCTACTGCCCACCAAGGCCAATCCGGCCACCGCCTTCACCACGGTCCTGCGGTGGGGCGAGACCGAGCGGGCCTGGTTGTACCGGGACGCCGACCGGCGGGGAGGCGAGACGGCCGTCACGACGGAGGAGTTCAAACGGGAGGTCTCCCTCCAGATCGACGCGTACGGCGCACCCCGCACCCCCTCGTTCGCGCTGGCCGTCGTCGAACAACCGCTGGAGCTGTTGCGCAGTTCCGTAGAG
Organism: Streptomyces sp. NBC_00045; assembly: GCF_045041095.1. NCBI lineage: Bacteria > Bacillati > Actinomycetota > Actinomycetes > Kitasatosporales > Streptomycetaceae > Streptomyces > Streptomyces sp. NBC_00045. The sequence continues at coordinate 3,085,224 of NZ_CP108271.1, read as the reverse complement.
ATCGTGGACTCGGCGGGGATCAACGAGAGCTCCGACCGCGAACTGGTGACCCTGCGGTACCTGGAGGAGGTGGACGCCGTCGTCTTCGTCACCGATGCCGGACGCCCGTTCACCCTCCACGAGACCGAGAACTACCTCACCCGCGTCCGCAAACTCGGACACCGCGACATCTTCTTCGTGGTGAACCAGTTCGACCGGATCGATGAGGAGGAGCGGGCGGAGGTGATGAGCCGCTGCCGCAACGCGGTCGCCGAGCTCAGCGGGGAACCGGGTGCCACCGCCACCGCCAACGTCTTCTTCATCAGCGCCCTCCAGGCCCTGCGGGCCCGGATCGACGGCGACGAGGAAGGCTTGAAGGCCTCGGGGATCGGACGGCTGGAGTCCGCCCTGGAGGTCTTCTGCATGCGCGACGCGGCCCGGGTGAAGTTCGTCCGGCTCGCCGAGTTCCTGCGCCACAACGCGGTCAACCTGCGCGTGCGGCTGCACGACGAGGGCGCCATCCTGATGAAGTCGACGGCGGAGCTGCGCGAGCTCCTCGACCGCAGCCAGTCCACCCAGGACCAACTGCGCACCAGCGCCGACGCGATCCGCGACATCGTCGGCGGCAAGATCGCCGACATCGAGAGCGAACTCCAGTTGAGGTTCGGCTCGTTCCTGAGCGACATCAGCCGCGAGATCGGCGGCTGGCACGTCACGTCCGGCCCGGGACGCCTGAGCCGGGCCGTCCGCTCCTTCACCAAGGGGGGCCGCGTCGCCGCCCAGCACGAGCTGCTGGACGCCTACACGGTCCAACTCCAGGAGCGCATGCAGGTCTTCTGCACCCAGAGCCTCGACCGGCTCATCGAACAGCGGCAGGCCGACCTGGTGCGCCAGCTCGAACCGCTGATCCGGGCACACGCGGACCTCCTGGACAAGCTCCGCACGGAACTCACCGGCACGCAGTCGGTCCGGGACCAGAACCACCTGCTCTACACGCTGGCCATCGCGGCGGGCAAGGGCAGCGGGCGCCCCGGAGGCCACCGCGGCGACGACGTGCCCCTGCTGTTCCGACCCAGCTCGCTCATGGCGATCGGCGCGGGCACCGGTGCGGTGGTCGTCGGCGGGACGGCCGCCGCCGCGGCGGCCGGGCTGATCAGCCTGGGCCTGGCCGTTCCGCCGGTCGGCGTGGCGGTGGCCATCGGCGCGGCCATCGGACCGCTGATGGCCTCGGGGGCGGTCCTCTTCGCCGACGGCAAGCTGCAGTCCCGCGCGGCGGAGGAGTTCTCCGCCCACGTGAAGGACTCGGCCGGTCAGACCGCCCAGCAGTACGCGGACAGTCGCGCCGCCGACCTGCGCGCCGTGTGGGGCGGGATCAGCGAAACGCTGCACATCCAGCTCCAGGACCTCATCGGCATCGTCCAGCGCAACATCGAGGAGTCCCGGATGGACGAGCAGGCCAAGGCGGGCATGCGGGACCAGCTCTACGTGTACGAGCAGCGGATCACCGATGTGGAGCAGCACATCGCGACGTTCCTGCAGCCCTTCGTCGCCGAAGCGGAGCGCGAGCAGGTGTGACCCGGACCGCGGGATCACGGGACCACGGGCCCCGGGACCGCCGGACCGGGCCGGTGATCGCCCCGGTCCGGCGGTCCACGGGGTCGCTAGCCGGCGAAGCCCAGCTCGCGGGCGATCAGCATGCGCTGCACCTCGCTGGTGCCCTCGCCGATCTCCAGGATCTTGGAGTCCCGCCACATGCGCGCCACGGGGTACTCGTTCATGAACCCGTACCCGCCGTGGATCTGGGTGGCCTCGCGCGCGTTGTCGACGGCGACCGTGGAGGAGTACAGCTTCGCGATCGCCGCCTCCTTCTTGAACGGCTCGCCGGCCACGAGGCGGGAGGCCGCGTCGCGCCAGCCGATCCGCGCCATGTGCGCGCGCATCTCCATGTCCGCCAGCTTGAACTGGATGGCCTGGTTGTCGCCGATGGGCCGGCCGAAGGCCTTGCGCTCCTTCGCGTACTTCACAGACTCGTCCACGCAGCCCTGCGCCAGGCCGGTGGCGAGCGCCGAGATCGCGATGCGGCCCTCGTCGAGGATGCGCAGGAACTGGGCGTAGCCGCGGCCCTCTTGGCCGACCAGGTTGGCCAGGGGCACCCGTACGTTGTCGAAGGCCAGCTCACGGGTGTCCGAGGAGTTCCAGCCGACCTTGGAGTACGGTGCGGCCACCGTGAAGCCGGGGGTGCCGGACGGGACGATGATCGAGGAGATCTCCGGGCGGCCGTCGGCCTTGCGGCCGGTGACGGCGGTGACGGTGACCAGAGCGGTGATGTCCGTACCGGAGTTGGTGATGAAGCACTTCGAGCCGTTGATCACCCACTCGTCGCCCTCGCGGACGGCCGTGGTGCGGGTGCCGCCGGCGTCGGAGCCGCCGTCCGGCTCGGTCAGACCGAACGCGCCGAGGACCTCACCGGCGCACATCTTCGGCAGCCACTGCTGCTTCTGCTCCTCGGTGCCGAACAGATAGATGGGCATGGCGCCGAGCGAGACGCCCGCCTCCAGCGTGATCGCGACCGAGGAGTCGACGCGGGCCAGCTCCTCCAGGGCGATGCCGAGGGCGAGGTAGTCGCCGCCCATGCCGCCGTACTCCTCCGGGAAGGGCAGGCCGAACAGGCCCATGCGGCCCATCTCGCGGACGATCTCGTAGGGGAACTCGTGCCGCTCGTACAGATCGCCGATCTTGGGGGCGATCACGTCGTGCGCGAACGCCTCGACAGTACGGCGGAGTTCCTCGTGCTCGGGGGTGAGCCGGTGGTCGAGGGCCATGATCTTCGTTACTCCTTGTGGGAGAGGGCGCGGACGGTACGGGAGGGGCTGGGGCGGCCCAGCTGTTCGGCCATCCACACGCTCGTGGCGGTGAGGGCGGCCAGGTCGACACCGGTCTCGATGCCGAGACCCTGCAGCATCCACACCAGGTCCTCGGTGGCGAGGTTGCCGGTGGCGCTCTTCGCGTACGGGCATCCGCCGAGGCCGCCCGCGGAGGCGTCGACGGTGGTCACCCCGTGCTGGAGCGCGGCGAGGGTGTTGGACAGGGCCTGGCCGTAGGTGTCGTGGAAGTGCACGCCGATCCGGTCGGTCGGCACGCCCTCCTCGTTGAGCTCGCCGAGGAGGGCCTGGACATGACCCGGGGTGGCGACGCCGATGGTGTCGCCGAGGCTCAGCTCGTCGCAGCCGAGGTCCAACAGGGCCTTGGCCACGCGGACCACCTGGTGGACCGGTACCGCACCCTCCCACGGGTCGCCGAAGCACATGGAGAGGTAGCCGCGGACGTGCGCCCCGCCCTCCTTGGCGCGGGCCACGACGGGCTCGAACATGGTGAGGGACTCGGCGACGGTCCGGTTGAGGTTGCGGGAGGCGAAGGTCTCGGTCGCCGAGCCGAACACGGCGATACGGGTGGCCCCCAGCGCGAGCGCGCGGTCGAGGCCGCGCTCGTTGGGGACGAGCACCGGCAGGTCGGCCTCCACGTCGCCCAGCAGCGGGAAGAGCTGCTCGGCGTCGGCGAGCTGCGGAACCCACTTGGGGTGCACGAAGCTGGTGGCCTCGACGGTGGTGAGGCCGGCGGCGGCGAGCCGGTGGACGAACTCGGCCTTCACCTCGGTCGGTACGGTCGTCTTCTCGTTCTGTAGCCCGTCGCGGGCGCCGACCTCGTGGATGCGGACGCGGGCCGGCAGCCCGGGGGCCGGGACGGTCATGGGCAGCCCGTTCACCGGGTCGCCTCCTCTTCCTCGTCGGGGGTGACGACGGCCAGGACCTGGTCCATGGCGACGGTCGTGCCGGGGGAGACGTCGAGCTCGGTGACCGTGCCGGAGTGCGGGGCGGCGATGACGTGCTCCATCTTCATCGCCTCGACGACGAGCAGGCTCTGCCCGGCCACCACCGTGTCCCCGACGGCCACCTTGACGACGGTGACGGTGCCGGGCATGGGCGCGGCGAGGGTGTCGGCGCCCGCGGCGGCCGCGCCCTTGGCGGCGACGGGGTCGTGGCCCTGGACGTGCCAGCTGTCGCCGTCGCGCCCGAGCCAGGTTCCCTCCGGGGAGGCGGCGTGGCTGAAGCGGTGGGTGATGCCTTCCAGTTCGACGGTCACGTGGTCGTGGCCGAGGTCGATGATGCGGCCGCGAACCGGTGAGCCGGAGCTCTGGCCCAGACCCCGCGCCTCGAACACCGGCGGGGCTTGATGCTGGCCGGCGTCGCCGGCGGCTGCGGCCTGAGCGCCGTCGGCCAGGAGCAGCTCCGTGGCCGAGCCGGAGCCCGGCCCGGCGGGGCGGGTGCGGACCTGTACGGGGTCCTGGCCCGGGAGGCGGAAGTGGTGGACGGTCCAGGCGGGGGTTCCGCCGAGGCGCCAGCCGTTGGCCGCATCGAACGGGTCGACCCAGCCGGCGCCGCCCGCAGCGGACGTGGCCGCCCCCGAGCCCCCGGCGGGGTTTCGGGAAGGAGCGGAGTGGGGGAGAGAAGCCTGGGCCAGCAGTGCGGTGGCCGCGAACACCTCCGGCGGGACGCCCTCCGGGAGCAGCTCGGACAGGTCCCGCTCGACCAGACCCGTGTCCATCTCGCCCGTCACCACATCGGGATGCGCCAACAGCCTCCGCAGGAAACCGGCATTGGTCTGGACGCCCAGGATCACGGTGTCGGCGAGGGCGGCCCGCAGCATGCGCAGGGCCGTCGCCCGGTCGGGGCCGTGGACGATCACCTTCGACAGCATCGGGTCGTACGTGGAGCCCACGTCCACCCCGGCCACGAGCCCGGAGTCCGTGCGCACCGCACCGCCCGACGGCTCGGACAGCGCCAGCACCGTACCGCCGGACGGCAGGAACCCGCGCGCCGGGTCCTCGGCGCAGACGCGGGCCTCGATGGCGTGGCCGGTCAGGGTGACGTCCGACTGCGTGAAGGCCAGCGGAGCACCCGCGGCCACCCGCAGCTGCTGCTCCACCAGGTCCAGCCCGGTGATCAGCTCCGTCACCGGGTGCTCGACCTGGAGGCGGGTGTTCATCTCCATGAAGTAGTACGAGGACGGGTCCCCGCCCGGCACGATGAACTCCACCGTGCCCGCGCCGACGTACCCGCAGGAGCGCGCCGCCTCCACGGCCGCGGCGCCCATCGCCGCCCGGATCTCCGGGGTCAGCAGGACCGAGGGGGCCTCCTCGATCACCTTCTGGTGGCGCCGCTGGAGGGAGCATTCGCGTTCGCCGAGGTGCACCACGTTCCCGTGCGCGTCCGCCAGCACCTGGATCTCGATGTGCCGGGGCCGGTCGACCCACCGCTCCACGAGCAGGGTGTCGTCGCCGAAGGAGGACCGCGCCTCGCGGCGCGCCGCCGCGATCTCCTCGCCCAGCAGCGCGGCGTCGCGGACCAGCCGCATGCCCTTGCCGCCGCCGCCCGCCGAGGGCTTCAGCAGCACCGGCATGCCGATCTCCTCGGAGGCCGCGACCAGTTCGGCGTCCGACAGCCCGCTTCCCGAGGAGCCGGGCACGACCGGGACCCCGGCCGCCTTCACGGTCTCCTTGGCCCGGATCTTGTCGCCCATCAGGGAGATCGCCGGGGCCGGCGGCCCGATGAAGGTCAGGCCCGCCTGCGCGCAAGCGGCCGCGAAGGCCGCGTTCTCGGCGAGGAAGCCGTAGCCCGGGTGGACGGCCTCGGCGCCGGTGCGGCGGGCCGCGTCGAGCAGCTTCTCCACCGACAGGTAGCTCTCGGCGGCGGCCGCCGGGCCGATCCGGACGGCCGTGTCGGCCTCCCGCACGTGCCGTGCGTCCGCGTCCGCGTCGCTGAAGACGGCCACGGAGCGGATCCCGAGCTCGCGAAGGGTGCGGATGACGCGTACCGCGATCTCGCCCCGGTTGGCCACCAGAACAGTGCTGAACATCTGCAGGGTCCTCACGTCACATACGGAAGATGCCGAAAGCGGAGTCGCCCAGCGGGGCGTTCGCGCACGCGGTCAGGGCCAGTCCCAGCACCTGCCGGGTCTCCATCGGGTCGATGACCCCGTCGTCCCACAGCCGCGCGGTGGCGTAGTAGGCGTTGCCCTGCTCCTCGTACTGCGCGCGGACCGGGGCCTTGAAGGCCTCCTCGTCCTCGGCCGGCCACTCCTGGCCGGCGCCCTCGATCTGGTCGCGCTTGACCGTGGCGAGCACGGACGCGGCCTGTTCGCCGCCCATCACGGAGATCTTGGCGTTGGGCCACATCCACAGGAACCGCGGCGAGTACGCCCGCCCGCACATCGAGTAGTTGCCCGCGCCGTACGAGCCGCCGACGACCACGGTCAGCTTCGGGACCCGGGTGCAGGCGACGGCCGTGACCATCTTGGCGCCGTGCTTGGCGATGCCGCCGGCCTCGTAGTCGCGGCCGACCATGAAGCCCGAGATGTTCTGGAGGAACAGCAGCGGGATTCCGCGCTGGTCGCACAGCTCGATGAAGTGCGCGCCCTTCTGGGCGGATTCGGAGAACAGGATGCCGTTGTTGGCGACGATGCCGACCGGGTGGCCGTGGATCCGGGCGAAGCCGGTGACCAGCGTCTGCCCGAACTCCGCCTTGAACTCCTGGAAGCGGGAGCCGTCCACGATCCGGGCGATGATCTCGCGGGCGTCGTACGGGGTGCGCGAGTCGACCGGGACCGCGCCGTACAGCCCGTACGGGTCCACCTTCGGCTCCTCGGGAGCCTCGACCGACCAGGGCAGGGCCCCGCGCTCGGGCAGGGTCGCCACGATGTTCCGTACGATCCGCAGCGCGTGCGCGTCGTCCTCCGCGAGGTGGTCGGTGACGCCCGAGGTCCGGGAGTGGACCTCGCCGCCGCCGAGCTCCTCGGCCGTGACCACCTCGCCGGTGGCGGCCTTCACCAGCGGCGGGCCGCCGAGGAAGATCGTGCCCTGGCCGCGGACGATGACGGCCTCGTCGCTCATCGCCGGGACGTACGCGCCGCCCGCCGTGCAGGAGCCGAGGACGGCGGCGATCTGCGGGATGCCGGCGCCGGACATGCGCGCCTGGTTGTAGAAGATGCGGCCGAAGTGCTCCCGGTCGGGGAAGACCTCGTCCTGCATGGGGAGGAAGGCGCCGCCCGAGTCGACCAGGTACAGGCAGGGGAGACGGTTCTCCAGTGCCACCTCCTGGGCGCGCAGGTGCTTCTTGACGGTCATCGGGTAGTACGTGCCGCCCTTGACGGTGGCGTCGTTCGCGACGATCACGCACTCGCGGCCGCTGACCCGGCCGATGCCCGCGATGACCCCCGCGGCCGGGGCCGCGCCCCCGTACATGCCTTCGGCGGCCAGCGGGGCCAGCTCCAGGAAGGGCGATCCGGGGTCCAGGAGGGTGTCCACGCGGTCGCGGGGGAGCAGCTTCCCGCGGGCGGTGTGGCGGGCGCGGGCCTTCTCGCCACCGCCGAGCCGGGCCGCGTCGAGTCGGGCCCGCAGCCCCTCGGCGAGCTCGCGGTGGGCGGCCTCGTTGGTCCGCCAGGCCTCGGACGCCGGGTCCGCGGCGCTCGTCAGCACTGGTGCCTGCTGCATCGGTCGAGCTCCCTTGCTCGGTGCACGCTGTTAATGAGCGTTAACGCATGTACCGCTTAGGTTAACGACCGCTAACGGCCCTGTCTAGAATGGATTCCCATGAGCACCAGAGCGGCCGCCCCGACCCGTCGCGAGCAGATCCTCAGTGAGGCCGCCCGCCTCTTCGCCGAGCGCGGGTTCCACGGTGTCGGCGTGGACGAGATAGGGGCCGCGGTGGGCATCAGCGGCCCCGGCCTGTACCGGCACTTCGCGGGCAAAGACGCCATGCTCGCCGAGCTGCTCGTCGGGATCAGCGAGCGGCTGCTGACCGGCGGCCGCCACCGGGTGGCCGAGGCCGCCGGCGACCCGGACGGCGTGCTGGCCTCCCTCATCGACGGCCACATCGACTTCGCCCTCGACGACCGGGCGCTGATCACCCTGCACGACCGCGAGCTGGACCGGCTGCGGGAGGCCGACCGCAAGCTCGTCCGCCAGCTCCAGCGCCAGTACGTCGAGCTGTGGGTGGAGGTCGTACGGGAACTGCACCCGGAGGTCGGCGAGGCCGAGGTGCGGGTGGCCGTCCACGCCGTCTTCGGCCTGCTCAACTCCACCCCGCACCTGGCGGCGCTCGGCCGGGCGGCGACGGAATCGCTGCTGCGTCGGCTGGCGCACGGGGCGTTCGGGGCGCTGTCGGGGTGAGGCGACGCGCCCACTGGTCGGAATGGCACCGGCGACCGGGGCGTCGCGGCGGCAGAATGGGCCGTATGCCGAAGCCGATAGAGACGCCCGTACCGAGCCGTGCCGAACTCGTCGACCACCTGATCCGCACCCGGATCTCGGGTCAGGTCGCCACGCCGCGTGAGAACAACCTGTCGCACTACCGCAAGCTCGCCAACGGCGACCGGCACTACTGGCTCGGCCTGGAGCTGGGCGACCGCTGGGCCGACGAGCAGGACGTGCTCGCCGTGATGGCGGAGCGCTGCGGGGTCGTCGACGACGCCGCGTACCGGTTCGGACAGGACACCATCGACCCGGAGTTGACCGTGTCCGGCCTGGACCGGATGGCGGCCCGGCTGCACAAGGCGGCACTGGACCGGCAGAGCGTGCTGCTCGCCACGGGCCACCCGGGCGGCCTGTTGGACGTCCACCGGGCGACCGCGGCGGCGCTGCGCGCGGCGGGCTGCGAGATCGTGGTGATCCCCCAGGGTCTGGTCGCGGACGAGGGCTCGGTGTGGCAGTTCGCGGACGTCGCCGTGCTGGAGCGCGGGGCGACGCTGTGGCACACGCATTCCCCGGAGCCGATGGCCGCCATCCTGGACGGCCTGACGGCGGCGAACCGCCCCCAGCCGGACCTGGTCGTCGCCGACCACGGCTGGGCGGGGTGCGCGGCGCAGCGCGGGCTGGACGCGGTGGGCTACGCGGACTGCAACGACCCCGCGCTCTTCCTCGGCGAGGCGGAGGGCACCCTCCAGGTGGCGGTCCCGTTGGACGACCACGTCCGTGACCCGCGTTTCTACGACCCGATGGTCGCGTACCTGCTGGCCGCCGCCGGTCTGCTCTGATCCCCGCCGGCCTCCTCTGACTGCCGCGGGCGCCGGCCCCGCGCCCCGGGCGGAAGCCCGGCGGGCGCGGGCGGGCCGGTGTGCCGGTAGCGGCCCGGCGCCTAGCCCAGCCAGGCGGTGGTCATCGACTGCACGGCCGAGCCGTCGAGGTCGGCGAGCTTGGGGGCGACGAAGTCGCGGGCCCAGTCGGAGGTCTGGATCCGGAACGGCATCGTCTCGCCGGTCAGCGCCTCGATGACCGGCGCCGCCGCCTGGTCCGGGGTCTGGGCGCTGTTGCTGCTGAAGGCCTCCATGGCGTGGTTGGCGTAGCCCTGGAGCGCCGGGGCGTACGGGCCGGCCTCGGCGAGCATGGCCGGCAGGTCCAGCCGTACGTTGTTCACGAACTCGCTGGTGACGGCGCCCGGTTCGACGACGGACACCTGGACTCCGGTGGACGCGGCCACCGGTGCGAGGGACTCCATGAAGCCCTCGACGGCGAACTTGGCCGCGCAGTAGGACTCGTTGAACGGCTGGCCGATCACGCCGCCGACGCTCGTCACCGTGATGACGCGGCCGCCCGAGGCGCGCAGGTGGGGGAGCGCGGCCCGGGTGAGCTCAACGACGCCGAAGAAGTTGACCTCCATCACGGACCGGACCTGCTCCATGCCGTGCTGCTCGACGGTGCCGACGAAGCCGGCGCCCGCGTTGTTCACGACGGCGTCGAGGTGTCCGTGCTCGGCGACGACCTCGGCGACGCAGGCGGCCACGGAGTCCGCGTCGGTCACGTCCAGCCGCTTGACCTGGACGAGGTCGGCGACGCCGGCTTCGGCGGCGGCCTTGACCAGGGCGTCGGAGCGGGTGGTGTCGCGCATGGTGGCGACGGTGTGCCAGCCGGCCCGGGCGGCGGCGACCGCGGCGGCCAGGCCGATGCCGGAGGACGTGCCGGTGATGAGGACGGTCTTGGTGTTCATGGAAGTGTCTCCCTCTATTTGTGCGTGCACACACACATTAACCTTGTGTGCGTGTGCACGCAACCCGGGTATTCTGCTGCCATGGCGAACAACGAGCTCAGGATGGGCGGCCTCACCCCCCGCGACCACGCCTTCTACGGTCTGGTGTGGGCCGGCACCACCCTCACCGCCCGGGTCGACCAGGCCCTCACGCGGCGCCACGACCTGCCGCTCTCGTGGTTCGAGGTGATGCTGTGGCTGTACGCCCAGCACGAGCCGGTCGCCCCCTCCGAGCTGGGCGCCAGGACCCTGCTCAGCCGGAGCCAGGTCTCCCGCGTCGCCGACTCGCTCCAGGCCCGCGGCCTGATCGAGCGGATACCTTCGCCGACGGACGCCCGCTCCGTCTGCATCGCCCTGACCGACGCGGGCCGCCGCGCCTTCGCGGAGGCGGACGCCACCCGCCGCGAGGCCCTCGCCGAGGTCTTCGACGACCGGCTCGACGACGCCGACATCGCCGCCCTGGAATCGATCTGGGCCAAGCTCAAGTCCCCGCCGCAGAGCCGGAACTAGGAGCGGAGTCGGCCGTCCGGGCCGCGAGCGCCCTGCGCCGCAGCCGGGGTGCGAACGGCGCCGCGAGCACGCACGCCGCGCCGGCCGCGGCGGCGGCCGTGACGGCCGGGTTGACCCAGCCCGGGATCAGCTGCCGCCCGCCCGGATCCCCGGGATGGTCGGCGCAGTGGACGGAGAGCGGGAACGAGGATTCCCATACGACCGTCTTCTCCTGCTCGCCCCACCGGGCGTACCCGCACACCTCGTCGGGGTCGAGGACGTACACGCCGTACGACAGGCCCCAGATGTAGGCGGAGCCGGCGACGCACAGCGCGAGGACGCCGAGCAGCAGGAAGGCGCCCGCGCCGAGGAGGTCCGGGGCGTCACGCCGCCGGACCGTGGCCACCAGGTGGACGGCGAGCCGGCCGAGGACCAGGACGCCCGCGAAGGGGGAAGCCAGGGCGAGGAGGAGGAGCACGACGATCATGTTTGCAGTCGACGCCCCGCCCGCCCGGTCAGTTCCGTCCTGTGGCCGAGCGCACGCGGCCGTCCGGGGTCAGGCGCGCGGAACGCGCACCACGCCCTCCTGGATGACGGTCACGGCGAGGCGCCCGTCCTGCGTCCAGATCCTGGCCTGCCCCAGGCCCCGCCCGGCGGCCGCCGAGGGGGACTCCTGGTCGTAGAGGAGCCATTCGTCGGCGCGGAACGGCCGGTGGAACCACATCGCGTGGTCCAGTGAGGCGCCCACCACGTCACCGACCGCCCAACCGCCCCGGCCGTGCGCGAGTAGCACCGAGTCGAGCAGGGTCATGTCCGAGACGTACGTGGCCAGGCAGATGTGCAGCAACGGGTCGTCCGCGAGCTTGCCCTGGGTGCGGAACCAGACCTGCGAGCGCGGTTCCGTCGGCCGGCCGACCGAACCCCACGGCGGCGTGGTCGCGTACCGCAGGTCCACGGCGCCGCGCGATTCGAGCAACCTCTCGACGGTTCCCGGGTCGCGGAAGGTGTCGCGGTAATGCGGCAGCGCCTCGGCCGCCGTCGGTAGCGACTCCGGGTCGGGCGCGGTGGGCATCGGGCTCTGGTGCTCCAGCCCCTCCTCGTACGTCTGGAAGGACGCGGAGAGGTGGAAGATCGGCTGCCCGTGCTGGACCGCGACGACGCGGCGGGTGGTGAAGGAGCGCCCGTCGCGGATCCGGTCCACGGAGTACACGATGGGCGCACCCGAGTCGCCGGTGCGCAGGAAGTACGAGTGCAGCGAGTGCGGCAGCCGGTCGCCGGGCACCGTCCGGCCGGCGGCGACCAGGGCCTGCGCGGCGACCTGGCCGCCGAACACGCGCGGCACCAGGGAGGTCCGGCTGGTGCCGCGGAAGATGTTCTCCTCGATCTGCTCCAGGTCGAGCAGATCGAGGAGATCCTGCAGTGCCTCGTTCAAGGGGACTTACAGGCCCATCGACTTGGCGATGATGGTCTTCATGATCTCGCTGGTGCCGCCGTAGATGCGGTTGACGCGGTTGTCGGCGTACAGGCGGGCGATCGGGTACTCGTTCATGTAGCCGTAGCCGCCGTGCAGCTGGAGGCAGCGGTCGATCACGCGGTGCGCGACCTCGGTGCAGAACAGCTTCGCGGAGGCGGCCTCGGCGGGGGTCAGCTCGCCGGCGTCCAGGGCCTCCAGGGCGCGGTCCGCGACGGCCTGGGCGGCGTCCACCTCGGCCTGGCAGGCGGCCAGCTCGAACTTGGTGTTCTGGAAGTGCGCGACCGGCTTGCCGAAGACGGTGCGGTCCGTGACGTACTGCTGGGCGAACCGGACGGCCGCGGCGGCCTGGGCGTACGCGCCGAACGCGATGCCCCAGCGCTCGGAGGCCAGGTTGTGGCCGAGGTAGTAGAAGCCCTTGCCCTCCTCGCCGAGCAGGTCCTCGACCGGGACCTTGACGTCGACGAACGCCAGCTCGGCGGTGTCGGAGGTCTTCAGGCCCAGCTTGTCGAGCTTGCGGCCGATCGAGTAGCCCTCGGACTTGGTGTCCACGGCGAAGAGGGAGATGCCGAAGCGGCGGTCGTCCTCGCTCGGGGCGGAGGTACGGGCGCAGACGATCACGCGGTCGGCGTGCACGCCGCCGGTGATGAAGGTCTTGGAGCCGTTGAGGACGTAGTGCGTGCCGTCCTCGGAGAGCTTGGCGGTGGTCTTCATGCCCGCGACGTCGGAGCCGGTGCCCGGCTCGGTCATCGCGAGGGCCCACATCTCCTCACCGGAGACGAACTTCGGGAGGAAGCGCTTCTTCTGCTCGTCGTCGGCCAGCATCTTGATGTACGGGAGGGCGAGCAGCACGTGCACGCCGGAGCCGCCGAAGTTCACGCCCGCGCGGGAGGTCTCCTCGTACAGGACGGCCTCGAACTTGTGGGTGTCCAGGCCGGCGCCGCCGAACTCCTCGGGGACGTTGATGCCGAAGACGCCCAGCTCGCCGAGCTTGTAGTAGAAGTCGCGCGGGGCCTGGCCGGCCGCGAACCACTCGTCGTAGACGGGGACGACCTCGGCCTCTATGAAGGCGCGGATGGTCTCGCGGAACGCCTCGTGGTCCTCGTTGAAAACGGTACGGCGCACAGCCGCCTCCTCGATCCTGTCGCCCGTCGCGCTGTCGCGCCGTGTCTAAGCGCTTGCTCAGACCAATAAGTTACCGGTGGGTTGGGCGGGCTGTCCAGACATGGGGGAGGGGTACCGGGTGTGATGTCCGCCGGTGGACCGCCACGGCGGTCCACCGGCGGACATCACACGGGGAACTACCTGCCGAGGACGCTGCCCGTCCACTGGCCGGCGGCGCCGTGCATCATGGCGTCGTTGCTCAGGACCTGCGTCCCTGGCATGGCCGCCATGCCGATGTCGCCGGTCGGGGCCGCACCGTTGTGGGAACCGACCGTGTTGTCGCGTCCGGCGTTGAAGACGTCGTCGCCGGCCAGCTGGTTCAGGTCGCCGAAGACGATCGAGTACGTGTTGTCGATCGGTGCGTAGACGGTGAAGGCGCCGTCGGCGAAGGCGGCGGACGCGCCCGCCAGGATGATGCCACCGGCGGCGAGAGCGGTCAGGGCGAGGCGGATCGATCGCACGGGTACTGCCTTTCGTGGAGGTGGGGAGCAGTGCGAAGGTAGGCCGCTTCGCATGCCGAGCCCCGGCACCCGCCGCCAGACGGCCCGAGTCCATTCGTACGGCGCAGCCGTCCGGCCGGGCCCCGGTCAGATTTCCGTGTTCCGGCGCAGGGCGAACCACAGCTCCATCCGGATGTCCGGGTCGTCCAGATCGCGGTCCAGCAGGTTCGCGGCGCGGGCGACGCGCTGGCGCACGGTGTTGCGGTGCAGCCCCAGGGCGGCGGCGCTGCGGTCCCAGCTGCCGTGGTGGGACAGCCAGGCGCGCAGGGTCTCGCGCAGGGCGGGGGAGAGCGGTCCCAGCAGCGCCTCGGCGTGGGCACGGGCCTCGGCTTCGCCCACCAGGCCCGCGAAGCCGGGGTCGGTGTGCCGGGCCAGCGGGGTGCGGGCCGCCTCGGCGCGGTCCAGGGCGCGCCGGGCCTGTGCGTCTGCGGCGGCCAGCGCGTCGGGCCCGGCCGGGGCGCTGACCCCCAGCCGCCACCCGTGCTGCGGGGCCGGATCCCGGTCGGTGAGCAGCCGTACGGCCGGGCCGTCCGGGTCCAGCAGTACGGTGCCCAGCGCGGCGGCGAGGGCCCGCGGGTCGGCGCCGCCCCGGGCGTGGACGGCGTACCAGGGCCCGGGCCCTCCGAGCGCCCCGGCGGGGGAGCCGCCCAGCAGCAGCCGGGCCAGCGATGCGGCCTCGGCGCCGGCCGGCCGATCGGCCGTGAGGAGGGCCAGCAGGACGGCGGCCACGGACGCGATCGTGTGGTCGCCGGGCGCCCGCTCGGCCGTGGCAACGCCCAGGGCCTGGCCGCCGCCGAGGGCGTAGGCGGCGAGCTGGACCCCGTCCGCGGTGGCGGTGGCCGTGGCAGCGGCGTCGGGGGCCACCCGACCGGCCAGTGCGACCAGTGCGGCCATCGCCTCGGCGGAGGGCGCGGGTCCGGCACAGGCGGACACAACCCTGCGGCCCACCCCCACGCCACCACCGACCGCCTCGGCACCCCCTCGGACCTCGGCGGCCCCAGTGGCACCCCCTCCGACCCTGGCGGCCGCGGCAGCCCTTACGGCCCCTGCGGCCCCAATGCCCCCGACATCCGCTCCGACCTTGGGGGGACTGGCAGCCCCTGCGACCCCCGCGGGCCCGGTGGACCCGGCAGCTCCGGCGGACCCAGAGGCTCCTGCGGGCCCGGTGGCCCCTGCCGCCCTGGTGACACCGGCGGCCCCTGCGGCCCCGGTGGCTCCGGCAGTCCCGGCGACCCCTGCGGGCCCGGTGGCTCCTGCCGGCCCTGCGGACCCAGAGGCTCCTGCGGGCCCGGTGGTCCCTGCCGCCCTGGTGACATCGGCAGCCCCTGCGGCCCCGGTGGCTCCGGCAGCTCCGGCGAACCCGGTGGGCCCGGTGGCTCCGGCAGTCCCGGCGGACCCAGGGGCTCCTGTGGGCCCGGTGGCCCGTGCCGCCCTGGTGACACCGGCAGCCCCTGCGGCCCCGGTGGGCCCGGTGGCTCCGGCAGCTCCGGCGAACCCTGCGGGCCCGGTGGCTCCGGCAGTCCCGGCGGACCCAGGGGCTCCTGTGGGCCCGGTGGCCCGTGCCGCCCTGGTGACACCGGCAGCCCCTGCGGCAACGGCAGGCCCTGCGGCAACGGCGGCCCCTGCGGCCCCGGCGGGGCTCGGCGGGGCCAGTAGGGCTGCCCAGCCGCCCAGGCTGGCCGCCAGGCGGCGCAGGACCGCCGGGACCGGATCGGGGCGGGCGGCCGCGGCCGCGAGGGCCTGCTGGGCTTCGGTGACCCGGCGCAGCTCGCGGGTCCGCGCCTCGGCCATCAGCCGCCACACGGCGCGGGCCACGGCCGTGAACCGGGTCTGCGGAGGCACTTCCAGCAGCGGCAGCCCGTGCCGCGCACTCGCCCGGACGAGCTCCGGCGGCACCTCCGCGTGCAGCGGCGCCACCCCGAACCCGAGCGCGGCCACCCCCGACCCGACCAGCCGTCGTACGTACGCATCGGCGGCGGCGTCAGCGTCGCCCGCGATGCCGCCGGCGTCGCCCGCGTCGCCCGGTCCGACCGCGCCGCCCGGCCCGCCCGCGCCGCTTGGGCCGGCCTCCGGGGCCGTCAAGCCCGCCCCCGCCGTGAGGAGCAGCTCGCCGCCCAGGAGGTAGGGCGACGGGTCCGCCATCTCCGAGGCGTGCACCCCGTGCACCTCCGCCCGCTCGGGCCCGGCGATCAGCCGCAGTTCCAGCCCGCGATCGGCGAGCAGTGCGCCGAGCGCGACCGCGGGCGTGGGCGGGATGTCGGTCCCGGCAGGCTTCGTCATGGATGCTCCGTACATTTCAACGCCACCCGATGGATGAAACGTACACTTCGCGCCCCGGTGTGGGCCGCTTACGCTCGAAGGACCGCACCGTAGGACCTCCAGAAGGGCACACCCCGATGAGCAACGAGCAGACGCCGCGCGGACCGGTCGACTCCTCCCGCATCCCGCGCTACGCGGGCCCGGCGACCTTCGCCCGGCTGCCCCGTCTGGACGAGGTCGGCTCCGCGGACGTCGCCGTCGTCGGCGTGCCGTTCGACTCGGGTGTCTCCTACCGCCCCGGTGCCCGCTTCGGCGGCAACGCCATCCGCGAGGCCTCCCGCCTGCTGCGCCCGTACAACCCGGCGCAGGACGCCTCCCCGTTCGCGCTCGCCCAGGTGGCGGACGCCGGCGACATCGCCGTGAACCCCTTCAATATCAACGAGGCCGTCGAGACGGTCGAGGCGGCCGCGGACGAGCTCCTCGGCGCCGGCTCCCGCCTGATGACCCTCGGCGGCGACCACACCATCGCCCTCCCGCTGCTCCGCTCCGTCGCCAAGAAGCACGGCCCGGTGGCCCTGCTGCACTTCGACGCGCACCTGGACACCTGGGACACGTACTTCGGCGCCGAGTACACGCACGGCACGCCGTTCCGCCGCGCCGTGGAGGAAGGCATCCTCGACACCGAGGCGCTGTCGCACGTCGGCACCCGCGGCCCGCTGTACGGCAAGCAGGACCTCGACGACGACGCCAAGATGGGCTTCGGCATCGTGACCTCGGCCGACGTCTACCGGCGCGGGGCCGACGAGGTCGCCGACCAGCTGCGCCAGCGCATCGGCGACCGCCCGCTGTACATCTCGATCGACATCGACGTGCTGGACCCGGCGCACGCCCCGGGCACGGGTACGCCGGAGGCGGGCGGCATGACCTCCCGCGAGCTGCTGGAGATCATCCGGGGTCTGTCCTCCTGCAACCTGGTCTCGGCGGACGTCGTCGAGGTCGCCCCGGCGTACGATCACGCCGAGATCACCTCGGTCGCCGCCTCGCACACCGCGTACGAGCTGACGACGATCATGAGCCGCCAGATCGCTGCCGCGAAGGCGAAGTAAGAAGGGCACCCCGCACCCGTGACGCACGACCACGACCTGGTACTCCGTCCCACCGAGGCCCAGACGGCGGCCGCTCTCGCGCCGCCGCCGGGTCGGACGGGCGGGGACCTGGTCGTGGAGACGCTGCGCTCGCTGGGCGCCACCACCGTGTTCGGGCTGCCGGGGCAGCACGCGCTCGGCACCTTCGACGCGGTGGGCCGCTCGGACCTGCGGCTGATCGGGCTGCGGACCGAGAACAACGCCGCCTTCGCGGCGGACGCGTACGGCCGCGTCACGGGCGAGGCGGTCCCCCTCCTGCTCTCCACGGGCCCGGGCGCGCTGATGGCCCTGCCGGCCCTGGCGGAGGCGGCCGCCGCCTCCGCCCCGGTCCTCGCCATCGCCTCCCAGGTCCCGGTCGCGGGCCTGGGC
The DNA here is from genome assembly GCF_045041095.1 of Streptomyces sp. NBC_00045. Lineage (NCBI taxonomy): Bacteria > Bacillati > Actinomycetota > Actinomycetes > Kitasatosporales > Streptomycetaceae > Streptomyces > Streptomyces sp. NBC_00045. Next base: position 3,067,772 of record NZ_CP108271.1, on the reverse strand, counting down.
GGCGGCCGGCGCGGGCACCTGCACGAGCTGCGGGAGCAGTCGGCTTCGTTCCGGGACGTGGTGAAGTCGGTCCACACGGCCCGCACGCAGTCCCAGATCCCCTCGGTGATCGCGGAGGCCTGGGAATCGGCGCTGACGGCTCCGCACGGCCCGGTCTGGATCGAGATCCCGGAGGACGTCCTCCGCGCGGAAACGATGATCCCCCAGGTCACGGGCGTGGACGCGACCCCGCACGAACTCGCCCCGCGCCCCGAGCTCACCGCTCTCGCGGCGCACTGGCTGGGCAGGGCCGCCCGCCCGGTGATCATCGCGGGCGGCGGGGTGATCCGCTCCGACGCGGCCGGCAAGCTGCGCCTGCTGGCGGAGCGGTTGAACGCCCCGGTGGTCACCACCTTCGGCGGCAAGGGCGCCTTCCCGTGGAACCACCCGCTGTCCCTCCAGTCCTGGCTGGAGGACCGCCACATGACGGACTTCCTGGAGGACGCGGACGTACTCCTGGTCGTCGGCTCCGGCCTCGGTGAACTGTCCTCGAACTACCACACGTTCTTCCCCGAGGGCAGGGTCATCCAGATCGAGGCGGACCTCGGCAAGCTGGAGTCCAACCACACCGCCCTCGGCATCCACGCCGACGCCCGCCTCGCCCTCCAGGCCCTGCTGGAGACCGCCCCGGAACGCGCGGACGACTCCGCTCCCGAACGGGTGGCGAAGGTCCTCTCGGAGATCGACACCCGCCTGTCCGGCCAGGACGTGGCAGTGGAGCGGCAGCTCCTCGCCTCGATCCGCGCGGCCCTGCCCGCCCGCTCCCCGTCCTTCTGGGACATGACGATCCTGTCCTACTGGGCCTGGTCCGCGTTCGACGCGAAGCACCCCAACACGATGCACTCGGCGCAGGGCGCGGGCGGCCTCGGCTACGCCTTCCCGGCCGCCCTCGGCGCCTGCGTCGCCGAACCGGACACCCCGGTCCTGGCGGTCTCGGGCGACGGTGGAGCGATGTACTCGATCGCGGACCTGGCGACGGCGAAGCAGCACGACCTGGACGTGACCTGGCTGATCGTCGACGACGGCGGCTACGGCATCCTCCGCGAGTACATGACGGACTCCTTCGACGGCCGCACGACGGGCACGGAACTCACCCGCCCGGACTTCACCGCCCTGGCCCGGTCCTTCGGCGTCGCGGCCTCGACGACGAGCCCGCAGAGCCTGCGGGACGACCTGAAGCACGCGCTGGCCACCCCGGGCCCGACGGTCCTGGTCCTCCCGGTCACCCTCCGCATGTTCGCCCCGACCCACCTGCCCGCGGAGTGACGGCAGGGCGGTCCGTACGCCCCTCCGGATGACGCCGCCGCACCCCGCCGCCACGGTCGGCCGCTCCCGGCGTGCGCCGCAGGTTCGCCGGGCGCACCTTCGCATTGTTGCGGCGGGATGAAATCCGCCGGTCGGGGCGTTGGGGGAGGCGGCAGGACAGGACCAACGGGGAGGCGTCACGTGACGGCGGCAGAGAAGGCAGCGGGCGAGAAACAGGGCTGGGCCAGGCGGCTCACCGCCTATACCTGGCGGTACCGGCTCAATGTGTTGCTCGCGCTCGGGTCCTCGCTGGCCGGCATGGCCGTGATGGCGCTCGTACCGCTGGTCACCAAGGTCATCATCGACGACGTCATCGGCGACCACAGCAAACCGATGGGCACATGGGCCGGGCTGCTCATAGGCGCCGCGGTCCTCGTGTACGTCCTGACGTACGTACGCCGGTACTACGGCGGCCGTCTCGCGCTCGACGTCCAGCACGACCTGCGCACCGACATGTACGACACCATCGCCCGCCTCGACGGGCGCCGCCAGGACGAGCTGTCCACCGGCCAGGTCGTCGGCCGGGCCACCAGCGACCTCCAGCTCATCCAGGGCCTGCTCTTCATGCTCCCGATGACCATCGGGAACTTCCTCCTCTTCGCGATATCGCTCGGCATCATGCTGTGGCTGTCCCCGGTGCTGACCCTCGTCGCGCTGCTGATGGCCCCCGCCCTCTGGTTCATCGCCAAGCGCAGCCGCAAGAAGCTCTTCCCCGCCACCTGGTGGGCCCAGGGTCAGGCCGCCGCCGTCGCCACCGTCGTCGACGGGGCCGTCACCGGCGTCCGCGTCGTCAAGGGCTTCGGCCAGGAGGAGCAGGAGACCGACAAGCTGCGCACCGCCGGGCGCCGGCTGTTCGCCGGCCGGATGCGCACCATCCGGCTCAACTCCCGCTACACCCCCGCCCTACAGGCCGTACCCGCCCTCGGGCAGGTCGCCATGCTGGCCCTCGGCGGCTGGATGGCCACCAAGGGGCAGGTCACCCTCGGCACCTTCGTCGCGTTCTCCACTTACCTCGCCCAGCTCGTCGGCCCCGTCCGCATGCTCGCCATGGTCCTGACCGTCGGCCAGCAGGCCCGGGCCGGCGTCGAGCGCGTCTTCGAGCTCATCGACACCGAGCCCGCCATCGAGGAGGGCGGCCACGAGCTGCCCGCCGACGCCCCCGCCACCGTCGACTTCGATGGCGTCGTCTTCGGATACGACCCCGAGCGGCCCGTCCTGGACGGGTTCTCGCTCTCCATCGCCGAGGGCGAGACCGTCGCCGTCGTCGGGGCCTCCGGCTCCGGCAAGTCCACCGTTTCGCTCCTGCTGCCCCGCTTCTACGACGCCGACCGCGGCACCGTCCGCGTCGGCGGGCACGACGTGCGCGAGTTGACGTACGACTCCCTGCGCGCCGCCATCGGGCTCGTACCGGAAGACTCCTTCCTCTTCTCCGACACCATCCGCGCCAACATCGCGTACGGGCAGCCCGACGCCACCAACGTGCAGATCGAGGCCGCCGCCCGCGCCGCCCAGGCCGAATCGTTCATCCAGGCCCTGCCCGCCGGGTACGACACCAAGGTCGGCGAACAGGGCCTCACCCTCTCCGGCGGCCAGCGCCAGCGCATCGCACTGGCCCGCGCGATCCTCACCGACCCCCGGCTGCTGCTCCTCGACGACGCGACCTCCGCCGTCGACGCCCGCGTCGAGCACGAGATCCACGAGGCGCTGCGCGCCGTCATGGCCGGCCGCACCACCCTCCTGATCGCCCACCGCCGCTCCACGCTCGCGCTGGCCGACCGGATCGCCGTACTCGACCGCGGGCGGCTCTCCGACATCGGTACGCACGAGGAGCTGGAGCGCAGGTCACCCCTCTACCGGCGGCTGCTCACCGACCCGGACGCGCTCGGCGCCGGCTCGCCGCGCACCCCCGATGCGGTCGCGATGGGCGAGTTCGAGCGGGACATCGACGGGAACCTCGAACGGGACATCGAGCTCGAAGCCGAAATCGACTCCGAGCCGGTCAATGCCAAGCGCCGGGCCGTCGACGGGGTGACCCCCGAGCTCTGGCGCCGCCAGGAGGAAGCGGAGTCCACCGCTTCCCCCGCCGCCGGGACCGGCGCCCCCGGCGCGGGCCACTCCATGGCCGGCGCCGTCGCCGGAATGCCGGCCACCCCCGAACTGCTCGCACAGGTGGCCGCACTGCCGCCCGCCGATGACGAGCCCGCCGTGGACGAGGACCGCGCCACGGCAGCCGAACAGAGCTACAACCTGCGCCGGCTGCTCCACGGCTTCTGGGCGCCCCTCGCCGTCAGCCTCGGCCTCGTCGCCGTCGATGCCGGCTCCGGGCTGCTGCTCCCCATCCTGATCCGGCACGGCATCGACAAGGGCGTCGAGCAGGCCGCCCTCGGGGCCGTCTGGGTGGCCGCCGCCCTGGCGCTCGCCGTCGTGGTCGCGCAGTGGGCCGCCCAGTTCGCCGAGACCCGGATGACGGGGCGGACCGGCGAGCGCGTCCTGTACGCCCTGCGCGTCAAGATCTTCGCCCAGCTCCAGCGCCTCGGCCTCGACTACTACGAGCGCGAACTGACCGGCAAGATCATGACCCGGATGACCACCGACGTGGACGCCCTCTCGACGTTCCTGCAGACCGGGCTGGTCACCGCCGTCGTCTCCGTCTTCACCTTCTTCGGCATCCTGATCGCGCTGCTCGTGCTCGACGTCGAACTGGCGCTGATCGTCTTCGCGACCCTCCCGCTGCTGGTGATCGGCACGATCGTGTTCCGCCGCAAGTCGGTCGCCGCGTACGAGCTCGCCCGCGACCGGGTCAGCCTGGTCAACGCCGACCTCCAGGAGTCCGTCTCCGGGCTGCGCATCGTCCAGGCCTTCCGCCGCCAGCATGCCGGCGCCGCCCGGTTCGCGGAGCGCAGCGACTCGTACCGCGAGGCCCGGGTGCGCGGGCAGTGGCTGATATCCGTCTACTTCCCCTTCGTGCAGCTGCTGTCCTCCGGGGCCGCTGCCGCCGTGCTGATCGTCGGCGCGGGTCGGGTGGAGGCCGGCACCCTCACCACCGGCGCGCTGGTGGCGTACCTGCTCTACATCGACCTGTTCTTCGCGCCCGTCCAGCAGCTCTCCCAGGTCTTCGACGGCTACCAGCAGGCCACCGTCTCCCTCGGCCGGATCCAGGGACTGCTGCGCGAACCCACCAGCACCCCGCGCCCGGCCGAGCCGCGCGCGGTCGGGGAGCTGCGCGGCGAGATCGCCTTCGAGGACGTCCGGTTCGGGTACGGCACCGCCGAGGAGCGCGGGGAGAAGGACGAAGCGCTGGCCGGAATCAGCCTGCGGATACCCGCTGGCCAGACCGTGGCCTTCGTCGGCGAAACCGGCGCCGGCAAGTCCACGTTGGTCAAGCTCGTGGCCCGGTTCTACGACCCGACCTCCGGCCGGGTCACCGCCGACGGCACCGACCTGCGCGAGCTCGACCTGGCGGGGTACCGCCATCGGCTCGGGGTCGTCCCCCAGGAGCCGTACCTGTTCCCGGGGACGGTCCGCGACGCCATCGCCTACGGGCGGCCCGAGGCGGGCGACGCGCAGGTGGAGGCGGCCGCCCGTGCGGTCGGCGCCCACGACATGATCGCCACCCTCGACGGCGGCTACCTGCACACCGTCGCCGAGCGCGGCCGCAACCTCTCGGCCGGCCAGCGCCAGCTGATCGCCCTGGCCCGCGCCGAACTCGTCGACCCCGACGTACTGCTGCTGGACGAGGCCACCGCCGCGCTCGACCTGGCCACCGAGGCCCAGGTCAACCAGGCCACCGACCGGCTCGCCGGCAAGCGCACCACCCTCGTGGTGGCGCACCGGCTGACCACGGCCGCGCGCGCCGACCGGGTCGTGGTCATGGACCGCGGCCGGGTCGTGGAGGACGGCACCCACGCCGAACTCGTGGCCCGCGGCGGCCGCTACGCCGAACTGTGGCGCACCTTCATCGGCGAGGACGAACCGGCCGCAGCGATCTAGACCGCCGCCGCAGCCCCTCCCAGCGACGAGGGCCCCGGACCCGTCACCCGACGGCTCCGGGGCCCTCGGCCGTGGTCGCGGGGGCGGTGGGCGGCGGGCCGGGCAGGGATCTTGTCGGATGCAACCTTCCGGGGGCCCTGCGCGTCGTACGTGCGTACGTGTTGCGTACGACCGATCGGGGGCGGCATGGGGTACGGGTGGAAGGGGCGCGGCCGGGGGGCCGCGTCTGCAGGGGCCTTCGCGCTGATGCTGTGCGTGGGCGGCCTGCTCGCGGCGCCGCCGGCGCAGGCGGCGACCGGTGGCTGCGGGGGCGCCCTGGTCAGGACCCTGCCCCTGCCGACGGGCGAGGTGCGGGTCTACAAGAGCCGTACGCAGGCCTGCGCGGTGACGGTGGCCGGCGATCCGGGGCGGCGCCGGCCGATGGCGGTGAGCATCCAGCCGCGCGGCGGGGTCCCCGTCCGCGACGCCGGGCAATTCACCCGGTATGCCGGTCCTGTCACCGTCGGTGCGATCAGCCGCTGCGTGTATGTAAAGGGAAGCATCGAGGCCGGATCTGTCGATTCCGGCTGGATTCTGTGCTGAACGGGCGGCCCAACTAGGTCTATTCAGTGGCGCGTTGGCCCCGCTAGGTTCACGTTCGACCGAAGTGAACTCAAGGGGAGGGTGAATGCGCAAGACGCTCGGCTGGCTGCTGTCACTCGTGGTGCTGATCGGCACCATGGGGGCAGCCGGCTTCACGGCTCAGGCGGCCACCGCCGCAGGGCCGTCCGCCGCGACGGACATCAAGGACGAGATCCTCGCCATCCCGGGGATGAGTCTGATCGAGGAGAAGGAGTACCCCGGGTACCGCTTCTTCGTACTGAACTACGAGCAGCCGGTCGACCACCGGAACCCGTCGAAGGGCACCTTCAAGCAGCGCTTCACCCTGCTGCACAAGGACGTCTCCCGGCCCACGGTCTTCTACACCTCCGGCTACAACGTCAACACCAGCCCGCGCCGCAGTGAGCCCACGACCATCGTCGACGGCAACCAGGTGTCGCTGGAGTACCGGTTCTTCACGCCCTCCCGGCCCGATCCGGCCAACTGGGCCAACCTGGACATCTGGCAGGCCGCCAGCGACCAGCACCGCCTCTACACCGCCCTGAAGAAGGTCTACAAGAAGAACTGGCTCGCCACGGGCGGCAGCAAGGGCGGCATGACGGCGACCTACTACGAGCGCTACTACCCGCGCGACATGGACGGTGTCGTCGCGTACGTCGCGCCCAACGACGTCGTCAACAACGAGGACTCGGCCTACGACCGGTTCTTCAACAAGGTCGGCACCAAGGAGTGCCGCGACAAGCTGAACGCGGTGCAGCGCGAGGCGCTCGTCCGCCGTGAGCCGCTGGAGGCCAAGTACGCGGCGGCCGCCGCCGAGAACGGCTGGACCTTCACCACCGTGGGCAACCTCGACAAGGCCTACGAGGCCGTCGTGCTCGACTACGTGTGGGCGTTCTGGCAGTACAGCCTGCTGGCCGACTGCGCTTCCATCCCGGACGCCAAGGCCGCGAGCGACCAGGAGATCTGGGACTCGGTCGACACGATCTCCGGCTTCTCGGCCTACGCCGACCAGGGCCTTGAGACGTACACGCCGTACTACTACCAGGCGGGTACGCAGCTCGGTTCGCCCGACATCAAGCAGCCGCACCTCAAGGGCCTGAGCCGCTACGGCTACCAGTCGCCGCGCAACTTCGTGCCCCGCGACATCCCGATGACCTTCCAGCCCGGGGTCATGGCGGACGTGGACAACTGGGTGAAGCGCAACGCCAACCAGATGCTGTTCGTGTACGGGCAGAACGACCCGTGGGGTGCCGAACCGTTCCACCTCGGCTACGGGGTGCACGACAGCTACGTGATGATCGCGCCGGGCGCCAACCACGGGGCCAACGTCGCCAAGCTCCAGGACGGCGAGAAGGCGCTGGCCACGCAGAAGATCCTGCAGTGGGCCGGCGTCGCCCCCGCCGCCGCACTCGTCGACGCGGGCCGGGCGACGCCGCTGGCGAAGCCCGACGCGGTGCTCGACCAGAAGGACCAGGAGCGCGAGCCGCAGCTGCGGCCGTAGCCCGTAGCCCGCGGGCAGCTCCCGGCCGCGGGCTGGCGTACGCGCTAGTCGTACGCCAGCCCGTGGCCCAGCGGGTAGCGGCCCGGTACGGGGACCGGCAGGCGGCCCGTGGGCCGTACCGCGCCGGTGACCACCCGGGCCGCCGCCCGCATCTCCACGTCCGTCCAGGTGTACGTCGCCAGCTCCGCCGCGCAGGCGGGCAGCCGGGCCGGGTCGTACGGATTGCGGATCGCCACCAGGACCACGGGCACCCCGGTGGCCAGCAGCTCCGTGACCAGGGTGCGCTGCGGACTGTCCCCCTCCGGGACGTTGTACGTGCACACCAGCACCGCCGCGTTGCCGGGGGCCGCGGCCACCGCCCGGGCGGGCGGCACGGCCGTCGCCCGGCAGCCCAGGGCGGTCAGCTCCCGGGCCAGTACCAGCGTGGGGGGCCCCGTCGTACCGCTGGGGGAGGCCGGATCGGTCCCGGTGACCAGCAGCTGCGGTGCCGCCACCGGATCCAGCGGCAGCAGTTTCACGGGATTGGCCAGCAGGGTCGTCGTACCCGCCGCGATCTCGTCGGCGGCGCTCAGGTGCGCCGGGATCCCCACCAGGGCGCCCACCTGCCCGGCGGCGGTGTGCGCGGCGTCGAACAGGCCCCGGCGGGACTTCAGTTCCAGGATCCGCAGCACGGACTCCTCGATCCGCTCCCGCGTCAGCTCGCCCGCCTCGACGGCCGCGAGCACGCTGCGGTGCGCGAGCCCCAGGTCCGGCGGGTTCAGCAGCTGGTCGCAGCCCGCCTTCAGGGCCAGCACCGGGACCCGGTCGTCCCCGTACTTCTGGCGGACCCCGGCCATGTCCAGGGCGTCGGTGACCACCACGCCCCGGAAGCCCAGGCGTTCGCGCAGGATCCCGGTCACGATCGGTCGCGAGAGGGTCGCCGGGTCCCCCGAGGGGTCGAGCGCGGGGAAGACGATGTGCGCCGTCATCACGGCGTCCACGCCCGCGGCCACCGCCGCCCGGAACGGCGGCTCGTCCAGCTCCTCCCACTGCGCCCGGCTGTGCCGCATGACCGGCAGCCCGACGTGGCTGTCGGTCTCGGTGTCCCCGTGACCCGGGAAGTGCTTGGCGGTGGCGGCCACCCCGGCGCCCTGGTAGCCGCGGACCTGGGCGGCGACCAGGGCCGCCACCGCCTGCGGGTCGGCGCCGAAGGACCGTACGCCGATCACCGGATTGGCGGGGTTCACGTTCACGTCGGCCACCGGCGCGTAGTTCTGGCGGATGCCCATCGCGGCCAGCTCGGCACCCGCGATGCGCGCGGCGCGGCGGGCCTCGGCGACGCCCGCCGAATCGGCGCCCCCGGAATCGGTTCCTGCGGATCCGGTGCCCGCGGATCCGGTCCCTGCGGATCCGGTGGCCGCGGGCGAGCCGCCGCCCGCGCCGCGCCGTGCCCCCAGCGCCATCGCCCCCGGCAGCAGCGTCGCCGGCTTGCCGATGCGCGCCACCGCACCGTGCTCCTGGTCAGTGGACAGCATCAGCGGGACGCCGGACCCGGAGCCGGCGGCCGTCCGCTGGAGCGCGGCCGACAGCTCGGCGATCTGCTGCGGGTCGCGCGTGTTGTGGGCCCAGGAGAAGTAGATGATCCCGCCGAGGTGGTAGCGGGCGACCAGCTCCGCGGCCGAGCGCACCCCGAACAGCTTCAGGTTCTGCTCGGCGTCCGCCGGATCGGGGTCGGTGGCCGAATGGCCGTACGCGCGGGAGACGAAGAGCTGCCCGACCTGCTCGGCCAGGCTCATCCCGGCCACCAGGCGGCGCAGCGCCGCCCGGTCGGGCGCCGGTCCGGGCGGCCGGTCGCCGGGGCGCGCGTCGTCGGGGCGCGGCCGGCCGTCCGGACCGCCCGGAGAGCCGCCCACGGCGTACGAGGCCACCCCGGCGGCCGTGACGGCGGCCATGGCGGCCGCGGTGAGCAGGGACCTGCGGGAGGCGTGGTACGACACGCGCCGGACCCTACTGCCGGGCAGCGCCCCCGCAGCCGTGGACACTCGGGAGGTCCCCCGGAAGGGGTGCCGCGTACGCCCACTGCTCCTGGAGGGCCCGCACGGCCTCGGTGATCGCCGGCCGGCGGGCCGCCCCCGTCCGCCACAGGGCGTACAACCTGCGGACGGGGCCTGGTTCCAGCGGCACGGCCACCGCTCCCGGCGGCAGCGCCCCGGTGCCCAACCGGGGTACGACGGCCACCCCCAGCCCGGCGGCGACCAGCGCGACGATCGTGTGGTTCTCCTCGGCCACGTGCGCGATGTCGGGCTCGAACCCGGCGGTGCGCAGCGTCCGCATCAGCCAGTCGTGGCAGACCCGGCCGGGCGGCTGGCAGACCCAGCGCTGGCCGCCGAGGTCGGTCCTGTGGATGACCGCCCGCTGCGTGAACGGATGGCCCTGAGGTACCACCAGATCGCAGCGGTCGTCCCCGATGACCGCCTGATCGATGCCCTCCGGGGCCGGCAGCGGGGCGATGTCCCAGTCGTGGGCCACCGCCAGGTCGGTCACTCCCCGGGCCACCAGGTCCACCGAGAGGTGGGGGTCGACCTCCGTGAGGCGTACGTCCAGCGCGGGATGTCGGCGCGCGAGATCGGCGAGCACCCCCGGCAGCAGGCCGCGCGCCGCCGAGGCGAACGCGGCCACCGTCAGCAGCCCGCTCGGCCGGCCGCGCCGCTCCTCCAGGGTGGTCTCGGCGCGCTCCACGATAGCCAGCAACTCCTGGGCCGTTTCGGCCAGGTGCCGGGCCTCCTCGGTGAGCGCCACCCCGCGCCCGCGCCGCTCCAGCAGCGTGGTCCGGGTCTCCCGCTCCAGTTTGCCGATCTGCTGGGACACGGCGGAGGGGGTGTAGCCGAGGGCGGCCGCCGCGCCCGCGACCGAGCCGTGGACGGAGACGGCGTGCAGGGCGCGCAGCCGGGAGAGGTCGAGCATGCGGCCCATGGTAGGCACCGCCGGACCGCGGGGGACCCGTAAGCAATGCTTCATCCATCCCGGAAGGGATCCGCGCTGGTGCTACATGGTTGCCGCGTCGATGCTCGAAGCATGCGTCCCGTTCACACTGCACTCGCCGTACTCGTCGCCGCCGTCTGGGGCTTCAACTTCGTCGTCATCGAGATCGGTCTCGGCCACTTCCCGCCGCTGCTCCTGTCCGCCCTGCGCTTCCTCGTCGCCGCGCTGCCCGCCGTGTTCTTCGTCGGCCGGCCCAAGGCCGCCTGGAAGTGGATCATTGCCGTCGGAGTGGCCCTCGGCGTCGCCAAGTTCGGTCTCCTCTTCACCGGCATGGCCGCCGGGATGCCGGCCGGACTGTCCTCCCTCGTGCTCCAGGTGCAGTCCGTCTTCACCGCCGTCCTGGCCTCCGTCGTCCTGCGCGAGCGGCCCGGGCGGATCCGGATGGCCGGCATGGCGGTGGCGCTCGCCGGGATCGTCGTCGCCGCCGTGGACGGGGGCACCTCCGGGCCGGTGCTCGGCTTCACCCTGGTCGTCGCGGCCGCCGCCTGCTGGGGCGTGTCCAACGTGCTGACGCGGAAGGCGTCCCCGCCCGACGCGCTGAACTTCATGGTCTGGGTGTGCACCGTCCCCGTGCTGCCGCTGTTCGCGCTGTCGCTGCTGCTGGAGGGGCCCGAGCGGGACCTGGCCGCGCTGCGCGGGCTGGACTGGTCCGCAGCGGCGGTCATCGGGTACGTCGCCTGGGTTTCCACGGTGTTCGGGTTCGGAGCCTGGAACCACCTGCTAAGGCGCTACCCGGCCTCGTCGGTCGCGCCGTTCTCGCTGCTGGTGCCGGTGTTCGGGATGTCCTCGGCCGCGCTGGTCCTGGGCGAGGAGGTCTCGGGGCTGCGCTGGGTGGCGGCGCTGCTGCTGGTCGGCGGGGTGGGCATGACCTCGCTGGCGCCCACCCGCGCAGGAACCCGCACGGTGGCGCAGGGCGGGGGCGCGGAGGTCAGTGCGGGGAGTCCTCCTGCAGCGGCAGCCGCCAGTCCTGCCCCGTGAGCGTGACGCCGTACGAGCGGTGCGGGCGCTCGGCGACCAGGACGAACCCGGCGCGCTGGTAGAGGGAACGGGCCGAGGTCAGCACGTCGTTGGTCCAGAGCACCAGCTCGCGGTAGCCGACGGAGCGGGCGAAGGCGACGACGGTGGCGACCAGGAGGGCGCCGATGCCGTGCCCGCGGCCCTCCGGCTCGACCAGGAGCAGCCGCAGCCGCGCCGTGCCGGGCGAGCCGTCCTCGCGGACGCACATCACCGAGCCGACCGGGCGGCCGTCCAGCTCGGCGATCCAGACCCGCTCCAGGTACGGGTCGTGGTCCTCGGCGAAGTCCGCGACGATCCGGGCCACCAGGCCCTCGAAGTCCGTGTTCCAGCCGTACTCGGCGGCGTAGAGCGCGCCGTGCCGCTGCACGATCCAGCCCAGGTCTCCGGGCTCCGGGGCCCGCAGCCGTACCGGTGCGTCGGAGTTGCTAGCAGGGGGCTCCATGGCGCCCGAGGATAGCGCGGCGGGGGCCGCGCGGCGGCGGGCCGGGGCGGGGTCATGGTGGGGCGAGGGCGAGGGCGAGGGCGAGGGCGAGGGCGAGGGCGGGACGGGGCCGGGCAGGGCGGGCGCTACTTCCTGCCGTCGCCGAGGATCTGGCCGAGCAGATCGCCGAGGCCGCCGCCCTCCGCCGGAGCCGTTCCGGGTGCGCCTGCCGGCGCGGCACCGGGGGCCGGGGCTGCGGCGGCGCCCTGGCCGGCGGCCGCGCGCTTGGCGAAGACCGCCAGCAGCACCGGGATCAGCAACTCGATGACACGACTGACGGTGGCCGCGGGGATGCCGGTCTTCTTGGACACCGCCGCGGCGACCGGCTTGCTCGCCTTCGCGAGCACCCCGGCCATCAGGCCGCCGCCGAGCAGGCCCCCGCCGAGCGTGGCCACACCCTTCAGCGGGGGCTCGGCGATCTCGGCGAGGGCGTCGCGGACCTCATTGCCGTCGGCGTCCCCGGCGTCGGCCTTCTGCTGGAGGCCGCCGGTCATGGCGTCGACCGTGGTCGTGACGGTCTCGCGCGCGCCCGCGGCGTCGGTGCCGAGCAGGCCGGCGATCTCGGTCAGCCCGGAGGGCCCAGCTCGCCGAGCACGTCGTCCTGGAACGAAGGTTCACTCATGCCGGAAACGCTACTTCCGCGGTGATTCAGCGGTATTTCGGATGGACGCCTGAGGCCCTTGAGGTAATGGAAACGTAAAGTTCCGATTCCGTGTGCAACCCCCGGGCGGGGCAGCGGGTCGTATGGTGCGTCGGCACTTCCGGGGAGGGATCTGGGGGGATCGGGAAGTCCGACACGGGAGGGGTAACCGTGAGGGGGTCCGGCCGCGAGGCCGGACCCCCTTCTGGGTCCTCCCCGGACCCGCTCCGGTTTCCACAGGCCTGACGGGCTGTCGGTGCCGGGCGGTAACTTCGTGCCATGGCGAGCAACGGGGCGGTGCAACACGCGGTGGTCGAGGGGGTGCTTGAGCGCATCACCTACGCCAACGAGGAGAGCGGGTACACGGTCGCCCGGGTCGACACCGGGCGCGGCAGCGGCGACCTGCTCACGGTCGTCGGGTCCCTGCTCGGGGCCCAGCCCGGCGAATCGCTGCGCATGGAGGGCCGTTGGGGCTCCCATCCCCAGTACGGCAAGCAGTTCACGGTCGAGAACTACCGCACCGTGCTCCCCGCGACGATCCAGGGGATCCGGCGCTACCTCGGCTCGGGCCTGATCAAGGGCATCGGTCCGAAGATCGCCGACCGGATCGTGGAGCACTTCGGGACCGACACCCTCGATGTGATCGAGGCGGATCCCAAGCGGCTGATCGAGGTACCCGGGCTCGGCCCCAAACGGACCGGACTGATCGGTGCCGCCTGGGAGGAGCAGAAGGCGATCAAGGAGGTCATGGTCTTCCTCCAGGGCGTCGGCGTCTCCACCTCCATCGCGGTCCGGATCTACAAGAAGTACGCCGACGCCTCCATCTCGGTGGTCAAGAACCAGCCGTACCGGCTCGCCGCGGACGTGTGGGGCATCGGCTTCCTCACCGCCGACCGCATCGCGCAGGCCGTCGGCATCCCGCACGACAGTCCCGAGCGGGTCAAGGCCGGACTCCAGTACGCCCTGTCCCAGTCCACCGACCAGGGCCACTGCTTCCTGCCCGAGGAACGACTGATCGCCGACGGGGTCAAGCTGCTCCAGGTGGACACCGGCCTCGTCATCGAATGCCTGGCCGAGCTCGCCGCCGACCCGGAGGGCGTCGTACGGGAAGCGGTGCCCGATCCGCGGGGCGGGCCGCCGCTGACCGCCGTGTACCTGGTGCCCTTCCACCGGGCCGAGCTCTCGCTGGTCGGGCAGGTGCGGCGGCTCCTGCATGCCGAGGAGGACCGGATGCCCGGCTTCCAGGACGTGGACTGGGACAAGGCCCTGGGCTGGCTCGCCGGGCGGACCGGGGCCAAGCTGGCCCCCGAGCAGCGGGACGCCGTCCGGCTGGCGCTGACCCGCCGGGTGGCGGTCATGACCGGCGGGCCGGGTTGCGGGAAGTCCTTCACCGTCCGCTCGATCGTGGAGCTGGCCCGGGCCAAGAAGGCCAAGGTCGTGCTCGCCGCCCCCACCGGCCGAGCCGCGAAACGGCTCGCGGAACTCACCGGGGCCGAGGCCTCGACCGTGCACCGGCTGCTGGAGCTCAAGCCGGGCGGGGACGCGGCGTACGACCGCGAGCGCCCGCTGGACGCGGACCTGGTGGTCGTCGACGAGGCCTCGATGCTGGACCTGCTGTTGGCGAACAAGCTGGTCAAAGCGGTGGCTCCGGGCGCCCACCTGCTGCTCGTCGGGGACGTGGACCAACTCCCCTCGGTCGGCGCCGGGGAGGTGCTGCGGGACCTGCTGGCCGAGGGCGGCCCGGTGCCCGCGGTCCGGCTGACCCGGATCTTCCGGCAGGCCCAGCAGTCGGGCGTGGTCACCAACGCCCACCGGATCAACACCGGCCTGCCGCCGCTCACCGACGGGCTGCCCGACTTCTTCCTCTTCCCCGAGGAGGACACCGAGGAGGCCGGGCGGCTCGCCGTGGACGTGGCGGCCCGGCGGATCCCGGCCAGGTTCGGACTGGACCCGCGCCGTGACGTCCAGGTGCTCGCCCCCATGCACCGCGGCCCGGCCGGCGCCGGAAACCTCAACGGGCTGCTCCAGCAGGCGATCACACCGGCCCGGCCGGATCTGCCCGAGAAGCGGTTCGGCGGCCGGGTCTTCCGGGTCGGGGACAAGGTGACCCAGATCCGGAACAACTACGAGAAGGGCGCCAACGGCGTCTTCAACGGCACGGTCGGCGTGGTCACCGCCCTCGACGAGGAGGGGCAGCGGCTGACGGTGCGGACGGAGGAGGACGAGGAGGTGGCCTACGAGTTCGCCGAGTTGGACGAGCTGGCGCACGCGTACGCCGTCACCATCCACCGCTCCCAAGGCAGTGAATATCCGGCCGTGGTGATCCCTGTCACCACCGGCGCTTGGATGATGCTCCAGCGCAACTTGCTCTACACGGCGGTGACCAGGGCGAAGAAACTGGTCGTCCTGGTCGGGTCCCGCAAGGCCCTCGGCCAGGCTGTGCGTACCGTTTCCGCAGGTAGGAGGTACACGGCGGTCGCGTCCAGGCTGTCCGGCCGGATACCGGTGGGAAACATCACCTAGATGATCGATCATTTGGGGTTCCCGCGCCGGTGTGGAGGGGGCAGGATGAGCAGGTTGAAGGCACTCAGTGCCGTCAAAAAGACCAAAGGCCGACCCCGAGTGCACTCTCCTGCGCCAAATGGGGGAAGGTAGAGGCAGTCAGGGCACCTCGAAGAAGAGGCACTACGTCGGTGAGGGATGACGTGAGCGACAACTCTGTAGTACTCCGGTACGCGGACGGTGAATACACCTACCCGGTGGTCGAAAGCACCGTCGGTGACCAGGGCTTCGACATCTCGAAGCTGAGGGCCCAGACCGGGCTCGTCACCTTGGACAGCGGCTACGGCAACACCGCCGCGTACAAGTCCGCGATCACCTACCTCGACGGTGAGCAGGGCATCCTGCGCTACCGCGGTTACCCGATCGAGCAGCTCGCCGAGCGTTCGACCTTCATCGAGGTCGCGTACCTGCTGATCAACGGTGAGCTGCCGACCGTCGACCAGCTCGCGTCGTTCCGCAACGACATCACCCAGCACACGCTGCTGCACGAGGACGTCAAGCGGTTCTACGACGGCTTCCCGCGCGACGCGCACCCGATGGCGATGCTGTCCTCCGTGGTCAGCGCGCTGTCGACGTTCTACCAGGACAGCCACAACCCGTTCGACGAGAAGCAGCGCAACCTCTCGACGATCCGCCTGCTGGCCAAGCTCCCGACGATCGCGGCGTACGCGTACAAGAAGTCGGTCGGCCACCCGGTCGTCTACCCGCGCAACGACCTCGGCTACGTCGAGAACTTCCTGCGCATGACCTTCTCCGTGCCGGCCCAGGAGTACGACCTGGACCCGGTCGTGGTCTCGGCGCTCGACAAGCTGCTGATCCTGCACGCGGACCACGAGCAGAACTGCTCGACCTCCACCGTGCGCCTGGTCGGTTCCTCGCAGGCGAACATGTTCGCCTCGATCTCCGCCGGCATCTCGGCCCTGTGGGGTCCGCTGCACGGTGGCGCCAACCAGTCCGTTCTGGAGATGCTGGAAGGCATCAAGAACGACGGCGGCGACGTCGACGCCTTCATCCGCAAGGTGAAGAACAAGGAAGACGGCGTCCGCCTCATGGGCTTCGGGCACCGCGTCTACAAGAGCTTCGACCCGCGGGCGACGATCATCAAGGCGGCGGCGCACGACGTCCTCTCGGCCCTCGGCAAGAGCGACGAGCTGCTCGACATCGCGCTCAAGCTGGAAGAGCACGCGCTGGCCGACGAGTACTTCGTCTCGCGCAACCTCTACCCGAACGTGGACTTCTACACCGGCCTGATCTACCGCGCCATGGGCTTCCCGACCGAGATGTTCACCGTGCTCTTCGCGCTCGGTCGCCTTCCCGGCTGGATCGCCCAGTGGCACGAGATGATCAAGGAGCCGGGTTCCCGCATCGGCCGTCCGCGCCAGATCTACACCGGTGAGGTCCTGCGCGACTTCGTCCCGGTCGAGGCCCGCTGACCCGAGGCCCACACCGCGGCCCGCTGACCCGAGGCTCAATCCGAGGCCCGCAGGCAAGCGAAAAGCGCCCCGCCGTCGATCCCCCCACGGGTCGACGGTCGGGGCGCTTTCCTTTCCCCGGAACGGATTCCCCCCACGGGACCCGAGCCGGGGCGTCTGCGAGGAGCGCACGCGGAGTGCGCCCCATGGGTGTCTGCCGGGACCCGTACGGGTCGGGAAGGCCGCTCAAAGCACCCCGTTGGGCACGCGTCCCGGCCGGCTGATGCCCGGGATGTCCCCCAAGACCCCCGTGAACGTCCCCCAAGACGTTCCTGGCACCGCCCCATTAGACCCACTGCAGTGCCAGATGGTTACGTTGCAATCACTGTGATCTGCGTCTCCCGTGAAGGAAGTGTGCGCAGAGTGGGGAGAAGATCCCTTAGCGGAAGGATCGCAACCGGAGGCTGTTGCTCACCACGAAAACGGAGGAGAACGCCATCGCGGCCCCCGCAATCATCGGGTTGAGCAGGCCAGCGGCCGCGAGGGGCAGGGCTGCCACGTTGTAGCCGAAAGCCCAGAACAGGTTGCCCTTGATGGTGGCGAGGGTCCGGCGGGAGAGCCGGATCGCGTCCGCCGCCACCCGCAGGTCTCCCCGTACGAGGGTCAGGTCGCCCGCCTCGATCGCGGCGTCCGTGCCGGTGCCCATGGCCAGGCCCAGGTCCGCCTGGGCCAGCGCGGCCGCGTCGTTGACCCCGTCGCCCACCATGGCGACCGTACGGCCCTGCGCCTGGAGCCGGCGTACGACGTCCACCTTGTCCTGCGGTAGCACCTCGGCGATCACCTCGTCGATGCCCACCTCGCGGGCCACCGTCTCCGCCACGGCCTTGTTGTCCCCGGTCAGCAGGACGGGGGTCAGGCCCAGCGCGCGCAGCCGCGACACCGCCTCGGCGCTGGTCTCCTTGACCGCGTCGGCCACGGTCAGGACCCCGCGGGCCGCTCCGTCCCAGGCCACCAGGACGGCGGTGCTGCCCAGCGCCTCGGCGTCGGCCTTGGCCTCGGCCAGGGCCGACGGCAGCGGGATCGACCAGTCGGCCAGCAGCTGCTCGCGACCCACCAGGACGGCGTGCCCGTCGACCACGCCCTGGACGCCGAGCCCGGCGAGGGCCTCGAAGGACTCCGGGGCCGGCAGGGCTCCGGCGCGCTCGACGGCGCCGGTGGCGATGGCGCGGGCGATCGGGTGCTCGGAGGCGTGCTCCAGCGAGCCCGCGAGACGGAGCAGCTCCAGCTCGTCGACACCGGCGGCGGGGTGCACGCCGGACAGGGTCATCCGGCCGGTGGTGACCGTGCCCGTCTTGTCGAGCACGACCGTGTCGACGCGGCGGGTGGACTCCAGCACCTCGGGCC
Organism: Streptomyces sp. NBC_00045; assembly: GCF_045041095.1. Classification (NCBI taxonomy): domain Bacteria; kingdom Bacillati; phylum Actinomycetota; class Actinomycetes; order Kitasatosporales; family Streptomycetaceae; genus Streptomyces; species Streptomyces sp. NBC_00045. Next base: position 3,049,800 of record NZ_CP108271.1, on the reverse strand, counting down.
CCTTGATCAGGATGCCGAGCTGCGCGCCCCGCCCAGTGCCGACCATCAGCGCGGTCGGGGTGGCCAGGCCCAAGGCGCACGGGCAGGCGATGATCAGGACGGCCACGGCGGCGGTGAAGGCGGCGGTGGGGTCGTCGGTGATCAGCAGCCAGGTGACCCAGGTGCCGAGCGCCAGCAGCAGCACGACCGGTACGAAGACTCCGGAGATCCGGTCGGCCAGGCGCTGTACCTCGGCCTTGCCGTTCTGCGCCTCCTCGACGAGCCTGGCCATCCGGGCGAGCTGGGTGTCGGCGCCGATCCGGGTGGCTTCGACGACGAGCCGGCCCGAGGCGTTGACGGTGGCCCCGGTGACGGAGTCGCCCACGCCGACCTCGACCGGGACGGACTCGCCGGTCAGCATCGAGGCGTCCACGGCGGACGTCCCTTCGACGACCGTGCCGTCGGTGGCGATCTTCTCTCCGGGGCGGACGACGAACCGGTCGCCGACCGCGAGCTGCGCCACGGGGATCCGCACCTCGCTGCCACCGCGCAGCACGGCCACGTCCTTTGCGCCCAGCTCCAGCAGGGCCCTCAGGGCGGCGCCCGCCTTCCGCTTAGAGCGGGCCTCCAGGTAGCGGCCGAGCAGGATGAAGCTGACGACGCCCGCGGCGACCTCCAGGTAGATCGCGGAGGAGCCGTCCGCGCGCGAGACGGAGAAGTCGAACCCGTGCCGCATGCCGGGCATGCCGGCGTGGCCGAAGAACAGGGCCCACAGCGACCACGCGAAGGCGGCGAGGGTACCGACCGAGACCAGGGTGTCCATGGTGGCGGCGCCGTGCCGGGCGTTGGTCCAGGCGGCCCGGTGGAAGGGGAGGGCGCCCCAGACGACGACGGGGGCGGCCAGGGTCAGCGAGAGCCACTGCCAGTTGTCGAACTGGAGGGCCGGGACCATCGAGAGCAGGACGACGGGGAAGGCGAGGGCGGCGGAGACCAGCAGCCGCTGGCGCAGCGCGGCCAGTTCGGGGACGGGCGCGGGTCCGGGAGCGCCCGGGGCCTCCGCTTCGGGCTCCGGCGCGGGCGGCGGGGGCTCCTCGGCGGTGTAGCCGGTCTTGACGACCGTCGCGATCAGGTCGGCGACCTCGACGCCGTCGCCGTACGAGACGCGGGCCTTCTCGGTGGCGTAGTTCACCGTGGCGGTGACCCCGTCCATCCGGTTCAGCTTCTTCTCGATGCGGGCGGCGCAGGAGGCGCAGGTCATTCCGCCGATGCTCAGCTCGACCTCGGCGGCCGGGGCGGTCGCTATGGGCCCGTCGTGCACTGTGCTGCTGCTCATGTCCGGCTCCAGGGGGAGGGCCGGGTCGTACGGAACCAGTATGAGCTGGCCGGTACGACCCGGCGGGGTACTGCGGAGGAGGGGCGGGTGGTGGCGCTGCTCAGCCGGCCTGGCCGGCGAACTCGTAGCCGGCCTCGTCGACGGCGGCACGCACGTCCTCGTCGGCGAGCGGGGCGGCGGAGACCACGGTGACCTCGCCGGTCGCGGCGACGGCCTTGACCGAGCTGACGCCCGGAAGGGCGGAGATCTCGGTGGTCACCGCGCCCTCGCAGTGGCCGCAGGTCATGCCGGTCACGCGGTAGACGGTGGTGGTCCGGGTGTCCGTCTCGGCGTTCATGTCGTTCTCCTCTTCAGGGGCGTATCCGGGCGCCTGGGGGCGGCGGTGTCACCCCACCGTCCTCCCGACACTTCGAGACTATACCCCTAGGGGGTATCAATGCGAGCGTGCGCCGCCACTTCCGGCCGGTTCGACCGGTCCCGGGCCGGTCCGGGCTGCGGAGTGCGGGGCGGGGGCCGCGGTCAGTGCCGGTGGGGCGTGGTGACCATCGGCTCCACGTAGCGCAGCAGCACGGTCTTCGCCTCGGCGACGTACGCGGCGCGCTCGGCGCCCTCGCTCGCGAGGATCAGGTCCAGCGAGGCCTTGAAGATGCCCAGGATCATGTTGGAGACGCGGGTGATCTCTTCGGGTGTGCCGTCCGGGCAGAAGGTGCGCAGGACGCCCTCGACGCGGGTCAGTAGCCCGGAATGCAGCTCCTCGTGTTCCTGGGCGATGCCGGGGATGCCGGAGCCGTGCATCAGGGCCCAGAAGGCCGGGTTCTCGCAGTTGAAGGCGATGACCGGGTCCAGGACGGCGTCGAGCAGCTCGGGCAGTGGCTTGTCCAGGTTCTCCGGGAGGAAGGCCTGGCCGTGCATCTCGTGGGCGCGCCGGAGTAGCTGGCCGCCCAGCTCGATGGCGATGGCCTCCTTGTTCGGGAAGAACTGGTAGAGCGTGCCCGGCGAGACCTCGGCTTCGCGGGCGATGGCGTTGGTGCTGGCCGCGGCGTAGCCGGTGCGGCAGAACACACTGGCGGCAGCCGCCAGGAGCTGGGCGATCCGGCGCTCCCCGCGGGCCTGGCGTCGCGGAGCGGCAGTCTTTTTGGTGGCCTTTGGGGCCTTGGTGGCGCTTTCGGCCTGGGACCTCTCCGGCATGTTCCGTCCCTTGCTTCCCGTGGGTGATTGACAAACGCGAGAGGGCGCTCGCATTCTTGAGAAACGCGAGCGACTGCTCGTGTTTGCCAGTCTAAGTTGGCTGGCAATCACGGTGAAGGGGACACCGAGTCATGTCCGAAGTCAAAAAACCGCCGTCGTCAGGGGAGAGCGGGCGGTGGACCCGGATCGTCACGGCCCGGCCGCGGCTCTCGCTGCTGCTCGCCCTCGTGGTCACGGCACTGGCCGTCCTCGCGGGCGGTGGCGTCGCCGACCGGATGGGCAGCGGCGGCTGGGAGGACCCGGACGCCCGGTCCACCTACGCCGCCAAGGTCCTGGAGCGCGAGTTCCCGGGCTCCCAGCCCAACCTGCTCCTGCTGGTCGAGGCCGGTGAGGCGGCAGGTGCCGGGGTGGACGACCCCGCCGTCGCCGCCGAGGCCGAGCGGCTGACCGAGCGGCTCGCCTCCGAGCAGGGGGTGGCCGGAGTCGGCTCGTACTGGCGAACCCATCTGCCCGCGCTGCGCTCGAAGGACGGCAGCCAAGCCCTGATAGCCGCCCGGGTGCTCGGTGACGAGAAGACCCGCGCCGCGGTGCTGGAGCGGATCGCCCCGCACTACCGGGGCGAGCACGGGCCGGTGCGCGTCTCCCTCGGGGGGCCGGTCGCCGTCCAGCGCGAGGTGACCACCACCATCCAGGAGGACCTGCTGCGCGCCGAGGTGATCGCCCTGCCGGTTACCCTCGTCCTGCTCGTCATCGTCTTCGGCAGCGCCGTCGCCGCACTGCTGCCGCTGGGCGTGGGCATCGTCGCCATCCTCGGCACCAATGCCGTGCTGCGCGGCCTCACCGAGTTCACCGACGTCTCCGTCTTCGCCCAGAACCTGACCACCGCGCTCGGCCTCGGACTCGCCATCGACTACGCCCTGTTCATCGTGCGCAGGTTCCGCGAGGAGCTCGCCGCAGGGCGGGATCCGGCCGCCGCCGTGGGGGCCACCCTGCGCACCGCCGGGCGCACGGTGTTGTTCTCGGCGCTGACCGTGGCCGTGTCGCTCTCGGCGATGCTGTTCTTCCCGATGTACTTCCTGCGCTCCTTCGCCTACGCCGGGGTCGCGGTGGTCCTGCTCGCGGCAGCCGCCGCGCTCGTCCTGCTGCCGGCCGCGCTCGTGCTGCTCGGGGACCGGGTCAACTCCTTCGACCTGCGGCGGCTGTGGGCCCGCAAGCGGGCCCGGGCCGCCGCCGGGACACCGGCCGCCGGCGCTCCGGGCGCGGTCGCCGGGGCCGGGCGGGGCTGGGCGCGGGCGACCGCGCTGGTGATGCGCCGGGCCCCCGTGTTCGCCATCGCCACCACGGCGGGGCTGCTGCTCCTCGGACTGCCCTTCCTCGGGGTGAAGTTCGGCACCGTGGACGACCGGCAGCTGCCGGCGACCGCCACCTCCCACATCGTCCAGCAGCAGATCCGCGACGGCTTCCCGGGCAGTCCCGGCGCCGGGCTGACCGTGCTGGCCGAGGGCGTGGCCGGCCCCGCCGACCTCGCCGCCTACCGGGAGCGGCTCGCCGCCCTGCCCGGAGTGCGGGTGAACGGGCCGGTGACCTCCGCCTCCGGGTCGGGGACCGCGTACTTCTCGGTGGTCACCGACGGCGAGCCGGCCGGAGAGCAGGCCCAGGACCTCGTCGCGGAGGTGCGCAAGGTCGACGCCCCCTTCGATACCGCGGTGACCGGACAGGCGGCGGTCCTCGTCGACGCCCAGAAGGCGATAGCGGAGGAACTGCCGGCCGCTCTGACCCTGGTGGTCCTGGCCACGCTGCTGCTGGTCTTCCTGCTCACCGGGAGCGTGCTGATACCCGTCCAGGCGGTCCTGCTCAATGCGCTCAGCCTGACCGCGATGTTCGGGGCGGTGGTGTGGGTCTTCCAGGACGGACACCTCTCCGGACTGCTCTCCTTCACCTCCACCGGGGACATCGAGACCAACTTGCCCGTCCTGATGTTCTGCATCGCCTTCGGACTCTCCATGGACTACGGGGTGTTCCTCATATCCCGCATCAAGGAGGAGTACGAGCGGACCGGGGATCACGAGGGGGCGGTGCGCACCGGACTGGTCCGCACGGGCGGGCTGATCACCGCGGCGGCCGTGATCCTGGCGGTGGTGATGGTGGCCATCGGCAGCTCCCGGGTGACCAACACCAAGATGCTGGGGCTCGGGATCGCGCTGGCCGTCCTGATGGACGCGCTGGTTGTACGGAGCCTCCTGGTACCGGCGGTCATGAAGCTGACGGGGCGGGCCACCTGGTGGGCGCCGGGCCCGTTGCGGCGACTGCACGAGCGGTTCGGACTGAGCGAGGGGGAGTCCGCGCCGCCGGCGGTGGTGGCGCAGGCGCCGGGGGAGGCGCCAGAGCCGGACCGGATACCGGCGGGCAGCCGCTAGGCGCCGGCGCGCCCCGTCCAGGGGTGGGGCGGCGACCGCCGGGGGGGTCAGTCGTCGCGGCGGCCCCGGTTGCCGGGGCGGCGGGCCACCCAGGTGCGGATCGTGTCGGCGTACCAGTAGGGCTTCCCGCCCTCGACGTGGTCGGGAGCGGGGAGCAGGCCGTGCTTGCGGTACGAGCGCACCGTGTCCGGCTGGACCCGGATGTGAGCGGCGATCTCCTTGTACGACCACAGCTGTCGGTCGCTCATCGACGACACCTCCTAGTCCACGGCGCGGGGCCGGCCGGGAGGCCGTCGGGGGAGCCGACGCGTGGACACAGACGTTCACTCAGGTTGTGCCCGGAGAACGACGGGGGATGAAGGCGGGGGAGGGGCTGTTGAACAGCTGTGACGGAAAACCTGCGAAATGCGGATATGCGTGACACAAGGGTGACCGCTGTGACAGATGCGGCACAACGGGTCTCCCCTGGACGGTGGTTCAGCGGTTCAGCGGTTCAGCAGTACCGAGGTTCAGCAGTACCGGGGTTCAGCAGTACCGGGGTTCAGCAGTACCGGGGTTCAGCAGTACCGGGGTTCAGCAGTACCGGGGTTCAGCAGTACGGCGGTTCAGAGGTACAGGGCCGGGCGGTCCACCAGCTCCACCGGGGTCCGTACGCCCGTGCGCCCGGCGGCCAGTCCCGCCGCGGAGACCGCGGCCGCCGCGTAACCGTCCCAGGCGTCGGGCCCGGCCACCCGACCGCGCGCGGCCGCGGCCACCCAGCGCCGCAGCTGGCGGTCGTACGCGTCGGCGAAGCGCACGGTGAAGTCCTGGGCGATCTCGTCGTAGCGGCGGCCCGCGGACCGGACCACCATCGCCTGCCCCTCACCGATCTGGGCGCTCCCGGACTCGCCCACCGCCTCGCAGCGCACCTCGTAGCCGAAACCGCAGTTGACGAAGATCTCCACGTCGATGACCACCCCGCCCGAGGTCTCCAGCAGGACCAGTCGGGGATCGCGCAGCCCTTCCGGAGCCGCCGAGGTCGGTGTCGGGGAGAGCACGGACACCGCCGTGATCTCCTGCCCGAGCAGCCAGCGCGCCGCGTCGACCTCGTGCACGACCGAGTCGCTGATCAGCATGTCGCTGGTGAAGGAGGACGGTGAGGCGGCATTGCGGTGCCGGCAGTGCAGGAACAGCGGCCGGCCGATCCCGCCCGCGTCCAGCAGCTCCTTCAGCCGCTCGTACTCGGTGTCGAACCGCCGCATGAACCCCACCTGCACCAGGCGTCGGCCCAGCCGCTGCTCCGCCTCCATCACCCGCAACGCCCCCTCCGGATCCGGGGTCAGCGGCTTCTCGCACAGCACCGGCAGCTCCCGCCCCAGGGCGTGCAGGATCGCCTCCTCATGGGCGGGGCCCGGGGAGGCGATCAGTACGGCCTGGACTCCGGGTGCGGCTATCGCGGCCGCCGGGTCCGTGTGCGCGCTCGCGCCGTCCAGAGCCTCGGCGACCGCTTTGACCCGGTCCCCGTCCGGGTCGGCCACGGCCACCACCCGGGCCCCGCCGACCGTCCGCCCGATCCGGCGGACGTGGTCGGCGCCCATCTTCCCCGTCCCGATGACGGCGATGCCCAGCGTGCTCATGTCGTGTTTCCCTCCGGGGAGTCAGCGGGCGCCGCAGGAGCGCAGGTAGGCGCGGGTGCGGCGGGCGATCGGCAGCGGCCGGTCGGGCGGGCACGGGTACATGTCCTGCTCCACGATGGCGAAGAGGTCCACGCCGAGCCGCTGGGCGGCCGCGAGCACGGGCTCCAGCGCGGGCACCCCCGACGGCGGTTCGCACATCACGCCGCGGGCCACGGCCGGGCCGAACGGCAGTTGCTCCGCGACGACTTCGGCGAGGATCCGCGGGTCGACCTGCTTGAGGTGGAGGTAGCCGATCCGCTCGCCGAAGGTTTCGATGGCCTGGACGCTGTCGCCGCCGCAGTAGGCGTAGTGCCCGGTGTCCAGGCACAGGGAGACCAGGTCCGGGTCGGTGGCGTCCAGGAAGCGCGCCACGTTCTCCGGGGTGTCGATGTGCGTGTCCGCGTGCGGGTGGACGACGATCCGCAGGCCGTACCGGTCCTGCACCTCGCGCCCCAGCCGCTCGGTCTGCTCGGTCAGTTCACGCCATTGCGCGGGCGTGAGGACGCGGTCCTCCAGCACCTCGCCGGTCTTGTCGTCGCGCCAGAACGACGGGATGACGACGAGGTGGCCCGCCCCCGTGGCCCGGGTGAGCTCCGCGATCCGCGACACGTGCTCCCAGGTGTCCGCCCAGACGGCGGGTCCGTGATGGAGTCCGGTGAAGACGGTGCCGGCGCTGACGCGCAGGCCCCGCTTGGCCGTCTCCTCGGCGAGGCGCGCGGGGTCGGTGGGGAGATAGCCGTACGGGCCGAGCTCGATCCACTCGTATCCGGAGTCGGCGACCTCGTCGAGGAACCGGTCCCACGGGGTCTGCAGCGGATCGTCGGGGAACCAGACACCCCAGGAGTCCGGGGCCGAACCGATGCGGATACGGGTCAACGCGGGCGGGGAGGACGTCATGACGGCCACCTTAGGGTGCGAGACGAGAGGGAGGACTGCCTGTGACCACCGCGGACGATGTCGCGTTCGACTTGATCACGATGGGGCGGATCGGGGTGGATCTCTACCCGCTGAGAACGGGCGTACCGCTGGCGGAGGCGGACACCTTCGGGAAGTTCCTGGGCGGCTCGCCCACCAACGTCGCCGTCGCAGCGGCCCGGCTGGGCCGGAAGGTAGCTGTGATCACCCGGACCGGGGCGGACCCCTTCGGGGCCTATCTGCGCTCTGAGCTGCGCGGGTTCGGAGTCGACGACCGGTGGGCCGGGGAGGTGGCGCGGTACCCGACCCCGCTGACGTTCTGCGAGATCTTCCCGCCGGACGACTTCCCGCTGTACTTCTACCGGCTGCCGAAGGCCCCCGACCTGGAGATCGAACCGGAGGAGCTGGACCTGGCCGCGGTACGGGCCGCACGGGTGTTCTGGATGACGGGCACGGGCCTGAGCGCACAGCCGAGCCGCTCCGCGACCCTCGCCGCGCTGGAGGCGCGCTCGAAGTCCGGGATCACGGTCTTCGACCTCGACTGGAGGCCGATGCTGTGGCAGGAGGAACCGGGGAAGCCGTACGCGCAGGCACTGGGCCTCGCCACGGTGGCCGTCGGCAACGTCCAGGAGTGCGCGATCGCGATCGGTGAGAGCGACCCACGGGCCGCGGCACGGGCGCTGCTGGAGGCCGGGGTCGAGCTGGCGGTGGTGAAACGGGGGCCGGACGGGGTACTGGCGATGCGGCGGGACGGAACGGTGGCGCAGGCCGCGCCCGTCCCGGTGCAGGTGGTGAACGGGCTCGGCGCGGGGGACGCCTTCGGTGGGGCGCTGTGCCACGGGCTGCTGGCGGGCTGGGACCTGGAGCGGGTGCTGCGCTTCGCCAACGCGGCGGGGGCGATCGTGGCTTCGCGGCTGGCGTGCTCGGCGGCGATGCCGTACGCCAAGGAAGTGGAAGAGGTGCTGGAGCCGTGACGCCGACCGCTTCCCACGAGATGGAGTTCGCCGCGCTGCGAGTGCTGGAGCTCGCCCCGGGCGAGACGTACGCGCACACGTGCGGGGACCGGGAGTGGATCGTCCTCCCGCTGGCCGGGGGGTGCACGGTCCGCTGCGCGGATCCCGTCGGCGGACCGCCCGCCCCGGTGTTCGAACTGCGGGGGCGCGAGAGCGTGTTCACGGCCGTCACCGACTTCGCGTACCTGCCCCGCGACGGGCGGGCCGAGATCGGGTCCGCCGCCGGGGGGCGGTTCGCGCTCGTCGGGGCGCGGTGCGAGATCGCGCTCCCGGCCCGGTACGGGGCCGCCCGGGACGTCCCGGTGGAGATCCGCGGGGCCGGCCAGTGCACTCGTCAGGTCAACAACTTCGCCGCCGCGGACGTCTTCGACTGCGACCGCCTCATCGCCGTCGAAGTGCTCACGCCCGGCGGGAACTGGTCCTCTTACCCGCCCCACAAGCACGACGAGTTCCTCCCCGGTCGGGAGTCCTGCCTCGAAGAGGTCTATTACTTCGAGATCGCCCCGCACGGCGACACGCCCGGCTTCGGCTACCAGCGCGTCACCCCCTCCCCGGCCGGGAAGACCGACGTCCTCACCGAGGTGAGGACCGGGGACGCGGTGCTCATCCCGGACGGCTGGCACGGCCCGTCCATCGCGGCGCCCGGCCACGACATGTACTACCTCAACGTCATGGCCGGCCCTCCAGGCCGGCCCCGGGAGTGGCTGATCCGGGACCACCCCGACCACGCCTGGATCCGGGACACCTGGACCGGTCAGGACGCCGACCCCAGGCTGCCCTTCCACCGAGCGGAGGACGAGACCCGATGAGGCTCACCGTCGCGCAGGCCCTCGTCCGCTTCCTCGCGCAGCAGTACACCGAGCGCGACGGCCGTCGCCGCAGGCTGATCGCCGCAACCTGGGGGATCTTCGGGCACGGGAACGTCGCCGGCATCGGGCAGGCCCTCCTGGAGAGCGGCCCGCGAGGGATGCCGTTCCTGCAGGGGCGCAACGAGCAGGCCATGGTGCACGCCGCCGTCGGGTACGCCCGCCAGTGCGAGCGGCTCTCGGCCCACGCCGTCACCACCTCGATCGGGCCGGGCGCAACCAACCTCGTCACCGGGGCCGCCCTCGCCACCATCAACCGGATTCCCGTACTCCTCCTGCCCGGCGACACCTTCGCCACCCGGCCCGCCGATCCCGTGCTCCAACAGCTGGAGGTGCCCTACGCAGGCGACGTCTCCGTCAACGACACCCTGCGGCCCGTCTCCCGCCACTTCGACCGGATCACCCGGCCCGAGGCCCTGATCCCGGCCGCCCTCCAGGCCATGCGGGTGCTCACCGACCCCGTCCAGACCGGCGCGGTGACCCTCGCGCTGCCCCAGGACGTCCAGGCCGAGGCCCACGACTGGCCGCCCGAGTTCTTCGCCGAGCGGGTGTGGGGGGTGCGCCGGCCCGGACCCGACCGGGACGAGCTCGCACGGGCCGCCGAGGCCGTACGGGGCTCCGCGCGCCCGCTGATCATCGCCGGCGGCGGGATCCGGCACAGCGGGGCCCAGGCCGCGCTGGCGGAATTCGCGGGGGCCACCGGGATCCCGGTGGCCTCCACGCAAGCGGGCAAGGGGGCGCTCCCGTACGACCACCCCGCCGATGTCGGTGGCATCGGGCACACCGGCACGGCCACCGCCGACGAGCTGGCCCGCGGCGCCGACCTGGTCATCGCCGCCGGGACCCGGCTGACGGACTTCACCACCGCCTCCTCGACCCTCTTCCGGAACCCCGCCGTCCGCTTCCTCGGGCTCAACCTCGACCCGTACGACGCCCACAAACTCGCCGCCCGGCCGCTGGTCTGCGACGCGAGGGTGGGCCTGGAAGACCTCCGGGAAGAGACTGCCGGGTACCGCGTGGACCCCGCGTACGAGACGACGTACAAAGAAAGGAAACGGAACTGGGAGCGCCTGGTCGACCAGGCTTGGGCGGCCCCCGACGAAGACGCCGCCCCGACGCAGGTCCAGGTGCTCGGGCTGCTCGACGAGCTGGTCGGCGCCGACGACATCCTGATCAACGCCGCCGGCTCCCTCCCCGGCGACCTGCACAAGCTGTGGCGGACCCGCGCGGCCGACCAGTACCACGTGGAGTACGGGTACTCCTGCATGGGCTACGAGATCCCGGCGGCGATCGGCACCGCGCTCGCCGCCCCCGGTCGCCCCGTGTGGGCGCTGGTCGGCGACGGGACGTACCTGATGAACCCGACCGAGATCGTCACGGCCGTGCAGGAGGGCGTCCCGATCAAGGTGGTGATCCTCGACAACCACGGCTACGCCTCCATCGGCGGCCTCTCGGGGGCCGTGGGCGGCGAGGGCTTCGCAACCGCGTACCGCTTCAGGGCGGACGACGGTTCGTACACCGGCGCACCCCTGCCGGTGGACCTCGCAGCCAACGCAGCCTCCCTCGGAATGGCCGTGATCCGCACCCGCACCATCGGTGACCTGCGGAAAGCCCTCGCCGAAGCGCGTGAGGCAGACCGCCCCACATGTGTCTACGCACAGACCCGAACACCCGACACTGTGTCGGGCCCGCCCCCGGCACAGGCGTGGTGGGATGTTCCTGTGGCCGAGACCGCGACCCGTGCGTCCGCGAACGCGGCCCGCGAAGAGTACGACCGGCAAGCCGCGCAGCGACGTCGCCATCTGTGAAGGAGCAATAGGCATGAAGACCGTCAACCACTGGATCGGTGGCAAGACCGTCGAGGGCGCGTCGGGCAACTACGGCCCGGTCACCGACCCGGCCACCGGCGAGGTCACCACGCAGGTCGCCCTCGCGTCCGCCGATGAGGTCGACGCGGCGGTACGGATCGCCCAGGAGGCGTTCCAGACCTGGGGCCAGTCCTCGCTGGCCGCCCGCACCAAGGTGCTGTTCGCCTACCGCGCCCTGCTCGACGCCAACCGAGATGCCATCGCCGAGCTGATCACCGCCGAGCACGGCAAGGTCCACTCGGACGCGCTGGGCGAGGTCGCCCGCGGCCTGGAGATCGTCGAGCTGGCCTGCGGGATCACCACCCAGCTCAAGGGCGAGCTGTCGACCTCCGTCTCCAACCGGGTCGACGTCGCCGCCATCCGCCAGCCGCTCGGCGTGGTCGCCGGCATCACCCCGTTCAACTTCCCGGCGATGGTGCCGATGTGGATGTTCCCGCTGGCCGTGGCCTGCGGAAACACCTTCATCCTCAAGCCGAGCGAGAAGGACCCGTCGGCCGCCAACAAGCTGGCCGAACTGGCCTCCGAGGCCGGTCTGCCCGCCGGTGTGCTCAACGTCGTCCACGGTGACAAGGTCGCCGTCGACGCGCTGCTCGCCCACCCCGGCATCTCCGCGGTCTCCTTCGTCGGCTCCACGCCGATCGCCCGCCACATCCACACCACCGCCTCCGCCAACGGCAAGCGGGTCCAGGCCCTGGGCGGCGCCAAGAACCACATGCTGGTGCTGCCGGACGCCGACCTGGACGCGGCCGCCGACGCGGCGGTCTCGGCCGCCTACGGCTCGGCCGGCGAGCGCTGCATGGCGATCTCCGCGGTCGTCGCCGTCGGCGCCATCGGCGACGAGCTGGTCGAGAAGATCCGCGAGCGCGCCGAGAAGATCAAGATCGGCCCGGGCAGCGACCCGGCGTCCGAGATGGGCCCGCTGATCACCGCCGCCCACCGCGACAAGGTCGCCGGGTACGTGAAGGGTGCCGCGGACCAGGGCGCCGACGTGGTCCTCGACGGCACGGGGTACACGGTCGACGGCTTCGAGAAGGGCCACTGGATCGGCCTCTCGCTGCTCGACAACGTCAAGACCGACTCCGACGCCTACCGCGACGAGATCTTCGGGCCGGTGCTGTGCGTGCTGCGCGCCGAGACCTACGAGGAGGGCGTGGCGCTGATCAACGCCTCGCCGTTCGGCAACGGCACGGCGATCTTCACCCGCGACGGCGGCGCCGCCCGCCGCTTCCAGCTGGAGATCGAGGCGGGCATGGTCGGCGTCAACGTGCCGATCCCGGTGCCGGTGGGCTACCACTCCTTCGGCGGCTGGAAGGACTCGCTCTTCGGCGACCACCACGTCTACGGCAACGACGGCATCCACTTCTACACGCGCGGCAAGGTCGTCACGACCCGCTGGCCGGACCCGTCGGAAGGCCACATCGGCGTGGACCTGGGCTTCCCCCGCAACCACTGACCTCACGCAGGACCTCACGCAGGACCTCAGGACCGGCTCGCCCCCCGCACCCTCACGCGGGGGGCGAGCTTCGTTCCCGCCCGGCGGACACCCTCGCCGGTCAACGGGTTCCTGCCAAGTCCGCAGTGAGCTCGGCCCGTTCGCCGTCGGCCGCGGACGACCGGGCGCGGCGGCGCCGCAGGACCAGCAGGGTGATCACGGCGCCCGCCAGGACGAACAGCACGCCGACGGCGGGCCACGGCACGGCGATGAACTCCACCTCGGACTGCGGGGCCAGGTCCGGATGGGCCGTGGCCCCGGCCGAGATCCGTACGGTGACCCAGTCGGACTGCGGTGCGTCCGCCCACGGCTCGGTCAGCTGCACCCGCTGGCCGGGCAGCAGCACCAGCTTCAGTTCACGGGCAGGCCGGTCCAGTACCGTACGGCCGAACAACCCCTTCGCGGACACCGCCACCTCGGGCTCGACGACCACGTTGCCCCGGTTGACCAGCGTGTACGAGACCGTGGCGCGGGCCTCCTTGACCCACGGCAACAGCGGTGCGGACCGGCTGACCTTCACGTCCTCCACGCTCAGCCCCGGCGTCACCGGACCCGGCACCCGGAAGTACATCCGCGAGCCGACCTGCCGCTTCACCCCGACCTGGACCTTGCCCTCCTGCCGGATGCCCTCCACGGCCGTGTTGAGGGCGACGATCCCTCCGACGTGGTCGCCGGGCGTCGCGTCCTGGGGGACCTTCACGGTGAACGGGACGTCCTTGCGGCCCTTGGGCGGCACGGTCACGGTGGTCGCGGCCTCGGGCGCCAGTGCGATCCACGCGCCCACGTCCTTGGGCTTCTGGTCCACCGGCAGCAGGGCGAAGGCGCCGCCGACCGGGGTGTTCACCGCGTCGGTGGCGAAGACCTGGAAGGTCAGTTCCTTGTCGGAGGAGTTGAGGATCGTCGCGCTGTCGCTGATCGTGGTCCCGGCCGCGCCCTGGTGGAAGAAGTAGGCGCGGTCGGTCATCGGCGCGCCGGCGGGGGGCGTCGGGAACACCCCCCAGGTGCCGTTGTCCGCGGCCGTCGCCGTCGCGGCGGGCAGGAGCAGGCCCGCGAGCAGCAGCACCAGGGCGAGCAGCGGACCGTACGCGAAGACGCGGGAGCGGCGGGGACGGGGGTGCATGGGCGGTTCTCCAGTCGGCGCGGGGGGCACGGGGGGCACGGGGGTGCGGGCGCGCGGGCGCGGGGCATGGGGGCACGGGGGCACGGCCAGGAGTGGGACGGCGAAGGGGTGGTGCGGCACCGTGGCGCCGCACCACCCTGGGATGGCGCTACTCCTGCTGGGTCAGGCGATCGAGAAGGTGACGACCGTCTGGTAGGTGTCGGCGAACATGAACGGCGGGAGCTGGATCATCCCGGCGCCGCCGACGGCGAACTCACCGCCGGTCAGCTCGTCCCCGCCGGCGGCCTGCGAGGCCACCTTCATCGGGGTCTCGGAGATCGCGCCGGGCGTGCCCGCGGTGCAGGTGCTCGGGCTGTCCGGGTTGGTCACGGTGCAGGACGGCTGGATGCCGATCTGCGCCTTCGCCATCGAGTGACCGGTCGCCTGGTTCAGGAACGGCGTACGGGTCGCCGTCACGTCCCAGCCGAGCGTGCCGCCGCGGAAGTCCTGGATGGTCGCGGCGTTGAACACGCCGACCACCGACTGGGCCTTGCCGTTGATGGTGACCGAGGGGAAGGCGACGGCCGGCTGGCCGTCCTTCGGGCCGAGCGCCAGCGGGCCGGGGAGGACCTCGATGTCGACCGGGTTCTTCACGCCTGCCTGGTCCTCCAGGTACACGAAGGACTTGTACGGGGTCACCGAGCCGTCGATCTTGATGGCGTCGGCCTTCTTGCTCACGGTGATGTTGCAGGTGGCGGCGCCGGACGCGTCCGCCGTACCGCTACCGGTGTCACCGGTGGCCGCACCCGCAAGGAGGGCGGAACAGGTGACCGGGCCCGCCGGGAAGTTCGCGCCGCCCACGACGACGGCCGTACCGGCCTTGCCGCTGTTGGGCGTCAGCTTGGTGGTGACCGGGTCCTTCGGCAGGGCCTCGACGGCGACCGAGCCGAGGGTGGCGCTGGGTCGGGGCGCAGGTGTGCAGGTGGTGGTGAACACCGAACCGCTGAGGTCCGCGTCCGTGACCGCCAGGTCGAGTTTGACGTCGACCGCGGTGCCCTCCGTGCCGTCCGGGACCTTGATGGTTCCGGAGAAGGCCTTGGGGTCGAGCGGGGTGCCGGCGACGACACTGACGGTCTCGGGCGGGCTGGTGACCACCTGGGTGGTCGCCCCCACCTTGAGGGTGATCTTGGTGGTGTTCACCGTGGTGACGGAGAAGCCGGGGATCAGCGGGCTCGCACCCGGGTCGATCGTGATCGGCACGACGTCCCCGGCCTTGGCGTGATCGGGCACGGTGATCGTGTAGTTCTGGTTGCCCGAACCGTCCGGCTGCGGAGCAGGGGCGTCGCAGTTCTCGAAGACGGGGGTGGTCACGGTCGCCGCCTGAGCGGTGCCGGTCAGGCTCACTACGCCGCCCGCCAGCGCGAGGGACAGGGCGCCCGCCCCGGCCAGAACTCTTCGTCGGAACGTTGTACTCACTGGGTCGCGACTCCTTCGTCAGACGAACCCCTCCCCCCACCCGCTGTGTGGGGGAGGCCGAGCCGGTGCGGTGGCCGACATTGACGCGTCGCGGTGTTGAGAAGTCAATGACTTGCTTTCGCCCGAAGCACACAGAAATTGATGTCCCATCAGGCCGGGTCTGTCGGGGTGCGGGGCGGATGGGATGGGTGGGGTGCCGGCAGGTGGCTGACCTGGCAGTCCGGTGATCCGCGGATCGGGCGCGGGTGGGCGGTGATCAGGGAGTGCGGCGGTGCGGCCGTGGGGCGGTGCGGTTGGTCCGGCGGCGCGGCGGCGCGGCGGTGCGGCGGTCCGGGAGGGGAGCGGGCAGGGCTCGCCGTCGACCGGCGCCGGGTGGCCGGGTGGCCGGGCGGCGGGTGGCCGGCGGCCCCGCTGCCCGGCGGCCACCGGACCGGTGCCCTAGCGGGCGGCCGGCGGGGCGTGCAGGAGGAGATTGGCGGTGCCGGTCGGGACGCCGGTGAGGCGGCCCGGCACGGCGCCCCGCACCAGCGCGTCGGACACCTCCGCGGGCGTCTTCGCGGTACCGCCCGCCGCGAGGCCTTCGGCGAGGATCAGCGCGGCGACGCCCGCCGCGTGCGGGGCCGCCATGGAGGTGCCGGAGGCGCGGGCGAGGGCGGTCGTCGAGCCCTTCCAGGCCGAGGTCACGGACACGCCCGGCGCGACGAGGTCCACGCAGCGGCCGTAACTGGAGAACGGAGCCCACTGGTCCGCGGCGTCGGCCGCGCCGACGGTGACCGCGGCGGGCACGGCGGCGGGGGAGCCGGTGCAGGCGTCGTCGGCAGCGTTCCCGGCGGCCACGGTGAAGGTGATCCCGGCGGCGACCGCCCGCGTCACCGCCGTGTCCAGGGAGGAGCTGCGGGTGCCGCCCATGCTCATGTTGGCCACGGCGGGGGTGCCGGGAGCCTTGGCGGCGTCCTTCACCATCCACTCCAGGCCGCCCAGGATGGACGTCAGGGTCGCGGACCCCTTGCAGTTGGCGACCTTGACCCCGACGAGGGACACCCCCTTCGCGACCCCGTACGTCGCCCCGCCCAGGGTTCCCGCGACGTGCGTTCCGTGACCGTTGCAGTCGCCCGAGCTCTCCAGGAACACCCCGTTGTAGCCGACCCGTGCCCGGCCCCCGAATTCCTGGTGGGCGGTGTTGATCCCGGTGTCCACGACGTACGCGGTGACCCCCTGCGCGGTGGTGGCGTACGTGTACGAGCCGTCGAGCGGGAGCTCGCTCTGGTCGATCCGGTCGAGCGGCCAGGGCGCCGGGCTCTGCGCGTCGCTGATCCGGAACTCGGAGTCCGGCTCCACCGAGGCCACCCGGGGGTCAGCGGCGAGCGCCGCGGCGCGGGCGGCGGTGGTACGGACGGCGAAGCCGCTGATGACGGTGTCGTAGACGGCCCCGACCCTGTCCCCGGAGGCCTCTGCCTCGGCGGCCAGCGCAGCACGGTTCGGGGCGCGGGAGCTGTTGTCCTTCAGGACCACGACGTACGGGGCGGTGGCGGCATCGGCGCGGTCGGCGGCGGCGAGTGCGGGGTGCGGCGGCAGGGCAGTGGCCGCCGCCAACAGGGCGGCGGCCGGAAGCAGCGCGGTGAGTGCGGTCATGCGGCCGATGCTCGGCGAGCCACGGGCCGGGCGCGCGGAGGGTGCGCCGACTGGGCGCACGACACGCCGCCGGAGGGATTATCCGGAGAGGGGCCAGCCGCGCATCGCGAAGACACCCTCGTCGCGGGCCCCGGCGGCGGCGTACGTGGCCAGGGCGGCCTCGTTGTCGGTGTCGACCCCCACCCACATGCCGTAACAGCCGCGCGCCCTGGCCTCGTTGGCGAGCGCCTCGGTCAGGGCCCGGCCGATGCCGCGGCGCCGGTAGCCCTCGTCGACGGAGAGCTCGTACAGGCACATCTCGGTGCCCTTGTCGGGGTGGCTCATCTCGACGCCGGAGACCATGCCGGCGGGGATGTCGTCGACGTAGGCGATGAGCATCAGGTGTCCCGGCGCGGCGAGGAAGCGCTCGGACCGGTCGAGTGGGGCGGGGCCGTCGAAGAGCCCCTCCGCGGCCTGGAGTTCGGCGACGGTGCGGGCGGCGCGGATGTCCATGTCGGCCACGATAGGCGTCTATGACCAGCGGCGACCGTGATTTCGGCCCGGCGCGGCGAACGGCCCGGCGGGCGGCGCGCCGGCGACCGGCCGAGGACGCCCCGGCCGCGGTGTCGGGGCCGGGGCCGGTCCGGGTCAGACGCGCAGGGCCAGGGCCGCCGCGTAGGCCGGTGGGGCCGGGAGGTCGATGAGGCGCCAGCCGGGGACGGCGGCGGGGTCGGGGCCCGAGCCGATGTACGGCTCGGCCAGGCCCTCGGCCAGGCCGGTGCCCGTGCCCTTGAAGTAGGCCTCCTTGCGCGACCACAGGCGGCCGAGTGCCTCCGGCCGCTGCGCCGCGGGCAGCGCGGAGAGTTCCGCGGTCTCCGCCGGGTGCAGGCTGTTCAGCACGTCCTTCACCGCCGCCGCGCTCGGCACGGCCTCCACGTCGATCCCGACCGGCACCCCCGCGAACGCGAGGTACGCCAGGTCGTCGCTGTGCGAGAGCGAGAACTGCACCGCGCCCCCCGCGACCGCCGGCCGCCCGTGCGGGCCGTCGCAGCACGGGCAGTCCTCCCGGACCAGGCAGACGTCCTGCGGAGCCATCCCCAGGTAGCCGCCGAGCAGGACCCGCAGCCCCACGTGGGAGGCGAGGTACCGGTGCCGGTCCCCGGCCCGCACCAGCCGCCCGGCCCGGTCCCGCTCGTTCGCGTCCAGGATCGGCAGCGCCTCGTCGACCCGGTGGCCACCGACCACGTCGAGGGTGGTGTCCAGGGACCAGACCGTCACGCCGGTCCCCGTCGGGAGCAGGCCTGTCCGCGGGGTGTCCTCGCCGAGTCGGTTCACATGCGTACTCACCCGACGAGGGTAGTCGAGGCGCCCGCTGCGGCCCTGGTTACTCTCGTCCTCTCGTCGATCAAGGAGCCCATGGTGCGAAGTGCCGCCGTCACGCCGGGAGATGACCGGATCCGCTGGGTCGAACTGCCGGGGGAGGAGCCCGCCCGGGTGTACGTGCACGGGCTGGGGTCGACCTCGCCCGCCTACTTCGCCGCTAGCGCCGTGCACCCGTTGCTGGCCGGCCGCCGGTCACTCCTGGTCGACCTGCTGGGGCACGGGCACAGCGACCGGCCCGAGAACTTCCCGTACACCCTGGAGGCGCACGCCGACACCCTCGCCGCCGCCCTCGACGCGGCCGGTGTCACCGGCGCCGAGCTGATCGCCCACAGCATGGGCGGCGCCGTGGCCATCGTGCTCGCCCACCGCCACCCCCGCCTGGTCTCCCGGCTGGTGCTGGTCGACGCCAACCTGGACCCGGTGCCGATCGTCCCGCGCACCGCCGGCAGCAGCGGGATCGCCTCCTACACCGAGGAGGAGTTCCTGGCCGGCGGCTGGGCCGAGGTGCGCGACCGGGTCGGCGCGCACTGGTGGTCCACCATGCGCCTGGCGGACCGTACGGCCCTGCACCGGACGGCGGTACACCTCGCGGCCGGCACGAGCCCGACCATGCGCGAGCTGCTGCTGGAGCTGAAGATCCCGCGCAGCTACCTGCTGCCCGCGGCCGACGGACCCCTCGCCGGCGCCGAGGCCCTGGAGAGCGCCGGGGTGTCCGTGGTCCCCGTCCCGGACTGCGGGCACAACATCATGCTCGACAACCCGGAAGCCTTCGCCCAGGCCACCGCCGCCGCACTCACCCCCTAGAACCAGGCCCGGGCCCAGGCCAGCTCTTGGCCCTAGCCGCGGCTGCGGGCGTGGGCCGGCGCCGGAGCGCCGTCCTCCGCCTTCGCCCCCGGTGACGGGGTGCCGTCGGTCCAGGCGTAGACCCGCTTGCCGCGCACCGCGACCTGGTACTGGTAGAAGTCCCGGCACTCGGGCCGCTCCTCGGCCCGGGTGCCGTGCGGCCACCACTTGGCGTCCAGCCGCCGTCGCCCGCCCAGGTCCTTCGGCGCGCCGGCGGAGCACTGCGGGCCGTCCAGCGAGGTCGTTCCGAGCGTGAAGCGGATCAGCCTGGCCTCGCCGCTCGTACGCGCGCGTATGCGTATGTCGGTGGCGTCCTTGGGCACCCAGGACGGCAGCGTGAAGGCCGGGTTGCCGCGGGTCGGCGCATCGGCGGTGGTCGCGAAGTGCTTGCTCTTCTCCTTGAAGACCTGGTCGTTGATGGAGTCGGTCAGCGGATTGGGCGGGAGGTTGGGCAACGCGAAAGCGGCGGTGGCGACGACTCCCACGGTGGCGGCGGCGATGACGAGGGGACGGCGGTTCATGTGATCCAGTCTCGGCCTCGGCGCCTCCCGGCGCGTCCCTCCGTAGGACGAACCTGATATCTGCCGGAAGTCTGATACGGCGTCCTACCTGAGGGCTGCCCCGACTACGAAGGGCCCCGGAATCCGGCACGACGGACGCCCGGGACGAGGCCGGCGCTAGGTCGGCACGGGCCAGCACGGGCCGGCACGGGTCCGGCACGGGCCGGCACGGGTCCGGCACGGGTCCGGCGCACGGCCGGGAACGGCACCCAGCAGCGGCACTGACCCCTCGTCACCCCACCACCCAGGCCTGCGAGCAGCCGTTATAGCGGCGTTAAGGGGCGGCGATAGGACGTGCCCCGACGGTGGAACCCGACGCCGTACCGGGGGTTACCCGGGCGGCCCCCCCACCCCCGTCCCGGAGGAATGCCATGCGCCGTCGTCTCGCTCCACTCCTCGCATCCACGGCCGCCGCCGGTGTGCTCGTCGTCGCGTCTCCCGCGTCGGCGGCCCCGGCCGACAAGCCTCAGGTCCTCGGTGGTTGGACGCAGACCAGCGCCACCAGCTACAACGCCTGGGTCGCTGCGCGCGGCAACCAGGGCAAGTGGTCGGCGTACGGGTTCGACTGGTCGACGGACTACTGCTCCTCCTCGCCCGACAACCCCTTCGGGTTCCCCTTCCAGACATCCTGCGCCCGCCATGACTTCGGCTACCGCAACTACAAGGCCGCAGGAGCGTTCACGGCCAACAAGTCCCGGCTGGACGACGCCCTCTACGCGGACCTCAAGCGGGTCTGCTCGGCGTACTCGGGCGTCAAGAAGGGCTCCTGCGACAGCACCGCCTGGACCTACTACCAGGCCGTCAAGGCCTTCGGCGTCTCCCCGCAGGACGCCCCCGCCGCCTAGGCCCCCGGCGCGCGGGCGAGCCTGAGGTCGACCACGTAGTGCTCCTCGATCGTTCCCCCCGGGAACATCGCGCGGAGCCGGTCGCGCTCGGCTGCGAGGAAGTCGTCCGTACCGGGTGCGCCGATCAAGAAGAGGGAGTGCGTCGCCAGCTTGGCGAGATGGGCGCCGACCGGGATCCGGCGCGACCAGCGCAGCAGTCGGGTGGTGAACTCCAGGCCGCCCTGTGACCGCGGATGGTCGTTGATGTACCAGCCCGGGCCGAAGTCCTTCTCGATGCGCGCCTGCTGGTCGGCGATCCATCCGACACCGGTGTCCGGATCGTTCGACCAGACGGCCAGCGCGCCGCCCGGCCGCAGCGCGCGCAGGGCCTCCGGAACGGAACGGGCCGGATCGGTCCAGTGCCAGGACTGCGCGTACGCGAGGAGGTCGAGGGAACCGGAGGCGAACGGCAGCCGGTCCCCGTCCCCCCGTACGAGCGGCACCCGCGGGTTGCGCCGACGGAACTCCAAGGCCATCCCCTCTCCCGGCTCCACGGCGACGACCCGCGCCCCACGGGCGTGCAGCAGGCCGGTCGCGAGCCCGGTCCCGGCCCCGACGTCGGCGACCCGCGCCCCGGCCAGCGCGAATCCGGCGAGCTCCTCCAGTGCATCGAGGAGCGCCTCCGGATAGGAAGGCCGATGTTCTCCGTAGCGCCGGGCCGCCGAGCTGAACGACCGCGCCCGCTCCCGGGATCCGTCCGTCATCCCCCCATCTTCCCGCAGGCACCCCCCGAACGGCACCGAACGGGCGCCGAGAAGGTGGGGTCGGCGGCAAGACGGGCGCCGAGAAGGTGTGATCGGTAGCGAGCGGACTCCTCCGCAAGACTTCTGACCTGCACGAAAGCCCTCCCCGGGGGGAGGGCTGAGGCGGCTGGCGGTGAGTGCCCCCGGCAGGACTCGAACC
This sequence comes from Streptomyces sp. NBC_00045, assembly GCF_045041095.1. Classification (NCBI taxonomy): domain Bacteria; kingdom Bacillati; phylum Actinomycetota; class Actinomycetes; order Kitasatosporales; family Streptomycetaceae; genus Streptomyces; species Streptomyces sp. NBC_00045. The sequence continues at coordinate 3,028,315 of NZ_CP108271.1, read as the reverse complement.
TGCGGCCAAGTGCTTAGAAGGCACCTGCTCTATCCACTGAGCTACGGGGGCCGGAAGGTGGCCGTGGTGGCCTGGAGCCCCGGGATGGGGGTGGGACCGTCGTCCGTGCCAGGTCAAGGATAGGGCTCCGGTTGCCTTGTCCCGGTTGCTTCACCCGCGTGCCACGATGTGGAGGTTCGGTGAAGCGGTCCCGATAATCGCAGGCAGGTGCGATTCTCGCACCGCTTTTGCGCCGCGGCGCCCTTGGTGTTGTGCACTCGTTATGCCTGCGCCCCACTCGTCCGCTGTGTCCAAAAGGTCCCACTGGAGTCGCGATCGGCGCGCAGAGGGCGTATAAGCTTCAAAAATGGCCCCAAATTGGGCATTCTTCGCATGTGGTGACCTTGGATGTTCGGCCTCAGCTGCTCGATGCCCTGTCCGCCCTGCGCGACCGGGTCGCGTCCGTGCGTCTGCCGCTGCCCCTGCCCGGCGCCCCGCGCGCCCGCCAGACCAGAGCCGAGCTGCTGGCGCAGCTCGACGACTACCTCGTACCCCGGCTGAAGGCGCCCGAGGCGCCGCTGCTCGTCGTCGTAGGCGGGTCCACCGGGGCCGGTAAGTCCACTCTCGTCAACTCGCTCGTGGGGCGCCAGGTGAGTGAAGCCGGCGTACTGCGCCCCACCACCCGGATCCCCGTGCTCGTCTGCCATCCGGATGATCATCACTGGTTCGCCGGCATGCGGGTGCTCCCCGACCTGATGCGGGTCTGGGCCCCGCCCGGCGAGGACGACCAGTTCCCCGGACCCCACCGCGGCTCCCCCCGCGGGTACGGGACCACCGCGGCCACCCGTGAGCTGCGCATCGAGACCGTCGCCGGCCTGCCGCGCGGGCTCGCCATCCTCGACGCCCCCGACATCGACTCCCTCGTGGTCGAGAACCGGACGCTCGCCGCCCAACTCATCTGCGCCGCAGACGTCTGGGTCATGGTGACCACCGCCTCGCGCTACGCCGACGCCGTCCCGTGGCACCTGCTGCGCACCGCCAAGCAGTACAAGGCCACCCTGATCACCGTCCTCGACCGGGTCCCGCACCAGGTGCTCGCCGAGGTCTCGCGGCAGTACGGGGCCCTTCTCAATCGGGCCGGGCTGGGCGACGTCCCGCGGTTCACGGTGCCCGAGCTGCCCGAATCGGCCGGCGGGGGCGGACTGCTGCCCGCCAGCGCCGTCGCCCCGCTGTTCGCGTGGCTCGCCCACCACGCGCAGGACCCGGCCGCCCGGCAGCACGCCGTCGGGCGGACCGCGCTCGGCGCACTGGACTCCCTCGGGCGCCGGATGCCCGAGCTGGCGTCCGCCGTGGCCGCCCAGCACGCCGCCGCCGTACGGATGACCTCGGCCGTGGAGGACGCGTACAAGCGGGAGGGCAAGCGGGTCCGCAACCGGCTCGACCAGGGCGCCGTACTGTCCGGTGACGCCCTGACCCGCTGGCGCGGCTACCCCCTCGACACGAGCGCCGACGAACTGCTCGACTCCCTCGCCGAGTCGCTCGCCGCGCTGCTCCAGTGCGCGGTGGCCGCCGCCGACGAGCGCATCGCCCAGGCCTGGCGGCGCGAACCGGCCGCCGGCGCCGTGCAACTGCCCGGGCCCGACCGGGAGGCGGGGGAGCGCATCGGCGTGGCCGTACGGCACTGGCGGCGCGTGCTGGAGGAACTCGCCGAGGAGGAGGTGGCCCGGCTCGACAAGCAGCCCGCGCCCCACCCCGACGCGATCGCCGCCCTGCTCGTCGCGGCCCTCCTCGGCGGCAAGCGGGCCCGGCCCGCCGGGGAGAAACTCGCCGAGCGGATCGGCGTACAGGCCGCCGTGAGGCTGCGCGACCGCGGCGGCGAACTGGTCGCGGATCACCTGGAGCAGGTGCTGCGGGCCGAACGGGACCGGCGGCTGGCCCCGTTGGAGGCGCTCGAAGTCACGCCGGAACCGCAGGCCGAGCTGATCGCCGCGCTGTCCCTACTGCAGAAGGAGAGGTGACGCGGTGACCACCGTGACCGACCGCACCGACGACCGCTGGGACGACGGATTCATCGCACGCTCGCGCCGCGCGGGCGAGATCGACACCGAGGACGGGAGAGACGAGGACGACGACGCGCTCGTCCTCGCCGTCTCCGGCGCCGGCAGCGACGGGGGCAAGGCGCCTTCGTCGCCGCTCAGCCCCGAGGGGCAGGCGCTGCGCACCCGCCTCGAAGCACTGCGCCAACTGGTCGGGCTCTCGCGGACCCGCCTCGACGGCAAGACCCTCGCCGAGGCCGGCCGGGTGCTGGACGAGGCGGCCGCCCGGCGCGGACTGTCCTCGCAGCACACGGTCGTCGCCATCGCCGGAGCCACCGGAAGCGGCAAGTCCACGCTCTTCAATTCACTGGCAGGAGTGCAGATTTCCGAGACCGGGCTGCGCCGGCCCATGACCGCCGCACCCATCGCCTGCAGCTGGTCCGACGGAGCGGCCGGGCTGCTCGACCGGCTGGAGATCCCGGGCAGGCTGCGCCGCCGGCCGCGCGAGACCTCCGAGGCCGGGGCGCTGCGCGGGATGGTCCTGGTGGACCTGCCGGACCTGGACTCCGCGGTCGGCGCCCACCGCGAGCACGTGGACCGGGTGCTCGCCCTCGTCGACGCGGTGGTGTGGGTGGTCGACCCCGAAAAGTACGCCGACGCGGTGCTGCACGAGCGGTACCTGCGACCGCTCGCCGGACACGCCGAGGTGACCTTCGTCGTGCTGAACCAGGTGGACCGGCTGCCTGGTGAGTCCGCCGACCTCGTACTGGACGACCTGCGGCGGCTGCTGGACGACGACGGCATCGCCCTCGGCGAGTACGACGAACCCGGCGCCACCGTCCTCGGGCTGTCCGCACTGACCGGCGAGGGCGTCGGGGAACTGCGCGACCTCCTCGCACAGTTCACCCAGGAGAAGGGCGCCGCGACCCGGCGGATCGCCGCCGACGTCGACCGGGCCGCCATGCGGCTGCGCCCGCTGTACGTGGCCGACGGCCATCCCGGGCCGGAGATCGGGGAGGTGGCGCGCGCCGAGTTCGAGGACCGCCTCGCGGAGGCCGTCGGGGCGTACGCGGCCGGACTCGCCGCCGAGCGCGCTTGGCGCCGCAACGCCGGGAAGGCGTGCGGCACCCCGTGGCTGCGGCTGTGGCGGTGGTACGAGGACCGGCGCGCCCCGCGCACCCTGGCCGGGCTCGCCGCCCTGGCGGCGATCGGCGGCCGGGGCCCGGTCACCGCGGAGCCTGCGGTCGAGGAGGAGGTGACCGCGCGCCAGCGGGTCGAACAGGCCGTACGGACCGTCGCCGACGCGGCGGCCGACGGGTTGCCCGACGCCTGGGCGCAGGCGGTGCGGGAGACCGCGGTGCGCGGCGCCGAGCAGCTCCCGGAGGCGTTGGACGAGATCGCGGTGACGCTGGGGTCGGCGGTCACGGTGCCGAGCGTCAAGCCGCCGCGGCCGCGGTGGTGGCCGGTGGCGGTGCTGGCGCAGGCGGCGATGACGCTGCTGCAGATCTACGGGGGGCTGTGGCTGGTCGGGCAGATCGCCGGGGTGCTGGAGCCGCGCCTGATGCCGCCGGTGCTGCTCATGGTGGCGGGCATCGTCGGCGGGCCGCTGGTGGAGTGGGCCTGCTCGATCGCGGCCCGCGGTCCGGCGCGGCGCTACGGGCAGGACGCGGAGCGGCGGCTGCGGCAGGCGGCGGCCGGCTGCGGGCGGGCCCGCGTGCTGGAGCCGGTGGCCGCGGAGCTGCTGCGCTACCGGGAGGTGCGCGAGCAGTACGCGACGGTGTCCGCAGGGGGGATGAAGTTGTCCACAACCCGCGAGTAGTCCACAGGCCGGAGCGGGGACCGGGGGGTCGCGCCAGCATGGTTCGTACCTCGTGCGGATGGTCCGTGCGGGTGCAGGTGCGGATGCGGGGGAGGGCTGCCGGGATGAACGACACCCTGGTGACGCTGGTCGGCCACGTGGCCACGCAGATCGACTACAAGGAGACGGTGAACGGGCCGTCGGCGCGGTTCCGGTTCGCCGTGACGCCGCGCTACTTCGACCGGCGCAAGGACGCCTGGACGGACGGGTCCACCAGCTTCTACACGGTGTGGGCGCGGCGCACGCTCGCGGTGAACCTGGCCGGCTCCGTCGCGGTGGGGGAGCCACTGGTGGTGCACGGGAGGCTGCAGGTGCGGGCGGACCCGCCCGACGGTGAGGGCAAGGGGTGGTTCTCGGCGGAGATCGACGCGACCGCCATCGGCCACGACCTGAACCGGGGGACGGCGGCGTTCCGGCGGGTCGTCAAGGTGGACCTCCCGCTGATGGATACTCAGAAGGCGGCGGTGGTCTGAGTGTTCGAGGCGGTTAGGATTCCCCGGTACTCACGGGCACCTGGGTCGCTGGCCCGAAGGGGAAGACTGTGTCGATTGCCGTTCCCGCATCCTCCGCTCCTGATTCCGTTCCTGCTCCGGTACCTGATGCGGTGCCCGGATCCGTTCGCTCCTCGCTCGCTGCTGCCAGCACCTCCGGTCTGCCTGCCGAGTCTGCCGCGCCTGCTGCGGCGGCAGCGCCCGTACGGGCCCCCGGGCGGCGGCCATTGGCGGCTGCGCTGCTGGCCGCGGCCCTGGCCGCAGCCCCGGGCGCGCGGGCGGCCGCCGACACCGGGACGCCCTCGCCCCGGACACCGGAGGGCGCGAGCGCCGTGCTGGACGGGCTCAAGACGTACGGGCAGGCGGTCCTGCACGCCAAGGACGGGTCGGTCCGCCAGATACCGGCCGGGCTGTACGAGATGCGGGTCGACGGCGGCGGGACGCTCCAGACCTACGGCGTCGGCGTGGCGGGCAACGCCCAGCCGCAGGCCCGGTACACCGAGAGCGGCTGGAGCGGCAGCCTGCTCGCCGGGAACGGAGAGGCGGGCCGGATCCGCTGGGTCCTTGAGCACTCCTATCCGCAGCTGAACGACCTCGCCGGGCTGGCCAAGGCGGCCGGTGCCGGGGCGCTGACCGCGCAGAGCGCGGCGGCCGGGACGCAGGTCGCGATCTGGCGGCTGGCGGACGGCGCGCAGGTGGAGGCCGCCGACCCTGCGGCGGAGAAGCTGGCCGGCTACCTCCAGCGGTCCGCGGGCAAGCTCCCGGAGCCGCCGGCCTCGTTGGGGCTGGATCCCGGGAACGTGTCGGGGCCCGTGGGTACCCGCCTCGGGCCGGTCACAGTACGGACGGGCGCGCAGAGCGTGACGGTCACCCCGGACGCGGCGGCCGTGGCCCTGGGGGTGCGGGTGGTGGACGCCGAGGGGCGACCGCTCACCAGCGCGGCCAACGGCAGCCGGCTGTACTTCGAGGTGCCCGCGGGCACGCCCGACGGCTCGGCGTCGGTCACCGTCCAGGGCTCCACGAAGGTGCCGGTCGGGCGGGTCTTCACCAGCGAGGTGCCGGCCCAGGCCCAGATCGTGGCCGGCTCCAGCGAGTCCGCGTCGGCGGCGAGGGCGAGCGCGGTCTGGCCGCAGCCCGTCGTGGCGGAGGCCGGAACCACCGGGGAAGCGCCAGCCGTGCCCCAGGCCTCCGGCTCGGCGGCGGCGGCAGCGGCGGCGGCTTCCGCGGAGTCCAGCCCGGACGAGGAGCGGCTCGCCACCAGTGGCAGCTCGGCCGCCACTCCGGTCATCGCCTCGCTGGCCGTGGGCCTGGTGGTGCTGGGCGGTCTGGTGGTCCTCCTGCTCCGCAAGCGCCCACTGGACGAGGAAGAGGACCAGGCCTAGGAGGGGCCAGGCCCAACGGGACCGGGCCGGGCAGCGGGCAGGCGCATGCCCTGGGGGAACGGGCCCACGGGCAGCGGCACGTCGTGCATGGGGTGCTCCGGCATTCGGGTCCCCGGGCACCTCCTCAGGGCTGGTTGGCGGGGCGTGTTGATTCCGGGGCGGGAGGTCCGGGTAGGCGGTGGAAATGGCTGATCAAGAGCTGACCTGGCGGGGCGCCGCCGCACGATGGGACCGGAAGCTGTTCGACGAGGTGGCCCGCAGGCACTGGCCCGCGGCCGACCGGGTGCTACCGAGGCTGGGGCGGGCCGCGAACCACGGGGTGCTGTGGGGAGGGGCCGCCGCGGCGATCGCGGTCCTCGGCTCGGCCGGGGCCCGCAAGGCGGCGCTGTGCGGAGCCGCCTCGCTGGCGCTGGCCTCGGCGACCGTCAACACCGTGGGCAAGTGGTCCGTACGCAGGCCCCGGCCGCTGCTGGAAGGAGTGCCCGAGGTACGGCGGCTCGTGACGCAGCCGACGACCACCTCCTTCCCGTCCGGCCACTCGGCTTCCGCGTTCGCCTTCACCACCGGGCTGGCGCTGCACGCCCCCGGCTGGGGTGCCGCACTGGCCCCGGTGGCCGCGTCGGTTGCGTTCTCCCGCGTCTACACGGGGGTCCACTACCCCTCCGACGTGGTCGCCGGAGCGGCGCTGGGCGTCGCCGCGGGCTACGCCGTACGCCGCATCGCCCGCGGCGTGGAGGAGGCGCGGCTCGTGCCCGGCGCCGAGCGGCCGGCCACCGACGCGCCCGCACTGCCGGACGGGGCCGGGCTCACCGTGGTCGTCAACGACGGGTCCGGCACGGCAGCCGACGCGGGCCTCGACATACTGCGCACCCGGCTGCCCAAGGCCGAAGTGGTCCGGTGCACGGGCCCGGAGCTGCCCGCGGAACTGGAGGCGGCGGCCGCCCGCTCCACCGTGCTCGGCGTGTGCGGCGGCGACGGAACGATCAACGCGGCCGCCACCGCCGCGCTGCGCGCCGGTGTGCCGCTGGCCGTCTTCCCCGGCGGTACCCTCAACCACTTCGCGCTCGACCTCGGCCTGGCCGGAGCCGAGGACACCTGCCGCGCGCTCGCCGACGGCAGTGCGGTCCGGGTCAGCGTGGGCCGCTTCACCCCCGGCCCCGGTCCCGAGGACGACCGCTCCGGCTACTTCCTGAACACCTTCAGCATCGGCGCCTACCCCGAGCTGCTGCGGCACCGCCTGCACTGGGGGCCGCGGATCGGCGGCGGCCCCGCCGCGCTGCTGGCCGCCTGGCGGGTCCTGCGCGCGGAACGCCCCGTACGGCTCCGGCTGGCCGGCCGACCCCGGAGCGTCTGGCTGCTCTTCGCCGGAAACGGCACCTACCACGGCACCGGCGCCACCCCCCGCCGCCGCGACAGCCTCGGAGAGGGCCTGCTCGACCTCCGGCTCGTCCACGGCGGCGGCCGCCCCGGCCCCCGCCTGCTCGCCGCCGCCCTCACGGGCCCGCTGAGCCGCAGCCCCGTCCACACGGCCACCCGCCTGCGCAGCCTGCGCATCGGGGAGATCCCGCCGGGCACCCCGCTCGCGTACGACGGCGAGTACGGCCGCGCCCCGGCCGCCCTCGTCCTCGACACCCTCCCGGACGCCCTGACCGTCTACCGCCCCGGCTGACCGGCCGGCAGACGATCTAGGCTCCCTGACCGTGACGACGACCTACGTACTGGACGGCAGCCGGATCGGCACGCTGGACGACTTCTGGACCCTGATGGGTGAAGCCGTCAACGGCCCCGGGGGCTACTTCGGCCGGAATCTGGACAGCTTCATCGACTGTCTCCGGGGCGGCTTCGGGACCCCCGACGAGGGTGGCTTCGTGGTCGAGTGGCGCGATCACGAGGCCTCCCGGCGGGCCCTCGGCCACCCGGAGACGGCCCGGCGCCTGGAGGGCGTGCTGGCGCGCTGCCATCCGACGAACCGCGAGCGCGTCGCCGAAGAGCTCGCGCTGGCGCGCGGTGGCCGGGGCCCAACCCTGTTCGACGTCCTCACGGAGATCATCGAGGACCAGGCGCCGGGCGCCCTCCGCCTGCGCTGAGCAACCCATTCGCCCGTAGGTGTGGACGACTGGCAAGATGGGGTGTATCTGCCCACCCATCGATCTGCCGGACGGTTTCTCTTGGCTGAGTTCATCTACACCATGCGCAAGACGCGCAAGGCGCACGGCGACAAGGTGATCCTCGACGACGTGTTCCTGAACTTCCTGCCGGGGGCGAAGATCGGCGTGGTCGGCCCGAACGGCGCCGGCAAGTCGACCGTCCTCAAGATCATGGCGGGTCTGGAGCAGCCGTCCAACGGTGACGCCTACCTGTCCCCGGGCTACTCCGTCGGCATCCTCATGCAGGAGCCCAAGCTCGACGAGAGCAAGACCGTCCTGGAGAACGTCGAGGACGGCGTCGGCGAGATCAAGACCAAGCTCAACCGGTTCAACGCGATCGCCGAGGAAATGGCGACGAACTACACCGACGAGCTGATGGTGGAGATGGGCAAGCTCCAGGACGACCTGGACCACGCCAACGCGTGGGACCTCGACGCCCAGCTGGAGCAGGCCATGGACGCCCTGGGCTGCCCGCCCGGCGACTGGCCGGTCACCAACCTCTCCGGTGGTGAGAAGCGCCGCGTGGCCCTCTGCAAGCTGCTGCTGGAGGCCCCCGACCTGCTGCTCCTCGACGAGCCCACCAACCACCTCGACGCCGAGTCCGTGAACTGGCTGGAGCAGCACCTCGCCCAGTACAAGGGCGCCGTCGTGGCGGTCACCCACGACCGTTACTTCCTCGACAACGTCGCCGAGTGGATCCTCGAACTCGACCGCGGCCGCGCGCACCCCTACGAGGGCAACTACTCCACCTACCTGGAGAAGAAGGCCGAGCGCCTCAAGGTCGAGGGCAAGAAGGACGAGAAGCGCGCCAAGCGCCTCAAGGAAGAGCTGGAGTGGGTCCGCTCCAACGCCAAGGGCCGCCAGGCCAAGTCCAAGGCCCGTCTCGCCCGCTACGAGGAGATGGCGGCCGAGGCCGACAAGATGCGCAAGCTGGACTTCGAGGAGATCCAGATCCCGCCGGGCCCGCGTCTGGGCTCGATCGTGGTCGAGGTCAACAGCCTCTCGAAGGCCTTCGGTGACAAGGTCCTCATCGACGACCTGTCCTTCACGCTGCCGCGCAACGGCATCGTCGGCATCATCGGTCCGAACGGCGCGGGCAAGACCACGCTCTTCAAGATGATCCAGGGCCTGGAGAAGCCGGACTCCGGCGAGATCAAGGTCGGCGAGACCGTCAAGATCTCGTACGTCGACCAGGGCCGCGCCAACATCGACCCCAAGAAGACCCTCTGGGCGGTCGTGTCGGACGAGCTGGACTACATCAACGTCGGCAACGTCGAGATGCCGTCCCGCGCGTACGTCAGCGCCTTCGGCTTCAAGGGTCCGGACCAGCAGAAGCCGGCCGGTGTGCTCTCCGGCGGTGAGCGCAACCGCCTGAACCTCGCGCTCACCCTGAAGCAGGGCGGCAACCTGCTGCTCCTCGACGAGCCCACCAACGACCTCGACGTCGAGACCCTGGGCTCCCTGGAGAACGCGCTGCTGGAGTTCCCCGGTGCGGCCGTGGTCGTCTCCCACGACCGCTGGTTCCTGGACCGAGTGGCCACCCACATCCTGGCCTACGAGGGCGACTCGAAGTGGTTCTGGTTCGAGGGCAACTTCGAGTCCTACGAGAAGAACAAGATCGAGCGGCTCGGCCCGGACGCCACCCGTCCGCACCGCGCCACGTACAAGAAGCTCACCCGAGGCTGAGCAACATGGCCAGACATCACTACCGGTGCCCGCTGCGCTGGTCGGACATGGATTCCTTCGGCCACGTCAACAACGTGGTCTTCCTCCGCTACCTGGAGGAGGCGAGGATCGACTTCATGTTCCGGCTGGCGCCGGGGGAGGGCAGTGAGTCCTTCACGGGCGGGTCCGTCGTGGCCCGCCACGAGATCGACTACAAGCTGCCCCTCGTGCACCGTCACGAGCCCGTCCTGATCGAGTCCTGGGTGACCCGGATAGGTGCCGCGTCGCTGACCATCGGCTACGAGGTCAAGGACGAGGCGACCGAGGACGCACCGGAGAAGGTCTACGTGCGGGCCTCGACCGTGGTCGTGCCGTACAACCTCGCCGAGGGGCGGCCCCGCCGCATCACGGCCGAGGAGAAGCACTTCCTGGAGAAGTACCTCGACGAGCCCGTGGGCTCGCGCGCGGAAGGCCGCATCGCCGCATGACCGAACGGCTGTGCTTCGCCGATTCCGGGGAGGCGGCGGACCTCGCCGCCTTCCTGGGCCGGCTGGTGCACTACGACCGTGCCGCCGCGGTCCGCCTCCAGGCGGGCGGCGGCGCGGTCGCCGTCTTCGGACGGCCGGCGTCCTTCGAGGTGCTGGCCATCCGTACGGTGCGCCTCGCGGTGCCCGTCTCCGGGCCGCTGGACGTGACCGTGTCCGCTGGCGAGCTGCTGGAATCCGTGGACGAGGCCGCCGCGAGCGCCGTCGTCCCCGGGCCGGTCACCGGCCCGCCCTGGACCGGGGTGCTCCCGCCCCGCGGTGGCTGGCAGCAGCTGCCCGGGCTGCCCGGACCCGAGCAGGTACGGGCCGCCCTCAGCGCCTCGGTCGCCGAATTCCGGGCCCGTGACGAGGCCCTGCCCCCGCAGCACCGGACCCGGTCCGAGCGGGACCGCATCGGGCGTGAGATCTGGTCCCGGACGTTGGGCGACACCGAACTCCCGCTGCGCGCCGTGCACGCCGCGCAGTCCCTGGGCTTCCTGCGTCCGATCCGGTCGGCCGTCGCGAGCGGCGCCGGCGCGCCCTCCGCCCCCGGAACCCCCGACCCGGTGGCCCTGCTCGGCTCCGGCGGCTGGCTCCGGCTGCGCACCCCGTACGGCTCGATCGCGATGCGCCGCCCCGGCGGTACCGGCGGCCTGGGCGCCCTCCAGGTCCGGCCGCTCTAGCACTCGTCCGGCCTTCGGGCTCGGCAGCTGCGACTGCAGCTGCGGCTCCCGACCTTCCGCCAGGGGTTCCGCGTACGTACCTGCGTACGCGCTACCCCGCGGTGTTGATCATCGAGGCGGCGGCGTACGTCAGGTACCGCCACAGCTGCGCCTCGTGCTCCGGCGCCAGGCCCAGCTCGTCCACCGCCACGCGCATGTGCCCCAGCCACGCGTCGTGCGCCGCCGCGTCCACCTGGAACGGGGCGTGCCGCATCCGCAGGCGAGGGTGCCCGCGGTTCTCGCTGTACGTGTTCGGGCCGCCCCAGTACTGGATCAGGAACAGGGCGAAACGCTCCTCGGCGGGGCCGAGGTCCTCCTCCGGATACATCGGGCGCAGCAGCGGATCTTCCGCGACCCCCTGGTAGAAGCGCCGCACCAGGCGGCGGAACGTCTCCTCGCCGCCCACCTGCTCGTAAAACGTCTGCTCCTGAAGCGTGCCCCGCGGAATCTCATTCACCCGACCATCGTCTCAGACGCCCGGACGGAGGACCGGGGACTTAGGACCAGCCAGAACCACCGCTCGCCTCCGGAGCCCGGCAGCAGGACAGTGGAGCCATGGGTGCACACTCCGGACACTCCACGCGTACCACCCGCCCCCCGCGCACCGCGGAGGGCGAGACGAGGGACCTGCGCGACGCCGCCCACGCGGGGCAGGTGCAGGAGCTGACCGCAGCCGGGGTGCTGGAGGACCCCGCCTGGCGGGCGGCCTTCGCGGCGGTGCCCCGGCACGTCTTCGTCCCGTACTTCTTCACCGGCCGCGGGGCCGGCCACGAGCGGCTCTGGGGCGAGGACCCGGACCCGGCCCGCCGGGCCCGCTGGCTGCGCGGGGTCTACACGGACGCCCCGCTCGCCACCCGGCTGCGCGACGGCGAGCTGCTCTCCTCCAGCAGCCAGCCGTCCCTGATGGCGAAGATGCTGGCGGCGCTCGACGTCCGCGACGGGGACGACGTGCTGGAGATCGGCGCCGGCACCGGCTACACCGCCGCGCTGCTGTGCCACCGGCTCGGCGACGAGCACGTCACCACCGTCGACCTGGACGAGGAGATCACCGAGTCCGCGCGGGCGCACCTGGCCCTGCTCGGCCACCGGCCGTCCGTGGTCACCGGGGACGGGGCGCGGGGCTGCCCCTCCCGGGCCCCGTTCGACCGGATCCTGGTGACGTGCATGCTGCCGCTGGTCCCGCACGCCTGGCTCGGCCAGTGCCGGCGGGGGGCGCGGATCCTGGCCCCGCTGTCGACCGGGCTGATCGCGCTGCGCGTCCAGGACGCCGACTTCGCGGAGGGCCGCTTCCTGCACACCCCCGCCTACTTCGTCCCGCTGCGCGGGGCCACGGCCGCACCGGCCGCGCCCGGGCTGCCGTACGGACTCCCGTACGAGCTGGTGGAGAACGACCGCTTCCAGTTCATGCTCGTGCTGACCGCCGGCGCGCTGCATCCGCGCGAGGCCCTGGACCTGTGGCGCGGCGAGGGCCGGCCGGGCCGCGAGCGGTTCGGGGTGACGGTCAGCGCGGAGGGGCAGTGGTCGTGGCTCGACGACCCCCAGGGCCCGTACGTATGGCCCCTGGGGGAGTAGCGCAGCGTCCCGGGATCAGCTCCGGCGGATGGTGATCGTGGTCCAGGCGCCCACGTGGACCCGGTCGCCGTCGGAGAGCGGGATCGGGACGTAGGGCTGGATCGACTCCTCGCCGCCGTTGATGGTGGTGCCGTTGGTGGAGTTCTGGTCCACTACCGCCCAGCTGAGGTCGGGCTGCTGGACGAGCACCGCGTGCTGGTGGGAGACGCCCGGGTCCTCCGGGGGCACCGACAGGTCGATGTCCGGGGACTCGCCCGTGGAGGCGCGGCGACGGCCGATCGTGATCTGACCGCCGGAGAGCGGAAGGTGCTGCTCCGGGGAGTAGGCGGGCAGGTTGAGCGCGGCCGCCTCGGGGCCGCTGCGGTGCATCATCGCCATGAAGTACGAGCGGTCGGGGCCGATCGTCGCGCTCCAGGCGCCGGTGCTCTGGGGCGGGAACGGCTGCTGGGGCACGTGCGCCTGCTGCGCCTGCTGAGGCTGCTGGTACTCGTGCGGCTGCTGGTACTCCGACAGCTGGTACTCCTGCGGCTGCCGGTACTCCTGCGGCGGCTGCGGGACCTGCGGCGGCTGCGGCTGGACCTGCGGCTGCTCGTGGGCCGGCGGCGGCAACAGCCAGTCGTCCTCGCGCTCCAGGGGCTCGGCCGGCCGGTTGACCCGGGACGGCCGGGAGCCCTGGTACTCGAAGTGGTCCTGTGAGAACGGCGCCGGGGCGGGCACCGGAGGTGCGGGCGGCGCCGGAGGCGGAGGCGGCGGGGTGGCCCCGGCGCCGTTCCCGCTGACGGCTCCCGCGTCCGTCCCGAGCGGGGTGTACGAGGTCGCCGAGCGCGTCAGGAAGTTGTACCGGCACTCCTCGCAGAACGGGGCCATGGCCTCGCGCGGGGTCCGGCACTGCGGGCAGAGCTCCGCCTGGGCGGTCGGCTCACCGGTCGTGGGAGGGTAGCCGTAGCCGTAGGAAGGCGCCGCGGGCGCACCCGCGGCGGCAGCCATGCGGTGGCCGCAGACCTCGCACCAGTCGTCGGAGGCGGACTGGTGCCCGTTCGGGCAGGTCGGCATGGCGGCTCTTCCCCCTTCAGCCTGCGTCATCGCGTCAGGTCTTCTCAGGTCTCTCAGGTCTTCTTCACTCGGACGGTCTGGATCGAACGCGTTTCGAGGGTCATCTCGTCGGCATCCGCGACCTTCGCCTTCAGCCGCACAGTACCCGCCGCCGCATCGACGACATCCACCACCTTCGCGAGCAATTTGGCCGTGTCCGCGTTTCCGGAGGCGCTGGCCAGTTGCACGGCGCGGCCGAGCTTGGCCGTGGCGCCGTCGACATCGCCCAGTTTGCGCGCTTCCAGCCCCTGTTGGATAGCCTGCGCGAGCTCCGCCTGCCCCGTGTAGTGGGCGACCTGCGGATTGATGGCGGTGGAGGCGGCCAGATCGTCCGTCCACACGGCCCGGACCAGCCCCTGCGCGAGGGTGGCCGGCGGCTCGCCCGGCGCGCCGGGCTGCAGGAGCGTGGCCCGGGCGGCCAGCATCTCCTGCCCGACGGACGCGGCGGGGACCCGGACGCACACGTGGTACTCGCGGGACTCGTCGCCCCAGGACCCGGTCGGGTAGTCGCCGGCGCGCGGGCCCGCCCCGGTGCGGCGGTCGCTGAGGTCCTGGACGGTGGGCGCGACCTGTTTGACGTACTGGATCTCCACGCCGACGGGGGTCCACAGGCGCAGCGCGACGTCCGCGACCTCCTTGCCCATGACGTTCTCCATCATGAGCGTGAAGTCCTCGGTGAGGTGCGCCGGGTCGGCGACGATGTCCGCCGAGCCGAGGAGGGCGCTCGCGATGCTGGTGACCTCCTTGACCTCCCAGTCCGTCCCCACTCCGCGCGCGTCACAAGTGAAGCGGCCCGCGCAGGCGTCGAGCGTGGCGCGCAGCACGGCCGGGTCCTCGTGCTCGTTGCGGCCGTCGGTGAGCAGGATGCCGTGCCGGATGGCGGCGGAGGACTGGCGCAGCAGGCCGTCGGCCAGGCGCAGCCAGGTGCCGATGGCGGTCCCGCCGCCGGAGCTCAGGCCGCGCAGGGCCTCCCTGGCCTGGGCGCGGGTGGCCGGGTCGGCGACGGCGAGGCGGCCCTGGCCGGGATAGACCTCCTTGGCCACGTGCGTACCGGCGATGACGGCGAACGCGGTGCCGTCGCGCAGGGTGTCGATCGCGGCGGCGGTGGCCTCGCGGGCGCCGCGCATCTTGTCCGGCGGGTACTCCATGGACCCCGAGCAGTCCACCATGATCACGACGGCGGCCGAGCCGTGGGCGGACGCCGCACGGGTGGCGGTGGCGCCACCCGTGGACGTGACCGTGACGATGGCGTGGACGTCCCGCCCGCCCTCGGGGAGGAACTCGTTCTGGTACACCTCCACGCTGAAGCGCGGGGCGCTCGGCTTGGCGAAGTTCGCCATCGGTTGGACTCCTCGGAGAAGGACTGGGTGCGGGTGCGGGTGGATCAGGCCTGAGGGCGTGCTTCCGCTTCCGTTTTCGGTTCCGCTTGCGGCTGTTCCGGCCCCGACGGCGCGGCGAACGGGACGACGGCCACCGTGACGTTGTCGTGGCCGCCCCCGTCGAGGGCATGACCCACCAGGACCTGTGCGCTGTGCAGGGGTCGGGCGGCGGCATCCGGGGGCAGCACGTGGGCCATCTCCTGTGCGGACTCCGCGTAGTTCCACAGGCCGTCGGTGCAGACGACCACCACACCCGCGTGGTCCGGCTTGAACGTGGCGGTGTGCGGCTCCAGTTCGTACGCGTCGGCCCCGAGCCAGCCCGTGATGGCGTGCGCGCGGACGTCGGCGTACGCCTCGGCCTCGCCCATCAGCCCGGCCGCGACCATCTGCGCCGCCCACGAGTCGTCCTCGGTGAGACGGCGCGGCAGCGCGTCGCGGTCGTCCGGGACCCAGTACGCGCGGCTGTCGCCGACCCAGCCGATGGTCAGCAGGCCGCCGCTGACGACGGCTCCCACCAGGGTGCAGGCGGGGGCGTTCTGCGCGCCCGGGACGTCCGGGGCCAGGGTGTTCACGGCGGCGGCCGCGGCCAGGATCGCGTCGTGCATGGCCTCCTGGGGGTGGGCGCCGCGCGGAAGGGCTTCGAGCAGGGCCTCGTTGGCGGCGCCGGCCGCGGCGGCCGATGCCTCGTCGGGACGGCTGGCGGAGGAGACGCCGTCGCAGACGATGGCCACCGTGGCGGCCGAGCCGTCGGGCAGGGCCGTGGCGGCCACCGCGAACGAGTCCTCGTTGCGGTGGTGTCGCAGCCCCCGGTCGCTGACGGCGGCGACGCTGCCGAGCTCCTCCTCCAGGTGGTCGCGCTCGCGGGGCTGGGCGTGCCCGCAGTGCTCGCAGTACCCGTCGGTGTCGACCCGCCCGGCCCGGCAGGCCACGCAGGTCTTCCCGCCGTCCGCACTGCCGGTCGGCTGCGCGCTCGTGGAGGCGTACGGGTCCTCGTGCCCGGGGCCGACACCGCTGTACGGGGCTTCCGGTGCGCCCCACGGGGTCCCCTCGGGCGGGGTGGGGGTGCTGTCGGGCCGGTCGTGGCGGATCTCGCCGCCGGCCGCCGGATCGGGCGCGCCGTACGAGGAGCCCTGCGGCGGTACGGGGGCGGCCCCGGCGGCGGGCGCGGCCACCGGCGGCGGTGGTGCGACGGGCCGTGCGGCAGCGGCAGCGGGAGGTGGCACCGGACCGGACCGGGGCGCCGGCTCCCCGCCGGGCCGGGCGGCGGGATCTGCCGCCGGCGACCACTCGGCGCTTTCCCCGACCAGCGTGGGCGCCGCCCCGGCCGCGACGTTGCCCCACCCGGGCGCGGGCTCCGCGAAGGCGTATCCCCCCGTCGGGCCCGCCGGGGAGGGTGGGGCGGGCGGGAGCGTCGGGATCGGGAGCGTCGGGTCGTCCCGGGACACGGGAGGGGGAGCGGCGGACACGGGCGAGCCGCAGACCCCGCAGAAACGGTCACCCTCCTCAAAGGGCTCCGCGCAGCTGGGGCAGCCAGACGGCCGATGCATCGACATCACTCACACCCACGTCCGGGGACGGAAACGGTTTGCCCGCTCCACCAGTTCGATCCTGTCCTCGCCCCGCTGCGCCAGCCGCGCGAGTACGCGGTACGAGCGCTCCAGGCCGAAGCGCAGGCCCCGCTCGTCCAGTTGACTGCCGAGCAGCGAGGTCCGGCCGGGGTCGGAACCCCGGCTACCTGACAGTACCCAGTCCAGGGCCGAGCCCAGAACCTCCGTCGACAGCCGTTCGTGGCGCACCGCGTCCAGGCCGAACCGCTCCAGCGCCTCGACCTGCGCGGCAGCCGCCGCGAGATCGGGCAGCAGGGGCTCCTCGGGAGACCGGTCGCGCAGGCGTGCCCGTACCGCCGCCACCCGTGCGGCGGTGTAGTGGATCGATGCCTCCGGCACGGACTCCAGCGTGCGCACCGCCCCGGGCCGGTCGCCCGCGGCGAGTTGGACACGGGCCAGCCCGAACGCCGCGCTGACGAAACCCGGGTCGGTGATCCAGACCAGCCGGTAGTACTCGGCGGCGTTGTCCAACTGCCCCAGGATCTCCGCGCACAGGCCCAGCGCCAGCTTCGGTGCGGGCTCGCCCGGGAAGGCGTCGTAGATGGCGTCGAACGACAGGGCCGCTATCTCGTCGTCCCCGGTGGCCAGCGAGGCGATCCCGCGGGCCCACACCACCCGCCAGTCGTCCGGATGTCGGCCTTCCAGGTCGGTCAGGGCGGCCCCGGCCGCGACGAGTTCACCGAGCTCCAGCCGGGCCCGCAGTTCGCGCAGCCGCAGTTCGGCCGAGTCGGCGGGCGCCGAGCGCAGGGCGCCCAGCAGGTCACCCGGGGCGGAGGCCAGCAGTCCGGCCAGGAAGCCGGCGTTGGGGTCGCCCGAGTCCACCAGCGGCACCGGCAGGGCCAGCGCCATGCCCCGGGCGTCGAGCGCGGCCAGTTCGGTGGGCCGTACGGCCGGCCCGGGTTCCGCCCCGGCCGCAGCGCTCGCCCCGGCCGCAGCCGTCGGCGGGGCCTGCCGGGCAGCCGGCACCGGGGCCCGGCGGCCGGCCGGGACGCCCGCGGCGGGGTCGCCGGCCTTGTGCGTGGCCGTGGTCCCCAGCGGCGCGGACAGGGCCGCCGCCCCCGCAGGCCCGGCGGGAAGCGGGGGCACCACCGCCCCCGCGGCCGCCGGAGCGGGCGGGACCGCCGACGGAACGGGCCTGCGGCCGAGCCGGAGGCCGCCGACCGCGGGACCCGGCAGGGCCCGAGCGCCCAGGCGGGAGACCTCGGCCCCGGCCCCGTCGGCGAACAGCCGGGTGTCCGGAACCCGGACCTCCGGCCCGAAGAGCGTGGACAGCTGTGGCCGCGGCCGGCCCGTCTGCAGGGCGACGACCTCCCGCAGCACGCCCGTGAGCTGGTCCGCCATCTCCTGCGCGGACGAGAACCGCCGGTCCGGATCGGGATCGGTCGCCCGGACCAGCAGCCGGTAGAAGGACTCGTACCGCCCGAACACCTCGATGTGCTCCGGATCCGGCAGCGAATCCACGAACACGTTCGTGTAGCCCTGGAAGTCGAAGGTCAGGACGGCCAGCGTCCGCGCCACCGTGTACAGGTCGGAGGCGACCGAGGGACCGAGTTCGGCTACCTCGGGCGCCTGGTAGCCCACGGTGCCGTAGATGGCCGACTCCTCGTCGTCCATCCGGCGCACCGCGCCCATGTCGATCAGCTTCAGCTGGTCCTGCTGCTGGATCGCGTTGTCGACCTTGAAGTCGCAGTACAGCAGATTCCTGCTGTGCAGGTGCCCGAGCGCCTCCAGCGCCTCGATCCCGTACGCGCAGGCCTGCTCGACCGGCAGCGGATCGCGCCGGCCGTCGGGCCTGCGCCGCTCGTTCGCTATCTCCTTCAGCGACTTGCCGCCCACGTACTCCATGACGATGTACCCGTCCAGCGAACCCGTCCGCTGGTCCAGGTGCTCCACGAAGTTGTAGATGCGCACGATGTTGGAGTGCTCGATCTCCGCGAGGAAGCGCCGCTCCGAGATCGCCGCGGCCATCGCGTCCTGGTCCCCGGTGTCCAGCAGGCCCTTGAGCACCACCCACCGGTCCGAGACGGCCCGGTCCACCGCCAGGTACACCCAGCCGAGGCCGCCGTGGGCCAGGCAGCCCGCCACCTCGTACTGGCCGTGGACGACCTCCCCCGCGCGCAGCTTGGGCACGAAGGAGTACGGGTGCCCGCACTTGGTGCAGAAGCCCTCGGTCCGGCCCGGCCGGTCACCACGGGACCGGCCCACCGGAGCCCCGCAGTCCGAGCGGGAGCAGAACCTCTTGCGCTCCGGCACCTCCGGGTTCTCCAGCACCGCCGCCGATGGATCCGGCCGCGGCACCTCCGGGACGTTGACCAGCCCGGCGCCCAGCCGGCTGCGCCCCGAGGGCCCCGCCGCCGAACCCGAACTGCGCACCGACACCGAACGGGTGGACGCGGCCCCCGACAAGGAGCGCGAGAGCCGGCCCGACACCGAGCGCCGCGAGGAGGACGAACGCGAGGACCGCGAGGACCGAGCCGATGCCGAGGTCGACCCCGACCGGCCCGATCGGTCCGAGCCCCGGGAGCCGTGCGAGTCCCCGTGCCGGGCCGCGCTCGTCATTCCCGTCGGCGGTGAGACCAGCTCCTCCGCGCCCGCGGCGACGGAGCCGACCGGAGCCAGACCGCAGGTGTCGCAGTACAGCTCGCCGTCGCCCATGTCCTCGTACGACCCCGGGCAGCCGGGGCGAACGCACGCTGTTCCGACCAGACTCATGCGTCCTCCTTCCCCGGCCCCTCGGGCCGGTACTGAGGCTGCGGCGGTGCCAGTGACTCGGCCGCGGCCTGTTGGTAGCGCAGCACGGCCTGCTCGGCGGCCCGCAGATCGCAGGGCGCGCTCCACAGCATCCGCCGGGCCGCGTCGTACCGCTCGATCAGGAGCGGATCCTCCGCCATGCCGTGCCGGGCCACCTTCGCCTTGTACGCGTCCAGCCGCCCGCGCAGTTCCGCCCGTACCGCCAAGGGCGCCGTCACCGCGGTCAACGATTCGCGGGCCCGTCGCAGTTCCTCCTCGGCCCGTTCCTCCAACGAGTCCAGCAGCGGCGAGAGCCGGTGCCACTGTGCCTGGCGCCGGTACTCGGCCGCCGCCGCCAGCTGCTCCTGGAGCGCCGTCGGCGGACCGCTCACCACAGGCACCTCCGATGCCGCGATCTTCGCCAGCACCTCGCCGCGCGCGGTCCGCGCCTCCGCCAGGGTCCGGTCGGCCCGCGAGAGCACGTCCCGCAGGGCGATCAGCCGCTGCTCGGCATCCTGGCGCACGGCCAGGACCGCCTCGATCTCCCGGCGTACGTCCTCCAGCGCGACGGCGGCCCGGTCGTAGCGGGCGGTGTCCGGACGGCCGCCGCCGGGCGCAGAACTCCCGGACACCGGCTGCCAGAACGCCAGGGGATCCGCGATCACCTGCTCCCGCAGCCCGGTCAGCTCGGCGGTGATGGCCTCCAGGTCGTCGCCCGAGGGGTGCTCACCCGGGCGGACCCCCACGGAGTGGGCCAGCGAACGCGTGCGGTGCAGTTCGGCGGCGAGCAGGTCGATGCGGGCCGGTAGCGCCGACCACACCGAGTCGGCGGCCACCACCACGTCCAGCGAGCTCGCGTACAGCTCGTTCATCCGCGCCACCAGCTCGGCCAGAGAGAGCCGCTCCGCCAGCGCCACGCCCTCCGCCGCGGCACCCGCGATCAGCACGCCGGGCCCGCGCAGCCGCTCGGTCAGCTCGATCAGCTCCTCGCGGCCGGGCCAGCGGCGTCGCTCGCGGATCTCCCGGGCAGCGCCCAGCGCCCCGCTGTAGGCGTCGAAGTACGTCCACAGGCGGGTGATGGCGGCATCGGCGGCCGCCCAGCGCTCCTTGGTGACGCCGGTCAGCCCGGCCCCTTCCAGCAGCCGGCGCCCCGCATGGTCCTGGAGGGCGAGCAGCGAGGTCTCGACGGCTTCGTGCTCCGCGCCGAGCCGGGCCAGGGCGCGGTCGACGTCGTCCCGGTCCATCACTGCCGACTGCGCCTCCACAGACCCCGCCTCCGTATTCCTGACATCGGGCTCCGACTCTCCCCCACGAGCGGGAGGTACTTCCACCACCGGCCTCAGCCGTCCCGGTACTTCGGCGCGGGCGGTCCGGCCACCCCGGGCAGAACGGGCTTGAGGTGCGTCACGTAGGCCTGCATCCAGGGGCTGTTGTCACCACCGGCGCGGTAGTTCTCCAGCACCTTGTTGACCCGGCGCACCAGGTCGGAGGCGTCCTTCTTCATGGCCACCCCGTAGAACTCCTTGGTGAAGGGGGAGCCGACCAAGCGCACCGACGGGTCCTGCGCGGCCTGGCCGGCCGCGAGCGCGTTGTCCGTGATGATGCCGTCCACCTCGCCCAGCTGGAGCCGGACCAGGCAGTCGAGCTGGTTGGGCACGCTGACCGGGACCGAGCCGTACGGCTGGGCCTTGAGCGCCGCCTCCGCGGTCGAGCCGGCGGCGGTGCAGATCCGGCGGCCCTTCAGGGAGGCGTCGTACCCGGTGATCGGCGAGCCCTTGGGTGCCAGGACCTGCTGCCCTGCTTCGAAGTACGCCGTCGAGAACGCCACGTCCTCCAGGCGCTTGCAGTTGATCGTCATGGTGCGCACGACGACGTCGACGCGGCCGTCCTGGAGCGCGGGCACGCGCTGGCTGGTGGGGATGGCCCGGTAGATGACCGCGTTCTCGTCGCCCAGGATGTCCTTGGCGATGGCTTTGACCAGGGCGATGTCGAACCCGTCGAGGCGGCCGTCGACCGGGTTGCGGTAACCCCACTTGAAGCTGTTCTGGTCCACGCCCGCGACGAGCTTGCCCGCCTTGCGGATCCGCTCGATGGTCGGCCCGTCCACGGCGGACGGGCTCAGGCTGGCCTCCGGGTCCTGGCAGGTGTCGGTGAGCGTCCAGGGCGCCGGGGCGGCCGCCATCGAGGCGGGTTCGCGGACCAGGGCCGGGTGGCCGGTCTCCGGGGCCGCATGGGCCAGCGGCAGCAGGACGGCCGCGGCCGTCACCGCGCAGGCGGCGGCCATCGCGCTGACCCCGCCCCAGCCGCGCAGCCGCGCCGCCGGACGGCGCACCCAGGACGCTCCGGCCCGCCTGTCGGGCCGGCCGGTTCCGCCGTCGTGGCCCTCGGCGTGGGACTTCACGCGTATCCGCATCGCTGTCACCTGTACTCCGAAAGCCGGCGGCCGATGCCGAGCAGTGCCGCCGCGGCGCCGACGACCGCCAGGGCCGCCGAACCCGTTACCAAACCGCCCAGCGCACCGAGCCCGCCCCGAGCCGCCCCGGTGAACTCCTTCTGCTCATGGGCCACTGCCTGCTCCAGGGACGCGTCCACCGTGTCGAACGAGGCCCCGCTGCTGTCCTTGTGGTCCTTGTCCCCGATGACCTGGGGCAAAGCGTCCTGGTAGTCGCCGCGCAAGTCGGTCTCCCGGGCCGCCGCGTGCCGCTGCTTCCACTGCTTGACCCCCTCCACGGCGCGGGCGACCGGCTCCCGCCCGCTGCTGTCGTCGGCGAGCCGCTGCGCCGTCGCCAGCCCCGCGTCCAGCTCCTTCATCTCACTCGTGAAGTCCACGTCGTACTTGTCGGACTTGTTGTCGGCGGCCAGTACGGCGCCCCGGGCGATCAGCGTCAGGTTCTCGCTGGCGCGCGCCTGGAGCGAGGCGATGCGCGCGTCGTTGAGCACCTTCAGCGACTCCTGCCCGTCCGATCTGGCCTCGGCCAGCTCCGACCGGGCGACCGTGTGCCCCACGAGCAGCCACATCAGCACCACCAGCGAGGCGGCCGTCGCCGCCACCAGACCGTGGTTGAAGACCCGGTTCGTCCGGCGGTAATTGCGGCGCTGCGCCCACGCCAGCGCGGCGAGCGCGAGCAGGCCCGTGCCGAGCGAGGCCAGCGGCAGCGATCGGGCGTCGTCGTAGTCCGTGTAGAGCCGGTCCGTCTCCGCCTCGTACAGGCGCTGCGCGGCGGGCAGCAGCTGGGTGCTCATCTGCTCGTTGGCGTACCGCAGGTAGGCGCCGCCCAGGGGCAGGCCCTGCTTGTTCGTGGCCCGCGCCTGCTCGATCAGGCCCGTGTAGCGGGGCAGCTGCTCGCTCAGCAGCGCGATCTGCTTGCGCGAGTCCTCGTCCGCCCCGGTGTTGGCGGCCGCGTTCACCAGCAGCTTCGAAGCGTTGGAGATGTCCTTCTCGTACCGCTGGCGCACCTCGCGCGGCTCGTCGCCGCCGGCCAGGAAGCCGCTGGAGGAGGCCGTGTCGGCATCAGCGAGCGAGCGGTAGATGCTCGCCGCGTCCGCGCTCAGCGGCTGGCTGCGGCCCACCACGTCGTCCGCGGCGCCGACCCGCACGGAGATCTCCCACACGGTCACCGCGCCGAACAGCAGCACCAGCGCGGCCAGGACCGCACCGATGATCCGCAGCCGGCCGGGCTCGGTCGTCGCCGCCGCGCGCAGCCGCTCGACACCTTCGGCCCAGGCCGTACCGCGCCGGGGAGCAGGCCCCGCCGGCGGACCCGCGGGCGGCACGGCGACAGCGCCCCCGGGCGCGGGCGCGCGTGATGTGATGGCCACCTGACCTCCCCCTCGGTCCTCTGCTCCGCAGCAGTATGGCCGTAGTGACGGTCGACCACATCACCCGGTCGCGGATCTCGGGCGATCCACCCCCCTGTGCGCGCCGACCCCACCCCTTCACCGTGAATACGTCCCCACGGCCGCCACGGTTCCAGACCCGGAGCCTTCCGGGGCGGGTTCACCCGAAATGGGCACGGAGTTTTCCCTGGGCCCCGGGCAGTGCCCCGAGCGCGTCCAGCCCCAGCAGCCCCGCCCCCAGCACCGGCGGGGCCGCGACCACCGACACCCGGGCGTGCGGAGCCCGCCGCGCCAGCCCCGCCGCGATCCGCCCGTCCAACTGCTCGTGACCGGCCGTGAGCACGCCCCCGCCGAGCAGCACCGGAGCCTCCTCGTCCAGCAGGTCCAGCCGGGCCAGCGCCACCGACGCCAGCGCCACCACCTCGTCCGCCTGCCGCTCCACGAGCGCCGAGGCCACCCGATCGCCCGCAGCGGCCACCGAGAACAGCACCGGCACCAACTCGTGGGTCCGCCGCTGCGCCAGGGCCCCCAGGTGCAGCGCCTCGATCAGTTCGGCCATCGAGTCGAGCCCGAAGTGCCCCGGCAGCGCCGCCGCCAGCTCCGTCGTCCCGCCGCGGCCGTCCTCCGCCCGCGCCGCCCACCACAGGGCCTCCGCGGCCAGGCCGCCCCCACCGCCCCAGTCCCCGGAGAGCTGGCCGAGCGCCGGGAAGCGGGCCGTGCGCCCGTCGGGCCGCATCCCCACGCAGTTGATGCCGGCCCCGCACACCACCGCGACCCCGCACGGCGGCCCGGCCCCGGTCAGCCCGGCCCGCAAGATCGCGAAGGTGTCGTTGAACACCTCCGTGGCCGCGCCCCATCCCCGCGCGCCGATCGCTTCCGCGAGCTGCCGTTCCTCCACCGGCAGATCCGCATTGGCCAAACATGCCGATACCTGGTCGGCGTACGGCGCACCGGGCGCCGGCCGGGGCAGCGAGGCCGCCTCGGCGGCCTCGGCGACCGCCTTCCCCAGGACGTCGAGCGCCGCCCCGGTGCCGGTCCGCTGCGGCTGGAAGCCGCCCGCGCGCCCGGTGCCGAGGACCGTGCCGTCCGCGGCGATCAGCGCCGCGTCCGTCTTGCTGTTGCCAGCGTCGATGGCCAGGACGGCGGGCCGGGAGGGCCGGTCGCTCCGGGCGGCACCGGTCACGCCCATGGCAGGTGCTCCTTGTTGTGCGCGAGGAGCCGGTCGGTCAGCCCCTCGGCGAGGTCGAACTGGCCGACCAGCGGGTGCGCCAGCAGCGCCTTGAAGACCCGCTCGCGACCGCCCCGTACGGCCGCGTCCAGCGCCAGGTCCTCGTACGCCGTGACCTGCGCGACCAGTCCGGCGTACAGCGGGTCCAGCCTCGGTGCGGCCAGCGGCGCCGCTCCGGACCGGTCCACCCGCGCCTGCACCTCGATCACCGCGTCGTCCGGGAGGAACGGCAGGGTGCCGCGGTTGAGCGTGTTGACGACCTGCACGGCGCTTCCTCCGTCGCCCAGCAGGGCGGCCGCCAGGTCCACGGCCGCCTCCGAGTAGAAGGCCCCGCCCCGCTTGGCCAGCAGTTCCGGCTTCTCGTCCAGTGCGGGATCGGCGTACAGGCCGAGCAGCTCCCGCTCCATGGCGCTCACCTCGGCGGCCCGCGAGGGCTTCGTGCCCAGCTCGCGCACCACCGCGTCGTGCGCGTAGAAGTACCGCAGGTAGTACGACGGTACGACGCCCAGGCGGTCCAGCACCGCGCGCGGCATCCGCAGGTCCTCGGCGACGGCCGCGCCGTGCTCGGCGAGCAGCCCGGGCAGCAGGTCATCGCCGTCGGGGCCGCCCTTGCGCACCCCCAGCTCCCAGGTGAGGTGGTTGAGCCCGACGTGGTCGAGGTGGATGTCGGCCGGGGCCAGGTCCAGCAGCGCCGCGAACTTCCGCTGGAAGCCGATCGCGACGTTGCACAGGCCGACGGCCCTGTGCCCGGCCCGCAGCAGGGCGCGGGTGACGATCCCGACCGGGTTGGTGAAGTCGATAATCCAGGCGTCCGGGTTGGCCCGCCGAACGCGCTCGGCGATGTCCAGCACCACCGGTACCGTCCGCAGCGCCTTGGCGAGCCCGCCCGCACCGGTGGTCTCCTGCCCGACGCAGCCGCACTCCAGGGGCCAGGTCTCGTCCTGCAGCCGGGCCGCCTGCCCGCCGATGCGCAGCTGGACCAGGACCGCGTCGGCCCCGTCGACGCCCGCGTCGAGATCGGCGGTGGTGGTGATGCGCCCCGGATGCCCCTGCTTGGCGAAGATCCGCCGGGCCAGTGCGCCGATCAGCTCCAGCCGCTCGGTGGCGGGGTCGATCAGCACCAGCTCGCTGACGGGCAGGGTGTCGCGCAGCCGCGCGAAGCCGTCGATCAACTCGGGGGTGTAGGTGGAACCGCCGCCCACCACTGCGAGTTTCATGGGCACTAGCCTTTCACTCCGGTCAGGGTGACGCCCTCGACGAACGCCTTCTGGGCGAAGAAGAAGAGGACGATCACCGGCGCCATGACCAGCACGGTCGCGGCCATGGTGAGGTTCCAGTTGGTGTGGTGCGCCCCCTTGAAGGACTCCAGTCCATAACTGAGGGTCCAGGCGGCGGGGTTGTCCGAGGCGTAGATCTGGGGGCCGAAGTAGTCGTTCCAGGCGTAGAAGAACTGGAACAGCGCCACAGCGGCGATCCCCGGCTTGGCCATCGGCAGGACGACGCGCAGCAGGGTGCGGAGCTCTCCGCAGCCGTCGACCCTGGCCGCGTCGAGGTACTCGTCGGGGATCGTCAACAGGAACTGGCGGAGCAGGAAGATGGAGAAGGCGTCGCCGAAGGCCATCGGGATGATCAGCGGCCACAGGGTGCCGGACAGGTCGAGCTGCGTGGCCCAGAAGAGGTACATCGGGATGACCACCACCTGCGGCGGCAGCATCATCGCGGCGATCACCAGCAGCAGCGCCAGCCGTCGCCCGCGGAAGCGGAACTTGGCGAGGGCGTAGGCGACGGGCACCGAGGAGATCACGGTCAGCAGTGTGCCCAGTCCCGCGTACAGGAGCGTGTTGCGCCACCAGGTCAGGAAGCCGGGGGTGTGCCACACCTTGGCGTAGTTGCCCCATTCCCAGGTGTCGGGCACCAGGTCGCGGGTCAGCGCCTGCTGGTCGCTCATCAGGGAGGTCAGGAAGAGGAAGACGAACGGGAGGACGAAGAACAGGGCGGCCGCGACACCGAGGGCGTGAACGCCGATCCAGTGGAGGACGGGCTTGTGGTTACGGCGCATGCTCAGTCACCCGTTCCGATCAGCCCGCCACGGCGGCGCATCAGGAGTGCGGTGAAGGCCATGGAGAGGGCGAACAGGACCAGCGCGACGACGCACGCGGCGCCGTAGTCGAAGCGCTGGAAGCCGACGTTGTAGATGACCTGGGGGAGGGTCAGCGTGGACTTGTCGGGGTAGCCCGGCTCGAACTGCTCGCCCGAGCCGCCGATGACACCCGCGGCGACCTTTCCCGCCACCAGGGGCTGCGTGTAGTACTGCATGGCCTGGATGACCCCCGTGACCACCGCGAACAAGATGATCGGCGAGATGTTCGGCAGCGTGATGTGCCGGAACCGCTGCCAGGCGCCGGCCCCGTCCAGCTCGGCGGCCTCGTACTGCTCCTTCGGGACGTCGAGCAGCGCTGCCATGAAGATCACCATCAGGTCGCCGACCCCCCACACCGCGAGGACGGTGAGCGCGGGCTTGGACCAGTCGGCGTCGGTGAACCAGCCGGGGGCGGGCAGGCCGACCGCGTCCAGCAGGGTGTTGACCGGGCCGGTGCCGGGGTTGAGCAGGAAGACGAAGGCCAGCGTCGCGGCCACCGGCGGGGCCAGGTACGGCAGGTAGAACAGGGTCCGGAAGATGCCCGCCCCGGTCTTGATCCGGGTGATGAGCAGGCCGGTGCCGAGCCCGAAGACGACCCGGCAGCCCACCATCACCACGACCAGCCACAGGGTGTTGCGCATGGCCGGCCAGAACAGGGGATAGTCGGTGAAGACGTACGCCCAGTTGTCCAGGCCGTTGAAGACGGGCGGGCGGAAGCCGTCGTACTTCGTGAAGGAGAAGTACGCCGTGGAGACGAGCGGGTAGGCGAAGAAGACGGCGAACCCGATCAGCCAGGGCGACATGAAGGCCGCGGTCCGCAGGGCGGACCGCCGGCGCTTCGCACGCAGCGCGGGCGCGGCGGGGCCGGGCGCAGTGGCGGTCATCGGGGCTACTTCGCCTTCGCGATGTCCGTGTCGATCTGCTGGCCTGCCTTCGCGAGGCCGGCCGGGACGTCGGCGACGTCGCCCTTCTCGACCGCGTACGCGAGGTCCTGGAAGGTCAGCTGGTAGGTGCCGCCGTCGGCCTGGGCCGGGGTGGTGTTCGACTTCGGGTGCCGGGCGATGTCGAGGAAGGTCTTGAACTCCGGGGTGACCTGGAGGTTCGGGGATTCCAGGGCGGCCAGCGTCGAGGGCACGTTGTGGATGGCGTTGGCGAAGGCCACGACCGCCTCGGTGTCGGTGGTCATGTACTTCACCAGCTCCCAGGAGGCGTTCTGCTTCCTGCTGCCCGCGGCGATGCCCATGATCGTGCCGGAGAGGTATCCCTTGCCGTAGTCGGCGACCTGGTCGTCCGGGACCGGCAGCGGCGCCGTCCCGATCTCGAACGTGACCCCGGCCTCCTTGGCCATCGCGGCCCGCCACTCGCCGTCGACCTGCATCGCCACCTTCCCCTTGTGGAAGGGGTGTTCGGCGCTCCACTCGTCGCCGAAGGTGCTGCGGAACTTCTCCAGCTTCTCGTAGCCGCCGAGCTTGGCCACCAGGTCCTTCTGCGCGGTCAGCATGCTCGCGAAGGCCGGATCCTTGGCCAGGTTGGACTTGCCGTCGGCGCCGAAGTACGTCGGGCTCCACTGTGCGGTCAGGCGCACGGGGGCATTCTCGTAGCCGTGGAAGGTCGGCATGACGCCGAGCTGGTCGTACGAGTCCCCGTCGGTCTTGGTCAGTTTCTGCGCGGCCTCGGTGAACTGGCTCCAGGTCTTCGGCGGTTCGGTGATGCCGGCGGCCTTGAACGCGTCCTTGTTGTAGACGAGGCCGTACGCGTCGTTGAGCAGCGGCAGCGTGCACTGGTTGCCGTTGAACTGGGTGTACTCCAGCAGGGTCTTGGGGAAGACCTTCGCCTTGTCGACCCCGGACTTGCGCAGGAACGGGTTCAGGTCGGCGAAGGCGCCGGAGTTGCAGAACTTGCCGACGCTGTCGGTGGTGAAGGAGGAGACCACGTCGGGAGCCTTGTCCCCGCCCGCGCGCAACGCCTGGTTGATCTTGTCGTCGGTCATGTTGCCCGTGACCTTGACCTTGATGTTCGGGTGGGCCTTCTCGAACCGGGCGATGTTCTCCTCGATCGCCTTGACCTCGCTCGGCGCGGACCAGCCGTGCCAGAAGTTGAGCGTGACGTCCTTGGCCGGATCGTCGGCGGCCGCGCTGCCGCTCTGGCCCGTACACGCGGTGGCGAGGACGGATATCGCGGCGACGGCGGCCGCGGCGGTCAGACGGCGGTTTCTGGACATGGCGGTGCTCGCTCTCTGCGGGAGGAACTTCCGGGGGGTGTGCCAGGGGGTGCGGCGTCGCGTCGGGTGGTGCAGGTGCAGGTGCAGGTGCAGGTGCAGGTGCAGGTGCAGGTGCTGGTCGTACGGGCGGAGGGGGCCGGGGCCCGTCAGCGGCGGGAGGTGTCGAAGACTTCGTCGCGGGTGGTGGCGAGGGCGCTCTCCAGCGCGCCGCGCAGTACGGGCCGCTCGCGCACGGTGCCGGACACCAGGCGCGGCCGGGAGGGGGCGAGATCGGCGAGCTCGGCCTCGACGAGCTCACGCAGCACGTCCCCGCCGGCGGCGGTCACCGCGCCGGACAGGACCACGATCTCCGGGTCCAGTACGGCGACCAGCGAGGCCAGACCGGTGGCGAGCGCGGTGGCGTACTGCTGGAGGAGCCGCAGGTTGGCCCCCTCGGGGTGCTCGGCGGCCTGCGCGAGCAGCGCGACCGCCGCGGCGACCAGCGCGGCCCCCGACCCGGCTTCGCGCCCGGCGCCGTGCCCCGATCCCGCTTCGTGCCCCGGCCCCGCTTCGTGCCCGGCCTCGTGCCCCGGCCCGGCTGCGGCGCCGGGCGGCGGCGCGATGCCCAGGGCGGCCGCCATCCCGGGCACCACCTGTGCACCGGCCAGCCCTTGGTAGCCACCGGAGTTGACCCGGGTGACCTGCCGGACCAGGGGATGGCCCGGCACGGGCAGGAACCCGACCTCGCCCGCGCCGCCGGTCCAGCCGCGGTGCAGCCGGCCGCCGAGCACCAGGGCGGCGCCGAGGCCCTCCTCGTTCCACAACAGGACGAAGTCGCCGTGGCCGCGGGCCGCGCCGAGGCGCTGCTCGGCGACCGCGGCCAGGTTCACGTCGTTCTCGTACTCGACCGGCATCGGCAGGGCCGCCGCCAGCTCCTCCAGGAGGGTGGGGGAGTGCCAGCCGGGGAGGTGGTCGGCGTAGCGCAGGGCCCCGGTGCCCGGGTCGAAGGAGCCCGGGGTGGCAATGACGACCCGGTGGATGTCGGAACGCTGGAGGCCGGCGTCCTTGACGGCCTCGCCGAGCGCCCGGGTGACCCGGTCGACGGCCGCGGTGCCCTCGGCGTACGGGAGCTCGTGGCTGCCGGTGACCTCGCCGGTGAGGTCGGCGACGGCCGCGACGATACCGTTCGGGGTGACGTCCAGTCCGGCGACGTGGGCGGCGCGCGGGTTGACCCCGTACAGCTGGGCGCTGGGGCCGGGGCGGCCGCCGGAGGTGCCGGAGGCCACGACGAGTCCGGCGGCTTCGAGGCGGGCCAGCAGCTGGGAGGCGGTGGGCTTGGAGAGCCCGGTGAGCCGGCCGATCCGGGTGCGGGACAGGGGCCCGTGCTCCAGCAGCAGGTCCAGCGCCGCGCGGTCGTTCATGACGCGGAGAAGGCTGGGCGTTCCGGGGGTGGTGCCGGTCATGAGCGTTCTCTCCGTCATCGGGTCATCGGGTCATCGGCGCACGCCGTGGGCAAGAACTGTTAGGTAAGTTTCCTATCGGTGTTCGAGCCGTGTCAATGCCGCTGCCCCCGCAGAAATGAACCTGCGGGGGCAGCGGCGCGACGCGTTGGGAGAGGGAGCGCTACTTGGTGATCCGGGGGCTGCCGCTGGCCGGCGACGGGATCGGGGTGGTGGCCAGGGACTGCGGGGATGCCGGGTTGGCGAGCGCCGACGGCGCGGCCACGGCGGCCGTCGGGTCGGCCGCGGCTTCGTCCTCGTCGCCGTCGACGGCCGGCTGGCCGCCGATGATCCGGATGCCGGCCTCGTCGAAGGCCTCCTTGATCCGCCAGCGCAGCTCGCGCTCCACGGCGAACTGCTGGCCGGGCATCGTCCTCGCCGACACCTTCACCGTCATCGAGGCCAGCAGCACCTCGTCCAGGCCCAGCACCTCCACCGGGCCCCACAGGCGCTCGTCCCACGGGGACTCCTTCGCCATGTTCTCCGCGACGTGCTTGACCACCTCGCGGACCCGGGTCAGGCTCTCCGACGGCTTGATCTGGACGGCCACGCCCGCGGTCGCCCAGCCCTGGCTCAGGTTGCCGATCCGCTTGATCTCGCCGTTGCGGACGTACCAGATCTCACCGTTGTCCCCGCGGAGCTTGGTGACGCGCAGGCCGACCTCGACGACCTCGCCGGAGGCCACCCCCGCGTCGATCTTGTCGCCGACGCCGTACTGGTCCTCAAGGATCATGAACACGCCGGACAGGAAGTCCGTCACCAGGTTGCGCGCACCGAAACCGATCGCCACGCCGGCCACACCGGCGCTCGCGAGCAGCGGGCCCAGGTTGATGCCCAGGGCGCCGAGCACCATCAGCCCGGCCGTGCCGAGGATCAGGAACGAAGCCACCGAACGCAGGACCGAACCGATGGCCTCGGAGCGCTGCCTCCGCCGCTCGGCGTTGACGAGCAGCCCGCCGAGCGCCATGCCCTCGACGGCCTCGGCGCCCCGGTTCATCCTGGTTATCAGCTTGGTCAGCGACTTGCGGACCAGCGAGCGGAACGCGGCCGCGATCACCAGGATCAGCAGGATCTTCAGGCCCAGGTACAGCCATCCGGCCCAGTTCTCCTCGATGAAACTGGCGGCGTTCGTGACGCTCTCGTGGGCCTCCTTCACCGAAGCGGCCGGGTCCGGGGTGTCGGCTGCCAGGGGCAGCAGGGCGGCAGGCCAGGGCACGACGGGAACCTCCAGGTGTAGCGGTCTGCCCTCTGAAAGGGGTGTGCGGGGCAGGCCTTCCACACTAACGGGGCATTCCAGTGACCCTGTTGCCGTGTTCGAGGGAGAGACCAGGCTCACCCGGGGATGAACCCGGTGTGGTTGAAAACACCTCGGACCCGTTACGGGCGCGTGGTGGCGCTTCGACCAGCCCTAAGGAGAGACTGGAGAGCAGATCGTCCCGGCGCGAGCCACGCGCCGCCGGCGTACAAGGAGGCAGTCCGTGCCGCACGTCCTGGTCCTCAATGCGTCGTACGAGCCGCTCGGCGTCGTACCGCTCCGCCGCGCGCTCGTCCTCGTCCTGGAGAACAAAGCCGTCTCCCTGGAAGAATCCGGCGCCTTTCTGCACAGCGCGACGAGAGTCGTCCCCGCGCCCAGCGTGGTCCGGCTCAAGCGCTTCGTGCGGGTCCCCTACCGGGGGCCCGTTCCGCTCACCCGCCGCGCACTCTTCGCCCGGGACGGCGGCCGCTGCATGTACTGCGGCGGGGTCGCGACGAGCGTCGACCACGTGATCCCGCGCAGCCGCGGCGGGCAGCACGTGTGGGACAACGTGGTCGCCGCATGCCGGCGGTGCAACCACGTCAAAGCGGACCGGCACCTGCTGGAGCTGGGCTGGCGACTGCGCCACCAGCCGGCTCCGCCGTCCGGTCTGGCCTGGCGGATCATCGGGACGGGGCACCGGGACCCGCGCTGGATGCCGTACCTCCAGGCCTACGGCGCGGAGGACGCCCTGGACCGCATCGGCGCGGCGGCCTCCTGACCGGCCGGACCGACGGACCTCGCGCCCGCTGACCTCGGCCCCGGACACCCGGGCCCAGGGTCCGCGGGCCCGAGGGCCCGAGGTCTGCGGATCCGGCGCCGGCCACCGCAGTGCCGGCCACCGCAGTGCCGGCCACCGCAGTGCCGGCCACCGCAGTGCCGGCCACCACAGTGCCGGACGGCGGCCACCGACGCCGGTCACCGGACGGCGGCTACGGGACGGCGGCGTAGGCCTCCGCCGAGAAGAGGCTGCAGCCGAACCGGGTGGCGCGCTTCTCGCAGGTGATGCGCACGAAGCGGGCCGGCGCCGAGGCGTCCAGGCGGACCGT
Source organism: Streptomyces sp. NBC_00045 (assembly GCF_045041095.1). Lineage (NCBI taxonomy): Bacteria > Bacillati > Actinomycetota > Actinomycetes > Kitasatosporales > Streptomycetaceae > Streptomyces > Streptomyces sp. NBC_00045. The sequence goes on along the minus strand of NZ_CP108271.1, from coordinate 2,995,884 downwards.
CTCCAGGCCTCCGCGCGACGCCGCGACCGCACCCGCCGGCCGCCAGGTCGTGCCGTCCGCAGAGGTCTCCACCCGGTACGCCGACGGGTACGCCTCCTGCCAGTGCAGCACCAGCTTGCCGACCCGGGCCGCGGCCGGGAGCTCCGCCTGCCACCACGCGCCGTCCACCGGCGGGGACGACCAGCGCGTCGTCGCGGAGCCGTCCACCGCCGCCGAGGCCGGGAACGCCGGGGTCTCGTTCCCCGACGACGAGGCCCGCGCCGAGCGGAACAGGTCCGGGCCGCCCGTGCGCGGGACCGCCCGGACGGTCAGCGTCCGGGTCTGCCCCGCGAAGGTGACCGACACCGGGTAGCTGCCCGCCGGGGTGCCCGCCGGGACCGTCACCGACACCGGCACCGTGACCCGAGTGCCCCGCGGAGCCGTCGCTTCCGCCGGAAGCTTCACCTCGACCCCCGGCGGGGCCGTAGCCGCCAGCGGGCCCTTGACGCCGCCCGGGCGAAGCGCCGACAGCTGCGCCGGCACCACCTGCGCGGCCCCGCCGATCTCCACGTCCACGGCCTGCGCCAGCTCGAACCCGACCTCCGGCCCGTCCGCCAGCCACGGCACCACCTGGTGCACCGCCGGAGCCGGCAGTCCCGCCCACGACAGCCGCACCGCGTCCGCGCCCACGCCGCCGACGTCCGCCTGGGTCCAGCCCGACGCCGAGGCGTCCGCGACCTTGCGCCAGCCCTCGCCCGGAACGTGCGCCTCCACCGCCGCGCCCCGGCTTCCCGCCGGGAGCGGGTCCGTCATCACGGTCACCACCGACACCGGCCGCACCGCGTTGAGATGGACCGTGAACGAGTCCGGCTCCCGTGACACCGTGCCCGTCTGGCGGGCCGCTCCCGTCCACGCGTCCGCCTCCGCCACCGCCTGTGCCAGGAAGGGGTCCAGTACGGCCTTGTCGACCCGGGCTGCGCCCGGGTCCGCGAGCGCCTTGCGGGCCGTCGCCAGATCCTGCGAGGCCTTCCACGCTGCCGCCCCGTCCCCGCGGGACTGGGCCCGCAGGAGGTCCACCGCCAGCTCGCCCGCCGTTCCGTACGCCGACAGCCGCGCCAGCCACGGCCCGGCCTCGGCCGACAGCCCCGGCAGTCGCGCGGGCGCCTCCCGCAGGGCCGTGAACGCCGCCCGCAGCCTGTCCCCGGCCGCCTGGTCGCCCGAGCCGCGGGTGCGCCAGAACTCGTCCACCAGCGGGCGCAGGTACGCCGACTCCTGCTGGCCGAGCCCCGAGGAGGCCGTGTTCCCGGCCAGCCCGGCCAGCGAGCGGCGGGCCGCCTGGTCCGGGCCCGCCAGGTCGGAGACCGCGGCCGCCCAGGACTCGCCCGGCCGGTAGCCGTTCGGGTTCCACGCGAAGTCCGCCGCCGTGAACAGCGGGATCCGCGACAGGGCGGCCTGCGGCATCGCATTGGCCAGCAGGGCCGCCGAGCCGCCCGCCACCGCGGCCTCCCGGCCCGTGTACGGGCCCAGGAAGACCCGGCCCGGATCCCAGTCGTTGACCGGGTAGTTGTCCATGGTCACGAGCGGGTGCTGGCCGAAGGCGCTGCGCGCCCCCGCCAGTTCGTTGCCGGTGATGGTCCGCGGCACCACGCCCACGCCCGTCCAGGCGACCTCCACCCGCCCGTCGAGCCGGCTCGCCAGGGCGGTCCGGTACGTGGTCGCGCCCTTCTGGTGGTACTCCGTCGGCATCAGCGACAGCGGCGCCGCGCCCGGGTGCCGGGCGGCGAGGTGCGCCGCCAGTTCGCCGGCGACCTCGGCGTGCGCCTTCGCGGCGGCCGCCGGACCCGTCCCGTACCGCACCCGGTCGGCCCGACAGCCCCATTCGGTGTAACTGACGTCCTGGAACTGCACCTGGAACGCCCGGAAGCCCAGGTCCCACATCGCGTCCATCTTGCGCGCCAGCGCCGCCCGGTCGGCCGCCGAGGCCAGGCACATCGACTGCCCGGGGTTCACCGCCCAGGCCAGCACCACCCGGTTGGCGCGGGCCCGCTCGGCCAGCTCCCGGAACTGCGCCTGCTGCGCCGCCGGATAGTCCTCGCGCCAGTCGGAGGTCCGGTACGGGTCGTCGCCGGGCGCGAGCAGCAGCCGGTTCTGCTTGGTCCTGCCCATGAAGTCGAGTTGCGCGAGCCGCTGGTCCTGCGTCCACGGCTGCCCGTAGAACCCCTCGGTGGTTCCGCGTACGGGTGCGGTCGGCCAGTCCCGCACCACGACCCCGGGCACCTTCCCGGCGCCGGGGCCGCCTGCGGCCAGCACCTGGCGCAGCGTCTGCGCCGCGTGGAACAGGCCGTCCTCGCCCACACCGGCCAGCGCGACCGTGTCCCGGCCCGCGGCCTTGCCCACGGCGAGCCGGTAGCCGCCGCTCGGCAGTTCCGCGGCCGTGGCTCCGGCTCCGGTGCCGAACGCACCCAGCGCCCGCAGGGCCTCCTGCGCCTGGGGTCCCTGGAGCCGTACGACGGTGCCCCGCTCGGGCAGCGGCTCTCCCGGCGCCGGTTCGTGCAGGGCCCGTACGCCCGCCTCGCGCAGCGCGGTGCGGACCAGCCCGACCGCGTACGGATCGGCGTCCGGCGCCGCCACCAGGACGGCCTCGGGGCCCAGCGGGACCTCGCGCGCCGCATCGGCGGTCATCGACTGCGGGCGCGGCCAGACGGCCGGGCCCTCGGAGGCTGCTCGCGGCACGTCGGCGCCCGGGTCGAGGACGGGCCCGCCCGCAGCCCCCGCCGCGGTGGCGGACGCCGGTCCGCCGGCGCGCGCACCGCCGGCTCCGGCCGCAGGTCCGGGGCCGTGGTCCGGTCCGGGGACGGCCGGCGAGCCCGGCAGCTCGAACATGGCGGGCGACATGACGAACACCCCGCCCCCCAGCAGCGTCCCGATGACCGCCACCGCCGCAGCCGTCGTCCGCTTCCTGGCCCTGAGCTGCACGAAGCCTCCTCGCCCCGAGTCGTTCCCCGGTCGTACGAATGACCCCGAGCCCACCACCCGTGCGCCCGGAGTGTCAATGTGGGCGGGTGTTCTGACCTGGATACGCCAGGAATGCACCGCTGCCCACGGGGTATGGCTGCGTTGTTCCCGGCGGTGTTCCATGGCCCTGACCCACCCTCAGCACCCCTTACGGAAGAAGGAGCAACCGCCGTGAACACCGCACCCGGCACCCGAACCGCCCCCGCCGCCCCGCCGCTCGCCCACCTGCCCGCGCAGGCCGGGCCCGCCGAAGGGCCCCTGACCAGCGAGCCCCCGCTCGCCGGTTCCGCACACGCGCCGCTGACCAGCGAGCCCCCGCTCACCGACGAGGCCCCGCTGACGAGCGAACCGACCACGCCCGCCGCGGCCGCCGCCGCAGGCGACTAGACACAAGGACACGGGTATTCACATGGACGACCTCGCCCGGCTCGCGGCCCTGCACGGCGTCGCCACCACCTACCAGCCCGCCGAGGACGTCACGGTCCGGGTCCCGGAGGCCACCGTGGCCGCCGTGCTGCGGGAGCTGGGCGTGGACTGCGACACCCCGCAGGCCGTGCGGGGGCACCTGGCCGACGCCGACCGCGAGGCGGCGCAGCGGCTGTTGCCGCCCGTGCTGGTGTGGTGGGCCGGGTCGCTGCCGCCCTCCGAGCTCACCGCGCTGCCGGCAGGGACGCGGATCCGGCTGGAGGGCGACGAGGCCGGAGGCTGGCTGCCGGGCGAGGACTCCGGCGGGGAGCCCGCCCGGGACCCGGCCCAGGACCCGGACCCCGGCCCGGTTCCGGCCCCGGAACCGGAACCGGGCCGGGTGCCGCCGCTCGGTGTGCACCGGCTCATCGCCGAGGCCCCCGACGGTCGCACCGGGGCCGCCACCTTGATCATCGCCCCGGAGCGGGCCCCCGCCGCGCCCGAGCGGGCCCACGGACTGCTCGTCCAGCTGTACTCCCTGCTCTCCGAACAGTCCTGGGGCATGGGAGACCTCGGTGACCTGGCCGCGCTCGCCAGCTGGGCCGGCCGCACCCACGGCGTCGGCTTCATCCAGGTCAACCCGCTGCACGCGGCCGTGCCGGGGACCCCGACCGACCCCTCCCCGTACCGGCCCTCCTCGCGCCGCTTCCCCGACCCGGTGCACCTGCGGATCGAGGACGTCCCCGAGTACGCCGACTGCCCGGACTCCGACGCCCTCGCCGAACTCGCCGCCCGGGGCGGGGAACTGCGCCGCGAGGTCCTGGAGAAGGGCGCACTGATCGACCGGGACGCCGTCTGGGCCCTCAAGCGCGCCGCCCTGGAGCTGCTGTACGCGGTCCCCCGCACGCAGGAACGGGAGGCCGCCTACCAGGTGTTCCGCGCCGAACAGGGAACGGAGCTGGACCGGCACGCCACGTGGTGCGCCGAGCACGCCGGCGACGACCCGAGAGCCGGGGCCGACTTCCACCGCTGGCTGGTCTGGCTGACGGACACCCAGCTCAGTGCGGCCCAGCTGGCCGCCCGCGAGGCCGGGATGGCGGTCGGCATCGTGCACGACCTGGCCGTCGGGGTGCACCCGAAGGGCTCCGACACCTCCAGCCCGTCCCTCTATGCGACGGCCGTCAGCGTCGGCGCCCCGCCCGACGCGTTCAACGCGCGCGGCCAGGACTGGAGCCTGCCGCCGTGGCGGCCCGACCGGCTCGCCGACGACGGATACGCGCCGTTCCGGGACCTGTTGCGCGGGGTGTTCCGCTACGCCGGGGCCCTGCGGATCGACCACGTCATGGGCCTGTTCCGGCTCTGGTGGATCCCGGAGGGGGCGCCGCCCGCCGAGGGCACGTACGTCTCGTACGACGGCGAGGCGATGCTCGCGGTCCTGGTGCTGGAGGCCCACCGGGCCGGGGCCCTCGTGATCGGCGAGGACCTCGGGACGGTGGAGCCGCGGGTCCGTCGGGCGCTGGCCCGGCGAGGGGTGCTCGGCACCTCCGTGCTGTGGTTCGAACGGGACTGGGCGGGCGACGGACAGCCGCTCGCACCCGAGGCGTGGCGGGCCGGCTGCCTGGCCACCGCCACCACCCACGACCTGCCGCCCACCGCCGCCAAACTGGCCGGCGCCCACGTGGAACTGCGCGACCGGCTCGGCCTTCTGACCCGCCCCGTGGAGCAGGAGCAGACCGAGGACGCCGCGGACACCGCGCAGTGGCTGGACGTACTGGAGCGGCTCGGTCTGGACACCAAGGGCGAGGAGGCCGCCGTACGGGCCCTGTACGGCTTCCTGCTGCGCACCCCCGCCAGCCTGGTCGGCGTATGGCTGCCCGACGCGGTGGGGGACCGGCGTCCGCAGAACCTGCCGGGGACCTGGGACCAGTACCCCAATTGGCGGCTGCCGGTGGCCGACCCGGCGGGGCGGCCGCTGACCCTGGAGGCGCTAGCCGCCTCCCCCCGGGCGAACGCCCTGCTGGGAGCGGTGCGGGAGGGGGTGAGTGCCCGTACGGCACCCCCGGGCGCGCGCCGCGTTTAGGTGTTCGCTACGTTTGCACCGTGGACAAGAAGAACGCTCTGCGCGCCGGCGCCGTCACGGCCGGATCGACGCTGATGATGCTGCTGATGACGTCTCCGGCCCTCGCGGTGACCCGCGACGACGGCGACGACCCGGGCCCGGGCCTGAGCATCGCCCAGACCCTCGGCCTGTACGTTTTCACGCCGATCGCGCTGTTCCTGATCATCGCGGGCCTCGTGATCGTCACCGACAAGACGCGCAAGCAGCAGCCCACCGGCTGAACGGGCTGACCCCGCGGGGCAGCACACAACAGACTTCCGGGGCGCCGGGGGTCCGCACGCCGATGCCTTCCGGCTCCGGTGCGGACCTCCGGCGCTCCGTTGTGCGTTTCCGTCGCCCGTCAGGGGCCCGCGGAGCGCCCCGGGGTCCGTCCTAGACCCCAGCCAGCAGCTTGCGCAGCAGGCCGGTCAGAGCGGCGACCTCCTCGTCGTCGAGCCCGGTGAGCGCGGCGCGCTGCACCTCCAGCCCGGCGGCGACGGCCTCGTCGATGAGTGCGAGCCCCCGGTCGGTGATCGTCACCTGTAGCCCGCGGCGGTCGTGCGGATCGGGCCTGCGGGAGAGCAACCCGGCCTTCTCCAGCTTGTCCAGGCGCCCGGTCATGCCGCCCGTCGTGAGCATGAGCGTGGCCGACAGCTGGCGCGGTGAGAGCGTGTACGGGGCGCCGGAGCGCCGCAATGTGGCGACGACGTCGAACTCGCCGCGCGAGATCCCGTAGCGGGCGTAGGCCCGATCCATCGCGTCCCCCATGCTCCGGGCGATCCGGTAGATGCGGCCGAAGACCGCCATGGGGGCGGTTTCCAGATCCGGTCGCACTGCGTGCCACTGGTCGATGATCGCGTCGACGGCGTCCTTGTTGGCCTCGGTCATGAGCGCAGTATCGAGTGTTCCTCCAGTAGATCGCAAGAAAGTTGCTTGACGGAAAGTAGCTTAGGGGTAAGCTACTTTCTATCAATCTACTTGGGGGGAACGATGGCCACGGCCAAGGAATCAAGGGTGGCGGGGGAACGGTCCCTGCTCGTCGGTGCCGGGGTCAGCGCGGTCGGGACCGGCATGTACGTCCCGTTCTCGCTCGTCTTCTTCCACCACGTCACCGGCCTCTCCTTCGCCCTCGTCGGCCTGGTCCTGACCGTCACCGGCCTCGCCGGACTGGCGTTCCTGCCGCTGGCCGGCTCCGCCGTCGACCGGTTCGGCGCCAAGCGGATCGTCCTCGCCCTCTACGCGGTCCGGGCGCTCGGCTTCGCGCTCTACCCCTTCGCCGGCTCACTGCCCGCCTTCGCCGCCGTCGCCCTCGTCACCGCCCTGGCCGACCGGTCCTTCCCCGTCGTCCAGCAGTCCCTGATCGGCGAGGTGGCGCGCGGCGCCGACCGGGACCGGCTCCAGGCCTCCCTGCGCGCCCTGCAGAACGCCGGGATGGGCGCCGGAGCCCTGATCGTCTCCGGAGTGCTGGCGCTGTGGGGGACCGCCGCCTTCACGTACACCGTCTGGGGCAACGCGCTGGCCTTCGCGCTCGCCGGACTGCTCGTCCGCCGGGTCCGCCCGGTGCGCGACGCCCTGACGGCCTCCGCCAAGCGGCCGGCCGCCGGCTACCGGATGGTCCTGCGCGACCGCCCCTTCCTCGCCCTGACCGCCGCCAACTTCCTGACCGCACTGGGCTACGCGGCCCTGTCCGTACTCTTCCCGCTCTACATCGCCACCTGGCTGCACGGGCCCGACTCCCTCACCGGAGCCGCCTTCACCCTCAACACCGCCCTGTGCGCCGGGATCGGAGTGCTCGTCGCGGGCCGGGTCCGCCGCTCCGGAGCCCGCCGCACCCGCTCGGCCGCGCTCGGCGCACTGCTCTTCGCCGCCGCCTTCGTCGGCCAGATCGTGCTCGGCACCCTGCGCCCCGGGCAGACCGCCACCCTGATCGCCCTGCTGGTCATCGTCGTCGTCTACACCCTCGGCGAGCTGGTGCACAGCCCGTCCGGCGGGGCCCTGTCGGTCTCCGCCGCCCCGGAAGCCGTGCGCGGCCGCTACCTGGCCACCTACCAGGTGTCCTACTCGCTGGCCACCGCCCTGGCCCCCTCCCTCTTCACCGCCCTGCTCGCCGTCGACGGCCGCCTGCCCTGGGCCGTCCTCGCCGTCGCCGCGGCCGGCGCCGCCCTGGCGCTGGTCCGGCTGGAGCGCCGGCTGCCCGTCGAGGCCGTGTACCCGCAGCCGTCGGTCGTGACGGCCGCCTCGGCGCCGCGGACCCCGGCCCCGGTGTCGGACCCGGTGTCGGTCCCGGCCCCGGTGTCGGCCCCGGCGGTCTGAGCCGCCCGGCCGGACCGGCCCTGGTTCCCGCCCTCCCCTTCCGTCCCGCGTTCCTCACCCGCCCGAGGAGTCACCCGCCATGAAGCGCTTCGCCACCGTCGCCCTGACCGCCCTCGCCCCGATCTCCTGGGGCTCGACCTACGCCGTGGCCACCGAACTGCTCCCGCCCGACCGGCCCCTGTTCACCGGGGTGATGCGGGCCCTGCCCGCCGGACTGCTGCTCACGGCCCTGGCCCGCAGACTCCCGACCGGCGCCTGGTGGTGGAAGTCCGCCGTCCTCGGCACGCTCAACATCGGCGCCTTCTTCCCCCTGCTGTTCCTGTCCGCGTACCGGCTGCCCGGCGGCGTGGCGGCCGTCCTCGGCTCCGCGGGCCCGCTGTTCGTCGTCGGACTCGCCGCCCTCGTCCTGGGGGAGCGGGCCCGGCTGCGGACCGTACTCGCCGCCGTCGTGGGGGCGTTCGGCGTGAGCATGGTCGTCCTGACCTCCGCGGCCCGGCTGGACCTCGTCGGGATCGTCGCCGGTGTCGTCTCCTCCGCCTCCATGGCCGCCGGCACGGTCATGACCAAGCGCTGGGGGCGTCCCGAGGCGGTCGGCCCGCTGGCCGTCACCGGCTGGCAGCTCACCGCGGGCGGGCTGGTCATCATCCCCGTCGCGGCCCTGATCGAGGGAGCGCCGCCCGCGCTCGACGGCAAGGCCTTCCTCGGCTACGGCTACATGATGCTGATCAACACCGGCATCGCGTACTGGCTCTGGTTCCGCGGCATCGGCAGCCTCACCGCCACCTCGGTCACCCTGCTCGGCCCGCTCTCCCCGCTCACCGCCGCCGTCATCGGTTGGGCGGCCCTCGGGCAGGCCCTGTCGCCCGTACAGCTGATGGGCATGGCGATCGCCTTCGGGGCCACCGTCGCCGGCCAGCTGTTCGCCGCCCGGACCCCCGCCCCCGCAGAACCGTTCAGTTCTACTGAAGAGAATGATCGAAATGTTTCGATGGACCTGACGGGTGACGAAGTGCGACGGTAGACCCACTTCAGACCGACACCCGAGGGGGAGAACACACCGTGGCCGTCATGGACAGGGTCCGTACCGTTACGCAGCACCAGCCCGGCAGCCAGGCCGCGAAGGGGTCCGCCGGACTCGGCGTCCTGCTCGCCCTGGTGGCCACGGTCGTCTGGTCCGGCAGCTTCGTCGCCACCCGGGGAATGGCCGACACCGTCCCGCCCGTCCAGGCCGTGTTCTGGCGCTGGATCATCGCCACCCTCGCCGTCGCCCCCTTCGCGGCCCGCCAGGCCTGGCAGCAGCGGGCGCTGATCCGCAAGCACTTCGGCTTCGTCGCCCTCGCCTCGCTGTTCGGTGTCGCCCTGTACAACACGCTCGTGCACCAGGCCGGACTGACCACCTCCGCCTCCAACATGGGCATGATCATGGCCGCGTCGCCTGTGATCATGGCGCTCTACGCCCGGCTCGGCGGCGAACGGCTCGGCGCCCGGCGCACCTTCGGACTGCTCCTCGCCGCGTTCGGGGTCCTGCTGCTCGTCGGGGACGGCTCGCTCGGCTTCGACTTCGGGGCCGGCGACCTGTGGATGTTCGCCGCCGCCCTGTCGTTCGCCACGTACAGCGCGCTCCTCAAGCGCAAGCCCGCCGAGCTCGGCGGACTGGCCTTCCTGATCACCACCTTCGTGCTCGGCGCGCTGATGCTCGCCCCCGCCTACGCCGTGTCCGTCACCGTCCAGGGCGGGTTCGAGGTCACCGCGGGCACCGCCGGCATGCTGCTGTACGTCGGCGTCATGTCCTCCGCGGTCGCCTTCTTCGCCTGGAACAAGGCCGTCTCGCTGATCGGCGCTGCCCGGTCGGGAGTCGTCTACTACCTTCAGCCGGTGTGCGTCGCCGGCCTCGGCCTCCTGCTGCTGGGCGAGCGGACGGGCCCGGCGCAGCTGCTGTGCATGGCGCTGATCCTGGGCGGCGTGAGCCTGGGGGCCCGGCGGTAGGTTCGGTCCCATGACCGAGTGGGACATCAAGAAGCTGCGGATCCTGCGGACCCTGGCCGACCGGGGGACCGTGACCGCGACGGCCGAGGCGCTGCACATGACGCCCTCGGCCGTTTCGCAGCAGCTGACCAATCTCGCACGGCAGTTGGGGGTGCCGCTGCTGGAGGCGCAGGGGCGCCGGGTCCGGCTCACGGATGCCGCACACCTCGTACTGCGGCACGCCGAGGCGGTGTTCGCGCAGCTGGAGCGGGCGGACGCCGAACTGGCCGGGTACCTGGTCGGGGACGCGGGGGAGGTCCGGATCGGGGCGTTCTCCACGGCCGTGCCGGTGCTGGTGGTCCCGGCGGTGGCGGCGCTGCGGCGCAGCCACCCGGGGGTGGAGGTACGGGTACGGGAGACCGAGGCGGCGGAGTCGTACGAACTGCTGTCGGCCGGCGCGGTCGACCTCGCCCTCTCGCTGGCGGCGCACGCCCCGACCGCCCGGGACCCGCGGTTCACCCGCATGGTGCTGCTGGAGGACCCCCTCGACGTGGCCCTGCCGCCGGGGCATCCGCTGGCGGGCGCGGCCGAGCTGCGGCTGGCGGACCTGTCGGGGGACCCGTGGATCTACGGGGGCAGCGGGCCGTGGCAGGAGATCGCGCGGACGGCGTGCGAGGCCGCGGGGTTCGTGCCGGAACAGGCGCACGCGGCGGCCGGGTGGACCGCGATCCTCGCGATGGTCGAGGCGGGGATGGGCGTGGCGCTGGTGCCGCGCATGGTGTCGAGCCGGGCCTCGGGGGTGACGGTGCGGGTCCTGACCCGCGACCGCCCCACGCGGCACGTCATCGCGGCCACCCGCCGGGGATCGGAATCGGCGCCGGCGGTGGCCCACGCCCTGGCGGCCCTCCGCCAGGCCGCTGCCGCTCGCTGACCGGGCCCTGAGGCCCCGCTGCGCGGCGCCGTCGTCCTCTCCGAGACCGACTCCGAACCCGCCCGGCCGCACCAGACACAAAGCCCGGGCCGGCCTCCGGGTTCACCGGCTTGGTCGGATTCCCCGGGCTTCGTCGGGCTTCGCCGGGCACCCCGGGTTCCGCTGGGCACCCCGGGTTCCGCTGGGCCCCGGGCCCCGGGCTTCGTCGGGCTCCGGGCTTCGCCGGGCCCCTGGATCGGCTGCCGAGTACCCCAGGCTTCCCCGGGCTTCGCCGGGCACCCCGGGTTCTGCCGGGCTCCGGGCTCCGTCGGGCTCCGGGTTTCCGTCGGGCCCCGGGCAAAGCCGGGTACCCGGCTTTGCCCCGACCCGCGTCGGCGCCGGACGTGTGCGGTGCCCCGGCGCCGCCGGAAGGGTCCGGTGGGCCGGGGCAGCCGGGCGGGGCGTCAGGCGGAGGCTGCCGCCGCGTCCGCGGCCTGGGCCTTCAGGGCGCGCTCCACGCCCGACCGGGACTCCGAAACCAGCCGGCGCAGGGCCGCGTTCGGCTCGGCCGAGGCCAGCCAGGCGTCCGTCGCCGCGAGGGTCTCCGGGGAGACCTGGAGCGACGGGTAGAGGCCCACCGCGATCTGCTGGGCGATCTCGTGGCTGCGGTCGTCCCAGATCCCCTTGACCACCGCGAAGTACTTCTCGGTGTAGGGGGCCAGCAGCTCGCGCTGGTCGGTCTGGACGAAGCCGCCGATCACCGCTTCCTGCACGGCGTTGGGCAGGTCCGCGGACTCCACCACCGAGGCCCACGCCTCGGCCTTGGCCTCCGCCGTCGGACGCGCGGCCCGCGCCGTGGCCGCGTGGCGCTCGCCCGCCGCCGTCCGGTCGCGCTCCAGCTCCGCCGCGATGGCCGTCTCGGCCAGGACACCGGTGGCGACGAGGCGCTCCAGGAACGCCCACCGCAGCTCGGTGTCCACGACCAGGCCCTCGATCTCGGCCGCCCCGTCCAGCAGCGCGGCCAGGTAGGTCAGCTGTCCCTCGGTGCGGGCGGTGGCCGCGAAGGCGCGGGCCCACGCCAGCTGGTGGTCGCTGCCCGGCTCGGCGCCGCGCAGGTGCTGCAGCGTGGCCTCGGTCCAGGCCGCCAGGCCCTGCTCCCGCCACGCCGGGTCGGCGTACAGGTCGACGGCCAGCTTCACCTGCCGGTGCAGCGACTGGACGACGCCGATGTCCGACTCCTTGCCGATGCCGGCCAGGACGAGGGCGAGGTAGTCGCGCGTGGCCAGTTCGCCGTCGCGGGTCATGTCCCACGCCGAGGCCCAGCACAGTGCGCGCGGCAGGGATTCCGTGAAGTCGCCGAGGTGCGCGGTGACGTTGGCGAGGGAGACCTCGTCCAGGCGGACCTTGGCGTACGACAGGTCGTCGTCGTTCAGCAGCACGACGGCCGGCCGGGGGCGGCCGACCAGCTCCGGCACCGCGGTCAGGTCGCCGTCGATGTCCAGCTCGATCCGGTCCGTACGGACGAGCTTGTCGCCGTCCAGGTCGTACAGGCCGATCGCGATCCGGTGCGGGCGCAGCGTGGGCTCGCCCTTGGCTCCGGCGGGCAGTGCCGGGGCCTCCTGGCGGACCGCGAACGCGGTGATGTTCCCGTCCGCGTCCGTCTCGATGGCGGGGCGCAGGATGTTGATGCCGGCCGTCTCCAGCCACGCCTTCGACCACGCGGTCAGGTCGCGGCCCGAGGTCTCCTCCAGGGCGCCCAGCAGGTCCGACAGGCGCGTGTTGCCGAACGCGTGCGCCTTGAAGTACGCCTGCACGCCCTTGAAGAAGGCTTCCATGCCGACGTAGGCCACGAGCTGCTTGAGCACCGAGGCGCCCTTGGCGTACGTGATGCCGTCGAAGTTGACCAGGACGTCGTCCAGGTCACGGATGTCGGCCATGATCGGGTGCGTGGACGGCAGCTGGTCCTGCCGGTACGCCCAGGTCTTCATGGAGTTGGCGAAGCTGGTCCACGCGTGCGGCCACTTCGAGCCCTCCGCGTAGGCCTGGCAGGCGATCGAGGTGTAGGTGGCGAACGACTCGTTCAGCCACAGGTCGTTCCACCACTCCATGGTGACCAGGTCGCCGAACCACATGTGCGCCAGCTCGTGGAGGATCGTCTCCGCGCGCACCTCGTACGACGCGTCCGTCACCTTGGAGCGGAAGACGTACTGGTCGCGGATGGTGACCGCGCCCGCGTTCTCCATCGCACCCGCGTTGAACTCGGGGACGAAGAGCTGGTCGTACTTGGCGAACGGGTAGTCGTACGCGAACTTCTCCTGGAACCAGTCGAAGCCCTGGCGCGTGACGTCGAAGATCGCGTCGGAGTCCAGGAACTCGGCGAGCGACGGCCGGCAGTAGATGCCGAGCGGCACCGACTGGCCGTTCGGGCCCTCGTACGAGCTGTGCACCGCGTGGTACGGGCCGACGATCAGCGCCGTGATGTACGTGGAGATGCGCGGCGTCGGCTCGAAGCGCCAGACGTTGTCCTTGACGTCCGCGGCCTCCGGCGTCGGGGAGTTCGAGATGACCGTCCAGCCCTCGGGGGCCGTCACGGTGAACTGGAACGTTGCCTTCAGGTCGGGCTGCTCGAAGCTGGCGAACACGCGCCGCGCGTCCGGCACCTCGAACTGGGTGTACAGGTAGGCCTGCTGGTCGACCGGGTCGACGAAGCGGTGCAGGCCCTCGCCCGTGTTGGTGTAGGCGCAGTCCGCGACGACGCGGAGCTCGTTGGCGCCGGCCGCCAGGTCCTTCAGCGCGATGCGCGAGTCCTTGAAGGCCTCGGCCACGTCCAGCGCCGTGCCGTTCAGGACGACCTCGTGCACGGCGGGCGCGACCAGGTCGATGAAGGTCTCGGCGTCGGCCTCGGCGGACCGGAACCGCACGGTGGTCACGGAGGGGTACGTGCCGCCCTCCTGCGCACCGCTGAGATCGAGTTCGACCTCGTACGAGTCGACGGTGAGCAGCTTCGCCCGCTGCTGAGCCTCTTCACGGGTGAGATTCGTGCCAGGCACGCGGTCATCTCCTTTGATGGTGACGTTGCCCGGCCATCCTTCCACGCGGGGCCGACCAGGTGGGCGGAGTAATCCACGGGCGAAACGCGACGTCCGATTTCCGCCAGCTTCAGCCGGTCCGGGCGCGCACGCTGGTCGGCATGACCACGCACCCGGCGCCCCGACCGGCGCTCCACGCAGTACGCCCCGTCGCCCCCGACACCCTCGCCGCCCTGCGGATCCGCGACGACGCGGGCCGGCCCTGCCTGCCCTACGAGGACCCCGAGGGCGGCGCCCCGCTGCGCTGCTGCCTGCGCCGCAGCCGCCCCGGGGAGCGGATCGCACTCGTCTCCTACGCGCCGCTGCGCCGCTGGGCGGCCGAGACCGGCGCCGACCCGGGCGCCTACGACGAGCAGGGCCCGGTGTTCGTCCACGCCGCCGACTGCGGCGGCCCGGCCCGGACCCACGGCCACCCCTTCGCCCAGCCCGGGGCCCTGCGCACGCTGCGCCGCTACGACGGAGGGGGGCGCATCCTCGGAGGCCGCGCGCTCTCCCTCGGCGAGGAGCCGGACGCTTCGCTGGAGGAGGCCCTGACGGAGGCCTTCGCCGACCCGAACGTCGCTCTGGTGCACGTCCGCGCCACCGAGTTCGGCTGTTTCCTGTTCGAGGTCCGCAGGCCGTACTGACCGGCGCGGCCCCGGTGCGGCCCCGGCGCGAACACGGCGCGACCACGGCGAAGGGGCGGCACCCGTGGGTGCCGCCCCTTCGCCGTGGTCGCGGGCTCAGCCGCGGAGCTCCTCCGCGACGAGCTCCGCGATCTGGACCGCGTTCAGCGCCGCGCCCTTGCGGAGGTTGTCGTTCGAGAGGAACAGCGCGAGGCCGTTCTCGACGGTCTCGTCGACGCGGATGCGGCCCACGTACGAGGCGTCCTTGCCCGCCGCCTGGAGGGGGGTCGGGATCTCCGAGAGCTCGACGCCGGGGGCGTCCTTCAGCAGCTCGTACGCGCGCTCCACGCTGATCGGGTTCGTGAAGCGGGCATTGACCTGGAGGGAGTGGCCGGAGAAGACCGGTACGCGCACGCAGGTGCCGGACACCTTGAGCTCCGGGATCTCCAGGATCTTGCGGGACTCGTTGCGGAGCTTCTGCTCCTCGTCGGTCTCGAAGGAGCCGTCGTCGACCAGGTTGCCCGCGAGCGGGACCACGTTGTAAGCGATCGGGCGCTTGTAGACGGCCGGCTCCGGGAAGTCCACCGCGCCGCCGTCGAAGGTGAGCTGGTCGGCGGCCTCGGCGACCGCGCAGGCCTGGCCCTTGAGCTCGGCGACACCGGCCAGGCCGGAACCGGACACGGCCTGGTAGGTGGTGGCGACCAGCGCCGTCAGGCCGGCCTCCTCGTGCAGCGGGCGCAGCACGGGCATCGCGGCCATGGTGGTGCAGTTCGGGTTCGCGATGATGCCCTTGGGGCGGTTCTTGATCGCGTGCGGGTTGACCTCGGAGACGACCAGCGGCACCTCGGGGTCGCGGCGCCACGCGGAGGAGTTGTCGATCACGACGGCGCCCTGGGAGGCGACCTTCTCGGCGAGGGCCTTGGACGTCGAGCCGCCCGCGGAGAAGAGCACGATGTCCAGGCCGGAGTAGTCGGCCGTGGAGGCGTCCTCGATGGTGATCTCCTTGCCCTCCCATGCGAGGGTCGAGCCCGCGGAACGGGCCGAGGCGAACAGCCGCAGCTCGTCCACCGGGAACTTGCGCTCGGCGAGGATGCCGCGCATGACTCCGCCGACCTGTCCGGTGGCTCCGACGATTCCGACCCTCACGGTGACTCCTTTTGGTACGTACGACGCGGGCGCGTGGAGCCATCATGCGTTCGACCCCACGAGGCTTGTCCAATCCATTGTCCGAGGAACGGACGGTGTCCCCGATGTGAACCCTCGTGACACGTTCGTGGCGGCCGTGTTGCACCCCTGCCGAACGCCCGTTTTGCCTGGTGGTAGCCGGTTACGGTCCGATCAGTCGCGTCCGGTATCCGGACGTGCGTTCCGCACACCGAACTCGGGGAGTACCACCGTGCGCGCCATCCGCCACCGCCGCCGGTCCATACCGGCGCTCGCCGCCCTCGCGGCCGCCGCCGTCGCCGCACCCGTCCTGCTGGCCGCCGCCCCGGCGGCCGCGCACCCGCGCGAGGGCGGGCTGGCCGAGGAGCTGGTGGCACAGGTCACCGCCCGCGGCGCCCACCGCCACCTGGCGAAGTTCCAGCAGATCGCCGAGGCCAACGGCGGCAACCGCGCCGCCGGCACGCCCGGCCACGCCGCCTCGGTGGCGTACGTCCACGACACGCTGGAGAAGGCCGGGTACCGGGTCTCGTACCAGGACTTCGACATCCACGAGGCGCACACGAAGACGGAGCGGACCACCGTCCTCGGGGCGGCCCCGCGCGAGCTGGCCACCGCGGCCTTCACCTTCACCACGTCGACGCCGGCCGGCGGCCTGACCGCCCCCATCGCGCTCGCCCGGGTCGACGAGACCCCGGGCTGCGACGCCGCCGACTATCCGGCGGGAGCCTTCACCGGGAAGATCGCCCTGGTCAAGCGGGGTGCCTGCACCTTCGTGGAGAAGCAGAGGGCGGCCGCCGCCGCGGGTGCGGCCGGCGTGATCGTCTACAACCACAGCGGCACCACCCCGGTCCGGGGCGGGTTCTCCTCGCCCGCCGAGGGGATCGTCCCGAGTGCGGGGATCAGCCTCGCCGACGGCGAGGCGCTGGCCGCGGCCGCTGGCGGCGGCGAGGTGACCGTACGCCTGGACCTCGACCAGGAGCACGTGAAGAGGACCACCCGCAATGTGATCGCCGAAACCAGGGGCGGCCGCGCCGACCGCGTCGTCACGGTCGGCGCCCACCTGGACTCGGTGCCGGAGGGCCCGGGCATCAACGACAACGGGTCCGGCTCCGCCGGCCTGCTGGAGGTGGCCCTCAAGCTCGCCGGGAAGGGCGCGAACAAGAAGGGGAAGGGGCCCGCCAACAAGGTCCGCTTCGCCTGGTGGTCGGCGGAGGAGCTCGGCCTGCTGGGGTCCGAACACTACGTGGCGCAGCTGTCCGCGAAACAGAAGGAGGACATCGCGCTCTACCTGAACTTCGACATGATCGCCTCGCCGAACCCGGTGCAGTTCGTCTACGACGGCGATGACTCGGACAAGACCGGCGAGGGCGCGGGCCCGGCCGGCTCGGCGCAGATCGAGGCGCTCATCAACGGCTTCCTCGACGGGAAGGGCAAGCCGCACGAGGGCAGCGACTTCGACGGCCGCTCCGACTACGGCCCGTTCATCGCGAACGGCATCCCGGCCGGCGGCACCTTCACCGGAGCCGAGGGCGTCAAGAGCGCCGAGCAGGCCCGGCGGTACGGCGGCACGGCCGGGGCCCCGTACGACCCGAACTACCACGGTGCGGGCGACACCCTGGAGAACCTGGACCTGAAGGCCTTCGACACCAACCTGGACGTCATCGCTCACACGGTCGGCACGTACGCCCAGGACCTGAGTTCGCTGGGCAGGTAGCCGGGCGGACCCGGGCCCGGGGGAAAAAGCCCGAAGGGGCGGTGCTCCGACGAGCACCGCCCCTTCGGTGTGGAACCGGTGGAGCTACGGGGTGACCTTCTCGATCTGGACGCTGCCGGTGCCGGCGGCGGTGCCGCGGCCGTTGAGCAGCTTGACCTCGCCGAAGAACTGACGGCCCTCGGGGGCCGGAGCGGAGGCGAGGACGTTCGCCGTGACGGACGCCGAGGCGCCGTTGGCGAGGTTCACCGCGGCGGCCCCGTCGACCTGGACGGAGCCCAGGGCGGACGAGAAGTACACGTCGCGGTAGTTGTAGGTGGTGGAGCCGGACGGAACCGCGTAACCGGCCACCTCGATGGTGTAGGTACCGGCGGCCGGGTTGAGCAGGGTCACGGCCTCCTCGGAGTCGCCGTCGGCGGAGGAGCCCACCTTCACGCCGTCCTTGAGGATGGTGAGGTCGAGGTCGGCACCGGTGTCGGAGACACCGCCGATGGCCACGTCCAGGCGGGAGACGCCCTCACCGATGGTGACGGTGCTCGTCTGGGTCTCGCCGTTGGCGATGGTCGGCTTGGCGACCTTCGCGGAGCCGAGCGGGCCGCCCTGGAGCTTGCCGCCGGCGATGGCCGCACCGTCGTTCTTCACGGTCCACTGGACCGGGGCCGGGGTGCCCTGCTTGACCTCGGGGAGGACCTTGACCGCCGGGTCGAAGCCCGCGCCCAGGACGCTGACGTCCAGCTTGAACGGGTTGTCGAGCAGCGGCGACGTACGGCGCGACTCGACCTCGATCTCCCAGACGCCCGGCGTCGGGTTGTCGTACGAACGCAGGTCGGGGCGGCAGGTGTTGGCCGGGTTGTCGTAGTTCGGGTAGCACTGGGTCGTCGCGCTGTCCTCGACGCCCACACCGTACGGGTGGATCGAGATGAAGCGCGTCTGGCTGCCCGTCTTGAGACCGCCGAGGGCGACCTCAAGGGACTTCGCACCCTGCGGGACGGTGACGAAGTACGACTTGTGGCTGTTGCGCTGGACGGAGGAGGTGTCCGACATCGTGAACGACGGCTTCGCCAGCGGGGTGGAGGCGACGACCGTGGTCAGGATCTGCTTGTCGATGCCCTCGGTGGTCTCGTCGTCCAGCTGCAGGATGCCGCTGTGGACGCCGGCCGTCTTGGGGTTGGCCTCGACCTTGATGGTGACCGGCTTGTTCAGCGGCAGCGTGACGTAGTCGTAGCCGCCGACGACCTTGAACGTGCCGTCGTTGTTGCGCCAGCTCAGGTCGTGCCGGGTGCCGTACTTGACGCCCGTGGTGCGGGTGACGACGACGTCGTAGACCTTCTTCTGGCCGACCTTGAGGCCGCCCTCGCGGTCGTAGAGGCCAGTGCCGAAGCCCGGGGTCTTCAGGAACTGGTCGATCGCGGTGTCGACCGGTGCCTTGACGGTGAACTCGTTGGCCTTGGCGCCGCGCTGGAGGGACTCCCACGCGTCGACGATGTTGATCAGGCCCGCGCCCTGGGCGTGCGCCGGGACGTCGTCGATCTTCTTCGCGGTGCTGGTGAGCGCCACGCGCAGGCTCGCCGGGGTCACCGTCATGTGCTGCTGCTTGGCGGCCGAGAGCAGCAGGGCGCTGGCGCCCGTCGCCTGCGGCGAGGACATCGAGGTGCCCTGCAGCATCGAGTAGCCGGCCGGCAGGTTGTAGCCGGACTCCTTCACCGGGGAGCCGGGCAGCCAGGTCTGCGTGGTGTTGATGGCCGCGCCGGGGGCGGTGATGGTCGGCGTGAAGCCGCCGTCCTCACGCGGACCGCGCGAGGAGAACGGGAACATGTTGTACTTCTTCGTCACGCCGGAGCCGTAGTTGGCGGCCCAGGTCTCCTTGGAGACCGCGGCACCCACGGAGATGACCTTGTCCGCGAGACCGGGGTCGCCGATGGTGTTGACACCGGGGCCCTCGTTGCCCGCCGAGATGACGAGCTGGACACCGTAGGTGTCGATGAGGTTCTTGTAGAGCTCGGCGCGGGCGTTGTTGCCGTCGTTCAGCGCCGGCAGGCCGCCGATGGACATGTTGACGATGTCCACGCCGCGGTTGACGACGAGGTCGATCATGCCCTCGGTCAGCGCGACGTTGGTGCAGCCGCCGGACCAGGAGCAGGCGCGCGAGGAGACGATCTTCGCGCCGGGCGCCTCGCCGTTCATCTTGCCGCCGAAGAGGCTGTTGGCGGCGGTGATGCCGGCGACGTGCGTGCCGTGCTCGGACTCGATGATGCCGATGTTGACGAAGTCGGCCTTCTTGCCGACCCAGTCCCCGCCCAGCGGGTCCATCGGGACGTCCTTGCGGATCTGGATCACGAACGGGATGCGCTCGGCGACGTCGGTCGCCGGGTTGTCCGTGCCGAAGTAGCCGATCTGGTAGCCGTCCTTGTACGGCTTCATCGGCTCGTTGTTCGTGAAGTCGCCGTCCTGGTCGGTGTCGACGCGGACGGTGCCGGCGGCGGCGTCGTAGAGCATGCCGAACCGGTCGGTGGTGTCCCCGTCCCGGTTGACGTCGCCCTTCGCGTCACCCGTGGCGGTGATCGACTCGCTGAAGCGGCTCCACTGGTACGAGCCCTCCGGGGCCTTCCAGCTCTGGCCGCCCGCGCTGAAGGTGCCGCCCGTGGCCGTGACCGGGGTGATCTGCGCGCGCCAGGTGGCGTCGTTGTCGGTGATCGGGTCGGTCGCGGTGACCCAGTCGACGATCTTGCGCTCACCAGTGGTGGTCTTCTGGAGCGCCGGGTGGCCGAGGTCGACGCCCGAGTCCAGGATGCCGATGGTCACGCCGCGGCCGTCGGCCTGCGGGTTCTTGGCGACGAAGTCCACCGCACCGGTCTCGAAGGACGGGTTGTACGGGTTCTTCGCGGGGGTGTTCTTGTCCGGACCGGGGTAGGTCTCGGAGGCGGTCTTCTTCGCCGAGCCCGAGTCCTTCCCGCCGTCGGGGCGCGGGTCCGACAGCTGGATCTCGTGCTTGAGGTCCATGGCGTGCACCGAGGACAGCTTGGCGGCGGCCTTCAGCGCGGCCTCGGCCTTGCCGGTGGGCAGCGTGGCGCGCACGTAGCCGAGCTTGTCGTTGGTCTGGCCGACCGAGGCGCCCTGGACCGCGGTGAGCTGGTCCGCGACCTGCTTGGTCTGACCGGGGGCGGTGGCCACCATGACGGTGACGGTCGCGTCACCCTTGGCCTTGGCCTCCTGGAGCAGCTCGGCGTCCGCCGAACCCATCTTCTGGTCCGCGGACTTGACCGCCGGGCCGGTGCCCGGGGTGCCGCTTCCGGTGCCCGTCGCCGCGAACACGGGCATCGCGCCCGCGGTCGCCAGCGCGGCGACCAGGCCGGCCGCGGCCGCGACGCGCGCGACGCGTCTGGCCCCGGATATGGAGCTGGGGGATTCGAGGGTCATCAGCATCCCTGGATAAGTGAAAGATACGGTCCGGATTTCGGTGCCGGATGACCGGTCAGCTTTGCGCAAGTGACAGCTGTTTGGGGAGCGTTGTCATTGACCGAGACCTGACATGGCGGACTCTCGCCAGGTCAGGCCATGCGCCATCGAGGCCGTACCGGGGCGTACGCGTACGAATCACAGGGGTTGAAGAGTTGATTTATCGACTTCCCGACCTCATTGCGAGGAAGGCGCGGTGTCCGGTCTCAGGTCGGGTGTGACAACTTCCGGTTCCTCAGCGCACGCGCGTGCGCGCGTAGTGCCGCGAGGCCTTCGCCCGGTTTCCGCACACGGACATCGAGCACCACCGTCGGGTGCCGTTGCGCGAGGTGTCGTGGAAGTGCAGCACGCACGTCTCGGAGGCGCACGTGCGGATCCGCTCGGGCGTGGTGCCCAGGAGCTCCAGGTAGTCGCGGGCGGCCGTCCAGGCCGGACCCCAGGTCGGGTCCTCGAACTCGGTGCGCTCGCCCGGGCCTTCGGCGGTCAGCGTGGCCCGGATCCGGCCGTGCTCCAGGACGGCGTCGACCAGGGCGCGCGCGCTCTCGTCGGCCGGGTCCGCGACCGCGCGGGCGAGCGCCTCGCGGGCGGTCAGCAGGTGGACGAGGGTCGCGGCGTCGGCGCGGAAGCGGTCGGCCAGCCCGGTGCTGCGCAGCCAGATCGCGAGCCCCTCGATGCGGGTCAGCCCGAAGGCGCCGGCGAAGAGGTCGACGCTCTCGCCGTCCTGCGTCCACCGCGTGTTCAGCAGGTCCAGGGAGACCGGCTCGCCCGTCAGGGGGCGGGGATCCGCCGCCTCTGTCGCCATCTCGTCGCTCCTCTGCGCGCGCCTACTAACCCCTCAAGGTTACGTGACCGGTTTGACGTCGACGGGCCTAACCTCTAAAGTTGACTTAGAAGGTTAGGTCTGCGGGTCGGTGACGGGAGGCGGCGTCATGGGGCGGTACCACTGGGGCTCGCTGGCCGTGCAGGAACGCGTCGGCGTGCGCGAGCTCGCCGAGCACGTCGGCCGCTCGATCGGCACGGACATCGGGGAAGGCGCCGCGGCCTTCCTGGAGCGGCAGCCGCACCTGGTCGTCGGCGCCGTCGACGCGACGGGCCGGTTGTGGGCCTCGCTGCTCACCGCCGCGCCCGGTTTCGTACGGGCCGCCGGTCCGCACCGGATGGCGGTCGACGGCGGACTGCCCGCCGGGGACCCCCTCGCCGAGGCCCTGGCCACGGAGGGCACCCGGGTCGGGACCATCGCCGTCGACCCGCGCACCCGGCGCCGGATGCGGCTGGGCGGGACCCTGGAGGTGACGGCGGGCGGGTTCGCGGTCGCGGCCGAACGGGTCTTCGCCAACTGCCCCAAGTACCTGCAGAAGCGGCAGCCGCTGGAACTGGTCGCCGAAGGGGCCGGTGTCGTGCGGCTCGGGGGTGCGCTCACCCCCGACCAGGAGCGGACCGTCCGGGCCGCCGACACCTTCTTCGTCGCCACCACCGCCGAGGGCGGGGCCGACGCCAGCCACCGGGGCGGGATGCCGGGCTTCGTCGAGGTGCTCTCGCCGATCGAGCTGTCCTGGCCGGACTATCCGGGCAACGCCATGTTCCTCACCCTGGGCAACCTCGCCGCGGATCCGCGGGCCGCATTGCTGTTCCCCGACTGGGAGAGCGGGGCGGTGCTCCAGCTCAGCGGGCGGGCCCGGACCGGCTTCGGCCCGGACGGCAGCCGCAGCATCCGCTTCCGCATCGACTCGGTGGTGGAGAGCCTGCACCCCGGGCGGCTGCGCTGGAGCACCCCGGAGTACTCGCCGGCCAACCCGGCGCTGGCGCCTCACCGCGGCAGTACGACCAGGTAGGCGGCGGGCTCGCCGTCCGCGGAGGCCGTCAGGGCGGTCCGCACGACCGCGGCCTGCTGCTCGGGCCAGTCGCGGAGCTTGCGCGGGGTGATGTGCAGGACGGTCACCCCGAGCCGCTCCAGGCTCTCCCGCTTGCGGACGGCCTCCGAGAACTCCTCGTCCTCGCCCTGCCGCGGCGCGCGGGTGTCGATCTCCAGGGCGACGCTCTGCTCCGGCCAGAACGCGTCGACCCCGCCCAGGTGCGGGCCGCCGGGCAGCCGCAGGTCCACGTTCCAGACGGGCTCGGGGAGCTCGTGGCCCCGTACGAGCTGGTACAGCCGGTCCTCGGCGATGGCCCGGCCCTCCGCGAGCAGGGACTCGACGGCGTCCACGACGTGGGGGCGGTTCAGCAGCCGGGCCACCGTCAGCTCCCGTACGACGGCGGCGGGTTCGCAGTGCCCGCCGCGCACGGCCTCGCTGAGCAGACGGCGTACGGTGCCGGCGTCGTCGAGCTGCCCGACCGCGTCGGCCAGGGCCCGGGCCACGGGGGCGACGGGCAGCCCGGTCACCTCCTGCGGGTGGGGCGGGGTGTGCGTGCGCACGATCCGCACGGTGCCGACGGAGCGGAGCCGGCGGGTGTGCGGCACCAGCACGTCGATCTGCGTGAGGGCGGGCAGCGCGGGCGCGGAGGCGAACCGGTACAGGGCGAGGGCCGCGAGCCCGGTGACCATGGCCTCGCCGCCGCCGCGGCGGCACGCGTACAGCAGGGCGGCGTGCAGGCGCTCCTCGCTGGTCGCGGCGCCGGGGTGGAGCAGGAACACCCCCGGCAGGATCTCCTGCCAGGGCCGTTCGGCGACGTCGGAGGTGCTGACGCCGTGCTCGCGGAGCTGGGCGAGGCTCATGACGCGGGGGCGGCTGCCGGTGAGGTGGGCGAGGGGGAGGGGCGCGTTGTGGTTCATGCGGCGGAGATTCCCGCTCGCCCCGGCCCCGCTAACCCCTGTTACGTTCCTGTCGACAAATCCGGACAAGACCGCACTAAAGTACGGCCGTTCGAAAGCCGATACCGTCGTTCGCCTCCTCCGGCGGGGCTGGCGGACCAGCCCCGCCGGGGCGCGTCCTAGACCGCTGTGGAGGCCTCGGCTGCGGCCGCGTCGCAGGCCTGCGCACGCAGCGCGCGGGCCAGGTCGTCACGGGCCTCCAGCACCAGGCGGCGCAGTGCCGGGGCGGCGCCGTCGTGCGCGGAGAGCCAGGCGTCCGTGGCGGCGAGCGTCGCCTCGGAGTCCTCCAGGGACGGGTACAGCCCCTTCACCACGTGCATGCCGATCTGGATGGAGCGCTCCGACCAGATCCGCTCGATCACCGTGAAGTAGCGCTCCGCGTAAGGCGCCAGAAGCGCCCGCTGCGAAGACTGCTGCATACCGGCGATCGTCGCCTCCACCAACGCGTTCGACAGCGCGTCCGACTCGACCACCGCCGCCCACGCCTGGTCCTTGACCGCCTCGGACGGCCGCGCCGCCAAGCACCGTACCTGGTGCCGCTTGCCCGACGCCGTGTCGTCCCGCACCAGTTCGGCCGTCAGCACGGCCTCGTCCACCGCGCCGTGCGCGGCCAGCGGCAGCAGGAAGTCCCACCGCAGCTCCTGGTCCACCTCCAGCCCGTCGATCCGCGCCGACCCGTCCAGCAGCCCCAGCAGCAGCTGGAAGTCGCCCTCCGTCGCCGCGCCCGCCGCGAAGAAGCGGGCCCAGGTCAGCTGGTGCTCGGACCCCGGCTCCGCCCGCCGCAGCTCCTGGAGCGCGACCGCCGACAGCACCCGGCCGCCCTGCTCGCGCCAGTCGGCCGCCGCGTAGTGCGTGACCGCGGTCAGCGCCTGCGAGTGCAGCATCTGGAGCACGCCGACGTCCGTCTCGCGGCCGGCGTGGGCCAGCACCAGGGCCACGAAGTCCCTCGCCGGCATCAGGCCGTCCCGCGTCAGGTTCCACAGCGCCGACCAGCACAGCGCCCGCGCCAGCGGATCGGCCACGTTCCCGAGCCGCTGCCGCAGCGTCTCCAGCGAGCCCTCGTCGAAGCGCATCTTGCAGTAGGTGAGGTCGTCGTCGTTGACCAGCACCAGATCGGGACGCTCCTGCCCGGCCAGCTCCGCCACGACCGTCCGCACGCCCGCCACGTCCGCCTCGGCCCGCGCGTAGCGCACCGGCGAGCCGTCCTCCAGCCGGTACAGGCCGACCGCGACCCGGTGCGGGCGGAGCTCCTTGCCCTCCTGGACCACCGCCAGCTCGGTCACCCGGCCGCCCGCGTCGTACGTCACCACCGGCGTCAGCACGTTCACGCCCGCCGTCTGGAGCCATGCCCGCGACCACTCGGCCATGTCCCGTCCGGAGACCTCCGCGAGGACCGACAGCAGGTCGTCCAGCGTGGTGTTCCCGTACGCGTTGGCCTTGAAGTAGCGCCGCGCGCCTTCCAGGAACGCGTCCCGGCCGACGTACGCGACCAGCTGCTTGAGCACCGCCGCGCCCTTGGCGTACGTGATGCCGTCGAAGTTGAGCTTCGCGTCCTCAAGGTCACGGATGTCGGCCGTGATCGGGTGCGTGGAGGGCAGCTGGTCGGCCCGGTATGCCCACGCCTTGCGGTTGTTGGCGAACGTCACCCACGC
The DNA here is from genome assembly GCF_045041095.1 of Streptomyces sp. NBC_00045. Lineage (NCBI taxonomy): Bacteria > Bacillati > Actinomycetota > Actinomycetes > Kitasatosporales > Streptomycetaceae > Streptomyces > Streptomyces sp. NBC_00045. The sequence continues at coordinate 2,970,713 of NZ_CP108271.1, read as the reverse complement.
CTGGTCGAAGCGGGTCGCCTCCACCTGCGAGAAGGAGCCCATGAAGTCCGCGAAGGACTCCTTCAGCCACAGGTCGTCCCACCACTTCATGGTGACGAGGTCGCCGAACCACATGTGGGCCATCTCGTGCAGGATCGTGTTGCAGCGGCGCTCGTACGCGGCCCGCGTCACCTTCCCGCGGAAGATGTACTCCTCGCGGAAGGTGACCATCCCCGGGTTCTCCATCGCGCCCAGGTTGTACTCCGGCACGAAGGCCTGGTCGTACTTCCCGAAGGGGTACGGGTAGTCGAAGTGCTCGTGGAAGAAGTCGAAGCCCTGCTTGGTGACGAGGAAGACGTCGTCCGCGTCGAAGTGCTTGGCCAGCCCCTTGCGGCACATCGCACCCAGCGGGATCGTCAGGTCCCCGCGCGTGTAGGTGTCCGTCACGTAGTGGTACGGGCCGGCCACCACGCAGGTGATGTACGTGGAGATCGGCGCGGTCTCGGCGAAGCGCCGGGTCTGGCCCTCGCGGGACTCCTCCGCCCCGTTGCTCCAGACGTGCCAGCCCTCCGGCGCCGTCACCTCGAAGCGGTAGGGCGCCTTCAGGTCGGGCTGCTCGAAGTTCGCGTACACCCGGCGGGCGTCGGCCGGCTCGTACTGCGTGTAGAGGTAGACCTCGCCGTCCTCCGGGTCGACGAAGCGGTGCATGCCCTCGCCCGTCCGGCTGTACGCGCAGTTCGCGTCCACCACGAGGACGTTCTCGGAGTCCAGCCCGGTCAGCGCGATCCGCGCCCCGTCGAAGACGGCTGCCGGGTCCAGTGCGCGCCCGTTGAGGGTGACGGAGTTCACCGACGGGGCGACGAGGTCGGCGAAGGTGGCCGAGCCGGGGGCCGCGGCCCGGAAGCGGATCGTGGTCACCGAGCGGAAGGTCCGGGGGCCCTCGGCCGGTTCCGCCGTGTCCACGGCGGACCTCAGGTCGAGGACGACCTCGTACCCGTCGACGGACAGCAGCTCCGCCCGCTCGCGGGCCTCGTCACGGGACAGATTCTCTCCGGGCACGTGCACTCCTTCGTGCGTGATCGCGATACCTGATCGAATCCTCGCACGGGGGAATGCGGGAGGTCCTGGCCTGGTTGGCGAGGAGGAACAGGACCACCGATACCCGCGCGACTCCGAGGAGAGACATGGCCGACACCCAGGTGCGCGAGAAGACCCCGGTCGATTTCTGGTTCGACCCGCTCTGCCCCTGGGCCTGGATGACGTCCCGCTGGATGCTGGAGGTCGAGAAGGTCCGCGACGTCGAGGTGCGCTGGCACGTGATGAGCCTCGCCGTCCTCAACGAGAACAAGCTCGAAGAGCTGCCCGAGCGCTACCGCGAAATCCTCGGCCCCAAGGGCTGGGCCCCGGTCCGCGTGGTCATCGCGGCCCAGCAGAAGCACGGTGACGAGATCACCGGCAAGCTCTACACCGCGCTCGGCACCCGGATCCACAACGAGGACAAGGGTGCGACGCGCGAGGTCATCGCCGAGGCGCTGGCCGAGGTCGGCCTGCCCGCCGAGCTGCTCGCCTACGCCGACTCCGACGAGTACGACCAGGTGCTGCGCGACTCCCACAACGACGGGATCGACCGCGTCGGCCAGGAGGTCGGCACCCCGGTGATCTCCGTACCCGGCGCCGAGGGCGATGACGTGGCCTTCTTCGGGCCCGTCGTCACGCCCACCCCGCGCGGCGAGGCCGCCGCCCGGCTGTGGGACGGCACCCTGCTGGTCGCCGCCACCCCCGGCTTCTACGAGATCAAGCGCACCCGCACCAAGGGCCCGAGCTTCGAGTAGGCCTCCCGGCCGGTCCGCCGCCGGCTCCTGGGACGCAGAAGACCCCCGCAAGTCACGTCCTTGCGGGGGTCTTCCGTTGGACACGTCCGCACGCGAAGGCTGAGAAGACGATCACGAGGCGGACGGCTCGGGGGCGGCGATCAGCCCTTGGCGGGGATCAGCAGCGGGGTGTTCGCCTTGGCGTCCGCGTAGCGCTTGGCCACGTCCTGCCAGTTGACGACGTTCCACATGGCCTCGATGAAGTCCACCTTCTGGTTCTTGTACTGCAGGTAGAAGGCGTGCTCCCAGGCGTCGAAGACCAGGATCGGGGTGCTCGCGGCGCCCACGTTGCCCTGGTGGTCGTAGATCTGCTCGACGATCAGGCGACCGCTGACCGGCTCGTACGCGAGCACGCCCCAGCCGGAGCCCTGCGTCGCGGAGGACGCGAAGGTCAGCTGCTTCTTGAACTTGGCGAAGGAGCCGAAGGACTCGGCGATGGCGTCCGCGAGTTCGCCGATGCCGTCCGCGGCGGCGGGCTCGCCGCCGCCCTCGCCGGTCTTCGGGCTGGCCATGTTGTGCCAGTAGATGCTGTGCAGGATGTGGCCGGAGAGGTGGAAGGCCAGGTTCTTCTCCAGGCCGTTCAGCGCGCCCCAGTTCTCCTTGTCGCGCGCCTCTTCCAGCTGCTCCAGCGTGGTGTTGGCGCCCGCGACGTAGGCCGCGTGGTGCTTGTCGTGGTGCAGCTCGATGATCTGCGGGTTGATCACCGGCTCCAGCGCCGCGTAGTCGTACGGAAGCTCAGGAAGCGTGTAGATGGCCATGCGTGTTATCCGGTCCCCTCAGCGTGCCAACTGCTTATTGCAATTAATGCGCAACTGCACGCTAGCAGTATCTATTCCTGTGATCACGCAAGGGTCACCTGACGCGTCCGTGCACGACGAAGGCGCCCCCCGCGCCGTGCACGGGGAGCGCCTTCGTCGTGAGCGTGCCGGTCAGGCGCGGGCCGCCGCCCGACGCTGCATCACGTAGCCGGTCGCCGCGAGGGTGAGGGTGAGGCCGCCGGTGAAGACCACCTGGACCCGGGTGTCCTCACCCAGCACCATCAGGACCAGCACCCCGGCCACCCCGGCCAGCGCCACCCAGGTCAGGTACGGGAAGCCCCACATCTTCACGACGAGCTTCTCGGGAGCCTCCCGCTCCATCCGGCGCCGCAGGACGAACTGCGAGACGGCGATGAAGCCCCAGACGACGAGGATGACCCCGCCGACCATGTTCAGCAGCCAGGCGAACAGGGTGTCCGGGTACCAGTAGGACAGCAGCACGGTGACGAAGCCGAACCCGCAGGAGGCGAGCACCGCGCGCCGCGGCACCCGGCCGCTGACCTTGCCGAGCGCCTTCGGGCCCTGGCCTCGCGAGACGAGCGAGTAGGCCATGCGCGAGGAGCCGTAGACGTTGGCGTTCATCGCCGACAGCAGGGCGATCAGGATGACCACGTTCATGATCTCGCCGGCGGCCGGGATGCCCAGGTGGTCCAGGGCGGCCGCGTACGGGCCCTCCTCGGCCACCGCCGGGTCGTTCCACGGCAGCAGCGTGACGATGACCAGCATGGAGCCGACGTAGACGATCGCGATCCGCCACATGGTGGTCTTCACGGCCCGGGCCACGCCCTTGACGGGGTTGTCCGACTCGGCGGCCGCGATGGTCACCGTCTCCAGGCCGCCGTACGCGACGACCGAGGCGAGCAGTCCGACCAGGAGGCCCTGCGTGCCGTTGGGCAGGAACCCGCCGTCGTGCACCAGATTGGCGGCGCCGGGGGAGGAGGTGCCGGGCAACAGCCCCATGACGGCCAGTACGCCCAAGCCCAGGAACAGCGCGATCGCACCGATCTTGAGCGCGGCGAACCAGAACTCGAACTCGCCGAAGTGGGAGACGGCGGCCAGGTTGGTGCCGCAGAACAGCGCCATGAAGACCAGCACCCACATCCAGGACGCCGTGCCGGGGAACCAGCCGGTCATGATGTGCGCCGCGCCGATCGCTTCGATGGCCACGCCCACGCACAGCAGCGTCCAGAACATCCAGCCGGCGGTGAACCCGGCCCAGGGGCCGATCGCCCGGTCCGCGTGCACGGAGAAGGAGCCGGAAGCGGGGTTCGCGGCGGACATCTCGCCGAGCATCCGCATCACGAACATCACGAGCAGCCCGGACGCGGCGTACGCGATCACGATCGAGGGGCCGGCGGCGGCGATGCCGGCGCCGGAACCCACGAAGAGCCCGGCGCCGATGACCCCGCCGAGGGCGATCATCGAGAGGTGGCGCTGCTTGAGGCCGTTGCCGAGGGGGGATCCGGTTCCGGATCCGGCGCCGCCCGGGGGCGGCGCGTCCTGGGTGCGGGGCGCGGTGGAGGTCTGGCTCATGGAGGTGTTGCCTGTCCGGTGTGCGGGTGGACGGGAGGAAGTGCCCCAGTCTCACCTTTGTCCGATCATCGGACGCCAAGCGTCCGTTATTCGGACAACGGGATGACCATCGGTGATCGCCCCCGTACGCTCGCGACAAGACACCCAAGACGCGGCAGGGGGCCGAATGGACCACGGCATACGGGAATTGGCGGCGACGGGCCGGGGCGTACTGGTCACCGGAGCCTCCCGGGGCATCGGCCGGGCCGTCGCCACCGCCTTCGCCCGCCAGGGCGACAGGGTCGCCGTGCACTGCACCGCCCGCCGGGCCGACGCCGAACGGACCCTCGCCGAGCTGCCCGGGGACGGGCACGTCCTGCTCACCGGGGACCTCGCCGACCCCGCACAGGTGGCTGACCTGGCCGCCGCGGCCGAGGACGCGCTGGACGGTGTGGACGTGTTGGTCAACAACGCCGCCGTCATGGTCGCGCACCCGCTGCCCACCACCTCGTACGCCGACTGGCAGGCGGCCTGGCAGCACACCGCCGAGGTCAACCTGTTCGGCGCCGCCAACCTCATGCACTGCGTCGCCCGCCGCATGATCGACGGCGGCCGTGCGGGCCGCGTCGTCAACATCGGCTCCCGCGGCGCCTTCCGTGGTGAGCCCGACCACCCGGCGTACGGCGCCACCAAGGCGGCCCTGCACGCCCTCGGCCAGTCCCTCGCCGTCTCCCTGGCCCCGCACGGCATCGCGGTCGCGGCCGTCGCACCCGGCTTCGTGGCCACCGAACGGGTCGCCGGCCGGCTCGACGGCCAGGAGGGCGAACGCATCCGCGCCCAGAGCCCCTTCGGCCGGGTCGGCACCCCCGAAGAGGTCGCCGCCGCGGTCCTCCACCTCGCCTCGCCCGCGGCGGCCTGGAGCTCGGGCACCGTCCTCGACGTCAACGGCGCCTCGTACCTGCGGACCTGAGGGCCCCCGAACACACCGCAGGCCCCCGCGCGTCCGGCGCGGGGGCCTGCTCCGTCATCGCATCCGCGCGATCACGCCTTCGGTGCCCGGACCTCCCGCACCCACGCCACCACCAGCACGGCGGCCGCCGCACCCGCGGACCACAGCAGCTGGGGCCGCGCCGAGTCGTCGAACAGCATCAGAACCAGCACCGCCGCCATGCCGAGCAGCGCCGCCCACGTCAGGTACGGGAAGCACCACATTCGCAGCGTCAGCCGCTCCGGCATGTCCCGCTCCAGCGTGCGGCGCAGCCTCAGCTGGGAGACCGCGATCAGCGCCCACACGAACAGCAGTACCGCGCCGACCGCGTTGAGCATGTAGAGGAAGACCGTGTCCGGCCACAGCAGGTTCAGCACCACCGACACGAAACCGAAGGCCACCGACGCGAAGACGGCCCGGCGCGGCACGCCGCCGCCCGACACGTTCAGCAGTGCCCCGGGCGCCTCGCCGCGCTCGGCCAGCGAGAACACCATGCGCGAGGAGCCGTACAGGTTGGCGTTGAGCGCGGAGAGCAGCGCCACGAACACCACGATGTTCATGATCTGGCCGGCCGCCGGGATGCCGATCGAGTCCAGGACCGCGACGTACGGGCTCTGCCCCGGCTCCAGCGAGTGCCACGGCAGCAGGGTCACGATGACCAGCATCGAGCCGACGTAGAAGAAGAGGATGCGCCACACGGCGCTGCGCACCGCGCGGGCCACGGACTTGGCCGGGTCGTCGGACTCGGCGGCCGCGATGGTGACGACCTCCAGGCCGCCGAAGGCGAAGATGACGGCGAGCATGCCGGCGACCACCCCGCCGAAGCCCGCGGGGGAGAAGCCGCCGTGACCGGTGAGGTTGGCCATGCCGACCGGGTCGGTGTCGGGGAGCAGGCCGAAGATCGCGAGGGTGCCGAGGATCAGGAACAGGACGATCGCGCCGACCTTGAGGGCCGCGAACCAGAACTCGAACTCGCCGAAGTTCTTCACGGCGGCCAGGTTGCTCACGGTGAAGACCACCATGAAGATCAGCACCCAGACCCACTGGTCGACCGAGGGTAGCCAGCCGTTCGCGATCTTCGCCGCGCCGGTGGCCTCCACCGCCAGCACCACGACCAGCAGGAACCAGTAGAGCCAGCCCGCCGAGAAGCCGGCCCAGCGGCCCAGCGCCCGCTCCGCGTACACCGAGAACGAGCCGGAGGCCGGCATCGCCGCCGACATCTCGCCGAGTGCGCGCATCACCAGCATGGCGAGGGCCCCCGCGAGCAGGTAGGAGCAGATGATCGCGGGCCCGGCGATACCGATGCCGGCGCCGGAGCCGACGAACAGCCCGGCGCCGATCACGCCGCCGAGGCCCAGCATGGTCAGGTGGCGCTGCTTGAGGCTGTGGCTGAGGGGTTCCACCGGCAGGTCGGGCCCGGTAGGTCCGGTTGGAGGAGTGGTGGGCAAGCGGTCGCGCATGAGTGGATGCTCGTACTCTCGTGCTCGGCAGCGGCGGTGGGGGCTCCGCATTGGATTGGCGGGACCCTACAGTCTCGCCGTACGGCGCCCATCCGCGCAAAACGGACGTGTTGTCTGAATCTGGCTCGTGACGCGGATCACTCCCCCTCGGGTGTGGACCCGCCCCTTTGTGCACTCCCCACCAAACCGGTGAGTAGGGCTTTGTCCCGGCCGGAGGTGGGGCGGCGCCCGGCCGCGCACTAGCGTCGGTGATCGTCCCGTCACCCTCACTCCGCGGAGCCTCCGATGAGCACTGCTTCCGTCTCCTTCCGCCCCGGCGCCGTCCTCGCCGACCTGCTGCCCGCGAGCCGCGTCCGCGACATCGCGCTCGTCGTCGGCGGAGCCGCGCTGACCGGCCTCGCCGCGCAGATCTCGGTGCCCGTCCCCGGCTCCCCGGTCCCGGTCACCGGCCAGACCTTCGCGGCCCTGCTGGTCGGCACCGCCTTCGGTGCCCGCCGCGGCTTCCTCTCGCTCGCCCTCTACGCGCTCGCCGGCATGGCGGGCATGCCGTGGTTCGCGGGCGGCACCTCCGGCGCGGGCGGCGCCTCCTTCGGCTACGTGCTCGGCATGCTGCTCGCCGCCACCGTCGTGGGCGCCCTGGCCCGTCGTGGCGCCGACCGCTCCGTCCTGCGCACGGCGGGCACGATGGTGCTGGGCTCCGCGCTGATCTACGCGGTGGGCGTGCCGTACCTGGCGCTGTCCACCGGGATGTCCTTCGGCGCGGCCGTCGCGGCGGGCCTGACCCCGTTCCTGATCGGCGACGCGCTCAAGGCCGCGCTGGCGATGGGCCTGCTGCCCGCCACGTGGAAGCTCGTCGGCCGCAAGTAGCGCCCGCACGGCCGCGGTGACAGGCGGCAAGCACGGCAGCCCCGGACCACTGTGTGGTCCGGGGCTGCCGTGCATGTTCGACTAGGCGCGCTCGGCGGCCTTGCGGCGCATGTCGCGCACGACGCCGATGGCCAGCACGACGGCGGCGACCAGCAGCGACAGCATGACCGTCTCGCGGTTGTCCTTGTCGTAGACCATGTAGGCCAGGACGAAGGTGATCATGCCGGCGGTGGCCCACGTCAGGTACGGGAAGAGCCACATCTTGACCGTGAGCTTGTCCGGCGCCTCGCGCACCAGGATCTTGCGCATCCGCAGCTGCGTCAGGCAGATGACCAGCCACACGAAGAGCGCGATCGCACCCGAGGAGTTCAGCAGGAAGCTGAAGACGGTGTCCGGGGAGCTGTAGTTGAAGTAGACGGCGGCGAAGCCGAAGACCACCGAGCCCAGGATCGCGGCCGTGGGCACGCCCCGCTTGTTGACCTTGGAGAAGACCTTGGGCGCGTCACCGCGCTCGCCCAGCGAGAACGCCATGCGGGAGGCCGTGTACATGCCCGAGTTCAGGCAGGACAGCACGGCGGTCAGGACGATCACGTTCATGATCTGGCCGGCGTGCGCGATGCCGATGGAGTCCAGGGCGGCGACGTACGAGCCCTTGTCGACGATCGACTTGTCGTTCCACGGCAGCAGGGTGAGGACGATGAAGATCGAGCCCAAGTAGAAGACGCCGATGCGCCAGATCACCGAGTTGGTGGCCTTGGTGACCGCGCGGCGCGGGTCCTCGGACTCGCCGGCCGCCAGGGTGACGATCTCGCTGCCCATGAAGGAGAAGACGACCATCAGCACACCGGTGAGGATGGAGCCCCAGCCGTTCGGCATGAAGCCGCCGGCGTCGGTGAGGTGGGCGAAGCCCGCGCCAGGGTTGTCCGAGCCCGGCAGCACGCCGAAGACGGCGAGCATGCCGACGATCACGAAGGCGCCGATGGCGACGACCTTGATGCCGGCGAACCAGAACTCGAACTCGCCGTAGGAGGAGACGGAGCCGAGGTTGGTGATCGTCAGGACCACCATCACGATCAGGGCCCAGCCCCACTGCGGGACGGCCGGGACCCAGCCTTCGAGGATCTTCGCACCGGCGGTCGCCTCCACGGCGAGCACGACGACCCAGAAGAACCAGTACAGCCAGCCGATGGAGAAGCCGGCCCAGCGGCCGAGCGCGCGGTCGGCGTACGCGGAGAAGGAGCCCGAGTTCGGGCTGGCGGCGGCCATCTCGCCGAGCATCCGCATCACGAAGACGACCATCGCGCCGACGAGGAGGTACGAGATCAGGATGGCGGGGCCGGCCTTGGCGATACCGCCGCCGGAGCCGACGAACAGGCCGGCGCCGATGACGCCGCCAATGGCGATCATGGACAGGTGGCGGTTCTTGAGACCGGCCTTCAGACCGTCTGAGGGCTGCGTGTCGCCGGAGTTACCGGACGGGTCGCCTGCCTTCTGAAGGGTCGTCGTGGAGCTCATGGACGGATCCTTAGGTTCTCGGGTTGCGAGCCCGGGCATTCAAACCTGAGATGAACGCAGGACGGAAGACCTCAGTCCGGATCGTTGCGTTGGGGCGAACGTCCAAGACCCTGGTCCCGCCCTGTCCCATCTGCGTTCTTTGGGTTTACTTGAGCTTTAGAAGTGACTTACGCGACACCCTGCTGCGGTCTGTGGGGGGTGCCCGTGCCACACTCGTGACATGCGCGTGTACCTCGGATCCGACCATGCCGGCTTTGAGCTCAAGAACCACCTGGTGGACTGGCTCAAGAACAACGGCCACGAGCCCGTCGACTGCGGGCCCCACATCTACGACGCGGTGGACGACTACCCGCCGTTCTGCCTGCGCGCCGCGGAGAAGACCGCCGCGGACGCCGACGGCCTCGGCATCGTCATCGGCGGCTCCGGCAACGGCGAGCAGATCGCCGCGAACAAGGTCAAGGGCGTCCGCGCCATCCTGGCCTGGAGCGTCGAGACCGCGAAGCTCGGCCGTGAGCACAACAACGCCAACGTGATCTCCGTCGGCGGCCGGATGCACACGCAGGACGAGGCCGTCAGCTTCATCGAGGCCTTCCTGGCGACCCCGTACTCCGACGAGGAGCGCCACACCCGCCGCATCGAGATGCTCTCCGCCTACGAGCAGACCGGCGAGCTCCCCCCGATCCCGGCCCACCACCCGCAGGGCTGATCTTCCGCTTCGCCGTGCCGCCGGAGCCTCCGGCGGCACGGCCGTTTCCAGACGTAGGAGCACTGCCGTGCCCGAGGGGCATACGATCCACCGCCTCGCCCAGGACCACACCGAGCGGTTCGCCGGGCGGCCGGTCCGGGTGAGCAGCCCCCAGGGCCGGTTCGCCGAGAGTGCGGCCCTGCTCGACGGACGGGACCTGGAGGGCGCCGAGGCGCACGGCAAGCACCTCTTCCTGGAACTCGGCGACACGTGGATCCACATCCACCTCGGCCTGTTCGGAAAGCTCGGCTTCGGCCCCGCCCCGGCGCCCCCGGCCACGGATACGGTCCGGCTGCGGCTGCTCAACCCGGAGCACTGGGCCGACCTGCGCGGCCCCACCGCCTGCGCCCTGATCGGCGAAGCCGAGAAGAAGGCGATACACGAACGGCTCGGCCCCGACCCGCTGCGCCCGGCCGACGACCCGGACCGCGCCTGGAAGCGGATCTCCCGCTCCCGCACCACCGTCGCCGCCCTGCTGATGGACCAGAAGGTGATCGCCGGCGTAGGCAACGTCTACCGCGCCGAGGTCCTCTTCCGGCACGGCATCGACCCGTACCGCCTGGGCAAGGACCTCACGCGCGGCGAATGGGACGCCATGTGGGCCGACCTGGTGGTGCTGATGCGCGAGGGCGTACGGAACAACCGGATCGACACCGTCCGCGACGAACACCTGCCCGAGGCGATGGGCCGCCCGCCGCGCGTGGACGACCACGGCGGCGAGGTGTACGTCTACCGCAGGGCGAACATGCCGTGCCACATCTGCGGTGCCGGGGTCCGCACCGCCGACCTCGCGGCCCGCAACCTGTTCTGGTGTCCGGACTGCCAGCAGCGCTAGCCGCGCGGAACACCGGTCCCGCCGACCGGCCCCGGCCGCCCCGGGACGGGGTGGCCGGGGGAGCCGTCCGCACGGGCCCCGCGGCCAGGTGGTCCGCGGCGGGCCGACCGCGGCGGTGCCGGCCCCCGGTCGCGGTTTCGGTCAGAAGCCGTGGGGGAGCCAGGGGGACACGTCGGACGTGAACGCCCGCGAGGCCGCCGTCAGGGCGCCCGGGCGCAGCTCGCGCACCCGGCCGGCCGCCGCCATGGAGGCCAGGGTGATCCCGCCGAGGTACGCCGAGCCCAGCTCCCGTATCGACAGCTCCAGGTCCGCCGGGTCCGCGGTCCGGGTGCAGCCCACCGAGCCGTCCGTACCGGCGACGAGCCGCCAGCGCCCCTCGTTCCACGGGCAGAACGCGTCCTCGACGTCCAGCACCACGTCCAGGGGGGCGCCGTACGTTCGTGCCTCCAGGGCCGCCGGCAGGTCCACCAGCCGCAGGTGCAGCGAGTCGCGCAGGCTCGGCTGCGCCCGCCGCACGTCGCTGACCAGGTGGAGCAGCGGATCGTCCGCCGGCCGCTTGCGGGCCCGTACCGTGGAGGTCAGGTCGATCTCGAAGAGGTAGCGCCACAGCGCGGCCGTCGCCGCAGGGTCCAGCGCATCGAGATCGGCCACCTCGACCTTGCCCTCCGGACCGTGCGCCTCCCAGTCGGCCCTGACCCGGTAGCGCGCGTACCCGGCCACCTCGCCGTCCGCCCGCTCCGCCACCACGCACTTCAGAGGCGAAGCGCCCCCGCGCCCCGACTCGGGGTCCAGCACCACCACCCGCTCCCAGCCGGGCTGCCGCGCCGGCATGCCGGGCCTCCGGGCGACCAGTGCCGCGTACACCTGCTCGCAGTCCGGCAGCGCCTTCAGCGGATCGACGAGCCGCAGCCGCACCTCGTCCGTCCCCGGCGGCACCGACAGCCGTACGCGTGCGGTATCGACGCTCACGGACAGCTCGTACGTCGCGGTGCCGTAGCCGAAACGCCCGTAGATCGCCGGCTCCGAGGCGGTCAGCACGGCGAGCGGCTCGCCACCCGCCCGGACGTCGTCCAGCTGGCGCCGCATCATCGACGTGAGCACCCCGCGGCGGCGGTGCGTGGGCGCGACCCCCACCATCGTGACCCCGGCCGCCGGCACCAGCGCCCCGCCCGGCACCGACAGGCGGAAGGAAAAGGCGCCAGCCGAGCCGACGCAGGCCTCGCCGTCCCAGACGCCCAGCGAGCGCCCGAACTCCGTCAGGGACTTGTAGAGTTCCCGCTCCTGGGCAGACTCCGGCACCCCGCCGAAAGCCAGTTCCAGGTGGTCGTACCAGACATCCCACTCATCGGCTTGCAATACGCGCATCTCAAGAGCCATACGGCCATCCTTACCAGGACATTCCGGCACAGTCGAAGGGTTTTCGACGAGCCGGGACCCCCCGGTCCGGGGGTCCCCCTGCGCGCGCGCAGCCAGGATGGATAGGGTCCCGAAGCAATGGCCGGAGCACGCACGGAGACGCTCATGGCCCGGACGCGCATGCTGTCGCACCGGGCCCGCACAGCCCTGCGCAAATCCGCCGTCGACTACTTCCGCGGCGACGCCTCCGACTGGCTTGCCTTCGCCGGACTGCTCTTGACCGTGCCCGCGATCGCCTGCGGCACACTCATGCTGCCCGTCTGGTTCTCGCCGTCCGCCCTCGTCCTGCCGATCGTCGCGGGCGGCCTGCTGCTGCGCCCCGCGAGCCTGCTCGCCCTGTACGCGGCCTCCGCGGCGGCCCTCATCGTCGAAGCCCTGGTCCTCGGGCCGTACACCCTGGGCCCCGCCCGGGTCACTCCCGGGACGGTCCTGGTCGTGGCCGCCTGCGGATTCTTCGGACTGGTCATCGCGCAGTTCCGCAGCCGCGTCGGCGTGCCGTGGCGGCGCGGCGGCACCATGCTCTTCGACCTGCGCGAACGCATCCGGGTCCAGAGCAAGCTGCCCGCCCTGCCGCGCGGCTGGCACCGCGAGATGGCCCTGCGCCCGGCCGGCGGCCAGTCGTTCTCCGGCGACTTCGTCGTAGCCGCCCGCACGAACGGCGGCCGGACCCTGGAGGTCGTCCTGACCGACGTCTCCGGCAAGGGCATGGAGGCCGGCTCCCGCGCCCTGCTGCTGTCCGGCGCGTTCGGCGGCCTGCTCGGCGCCCTGCCCCCGCACGGCTTCCTGCCCGCCGCCAACGGCTACCTGCTCCGCCAGGACTGGGACGAGGGCTTCGCCACCTCCATCCACCTCGTCCTGGACCTGCAGACCGGCGACTACGAACTCCTCTCCGCCGGCCACCTGCCCGCCCTCCAGCTCTCCGCGGGCACCGGCCGCTGGCAGGAGAAGTCCGGCGAGGGCCCGCTGCTCGGCGTCTACGACGGCGCCGAGTTCGAACCCGCCCGCGGCAACCTGCGCCGCGGCGACGTCCTCATGCTCTTCACGGACGGCCTGGTCGAGACCGCCGACCGCGACATCAGCGAGGGCATCGACCGGCTCACCGGCGAAGCCGACCGCTACGTCGCCGCAGGCTGGGAGGGCGCCGCCTGGCACCTGATCGAAAAGGTCGCCAAGGACGTCAACGACGACCGCGCCCTGCTGCTGATCCGCCGCTCGCCCTGACCCCCCTACGGGAGTCTTCGACCTCCTTACGGGGGTTTTCCCCACCACCGATCCGCCTGGCTCCGCCATGTCCGCCCCCGCACCCCCGTCCGTAGCGTCGACACCACGAACGGCACACCGGCCCGGTCCGGGCGGTGAACACGGAAGGCGGCACACCATGGGGCTCCGGCGGAGCAGGCGGCAGCGCGAGAGCGAGCAGGCGGCGTACGACAGCGCGGCCGCCGTCGAACTGCGCGGCGTACGACGCACATACGGACGCGGCGCCGCCACCGTGCACGCCCTGCGCGGGATCGACCTCAGCCTGCCCCGCGGCAGCTTCACCGCCGTGATGGGCCCCTCAGGCTCCGGCAAGTCCACCTTCCTACAGTGCGCGGCCGGACTCGACCTGCCCACCGCAGGCTCCGTCCGCCTCGGCGGCACCGAGATCACCGGCATGAACGAGAACGAACTCACCGAACTGCGCCGCAGCCGCCTCGGCTTCGTCTTCCAGGCCTTCAACCTGCTGCCCTCCCTCACCGTGGAGCAGAACGTACTGCTCCCGATGCGGCTCGCCGGCGGACGCCAGGACCGGGACCGGGCCGCCGACCTGCTCGCCCGCGTCGGCCTCGAAGGCAAGGGCCGGCGCCGCCCCGCCGAGCTCTCCGGCGGGCAGCAGCAGCGCGTCGCCATCGCGCGCGCCCTGGTCACCCGGCCCGACGTCGTCTTCGCCGACGAACCCACCGGCGCCCTCGACACCACCACCGCCACCGAAGTCCTCGGACTCCTCCGGGCCGCCGTGGACTCCCTCGGCGCCACCATCGTCATGGTCACCCACGACCCGGCCGCCGCCGCCCACGCCGACCAGGTGCTCTTCCTCGCCGACGGGCTGATCGCGGACCGGCTGCCGCACAGCTCCGCCGCGACCATCGCCGCCCGGATGACCGTCCTCACCGCCCCGGCGTACGCGGGAGCGGCCGCCTGATGCTGCTCCGCCCGAACGGCCTGGCCCGGGCGGCGGTGCGCTTTCGCCCCGCCGCCTTCGCCGGCACCTTCATCGCCCTGCTCATGACCGTCACCATCGTCTCCGCCTGCGGCATCCTGCTGGAGAGCGGAGTCCGGGCGGACGTCCCGCCGACCCGGTACGCCCACGCCCCCGTCGTGGTCGCCGCCGACCAACAGATCCGCCAGCAGGTGGGCAGCGGCGACGGCGCGTACGAGGAAGTGGTACGGGTCCCGGAGCGGGCCAGGGTCGACGCCGCCCTACTGGAACGGCTGGCCCCGCTCGGGCGGACCGTGCCCGACGTGGTCTTCCCCGTACGCGGCGACGCGGGCGCCGCCGTGGAGGCCTCGGGCTGGGGCTCCGCCGCCTTCACCCGTGCGCAGCTCACCAGGGGCCGGGCGGCTGCCGCCCCGGGCGAGGTCGTACTGGGCACCGGTGCGGGTGCGGGTGCCCGTGCCGGTGCCGGCGCGGGTGGCGGTGCGGGCACGAGCGCAGGCGCCGGCGCAGGCGCCCCGGGAGACCGGATCACGCTCGACACCCCGGTCGGCAAGCGGCAGTTCCTCGTGGTGGGACACGCCGGCGGCACCGGAGTCTGGTTCTCCGACGCCGAAGCCCGCACCCTCTCCGGACACCCCGGAGCCCTCGACGCCGTCGTCCTCCTCGACGCCGACCCGGCCCGGGTCCGCGCCGCCGTCGACGGCCGCGCCCAGGTGCTGACCGGCTCCGCCCGCGCCGTGGACCCGCAGCTCGCGGGCGCCAGGGAACTCCTGATGGCGCTCGGCGGATCCTTCGGCGGCACCGCCACCCTCGTCGCCGTCTTCACCGCCGCCGCGACCGTGGCCCTGTCCGTCGGTCAGCGCTCCCGCGAGTTCGCTCTGCTGCGCGCCGTCGGCGCCACCCCGCGGCAGATCCGCCGCACCGTCGCCACCGAAGCCCTGCTCGTCGCACCGGCCGCAGGCCTACTGGGCTGCATACCCGGCATCGGCCTCGCCGCCTGGTGGTTCGGACAGCTCCGGGCCAAGGGCGCCATCCCGGCCGGCGTCGAACTCACCGTCTCCTGGATCCCCCTCGTCGCAGCCGTCGGCACCGGCCTCGTCACCGCCCTGCTCGCCGGCTGGGCCGCCGCCCGCCGACCCGCCCGGATCCGGCCCGGCCGCGCCCTCGCCGAAGCCGCCGTGGAACGCCTGCGCCCGGGGTGGATCCGTACGCCCCTGGGCATCGCCGCCCTCGCCGGCGGCATCGCCTGCGCGGCCCTGGCCACCACCGGCCGCGGCGAGGACGCCGCCAACGCCGCGCTCGGCGTCGTCATGCTCTTCATGCTGGCCGTGGCCCTGCTCGGCCCCCTGATCGCCCGCGCCTGCGCCGCCGTACTCGGCCTCCCGCTGCGCGCCGGCGGCCCGTCCGGCTCGCTCGCAGCCGCCAACTCCCGGACCAACGCCCGCCGGTTCGCCTCCGCCATCACCCCCATCGTGCTCGCCATGGCCTTCTCCTCGACCCTGGTCTTCCTGCACACCAGCGAGGAACGGGCCGTCCGCCAGCAACAGGAAGCCGGACTGCTCGCCGACCACGTGATCGCCGACCCGCCCTCCGACGCCACCCGCGCGGGCGTCGCGATCACCCGCACCTCCGTCCTCGCGATGTCCGGCACCGGCGCCGAACGCTCGCTGCGCCCCGCCTCAGCACAGGGCGTCGCCGGCGACCTCACCACCGTCCAGGACCCGGGCGTACGCGAAGGCAGCCTCGCCGCGCTCCGGCCCGGCACCGTGGCCGTGGACCGCAGCCTCGCCGACTCCGCACACGCCACCGTCGGCGACCACATCGAACTCCGCCTCCCCGACGGGGCCCCGGTCACCCCCGAAATCGTGGCCGTCTACACCCGCGGCCTCGGCCTCGGCCAGATCACCCTCCCGGCGGCGGACCTCACCGGCCACACCACGGCCGGGCACCCCACCGAACTCCTGATCCGCGGCCCGGTCCCGTCAGGCCTCGGCCCGGCAGTGACCGCCTCGGCCTGGACCACCGCCCAGAACCTGGACCGCGAGGTCAACGCCTGGGCCAACACCACCATGGCGGCCGTCCTCGGCGGCTTCGCCGCCGTCACCGCCGCGAACACCCTCGTGATGACCGTCCTCGACCGCCGCCGCGAACTGCGGATGCTGCGCCTCGTCGGCTCCACCCGCCGCCAAGTGCTCCGCATGCTCCGTTGGGAGGCCCTCCTGATCGGCGGCACGGGCGTCGCCCTCGGCAGCGCGATCGCCCTGGCCACCCTGTTCCCGCTGACCAAGGCCCTCACCGGGGCGCCCCCGCACATCCCACCCGTGCTGTACGCCTCCTTCGCAGCCACTGCCCTGGCCCTGGGCCTGGCCGCCACCCTCCTCCCGGCCCGCTGGGCCCTGCGCCGGGGCGGGACGACCGTGCCGGCGTAGCCGAACCGGATGCGCCGGGGCTGGGCAGCAGGGCCGGCCGGCGCACTCGGGTCCGCGCCACCGCGTAGCCGGCGCTCCGGCCCGAACCGCCGGCGTACGCCCGCCCGCCGCCCGTCCGGCTACGGCGGCTCCGGCACGGTGCAGCCCGTACGCGGTACGCCGTCTGCCGGGCCCACCGAGCCGGACGGGACGGACGGGGCGGTCAGCGGGCCATGGCCTTCCAGGGGCCGATCCCGAGCTTCCCGGTGTTCCCGAGGTCGACGGAATGGCCCAGCTCCAGTTCCACCCGGGGCGCACCGGCCCGCGGCGTCACCTCCACCACCCATCCCTCTGCGGCGGGCACCGTCGTATCGGTCACCAGGTTCCGCCACACCATCCCGACCGCGGCCGCCTGACCGGGCCGGAGCTCCACCTGCTGCGGATCACCGTCCACGCCGGTCGGTGCACCGGTGATCCCCTCACCGCCGTGCACGACCGTCACCTCCACGGGGGCCCGTTTCCTGTCCAGCAGCCGGACCTCCGGATAGCCCTGGAGCACGTACGGCTGCGCACCGCAGTTGACCAGCTGGATGTCGGCGACCCGGAGCCCCATCGCGGAATCCCCGCTCCCCTCCCGCAACCGCACGCCCCCCTCGGGACAGTCCTCCGGCTGCGGGGAGCCGGCCGAGGGTCCGGGCTGCGGGGAACGGGGGGCGGGCGCGGCCCCCACCGGATCGGGCCCCGGCGCCGCCGCGGGCGGGGGCGGCGTATCGCACCCCACCACCAGCCCCGCCAAGCAGAAGACTCCGACAACCCCCACGACCCACCGAGTCCCCACCATCCCCCGACCCTACGCCGCCCTCCAGCCCCGCCGGCGTTTGAGGCGCGGGGTCCGGGGCGGAGCCCCGAAGGCCCGGGCGCGGCCCGGGGCCGCTCGCGCAGCGGCGCGGCACGGGAGCCGGCGGACCGCCGGACCGGCCAATAACCCCCGATTGGCCGGTCCGCCGCGCCCGCCGGGTCCCTACCGTGCCCCCATGGACCGCACGCTCGCCTCCGACCTCGCCCGCCTCCCCGACCTCCTGGAGGCCACCCGCCGCACCGCCGCCGACGCCCTAGAAGCCCTGGACGCCCGTCCCGTCGTACCGCTCGTACCCCACGTATCCCTGACCCCGCCGCAAGCGGAGCCGCCCCTCCCCGTCCACGCCACCGGCACGGAATCCGCCCTCGACGAGTTCGCGCAGCGCTGGGCGCCGCGCCTCTCCGCCTCCGCCGGCCCCCGCTACCTCGGTTTCGTCACCGGCGGAGCCACCCCCGCCGCCCTCGTCGGGGACTGGTTGACCTCCGTCCACGACCAGAACTCCAACTCCGCCCTGGACGGCGCCGGCCAGGACCTCGAACGCGAAACCACCACCTGGCTCCGCGAGCTCTTCGGCCTCACCGACGCGCACACCGGGACCTTCGTCAGCGGCGCCACCATGTCCAACACCACCGGCGTCGCCATCGCCCGCGAGTGGCTCGGCGAACGCCTCGGCGTCTCGCCCTCCGAGGACGGCGCGGCAGCCCTCGGCCCGGTGCGCGTCCTGTCCGGAGCCCCGCACTCCTCCATCGCGAAGGCCCTGTCCGTCCTCGGCCTCGGCCGCGGCTCCCTCGTCCCCGTCCCCACCCTCCCCGGCCGCGAGGCCGTCGATCCCGCCGCCCTGGACCGCGCCCTCGCCGACACCTCCGGCCCGGCCGTCGTCGTCGCCAACGCCGGCACCGTCAACACGGTGGACTTCGACGACCTCCGAGCGATCTCCGCTCTCCGCGAACGCCACGCGTTCTGGCTCCACACAGACGCCGCGTTCGGCGCCTTCGCCGCCCTCTCCCCGGAGCACGCCCACCTCGTCGACGGCCTCGACGACTCCGACTCCGTCTGCATCGACCTGCACAAGTGGTTGAACGTCCCCTACGACAGCGCGGTCCAGTTCACCCGCCGCCAGGACCTCCAGGCCCGGGTCTTCCAGAACGCCGCCGCCTACCTCGGCCCCCTCGGCGACCACCCCGACCTGGTCCACCTCACCCCCGAGAACTCGCACCGACTGCGCGCCCTCGCCGCCTGGTTCACGCTGCGCGCGTACGGCCGCGAAGGCCACCGCGAGATCGTCGAGCGCGACATCGCCTGCGCCCGGGCCCTCGGCGCCGAACTGGAGCAGGACCCCGCCTTCCGTCTGCTGGCCCCGGTCCACCTGAACGTCGTCTGCTTCACCCTCGCCGAAAACCCCACGCAGGCCCGCCTGACGGCCCTGCGGGAGGCGGCTCAGGAGGAGGTCTTCGTCACCCCCACGGTCTACGCGGGAACCCCCGCCCTGCGTGCGGCGTTCTCCAATTGGCGTACCACGCAGGCCGACGTGCGCCGGGCCGCGCGGGCCCTGCGTAAGGCGGCGGCACAGGGGGCACACGCGACACGGACGGCACGGACGGCAGCGAAGGGGACCACATGACGCAGCAGCAACCGCTGACCCTGATCGAGGTCGAGGCGCTGGCGCGCTCCGCGCACGAGGGCCAGACCGACAAGGCCGGCCGGCCGTACGCGGAGCACCTCGCGGCCGTCGCCGAGGGAGTCCGCGCCCGCGGCGGCAGCGCCGAACAGCAGGCGGCGGCCTGGCTCCACGACGCGGTCGAGGACGATGCGCTCAGCCGGGAGTGGCTGGATTCCGCCGCGCTTCCCCAGCCCGTCAAGGACATGGTGCTGGCGGTCACCAAGCGCGCCGGCGAACCGCCGGAGGAGTACGCGGCCCGGATCCTCGCCACCCCGGGCGCCCTCCTGGTCAAGGAGGCCGACCTGGAGCACAACGCGGACCCCGCGCGGCTCTCCGTGCTGGACGGCCCCACCCGGGAACGATTGTCCGCGAAGTACGCATATGTCCGCTCCCTCCTCGGTCTCACCGGGCCGTGACACCGACCCCACAGCCGAAACATGTCCGGTGCAGCAGCGGTTGGCGGGAACGCGCCGGTGTCGATTCGCCACGGGGCGGATAGCCGGGGCCCGTTGGTGGGAGGATGGTCCATGTGGGTGCGTGCGCGGCCGTGCGCCCCGGGCCGACCAGGGGACGACCGAAGGTGTGATCAGTAGTGGCCATTTCGCTGTCAGTGGTGGTTCTGTTGGCGGTCATCCTGGTGGTGCTCGTCCGCGGCAACCACATCAAGGCCGGCCCCGCGATCGTCGCGGTCCTCTTCGGCTTCTTCCTGGCGTCCAGCTCCATCGCGCCCGACGTCAACCGCTTCCTCAACTCCCTCGCCGACACCATCGCGGGGATCAAGCTCTAGTCCGGCAGCCGCCGGTCCCACCCGTACGGGGGCCGGCCTACCCTGCCGATCGCCGGCATTCCAGGTCGGAGTTCACCTGGCCGCCCAGCGTCATGACGTTGAGGGTGGCCGAATTCTCGTTGGCGATCGCCTGCTCCACCCGGGACACGAGCGTCGTGTACGCATCGCGCTCGGACAACCCGGCGTACGGCCCGACCCCGGTCTCGAAGTAGACGCGCTCGTGCCCCAGCAGCTGCTCGGTCGACCGGTAGTTCTTCCACTGCTCCCGGTACCGGTACACGCTTTCCAGTGACACGGAGACGACGACGAGCAGGCTCAGGACGGTGGCGCTGATCCGGGCGAACCGCACGTCGAGATTGACCAGCACGGGCACGAGCGCCCCGCCGACGACCGACAGGGTCCGCATCCGTAAATAGACGGCCTTGCTCCGCACGGCCTTGCGGTCGTACCACTGCTGGTACTGACTCAGCCGCGTCTCTACGTACTCCCGTGCCCCGCCCGCCCCCGACATGCGGGGAGTACACAACCTCCCCCCACCGCCGTCAAGACCGTCCGCGAGATGCCGCAGGACGAACCGGACGATAAGATGAAGATCGCCATGAGCACGGCGTAACGGAGCGAGAATTTCCCCCCCGGCGCCCCCGTGCGACCGCTGCCGCGGGTATCGGAGCCGTCACGCCCCACCGGCCGCACCGTCAGCGTCCAAGGCAGGTCGAATGATGAACCGGACACGTCGTCTTGCAGCACTCACGCTCTTGCTGGCTCCCGCCCTCGCTGTGGGCCCCGCCGTAGCCGCCCACGCCTCGACCACCACGGCCCCCGCGGCCGCGAAATGCAACGTCGAGTTGGATTCAGCCGGCAAGTACCACGTATGGGGTCAGGGATTCCCCGCCGGCACGACGGTGACCTACTCCGGCTCCACCTCGGGCTCGGTCCCCATCGACAAGTCGGGAAGGTTCGACCTCGGAGGCCTCAGCGGGGGCAAGTACCAAGTCAAGACGGCCGACGGCAAGACCACGGTCACGTGCACGGCGGTCCACTACTGAGACGAAACGACGAAGGGCCAGGCGGAGGAAACGTCCTCTGACCTGGCCCTTCGTGCTTCAGAGCGGGCGACGGGAATCGAACCCGCGTAGCTGGTTCGGAAGATCGCGTACGCACCTCCTGCCCGAGCAGCCACCCCACTGACCTGCACGTTCCCACCAGCCTCCCCGCAGTTCCCCGAGACTCCCCATGCGGAGCCATCCCATCAGGCACGCGGGGCACGTCTAGTTGGAACGTTGTGGCTCGATTGCGCGTGTCCCCTCCGTGGACGGGCCACGTTGTACACCCCAGGGGCGGCCGGAGCGTCTGCGAACCTCCGGACGGTGCGGGTCGGAGAGTTCCGCCCTCAGGGCACTCTCCAGTAGCGCAAGCCCTTCCTGCACGGCTTCAAGAGGCGCCCGCTCCGTCGTACGCGTCCGGCTGAGGATCACGGACTGTGCTGACAGGAACCTGCCTCGCAGATCCTCAATGGCGGTCTGGACGGGCTCTGACGCGATGAGGGAAGCCTCGACGCCCCACTTATAGGCCGTTCCCCGCGTCTCGGAGAGCCGGCCGTCGTCCTCGTCGAGCCAGATCGAAACCAGCGAATCATGCCAGCCGTACATCGCGATCAGGAGGTCGCGGTACAGGCCCTTCTTGTCATCCAGCCAACGCACGCGTTCCGCGTACGCTCGCTGCTCTCGTTGCTGGCGCAGCTGCCCACGCTGAGCCAGCCAGGCGCCCGCGAATCCCGCCAGCGCACCTACGGTCGTGCCTGCAAGTCCCGTCAGAGCCGCGTCCATGGCCGCTTCTTAGCAGGCGAGAGCTGCGTCTGTCGGGCAAAGGGTGAGATCAGCGCAGATCCCACCGGCGACACGCGGCCTTCTGGATCCCGAGGAGCGACGCTTCCTCGGCAGTCGCCTGCCGCGGCTTCGGCTGCTCAACGGCATGGTTGACCGCAATCCCGATCGCGGCCATCCGGTTCACGACGCCCCCGCCCGCGTGCGGCCCACCTCCGGCAGGACGACGAGCGTGCCGGCGGTGAGTTCGTACGCCTCCCAACTGGTCGACGGCTGCACCGGTCGAGCATCAGCAAGGAACTCGTAGACAGTCCGCACGCACAGGTCGCCTTCGGCGATCCCGAGCCGCGCCGCGATCTCGGCCGGGGCCGGCACCTTCGCTTCGGTCCGGCTCTCCCCGTTCCCCTGCTTGCCCAGCGCCCGCACGTCGGCCCGGAACGGTGAGCCGCCCGGCTGCCCCCTGGCCGAGGAACGAGCCGCCTCCACGCGCACACGCTGCGGCGGCGCGGCCACGTACGTCCCGGACCCCGCCCGCCCCTCCAACACGCCTTGGGAGATCAGCAACTCCTGCGCCCGCCGGAGACCTACGCAGTGGTGAAGGTGGCACCGTGCTCTGAGCTTGGGAATCACCGATCTTCACGCGTCCATTACCGCCTTGACCGGCGCGAACGGGTGCCACGGAGAACGCTAGGGCTCGCCATGGCACCCGCCTTTGACCGCCGTTGTCCGTCCTACCTGGCACGGCTAGGGCACGGGCAGCATCTGATCCGTACGCGCGTTCACCCCGGATGCGTGCCCCGTGGACAGTGTCCGAAGGTCGGCGGAGCGGGTGGGTGGCGGTGCCTCCAGGGCTGCACGGCGGTGTTTCAGCCTGTGCAGCCCAGGACACTTCCGGGCGGAGCGCAGTTGTCCGGGGTGTTGTTACGAACCACGGACCGGTCGAGGGTCAAGGAGCCGCCGGCCTTGTAGATGCCGCCGCCACTGCCGGGGCCGCCCGTCGCGGTATTGCGTTGCACCGTGGAGCGGGTCACCGTCAGCGTTCCTTGGTTCCAGATGCCGCCGCCGAAGGGGGCAGTGTTGCTGTACACCGTGGAGCTGGAGACCGTCATCTCGCCCAGGTAGTTGAGGATGCCGCCGCCGTCACTCACTCTCGCGGTGTTGTGGTGCACCGACGAGCGGATCAGCGTGACCGTTTGGCCGGCGAGGTAATTGAAGATGCCCCCGCCATTGTCTCCGGAATTGCCGAACACACTGGAGTCACGCACCGTGAGGGACCCGTTGTTGTTGATTCCGCCGCCGGCGCCGATTGAGTAGTTGTCCCTCACCGTGGAGCTGACCACCGTCAGCGTGCCCAGGTTGTGGATGCCTCCACCCGCGCCTGAGGGCGCCGTGTTGTCTCTCACCGTGGAGTGGCTCACCGTCAACGTGCCCTGGTTGTTGACGCCGCCGCCGGAGGACGCAGCGCTGCCATGGGTGAGGATCACGTGGTCCAGGAGAACCCGGGCTCCGCTGCCGACCGTGACGGTGGAGCCCGCCTGGTTACCGTCGAGCACCGCCCCACCGACGCCCCACAGGGTCAGGTCCTTGTCGATGGTGAAGGGGCCGGTACAGGTCCCTCTCACCAGCAGGGTGTCGCCGGGCGAAGCGGCGGTAATGGCGGGCTGCAGGGCGTTGGGGTTGGCGCTGCAGCTCACCCAGGTCACCTGGGCAGCCGCGGCTGGTACCACTCCCGCCAGGCAGGCTGCCCCTGCCACTACCGCAACTGTCGCCTGTGGCAGCCAGCGGCGCCGTAGGAACCTGCTTACTTCGATGAGCATCTGGCTTCTCCCGGCCTTTCAGTACGCATATGCGGGAAAGGGGTACGCCCTGACGTCGTTCTCTCAGTGCGGCGCGAGCGCCCCGCGAACGAACATGTGGTGCCCCGGCCGGGCAGCGCGGCATCGGGGGCGATCGGCCTGTCCCTCGAATAGTCCGACAAACCTGCCTGATCGGACTACGCGGACTGTTCGGGCTTGAGGAACCTTCAGAGGATCCAACGGGAACTGATCTTCGGCACGCCCAGGAACGTTCGGTCTTTGCGGACGATCTCTCTGCCGAAATGCACGGTCAGCACGGTTGCTGTGCTTGTCTGCTGTACCGCATCTCCTGTCAGTGCTGCATGGCACTGTGCCGCCATGACGACCAATGCAGAGCTCACCCTCTTCGCCGACTACTTCCAGATACACCTAACCGATGCGGATTCGGACGGTGATCTAGGCGATGCGTGGACGGCCCAGGCCGTTGCCGATCATCTCGCGGTTGCACGGGATGCACTGGGCATCGGCACGGCTGTCAATGTCAACGTATCTGTCACTGTTGTCGTCCTGCCTCAGGAGCCGAGTGATGACAGCACGGAATTTGATCACGTGGTTGAGGCCAGCCTCGATGTGTCGTTGGGCCGCATGATGGTTCTGGGTTGCACGGATTACGGCCCCGATGCGGCTACGTTCGAGGTCCCGCCAGGCTGGAACCGTGTTCGCGTGTCCCGAAGCAACTTGGCTCGGGCAGCTCAGGCCGACATCGACTCTGACGAGAGCCCCGAAACCACTGAGAAGATCCGTATCCAGGTGTGGCCAGCCCCGGAATTTCCAGCAAAGATCATCAAACGGTGGTCGCAGCCCGGCGACGAGCTCGACGCATAGGTCGGCGGCATGACCACACAGCGAAGCCTGACCCGCGACGAGGCCGTCCTCTTGGTCCAACGCCTTCTGGACGGCGATGCCACCGAGCCAGAGGCAGACAAGATCATCGCAACTCTCCAACGCGGCCTGGCCTGCCCTCACATCAGCAACTACATGTACTGGGACTTTGACCCCGCACTGAGCGCCGAGAAGGTCGTAGACCGCGCCATGGCGTACAAGCCGATCGCGCTCTGACCCCAGGCCTGCGCGGTAAGACGGGACAGGCCAAGGGCATGAGTCGAGCCCCACAGGCCGGCGGTGCCGTCACTCACCAACATGCCCCCGGCGGGGGCCTCAGGCTCCAGGATGGCGGGGGCGTCGCGGCTGCCGGCCGGTAAGGGTTGAGGCGGGAGCTGGTGGCTGCGGATGTGGGGGCCCTCTTCGTCCAGGGCGTCCAGGAGGCGGATCGCGTAGACCTCGGACATGCGGCTGCTACCCCTTCCCGGGGTCAGCCAGGTCACCGCGGTCGACTCATCGGACGTACGTTCTGTGCCGCCGGAGGGCTCGCAGCGGAAGACCAGGGCGACGATGCCGCGGGTGGGTGTTCTCGTAAACCCCGGTGAGCGTGTCGATCTCGACCTCTATGCCCGTTTCCTCCAGGACCTCACGGCGGACGCCGGCCTCCGGGGACTCGGTGAGTTCGAGGACTCCGCCCGGGAGCTCCCCAATGCTTTTGTCCGCTCGGCGGATCGCCAGGAGTCGGCCGTCCTCGCGCAGCACGGCCCCGGCCACGGACACGGAATGCAGCACGAGCTTGCTCAGCGCGTCGGCGATCAACCGGTCCCGGTCGGCGCTGGCGTGTTGCTAGATCAGTGCGGCACGGGCGGTGCTGTGCCCCATCCGGGCCATCAACTCCCGCGTGCTCGCCCCGGTTGAAGCGGCCAGGGAGTTCCCGGTGTGCCGCAGATCATGGAAGTGCAGCCCCTTGATCCCGGCCTTCCGACAGGCCTTGTGCCACAGCGGGTTGAAGTGGTTCTGGCGAGGAGTCGCCCCCTTTGCCCCGATGAACACGCGCCCGTCGGCCCCGAGCTCGGCGACGGCGCGCCGGACCCGCAGGGTCCCCTGTTCAAGGTCGGTGTCCCGCCGGTGCAGTCCGATCAGCTCGCCCCACCGCAGCCCGAGGAAGCCGGCCATCAGGACGAGGACCCGGAGCCCCTTTGATCTGGCACGGGTTCCGCCTGATCATTTGATCGGACAACGCCGTCCCCAGAATGGCCCTGAGCAGGGCGTATGCCTTGGCCACGGCGGTCTGCCCGGTCCCGCTGGCCAGCTTGTCGGCCCGCCAACGCCGTACGAGTGGCGCTGAAATCTCCGCCATGTTGACGGCGCCGAAGACGGGCTTCAAATGGCCTTTACGCCGTCGCTTTCCAGCCATCAGGCAGCCACCAGCCCACACCGACGAGGCTCGACGGTGTTGGCGGCGGTGTACGCGTACACGGCGCTCTCGGGGATCCGCACGCGCCGCCCGACCTTCACGTAGGTGATCCGACGCTCCTCGACCAGCCGCCGAGGAAATCTCACGGTGGTCCCGAGCAGCTCGGCGACCTGGACGACGGACAGGTATCGATCAGCCATGCTGCTCCCCCTTCAGGGCTTCGCGGGCGGTCTCTCGGTTGAGCTGGATGTCGCGGGCGACGGGTGGCGGCGAGGACCGACTCCCCCGGGCTGCGCCCGTGGCCGGCGTACTGCCAGGAGACGAGGACGAGCACGCTGTCCGGCTCGATGTCGTCCAGGCCACGGGCTTCGCGTTCCTGGGCGGCGCGGTAGTCGGCGCGGGTCTGGCGTAAGGCCCCGAGGGTGGTCGAGTAGGAGCGCGACTTCGTGGAGAAGTGACCGCGGAAGCCGAGCATGTGCGACCAGGCGGCGAGGCGCCGGTCCGGATAGAGCGGGTCGAGGTCGAAGCGGGCCCCGATCAGGCGTGCGGTGTGGTCCGGCACGTGGAGGAGCACCAGCGCCTCGCGATTCCCGACGCGCCAGTTGAGCGTGCCGGTGTTCTCGGCCGCCTTGGTCGCGTACCCAACGGAAGGTTCGGGCGGGCTGGTCTCCAGCCGCCGGGACTTTGACCGCCACGCGGAAGGACACGCGCAAGGGCAAGGGGCATGTAGGACTGATCGCTGACCCCGGGAATGACTAAGGGCCAGGCGGAGGAAAAATCCTCTGACCTGGCCCTTCGTGCTTCAGAGCGGGCGACGGGAATCGAACCCGCGTAGCTAGTTTGGAAGACTAGGGCTCTACCATTGAGCTACGCCCGCAACACGTGCGCCGCAGGTCCGGGGACCGCGGCACGGACAGCATCCTAGCGGGTCGGGCCGGGGGAGTGCACACTCCATTGCGCGCCCGCGGTGCGGCGTCCTGAAACGTTCGTTCAAAACCCCGCGCATCAGAGGGTCTCCAGGCATGTACCCTACGTGTCGCACCGACGGGGTGTGGCGCAGCTTGGTAGCGCGTCCGCTTTGGGAGCGGAAGGTCGTCGGTTCGAATCCGGCCACCCCGACCACCAGCATCGCCATCGCAAGATCGCGTTGTGGGCTGATTGCCGCTTGCGGTTACTATGCAAGCTGCGTGCCCGTGTGTCTGATGTACCGGGCCGAATCCGCCGAACCGCTGAATCGCAGCGTGGACGCAGAACCCCAAGCAGTCAGCCACAAGGAGACCGAACCGTGAAGAGCGCCGTGGAGACCCTGAACCCGACTCGGGTTCGGCTCACTGTTGAGGTGCCCTTCGAGGAGCTCAAGGACAGCCTCGACGCGGCGTACAAGAAGATCAACCAGCAGGTCACGGTGAAGGGCTTCCGTAAGGGCAAGATCCCCGCCCGGGTCATCGACCAGCGCTTCGGCCGTGGTGCGGTGCTGGAGGAGGCCGTCAACGACGCGCTCCCGAAGTTCTACACCGAGGCCGTCAACGAGGCCGACCTGAACCCGCTGGGCCAGCCCGAGGTCGACATCACGGAGCTGAAGGACGGCGAACTGCTGGCCTTCACCGCCGAGGTCGACGTCCGCCCCGAGATCGAGATCCCGGACTACTCCGGCATCGAGGTCGAGGTCGACGCGGTCGAGGTCTCCGACGAGGACATCGAGAAGTCGGTCGAGCAGCTGCGCGGCCGCTTCGCGTCCACGAACGACGTCGAGCGCGCCGCCGCCGAGGGTGACGTCGTCACCCTCGACCTGGAGGCCAAGGTCGACGGCGAGGTGCTGCCCGACGGCGTCGCCTCCGACGTCTCGTACACCATCGGCTCGGGCGAGCTCCTCGACGGCATCGACGAGGCCGTCAAGGGCCTGGAGGCCGGTGGCGAGGCCACCTTCACCTCCCAGCTGAAGGGCGGCTCCGCCGAGGGCAAGGACGCCGAGGTCACCGTCAAGGTCTCCAAGGTCTCCGCCCGCGAGCTGCCGGAGCTGGACGACGAGTTCGCGCAGATGGCGAGCGAGTTCGACACCCTTGAGGACCTCAAGGCGGACAGCCGCAAGCGCCTTGAGAACATGAAGCAGTACGACCAGGCCACGCAGGCCCAGGAGCGCGTCCTGGAGAAGCTGCTGGAGCTCGTCGAGGTGCCGATCCCCGAGAAGCTGCTTGAGGACGAGGTCAACACCCGCAAGCACAACCTGGAGCACCACCAGCTCGGCCAGATGGGCCTGACCATCGAGAAGTACCTGGAGTTCCAGGGCAAGACGGTCGAGGAGTTCGACGCCGAGACCAAGGACCAGGCGATCAAGGGCATCAAGACCCAGTTCGTCCTGGACGCGCTGGTCAACAAGGAGAAGCTGGGCGTCGACCAGGAGGAGCTCACCGAGCACCTCATGCGCC
This sequence comes from Streptomyces sp. NBC_00045, assembly GCF_045041095.1. Classification (NCBI taxonomy): domain Bacteria; kingdom Bacillati; phylum Actinomycetota; class Actinomycetes; order Kitasatosporales; family Streptomycetaceae; genus Streptomyces; species Streptomyces sp. NBC_00045. The sequence continues at coordinate 2,942,452 of NZ_CP108271.1, read as the reverse complement.
GTGCCGCTTCCTCCGGCATGTCCCCCGACCAGTTCGCGCAGGCCGTCGTCGAGGGTGGCCAGGTGCCGATGCTCGTCGGCGAGGTCGCCCGCGGCAAGGCCCTCGCGGTCGTCGTCGAGGCCGCCAAGGTCGTCGACACCAACGGTGAGGTCGTCGACCTGTCCGACGACGAGGACGAGGTCGAGACGGCCACGGAGACCGTCGAGGCCGCTGTCGAGGGTGACGCCGAAGAGGCCAAGTAACACCCTGGGTGCCGCCCCGCGCGGCACCCGCTGAGCAGCATCCCGAAGGGCCCGTACGCAGCCGTGTACGGGCCCTTCGGCGTACCGTCGCGAGGGCCCCTCCCGGTGGCCCGCACAGGGCCCGCAGCCGGCCCGCGCAGAGCCCGCGGACCTTGCGCTCCGAGCGAACAGTTCGGGAAGCGGGATGGCGTTGTCCGACCTGCGCGTTAGGGTCCATGAATACGAGGGCACGGGAGTACCCGGACGCCGACGGCCACGGCCGCCGACCGGTCCGCGCCCCAGAACGAGACGCTGAGACGGCATGTGGCCGTCGGAGACGAGCAGGTGGATACGTGACGAATCTGAAGCCTTACGCCGCGGGTGAGCCGTCCATCGGTGGCGGCCTCGGCGACCATGTCTACAACCGGCTGCTCGGCGAGCGCATCATCTTCCTCGGCCAGCAGGTCGACGACGACATCGCGAACAAGATCACGGCGCAGCTCCTCCTCCTGGCCGCGGAGCCGGAGAAGGACGTCTACCTGTACATCAACAGCCCGGGCGGCTCGGTGACGGCGGGCATGGCGGTCTACGACACCATGCAGTACATCCCGAACGACGTCGTCACCATCGGCATGGGCATGGCGGCCTCCATGGGCCAGTTCCTGCTCACCGGCGGCGCCCCGGGCAAGCGCTTCGCGCTCCCGAACACGGACATCCTGATGCACCAGGGCTCCGCCGGCATCGGCGGCACCGCCTCGGACATCAAGATCCAGGCCGAGTACCTGCTGCGCACGAAGCAGCGCATGGCCGAGATCACCGCCCACCACTCCGGCCAGACCGTGGAGGCGATCATCCGCGACGGCGACCGCGACCGCTGGTTCACCGCGGAGGAGGCCAAGGAGTACGGCCTCATCGACGAGATCATCTCCGCCGCGTCGCTGGTCCCGGGCGGCGGCGGCACCGGGGCCTGATCCCGGCCCCGGCGCGCGGGGCCTCGTACGAGGCCCCGTACGCCCGCCCGCACCCGGCAAGCCCCAGCCCGCAGAACGCCACCAGGATGGTGAACACCCAGATGCACATGAACAACCTCTCTCCCGCGAGCGGCCTCTACACCGGCGCGCCGGTGGACAACCGCTACGTCGTCCCGCGCTTCGTCGAGCGCACCTCGCAGGGCGTGCGCGAGTACGACCCGTACGCGAAGCTCTTCGAGGAGCGCGTGATCTTCCTCGGCGTGCAGATCGACGACGCCTCCGCCAACGACGTCATGGCGCAGCTGCTGTGCCTGGAGTCGATGGACCCGGACCGCGACATCTCGATCTACATCAACAGCCCCGGCGGCTCGTTCACCGCGCTGACGGCCATCTACGACACGATGCAGTTCGTGAAGCCGGACATCCAGACGGTCTGCATGGGCCAGGCGGCCTCCGCCGCCGCCGTCCTGCTGGCCGCAGGCACCCCCGGCAAGCGCATGGCGCTGCCGAACGCCCGTGTGCTGATCCACCAGCCGTCCGGCGGCACCGGCCGCGAGCAGCTCTCCGACCTGGAGATCGCGGCCAGGGAGATCCTGCGCATGCGTGACCAGCTGGAGACCATGCTGGCCAAGCACTCGACCACGCCGATCGAGAAGATCCGCGAGGACATCGAGCGCGACAAGATCCTGACGGCCGAGGACGCGCTCGCGTACGGCCTGATCGACCAGATCGTCTCGACCCGCAAGAACTCCCACTGACCCTTGCCGCCAGTTGGCGTGGGCACGTCGTCACATTCGGCGATGTGAACCACGTCAAGGGGGCCCCGTAGGGGGCCCCCGGCAAGGTACCGTCGGATATGAGGCACCAGGAGCGCTGAACCAAGCGTCTCCCAGGCGAAGGGGAAGCACCTCGTGGCACGCATCGGTGACGGCGGCGACCTGCTCAAGTGCTCGTTCTGCGGAAAGAGCCAGAAGCAGGTGAAGAAGCTCATCGCAGGACCCGGTGTGTACATCTGCGACGAGTGCATCGACCTCTGCAACGAGATCATCGAGGAGGAGCTCGCGGAGACCTCCGAGGTCCGGTGGGAGGAACTCCCCAAGCCTCGCGAGATCTACGAGTTCCTGGAGAGCTACGTCGTCGGCCAGGAGCCGGCGAAGAAGGCGCTCTCGGTGGCGGTCTACAACCACTACAAGCGCGTCCAGGCCGGCGAGAACGGCGGCGCGCAGGGCCGTGACGACGCGATCGAGCTCGCGAAGTCCAACATCCTGCTGCTGGGCCCGACGGGCTCCGGCAAGACGCTGCTCGCCCAAACGCTCGCGCGCATGCTCAACGTCCCGTTCGCCATCGCTGACGCGACGGCGCTGACGGAGGCCGGGTACGTGGGCGAGGACGTCGAGAACATCCTGCTCAAGCTGATCCAGGCGGCCGACTACGACGTCAAGAAGGCCGAGACCGGGATCATCTACATCGACGAGATCGACAAGGTCGCCCGCAAGAGCGAGAACCCGTCGATCACGCGCGACGTGAGCGGTGAGGGCGTGCAGCAGGCCCTGCTGAAGATCCTGGAGGGCACGACGGCTTCGGTCCCGCCGCAGGGCGGCCGCAAGCACCCGCACCAGGAGTTCATCCAGATCGACACGACGAACGTGCTCTTCATCGTGGGCGGCGCCTTCGCCGGCCTGGAGAAGATCATCGAGTCGCGTGCGGGCGCCAAGGGCATCGGCTTCGGGGCGACGATCCGCTCGAAGCGCGAGATCGAGGCGAGCGACCAGTTCCAGGAGGTCATGCCGGAGGACCTGGTGAAGTTCGGGATGATCCCGGAGTTCATCGGCCGTCTGCCCGTCATCACTTCGGTGCACAACCTGGACCGCGAGGCGCTGCTGCAGATCCTGGTGGAGCCGCGGAACGCGCTGGTGAAGCAGTACCAGCGGCTGTTCGAACTCGACGGCGTCGAGCTGGACTTCGAGCGCGAGGCGCTGGAGGCCATCGCGGACCAGGCGATCCTCCGCCAGACGGGCGCGCGCGGCCTGCGCGCCATCATGGAAGAGGTCCTGATGTCGGTGATGTACGAGGTCCCGTCCCGCAAGGACGTGGCCCGCGTGGTCATCACGGCGGACGTCGTCCGCTCGAACGTCAACCCGACGCTGGTCCCGCGCATCGTCCCGAAGGACCAGGGCCCGCAGGAGAAGTCGGCGTAGCCGTCACCTGACGCAACACGAGGAGGGGCGCCCCGGACATCCGGGGCGCCCCTCCTCGTTTTCAGGAGCGAGTCCGGCGCTGGGCGAGGGCCCGCGCCGGCCGCCCGTCCGGTCAGACCTTGGTCCGCGAGGTGTTGTAAAGCTTCGCCGCCAGCTTGGCGACGTCCTCCAGGGTGCCCTGGCTGCCGCCGGTCAGGAGCGTGGTCTGGTCCATGTGGTTGACCGCGCCCAGGGTGGAGTAGTCGCTCCAGGCGCAGGTGGGGAGCACGATCGAGTTGGGCTCGCCGGGCTTGGTCGTCTTCGTCGTGGTCATCTTGATCTCGACGCACTTCATGACCGCGCCCTTGAATCCGTCCGGCGTGAACGCCTTGGGGGAGCCGACCTTTTCGTACTTCAGGCCGAGCTTGTCGGTGTCCGGGTTGGGCGCGCCGATCGAGTTGAAATAGCCGTCGAGAGCCTTCTCCGGGTCATCGATCTGCCCCCAGAAGCCGCTCGCGGTCATCTGCTTGGCCTTGCCCGGGGTGCCGCTCAAGTACTGCTGGCTCGACTGGTGCGCGTCCTTGACGCCGATGGCCTCGGCCTTGGCCTTCTGCTCGCCCGTCAGGGGCGTGTCACCCTTCGCGGTGCCGACCGCCTGGTCGTTCTTCGCGTAGCTGTCGACCGAGGCCGGGTAGGTCAGCTTGTAGCCCTTGGTGTCCGCGGCCACCGAGCCCGAGGCGCCGCCGCCCTTCGTGAAGTACCAGCCGGCGCCGCCGATCGCCGCGACCGCGACGATAACCGCGATCACCACGCCCGCCTTCGACTTCTTCGGCGGCTGCCCGCCGTACGGGGGCTGCTGCGGCGGCATGCCCGGCTGCTGGTAGCCGTAGCCCGGCTGGGGCTGCTGCTGGGGCTGCTGCTGGGGGTAGCCCTGCGGGGGGACGCCCGGCGGGGGCTGCTGCGGGTAGCCGTAGCCGGGCTGCGGAGCGGGCTGCCCGTAGGGCCCCGGCTGCGGGCCTCCGTACGGTCCCGGCTGCTGCGGCTGCTGGCCGTACGGCCCAGGCTGGTTGTAACTCATGCCCGCGTCCCCCTTCAGGAATCCTTTATGTGTTTCAGACATCCTGACGGAAGCCGGAGCTGCGCAAGGCGCCGGGCCCCCCGATTACCGGTTTCATGACTGGACTGTTACGGCTCTAAACTGTGCCTCGTGACCGAGAACACGCAGACACCCAGCAGCCCCAACTCCGAACTGCCGACCGCGTACGCTCCGGCCGAGGTAGAGGGGAAGCTCTACGAGCGCTGGGTAGAGCGTGGCTACTTCACGGCCGATCCCGCGAGTGAGAAGCCCGCGTACACCATCGTCATCCCGCCGCCGAACGTCACCGGCTCCCTGCACCTGGGGCACGCCTTCCAGCACACGCTCATGGACGCCCTGACCCGCCGCAAGCGGATGCAGGGCTTCGAGTCGCTGTGGCTGCCCGGCATGGACCACGCCGGCATCGCCACCCAGAACAAGGTCGAGCAGCAGCTCGCCGAGGAGGGCAAGTCCCGCCACGACCTGGGCCGCGAGGAGTTCGTCGAGCGGGTCTGGCAGTGGAAGGAAGAGTACGGCGGCAAGATCCTCGGCCAGATGCGTCGCCTCGGTGACGGCGTCGACTGGTCTCGTGAGCGCTTCACCATGGACGAGGGCCTGTCCAAGGCCGTCCAGACGATCTTCAAGAAGCTCTACGACGACGAGCTGATCTACCGCGCCGAGCGCATCATCAACTGGTGCCCCCGCTGTCTGACGGCCATCTCCGACATCGAGGTGGAGTACCAGGAGGACGCGGGCGAGCTCGTCTCGATCAAGTACGGCGAGGGTGAGGACACCCTGGTCGTCGCCACGACCCGCGCCGAGACGATGCTCGGTGACACGGCCGTCGCCGTCCACCCGGACGACGAGCGCTACAAGCACCTCGTCGGCAAGCTCATCAAGCTGCCGCTCACCGACCGCTCCATCCCGGTCGTCGCGGACACGCACGTCGACCCGGAGTTCGGCACCGGCTGCGTCAAGGTGACCCCGGCGCACGACCCGAACGACTTCGCCATCGGGCAGCGCCACGGCCTGCCCAACATGACGATCATGGACGAGCACGGCAACATCACCGTCCACGGCCCCTTCCTCGGCCTGGACCGCTTCGAGGCCCGGTCCGCGGTCGTCGGAGCGCTGCGCGAGCAGGGCCGGATCGTCTCCGAGAAGCGCCCCTACCTGCACTCCGTCGGGCACTGCTCCCGCTGCTCCACCACCGTCGAGCCGCGCCTGTCGCTGCAGTGGTGGGTCAAGGTCGAGACCCTCGCCAAGGCCGCCGGTGACGCGGTCCGCGACGACCGGGTCACGATCCACCCGAAGGAGATGGAGAAGCGCTACTTCGACTGGGTCGACAACCTCAACGACTGGTGCATCTCGCGCCAGCTGTGGTGGGGCCACCGGATCCCGGTCTGGTACGGCCCGGACGGCGAGATCGTCTGCGTCGGCCCGGACGACGAGGCGCCCACCGGCGAGGGCTGGCACCAGGACACCGACGTCCTCGACACGTGGTTCTCCTCCGGCCTGTGGCCGTTCTCCACGCTCGGCTGGCCGGAGAAGACCCCGGACCTGGCGAAGTTCTACTCCACCGACGTCCTGGTCACCGGCCACGACATCATCTTCTTCTGGGTCGCCCGGATGATGATGTTCGGCCTGTACGCCATGGACGGCGAGGCGCCGTTCAAGACGATCGCGCTGACCGGCCTGGTCCGCGACGAGCGCGGCAAGAAGATGTCGAAGTCTTTCGGCAACGTCGTCGACCCGCTGGACTGGATGGACAAGTACGGCTCCGACGCCGTCCGTTTCACCCTGGCCAAGGGTGCCAACCCGGGCACCGACGTGCCGATCGGCGAGGACTGGGTCCAGGCCTCCAGCAAGTTCGCCAACAAGATCTGGAACGCCACGCGCTTCGCGCTGATGAACGGCGCCACGATCGAGGGCGAGCTGCCCCCGGTCGAGCAGCTGTCCGCCACCGACCGCTGGATCCTGTCCCGCCTCAACAAGACGGTCGCGCAGGTCGACGCGTACTACGACGACTTCCAGTTCTCCAAGCTCAGCGAGGCGCTCTACCACTTCGCGTGGGACGAGGTCTTCGACTGGTACGTCGAGCTGTCGAAGACGACGTTCTTCGCGGGCGGCGAGCAGGCCAAGGTCTCCAGCCGGGTCCTCGGCGAGGTCATCGACGTCATGCTGCGGCTGCTGCACCCGGTGGTCCCGTTCGTCACCGAGACCCTGTGGACCACGCTGACCGGCGGCGAGTCGCTCGTGATCGCCGACTGGCCGAAGGACAGCGGCTTCCGCGACGCAGCCGCCGAGGCCGAGATCGAGGGCGTCCAGAGCCTGGTCCGTGAGGTCCGCCGGTTCCGCAAGGAGCAGGGCCTCGACGACAAGCAGAAGGTCCCGGCCCGCCTGGACCTGGCCGGCACCGCGCTGGCCGCGCACGAGGCGGCCATCCGCCAGGTGCTGCGCCTGCAGCCCGAGGGCGACGACTTCAGCGCCACCGCGACCCTCCCGGTCGCCGGCGCCACCGTCGCGCTCGACCTCTCAGGCACCATCGACGTGGCCGCCGAGCGCAAGCGCCTCACCAAGGACCTCGGCGCCGCCGAGAAGGAGAAGCAGCAGGCCGAGGCGAAGCTCGGGAACGAGGCCTTCCTGGCCAAGGCCCCCGACAACGTCGTGGACAAGATCAAGGGCCGGCTGGCCAAGGCGGAGGCGGACATCGCCCGCATCCAGGCCCAGCTGGACACTCTGCCCGCCGCGTAACACGTACGAACGGTGAACCCTCGGCCCCCGAGCACATTGCTCGGGGGCCGACGCGTAGGGTGACACCGGCCCCAGGGGTTTCGCCCAACGGCAGGGGGTCGTAGTCGGCGGGCTGTCGACCGAGGGGGGTCTCGGAGTGTGGGGTCGTGACGTGCCAGGTCACGTGGCGCCGGATCGGGTGGCGCCGGGGCAACAGGCTTCGGGCCGCCTGGTGTTGGGCCGCGAGCTGAAGCGCCGCAACCTCCTCCTCGGGGCGGCGGCCACCGCGGCCACGGGCGGCGCCCTCGCCGGAGTCGCCGCGTTAGGCACCTCGCGAGCCCCCGCCACCGGCCTCCAACAGGACCTGGTGTCACGCGATCCCAAGGCCTCCGAGGCGGCCCGGGCCGTGTACAAGTTACTGGCAGGCCTGGAGGCGGATGCCCGTGCCGGCCGGCGCCGCGGCACCCTCATGGGCCAGCACGCCGAGGTGCACAACGAGCGGTACAACCCGGAGTACGGCGACCACAGCGGTCCCAAACCACCCGGCTACTACTACCGAAAACCCCAGGACATCACCGGGAAGTTGCCGGCCTTCCTCGAACTGGACCTGGGCCCCGGCTACCAGCAGGACAGCTGGGGCGTGGGCGAGCCGCGGGACTACTCGCGCGCCGCCTGGCCCGCCCGCCGCGAGTTCTGGACCTACACGAACGACGTCGTGGACCTCGCCATGGGCGTCTGGCACGGACTGCCCCGCAAAGACGACGGGTCCTACAACCCGAGCGGCACCGAACGCCTCTGGAACGGCACCAAGACCGTGCTGCCGACCAACGGGGGAGCACCCGCAGGCCTGGTCGGGATGTCGTTCCACCAGCCGTGGCCGGGCAGCCCCGTCAAGAGCTACGACCAGACGCTGCGTCGCAACGCCCCCTCGGCGAAGGACCCGGGCTGGATCGACCGGCTGATCACCCCCGGCACCCCCGAGCACGCCGCGCTCCTGCTCGACCTCTCGTTCCTCGCCGACCACCTCGGCTACCTGGCCGCCTACGACGTTCCCGTACTGCTGCGTCCGTACCACGAGATGAACTCCCTCGGCGGCGAACAGAGCTTCTGGTGGGCGGGGCTGAAGCCCCGGCAGTACACGGCCCTGTGGGAACTGCTCTACCACTACCTGGTCGGCTCCCGCGGCCTGCACAACCTGATCTTCGTCTGGGCCCCCACGGCCTGGGACGCCGTCCACGGCAGCGATCCGTGGGACTTCTACCCGGGCGCCGAGTACGTGGACGTCGTCGGTGTCGACGACTACAGCGGAAGCCCGGACCAGCCCTTCGACCCGGCCGCCTGGACCTCGACTTGGCACCACGGCCTCAAGGACTACGGAAAGCCCCGGATCCTCGCGGAGTCCTTCCACGTGCCGCTGGGCGCCGCGCAGCGCACGACGCTCGACCAGTCCCCCTGGGTGCTGTGGACCGTGTGGGGCGACGGACTCACCGCGAAGAACTCCCCGGCGGACGTGCAGCAGACCTACAACGACCCCAAGACGATCACCGGGGGCCGTGAACCGGGCCCCGCTGGAGTGCAGTGGCTCACCCTGCACGACGGATCACCCGAGAAGGAGTGAAGTTGAGCGCGCTAACGCCACGCGCCCACCGCGTGGCCGCCTTCGTGGCCATCGGATGGGCGGGGGTCCTGCTCCTGTGGGCCCTGTACAACTGCTTCTGGCAGGTCGGCGTCGTCGACTTCCTGCAAGGCATCGTCTACTACGGCATCGGCGACGGCTCCGGAGCCGCCGAGACGTTCAACCTCAACTGGGGCGTCGTCTACGTGGCGGGCGGCCTGCTCGTGCTGCGCGGGAACACCCTCGGCCGGGGCATCGTCATCGGCGGCGCCGCCATCGAGGGCTACAACCGGATGCGCAGCCTGACGGGCGCCCTGTTCGACGAGAAGCAGACCGACTACTTCACCTCGACCCTCCAGGGCGGGCTGAAGCTGGCGACGTTCGCCGTCGGGGTCCTCGTGACCGGCGCCCTGATCGTGCTGCTGCTGCGGGACTTCGCCGCGTACGAGCCCTGGCAGCCACCGGTGAACCCCTGGACCCAGCAGGCACACGAGGCCCGGCAGGCCCACGAGCAGGCCCAGCGCGCGTCAGCTGCCCAGCAGGCGCAACCGCAACTCCAGCAGCAGCCGCAGTTCCCGCAGCAGCAGATGCCGCAGGCGCCTCAACCCGCGCAGCCCGCACACGGGTTCGGGCCCGCTCCGTCCTACCCGGGGCAGCCCGCGCCCCAGCTGCCGCAGACGGGCTACGCCCAGCCGCAGCCGCAGCCGCAGCCGCCTCAGCAGCCCCAGCCTCAGCAGCCCCAGCCGCCGCAACCCGGTTACGGGCCCGGCCCCTACGGCGGCCAGTCCGCCTGGCCCCAGCAGCCCCAGCAGTCGCCGCCGCAACAGCAGTAGGAATCCCGAAGGATCCTTCCCATGACCCTCGCCCCCTTACAAGAGGTCGCGACGACGTCCCGTCGCGATGCGAAACTGGTGCAGCGCCATGCCGATTGGAAGCCCAGCGTGCTGGCCTTCCTGCTGCCCTTCCTGGTCCTCGTCAGCTTCGGCCTGTGGGTGTTCGAGCCGAACCCGACCCCGCTCGGCTGGACCCTGTCGGTCATCTGGTCGCTGCCCGCCATCGGTGTCATGGTCGGCTTCCAGGGCGTCCTGTTGATCCGCCGCCGGCTGCGCAAGGCGCACGAGATGGTTCCGCCGGCGCCGGTGGAGGAGGACTTCCTCATCGTGCTCGTGCCGACCATCGGCCGCCACGACACCTACCCGGCGCTGGAGCGCTCGGTCCTCAGCTACGTGGACCACCTTCCTGCGTACTTCCCGCGCATGCGGGTCGACGTGCTCACGGAGGAGGACTGCGAGGCGGCCGCCCGGATCGACGACCTGGCCGCGATGAACGACCTGATCCGCGTGGTCACCGTGCCCAAGGCGTACGAGACGGCCAACGGGACCCGGTTCAAGGCCCGCGCGAACCACTACGCCCACGAACTGCGGATCGACGAGGGCGAGGCCCTCGACGACGTCTGGGTGCTGCACATGGACGACGACACCGGGGTCGGCCCCGACACCGCCGCGTCCATGGCCCAGTTCGTCAACCGCCAGCGACGGGAGGGCGCCGCGGGCAAGCACATGGCGCAGGGCATCCTCGCCTACCCCCGCGAGAACGCGGTGAACCGTTTCACCTGGCTGGCCGACGCGGTCCGCCCCGCCGACGACATAGCCCGGTTCCGGGCCTTCACCGGACTCGGCACCCCGGTCGCCGGCGTGCACGGCGAACTGCTGCTGCTCCGGGCCTCCATCGAGGCGACGATCGGCTGGGACTTCGGGCCCAAGGCCATCGTCGAGGACGCGCAGCTGGCGCTGACGTTCTGCCGCAAGTACCCGGGCCGCAGCGACTGGTTCAACGGCCGCTGCTACGGCGCTTCCCCGGCCACCACCAGGGACTTCATCAAGCAGCGCGAGCGCTGGGCGTGGGGGCTGGTAGCGCTCTGCTTCAACCGCACGGTGCCGTTCCGCTACCGCTGGTTCCTGATGCTCTGCATGGTCAGCTGGGTCCTCGGCCCGCTCCAGCACGTCGCGACCGTCCTCCTGGTGGCCTGGTTCATCGGCGATTTCAACACCTCGCCCGTGACCCAGTCCGTCGTGATCATGTGGTCGCTCAGCTTCGCGTACGTCATCTGGACGTACTGGGAGGGGCTGCGGCTCAACGCCCTGGTCTCCGCGAACGGCAAGCGCCGCTGGTGGGAACCGTTCGCCGTGCTCGGCCTCATCCCGCTGTTCTCCGTACTCGAAGGACTCGGCGGCCTGCGCGGGCTGATCAAGTTCATCAAGCGCGAGGAGAACAAGTTCGTCGTCATCGCCAAGCCCGCATGAGCGCCCGCATGAGAAACCGAGAGCCCCTCGTGACGAACGAGAAGTACGCGACCAACGCGACCAACGAGAACAGTGCGACCAACGAGAGCAGCGCGAACGGCGCGAACGGCGCGAAGACGAAGCGCTCCAAGGTCCCCCTGCTCGCGGTCCTCCCGGTGACCGTGACTTCCCTGGTCCTCGGACTGCCCTTCGTGATCGGCGACCACCCCCTGCGCTGGAGGTCGGGCTCGCTCAAGCCGATCCTGGTCCTGCACGACTCCACTCCCGCCAAGGGCGCCGCCGCCGTCCTCGCCGGCGGGGGAGGGGGCGCGGCCGAGCCCGCAGAGCCCGCCGGACCCGCACCGAAGGTGGACAAGCCCTGGAAGCCCGGCATGCCCGAGTGGGGCGTCCAGATCTTCTGGGAGGACAAGAAGGAGCACAGCGACGCGTACGTCGAGAAGAAGGCGCGCGAGCAGGCCGACTACCTCGTCGCACTGAAGGCCAACGCCGTCGCCGTCTCCTTCCCGTTCTACACGGAGGGCCGCACCTCGACGAAGCTCGCGGCGGGCAAGAGCACCCCGACGCCCGAGCACCTCGACACGGTCCTGCGCGTCTTCCACGAGGCGGGACTGCGCACCACCGTCCGACCGACCCTGGACGAGGCGGCGCTCGTGCCGCCGGAGGGCTGGCGCGGCAACATCAAGCCGGCCGACAAGGAGGCCTGGTTCGAGTCGTACGAAGCCCTGCTCGGCCCGTACCTCGACGTGGCGCGGCGGCAGCAGGCGGCGACGTTCGTGATCGGGACGGAACTGAACTCGATGGAGGGCCACCCGGCCTGGAAGTCACTGATCGCGGCGGCCGAGAAGCGGTTCAAGGGCGAGGTGTCCTACGACGCGAACTGGGACAACTACGTGGGCGGCCGCATTGACGTGCCCGTCAGCCGGCTCGGCGTCGACGCCTACTTCCCCGTGAAGGTCGCCGACGACGCTCCCGTGGACCAGCTCGTCGCCGGCTGGAACGGCTGGCTCGACAAGAAGAGCAAGGGCGCACTGCCGCGGATCGTGCTGGCCGAGGCGGGCATCAGTGCCATGGACGGGGCGTACCACGCACCCGGCGACTTCTACGCGAAGCGCGGGCTGAATCCCGCGGTGCAGGCCAACTGGTACAAGGCGGTCTGCCAGGTCGTCCGGGAGCGCAAGATGGCGGGCGTCTACTGGTGGTCGGTCTACTTCGACTCCGACCCCAAGGCCGCTCCGAAGGAGGAGGAGTCCCGGCTCAACTTCACCGGCCGCCCGGACACCGAGCGGGAGATCCGCTCCTGCTTCGGCTCCGACTACGCGGGTCCGGGCACCGAACCCGCGTCCTGACCGGATGCCCCGAGTTGTCCGGAGTGTCGGACATCACGTTTTCAGCCGGGTTGGCCGATCCGATCCCCCTCGGCGAGCACGGATGATGGAAGGCATGTACGTCCCGCCCGTCGCCTCGGCGCTCCACCGGGCCGCGGCCGCCGGCCGCCGGCTCGGCGAGAGCTGGGCCGGATCACCCCGGGCGCTTGACGTGCTCACCGCACTGAGCTGCCTGGCCCTGATGGCGCTGGACCTGCCCGGCCTGGCCGCGGCGGACAACTCGCTCACCGGACCGACGGCCGCCGTCGTGCTCGCCGCCGGGTGCACCGGTCTCGTGGTGCGCCGCCGGGCGCCCTGGGTCTCGTACCTCACCGCGCTGCTCTTCATCGGCTGGCTGCACGAACTGACACTGATCCAGTTCGCGCTCTACTCGGTCGGCCGCTACCGGGGGCGACGCCCCGCGGTCCTGGCCACCCTGGGGTACGTGGCCTTCGCGCTCATCGTCTTCAGCGTCCCCGGCTGGCCCGAACCGCATGCCGCGACCCTCAGCGCCTTCCTCAGCCTGGTCGTGCCGATCGGGGTGCTCGCCTCGGCCGTCGGCGTCGCCGCCTACCGGCACGACCTCGTGCGCGAGGTGGCCGCCCGGCGCGCCGAGTCGGCCGTCCTGCAGGCGGTCCAGCAGGAGCGCACCTCGGTCGCCCGCGACGTCCACGACTTCGTCGGCCGGGAACTGACGCTGCTGACGGTGCGCTCCGAAGTGCTCTCGGTGCGGGCGCGCGAGACGGCGCACGCGAAGGACTTCGAAGAGCTGGCCGACACCGCCCGCCGGGCCCATCTGGTGCTCAACGAGATCATCGTGCACCGCGGGGAACGGGCCGCGACCCCGGGGGTGGACGGGCTGCCGGCCCTTGCCGAGGAGAGCGGTCGGGCCGGCTCTCCCGTACGGCTGACCCTTGACCCGCACGTGCACGGGCTGTCGCCGCTGCGCCAGGCCGCGGTCTACCGGGTGGTGCAGGAGTGCCTAACCAACGCGGCCAAGCACGCCTGCGGGGAGACCGTCGACGTGTCGATCGAGGCGGACGGCCCGCAGCTACGGATCGCCGTCAGGAACGGCCTGGCCGCCCGTGCGCCGGCCCGCGCACCCGTCTCCGCGGGCTCGGGGACGGCGAGCATGTCCGAGCGCGTGCGCAGCCTGGGGGGAACCCTGACGGCGACGCGCACGCAGGACGCGTACACGGTGGTGGCCACCCTCCCGCGCGGGTGACGGCTGCTCAGGCCTTCGCCGGCACCAGCAGGCTGCCCAGGGTGTCCAGGTCTTCCACGCACCTGCCGGAGCCCAGCGCCACGCAGTCCAGCGGGGCGTCGGCGACGAAGACGGGGATGCCCGTCGCGGAGGCCAGCCGCAGGTCCAGGCCCGGCAGCAGCGCGCCGCCACCGGTCAAGGTGATGCCGTGCTCCATCACATCGCCCGACAGCTCCGGCGGGCACTCCTCCAGGGTGGCGCGCACCGCAGCGATGATCGCCTCGACCGGCTCGTCAAGCGCGGCCCGTACGTCCGCCGCGCCCAGCGGGAGCGTCCTCGGCATGCCGCCGACCCGCTCCCGTCCGCGCACCGTGAAGGTCCGCTCCTCCAGTTCCGGCCGGTCCGGCACCGGCCAGGCCGACCCGACGGCGACCTTGACGTCCTCGGCGGTGCGCTCCCCGATGAGCAGCCCGTGCTCCTTGCGCACGTAGTCCGTGATCGCGGCGTCCAGCCGGTCCCCGCCGACCCGCAGCGAGCGGGCGGTGACGATTCCGCCGAGCGAGATGACGGCGACCTCGGTGGTGCCGCCGCCGATGTCCACCACCATCGAGCCGCGCGCCTCGGCCACCGGCAGGCCGGCGCCGATCGCCGCCGCCATCGGCTCCTCGATCAGGTGGACGGCCCTGGCTCCGGCCCGGGTCGAGGCGTGGACGATGGCCCGCCGTTCGACCGGGGTGACCCCGGAGGGCACGCAGATCACCATCCGGGTGCGGGGCCGCCGGCCGGGCACGGCTTTGCGGACGAAATGCCGGATCATCTCCTCGGCGGCCTCGTAGTCGCAGATCACCCCGTCCTTCAGGGGGCGGATCGCGGTGATGGAGCCGGGGGTGCGGCCGATGGTCTCCTTGGCCTCGGCCCCGACGGCCAGCGCGGTGGTGGTGCCCGCCTTGACGGCCACCACGGACGGCTCATTGAGGACGATCCCGTGGCCCCGGGCGTAGACCAGGGTGTTCGCGGTCCCCAGATCGATCCCTATGTCGCGGCTGGAAGCGGACTTGTTACTGCTGGCCTGCGGCATTTGTTCCCCTATCTCCTGCCCGCAAGGCTTGCATAACGATCCGGTCGCAACGGGCGCCGAACGTCCCGAAACGGCCGGGTCGAAAGTCCCCGGGTCCCCCGTCCGTAGACTGGCCCCGTGAGTGAGCAGCAGCCCGAGAGCAACGGACCCGACGACCGCGACGAGACCACCGAGGTCTTCGACCGGATCGTGGCCGAAGAGTCCGACCGCGACCCCGACCTGGCGGTGATCGAGGCCGGCAGCCGCACCCTGCGCGCCCAGGCAGGCCCGCCCCGGGGTGAGCCGGTATCCGCGCGGCCCCTCGACCCGGAGGTGGCACGGGCGCTCCAGGAGGTGGAGCAGGAGCTCTCCACCCGCTGGGGCGAGACCAAGCTGGAGCCGTCCGTCACGCGGATCGCCTCCCTGATGGACGTGCTGGGCGAACCGCAGCACGCGTACCCCTCCATCCACGTCACCGGCACCAACGGCAAGACCAGCACCGCCCGCATGATCGAGGCCCTGCTGGGCGCCTTCGAGCTGCGCACCGGCCGCTACACCAGCCCGCACGTGCAGTCGGTCACCGAGCGGATCAGCCTCGACGGGGCGCCGATCAGCGCCGAGCGCTTCGTCGAGACGTACTACGACATCAAGCCGTACGTGGAGATGGTCGACGCCTCCGAGGAGTTCCGGCTGTCCTTCTTCGAGGTGCTCACCGGCATGGCGTACGCGGCGTTCGCGGACGCCCCCGTCGACGCGGCCGTCATCGAGGTCGGCATGGGCGGCACCTGGGACGCCACGAACGTGATCGACGGCTCGGTCGCGGTCATCACTCCGATCAGCCTGGACCACACGGACCGCCTCGGCGCCACGCCCGGCGAGATCGCCCTGGAGAAGGGCGGCGTCATCAAGCAGGACGCCACCGTGATCCTGGCGCAGCAGCCGGTGGACGCGGCGCAGGTGCTGCTGAAGAAGGCCGTCGAGGTCGACGCGACGGTCGCCCGCGAGGGCATGGAGTTCGGCGTCGTCTCGCGCGAGGTGGCGGTCGGCGGGCAGATGCTGACGCTGCGCGGCGTGGGCGGCGAGTACGACGGCATCTTCCTGCCGCTGTACGGGGCCCACATGGCGCACAACGCGGCGGTGGCGCTGGCTGCGGTCGAGGCCTTCTTCGGTGTCGGCGCGGAGCAGTCGCGCGAGCTGGACGTGGAGACCGTGCGCAGGGCCTTCGCCTCGGTGACCTCGCCGGGCCGGATGGAGGTCGTGCGGCGCAGCCCGACGGTGGTCCTGGACGCGGCGCACAATCCGGCGGGCGCGCAGGTCACGGCGGAAGCGGTGACCGAGGCCTTCGGCTTCAGCCGGCTGATCGGGGTCATGGCCGCGAGCGAGGGCAAGGACGTGAAGGGGGTCCTGGAGGCCTTCGAGCCGATCTTCGCGGAGGTCGTCGTCACGGAGAACTCCAGCCACCGGGCGATGTCCGCGGACGAGCTGGCGGCGGTCGCGGTCGAGGTCTTCGGACCGGACCGGGTACAGGTGGAGCCGCGGCTGGACGACGCCCTGGAGGCGGCGATCACCCTCGCGGAGGAAGAGGCCGAGTACGGAGGGGCCGGGGTCCTGGTGACCGGTTCCGTGATCACGGTGGGCGAGGCCCGCCTGCTGCTGAAGAGGGGCTGAGGGATGCGCACGCTGTGTGCTTCGACGCTGATCGGCGAGTTCTTCGTGATCGGCTTCGCGGGGCTGGTGGCCATGAAGAACCCGGACCTGACCCAGGCCACGGTGTGGACGGTCTGCGGGATCGCCATGCTGCTGTCGGTGCTGCTGTGCGGGATGCTGTCGCGCCCGGGCGCGGTCCAGATCGGCTGGGCGCTGCAGATCGGGCTGATCCTGAGCGGCTTCGTCGTCCCGATGATGTTCTTCCTCGGTGCGGTGTTCGCTGGGCTGTGGTGGTGCTCGGTGCACTACGGCGCCAAGATCGACGCGATCAAGGCCCGCTGGGCGGCGCAGAGCGAGGCCCAGGCCTGACCGGGTCCGTGCGAGGGCCCTACCCGGGGCCCCTGTAGCCTCGGGGAACCGCACCCGTTTGCCGCAAGGAGTTGGAAAATGACCCAGCGCACTCTCGTCATCCTCAAGCCGGACGCCGTCCGTCGCGGCCTGGTGGGCGAGATCATCGGCCGCATCGAGCGGAAGGCCGGCTGGACCATCGCCGCTCTGGAGCTGCGCACGCTGGACCAGGAGACCCTGGAGGCCCACTACGGCGAGCACAAGGGCAAGCCGTTCTACGAGCCCCTCATGGGCTTCATGGCCAGTGGTCCCGTCGTCGTCCTCGTGGCCGAAGGGGAACGCGTGATCGAGGGTGTCCGCCAGCTGGCCGGTCCCACTGACCCGATTGCCGCGGCACCCGGCTCCATCCGGGGGGACTTCGGCACCGTCACCCGCGAGAACCTGATCCACGCCTCGGACTCGGAGGAGTCCGCCGAGCGCGAGCTGAAGCTGTTCTTCCCCACCCTGGGATGAGTCCTTTCTGACGTAACATCAGCCGAATAGCGCTCATGACCTGGGGCGACCGAAGTAATTTCGGTCGCCCTTCGGTATAGCCGGGCGCTTGCGGGAACGCATGTGCAGGACACGTCGTCACCACTAAGGGGGCGGGTTTCCGTTCCGGCGGGATTGCCGGAGTCCCGTCGCGCGGTGTTCGTACTTACGGCACTACGATGGGGCCTCCACCCACACACCCACCTCGCCGACCTGACAGCAGCCGCTATCAACTGGAAGGCCAGACGCTCCTCATGGGGAACAAGGGGAACAACATGTCGTTCATCGGCCGTGACATGGCGATCGACCTCGGGACCGCCAACACGCTGGTGTACGTGAGGGGCCGGGGGATCGTCCTGAACGAGCCGTCCGTGGTCGCCATCAACACGAACACCGGCGGCATCCTGGCGGTCGGCTCCGAGGCGAAGAAGATGATCGGCCGGACGCCCGGCAACATCGTCGCCGTCAGGCCCCTCAAGGACGGCGTGATCGCCGACTTCGAGATCACCGAGCGCATGCTCCGGTACTTCATCCTCAAGATCCACAAGCGCCGCTACCTGGCCCGTCCGCGCGTCGTGGTCTGCGTCCCCTCGGGCATCACCGGAGTGGAGCGCCGCGCCGTCATCGAGGCGTCCACGCAGGCCGGCGCGCGCCAGGTGCACATCATCGAGGAGCCCATGGCCGCCGCCATCGGCTCGGGCCTGCCCGTCCACGAGGCCACCGGCAACATGGTCGTGGACATCGGCGGCGGCACCACCGAGGTCGCCGTCATCTCCCTCGGCGGAATCGTCACGGCGCAGTCCATCCGGGTGGCCGGCGACGAGCTCGACAACGCGATCATCCAGCACATCAAGAAGGAGTACTCGCTCCTCCTCGGTGAGCGGACCGCCGAGCAGATCAAGATCACCATCGGGTCGGCGTACGACCTCGACAAGGACGAGCACACCGAGATCCGCGGCCGGGACCTGGTCTCCGGCCTCCCGAAGACGGTCGTGATCTCCGCCGCCGAGGTCCGCAAGGCCATCGAGGAGCCGGTCAACGCCATCGTCGACGCCGTCAAGACGACCCTCGACAAGTGCCCGCCGGAGCTCTCCGGCGACATCATGGACCGCGGCATCGTCCTGACCGGCGGCGGCGCCCTGCTGCGCGGCCTCGACGAGCGGCTGCGCCGCGAGACGGGCATGCCGATCCACATCGCCGAGGACCCGCTCGACTCCGTAGCCCTCGGCTCCGGCAAGTGCGTGGAGGAGTTCGAAGCGCTCCAGCAGGTCCTGGACGCCCAGCCCCGGCGCTGATAAAGACCCCCGTCCGGGGGCCATGCGGAACACAAGGATCCGCCGTACGGGTGCTGCCGCGCCCGTGCGGCGGATCGTTGATATACAGACCAAGAACATTTCGACGAGGAAGGCACGGCCGCCGCACGTGAGGGACACACGAGAAAGCCGGCTGCTCCTGGTGCTCCTGATCGCCATCGCGTTCGCATTGATCACGGTGGACATCAGGGCAGGCGAGGAGTCACCGGTCGACGGCGCCCGGCAGGCCGCCGCAGCGGTCTTCGGCCCGGTCGAGGAGGGCGTGGCGACCGCGGTCGACCCGGTCGCCAACGCGATAGGGGCCGTACGGGACTCCGGCGAGCGCCACAACCGCATCGCCACGCTGGAGCGCGAGAACGCGGCCCTGAAGGCCAAGCTGGGCAGTGACGACCAGACCCGCAGCCGCATCCACGAGCTCGACGAAATGCTCAAGCGGGCCGGCGCCGGACAGTACGGCATCAAGGGCGCCGAGGTCATCGCCATAGGAGCGGCCCAGGGCTTCTCCTGGACCGTGACGATCGACGCCGGGACCAAGGACGGCATCGAGCGCGACATGACCGTCATCAACGGGGACGGACTCGTCGGCCGGGTCGCCACCGTCGGCCCCGACACCGCCACCGTCGTCCTCGCCAACGACCCCGACTTCACGGTGGGAACCCGCCTGGAGAAGACCGGCGAGCTCGGCTTCGCCACCGGCCAGGGCGACCGCGCGCTGTCCGTCCAGATGCTCAACGGCAAGGCCAAGGTCAGCCCCGGCGACCGGCTCGTCACCTTCGGCTCCCGCGGCAACAAGCCGTTCGTGCCCGGCGTTCCGATCGGCGAGGTGGTCAAGGTCGACCCCTCGCGCGGCGACCTGACCCGCACGATCTGGGTCCGCCCGTTCGTCGGCTTCTCGCGCCTCGACATCGTCGGCGTCGTCGTCATGCCGCCGCGCGAGGACCCGCGCGACGCCGTTCTGCCCCCCAAGCCCGAGGTGAAGCCCACCCCGACGGTCACCGTCACGGTCACCCCGTCACCGTCCGCCAGTGTGCCCGGCAAGCCGGCCGACGAGTAGGAGCTGACCCCATGCGCTTCAACCGGATCCTGCTCTCGGCCACGCTGGTCGTGGTCGCCCTCGTCATCCAGGTCTCCGTACTGGGCCGGCTGCAACTGCCCGGAGCCGTACCCGACCTGGTCCTGCTCACCGTCGTGGCCCTCGCCCTCGTGTACGGGCACCTCAGCGGCGCGCTCATCGGCTTCGCCGCCGGACTCCTCGCCGACCTGGCCCCGCCCGCCGACCACGCCGCCGGGCGGTACGCGCTCGTGCTGTGCGTCATCGGGTACGCCGCCGGCCTGGTCCGGCCCGACTCCGGGCGGTTCCGGTCCGCCTGGGGCCCGTTGCTGACCGTCGTCGGCGCGGCGATCGGCTCCACCCTCCTGTACGCGGGCGTGGGCGCCCTTGTCGGCGACACCGCCGCCCGCCACGTCGGGCTCACCGGGCTGCTGTTCACCGCGACCCTCTACGACCTGCTGCTCGCCCCGTTCACCGTGCCGTTCATCATGGCGCTGGCCCGGCGCGCCGAGAACGACCCGATGGCCGTCGAGGCGAACGGCGGCCCCGCCAAGGCCGCTGACGTGTCCTCCGGATGGCTCTCCGGCGGAACCGGCCTGCGCATCGGCAGCCAGCGCGGCGGCCTGCGGCGGGGGATCGCCCGCAGCCGAGCCAACAAGGCCGTCCGGATAAAGGGCGTCAAGGGAATCAAGAGTGTGAAGAGCGTCAAGAAGCTGTGAGGGGGGAGTTCCCGTGACCAACGTTCCCGAGACCGGCCGCACCTCTCGGGTGCAGATCCGGCTCGTGATCCTCCAGGTGCTCGTCTTCTCCTTCCTGTTCACCCTCGGCGGGCGCCTGTGGTACCTACAGATCCGCAACGGCGCGGAGTACTACCACGAGGCCAAGAGCAACCACGTCCAGCAGGTCGTCCAACCGGCCGTCCGCGGCTCGATCCTGGACGCCCGTGGTGTCCCGATCGCCGACAACGAGACCCGTCTGGTCGTCTCCGCCAGCCGCACGGCGCTGATGAAGATGAAGGACAAGGGCAAGGACGTCCTGGGCCGGCTCTCCGACGTGCTGGACATGAAGCCGCAGGACGTCATGAACAAGGTCCGCATCTGCGACTCCCAGACCCCCAAGCCCTGCTGGAACGGCTCCCCCTACCAGCCGATCCCGGTCACCACCGAGGCCACCACCCAGCAGGCCCTGCAGATCCGCGAGCGCCCCGAGGAGTTCCCCGGCATCACCGCCGAGCCGACCGCCGTACGCCGCTACCCCGCGCCCGGCGGCGCCAACACCGGCCAGGTGCTCGGCTACCTCTCCCCGGTCACCGACGACGAGATCCAGAAGGCCAAGAACACCAACTCGCCGCTGCTGCGCTCCGACCAGGTCGGCCGCTTCGGCCTGGAGCGAACGTACGACAGGACCCTGCGCGGCAAGTCCGGCGTCACCCGCTACGAGGTCGACAACCTCGGCCGGGTCATGGGCCAGGCCAAGAACGACCCGGCGATCCCCGGCGCCCACCTCGTGACCAGCATCGACGCCCGCGTCCAGGGCGTCGCCGAATTCGAGCTGAACGCGGCCATGGTCGAGGCGCGCAAGCAGATCGACCGCAACACAGGCGTCCCGTACAAGGCCGACGCCGGCGCCGTCGTCGTCCTGGAATCCAAGACGGGCCGGGTCGTGGCCATGGCCTCCGCCCCGACGTACGACCCGAACGTCTGGGTCGGCGGGATCTCCGGCAAGGACTACGCCAAGCTCACCGCCAAGGAGTCCAACGTCCCGCTGATGAACCGGGCGATCCAGGGCCAGGCGGCCCCGGGCTCCATCTTCAAGGTCATCCCGACCGCGGCCGCGGTCAACGCCGGGTACAAGTTCGACGGCGAGTACCCCTGCCCGAGCTCGTACTCGATCGGCGGCCAGGTCTTCAAGAACTTCGAGTCCCAGGGCCACGGCTCGATCACCCTCGGCCGGGCCCTCGAAGTCTCCTGCGACACCGTCTTCTACGCCCTCGGCCACAAGGAGTGGCTCAAGGACGGCGGGCTCAAGCCGAAGAAGCCCCCGGCCGAGATCTTCTACAAGACCGCCCACCAGTTCGGGCTCGGCGCCGAGACCCACGTGGACCTGCCGGGCGAGGAGAAGGGCCGGGTCCCGGACCGCCGCTGGAAGCAGGCGTTCTGGAAGGCCAACAAGGACATGTGGTGCAAGGTCGGCAAGAAGGGCGGCACCTACGTCGAGCTGCTGTCCTACGAGAACTGCCTCGAAGGCAACCTCATGCGCGCCGGCGACGCCATCAACTACTCCATCGGCCAGGGCGACACCCTGGTCACCCCGATCCAGATGGCCACCATCTACGCTGCCATCTGCAACGGCGGCACCCTGTGGAACCCGACCATCGGCAAGGCCATCGTCAGCGCCGACGGCAAGCAGATCGAGGAGATCAAGCCGCAGGCCCACGGCCGGCTCCCGATGACCGAGACCACCCGCCGCCAGATCGGCGAGGCCCTGGAGGGTGTCGCCACCCGCGGCACCGCCGCCTGGCGCTTCGGCGGCTGGCCGCAGAAGCAGATCCCCATGCACGCCAAGACCGGCACCGCCGAGGTCTACGGCAAGCAGACCACCTCCTGGTTCGCCACGTACACCGAGGACTTCACGATCGTGATGACGATCTCCCAGGGCGGTACGGGTTCGGGTGCCTCCGGCCCCGCCGTCCGCAACATCTACAACGCCATCTACGGCCTCGACATGGCCGGCAAGCAGGACGTCAACAAGGCCTTCCTGCTCAAGCCGGAGAGCAAGCTGCCCGCCATCCAGCCCGACGGCTCGATCGACGCCCCCGACATCAAGCCGTACGTACCCCCGTCCCCGGAGGAACTGGCGCCGCCCGCGCTCGCCGGTCCCCCCGCCCCGCCCGCCGCGCGGCAGGACTGAGACCCCGATGCAGACCGCGAACAAGTTCTCCGTATCCCGGTACGCGCCCGAGCGCGGCGCGATGGCCAAGTTGACCTCGCGCGACTCGGTGCTGCGCCGGCTCGACTGGCCGATACTCCTCTCCGCGCTCGCCCTGTCCTTCATCGGCGCGCTGCTGGTGTGGTCGGCGACCCGCAACCGCACCCAGCTCAACCAGGGCGACCCGTACTACTTCCTGGTGCGGCACGCCATGAACACCGGCATCGGCCTCGTGCTGATGATCGGCACCATCTGGCTCGGCCACCGCACCCTGCGCGGCGCCGTGCCGATCCTGTACGGGCTGTCCCTGGTGCTCATCCTCGCCGTGCTCACCCCGCTCGGCGCCACCATCAACGGCGCCCACGCGTGGATCGTGATCGGCGGCGGCTTCTCGCTCCAGCCCTCCGAGTTCGTGAAGATCACGATCATCCTGGTCATGGCGATGCTGCTGGCCACCCGGGTGGACGCGGGCGACCTCACCCATCCGGACCACCGGACCGTGGTCAAGGCGCTGTGCCTGGCCGCCGCGCCGATGGGCATCGTCATGCTGATGCCCGACCTCGGCTCCGTCATGGTCATGGTCATCATCGTGCTCGGCGTGCTGCTCGCCTCCGGCGCCTCCAACCGCTGGGTGCTCGGCCTGCTCGGCTCCGGCGCGGCCGGCGCCGTCCTGATCTGGCAGCTCGGCGTGCTCGACGAGTACCAGATCAACCGCTTCGCGGCCTTCGCCAACCCCGACCTCGACCCCGCCGGCGTCGGCTACAACACCAACCAGGCGCGCATCGCGATCGGCTCCGGCGGCCTCACCGGCTCCGGACTCTTCAAGGGTTCGCAGACCACCGGTCAGTTCGTGCCCGAGCAGCAGACCGACTTCGTCTTCACGGTGGCGGGGGAGGAGCTGGGCTTCGTCGGCGCCGGGCTGATCCTGGTCCTGCTCGGCATCGTGCTCTGGCGGGCCTGCATGATCGCCCGCGAGACCACCGAGCTGTACGGGACGATCGTGTGCGCCGGGATCATCGCCTGGTTCGCCTTCCAGGCGTTCGAGAACATCGGCATGACCCTTGGGATCATGCCGGTGGCGGGGCTCCCGCTGCCGTTCGTCTCCTACGGAGGATCATCGATGTTCGCCGTGTGGGTGGCGGTCGGACTGCTCCAGTCGATCAGGGTGCAACGGCCGATGTCGGCCTAGCGGGGGCCGATCTTCGGCCGGTTCCACCAGCGATCGCCCGTTCACCCTGACGTCGCCGTCCGTTCAGGACTAAGTTCGATCCATGGCGGACACGAAACGCGAGATCGAGCGCAAATTCGAGTTCACGACGAGCAAGGCCGCGCGCCGCGGAGTCCCGGACCTGACCGGCACGGCCGCGATCGCGGTCGTCGCCGACCAGGGCACCGTCGACCTCGACGCCGTCTACTACGACACCCCCGACCAGCGGCTCGCCGCCGACGGCCTCACCCTCAGGCGCCGCACCGGCGGCGCCGACGCGGGCTGGCACCTCAAACTGCCCGTCTCCCCGGGCGTCCGTGACGAGATCGCCGCCCCCCTCGGCGACACCGTCCCCCGCGCCCTCGCGGCCCTCGTCCGCTCCCGTGTCCGCGACGCCGCCCTGGAACCGCAGGTCCGGCTGCTGTCCTCCCGCCGCATCAGCCACCTCCTCGACGCCGACGGCGTCCTCCTCGCGGAACTCTCCACCGACGCCGTCCGCGCCGAGCGCGACGAGGCCTCCGCGTCCTGGACCGAGGTCGAGGTCGAACTCGCCGACGGCATCGACCCCGCCCTCCTCGACGCCGTCGAGAAGAAGTTCCGCAAAGCCGGGCTCCAGGTCAGCGACGCCCCCTCCAAACTCGCCCGAGCCCTCACCGAAACCGGTGGCGAGCCGCCGCACCGGCCCGATCCCGCTCCCGCCGACGACACCGCCGGGGCTCACGTGCTCGCGTACCTGCGCGAACAACGGGACTCCCTCATCGCCCACGACCCCGCCGTCCGCCGCAACCTGCCCGACTCCGTCCACCAGATGCGGGTCGCCTGCCGCCGGATGCGCAGCGCCTTCAAGTCCCACCGCAAGGTCCTCGACCGCGCCGCCACCGACCCGCTCGGCGAGGAGCTCCGCTGGCTGGGCGCCGAGCTCGGCCTCGACCGCGACCAGGAAGTCCTCTTCGAACGGATCCAGACCCGGATCGCCGAGCTCCCGCGCACCCTGGTGATCGGACCGGTCCGCGGCCGTCTGCGGGTATGGAACAACGCCCGCCGCTCCAGTACGCGGCGCAGGGCCCTCGCCGCGCTCGACGGCAAGCGGTACGCGGCCCTGCTCGACGCCCTCGACGCCCTGCTGGCCGACCCGCCCCTGCGCCCGGCCGCGGCCGAGCCCGCCGCCCGGGTCCTGCCCAAGGCCGTGCTCAAGGACTACGACCGCCTCGCCACCCGGGTCGCGGACGCCCTCGACCAGGATCCGGGCGAACCGCGCGACCTCGCCCTCCACGGAGCCCGCAAGGCCGCCAAACGCGCCCGCTACGCGGCGGAGGCGGCCACGCCGAAGCTCGGCAAACCGGCGAAGCAGCTGACCAAGGCCGCGAAATCGGTACAGAGCCTGCTCGGCGACCACCAGGACAGCGTCGTCGCCCGCCAGGCCCTGCACGGCCTCGGCGTCCAAGCAGCCGGAGCGGGAGAGTCCGCTTTCACCTGGGGCGTGCTCTACGCCCACGAGGAGGCCCTGGCCGAGCGGAACGAAAGGGAGCTTCCGGACGTATGGCGGCAAGCGGCCGACCCCACCTTCCGGGCGGACCTCGGCGCCTAGGCGGCACTGGGGCGGTGATCTTGGCGGCGGGAGGCGGCTGCGCCTCGGGTTACGCTTGAGAGTCGCCCCCTGCCCGCTTCTCGAAAGTCGCGTGATGTCCGAGTCGGTCTTCCCACAGCTCGAAGCTCTGCTCCCGCATGTGCAGAAGCCCATCCAGTACGTCGGCGGTGAGCTCAACTCCACCGTCAAGCCGTGGGATTCCTGTGACGTCCGCTGGGCGCTCATGTACCCGGACGCGTACGAGGTCGGCCTGCCCAACCAGGGCGTCATGATCCTGTACGAGGTGCTGAACGAGCGCGAGGGCGTGCTCGCGGAGCGCACGTACAGCGTGTGGCCCGACCTCGAAGAGCTGATGCGCGAGCACGACGTGCCGCAGTTCACCGTGGACAGCCACCGCCCCGTGGGCGCCTTCGACGTGTTCGGCCTGTCCTTCTCCACGGAGCTGGGCTACACGAACATGCTCACGGCCCTGGACCTGGCGGGCATCCCGCTGGAGGCCCGCAACCGCACGGTCGACCACCCCATCGTCCTCGCGGGCGGCCACGCGGCCTTCAACCCCGAGCCGATCGCGGAATTCATCGACTGCGCGGTCATCGGCGACGGCGAGCAGGCCGTCCTCGACATGACGGAGATCATCCGTACGTGGAAGGCCGAGGGCCGTCCGGGCGGGCGCGAGGAGGTCCTCTTCCGCCTGGCCAAGACCGGCCAGGTCTACGTGCCGGGCTTCTACGACGTCGACTACCTGCCCGACGGCCGCATCGCGCGCGTCGCGCCGAACAAGTCGGGCGTCCCGTACCGCGTGTCCAAGCACACGGTCATGGACCTCGACGAGTGGCCGTACCCGAAGCAGCCGCTGGTCCCGCTCGCCGAGACCGTCCACGAGCGGATGTCCGTCGAGATCTTCCGCGGCTGCACCCGCGGCTGCCGTTTCTGCCAGGCCGGCATGATCACGCGCCCCGTGCGGGAGCGAAGCATCACCGGCATCGGCGAGATGGTCGAGAAGGGTCTGAAGGCCACGGGCTTCGAGGAGGTCGGCCTCCTCTCCCTGTCCTCCGCGGACCACACCGAGATCGCCGACATCGCCAAGGGCCTCGCGGACCGCTACAGCGACGACAAGGTGGGCCTGTCCCTGCCGTCGACCCGCGTGGACGCGTTCAACGTGGACCTGGCGAACGAGCTGACCCGCAACGGGCGCCGCTCCGGCCTGACCTTCGCCCCCGAGGGCGGCTCCGAGCGCATGCGCAAGGTCATCAACAAGATGGTCTCGGAAGAGGACCTGATCCGCACCGTCGCCACCGCGTACGGCAACGGCTGGCGCCAGGTGAAGCTGTACTTCATGTGCGGCCTGCCGACCGAGACCGACGAGGACGTCCTCCAGATCGGCGACATGGCGGTCAACGTCATCGCCAAGGGCCGCGAGGTCTCCGGCCAGAACGACATCCGCTGCACGGTGTCGATCGGCGGATTCGTGCCGAAGCCGCACACCCCGTTCCAGTGGGCGCCGCAGCTGTCGGCCGAGGAGACGGACGCGCGCCTGACGAAGCTGCGGGACAAGATCCGCGGCGACAAGAAGTACGGCCGCTCGATCGGCTTCCGCTACCACGACGGCAAGCCGGGCATCGTCGAGGGCCTCCTCTCGCGCGGCGACCGCCGCATCGGCGACGTCATCCGCGCCGTGTACGAGTCGGGCGGCCGCTTCGACGGCTGGCGCGAGCACTTCTCGTACGACCGCTGGATGGAGGCCGCGGAGAAGACGCTCCCGGCGTACGGCGTCGACGTGGCCTGGTACACGACCCGCGAGCGCACCTACGAGGAGGTCCTGCCCTGGGACCACCTGGACTCCGGTCTCGACAAGGACTGGCTCTGGGAGGACTGGCAGGACGCCCTCGACGAGACCGAGGTCGAGGACTGCCGCTGGACCCCGTGCTTCGACTGCGGCGTCTGCCCGCAGATGGACACGGCCATCCAGATCGGCCCCACGGGCCAGAAGCTGCTCCCGCTGACGGTCGTGAAGTGACCCGCGGCTGACGGCGCACGCACCTCGGCCACGCCCCCCACCGGAAAGGGTGGGGGGCGTGGCCATTTGACCGCCCCCGCCGCAACGGTCGGGGGGTTTCGGGTGTCCTTACGGGTATGGAACTCGACAAGCGGCAGCCCTCGGACCCTGGTGAGGGCTGCCTCGTGGGCGTCATCCGGGTACCCGTCAAGATCGTGGCGCTGATCGTCGTACTGCCCGTACGGGTGGTTTGGGATCTGCTCGTCGCCTTCGGGCGGGCGGTGCACCGGCACGTGCTGGGGCCGTTCTCCGTGTACGTCCTCCAGCCGGTGCTCCGCGCGACCGGCTGGGTGCTGACGGTGCTGCTCAAGCTGGTGTTCGTCTGGCCGTGGGTGGGATCGTGGCGGTTCGTCCTGGAGCCGCTGTACGTCCACCTGCTCGCTCCGGGCGGCCGGCTGCTGTACGCGTACCTCCTGCGTCCGCTCGGCGAGGCGCTCTCCTGGATCGGGCGCGGCGGGATGCGGTACCTGCTGGCGCCGCTCGCCAAGGGGGTGGCGTGGGCCGCGTGGGCGCTCGGCATGGCCCTGTTCGTCTGGCCGTGGGTCGGGTTGTGGCGGTACGTGCTCGCGCCCGTCGGCCGGGGGCTGCTGTGGCTGGCCGGGCTCGTCCTGCGGTACGTGCTCACCCCGGTCGGGCGGGCGTGCGCGTGGTCGGGAGCCGTGGTCTGGCGGTACCTGCTGCGGCCGGTCGGGTTCGGGGCGTACCGGTACGTGCTCGCGCCGCTCGGGCAGGCGCTCGTCTGGGCCTGGCACGTCGCCGGGCGGATCGTGCGGGCCGTGTGGCGGGCGGTCCGACTGGTCGGATGGGTGCTGGTGGGGTGGCCCGTGTCGCAGGTGTACCGGCACGTGCTGACACCGGTCGGACATGTCGTACGAGAGGTGTGGCGCACCGTCCGGTCGACCGTCCGCGAGGTCCGGGCCGAGGTGCGAAAGGTGCTGTTCGGGGGCCCCGGCCGGGAACCGGTGAGGTCACGGGCGCGTACTCTGGGTAGTACGACAGCCGTGGACAACACGCCCGCCCCCGAGAGCGCCCTGCCCCAGCGGCAGGGGTGAGCCGGAGGGCACGGCGTGGGCCGCAGGCTCACCAGACCTCAGGGCGACGCGCGAGCCGCGGAGCCCCGCACAAGGAGAAGAACCACTGGGCAAGCGACAGCCCGAAGGCCCGCCCCCCGCACCGGTGGTGCAGCGCATCAGACTGCGCTACACCAAGCGCGGCCGCCTCCGGTTCACCAGCCACCGAGACTTCCAGCGCGCGTTCGAGCGGGCCCTGCGCCGCGCCGAGGTGCCCATGGCGTACTCGGCGGGCTTCACCCCGCACCCCCGCGTGTCGTACGCGAACGCCGCGCCGACCGGCACCGGCAGCGAGGCCGAGTACCTGGAGATCGCCCTCGCCGATGCCCGCGACCCGGAGAAGCTCCGCGAGCTGCTCGACGAGTCCATGCCGCTCGGGCTCGACATCATCGACGCCGTCGAGGCCCGCACCTCCGGGCTCGCCGACCGGCTGACCGCCTCCGTGTGGGAGCTGCGGCTGGAGGGCGTGCAGGGCGCCGACGCCGAGCGGGCGGTGGAAGCCTTCCTCGCCGCCGAGACCGTGGAGGTGCAGCGCCGCACCAAGAACGGCATGCGCACCTTCGACACCCGCGGTGCCGTGGTGAGCCTTGAGTCGGTTCCTGCCCCGGCTGATAGGCCGCTGGACAATGCCTGTGCGATACTGCGGCTGGTTGTTCGGCATCTGACACCTGCCGTGCGACCCGACGACGTCCTGTCCGGTCTCCGAGCTGTGGCCGACCTGGCGCCGCCGGTCCCCGCAGCGGTGACCAGGCTGGCGCAGGGGCTCTTCGACGAGGAGTCCGGCACGGTGACCGACCCGCTCGCGCCCGACCGCGAGGCTGTCACGGCCGCCCCACCCACGGCCGCCGTAGCCGCCGACGCGAAGGCGCCGGAAGGTCCCGCCGCGTAGGGATCGTCGTCGTCGCGCAGCCCTGGCACTCGGGAGCCACCTGGGTCGGGCCGCGCACTGACCTGAAGACTTCCGCCAGGCCGTACGGACAAGACGTACGGAACCGGCGGCCATGGACTACAGCTCCCGTGTGGCGAACGCGCCCCGGAGGCCGGGTCCGCGCTGATCGCGCGGGGCCGTGCCGGACCGGAAGTCAGCCGCGGCGCCCGGGAGCGTGACGGGAGAACCGCCCGCATGCTCAACAACGAAACCAACAACACCACCGGTGGCGCCGACAGCGGCAGCCCGAGCGACAACCTGCCTCCGCGCAGGCGTCGCCGCGCCGCGTCCCGGCCCGCCGGCCCGCCCGGCGCGACCGCTGCCGCCGAGGTGACCGAGGCCGCTCCGGCCGCCCCTGCCGAGGAGGCCGCTCCGGCCGCCGCCCCGGCCCGTACCCGCCGCCGTGCCACCCGCGCGGTGACCACTGCCGAGGCCCCCGCTGCCGAGGCTGCTGCTCCGGCTGCTCCGGCTGCTCCTGTTGTCGAGGAGGAGGCGGCTGCTCCGGCGCCGCGTGCCCGTCGTCGTGCGACCCGCGCCGTGGCTGCTCCGGAGGCTCCGGCCACCGCCGAGGTCGTGGTCGAGGCTGCTGCTCCGGCCGCTCCGGTCGTCGAGGAGGCCGCTGCTCCGGCGCCGCGTGCCCGTCGCCGTGCCACCCGCGCGGTGACCACTGCCGAGGCCCCCGCTGCCGAGGCCGTGGTCGAGGCTGCTGCTCCGGCTGCTCCTGTCGTGGAGGAGGAGGCGGCTGCTCCGGCGCCGCGTGCCCGTCGTCGTGCGACCCGCGCCGTGGCTGCTCCGGAGGCTCCGGCCACCGCCGAGGTCGTGGTCGAGGCTGCTGCTCCGGCCGCTCCGGCTGCTCCTGTCGTCGAAGAGGCCGCTGCCCCGGCGCCGCGTGCCCGTCGCCGTGCGACCCGCGCCGTGACCGCTGCCGAGGCCCCCGCTGCCGAGGTCGTCGCGGAGGAGGCCGCCGCCCCGAAGGCCACCGTCACCGTCGCCGACGCCGTGGACTCCCCGAAGCGCGGCGGCCGCCGCCGCGCCACCCGCGCCGCCGCCCCCGCAGCCCAGGCCGCCGCCCCGGCGCAGCCCGTGGCCGAGGAGCCCGCCGCCCCGGCTCCGTCCAGGGCCGCCCGTCGCGCCACGCGCCCCGCCGTCGCCGTGTTCCAGGCCCCGGTCTTCACCGAGCCGATGTTCCAGACCCCGGAGACCGCCGCCATGGCCGCCGCGGCCGCCGCCGCAGCCGTCGAGGCGGAAGAGGCCGAGGAGGAGGACGAGACCGAGGCCGAGGTCGAGGCCGTCCAGGCCCCCGCCGCGCAGCCGGCCGGCCGTCGCCGCCGCCGCGGCCGCGGCGGCGTCGAGGCCGCTCCGGTCGCCGAGTCCGCGCCGGTCTCCCTGGCCGACGTCGAGCAGATGGAGGGCGAGGCCGAGGCCGAGGCCGCCGAGCTCGACGAAGAGTCCGCCGAGTTCGAAGAGGGCGACGAGACGGGCGAGCGCCCGTCCCGCCGGCGCCGTCGCGGTGGCCGTCGCCGTCGCCGCGGCGAGGCCGCAGACCTGGACGAGTCCGCCGAGGACGAGGACGAGGCCGAGTCGGAGGCCGCCGAGCAGGAGGCCGCCGAGCTCGACGAGGAAGAGGACGAGGCCGAGGAGGCCGGCGCCCTGGGCTCCAGCTCCAGCCGTCGTCGCCGTCGCCGTCGTCGCCGCAGCGGTGAGCCCGCCGACACCTCTGCCGAGGCCGCGGGCGAGGAGGACGGCGTACGCACCGTCGTCAAGGTCCGCGAGCCGCGCCCGGCGCGCGAGAAGGCCGAGCCGTCCGACGAGGTGCAGTCCATCAAGGGCTCGACCCGTCTGGAGGCGAAGAAGCAGCGCCGCCGCGAGGGCCGCGAGCAGGGCCGCCGTCGCGTCCCGATCATCACCGAGGCCGAGTTCCTGGCCCGCCGCGAGGCCGTCGAGCGCGTGATGGTCGTCCGCCAGGCCGGCGAGCGCACCCAGATCGGCGTCCTTGAGGACAACGTGCTCGTCGAGCACTACGTCAACAAGGAAGAGGCCACCTCGTACGTCGGCAACGTCTACCTGGGCAAGGTCCAGAACGTGCTGCCGTCCATGGAGGCCGCCTTCATCGACATCGGCAAGGGCCGCAACGCCGTCCTGTACGCCGGTGAGGTCAACTTCGAGGCGCTCGGCATGGCCAACGGGCCGCGCCGCATCGAGTCCGCCCTCAAGTCCGGCCAGTCGGTCCTGGTGCAGGTCACCAAGGACCCGATCGGCCACAAGGGCGCCCGCCTGACCAGCCAGGTCTCGCTGCCCGGCCGCTACCTGGTCTACGTGCCCGAGGGCTCGATGACCGGTATCAGCCGCAAGCTGCCCGACACCGAGCGCGCCCGCCTGAAGACCATCCTCAAGAAGATCGTCCCCGAGGACGCGGGCGTCATCGTGCGCACCGCCGCCGAGGGTGCGAGCGAGGACGAGCTGCGCCGCGACGTCGAGCGTCTGCAGGCCCAGTGGGAGGACATCCAGAAGAAGTCGAAGCAGATCTCGACCTCTTCGCCGAGCCTGCTGTACGGCGAGCCGGACATGACCGTCCGCGTCGTGCGCGACATCTTCAACGAGGACTTCTCGAAGGTCATCGTCAGCGGTGACACCGCCTGGGAGACCATCCACGGCTACGTCTCGCACGTGGCCCCGGACCTGGCCGACCGGCTGTCGCGCTGGACCTCCGAGGTCGACGTCTTCGCGACGTACCGGATCGACGAGCAGCTCGCCAAGGCGCTCGACCGCAAGGTGTGGCTGCCCTCGGGCGGTTCCCTCGTGATCGACAAGACCGAGGCGATGATCGTCATCGACGTCAACACCGGCAAGTTCACCGGTCAGGGCGGCAACCTCGAAGAGACCGTCACCAGGAACAACCTGGAGGCGGCCGAGGAGATCGTGCGCCAGCTGCGGCTGCGCGACCTCGGCGGCATCGTCGTCATCGACTTCATCGACATGGTCCTGGAGTCGAACCGCGACCTGGTCCTGCGGCGCATGCTGGAGTGCCTGGGCCGCGACCGTACGAAGCACCAGGTCGCCGAGGTGACCTCGCTGGGCCTGGTCCAGATGACCCGCAAGCGGGTGGGCCAGGGCCTGCTGGAGTCCTTCTCCGAGACCTGCGTCCACTGCAACGGGCGCGGTGTGATCGTGCACATGGAGACCCCGACCGCGGTCGGCGGCGGTGGCAACGGCAAGCGCGCCAAGCGTCGCGGTGGCCGCGGCCACGAGCACGACCACGAGATCGAGGGCGTCGAGACCGTGGAGGTCGAGGCCCTAGAAGCCGAGACCGAGGCCGAGGTGGCCGCCGAGCTCGCCGCGCCGGTGGCGCTGCCCGAGCCGGCGTTCGCCGCGGACGAGGAGCTCTACGGCAGCCCGGCGGAGGCGGAGGCCGCGGCCGGTCTGAGCGGCCGCCGCAACCGCCGCCGTGCCACCCGCAAGGCGACCGCCCCGGCGGGTGCCCCGCGCGGCGCCGCAGCCCAGGCGGCTCCGGCCGCCGAGGCCGAGCCGGCCGCGCCGGTCGTCGAGGCCGAGCCGGTGACCGAGCCGGCCGAAACGGTGCTGGAGCCGGCCCCCGAGGTCGTCGCCGAGGCCGTGGAGACCGCCGAGGCCGTCGAGAGCGTCGAGGCGGCCCCCAAGGGTCGTACCCGTCGCCGCGCCACCCGCAAGGCGACGGCCCCGGCCCCGGTCGCCGGGACCGCCCCGCAGGCGGAGGCGCAGCCGGTCGTGGAGGCCGCCCCGGAGCCCGTCGCCCCGGCGGAGCCCGAGCCCGTCGCCCCGGCTGCCGAGGAGGCCCCCGAGGCCCCCGTGGCGGAGGCCGCACCGGCCCGTCCGCGTCGGCGTGCCACCCGTAAGGCAACCGCACCCGCGGGTTCCCCGGCAGGCGCGGCGGAGGCGGCCGTGCTGGTCGTCGAGGCCCCCGCCGCCGAGCCCGAGGCCGCCCCGGCTCCGGTCGAGGCTGCCGAGGCCGAGGAGGCCGACGCCCCGGCCGAGAAGCCGGTCAAGAAGGCGGTCCGCAAGACGGCCGCCAAGAAGGCCCCGGCGAAGAAGGCCACCGTCGCGAAGAAGGCGACGGCCGCCAAGAAGACCGTCGCGAAGAAGGCGACGGCCAAGAAGACCGTGGCGAAGCGGGCGACGAAGAAGACCGCGGCGGCCGAGCAGCAGTCGCAGCCGTCCGTCTCGGCTCCGACCGAAGCCTGATCCGCCCACCCGGCCGTGGACCCGCCGAGAGGCGGGGTCCACGGCCGCACGGGGCCCGGTTTGACCCTCCGGAACCGGCCCCGTAACCTAGACCGTCGGCATGTCCTAGATGGTTACGTCTAGTGCGCGTCGCGCTCCTGAGCACCTTCCTCCGGCCGGGCACCGCCCGCGGGAGAGGCCGCTCGTCCAATCCGGATCTGTGCGGTCCCCGTCTTGAAGAGGGGCCTGCCTGAGCGGCTGGCTTCAGGAGCATCCGTCCCGAGTGAGAGAGAGATCCGCGTGTACGCCATCGTGCGCAGCGGTGGTCGCCAGCACAAGGTTGCTGTTGGTGACATCGTTGAGGTTGACAAGATTTCCACTGCCAAGGTTGGCGACACGGTCGAGCTCTCGACCCTGCTCGTTGTCGACGGCGACGCCGTGACCAGCGACCCGTGGGTGCTGGCCGGGATCAAGGTCCAGGCCGAGATCGTGGACCACCACAAGGGCGCCAAGATCGACATCCTGCGCTACAAGAACAAGACCGGCTACCGCCGTCGCCAGGGTCACCGCCAGCAGTACACGGCGATCAAGGTCACCGGTATCCCCGCGGCTGCGAAGTAAGAGGGACTGAGACATGGCACACAAGAAGGGCGCATCTTCCACCCGGAACGGGCGCGACTCCAATGCTCAGCGGCTCGGCGTGAAGCGCTTCGGCGGTCAGGTCGTTTCCGCTGGTGAGATCCTCGTCCGCCAGCGCGGCACGCACTTCCACCCGGGCGCGGGCGTCGGCCGTGGCGGCGACGACACGCTGTTCGCGCTGCAGGCGGGTGCCGTGCAGTTCGGCACGCACCGTGGCCGCAAGGTCGTCAACATCGTTCCGGCCGCCTGATCCAGCTCCTGCTGATCAGCGGTACGTAACTTCCCGAGGGCGGATCTCAGCTCTTCCCGGCGCAAGCCGGGAAGAGAGGTCCGCCCTCGGCGCGTTGGTACAGAGACACGTTTAATGGGCAGCAAGGCCTGCCTGGGACATTCCCGTATGTATCTGGAGGAACAACCATGACCACCTTCGTGGACCGCGTCGAGCTGCATGTCGCCGCGGGTAACGGGGGCCACGGCTGCGCCTCCGTTCACCGGGAGAAGTTCAAGCCGCTCGGCGGCCCCGACGGCGGCAACGGCGGCCGAGGCGGCGACGTGATCCTGGTGGTGGAGCAGGCGATCACCACCCTGCTGGACTACCACCACAGCCCCCACCGCAAGGCCACCAACGGCAAGCCCGGCGAGGGCGGCAACCGCTCCGGCAAGGACGGTCAGGACCTGGTCCTGCCCGTGCCGGACGGCACCGTCGTCCTCGACAAGGAGGGCAACGTCCTCGCCGACCTCGTCGGCCAGGGCACCACGTACGTGGCCGCCGACGGCGGTCGCGGCGGTCTCGGCAACGCCGCGCTGTCCTCCGCCCGCCGCAAGGCCCCCGGCTTCGCGCTGCTCGGCGTCCCCGGTACCACGGGCGACATCGTCCTGGAGCTCAAGACCGTGGCCGACGTGGCCCTGGTCGGCTTCCCGAGCGCCGGCAAGTCCTCGCTGATCTCGGTGCTCTCCGCTGCCAAGCCGAAGATCGCGGACTACCCCTTCACCACCCTCGTCCCGAACCTGGGCGTCGTCACGGCCGGCTCTACCGTCTACACGATCGCCGACGTCCCCGGCCTGATCCCGGGCGCCAGCCAGGGCAAGGGCCTCGGCCTGGAGTTCCTGCGCCACGTCGAGCGCTGCTCGGTCCTCGTGCACGTCCTGGACACCGCCACCCTGGAGTCCGACCGCGACCCGGTGGCCGACCTCGACGTGATCGAGGAAGAACTCAAGATCTACGGCGGCGGCCTGGAGAAGCGTCCGCGCCTCGTCGTCCTCAACAAGGTCGACATCCCGGACGGCCAGGAGCTCGCCGACATGGTCCGCCCGGACCTGGAGGCCCGCGGCTACAAGGTCTTCGAGGTCTCCGCGGTCGCCCGGACGGGCCTCAAGGAGCTCTCGTACTTCCTCGCCGAGGTCGTCGCCAAGGCGCGCGCCCGCAAGCCGAAGGAGGAGGCGACCCGTATCGTCATCCGCCCGAAGGCCGTGGACGACGCCGGCTTCACCGTCACGTACGACGAGGTCGAGGACGTCTACACGGTGCGCGGCGAGAAGCCGGAGCGCTGGGTCCGCCAGACCGACTTCAACAACGACGAGGCCGTGGGCTACCTGGCCGACCGCCTCAACCGCCTCGGTGTCGAGGACGCGCTGAAGAAGGCCGGCGCCCGCGCCGGCGACGGCGTCGCCATCGGCTCCGACGAGAACGCGGTCGTCTTTGACTGGGAGCCGACCATGATGGCCGGCGCTGAGATGCTGGGCCGCCGCGGTGAGGACCACCGCCTGGAGGCTCCGCGTCCGGCCACCACCCGCCGCAAGGAGAAGGAAGCCAAGCGCGGGGACTCGGCGCAGCAGGAGTACGACGAGTTCCGGCCGTTCTGATCTGCTGTTTCGCCGTTCGGCGGGCCCGGACGGCGGGCTTGAAGTGATGTTTACGCGGGTCGCCTAGGATCCCAGGGGTGAGCAGCACCAACACTCCCAGCGTTTCCGTCGTGGTGATCGCGTACAACGACGCCGTGCTCGTGGGCGAGGCCGTTTCGTCGGCCCTCGCCCAGGGCCCGGTCGTCGCCGAGGTGATCGCCGTGAACGACGCCTCGTCCGACGGCACCGCGCGGGTGTTGGACGAGCTGGCCGCCGTCCATCCCCGCCTCAAGGTCGTGCACCGCACGCAGAACAGCGGCGGATGCGGTACGCCGCGCAACGACGGGATCGCAGCTGCGACCTCGCCGTACGTGCTCTTCCTCGACAGTGACGACGTCCTGCCCCCGGGGGCGGCCGACGCCCTCGTGCGCGCCGCCGAGGAGCACCGCGCGCCGGTGACCGTCGGCGCGTGCGTACGGCGTGAACTGCCCCAGTACCACGACGTGCCCTGGATGCCCGGTCTCTACACCGCGGGCGACGTGATCGAGCGGCCCGCCGACCGGCCCGAGCTGGTCCGCGACACCCTCTGCGTCAACAAGCTCTACGAGCGGGCGTTCCTGGACGAGCACGCCATCCGCTTTCCCGACGGACGGTTCGTCTACGAGGACTTCGTCTTCACCGCGCGCGTGCTGGCCGCAGCGCCCCGCATCGCCGTCATCGGCGACCTCGTCTACGTCTGGCACGTGCGCCGCAGTGCCGCCCAGGTGTCCATCTCCCTGGACCGCAAGGACGTGGGCAACTGGCGCTCCCGGATCGAGGCCCACCGCTCGGCCCGCCGGATCATCACCGGGTCCTCCCCGGAGCTGGGCCTCGCCTGCCAGGTGAAGTTCCTGGAGTACGACCTGCGCATGTACCTGCGCGAGCTCGGCAAGGACCCCGAGTACCAGGCCGCCTGGTGGACGCTGACCCGCGATTACGTTGCCGGGTTCGACGAGGCCGCGGTCGAGGCCGCCGGGGCGCACGCCCGCTGGATCGTCCGGCTGCTGCGGGCCGCCCCGGCCCCGCCCGCCGACGTGGAGCGGCTCACCCGCTTCGCCGCCGAGCCGCCGCGGCTGTTGCCCCCGTACGCGACCGGCCCCGACGGGCTGCCCGTGTGGAGCGAGGGGCTCCCGGTGGTCCTGGACGGGCTGGACGGGCTGCCGGTGGCCGAACTGCCCGTCAGCATCGACGCCGAACCCCTCGGCGCCGGCCGGCTCCGGATCCGGGTGCGCGACCTGTACGGGCGTCTCGCCGAGGCCGGACCGCGCACCGCCCGACTGAGCTTCGTGCCGCGCTCGGGCGGCGAGCCGGTCCTGGACAGGCCGGTGGAGCTGCGCGTCGCCGCCGACGGTGACGGCTGGACCGCCGAGCTGCCGTTCCGGCTCACCGGCGTGGCTGCCGCCGGGCGCCGCCGGGGCCGCCGCGGCATGCAGTCCTGGGGGGTCCAGGTGGGCGTGGACTTCGCCGACGGGAGCTCCCTGCTCACCTCTCCGCGCCCCCTCGACGACCTCCTGCGCCGCCGGGCGCTGCCGAGCAGCAGGTACGGTGTTCTGCTGGCGCAGCCGTTCCGCACGGGCGGGGGATCACTGGCCCTGAGGCTCGCGCCGGGTGCCGCGGGCGCCCTGAGCCTCGTACGCAACCGTCTCCACCGGGCCCGGGCAGGCCGCGGATCGGAGTGAGACAGCCGGCGACCCTCAAGGTCGCCTGAGATTTCGGACAGGCCCCCGGACTCGGTCCGGGGTCCCCAGGGAGGTACGCATGACTTTTCTGATCACTGGTGGCGCCGGCTACATCGGCTCCCACGTCGTCCGCGCGATGGTCGCCGCAGGTGAGGAGGTCGTCGTCTACGACGACCTCTCCACGGGCAACCAGGACCGCGTCCCGGAGGGCGTCCCGCTGGTGATCGGCTCGGTCCTGGACCGGCTGAACCTGGACGAGACCATCCTCCGGTACAAGATCACCGGCGTGGTGCACCTGGCCGGCAAGAAGCAGGTCGGCGAGTCCGTCGAGAAGCCGCTGTACTACTACCACGAGAACGTTGAGGGCCTGCAGGTCCTGCTGGGGGCGGTGGCCGCCGCCGGCGTCCGCAACTTCCTCTTCTCCTCCTCCGCCTCCGTGTACGGCATGCCCGACGTGGAACTGGTCACCGAGGAGACCCCGTGCGCGCCGCTGAGCCCGTACGGCGAGACCAAGCTGGCCGGCGAGTGGCTGGTGCGCGCCGCCGGCAAGGCGCACGGCATCTCCACCGCCTGCCTGCGCTACTTCAACGTGGCGGGCGCGGCCGCCCCCGAGCTCGCGGACACCGGGGTCTTCAACCTGGTCCCGATGGTCTTCGAGCGCTTCGACAAGGGCGAGGGCGCCCGCATCTTCGGCGACGACTACCCGACCCCGGACGGCACCTGCATCCGCGACTACATCCACGTCGAGGACCTCGCCGAGGCCCACGTGGTGGCGGCCCGCAAGCTCGTCGAGTGGGGAGCGACCGGGGAGTACAAGGACCTCACCGTCAACATCGGCCGCGGCGAGGGCGTCTCCGTACGGGAGATGGCGCAGCTGCTGAACGAGGGCACCGGGCACGCGCACGAGCCCGTCGTCGTCCCGCGGCGGCCCGGCGACCCGGCGAAGGTCGTGGCCTCGGCCGACAAGATCGCGGCGGAGCTGGGCTGGAAGGCCAAGCACGACGTCCGCGAGATGATCACCTCGGCCTGGGCGGGCTGGGAGGCCAACCGCAAGGGCGAGCTGCCCCACGTCGCGCGCTGAGCGCGTACACCGCACACACGCAGCCGCCCGCCCCGGACACGTTCCGGGGCGGGCGGCTGCGTACGCGGGGGAGGGCTCAGCGCCCCGGGGCTCAGCGCTCCAAGAACGTGAACAGCTCTTCCCAGCGGTCGGTGATCTCGGCGCTGGAGTAGCGCTGCACGTTGCGGAAGGCGTTGTCGCCGAGCCGGTCGCGCAGTTCGCGGTCCGCCATCAACACGCGCAGGTGCCCGGCCAGCTCCATCGTGTTGCCCAGCCGGGCCAGCAGCCCGTCCTCGCCGTGCTCGACGATCTCCCGTACGCCCGGCGCGCAGTCGAACGCGGCCACCGGCACGCCCGCGGCCATCGCCTCCAACAAGGTGATCGGGAAGCCCTCGGCCCGCGAGGCCTGCGCGAAGACCGAGGCCCCGCGCAGCGCGCCCAGCACGTCGTCCGTGCTGCCCATCCACTGCACCGAGTCGGTCAGCCCGAGGGTGGCGGCGTGCGCCCGCAGCGCAGGCTCCTCCACACCCGCCCCGTAGATCCGCAGGACCCAGTCGGGATGGTGCGGGGCGGCGTCGGCCCACGCGTCGAGCAGCAGGTCCATGCCCTTCTCGAACGCGAGGCGGCCGACGCTGGCGACGACCTTCTCCGAACGGGGGGCGGGAGAGTCCGGCATGAACGGCAGCGGGTTCGGCATGCTGCCGACGTTCTCCATGCCGGCCCGGATCCACAGGTCCGCGTCCTCGGGGGTCAGCACCAGCAGCCGGTCGACCTCCGGGTAGTACCGGCGGACCCGGTTGCCGCGGGTGGACTTCTGGCTGGCTTCGAACGACTCGTGGCTCATGCCGATGACGCTGAGCCCCTTGGTGTCGGCGAGCGCCACCCACTCCATCGCCCAGACCTGCGTGACGATCACGACGGCCCCGGGGCGGGCCGCGCGGAACAGCTCGTTCAGCTGCTCCGCCTTCGCCCGCATCTTCGCCCGCCGGGCCGCCTGGCGGCGCCGCTCGGGTGCGTTGAGGCGACCCTTGATCCCGCGCAGGCGGCGGGCCTTCGGCGGGTGCGCCTCGTACAGGGTGGTCATCGCGTACGGCAGGTCCTGCGGCAGCTTCTGCCGGATCTCCTCGGCGACCGGGGCGATTCCCACGATGTGCACCCGGTGCCCGCGGTCGGTGAACAGCCGGGCCATCTGGTGCGACCAGGTCGTCACGCCGCCGAGCTCGTCCACGCTGTTGGAGACGATGAAGACGTCACGGCCGCCGGGCCGGTCGGTGTCCGCTGCGGAATCGGCGGTCTGCTGGCTCACTTGCCGCTCCTGGTGAAGAACTTCTCGACGATCTGGCGGGCCGCGTCCCCGCGGTCGTACTCGCCGAACTCGGTGAGGAAACGCTGCCGGGCCTCGGCGTACTTGGCGTCCGCCTCGT
This sequence comes from Streptomyces sp. NBC_00045, assembly GCF_045041095.1. NCBI lineage: Bacteria > Bacillati > Actinomycetota > Actinomycetes > Kitasatosporales > Streptomycetaceae > Streptomyces > Streptomyces sp. NBC_00045. Next base: position 2,902,185 of record NZ_CP108271.1, on the reverse strand, counting down.
CGAAGGCGGCGAGGGCCTGGAGGAGTTCGTCGGCCGTGGCCACCACCGGACCGGGCGCCTTCTCCTTCAGGTCGAAGTACGTGCCGCGGATGTCGGTCGCGTACTTCTCGTAGTCGTACGCGAAGAACAGCATCGGCCGGTCCATGACCGCGTAGTCGAACATCACGGACGAGTAGTCGGTGATCAGCCCGTCGGCGAGCGCCAGCAGCGGGGTGATGTCGTGGTGCCGGGACACGTCGACGACCCGGCCCGCGACCGACGGCGGCAGCGAGACGCTGTTGAGGTAGTGGGTGCGCACCAGCAGGGTGAACCGGTCACCGAGCCGCTCGGCGAACTCCTCGACGTCGAAGGGGAACTCGAAGCCCTCCACCGCGCCGTCCGCGGTCGCCCGGAAGGTCGGCGCGTACAGCAGCACCTTCTTCTCCGGGTCGAGACCCAGCTCGGCGGCGAGCGACCCGCGCACCCGCTCCCCGCTCTGCGCCTCGGCACGCTGCGCCTCGACCAGGGCGTCGTTGCGCGGGTAGCCGGTGCGCAGCAGCACCTCGTCGCGCAGCCTGAAGCCCTTGGCGAGGGTGCGGGCGTCGTGCTCGGAGCGGATCAGGAAGTGGTCGAAGCGGTTCACGGCCGCCTGGAACTTGTCCTGGCCGGCCTTGCCCTGCGCCTTGGTGCGGGGCTCGTGGAAGCCCATGCGCTTGAGCGCGGAGCCGTGCCAGGTCTGGATGTACGTGGTTCCCTCGCGCTTGGTCAGGGCCAGGGGGAAGCCCTGGTTGTCGACCCAGAACTCGGCCTGCGCCAGCGCGCGCAGGTACGGCCAGCTCCAGCGGCGCACGAGGGTGGCGTCCTTGGGGAAGCCGGTGGGCTTGCCGCCCGCGTACGACCAGATCGCCTCGAACGGGACGCCCTGGCGGACCATCTCCTCGTAGATCGCCTTCGGGCTGTCGCTGTACTGCTTGCCCATGTGGCTCTCGAAGACGACCGTGCCCTTCTTGACCGGCAGCTTCGAGAAGATCTCGTGGTAGACCTTCACCTTCTGCTCGCCCGAGCCGAGGTTGCGGCGGGCCCGCAGCGCCTTGCGCAGGCCCCGCTTGACGACGCCGGCGGCCCTGCCGTGCATCGCGCTGCTGATCAGGGTCTGCGTGCGGACGGCTGCGGCGCCCTCGGCGGTCAGGACGTAGGAGAGGTTGCCCTTCTTGGTGACCTCCGGCTCGAAGCGGTCGGAGACCAGCCTGGTCAGCCGCGGACGCACGCGCAGGCGGGCCGCCGACTCCATGTCGACCCCGCCGACGGAGACGCGGGTGGTGAGGCGGTCGCCGCCGGCCTTCAGTTTCAGTCGGACGTCCCAGACGGCGTCGATGATGCCGAGGGGGCGCACGGTGCTGCCGATGTCGGCCGTGCCGGTCCACTCGATCGTGTCACCGGCGTGGCGCACGCTTGCCACCGGGAAGCTGAAAGACCTCACGCCGATCTGCCGGCGGGCCCGGAACTCCAGCGTGGCCTCCAGTTCCGCTTCCGGGCTGATCCGGCCCAGCGGGTTCACCACGGTGCCCGAGAGCGTGACGGTACCGCGCCCGTCGTCCTCGTACGAGGTCAGGCGGTTGCCCAGTGCGAGGGAGCCGAGCGGGGCGGTGTGGAAGCCCTGATCGGTGACGTCCAGTATCCGACGGGCCTCCGCGTCGTCCGGGTCGTCGATGTGCGCGGCGCACCAGTAGACGCGCCCGTCGCGCTCGGCGAGCGGCGAGGACAGGCGGCCCTTGTTGGTCATGGCGTCGGCGGCCGGGAGCAGGTTGTCCCAGTCTTCCTTGCCCAGCAGGTAGGCGCAGATCGCCTGGAGGAACGTGACGTTCTCGTACGCGGCCGGGTCGATGCCGGCCAGGTAGCCGTTGGCGAGGCGGGCGAACTCCTGGCGGTACGCGTCGCCCAGCAGGGGCAGGTCGCGCAGGTGCAGCACCAGGTCGTGCTTGAGGAACTTGGCGTCCTTCGCGGACTTGATCGCCGTGTGGCCCTTGGCGGCCAGCAGCTCGTCGACGCGGCGGTGGATCTCCATCCGGTGGACGAAGTTCGCGATCTCGTGGCGCCGGTTGCTGATCGACTTCGACGCGGCCTTCTCGACCACGTTCCAGTAGTAGACGTGGTTCGGGATCAGCGTGATGCGGCGGGCGGCGACGTAGGCCTGCGCGGAGAAGAGCAGGTCCTCGTAGTGGATGCCGACCGGGAACTCCAGGCCCTGCTCCAGCAGGAACGCGCGCCGGTAGCACTTGTTCGTGGAGAGGGTGTCGTAGACCAGCAGGTCCGGGTCCTCGGTGATCGACTCCAGCGTGCGGGTGCGCGAGTAGATCCAGGGGTACCACTCGGTGGTCTTGCCCCACCGGTTGTCGAGGTGCACGCGGACGCACATGCCGGAGACCAGGTCGGAACCGGTCCGCTCGGCGGCGGCCAGCATGTTCCGGCAGGCGTTTCGTTCCAGCACGTCGTCGCTGTCCAGGAACATGACGTACGTGCCGGTGGCCTGCTGGATGCCGTGGTTGCGCGGCGCGCCGCAGCCGCCGCTGTTCTCGGGCAGCCGGAAGGCGCGCACCCTGTCCGGGTGTGCGGCTTCTAGCTCCTGCGCGACCGCATATGACCGGTCCTTGCTGCAGTCGTCGACGATCACGACTTCGACCCCGTGCAGGGTTTGGTCCAAAACCGACTGGACGGCTGTCGGCAGACGCTCTGCGTCGTTGTAGACGATGACGACCACGGAGACGTCAGGCACGTGCACCTCGATCCCTTCGTTCCATTCCGCTTAACCCGTCAAAGCTACCGTGTGCCGCGCTCGGATCCGGCAGGCCGACCCTCGGCGTGCATACTTCTAAGGAAGAGGTGTGTGGCGGGTCCGGTCGCCGACAATCACCCGTTCGGACCCAGCAGGAAGTGTTCATGACGAAGCTGTCCGTAGTAGTCCCTTGCTACAACGAAGAAGCCGTGATCGACAGCTTCGACGTGGAGATCCGCAGGGTCCTGGACTCCCTGCCCGTCGAGTACGAGGTCTGCTACGTCGACGACGGCAGCCGTGACGGAACACTCACCAAACTCCGCAAGATCGCCTCCGAACACGGGGACCACACCCGGTACGTCTCCTTCAGCCGCAACTTCGGCAAGGAGGCCGGCATGCTCGCCGGCCTGCGCGAGGCCACCGGAGACGCCGTCGTGATCATGGACGCCGACCTCCAGCACCCGCCGGAGCTCATCGCCACCATGCTCGACTACTACCGGCAGGGCCACGACCAGATCATCGCCCGCCGCACCCGCGAGGGCGACAAGAAGGTCCGCTCCGCCCTCAGCCGCCTCTACTACCGCGGCGTCAACCGCTGGGTCGACGTGGAGCTCACCGACGGCGTCGGCGACTTCCGGATGCTGTCCCGGCCGGCCGTCGACGCGCTGCTCTCGCTGCCGGAGTACAACCGCTTCTCCAAGGGCCTCTTCTCCTGGATCGGCTTCGACACCGTCCACTTCGACTACCGCAATGCCCAGCGCGAGGCCGGCGAGACGAAGTGGAAGTTCGGCGCCCTGCTGAACTACGCCATGGACGGGCTGATCTCCTTCAACAACCGGCCGCTGCGGATCGGCATCTGGGCCGGCGTGTCGCTGGTGGGGCTGGCCGCCCTGTACGCGCTGTGGATCGTCATCATGGCCATGACCCACGGCGTCACCGCTCCCGGCTACGTGACCCTCGTCGCGATCATCGTCGGCATCGGCGGCGTTCAGATGGTCATGCTGGGTCTGATCGGCGAGTACATCGGACGCATCTACTACGAGACCAAGCGCCGCCCGCACTTCCTCGTGAAGGAGGCGCACGGCGCAGACCCCCAGGCCCGTCCCGACGCCGCCGGGGTCCGCACCGCGGAGCGCGAGCGCGGCGGCCTGTCCGACTCGCGCCTGACGGTCGCCGCCGAGCGCGAGGTGCGCTGAACCATGGGCAGCCAGCTCGGCCAGATCCTCCGCTTCGGCCTCGTCGGAGCCGTGAACACCGGCACCTTCTTCGGCATCTACCTGCTGCTGCACCCGTGGATGCCGTACTTCCTCGCCTACACCCTCGCCTTCCTGCTCGCGATGGTCGGCTCGTTCTTCATGAACACCTACTTCACCTACCGGACCAAGCCCACCTGGAAGAAGTTCCTCCTCTTCCCGCTGACGAACGTCACGAACTACGTGATCCAGTCCGCAGGGCTCTACGCCCTGGTGACCTGGGCCGGGCTCGACACCCGGATCGCCCCGCTCGTCGCCGCCGTCGTGGCGATCCCGTTCACCTTCCTGCTGTCCCGCAAGATCCTCGTCCCGGGTGCCGCCGCGCAGGCCGAGGAACCGCAGCCGGCCCGCAGCGGGTCCGCCGGCTGAGCCCGCCGGTCGCGTCCACCGTCTGAAACCCCTGCGCGGGCGCCGCACACCACCCCGTAGATTGAGGTGGCAGACGTACCGGCAAGGGGCAAGGGGACAGACGTGTCAGCGGCTAGGCAAGGTGTCGTGGACGCCCGCAGGATCGTGGTCAAGGTCGGATCCTCCTCCCTGACCACGGCGGCTGGCGGACTCGACGCGGACCGGGTGGACGCCCTGGTCGACGTACTGGCCAAGGCCCGCAGCGGCGGCGAGAAGGAGATCGTCCTCGTCTCCAGCGGAGCCATCGCCGCGGGCCTGTCCCCGCTCGGCCTGCGCCGGCGCCCCACTGACCTGGCCCGCCAGCAGGCGGCCGCCAGCGTCGGCCAGGGGCTGCTGGTCGCCCGGTACACCGCCTCCTTCGCCCGGTACGGCGTACGCGTCGGCCAGGTGCTGCTGACCAGCGACGACACCAGCCGCCGGGCCCACTACCGCAACGCCTACCGGACGCTGGACCAGCTGCTGGCCATGGGCGCCCTGCCGGTGGTCAACGAGAACGACACCGTCGCCACGGACGAGATCCGCTTCGGTGACAACGACCGGCTCGCGGCCCTCGTCGCCCACCTGGTCCGAGCCGACCTCCTCGTCCTGCTGTCCGACGTGGACGGCCTCTACGACGGCGACCCCTCACTGCCCGGCACCACCCGCATCGACGAGGTGCGCGGACCCGAGGACATCGCGCACGTCTCCATCGGAAGCGCCGGCAAGGCGGGCGTCGGCACCGGCGGCATGGTCACCAAGGTCGAAGCCGCCCGGATCGCGGCGGCCGCCGGCATCCCGGTCGTCCTCACCTCGGCCAGCCAGGCGGCCGACGCCCTGGCCGGACGGGCGACCGGCACGCACTTCCACGCCACCGGCCGGCGCTCGGCCGACCGGCTGCTCTGGCTCCAGCACGCCTCGACCCCGCAGGGGCACCTGGTCCTGGACGAGGGCGCCGTACGCGCCGTGACCGAACGCGGCAGTTCCCTGCTGCCCGCCGGGATCGCCGCCGTCGAAGGCGAATTCGTCGCCGGCGACCCGGTGGAACTGCGCGGGCCCGACGGCCGCGCCGTCGCCCGCGGGCTGGTCAACTTCGACGCCAAGGAACTCCCGCAGCTCCTCGGCCGCTCCACACGGGAGCTGGCCAAGGAACTCGGACCGGAGTACGAGCGCGAGGTCGTACACCGCGACGATCTGGTCCTGCTGGAGGGCTGAGGTTCGGTAAAACCGCCGCGCGGCGGGCCGGGGACTGGTCAACTGTGAAGGGCGGACAGGCATGGCGCAGACAGGAGGCGGCTGGTGAGACGAGCGCTGACCAGCATCAGCGGCGGCGGGGACGAGCAGGAAGAAACTTCCCGCCTCTGGCACGTCACCCTGAGCGTCTCGGGCAAGCCGGCGCCGCTGTCCGAGGTCAGGCGCGGGCTGGAACAGCTGGCCCATGACCACCCCTTCCTGCTGACCAGTAGGTACGCCGACGACCACGCGGAGATCCGGTACTGGGAGGAGGCCCGCGACCTCCACGACGCCGCGGCCGTCGCCCTCCGGCTGTGGGGCGAACACCGCTCCTCGGCCCAGCTCCCGCCGTGGGAGATCGTCGGCCTGGAGGTCATCGACCGAGCCACCTACCACCTGCGCGTGGCAGAGGGCTACGGCCCCCCGCCGGCCCACCCCGTGGGCGTGCATCCTTACTGAACGCGCGCCCCGCACCGCTCCGCGCGCTTCGGGCCGCTGCGCCGGGCTGACCTGCCCGCGCAGCCGGATCCAGCCCCGCCGGCGTTCGAGGCGCGGGGGTCCGGGGGCGGAGCCCCGGGGACGGGTCCGGGCGGAGCCCGGGGAACGGGCGAAGGGCGGGTAGGGGACCAAGCCCCGCAGGACCCCCATCGGGACCCGCCCACCGCCCGGTGCCCGCCGGCGGCGAGACGCACCACCGAGGCCGGAGGCCGGTCGCGGCGGCGCCGGACCCCGTCCGGGGCGGGCGTCTCGCGGGATGGAACCCCGTCGGCCCGGGCGGGGCCGGGGACTACCCTGGGCGGCATGACCTCGCTCGACGCCACCGTCTCGCCCGTGATCGCCACCGCGCAAGCGGCCCGCACCGCCGCCGCGGCCATCGCCCCGCTCCCGCGGTCCGCCAAGGACACCGCGCTCCTGGCCATCGCGGACGCCCTGGAGGCCCGTACCGCCGAGATCGTCGCCGCCAACGCCGTCGACACCGACAAGGCCCGCGCCGCCGGCACCAGCGAGACCGTCATCGACCGCCTCACCCTCACCCCGGAACGCGTTGCGGCCATCGCCTCCGACGTGCGCGACGTCGCCGCGCTCCCCGACCCCGTCGGCGAGGTCGTACGCGGCTCGACGCTCCCCAACGGGATCGACCTCCGCCAGATCCGCGTCCCGCTCGGCGTCGTCGGCATCATCTACGAGGCCCGGCCCAACGTCACCGTCGACGCCGCCGCCCTCTGCCTCAAGTCCGGCAACGCGGTCCTCCTGCGCGGCAGCTCCTCCGCCTACGCCTCCAACACCGCCCTCGTCACGATCCTCCGCGACGCCGTCGAGAGTGCGGGGCTGCCCGCCGACGCGATCCAGCTCGTCCCGGGCGAGTCCCGCGACTCCGTCCGCGAGCTGATGCGCGCCCGCGGCCTCGTCGACGTCCTCATCCCCCGCGGCGGCGCCTCCCTCATCAAGACCGTCGTCGAGGAGTCCATCGTCCCGGTCATCGAGACCGGTACCGGCAACTGCCACGTCTACGTGGACGCCCAGGCCGACCTCGACATGGCCGTGGACATCCTCGTCAACTCCAAGGCCCAGCGCCCCTCCGTCTGCAACTCCGCGGAGACCCTCCTCGTCCACCGCGACATCGCCGACGCCTTCCTGCCGCGCGCCCTCGACGCCCTCGCCGACGCCGGCGTCACCGTCCACGGCGACGACCGGGTCCTCGCTGCCGCCAAGGACTCCAAGGCCACCGCGCTGCCCGCCACAGACGAGGACTGGGCCGCCGAGTACCTCTCCTACGACATCGCCGCCGGTGTCGTGGACTCCCTCGACGACGCGGTCGCCCACATCCGCCGCTGGACCTCCGGCCACACCGAGGCGATCGTGACCACCTCGCAGGCCGCTGCGCGCCGCTTCACCCAGCTGGTCGACTCCACCACCGTCGCCGTAAATGCGTCCACCCGGTTCACGGACGGTGGCCAGTTCGGCTTCGGCGCCGAGATCGGCATCTCCACCCAGAAGCTGCACGCCCGCGGCCCGATGGGCCTGCCGGAGCTCACCTCCACCAAGTACATCGTCACCGGCGACGGACACGTTCGGTAGTCGGACAGTAAACACCGGGTGGCCGGATTTCGGCTGACACCCTGCCCAAAGCAGCCCCCCAGGTCTAGGCTGTTGCTGTGCCGGACGACGTGGGGGGCAAGTTCCCGGACGACGGGGAGCCCGACAGCGACGACCGCGGAGGCGCGGATCATGACTTCGCCTCCGTGGTGTTCGACGAGGACTTCGTCCGGAACGCCGAAATTCATGAACCGAGTGCCGCGGAGCGCCAGCGGGCCGCCGATCGGGCACGCGCCGAGGCGGAAGCCGCCCGCGCCGTCGCCGGAGGCTGGACGTCCGACGACGACCACGACGGCTACGGCTACGGCCGCCCCGACGGTTACGGCATCGACGAACCCGGATGGGAACACGGCCCCGCCGGCTACCCGGAAGGCCCGTACGGGGCCTACGGCGGCGCCCTGAGGCCCTACCGGGGCCGCTCGCGCTGGCTGCGCCCGGTCGCCTGGGTGCTCGCCTTCGTCATGGGCCTCGGCATGGTCGCCCTCGCCTTCAGCGCCGTTTACCGCAGCGCGTCGAGCGACGCCGACCACACTCCCGCGCCCGCCAGCACGCCGCTCACGGAAGTCACCGGCGCCGGAGCGTTTATGTACCCCGTCGGCCGCCAACCCTGAAGGTAACGACCCCGCTCGCGTTCACCGGAGCCGGGGGCTTCTCTGAAGCGGGGACAGCGGGGAGAAGCGATGGCCGTGCCAGGAGATCCACCCGACGGCACCCCCGAGGGCATCGGCGGGGGCGACGAGGAATTCCGGTCGGACGAGTACCGGTCGGACGAGTACCGGTCGGTGGTGTTCGACGAGGACTTCGTCCGGGCCGCCCGGCTCCAGGAGTTCTCCGCACAGGAGCGGATGGGCGAACACGCCCGTGCCGTGCGCAGCCGGTCCATCTGGTCCGGCGGTGGCTCCGCCAAGCCCCGGACCAGCACCCCCGGCCGCGGCGCCCGCCAGGGCATGCTGCTCGTGCTGCTCATCGCGGTGGCCTTCGCCGCGGCCGTCTACATGGGCCTGAGCAACCCGACGGTCCCGCCGTACACCGGCCGCACCGAACCGCTGACCAGCACCGTCGTACCCCTGGCCCCCAGCACCGCCGTGCCCGGCGGGCGGCCCGTCGACCTCTTCGCAAAGAGCCCGGCGGCCGACTACCGCGTCGGAGCGGCCGGGATCACCCTGCCCGCCGCGCGCCGCACCCACCACTTCACCGAAGGGCAGGTCGTCACCGCACTGTCCATCGCCAAGGACTACCTGGTGCAGTCCTCGCTGGACCCCGACGTGCTGGCCGGCGCCGCCACCCGGCCCGTGCGGGTCCTGCTCGACCCCGACCAGCTGGCCCAGTTCGACCTCAGCATGACCTCGCCCTCCGGCGACGGGCGGCACGCGGCCACCGGCTGGCTGGTCCGCTTCGACCCGGGCACCGCGGCCGTGGCCGACACCCGGGTCCGGGTCAACGGAACCCTCGTCTTCGAGGAGGTCTCCGCGGACGTCCTCGAAGTGAGCACCGATCACACCTTCGTGTACGCCGTGCGCCCCGCCACCGGATCCCCGGCCGCGGCGGACGGCGCCTCGCTCTTCACCGTCCGGCGCGAGCTGCGACTGCGCTTCGACCAGGAAGACCTCACGACCCGGCGGGCGGAGCTGGTCTCCGCCTACGTGATGGCCGGCCCGCAGGACTGCTCCACCGAGCCCGCCGAAGGCTTCCGCCCGGTCCTGGCCGGAGCCGGGCCGACCACCGTGGGCCCGGCCGCGAGCGACCCGTACGCCAGCGGCACCCCGCGGCGCACCGCCGGGCTGTGCGGCGTACTGGCCCCGCCCACGCCCGCCGGGGCCGCCCCCGTCAGCCCTGCTCCGTAGCTCCGTCACCCTTGTTCCCGGCGCCCGGGCCCGTACCCGCGCCGCCGGCCGTGCCCGTGAACTTGTCGCGCAGCTTGCCGCCGACATCGGCCGCGCCGCCCGCGATGTCGCCGACCAGCTTGAACAGCGGGTCCTTGCTGCTGCGCACGGCGTCCGCGTAGTGCGCGGCCGACTCGCGGAAGGAGTCCGTCACCGAGGTGTCCTTGTCCTCGTCCCGCCGCGGGTAGTGGCCGTCCATGATCCGCTGGTAGTCCCGGTTCTGGGACCACTTCTTCAGCTCGGCCGCCCGCACGGTGGCGAAGGGATGCGTCCGCGGCAGCATGTTGAGGATCTTCAGCACGGAATCGCGCAGGTCGCCGCTGGACTCGTACTCCTCCGCCTGGGCCAGGAAGGCGTCCACGTTCATCTCGTGGAGGTGGTTGCCGCCCGCCAGCTTCATCAGGCCCCGCATCGAGGCCTGCAGGTCCTGCCCGACCAGCAGTCCGGCCCGGTCCGCCGACAGCTCCGACTTGCGGAACCACTCCCGGAGCGCGGTCACGATCGCCGTGATCGCCACATTGCCCAGCGGGATCCACGCGACCTTCAGCGCCAGCCCCGTCAGGAACAGCAAGATCGTGCGGTACACCGCGTGCCCCGACAGCGCATGGCCCACCTCGTGGCCCACGACCGCCCGCATCTCCTCCTCGTCGAGGAGTTCCACCAGGCCCGTCGTCACCACGATGATCGGCTCGTCCAGCCCGATGCACATGGCGTTCGGCTTCGGGTCCTGCTGCACGTACATCTGCGGAACCTGCTCCAGGTCCAGGATGTAACAGGCGTCGCGCAGCATCTCGTGCAGGTGCGGGAACTGGGTCTCGCCCACCCGGACGGAGTCCGACAGGAAGAGCAGGCGCAGACTCCGCTCCGGAAGAAGGCCGCTCAGGGCCTTGAACACGGTGTCGAAACCGCTCAGCTTGCGCAGCGCGACCAGCGCCGAGCGGTCCGCCGGGTGCTCGTACGCGCGCGAAGAAATACCGGGGAACCTCCTGCGGTCCCGCGCCGGCACCTTCTCGAATCCGGTCTCCGTCATAACGCCCTCCCCCTTGGTCGGCCTGAGTGCTGCTGCGTCTATCCTCTCCAACGCCTGAGTCGGCGTGAGCGTGCCCCAGGCCCCCGCATACGATGTGAGCGAAGTCTCCGCCCGCTCCCCGACTCGATAGGTATCTGCCTGATGAGCCTCTCCTCCACCGCCCACAACCTGGTCGTTCTCGCGTCGGAGGGCGCCGAGCAGCACGGCGGCAACCACGACAGCCTGAACCCGTACCTGACCGGTGGCGGCGCGCTGTGCATCCTGCTGCTGATGCTCTGGGTGACCACCCGCCTGAACCGCGACCGCTGAACCGCGCTCGCGCACGTGCTCGAAGTGCGGGTCCGCACCGCTCCGCCGGGCCAGTAGGCTCTGCGCTCATGGGAGAGCAGGAGATGCCTACCGGCCCGGTCAAGCGCCGGCTCGGCGTGATGGGCGGGACATTCGACCCGATCCACCACGGACACCTGGTGGCCGCCAGCGAAGTGGCCGCCCTGTTCCACCTCGACGAGGTGGTGTTCGTACCGACCGGCCAGCCGTGGCAGAAGTCGCAGCGCGCCGTGTCCCCCGCCGAGGACCGCTACCTGATGACGGTCATCGCGACGGCCTCGAACCCCCAGTTCTCGGTGAGCCGCATCGACATCGACCGCGGCGGCCCGACGTACACGATCGACACCCTGCGTGATCTGAGCGCGCTCAACGAAGACGCCGACCTGTTCTTCATCACCGGCGCCGACGCCCTCGCCCAGATCCTGACCTGGCGCAACGCCGCCGAGCTCTTCTCGCTCGCCCATTTCATCGGAGTGACCCGGCCGGGCCACGTGCTCACCGACGACGGGCTCCCCGAGGACGGCGTCTCCCTGGTGCAGGTGCCCGCGCTGGCGATTTCGTCCACGGACTGCCGCACCCGGGTCGCCCAGGGCGATCCTGTCTGGTATTTGGTGCCCGACGGTGTGGTGCGCTACATCGACAAGCGTGAGCTGTACCGGGGAGCCTGAGCTTCCGGAGAGAGGGGCCCCGCGGTGAACGACCGACAGGAGCCGTACGACCCGTACGCCTCACAGGAGCAGCAGCTCATCGGCTACGACCCGTACGGGCAGCCGGTGTACGGCCAGGCGCCCGCGCAGCAGTACGAGCAGCAGTACGGCTACGACCAGCAGGGCTACGGCCGGCAGCCGCAGCAGGCGTACCACCAGCAGCCGCAGCAGCCGGCCGCCCCGGCGTACGGGCAGCAGGAGTACACCCAGGCCCCCACCTACGGGTACGAAACGCAGCACCCGCAGCAGGCCCAGCAGTGGATCCCCCAGCAGGCCGCCCCCGAGCCCCCGGCCCCCGCCCGCGCCCCCGCGGCAGAGCCGGAGCCGCCGCGCCCCGACCGGATCCCCGAACCGCGCCGGCCCGAGGGCGGGCCGTCCGACCCGGACTACCGCACCGAGCAGTTCGCCTTCATCGACCAGCCGGACGACGACTCCGAAGACGTCATCGACTGGCTCAAGTTCACCGAGAGCCGCACCGAGCGCCGCGAGGAGGCCCGCCGCCGCGGCCGCAACCGCGTGGTCGCGCTCCTCGTCGTCCTCGCCCTCTTCGTCGTCGGTGGCGTCGGCTACCTCTGGTACGCGGGCAAGCTGCCGTTCCTCGACGGCCCCGGGCAGAAGAAGGCCGGCGCGGCAGCAGCCGGGGCGCAGAAGCGCGACATGATCGCCGTCCACCTGTACAACACCAAGAAGGGCGGCACCTCCACGGCGCTGCTCGTCGACAACGTCACCACCGGGAAGGGCGCCACCGTCCTGCTGCCGAACGCGCTGGGCGTCCCGAAGGACGACGGCACCGGCACGACCCTCGGCAAGGCGGTCGAGGAAGGCGGCGGCGGAGTACGGGACTCCCTCGACTCGGTGCTCGGCACCCACATCGGCGGCACCTGGCGCCTGGACACCCCCTTCCTGGAGAACCTGGTCGAGCTGGTCGGCGGCATCGAGATCGACACCGACACCGCGATCCCGGCCGACGACGCCGCCAAGACCCCGGCCGTGGGGCAGGGCGCCAAGCAGCACCTCAGCGGTGCGATGGCCGTCGCGTACGCCACCCACCGCGCCCAGGGCGAGCCCGAGGCCAAGCAGCTGGACCGCTTCGGCAAGGTGCTCTACGGGGTGCTGCGCAAGGTCCCCGGCGACCCGAAGTCGGCGACCGTCACCGTCGAGAGCATGGGCCAGATCCTCGACCCCTCCCTGAACGCCCAGACCCTCGGCACCCTGCTGTCCAAGCTCGGCGAGCACGCCAAGGAAGGCGCGTACCGCACGGACGCCCTCGCGGTGAAGCCCGACGGCGCGCTCACCGACGACGCCAACAAGAACGTCGTCAAGGAGGTGCTCGGCGGCAGCTTCACGGCGGCACAGGCCGGCGCCGCGCCCCGCGTCGGACTCAAGGACGCCACCGGTGACGACAAGACGCAGATCGCGGCGAAGGCGGCGCTGCTGAACGGCGGCTACACCTTCGTGGACGGCGGCAAGGCCGACAAGACCCAGTCCACCACGCAGATCACGTACCAGGACGAGGCGCAGCGGGCCAAGGCGGTCGACGTCGCCAAGACGCTGGGCCTGCCCGAGACCGTCGTGAAGAAGGGCGAGAACGCCGTGAACGCCGACATCGTGGTGACCCTGGGCAAGGACTACAAGCCGTCCTGACCCGTCCTGACCAGGCCATCGGCAGGTGCCCGGCCCGCGCGGGACGTTCCGCGCGGGCGGGGTCGGCGGTACATGAGACCCTTGTAAGGATCTGCCCGCCAACCCGAAAGCATGGCCAGTGACCGCCACGGACCGCTCCATCGAGCTCATCACCGCCGCCGCCCAGGCCGCGGCCGACCGGCTCGCGCACGACATCATCGCGTACGACGTCAGCGACGTGCTGTCGATCACCGACGCCTTCCTGCTCGCCTCGGCGCCCAACGACCGCCAGGTCAAGTCGATCGTCGACGAGATCGAGGAGCGCCTGCTCAAGGACCTCGGCGCCAAGCCGGTGCGCCGCGAGGGCGACCGCGACGCCCGCTGGATCCTGCTCGACTACATCGACATCGTCGTCCACGTTCAGCACAGCGAGGAGCGGGTCTTCTACGCGCTGGAGCGCCTGTGGAAGGACTGCCCCGAGATCGAGCTGCCCGAGGACGCCAAGCTCACCAAGGGCAAGGCGGAGGAGCACGCCAAGCTGCGCGAGGCGGCGGGCGACGACGACCTGGACGGTGATCTGTTCTGAGCACGACCGCCCTCCGGAAGACCGGCCGGAAGATCGTCCTCTGGCGACACGGCCAGACGTCGTGGAACCTGGAGCGCCGCTTCCAGGGCTCCACGGACATCGAGCTGACCGAGACGGGTGTGGCGCAGGCGCGCCGCGCCGCCCGGCTGCTCGCCTCCCTGAAGCCGGACGCCATCGTGGCCTCCGACCTGCGGCGGGCCTCCGCCACTGCAGCCGAACTGGGCGCGGTCACGGGCCTGCCCGTGGCGCAGGACGCCGCGCTGCGCGAGACGTACGCCGGTGAGTGGCAGGGCCTCACGCACGACGAGATCATCGAGAAGTACGGCGAGCAGTACGCGGCGTGGAAGCGCGGCGAGCCCGTCCGCCGCGGCGGCGGCGAACTGGAGACCGAGGTCGCCGACCGCGCGGCGCCGGTGGTGCTGGAGCACGCCGGCCGGCTGCCGGAGAACGGCACGCTCGTCGTGGTCAGCCACGGCGGCACCATCCGTACGACCATCGGCCGGCTGCTGGGCCTGGAGGCGTACGCCTGGGAGAGCCTGGGCGGGCTCTCCAACTGCTGTTGGTCCGTCCTCGGCGAGGGCGCGCGCGGCTGGCGTCTGATGGAGCACAATGCCGGCACGCTGCCGGAACCGGTGCTCGGCGACGACGACTGAGCCCGCCTCAGGGCGGCTCCCACCCGGATTTCACTTTCCGGCTGGTCACAGGCTAGAGTTCTTCTTGTTCGCAGCGCAGAACACCGGAAACGGGGGGAGCGCAGCGGAGAGCGGGGCTATAGCTCAGTTGGTAGAGCGCCTGCATGGCATGCAGGAGGTCAGGAGTTCAATTCTCCTTAGCTCCACAATCAGGATCCCGTCCCCAACAGGGGGCGGGATCCTTCCGTTTGTACCTTCGGCGCCTGCTGACCTGCCCCGCACCCGCGTGGCAGAATCGGAACGCCGGAGGGGGAGTCGACGGCCCGATGCGGGAGGGAGTCGCTGACGGATGGGTGCACACCGGCGGCGGTGCGACTGGTGCAACAACGGCACGCCGATCGTGCGGGACATGGACCCGGTCAACCCCGACTACCAGTACTGGTGCGAGGAATGCGCGCGGGCGCTGATCATAAAAGGCGACCCGATCGAGACGTACCGCGAGCTGGAAGGGGAGCCGATCTACGGCCGCCTACTCGACGAGCACTGCACGCTCAAGCGGTTCTACCAGTTCGCCAGGGCGTAGGGCCGCGGCAGGGAACGGGCATGGCCGATGGGGCCGCAGATCGGGCGAACCGGGCGAAGCGCATCGCCCGGAAACCGATTTTTGGACCTGGGCCATGACCGTGTAATGTTCTCGATGTCGCCAGGGGGAACCGGCAAGGGAAACCGAGAAGGGGCCCGGCGGCAGAGAAGCAAGGGGCTATAGCTCAGTTGGTAGAGCGCCTGCATGGCATGCAGGAGGTCAGGAGTTCAATTCTCCTTAGCTCCACAGAAGAGAAGCGGGCCACCCGGATCGGGTGGCCCGCTTCTCGTTGTGCGGAACGGTCGAGCGGCGGTCGAGGCCGCTGCGGTACCCTGGCGCCATGCGTGCCGTACGCCTTCTGCTTACCGAGCCGCGCTGATCAGTACCGACCTTCGACACGGTCGGCATCGGCGCGGCGCCCCCTCCTGTGCGAGGGGTTTTTTCGTTTGGGCAGGCAGAGACGGCAGAGACGATCGATGGAGCTTCAGAAATCATGAGCGAGACGAACACCCCGGCCGAGGCGGCCGAGGCGCACCGTTACACGGCTGCCATGGCCGCCGACATCGAGGCACGCTGGCAGGACGTATGGGACGCGGAGGGCACCTACGAGGCCCCGAACCCGACCGGTGACCTGGCCGGGGCCGAGTCCGCCGAGGCGGCGGCGGTCGTCGCGCGGCCCAAGAAGTTCATCATGGACATGTTCCCTTACCCCTCCGGTGCGGGCCTGCACGTCGGTCACCCGCTGGGGTACATCGCCACCGACGTCTTCGCCCGCCACCAGCGGATGAGCGGCCACAACGTCCTGCACACCCTGGGCTTCGACGCCTTCGGCCTGCCGGCCGAGCAGTACGCCGTGCAGACCGGCACGCACCCGCGCGTCTCCACCGAGGCGAACATCGAGAACATGAAGGTCCAGCTGCGCCGCCTGGGCCTGGGCCACGACAAGCGCCGCTCGTTCGCGACGATCGACCCGGACTACTACAAGTGGACCCAGTGGATCTTCCTGCAGATCTACAACTCCTGGTACGACGCGGACGCGGCCAAGGCCCGTCCGATCGCCGAGCTGGTCGCCGCCTTCGAGGACGGCTCCCGTGAGGTCCCCGGCGGCCGTTCCTGGGCCGAGCTGACCGCGGGCGAGCGGGCCGACGCACTGAACGAGCACCGGCTGGCGTACGCCTCCGACGCGCCCGTGAACTGGTGCCCCGGGCTGGGCACCGTACTGGCCAACGAGGAGGTCACCGCGGACGGCCGCTCCGAGCGCGGCAACTTCCCGGTCTTCAAGGCCAAGCTGAGCCAGTGGAACATGCGCATCACCGCTTACGCGGACCGCCTGCTGGACGACCTGGACGCGCTGGACTGGCCCGAGGCCATCAAGCTGCAGCAGCGCAACTGGATCGGCCGCAGCGAGGGCGCGCGCGTCGACTTCGCGGTCGGCGACGACGCCATCACCGTGTTCACCACGCGTCCCGACACCCTGTTCGGCGCCACCTACATGGTGCTGGCGCCCGAGCACGCGCTGGTCGAGAAGATCGTCCCGGCCGAGTGGCCCGAGGGCACGCACCAGGTGTGGACCGGCGGCGCCGCCACCCCCGGCGAGGCCGTGGACGCGTACCGCAAGCAGGCCGCCGCGAAGTCGGACGTCGAGCGCCAGGCCGAGGCCAAGGACAAGACCGGTGTGTTCACCGGCGCGTACGCGACCAACCCGGTCAGCGGCGACCAGGTCCCCGTCTTCATCGCGGACTACGTGCTGATGGGCTACGGCACCGGGGCGATCATGGCCGTCCCGGCGCACGACAGCCGCGACTTCGAGTTCGCCCGCGCCTTCGAACTGTCGATGCGCTGCGTCGTGGAGCCCTCGGACGACCGCGACGCCGACCCGGCGGAGTGGGAGGACGCGTTCTCCTCGTACGACGGCACCATCGTGAACTCGACGGGCGAGGGCGTCTCCCTGGACGGCCTGGGCGTCGTCGAGGCCAAGGCAGCCATCACGGCGTGGCTGGCCGAGCAGGGCATCGGTGAGGGGACGGTCAACTTCCGGCTGCGCGACTGGCTGTTCAGCCGCCAGCGCTACTGGGGCGAGCCCTTCCCGATCGTCTACGACGAGGACGGCGTCGCGCACCCGCTGCCCGAGTCGATGCTGCCGCTGGAACTGCCCGAGGTCGAGGACTACTCGCCGCGCACGTTCGAGCCGGACGACGCCGCCTCGAAGCCGGAGACCCCGCTGTCGCGGAACGCGGAGTGGGTCAACGTCGAGCTGGACCTGGGTGACGGGCGCGGGGTGCGCTCGTACCGCCGCGAGACCAACACCATGCCCAACTGGGCCGGTTCCTGCTGGTACGAGCTGCGCTACCTGGACCCCCACAACGCGTCGGCCCTGGTGGACCCGGCGATCGAGCAGTACTGGATGGGTCCGCGCGAGGACGCGCCGCACGGCGGCGTCGACCTGTACGTCGGCGGCGCCGAGCACGCGGTGCTGCACCTGCTGTACGCGCGCTTCTGGTCGAAGGTCCTGTTCGACCTGGGGCACGTCTCCTCGGCCGAGCCGTTCCACAAGCTGTTCAACCAGGGCATGATCCAGGCGTACGCCTACACCGACGCGCGCGGTGTGTACGTACCTGCGGCCGAGGTCGAGGAGCGCGACGGCGGCTACTTCTACCGGGGCGAGCCCGTCAAGCGCGAGCACGGCAAGATGGGCAAGTCCCTCAAGAACGCCGTCACGCCGGACGAGATCTGCGAGGAGTACGGCGCGGACACCCTGCGCCTGTACGAGATGGCGATGGGCCCGCTGGACGTCTCGCGTCCGTGGGACACCCGGGCCGTGGTGGGCCAGTACCGGCTGCTGCAGCGCCTGTGGCGCAACATCGTGGACGAGGAGACCGGTGCGGTCACCGTCGTCGACGCCGAGCCGGGCGAGGACACCCTGCGCGCGCTGCACAAGGCCATCGACGGGGCCGGCGCCGACATGGCCGGCCTGCGCTTCAACACGGCCATCGCGAAGATCACCGAGCTGAACAACGCGCTGACCAAGGCCGGCCGCCCGCTGGAGCGCTCGGTCGCGGAGCGGCTGGTCCTGCTGATCGCCCCGCTGGCCCCGCACATCGCGGAAGAGCTGTGGCACCGCCTGGGCCACCCCGACTCGGTGGTCCACCAGGACTTCCCGGTCGCGGACCCGGCGTACGTGGTGGACGAGAGCGTGACCTGCGTCGTCCAGATCAAGGGCAAGGTCAAGGCCCGCCTGGAGGTGCCGCCGACGATCTCCGAGGGTGACCTGGAGCAGCTGGCGCTGGCCGACGAGGCGGTCGTGGCGGCACTGGGCGGGGCCGAGATCCGCAAGGTGATCGTGCGCGCGCCGAAGCTGGTGAACATCGTCGTCTGAAGCGTCGCTCCCCCGATCTAGGGGGATTCCCGTACGGGCAGGTTGGGGGTTCGTTTGGAACCCCCAACCTGCCCGTGGCGTTTACCGTGGAAGGGACGGAAACGGCAGGGGAAGGGAGCCTCTCATGGAGGCGGGCGCGTTGATCATCATCTTTGCCCTGTTGGTGCTGTTCGCCTTCCTGGGGCTGGGGGCCTGGGCCACCGTGAAGGTGGTCGGGGCGGCGAAGCGCGGCGTGGACCGTACGATCACTCAGGCCCGCCGCACCGTGGAGGACACCGCGCTGAAGGCGAAGAGCTTCGGGCAGGTGGGTGTCACCGGGGCACTGGCACAGCTGCGGCTGGACCTGCGGACGTCCATGCGGGCCACGCAGCAGGCGCTGTACCAGGGGGTGCAGACGGACGCCTCGCTGAAGGAGTCGATCGGGCTGTTCGAGCGGCTGAGCGAGCACGGACACGAGCTGGACGACGAGCTGAAGCGGCTGGAGCAGGAGCCGGACCGCGGGCGGATCGCCGGCATGCTGCCCGACCTGAAGGAACGGACCGCCAAGATCACACAGGCGGCGGACTCGCTGCGGTGGGCCGCCCGCGACCGTGCCCGGCGCTTCGCCCAGGACGACCTGTCGGCGCTGTCGGCGCAGATCGAGGTCGAATCGGGTGCGCTGCGGGACTGGTCCCGGGAATCGGTGGACGACCTCGCGGCGGCGGCAGCGGCCTGGGACGCCCAACAGCCCCCGGCCGGGCACACCTCGCAGCCCCCGTCCGGGACCGCCGACCGCGCCCCGGAGCCCCCGTCGGCCCGCCCGGCGGCCCTGAACCCCACCCCCGCACCGACCCGCCACCCCTGGCAGAAGACCCCGAGGCCGGAAGCGACGACGTGAGCGGAAGGCCCGGGTCGGGCCAGAGGCCCGGCCCTGAAGCCCTGGGCTCCGGGCTCCGGGCTCCGGCCCTGCACCCCCGGGCACTGAGCCCTGGTCCTGAGCCCTGGCCCCGAGCCCCGGGCGCTGTGCCCTGGCCCCGCACCCCCGGGCGCTGAGCCCCGGGCGCTGAGGCCTCGTCCTGAGGCCTGGTCCCGAGCCCTGGTCCTGAGGCCTGGCTCCGAGCCCTGGTCCCGAGCCCTGGTCCCGAGCCCCGGGCGCTGAGCCCTGGTCCTGAGCCCTGGCTCCGAGCCCTGGTCCTGAGGCCTGGCGCTGAGCTTCGGCCCTGCACCCCCGGGCACTGAGCCGGACGGGGCCGTGCCTAGCGGCAGCCTGCGACACGTGGGCTCGGGTCGGTGGGCGACCGCCCGGGTAGCGGGTGCCCTCGGGTGCGGGCGCAGACGAGCGGCCGAGCACCTCCGGTGGCGCGGCAGGAGCGTGCCCGGCACCCCCCGCGCCGAGCCGCGGCCGGGCGCGCGGGCAGCCCGCGGCGGGCTGGGCAGCCACTCCGTCCACCCCCAGGCCAGGGGCTGGGCTGCCGTACCACCCCCACTGGCGGTAACCTCCGGCTCATGTCCCGCCATGTCGCGATCGTCACCGATTCCACGGCCTACCTGCCCCGACCGGCCATGACGCGGCACGGAATCACCTCCGTCCCGCTGACCGTGGTCCTCGGCGACGAGGCGCTTGAGGACGGCACCGAGATCTCGGCCCGCAGCCTCGCCCTGGCCCTGCAGAAGCGCCGCCCGGTCACCACGTCCCGCCCCAGCCCGGAGGAGTTCGTACGGGCCTACCAGGCAGCCGCGGAGGCCGGCGCTACCGGCATCGTCAGCCTGCACCTGTCCGCCGAGTTCTCCGGCACCTACGACGCCGCCGTGGTCGCCGCCAAGACCGCCCCGGTCCCCGTCCGCGTCGTCGACACCGGCATGGTCGCGATGGCCCTCGGGTTCTGCGCGCTCGCCGCCGCGGAAACGGCCGAAGCCGGCGGCTCCGTCGACGAGGCCGTGGCCGCCGCCGAGAAGCGCGCCGCGGACATGTCCGCGTACTTCTACGTCGACACGCTCGACTACCTGCGCCGCGGCGGCCGTATCGGGGCCGCCCAAGCACTCCTCGGCTCGGCCCTCGCCGTCAAGCCGTTGCTCACGCTGGAGGGCGGGCGGATCGAGATGCTGGAGAAGGTGCGTACGGCCTCCAAGGCCATCGCCCGCCTGGAGGAACTGGCCGTGGAACGCGCCGGGGCGGGCGGCGTCGACGTCGCCGTGCACCACCTCGCGGCCCCCGAACGGGCGGAAAAGCTCGCGGAGCGGCTGCGCGAGCGCATCCCCGGACTGGTCGAGCTCCACGTCAGCGAGGTCGGTGCGGTGATCGGCGCACACACGGGTCCGGGGCTGCTGGCGGCGGTCGTCTCCCCCCGCTGATCACCGGAAAGAGTGGCGGGGATATCCACAACGGCCGGGATATCCACCGGAATTGATAAATCCGAACTGCGGTCGGGATTCGTCCTTACCGTCGTGGCATGACTCTTCGTACACGCACTTCGCATTCCTCCGGAGCCACCGGCGGCCCCGGCCGCCTCCGCTTTTCCGACGGGCGGTTGCGCCACGGCAGGGGCCGCGCCCGCCCGCACCACCCCGAGCCCGCCGCGGTGCGCCGCCGGGCCGAAGCCCTGCTCGGCGGCAGCGGCCCGCCGCAGATCCCGTCACCGGAGCCCCCGCCTCAGTCCCCGTCACCGGAGGGGGCGCCGGGTCCGGGGGCGGCGATCCGGTCCGTGGCCGGTCCGCCGGGGGAGGTCCCGTTGGCCGGGGGGACCGCGCTCCGGCTCGCCGTGCGGGAGCGGCTGCCGCTCTGGCTACAGGCGCGCTGCGCGGTGGAGCCGCGCTCGGTGGCCGCCGGCGCGGTGGTGCTGGTCGCCGCGGTCGCCTTCGGGGCCCAGCAGTACTGGACGTCGAGGCCGCAGCCGGTGACCGCGCCCTCGGTGGTCACCCCGGCCTCGGCCGCGCCTCCCAGCCCCCCGGTCGCCTCCGGCGGAGCCGGCACGCGGATCGTCGTCGACATCAGCGGAAAGGTCCGTGACCCCGGCGTGCGGCGGCTGCCCACCGGCTCGCGGGTCGAGGACGCGCTGGCCGCCGCCGGGGGAGTGCGGCCCGGTACGGACACCACCGGGCTCAACCGGGCCCGGGTGCTGGTGGACGGCGAGCAGGTGGCGGTGGGTGCACCGGCGCAGCCCGCCCCGGGAGGCCCGGGCCCCGGTGGTGGTGCCGGGCCGCTCAGCCTCGGCACGGCCACCGTGGAGCAACTGGACGGCCTGCCCGGGGTCGGCCCGGTCCTCGCGCAGCACATCGTGGAGTTCCGGGCCGCCCGCGGCGGCTTCCGTTCGGTGGAGGAGCTCCGGCAGGTCGACGGCATCGGAGAGCGGCGGTTCGCCGACCTGCGCAAGCTGGTCAGGCCGTGAAGCGCCCCGAGGGGCCGGGCCCGGTGGATCTGCGCCTCGCGGTACCGGCATTGGCCGGCTGGGCGGCGGCCGCCCTCGCCCTCGGCGCACCCGCCGGCTGGACCGCCGCCGGGGCCGGGGCGGCGGTCCTCGGCGCGGGGCTGCTGCTCCTGGCCGGCTGCCGGCGTCCGCAGTCGCTGTGGCGGATCGGCACGGCGGGGGCCGCCGTCCTGCTCTGCGCGGCCGCTGGGGCCGGGGTGGCGGGCCTCCAACGGGCCGAGGCGCGGGCCGGTCCGGTCCTGGGGCTGGCCAGGGACCATGCCCGGGTCCTCGCCGAGCTCACCATCGGCTCCGACCCGCGGACGGCGCGCAGCGGTAGCGGCCCGCCCGTGGTGGTCCTGGACGCGGTGCTCGACCGGGTGACCGGACCCGATGGTGCGCAGACCCGGGTCGAGACCCCCGTACGGGTGCTGGCCGGGCATCCGCAGTGGGCCCGGCTCCAGCCGTCGACCCGGGTCGCGGTCGTCGCCCGGCTGGCCCCGGGCCGGTCCGGGGAGCGGGCCGTGGCGCTGCTCCGCCCGGCCGGGGACACCCCGCCGAGGGTGACCGGCGGACCCGGCACCGTCCAGCGGGCCGCCGGGAGGCTGCGGGCCGGGCTGCGCGAGGCCACCGAGGGGCTCGCGCCGGACGCCCGGGCCCTGCTGCCGGGGCTGGTGGTCGGGGACACCTCCCGGGTGCCGCCCGACCTGGACGAGGCGTTCCGGGCCACGGACCTGCTGCACCTCTTGGCCGTGTCCGGGTCCAACCTGACCGTGGTGCTGTTCCTGCTCATCGGCGCACCGGCCGCCGCGCAGCGCGCCGAGCGGGGCGGCCTCGCACCCCGCCTCGGGCTGTCCCTGCGGGCGACGGCCCTGTGCGGGACGGTGCTGACCCTGGCGTTCGTGGTCGTGTGCCGGCCGGAGCCGAGCGTGCTGCGGGCCGCGGCCTGTGGGGCGATCACCCTGCTGGCCATCGCCACCGGGCGGCGCAGATCCCTGATCCCCGCCCTGGCGGCCGCGGTGCTGCTGCTCGTGCTCTACGACCCGTGGCTCGCCCGCAGCCCCGGCTTCCTGCTCTCGGTCCTGGCCACCGGGTCGCTGCTCACGCTCGGCCCGCGCTGGAGCGAAGCCCTGCGCCACCGCGGGATGCGGCCCCGGCTCGCCGAGGCGCTGGCCGCCGCGGCGGCCGCGCAGGCGGTCTGTGCGCCGGTGGTCGCCGTTCTCTCGGCCCGGGTGAGCCTCGTGGCGGTGCCCTGCAACCTGCTCGCCGAACTCGCGGCCGGTCCCGCGACCGTGCTCGGCTTCGCCGTGCTCGCGGCGGCTCCGCTGTGCATGCCCGTCGCGGAGCTGCTCGCCCGGTGCGCGGGGGTGCCGGCCGGCTGGATCGCCGCGGTGGCCCGGGCCGGGGCGCGGCTGCCGGGCGCGGAGCTCGCCTGGCCGGGCGGGCTCACCGGGGGACTTCTGCTGGCCGCCGCCACCCTGGCCGTCGTGGGCATCGGCGCACGGCTCCGGCACCGGCCGTGGGTGTGCTCCGCACTGGCCGTACTGCTGCTCCTCGCGGTCCTGCGGCCGCCGCAGCTCACCCGTACGCTCACCCGCTGGCCGCCGCCCGACTGGAGCTACGTCCAGTGCGCGGTCGGCCAGGGCGACGCCGCCGTACTCGCCGCCGGCCCGGGCACGGCCGTCGTGGTGGACGCAGGTCCCGAACCGGGCCCGGTGGACGCGTGCCTGCACTCCTTGGGGGTGCGTCGGGTGCCGCTGCTCCTGCTGACGCACTTTCACGCAGACCACGTCGGCGGCCTGTCCGGGGTGCTGCACGACCGGACCGTGGGTGTGATTCAGACCACTACGCTGGAAGAGCCGCCCGCGCAGGCTGAGTTCGTCCGAAGGGCCGCGGCCGCGGCGCACGTTCCGGTCGTGGCGGCCTCGGCGGGCGAGCGGCGCCGTGCCGGGCCCCTGGAGTGGCAGGTGCTGTGGCCCGCGCCCGACGGCCCGCGGCCGCAGGGGCCCAACGACGCCAGCGTCGCCCTCCTGGTCCGCGGGGCGGGCCTGACCCTCCTGCTGCTCGGGGACCTCGAACCACCCTCGCAGGAAGCGCTTCTGAGGGCCCATCCGGAGCTGGGTCCGGTCGATGTCCTCAAGGTCGCCCACCACGGCTCGGCCCATCAGGACCCCGGCCTCCAGGCCCGGGTCCGGCCCCGTCTGGCGATCGTCCCGGTCGGCGAGGGCAACCGCTACGGGCACCCCGCTCCGGGCACCCTCGCGCACCTGCGGACCCTGGGCGCGACCGTGCTGCGCACCGACACCGACGGCTCGATCGCCGTCGCGGGGAGCGGCCCGCGGATGCGGGCCTTCCCCTCCCGCCGGCGGCGGCGCCGACACGGGCATACCGGACACGGTCTTTCTGTTTGCCCACAACCCGGCAGCATGATCGAATGCGTTTTCGCCAGAGCGGTACGCGTCCACACAGCACGGGGGTGCCCCAACCATGTTCAGTCGTCGAAGAGGGATGGAGACGGCCGGAAGCGCCGGTTCGCAGACGTCCGCCACACTGACGCTGCCTCATACGGCGCGGCTGCTCAGCTGTCGTGTCCTCGACACCGTCCACCAGCCGGTCCGACAGGCCAAGTTCGAGGTGACCGACCCGATCGGCCGGCGCATCGTCAGCGGCGAGACCGATCCGTACGGCGGCTTCACCGCGGCCGTCCCGGAGGGGGAGTACCGGCTCTCCGTCACCGCCGAGGGGTACGCGCCCTTCCACGGGGCGACGCTGGTGGGGGACCCGGCACAGCCCGGTACCGGCGAGATCGTCCTCGACGCCGTGGAACCGCCGCTGCTGCCGGCGCCCGGCCACTGGGAGCTCGACCCGACGCACTCGTCCATCGGCTTCACCGCCCAGCACATCGGCTTCGCCCGGATCCGCGGCCGGTTCAACACCTTTGCCGGCGCGGTGCGGATAGCCGACCGCATGGAGGACTCCTCCATGCACGTGATCATCGACGCGGCGAGCATCGACACCGGTGTGCGGATGCGGGACGACCACCTACGCTCCGCCGACTTCCTGGACGCGGCCCGGCATCCGACGGTCGAGTTCTACAGCGAGCGGTTCATCCACCGCAGCGGCAGCCGCTGGGCCGTCGCGGGCGCCCTCACCCTGCACGGGGTCAGCCGCTCGGTGACCCTGGACACCGAGTACCTGGGCCTCGGTACGGGGCTGGAGGGCGAACCGCGTGCGGCGTGCCGGGCGAGCGCCGAGCTGCACCGCGAGGACTTCGCCCTGAACTGGCAGTCCCTGCTGGCTCAAGGGATAGCGGCGCTCGGTTCGAGCGTGGAGGTCGTGCTGGACATCCAGATCGTGCACAAGGCGTAAGGCGCGCAAGGCGGGCCGGCGGGGCGCTACGGGGTCTCCAGCCAGCCCTCGTACTCGGAGGCGAGGCCGTCCAGCACGGTGGCGTCGAGCCGTTCCTGCGGGTCCTCGACGACCACCAGCCACTGGGCGTCCTCGGCGTCGTCCTCGCCGGCCAGAGCGTCGCGGACCAACTGCGGCTCCTCGGGGAGGCCGAAGCGGTCGACCGCCTCCCGGGCCACCTCCTCGGCGGCGTCGCGGTCGGGCAGGACCAGTACATGTCGCACGTTCACGCGGTCATTCTCGGGTACGGGGCGAGGGGGCCGCTGTGCGGGGGGCTGTCAGTGCGGCGTGGGATGCTGGGTGCGATGGCCACCAGGAAGAACTCCACCGACGATCCGCTCGCCCCGCTCACCCTCGCGGTGGGGCAGGAGGACCTGCTGCTCGACCGTGCCGTACGAGAGGTGGTGGCGGCCGCCCGGGCCGCCGATGCCGACACGGACGTGCGCGACCTCGCCCCCGAGCAGCTCCAGCCCGGCACGCTCGTCGAGCTGACCAGCCCCTCGCTCTTCTCCGAGCGCAAGGTACTGGTCGTACGCAATGCGCAGGACCTGTCCGCGGACACGGTCAAGGAGCTCAAGGCGTACCTCGCGGCGCCGTTCGAGGAGATCATCCTCGTGCTCCTCCACGCGGGCGGGGTCAAGGGCAAGGGGCTGCTGGACGCGGCCCGCAAGGCCGGGGCCCGCGAGGTCGCCTGCCCGAAGATGACGAAGGCGGCGGACCGGCTGGCGTTCGTCCGGGGCGAGTTCCGCACGCTCGGCCGGTCGGCCACCCCGGAGGCCTGCCAGACGCTGGTCGATGCGATCGGGAGCGATCTGCGGGAGCTGGCGAGTGCGGCGGCGCAGCTCTGCGCGGACGTCGAGGGCACGATCGACGAGGCCGTGGTCGGCCGCTACTACACCGGCCGCGCCGAAGCCTCCAGCTTCACGGTCGCCGACCGGGCGGTCGAGGGACGTGCGGCGGAGGCCCTCGAAGCGCTGCGGTGGTCGCTGTCCACGGGAGTGGCGCCGGTGCTGATCACCAGCGCACTGGCGCAGGCGGTCCGGGCCATCGGCAAGCTCGCCTCCGCACCGCGGGGGGCCCGGCCGGGAGACCTGGCACGGGATCTGGGCATGCCGCCGTGGAAGATCGACCGGGTACGCCAGCAGATGCGGGGCTGGTCGGCGGACGGGGTCTCGGAGGCCCTGCGTGCCGTGGCCGCGGCCGATGCCGGGGTCAAGGGCGGGGGCGACGACCCGGAGTACGCCCTGGAAAAGGCGGTCGTGGCGGTGGCCCGCGCCGCCCGCCCGACCCGCCCCTGAACCCCGCCCGACCCGCCGCCGGAACCCCGCCCGCCGCCGAACCCCGTCCGGGGCCGCCGCTGAACTGCGCGCGGTCCGCCGCCGGAATCCCGTCCGCCCCCGCTGAACCCCGTCCGGTCCGCCGCTGAACCGCGCGCGGTCCGCCGCCGAACACCGTCCGGCCCGCCGTCGAGACGGCCGCTGAGCCGCGCCGGGACGCAGGAAAGGCGAAGGCCCCGGGCGCCGCCCTGGGGAAGGGAGGCGGCCGGGGCCTTCGTTCACTGCTCGGTTGCACCGCACCCGCGTGGCGAACGCTTCGTGTGCGGCGCGGGGGCCGGTCGGGAGCGGGAGAGAGGGCCCGCTGGATCCCTTCCGGCGATCACATCAGAGCTCAGCCCTGGAGGGTGGCGACCTTGGTGGCCAGCGCCGACTTCTTGTTGGCGGCGGCGTTCTTGTGGATGACACCCTTCGAGACGGCCTTGTCGAGCGCACGCGAGGCGGCGCGAGAAGCCACGGTGGCCTTCTCGACGTCACCGGCGGCCACGGCCTCACGGGCCTTGCGGATCGCGGTCTTGAGCGAAGACTTGACGGCCTTGTTGCGCAGGCGCGCCTTCTCGTTCGTCTTGTTCCGCTTGATCTGGGACTTGATGTTCGCCACGAAAGAGCCTTTTCAGGTTCAGAGATTTGATCTTCGGATTGTGTCCCGACAGCTGAGAGGGCATACGAGACACAGCTGCCCAGGCTACCAGGCGCGCTCCGACCGGCCCAAACCGAGCGCATCGCCCCGTCCATGGGACCATGGGAGTCTGCGTACAGATCCGACGAGAGCCGGAAACGCTTCCGACTGCGACCCGAGAATCAGGACACTGCGTGCCCGCGATCCCCAGCCACGTGCCCGAGCCGAGCCGTACCGACCCGGCGCTGATCCGCAATTTCTGCATCATCGCGCACATCGACCACGGCAAGTCGACGCTCGCCGACCGGATGCTCCAGCTCACCGGTGTCGTCGACCAGCGGCAGATGCGTGCCCAGTACCTCGACCGCATGGACATCGAGCGTGAGCGCGGCATCACGATCAAGTCCCAGGCGGTCCGGCTGCCCTGGGCGCCCACCGTGGGCGAGGGCGTGGGCAAGACGCACATCCTCAACATGATCGACACCCCCGGGCACGTCGACTTCACGTACGAGGTCTCGCGTTCCCTCGCCGCCTGTGAGGGCACGGTCCTCCTGGTGGACGCCGCCCAGGGCATCGAGGCCCAGACCCTCGCCAACCTGTACCTGGCGATGGAGAACGACCTCGCGATCGTCCCGGTCCTGAACAAGATCGACCTGCCGGCCGCCCAGCCGGAGAAGTTCGCCGAGGAGCTCGCGAACCTGGTCGGCTGCCAGCCCGAGGACGTCCTGCGGGTCTCCGCGAAGACCGGCCTCGGCGTGGACGCCCTGCTCGACAAGGTCGTCGCGACCGTTCCGGCCCCGGTCGGCGTCAAGGCCGCCCCCGCCCGCGCGATGATCTTCGACTCGGTCTACGACTCGTACCGCGGCGTCGTCACGTACGTCCGTGTGGTCGACGGCCAGCTCAACAAGCGCGAGCGCATCCGGATGATGTCCACGGGCGCCACGCACGAGCTGCTGGAGATCGGCGTCTCCTCCCCGGAGATGACCCCGGCCGACGGCATCGGCGTCGGTGAGGTGGGCTACATCATCACCGGCGTGAAGGACGTCCGTCAGTCCAAGGTCGGTGACACGATCACCAGCCTGCACAACGGCGCGACCGAGGCCCTCGGCGGCTACAAGGACCCGAAGCCGATGGTCTTCTCGGGCCTCTACCCGCTCGACGGCTCCGAGTACCCGGACCTGCGCGAGGCCCTGGACAAGCTCCAGCTCAACGACGCCGCGCTGGTCTACGAGCCGGAGACCTCGGCCGCACTGGGCTTCGGCTTCCGCGTCGGCTTCCTCGGCCTGCTGCACCTGGACGTGGTCCGCGAGCGCCTGGAGCGCGAGTTCGGCCTCGACCTGATCGCCACCGCGCCGAACGTGGTCTACCGCGTCGTCCTGGAGGACGGCAAGGAAGTCACGGTCACCAACCCGAGCGAGTTCCCCGAGGGCAAGATCTCGGACGTGTTCGAGCCGGTCGTCCGGGCCACCGTGCTCGCGCCCACCGAGTTCATCGGCGCGATCATGGAGCTCTGCCAGACCCGCCGCGGCACGCTGCTCGGCATGGACTACCTCTCCGAGGACCGGGTCGAGATCCGCTACACCCTCCCCCTCGCAGAGATCGTCTTCGACTTCTTCGATCAGCTGAAGTCCAAGACGCGCGGTTACGCGTCCCTCGACTACGAGCCCACCGGCGAGCAGTCGGGCAGCCTCGTCAAGGTCGACATCCTGCTCCACGGCGACAAGGTCGACGCCTTCTCCGCCGTGACCCACAAGGACGCCGCGTACGCGTACGGCGTGCGGCTCGTCGCCAAGCTGCGCGAGCTCATCCCGCGGCAGGCCTTCGAGGTGCCGATCCAGGCGGCCGTCGGCTCGCGCGTCATCGCCCGCGAGACCATCCGCGCCATCCGCAAGGACGTCCTCGCCAAGTGCTACGGCGGTGACATCTCCCGTAAGCGGAAGCTGCTGGAGAAGCAGAAGGAAGGCAAGAAGCGCATGAAGATGGTCGGCTCGGTGGAGGTGCCCCAGGAGGCCTTCATCGCCGTCCTCTCCAGCGACGAGTCCGGTGGCAAGAAGAAGTAGCCGCAGGCCCCGACGGGCCTTGTGCCGCATGTGAAACAGGCCTCCGCGCAGTCGCGCGGGGGCCTGTTTCGTTATGAATCGGCGTCTCAAGGGCCCTTACGCGCCAGCCGGAGGGCCCCTAGTCTGATCACTGCCCGTTGGTTACTCGCCAGTTACAAGCGCTGGTTGCAAGCCCTGTTGGAAGCCGTCATTCACCGCCTTGGATGACAGGCCCTGCCGCGTGGTCCGGAGGACGTCCGTGAGCGACACACAGACCTTGATCGAGAACCGCCCGCCCACCGTGGCGGCACTCTTCCTTGAGCGTGTCGCCGCCACGCCCCACGCCGAGGCGTACCGGTTCCCGGTGCCCGCGGCCGGCGGCAGCGGCCCCGACGACTGGAAGTCGCTGAGCTGGGGCCAGGCGGCCGAGCGGGTCTTCGGCATCGCCGCCGGTCTGCTCGACCTCGGCCTGCAACCGGAGCAGCGGGTCGCGCTCGCCTCCAACACTCGCGTCGAGTGGATCCTCTCCGACCTGGGCGTCATGTGCGCCGGTGGAGCCGTGACCACGATCTACCCGAGCACCAACGCCGAGGAGTCGGCGTTCATCCTCTCCGACTCGGCCAGCCGCGTGTTGATCGCCGAGGACGCGTCCCAGCTGGCCAAGGCCCGTGAGTGCCGCGCCGACCTGCCCGAGCTCGCCCACGTCGTGGTCCTGGAGGCCGCCGACGCGGTGCAGGCCGAGGGCGACCCGGAGGGCTGGGTGCTCTCCCTCGCCGACCTGGAGGCGCGCGGCAAGGAGTACCTCGCCAAGCACCCCGAGGCGATCAAGGAGCGGATCGGGGCGATCACCCCCGACCAGCTCGCCACGCTGATCTACACCTCGGGCACCACCGGCCGTCCCAAGGGCGTGCGGCTGCCGCACGACAACTGGTCGTACATGGCCAAGGCCACCGTTGCCACCGGGATGATCTCCAGCGACGACGTCCAGTACCTGTGGCTGCCGCTCGCGCACGTCTTCGGCAAGGTCCTGACCTCCGGCCAGATCGAGGTCGGGCACGTCACCGCCGTCGACGGCCGGATCGACAAGATCATCGAGAACCTGCCGGTCGTCCAGCCCACGTACATGGCCGCCGTGCCCCGGATCTTCGAGAAGGTCTACAACGGGGTCGCGGCCAAGGCCCGCGCGGGCGGCGGCGCCAAGTACAAGATCTTCCAGTGGTCGGTCGGAGTGGCCCGCGAGTACGCCAAGGTCACCCAGGACAACTACCGGCGCACCGGCCAGGCCACGGCCCCCTTCGGCCTCGCCACCAAGCACAAGATCGCCGATGCGCTCGTCTACGCCAAGCTCCGCGACGCCTTCGGCGGCCGACTGCGCGCCGCCGTGTCCGGCGCCTCCGCCCTGGCCCCGGAGATCGGCTACTTCTTCGCCGGCGCGGGCATCCACATCCTTGAGGGCTACGGCCTCACCGAGTCCAGCGCGGCCTCCTTCGTCAACCCCGGCGAGGCCTACCGCACCGGCACCGTCGGCAAGCCGCTCCCCGGCACCGAGGTCCGCATCGCCGACGACGGCGAGATCCTGCTGCGCGGCCCCGGCATCATGCAGGGCTACCACCTGCAGCCCGAGAAGACCTCCGAGGTGCTGGAGGAGGACGGCTGGCTGCACACCGGCGACATCGGCGAGCTCTCGCCCGACGGCTACCTGCGCATCACGGACCGCAAGAAGGACCTGATCAAGACCTCGAACGGCAAGTACGTCGCCCCGGCCGAGATCGAGGGCCGCTTCAAGGCGATCTGCCCGTACGTGTCGAGCATCGTGGTGCACGGCGCCGACCGGAACTTCTGCGCCGCCCTGGTCGCCCTGGACGAGCCGTCCATCCTGGGCTGGGCCGCCGAGAACGGGCTGGAGGGCAAGACGTACGCCGAGGTGCTGGCCGCGGCGGAGACGAACCGGCTGATCGAGACGTACGTCCAGACCCTGAACGAGGGCCTCCAGCGCTGGCAGACGATCAAGAAGTTCCGGATCCTGCCGCGCGACCTCGACGTGGAGCACGGCGACCTCACGCCCAGCCTCAAGCTGAAGCGGCCGGCCGTCGAGCGTGAGTTCAAGCACCTCATCGACGAGATGTACGAGGGGTCGCGCGAGGCGTAGCGTCCGCGCCGGGCCCTGCGGGGCGGGGCAGCAGGCCGCCCCGCGGGGCCGTGCGGCGGGAACCGCCCCGCCGGTGCGCGGGGACCGGCCCGGCGGCGGGTGCGGGACAATGGGGGCATGCCTTCCGCACTGCCCGACGGTGACCCCATGCCCGAAGACGGCTCGCTGCCGTCGCATGCCCTGGCGGGTGCCGGGGACCGGCCGCTCGGGTTCTACCTGCACGTCCCGTACTGCGCCACGCGGTGCGGGTACTGCGACTTCAACACGTACACCGCGACCGAGCTGCGCGGCACCGGCGGCGTGCTCGCCTCCCGGGAGAACTACGCCGACACCCTGATCGACGAGGTCCGCCTCGCCCGCAAGGTGCTCGGGGACGACCCGCGGGCCGTCCGCACGGTGTTCGTGGGCGGCGGCACGCCGACGCTGCTGCCGGCCGCCGACCTCGTACGGATGCTCGCGGCGATCCGCGACGAATTCGGCCTGGCCGAGGACGCCGAGGTCACCACGGAGGCCAATCCGGAGTCGGCGAACCCGCAGTACCTGGCGGAGCTGCGGGCGGGCGGCTTCAACCGGATCTCGTTCGGCATGCAGAGCGCGAAGCAGCACGTCCTGAAGGTGCTCGACCGCACGCACACACCGGGCCGGCCCGAGGCGTGCGTCGCGGAGGCGCGGGCGGCGGGCTTCGAACACGTCAACCTGGACCTGATCTACGGGACGCCGGGGGAGTCGGACGAGGACTGGCGGGCGTCGCTGACGGCCGCGCTGGGGGCCGGGCCCGACCACATCAGCGCGTACGCGCTGATCGTCGAGGAGGGCACCCAGCTGGCGCGCCGGATCCGGCGGGGCGAGGTCCCGATGACCGACGACGACGTGCACGCGGACCGGTACCTGATCGCGGACTCGGTGATGGCCGAGGCCGGCTACTCCTGGTACGAGGTCTCCAACTGGGCCACCACGGAGGCGGGCCGCTGCCTGCACAACGAGCTGTACTGGCGCGGCGCCGACTGGTGGGGCGCGGGGCCCGGCGCGCACTCGCACGTCGGCGGAGTGCGGTGGTGGAACGTGAAGCACCCCGGGGCCTACGCCGCCGCCCTGGCCGAGGGCCGTTCCCCGGGCGCGGGGCGCGAGCTGCTGTCCGCGGAGGACCGGCGGGTGGAGCGGATCCTGCTGGAGCTCCGGCTGGTCGACGGGGCCCCGCTGTCCCTGCTGGCCCCGGCCGGGCTCACGGCGTCCCGCAAGGCCCTCGCGGACGGGCTCCTGGAGCCGGGGCCGTACGAGGGCGGCCGGGCCGTGCTGACCCTGCGGGGGCGGCTCCTGGCCGACGCGGTGGTCCGCGACCTGGTCGACTAGCCGACGGCTCGACGAGCCGGGTCGACCGGCCGCCCCGGCCGACCCGTCGGCCGGGGCTAGTCGGCCGGAGCCGTGACGTGGTCGATCAGGTGCTCCACCGAGCCCAGCAGGGTCGGCTCCAGGTCCTTGTAGGACGCCACGCGGGACAGGATGTGCTGCCACGCCGCCCCGGTGTTCTCCGGCCAGCCCAGGGCCCGGCAGACGCCCGTCTTCCAGTCCTGGCCCCGCGGCACCACCGGCCACGCCCCGATGCCCAGTGCGGAGGGCTTCACCGCCTGCCACACGTCCACGTACGGGTGGCCGACGACCAGTACGTCCGGGGAGGTCACCGCAGCCGCGATGCGGGACTCCTTCGAGCCCGGGACCAGGTGGTCCACCAGGATCCCCAGACGGGCGTCCGGGGCCGGGTCGAACTCCGCCACGATGGCCGGGAGGTCGTCGATGCCCTCCAGGTACTCCACCACCACGCCTTCGATCCGCAGGTCGTCGCCCCAGACCCGCTCCACCAGCTCGGCGTCGTGCCGGCCCTCGACGTAGATCCGCCCGGCGCGCGCCACGCGGGCGCGCGCCCCCGGGACCGCCACGGAGCCCGAGGCGGTGCGCAGGGGCGCCTGAGGGGCCCGTGAGGGGCGGGTCAGCGTCACCACGGCGCCCTCCAGCAGGAACCCCCGCGGTTCCAGCGGGAACACCCGGCGCTTGCCGAAGCGGTCCTCCAGGGTCACCGTGCCCGCCTCGCAGGCCACCACCGCGCCGCAGAAGTCCGTACCCGCCACCTCGACCACCAGGTCGGGCTCGGCCGGCACCTGCGGGACGGCCTTGGCGCGCTTCCACTGCGGGGTCAGGTCGGGGGAGTACTCACGCATCCGGCCGACGCTACGAGAGAGGCGGCGCTCACGCGTCCGACACGCCGAACCGCCGTGCCAGTGTGTCGCGTTGCGCACGGACGAAGTCCGCGGAGACCACCGCTCCGTGACCCGGCACGTACAGGGCGTCGTCGCCGCCCAGCGACAGCAGCCGGCCCATGGCCGCCGGCCACTGCGCCGGCACGGCGTCACTGCCCGCCTGGGGTTCGCCCGACTCCTCGACGAGGTCCCCGCAGAACACCACCTCGCGCTCTCCGGGGACGAACACCGCCAGGTCGTGCCGGGTGTGCCCGGGGCCGACGTTCGCCAGCAGGACCTGGACCCCGCCCAGCTCCAGCGTCCATTCGCCCGACACCGAATGCCTCGGCCCCACCAGCAGGTCCACCGCTTCGGCGGCCTCGGCCTCCGCCAGCCCCTGGCGGACCGCACCGGCGCGCAGCTCCTCGCGGCCGGTCGACAGTTCGGCGTCGAGCCCGACCGCCCCGAAGACCTCGGCGCCGGAGAACGCCGCCACGCCCAGTACGTGATCGAAATGCCCGTGCGTGAATGCGATATGCGTCACGCGCCGGCCCGTCAGTCGCTGCGCCTCGGCCCGCAGCTGCGCACCCTCCCGCACGCACGAGCCCGGATCGATCAGGAGGACCGATTCGTCCCCCACCACCAGTCCCACGGTGCAGTCCCACACCGGAAGCCGCCGCCGCCCGGTCCGCCCGGTCAGCCGCTCCCAGCCCGCCTCTTCCCAATGCACGTCCATGCAGGGACGCTACCCTGGCGGGCCGCCCTTGCCAGGGGCTGACTACCCGGCCGTACACTGGCCGGGGGATCTCTGGCACTCGAACGCCCGGAGTGCCAACGCAGCAGATGAAACCGACCACGACGATTCACCGACGACCAGCTGGAGGTGTGCGCCATGCTCAGCGAACGCAGACTTGAGGTGCTGCGCGCCATCGTCCAGGACTACGTCGGGACGGAGGAGCCGGTCGGCTCCAAGGCGCTCACCGAGCGGCACCGGCTCGGCGTCTCGCCCGCCACCGTGCGCAACGACATGGCCGTGCTGGAGGAGGAGGGCTACATCGCCCAGCCCCACACCAGCGCCGGCCGGATCCCCACGGACAAGGGCTACCGGCTGTTCGTCGACAAGCTGGCGGGAGTCAAACCCCTGTCGACGCCCGAACGCCGGGCCATCCAGAACTTCCTCGACGGCGCCGTCGACCTCGACGACGTCGTCGGCCGGACGGTGCGGCTGCTGGCGCAGCTCACCCGACAGGTCGCCGTCGTCCAGTACCCGAGCCTGACCCGGTCCACGGTCCGGCACGTCGAGCTGCTGTCGCTGGCTCCGGCCCGGCTCATGCTCGTGTTGATCACCGACACGGGCCGGGTCGAGCAGCGGCTCGTCGACTGCCAGACGCCGTTCGGCGAGACCTCGCTCGCCGATCTTCGGGCGCGGCTCAACAGTCGGGTCGTCGGCCGCCGGTTCACCGACGTGCCGCAGCTCGTGCAGGATCTGCCGGAGTCGTTCGAACCGGAGGACCGCAGCACGGTGTCGACCGTGCTCGCGACCCTGCTGGAGACTCTGGTCGAAGAGGCCGAGGAGCGGCTGATGATCGGCGGAACCGCCAATCTCACGCGCTTCGGACATGATTTTCCCCTGACGATCAGGCCGGTGCTCGAAGCGCTGGAGGAGCAGGTCGTGCTCCTCAAGCTGCTGGGCGAGGCCAACGAGTCGGGGATGGCCGTACGGATCGGGCATGAGAATGCCTACGAGGGACTGAACTCCACGTCCGTCGTCTCGGTCGGCTACGGTTCGGGCGGCGAAACTGTCGCCAAACTCGGCGTGGTCGGACCGACCCGCATGGACTACCCCGGAACGATGGGAGCGGTACGCGCAGTGGCACGTTACGTCGGACAGATCCTGGCGGAGTCGTAAGTGGCCACGGACTACTACGCCGTTCTCGGCGTGCGCCGCGACGCATCGCAGGACGAGATCAAGAAGGCCTTCCGCCGCCTCGCGCGCGAACTCCACCCGGACGTGAATCCGGATCCGAAGACGCAGGAGCGCTTCAAGGAGATCAACGCCGCGTACGAGGTGCTCTCGGACCCGCAGAAGAAGCAGGTCTACGACCTCGGCGGCGACCCGCTGTCCTCCTCCGGCGGCGGTGGCGGCGCGGGCGGCTTCGGTGCGGGCGGCTTCGGCAACTTCTCCGACATCATGGACGCCTTCTTCGGCCAGGCCTCGCAGCGCGGCCCGCGCTCGCGGACCCGCCGCGGCCAGGACGCCATGATCCGCCTCGACCTGGAACTGGACGAGGCCGCCTTCGGCACGACCAAGGACATCCAGGTCGACACGGCCGTCGTCTGCACCACCTGCTCCGGCGAGGGTGCCGCCCCCGGCACCTCGGCGCAGACGTGTGACATGTGCCGTGGCCGCGGTGAGGTGTCGCAGGTCACCCGGTCCTTCCTGGGCCAGGTCATGACCTCGCGCCCCTGCCCCCAGTGCCAGGGCTTCGGCACCGTGGTCCCGACCCCGTGCCCCGAGTGCGCGGGCGACGGCCGGGTCCGCTCCCGCCGCAGCCTCACGGTCAAGATCCCGGCCGGTGTCGAGAACGGCACCCGGATCCAACTCGCGGGCGAGGGCGAGGTCGGCCCCGGCGGCGGCCCCGCCGGCGACCTGTACGTGGAGATCCACGAGCTGTCGCACCCGACCTTCCAGCGGCGCGGGGACGACCTGCACTGCACGGTGACCATCCCCATGACGGCAGCGGCCCTGGGCACCAAATGCCCGTTGGAGACGCTGGACGGATTGGAGGAGATCGACATCCGTCCCGGCACCGGGTCGGGCCAGGCCATCCCGCTGCACGGGCGCGGCGTCACGCACCTGCGCGGCGGCGGCCGCGGCGATCTGATCGTCCACGTCGAGG
This sequence comes from Streptomyces sp. NBC_00045, assembly GCF_045041095.1. Taxonomy (NCBI): domain Bacteria; kingdom Bacillati; phylum Actinomycetota; class Actinomycetes; order Kitasatosporales; family Streptomycetaceae; genus Streptomyces; species Streptomyces sp. NBC_00045. Next base: position 2,865,656 of record NZ_CP108271.1, on the reverse strand, counting down.
TCACCACGCCGACCAAGCTGGACGCCCAGCAGGAGGAGCTGCTGCGCCAGCTCGCCAAGCTGCGCGGCGAGGAGCGGCCCATGGGCCAGTTCGCGCCGGGTCAGCAGGGCCTGTTCAGCCGCCTGAAGGACGCCTTCAACGGCCGCTGACCGGCCCGCGAGCGCATGTACGAGCCCGGTCCGGGGATGCCCCGGACCGGGCTCGGCGCATTGATCCGGACGCCTCCGGCGGAGCGGACTATGCCAGGCGAATGCGGTGATTCGGCCCGGTGCGCGGGACGTGGCACGATGCAGTCCATGTCCTCCGCACCGAACGGTCTCTCCCCGTACCCGATCGTGCAGGCTCCCATGGCGGGCGGCGCCTCCTGTCCGCCGCTCGCCGCCGCCGTGTGCGAGGCGGGCGGACTGGGCTTCCTGGCCGGCGGCTACAAGACCGCCGACGGCATGTACCAGGAGATCAAGAGGCTGCGCGCGCTCACCCGGCGCCCGTTCGGCGTGAACCTCTTCATGCCGCAGACCGGCTACGTGGACCCGGCCGCCGTGGAGGCGTACCGCGGGCAGCTGGCCGGCGAGGCCGGCTGGTACGACGTGTCCCTGGCCGACGAGGACATCATCGGCACCAGCGACGACGGCTACGACGCCAAGCTCGCGATCCTCCTCGAAGACCCGGTTCCCGTGGTCTCGTTCACCTTCGGCGTTCCCGTGCCCGCCGTCCTCGCCGCCCTGCGCAAGGCGGGCACGTACTCCGTCGTCACCGTCACCTCGGTCGAGGAGGCGCGCGCCGCCCAGGCCGCGGGCGCCGACGCCGTCTGCGTCCAGGGCGTGGAGGCGGGCGGCCACCAGGGCACCCACCGCGACGACCCGCAGGCGGACGGCACGGCGGGCGTGGGCCTGCTCGCGCTCGTCGCGCAGGTACGGGAGGCCGTGGCCCTCCCGATCATCGCGGCGGGCGGTCTGATGCGGGGCTCGCAGATCGCGGCGCTGCTGGCGGCGGGCGCGGAGGCGGCGCAGCTCGGCACCGCGTTCCTGGCCTGTCCCGAATCGGGCGCGCACCCGCTGCACAAGAAGGCGCTGACGGACCCCCTGTTCCCCCACACCGAGCTGACCAGGGCGTTCTCGGGACGACCGGCCCGGGGCCTGGTGAACCGGTTCATGCGGGAGCACGGGCCGTACGCCCCGGCCGCGTACCCGCAGATCCACCACATGACCGCCGGGCTGCGCAAAGCCGCGGCCGCGGCCGGGGACCCGCAGGGCATGGCCCTGTGGGCGGGCCAGGGCCACCGGCTGGCCCGGGCGCTGCCCGCGGGGGAGCTGATGGAGGTGCTGGCGGCCGAACTGGCCGAGGCCCGCAGCGCGTTGAAGGAAATGCAGAAGAGGAGTACGTCATGACCGCCCCCGTGTTCGTGGTCGAAGAGGTCCCCGCGGGGCCGGAGTTCGTGCTCGACGGCCCGGAAGGCCGGCACGCGGTGTCCGTGAAACGGCTGAACCCCGGTGAGGCGGTGGTCCTCACGGACGGCCGCGGTGGCTGGGCGCAGGCCGTGGTCAAGGCCGCCGAGGGCAAGGACCGGCTGGTCGTCTCGGTGTCCGCCACCGGCCGGGAACCGGAACCTGCCGTGCGGATCACCGTCGTCCAGGCCCTGCCCAAGGGGGACCGCGGCGAGCTCGCCGTCGAGACCATGACCGAGACCGGCGTGGACGCCATCGTCCCCTGGCAGGCCTCGCGCTGCATCACCCAGTGGCGCGGCGACCGCGGCGCCAAGTCCCTGGCCAAATGGCGGGCCACGGCCCGGGAGGCGGGCAAGCAGTCCCGCCGGGTGCGCTTCCCGGAGGTGGCGGAGGCCATGTCCACGAAGCAGGTCGCGGCGCTGCTGGCCGGCGCCGACCTGGCGATGGTCCTGCACGAGGACCGGGACGCGCCCTCGGGGGCCCTGGCCACGGCCGAGCTCCCGGCCGGCGGCTCCGTCGTCCTGGTGGTCGGCCCCGAGGGCGGGGTCTCGCCGGAGGAGCTGGCCGTCTTCGCGGAGGCCGGCGCCCACCCCCACCGCCTGGGCTCCTCGGTCCTGCGCACCTCCACCGCCGGCACCGCGGCGACGGCGGTCCTCCTGGCGCGCACCGGCCGCTGGTCCTGAAACGCACGTGAGGGCGCCGACGGCGCCGGATACGATGCCCGGGCTGATCAACACCGGCGTCGACGGCCCGTCAACGCCACTGTCACGGAAGGCGAAGCAATGGCCGGGGAACCGCAGGCGGACTGCCTGTTCTGCAAGATCGTCGCGGGGAGCATCCCGGCGACCGTGGTCCGGGAGACCGAGACGACCTTCGCCTTCCGGGACATCAACCCGCAGGCGCCCACGCACGTCCTCGTGATTCCCCGCGTGCACTACCCCGACGCCGCCTCGCTCGCCGCCGCCGAGCCGGCCGTCGCCGCCGACCTGCTGGCCGAGGCCGGACGGATCGCGGCCGAGGAGAAGGTCGACGACCACGGCTACCGCGTCGTGTTCAACACCGGCGCCGGCGCCGGCCAGACCGTCTTCCACGCGCACGCGCACGTCCTCGGCGGCCGCGGTCTCCAGTGGCCCCCCGGATAGACCGTGTCCGTACGCGAATTCGTGGTGCTGGGCACCGCCAGCCAGGTGCCCACCCGTCACCGCAACCACAACGGCTACCTCCTGCGCTGGGACGGCGAGGGGATCCTCTTCGACCCGGGCGAGGGCACCCAGCGCCAGATGCTGCGCGCCGGGGTGGCCGCCCACGACATCAACCGGATCTGCATCACCCACTTCCACGGGGACCACAGCCTCGGTCTCGCCGGGGTGATCCAGCGCATCAACCTGGACCGGGTCCCGCACCCCGTCACCGCCCACTACCCGGCCTCCGGGCAGAAGTTCTTCGACCGGCTGCGGTACGCCACCGCCTACCGGGAGACCGTCGCGCTCGGCGAGCAACCGGTGGCCGGGGACGGGACGCTGGCCCGGGGGCCCTCGTACACCCTCGAAGCCCGTCTGCTCTCGCACCCGGTCGAGTCCTTCGGCTACCGGCTCACCGAGCCGGACGGCCGCCGCATGGTGCCCGAACTGCTCGCGCGGCACGGGATCAAGGGCCCCGACGTGGGCCGCATCCAGCGCGAGGGGCAGCTGGGCGGGGTCACTCTCGACGACGTCAGCGAGCCGAGGCCCGGGCAGAGCTTCGCGTTCGTCATGGACACCCGGCTGTGCCCCGGCGTGGACGAGCTCGCCGCGGGCTGCGACATGCTCGTTATCGAGTCCACGTTCCTCGACGAGGACGAGGCGCTGGCCACCGACCACGGGCACCTCACCGCCGGCCAGGCGGCCCGGGCGGCGCGCGACGCGGGTGTACGGCACCTCGTGCTGACGCACTTCTCGCAGCGCTACTCGGACCCGCAGGAGTTCGAACGCCAGGCCCGCGCGGCCGGCTTCGAGGGCGAACTGACGATCGCCGCGGACCTCGTACGGGTCCCCCTGCCGAAGCGCGGCTAGCCGGACCGTTCGCGCTCCCGGTCGCGGGAGCGGCGGGCCGCCGGTGAGAGCAGCAGCACCCGGCGCGGGGTGCGGCGTACGCGGACGGGCGCGCCCGCCGGCTCCGGCCCGGTCCCGGCCCCCGTCCCGGGGTGCGCCGCCGGGGCCGTCCCGCCGCGGCGGACCGGCTCCTCGGCCGCAGCCGCCGGGCGGGCGCCCGCGCGCAGCGCGACGGCGGTCAGCGGGCCGGCCACGGCGAGCAGCAGGGCGCCCAGCACCAGCCCCATGCCCGGGAAGCCGAACGCCTCGGCGAGCAGGCTGCCCGCCACGGGCCCGCAGGCCGTTCCCAGCGAGGAGGCGGCCCCGGCGAGCACCGCCCAGCGGCCGCGCGGGTCCAGGGTCGCCGCGAGGCCGATCACGTACGAGAGGACCACCGGGTACACGGCGTTCCACAGGATCTCCCCGGTGGCGAACCCGGCGAGCCCGTCCGCGGCGGAGGTCAGCACGATGCAGCCCGCGATGGCCGCGGTGCCCGCGCCGACCGGGAACGCCCGCCCCAGCCCGGCGCCGAACGCGGAGGCGGCCGTGACCCCGAGCAGGCCCGCGCCCAGCGCCATGGCGAAGACGACGCCCAGGGTGGCCTCGGGCAGGCCCGCCTGCTCGGCGCCGATCCGGCCGCTGACGCCCCACAGGGCCTCCTGGGACAGCGACCAGAACAGCAGGCAGCCCGTCAGCACCGCCCCGGCGCGCGGGTGCGGCGGCCGCCCGGAGCCCCGTACGGAAGGACCCGGGCGGGTGGGCCCGCCGAGTCGGCCGGTCGCCGGCCAGACCAGTGCCGCGACCAGGGCGATGGCCGCGAACGGCAGCCCGTGGCCGCCGCCCAGGCGCGGCAGGGTCAGGTACAGCGCCCCCGCGGTCGCCGAGACCGACAGCAGCCCGAGGGACGAGGTGCGGCGCGGATCGCGCTGCCCGGCGATGCCGGCGGCGGCCACTGCGGTGGCGGTACCGGAACCGAAGCCGCCGACGACGACGCCCGCGACCACCAGCGGGATCAGGGCGGTCGAGGCCGCCGTGCCGTAGCCCAGGGCGGCGAGCAGCAGCCCGAGCCGGGCCAGCGGGCGGGGCCCGTGGCGGGGGATGCGGGAGGCCAGGGTGAAGCCGGCCGTGGCGGAGCCGAGCAGCAGGGCGGTACCGACGAGCCCGGCCTGAGCGGGACTCAGCGGGAGGTGGGCGTCGAGCCGTCCGACGACGGTCGGGAGCAGGTACGAGGCGGTGTATCCGGCGGTGAAGAGGGCCACCAGGGGCCAGGCGGCGGGCGGCGCGGAGGTGTTGTCGGACACGGAGGTTTTCCCGGTGGTGCGCAGGTGGGGCGGGGTGTTCCGCGGAACCGCGGCGCCTTTGTCTATCAAGTGGTCCACGACCCGGAGAAGAGCGGCACGAGAGTGATGTGCGACACACTGGGTTTTGGCCCTGTCGGGGACGGGCATGGCTGGCAGCTTTCCATCGAATGCCCGCTTGCAGAAACGAGCCTTCGCACCAAACGGGGAGTACACCGTGACCAGTCGGGACAGCCGCACCAGCCGCAGCGCAGCCGTGGATCCGCTCGGCCCGTTGCGGGACCCCGCCGAACCGGGGTTCGACGTCTACCTGACCGGCACGGTCTTCCTCGACATCATCTTCACAGGCCTCGACTCGGCCCCCGTCCGCGGTACGGAGTCCTGGGCGCGCGGCATGGGTTCCAGCCCCGGGGGAGTGGCCAACATGGCCACCGCGCTGGCCCGGCTCGGCCTGCGCACCTCGCTCGCCGCGGCGTTCGGCGACGACCACTACGGCGAGTACTGCTGGGACGCGCTGGAGCAGGGCGAGGGCATCGACCTGTCCATGTCGCGGACCATCCCCGGCTGGCACAGCCCGGTCACGGTCTCGATGGCGTACGAGGGGGAGCGCACGATGGTCTCGCACGGCCACGAGGCCCCGCCCCCGGGTGGCCCGGGGCCGTTCCCGCAGTGCCCGCCGCGCACCCGGGCCGCCGTGGCCTCGCTGGGGCAGGGGCGGACGGACGCGTGGATCGCGGAGGCGGCGCGGCGCGGGGCCCGGGTCTTCGCGGACGTGGGGTGGGACGAGAGCGGGCGCTGGGACCTGGACGCCCTGGCCGACCTGGAGCACTGCGAGGCGTTCTTGCCGAACGCGGGGGAGGCGATGCGGTACACGCGCACGGACTGTCCGCGGGCGGCGGCGCGGGCGCTCGCGCGGAAGGTGCCGGTCGCGGTGGTGACCATGGGCGCGGAGGGCTCGTGCGCGGTGGACGGGCGGACCGGGGAGACGGCGGAGGTCCCCGGGATCACGGTGGACGCGCTGGATCCGACGGGGGCGGGCGACGTCTACGTGGCGGGCTTCGTCACCGGCACCCTGGCGGGGTGGCCGTTGGCGGACCGGCTGGCGTTCGCGGGCCTGACGGCGGCCCTCTCGGTCCAGGAGTTCGGCGGCTCGCTGTCCGCCCCGGGCTGGCCGGAGGTGGCCCACTGGTGGCGCGCGGCCCCCGAGGCCCTGCGGCCGCGCTACGCCTTCCTGGACGCGCTGGTCCCGCCGGGCGCGGAGACCGCCCCCCGGCGCAGGGCGGTCCCGACCATCGGCTTCCGCCACCCGGTCTGAGGGGTGCCCGGCGCCGGGGGCGGCGGGGCGGGGAAAACCCCTCGGGGATGGTCCGGCGGAGTCGTACCCTTGGTACTCCGGAGGTCGTCGATCGGCGAGGCCCCTCAGCGGGAGGTATGTGCAGGCCACAGTGCCGGCCCATGACTCAGACACCCACAGCCCAGACACCGGCGCCGGGGCAGGCGCGAGCCCACTTCACCGTTCCGGCCAGGCACCCGATGGTCACGGTGCTCGGCTCGGGTGACGCCCTGTTGCGCGTGATCGAGAAGGCCTTCCCGAAGGCTGACATCCATGTTCGGGGCAATCAGGTCAGCGCGGTCGGAGACACGGCGGAAGTCTCCCTGATCCAGCGCCTGTTCGACGAGATGATGCTGGTGCTCCGCACCGGGCAGCCGATGACGGAGGACGCAGTGGAACGCTCGATCGCCATGCTCAAGGCGAGCGGTAACGGCAACGGGCCGGACGAGACGCCCGCAGAGGTACTCACCCAGAACATCCTCTCCAGCCGTGGCCGCACCATCCGCCCCAAGACCCTCAACCAGAAGCGGTACGTCGACGCGATCGACAAGAACACGATCGTGTTCGGCATCGGCCCCGCCGGTACCGGCAAGACGTACCTCGCCATGGCCAAGGCGGTCCAGGCGCTCCAGTCCAAGCAGGTCAGCCGCATCATCTTGACCCGCCCCGCCGTCGAGGCGGGAGAGCGGCTCGGCTTCCTGCCGGGCACGCTCTTCGACAAGATCGACCCGTACCTGCGCCCGCTGTACGACGCACTGCACGACATGATCGACCCGGATTCGATCCCCCGACTCATGGCGGCCGGGACCATCGAGGTGGCGCCGCTCGCGTACATGCGCGGCCGGACGCTCAACGAGGCCTTCGTCGTCCTCGACGAGGCGCAGAACACGAGCCCGGAACAGATGAAGATGTTCCTGACCCGTCTCGGCTTCGATTCGAAGATCGTCATCACCGGTGACATCACCCAGGTCGACCTTCCCGGCGGCACCAAGTCGGGTCTGCGCCAGGTCCAGACGATCCTCGAAGGGGTCCCGGACATCCACTTCTCGCGGCTCACGTCCGAGGATGTCGTCCGGCACAAGCTGGTCGGCCGTATCGTCGATGCGTACGAGAAGTACGACGACACCCAGGACGCCCAGTCCCGGAACGGCTACCAGCGGAAGTAGAACCCAGCGCACCATGTCGATCGACGTCAACAACGAGTCCGGAACCGAGGTCGACGAGCGGGCGATCCTCGACATCGCCCGCTACGCGCTCACCCGGATGCGGATCCACCCGCTGTCCGAGCTCTCCGTCATCGTCGTCGACGAGGACGCCATGGAGCAGCTCCACATCCAGTGGATGGACCTGCCGGGTCCCACCGACGTCATGTCCTTCCCGATGGACGAGCTCCGTCCGCCGGCGAAGGACGACGAGGAGCCCCCGCAGGGGCTCCTCGGCGACATCGTGCTCTGCCCCGAAGTGGCGAAGAAGCAGGGCGAGGACGCCCCGACGCAGCACTCCATGGACGAGGAGCTCCAGCTCCTGACCGTCCACGGGGTGCTGCACCTGCTCGGGTACGACCACGAGGAGCCGGACGAGAAGGCCGAGATGTTCGGCCTCCAGGCGGCCATCGTCGACGGCTGGCGCGGTGAGCGCGGCATGACCGGTCCGTCCCCGGCCCCGACCGTCTCGTGACCGCCCCGCAGCTGATCACCGGCGCGGTGCTGCTGGTGGTGGTGGCTTGGTTCGCGGCGTGCGCCGAGTCCGGGATCGCCCGGATCTCCAGCTTCCGCGCGGAGCAGGCCGTACGGGAGGGCCGGCGCGGCAGCGAGAAGCTCGCGCAGGTCGCCGCCGACCCGACCCGCTACCTCAATGTGGCGCTGCTCGTGCGTGTCACCTGCGAGATGGCGGCCGGCGTGCTGGTCACGTACGTCTGCCTCGACGAATTCGGCGACAACTGGAAAGCGCTGCTCGTCGCGATCGCGGTGATGGTGCTGGTGTCGTTCGTGGCCGTCGGGGTCTCCCCGCGCACCATCGGCCGCCAGCACCCCCTCAACACGGCGACGGCGGCCTCCTACGTCCTGGTCCCGCTCGCCCGCGTCATGGGGCCCATCCCGCAGCTGCTGATCCTCATCGGCAACGCGCTCACGCCCGGAAAGGGCTTCCGCAAGGGGCCGTTCGCCTCCGAGGCGGAGCTGCGCGCGATGGTCGACCTGGCGGAGAAGGAGTCGCTGATCGAGGACGAGGAGCGCCGGATGGTGCACCAGGTCTTCGAGCTCGGCGACACGCTGGTGCGCGAGGTGATGGTGCCGCGGACCGACCTGGTCTGCATAGAGCGGTACAAGACGGTCCGTCAGGCGACCACGCTGGCCCTGCGGTCGGGCTTCTCGCGCATCCCGGTGACCGGGGAGAACGAGGACGACATCGTCGGCGTCGTGTATTTGAAGGACCTGGTCCGCAAGACGCACATCAGCCGGGAGGCGGAGGCCGACCTGGTGACGACGGCGATGCGGCCGGCGGTTTTCGTGCCGGACACCAAGAACGCGGGAGATCTGCTGCGGGAGATGCAGCAGGTGCGCAACCACGTGGCCGTGGTCATCGACGAGTACGGCGGCACGGCCGGCATCGTCACCATCGAGGACATCCTTGAGGAGATCGTCGGCGAGATCACCGACGAGTACGACCGCGAGCTCGCGCCCGTCGAGGACCTCGGCGAGGACCGCTACCGGGTGACGGCGCGCCTGGACATCACCGACCTCGGCGAACTGTTCAAGGTCGAGGACTTCGACGACGAGGACGTGGAGACGGTCGGCGGGCTGCTGGCGAAGGCGCTGGGCCGGGTCCCGATCGCGGGCGCCTCGGCGCTCGTGGAGCTGCCGGACGGGCGGCCGCTGCGGCTGACGGCCGAGTCCCCGGCGGGCCGGAGGAACAAGATCGTGACGGTGCTGGTGGAGCCGGTGGCTCCGGCGGCGGGAGAGGGCGGGGAGGGCGAATGACACCGGCGGAGCTGCGTGCGTTCTGCCTGGGTTTCAACGCGGCGGTGGAGGAGTTCCCCTTCGGCCCGGAAACCTCGGTGTTCAAGGTGCTCGGCAAGATGTTCGCGTTGTCCGGGCTGGACGGGGACCCGCTGACCGTGAACCTCAAGTGCGAGCCGGAGCAGGCGGTACGGCTGCGTGCGGAGCACGAAGCGGTCGCGCCGGGCTGGCACATGAACAAGCGGCACTGGAACACGGTGACGGTCGGCGGGCTGCCGGACGCGCTGGTGCGGGAGCTGATCGAGGACTCGTACGACCTGGTGGTGGCGGGCCTGCCGAGGGCGGAGCGGCTGCGACTCGACCGGCCGTGAGGCCCGACCGGCCGTGAAGGTGGGGCGGGGTCGTTGCGCGGCCCCGCCGAGGCGCTCCCTATGCTTTCGACCATGACCGACACCACCGGGATCAACCCCGAGGACAGCAAGATCATCACGCTGGCGCGCAGCGCCCGGGCCCGCAACGGGGTGCCCGAGGGCGCGGCGGTGCGGGACGAGACGGGCCGTACCTACGTCGCCGGGACGGTGGACCTGGAGTCCCTGAAGTTGAGCGCCCTGCAAACGGCGGTCGCGATGGCGGTGGCGAGCGGGGCCGAGTCCCTGGAGGCCGCGGCCGTGGTCAGCTCGGTGGAGGCGGTGGCCGAAGCCGACCGCGCGGCGGTCCGCGACCTCGGTGGCCCGGCCACCCCGGTCCTCCTGGCGGCCCCGGACGGCTCCCTCAAGTCCACCACCCCGGCAGGCTCCTGACCCGGTCGACCCGTCGGGCCGGTAGGCCGGGCGTCCGTCGGCCTTCCCGCCCGGCAGCCTTCGCGCCCACGGGCCTTCTCGTCCGGCATCCTTCGCACCCGCCGGACCTCGCGTCCGCTGGGTTTCGTGCCTGCGGGGCTTCGTGCCTGCCGGGCCTTGCGTCCGCTGGGCTTCGCGTCCGCCGGACCTCGTGCCTGCGGGGCTTCGTGCCTGCCGGGCCTTGCGTCCGCTGGGTTTCGTGCCTGCTGGACCTTGTGCCTGCCGGCCTTGCGTCCGTGGGGCTTCGTGCCTGCCGGGCCTTGCGTCCGCTGGGCTTCGCGTCCGCCGGACCTCGTGCCTGCGGGGCTTCGTGCCTGCCGGGCCTTGCGTCCGCTGGGTTTCGTGCCTGCTGGACCTTGTGCCCGCCGGGCCTTGCGTCCGCGGGGCTTCGTGCCTGCCGGGCCTTGCGTCCGCCGGACCTCGTACCCGTCAGCTTTGGCGCCAGACCAGGGTGTAGCGCCAGAACAGCCTCCGGCGCAGCCGTGCGCCCGGCAGTACGGCCCCGGCCTCGCGGACGACGGCCCGGAAGCCCATGTCCGCCGGGCGGGTCGGGGCGGTCATCGAGGGCGGCCGGGGAGCCGTACGCCCCTTGTTCTTGATCCAGCCCAGGGCGGCGTTGAGCGGAATCGCAGCCGCGCCGAGCAGGTGGTCGCCCGGGGTCTGCGCCCGCGCGAGACCGACGACGACCAGGGTCCCGCCCGGCGCCAGGCGTCGGCGCAGGAGCCGCAGGGCCTCGCCGAACGGCAGGTGGTGGATCGTGGCGACGCAGGTGATGACGTCGTACGGCCCCGGTGGGAGCTCCGTCAGCGCGTCCCCCACGGAGAACGTCACCGGGGTGCCCGGCGCGGTCAGCTGCCGTGCCCGGGCGACGATCGCCGCATCGGCGTCGATGGCGTCCACCGCCGGGGCCCGGCCGGCCAGGAGCCGGGCCAGGTCCCCGCTGCCGGAGCCCACGTCCAGCGCCCTGCCGAACCGGCCGGGCAGCTGCCGCAGTATCCATCGGTGGTAGTGGGCGTTGTGGTCCCAGGGGTGGGCGTCGTTGAACCTGCCGATCGCCTCGAAGGCGCGCTGCGTCAGTGGGGTCACGCAGTGAGTGGATCATGGGCGCGGCGGCGGATCACCATGGCCATCAGCGCGGCCATCGCGCACAGCGCGCCCGAGGCGTACCAGACCAGGTCGTACGAGCCGAAGGCGTCACGGGCCAGGCCGCCCAGGAACGCCACCAGCGCCGCGCCCACCTGGTGGGAGGCCAGGACCCAGCCGAAGACGATCGCGCTGTCCTCCCCGTAGTGCTCGCGGCACAGCGCGATGGTCGGCGGGACGGTCGCGACCCAGTCCAGCCCGTAGAAGACGATGAAGAAGACCATCGGCGGGTGCACGGACGGCGCCAGCAGCATCGGCAGGAAGAGCAGCGAGATCCCGCGCAGCGCGTAGTACACCGCGAGCAGGCGGCGCGCCTCGAAGCGGTCCGTGAACCAGCCGGAGGCGATGGTGCCGATCACGTCGAACACGCCGATCACCGCGAGCAGTCCCGCGGCCGCCGTCACCGGCATGCCGTGGTCGTGCGCCGCCGGTACGAAGTGGGTCTTGACCAGCCCGTTGGTCGACGCCCCGCAGATCGCGAAGGTGCCCGCGAGCAGCCAGAAGGGGCCGGTCCGGGCCGCCTTGAACAGCACCGTCACCGCTCGCCGCGCCGCGCCCACGGCCGGCGCCGGCTTCTCGGCCCAGGTGCCCCCGTACGGGGCGAGCCCCACGTCGGCCGGGTGATCGCGCAGCAGCAGCCAGACGAACGGGACGACCACCAGCGCCGCCAGCGACACCGTTACGGCCGCCGGACGCCAGCCGTGGTGCACCACCAGCCAGGACAGCAGCGGCAGGAAGATCAACTGCCCGGAGGCGCCGGCCGCGGTCAGGATGCCGGTGACGAGGCCGCGCCGGGCGGTGAACCAGCGATTGGTGACGGTCGCCGCGAAGGCCAGCGCCATGGAGCCGCTGCCCAGGCCCACCAGTACGCCCCAGAACAGCACCAGCTGCCAGGGCGTCGTCATCCACAGCGTGGCCACCGTGCCGCCGGATATGACGAGCAGGGCCAGGGCCACCACCTTGCGGATGCCGAAACGGTCCATCAGGGCGGCGGCGAAGGGTGCGGTCAGCCCGTACAGGGCGAGGTTCACCGAGACGGCGAGGCCGATCGTGCCCCGCGACCAGTCGAACTCCTCGTGCAGCGGCTCGATGAGCAGGCCGGGGAGGGAGGCGAAGGCCGCGGCGCCGATGATCGTCACGAAGGCGACGGCCGCGACGAACCACGCGCGGTGGACGCGCCCCGGGGATGCCGGGGCCGGACCGGGGGTGTGCGGGGCGGGGTGGGGAGCTGTCTGGGTCACGCAGAAAGCTTCCGGCCGGGGAGCCCCCGTACGACAGTGGCCTGACCGACACCCTTCGATATGATCGGGCCATGGCCCCTCATCGCGTCGTCGTCCTCGCGCTCACGGGGCTGCTGCCCTTCGAGCTCGGCATCCCGCACCGGATCTTCGGCCGCGCCAAGGACTCCACCGGGCAGCCCCTGTACGAGATCCTCACCTGCGCCCTGGCCGCCGGGCCGGTGCGCACGGACGCCGATTTCGCGGTCCAGGTCGAGCACGGACCCGAGCTGCTGGCCACTGCCGACACCGTGGTGGTGCCCGCCTCGTACGAGCTGGGGCCGGTGTACGAGCACGGCCGGCTCGGCGACGGGCTCGCCGCGGCGCTCGCGTACATCCGGCCCGGGACGCGGCTCGTCTCCATCTGCACGGGCGGGTACGTGCTGGCCGCCGCCGGGTTCCTGGACGGCCGCCCAGCCACCACCCACTGGGCGCACGCCGAGCACTTCCAGCGCCTCTTCCCGGCCGTACGGGTGGACGCAGGCGTGCTCTACACCGACGACGGGGACGTGCTGACCTCGGCGGGGGTCGCCGCCGGCATCGACCTGTGCCTGCACATCGTGCGCCGCGACCACGGGGCCGCCGTCGCCAACGACGTGGCCCGGCGGACCGTCGTACCGCCCCACCGGGACGGCGGGCAGGCCCAGTTCATCGACCGGCCGGTGCCGCAGCCGCAGCTGGCCAGTACGGCGGCGGCCCGCGCCTGGGTGCTGGACCGGCTGCACGAGCCGGTGCGGCTGGTCGACCTGGCCCGCCAAGAGGCCATGTCGGTACGGACGTTCACGCGCCGGTTCCGGGAGGAGTCCGGGGTCAGCCCGGGCGAGTGGATCGTCGGGCAGCGGGTGGAGCGGGCCCGGCGGTTGTTGGAGAAGACGGACCTGCCGATGGAACAGGTGGCGCGGGAGACCGGGTTCGGGACGGCGCAGTCGCTGCGCAAGCACGTCCAGGCGGCGCTGGGGGTGAGCCCCACGGCGTACCGGCGCACGTTCCGCGCGACGAGCGGGGGTGGGGGCGGGAGCGGCGACGAGAGGCTGCCATCTCCTGATGGGCCATCAGTTGGTGCCGGGTCCGTGCATTGACTTCTCCCGTCGCCCGCTCGTGAATGGCCCCCTGTCAGCGCGAGGAACCCAGGGGGCGGGCCGTGCGAACACGGGCGGGCAGCAGGAGATGGTCGGTGGCCGTCGGCATGGCGGTGCTGGCTGCCACGACCGGGGTCGCGCCCGGTGCGCCCGCCGCCGAAGTGGCCGGTTCGACTGCCGGGCCCCCGGGGCAGGTCGAGTTCCCGACGCACTGCCTGCCGCCGCAGGAGGCCGGACTGCCGCCCGCCGACGGGCCGACCACGGCCCGCATCACCGTCGACGACCCGGCGCCGAAGCTCGGCGACACGGTCACCGTGACGTACCAGGTGGCCCGGACCCCCGCGGTGAACCCGGTCGGCACCGAACTCCCGGCCGATGCGCTGACCCCGACCGGGCGGATCCTGCTGGGGGGTGCGCAGAGCGGGGAGGTCACGGTCGTGGGAGCGAAGCGGAACGACCCCGTCCAGGCAGGTGCGGAACTGCCCGCCGTCGCCATGACCGGCACGTTCACCGTCACTGCGCCCGGCGAGATCACCCTGGCCCCGGGCGGCTACACCCTGCACACCAGTCACCTCCTGGACCTGGACACCGTCTGCACCGTCACCGGGGCGCCGGTGTCCGAGCGGCTCACCGCGAGCCCGCTGCCCCGGGCCAACCTGCGGTCGGTCGCGCTCGCCGCGGCGTACGGGAAACCCGGCGCCGAGGTCACGGTCACCGGCGCCGGCTTCGCTCCGGGCGCGGCCGTGACCGTGGCCGGCCGGGCGGGCGCCGCCGGGACCGCGGACCGGGTGGCGGTCACGGCGGACGAGCACGGCGCGGTCCTGGCGCAGCTGCCGGTGTCGGACCGGACGACGACGGCGGTGGTCGCGTACGAGGGCCCGGCATGGTCGGCGCAGCAGGGCTCGGGCCCGGCGGCGTACACGGTGATCGAGGACGCGCCCCCGCCGCCGCCGGGTACCCGGAAGGTGACGGTGGTGGTCGAGCCGGGCGCGCTGTCGATGAACCAGGAGGGCGAGTCGATCGCGCTGGGCGCGGTCCCGTACGGAGAGGGCGGCGCGGCCCCCGGCCGGATCGGCACGGTCACCGTCAAGGACGCGCGGGGCGGCCCGGCGGGATGGACGCTGATCGGCAAGGTCACGGACTTCACGGGCCCGGGCGGGGTCCGCGTCCCGGGGGCTTCGCTGCGCTGGACCCCGACCTGCACGGCTGCGGCGGGCAGCCCGAGCCGGTGCGCGCCCGGCAGCCCGGGGGCGGTCGGCCCGGAGGGCGCGGTGCTCGCCTTCTCGCCCGACGCCGCGCAGGTGGGCGGGACGTTCACGATCGACGCGACGGTCACCCTCACCCTCCCCCCGTACACCCCGCCGGGCGCGTACCGGGCGGTCCTGACCCTGACCCTCTCGTGACCCCCGTGCCGCGGGTCCCCCGGGCCGTGGCACGGCGGGCCCGGCCGGTCGGGGTGGCGCTGCTCGGCGGCGTGATCGGCGCAGCCGTGCTGCTCCTGACCCCCGGGACGGCCGCTGCCGACGACGGGCAGTGGTCCGTGCTCCCCGCCGCCACGAGCGTGGCCCAGCGGCCCTGCTTCTACCTGGCCGCCGCCCCCGGCGGGACCGTCGACGACGCCGTCACCGTCACCAACCGCACCGACCGCCCCCGCACCTTCCGCCTCTACGCCGCCGACGCCTACAACACCGCCCGCGACGGCGGCTTCGCGCTCCGCGGCCCCGACGAGCCCCGCCGTGCCACCGCCGCCTGGGCCAGGCTCGCCCGGGAGCGGGTCACCGTCCCGGCCGGCGGGTCCGTGAGCGTCGGCTTCAGCCTCACCGTCCCCGACCGGGCCGAACCGGGCGACCACCCCGGCGCCATCGTGGCCCTGGAGGAGACGGCCGCCGCCCCCGCCGCGGGGATCGGCGTCCGCCAGGCCGTCGCCGCCCGGCTGTACCTGAGGGTGGCCGGCCCCACCGCCCCCGCCCTGGCCGTCGAGGACCTGCGCGCCTCCGGCACCGGGGTCTCGTACACGCTCCACAACATCGGCAACGTCACCCTGCGCCCCCGCGCCACCCTCACCGCCTCGGGAGCCCTCGGCCGCCGTCTGCTCGGCCGCGAGCTCACCGGGCTCCCCGCAGAGCTGCTCCCCGGCCAGGAAGTCCGGCTCGGCACCAGGTGGGAGCACCCGCCCGCCGTCGAGTGGGCCGAGGTCTCGGTGCGCGCCGAGGCCGCGGGAACCGTCGACCGGGCGCTCACCCCGTACGCCGCCCGGCCCCCTTTGGTGGCCGTACTTGCCGGCGCCGTCGCCCTCGTCGCGGCGGGCTGGTCGGCGCTGGGACCCGCATCGGGGAGAATGGCCCGTATGAGCGATCGTTCCCCCGAGTCCACCAGCCCGCACCGTGCGGGCTTCGCCTGCTTCGTCGGCCGCCCCAACGCGGGGAAGTCGACCCTGACCAACGCACTCGTGGGCACCAAGGTCGCGATCACCTCCAACCGGCCGCAGACCACCCGCCACACCGTCCGCGGCATCGTGCACCGCCCCGACGCCCAGCTCGTCCTGGTCGACACGCCCGGCCTGCACAAGCCGCGCACGCTGCTCGGCGAGCGCCTGAACGACGTCGTGCGGACCACGTGGGCCGAGGTCGACGTGATCGGCTTCTGCCTGCCGGCCGACCAGAAGCTCGGCCCCGGCGACAAATTCATCGCCAAGGAGCTCGCGGGGATCAAGAAGACCCCCAAGATCGCCATCATCACCAAGACCGACCTGGTCGAGTCCAAGCAGCTGGCCGAGCAGCTCCTCGCTGTGCACCAGCTCGGCGCCGAGCTCGGCTTCGAGTGGGCCGAGATCGTCCCGGTCTCGGCGGTCGGTGACACCCAGGTCCAGCTGCTGGCCGACCTGATCGCGCCGCTGCTGCCGGAGAGCCCGCCGCTGTACCCGGAGGGCGACCTCACCGACGAGCCCGAGATGGTGATGGTCGCGGAGCTGATCCGCGAGGCCGCGCTGGAGGGCGTACGGGACGAGCTCCCGCACTCCATCGCCGTCGTGGTCGAGGAAATGATCCCCCGGGAGAACCGCCCGGCGGACCGCCCGCTGCTGGACATCCACGCGAACGTCTACATCGAGCGGCCCAGCCAGAAGGGCATCATCATCGGCCCGAAGGGCTCCCGGCTCAAGGAGGTCGGGATGAAGTCGCGCAAGCACATCGAGGCGCTGCTCGGCACCCCGGTCTTCCTCGACCTGCACGTCAAGGTCGCGAAGGACTGGCAGCGCGACCCCAAGCAGCTGCGCAAGCTCGGCTTCTGACCCTGCGGTCCCGCTAACCGAGCCGTCGCACCTTCACCGCGTTGTCCGTACGGGTCCCGGGCCGGCCGTCAGGCCGGGTCTGGACCCGTTCGTGCTCCTCGGCGAGCAGGACCTCCCACGCGCCCTCGGGCAGCTCCAGCTGCGCCACGACTTCGTCCGGGGTCGGGAAGTGGACCTCGGGGCGCGAGTCCTGCTGCCAGGCCGGCCAACCGGCGTGCCCGGCGATCAGCAGGATTCCGCCGGGGGCCACCGCGGAGGCGGCGGCGCGCAGGATCCGCTCGCGGGGGAAGTCCCCGAACGAGTGCAGGAAGCACGCGGAGACGAGGTCGAACTCCCCGGCGGGGAAGGACTCGGCGAGGTCGTGCCGCTGCCACTCGACCCGGTCGGCCACACCCGCGTCGGCGGCGTGCCCGGCGGCCCGCTCCAGGGCGACGCCCGAGATGTCGGTCCCGGTGACCCGCCAGCCCCGGTGGGCCAGCCAGACGGCGTCGGCCCCTTCGCCGCAGCCGAGGTCGAGGGCCCGGCCGGGCGTGAGGTCCGCGACCTCCCGGACGAGGACGGCGTTGGCGTCGCCGCTCCAGATCCGGTTGCCCTCGCGGTAGCGGGAGTCCCAGAACTGCTCGCCCACGAACTCGGACGGTGACGCGGACTCGGACGGTGATGTGGGCGCGGACGCGGACGCGGACTCGGGCGCGTGGTGCTGCCGGTGCTGCGACATGGGGGACCTCTTCCCTGCGGGTGCCTGTCCCCTCGATGCTGCGCCGGTGCCCGACACCCGGGCAAACATCGTTGCCGTTCCGGCAAATCGCCCGGGCGGGCCTCCACCGCGGCCCGGTCAGGGGCTGGTTTCGGCCACCCGGGCAAGGGTGACGACCTTCCTTCGGGCGCCTTCGTCAGGCACCTTCCTTCAGCACCCGGGAGATCAGCGTCCGCTGGGCCTGCGACAGGTTCGGTTCCTGGCAGGCGACCGTCCGGCCGTCGACCGTGATCCGGTACGAGAACCCGTCCCGTACCCGGTCCGATCCGGGGGCGGCCGGTACGGGCTTCAGCGCCAGCTGGGCAAGGGCCCGCCACTCGTCCTCGTCGGGCAGGCCCGAGGTGTCCACCTCGGCCCGGCGCTCGATGCCCGCGAAGCCGCCCGTCCGCACCACCAGAATCCGCATGCCCGCCTTTCTATCCCGGATGGGCCGGCTATCCCAGGCCGACCGCCGACCACGCCTTCTGCAAGGCCTGGTGTTCCGCGCCGCCATCCCCGTACCGGGCCACCGCGGCCGCCACCGACAGCCGCGCGAAGTCCTGGAAGGTCGCCTCGGCCGCGAGTTCGCCGCCCGTCAGCGTGTCGTACCAGATCCGCCCGGCCCGCTCCCACGCCTTGCCGCCGAGTTCGGTGGCCACGAGGTAGAACGCGTGGTTCGGGATGCCGGAGTTGATGTGCACCCCGCCGTTGTCCTGTGAGGTCTTGACGTAGTCGTCCATCGTCGCCGGCTGCGGGTCCTTGCCGAGCTCGTCGTCGTCGTACGCGGTGCCCGGCGCCTTCATCGAGCGCAGCGCGACCCCGCTGACGTTCGGGCCGAGCAGTCCGGCGCCGATCAGCCAGTCCGCGTCCCCGGCCGTCTGGTCCAGCGAGTACTGCTTGATCAGCGAGCCGAAGACGTCGGACATCGACTCGTTCAGGGCGCCCGACTGCCCGTGGTAGTCGAGGTTCGCCGTGTACTGGGTGACCCCGTGGGTGAGCTCGTGCCCGATGACGTCCACCGACACGGTGAAGTCGAGGAACAGGTCACCGTCCCCGTCGCCGAACACCATCTGCTGGCCGTCCCAGAAGGCGTTGTTGTACTCCTGGCCGTAGTGCACGCTCGCGTCGAGGGCCAGCCCGGAGTCGTCGATCGAGTGCCGGCCGAAGCCCTTCAGGAACAGCTCGTACGTGGCGCCGAGTCCCGCGTACGCGCGGTTGACCGTGGCGTCCTTGCTCGCCTCGCCGCCCTCCCCGCGCACCTTCTTCCCGGGCAGCCGGGTGCGGTGCTGTGCGTCGTAAACGGTCCGCTGCGGTTCGTCGGAGACGGGCGTCCCCGGGGCGGGGGCGATCCCCCGGACGGTGGTGACCCGGCGCCGTGTGCGCAGGAAGGCGTCCTGTTCAAGGGTGCGCTGGGCGGCGTCGGCGCGCCGTGCGTCCTCGGACCGGGCGATCTTGTCGAGCAGGTGGGGCGGGACCACCGTGCAGAAGACGGGGTGGCGGTGAACGTGGGAGGCATCCATCCCGGCAATGTGGCAGTGGGTCATGACGGTGTCACTACCTGCAACCATGATTCATTCAGTTGTCTGAAATCCGTCACGCCGCGTTGACGGATCAACCTGACCTGTAGCGAGGAAAGAGGCGTAGCTCACATTAGGTACAAATCGGACATGGCAGTCCCGCATACTGAAACAGGTCCTCGCGTTACGGCGCGGCTCGGATAGGCTCGGCCCATCATGCGTTTCGGGCTGCTTCTCCTTAGCTGCCGCGGCGAGGGTCTGTAGTCGTAGGCCGACCCCCTCCCCGCGGAGTTTGGTGTTGCGGTTTTTACGACCGCCGTCGGCCGTCCCAGCGAACTACACGCGGACACGCGAGGAGCCCAACGCCATGAGCCAGCAGCCTTTTGTCGGTCGCCCCACGCCCATCACCAACGCGACCCACTCCCAGAAGCCCTCCGGGATGCCGATCCACAAGTACGGCCGGTACGAGCAGGTGGACATCGCCGACCGCACCTGGCCGGACGCCCGCGTCACCAAGGCCCCCCGCTGGCTCTCCACCGACCTGCGCGACGGCAACCAGTCGCTGATCGACCCGATGACCCCCGCCCGCAAGCGCGAGATGTTCGACCTGCTGGTGCGCATGGGGTACAAGGAGATCGAGGTCGGCTTCCCGTCCTCCGGCGAGACCGACTTCGCGTTCGTACGCTCCATCATCGAAGAGGGCGCGGTCCCGGACGACGTCACCATCTCCGTACTGACCCAGGCCCGCGAGGACCTGATCGAGCGGACCGTCGAGTCGCTGGTCGGCGCCAAGCGCGCCACCGTTCACCTGTACAACGCGACCGCCCCGACCTTCCGCCGGGTCGTCTTCCGCGGCTCCAAGGAGCAGATCAAGCAGATCGCCGTCGACGGCACCCGCCTGGTCATGGAGTACGCCGAGAAGCTGCTGGGCCCGGAGACCACCTTCGGCTACCAGTACAGCCCGGAGATCTTCACCGACACGGAGCTGGACTTCGCCCTGGAGGTCTGCGAGGCCGTCTGTGACGTATGGCAGCCGGCCGAGGGCCGCGAGATCATCCTGAACCTGCCCGCCACCGTGGAGCGCTCGACGCCGTCCACGCACGCGGACCGCTTCGAGTGGATGGCCCGCAACCTGACCCGCCGCGAGCACGTCTGCATCTCCGTGCACCCGCACAACGACCGCGGCACCGCCGTCGCCGCCGCCGAGCTGGCCCTGATGGCCGGCGCCGACCGCATCGAGGGCTGCCTGTTCGGGCAGGGCGAGCGCACCGGCAACGTCGACCTGATCACGCTGGGCATGAACCTGTTCTCGCAGGGCATCGACCCGCAGATCGACTTCTCGCAGATCGACGAGATCCGTCGCACCAGCGAGTACTGCAACCAGATGGAGGTCCACCCGCGCCACCCCTACGCGGGCGACCTGGTCTACACCGCCTTCTCCGGCTCCCACCAGGACGCCATCAAGAAGGGCTTCGACGCCATGGAGGCCGACGCGGCCGCCCAGGGCAAGACCGTCGACGACATCGAGTGGGCGGTCCCGTACCTGCCGATCGACCCGAAGGACGTCGGCCGCTCCTACGAGGCGGTCATCCGGGTCAACTCGCAGTCCGGCAAGGGCGGCATCGCGTACGTCCTGAAGAACGACCACAAGCTGGACCTGCCGCGCCGCATGCAGATCGAGTTCTCGCGGATCATCCAGGCCAAGACCGACGCCGAGGGCGGCGAGGTCACGCCGAAGGCGATCTGGGACGTCTTCTCCGACGAGTACCTGCCCAACCCCGAGAACCCGTGGGGCCGCATCCAGCTGCGCTCGGGCTCGACGGCCACCGACAAGGACGGCACGGACACGCTGACTGTCGAGGCGGTCGTGGACGGTGTGGACGCGGTCCTGAACGGCACCGGCAACGGTCCGATCTCGGCCTTCTTCGATGCCCTGGCCGGCATCGGCGTCGACGCCCGCCTGCTGGACTACACCGAGCACACGATGAGCGAGGGCGCCTCCGCCGTGGCCGCCTCGTACATCGAGTGCGCGATCGACGGCCGCGTCCTGTGGGGCATCGGCATCGACGCCAACACCACCCGCGCCTCCCTGAAGGCGGTCATCTCCGCCGTCAACCGCGCGGGCCGCTGATATCCGCCTGCCGCGCCGCGGCCCCGCCCCTCCACCCGGAGGGGCGGGGCCGCGGCGTTCAGCGGGCCAGGTAGCCGCCGTCCACCGGCACCACCGCGCCCGTCACGAACGAGGCCGCGTCGGAGGCGAGGAAGGCGATGACCCGGGCCACCTCCTCCGGCTCGCCGAGCCGGCCCATCGGATGGGCCGCGGAGACCTCCGCCAGGTATTCCGGGCCGCCCGGCTCGTCCTTCAGCGCCAGCACCCGCTCCGTACGGATGGTGCCGGGTGCCACCGCGTTGACGCGGATCCCGTGCGCCGCCCACTCCACCGCCAGGTGCTTCGTCAGCCCCGACGCCACGAACTTCGCCGGCCCGTACGCCGCCTGCCGGGCCTGGCCCGCCACCCCCGAGACCGAGGACACGCAGACCAGCGCCCCGCCCGGGTCCGGCTGCGCCAGCATCGCCTCGATCGCGTACTTGCAGGTCAGGAACATCCCCCGGCCGTCGATCGACATGACCCGGTCCCAGTCGGCCGGGCCGGTCTCGCGTACATCCGAAAGAGGGATCACTCCGGCGTTCGCCACGGCGACGTCGAGCCGTCCGTACGCCCCGAGCGCTGCCTCGACCATCGCGTGGTTGGCATCCGGATCGGCGACGTCACCTGCCACGACGGTGATGGCGAACCCCTCGGCAGCCAGTTCCGTACGGAGTTCCTCCACGCCGGGGCCATTGATGTCGGCCGCCGTCACGAAGGCGCCGGAGCGGGCCAGCAGACGGGCGGTGGCGCGGCCGATCCCGCTCGCCGCGCCCGTGACCAGACAGGATTTCTCGTTCACGCGGGCGAGCGTAGGCACAATGCGGCGCCGGCGGGCGCAGGCGCGGGGACGCAGACCGGCCAAGTGCGGGCGGCGGGGCATGTTGTCTTGTCACACGACTGACGCATCCTCACCGATGTGGCTAACATCACGCCCACCCGGCGATGCTGCCTGGGGTTCCCGCCCGTGCCCGCAGAGCCACGGGGGAGTTACGGAGGTGCTACGTGCTGCCAGTTCGGGGTGGGGACGGCCGGAAGCTGATGGTCTGGGGCATCCGCACCACCTGGAACACCGTGGGCGACGGGGAGTTCTTCTGCCCCGACTGCGGTGGCGACCGCAACTACCGCCGGCGCACCGGGCGCCGCCGGTTCACGGTCCTCGGCATCCCGCTGCTGCCGCGCGGACAGGCCGGGCCCGTCATCGAGTGCCAGGGCTGCCGGGAGCGCTTCGAGACCGAGGTCCTCGACCACCTGACCACCACCCGCTTCTCGGCGATGCTGCGCGACGCCGTGCACACCGTGACGCTGGCCGTGCTCGCGGCGGGCGGGACCGCCTCGCGCGGCGCGCTGGAGGCCGCCGTGTCAGCCGTACGGGCGGCGGGCTTCCAGGACTGCACGGAGGACCAGCTGGAGTCCCTGGTGGAGGCGCTGGCCACCGACGAGGGCCGGATCGGGCTGTACGACGGCCCCGAGTGCTGTGGCGCCGCGCTGGCGATCGAGCTCCACGAGGCACTGGAACCGCTGGGTCCGCACCTGTCCGGGCCCGGGCGCGAATCGATCCTGCTGCAGGGTGCGCGGATCGCCCTCGCGGACGGCCCGTACACCCCGGCCGAGCGCGAGGTGCTCGCCACGGTGGGCGCCGCCCTGCGGATCGCCTCCGACGAGGTGACCCGCCTCCTGTCGGCCGTCCGCGCGCCGTAGCCCGTCGGCGGGGCCGCAGTGAGGTCCGCGGCGGCTGCCTGATCCGGCGGCCGTTGCGGACGGCCGGGGCGGGCCGGTTCCGCCGCCTCGATGGGCTCCGCGCGTAGAACCGGCCGAAACGCCTTCGGCCGAGGTAACGATCCGGCCTCGTGCGACCGAATTCGCGGCCCCGCGCACGCCGTGCGAAGCGGGGAGCCGCGCGCTCCGGCGTCGGTTGATCCACCAATTGGACACCGGGAGCGAAACCCTCGACTTTGCGCTGCCGAATGCCGCAAAGTCCATATGAGCAGCTCAGGGGCCATCGCTTCGCTGTTGCGTAGTCGAGGTGGATCGACCCGGAGGGTTTCGGCCATACGCCCCTGCGGAGGCATCCGCCACTGGCGAAACCTACAGATCAGACATCCTCAAACGTCAACACTTTGTGGAAGTCGACGATATCTGTGAGCCCTCCCACAGGCGTTCAATTCCGGTCACACGACGAGACGCCGCCAGTAACACAGCGGGGCTTCGATTCACGTGAACGCACTGACAACCCTGGCGAACCAACGGGAGAGAGACCCACTTCGGCCAGGGATAACCAGATTCCTCTCGATTACCTACCTCTTGAAGGGCAAGGCAGAGATGGCACGTGTCGCCGCCCGGCTTTCCGCCAACGGAGAGCAGAGCACGCACCCGGTCGACGAGGTGCTCCCCCTCCCCAAGCTCGCGCTGTACGGCTTCCAGCACGTACTCGCGTTCTACGCCGGTGCGGTGATCGTTCCGATCATCGTGGGCGGTGCCCTCGGCCTGACCACCGAGCAGCTGGTCTACCTGATCAACGCGGACCTGTTCACCTGCGGCATCGCCTCGATCATCCAGGCGTGGGGGATCGGCCGGATCGGTGCGCGCCTGCCCCTGATCCAGGGCGTCACCTTCACCGCGGTGTCCCCGATGATCGCCATCGGCCTCGGGGCGGGCGGCGGAACGGCGGGCCTGCTCGTCATCTACGGCGCCGTGATCACGGCCGGCATCGCCACCTTCGCCTTCGCGTGGCTGCCCCCCAAGGCGTTCCGGGCGGTCATGCGCCTCTTCCCGCCGGTCGTCACCGGCACGGTGATCACCGTCCTGGGCATCGTGCTGATCCCCGTGGGCCTCAACGACGCCGCGGGCGGCGTCGGCACCCCCGACTTCGGCGACCCGAAGAACTTCGCGTACGCCGGCGGCACGATGCTCTTCATCCTCGTCCTGATGAAGCTCGGCAAGCCCTTCCTCTCCAGCATCTCCATCCTGCTCGGCCTGGTCGGCGGCACCGTCGTCGCCTTCCTGCTCGGCGACGCCAAGTTCGGCGACGTGAGCAAGTCGGACTGGATCGGCATCACCACGCCGTTCCACTACGGAGCGCCGAAGTTCGCCTGGTTCCCGATCCTGCTGATGCTCATCGTCATGTTGATCACCATGGTCGAGACGACCGGTGACACGTACGCCGTCGGCGACATCGTCGGCAAGGACATCGACAGCGAGACCGTGGCCCGCGCCCTGCGCGCCGACGGAGCCGCGACCGCCCTCGGCGGCATCCTCAACTCCTTCCCCTACGTGGCCTTCGCCGAGAACGTCGGCCTGGTCCGCATGACCAAGGTCAAGAGCCGCTTCGTCGTGGTCGCCGCGGGCGTCTTCATGATCGCGCTCGGGCTGATCCCCAAGGCCGCCGCGATCGTGGCCGCGGTCCCGCACGGAGTGCTCGGCGGCGCGGCGACGGTGATGTT
Organism: Streptomyces sp. NBC_00045; assembly: GCF_045041095.1. Taxonomy (NCBI): domain Bacteria; kingdom Bacillati; phylum Actinomycetota; class Actinomycetes; order Kitasatosporales; family Streptomycetaceae; genus Streptomyces; species Streptomyces sp. NBC_00045. The sequence continues at coordinate 2,841,085 of NZ_CP108271.1, read as the reverse complement.
CGCGATGGTGGCCCTGGCCGGTATCCAGACCCTCGCCAAGGTCGACCTCAAGGAGGAGAAGAACGCGCTGGTCGTGGGCGTCTCCCTGGCTTTCGCGCTGCTCCCGGCCACCGTCCCGGTCCTCTTCAAGGACCACATGGACGCGGACCTGTCCTCGCTCCTCAACAGTGGTGTGACGCTCGGAGCCACGGCCGCGATCGTGCTCAACCTGATCTTCAACGGCCTGGCCAAGGACGATGCGCACAGCGTCGTACCGGCCGCGGTGCCGGCCCAGGCGGCGGCCCCGGCCGAGGCGGAAGCCGGTGTGGAAGCCGAGGCGGCCGCCGACGCGGAGACGGTGGCCGAGGCCACGGTCGGCGCCGCCGTGAGCGCAGCCGCCGCCACCGCCGTGAAGGCAGACGCGGACGAGGAGGCCGCGCCCGCCTCCTGACCCTCCCAAGGGGCGATGGCCCTCCGTCCGGACCCGTGTCCGGACGGAGGGCCGTCGCCGTGCCCGGGCAGGCGACAATGGGCGCATGAGTCTGTTCCGCGACGACGGCATCGTGCTGCGCACCCAGAAGCTGGGTGAGGCGGACCGCATCATCACGCTCCTCACCCGGGGCCACGGACGGGTGCGGGCCGTCGCCCGCGGGGTGCGGCGCACGAAGTCCAAGTTCGGCGCCGGGCTGGAACCTTTCTCCCACGCCGACGTGCAGTTCTTCGCCCGGGGCAGCGAGCTGGTCGGCCGCAGCCTCCCGCTCTGCACCCAGACCGAGATCATCGCCCCGTACGGCAACGGCATCGTCACCGACTACGCCCGCTACACCGCCGGCACCGCGATGCTGGAGACCGCCGAACGGTTCACCGAGAACGAGGGCGAACCCGCGGTGCAGCAGTACCTGCTGCTGATCGGCGCCCTGCGCACGCTCTCGCGCGGCGAGCACGAGCCGAACCTCATCCTCGACGCGTTCCTGCTGCGCTCCCTCGCCGTCAACGGCTACGCGCCCAGCTTCACGGACTGCGCGAAGTGCGGGATCCACGGCCCCAACCGGCACTTCTCCGTCGCCGCGGGCGGGGTCGTCTGCGGGGACTGCCGGGTGGCCGGCAGCGTCGTACCCTCGTCGGAGGCCATCGCCCTGCTCAGCGCGCTGCTGACGGGCGACTGGGGGCATGCGGACGCCTGCGAGGCGCGGTACGTGCGGGAGGGCAGCGGGCTCGTCTCCGCCTATTTGCACTGGCATCTGGAGCGCGGGCTACGCTCCCTGCGATACGTCGAGAAATAGGAGCTGGACACATGGCACGACGCGGGATTCTGGGACGTTCTCGCCGGGAGTACAAGGTTCCCGAGCCGCACCCGTCCGGTGCGGTCCCGCCGAAGATCCCCGGCGAGCTCGTCCCGAACCACGTGGCCGTGGTCATGGACGGCAACGGCCGCTGGGCCAAGGAGCGCGGTTTGCCGCGCACCGAGGGCCACAAGGTCGGCGAGGGCGTCGTGCTCGACGTGCTCAAGGGCTGCCTGGAGATGGGCGTCAAGAACCTCTCCCTGTACGCCTTCTCGACGGAGAACTGGAAGCGCTCGCCCGACGAGGTCCGCTTCTTGATGAACTTCAACCGTGACGTCATCCGGCGCCGCCGCGACGAGATGAACGAGCTGGGCATCCGGATCCGCTGGGTCGGCCGCATGCCGAAGATGTGGAAGTCGGTCGTCCAGGAGCTTCAGGTCGCGCAGGAGCAGACCGTCGACAACGACGCGATGACCCTGTACTTCTGCGTGAACTACGGCGGCCGCGCGGAGATCGCGGACGCGGCGCAGGCGATCGCGCGGGACGTGGCCTCGGGCCGGCTGGACCCGTCGAAGGTCAACGAGAAGACCTTCGCGAAGTACATGTACTACCCGGACATGCCCGACGTGGACCTCTTCCTGCGGCCGAGCGGCGAGCAGCGCACCTCCAACTACCTGCTGTGGCAGAGCGCGTACGCGGAGATGGTCTTCCAGGACGTGCTGTGGCCGGACTTCGACCGCCGCAACCTGTGGCAGGCCTGCCTGGAGTACGCCCAGCGGGACCGCCGCTTCGGTGGCGCGGTCCCGAACCAGGCCGAGCCGAGCGCCTGACCCCGGTCGGGGCCGGCCCGGCGCGAAAGGCCGTCGCCGGGAACGCGCCGCGACCATAGGGTTTGCTGTCATGGACATGAGCGTGGGACAGGTGCCGGTACGGCTCGCCTACCGGATCACCACGGCGGACGTCGCGCAGGCGCTCCGGGCGCGTGACGCCCGGGTGCCCGCGGGCCGCCGCAAGCGGATGCTGACGGCGGGCTTCGCGGTGCTGCTGCTGACCCTCGGAGGGGTGGCGGCCCTGGGCGACGGACCCGTCGGCAAGCCGCTGCTCATCGCGGGGTGCGGGGTCCTGCTGCTCGCACTCACGCTCTTCGGCCCGCAGCTCACGGCGCGGGCCTTCGCGGGACTGCTGGCCAAGGCGGGGGAGACCACGGCGGTGGTGGACGCCACCGGGCTGCAGGTGAGCGCCACCGACACGCAGACACGCATCAACTGGGCCGCGCAGCCGATGTACATGGAGACGGCCGACACCTTCGTCACGCTCAGCGTCGCCAAGCGGGCGGTGGCGATGACGATCCTGCCCAAGCGCGGAGCCCAGGGCCCCGCGGAGGTCGAGCGGCTGCGCGCGCTCCTGGACGCGAACCTGAACCGGCTCTAGCCGGCGGCCGCGCAGTCGGCGCAGGTGCCGAAGATCTCCACCGTGTGGGCGACGTTCACGAAGCCGTGCTCCGCGGCGATGGACTCCGCCCACTTCTCCACCGCCGGGCCCTCCACCTCGACCGCCTTGCCGCACTTGCGGCAGACCAGGTGATGGTGGTGCTCCCCGGTGGAGCAGCGCCGGTAGACCGACTCGCCGTCACTGGTGCGCAGGACGTCGACCTCGCCGGCGTCGGCGAGCGACTGGAGGGTGCGGTACACGGTGGTCAGGCCCACGGAGTCACCGCGGTGCTTGAGCATGTCGTGCAGCTCCTGGGCGCTGCGGAACTCGTCCACCTCGTCCAGCGCCGCGGCGACGGCTGCCCGCTGCCGGGTGGACCGTCCTCGTACTGGCGCGGTATTCATCTCGCCAGGCGCAGTCGCCACCGGTTCCTCCTCGTATCGGCCTCGGCCCATTGTGCCAGGCGGCCGTCCCTCCTAGACCTTCACATCATCGCGCGTGCAGACCTCTTCGGCGGCGCGGGCCGCCTTCGCCCGGCGTCGGGCCAGCGGCGTGGACAGGGCGGTCATCACCATGAAGACGCCGATGGCGAGCAGCACGATGGTGCCGCCGGAGGGGGCGTCGATGTAGAACGTCGCAATCGTGCCGGACAGCGAGACCAGCACGCCGATCACCATGGCCACCGACAGGGTGGCGGTGAAACCGCGGGTGACGCGCTGCGCCGCCGCGACGGGGATCACCATCATGGCGCTGACCAGCAGCAGGCCGACGATCCGCATGGCCACGGTGACCGTGACGGCGGCGGTGACCGCGATCAGCAGGTTCAGGAACCGCACCGGCAGGCCGGTGACCCGGGCGAATTCCTCGTCCTGGCAGACCGCGAACAGCTGGCGGCGCAGGCCGAGGGTGACGGCGACGACGAACGCGGCGAGGACCACGACCGCGGTGACGTCCTCGGCGGAGACCGTGGTGATCGAGCCGAACAGGTAGCTGGTCAGACTGGCCGTCGAGCCGCCCGGAGCCAGGTTGATGATCATCACGCCGCCGGCCAGGCCGCCGTAGAAGAGCATGGCGAGCGCGATGTCGCCGCTGGTCTTGCCGCGGGAGCGGATCAGCTCCATGCCGACCGCGCCGACGACGGCGACCAGGGTCGCGATCCACACCGGGCTCGCGTTGAGCAGGAAACCGAGCGCGACACCGGTCATGGCCACGTGCCCGATGCCGTCGCCCATGACGGCCTGGCGGCGCTGCACCAGGTACGTGCCGATGGCCGGGGCGGTGACGCCGACCAGGACGGCCGCGAGCAGGGCCCGCTGCATGAAGGCGTAGGTGAAGAGGTCCATCAGCTCAGCAGTCCCGTCCGAAGGGGCTCGGCGTCGTGCGCCGCGTGCGGGTGTACGTGGTCGTGGCCGGGCAGGGCGTGCTGGCCCACGGCTTCCGGGGGCGGGCCGTCGTGGACGACGCAGCCGTCGCGCAGGACGACGGCGCGGTCGATCAGCGGCTCCAGCGGGCCCAGCTCGTGCAGCACGAGCAGGACGGTGGAGCCGGCGGCGACCTGCTCGCGCAGCGCGTTCGCGAGGACCTCCTGGTTGGCGAGGTCCACGCCGGCCATCGGCTCGTCCATGATCAGCAGTTCGGGCTCCACGGCGAGCGCCCGCGCGATGAGCACGCGCTGGTGCTGACCGCCGGAGAGGGCGTTGACCGAGGCGTCGGCGTACTGGCCCATGTCGACGAGGTCCAGGGCCCGCCCGACGGCGGCCCTGTCGGCCTTGCGGAGGATGCCGAAGCGGGAGCGGGCGAGCCGGCCGGAGGAGACGACCTCGCGGACGGTGGCCGGGACGCCGCTGGCCGCGGTGGTGCGCTGCGGGACGTACCCGATGCGCGACCAGGCGCGGAAACGCTTGAAGTCCGTCCCGAACAGGGCCAGCTCGCCGTCGGACAACGGGACCTGCCCGACGACGGCGCGCACGGCGGTGGACTTGCCGGAGCCGTTGGCGCCGAGCAGGGCGACGACCTCGCCCCGCCGGACGGTGAGGTCGACCCCGCGCAACACGGGGCGGGAGCCGAGCGAGGCCGTGGCCCCGCGCAGGGATATGACGGGCTGGTCCGCGACCTCGGCGGGCTTGGACTCCATGGCACGCGCCTCCGTTACTGCCATCACTTGCTACCGAGCGCCTTCTGCAGGTTCTTCAGGTTGGACCGCATGACCTCGAAGTAGTCAGCGCCCTGGGACTTGTCGGAGATGCCCTCAAGCGGGTCGAGGACGTCGGTCTTCAGGCCCGTGTCGGTGGCGAGCGTCTTGGCCGTCTTGCCGCTGGCCAGCGCCTCGAAGAACACGGTCGAGACATTGTCCTTCTTCGCGACGGCCTGGAGCTCCTTCATCCGGGCCGGGCTCGGCTCGGACTCGGGGTCGACGCCGGAGATGCCCTCCTGGTCGAGGCCGTAGCGCTCGGCGAGGTAGCCGAAGGCGGAGTGCGTGGTGATGAAGGTCTTGGACGCGGTGTCCTTCAGGCCGTCCTTGAACTCGGTGTCGAGCGCAGCCAGCTTGCCGGCCAGCTCGTCAGCGTTCTTGCGGTACTCGGCCGCGTGGCCGGGGTCGGCCTTCTCCAGGGCCGCGCCGACGCCCTTGGCGACCTCGGCGTACTTCACCGGGTCGAGCCAGACGTGGGGGTCCTCGCCGGCCTCGTCGTGGCTGTGGCCGTGGTCGTGGCCCTCTTCCCCGGCGTGGGCCTCCTCGCCCTCGTGGGCGTGGTCGTGGCCGGCGGAGGCGTGGACCTCCAGTTCGGTGAGGGCGGCGGCGTCGACGACGTGCTTCACGCCGGACTGGGCGACGGCCTTGTCGACGGCGGGCTGCAGGCCCTTGAGGTAGATCACCACGTCGGATTCGCCGAGCTGGCCGGTCTGCCGCGGGGTGATCTCCAGGTCGTGGGGTTCGACGCCCGGCTTGGTCAGGGTGGCGACCTTCACGTGGTCCTTGCCGATCTGTTCGGCGAGGAACTGCATCGGGTAGAACGACGACATGACCTGCAGCTTGCCGTCCTCGCGGCCACCTGCGGCGGAGGCTCCGGAGCAGCCGGTGAGGGCCGTGGCGCCGAGGGCGACGGCTCCGGCGAGGGCGGCGGCGGGTATGAGTCGTCGTGCGTTCATGACATCCATTTTCATCAAAGATGGAAACGATTGTCAAAAACCCTGGTCGGAGGCCCGGCCGAGGGGCCGTGGAACGGGAACCGATTTGAAAGGGGGGGTGCGGGCGCCGGTAACCTGAGGCATTCGCCGTTCGTCCTCGTAATGAAGAGAGCACCGTGGCCGCCGACAAGATCGAAACCATCGTCAGCCTGAGCAAGCGCCGTGGCTTCGTTTTCCCGTGCAGTGAGATCTACGGCGGCTCCAAGGCCGCCTGGGACTACGGCCCGCTCGGTGTCGAGCTCAAGGAGAACATCAAGCGCCAGTGGTGGAAGGCGATGGTCACCGGGCGTGAGGACATCGTCGGCATCGACTCCTCCGTGATCCTGGCCCCCGAGGTCTGGGTCGCCTCCGGTCACGTCGCGACCTTCTCCGACCCGCTCACCGAGTGCACCTCGTGTCACAAGCGCCACCGCGCCGACCACCTGGAAGAGGCGTACGAGGCCAAGCACGGCCGTCTCCCCGAGAACGGCCTCGCCGACATCAACTGCCCCAACTGCGGTGTGAAGGGCCAGTTCACCGAGCCCAAGCAGTTCTCCGGCATGCTGGAGACCCACCTCGGCCCGACCCAGGACACCGGCTCCAAGGCGTACCTGCGCCCCGAGACCGCCCAGGGCATCTTCACCAACTTCGCCGTGGTGCAGACCACCTCGCGCAAGAAGCCGCCCTTCGGCATCGCGCAGATGGGCAAGTCCTTCCGCAACGAGATCACGCCGGGCAACTTCATCTTCCGCACCCGCGAGTTCGAGCAGATGGAGATGGAGTTCTTCGTCAAGCCGGGCGAGGACGAGCAGTGGCAGGAGTACTGGATGCAGGAGCGGTGGAACTGGTACCGCGACCTCGGCATCCGCGAGGAGAACATCCGCTGGTACGACCACCCGAAGGAGAAGCTGTCCCACTACTCGAAGCGCACCGCCGACATCGAGTACCGCTTCAACTTCGGTGGCAACGAGTTCTCCGAGCTGGAGGGCGTCGCCAACCGCACCGACTTCGACCTCAAGGCCCACTCCGCGGCCTCGGGCGCGAACCTCACCTACCACGACCAGGAGTCGGGGGAGCGCTACACCCCGTACGTCATCGAGCCGGCGGCCGGTGTCAACCGCGCCATGCTCGCCTTCATGCTCGACGCGTTCAACGAGGACGAGGCCCCGAACGCCAAGGGCGTCATGGAGAAGCGCACCGTGATGCGCTTCGACCCGCGCCTGGCCCCGATCAAGGTGGCCGTCCTGCCGCTGTCCCGCAACGCGCAGCTGTCGCCGAAGGCCAAGGGCCTCGCCGCTGACCTGCGCAAGAACTGGAACATCGAGTTCGATGACGCGGGCGCCATCGGCCGCCGCTACCGCCGTCAGGACGAGATCGGTACGCCGTTCTGCGTCACCGTCGACTTCGACACCCTGGACGACAACGCGGTGACCGTGCGCGAGCGCGACACCATGAAGCAGGAGCGCGTCTCCCTGGACCAGATCCAGAGCTACCTGGGCAGCCGTCTGCTCGGCTGCTAGTTCCTGCCTGGCTGCTCGTTTTTCGCTTGAACGACCGGTGGCCCGGTGCGCGGATCGCGCACCGGGCCACCGGTCTTTTCCGTACTGGGCCGTCCGAGAGGTCAGGCCGCGGAGCCCGCGGCCTGCGCGGCGGCGGCCGCCTCGGCGGCCCGCTTCTCGCCCTCCGCCTTGGCGTGCTTGACGAAGCGGACCGTCCAGAGGGCCAGGCCGCCGAGCGTCCCGTAGATCATGAACGGGCTGAGGGTCACCATGGTGGAGGTGTCCAGGACGTACGACAGGACGATCCGGACCGCCGCCTCGATGAGGTACACCACGCCCCAGACCAGGGTCATGCGGCGCTGGGTGTTGCGGAAGCCCTCGAACCGCCACAGGTCGTTGTAGTACGCCACGCCCGCCGGGGTGCCGTCCGTGCCGAACTTGCGGCCGAAGTAGAACATCAGCGGACGCGGCGCGAGCAGCGTCGCCAGGCACAGCAGCCCGAACAGGCCCGTGACGGCGGAGTCCTTGACCAGCAGGGCCTGGGCGGACTGGGCGCCCACGAGGGAGACCACGGCGGTGATCACCAGGAACACCAGGGCGATGATGGCGAACTCGTCGAGCTTGCGCCGCCAGGCCACCATGACGGCGGTGTCGAGCACCGGCCAGGCGCCACTGGCCAGCAGCGCTGAAGCCTCGCTCCAACCGTGGTCGTCGACGAGCGTGTTGTAGGTGACGATCGGTGCGACCGCGCTGAGCGCGATGGACAGGATCAAGCCGATTGCAGCGGCCCCGCCCGAACGGGCCGGAGGTGCGGACTGAGCTGCCTGAGCGGGTTGAGCGGGTTGAGCGGACAAGGTTCCCCCTGGAACGTGCCTGATGAAGTGCGGTAGGGGGACCGTATGGAATTTGACGGGTTACGGACAAGTAAGCCACACCCAAAATGATCATCAAGCTGTGCGGAGTGGCTCGTTCCGTACGGTGTGGCCCCCGGTCAGGCGCGCAGGCCCCGGATCACGAGCGAGGTGACCGCCTCGAACTCCGTGATGATCGTGGGCGAGAGCCAATCGGCCGCGTACTGCGGATCGTGGAAACGGCCGGTGGCGTCGAACACCGCACGGGCGGCCGCCGGCACGTCGGGCGCACTGAGCGAGCCCGCCTCGACGCCTTCGGAGATGATCCGGCCCAGTTGGTCGATGAGCTGTGTCAGGTGGTGGTCCACCACACCGCTGTTCTCGGCGAGCAGCACCGTGTACGTCGCGAACAGCTCGGGGTCGTCACCCGCCTTGTGGCGCTTGGCCTCGAAGAGCGCCTCCAGCCACGCCTCCAGCTTGGAGGGCGCGGTCCCGTCGGGGGCCGAGGCGATCTCCCCCAGGCGGACCACGCTCTTGGCGAGCCAGCGGTCCGTGACGGCCTCGCGCAGCGCCGCCTTCGACGGGAAGTGCCGGTACACGCTGCCGTGACTGACGCCCAGGGCCCGGGCCACGTCCACCACGGTCGCCTTGGTCGGGCCGAATCGGCGCAGCACTTCCTCGGTGGTTTCGAGGATGCGCTCGGGTGTCAGGGGCTCGGCGGCAGCGGGGGGCATGAGTACGACCGTACCGCCCGCTCAGCGCTCGCTGTCGAGGTGGGCCATCTGGGCTGCCGGATACCGGTCGCCGGCCGCGGCTCCGGCCGGGACCGCCTCCTCGATGGCCGCCAGGTCCGCAGGGCTCAGCTTCACGTCCATGGCACCCAGTGCCTCGGACAGTCGGTCCCGGCGGCGGGCACCCACCAGCGGCACGATGTCCTCGCCGCGCGAGAGCACCCACGCGATGGCGGTCTGCGCGATGCTGACCCCCTTGTCCTCCGCGACCTTGCGCAGGGCGTCGACGAGGTCGAGGTTGTGCCGGAGGTTCTCGCCCTGGAAGCGGGGGCTCATCCCGCGGAAGTCGCCCGGCGCCAGCTCCCGGTCACGGCTGAAGTGCCCGCTGATCAGGCCGCGGCTCAGTACCCCGTACGCCGTGATCCCGATGCCCAGCTCGCGGGCGGTCGGCAGGATCTCCTCCTCGATGCCGCGGGAGATGAGCGAGTACTCGATCTGGAGGTCGGCGATCGGGGCCACGGCCGCGGCCCGGCGCAGGGTGTCCGCGCCGACCTCGGAGAGGCCGATGTGCCGCACGTGCCCGGCCTCGACGGCCTCGGCGATGGCACCGACGGTCTCCTCGATCGGGACCGCCGGATCGACACGGGCGATCCGGTAGACGTCGATGTGGTCCCGACCCAGGCGCTGGAGCGAGTAGGCCAGGAAGTTCCTGACTGCATCGGGGCGGCCGTCATAGCCGGCGAAGCCGCCCTCGACCGTCCGCAGCGCGCCGAACTTCACGCTGGTCAGCGCCTGCTCGCGGGCGGCGGCGGGCGCGGTGCGCAGGGCTTCGCCGATGAGCAGCTCGTTGTGGCCCATGCCGTAGAAGTCGCCGGTGTCGAGCAGCGTGACCCCGGCGTCCAGGGCGGCGTGGATGGTCGCGATCGACTCGCTGCGGTCGGCCTCCCCGTACAGGGCGGACATGCCCATGCAGCCCAGACCCAGCGGGAAGACGGAGGGGCCGGTCGAGCCGAGGGTGCGGGTGTTCTCGTTCGTCGTCATGGAAGAATCATGGCGTGACGAGTGACAGATTTCAATATCTGTCACTCGTCAGTGCGGCTATGCCGCCATGCGCAGGGTCAGTGCAGCCGCTGCGGCCAGGGCCAGGACCGCCGCCGGGGCCAGTTCGAAGTCCTTGACGCGCAGGTGGCTGATCACCGCGCCCGCGAAGTAGAGGGTCACGCCGACGGCGGCGGCGACGCCCAGTGGTGTCACCCACAGACCGGCGACCAGTCCGATCGCACCGGCCGCCTTCAGTGCGGCCAGCTGGGGCAGCCAGCTGTCCGGGACCTCGACCTTCCGCATGCTCGCCATGACCGCCTCGTTCCGCTGGAGCGTGAACGTGGCGGACGCGGCCAGGACGAGTGCGAGCAGGCCGGCGACGACGGCATAGGCAATGAACATGTTGGACTCCAACGATCGGGGGTTGCAGATAATTGAATAGCATCAACGATCGATAGTCTGCAATCATTCCCGGGTTGTTACGATGTCCGATATGACGGCAGCTCAGGCAGCTCAGGAATCCCCGCACCCCCCGCAGCGGCTGGGCCTGCTGCTGGCCTGGCACGGCTCGATCACCGAGACCCGGATGAAGAAGGCGCTCAGCACGGCTGGGCTCACCCCGCGGCACGCGATGACGCTCATGCACCTGGAGGTCGGCCCCGTCGGTCAGCGGGCACTCGCCGAGCGGCTGGAGGTGGACCCGAGCGTGCTCGTCGGCATCCTCAACGACCTGGAGGGCGAGGGCCTGGCCGTCCGCCGCCGGGACCCGGCCGACCGCCGCCGTCACAACGTGGCCATCACCGAGGCCGGATCGGCCGCCCTCGCCAAGACGAACGCGGCGCTCGACGAGGTCGAACTCGCCATGTTCGCCGCGCTCTCGCAGCAGGACCGGGACGCGCTGCGCGGGCTGCTGGCCCGGATCGACTCGAACGCCGACGACTTCAACTGCACCGAGTAGCGGGCCCCGTCAGCCCCTCGGCGGGACAGCGGCCGGCTTCGGTTCCGCGGGCGTCCGCTCCAGCGTGCGGGCGGTCCGTGCCGCGGTCCGCATTGCCCACCGGCCGCTGGTCACGGCGCCCACGACGAGCGCGAGCAGTCCGCAGGCCGTGATGACCCACCAGGCCGGCCGGGTCGCCTCGGTGAAATCGGCGCCGCCGGCCGTCCCCGCGGCCAGCACCGCGCCGATCACGGCCACGCCCAGCGTGCCGCCGGTCTGCCGGCTGGTGGAGGCGACCGCGGCCGCGACACCCGCCTGGGCCCGGGGCATACCGGAGACCGCCGTGTTCGTGATGGGCGCGTTGACCATGCCGAAGCCCAGCCCGAACAACACGTACGCGGTGAACAGCAGCGGCGTCGAGGTCTGCGCCGAGAAGGCGGCGAACAGGAGCCCGCTCGACGCCATCGCCGTCCCCGCGATCAGGAGCGACGGCCGCGGCCCCCGACTGCCCACCAGTCGCCCCGACAACGGGGGGCAGATGAAGGCGAGCGCAGCCATCGGCAGCATGTAGAGCCCGGCGTCGAGCGCGCTCAGCCCCCGTACGTCTTGCAGGTACAGGGTGTTGAGGAACAGGAACCCGGACAGCGCGGCGAAGGCGCTGACGGCGATCACCGTCGCGCCGCTGAAGGGAGCGCTCCGGAAGAACCGGGGGTCGATCAGGGGCTCCGCCCGGCGCGGCTCGTAGAACAGCAGCCCCGCCAGCGAGGCCACGGCCACGGCCGCGCAGCCGAGGATGACCGGAGCGTTCCAGCCCGCGGTCGGCGCCTCGATGATCCCGTACGTCACGGAGCCCAGCAGGGTCATGACCAGCAGCTGGCCCACCGGGTCCGGGCGGCGCGGGTGCGCGGCCCGCGATTCGGGGACGAAGCGCAGCGTCAGCACCAGCGCCAGCAGCCCGACCGGGAGGTTGAGCCAGAAAATGGACCGCCAGCCGACGGAATCCACGAGCAGTCCGCCGATCAGCGGGCCCACGGCCATGGATATGCCGACCACCGCGCCCCAGGCGCCGATGGCACGGGCCCGCTCGCGCGGATCCGTGAACGTATTGGTGATGATCGACATGGCGACCGGGTTCAGCATCGAGCCGCCCACGGCCTGGACCATCCGGAAGGCGATCAGCCACTCCAGGCTCGGCGCGAGCGAGCAGAGCAGCGAGCCCGCGGTGAAGACCACCAGGCCCGCGGCGAAGACCCTGCGGCGCCCGATCCGGTCCGCCGTGGAGCCCGCCAGCATCAGCAGCGAGGCCAGGACCAGCGTGTACGCGTCGATCGTCCACTGCATGCCGGCGACGGACGCGTCCAGCTCGCGGCGCATCGAGGGCAGGGCGACGTTGAGCACCGTCACGTCGAGGCTGACGATGAGCAGGCTCGTGCAGCAGATCGCCAGGACCAGGAGTCTGCGACGACGACTCGACTCGGGCATAGTTACGATAGTACGCCTAACTAAAGAAATGCGTGATGCGATTCGTCTGGGCGACAATGGGGGGATGACCACGCTCCCCCCGCCGCTCGCGATCGGCCCGCACACCGTGCAGCCCCCCGTGGTGCTCGCCCCCATGGCCGGCATCACCAATGCCCCGTTCCGTACCCTCTGCCGCGAGTTCAGCGGCGGCAAGGGGCTGTTCGTGAGCGAGATGATCACGACCCGCGCCCTGGTCGAGCGCAACGAGAAGACCATGCAGCTGATCCACTTCGACGCCACCGAGAAGCCCCGCTCGATCCAGCTGTACGGGGTCGACCCGGCGACGGTCGGCAAGGCGGTCCGCATGATCGTCGAGGAGGACCGCGCCGACCACATCGACCTCAACTTCGGCTGCCCGGTCCCCAAGGTGACCCGCAAGGGCGGCGGCTCCGCCCTCCCGTACAAGCGGAACCTGCTGCGCGCGATCCTGCGTGAGGCGGTCGCGGGCGCCGGTGACCTGCCGGTCACCATGAAGATGCGCAAGGGCATCAACGACGACCACCTCACCTACCTGGACGCCGGACGGATCGCCGTCGAGGAGGGCGTCACCGCCATCGCCCTGCACGGCCGCACCACCGCCCAGCACTACGGCGGCACCGCCGATTGGGACGCCATTGCGCGGCTCAAGGAGCACGTGCCGGAGATCCCGGTGCTCGGCAACGGCGACATCTGGTGCGCCGAGGACGCGCTGCGCATGGTCCGCGAGACCGGCTGCGACGGCGTGGTGGTGGGGCGCGGCTGCCTGGGACGCCCGTGGCTGTTCAACGACCTGGTCGCGGCGTTCGAGGGGCGACCGGAGGACTTCCACAAGCCGACGCTGCGCGAGGTCGCGGCCACGATGCACCGGCACGCCGAACTGCTCGGTGAGTGGATCGGCGACGAGGCGCGCGGGGTGATCGACTTCCGTAAGCACGTGGCCTGGTACCTCAAGGGCTTCTCGGTGGGCTCCGAGATGCGCAAGAAGCTGGCGGTCACCTCGTCGCTGGCCGAGCTGGACGCTCATCTGAGCGAGCTCGACCTGGACCAGCCGTGGCCCGAGAGTGCGGACGGCCCGCGCGGCCGGACGTCCGGAAACAACCGAGTTGTCCTTCCGGATGGCTGGCTGAAGGATCCGTACGACTGTGCGGGCGTGAGCGAGGACGCCGAACTGGACACGTCCGGGGGCTGAGAAACAGCTGACAAACTATGCCGCCGGCGGCGTGACATACGCCACGCATGGGTGGGGTTGCGCTCACATGAGCGCGAAAATCACGGGTAAGACTTCCAAAGGGTGGCACTGGGTGCCACCCTTTGTTTGTTCAAGACTTGAACGCAAATGTATCGATGATCGCTCATCCGAGCGTAAACACGCCGCAGGAGCCCCTTCACCCTTCGGGAGGTGAACGCTCTTCGTAGGTTCTGGCTACTCTTCGGTTACTTTCGATCTGGTGGCGCACGGGTGGTTACAGCCGCATGACGACCAAGTGGACGTACCCAGAAGCCTTCGATCTGGGTATGTTCCTGGCCGTCAGGGCAGCCACCGAGTCCTCGAGGAGTCGAGACCCGTGTCGGAAAACAAAGATCAGAAGTTCGTCTACGACTTCACCGAGGGAAACCGCGACCTCAAGGACCTTCTCGGCGGCAAGGGGGCCAACCTCGCCGAGATGACCAACCTGGGTCTGCCGGTCCCTCCCGGCTTCACCATCACCACCGAGGCCTGCAAGGTCTACCTCGCCAGCGGTGAGGCCCCGGCCGCGCTGCGCGACGAGGTCAGCGCCCACCTGGCCGCCCTTGAGGCGAAGATGGGCAAGAAGCTCGGCCAGTCGGACGACCCGCTCCTGGTCTCCGTGCGCTCCGGTGCCAAGTTCTCCATGCCCGGCATGATGGACACGGTCCTCAACATCGGCCTCTCCGACGAATCCGTGACCGGCCTCGCCTCCCAGGCCGGTAACGAGCGCTTCGCGTGGGACTCGTACCGCCGCCTGATCCAGATGTTCGGCAAGACCGTCCTGGACGTGGACGGCGAGCTCTTCGAGGAGGCCCTCGACGAGGCCAAGGCCGCCAAGAAGGTCACCGTCGACACCGACCTCGACGCCGCCGACCTGAAGAAGCTGGTCACCCGCTTCAAGAAGATCGTCGCCAAGCAGGCCGGCCGCGAGTTCCCGCAGGACGCCCGCGAGCAGCTCGACCTCGCCGTCGAGGCGGTCTTCAACTCCTGGAACACCGAGCGCGCCAAGCTCTACCGCCGCCAGGAGCGCATCCCGAGCGACCTGGGCACCGCGGTCAACATCTGCTCCATGGTCTTCGGCAACCTCGGCCCCGACTCCGGCACCGGCGTCGCCTTCACCCGCGACCCGGCCAGCGGCCACGCCGGCGTGTACGGCGACTACCTGCAGAACGCCCAGGGCGAGGACGTCGTCGCGGGCATCCGCAACACCGTCCCGCTGGCGGACCTGGAGGCCATCGACAAGGCCTCGTACGACCAGCTCATGACGATCATGACGACGCTGGAGACCCACTACAAGGATCTCTGCGACATCGAGTTCACCATCGAGCGCGGTCAGCTGTGGATGCTGCAGACCCGCGTCGGCAAGCGCACCGCCGGCGCCGCGTTCCGCATCGCCACCCAGCTCGTGGACCAGGGCCTGATCGACGAGGCCGAGGCCCTCCAGCGCGTCAACGGCGCCCAGCTCGCGCAGCTGATGTTCCCCCGCTTCGACGACGGCGCCACCACGACCCTGCTCGGCCGCGGCATCGCCGCCTCCCCGGGTGCGGCGGTCGGCAAGGCCGTCTTCGACTCGTACACGGCCGTCAAGTGGTCGCGCTCCGGCGAGAAGGTCATCCTGATCCGCCGCGAGACGAACCCGGACGACCTGGACGGCATGATCGCCGCCGAGGGCATCCTGACCTCGCGCGGCGGCAAGACCTCGCACGCGGCCGTCGTGGCCCGCGGCATGGGCAAGACCTGCGTCTGCGGCGCCGAGGACCTCGAAGTCGACACCAAGCGCCGCCGCATGACGGTCGGCGGCCAGGTGATCGAGGAGGGCGACGTCGTCTCCATCGACGGCTCCACCGGCAAGGTCTACCTCGGTGAGGTACCCGTCGTACCGTCCCCGGTCGTCGAGTACTTCGAGGGCCGTATGCACGCAGGTGCCGACGACGCCGACGAGCTGGTCGCCGCCGTCCACCGGATCATGGCCTACGCGGACCGCGTCCGCCGGCTGCGGGTGCGCGCCAACGCCGACAACGCCGAGGACGCGCTGCGCGCCCGCCGCTTCGGTGCCCAGGGCATCGGCCTGTGCCGCACCGAGCACATGTTCCTCGGTGAGCGCCGCGAGCTGGTCGAGCACCTGATCCTCGCGGACACCGACAAGGAGCGCGAGGAGGCACTGAGTGCCCTCCTGCCGCTCCAGAAGAAGGACTTCGTCGAGCTGTTCGAGGCGATGGACGGGCTGCCCGTCACCGTCCGCCTGCTGGACCCGCCGCTGCACGAGTTCCTGCCCGACATCACCGAGCTGTCGGTGCGCGTCGCCCTCGCCGAGGCCCGCAAGGACGCCAACGAGAACGACCTGCGCCTGCTCCAGGCCGTGCACAAGCTGCACGAGCAGAACCCGATGCTGGGTCTGCGCGGTGTCCGTCTCGGCCTGGTCATCCCCGGTCTGTTCGCCATGCAGGTCCGGGCGATCGCCGAGGCCGCGGCCGAGCGCAAGAACGCCAAGGGCGACCCGCGCGCCGAGATCATGGTTCCGCTCGTGGGCACCGTCCAGGAGCTGGAGATCGTCCGCGAGGAGGCCGACGCGGTCATCGCCGAGGTGGAGGCCGCCACCGGCACCAGCCTCAAGCTGACCATCGGCACGATGATCGAGCTGCCGCGCGCCGCCCTGACGGCCGCCCAGATCGCCGAGGCCGCGCAGTTCTTCTCCTTCGGTACGAACGACCTGACCCAGACGGTGTGGGGCTTCTCCCGCGACGACGTCGAGGCCAGCTTCTTCACCGCGTACCTGGAGAAGGGCATCTTCGGGGTCTCGCCGTTCGAGACCATCGACAAGGACGGCGTCGGCGCGCTGGTCCGCAGTGCGGTCCAGGCCGGCCGGGCGACCCGCCCCGACCTCAAGCTCGGCGTCTGCGGCGAGCACGGCGGTGACCCCGAGTCGGTCCACTTCTTCCACGAGGTGGGTCTCGACTACGTCTCCTGCTCGCCGTTCCGCATTCCGGTGGCGCGCCTGGAGGCCGGCCGCGCCGCGGCCGAGGCGAAGGGCAGCGACAGCCGCTGAGCCCTTCACGGCCCTGACAGGGCCCGCTGACTGCGCGTCCGCCCCCGGGTTCCCTGACCCCCGAGGGCGGACGCGCCCATTTTTTGTTGTTCAACAAATCTTTACGCCAGCAGGCGGTGGACGGATCCCCACCCGTCCACCGCCTGCTGTCAATCTGCCAGGCACGTCGGCGCTTCCCGGTGCGACCGACCGCCAGGCCCCGCAAAGCCCCCCACGGCCTTCACGGAGCGTTTCGGTCGCACTGGAGTGTGCCTGGCGGAGTACAGGATTTCGGTTGTCACGCCCCTGCCGAAAGGGGTTTCAACTGTGGCCGAAAGGGCGTGGTGACAACGTGTGACGGCATGCATACTCATGAGGCGGGGGGATTGCGGTTGCACAGGTGGGGGTTCGGTGCTGCGTATCCATTTCACTGGAGTGGACCTGGCACGCGTACGGATGGCAGGGCGTCCCGATGCGTTGTGGGAAACGATTCTGAGTTTTCACCGCTTAAGAGACCGGCGTGATGCGCGGCTCTTCGGTGAATGGCGTACGGAAACCCGGAGCAGGTTGAATAGTGAAACACGTTTGCTCGGTGCGCTCATACCGAGTCGTGGTTATTTTCCCGATTTCCTGACCCCTGTTGAGGGGCAGTACGGGTGGGACGTGGGCTTGGACGCGTTGCGCGGGATCCGCCCCGAGCGGATGCGGCGCGAGCTCGCGCTACTGGGCGCGGGCACAGCCGTGGGAGCCGCGTTCGGCATGCCCTCGGCCGTGAGCGGGGGCGCCGACGCGCTGGTCCCGCGACGGCTGCGCGACTTCATGGACGGCGGCACCAAGCACCTGCCGAGGCTGCTGGGCGAGCTGCGCGGCTACCACCGGGCGGCCGTGGAGCCGTACTGGACGCACATCCAGGCCCAGATCGAGGCCGAGCGGGCCGCGCGCGGCCGGGCCCTGCTGGACGGAGGCGCGGACGAGCTGCTGGCCTCGCTGCCGCCGATGCTGCGCTGGCGGGCGCCGGTCCTGGAGTGCGACTACCCCGTGGACCGCGACGTACGGCTGCGGGGGCGCGGGCTGCTGCTCCAGCCGTCCTTCTTCTGCCGGCGCACCGCCGTGACCCTGCACGACCCGGAGCTGCCCCCGGTGCTGGTCTACCCGGCGGCCGCGCAGCTGGCCTCGGCCCCCACCGGCGCCGAATCGATTCGGCCCTTGGAGGAGCAGCGCCAGCGCACGCTGGGCAAGCTCGTCGGGCACACCCGCTCGGTGGTGCTGCGGGCCATAGGCGACGGCGCCACCACCAGCGAGCTGGCCCGCCGGGCCGGGGTCTCGCTGGCCTCCGCGAGCCAGCACGCCTGCGTGATGCGCGAGGCGGGTCTGGTCACCACCCTGCGCCGGGGCAACGCCGTCCTGCACACGGTGACCCCGCTGGGGGCCGCGCTGCTGAAGGGCGGAGCGGTGGCCTCGTAGTGTGCCCGGCGGCCCCGGGGCGCGAAGCGCGGTCCGGGGCCACGGCCCACGAAGTGACGAACCGCAGGACTTTCAGCCCTGGCGGCCGCGGGCCCGCGCCAAGATGCTGGAACGATGAACCAGTTCGCCGCGGACAACGACATCTGCGGCCGCGCCGACCTCGCCGTCGTGCTGCGCCGCTTCTACACGGCCGCATTCGCCGACCGGCGCATCGGGCCGTTCTTCACCGAGGTGGCCGGCACGGACCTGGAGGTCCACCTGCCGCGGATCACCGACTTCTGGGAGCGGGCCCTGTTCCGTACGGCCGGCTACGGGCGCGACGCCTTCGCCCCGCACGCCGCCCTGCACGCGGCGCGGGCGATGACCGCCGAGGACTTCGGACGGTGGGTGCAATTGTGGCGCGCCGCCGTCGACGGCCTGTACCGGGGGCCGAACGCGGAGCGGGCGAAGGCGACGGGCGAGCGGATCGCCCTGGCCCTGCACAAGCGGCTGGCCGGGCCGGACCCGGCGCTGCTCCGCCGGGAGGACACCCGGGGCTTCGTCCCGCTGGCCGCCCTACAGCTCCGCTCCACGGCCTGACCTGCGCTGACGCGCCCCACCCGGCTGCCCGGCGGGAACTTCGGAAAAGTTTTCCGCCGCAGCGATGAGTTTTCCCGGGCACCCCGGTCTATCTCTCGAAAGCACGTACACGAGAGATGAGGAACCGAGATGCCCACCATGATCTTCGTCAACCTGCCCGTCAAGGACATCGACGCCGCCAAGGCGTTCTGGGGCGAGCTCGGCTACTCCTTCAACCCCCAGTTCAGCGACGAGAAGACCGGCTGCCTCGTCATCAGCGACACGATCTTCGCGATGCTGATGACCGAGGAGCGCTTCAAGGACTTCGCGACCAAGGAGGTGGCGGACGCCACCAAGACCACCGAGGTCATGCTCGCCCTGAGCGCGGAGAGCCGGGAGAAGGTCGACGAGGTCGTCGGCGCCGCCCTCGCGGCCGGCGGCACCGAGCCCCGCCCGGCCCAGGACCTCGGCTTCATGTACGGCCGGGCCTTCGAGGACCTGGACGGCCACGTCTGGGAGTACGTGTGGATGGACCCGGCGGCCGTCCAGGGCTGATGCCCCCGCTCGCGCGCTACGCCACCGCCGCCGAGGTCACGGCGGTCCGCACCGGATAGGTCCGGACCGCCGCCTCCTCGTCGTCCAGACAGCGCCCCGAGGCGAGGTCGAAGCGCTGCTTCAGCAGCGGCGAGGCCACGAAGGGCTTGTTGTCCACACAGCCGACCAGCCCTCGCGAGAGCACCGCCGCACCGGTGAACGGGTCCCGGTTGTCGATGGCGTACAACCCCCCGGACCGGCCGATGAACACCGCGGCCTGCCTCCCGTCGGGCAGTAGGACCGCGACGCCCCGCCCGGGGGTCAGGTCGGTCAGTTCGCACACCGTCAGCCAGCCTTCGGCCACCTGCAGTTCCACGGTCATCGGGTGCCTCCCACGGCCTCCAGCGGCCGGATGTCGAGAATGGTCAGGTCGGGCTTGACCTGGTCGCGTTCGGGGATGAACTTCACGGTCGGGTCCGGGGCGCCGGGGGCGTTCACGAAGGACACGAACCGGCGCAGCCGCTCGGGGTCCTCCAGCGTCTCCGCCCATTCGTCGCGGTAGTGCGCCACGTGGTCGGCCATCAGCGACTCCAGCTCGCCGCACAGCCCCAGCGAGTCGTGTACGACCACGTCCCGCAGGTGCTCCAGGCCGCCCTCCAGCCGGTCCAGCCAGGTGGAGGTGCGCTCCAGGCGGTCCGCGGTGCGGATGTAGAACATCAGGAACCGGTCGATGAGCCGCACCAGTTCGGCGTCGGACAGGTCCTGGGCCAGCAGGTCGGCGTGGCGCGGGGTGGCCCCGCCGTTCCCGCCGACGTACAGGTTCCAGCCGTTCGCCGTCGCGATCACGCCGAAGTCCTTGCTCTGCGCCTCCGCGCACTCGCGGGCGCAGCCGGACACCGCCGACTTGAGCTTGTGCGGGGCGCGCAGTCCCCGGTAGCGCAGCTCCAGGTCGATGGCCATCCGCACGCTGTCCTGGACGCCGTAGCGGCACCAGGTCTGGCCCACGCAGGACTTCACCGTGCGCAGTGCCTTCCCGTACGCGTGGCCGGACTCGAACCCGGCGTCGACGAGCCGGGCCCAGATCCGGGGGAGCTGGTCCACGCTGGCACCGAAGAGGTCGATGCGCTGCCCGCCGGTGATCTTCGTGTAGAGCCCGAAGTCTCGGGCCACCTCGCCGATCACGATGAGCTTGTCGGGGGTGATCTCGCCGCCGGGGATGCGCGGGACGACCGAGTACGAGCCGTTGCGCTGGAGGTTCGCGAGGAAGTGGTCGTTGGTGTCCTGGAGGGCGGCCTGCTCCCCGTCGAGGACGTAGCCGCTCGCGCCGACGGTGGGGGCGAGCGAGGCGATGATCGAGCCGACGGCCGGCTTGCAGACCTCGCAGCCGTCGCCGCCGCGGGCCGCGTCCCGGCCGTGGCCGTCGAGGAGCTGCTCGTACGAGGTGAGCCGGCGGGTTCGGACGATCTCGTAGAGCTCGGCACGGGTGAAGGGGAAGCAGCCGCACAGGCCCTTGTCGGCGGCCGCGGGCAGCAGCTGGCCGATCACCTTCAGGCAGCTGCCGCAGCCGGTGCCCGCCTTGGTGCACTGCTTGACCTCGGGGAGGCTCGCGCAGGCGGTGATCGCCTTCTTGGTGACGTTGTGGCAGGAGCAGATCACCGCGGAGTCCGGCAGCGCCGACGGGCCCAGCGCGACCGGCGCACCAAGGCCGGCGGGCAGCACCAGCTGGTCGGGGCTGACGGGCGGGACGCTGCCGGTGAGCGGGCGCAGCAGGCCGTACGAGTCGGCGTCGCCGACCAGGACCCCGCCGAGCAGGACCCCCTCGGGGGAGACGACCAGCTTCTTGTAGACGCCGGAGCGGGAGTCCGAGTAGACGACGTCGAGGCTTCCGGGGGCCGCGCCGTGGGCGTCGCCGAAGGAGGCCACGTCCACGCCGAGCAGCTTGAGCTTGGTGGAGAGGTCGGCTCCGGTGAACTCCTTGTCGCGGCCCAGGAGGTCCTCGGCGGCGGTCTCGGCCATCTCGTAGCCGGGGGCGACCAGTCCGTACACCCGGCCGTCGGTGGCCAGCGCGCACTCGCCGATGGCGTAGACGCGGGGGTCCGAGGTGCGGCAGCGGGCGTCGACGCCGATGCCGCCGCGCTCGCCGACGGTCAGGCCCGAGGCGCGGGCGAGGTCGTCGCGGGGGCGGACCCCGGCGGAGAAGACGACGAGGTCGGTGTCGACGGTGGAGCCGTCGGAGAGGCGCATTCCGCTGACGTGGCCGTCCTCTCCGGTGACGACCTCCTGGGTGCCGACGCCGGTGTGGACCGTCAGCCCCATCGACTCGATGGTGCGCAGCAGGGCCGCGCCGCCGCCCTCGTCGACCTGGACGGGCATCAGGCGCGGGGCGAACTCCACGATGCGGGTGGCGAGTCCGAGGCCCTGGAGGGCGCCGGCGGCTTCGAGCCCGAGGAGACCGCCGCCGACGACCGCGCCACTGGTGCGGGTCTTGGCGTACTCCTCGATCGCGAGCAGGTCCTCGATGGTGCGGTAGACGAAGCAGCCGGGGGCGTCCTTGCCGGGGACGGGCGGCACGAAGGGGTAGCTGCCGGTCGCCAGGACGAGCACGTCGTACGGGAAAACCCGTCCCGAGCGGGAGGTGACGGTGCGGGCCCCGCGGTCGATGGTCTCGGCGGGGTCGCCCAGGTGCAGGTCGATCCCGTGCTGCTCCATGAAGCCGGCGGGGGTGAGGGAGAGGTCTTCGGCGGTGCTGCCGGAGAAGTACGAGGTGAGGTGCACGCGGTCGTAGGCCGGCCGGGGTTCCTCGCAGAGCACGGTGATCCGGTGCGTGGAGGTGGCCCCGCGCTCGGCGAGTGCCTCAAGGTAGCGCTGGCCGACCATGCCGTGGCCGATGAGCACGATGGCGGGAGTGGGCGTGGGTGCGGCCATGATCAGGAGCCTCCGTCGTCGGTGAGCAGGTGGAACAGGTCGGTCAGGGTCTCGGCGTCCTCCCAGCTGCGGGCGAGGGCGCCCACGCTGGAGAGTTCGCCGAGGAGGACCCCGCCGACGAGGCGGTCGCCGCGGACGACGACCTTCCGGTAGGTCCGGCGGGTGGCGTCGGCGAGGCGGACCACGTCGTCCCCGGGAAGCGGGGTGGTCTCGCCGAAGGCGGCGAGATCGAGCGGGCCGGTGTCCGTGGCATCGGATCCGGTGGCGGCAGCGAGGGTGAGGCGGGTCAGGGCCCGGGTTCCGGTGTATCCGGGGGTAGTTCCTCCGGTTCCTTCGGTCACTCCGGCGGGGCCGCTCGCGCCGGTCAGTTGTGCCGCGAGGGCATCGGCCTGCTCCAGGGCGGGGCCCGCGAGCCCGTACACCCGGCCCGCGTGCTCGGCGCAGTCGCCGACCGCGTGGATGTGCGGGTCGCTGGTGCGCAGCCGGTCGTCCACGAGGATCCCGGTGCCCACGCGGAGCCCGGCGGCGAGCGCGAGCCCGGTCCGGGGCCGCACACCGCAGGCGAGCACGACGACGTCCGCGTCGAGCCGGTACCCGTCGGCGAACTCGACCCCGCCGACCCGCCGCCCTCCCGCGCCGCCCGCAGACGGCTCCGTCGTCAGGCCGCGGACCCGGCACTGGGTGTGGATCTCGATGCCGAGGGTGGTCAGGTGGTCGTGCAACAGCGCCGAGGCGTCCGCGTCCAGCTGGCGTTCCATCAGGCGCTCGCCCTGCTGGGCCAGGACCACCTGGGCGCCGCGCTCGGCCAGGGCGCGGGCCGCGGAGACGCCGAGGAGGCCGCCGCCGATCACCACGGCGCGCACGCCGGACCGTGCGCCCACCGCGGCCGACAGGGCCAGGCAGTCGTCCATCGTGCGGAACGCGTGGACCCCGTCGGGCAGTTCCCGGCCCTCCGGTTCGAACAGGCCGCGCAGTGGCGGGAGGACCGCGTTGGAACCGGTGGCCAGGACCAGCGTGTCGTACCGCTCGGTGCTGCCGTCGTCGCAGTGGACCGTGCGGTCGGCGCGGTCGATGCGGACCGCACGGACGCCCCGCCGCAGCGCCGGCCCGGCGTCCGGGAGAGCGGTCACCTCCGGTGCGTACCGGCCCGCCAGGACCTCCGCCAGCAGGACGCGGTTGTACGGAACGTGCGACTCCTCGCCGAGGACCGTCACTTCGGCACCACCGGCGCCGGCATCCGCACCCGCGGCCGCGCCCAGCCGCGCAGCGACCCGCAGGCCCGCGAGGCCACCGCCGATCACCACCACACGCTGCTGCTTCGAGGTCATGGCACGAGCGTGCGCGTCCGCTGTTTCCCCTCCGCATCGCCACTGTTACCCGGGAGGAACGCGCACCTCAGCGCCCGGGTTAAGGGTCGGTGAGGCGTTCCTCAAGACCGACTTAAGGATCGGTTCGGGCAGGTCAGCGGCGTTCTGAGCAGCCTTAGCGTGATCCGTATGCGAGATGCGGCGGTGCGGGCCAAGGGCGGGATGCTCGGCGGGGCGGGGGCTGTGGCGCTGCTCTGGGCGGCCCAGGTGCGCCCCTCCGCCCGCCTCGACGCGCTGTTCGCGACCGGCGCCCACCTGACCGGTCTGCTCGCCGGGTACGGGGTGCTGGTCCTGCTCTTCCTGATGGCCCGCGTGCCCGCGGTGGAGCACGGCGTGGGCGCCGACCGGATCGCCCGCTGGCACGCGCTGGGCGGTCGGCACGTGTTGCTGCTCTGCTTCGGGCACGCGCTCTTCGCCCTGTGCGGATACGCCGTCCACGAGGGCGTCGACGTGGTCTGCGCCGTCCGCGGGCTGCTCGGCTATCCCGCCGTGGCCGCCGCCTTCGCCGGAACGGCGCTGCTGGCGGTCGTCGGGGTGACCTCCGCGCGGGCCGTACGCCGACGGGTCAGCCACGAAACCTGGCGCGGGGTGCACCTCTTCGTCTACCTCGCCGCCTCCTTGGCCTTCGGCCACCAGCTCGCCGGGCCCGATCTCGCCCTCGCCGGCTGGTTCTGGGCCCTCGCGCACGCCACCGTCGCCGTCCTGCTGGTCTGGTACCGGGCCGTGGTCCCCGTACGGCAGGCCCTGCGGCATGCGCTGCGGGTGGCCGAGGTGCGGGTCGAGGGGCCCGGGGTGGTCTCCGTCGTCGTGTACGGGCAGCACCTGGAGGAACTGCGCGCGGAGCCGGGCCAGTTCCTGCGCTGGCGGTTCCTCCAGCGCCGGCTGTGGCACACCGCCCTGCCGTTCTCGCTGTCCGCGCCGGTCCGCGGGCACGCCCTGCGGATCACCGTGAAGGCGCTCGGTGGGCACTCCCGCCGGATCCGTCGGCTCCGCCCCGGCACCAGGGTCATCGCCACCGGGCCGTTCGGGGCGCTGACCGCCGCCCGGCGGACCCGGCCCAAGGTGCTGCTGATCGCGGGCGGGGTCGGCATCACGCCGATGCGGGCGCTGTTCGAGACGCTGCCCGGCGGCCCGGGGGACCTCACCCTCCTCTACCGGGCCGGGGCCGAGGAGCACCTGGTGCTGCGGTCCGAGCTGGAGGCCATCGCCGCCGAACGGCAGGCCGGGCTGCACTACCTGCTCGGGTCCTCCGATGCCGCCTACGATCCGCTCGCCCCGCAGGCACTGCTCGCGCTGGTGCCGGACCTGACCGGGCACGACGTGTACCTGTGCGGGCCGCCGGGGATGGCCGAGGCGACGCGGAGCGCGCTGCTGCGGGCCGGGGTGCCGGCCGGGCGCATCCATTGCGAGTGCTTCAGCTTCTGACCCCGACCCGAGTTCCGAGAGGTCGCCGCGCCATGCGCCATCCGCTGCACGTCCCCCTGTCCGTACCGGTCGGGCCGGCCAACGCCGCCGCTGCCCCGGCCGTCCGCGCCGGTTCCGTCCGCGCCGGTTCCGTCCGCTCCGCGGCCCGGCACCGCAAGCCGCGCCGGGTCTCCGCGCTGCGGGTGGGCGCCGCCGCGCTGGCCGCCGTACCGCCCGCGCGCCGACTCGCGGCCGGACTCGGTCTGGCCAGCGTGCTGGCCGCGACGGCTCTGACGGCGACGGTGGATCCGGCCGCCCCCGTGGCCCCGGACCGGGCGCCGGCCCGACAAAGCTCAACCTTTGCGCAAGTTTCCGGCGATTGATGGGTCCTGCACCCATCAGCTCCATAGGGTCGTGTCCGTGCCTGACATATCAACGACCATGATCATCGTTCTGTGCGTGGCCGCCGCCGCGGCCGGCTGGATCGACGCGGTGGTGGGCGGCGGCGGACTGCTGCTCCTGCCCGCCCTGCTCCTCGGGCTGCCCAGCGCCCACCCGGCCACCGTGCTCGGCACCAACAAGGCCGTGGCCATCGTCGGCACCGCGGGCGCGGCGGTGACGTACCTACGCAAGGCGCCGGTGGATGTGAAGCTCGCCGTCCGGATCGGCCTGGCCGCGCTCGCCGGTTCCATGGGCGGCGCGGCGCTCGCCGGCGGGATCAGCAAGGACGCCATGCGCCCGCTCATCATGGGCGTGCTCGTGGTCGTCGCGGGCGTCGTCATCTTCAAGCCGGGCTTCGGCAGCGCCCCCTCGACCGCGCCCGTCAGCCGGCAGCGGGTGCTGCTCGCCATCGGACTCGCCGGGCTCGGCATCGGCTTCTACGACGGGCTCATCGGGCCCGGGACCGGCACCTTCCTGGTGCTCGCCCTCACCGCACTGCTCCACCTCGACCTGGTCACCGCCTCCGCGACCGCCAAGATCGTCAACTGCTGCACCAACGCCGGGGCGCTCGCGATGTTCGCGTACCAGGGCATGGTGCTGTGGCAGCTGGCCGCGCTGTTGGCGGTGTTCAACCTGGCCGGCGGCATGATCGGCGCCCGGATGGCGCTCAAGAAGGGCAGCGGGTTCGTCCGCGGCGTCCTGCTGACGGTGGTCGGCGCGCTGGTGATCAAGCTCGGTCTGGAGCAGTGGGGCTGACCGGGCGGACCGGGCCGACCGGGCCGACCGGGCCGACCGGAAACCGCTCTCGGCTCCCCGCTAGTACGTTCCCGTGAGATGGGCGAAGACGACCACGTTGCCCTGGTAGCCGGTGCGCGGTGAGAAGCCCCCGCCGCAGGTGATCACCCGGAGCTCCGCGCGCGGCGAGGGCCCGTACACGCGGGAGTCGGGGAAGTGGTCGGCCTCGTAGACCTCGACCGCGTGGACGGTGAACACCGCCGTGCGTCCGTCTTCGCGCGGCACCTCGATCGCGGCCCCACGGTGCAGCGCGCCCAGGTGGTAGAAGACCGCCGGGCCGGTGGCGTGGTCGACGTGGCCGACGACGACGGCCGTACCGACGGCGCCGGGGGTGGTGCCGTCGCGGTACCAGCCCGCCAGATCGCGGCGGTCGGGCGGCGGCACCTCGATGCTGCCGTCGGGCCCGAGGCCCAGCCCGGTCAGCGGGGCGTCCACCCGGATGGACGGGATCCGGATCCGGGTCGGCGGGGATCCGGTGAGGGGGGCGATGCTGCCGGGGTAGCGCACCCGCCCGTTCAGCGCCTCGGCGGGGGAGGGCAGCGGAGGTCCGACGGACTGGCCCGATCCGCTGCCGATCAGCCAGATGCCGACGCAGGCGGCGAGCGCGACGAGCCCGCCGCGGCCGGCCTGGCCTTTGCCCATGCGTGCCCCCTGGCGGTGCGATGGTGTGCTCTGCGTATCCGGTGCCTACGTACTCCGTGTGTCCGCGTGCTCGCGTGTCCGCTTGCCGGTTGTGTGACAGGCCGTCGCCCGGCCCCGCGAACGGGGGGACCTCGCGGGGCGGGCGACGGGGGGCGGTACCGGTCGGACCGCGGCCGCAGCCGCGGTGGGCGCCCGTCAGCTCCGCGTGCCGCTCGCCCGGCGACGCAGGAGCCAGGTACCGCCGACGGCGGCCGCGGCCAGCACGACCGCTCCCGCCGTGATCTTGGTGGGGTCGACGGTGGTGGTCGTTGCGCCACCCACCCCGGTACGGACGTGGCCCTTCGGGCCGCGTTCGGTGACGACCAGGTCGCCGGTGGCGAACTTGCCGTCGGCGCAGGTCGCGCCCACGGCATAGGTGCCGGGGCGGGTGTCGCGGGCGATCTGGAACTGTCCGGTGACCACCTCTTTGTGGGTTCCCGGCACCAGCTTGAAGCGGCCGCCGCCGACCGTGGTGGCATCTCCGTCGGCATGGCCGCCCGTTCCGCAGGCGGTGGTGTTCACGGTGATGCCGGCCCCGGGGGCAGCGGTTTTCGGCCATACCTCCAGCTTCGCGAAGTCGCCGGGGGCGACGCCCGTCGTGCCGAAGTCCGTCGTGCCGAAGTCCGCGGCGGCAACCGCCCCGGTGACCGGGCCGGTGACCGGGCCGGTGAGCGCGGCGGCGGTCAGCGCGGTGGTGGTGAGCACATGGGCGGTGCGTCGACGCATGGGGGCTCCTGGAGACACGGGGTCGTGTTCCCGAGGTAACCCGGCCTGCCCGCGGCCCGCCTGCTGATGTGCCGTCAGTTCGGTGCGCGCGGCTGCCGTTGTCGCAGGTCATGGCCCTGCATGCGGCCGTTCGAGCGGGCCACCCCGTCCGGGTGAGGGCGGACGCGGGACGGAGCCCGGGCCGGGCCGTAATCAGGCCGGGGAGCACCACCGTCGCCGCCGTGCCCGCCGGGGCCGGGTTGGCCAGGGTCACCCGCGCCCCGACCAGCTGCGCCTGGCGTCGCCCGTGAGGTCGCGGTACAGCGGCGGGCGGATCCCGACCTTGCCCGGTGCGTCGATCCAGCCCTTCGCCGCGAACGGCTTCATCTGCTCGTCGGCTCGTACGACGTCCCGTACGTTCACCGCGGCCAGTCCGGCTTGGCCCACCTCCGGCGCGTTCTTCAGCGGCTGTGGCGGGGGCTCCCGGGTGCCGACCGGCTTGCCGGACGCCGCGTCGGAGCGGTCGGTCCACGGCGGCCAGAGCGACTCGGGCTGCGGCCGGGCCGACACCGTCGGCACGGGCTCACCGACGGCGAGCCCTCCGGGCGCGGAGCAGCCGCCGGCGGCGAGCGCGCAGAGGCAGGCGCACAGGAGGGCGGCGGTGGTGCGGGGGCGGGCCGGCCGCGTCAAAGGTCGCGCCAGGCCGCGTCAGAGGTCGCGTCATGGGAAAGGGAGGCCAAGGGGATCGGGGGAGGGGGAACCGACGGTAGAGGGCGACGGTCACGGGCGCCGGGAGGTTGTGTGACAGCGGTCCGTACCGTGGAGGAACGCGGGCGGATTCGGGACCAAAGTCCCGGGCCGTGCGCCGTCCGGCACAACCGAGGGAGGGCTCCGTGACACCATCCGATCGGCCAGAACCGCCACGACCGCCACGACCGCCACGACCGCCGCGGCCGCAGCCGCAGCCGCAATCGGCAGAGCTCGCGGTGCTCACCGTGCTGACCACCGTCGACTCGGCGCAGGCGGCCTCGGCGCTCGCCCGCGGTGCGGTGGAGGCGCGGCTGGCCGCTTGCGCGCAGATCTCCGGGCCGGTGACCTCCGTCTACCGCTGGGAGGACGCGCTGGAGACCTCCGAGGAGTGGCAGGTGCTGTTCAAGACCACCACCACGGCTGCCTACCCGGCCCTGGAGGCCCGGCTGACCGAGGGGCGCCCGTACGACACGCCGGAGATCATCGCCACCCCGGTGGTGCGGGGCAGCGCGGACTACCCGGCGTGGGTCGCGGCGGAGGTGACGGCCCGATGAGCACCGCCGAGCTCCCCTTCTTCGTGTACGGGACCCTGCGTCCGGGAGAGGTCAACCACGCCCTGTTCCTGCGGGGCCGCACGGCCGCCGAGGAGCCCGCCCGGCTCCCGGACGCGCTCCTGTACGACGGTCCCGGATATCCGTACGCCGTCCAGCACCCGGGATCGCAGATCGTCGGCGAGCTGGTCACTGCGGCGCCCGGCGCGTACGGGGGGCTGCTGGCCGAACTGGACCGGCTGGAGGAGTACCACGGACCGGGCCGGCCGCTGAACATCTACGACCGGGTCCGCCTCGACGCGGTCCGCCCGGACGGCAGCCGGACCGCCGCCTGGGTCTACCTGGCGGCACCGCTGCTGGCTCGCCGGCTGCGCGAGTCCGGCACCGAGATACCGGGCGGCGACTGGTTCGCCCGCAGGGTCTGACGCCCAGGGCCGAGCGCGCCACGGGCCCTGCAAGCCGTACGGGCCGGCCCTACAGGCCCTCGGCCCCGCGGTTGCGCAGGCGCTGGCCGTACTGCTGGAGGACCCAGAGCTCCTCCTGGACCGCCGCCAGCTGCTCCGGCGGGGCCTGCGGGCCCAGGCGCGACATCGTTCCCTGGATCTCGTGGACCCGCCGGTCGACCGCGCGCAGCCGGACCTGGACCAGCTGCACGCCCGCGTAGACCTCGTCCACCGTCTTGGCGTGGATGGCCTCGACCGCGAGCTCGGTGACGAGCGCGCGGACCGTGTCGTTCGGCGCGGCGTCGCGGACCCGGGCCAGGTAGTCGTCGGTGCCCAGGGAGGCGCCGCCCGCGGCCTGGATGGCCTCGCGGACCGCCGCGTACGGCGGGGCGGTGAACTCGTCCACCCCGTACGCGTCGAAGGCCGGCGAGACCAGGGCCGGCCGCTGGAGCGCCAGCTTGAGCAGCTCGCGCTCGGTGCGGTGCGCCGGGCTGCGCAGGTTCAGCGCCGGTCCGCCCGCGGCCGCGGCGGAGGGCGCGGCTGCCGCCTCGTAGGAAGACGAGGACGAGGACACCTGGCGGCCGCGGCCCTGTTGCTGCCCGCCCGGCTGGTTGCCCCGCTCCCGCGCCCAGCGCGCCAGCTGCGCGACCCGCTTGACCACGAACTGCTCGTCCCGGATGCCGAGCATCCCCGCGAGCTGGACCGCCGACTCGTGCTGGATCGCGATGTTCTTGATGTTGGCGACGACCGGGGCGGCCTCGTCCAGCGCGGCCGCCCGGCCCGCCGGGTTCTCCAGGTTGTGCCGGGCGACGATGTGGCGCAGCGCGAACTCGAACAGCGGGGTCCGGGCGTCCACCAGCCCGACCACCGCCGCGTCCCCCTGCGCCAGGCGCAGGTCGCACGGGTCCATGCCGCCGGGGGCGATGGTGATGGAGGTTTCGGCGGCGAACTTCTGGTCGTCCTCGAAGGCGCGCAGCGCGGCCTTCTGGCCGGCCGCGTCACCGTCGAAGGTGAAGATCACCTCGGCGGTCGCGTTGTCCATCAGCAGGCGGCGCAGGATCTTGATGTGGTCGCCGGCGAAGGCGGTGCCGCAGGTCGCGATCGCGGTCGTGACCCCCGCCATGTGGCAGGCCATCACGTCCGTGTAGCCCTCGACCACCACGGCCCGCGAGGTCTTCGCGATCTCCTTCTTCGCCAGGTCGATGCCGTACAGCACCTGGGACTTCTTGTAGATCGCCGTCTCGGGCGTGTTCAGGTACTTCGGCCCGTTGTCGTCGTCGCGCAGCTTGCGCGCGCCGAAGCCGACCACCTCGCCGCTGATGTCGCGGATCGGCCACATCAGACGGCCGCGGAAGCGGTCGATGGGCTTGCCGCTGCGGCTGTCCTGGGCCAGGCCGGAGGTGATCAGCTCCTTGTCGCTGAAGCCCTTGCCGCGCAGGAAGCGGGTCAGGTGGTCCCAGCCGGCAGGGCTGTAACCGACGCTGAAATGCTCGGCCGCGGCCTGGTCGAAGCCGCGCTCCGCGAGGAACCTGCGGCCGATCTCGGCCTCGGGGCTGCCCAGCTGGTCGACGTAGAACTGGGCGGCCGCCTTGTGCGCCTCGACGAGCCGGATGCGCTCGCCGCGGCCGC
This sequence comes from Streptomyces sp. NBC_00045, assembly GCF_045041095.1. Taxonomy (NCBI): domain Bacteria; kingdom Bacillati; phylum Actinomycetota; class Actinomycetes; order Kitasatosporales; family Streptomycetaceae; genus Streptomyces; species Streptomyces sp. NBC_00045. The sequence continues at coordinate 2,810,168 of NZ_CP108271.1, read as the reverse complement.
TGGTGCCCGCGGTGTACCCGCCCTCCTCGTACCGGAGGGTGATGCCCGCCTGGCCCGCGAGGCGCTCGACCGCCTCCGAGAACGACAGGTGGTCGATCTTCATGATGAAGTCGAGGGTGTCCCCGCCCGCCTGGCAGCCGAAGCAGTGGTAGAGACCCTTGCTGGGGCTGACCTGGAAGGACGGGGACTTCTCGTCGTGGAAGGGGCACAGGCCCTTGAGGTTGCCGCCGCCCGCGTTGCGCAACTGGAGGTAGTCGGAGACCACGGCGTCGATCGGGACCGCGTCCCGTACCGCCTTCACGTCGTCGTCGTTGATCCGTCCTGCCACCCGTGAAGTCTACGGCCGGGTGCCGGCAAACCCGTCAGGCCCCCTCGGCCGGCAGGAGGGAGCCAAGCGGAACCGACGGGTCCGCCAGCGCCTCGCGGTTGACCGGCGCTTTCGACCGGATCAGGGCCTGGATGTGCTCGGTGACGTCCCACACATTCACGTTCATCCCGGCCAGCACCCGCCCGTCCGCCAGCCAGAACGCGATGAACTCCCGCTTGGCCACGTCCCCGCGGATCAGTACCTGGTCGTAGCCGCCCGCCGGGGCGTACCCCGAGTACTCCAGGCCCACGTCGTACTGGTCGGAGAAGAAGTACGGCACCCGGTCGTACGACACCTCCTGCCCCAGCATCGCCCGCGCCGCGGCCGGGCCGCCGTTGAGCGCGTTCGCCCAGTGCTCGACCCGCAGCCGGGTCCCGAGCAGCGGGTGGTGCGCGGCGGCCACGTCGCCGACCGCGAACACGTTCGGATCGCTGGTGCGCAGCGAGGCGTCCACGGCGATGCCGCCGCCGTGCTGCCGGTCGACCAGGGCCAGCCCGGAGGTCTCGGCGAGCGCCGTCCGCGGCGCCGCCCCGATCGCCGAGAGCACGGCGTGCGCCGGGTGCTCCTCGCCGTCGTCGGTCCGGGCCGCCAGCACCATGCCGTCCTGCCCGATGATCTCGGTGAGCCGCGAACCGAAGTGGAAGCGGACCCCGTGCTCGGCGTGCAGGTCCCCGAACAGCCGGCCGACCTCCGGCCCGAGCACCGCGTGCAGCGGGGTTGCCAGCGGTTCGACCACGGTGACCTCGGCCCCGTACCCGCGGGCCGCGGCGGCGACCTCCAGGCCGATCCACCCGGCGCCCGCGATCAGCAGGTGGCCGTTGTCCCGGCCGAGGGTGGCCAGTACGCCCTTGAGCCGCTCGGCGTGGGCGAGCCGGCGCAGGTGGTGCACCCCGGCCAAGCCCGTCCCCGGGATGTCGAGGCGACGCGGCTCCGCCCCGGTGGCCAGCAGCAGCTTGTCGTAGTGCAGCGCCGTGCCGTCGCCGAGGACCACCTTCCGGGCATCCCGGTCCAGCTGGACGGCGGGCTGGCCGAGGTGCAGCTCGATGTCGGCCTTGGCGTACCAGGACGGCTCGTGGACGAAGACGCTGTCCCGCTCCTCCTTTCCCTGGAGGTAGCCCTTGGACAGCGGGGGCCGTTCGTAGGGGTGGTCGCGCTCGTCGCCGACCAGGATCACCCGCCCCGTGAACCCCTCGGACCTCAGCGTCTCAGCCGCCTTGGCCCCGGCGAGCCCTGCGCCGACGATGACGAACGTCCGGTGTGCGTCGACCACCTGATGCCTCCTCATAACCTCTCCGCCACATGCGAGCACATGCGAGCGTCCCGCACCGAGCCTGCCGCGTGAAGGGGGAGTGGCCCGATCGGCTCACCCTTCGGACCGGCGCGCGCGCCGTGTGAGCCGGGCGTGCAGGGAGCGCGCGGAGGCGTCCGTGAGCGCCGCGATCTGGTCGATGACGGCGCGTTTGCGGCCCCTGTCGTCGGGCGCGGCATCGAAGATGGCCCGGAACTGCGGGTCCAGTCCCTCGGGCGCACGGGCGCTGAGCGCCTCGGCGAGTTCGGCCAGGACGATGCGCTGGTCGGCGCGCAGCCGCTCCTGCTCGTCGCGCTGCATCACGTACAGGTCGGCCACCGCCTTCAGGACCGCGCACTCGTTGCGCGCCTCGCGCGGGACGACGAGCTCGGCCGCGTACCGGGTCAGCCGGCCGGAGCCGTACGCCTCGCGGGTGGCGCCCTCGGCGGCCAGGCAGAACCGGCCGATCAGCTGGCTGGTGGCGTCCTTGAGGCGGGCCTGGGCGACGGCCGACCCGTCGTACCCGTGCGGCCACCAGTCCTGCTCCATCAGCCGGTCGAGGGCCTCCCGCAGCTCCTCCGGCTCGGTGTCGGCCGGCACGTACCGGCCGATCGCGACCTGCCAGATGGAGGCGCGCTCGGGCTCGGCGAAGAGGAGGTTGGGATCGAGGTGCCCGGCGTGCAAGCCGTCCTCGAAGTCGTGGACGGAGTACGCGACATCGTCCGACCAGTCCATCACCTGGGCCTCGAAGCACTTGCGGTCCGCGGGAGCGCCGCGCCGCAGCCACTCGAAGACCGGCAGGTCGTCTTCGTACGCGCCGAACTTGACCGAGTCGGGGTCGGTGGGGTGGCCGCCGCGGGCCCAGGGGTACTTGGTGGCGGCGTCCAGGCAGGCCCGGGTGAGGTTGAGGCCGACGCTGACCAGCTCGCCGGTGGCCGGGTCGGGCACGAACCGCTTCGGCTCCAGGCGGGTCAGCAGGCGCAGCGACTGGGCGTTGCCCTCGAAGCCGCCGCAGTCCTTGGCGAACTCGTTCAGCGCCTCCTCGCCGTTGTGCCCGAACGGCGGGTGGCCCATGTCGTGGGAGAGGCAGGCGGCTTCGACGAGGTCGGGATCGCAGCCGAGGGCCGCGCCGAGCTCACGGCCGACCTGGGCGCACTCCAGAGAGTGCGTCAGGCGGGTGCGGGGGCTGGCGTCCCAGTCGTAGGAGCGGCTGCCGGGGGTGACCACCTGGGTCTTCCCGGCGAGTCGGCGCAGCGCGGCGGAGTGCAGCACGCGGGCCCGGTCGCGCTGGAAGGCGGTCCGGCCGGGCCGTTTGTCGGGCTCGGTGGCCCAGCGCTCGGTGTCGGACGCGTCGTACGGGGCGTTCGGGACGAGGTGACGGACGGGTGCGCTGCCGGTGCCTTCCATGCCTTCCATGCTCAGACGGTAACCGGAAACACCGACAAGACGACCAATCTGAGCAATCCGAACCAACGCGGTCTTATGCGGTGGCCAGTTTCAGCGGGGTCGGAGAGGTGAGGGGCGTCTGCTGCCGGGCCAGGGCCTCGTCATAGCGCCGGAGTACGAGGCGGGCCAGGGCGGGGTGGTCGCCGAGCGGGGCGGCCGCCGGTCCGGGCGCTGCGGCGGCGCTCTGCGCGGCGAAGCGCCCGGGCGCGGTGAAGTACGAGGCCACGGCGACCCGGTGGTGGCCGCGGGCCGTGAGGGCGCGGACGGCGTCGGGGACGGTGGGGGCGGCGGCGGAGGCGTAGGCCGGTACGACCGGCGCGCCGCCGAGGCGTTCGGAGAGCAGGGCGGCGGTGCGGCGGGTGTCTGCCGCCGAGTCGGGGTCGCGGGAGCCGGCCGCGGCGAGTACGACTGCGGGTCCCCGGTCGCAGCCGGTGCCGCGGTTGCCGGGGCCGCCGGGGCCGGCGCCCGGGGTCCAGCCGGCCTCCAGGAGGCGCTCGTACAGGGCCTCCACCAGCAACGGATGGGGGCCGAGCGGGGCGGCGACGCGGGTCTCCAGATGGGTGGCGCGAGCGGCGGCCGCGGGGAGGTCCCGCTTGACGTGGTGGCCGCGGCCGAGGAGCAGCGGGACGAGCACGGCAGCGCCGCTGGTGTGCCGGAGGGTGTCGCCGAGCAGCGGGCGGTTCAGCTCGACGTGTCCGAGCTCGACGTCGAGGCGGGGGCGGAGCTCACGGACCCGGTCGAGGAGGGCCAGGACGGCGGGGAGGGCGCGGGGATCGCGGCTGCCGTGCGCGACGGCGACGAGGGTGGGCTGCATGCGGGGACTCCGTCGGACCGGCCCCCCGCCGCGCGCCACGGGCGCAGTCCGCTGAGCTGCGTGCCGAGTTGGGTGGTGATCCGGGTCAGCAGCTCCGTGGCGGTGGCGGGGGGAAAGGGGAGGGACAGGGACTCGGGAGGGTGCACCAGCTCCGTCATGAACCGATCCTGCGGCCCGGAGATTGCGGGTGCGTTGCGCGGGGGTGACGGGTGTTTACCAGCACCTCACCCGCTCATTCGTACGGGTGAAAGGCGGGGGGCGGGGAACTGGACGTCGGGCGTAGATCGTCAATGTGTGCGAACGGCGTGTGGGCAAGCGGGGGGATCGACCATGAAACTGATGCCGGGCTGGATGAGGACGGTGGCGGGGCGGCGGCGGACCGTCCAGGCGGTGGTGGCCGGGTGCGTGCTGGCGCTGCTGCCCTCGGCGTGGACGCATGCGGCGGCCGCGGACCGGTTGCGGACCACGGCCGATGCGCCGGCCGCCGAGGTGGCGGTGGTCTTCGGGGCGGGTCTGTGGAACGGGAGGCCGACCCCGTACCTGGCCAGACGGCTCGACGCTGCCGCCGAGCTGTACCGCACGGGCAAGGCCAAGGTCGTGCTCGTCACCGGGGACAACAGCCGCACCGAGTACGACGAGCCCGACGCGATGCGGACGTACCTGACGGCGCACGGGGTTCCGGCCGACCGCATCGTCAGCGACTACGCCGGCTTCGACACGTGGGACTCCTGCGTCCGCGCCAAGGAGATCTTCGGGGTGAAGCGGGCGGTGCTGATCAGCCAGGGCTTCCACATACGCCGGGCCGTGGCGCTGTGCGGCGTCGCGGGCGTGGACGCGTACGGAGTCGGGGTCGACGACGAGCACGACGCGACCTGGTATTACGGCGGCACGCGCGAGGTCTTCGCGGCCGGCAAGGCGGCGCTGGACGCGGCCTTCAAGCCGCAGCCGCGGTTCATGGGGCCGAAGGAGCAGGGGGTGTCGCGGGCCCTGGGCACTCTGGCAGACTGACGCGCCGTTGGCCGCCTATGCCGATTAGTCATATGGCAGTGTGTCCGCCTCGGTGGCAGGGGTGGGGAACCGCGGCTGTTGTGGATCTGGGCGGCAAGGCCGTCGTCATCACGGGGGGAGCCCGCGGGCTGGGCGCGGCGACCGCCCGGGCCGTCGTGCAGGGCGGCGGCAGCGTCGTGATCACCGACGTGCTGGAGGAGGAGGGCGCGCAGACGGCCCCGCCGCCGGGCTCACCGGCCTGGCCCTCACCGCCGGGTACGGGGCGTCCAAGTGGGGCCGGCTGCTGGTCCGGCCCAGCCCCCAGCCCCCAGCCCCCTGGCCCGTGGCCCAGCCCGGTCCCGGCCAGAGCATTCGGGCAGCCTCGCAGCCGCGGGGAACTGCGTGCGGGCCCGGCTAGCGTTGTGTGTCGCTGCCGGTCGACGGCGGGTACCTCGTCCTCGACGTCGTAGTCGTCCGGGACCGCATCGTGTGCGCGGAGGTCCCGTACCGGCCCGAGTTCCGCCTGCCCTCACTGGGCTCCGGCGGGCGTGCTGAGGTGCTCGTACAGGAGGCGTAACCGGGGGCGGCGGCCCGCGTAACACCACCGGCGCAGGCTGGGCCGTATGCACACCCCGGACTCCGCCACCGCCACGCACTGCCCGTACTGCGCGCTGCAGTGCGGGATGTTCCTCCGTCCTGAACCGGGTGGCGCGACGGTCGTGGTGGAGGAGCGGGCCGCTTTCCCCGTGAACCGGGGTGCGCTGTGCGGCAAGGGGCGCACCGCCCCCGCCGTGCTCTCCTCCCGGGTGCGCCTGACCGGGCCGCTCGTCCGCACCCACGCCACAGGAGCACTGGAGCCGGCCACCTGGGAGGAGGCCCTCGGCGCCGTCGCCGAGGGCCTCGCCCGGACGGGCCGCACGCACGGGCCCGACGCGGTCGGGGTGTTCGGGGGCGGCGGGCTCACCAACGAGAAGGCCTACGCGCTCGGCAAGTTCGCCCGCGTCGCCCTGCGGACCTCGCAGATCGACTACAACGGCCGCTTCTGCATGTCCTCGGCCGCCGCCGCCCACCAGCGGGCCTTCGGCCTGGACCGCGGACTCCCCTTCCCGCTGGAGGACGTCCCGCGGACCGGCTGCGTCATCCTCGTCGGCTCGAACCTCGCCGAGACCATGCCGCCCGCCCTGCGCTATCTGACCGAGCTCAAGGCGAACGGCGGCACGCTGATCGTCATCGACCCGCGCCGGACCCGGACCGCCGAGCAGGCCGACCTGCACCTCGCCCCCCGCCCCGGGACCGATCTCGCCCTCGCGCTGGGCCTGCTGCACCTGATCGTCGCCGAAGGCCGCACCGACGAGGAGTTCATCGCCGACCGCACCACCGGCTGGGAGGAGGCCCGCGCCGCGGCGATGGCGCACTGGCCGGAGCTGGTCGAGCGGATCACCGGCGTGCCCGTCCCCAAACTCCGCGAGGCGGTCGCCCTGTTCTGCGCGCCGTCCTCCGCGATGGTCCTGACCGCCCGCGGACCCGAGCAGCAGTCCAAGGGCACCGACACCGTCGGCGCGTGGATCAACCTGTGCCTGGCCACCGGCCGCGCCGGCCGCCCGCTCTCCGGGTACGGCTGCCTCACCGGCCAGGGCAACGGTCAGGGCGGCCGCGAGCACGGCCAGAAGGCCGACCAGCTCCCCGGCTACCGCAAGCTGACCGACCCGGCCGCGCGGGCGCACGTCGCCGAGGTCTGGGGCGTCGACCCCGACAGCCTGCCCGCCCCCGGGCGCAGTGCGTACGAACTCCTCGACGCCCTCGGCACGGACGTGAAGGCCCTCCTCCTCATGGGGTCCAACCCGGTGGTCTCGGCCCCCGATGCCGCCCGCATCGAGGACCGCATCCGCTCCTTGGAGTTCCTGGCGGTGGCGGACGTGGTCCTCTCCGAGACGGCGGCCCTCGCGGACGTGGTCCTGCCCGTCACCCAGTGGGCGGAGGAGACCGGCACCACCACCAACCTGGAGGGCCGCGTCCTGCTGCGCCGTCGCGCCCTGACCCCGCCGGCGGGGGTGCGCACCGACCTGGAGGTCCTGCACGGCCTGGCCGCCCGCCTCGGCATCGAGAAGGGCTTCCCCACCGCCCCCGAGGAGGTCTTCGAGGAGCTCCGCCGTGCCTCGGCCGGCGGCCTGGCGGACTACTCGGGCATCTCCTACGCCCGCATCGAAGCCGAACAGGGCGTCTTTTGGCCCTGCCCGCAGGAGTCCCACCCCGGCACCCCGCGCCTGTTCCTCGACCGCTTCGCCACCGACGACGGCCGGGCGCGCTTCGTCCCCGTCTCCCACCGCGACGCGGCCGAGATGCCGGACGCCGAGTACCCGGTCCTGCTCACCACCGGCCGCGTGGTCGCCCAGTACCAGTCGGGGGCCCAGACCCGCCGCGTGGACGAGCTGAACGAGGCGGCCCCCGGTCCCTTCGTGGAGCTCCACCCGCGCCTCGCGTCCCGTATCGGCGCGGTCGAGGGCGCCCCGCTCGCGGTCGTCTCCCGCCGCGGCCGCGCCGTGGCCCCGGCCCGCATCACGGACGCCATCCGCGCGGACACGGTCTTCATGCCGTTCCACTGGCCGGGCGAAGGCCGCGCCAATTCCCTGACCAACCCGGCCCTGGACCCCACCTCCCGCATGCCCGAATTCAAGGTCTGCGCGGTTCGCGTCGAGCCGGTGTGACCCAACGGTCCGGTCACGGGCCGGACTTGGGGGTGCGTCGGCCACCGGGCCCGGCCGGCGCGGGGGCACGCGGGTGCCGTAGGCGGACATTGCGCCGATCCTCTCGGACATGCGTCCGATCCGCATCGGGATTCCCGGCGGGGGGTAACCATCCGGTCACGCACCGGACTCAGAAAGTGCACGCACGCCCCTCGTGGCAGTGATGTGTCGTACTCCACACTGAGGTGCGGTGCCCCCGTCCTCGGAGCCCTGGAGGTCGCCCCCGTGCAGACCCAGATCCTGACCGTCAACGTGAGCCCGCCCGTGCACGACGCCGAGGCCACTGCGGGTGAAGAGCCCGAGGTCGACGCCGTGGACGACGAGCCCGAAGAGCCCGAGGTGCTGGAGCTGATCGAGCCGGCGCCCGAGCCGCGCCGGCGCGCGGACAGCGGCGGAGCGGGCCCTTCCGCCGACCTGTTCCGGCAGTACCTGCGCGAGATAGGCAGGATCCCGCTGCTCTCCGCCGCCGAGGAGGTCGAGCTCGCGCGCCGCGTCGAAGCCGGCCTGTTCGCCGAGGAGAAGCTGGGCGGCAGTCCCGACCTCGATCTGCGGCTCGCCCTCGACCTCGACAAGCTCGTCGTCATGGGGCGGATGGCCAAGAGGCGCCTCATCGAGTCCAACCTGCGGCTCGTCGTCTCCGTCGCCAAGCGCTACGTGGGCCGCGGGCTGACCATGCTCGACCTCGTGCAGGAGGGGAACCTCGGGCTCATCCGGGCCGTTGAGAAGTTCGACTACGCCCGCGGGTACAAGTTCTCCACCTACGCCACCTGGTGGATCCGGCAGGCCATGTCGCGGGCCCTCGCCGACCAGGCCCGCACCATCCGCGTGCCCGTCCATGTCGTCGAGCTGATCAACCGCGTCGTGCGCGTCCAGCGCCGCATGCTCCAGGAACGCGGGTACGAACCCACCGCCGAAGAGGTCGCCGTTCATCTGGAGCTGACGCCCGAGCGCGTCCTGGAGGTGCTGCGCCTCGCCCAGGAGCCGGTCTCGCTCCACGCGCCCGTCGGTGAGGAGGACGACGTCGCCCTCGGCGACCTGATCGAGGACGGGGACGCCGCCTCGCCCATGGAGTCCGCCGCGTTCTTCCTGCTCCGCGAACACCTGGAAGCCGTCCTGTCGACCCTCGGCGAGCGCGAGCGCAAGGTCGTCCAGCTGCGCTACGGCCTGGCCGACGGCAGGCCCCGCACGCTGGAGGAGATCGGGCGGATCTTCGGCGTGACGCGCGAGCGGATCCGCCAGATCGAGTCCAAGACGCTCAACAAGCTGCGTGACCACGCCTTCGCCGACCAGCTCCGCGGCTACCTGGACTGAGAAGGGGTGCCCCCGGCGAGAGGGCACCCCTGGCACGGCATCGGCCGACGCTAGTCGACCTCGGCCACCGCCTGCGCGAACTGCGCCGCGTACAGCCGCGCGTACGCGCCCTCCGCCTCCAGCAGCTCCTCGTGGGTGCCCTGCTCCACGATCGAGCCGTTCTCCATCACCAGGATCACGTCCGCATCGCGGATCGTGGACAGCCGGTGCGCGATCACGAAGGACGTACGGCCGTGCGCGAGGCGCGCCATCGCCTTCTGGATCAGCACCTCGGTACGGGTGTCCACCGAGCTCGTTGCCTCGTCGAGCACCAGGATCACCGGGTCCGACAGGAACGCCCGGGCAATGGTGATCAGCTGCTTCTCGCCCGCGCTGACGCCCGCGCCCTCGTCGTCCAGCACGGTGTCGTAGCCGTCGGGCAGGGTGCGGACGAACCGGTCCGCGTGGGCGGCCCGCGCCGCCTCCTCGATCTCGGCGCGGGTGACCTCGCGGGCCGCACCGTAGGCGATGTTCTCCGCGATGGTCCCGCCGAACAGCCAGGTGTCCTGGAGCACCATGCCGATGCTGCCGCGCAGTTCCTCGCGGGTCATCTTGGCGATGTCCACCCCGTCGAGGGCGATCTCGCCGCCCGTGACCTCGTAGAACCGCATCAGCAGGTTGACGAGGGTGGTCTTGCCCGCGCCGGTCGGGCCGACGATCGCGACCGTGTGGCCGGGCTCGACGGTCAGCGACAGGTTCTCGATGAGCGGCTTGTCCGGCTCGTAGCGGAAGGCCACCTTGTCGAGCGTGACCTGGCCGCGGACCTGCTCCGGCCGCTCCGGGACCTCCGCGTCCGGCTCCTGCTCCTGCGCGTCGAGCAGCTCGTACACCCGCTCCGCCGAGGCGACACCGGACTGTACGAGGTTCGCCATCGACGCGACCTGCGTCAGCGGCATCGAGAACTGGCGCGAGTACTGGATGAAGGCCTGCACGTCACCGATCGACAGGTTGCCCGAGGCCACCCGCAGACCGCCGACGACCGCCACCAGCACGTAGTTGATGTTCGAGATGAAGAACATCACCGGCTGCATGATCCCGCTGACCAGCTGCGCCTTGAACGAGGCCCGGTACAGCGCCTCGTTGTGCTCGGCGAAGATGGCCGCGGACTCCTTCTGACGGCCGAAGACCTTGACCAGCGTGTGGCCCGAGTACATCTCCTCGATGTGCGCGTTGAGCGCGCCCGTCGACTTCCACTGCGCCACGAACTGCGGCTGCGACTTCTTGCCGATCTTCGCCGCGACGAAGACCGACACCGGGATCGTCACCAGCGCGACCAGCGCCAGCAGCGGGGAGATCCAGAACATCATCGCCAGCACGCCGACGATCGTCAGCAGCGAGTTGAGCAGTTGGCCCATCGTCTGCTGGAGCGTCTGCCCGATGTTGTCGATGTCGTTGGTGGCCCGGCTGAGCACTTCGCCGCGCTTGTGCCGGTCGAAGTACGACAGCGGCAGCCGCGACAGCTTGGCCTGGAGCTCCTCGCGCATCCGGTACACGGTGCCGTTCATGATGTGGTTCGACAGCCGCGTCGCGACCAGCATCAACAGGCCGGCGAGGGTGAACACCACCAGCGCCCAGATCGCCACGACGCCGACGGCACCGAAGTCGATGCCCTCGCCGGGGGTGAAGTCGGTGCCGGACAGCATGTCCGCCATCCCGCCCTGGCCCTTGGCGCGCAGTCCGTCCAGCGACTGCTGCTTGGTGATCCCGGCCGGCATCTGACGGCCGACGATCCCCGCGAACACCAGGTCGGTGGCCTGGCCCAGGATCTTCGGGCCGACGACCGAACAGGCGACGCTGCCGACGGCGGCGGCGACCATGCCCCACAGCTTGACCCGGTCGTGCGCGATCTGGCTCAGCAGCCGTTTGCCCGAGCCCTTGAAATCCAGGGACCGCTCGGCCGGCCCCATCATCATCCGTCCTCCGGGCCCGCTCATGCGGCCTCCGCCTCCGTCAGCTGGGAGAGCACGATCTCCCGGTAGGTCTCGTTGTCGGCCATCAGCTCGTGGTGGCGTCCCTCGCCCACGACCTGGCCCTCGTCCAGCACGATGATCCGGTCGGCGTCGCGGATCGTGGACACCCGCTGGGCGACGATGACGACCGTCGCCTCCTCCGTCTCGCGCGTGAGCGCCGCGCGCAGCGCCGCGTCCGTCGCGTAGTCCAGGGCCGAGAAGGAGTCGTCGAACAGGTAGATCTCCGGGCGCTGCACCAGCGTGCGCGCGATGGCCAGGCGCTGGCGCTGGCCGCCGGAGACGTTCGTTCCGCCCTGGGTGATCGCCGCGTTCAGACCGCCCTCCAGCTCGGACACGAAGTCCTTGGCCTGCGCCACGTCCAGCGCGTGCCACAGCTCTTCGTCGGTGGCGTCGGGGCGTCCGTACCGCAGGTTGGAGGCGACGGTTCCGGAGAAGAGGTACGGCTTCTGCGGGACCATGCCGACCGTCCTGGCCAGCAGTTCCGGATCGAGACGGCGTACGTCCTCTCCGTCGACCAGCACATCGCCGCCGGTCGCGTCGAACAGCCGCGGGACCAGGCCCAGCAGCGTGGACTTCCCGCTGCCGGTGGAGCCGATGACCGCGGTGGTCTCGCCGGGACGGGCCACCAGGTCCACCCCGCGCAGCACCGGGACCTCGGCGCCCGGGTAGCGGAAGTCGGCGGCGCGCAGCTCCAGCTGGCCGCGCCGCACGAGCTCGCGCACCGGCTCGACGGGCGGGACGACGCTGGACTCGGTGTCGAGGACCTCCTGGACGCGCTCGGCACAGACCTCGGCGCGCGGAACCATCATGAACATGAAGGTGGCCATCATCACGGACATGACGATCTGCAGCAGGTAGGCGAGGAAGGCCGTCAGCTGGCCGATCTCCATCTCGCCGCTGTCGATGCGCATCGCGCCGAACCAGATGACGGCGACGCTGGAGATGTTCACGACCACGATCACCGTCGGGAACATCAGCGCGAGCAGCCGGCCGGCCGCGAGGGAGACCCCGGTCAGGTCGGCGTTGGCCTCGCGGAACCGATCCTTCTCGTACTCGTCGCGGATGAAGGCGCGGATCACGCGGTTGCCGGTGATCTGCTCGCGCAGCACCCGGTTCACGGTGTCCAGGCGGACCTGCATCTTCCGGAACAGCGGCCGGGTCCGGAAGACGATCGCGCCGACCGACAGGCCGAGGATGGGGACCACGGCCAGCAGGATGCCCGACAGCTTCACGTCGAGCGAGAGCGCCATGGCGATGCCGCCGATGCACATGATCGGCGCCGAGACCATCAGGGTGAAGGTCATCAGCACCAGCATCTGGATCTGCTGCACGTCGTTCGTCGTACGGGTGATCAGTGACGGCGCGCCGAACTGGCCGAGCTCGCGGGCGGAGAAGCTCTGCACCCGGTCGAAGACGGACGCGCGGACGTCGCGGCCGACGGCGGCCGCGGTACGGGCGCCGAAGTAGACGGCGCCGCAGTTGCACCCCAACTGGACGAGGGAGACGCCGAGCATCAGTGCGCCGGAGCGCAGGATGTAGCCCGTGTCTCCGCTGACGACACCGTTGTCGATGATGTCCGCGTTCAGCGTGGGGAGGTAGAGGCTTGCGCTGGTCTGCAGCAGTTGCAGCAGGACCAGTAGGGCGATCGGTTTCCGGTACGGACTCAGATGGGTCCGCAGAAGTCGTATGAGCACGCGCAGGCTCCGGTCAGCAAGATCGAGGGGGTTCACTCCATCTTCGGCCACCGCGCGGCCGATCCCCACCCGTTTTCGCAAAGGCCGGCCAAAAGGAGGAGACCGGCCGCCGGGCCTACTCCCGTGGCAGTAGGCCCCGCGCCCGAGCGGGCACCGGGGTGCTCGGCGGCTCAGCCCTGGAACGCCCCCGGGTGGATCTGCTCGCGCGTCGCGATGTACTGCTGGCGCACCCCCTGCCACGCCGGGTACTCCTCGCCCGGCTCGAAGACCTGCGCCGCCGGCCCCGGCCACACCGGCGGGGTGTGCGGGGCCAGCGTGCCCTGCTGCACCCCCAGCGCCCACGCGGCTTGGCGCGCCGCGCCCAGCGCGGCGTAGTCGGCCGGCGCCGGCACGACGATCTGCGTGCCGAACAGCCCGGGAGCGGCGGCCTGTACGGCGGGCAGCTCGGCCGCCGCACCCAGCAGGAACACCCGGCGGATCTCGACCCCGCGCGAACGCAGCACGTCGAGCGCGTCGGCCAGCCCGCAGAGCATGCCCTCGAACGCGGCGCGCGCCAGGTGCTCGGGCTTCATCGAGTCCCGCCTCAGGCCGGCCAGGGTCCCGGCGCTGTGCGGCAGGTTCGGGGTCCGCTCGCCCTCCAGGTACGGCAGGAGCACGAGCCCGTGCGCACCCGGCGTCGACTTCAGCGCGAGTTCGGACAGACCTCGAAGGTCGGTGCCCAGCAGCTCGGCGGTGCCCCGCAGCGCCCGTACGGCATTGGAGACGTTCACTACCGGCAGGTGCATGCCACTGGCGTCGGCCAGCGAGGTGATCAGTCCGCCCGGCTCCGACAGCGCCTCGTGGTGCACGGCCATCACCGAGCCGGAGGCGCCCAGCGAGACCACCGCGTCACCGGGTCCGAGGCCGAGCCCGAGAGCTGCGGCCATGGTCTCCCCGGTGCCGGCGGAGATCAACAGCCCCTCCGGCGTCATCCCGGCGGCCTCGGCCGGCGGGAGCACCTCGGGCAGCAGCGCCATGTGCCCGAGCGCCAGCTCGACCAGGTCGGGGCGGTACGAACCGGTGGCCGCCGACCAGTAGCCGGTCCCCGAGGCGCCGCCCCGGTCGGTGGTCCGCCGGGCCGGACGGCCCAGCAGCTGCCAGACCAGCCAGTCGTGCGCGGACATCAGCACCGCCACCCGGCGGGCCGCCTCCGGCTCGGTGCGGGCCAGCCAGGCCAGCTTCGCCACCGGCTGGGCGGACTGCGGGACGGACCCGACGGCCTCGGCCCAGGCCTGCCTGCCGCCCAGCGCCTCGATGAGGTCGGCGGCGGCGACCTGGCCGCGCTTGTCGTTGCCGATCAGGGCCGGACGCACCAGGGCGCCCTGCTGGTCCAGCGGCAGCAGTCCGTGCTGCTGGGCGGAAACGCCTATGGCCTGGACGCCTTCGAGGAGCCCGCCGCCGGCGGCCTCGCCGAGGGAGAGCAGCCAGGCCTGCGGGTCGGTCTCATGGGGGTGGACACCCTCGGGATCGCCCGCGGGCTGCGGATGGGGCGCGTAGCCCTGGCGCAGGACGGCACCGGTTTCGGCGTCGCAGACGACTATGCGAGTGAAGGCGGAAGAGCTGTCCAGCCCGGCGACTATCCCCATGCGGAGAATTCTGCCGCACGCCGGACCGGGATCCGGCGCCCGGAGGCGCCGGATCCCGGGGGAACCCGCCGGCTCAGGTGTTGCTGGTGCCCCAGTCGTCCTCGGAGCCGCCGCCGGCCCGGTCACGCAGTCCCCACACCCGCCCGGCCAGGGAGGACGGCACCACGCCACTGACCTTGTCGCTCACTGCGACGAAGGCCCGCCCGGCGTACCGCCGCCCCGTGTGTCCGACGGTCTCGGCGGTATTGCGCACCGCCGGGTTCTGCACGATCTCGCGGGCGGACTTCTTCAGCTGCTCGTAACGCTCGCGCCCGGCGCGCGTTCCGAGCACGTACCCGAGGGCCAGTCCGACCGCGAACGTGACCTTGTAGCGCATGCCTGCCACCCTTCGTCGTGTGGTGCCCGGCCTGCTGGCGATACCGATTGGCGGAGCACCCCCCTGCTTGCGCTAATCTATGACTCGCAACGGGCGCTCGCCCCCCGGCAAGGCCGGAGGTGGGCTGTTCGGCGCACCGCAGCAATCCCCTGTAGCTCAATTGGCAGAGCAGCCGGCTGTTAACCGGCAGGTTACTGGTTCGAGTCCAGTCGGGGGAGCGCAGTCCCCTGTAGCTCAATTGGCAGAGCAGCCGGCTGTTAACCGGCAGGTTACTGGTTCGAGTCCAGTCGGGGGAGCGTGAAAGAAAGAGGACCTCTTGCGGGTCCTCTTTCTTTTTTGCCCTGGTGGGGGAACCGGGCAGCCCTCAGAACGGTCTCCCTCAGCAGGCGAAGCCGATCATGCGGGGCATCCGAGGCAGGAGATCGTATGAGCGGCTATGCTGCGGCAGACGGCGCGCACACATGTACGCGCCACGCCGTGAAGGGGCGGTAGCTCAGCCGGTTAGAGCAGCGGACTCATAATCCGTCGGCCGTGGGTTCGAGTCCCACCCGCCCCACCGCACACCAGATGTGCAGAAACGATCTGACCAGCATCTTTGCTGGCGGCGTGAGTCACTACGGTGATCCTGGCGGCCCTTCGGGGCCGCTTTTCGCGTTCCATGGGCGCTGCGGGGACACAGCGGGGACGCGCGCATGTCTGTTTTGTCGCATGTTGTGTAAGCGTCGTCTTGGTGTGTGCCGGTTGTGTGGGTGATCACCGCCTGGAGCTCGCCGAACACTCTGGCGTCCGCGTAGCCAGCACGGGAAACGGCCCGTACTGGAAACGGCCCCGACGGGGCCGCTGGCAATGACGGAGGGCCGCTCGCAGGTCCGGTGTGGGGTGGGGCGGCGCGAACGGGCAACTTCGGGCCGTGGACCGCTTCTACGAGCAGCAGGGGGCGACCGCACCGCGCAGTACGGATCGGTGGAACCGGCCGACATCCTCAGCGCCTGGCCCCTCGCCGCGCCGAGCTTCTCCAGCGGCACATTGCCCCCGTCCGGAAGACAGACTCTGACGACACAGTCGCCTACATGGCCGAGAACGTCTTCTCTTCTGCTCGTCTCCATCCCGACGGTGGCCGGGTGTCCTGGACTGGCCGATACGCGAGTCACCTGGTCGCGACGACGTAGATGCTGGCCCATTCGCGCTTCGGATTGGCCAGTGCGGGATCGAACGACCACGGCTCCACGGCCTTGAAGCCCGCCTCCGCGAACAACTGGCGAAGCTTGTCCAAGTCGTACGCCCAGAGGTGCGGGGTGTACGTGGGATCGTCGTCCTGGTCCCGGAAGACGTAGTTGATCAGGTCGAGGTAGGTGTTGATGTCCTGGCGGCAGTTCCGCTTGGCGTACCAGCGGTTGACCATCTCCTCGGCCTGCTCGGGGCCGGTGGGGTACTGGCTGAGGATGAAGGCCGCGTCCGGGACGCCGGTGATGAGCTGGCCGCCGGGAGCGAGGACCCGATGGGCTTCGCGGGCGTACTGCTTGGCGGATATCGGGTAGTCGATGTGCTCGAGGAAGTGCTCGGAGAACAGCACTTCCACCGTGTTGTCCTGGAGCGGCAGCCCTTCGCGCACGTCCCACAGCAGGTCGGCCGGCGGCACGGCGTCGATATTGAAGAAGCCGTCGATGCGGTGGGCACCCCCGCCGACCTGGACGTTCTTTGGGGCCGCGTCGATTCGGCCGCTGGGGAACGCCTTCTGGATGGCCCTGTGGTACCGGCTGAGCTCGATTTCCTTGGCCGCGGCGCGGAGCGTACGGGCGAGGCCATGCGTGGTAGCCGGGTCGGCGAGGAGGGCCGTGATCTGCTCGCCGAGGCGGTCGATCGAGGTGCTGTTCGTGATGTGGTCGTTCATCGGCTCTGTGTCCTCTCGCGTCAAGTGGTGGCAGAAGTGGGTGCGGTCCACTGGTTGTTGCGCATGAGCGTGTACTTGATGTCGACCAGGCGCGGGGCGATGGTCAGGTCGAGCTCCTCGGCGGGTTGGAGGCGGCCGGTTTCGTCCTGCTCGGCTCGCCAGACCCGGTACTCCAGGTCCGGGTACGCGGGGTTGATGCCGATCTCGCCCTTGGGGATGGTCCCGTTGAAGGGCGTGATGATGTCCATGTGGTTCCAGTAGTTCCACGCCTGGAGCGCCTTGTGCTGGTCGAAGTAGAAGTAGAAGTCCGGGTACCGGCCGAACGTGCGCAGCTCGCGGTGGATGAGGTGCCCGAGGAGCGGCCCGAGCTGGGTGGAGAGGCTGTCGAACTCCCAGCGAGTGCGGTGCCAGGCTTCGGGCACCTGTCCGGGCGTGAAGAGGCGAGCTGCGACGAGATGGCTGATCCGCTCGGTCAGGTAGCTGTGGGCGTGGCGGGCGTTGAGGCTCGGGTCGATCCGGGCGAGGAGCGCGGCCAGGCCGGTGGGCGAGGGCCGGAACTTGGCCAGGTCGAACTTGCCTGCCATGTCCGGGAAGGAAGCGAACAGCATCTCCTTGTAGAGCCAGTTGTCGAACTCGCCGTACTCCGCCCGCCCGCGCGTATCGGGGGCGGTGGAGTGCAGCATCAGGTACTCGGCCAGGGCCTCGAAGTACACGTAGCCGAGGATCGGCAGGCGGGGGATCGTCTCGTCCAGCAGCCGCAGGAACCTGTCGGGCTGGACGGCCGCGCCCTGGTAGGCGACGGCAGCCGCCAAGGCGAGGAAGGCGGTGGAATTCTTGATCCGGCTGACGATGGTCTCGCGCAGTTGGTGACGCTCGGTCTTCGAGAGCAGGTACTCCAGGCGGCTGTAGATCTGGAGGTGGATCGAGCCGAGGCGGAGGTAGTCCACGCCGGCCAGACCTCGGTACGCCTGCGGTGGGAGAGATACCTCGAAGATCAACGGTGTGGGCGTCCGCTTGGGGGTCATGGCCTTGGCGGAGAAGGCTGGGGCTTCCTTGGTCAGGATGTATTCGCCGAGGTTGTGCATGCGGAAGCCGCGCTCGGTCGCGGTGAGGGGCGCGCAGTAGACGCTGCCGACCAGGCAGCCGCCTGAGGGGTAGAGCGTGCCGTGCTCGCTGATCTGCTCCAGGGCGTGCGTAACGTGGAGGAGGTGGAGCTTGCCGTCCCCGCTCAGCGCACGGAAGAGGGCGTTGTCCCGCAGCAGCCGACCGTTGGGGGTGTCAGCCAGGCGGTCCTCCCACGCAGCGGACTGGCCTGCGAGAGGGTCCTGGCTGTCGGTGGGGCTGGGGATGAGGGCGGTGTCGAAGAACGCGTGAGCGTCGGCCCACTGCTCGTAGGCGTCGAGGAAGTCCATCAGGTGATCAGCCTCAGATGCGCCAACCCGGCGAGGACGGCATCCGCGCCGCTCGCCCCGGCCAGCCACGCGGCCTCGGAGCGGATGACGAGCTCGAAGGCGGTGGTGCGTAACCCGGTGAAGGATTCGGTACGGACGCGTGCGGGGTCGGGCCACCAGGTGAGCTTGGGCAGCCGGTAGCGGTCGAGGGCGTCAGCGGCCTTCAACAGGTCGCTGATCGTCTCGGCGTGGCTGTGGTCGGTGTGGTCGTCCGGGGCGAAGTGCTCGTACGGCACGTCGTGGAGTCGGACGGCCGTGGCGGCAGCGGTGATCCGGCTGGGTGTCGCCGTGAGCCCGAAGTGGCTGAAGACTGTGTCGGCGTTGTCCGTGAGCCAGATGGCGGCTCGGGCGCCGTGACCGCGGTCGTCTTTGTCGTGGAGGCGGCGGCAGTCGTGGAGCGCCGCGGCCAGGACGAGGGTGGCGGTGTCCTTGTCGCTGAGTCCCACGACCTCAGCCAGGAGAGCGGCCAGCGCGGCGGTGCGCATGGCGTGCCGGACTCCGTGGAGGGAGTCCTGGCACTTGGGCTCGGCGAGCCAGTCGCGGGGGATGGCCGCGCGGGTCACGAGCTCTTGTGAGCTCGGCCGGAGGGTGGGAGGAGGCGGGCCGTCGGGGAAGTCCGGCCGGTTGGCGGTGATCCAGCGGACGGTGGCGGGATCGGTGTACTGGTGGTGCGGGAGCTGCTTGCGTGCAGCCAGCTCGACCAGACTGTCGGCCGGCGAGGTCGTGCTCATCGAGCCCACCTCCTCGTGGTGGTCTACGACAGTGGATGCCTAGCTGGCGGGCGCGGCGACAGTGGCCGCGTCCCTCTCCTTGCGCTCCTGCTCGGCGGCCTCGAAGGCGGCCGTGAAGTCGGCGAGCTCCTGCTCCGTCATGAGGCGGACGCCGAGCTCGTCGGCGACGTTGCGGATGCGGGCGGCGGCCTCCTCCTGCGCCGTGGACCCGGTGGCCTCGTCCAGGAGCACCTCGAACTCGGCGTGGTGGCCCCACGCCTCGCTCCATTTCACGGCGATCTCGACGCCGCGGAAGCGGAAGTTGTGCCGCTGGTTGAACGCCTGGTGCATGGTGCCCTCGAAGCCGAGGGCGTTGAAGATCCGCACCGCAGCCGGCACATCCTCGCGGTCGATCGCGATCTCCGTTTCGGGGAAGGCAACGCCCTGTCCGATCTTGCTGGCCTTGAGCGTGACCTTCGCCGACCCGGCGGCCACGTTGTCGGTGACCTTCAGCAGCTGGTCCGGGAGGACGTAGAAAAAGATGTTCTTGTCGTCGCAGCCGAGGTCCTCGGCCTCTGCCGTGAGGCGGTCGATGAGCTGGGCGTAGGCGTCCTTGTCGAAGCGGGCGCGCATTTCGATCTCGATGGCCACAGGGGCTCCTTTCCGGAATCGGGCATGGGTGATCCGCCCGAGCCAGGCCACGCATGGGGGTGGCTCGGTTGGATGCGATGTGTGGTTGATCAGCGAACGGCGGGGTGCGGTCCGCGGCCGCGTACCGCACCGCCGCCAGGGTGGTGCGTCAGTCGATGTCGCCGAAGCGGTCGCGGAGGACGCCCTCGTGCAGGTAGTTCGGCAGCGGGACGCCGCCGACCGATACCCGCTTGGTGGCGACGTCGCCCTCGGTCTCGTCCGGGAAGCCGGCCAGCAGGGTCAGGCACTGCTTGGCCCACTCCCGGGACTTGTTCCAGTCGCCGAGGGCACGGCTGCGGGTGGCGAGAGCGAAGGCGGTCTCCGCCGCGGCCCAGAGGTCGGTGGCCAGCTCCTGCTGGAAGACGTTCTCCAGCTCGGCTACGGAGGCGACGCGGGTCGGATTGGTCATGATGTCTTCTCTCCTACGGTGGTGCCTGGTGGTGTTCAACGCGTCGACAGCCGATAGGTGACATCCGTCCGGGCTCAGTACGTGAAGATCTCCGCCAGGGTGCGGTAGTCATGGAGCTCGTCCTTGTCGAACCAGAGGTCGACCTCCATGTCGGCCTCCTCCTTGTTGCCCGAGGCATGCACGAGGTTCGCCACGGCCTTCCCGGAGGCGGCGCTGGCGCCGCGGCTGTAGTGCGAGAAGTCGCCCCGGATCGTGCCGGCCGGGGCCTCGTTCGGATACGTGCTGCCGACGATCTTCCGGACCGTCGCGACGGCGTCGAAGCCCTCCAGGACGAGCGCGATGACCGGGCCCTGCTGCATGAACGTCGCCATGAGGTTGTAGACCTCCGGGCCGAGCCGCTCCTCCAGGTCGAAGTAGTGGCGCCGAGTGAACTCGGCGTCCATCTGCTTCATCTTGATGCCGACGATCTTCAGCGCCGCGTCCTCGAAGCGGGCAATGATCTTCCCGCCGAAGCCGCGGACCAGAGCGTCGGGCTTTAGGAGGACGAGCGTGCGCTCCACGGTGTTTTCCTGATCCTGGGCCATCGATTCCCTTTCAGCTTTCAGGTAAGCCATATGACGGGCGCTCAGCGCCTCGCTCGCCTGAGGTTACCGGCGTCGAAACCCCCTTCTGTGCCAGTTAGTTGACTTATATAAGGGTTATCGGCCAAGTGGCCGAGACTGCCGCTCGATGAGCACCCAGTGCAGCTGCTCCAGGCGGAAAACACACTTCCTGCACGCGTGGATCTCGACCTCGACGTCGCCCACGGCGATGGAGCCGATGACGGCCACCTCGACATCAAGCCGTTCGCACCGGAAACAGCTCCCGCTGGTCCACTCGAACCGCTGCCACAGCTTCTGAGGCTTCACGCGGCCGGCTGGCCGCGAGCCGGCCGGAGGCCGTCGATCGGGGCCGCCCGCTCCCTCCCGCCGCCCTCCGGCCGCAGCCAGGCGCTGGTGGGAGGACGCTCGGAGTAGTAGGGCCACGGCTGCACCTCACCCTGGCGGCCAGTGCCCGTGTCGATGACCAGCGCGCGGACCGTGAGCCACTCCGGCAGCGAACTCCAGCCAGCCGCGGCTTCGACGGTCACGGGGCGCTGCGATACGGCCTGGACCGCTCCTTCGGGGTCGTGCGGTGCGGGCTTCATGGCTTTGCCATCTCCGATCTCTCGGCCTGAAGAAGACGGGTGCAACGGACGAGCGTCATCAGCCGAAGCCAGTTGATGCAGGACGAGTTGTTCGCGTCTTCCAGCGGTGTTCTCGGTCTGCTGCGACAGTAGCCAGGGCGCCCAGTGACACCCCGGAAAAACCTTCCGGGGTTCACTTCGGCCACGAGGTGATGATCAGGACATGCGAGGTATGACAGAGAACCTGACCATCGGCGAGCGCATCGCCTGGTATCGGCGTCGGCGTGGCCTCTCCCAAGAGGTACTGGCTGGCCTTGTCGGCCGTACCACGGACTGGCTGAGCAAAGCGGAGAACAACCGGATCGAGCTCGATCGTCTCTCGGTGATCACCTCACTCGCCGAAGCCCTCGACGTCTCGCTCGGAGACCTGCTCGCCGAACCGGCGCTCATGGAGTGGTCAGCCGACAGCGGCCACCGGACGGTTCCCGCGCTGCGGGAAACGCTCATGGACTACAAGCAGCTCGGCCCTTTACTGGGAGCCGCCAGCGACGAGGACCCACCTGCCCTGCAGGAGCTTCGAGGCAACGTGGGCGACGTGCTCGATGCCTACCAGGCATCTCGATACGGCTTCGCCACCCGGCGCCTCCCCCTTGTCCTGGCCGATGCTCTCGCCGCGTCCCGCGCCTACACGGGGCACGAGGCGGAGGAAGCCCACGCCCTGCTCGCTCTCGCCTACCACGGCGCCGCCATGGTGCTGGGCAAGGTCGGGGAGTCCGAGCTGGCATGGATCGCCGCGGACCGCGGCCTGGCAGCAGCGCAACGCAGTGGCCGCAGCGAAGTCACAGGATCGCTCTTCCGAGCAGTCACGCACTGCCTCCTGGCCACCGGACGCTTCACAGCCGCAGTTCAGCTGGTGAACGATGCGGCAGCCGTTATGCAGCCGGAGCTGGGCAACGCCAACGACGAGTACCTCTCGGTGTACGGCACGCTGTTCCTCACCGGCGCGATGGCCGCCGCACGGGCAGAAGACCGGGCGACCACGCAGACCTTCCTCCGGGAGGCGAACGAGACCGCGCAGCGACTCGGCGCCGACGCTAATCACATGTGGACCGCCTTCGGCCCGACCAACGTGGCGATCCACTGCGTAGCCACCGCCGGCGAATTCGGCGACATCCAGATCGCCGCGGACCTGGGCTCAGGAATCGACACGACTGCGCTGCCCGTGGAGTGGCGCGTACGGCACAGCCTCGGTCGCCAGGGCGCTGAGCTCCTGGAACCGCACCGATGAAGCCCTGGCCGTCCTGCTGGAAGCGGAACAGGTCGCCCCCGAGCAGGTGCGCCACCACTACCTGAGCCGGGAACTGGTTATCGGCTGGATACGCGGCACCAGGGGCCGGCCTGCCCGTTCCGTCGCAGACCTGGCCCGCAGGTTGGGCATCGTCGCGGGCGGCTAGAGTCCGATCTGTGAGCGAGAACGAGCACGAAGCGAAGATGGCCCGCCCCCGCATGGCAGCCGGCGCTCTCTTCTTCGGCGAAGCCGATCGAGTCCTCCTCGTGGAGCCGTCCTACAAGGACTACCACGACATCCCTGGTGGCTACGTCGAAGAAGGCGAGTCGCCCCGGCAAGCCTGCGTGCGCGAGGTCCAGGAAGAACTCGGCATCACACCCCACATCGGCCGCCTCCTCGTCGTCGACTGGGCACCGAACCCGGGTGAGGGGGACAAGGTCCTCTACCTCTTCGATGGCGGCCGCCTAAGCGCACATGATCGCCGACAGATCGCACTGCAGGCGGACGAGCTCCGCAGCTACGACTTCCACAACGCTGACCAGGTAGCGGATCTCACCATCCCTCGCCTGGCGCGCCGAATCGCCGCTGCCATCCAGGCACGAGCCGCCGACCTGACTACCTATCTGGAGCACGGGGAATCGCCGGAAACGGGGACATAACCAATCACCCGAGACCCAGCCACGGAGGACGCGGATGTCCGTGCAGACTGGGTATCGGTGGATGATGTCAATCAAGGGTCCCGCGCTCCCAAGCCAGTGCAACAGCACGAAGACCGATCGTGCACTAGCGCAGCTGCTGCCCTACGAGGCCTATGCTCGGGGAGCTATCAGGCGTATAGCGAACCGTACTTCTCGAAGGCGGCATCAATGTCCTCGGTATGCCTAACGTCAAGCGCCGCTGTGCGCTGTTCGACTCTGCACAAGTTCAGCCGCAACAGCCGCCCATCTGTCCCCTTCGCTACAGCATCTACGCGGGCATAAATGTCGCCATGCTTGGCGGCGTAGGCCGCCAATGCGCGCAGTTTGTTCACGGCATCGGCAAGGTGCGTGCCGTGAGGGTCGACGATCGACACAGAAACTTCGCCATCCGCGCTTCGATGGAAGAAGATGAAATCGGGATACACGGCTTGCTCTGATTCGTTGGCGTAGGGGATGCGTAGGGCACGCCGACCTCCCGTGGGGTTGCGATACCAGCCCAACAGGGCAGGATCGGCGAGTTCAGCGTCGAGGATCTCCCGTTCCCATCCGTTTGCCACATGCGGGTACAAGCCATCAGATTCTGCGACGTACAAGTGTTTCTGATCGGTCGAAGCCTTCTCCAACGGGCGGGCATTGATCGCTGTCGGGAGGATCAGACGCGTCTCTTCCGCACGGGCGGATTGCTCACGCAATTCGTCGTACTCACCCCGACGTGCAGCCGGCAGGCTATCTACCCGGCGTCGGTACTTCCGGTCAAGCTCGCGCACGTAGGTGGCGGCTGCGGCTTCTGGAGCGGAGTCAGCGGGCCCAGGGTCCAGAGATCGCTTACCTTGAAGCCGCAGTGGCCAACTGGGCTGAATGTTCCGGAACGCCGGAGCGCTGCCTTGCCGAGGCAGCGGAAATGCCAGCTGCAAAAGTCAAGAACGGTAGTCCCGTCCCGACCGTCTGCGGTGATTCGTTCATCACCCAGGAAACGGTCGTCCCCTGGTCGTATCGGGATCTTGTGAAGTACGACCGGCGCATCACGAAAATCGCCCACCTGGATGTCTCATGTCCATAGTCGCATTCATTGACGAACAGGCTGCAAGCCTGCAGCACCACCTCGGACGATTCGATTTCCGGTCCCGTTGGTTGGGAGCCGGGCGTTCGCTGATCTGCTTCGCCGAGCTGACGGTGGTGCTCCTGACGCCGGCGAAGGCGCTGCTCATCCCTGTCCTGACCATCACCGAGGGTGCGCGTTGCGATGGGGTGCGGAGCGCCTCTGCCTTCTGCGTGGGCGGCGACTCCAGTGCCGAGTACGCCCGGTGGCTGCTGGTTGCCGTGCTGCTGGTCGCGGCCAGCGGGTATCGCCCCCGGTGGACGGTGCTCCCGCAGCTCTGGGCCGTCTACTCGATCGCCGTGAGCATTTCCGTGCCGGATGGCGGCGAGTCGGTCGGCCTGATCATCTCGCTGCTCATGCTGCCGATCTGCCTGGCAGACGACCGCAAGTGGCACTGGAGCAGCGCGGACGAACCGCTCCGGCTGAACGGGCACGCGATTGCCTTCGCCGCCTTCTGGGCGATCCGCATACAGCTCGCCTACCTCTACCTCGACACCGCCATCAGCAAGTTCGGCGTATCCGACTGGGCCAACGGCACCGCGGAGTACTACTTCCTGCGGGACAACATGTTCGGCATTAGCGAACCACTGGACGGACTGTTCCTGGAACTGTCCAAGATCCCTGTGGTGGTGGTCGGCATGACCTGGGGGGCGCTGGTCGTGGAGCTGATCATCGCGGTGTGCCTGCTCGGGTCGGACCGATGGCGCAAAGTCGCCCTGGTATTTGACGTCCTGCTCCATGGGATGATCATTGTGACCATGGGGCTGTGGAGCTTCGCCCTGGTAATGATCGGCTGTGCGGTCATCGCCGCCACGCCCACGTCGGTTGCCCCGCGGGCCGAGGAACCGAGCGAACCGAATGAGGGGAAGCCCGCATTCGCCCGGTCGCCGAGCGAAATCGGCGCGGCCTGACGGAAGGATGACTGATCATCTGCGGTGCGAGGTTGGACCCATGGCCACACTGACGGCAGAGAATGTCTGTGCAGGGTATCGGAACAACGTTGTCTTACGGGATATCAATCTCGAATATGACCCGGGGGTTCACATACTGGTCGGACCCAACGGTTCCGGCAAAACGACGGCCTTCCGGGTTCTCTCCGGGATCCTGCCCCCGACACAGGGGACCGTCCTGGTCAACGGCAAGAACCCCCACCGCCAGGCGGATGCGAAATCCGCGATCGGCCTCGCCGGCCATCGGTCGGCGCTGGCGCACCGGCTGAGCGTGGTGGACAACTTGCGCTACTGGGCCCGTGTACTGGGCCTGGCATCTGGGCCTTCGGAGGCACGGATCGCCGATGTCCTAGCGCTGCTCGGACTGGAGGGACTCGCCGATGAGCGGGTCGGCAGCCTGAGCCGCGGCCAGAACCAGCGAGTCGGCCTGGCCAAAGCGTTCCTCGGCCGCCCCCCGATCCTGTTGCTCGACGAGCCGATGTCCGGTCTCGATCCGACCATGGCAGAGCAGCTGTCCGACCATCTGAAGGGGCTGGCCGATCACGGCCACACCATCGTCACCTCCACGCATGCCCTGACCGAGGCGCACCGGCTGGCCGACGACGTCACAGTCCTGCACGGCGGCCGGATCGCCGGTCGCGGCGAGCCGGCGGCGCTTCGGGCAGCCCTGCTGGGCAGTTCCTATCGCCTGCAGATACGCGGCACGGGTGACATACCCGCCGCCTTGGAGAGACTGGGCCATCGTTGGGAGCGGCAGAGAACAGGTCCGATCGTCGTCGAGGTGGCCTCCGAGAAGGCCGCGGAAATCCTGGTGGCGGGGCTGGTCGGACAAGGCGTGGGGGTGCATGAGGTGGTACCCGTGCGCAACCCGCTGGAGGACGTCTACCTCCGGCTCCAGAAGGAAGGTACGGCTCGTGACACGAAGTGACGCGGCGCTCTACCTGGCGCGGTCGCGGACTCTGGCAACGGCGCTGCTCTGGCGGGTGCGGAGGGAACGATTACGGAGTCTCGCCACTGTCTTCCTCCCCTTCGTCCTGACACTCGCCTCGGTTGTCGCCCTGCCGCTGGCCTCCGATGACAGCGGCACGAACGGCGCCGCCGGCAGCGCCGCACTCGGCCTCCGGTACGGGGCCACCGGCGATGCGGTCGCCGCCGGCCTTCTGATGACGCTGATTCCCGGCGTGGTGGCCGTACACGGCACCCTCGGCGCGGGCCTGGCCGTACGGAACGTCATCGGCGCCGAAGCCGGGGTCGGCGCGCTGGAGGCGATGCTGGCGGCTCCGTACACCGCGGCCGGCATCGCCGGCGGGCTGCTCGGTTACGCCCTCGTCGTCACCACCAGCCAGTGGGTGGTGATGACCGCGCTCGGCGCACTGGCCCTGGCCATCTCCGACTGGCTCCACCACGACAGCCTTTCGCCGGACGGTGGATACCTGGCATTGGCCCTTGGCCTGCCCCTGCTGGCGGCCTGGGCAGGTGCCGCCCTCGCCCTCATGCTCAGTCTGCTCTTCCCGCGCCTGGCCCAACCGGGGCAGGCAGGCCTTGCGGGCAATGGCGGCGCGCTCGTCAGCATGGTCGCCATGGCGCCCGGCTTCGGAGCCCTGCTGGTGCTGGCGCTCGGCCTGACCGAACTCGGACCGATCAGGCTGTTGATCAGCGCAGGCGGCATCACCGCCCTGATCACGGTGTGCGCCCTGGTCGGCGCCGCACGTGGATTCCGTCCGGAATCGGTACTCGGTTCCTCCTGATCGATCCAAGGATCTGCTGATGACGAAACTGATTGTCGACATCCGGCCTTCCCTGGTCGCGCTGCCGTTCCACCGCGCTTTCACCAGGCCGCTGCTGGAGATCGACGGCGTCGAGCGGGAAGCGGCGTGGGGAACGACGGAGGTCGCCGTCGAGGCCGGGGCGCACCGCTTGGCGG
The DNA here is from genome assembly GCF_045041095.1 of Streptomyces sp. NBC_00045. Taxonomy (NCBI): domain Bacteria; kingdom Bacillati; phylum Actinomycetota; class Actinomycetes; order Kitasatosporales; family Streptomycetaceae; genus Streptomyces; species Streptomyces sp. NBC_00045. The sequence continues at coordinate 2,783,232 of NZ_CP108271.1, read as the reverse complement.
TGTACTTCCGCTATCGCGGACAACGAACGGCCCGGCTGGGCGTGGGGCACGAGGAGTTCACGGTGGACGGTTCGATGTCTGAACTCCGAGTGACCGCACGGCTCGGCGCGCGCAACGGGAGCAGCTTCCGCGTGGTCATCGGCTGACGGTGCGATTCGGCGGCGCGTCGTCGCCCCTCCGGCGGTCGGCGCCGAGCCCGGGACAGCCGCAGGCGAAGAGACGTTCTCGCCTGCGGCTTCGGCGTATCGGATGCTAGAAGTTCTCCGTCTCGTCCGCCAGGTGGCGCAGTACGTCGTTCAGGTCCTGGCGGCGGGCGTAGGCCGCGCGTTGGCGGTGGGCGCCCGAGCCGTCGCGCAGGAGGCCTCCCAGGGTCTTGGCCGCGTGGTCGAGCTCGTCCGACGCCGCGAGTTCCGTGGCGACCAGGTCCAGCAGGGCCTCCGCCAGGTCCGCCGCCGGGAGCTCCGCGCCCGTGTACGGGTCCAGACCGAAGCCCTCCAGCCCGTCGTGGGCCGCCCGCCAGCGCGCGAGGCGCAGTACGTCGTCCCGTAGCGCCGGTTCGGGACGCTGCTCCGCGATGTCCCGCAGGGCCGTCGCCACCAGGGCGCGGACCAGCTCGGCCTGGAGGATCGCCGTGTCGATGTCCGCGGACATGTCGGGTGCCCGGATTTCGAGCGTCGGCCAGTGCCCGGACGGGCGCAGGTCCCAATAGACCATCTTGGTGTCCAGTGCCGCCCCGGAGCCGAGCAGGGTCTGCACCGAGCGCCGGAAGTGGGCCGTGGACGTGAAGTGCGGGGGCAGTCCGGCGGAGGGCCAGCCCGACCAGGCCATCGCCCGCCAGCTGGCGTGACCGGTGTCACGGCCACCCCAGAACGGCGAGTTGGCGGCCAGCGCGATCAGCGTGGGCAGCCATGGTCTGACCCGATTGGACACCGCCACCGCCGTGTCCACGTCGAAGGTGCCGATGTGGATGTGGCGGCCGCAGCTGACCAGGGTGTCGGTGAGCGAGCCGAAGCGGCGGTGCTGCTCGCGCTGGCGCGGCTCGTCGTCGGTCAGGTGCAGCGGCCCCTCCACGGCCACGACCGGCGAGGGCGAGGCCAGCAACCGGCAGCCGTGGGCGCGGGCCGCCCGGGCGAGGGTGCGCCGCAAGGTGGCGAGCTCCTCGCGCAGCACGGTCGCGGAGCCTGCGACCGGGGTGGAGATCTCCACCTGGTAGCGGGTGCCCTCGGGGTGCACTTCGTGGGGCAGGCCCGCGGCGGTGGCCAGGACGAGCGGGGCGGCCGGAACCACCCGGAAGGTGTGGTTGTCGACGAGGAGGAACTCCTCCTCGACACCGACGGTCAACGGGGCCGTGAGGGGAGCCGCGTGGACGCCGTTGTCCGCGCTGCCGGTGCTCGTGGTGCTGTTGCCAGGTTCGATCACTACGCCTCCCTGGACATACGAGTCTTTTCATCATGAGCTGAACGCCACGGCGGAGCGCGGGTCGATTCAGTCAAATGTCCTGCGACAGTGGCGAGTTACCGGCAAGGAGCCGCCCGGTCTGAGGCCGCCGGTCAGCGTGGGGCGGCTGGTGCGGTGCGGGAAAATCCCGGGGTCCGGGCGGAGGGCCGCTGGTTATCATCCGCTGTGACCGGTACGAGCACTCCCACCCGACGCCCGACGCGGATATTCGCGGACCTGACCCCGCTGCGCACCTCACCGGACTACCGCCGGCTCTGGGTCGGCAGCACCATCTCCTGGATGGGCCAGGCGATGACCTCCCTCGCGATCTCGCTCCAGGTCTGGGACATCACCCGGTCCAGCTTCTCCGTCGGGCTCGTCGGACTCTTCTCGCTCGTCCCGCTCGTCGTGTTCGGCCTGTACGGCGGGGCCATCGCCGACACCGTGGACCGGCGCAAGCTCGGCCTGTACAGCTCCCTCGGCCTGACCGCCCTGTCGACGGCGCTGGCCGGCGCCGCACTGTTCGACTACCACCGGGTCTGGCTGCTGTACACGGTCGTCGCGCTCCAGGCGGTCTGCGGCGCCCTCAACGGACCCGCCCGGTCCGCGATGATTCCCCGGCTGCTCCCCGCCGAGCAGTTGCCCGCCGCCAACGCGCTGAACTCGGTGACCATGACCTCCGGGACGATGATCGGCCCGGTTCTCGGCGGACTCGTCGTCGGTTGGTGGGGCTACCAGGCCGCCTACCTGATCGACGCCGTCACCTTCTTCGCCGCGCTCTACGCGGTGTGGCGGCTGCCGGCGATGCTGCCCGCCCGGGAGAACGGCGGGCGGGGGCGGGCCTCCGTACTGGACGGGCTGCGTTTCCTCGGCACCCGGCCGAACATCAGAATGACGTTCTTCACCGACATGTCCGCGATGGTGCTGGCCAGCCCGAGGGCGCTGTTCCCGGCCGTCGCCGGGCTCTGGTACGGCGGCGACGCCAAGACCGTCGGCCTGCTGGTGGCCGCGCCCGCCGTCGGGGCACTGCTCGGAGGCCTGTTCTCCGGCTGGCAGGGCCGCATCCGCCGGCACGGCCTGGCGATCCTGCTGTCCGTCGCGGGCTGGGGGCTGGCCGTGGCCGTCTTCGGGCTCACCCGGAACCTGTGGCTCGGACTGTTTTCCCTGGCGGCGGCCGGTTGCGCCGACACCATCTCCATGGTGTTCCGCTCCACGATGATGCAGGCCGCGACCCCCGACGAGATGCGCGGCCGCCTCCAGGGCGTGTTCATCGTGGTCGTCGCGGGCGGGCCCCGGCTCGGGGACTTCCTCGCCGGGACCGCCGCCGACCTGACCTCCCCGGCCGTGGCGATCACGGGCGGCGGGCTTGCGTGCGTGCTCGTGCTGCTCCTGCTGGCCCTGCGCTGGCGAGGCTTCGCCCGCTACGACGCGAGGTCGCCGCAGGCGTGACGCGCGAGGCATGAGGCGTGACGCGCGAGGCATGAGGCGTGAGGCGTGACGTGTGGCGCGTGACCCGTGATGAAGGCTCAGGCGTCGATCGGCTCCCGGGTACGTTCGCCGCCCGCACCGCCCGTGTTGACCGTGCCGGCCGGCTCGAACAGCAGGATCGAGACCTCCTCGTCCGCCGCCGGGCAGTGCTCGACCCCGCGGGGGACGACGTACAGCTCGCCGGGGCCGAGGACCACGTCCCCGTCACGGAGGCGGATCGTGAGGGTCCCGCTGACGACGAGGAACAGCTCGTCGGTGTCCTCGTGGCTGTGCCACACGAACTCGCCCTGGAGCTTGGCGGCCTTGACCTCGTAGTCGTTGATGCGCGCGATGCGGCGCGGGGCCCACTGCTCGTCGAACGCGGACAGCTTCTGTGCGATGTTCACCGGATGCGTTGTCATGGGGAGAGGCTGCCCGGGTGGGCCGGGGGCCGTCTTGTACGTTCCTGGCATGGCCGCGATCCGTCCGCGCAGCACCGTCTCCGCTTGGCAGCCGTCGGTTCCGGGCGTCGCCGAGGTCTTCCACGCCCGTTTCACCGACCACGCGTACCCCGCCCACGTGCACGACACCTGGGCGCTGATGATCCTGGACGGCGGCCGCGTCGACTTCGCGCTGGACCGGGAGCGGCACGGCGTCGGGGTTTCGGACGCGGTGATCCTGCTGCCGCCCGGCGTCGTGCACGACGGGCGGACCGTCACCGAGGCCGGCTTCCGCAAACGGGTGCTCTACCTCGACACCTCCGTCCTCCCCGAGCACCTGACCGGCGCAGCCGTCGACGCCCCACTGCTGCACGACCCCGCGCTGCGGGCACGTGTGCACGGGCTGCACCTGGCACTGGGCTCGCAGGAATCCCCGGCCGAGCGCTTCGAGGCGGACTCGCGGCTGGCCTTCGTCGGGGAGCGGCTGCGGATGCGGCTGGCGGGCCGGGAGAGTACGCCCGGCGGCGGGCCGGGCGGTGCGGGCACCGCCGTACGGCTGCGCGAGCTGCTCGATGCGCGGGTGGTGGAGGGGGTCACCCTCGCGCAGGCATCGGCCGAGCTGGGACACCTCCATCCCACGCACCTGATCCGCAGCTTCCGGCAGGCGTACGGGCTGCCGCCGCACGCCTATCTGACCGGGCGGCGGGTGGCCCGGGCGCGGCAGCTGCTGCTCGCCGGGATGCGGCCGGCGGCGGTGGCCACCGCGGCCGGGTTCTACGACCAGGCGCATCTGACCCGGCACTTCGGGCGGTACGTGGGGATCAGTCCGGCGCGGTTCGCCCGGTCCGGGCGGGTGTGAAGGGGGCCGGCGGGTCCGTTGTCGCCCGAGTGGCCGGTCCTGGTGCGTCGTGCCGGCCGGAGCGGCCGCGGAGGACCGGTCCCGTCCCTGCGCCCGGCCCCGTAGGGCCGCGCGACGGCGAACCAGGCCTCCGCCGGGCGCGCCGGGAACCGACCGCGCGCCGCCGTTGCGCGCGGGGGCGGGGGTCAGGCGGGGGCGACCACGCCGCGGGCGACGCCGAGGGCGACCAGGTCCTGGGGGCGGATGCGGAGCTGGTCCGCCGTCGACGGGGCCTCGGACGCGGGACGCTTGAGGATGGCCGCCGCCAGCTCGGGGGCGATCACCGAGAAGTAGCTGTCCGGGGTGACCCAGGTGTTCCCCGGTGCGGCCAGGGCCAGCGCCCCGCCCGAGCCTCCCTCGCCGATCAGGAGGGTGGTCACCGGGACCCCGGCCGCCGCGACCGCCGCGAACGTGTCCGCGATGGCCGCGCCGGCGCCGGCGTGTTCCGCGGCGGCGTCGTTGGCCGCGCCGGGGGTGTCGACCAGGGTGAGCACGGGGATCCCGAGGCGGTCCGCGAGGCGGATCACGCGGGCCGCCGTACGGTATCCCGCCGGGCGGGTCGCGGTGCCGCACTGGGCGGCGTACGCGACGGCCCGCCCCTCCCGCAGCCCGAACCCGCACAGCATCCCGGGGTCGACGGCGCCCGCCCGGTCCCCCGAGAGGGGGAGGCGGAGCGCGAAGTACGCGTCCAGGTACGCCCCGGCGCGCGGCCGGTCCGGGTGACGGGCCTGCCGTACGGCGTCCCAGCCGGTCGGCGGAGGAGGTACGTCCGACAGCGCCGCCGGGGGCTCGACCGGTTCGGCGGAGCGGGGCGCGGCCAGGACGCGGAGCCAGTCGGCCAGCGTCGCGGGCAGTTCGGCGGCCGGGACGACGGCGTCCACGTGGCCGGCGGCGTACTGCCCCTCGGCGGTGTACGCCGCCGGGTCCGCGTCCGCCGGCCGCACCCGGGAGCCGGCGAAGCCGACCTGGGCCCCCGGGAGCGCGAGCACCACGTCCGCCCCGGCGCCGAGCGTGGCCCAGCCGCCACCGGTGGTGGGATCGCGGAGCACGGCGATCTGCGGGAGCCCGGCGGCCCGGGTCAGGACGGACTGGCGTGCCACGCGCTGGAGTTGGGTCAGCGCGAGCATGCCCTCCTGCATGCGGGAGCCGCCGGTGGCGATCAAGGACACGAGGGGGAGGCGGTGTTCGCGAGCGTGGGTGTAGGCGGCTTCGAGCCGGTCTCCGGTGCGTTCGCCGAGCGAGCCGCCCAGGAAGCCGAACTCGAAGGAGATCACGGTGGTTTGACGGCCGCCGATGAGGGCGGTCCCGGTGACGACGGACTCCTGCTCGCCGGTCCGCGTGGTGGCGCGGGCGCGGGAGTCGTCGTATCCGGCCCAGGTCAGGGGGCCGTCGGGGGCGGAATCGCGCCGGGGGGCGGGGAGTTCGGCGAAGCTGCCGGGGTCGGCCACGGAGGCGATGGCCGCGCGGGCCGAGAGGCGGGTCGTCGTCACGGATTCACCCTATGGGGTCACGTCAGGCTCGGCAGGGGGAAAGCGATCTTCAGGGCGTAGGCGGCGACGAGGCCGTAGCCGAGGCGGAAGGTCCAGGCGCGGGCGGTGGGGGAGATCTTGCGGCCCGCGAAGGCGCCGAGGGCGACGAGGGTCTGCTGCCAGAGGAGGGAGGCGGCGGCGACGCCGCCGAGGAAGACGGCGGCGGTGGTGGGGGTGGTGAGGGTGGCGGCCTGGGCGGTGGTGAGGGCGGCGAAGTAGAGGGCGGTGGTGGGGTTCACGGCGGTGAGGCCGACGTACCGGGTGAAGGCCCGCGCCGCACCGCCCCTGCCGTCCGACCGGGCCCCGGTCCCTGCCCCGACCCCGGTCCCTGCCCCGACCCCGGTCCCTGCCCCGACCCCGGTCCCTGCCCCGACCCGGGGCCCGACCTCGGCTCCGGTCAGGGGTTCCGGTGCGGGGAGGCCGGCGGGGTGGGGCCCTGCGGGCGGCAGTTCCCCACCCCGCCCCTTCCCGAAACCGGGGCTCCGCCCCGGACCCCGCGCCTCAAACGCCGGCGTGGCCGAGGGGTCGGGGTTTCGTCCCGGTCCCTGCGCCTCAAGCGTCGGCGGGGTTGGGAGGGTGGGGCGCAGGCCATGGGCGGCGATGCAGAGGAGGATCGCCGCCGAGGTGAGGCGGATCCAGGCTTCGATCGGGGAGACGTGCGAGGCCACCCAGGGGCCCAGGGCCGTGGCGAGGGCCGCGTAGGCGAGGTCGACGGTGGCGATGCCCGCCGCCGCGGCCATCGCCGTGCGGCGGTGCCGCACCGCCTCCTGGAGCAGCAGCACGCTCATGGCACCCATCGGCATGGCCACGCCCAGGCCCGCGACCGCGCCCGACAGCGCGGGGGAGAGGAATCCGTTCATGAGGGGAGGGTGGGGGGCGGGGGTGCGGGCGCAGCGGCGCATATCGGCCCCGGCTGCGAGAATCGCGGTATGGACCGCCTCGACAGGGAAATCCTCGGCATCCTGCAGCAGGATGCGCGGATCTCGTACCGTGACCTCGGCGTCCGCGTCGGGCTCAGCGCCAACGCGACCGCCGATCGGGTGCGCCGGATGCGGCGGGACGGGGTGATCCGGGGGTTCACCGTCATCGTGGATCCGGCCGCCGACACCCGGGGCGGGCTCGTGGTGTTCATCGATCTCGTACTGCGCCAGGACGTCAGCAACGACGAGTTCGAGGCGAAGGTCGCCACCCTTCCGGGGATCACCGAGGTGGTGCACGTGACGGGGGAGTACGACTACCTCGTACGGGCCCGGGCCGCCGATCCTGCCGCGCTCGACGCGCTGCTGCGCCGGCTCAAGCGGGAGGCCGGGGTGGCGCAGTCCAGTACCCGGATCGCGTTGCGGGCCGCCCACCGGCCGGCCTAGAACGCCGCCTGCCACCGCAGGGTCGTTCCGTGCGTTCCCTTCTCCGTGCGGCCGTCGTCGGTGACCGTCAGGCGGACGCGGGTCGGGGTCGCGTCCACGTCGACCTCGATCGACGTGACCGCCGGGCGGCGGTGGGCCGCGGCCAGGGCACTGCGCAGGGCGGACAGGAGGTCGCCCGCGGCCGGCTCCGCGACGAGGGCGTCGACCGCGCCCGCGAAGCGGACCGAGGGTTGGAAGCCCAGCAGGACCGCCGCCCCGCCCGTCTCCCGCAGGACCCGGCCGCGGAACGTCGTCGGCGCGTCGGTCGGCGGCTGCTGGAGGGCGAAGATGGCGGTGCGGACCTCCTGAATGGTGGAGTCGAGTTCGTCCACCGCCCGGCCGAGTTCGTCGCCGACCGTGTCCCCGGACGGTGCGGCCGCCGAGCGCTTCTTCGTGCTCTCCAGCATCATTTCCGTCGCGAACAGCCGCTGGACCACCAGATCGTGCAGGTCCCGCGCGATCCGGTCGCGGTCCTCGTAGACGGCCAGCTGCTCCCGGTCGTGCTGTGCGTCCGCCAGTACGAGGGCCAGTGCGGCTTGGGAGGCGAACTGCGAGGCCAGCAGCCGGTCCACGGCGTCGTACGGGCGCCCGCCGCGGGCCCGTGGCAGGGCGAGGGTGCCGATCAGCTGGCCGCTGCTCTGGAGCGGGAGCATCATGCTCGGGCCGAATCGTTCCCGCACGTGCGTGGTCATCCGCGGGTCCGTCGCCGAGTCCTCGATGAAGACGGGTTCGCCGCCGAGGAGTTGTTCCAGGACCGCCGAGCCGGGGGCGATGGCGGTGCCGATCAGGTCCCCGGTGTCCCCGTGGGTGGAGGCGGCCACGATCTCCATGCCGCCCTCCGGGGTCGGCTGGAGCACCACCCCGGCCGCCGCGTCGGCGAGCAGCCGGGCCCGTTCGGCCACGCACATCAGCGCGTCCGCGGCCGGGCGGCCGGCCAGCAGGGTCGTGGTGACGGCGGCGGCACCCTCGATCCAGCGTTCCCGGCGGCGCGCCGTCTCGTACAGCCGGGCGTTGCCGATCGCTATCCCCGCCTGGGAGGCCAGGACGCGCATCAGGGCGAGGTCCTCGTCGGTGAACGGCCCGCCGCCCTGCTTCTCGGTGAGGTAGAGGTTGCCGAACACCTCCGTGTGGACCCGGATCGGGACGCCCAGGAAGCTGTGCATGGGGGGATGGCCCGGCGGGAACCCGGCCGAGCGCGGGTCCTTCGACAGGTCCTCCAGCATCAGCGGGCGCGGATCGGTGATCAGCGCGCCGATCACGCCCGTGCGTCCGTCGGGCAGGTGGGGGATCGCGGCGCGTTCCGCCTCGCTCAGCCCGGCCGTGTAGAGCTCTGTCAGCCGCAGGCGCTCGGGGTCGATGACCCCGAGCGCCCCGTACCGGGCCGTGCACAGCTCGGTCGCCGATTCCACGATGTGCTGGAGAGTGGCCTGCAGCTCCAGTTCGGAGCCGACGCTGAGCACCGCCTCCAGGAGTACGGGCAGAGTCGCCCGTTCCGCGGGGTCGGCCGGCTCGGGCTCCGCGTTCGTCATTCGGCCAGCGGGTTGAGGACCATCGGGGCGATCTTCCCTTCGAGCATCATGCCGAGACCGAGGATGGCGCACACGTCCGGCCGCTCCGCGATGGCGACGGGCATTCCGGTGGCGTCGCGCAGCATCTGGTCCAGGCCCGGCAGCAGGGCGCTGCCGCCCACCATCATGATCCCCCGGTCCGTCAGGTCGGCGACCAGGTCGGGCGGGCAGTCGCGCAGCACCTTGCCGATGCCGTCGAGGACGGCGGTCAGCGGGGTGTGGATGGCGTCACGGACGGCGGCGGTGTCCACGTGGACGGAGCGGGCCAGCCCGGTGGCCACGTCGCGGCCGTGGATGAGGGTGGAGGCGGGGCCCCCGTCGGTGATGCCGTTGCCGTGCAGGGCCAGCTGGAGCGGCCGGACGGCCTGGCTGGGCAGCATCAGCTCGTGTGCGTGGCGCAGGTGCTGGACGACGGCGTGGTCGATGGCCTCGCCGCCGACCGGGATCCGCTGGGCGGTGACGATGGAGCCGAGGGAGAGGACGGCGACCTGGGTGGCGGCGGCCCCGCACACCATGATCATCGTCGCGGTCGGCTGCTCCACGGGCAGGCCGCAGCCGACGGCCGCCGCGATCAGGGTGTCGACGAGTTCGACGCGCCGGGCCCCGAGCCCGACCATCGTCTCGACGGCGGCCCGCTGGGCGAGCGGGTCGGCGTCGTGCGGGGTGCAGGCGGCGGCGCGCAGCCGGGGCTTGCGGCGCAGGGCGCGGCGCAGCTTCTCGCCGAGGAGGTGGCGCAGCATCCGCTGTGCCATCTCGATGTCGACGACGGTGCCGCCGGAGACGGGGCGTACGACACGGATGTAGTCGGGCGTGCGGCCCGTCATCCGCTCGGCGAACGTCCCGACCGCGATGAGTGCACCGGTACGGGTGTTGACGGCGGCGACGCTGGGCTCGTCGACGACCAGGCCGGCGCCCTTGACGTAGACGCGGGTCCTGGCGGCTCCCAAGTCGACGGCGACGTGGCAGCGGCGCAACTGCTCAAGACTGACGGTCACGGCAGATCCTCCCGAGAGCGCTAACGCAAGAAGACCGGCGACTGCCGGCTGCATTTCATATCTTCTCGGGCGAATGGGGCATAGCGCCCGTTGGGCTGCTCCGGCCGGGTGTGTCGCACGGGGCGAGAGGTGCTGCACGGGGGTGGATTTCTGTACCGACAGGCAGCACCATGCGCGCACTGACCGCGCTACTCGTGCGTAACAAGGTAAGGGGACCCCATGCTGACGCCCCGCCAGAAACTGCTCGCGCTCCTGACGCTCTGCCTGGCCCTGCTCGCACCCCTCCCCGCCCGAGCCGCCGCGCCCGTGCAGTCGCACAACCCGGTCGTCTTCATCCACGGCTACAACGCCGACCCGGGCGTCTGGGGCGGTCTGCGCGAGGACCTGCGCGCCGCCGGGTACACGGACTCGGAGCTCTTCTCCTGGGGATACGACACGCACCAGTCCGTCAACGAGGTCCTGTCCGGGCAGCTCGGCGCGTACGTCGACCAGGTCCGCCGGCAGACCGGCGCCGCCAAGGTCGACGTCGTGGCGCACTCCCTCGGCTCGCTCGTCGGCCGCTGGTACGTGAAGTTCGGCGGCGGCACCGCCACCGTCGACCACTGGGTCTCGCTGGCCGGCCCCAACCACGGCACCTCCACCGCGTGGGCCTGCGCCCTGTGGGACCAGGCGTGCCGGGACATGACCCCCGGTTCGTACGTCGTGAAGAACCTGAACTCCGGGGACGAGACGCCGGGCGCGGTGAAGTACGCGACCTTCTGGTCGAACTGCGACGAGGTCGTCAACCCGGACAGCAGCGTCCCGCTCGCCGGCGCGGCCAACACGCCCGTCGGCTGCATCAAGCACAACGACCTGCTGGGGGACGACGCCACCTCGGCGGGCGTCCGCTCCTTCCTCGCCTCCTAGATCCCGACCTCCGGGGCCCCGGCGCCCTCAGATCTCGACGCCGTCCACCGCGAGGCGCTGGAGCAGGCCGTACGTGAACTCCGCCACGCACGGCCTCCCCCGCGCGGTGAACGCGAGGCGCCACCGGGTCGGCGCCGTGCCCTCCATCGGGCGCACCGGGGCGAAGGCCCGCGCCACCTCGTCCACCGTGGCCGACCACGGCCGCAGGTCCTGCACCGTCTCCAGTACGGGCCCCCGCGCGCCCGGGGCCCGTACCAGCCACTCGTTCCACACGGCCCCGTCCGGGGCGGCCAGCACCTCGAAGCGCAGGTCGGGCCAGAGCGGCACCGGCCACACCAGGGCCTCGCACTCCAGGTCGCCGATCGTGCGGGCGGCCGTCGACTCCGGAGGGCCGAGCACCGAGCGGTAGCGGGCCAGCGCCCCGCGCGAGCGGGGCGAGCGCACCATCGCCTGCCAGCGCTTGTTCGCCTCCCGCTGATCGGCGAGCGAGGCGCCCAGGTGCTGCCGCGCCGCCTCGGCGAGGTCCGGCCGGAAGTCCGCCATCCGGCGCAGCAGCACCAGCTGGAAGGCGGCCGGACCGAAGGGTCCCGAAGGTGCGGACGGAGTCATGGAAGCCACGATTCCACACAGGACCTCCACGAACCCGCGATACGGATGTTGCGCGGAACCACGTAGCGTGCGGTCGTCATGGACTACTGCCACGCGTGCCGGAGGCACCTCAACGGAGCCCTGGCGTGTGCCGGGTGCGGAACCCCGATCGAGTACCTGCCGCCCGCCGCGCCCGGGGGCTCCGGCGTGCCCGCAGCCCCCTACGGCTCCGGCGCCCCGTACGGCTCTCCCGGTCCGGAGCCCGCCGACCCGTTCGCGGACTCGATCGTCGTGCTGGCCGGAGCCCACGAGGGCCGCTCGGGCGCGCGGCGCCGCGCCACGCACCGCCGGCGCCGCCGGACCGTGCTGACCATCGGGCTCGGACTGGCGCTCGCCGCCGGGGGCACGGTCGCGCTGGCCCGGATCGTCACCGAGGGCCAGAAGACCGACCGGGCCGCCGAGGTCGTGCTCACCGACGGGAACGGCCCGCAGGACCCGGCTCCGCTGCCGAGCGGGCACGGGACTCCCGCCGCGCCTTCGGCGCTGAAGCCGGTGAAGGCCTCCGCGGCCGCGAAGGCCACCGGGGGCGGGACGCGGTCGGCCGAGCCCGGGGCGTCGGCCGAGGGTTCGTCGGAGCCGGATCCGTCTCCGTCGGCCTCCGCATCCGGCAAGCCCGGACCGACGAAGGGTTCCCCCGGCAAGGGGCCGTCCGTGAAGCCCGGTCAGTCCGGGAAGGCCTCGCCGAGCGCTTCCGGGACGGCGCGTCCCCCGTCTCCGGCGCCGAGCCCGAGCCCGACGCCGACCAGCGGCGGCTGCTGGTTCATCTTCTTCTGCTGAGCTCTGCTGAGCAGCCCTTTTCCGCTGCCCGGACCTGCCCTCAGCCCAGCATCCGCTTGAGCAGGTCCCGCAGGACCGCCCGCTCGGCCGCGGACAGCCCGGCCAGCGGTTCGCGAGCGAAGTCCAGCGACTCGCGCAGCCGGTCCGCGGTCTGCAGGCCCTCCTCCGTCGGTGCGGCCAGCTTCACCCGGCGGTCCGCCGGGTCCGGCCTGCGCTCGACCAGGCCGCGCGACTCCAGCCGGTCCACGATGCCCGTGATGTTCGAGGGCTCGCACTTGAGCTGCTGCGCGATCCGGCGCATCGGCATCGGCTCCAGGGAGAGCAGGTTCAGCACCCGGGCCTGGGCGCCGGTGAGCTGGTGGCTGGCTGCCGCGTGCTCGTACTCCTCGTGGTAGCGGGCCACGACGGAGCCGATGAGCTCGACAACCTCAAGGGTCAGGGGATCTGCGCGACGACTGGGCATGGATCCAGAGTACCCATTTACTTGACAACATGAAATATCCAGGCGCATGGTTGTTTCAGTTACTGAAGTATTCCTCGGCGCCCAGGTGCCGACACCTCGATTCGGGAGCACCCATGTCTCAGATCCCCGCCGTCAGCCGCGAGTGGCACCTCGTCCGCCGTCCGCAGGGCTGGCCCGTGGCCGAGGACTTCGCCCTGCGCGAGGTCGAGGTCGCGGCCCCGGCCCCGGGCCGGATCCTGGTGCGCAACCTGCACATGTCCGTGGACCCCTACATGCGCGGCCGGATGAACGACGTGAAGTCCTACATCCCGCCCTTCCAGCTGGACAAGCCGATGGACGGCGGCGCGGTCGGCGAGGTCGTGGCCTCCGCCGCAGAAGGCTTCGAGGTGGGCGACCACGTACTGCACGGCCTGGGCTGGCGCGAGTACGCCGACCTCGACGCCAAGCACGCCACCAAGGTCGACGCCTCGCTCGCGCCGCTCTCCTCCTACCTCGGTGTGCTGGGCATGCCGGGCCTGACCGCCTACGCAGGCCTCTTCGAGGTGGCCTCCTTCAAGGAGGGCGACTCCGTCTTCGTCTCCGGCGCGGCCGGCGCGGTCGGCAGCCTCGTCGGCCAGTTCGCGAAGATCAAGGGCGCCTCCCGCGTGATCGGCTCCGCCGGCTCGGACGAGAAGGTGACGCTCCTCACGGAGAAGTACGGCTTCGACGCCGCCTTCAACTACAAGAACGGCCCCGTCGGCGAGCAGCTGAAGGAAGCCGCCCCCGAGGGCATCGAGGTCTACTTCGACAACGTCGGCGGCGATCACCTGGAGGCCGCGATCTCCTCCCTGAACGTGCACGGCCGCGCCACCCTGTGCGGGGCGATCGCCCAGTACAACGACACCGAGCCGACCCCCGGCCCGCGCAACCTGGCCCTGGTCATCGGCAAGCGGCTGCGCCTGCAGGGCGTCATGGTCGGCGACCACGCCGGGCTCCAGTCGCAGTTCGTCCAGGACGTCGCCGGCTGGCTGCGCTCCGGTGAGCTCGTGGTCGACGAGACCGTCGTCGAGGGCGTGGAGAACGCGCCCGCCGCCTTCCTCGGCATGCTGCGCGGTGAGAACACCGGAAAGATGATCGTTTCCTTCACCGGTTAGGCTCACTGCACACCGTCGTGATCGTGGGCGCGAGTCACGGCGATTACCAGGAGGATCTCTTTACATGTCCATCCAGCAGTCCGATGTCGTCTACACCGCTGTCGCCACCGCCGAGAACGGCCGTGACGGCCGTGTGGCCACCAACGACGGCCAGCTCGACGTCGTCGTGAACCCGCCGAAGGCGATGGGCGGCAGCGGCGCCGGCACCAACCCGGAGCAGCTGTTCGCCGCCGGTTACAGCGCCTGCTTCCAGGGCGCCCTCGGTGTCGTCGCCCGCAACGAGAACGCGGACATCTCCGGTTCGACCGTCACCGCCGAGGTCGGCATCGGCAAGAACGACGAGGGCTTCGGCATCATCGTCAAGATCTCCGCCGTGATCCCGAACGTGGACCCCGCCACCGCCAAGGACCTGATCGAGAAGGCCCACCAGGTCTGCCCGTACTCCAAGGCGACCCGCGGCAACATCACGGTCGAGCTCGCCGTCTGATCCGGCTCGCGCTCACCGGAGGCCGCACCCCGATCCCGGGGTGCGGCCTTCGCCGTAAGCTGTGCCCATGCGTGATCTTGCGGGGGGATTCGGCCATTTGCTGGCCGGACAGAGATGGGTGTTCCGTAACGGCCGGTGGCTGGGCTTCGGCCTGCTGCCCGGGCTGCTCGCACTGGTGCTGTACGCCGGTGCACTCGTCGGGCTCGGCTACGGCGCCGACGACCTGACGGCATGGGCGACGCCCTTCGCCGACGACTGGGGCTCTCCCTGGCTCGGCCTCTTCCGGGGCTTCCTGACCGCCCTGGTCTTCTGCCTCGGCCTCTTCATCGCGGTGATCACCTTCACGGCGGTGACCCTGCTCATCGGCCAGCCGTTCTACGAGTCCCTCTCGGAGCAGGTCGACCGCAGCGTCGGCGGCGACGCCCCCGAATCCGGGCTGCCGCTGGCCCGGGAGCTGTGGATCTCGGCCCGGGACAGCATCAAGGTGCTCGTCCGGGTGCTGCTGTACGGGATCGCGCTCTTCGCACTGGGCTTCATCCCCGTGGTCGGACAGACCGTGATCCCGGTGGTCGGGTTCTGCGTGTCCGGGTTCTTCCTCACCGAAGAGCTCACCGCCGTGGCGCTCCAGCGCCGCGAGGTGGAGCTGAAGGACCGCCTCGCCCTGCTGCGCGGCCGCCGCTCGATGGCGCTCGGCTTCGGCGTACCGCTGGTGCTGGCGTTCCTGGTGCCGCTGGTCGCGGTGTTCCTGATGCCGGGTGCGGTGGCCGGAGCCACGCTCATGGTCCGGGAGCTGCGCGGCGAGGACGAAGAACGAACCGCCGCAGACGGGGCCGAGGACCCAGGCCGTCCTTCCCACCCGCTCCCGCAGCAGCAGGCCCCGTACGCGGCGCCGCAGTACCCGGCCCAGCCCCAGTACCCGGCGCCCCAGCAGTACCCGGCGCCCCAGCACAACCCGTACGCGCAGCAGCCCCCGCAGTACCAGGCCCCGCAGTACCAGCCCCCGCAGTACCCGGGCGGCGGCGAGGCCGGAAACCACGGGCCCGCGTCGAACCCGTACCGCTGACCTCCCCGCGGCCCGGAGCCTAAGCCTGGGAGCGGGGCTCCACCCAGAGGGCTTCGGCGACCGCGCACAGGTCGCCACCGGCGGTGGCCAGGGCCGTGCCCACGCGGTACTTGCGGCCCTCGCTGCCCAGCAGCCAGGCGTACGAGACGAGGCCCTCGCCGACCGGCACCGGCCGCAGTAGCCGCGCGGTCAGGGCGGCGGTGACCGCACCGGCCCGCCGGTCGTCGAGCAGTCGGCCGGCCGCGTTGCCCGGGCAGTCCAGCGCGCCCCACACCAGCTCGGGCGGCAGCAGCCCGTCCGCGTCGCCGAGTGCGGCGCCGGGGGTCCAGGCGGCGGCGACCACCGCGCTCCCCGGCACGCGGCCGCAGTGCAGCCGCAGTCCGGTGTCGGGCGTGCGGTGCAGGCCGCAGCCGAAGCAGTCGACCATTCCGTCCGGCGGAGCCGTCCGGTAGGCCTCGGCCGCCGCCGACGCCTGCTCCCAGGACGGGGCCCCGGGGGCCTCCACGGCCGGCTCGGCCGGGCTCGCCGCCGCCAGCAGCAGCTCACCGTCCAACAGCTCCGCGCCGCCGCCGGCCGTCGGGGCGAGCCGGACCGGGGCCTGCGTGGGCACCGGCCGGCGGAAGTCCACCCGTACGGTCTTCGCGGCCGCCCGCGCGGCCAGCACCCCGGCCACGTAGCCGCCGAACGCCACTCCGGGATATCCGCTGAGGTGGGCCGGAACCGTGATCGTCATCGAGTCGGTCATGCCCGCCACCTCATCACACGCGTCGCCCTCGTCGCAGGTACCGGCCCGGGAGGCCCGCAACTACCGCGGCTGCCCTTTCGTCCTCCATCCTGGAGGCGCGCACCGCGCGCAGGGGTTTCGGAGGTGGCCGGATGGCCGAACAGCCGTGGGGGCAGCCGTACCCGGTCCGCCCGCAGCAGCAGCCGTACGGGCAGCCGTGGCAGCCCGCGCACACCGCGCAGTCCGCGATGCGCGCCTCGCACACGGACCGCGACCGGACGGTGGACGTGCTCAAGGCCGCCTACGCGGAGGGCCGACTCTCCCGTGAGGAGTACGGGCAGCGCTTCGACGCCGTGTACCAGGCGCAGACGTACGGCCAGCTCGCGCAGCTGGTCGCGGACTTGCCGGCGGGGCCCGTGGCGGCTCCGTTCGGTGCCGCGGTGCCCGGGCTGCCGGCCGCTTACGGGCCGCCGGTTCCGATGCCGATGCCCATGCCCGTACCGCACCGTCCGGTCAACGGGATGGCGATCGCCTCGCTCGCGCTCGGCGTACTGAGCCTGCCGACGCTCGGCCTCGCGGGCCTGGGCGCCGTGATCACCGGGCACGTCGCCAAGGCACAGATCCGCGCCCGCGGGGACGAGGGGACGGCTCCCGCGACGATCGGCCTGGTGCTCGGCTGGTTGTCGTTGGGCGGCTGGGTGCTCCTCTTCCTCCTCGCCGGACTCGGCGTCCTCGACTGACCTGCGCCTTCTCCCTGTGGCGACGGCCGCCGTCGCGGAACCCGCACCCGTCACAGGCGGCCCGATAGTATGCGTGGCGGCAAGAGCCGGGGCCGTCCCACACCGTCCCCCGGCCCGCCGCCCGCCGCCCGCCGCACGGGTCCGGAGCCGTCACGGCTTCGGCGCACCGGACCTGCGGGCCCGGAGCCGGGCAGTGGCTCACCGAGAACGCCGACCGGCCGTCGCGCCGCGCACCGACCAGCAGTAGGGACACCGTCAGTGACAGTCAGTACCGAGGGGTCGGCGGCCGTGCGCCCTGTTCCCCCGAGCGGACCGGCCGCGCACGCACCCGGCGCCCCGGAATCCGCGGGCCCGGCCCCGCGCCGCGCGCTGCGCTCCCGCGCTGGGCTCCTGCTGCTGGAAGCCGCCGTGGCGTTCGCCGCGGCCCTGGCCCTCCCGCTGCTGGCGCGCGGGTTCAAGCTCAACCCCCTGAACCGGATCGCGCAGGTCAGCGGCCTGGCCGCGATCCAGCTGCGGTTCGCGCTGATCGGGCTGCTGTTCGTCGCCGCCGTACTGCTGGCGATGCGGCTGCGCGGTGGCCGCCACTTCGACCTCGCGACCCGCATAGCCGCCGCGGCCGTCGCGGGCCTGGCCAGCGGTTTCGTCGCGGCGGGCGCGGTCGTCGCGCTGCTGGGCACGCCCTGGCCGATGTTCGGCCTCAACGGCGACAGCGGCCGGATCGTCGAATGGGCCCACGCCGTCGCCAACGGACAGCCCTCGGGCTCGCCGGTCTACCCGCCGATGCCGCTCTACACCCTGGGCTACTACGCCGAGTGGTTCCGTGGCGGCAACACCGCGTACGCCTTCAAGGACCTGCAGATCCTCGGCGCCGCCGCCTTCGGCCCGCTCGTCTACCTGGCCTGGCGGATGCTGCTGAGCCCGCTCCGGGCGCTCGCCTTCGGCGTCGTGCCCGCCTTCGCGCTGATCGACGCGTACAAGCCGTACAGCCAGACGGTGCTCGCGCTGCTCATCCCGGTCCTGGTCGCGATGGTCGTGGCGCTGCGCCGCAGCGGCACCGAGGGCTGGCGGCCCCTCTTGCTCAAGGGCGCCGGGTTCGGCGCGCTGCTGGGCGTGCTGTTCCTCACCTACTCGGGCTGGTTCCTGTGGAGCGCGGCCGGCGTGCTGTTCGCCGCCCTGCTGTACTTCCCGTGGCGGACGGGCCGGGTCAAGGGCGCGGCGTTCATGGGCGCAGCCCTGGCGGCTTTCCTCGTGGTCGCCGGGCGCTACCTGATGGTCATGCTGAAGGAAGGGCAGACCACCAAGGACTACAACTTCCGCTTCGACAACTTCACCGACCCGGCCTACTACCTGATGTGGCGCACCGACATGCCGGGCAAGGTCGGCGACTGGCCGCCGCCGGGCGAGTTCGGCGGGGTGGGGCTGTTCGCCCTGGTGACCTTCGTCTGCCTGGGCGCCGCGATCTGGCTCGGCCTGCGCAAGCCGCTCGTCGTCACCATCGCCGCGATGTTCATCAGCGCGTGGGTGATGCGCATGTACATCGCCTCCCACATGTACGAGACGCAGACCGTCCAGCTGTACACGCGCACCAACAACCAGCTGCTCTACTGCGGTCTGATCCTGTGCGCACTGGTGGCCCACCTGGTCTCGCTGAAGCTGGCCGAGCGCCGCACCGCGACCGGTGCGGGCGCACCCGTTCCGGGCAGCACCTCCCCGGTTCGCAGCGCCGTCGGCTTCCCCGGCCGCGAGGGAGCGGTGATCGGCACCCTCTGCGCCCTCCTGCTGCTGCTCGGCACGGTCTCCTCCTCGATGTCCGACCGCTACATGCCGGCCCAGGACGGCACCTACCGGATCCTGCCGTGGGTCTCGCACACCATCCGGAAGCAGGACGGGAAGTGCCCGAAGTTCGCGCCCAAGCACGAGTGCTCCAAGGACGGCGACCAGAGCTGGCTGAGCTACATCCGATGATCAGAGGGAAGCGATGATCTCCGCACTGACGCGCCTGGCCGACTGGTCGGCCCGGACCCCGAAGCGGCTCTGGGCCATCGCCTTCGCGCTGTTCTTCACGCTCGCGGCCTCCTGGTCGGCCGCCACCCCGCTCGGCGGCTCCCCTGACGAGCACGCCCACTTCATCCGCGCGGCCGCCGTCGCCCGGGGCCAGATCGGCGGCCCCGAGGTGATGGTCCCGCACATGGTGGCGGGCATCGAGGGCAA
Source organism: Streptomyces sp. NBC_00045 (assembly GCF_045041095.1). Taxonomy (NCBI): domain Bacteria; kingdom Bacillati; phylum Actinomycetota; class Actinomycetes; order Kitasatosporales; family Streptomycetaceae; genus Streptomyces; species Streptomyces sp. NBC_00045. The sequence continues at coordinate 2,764,343 of NZ_CP108271.1, read as the reverse complement.
GTTCGCCGAGACCGGCGTACAGCTGCCCGAGTGGTACGGGCCGCTGCCCAAGCAGCACGAGTGCTACGCCTGGCACGAGGACAAACCCGCTTCCTGCGCGCCCCGGATCGGGCACTCCGAGAAGATCGTCCAGGTCACCACCGCCGCCGGCCGCTACCACCCGGCCTACTACCTCGCCACGGGCTGGCCGAGCCTGCTGGTCAAGGGCCCCAACGGGCTGTACCTGATGCGGTTGATGTCGGCCGCGCTCTGCTCGGCCCTGCTGGCCGGTGCCGTGGTCACGGCCGCCGAATGGCGGCGCGGGCGCTCGCTCGCCCTGCTCGGCGTGTTCACCGCGGCCACGCCGATGGCCCTCTACATGGCCGGCATGGTCAACCCCAGCGGCGGCGAGATCGCCGCCGGCATCCTCGTCTGGACGGCCCTGCTGTCGATCCTGATGTCGCCCGATCCGAGGCTGCTGAACCGGCGCCTGGCCCGGGTCGGCATCGGCGGGCTGGTGCTGATCAACATCCGCCCGCTCGGGCTGATCTGGTTCTCCGGCGCGGTCTTCTTCGGCCTGCTCCTGGCACACCGCGGCGTGGTGCGCTCGGTGCTGCGCCGCAAGGCCCTGTGGGTCTGGACGGCCCTGCTCGGCGCGGCCACGGCCGGTGCGCTGCTCTGGGCCCGTGCGCACCCCGACAACTCGGTGATCAACACGCCCAAGACGCTCACCGCCAAGGAAGCCGCCCGGCAGACCTTCGGCAACACCGAGACGTACGTCCACCAGATGCTCGGCTACTTCGGCTGGCTGGACACCCCGGCGCCCGCGTTCACCTGGCTGGTCTGGCTCGGCGTGATCGCGGTCCTCACCGCGCTGGGGCTGGCGTACGGGCGGGCGCGCGAAGCGGTGGCGCTGATCGGCATGCTGGTGGCGATCGTCGTGGTGCCGGTCGTCGCGCAAGCCTCCCAGGCGGAGCAGCTCGGCATGGTCTGGCAGGGCCGCTACCTGCTGCCGTTCGCCGTGGGCCTGCCGCTGATGGCGGTGCTGATCTGCGCGAGCAGGGCACCCGAGCAGGGGTTCCCGTGGCGCAGGCTGGTCGGCTTCGGCGCGGCCGGGCTCGCGCTGGCCAATGCGGCGGCGTTCTTCTGGGCCCTGCGGCGCTTCGCGGTCGGTGTCAACGGCCCGTGGGTGCCGTTCTCGGCGCACTGGGTGCCGCCCGGCGGCTGGGTGCTGTGGACCGGCGTGTACACGGCGGCCGCGTTCGCGCTGGTTCTGCCGGCGCTGGTGCGGGACCGCGGGGCCGCTCCGGCGGAGGGTCCCGTGCAGCGGGACGACAGCACGCGCACCGGACGGCACTCGAAGGTCCCGGCGGTCGGCTGACGGCGGTCCACGTCCCGAGGGGCCGCCCGGTGTCCCGCCGCGCCGGTGTCCCGCCGCGCCGGTGTCCCGCCGCGCCGGTGTCCCGCCGCGCCGGCGCGCCGGCGGCCGTCAGGGGCCGACGTCCGCCGTCACCACGGAGGCCGTACGGTCGTCGGCCTCGGCGAGCAGCGCGCCGCCCGGGGCCCAGAGCGCGGCGCGGCCGCAGCCGGTCCACGGGCCCGACGGGCCGACGTGGTTGGCGAGGGCGACGTACAGGCCGTGCTCCTCGGCGATCCCGGTGTGGACGCTCGCCCGCTCCCGGATCCCGTCGCCCGTCCCGTACAGGGAGCTCGCGAGGTGGACCCGGCAGCCGTCCGCCGCCGCGCGGGCGGCGAGCTGCGGGAAGTGGTTGTCGTAGCAGATGCCGAGCGAGAAGCGGATCCCGCCGAGCGTGAAGCGGCCCGGGCCCTCGCCGGCTACGAAGGCGCCCTGCTCGTGCCGGTACAGGTGCTGCTTCGTGTACGTCGTCAGGTGCGCGCCGTCCGCCCCGTACACCAGTGTCGCGATGGCGGGCAGCGGGCCGGTCGTGCGCAGCGCGACATTGACGGCGACGGCGAGGCCGGCGGACCGCAGCGGATCCAGCCGGGGGTCGTCGGCGTCCGCCATCCACAGTCCGGGGTCGGCGGCCAGGGCCTCCAACTCGTAGCCGGTGAGCGTGAACTCGGGGAACACTGCGAGCTCGGCGCCCTGCGCCCGGGCCCGTACGGCGAGTGCGACGCTGCGCCGCGTGTTGGCGGGGACGTCGGCCGGGACGCAGTTGAGTTGCGCTGCTGCGATCTTCACGAACTCAGCATGCCAGCGCGGCCGCAGCTCCCGACGGGCGGGCAGACGTGCGGCCCGCCGTGCGTCCCGAAGCAGGCTTCGAGGCAGGGTTCGAGGCAGGGTTCGAGGCAGGCACCGACGAGGGGCTCGACGTGGCGGTGCGGCCGGGCGATGCTGTAACGGCCCGTGTGTTCGCCGGAGTTGACGGAGGGCCGGCTGATGCCCGACTGGATCCGACCGGTCCTCGCCGGTGCCTTCCTGGTCGTGTCGTACCGCATGGTCCGCACCAGCGGCGCCGGCCTGCGGGTGGCGGTGCTCCTCATGGCCGCCCTGAACGCGGGCGTGCTGTGCCTGCTCGCGTCCACCGCGCCGCCCTGGGCCGTGGTCGCGGTCGCGTTGGTGTCCCTGGTGGCCGCGGTGCACAGCCTGCTGGCGGCGATGCGGAGCCTGGCGGCCCGTATCCGGCGGGTCGACGCCGAGGAGTTCCAGGGGCTGATCCGGCAGGCGGCGGGCGCCGCGGGGCCCCAGGTCCTGGGCGTGTGCGTGATGTTCAGCGGTGCGACGGCGCTGACCGCCTTCGCCGACGACGACCATCCCGAGGGCCGCCAGTTCCACCTGCCGCCCGGAGCGCACTGCCCGTTCTGCCTGGTGGAGGAACAGATCCGGGATTTCCTCGGCGCCTCGGACCCGCTGCTCGCCGCGTACCGCACCCACCTGGAGGCGGGCAGCAGCCGCCATCTCCTGGTCAAGCGGCGCTCGGAGCGGGAGCCCTGGACGGGACGCCTGCGCGACCGGGTCTACTACCGGGTCCCCGCCCCGTCCCGGCGCCCGCGCTGCGCCGTCCACGACCCGCTGTTGGGCCGGCCCTAGGACGCTTCGGGCCCGCGCAGCAGGGCCAGGAAGGAGCGGAACGCCGCCGGCATGTCCACCGACTCCGGGGCGAGCAGCCACTGGTACTGGAGGCCGTCCATGACCGCGGTCAGCAGGGGCGCCGCCTGCTCCGGGGTGAGGCCCGAGGGGAGTCGGTCGCCGAACTCGGCGCGGAGCACCGCCGCCATCTCGGCGCGCACCTGGGCGTACCGCTCGGTGAAGAACTCCCGCGCCGGATGCCCGTCGGTGACGCTCTCGCCCAGCAGCGCCGAGAAGGTCTGCACGATGCCGGGACGCATCGCGTTGTACTCCACCAGCGAGGCCAGCAGCTCCAGGCGCCAGGTGCCGGCCGAGGCGCGCGAGCCGCCGCCGGTGTCCCAGCGGTCGCGCTCCTCCAGCACCGCGACCAGCAGCGCCTCCTTGGTCGGGAAGTAGTGCAGCAGCCCCTGCTGGGTCAGGCCGACGCGCTCGGCCACCGCGCCCAGGGACGCGCCGCGGTAGCCGCGCTCCGCGATCACCTCGACCGCCGCGCGGACGATGTCGCCGCGCCGCTCCTCGCTCCTCGCCCTGGCCATCGCCCCGGCTCCCCTTCCGTCCACGCCGCGCCCCGCCTCGGCGGCGGAGCCGTACGTACGCTATCGGAACATCACGAAAACATTACGAACCCTACCGTTCTACAGGTATCAGGTCCACGATGGGGGACACCCCCGCGGCGCCCGCACCACACCCCACCGCACGCACACGATGAGGAGGCACGGCCGTGACCGATGCCGATCAGGCCCGCCACGACGCCGTAGAGGCGGCGCTCGGCAAACTGGACCTCGACACCAAGGCCCGCCTGCTGGCCGGCCAGGACATGTGGTCCCTGCCCGCCGTTCCCGAGATCGGGCTGGAGTCCCTGGTCATGTCCGACGGCCCCATCGGGGTCCGCGGCGTGCGCTGGACCGCCGACGACCCGTCCATCGCACTGCCCTCCCCGACCGCGCTCGCCGCCGCCTGGGATCCCGCGCTCGCCCGCCGCGCCGGCCGGCTCCTCGCCCAGGAGGCCCGCCGCAAGGGCGTCCACGTCCTCCTCGCCCCCACCGTCAACCTGCACCGCTCCCCGCTCGGCGGCCGGCACTTCGAGTGCTACTCCGAGGACCCGTACCTGACCGGCGCCATCGGTACCGGCTACGTGAAGGGCGTCCAGGACGGCGGCGTCGGCACCACCGTCAAGCACTTCGTCGGCAACGACGCCGAGACCGAGCGGTTCACCGTCGACAGCGTCATCGCCCCGCGCCCGCTGCGCGAGCTGTACTTGGCGCCCTTCGAGGCCATCGTCGCCAATGCCCACCCCTGGGGCATCATGACGGCGTACAACCGCGTCAACGGCACGACGATGACCGAGCACCAGTACCTCGTGAACGACGTCCTGCGGGGCCAATGGGGCTTCGACGGGTGCAACGTCTCCGACTGGATGGCCGCCCGCTCCACCACCGGCGACATCCTCGGCGGCCTCGACGTCGCCATGCCCGGACCGCAGACCGTCTACGGCCCTCCCCTCGCGGAGGCCGTCCGGGCCGGCGAGGTCCCCGAGTCCGCCGTGGACGAGGCCGTGCGCAACGTACTGCGCCTCGCCGCCCGTGTCGGGATCCTGGAGGGCGCCCCCGCAGCCGTCACCGGGCCCCCGGCCGAGATCGACGGTCAGGCGCTGGCCCGCGAGATCGCCGCCCGCGGCTCCGTCCTCGTCCGCAACGAGCCCGTGGCCGGCGAGCGGCGCGCCCTGCCGCTGGACGCCGCACCCGGCCGCACCGTCGCCCTGCTGGGGGCCGCCGCCCGCGACGCCCGCGTCCTGGGCGGCGGTTCGGCCACCGTCTTCCCCGAACGGATCGTTTCCCCGCTGGACGGGCTGACCGCGGCCCTGCCCGCCGGATCGCTGACCTTCGCCGTCGGCGCCGACCCCAGCGAGGAGCTCACCCCCGCCGACAAGGGCTTCGAGCTCCGCGCGATCTGCCGCGACGCCTCCGGCGCCGTCCTCGGCGAGGGCAGCCTGCCGACCGGCCAGGTCCAGTGGATCGGCGACGACCTGCCCGCGGGTGCCTCGTACGAGACCATGGCCAGCATCGAGGTCACCGGGACCTTCGTGCCGCGCGAGAGCGGCGCGCACGCCTTCGGCACCCGCGGGCTCGGCGCGTTCGCCCTCGCCGTCGGCGGCGAGACCCTCTGGGACGGCGTCCAGCCGATGGGCGACGAGGCCGACCCCTTCGAGGCCTTCTTCGGCGCCCCCAGTGAACGCGGCCGCGTCGACCTCGCCGAGGGGGAGGCAGTCGACGTCTCGCTGACCTTCCAGGTCCCCGACACGACCACCCTGCCGCTCAAGGCGATCATGTTCTCGCTGCTCCACCTCGGCCCGCAGCGCGACGCCGACGAGCTGATCGCCGAGGCCGTGGCCGCCGCGCGCGCCGCCGACACCGCGGTCGTGGTCGTCGCCACCACCGAGCGCGTGGAATCGGAGGGCTTCGACCGGCAGGACCTCGCCCTGCCGGGCCGCCAGGACGACCTGGTGCGCGCCGTCGCCGCCGTCAACCCGAACACCGTGGTCGTCGTCAACGCCGGTTCCCCGGTGGAGCTGCCGTGGCGGGAGGAGGTGGCCGCCGTGCTCCTGGCCTGGTTCCCCGGGCAGGAGGGCGGGGCCGCGCTGGCCGACGTACTGCTCGGGGACGCGGAGCCGGGCGGGCGGCTGCCCACCACCTGGCCCGCGCGGTTCGCCGACGCGCCCGTCACCGAGGTCGTCCCGGACGGCGGCCGGCTGGAGTACCGCGAGGGGCTCCTCATCGGCTACCGGGCGTACGAGGCCCACGGGATCGCCCCCGCCTACCCGTTCGGATACGGCCTCGGCTACACCGACTGGGCGTACGAGTCCCTTGAGGTCACCGGCACCACCGCCCGGGTCCGCATCACCAACACCGGCACCCGGCCCGGCCGCGAGGTGGTCCAGCTCTACCTCGCCCCCGTGGACACCGCGTCCGACGGCGCGCAGAGCGCGACCGTGGAGCGCCCCGCGAGCTGGCTGGCCGCCTTCGCCGGGGTCGAGGCCGGCCCCGGGGAGAGCGTCGAGGCCGAGATCGCCCTGCCCGCCCGGGCCTTCGAGATCTGGGACGAGCCGGCCGGCCGCTGGCAGCGCATCGGCGGCGCCTACGAGGTCCGCGCGAGCCACGCCCACGGCGACACGCGGCTGACGGCGACCCTGGAGATCTAGAAGATCCGGACTGGCCGGAAATCACCCATGAACCGGACCGGGGGCGGGCCCTGACACCCGCCCCCGGTCCCTCCGGCGCCGTCGGCGACGCGTGGCGCGTCAGCGCGGCGGCTCGGCCGCCGTCACCTGACGGTGCGCCAGCTCTGCGAGCCGGGCCTGCCCGTCCTTGCCCGGGTGGAACCAGTCCCAGTGGCTCAACTGGTCGGCGGCGAACGGGTACTGGAACACCGCACCGCCGTCGTAGCGGCACAGCTGGTCCTTCGCGCAGACCTCGCGCAGCACCTCGTTGTACTCGACCACCCGCGCCCGCACCTGCTCGCGCCGGGACGTCGCCCCCGTCGCCGCCGACAGCGGGTCCGCCAGCATCGACTGACAGATCCCCAGTTTCCAGATCTGCCGCACCATCGGGCTGTCCTTGCCCTGCTCCCACAGGCGCTGCAGGTCCGGCACGCTGGAGACGTACACCTGGGACGCGGGAGAGGCCGCCCGCAGACCGGCGAGGGCCTTCTCGAACCCCGCCCGGAAATCCGCCACCGGAGTCATCGACGAGGCCAGCGGGCGGCAGGCGTCGTTCGAGCCCACCATCACCGTGACCAGGTCGGGCTTGTGTTCCGCAGCCGAGGCAAGCTGCCCCGCCAGGTCCGCCATCCGAGAGCCCGTCACCGCGAGGTTCCAGCTGCGCTCCGGCACCCCGGCGTCCCCGAGCAGCCGGGCGGCGAGGGAGTGCACGGCGGGGTCGTTCCCGGTGGCCCAGGAGACCTCCGGGCAGTCCGCCAGCACCGAACAGGCGTCGAAGCCCCGCGTGATGGAATCGCCGACGGCGGCGATCGACGTGGGGGCGGTGTTCCAGCGCGGCCCGGCCTGGGCCCCCCGCTCGCCCTCCGTGGCCGACCCGCCCGACTGACACCCGGTCAGCGCACCGGTCAGGACGACCATCGCCGCGCCCGCTCCGGCGAGTGTCCGGCGTGCGCGGCGTCGCGGGGCGGTGGTGCGCATCGGGTGGTTCCCTCCTCGTCGCCCCGCGTACTCCGGGGGCGTCCTGCTGAGTGAAAGCTCGGTGTTTGGCGGCCTCGGACCGACCGTACGTCACACCATGACCCCTGGCGCACGGTAGCTTTTTCCCGTGGCGTTTCGGCCGCAGGTCCCGTTGCGCAATGTCAAATAATTTCCGTTACATTACATCACGTCACATTCTGTCCTTTTTCTGGAGTTTATTCCCGACCTCGTCCCACACTGGAGGTCCCGGTGACGACACGTGGAGTTCTGTACGTGCATTCCGCACCGCGCGCGCTCTGCCCGCACGTGGAATGGGCAGTTGCGGGCGTGCTCGGGGTGCGGGTGAACCTCGACTGGATCAGGCAGCCCGCCTCACCCGGCACATGGAGAGCAGAGTTCTCCTGGCAGGCCGAAGCCGGCACCGCGTCGAAGCTCGCCTCCGCGCTGCGCGGCTGGCACCTGCTGCGCTTCGAGGTGACCGCCGAACCCTGCCCCACCGCCGAAGGCGAGCGCTACAGCTCCACCCCGGAGCTCGGCATCTTCCACGCCGTCACCGGCATGCACGGCGACATCCTGATCCCCGAGGACCGGCTGCGCGCCGCCCTGGCCCGGTCCGCCCGCGGCGAGACCGACCTGGAGGCGGAGATCGCCAAACTGCTCGGCAAGCCCTGGGACGACGAGCTGGAACCCTTCCGCTACGCGGGAGAGGGCGCCCCGGTGCGCTGGCTCCACCAGGTCGTCTGAACCCCGGGCACGCAGAAGGCCCACCCGGTCTCCCGGGTGGGCCTTCTGCGTGCGGCTCGGGGCGTCAGACCGTGCGGAACGCCAGGGTGACGTTGTGGCCGCCGAAACCGAACGAGTTGTTGATCGCGGAGACCGGGCCGTCGGCCGGCAGCTTGCGCGGCTCGCCGACGACGATGTCCGCGTCGATGTCATCGTCGAGCTCGTCGACGTTGATGGTCGCCGGGGCGATCCGGTGGTACAGCGCGAGCACGGTCGCGACGGTCTCGATACCGCCGGCGCCGCCCAGCAGGTGACCGGTCATCGACTTGGTCGCGGAGATCGCGATGTGGTCGAGGTCGTCGCCCAGCACCTTGCGCAGGGCCTTCAGCTCGGCCGTGTCACCCTGCGGGGTCGACGTGGCGTGCGCGTTCAGGTGGACCAGCTCGGCCGGGTCGAGACCCGTGTTGTCCAGCAGGTTCTGCACCGCGGCTGCGACACCGCGGCCCGTCGGCTCCGGCTGCGCGATGTGGTGGCTGTCCGCGGACAGGCCCTGGCCCAGCACCTCGCAGTACACCCGGGCGCCGCGCGCGGCGGCGTGCTCGGCGGACTCCAGGATGACGACGCCCGCGCCCTCGCCGAGGACGAAGCCGTCGCGGGCCTTGTCGTACGGGCGGGAAGCCTGCTCGGGGTTCTCGTTGTTCTTGGACATCGCCATCATGTTGGCGAACGCGGCGATCGGCAGCGGGTGGATCGCCGCCTCGGTGCCGCCCGCGACGACCACGTCGGCGCGGCCGGTACGGATCATCTCGACGGCGTAGCCGATGGCCTCGGCGCCGGACGCGCAGGCGCTGACCGGGGTGTGCACGCCCGCCTGGGCGTTCACCTCCAGGCCGACGTTGGCCGACGGGCCGTTCGGCATGAGCATGGGGACGGTGTGCGGGGAGACCCGACGCACACCCTTTTCCTTCAGTACGTCGTACTGGTCGAGCAGGGTGGTGACGCCGCCGATGCCGGAGGCGATCACGGTGCCCAGGCGCTCGGGCGCGATGGACGCGTCCTCGCCCGCCGGGGCGGTGTAGCCGGCATCGGCCCAGGCCTCACGGGCTGCGATGACGGCGAACTGGGCCGAGCGGTCCAGCTTGCGGGCCAGCGGGCGCGGCAGGACCTCACTGGGGTCCACGGCGGCCGGGGCGGCGATACGGACCGGGAGTTCGGCGAAGCGCTCGCCCTCAAGGGGCTTGACGCCGGAACGACCGGCGAGCAGACCTTCCCAGGTCGAAGCGCTGTCGCCACCCAGCGGAGTGGTTGCGCCGATACCGGTGACGACCACGGTGCGATTGGTCGGGCTCACAGGAATTCTTTCTCCACGTCTCAGGGGGTGCTGAATTGTCACGGCGCCACCGCCGGGTGGCGACAAACGCTCGTCAGGCTCAGGCCTGGTGCTTCAGGATGTAGTCAGCGGCGTCGCCGACCGTCTTGAGGTTCTTGACGTCCTCGTCCGGGATCTTCACGTCGAAGCGCTCTTCGGCGGCGACGACGACCTCGACCATGGACAGCGAGTCGACATCCAGGTCGTCGGTGAAGGACTTGCCGATCTCGACGTCCTCGACCGGGATGCCGGCAATCTCGTTGACGATCTCCGCGAGACCTTCGACGATCTCTTCCTGGGTGGCGGCCATGTGGCGCTCCTTCTCTAGCTAACTGAGGTGAAACAGGGCTGGATACGGATCCGGAGCCCTAGGGGAGGGTAACGACCGTTGCGGCGTAGACGAGCCCCGCCCCGAAGCCGATGACGAGCGCGGTGTCGCCGCTCTTCGCCGCTCCGGTCGCCAGGAGCCGCTCCATGGCGAGCGGGATCGAGGCGGCCGACGTGTTGCCGGTGGTTTCCACGTCACGGGCGACCGTGACGTGCTCCGGCAGCTTGAGAGTCTTCACCATCGAGTCGATGATCCGCATGTTCGCCTGGTGCGGGATGAAGACGTCCAGGTCCTCGGCAGTGATTCCGGCGGCGTCGAGCGCCTGCTGGGCCACCTTGGCCATCTCGAAGACGGCCCAGCGGAAGACCGCCTGGCCCTCCTGCGTGATGGCCGGGAACTTCTGCGCGCTGTCCGTGCTGCGGAACTCGTCCCACGGCACGGTCTGCTTGATCGTCTCGGACTTGTCGCCCTCCGAACCCCACACCGTGGGGCCTATGGCCGGCTCGTCCGAGGGGCCGACGATCACGGCGCCGGCGCCGTCACCGAACAGGAAGGCCGTCGCGCGGTCCTCCAGGTCGGTCAGGTCCGACAGCCGCTCCACGCCGATGACGAGCACGTACTGGGCCGAACCCTCGACGACCAGGCCCTTGGCCAGCGTCAGGCCGTAGCCGAAGCCGGCGCAGCCCGCGGAGATGTCGAACGCGGCCGGCTTGACCGCACCGATCCGGTGCGCGATCTCGGTCGCGACGGCGGGCGTCTGCTTGAAGTGCGAGACCGTCGAAACGATCACGGCGCCGATCTGCTCGGGCGAGACCCCGGCATCGGCCAGCGCCTTGCCGGAGGCCTCCACCGACATCGCCGCGACGGTCTCCTGGGGCGAGGCCCAGTGCCGGGTCGCGATGCCGGAGCGGGAGCGGATCCACTCGTCGGACGAGTCGATCGTCTCCAGGATGACCTCGTTGGAGACCACGCGGGTCGGCCGGTAGCCGCCGACGCCGAGGATGCGGGCGTACGGGGAGCCCTTGGCAGGCTTGATCTTCGACATGCTGTGTGGGCTCCTTCTCTCAGGCCGCGTGCTCGGCGAGGAGCGCAGCGGCCTTTTCGAGATCGTCCGGCGTCTTCAGGGCCACGGTCGGCACGCCCTTGAGCGCGCGCTTGGCCAGACCCGTCAGCGTGCCACCCGGGCTGAGCTCGATGATCCCGGTGACGCCCAGCTCGCCGAACGTCTCCATGCACAGGTCCCAGCGGACCGGGTTGGCGACCTGGCCGACCAGGCGGGCGACGACGTCGGCGCCCGTGGTGACGACGTGGCCGTCCTTGTTCGAGACGTACTTCAGCTCCGGGTCGGCCGGGGCGAGGGCCTGCGCGGCCTTCTCCAGCGTGGCGACCGCGGGAGCCATGTGGTGCGTGTGGAAGGCGCCCGCGACCTTGAGGGCGACGACCTTCATGGAGCCCTCGGGCTTCTCGGCGACCAGGGCCTCGATCTGCTCCATCGTGCCCGCGGCCACGATCTGGCCCGCTCCGTTGATGTTGGCCGGCGTCAGGCCCAGCTTCTCCAGGTGCGCGACGACGACCTGCTGGTCGCCCCCGAGCACGGCGGCCATGCCCGTCTCGGTGACGGCCGCGGCCTCGGCCATGGCCAGACCGCGCGTCCGTACGAACGACAGCGCGTCCGCGTCGGACAGCACACCGGCGTACGCGGCGGCCGTGATCTCACCGACGCTGTGGCCCGCGACGGCACCGAAGGCCGCACGGCCGTGCCCATCGGAGGGGGCGAGCGCGGAAGCGGACAACAGACCGGCGGCCACCAGCAGCGGCTGCGCCACCGCCGTGTCGCGGATCTCGTCCGCGTCCGCCTTCGTGCCGTAGTGGGCAAGGTCGAGCCCGATGGCGTCCGACCAGGCGGCGACGCGGTCAGCGGCACCGGGGAGGTCGAGCCAGGGAGTCAGGAAGCCGGGCGTCTGTGCGCCTTGGCCGGGAGCGACGAGTACGAGCACCCTCACACTCTCTCTTGTGGATGGTCCCCGCCGCCCGTGGGGACAGGGACCAAGAACCGTCGGGGTAATTGTTGATGTCCGACAAAAGTCTAGGACTGCAGATCGCCGTCGGCCAGACGCCCGAGGATCAAGGCGATTCGCAGCGTGAACGCCGAGCGAACATCGGAGGGTGACCAGCCGGTGACGTCGGTCACACGTCGCAGCCGGTAGCGCACCGTGTTCGGGTGCACGAACAGCATCCGCGCCGCCCCCTCCAGGCTGCTCGCCTGCTCCAGGTACACGCTCAGCGTCTCCAGCAACGCCGACCCCGCCTCTTCCAGCGGTCTGTAGATCTCCTCCACCAGCTGCTCCCGCGCGGAGGGATCCGAGGCGATCGCGCGCTCGGGCAGGAGATCGTCCGCCAGGACCGGCCGCGGGGCGTCCTGCCAGGCCGTACACGCCTTCAGCCCGGCCGCCGCGGCCTGAGCGGACTTGGTCGCGTTCAGCAGATCGGGAACCACCGGACCGGCCACCACGGGGCCCGCCGCGAACGGCCCGATCAGCGACTTCGCCACCTGGATCGGGTTGTCGCTGCCGCCCGCGATCACCACCAGCCGGTCGCCGAGCACACCCGTCAGCACCTGGAGCTTGTGGTGGCGGGCCGCGCGCCGGATCGCCTCGACCGTCAGCTCGCTGTCGCCCTCCGGCGCGGTGCCGAGCACCACGCACACGTGCTCAGGCGAGTTCCAGCCGAGCGCCGCCGCCCGCGACAGCGCGCCCTCGTCGGCCTCGCCCGACAGCACCGCGTTCACGACGAGGGACTCCAGCCGGGCGTCCCACGCCCCGCGCGCCTCGGCGGCCTGCGCGTACACCTGGGCCGTCGCGAACGCGATCTCCCGGGCGTACACCAGCAGCGCCTCGCGCAGGATCGACTCGTCGCCCGGCGCCGCGACCTCCTCGATCGCGGCTTCCATGACCTCGATCGTCGTACGGACCATCTCCACGGTCTGGCGCAGGGTGATCGCCCGGGTCAGCTCGCGCGGAGCCGTCCCGAAGACGTCCGTCGAGATCGCCTGCGGAGTCTCCGGGTGCCGGAACCACTCCGTGAACGCGGCGATGCCGGCCTGCGCGACCAGGCCGATCCAGGACCGGTTCTCCGGGGGCATCGCCCGGTACCACGGCAGGGCCTCGTCCATGCGGGCGATCGCGTTGGCGGCGAGCCGGCCGGAGGACTTCTCCAGTCGGCGCAGCGTCGCGGCGTGCGGATGGGCGGGAGCGGGATGCGCGGGGGAATGCTCACGTTCGGGTTGGGGCACGGGACAAGACTGCCTTATCGGGACGGCGGCGCGGAGTCCGGTCCCGTGGCGGCCGTCCTCCGGGGGACTACGGTGGCACTCATGATTGACGTACGCCGCGGGGCCGACCGGTACGGGGGCGGGGATCCGGACGCCGGGATCACCACCTTGCACGCCTTCTCCTTCGGCGGGCACTACGACCCGGACAACCTGCGCTTCGGCCCGGTCATCGCCTGCAACGAGGAGACCCTCGCCCCGGGCGCGGGCTTCGACGAGCACGCGCACAGCCACACCGAGATCGTGACCTGGGTCGTCGAGGGCGAGCTCGCGCACAAGGGCAGCACCGGGGAGAGCACCCTGGTCCACCCGGGAGACGTACAGCACCTGGGCGCCGGATCCGGCGCCCGGCACATCGAGCGCAACGACGGCGCCGTGCCGCTGCGCTTCGTGCAGCTGTGGCTCGCGCCGCAGGCCCCCGGCGGGGAGCCCTCGTACACGCTGGTGACGGGTCTCGCCGACGGCACCCCGTACGAGGTCCCCGCGGCCGGCGCCGTCCTGCACGTACGCAGGCCGGGCGCGGGCGAGCGGGTCGCCGTACCGGCGGCGCAGCGGGTCTACCTGCACGTGGTGCGCGGGGACTTGCGCCTGGACGGGGAAGAGCTCGGCCCCGGGGACGCGGCACGGATCACCGACGAACGGAACCTGGAGATCGTCGCCGGGTCCCCGGGAGAACTGCTGATCTGGGAGCTGCCCTAGGGCCTGCTCCTGCGGATCGGGCGCCGGAGCGGCGCGGAGGTCAGCGGCCGGCGAGTTCGGCGAGGACCGCGTCGGTGAACGGCGGCCAGGCCTCCACGGCCCACGGGCCGAACGCGCGGTCGGCCAGCGCCACGCACGCGACGCGGGCGTCCGGGTCCACCCACAGGAAGGTGCCGGCCTGCCCGAAGTGGCCGAAGGTGCGCGGCGAGGACGAGGCGCCCGTCCAGTGCGGGGCCTTGCCGTCGCGGATCTCCAGGCCGAGCCCCCAGTCGTTGGGGGACTGGATCCCGTACCCCGGGAGCACGCCCTTGAGGCCCGGGTGGACGACGGAGGTGGCCTCCGCGACCGTGCGCACGTCCAGCAGCCGCGGCGCCTGGAGCTCCGCCGCGAAGCGGACGAGGTCGGACACGGTCGAGACGCCGTCCTTGGCGGGCGAGCCCTCCAACGTCGTCGAGGCCATGCCCAGCGGCTCGAACACCGCCTGGTGCACGTACTCGGCGAAGGGGATGCCGGTGGCCTTCGTGATGTGGTCGCCGAGCACCTCGAAACCGGCGTTCGAGTACAGCCGGCGCGTGCCGGGCGCGGCCATCGCACGGTGCTCGTCGAAGGCCAGCCCGCTGGTGTGCGCGAGCAGGTGACGGACCGTCGAACCTTCGGGCCCGGCCGGCTCGTCCAGCTCGATCGCCCCCTCCTCGTACGCGACGAGCGCGGCGTACGCGGCGAGCGGCTTGGTCACCGAGGCCAGCGCGAAGCGGTGGTCGACGGGCCCGTGGGATCCGGCCAGGCTCCCGTCCGCGCGCACGACGGCCGCCGCGGCGGTCGGTACCGGCCAGTTCTCGATGGTCCGCAGGCTCTGTAGGGTCTCCACGCTCTCCATGCGGCCGAGCCTACTTGCTTGGAGTGCACTCCAAGGTTTTAGCGTGGTCGCCATGAGCCTGACGCAGACGCGGTACACGATCAGCGAGGTCGAGGCCCGGACCGGTCTGACCCAGCACACCCTGCGCTGGTACGAACGGATCGGCCTGATGCCGCACGTGGACCGCTCCCACTCGGGACAGCGCCGGTTCAGCGACAAGGACCTCCATTGGCTCGCCTTCGTGGGCAAGCTGCGCACCACCGGGATGTCGGTGGCCGACATGGTCCGCTACGCAGAACTTGTGCGCGAGGGCGAGCACACCGTCGACCAGCGCCGCGAACTGTTGGAGCAGACGCGGCGCGAGGTCCGCGCGCGGATCACGGAACTGACCGACGCACTCGCCGTACTGGACTTCAAGATCGACATGTATGCCACGGGCACGACCGCGGGGAAGGCGACACAGCAATGACGCAGAACACCACCATCGAGCAGGTTGAACTCGGCAAGGGAGGCCCGCTGGTGGGCGTCCAGGGCCTCGGCTGCATGGGCATGAGCGAGTTCTACGGCGAGACCGACGAGGCCCGCGCCCGCGACACCCTGGAAGCGGCCCTGGCCGCCGGGGTCACCCTCTTCGACACGGCGGACACCTACGGGCGCGGCGCCAACGAAGAGTTCCTCGCGCCGTTCGTGGCCGAGCGCCGCGACGAGATCACCCTCGCCACCAAGTTCGGCATCGCGCGCAGCGACGACCCGCAGTACCGGGGCATCCGCAACGACCGCGCGTACATCCGCCAGGCCGTCGAGGACAGCCTGCGGCGGCTCGGGACCGACGTGATCGACCTCTACTACATGCACCGGCGCGACCCGGCCGTGCCGTTCGCCGAGTCGGTGGGCACGATGGCCGAGCTGGTACAGGAGGGCAAGGTGCGCCACCTGGGGCTCAGCGAGGTCACCGGCGCCGAGCTGCGCGAGGCGTACGCGGTGCACCCGATCGCGGCACTCCAGTCGGAGTGGTCGCTGTTCAGCCGGGACGTGGAGCGCAGCGCGGTGGGCGCGGCGGCGGAGCTGGGCGTGGCCTTCGTGCCGTACTCCCCGCTCGGGCGCGGCTTCCTGACCGGCGCGTTCTCGGACGCGGCGGCCGATCTGTCGGCGGCGGACTTCCGCCGCTTCCAGCCCCGGTTCACCGGCGACAACGCCAAGGCCAACGCGGCCCTGCTGGCGCCGGTCCGGGAGATCGCGCAGGCGCACGGGGCGAGCCCGGCGCAGATCGCGCTGGCCTGGGTGCACCAGCAGGCGCAGGTGCACGGGCTGACGGTGGTCCCGATCCCGGGCACCCGCAAGCCCGGCCGCCTCGCGGAGAACGCCGCGGCGACCCGGATCACCCTGACGCCGGCGGAGCTGGCCCTGCTGGAGCCGATCGCCGCCCAGGTCGCGGGCGACCGCTACCCGGACATGACCTGGACGTCCGCGGCCCGCGAGGACTGAGCCGGCCGAGCGGACCGGGCCCGTACGGGCGCCGCCGCCGCAATGCCTCCCGGCGTTCGGCGGCGGGACCCCGGGAACGACCGTCGACCGGTCGCCGGCCGGTCCGCGCCGGGCCAGCCGGTCCGCGCCGGGTCAGCCGGGCCTGGCCAGGGCCCGGCCGGGCCCGACCCGGGGCGGCGCCGGGGTCCGGCCGGGGAGGTCAGGCTTCGGCGGTGAAGCGGTCGCGCAGCGCCGAGTACTCGGCGTCCGTCAGCAGCCCCGCGCTGTGCAGCTCGCTCAGGTGCTGCAGGCGTTCGTCCGTGCGGGCCGCCGGGACCGAGGCCACCGGGGTGCGGCCGCGCAGGGCGGCGAGGACGGCCGCCGCGAACGGCAGCGATTCGTGCACCGAGCCGTACCCGACGCCGAACACCGCGGACGCCAGGTCGTGGTCGGGGCGCGGATCGGCGGCGGCGTCCCTGCGCAGCAGCCGCAGGTGGCCGCCGGGGCCCTCCGGCGTGCGCCACTCGACCCCGGTCAGCGCGGACAGTGGACAACGCTGGTCGCCCGCCTTCCACTTGGCGCTCGTGGCGCCCGTGCGCGACCAGTGGAAGGTGACGGTCGAGCCGTCGAACCCCAGGCGCGCGTCGTACGCCTTCAGCTGGAGCGGCGGCTCCGGCACCTGGACGAGGAATCGTTCCGCCGGACCGTCGGATCCGGGGCCCAGCCGGGCCCGTACGGCGTCCGCGAACTCGGCAGCCCGCCCGGCCCGGTCGCCCGGCAGTACGAGCCGGTACGGGTCGCAGACCTCCCGCAGCTGTCCTGCCGCGACCTCCATCAGCGGATCCGCACCCGCCCGCGGCACGGCACGCAGCACCACCGCGTCCCGTTTTCCTCCGGACCCGGTCGCGTTCACCGTCACCCCCGACAACGCCTCGAAGGGGATCCGCCGCGCCCCGAGGGCATGAAGGAGTTTCGGTGTTCTCATCCCCCGTGCGAAGCGGATGACCAACGAGTCCGAGTCGAACTCCCAGACGGCATGATTTCCGGCCAGTACGTCACCCATGCGGCACATGGTAAAGGGACGCACCCCCGTGCGTCCCCCTCGGTGCGGAGACCGTTTTCCGCGGCTCTACACGTGTCAGTCCCCGTCTGTCCCGGAAATTCCACGGCGGCACGCATCGTCGCCGCTCGCACACACAACGGAACCGAACGCACCGGTTCCGATTTTGGCGAAGTTGTCCAGGGATCCGGTGCCTGGCTCGAAATAGCCGGTGTGGAGCTTCGCCCCCGCCGAGGACAGCAGCCGCGACCCGAACTCCGGCGACACCGGATCCGCACCGTGGCCGACCCCGCCGACCTCCACGTGCGGCACGTCCGCGATCCAGTCCCCGGAATCGCGCGTGGCCCAGACCCGGGCCGACGTGTGCAGGCCGGCCACAGAATCCGCACGCATCCCCGGGCTGCCCGCCACCACCACGTCCGACACCCGCCGGGGCAGTGCGTGCGCGGCGACCCCGCACACCACCGAGCCGTAGCTGTGGCAGAACAGCGCCACGCCCGCGTCCCCGGGCAGCGCCGCCGTCAGGGCCTCCAGTCGTACCGCGCCGTCCATCGCCATCCGACCCGTGGCGGCGTCCATGCCGACCCCGGTGGGCGCGGTGTAGCCGGCCCAGGCGATGACCGCGGTCCGGCTGCCGGGGGCCTGCGTGCGCTGGGCCTCGTACAGCGACTGCGCCATGCCGACGGGGGCGGTCAGGCGGCGCTGGCTGCGCTCGAAGGTGAGCACGTCGGTGTCGACGCCGGGGACGACCACCGAGATCCGGTCGGCCTTGTCGAGGTCGCCGAAGACCTCGGCGACGCGGCCGTTGCCGGTCGGGTCGAACGCGAGGATCTGCCGGCCCGGCTCGGCCAGGGAGGCGAAGCGGTGGGAGCGCCGGCTGGCCGTCGAGCGGTCGGCCGGGGTCAGGCTGACGTCCCGGCTGCGGGCGTCCTCCACCCGCTCGGCCTGTTCCAGGCCGCGCAGGTTGGCCCGGTAGCGCAAGGCTGCGGGCGCCCCGTCGAGGTTGCCGACGACCAGGGGGTACCCCTCGGCGAGCCGGGCCCGCTGGGATCCGTCCAGGCCGGCGAAGAACCGGGCCACCGTCCGTACGGGGGCGTCGGCGGGCGGCAGGGGCCGGCCGTCGATCCGGGCCGTGGCCCAGGAGGCGAGGGCGGCGGCCCGCAGCGAGGTGCCCGCGTCGGGGCGGTGCACCGCGGTCCAGCCGGTGGTCGCCAGCATGATGAAGACCACCGCGAGCGCGAGCAGGGTGCGCAGGGCGGCAGGGCGCGGGTCGGCGCCGACGATGGAGGGGGCGAGGCCGGGCAGGTTCACTGGGACCAGCGTAGGAGACCGGATCCGGACACGGGGTCCGGGGTGACCGGGTTCACGGTCGACCGTGCGACTCCGTACGGGGGTTCAGCGCCAGTCCGCAGCCAGCGCAGGGCCGATCTGGTCAAGGTAGGACTCGGTCATCCGTCGGATCGAGGCCACGCTGGCGTCCTCTCCCCGCCCCCACAGCCGCCCGGTGACCCTCATCACCCCGGAGAACGCGGCGACCGCCACGCGGGGCCGCGGGTCCGCGTCCACGTCCAGCCCCTCGCGCTCGGCGATCAGCCGGGCGATCCGCTCCTCCAGCTCGGTGGAGCGGCGCAGGTGCACCGCAAGCAGTGCCGGCGTCGACTCGATCAGCTGGTAGGTGCGCATGTAGAGATCGACCGGGACCACGTCGGAGAGGGCCTCGTCGAGGGTGTCCCAGGCGTCGAGCACCGCGCCCCGCAGGGCTTCGAGCGGGCCCTCGGCGGGCGGCCGGGAGCGCAGCGCGGCGACGAAGTGCGCCTCGACCAGGTCCTGGACGGCGAAGGCGACCTCCTCCTTGTTGGCGAAGTACCGGAAGAAGGTGCGCTGGGAGACGTAGACGGCGTCGGTGATCTCGTCGACGGTGGTGTGCTCGTACCCCTGCGCGACGAAGAGGAGGAGGGCGGCGCGCAGCAGCGCGTCCCGGGTGCGCCGCTTCTTGCGTTCGCGCAGTCCGGGCGCGGGCGCCGGCGCCGGCGCCTCGTCGGTCATCACCGAGGGGTGTCCTTTCCGCATGTTCCACATGCCGAATCTGACGCTGAGTGAGCGGACAGGGTACCTGTGACCGAGCTGACAGCCATGGCCCCGTTAACCCGTTTGTGAAGTGTCAGTCGCTGTCACTAGCCTGTTCGCATGACGAGTCAGATCACCATCGAAGACCAGGGCGACCGGTTACCCGTCAAGGAATCCGGTCCCGGCCCAGCCCGGTCCGGGCTGCGCGGGCACCCCTGGCTGACCCTCTTCGCCGTGGCGATCGGCGTCATGATGGTCACCCTGGACGGCACGATCGTCGCCGTCGCCAACCCCGCGATCCAGCAGCACCTCCACGCCTCGCTCGCCGACGTCCAGTGGATCACCAACGGCTACCTGCTGGCCCTGGCCGTCTCGCTGATCACCGCGGGCAAGCTCGGCGACCGCTTCGGCCACCGCCAGACCTTCCTCATCGGCATCGCCGGCTTCGCCGCGGCCTCCGCCGCCATCGGCCTCTCCTCCGGCGTCCAGTACGTCATCGCGTTCCGCGTGGCGCAGGGCCTGTTCGGCGCACTGCTGATGCCCGCCGCGCTGGGCCTGCTGCGCGCCACCTTCCCGGCCGAGAAGCTCAACATGGCCATCGGCATCTGGGGCATGGTCATCGGCGCCTCGACCGCCGCCGGGCCCATCGTGGGCGGCCTGCTCGTGGAGAACGTCAGCTGGCAGTCCGTCTTCTTCATCAACGTGCCCGTCGGCATCATCGCCCTGACCTTCGGCCTGTTCATCCTGCTCGACCACCGCGCCGAGAACGCCCCGAAGTCCTTCGACGCCGTCGGTGTCCTGCTGCTGTCGGCCGCGATGTTCTCGCTGATCTGGGCGCTGATCAAGGCCTCGGAGTGGGGCTGGAGCGACACCCGGACCATCCTGTTCCTCCTCGCGTCCGTCGTCTGCTTCACGCTCTTCGCCGTCTGGGAGTCGAAGGTCGCCGAGCCGCTGATCCCGCTCGGCTTGTTCCGCTCGCTGCCCCTGTCCGCGGGCACGGTGCTGATGGTGCTGATGGCCTTCGCCTTCATGGGCGGCCTGTTCTTCGTCACCTTCTACCTGCAGAACGTGCACGGCATGAGCCCGGTCGACAGCGGCCTGCACCTGCTGCCGCTGACCGGCATGATGATCATCGGTTCGCCGCTGGCCGGCGCCGCCATCACCGCCGTCGGCCCGCGGATCCCGCTGGTCACCGGCATGGTCGCGACCGCCGCCGCCTGCTTCGGGATGTCCGCGCTGACCCCGGGCACCGGCACCCTGGAGATGTCGCTCTGGTTTGCCCTCCTCGGTGTCGGCCTCGCGCCCGTCATGGTCGGCGCCACCGAGGTCATCGTCGGCAACGCCCCGCTGGAGCTCTCCGGCGTGGCGGGCGGGCTCCAGCAGGCCGCCATGCAGGTCGGCGGCAGCCTCGGCACCGCCGTCCTCGGCGCGGTCATGGCCACCACCGTCGGCAACTCGTTCGGCGACAACTGGGAGCGGGCGCAGCTGCCCCCGCTCACCCCGGAGCAGCTGGACCTCGCCGAGAAGGGCGTCCAGGTCGGCATCGCCCCGGTCCCGCCGGAGGCCCCGGCCCCGGTCGCCGAGGCGATCACCAAGGTCGCGCACGACACGTTCGTGTCCGGCATGAGCACCGCCTTCACCGTCGCCGGCTGCGTCGCGGTGCTCGCCGCGCTCGTCGCCTGCTTCACCAAGCGGGGCGAGAACGCCGCAGCCGGGGCGGGCGCGGCCCACGTCTGAGCCGCACCGGCGTCAACCTCGTGGGCGCGACGGCCCCGCCGGACGGTTCCGGCGGGGCCGTCGCCTATCCGGGTGGACCCGCCCCTGACCCCTTCCGCCCGGCCGTCCTCGCAGGTCAGCGTGGTGTCAGAGGCGCTGCGGAACCGGTCCGGGCGCCCTGGTCCACAAGGAGTTGACCCGTCATGCGTACGAGTTCACCCGCACGGTCCACCACCGCCCTCGCCGCGACCCTGCTGGCCCTCGCCGCCCTCATCCCGAGCACGGCGACCGCCGCACACGCCGCAGGCGCCCCGCCGGGCAAGGCACCCGCCTGCGCCACCGGGCAGCTGTGCCTGTGGGCGAAGCCGGAGTTCAAGGGCACCCGACACGCCCACGAGCTGAGCACCCTCGACATCAACAGCTGCACGGCACTGCCGGCCGGGACCAGCGCCCAGTCGCTGATCAACCGCACCGGGCGGCCCGTGACCACCTACCAGTCGGCCGAGTGCCAGGAGACCGGGGAGTTCCAGACCTACCCGGGCGACGGGGTCTGGCTGCCCGAATCGCCCTACCTCATCCGCGCGTTCAAGGTGTGGGAGCGCTAGCGGCACCCGCCGCAGGGGCCGCTCCGGGCACCAGGGCCGGTACGTCGGCCCCGGAGCCCGGGGCGGTTCCCGCACCCGGAGCGGGCGCCTGGGCTTCGGCGGCCACCGCCGACGCCCCGCCCAGCCGCCCGATCTCGGCGCGCAGCGCCCGTACCTCCGCCGACAGTTCGGCGATCGCCGCGGTCTGAGCCCGCTCCACCTGGTCGTCGCGCTCGAAACGGGAGATGAACCAGGCCGCGATGTTGGCGGTCACCACACCCAGCAGCGCGATCCCCGACAGCATCAGCCCCACGGCGATGATCCGGCCGAGCCCGGTGGTGGGGGAGTGGTCCCCGTACCCGACGGTCGTCATCGTGGTGAAGCTCCACCACACGGCATCGCCCAGGTTCTTGATGTTGCCGTCGGGGGCGTCCCGCTCCACGCTCAGCACGGCGAGCGAGCCGAACATCAGCAGCCCGACCACCGCCCCCGCCACATACGTGGTCAGCCGGATCTGCGGGGCCATCCGGGCCCGCCGGCCCACCAGCAGCAGCGTGGACACCAGCCGCAACAGCCGCAGCGGCTGGAACATCGGCAACACCACCGCGCCCAGGTCCAGCCAGTGGGTCCGCACGAACGCCTTCTTCGCCGTCGACAGACCCAGCCGCATCAGGTAATCCGCGGCGAACGCGCCCCACACCACCCACTCGGTGACCGTGCACGCCCGGTGCACCTGCGCATTCGCGTCGGGTACGACGATCGGCACGGTGTAGGCGACGGCGAACGCCACGGCGAGCACGAGCAGCGGGGTCTGACTCCGCCGCTCCCACCGCAGCTGGCGGGAGGGTTCCTTCATACGGAGCATCGTAAGGAACAGGTAAAGCGGAATGGGCCGGCGCAGTGCCGCAGCGGCCGGGGCAACGGCAGCGGGCCGGGGCGCACTCCCGCACACCCCGGCCCGCCGCCGTCAGCCGTCCGCCCCGCGGAGCGCTATGCGTCGCCGCCCGCCGCGCCCGGGTCGGCCGCCGCGACGTCCAGCAGCCGGTACCGGTCCACCGCCTGCTTCAGCGCGGAACGGTCGATCTTGCCCTGCTTGGCCAGCTCGGTCAGCACCGCCAGCACCACCGACTGCGCGTCGATGTGGAAGAACCGCCGGGCCGCGCCGCGCGTGTCCGCGAAACCGAACCCGTCCGCACCCAGTGAGGTGTACGCGCCGGGCACCCACCGCGAGATCTGGTCCGGGACGGACCGCATCCAGTCCGAGACCGCCACGAACGGCCCCTCCGCACCCGACAGCTTCCGCGTCACGTACGGGACGCGCTGCTCCTCCTCCGGGTGGAGCAGGTTGTGCTCCTCCACCTCGACGGCCTCGCGGCGCAGCTCGTTCCAGGAGGTCGCCGACCAGACGTCCGCCCGAACGTTCCATTCCTCGGCCAGGATCCGCTGGGCCTCCAGGGCCCACGGCACCGCCACGCCCGAGGCCATGATCTGCGCCCCGATGGAGCCCGCCGAGCCCGCGGCCACCCGGTGGATCCCCTTGAGGATCCCGTCCACGTCCACGTCGGCCGGCTCGGCCGGGTGCTGGATCGGCTCGTTGTAGACGGTCAGGTAGTAGAAGACGTCCTCGGCCTCGGGCCCGTACATCCGCCGCAGGCCGTCCTGGACGATGTGCGCGATCTCGTACCCGTACGCCGGGTCGTACGCCACGCAGCCCGGGTTCGTCGACGCCAGCAGCTGGGAGTGACCGTCGGCGTGTTGCAGGCCCTCACCCGTCAGGGTGGTCCGGCCGGCGGTCGCACCCAGCACGAAACCGCGCGCCAGCTGGTCGGCCATCTGCCAGAACTGGTCACCCGTGCGCTGGAAACCGAACATCGAGTAGAAGACGTAGACCGGGATCATCGGCTCGCCGTGCGTCGCGTACGCCGAACCCGCGGCGATCAGCGAGGCCGTGCAGCCCGCCTCCGAGATGCCGTCGTGCAGCATCTGGCCGGTCGGCGACTCCTTGTACGCGAGCAGCAGGTCGCGGTCGACCGCCTCGTACTGCTGCCCCAGCGGGTTGTAGATCTTGGCGCTCGGGAAGAACGCGTCCATGCCGAAGGTGCGGTACTCGTCCGGGGCGATCAGCACGAACCGCCTGCCGATCTCCTTGTCCCGCATCAGGTCCTTCAGGATGCGCACGAACGCCATGGTCGTGGCGATCGACTGCTGGCCCGAGCCCTTCTTCGCCGCCGCGTACGCCGTGTCGTCCGGCAGCTGCAGCGGCTTCGCGCGCACCACGCGCGTCGGCACGTAGCCGCCCAGCGAGCTGCGCCGGTCGTGCATGTACTGGATCTCCGGCGAACCGGGGCCCGGGTGGTAGTACGGCGGGGCGCCGCCCTCCAGCTGCGCGTCCGTGATCGGGATGTGCAGGCGGTCGCGGAAGCGCTTGAGGTCGTCGACCGTCAGCTTCTTCATCTGGTGCGTCGCGTTGCGGCCCTCGAAGTTCGGGCCGAGCGTCCAGCCCTTGACCGTCTGCGCCAGGATCACCGTCGGCTGGCCCTTGTGGGCCTTGGCCGCCGCGTACGCCGCGTAGATCTTCTTGTGGTCGTGGCCGCCGCGGCCCAGGTGCAGCAGCTGCTGGTCGCTCATGTTCTCGACCATCGCCCGCAACCGCTGGTCGTCACCGAAGAAGTGGTCGCGGATGTAGGCACCGGTCTCGGTCGCGTACGTCTGGAACTGGCCGTCCGGCGTCGAGTTCATCCGGTTGACCAGGATGCCGTCGCGGTCCTGCGCCAGCAGCGGGTCCCAGGAGCGGTCCCAGATCAGCTTGATGACGTTCCAGCCGGCACCGCGGAACTGCGACTCCAGCTCCTGGATGATCTTGCCGTTGCCGCGCACCGGACCGTCGAGCCGCTGCAGGTTGCAGTTCACGACGAAGGTCAGGTTGTCCAGACCCTCACGGGCGGCGATCGACAGCTGGCCCAGCGACTCCGGCTCGTCCATCTCGCCGTCGCCGAGATACGCCCAAACGTGTGACTTCGAGGTGTCGGCGATCCCGCGCGCCTCCATGTACCGGTTCATCCGGGCCTGGTAGATCGCGCCGAGCGGGCCGAGGCCCATCGAGACGGTCGGGAACTCCCAGAAGTCCGGCATCAGCCGCGGGTGCGGGTAGCTGGACAGGCCGTACGGGGCCTTCGACTTCTCCTGCCGGAACGCGTCGAGCTGCTGCTCGGAGAGCCGGTCCAGGAGGTAGGCGCGCGCGTAGATGCCGGGGGACGCGTGGCCCTGGAAGAAGATCTGGTCGCCGCCGTCGCCCTCGTCCTTGCCCCGGAAGAAGTGGTTGAAGCCCACGTCGTAGAGGGAGGCGGAGGACGCGAACGTGGCGATGTGGCCGCCGACGCCGATCCCGGGACGCTGGGCGCGCGAGACCATCACGGCCGCGTTCCACCGGGTGGCGTTCAGGACCTTGCGCTCGATCTCCTCGTTGCCCGGGAAGAACGGCTCGTCCTTGGTGGCGATCGTGTTGACGTAGTCCGTGCTGCGCATCTCGGGCACGGCCACGCGCTTCTCGCGGGCCCGCTCGATCAGCCGCAGCATCAGGTAGCGGGCGCGCTCACGGCCCCGCTCGTCGACGGCGGCGTCCAGGGAGTCGAGCCACTCCTGCGTCTCTTCCGGATCGAAGTCCGGGACCTGGCTCGGCAGGCCGCCAATGATGATCGGATTGCGATCGGATGCGGAAGCCACGCTGTTCCTTCGCTGTCAGGGGAGTCGTGCCATGGGGTTTCGCCGCCTCCCATCGTCTTACGCTCGGTCGGAATCGTCACCTGTACCACTGGGTAATCACTGGAGTCCGCAGCGATCCGTGAGAGCAGGCGGCGGCGGTCCGGCCAAACCGCAACCTTACGCCCAAGACGATCAGCTGGTTCGTAAGGCCGTTCGGTCCCTCAAACAGGTAGGAAAGCCGGTAAGCGTTGCCGATGATGCCGAATGAGCTGGAATGGTGTGGGATGAATCACCAGAGGTGCACACGGGAAGGCTGAAAGTTGCGGCGAGACGGCCGTAATCGTCACCGTTTCGACGGTCTCGACGGCCGGGTACTTGCGCGATCCGCCGCGCCCGTGTGGACTACGCCCAATGCTGCGCGTACGCGCGCCGCCGAAGACATTCACCGAACATGAGCAGGAGGCACCCCGTGAGCGCGACCGCGGACCACGCGGAGAGCCTGGCCGCCCGGCTGGGTTTCCAGTCCGAACAGGTGGTCCAGGAGATCGGCTACGACGACGACGTCGATCAGGAATTCCGTGACGCCGTCGATCAGCTCGTCAGTGAACTTGCCGACGAGGACTACGACGACGTCGCCGACGCGGTGCTGTTGTGGTTCCGCGACGAGGACGGCGATCTGACGGACGCCCTGGTCGATGCGACCGAGCTGGTCGAGGACGGCGCACTGATCCTGCTGCTGACCCCCAAGACGGGCCGTGACGGCTACGTCGAGGCCAGCGACATCAGCGAGGCGGCCGTGACGGCCGGCCTCTCGCTTGCCAAGGGCCTGCCCGTCGGCAAGGAGTGGACCTCCACCAAGCTGGTGACGCCGAAGGCCGCCAAGGCCAAGCGCTGAGCCGCACACTCGCAGCCAAGCGGACGTACGCCCCGTCGACCCGGATCACCTCCGGTCGGCGGGGTGCGTGCGTTGTGGGCACCCGGTCCCCCTAGGCTGGGGCCCACCCGAACAGCCCAACGCAGGGATGCGGGAACGAAGGGATGCGAGAGATGGCGATCGAGGTCGGCAGCAAGGCCCCGGACTTCGAGCTCAAGGACAACCACGGCGCCACCGTGCGGCTCTCCGACTTCCGCGGGGAGAAGGCCGTCGTGCTGCTCTTCTACCCGTTCGCCTTCACCGGTGTCTGCACCGGCGAGCTCTGCGAACTGCGCGACCAGCTGCCGCGCTTCCAGAACGACGACGTCCAGCTCCTCGCGGTCTCCAACGACTCCGTCCCGACCCTGCGGGTCTTCGGCGAGCAGGAGGGCCTCGATTACCCCCTGCTGTCCGACTTCTGGCCGCACGGCGAGACCTCCCGCGCGTACGGCGTCTTCGACGAGGAGAAGGGTTGCGCGGTCCGCGGCACCTTCATCATCGACAAGGACGGCGTGGTGCGCTGGACCGTCGTCAACGGCCTGCCCGACGCGCGCGACCTGAACGAGTACGTCAAGGCCCTCGACAGCCTCTGAGGACCGCCGGGCCGGTCCGGCCCCGGCAGCCGCGGCACCCGCCGTACTTGCCGTGCTCCGGGCGGGTTCCGGGAAGTGTTCACCGGGAAAGACGCCGACAGGCGGGAACCCGTCACTAGGATCGAAACGTTGATCCCGGTAGAAACCGCACGACGGGGCACCGCCCCACACATGAACCCAATGGAGGACCCGTGGGAGTCAGCCTCAGCAAGGGCGGAAACGTCTCGCTGACCAAGGCCGCGCCGAATCTGACGGCGGTCATCGTCGGTCTGGGCTGGGACGCTCGCACCACCACCGGTGTTGACTTCGACCTCGACGCCAGCGCGATCCTGACCAACGACCAGGGCAAGGTCGCCAACGACTCGAACTTCGTGTTCTTCAACAACCTGAAGAGCCCGGACGGCTCGGTCGAGCACACCGGTGACAACACCACCGGTGAGGGCGAGGGCGACGACGAGGCGATCAAGGTCAACCTGGCCGGCGTCCCCGCCGATGTCGCCAAGATCGTCTTCCCGGTCTCGATCTACGAGGCCGAGAGCCGCCAGCAGAGCTTCGGCCAGGTCCGCAACGCGTACATCCGCGTGGTGAACCAGGCCGACAACTCCGAGCTCGCCCGCTACGACCTCTCCGAGGACGCCTCGACCGAGACCGCCATGGTCTTCGGCGAGCTGTACCGCAACGGAGCGGAGTGGAAGTTCCGCGCCATCGGCCAGGGCTACGCCTCCGGCCTGCGCGGCATCGCCCAGGACTTCGGCGTCAACGTCTGAGCCTGCCCGCAGTCACCCGTCCGGCGCCGTGCACTGTGTGTACGGCGCCGGACGTGCTTTGCACCAACGCACCACCACCGTCGGCCCGCCACGCGAGCGTGCCGCGATCACCACGTCGTCCGGGGAGGACCACAACATGGGCGTCACACTCGCCAAGGGGGGCAACGTCTCCCTCTCCAAGGCCGCACCGAACCTCACCCGGGTCCTGGTCGGTCTCGGTTGGGACGCGCGCTCGACCACGGGGGCCGATTTCGACCTCGACGCCAGCGCACTGCTGTGCCGCGACGGCCGGGTCCTGGGGGACGCGTACTTCGTCTTCTACAACAACCTGAAGAGCCCCGAGGGCTCCGTCGAACACACGGGGGACAACCTCACCGGCGAGGGTGAGGGCGATGACGAGTCGATCATCATCGACCTGACCAAGGTGCCGGTCGAGGTCGACAAGATCGTCTTCCCGGTCTCGATCCACGATGCGGAGGCCCGCAGGCAGAGCTTCGGCCAGGTCAGCAACGCCTTCATCCGCGTGGTGAACGAGTCGGACGGCCAGGAGCTGGCCCGCTACGACCTCACCGAGGACGCCTCCAGCGAGACCGCGATGATCTTCGGCGAGGTGTACCGGTACGGCGGCGAATGGAAGTTCCGCGCAGTGGGGCAGGGGTACGCGTCGGGGCTCCGGGGCATCGCTCTAGACTTCGGGGTCAACGTTTCGTAAAGCCGTACAAGACGATGGGGTGCCAGTGGTTCTCAAAACCTTCGGCTGGTCGTTCGCAGTCACTGCGCTCGGTCTGGTCGCAGCGTGGTTCTACGGGGGTATGACCGGGCTCGGGATCGTCGCGATCCTGACCATCCTTGAGATCTCGCTGTCCTTCGACAACGCGGTGGTCAACGCCGGAATCCTGAAGAAGATGAACGCCTTCTGGCAGAAGATCTTCCTGACGGTCGGCGTGCTCATCGCCGTGTTCGGCATGCGCCTGGTCTTCCCCGTCGTGATCGTCGCGGTCACCGCCAAGATCGGGCCCATCGAGGCCGTGCATCTCGCGCTGACCGACAAGGAGCAGTACCAGCAGCTGGTCACGGACGCCCACCCGGCGATCGCGGCCTTCGGCGGCATGTTCCTGCTGATGATCTTCCTCGACTTCATCTTCGAGGACAGGGACATCAAGTGGCTCGCGTGGCTGGAACGCCCGCTCGCCAAGCTGGGCAAGATCGACATGCTGTCGGCGTGCATCGCGCTGATCGTCCTGCTGATCACGTCCATGACCTTCGCCGCCCACGCCCACCAGCACGGCGGTGCCGTGGTGGACAAGGCGCAGACCGTCCTGGTCTCCGGCGTCGCCGGCCTGATCACGTACATGATCGTCGGCGGTCTCTCCGGCTACTTCGAGAACCGCCTCGAAGAGGAGGAAGAAGCCGAGCACGAGGCCGAGGAAGCGGCCAAGAAGAGCGGCAAGCCCGTCTCGGCCGTCGTCATGGCCGGCAAGGCCGCCTTCTTCATGTTCCTCTACCTCGAAGTCCTCGACGCCTCGTTCTCCTTCGACGGGGTCATCGGCGCCTTCGCCATCACCAACGACATCGTGCTGATGGCCCTCGGCCTCGGCGTCGGCGCCATGTACGTCCGGTCGCTCACGGTCTACCTGGTCCGCCAGGGCACCCTCGACGACTACGTCTACCTGGAGCACGGCGCGCACTACGCCATCGGCGCGCTCGCCGTCATCCTGCTCGTCACCATCCAGTACGAGATCCACGAGGTCATCACCGGCCTCGTCGGCGTGGTGCTCATCGCCTGGTCGTTCTGGTCCTCGGTGCGGCGCAACAAGCGGTTGGAACTGGAGGGTTCCGCCGCCGAGGCATGATCACGGCGGTAATGCGGAACGCTCCATCTGCGGGGCGGCCGGGCTGGTCTGCGGACTGCCGGGCCGCCCCGTCCGCGTATTCAAAAGGGGGGTAGGGGAATGGGATTCTTCGACGGGATCAGGGGCAGCCGGGCCCTACAGTTCGACTCGGGCAGCGCCTCGTCGAACGCGATCGAGCTCACCAAGCGGCATCCGACGGTGTCGCTCACCAAACAGGGGGCGGTCCACGGCAACCTGCGGGTCAACCTGTCCTGGCGCATGCGCAGCTCGGACATCGGCGGCCGCGGCGGCGAGGGCGGCGGGCTCCTGCGCCATCCGTTCAAGCTGTTCAAGCCCGACATGGTGCAGGCGCACACCCAGGGCATGGTCAACGTCGACCTCGACCTGGGCTGCCTCTACGAGCTGGCCGACGGCACCCGGGGCGTAGTGCAGCCGCTGGGCAACCTGCACGGCGACATCAACAACCCGCCGTACGTGAAGCTCAGCGGTGACGACCGGTTCGGGGCGCCCTCCGGGGAGACGGTGTTCGTCAACCTCGACCACGCCGAAGAGATCAAGCGGCTGCTGGTGTTCGTCTACATCTACGACCAGACCCCGGCCTTCGACCGCACGCACGCCATGATCACCCTCTACCCGATCACCGGGCCGCGGATCGAGATCCCGTTGGAGGAGCGCCAGCCGCAGGCCCGCTCCTGCGCGGTGCTCACCCTGGAGCACGTCAAGGGCGAGCTGATCGTGCGGCGCGAGGTGAAGTTCGTGTACGGGTTCCAGGCCGAGCTGGACCGGCTGTACGGGTGGGGCTTGCAGTGGGGGCGGGGCTACAAGAGCGCAAAGGCCTGACCGGAACCCGCGGCGGGGGCTCCGGCCAGGCCGGGCGTCAGGGACGCCAGGGGCGTCAAAGACGTCGGGGACGTCGGGCGGCAGGGTGTCAGCGGGGGACGAACTGCGGGCCCTGCACCGGCAGCCGGAACGTCGGGTCGCCGCCGGGCGCCGGCACCGGGGCCGGGGACACCGGCTGCGGGTACCCGTACGCCGGCTGCGCGGCCGGCGGGGCCTGCGTCAGCGGTGCCTGCGGTGCCTGCGGGTTCTGCTGGGCCGGCGGGCGCATCGCGGCGGTCTGCTCGGCGGTCGGCCCGGCGGCGGGCGCCGCACCGGAGGCCTCCGCCGCGTTCTCGTCCACGGAGATCCCGTGGTCGGTCGCAAGCCCCACCAGCCCGTTCGAGTAGCCCTCGCCCAGCGCCCGGAACTTCCACCCGTCGCCGCGCCGGTACACCTCGCCGCAGATCAGGGCCGTTTCGGCACCGGTCTCGGGGCGTACGTCGAAGAAGGCCATCGGCTCGGAGCCGCCGGTGGCGGTGGCGTCGTACAGCAGGATCCGCAGGTCCTGGACCTGCTGGAACGGCACGTCCTCGGCGGAGGCCACCACCAGGATCCGGTCCACCACCGGCGGCACCGCGCGCAGGTCCGCCTGCACGGCATCGGTGATCGTGTCGCCGAGCTGCTTCTTGCCGAGTCGCCAGACGGCCCCCGAGGGGTGCCGGGGCTGGTTGTAGAACACGAAGTCCTCGTCCGAGCGCACGCGCCCGTCCGGGCCCACGAGCAGTGCCGAGGCGTCGACGTCCGGCACCTCGGGGCCGCCGGTCCAGCGCAGCACCGCCCGGACCGACACGGCGGTCACCGGGATGTTCGAGCCCTTCTGCATCGCGTGCGTCATGCCCGTCATCCTGCCCTCCCGGGGCGGTGCGGAACAACGCGGCCCCCCGCAGGGCCTTGTCGCGGACGAAAGTCCTGGGCATTGTGCAAGAGGGTTACCTGAACTTCATGTGCTTGAGGAACTCTTGACTCACATTCGTACGTACTATTACCGGCCACGCCAGTTGGGCCGCCGAGGCAGTACGGGGGAAGCACATGCGTCACTTTGGGCACATATCGCCCACCGTCCGTAAGGACCTCTTCCACCAGGAGCCGGCCGAGTTCACCGCCGCCTCCCCCTCCCGCATCCTCGCCGCCGCCCTCGGAGCCACCCTCTACAGCCCCGCGACCCGCCCCCACCTCGCCGGGGACGTCCACAAGCAGGCCCGCCGCGGAGTCGTCTCCATGGTCCTGTGCCTGGAGGATTCCATCAGCGACGCCGAGGTCGCGGACGCCGAGGACAACCTGGTCCGGCAGTTCGCAGCCCTCGATGCCGACGGCGGCGAGCTCCCCCTCCTCTTCATCCGGGTCCGCACGCCCGAGCAGATACCCGACCTCGTCCACCGCCTCGGCGGCTCCGCCCGCCGACTGGCCGGATTCGTACTCCCCAAGTTCACCGAGAGCCGCGGAACCGCCTTCCTCGACGCCGTGGCCCAGGCGGAAGCGGAAAGCGGACAGCACCCGCTGTACGCGATGCCCGTGTTGGAGACCCCCGACCTCCTCCACCTCGAAACGCGCATCGAAGCCCTCGCCGGCATCTCCCGGACCGTCAACCGCTACCGCGACCGCGTCCTGGCCCTGCGCCTCGGCGTCACCGACTTCTGCTCCGTCTACGGACTGCGCCGCACCCCGGACATGACCGCCTACGACGTCCAGATCGTCGCCGGAGTCATCGCCGACGTGGTGAACGTCCTCAGCCGCGCCGACGGCACCGGCTTCACCGTGACCGGACCCGTCTGGGAGTACTTCCGCAGCCAGCAGCGCCTCTTCAAGCCCCAGCTGCGCCGCAGCCCCTTCTTGGAGGAAGGTGCCGAGGAACTGCGCACCACCCTCATCGAGCACGACCTCGACGGGCTCCTGCGCGAGATCGAACTCGACCGGGCCAACGGACTCCTCGGCAAGACCTGCATCCACCCCGCCCACGTCACCCCCGTCCACGCCCTCTCGGTGGTCTCCCACGAGGAGTTCAGCGACGCCCAGGACATCCTGCGCCCCGAGCGCGGCGGCGGCGGAGTCATGCGCTCCGCCTACACGAACAAAATGAACGAGGTCAAGCCCCACCGCGCCTGGGCCGAGCGCACCATGCTCCGCGCCGAGGTCTTCGGCGTGGCGAAGGAAGAGGTCGGCTTCGTCGACCTCCTCACGGCCGGGCTCCAAGTGTGAGTCCGCACGTGAACACGGAGAAGGGCAAGAAGATCGACGCGGTGTGGTCGGGAACCTGGGTCGCGGACCGGCTGGGCGTACGCCTGCAGGAGGCCGGCGATCCGGGATCGCCACGGCTGGACGAACTGCTCGGGCTGGCCCTGCGCCGCAACCCGAAGCGGGCCCACCTGCTGGTCTCACAGGTGCTGGGCAAGCACGTCCCCCAGTCCCCGACGGCCGTCTACGCCGCCGGACACGGCCTCGGCGAGCGCGTCCGCGCCCTGCTGGGCGACGAC
Organism: Streptomyces sp. NBC_00045; assembly: GCF_045041095.1. Classification (NCBI taxonomy): domain Bacteria; kingdom Bacillati; phylum Actinomycetota; class Actinomycetes; order Kitasatosporales; family Streptomycetaceae; genus Streptomyces; species Streptomyces sp. NBC_00045. The sequence continues at coordinate 2,731,706 of NZ_CP108271.1, read as the reverse complement.
GCCGCCTCCGCGGTCGTCCTCGGCTACGCCGAGACCGCGACCGGACTCGGCCACTGCGTCGCCGACGGCCTCGGCGCGGCCCCCTACCTGCACTCCACCCGCCGCCCCGTCCCGGGCGTCGAACCCGCCGGCGGGTTCGAGGAGGCCCACTCGCACGCCACCTCGCACCTTCTGCTGCCCGAAGACCCGAAGCTGCTGGCCGGCAGCGGGCCGCTGGTCCTCGTCGACGACGAGTTCTCCACCGGCAACACCGTCCTGAACACCATCCGCGACCTGCACGCCCGCCACCCCCGCGCGCACTACGTGGTCGTCGCCCTCGTCGACATGCGTTCCCCGGCCGACCGCGACCGGCTCACCGCCTTCGCCGCCGACCTCGGCGCGCGCGTCGACCTGATCGCCCTGGCCTCCGGGACGGTGCACCTCCCCGAAGGAGTCCTGACCAAGGGCCGGGCGCTGGTCGAGGAGTACGGGGCCGCCGCCGAGGTCCTCGCCGCGAACAGCGGCGACGGGGTCCGTCCCGCAGCCCAGGACGGCACGGAGCCGGACCACGAGCGGGTCCGGCTCGACTGGCCCGGCGGCCTCCCGGACGGCGGCCGCCACGGCTTCACCCCCGCCCACCGGGAAACCCTGGACGCGCTGCTCCCCGCAGTGGCCCGCCGGCTCACCGACGCGCTCGGCGAGCAGCCGGGACGGGTCCTCGTACTCGGCAACGAAGAGCTGATGTACGCCCCGCTGCGCCTCGCGAAGGCCCTGGAGGAGTCAGGCGCCGCCCGCGAGGTCCGCTTCTCCACCACCACCCGCTCGCCCGTCCTCGCCGTCAATGACCCCGGCTACGCCATCCGCACCCGACTCGTCTTCCCCGCCCACGACGGCCCCGCCGACGGGCCCGGCGACCGCTACGCCTACAACGTCGCCGGAGCCGGCTTCGACGTCGTCGTCGCCGTCGTCGACTCGACCGGCGACACCCCCGAACTGCGCACCGGACTGCTCGCGGCCCTCGCCCCGCACACCGGCCGCGTCCTGCTGGTCCCCGTACCGTCGTACGCACCGGCCCCCGTACCGACCTCCGTACCCGAGCGGCGGGAGCCGATCATGCCCGAAGCGGTCCTCCCCGACCTTGCCCTCCCCGCCCCGGTCCTCACCGCCCCGGTCCTTCCCGAGCCCCTGCGCGGGCCCGCGTTCTCCTCGTACGCCGCCGAAGACGTCGGCTGGCTGCTCCAGGACCTCTCCGACGTGGCGCTCGAAGCCCCGACCGAGGAGCGGGAGGAGGCCATCCAGGCGGGCGGCGCGCACTACGCGGAGTCGCTGCCCGTCGAATACCAGCCGTCCCCCCAGTACCAGGAGCTGTACCGGAGCGCGCTGACCGCATCCGCCGCGCGAATGGCGCGCGCCGTCGGCACGGTCACCGAGACCGTCCTCGCCGAGCGGTCCCCCTCCCCGGTCCTCGTCTCGCTGGCCCGCGCCGGCACCCCCGTCGGCGTGCTGATGCGCCGCTGGGCCCGGGCCCGCCACGGCCTGGACCTGCCGCACTACGCCGTCTCCATCGTGCGCGGCCGCGGCATCGACCCCAACGCACTGCGCTGGCTGGCCGCCCACCACGACCCCGCCGACGTCGTCTTCGTGGACGGCTGGACCGGCAAGGGCGCCATCACCCGCGAACTGTCGGCCGCCCTCGCAGCCCAACAGGAAGCAGGGGGACCCGGATTCGATCCGGAGATCGTGGTCCTCGCCGACCCCGGCTCCTGCGTGTCCACGTACGGCACCCGCGAGGACTTCCTGATCCCCTCCGCCTGCCTCAACTCCACCGTTTCCGGACTGATCTCGCGTACGGTGCTCAGGTCCGACCTGGTCGGGCCCGCCGACTTCCACGGCGCGAAGTTCTACCGCGAGCTCGCCGGAGCCGATGTCTCCACCGACTTCATCGACACCGTCGCCGCCCGCTTCGACGAGGTGGCCGACGCCGTCGACGCCGAGGTCAAGGAGCTCCTCGCCGCCGACCGCACCCCGACCTGGGAGGGTTGGGCGGCGGTGGAGCGGATCAGCGAGGAGTACGGCATCCACGACGTGAACCTGGTCAAGCCCGGCGTCGGCGAGACCACGCGGGTGCTGCTGCGCCGCGTGCCGTGGAAGATCCTGGCGCAGCGCGGCGCCGGAGCCGACCTGGACCACGTACGGCTGCTCGCCGAGCAGCGCGGCGTACCGGTGGAAGAGGTCGACGGGCTGCCCTACACGTGCGTAGGACTCATCCACCCCCGCTTCACGCGCGGCGCGACCGGCGCCGACGGAAAGGCTGTGGCCTCCAAGTGACTGTCCTGGTAGCCAGTGATCTCGACCGCACGCTCATCTACTCGACGGCCGCGCTCGGCCTCACCATGCCCGACCCGGTGGCCCCGCGGCTGCTGTGCGTCGAGGTGCACGAGAGCAAGCCGCTGTCGTACATGACGGAGACGGCGGCGAAGCTGCTGGCCGAACTGACCGCCGATCCCGCGGTGGTCTTCGTCCCGACCACGACCCGCACGCGCAAGCAGTACCAGCGCATCCGCTTCCCCGGCCGCCCGGCGAAGTACGCGATCTGCGCCAACGGCGGACAGCTGCTGGTGGACGGCGTCCCCGACCGCGACTGGCGGCGCCGGGTGACGGCGCGGCTGGCCGCCGAGTGCGCCCCGCTGGAGGAGGTCCACGGGCACCTGCTGGCCACCGCGGACCCGGAGTGGCTGCGCAAGGCGCGCGTCGCGGAGGACCTGTTCGCCTACCTCGTCGTCGAGCGCGCCCTGGTACCCCAGGAGTGGATCAAGGCGCTGACGGAATGGGCCGAAGCCCGCGGCTGGACGGTCTCCCTCCAGGGCCGCAAGATCTACGCCGTGCCCCGCCCGCTGACCAAGAGCGCGGCCATGCGCGAGGTGGCCCGCCGTACGGGTGCGACCACCACCCTCGCCGCGGGCGACTCCCTGCTCGACGCCGACCTGCTGCTGGCGGCGGACGCGGCCTGGCGGCCCGGCCACGGCGAACTGGCCGACGCGGGCTGGACCGCGCCGACGGTCACGCCCCTGGCCACGGCGGGCGTCCTGGCCGGCGAGGAGATCGTGCGCGCCTTCGGCCGCACGGCCGCCCGCGAGGTCGCCCAGGAGTCCGCACGCGAGGCCGCCCGCGAGTCCGTCGAGGCTGCGCAATCCGCCGAGACCGCCCGCACGGCAGGCGAAATCGGCACACTGGGATCATGACCAAGGGCAACAGCACCAAGATCACCGACGAGCTGTACCGCTACGTGCTCGACCACAACCCGCCGCTGGACCCGATCCAGCAAGGGCTGGTGGCGACCACGTACGAGAGGTTCCCGGACGTCGCCGGCATGCAGTCGGCGGAGGAGCAGGGACCACTGCTGGCTTTCCTGGTCCGGCTGACCGGCGCGCGCCACATCGTCGAGATCGGCACGTTCACCGGCTTCTCGACCCTGTCGATGGCACAGGCACTGCCCGCGGACGGCACGCTCATCGCCTGCGACGTCTCGCAGGAGTGGACCTCGTACGGCCGCGAAGCCTGGCAGAAGGCCGGCGTCGCCGACCGGATCGACCTGCGGATCGCCCCGGCACTGGACACGCTGCGCGCCATGCCGCAAGAGCCGCACATCGACATGGCCTACGTGGACGCCGACAAGGAAAGCCAGATCGCGTACTGGGAAGAGCTCGTTCCACGGCTGCGCCCGGGCGGGCTGATCGTCACGGACAACACCCTGTACCACGGCACGGTCCTCGACGAGTCCGCCACGGGCTCGGCGGCCGGAGTGCGCGCCTACAACGAACACGTCGCGGCGGACTCCCGCATGGAATCGGTCCTGCTGGCGATCTCGGACGGCATCACCCTGTCGCGCAAGCGCCAGGGTGATGCGGACCCGGCTTAGCAGCAGCCCCCGCCGCCGCAGCAGCCCCCGCCGGACGGGGCGGGGGCGCTGCTGGTCCCGCCCACGGCAACGGCGGACAGCAGCTTCACGGTGTCGGCGTGCCCGGCCGGGCAGTCGGCGGGAGCGGACGACTCGGCCATGGGTCGGCTGACCTCAAAGGTGTCGTCGCAGGTCCGGCAGCGGAATTCGTAACGAGGCATGGCCCAAGGCTACCGAGCCGTCCGCCGTCCGCCACAGCCCCCGGAGGGCGGAGGGTCCCTAGTGGGCGTGGACGGCCCCGGCCCGGGCGGCCCGCGCCCGGTCCTCCCGCGCGGCCTGCTCGGGGTGACGGGCCCGCCAGTACGGATTGTCGTGCGGCAGGGCGCTGCCCACCCGCCCGTACATCCCGAACCACATCAGCATCACGCCGACGACGAAGCTGAACAGCACGTTCTGGATTTCGAAGGCCAGGAAGTTCAGGCCGGTGTCCAGCAGCGCCAGATTCACGAACCCGCTGGCGATGAACGCCAGCCCCAGCACGATGTTCAGGGTGGAAGCGAAGTTCCCGCCGATCACCATCCCGACGAACAGCAGCAGCCCGATACAGATCGACAGGACGCTCAGCGCACCGTTCGTGTTCAGGGCGAGCACCGTCGCACCGCCGGTGTCGAAGAAGCCGATCCGGTCGATCAGCCCGAGGATCCCGAAGGCGACCAGCAGCAGCCCCACCACACCCGCACCCACCCGGTACACGTGGCTGAGCTTGTGATCGGTGGGCAGGTGCTCGTCGAGCCGGGCATTGACGGGATGCGCGACGCGCCGCACCAGATAGGGGACGTGCGGCTGGGGGATCTCGATCGGCCCGTGCGACACGTACGGCGCGTATTGCTCGTGGGGCTCGTGGCACCCGTACGCCGCATGCGGGGCGTTCGCCGTTCCGGACGAGGTCGCGGGGGGCACATCGGGCGCACGAGAGGTGGGGGAAGTACGGGCAGCCATCATGCCCTCCTAAGCTCCGGTACCGGCCACTTCCAGCATCCGCCGAAGCCCACCCCACGACAAGCGCGGCCGCCCCCCAGCCTGCTTGCTTCGCCCCCCGGCCGGCCCCCCGCCGCGCTCCGCCCGCCGCGCTCCGCCCGCCGCGCTCCGCCCGCCGCGCTCCGCCCGCCGCGCTCCGCCCGCCGCGCTCCGCCCGCCGCGCCCGCGACGGGCGCCGGTGACCCCGCGGGCGGCCCTCCGCGGACCGGACCTACGCGCGCCGCCCCCGGATATCGGCAACGACCCGCGCCACATCGGCCCGCACCTGCTCCATCTCCTGAAGGAAATGCCAGTAGTCCGGATGCCGCTCCTCCAGCCCGGCGAGCGCCCGCTCCATCCGCGCCACCGCCCCGTCCAGCGGCCCCGCGTGCCGCGGATCGGGCACACTGCGCCCCTCCATCGCCAGCCGTTGCGCATCCCGGATCGCGAACCGGGTCCGCTGCACCTCCGCCTGCGGATCCCGCGCGACCGCCTCCAGCCGCGACAGCCGGTCCTGCGCCGCCGACACCGCCTCATCGGTGGCATCCAGCGCACCCCGCACCGACTCGACCAGCGCCCCGACATCGGCCCAGCGCTGCTCCTCCCGCGCCCGCGCGGCCTCCGCCAGCTGCTCCTCGGCCCGCGCCACGTCCCGTACGGCCTGATCGGGAACCTGCTGCAGGTCCTGCCAGCACGCGGCACTGAACCGCCGGCGCAGCTCACTGAGGACCGGATCCACCCGGTCCGCCCGGTTGCGCAGCGCCTGAGCCCGGGTCCGCAGACTCACCAGACGCCGGTCGATCTCCGCGGCCCGCTCCGGGAGCCGCGCCACCTCGGCCCGTATCGCCTCCGCGTCCCGCAGGATCCGGTCCGCGCGCTGGACGGTCTCCTGCACCCCGTGCTGCGCGGCGCCCTGGTTCAGCAGGGTCAGCTCCGGCCCCAGCGCGGCCAGCCGCGCCGCGAACTCGTCGGCCCGCATCCCCTTGCCCCGCACGTCGTCCAGCGCCGTACTCGCGGCGAGCAGCGCGGCCCTGGCCCGCTCCCGGGCCGGCGCCACCCGGGCCAACTGCGTCTCGGCCTTGTCCAGCAGCGGCTGCAGTCCTTGCGCGAACCGGTCCAGCTCACCCTTGACCCGCACGAGCTCGTCCCGCGCCCGCGTCAGCTGCTCCTGCGCCCGCGCGGCGACGGACCCCTCCAGATCCACCCGGTCGAGGTCATGCGCATCGACGGCATCGATGTACACGTGGCTGACCTGGTCGATCCGCTGCCCCAGTGCGGCGAACCCCTCCCCGGCCTGCCGCGCCGCGGGAGACCCGTCGGCGGCCGCGATGGTCTCCATGGAGATCCGCAGATCCCGCTGGGCGGTATCCAACTCGTAGAACGCGGCCGCGGCGGCATCCTTCGCCGCCTGCGCATCCGCCCGCCGACTCTCGTCCCGCCCACCGAACCACCGCCGGGATGCCGTCGTCACAATCCCTCTCCCGTACCGCCTCCGCCATGCCCCGGTCCATTCTCTCCCACGGGAACGGGTTTGCGTGGGGGGTGCGCCCGCCATGTAGGCTGTCCACTCATCCACGGGTGTGTAGCTCAGGGGTAGAGCGCTGCTCTTACAAAGCAGATGTCGGCGGTTCGAAACCGTCCACGCCCACCAGCGAAAAGACCCCCCGCCGATCATGGCGGGGGGGTCTTTTGCATCCACAAGTGACATCAACGGGAGCGGTCAGGTACGGCCGGGACGCTGCCGCAACAGCCGGTCCATATGCCCGATGGCCTCGCGCGCGTGTCCTGGACGACGTGCGCGTACACGTTCATCGTGACCGCGATCTGGGAGTGCCCGAGGATCTCCATGACGACCCGGGGCGGCACGCCTGCGGCGGTCAGCAGAGTCGCGGTCCCGTGCCGCGCGTCGTGCAGCCGGACCACTCGGAGCCCGGCGTCCTTGGCCACTCGGGTGAAGGACCGGTAGACGTTCCGCGGCTCGATAGGCCGTCCGGTCCGGGTGGTGAACACGTACCCGGTCTCCTCCCACTTGGCGCCGGCGGTCTCCCGCATGGTGGCCTGCTTCATTCGCTGCCAGCGCAGGGGAGCGACGCAGATCCCGGGCAGGGGCAGGGTCTGCCGACGTCGCCGTCCCTTGGGATCGTCCTCGTACGCCTCGCCGCGAACCCGCTGCCGCTGGCTCCGCACCCGGATCTCCCGCTTCTCCAGGTCCACGTTCTCCCAGCGCAGTCCGACCAGCTCACCACGCCGCAGTCCGAGGGCAGCGCGGCGACGGCCAAGGAGTCGCACCGGGTGCTGCGGACCGCCATCGCCGCCGCCTGTCGGGAGGAGCTGGAATCAGCTCCTATCGCTGATGGCCAGGTCCCCGGACGTCGCCCGTCGCGGGGACCGCTTTGTTTACGGCGGCCCAGAGGGTGCGGCCGGTCAAACTGCTGGCGAGGAGCCCGAATCGGTCGGCCTCCGCCACCACTTCCAAGACCTCCCGCCACGATTCGGCGGGCAGCGCTTCCGGCACCTCCGCCTCGATCGACGTGTACGTGGCGTGCGGCTCCACGCGCGTGGTCAGCCCGAGGGCCGACAACCGAGCGGCGAGATCCTTGGCCCTTGCTTCTGAAGCGGGCACAGGGCCTCCGTCGCCGATTGATCACGTTGAGTGAAGCTAGTTAACTAGATTAGAGCTAGTGGACTAGATTTTCCACATGCCTGAGCAGCCGCCTTATCTCCGCATCGCCGACGTCCTGCGGCAGCGGATCGCGGAGCGCGTGTGGACGGCCGGAGATCGGCTGCCGTCGCGTGCCCAGATCGCCGAGGAGTGCGGTGTCGGTGAGAACGTGGTCCGTAGGGCGCAGGAGCTCCTGATCTCCCAGGGCGTGCTGGAGGGGCGTGCGGGGTCCGGTACGTACGTGGCCGAGCCGCGGCAGCGTGTACGCGTGGTTCGTTCCTCGGCCAGGGAGCAGCCGGACGGCTCGCCGTTCCGGTCGGACATGCGGGCTCTGGGCAAGCAAGGGAACTGGGAGAGTCGGACCGAGGCGAAGGTGCCGGCCCCGGTCGAGATCGCGGGGCGGCTGGGCATCGCCGAAGGCGAGCTGTGCGTGCGCACCGTGTATGAGTTCCTCGCGGACGGGCGGCCGGTGCAGTTGTCGACGAGCTGGGAGCCGTACGAACTCACCGCCGGCACGCTCGTCGTGCTGCCGGAGGGCGGGCCGCATGCGGGGGCCGGCGTCGTGAACCGGATGGACGCGATCGGGATCACGGTCAGCCACGCTGTGGAGCAACCGGAGCCGCGGCAGGCGAGCGCCGAGGAAGCATCGCTCCTCGGGATCCAGAAGGCCGCTCTGGTCACGCACATCCGGCGGACGTACTACAGCGACCAAGGGCTACCAGTAGAGACGGCCGACATCGTCATCCCCGTCGCCCTGTGCGAGATCGTCTACGAGGTGCCGATCAACCGTTAGCCCGCCCACTCCGGGAGTGCGCACCGCCTCCGAGGCCGTTCTGCGGTTGGGTCGGGAAAGAGCCGCAGGTCAATCCTTCTTGAGCTCGGAAAGATCAACCCTCGCAACGCATGCGTTTTCTTCTATCCGTTTTGCCCGGCGTACAATCTCAGGATTTTTACGTAGCGCGTCAAAATCTGCGCGCGCTACATCTACGCGGTGCCGCACCTCGAAACATTCCTCATTTGTGGGATTTGGCAAGTCGTCAACCAGCATCATTGCACTCAGGGCCCAGTATGTGCGGGTATACTGGCGGGCTTCGATGGCTATATATCGGTTACGCTTCCCCTCTAGCTCGGATATCTCCAGCGCCGCCTTGTACTCTTTCGTCATTACATCGAAATTGAGGTTTTGGGCTGCTACATCGCCGAGCACGCGATGGGCCTGGAGCGTTTCGAGCGGATCGTCCATCTGTGGGATGCCGGCATTATCAAGCGTCGTGTGGGCGGCGAGTTCCAATGCCCGGTTAGCCATGCGAGCCGCAAGTTCAAGGTCTGTAGTCGAAAGCGCCAAGAAAAGGCCAACGAGCCTATATGTCGATGCGCTGATGTTCAGCCTTTTCTGGCCGTACTGAGATACCAGGGCGTCAATCTGCCTGGCGAGTGTGACGATCTCGTTTCGGCGGCCGGATCCACCCGTGCGGTCCATTTCACTCATCTGTACTACGTAGTTCGATATCTCGCTGCGCGCCGCATTCTGCTGCTGCGCATCGGCAATTCCTTGTGATGTGCGGACGGCGACAAGTGTCGAGAAGAGGGATATCGCAGTAGCTATCACCGCAACGGTGGCACCGGCTACTGCTGCCCATGCAGACATCCGTTCCGTACCAGACGAAGGCGTTGTGATCCGCCAGGTTCGCCGGACAGACCGAGGCATGTCCCTCTCCCGTTCTCCGTCATCGCTACCGACCATCCAGCATGGGACGGAGCTTGACCACCCGGGGGCAGCCAAGTGGGCGCGTCGGCATACCGCGAGCTCTGGCGCTCCAGGTGGAACGGCCATGTCCCGATCTGTTCGACTTGGCCTGGAATACGCCGACGAATGGGACTGCCGGGAGGAGTGGGACCCCACCCGTGCCTCCTGACGTGTCCTTGTGTGGTCGTGCTGGTGTACTCCTACGCCCGTTAGCGGTCGAGAGGATGCAAGGCGCCCCACTATTCGCGTGCCGGCTGTGCCTCGGTCCGCGTCGTTTGCGCCCTTCCCAGAGGCTTGCGGCGGCGAGAGCATCCCTGGGTCCGTCATCCGCGCTGGCAGTAGGGGGATACCGATGACTCAGCCCAGGTGTGGGGCGCAGACGGCCAAGGGGCGTCCGTGCACCAAGCCCGCGATCATGAACAGTTCCCGGTGTCAGTTACATCAGGGCAGTTGGTCGAGCTACGGAGTGGCGCAGCGGAAGAAGAAGGAAGCCGAAGCGAAGATGCGGAAGCTGCGACGGAAGAAGTGACCTGGTCAGTGGCTGGTCGCTGACATCCATGGCTGACATCAACGCGGGTGCACGCTGGCGACTCGGAGCGCTCGTGGAGACGTGTTGCGGTCTGGGCTTTGGGGGTGCGGGGCAGGGTCTGGGCGAGCTTACAAAGCAGATGTCGGCGGTTCGAAACCGTCCACGCCCACCAGCACGAAGGCCCCCAACCGGTCACGGTTGGGGGCCTTTGACGGTTACGGGCGACGGCAGTCGCCCACTCGGCCGGCTGCCGGCGGTGCAGCGGCCGGTCCTTGTGCCCCATCGCCATGCGCTGGGTGTCCTGGGTGTCCTGGGCGACGTGGGCGTACACGACGTGTAGGCGCGATCGCCGGGAACGGCTGGCACGCATCGCCGGCTTCCCCCCTGCGCCGTCGGGGTTTGAGGGGTGCCGGGCGGGGGATGGGGCGGGAATGGGGGAGTGGCTTGCAGCGGGCGGGGTGGCGGTCGTGCTGGCCGGCGCGGTCCTGGTCGGGTGGGGGAGGGAGATACGCGGCTTCGAGCAGCGCCGGGATGCCGAGCGGGAGCGGCTGCTCGCGCAGGTGGCAGAGGCCGCGCCGGCCGCGGGGGACCCGAAGTACGCCGATGTCGGGCGGACACCGGCCGGGCGGGAGGGGCACGGGGACGCCGAGTTCACGTCCGTGCTCGTGGAGTACTACGCGTACGGGCTGACACAAGCACGCAGCAGCTTCGTCACCAGTCAGCTGTTCGCCGGGGCGGGCGCGGCCATCCTGCTGCTCGGGGTGGCGCTCGCGGTGTGGAAGGCCGAGAGCACCGGGGACCTGTACCTCGGGGTGGTCACCAGCTCGGTGGGGCTCGTCGTCACCCTCATCGGGCAGCTGTTCCACCGCCGGGCCGACGTCGCACTGCGGCACATGGCCGCGCAGACGGCCTCCCTGCGCGAGGACCGGCGGGCGGCCACCGCCATGCAGCGGGCCGTCGAGCTGCTCGACGAGGTGGCGGACCCCGAGCTACGGGCACGGCTCCAAGCAGGTTTGATCATGAAACTGTCCGGGGCCGAGCTGCCCCGGTAGCGCCATAGTGGGGGTATGTGCCGATCCATTAAGACGCTGCGCCCGCCCGCCATCCCCGCGAAGGCTACCGAGGAGGAGATGCGCGCCGCTGCCCTGCAATACGTACGGAAGGTCTCCGGGTTCCGGGCGCCCGCCGCGCACAACCAAGAGGTCTTCGACGCCGCCGTGGACGCGATCGCCGAAGCCACGCGTGACCTGCTGGACGGACTACAGGTCAGAGGCGCGGTCGCCACCGCATAGGCAGCGCTCAGGTCATACGGGAACGGCGGCGCAGCACCCAGATGCCGGTGCCGAGCCCGCCCGCGGCCAGAGCGCCGCCCAAGGCGATCTGGCCGGGGCTCATCACGCCGACGCTGCCGCCCAGCCCGCCGCGCGCCGCACCAGGAGTGACCTGCAGGGATACGGTGACCCGCTGTCCGCCGGAGCCCCCGCACTCGAAGGTGACGGAGTACGCCCCCGCGGTGGCGTTGCCGTTGACGGTGGCGCTGCCGAAGAGGTTGCTGGCTTCGAGGTTGCCGGGGGTCAGCCGTACCTCGCCGAAGGCGGACGACGAGGCCACGCCGGTCTTCGTCCCACAGCCGGCGATGTTCAAGCTGACACGGCCGCCGGGGGCCACGGCCGTGGGGGAAACGCCGGCAGAGGGGGAAGCGGCGTGGGCGAGCGTGATGGGCGAGGCCGCGGCGAGGACGAGGGACGCGGCCGCGACCCTTGCCAGGAGACGGCGGTTCGACGGCTGGGCGAGCGGCTTGGCGGGCATGGAGAAAACTCCTCGGGCTCCTCGAAACGATGCGGCCAGGGCACGGATGTGACGCGGATTCGGTTTTGCGCGCCGTGCTGTGGACGCTAGGAGCCCGAGCCCCGGGCGGCGAACGGTGCCGGGTGAACGGGTGAGCCGCTGCTCCGCCCGGGGGAACCGGACAGGTGGCTGGGCCGGGGACGCGCGGCTACGCCGCCGAAGCCGCCGTCGGGGCCGGCCGGCGGATGACGAAGGCCGCCAAGGCCCCCGCCGCGAACAGCGCGACCACCGACACTGCTGTGCCCAGCCACGTCGCGCCGAGCCACTGCGTACCGAAATACCCCAGAGCCACGCTGTACCCGGCCCAAGCCATGCCCGCCAGCACCGACCACGGCAGGAACTCCATCACCTTGCGGTGCGTTTTGCCCGCGCCCAGCGACACCACCGAACGGCCGGCCGGGGCGAAGCGGGCGATCACCACCAGAGCACCGCCGCCACGCGCCAAAGCCGTCCCCAGACGTTCATGGGCGCGAGTCAGCCGACGGGACCGGGCGATCGCACGGTCCAGCCGGGCCCCGCCACGCCGAGCCAGCCGGAACGCGGCCATGTCACCCAGCACCGACGACGTCGTGGCGATCACCAGCAGTGCCAGAATGTCCGGCACCTGAGCAGGCACCCCGACCGGACCCGCCGCACCAGCAGCCGCCGCAGCCGCCGCAGCAGTGATCACCAGAACCCCGCTCGGCAGCACCGGCAAGAAGACGTCGAGCACGACGGACAGCGCCACCACGGCATAGATCCATGGGCTCGCGGTCAGCGACCCCAGAGTCTCAAACACAGCGGGACTCCCCAGTCCGATGGACGTGCTTCGGCATGAAGCGCCGCGACGTCGCGGGGGAGCGGCAGGGGCGGCTTGACAGCCATACAGCGTACGCCTGGCGTTGGCACACCGTATGCCCGGGGCGGCCCGGGCCCACAGTGTGTCAGCCCGGGCCGCCCGTGCGCTCCGCCAATTCCGCAGCCCTCAATCCGCAGCCGTCAGCTCCCGGTCCAACACCGTCACCAACCGGGCAGCCGCACCCCCCTTCCGCCCCCGGCGCGCCTGGTCCAGCCGAAGCCGGGCCGACCGCCCCGCCAGCGCCAACGTCATCAGCTGGTTCCCGAACCACGGCCCACCCGTACGCCGCCAGCTCAACGGCGGCCGACCCGTCCGCCCGTGCCGCGAGAACCCGCGCCCCAGCCACCGCCCCGCCCGCGACCAACCCAGCCGGAAACCCCACTTCACCACCATGTGGATCGAGTTGTGCACCGGCGAGCACGTCAACTGGAACACCCGCGCCGTACTGGGTATTCGAGGCTCGGCCACATACGCGTGATGCACGTCCCCCGACAGCACGCACACCGTCGCTGGCGCCCGCGGCCCCGTCCCCACCTCCTCGATCAGATCACTCAACGCCGCGAACGAGGCCGGAAACGCAGCCCAGTGCTCCAGATCGCTGCGCCGCCGCAGGTCCTCCCCGATCTGCGCCCACCACGGCCCCCGCTCCCCACGGCACAGTGCGGCATCCCACACCTCCGCGTCATGGATCAACGGCGGCATCAGCCACGGCAACGACGACCCGATCAAGAGATGGTCATAACCACCGTGCCCCGCGAGGGCGTTGTCGCGCAGCCACTCCTGCTCCGCCGGATCGAGCATCGCCCGCCCGCCCTCGGCCAGCACCCGCGCCGCCCGCGTATCCACCATCAGCAGCCGCGACCGCCCGAAGTCACGCCGGTAGCTCCAGCGCACCGACCCCGGATCGGCATCCGCCGCGGCGGCGAACGCCCGCAGCGCATCCGTACCGTCCGGACCCTCACGCACCGCCGCGTACACCGCATCGGCCGCGAGCTCGGCCGGTGACAGATTCCCCAGGTGCTGGTACACCCAGTACGACATCAGCCCGCTGAGCACCCGCTCCTGCCACCACGGCGTCGCCCGCATCTCCGCCAGCCACGCCGCGCTGGTGTTCCAGTCGTCCACGACATCGTGGTCATCGAACATCTGCAGACTGGGGACCGTGGACAACAGCCAGCGGATCTCCGGGTCGAGCCAGGACTCGTCATAGAGGCGGGTGTACTCCTCGTAGTCCGCGACCTGCGCGCCAGGAGCATCCCGCAGATCCCGCCTGGCCGCCAGCCACTGTCTGGTCTCCTGCGACAGTTGGTCCGCGTACACCTGGTCACCCAGCAGCAGGAGCACATCCGGCCGCACCTCATCCGGATCGGAGGCCAGCCGCGACGCCAGCGTGTCGAGCGCATCCGGACCGTGCGGCCCGTGCCGGCCAGCCGGCGGCGCAGCCTGCCGACACGACCCGAACGTCACCCGCAGCCCCGGGGCGGCCCGCCCGGCCGCCGCGACGGCAGGCGTGCTGATCGTGCTCGCCGGGAACGCCGAGCCCGCCAGGGGCCAGACGCGCACGCCGTCGAGCAACACCTCGTACGCCGTGGTGCGCCCCGAGGTCAGGCCGGTCACCGGTACCAGCGCGTAGTGGTGCCCAGCCACCTGGAAGGTGCGCACGCTGCCGCCGGCTCCGTCGGCGCACCGTACTTCAGCTGTACACGGCCGGTCGGCCTCGACCCATATCGTGGCCGAACCGCCCGTGTCCCAGTCGACGTAGCGAAGCAGTGGCCCCAGACGCAATCCGGCCATGCAACTCCCCCTCCTCCATAGCCCCTTCGATCACGGTACGACGGGGAGGGGGAGCGTGGCCTCCCCCTGGCGGGGGAAAGGCCGGGTGAACCGTCGGCGGGCCCGTCAGCAGCCGTTGAGGATGTTGACCAGGGCCGTCTTCTCGCCGGAGTCCATGCTCAGACCCCAGTACTGCTTCACGTCCACCCACATCCGGGCGTACGTGCAGCGGTAGGCGGTCCGCGACGGGAGCCACTTGCCCGGGTCCTGGTCGCCCTTGGCCTGGTTGACGTTGTCGGTGACCGCGATGAGCTGCGGACGGGTGAGGTCGTTGGCGAACTGCTGGCGCTTGGCGGTGGTCCAGGACGCGGCCCCGGAGCGCCATGCCTCGGCGAGCGGTACGACGTGGTCGATGTCGAGGTCGGCCGCGTTGGTCCAGGTGGCGCCGTCGTACTCGGAGTACCAGCTGCCGCTCACGGAGGCGCAGGAGGAGTCGGTGACGACGCCGACGCCATCGCGCTTCAGGACGGTCTCGCGCGTGTTGCAGCTGCCGGAGACGGTGATCCAGTGGGGGAAGAGGCTGCGGCTGTAGCCGCTGAGGGAGCCCTCGGTCTTCGGGGTGACCGTGGCGAGGTAGGAGCGGGCGGCCGCGGCGCTGATGGGGGCGGGCGGGGAGGCCTGGGCGAGGGGCGCGTTCACGAGGGAGGTGAGGGCGGCGAGCGTGCCTGCTGACGCGATCACGCCAATTCGACGCGCGTAGACAGCGGGTATGAGGGTCTTGAGGGCCATGAGGGGGCTCCCTGGATGCGGGGGGATGTGGCCGGTCGGCCCCGGAGGGGCGCGGCCATGGTGGCGGCGCCAGATTGCGTGGCGGCGGGCGCAAGGTTACAGGCTTGCGACATGAGCACGTCAGACGTAGGTAGCCAACTTCCCTGAATTAAACGGAAGTTGTGCATCCGTATGAGCCGGGGTGCGGCGACGCCCGACCGAAGTGGCGGCGAGACCCGGCCGGAGCGGGCGGGCCGGGACCAGACGGGGCCGACGCGCCGGACCACGCAGGGACCAAAGGCCTATTCCAGGCCGCCGTGGCCGTCCCGTACCCTGAGGAGTGCAGAAGGGGAGTAGCTCTTCGCCGGACCGTCGACATACTGCTGGGTCACCCCAGCCGGCGCCCGGAGGCAAGCCGCACACAGCGGCCGGCCAGCGAGACCTTCGGCCGCAGTGTCCTGCTCCAATCCAGGGCGCCGCCGAGCCGAAGCGACCCCTGAAACACCCCAGGTCTCTCGGTACCGATGGCGTCCTGCCCGACCGATTGAGGTTCCACCCCCGTGTTCAGCACCACCTTCAGCATCACCGTCACGGCGATCGCCTTCGGAGTCGTCTTCCTCGCCGAACTCCCCGACAAGACCGCCCTCGCCGGCCTGATGCTCGGCACCCGCTACCGCGCCTCGTACGTCTTCGCCGGCGTTGCCGCCGCCTTCGCCGTACACGTCGCACTCGCCATCGCCGCGGGCAGCGTGCTCACCCTCCTCCCGCACCGGCTCGTCCAGGCCGTCGTCGGAGTCCTCTTCCTCGCGGGCGCGGCCATGCTGCTCCTGAAGAAGAGTGACGAGGACGACGAGGTCAAGGCACCCGCCGACCAGTCCTTCTGGAAGGTCTCCGGGGCCGGATTCATGCTGATCCTGGTTGCCGAATTCGGCGACCTGACCCAGATCATGACCGCGAACCTCGCCGCACGCTACGACAACCCCTTCTCCGTAGGCATCGGCGCCGTCCTCGCCCTTTGGGCGGTCGCGGGCATCGGAATCCTCGGCGGCAAGACCCTCATGAAGTACGTACCGCTGCGCCTGATCACGAAGGTCGCGGCGGGCGTGATGGCGGCACTTGCCGCGTTCTCGCTGTACGAGGCGATCGCGGGCTGACGGCGCCGGGATATTTCGTTGCCGGGCCGCGTACGTACGTACGGGTCGCGCTCGCGGGCGTGCACGCCACCGATGACTCTGCTGACCTTGCTGACTCTGCGCCCGCGCCCGAGGCGGAACGGCGCTTCCGCCGGTCCAACATGTTCGTCCACCCCGACCAGGACACCTGCACCGACGGCGGCTTCAAGGGCGAACGCGCCGTCCTCGCCGGCTACCTGCGCGATCAGCGGCTGACGCTGGAACTGAAATGCGCCGGGCTCGACGCCGAGGCGATGGCGCGCCGCTCGGTGGAGCCGTCGAACCCGTCACTACTGGGGCTCGTACGGAACCTGGCAGGGGTGGAGCAGTACTGGTTCCGCCAGGTGATGGCCGGCGAGGACGTACGACTTCGGGGGCTTCCCGACGGTCTTTGGCATTCCGGGACGGGACGGGCAGTCAAGGGTGGAGCGCAGCGACATCGCGAAGCGACGCGAACGAAGAGAGCGCCCTTGACGGGCCGGCACGGCACGGAAGGACAGTGGACTGACGGGACGCCCCCGCACACTCTCCCGACACCGCTCGACTCAGACCCCGCCCCGGTATCCCGGCTGATGTCATCGACACCGCTCGGCTCGGACCCTGCCCCGGCATCCCGGCTGACCCCGCCGACACCGCTCGGCTCAGCCCCCCGGAGGTCCCGGCCTGCTTCCTGGGCGGAGCGTTGGAACGTGCCGCCCCCGGCGTTCCGGCTGTGGTTTCCGGGCCGGGTCGGTGGGCGTTGACGCGGTGTCCTCCGGGTGCTTCCCTCCCGGGCCGGCGGGCGCCGGCGCCGGCCCCGCCCCGGTCAGGCGTCCGGTGTCAGGGTGAGGTGGATCGAGCCGCCCGGGGTGGTGGTGACCCGGATCGAGGTCAGGTCGGGGGTGTGGGCCGTCGGGGCGTGGGCTGCGGCCCTGGGGCCGATGCCGATCACGCGCATGCCCGCGGCCCGGCCCGCGGCGATGCCCGCCGCCGAGTCCTCGAAGACGATGCAGTCGGCGGGGTCCACGCCGAGTTCGGCGGCGCCCTTGAGGAAGCCCTCCGGGTCGGGCTTGCTGGCCCGTACGGACTCGGCCGTGACCCGTACCTCGGGCATGGGCAGGCCGGCGGCCGTCATCCGGGCCGCGGCCAGGGTGGCGTCGGCGGAGGTGACCAAGGCGTGCGGCAGGTCCGCGATCGCCGCCATGAACGCGGCGGCCCCGCGGACCGGGACCACGCCGTCGGTGTCGGCGGTCTCGCGGGCGAGCATCACGGAGTTCTCGGCGTAATTGAGCTCCATCGGGCGCTCCGGCAGCAGGATGGCCATCGTGGCGTAGCCCTGTCGGCCGTGGACCACCTTCAGGGCTTCCTGCGGATCCAGCCCGTGGGACACGGCCCAGTCGCGCCAGCAGCGCTCGACCACCGCGTCGGAGTTGACGATGGTGCCGTCCATGTCCAGGAGCAGGGCCTTGGCGGTCAGGACGACGGGCGCGGTGGTGGTGCTGGCCGGCATGGGAGGTGCTCCAGACGCGGGAAAAGAGAACAAGCGGTTCCGCCCACCGGTCAGGGAATGCGGGCGGAACCACTTTGTTCCTCCACGATACAAAACCGGGGGCGGTTCGCGCTACCCGGGGGTGGTCAGCCCGTGCCCTCCAGGGCCCGCCGGGTCAGCGGACCGTAGACGCCCCAGTCCTCGTCGATGTTGTTGCGCCACTGGAACTCCGAGACCGCGTTCTCCGTACGGTCGTCGAACTTGCCGCTGACCCGGCCCCTGTACAGGCCCTGACCCGTCAGGAGCCGCTGCATCTTTTCCACCTCCGGGCCCGAATCCCCGTACCTCAACGTCGGAGCCTGCGGCGGCGCCGGGGCGCTCGGCGTGCGGCTCGCGCTAGCCGACGGGGTGGGGGACGGGGGCGTCGAGCTGCGGGAGGCGCTGGGGGAGGCGGAACGGGACGCCGACTTCGAGGGGCTCGGTGACGGCGAACCCGAAGCGGAGGCCGAGCGGGACGGGCTGACCGTGGAGGACGGCTGCGTCGGACCGGCCGGAGCCACGTCCACGGCGGGCGCGGACGGCTTCGCGTCCAACAGCACGGTGTCGCTGCCACCGGAATGCGGGAGCAGCCCCAGCGCCAGGGCCGCGGTGCCGACCGCGACCACCGTGCCGGCACCGGCCAGGACCGTCGGGAGCCGGCGTCGACGGGAGCCGCCGGACCGCTTCGTGGGGCCCCCTCCCCCTCCCCTCCCCCCGCCCCCGTTTTCGTGTCTGCCGTCGGCTGCCGGGGTGGCTGCCCGGAGCTGGACCGTCTCGGCCGGCCAGAGTGCCTGCGGCGGGGCGTCCGGCCAGGCCGCGGGTATGCCGTACGCAGGGGTGTCGTCCCCCGACGGCGTCGCGCCGGGGTGGGTGTACCCCTGCGCCGGTCCGGACACCACGCCGTGCACCGGCTGCGGCGACAGCGGCGGCCCGTCGGAGTGGCGCGGGTCGGGCAGCGTCACGTACGGACGGATGCGCAGTGGCTCGAAACCGCCCCCCGGCACACACCCGCAGTCGACGCCCACGGCGCCGCATTCTGGACAGCGCTCAGCGCTCACTGGAATCCCTCCCTGGCCATTGCCAGCGATTATGCAGACCCGCAGGGGTCCGCCCAACCCGCCCGAGAGGCCATAACCGGCCACACCGCTCAGGATGGACATGTTGATCCGGCCCGAGGAGGAGCGGATGGCTCAGGAAGTGACCGCGGACGCGGCGAACCCCGTCCCCGATCCGCACCAGTCCGGCCCCACCGCAGAACACGCCACCCGTGAGGTCCTCGTCTCCATCGGCGCCCTGCTGCTCGGCTTGCTGATCGCCGCCCTCGACCAGACGATCGTCTCCACCGCACTACCGACGATCGTCAGCGAGCTCGGCGGGATGGCGCACCTGTCCTGGGTCGTCACCGCCTACATGCTGGCCTCCACCGCCGCCACACCCCTGTGGGGCAAGCTCGGCGACCAATACGGACGCAAGAAGCTGTTCCAGGGCGCCATCGTGCTCTTCCTCATCGGATCGGCCCTGTGCGGGCTCGCCCAGGACATGCCACAGCTCATCGGCTTCCGCGCCTTGCAGGGCCTCGGCGGCGGCGGACTGATCGTGTTGTCGATGGCGATCGTCGGCGACATCGTCCCGCCCCGCGAGCGCGGCAAATACCAAGGCCTCTTCGGTGCCGTCTTCGGCGCGACCAGCGTCCTCGGACCGCTGCTGGGCGGCCTGTTCGTCGACAACCTGTCCTGGCGCTGGGTCTTCTACATCAACCTCCCCATCGGGCTCGTCGCGCTCGTCGTCATCGCCGCGGTCCTGCACATCCCCGTGCGCCGCTCGAAGCACACCATCGACTACCTCGGCACGTTCCTCATCGCCTGCGTCGCCACCTGCCTCGTACTCGTCGCCTCCCTCGGCGGCACCTGGGGCTGGGGCTCGGCCCGCATCATCGGCCTGGCCGTCCTCGGCGCCGCACTGCTGGCCGTCTTCCTCCTCGTGGAGCGGCGGGCCGTCGAACCCGTCCTGCCACTGGGGCTGTTCCGGATCCGCACCTTCACCCTCTGCTCGGTGATCAGCTTCGTCATCGGGTTCGCGATGTTCGGTGCGATGGTCTACCTGCCGACCTTCCTCCAAGTGGTCCAGGGCGTCTCGCCCACCATGTCCGGCGTCCACATGCTGCCGATGGTGCTCGGCATGCTGATCGCCTCCACCGTCTCCGGGCAGATCGTCAGCCGCACCGGACGGTGGAAGGTCTTCCCGATCGCGGGGACCGCCGTGACGGCCGTCGGGCTGCTCCTGCTGCACCAGTTGGAGCGCACCAGCGGTACCTGGGAGATGAGCATCTACTTCTTCGTCTTCGGTACCGGACTGGGTCTGGTCATGCAGGTGCTCGTGCTGGTCGTGCAGAACGCCGTCAGCTACGCCGACCTCGGCGTGGCCACCTCCGGCGCTACCTTCTTCCGCTCCATCGGCGCCTCCTTCGGCGTCGCGATCTTCGGGACGGTCTTCACCAACCGCCTCGACAGCAAGCTCGCCACCGCCTTCGCCGGGCTGCCGCTGCCGCCCGGTTCGGCAGCGCTGGTGGAGGCCGACCCGCGGGCCATCGGACGGCTGCCCGCCGAGGTGCGGCCCCGCGTGCTCGACGCGTACGCCGCCTCCATCACCGACGTGTTCCTCTACGCCGTGCCCGTCGTCCTCGTCGCCTTCGTCATCGCCTGGTTCCTCAAGGAGGACGTCCTGCGCGGATCGGTCACCGCCCCCGACGTCACCGAGACCCTCGCCTCCAACCCCGTCCACCGGTCCTCCCGCGACGAGGTCGCCCGCGCGCTGACGGTCCTCGGGACCCGTGAGGGCCGCCGACACGTCTACGAGAAGATCACCGAGAGGGCCGGCCTCGACCTGCTGCCCGCGGCGAGCTGGCTGCTGCTGCGGATCAAGAAGTACGGCTCGGCCGAGCCGGCGATGCTCGCGGAACGGACCACCGTGCCGGTGAAGGTGATCACGGACGCCGCCCGCCAGCTCGAAGAACGCGGCCTCGCCGTACGGGACGGACTGCCGCTGGTCATGACCCCGAGCGGCCGGGAGGCCGCCGGGAAGCTGGCGGAGGCCCGCGAGGACTCGCTCGCCGAACTGCTCGGCGACTGGTGGGGCCCGGACCGGCCGACCGACCTGGTCAAGCTGGTCAAGGAGATCAACGCGGAACTCTGCGGATCCGACGCCGAAGAGCCTTACGACGCCGAGGCGCGCCGCGACCACGCCGCGCCCTGACCCCGGGTGCCGGGCGCGCCCGGCCGATGTCAGGCCAGGGGCTTCTCGAACCAGTGCTCCGCGTACGGGCCCGTTTTGTACGCCGGTATTTCCGCGTACCCGTGCCGCGCGTACAAGGCCCGGGCCTCCACCAGGTCCGACCGGGTGTCGAGTCGGACCCGCTCGGCGCCCAGCGCGCGGGCCTCGTCTTCCAGGGCCGTGAGCAGCGCCGCCCCGCCGCCGGTGCCGCGGGCGCGCGGGTCCACGTACACCCTGGTGAGTTCGGCGGTGACCGGGTCGAGCAGCCGTATGCCGCCGCAGGCCAGTGGCGTTCCGTCGAGCCGGCCGACCACGAACCGGCCAGTCGGCGGGACGAGTTCGTCGGCCGGGTCGTCCCGCAGGCCCTTGTCGATCTCGGCTTCGGTGGCGGGCCGTTTCCAGTACCGGCTGGCGACTTCGGCGTAGTACGCGCGGCGCAGCGCGGTGGCGTCGGCGGTGGCGAAGTGTTCGGCGACGACGGTCCAGTCGACCGCTGCGGGTGCGGCTGCCGTACCGGTTGTGGTGGTGGCGGTGGTGGGGCTGCTGCTCGTGCTGTTGATGTTCATGGCGTCATTGTGGAGTCCGGGCGGATTTCGCCGCGTGGAATATCCACAGGTACGGGCCGATGATAGGAAAAGACGCATTTCACTCAGATGGAGGGCGTGAAACGCCATGTCCGAGCACCCTGACGCTGCCCTGATCCGCCGTGGCTACGAGGCCTTCGGCAAGGGCGACATGGAGACGCTGGGCTCGCTGATGACGGCGGACGTCATCCACCACGTGCCCGGCAGCAATCCCCTCTCCGGGCACCACAAGGGCCGCGAAGCCGTCCTCGACCTGTACCGGCGGTTCGGCGAGGAGACGAACGGCACCTTCCAGGTCGATCTGCACGCGGTGCTCGTCGACGGCCGCGGCCACGTCATGTCCTTCCACACCGCGCGCGGTGACCGCGGCGACCACGGGATCGAGATCCAGGAAGGCCTGTTCTTCACGATCGTCGGCGGGAAGATCACCGACATCGACGAGTGCACGCAGGACATCGACGAGGAGGACGCCTTCTGGGGCTGAGCCCCGACCGGTCAGAACCTCCTCGCCGCCCAGCCCGCCCCCGCTCGCTCAGCCCTGCGGCTTCGGCGCAGCCTGCTGCACGACCTCGAACGACCACACCGCCGACCCGGAGGCCGCCGGCTTGGGCCGCTCGCCCCCACCCGCGCCGCCGCCCTGGTGCGCGGCCTTCATGGGCCCTTCCATCCACGCCTGGAAGTCCTCTTCCGACCGCCACCGCGTGTACACGAGGTACTGGTCCGTCCCCTCCACGGGACGCAGCAGCTCGAACCACTCGAACCCGTCCGAACCCTCCACGGCGCCCGCCCGCGAGGCGAACCGCTGCTCCAGGACTTCCCGCTGCTCGGCGGGCACGGTCAGCGCATTGATCTTCACGATGCTCATGCCCGCCATCCTAGGGATGCCGTGGGGGATATCGTCGTCCCGGGTAATGACGTGGTGCATGAAACGCGGCAGCCAGGCGAAGTCAAGGTTGCGGTCAACAGGGCGGGAGGCCGGCGAGGCGTGGCTAACGCGGCGGAGCACAGTGGTGCGAACGGACATGCCGGGGTCATAGGCGGTAGCGGCAGACTGGGGGCGGCACGCTTCCTGCTGTGGGCCCTGGCCGGTGTCCTCGCCGTCAGACAGGCCGCCGCCGCGCTGCGCATGCCACCGGGCGAGTGGCTCACCGACTTCCGTATCCCCAACAGCTTCCCCGGGTCGCTGTACGACAGCGGCCAGTTCACCGGGACGCCCTTCGCCGGGCTGGTCCTCAGGCCGTTCCTCGGGCTCGCGGCGCCGTCGCTGGAGGTGGCCTGGACCTGCGTGACGCTGCTGTTGGTCGCCGCCGTCGGGCTGGTCGCCGCGCGCGGCCTGCCCGACCCCGTGCCGCGGCGCACCGCGCTGCTCGCCGCGCCCGTACTCGTCGGCCTGATGATGGTGTCGCTGCCCGTCCGCGCCGCCGCCTCGCCGGGCCAGACCGCCGTCCTGCCCGTGTTGCTGGTGCTGCTGGCCGTGTTCCGGGTGCCCGGCGAGCGTCCGGCCGGCTTCCTCGTCGGCCTCGCCGCCGCGCTCCAGCCGGCCCTGCTGCTCTTCGCGCCGCTGCTGTGGCTCACCGGCCGCCGCCCCACCGCCGGGGCCGCGGCCGTGACGTTCGCCGGAGCCACCGCGCTGTCCTGGGCGGTCCTGCCGCGCGACTCCTGGACGTACTGGGTCCACCACCTGGCCGGCACCGGCCTCGGCGGCGCCCCCGACGGCCTCGCCAACCAGTCCGTGCACGGCGCGCTGCTGCGGCTCGGGGTGAACGGGCCCGCCGAGGTCCTGCTGTACGCGGCCCTCGCCGCCGCGATCACGTGGGTGGGCCTGCGCCGTGCGGCCCGCTACGCCCGGGACGGCCAGCTGCTGCTCGCCGTCGCCGTCACCGGCTGCGTCGCCGTCGCCGTGGCACCGACCGGCTGGCGCCACCAGCTGCTGTGGGTGCTGCTCGCGGTGGCCGGGAAGGTCGGCGAGCGCGCGGCGGACCGGCCCGTGTGGCCGGTGGCCGTCGTACTGGCCATGACGCTGCCCAGCGACGTACTGCTGCCCAACCTGGCCGCGCTGGCCCCCGTACGCGACAACGTGCTGCTGCTCGCCGCGCTGGCGGCGGCCTGCGCGGTGCCGTTCCTGCCGAGCTCCTCGCCGTACTGGCGCGAGCCCGTCCCGACGGAGTACGGCCGGCCTGCCGCCGCCCGGTGGTCGCGGGTGCCGCTGATGCCGTTCTGGCGGCGCGTGCTGTCGCGCCCCAACCTGCTGCTGGAGCTGCTGCTGATACGGGTCGGGTACTCGCTGTACTCGCACATCCGGGCCGCCGCGCCCAGCAGTCGCAGCCTCGCCGAGGGCCACGGGAGCCAGATCTACGCCGCCGAGCGGGCGCTGGGCATCGACATCGAGCACGCCGTCAACCACGCCGTGGTGAACACGGCTTGGCTGGAGAAGTTCTTCAACTTCTACTACACGTCGTTCCACTTCGTGGTGCCGCTGGCGATCCTGGCGGTCCTGTACTGGCGCCGGCCCGGCGACTACCGCTGGGCCCGCGCCGCGCTGGGCCTGGCCACCGTCCTCGCGCTCATCGGTTTCTGGCTGTACCCGCTGGCACCGCCGCGACTGATGCCGGCGCTCGGCTTCATCGACACCGTGCACGGGCCGCAGGACCTGGCCAACCCCCAGTACGGGGCGATGACCGCGATCTCCAACCAGTACGCGGCGATGCCCTCGCTGCACTTCGGCTGGTCGCTGTGGTGCGGGATCGTGATCGTCACGCTGGCGCCGAAGGCCTGGCAGAAGGTCCTCGGGGCGCTGCACCCGCTGATCACGGTGTGCGCGATCGTCGCCACCGCCAACCACTGGGTGCTCGACGCGGTCGGCGGCGCGGTCGTCGTCAGCGCCGGGTTCGGGCTCGTCCACGTACTGTCGGGGCCGCGCGGAGCCGTGCTGCCGGACGCGGTGGGCGTGCCGCACCCGCGCGAGTCGGAGCGGCTGGGCGCCGCCACGCGCAGCCGGGCCTGAGGAGCCGGGCCTGAGGGAGCCGGGCTTGAGCAGCTTGGGTCTGAGCCGCCGGGCCTGAGCGGCCACGCGCAGTCGGGCGTGGGCCCGCCGGGTCCGAGCAGCCGCGCCGGCGGCGGATGGCGGATGGCGGATTGCGCGGCGCGAAGGGGTGCCGGGCAGGCCGTGTGGCGCCCGGCGCCCCTTCGGTGGATCGCCGCGTCCTGTCAGGATCCGCCGTCGGCGGCGCCTTCGCCACTCGGGGCGATCAGCTGGCCGCCGCGCCGTCCGCGCAGAGCCGGTCCACGACGAGCGCGATGGCGGCCTCGGCGGTGTCGGTCTCGGCGATGACGGTGTTCAGGCTGGGGCTGCGCACGCGGAAGCGGCCGTCGGGCAAGGGCTCCGCGGCCGGCGCCTCCACCTCGAAGGGGTGGCGGGTGCGGGAGCTGAACCACAGGGTCCACTGGCGGGTGAACGGGTACAGCCGGCGCAGCTCCGGCTGCGCGGAGGCGGCCTCGATGAGTTCGATGACACCGCGGCACAGCGTGTCGGGCCCGCCTCGCTCCTGGATCAGCTGCCACGTGGTGGGCAGCCGCTGCCAGCGGGCATCCACCCGGTGAGCGGTGTCTGTATCGGCAGCGTGAAGGTTCATCCGCGCAGTGTGACGCCCCACCGGCCCTAGGACAATGGTTCGGAAGCCAACAATCCGGCATACGTGCGCCCCCGGCACGCCCCCTCCCGCGCGCCGAGCACGCCCCCTTCCGCACGCCGAGGGCGCTTCGGCGCACGTCCGGCGGTGTTCCACGGGACGGCAGGGGCCGGGGCGTGGGAGGAGTGACCCCTGCCGTCGTGGAACCGGTACGGCCGCGGACGCGGTGCTCAACCGTGGCTGACCCGGAGCTCCTTGATGCCGTTGAGCCAGGCCGCGCGCAGCCGGCGCGGCCCCTCGCCGGCCAGCCGCAGGTCGGGCAGGGAGTCGGCCAGCGCGTTGAAGATCAGGTCGATCTCCATGATGGCCAGGGACTTGCCCAGGCAGAAGTGCGGGCCGCCGCCGCCGAAGCCCAAGTGGGGGTTCGGGTCGCGGGTGATGTCGAAGGCGTCGGGGTTCTCGAAGACCTCGGGGTCGTGGTTGGCGGAGGAGTAGAACAGCCCGACCCGGTCGCCCGCCTTGATCTTCTGCCCGCCCAGCTCGGTGTCGCGGGTGGCGGTGCGCTGGAAGGACACCACCGGCGTGGCCCAGCGGACGATCTCCTCGGCAGCCGTCGCCGGCCGGTTCGCCTTGTACAGCTCCCACTGGTCGGGGTGGGTCAAGAAGGCGTGCATGCCGTGGCTGATGGCGTTGCGCGTGGTCTCGTTGCCCGCGACGGCGAGCAGCAGCACGAAGAACCCGAACTCGTCGGAGCCCAGGTTGCCCTGGCCCTCGGCGGCGACCAGCTGCGTGACGATGTCCTTGGCCGGGCACTCCTTGCGGGCGGCGGACAGGTTCATGGCGTAGCCGATGAGCTCCATCGCCGCGTTGGAGCCGACCTCCTCGGTGATCGCGTACTCGGGGTCGTCGTAGGCGATCATCTTGTTCGACCAGTCGAAGATGCGCAGGCGGTCCTCCTGCGGTACGCCGATCAGTTCGGCGATGGCCTGGAGCGGGAGCTCGCAGGCGACCTGCGTGACGAAGTCGAAGCTGCCGTCGGCGGAGGCGGCCAGCGCCTGCGTGACGATCTTTCGGGCCCGGTCGCGCAGGGCCTGCTCCAGGCCGCGGATGGCCCGCGGGGTGAAACCGCGCTGCACGATCTGGCGTACCCGCGTGTGTTCCGGCGGGTCCATGTTCAGCATGATCAGGCGCTGGGCATCTATCTGCTCGCGCTGGATGTGCTCGTTGAAGCGGAT
Source organism: Streptomyces sp. NBC_00045 (assembly GCF_045041095.1). Lineage (NCBI taxonomy): Bacteria > Bacillati > Actinomycetota > Actinomycetes > Kitasatosporales > Streptomycetaceae > Streptomyces > Streptomyces sp. NBC_00045. Next base: position 2,705,250 of record NZ_CP108271.1, on the reverse strand, counting down.
GATCGCCGTGTTGGTGGTGGAGGAGAACAGCTCCGGGTGCGTGGAGACGTACTTGACGTCCGCGTGCCGGGTCACGGCCCAGTAGCCCTCGTCGTCGAAGCCGGTGACGCCGCGCTGCTGGGGGCACCACCACACGGGTGCGGTCTGCCGCAGCCGTGCGAACTCGGGGAAGGGGACGCGGTCCTGGAGCAGGTCGGGGTCGGTGGCGTCGAAGCCTTCGGGCAGCTCGGGACAGGGCATCGGGCGACTCCAAAGTCTGACGGCCCATCAGATGTTTGGCTTGAAGGTAGTAACGAGTTCTAGAAGTGACAAGGGTCCTCGCGCCAACTGTTGCGTGTGGAATCCGTGTAAGCCGCGTGCAAGACCCTTGCGTGCCGGGCCCCCGGGTCATAAGACTGCGAGGGGAACTAGAACGCGTACTAGTTCGGGCGGGGCGCCGGGACGGCCCGCCGCGCCGGCACAGTGCAGGAGAGGACGAGCTCATGGCCGCGGAACCCGTCATCGTCGAAGCCGTACGCACCCCCATCGGCAAGCGCGGGGGCGCGCTCGCCAACCTCCATCCCGCCTACCTGCTCGGCGAGACGTACCGCGAACTCCTCGCCCGGACCGGAATCCAGCCCGACTGCGTCGAGCAGATCGTCGGCGGCACGGTCACCCACGCCGGCGAGCAGTCCATGAACCCGGCGCGCAACGCCTGGCTCGCGATGGGCCTGCCGTACGAGACCGCCGCGACCACCGTGGACTGCCAGTGCGGCAGCTCCCAGCAGGCCAACCACATGGTCGCCAACATGATCTCCGGCGGGGTCATGGACATCGGCATCGCCTGCGGCGTCGAGGCGATGAGCCGGGTGCCGCTGGGCTCCGGCTCCAAACACGGCCCGGGCAAGCCGTTCCCGGACGAGTGGAACGTCGACCTCCCCAACCAGTTCGAGGCCGCCGAGCGGATCGCCCGCCACCGGGGCCTGACCCGCGAGGACGTCGACCGGCTCGGGCTGCTCTCCCAGGAGCGCGCCGCCACCGCATGGGCCGAGGAGCGGTTCAAGCGCGAGACCTTCGCCGTCCAGGTCCCCACGACGGAGGAGGAGCAGGGCGCAGGTCAGGGCATGTGGCGCCTCGTCGACCGCGACGAGGGCCTGCGCGACACCAGCATGGAGGCGCTGGCCCGGCTCAAGCCGGTCATGCCGACCGCCGTGCACACCGCCGGGAACTCCTCGCAGATATCGGACGGCGCCGCCGCCGTGATGTGGGCCTCGCGCAAGATGGCCCGCGCCCTCAAGCTCAAGCCGCGCGCCCGGATCGTCGCCCAGACGCTCGTCGGCGCCGACCCGCACTACCACCTGGACGGCCCGATCGACGCGACGCGGGCCGTGCTCGGCAAGGCCGGCATGTCCCTCAAGGACATCGACCTCGTCGAGATCAACGAAGCCTTCGCCTCCGTCGTCCTCAGCTGGGCCCAGGTGTTCGGACAGGACCTGGAGAAGGTCAACGTCAACGGCGGCGGCATCGCGCTCGGCCACCCCGTCGGTGCGACCGGAGCCCGGCTGATCACCACCGCGCTGCACGAGCTGGAACGCCGCGACAAGGAATTCGCGCTGATCACCATGTGCGCGGGCGGCGCGCTGGCGACCGGCACGATCATCCAGCGGCTGTAGCCGGTCGCCGGTCGCCGGTCGCTGGGCGCGTCGGCGCCGCACGGACCCTGTGGGATGGGAAACAGAAGGCCCCGGTGGCCGGACCTGGGGAGGTCCGGCCACCGGGGCCTTCGCACTGCTGGTGCCGCTGTGGGGCGCCCGCGGTCACTGGTGGCTTAGTACCAGTGGTTGGCCTGCCAGAAGTTCCAGGCGCCGACCGGGCTGCCGTAGCGGGAGTTCATGTAGTCCAGGCCCCACTTGATCTGGGTGCGGGGGTTGGTCTTCCAGTCGGCGCCGGCCGAGGCCATCTTCGAGCCCGGCAGGGCCTGGGCCAGGCCGTACGCGCCGGAGGAGGCGTTCGTGGCGGTGTGGTTCCAGCCGCTCTCGTGGGAGATGATCTTGTCGAAGGCGGCGAACTGGGCCGGGTCCTTGATCATCTGGTGCGCGATCGCCTTCGCGTCCATCGGGGCCGCCTGGGCGGGCACGGTGGCGAGCATGGTGCCGGCGACGCCCAGGGCGACGATGGAGCCGGCGAGGGTCTTCTTGGAGGCGGCGATGCGGCGGATGACGTTGGACACGGAGGAAACCTTCCGACGGGGACAAGGACTGTCGCGGCATGCCGAAGACATGCGTGAGCCACTCACGCAAAGGAGAGGGGTTCGTCGGGCGAGGGGCGAAGCGCCCCGCCGCCGTGGCGACATCACCAGTTAGCCAGGCCGCCGAGGGCCTGGCAACGACCCCGGTTACTAGCCGCCCTCGCAGCCGCGGGCCCGCGGATCCCCGCCCCGGGTGCTGGCGAACGGCCGCGCAGCCTACTATCGCGGGTCGTATGTGACGTGGGTCCTATGGGGTGAGTCACCGCGAGGGGGGCCGAATGTCACCTTCTGTCATGGTTCGCTACACGAAATGGGGTGTGCGCCGGGCCACTTTCAACCCGAACCGAAGGAAACCGGTGCCTCGAACGCCGCTTTTCGTACCGCCCGCCGCAACGCCTTCAGCAGCGTCCCCCCGATCGCGAGGGTCAGTACGACCGTCAGCACGGCCCGGCCCAGGTCCCAGCCCAACGAGGTCGCCGCGCAGTACGCGGCGAACCGCGCCAGGTTCGCCGCCACCGCGTCCCCCGGACGGAACGAGATGCCCTGGCCCATGCCCTGCAACAGCACCCAGCCCTGCAGGTTCATGACCGTGCCGTACGCGAACGAGCCCACGCACCCGTACGCCGCCAGCATCAGCAGCTCCGCCCGGCCCCGCAGCCGCTCCGCGCCCGGCAGCAGCCCGGCGCCCAGCGAGAACCAGCCCATGGCCAGCATCTGGAACGGCATCCACGGCCCGACCCCGCCCGTCAGTAGCGCGGAGGCGAACATCGTGACCGAGCCCAGGACGAAGCCGAAGCCCGGGCCGAGGACCCGGCCGCTGAGCACCATCAGGAAGAACATCGGCTCCAGACCCGCCGTCCCCGCGCCCAGCGGGCGCAGCGCGGCCCCGACCGCGGCGAGCACACCGAGCATCGCCACCGCCTTGGCGTCCATCCCCTGATCGGCGATGGTCGCGACGACCACCGCGACGAGGAGCGGGAGCAAGCCGGCGAAAAGCCACGGAGCGTCCTGGGAATGGGCGAGTCCGGACTGGCGGTCAGCGAGGAGCGGCCAGCCGAAGGCCGCGATCCCGATGAGCGTCACGAAGATCAGGGCGACGGCCGCGCGGGGGCCGAGGCGCACGGGACGGTGGCTCACGGCGTCGCCCCGTCGCCGGCCGCGGACCCGTCCCCGGCTGCGGCTGCGGCTGCGGCTCCGGTCAGGGTCCCGTCCCCGGTCAGGGTTCCGTCCCCGGCCAGGGCGCGGGCGACCTGGGTCACCGTGAGCCAGTGCCCCGGCGCCAGGACCTTGGCCACCTGCGGCGCGAACGCCGGGGACGACACGACGACCTCGGCGGTCGGGCCGTCCGCGACGATCTCCCCGCCCGCCAGGATCACCACCCGGTGCGCCAGCTCGGCGGCGAGCTCCACATCGTGGGTGGCCAGGACAATGGCGTGCCCGTCGGCGGCCAGCGCCCGCAGGATTTCGATCAGACGGGCCTTGGCCGCGTAATCCAGACCACGGGTCGGCTCGTCGAGCAGCAGCAGGGCGGGCCGGCCGGTGAGTACGAGGGCCAGGGCCAGGGCCAGGCGCTGGCCCTCGGAGAGGTCCCGCGGATGGGTCCCGTCGGGGACGTCGGGCAACAGCTCGCGGACCAGGGCCCGGCAGGTCCCGGCCGGGCGGCCGGCGTCGGCGTCGGCCGCGGCGCACTCGGCGGCCACGGTGTCGGCGTAGAGGAGGTCACGCGGCTCCTGCGGGACCAGGCCGACGCGGCGGACCATCTCCTGCGGGGCGGTGAGGTGGGGGGTGCTGCCGCAGACGGTCACCGAGCCGGTGGTGGGGGCCAGCGTGCCGATGAGGGTGGCGAGGAGGGTGGACTTGCCGGCGCCGTTGCGGCCCATGAGGGCGATGGTCTCGCCGGGGGCCACGCAGAGGTCTATGCCGTGGAGGACCTCGGCGCGGCCGCGGCGGAGGGAGACGGAGGTGAGGCGGGCCACCGGCTCCGCCGGGGTGGTGCCGGTGGCCGTCCCGGGGGTGGGGGTCGGCCCGCTCCGGCGGAGCAGGCGGGACAGGACGCCGGGGCCTGCGGCGCTGCGCGGGGCCTCTTCCCCACCCCGCCCCTTCCCGAACCTGGGGCTCCGCCCCGGACCCCGCGCTTCAAGCGCCGGCGGGGCTGATTCCGCGCCGGGTTCGGGGTGGGGGGTGGTGGGGCCCTGGCTCGGGACCGGTGCTGCGAGCGTTGGCGGGGTCGGTTGCGGTAGGCGGGCGAGGAGGGGGGCGGAACGGCGGCGGGCTTCGCGGACCGACAGGGGGAGCGGGGACCAGCCGGCGAGGCGGCCCAGGGCGACCACCGGGGGGTGGACCGGCGAGACCGCCATGATCGAGGACGGGGAGCCGAGGACCGGAGCCGCGCCCGGGGCCGGCAGGAGCAGCACCCGGTCCGCGTACTGGACCACCCGCTCCAGGCGGTGCTCCGCCATCAGCACGGTGGTGCCCAGGTCGTGCACCAGGCGCTGCAGGACCGCGAGCACCTCCTCCGCGGCCGCCGGGTCCAGCGCCGAGGTGGGCTCGTCCAGGACCAGGACCTTCGGGTGCGGGGTCAGGACCGAGCCGATCGCGACCCGCTGCTGCTGGCCGCCGGAGAGGGTGGAGATGGGGCGGTCGCGCAGTTCGTTCAGGCCGAGCAGGTCAAGGGTCTCCTCGACCCGGCGGCGCATGACGGCCGGGGCCAGGCCGAGCGACTCCATGCCGTAGGCGAGCTCGTCCTCCACCACGTCCGTGACGAAATGGGCGAGCGGATCCTGCCCGACGGTGCCCACGACATCGGCGAGCTCGCGCGGCCGGTGGGTACGGGTGTCGCGGCCCGCGACCGTGACGCGGCCGCGCAGCGTGCCCCCGGTGAAGTGCGGGACCAGGCCGCAGACCGCACCGAGGAGGGTCGACTTGCCGACGCCCGAAGGGCCGACCAGGAGCGTGAGCTCGCCCTCCGGGATGACGAAGTCGGCATCGCGGAGGGTGGGCTGAGCGGCGCCGTCGTACGTGACCGACACCTGCTCGAAGCGGATCACTGAGATGCCTCCTTGGGCGGTACGGGCGCCACGAAGGCGGGGAGCAGGCCGATGAGGATCGCGGCCGCCGGCCACAGCGGGAGCGTGGGCGCCACGAGGGGGACGACACCGGGCAGCAGGGCGTCGGGGTCGACGGCCGCGGCGCGGACGAGGGCGGCGGCGACGGCCGCGCCCGATCCGGCGACCAGCCAGGCGCGCCCGCCCCAGCGGTCGGGCCGGTAGCGGGTCCGGATGCTGCGCCGCCCGCCCAGGCGCAGGCCCGCGAGGGCCATGGCCAGGCCGATGAGCAGGACGGGCAGCCCGTACGCGGCGCCCTCGGCGGCGAGCAGCCCGTACGTGCCCGCACACATGCCGAGCAAGCCGCCGAGGGTGAGGACGTTGGTGGTGTGCCGGACGGCGGGCGGGACCTGTGCGGTACGGCCGTAGCCGCGGGCGTCCATCGAGGCGGCGACGGCGACGGAGCGTTCCAGGGCGCCCTCCAGGACGGGCAGGCCGATCTGGAGGACCGCCTTGATGCCGCCGGTGGGACGGCCGCGCAGACGCCGGGCGGTCCGCAGTCGGGCGACGTCGGCGACCATGTTCGGCGCGAAGGTCATGGCGACGACGACGGCGACACCGGCCTCGTAGAGGGCGGCCGGGAGGGACTTCAGCAACCGGGCCGGGTTGGCGAGGGCGTTCGCGGCGCCGACGCAGACGAGGAGGGCGGCGAGCTTGGCGCCGTCGTAGAAGGCGAAGACGAGCTGCTCGGCGGTGACGCGCCCGCCGACGCGGATGCCCTGGGCCGCCCAGGCGGGGAGGGGGAGCTCGGGGAGCGTGAAGAGGGTGTGGGCGCCGGGGATCGGGGAGCCGAGCAGTACGGAGAAGAAGAGGCGGAGCCCGATGACGAAGAGGCCGAGCTTGAGGAAGGCGCTGTACGAACGGGCCCACGGGGCGGAGGTCCGGCGGGCGGCCACGACGTAACCTGCGACGCCGACGATCAGGCCGAGCAGGAGCGGATTGGTGGTGCGGGAGGCGGCGGTGGCGAGGCCGAGGGCCCACAGCCACCATGCGCCCGCGTGCAGGGCGTTGCCGCGGCGGGCCAGCGGCGCCTTGATCCTTTCGTACGTCGGCCAGGACCCGGTGTCACCCGCCCCGGCCGGACCGGGCCCGGGCGGGGTCGGGTCGCCGGGTGCGGGCCGGTGGGTGCGCACGGTGCCCCGGCCCGCGGCCGGCCGAGCGGCGTCGGCGAGCGCCCCGCCACCCCCCACGTGGCCCTGTGCGGCGGCGTTCGCCGGGCGGGGCGTCGCGGCGGTGGCGGGCTGTGGCGCGTCGGCCCGTGCGGGACCTTCGGTGGTGGTGGGGGCCGCCGGGTGGGGGCCCTCGGTGGAGGCGGCGCGCCGGGGGGCGGGCTGGTCGGGAGTCATCGGCGGCGGCGGGACTGCCAGACTGCCGCCGCGGCGAGGGCGGCCACCGCGGCCAGGCCGGCCAGGAGGCCCGTCGACGGGCCGCCGTCGGCCTTGGGTCCGGCCTGCGCCGACGGCTTCGGCTCCGGCTTCGCTCCGGCGTCCGCGATCTGCTCGCCGCAGCCCTGCTTCGGGTAGCCCGACACCGCGCACAGCAGCGCAGCGCTGTTGTAGCGGAGCGGTTTGGCGGCCTGTGCCAGGGCTTCGGCCGCCGTGGCGTCCGGGGCGACCTGGGCGCAGGCCGTGCGTGGGGTGTCCTGCGGCGGGGCGTCGCCGGCCGGGGCGTCCGCCGGGACGCCGAAGTCGACGACGACCGCGATCCGCTTGCGGCCCTCCACGGCCGGGGTGGACGCGCAGACCGCCGCGAAATCGGCAGCCGCGCGCGGCTTCGCCGCCTCGGCCGCCGCGTCCTGGCTCACCGCGAAGCGGAAGCCCAGCGCCGCGCCGTCGGCCGGGCGGGCCGTCGAGGGGCCCTGCGTGGCGTACTGCCACTGGCCCCCCGTGCCCTCCCAGAACGACCAGTAGCGGTAGCCCGCCGCCAGCGCCGGCGAGGACGCCAGGAGGGTGAGGAGGACACCGAACGCGAGGACCAGCGGGATCGGGCTACGACGCATCAGAGCTGGTTCTTCTTCCGGCGGCCGCTCAGCAGGACGCCGATGCCCATGCCGGCCGCCAGGCCCGCGCCCACGATCCACCAAACGTTCTGGTTCGAGTCCTTCTCGTCCTTCTTCTCGTCCTTGGCCTGCGACGCGGACGCGTCAGCCGTCCGTGCGGCGGGGCCCGTCGCGTTCAGTGCCGTCACCAGGTCCGTGCCGCCGAACGACTTCGGGTCCGTGCCCGTCGCGTGCGCGGCCAGGACCAGGGTGCCGAGGGCCGCCGGGCTGTCCTTGGACCAGTCCGCCGAGTTCGCCTTCAGCCACTCCAGCGCGCCTGCCGCCGACTGCTTGTGCCCGGCCGCGGCCAGGGCGATCACCGCGTCGGCGGTGTTGCCGGTGTCCGCGGTCGGCTGGTCCGCGCCCGGGGTGACGGCCGTGAGGTGACCGTCCTTCTTCAGGGCCTCGGCCAGGTAGCCGGCCGCGCCCTGTGCCGCACCCGCCGGGTCGGCGGAGCCGGCCGGGCAGGCCAGTGCGGCCGCGGGGGTGTCCGTCGCGGCAGGGGCCACGACCGAGCCCTGGGCCAGCCCGGCCAGGACCGCGGCGGCCGTGGCGTCGGCGTTGGCCGCGAGCTTGCCGTCCGCCGGCTGGTACCCGAAGGCGCCCCGGTCGGCGGCCGGCTCGGCGGGGCAGCCCAGCTGGAAGGAGAGCAGGCCCTCGTACGCGGACTTGCCCGCCTTCGACTTCACCTCGGCCGGCTTCTCGCCCGTCGCGGCCAGCGCGCTGATGACGAGGGAGGTGGAGTTGCCCTCGCTCGGGGTGCCGGGGACGAACGCCCAGCCGCCGTCCTCGTTCTGGACGGACTTCAGCCAGTCCACGCCCTTCTTCACCGCCGCGTCCTGGCCTCCCAGCGCCTTCAGCGCCTGCACGGCCATCGCGGTGGCGTTCGTGTCGTACATCGTCTTGTCGTCGCAGGCCGCGGCGGCGTCCGCACGGAACGAGGCGAAGCCGCCGTTCGCGCACTGCTGTCCGGCGAGCCAGGCGACGGCCTCCTCGGCCGGCTTCACGCCGACCGTCTGCTGGGCCAGCAGCGCGAAGGACTGGCGCCACACACCGTCGTACGTCGGGTCCTTCTTGCCGAACAGGCCGGAGGGGATCACCGGGGCCGGCGGGGCCGACGGGGACGGTGCGGCGAGGGCTGCGGGGGCGGCGCCCACGCAGAGCACGGCGGAGGCGGCGAGCGCGGCGGCGCTGCGACGGACGTTCATGGGGGCGGGTGCCTCTCGTGCTGGGGGGCCGGGAGGCAGGCGCGCACAGGGCACCGGGCTCCGGCCCCGTTAACCTCGACGGTGCCGGCCGCCGGGGCTCCGGCGGCGCGAGCCGCGCACCTCGCGTACGGGGCGGTCCGGCTTGCCGCCCGGGCGGGGCCGGGGCGGGTCACGGTTGCGGGTCAGCGCCGGAATCGCACCGGCTTCCCCCCGTACGGAAGGGTGGACGACGGGTTCACTGTACCGGCCCGTAGGAGTCCGGAAGGGTGGCGCCAGACCTTGGCGCCCCTTACCGACGGGCCCGCCGTCACAGGGCGCGGTACGTGACCGGGTCGCTGCCCGGGACCGCCTCGGCCCGGCCCTGCTTCACCAGCCGCCGCAGATGCGCTTCTGCCTCCGAGACGGCGATGTTGCGGGAGCCGTACGGGATCTGCTCCCAGGGACGGTTCCACTCCATGCGTTCCGCCAGCGCCCACGGGGTCAGCGGTTCGGCCAGCAGCTCCCACAGTCCGGTCAGCCGTTCCTCGTGGTGGCGCAGCAGTTCCCGTACGCGGGCGGGGGCGTCGGTGAAGGCGTGCTGGTGCGCCGGGAGGACCTCGGCGGGGCCGAGGCGGCCGATGCGTTCGAGAGAGTCGAGGTAGTCGCCGAGGGGGTCGGTGACCCGGGTGATTCCGTTCTCGTCGGGAGCCTCGTAGAGACCGATGTGCGGGGAGATCCCGGGCAGCAGGTGGTCCCCGGAGAAGAGGCGGCCGTTGCCGGGGAGGTTCGCCGGGTGCTGTTCCTCCAGGTGCAGGCAGACGTGGCCGGGGGTGTGCCCGGGGGTCCAGATGGCGCGGAGCCGGCGCCCGGCGAGGGGGAGCAGCTCGCCGGGGACGATCTCCCGGTCGGGGACGGCGGCCCGCAGCCCGGGCAGGTGGGGGCCCCTCCCGTGCCGAACGCCATGGGGGAGCATGCGGCCGCTCGCGCGGGCGCGCAGCGGTGCGACGTGCTCCTCGGGTGCTCCGGCGGCGGCGAGCTTCCCGCTCATGTAGTCGAACCAGACGCCGGGCTCGGCGGACCGGGTCCGTACGACGACCTCGGTGTCGGCGGCGTGCATGGCGATCCAGGCGCCGGAGGCCTCGCGGACGCGGCCGGACAGGCCGTGGTGGTCGGGGTGGTGGTGGGTGATGACCACGCCGTGGACGTCGGCGACGGCGATGCCGAGTGCGGCGAGGCCGGCGACGAGGGTGTCCCAGGACTGCGGGTCGTCCCAGCCGGTGTCGATGAGGACGGGGCCGCGGTCGGTGTCGAGGACGTGGACGAGGGTGTGGCCGAGCGGGTTGTCGGGGATCGGGACCTTGATGCCGCGGACGCCGCCGCCGTGGTCGGTGACGTGCGGGGTGAGCGGGGGTGTGGTCGGGGGTGTGGTCGGATGCGTGTCCTGCGGCATGGGGGCTCCCTGTCCGGGCCTGGCCGCCGCGTCCGCGCCGCCCGGCCCACTCATACGAGAACGTGTTGCAGTAGTCGCCCAAGTCGACCATCTGCGGCCCGTCCTGACTAGTCGTAACCGCCCGTTGGATCTTCCGGGTCGTTCCGTCCTGGCCGTGGACTCCTGGAACTAGAACTGGTATCAGTTCGGGAACGCCAAGCCGCAGGAGGCAGCAGCCATGACCGAGCTCGTGGAACACGGACACCTGTTCATCGGCGGGGAGTGGACGGATCCGCTGGGCACCGACACGATCGAGATCGTCTCCCCCCACACCGAGCAGGTCATCGGCAGCGTCCCGCACGCCTCCCGCGCGGACGTGGACCGCGCCGTCGCCGTGGCGCGCAAGGCCTTCGACGAGGGGCCCTGGCCCAGGGCGTCCCTGGACGAGCGGATCGCCGTCGTCACCCGGATCAAGGACGCGATCGCCGTCCGGCACGAGGAGATCGCCCGGTCGATCAGCTCGCAGAACGGCTCCCCGTACTCCTGGAGCGTCCTCGCGCAGGCACTCGGCCCGATGATGGTCTACGACGCCGCGATCCAGGTCGCGCGCGCCTACCCGTACGAGGAGCGCCGCCAGGGAGCGCTCGGCCCGATCCTGGTGCGCCGGGAGCCGGTGGGCGTGGTCGCGGCCGTCATCCCCTGGAACGTGCCGCAGTTCGTGGCCGCAGCCAAGCTCGCCCCCGCGCTGCTGACCGGGTCGACGGTGATCCTCAAGCCGTCCCCCGAGTCGCCGCTGGACTCGTACATCCTCGCCGACATCGCCCGGGAGGCCGGGCTGCCGGAAGGCGTGCTGTCGATCCTGCCCGCCGACCGGGAGGTCAGCGAGTACCTGGTCGGCCACCCCGGCGTCGACAAGGTGGCCTTCACCGGCTCCGTCGCCGCCGGCCGGCGCGTGATGGAGGTCGCCGCCCGCAACCTGACCCGGGTCACGCTCGAACTCGGCGGCAAGTCCGCCGCCGTGATCCTCCCGGACGCCGACCTCGACACCACCATCGCCGGGATCGTCCCTGCGGCCTGGATGAACAACGGGCAGGCCTGCGTGGCCCAGACCCGCGTCCTCGCGCCGCGCAGCCGCTACGAGGAGGTCGCCGAGGCCCTCGCGGCCGCGGCCGGCGCGCTCGTGGTCGGCGACCCGCTGGACCCGTCGACGCAACTCGGGCCGCTGGTCGCCCAGCGGCAGCAGCAGCGGTCGCTGGACTACATCCGGATCGGTCAGGAGGAGGGCGCGAAGGTCCTGGCGGGCGGCGGCCGCCCGGCGGGCCTGGAACAGGGCTGGTACGTGGAGCCGACGCTCTTCGGGGACGTGGACAACTCGATGCGGATCGCCCGCGAGGAGATCTTCGGACCGGTCGTCTGCCTGATCCCGTACGGGGACGAGGCGGAAGCGGTACGGGTCGCCAACGACTCGGAGTTCGGCCTGAGCGGCAGCGTCTGGACCGCGGACGTCGAGCACGGCATCGACTTCGCCCGGCAGGTGCGGACCGGCACCTTCAACGTGAACACCTTCAGCCTGGACATGCTGGGGCCCTTCGGCGGCTACAAGAACAGCGGCGTGGGACGGGAGTTCGGGCCCGAGGGGCTGAGCGAGTACCTGGAGCACAAGATGATCCACCTGCCGGCGGGCTACGCGGCGGGTGCGTGAACGGCATGGGCGACCGGTGGCACGTGGAGGTGGACCGGGGCGTCTGCATCGGCTCGGGGATGTGCGTGAACCACGCACCGGAGGGCTTCGCACTGGACTCGGCGCGCCAGTCGCATCCGCGGGATCCCGAGACGGACGCGAACGAGCCGGTCCTGACGGCGGCGGAGGGCTGCCCGGTGGAAGCCATCCTGATCACCCTGGCGGGCACGGGGGAGGCGGTGTTCCCGCCGGAGGAGTGAGGGGCGGGGCGGCCGGGCCGGCCGGTGTCGGCGCGGGGTCCGGGGCCGGTCCGGGTCCGGTCGACAGGGGGAGGCGGGGGAGGGTCGTGGGCAGGGAGGCAGATGACCCCTGGCCGCACCTTCAGGGGAAGGCGAAACCATGAACGGACCCGGCCGACCGGCCCTGGTCGGAGCCCTCGTCCTCTCCTTGGCCGGAGTCTTCCCGGCCGCCCGCGCACTGGCGGCCCCTCCTGCGTCGGCGACCAGCACGTGCTACCAGCACACGGAGTGCACCGGGGGCGCGGGCACCTCCACGGACCAGAGCCAGGACCAGTACGGGAAGGGCTTCCGGCAAGGACTCAAGGACAACCTTGAGTCCTGCAAGAAGACCCAGCCGCAGCACCTCACGCAACCGGACCCGAACTGGCAGGCCGGCTACGACAAGGGCGCCGAGACCGCGCTCAACAGCAAGCGCTGCGCGGCCTGACGCCCCGAGGGCTGCGGGGCCCTACCGGCGCGCGGTGCCAACTGCCCGGTTCAGGCCTTTTCTCGTGGCGTCGTCAGGTCGATGAGGCGGCAGACCGTTTCGATGTCGATCTTCACCTGGGCGATCGAGGCGCGGCCCGAGAGCCAGGTGATCAGCGCCGAGTGCCAGGTGTGCTCGATCACCCGCACCGCGGAGAGCTGTTCCGCCGTCGGCGGGGCGTCCAGGCCCATCGCGTCCAGGATGATCGCCGTGGTCAGCCGGGACACCGTGTCCACCTCGGGGCTCACGCTCCGGTCCGCGAACGTCAGCGCGCGGACCATGGCGTCGGCCAGGTGCGGCTCCCGCTGGAGCGCGCGGAAGGCCCGCATCAGGGTTTCCGACACGCGGGCCGCCGGGTCCTCGCCCGCCGGGGGCCGTTTGCGGAGCGTCGTGTGCATGTGCTGGAGCTGGTCCTGCATCGTGGCGACGAGGAGGTGCACCTTGGACGGGAAGTACCGGTACAGGGTGCCCAGCGCGACCCCGGCCGCCTCGGCCACCTCCCGCATCTGGACGGCGTCGAAACCGCCCCGGCTGGCCAGCTGGGCGCTGGCGTGCAGGATCCGGCGGCGGCGCGCCTCCTGGCGCTCCGTCAGGGGAGGGGACGCCGTCGTGGCGACGGCTTTCGCATCCGCTGTCATCTGTCCCGTTCCATGGCGTTCCGTGTCGTTGCGGTGCTGATTTCCGGGCCGTTCGTGTCGTGACTTCGACGGTGATCGACAGTCAGCATGGCAGGCGTCCGAGCCGTGGCGCGAATCACCTGCTCCGCCTCTTACGGTGTGGTTTCCGGCCGGTAGATTCAATGGTCTTCGACGGATCAAGTCTGAAACTTGTTCTACATTATGCGAGCGGTTACGCTCCGGCGAAAGTTGCAGGGATAAGGGGGCCGAGAGTGACCGCTGAGGCCATGGTGACGAGCCCTTTCGTGGGTTCCGCCACCGACGGCGACCGCCCGTTGCGCATCGCACTCCTCACCTATAAGGGGAACCCGTTCTGCGGCGGTCAGGGCGTCTACGTCCGGCACCTCTCGCGGGAGCTCGTGAGGCTGGGACATTCCGTCGAGGTCATCGGCGCGCAGCCGTACCCGGTCCTCGACACCGGTGCCACGCTGACCGAGCTGCCGAGCCTCGACCTGTACCGGCAGCCCGACCCGTTCCGCACCCCGAAGCGCGACGAGTACCGGGACTGGATCGACGCGCTGGAAGTCGCCACCATGTGGACCGGCGGATTCCCCGAGCCGCTGACCTTCTCGCTGCGGGCCCGGCGCCACCTCGCCGCCCGCGCGGGCGAGTTCGACGTCATCCACGACAACCAGACCCTCGGCTACGGCCTGCTGGCCGACCTCGGCGCGCCGCTGGTCACCACCATCCACCACCCCATCACCGTCGACCGGCAGCTGGACCTCGATGCCGCCCACGACCGCAAGAAGCGGCTCTCCGTGCGCCGCTGGTACGGCTTCACGCGGATGCAGGGGCGGGTCGCCCGCCGGCTGCCCTCCGTGCTGACCGTCTCCGGATCCTCCAAGCAGGAGATCGCCGAGCACCTGGGCGTGCGCGACGAGCGCATCCACGTCGTCCACATCGGCGCCGACACCGACCTGTGGTCGCCCGACGCGTCCGTGGCCGAGGTACCGGGGCGGATCGTCACGACCTCCAGCGCCGACGTCCCCCTCAAGGGCCTCGTGCACCTCGTCGAGGCGCTCGCGAAGCTGCGGACCGAGCAGCCCGACGCACACCTCGTCGTGGTCGGCAAGCGCGCCGAACAGGGGCCGGTCGCCCGCGCGATCGAGAAGTACGACCTCCAGGGCGCGGTGCGCTTCGTCAAGGGCATCACCGACGCCGAACTCGTGGACCTGGTGCGCAGCGCGCAGATCGCCTGCGTGCCCTCGCTGTACGAGGGCTTCTCGCTGCCCGCCGCCGAGGCCATGGCCACCGGCACCCCGCTGGTCGCCACCACCGGCGGTGCCATCCCCGAGGTCGCGGGCCCCGACGGCGAGACCTGCCTCGCGGTGCCGCCCGGTGATGCGGGTGCGCTGTCCGCCGCGCTGGGCCGGCTGCTGGGCGACCCGCAGCTGCGGGCGCGCCTCGGCGCGGCCGGACGCGAGCGGGTGCTGTCCCGGTTCACGTGGGCCAGAGCCGCCGAGGGCACCGCCGCGCACTACCGCGCCGCGATCGAGCGCGCGGCCGGCCGTACCCGCAGCGCGCGGTGACCTTCCGCCCCATGACGTTTCCCCGGCACCTCCGCCACCCGCTCCACCACCCCCATCCTCTCCACCCCCGCGACCGCGAAGGCAGGACCCCGTGCTGACCGTCGATTTCTCCCGGTTCCCGCTCGCCGCAGGCGACCGCGTGCTCGATCTGGGCTGCGGCGCCGGCCGGCACGCCTTCGAGTGCTACCGGCGCGGCGCCCAGGTGGTCGCAGTCGACCGCAACGGCGAGGAGATCCGCGAGGTCGCCAAGTGGTTCGCGGCCATGAAGGAGGCCGGTGAGGCCCCGGCCGGCGCCACCGCCACCGCAATGGAGGGCGACGCGCTGGCCCTGCCCTTCCCCGACGACTCCTTCGACGTCGTCATCATCTCCGAGGTGATGGAGCACATCCCCGACGACAAGGGCGTGCTCGCGGAGATGGTTCGCGTCCTCAAGCCGGGCGGCCGCATCGCCATCACCGTGCCGCGCTACGGCCCGGAAAAGATCTGCTGGGCGCTGAGCGACGCCTACCACGAGGTCGAGGGCGGTCACATCCGCATCTACAAGGCCGACGAGCTGCTCGGGAAGATGGCGGCCGCCGGCCTCAAGACGTACGGCACCCACCACGCCCACGGGCTGCACTCCCCGTACTGGTGGCTCAAGTGCGCGTTCGGCGTCGACAACGACAAGGCGCTGCCGGTGAAGGCGTACCACAAGCTCCTGGTCTGGGACATCATGAAGAAGCCCCTCGCGACGCGGCTCGCGGAGCAGGCGCTCAACCCGGTCATCGGCAAGAGCTTCGTGGCGTACGCGACGAAGCCGCACCTTCCCGTCGGCGCGGCGAAGTGAGCTCCCCCGGGCGCACCGAACGCCTGGTCCTGGACGGGGTGCTGACCGCGCAGGAGGCCGCCGGCACGGTGGCCGGCATCCTCGCCGCGCAGCGCTCCGACGGGGCCATCCCGTGGTTCCGCGGGCACCACCTCGACCCGTGGGACCACACCGAGGCCGCGATGGCCCTGGACGCGGCGGGCGAGCACGAGGCGGCGGAGCGGGCCTACGACTGGCTGGCCCGGCACCAGAACGCCGACGGCTCCTGGTTCGCGGCGTACGCCGACCGGCCGGACGGGGTGGACACCGCCGAGCCGCAGGACGCGAGCCGGGAGTCCAACTTCGTCGCGTACATAGCCGTCGGCGTCTGGCACCACTACCTGGCCACCGGCGACGACCCGTTCCTGGACCGCATGTGGCCCGTCGTCTACGCGGCGACCGAGTTCGTCCTCGGCCTGCAGCAGCCGGGCGGCGAGATCGGCTGGAAGCGCGAGGCCGACGGCACGCCCGTCACGGACGCGCTGCTCACCGGCTCCTCCTCGATCCACCAGGCACTGCGGTGCGCGCTGGCGATCGCCGAGCACCGTGAGGAGCCGCAGCCGGACTGGGAGCTGGCGGCGGGCTCCCTCGGGCACGCGATCCGGCGGCATCCGGAGCGTTTCCTGGACAAGTCCCGCTACTCGATGGACTGGTACTACCCGGTGCTGGGCGGTGCGCTCACCGGCGCGGAGGCGAAGGCGCGGATCGAGGAGCGCTGGGAGGAGTTCGTCGTCCCGGGCCTCGGCGTGCGCTGCGTCCTGCCGAACCCGTGGGTGACGGGCGGGGAGTCCTGCGAGCTCGCGCTCGCCCTGTGGGCGATGGGCGAGTCGGACCGGGCGCTGGACATCCTGCGGTCCATCACGCACATGCGGGCGGACAACGGCATGTACTGGACGGGCTACGTCTTCGAGGACGAGGCGGTGTGGCCGGTCGAGCAGACGACCTGGACGGCCGGGTCGCTGCTGCTCGCCGTGGCCGCGCTGGGTGGGGACGAGGCCACCGGGGCGGTGTTCGGGGGGCTGGAGCTGCCGTCCGGACTGGAGCCGGACTGCTGCCGTTAGCCCGCGCAGGGCCGGACGGACGAGAGTGGGGCAGGCCGCCGGGGAGGCGGCCTGCCCGTACGTGGCTCGCGGTCAGCGGCGGTAGAGCCGGCCCGCGATGAGGTGGCCCAGGACGAGGTACGCCACGGCCGCCACGCCGTAGCCCACCACCACCTGGACCCATTCCCGGTCGAACGTGAACAGGTCGTAGGACCAGCCGGCCAGCCAGCTCGCGGCGTCGTGGATGAACTCCACCAGGCCGTTGCCCCGGTTGGCTTCGAGGAAGTAGAGCAGGATCCACAGGCCGATCGTGAAGGCCAGCACGTCCGCCACCGCGGCGACGACCCGGCCGGCTTGAACGCCTCCGCGGGCGTGTACTCCGGTGTGTGTGCGCATGCAGCGCGTCTTGCCCCGTCGGGGTGAAGCAAACCCGAATGGGTCATCCAAGTGGCGCAGTGCCGGGGCCCGGGTGACGCTGCGGGAGACACCTCACTCCCCGGAGGCTCACGTGTCCATACCCAGCGTGTCCATACCCAGTACGACCCGATTCCGACGCGCCTTCACCGCCCTGCTCGTGTCCGGCGCGCTGCTCGCCGGCGCCACCGCCTGCGGCAGCGAAGGCGGCGGCAGGGGCCGGGGCGAGGACGCGGCCCTGTCCGTGCCCGCGGCGCCGGCCGTCGAAGTGGCGGCGCCCGAAGCGTGGCAGGCGGCGGAAGCGGCGGAGGTCGCGGCCCTCGCCGAGCCCACGCCCACCACCAGCGCGGAGAAGCAGAAGTTCGCCAAGACGCGCTTCGTCGCCAACGCGGGGCTCGCGGCCGGGGCGACCTACCAGTGGATCATCAAGCCGTACCGTGCGGGCAAGTTCAAGAAGGGCGCCAAGGGCCGTACGTTCGCGCTCATCAAGGCGGGCCTCGCGGGCGCGTTCGCGTACAACCGGCTGAAGGCGGCGGCGGACAACGCCAAGGGCGACCCGCTGCTGTCGAAGGCGATGGTGCCGCTGACGGCGGGCATCGCGTCCCTCAAGGGGCTGGGCTCGAAGCTGCGCGCGGGTAGCGCGGGCGATGCCGACATCGGCTCCTTCGAGGACGTCATCAACGGGGTCAAGGGCGCCGGCAAGAGCGCGGGCGCCACGGTGACCGACAGGGTTCCGAGCGTCTCCCAGCTGAGCGGCGGGTAGACCTCCGGATCCAGGCCGGGCGGGCCGGGTAGGTCGGCAACCCGGGTGGGCCGGGCAGGTCGCCGGGCCGGACGGGCAGCGTCGCCCGTCCGGCCTGCCGCTGCCCTGCCGGGGCCGCCCGCCCGCCCGGCTGTTTCAATGGGCGGATGATCGAATTCCTGGTGGTCGCGGCCGCCGCCGTCGGGGCCGGGTGGCTGGTGCGGCGCAAGCAGCGCCAGCGGGTCGCCGCCGGGTCACCGCAGGGGATCCCGTGCATGGTGCGGCACCCGGCCGGCGCGGGCCGCTGGCGGATGGGCCGGGTGTTCACCGGCCCCGGCGGGGTGCGCTGGGTGCCCCGGCGCGGTGAGCCCGTTGCGCTGCCCGGCGGCCTGGCGACCGGGGTGCGGGCGCCGTCCGTGAAGGAGGGGATCTCCATCAACCCCGGATCGCGGATCGTGGCCTGCACGTACGGGAGCGGCGAGGGCGGCGCGGCCGGCGGGACCATCGAGATCGCGGTGATGCCGCTGGACCTGCGGGAACTGCTGGCGGCCGTGCCGCCGCCGGACGCGGACGAACCGTCGCCCTGACACGCGGGGAGCCCCGGTCGCCGGGAGTGCGCGGTGACCGGGGCTCCGGCGTGCTGCGGGGACGTCAGCCCCGGGTGAAGTAGCCGAACAGGTCGGTGATCACGTGGTTGCTGCCGCCGTAGCTGTTCCAGATGCTGATGCGGCCGTCACCGACCGGGCTGGTGACGTGGTTGGGGACGGTCTCACCGGTCCGGGTGTTGAGACTGCTGGCCTCGGGGCGGGTGCTGCCGTGTCCGTGGACGGTGAGGAAGCCGGGGCCGGTGGTGTCGGTGGCCGTGACGTTCAGCGCCGCACCGATCGCGTTCGCCGGGAGCCCGGCGACGGTGGTGGTGGCGCCGGGGGCCAGCTTCCCGGTGCTGCGGGTGTCGGCGAGGCGCTGGGGGACGACGGGGGTGAACAGCGCCTCGGCGTCCTTGGCGTAGTAGCCGACCGCGTCCAGGACCAGGTGGGTGGAGCCGGTGTTGGTGTAGAGGGTGATGGTGCCGTCCGGACCGACGGGGACGATGGCCTGGTTGGACTTGTCCTTGCCGGGTTCGAGGTTGAGGTTGGAGGTGGCCGGGCGCCTGGCCGGGTCCGGGTAGGCGATGACGTGGCCGTTCTCGGTCGCGCCGGTGCCGGTGAGGTTGAGGGCGACGGCCGTGGCGTCGGCGGGGATCCCGCTGACCCCTGCGACCTTCACCGTGCGGGTCTGCCCGCCGCCCAGGGCGCCGCCCGCGGTGCGGGTGTCGACGACGCGGGTCGGGGAGAGCGGGGAGAACCGCTGCCCGCCGTTGGGCTGGTAGTAGCCGACGAAGTCCACGATGAGCGCGGCCGTTCCGGAGTTGAGCTGCGCGGAGACCTTGCCGTCCGCGCCGATGGGGACGGTGACGGTGTTGGAGGAGGTGCCGCCCGCCTTGACGTTGACGTTCGAGGTGACCGGGCGGGGCTGAGCCGCGGCCCAGACGCTGAGGTGGGTGTCCTCGGTGGCCCCGGTGACCGTCACGTTCAAGACCGCCGCGGACGCGCCGGCCGTGTGGCTCGGGCCGGAGCCGGTGTAGACGACCGGCAGGGTGATCGGGGTTGCGGTGCCACCCTGGACGGGGGTGTTGGTGGTGCGGGTGTCCAGTGCGCGGAACGGGTCGAGGGCGACGTAGCCGGCCGGGGCGTAGGCGACCTGTACGGTCCGCTCGGCGGTGGAGGTGGCGCCCTTGACGTCCTGGAGCGTGACCGTCACCTCGTACGTGCCGGGCTGCTTGTAGGCGTGCCGGACCGGGTCCAGTGCGTCCCGGACGTCCTTCGTGCCGTCACCGAAGTCCAGGTCCATCCGCTGGACCGGCCACGGTGCGGCGGTGGTCCGCGGATCGACCTCGACGGACAGCGGCGGGACCAACTCCCTGGGGGCGTCCGCGGTGGGGAAGACCGCCCGGCCGGTGAGGGCCGTGGTCAGCGGACCGGCCGCGGTGACCTTGGTCGGCTGCTGGTCGTAGACCTTCCGCCCGGCGGAGTCGACCGCCGTCACCTTGACCGTGCACGCGCACGGCGCCTGGTAGACGTGCTCGGCGGTGGCCGTCTTGGTGACGACCGGAGCCGTCCCGTCGCCGAAGTCGAAGTGGTGGGTGAGGGTGCCCGGCCACGTGTTGTCCGCGATGGCCTTCGCCCGGACCGTGGTACCGACCGGAGCCCAGTTCTGGGCGATCTCCAGCCGGACGCTGCGCAGGTCGTCCTGGGTCTCGCGGGCGCCGCGGTCGATGAAGCCGCCGTCCTTGCCCGTGTTGGGCACGCGCGGGTCGTCCGCCGTCGGGTACCCGTTGTAGTCGGTGGGCAGGACGCCCGGCGCCGTCGGGTCGCCGGAGTCGATGGTGGGGGAGCCGTCCACGGGGCCCACGCCCTGCGCCGACGGGGTCAGGACGTCGTGCGCGCCCTGTCCGGTGGCGGCCTGCAACGCCGCCGCGGTGGCGTAGCCGGCATCGGCCCACTTGTAGGCGATGACCCCGTCCGCCGGGAAGCCGGCCAGCAGGTTGTAGTCGGCGCGGGTGCCGGCCGCGGCGCTCTGTCCCACCAGGATGCCGCTGCGGGGATCGGGGTTGACGCACGAGGTGGGGTTGCCGATGTAGATCAGGTTGTTGAACGCCCCGGAGCCGGAAGAGTTGCTGCGGAAGGAGACGGCCGCATTACAGCCGAGGTAGAGGGTGTTGTTGGTGACGATGGTGCCGGGTGCCTCGACCGCGTCGACCGTCGCGGTGATGCGGCCCCGGATCTGGTTGCGGCTCAGCACGGTGTCGCGGGCGCCGCCCTCGATCCGGGCCGGAGCGAGCAGGTTGCTCCTGGTCACGCGCACGTCGGTGCTGCCCGAGTCCACGACGAGGGAGGCGGCGCCGGCCGTGGCGCTGGTGATCCGGTCCAGCTCGACGTCGGTGGAACGGCTGACCTGGACCCCTCCGGAGGAGCGCAGCCCGCGCAGCACCACGTGGGAGGCGCCGTCGACCCTGAGGGCCTGGCCCTGGCCGATCTGTACGAGGTCACCGGCCGCCGGCCCGTCGGCGACGAAGGCGATCGGCTTGCCCGGCTCGCCGGAGCGGCCGATGGTGACGGCTTCGGGATACGGCTTGGCCGTGTGGATGCGCACGGTCTGGCCGGGCCGTGCGGCCCCGGCCGCCGCCGAGATGGTGCAGTACGGCAGGTCGAGCGAACCGGGCCCGGCATCGGAACAGTCGGTCACGGCGCGGTCGTTGTCCACGTAGAGGGTGGACGGGGCGTCGGCGGCGACGGCGGCCGGGACCCCGAGGAGGGTGACGAGACCCGCGGTCAGCAGGACGGTCGCACGAGTGGGACGCAACAGAAGGGTTCCTTCGAGAAGACGTGACGAGCAGCGATGATCATCCTTCTTTGGGGCAGTCGCTGTCACTTCAGATCCTCACAACCGGACCTCTAGCTGTTGAGCTCCGCGAGGACGCGCAGGGTGTGCGGGTCCGGGGCCGTCAGGAGCAGGTCGGTGACCGGGCCGCCCCGCCACAGTTCGAGGCGTTCGGCGATCCGCTCGCGCGGGCCGATCAGGGAGATCTCGTCGGCGAAGGCGTCCGGTACGGCGAGGACCGCCTCCTCCTTGCGTCCGGCGAGGAAGAGTTCCTGGATGCGACGGGCCTCCTTCTCGTAGCCCATCCGGGCCATCAGGTCGGCGTGGAAGTTGCGGGCCGCATGACCCATCCCGCCGATGTAGAAGCCGAGCATGGCCTTGACGGGCAGCAGGCCCTCGGCGACGTCGTCGCAGACCCTGGCCCGGGCCATCGGGGCGATCATGAAGCCCTCGGGCAGGTCGGTCAGGGAGGCCTCGTAGACGTCGGTGCGGGTCGGCGACCAGTACAGCGGCAGCCAGCCGTCCGCGATCCGGGTCGTCTGGGCGATGTTCTTCGGGCCTTCCGCGCCCAACAGGATCGGTAGGTCCGCGCGCAGCGGGTGCGTGATGGGCTTGAGCGGTTTGCCGATGCCGCTGGCGTCCGCGCCGCGGTACGGGTGCTGGTGGAAGCGTCCGTCGAGGGTGACGGGCCCCTCGCGGCGCAGCACCTGGCGGACGACGTCGACGTACTCGCGGGTCGCGGTGAGAGGGCTCGCGGGGAAGGGGCGCCCGTACCAGCCCTCCACGACCTGCGGGCCGGACAGGCCCAGGCCGAGCATCATCCGGCCGCCCGAGAGGTGGTCCAGGGTGAGGGCGTGCATGGCGGTGGCGGTGGGGGTGCGGGCGGCCATCTGGGCGATGGCGGTGCCGAGGCGGATCCGTGAGGTGTGCGCGGCGATCCAGGTCAGCGGGGTGAAGGCGTCCGAGCCCCAGGCCTCGGCGGTCCACACCGAGTGGTAGCCGAGGTCCTCGGCCTCGGTGGCGAGGTCGAGGTGGGCGCGGTCGGGGCCGCGGCCCCAGTAGCCGAGTGCGAGTCCGAGGCGCATGTACGTCGTCCCCTCCAGCCGTATCTGACGATGCGTCAGGTGACTGTAGGGCAACGGCCCCCCGCCCGGAAGGGCGGTGGGCCGTCGGTGGTGCCGTGCGGTGCGGGTCAGCCGCGCTGGATGCCCGAGGTGTCGTTCAGGACGCCGCGACGGCCGTCCTGGGTCTGGGCGATCAGCGTGGCCGGACCGCGCTGGTCCACGGCCAGGTACCAGGTGCCCGGCGCGAGTTCGGCGATCGGGGTGGGGGAGCCGTCCTCGGCGAAGAGGGGGCGGGCCACCGGGACCGCGAACCAGAACGGGGTGAAGTCCGCCGCCGGGGCGGGCGTCGCGTCCTGCGGGGCCGGCGCGGGGGTCGGGGTCGGGGTGCCGCCGTACGGCGGGACCGGCTGCGGCGTGGCCCCGTACGGCTGCTGCTGGCCGCCCGGGTAGCCGTACCCGGCG
Source organism: Streptomyces sp. NBC_00045 (assembly GCF_045041095.1). NCBI lineage: Bacteria > Bacillati > Actinomycetota > Actinomycetes > Kitasatosporales > Streptomycetaceae > Streptomyces > Streptomyces sp. NBC_00045. The sequence continues at coordinate 2,682,627 of NZ_CP108271.1, read as the reverse complement.
CCGGGCTGCGGCTGCGCCCCGAACGGCGCGGGGGCGACGGGCTTCGGCTCCGGCAGCAGGGGGCCGGCGAGCGCCGGGACCTTCTTGTCGGCGCCGGCCGCGCCGGCCAGCGCGAGGGTGGCGAGGAAGGCGATGATGCAGCCCGGGCCGAGGCTCACCCTGCTCGGGATGGTGATCAGGGACCAGAGCGAGGACCAGGCCGCCGCGATCGCGAGCACCATCCCCCACGCGGGTAGCGGCAGGCCCGCGAGCTTGCGGCTCTCCGGCTGGAAGCGGCCGGCGATCAGCAGGCCGGTCGCGATGAAGGCGAGCAGGAAGATGCAGGGAAGCACCAGCCCGTACACGTCGGTGTCCCACGCGCCCGGCATGTCGATGCCGGTCGCGGAGTAGAAATCGAGGAACGAGGCGATGAACAGCAGCGCCGCTGCTCCGATCACCACGCCGTCGCCTCGAGTGAGGGAGCGGATGTTCACGTCTTAGGTGTCCTTCTCGGTCTCGGTCGTCTCGTGGTGCCGCGGTCGCGCACGTGCAGGAGCGGGGCGGGCGGGACCATGGTACGGAGGTTCACCGCGACCGAGAGGATCGGGGCGGCGGGCTGTCCCGGAGGGGACTACCCGCCCAAGAAGCCGACGATGCCGTCCGCGATGCCCTGGGCCGCCTTCTGGCGCCACTCCGGACTCGTCAGCAGCGCCGCGTCCTTGGCGTCACGCATGTTGCCGCATTCGATGAACACCTTGGGCCGGGTCGAGAGATTGAGTCCACCCAGATCGTCGCGGACGACCAATCCGGTGCCGCTGCCGAGGTAGTTGGCGGGGGCGGAGCCGGTGGTCCGGGCGAAGTTCGAGGCGATCCGCTCGCCCAGGTCCCGCGAGGGGCCGACGATCGGGGCGGTGTCCGCGGCACCGCCCTTGACCTTGGCCGGGAGGATGATGTGGTAGCCGCGGTTGCCCTCGGAGACGCCGTCCGCGTGGACCGAGACCACGGCGTCGGCGGCGGCCCCGTTGCCGATGCGGGCGCGCTCGTCGATGCAGGGGCCCCAGGCGCGGTCGGCCTCGTGGGTGAGGACCACCTTGAGGCCCTTGGCCTCCAGTACGGTACGCAGCCGACGGGACACGTCGAGGGTGAACTCGGCTTCCATGTAGCCCGAGTTGGTGGTGGTGCCGGTGGTGTCGCACTCCTTGCGGTTGGTGCCGATGTCGACCTTCTCGTCGATCTCGGAGGTGTGCTTGAAGTTGCCGGTGTTGTGGCCGGGGTCGATGACCACGGTCCGGCCGGCGAGCGGGCCCTTGGAGGGGCTCGGGTCGGCCTTCGGGGTGGCGTCGGTGGCGGCGGAGGCGGAGCCGGCCGGCATCACGATCCGCGGCGGGCGGGCGTCGTCCGCCCCCGCCCCGGTCGTCAGCTGGATGAGGACCCACCCCGCCAGGGCGGTCGGGGCGAGCAGGGCCGCCCCGACGGCGAGGCCGGAGCGGCGCGCGAACCACCGCCGCTCCGGGCTGACCGAGGAGGCGGACTCGGGGGCTGGGGGAGTGTCGTCGTAGCGCACGCCGCGAGCCTAGACCGGCGCTCCGCCGACGGCGCGGACCGTGGGCCATCCGGGGGCGTGGTGAGATTATCCGCTTATGTGCCCGGATCGGCCGATCGGGCCCCAGCCGGGCAGCCGGCCCGGCAGGCGTCGACGGCTGCGCCGCCGACGGAAGCCGAGCGGTGCCCGCCCCAGGACCCGGGCGGGGGCCCGACGCGGCCCCGGATGGGGCTCGACGCTGCGCCAGGTCCGGCGGGGTCAGCTGCGCCAGGTCTGGCCGGCGGGGTCAGATGCCCGGGGCGATGCGGCGCAGGACCCGCAGGGAGTCGGTCACCGAGACCTCCTCGAAGGCACCGGAGGCGAGGGCGCGCAGGTAGATCCGGTACGGGGCCTGGCCGCCGTCGGCCGGGTCCGGGAACACGTCGTGGATGACGAGCGTGCCGCCCTCGGCGACGTGCGGGGCCCAGCCCTCGTAGTCGCCACTGGCGTGCTCGTCGGTGTGGCCGCCGTCGATGAAGACGAAGCCGAGCCCGCCGCCCCATGCCGCGGCGACCTGCGGCGAGCGGCCCACGATCGCGATGACGTGGTCTTCCAGGCCCGCCTTGTGGAGGGTGCGGCGGAAGGTCGGGAGGGTGTCCATCAGGCCGACCTCCGGGTCCACGACGGTCGGGTCGTGGTACTCCCAGCCCGGCTGCTGCTCCTCGCTGCCCCGGTGGTGGTCGACCGTGATCGCAGCCACCCCGGCCTCGCGGGCGGCATCGGCCAGCAGGATCGTGGAGCGCCCGCAGTACGTGCCGACCTCCAGCAGCGGCAGGCCCAGCGCCGCCGCCCCGGCGGCGGCCTCGTACAGGGCGAGGCCTTCGCGTACGGGCATGAACCCCTTGGCTGCCTCGAAGGCGGCGAGGGTCTCCGGCTTGGGGGTGGCGGGGGCCATGGGGTTCCTCCTGCGCTGCGTGTGGGCGGCCCATGCTGCCCTACCGCCCGGTAGGCCGCTACGGCCGGGGTCCCCGGCCCGGTCCCCGGCCCCGGCCCCGGGCCGGCGGCCGAGGTCGGCGGACCGGGGTCAGCGGCCGAACAGCCGGGACAGGCCGCCGTCCCCGCTCGCCCGCCGCTGCTCGCGCAGGGCCCGCCGGAAGTCCGCCCGGGTGTCGGAGAGCTCCTGGGCCAGCCAGTGGGTGTTCCCGAAGAGCAGGGGGAGCCGGTGCAGCAGCGGATTGATGTGCGCCAGGGCCAGTGCGGGATCCCCCGCCTCGCCGATGCTGCGCAGCACGCGGTAGCCCACCTCCGGATCGCCGTGTTCCGCGAGTTCTTCGAGGTCGGGGAAGAGCGTCAGGTACAGGGGCGCCGCGGCGGTGAAATCACCGACCAGCCAGGCGTCGTGCGCGAGGCGACGCCGGATGTCGAGCAGGACCGGACATCGCGCCTTCCAGGTCGGGCAACAGCGGCCCCAGCCAGGCGCGTTCGCTCTCCGCCCGCTCGGGTGTGCGCGGGTCCCACTGGCCGTCGCGGTCGCGCGCACCGCGGTGGAGCGCACCGGCCAGGTGGTACCGGGCGACCAGCGTCACCGGATCGCCGGGACCGAGTACCCGGCCCGCCTGCTCGATGATCTCGCGCAGCTCGCCCTCGTGGCGGCGGCCGTCGCCGGGGCCGTGGGCCGCGGCCTCGCCGACGTACACGGCACGGGCGGTGATCGTGTCGGGGTCCGCCAGCCCGAGGACCCGCATCATGCGGGGCAGGATCCGCTCCAGGTCGGTGGGGGACTGCCCGCGCGCGCTCACGGCCCGGTGGTAGGCGGCCCGCACCGTCAACGGGTCGCTCGCACCGAGCTCCTCCGTCAGATCGGCGACCAGCACGCCCAGCCGATCCGTGAGGCCGGCCGGGGCGTCCTCCAGCAGGCGGGTCAGCCGGTGGCCCAGCATCACCCGGACGGGATCCCCGGCCGTGGTGTGCACGGTGGGGGCGTAGGCAGGCAGCGGCGGCCAGGACGCCGCTGCCGCGTCCCGCTCCGGCGACCGCACCGCCACGCGGGGGTCGGCGGGACGGCCGGGGCCGTCCCGTTCGCCCCGGGCGATCTCCGCCAGCCGCCGGCTCACCTCGCGGGCGTTCGCGGGACGGTGGCGGGGATCCTTCGCGAGCAGGTCCAGTACGAGGGGGTCGAGTGCGGCCGGCAGCCCCGCCCGCAGCGAGCTCGGCGCGGGCGGCGCGGCCGTGAGGTGCAGGGCCAGGAGTTCGTGCATCTCCCCGGCGGGGAAGGGCCGCGAGCCGGTGAGCAGCTCCATGAGGACGCAGCCGAGGGCGTACAGGTCGGCCCGCCCGTCGACGGGAACCCCGTTGGCGCCGCCGGTCCAGCGTTCCGGAGCCATGTACGGGAACGAGCCGATGACCATGCCGGTCGCCGTCAGCTCCGTCCCGGGACCGTCCTGGGCCTTGGCGATGCCGAAGTCGAGGACCTTCGCGACCCGGCTGCCCTCCGTGACCATCACGTTGGCCGGTTTGACGTCCCGGTGGACGACTCCCGCGTCGTGCGCGGCCCCGAGCGCGGCCGCCACCTGCATCGTCCAGTCCAGCGCGTCGGCGAGCGGTGGCACGCCGTCGGCCAGGACGCCGTCCAGGCTCCGGCCCTGCAGCAACTCCATGACGAGGAAGACCGCGCTGCGCCCGGCGCGTTCGGTGCGGCCGAAGTCGTGGAGGGTGGCGATGTTGGGGTGCGCGAGGCTCCCGGCGAGCCTCGCCTCCCGCTCGAAGCGGCGCGTGTCCTCGTACGTCTGCGGATAGCCGAGCTTGACTGCGACCCAGCGGCCCACTCGGCTGTCCTTGGCCCGCCAGACCTCGCCGAATCCGCCCCGGCCGAGCAACTCGTCGAGCTCGTACCGGTCGTCGATCAGTTCCCGCACGCCGTCGGCCCCCGTTACACCGTGATCCACTCGCTCGGTAGGAGCATTATGTCCCTGCATGAGCGGGTGCCGCCCCGATCGGATCCGAGTCCCGGTCGGCCCGCGCCGGCGGCGGGGCGCGGCTGAACTGCCGCGGTGGTGGCGCCCTACGCGGAGGCCGCCACCGCAGGGGTGAGGGTCGGCCGAAGGAGCATCTGGGCCGCGTGGTCCACGAGGTGCCGCATGGGCGGCAGGTGGTGTTCGTGCCCTCCGAGGTCGGTGAGCAGGCGGTGGGCCTCCTTGCGGAAGGCGTCGAGTTCCGCGGAGTACGGGTGGAGCACCTCCGGCGAGAGGAGGAAGCGAGTGAGTTCCGTGCGCGCCCGCTCGGAGTGCCGTGCGGCGGCGCACCAGTCGAGGAGCTCCTCCCGGGCCCGGAGGTCGGGGGCGTCGTCGAGGGCGCAGCTGAGCAGGTAGGTGACCGTCCCGTTGAGGAGGTCCTCATTGCGGCCCGACAGGATGTCTTCCTGATCGTTGAATATTTGCCAGAGTATGCCGAATAGGTACCCGAACTCCCGCCACAACTCCACTCTCTCGTCACTCGCGCCCGACAATATCGCCGCCATCGCCGTGATCATCGAGTAGGGGCCGCCGGATTTCCCGCGGTAGGCCGCGATCACGGAGTTCCGGGTGGCGCTCTCGACGTCTCCGGCGATATCGCTCAGCTGCCCCTCGACGCCCACGACCCAGCCGGTCGCGAGTTCCGCCGTCAGCGCGCCCTGCACTCCCGCCGGCACCGGGAGCGCCCGGATGATCCGGATCGGGAGCACCGTTCCGCTGAGCATCGAGGCCAGGAGCGCCTCGTTCTGGTCCAGGCTGTCGGAAGCGGTCGTTCCGTGGCCATCGGCCAGGTCATCGAGGTAGCAGGCCGAGGTCCACCACAGCAGGTGCACGGCGGACAGCGGGACGGCCGGTCCGGGATCACCCGTCTCGACGGCGTGCACCATCATCGGGAGCACCGACAGGGGATGCCGCATTTTTTGATGCCGGAGGAGTCTGCCCACCGCGCTCTTGGCGGCGCTCGACCCCGAGGCGGGGGCGAGCCTCAGGAGCGCGGTCTCCATTTCCTTCTGGATGTCGAAGGAGACCTGCCGGTGCAGGTCCACGTACGTGAGGGAATTCACGGGTGATTTCCGTCCTGGAGGTGAATTGGGGGTGGCGTGAACGCCCCAGATTGGATCATTTGATACCGAGGGTATCCAGAGCGATTTCAGGCCACGGCCGGTTTATGTTCTCGCCGGTTCGTGGCGGGGCGCGTCACACTCGAACCACACCGTCTTGCCGGTGGCCGTCGCCTCCGCGCCCCAGCGGTCGGTCACGGCCTCGACCAGGAGCAGCCCGCGCCCGCCCTCGCCGAGCTCTCCGTCGTCACCGCGCGCCACGCGCACCGGCTCCCGGCCGCAGTCCGTCACCTCGACCCGCAGACCGCCCGGCCCGCACAGGATGAGCACCGAGCAACCCCGCCCGGGGACGTGCCGGACGACGTTGGAAACCAGCTCGGTCAGCGCCAGCTCGGCGGAGTGCGCCAGCCCGGCCAGGCCCCAACTGGCCAGGTAGATGCGCAGGATGCGCCGCATGTGCCGGGCCGAATGCTCACCGACGGTGAAACCCATCCGGTAGCTCTCGCCAACTTCGCTTGCCGAGTACTCAGTTACGTGATTCACGGCACCACAGTGAGGTGGTGTGGTTACGCTCGGCTACGGACCGAAACGAACGCTGCACGGCGTGTACTTGGGGGTGACCTCCTCATGGTCAACATCCGCGATCTCGACCCGACCGCCTCTCCGCTGGACTACTACGGCTCGGAGTTGCGCCGCCTGCGGGAGGAGGCCCGGCTGAAACAGGGACAGCTCGGGGACATCGTCTTCTGCACGGCCTCGCTGATCGGGCAGATCGAGACGGCCAGGAAGGTCCCGACGCGGGACTTCTCGGAGCGGGTGGATGCGGCGCTCGACACGAACGGGGCGTTCTCCCGGCTGGTGGGGCTGGTGCTGAGGAGTCAGCTGCCGACGTGGTTTCAACCGTATGCCGAGATGGAAGCGAAGGCGGAGTACATCTCGTCGTTCCAGGCACAGTTGGTCTACGGGCTGTTGCAGACGGAGGAGTATGCGCGGGCCGTGCTGGGGGTGCGGACGGAGGGGGACCTCGACGCGAAGGTGGCCGCCCGGATGGAGCGGCAGCGGATCCTGGACCGAGGGAACCCGCCACTGATGTGGGTGGTGATGAGCGAGGCCGTGCTGTATCAGGAGATCGGCGGCCAGGAGGTCATGTGGAACCAACTCGCCCACTTGTTGGCCCTGCGAAGGCGGGAGTGGGTGCAGGTGCAGATTCTGCCGTTTGAGGCGGGCGCCCATGCGGGACTGATGGGCGAGTTCAGTCTCCTGCGGTTCGATGACGACCCGGATCTTGTCTATACGGAGGACTTCGTCCAGGGCCATATGACGGCCAATCCGCAGGCTCTCAGGGAGGGTTCGCTCCGTTACGATCACTTGCAGGCCGCCGCTCTCTCCGTGGAGGACTCGGCGGTACGGATCGCCCGCGTAATGGAGGAGCGTTATGGGCACCAACCAGAACCTGACGGGCGCAAGGTGGCGTAAGTCCTCGTACAGCGGCGACACGGGGGGAAATTGCATCGAGTGCGCCCCCCTCGGCACCGCCGCCTGGCGCAAGGCCTCGTACAGCGGAACCAACGGCGGCGAGTGTGTCGAGGTCGCGACCCAGCCCTGCCTCATCGCCGTCAGGGATTCCAAGAACCCCGGCGGCCCCGTCTTCACCGTGAGCCCCGCCGCCTTCGCTGCGTTCGTTGGCGCCCTGTAACGGGGTGGAGTACATAGGACCGTTCCGGACGGTCACCGTGCTCGGCCGGGGCGGGATGGGCCGGGTGGTGTTGGGGGTGGCGCCGGACGGGCGGTACGTCGCGGTCAAGCAGGTACATGCCGAGCTGGCCGAGGGCGAGGGGTTCCGGGCGCGGTTCCGCCGCGAGGTGGACGCCTCGCGGCGGGTGGCCGGCGGGTACACCGCGGCCGTGATAGACGCCGACGCCGACCCCGACGCGGAGACGCCCTGGCTGGCCTCGCAGTTCGTGCCGGGGCCCTCGCTGAGGCGGGCCGTGGACGCCGCCGGGCCGCTGTCCGAGGACGCGGTGCGCCGGCTGGCCGCCGGGCTCGCGCACGCCCTGGCCGACGTACACCGGGCCGGCTGATCCACCGGGACCTCAAGCCGTCCAACGTGCTGCTCGCCGAGGACGGCGTACGGGTCATCGACTTCGGCATCGTGCGGGCGGTCGGCGACCAGACCCGGATCGCGCACGCCGGCTCGCTCATCGGCTCGCCCGCGTACATGTCGCCCGAGCAGGTGCTGGGGTAGGAACTCACCCCGGCGAGCGACGTGTTCTCGCTCGGCGCGACCCTCGTCACGGCCTGTACGGGCGGGCCGCCGTTCGCCGGGAGCTCGGTGCCGCGGATCCTGCACGAGGTCGTCAACGCCGAACCGGACCTGGGCGGCGTACCGGCCGGCCTGCGCGGGGTCATCGCGTCGTGCCTGGCCAAGGACCCGGCCGACCGGCCGACCCCGGCCGAGCTGCTGGCCGCGGTCGGCGGGCTGACGCCCTCGGCGCGGCTGTGGCCGGATGCCGTGAACGCCCTGATCCGGGAGCAGCTCGCCGAGATCGGCGGGCTGGTGTCCGAGGCCCCGGCTGCCGGAACGGCCCCCTCGCGGCCCCGCCGCCGGACCCGGCCGCCGATCGCGGTCGTGGCGGGCGCGGCGGATATGCCGCAGTCCCTTCGCGGCGGCGACGATGGTGCTGACCCTGTACAACGTCGTTCACGCGGAACCCGACCTCCTCGGCCTCCCGCCCGGCCTGCACGGCCTCGTCACCCGGTGCCCGGCCAAGGACCCGGCGGCCCGGCCGACCCCGGCCGAGATCCTGCGGCTGACGGGCGCGGGCGACGGGGCGGGGTGGCCGCCGGCGGTCGAGCGGAAGGCCGTCGCGCAGCAGGAGGAGATCGACCGGCTGCTCCTGGACCCGGACGGTGCGGCCCGCGCGCTCGGGAGCCCGGACGCGAACCCGGACGCGGCGACCGCCACGGCCACCGCCGCGCGGACGGCCCGGCCGGAGGGGGCGCACGCGCCGCGCGGCCGGCGCCTGTGGCCGGGCGGGAGGAGCCTGCTGCTCTCGGTGGTCCTCGTGGCGGCGGTCGGCGTCGGCGCGTACGCACTGACCGGGAAGGACGGGAAGCCGCAGGGCCCGCCGGTCGAGGCGGACAAGTACCTGGGCCTGCCGACCTGCGCCGAGGCGGCCGGGAAGCTGCCGCTGCCGGCACGCAAGGACGAGAAGGACAGCTACCAGGACCTGCCCGAGCGGGCGTTCACGCACTGCGCCTGGCTGCCGGCCCACGACGTGGTCACGGAGCGCGAGCCGGCGCCGCACGCCGTCGTCGAGTGGAGCCTGGAGCGCAGCGGTCGCACGCCGGGAGCGGTACGGAGTACCAGCGGGGCCGCCTCGGTTGCGGGCGGGCCGAGACCGGCCTGGAGGCCGGGGACGCCGCGCTGTGGAGCACCCCGGACGAGAAGGAGACCTGCCAGTTGCGCGTGCGCGACGGCAACCTCATCGTGCAGGTAGCCCTGGGCGGTGCGGAGCACCCCGCCGCGGCCTGCGAGACCGAGGCGAAGGAGATCGCCCGTGCCGCGCTGGCGGCCGTCCCGCGCCGCACCTGACGCACTCCGGTGCCGGACGGCCCTGCCGGTTCAGTCCCGCGGCCGCACGCCGGGCCCGTCGCCGGGTACCAGGCGGGAGAGGACTTTGGCGTACACCGTGGTCGCCGCCGCGGTCACGGTGGCGACGGCCGCCAGCGCGAGGATGCCCAGCAGGGCGGGCCACTGGCGCAGTGCGTCGTCGCGGCACGCGGCGTCCCTGGTCGACGGGCCGACCAGCGGGCCCCGGCACATGGCCCTGCCCTGGTAGTCGGGTCCGTAGTCGGCGAGCATCAGGAAGACGAACCCTCCCCAGAGGGTCAGGGCCAGGAGCATCCACGCGATCGACCACCCCTCGATGCGGCCCGCTTCCCGGCGCTTGTTTTCGGCGTGAGCCGGTGCCGCAGTTGCGGGATCGGGCGTGTGCGGTGCCGGAGCGTCAGCAGTCATGTTTCCCCCTCTTGGCCAACGGCGAACGGAGCGCAGTTCATCACACCGCACGGACCCGGTGCGGGATCGCCCCGTCCACGGACGTGCCACCGACGGCCACGGGCGGCCCGAGAAGAACACGTTCTCGTTCTGACCTTCCGTCAGAATGGAACGTGTTCTAGCCTGCCTGCCCATGGGCATCGGAATCACTGGGGAACAGCGGGAGTTGGCCGAGGCCGTACGAGGCTGGGTGGCGCGGGCCGTGCCGCCCGAGGAGGTGCGCAAGCTGCTCGACAGCCCGCCGCGGACCGGGGTGCGGCCCGCCTACTGGGACGCGCTGGCGGAGTCGGGGCTGCTGGAGCCGCACCTGGAGGGCGGGACCCTGCTCGACCTCGCCGTCGTGGTCGAGGAAGCCGGCCGGGCCGCACTGCCCGGGGCGTACCTGCCGAGCGCGCTGGCCTCCGTACTGCTGGACCGGGCCGGAGCCGAACCCCTCGCGGGGCGGGTCGGCGCGGTCGCCCTCGGCCCCGGAAGCCTGACCGCCGTCGCCGTCGAAGGCGGCGGACACCTCCTCGACGGGCTCGCGCCGCCCGTGCTCGGCGCCGGGGAGGCCGACCTCGTCCTGCTCGCCGCCGAGGCCGCGCACGGCACCTGCTGGTTCGCCGTCGACGCCGCAACGCTGGACGTCCGCACCCACGACAGCGCCGACCCCACCCGGCCCACCGCCGAGGTACGGGCCCGCGGGGTCACCGTGGCACCCGGCCGCCTCCTCGACCTCGACGCCGCCCTGGTCCGGGACCTGGCCTGCACGCTCTTCGCCGCCGACGCCTGCGGCACCGCCGCCTGGGCGCTGCACACCGCCGCCGAGTACGCCAAGGTCCGCGAGCAGTTCGGCCGGCCCATTGGAAAGTTCCAGGGGATCAAGCACCTGTGCGCCGACATGTTGGTGCGCCTCGAACAGGCCCGGGCCCTGGCCTGGGACGCCGCCCGGGCGGCCGACGAGCCGGCGGAGGTCCGCTCGCTCGTGGCCGCCCTGGCCGCCGGGAACGCACTCGACGCCGCCTACACCTGCGCCAAGGACTGCATCCAGGTCCTCGGCGGGATCGGCTTCACCTGGGAGCACGACGCCCACGTCCACCTGCGGCGCGCGATCGTCGCCCGACAGCTGCTCGGCCCCGGGGACGGGCACCGCGTACGGGCCGTGCGGCTCGCGGCCGCCGGTGCGCGGCGGGAGCTGCGCCTCGAACTCCCGGCGCAGGCCGAGACGTACCGGCAGCGGGCCAAGGCCGCCATCGAGGACGCGCGCGGCCTCGACCCGGCCACAGCCCGCCGCGTCCTGGCCCCCACCGGCTACGCGGCCCCCCACCTGCCGCCCCCGTACGGGCTCGGCGCCGGCCCCGTCGAACAGCTCGTCGTCCAGCAGGAGCTGGCCGCGGCCGGAGTCAAGATCGCCGACCTGGGGATCGCCACCTGGGTCGTGCCCTCGCTGCTCGCCTACGGGAGCGACGCACAGCGCGAGAAGTACCTGCTGGCGACCCTGCGCGGGGACGTCACCTGGTGCCAGCTCTTCTCCGAGCCCGGAGCCGGCTCGGACCTGGCCTCACTGCGGACCAGGGCGGAGCGGACGGCGGACGGCTCCTGGAAGATCAACGGGCAGAAGGTGTGGACGAGTTCCGCGCACAGCGCCGACTTCGGGATCCTGCTGGCCCGGACCGACCCCGCCGCCCCCAAGCACAAGGGCCTCGGCTACTTCGTCGTCGACATGCGCAACAGCCAAGGCATCGACGTGCGCCCCCTCAAAGAGATCACCGGCGACGCCCTCTTCAACGAGGTCTGGTTCGACGACGTCCCGCTGCCCGCGGACGCCCTCGTCGGCGCACCCGACGACGGCTGGAAGGTCGCCCGCAACACGCTCGGCAACGAGCGGGTCCACATGGCCGACCAGATGACCTTCGGCACCGGCCTCGAAGTGCTCATCGCCCGCTCGGCCGAACTCGACGGCGCCCACCGGGCCCGGATCGGGGCGCTCACCGCCGAGGCCCACGCCCTCGCCTGCATCGGGCTGCGCACCACCCTCCAGCAGGTGTCGGGGCTGGAGCCGGGGGCCGGCGCCTCCGTGCGCAAGCTCGTCCAGACCCCGCACCAGCAGCGGACCGCCGAGCTCGCGCTCGAACTGCTGGGCCCGGCAGGCGCGGTACGGGAGGGGGCGGGGGAGCGGGCGGTGCACGAGATGCTCATGTCCCGCTGCCTGACCATCGCCGGGGGCACCACACAGGTCCAGCTCAACGTCGTGGCCGAGCGGATCCTCGGCCTTCCCAGGGACTAGGAGTTGTCGGGCATGAAGTCGTACATCGTGGGCGTCGGCATGACGAAGTTCGAGAAGCCGGAGTCGAGGGACTGGCAGTACTGGGACATGGTGAAGGAGGCCGGGACGGCGGCGCTGGCGGATGCGGGCATCGGCTACGACCTGGTCGAACAGGTGCCGGTCGGGTACTGCTTCCAGGCCTCCACGGCCGGCCAGCGGGCCGCGTACGAACTGGGGCTCAGCGGGATCCCGGTCTACAACGTGAACAACAACTGCGCGACCGGGTCCACGGCGTTGATGATGGCCCGCCAGTTCGTCGAGGGCGGGATCAGCGACTGCGTGCTGGCGCTCGGCTTCGAAAAGATGAAGAAGGGCGCACTGGGCGGGGGCGCCGACGCGGGCTCCGACTTCAAGACCTCGCCGGTCGCCCGGCACTACGGGATCATGGCCGCCGGGCACGGCTTCGAGATGTCCCCGCCGACCGCGCAGATCTTCGGGAACGCGGCGCGCGAGCACATGGAGCGGTACGGGACCACGGCCGCACAGCTGGCGGCGGTCGGGGCGAAGAACCACCGGCACTCGGCGAACAACCCGAACGCGCAGTTCCAGGAGGTGTACACGGTCGAGGAGATCCTGGCCGCGAAGCCGATCCACGAACCGCTGACCAAGCTCCAGTGCTCGCCGACCTCGGACGGGGCGGCGGCCGCGGTGGTCGTCTCGGAGCGGTTCGTGGTCCGGCACGGGCTGCACGACGAGGCGGTGGAGATCGTCGCGCAGGCGATGACGACGGACACGGAGGCGTCCTTCGCGTCGGGGTCGTGCATCGACGTCGTCGGCAAGCCGATGACCGCCGCGGCGGGGCGGCAGGTGTTCTCGGCGTCCGGGCTCGGCATCGAGGACGTGGACGTGATCGAGCTGCACGACTGCTTCTCGATCAACGAGCTGCTGACGTACGAGGCGCTGGGCATGTGCGAGGACGGCGCCGCCGGGAAGCTGGTGGAATCGGGCGCGACCACGTACGGCGGGCGGTGGGTGGTGAACCCCTCCGGGGGGCTGATCTCCAAGGGCCACCCGCTGGGTGCGACGGGTCTGGCGCAGGCGGCGGAACTGGTCTGGCAGCTGCGCGGCCAGGCCGGCGCACGGCAGGTCCCGGGCGCCCGTACGGCCCTGGCCCACAACATAGGCCTGGGCGGCGCGGCCGTCGTCACCCTGCTGCGACGCTGATTCCGTCAGGCCCCGCCTGGACGCTCTCCCCACCCCCGTGGGGCTGGGGAGACCGTCGTCTGTCCGGCGGGGTTGCTACGGACTGGGGACGGGAAGAGACGCCGTGGTCAGTGCGGGGATGGTCCAACGCTGAGCGTTGGAGAGGTTGCAGTCGTACAGCCAGAGCTGGGTGCCTGGGGTGGTGTTGAGGTCTCCGAGGTCGATGCAGCGGCCGGAGACGGGGTTGTAGAGAGAGCCGTCGGCACGGGGCACGAACTGCTGGTTCGGTCCCGCGTGGCAGGTGTAGAGCATGAGCAGCGTGGTATTGGCCGTCCCGGCGTTGCTGGCGTCGACGCACTTGCCCTGGACGCGGAGGGTGCCGTCACCTCGGACCTCGAAATTCTGGGCCGAGGTGCCGTTGCACCGGGCGACCTGGATCCTGTTGCCGTCGTCGGGCCTGGCGTAGTCGTTGTCCATGCAGTTGGCCGAGGCGGCGGCCAGGGTGATCGGGCCGGCGGTGCCGGGGGCGGTGGGGGCAGCGGCATAGGGGTATACGGCGAAGTTGCTGACACCGCCCGTGAGGCTGTCCTGCGGTGCCCCGTTGGCCTTGAACCGGCCGAAGACGAGCGGTCCGCCAGAGGCCGGACTGGTGGACGCCTTGTGCTGGCCAGTGCTGGCCAGGACACCGTTGACGTACAAGCTCATCAGGCCGCTCTGAGCGTTGTAGACGGCGGTCAGGTGAGTCCAGGCATCGGGAGTGAACCGCGCGGCGTCGTTGGCGGCGTAGGTGTAGTCGAATGGCCATCCATCGGAGTCAGCGCTCGCCAGGGCGAAATGCCACTGGGAGGAATTGGCATCCGCGTAGAGGAAGAACGAACTGGTGCGGTTCATGTCCTGACTGGCGATGATGCTCGTCTTGGATCCGGGCTTGGCCCACGTGCTGATGGTGAAGCTCTTTTGCGCGTCGACGATGGGGCCGTTGGCCGTGATCGTCGACTGGGACCCCTTGAATTCCGGGTACGAGGTCTGGACGCCGCCGATGGAGCCCGTGGACCACGTGATGCCGGACGATGTCGCCGGGTACTTGCCGTCGGTGCTCGGAGTGATGCCGCCGCTGTGGCCGGTCAGCTTCCACTGGGCTGCCGGCACGTTGAGGTTTCCGAGGGAAACGGGAGCCGGCGAGAAGCCGGTGCTCGTCCCGCTGAAGGCCAGGAGCTGCTGGTTGGCATTGATCGCCCACAGATCGGCACGTCCGTCGCCGTTCAGATCCCCGTAGGAGCCGACCTGCGGGTACACCGCAGCGTCGAGCGTTGCGATGGCGGTCGAGGGCGCTTGCGCCGAAGGAGGTGCCAGCAACGCGGCGGGGATGCCGTTGGAATCGAACTTCAGCGCGTAGCTGTAGATGCGGCCGGTGGCGTCGTCGCGTGCCCACAAGGTGGGAGTGTCACCCACCTTGCCCGGGGCGATGAGGGTGGTACGTGACCAGTCGCCGGAGCTGAGCAGCATGCCCTGGTCAAGGTGCAGGCCGCCGAACGAGGTACCAGGGTAGTACCAGAGGCGGTTGTCCTCAATGGTGATCAGATCCGCGAGCCCGCGCGGATTGTCGAAGCTGCCCGGCGCGAGGATCTGGGAGACCTTCGACCAGTCCGCGGCATATCCGGTGCACTGAGCCGCCGGATTGCACGCCGGCTTGGCCGAGATGGGCATCACGCTCTGGGTGAGGCTGAAGTGTCCGGGCGTGCCGCCGATCCCGGATGCGTCGTTGCCGTAGGCGTACAGCTGATGGGTGTTCCGGTTGTAGGCGAAGATGTCGTCGACGCCGGACTGGCTGAGGCTTCCGCGGTGGGTGACGAGGTAGTTGTCCCAGCCCGTCTTGTCGGGACTCTGGGCCGTTGTCGACGCCGTGATCGCGGTGGCGGACGCGTCGGTGTTGCCGGGGATGAGGAGCAGACTGCCGCTTCCGCTGCGGTCGGGCCGGAGGGTGTCAGGTATGCCGTCTCCGGTCACGTCTCCCGCCGTCACCGGAGCCGCCGGGTTCCAGGGGGCGTAGAAGCGGTATCCGGCGGGCCGGGCGTTGTTCGCCCCGTCCACGGCCTGGACGTAGAGGGTGTGCGTGCCCCACTGCTGGGCGGTGAGGTTGATCGGGATGTTGGCAGTGGCGGCGCCGTTCGCGTCGGGGGTGACGGCGATCGACTGGGCACCGGTCGGCGGGATGGGCGTGTCGAGCGAGTACTCGAACCGGCGGATGTCGCTCTTGATGCAGGCCGAGAGCTCACATCCGGTAGGGGCGACGTCCTTGCTGGAGACGGCGATGGTGATCCCGGTGTCGCCGGCGTGTGCGGTGGGCGTGCGCCCGCTGGCGAGCGGGGGGAACGCCTTCGAATCAGCGAACGCGACGGCGGTGGGCGGCGTCAGGTCGACCTTGAAACCGCAGTACGGGGTCCAGGGGCCTTCCAGGGTGCCGTCGAAGGCCTTGACGCCCCAGCCGTACGCATGGCCGTCGGCAAGTGTGATCCCCACGTTGGTGCGTGCGGTCGTCCCGGGCGCGACGTAGGTGCTCCTGGGCTGGGACACGGTGGCGGGGGCTCCGCTGCCGTTGTTCTTCATGTCGTCCCAGACCATGTAGACGGCCTGGAGGTTCACGCCCTCCATGGGCGTCGTCAGGCGGGCGTTGAGGGAGAAGTTGGTGACTCCGTAGGCGGTGGAAGTTCTGCCGATCCAGCCCCGAGTACCGTTGTTGCAGGCTGCGCCGGCGGGGTTCGCGGAGTCGGGGGTGGTGCTCACGGAGTCCGGAGCGTACGGCGGGATGTCGAACACCGTCACGAGGTACGGGTTGGTGCTGAACCGCATGAAGCCGAGGTTCGACATCGTCTTGCTGCTGTCGCCGTAGAGGCCGAATGTCCAGGTGTCGGCATCCTGCGACGCCCCTTGCCTGATGCGGTCGGTGACGTCGAAGTTGGCGCTCTTGTAGCCGCAGTCGTTGGCAGGGCTGGCACTGGAGATCTGCTGCGTCCCGATCGTGGCGATCGCACCGGGCCGCTTGTTCCAGTTCGTGCCGCTGTTGATGCCGTTCGTGTGCTTCAAGGTGATCGGCCACGTGTTCGAGCAGCCGTGGTCCGCGCCATAGGTCTCGGTGAGGTACAGAGTCGACTTCTGGATCACCATCTGAGGCGTGAGAGCGCTCGTGTTGATCTCAAAGAACGATTCCTGCATCCCAAAGCAGTTGGAGGTGTACTGCTGGTAGCCGACGCCCTCGCCCCAGTCCTGGGCGGTGTCATAGGTGTTCGCTCCCGGGCAGCCTTCCTGAGCCACGACGTAGTGGCCCGTCCCCGAGGTCACGGGGTTGACCACGGGGTCGATGAAGACCGGGTAGGCAGTCGTCGGCCCCGTCAACAACCCCAGATCGGGGGTCAAGGTCAAGGCCTCGGGCTGTGCCGAGATGGTGATCGGCTTCACCTGGGCGCCTTCTCCGGGGCTGGTGGCCGACGACCGTCCCGGGGAATCGACGAGCGGCGCCGGTGGAGTCCCGGTGCCCTGGGCGGCCGCCGCGCTGCGGCCGGTGACGAAGCTCTCGCTCGTAAGAGTCCTCTGCGTGGAGCTACTTGAGTCCCACATGAGGGGTGTGGCGCTGGTGAACGCCATCGCTCCCTCAGGCGTGGTGGCTTGGAGATTGCCGGCTGAGTCGCTGCCCACATTCAGACCAACGGCCTTGGTGGCCAGGCGCAGGCTGCGCAGTGCCGGATTCGCCGCTGCCTCGGCGTTGTGGACGATCAGCACCTCGCTGAACGCTCCCTGGTCACTGACGGATGCCTGGAGGTCCACTCCGGGGAAGACGTTCGGGTACAGGGCGCTGCTGCCGCTGACCCGGGGGGCGGGGAGCGCGACGGGGAAGGACATGGCGAGGCGCCGGCCCTCGCCGTTCGTCAGTGTTGCGAGCGGGCCCGTACCGCCACCGGAGAGCGAGACGCCGGCGGGTGTGGCGAGGGGGCTGTACGTCCCGTCCGCGTTGCGCTGCAGGGCGGCATCGAGAGAGCTCCACTTTCCCGACTTCAGTACCCGAACGGGCTTGATGTGTGTGGTCGTACTGAAGGTCCCGTCCGGGTTCGCGACGGTTTCGGCGGTCGGAGTGGTCAAGGCGGTGATCGGGACCGGCTTCTGCTCCGCCTTGGCCTGCTGGAGGGCCTTCGGTAGTGCGCCTGTGGGGGACGTGGCGGCTGTGACGGAGTGCGCGCCGGGCGCGGCCTCCGGTGTGGCCGCGAGCGCGGCCCCCGGCGTCGCGAGCATGAGCCCCAGCGATGTGATCAAGCCGACAGTGCGTCTGGTGTGTTGATGCCGATGATGGCGCATAAGCGCTGATTCCCCCCAGAGTAAGGCGTGCTGAAAGCTCCACCCCGGCATCCCGCACGCCGGACTCGTCGGTCTGGTCGGCGCACGGCGCCCGGGCGGGGTGGATTCGCGGGAAGGGTATTGCGTTTGCGTGTACACAGCAATAATGTTCCGCTGATCTTGTGGGGCCCGCCGTGGCCCCTTCTTTCTTTCGGCCCTGTCGGGCCGCGCACTTGGGGTGGGGACTGTCGAGGTGCGTACATCGATGCGCTGGCCTGTCCATATGTCTGGAAGAGGCCGGCGGAGACGGGCATATGCTGTCGTGGCCATGACGGCCGCGATGTCACTTGTCGTGCCGCTCGCCAGAGCGGACACGGTCGGCGGATACCGTTACACCGGTAAATCCTGGCAGGACGGTGAACTGCCCGACCTGCCTGTGGTCAAGGGACATCCGGTCGGCCAGGCCGCCAAGTCCGCGGTGACCCGCGTACCCCAGGGTGCACGTGAGATGCGTGCGCACGTGCCCAAGACGCCCAAGTGGCCCGCCGCACGGACGGAGACCGTAACGGTCGCCCACCCGTCCCAGCAGGTCCGCGGCATGGGCAAGTCGGTGGAAAGCGGTATGGCCCCGGCAGGGGCACCGGTTCAGGCCGGAACATCACCCGTCTGGATCGCGCCGGCGGCGTCTGCGGCTACCGCCCGCTCGACGACCGGGTCGGCAAACGCACCCGCCGCCAACAGCAGCCCCACCACCGTCCGGGTGGAGACGGCAGACCGGAAGCGGGCCGCCTCGGCCAACGTGAACGGAATGCTGGTCGGCCTCACACCGGCCGACGGTGTCGCCGCCGGAGGCAAGGTCTCTGTGGGCCTTGACTACAGCGCGCTGGCAGACGCCTACGGCGGCGGCTGGGCCTCACGACTGCACCTCGTGGCCCTGCCGGGGTGCGCCCTCACCACTCCCGACGTCGCGGCCTGCCGCGTCCAGCAGCCGCTGCAGACGGCCAACGATCCGAAGAACCAGCGGCTCACCGCCGACGTGAATCTCGGCACCAGCGCGGCACCGTTCAAGGACGCGGTCCTGTCCGGGCAGCAGCGGACGATGGCAGCGGCTGCCAGCAGCCAAGCCGTCGCCGTCGCCGCGGTGTCGGGCACGGCCGGCTCGCAAGGCGACTATGGCGCGACCTCTCTCTCGGCTTCGGGATCGTGGGCGCAGTCGGCCTCCGGGGCCTTCACGTACAACTACCCCGTCGCGGTCCCGCCCTCCTTGGGCGGAACCGCACCGTCCGTGGCACTCACCTACAACTCGCAGTCCGTAGACGGCAAGACCTCGGCCCGCAACTCGCAGTCTTCCTGGATCGGTGACGGCTGGGCTTACACCCCCGGCTTCATCGAGCGCTCCTACAAGCCCTGCAAGAACTCAGGAATCGAGAATTCCGGCGACCTGTGCTGGGCGGGCTACAACGCGACGCTGTCGCTCGGTGCCCACACCGGACAGCTTGTGCGCGGCAGTGACGGCGTCTACCGGCTGGAATCCGACGACGGCACCAAGATCGAGCGGCTGACCGGTGCGACGAACGACCTCTGGGAGGGCGAGTACTTCAAGGTCACCACGCCCGACGGCACCGCCTACTACCTCGGCTTGAACCACGCGCCCGGCGCGTCCGGCGACACCGCGACCAACAGCGCCTGGGGCGTGCCGCTCTACCACCCCAAGTCGGACGACCCCTGCTACAGCTCGTCCAAGGGCAATGCGTCGCAGTGCGACAAGCAGGTCGGCTACCGATTCAACCTCGACTTCGTCGTCGACCCGCAGGGCAACGTCCAGCGTTACGACTACGCGACCGAGTCGAACTACTACAACATGGGCTACGGCCAAGTCGTCAAGGACGGCAAGGGCGGAACCCTGACGCAGTACACCCGTTCGGGCTACCTGACCCGCATCTCCTACGGCTACAAGCTCGCAGACGCCGTCGCCGGCAAGGACCCCGCGGCCCGGATCAACTTCGGCACGAAGCAACGGTGCACCACTTCGGACACGGTGTGCACGGGCGACAACCTGTCGAAGGACACGGCCAAGAACTGGCCTGACGTCCCGTACGACATTAATTGCCCCTCCAGCTACAAGACCGAGGGCGAGGGCGACGACGTTTGCCGTTTCGGTTCGCCCACCTTCTGGTCCACATACCGCCTCAAGGACATCACAACCCAGGTCAAGATCGGCGCCGACTGGCAGGACGTCGACGCCTACACCCTGACCCACGTCTTCTCGGACGCGGGCGGTGTGATGGACCCCGTCACCGGAAAGACCGGCAAGACGGAGAGCGCCGGCATGCTCCAGTCGGTGATGTGGCTGTCCTCGATCCAGCACACCGGCCGTGACACCACGGCAGGCGGCGATACCCCCCTGACGTTGGACCCGGTCACGTTCACCGGCATCGAGATGGACAACCGCGTCGACGGCCTGGAACCGGCGGCCCCACCGCTGTACCGTCCACGGATCTCCAGTGTCCGGACGGAGTCCGGCGAGTCCTCGGCGGTCACCTACCGGGACCCCGAGTGCTCCCGCACCAAGAACACGATGCCGGCGTCGGCGGACGCCAACACGATGGCCTGCTACCCGGTCAACTGGTTCCCGCCGGGTGCCGCCGAGCCCGTGGCCGACTGGTTCGTCAAGACGCTCGTCACCCAGGTGGTCAACAGCGACCTCACCAAGGCAGGCTCGCCGGCCAAGGTCACCGGCTACGCCTACGACGGTGGTGCGGCCTGGCACCGCGATGACTCCGAACTCACCGACGACCAGTACCGGACGTGGAACGACTTCCGTGGGTACCGCACCGTCACCACGACGTCCGGTGTGGCTCCGGACCCGATCACCCAGACCGTCTCCACGTACCTGCAGGGCATGGACGGCGACTACAAGCAGGACGGCACCAAGCGATCGGTGTCGGTGACGAACTCGCTGGGCGAGTCCTTCCCCGACAGCGATTGGCTGGCTGGTGCCACCTTGGAGTCGCAAACCTTCACCGCCGCTGGCGGCACGGTCACCACAAAAACCCTCAACGGACCGCTCGCCACCTTGGACACCGGCTCCAGCACCCGGACGGCCTGGACCTCGAAGGACCCGGCGCCGGCATCTCTCTCCACACTGCCCGATCTGGTGTCCCGTCGTTCGACGGAGGTGACCAACCGGTCGATGGGCCTGCTGTCCAGCGGCAGCTGGCGCACCTCCAAGAAGGTGACGACGTACGACAGCCTCGGCCGGGTGCACCAGGTCGATGACAAGGGTGACGTCACCGCCCCCGAGCAGGAGAATTGCACCACAACCGACTACGCATCGGCGCCGGCGGACAACCCGATGATGCTGATGCACCCGAGCGAGATCCTCTCGGTCTCGGGCCCGTGCAGCACCAAGCCCGGCAAGGACACGACCCTCAGCCACAAGCGGATCTTCTACGATGGCGACGGCTCCGTGACCAGCCCGGGTACCTACGGGAAGCTGGGCCAGGCCTGGGCCTCTGACGGCAAGACGCACTCGGTCGGTCAGGTAACGGCAGTGCAGGTCGTCACCAAGTACGACGGTGCGGGCAATCCCGTATTCCAGACGAACGGTGGCGTGGTGTACGACGACTACGGTCGCGTCACCAAGCAGATCGACGTGGCGTCCCAGGTCACCACCACCGCGTTCTCCCCTGCCTCGGGCACGCTGCCGACGCAGGTCACCACGACCTACCCCCAGCCGTACAACTGGACCACCACCACGGATGTGTCCCCGACACGCGGTCTCAACAAGCGGTCGGTCGACATCAACGGACGTGTCACCAGCAGCACCTACGACACCCTGGGCCGGCGTACCGCGGTCTGGACGCCGGGCCGCGACCGGGCCACCCAGACTCCGGACCGCAAGTTCGCCTACTCCGTCAATGGCGCCGGTGACAGCCCGAACCCCTCGGCCGTCACTACGGAGACGCTTCGTGAGGACGGGAGTTACGGCAAGTCCGTCACCCTCTACGATGGGCTGCTGCGCGTTCGCCAGCAGCAGTCGACGACGGCGGACAATTCTGCGGGCCGACTGATCTCGTCCACCTCGTACGACAGCCACGGGTGGACGGCCTCTAGTATCGCGACGTACGCGGACCCGACCACGGCTCCGGGCACCACGCTGTGGGTGGAGACCGAGAACACGGTCCCGAACCAGACCCGCCAGGTCTACGACGGCCAGGGCCGGGTCACGGCCGCCCAGCAGTGGTCGAAGGGGGCCAAGCTCTGGGAGGCCACCACGTCCTACCCAGGCGTCGACAAAACGATCAGCACGCCGCCGAAGGGCGGGCAGGCGGCGGCCAGCTACACCAATGCCATTGGTCAGACGACGGCCACCCAGACCCTCGACACCACCGCTGACCGCAAGCTGACGGCCGGCACCGTCATCCAGTCGGGTACGACGTTCTCGTCGAAGAGCGTCCGGCTCGACATGCAGGCCGACGGCAACCTCGTCCTGACGGGCATCGCCAACGGCAAGGCCCTGTGGTCCTCGGGCACTGCTGGCAACCCGGGCGCGAGCGCCACGGTCCGCGCCGACGGCAACCTGGTCGTCACCGGCACCACCGGCACGGTGTTGTGGACCTCCGGCACGGGTACCGCCGGTGCCACTGGCGGATTCGCCATCGTCAAGGGCGATGGCAACTTCCGCATGTACAACGCCGCGGGCACCGCCATCTGGTCTTCGGGAACCGCCGGCAAGGCGGCTGCCGCCGACACCAAGACCTCGTACACGTACACGCCCGCCGGCGAGGTCAAGTCCATCAGCGACACCGTCGGCAACAAGTGGACCTACACATACGACCTCCTCGGCCAGAAGACCTCCCAGACCGACCCGGACACGGGCCTCTCGACCTTCGGCTACGACGTTTTCGGCCGGCAGGTCCTGAGCACCGACGCGCTGGGCAAGAGCGTCTCGACCACCTACGACTCTCTCGGCCGCAAGACCGGTGAGTACGAGGGCACCAGCACCACCGACCAGTCCAAGAAGCTGGCCGAGTGGACGTACGACACCCTCCTCAAGGGGCGACAGACTTCGTCCACCCGCTTCGTGGGCGGAGTCGGAGGCAAGGCCTACACGAAGAAGATCAACGGCTACAACACGGCCTACCAGCCCACCGGCTCCACCATGGTGATCCCGGCGACGGAGGGCAAGCTCGCCGGCACTTACACGGCAAGTGCCGAGTACACCCCCACCGTGGGATTGCTGCAGTCCACCACCTTCGGGGCGGATAGCGGGCTACCGGCCGAGACGGTCGGCTACGGCTACAACCTCCAGGGCCTTGAGACGGAGTTCGGCTCCCGCACGACTCCGTACCTGAACAAGACCATCTACACACCGCTCGGCCAGGTCGTCCAGTCCACCTACGGCGTCTACGGGAAGCAGTTCCGCACCGCCCAGACGTACGACCAGGCGACCAGCCGGCTGGCCACCAACACGGTGAGCCTGCAGACCAGCAGCAACAGCCCGATCGACGCCACCACCTACGCCTACGACGAGGCCGGGAACCTCACCGGTACGTCCACGGTGCAGTCCAGCGGCGGCGCGGTCACCGGCACCGACACGCAGTGCTTCCTCTACGACGGGCAGAACCGCCTGGCCCAGGCATGGACGGACACCAAGGGCCTCGCAGCCGCGAAGCCGGGCCAGATATCCAAGTGCAACACCGCACAGCCGACAGCCGCCACGATCGGCGGACCCAACCCGTACTGGCAGAACTACACGTACAACCTGCTCGGCGACCGAACCCAGCAGGTAAAGCACGACACGTCGGGCAACCCGCTCAAGAACGTCACCCAGAACATCACCTACCCCGGCAACGGCACCACACCGGCCGCCCAGCCCAACACGGCGACCACGATCACCACCACGGGGCCGGACGGCACGACCACCCTCACCCCGCACTACGACGCCGTGGGCAACACCACCAGCCGGGACACCAAGGTCGGCGCGGCCGCGGCCACGACCCAGACGTTCACCTACAACGCCAAGGGTCGTACCGACACCGTCGTCACGCCCAAGCCCGTCGGCGGAACGCAGACCTCGAACTACCTGTACGACGCCGACGGCGAACTGCTGATCCAGCGAGGGCCGGACGGCGACACGCTCTACCTTTTCGGGGGCGCCGAACAGCTCACCCTGAACAAGACGTCGACCACGGTCGCAGGGCTGCGCAACTACAAGGGCCCCGACGGCACCAAGATCACCCGCTCCTCCACCGGCACCGTCGTCTACCAGGCAACCAACCCGCAGAACACGTCCCAGCTCCAGGTCGACGCGGCCACGCTCAACGTCACCCGCAGGGCTTTCGATCCGTACGGAGCCCAGCGTGGCCCGGCCCCGCCGAGCTGGGCTGACAACCGCGGCTATCTGGGCCAGCCCACGGACACGGCCACCGGCCTCAGCCTCCTCGGCGCCCGCAATTACGACCCGGTCATAGGCCGCTTCCTCACGTGTGACCCGGTCTTCGAAGCCGGCGACCCGAACCAGATGGGCGGCTACGCCTACGCAGGCAACGACCCCATCAACGCGAGCGACCCCTCCGGCCTCTCGATCTTCAGCGATGCCGGTGACTACCTCAGCGGCCTTATCGACGGAGTCTCCGGCGGCGGCAACGAACTCTGGATCAACCCGGGCGGCTGGGCCCTCGACAACTGCGTCGACATCTGGAACGGCGACAACGAGGACTTCAACGACTGGACGGGCTGGGACGGCAGCGACTACAAGATCCCCAACCTCTGGGGCGACCATCCCACCGCCGAACTCTTCGGCATCGACACGACCTCCGAGAGGTACCAGCAGGGGTTCTGGTCGGGCGTCATCGGCTCGATGCTCATGGACGGTGTCGGGGCATTCAAGCTGGTCAAGGGATTTCGTGCCGCTGCCAAGGCGGCAGAGGCCGCTGAAGGCAGCGCCGCACCACTAAAGAAGCTCCTAGACGACGACGTCCCGACCCCGTCGGCGAAGGAAACCCCACACGAAAACGCCCCGGACACGACAGCTCCGAGCGAGCCGGGCGCAGGTACGCCGAAGACGCCGGCAGGCGAGGGCGGTGCATCCGGGGCTGATTCGTCTGATGGGAGCGGAGTCCTGGAAGAGGCCAGGGAACTGGCCAATAAGACCACGCTGGACAAGAACTTCTCGAGCCGATCTCGTCCGAAGGTCGCCGAGTCACTGGAACTCTCCAATGGTCGGGTTTACTCGGCCACTAGCAGCGGCGAGCAGCGTCCGCTTCATCCCCTGGTCCAAGAAGTTCTGGATGCGGTGCCTACGGCTGACCGGGCTGCTGGAAGCGTGCATGGAAAGTGTGGTCTGCCGGTCTGTATCTCGCAGGCATTGGACGCTGGCCAGAATCCGACTGGTGGACGGGTTGCTGCGGTCAAGATCCGTAACAACCTGACACACAAGGACCAGGGGGGGCGAGTCGGTCCGTGTGACAGCTGCGTGGCACTTGAGGATGCCTTCGAACTAGACTTCACGACGGTGGGAGGTATGGATGACCTCGGCCAATTGGGTGATGTCGACGGAATCATTGGACTCGCTGACCTTGAATAACGAATATTCCCTTGCAGTGGTGGAGGAGCTCCGGGCTGCCGGCTGGCAGCCTGGACGGTCCGTAGACGTAGAAGGCTGGGTTGCGCTGCTGGAAGATGGCGGGCTGACGGCGCATACTGCGGCACGAGCATTTCTGGCAGAGTTCGGCGGACTGCGATTCATGTTCTCGGGGCCGGGTGTCGAGTGCGCCCGAGAGCCGTTCCTGCTCGACCCGTCGGTATGCGAGGGCGAAGAGGAGGTCTTCCTTGAGTGGGGCGAGGAACTGGCGCTGTCTCTCTTCCCGATCGGGGAACGCGCGGAAGGGGTGGCTTTCCTTGCGATCGACGAGCATGGTGCCGTGATTGCGCTGGGCAGCGGCGTTGCCACCACTTATGGGCAGGTCCCGGAGGCATTCGAGAAGATGCTGCTTGGCTACGATGCTGAGGTGCTTGGCGAGGGGTAATGATTGGGGGCATGGCGTCGCCACAAAGCCAAAGGCCTCGTCGTGCTGCTGGTCCTGCCCCGGTGGGCGGTCGCCCGGGGCTTCCGCGCCGGCCGGGCCGAGGAGGAGAAGCGGGCCGTGGTGGACGGTGCGGGCATCGAGGTGTCCCGCGGCGGGGAGTCGCAGCGGATCGTCTGGGACGAGGTGCGCTCGTACCACGAGACGCCCCGGCTGCACGTGTTCACGGGCCGCTCGCGCCGCCGGACCTGCCTCGTGGTGCTGCCCAAGCGGCTGTTCACCGGCCCGGAAGAGAGCGACCTCCTGGCCGCCCTCGCCCACGCGCGGGCCGGCGACGGCGCGTAGCGACCGGGCCCACCCGCCCCCGGTCAGAGCTTCTCGATGTCCTTGTGCACCACGTCCGAGCCGTGGTCCGCGGCCAGGCGCACCTTGAGGGGGTGGCCGGCCGGCGCCTTGATGACCTCGTCGGGCGACTCCACCAGGCCGGTGCCGTTGCAGGAGGGCTCGCTGGTCAGGTTGGACCAGCCGTTCACGTTGTGCGGGTCGTTCCACGACACCCAGGCGCAGTCGCGCTCGCCGCTGACGATCTCCACCGAGATGATCCTGACCGAGTTCACCTCGCCGTCGACGCGCGCGTAGGTCACCCTCGCGGTGTTGTGGTGGAGGGCGGCGGTGCCGGCTTCCAGGTCGACCGTCAGGACCGGGCCGGCCGCGGTGTCGGCAGCGGCCGGAGCCGCTCCTGCGGCGAGCGTGGCGGCCACCAGCGCAAGGGCGGCGGGCAGGACGGATACGCGCATGATTCCTCCACGAAACCAGGTTGCGGGAGCCCCATCCTGGCCCGGTACGTGGAGCAGCGCTGCGGCGGAATTCGTCAATCGGTGGCCGGGAACGGGGGTCCCGCCCGGCTTCACTACGGTTCGAGCGTCGGGTCCGTGACCGCCTCGCCCGTCACGGCGCGGCGGACGGCTTCGGCCAGCGCCCCGGGAGGGTCGTCCCGCAGCACCACCCCCGCCGCTCCCGCGGCGAGCGCCCCCTCGACCAGGCCCGGCCGGGCCGAACCGGCCAGCAGCAGCACCCGGCACTCCGGGGCCTCGCGGCACACCGCCGCCACCTCAGCGAGCACGTCCGGGCGGTCCGCGTCCACCAGCGCCACCGCCGGACAGGCCGTCAGCGCCGCCGCGCCCACGTCCGCACCGGGTGCGACCCGGGCGACCACGTCGAGGTCCGGCTCCAGCCCGAGCAGGACCGCCAGCGCGCCGGCCGACATGCCCGGACCCTCCGCCAGCAGGACCCGCAACGACCTCGTCGTACGGAAATTCCGGGGCATCTCGTCCACCCCGTCAGCCTAGGGCCCCGCCCTCTGCGGGTCCGGCAACACGCCCCGGCCAAAGCCACTCTGACGTGGAGTCAGGAGTCTTCCCAACTGGTGGGGCGTGCGTTATACATGCCTCACCGATCCTAGAACGCGTTCTAGAACCGGTCCCGCAGACGACCTCGGTGTGGCCGACGGTGCGGACGGCCGCACCGAGGTCTTCCAAGCGCTTCCAAGCTCTTCCAAGCAAGTGGGAACCGAACAAGGAGCAGCATCCTCAATGCCGATCGATGCCGCCAGGGCCCTCGCCGCAGACCCCCGCCGGGGGGAGATCGCCTGGGACCACAAGGACATCCAGCTCTACCACCTCGGACTCGGCGCGGGCACGAACCCCGGCAAGGCCAGCCCCGCCACCGACCCCGACGAGCTGCGCTACACCCTGGAGTCCAAGCTCCACGTCCTGCCCAGCTTCGCGACCGTCGCCGGTGCCGGCATGGCCATGCTGGGCGGCCTCGCCGCACCCGGGATCGACGTCAACCTGGCCAACGTCCTGCACGGCGGCCAGTCCATCGAGCTGCACCGGCCCATCCCCGTCAAGGGGCGGGCCTCCTCCAGCGCGCGGGTCGCCGCCCTCTACGACAAGGGCAAGGCGGCCGTGATCGTGCTGCGTACCGAGGTCGCGGACGCCGACGGGCCCCTGTGGACCAGCGACGCGCAGATCTTCGTACGGGGAGAAGGCGGGTTCGGCGGCGAGCGGGGCCCCTCCGTGACGGAGGAGCTGCCCCAGCGCGCACCCGACCGGGTCGAGGAGCGGCACATCCGCGAGGAGCAGGCGCTCCTGTACCGGCTGTCCGGAGACTGGAACCCCCTGCACGCGGACCCCGAATTCGCCAAGCTTGCCGGCTTCGACCGGCCGATCCTGCACGGTCTGTGCTCGTACGGGATGACCCTCAAGGCCGTCGTCGACACGGCGCTGGGCGGGGACGTCTCGCGGGTCCGCGCCTACCGCACGCGCTTCGCCGGGATCGTCTTCCCGGGCGAGACCCTGCGGATCCGGATGTGGGAGGAGCCCGGCCGGGTCCGGGTCTCGGTGACCGCCGTCGAACGGGACGACGCGCCGGTCCTCGCCGACACCGTCGTCGAACACGCGTAACGCCCGACCTTCGCGACACACAAGGAGCCGCACCGTGCGCGCAGCACTGCAGAGCGAGATAGGCCAGGACAAGCTCGAAGTCGTCGACGACATGGAGACCGCGGGTTTCGGCCCCGGCAAGGTCAGGATCCGCATCAGGGCCACCGGCCTGTGCCACTCGGACCTCTCCGCGATGAGCGGCGTGCTGCCGCAGCCCGCCCCCTTCATCCCCGGCCACGAGGGCGCGGGCGAGATCGTCGACGTCGGTGACGGGGTGAGCACCCACCACATCGGCGACCGGGTCCTCGTCTGCTGGCTGCCGCCGTGCGGGCACTGTCCCGCCTGCAAGCGCGGCCAGGGCCACCTGTGCCTGGAGTCCTTCGCGAACGTGGCCACGCCCAACTTCCGCCGCTCGGGGGCCGGGGACGTCTTCGGCTTCGCGGGCACCGGAACCTTCGCCGAGGAGATGGTGGTGCCGGCCGCGTGCGCCGTGCCGATCCCCGACGACCTGCCCTACGACATCGCCGCGCTGATCGGCTGCGGGGTCACGACCGGTCTCGGCGCCGCCATCAACACCGCCAAGGTGGAGGCCGGGTCCTCGGTCGCCGTCATCGGCTGCGGCGGCGTCGGCATCTCCGTCATCCAGGGCGCCAAGGTGCAGGGCGCGGCGCAGATCATCGCCGTGGACCCGGTGGCCTCCCGGCGCGAGGCGGCGCTCCGTTTCGGCGCCACCGAGGCCGTCGCGCCGGAGGCCTTCGCCGACGCCAAGAACCGGATCACGGCCGGCGAGGGCTTCGACTACGTCTTCGAAGTCGTCGGCAAGTCCGCGACCACGCACACCGCGTACGAAATGACCCGGCGCGGCGGCTCCGTCGTCGTGGTCGGTGCGGGCGCGCTCGACGACAACTACTCGATCAACATGTTCTCGCTGTTCTTCGACGAGAAGAAGATCCTGCCGTCGATGTACGGGGGCGGGGACGTGCTCCGCTCGTACGAGCGCACCATCGCGCTGTGGCGGGCGGGCCGGGTGGACCTGGCGGGCCTGATCACGCACCGGGTGCACCTCGCCGAGATCAACGACGCCCTCGACCAGATGCGCACGGGCGTGGCCCTGCGCACCTGCATCGAACTCTGAGAGGAATCCGGTAGATGTCACTCCCACTTGAGGGGCTGTCCGCCATCGTCACCGGCGCGGGCCGCGGGCTCGGCCGGGCCGAGGCGATCGAGCTCGCGCGGCTGGGCGCGAGCGTGGTCGTCAACGACTTCGGCCAGAGCGGACGGGACGGCTCCGGAGAGGCCTCGGCCGCTCCGGCGGAGGAAGTGGCCGCGGAGATCCGTGCCGCGGGCGGACAGGCGGTGGCGCACCTCGGCGACGTGGCCGACTTCGAGCAGGCCCGCGAGCTGGTCGAGCTGGCGGTCGACAGCTTCGGGAAGCTCGACGTCCTGGTCAACAACGCGGGCATCCTGCGCGACCGGATGGTCTTCTCCATGTCGGAGGAGGAGTGGGACTCGGTCATCCGGGTCCACCTCAAGGGCCACTTCAACACCACGCACTTCGCGTCCGTGCACTGGCGCGAGCGGTCGAAGGCGGCGGGCGGGCAGGTGTACGGCCGGATCGTCAACACCTCCTCGGAGGCCTTCCTCGGCGGCTCGGCCGGCCAGCCGAACTACGCGGCGGCCAAGGGCGGCATCGTGGGGCTGACCACCTCGACCGCGCTGGCCCTCGCCAAGTACGGGGTCACCGCCAACGCCATCTGCCCGCGCGCCCGGACCCGGATGACGGAGGACGTCTTCGCGGGCTTCCAGCTCCCGGAGGACGGCAAGCTCGACCCGCTCGCCCCCGAACACGTCGCCCCGCTGGTCGGTTACTTGGCCTCGCCGGCCTCGGCGAGGGCGAACGGGCAGCTGTTCGTCGTGCACGGCGGGATCGTGGTCGTGATGGACCGGCCCAAGGTGGCCGCCAAGTTCGACACCTCCAAGGAGGCCTTCTCCTTCGAGGAGCTGGACGAGGTCCTGACCCCGCACTACGACTCCCGCCCGGCGAACGAGACGTTCGCCGCGGCGGAGGTCCTGGGCCTCAAGCACGACCGGGGGGCTTAGGCGGCGGCGGTGACGGGCCGCTTGTAGTACCGCCAGGGGAACCAGCCCGCCCCGACCGGAATCCAACCTTCTGATTCCATCCGCCGGTGTCGCGCGAGGGAGGGGAGCGTCACCCGGCAGTGCTCCCAGGGGTGGCCGGACGCCTCCACCTCGTGGAAGAAGGGGCCGTAGCCGATCATGTGCCAGCCGTCGCGGCCGGCCTCTTCCAGGGCGGCCATCTCGTTGAAGGCGGTCAACCCGCTGAGGGTGCGGCGCTTCGGGGCGTTCGGTCCCTTGGTGGGCGGCGCCGACGGGCCCGTGCCGGCCTTGCCCGAGAAGCGCTGCTGGGCGGCCTGGCGGCTCACCCCCAGGACGCGGCCCACCGTGTCCCAGCTGTGGCCGGCGGCCCTTGCGCCCTGGACGGCCTCGCGCAGCAGTCGGCTCGCCTCCTCGGCGCCGACGCGCGAGGCGTCCACGAGGCGCAGGTAGCCGTGGGCGTCGTGTTCGAGCGAGTCGGCCAGCCCCTCGGGGGCACCGAGGACGGCTGCGGCGATCCCTTCGCGGATCCGGTCCATCTCCACCGGGTGGAGCAGCGGTTGGTTGTCGTTCATCGGCTCAGTCCGGCAAGGGGTTCGAGGGCGTCGAGGACGGCCTCGTCGCGGCGCATCCGCTCGGCGGCGGCGTTGTGGTGGGCAGTGGCGCGGGCGGTCAGGCCGGCCGTGCAGGCGATGAGTACGAGGCCCGCGACGATCAGGGCGACGGTGGCGGAGGTGCCGAGCCGGGCGCCGAACATCACGGCCATGGCCGGCAGGCTCACGGCGAGCGGCAGCACGGCGGCCATGGATGCGGTGGCGGGGAAGACGTCCCGGTGCCGAACCTTCGAATTCAAGATCAACATGCGTCAAGGAAACCTTGACGAGGCCGACTTGTCAAGAAATCCTTGACGCCGTCTCGTGGTGCACGCCGGACCTCGCCCGCCCCCCGTTCCGGCGCACCGCCGCGGGCCTCCGGGCTACGTGAGAATGGCCCGATGAGCAGCAGCGACGCGGGTGTTGAGCGGCCCTGGAGGCCCCAGCGGCAGCGCAGTGCCAACGAGCGGCTGCTGTGGGAGCGACTGCGGTCCGACGGGGCCGCGTCGCGGGCGCAGCTCGCGCGGGAGACGGGCCTGTCCAAACCCACCGTCTCCAGCGCCCTCGCGGCCCTCGAACAGGCCGGCCTGGTCCGGGAAGCCGGTACGCGCGCACCCGGGCGGGGCCGCACCGCCGTGCTGTACGCCCCCGATCCGACGGCCGGCTACGCCCTCGGCGTCGACATCGGCCGCAGCCGGCTGCGGGTGGCGCTGGCCGACCTCGACGGCACCGTCGTGGCCCGCTGCGACGTCCGCAACCAGGCCCGCACCGCGAACGGCGTGGCTGACCTCGCGGTGTCCGCCGCCCGCGGGCTCGTCGCCGACTGCGCAGTGGACCCGCGCAAGGTCACCGGGGCCGTGGTCGGCACGCCCGGCGTCTACGACGGGGACGCGCGCCGGGTCCGGTACGCCCGACAACTGCCCGGCTGGGGCCGGCCCGGCCTGTTCGACCGGATCCGCGACGGGCTCGGCCTGCCCGTCGCCGTCCAGAACGACGCCAATCTCGCCGCGCTCGGCGAGTACGCGTACGGCGTCGGCGCGGGCAGCCGGCTCTTCGTCTACGTCATGATCGGGACCGGCCTCGGCATGGGCATCGTCAACGAGGGCCGGCTGTTCACCGGGGCGCACGGCGGAGCCGGCGAGATCGGCTTCCTGCCGTGGGCGGGCCGCCGGGCCCCGGAGCCCGGCCCCGACCGCGATTCCGAGCCCGACGGCATGGAGGACGCCGTCTCCGCGCAAGCCGTGGTCCGAGCGGCCCGCGCCCACGGAATGGCCGGGCCGCTCACCGCCAAGGACGTCTTCGACGCCGCCCGGGCGGGGAACGCGGCCGCCGCCCGGGCGGTCGAGCAGGAGGGCGAACGCCTCGCCCACACCGTCGCGGCGGTCTCCGCCGTCCTCGACCCGGACCTCGTCGTCCTCGGCGGCGGCATCGGCCACAGCGCCGACCTGCTGCTCCGCACGGTCCGGCGGACGCTGCGCACCCTGACGCCGCTGCGGCCGAAGGTGTCGGCCGGCGGGCTGGGGGAGGACGCGGTCCTGCTGGGCGCGGTCGCCACGGCGCTCGGATCGGCCCGCGACCTGGCCTTCGAGGGCCGCTGACCGAAGGGCCCCGCGTCAGCGGGGCCTTCGGCCGGCAGGGCCCCGCGTCGGCAGGGCCCCGCGTCGGCAGGGCCTTCGGCCGGCAGGGCTCCGCGTCGGCGGGGCTCCGCGTCAGTGCAGCGGCGCCTGCTGGAGCGGTACGGGCCGGGGTGCCGCCGCCGGCGGCGGGTCCAGCCGGACCGGGGCCGGCGGGGACACCGGCAGGGTCAGCCCGGTGATCCCGCAGGGGATCTCGGGTGTGGCGTACGGGAGGTGCAGGCGGCCCTCCCGGCTCCACAGGCCGGTGCCGAGCCACCCGTCGGGCGCCGCGAGTCGGAAGACGTGCCGGTCGGCGGGCCGCCACAGGCCGATCCCACCGTTCTCCAGGCGGAGCGCGACCGCGCAGGTCTCCGGCATCAGCGCCTGGCCCGGCTGCACCGCGAACGGGATCCCCGCCTCCCCGCGCAGGCACTCGGGGAACCGGACCGGGAGGGAGCTGCCCAGTACCCCCCATCCCAGGCGCGGTTCGCCCGGGGCGTCCGAGCGGATCAGCAGCAGCCCGCTGTCGGGGTCGGCCAGCAACAGCCGGTCGTCGCTGCCGTCCGCGATCTGGAGCAGCGGGGAGACCTCGCCGCCGCGGCCCAGGTCGACGGCGACGGCCTTGGTGGTGCCCCGGAACTCGCGGTCCAGGGCGAGCATCCGGCCGGCCCGGTCCAGCCAGACACCGCCGGTGCACCGGCCCGGGATCCGCGCGACCGGCCCGAAGGGGCCGCCGGCGACCTGCCAGACGGTGCTCCCGGTGGCCGAGGCGGCCAGGGCGAAGGCCCCGTGTCCGTCCGGGGACGGGGGCAGCAGGGACACCCGTACGCCCTCGGCCCCGGGCTCCACCGAGCCCAGCGGGAGTTCCCCGGTCCGCGGTCCGGCCGCGGCGCCGCCCGTCGGGTACAACAGGGCGAAGGCGTGCCGTTCGGCGACCCGGCGGTGGATCAGCACCCGCCCGTCGGTCAGGGCCAGCACCTCGCTGTCGGCCTCCTCGGGCTGCGCGAGCGGCAGCGGCACCGCGTACGGCTCGGGCCCGGCCAGGGTCCAGCGCTCCGGGTAGCGGGCTTCGCCGTCCCCGGCCAGTCGGGCCGCGTACGACCCGTCCGCGGCGATGGTGAACCGGGCCGTCATCGTGATCTCGATGGCACAGACAGTCATCCGTGCGTCACCTCCGGTGAGGAAGCTAGTTATCGCACTTCGGCCCGAACAGCACGACGTTCCGCGCTTCACACGTACGGGTGGCCGCCGGGCGGTTCGACCGTGGCAACGGGGACGGTTGTGCTGTGC
The DNA here is from genome assembly GCF_045041095.1 of Streptomyces sp. NBC_00045. Taxonomy (NCBI): domain Bacteria; kingdom Bacillati; phylum Actinomycetota; class Actinomycetes; order Kitasatosporales; family Streptomycetaceae; genus Streptomyces; species Streptomyces sp. NBC_00045. Next base: position 2,649,132 of record NZ_CP108271.1, on the reverse strand, counting down.
GGTGCAGGGGCGTGCCCGGGACCGTCGGAGGCGCGTGAGGAGCCCCGGCCGCCCGGGACCCCGTACGGACTCTGCCGCTCCCGTACGGACGGTAGCCTTGGCCTGTGCCCCGTCTCTCCGAAGTCATCGCCGCGCTGGACGTCCTGTGGCCCCCCTCGCGGGCCGAGCAGTGGGACGCCGTCGGAACCGTCTGCGGCGATCCCGACGCCGAGGTCGGCCGCGTCCTGTTCGCCGTGGACCCCGTGCAGGGCGTCGTCGACGAGGCGGTGAAGCTGGGCGCCGACCTGATCGTCACCCACCACCCCCTCTATCTGCGCGGCACCACCACCGTCGAGGCCGGCACCTTCAAGGGCCGCGTCGTGCACACGCTGATCAAGAACGACATCGCGCTGCACGTCGCCCACACCAACGCCGACACCGCCGACCCCGGCGTCTCCGACGCCCTCGCCGGCGCCCTCGGACTGCGCATCACCGGACCGCTCGTCTCCGACGCCAGCGACCCCGCGGGCCGCCGGGGCCTCGGCCGGATCTGCGAACTCGACCACCCCGAGACCCTGCGGGAGTTCGCCGCCCGCGCCGCCGCCCGGCTGCCGCAGACCGCCCAGGGCATCCGCGTCGCCGGCGACCCGGACGCGGTCATCCGCACCGTCGCCGTCAGCGGCGGCTCCGGCGACAGCCTCTTCGGGCAGGTCCGCGCCGCCGGCGTGGACGCCTTCCTCACCGCCGACCTGCGCCACCACCCGGCGTCCGAGGCCCGCGAGCAGAGCCCGCTCGCCCTCGTCGACGCCGCGCACTGGGCCACCGAATGGCCGTGGTGCGAGCAGGCCGCCGCGCAGCTCGACGCGATCTCCGAGCGCCACGGCTGGGGTCTGCGCACCCACGTCTCGCGCACGGTCACCGACCCGTGGACGGTTCACGAGCCGTCCGTAACACCCCCTTCTATCTCTGGAGCCCCCAACTGAACGCCGAGCCCGCCGACCAGATCCGACTCCTCGACGTCCAGGCCCTGGACGTCCGGCTGTCTCAGCTCGCCCACAAGCGCAAGTCCCTGCCGGAGCACACCGAGGTCGAGTCCCTGACCAAGGACCTGACGCAGCAGCGCGACCTGCTCGTGGCGGCCCAGACCCAGGCGAGCGACGCCGCCCGCGAGCAGACCAAGGCGGAGCAGGACGTCGACCAGGTGCGCCAGCGCGCGGCCCGCGACCAGCAGCGGCTCGACTCCGGCGCGGGCATCTCCGCCCGCGACCTGGCGAACCTGCAGAGCGAGGTCGTCTCCCTCGCCAAGCGCCAGGCCGACCTGGAGGACGTCGTCCTGGAGGTCATGGAGCGCCTGGAGGGCGCGCAGGAGCGGGTCACCGAGCTCACCGAGCGGGTCTCCGCCCTCGAAGCCAAGCAGGCCGACGCCACCGCCCGCCGCGACGCGGCCACCGCCGAGCTCGACGCCGAGGCCGCGAAGGTCACCAAGGACCGTGAGGTCATCGTCGCGTCGATGCCGGCCGACCTGATGGCCCTGTACGAGAAGATCCGCGTCAAGCAGGGCGGCGTCGGCGCCGCCCGCCTGTACCAGCGCCGCTGCGAGGGCTGCCGCCTGGAGCTCGACATGGCCGAGGTCAACGAGATCAAGGCCGCGGCCCGCGACCAGGTCGTACGCCACGAGAACTGCGGCCGCATCCTGGTCCGTACGGCCGACTCGGGCATCTGATGCTCCGGTTCGTCGTGGAGGCGGACGGCGGCTCCCGGGGCAACCCGGGGCCCGCCGGCTACGGCGCCGTCGTCCTCGACCCGGCGACGGGCGAGACACTGGCCGAGCGTGCGGAGTACATCGGCGTCGCGACGAACAACGTGGCCGAGTACAAGGGCCTGATCGCGGGCCTCAAGGCCGCCCGTGAACTGGCCGCCGACGCCGAGGTCCAGGTCCGCATGGACTCCAAGCTCGTCGTCGAGCAGATGTCGGGCCGCTGGAAGATCAAGCACCCGGACATGAAGCCCCTCGCGGCGGAGGCGGCGTCGATCCTGCCCCGCGCGCAGGTCACGTACGAGTGGATCCCGCGCGAGCGGAACAAGCACGCGGACCGGCTCGCCAACGAGGCGATGGACGCGGGCAAGCACGGCAGGCAGTGGGAGCCGTCGGCCTCCTCTGCGGCCCTGGACGCCTCGGCGGCCCGCGCCCTGGCCACCCCGCCGGCGGGCCCTCCGGGGGATGCCGCGAAGGGGGCCGCGGCCGTCCGGGCCGCCCTCGCCGGAGCGACCGGCGGCGCCGCCGGAACCGGCGCCGCCGACGGGCCGTTCGCCGGAGCGGAAGCCGGAGCGGGCACACCGCCCCGTACCGGTCACGCCGGTCCCGCCCAGCCGGCCACACCCCCCGCGGGCGGCCAGGGCTGGGGCCCCGACATGGGAACCCCGGCGACCTTCGTACTGCTGCGCCACGGCGAGACCGCCCTCACCCCGCAGAAGCGCTTCTCCGGCAGCGGCGGTACCGACCCGGAACTGTCCTCGGCGGGCCGCCGCCAGGCCTCCGCGGTCGCCGAGGCACTGGCCGCGCGCGGCACCGTCCAGACGATCGTCAGCTCCCCGCTGCGCCGCTGCCGGGAGACCGCGCAGGCCGTCGCGGACCGCCTCGGGCTGACGGTCACCGTCGAGGAGGGCCTGCGCGAGGTGGACTTCGGCGCCTGGGAGGGCCTGACCTTCGCCGAGGTGCGGGAGCGTTTCCCCGAAGACCTCCAGGCCTGGCTGGACTCCCCGAAGGCGTCCCCGACGGGCGGCGGCGAGAGCTTCACGGCCGCCACCCGCCGGATCTCGGCGACCCGGGACCGGCTGCTGGCCGCGTACGCGGGCCTCACGGTGCTGCTGGTCACCCACGTGACCCCGGTCAAGATCCTGGTGCGCCTCGCGCTGGGAGCCCCGCCGGAGTCGCTGTTCCGGATGGAGCTGTCCGCGGCCTCCCTGTCGGCGGTGGCCTACTACGCCGACGGCAACGCCTCGGTCCGCCTCCTGAACGACACCTCGCACCTGCGGTAGCCGGCCGGTCCGACCGGGTACGGCGAAGGGCCCGCCCCCTGACGGGGACGGGCCCTTCGGCTTCGTCGAGTGCAGAACAACCGGAGCTGTACGCCGGGTTCTGTCGCCCGGTGACCTCGCGGTCGCCGGGGAGACGGCCATCCATCTAGGACCGGCGTTGCCGCCGGCCTCCTGCGGTCTACCCGCGAACTCGGGCGGGCAGCCCTCGAACGTTCGCGCAAAGCCGTCCGAAGACGACTCCTCTTGACCTTGCTCCGGGTGGGGTTTACCTAGCCGCCTGGGTCACCCCAGGCGCTGGTGGTCTCTTACACCACCGTTTCACCCTTACCGAGGGCCGAAGCCCCCGGCGGTCTGTTTTCTGTGGCACTGTCCCGCGGGTCACCCCGGGTGGCCGTTAGCCACCACCCTGCCCTGTGGAGCCCGGACGTTCCTCGGCGGGATCCGGGGATCCCGACGCGGCCGCCCGCTCCGGTTGTTCTGCGAGTGACCATGCTACCCGCGCCCGGCGCCGCGCTTGACCTTGACGCAGCGGCAGGGTTTTTACTGGACGCCATGCGGATCGGAGAGATCGCCGCGCTGGTCGGGGTCACCACCCGGGCCGTCCGGCACTACCACCACGTCGGGCTGCTCCCGGAGCCGGAGCGGCGCTGGGGGTACCTCCCAGCGGTAGCTGGGGGAGGCTACCGCGCGTACAGCGTGCGCGACGCCGTCCTGCTGGCCCGCGTGCGCCGGCTCACCGAGCTGGGGCTGAGCCTCGACGAGGTGCGCGACGTCCTCGCGGACGACGCCGGGCGCGAGCTCGCCGACGTACTGGAGGAACTCGACGCCGACCTGGCCCGGCAGGAGGCCGCGATCCGCGAGCGCCGGGAGCGGCTCGCGGCGCTGCGGGCCGCGCCACCCGTGGACGACGGGCCGCTCCCGCCCGCGCTCGCCGCACTGCTCGCCCAGGCCCCCGAAACGACGTCGCCGTCCGCCGCCCTCGACCGCGAGCACCTCATCCTGCTGGACACCGCCGGCGCCGGCGGCCCCGAACTGTACGAGGCGATGGCCGCGATGGCCGCCGATCCGGCCGTGCTCGCCCTGTACGAGCGGCTCGACGACCTCGCCGACGCCCCCACCGACGACCCCCGGATCCCGGTGCTCGCCGCCGATCTGGTGGCGGCCGTCCCCGACGGGGTGTTCGACGTGATCCCGGCGGACGGCCCGGCCGCCCCGGGCTTCACGCAGGCGCTGCTCGCGGAGTACGCCCCCGCCCAGGCGGAGGTCGTGCGCCAGGTCATGGAGGCGTTCGCGCAGAAGGGAAGCAGCCGATGAGCCGGGTCCGGGCGGCCCGGATCGCCGCCGCCGCGGCGATACCGGGCGAACTGGCCCTCGTCGTGTGCCTGGCGGCCGGGGTGCGCCCACCGCTCACGGTCGCGGCCGCGGCCGAAGTGCTCGTCGCCGGGGTGCTGCTGCTGGAGCTGTGGGTGCTCCGGTCGCTGTACTGCGCCGAGCGGGCCCGCGGCGCCGAACCCCGCGCAGCGCGGCGGGCGGCGGTGCGGGCGGTCGTGCCCGAGCCGGTGCGCCGACTGGTGCTGCACGAGCTGCGCACCGCCGCCTCGCTGGGGCGGTGGGCACTGCGCCGTCCCGCGCACGGGGTGGGGCCGGGCGAACTCGCCGCCGGGTACACCGGACCCCAGACGGCCATGACGTACGGGCTGCTGTTCGTGTCGCTGATCGAGACCGTCGGGCTGGCCGTCCTGATCCCCTGGCCGGCCGTGCACCGCGTGGTGCTGGTCCTCGACGCGTACGGGGTGCTGCTGGTCCTGGCGATGCACGCCGCCTGCGTGACCCGGCCGCACGTGGTCGGCGCGGACGGCTCCCTGCGCATCCGCTACGGGGCCCTGTTCGACCTCACCGTCCCGCCGGACGCCGTGGCCTCGGTGCGGGTGGACCGGCGCTACCCGGAAGGCCGCCTCGTCACCCTCTCCGAGGACGGGGTGCTCGACCTGATCGTCGCCAGCCAGACCACCGTGACCCTGGAACTGACCCGTCCGCTCCCCTTCACCCGGCCGCTCGGCTCCCGCGCCGAGGCCCGCACCGTCCGCTTCCACGCCGACGACCCGCGCACGCTGGTCGCTGCCCTGCGTCGGGCCGGGCCGGTGGCGGCGGGGCCCACCGGCCCGTGAGGTGGAGGTGGCCGATCAGGCGGGAGGGTTGGCCGCCATCCGGCAGGCGCCGTGCGCGGCGCCGCCCGCCACGCCGGCCGCGGACATGGCGCTCACACAGCCGGTCAGATCACCGTGCACACCTTGGGTGCAGGCCGTCGTGACGGCTTCGGATACCGCGACACCCGACTGTGCGACCAGGTTCGTACAGGCCGGGATGTCGGCGCGGGCGACGAAGGCCCCGCCGCCGAGGGCGAGGATCAGACCGGTGAGGACACCGGTGATGCGAACCGACATGCGCATGGGAGGCACCTGCTCTCCGGGCGGTCAGGGGACTCACGGATCCGGTAGCTCGCGGACCCGGTCGGGGGCGCCGGACGACGGCCCCTCCCCTTTCGACGCTAGGCCAGCCCGCCGCAGCGCGCACGCCGGCCTTGCGGCGGACACCGCTCACGCAGGGGCGAACGTGATCTTCTTCGCCCGGCCCGGGTCGGCCTCCGTCAGCCGGACCCGGATGCGGTCGCCCAGCGGCAGCGGCGCGGACGGCGATTCGACCCGGCCGACGACCGCCGGTTCCTCCAGGTGGACCGTGCCCACCAGCGGCTCGTGGTCCTTCACGTCGATCACGGTCGCGTCGAAGGTCTCGCCGACGTGGTCCTTCAGCAGGGCCGCCTCGACGAGGTCCACGGACTCCCGCTCGGCCGTGTTGGACAGCCTGCTGCCCTCCGCCATCCGCTCCGGGAGCCCGTCCAGCGCGGACAGCGCCCACTGCGGGGGTTCGGCCCCCGCCACCGCCGCCACGCACAGCTCGCCCGCGTACCGGTCGACGAGCCGGCGCAGCGGGGCGGTGCAGTGCGCGTACGGTGCCGCCACCGCGGCGTGCAGGACGGGGTCCGGGGTCGCCCCGCCGGTGAAGACCGTGTAGCCCGCGCCGCGCAGCAGGGCCGTGCACTCCTGGAGGAACGCGGCGTGGGCCGGGAGGTGCGGGTCGAGGGTCCGGACGAGTTCGGCGTACGGCACGTGGTGCGGCCAGTCGATCCGCAGGGCGGTGGCGGTGCGCCGGAGCCGGCCGACCGCGCCGTCGGGGGCGCTGGGGAGGGTGCGCAGGATGCCGGCGCCGGCGGCGAGCATCAGGTCCGCGGCGGCCATGCCGGTCATCAGGGAGATCTGGGCGTTCCAGCCGTCCGCCGGGAGCGGGGCCCGGTAGGCGAGGGTGTACGAGCCGTTGTGCGCGACGATCTCCTGCTCGGGCACGTTCAGCGAGACGCCGCCGCGCTCCTGCTCCAGGGTCTCGCGGAGCCTGCCGATGTCCCGCAGGAGGGCCAGGGACTCGTCGGCGGTCCCGGAGTCGATGGCCTGCTGTACCCCCTCGTAGTCGAGCTTGGCGCGGCTGCGGACCAGGGCCCGGCGGACCTCGGTGGTCTCCACCCGGCCGGCGGAGTCCAGGTCGAACCGCCACAGCAGCGCCGGGCAGGTCTGGCCGGGCAGCAGACTGGCCGCGCCCTGCGAGAGCACCGCCGGATGCAGGGGGACCTTGTCGTCGGGGAAGTACAGGGTGGTGACGCGGCGGTGCGCCTCGGTGTCGAGGGCGCCGCCGGGTGCGACGAAGGCGGCGACGTCGGCGATGGCGTAGTGCACGCGGTAGCCGCCGCCGTTCGGGCGCTTCGCCAGGTGCATGGCCTGGTCCAGGTCGCGGGAGGCCGGCGGGTCGATGGTGAACAGGGGCAGGTCGGTGGCATCGAGGTCCGGGAGCCGTGGATCGCGGACGGCCCGCTCGGCCTCGGCGAGCACCGCGGCCGGGAACTCCCCGGGCACCCCCAGGGCGGTCCGCAGTTCACGCAGCGCGGCCCGCAGGGCAGTCCCGTCTGCGCCGGTCATGTGCATATGACGGCGTGGCATGGATCGAGCGTATGGCGGGTGGGCGCTGGTGGCGCGGCGAGCCGTCTACCCTGGCTCGGGGGCCGCACCCCCTGCGCCGCGTCGTACTGAAGGAGAACCACCGTGCTCGTGCTGCTGCCGCCGTCCGAGGGAAAGGCCGCCGGCGCCTCCGGCGCGCCCCTGGAGCCGCAGACGCTGTCGCTGCAGGGACTGGCCGAAGCGCGGGCGGCCGTGCTGGAGGAACTGGTCGAGCTGTGCGCGGGCGACGAGCTGAAGGCCCGCGGGGTGCTCGGCCTGAGCGAGGGGCTGCGCGGCGAGGTGGCGAAGAACGCCGGGCTACGGTCCGCGGTGGCCCGGCCGGCGGGTGAGGTCTACACCGGCGTCCTGTACGACGCGCTGGGCCTGGCGGACCTCCCGGCGGCGGCGCGGGCGCGGGCGGAGCGGTCGCTGCTGGTGTTCTCGGGTCTGTGGGGCGCGGTCCGGGTGACGGACCGGATCCCCTCGTACCGCTGCTCGATGGGGGTGAAGCTGCCGGGGCTGGGCGCGCTGGGCGCCTACTGGCGGGAGCCGATGGCCGCGGTGATGCCGGCCGCGGCGGGGGACGGGCTCGTGCTGGACCTGCGGTCCTCGGCCTACGCGTCGGCGTGGAAGCCCAAGGGCGAGGTGGCGGGGCGCACGGCGACGGTGCGGGTGCTGCACGCGCAGATCGTGGACGGGGTGGAGAAGCGGTCGGTGGTGAGCCACTTCAACAAGGCGACGAAGGGGCGGCTGGTACGGGACCTGCTGGTCGAGGGTGTCGTGCCGGCGACCCCGGCGGAGCTGGTGGTGGCCCTGCGCGACCTGGGGTACACGGTCGAGGCGCAGGCCCCCGCGAAGCCGGCCAGGCCCTGGTCCCTGGACGTGGTGGTCACCCAGATCCACTGACCGTACGGGCTCCCGGGCCGGGCGCGGCGCCGTTGTGGGCGCGCCGCCCGGCGCCCCGGGAACGGTCGAAGGGTGGGGCGGGGCGACACGCAGCAGCCGACGCCGGCGGTCGGTTGAGCGCCCCGCGGGCCGGTGGCCCACCGGCCGGGTCGTACGGGCCGGCCGCGGGGCCCGGTCAGTGGCTCAGGGGCCAGGCCGCCGTGGGGGATCGGTCGGCCGCCACCGCGTACGTGGCGCAGGCGTCCGTCAGGGTTTCCAGCAGGGTGAGGGGATCCGGGAGCGGGTGCTCCGTGCCCCGGAGCCAGGTCACCGCCAGGTCACCCGGCAGGGCCGCCGGCGGCACCAGCACGTAGCTGCCGCGGCAGTGCCACCGCAGGCCGGGGTGTTCGTCCATCGTCTCCGGGTGGCAGTCCAGTTCGCACGGCCACCATTCGTCCTCGTCCTCGGGGGTGCCGCGGGTCGCCGTGAAGAAGAGCATCCGGGCCTGGTCGCCCGTTCCGCCCGATTCGGCGACGGGGCCGACCTCGACGCCCGCCGCCAGCAGGCGGGCCAGCGCGCTCGCTCCGGCTTCGAGGGGGACGTCCAGTACGTCGTGGACCATGCCGGTCGCGGTGATGAAGTTCGCTTGCGGCTGGTTGCGCGCCCAGCGTTCGATCTGTGCGCGGTCGGTCGTCGACTGCGTCTGCCAGGCGAAGGAGAGGGGGTGGCGTGCGGGGGTGGGACAGCCGATCCGGTCGCACGAACACCGGTAGCCGGCGGGATGGGCGGCGGGGGCGAGCGGCAGGCCTGCGGCGGCCACGGCCAGCAGGAGGTCCTCGCGCACGCGCTCGGGGTCTTCGGGGGAGGGTTTGGGCCGCCGACGCAGCCACTGGGAAATCCTGCTCTGCTCGCCGCGTTTGACGCGGCCGGACTCAGACCCCATCTATCCCCTCACCTCACCGTTTCCCCGGCAGACCCTCACATGGTCCCACCATCCTGCGGTCCGGGTGACCGCACTCCCCAACCGGGGGTGGGGGAGCGGTGCACGGAGCGTGCGGAAGGGGAGACGGGATACCGTCACATACTGTTGAAATTCGGCCAATTGTCCCCGCCCGGCCATCACCCGTCAGTCGTCGGTGACCTTCGCCACCCCGCCCAGCACCCGGTCCACCAGTGCGTCCGTGTACGCGTGCGTCAGCGGCGCCGTCCGCATCAGCCAGCGGTACGTCAGCGGCCCGACGAGCATCTCCACCGTCAGGCGCAGGTCCACGTCCTGTGCGAGCTGCCCGGCCTCCCGGGCGGTGCGCAACCGTGCCTCGTACAGGGCGAGCTGCGGCTCCAGCAGCTGCTCGGTGAAGCGGGCGCCCAGCTCCGGGTCGGTCGCCCCGGCGGCGGTCAGGGCGCGGGTGGGGGCCGCGTACTTCTCGTCGTTGAACTGGTCGACCGTCGCCCGCAGCACCAGCTTGAGGTCGGCGGCGAGGTCCCCGGTGTCGGGGAAGCCGGTCCAGCCGCTTTCGGCCTCCGCGTCCGCGCCGAGTGCGAGCGAGGCGTCCAGCAGGACCGCGGCCCTGGACGGCCACCAGCGGTAGATCGTCTGCTTGCCGACGCCCGCACGGGCGGCGATGGCCTCGATGGTCAGCTTGTCGTAGCCGACCTCACCGACCAGTGCGAGCGCCGCGTCGAGGATGGCCCGCCGGGAACGGTCGCTGCGGCGGGCGGGGTCGGGGGCTTTCCCGTCGGAGGTTCTGCTGCTCATCCGGACAAATTAGCAACGCGAGATGTCTCGTCTTCGTGTCATTCCGTAAACCACCCAATCAGTTCACTGCGCGGTCCCGGTTGAGGAGAGACGATTCTCTCGACATCTCCGTGAGTCGTGAGGAGCCTTCTTTGCGCAGAGACGCCACACCCCGGCGCTACCTGATGTGCCCACCCGCACACTTCAAGGTCACGTACTCCATCAACCCGTGGATGGATCCCACGAAACCGGTGGACCTGCCCCTCGCACACGCCCAGTGGGAAGACCTCCGGGACCGCTACCGCTCGCTCGGCCACACCGTCGAGACGCTCGTACCGGACCCCGGGCTGCCCGACATGGTCTTCGCCGCGAACGGCGCCCTCGTCGTCGACGGCCGGGTGCTCGGCGCCCGGTTCGCCTACCCGGAGCGCGCCGCCGAGGCGGAGATCCACCTCGAATGGTTCCGGTCCCACGGCTTCGAGGACATCCACGAGCCGTCCCATGTCAACGAGGGCGAGGGCGATTTCGCCGTCACCGCCAGCTACATCCTGGCCGGCCGGGGCTTCCGTTCCAGCCCGCTCTCGCACGACGAGGCGCAGGAGTTCTTCGGCCGGCCCGTCATCGGCCTCGACCTGGTGGACCCGCGCTACTACCACCTGGACACGGCGCTCTGCGTGCTCGACGGCGACGAGGTCATGTACTACCCGTCCGCCTTCTCGCCCGGCAGCCGGGCCGTGCTCAAGCGGCTGTTCCCGGACGCGCTGATCGCCGGCGACGAGGACGCGGCGGCCCTCGGCCTGAACGCGGTCTCGGACGGCCGGCACGTCCTGCTCCCGCAGGCAGCGGCCGGGCTGTTCGCACCGCTGCGGGACCGCGGCTTCGAGCCGGTCCCCATGGACCTGGGCGAGCTGCTCAAGGGCGGCGGCAGCGTGAAGTGCTGCACCCAGGAGCTGCGGATGTAGCGGCCGCGGGGTGCTACCGGGTGGCCGGCGGCCACTCCTGGCCCCAGTCGGCGTCCCGCGCCGCCTTGTACAGGTCACCGTGGCGCTTGCTCACGGTGGCCCGGGTCAGGCCCTCGCCCTCCGGACCACACAGGTCCAGTAGGACGAGCCCCTTCCGGATCTGCGGCCTCCGCGTGATCCGGGAGGGGACCGGCTCCACCGGGAAGCGGGTCGCGGCCACGTAGCTGAACTTCTCGTCCTCGTACGGCAGGGAGCCGCCCTTGACCTGCCGGTGCAGCGAGGACCGGCTGACCCGCGCCGAGAAGTGGCACCAGTCCTGCCCGACCTCGATCGGGCAGGTGCCGTCGTGCGGGCACGGCGCGGCGACCCTCAGCCCCGCCGCGATCAGCTGGTCGCGGGCCTCGCGGATGCGCAGGTACCCCTCGGGCGTGCCCGGCTCGATCAGCACCACCGCCTGCCCGGCGCGGGCCGCTTCGGCGACCACGGCCCGGCGGGCCTCCGGCGTCAGCTCGCCGAGGACGTACGACACCGTCACCAGGTCCGCCCCGGGGAGGGCCAGCTCCGATCCGATGACGGCCCGCCGCCACTCGGCGGCGCGCAGCACCTGCGATCCGGAGGACGCCGCGAGCTCCTTGCCGAGGGCCAGCGCCGGCTCCGCCCAGTCCAGGACCGTGGTGCCGCGCGGGCCGTCCCAGGTCGCGTCCACCGCCCAGGTCGCCGCGCCCGTGCCGCCGCCCACGTCGACGTGGGAGCCGGGGGACCACTGCGGGGCGGCCTCGGCGAGGGCGTCCAGGGCGGACCGTACGGCCTCGAAGGTGGCCGGCATCCGGTACGCCGCGTACGCGGCCACGTCGGAGCGGTCGCGCAGGACGGGTGCGTCGGTCGGGGTCCGGCCGCGGTAGTTGGCGATCAGCCGCTCGACGGCGGCGGTGGCCTGCTTCGGCGGGAGCCCGTCGAGCAGCCCGCCCAGCGCGGACCGGAGCGTTTCGGCGGTGGTGGGGACGGAGGCGGAGGCGTTCACCAGCGAAGTTTACGGCGCCCGGCGCACCCCGAACGCCGTGCACCCCGGGCGCCGTGCCCGCCGAGGCTCAGACCGCGGACTCCCGGTTCTGCCACGGCCGGCACATCGCGGTGAAGCAGCCCACCGCCAGCAGGGAGCACACCAGCTGGACCACCGCCATCGGCACCGCCGTGCCCTCGCCCGCGATCCCGACCAGCGGCGAGGCGATCGCCCCGACCAGGAACGAGGAGGTGCCCAGCAGCGCGGAAGCCGAGCCGGCCGCGTGCGGGGTGCGCATCAACGCCAACGCGTTGGTGTTCGGCAGGACCATGCCCATCGCCGTCATCAGCACGAACAGCGCGGCCGCGATCGGTACCAGCCCGACCGCCCCGAACACCCCCGAGGACATCAGCAGCAGCGCCACCGAGGCCGTGGTGATGACGGCGAGCCCGCCCCCCAGCACCCTGTCCAGGCGGACCCGGCCGACCAGCAGCTTGCCGTTGACCTGCCCGGCGGCGATCAGGCCCACCGAGTTGAGGCCGAACAGCAGGCTGAAGGTCTGCGGCGAGGCCCCGTAGATCTCCTGCACGACGAACGGCGAGGCGGAGATGTACGAGAAGAGCGTGGCGAACGCGAAGCCGCCGGTCAGGGTGTACCCGGCGAAGACGCGGTCCGCGAGCAACCCGCGCATGGTCCGCAGCGCGGAGCCCACGCCGCCGGTCTGCCGCCGCTCGGGCGGCAGGGTCTCGCCGAGGCTGCGCCAGACGACGAGGGTGAGCACGGCGCCGACACCGGTGAGGGCGACGAACACCCCGCGCCAGTCGGCGAAGCGCAGGATCTGGCCGCCGATGAGCGGGGCGATGATCGGGGCGACGCCGGAGATGAGCATCAGCGTGGAGAAGAACCGGGCCATCTCGACCCCGTCGTACAGGTCGCGCACGACGGCCCGGGCGATGACGACCGCGGCCGACCCGGCCAGGCCCTGGATCAGGCGGAAGCCGATCAGCATTTCCGCGGTCGGGGCGAGGGCGCAGATCGCGGTGGCCAGGACGTAGACGACCATGCCGAAGAGAAGGGGCCGGCGCCGGCCCCACTTGTCGCTCATCGGGCCGATGACGACCTGGCCCAGCGCCATGCCGGCGAGGCAGGCGGTGAGGGTGATCTGGATGGTGGCGGCCGGGCTGTGCAGGGCGCTGGTGACCTCCGGCAGGGCCGGCAGGTACATGTCCATGGACAGTGGGGGGAGGGCGCTGAGGCCGCCGAGTATGAAGGTGACGAGCAGTCCGGTCCTGCGGGCGGACTTGGTCTTCGGTGTGGAAACGGTCTGCGGTGCGGAGGGCGTCTCGGGCGACGGCTCGTGCGAGGGGGCCGTCGCGGGGCCTCTCTCCGACATGCGGAACTCCAGTCTTTTCGTCGTCTTTTCACACCCCCGACCGACCCATGCTCTCAGCTATCGGAACGTCCGTGGAGCGATGCGACATGTGACGTACCCTGCGGCCCCATGAACGCAAGTGGGAAGAAGATCGCCCTCGTGACCGGTGCGGGCTCCGGCATCGGCCGCTCCGTGGCCCTGACCCTGGCCGCCGCGGGCTGGGCGGTGGCCGCGGCCGGCCGCCGGACCGAACCGCTCCAGGAGACGGCGAAGGCGGCCGGGGCCGATGCGGACGTGCTGTGCGTACCGGCGGACGTGAGCGATCCGGACGACGTGGCCGCACTGTTCGCCGCGGTACGGGAGCAGTACGGGCGCCTCGACCTCCTCTTCAACAACGCCGGCACGTTCGGCCCGGGCGGGGTCCCGCTGGAAGACCTCGCCTACGAGGCCTGGCGCCACGTGGTGGACGTCAACCTGACCGGGTCCTTCTTGTGCGCGCAGGCGGCCTTCCGGCAGATGAAGGCGCAGGACCCGCAGGGCGGCCGGATCATCAACAACGGCTCGATCTCCGCGCACGTGCCCCGGCCGAACTCGGTCGCCTACACCGCGACCAAGCACGCGATGACGGGCCTGACGAAGTCGCTCTCGCTGGACGGGCGCCCGTACCGGATCGCCTGCGGGCAGATCGACATCGGCAACGCGGCCACCGAGATGACCGAGCGGATGCAGACCGGGATCCTCCAGCCGAACGGGCAGCTGGCGGTCGAGCCGGTGATGGACGCCGCCGACGTGGCGCGCACCGTGCTGCACATGGCGGAGCTGCCGTTGGAGGCGAACGTGCAGTTCGCGACGGTGATGGCGACGACGATGCCGTACATCGGGCGGGGCTGAACCCCGCCGGCGCCGGCGGGGGCGGACCGGCGGGAATGCCGTGCCCCGGGCCGGAGTTGAGCCGATCATGACGACTGAGGTATTGCGCTACACGGCGTTCTCCGCAGACCCCGCGGGCGGCAACCCCGCCGGGGTCGTGCTCGACGCGAGCGGCCTGGACGACGCCCGGATGCTGGAGATCGCGGCCGACCTGGGCTACAGCGAGACGGCCTTCCTGACCGCACCGCCACACGGCCTCGGCGGGGAGCCCGGACGGGCCTTCACCCTGCGGTTCTTCAGCCCGAAGGCGGAGGTCTCCTTCTGCGGGCACGCCACCGTGGCCACCTCGGTGGCGCTGGCGGAGCGGATCGGTCCGGGCGAGCTCGTCTTCGCAACCCCGGCCGGGACGGTGCCCGTCTCGGTCACCGCGACCGACGAGGGACTGCGGGCCGTCCTGACCAGCGTCGAACCGCACGTCGAGGACGTCGCCCCGGACGACCTCGCCGAGGCGCTGGCCGCGCTGGACTGGCCGCAGGCCGACCTGGACCCGGCCTTCCCGCCCAGGATCGCCTACGCCGGAAACCGTCACCTGGTGCTCGGCGCCGGCACCCGGGCCCGGCTCGCGGACCTCGCGTACGACTTCCCCCGGTTGGAGGCGCTGATGCAGCGCCTGGACCTGACCACCGTCCAGCTGGTGCACCGGGCGGGTCCGGCGCTGTTCGACGTACGGGACCCGTTCCCGGTCGGCGGCGTCGTCGAGGACCCGGCCACCGGAGCCGCCGCGGCGGCCTTCGGGGCGTACGCCCGCGAACTCGGCCTGGTCCCGGCGGACGCCGTGCTCACCCTCCACCAGGGCGAGGACATGGGCCGGCCCGGGGTCCTCACGGTGGAACTGCGGGCCGGTGACCCGCGGGTGAGGGTGGGCGGCAGCGGGGTCCGGATCGGATGAGCCACGGCCTGGTGGCGGCACCCGCCTACCGGGCAGAGGCCCCGGCGGCTCTGCCCGGCCCGGTGGTCCGCGCTGTCCGTACGCCCCCGGCGGGGCGTACGGGCCGGGCAACCGTCCGGCCGGGGCAGACGCCCGTGCGGGGCGCCGCTGTGGCGCGCGGCAGGAAGCGGCGGCGCGCAGCGGAGGCCCGGCCGTGATGACGGTGCTCGCCTACGCACAGGCCGAGCTCCCGGGCGGGCTCGCCGCGCAGGTCGCGGCCCTGGAGGCGCAGGCCTGGCCCGGCGCCGGCGGCGGGCACGACCCGGCATTGGCCCCCAAGGTGATGGTCCTCGTGGACGAGGGCGGCACGGTGACCGCCTCCCTCGCCCTGCTGTTCAAGGAGGTCCGGCACGCGGGGCGCACCCACCGCGCGGCCGGGCTCAGCGCGGTGGTGACCCTGGACACGGCCCGGGGCCGCGGGCACGGCGGGCACCTGGTGGCGGCGGCCCGTGCGGCGCTGGCCGCCGACCCGGCCGTGGACCTCGTCCTGTTCAGCTGCGACCGTCCGCTCGCCCCCTTCTACGAGGCGGCCGGCTTCACCCGGCTCCCCGGGACGGTACTGGTCGGCGGGACGCCCGAGGAGCCGCTGGCCACGGACGCGCCCGGGTTCGACAAGGAGGTCCTCGCGGACTTCCCCGGCCCGCACACCGATGCCGCGGCGTTCACGGGCGTACGGATCGCCCTGTACCCGGGGCTCGTCGACCGCCTCTGGTGACCCGGCCCGGACGTGCGGAAGGGGCCCGGATCATCTCGATCCGGGCCCCTTCGCCGATGCCTTACGAGCCGCTGCCCTCGGCCTTCGCGGGGACGCCCGCCGGCTGGGCCGCCGGAGCCGGTGCCGGCGCCGCGGGGGCCGCCTTGCGGGCGAACACCCCGAGGAACAGGAGCAGCGTCGGGACCAGGTACAGCAGCCACACCGAGACCTGGAGCCAGGTCGGGTCGGGCTGGAAGTTGAACGTGCCCTTCAGCAGGGTCCCGTACCAGCTGTCCGGCGGGATCGCCGCGCTGACGTCGAAGGCCTTGTTCAGGAGACCGGGCAGGAACTCGGCCTCCTGGAGGTCGTGCACCCCGTACGCGAGCACGCCCGCGGCGACCACGACCAGCATCCCGCCGGTCCACGTGAAGAACTTGGACAGGTTGATCTTCAGCGCGCCGCGGTAGAACAGCCAGCCCAGCACGATCGACGATCCGATGCCGAGCAGCACGCCCACCAGCGGACCCGCGCCGTCACCGGCCGCGTGGACCGACCGCCACACGAACAGCGAGGTTTCCAGGCCCTCCCGGCCGACGGCCAGGAAAGCCGTCGTCACCAGGGCGCCGGTGCCCATCGCGAGCGCCGCGTCGAGCTTGCCGTGCAGCTCGGTCTTCAGGTGCCGTGCGGTGCGCTTCATCCAGAAGACCATCCACGTCACCAGGCCGACCGAGACGATCGACAGGCTGCCGCCGATCGCCTCCTGCGCCTGGAACGTCAGCTCCGAGGTGCCGAATTCGAGCGCCGCGCCGAAGGCCAGGCTGAGCGCGGCCGCGAGGCCGACGCCGAGCCACAGCGGTCCCAGCTTGTCCTTGTTCCCGGTCTTCACCAGGTAGGCGATGAGGATGCAGACGACCAGGCTGGCCTCAAGCCCCTCACGCAGGCCGATCAGGTAGTTGCTGAACACGTCGGTTCCTTTCCGTTCCGCGGAACTACGCGAACAGCGCCCGGCCCCACCAGTCGTCCTTGTCACGGACGCCCGGAGGGACGGCGAAGAGGGCCGAGCTCACGTGCTGGATGTACTCGTTGAGCCCGTCGTGCTTGGACAGGTTGCGCTGGAGCGGGATGAAGCCCTTGCGGACGTCCCGCTGGTACGCGAGGAAGAACAGGCCCGCGTCGAGCCGGCCCAGTCCGTCCGAACCGTCGGTGAACGAGTAGCCGCGGCGCAGGATCGTCACACCGTTGTTGCTGTCGGGGTGCGCCAGGCGGACGTGCGCCTCCGGCTTCATCGCCTTCAGGAACGGCTCGTCGCGCTCCTTCGACTTGCCGACCGGTGCGCCCTCGGCCTTGTCCCGGCCGAAGATGTCCTCCTGCTCCTGGAGCGGAGTGCGGTCCCAGGTCTCGATGTGCATCCGGATCCGGCGGGCGACCAGGTACGAGCCGCCGGCCATCCACGCCGAGGCGCCCTTGGCCTCGTCCGCGACCCACACGTGCTTGTCGAGGGCGGCGGTGTCGGTGCCCGCGATGTTCCGGGTGCCGTCCTTGAAGCCCATCATGTTGCGCGGGGTCTGCTGGTCCGGGGTGGTGGACGAGGTCTTGCCGAAGCCGAGCTGCGACCAGCGCACCGCGGTCTTGCCGAAGCCGATCCGGGCGAGCTGGCGGATCGCGTGCACCGCGACCTGCGGGTCGTCCGCGCAGGCCTGCACGCAGAGGTCGCCGCCGCTCTTGGCCGGGTCCAGGTTGTCGCCGGGGAACTGCTCCAGGTCGACCAGGGCCTCGGGGCGCCGGTCCTCCAGGCCGAACCGGTCCTTGGCGAACAGCGAGGCGCCGAAGCCGATGGTCAGCGTCAGGCGGGACGGCTTGAGGCCGAGGGCCTCGCCGGTGTCGTCCGGCGGCGCCTCGGGGAGGCCGCCGACCGCGCCCTCGCCGACGGGGAGGCCCGCCGTCATCCGCTCGGCGGCCCGCGTCCAGTCCTTGAGGAGCTGGACGAGCTCCGCGCGGTCCTTCGTCTTCACGTCGAACGCGGCGAAGTGCAGCCGGTCCTGGACGGCGGAGGCGATGCCGGCCTGGTGCGCGCCGTGGAAGGGCACGGCGGAGCCGCTGAGCGCGGCCGGAACCGCGTCGCTGCCGCTGCTGAGCGCGGCGACCGTGCCGCCCGCCGCGGCGGCGCCGAGCGCGAGCCCGGCACCGCCCCAGCCGAGCACGGACCGGCGGGACGGCCCGCCGGTGGCATCGCTGCCGGTGGCGGACGCGACGGCTTCGGTCGACGCGGCGGACTCGGCGGCTGCGTCGGTGGTGGTGGTGCTGGTGTCCTCAGACATGTCCGTACCCCTGATACGCGTTACTTGGTGACGGCGGCGGCAAGCTTCGACAGCGGCTCCCCGAGCGCGCTGACGGCGTCCGAGAGTTCCTTGCGCTGGTCCTGGCCGACCGTCTCGTACGAGGCGAAGTCGTAGGTGTTCTTGTCGGCGCGGTACTTGTCGAGCAGCGTGTTCATCGCGGCGAACTGCTTGTCCAGCTCCGCGGACAGGGCCGGGTCGTTCTTCGCGGCGGCCGGCTTGAGCAGCTCGTACGCCTTCTGGGCGCCCTCGACGTTGGCCTTGAAGTCGACCAGGTCGGTGTGGCTGTAGCGCTCTTCCTCACCGGTGACCTTGCCGCTGGCCACCTCGTCCAGCAGCTCCTTGGCGCCGTTCGCCATGGAGGTCGGGGTGATCTCCGCCTGGCCGACCTTCTTCTGCCAGCCGGTGAGGTCGGTCATCAGCTGGTCGGCGAGCTTCTTCTCGTCGTCGCCGATCTTGTTGTCGGCGAACAGGGCCTTCTCCAGGCGGTGCCAGCCGGTCCAGTCCTTCGCCGGGTCCTGGCCGGCCTCCAGGCCGTCCTCGCGGACGTCGACCTTCGGGTCGATGTCGCCGAAGGACTCGGCGACCGGCTCGGTGCGCTCCCAGCCGATGCGGGACACGGCGTACGCCTTCTTGGCGGCCTCGACGTCGCCGGCCTTGACCGCGTCCGCGAAGGCCTGCGCCTTGGGGAGGGTCTCGTCGGCCTGCTCCTGCACGTACTTGCGGTACGCGGCGACCGCGGCGTCCAGCTCCGGGCTGCGCTTCTCGGCGGCGCCGTTGCCCGTGGCCTTGACCTTCTGGCGGATGCCGTCGCCCTTCATGCCGGGCTTGCAGGCGATCTCGTAGTCACCGGCCTTGATCTCGGCGGTGATGGAGGCCTTGGTGCCGGGGCCGATGTTCTCGCGCTCGGCGACGATGCGGTCGTCCGGGAAGAGGACGTAGACCTCGGTGACCTTGGAGCCCTTGTTCTCGACCTCGATGGTGACCTTGCCGGCCGGGAACTCCGTCTTGGAGACCTCGCAGGCGCTGTCGGAGGCGGCGACCTTGATGGCCCCGTCGCCGGCGCCGCTCTTCTCGGCGCAGCCGGTGACGGCGGTGAGCGCGGCCACGGCGGCAGCCGCGGTGAGGGCGGTGAGGCGGGCGGGGCGCATGGGCTGGCTCCTGGCTGTCTGGCGTTCGGCAGACGGCCGCCCCGATCAGGAGGGCGGCCGGTGAGGCGGACCTAACTTAACCGAGGCTTACCTGACCCATGCTCGCGGGTCCAGTGATTCAGGCCACAGATACGACCGCCGGACACGGGGCCGTCACGGTGCCTTCAGGTCCAGCCCAAAGAAAGGTCAAGCGGAGGTCAAGTCGGTGTGGCCGTTCCGTAGGACGGAAAGGTCGTCGTCCCGTACGGGGAGCACAAGCGGAACCCTCGTACGCGGATGTGGCAGCACCTCGACGGGCTGCCGATAGACCCGGCTCAGCAGCTCGTCCCCGAACACCTCGCCTGGTGGCCCGTCCGCCGCGATCCGCCCGCGGTGCAGCACGGCGGCCCGGTCGGCGTGGGCCGCGGCCAGCCCGAGGTCGTGCAGGACGACGACCACCGCGTCCCCGGCCGCGGCCCGCTCCCGGCAGATCCGGAGCACCAGCTCCTGGTGGCGCAGGTCCAGTGCCGCGGTCGGCTCGTCGAGGAGCAGCAGCGGGGCCCGCTGGGCCAGCACCCGGGCCAGGGCGACCCGGGCCCGTTCGCCGCCGGAGAGCGCGGAGAAGGGGCGATCGGCGAAGTCCGCCACCTCCGTGGCGGCCATGGCGGCGGCCACCGCCTCCTCGTCGGAGTCGGCGAGCGGGGTGCCGGACCACGGGGCGCGGCCCATGCGGACGACGTCCCCGACCGGGAAGGGGAAGGACACGGTCGCCGACTGGGGCAGCACGGACCGGCGCAGTGCCAGATCCGGGGCCGGCCAGTCGCCCGCCGGCCGCCCGTCGATCCGTACGAGGCCCTCGGCGGCGGGCAGATCGGCCGCGAGGGCGGCCAACAGGGTCGATTTCCCCGCGCCGTTCGGGCCCACCAGCGTCAGTACCTCGCCGGCCCGGGCGGTCAGGTCGATCCCGGCCAACACCGTGCGCCCGCCGAGCCTGACGTGGAGGCCGACGGCCTCGGCGACCGCCGCACCGGGGGCCGGCCGGGCGGGAACCCCGCGCCCGCCGCGCCGGAAGAAGGGGAGGGAGAAGGGGGTGCTCACGCCCAGCCTCCCTGCTTGCGGCGGGTACGGCGCAACAGCCAGAAGAAGAAGGGGCTGCCGATCAGCGCGGTCAGCACGCCGAGCGGCAGCTCGGCCGGCCGGGCGATGGTCCGGGCGGCTAGATCGCCCCCGAGCAGCACCACAGCGCCGGCGAGGGCGCTGCCCGGGACCAGGGAGCGGTGGCCGGGGCCGTTCGCCATGCGCAGCAGGTGTGGGACGAGCAGCCCGACGAAGGTGATGATGCCGGCCACGGCGACGGCGGCCGCGGTGAGCAGCGCGACGACGAGGACGAGCACGACGCGCAGCCGTTCCACGTCCACGCCGAGATGGTGGGCGGGCCGCTCGCCCAGCGAGAGCAGGTCCAGCTTGCGGGCGTAGAAGGGAGCGATCGTCAGGCCGGCCAGCGCGCACGGTAGGACGGCGAGCACCTTGGGCCAGGTGGCCTGGGCGAGGGAGCCGAGCTGCCAGAAGGTGATCTGGTTGACCTGGCCGCTGTCCGCGAAGAACACGAACAGGCCGATCAGGGCGCCGGCGAAGGCGTTGACCGCGATGCCGGTCAGGATGAGGGTGACGACCTCGGTCTTGCCGCCGTTGCGGGACAGGAGGTAGACGGAGCCGACGGTGACGAGCCCGGAGACGAACGCGCAGGCGGTGATGGTCCAGTTGCCGAAGAAGCCGAGCCCGAGTCCGATGGCGGCCACCGCGCCGACGGCGGCGCCCGCGGAGATCCCGATGACGCCGGGCTCGGCGAGCGGATTGCCGAACACCCCCTGCATCAGGGCCCCCGCGCAGCCCAGGCTCGCACCGACGAGCAGGGCGAGCGCGACCCGGGGGAGCCGAACGTTCCACAGCACGCTCTCGCCCACCCGGTCGAGCGGGGCTCCGCCGAGCCCCAGGCGGTGCTGGACGGACCCGAGGACCTCTCCGACGGGTATCCCGTAGGCCCCCACCCCGGCGGACACCAGCGCCAGCCCCCCGAGCGCGACGACCAGCCCCACGGCCAGCCACGCCTCGGTCCGGCGGGGCGCCCCGTCCGTCCGGGGCTCCCCGTGGACGAGGTCCGGGGCGGCCGCGGTGACCGTGTTCCGTCCCGTCACGTCACGCGGTCCTTCCGTAGAGCTGGGAGATCAGGGAGCCCAGCACCTGGTCCGTGCGCGGGCCGTAGTTCAAGAGGACGCCGTCGTCGACGGCGACCACCCGCCGGTCCATTCCGGCAGGGGTCTGCGCCACGCCCGGGATCTTCACCAGGCCTTCCGTGCCGCCCACGGACTCCAACCCCTTGGACATGACCAGGATGGCGTCCGGCGCGGCAGCCGCCAGGGCCTCGCTCGTGATCGGGGTGAAGTCCTTGCCGAGCCCCGACTCCTGGCCCGTGTCCACGGCGCCGGCCGCTTCGAGCAGTGAGGCCGCCCCCGAGTCGGAGCCGCCCATCAGGTACACGGATGCGGTGCCGCGCAGGTAGAGGAAGGCCACCCGGGGCTTCTTCCCGGTGGCCGCGGTCGCGGGGATGTCCTTGCGGACGGCGGCGATCCGCTCGGCGGTGCGCTGGTTCAATCGCACCCCGGCGTCCTTGACGCCGAGCGCGTCGGCGACCGTCCCGATCCGCTTCGGCACGTCCTCCAGGGACTTGGCCGGGGCGACGACGAGCAGCGGGACGCCCGCGTCGCGGATCTGCCCGATCGCCTCGGCCGGGCCGGTGGTGGTCTCGGCCAGTACCAGGGTCGGGCGCAGCGACAGCACGCTCTCGGCCGACACGTCGTGACCCCGGGTCACCACCGGTAGCTGCGCGGCCTGTTCGAAGGTGGCGGTGATGTCGCGGGCGACGACCTGGGGACCGAGGCCCAGGGTCTGGACGATCTCGTTCAAGCCGCCGGTCAGCGGGACCACCCGCTCCACGGAGGTCACCGTCACCTGCCGGCCGTCCGCCGAGGACACGGTCGCCGGGAGCGCGGGCAGCGGCGCCGGGGCGAGCGGTTCCACCCGGTCGGGCACGGCGGCGGGCCGGGCTGCCGTGCCGGGTCCGGAGTCGGTGGCGGACGTGCCCGCGCAGCCCGTCAGGGCGGCCAGTGCCAGCGCGGCGACGGTGAGGACGAGGGCGAGGGCAAGGGCGCGGCGGGGCAGGCGGGTTGAAGCGGCGGGCGTAGGCACGAAGGCACCGTCCTGATCGTCCGGCTGGAGGTCTGGGATTCGGGGGCCGGGTCGAGGTTCCGGGGAATCGGGGGTTCCCCTCCGACTGGAGGTAGCTTAGGTTAGCCTAACCTTATTAACTAGCCCTGGGGGGCGTCCATGCCTGCAAGACCGGCCCGCGCGTCGACAGTCGCCCTGTTGGCGACCCTGGCGGCCTTGTGGGGCGCCCTGCTCCCGGCGACCGCCGCCCATGCGGCCGAACGCCCCGTACAGGGGGGCCGGCTCGACTGGGGCATCAAATCCTCCTTCCAGAGTTACGTCACCGGTCCCGTCGCGAAAGGCGCTTTCCAGCTGAAGAACGGCGCCGCCACGGTCGGCGGCAGCCTGTTCCGCTTCCACTCGGCCACCGGCTCCTACGATCCGGACTCCGGAGCCTTCGAGGCCTCCTTCAGCGGCGGCGTCGGCTTCCAGGGCCACCAGAAGCCGGACGGTGCGTACGAGTTGGACCTGACGGTCAGCCGCCCCACCGTCAAGATCGATGGAGGCGGCGGCACCCTCTACGCGGACGTCACGGGCAAGGCCAAGGACACCGGCGAGGTCAGCACCCGGACCCGGGTTCCCTTCGCCACCCTCGGCCTCGGCGGGATCAACATGAAGGGCGGCGCCAGCCCCGTCGTCCTGACCGGCGTCCCGGTCACCCTCACCGACCAGGGTGCCAAGGCCTTCGCGGGCTACTACTCGGCGGGCGACCGGCTCGACCCCCTCTCCCTCTCCGTCGACGTCAAAGCCGCCCCGGCCGCCGGCACCCCGCCGTCCGCGAGCGCCCCGGGGCAGACCCCGCAGCCTCCGCCGGACCCGCAGGCCGCCCGGGGAGCGTTCGCCGACGCCGCCGTCGACTGGGGTGTCCGGCGCACGTTCCGCGAGTACGTCACCGGGTCCGTCGGCCAGGGCAGATGGACCCTCGCCGAGGGGGCCCGGGACGGCGGCGCGCTGTTCCGGTTCCCGCAGGGCAAGGGCGCGTACGACGGCTCGAAGGGGACGCTCGACGCCTCCTTCGCCGGCACGGTCCATTTCACCGGCGTCCATCTCGACCTCGAACTCGGCAGGCCGCGCGTCACGGTGGAGAACGGCAAGGGCGTCCTGTCCGCGGACGTCACCACCGGCGGTGAGACGAAGGGCGCCGTCCCGCTCGTCGAGTTCGACGCCAAGGGGCTGAAGACCGAGGGCGCACTCGCCACCCTCACCGATGCCCCCGCGACCCTCACCGAGGGCGGCTCGCAGGCCTTCGGTTCCATGTATAAGGCGGGCACCGAGATGGACCCCGTCTCCCTCGCCGTCGCGCTCGATGCCACCGCGAAGCTGCCGGCCCTGCCCGACCTGGGCTCCACGGCCCCGCCCGCCCCGCCCGCCGCCCCCGGCCCGTCGCCCGCGCCCGTCGCCGAGGAGGGGGAGTCTTCGAACGCCGGGCCGTACGTCGCCCTCGGCGTGGCCGTCCTGGTCCTGGTCGGCGGCGCGACCCTCCTCCTCCTGCGCCGCAACCGCCGTACGGAGCCCACCCCCGCCGGACCGGACGCCCCGATCGCCCCGCCCGCCCCGGATGCCCCGACGACCCCGACCGCCCCGACGACCTCGGACGCCCCGGGCGGTTCCGCCGGGTCCGGGGGCCCGCAGCAGTCCCGGCCCTGACACCCCCGTCGTTCCCGCCCCTGCCCCTCCCGTTCCGTCAGCCACCCCCGTCGCCTTTCAGGAGGCCTGCCCCATGACCTCGTCCCACCGTCGTCCCCTCGCCCTCGCCATCGCCGCCGCGGCGGTGCTCGGCGCCACTGCCTTCGTCCTGCCCGCGACGGCGGCGGGCGGCGGGCAGGCCCCGGCGGCCGTCGCCGCCGCGCCGACGCCGATCGTGAACGGCACCCTCGACTGGGGCGTCCTGGCGAGCTACCGCTCGTACGTCCTCAACATCGCCAAGGGCACGATCACCCTGGCGGACGGGGCCGCGCTGAACTCCGACGGCACCTTCCGCTTCGGTTCGGCGACGGGCCGGTACGACAAGGACGGCGGGCACGTGGTGACCGCCGCCTTCAAGGGCAGCGTCACCTTCGACGCGCCCGCCCACGGCTTCAAGGTGACCCTCGCCAACCTCCGCTTCGACACGGGTACGAAGAAGCTGACGGCCGACGTCACCAAGAACGGCACCCTCACCCCCGGCGTCCCGCTGGCGGACGTGGCCTTCGGCGGCCCGGCGATGGACAAGCTGGGCACCACCCTCACCAAGGAGGCGGCGGAGCAGCTGGGTTCGGACAAGTACGTCGGTCTGGCCGGCGACCCGCTCACGGCGGCACTGGAGTTCGCGCAGCCCTCGCCGTCCCCCTCTCCGTCCGCGACGACGTCCGCCCCGGTGTCCCCGTCCGCCTCGGCCCCGTCGACGGGGGCGGCGCCCTCGCAGAGCACCGGCTCCCCGGCGGCCGACGGGCCCCAGCAGCTCGTGGGCGGCCGGCTGACCTGGGGGGTGAAGGACTCGTTCCGCTCGTACGTGGTGAAGGGCGGCGGCTCGGTCACCCCGGCGGGCGGGGCCGTCGCGAGCGGCGACACCTTCGCCTTCGCCCTGGGCAAGGGCGAGCTGGACACCGCGAAGCAGAAGCTGAGCGCCTCGTTCGCGGGCAGCCTGCGCTTCCAGCGGGCCGACCACGGCGTCGACATGACCTTCGCGAACCTGCGCGTCAACGCCGAGGGCAAGAAGGGCACCCTCGTCCTGGACGTCAAGACGCCCACCGCCACCAAGGCGGACGTCCCCTTCGCCACGCTCGACCTGTCGAAGACCGAGTACCGGACCACGGGCGGCCTGCTGACCCTGAACGCCGTCCCCGCCGCCTTCACCGCGGAGGGCGCGGCCGCCATCGGGGCGCCCAGCCCGGACTACGCGGAGGGCAAGCCGACCGACCCCGTCACCCTCTCCGTGTCCGTCGACAAGGACGCCGTGCTCCCCACGGGGACGCCCACCACCGCGCCCACCGCGACCCCCGCGCCGGCCACCGCCGGCGGCACGGGAGGCGCCGTGGGAGGTGGCGGCGCTGGCGGCAGCATCGGCGGGAACCTCGCCAGCACCGGCGCCGAACTCCCGGCCACGGCCCTGCTCGCCGCCTCCGGCGCAGCCGTCGTGGCCGGTGCGGGCGCCGTCCACCTCGCGCGCAGGCGGCGCTCAGTCCGGATGTGAACCGTGTTTCAATTCCAGCGTGAACGATCTCGATGTGCTCAGTGTCTTCTGTGCGGGCGACGGGCGGTACGGCAACCTGCTCGGCGTCGTGCGCGACGGCCGGTCCTGCCCCGACGACGCGTCGCGGCAGGCCCTGGCCGCTGAACTCGGCTACAGCGAGACGGTGTTCGTCGACGACCCCGAGCGCGGGGTCGTCGACATCCGCACCCCCGGAACGCGGATGTCCTTCGCGGGTCATCCGCTGGTCGGCGTCGCCTGGCTGCTCGACATCGAGGAGCTCCAGCCGCCGGCCGGCTCCGTATGGGCCCGTGACGACGGCGAGTTCACCTGGATCACGGCCCTCCCCGAGTGGGTCGAGGGCAAGCGCACCGAGCAGTACGCCAGCCCCGCCGAGGTCGACGCGCTGCCCGCGCCGCCGCCGGGCGAGGGCTGGCTGTACGCCTGGGCCTGGGAGGACGAGACCGCGGGCCGCATCAGGGCCCGCGGCTTCCCGCGCCGCCCCGACGGGGCCATCACCGAGGACGAGGCCACCGGCTCGGCCGCGATACTGCTGACCGCCGAGCTGAACCGGGCCCTGAACATCACCCAGGGCGCGGGCTCCCAGATCCTCACCGCGCCCGGCCCGGACGGCACGGTCGAGATCGGTGGCCGCGTCCGCTTCGCCAAGCCCCCGCAGGCCCGCCCCGGAACTGAGTAGGCGCGCACCCGAAGTTGAGTACGCGCACCCTGGGGCCGGGCTGGCGCCTGCGGTGGAATGGGCGCATGAACACGAATTCGACCGCCGCGCAGCACCCCACCGGAACGCAGCAGTGGCTGCTGGTCCCCGCGCTCTTCACGGCGCTGACGCTGGCGGCCGCAGGCCTGAGCTACTCGACTTCCTACCTGCCGCAGGCGTCGCGCTGGCTCCTGCTGCCGTACCTGATCCCGCTGGGGCTGGCCGCCGCCACCTGGCGGCGGCCGCGGACCCCGCAGCAGAGGACGAACCGCATCGTGGCGGGCAGCATCGGCTGCGCGCTCGCCCTCTTCTACGCCAAGGGCGCCGAGGCCCTGCTGTTCTGCATCGGCCTGGCGGTCTGGCTGATCCAGGGCGACTGACTCAGGCGCTCAGGGGGAACGCTTCGCCCAGCTGGCGGAAGACCGCCCCGTTGAAGTCGAAGGCGCGCTTGCACTCGTCGATGATGCGCTGCTTCTCCAGGTCGTCCGCGGCGATCGCGTCCAGCAGTTCCCGGTAGGTCCGTTTGAAGGCCGCGGGGTTGGAGATGTCCGCGAAGACGTAGAACCGCACCCCGTCGCCCTTGCGCGTGAAGCCCCAGGTCCGCTCCGCCTTGTCGCGGATGATCTGGCCGCCCGAGAGGTCGCCCAAATAGCGGGTGTAGTGGTGGGCGACGTATCCGCCGGGCCAGGTGGCCGCGCACTGCGCCACGCGGGCCGCGTAGGCCTGCGTCGCGGGCAGCGCGATCAGCGTCTCGTGCCAGGCCGGTCCGCGCAGGTGCGCCAGGTCCCGCTCGATCTCGGCGACGCGCATCAGCTCGGGCCGTATGAACGGGCCCGCCACGGGGTCGTCCTTCAGGGACGCGGCCGCGTCCTCCAGAGCCCGGTACACGAACCACAGCTGCTCGGTGTAGCGCGCGTACGCGTCCACCCCCAACCGGCCGCCGAGCAGGTCGCTCATGAACGTCGAGGTCTCCGCCTCGGTGTGCTGCTCGTGCGAGGCGACACGGATGACCGTGGAGAAGGCGTCCAAGACAATCCTCCGGAGACGGGACGAGGGACGGGTCCGACGGGCTCGGGCCCGGCGGGCGTGACGGCGCGGCCGCCACGCCCGATCCTCGTGCTTAGGGTTACCTAAGTCAATGTGTTCCCGACGTGCTGTCGGTAAAACACTCCCGGCGGAAGTTTTACGGCAGGGTGAGGATCTCGGCTCCCGTGTCCGTCACCACCAGTGTGTGCTCGAACTGCGCGGTGCGCTTGCGGTCCTTCGTGACGACCGTCCAGCCGTCCGCCCACATGTCGTACTCGTGCGTGCCCAGGGTCAGCATCGGCTCGATCGTGAAGGTCATCCCGGGCTCGATGACCGTCGTGGCGTGCGGGCTGTCGTAGTGCGGGATGATCAGGCCGGAGTGGAAGGACGAGTTGATCCCGTGCCCGGTGAAGTCCCGGACCACGCCGTAGCCGAAGCGCTTCGCGTACGACTCGATGACCCGGCCGATCACGTTGATCTGGCGGCCCGGCTTGACGGCCTTGACGGCCCGGTTCAGGGCCTCGCGGGTGCGCTCCACCAGCAGCCGCGACTCCTCGTCCACCGCCCCGCACAGGTACGTGGCGTTGTTGTCCCCGTGCACGCCGCCGATGAACGCGGTGACGTCGAGGTTCACGATGTCGCCGTCGCGCAGGACGGTGGAGTCGGGGATGCCGTGACAGATGACCTCGTTGACCGAGGAGCACAGGGACTTGGGGAAGCCCCGGTAGCCCAGCGTCGACGGGTAGGCGCCGTGGTCGCACATGTACTCGTGCGCGACCCGGTCCAACTCGTCGGTGGTCACCCCCGGGGCGATCAGCTTGGCGGCCTCTTCCATCGCCTGGGCGGCGATCCGACCGGCGATGCGCATGGCCTCGATGGTCGCGGCCGACTGCACCTCCGGTCCGGTGTACGGAGTGGGCGCGGGCTTGCCCACGTACTCGGGCCTGCGGATGTTTCCGGGAACGGAACGGACGGGAGAAAGCTCGCCTGGTACGAGCAGCGACTGGCCAGACATGCAAGCGAGTGTATCCAGCGGGGATGGGGCAGCATGGCGGCAGAGAGCGGTATCGAGAGGAGCCCTACGACGATGGCCCTGTTCAAGAAGCGCCAGGTGGGCAAACCCGGCGAGTGGTACTACTGCCTGGTCCACCACAAGGTCGAGGAAGGCCCGGAATGCCCGGCGAAGGACCGGTTCGGACCGTACGCGACGCCGGAGGAGGCCAACCACGCCATGGAGACGGCGCAGGAACGCAACCTCGAATGGCAGAACGACCCCAAGTGGAACGACAAGACCCCCGACGAGGACGAGGGCACGGCCGCGCCCTAGGACCGCCGGGCCGGGGCGGGCTACCAGCGGCTCGGCGGCGGGGCGGTCAGCTGGTCGGCCAGCCGCGCCAGCCGGTCCCGCAGCCGCCGCGGCCCGCGCTGCTCCGGCAGGCCGTTCTCCCCGGCCGCCGCGCTGACCAGGTGCTGCACCGTGTCCAGGTCCAGCTCGCCGGCGCCCTCCCGGACGGACAGGGCGTCGTGCGCGAGCGCGGCGAGATCCGGATCACCGCCGTCCAGGGACAGTACGGTCGCCCCCGCGCGCCGGGCGTCGTGCACCCGATCCAGCAGCCCCGCCCCGGGCCGCTCCGGCGCCACCACCAGCAGCGTGTGCCCGCGCCGGGCCCCCTCCAGCCGGCCCAGCCCCACCGCCAGGTGCGGCGGCGCCCCGGGCAGCACGCGGTGGCGCACCAGCGTGGGCGCCAGCTCCGGCAGCCCCGACCAGGCGGCCTCGTCCACCAGGTGGGCCGCCAGGTGCCAGGGCTCGTACTGCTCGGTGCCCACCAAGAGCAAGCTCCCGCCGGCCGGAGCCACGGAACGGCGCAGCGACCCGGCGAAGCGGCGCGCGGTCGCGGGCCACTGCGTACCGGCGAGCACCTCGCGCAGCAGCGCGACCCTCACGGCGTCCATATCGGCATCCTGCCGCATGGAAGGGACGTACAGGAGCGCTTCGCCCCGCTTCGCCCGGCAGTGCGGGCCCCGTGTCCGTTCGACTCTGCGGATCACGGCATTACCCTCGCCCCCATGACCTCCTCAGACAGCAATCAGATTCCGCCCGCCACGGCACCGGCGAAGGCGCCGGCCAAGGACCCGTGGGACCTGCCGGACGTGTCGGGCCTCGTCGTCGGCGTCCTCGGCGGCACCGGCGACCAGGGCCGGGGCCTGGCCTACCGGCTGGCGCGGGCCGGCCAGAAGGTGATCATCGGCTCCCGTGCCGCCGACCGTGCGCAGGGCGCAGCCGACGAGCTGGGCCTCGGCGTAGAGGGCGCGGACAACGCCGAGTGCGCGCGCCGCAGCGACATCGTGATCATCGCCGTGCCGTGGGAGGGCCACGCCAAGACCCTCGAAGCCCTCCGCGAGGACCTCGCGGGCAAGCTCGTGGTGGACTGCGTCAACCCGCTCGGCTTCGACAAGCAGGGCGCGTACGCCCTCCAGGTCGAAGAGGGCAGCGCCGCCCAGCAGGCCGCGGCCCTGCTCCCCGACTCCCGGGTCACGGCGGCCTTCCACCACCTCTCGGCGGTGCTGCTCCAGGACGCCTCGGTCGAGGAGATCGACACCGACGTGATGGTCCTCGGAGAATCCCGCGCCGACACGGACATCGTCCAGGCCCTGGCCGCCCGCATCCCGGGCATGCGCGGAGTCTTCGCGGGCCGCCTGCGCAACGCCCACCAGGTGGAATCCCTGGTCGCCAACCTCATCTCCACCAACCGCCGCTACAAGGCCCACACGGGCCTGCGCGTCACGGACATCTGACATCTGACGTCGGACATCTGACGTTGAGGGGAGGCCGCCGGGCCCGGCGGCCTCCCGAAGCCGTCCGCCGGGCCCGGCGGCGCCGCCACCCCGGTCAGCCCCGGTCAGCCCCGGCGTCCGCCGCGCGCCTCGACGGGCCCCAGATGCGCCACGACCCCCTGGTAGAAGCGGTCCACGGCCTCGTCGACGCTGCGGATGAAACCGGACTCCGTGTTCCCGCGGGTGTTGCCCATGCCCTTGATCAGCGACAGCCGGAACCCGGTGAGGGGTGCGCCGCCCTTGGGCAGCAGGTCGCCCGGCTCGGGGCGCAGCCGCTCCAGGGTGCCGCGCGGCCCGTTCCCCTCCTCGACGAGGCTCTCCACGTGCAGGTCCGCCGGCGCCTCGGCCAGCAGCCGAACCAGCCGCTTCACCGTGGTCAGCGGATACGAGCCCGCCGGCGCCGGTACGTCGACCGAGGTGCGGACCTTGCCCGTCCGCAGATCGGCGGTGACCGCGAGGACGCTGCTCGTCCCGTCGATGCGCAGCTCCGCCGTGAGCCGCCCGTCCCGGCACAGCTTCTCCGCCGCCGCCGCACGACGCGCCTGCGGGTCGCTTCCGCGCCGGGCGCGCTGCACGGGGAGCGCCTTCTGCCCGAGTTCCCCGCCCAGGCGCAGGCAGACCTGGCTGCCTTTACGGGAGCACTGCGGGGCATGGGGGACACTGGTGGGGCTCGACCCCGTTCCGTGTTGCCGAGGAGCTGTTCCCCATGCCCCGCCTTGCCGTGTTCGCCATCGTCGTCTGCGTCCTGTCCGTGGCCGCGGCCGTGGTCGCCTTCGTGGAGGGCAGCTTCCTGGGGATCGTGTGGGTGCTACTGGCCGGCCTCACGTCCAACATGGCCTGGTTCTACCTGCGCAAGGCCAAGGCCGAGAAGGCCTCGCGCTCCGCGGGCTAGGCGCGGCCGCTCACGGCTGGGGTGCGGCGCAGAAGCCGTTCGTGTCCTGCCAGAAGCGGTAGAGGTCGCGGCCGCAGAAGGTCTCCAGGTCGGACACGCCCAGCGTGGACAGCAGATTGCGCACCACGTCGAAGAAGTACCCGTTGACCTCCGGGATCCACAGCAGCGCGAACACCGCGATCAGCCCGAACGGCGCCAGTGGCGCCACCTCGCGGCGGATCCGGTACGACAGCCAGGGTTCGATGATCCCGTAGCCGTCCAGGCCCGGGACCGGCAGGAAGTTCAGGATCGCCGCCGAGACCTGGAGCAGCGCGAGGAAGGCGAGCGCGAAGCGGAACGCCATCGGGACGCCGTCCAGGGCGTTCAGCCAGAACGGCGCCGTGCAGACGACCGCGAACGCCACGTTGGTCAGCGGGCCCGCCGCCGAGATGATGCTGTGCTTCCAGCGGCCCTGGATCCGGTCGTGCTCGATGTAGACGGCGCCGCCGGGCAGGCCCAGCCCGCCCATGATCACGAAGATCACCGGCAGGATGATGCTGAGCAGCGCGTGCGTGTACTTCAAGGGGTTCAGCGTGAGGTAGCCCTTGGCCCCGACCGTGAGGTCCCCGCTGTGCAGGGCCGTGCGGGCGTGCGCGTACTCGTGCAGGCACAGGGAGACGATCCAGGCCGAGGTCACGAACAGGAACACGGCGAGCCCGGTGCTCGTCGAATACCCCGTCCACACGGCCCACCCGGTGACCGCCATGACCGCGACGATCCCGAGGAATACGGAACTGATCTGCCGCTCGCCGCGGCTGCCCTGATGACCCATGCGGCGAAACCTACCCCGGGCAGGGGGCCAAAAGGAGTACGGGCCAGGGGGTGGGGCCAGCGACAATGGGCCCGTGCGTTACGCGATTCTCGGTACTGCCCAGGCCAGCAGCGACGACGGGACACCCGTCGCCGTCGGCGGAACACGCCTGCGCGCGCTGCTGACCGCGCTCGCGCTGCGCCCCGGACGGGCGGTGCAGGCGCACCTCCTCGTGGCGGAGGTGTGGGACGGTGACCGGCCGGCGGACGCCCCGGCCGCGCTCCAAGCCCTGGTGGGCCGGCTGCGGAAGGCGCTGGGACACGGGGCGGTGCGCTCGGTGGAGGGCGGCTACCTCCTCGTCGCCGCGAGCGAGGACGTCGACCTGTACCGCTTCGAGCGGCTCGTCCGGGCCGGAGCCGCCGCGCAGGACCCCGCCGAGGCGGCCGCCCGCTATGACGAGGCCCTGGCGCTGTGGCGCGGCCCGGCACTGGCGGACCTGCCCGAATCGGCGGCCGAGTCCGTCCGCTGGGAGGCCGTGCGCATGGACGCGCGCCGGGGCCGGCTCGCGGCGGCCCTGGCCCTGGGCCAAGCCGAGCGGGCCCTCCCGGAACTGACCGTCCTGTGCGGGGAGCGCCCGCTGGACGAGCCGCTCCAGGTCCTGCGGATCCGGGCGCTGCGGGACACGGGCCGGGCGGCGGAGGCACTGGCCGCCTACGACACCGTCCGCCGGCACCTCGCCGCCCGCCTGGGCACCGACCCGGGCCCCGAACTGCGGGCCCTCCACACGGCCCTCCTGGCCCCGCCGCCGGCCGACACCCCCCGGCCCCCCGCCGTCGCCCACCCTGCGCAGCCGGTGCCGGAGCCCGTCGCCGCCGGGCATGGCCAGGGGAACCTGCGGGTGCGGCTGACCAGCTTCGTCGGCCGCGAGGACGACATCAAGGTCATCGGCGAGGACCTCGGGCGGGCCCGGCTCGTCACCCTCCTCGGGCCCGGCGGGGCCGGGAAGACCCGACTGTCCCAGGAGGCCGCCGAGCACGCCGCCCGGGCGTGGCCCGACGGCGTGTGGCTCGTGGAGCTGGCTCCGGTGGACGACCCCGAGGACGTCGCCGAGGCCGCGCTCACCGCGCTCGGTGCGCGCGAGACCAAGCTGCGCACCGCCACCGAGGAGCTGCGGGCGCTGACCGACCGGGCCGGGGACGAGCCCCTCGGCCGGCTCGCGGAACACTGCGCCCGCCGCCGGATGCTGATGATCCTCGACAACTGCGAGCACGTCATCGGCGCCGCCGCCGAACTCGCCGAGGAACTCCTCGCCCGCTGCCCCGGCGTGCGGATCCTGGCCACCAGCCGCGAACCCCTCGGCGTGCCCGGCGAGTTCCTACGACCGGTGGAGCCGCTGCCCGACCCCGTCGCACTGCGCCTGCTCGGCGAGCGCGGGGCCGCCGCCCGGCCCGGGTTCCGCACCGACGACGACCCCGAGGCCGCCGCCGAGATCTGCCGCCGCCTCGACGGGCTGCCGCTCGCCATCGAGCTCGCCGCGGCCCGGCTGCGCCTCCTCACCCCGCGCCAGATCGCCGACCGGCTCGACGACCGCTTCCGGCTCCTGACCAGCGGCGCCCGGACCGTACTGCCCCGCCAGCAGACGCTGCGCGCCGTCGTCGACTGGTCCTGGGACCTGCTCGACGCACCGGAACGGGCCGTGCTGCGCCGGCTGTCCGTCTTCGCCGGCGGCTGCGACGTCGCCGCCGCCGAAGCCGTGTGCGCCGACCCCCACACCCTCGACCTGCTCGGCTCCCTCGTCGACAAGTCCCTCGTCGTGGCCGCCCCGGGCCCCGACGGCACCGGCATGCGCTACCGGATGCTGGAGACCGTCGCCGAGTACGCAGCCGAGCGGCTGGCCGAAGCCGGCGGGGACCGCGCCGACGCCGAGCGCCGCCACCTCACGTACTACCGCGAACTCGCCCGCACCACCGAGCCGCTGCTGCACGGCCGCGGCCAGCGCGAGGCCACCACCAGGTTCGCCACCGAGTACGAGAACCTCCGTACCGCGCTGCGCCGCGCCGTCGCGGCCCGCGACACCGGCGAGGTGCTCTGCCTGGTCCACTCCCTCGTCTGGTACTGGCAGATGCACGACCTGCGCGCCGAGTCCCGGCACTGGTCCAACGCCGCCGCCGCGCTCGGCCCCGACCCCTTCCTCGCGCCCGTCGTCCCCGCGGAGCCGGTGTACGAGCGGCTCGTGGACTCGCCCCCGCCGTACAGCGGGGACCAGCTCAACGAGGCCTGGCGCGGCATCCGGCTGATCCAGCTGGCAGCCCGCGACCAGCACAGCGGGAGCTGGAACGCGCCCGACGTCCTGGAACGGGCAGAGGGGGTCCTCGCCGCCTACCGGCCCGGCCTCCCGCAGACCTGCCGGTACCCGGCAGGTCTGTGGATCTTCGCCGTGATGATCGCCGGGGATCCCGCGCTGCTCCAGCAGGTCCTCGACGTCACCGTCGACACCGCCCGCGAGCTGGACTTCCGCTGGGAGCTGGCCGCCGCCCTCCAGGTACGGGCCAACGTCTTGGCCAACCGGGCCGACTGGTCCGGCGACGCGGCCCGCGACGCCGACGAGAGCCTCGCCCTCTTCGAGGCGCTCGGCGACGACTGGGGCTGCGCGGAGGCCCTTTCCGCCCGCGCCGAATCACTGGAGAAGCGCGGCGAGTTCGCGTCGGCCGCCAACGACTACCGGTCCGCGATCGAACACGCCGAGCGGCTCGGCGCCCCGTCCCAGGTCTCCGTTCTGCGCGTGAGGATGGCCGGGGGCCTGATCGAGAGCGGTGCCCTCGCCGAGGCCGAGGAGATCCTCACCGAGGCCGTGGACACCACGCGGTCCTACGGCAACGAGGCCCTGCCGGCCGCCCGGATGTTCCTCGCGATCATCAACGGCCGCACCGGGCGCATCGCCGAGGCCCACCGCCACCTCCGGCTGCTGCGCGAGGAGTTCGCGTTCGGCGTGCACGGGGTCTTCGACGGGTTCCTGCTCGGCACGATGGCCTGGCTGGAGAACCGGGAGGGCAAGTACACGGAAGCCCTCGCCCTGCTGCGGCAGGCCATGGAGAGCGTCCGGGACCCGCTCGCCGTGATGGTCACCCCACAACTTCCCGCCGTGTACCTGATGACGGCGGCCCTCTCCCGCATCTGCCTCGGCGGCCCGCAGGACGCCTACGACGCCGCGCGGCTGCTCGGCGCGTACCGGGCGCTGCTGCCGCCCCTGCACTTCGCGGTCAGCACGGAACGCGAGGACGCGGCCCGCGCCGAGGAGCTGACGCGCGCCGCGCTCGGCGACGCTGCCTACGAGGCGGCGTACGCCGAAGGCGGCGGCCTCACCCTGGAGGAGGCCACCGCCCTCATCTGACCCGGCCCCCCCCGTGCGGGGCCCGTCCGGGACGCGATCCGGAACGGACCGACCGTCCCGGATCAGGTCTTCTGGCGGAACTTGCGGACGGCGAGCGGCATGAGGACCGCGGTGATGGCGACCGACCAGGCCAGAGTGATCCACACCGAGTGGCCCAGTGGGGTGCCGTTCATCAGGCCGCGTGCCGCGTCGGCCAGGTTCGACAGCGGGTTGTAGTCCGTGAAGGACTGCAGCCAGCCCGGCATGGTCGTCGGCTTGGCGAAGATCGAGCTGCCGAACTGCAACGGCATCAGGACCAGCATCGCCATGCCCTGGACGGCCTGCGCGGTCTTCATCGTCAGACCCAGCAGGATGAAGATCCACATCAGGGAGGCGCCGAAGACGGCCGACAGCCCGATGGCCAGGAGCAGCGCCGGCACCGAATGGACGGACAGGCCGAGCATGAAGCCCACGGCGAGCAGGATGGCGTTGGCGACCATCATCCGGCCGAGTTCGACCACGATCTTGGCGATCAGCACGGAGGACCGGGCGATCGGCATGGACCGGAACCGGTCCATCACGCCCTTCTTGAAGTCGTCGTTGACGCCGGTGCCGACGCCCATGGCGATGTTCATGCCCATCATCGCCATCAGGCCCGGGACCAGGTAGTTGACGTACTGCTCCTGGTTGCCCTTGCCGGACATCGCGCCACCGAAGACGAACACGAACAGCAGCGTGAAGATGATCGGCATGAACACGGCGTCGAACATCGACTCCGGGTCCTGCTTGATCTGGAGGGCGTTGCGCCGCACCAGGGCGCCGATGTGGCGCAGGTTGGCGCGCAGGCCGATCCGGCCGTCCTCGGACGGGGCGGACGCCGCGGCCGCCGGGGCGGCCACGGGCTTGGTGGTGGTGACGGTGCTCATGCCGCGACCTCCTCGGTCTTCTCGGTGGGAACGGACTCCTCGATCGAGGTGGGCCGATGGCCGGTGATGGCCAGGAACACCTCGTCCAGGCTGGGCAGGTACGTGCCGAGATCGGCGATCCCGTATCCGCGGGCGGCCAGCAGGCCGACCACGGCGGTCAGCTGCTCGTCGCTCAGGATCGGGACCAGCAGCACGCCCTCGTCCGGGACGGCCTGCGAACCGGCGATGCCGTCGAGCCCTGCCTCCGCCAGCGCACGGGCCATGCCCGGCAGGTCGGAAGCGGCGGCGGGGCGGATCTTCAGGGTCCGGCCGCCGACGCGGGCCTTCAGCTCGTCGACCTTGCCGTTGGCGATGACCTTGCCCCGGTCGATGACCGTCAGCTCGTTCGCGAGCTGCTCGGCCTCCTCCATGTACTGGGTGGTGAGCAGGACGGTGGCCCCCTCGGCAACCATCCGCTGCACCTCGTCCCACACCTCGTTGCGGGTGCGGGGATCGAGGCCGGTGGTCGGCTCGTCCAGGTACAGCACGGCCGGGCGGCCGATCATCGAGGCGGCCAGGTCGAGCCGGCGGCGCATGCCGCCGGAGTAGTTCATCGCGGCCTTCTTGGCGGCCTCGGTGAGCGAGAACCGCTCCAGCAGCTCGTCGGCGCGGGCCCGGGCCTCCTTGCGGGACAGGTCGAGCAGCCGGCCGATCATGTAGAGGTTCTCCCAGCCGGAGAGCTTCTCGTCGACCGAGGCGTACTGGCCGGTCAGGCCTATGGTGCGCCGGAGCTGCCGCGGCTGGCGGACCACGTCGTAGCCCGCGACGATCGCGGTGCCGGAGTCCGGGACGATCAGGGTGGAGAGGCAGCGTACGAGGGTCGTCTTGCCGGCGCCGTTGGGACCGAGGACCCCGAGGACCGTGCCCTCGCGCACGTCCAGGTCGACACCGTCCAGGGCTTTGGTCTCGCCGTAGTGCTTGACCAGTCCCCGCACCTCGACGGCGTGCGAGCCGTTCAGGGGATTCTTGTCGTTTCGCGTCATGTCCATCATGGGACCATCCGCGACCGACAACGCACCGACAGGCGACCGACAGGCAGCCGACAGCCCGCCGACGACACGTCGGCGGGCTGTCGGACCGGGATCCGGCCGGGTCAGTGGAAGCTGTGCTCGGCCTGCGGGAACGTTCCGCCGACCACGTCCTCGGCGAACGCCTTCGCCGCGTCGCCCATGGTCGCGCGGAGGTTCGCGTACTGCTTCACGAACTTCGGCATCTTCCCGCCGGTCAGACCCATCATGTCGGTCCACACCAGCACCTGCGCGTCGCACTCCGCGCCGGCACCGATGCCGACCGTCGGGATGTGCAGGGACCGGGTGACCTCGGCGGCCAGCTCGGCCGGGACCAGCTCCAGCACCACCGCGAAGGCGCCCGCGTCCTGCGCCGCCTTGGCATCGCGCAGCAGCTGGTGCGCGGCCTCGTCGCCGCGGCCCTGCACCCGGTAGCCCATGGCGTTCACGGACTGCGGGGTCAGGCCCAGGTGGGACATGACGGGGATGCCGGACTGCACGATCAGCTCGGTCTGGTGCAGCGAGCGCTCGCCGCCCTCCAGCTTCACGGCCCCGACACCGGCCTCCTTCACGAGGCGGGTGGCACTGCGCAGCGCCTGCACGGCGCCTTCCTGGTACGAGCCGAACGGCAGGTCGCCGACGACGAGGGCCCGGCTGGTGCCCCGTACGACGGCCGCCGACAGCAGGGTCATCTCCTCCATCGTCACGGGGACGGTGGTCTCGTAGCCGAGGTGACAGTTGCCCATGGAATCGCCGACGAGGATGACCGGGATGCCGGCCTCGTCGAAGACGGACGCGGTCATCGCGTCGTAGGCGGTGAGCATGGGCCACTTCTCGCCGCGCTCCTTGGCGAGGGTGAGGTCGCGGACGGTGATCCGCCGGGTGCCCGTGCCTCCGTACAGGGTGGGGGAGGTGGCTTCGCGGGCAGGCGAAACGGCATGCGTCATTGCAACTGCTCCTTGTGTCATCTCGAGGCGCCCTCACGGCGTCCCCGGACTCACCCACCATGGTGGCACCTGCCCGGCCCGTGGGGAAAGTGGCGCGAAGACCGGTGCGTCACACTCCCGGCCCACACGAGGCGCCCTCATGGCCCCCTCATGGTCCCCTCCTGGGGCGTTCGACGCGCGCGAGAGCGAATGTGCGCGTTTCGTGACAAGCGGAACCTCGGCCACACGGCTGTTCGTCCTTGCGGACGTACGGCCGGAACACGGCACGGAAGGCTTCGTCGATCGCCTAGGGTCAAGGTGCGGGGACGGAGCGCAAGCACGGCAGCGAGGGCAGTGGCATGGCACAGGCGTACATGACGGAGACGGGGAACGGCGGCTCGGAGCCCGAGCCCTCCGGATCCCGCCTCCGGCGCCGACTGGCCGGGCTGCGCCACGACCGGGGCATCTGGCGGCGCGGGATCGTGACCGCGGCCCTGGCCGCCCTGATCTCACTGGTCATGATCTTCCACGCCGAGCTGTCGAACGACGTCGGCAACCTCGGCAGCCTCACCGAGACCTTCCTGCCCTGGCTGGGCCTGGCCGTGCCGCTCCTGCTCGCCGCCGCCGTCGTCCGCAAGTCGGCCACCGCGCTGATCGCGATACTGCTGACGGCCGTCGTCTGGGTGAACCTTTTCGGCGGCCTCGTCCTCGACAAGTCCGGCTCCGGCGGCAACCTGATGGTCGCCACCCACAACGTCGACGCCGACAACACCGACCCGCGCGGCACCGCCGCCCAGGTCGCGAAGTCCGGGGCCGACGTCCTGGCCCTGACCGAGCTCAAGGGCAGCGTGGTCCCCGTCTACGAGCAGGCCCTCGCCGGCACGTACAAGTACCACGCCGTCGAGGGCACGGTCGGCGTGTGGAGCAAGTACCCGCTGAGCTCCAGCCTGCCCGTCGACATCAAGATGGGCTGGACCCGCGCCATGCGCACCACCGTGGACAGCCCGCACGGCCCGATCGCCGTCTTCGCCGCCCACCTGCCCTCCGTACGGGTCAAACTGAACGCGGGCTTCACCGCCAACCAGCGCGACAACAGCGCCGGGGCCCTGGGCGCCGCGCTCGCCGCCGAACCGCTGAAGAAGGTCATCCTGCTCGGCGACCTCAACGGCACCATGAACGACCGCTCCCTGTCCGAGGTCACCTCGCAGATGCGCTCCACGCAGGGCGCGGCGGGCAACGGCTTCGGCTTCAGCTGGCCGGCCCAGTTCCCGATGGCCCGCATCGACCAGATCATGGTCCGCGGGATCACGCCCGACGCCTCCTGGACCCTCCCGCGCACGGGCAGCGACCACCTGCCGGTCGCCGCGCGGGTGACCGTGCGCAAATAGGCTCCGCCGGGGCCGGGCCGGGGCCGTGCCGCCGGCTCAGGGGCGGCCGGTTCCGGCACCGCCGGGTGCACCCGAACGGTTCGAGGGGGGCTCGCCGCCGAAGCGGGCCGGCCCCCCTTTCCCGTTCCTGCCGGGCGTAGCGGCTAGGCCTGCTCGCGCCAGCCGTTCGTGATGGGCAGCCGGCGGTCCTTGCCGAAGCCCTTCGCGGAGATCTTCGTGCCCGGCGGGTACTGGCGGCGCTTGTACTCCGCCGTGTCGACCATCCGCAGGGTCTTCGCGACGAGCTCCGCGTCGAAGCCGGCCGCGACGATCGCGTCCAGGCCCTGGTCGCGGTCCACGTACCGCTCCAGGATCGCGTCGAGCACCGGGTAGTCCGGCAGCGAGTCCGTGTCCACCTGGTCCGGGCGCAGCTCGGCGCTCGGCGGCTTGACGATCGAGTTCTCCGGGATCGGCGGGGCCTCGCCGCGCTCGGTCGCGGCCCGGTTGCGGTAGCGCGCGAGCCGGAAGACGTCCGTCTTGTAGACGTCCTTGATCGGACCGTACGCGCCCACCGAGTCGCCGTACAGGGTGGAGTAGCCGACGGCCAGCTCCGACTTGTTGCCCGGGGCCAGGACGATGTGGCCCTCCTGGTTGGACACCGCCATCAGCATCGTGCCGCGCAGCCGGGACTGGAGGTTCTCCTCCGCCAGGCCGGTCAGGCCCAACGCGCCCATGTACGCGTCGAACATCGGCTCGATCGGCACGGTCCGGAAGTTCAGGCCGGTCCGCTCGGCGAGGTCGGCCGCGTCGCCCTTGGAGTGGTCCGAGGAGTACTTGGAGGGCATCGAGATGCCGTACACGTTCTGTGCGCCGATCGCGTCGCAGGCGATCGCGGCGACGAGGGCGGAGTCGATGCCTCCGGACAGCCCGATCAGGACGGAGCGGAATCCGTTCTTCTTCACGTACGCGCGCAGGCCGACGACCAGCGCGTCGTACACCTCCTCGTCGTCGTCCAGGCGGTCGGCGTATCCGCCGGTGGCCACGGGCTCGTACGGCTCCACCGGCTCCTCGGAGAGGATCACGCGGTCGATCCGCAGCCCGTCGTCCACGACGCCTTCGGGAGCGTCGCTGGACGCCGCGGGCAGTTCGAGGTCGACGAGGACGCAGCCCTCGGAGAACTGCGGCGCGCGCGCGACGACCTCGCCGGAGGCGTCCACGACGATGGAGTCGCCGTCGAAGACCAGCTCGTCCTGGCCGCCGATCATCGCCAGGTAGGCGAGGGTGCAGCCGGCCTCCTGGGCGCGCTTGCGGACCAGTTCGAGGCGCAGGTCGTCCTTGTTGCGCTCGTACGGGGAGGCGTTGACGGAGATCAGCAGGCCGGCGCCGGCGGAGCGGGTGGCCGGCACGCGGCCGCCCTCCTGCCAGAGGTCCTCGCAGATCGCCAGGGCCACGTCGACGCCGCGCACCCGGATCACCGGCTGGGTGTCGCCCGGCACGAAGTACCGGAACTCGTCGAACACGCCGTAGTTGGGCAGGTGGTGCTTGGCGAACCGGAGGACGACCTTCCCGCCGTACAGCACGGCCGCCGCGTTCTCCGGGGAGCCGGCGGGACGACCGAGCCGCGGGGCGGCCTTCTCCGTACGGTCGAGGTAGCCGACGATGACCGGCAGTTCCCCGAAGCCCTCGGCCGCCAGCCGCTCCGCGAGTGCGCGCAGCGCGGTGCGGGAGGCCTCGACGAACGAGCCGCGCAGGGCGAGGTCCTCGACGGGGTACCCGGTCAGCACCATCTCCGGGAACGCCACCAGGTGGGCGCCCTGCTCGGCGGAGTGCCGGGTCCAGTGGACGACCGAGTCGGCGTTGGCGGCGATGTTGCCGACCTGCGAGTCGATCTGATTCAGAGCGAGGCGAAGTTGAGGCACGGGACCCAGTCTAATCGTCTTTCTGACGCGATGTCTTGGGTCCCGTGCTTCCGGCGTGCTCCGGTCGTGCCCGGGCGGCGCTCCGGTCAGCCGATCGCGCCGCTGAACTTCGCGTTGGGCAGCATGACTCCGGGCGAGATGTCGGCGCTGATGTGCTCGGTGCCCTCGGGTACCTCGAAGGCCACGACCCCGCTGGCGGACTCGCCCGGCAGGATGTCGCCCCTGATCATCTTCGGGACGTCGCCGTCGAAGACGAGCTTGGCGGTCATGCCCTTCTCGTCGCGGACGTTGGGCATCGCGTAGATGACGTTGTGCGCGGCGGAAGAGCCGTTGGTGATGGTCAGCGTCATCTCCACCGCGTTGCCCACGGTGGAGTACTTGTTCTTCGTGACGTACTTCTTCGGCGTCGAGAGGGTCACCTTGATGCCGTTCGGGTACGTGTACGTCTCGCCGAACGGCAGCGGCGTCGTCATGCCGGGCACCTGCGAGGGCGTCGGCGTCGGCGACGGCCTCGCGAACGGCCGCGTGCCGGGGCGCAGGTCGGCCGGGGGGTCCCGGTCCTCGTCCAGCCGGCGTGCGGCCGCCTTGTCGAGGATGAGCCCGGTGAAGAGGAAACCGCCGACCGAGGTGCCCAGGCCGAGCACGGCGAGGATCGTGCCCACGATCGCCATCGTCTTGCGACCGGCACGCGAGGCGCGGACGAGGGCGCCGATGCCGATGCCGATGCCGATCACGGCGAGGAGGGTGCCCGCCCAGAAGAGGAACGGGACGAGGCCGATGACCACCGCGGCGATGCCGAGGACGAGGGCGGCGACGGCCAGGCCGTTGGTGGGTGGGGCGGGCGCGCCCCACGGGTTGCCGGGGACAGCGCCGGGAGCGGCGTGGGCGCCCCAGACGTTGGCGGGCGGCACGGGCCCGCCGAACGCGGGGGCCTGGGGCACGGGCGCGGTCGGCGGCGCGAAGGACCCGGGTGCGGGCGGTGCGAAGGCGTCGACGGGCGCGGGCTGCGGGACGGGCGCGGGCGCCGGGACGGGCGCGGGCTGCGGCGCGGCGGCGGGAGCGGGGGCAGGCTCGGGGGCCGGGGCCGGGGCCGGGGCCGGGGTCGGGGTCGGCTCGGGGGCCGCGGCGGGCTGCGGGTCCGGTTCGGATGCCGGTTCGGATGCCGGTTCGGGCTGGGCTCCTGCTTCCGGGGCCGGCTCCGGCGCGGGTGCGGGCTCCGGGGCCGGCTCCGGCTCCGGGGTCTTCCGGAGCGACAGCGGCTGTGCCGGCTCGGTCGCCGGCTCCGGTATGGGCGTGCCCGCGGATTCCGTCGGCGGACCGGACGGATTGCTGGGCGGGTTCGGGGGCGTGCTCATACCTGGCGGAAGTCCTCACGGGGGATGGTGTGCTCGGTGATCACCAAGCCTGCCATGCGCCCCGGACGGCTCCAAGGGGGATTCGGCTCCCGGCCCTCGGGCCGGGAGCCGAACGCCCTTCGGGAGCTACCGCTGGTAGCCGAGCACCGTCATCATCCCGGCCTCCGCGTGGTACACGTTGTGGCAATGGGCCATCCACAGACCGGGGTTGTCGGCATCGAAGTCCACCGTCAGCTTCTCGCCCGGCAGGACCAGTGCGGTGTCCTTTCGGGCGCCGCCCGCTCCACCGGCGAGGGCGAACGTGTGCCCGTGCAGGTGCACCGGGTGGAACATCGTTGTCGAGTTGTTGAACTCCAACCGGACCCGTTCGCCCGCCTTCACCGGGTGCCGCTGGTCCGGGGTGTACGGCTTGCCGTCGAAGGCCCAGTCGTACTTCTCCATCCCCCCGGTCAGCTTGATCCCGATCGTGCGGTCCGGCGTACGGGGCGCCAGTGCGACGGGCTGCGCGGCCCGCAGCCCGACCGCCGTCAGCGGCGTCCCGGCCAGCTCGGCGGGCCGGGTCCCGGCGGTGGGAGCCTGCCCCGGCCCGGTGCGCAGCACGGCGAGGGCCGAGGCCGAGGCCCCCTTGCCCTCGGCGAGCGCGGTGAGCGGGAACACCCCGTCCTGCGCGGTGACCAGGACGTCGTACCGCTCGCCCATGCCCAGCAGCAGGGAGCCGGTCTTCGCGTGCTCCACCGGGTAGCCGTCGGTGTGGGTGACCGTCAGTTCGTGGCCGCCGAGGGCGATCCGGAAGGCGGTGTCCCCGCCCGCGTTGACGATCCGCAGTCGGATCCGGTCGCCCGGCTTGGCGGTGAAGACCGACGGGTCCTGTGGCGTCCGGCCGTTGACCAGGTAGTGCGGGTAGGCGATGTCGCCGGGGTCCTTGCCGAGGACGTCGCTCTCCCCGCCCATGAGCATCCGCGCGGGCGCGCCCCCGGCCGGGGGCGGGGAGGCGACGGCGCCGTGGTGGCCGGCGTGCCCGCCCGATGTCGGGGCCGATCCCGTGTCCATGCCCTTGCGGAGTTCGGCGAGGACGGCCTCCGGGGTGGACCCGTCCACCCCGTCGATCCAGTCGTCCAGAACCACCACCCACTCCTTGTCGTAGGAGAGGGGCTCCTTCGGGTCCTCGACGATGAGCGGCGCGTACAGGCCCCGGTCCAGCTGGAGTCCCGAGTGCGGGTGGAACCAGTACGTCCCCGGGTGCGCGACGGCGAACCGGTACGTGAACGACGCGCCCGGCGCGACGTCCCGCTGGGTCAGGCCCGGCACCCCGTCCATGTCGTTGCGCAGGGCGATGCCGTGCCAGTGCAGGGAGGTGGCCTCGGGGAGGTTGTTGGCCAGGGTCACGGCGAGGGTGCCGCCCGCGGTGACCCGGACCTCCCGGCCGGGCAGCTCGTCCCCGTACGCCCACGAGCGGACGGTGAACCCGCCGCCGAGGTCGAGCGGGGTGGCGGTGGCGGTCAGCTTGACCTCGGAGACGGGCCCGGTGGCCTTGCGGGCGGCCTCGGCGGCCTGCACCTCGGGCCCGGCCGGGTCGACGTAGCCGCCCGGCGTGGCGGCGGGGGAGGAGCCGTCGTGGTTCATGGAGCCGTGGCCCATGGAGCCGTGGCCCGTGCCGGTCGTGCCGGAGCCGTCGGAGCAGGCGGCGAGCAGCCCCGAACCGGCGAGGGCGGCGGTGGCGCCGAGAACGGCGCGGCGGGTGGGAAGAGAGCGCATGGGAGCACCTCGTGGTGTGGTCGAGCGAGCGGATGGGCGCCGTCTGCTGCCGCCGCTCGGGTCCTGCGCGCGGGGGCGCGGGCATGCGGGGGCGGCAGCGGGCCCGTCGCTATACGCGCAGTACCGCCAGCCGGGTGAGGAGTTCGCGGGGCGAGGGCGGGTCCGGTCCGCCGGACCGGCCCGGCGCGCGGGCCGCGCCCCCGAGCGGCGCGGCGTCGCGGAGGCCGGCCGGTCCGGCGCCCAGGATCAGCAGGGTGAGTCCGCCGAGCACGGCCAGGCACACCGACATGGGGTCCATGCCGGACCCGACCGGCGGGGCCTCGGCGGCGGGGCCGGGGGCACCGGGGTCTGCGGTGTGGACGCCCGGCGCGGGGCCCGCGGCGCGCTCCGGAGCCCGGCCCGCGGTGTGGTCCGGCGCGAGGCGCGCGGTGTGGTCCGGAGTGAGGGCCGGCGGTCGGCCCGCGGTGTGGTCCGGCGTGAG
Organism: Streptomyces sp. NBC_00045; assembly: GCF_045041095.1. NCBI lineage: Bacteria > Bacillati > Actinomycetota > Actinomycetes > Kitasatosporales > Streptomycetaceae > Streptomyces > Streptomyces sp. NBC_00045. Next base: position 2,604,260 of record NZ_CP108271.1, on the reverse strand, counting down.
GCCCGCGGTGTGGTCCGGCGTGAGGGCCAGGTTGTGGTCCGGAGTGAGGGCCGGAGCCCGACCCGCGGTGTGGTCGGCGGCACGCCCGGCCGGGGCAACGGCGGCGACCGCCGTCGCGTCCTCCATGGCGTGGGAACGACTCGGATGGCCCAGGGTGTGCATGGTGACGATGCCCAGGAGCAGCGCAGCGAACAGCAGCCGCCGGGGCCACCGGACGGCTCGCCGGTCGGTGCGCAGGGCGGGGCGCGTCATGGGCGGAACCCTACCCCGGGTGGGTATCTGATCGTAGGACCGGGTCCGCCGTGTTGAGGATGATGCGCAGGATGTCCACAAAGCCCGAAGAGGGGTTTCTCGTGAAGAGCGCAGGGCCGGTCGCCCTCCTCATCGGCCTGGGCGCCGCCGCGTACACGGCGTGGGTGCTCGAAGTCGTACTGTCGACCGGCCTGAACCCCATCGAGACGTACGTCAGTGAGCTCGCCGCCCAGGACCAGCCGCTCGGCGGACTGTTCCGGGCCACCGACTTCACGGCCGGCCTGCTCGCCTTCGCGGGCGGCCTGCTCGCCCTGGTCGGGCTGCTGCGCCGCGCAGCGTCCCGGCGCCCCTGGTCGATCGCCGGCTGGGCCGGCGTCACCCTCTTCGGCGCGGCCACCGCCGCCGACGCCTGGCTCCCGCTCAGCTGCACACCCACCGTGGACCCCGTCTGCGCCGCGCGGGAGACCGCCGGCCTGGTCCCGGCCACCCATCAGGCCCACGCCGTCAGCAGCAGCCTCGCCATGACCGGAGCCCTCGTCGGGATCGTCGCCCTCACCGTCGCCGCCCGCCGCTACGGCCGGCACGCCCCGCTCGCCCGCTACGGACCCGCCCTGGTCGCACTGGAACTGCTGGCCACCGTCTGGACCCTGTCCGCCATCTCGCTGTTCACCGCCGGGCGCGGGACCTGGGCGCTCGGCGCCGGGCAGCGGCTCCAGGTGCTGTTCGTGGCCCTGTGGCTGGGCCTGCTCGCGTACTGCGTCCACAAGGAGCACCGCACGTGACGACCGGCCGTTTCGTCCTGGTGGAGGGAGCTGCGCTGCACGTCGTCGTGGAGGGGAGCGGGCCGCCCGTGGTGCTGAGTGCCGGCCTCGCCATGGCCTGGTTCGACTGGGACCCCGTCGCCGCGCTGCTCGTCGCGCAGGGCCGTACCGTCGTCCGCTTCGACCGGCCCGGGCACGGCCTGAGCGCACCCGCCACCGCCCCGCCGACCGCCGCCGGCGAAGCCCGCCGGATCGCAGGGCTCCTCGACGCGCTCGGCCTGGCCGGCCCCGTCACCGTGGTCGGGCACTCGATCGCCGGGTTCCACGCCGAGGCCTTTGCGCGCCTGTACCCCGAGCGCACCGCCGCGCTGGTCCTGGTCGACAGCAGCGTCGAGGAGGACCCCCGCACGGCCTTGCCCGTCGGGGTGCGCACCGGCGCCGCCCGGCTGCTGGGCCGGGCCCTGACCGCCGCCGGGCTGCCCGCCGCGCTGGGCCCGCTCGCGCGCCGCGCCGTCGTACGGGCCTCCCGCACCAGCAGCGGCGACCTCCCCCTGCCTTCGGCGGGGGGACCCCCAGCCGCGCGGGACCTCGTACGCCGCTGCTACCGCACCGGCCGGGTCTGGCGCGGCGCCCTGCTGGAGAACTCCCGCTACCCCGACACCGCCGCCGAGGTCCTGGCCCTGCGGGCCGGGCGCCCGCTGGCCGTGCCCGTCACCGTCCTCGCCGGGTACGACGGCTCGGCCGGGCGGGGGGCGCTGCGCTGGCTCGCCCGGCAGGCGGGGCTGGCCGACCGGCTCGGCGCCCGCTTCGAGGTCGCCGAACCGGCGGGGCACCTGGTCATGCTGGACCGCCCGGGCCGGGTGGCCCGGGCGGTCCTGGACGCGGTGGTGCGGTAGTCGTACCGACGGGGTGGGCCGGTGGCCGGGCTGCGCCGGGCGGGTGGGGTGGTCAGCGCCTCGCGTAGACCTTCTCGACGAAGCCCGCCATCTGGTGCTCGTCGAGGTGCTGGGCCAGGTCGGCCTCGCTGATCATGCCGACCAGCTTCTTGTCCTTGATGACCGGAAGCCGCTTGATGCGGTGGCTCTCCATCTCGTCCAGCACATCGGTGACGTCGGCGCCCGCGTCGATCCAGCGGGGGGTGCCCTGAGCCATGTCACCGCAGGTCATCTCGGCCGGGTTCAGCCCCTGGGCCACACAGGTCACGACGATGTCGCGGTCCGTGATGATGCCGCACAGCCGCTCGGCGGCATCGCTGATGGGAAGGGCGCCCACATTGAGCCGGCTCATCAGCCGGGCGGCCTCGTCCAAGGTCGCGGTGGCCGGGATCCACTGGGCCCCGGGGTGCATGATGTCTGCCGCGGTGGTCATTGCCTGCCTCCTGGGGATGCCGGTGCGGCCGGGCGCGGACGCGCCCGCCACGGCACCCTCGGGAAGCCGGTGGGGGGAGGGCCTGATGAGGGCGCCTCCCACCACCGTACGGGCGTGGCCCGTCACCCGCGCGGTGCAGCCCCGCGCTGTTTCAGCATGTCCGCCATGAGGGTGAGCTCCGACTGCTGCGCCTCGACCATCCCCTGGGCCAGCGCCCGCTCGACGGGGGTCTCGCACTGCGCCGCACAGCCCCGGGCCATCGCGACACCACCCTTGTGGTGGTCGGTCATCAGCTGGAGGTAGAGCACCTCCGCGTCGCGGCCCTCGGCGGCGCCGAGCTGCGAGAGCTCCTCCTTGGTGGCCATGCCGGGCATCAGCGCGCCGGACTTGGTGACGGCGCCGCCCATGTCGTGGCCGCTCATGTCCTGGCCGGCCGTGTTCTGCCCGCTCATGTCGTGGCCGCTCATGTCGTGCCCGCCGCCGTGCTCGTCCGCGGAGCCCATCCACGACATCGGCGGCTCGCCGGCCACCACCTTCGGCAGCCCCCACAGGTCCAGCCAGCCCAGCAACATGCCCCGCTGGTTGGCCTGCGTGTTGGCGATGTCGTAGGCCAGCCCGCGCACGGCCTCGTCCTTCGTGCGGTCCCGCACGATGAACGACATCTCCACCGCCTGCTGGTGGTGCACGGCCATGTCCCGGGCGAAGCCCGCGTCCGGCGAGTAGAGGCCCGGCGCGCGGGCCGACGTACCGGAGCCGGAGCCGTCGCTGCTGCTCGCGGCGGTGACCGTGGCCGCCGCCGCGAACAGCAGCGCGAGCAGGACGGCCGTCCCCGCCGCCCAGTACGTACGGGTGGTACGGGCCGTACGGGTCACTTCTCGGCCAGCCCGTTGGTGCAGGCCGCGCCCGGCTCGGGGGTCTGCGGGCCCTGCACGTACTTGGTGAAGAACTGCGCGACCCGCGGGTCGTCGGCCTTGTCCACCGTCAGCTGCTTGCCCCAGGCGCTCAGCACGATCGTGCCGGCCTGCTCCTTGTCCGGGCTCATCAGGGTGTACGGGGTCTTGGACACCGTCCCGGCGAGCGCGTCGAGGTCACCCTTGGAGGCCTTCTCGTTGTACGTCACCCAGACCGCGCCGTGCTCCAGCGAGTGGACGGCGTTCACCTCGGGGACGGCGTTCTTGTAGACGTCGCCGTTGCAGTTCATCCAGCGGGGGCTGTGGTCACCGCCGACCGGCGGGTTCACCGGGTACTTCACCGGGGTCTCGACGTGGTTGCGGCCCAGCGTCTTCGCGTCCCAGCTCTGCTCGCCGGTCACCGGGGCCTTGCGGGCCGCCGCCGTGGCCTCCCGCTTCTCCTTCTTGTCGATCATCACCCACGCGCCGAAACCGATGAGCCCGGCGGCGACGGCCACCGAGGCCGTGACCGCGATGGCCGCGTTGCGCCGGTCACGGGCGCGCTCGGCGCGGCGCATCTCGGCTATGCGAGCCTGCGGGGAGTTGCTGTCGTTCGGGGTCCAGCTGGCCATGTGCCCTGAATCCTTCTGCTGAGGGGGGTGGAGGGATGGATCCGGTGGAGCGCGGTACGCCGCCCGGACCCGTCAGGTCCGCAGCACTTGGAGGGCATGGAGGTCGGGGGCACGGGCGAGCGTCCCGGGCGGCCGGGCCGGCCCGGCGCCGGCGGTGCGCGCGACGGTGTCCGGGACCGAGCCCGCCACGGTCACGGGCGGCGGCGGGGCGGGCAGGACGCCGGGGGCCACGTGCGAGAAGGGGGAGCAGCCGGGCGGCTCGTCGGGCGACACGCAGACGGCGCGCGTCCCGTACTCGTGGGCGGGCCCGCTCGCGGCACTCGCCGCAGGCGCTCCCGCCGCGCCGCCCACGGCGTGCGGATCACCCGGCCGTACGCACAGGAACAGTGCTCCGAGCAGCACCGAAAGGGCGACCGCGATGACGGCGCGCCGACGTACGTGGCGCCCGATGCGCCCGCGCCGTATGTGCTCCCAGCCCCCCATGGGCGCAGATGGTAATGCTCATGACCGGCCCACGGTCAGTGCGGGGGTGCCGCCATCTTTCAAGGGTGCGTAATGTGGCGGAAACCGCGGCCGGCGATACTGGGCCCGCCCGACTGTGCCCCCGCCCTCGGGGGAGGTGGTACACAGGCCGTCTGAACTGCGAGGATGAAGGCATGGACAAGCAGCAGGAATTCGTCCTCCGGACGCTTGAGGAGCGCGACATCCGCTTCGTGCGCCTGTGGTTCACCGACGTACTGGGCTTCCTGAAGTCCGTCGCGGTCGCCCCCGCCGAGCTGGAGCAGGCCTTCGACGAGGGCATCGGCTTCGACGGCTCGGCCATCGAGGGCTTCGCGCGGGTCTACGAGTCCGACATGATCGCCAAGCCGGACCCCAGCACGTTCCAGATACTGCCGTGGCGCGCCGAGGCCCCCGGGACCGCCCGGATGTTCTGCGACATCCTGATGCCGGACGGCTCCCCCTCCTTCGCGGACCCGCGGTACGTGCTCAAGCGCATCCTGAACAAGACCTCCGACCTGGGCTTCACCTTCTACACCCACCCCGAGATCGAGTTCTTCCTGCTGAAGGACAAGCCGCTGGACGGGACCCGCCCGGTACCGGCCGACAACTCCGGCTACTTCGACCACACCCCGCAGAACGTCGGCATGGACTTCCGCCGCCAGGCGATCACCATGCTCGAATCCATGGGCATCTCGGTCGAGTTCAGCCACCACGAGGGTGCCCCGGGCCAGCAGGAGATCGACCTCCGCTACGCGGACGCGCTCTCCACGGCGGACAACGTCATGACCTTCCGCCTGGTCATGAAGCAGGTCGCGCTCGAACAGGGCGTCCAGGCCACCTTCATGCCCAAGCCCTTCTCGGAGTACCCCGGCTCGGGCATGCACACCCACCTCTCCCTCTTCGAGGGGGACCGCAACGCCTTCTACGAGTCGGGCGCCGAGTACCAGCTCTCGAAGGTCGGCCGCTCCTTCATCGCAGGTCTCCTCCGCCACGCGGCGGAGACGGCGGCGGTCACCAACCAGTGGGTCAACTCGTACAAGCGCATCTGGGGCGGCTCATCCCGCACGGCCGGCTCCGGCGGCGAGGCCCCGTCGTACATCTGCTGGGGCCACAACAACCGCTCGGCCCTGATCCGCGTCCCGATGTACAAGCCGGGCAAGACGGGCTCCTCCCGCATCGAGGTCCGCTCGATCGACTCCGGCGCCAACCCGTACCTCACGTACGCCGTCCTGCTGGCCGCCGGCCTCAAGGGCATCGAGGAGGGCTACGAACTCCCGGCGGGCGCCGACGACGACGTCTGGGCCCTCTCCGACGCGGAACGCCGCGCGATGGGCATCGAACCCCTCCCGCAGAACCTCGGCGAGGCCATCTCCCTGATGGAACGCAGCGAACTGGTGGCCGAAACCCTCGGCGAACACGTCTTCGATTTCTTCCTGCGCAACAAGAAGCAGGAGTGGGAGGAGTACCGGAGCGAGGTCACGGCCTTCGAGCTCCGCAAGAACCTTCCAGTGCTGTAAGGGCAGGTCAGAGCCCCTTTGGGGCGTGTATGGCATCCCGGGCCCACGGTCGCTGACCGTCGGCCCGGAGTCGTCTAAATAGCCCTGGGCCGTCTGTGGGCCGTCCGACGCGGAACCTGAGTCCTTGTAGACCCCGTCCCCGGCCTTCCGGGTCCGCCCCTCGCTGCTCGGCATGAGGTGCGTGTAGGTCCGGAGCGTGAAGCCGGGGTCACTGCGCCCCAGGTACGTGCTGAGCGCCTTGACGTTCTCGCCGGCGTCCAGGAGCACCGAGGCGTAGAAGTGCCTCAGCGCGTGCATCCCGTGCTCGCGCGCGGCCTGGTGACGCTCACCGGGCTTCGGCTCCTCCAGCACCCCGGCTGTGACGAGGGCGGGCTTCCACACGCGGGTGTTGAAGTCGGTCCGCCGCACGGCCCCGCCGCCGGCGAGCGAGAACAGGAGCCGCTTCGTGACGAGCGGCCCGTCCGGCCGGAGCCAGGGGAGCGTCACGTCCACGGGCGGGAACTCCTCGCTGTGCTGCTTGAGCACATGGGCCACGCTGTCGGGAAGCGGTACGTCCCGCTCCTTGCCGCGCTTGGGCGGTGAGAACACGAGGTGCCCATTGACCACCTTCACTTGGCAGTCCACGTGGACCCACCCTGTCCCGCCGTTCACCGCGCCCACGGCGAGCCCGAAGATCTCGCCCTGCCGCAGCCTGCAGCCGCCGCCGACATCGGCCATCGCTCGGTACCGCGCGGGGAGCGCGGACCGCACGGCGAAGACGCGCTCCGCGGTCCACGGACGTACACGGGGCGTCGCGGCCAGGGGAGCGCGGACTGAAGTCGCACGGCACGGGTTCTTGAGCAGGTGCCCGTCTTCCACGGCCGCGGTCAGCACGGCCGACACGGTGTTGAAGATGACGCGCCGGTAGGAGGACTTGGGGAGGAGGTTCTCCAGTACGCCGAGCCACTCCCGAATGTGCTCGGGCTTGAACGAGCCCAGGGGCCGGGTGCCGATGTGCGGGAACGCGTGGAGCCGGAGCTGTACCTCCACGGTGGTGCGGGTGGCCATGTCGGTGGTCTGCGCTGCGATCCACTTCTCGCCGTACTGGCGGAAGGTGGTCCGGCCGGCGGCCGGGTCGAGGTAGGCACCCCGGGACATGTCCGCCTCGATGTTGGCGAGCCACTGCTCGGCGAGACGCTTCTCTCGGTCCCGGAACGACTTGCTCTTCTCGGTGCCGTCGGGCCCGATGTACCGGGCGCGGTAGCGAAGCCGAGGCCCGCGGGATCACAGCTGGGGAGCCGGTACTACGGCGCTCCCGTGTCTACCGCGACGAACACACACACGCTGTTATCTCGCACTCGACCTCATGGATCCCGGCGTCGTTCGCCGAGCAGCTGCCGGAGCTGGTCATGGGCAAGCGATTGAGCGGCGGCACCTCGATCGACGTGATCACCCGTCACACTGGCAGGCCGGTCGCACAACGGTTCAGCTCGATGTGGGCTCGCATCACCACGCCTGCTGATGCCGGGACACTCGAAATTCCCGAGGACGCCCGCGCCGCTGTCATCGTTCTGACCGTCCGTGTCGTCGACACCAACGGCATGACGATCGAATACGGCGTCGACGTCGGAGGCCCTGGCTCCCGCTGGGCCAAGGAGGAGTCTGTCGGATGACCTCTCCGCTGCGCGATGATGGCCTCTTGCACGCGGCCGAGGAACACCTGGATGCTCTTCTGGCCGCCCAGAGTCTCGGCGTCCTGCCTCAGGGCGGGAAGAACGAGATCACGCGCATCATGCGGACGCTTGCAGGACGAAGCGGCCCGGCCAAGCTCGTCCTGATGGCCGGCCTCCCCGGTTCAGGGAAGACCACCCTCGCCCGCGACTTGGAGACCCGCGGGTTCCTCCGCCTCTGCCCGGAAGAACGGGTCTGGCGGGTGCACGGGCACTACGGGCGAGACTTCCCCCGCGGCGAGTGCAGGGTCAGGGAACGCCCGGTCCTCGACGGCATAGCGGCTGAAGCGCGATCCGCGCTGGCTGCCGTGACGTGGCCATGGATCACGGGTTCTGGACCGTGGAGGAGCGCCAGGAGTGGCGCCTACTTGGCGAACAGGCCGGCGCGGCCCTGACGCTGGTGTACTTGCCCGCGACCCACGACGAGCTGTGGGGACGCATCGAGGAACGCAACCAGCAGACGTTCGACAACCCGAACACCATGTACTTCAGCGAGTCAGACCTCCGACGCCACGCCGGCCGCTTCGAGGTGCCCGGCTCGGACGAGCCACACCTCGTCCATGACGGACGTTCGTCGAGTCTGCTGCGGGCACTTGGCTACGGCGACACCGCGGAATCGGCACGCTAGACCGGAGCATTTCCAACAGGCAGTTTACGGATTGCCTCCAGAGCGTCGGTTGGTGGTCCGTAAGGTGTCCGTATTCATGTGACGGTGTATCGAATTGGGGTGGGGTCGAGTGGACATTCCTCTGGTGGACGCGGTGGCTGCGGTGCGCGACGAATTGATCGCGGCGGCGGCACTGGGCGGGAACCATCCGGACTTGGTGTTCGCCGTGGGGCCGGTGGAGATGGAGTTCGAGGTCGAGCTGCGCGCGGACGCGAAGGCGAAAGCCGGGTTCAAGCTCTGGGCCGTGGGAGCGGAGACGGAGGCAGGGGCGTCCCGTGGTCGCACGCACCGGGTGTCGTTCACGCTGACGCCGAAGACCAAGAGCGGTGATGACCTGCTGGTCAGCGGTGCGCTTGAGCGCCCCTTGGGCCCAGGTGACGCCTCGGACCGCATCCCGGACTGACCGGAGCATCACTGGATAGGTCGCCTCCGACCGGAGGGCGGCGGGTGGCTTACACGTCTTGGGGCTACGGGTGGAGCGAGCGCGTCTGATGGGGGTGACCCGGCCGGGGCACCCAGGTTCGGGGTACGCGGTCGGCGGCCAGCTGGTGCTGGCGTCTGCACACGTCGTCGCCCGGGCCGGTGAGCGGGTGGAGGTATTCCGCCCCGCCGCCGACCGTGTCTTCACTGGCGTGGTCGTGTGGTGCGGCACACCGGGCGGAAGGGACGACGCGGCCCTAATCCGCGTCGACACCCCTCAGTGGCAGGCGCCGGCCGGAGCAGTGCGATGGGGCCGACTGGTGACGGATCAGCCCTGCACTGACTGCGAGACCTGGGGCGTACCGGACGTCGCCCAGCGTTCCGCGGCCAGGGCGGAGGCCGCCCAGCTCAAGGGGCGGGTGAACCCGGGTAGCGGGTTCGTCGGCAATCAATATGTGATGGACCTGGTCCAGCACCCACCGCAGTGGTCGCTGGACACCTCGCCGTGGGGAGGCCTGTCAGGAGCGGCGATGTTCAGCGGCCGCCTGCTGACAGGCGTCGTCGCCTCGGACCGTGCACACTCCGCCCATGGCCAGCTCAACGTGGTGCCCGCCTACGTCCTCCACCACGATCCTGCCTTCCGTGCCGTGCTTGCCGAGCACGGCGGCGTCAGCGGGTTGGAGGCGGTGGAGTTCCAGCACCTCGCGGATCCCGCGAGCACCGCGCCCCGAGGTCAACCGCGGTCACCAGCGGCGCTACTGGAGGCAGGGCGTCAGACCGTCCCGTTCCACGGCCGCGAGGCCCTGCTCGAGCAGTTGCGGGCATGGTGTGCGTTGGGTGGCTTCGGAGCGTGGCTGCTGCACGGGCCTGGCGGCCAGGGCAAGACTCGCTTCGCCCACCACCTCGCCGCCCTCCTGGCGGCCGACAGGTGGGCCGTGCTGCTGCCGCGGCCGGACGCCTCCGCGGCGGAACTGCGGGAGGTCCGGCACGCAGCTAAGCCGCTGTTGGTAGTCGTCGACTACGCAGAGACCCGCACCGGTCAACTCCGCACCCTGATCGAGGCCGCCGCTGAACACCCCGGGACCACACCGCTCAAGATCCTGCTCCTAGCCCGAACCGACGGTGACTGGTGGGCCCGCGCGAAGACCGCCACCAGCCTCACACAGGACTACCTGGCCACCGCCCCCTCCCAGCGCCTGCCCCCGCTGGAGGATGCCCCGGCCGACCGACCCCAGGCCTACCACTCAGCCGCCAGCGCCTTCGCCACCGCCATCCCTCACGTCGCTGGCACTGCCGCACACGACTGGCGCGCCGCAGCTGCTATCTTGCAGGCGCCCCGCCTCGACCAGGACGGCTACGGCAACGCGCTCACCCTCCACATGACAGCCCTCGCCGACCTCCTCGACACCGTCCCCGCCGACCCTTCCGGCCAGACCCGGGGCGGTTTGCGGTGGCAGGGGGTCGACGAGGTGGAGGACCGGCTGCTCGGCCACGAGGGCCGCTACTGGCACCAGACAGCCACGACCCGCGGGCTGGAACCAGGGCTGAGCCTTGACACTCTGGAGAAGGCGTTGGCAGCCAGCCACCTGGCCGGTGCGGCAGACCGCGAACAAGCGGACCAGACCTGGCGCAGGCTCCCCGCACTGGCCGACCAGGCTCGCGACCGCCGTGATGCGGTCACGGGCTGGATCGGCGCCCTATATCCACCCACCGAACCCGGCCGGCCATGGGGCAGCCTCCAACCCGACCGACTCGCCGAACGGCACATCGGGCGCGTTCTGGCGGCTGACCCCACCCTCGCCGACCACCTCCTCCAGAACGCCGACGCCGCGCAAGCCGCCCAGCTCCTGACCGTCTACACCCGCGCCGCGGCTCATCCCGTCTTCAACGGGGGCCTCGACACACACCTGACAGACCTGTGCGTACGGCGCCACCACCAACTGGCTAGCCATGTCATCGCCATCGCCACGCAAACCGATCACCCCACCCCACTCATTACCGCTCTTGAAAAAATCACCACCGACCCTGCTATATCTCTGAAAAGTCTCAAGCAACTCCAGAATGGGCTCCCGGACTCCAGCCTGCGACTCGTCGACGTGGCACTCCGCCTCGCCAGACATGTTGCCGACCGCCAGCGGGCTCTCGCCGAGGCCGACGCCGCCGCATGCCTGCCTGACCTCGCCGTTGCCCTTAATCAACTTTCCATTTGGCTGGGAGTGGCGGGGTGGGCAGAGGAAGCCCTTGCTGCGGTTCAGGAGGCTGTCGGCTACTACCGGGCTCTTGCCGAGGCCAACCCCGACACGTACCTGCCTGACTTCGTCACGGTCTTGAACAACCTCTCGATCGACCTGGGAAACGTGGGGCGGGTGGAGGAGGGTCTTGCTGTGGTTGAGGAGGCTGTCGGTCACCACCGGGCTCTTGCCGAGGCCAACCCCGATGCGTACTTGCCCGGCCTGGCCATGTCACTGAACAGCCTCTCTATCTGGCTCGGATGGGTGGGGCAGGTGGAGGAGGCTCTCGCTGCGGTCCAGGAAGCCGTCAGCTACTACCGCGATCTTGCCGAGGCGGCCCACGGCGCATACGCATACGGGCCAGACCTCGCCACAGCCTTAAAGAACCTCTCGATCGCTCTGAGCAAAGTGGGGAGTACAGACGAGAGCCTGGCCGCGATCGAGGAAGTAGTGTGCATCCGCCGCGTTCTTGCGCAGGTCAACCCCGGCGCGCATCTGTCGCACCTCGCCGGAGCCTTGAATACCCTCTCTGTTCGGCTGGGGGATGTGGGGAGGGTGGAGGAGGGTCTTGCTGCTGTCCAGGAGGCTGTTGGCCATTACCGGGCTCTTGCCGAGGCCGACCCGGGGAAGCACCTGCCTGACCTTGCTGCTGCCTTGAACAACCTAGCCATCCTGATGGAGGACGTGGGAGAGGGGAGCCTGGCCGTGAGCGAAGAATCAGCACGTATCCGCCACTCTCTCGCGGAGTGCATCCCCGGCCACGAAAATGGCGCCGTACTCCAGGATCCCCCGGGCTGACTTAGCGCCGGATGAGGACCTGGATCCCAAGCATTCGGCACCGTTTGGGCCATGCGTGGGTAAGTGCACCTCCACGGGGGCTGCCGTACAGGTCAGGTGCCCAATGAGCGCTGCAAGCCGATCCGTCTTGGAATCGGCTCCGCGGTGAGAGCTTCTTTAGCTCATCAAGGCACCCGCCGCGCACAGCGCTGCGCGCGGCCCGTTGCCCGGGCCTGTGCTTCTCTCTCCGCCCCGCTGCACCCCGACCGCCGGCCGTGCGGATGCATTCCTAGGTGGCCGCACGGAGCCCGGTCGAACGTTCGTTGACATCACGAATTCGTAAGCTGCACCAGCGTTGCAGAGGTTACGGGGATGGTGAATTCTAGGGGACCTTTAGGGCAATCGCTGACTACAATGGTCATTGTCGTCGAGTTGATATTCCCTTCCTTAATGTTCCCGCGTACCGGATTCTGAATTCCGTCACATTTTTGAGACAAGGCCCGATGCGCTTCCATGGAAAGCGTAATGTTTGCTGATTTTGGCTCCGAATCCTGCGGTTTCTTGCCGTACTGGTCATTCAGTACGAACCCGGCAATGGCGAGCGAGGCTGCGAGTATCACCACCGCCACCCTCGCGGCCCATCTCTTTTTGCGAATCACCGTCTTGAGGTTTGATTCGACGCTGCTCATCAATTTATCGTCTGCGAATTTGATACCGCACGACTGCCCCCACATGCAAGCCAATGCCGCCAGGGCGAAACCACAGAAGGGGAGAGCCGTTGAGAAGCTGGCGGATTCGTCCTTCGGTGCGACCAGAGTAATCACCGCGCCATAGACTGTCGTCAATGAAATCGCTGCTGTAAGGATCTTTTCGCAGGCTGAATCACTGGAAGAAAGGGAGGCTTTAATCCCCTCCATGTAGCTATTGATTACAATCCTCTGGCCGAAGTCCGGCGGGATTCGCTGCGGTTCACTCATGACGCCTCAGATTTTATATAGATACATATGGTCGCAGTCGCAGAGCACGATAACTCCATCACCCTCCCCGATTTCTCGCACCACATCCCTCTGTAGTTTTGACTGCTCGGGAGAGAAGATGGATTGAAACACTTCCGCCATGAACACGTCCTGAGGCATCGTAAGTTCGGTAACGAATCGGTCTTCTTTTAGGTGAATTCCTTCCGGGAAAAGCTGATCGACCAAAGGCTGGGAGAGCAGCGAGAGATTCCCCTGCGTCACGAGCACGGTGGCACCTGCAGAGCCGACGGAATCAGGTTCGTTACACAGCCCCCCGTCGTTGTGTCTGCACGGTACGACGGCCATTCGAGTCCTCCTCCTGGCATGGGTGTCAACTCGGACCGTAAGCGGAGGCGGCCAGAGGCGCCTGTTGGCGGAGGCAATCGGGTGGTCGACGGGAACAGCCTGGTGACCTTGCGGAAGGGCCGGTCGGCCTCGTCCTGGAGCGAGACGACTTGGCATAGGCGTGCCCCCAGCGTGTCTGATGGGGCTGCAGCAAGTGGGAACAGCAGCGAAGAAGAGGGACACCTGCAGATCGGCGTCTTTGGCTGGTCAGGGGGATGTGGGCACCGAGGGCCAGGGTGATCGCTACGGTGAAGTCATCTACGAGATGGGGCCCTTGTGGCTGACCATTCCGCATGTGCTGACAGTCGCCTGACCAGCGGACACGCGTGAGACGCGCTGGGCCTCCAGAGCGGTGACTCAGCCGGGTCCAGAGGAAGTCTGGGCCGTCTGTGGGCCGTCGGAGGGCGGCCGAGGGTGGCCGACAACGACCAATGAACGCCACCCGGACGCTGGTTGGAGTAGGGGTGGAACGTGGCCTGGCTGGTGGGAGGATGGGAGCATGACTTCCTGCGCAACAAGAAGCAGGAGTGGGAGGAGTACCGGAGCGAGGTCACGGCCTTCGAGCTCCGCAAGAACCTTCCGGTGCTGTAACAGCAGGCGTGCACGACGCTCCGGGCCGGCGGTCCATGACCGCCGGCCCGGAGGCGTGTCACCCTCCCAGCTGATCCTCCGGTCCCCGATCCGCCGTGTGGTCATCGCCTGGCGCGAGCCGAGTCTCCTCGTGGCCGACCGTCGAACACGGAGTTGAGTTGCTGGAGTTCGTCGGCGGCTTCGATGTGGCGGGGGTTGTTCAGCCGGACGAGGGCGTCGTGGGCGGTGGTCAGGGTCTCGTGGGCTTCGCGGTGCCGGGTGAGGTGGCGCAGGACGATGCCGAGGTCGAGGCGTGCTGGTTCGCTCCAGGCGGGCATGTGTGCGGCCTCGAAGTGGGTGAGGGCGTAGCGCAGGGGGTCTTCGGCCTCGTTCCACTGGTGCAGGGCTGCGCGGTCGTTGCCGATGTGCTGGCGGGTCACCGCGAGGTAGAGGCCGATCAGTTCTTGTGGCTTTCCGGGGACGCCGGCGCGGCAGATGGCTTCGCTGCGGCGGTGGATGGTCAGGGCTTCCTGTGCTCGGCCGGTGTGGCGCAGGTGCTGGCCCAGGGTGTTGAGGACCGTCAGTTCGGCCAGGCGGCTTTGTGCGCAGGTCTGCCTGTGGAGGTGGTCTGCTGCTTCTTGGAGTCGGGTGATCGACTCTTCGGTGCGTCCGAGCCGGTGGAGCGCTCCGGCCACGTAGCCCAAGGCCCAGCCGACCTGGAGCTGGTCGCCGCTCTCGCGTGCCGCGATCAGGGCGGCCCGTGCGGTGGTCAGGGCGGAGGCGTGGTCGTAGAGGCACATGTTGTAGGCCCAGGACAGGTAGTTGAGGTGGATGGCCTCGTCCCGTTTGCTGCCCAGGGCGCGGGCAGAGCTGACGGCCCGCCGGAAGACCTGTGCCCACAGTTCCCAGTGCGGGGTGCGGTCGGAGAACCAGTGCATCGCCTCGGCGGCGTCGATGACCTGCTGGTGCAGGCCGCGGTCTTGGGCGCGGCCCAGGGCGGCGAGCCATTGGGCGCGCTCGGCCTCCAACCAGCTCCGGGCCTGATCGTGGTCGGTGGGCGCGGTGGCGGGGTCCGGGTCGGGATCGGGGCTGGTGTCGGGGTGGGGTTCGGTGTCGAACAACCGGGCGGCGGCGGTCGCCCGGCGCAGTGTCCACAGGTCGGCCCGGCTCAGGGCGGCCGTGATGTGCGCGGGCTCGTCCTCTTCGGCCAGCTGTTCGGCGGCGAAGAGGCGGAGGAGGTCGTGGAAGCGGTAGCGGTCGGCGGTGGGGTGGGGCTGGAGCAGTCCGGCGTCGGTGAGGTCCTGCGCGCACCTGGCTGCCTGGCGCAGGGGCAGGCCGGCCAGGAGGGCGGCGCTCCGGGGGCTGAAGTCGGGGCCGGCGGCGAGTGAGGCGCGGCGGAAGAGGGTGCGGGCTGGCGGGGGTAGTTGCCGGTAGGACAGGGCGAAGGCGGCCCGGACTTGCAGTGAGCCGGCTTGCAGGGTGTCCAGGCGCGTCGTGTTTTCGGCGAGCTGGGTGACGAGTTTGGTGAGGTGTTCGTCAGGGCGGGCGGCGAGGCGTTGTGCCGCGATGCGGACGGCCAGGGGGAGGTGCCCGCACAGGTCCGCGAGATCGCGGGCGGCCTGGCTCTCCCGGCCGACCCGCTCGGGGCCGATGACGCGGGTGAGGAGTTCGACCGCTTCCTCACGGCGCAGCAGGGTCAGTTCGGGGCGGTGGACCGATTCGAGGCCGGCCAGGGTGTTGCGGCTGGTGATGAGCGTGAGCGTGGGGCTGCGGCCGGGCAGCAGGGGGCGGACCTGGTCCTCGTCGGCGGCGTTGTCCAGGAGGAGCAGTGCTTGGCGCTCGCGCAGTACGGAGCGCAGGAGCCCGCTGCGGTCGTCGGTGGTGGTGGGGATGGCGCTGTCGGCGACGCCGAGGGCGCGCAGCAGCCGGGCGAGTGCGTCGCGCGGAGCGGTGGGCTGGGGGTCCATGCCGCGCAGGTCGATGGCGTACTGCCCGTGCGGGAAGTGGGGGGCGAGGGCATGGGCGGCGTGTACGGCGAAGGCGGTCTTGCCCAGGCCGGGCTGTCCGCAGACCACCGCGACGGGTGGGTGGGCGGGGTCGAGGTGTTCGGCCAGAGTGCGGAGCCGCTCCAGGGCGGGGCCGCGTGCGGTGAAGTCGGCGAGATCGCGTGGCAGTCCCAGCGTGTGGTGCGGGGTGGACTGTGTCGCTGTTCGGCCTGCCGGCGGGCTGGCGGGCCTGGCTGCGCGGCGGGGGCGGGGGCGGCCCAGGGCGGCGGCACTTTCCAGATCGCGGGCGCCGGTGGCGTCCAGTCCCAGGGCGGTGGCCAGGGCCTGGACCGTGCGGCGCTGTGGCCCCCGGGAGCGACCGCGTTCCATGTCCGACACGGCCCGCACGCTGACCCCCGCGGCCTGCGCCAGTTCCTCCTGGCTGAGCTTCGCACCCGTCCGCAGGGCGTACAGGCGCGCGGCGAACCCCCCACTACTCATGGCTGAAATCCCCTGGTCAGCGCGGTCCCCCGAACCGGCGGACCTACCGGCAGAAGTATGTCAACTCCACTTCTGCCGATGCGACTTCCTGGTCCGTTCCCCGTCCCACGGGTTGGCTGGACACCGCGGACCCGGGACCAGAGCCGGCCGACGCGCTCCGGCCCCGCGCTCCCTCGCCCCGTCGGACTCCTAGAAGGAGCATCGCCGTGAGTGGGAGCAAGAGGGATGGATCGCAGGGCGTGCTGGAGGCGCGTTCTGCCTCGGGCTGGCCGAAGCCGACGCGGTTGGATTCCGGATCTTCTTCGCCGCCCTTATTCGTGTACATCTCGCAATGATGTGGAGAACAAGTATGAGCCCCACCCGTCGTGACGTCTTGAAATGGGGAGTCGGCGCCGGTGGTATGGCCGCCGCAGCCACACTCGGCCTGCCGGCGAGCGCCCATGCAGCTGATTATTATTTCTCGTGGATGGCCCGGCTCCCCGACAATACCTATCTTCCCCACCTCACGATCCCTGGCACCCACGATTCATGCTGCACGGACCCCAGTAATGGAACGAAGTGGGCGCAGACCCAGAATTGGGGTGTGACCGAACAGCTCCAGCGCGGAATTCGCTTCCTCGACATTCGCTTGAATGGCCTTCAGGGTGCGCGCAACGAGCTTGGCGTCTACCACGGCTCCTGGTATCAGGAAAAGCGTTTTCAGGATGTTCTGGAAGACTGCCGCAGGTACTTGCGAGAGTATCGCAGCGAGACCGTCATCATGCGGGTGAAGAATGAAAACGAGGGCGGGCAGGCCCTTGACCCCGTAGAGTTCCGGCGCCGCTTCAACTACTACCTGGACGACTTGGGCTACAGGAGTCTGGTCTGGACTAACCCGTCCTGGCCCCATTTGGGGCAGGTTCGCGGCAAGGTCATCGTGGCAGCAGACTTCGAAAACACTTGGGGCATACTCGATTGGTCCGGCAGCAAGTATTTCAATACGCAGGACATCTGGAACACTAACAATTTCGCGAAGATCAAGGCCATCGTGAATCATTTCGACGATGCCTGGCGGAACCAAAACGCCGATCAGATGTATGTGAACTTCACGAGCTACTCGGACAACATGTGGCCCCAGGTGACCACAAAGATCATTTTGCCGGATGTCATCAAGTATCTGAAGGACAGGAGGAACGAGAGGACCCACTTGGGTATCGTCCCGATGGATTACCCTGACTTCTATCGGGAGGTCGTGAGCCTCTTGGTCGACAAGAACTTCATCTAAGGGCTGCGCGGCCCTGGCGTTCCCCACTTCCTCGCCCGCGGCGGCGTCGTCGACTGCCAGGATTCGCCCTCGAAGAGGATCCGGCCGTTGCGCGCCGCCGCGGTGCTCTTGCCGGCGGCCAGGTCTCCTTCTGCCGGACCCCGACCGCCGTGCATCGCGTTCGATCGCCCACCGGACGGGCTGCTGCCGGCGCGGACCAGCGGTCCGCGTTCCAACTCCCGTGCCAGCCTGGCGATCTGTGCTCCACGGCTCGCGCCACTGCCGGCGCCACCGCTCCACCGCTCGACCGACCGCCAGGAATCAAGCCGGACCGCCTCCCTGTTGGCGACCTTGCGCATCCGTTTGCGCCGTACCGGTCGGATCCCCTTCGCGGGCTTCAACGTTCGCAGCACATCCGCCCGTGGCCGACTCGGGTGCGCTCGGGCGAGATGCCCGTGCCGTGTCCTTCGGGGAGTCCCGGCCCCCGCCGGCGCCCGGGTGTCCTGTCGTACCCCTGTCGTAGCCTCGTGTGGTTGATCTCCTCGACCCGACGGGGGTGGGTATGGCGACGTGGCTTTTGGCGTGCAACCAGGAGATGTTCGAGCTCGACAGGTACCGGCAGGACGGGCACGACCTGAGTTCCTGGAGCGTCGGGCGGCACCTCAAGGAGTTGGTCGCAGGCGACCAGTTCGTCATGTGGGTGACGGGGCCCCGCGGCGGACTCGTCGGCAGGGGGCGCATCACCGGCGTCCCGACGCAGCAGGCGAGCGCCCCCGACGGGTACTGGCAGGAGGACCCGGGGACGCGTTGGTACGCGCCGCTGGTCATGGACGAGTGGCTCACGCAGGCGGTCCCGCGGCAGCGTTTCCAGGAGGACGCGCGCTTTCAAGAGCGGTCCCCGCTGCGCTCCCTGTTCGCCACGAACCCCCACAGGGTGACGGAGGAGCAGTGGAGTGCCTTCGAAGAGGCTTTCGCCAGCGGGCAGGTCGGGGACACCGCCCCTGCCTGGCACCTGCTCCCCGGCCAGACCATCAAGCGCAAGGAGCTGCACGACCGGTACGGCGGTAGCCGCCAGGGCGGCATCAGCAAGTGCGCCAAGTCGGACAACGTACTGCTGTTCAGCGATCCGAAGACGGGCCACCAGCACGGCTACTTCGACAAGTGGGCCGAGGACGGCACGTTCCACTACACGGGAGACGGCCAGACCGGGCCGCAGACCTTCGACAGTTTGGGGAACGCCTCCACCCGGGACCACGTGAGCCTGGGGCTCGCGTTGCGGCTCTTCGAAGGGTCGCGCGGCGTCGTCCGCTACGTCGGCGAGTTCGCGGTGGACCCGGAGCAGCCGTATTCGTGGGGGGAGGCGCCGGAGACGGGCGGCGGGCCGCTCCGGAAGGTCATCCGGTTCCACCTGGTGCCGGTCGGCAGCACCACCCAGCCGGCGAGCGTCCCGGTCGGCTGTGGATACCGCGTGGCGGACGAATCGGTAGAGCCCTCCCCCGCCCAGCTCAGCCCTTCTGATTCCGATCTCGTCGGGAGGAACCTCAAGGCGCACCGCAAGCTGCAGAACGACTTGGCGAAGGCGGCCGAGGCGCGCGGGCTGGAGGTGTTGTCACCTGGCCTCGCGGACCCCGACTTCGATATCGGGTGGCGCCCGGTCGCCACCGAGTTGACGGTGTGCGAGGTGAAGTCGCTGACGCCGGCCAACGAGACGCGTCAGCTGCGCACGGGCATCGGGCAACTGCTCGACTACCACGACAGGCTCAGGGACAGGGCGGACTCCGTGCGTGCTGTCCTGTGGGTGGAGCGCGAGCCGTCGGAGTCGCGGTGGGTCGACCTGTGCGAGCGCGTGGGGATCACGCTCGCTTGGCCCGGTCGTGAAGACGACGTGTTCCTCTGAACGCGATGGCTCACGCGCACGACTGGTGACGGCCGTGCCGCAGGTCGGGGGCGCGGGGTTAGGTCCGGGGGAGCGCGGGGTGCCAGGTGGTGCGGGACGGTTGGGTGGGGTCCGGGGTGGCGGGCGGGGTCGTGGTGGTGTGGAGTTCGGCGTCCAGGCCCAGGACCGCCGTCGTCGTCGCGCCCGCCGGTTCGAGGACACCGGCCGGGGCGCCCGCGAAGAGCATCTTCGACTCCGTCCACGCCGGAGGGCCGCCGAGGCCCGTCGTGCTGACCGTGCCCGTCTCCGCGCGGCCCGCCAGGAGGCGGCCCGCGACGGCGACCGCGCCGTAGCCCGCCCGGCCGCCGGCCTCCGAGACGCTGGAGACCTGCGGTTTGCCGGAGCCCGCCGTGACCAGGGCGGTACGGACGACCCCCGAGTCGGGACGGCGGAAGTACAGCCTGGTGCCCGCGCCCTCCGGGGCCGCCGAGAGCGGGACGGTGGTGGCCGGTAGGCCCGTCGGGAACGGCCCCTGGAGCGGGGCGCCCGGGGCGGGCTGGGTCCAGGCCAGGACCGACTTGGTGGTGGCGGCGTACACCTGCCGCCGCCCGGCGGCGTCGACCGCCGTCACCGGGTCGCTCTGCAGGTCCTCGCCGCCCAGGTGCTGCCACGGGCCGAAGCCCCCGTCCGGCTGCTGCTCGCGGGCGCGCAGGGTGCGGTGGGAGTCGCGGACGTAGACGGTGAGCCGGCCGTCCGGGGCCACGGTGGCCACGGGCGCGCTGATCGCGGAGGTGCCGTCCTCGTCGGGTCCTTCGGGGGTGCCGAGCGACTGCCACGGCCCGAACGGGCCGTCGGTCGCGGTCTGGACGGCGTACACGATCTCGCGCCGGTAGTCTGCGGGCGCCGGGCCGAGGTTCGTGCGGGTGGCGAGGACCGCGATGCGGCCGTCGGGGAGGCGGGTGGTGTTCGCGCCCGGGTCGATGCCGGTGCCGGGGAGCAGGGCCGGGCCGGTCCAGCCGGCCGGGCCGCTCTGCCGGGTCCAGACGGCCATCTGCCCGTCCAGCGCCGCGAAGGCGTACAGCCGGCCGGTGCCGCTGGCCGCCAGCCAGGAGGTGTTGTCGGCGCGGGCGTAGCGCAGCGACTGGGCCCAGTTGCGGCCGGTGGGGCTGCTCGCCACCTTGCGGTCGCCGCAGCCGGAGGGGCTGCCGCAGTAGTTCTCGTGGTCGAGCCAGGCGTACGTCTTGAGGTAGCCGATCTTCGTCTCGGCCGTCTGCGGGTCCAGCGCGTGCGGCAGGGCGCCGTTGTGGTAGCCGAGGTAGTTCTGCACCGAGAACCGCGGGCGGTCGCCGGCCTGGGCGGCGTACGCGGCGGTGGCGGCCTGCACGAAGCGGGCGCCGTACATGTGGTCCTGGTGGTCGGTGTACTTGCCGGTGTCGTGGTAGCGGCCCGGCGTCGGGTCCTGCATGCGTATCGTCGTCGGCTTGTACAGCGAGAGCAGCCCGGATATCGACTGGACCAGCTGGTCCTTGGTGTACGCGTACGGCTGCTTGACCGGGGTTCCGGAGGTCAGCTGGGCTCCGAGCGCGGGTATCTTGCCGTTCCACAGGCCGCGCAGGCTGTCCGGGTTCTCGGCGGTGGGGTTGCGGGCCTCGCGCAGCTGCAGCCAGACCAGGTTGACCTGCGGCCTGGCCATCAGGACGTCGAGCTCCGCCCGCCCGCCGCCCGTGGTGGGTATCACCGTGCGCTTCCAGGCGCTGGTGCGGTCCCCGGTGGCCATCTGGGCGTACGCGGAGCGGATGCCGTTCTGCCGGGCCTCCGCGTAGTGGGCGCGGTCGGCGGGCTGTTCGGGGTCCGTGGCGCCGGCCCCGTGGGCCTCGTTGCGGCCGTCGGCCTCGCCGGAGGTCAGGTAGACGGTGGTGAGCTGGAGGCCGGCCGTCAGCGAACGGCTGAGGTCCGGGTTCATGAAGAACAGGTCGTCGTCGGGGTGGGCGACGATCTGGACGATCGATCCGGACGTGGTGCTCACGGGCAGTGCGACGGCCGGGCCCTTCTCCTGCGTGGCCTCGGCCGACGTCTGCTGGCCGGTCGCGACCGCGAGCACGCCGGTGGCACCGACGGTGAGTACGGGAAGGAGGGCTGCGAGCAGGAAGCGGCGACGGGCAATCGGCATCGGTCACGCCTTGGGGTCGTTCCGGACGGTCGTTGCATTGAGTGAGAGGCCAAATCGGGTGACTTGGTTCACCGATGGGCTCGATGACTCCTGCTTTCCGAAAACGACCGGATGTGATTGTGCCCGTACGTTTTTGATCCGGTGACATGTGCCCGGGATGTGGATGCTACTTGGCCCCAGCCGGTGCCTCAGCGGGGCGTGACGTTGCGCGGACCCACCGGCAGCCACGGCGCCAGGTGAGCGTTCGCGTCGTCCGCCGACGAGGTCACGTACAGTCGCGCGTCGAGCCCCACCACCGCCAGGCTGACCATGTCCTTGCCGGTCGTCGTGGCCGACGGGGCTCCGACGAACATCAGCGGCGACCGCTCCCACGGCCGCCCCGACCCGAGGTCCGAGCCCAGCCGGCCGCCCGCCGACCGGCCGGCCAGCACGTGCCCGCTCGCCGTCACCGCGCCGAAGCCCTGGAGTCCGCCGAGGTCCGTCAGCCCGTTCGCCTTCAGCCCGCCGTCGCCCGTCACCAGGGCGGTACGGACGTTGCCCGAACCCGGCTTGCGGAACCACAACCGCACCCCGCCCTCGCGCCCCTCCGCGGTGAGCGGCAGCGTCGTGTCCGGCAGCCCCGTCGCCGTGGCCGGCCCCAGCGGCGCGCCCGGCTTCGGCTGCACCCAACCCAGCACGGACTTGGTGGTCGCCGCGAACACCATGCGCCGCCCGGCGCCGTCGGTCGCGGTGGCCGGGGTGCCGTGCAGGTCGGTGCCGCCGTACTGCACCCACGGGCCCCAGCTGCCGTTCGCGGCCTGCACCCGCCCGCGCAGGCCGCCCGCGCCGTCGCGGACGTACGCCGCCAACTGACCGGTGCCGTCGACCGAGACGGCGGGGGCGCTGATGTCGGAGGTCCAGTTCTCGTCGACGGTCTCGGGCGTGCCGAGCGACTGCCAGTCGCCGAACTCCGGCGCGCCCGGGCCCTTCTGGACCGCGTACACGACCTCGCGCCGGTAGTCCGTGGGGCGCGCGCCGAAGGACGTACGGGTGCCGAAGGCGGCTATTCGCCCGTCCGGCAGCGTGACGGTGGACACGCCCGGGTCCATTCCGGTGCCGGGCAGCAGCCGCGGACCGCTCCACGCCCCGATCGGGCCGGACCGGTGCCAGACGGCGACCTGGCCGTCGAGCACCTTGAAGGCCCACAGGCCGTGCTCCTTGTCGGAGGTCAGCCATGAGGTGCTCGTGCCGCGGGCGTAGTTGACGGTCGAGGTCCAGCCGTTGCCGGCCGGGTGGTCGGCGACCTTGAGGTCGCCGCAGCCGGCGTCGCTGCCGCAGTGGTTCTGCTTGTCGAGCCAGGCGTAGGTGTCCAGGATGTCCAGCTTCTCCTTGGCCTCGTCCGGATCGAGGGCCCTGGGCAGGGAGCCGTTGAAGTAGCCGACGTAGTTCTGCACCGCGAAGTGCGGGCGCTGCTCGGGGCCGACGTCCTTCGCGTAGGCGGCGAGGGCGGCCTGTACGAACCGGGCGCCGTAGAAGTGGTCCTGGTGGTCGGTGTACCGCTTGGTGTCGGGGAACCGGCCGGGGGTGGGGTCCTGGGCGCGGACCGTGGTCGGCTTGTACTGCTCCAACACACCGGTGATCGTCTGGACGACCTGTTCCTTCGAGTACGAGAACCGCTGCTTGGCGGGGGTGCCGGAGGCGAGCACCGACTCCAGCCGGGCCACCTTGCCGTCCCACAGGCCGTGCAGGCTGTCGGGGGCGCTGTCGTAGACGGTGCCGGCCTCGCGCATCTGCAGCCACACGAGGTTGACCTCGGGCTTGGCGAGGAGGACGTCGACCTCGGCGTGGCCGCCGCCCTTGGTGGGGACGACGGTGCGCTTCCACGCGCTGGCGCGGTCGCCGGTGGCCATTTTGGCGTAGGCGGCGCGGATGCCGTTCTGGCGGGCCTCGGCGTAGGCGGGCTTGTTGGGCGGGGTGGACGCCTGCTTGCCTTCGGTGGCGTTGATGCCGTCCGCCTCGCCGGCGGTGAGGTAGACCGTGGTGACGGGGTGGCCGGAGGCTATGGAATAGCGCAGGTCCGGGTTCATGAAGTACAGGTCGTCGTCGGGGTGGGCGACGATCTGCAGTACGCGGCCGGGGTCGGGTGCGTCGACGGGGGCCGCCGGGGCGGCCGTCGGGCGGTGACCGATGCCGCCGAGGGCCTCGTTGGCGCGCAGTACGAGCATGCAGGAGGCGACGGCGGCCGCGCAGAAGGCCACGCCCTTGACGACCCGCGCCCGTTTCCGCGCCCGGCCCGCGCCCCCGCGCCCCGGCCGACGGCCCCCCGGGTCGGCGTCGGCGGTGCCCGTACGGAGCGCGGCGCGACGGGAGCGGCTGCCGGCGGTGTCGGCGGTGTCGGCGGTGTCGGCGGTGTCCGCGGGCTCGGCGGTGCCCGTACGGAGCGCGGCGCGGCGGGGGTCGGGTGCGTCGGCCGTGGCGGTGCCGGGCACGGCGTGCGGGGGCGGGCCGCTCCGGGTCCGGGCCGGAACGGCGCCGGGTATGCCGCCGCGGTGGTCGTGCAGCGGGGCTCCGGGAGCCGCCGGGGCGGGGGCGTGCGGGGGCGCGCCCCGCCAAGTCCCGCTGCCGGGCGGGGCGGACGGGGCGTCGGGCCCCGCCGCTGCCCAAGCCCCCGTGTACGGCGGGGCGGTCGGGCCCGCTGCCGGTCCGACCGCCGGTTCCCAGCCGGGTCCGGCCGCCGGGCTCCCAGCCGGTCCGCCCTGCGGCCAGGGCTGTGCCGCGCTCGGGCCGGGGTGTGACGGGTACGCGGACGGCATGCCCGGCGACGGCTGTGCCTGGTCCGGGCCGGGGTACGCCGACGGTTCCCCTGGCCAGGGCTGTGCCGCGCTCGGGCCGGGGTGTGACGGGTACGCGGACGGCATGCCCGGCGACGGCTGTGCCTGGTCCGGGCCGGGGTACGCCGACGGTTCCCCTGGCCAGGGCTGTGCCGCGCTCGGGCCGGGGTGTGACGGGTACGCGGACGGCATGCCCGGCGACGGCTGTGCCTGGTCCGGGCCGGGGTACGCCGACGGTTCCCCTGGCCAGGGCTGTGCCGGGCCGGGGCCGGGGTGTGACGGGTACGCGGACGGCTCGCCCGGCCACGGCTGTGCCTGGCCCGGGCCGGGGTGCGGTGGTGGGGCCGACGGGCCGCCAGGGCCGGCCGGGTCCGCGTGCGGTCCGTTCCACGCCGGGCCGGCCGGGCCGGTGGCGTGCCAAGGGCCCTGGGCGGGGGGTCCGTCGGGCATGTGGGTCCTCGGGCGGGTAGCGGCCCGAAGCAAGGGCACGTGTCCGGAAGGGCGTTCGGGAGCTTGTTCGGAATAAGTATCCAGATAATCCGACAATCCGCGTCAGGTTATGTGCCGGGACACGCCGGTGAGTCGAACGCCTGCTCCGGCTAGGCTCCCCCCAGGACGCCCGGGCCTTGGGCAGTGGCGGCGACGTACGCGGGAGGCGGCGGGATGACAGTCCCGGGACGCAGGAGCAGCACCTTCATCCGGCTGCTGCGCAGCGGGTTCACCGACCCCTCGGCCGCAGCCCGGCTGCTCGACTCCGATGCGCTGGACTCCGTACGCACCGATCCGGTGCTCCTCGACGCCCTCGGGGCCACCGCAGACCCCGATCTCGCCCTCCTCGGCCTGGTCCGGCTAGCCGAGGCGCAGAGCGACGACGAGCGGCCCGTGCTCCTCGACACCCTCGTCAGCGCCAAGCCGCTGCGCGACCGCCTCCTCGGCGTGCTCGGCGCGTCCGAGGCGCTCGCCGACCACCTCGCCCGCCATCCCCGCGACTGGCACGCCCTCGTCACGTACGAGGCCGCCGATCTGCACCCCGGGCTGCCCGAGTTCGAGCGCGGGCTGGCCGGCGCGCACGACCCCGTCGCCCTGCGCGTCGCCTACCGCCGCTGCCTGCTGTCCATCGCCGCCCGCGACGTCTGCGGCACCATCGACGTCGCCCAGACCGCCGCCGAGCTCGCCGACCTCGCCACCGCCACCCTCCGCGCCGCCCTCCGGATCGCGAGCGCCGCCGCACCCGATGACGCCGCCGCCTGCCGGCTCGCCGTCATCGCCATGGGCAAGTGCGGGGGCAACGAGCTGAACTACGTCTCCGACGTCGACGTCATCTTCGTCGGGGACGCCGCGAACGGAGCCGACGAGGGCAACGCCCTCCAGGCCGCCACCCGCCTCGCCTCCCACCTCATGCGGATCTGCTCCGAGACCACCATCGAGGGCACCATCTGGCCCGTCGACGCGAACCTGCGCCCCGAGGGCCGCAACGGCCCCCTCGTCCGCACCCTCGCCTCCCACCTCGCCTACTACCAGCGCTGGGCGAAGACCTGGGAGTTCCAGGCCCTGCTCAAGGCCCGCGCCGTCGCCGGCGACCCGGACCTCGGCGCCCAGTACATCGATGCCATAACGCCCCTCGTCTGGCAGGCCGCCGAACGCGAGAACTTCGTCGCCGACGTCCAGAAGATGCGCCGCCGCGTCGTCGACAACATCCCCGCCTCCCAGGTCGACCGCGAGCTCAAACT
Source organism: Streptomyces sp. NBC_00045 (assembly GCF_045041095.1). NCBI lineage: Bacteria > Bacillati > Actinomycetota > Actinomycetes > Kitasatosporales > Streptomycetaceae > Streptomyces > Streptomyces sp. NBC_00045. The sequence goes on along the minus strand of NZ_CP108271.1, from coordinate 2,578,289 downwards.
CGGCCCCGGCGGCCTGCGCGACGTCGAGTTCGCCGTCCAGCTGCTCCAGCTCGTCCACGGCCGCAGCGACGCCGGCCTGCATTCCGGCACCACCCTCGACGCCCTGCACGCCCTCGCCGCCGGCGGATACGTCGGCCGCGCCGACGCCGCCCAGCTGAACGACGCGTACCGGTTCCTGCGCGCCATGGAGCACCGCATCCAGCTCTACCGGCTGCGCCGCACCCACCTCGTCCCCGAGGACGAGGCCGACCTGCGCCGCCTCGGCCGCTCCCTCGGCCTGCGCACCGAACCCGTCGCCGAACTCAACAAGGCCTGGCGCCGCCACGCCTCCGTGGTCCGGCGCCTGCACGAGAAGCTCTTCTACCGGCCGCTGCTCGACGCCGTCGCCCAGCTCGCCCCCGGCGAGACCCGGCTCTCCCCCCGCGCCGCCGGCCAGCGCCTCGAAGCCCTCGGCTACGCCGACCCGGCCTCGGCCCTGCGCCACCTCGAAGCCCTCGCCTCCGGAGTCACCCGCAAGGCCGCCATCCAGCGCACCCTGCTCCCGGTCATGCTCGGCTGGTTCGCCGACTCCGCCGACCCGGACGCCGGCCTGCTGAACTTCCGCAAGGTCTCCGACGCCCTCGGCAAGACCCCCTGGTACCTGCGGCTGCTCCGTGACGAGGGCGCCGCCGCCGAGAACCTGGCCCGCGTCCTGTCCGCCGGGCGCCTCGCCCCCGACCTGCTGATGCGCGCCCCCGAAGCCGTCGCCCTGCTCGGCGACCCCGAAGGACTCCAACCCCGTACGCCCGAGGCCCTGGGACAGGAGGTGCTCGCCGCCGTCGGCCGGGCCGACAGCTCCGAGGCCGGCGTCGCCGCCGCCCGCGGGGTCCGCCGCCGCGAGCTGTTCCGCACCGCCGCCGCCGACATCATCCGCTCGTACGGTACGGAGGACAGTCCGGCCGAGGAGGACCCCGGAGCCCTCGTCGACCTGGTCGGCGGCGCCGTCTCCGACCTCACTGCCGCCACCATCGCCGGAGCCCTGCGCGCCGCCGTCCGCGACCACTGGGGCGAAACCCTGCCCACCCGCTTCGCGATCATCGGAGTCGGCCGCTTCGGCGGCCACGAGCTTGGCTACGGCTCCGACGCCGACGTCCTGTTCGTCCACGAACCCCGCGAAGGCGTCGACGAACAGGAAGCCGCCAAGGCCGCCCAGACGGTCATCGCCGAAATGCGCCGGCTGCTCCAACTCCCCACCGCCGACCCGCCGCTGCTCATCGACGCCGACCTGCGCCCCGAGGGCCGCTCCGGGCCGCTCGTACGGACCCTGTCCTCGTACGCCGCCTACTACCGGCGCTGGTCCCTGACCTGGGAGAGCCAGGCCCTGCTGCGCGCCGAACCGGTCGCGGGCGACGCAGACCTCAGCGCGCGGTTCATCGAGCTGATCGACCCGCTGCGCTACCCGGTGGAGGGCCTCGGCGAGGACGCGGTCCGCGAGATCCGCCGTCTGAAGGCCCGCATGGAGTCCGAGCGCCTCCCGCGCGGCGCCGACCCCACGCTCCACACCAAACTGGGCCGCGGCGGCCTCAGCGACGTCGAGTGGACCGTCCAGCTGATCCAGATGAGGCACGCCTGGTCGCAGCCCGGCCTGCGCACCACCCGGACCCGCGAGGCCCTGGCCGCCGCCCGCGCCGCCGAGCTGATCGCCACCGAGGAGGCGCAGATCCTGGACGAGGCCTGGGTGCTCGCCACCCGGGTCCGCAACGCGGTGATGCTGGTCCGAGGCCGCGCCGGAGACACCTTCCCGTCGGAGGCCCGCGAGCTGGCGGCCGTCGGCCGCTACCTCGGCTACGCGGAGGGCACGGCCGGCGAGCTGCTCGACGACTACCGCCGCATCACCCGCCGGGCCCGGGCGGTCGTGGACGACCTGTTCTACGGGGCCTGAGCGGTCCGGTTCCCCGGCGGCGGTCCGACGCCGGCGCGCCGCGAGGCCGCCCGCCCGGCGCAGAGAGGTCCGGGGCGGGCGGCTGGATCATCGGCTGGACCAGCGGTGACGGCGTGGCGTCATTACGGAAGCCGCTTGATGATCCACTGACACAGTTCTCGGGTGATCGCGGTGTGCGGGGTGGTGGTCGAGGACCAGAAGAACTCGTCCACCTCGCTCTCGTTCGGGTCGAGGGTGGCGACCTTCGCGTACAGGTCCTCCTGCTTGTCGATGTCGCGGATCGCCACCGCGCTGACGGTCGGGACGAAGCAGATGGCCTCGTGCCGCAGGTCGACCTTGCCGCCCTTCGCCACCAGCTCGTCCGCCACGATCTTGTAGGAGGTGAGGGTGCCGCCCGGTGCGCCGTCCAGCTCGGGGAAGCCGCTGGTGGTGACCGGCTTCGAGGCGGGCGGGAACAGCCGCTTCAGCTCGGCGACCGTGACGTTGTTGCCGGAGGCCTGGGCGTAGAAGGTCGTGCCGGGGAAGGCGATCAGGCCGGTGCTCTTCAGCGCCATCTCGCCGGGCGGAATGCTGAGGCCCATGCCGTCGCCGGTGCCGTTGGCCACCGCGATCGTGCGCGGGATCCGCGGCCAGCCGCCCATGTGGTCCAACTCGGCCAGCAGCTCGGTGCGCAGCGGGTCGATCTCGTTCTTGCCGGTCTCGCTGTTGTAGTGGCGCCACAGCATCTGCCGGGCCGCCGGGCTGTTCATCTGCCGTGCGAAGTCGTTTTCCTGCGGGATGAAGTGCGCGAACGCCTGCAGTCCGATCGGGATCACGGCGCCGCGGTGCGGGGTGTCGTAGGAGAAGTACAGCCCGACCTGGTGGTCCATCCGCCGCATTTCCAGCTTGGCCAGCGCGTAGCGGGTGATCAGGCCGCCCATGCTGAAGCCGCCGACGGTCAGCCGGTCGTCACCGACGCGCTCCCCGAGGGTCCGCTGGATCGCGGCCATCACGGTTTCGGCGTTCTCCTGGATCGGCGCGGTGCGCTCGTCGAACCCGACCAGGATCACGGTGCGTCCCTGCTTGCGCAGTTCGGTCAGGAACTTGTACTCCCCGCCGTCCAGGCCCTGGGCGAGCCACTGCAGATCGCTTCGGCCGAGGTTGAAGCCGTCAGCCATGATCACCGGCTTCCGGACGGAGTCGGTGCCCTCGCCGTAGTAGACCCAGGCGAAGCCGTTCGGCAGCTCCCATTCCGTGTCGCGCTGGTGCACCGGGACCTGGACGGGCGGCGGCGAACTCAGCGGTGCCGCTGCGATCAGGATTCCGCTGATCTGTTCCGCCTGGGCGTCCTTGTCGTTCTGGGCCGAGGGCATGGGATATCTCCTTCTGATCTGCGCGCACGGCTCGGCAGTCCGGGCGGGCCGGACGCGCGGCGGTGCGGGGTGATGAGTGGTGCCGACTCATCATGTGCGCACGGAGCGTGATAGTCGATTACGCAGCGCTACGTTCGCCCGTTAGGGGGGACCTGCGGCTGTGTTTGGATCGGCGTACGGGGAACGATGTCGCGCTAAGCGGCGTCCGCCGACGGGGCGCAGCCCCGGCAGTGGCCGGGGGTGGGGGAGCGGAAGGCGCGGTCGCAGCCGTCGCAGGTACGGAGGGGATGGATCTCGCGGTCGGGCGGTACGGGGTGCGCCGCCCGTGGGGCCGGCAGCCGGGGCGGGACCAGCTCCCGCAGGCGGTGGGCGAGCAGCCCCGCAGGGGAGTGGATCGGGGTCATCGGCAAGGTGCGGGTCAGGACGGTGGCGACGGCGCTCGGGGTCAGCCCGCGCTCCAGCCATGCGGCCGCGGCGGGCGCCAGCCTCACCGTGTCGCGCTCGGACAGCACCAGCCGGGGATCACGCAGCCGCAGCCGGGCCAGCAACTCCCGGGCCTGGAGCTCGATCTCCGGAACCGCCGGGGCCGGTTCGGGTCCGGGTCCCGGCTCAGGTTCCGGGTCGGGGTCCGGAACCTCCGTCCGGGCCGGCGCGGGTGCCGTTGCCGGGGGCTGGACAGGGCGCTCCGCCGCTTTCAGCCGCCTGGCGGGAGGGTTGTTGTACGACACCGTACGGGTGACGATCTGTCCCGAAGGCAGCCGCTCCCGGGTGCGGGAGAGGTAACCGTGGGCTTCCAGTTCCCGCAGGGCCGAAGCGATGCGGGTCTCGCCCTCGGTGAACCGCTGCGCCAGGGCCTTGATCGACACATCGGCGCCGGTGGGCAGGGACTGGATGTACGTGGACAGGCCGATCGCCGTCAGGCTCAACTCGCGGTGCTGGGCGAGGTGGTTGCCGATCTTGACGTAGCGCTCGGGCTGCCGGTCTTTCTCGTGCATGACACCGGGCCTCGGAATGCGGTACGGAGCGCGCGAGGGCGCGCTAAGCTGCTGTTCAGCCACGGGAAGGTCCTGCTTCCTCAGCGGCGAGGCCCTCGGGCGGGACTGCAATCCCGTACGGGGGCCGTTCGCGTTTATGGGGTTGTCGAGAGACAGACTGCCCGGCGAATTGGCATATGCGCCAGCCGGGTTGGGGCGATTCACCCGTCCGAGTGAGAGGGGGAGGGGGGAGGTTAGGAGAGGTCATTTCCCCCGGTTGTTTGTCTTTAGATGTCGGGCGGTTCCGGATATTGGCCCACCGGGTCGTGGAGGCCTCGATCCGGTGAAAACGGATTTCCTGATTCACGTGATTCGGAGTGGCCACCCGTGCGTAGCCTGAACGGAGTTGCAGGCCAACGGATGTGGCAGTGAGCGCAGAGGGCGCCGATGAGTCGAGCTGGGCACTCGACCCGGAGGACGAATCCGTGGCGGTCGTCGCGGCGGTGGGACGCCAGTTGAAAATGTGGCGGGAGGCGGCCGGAATCGACCGATCCGCTTTCGCTGAACAGATGGGCTACGGGGCGGACCTGACCCGTAAGATCGAGAGTGGCACCCGCATTCCGCGTCCGGAGTTCCTCGACAAGGCGGACGAGGTTCTCGGTGCTGGCGGAAAGATCGCCGCGATGAAGGTGGACGTCGAAAAGGCCCGCTACCCCAAGAAGGTCCGGGATCTGGCCAAGTTGGAATCCGAGGCGGTGGAGATCGGGTCCTACGACAACGGCGTGGTCCCGGGCTTGCTTCAGACCGAGGAGTACATCCGTGCCCTCTACGCGGTGAGGCGCCCAGCCTACTCGGAGGACCAGACCGAACGTCTGGTCGCGGCGAGGGTGGCGCGCCAGGACATCCTCCGACGACATCCGGCCCCGTTGCTGACCGTCGTGCAGGAAGAGGCTGTCCTCCGACGGCCTGTCGGGGGCAAGATGGTGCTGCGCCGCCAACTGGAGCACCTGCTGGAGGTCGGCCAGTTGCGCAACGTTGAGATCCAGGTGATGCCCACCGCCGTCGAGGAGCATGCAGGCCTCGCCGGATCCCTCACGGTCATGCGCCTCAAGGACGGAAAGACCGTTGGGCACAACGAAGTTCAGCTGGTCAGCCGCTTGATCACTGAACCCAAAGAGGTCCAGGTCCTGGACATGCGCTATGGCATGATCCGAGCACAGGCTCTGACGCCTCGCGAATCTTTGACGTTCATCGAGAAGGTACTGGGGGAGACATGAGCATCAAGCCGTCGGCTGAGGGCCTCTCCGCACTGACGTGGGTCAAGAGCAGCTACAGCACCAACGACGGACCCAACTGCATCGAAGTGGCTTGGACCAAGAGCAGCTACAGCACCGCTGACGGGGCTGACTGCGTCGAGGTCGCCCGGATCCCCGGGACCGTCCTCGTCCGGGACTCCAAGCGTCCCGAGCACGCCCGCCTGGCCGTCACCCCGGCCGCCTGGAACGGCTTCGTCAGCTACGCGACCGCGTGAGAACACTGGGTTCGGCCGTCAAGGCGGTGTTCCGCTACCGGCGGCCCGATCCGGAGTGCTGGGAAGTCGTCGTCGCGGCCGTCTGCGACGGGACGTGCCACAGCTGGGACGCCAACAAGGCGGTGGCCCAGGCCGGCTCCGCCATCTCCGCCCATGCCGATCGGATGGCCGAGGCCCTCGACAAGCGGCTCGGGAGCGTGGAGGAACTCGCGCTCGCGCTCGCAGGGATGGGCGACGCCCGGGCGCTGCCCGCCCTGCGGCGCCTCGGGGAGGAGAACCACCTCCCGTCCGACCGCGCGCACGCCCGCACCCTGGCCGGGCTGCCCGCCGCGGAGCTGCTCCCGACGATGCGGACCGTCCTGCGGCAGGAGCCGCCGCCGTACCACGCGAGCACCTTCACGCTCGAACTCCTCGCCTCCTGGGGTCCGGCCGCCGCGCCCGCCGTGCCCGAGGTGGTCCGGTACCTGGAGACGCCGTACGCCTACGACGCCCTGCGCGTCCTCGGCCGGATCGGTCCCGCGGCGGCCGTCGCCGCGGACCGGCTGGCGGACTTCGCGACCGGTCGCGCCGGGCTCGCGGGCCGCCACCATCCGCGGCGGGCCGCCTGGGCGCACTGGAAGGTCACCGGCGACCCCGCGCTCGCCCTCGACGTGTGCGGCGCGGCCGTGGGGTCCGGGACCGGGAGCCACGGCCTGCCCTTCCTCGCGGATCTCGGCCCGTTGGCCGCCCAATACGCGGACACCGTGCGCGGCCTGATGGACTCGCCCGGCGGGTGGACCCGGGTCGCCGCGGCCCACGCGCACTGGCGGATCACCGGAGACCCGGAGCCCGCCGTGCCGGTGCTGCTGGCGGCCGTGGACCCGGACTGGACCGGGAACCCGGCCCTGCCGACCCGGGAGGCCGTGCGCCGCCTCGGGGAGATCGGCGCCCCGGCCGCCGCGGCGGCGCCCCTGCTCCGCAGGATCCTGGCCTCCGGGGAACGCCTCGGCCACCCCTTCGAGAGCCGACGGATCCTGGCCGACGAGACCTACGTCCGCACCCTCACCGAGGCCCTGGAACGGATCGGACCGAGCGCGGACGGCCCCGTACGGGCGCCCGTGCCCTCCGCCCGGCGGGGACTGCTGCGGAGATGGCGGGGGCCGCACGCAGCGCGTCCCCACTGACGGCCTCCTCAGGCCGTTTCGCCCCCGGGGGAGAGGGGGAGCAGCGGGTGACGGGCCATGGACCCCGTGGGCACCGCCCCGGACGAGCCGGCCGAGTCCCCGATCCGGCTCACGATGTCGGGCGGCCGGATCACGTACGGCAGGAAGTTCCGGCCGGCGCTAGCCGGAGGGGGCGACGGTCAGGCGTTCAGCAGGCTCTGCGGGAGGTAGGCGGAGGTGACGCCGAGCTGCCAGCCGTGGACCTGGACGGCGAGCGCCGCCACGGCGATCGTGCCGGTCGGGAGCAGGGTGCGGGGGGCCGCGTCGGGGCGGGCGCCCTCGCGGTGGTCGGCGAGGTTCCCGGCCAGGGCGCGTTCGAAGGCGGGCTGGTCGTCGTCGAGGAGCACGCGCAGCAGCCGCTGGTCCGGAGTGAGCACACCGAGGCCGTCCAGCCGGCGGGCCGCCTCCGCGCGCTCGGCGGCGTCGGGCTCGCACAGGGTCGCGTCCGGCCAGTCCCGCGGCAGGTGCCCGGCCGCCGGGGTGAGGTAGAGGCACAGCGCGTCCATCTCGGCGAGTTCGGCCGGGTCGGAGTGCGAGTCGAGCGGCGAGTAGGGCACGCCGTCGTGGAGGGCGGGCGCGAAGTCATTCCGCAGCAGCAGCCCGATCACCCGGTCCCGCTCCCGCACCGCCCCGCTGACCACGCACAGCGCGAACGCGTCCAGCCAGGTCCGGGCGGTGGGCGCCTGGTCGACGGCGTCACCGAAGGAGATGTCCATGCTGCTGAGCTCCTCGTCGAGCAGCGGGAGGGGCACCTCGAAGTCGCCGTCGGGGAAGCAACCGAGGGAGAGTTCCCCGAGCGCGCATTCGGCGGCCGTCCGCAGCGCACGGCGTACGACGGCTCCGCTCAGCTCGGGGTCCGTCAGCGTCTGCGCGCCGACGTGGTCGAGGAGGTCGTCGCGGGTCTCGTGGAGCCCCTTCAGGGACAGCCTCCCCCCGTACCGCAGCCCGTGCCAGTGGTCGTAGGTCCGTCCGGTGACGTCCGCCAGTGCCTGGGACGTCCGGTGCTCGCTGACCTCGTGCCGCTTCACGTCCTGCACGCCGACTCCTTGATCGTTTCACCTTGCGACGCGCACGCTAGCAACGCCCGCTGACAACGGGCGGACGGGGCACGCGGGGGCACCGGCTGCGCACGGTGGGTGGTCGGTCGATCACGGCTGCGGGCCCCTCGGGACGACCCGCGGCCCGGGTCAGCGGCCGGCGCGGAAGCGGTTCAGGAGGGCGGCCGTCGCCGGGTGGGGGTCCGTGGTCTCCGGGTGACGGGGCAGGCGGTGGGGGAGCGAGCCGTACCAGGCGCGGGAGACGGTGTAACCGAACGCGAGGCAGAGCATGCCGCCCGCCGCGTCCAGCCAGAAGTGGTTGGCGGTGGCCACGATCACCACGAGCGTGGCCGCCGGATAGAGCAGGCCCAGGATCCGGGCCCAGGGGGCGGAGGCGACCGCGAAGATCGTCAGCCCGCACCAGAGCGACCACCCTATGTGCATGGAGGGCATGGCGGCGTACTGGTTCGACATGTGCTTGAGGTTGCCGGAGGCCATGGAGCCCCAGGTGTGGTGGACCAGCACGGTGTCGACGAAGTGCCCCCCGTTCATCAGCCTCGGCGGCGCGAGCGGGTAGAAGAAGTAGCCGAGCAGGGCCACGCCCGTGGTGGCGAAGAGGATCATGCGGGTGGCCGCGTACCGCCCCGGATGGAAGCGGTAGATCCACACCAGGACGCCGATGGTCACGATGAAGTGGAGCGTGGCGTAGTAGTAGTTCATGCCGACGATGAGCCACGTCACCGAGTTGACGGCGTGGTTGACCGACTGCTCCACGGCGATGCCGAGGGTGCGTTCGAGGTCCCACAGCCAGTCGGCGTTCGCGAGGGCGACCGCCTTCTGCTCGGGAACCGCGTTGCGGATGAGCGAGTACGTCCAGTAGCTGACCCCGATGAGCAGGACCTCGAACCAGATCCGCGGCCGGCGCGGGGCGCGCAGCCGGGGCAGGAGCGCGCGCTGATCTCCCGGACGGGTCTCACTCTCGGTCACGGGGGGTGACGAGACTTCCGTTCGGGTTTCCAGTGTCTTCACGCTCGCTTCACCCATGGGGAAAGAGTCTGCCAGATGCACTCTCGCCTTCGATCATCCCTCCGGAGGGTCTACGGCGCAGCCCCTCACCCTCGGGGACGAGACGTTCCCCTACTGCCCCTGCCTCCGGCCGGGAGGTGCCCCCAGCTGCGGGCCGGAGGCGGTGGAGCCGCGGACCACCAGTTCGGGCAGGAACACGAACTCGCTGTGGGGGGCCGGCGTACCCCCGATCTCCTCCAGGAGCGTGCGGACGGCCGCCTGCCCCATGGCCTGCACGGGCTGCCGGATGGTGGTCAGCGGCGGATCGGTGAACGCTATGAGGGGGGAGTCGTCGAAGCCGACGACCGAGACGTCCTGCGGCACCCGCAGCCCCTGCTGCCGGGCCGCCCGGATCGCGCCGAGCGCCATCATGTCGCTGGCGCAGACGACGGCCGTGCAGCCGCGGGCGATGAGCGCGGACGCGGCGGCCTGCCCGCCCTCCAGGGTGTACAGCGAGTGCTGGATGAGCTCCTCGACCTCGGCCTCGTCCAGGCCGAGCCGTTCCTTCATCCCGAGCCGGAAGCCCTCGATCTTGCGCAGGACGGGCACGAAGCGCTTGGGGCCCACCGCGAGCCCGATCCGGGTGTGCCCGAGCGCGGTCAGGTGGGTCACGGCGAGCTGCATCGCGGCGCGGTCGTCGGGGGAGACGAAGGGGGCCTGCACCTTGTCGGAGAACCCGTTGATCAGGACGTACGGAACCCCTTGCCCGCGGAGTTGGTCGTAGCGGCCCATGTCGGCGGTCGTGTCGGCGTGCAGCCCGGAGACGAAGATGATGCCGGAGACCCCGCGGTCGACCAGCATCTCGGTGAGCTCGTCCTCGGTGGACCCGCCGGGCGTCTGCGTGGCCAGTACCGGGGTGTACCCCTGCCGGGTCAGAGCCTGGCCGATGACCTGGGCGAGCGCCGGGAAGATGGGGTTGTCCAGTTCCGGGGTTATCAGGCCGACGAGGCCGGCGCTGCGCTGGCGCAGCTTGACGGGACGCTCGTAGCCGAGGACGTCCAACGCGGCCAGCACGGACTCTCGGGTGCCTGCGGCCACACCGGGCTTGCCGTTGAGCACGCGGCTGACTGTGGCTTCGCTGACCCCCGCCTGGGCTGCGATGTCGGCTAGCCGTGCGGTCACGGGATTGGACTGTACCGGCTCCCCCCTCACAACGCCCACCACGTGCACGAATCCGAGGGAAGCAGCACGGTCCGGCCGTCCGTCTCCACCGGCGCGCTGGAAAGTACGGGCCGCCCCGGTGAGGGAAGTTCGAGGGGATCGGAGCGGCTGTTGAGGGTGCAGGCGAAGCCGGGCCGGGTGAACAGCAGGACGCCGTCGGGCGCGGGCAGCCAGGTCAGCGGGCCGGCATCGGGGGAGCCCAGGCCGGGTAGCGCGCGGCGCAGCTCCAGCGCGGCCCGGTACAGCTCCAGGGTGGAATGCGGGTCGCCGGTCTGGGCGGCGACGCTGAGCGGAGCCCAGTCGGCGGGTTGCGGGAGCCAGCTGCCGGCCGGCCCGAAACCGTACGGGGGCTCCTCGCCGGACCAGGGCAGCGGGATCCGGCAGCCGTCGCGCAGTCCGTCCTGCCCGGCGGAGCGGACGAAGGCGGGGTCCTGGCGGACCTCGTCGGGCAGGTCGACGACCTCGGGCAGGCCGAGCTCCTCGCCCTGGTAGACGTACGCGGACCCGGGCAGCGCCAGCATCAGCAGCGCGGCGGCCCGCGCCCGGGCCAGGCCCTGCGCCCCGCCCCCGTACCGCGTCACGTGCCGTACGACGTCGTGGTTGGACAGCACCCAGGTCGTCGGGGCGCCGACGGAGGCGGTGGCGGCCAGGGACTCGTTGATGACGGTCCGCATCGCGCGGGTGTCCCAGGGACAGTTCAGGAAGCGGAAATTGAAGGCCTGGTGCAGCTCGTCGGGCCGGACGTACAGGGCGAGCCGCTCGGAGGTCGGCGCCCACGCCTCCGCGACGCCGATGCGCGGGCCCTCGTAGGAGTCGAGCAGCCGCCGCCAGGAGCGGTGGATCTCGTGCACGCCGTCCTGGTCGAAGAAGGGGAGCGGTTCGGTGCCGATCAAGGTGGCCTGGGCGCCGCGGCCGATGTCGGGCATGCCGGGGGCCTTGACCATGCCGTGGGCGACGTCGACGCGGAACCCGTCGACGCCCAGGTCGAGCCAGAAGCGCAGGACGGAGGCGAACTCCTCCGCGATCTCGGGGTGCTCCCAGTTCAGGTCGGGCTGCGCGGGCGCGAACAGGTGTAGGTACCACGCACCGTCCGGGGTCCGGGTCCAGGCGGGGCCGCCGAAGACGGACTCCCAGTCGTTGGGCGGCAGCTCGCCGGCGGCTCCTCGGCCGGGGCGGAAGTGGTACCGGTCCCGGGCGGCGTGGCCGGCGGGGGCGGCGAGGGCCTCCCGGAACCAGGCGTGCCGGTCGGAGGTGTGGTTGGGCACGACGTCGACGATGACCCGCAGGCCGAGCGCGTGGGCGCCCCGGACGAGCTCGTCCGCGTCGGAGAGGTCCCCGAAGAGCGGGTCGACCGCCCGGTAGTCGGCGACGTCGTAGCCGCCGTCGGCCTGCGGGGAGAGGTAGAAGGGGGTGAGCCAGACGGCGTCGACCCCGAGCCGGGCCAGATGGGGCAGGCGCGCGCGCACCCCGCGGAGGTCACCGATGCCGTCGCCGTCGCTGTCCGCGAAGGAGCGGACGTACACCTGGTAGATGACGGCATCGCGCCACCAGCCGCCGCTTGCGGTGGCCTTGCTGGAAGCGCTTGCAAGCCGGGACGCGGTCAGCTCATGGGTCATACCGGTCCCAACGCGGGTACATGCCCCCTGGTTGCGGGCCTGACGACCCGAAGGAAGTTCGAACAACCAGCAAGTAGTGGCAACCTTCAGGACACACGGATGTAACGATCGGCCTCGCTTGCAGAAAATTGCCGCAAGCTCTTTCGGTCGGCTTTCAGGCTTGTTACGTTCCCTGCAACTCGGGACCGCGAGGGCGCGGCCGGGATCATCGAAGGAGTTCATATGCGGCGTGGCATAGCGGCCACCGCGCTGGTCGCGACCCTGGCGCTCGCGGCGACGGCTTGCGGCGGTGACACCAAGGGTGACAGTGGCGAGACCAAGGCCGGCGGGGAGCTTTCCGGCACGGTCACGTGGTGGGACACCTCGAACGACGCCGAGAAGGCCAGCTTCCAGAAGATCGCCGAGGCGTTCACCGCGAAGCACCCGAAGGTCACCGTCAAGTACGTCAACGTCCCGTACGGCGACGCGCAGAACAAGGTCAAGAACGCCTTCAGCAGCGGTTCCGAAGCCCCTGACGTGATCCGCGCCGACGTCGGCTGGGTCGCCGACTTCGCCTCGCTCGGCTACCTCGACGAGGTTCCGGCCGAGACGGCCAAGAAGGTCGACGCCGAGTTCCTGCCCCAGGCCGCGGCCAGCGGCAAGTTCGAGGGCAAGACCTACGCCGTCCCGCAGGTCATCGACACCCTCGGCCTCTTCTACAACAAGAAGATGCTCGCGGACGCCGGCGTCCAGCCCCCCAAGTCCCTGGAGGAGCTGAAGACCGCCGCCGCCGCGATCAAGGCGAAGACCGGCAAGGCCGGCCTCTACCTGCGCGGCGACGACTCGTACTGGTTCCTGCCCTTCATCTACGGCGAGGGCGGCGACCTGGTCGACGCGAAGAACAAGACGGTCACCGTCGACAACCCCGCCGGCGTCAAGGCGTTCAAGACCGCCCGTGACCTGGTCTCCTCCGGCGCGGCGATCACCAACGCCACCGACGGCTACGTCAACATGCAGACCGCCTTCAAGACCGGCGAAGCCGCGATGATGATCAACGGTCCGTGGGCCGTCGCCGACACCTACGCCGGCGACCAGTTCAAGGACAAGGCCAACCTCGGCGTCGCCGCCGTCCCGGCCGGCTCCGTCAAGGCCGGCGCCCCGCAGGGCGGCCACGACCTCGCCGTCTACGCCGGCTCCAAGAACCGCGCCGCCGCGCACGCCTTCGTCGAGTACATGACCTCGCAGGACGTGCAGGTGCAGTCCACCAAGGACCTCAGCCTGCTCCCGACCCGGACCGCCGCGTACGAGCAGCCGGACGTCAAGTCCAGCGAGATGGTCCAGTTCTTCAAGCCGGCCGTGGACAAGGCCGTCGAGCGCGCCTGGATCCCGGAGAACGGCTCCCTCTTCGAGCCGCTGAAGGTCGAATACACCAAGGCGGTCACCGGGGCGTCGAGCCCGGAGGACGCGGCCAAGGCGGCCGGCGTCGAGTTCCGCAAGATCCTCAAGGGCTGGAAGTAACAAGACGATGGCTGCTGACACCAGCCAGTCGGTGGTGAAGGCCGCGGGCAGCGACGGAGAAGACACCGTCGCCGCCCGCGGCCGGAGCCGCAGGACTGACAGCAAGGCCCCCGGCAGGACCAGGGGCGGACTGAGGCGTGCCCTCGCCACCCACTGGTACGCCTGGGCCATGGTCGCCCCGGTGGTGCTCGTCCTCGCCGTCATCATCGGCTGGCCGCTCTTCCGCGGCGTCTACCTGTCGATGACCGACGCCAACGAGCGCAATGTCGCCCGTACCATCGGCGCCAACCACATCGAGGCCACGTACAAGTTCGTCGGCCTCGACAACTACGCGGACGTCCTGGCCGACCCGGTGTTCCTGCAGCGGCTGGTGTGGACCGTCGCCTGGACCGTCCTGTGCGTGTCGATCACCTTCACGCTCGGACTGGCCCTGGCCAACATGCTCAACCGGGACTTCCGGGGCCGCGCCGCCTACCGGATGGCGCTCATCCTGCCCTGGGCCGTCCCCGGCTTCGTGTCCGTCTTCGCCTGGCGGTTCCTCTTCAACCGCGACAGCGGCATCCTCAACAAGATCCTCGACGGCGGCGGCATCTCCGCCGTCCCGTGGCTCGACGACCCGACCTGGGCGAAGTTCTCGGTCGTCGCCGTCAACGTCTGGCTCGGCGTCCCCTTCATGATGGTGGCCCTGCTCGGCGGACTGCAGTCCATCCCGGCAGAGCTCTACGAAGCCGCCGAGATGGACGGTGCCACGGCCTGGCAGCGGTTCCGGCACATCACCCTGCCCGGACTGCGCACGGTGAGCATGACCGTGATCCTGCTCTCCACCATCTGGACCTTCAACATGTTCCCGGTGATCTTCCTGCTGACGCGGGGCGGACCGGGCGACTCCACCGAGATCCTGGTGACCCAGGCCTTCCGCGAGGCCTTCGTGGCCAGTCCGCGCGACTTCGCGGGCTCCGCCACCTGGGGCGTGCTGATCCTCGCCCTACTCATGATCTTCGCGCTGGTCTACCGGCGCTCGCTGCGCAAGCAGGGAGAGGTGTGGTGACCATGACGACCTCGCATACCCCGGATGCCCCGGGCACCTCGCGCACCCCGCGCGTCAGGGGGCAGCGCTCGGCGCTCGCCTCCACCGGCCTGCACGCCACCCTGATCGTCGCGTCCGTGATCGCCGTCTTCCCGGTGCTGTGGGTCCTGCTGACCTCCATCAAGCCCGCGAAGCACGCGATCTCCACGGACTTCGTGAAGGAACCGACCTTCGACAACTACCGGTACCTGCTGGAGTCGACCTCGTTCCTCAGCTGGTTCGGCAACTCCGTGCTCGTGGCCGGCATCACCACCGTCCTCGGTGTGTTCATCGCCGCCACCACCGGCTACGCCGTCAGCCGGTTCAAGTTCCCCGGCATGAAGCCGCTGATGTGGACCCTGCTCATCACGCAGATGTTCCCCATGGCCATCCTCATCGTCCCGCTCTACAACCTCATGGGACAGCTCGGACTGCTCAACCAGCCGCTCGGCCTGATCATCACGTACCTCACCATCGCCGTGCCGTTCTGCGCCTGGATGATGAAGGGCTTCTTCGACACGATCCCGATCGAGATCGACGAATCCGGACGCGTCGACGGGCTCAACCCCTTCGGCACCTTCTGGCGCCTCATCCTCCCGCTGGCCAAGCCCGGCCTCGCCGTCACCGGCTTCTACTCCTTCATCACCGCGTGGGGCGAAGTCGCCTACGCCTCCGCCTTCATGGTCGGGGACGAGCACCTCACCCTCGCCGGAGGCCTGCAGACCTTCGTCACGCAGTACACCTCCAACTGGGGTGCGATGAGTGCCGCTTCCGTCCTCATCGCCATCCCCGCGGCCATCTTCTTCCTCTTCGCCCAGCGTCACCTCGTCGCCGGGATGACGGCGGGCGCGACCAAGGGCTGACCCCCTCGCGACCACGGGCTGACCACCCGGCGCCCGCCCCCACACACCCCCGGCCCGATCTCTTCAAGGACGACATGACCCAGCACCTCGCCGAAACGCTCCCCACTCAGGCCGGCAGCACCCTGCCCGGTTGGTGGAGAGAAGCGGTGATCTACCAGGTCTATCCGCGCAGCTTCGCCGACTCCAACGGGGACGGCATGGGGGACCTCGAAGGCATCCGCAGCCGACTGCCCTACCTCAAGGAGCTGGGCGTCGACGCCGTCTGGCTCAGCCCCTTCTACGCCTCCCCGCAGGCCGACGCCGGCTACGACGTCGCCGACTACCGGGCCATCGACCCCATGTTCGGCACCCTGCACGACGCCGACGCCGTCATTCGTGAAGCGCACCGGCTGGACCTGCGCATCATCGTGGACCTCGTCCCCAACCACTGCTCCGACCAGCACGAATGGTTCAAGCAGGCACTGCGGGAAGGCCCCGGCACCCCGCTGCGCGAGCGCTTCCACTTCCGCCCGGGCCGCGGCGCGGACGGCTCCGAGCCCCCGAACGACTGGGAGTCGATCTTCGGCGGGCCGGCGTGGACGCGGGTGGCCGACGGCGAGTGGTACCTGCACCTGTTCGCTCCCGAGCAGCCCGACTTCAACTGGGAGCACCCTGCCGTCCAGGACGAGTTCCGGTCGGTCCTGCGGTTCTGGCTGGACCTGGGCGTCGACGGCTTCCGCATCGACGTCGCCCACGGCCTCGTCAAGGCCCCCGGCCTGCCCGACCTCGGCCGCGACGAACAGCTCAAGCTGCTCGGCAACCAGGTGCTGCCCTTCTTCGACCAGGACGGAGTGCACGAGATCTACCGCTCCTGGCGGACCGTCCTCGACGAGTACGCCGGCGACCGCATCGGCGTCGCCGAGGCCTGGACCCCGAGCGCCGACCGCACCGCGCTCTACCTGCGCTCCGACGAACTGCACCAGGCCTTCAACTTCCACTACCTGACCACCGGTTGGGACGCGGCCGCGCTGCGCGGCGCCATCGACGAATCGCTCGACGCGATGCGGCCGGTCGGCGCCCCGACGACCTGGGTGCTGTCCAACCACGACGTCGTACGGCACGTGACGCGGTACGGGGGCGGGGCGCAGGGCCTGGCCCGGGCGCGGGCCGCCGCGCTGCTGATGCTGGCGCTGCCCGGGTCCGCGTACGTCTACCAGGGCGAGGAGCTCGGCCTGCCCGAGGTCGTCGACCTGCCCGACGAGGTCCGCCAGGACCCGTCCTTCTTCAAGGAGAACGGCCAGGACGGACTGCGCGACGGCTGCCGCGTACCGATCCCGTGGTCCGGCGACCAGGCCCCGTACGGCTTCGGCGACGGCGGCAGCTGGCTGCCGCAGCCCGCCGAATGGGCCGGCCTGAGCGTGGCCGCCCAGACCGGCGACCCCGCCTCCACCCTGGAGCTGTACCGGGCGGCGCTGCGGATCCGCCGCGAGCGGGCCGACCTGGGCGCGGGCGACGCAGTGCAGTGGCTGGAGGCGCCGGAGGGCGTCCTGGCCTTCCGCCGCGGCGAGTTCGTCTGCACCGTCAACACGACGGGCGAGCCGGTACGGATGCCGGCCCGGGGCACTGCCGTCCTGCTCGCCAGCGCCGAGCTGGCCGACCCGGGCACGCTGCCCGCCGACACGGCGGTGTGGTGGCAGGTGTGACCTCCCCCCTCCGGCTGACGGACATCGCCGCGCAGGCCGAGGTCAGCGAGGCGACGGTCAGCCGTGTGCTCAACGGCAAGGCGGGCGTGGCGGCCGGCACCCGGCACAAGGTGCTGGCCGCCATGGACCTGCTCGGCTACGAGCGGCCCGTGCGGCTGCGCCGCCGCAGCAACGGGCTGGTGGGACTCCTCATCCCGGAGCTCACCAACCCCATCTTTCCCGCGTTCGCACAGGTCATAGAGCAGGCACTGGCCGGCCACGGGTACACCCCGGTGCTGTGCACCCAAACACCGGGCGGAGCCACCGAGGACGAACTGGTCGAGCAGCTGGAGGAACGGGGGGTCACCGGGATCGTCTTCCTGTCCGGCCTGCACTCCGACTCGACCCTGGACCCCTCCCGCTACCAGCGGCTGTCCTCCCGCGGTGTCCCCTTCGTCCTCATCAACGGGTTCAACGAACACGTCAACGCCCCGTTCATCTCCCCGGACGACCGGGCGGCCGCCGACATGGCCGTCCGTCACCTTGAGGACCTCGGACACCGTCGGATCGGCCTGGCCATCGGGCCGACCCGGTACGTACCGTCGGCCCGCAAGGAGCAGGGGTTCAAGGCCGCGCTGCCGGGGGCCGAGGAGGAGGGGCTGATCCAGCGCACGCTGTTCACGGTGGAAGGCGGCCACGCCGCGGGCGGCGCCCTGCTGGACCGCGGCTGCACCGGCATCGTGTGCGGCAGCGACCCGATGGCACTCGGCGTGATCCGCGCGGCCCGCGAACGGGGGCTGCGGGTACCCGAGGACGTATCGGTGGTCGGCTTCGACGACTCGCCGCTGATCGCGTTCACGGACCCGCCGCTGACGACGGTCCGCCAGCCGGTCCGCGCCATGGCGACCGCCGCGGTCGGAGCCCTCCTGGAAGCGGTCGGCGGCACCCCCGTCCAGCGCACGGAATACGTGTTCCAACCGGAACTGGTGGTCCGGGGCTCGACGGGACAGGGGCCGGGCGAGTAGAGCGGCCGGGGGAGCAGGGCGGGCGGGGCCGGCGCCGGGCGGCCCCGTCGGCGTAGCCGCGCTGCCCTGCGGGTACCGGGTTCCGTTGCCGCCGCTGTCCGTCTCGTTTTCGGACGTCGCGCCCCACCGCAGAAGGTCTTGGCCGCGAGCGCGGGGCCGGCACCGGGCAGCCGAGCCCTTCCGGGGGGAGTGCGGGGCGCAGGACCTTTCGGGAAGCCGAGCCCGTCTCGGACGGGCTCGGGCGGCTTCGGGCAAGCGGTGTCGGTGGAGTGTCCGGGGGCGTCCGGGCAGTCCACCGTCCTTCCGTGCCGTGCCGTGCCGGCCCGTCAAGGGCGCTCTCTTCGTTCGCGTCGCTTCGCGACGGCCTTCGGCCACCCTTGACCGCCCGTCCCGTCCCGGAATGCCAAAGACCGTCGGGAACCCCCGAAGGAACGGCCGGGAGGTTCACGTCCAGGGGCGGACCCATCAGAGATCCCGGCCGGCGGCTCCGTCATCCGGAGCCGGGCTGCCGGCGCCCCCGAGCCCGGCCCGGATGCGGCGCAGGGAGGGGAACGGCTCCGTCAGGGGTCCGGCGCCAGCAGTCCCGGGTCGGGGGCGGGGCCAAGCCGGAGCAGCGCAGCGCGCAGGTGCGCGCACGGCTCCGGTCGGCCTCCAGGCGCGACAGATCGCTACGCGCTTCGCCCGGCACGGCGTCCGACGGCGGTCTCGGGCTGGCGGCCCGATGAGGCGGGCCGGGCGAGGACGTAGATCGAGAACTTCCGACGCACCTCGCCGTCGCCTCGCGACGCGATCGAACTCGGCCCGTCGGCGTCGCGGCCTGGTCTGCCCCGTCGGGGCAGAGGGTCAACTGGCAGGCCCGGGTGGCCGGGAGGACACGTCGGGGAAACAATTCTGCAATCTCTTGCGCAAAGTCTTGCAGGCCTCATACCTGACCCCTACGGTCGCTGCCATCCCCACCTCGTCCGCCAGGAGGCCCCCCACATGCCTGCCAGAGCCGTCAGAGCTGCAACTCTTTTCGCCGCCACCGCACTTGCCGCCGCCGGGCTCGCGGGGCAGGCGCCTCGGGCCGTCGCCGCCGCGCCCGGGGGGAAGGACGTCACCGCCGTGCTCTTCGAGTGGCGGTTCGACTCCGTCGCCAAGGCCTGCACGGATTCTCTCGGGCCGGCCGGGTACGGGTACGTGCAGGTCTCGCCGCCCCAGGAGCACGTCCAGGGGTCGCAGTGGTGGACCTCCTACCAGCCCGTCAGCTATCGGATCGCCGGGCGGCTGGGGGACCGAGCCGCGTTCAAGGCCATGGTCGACACGTGTCACGCGGCCGGAGTGAAGGTCGTCGCGGACTCCGTCATCAATCACATGGCCGCCGGCGACGGCGTCGGGACCGGGGGTTCGTCCTATACCAAGTACGGCTATCCCGGGATCTACTCCGGCGCCGACATGGACGACTGCCGCGTGACCATTTCGAATTACCAGGACCGGGCCAACGTGCAGAACTGCGAGCTCGTGCAGCTGGCCGATCTGGACACGGGCGAGGACTACGTGCGCGGGCGGATCGCCGGGTACCTGAACGACCTGCTGTCGCTGGGCGTGGACGGGTTCCGGATCGATGCCGCCAAGCACATGCCCGCCGCCGACCTCGCCAACATCAAGTCCCGGCTGAGCAATCCGGGGGCGTACTGGAAGCAGGAGGCGATCTACGGGGCCGGCGAGGCCGTCCAGCCCTCCGAGTACCTGGGCAACGGAGACGTGCAGGAGTTCCGCTACGCACGGGACCTCAAGCGGGTCTTCCAGAACGAGAACCTCGCCTACCTGAAGAACTTCGGGGAGGCCTGGGGGTACATGCCGAGCGGGCAGGCCGGGGTGTTCGTCGACAACCACGACACCGAGCGCGGCGGCGACACCCTCAACTACAAGGACGGTTCCGCCTACACGCTGGCCAGCGTCTTCATGCTGGCCTGGCCGTACGGGTCCCCCGACGTGCACTCCGGCTACGAGTGGACCGACAAGGACGCCGGCCCGCCGAACGGCGGCACGGTGAACGCCTGTTACTCCGACGGGTGGAAGTGCCAGCACGCCTGGCGCGAGATCTCCTCCATGGTCGGCTTCCGCAACGCGGCCCGCGGTCAGGCCGTCACCGATTGGTGGGACAACGGCGGCGACCAGATCGCGTTCGGGCGCGGCAACAAGGCGTACGTCGCCATCAATCACGAAGGGGCGGGCCTGACCCGGACCTTCCAGACGTCCTTGGCGGCAGGCGACTACTGCGACGTGCAGAGCGGGCGTACGGTCACCGTGAACTCCACCGGGCAGTTCACCGCCACGCTCGGTGCCGGTACCGCGCTCGCCCTGCACGTGAACGCCCGTACCTGCACCGGCACGCCCGCGAACTCCGCCGGCGCCGCCTTCGCCGTCAACGCCACCACCGTCCCCGGGCAGAACGTATACGTCACCGGGGACCGCGCCGAGCTCGGCAGCTGGAACATCGGCAGCGCCCTCAAGCTCGACCTGGCGGCCTACCCCGTCTGGAAGCTCGACGTGTCCCTGCCGGCCGGAACCGCGTTCTCGTACAAGTACCTGCGCAAGGACGCCGCCGGGAACGTGACCTGGGAGAGCGGGGCCAACCGCACCGCCACCGTCCCGGGGAGCGGCAAGGTCGCGCTGAACGACACCTGGCGCAACTGAAACACCACACCCCACAGACCAGGGCCGCCCGGTGTCCCACCCTGCCATCCACCGGGCGGCCCTCCCGTACACAAGGAGACCCGCCTTGATACGCCCCGCCGCAGGAGTGATCGCCGCCACCTTGGCCGTGACGCTGCTGCCCGCCCTCCCGGCAGCGGCCGCCGCGCCGCCCGCCCCGCCCTCGGACGCCAAACTGGCCGCCGAGCCCGCGCGGCACGACCTGACCCGGGAGCAGTTCTACTTCGTCCTCCCGGACCGGTTCGCGAACGGTGATCCGCGCAACGACACCGGCGGCCTGACCGGTACCCGGCTGGAGACCGGACTGGACCCGACGGACAAGGGCTTCTACCAGGGCGGCGACCTCAAGGGCCTGACCGACCGGCTCGACTACATCAAGGGGCTCGGGACGACGGCCATCTGGATGGCGCCGATCTTCAAGAACCAGCCGGTACAGGGCAAGGGGGCCGATGTCTCCGCCGGCTACCACGGGTACTGGATCACCGACTTCACCCAGGTCGACCCGCATTTCGGCACCAACGCCGATCTGGAGCGCCTGATCGACAAGGCGCACGGGAAGGGGATGAAGGTATTTTTCGACGTCATCACCAACCACACCGCCGATGTCGTCGACTACCGGGAGCAGTCCTACTCCTACCTGTCGAAGGGGGCCTTTCCCTATCTGACGAAGGATGGAGTGCCCTTCGAGGACTCCGACTACGCGGACGGGAAGAAGAAGTTCCCGCGGGTCGACGCCGGTTCCTTTCCACGGACGCCGTTCGTGCCCGAGGAGAAGAAGGGGCTGAAGGCTCCGGCGTGGCTGAACGACCCGACGATGTACCACAACCGGGGCGATTCAACCTTCGCCGGAGAATCCTCCGACCAGGGTGACTTCGTCGGTCTCGACGACCTGTGGACCGAACGCCCCGAGGTCGTCAGCGGGATGGAGAAGATCTACGAGAAGTGGGTCAAGGACTTCGCGATCGACGGCTTCCGCATCGACACGGTCAAGCACGTCAACACCGGGTTCTGGACGCAGTGGGCCACCGCCCTCGACAAGTACGCAGCCCAGCGCGGCCGGAAGAACTTCTTCATGTTCGGCGAGGTCTACTCCGCCGACACCGCCGTCACCTCCCCGTACGTGACGCAGGGGCGGCTCGACGCCACCCTCGACTTCCCGCTGCAGGACGCGATCCGCGCGTACGCCTCCCAGGGCGCGGCGGCCCCGCGGCTCGGCTCCGTACTGGCCGACGACTACCGGTACACCACGGACAAGGCGAACGCGTACGAGCAGGTCACCTTCCTCGGCAACCACGACATGGGCCGCTTCGGGAGTTTCCTGAAGCAGGACCGGCCGGGGGCGGGGGAGCAGGAGCTGCTGGACCGCTACCGGCTCGCCAACGAGTTGATGTTCTTCTCCCGGGGCAACCCGGTGATCTACTCCGGTGACGAGCAGGGCTTCACGGGCGCGGGCGGCGACAAGGACGCCCGGCAGCCGCTGTTCGCCACGAAGGTCGCCGACTACCTGGACGACGACCAGCTGGGAACGGTGCGCACGCATGCGAGCGACGCTTACGATCCGGGACACCCGCTCTACAAGGAGATCAGCGCTCTCTCGAAGCTGACCAAGGACCACCCGGCCCTGCGGGACGGCGTCCAGAGCGAGCGCCTGTCCGACGGATCCGTCTACGCCTTCGCCCGTACCGACACCCGCAGCCGCACCGAGTACCTGGTCGCCGCCAACAACGCCGCCGAGGCCCGGACCGTCGAACTCGACGCCCCGGCCGGCGCCCAGTACCGCACCCTGTACGGCGGCACCGCGCTGATCCGCTCCTCCGCGGCCGGCAAGCTCACCGTCACCGTCCCCGCCCTCGGCTCGGTCGTCCTCCAGGGCATCGCCCCCCTCGCCGCCCCCGCCACCAAGCCCGCCCTGACCCTGAAGGCCCCGGCCCCCGGCGCCACCGGCACCGTCGAGCTGTCCGCCGACGTCACCGGAGGCGGCCTGAACCGGGTCGTCTTCGCCGCCCAGAGCGGCACCGGCCCGTGGCAGGTCCTCGGCACCGCCGACCACGCCCCGTACAAGGTCACCCAGAACGTCACGGTCCCGGCCGGCACGGCCCTGCGCTACAAGGCCGTCGTCGTCGACGCTTGCGGCCGCACCGCGAGCGCCCTCGCCGAGTCCGTCTCCGGCCAGGTCCCGCCCGTCCCCGTCCCCACCGCCACCCAGCGCGACTACGCGGTCGTCCACTACCGGCGCCCCGACGGCGACTACACGAACTGGCGGCTGTACGCCTGGGGCGACCTCGCCGACGGCGAAGCCACGCCGTGGCCCGCCGGACACGACTTCACCGGCCGCGACGCGTACGGCGCCTTCGCCTACGTCCGCCTCAAGCCCGGCGCTTCCTCCATCGGCTACCTCGTCATCGACAAGGACGGCAACAAGGACGTCGCCACCGACCGCACCCTCGACGTGACCAAGAGCGGCGAGGTCTGGCTGGAACAGGGCAAGGAAGCGGCCACCACCGACCGCCCCGCCCAGCCGCCCCAGGACCAGGCCAAGGCCGTCCTGCACTACCAGCGTGCCGACGGCGCCTACGACGGCTGGGGCCTGCACGTCTGGACCGGCGCCGCGACCCCCACCGACTGGTCCAAGCCGCTGGCGCCCGCCCGCACCGACTCCTACGGCGCCGTGTACGAGGTCCCGCTCGCGCAAGGCGCGACCAGCCTCAGCTACATCCTCCACAAGGGCGACGAGAAGGACCTCCCCACCGACCAGTCCCTCGACCTGAAGGCCACCGGCCACGAGGTCTGGATGCTGGGCGGCCGGGCCCCGTACCTCCTCCCGCAGCCCGCCGGCTCCTCCGCAGCCCTGGACCTCACCAAGTCCGAGGCCGTCTGGATCGACCGCGACACCCTCGCCTGGAACGCCCCCGCGGCCGCCGCGTCCGTCCAGCTCCTCGCCTCCCGCGAAGGCACCGTCACCGCGGAGAACGGCGCCCTGCACGCGGACGGCGCGCAGTGGCTGCGCCTCGCCAAGTCCGAGCTCACCGCCGCCCAGAAGCAGAAGTTCCCGCACCTGGCCGGGTACGCCGCGTACACCGTCGACCCGCGTGACCGGGGCCGCGTGCGCGAGGCCCTGCGCGGCCAGCTCGTCGCGAGCGCCCGCGCCGCGAACGGGGCCGTCCTCGCCGCGACCGGCGTCCAGCTCGCCGGCGTCCTCGACGACCTGTACGCGAACACGGCCCCCCTCGGCCCGGTCTTCAAGGACGGCCGTCCCACCCTGTCCGTGTGGGCCCCCACCGCCCGGCAGGTCGCCCTCGAACTCGACGGCCGCACCGTCGCCATGCACCGCGACGACACCACCGGCGTCTGGTCGGTGCGCGGCGAGCGCAGCTGGACGGGCAAGCCGTACCGCTACGACGTGAGCGTGTGGGCCCCGAGCACCCGCCGGATGGTCCGCAACCTCGTCACCGACCCGTACTCCACCGCCCTGACCACCGATTCCACCTACAGCCTCGCCGTCGACCTGGCCGCCCCGAAGCTGGCCCCGCCCGGCTGGCGCAACCTGCACAAGCCCGCGGCCGTCCCCTTCACCTCTGCGCAGATCCAGGAACTCCACATCCGCGACTTCTCGGTCGCGGACCCCACCAGCGCCCACCCCGGCCAGTACCTGGCCTTCACCGACACCGGCTCGGCGGGCATGCAGCACCTGCGCGCTCTGGCCGCGTCCGGCACCTCCTACGTCCACCTGCTGCCCGCGTTCGACATCGGCACGATCCCGGAGAAGGCCTCCGACCGCACCGAACCCGCCTGTGACCTCAAGGTGTACGCGCCGGACTCGCCGGAGCAGCAGGCCTGCGTGGCCGCCGCGGCCGCGAAGGACGCGTACAACTGGGGCTACGACCCGCTGCACTACACGGTCCCGGAGGGCTCGTACGCGAGCGACCCGAACGGCACGGCCCGTACGGTCGAGTTCCGCAGGATGGTCCAGTCGCTGAACGGGGCCGGCCTGCGCACGGTGATGGACGTGGTCTACAACCACACCGTCGCCGCCGGCCAGTCCGACAAGTCGGTCCTCGACCGCATCGTGCCCGGCTACTACCAGCGGCTGCTGGCGGACGGCTCGGTCGCGAACTCCTCCTGCTGCGCCAACACGGCTCCCGAGAACGCCATGATGGGCCGGCTCGTCGTCGACTCGATCGTCACCTGGGCGAAGGAGTACAAGGTCGACGGCTTCCGCTTCGACCTGATGGGCCACCACCCGAAGGCGAACATCCTGGCCGTCCGGGCGGCCCTCGACGCGCTGACCGTCGCCAAGGACGGCGTCGACGGCAAGAAGATCATCCTGTACGGGGAGGGCTGGAACTTCGGCGAGGTCGCGGACGACGCCCGCTTCGTCCAGGCCACGCAGAAGAACATGGCCGGCACCGGCATCGCCACCTTCTCGGACCGTTCGCGCGACGCGGTCCGCGGCGGCGGCCCCTTCGACGAGGACCCGCGCGTCCAGGGCTTCGCCTCCGGCCTGTTCACCGCCCCCAACGCCTCACCCGCGAACGGCACCGCGGAGCAGCAGCGGGCCCGGCTCCTGCACGACCAGGACCTGATCAAGGTCGGGCTGTCCGGCAACCTCGCCTCGTACGCCTTCACGGACACCGCCGGCCGGCCCGTCAAGGGCTCCGAGGTGGACTACAACGGCTCCCCGGCCGGCTACGCGGCGGCCCCCGGCGACGCACTCGCCTACGCCGACGCCCACGACAACGAAACGCTGGCCGACGCCCTCGCGTACAAGCTCCCGCAGGGCACCTCCACCGCCGACCAGGCCCGGATGCAGGTCCTGGCGATGGCCGTCGGCACCCTCTCGCAGGGCCCGTCGCTGTCCCAGGCGGGCACGGACCTGCTCCGCTCCAAGTCCCTCGACCGCAACTCGTACGACAGCGGCGACTGGTTCAACGCCATCCACTGGGACTGCCGCGACGGCAACGGCTTCGGCCGGGGCCTGCCGCCCGCCGCCGACAACGGCTCCAAGTGGCCGTACGCGAAGCCCCTGCTGAGCGGCCGCCCGGCGCCCGGCTGCGCCGACATCACCGGAGCCTCGGCGGCCTACCGCGACCTGCTGCGGATCCGTACGACGGAACGGGCCTTCGCCCTCACCACACCGCAGGCGGTCCAGGCCGCGCTGGCCTTCCCGCTCTCCGGCAAGGACGAGACCCCGGGCGTGATCACCATGACGCTCGGCGACCTGGTGGTGGTCTTCAACGCCACTCCCGCCGCCCAGCCCCAGCGCATCCCGGCCCTCGCGGGCACGGGCTACGCCCTGCACCCGGTCCAGGCGGCCGGCACCGACCCCGCGGTCAAGCAGGCCACCTACGACGCACGGACGGGAGAGTTCACCACCCCGGCCCGCACGGTCGCGGTCTTCACACGACGCTGAGCTGATCCAGCCGCTTCTCCAGCAGGATCACCCCGTACACACGGCCGTCCTTGCCCTCCTTGTGGGGGAACTCCCCGACCACCCGGTAGCCCGCACCCCGGTAGTACGCGAGCAGCCGGGGGTTGGTGGAGACGCAGTCCAGCCGCGCCCGCGGCAATCCTGCCCCGGCTATCCGGCGCTCGGCATGTTCGAGCAGCCGGCGTCCGGCTCCCGCGGGCGCGGTTTCGCGTTCCACCATCAGCCGGTGCACGTAGCCGGCGACCGGCGGTTGCACGCCCCAGGCCTCCTCGTCGGACCACCACAGCTCGTACGCGCCGATGATCCGGCCGTCGCTGTCCCCGGCGAGCCACACCTCGCCCTCGCGCATCTTCGCCAGGAAGTGCGGGGCGTCCTTGTCCCCGGGCTTCCACTGGTCGATCCCGTGCTTGCGCATCCACCGGGCCGCCTGGTCGTACAGGGCCACGAGGGTGGCGGCGTCCTTTTCCACGGCCCGCCGGAACAAGATCCCGTCATCAATGATCACGCGCGTATTATCACGCGGATGATCACCGCGGGGAGGGCACCGCGGGTTCCACCGCCGCCGGGACGAGCGCCCCGAGCCGCCCGACCAGTTCCCCGAACGGGCCGTCGGCCGGCTCGTCGGCGAGGATCCGTCCGAGGATCCCGGCCATCTCCGCGTCGTACGCGGCGCTCACGGCGGCCAGCGCGGCGAAGTCGTGCACCAGCTGGAGCTCCAGCTCGGCCCTCGGGATCCGCCGCCCCTCCAGCCAGATCAGCGCGGTGGATTCCGCCAGCGACACCCACGACCGCACCACGAGTTCGAGGCGCGCCGGCGGCTTCTCGATCCCGATGTGCGTGACGATCTGCTGGTACGCGGCCTGCCGGACCTCGTCGATCATGGCGTTGGCCCGGTTGCTGCCGACGGCCGGGCCGCCCCGCATCAGCGCCGAGAAGCCGGGCCCGTGGTCGTCGACGAACGCGAAGAACCGGCCCATGACCCGCAGCAGCCGCGCCCCGAGCGGCCCCTCCTTCGGCTCCACGAACCGCTGCGCGAGCTCGTCGGCGGCACGCCGCAGGGCGGCCTCGTACAGGCTCAGCTTGCCCGGGAAGTAGTGGTAGACGAGCGGCCGCGATATCCCCGCGGCAGCCGCGATCTCGTCGATCGACACGTCGTCGGGCGACCGGTGGCTGAACAGCTCCAGGGCGACCCCGATCAGCTGCTGCCGCCGCTCCTCGACACCCATCCTGCGCCGCGTCCCGCTTGTCATGCGGACACCCTACTGGGCGCGCGGCAGCGCTCAGAGGTCGAGGACCAGGTGGTCGTCCTTGGCGCGGGAGACGCACAGGAGCATCGAGTCCTCGTGTTCCCCGTCCGTGAGGAGGGTGTCGCGGTGGTCCACCTCGCCCGCGAGGACGCGGTGTTGGCAGGTGCCGCAGAAGCCCTGTTCGCAGGAGTACGGGGTGGTGGGCAGTTCGCGGCGGACCGCGGTGAGTGCGGATTCCTCCGCCGCGACCTCGATCGTGCGGCCCGTGCGGTGGAGTTCCACGGTGAAGGGGCGGGAGGGCCCGGTCGCGGAAGCGGGGGTGAAGCGCTCCAGGTGGACGGCCGAGGGGGCCGGGGCCACCGCCCGGACCGCCTCCATCAGGGGTTCCGGGCCGCAGCAGTAGATCAGGGTGCCGGGGGCGGCGGCGGCCAGCGGGGACAGGTCGGGGAGGCCCGCCTCGTCCTCCGGGACGACGGTCACCCGGGAGCCGTGGGCCGAGAGTTCGGCGAGGAACGGCATCGAGGCCCGGCTGCGGCCGCAGTAGAGGAGGGTCCAGTCCGCGCCCGCCGCCGCTGCCGCGCGCAGCATCGGGAGGACGGGCGTGATGCCTATGCCGCCCGCCACGAACGCGTAGGACCCGGACGGGATCAGCTCGAAGTGGTTGCGCGGCGGCCGGACCGCCAGTTCGGCGCCTTCCGCAAGGAGGGCGTGTGCCTCGCGGGAGCCGCCGCGGCCGTCCTCGATCAGGCGGATCGCGATCGTGTAGCGGCCCGTGTCGGCCGGGTCCCCGCAGAGGCTGTACTGGCGGATCAGGCCCGACGGGAGCCGTACGTCCACGTGCGCGCCCGGGGTCCACTCCGGGAGGTCCGGGGATTCCAGGGCCAGGTGCAGGACGCCGGCCGCGGGCTCCGTGCGGGAGACGATCAGGGTCGGCAGCCAACGGCGCGGGGAGTGGCCGGAGATCGGGGTCTCCAGTGCCGGGAGGGGCCACAGGGGCGAGCGGGCGATGCGCCCGCGCAGGGTGCGGCGGATCAGCAGTGCGGCACCCGCCAGCGCCGCCACCTTCAGGGTGCGGCTCATGCGGTGGCACCGCCGTTCGCGCCGGGGGACGAGGCCAGGTAAGCCACGGCCTGGGCGGTCGAGCCCTCCTGCGACGGGTGGTACGTACGGGAGAGGTACGTCGGGATCGACTTGAGCATCGCGCCCGTCGAGGGCAGCGTGCCCTGCCGGCCCGCGCGGAAGAGCTGGCCGAGGGAGGCCTTGGCGCCGATCAGTTCCGGGTCGTTCTCTATGAAGAAGCGGGCGCCGCGCTGCCACAGGAAGACCAGTGCCGTGAACGCGGTGGCCCAGGTCCGGGTCCGCCGGCGGTAGCCGCCGTCCACGTGCATGAAGAGGTCGAAGGCCACCGAGCGGTGCTCCACCTCCTCCGCGCCGTGCCAGCGCAGCAGGTCGAGCATCACGGGGTCGGCGCCCCGGCGGTCCAGTTCGTCGGCGTTGAGGACCCAGTTCCCGAGGAACGCCGTGTAGTGCTCGATCGCCGCGATCATCGCGACCCGTTCCATGAGCCACCAGTGGCGGGCCTTGCCCGGCGGCAGCGTCCGGTCACCGAGCAGTTTCTCGAAGAGCCAGTCCACCTGCGCCGTGTACGGGGTCGGGTCCAGGCCCAGGCGCTTGAGGTGGGGGAGCACGTCGTCGTGCGCGGCGGCGTGCATGGCCTCTTGGCCGATGAAGCCGACGACGTCCGCGCGCAGCTGCTCGTCCTTGATGTACGGGAGCACCTGTTTGTAGACGTGCACGAACCAGCGCTCGCCCGCGGGCAGCAGCAGGTGCAGCACGTTGATGGTGTGCGTGGCGAACGGGTCGCCGGGCAGCCAGTGGAGCGGGGTGCCCTCCCAGCCGAAGGACACGTTCCGCGCCTTGAGCCCTATGTGTTCCGACGCCACGGGGGCGGGCGCGAGCGGCGTATTAGACATGGTGTCAATGTACTGAGGGGTAGGGGGGAGGAAAACCCCTCTGCGTCCACCACTTCACGCAAGAGTCCCCCGGGCGCGCACGGCGCCCGGGGGACTCGGACCGGTTGCCCGGCCTTGCGGCTAGAGCTCGGCGTGGCCGCTCGCGAGCGCCCACTCGCGGTTGAGGGTGCCCAGCGGGATCTTGCGCTCGAAGAGCGGCGTGCCGAACAGGGAGAGCTGCAGGTGCAGGTTCCCGCTCAGGTCGAAGCCGCCGTACAGCGCCCAGGAGCCGCTGAGGGAGGTCTTGCCGTCGCTGGACGCACTCGCCTTGGCGTCGGCCTCGCCGCGCAGGTAGGGGGCGAAGTCCGCGCTGACGCCGACGGCCCCGTACAGGCCGACGGAGGCCTCGGCACCGAGCGCGCCCTTGACCTTGCCGGAGGCGGTGACGGTCGCCGTGACCGGCGTGCTCTTGACGTTGGACTGGCTGACCGGAGTCCAGCCCTTGCCCAGTGCGTAGCTGCCGCCGACCTTGAAGTCGCCCTTGACGTCCTGCTGGACGTCGAGGGTCACGCGGCCGTCGGCCTCCACCTGGACGTAGCAGGTCAGGTCGAGGTTGACGACGACCGGGACCGGGCCGACCTGGATGACCGGGGCGCTGTGCAGCTTGGCGAAGGGGATCCGCTTGGGCGCCCCGGTGCTCGCGGCCGCGCGGCCCTGGAGCTTCCACTGGGAGGACCAGTCGCCGCTCATGCCGAGGAAGGCGCCGCGCGGGCCGGAGCCGCCGCTGCCGTCGTACGAGAACTCCACCTGCGGGGCGAGCTGGACGAAACCGGAGACCGAGGCGCCGGCCGAGGCGGGGGCGTCGGGGGCGGTGTCGACGGCGGCGTTCACGTCCAGGCGGAGGTTGCCGAGGGGCAGCTTGGCGCTCTGGGGGCCGAACTTCACGCCCCCGGTCTTGGCCCAGGAGAAGGTGACGCCCTTCATCAGGGGCTCGACGGTGACCGACGACGGGTCGACGGGGACCTTGCCGTCGGCCTTGTCGTCGTTCAGGACGGAGGCCAGCGTGGTGGAGGCGGTCTTGACCTCGGTGCCGCGGTCGGTCTTTCCGACGACCTCGGTGACCTTGGCCAGCAGGCCGTTGGGGGCGCCGGGCGCCGGCGCGCTGGCGATGACGTCGCCGACCGCGACGGGCTTGTCGGCGTCGGGGGACTTGCCGGGTTCCGGCTTCTTGCTCGGCTCCGGCTTCTTGCTCGGCGAGGACGAGGACGAGGACGAGGACGAGGAGGACGGGGCGGGCCCCTGCGGGGCCTTGGCTATGACGGCCCGTCCGCTCGCCTGGTCGTACGAGGCGACCTTCAGCGAGGACTGCTGGGTCTTGCCCTTTCCGTCGGCGCGGGCCACGGCGGCCGGTGTGGGCGTCCCCTGCGGTGCCGCGGCCACCTCCAGCTGTGACGTTCCGTCGCCCGTGGGCGCGAGGGTGGCGGGGGCGGCCGCGTCGGCGGGGCCGGTGTGCGGTGACGAGGAGCAGCCGGTGGCGGTGAGCGCCAGTGTGGTGAGGCCGGGCAGCAGAAGACGTCGGGCGAGCAAGCGCACGTGGGTGAACCTTCGGTACGTGAGGGGTGTGGGGGGTTACCGCGAGGTAACCGGAACCCGATCATGCCATGTGTGCACTGCGGCAGTCATGTCCGGATCCCGCCAACTCCCCGGCCGCACTTGACGGTTGAAGATTCACCCACCAGTCATGGCGCTACCGGAGCACCCCCGCCTTCGTACCGTCAGTGAGTTTGCCCGCCAGCTCCACCTGCGCGCCCGCCGGCGCCTTCACCGCCAGCCGGTTGCCGTTCGCCGAACCGTTCACTCCGCCGCCCGTCACCGACAGCGATGCGAACTGGGCGCTGCCCGCCGCCAGCACGTACCACTGGCCCGCCTTCGACTTCCACAGCACGCCCGCCAGCACCCGCGGCTCCCGCGGCCCGCAGGCCGGCGAGCCCTCCGCCTTCGCCGCCTGCGCCGCCAGCGGGGCGCCCGGGGTCAGGAACTGCGCCTGCACCCGGTCTTCCGTGCCCGCCCAGGTGTCCGCCCGGGTGCACAGCCAGGTCGCCGTGCCGTCGCCCTCGGGCAGCGGCTGCTTCGCGTACGTCCAGGCGTTGACGCTGCGGACGCCGTGCGAGCGGACCGACGGCAGCAGGCACGCGATCCGCGACCAGTCGCCGAGCTCCGCACCCTCCGCCACATCGCGCTCCGCACCCGGTGCGCCCGACGTCAGCCGGGCCGGGGTCAGTTCGCCGAGGTCGGTGACCAGCCGGGTGGTGCCGGCGCCGGTCAGGGCCAGCGCGTTCCAGCCGGTGCAACTGCCCGTCGGGGCGGGGCTCGCCACCGGCGGGGTGATCCCGTCCCGACTCGGCTTCAGTGTCGTCGGTGCGTCACCGGGCTTGAGCAGGTCGCGCAGTCCCACGCCGGTGATCCACGGCGCGGTCAGATAGCGGACGTTGCCGTCGACCCGGCTCAGCACCAGCGCGGTCGCGGTGTCCGCCGAGGCGCCGTCGGTCCGGGCGAAGTCGAGGGCGGCGACCGAGGTCCCGGTGCGCGGTTCGGCGTACCGGACCACGCGCAGGCCGTCGTACAGCAGGACCACGACCGCCTGGTCGACGGTGCCCGCGAACAGCAGCTGCGGAGGTCCCATCGGCGGTCCGGGCGGCGTGCCGGGTGTGGCCGAGGCGACCACCGTGGAGCCGGGCCGGGCCCAGACGGCCAGCGCCCGGCGCAGCAGTTCGGCGTCGTCGGTGCGGTCGCCGCGGGCGGGCCAGGTGGAGAAGTCGGTACGGGAGGAGGTGCGCCAGGCGGTGGGTGCGATGCGGACCAGCTTCCCCGGATCCAGGGCCCGTTCCGCCGCCGCGTTGAGCGCGTACGGCGGGGCCGCGGCCCCGTCCGCACCCCAGCCGCCGCCGGGCAGCGCGAGCAGGGCCCCGCACACGGCGAGGGCGGCCCCGGCGGCGAGGGCGGCCCGCGCGAACCGGCGCCGGCGCAGCAGGTCGGTGGGCCGCGCCTGGAGCACGCAGGGATCGAACTCGGGGGAGGCGAACAGGGCGTCGTTCGACGGATCCCCGGATTCCGCGACCGCGGCGGCGGGGTTCGCCACACCCGCCTCGTCGAGCACGCGGAGCACCTCCGGCTCCGGCAGCCGCTCCAGGGCGCGCAGTACGCACGCCGCCCGGCCGGGCCCGTCCAGCGTGGCCAGCCACTGGTCCAGGGCCAGCTCCTCGGCGCCGCCCGAGCGCGGGAACAGCCGCAGCCCCCACACCTGGGGGAGCAGCGGAGGCAACTGTGCCCGCCGGGGCAGCGCCCGGAAGGTCAGCGGGATCCCGGCCTCCAGGGCGGCGCGCAGCACCCGCAGTCGGACGTACGCGTACCCCGACTCGGCGGACGCGGTCCCGCGCTGGCCCGGAACCCCGCCCTGCACGGCGGCCGCGGCGGCGGCATCCGCGCCGGCGCCGCGCCGCCCGCGCGGCAGTGCCCGCTGGGCCAGCGAATGCGCGGTGAGCACCCGCCGGTTGCGGCCGAGGGCGGGCGGCAGCACCAGATAGGCGAGCCGCACCAGCCGCGGGTAGTGCTCGACGATGGCGGCCTCGGCCAGCTCGACGTCGGGCGGCACGGGAGACGGGGGGCGGGTGGCGGTATCCGGCGCAGTCACGTTCAGCAGAACGAGCGAATCGTCGGATGGTCACCCGCCCCCAGGTCACACGTTCGGGTCGAATGCCGGTCGCAGGCGGGCCTCAGCGGGCCTCAGCGGGCCTCAGCGGGCTTCGGCGGCCCGGAGGGACCGGGATCGGGGTGGGCCCGGGGGTCGGGTCAGGCCGTCAGGCGGACGCGCATCGCCTCGACCGTGTCGTCGGGGACGCCGAGACCCTCGCGCACGTACTTCTCCATCGAGCCGTAGCGCGTGTTCACCTCGTGGAGCGCGGCCTCCAGGTACTCGGGGAAGACCCCGATCAGGCCCAGCGCGATGTCCGGGTCGCCGCCGGCCATGGTGAAGCCCTCGATCATCCGGGCGAAGGCCTGCTTGACCGCCGGATTGACGGAGAGGTACTCGGCCATCAGGGTCTCGTCGTCCGCGCCGAGCAGGGACAGGACGACGGTCGCGCCCCAGCCCGTACGGTCCTTGCCGGCCGTGCAG
The DNA here is from genome assembly GCF_045041095.1 of Streptomyces sp. NBC_00045. Lineage (NCBI taxonomy): Bacteria > Bacillati > Actinomycetota > Actinomycetes > Kitasatosporales > Streptomycetaceae > Streptomyces > Streptomyces sp. NBC_00045. The sequence goes on along the minus strand of NZ_CP108271.1, from coordinate 2,544,820 downwards.
TGGAACAGCAGCGGGCCCGCCTGCGGGTCCGCGAGCTCGGAGAGCAGGGTCCGGTACGCGGCCTGCGCGGAAGCGGTCGACACGAAGGACCGGTAGGTGTCGGCGAACAGTGCCTGCACCTTGCCGCCGCCCAGGTGCTCCTGCGCCATCGCCGGGTCGGACAGCAGGTCCTTGAGCTGCGTGGCGGCCGGGATCTTCCCGGAGCGCAGCTTGTCGGCGAGGACGTCGTGGACGAGGAGGCGGGCGCCGTCCGGTATCCGGTCCGGGTGGGCGCCGCGCTCGGCGTCCGTGCGGAAGTCGATGACCGTGCGCAGGCCCAGCGCGGCCACGACCGGGTCGGCGTCGACGTCGAGCCGGTCGAGCTGGCCGGAGCGCAGGACCAGGCCGGGGCGCACGGTGCGGCCGCCGGAGAGGGGGGTGCCGCCGAGGTCGCGGAGGTTGGCGACGGTGGTGGAGGGGGTGGTGGTGGTCATCGTGGCGGCTCCAGCGGTGTGCGTACGGCGCGGGCGGTGCGGGTGGGGCGGGTAGTACGGGTAGTGCCGGTGGGGCGGGTAGTGCCGGTGATGTGGTGCAGATCGGATGTATTCACCCGATTTTCTGATGTTTCGGGCCGGATAGGCAATCGAGAGCGAGCGAGAGGCCGACCCCGATCCCCAGCGCCGCAAGGTGCCCGGCGTCCGTGAAGGTCCGCTCCCGCTTCAACACGGGCCCTGCGGCGAGCGTCAGCAGCCCGACCCGGGCGGCCGTGCGGACCGGCCCGCGCGGCAGCGCGGAGGTCAGCGCACCGAGCACGGCGTTGAAGCCGTAGCTGGTCCCCACGTCCAGGGCCCGCCGGGTGGCCGGATCGGCGGTCCGGCGCAGCCCGCCGTGGACGAGGAGCGTCGCCGCGGCGTGCCCGAACAAGAACGCCGCGGCCGTCCACCAGGCCCCGTACGCGTACTCCGCGTACCCGAGGACCGCGACGAGCAGCAGCGCGTACGGCAGCGGCATCGGCTCCTCGACGACGAACGCGCTGCTCAGCAGGGTCTCCCAGCGGCCGGCGACGAGGTTGTCGACATTCGTCGAGCAGCCCCGCAGCACCCGGTCCCGCTCCGCCGCCCCCAGTCGCTCCAGGGCGTACGCGCCGAGCTGGACCCCGCCCGCATACACCACGCCGAGGGTCGGCGGCGGCCAGAGCAGTGATTTCATCGGATCATGATCGGATACGACCCCCGGGCTGGTGGAACCGGGGCCCGTGCGAGCATGTTTCAGCCATGCCAGGAACCCCCGCGCCGCTACGCGCCACACGGGCCGCGATGTTCGCGGCGGTGTGCACCGCATTGGGCGCTCTGGGGCATTCGTACATGTCTGACACCGATATTCCCCTGATAGCCCTTCTGGGTGCTTTCGGGGTGACCGGCGGGCTCGCGTGGCTCGGAGCCGGGCGCCGCCGCGGACCCGTCGGGATCGGCGCGGCACTGCTCGCCGTCCAGGGCGTACTGCACCTGTTCTTCTCCGCCGGCCAGGCCGGGCACGCGGGCCACTCCGCCCGGTCCGCGCCCATGGCCGGGCACCACCGGATGGCGGGCATGGGCGGCATGGCCGACATGCACGGCACGGCTGAGGCGGGCGGGATGGCCGACATGGCCGACATGGCCCACATGGCCGGGCACGGCGGCCCCGGCATGGTCGCCGCGCACGTCCTCGCCGGTCTGTTCTGCGCCGTCTGGCTCGCGCGGGGCGAGGCCGCCGTGTTCCGCCTGGCCGCCGTCCTCGGCGCCGCCGCGCTGCTCGCGGCCCGGCCGATCGCCCGCGCGATCGCACTGGTGCGGGCCCGCGTGGCCGCCGTACCGCCGCCGCCCGCGCCGCGGCCCTCGTACGAACCCCCGCGCAGGCTGCGCGGGGCCGTGCCCGCGCACGCCCTGGTGCGCCGCGGTCCGCCCGGGCGGCGAGACACCCGCGCCACGGCCCCCGGCCGTCCTGCCTGCGCCTGACCGGCGCACCTCCCTCATCGGCGAGGGGGCGAGACCCGGGGCCCGATCACCCATGTCTTCGCCAACAGGCCAACACCTAGGACACACATGTCCCTCGAAGAGGTCCAGGACGTCCGCACCCCGGACGCCACCACCGACATTCCGGCCGCGGCAACCGCACCCGCCGGTTCCGCCGCACCCGCCAAGTCCGGCACCTGGGCGGCCCTGCGGCCGCTGCTCCTGCGCATGCACTTCTACGCCGGAATCCTGATAGCCCCGCTGCTGTTCCTCGCCGCCGCCACCGGCCTGCTGTACGCCGGCTCCTGGCAGGCCGAGAAGATCATCTACTCCGACGAGCTGACCGTCACCGAGGTCCGCGGAAGCGCACTGCCGCTCAGCGCCCAGGTCACGGCCGCCCGGGGCACCGTCCCCGAGGGCAAGGTCGTGGGCGTGTGGCCCGCGCCCGACGCCGAGGCGACCACCCGCGTGATCATGGAGGCCCCGGGGCTGGAGGAGGGCCAGACCCGCACCGTCTTCGTGGATCCGTACACGGGTCACGTCAACGGAACGCTGACCACCGAAGGCGACGCGCTGCCGCTGCGCGCCTGGCTCAGCGAGTTCCACTCCAGCCTCCAGCTGGGCGAGTTCGGCCGGAACTACAGCGAACTCGCCGCGAGCTGGCTGTGGGTCGTCGCACTCGGCGGCCTCGCCCTGTGGATCGGCCGCCGCCGCTCCCGCAAGGCCCTGTTGGTCGTGCCCGACCGCGCCGCCACCGGGCGCCGCAAGACCCTCTCCTGGCACGGGGCCGTCGGCATCTGGGCCGTCACCGGACTCGTCGCCCTCTCCGCCACCGGCCTGACCTGGTCGAAGTACGCGGGCGAGAACATCGGGCAGCTCCAGGACCGGCTCGGCGGCGCCACCCCCTCCGTGTCCGCCGCCCTCGCCCCCGGTTCGGACTCCGGCTCCGACGCGCACGCCGGGCACACCGGGCACGCCATGCCCGACGGCACGGAGATGCCCGCGACGCCGCCCACCGCGGACATCGGCATCGACAAGGCCGTGGCCGCCGCCCGCGCCGCCGGGGTCAACGAAGAGCTCCGCATCACCCTGCCCGCCAAGGGCAACGGCTACGTGATCAAGGAGCAGGACAAGCAGCTGCCGGTGCACCTCGACTCCGTCTCCGTCGACCCCGCCGACGGCCGGATCATCGACGAACTGCGCTTCGCCGACTACCCCGTCCTCGCCAAGCTGACCCGCTTCGGCATCGACCTGCACATGGGGAAGACCCTCGGCCTCGCCAACCAGATCGCGCTCGCCGCGCTCGCCGTCGCGGTGATGTTCCTGGTGTTCTGGGGCTACCGGATGTGGTGGCTGCGCCGACCCACCAAGGACCGCGCCCTCTCGGCCGGCCGGGCCCAGCCGCGCGGAGCCTGGCGCAAGGTGCCGCTGACCCTGCTGCTCCCGCTCGCCGCCGTGACCGCCGTGGTCGGGTGGTTCGTACCGCTGCTCGGCATCAGCCTGGTCGCGTTCCTGGCGGTCGACGTGCTGCTGGGTGCGGTCGCGGCGCGCCGCGCCGGGGCGGCCGGCACCGCCTGACCCGGACGGTCCGGCCCCGACGGCCCGGTGGGCCCGTACTCCCTCGCGGAGTACGGGCCCACCGGCGTACGTCGTGCCGTGCTCAGGGCGCGTACTTGTAGCCCACGCGGCGCACGGTCTGGATCGCGCCGCGGTGTGCCGCGCCCAGCTTGCGGCGCAGGCGGGCGACGTGGACGTCCACGGTCCGGCCGTCGCCGACGTGGCCGTAGCCCCACACCGTGGTCACCAGCTGGTCCCTGCTGTGCACCCGGTGCGGGTGCGCCACCAGGTGGGCCAGCAGCTCGAACTCCAGGTAGGTCAGGTCGAGTACGCGGCCGTCGACCTCGGCGGTGCGCTGCGCCGCGTCGATGCGGACGAGTTCGTCCCCGGTGGTGGGCGCAGCGCTCGTGGTGGCCGCGGCACCGCGGGAGGCGGCCGGCGCGGGAACGGACTGCGGGGCGAAGGCGATCGGCGGCTGCTGGTCCGCGGACCCGGCCGGTACGAGGACCAGGTAGCCGATCATCGGCGGCTGGCCCGGCAGCGTGGGCAGGGTGTGCTGCGGCGCGGGCAGCCAGGTGGCGCCGGGCGGCAGGAGGTCGACCACGCGGGCGACCTCGTTGCGGTCCACGGCGCGCAGCCGGTGGCGCGGACTGGGCGGATAGGAGAGGGGCGCGCTCGCAGCGGTCGCGGCGGAAGCGGCAGAGGTCAGGGAACGGGAGTGAGACATGAGTGGTCAGCTCTTTCACGCGGAGTGGTCGGCAGGAGACGTACGTACGTCAACGCGTACCGCGCAGACCGAAGGCCTCGGCGGGGGACGTCCGGTGGGAGGTCCCGGAAGGCTTTAGAGGGCCGGCGCGTTCTTCGCGCGGCAACACACCCGGTCGAAATCGTGGTGCTGACGGGAGGGCCAGAACGGTTCGAGGTCGCTGCGACCGTTCGAGGTGTGCGAGTGGCTGGCCATGCGCCCATTGAATCAGATGCGGCGGTTGCGGGGCAGGCCCCGTCTCAATTGCTGGAGCGGAATCTCAAATTCCGCGAGAACATCTCCAGTGGACCTCCGGTAACCCGGACAAACCGTCACCCGGCATGCCTCGTCGGCCCGTCCGGACCGGCGCCCCGTATCGCATGCTGGTCAACAGTGTGGACGCAGGGCGGGCTCGGGCCAGGAACGCGGCGGCGCCCGCCGGGCCACGGGGGCTCGGCGGGCGCCGTGCGTCGCGCAGTGGGGGCCGGGTGCTAGACCAGGCCCTCCTTCTTCAGGCTCGCGCAGCAGGTGTCCGTGATGAGACGGGTCACCACGTACGGGTCCACGTTGGCGTTCGGGCGGCGGTCCTCGATGTAGCCCTTGCCGTCCTTCTCCACCTGCCACGGGATGCGGACCGAGGCGCCGCGGTCGGACACGCCGTAGCTGAACTCGTTCCACGGGGCGGTCTCGTGCAGACCCGTCAGGCGCTCGTCGATGCCGGCGCCGTAGTTCTTGACGTGGTCCAGGGGCTTGCTGCCCTCGCCCAGCGACTCGCACGCGGTGATGATGGCGCGGTAGTCCTCGCGCATCGCCTTCGTCGAGAAGTTGGTGTGCGCGCCCGCGCCGTTCCAGTCGCCCTTCACCGGCTTCGGGTTCAGCGTCGCCGAGACGTTGAAGTCCTCGGCGGTGCGGTACAGCAGCCAGCGCGCGATCCACAGCTGGTCCGAGACCTCCAGCGGGCCGACGGGGCCGACCTGGAACTCCCACTGGCCGGGCATGACCTCGGCGTTGATGCCGGAGATGCTCAGGCCCGCCGCGAGGCAGTGGTCCAGGTGCTTCTCGACGATGTCGCGGCCGAAGATCTCGTCCGAGCCGACTCCGCAGTAGTAGCCGCCCTGCGCGGCGGGGAAGCCGCCCACCGGGAAGCCGAGCGGCCGGATGCCGTCGAAGAAGGTGTACTCCTGCTCGATGCCGAAGATCGGCTCCTGGTCCGCGAACTGCTCGGCGATCGGGCGCAGCAGGGCGCGGGTGTTCGACTCGTGCGGGGTCATGTCGATGTTCATGACCTCGCAGAGCACGAGGAGGTTGTCGCCGCCGCGGATCGGGTCCGGGCAGGAGAACACCGGCTGGAGCACGCGGTCGGAGGCGTGGCCCTCGGCCTGGTTGGTGCTCGATCCGTCGAAGCCCCAGATCGGCAGCGCGTCGCCGTCGGCCAGGATCTTCGTCTTGGAGCGCAGCTTCGCCGTCGGCTCGGTGCCGTCGATCCAGATGTACTCAGCCTTGTAGCTCACGGGCCCCATCCTTCGGTGCGTCGCTCCGGCGCAGACTCTGCGGGTGCTGCGTTCGCGGTGCTGCGATGTCGTTGCGGTGTGGACCGCAGCGTGCCCGCTCGCGATTTCTCTACCGTTGCCCATGTGTGAACCCCGTGTTACCGAGGTTTACGCCGCAGGTCGAGCGGGTTGTGCGGGTTGGTCGCAGCACGCCCGTCCGAGTGGGGCAGACTGAGCAGGTGAGCATTTCGTACGATTTGACTTCGACCGGTGGCCCCACGGACTCCTCCCGCCTGCCGGCCCGCCCCCGGGTCGGCCTGCTGGGCACCGGCCCCTGGGCCCAGCGCACCCATGCCCCAGCCCTCGCCGCGCACTCCGGCTCCGACTTCGCCGGAGTGTGGGGACGGCGCCCCGAAGCGGCCGCCGAGCTGGCCGACGCGTACGGCGTGAAGGTGTACGAAGACCCCGACGCGCTGTTCGCCGATTGTGACGTCGTTGCCTTCGCCCTGCCGCCGGACGTACAGGCTCCGCTCGCCGTGCGCGCCGCCGCCGCGGGCCGCCACCTGCTCCTCGACAAGCCCGTCGCCACGACCACCCGGGACGCCCGCGCCGTGGCCGACGCCGCCGCCCGGCACGGCGTCGCCTCCGTCGTCTTCCTCACCCTCCGCTTCGCCGAGCCCGCCGCCGGCTGGGTCGCCGAGCAGGCCGCCCGCTCCGGCTGGTTCACCGCGAGCGCCCACTGGCTCGGCGCCGTCTTCCCGCCCGACGGTGCGCCCAGCGCGTACGCCGCCTCGCCCTGGCGCAAGGACAAGGGCGGGCTCTGGGACGTCGGCCCGCACGCCCTGTCCGTCCTGATCCCGGTCCTGGGCGACGTCACGTCCGTCACCGCCGCCCGCGGGCCGTCCGACGTGGTCCAGCTCGTCCTGCGGCACGCGTCGGGCGCCGCCAGCACCGCCGTGCTCAGCCTGGGCGCGCCGGCCGCGGCGGCCGGGGTGGGGCTGGAACTGCGCGGGGCCGAAGGGGTGTTCTCGCTGCCCAACTGGACCGATGTGCCCGGGGCGTACGGGCGCGCCCTGGACGCGCTGGTCACCGCCGCCCGGACCGGGGTGGCGGACCCGCGCGACGCGGAGTTCGCGGCCCGGCTGACGCAGATCCTGGCGGAGGCCGAGGAGCAGCTGCCGGCCTGAGGCCGATCCCCGGCCGGGGGCGGCCCATGGCCCGGGCGCGGCGCCCGGCCGGCTACTTGATGACGGCGTTGGCCACGATGATCACGAGACCGATGGTGGCGTCCGCCATGCCGATGAGCAGGGCCGGGCCGAGCCGGTAGCCGACGCGGAGCGCCACGAAGGACCCCCAGGCGAACAGCAGCGCGGTGTTCAGGCCGAGCCCGACGGCGGTCACCCCGGGGGAGTCCCAGTGGGCGAGCCCGGCGAAGACCAGCAGCAGGACGGTGGGAAGGGTGGCCACGATCATCGGCCACTCGTTCCACAACGCCCGCACGAGCGCCCGCCACCTGTGGGCGGCGGATCCGGCCGGGTGGCCGGCCATGTGGTGCGAGTAGCCGTGCGCGAGGGCGGCCGCACCGGCGGTCACCAGTACCCAGGTGGCGTCGTAGAACGGGGTGTACTCGCCGCCCGCCCGATCGAGCGCGGCCAGCAGGCCGGACGCGAGCACGGTCCCGTAGACCCCGCCGAACATCCAGTCGGCACCCCGGCGCGCGGCGGGGCGCGACCCCGTGGGCGGCAGTCGGGGCAGGAGTTGCTGCTGGTCCTTCGTGTCGGTCATCGCCGTCCCTCGGTGTGGTACATCCCTTTTCCTATGGTCTACACCATATGGGGCGAGGTGTGAGGGCGAGATGAGGGCCCGGGCGCGCGGCCCCCGCGACGGGTGTCGACGGTGGTCGGGCGCCGCCCCGGCCACCCGGCGCTACGGCCGTGGCGCGGCCACGGAACCCACCGCAGCCGCCAGTGCCTCCACCGCCCGACCGAACGCCGCTTCCGGCGGCGCCGCGTACCCCACCACCAGCCCCTCCCTGCCCCCTCCCGCCCCCGCCGCGGCGGGGTGCCGGTACCCCGAGAGGCCGTCCAGGGCCAGGCCCGCCGCCCGGGCCGCCCCCAGCGCCGCGGCCTCCGTACCCGGCGGGAGCTCCAGGACCGCGTGCAGACCCGCCGAGATGCCCGTCACCCGCAACTGCGGGGCCCGGGAGGCCAGCGCGGACACCAGCTGGTCGCGACGGTCGCGGTAGCGGTGGCGCATGCGGCGGATGTGGCGGTCGTAGGCGCCGCACTCGATGAAGTCGGCCAGTGCCAGCTGGTCCAGGGCGCTCGCCCAGGATTCCCGCAAGCCCTTCGCCGCGAGGACCCGCTCGACCAGGTGGTCCGGCAGCACCAGCCAGCCCAGGCGGACCGCGGGGGAGAGGGACTTGCTCAGCGAGCCCGCGTAGACGACGTGCCCGGGGGCTAGCCCCTGGACCGCGCCGACCGGTTTGCGGTCGTAGCGGAACTCCCCGTCGTAGTCGTCCTCCACGATCAGGGAGCCCGTCGTACGGGCCCACTCCACGGCGGCGGCACGCCGCGCCGGGAGCAGCCGGGCCCCCGTCGGGAACTGGTGGGCCGGGGTCAGCAACAGCGTGCGCGCCCGGGCCGGGACCGCGTCCGTAAGGGCGCCGTCCTCGTCGACGGCCACGGGGTGCGGGCGGACCCCGGCGGCTTCGAGGATGCCGTGGTGGAAGGGGAGTCCGTACTCCTCCACGGCCCAGTCGCGGGGCCGTAGCGACGCGAGGAGCCGCAGGCCGTTCGCGAAGCCGGAGCACACCACGATGTTCCCCGGGTCGGTACGCACGCCCCGGGCCCGGGACAGGTACGCGGCCAGTGCCCGCCGCAGCTCCGGGCGGCCCCGGGGATCGCCGGGCCCGAAGGCTTCGGTGGGAGCCTCGGCCAGGGCCCGCCGGGCACTCGCGGACCAGGCGCCCCGCGGGAAGGAGGCGGGGTCGGGCTTGCCCTGGAGCAGGTCGTGCCGCGGCCCCTCCGGGACGGCCGCGGCCGGCGCCGCCGGGGTGGTGGCGACGGCGACCCCCTCGGCGACGCGGGTGCCGGAGCCCTGCCGGGCGGTGAACCAGCCCTCGGCCACCAGCTCGGCGTACGCGTCGGCGACGGCGTTGCGGGCCAGCCCGAGGTCGGCGGCCAGCGCCCGGTACGGCGGCAGTCGGGTCCCCCCGACGAGCCGGCCGCTGCGCACGGCGTCCCGCAGGGCCCGGGCCAGGGCGGCCCGCCGGGCACCGTGCGCGGGGAGCTCAAGGTGCAGATCGGCCCCGCCGGAGCCGCTGCCCGGATCGGTGCCCGTGGCGGACGCGGGGGCGGTGTCGTCGGACGTCATACGGGGAGCGTAGGCGGCCGTCCCCGCGCGTCGGCGGGCGATCAGCGGGCCGTCCGCGCAGGTCGGACGGTTCAGCCCCGGCGGGACAGGGCCTCGCGGACCGCCTCCTCCGAGCGGGCGACCACCGCCGTGCCGTCCTCCGCTGTGATGATCGGGCGCTGGATGAGCTTCGGGTGCGCCGCCAGGTGGGCTATCCAGAGCCCGCGGGCCTCGTCCGTCTCCTCGCGCGGCAGGTCCCGTACGCCGGTCTCCTTCGCGAGCGGGTCCGAGGTGCGCGTGATGTCCCACGGCTCCAGGCCGAGCCGGTCCAGGACCTCGCGGATCTCGCCCTCGCTCGGCACGTCCTCCAGGTACCGGCGCACCGTGTACTGCGCACCCTCCGCGTCCAGCAAGGTCAGCGCGCTGCGGCACTTCGAACAGGCGGGATTGATCCAGATCTCCATGGCCGCCAGCCTATCCGGAGCATGTCTGGCCAGGGGCTTCTGTCAGTGGTCCCCGGTAAAATCGAGGGAGAACGACAGGAAGCCAACTACCGTTTGGGAGGCTGTAGATGGCCACTGCCATGACCATGGGGCCCGTCAAGAAGAAGCCGCTTCCGGCGGGCCTGCCCCGCGAGTGGTACGAGAGCCACAACCGCCGTCTGAAGGCGATGCGGTTGGCAATATCCCTGCTCGACTCGGGGACGTACGACGCCCGCCGCGCCACCAACCGGAAGATCCGCACGATGGCGGTCCGCACGGGCGTCCACCGTCCGTCGAATGTCACGTGCAAGATGGTCCGCGCCTTCATCATCAGCAACGGAGCCTGAGCACCTCACCGCACGGCACCTCACCGCACGGCACCGCGCCACACCGCACCGCCCGGCCGGGTCGGACCCGACGCGTCCGACCCGGCCGGTCATCCGGCGCCGTCCGTGGAGTCCGGGAGGGACAGCACCAGCAGGGCCACGTCGTCGCGCGGGCCGCCGTCGGTGAACTTCACCAGGTCCTGCCACACCGCCCCGACCAGCCCCTGCGGATCCTTCGCCAGGACCGGGACCCGGGCGGCCAGCGGGTAGAACTCGCCCGCCGCGTCCCGGGCCTCGGTCACCCCGTCCGTGTGCGCGAGCAGCCGGTCGCCCGGCAGCAGAGGTACGTCGGCCACCACCGCGAGGTCCTCTCCGGCGAGCCCGAGCCCCAGCGGAGGGCCCGGCTCGACGGTCACCTCCGACACGGTGGAGGCCCGGAGCAGCAGCGCCGGCGGATGCCCGCACGAAACGATCCGTACGAGCCCCAGCCCGGGCGGGAACTCCAGCAGCAGCGCCGTCGCGAACAGCTCCGGATGCCCGGCCGATCCGTCGCCCGGCCCGGCGGGGTCCGCGGGGCCGGCCGGGTCCGCCGGGCCGGGCGGGCCCGTGGTGTCCGCCGCAGGGCGCGCCGGGGCCGCGGTGTCGGCCAGCAGTCTGCGGTCCAGCCGGGCCGCCACACCCGCGAGCTCCGGATCGTCCAGTACCCCTTCCCGGAAGGCGCCGAGCAAGGCGGCCACCGTGCCGACGGCCGCCAGGCCGTGCCCCTGCACGTCCCCGACCAGCGCCCGCACCCCGTACGGCCCGGCCCGTACGTCGTACAGGTCGCCGCCGACCAGGGTGCCGCGCTGGGCGGCCCGGTACAGCCCGGCGCAGCGCACCGGACCGACCCGGTCCGGCACCGGCGGCAGCACCGCCAGCTGCGCCGCCTCCGCGACGGTCCGTACGCTGACCAGCTGGGCGTCACGGCGCCGCCGGACCCAGGCGATCACCACGCTGAGCAGCCCGATCGCGGCCACCGTGGCCAGGTCGGTGCCCCGGGCGTGAGCGACCCCGATCCACGGCTCCCCGAGCAGGAAGAGCACCAGGGCGGCGAAGACGGCGGTCCCGGCGGCCCCGTACGCGAACGCCGCCACCGGGGGCAGGCCGGCGAGGAAGAAGCCCAGCTCGATGTCACCCGGGGTGGCCCGCTGCGCGAGGACCAGCCCCACCAGCGCCACGGCGGGTGCGAGCCGCGCCCAGCGTGGTGGTGGCTTTCCCTGCAGCCAGCCGGGCTCCTCGCGTCGGCGTCTCACCCCTCCACCCTGGTACGCGCGCCGGGGCCGCGCACCCCGGACCGGCCTGCCGGGTGGCCGTGCGGGGGCCGGGCGCCGACAGTGGTCCCGTGACGGATACGGGTACGCACGGGTCGGCGGAGCAGAGCGCGGCGATCAGCACACGGTTGAACTGGCTGCGGGCGGGGGTGCTCGGCGCGAACGACGGGATCATTTCCACCGCCGGGCTGGTGGTGGGCGTGGCCGGGGCCACCACCTCGCGCGCGTCGATCCTGGAGGCGGGAGTGGCCGGACTGCTGGCGGGATCGCTGTCGATGGCGGCGGGGGAGTACGTCTCGGTGAGCTCCCAGCGGGACTCGGAACGGGCCGCCCTGGAGGCGGAGCGGCGGGAGCTGGCGGAGGAGCCGGAAGCGGAGCTGGAGGAACTGACCCAGCTGCTGGAGGCCAGGGGGCTGAACCGGGAACTCGCCAGGGAGGCGGCGGTGCAGCTGACGGAGCGCGACGCGCTGAAGGCGCACGCCCGGGTGGAGCTCGGGATCAACCCCGACGAGCTGGCCAACCCCTGGCACGCGGCGTTCGCCAGCCTGATCGCCTTCACGGTGGGGGCGGTGCTGCCGCTGCTGGCGATCGTGCTGCCGGGGCCGTCGCAGCGGGTACCGGTGACGGTGGCGGCGGTGCTGGGGGCGCTCACCCTGTGCGGGGTGATCAGCGCACGGCTGGGCGGTGCCCCCGCCCCGCGGGCGGTCTTGCGCAACGTCACCGGCGGCGCCCTGGCGATGGCGGTCACGTACGCGGTGGGCACCTGGCTGGGAACCGTCTGAGCGCGCCGCGTCGCGCCGCACCCCTGTCGTGGGGCGGGGTTGCATCATGGGGGCATGCGCATTGCGATCACCGGGTCGACCGGGCTCATCGGGCATGCCCTCGTACGGTCCCTGCGGGCGGACGGGCACGACGTGGTGCGGTTCGTGCGCCGCACGCCCGCCGCTCCCGACGAGGCGGCCTGGGATCCGCGCCGCGGGTACGTCGACCCCGCCGGGCTCGCCGGCTGCGCGGCCGTCGTCCACCTCGCCGGGGCCGGGGTCGGCGACCGCCGGTGGAACGCCGCGTACAAGCGGGAGATCCGGGACAGCCGGGTCCGCGGCACCGACGCCATGGCCCGGGCGATCGCCGCGCTGGACGCGCCGCCCGCCGTCTTCGTCTGCGGCACCGCCGTCGGCTACTACGGCGACACCGGCGAGCACGCCGTCGACGAGCACGCCCCGGCGGGGCAGGGCTTCCTGCCGGAGGTCTGCATCGAGTGGGAGGCGGCCGCCGCCCCCGCCCAGGAGGCCGGCGTACGGACGGTGTTCGCCCGGACCGGACTGGTGGTCGCCGCCGAGGGCGGGGCCTGGGGCAAGCTGTTCCCGATCTTCCGGGCGGGGGTCGGCGGCAGGCTCGGCAACGGCCGCCAGTACTGGTCCTTCATCTCCCTGCACGACGAGATCGCCGCCCTGCGGTACGCCGTCGACACCCCGGAGCTGTCCGGCCCCGTCAACCTGACCGCCCCCGAGCCGCTGACGAACCGTGAGGTCACCGCCGCGATGGGCCGCGTACTGCGCAGGCCGACGCCGTTCCCCGTACCGGCGGCGGCCATGCGCGTGGTGCTCGGCGAGTTCGCCGGGGACGTGTTGGGCAGTCAGCGGGTGCTGCCCTCCCGGCTGCTGGAGTCCGGGTTCACCTTCCGGCACCCCGGGATCGACGAGGCGATCCGGGCCGCCCTCGGCCGGTAGCGGGCACCGCCCGGGCCCCTGCTCCCGCGCTGCCCGGCCCCCGTCCGAGGCCCTTCCCGGCCCCGGCCGCCGGCCCCGTGCGACCGTCTGTGACCCGGATGCGACCGCCGTGCGACCGGGCCCGACGGCAATACCCCACCGAACTCGGGTTCCCCTGGAGCCGGTTGGGGGAAGGAGGATTCCCACACAGCCGCGCCGACCTCGGGGAGGGGCACGTGCTCAGCAGCTCACACCGCGCCGCACAGCATGCGGACGTCGTCATCGTAGGAGCCGGGGTCTCAGGACTCGCGGCGGCGCACCACTTGATCGCGGCAGGGGTCGCGGTCACCGTCCTGGAAGCCGCCGACGATCCCGGCGGCCGGATGGCCACCGAGCACGTCGACGGATTCCGGCTGGACCGGATCGGGCAGTTGCTCAACACCTCGTACACGGAGCTCGACCGGACCCCCGGCCTGGCCGGCCTGGTCCTGCGGCCCTTCGCGCCGGGGGTGCTCGTCCACACCGACGGCAGGCAGTTGCGGGCCGGGGCCCTGACCCCGGCCCGCGCGCTGGCCAGCGGATCCTTCGACCAGGCCCGGCTCAGCGCCTACCTCGGCCGGCTCGCCGCCCTGCCGGTGGAACGCGTACTGGCCCGCCCCGAGCGCACGGCGCTGGCCGCCCTGCGCTCCCGGACCCACGGCGCGACCCTGCGGCCCCTGCTCTCCGCGCTGCTCCGCGATCCGGAACTCACCACCTCCAGCCGGGTTGCCGACCTCGCCCTGCGCACCTTCGCCCGCGGCCGGCTCGCCGTGCCCGAGGGTGGAGCAGCGGCCCTGCCCGACCTGCTCGCCGCCGCGCTGCCACCGGGCACGGTGCGCACCGGGGTCCGGGTCCGGTCGGTGGCGACCAACCTGGTCACCACCGAGGAACACGGCGACTTCAGCTGCCGTTCCGCCGTCCTGGCCACCGGGGCGCGGGCGGCCTCGGAACTGCTGCCGGGGCTGCGGGTTCCGGCGTTCCACGAGGTCACCGTCATCCACCACGCCACCGCCGCGCCGCTCCCCTGGGACGGCTCGCTCCTGCTGGACGCCGACACCCGGTGGCCCGTCGCCCACACCGCGGTGATGAGCGCGGTCGACCCGGTGCGGGCCCCCGCCGGCCGGAGCCTGGTCACCACCACCGTGCTCGGCCCGCCGCCGCCCGCCCGCACGGTCGCCTCGCGCCTGGCCCGGCTGTACGAGACCGGCACCCGGGACTGGGAGCTGCTGGCAGTCCACCACGCCCCGGAGGCCGTCCCCGCGATGCCGCCGCCGTACGACCTGCGCCGTCCGGTCCGGGTCCTGGCCGGGCTGTACGTGTGCGGGGACCACCGCGACTCCAACACGGTCCAGGGGGCGCTGCACTCGGCCCGCCGCGCCGCCACGGCCGTCCTGCGCGACTTCGGCATCCGGCTCCCGGCGAGCGCGGAACCAGCCCTTCCGGCGGTGGCCTGAGAAGCCCGACACCGGGGCCCGGTTCCCTCCGCGGAACCGGGCCCCGCCCACCGCCCCGCCCACCGCCCCGCCCACCGCCCCGCCCACCGCCCCGCCCACCGCCCCGCCCACCGCCCCGCCCACCGCCCCGACCGCCTCGCCGGCGGCGCTCACGGCAGGGCCGCGACCCGGTCCCGGTACGTCCGTACTGCCGAGGCGTCCCGGTACGGCTCCAGCCGGCGCTCGAAGTCCCGTACGTACTCCACCGCGCGCACCGACCGCATCTCCATCGCCTGCTGCGCGGCCTCCGCGCCCAGCGCGCACGCCTGGTCCAGCTCTCCCAGCCCCAACCGGGCCGTGGCCAGCACCACCCGGCAGAACAGCCGCGAGCGCGCGAAGCCCGGCGCCCGCAGCTGCAGCGAGCGCTCCGCGTGCTGGGCCGAGGCCCGGTACTGCTGGAGGTCCCGGTGGCAGTGCCCGAACTCGTCCGCCAGCTGCGCCTCGTCGAAGAGGCGCGCCCAGTGCGGTACGTCGTCCCCCGGCCGGGCCCCGCCCAGCGCCCGCTCGGCCCGCACCAGCGAAGCCGTCGCCGCCCGGACCTCGCCCAGCACCGCGTGTCCGCGCGCCTCCGCGGAGTGCAGCAGCGCCTGCACCACCGGCGGCGGCCCGGAGCCGACGCCCTGCTGCGCGACCCGGGCCAGCTGCACCGCCTCCCGGCCGTGGCCGAGGTAGACGGCCTGCCGGCTCATGGTCACCAGCACGTACGAGCCGTACGGCCGGTCCCCGGCCGCCTGTGCGAGGCGCAGGGCCTGGACGAAGTAGCGCTGGGCGAGCCCGTGCGCGGCGATGTCGTACGAGGTCCAGCCGGCGAGCCGGGTCAGGTCGGCGGCGGCGGAGAACAGCCGCCGCCCGGTGGTCTCCCCGTAGGTGCCGCGGAGCATGGGCTCGGCCTCGTGCTCCAGGTAGCGCACCAGGGCCTGTCGGGCGTGCCCGCCGCCGTAGGCCTGGTCGAGGGTCCGGAACAGCTCGCTCACCGACCGCAGCGCCGCGATGTCCCCGCCGGTCACCCGCTGGCCGGGCCCCCGGTCGATCTGCCGCTGGCGGGGCACCGAGCCGCGCCCCTGCACCGGGACCCGGGTCGCGGTCGCCGGATCGGCGCCGCGGCCCACCCGCTCGTCGGGCCGCCCGATGAGCCAGTCCCGGCTGGGTACGACCAGTCCGGCCGGGGTGAACGCGATCTTCCGCAGCTCGGCGTGGGAACCGGAGTCCTTGCGCCACAGACCGCTGGCGATGTCGACGGCCTCCTCCGGGGTGGCCGCGAACTCCAGACCGGCGTAGACGGGCGCGCAGGCGTCCAGGCCCAGGTCCTGGGCGGAGAGCCGCCGGCCCAGCCGGCGGGTGAAGACCTCGGCGATCAGCGCCGGGGTGGTGCCGCGCGGCTGCTGCCCGCGCAGCCATCGGGTCACGGAGGTCTTGTCGTACCGCAGATCGAGACCGTGTTCGAGGCCGAGCTGGTCGACGCGGCGGGCCAGACCGGCGTTGGAGAACCCGGCTTCCGCGATCAGCGCCGCGAGCTGCCGGTTGGGGACGCGCTGGGCAGGTCGTTCCGTCATCGGCTCCACGGTTTCCTGACGTGACGGACCGGAGTCCCGGCCCTGTGAACGGCGTGAATGTAGCGGCGAACTCCGCCCATGCCGCCCTCTCTGTCCCACATTCATCCGATCGTGTGCAGAACAGAGCCCGGGGTGGACAGTGGCCCGTGGCCAAGAAGGATCGTTGGCCGATAACTGACCCATCTAGATGCGTTTGCTGGATAGGTGTAGCGGTGCTGGCGCCGTGCTGGAATCCAGCGCCCAGGGACCCCCGGCCACAAAGGTCGGGGGTCTTCTGCTGTCCGGGCCGGTTTCCCGTTCCCTCAATCGTGATCGCTTGACCCCGGGGTCACGGGGTCGGGAGCATCGAACGCGGCACTACGCCGAACGGGAGAGGGGAACCGGAAGCCATGAAGGTGACCAAGCTGATCAGCACCTGTGACGTGAAGGACTGCCCGACGATCTACGCCACCGACCGAGGTACGTTCCTCGTGCAGGGCGAGACGCCCGACGACCACGGGCTCAAGATTCCCGCTCACGAAACCCTCGTGGAGATCCCCGTCGAGCTGATCAAGAAGGCCATTGCCGATGGCCTCATCTAGCACCCTCGCCGAACTCTTCGAGCGGTTCCAGCACGAGGCTTTCCGCCTGGAGACTCTGGACGACTACAGCGGCTCCGGGAACGTTGATGCCTACCGGGCCTTCCAGGCCGGTCAGGAGCGGCCTGAGGGCTACAACGCCGGATGGGTCGAAGAACTCCGAGGACTCACGCACGAGGGCAAGCGGGTGTACCGCGTGCACGTCCTCAAGCGGCCTCTCACGGAGTACCTCCGATTCGAGCTGGGGTGGGGCTACCGGACGAACATGACCGGCGGGGAAGAGTTCTTCATCCTCGACGTGACGGACGCCCCGAACCCGCTCGACGCCGTTCCGGACTTCTGGCTCTTCGACTCCAAGGGCACGGCCGTGATGCGGTACGACGACGCCGGGGGATTCCTTGGCGCCGACGTTCTGCCACAGGACGACGCTGCCGCTTACGTCGCCTACCGGGAAACGGCACTCGCCCACGCGGAGCCGTTCACCGACTGGTGGGCCAAGTACGGCGAGTGAACAAGGCACAGCTCGGGGCCGCGCTGCGGGCACTGCGAGAGGCATCCGGCAAGGAAGCCAAAGCAGTCGCTCGTAGCGCCCTCATGTCTCCGTCCAAGCTTTCCAAGATCGAGAACCCCAACCTCCTGCCGAGCGCCACGGACGTGGAGCGCATCCTGACCGCCATAGGCGTCTCTGACGCCATCAAGGCCGAGTACACGGAAGCTGCCCGCGCGGCGACCACTGAGGCCACCGCGTGGCGTCTCCTCAAGCGGGCCGGCATCCACAAGGGCCAGCAGGCGGCGAAGGCCCTGGAAGCTCAGATGGCCGTCCTGAGGCTGTTCCAGCCCGCCTTGGTGCCCGGGTTGCTCCAGACGCCCGAGTACATCCGCGCCATCCTTCAGCGCCATGACCTGAGCGAGGACGCCCTCACGCGCACGATCAGCGGCAGGCTTGAACGTCAGGCGGTGCTGTTCGACAGCACGAAGAAGCTCCGCTTCGTCATCACCGAACCCGTCCTTCGGTGGCGGATCGTCCCGCCCCCGATGATGGCCGCGCAGCTCGACCGGATCGTCTCCATGTCCCGCCTCGCGCACGTAGACATCAGGGTCGTGCCGCTGTCCGCCCCGCAGACGGACATCGCCAATCACGCCTTCGTCGTCCGAGACGACCGCATGGTGACCGTTGAGACGGTGCACGCCGAGATAGTCGTCACGGATCCGCGCGACGTTGAAATGTACGTCCGGAAGTTCGAAGGATTCGAGAAAGCGGCGGTGTCCGGCGATGAAATGCGGAGCCTCGTTGAAGGCATCCGGGACGGGTTTTTGAGGGAACAGGAAACCGGCTAGGAACTGTCTCCGGCCCTGGTCACTATTGCTGCCGACGCAGCGAGGGTGACGTGAAGGGGTGAGGTGATGGCGGCAGCAACGACGGCACAGCAGCAGGCAGCAAAGCTCTTCATGCCCCCGTGGCCGCAGCCTCCCGCTAGCTGCGACAGGTGCCAGAAGTGCTCGGACACGCCTCCATCACCATCACTGCCGGCACGTACGGGCGCATGACGCCGGACTCCATGCTCCAGGCCGTGAACGTGCTCGACGGGATCTTGGGGCTGGCCGCGTAACGGCGACTCAGCACCGGTGATGACCCCGTGCTGAGATGTGCTGGCATTAGCACATGGAGCAGCCCATGCGTACAGGTCAAAGCCACACTCACTCGTTTGTGTGCAGAATCGGTAGGGCCCTTTACGGACTGGCCTCCTCCGTCCGCGTACGCTGCGCGACATGACCCGCAGGCCCACCGGGGCGGATCCCTCCGCCGACGCCACCGCGCCACTGCTCGCGCCCGAACTGACCGAGGCCGAGTGCCGCCGCTGCGGCACGTACATCGCGGGGCTCGACGGCCGGTACGCGTGCGGGGTGTGCGGCTGGGTCAACGACCACTCGGAAGGCCACCGGCGGCTGCCGCGGGCCGACGAGGACCCGGACCGGCCGCCCCGGGGCCGCAAGCGGCCCAAGCCGCTGCCGCCGGGCCCCGAGGACGCTCCGCCAACGGGCCGCTGAGGGGTAGGAAACCGGCCGCCGTACCCTTGGCTGGTGCGGTACGTGCACACGGCAGGTTCAATGAGGAGGCGCTGCGGTGGCTGAGCTTGGGTTTGTCCATCTGGGCTTCGGACCCGATTACGTCGAGTACACCCAGGCGTGGGAGGAGCAGCGGCGGGTCCACGCCGCGCGCTTCGCGGACGAGATCGGCGACACCTGCCTCCTGCTGGAGCACCGGCCCGTCTACACCGCCGGCCGGCGCACCGACGACAACGAGCGCCCGCTGGACGGCACGCCCGTCGTGGACGTGGACCGCGGCGGCAAGATCACCTGGCACGGCCCCGGCCAGCTGGTCGGCTACCCGATCATGAAGCTGCCCCGCCCGGTCGACGTCGTCGCGCACGTGCGCCGCCTGGAGGAGGGGCTGATCCGCACCGCCGCCGAGTTCGGCCTGGAGACCACCCGGGTCGAGGGCCGCTCCGGGGTCTGGGTGCTCGGCGACCCGATCGAGGAGCGCCCGAAGATCGGCGGCCTCTCGCTCGACTTCGACCCGCGGCTGACGGACGAGGAGTTCGACCCGCGCCTGAACGGCCCCGAGTACGCCCCCTCCAACGCCGGCCAGCGGCGTGAGGACCGCAAGCTCGCCGCCATCGGCATCCGCGTCGCCAAGGGCGTCACCATGCACGGCTTCGCGATCAACGTGAACCCGGACAACACCTGGTTCGACCGGATCGTTCCCTGCGGCATCCGGGACGCCGGTGTGACCTCGCTCTCGTACGAACTGGGCCGCGAGATCACCATCGCCGACGTGCTGCCGGTCGTCCAACGCCACCTGAAGGACGTACTGGAGCAGGCCGAGCTGCGGCCCCGGGAGATCGAGCCCGCCGCGGGCTGACGACCGGGGGGAATGCGTCCGGCCGCCCCCAGGTTGGCCGACGTAAGAGCGTATGAAATTACGGGCGTACCCTGGTGGGCGCCGAAGAATCGAAGTCACAGGGAGCCGGTCGTGTCCGCAGTCGCACCCGACGGACGCAAGATGCTGCGCCTGGAGGTCCGTAACAGCCAGACCCCCATCGAGCGCAAGCCCGAGTGGATCAAGACCCGGGCGAAGATGGGTCCCGAGTACACGAAGATGCAGGCCCTGGTGAAGGGCGAAGGACTGCACACCGTGTGCCAGGAGGCCGGTTGCCCCAACATCTACGAATGCTGGGAGGACCGCGAGGCCACCTTCCTCATCGGCGGCGACCAGTGCACCCGGCGCTGTGACTTCTGCCAGATCGACACGGGCAAGCCCGAGGCCCTGGACCGGGACGAGCCGCGCCGCGTCGGCGAGTCGGTCGTCACGATGGACCTGAACTACGCCACCATCACGGGCGTCGCGCGCGACGACCTGGCCGACGGCGGTGCCTGGCTGTACGCGGAGACCGTGCGCCAGATCCACCAGCAGACGGCGGGCCGCGAGGCCGGCCACACCAAGGTCGAGCTGCTGGCCCCCGACTTCAACGCGGTCCCGGAGCTGCTGGAGGAGGTCTTCGCCTCCCGCCCCGAGGTCTTCGCGCACAACGTCGAGACGGTGCCGCGGATCTTCAAGCGGATCCGCCCCGGCTTCCGCTACGAGCGCTCGCTCGACGTGATCCGGCAGGCCCGCGCCTACGGCCTCGTCACGAAGTCCAACCTGATCCTGGGCATGGGCGAGGAGCGCGAGGAGGTCTCGGAGGCGCTGAAGGAGCTGCACGAGGCCGGCTGCGAGCTCATCACCATCACCCAGTACCTGCGGCCTTCGCCGCGGCACCACCCCGTCGAGCGCTGGGTGAAGCCGGCCGAGTTCGTGGAGCTGGCGAAGGAGGCCGAGGAGATCGGCTTCTCCGGCGTGATGTCGGGCCCGCTGGTCCGCTCCTCGTACCGGGCCGGCCGCCTCTACCAGCAGGCGATGGAGAAGCGCAGCCGAGTCTGAGCGCAGGTTGAGGGTCCGCCCGAGGTACGAGGGCGGGCACTCGGCCGGAGCGGTGGCGAGGTGGAGCTCGACCGCGGGGACGGAGAAGCGCAGCCGGGTCCGGGGGACGCGCGTGAGGGTGTGACGCGCGCTACCACCCGGACTGTGTGAACTCACGCACAAAGTCTTACCAGCGGGTAACACCGCATCGACGCGGCCCCTAGGCTCTTTTGTAACGAAGAGCCCGGCGGGCCGCGTAAATGTTTCATCACCGTTTGACCGAGCGGTCATGCCCTGGTAACACCAGTCAGTGACGATGGGTCCACGCACCGCACACACCGCTGACCCTCCCCGCCGTGCACCTCGGCCCCCCGACGAGCACCGTGAGCACCGTGAAAGGGATCGACATCATGCAGGCCGCGCCCGTACGCGCCATTGCCATTCCGTCGTTCACCGACGCCTTCCGGGGCTTCGAGTCCCTGCTCATGAGCGGCGCCCGCCGCAACGCGTGGACCGCCGTACTGGAGGACCGCCGCAGAGCCAAGGACCGGGTCGAAACCGAACACGTACTTGAGGCCGCGGCGACCCGGACCCCGCAGGCCACGTAAACTTCGCTCTATGGCGAGGAAGTCAAACGCAGAGACTGCTGCGAACCCCGGGCGACTGAAGCAGATCGCCCTGACGTACAAGATGACGCGCAAGGCCGACCCGAAGGTCGGTCTGATCGTCGCGGGCGTGGGAATCGTCACCTTCGGTGTCTTTCTCGCGATCGGCTTCCTGATCGACCACCCGGTCTACCTGGGCATCCTGGGCTTCCTGGTGGCGTTCCTCGCGATGGCGATCGTCTTCGGACGGCGGGCCGAGCGGGCTGCCTTCGGGCAGATGGAGGGACAGCCGGGCGCGGCCGCGGCCGTACTGGACAACGTGGGGCGGGGCTGGACGACCACCCCGGCCGTCGCGATGAACCGGAGCCAGGACATCGTCCACCGGGCCGTGGGCAAGGCCGGCGTCGTGCTGATCGCCGAGGGCAACGCGAACCGGCTCAAGCCGATGCTCGCCGCCGAGAAGCGGAAGCTGGCCCGGATCATGCCGGACGTCCCGGTGCACGACTTCATCGTGGGCACCGGCGAGGGCGAGGTCCCGCTGAAGAAGCTCCGTACGACGCTGCTCAAGCTGCCGCGCGTCCTGGCCGGCCCGCAGATCACCCAGGTCAACGACAAGCTGCGCGCCATGGGTGACCTCATGAGCAACATGCCGCTGCCGAAGGGCCCGATGCCCAAGGGCACGCGGATGCCGCGCGGCGGAAAGATGCGCTGACCCGTTCAGGCGATCTTCGTATACGACAGAAGGGGCGCCCCGGACCGATCGGTCCGGGGCGCCCCTTCTGTCGTGCGTCTTCCTAGATGCGGACCTGGACGGCGCGCGCGAGGCGGTCGTGCAGGCCGCGCCCGTCGCGGTCCCAGACCAGCGCCGGGATGACGAGGGCGAGCAGCAGCGTGCGCAGCACGACCCGGCCGAAGCCGAGGCGGCCGCCGCCCTCCGCGACGACCCGCAGGCCCACGAGCCGCTTCCCGGGGGTGAATCCCACGGTGCCGACGGTGAGGATGCTCAGCACCACGAAGAGCGCGAGCGTCCAGTTGCCCGTGGCGGTCGCGTTGCCGCCGGTGATGAGCCCGTATGCGATCACCTGGCAGCCGATCCAGTCGATGGCGACGGCGCCGAAGCGGCGGCCGAACCGGGCCGCGGAGCCGGACCCCTCCTGGGGCAGTCCGAGCCGCTGGCCCGGGTAGCCGAAGTCGACGCCCATGTCCTCGGCGGCCGCGCGGGGGCCGGAGAGCCAGGATCCGAGTGCTTGCCTGTTGTCCACCCGACCACGGTACCTGTGCGGCTCCACGGCCTTCCGGCGGGACCCTGGTTAACTTGTGCGAAACAAATGGGTCATGCTTGAGAAATCCCGTCTGCTTATGGTCGGGTCAGCGTGCGGCACCGCACTGACGCACCACGAGCTATAAAGCCCGCCCTGCCCCGGGGCCGGGAGTAGGAGGAGTTGGATGTTCCAGAACGCCGACGAAGTGAAGCAGTACATCGAGGAGAACGACGTCAAGTTCGTCGACGTCCGCTTCTGCGACCTGCCTGGTGTGATGCAGCACTTCACCATCCCGGCTCGGGCGTTCGACCCGGCTGAGGAGCTCGCCTTCGACGGCTCCTCGATCCGCGGCTTCCAGGCGATCCACGAGTCCGACATGGCGCTGCGTGCCGACATCACCACCGCGCGTCTGGACCCGTTCCGCAAGGACAAGACGCTCAACATCAACTTCTTCATCCACGACCCGATCACGGGCGAGGCCTACAGCCGCGACCCGCGCAACATCGCGAAGAAGGCCGAGGCGTACCTCGCCTCCACCGGCATCGCCGACACCGCGTACTTCGGCCCCGAGGCCGAGTTCTACGTGTTCGACAGCGTGCGCTTCGCGACCTCCGCGAACGAGGGCTTCTACCACATCGACTCCGAGGCCGGCGCCTGGAACACCGGTTCCGAGGAGAACAACCGTGGTTACAAGGTCCGCTACAAGGGTGGTTACTTCCCCGTAGCCCCGGTCGACCACTTCGCCGACCTGCGCGCCGAGATCTCCCTCGAACTGGACGCCCAGGGCCTCCAGGTCGAGCGCCAGCACCACGAGGTCGGCACCGGTGGCCAGGCCGAGATCAACTACAAGTTCAACACGCTGCTCGCCGCGGCCGACGACCTGATGCTCTTCAAGTACATCGTGAAGAACGTCGCCTGGCGCAACGGCAAGACCGCGACCTTCATGCCGAAGCCGATCTTCGGTGACAACGGCTCGGGCATGCACGTGCACCAGTCGCTGTGGGCGAACGGCGACCCGCTGTTCTACGACGAGGCCGGCTACGCGGGCCTGTCGGACACCGCCCGCTACTACATCGGCGGCATCCTCAAGCACGCCCCGTCGCTGCTCGCCTTCACCAACCCGACGGTGAACTCGTACCACCGCCTGGTCCCGGGCTTCGAGGCGCCGGTCAACATGGTGTACTCGCAGCGCAACCGCTCGGCCGCCATGCGCATCCCGATCACGGGCTCGAACCCGAAGGCCAAGCGCGTCGAGTTCCGCGCCCCGGACCCGTCCTCGAACCCGTACCTGGCGTTCGCGGCCCTCCTGCTGGCCGGCCTCGACGGCGTCAAGAACAAGATCGAGCCGATGGAGCCGATCGACAAGGACCTCTACGAGCTCTCCCCCGACGAGCACGCGAGCGTCCCGCAGGTCCCGACCAGCCTGGAGGACGTCCTCAAGGCCCTGGAGAACGACCACGAGTACCTCCTGGCCGGCGGTGTCTTCACCCCCGACCTGATCGAGACCTGGATCGACTACAAGCGCACGCACGAGATCGCCCCGATCGCCCTGCGCCCGCACCCGCACGAGTTCGAGATGTACTTCGACATCTAAGAAGCAGTGCACGCAACGGCCCCGCCGCTCTCCCCGGAGAGCGGCGGGGCCGTTCGTCGTTCAGGCTCCCGGCGCCGCGGCCGTTCCTCCGGGCCGGCGGAGCAGCGGCATCGCGCCCGTCAGGTCGCGCAGGCAGCGGACCGCGAGTTCGGCGGGGCAGCCGGTGCCCGAGACCGGGGCGTCCGTGGTCGACCAGAGTTCCAGGGAGATGCGGATGGCGTCCGTGGCCGCCGCCGCGAGGAGGCGGACGCCCAGCGGGTCGGCGTCCTCGCCGACCAGCCGGGCGATCACCGGGACCAGGCGCTCCTCGGAGTCCTGGTTCACCCGGTACCAGACCGCGCGCAACGCCTCGTCGGCCTGGGCCGCGCGGAGCAGGCCGCGGGTGACCTCCAGGCCCTCCTCGACCGTCCGGGAGTCGCTGAGCGAGCGGGTCACCGCGCGTTCCAGGGCCTCGTCGAGGGGCGTGCCGGGGTCCTCCTCGGCGAGCAGTGCGCGCCAGGCGTCGCCGCCGCCGGCGAGCAGCGGGGCCACGGCCTCCTGCTTGTTGCGGAAGTACCGGTAGAACGTACGCAGCGCGACGCCGGCGCGGTGCGCGATGTCCTCGGCGGTGGTGCCGTCGGGGCCGTGTTCGGCGAACAGGGCGCAGGCCGCGCGGGCGATGTCGAGCTGGGTGGCGGCCTTGCGGCGCTCGGTCAGCGACTGGGCTCCGGGGCCTGCCAGGGGGGAGTACGGACGAGGGGATCTCACGGGTGAAGCCTACCCCTCGGCAATGAGAGGGATTGCATGCTTTGACACTCTGGCAAAACATGTCGCATGCTCGTACGCTCGCCCCATGAACCGTTACGAAGGACGTCGCGTCCTCATCACCGGCGGGGGCTCCGGCATCGGCCGGGCCACCGTCCACCGCATCCTCGCCGAGGGCGGCCGCGTCCACACCGTGGACGTCAACGAGGCCGGCCTGAAGGCGACCGCCGACCGGGCCGCGGCCGACGGCCACGCCGGCCGGCTCACCACCGCCGTCCTCGACATATCCGACGAGGCCGCCGTACGGAGCGGTGTCGCCGCCGCCGTCGAGTCCCTCGGCGGGCTCGACGTCCTGGTCAACGCGGCCGGCATCCTGCGTTCCGCGCACACCCACCAGACCACGCTCGACTTCTGGAACCAGGTCATCGGGGTCAACCTCACCGGTACCTTCCTGATGATCCGCGAGTCGCTCCCGGCGCTGCTGGAGGGCGACCAGCCGGTCGTCGTGAACTTCAGCTCCACCTCGGCGTCCTTCGCCCACCCCTACATGTCCGCCTACGCGGCCAGCAAGGGCGGCATCCAGTCCATGACCCACGCCCTGGCCGCCGAGTACAGCAAGCAGGGCCTGCGCTTCGTCGCCGTCGCGCCCGGCTCCATCGAGAGCGGCATGACCACCGGCAACGGCCCCGGCCTGCCCGAGGACACCGACTGGAGCCTGTTCGCCAAGCTGGCCCCGGCCCTCGGCCAGGGCTTCGCGGGTCCGCAGACCGTCGCCGGCGTCGTCGCCATGCTGGGCTCCGAGGACGGCGCCTTCATCACCGGTACGGAGATCCGCATCGACGGCGGTACGCACTACTAGCCGCTCAGCCCCTGAAGCGGTCCCACAGCCGGGGGAAGCGCTCCGCGAGCACGGCTTCGTCCTCGAAGTCCAGCGGGGTGCCCTCCGGCTCGGCGGCCTGGAGCGCGATCCCCAAGTCCGGCGCCACCGCCCCGGTCAGCTGTTCGTACGCCTCGTCGGCCGCGTACCCCAGTTCCTCGCCGTCCCCGTCGATCTCCTCGTCGAACTCCTCCAGGAGCTCCGCGAGCGCGTCGGGGTCGTGCACCCCGCCCTCGAAGACCTCCCGGCCCTGGCCGATCAGCCAGCACCGGAAGTAGTCGAACGCGTCGTCGCTCGCCCCGTCGAGCAGCACCCAGGCCGCGCCCCACAGGTCCCACGTGTACGCCCGGTTGTACCGGGACTCGAAGTGCCGGGCGAAGTCCAGGACGGAGTCCGGGTCGAGCTGCGCCAGCCGCTCCACGAGCAGCTCGGCGTGCTCCTCGGGGTCGCCCTCGGCGGCCTCGCGGGTACGGTCGACGATCTCCCAGAACTCCGTCTCGTCCATCACCGCTCCAGCATCACGGGTGCGCCCCCTCGCCGCCACCGCGCATACGGCCAAAGGCCGGTGTACGACCCCGTTTACGAGGTCGTACACCGGCCTTCGGCCTACCGTGCCCGTGCCCGAGGGCTACAGGCCGTAACGCTCGCGCGCCTCCTTGATGGCGGACGCCGGGACCTCGCCGCGGCGGGCGAGCTGGGCCAGCGCGGCCACCACGATCGACTGCGCGTCGACGCCGAAGTGGCGGCGGGCGCCCTCGCGGGTGTCGGACAGGCCGAAGCCGTCCGTACCGAGCGAGGTCCAGTCCTGCTCCACCCACTGGCTGATCTGGTCCGGGACCTGGCGCATCCAGTCGGACACCGCGAGGACCGGGCTCGTGACGCCCTCCAGGGCGCGGGTGACGAACGGGGTGCGCATCTCGCCGCGCAGCAGCGCCTCGTCGCACTCCAGCGCGTCGCGGCGCAGTTCGCCCCAGGAGGTGGCGGACCAGACGTCGGCGGCCACGTTCCAGTCGGCGGCGAGCAGCTGCTGTGCCTCCAGGGCCCAGTGGATGGCCGTACCCGAGGCCATCAGCTGGATCTTCGGGGCGTCCGCGGCCGGGGCCGCCTCCGCCAGGTCCGCCGCCGTGTTGAAGCGGTACAGACCCTTGAGGATGCCCTCCTCCACGCCCTCGGGCATGGCCGGCTGCGGCTTCGGCTCGTTGTAGACCGTCAGGTAGTAGAAGACGTCTTCCGGCTTCTCGCCGTACATGCGGCGCAGACCGTCCTTGACGATCACCGCGATCTCGTACGCGAACGCCGGGTCGTAGTTGAGCGACGCCGGGTTCGTGGACGCGATCAGGTGGGAGTGGCCGTCCGCGTGCTGGAGGCCCTCACCGGTCAGCGTGGTGCGGCCGGCGGTGGCGCCGACGATGAAGCCCTTGCCGAGCTGGTCGGCGAGCTGCCACATCTGGTCGGCGGTGCGCTGCCAGCCGAACATCGAGTAGAAGATGTAGAACGGGATCATCGGCTCGCCGTGCGTCGCGTACGACGTGCAG
Source organism: Streptomyces sp. NBC_00045 (assembly GCF_045041095.1). Classification (NCBI taxonomy): domain Bacteria; kingdom Bacillati; phylum Actinomycetota; class Actinomycetes; order Kitasatosporales; family Streptomycetaceae; genus Streptomyces; species Streptomyces sp. NBC_00045. The sequence goes on along the minus strand of NZ_CP108271.1, from coordinate 2,517,636 downwards.
GCGGCGATGAAGTCGGCCATGGCGCCGGCCTCGGTGATCCCCTCGTTGAGGATCTGGCCGTCCTTGGCTTCCTTGTAGTACATGAGCTGGTCGCGGTCGACCGGCTCGTACGTCTGGCCCAGCGGCGAGTAGATGCCGGCCGACGGGAACAGGGACTCCATACCGAAGGTACGGGCCTCGTCGGGGACGATCGGAACCCAGCGCTTGCCGGTCTCCTTGTCGCGCATCAGGTCCTTGACCAGACGGACGAAGGCCATGGTGGTGGCCATCTCCTGCTTGCCGGAGCCCTTGAGCAGTGGGGCGAAGGAGCGCTCGGCCGGAGCCGGCAGGGCCACGTGGTGGACCTTGCGGGCCGGGGCGGGGCCGCCGAGGGCCGCGCGGCGCTCGTTCAGGTACTGCACCTCGGGGCTGTTCGCGCCCGGGTGACCGTACGGGACCTTGCCGTCGACGAAGGCGCTGTCCGGGATCGGGAGGCCCAGGAGGTCGCGCATGTTCTTGAACTCGTCGGTCGTCAGCTTCTTCATCTGGTGGTTCGCGTTCTTCGACTCGAACCCGGCGCCCAGCGTGTAGCCCTTGACGGTCTGCGCGAGGATGACCGTCGGCGCACCCTTGTGCTCCAGGGCGGCCTTGTACGCGGCGTAGACCTTGCGGGGCTCGTGGCCGCCGCGGGAGCTGTGGAAGCACTCGGCGATCTTCGCGTCGGAGAGCACCCCGGCCAGCTGCACGAGCTCGGCGTTGGCGCCGAAGAAGTGCTGGCGGATGTAGGCCACGTCGCGGGTCGCGTACGTCTGGAACTGCGCGTCCGGTACCTCGCGCAGGCGGCGTACGAGGGCGCCCGTGGTGTCGAGCTGGAACAGCTCGTCCCAGGCGGAGCCCCACAGCGACTTGATGACGTTCCAGCCGGCGCCGCGGAACTGGGCCTCCAGCTCCTGGACGACGCGGAAGTTCGCGCGGACCGGACCGTCGAGGCGCTGCAGGTTGCAGTTGATGACGAAGGTCAGGTTGTCCAGCTGCTCGCGGGAGGCGAGGGCCAGGGCGGCGGTCGACTCCGGCTCGTCCATCTCGCCGTCGCCGAGGAAGGCCCAGACGTGCGAGTTGGCGGTGTCCTTGATGCTGCGGTTCTGCAGGTAGCGGTTGAAGCGCGCCTGGTAGATCGCGGACAGCGGGCCGAGACCCATGGAGACCGTCGGGAACTCCCACAGCCAGGGCAGGCGCCGCGGGTGGGGGTAGGACGGCAGGCCGTTGCCGCCGGCCTCCTGGCGGAAGTTGTCGAGCTGCTGCTCGGAGATGCGCCCGTCGAGGAAGGCGCGGGCGTAGATGCCGGGGGAGGCGTGGCCCTGGATGTAGAGCTGGTCGCCGGATCCGTCGGCCTCCTTCCCGCGGAAGAAGTGCTGGAAGCCGGTCTCGTAGAGCCAGGCCGCCGAGGCGAAGGTGGCGATGTGGCCGCCGACGCCGTACTTGGAGCCGCGGGTCACCATGGCCGCCGCGTTCCAGCGGTTCCATGCGGTGATCTTGGCTTCCATCTCCTCGTCACCCGGGAACTCGGGCTCGGCGGAGGTGGGGATGGTGTTGACGTAGTCCGTCTCCAGCAGCTTCGGCAGGGCGAGGCCGGCGGCCTCGGCGTGCTGGAGGGTGCGGCGGAGCAGGTATTCGGCGCGGCGCGTACCGGCGGCCTTGGCGACGGCGTCGAGGGAGGCCGCCCATTCGGCGGTCTCCTCGGTGTCGCGGTCCGGGAGCTGGTCGAGCTCGCTCGGAAGCTTTCCTACGGGGTCGGACATCGGTGTGCGCCGCCTTCCGGACAAAGGAGAGGTGGTGAAAAATCCCTGACGGGCAGGACAGGGTCGGTGGACCCGGGTGGGGTCCGTCGTCGACTGTAAATCGCTGATCGATGATCGATCAAATGAATGTGGCGAAGAAATGTCCAGCGGCCGAAAGTCGGCACCCGGTGCCATGAAAATAGGCACCCGGTGCCGGGTAAAACGGGACGAACCAACCTGTCGGTGCGACCGTCAGGCGCGGGGCGCGCACCCCAGGACGTGCCGCTTCACCAGCACGCCGATGTCCGGATCCTGATTGCGGAACGCCTCCACGAGGGCCGCGTGCTCCTCCGCGTACGACTTCTGGACGGTTCCCAGCCAGCGGATGGACAGGGCCGTGAAGACCTCGATGCCCAGGCTCTCCCAGGTGTGCAGCAGCACGCTGTTCCCGGCCGCCCGCACCAGCTCCCGGTGGAAGCCCACGGTGTGCCGCACCTGCGCGGTCCCGTCCTCGATCCGGTCGGCCTCCCACAGGGCCGCCACGTGCGGCTCCAGCGTCGAGCAGTCGGCCGCCAGCCGGGGTGCGGCCAGCTCTGCCGCGATCTGCTCCAGACCGGCCCGGACCGGGTAGATCTCCTCCAGGTCGGCCGCCGACAGGTTCCGTACGCGCACGCCCTTGTTCGGCGCCGACTCGATCAGCCGCAGCGTCTCCAGCTCGCGCAGCGCCTCGCGCACCGGCGTCTGGCTGACCTCCAGTTCCACGGCGATCCGACGCTCCACGATCCGCTCACCGGGCTTCCAGCGCCCGCTGACGATCCCCTCCACGATGTGCTCGCGGATCTGCTCGCGCAGCGAGTGCACGACGGGTGGGGTGATCATCCGGGCTTCATCTCCTGTGACGGCACGATCGCTTCGATGCGTAGACAATACGGCGCAGTAGCCCGCCGGGATGCCTTCCTGGTCAGGGCCGTTGGGTGAGGCTGGTTACAAGAGCCGTGACCGAGCCCACCGTCAGGCGGTAGGCGCCCGGCTGCGGCGGCGCGAACGCGACGGAGTAGCGGCCGCCGCCCAGGCCCCGCAGGGGGCGGGCCGTCGGGCTCCCGCCGTCGGTAGGGCGCAGTTCCGCCATCAGCCGCAGCCCCTCGCCGGGGGCCGTGACCGTGACCTCGTACGGGGCCCCCGCGGCCAGCACGGCGGGCGCCCGCACGCCCAGCCCGGCTGCCGGGTCCGCGGGGACCGTGCGCCGGTCCCGCTCATCGCCCAGGAAGCCCCGCAGGGCTGCCCGTACGGCCCGGTTGTTGTGCAGCGAGCCGTGCTGCTCGTACGCGGCGAAGGACTCGGTGGCCGCGCCGCCGTCGCCGGGCGGCTGCGCCGGGAGGGCCGCCGGGCGCGGCACCGTGCCGTCACCATCGGCCTCCTCCAGGAGGGTCAGGCGCTCCCCGTCGCAGGTCGCGGTCGTCGCCGTGGGCTGGCCGACCCCGACGACCACCCGCAGCTCGGCCCGCGGCGGGGCGCTGCGCAGGTCCGCGTGGAAGCGGGCCGCGTCCGCCAGCAGGGCCGCGTCGACGCCGGGCAGCCCCGGCAGGTCGCGGGGGTGCGCGAGGCCGTCGGAGCCCGCCAGGCAGGCGTAGTCGGGGGCCAGCTGGTGCAGGGACGGCAGACTGCGGGCGAACGCGCCGAGGTCCGGGCCCAGGCCCAGGGGGTCCCCGGCGTCGACCAGGCCGACCAGGGCCTCCACACAGCCACGGTGCGGCGTGCCCAGCGTGATCAGGCGGCGGGTGACCTCGTGGCCGCCGAGGCGCTCCACGTACTGCCGGGCCACCAGCCCGCCCATCGCATGGCAGAGGAAGACCACCTGAGCCTCGCGCCGCTCGGGCGCCGAGGCCCGCCAGCGCTCCAGCTCCAGGTCGATCCGGCCCTTCAGCCGCTCCGCGTTGTACCGGCAGGACAACCGCCAGTCGTACGGGAAGGTGAGGAGGTTGTCCGAAACGGACAGGGTGAAACGGCGCTCCAGCCAGCGCAACAGGTCCGTGTGACCGTCCACCGGGCCCCAGATGCCGGGCAGGGCGTGCAGGTCGGGCATCAGGCCCACGGGGACGACGCCGTCTCCCGGATCCCCGTCGCCGATGTCCTTCGGGAGGCGCAGGGCGCTCAGGGAACGGCCGAAGGTCCGCAGGCCGCGTAACAGGTCCGCGCCCGCCAGGTCCCAGACGGCCCCGCCGTCGGCGTCCGCCAGCCGGCTGCCCAAGATGCCCGGCAGTACCACGACGAGATCCGTCACCCGTGCCCGTGCCATACGACGCCCCCCGAGATGTCACACATGGACCCACCAGGGTATGACGACGGCGCCCCCGCCCGAAGTGGTTCCGGGCGGGGGCGCCGTACGAGGGGCTGCCGGTGCGGCGTGCGCCTTAGAGGCCGAGCTCGACCTCGAACTCGCCCGCTTCGAGGATCGCCTTGACGGCCGAGAGGTACCGGGCCGCGTCCGCACCGTCCACCAGGCGGTGGTCGTAGGACAGGGTCAGGTACGTCATGTCGCGGACGCCGATGACGGTGCCCTCGGGGGTCTCGATGACCATCGGACGCTTGACCGTGGCACCGATGCCCAGGATGGCGACCTGGTTCGGGGGCACGATGACCGTGTCGAACAGCGCACCGCGCGAACCGGTGTTGCTGATGGTGAAGGTCGCGCCCGACAGCTCGTCCGGCGTGATCTTGTTGCCGCGGACCTTGGAGGCCAGGTCGGCGGTCGCCTTGGAGATGCCCGCCAGGTTGAGGTCGCCGGCACCCTTGATGACCGGGGTCATCAGGCCCTTCTCGGAGTCCACGGCGATGCCGATGTTCTCCGAGTCGAAGTAGGTGATGGTGCCCTCGTCGTCGTTGATCCGGGCGTTGACGACCGCGTGGGCCTTCAGCGCCTGGGCGGCGGCCTTGACGAAGAACGGCATCGGCGAGAGCTTGACGCCCTCACGGGCCAGGAAGGACGCCTTGGCCTGCTCGCGCAGCTTCATGATCTTGGTGATGTCCACCTCGACCACGGAGCTGAGCTGAGCCTGCGAGTGCAGCGCCTTCATCATGTTGTCGCCGATGACCTTGCGCATGCGGGTCATCTTGACGGTCTGACCGCGCAGCTCGGAGACCGCGGCGGCAGCCGGGGCCTTCGCGGCCGGGGCGGCGGCCGGAGTCGGGGCGGCAGCGGCGGCCTTGGCGGCCTCGGCGGCGGCCAGGACGTCCTGCTTGCGGATGCGGCCACCGACACCGGTGCCCGAGACCGAAGCCAGGTTGACGCCGGACTCCGAGGCGAGCTTGCGCACCAGCGGGGTCACGTACGCGCCCTCGTCACCGGCGGAAGCCGGAGCGGCGGGGGCGGCGACCGGAGCCGGAGCGGCAACGGGAGCCGGAGCGGCCACGGGAGCCGGGGCGGCGACCGGAGCCGGGGCGGCGACCGGAGCCGGAGCGGCAGGCGCAGCCGCGACCGGAGCCGGGGCAGCGGCCGGAGCAGCGGCGGCCGGAGCCGGAGCGGCGGCCGGGGCGGCACCGGCGGCACCGATGACGGCCAGGACGGCGCCGACCTCGGCGGTCCCGTCCTCGCCGATCCGGATCTCCAGCAGCGTGCCGGAGACCGGCGCGGGGATCTCGGTGTCGACCTTGTCCGTGGAGACTTCGAGCAGCGGCTCGTCGGCCTCGACGGACTCGCCGACCTGCTTCAGCCAGCGGGTGACGGTGCCCTCGGTGACGCTCTCGCCCAGGGCGGGGAGAACGACGTCCGTGCCGGAGGCGGCAGGTGCAGCGGCGGCCGGAGCCTCCGCGACCGGGGCCGGGGCGGCGGGGGCCTCGGCGACCGGGGCCGGGGCGGCCGGAGCCTCGGCGACTGCTGCCGGTGCCGGGGCCGCGGCCTCGGCGGCAGCCGGCGCGCCGGAGCCGTCGTCGATGACGGCCAGCTCGGCGCCGACCTCGACGGTCTCGTCCTCGGCGACCTTGATGGCGGCCAGGATGCCGGACACGGGGGACGGGATCTCGGTGTCGACCTTGTCGGTCGAGACTTCGAGCAGCGGCTCGTCGGCCTCGACGCGCTCGCCCTCGGCCTTCAGCCAGCGGGTGACAGTGCCCTCAGTAACGCTCTCTCCGAGCGCCGGAAGGGTTACGGAAACCGACATGGTTTCAGTTGCTCCTAACGAATGTGCGGAAGTGGTCGTCGCGCCCGTGACGTATTAGTCGTGGGAGTGAAGCGGCTTGCCGGCCAGGGCCAGGTGGGCCTCGCCGAGCGCTTCGTTCTGGGTCGGGTGCGCGTGGATGAGCTGCGCGACCTCGGCCGGCAGGGCCTCCCAGTTGTAGATCAGCTGGGCCTCGCCGACCTGCTCGCCCATCCGGTCACCGACCATGTGGACGCCGACCACGGCACCGTCCTTGACCTGGACGAGCTTGATCTCGCCCGCGGTCTTCAGGATCTTGCTCTTGCCGTTGCCCGCCAGGTTGTACTTCAGGGCCACGACCTTGTCCGCGCCGTAGATCTCCTTGGCCTTGGCCTCGGTGATGCCGACGGAGGCGACCTCGGGGTGGCAGTACGTGACGCGCGGAACGCCGTCGTAGTCGATCGGGACGGTCTTCAGACCGGCCAGGCGCTCCGCGACGAGGATGCCCTCCGCGAAGCCGACGTGCGCGAGCTGCAGGGTCGGGACGAGGTCGCCGACGGCCGAGATCGTCGGCACGTTCGTCTGCATGTACTCGTCGACCAGGACGTAGCCGCGGTCCATCGCGATGCCCTGCTCCTCGTAGCCGAGGCCCTGCGAGACCGGGCCGCGACCGACGGCGACCAGCAGCACCTCGGCCTCGAAGGTCTTGCCGTCGGCCAGCGTGACGCGCACGCCGGTCTCGGTGTACTCGGCCTTGTCGAAGAAGGTGCCGAGGTTGAACTTGATGCCGCGCTTGCGGAACGCGCGCTCCAGCAGCTTCGAGCTGTTCTCGTCCTCGACCGGGACGAGGTGCTTGAGGCCCTCGATCACGGTGATGTCGGAGCCGAAGGACTTCCACGCCGAGGCGAACTCGACGCCGATGACGCCGCCGCCCAGGACGATCGCCGACTCGGGAACGCGGTCCAGGACCAGCGCGTGGTCCGAGGAGATGATGCGGTTGCCGTCGATCTGCAGGCCCGGCAGCGACTTCGGCACGGAGCCGGTCGCCAGCAGGACGTGGCGGCCCTGGATGCGCTGGCCGTTCACGTCGACGGAGGTCGGCGAGGAAAGGCGGCCCTCACCCTCGATGTACGTCACCTTGCGGGAGGCGACCAGGCCCTGCAGGCCCTTGTACAGGCCCGAGATGACCTCGTCCTTGTACTTCTGCACACCCGCGATGTCGATGCCCTCGAAGGTGGCCTTCACGCCGAACTGGGCGGCTTCGCGCGCCTGGTCCGCGATCTCGCCCGCGTGGAGCAGGGCCTTCGTGGGGATGCAGCCGTTGTGCAGGCAGGTGCCGCCGAGCTTGTTCTTCTCGATCAGGGCAACGTCCAGACCCAGCTGGGATGCGCGCAGAGCCGCGGCGTAACCGCCGCTGCCGCCGCCGAGGATCACTAGGTCGAAAACGGTGCTGGCGTCGTTCGCCACGTCACGTCCTCCATGCATGTGCGCCGAGCACCGGTCCTCTGTGACCGGGCGGCGGCTGGTAATCGGCCGCTTGTTGATTCGGCCCTGTGGTGGGGGCCCTGTCCTGCCGAGAACCCATCTTCGCATTTGTCGGGGGAACGCGGGACGCCGGGCCCGCACTGTGGCAGGTCGTTCTGCCCGAAGTAGGGGTTACCGAAGCGTAGAAACCTACGGATTTCGTTGTGGGTGAACGAACCCGGGGCCTCGATCGACTGATCTTCGAGGCCCCGGGGTGCGTCACGCGTCACACATCACATGTCAGGCGGCACGCCTCACACGTGGTAGGTGCGCTGGGTGAGGTACGTCAGCCCAGGTCGCCGGTGGCCGTACGCTCGGCCAGCCGCACCAGGGTGCGCACGGCCGAGCCGGTGCCGCCCTTGGGGGTGTAGCCGTACGGCGCACCCTCGTGGAAGGCCGGGCCCGCGATGTCGAGGTGCGCCCAGGTGATGCCCTCGCCGACGAACTCCTGGAGGAAGAGGCCGGCCACCAGGCCGCCGCCCATCCGGACACCCATGTTGGCGATGTCGGCGGTGGGGGAGTCCATGGTCTTGCGCAGGTCCTCGGGGAGCGGCATCGGCCAGGACGCCTCGCCGACCTCCTCGGCGATCTCGTGGATCGCGGTGCGGAAGGCGTCGTCGTTCGCCATGATCCCGAAGGTGCGGTCACCCAGGGCCAGCACCATGGCGCCGGTCAGGGTGGCGACGTCGACGATCGCGTCCGGGTTGTCCTCGGAGGCCTTGGTCAGGGCGTCGCCCAGGACCAGGCGGCCCTCGGCGTCCGTGTTCAGGACCTCGACGGTCTTGCCGCTGTACATGCGCAGCACGTCGCCGGGCTTGGTGGCGGAACCGGAGGGCATGTTCTCGGCGAGCGCGAGCCAGCCGGTGACGTTGACCTGGAGGCCCAGCTTGGCGGCGGCGATGACGGCGGCGAAGACGGCGGCGGCGCCGGACATGTCGCACTTCATCGTCTCGTTGTGGCCGGCCGGCTTCAGGGAGATGCCGCCCGAGTCGTAGGTGATGCCCTTGCCGACGAAGGCGAGGGTCTTCTCCGCCTTGGCGTGGGTGTAGGAGAGCTTCACCAGGCGCGGCGGGTTCTCGGAGCCCTTGCCGACGCCCATGATGCCGCCGTAGCCGCCCTTGACCAGTGCCTTCTCGTCGAGGACCTGGACCTTGACGCCGTTCTCCTTGGCCGTCGCGGAGGCGACGGCGGCGAAGGCCTCGGGGGTGAGGTCGTTCGGCGGGGTGTTGATCAGGTCGCGGGCGACGTTGACCTCGGTGGCGACGACGGTCGCGCGCTCGGCGGCCGCCTTGTGCTCCTTGTCGCGCGGCTTGGCGCCGAGCAGGGTCACCTCGGCGAGCGGCTGCTTCGGGCCGCCGTTCTTGCCGGAGGCCTTCTTCTCGCCGCCCTGGTAGGCGGTGAAGGCGTACGCGCCCAGCAGCGCGCCCTCGGCGACGGCGGTCACGGCCGAGGCGTCGTCCAGGGGGAGGGCGAAGGCGGCCTTCTTGGAGCCGTGCAGGGCGCGGGCGGCGGCGCCGGCGGCGCGCCGCAGGGCCTCCTCGTCGTACGACTCGTCCTTCTCGGGGACGGAGCCGAGTCCGACCGCCAGCACGACCGGGACCTTCAGGCCGTCCGGGGCCGGCAGCTTGGTGGTCTCGCCTTCGGCGCCGGAGGCGCCGAGCGCGTCGAGCACGGCGGCGAGCTTTCCGTCGTACGCCTTGTCCACGGCCTCGGCGCCTGCGGCGACGACCGGGCCCTTCGGGCCCTTCGCCACGCCGACCACGAGGGCGTCGGCGCGCAGCGTCGCCGCGCCGGCAGTGCTGAGAGTCAGAGCAGTCACGGTGGTGAAGTCTCGCTTCCGTTTGTGTTGTGGGCCGAGTGGGTGGACGGCCATCCGTAGCGATCGTATTCCGGCCCGACGGCCGCCAGAAATGAGCCTACGCGTAGCGGCTCGTCCGTACGGCACTCGAAGGTTTGGCAAGTTGTTCGATCAAGCCGCCGACAGGTTCACCCATCTGTGGCTTCTGTTCCAGGTTTGCCCTTTAGACCTGACGAGGTCCGAGAGACTCGGTCCACTCTCGCAAGGGGACGCGGGGTCCCTTTGCATGATTTCCACAGAGCCTCCTCGGCCCGGCCGACCGCCATGGGGCCGTAGTCGAGTGATGCCTGCGGGGGGAAAGGCCGAAATGGTCAACAAGAACCGGATGAACAGGGCTGCCGCCGCAATGGCCGTGGCAGCGCTGATGTCCGTGGCAATGCCCGCCGCGACCGCCGAGGCGGTCGTGACACCGCGCATCGACCTGAAGGTGCTCGTCGTCGACGACGGCGGCAGCTCGGTCGAGGCGATCACCGCCCAGCTCCGGGACACCGGGGTGCCCTACACCCGGGTCGTCCTGGGCAGCTCCGGCCGCCCGGTGATCAACGCCGGGTTCCTCAGCGACACGGTCGACGGCCGGCCGCGCGCCAAGTACCAGGGCGTCGTGCTGCCGAACGAGAACCCGTTCGGCGAGGGCTCGGCCGAGATGGCCGCACTCAGCACGTACGAGACGACGTACAACATCCGCCAGGTCGACGCCTACACCTGGGCCCACCCGGGCGTGGGCCTCGAATATACCGACAACGGCGGCTACAGCGGGCAGCTCGACGGCACCCAGGCCTCCGTCACCGCCGCCGGCAAGGCCGGCCCGTTCAACTACCTGGCCGGCCAGGTCGCCTTCGAAGACAATTCCGCCCTGGTCCCCGAGAGCTACGGGTTCATGGGCAAGCCGCGGGCCGGCTACACCAGCTACCTCGACGCGCCCGTCGCCGGCGGACGGGCCTCGCTCGTCGGCGAGTACGCGCACGACGGCCGCAGCGAACTGGTCGTCACCTTCGGCTACAACCAGTACCAGCAGCAGTTCCGGCTGCTCGCGCGCGGCATCGTCGACTGGCTCACCCAGGGGGTCCATCTCGGCCAGGAGCGCCAGTACTTCGCCGTCCACGTCGACGACATCTTCGCCCCGGACGCCCGGTGGAGCAAGGACCTCAACTGCACGCCCGGCGACTACGCCTGTGCGGGCGGCGAGGGCAAGGAGAGCACCATCCGGATGTCCGCCGCCGACGCCCAGTACGCGGCGCAGTGGCAGACGAGCAAGAACTTCAAACTCGACCTCCTCTTCAACGCCGGCGCCGGCGAGGAGTGGAAGACCGAGAACGGCGGCACCGACGCCCTCACCGCACAGCTCGTCGCGGACCGGGCCAAGTACCGCTGGATGAACCACACCTACACCCACCCGTTCCTCGGCTGCGTCCAGGACACCACCACCGTCCCGTGGACCTGTACGAAGAACGCCCAGGGCGCCGTCAACTGGATGAGCCGGTCCGAGATCTCCGCCCAGATCCGCGACAACAACAACTGGGCCGCGGCCAAGGGCATCACCACCGACCGCTCCGAGCTCGTCACCGGTGAGCACTCGGGCCTCAAGACCCTCCCGGAGCAGCCCGTCGACAACCCGAACCTGGCGGGCGCGCTCGCCGACAACGGGGTCAAGTGGGCCGGCAGCGACAACTCGCGCGAGTCCGCACAGCGCGCGGTCGGCGCCGCCCTGACCGTCCCCCGCTACCCGATGAACGTGTACTACAACACGGGCACCAACGCGGAGATGGCCGACGAGTACAACTGGATCTACACCAGTCGCGCCCAGGGCGGCAGCGGCACCTGCGAGGACAACCCGGCGACCTCCACCTGTCTGCCGGCCCCGCTGAACGCCTCCACCGGCTACCTGGACTACATCGTCCCGGCCGAGGCGCGGACCGCCCTGCGCCACGTCCTGGCCAACGACCCGCGTCCGCACTACGTCCACCAGTCCAACCTCGCCGAGGACCGCACCCTCTACCCGGTGCTCAACCAGGTCCTCGACACCTACCGCGCGCTCTACGCACCCAGCGCCCCGATCGTGAACCAGAGCATGAAGGACACCGGCGTCGAGCTGAGCCGCCGGGCCGCCTGGGACAAGGCCCTGGCCGACGGCAAGGTCACGGCCTACCGCATCGGGACCGCCGTCACCGTCAAGGCGCCCTCCGGGGTCGTCGCCCCGTTGACCGCACCCAACGGCACGAAGAAGCAGCTCCTGCTGGGCACCGCCGACTTCGGCACCGCCTACGCGGGCAACCGCTCGGCGTGGACCGCGCCCGAGATGCTCCAGAGCGCGGTCACGCTCAAGCTGCCCAGCTGACCACCGCGTCACTCCGACGCCAGTACCACCTGGTACCACCTAGCGCCGGCGCTCCGGACATCTACGGGCGCCGGCCCCTTTTCCGTCCTGGGGGGACACAGCGCATGAGTCATGGGCGTCATGTCACCATGCTCACCGAAGGCACCTATCCACACGTCCACGGGGGAGTCAGCACCTGGTGCGACCAACTGGTGCGCGGGATGCCGGAGGTCGACTTCAACGTCATAGCCCTGACCGGCTCCGGCCGTGAGCCCGTCACGTGGGAGCTGCCCCGCAACGTCTACCGGCACACCGCCGTCCCGCTCTGGGGAGCGACGCCCGGCCGCCGCTCGGTCCTGCGGGGCAAGGCGCACCGCCGGTTCGCCGACACCTACGAAACCTTCCTGCTCTCGCTCCTCGATCCTCCCCCGGCCACCGCAGGGGGCACCCCCGGCCGCGGCGGATTCTCCGAAGCCCTCCGCGAATTCGCCGTCCTGGCCCGGGCCGGCCGCCTCGCCCCGGCCCTGCGCTCCGAAACGGTCCTGCGCCTCCTCATGGACGTGTGGACGCGCCCCGGCGTCTCCACCGCCGCCGCCGGGCCCACCATCCACGACGCGCTCACCGCCACCGACCTGATCGAGCACGCGCTGCGGCCGCTCGCCGTACGGATCCCGCCCGACAGCGTCGCGCACTCCGTCAGCAGCGGCCTCGCCACCCTCCCGGCCCTCGCCGCCAAGTACCTCGACCAGGTGCCCTTCCTGCTCACCGAGCACGGCATCTACCTGCGCGAGCGCTACCTCGGCTACCGCACCGCGCAGCAGCGCTGGCCGGTCAAGGCCCTGATGCTCGGCTTCTACCGGGAGCTCAACACCGAGGGCTACCGGCAGGCCGACCTCATCACCCCGTGCAACCAGTACAACCGCCGCTGGGAGGAGCGCGGCGGCGCCGCCCCCGACCGCATCCGCACGGTGTACAACGGCGTCGACCCGTACGCCTTCCCCGACGCCGGACCCGAACCCGAGGTCCCCACCCTCAGCTGGTGCGGGCGCATCGACCCGATCAAGGACCTCGAAACCCTCGTCCGGGCCTACGCGTTCATGCGCGAAGAGCTGCCCGCCCTGCGGCTGAGGCTGTTCGGCCCGGTCCCGGCCGGCTGCGAGGAGTACAAGCTCCGCCTGGAGAAACTCGCCGCCGAACTCGGCGTGACCGACGGGATCTCGTACGAGGGCCGCGTCGCGGACGTCGCCGGGGCCTACGCGGCGGGCAGCGTCGTGATGCTCTCCAGCATCAGCGAGGGCTTCCCCTTCAGCATCATCGAAGCCATGTCCTGCGGCCGCACCACCGTCTCCACCGACGTCGGCGGGGTGCGGGAGGCCGTCGGCGACACCGGGCTCGTCGTCCCGCCGCGCGAACCGGAGACCATGGCCCGCGCCACCCTCGCCCTGCTCCGCGACGACGAACGCCGCGCCGAACTGGGCCGGCGATCCCGCAAGCGGGTCGTCGAGAAGTTCACCCTCCACCAGTCCGTGGACGGCTTCCGCCACATCTACCGGGAACTCGCCGGCCAGCCCGTCCTGCCCGTCCGCGAGGGCGACGACTGGACGCAGCGGCTCGCCGACCCCTGGTACCGCGAACTCGCCGCCGACGGGAGCCTGTGGTGAGCGGATCCCTCTGGCTGCGCGTCCCCGGCGGCGACACCCTGCCCGCCATCCCCCGGCCCCGGCGCACCGGGCCGGGGGAGCCCGGCCCCGCCGGCGACCCGATGGACGAACTCGCCGAACGCCTCGGCCCCTTCATCGCGGCGGCCGTCCATCCCGACGAGATCGCCGCCATCCTCGAATCCGACGGGATGACCGACGAGCACATCCGGCTCGCCTACGGGCGTCACGACTCCTTCGGCCTCGCCGAGGAGCTCTACGTCCGGGTGCCCCGCTCCTTCCCCGAACCGGAGCACGTCCCCGACCCCTGGAGGGTCTCCCTCACCGCCTGTCTGCTGCGCGGGCTGATCTTCGCGCTGCCCGGTCTCGCCTACGTCCTGGGCGCCCCGCTGCTGGAGGGCCCCAAGGACCGCCTGGGCCTGCCCGCCGGGACGCTGACCCTGCTCGCCGGGGCGCTCATCGGCTGGGTGTGGGACCAGACCCTGTCCCACCGCGCCTACTCCTGGCTGGGTCTGGGAGACAGGGCCGCCGCCGGGCGGACCCTGCTCGTCGGCGCCCCCGTCGGCGCCCTGCTCGGCATCGCCGCCGCGCTGACCGTGCCCGGCGGGCCGCCGTTCTCGTACGCGTTCGCCGCAGGCCAGGCCCTGTACGTCGGCGCCGCCACCGTGCTGCTGGTCCTCGGCCGGGAACGGGTGCTGCTCGCCGCTCTCGCCCCGATGGCCGCGGGGGCGCTGCTCTCGCTCTTCACCGACCCGCCCCTGCCGGTGCGGGTGGGCCTGCTGCTGGTGTCCCTGCTGGCCGCCTGCACCCTCGCCTTACACGAGCTGCCGCTGGCCGAGGGCGTACGGTCCGGCGTGCGCCGGATCCGGGACTGGTCCGGGCACGGACCCGGCGAGGGCCCGGTGCGCTGGCGGATGCTGCGGGGAGCCGAGGAGGAGTACGGCCCGCGCGGTCCCCGGATCGGGGACTCCGTGCCGTACGGCGTGTTCGGCCTCGGCACCGGCCTGCTCGTGCTGTACGCCGCCCTCGGGGAGGTGCTCGCCGGGGGTCCCGCCGAGGCCGTCGCCGCCCCGTCGGCGGTGGCGCTCACCCTCAGCATGGGGCCCGCCGAATGGCTGCTCCACCGGTTCCGCAGCGGGAGCCTGGCCGGGCTGCGGGCGGCCCGTTCGCCCCGGCAGTTCGGACTGAGGATGCTCGGCACGCTGGGCCGCTGCCTCGCCGCGTACCTGGCGGTGCTCCTGCTCCTCGGGCTCACCGGAACCCTGCTGTGGCCGGGAGCCCCCGCGCTGACCGGGGTCCGGGCCGCGACCCTGCTGCTGCTCGGCGCCGTCATGTGGACCGGGCTGCTGCTCCAGTCCTTCGGCGCGGTCCGGCCCGCGGCCGTGGTCTGCGCCTCGGCGGCCGTCGCCCAGAGCCTGGCGCTGCTGCTCGGGCTCGGGCAGCCGCGGCTGGTCCAGCTCGTCGTGGCCGGTGCAGCCGCGGCGGCGCTGGGCACGCTCGTCTGCCTCCTGCTCGGCCGCGCGACGGCCCACCGCTGATCCCGGTGAGCCCGTACGACGTGACCCCGATCCGCGACAGCCCGAACGACGCGACCCCGAACGACGCGACCCCGAACGACGTGACCCCGTACGAGAAGAAGGCCCCCATGCTGTTGGTGCCCCTCTACGAGCACCCCGACGACCGGCCCGAGGACTGGGAGTTGTTGATCCGCTCCGCCGGCCGGCTGCACTCCGTGGTCCTCAACCCCGCCAGCGGGCCCGGCGAGGCCCCCGACGAGCGGTTCGCCGCCGTCGCGCAGCGACTGCGCGACGCCGGGGTGCCCGTCCTCGGCTACACCGACACCGACTACGGGCGGCGCCCGCACTCCGCCGTGGTGCAGGACCTGCTGCGCCACCGCGACTGGTACGGCGCCGACGGGGCCTTCCTCGACCAGGCCTCCGCCGATCAGGCCCTGCTGTCGCACTACGGGCGGCTCGCCGTCGCCGCCCGGGCCGCCGGCGCCCGGACCCTCGTGCTCAACCACGGGGTCCACCCGCACCCCGACTACGCCGCACTCGCCGATCTACTGGTCACCTTCGAGGGCCCCTGGGACGCCTACCGGGACGCGGCGGTGCCGCCCTGGACGGCCGACCACCCCGCCCAGCGGTTCTGCCACCTCGTGTACGCGGTCCCGCCGGGCGCGCCCGCCGCCGAACTGGCCAGCCGACGGGGGGCCGCGGTGCACTGCGCGGTCCCCGGGACCGGCGCGCACCCGTGGGGGACCCTCCCGTACGCCCTGGAGGCCGCCGGATGACGCGCACCACCGGCCGCGGCCGCGCCGGCCGCGCCGTGCCGCTGCTCCTGCTGCTCCTGCTGGCCGCCTGCACCAGCGAGCGGCCGCAGGAGCCGGACGACCGGTCGCTCGCCCCTGCGCCGGGGGAGCGCTGGCAGCCGAAGCCGGGGGTCAGCTGGCAGTGGCAGCTCACCGAGAAGCTGGACACCTCGGTGAAGGCCGCCGTGTACGACGTCGACGGGTTCAACACCACCAAGGAACAGGTCGCCGAGCTGGAGCGGGCCGGCCGCCGGACCATCTGCTACGTGTCCACCGGCGCCTGGGAGGAGTTCCGCCCCGACGCCGCCGCCTTCCCGAAGGCGTTGCTCGGCGAGGGCAACGGCTGGGAGGGCGAGCGCTGGCTGGACGTCCGGCGGACCTCGGAGCTGGAGCCCTTGATGGCGAAACGGTTCGACATGTGCCGCGAAAAGGGCTTCGACGCGGTGGAGCCGGACAACATGGACGGCTACCGCAACGAGACGGGCTTCCCGCTCACCGCCGACGACCAGCTGAAGTACAACCGGCTGATCGCGAAGCTGGCGCACGACCGCGGCCTGGCGGTCGGGCTGAAGAACGACCTCGACCAGATCCCGCAGCTGGTGGGGGACTTCGACTTCGCGGTCAACGAGCAGTGTTTCGAGTACGACGAGTGCGAGCGGCTCACCCCGTTCGTCACGGCGGGCAAGGCCGTCTTCCACGTGGAGTACGAGGGCCGGATCGGGAAGTGGTGCCCGCGCTCGCAGCAACTGCGGCTCAGCTCGCTGCAGAAGAAGTACGAGCTGGGCGTCTGGCGCCAGTTCTGCCCGCCCGGGAACGAGCAGGAGAAGTAGCGGACCGGACGAAGACCGGGGGCTAGGTGACGGGGAGGACGGCGTGCACCCGGTAGCCGCCGCCGAACCGGGGACCGGTGAAGCAGGAGCCGCCCAGCGCCGTGGCCCGCTCGCGCATGCCGAGCAGCCCGTGGCCACCGCCCGCGCCGTCGTCCTCGGCGACCTCGGCGGTGCCGCCGTCGTCCAGCACCGTCACCTCCACCGAGGTGCCGACCCGGACCACGCTGACCTCGGCACGGACCTCCGGGCCCGCGTGCTTGCGCACGTTGGTCAGGGCCTCCTGGATCACCCGGTACGCCGCCAGGTCCACCGCGGCCGGCAGCGGGTCCCGTTCCCGGCCCAGCTCGACCATCACCTTCACCGGCAGCCCGGCGTGCCGGAAGGTGTCCACCAGCTCGTCCAGGACGGCCAGCCCCGGAGCCGGCTCGGTCGGTGCCTCCGGGTCGCCGGACTGCCGCAGCAGCCCGACCGTGGCCCGCAGCTCGTTCAGCGCCGAGCGGCTCGCGTCCCGGACGTGGGCCAGGGCCTCCTTGGCCTGGTCCGGGCGTTTGTCCATGACGTGCGCGGCCACCCCCGCCTGCACGTTGACCAGGGCGATGTGGTGGGCCACCACGTCGTGCAGGTCCCGGGCGATCCGCAGCCGCTCTTCGGCGACCCGCCGCCGGGCCTCCTCCTCGCGGGTCCGTTCGGCCCGTTCGGCCCGCTCCCGTATGGCGTCGACGAACGCCCGCCGGCTGCGCACGGCGTCACCGGCGGCCGCGGCCATCCCGGTCCAGGCGAAGATCCCGATGTTCTCCTGCGCGTACCAGGGCAGCGGGCCGGCCAGCATGGCCACGCCCGTCAGCCCCGCCATCGTGAGCACGGCGATCCGCCAGGTGGTGGGCCGGTCCGTGCGCGAGGCCAGCGTGTAGAGGGCGATCACCGTGGACATGGCGACGGGAGCCCGCGGCTCGCCGGTGGTCAGCTCCAGCAGGCACAGCCCGATGGTCACGGCGAGCACGGTGCGGGTGCGGCGCCGCCGGAACACCAGCGCGGCCGCGCCCAGCACCATCAGCAGCAGCGAGAACGGCTCGGGGGTCCGGGTCCCGAAGGTGGGCCCGTGCGCGCCGTGCGGGTCGGCGAAGGAGCCGACGACCATGGAGACCAGCGCCCCGAGCGCGAGGACGGCATCGGTGGCGAGCGGATGGGCCCGCATCCAGTGCCGGGTGGGGGCGAACGGCCCGAGGTCTGTCGTCACCCCGATACGGTACGGCCTGCCTCCGGGCCGCCGGACGGGACGGTCAGGCGCCCGGCCGCTGCGGCGGCAGCGGGGCCGCCGGGGGCGGGCGCCTGCCGAGGGGGGTGCGGGAGCGCTCCGGCCCCCACTTCGCGCGGACCACGCACACCGCCATGACGGCGGCGATGGCCGCGAGGTGCTCCTTGCCCGCCAGGTTGTCCTTGACCAGCACCTCGCCGATCATCACCGCGATGACGACGGCGCCGGTCAGGTACGCCCGGTAGCGCCAGCACACGTAGATCGCGAGGCCGACCACCGCCGCCGACGGGCCGGTGTCGTTGACCACGCGGTCGGACACCGGCAGGCCGAAGGGGTGGTCGGCGCCCAGCGAGAGCCCGATCCGCGCGTACGTGGTCCCGGCGAGGGTGGCGACGTAGCCGATGACCAGCGTGCGCCACCAGCCGATGCAGATCTCGGAGATCCCGAAGACCAGCAGGATCTGGGCGAGCGCCCCCCACACGGGCAGGTCGAGGGCGGGGACGAACAGGGACAGCGGGGTCCGCAGCACGGCCAGCCACAGCGGGTCGACGGCTTTGACCGACCCGAGGTTCTGGACCGGCTGGAACCCCCAGGACGTGTTCTGGACGATCTGGAAGACCGAGGTCAGGCAGACGGCCCCCAGGGTCATCGGGGCGGCCCGCCACTTGTCGCGGACGAGGGCGTCCCGGACGGTCCAGAACAGGGGCCCCCACTCGCGGCGGGCGAACCGCCGCAGGGGGGTTGTCGTCCAAGCCGTCAACGATTGGTCTCCAGATGTTTGCGGTTCAGCCACTTCGGCAGCCCGGGTGCCTCCAGGAAGCCCTCGGCCCGGCCCGCCGCGATACCGATCCGCAGGAGGTCGGAGCTCTTCTCGAAGAGCATGAACCGCGGCTCCCAGATCGGCCGGTATTTGGCGTTGGCCCGGTAGAGGGACTCGATCTGCCACCAGCGGGAGAAGAAGCTCAACAGCGAGCGCCACATGCGCAGCACCGGACCCGCGCCGAGCTTGGACCCCCGCTCGAAGACGGAACGGAACATCGCGAAGTTGAGCGAGACCTGTGTGACGCCGATCTCCTTGGAGCGTTCCAGGAGTTCGATGACCATGAACTCCATCAGGCCGTTCTCGGAATCGCGGTCACGGCGCATCAGGTCCAGCGACAGGCCCTTGGGGCCCCACGGCACGAAGGACAGCACGGCGCGCAGCTCGCCCTTGCCGTCGGTGCACTCCAGCATCACGCACTGGCCGTCGCCGGGATCGCCCAGTCGGCCCAGCGCCATGGAGAAGCCGCGTTCGGTCGCGCCGTCGCGCCAGTCGTCGGCGCGGGTGAGGAGCACGTCCATCTCGTCGACGGGGATGTCGGCGTGGCGGCGGATGCGGACGGTGTACCCGGCGCGCTTGACACGGTTGAAGGCCTGCCGGACGGTCCGCATGGCGCGGCCCTCCAGGGTGAACTCGTCGGTCTCGACGATGGCTTCGTCGCCCAGCTCCAGCGCGTCCAGTCCGTGCCGCGCGTAGATCTGCCCGGCTTCCTCGCTGGCGCCCATCACGGCCGGCACCCAGCCGTGCTCGCGGGCCTCGGCCAGCCAGGGCTCGATGGCGCCGGGCCAGGCCTCGGGGTCGCCGATCGGGTCGCCGGAAGCCAGCGAGACGCCGCCGACGACGCGGTACGTGACGGCCGCCTTGCCGGTCGGGGACCAGATGACGGACTTCTCGCGGCGCAGCGCGAAGTAGCCGAGCGAGTCGCGGTCGCCCTGCCTGGCGAGCAGCGCGCGCAGCTTCTCCTCGTCCTCCTCGGTCAGCGGGTCGACGGCGCGGCGCGAGCGGAAGGCGGCGAGCAGCACGGCGATCAGGAGCAGCGTCGACATGACGTTGATCACGATGTCGACCCAGCCGGGGGTGGTGATCGCCGCGTAGTCGCGGGCGTTCGGCTCCAGGGTGATCAGCCGCATCACGCCGTACCGCCAGCGGGCCAGGAACGTGGCGTCGGCGGCGTCCGGGTCGGTGTTGGCGGCGCCGACGATCAGCGCGGCGAGCAGCGAGGTGATCAGCAGGCCGACGGCGCCGACGGCGGTGGCCAGCTTGGGGTTGGAGCGGTCGCCCTTGGCGTAGAACTCGCGGCGGCCCAGCAGCAGGGCGCCGACGAAGCCGGCGGTCAGCGCGAGGGAGACCCAGTTCTGCGTGTGGTCCCGGAACTCCGGGTAGCAGAGGTTGAAGTCACCGCTGGTGCACGGGGCGAAGGCGGCGGTGGCGAAGGCCAACAGCAGCATGCCGCTGAGCACGAGGTTCAGGATCCACGCGGCCCGCTTGCGCCGGCCCATGGTGACGGCGAGCAGCAACGAGAACAGGCCGGACGCGAAGCCGGCCGTGAGCAGGTACGGGGTGTAGAAATCCGCGGTGTTGTGCCGGCGCAGGTCCTGCCCGAGCGAAAGCCACACCGCACTGAGGAAGTTGACGAAGGTGACGGCGCGCAGGTACCAGACCGCGAACGCGGCGCTGCGCCGTGACCGGGCGGACCCCCGGCCGGTTCCCCGGCCGCCCCCTTCGTCCTTCTTGTCGTCTTTCCTCTCGTCTTTCCTGCTGTTCGTGTCCTTGCCGGAGCCCTGGGCCGTCTTGGCGGCCTGTGTGGCGGTCCGGTCGGTGTCTGCGCTGGTCAAGCGGGCCTCTCCCATGAAACGCGATGATATGGGGCCCCGCCGTCGATGAGTGGCCCGGTCCGGGGTACGCGGCCGGTCGGGCCGCGTAACTCCCGGAGCGGGGCGTTCAGTCCTTCGGCTCCTGCACCGCCTGCTCCGGGAGCTCCGCCGCGAGTGCGGCGGCCGCCTGGACCAGGGGGAGGGCCAGCAATGCCCCGGTTCCTTCTCCCACTGTGACGCCGTGGTCGAGCACCGGGTTGAGTGCCATCCGGTCCAGGGCCTTCGTCTGGCCCGGTTCGCCGCTGGCCTGACCGGCCAGCCACCAGTCGGGGGCCCGGAACGCGGCGCGCTGGGCCACCAGTCCGCAGGCCGCCGAGACGACGCCGTCGAGGATGACCGGCGTACGGCGGACCGCGCACTGGAGCAGGAAGCCGGTGATCGCGGCCACGTCGGCGCCGCCGACCGCGGCGAGCAGGGCGACCTGGTCGCCGAGGACCGGGCGGGCCCGGCGCAGCGCGTCGCGGATCGCCGCGCACTTGCGCATCCAGGTCAGGTCGTCGATGGGCCGGCCGCCGCGCCCGGTGACCACGGAGGCGTCGGTTCCGCACAGGGCGGCGACGAGCGTCGCCGCGACCGTGGTTCCACCGACGCTCAAGTCGCCCAGGACCACGAGGTCGGTGCCCGAGTCGGCCTCCTCGTCGGCGATCCGCATGCCGAGGCGCAGGGCCGCGTCGGCCTCTTCGAGGGTGAGCGCGTCCTCGACGTCGATCCGTCCGCTGCCGCGGCGCACGCGGTGGCGGACCACGTCCTCGGGCAGCAGCCCGGGCTCGCAGTCCAGGCCGGCGTCGACGATCCGTACGCCGGCGCCCAGGCGCCGGGCGAGGACCGACACGGGGCTGTTGCCGTCGAGCACGGAGCGCACCAACTCGTGCGCGCTGCCGGCGGCGCGGGCGGACACCCCCTCGGCGGCGATCCCGTGGTCCGCGGCGAACAGCACGACGCGCGGCCGCTCGATCGGCCGGACGGGCACCCGCCCCTGCGCCGCGGCGAGCCACTCGGCGAGCTCGTCGAGCCGCCCCAGCGCCCCGGCCGGCACGGCCAGCCGCTCACGGCGTTCCTCGGCGTCACGCCGGACGCCCCCGTCGGGGCGCTCGATCAGATCGGAGAAGTCGTCGAGATTCAGCGTGGTCATCTGCCAGAGCGTACAGCGGGTAAGGCCCTCCCCAAGCCCCGTCGGGGGTGCTCGCCGGGCGGGCCGCGGAGTCAGCCCTTGAGGACCACGACCTGCCCGGCCACCACCATCAGGACGTGCTCGCACTCGGCGGCCACCAGGTTGTTCAGGCGCCCGAGTTCGTCGCGGAAACGCCGGCCGGAAGCGGTCGCCGGAACGACCCCCGAGCCGACCTCGTTGCTGACGGCCACCACCGTGCGGCGGGTCGCCCGCACGGCCGCCACCAGCTCCGCCACCCGCTCCCGGAGGTCCTTCTGCCCCTGCCCCGCCCAGACGGCGTCGTCCCAGGCGCCCGCCCGGTCCATCGCGTCCGTCAGCCACAGCGCCAGGCAGTCGATCAGCAGCGGCGGCCCGCCCTCCACGAGCAGCGGCACCAGCTCGCAGGTCTCCACCGTCCGCCAGCTCCCCGGCCGGCGCTCCCGGTGCAGGCCGATCCGCGCCGCCCATTCCACATCGCCGTCCCGGGAGCCGCCGGTGGCCACGTAGACCACCTCCGGGAAGCCCGCCAGCCGCCGTTCCGCTTCGAAGGACTTCCCGGAGCGGGCCCCGCCGAGCACCAGCGTCCGGCGCGGCAGGTCCGGCACCGCGTGGTACTCGCCGACCGTCAGCGTCGTCCCGTCCGGCACCGCCCGTGCCCCGGCCGCGGCACACCGGCGCTCCAGCTCCCGGCCCGGCGGGGTGTCGTGGTCCAGGTGGACGGCGATCACGTCCGTGGTCGGCCCGGCGGCGCCGCTCGCCCGCAGCCGGACCAGCGCTTCCGGCCGGCCCAGCACGTCCGCGAGGACCATGTCGTAGGGGCGCTGCCCGTCGCCGTGGTCCGTCCCGGCCGGTGCTCCGCCGGGCGGGAGGTACAGCAGCCGGCTCCCGTCCGGGCCGGTCACCTCGTACCCGGTGCCCGGCGCGTCCATCGGAACCGCCCGCACCCGGTGCCCGCTGATCACCGCGAGCTCCTGCCCGTCCGGCACCCGCCCGGCCGCCGGCAGCCCCGGCGGCAACTCGACCGGCGGGCCGTCGTGCGGATGGGTGAGCAGGACCTGGCGCACGCCGGCCAGCGAATGCCCCGCGCGGGCGCCGGCGAGCACCGCCCCGGGGGTCAGGTCGAGCAGCAGCGCCCCGTCGACGAGCAGGGAGGTCGCGGCGCGCGCCCGGGGGCCGACGGAGACCGCGCAGACCGCGCAGGGACAGCCGGGGCGGGGCAGTCCTTCGGGTGTGCCGGTGCCGAGCAGAGTGAGTTCCACGAGAAGATCCTCCCGCGTCGCCGAGAGTGGTGCGCGCCCGGTTACTCTGCGGGCAGACTCAAGGCGAGAAGCGTGCGAGCAGCGGACGAGCAACGGAGGCGGACATGGCGTGGACGTGGCGGTTCGAGACGGCCGACGGCAGCGAGACGAGCCCGTCGGTGCAGCCGGAGGAGTTCACGACGCAGGGCGACGCGGAATCCTGGATCGGTGAGTACTGGAAGGACCTGCTGGAAGGCGGCACCGAGAAGGTGAAGCTGTCGGACGACAACGGCACCGAGCTGTACGCGATGAGCCTGCGCGAGGCGCTGGACGCCTGAGCGGCGCCCGCCGATGCACGAAGCCCGGACCCCGCACGGGGTCCGGGCTTCTGCGGTTCTCGGTCTCTTCGGGGAGGCGTCGGGTCAGCCCCGTACGCCGCACAGGTGCAGCAGCGCGGCGACCCCGCGGTACGGGTCGGTCCGCCCGGCGCGGTCCTCGGCGGCCAGCAGCCGCTCCAGCTCCTCGTCGGGGGGCAGCGTCTCGCCGGCCTCGGTCCCGTCGGTGAAGACGCGCACGCCGTACCAGGCCTGCAGCGGCGCACCGATCCCGGACAGCGTGGCCGTGAGCCCGGACAGCCGGTCGGCCCGCACGTCCAGGCCCAGCCGGTTCGTGTAGTCGACGGTGTCGAAGGCGGCCAGCGCACCCGCCCAGTCGGCGTCCAGCCCGGGCCGCATCGCCAGGGCGTCGCCGTTGCGCACCAGCAGGGACAGAAGTCCGCCGGGCGCCAGCATCCGGGCCAGCCCGGCCAGCATCGCGTCGGGCTCGGGCACGTACATCAGGACTCCGTGGCAGAGCACCACGTCGAAACTGCCCGGCGTGAAGTGCGCGCCGGTCTCCCGGCCGTCGCCCTCCAGGAACTCGACCCGGTCCTGGATTCCGGCGGGCTCGGCCGCCAGCGCCGCATGGGCGACGGCGAGCATGGCCGGGTCCTGCTCCAGCCCGGTGACCTTGTGCCCGGCGCGGGCGAGGCGCAGCGCCTGGGTTCCCTGGCCCATGCCGACGTCGAGGACGCGCAGCCGCTGCCCGACCGGGAAGCGCTGCGCGATCTGTTCGTCGACCTGCCGGCCCACGAGTTCCTGGCGGACGGCGTTGCGCAGTCCGCCCAGTCCCTCAAGCCACAGCCTGGCGCCCCCCGCGAAGCCGTCCCCCGACGTTCCGGGCTTCCCTCCGCTCAGGGCCGTTCCCCGCGCTTGACCTGCGGCTTCGGCAGGCGCAGCCGGCGAATCTGGAGGGTGCGCATCAGGCCGTACGCGACGGCGCCGCGGCGCGGCTCGTCGGGGAAGCGCTGGGCGAGGGCCTTGCGCAGCCGGAAGGCCAGGCCGATGGAGTCGAGGATGATCAGGGCGATCACCGCGAGCCACAGCAGCAGGGCGATGTTCTGGATCGAGGGCACCCGCACCATGCTCAGCACGAGGATGATCACCGCGAGCGGCAGGAACATTTCGGCGACGGAGTAGCGGGAGTCCACGAAGTCGCGGACATACCGGCGGACGGGGCCCTTGTCACGGGCGGGCAGATAGCGCTCGTCACCGCTGGCCAGCGCTTCGCGCTGCTTGGCCATCTCTACGCGGCGGCGCTCACGGGCACGCTTGGCGTCCTCCTTGCGATTGCCGGTCGAGGCCACCACGGCCTTGCGCTGCGACTGGGCCACAGCACGCTTCGGCGTCGGGCGGCCCTTCGGGGCCTGCGGGTTACGGGGCTGCGAGAGGTCGGCGCTCACCTTGTCGGTGGCGGCGGCCTTCTCTTCCTTGGAGGAGCGGCTACCAAACACAAAACCCAAGCCTACGTGGTCGCGGCCGGGTACCCCACTCCGCTCGGGAACGATCCGGCAACGGCCGGCGTCTTCCCTGTGCAGGGTTCGTACTGCGGGTCGGGCCTCATCCCGGACCCCCGGCGCCGGTCGGGGGAGCACCTACTCCCTACGCCTGACACGGGCGGGGGTGGAGTCGTCCTGGAGGAGGAGCGCATCCGTACACGAACAGTGCGGTAATGGAGACAGGGCCCGTACTGTGGGTTCTGATGGCGGTCGGCCCGGGGGACCGGGATGATCGCCATGGCTGGTGACCTGGAGCGAAGTCCGTCAGAAGGGGGCGCGCGAAGCCCATGAGCGGTGTCATGAAGCGTATGGGGATGATCTTCCGCGCGAAGGCGAACAAGGCCCTGGACCGGGCCGAGGACCCGCGCGAGACCCTCGACTACTCGTACCAGAAGCAGCTGGAGCTGCTTCAGAAGGTGCGCCGCGGCGTCGCCGACGTGGCGACCTCCCGCAAGCGCCTGGAGCTGCAGCTGAACCAGCTCCAGGGCCAGTCCGCCAAGCTGGAGGACCAGGGTCGCAAGGCCCTCGCCCTGGGCCGCGAGGACCTGGCCCGCGAGGCGCTGTCCCGGCGTGCCTCGCTGCAGCAGCAGGTCAGCGACCTGGAGGTGCAGCACCAGACCCTCCAGGGCGAGGAGGAGAAGCTGACGCTGGCCGCGCAGCGCCTACAGGCCAAGGTGGACGCCTTCCGCACGAAGAAGGAGACCATCAAGGCCACGTACACGGCGGCGCAGGCGCAGACCCGCATCGCGGAGTCCTTCTCCGGCATCTCCGAGGAGATGAGCGACGTCGGCCTGGCCATCCAGCGCGCCGAGGACAAGACCGCCCAGCTCCAGGCCCGCGCCGGCGCGATCGACGAGCTGCTGGCCTCCGGCGCCCTGGACGACCAGAGCGGCCTCGGCTCCAAGGACGACATCCAGGCCGAACTGGACCGCCTCTCCGGCGGTACGGACGTGGAGCTGGAGCTCCAGCGGATGAAGGCCGAGCTGGCGGGCGGCCCGTCGGCGCAGCAGCAGGCCATCGAGGGCGGGGCCCCGGGCAACAACCAGCAGTCGCAGACCCAGCACCGCTTCGACAAGCAGTAGGACGGGGCCCGTCATGATTGTCCGCATCATGGGGGAAGGACAGCTGCAGGTGGCCGACGGCCACTTCGCCGAGCTCAACAAGCTGGACGACGAACTGCTCGCGGAGATGGAGGGCGGGGACGAGGACGCCTTCCGGCGCACGTTGGGCGCGCTGCTCGACGCCGTGCGGCGGCTCGGCACGCCACTGCCGGACGACGCCCTGGAGCCGTCCGAGCTGATCCTCCCCGCGGGCGACGCCTCGCTCGACGAGGTCAGGCAGATGCTCAGCGACGACGGCCTGATCCCGGGCTGAGCCCCGGCGCCGCGACCCGGACGTGACGGCGCCCGGCCGGCCCCCTTCGCGGGGGCGGGCCGGGCGCCGCCGGTTTTCCCTCAGCGCTCCGTCAGTGCTTCGTCAGCGCCTCGTCGGTGCTTCGTCAGTGTTTCGTCGGCTTGGAGACGGGAGCCCGCGCCGGGTCGGGGGTCCCGCCGATGAAGTCCTCGAACTTGCGGCGCGGGGCCGCCCAGCGCCGGTCGTGGTGGAAGGCGCGCAGCCTGGCCTTGGCGCGGGCCCGCGGGCGTTTCGCGTAGAACCTCTTCGCGTACGGGGAGCCCGGCCGGGCCAGCCGGATCGCCCCGATCAGTGCCACGAAGGGGATGACCGTGCCGAAGAGCGCGGTGCGCGCCTTGCCCTTCCACAGGGCGATCAAGGCCAGGAAGAAGTTGGTGGCGGTGTTCATGATGACCAGCCCGCGGCTCTGCCGCTCGTCGGCGGTCAGGTCGTTGACGCCGAAGGGCAGGAACCCGCCCAGCACCAGCGCCACCAGGGCCGCCGTCAACACCACGATCTCGACGCTCTTGCGGCCCTGCTCGCTCCAGTAGACGTCGTCGAGGTGCAGGATCAGCGCGAACTCGTCCAGCACGAGGCCCGCGCCCAGCCCGAAGATGACGGCGGAGGCCATGGCGCCGAGACCGTACCGGCCGCTGCCGACCGCCCCGAACCCGCCGATGATCACGAGGATGATGCCGGGCACCACGTGATGGACGTGCACGCCGCCCGGGGTGATGTTCTTGAAGGGTCCCCGCCCCGCCCGGATCAGCCGGGTGATCACTCGGGTGACCAGGAACGACATGACGAAGGAGAGCAGCGCGAGGAGCAGGGGCAGTTTCCCCGGTTCGACGATGTTCCGGTACCACCAGTGACCCATACCGCCGGCTCCCCTGTCGTGGCAGCTCCCTATTTTTCCCGTATGAGGCAATTTACCGTCCGCGGCGAACAGGTAGCGTTCGCGCCGATGAAAGATTCGTTCGATGACCAGCCTCCCGCGCCGCCCCTGACGCCGCCCGCCGAGCGCGCCTCCCTGCGAGACGGCCTGTGCTTCGCGTTCGGCACCCTCACCGTGCTGCCCGCCCGCATCACCCGCTGGGACC
This sequence comes from Streptomyces sp. NBC_00045, assembly GCF_045041095.1. NCBI lineage: Bacteria > Bacillati > Actinomycetota > Actinomycetes > Kitasatosporales > Streptomycetaceae > Streptomyces > Streptomyces sp. NBC_00045. The sequence goes on along the minus strand of NZ_CP108271.1, from coordinate 2,490,546 downwards.
GGCCCGCAGCCCGCACCGGCATGGCCTGCGCACCCCTCGCCGGATTCGTCGTAGGCGTGCTCGCGGCGGTACCGGGGGTGCTGCTGCTGGTCCTTGGCGGCGGCCCGCTGCTCGCGGCGGCCGTCACCGTCGCCGTACCGGCCGCCCTGACCCGGGGACTGCACCTCGACGGGCTCGCCGACACCGCCGACGGGCTGGGCAGCGCGAAGCCGGCCGATGTGGCGCTGCGCATCATGAAGCAGTCCGACATCGGCCCGTTCGGGGTGGTGGCGCTGCTGCTGGTGCTGCTGGTCCAGGCCGGGGCGCTGGCGGACCTCTACGCCGAGAGCTGGGTGCACGGGGCCCTGGCGACGGTCATCGCGGCCGTCACCGCCCGGCTGGCCATGACGGTGGCCTCCCGTGACGGCGTGCCGCCGGCCCGCCTCGAAGGGCTGGGGGCGGCGGTGGCCGGGGTGCTCCCCAAGCGCTCGGCCGCCGGGATCGCCGCCCTGGTGGCCGCCTCGGCCGGGGTGGCCGCCCTGCCGGTGGGGCCGGGCGCCGCCGTCCAGTGCGCGGGCGCGGTCCTGATCGCCCTGGGCGCGGCGGAGCTCCTGCTCCGGCGGTGCGTACGCCGCTTCGACGGGGTCACGGGCGACGTCTTCGGCGCCCTCGCCGAGATCGCGGGGACCACCGCCCTCGTCGTCCTGGCCCTGGGCTGACCGCCCTCCCCGGAGAGGGGACCGCGTAGGGTCGGGGCGTGGAAGAGACGCCGACGACCATCAGGGTGCTGCTCGCCGACGACCAGGCCCTGCTCCGCAGCGCCTTCAAGGTGCTGGTCGACTCCGAGCCCGACATGGAGGTCGTCGGCGAGGCCTCCGACGGCGCCCAGGCCTGCGCGCTCGCCCGGCAGGCCCGGCCCGACGTGGTCCTCATGGACATCCGGATGCCCGGCACCGACGGGCTCGCCGCCACCCGCATGATCAGCGCGGACCCCGAACTCGCCGCCGTCCGCGTGGTCATGCTGACGACCTTCGAGGTCGACGAGTACGTCGTGCAGTCCCTGCGGGCCGGCGCCTCCGGCTTCCTCGGCAAGGGCGCCGAGCCCGAGGAACTCCTCAACGCCATCCGCGTAGCTGCGGCCGGGGAGGCGCTGCTCTCCCCGGCCGCCACCAAAGGGCTCATCGCCACCTTCCTCGCACAGGGCGGCGGAGCCGATCCCGCCGCCCCCGCCGCGCACGCCGAGCGGCTCGCCGCACTGACCGTCCGGGAGCGCGAGGTCCTCGTCCACGTCGCCGCCGGCCTGTCCAACGACGAGATCGCCGGACGGCTCGAAGTCAGCCCGCTCACCGTGAAGACCCACGTGAACCGGGCCATGGCCAAGCTCGGTGCCCGGGACCGGGCCCAACTGGTCGTCATCGCCTACGAATCGGGTCTGGTCCGACCCCGGGCCGAGTAGCGCCGCCGGCCGTACACGGGTCCGGGAGCACGACAGCGCGCAGCGGCGTGGAGTACGGCCGCGTACTGCGGACGCGGTATGCGGCGCATAAAGAGGCGGCACCTGGGGGCGACGCAGCACCGCCCCGGCGTGCGGAAGGCTGAAGGCCCGCGGCCTTCAGGCCCAGCCCCGCGCACGCCACTGCAGAGAGATCCCACACCCATGTCCTGGCTGTCCCGCTTCAGCCTGGCCCAAAGAGCGCTGATCGGCCTCGTGTCGATCACCGCACTGCTCTTCGGCGCCATAGCCATCCCGCAGCTCAAGCAGCAGCTGCTGCCGTCCATCGAACTGCCGATGGTGTCCGTGCTCGCGCCCTACCAGGGCGCCTCGCCCGACGTGGTGGAGAAGCAGGTCATCGAGCCGATCGAGGCCACCCTCAAGGGTGTCGACGGCATCACCGGCATCACCTCCACCGCCAGCGAGGGCAACGCCCTCATCATGGCCAAGTTCGACTACGGCGACAGCGGCACCAAGCAGCTCGTCGCCGACGTCCAGCAGGCCGTGAACCGGGCCCGGGTACGGCTGCCCGCCGAAGTCGACCCGCAGGTCGTGGCCGGCTCCACCGACGACATCCCGACCGTCGTCCTCGCCGTCACGTCGGACAAGGACCAGCAGGCGCTCGCCGACCAGCTGAACCGCTCCGTCGTCCCCGTCCTCGAAGACGTCGAAGGCGTCGGCCAGGTCAGCGTGGACGGCGTCCAGGACCTCCAGGTCGCCATCACGCCCGACAACGCCAAGCTCGCGGCGGCCGGCCTCGACGGCGCCGCCCTCGCCCAGGGCCTCCAGGCGGGCGGCGCGACCGTCCCCGCCGGCTCCTTCGACGAGGCCGGCAAGAACCGGACGGTGCGCGTCGGCGGCGGCTACACCTCCCTCGCCCAGCTGCAGGACCTGCGCCTGAGCGCCGGCCCCGGCAAGCCGGCCGTACGCCTCGGCGACGTCGCCGCCGTCAAGCAGGAACCCGCCAAGGCCGTCTCCCTCACCCGTACCAACGGCAAGCCCAGCCTCGCCCTCGTCCTCACCATGGACAAGGACGGCAGCGCCGTCGCGATCTCCAACGCCGTCCAGGACAAGCTGCCCGAGCTGCGCTCCGCCCTCGGCGCCGGCGCCGAACTGACCGTCGTCAGCGACCAGGGACCGCCCGTCGCCAAGTCCATCTCCAGCCTCACCACCGAAGGCCTCCTCGGCCTGCTCTTCGCGGTGATCGTGATCCTGGTCTTCCTGGCCTCGCTGCGCTCGACGCTGGTCACCGCGGTCTCCATCCCGCTGTCCGTGGTCCTCGCGCTGATCGTGCTCTGGACCCGCGACCTGTCGCTCAACATGCTGACCCTGGGCGCGCTCACCATCGCCATCGGCCGTGTCGTCGACGACTCGATCGTGGTCCTGGAGAACATCAAGCGCCACCTCGGCTACGGCGAGGAGCGCGAAGCCGCCATCCTCGCCGCGGTCAAGGAGGTCGCCGGCGCGGTCACCTCCTCCACGCTCACCACCGTGGCCGTCTTCCTCCCGATCGGCTTCGTCGGCGGCATGGTCGGCGAGTTCTTCGGCCCGTTCTCCCTCACGGTCGCCGCGGCCCTGCTGGCCTCGCTGATCGTCTCCCTGACGGTCGTCCCGGTGCTTTCGTACTGGTTCCTGCGCGCGCCGAAGGGCGTCGACCTGGCGAACGCCGAGAGCGTGGCGAAGGCCCGGCGCGAAGCCGAGGAGAAGGAGGCCAAGAGCCGCCTCCAGCGCTTCTACGTCCGGGCCCTGGGCCTGGTCACCCGCCGCCGGATCGCCACCCTGGCCGTCGCGGTGATCGTCCTCGTCGCCACCTTCGGGATGGCCCCGCTGCTGAAGACCAACTTCTTCGACCAGGGCGAGCAGAGCGTCCTGACGGTCAAGCAGCAGCTGCCCCCGGGCACCTCGCTGGCCGCCTCCGACGCGGCGAGCCGCAAGGTCGAGAAGGCCCTGACCGAGGTCAAGGGCGTCAAGGACTACCAGGTCACCGTCGGTTCCTCCGGCTTCCTGGCCGCGTTCGGCGGCGGTACGGGTTCCAACCAGGCCTCGTACCAGGTCACCCTGGAGGACTCCGGAGACTCCGAGGGCGTCAAGAAGCGCATCGAGGACGCGCTCGGCAAGCTTGGAGGCATCGGCGACACCAGCATCTCGGCGGGCGGCGGCTTCGGCAGCCAGAACCTCAGCGTGGTCGTCAAGGCGGGCGACGCGGACGTCCTCGCCAAGGCCGCCGAGCAGGTCCGCGCCGAGGTGGCCACGCTCGACGACGTCACCGACGTCCAGAGCGACCTGTCCCAGTCCGTGCCCCGGATCTCCGTGACCGCCACCCCGAAGGCCGCCGAGGCGGGCCTCAACCAGGCCGCCCTCGGCGCGATCGTGGCCCAGGCCGTCCGCGGCACCCCGGCGGGCAAGGCCGTACTGGACAACACCGAGCGGGACGTCGTCATCAAGTCCGCGCAGCCTGCCACCACCCTGGCCGAACTGCAGGCGCTGCCCGTCGGCCCGGTCAAGCTCGGCGACGTCGCGGAGGTCAAGGAGGTCCCCGGCCCGGTCTCGATGACCCGGATCGACGGCGCCCGCGCCGCGACCATCACCGCGAAGCCGGTCGGCGACAACACCGGCGCGATCGGCGCCGCGCTCCAGACGAAGATCAAGGCACTGGACCTGCCCGACGGGGCCACCGCCACCATCGGCGGCGTCTCCTCGGACCAGAGCGACGCGTTCGCCTCGCTGGGCCTGGCCATGCTCGCGGCCATCGCGATCGTGTTCATGCTGCTGGTGGCCACGTTCCGCTCGCTGGTCCAGCCGCTGATCCTGCTGGTCTCGATCCCGTTCGCGGCGACCGGCGCACTCGGCCTGCTGCTGGTCACCGGCACCCCGCTGGGCGTCCCGGCGATGATCGGCATGCTGATGCTCATCGGCATCGTCGTGACCAACGCGATCGTGCTGATCGACCTGGTCAACCAGTACCGCGCCCAGGGCCTCGGCGTCGTCGAAGCCGTCATCGAGGGCGGCCGGCACCGACTGCGCCCGATCCTCATGACCGCCCTCGCGACGATCTTCGCGCTGCTCCCGATGGCGCTCGGCGTCACCGGCGGGGGCGGGTTCATCTCACAGCCGCTCGCGGTGGTGGTGATCGGCGGCCTGGTCAGCTCGACCCTGCTGACGCTGCTCCTGGTCCCGACGCTCTACACGATGATCGAGCTCCGCAAGGAGCGCCGCCGCTCGAAGCGCGAGGCCAAGCGCAACTCCCGCCTGACGGTGGTCCCGCAGGTCTCCGAGGAGACCCCGGCCGGCGTCTGACCCACTGACGGGCCCGAAGGGGCGTCCCGCACGGCGGGGCGCCCCTTCTCGTTCTCAGATCAGCGACAGGTACGCGGTCACGGCGGCCTCGACGGCGTGCAGCATCACCCACGGGTGCGTGGCGGGGGTCCACACGTACTCGCTCTCGGACGGCACGACCCCGCGGTGGTGCACCGCCTCGTAGGTGACGGCCGGCCAGTCCGCCTGGACCGCCTCGACCACCTTGGCCGGGTCCCGCTCTCCGTGGTTCTCGGCCAGAGCCCACAGCGGCTGGGCAAGCGCCCGCTTCAGCGCCGCCTCGACCGGGCGCTCCTCCCACGGCCGGGTGTCCCGGTGGAGCCGGCGGCCCAGCGCCGCGAGAGCCGCGGCCTCACCGGGCAGAACACCTTGGACCAGGGCGGCTTGTGCCCTGCGGACGGCCAGCCGCACCTGCGCCACGCGTCGGTGGCGGGCCCGTTCGTCCGAACCGCCGACGAAGACCTCGGCGACCTTGCCGGTCAGCAGGTGCCACTCGGTCAACGCCGGGTCCGACGACGGGGTCATCTCGGTGCGGAGCTTCTCGACGTACTCGGCGTGCGCCTCGGGACTGCCGCGGTCGCGGACCAGCGCTGTGCACTGTGTGGTGGCGACCACGAGCCGGGCGCTGCCGAGACTCACGGCCGTGGCTTGCGGGACGGCGACGCAGGCCCCGGTGAAGTGGGACGCGATCTCGCACTGGACCGCGCGCCAGGGGCGGCTCAAAGCGGGTGGGGCGACGGCCATGCAGGGGCGGCCGGTGTCCCGGAAATGCCCGGCGAGGGCCGCGTGGGCCTCCTCGTCGAACGCCGGTGCCACCACGACCAGGGGCCGCCGCTTGTCCCCGTACGAGACGGCCCACCGGGCATCGGACGCCGAGGAGAGCCGCTGCCCGCACACCAGCACTGAGGCGTCCCGCAGCGCCGTTCGTCCCGTCACCTCGTCGGCGGGGAGGTACGGCGACAAGTGGCCGCCCAGAACACAGGCGTCGGAGACACGGCTCGTGATGCCGGAACCCGCGGAGGGCTCGACCAGGACGAAGGCCCCGAGACCGGCGCCGTGCACGGCCCTGACGACGTGCCCACTGAACACCTCCGGGGGAACCACCCGGCCGACGTCCACCTGGGTCATGGCCACCGGACGCGGATTCCACTCAGTGAGCAGCTTCCTCGCCGAATCGAGGACCTCTGAGACGGTCCTGGCCAGCGGAGTCGGATGGGAGCCCCCGGCCAGCGCCGGCTGGAGCGCACGGACCATGGCTTCGAAGAGCACCACCGCGGTCGCCGTACCGTCCTGCGCCCGCCGGTACTGGTCGGCGACCAGATCGCGGACGAGGCCGACGCCGAGCGCCGCGTGCCCGGACCCCGTCGGTAGCGCGGCGACGATCTCCCGGGTGTCGGTGCTGCTGTACGGGACGCCGTCCGGGCCGGTGAGCAGCACCCGCCGGGGGACGGGCCCCAGGGTGCGCCGCAGCGGTGCGGCCGCCGAGGTGATCCCGGTGAGGACCTCGACGGCAGGGGTGCCGAGGGTGGGCAGCGGGCGGGGGAGGCGGACCGGCCCGGTGCCGTCGGGGGCCGCCCGGCGGGCCACCTTCAGGGTGCCCTGGCCGCCCAGGACCCAGCGCAGCGGGCTCTGCCGGGCGTCGCGGGCCAGCATCTCCTCGCGGACGTGGCCGTACAGGTCCTCGACCGAGACCCAGCCGTCGCCGTCACGGTCCGCCCGTCCCGACCGCAGGCCCTCCACGGCCGCCGCGGTGAAGACGGACAGCTGCCCCTCCCCGGTCTCGGTGACGGGGCCTTCGCCCTCCCAGGCCTGCTGGAGCGCGTCCGTCGCCGTGATCACCGCCACTCCGGTGTCCTTGAACTCCTCCAGCAGGTGCACGGCGGTGTCCGCCGACTTCGCGCCGCCCGGCCGGAACGCCCCGCTGTAGCAGCAGTCCAGCAGCACCAGGATCTTGCGGGAACCGCACCGGACCAGCCGGCCGTTGACGAAGGCGGCCGGGACGGAGGTCGACTCCAGCAGGTCGCGGTCGGTGTCGGCGGCGGCGAAATACAGCTGGAGCTTGGAGTCCTTGATGCCGTGGCAGGACAGGTACAGCAGCAGCTGGTCGTCGGGTCTGCGGGCGCGGAAGAAGCGCTCGATCTCGCGCCGGACGACGTGCGAGGGCTGGTCGATGACGGGTCGGACCGCGTAGCCGCCGATGCCCGGATCGCTGAGCACGTCGGACAGCTCCATGGCGTCCAGCCCCGGCGAGCGGAGCCGGTTGAGCCGGGAGTCCTCGTAGGTGGAAGTGCCGATGACGAGCGCTTCACGCACCGCCATTGCGCGGCGCCTCCGGCCTCGTGGTCTGCGCGACGAAGTGGTCGAGCAGCCGCTGCCGTTCCCCTTCGGTCAGCCGCGCGGCCTCGAATTCGTCCTCCCCGATGCGCACGCGGACCTGCCGGGAGCCGGCCCATTGCACCCAGGACTCGAACGCCGCGACCACGGCGGCGAACAGGGGTGGTCCCACGGCCACCAGGATCTCGGCGGTCGTCAGGCCGCCGGACTTGGACCCCGGCGGAGCGGGCCGCTCCCGTACGCGGACCTCGTCGACGCCGAGCTCGTCCAGCGCCGCCACCAGCTCGGCCCGGGCCTCCTCCCGCTCCTGCGCGTCGGCGTCCGGACCTGCGTCGGCCAGTACCTCGATGTAGCGCGTCATGGCGATCAACTCCCCCTTCGTACCGGGGAGGTTAAACGAAAGGGGCACCCCGGAGGGTGCCCCTTTCGCCGATCCGTTCCGCCCCGTTACGGGAGCGCGAGCATGCGCTCCAGAGCGAGCTTCGCGAAGCTCTCCGTCTCCTTGTCGACCTGGATCTGGTTGACGAGGGTGCCGTCGGCCAGGGACTCCAGGGTCCACACCAGGTGGGGGAGGTCGATGCGGTTCATCGTCGAGCAGAAGCAGACCGTCTTGTCGAGGAAGACGACTTCCTTGTCCTCCGAGGCGAATCGGTTCGCCAGGCGGCGGACGAGGTTCAGCTCGGTGCCGATGGCCCACTTGGAGCCGGCCGGGGCCGCCTCCAGCGCTTTGATGATGTACTCCGTCGAGCCGACGTAGTCCGCGGCCGCCACGACCTCGTGCTTGCACTCGGGGTGGACGAGGACGTTCACGCCGGGGATGCGGGCGCGCACGTCGTTGACGGAGTCGACCGAGAACCGGCCGTGCACCGAGCAGTGGCCGCGCCACAGGATCATCTTGGCGTTGCGCAGCTGCTCGGTCGTCAGGCCGCCGTTCGGCTTGTGCGGGTTGTAGAGCACGCAGTCGTCCAGGGACATGCCCATGTCGCGGACGGCGGTGTTGCGGCCCAGGTGCTGGTCCGGCAGGAAGAGCACCTTCTCGCCCTGCTCGAACGCCCACTCCAGGGCCTTCTTCGCGTTGGACGAGGTACAGATCGTGCCGCCGTGCTTGCCGGTGAAGGCCTTGATGTCGGCGGAGGAGTTCATGTACGAGACGGGGACCGTCGCCCCGGCTATGCCCGCGTCGGTGAGCACGTCCCAGCACTCGGCGACCTGCTCGGCGGTGGCCATGTCGGCCATCGAGCAGCCGGCGGCCAGGTCCGGCAGGACGACCTTCTGGTCGTCGGAGGTGAGGATGTCCGCGGACTCGGCCATGAAGTGCACGCCGCAGAAGACGATGTACTCGGCCTCCGGCTTGGCGGCCGCGTCCTTGGCCAGCTTGAAGGAGTCGCCGGTGACGTCGGCGAACTCGATCACCTCGTCGCGCTGGTAGTGGTGGCCGAGGATGAAGACCTTGTCCCCGAGCTTCTCCTTCGCCGCGCGGGCGCGCGCGACCAGGTCCGGGTCGGACGGCGACGGCAGATCGCCCGGGCACTCCACCCCGCGCTCGCTCTTGGGGTCGGCCTCACGGCCGAGCAGCAGCAGGGCAAGGGGCGTCGGCTGGACGTCCAAAGGCTGGGCGGTGGTCACGACACGCACCCTTTCTGTTCTGCGACAAGGGGACTTCTGAAGGAGGGCTTCCGACTTCTCGTCTATTTGACGCTATCTATGATAGCCGCTTCACGTCACTTTGACGATGCCGATAGTGTCGATGTGACGAATTCGCCCGTGACGAAGCCCCCGGTCCGTCGGGGCCACCACCCCGCGCCGGTGTGCGAGCATGAATATCTGAAACATGCGTCGGGTCCGGAATGAATCCGCGGCCCCGCTCGTTGCCATCGACGGCAAGAGTCCGACGTTTCCCCGCCCGCGGCGGGGAGCCGCCCACTTCGGGAGTGAATGCAGATGTCCGTACAGGACGACAAGACCACTGTGAGCGACGGCATCCTCCTGTCCGACGCCGCCGCCGAGAAGGTCAGGACCCTGCTGGAGCAGGAAGGCCGCGAGGACCTGGCGCTCCGCGTCGCCGTCCAGCCCGGTGGCTGCTCCGGCCTGCGCTACCAGCTCTTCTTCGACGAGCGTTCCCTCGACGGCGACGTCGTCAAGGACTTCGACGGCGTGAAGGTCGTCACGGACCGGATGAGCTCCCCGTACCTGCACGGTGCCTCCATCGACTTCGTCGACACCATCGAGAAGCAGGGCTTCACGATCGACAACCCCAACGCCACCGGCTCCTGCGCCTGCGGCGACTCGTTCAGCTAAGCCTGCGGCGAGCTCGTACGACGAAGGCCCCCGGCGCCGAGAGGTGCCGGGGGCCTTTCGCGTGCGCGGGTGCGATTACTGCCGGGGGAGCGGCTTGCCCGAGGTCGTGTCGACCACCTTGCGCTCGCCGAGCGGCTCCCGGAGCGTCGTCGACACCGTCATGTCCTGGGCGATCATGATGCAGGACCGGCCCGGCTCGTTCGGAGTGTCAGTGATCTTCACCATCACCGACCCCGCCTCCTCCCGCGCCTCCAGGGCGTAGGTGCTGCACGCACCGCCCCAGAAGTTCACGGTCAGCTTCCGGTCGTCCTCCTTGTACGAGAACCCGGGCACCGTCTTCCCGCCCTTGGGGGCCGAGGGCGTCCCGGAGGCGTCCTCACCGGCCGGCTGGGCCACCGTGCGCCCGGGCCCGCCGTTGCTGCCCGCCACCTCGAACAGCCAGGCCGGCACCAGACCGCGCGTCCCGTCCACGGTCCCCGGGGCCAGCCCCAGCACCGCCCCCTGCACGGTCTCGGTCTTCGGCGGCTTCATCGGACGCGGCTCCGGGTTGCAGGGCAGCGTGTCCGAGGGGCCGACCGGGGTGTCCGGGGTCAGCGGGACCGAGGTCGCACAGCCGCTGGGACCGGGGTCCGTACCGCCGGACCCGGCCGAGGACCGGTTCAGCCGGGCCAGCGCCTCGGTGGCTCCGACCACCGGCCGCTCCGCGGCGCGTACGGGCGCCTTCAGCTCGCCGCTGCCCGCCACCACCTGGGAGTCCGCGCCCACGCTGATCTTCGTGGCCCAGCCCTGCGTGGGCAGCCCCTCGATCACCGGGTCGGCGTTCACCACGCGTACGGCGCCCTGCGTGAGCCGGGCGTCCAGCTTGGCGCCGCCCTGGCCGAGGGCCGCGAGCACCGGGGCGGCGGCGGCCTTGGCCGCCTCCTCGCTCACCGGCGTCCCGCCCTTGCCGCCCGCGGCGGCGTCCGATGCGCCCGTGCCGTCCGCCCCCTGGGCGCTCCGGGCGCCCTCGGGGAGGGTGGCGGGGCCGCAGGTGTCCTTGCCGCGCTTGCAGTCGTCGCCGGCGCCGCCCGTCCCCTGGAAGCGGGAGAAGTTCCAGGTCCCGGGAGCCTTGCGGTTCACCGTGAGCCGGGGTCCGGAGCCGTCGGCGCTCTCCCCGGCCTGCCAGACCTCGCCCGTGAGCCGCGGGGTGCCGGGGATGCCGAGGGCCGTCGCGAGCCGGGCCACCTCCTCCGAGGTGACCTCGCCGGTCGCGGCGAACGCCGGCGCGGTCGCCGGGGCCTCGGGCAGCGCCACGTCGGCCCGGTACGTCACCCCGCTGCCGTGCGGATCCGGCTCGCCGGGGGCGATGCCCGGCCGGGAGGGGCTCGGTGCGACGCGGGGCGCCGAGGCCGCGCTGTCACCCGTGCGGCGGCCCGGCCCGCCGTCGCCGTAGGCCGTCGACGCCCAGTACGCCGTACCGCCGCCCGCGAGCAGGACGGCGGCCGCGATCGAGCCGATGGCCCAGGCCGGCCGCCGCCGTGTGCCGCGTGATGTGTCGGGTTGTTCGCTGGTCACCGCTTGCTCCTTCGCCCTCGCCGCAGGTGGCTGATGCGGCTGTGACGGAACAGACGGCGAACCGGTTCCCCGGCTCCGGAAGAACGGCTTCGGAAGGTCCCCCGAAGGGAGGACTCAGTCGCCGTACTCCGCCGTGGAGGCGATCAGCCGGGCCGAGGCCGGCGGGACGCTGATCCCATGGATCTGGGAGGGAGCCACCCGGTCCGGCCGGGGGTCCGCCGGGACCGCCCAGTGCGGTGCCATCCTGGCGCAGTCACCCAGCAGCCGGGCGAAACCCGGCTGCGTGTCGGCAGCGTTCTCGGCCGCAGCGGCGTACCCGAAACCATCGGTGTAGGTCATGCAGGCACGGTAGGCACGGCGCCGCGGGCGGAGAAAGACCTACTACGGGGTAGTTTCGTGCGTTCGGCTGTCGCCCCGCGACCGGGTAGTTTTGACTGTCCCCCTCGCCGTCCTCCGCAGGAGCGTCCACGCCGTGCGCATCGCAGTCACCGGCTCCATCGCCACCGACCACCTCATGACCTTCCCCGGCCGCTTCGCCGACCAGCTCGTCGCGGACCAGCTGCACACGGTCTCCCTCTCCTTCCTCGTCGACAACCTCGACGTAAGGCGGGGCGGCGTCGGCCCGAACATCTGCTTCGGCATGGGCCAGCTCGGCACCCGCCCGGTCCTGGTCGGCGCGGCCGGCTACGACTTCGACGAGTACCGGGCGTGGCTGGAGCGGCACGGCGTCGACACCACCTCCGTGCGGATCTCCGAGGTGCTGCACACCGCGCGCTTCGTGTGCACCACGGACGCCGACCACAACCAGATCGGCTCCTTCTACACGGGCGCGATGAGCGAGGCCCGTCTGATCGAGCTGAAGGCGGTCGCGGACCGGGTGGGCGGGCTCGACCTCGTCCTCATCGGCGCCGACGACCCCGAGGCGATGCTCCGCCACACGGAGGAGTGCCGCACGCGCGGCATCCCCTTCGCGGCGGACTTCTCGCAGCAGATCGCCCGCATGGACGGCGAGAACATCCGCACCCTGATGGAGGGCGCGACGTACCTGTTCTCGAACGAGTACGAGAAGGGCCTCATCGAGACGAAGTCCGGCTGGTCCGACGAGGAGATCCTCGCCAAGGTCGGCACCCGGGTGACGACGCTGGGCTCGCGCGGCGTGCGCATCGAGCGGACCGGCGAGGAGCAGATCGTGGTCGGCTGCCCCGAGGAGACCGCGAAGGTGGACCCGACGGGCGTCGGCGACGCGTTCCGCGCCGGGTTCCTGACCGGTCTGGGCTGGGGCGTCGGCCTGGAGCGGGCCGCGCAGGTCGGCTGCATGCTGGCCACGCTCGTGATCGAGACGCTGGGCACCCAGGAGTACACCCTGGCCCGCGCCCACTTCATGGACCGCTTCACGAAGGCCTACGGCGAGGCCGCCGCCTCCGAGGTCCGCTCCCACCTGGCCGCGTAGGACGCACGCCGCGCACACCGGCGGGGCCGGATTCCGGCCCCGCCGGCGTCAGCCCTGCCGGCGGACGGTGTACGCCACCCCGCGCGGGCGGGGGGCCTCGCCCAGGTAGGCGTGGCCGCGCATCGCGCACCAGGCCGGGATGTCCAGCCGGGCCACCTCGTCGTCCGACAGGACGGTCACCGTCCCGCCGACCGCGACCGCGGAGATGACCCGCGCCAGCTCGATCACCGGCTGCGGGCAGCGCAGCCCCAGGGCGTCGATCTCCAGGGCGTCCGACACCGGCTCCACGGCCGTCGGTTCGCCCACGCCGAGCGTGGCGCGGACCCCCGCCACCACCCCGGGCAGGACCTCCAGGAAGCCGTTCACCTCCTCGGCCGTCGTCCCCCGCGGCAGGGAGACCCGTACGTTCCCCTCCGACAGCACGCCCATCGCCCGCAGCACATGACTCGGGGTCAGTGTGGAGCTCGTACAGGACGAGCCGGACGAGACGGAGTAGCCCGCCCGGTCCAGCTCGTGCAGCAGCGTCTCGCCGTCGACGTACAGGCAGGAGAACGTGACCAGGTGCGGCAGCCGCCGCTCCGGGTCCCCGACCACCTCCACGTCCGGCACCAACCGCGCCACGCGCCGCCGGACGCGGTCCACCAGGATGCGCAGCCGGGCCGCCTCCGCGTCGGCCTCGGCCCGTACGGCCCGCAGTGAGGCCGCGGCCGCCACGATGGCCGGGAGGTTGGTGAAGCCGGGGGAGCGGCCCGACTCCCGTTCGTCGGCGGGCCCTTGGGGCGAGAACCGGACCCCCTTGCGGACCGCGAGCAGCCCGACCCCCGCCGGGCCGCCCCATTTGTGCGCGCTCGCGGTAAGTACCGACCAGCCGCCCTCGACGGGGCCCCAGCCCAGCGACTGGGCCGCGTCCACCAGCAGTGGAACCCCCGCTGCCGCGCAGACCTCGGCCACCTCCGCCACAGGCTGCACCGTGCCCACCTCGTGGTTGGCCGACTGGAGGCAGGCCAGGGCCGTCGAGGAGTCCACCGCGACGGCGTATCCGGCCGGGGAGACCGCCCCCTGGCGGTCCACCGGGACCTGCGCCACCGTCCCCCCGGCGGCCTCGTGCACCGCCGCCGCATGGAGGACGGAACTGTGTTCGACCGCCGATACGACCAGATGACCGCCGACGCGCCGGCGCCCGGCGAGGACGCCCGCGACGCCCGTGTGAACCGCGTGCGTCCCCGAAGGAGTGAAGACGAGCTCGTCGGGCCGGCAGCCCACGGCCTCCGCGGCCGCCTCGCGGGCCGCGTCGAGCAGCAGCCGGGCGCGCCGGCCTTCCCGGTAGAGCCGGGCGGGGTCCGCCCAGCCCTCGTCCAGGGACGCTTGCAACGCCTGCCGGGCGACGGGGTGCAGGGGAGCGGCGGACGCGGTGTCGAAGTACGGCATCCATCCACGCTAGCCGGCGGCCGGGGTCGTTCGAGGTCAGGGGCCGTCAGATGCCCTCCGGAGGCCGCCATTCAGGGGGTGTTGAGCCGTCCCCCGTACGGCGGATCCATCCCTTCGGGGGCAGTAGCGGCGCGTTGGGCACCCTCCCCGCGCGACCCCAAATAGCGTCCAGTAGGGTTTGGTCCGCATAAACATCCAAACCCCTGCCTGCGTCAGGGCCGGCGACCGACCCGAATACGGCCGCGGCCGGCCGCGCGGGCCGAGACTCTCGGGAAGGCGCTACGTGAGTCCCTACGGCTCCGACCGCTCGCCGCGGCGCCCGATGCGGCGGAAGCTGCTGCAGGCGCTGACTGCGGGCGCGGTCCTGGCGACCGCCACTGGTTGCTCGTACAACTGGCAAGACTTCCCCCGGCTCGGAATGCCCTATCCGGTCACGGAGGAGGCGCCTCGCATCCTGTCCCTGTGGCAGGGGTCGTGGGCAGCTGCCCTCATCACGGGCATCCTGGTCTGGGGCCTGATCATCTGGAGCATCATCTTCCACCGGCGCAGCCGGACGAAGGTGGAGGTTCCCCCGCAGACCCGTTACAACATGCCCATCGAGGCGCTGTACACCGTGGTCCCGCTCATCATCGTCTCGGTGCTGTTCTACTTCACCGCGCGTGACGAGTCGAAGCTGCTCGCCCTCACCCCGAAGCCGGCGCACACGATCAACGTGATCGGCTTCCAGTGGAGCTGGGGCTTCAACTACATCGAGAACGTCGACGGCGATGCGGCGACCCCGAAGGTGGGGGAGATCCCCAAGGAGCTCTCCAACATCCCGGACCGCTTCACCAAGGACTTCCAGGTGGGCGCCGAGGGCGTCTACGAGAAGGGTGTCCCGAGCGACCGGAACCCCCAGACCGGCAACCCGGGTCCGACCCTGTGGCTGCCCAAGGGCGAGAAGGTCCGCTTCATCCTGTCGTCGAACGACGTCATCCACTCCTTCTGGGTGGTTCCGTTCCTCTTCAAGCAGGACGTCATCCCGGGCCACACCAACGTCTTCGAGGTCATCCCCTCCCAGGAGGGCACCTTCATGGGCAAGTGCGCCGAGCTCTGCGGCGTCGACCACTCCCGGATGCTGTTCAACGTCAAGGTCGTCTCGCCCGAGGCCTACCGGGCGCACCTCAAGGAACTGGCCGAGAAGGGGCAGACCGGCTTCCTCCCGGCCGGCATCAAGCAGACCGACCCGGCCCGGAATGCGGAGACGAACAAACTGTGAGCATCCTCAACGAATCTCAGGGTGCCGCCGCCGACTCGTATGAAAACGAGCTTCCGGTGCGGCGCAAGCGGCCGGGCAGTGTCGTCGTGAAGTGGATGACCACTACCGACCACAAGACCATCGGCACGATGTACCTGGTCACGTCGTTCGTGTTCTTCATCATCGGCGGTCTGCTGGCGCTCCTCATGCGCGCCGAGCTGGCTCGTCCGGGCACGCAGATCATGTCGAACGAGCAGTTCAACCAGGCGTTCACCATGCATGGCACGATCATGCTGCTGATGTTCGCCACCCCGCTCTTCGCGGGCTTCGCGAACTGGATCATGCCGCTGCAGATCGGCGCGCCCGACGTGGCGTTCCCGCGGCTGAACATGTTCGCGTACTGGCTGTACCTCTTCGGCTCGACCATCGCGGTGGCCGGCTTCGTGACGCCGAACGGCGCCGCCGACTTCGGCTGGTTCGCCTACTCCCCGCTGTCGGACGCGGTCCGCTCGCCGGGCATCGGCGCCGACATGTGGATCATGGGTCTGGCCTTCTCCGGCTTCGGCACGATCCTCGGTTCGGTCAACTTCATCACCACGATCATCTGCATGCGCGCCCCGGGCATGACGATGTTCCGCATGCCGATCTTCACCTGGAACGTGCTGCTGACCGGTGTCCTGGTCCTGCTCGCCTTCCCGGTGCTGGCCGCCGCGCTGTTCGCGCTGGAGGCCGACCGCAAGTTCGGTGCGCACGTGTTCGATGCGTCAAACGGCGGCGCGTTGCTGTGGCAACACCTCTTCTGGTTCTTCGGACACCCAGAGGTGTACATCATCGCGCTACCGTTCTTCGGAATCGTCTCCGAGATCATCCCGGTCTTCTCGCGCAAGCCGATGTTCGGTTACATCGGCCTGATCGCCGCGACGATCGCGATCGCCGGCCTCTCCGTGACCGTGTGGGCCCACCACATGTACGTCACCGGTGGTGTGCTGCTGCCGTTCTTCTCCTTCATGACCTTCCTGATCGCGGTACCGACCGGTGTGAAGTTCTTCAACTGGATCGGCACCATGTGGAAGGGCTCGCTGTCCTTCGAGACCCCGATGCTCTGGACGATCGGCTTCCTGGTCACCTTCACCTTCGGTGGTCTGACCGGCGTCATCCTGGCCTCGCCCCCGATGGACTTCCACGTCTCCGACTCGTACTTCGTCGTCGCGCACTTCCACTACGTCGTCTTCGGCACCGTGGTGTTCGCGATGTTCGCCGGCTTCCACTTCTGGTGGCCGAAGTTCACGGGCAAGATGCTGGACGAGCGTCTCGGCAAGATCACCTTCTGGACGCTGTTCATCGGCTTCCACGGCACGTTCCTGGTGCAGCACTGGCTGGGTGCCGAGGGCATGCCGCGTCGTTACGCCGACTACCTCGCGGCCGACGGCTTCACCACGCTGAACACGATCTCGACGATCAGCTCTTTCCTGCTGGGCATGTCGATGCTGCCGTTCATGTACAACGTCTGGAAGACGGCGAAGTACGGCAAGAAGGTCGAGGTCGACGACCCGTGGGGCTACGGCCGTTCGCTCGAATGGGCGACGTCCTGCCCGCCGCCGCGGCACAACTTCCTCACCCTGCCGCGGATCCGTTCCGAATCCCCGGCGTTCGACCTGCACCACCCTGAGATCGCGGCCCTCGACCACCTTGAGGACCACAGCGTGGCCGCCAAGGCCGTCACCGGTGGCAAGGAGGCCGGCAAGTGAAGATCCAGGGCAAGATGTTCCTCTGGCTCTCCTTCTTCATCCTGATCATGGCCGTCGTGTACGGCGTGTGGTCGAAGGAGCCCGTCGGAACCACCGCGCTCTTCCTGGCCTTCGGCCTGAGCGTCATGATCGGCTACTACCTGGCCTTCACGGCCAAGCGCGTGGACGAGATGGCCCAGGACAACCTGGAGGCCGACGTCGCCGACGAGGCGGGCGAGCTGGGATTCTTCTCCCCGCACAGCTGGCAGCCGCTCTCGCTGGGCATCGGCGGTGCGCTCGCGTTCATGGGCGTCATCTTCGGCTGGTGGCTCATGTACTTCTCGGCCCCGATCATCGTGATCGGCCTGTGGGGCTGGGTGTACGAGTACTACCGCGGTGAGAACCAGAACCAGTAGGACCGCACTCGCGCAGCAAAGACCTGGGGCCCGGACACCTCCAACGGAGGAGTCCGGGCCCCTCGTTTGCAGTCACCCGGCGCGCCGTATTTGTCATACCTTCATAGCGTTGGCTCCATGAAGCACTCACCGCGTCTTTGGACGGTAGTCGGCTGCTCCGTGCTGGTGGCGTCCCTCGGGGCCGGCGCCACCGGCTGCGGGCCCGGAGACAACCCGCTGTCAGCCCGCCCGTACGACGCGGGCGACCAGGTCGTCTTCAACCAGCCCCCGGGCGGCCGGCCGGTCGACCCCGAGCGGCCGCTGGAGATCACCGCGAAGGGAACCGGCGGCAGCCGGATCACCGACGTCACCGCCGTGGACGCCCAAGGGCGCCGCCTCGCGGGCGAGCTGAGCGCCAAGGGCGACCGCTGGCACAGCACCGTCCCGCTGGCCGCCGGCGCCCATTACACGGTCCTGGTGGAGACCGAGGACGAACGCGGCGCTCCGGGGCAGCGCAGGCTGACGTTCAAGACCACTCCGGCCCATGAGGTCCTCAAGGTCGAATTCGGGCCGGACGAGGGCAAGTACGGCGTCGGACAGCCGATCACGGCCGAACTCAACGAGCCCGTCCAGGACAAGGCGGCCCGGGCGCTCGTAGAGCGGGGTCTGGTGGTCGACGCGCCCTCGGGCGTCGAGGGCGCCTGGCACTGGGTGGACGACAAGCACCTGCACTACCGCCCCAAGGAGTACTGGCCCGCACACTCCACCGTCTCCGTACGGAGCAATCTGGAGGGCATCAGGATCTCCGACAACCTCCACGGGGCCGCCAGCAAGTCACTGACGCTGGAGATCGGGGACCGCGTCGAGGTCACCACCGACGCGTCCGCGCACTACCTCACGTTCAAGCGCAACGGAGAAGTGATCAACACCATTCCGGTGACCACCGGAAAGCCCGGGTTCTCCACCCGCAACGGCATCAAGGTGGTCCTCGGCAAGCAGTACTTCGTCCAGATGCGCGGTGACACCGTCGGCATCGGCGGCAGCGAGTACTACAACCTGCCCGTCTACTACGCGACCCGCGTCACCTGGAGCGGTGAATACGTCCACGCCGCGCCGTGGTCCGTGGAATCGCAGGGCTCCGAGAACGTCAGCCACGGCTGCACCGGCATGAGCACGGGCAACGCCGCCTGGTTCTACGAGAACATCACCGAGGGCGACATCGTCAAGGTGATCAACAGCGTAGGCGACGACATGGAGCCCTTCGGCAACGGCTTCGGCGACTGGAACCTCGACTGGAAGGAGTGGCGCGACGGCAGCGCCCTCCTCAAGGACACCCAGGAAGGCCGCAGCCCGGTCGACCAGACCCGCCTGCGGCCCACCGTCTGAGCGCCCCGTAGGCCCGCGCTCGCGCCGCACCGGCTCCGCCAGCCCCGAACGGGGCCGGCGGAGCCTGGTGGGGGTCAGGCGGCGTTGTGGGAGAGCCGTGAACGCAGCAGGCCCGCCAGGGCGTCCGGGAACTCCACCGGGTCGACGGGAAGGGTCACCGCCGCGTCGGCGCGGCTCCAGGTGGCCAGCCAGGCGTCCTGCGGACGCCCCATCAGCAGCAGCACGGGCGGGCACCGGAAGATCTCGTCCTTGATCTGCCGGCACACGCCCATGCCGCCGGCCGGGACCGCCTCGCCGTCCAGCACGCACACGTCGATCCCGCCCGCGTCCAGCTCGCTCAGGACCGCCGGGAGCGTGGCGCATTCCACGAATTCGACAGGAGGCAGGTCCGCGGCCGGCCTGCGCCCGGCCGCCAGCCGCACCTGCTCCCGGGTGCTCGCGTCGTCGCTGTAGACCAGAACCCGTGCAGTCGACCGCATTTCGTTCCTCCACGGTGCCGTGAATCACGTTGGTGTTGCGCGGGATGCTACTCCGTCCGACCCGGTGTCAACATCGGTTCGAACAGCCTCGCGGGTGTTGCTCCGGGGCCGATCTGATGGGCCGTTCGGGCCTTGCACACGCCCCTGACACTCCGAACGGCACCCCCCGGGGTGAGGGCGGGATAAGCGACCGACATAATGTCGGTCGTGGCGACAGCAACGACAGTAGATACCGGGCACGCGCACCCGACGGTCAACCGGCCGAACCTCGTCAGCGTCGGAACCATCATCTGGTTGAGTTCCGAGCTGATGTTCTTCGCGGCCCTCTTCGCGATGTACTTCACCCTGCGATCCGTGACAGGCGCCGAGTACTGGGCAGAGCAGGCTTCGGCCTTGAATCTGCCCTTCTCGGCGACGAACACGACGATCCTGGTGCTTTCCTCCCTCACCTGCCAGCTCGGCGTATTCGCAGCCGAGCGCGGTGACGTGAAGAAGCTCCGGTCGTGGTTCATGGTCACGTTCGTCATGGGTGCGATCTTCATTGGCGGCCAGGTGTTCGAGTACACCGAGCTGGTCAAGCACGAGGGCATGTCTCTCAAGTCAGGTCCGTACGGCTCGGTGTTCTACCTGACCACCGGCTTCCACGGTCTGCACGTGACGGGCGGTCTCATCGCCTTCCTGCTGGTCCTCGGCCGGACGTACGCGGCCAAGAGGTTCACCCACGAACAGGCCACGTCGGCCATCGTCGTGTCCTACTACTGGCACTTCGTCGACGTCGTCTGGATCGGCCTCTTCGCGACGATCTACCTGATCAAGTAGCGAACACGTCACCGGGCCCGACCCGGCACTCCATCCAGACACACCGACGCAGAAGATCCTGACACCGGGGTAATCCGTGAAAAAGCTCTCCGCACGACGACGCCATCCGCTGGCGGCGGTCGTCGTTCTACTCCTCGCGCTGGCGGCCACTGGGGGGCTGTACGCCGCCTTCGCCCCCGCGGGCAAGGCGCAGGCCGATGAAACCGCCCAGTCCCTCGCCATCGACGAGGGCAAGAAGCTCTACGCCGTGAGCTGCGCAAGCTGCCACGGATCCAGCGGTCAGGGTTCCACTGACGGCCCCAGCCTGGTCGGCGTCGGCTCCGCGGCCGTCGACTTCCAGGTGAGCACGGGCCGCATGCCCGCCCAGCAGCCCGGCGCGCAGGTGCCGAAGAAGCCGGTCGTCTACGACCAGGCGCAGATCGACCAGCTCGCCGCCTACATCGCCTCCCTCGGCGCCGGCCCGATGGTGCCGACCGAGAAGCAGTACGACCCGGCGGGTGCCGACATCGCCAGGGGTGGTGAGCTGTTCCGCAACAACTGCGCGCAGTGCCACAACTTCACCGGCGAAGGCGGCGCACTGACGAACGGCAAGTACGCCCCCAGCCTTGAGGGCGTCGAGCCGAAGCACATCTACGAGGCCATGCTCACCGGCCCGCAGAACATGCCCTCCTTCCCGGACAGCACCATGCCGACGAAGGAGAAGAAGGACATCATCGCGTACATCCAGCACGTGAACGGCGAGCAGTCGGTCAGCCCTGGCGGCCTGAAGCTCGGTGGCCTCGGCCCCGTTTCCGAGGGTCTGTTCGGCTGGATCTTCGGTCTGGGTGCGCTGATCGCTGTCGCCGTCTGGGTCGCGGCCCACACCGCTAAGGCCAAGAAGTCATGAGTAGCCAAGACATTCCCGAAGAGAAGCACCTGCCGAGCGAGCAGGGCGACGCGCACCACGGTGGCGTAGCAGTCGCGGACGACCCGTTCGCCGACCCGGGCCTGCCGGTCCACAAGCCCCGTATCCAGGACATCGACGAGCGGGCCGCGAGGCGCTCCGAGCGCACCGTGGCGATGCTGTTCACGCTGTCGATGCTGGCCACGATCGGCTTCATCGTCTCGTACGTGGCCATCCCGGTCGACAAGATCGTCTACATCTTCCCCGTCGGGAAGGTGAGCGGGCTCAACTTCGCCCTCGGTCTGACCCTGGGTGCCGCCCTCTTCTGCATCGGCGCGGGCGCGGTCCACTGGGCCCGCACCCTGATGTCCGACGTGGAGGTCGCCGACGAGCGCCACGCGATCGCGGCGCCGCCGGAGGTCAAGGCGAAGGTCCTGTCGGACTTCGCCGACGGTGCGAACGAGTCCGCCATCGGCCGTCGCCCGCTGATCCGCAACACGATGCTGGGCGCGCTGGCCATGCTGCCGCTGTCCGCCGTCATGATCATGCGCGACCTGGGCCCGCTGCCCGAGGAGAAGCTGCGCAAGACCGTGTGGGCCAAGGGCAAGCTGCTCATCAACGACAACACGAACGAGCCGCTGCGTCCCGAGGACGTCCAGGTCGGTTCGCTGACCTTCGTCCGGCCCGAGGGCCTGGACGAGGAGCAGCACGACTTCCAGACGCAGATCGCCAAGGCTGCCCTGATGATCGTCCGGATCAAGCCGGACGACATCAAGGACAAGCAGGAGCTGGAGTGGTCCCACGAGGGCATCGTGGCCTACTCGAAGATCTGCACCCACGTCGGCTGCCCGATCAGCCTGTACGAGCAGCAGACGCACCACGTGCTCTGCCCGTGCCACCAGTCCACCTTCGACCTCTCCGACGGCGCCCGTGTCATCTTCGGCCCGGCCGGCCACGCGCTTCCGCAGCTGCGGATCGGCGTGAACGGCGAAGGCTTCCTTGAAGCGCTCGGCGACTTCGAAGAGCCCGTCGGTCCTGCATTCTGGGAGCGCGGATGAGTACTGCCACCGATTCGAAGCGCAAAGCGCCGGCCGGCGAGCGGGTAGCCGACTGGGCGGACGGCCGCCTGGGCATCTACAGCCTGGCCAAGTCCAACATGCGCAAGATCTTCCCGGACCACTGGTCCTTCATGCTGGGTGAGATCTGCCTCTACAGCTTCATCATCATCATCCTCACGGGTGTGTACCTGACGCTGTTCTTCCACCCGAGCATGAACGAGGTCGTCTACCACGGCTCGTACGTGCCGATGCAGGGCGTCCAGATGTCCGAGGCCTTCGCCTCGACGCTGGACATCAGCTTCGACGTCCGCGGCGGTCTGCTCATCCGGCAGATCCACCACTGGTCGGCCCTGATCTTCGTCGCCGGCATGGTCGTGCACATGATGCGCGTCTTCTTCACCGGCGCGTTCCGCAAGCCGCGCGAGGTCAACTGGATCTTCGGCTTCCTGCTGCTGGTCCTCGGCATGTTCACCGGTTTCACCGGTTACTCCCTGCCGGACGACCTGCTCTCGGGCACCGGTGTCCGCTTCATGGAGGGCGCGATCCTGTCCGTGCCGATCGTCGGCACGTACATCTCGTTCTTCCTCTTCGGCGGCGAGTTCCCCGGCGGCGACTTCGTCGCGCGGTTCTACTCGATCCACATCCTGCTGCTGCCCGGCATCATGATGGGCCTGCTGGTGGCCCACCTGATCCTGGTCTTCTACCACAAGCACACCCAGTTCGCGGGTCCCGGCAAGACGAACAACAACGTCGTCGGCATGCCGCTGCTGCCGGTCTACATGGCCAAGGCCGGAGGCTTCTTCTTCCTGGTCTTCGGTGTCATCGCGGCCATCGCGGCGATCGCCTCGATCAACCCGATCTGGGCCCTCGGCCCGTACCGCCCGGACCACGTGTCCACCGGCGCGCAGCCCGACTGGTACATGGGTATGCCGGAAGGCCTGATCCGTGCCATGCCGGGCTGGGAGATCAACCTGTGGGGCCACACGCTCGTTCTCGGCGTGTTCATCCCCCTGCTGATCTTCCCGCTGGTGCTGGGCTCGATCGCCGCCTGGCCGTTCATCGAGTCCTGGGTCACCGGTGACAAGCGCGAGCACCACATCCTGGACCGCCCGCGCAACGTCCCGACCCGTACGGGCTTCGGTGTCGCCTGGATCGCGGAGTACATCGTGCTGCTGATCGGCGGTGGAAACGACATGTTCGCGCAGTACTTCCACCTCTCGATCAACAACATCACGTGGTTCGTCCGGATCGGCTTCTTCGTCGTCCCGGTCCTCGCCTTCATCGTCACCAAGCGCATCTGCCTCGGCCTCCAGCGCCGGGACCACGACAAGGTGCTGCACGGTCGCGAGACCGGCATCATCAAGCGCCTGCCGCACGGTGAGTTCGTCGAGATCCACGAGCCGCTCCCGCAGGGCAAGCTGCACACGCTGACCGCGCACGAGCAGTACAAGCCGGTCGAGATCGGCCCGACGGTCGACGAGAACGGTGTCGAGCGCAAGGTCGGCCGCATGGAGAAGCTCCGCGCGAAGCTCAGCAAGGGCTTCTACGCCGAGAACAACCAGATTCCGAAGCCCACGGTGGAGGAGTACAAGGAGATCCAGAGCGGCCACGGCCACCACTGATCCCATGAGGGACTGATTCACGCCAGTCCCGGTGTCGCCACGGCAAGAGCCCCGTCCAGTGTCTGGACGGGGCTCTTTGCCGTCCCCGGGGCTGGATAGGCTGATCTCCTTCCCATTCGACGTGGGCCCCGGCATCGGACGGCCGACCAGCAGCAGGAGCGGACCATGAACGTTGTGACCCCGGCAGGCGGCGACAGCGTGGCGGCCCGTGGCTGGCCGGGTCTCCTCGACGCCCTGCTCACCGGCCAGGACCTGCGCGCCGACGAAACGGCCTGGGCCATGGACCGGATCATGCGCGGGGAGGCCACCGACGCCCAGATCGCCGGCTTCGTGGTGGCGCTCCGGGCCAAGGGGGAGACGGTCGCGGAGATCAACGGCCTCGTACGGTCCATGTACGAGCACGCCAACCTGATCGAGGTGCCGGGCCGGACGGTGGACATCGTCGGCACCGGCGGCGACGGGGCCAAGACGGTGAACATCTCGACGATGTCGTCGATCGTGGTGGCCGGCACGGGTGCCAAGGTGGTCAAGCACGGCAACCGGGCCGCGTCCTCCGCGAGCGGGTCCTCGGACGTGCTGGAGAAGCTCGGCGTCAACCTGGACCTCACCCCGGCGCGGGTGGTCGAGGTCGCCGAAGAAGCCGGCATCACCTTCTGCTTCGCGGTGAAGTTCCACCCGGCGCTGCGGCACGTGGCCGCGGCCCGGAAGGAGCTCGGGATCCGGACCACCTTCAACTTCCTCGGCCCGCTGACCAACCCGGCGCGGGTACGGGCGCAGGCCACGGGCGTCGCGGACCCGCGGGTGGCGCCCATCGTGGCGGGCGTGCTGGCGGAGCGCGGCTCCTCGGCGCTGGTGTTCCGAGGCGACGACGGCCTGGACGAGCTGACGACCACGGCCACCTCCCGGGTGTGGTGGGTCCGCGACGGCCGGGTGGACGAGCAGTCGTTCGACCCGCGCGACGTGGGCATCCCCCTGGTCGACGTCTCGGCGCTGCGCGGCGCGGACGCCTCGTACAACGCGGACGTCGCCCGCCGTCTGCTGGCCGGCGAGACCGGGCCGGTCCGTGACGCGGTGCTGTTGAACTCGGCGGCGGCCCTGGTGGCCCTGGACCCGGGCACGGGCTCCCTGGAGGACGAGATCCGCGCCGCGATCGCCCGGGCGGCGCAATCCATTGACTCGGGCGCGGCCAAGGCTGCCCTGGACCGCTGGGTGGCGGCCAGCAACGCGTAGGCGGGGGCCACCGGCTCGCGTTCCCCGGCGGCCGGAGGTCGGCGCAGCCGGTCGATGCCCGGGAGGCCGCCTGCGGCCGAGCGGCGCGAGTGCGGCGTCGGGGGTTGGTGCTCGGGCGCGGCCAAGGCCGCCCTGGACCGCTGGGTGGCGGCGAGCAACGCGTAGGCAGCGCCTGATCTTTTCCGGCCAAGGCCCCGGTCCAGCATGCGGACCGGGGTCTTGCGCGTTGGGGATCATGTGGCAGGATGCTCACCAGGTCACGAGTGACAGCGTTTCGGCCCCGGCTTGCTGTCCGGCAACCCTCCTTCCGTGGCGGGGTGCCCCGGGTGATGACCAGGTCGTAGCCAGAAAGGCCTACGGCAAGCGCGGATCCCTCGACACCAGGGGTCCTGGTCTCCCGAGGAGCTTTTCCGTGAGCAAGCGAATGCGATAGGGCGACTCCGCCCCTCTTCACCCTCCGTGCGGTCCCCAGTCGTCCGCGCGTCGAGGCAATTCCCGTACCACTGGCACATGTGCATCCGCGCTGCCGCGCGCCCGCGCATCCGTGCACCCACGTACGGGCCTTCCGAAGCCATTCCGCCTGTCCTGCCGGGAGATACCGCCATGTCCACGTACCCGAACGCCGTCGCCACCGCGTCCGTCGCGACCCCGCCCGTCGACCCCGCCCGTGCCGAGCCGCTGCCGGTCCTCGGCCGGGACGTGACCGTCCCGCTCGTCATCGGCGGCGAGGTCAGCTACGCGGCCCTCGACTACGCGGCCAGCGCCCCCGCGCTCCAGCGGGTCTGGGACGACGTCGCCGCGTACGCCCCCTACTACGGCAGCGTCCACCGCGGGGCCGGGTACCTCTCGCAGCTCTCCACCGACCTCTTCGAGCAGAGCCGGGCCACCGTCGCCGAGTTCCTCGACTGCCGGCCCGCCGACCAGGTGGTCTTCACCCGCTCCACCACCGACTCCCTGAACCTGCTCGCCGCCGTGCTCCCCGCCGGCTGTCAGGTCTTCGTCTTCGAGACCGAGCACCACGCCTCGCTGCTGCCGTGGGGCGACGCGCAGGTCACGTACCTCAACGCCCCGCGGACCCCGGTGCAGGCCGTCGAGACCCTGGACCGGGCGCTGGCGGACCGCGATCCGCACGGGCCGGCGCTGGTCTGCGTCACCGGCGCGTCCAACGTCACCGGTGAACTGTGGCCGGTGAAGGAACTCGCCGCCGCCGCGCACGCCCACGGCGCGCGGATCGTCCTGGACGCCGCGCAGCTGGCCCCGCACCACCCCGTCTCCGTCCAGGAGCTGGACGTGGACTGGGTCGCCTTCTCCGGGCACAAGCTGTACGCGCCGTTCGGCTCCGGCGTACTGGCCGGCCGCGCGGACTGGCTCCAGCAGGCGCAGCCGTACCTGGCCGGCGGCGGCGCCTCCCGGAAGGTCGCCCGCCGTGAGGACGGCGGCGTCGACGTCGAGTGGCACACCACGGCCGCCCGCCACGAGGCCGGCTCCCCGAACGTCATCGGCGTGTACTCCATCGCCTCCGCCTGCCGGGCGCTGGACGAGGCCGGCTTCGAGAACCTCGTCGCCCGCGAGCGGCACCTCATCGCGAAGGTCCGCGCAGGCCTGGCCGAGGTCCCGCAGGTCAGGATCCTCTCCCTGTTCGGCGACGACGCCCCGCGGGTCGGCGTCATCTCCTTCGTGGTGGACGGTTGGAACAGCTCGCACTTCGCGGCCGCGCTGTCCGCGGAGTACGGGATCGGCGTCCGCGACGGCCTGTTCTGCGCCCACCCGCTGGTCCGCACCCTGCTCGGCAGCGAGCCGCAGGCGCAGGGCGAATGCGGGGCCCCCGAGGCGGCCCCGGGCGAACACCCCCAGACTTCGTCCGGGGGTGCCCCCACGCTGAACGCGATCCGCGTCAGCTTCGGCGCGGGCACCCCGGACGAGCACGTCGAACGGTTCGTGCGCGCGGTGCGCGAGCTGGTTCGGGACGGCGCCAAGTGGCAGTACCGCACGGAGGAGGGTCGCTGCGTCCCGGCCGTCTGACGGGCTGCTCGGCATGACCTACTGGGATCCGCTGCCGACGGTCCGCGCCTGCGCGGAGGGCGAGCCGCTACCCGGCCTCGCGAACTGGGTGCCCGCGTACCAGCCGCCGTGGGGCGGCCGGCCCGAAGCGTGGCGGGAGCGCAACTGGCGCAACGCGCCGGGGCCGTTCTACGGGGCGGCTACCGACACCTGCTGGGTGGGCCGCGAGGTCGCGCCGGCCCACGTCCTGTACGACGACGAGTCCGGCGGGGAGTTCGTCCACCGCCAGCCGTGCACGCCCGAGGAGACGTACCGGGTCATGGCCGCGGCCCGGCAGGACCCGATGGCCGGGTACGAGTGCGACGGCGACGCGCACTGGACCCCGGAGCTGGTCCGGGACCGGTGGCGGGACCGGGGCCGGGACCGCGAGTGGGCCGTGGGCCTGGACCGGAGCCGGTCGGCGTCGGAGCGGGAGGACGAGCGTGAGGCGGCCGGCGGTCCCGCGCGTACCTCGCGCACCTCGACACCGGCCTCGGTGACCACTTGCGGGGCTACCCGTTCTGGCTGCAGGAACGCCGCGTGCCCCGGCCGGGGGAGCGGCTGCCGGAACTGTGAACGGTCGGACGCTACGCGTCCAGGCCGATGGCGAAGGCCGCTTCCAGGTCGTGCTGGGAGTAGGTGCGGAACGCCACGTGCGTGTCCGTCGCCTCCACGCCCGGGATCTTGCTGATGCGGCCGGGGATGATGTCCGCCAGGTTCTCGTGGCGGGCCACGCGCACCAGGGCGATCAGGTCGTACGTCCCCGTGACGGAGTAGACCTCGCTGACGTTCTCCAGCGCGGCGATGGACTCGGCGATCTCGGGGATGCGGTCCACGCTGGTCTTGATGAGCACGATCGCGGTGATCACGGTTGGCTGTCTCCCTCGGTGGCCGTCGCTGGTCGCCTCACTCTAGTCGTACGCCGATAGCGCACCCACGCGTAGACGAAGCCGAGCGAGAAGCCCACCACGTGGGCCAGGTACGCCACCCCCGGGCCGCTCCCCGCGCGGTGCGCCGCCAGCCACTGCAGGCCGAACCAGAACATCAGTACGATCCAGGCCGGGAAGCGCAGCGGCAGGAAGAAGAGGAACGGGAACAGGCTCGTCACCCTGGCCCGCGGGAAGAGGCACAGGAAAGCGCCCAGTACCGCCGAGATCGCGCCGGACGCGCCGACCAGGGTCTGCTCCGAGGCCGCGTTGGCCGCCGCGTACGCCGCCAGCGCCAGGTACCCCGTACAGACGTAGAACGCCAGGAATTCCGGTCGCCCCATCCGCTCCTGCGCCATCACGCCGAAGACGTAGAGGAAGAGCATGTTGCCGAGCAGGTGGAGCCAGCTGCCGTGTACGAACAGCGCGGTGAGCGGAGTGAGCAGCGCCCGCGCGGAGCCGGTGAACAGTTCGTCCGGGACCACTCCCCAGCGCCGGAAGTAAGCGGTCCCCGTCTCCACCAGCCGCTCGCCCGCTCCGTACGAGGGATTCAGGCCCGAAGCCGGACCGAGCAGGAACACCACGCAGCAGCCGGCGATCAGCGCGTGGACGACCACCGGGCCCCGGGCCGCCTCCCGGAGGGCCTGCCACTTTACGATCATGCGATCGAGCATGACCCAAGCGGACCCGCCCGGAGCACCGGCAGGCCGTAGGGTTACGTGCTGCGGTCCGCCGATTGACGCGGACGGCGGCTTTAATTGAAAGAGCTACGAAGGAGAGAGCGGCCTGATGACGGTTCCCCTGCCCACCGACACCACCCGGTGGCGCTGCACCCTGTGCGGCAACCTCACGCGTTTCGACGTCACTCGTTCGTCGAAGGTCGTGGAGTACGTCCACCTGGATCTTGCCGGGGAGCCCAAGGTCGAGGAGCGCGAGGTGGTCAATGAGACCATCGAGTCGGTCCGCTGCCGCTGGTGCAACGCGGTGGACCAGATCGAGCTCGTGGACAGGCCGGGCGCGGACTCCTGACGGAGCCGGGCCCACAGTAGATCACGGTAGGGGTGACGGATTGTGGAGCCAGCAAGCGGCGCTGAGCCGGCCGACGCGGCCGGCGACGCCGCCGAGGTGCTCGACCGCCCGCTGCCGGAAGGCGTGCGGCGCCGGGTCGTCGCGCTCGTCTCGGACGCCTTCGGCGGACTGACGGTCGCGGACCTCCCGGCGCAGCTGCGCCAGTACGCCCGGTTCACCCCGACCCGGCGCGCCAAGTTCGCGGGCAACGCGATGGCCGCGGCAGTGGAGACGGATCCCGTCTTCCGCGGCCGCGTCGCCGAGAAGCTGCGCGAGGCCCAGACCGAGCTGACCGGCGCCCTGGAGTCCGGTGCCCCGCCCGCCGCCGCGGACCCGCTGGACGTGGCGGCCGCCGCGTACGTGCTGCGGCCGGTCGGCTGGGTGAAGCTGGTGGCCGCCGCCGGCGAGGAGGCGCAGCGCGCCGACGCCGAGCGGGTCGGCGAGGAGACCCGGCGCGAACTGGACCGGCTCCGCGAGGAACTGGCGCACGCCCGGGACGTACAGCGCCTCGGCGGCGAGCAGGTGCGGGCCGAGCTGGACGCGGCGCGCAAGGAAGCGGAATCGCTTCATCGCAAGCTGCGCAGCGCCCAGAGCGATGTGAAGCGCGGCGAGGCGGCCCTGCGCAAGGTGACCGCAGAGATCGACGGGATCCGCGGTGAGGCGGCCGCGCAGGTGGCCGCCGCCGAGAGCGAGACCCGGCGCCTGAAGTCCCGCCTCGCCGAGGTGGAGACCGCGCTGGAGACCTCCCGCCGGGCCACCCGCGAGGGACGCAGCGTCGAGGACATGCGGCTGCGGCTGCTGCTGGACACCGTGCTGGACGCGGCCCAGGGGCTGCGCCGCGAGCTGGCGCTGCCGCCGGTGTCGACGCGGCCGGCCGACACCGTGGAGGCGGTGGAGCCGGGCCGGATGACCCCGAAGGACATTGCGGCGCGGGCGCTGTCGGAGACGGATCCGGCGCTGCTGGACCAGTTGTTGGCGCTGCCCCAGGTCCATCTGGTGGTCGACGGCTACAACGTGACGAAGACCGGCTATCCGACGATGCCGTTGGAGAAGCAGCGGCTGCGGCTGCTGGGCGGGCTGTCGATGCTGGCCGCGCAGACCGGCGCGGAGATGACGTGCGTGTTCGACGGCGCGGAACTGGCGGCCCCGGTGCTGCTCGCGCCGCCGCGCGGGGTGCGGGTGCTGTTCTCCAAGCCCGGGGTGACGGCGGACGAGCTGATCCGCCAGCTGGTGCGGGCGGAGCCGCCCGGCCGGCCGGTGGTCGTGGTGTCCACCGACCGCGAGGTGGCCGACGGCGTGGCGAAGGCCGGTGCCCGGCCGGTTGCGTCCGCTTTGTTGCTGAAGCGGCTTTCGCGCGTTTCGTAACTCCTTGCTGGAATGCCCGATTTGGTATGGGCGTCAGGGAACGTACCGTCAAGTGCCCTGTACGGAGCGTGGGCTGTAGGTAAAGAACCTGGTCGGGGAGGAAGTTTTTCCCGACAGGATTTGAACTGATCGCAGCGAGGTCACTAGGGTCACCTCAAACCTTCGTGCGGCAGTTCACTCATTCGGGGTGACGACGGAGGCGCGCTGCCGAGCCTTGCGACCGTCTTCGGCGGCTCCAGGAAAAAGGAGCTCGCGTTCGTGGCGTCCCACCGTCGACCCAAGCCGCCGACCCGCACCCGTGTGAGCGTGCTCACCGCCCTCGCCACTGCGGCCGTCGCCCTCTCCTCCCAGTCGGCCATGGCCGCACCGGACAAGCCGAACAAGGACGAGGTCAAGAGCAAGGTCGACGCCCTCTACGAGGAGTCCGAGCAGGCCACCGAGAAGTTCAACGGGGCCAAAGAGCGCCAGGAAAAGCTGGAGAAGGAGATCTCGCAGCTCCAGGACCGGGTCGCGCGCGGCCAGGACGAGCTCAACAGCCTGCGCAACACCCTCGGTTCGATGGCGACCGCCCAGTACCGCGGCGGCGGCCTCGACCAGTCCGTGCTGCTGCTACTGTCCGCCGACCCGGACGCCTTCCTCGACAAGGCCTCCACGCTCCAGCAGTTGAGCGGCAAGCAGGTCGAGGCGATATCGAAGATCCAGGCCAAGCAGCGCAGCCTCGCGCAGCAGCGCCAGGAGGCCACCGGCAAGCTCGCCGACCTCGAAGCCGTCCGCAAGGAGCTCGCCGAGAAGAAGGCGGCCGCCCAGGCCAAGCTCGCCGACGCCCAGGCCCTCCTCAACACGCTGACCGCGGACGAGCGCAGCCAGCTGAAGAGCGACGCGGCCAAGGACGGCCAGGCCGCCGCGGACGCCGCCGGCGGGGGCGCCAAGCCCGGTGCGGTGAAGGGCTCGGGGCGGGCCGGGGCCGCCCTTGCCGCCGCGCTGACCCAGAAGGGCGACCGCTACCACATGGGCGACACCGGTCCCGACTCGTGGGACTGCTCGGGCCTGACCCAGTGGGCCTACGGCCAGGCCGGCGTCGACATCAGCCGCACGACCTACACGCAGGCCAACGACGGCACGCGCATCGGCATGAGCGAGCTCCAGCCCGGAGACCTGGTCTTCTTCTACGACGACCTGCACCACGTGGGTCTCTACGCGGGCAACGGCCAGGTCTTCCACGCCTCCAACCCGACCGGCGGCGTTCGGTACGAGGCCATGAAGAACATGCCCTTCCAGTTCGGCGTCCGCGTCGGCTGATCCCGCGCTCCCCGGCCCGGGGAGACGTGCCGCACACCGCCCATCCGGGCGAATTCCGCGGCCCCGCTGTGACCACACGCCCCGCCGGTGACCTGCGTCTCCGGCGGGGCGTCGGCGTGCGCGGCCCCCGGCGGTCGTTGGTCGGTTCGTGGTCGCGCGGTTACTGTCTGCCAGCGCGGAGCCCGGCACACGGCCGTCCACGGGGGGCGGACCCGGTCCTGCGCAGCGGAAGGGAGCGGTTCCACGTGGCGTCCCATCGCCGGACCGGGCTCGGCAGCCTCGACCGGAGCACCAAGGTCACCGTCTTCACCGTCGCCGCAACCGCCGCGGTAGCGATGGCGGGCGCGACGGCGAGCGCGGCCCCGGCCCTGCCGCAGGAGCCCCCGGCCGGCACCCGCGCCCAGGTCGACCGGCTCTTCGAGGAGGCCGAACAGGCCACCGAGCGCTACAACAAGGCGGGCGAGCGGGCCGAGGGGCTGCGCACCGAGATCGACCGGGCCCAGGACGCACTGGCCCGCGGCCAGGACCGCATCAACACCATGCGCGGCGTCCTCGGCGCCTTCGCCGGAGCCCAGTACCGCTCCGGCGGCATCGATCCCGCCGTCGAGCTGATGCTCTCCAACGACCCGGACGAGTACCTCGAAAGGGCGTCCCAGCTCGCCCGGTTGACGGACCGGCAGGCCCGGCAGCTCGACGAACTGCGCAAGGAGCAGCGCCGGCTGGGCCAGCAGCGACACGAGGCCTCGCAGAAGCTCGCCGAACTCGACGCCGTACGCGCCGACGTGGCCCGCCAGAAGCGTGCCGTCACCGCCAAGCTCGCCGCGGCCCGCCGGCTGCTGAACGCGATGCCCTCGCAGGAGCGGGCCGACTTCGAGCGGGCCTCACGCTCGGGCGACCGGCCGGGGGGCGTGCCCGACCCGGGCGCGTCGGTCCCGTCCTCGGGGCGCGCCGCGACCGCCGTGATGGCCGCCCGGTCGGCGGTCGGCCGCCCGTACGTCTGGGGCTCCACCGGGCCCTCCGCATTCGACTGCTCCGGGCTGATGGTGTGGTCGTACCGGCAGGCGGGCGTCTCCCTGCCGCGCACCTCGCAGGCCCAGCGCCACGCGGGCCGCCAGGTCCCGCTCTCGCAGGCGCAGCCCGGCGACCTGGTCACGTACCGCTCGGACGCCAGCCACGTCGGCATGTACGTCGGCAACGGCCAGGTGGTGCACGCCCCGTACCCGGGGGCGCGGGTGCGCTACGACCCGGTCGGGATGATGCCGGTGTCCTCCGTCACCCGGCCCTGACGCGGCCGTGCGTACGATCGTCGGATGTCCCCGCTCCGTCGGCTCCTCGTACGCGCACTGCCGCTCCTGCTGAGCGGGCTGCTCGCGGGGTGCGGGGCGCCCGCCGCGCCCGACACTGCCGAGCGGGCGGTCCGGGACGCCGTCGCCGCTTGGGCGCGGACGCCGCCCGCACAGCTCGCCGGGATCCCGCTGGAGGGATGGGCGTACGAGGTCTCCGCGGTCCGCCGCAGCGGCGCGCAGGCCACCGCCCGGGCGGAACTGCACTACCGGCTCACCGGCTACGACACGGCCCCCGCCGGTTCGGCGCGCGAGGTCCGGCTGAGCCGGGACGGCGGGCGGTGGCGGGTCACCGGGGACCGGCCCGCACCGGGCGCACCACCCCAGCTGTGGGACCAGGGCCCGGTGGCGGTGGTCCGGGGCGCGCACTCCCTGGTGCTGGGCAGCGGGCAGGACGCCGGGACGCTGTCCGCGGTCGCGGCGGAGGCCGAGCGGGCGGTACCGGCGGTGAGCGCCGCCTGGCCGGGGCCGTGGGCGGGCCGCGTGGTGGTGCTCGTGCCGGGCTCGCTGGAGCGGATGGCGCAGCTGTTGGGGCGGCCGGCCGCCGAGTACCGGGGCATGGGGGCCGTCACGACGGGCCGGGTGGGCGCCGCCGAGGCACCCGCCGACCGGGTCGTCGTCAACCCCGAGGGGTGGGCGCAACTCAGCTCCGCGGGCCGCGGGGTCATCCTCACCCACGAGGTCACGCACGTCGCCACCCGCGCCGCGACCTCCGCCCGGACCCCGCTGTGGCTGTCCGAGGGCTTCGCCGACTGGGCTGCGTACCGCGGCGGCACCACCACCCCGCAGCAGGGCGCGCCGGCGCTGGGCCGGGCCGTCCGCCGCGGCGAGCTGCCGGGCGCACTGCCCGCCGACGGGGCGTTCGCCTTCGGCGGCGACCCGGAGGCGCTGGCCCGTGCGTACGAGGGCGCGTGGCTGGCCTGCCGACTGATCGCGTCCCGCTGGGGCGACGCCGCGCTGGTCCGGCTCTACGAGGCGGCGGGCCGCGAACCGCTGGATGTGGCGCTCCGGGAGACCACCGACACCGACCCGCCCGCCCTGACGGCAGCCTGGCAGGCCTCCCTCCGCAACGACCTGACCGCCCCCTGACCCGGCCGGCGCCGGCCCGTACGGGCTGCGCGCGGTGCGGGCGCGGCCTGGGCCGGTGGCCGCGCGGGGGCGTCCGGTACTGTCGGCTGGCGATGCACAAGACGCTGATCGTGACCAATGACTTCCCGCCGCGACCGGGCGGCATCCAAGCCTTCCTGCACAACATGGCGCTGCGGCTGGATCCCGACCGGATCGTCGTCTACGCCTCCACCTGGAAGCACGGTGCGGAGGGCCGCGAAGCCACCGCCGCCTTCGATGCCGAGCAGCCGTTCCAGGTCGTGCGCGACCGGACGACGATGCTGCTGCCGACCCCGCGGGTCACCCGGCGGGCGGTCGGGCTGCTGCGCGAACACGGCTGCGAGTCGGTGTGGTTCGGGGCGGCGGCTCCGCTGGGGCTGATGGGCCCGGCGCTGCGCCGGGCCGGCGCGAAGCGGATCGTGGCGACGACCCACGGGCACGAGGCGGGCTGGGCGCAGCTCCCGGCGGCACGGCAGCTGCTGCGCCGGATCGGCGAGGGCACGGACACACTGACCTACCTGGGCGAGTACACGCGTTCGCGGATCGCCTCGGCGTTGACGGACCGGGCGGCGGCGCGGATGGTGCAACTCCCGCCGGGGGTGGACGAGAAGACCTTCCACCCGGGGTCGGGCGGCGACGCGGTCCGGGCCCGGCTGGGGCTGTCGGACCGGCCGGTGGTGGTCTGTGTCTCGCGGCTGGTCCCGCGCAAGGGGCAGGACACGCTGATCGAGGCGATGCCGCGGATCCTGGCCGCGGTGCCGGACGCCGTGCTGCTGGTGGTCGGCGGGGGCCCGTACGAGGCGGACCTGCGGGCGCTGGCCGCGTCCACGGGGGTCGCGGACTCGGTGGTCTTCACGGGCGCCGTCCCGTGGGCCGAGCTGCCCGCCCACTACGGCGCCGGGGACGTCTTCGCGATGCCCTGCCGGACCCGGCGGGGCGGGCTGGACGTGGAGGGCCTCGGCATCGTCTACCTGGAGGCCTCGGCGACGGGCCTGCCGGTGGTCGCGGGCGACTCGGGCGGGGCGCCGGACGCCGTACTGGAGGGCGAGACGGGCTGGGTGGTCCGGGGCGGGGTCCCCGAGGACGCGGCGGACCGGGTGATCGCCCTGCTCCGGGACCCGGAGCTGCGCCGCCGCATGGGCGAGCGGGGCCGCGCCTGGGTCGAGGAGAAGTGGCGCTGGGACCTGCTGGCCGACCGTCTGCGCGAGCTGCTCTGAGAGCCGCGGGGCGCGCCG
This sequence comes from Streptomyces sp. NBC_00045, assembly GCF_045041095.1. NCBI lineage: Bacteria > Bacillati > Actinomycetota > Actinomycetes > Kitasatosporales > Streptomycetaceae > Streptomyces > Streptomyces sp. NBC_00045. Next base: position 2,455,477 of record NZ_CP108271.1, on the reverse strand, counting down.
CGCAGCTGCGCCGGGTCGGAGCGTGCTGGTCGGCTATTACGCCGAACCGGGCGGGTCGGGCCCCCGGCCGTGCGACGTGCGCCGAGCGCGGAAGGCATGTCCGAGGACGTGCACGACGGTCGTGCGCCGGCGGGGAGTGGTGAGGACGATGGACGACGTGCTGCGCGGCACCGTGGCCCTGGTGACCGGTGCTTCGAGCGGGATCGGCCGGGCGACGGCCCTGGCGCTCGCCGGGAGGGGCGCCGCCGTAGCGCTCACCGCCCGGCGCGCGGAGCGGCTCACGGAACTGGCGGCCCAGATCGAGGCCGGTGGCGGCTCGGCCCTGATCCTGCCCGCCGACATCGCCGACGAGTCCGAGGCCGCGCGCGTGGTGGAGCGTACGGTCAGGGAGCTCGGGCGCCTCGACGTCCTGGTCAACAATGCGGGCCTGATGCTCCTCGGGTACGCCACAGAGGCGCCCCTCGCCGACTGGAAGCGCATGGTGGACGTCAACCTGACCGCCCTGATGCACACCACCCACGCGGCCCTGCCGCACCTCGTCAGCGCTGCCGGGGACGGCCCCCGGCAGGTGGCCGACATCGTCAACGTGTCCTCCCTGGCGGGCCGCCGGGCCGCGGCCACGGCCACGGGGTACTGCGCCACGAAATTCGGCGTGGTCGCCTTCAGCGAGGCCCTGCGCCAGGAGCTGGCGCCGCAGCACGTGCGGGTCTGCGTCGTCGAGCCGGGCGCCGTGGACACCGAGTTGCGCGGCCACAACTCTCCCGAGATGCAGCAGGCGTTGGCGCAGATGTTCGGGGGCATCGACCGGCTGGAGGCGCAGGACGTCGCGGACGCGATCGCGTACGGCGTCACGCGGCCGCGGCGGACGGCGGTGTCGGAGATGGTGGTCCTCCCGACCGAGCAGGTCTGAGGCGCGGGTCGGGCCGCTGCCGGCCCCGGAGCGCTTGCGGGGGCCGTGATCCTCCGCCATGTCTGACTGTCCCTCAGAAGTCTGTCAACACCGCCTCTGGGTGGACGGCCGGATTCCGCCCATGATGCGGCCATGACACCTCAGCTGACGCGCCGTCACTTCTTGGGCATCGGCGCCCTCCAGACCGCCGCGGCCCTCGGCTTCACCCGCATAGGGCTCCAATCGGCCGCCGCCGCCGAGCCCCCCGCCGCGCAATACGCGCCCGCCATCGTCGTGGGCTCCGGCTACGGCTCGGCCGTCGCCGCCCTCCGGCTCGGGCAGGCCGGCGTACGGACCGTCGTCCTCGAAATGGGCCGGCTCTGGAACACCCCGGGCCCGGACGGCAAGGTCTTCCCCTCCACCTCCGCGCCCGACCAGCGCTCCATGTGGTTCCGCACCCGCACCGAGGCCCCGCTCGCCCAGTTCCTGTGGCTCGACGTCGTCAACCGGAACATCAGCTCCTACCCCGGCGTCCTCGACCGGGTGAACTACGGCGACATGTCCGTGTACGTCGGCCGCGGCGTCGGCGGCGGCTCCCTCGTCAACGGCGGAATGGCGCCGACCCCGCGCCGCTCCTACTTCTCCGAGGTGCTGCCCCAGGTCGACGCCGACGAGATGTACGGCACCTACTACCCGCGCGCCCGCGCCGCGCTCGGGGTCAACGACATCGACCCGGGCTGGTTCGAGTCCACGGAGTGGTACCGCTTCGCCCGGATCTCCCGCAAGCACGCCCAGAACACCGGCCTGAAGACCACCTTCGTGCCCAACGTGTACGACTTCTCGTACATGCAGCGCGAAGCCGCGGGCACCGCCACCCGCTCGGCGCTGGCCGGCGAGGTCATCTACGGCAACAACCACGGCAAGAAGAGCGTCGACAAGACCTACCTCGCGGCCGCGATCGGCACGGGCAACGTCACCATCGAGACCATGCAGCGCGTCGTCGGCGTCCGCCAGGACCCGGCCGGGGGCTACGTGCTCACGGTGCGGACCAGCGATCTGACGGGAAAGGTCACCCAGGTCAGGGAACTCGGCTGCAACCAGCTCTTCCTCGGCGCCGGCAGCCTCGGCACCACCGAGATCCTGCTGCGCGCCCGCGAGCGCGGCACCCTGCCCGCGCTCAGCGAGAAGGTCGGGCTCGGCTGGGGCCACAACGGCAACGTGATGACCGCCCGGGCCAACCACCTCTGGGACACGGTCGGCGCCAACCAGGCCACCATGCCCGCCCTGGGCATCGACGACTGGGACAACGCCGCCAACCCGGTGTTCGCCGAGATCGCCCCGCTGCCGATGGGCTTCGAGCACTGGATCTCGATGTACCTGGCCATCACCAAGAACCCGGAGCGCGGGCACTTCACCTACGACGCCGCGAGCGACTCGGCGCGGCTCAACTGGCGGCGGGACCAGAACACCCCGTCCGTGCAGGCCGCCAAGTGCCTCTTCGACCGGATCAACCGGGCCAATTTCACCATCTACCGGTACGACCTGTTCGGCGACAACAAGAACTTCGCCGACAACTTCACGTACCACCCGCTCGGCGGCTGCGTCCTGGGCGACGCGACCGACGACTACGGCCGCGTCAAGGGCTACCAGGGGCTGTACGTCGTCGACGGCTCCCTGGTCCCGGGCTCGCTCGGGGTGAACCCGTTCGTCACCATCACCGCGCTCGCCGAGCGGAACATGGAGCGGATCCTCGCCGACCCGCGCTGATCCGCGGCCTCCGGCCGCGGGGCGCAGGCCATCCGGGATCAGCCCCGGTACAGGGCCTCGATCTCGTCCGCGAAGTCCTTCGCCACCACGTTCCGCTTCAGCTTCAGCGAGGGCGTGATGTGACCCGACTCCTCCGTGAACTGGGAGGGCAGAATGCGGAATTTCCGCACCGATTCCGCCTTGGAAACCGCCGCGTTGCCGTCGTCCACGGCCTTCTGGACGGCGGCGATGAGGTCCGCGTCCTCGCGCAGCTCCGCCGCCGTGACCCCGGCCGGCTTGCCGTTCTCCACGGCCCAGCGACCCAGGAACTCCTCGTCGATCGTGACCAGTGCGGCCACGAACGGCCTCGCGTCGCCGACCACCATGCACTCCGCGACCAGCGCGTGCGCCCGGATCCGGTCCTCGATCACCGCGGGGGCCACGTTCTTGCCGCCCGCCGTGACGATGAGCTCCTTCTTGCGCCCGGTGATCGCGAGGTAACCGTCCTCGTCGAGGGTGCCGACGTCGCCGGTGTGGAACCAGCCGTCGGTCAGCGCCTCCGCGGTCGCCGTCTCGTTCTTCCAGTACTCCTTGAAGATGTGCTCGCCGTGCAGCAGCACCTCGCCGTCGTCGGCGATGCGCACCACGGAGCCCGGCAGCGGCTGGCCGACCGTACCGATCTTCGTACGGTCCCACGGGTTGAAGGCCGTGGCCGCGCACGACTCGGTGAGGCCGTAGCCCTCCAGGACCGTGAAGCCGATGCCGCGGAAGAAGTGGCCGAGCCGCTCGCCCAGCGGGGCGCCGCCGGAGATCGCGTACTCGCCGCGCCCGCCGAGGACCGTGTGCAGCTTGCTGTAGACCAGCTTCGAGAAGATCTTGTGCTTGAGCTTCAGCCCGAACGACGGGCCGCCCGGGTTGTCCAGCGCACGGCTGTACGCGATCGCCGTCTCGGCCGCCGCGTCGAAGATCTTGCCCTTGCCGTCGGCCTGGGCCTTGGCGCGCGCCGAGTTGTAGACCTTCTCGAAGACCCGCGGGACGCCGAGGATCAGCGTGGGCCGGAAGGACTGCAGCTCGTCGGTGAGGTTCTTGATGTCCGGTACGCAGCCCAGGCGGATCGGCGCCAGTACGGCCGCCACCTCCACGAGGCGCCCGAAGACGTGCGCGGCCGGCAGGAAGAGCAGGACGGAACACTCGCCGGTGCGGAACAGCGGGCTCAGGCGCTCCACCACGTTGCCGCACTCGGCGAAGAAGTTGCGGTGGGTCAGCACGCAGCCCTTGGGGCGGCCCGTGGTGCCCGAGGTGTAGACGATGGTGGCCGGGTCGTCGGCGTTCGCCAGCGAGCTGCGCGCGTCGACCTCGGCGTCGGCGACGTCCGCACCGGCGGCCTTCAGCGTCGCGAGCGCGCCCTGCTCGATCTCCCAGACCTCGCGCAGCTCCGGCAGCCGGTCGCGCAGCGAGGCCACGGCCGCACTGTGCCCCGGGCTCTCGACGACGACGGCGACCGCGCCGGAGTCGCCGAGGATCCACTGGATCTGCTCGGGCGAGCTGGTCTCGTACACGGGGACGGTGACGCCGCCCGCGCTCCAGATCGCGAAGTCGAAGAGCACCCACTCGTAGCGGGTGCGGGAGATGAGCGCGACGCGGTCGCCGGGCCGGACACCGGCCGCGATCAGGCCCTTGGCGGTGGCGCGCACCTCGGCGAGGAACTCGGTCGCCGTCACGTCCTGCCACCGGCCGTCGACCTTGCGGGCCATGACCGCGGTGTCGGGATGCTGCGCGGCATTGCGGCGGATGAGATCCGTCAGGTTCCCGTCCGACGGGACCTCGTACAGGGCCGGAAGGCTGAACTCGCGCAAGACTGCTGCTCCTCTGGGCGCCATCGCCACCATGTGGACCGACCGGACGTTACCCACCGGTAGTGGGTTCCGGATAGAGGGAACCGGCCAGATGTTCCGTGCGTCACATGACACGGCCGTGCCATGCCGACAGTAGTCGACCCCCTTGAAGACTCGGAAGTAACCGCAGGTAGGCCGGCTGTGCCACCCCCTCTACCCGCCGTTCCCGGGCCCCCCTAGGGTGGAGCGCATGGGTGGCAGGAAGAGCAGTACGCGGGTCCATGTCGTCAGCGACGTCCACGGCAATGCGGAGGCGCTCGCCCGGGCCGGGGACGGCGCCGACGCACTGATCTGCCTCGGCGACCTCGTGCTCTTCCTCGACTACGCCGACCACTCCCGCGGCATCTTCCCCGACCTGTTCGGCGTCGAGAACGCCGATCGGATCGTGGAGCTGCGCACCGCGCGGCGCTTCGACGAGGCCCGCGACTTCGGCCGGCGGCTGTGGGCCGGCCTGGACCGGGAACAACTGATCGAGGGCGCCGTGCGCCGCCAGTACGCCGAGATGTTCGCCGCGTTCCCGCACCCCACGTACGCCACCTACGGCAATGTCGACATCCCGGGTCTGTGGTCCGAGTACGCAGGCCCCGGCACCACCGTCCTCGACGGGCAGCGGGTGGAGATCGGCGGCCGCGTCTTCGGCTTCGTCGGCGGCGGACTGCCCTCCCCGATGCGCACCCCGTACGAGGTGGACGAGGAGGAGTACGCAGCCAAGGTCGAGGCGCTCGGCGAAGTGGACGTGCTGTGCTCGCACATCCCGCCTGAGGTGCCGGAGCTCTGCTACGACACGGTCGCGCGCCGCTTCGAGCGGGGCAGTGAGGCCCTGCTCGCGGCGATCCGGCGGACCCGCCCGCGGTACGCGCTGTTCGGGCACGTGCACCAGCCGCTCGCCCGGCGGATGAGGATCGGCGGCACGGAATGCGTGAACGTCGGGCACTTCGCCGCCACCGGAAGGCCCTGGGCCCTGGAGTGGTGACCTCCGCACGCACGGTAGCCTGCACGCGGCGGCCCTGGGCCGCACACTTCCTCGAACACTCCCTGGAGGGGCGACCGCCATGGCCGAACACACCAGCTCCTGCATCACGATCGAGGCGGCGCCGGCCGACGTGATGGCCGTGATCGCCGACTTCGCCCGCTACCCCGAGTGGACCGGCGAGGTGAAGGAGGCCGAGGTGCTCGCCACGGACGCCGAGGGCCGCGCGGAAAAGGTCCGGCTGCTGCTCGACGCGGGCGCGATCAAGGACGACCACACCCTCGCCTACAGCTGGAAGGGCGCGGACGAGGTCAGCTGGACCCTGGACAAGTCGCAGATGCTGCGCCAGCTCGACGGGTCCTACCGGCTCGCCCCCCTCGAAGGCGGCAAGCGCACCGAGGTCACCTACCAGCTGACCGTGGACGTCAAGATCCCGATGCTCGGCATGATCAAGCGCAAGGCCGAGAAGGTCATCATCGACCGCGCCCTGGCCGGCCTGAAGAAGCGCGTCGAATCCACCGAATCGGCCTGAGGCGCGGGGTCGGGGCACGACCCCGGGTCCGGACGGAGCCCGGCTCCGCCGGTGCGCACGAGGAGCACCTGCACCATGCACACACTGCTGATCACCGGCCCCGGCGGGGCCGGTCGGACCACCGTGGCCGCGGCCACGGCCCTCGCCGCCGCACGGACCGGGCAGCGCGTGCTGCTGCTCTCCGGAGACCCGGGCGACCCCCTGGCCGCACTGGTCGGAGAGCCCACCGGGCAACCCGTCCAGGTCGCGCCGGGACTGACCGCCGTACCCGCCGGCGGGGTCCTCGTGGCCCGCGTGGACTCCGGCGAGGAGTTCCGCGAGGAGCTCGTGGCCCTCCAGGAGCGCGGATCCGCCTTGCTCGGCATGGTCGGGGCCCGGCCGCTGGGGGGCGAGGAGCTCACCGAACTGCCCGGCGCCGAACAGTTCGCCCTGCTGCGCGCCCTGCGCCGGGCCGCCGGCGCACCCGGCGTCGACCTCGTCGTCGTCGACATGCCCCCGCTGCACCAGACCGTGGCCACCCTCGCCCTCCCCGCCCAGCTGCGCCGCTACCTGGCCCGGCTGCTCCCGGCCGAGCGGCAGGCGGCCCGCGCCCTGCGGCCCGTACTGGCCCAGCTGGCCGGCGTACCCATGCCCGCGCAGTGGCTGTACGAGGCCGCCGCGCGCTGGGACGAGGAGCTGGCTGCCGTCCAGGCCGTCGTGGAGTCCGCCGGCACCTCGCTCCGGCTGGTCGCCGAGCCGGGACCGGGCGCCGATGCCGCGCTGCGGACCGGACTGCTCGGCCTCGCCCTCGAACAGCTCCCGGTCGGCGGGATCGTCGCCAACCGGATGGTGCCGCAGGGCTCGCCCGACCCCTGGCTGGCCGGGCTCGCCGCCCAGCAGGAGAAGTACGCCGCCCAGTGGGCCGGCGACACGCCCGTGCTCGCGCTCGGCCACCTCGGGCGGGACCCCCTGGGACCCGATGACCTGACCCGGCTCCCCGGCGCGGAGGCGCTCGCTCCGGGGGTTCCCGCGCCGGCGTCCCCGGCCCGCCGGGCATGGCCGGTCGAGGACCGCCTCGCCGGCGACGGGGTACTCGTCTGGGTGGTGGCGCTGCCCGGCGCCCACAAGGGGGACCTCGACCTGGTGCGGCGCGGAGACGAGCTGCTGCTCGCGGCCGGCCCGTACCGCAGGATCGTTCCGCTGCCCTCGGCGCTGCGCCGCTGCACGGTGTCCGGAGCCGCCCTCGCCGACGGGGAGCTGCGCATCCGCTTCACCCCGGACCCGGACCTGTGGCCCCGCAGGCCCTGAACCGCGTACCCCCGTTCGGGTAACGTCGAAGGTAGTACGCACCCGCACGTCCAGCAGCTGCCGCAGGAGAGTCCGCCATGAGCGAGGCCACCGACCGTCCCACCGACGAAGACGCCTGGGCCAAGGCCTGTGCCGAGGACCTCGCCGCGGAGCAGGAACGCCGCAGGGCCCGGCAGGGCGGCGCCGACGCCGGGACCGGGACCGCCGCAGAGGAACTGTTCAAACTGTTCGAGGCCGTCGCCGACAAGGTCTCCGGGCTGAACAATCCGTTGCTCGGCGCCGCCGCCCAGGGCGCGGTACGCCAGTTCGTCAACCAGGCGAAGTCCGCCGCGAAGCCCGTCGTCGAGCGCAATCCCGAGGTCTTCGACCACCTCGCGGCCGCTGGATCCGAGCTGCTCGCCGCGTACCGCTCGGCCGTCGAGGGCCACGAGCGACGCTGGACCCGCGACGAACCCGCCCCGGGACCCTCGGACCGGCCCTCCGGCGATCATTCCGATCCGCGCGACGAGGGCGGTAGCGGCCCCGCGCAGCGGATCGATCTCGACTGAGACCCTGCTGCCCTCGGGTACCGTTGGCCGTGGCGGGGTTTGACCGGAAACCGAGGGACTAATGGGACTCACCATCGGCGTCGACATCGGCGGCACGAAGATCGCGGCCGGCGTGGTCGACGAAGAGGGCACCATCCTTGAGACGTACAAGGTGCCCACCCCGCCGACCGCGGACGGAGTGACGGACGCGATCTGCGCCGCAGTGTCCGAAGTCAGCAGCAGCCACACCATCGACGCCGTCGGCATCGGCGCCGCCGGATACGTGGACGACAAGCGCGCGACCGTGCTCTTCGCGCCGAACATCAACTGGCGGCACGAGCCGCTCAAGGACAAGGTCGAGCAGCGCATCGGTCTGCCGGTCGTCGTCGAGAACGACGCGAACTGCGCGGCCTGGGGCGAGTACCGCTTCGGCGCCGGCCAGGGCCACGAAGACGTCATCTGCATCACGCTCGGCACGGGCCTGGGCGGCGGCATCATCATCGGCAACAAGCTGCGCCGCGGACGCTTCGGCGTGGCCGCCGAGTTCGGCCACATCCGGGTCGTCCCGGACGGCCTGCTCTGCGGGTGCGGCAGCCAGGGCTGCTGGGAGCAGTACGCCTCCGGCCGCGCGCTCGTCCGGTACGCGAAGCAGCGCGCCAACGCCACCCCCGAGAACGCGGCGGTCCTCCTCTCGCTGGGCGACGGCACCCCCGACGGCATCGAGGGCAAGCACATCAGCGAGGCCGCGCGGGCCGGTGACCTGGTGGCCATCGACTCGTTCCGCGAACTGGCCCGCTGGGCCGGCGCCGGCCTGGCCGACCTGGCCTCGCTCTTCGACCCGTCGGCGTTCATCGTCGGCGGCGGGGTCTCCGACGAGGGCGACCTCGTCCTCGACCCGATCCGCAAGTCCTTCAAGCGCTGGCTGATCGGCGGCGCGTGGCGCCCGCACGCGCAGGTGCTCGCCGCACAGCTCGGCGGCAAGGCCGGACTCGTCGGCGCGGCGGACCTGGCCCGCCAGGGCTGACGCCGCCCGTTCACAGAACTGCCCGCCGCGCCCCCTGGGGCACGGCGGGCAGTCTGGTTATGTTGCCCTTCATGCTGCCGAACTCTGCGACGGAACCCGACGGCTCCGCGGTGATCCGCGCCCTCAGCTACAACATCCGCTCGATGCGGGACGACGAGGAGGCGCTGGTCAGGGTGATCCGCGCGTGCGCCCCCGACCTGGTCTTCGTCCAGGAGGCCCCGCGGTTCTTCCGCTGGCGCAAGCACGCGGCGCGGCTCGCCGCGAAGACGGACCTGGTGGTGCTGAGCGGGGGCGCCACCGCCGCGGGCCCGCTCCTCCTGTGCTCACTGCGGGCCTTCGTGGAACGGACCGAGGACGTACTGCTCCCGCTGACCCCGGGCCAGCACCGGCGGGGCTTCGCCACGGCGGTGGTCCGCTTCGGGGACGCGCGGGTGGGGGCCGTCAGCGCGCACCTGTCCCTGGACCGGGCGGAGCGGGCCGATCAGGCGGGACTGCTGGCGCAGCGGGCCGCATCACTGGGGGCGCCGCACGCGATCGTGGCGGCCGATGTGAACGAAACCCCCGGCGGGCCGGCTTTCGGGCGCCTCACCGAGAGCCTGCGGGACTGCTGGACGGTGTCCCCGTGGGGAGGCGAGCGCACCTTCCCGGCGGCGGCGCCGGACCGGCGGATCGACGCCGTCTTCGCCTCTCCGGGGGTGGAGGTCCTGGCCTGCGGGGTGCCCGATGGCCTGCCCGGGGTGTTCCCCAGGGACCTGCGTGCCGCCACCGACCACCTCCCGGTCCTGGCAACGCTCCGCCTGCCGGCCACTTCGTAACCCTGCGGCCAGTGGCCGCGCCGGACGGTTCGGGTGCGCGCACCGGGGTCCCGGCGCGCGGGCCGGGCCGGACCGGATCTTTCCCCCCGGACTCGGTCCGGGGGGAACGCCGGCTACACCACTGCGCCGCGGCCCGGGTCGTCGTCCTCGTCGTCGTCCTGAGACATCCGCGCCACCAGCGTCGCGAACCCGCCCAGGAAGCCGCCGATGCCCAGCGTCGTCAGCCACCAGGTCATGTCCCACTGCAACAGCACGGCAACGAGCAGCAGCACCGGCCCGCCCACCACCGCCAGCCACGCGAACTTCGCCGTCGCGTCCGCCTGCGGCAGCTCCGGCTCCGGGGGCACGAAGTGGCCCTCGTCCTTCTCGTCGGGCTCCTCCGGGGTGTGGTCCCGGGGCCCGGTCCCGGGACCGGGCCCCGGGACCACACCCGGGGCGAACACCACCGAGCTGCCCAGCGCGGGCGGCGCGGGCGGCTCGGCGGACGGCACCGCCGGGGATTCCGGGGACCCCTTGGATTCGGGGGACCCCTTGGGCTCCGGGGACCCCTTGGACTCCGGGGACCCCTTGGACTCCGGGGACCCCTTGGACTCCGGGGCCGGCTCCACGTCCTCCTCCGGCAGCATCAGGTTCTCGATCGGCCGGAACGGCCTGGCCCCCGGCGGATCCGGCGGCTCCTGCCCGTACCCGGCGACGATCGCCGCCCAGGCCGCCTCCTCGTCCAGCGGGGGGACACCCCCCGGGGACTCCTCGTGCTCAGCCACCGCTGGCCGCCCCCTCCCTGCCGACGCTCTCCGCGAGCCGCCCGACGAACGCATAGCTGTCCGCGAAGATCTGCTCCGCGTCATGGTCCAACGTCGCGACGTGGTAGCTCTGTTCCAGCAGCGTCTCGGTGACGTCCGTCGAGGAGATCCGCGCGAGGATCCGCGTCGAGTCGGCCGGCGACACGACGTGGTCCTGCCTGCTGTGCAGCAGCAGTACCGGCTGCGTCACCTGCGGCAGTTCGGTGTCGACCAGCTTCAGGAACTGCCGCAGCGAGGCCGCGGCCCGGGTCGGGACCCGGTCGTAGCCGATCTCGGCGACGCCCGGCTTGGCGATGTCGCTCGCGATGCCCGGCGTCGACCGCAGGAAGTGCTGCGCGACCGGAAGGGCGAAGGCCATCAGGTTGTCGACCTTGTTGACCGGGTTGACCAGGACGATGCCGCTGACGGCGTCCCCGTGCCGGGCGGCCAGGCGCAGGGTCAGCGCACCGCCCATCGACAGCCCGAAGACGAACACCCGCGTGCACTGCTCCAGCAGCTCCCGCAGCGCCCGGTCCACCTCGGCGTACCAGTCCTGCCAGCCGGTGAGCTGCATGTCCTGCCAGCGCGTGCCGTGCCCGGGCAGCAGCGGTACGGAGACCGTCAGACCCTGCGCGGCCAGGTACTCCGCCCACGGGCGCATGGACTGAGTGGTACTGGTGAAGCCGTGGCAGAGGAGGACGCCGACCTCTCCGCCCTCGTGGCGGAACGGCTCGGCTCCAGGGAGGACGGGCACCAGGGTCTCCTTCGACGGGTGGGGGGTGCGTAGCGCTGTGTGACTTCACCGTACGCGACAGGGGTGACACCGACCAGGGTCGTCGACCGCTCCGCACCGAGCCAGGGGTTAAGGTCTGTTCGACAGACACAGGAAGGCTTTCGAGTTGATCTACGGCGCAATGAAGTTCTCCATCGGGGGTTCCCTGAAGCTCGCCTTCAGGCCGTGGGTGGAGGGCCTCGAAAACATCCCCGCCGAGGGGCCGGCGATCCTCGCGAGCAACCACCTGTCGTTCTCCGACTCCTTCTTCCTACCGGCCGTGCTGGACCGGAAGGTCACCTTCATCGCCAAGGCGGAGTACTTCACCTCCCCGGGCGTCAAGGGCAAGCTGACGGCGGCCTTCTTCAAGGGCGTCGGCCAGCTTCCGGTGGACCGCTCCGGTGCGCGCGGTGCGGGCGAGGCCGCGATCAAGAGCGGCATCGACGTCATCGAGCGCGGGGAGCTGTTCGGTATCTACCCCGAGGGCACGCGTTCACCCGACGGTCGCCTCTACCGCGGCAAGCCCGGTGGTCTGGCCCGCGTGGCCCTGGCCACCGGTGCGCCGGTGATCCCCGTGGCGATGATCGACACGGAGAAGATCCAGCCGCCCGGCAAGGTCGTCCCGAAGCTGATGCGCCCGGGCATCCGGATCGGCAAGCCGCTGGACTTCAGTCGCTACCAGGGCATGGACAGCGACCGCTTCATCCTGCGCTCGGTGACCGACGAGGTCATGTACGAGATCATGAAGCTGTCCGGCCAGGAGTACGTGGACATCTACGCGACGGCCGCCAAGCGGCAGATCGCCGACGCGGAGAAGGCCGCCAAGGCAACCAAGGCCGACGAGGCCGGCAAGAGCGAGTAGTTCGCACGACACGGGCAGGTCCGCCCGCGGGGGTGGGGGAGTTGGCGAAACGCGAACGTGTCGTGCGCATGTCGGTCGAGCAGCCGTTGTGGCGCGCCCTGACCGGCTACCGGCTGCTGACCATGGTCTACGCGGTGCTGCTCTTCCTCTCCGCGTACGAGGAGTTCGACCACCCGGGCGCCGCGGCCGGCTACCTCGCCGGCCTCGCGCTGTGGACCCTGGTCACCTTCCGCAAGGTCGCGAACGCGGCCAGCTGCACCAAGCGCTTCCTGTGCGCGGACCTGACCGTCGCCCTGGCCGGCATCCTGCTCACCCCGTACGCGGACACCCACGAGCGGATCGCCGCGGGCGGGCCCACCCTCCCCAGCATCTGGACGGCGGGTTCCGTCCTGGCCTTCGCGATCAAGGGCGGCTGGCGCTGGGCCGGATTCGCCTCGACCTTCGTGGCCGCGGCCAACGTCCTCGTCCACGGGGGCGACCCCACCCGCGACACCCTGCACAACGTGCTGCTGGTCTGGGTCGCCTCGATCGCCATCGGGTACGTCGTCGAGGTCGCCCGGGCCAGTGAGGCCACCCTGGCCCGCGCCCTGGAGATCGAGGCCGCCACCCGCGAACGCGAGCGGCTGGCCCGCGACATCCACGACGGGGTCCTCCAGGTCCTCGCCATGGTCCAGCGGCGCGGCACCGAGCTGGGCGGCGAGGCCGCCGAGCTCGGCCGGATGGCCGGGGAGCAGGAGGTGGCGCTGCGCACCCTGGTCTCCAGCGGGCTGCTGCCCGCCTCCCGGGTCTCCCGCGACGAGTCGCTCGGCGCGCTGGTCGCCGCGTACGAGGTGGAGGAGCCCGGCGCCGACGGGGGCGAGTTGGATCTAAGGACCCTCCTCGCCCCGCACGCCGGATCCCGGGTCAGCTTCGCCGAGCCGGGCACCCCGGTGCTGCTGCCGGTGCCCGCGGCGAAGGAGCTGGCCGCCGCGGTCGGGGCCGCCCTCGACAACGTGCGCAGGCACGCCGGGGACGGGGCCCGGGCCTGGATCCTGGTCGAGGACTGGGGCGACGAAGTGATCGTGACCGTCCGCGACGACGGCCCGGGCATCCCGGCGGGCCGGCTCGACCAGGCCGAGGGCGAGGGCCGGATGGGGGTCGCCCTGTCCATCCGCGGCCGGTTGCGGGACCTCGGCGGCAGCGCCGAGCTGCTGTCCGTCCCCGGGCAGGGCACCGAAGTGGAACTGAAAGTACCGAGGGGGAGAACCCAGTGAGCCAGACCGACGGGGCCGGCGGGCCCGAAGCACCGAACGAGCTCGGCGCGATCAAGGTCATGGTCGTCGACGACCATCCGATGTGGCGGGACGCGGTCGCCCGCGACCTCGCCGCCGCGGGCTTCGACGTGGTCGCCACGGCCGGCGACGGCCCCGAGGCGGTCCGCCGGGCCGTGCCCGCCGCCCCCCACGTCCTGGTCCTGGACCTCAACCTGCCGGGCATGCCCGGCGTGCAGGTCTGCAAGGAGCTCGTCGGCGCCGACCCCGCGCTGCGCGTCCTGGTCCTGTCCGCCAGCGGCGAGCACGCCGACGTCCTGGAGGCGGTGAAGTCCGGCGCGACCGGCTACCTGCTGAAGTCCGCGGGCGCCCAGGAACTGATCGACGCGGTCCGCCGCACCGCGGCCGGCGACCCGGTGTTCACCCCGGGCCTGGCCGGGCTGGTCCTCGGCGAGTACCGGCGCCTCGCCACCGACCCGGCGCCCGCCGCCTCCGACGAGCCGAAGGCCCCCCAACTGACCGACCGGGAGACCGAGGTGCTGCGACTGGTGGCCAAGGGACTCTCGTACAAGCAGATCGCGGAGCGCCTCGTCATCTCGCACCGCACGGTGCAGAACCACGTGCAGAACACCCTGGGCAAGCTCCAGTTGCACAACCGGGTGGAGCTGGTCCGGTACGCGATAGAGCGCGGGCTCGACGACGCCTAGCGGGTGGCGCCGCCCGCACCCGTGTCCTCGTACGAGTGAACATGCGTGCGCAACAACCCGTGACTCCAACGGAATTGCCCCTCCAGGGCCCTTGTTGTGACCTGGGTCACCACTAGCGTGACCGTCATGGCGAAGGGAGATTCCATGAAGGTCGGAGTGCTCACGGGCGGCGGCGACTGCCCCGGTCTCAACGCGGTCATCCGGGCCGTCGTCCGCAAGGGCGTCCAGGAGTACGGGTGCGGGTTCATCGGATTCAAGGACGGCTGGCGCGGCGCCGTCGAGGGGGACACCGTCCCCCTCGGCATCTCCGCGGTGCGCGGCATCCTGCCGCGCGGCGGCACCATCCTCGGCTCCTCGCGGACCAACCCGCTCAAGCAGGAGAACGGGGTCCGGCGGATCAAGGAGAACCTCGCCAAGTACGAGGTCGACGCCCTCGTCGCGATCGGCGGCGAGGACACCCTGGGCGTGGCCGCCACGCTGTACGGGGAGTACGGCATCCCCTGCGTCGGCGTCCCGAAGACCATCGACAACGACCTGTCGGCCACCGACTACACCTTCGGCTTCGACACGGCGGTGGGCATCGCCACGGAGGCCATCGACCGGCTGCACACCACGGCCGAGTCGCACATGCGGGTGCTCGTCGTCGAGGTGATGGGCCGGCACGCCGGCTGGATCGCCCTGCACTCGGGGCTGGCGGGCGGCGCCAACGTCATCCTCATTCCGGAGCAGCGCTTCGACCTGGACCAGGTCTGCGCGTGGGTGACCTCCCGGTTCAAGGCGAGCTACGCGCCGATCGTGGTGATCGCGGAGGGGGCCGTGCCCAAGGACGGGGAGATGGTGCTGAAGGACGCCACCACCGACTCGTTCGGGCACGTGCGGCTGTCGGGCGTGGGGGAGTGGCTGGCCAAGGAGATCGAGGCGCGGACCGGCAAGGAGGCCCGGACCACGGTGCTCGGGCACATCCAGCGCGGCGGCACGCCGAGCGCCTTCGACCGGTGGCTGGCGACGCGGTTCGGGCTGCACGCGATCGACGCCGTGCACGAGGGCGACTTCGGGAAGATGGTCGCGCTGAAGGGGACGGACATCGTGCGGGTGCCGATCGCCGACGCGACGGCGAAGCTCAAGACCGTGGACCCGGCCCTCTACCAGGAGGTCGGCGTGTTCTTCGGCTGAGCCGGAGCGCGTGAACGGATCGTGGGTCGTACCGCGCCGTAAGGTGACGAACGACCCATGGTCCGATTCTTCACGCAGCACGGGAGCGAACGTGGAAATCCTGGCATTCGGGGTGCAGGACGACGAGAAGCCGCTGATCGAGAGCGCGTTCGCGGCCGCGGGGCAGCACGAGGCGCGCTGCCTGGAGGTCTTCCTCACCGAGGACACCGCCCCGATCGCGGCCGGGTACGAGGTCGTCTCGTCGAGCGTGAACGCCGACCTGGGCGGGCGGGTGCTGCGGACCCTGGCCGGCGGCGGAACGAAGATGATCGCCCAGCGCTCCACCGGCTTCAACAACATCGACCTGGACGTGGCCCGGCAGCTCGGCATGACGGTGAGCCGGGTGTCGTACTACTCCCCGTACTCCGTGGCCGAGTTCGCCTGGACCCTGGCCATGACCGTGAACCGGCGGATCGTCCGCGCCTCGAACCGGACACGGGACTTCGACTTCCGGCTGAACGGGCTGATGGGCCGCGACATGCACGGCCGCACCGCGGGCGTCCTCGGCACCGGCAAGATCGGCGAGGCGTTCACCCGCATCGCGCACGGCTTCGGCATGAACCTGCTGGGCTGGGACGTCGTGCAGAACCCGGCGTGCGTCGAGCTGGGCATGAAGTACGTGGACAAGGACGAGCTGCTCGCCTCCGCGGACCTGATCAGCCTGCACGTACCGCTGTTGGAGTCGACGCACCACGTCATCGACGCGGCCGCGCTGCGGACGATGAAGGACGACGCCATCCTGGTGAACTCCAGCCGCGGCGGTCTGATCGACACGCAGGCCCTGGTGTCGGAGCTGCGGGCCGGGCGCTTCGAGGGGGTCGGACTGGACGTGTACGAGGCGGAGGCGGGCGTCTTCTTCCTGGACAAGTCCTTGGAGGCCGTGGAGGACGACACCCTGGCGCGCCTGATCACCTTCCCGAACGTGGTGGTCACCTCGCACCAGGGGTACTACACGCACGACGCGGTGGGCCAGATCGTCGACGCCACGGTCCGCAACGTGGCCGACTACCTGGCCGGCCGCCGCTCCGAGAACACCCTGTGTCCCTCGTGACGCGAGTTCGGCCGGAGTTCAGGTGTGCTTCATCCGTGCCGCGCGGGTCCGGCGGCTAGGTTCAGTCGCGTGAACATACCCGTGGTGGCCCGCTGGGCGCTGCTCGCCCTCGCCCTCCTGCAGTTCCTCCTCGCCGTCCGCGCGCTGCGCCGGGCGCTGCGGGCCCGTCCGGGGCAGCGGACCGGGCCGTCGCTGGACGCCGCCGACCACGGGATCGGCGCGGTGCTGGCCACAGCCCTCGCCTATCCCCACGGGACCCTCGCCTTCTGCACCATGCTCCTGCTCGGGCCGGTCATCGTCTGGAAGGGCGTACGCGACGTCCGGGCCCGCCGCGAGGCCAAGGCCGCAACCGGAGCGACCGGTCCCGCCGACGGCGACTGCGGCACGGCGGCGGGCCGGCCGGGCGTGTGAGCCGTGGCCGCACCCGTGCGGGGGTCGCCGTCCCGGTGCGGCGGCCCGGTGCGGCGGCCCGGGACGGCGGACCGGGGCGCACCGGCCGGGGCCGGGCCGACGGGGCCGGTCGGCTAGACCGTGGCGGCCGTCACTGCGGCCAGCAGCTCGCGCAGCAGGTCCGCGCCGCGGAGGGTGAGCACCGACTCCGGGTGGAACTGGACTCCCGCGAAGCCGCCGGCGGCCGAGCGCAGGGCGTGCACCTCGGCCGTCACCGGGTGCCGGGAGACCTCCACGCCCGACACGGCCAGCCGGCCGGCGAGCTCGTCGGGGCAGTGCGCCGTGTACGTGTTGTAGAAGCCCACCACCTCCTCCTCGCCGAAGAAGTCGATCCGGGTCTGCGCCCCCTGCGCCGGCTCCGCCTTGCGGATCAGAGGCAGGCCCAGCTCGGCCGCCAACAGCTCGTGCCCGAGGCAGACGCCCAGGAGCCCGGACCGGTGACCCGCCAGGAGCTCCGCCGTGAGCCCGCGCAGCATCTGCATCTTCGGGTCGGCGGCGTCCGCAGGGTTGCCCGGTCCCGGTCCCAGGACCACCGGGCCCGTCCAGGACAGGGCCGCCGCCCGCAGTCCGGGATCGTCGTAGCGGCGTACCGTCACCTCCAGCCCCGACACCCGCAGCACATGGGCCAGCATCGCCGTGAAGGTGTCCTCGCCGTCCACCACCAGGGCGTGGCCGCTCTCCGCGGCCGGCCGCTCCTGCATCCGGAGCCAGAACGGCGCCAGGTCCTGGCGGCGCGCCGCCAGGGCCGCCTGGACCCGCGGGTCGCCGGCCAGGCCCGGCGCGGCGGACCCGGCCCGCGGGGCCGCCGGGCGGACCCCGAGCGCCGCCAGCACCCCGGCCGCCTTCGCGTGGGTCTCCGCGACCTCGCCCGCCGGGTCCGAGTGGCGGACCAGCGTGGCGCCCACCGGCACCCGCAGCGCGCCGTCCGCCGCGATGTCCGCGGTCCGGATCAGGATCGGGGAGTCCAGCGTCTGCGTCCCGGCCCCGTCGACGCCCAGCAGCGCCAGCGCGCCCGCGTAGTAACCGCGCCCGCCGGCCTCGTACCGCTCGATCACCCGGCAGGCGTTCTGTACGGGAGAGCCGGTCACCGTCGCCGCGAACATGGTTTCGCGCAGCACCTCCCGCACGTCCAGCGAGGACCGGCCGCGCAGCTCGTACTCGGTGTGCGCGAGGTGTGCCATCTCCTTGAGCCGCGGCCCGACGACGACCCCGCCGCGGTCGCCGACCGTGCACATCATCTTCAGCTCCTCGTCGACCACCATCGACAGCTCCTCGGTCTCCTTGCGGTCGTCGAGGAAGGCGAGGAGGGACTCGGCGGTCGGGCCGCCGGCCGGATAGCGGTGCGTCCCGCTGATGGGGTTCATCACGACCGTGCCGCCGGACATCCGCACGTGGACCTCGGGGCTGGCCCCGACCAGCGTGCGCTCCCCCGTGTGCACGACGTACGTCCAGTACGCGCCGCGCTCGCCCAGCAGCAGCCTCCGGAACAGCGCGAGCGCGTCGGCCCGCCCGAAGCCGTCGATCCGGCCCCGGTACGTGCGCCGGATGACGAAGTTCGCGCCCTCGCCGCGGCCGATCTCGTCCCGGATCACCCGCTCGACGGTGGCCGCGTACTCCTCGTCGGGCACGTCGAAGCCGCCGCCCGCGACGTGCACCGGGTGGTCCGGCAGCGCGGCCAGCGCCTCCGCGAGGGGGACCTCGTACGCCTCCTCGGCGGCCAACACGGTCAGCGGCGTGCCGTCGTCGCGCACGTCGAACCCGCGCTCCCGGATCTGGCGGAACGGGACGAGGGCGAGTGTGGGCAGCTCCCGTACGGGCAGCTCGGCGAGGAGCCCGGCCTCGTGGACCGCGCCGATCAGCACCTCGACGGTGTCGTGGTCGCGGCCGGGGGTCCGGCGGCGCAGCAGGGCGAACGGCGGGCAGGAGTCGTCGAGCAGTTCGAGCAGGCGGCTGGGTTCCATGGGGCGGCGTCCTTCTCCGTCGGTGAGGTGAAGAGGAGCGGCCGGGCCCGGAAAACACCGAAGGCCGCCCCTCGGGCGGCCTTCGCGTCGTGCGTGTCAGTGGGTACGCGCGAGAAGTGGGCCGCCGGAAGCGGGCCACCACCAGTTCTGGTTCGAGTGCGCGTACATGCTGGCGACCATAGCCCACCCGCAGCCGCGGCCGCAGCCCCCGCACCGCCACAGGAGTCCCGCAGAGACACCCGTCTCACGGAGTGGGCACCGGGCTGGACGTGGCGCAAGACGCCGTAATGTGTACGAGGTGACCGTGAACGCTGAAACCCAAGCCCCCGTCGCCAAGGCGACATGGCGAGACCTTCCCGCGGCGCAGCAGCCTTCGTACCCCGATGCCGAGGCACTGCGCGCTGTCGTCGCGGACCTCGAATCGTATCCTCCGCTTGTTTTCGCGGGTGAGTGCGACCAGCTGCGCGCCCGCCTGGGAGCCGTCGCCAAGGGCGAGGCGTTCCTGCTGCAGGGCGGCGACTGTGCCGAGGCCTTCGACGCCGTGTCCGCCGACCACATCCGCGCCAAGCTGAAGACGCTGCTCCAGATGAGCGCCGTCCTGACGTACGCGGCCTCCGTGCCCGTCGTCAAGGTCGGCCGGATCGCCGGCCAGTACTCCAAGCCGCGCTCGAAGGACACCGAGACCCGCGACGGCGTCACCCTGCCGACCTACCGCGGCGACTCCGTCAACGGCTTCGCCTTCACCGAAGAGGCCCGGATCCCGGACCCCGAGCGGCTGAAGCGGATGTACCACGCGTCCGCGTCGACGCTGAACCTGGTGCGCGCCTTCACCACCGGTGGCTACGCGGACCTGCGCCAGGTGCACGCCTGGAACCAGGACTTCGTGAAGTCCTCCCCGTCCGGGCAGCGCTACGAGCAGCTCGCGCGGGAGATCGACAACGCGCTGAACTTCATGAAGGCCTGCGGCACCGACCCGGCCGAGTTCAAGGCCGTCGAGTTCTACGCTTCCCACGAGGCGCTGCTGCTCGCCTACGAGGGCGCGCTCACCCGTACGGACTCCCGCACCGGGAAGCTGTACGACACCTCCGGCCACATGGTCTGGATCGGCGAGCGCACCCGCCAGCTGGACCACGCGCACATCGAGTTCTGCTCGCAGATCGCCAACCCGATCGGCATCAAGCTCGGCCCGACCACCACGGTGGACGAGGCGCTGACCTACATCGACCGCCTGGACCCCGAGCGCGAGCCGGGCCGGCTGACCTTCGTCGTCCGCATGGGCGCCGACAAGGTCCGCGACAAGCTCCCCGAGCTCGTCGAGAAGGTCACGGCCTCGGGCGCGACCGTCGCCTGGGTCACCGACCCGATGCACGGCAACACCTTCGAGGCGGCCTCCGGCCACAAGACGCGCCGTTTCGACGACGTGCTCGACGAGGTCAAGGGCTTCTTCGAGGTCCACAAGGCCCTGGGTACCCACCCGGGCGGCATCCACGTCGAGCTCACCGGTGACGACGTCACCGAGTGCGTGGGCGGCGGCGACGAGATCTTCGTCGACGACCTGCACCAGCGCTACGAGACGGCCTGCGACCCGCGGCTCAACCGCAGCCAGTCCCTGGACCTGGCCTTCCTGGTCGCGGAAATGTACCGCGATCAGTAAGTGGCTTCGTACGACGGTGGGGCACGGATCGATGTGATCCGTGCCCCACCGTCGTTCTCAGGGCTTTTGGGCGAGCCTCGCTTTGGGTACGGTTAGGTAAGCCTCACCGAATAGGGGATGGCTACAGAGACCGTTCCTGCCAGGGAGGTGAACCGCGTGTACGTCTGCTCTTGCTTCGGGATCACCGACAAGCAGGTCAAGGACCACGCGGCTGCCGGGGCCTGCACCCCCCGCCAGATCGCCTCGGTCACCAAGGCCGGCACGGACTGCGGATCCTGCGTGCGCACCATCCAGGGCCTCCTGGGCCGCGGGGCCTGCCCGCGCCGGGAACTCCTGGAGAAGGGCAATGCGGCCGCCGTGCTCGCCGCCGACCCGGAGCTCGCGGAAGCCGCGTAGGGCTCAGGCGCAGGACCCGCGCACAAGGTCCGCGCGCAGCCCCCCGGTACTCAGCCCTCCGGCTGCTCGATCAGCTGCGCGATGTAGAGCGGCTCCCCGATGCTCTCGATGAGCTCCAGCTGGGTGTCGAGGTAGTCGATGTGGTGCTCCTCGTCCGCCAGGATGTCCTCGAAGAGGCGCGCCGAGGTCACGTCGCCCTTGCCGCGCATCACCTCGATCCCGCGCTTGAGGCGGTCGATCGCCTCGACCTCGACCTGCCGGTCCGCCTGGAACATCTCCGTCAGGGTCTGGCCCACCCGTACGTGGAAGAGCCGCTGGTAGTTCGGAAGCCCGTCCAGCATGAGGATGCGCTCGGTGAGCTTGTCCGCGTGCTTCATCTCGTCGATGGACTCGGCACGGGTGTAGTTCGCGAGCTTGGTCCAACCCTTGTTGTCCTGGATCCGGTAGTGGAGCCAGTACTGGTTGATCGCCGTGAGCTCGCCGGTCAACTGCTCGTTCAGAAACTCAAGGACCTCGGGGTCGCCCTGCATCGCAGAGGCTCCTTCCAGGCAGTGTCAGCTGTGTGACGGGGCTGGGGCACCGCCCCAGCCGCGGCTGGGGGAGTGCGCGCATCCTCGCACCGCCGCAGGGGGTCGTCCAGTAAGTACCTCCTTAGTGCGAGTTGGCGTGACTTGCCCTCATAGGGTCGTAGCTGGTCGTGACCACCCTGCTGCGTCTGTCACCATGGAGTCATGGGTCAGCCGGAAAGCCGGGAATCTCCGGGAGCAGAACAGCCGGAGCTTCCACCGGGGCAGCGGTTGCAGCGCGGTTGGCCGGTCACCCACTACGGCCCGGTCCCCAAGTTCAAGCCGGACCGCTGGGAGTTCCGCGTCTTCGGTGCCACCGCCGACGGCGAGAAGCACTGCTGGAACCACGAGGAGTTCACGGCCCTGCCGTTCGAAACGGTCGTGGCCGACCTGCACTGCGTGACGAAGTTCAGCATGCCGGGCGCCGAGTGGGGCGGGGTCCTCGCCCGCGAAATCCTCGCCCTGGCGCCGCCGTCGCCGCAGGTCACGCATGTGATGGTGTGGGCCGAGTACGGCTTCAGCTCCAATCTGCGGCTGGCCGACTTCGCCTCCGAGCGGACCGTCTTCGCCACCCACGAGGGCGGTGAACTGCTCACTGCGGAGCACGGCTTCCCGGTGCGGCTCGTGGTTCCGCACCTGTACGCCTGGAAGGGCCCCAAGTGGGTCCGCGGCATCGAGTACATGACCGCCGACCGCCGCGGCTTCTGGGAGGAGCGGGGCTACCACAACATCGGCGACCCCTGGCGTGAGCAGCGCTACTCGTACCAGGAGGAGCCGGGGGACGGCCCCGAGCTGTAGCCGGCCGGGCCCGCCCGTCAGTGGTGGTAGCGGTGGACGACCGCGTGCCCCTTGCCGCGGCCGATCAGCCACTTGTTGACCGGGGTCGTGACGAGGAAGGCGAGCGCGAGCGAGACCGCCAGCGCGATCCAGAACAGCGCCTGCGAGAGGTGTGCGTCCATCGCTCCGGGCCACACCGCGATCACGCCGTTGTCGATCAGTTCCATGACGGCGATCGAAAGCGTGTCCGCCGCCAAGGCCACCCGGAAGGCCGTACGCAGGTCCACGCCCGCGGCGAGGATCCCGCGCAAGGTGAGCGCGTAGCCGAAGAAGAACGCGAGGGCGATCGCCAGGATCGTCGTCGGAACGTTTCCCCAGTCGAGCGCCGTGCCGACGACCATGCCGAGCACCTCGCCCACGGCGCATCCGGTGAGGCAGTGGAGGGTGGCCTTGGCGGCCGTGGCCCAGCTCGCCCGGCCGGCGTCGTGGTGCCCGTGGTGCGCATGCTCTGCGTGTGAGTGTTCCGCCTGCGTGTGGTGTGCGTGTTCCATCGTGACCCCCTGGGGACGCCTGAAAACGGTCCTGCGTACGAGCACAACCGCATACCCCCCAGGGGTATTCCTCAACGGGTCAGTGGAGTTCGCGCAGCTCCTTCAGCAGGGCCACGTCCGCCGCGTGCCCCTCCTTGCCGCCCGGCGTCTCGATGATCAGAGGGACACCTTCCATCGCGGGGTGCGCGAACAGCTCGCCGAAGGCGTCCCGGCCGATGTGACCCTGGCCGATGTTGGCGTGGCGGTCCTTGTGGGCGCCCACGCCCTCCTTCGAGTCGTTGGCGTGGATCAGCTTCAGTCGCCCCTCGCCCACCGTGTCCACCAGCAGGTCCAGCGTCTGCTTGGCCCCGCCCGGCTCCGCCAGATCGTGCCCCGCCGCGAAGATGTGGCAGGTGTCCAGGCAGATCCCGAGCTTCGGATGGTGGTCGAGCGCCTCGAAGTACGGGCCGAAGTCCCACGTCCGGGAGCACAGCGAGGAGCCCTGCCCGGCCGTGGACTCCAGCAGCAGGAACGGGTCATCGTCGTGCACCAGCTCGTCCAGCAGCGGCAGCATGTACTCCCTGACCTGCGCATACGCCGCCTCGCGCGGGCGTCCTCCGGTCGCTGAGCCGGTGTGCACCACCACCCCGAGCGCGCCGATCTCCCGCCCGCGGCGCAGCGAGTGCCGCAGCGACTCCACCGACTTCTCCACGGTCGCCTCGGTGTGCGAGCCGAAGTTGATCAGGTACGGGGCGTGCACGTACGCCGGGATCGACCCGGCCTCGCACCCCGCACGGAACAGCTCGTCCTGCGCCGGGTTCCCGACCGGGGTCGCCCAGCCGCGCGGATTGGCCACGAAGACCTGGACGGCCTCCGCACCCATCTCCCGCGCGTACGCCAGCCCCACCGAAGCGAGCCCGCCGGCGACGGGGACGTGCCCGCCCACGGGATTGCGCATCACCTGGTCCATCTACCGCTACAGCCCCTTGGTCCGCAGGACGATCGTGCTGCCCTCGGGGGCGGCCTGGCCGCCCGGCACCGACTGCGCGTCCACCGTGTTGCTGAAGGAGAGGAACGGACGCTCCACCTTCACCTTGAAGCCGGCCGCCTCCAGCGTCTTGCGGGCCACGTCCGCCTCCTGGCCGGTCACGTTCGGCACCGGGATCTGCCGCGGGCCCTTGGACACGGTGAGCGTCACCGTGTCACCGGTCGAGGCCTGGACGCCGGCGCCGATCGACTGGTTGGCGACCGTACCGGCCGGGAACTGCGAATTGACCTGGTCGGCGGCCGTCTCGACCTTGAGGCCGGCGTCCTGGAGCGTGGCCCGCGCCTGGTCGAGGGGCCGTCCTGCCACGTTCGGCACCTGTACCGGCCGGCCCCTGCTGACCAGGATCGCGACCGCCGTGTCGGTGGGGCGCTTCTGCCCGCCCGTCGGGTCGGTGGAGATCACCGAACCCTGGGCGACGTCCTGACTGAATGCCTGCGTGACCAGGCCCGGCGCCAGACCGCTCTTGGTCAGCTCGGCCTTCGCGTCCTCCAGCGTCTTGCCCTTCACGTCCGGTACGACGACGACCTCGGGGCCGCGCGAGACCGTGAGCACCACCGCACCGTTGCCGCGGATCCGCTTGCCGCCGGCGGGGTCGGAGTTCATCACCGTCCCGCGGTCGAAGGCGTCGCTGAACTTCCGGTCGATCCGCTTCACGCCGAGGCCGGCCGCGGACAGCTCGGTCTTGGCCTGCGCCTCGCTCTTGCCCAGCAGGTTGGGTACCTGGGTGAACTGTCCGGCGTTGATGTACCAGACCCCGGTGCCCAGGCCGAGGGCCAGCAGCACCCCGGCGATGACGAGCAGCGTGCCGCGCCGCGGCCCGCGCCGGGCCGGCGGCGCCGCCTGGGCCTGCCGCACCTGCGCGCGGTCCGGGAGCTCCAGCCGCGACGTGGGGTTCGCGGGCTGCGCCGCCACGGACCGCGCGATCACGCTGGTGCGGTCCTCGGTGGCGCTCCGTACCTGCGCGTACGCCTGGGGCGGTACCGAGTCCAGCTCGGCGTCGCTCAGCCGCGCGCGGGCGTCGAGGGTCAGCCCGAGCAGGGCGGCCGCGTCGGCGGGGCGCAGCTCCGGATCGCGGGCGGCGGCGTACGCGACGAGCTCGTCCAGGCCGGCGGGCAGCCCCGGGACGGCGGCCGACGGGGGCGGCACGTCCTCGTGCAGGTGCTGGTAGAGCACCTGGGCGGGGGTGCCGCCGCTGTGCGGCTTGGAGCCGGTGAGCATCTCGTACAGGACGACGCCGCAGGCGTAGACGTCCACGCGGGTGTCGCCGCTGCCGCTCTCTATCTGCTCCGGGGCGAGGTAGGAGACGGTGCCGAGGACGGAGCCGGTGGTGCTGGTGACCGAGTCGACGGACCGGACCAGCCCGAAGTCCGCCACCTTGACCCGGCCGTCGTCGCCGATCAGGACGTTCTCCGGTTTCATGTCCCGGTGCACGAACCCCGCGCGGTGCGCGGCGCCGAGCGCGGCCAGGACGGGCTCAAGGATGTCGAGCGCCGCACGGGGCTGGAGCGCGCCGCGCTCGCGCAGGACGTCACGCAGCGTGCAGCCGGACACGTACTCCATGGCGAGGTAGGTGTACGGCCCGTCGGTGCCCTGGTCGAAAACGGCGACGACGTTGGGGTGCGCGAGGCGGGCGACGGACTTGGCTTCTCTGATGAAACGGTCGACGAAGCCGCCGTCGGCGGCGAGCGCCGGGTGCATCACCTTCAGCGCGAGCACGCGGTCGAGACGGGTGTCGACGGCCCGGTAGACCGTTGCCATGCCGCCGGCCGCGATTCGGGCGTCGACGCGGTAGCGGCCGTCGAGTGTCTGCCCGACGAGGGGGTCATCCAGGGTCGTATCCACCCGGCGATTCTACGAGCGCCTTCCGGGCTCCCGGCCAGGGTGGTGATTGTTGCAGCGCAGCTGTGACGTCCGGCCGGGGGTGCGCCCATCGCCTCGAACGCCGGCGGGGCCGGTTTTTCCAGCCCGTCCGACGTTCGAGGGCCGGGTCAGAAGGCCGGGCGTTCCGGGTCGAGGGCGGCTTGGCCGTCGGTGGGGGACGAGGCCTGTGCGAAGCGGCGCTGCGGGATGCGGCCCGCACGGAACGCCAGCCGCCCCGCGGACACGGCGTCCCGCATCGCCGTCGCCATCAGGACCGGCGACTGGGCGCGGGTCACCGCCGAAGCCAGCATCACCGCCGAGCAGCCGAGCTCCATCGCCAGGGCGGCGTCCGAGGCCGTGCCGGCGCCGGCGTCCAGGACCACCGGGACCCCGGCCCGCTCGCAGATCAGCTCGAAGTTGTGCGGGTTGCGGATGCCCAAGCCCGAGCCGATCGGAGATCCCAGCGGCATGATCGCCGCGCAGCCCGCGTCCTCCAGCTTGCGGGCGAGCACCGGGTCGTCGTTCGTATAGGGCAGCACCGTGAAGCCCTCGTCCACCAGGGTTTCCGCCGCGTCCAGCAGCTCCACCCCGTCCGGCAGCAGGGTCCGCTCGTCGGCCACGACTTCCAGCTTGATCCAGTCCGTGCCCAGGGCTTCTCGCGCGAGGCGTGCCGTCAGCACGGCCTCACCCGCCGTGAAGCAGCCCGCGGTGTTCGGCAGGACCGCGATGCCGAGCCGGTCCAGGACCGACAGGACCGAGCCCTGGACGGTCGGGTCCAGCCGGCGCATCGCGACCGTGGTGAGCTCCGTGCCGGACGCGATCAGGGCGCGTTCCAGGAGGTCCAGGCTCGGTGCCCCGCCGGTCCCCATGATCAGGCGGGAGGAGAAGGTCCGGCCGCCCAGTTCGAAAGCGTCGTCCGCCATCGTGCTCAGCCTCCCTGTACCGCGGTGAGGACCTCGACCCGGTCGCCCTCGCCCACCGCCGTGAGCGGCCACTGTCCGCGCGGGACCACGGTTTCGTTCAGTGCGGCCGCGACGCCGGACGGCGCCGCGGTCAGGGTGGCGACCACCGCGTCGAGGGTGGTGCCGGCCGCGATCTCGCGCGGCTCGCCGTTGACGGAGATGGTCATGCGTACGACTCCTGACGTGCGGCGCTGAAGCGGCGCGGGGTGAACGGGCGGGCGATCTCCGGCACCGTGCCGGTGGTCAGCAGCTGCGCCATCACGTCGCCGGTGAGCGGGGTGAGCAGCACCCCGTTGCGGTAGTGGCCCGTGGCCAGGTGCAGGCCGGGCAGGTCGGTCGGGCCGAGCAGCGGGGCGTTGTCGGGGGAGCCGGGCCGCAGCCCGGCCCGGGTCTCGGTCAGTGGAAGCTCGGTGATGCCGGGTACCAACTCATGTGCATCGCGCAGGAGTTCGTACACGCCGCCGGCGGTGACCGTGGTGTCCCAGCCGAGTTCCTCGCTGGTGGCTCCGATGACGAGCTCGCCGTTCTCGCGCGGCACCAGGTACACGTGGCTGCCGCGGACGACCGCCCGCACCGTCCGGGAGAGGAACGGGGCGTACGGCGCCGGTACCGCGAGCCGCAGCACCTGGCCCTTCACCGGCCGTACGGGGGGCAGCACCTGCGGCGGTACGCCGGCGAGGCGGCCGCTGAGCGAGCCTGCGGCCAGGACCAGCTGGTCCGCGCGCAGCTCCGTACCGTCGTCGAGCAGTGCGCCGACGGCCCGGTCGGCGGTGGTGAGCAGCCGCTCCGCGCCCGCCCGGCGGATCTCCACGCCGGCGCCCTCGCAGGCGGTCAGCAGCGCGGCCGCCAGCCGGCGCGGATCGACCTGGTGGTCGCCGTCCACGCGCAGGCCGCCGCGTACGCCCGGGGCCAGCATCGGCTCCAGGCGGCGGCACTCGCGGCCGGTGAGCCACTCTGACTCCAGGCCGCAGCGGCGCTGGAGGGCGTGCAGTTCGCGCAGGTGGAGCCGGTCGTCGGCGTCGAGGGCGACGGCGAGCGTGCCACAGGCGCGGTAGCCGATGTCCATCCCGCCGGACGCCTCGGCAAGCTCTGCGGCGAACTCCGGGTAGCGGGCGGCGGAGGCGAGGTTGAGGCCCAGCAGGGTCTCCTCGCCGTAGTGCAGTTCGGTGACGGCTGCGAGCATGCCAGCCGCGACCTGCGCGGCGCCGCCGCCGGGCGCCGGGTCGGCGAGCACGGTCCGCAGCCCGCTCCGGGCCGCCCGCCAGGCGGTGACCAGGCCGATGATCCCGCCCCCGATGACGAGGACGTCGGATCCCGCGGCGGATCCCGCGGCGGTTCCCTTCCGAGATGAGTGCATGGGCGTCCAGCCCCTCCCTTCGCCGGCATGACCCGGATCAGGTTCGTACGGTCGGAGGCCGCTCAGCCTCCCTCTCAGCCCGGTGCGCCCGGACTCCCGCGATAGGTACGACCGCCAGCCTAACCCCGGCGACGGGGCCGGGTAAGGCTGCCTCCCCGGGTCCACTGTTACTGACTGTGCGTCAGATCGCTAGGCTGGGCGGTGTGAGCGAGCAGACGGAACAGACTCAGAGCGGTGTCGTCATCGTCGGCGCCGGAATGGCCGGGGTGCAGACCGCGGTCGCCCTTCGGGAGCAGGGCTGGAGCGGCCCCGTGACCCTGCTGGGAGCCGAGCCCCACCAACCCTACGACCGGCCCCCGCTGTCCAAGGCGGTACTGCTCGGCAAGGCCGAGGACTCCGCCTTCGACGTGGACTTCGAGGGGCTCGGGATCGAGCTCCGGCTCGGTGTGGAGGTCACCGGGCTGCGGGCCGCCGAGCGCGAGCTGGACACCGAGGCGGGGCCGGTCCCGTACGGGGTGCTCGTCCTGGCGACCGGCGCCGAACCGCTGACCCTGCCCGGGTCCGAGGGCGTCCAGGGCGTGCACCTGTTGCGCACCCTGGACGACGCGGCCCGGCTGCGCCCGGTGCTGGCCGCGGCGCCGGCGACCGTGGTGGTCGGGGCCGGCTGGATCGGCGCCGAGTTCGCCACCGCCGCGCGCGAGGCGGGCTGTGCGGTGACCGTGGTCGAGGCGGCGGACCGGGTGCTGGCCGGGGCGCTGCCGGCGGAGGTCGCGGCACCCATGACCCGCTGGTACGAGGAGGCGGGGGCCGCCCTGCTGACCGGCGCCAAGGTGGCCTCGGTGGAGTCCGGGCGGGTCCTGCTCGCGGACGGGCGGGAGCTGCCGGCGGGCGCGGTGGTCGTGGGCATCGGCGCCCGGCCCGCCACCCGGTGGCTGGAGGGCTCGGGGATCGAGCTCGGGCCGGACGGCTCGGTCACGGCGGACGCCTACCTGCAGACCTCCCTGCCCGGGGTGTACGCGGTCGGCGACTGCGCGTCGTTCCCCTCGGCGCGCTACGGGGCGCGGCTGCTGGTGCACCACTGGGACAACGCCCTGCAGGGGCCGCGCGTGGTCGCGGCGAACATCCTGGCGGGGGCTCCGGCCCAGGTCTACGACCCGGTGCCGTACTTCTGGTCGGAGCAGTTCGGGCGCTTCGTGCAGTATGCGGGGCACCACGCGGGAGCGGACGAGCTGATGTGGCGCGGGGACCCCGCCGAGGCGACCTGGTCGGTGTGCTGGCTGCGGGCCGGAGCGCTGGTCGCGGTCCTGGCGGTGGGCCGGCCGCGGGACCTGGCGCAGGGGCGGAAGCTGATCGAGACGGGCGCCCCGGTGGACCCGACCAAGATCGCGGACCCCGCCACGCCCCTGAAATCCGCGCTGGTCTAGGGGCCGCGCCTGCGAGCCGCGCCGGAACGTCCGGAGCCCCGTCCGGAGCCCCGTCCGGGAGCGGTGCGCGGGGCGCGGCGGAGCCGCCGCGCCCCGGACGGGCCGGCTCGGGTACCGGGTGTCGGTCCGAGGTGGCAGGCTTGTGCCCGTGACCGAGATTGACGCAAAGATCGATGCCCTTGTCCCCGCGTGGCTGTACCTCCCCGACATCGCGGAGATGCTCGACATCGAAGTGACCAAGGTTCGCCAGCTGGTCAAGGAAGGTCAGCTGCTCGCGGTGCGCCGCGGCGAGAACCGTTCCCTCCAGGTCCCCGCGGCCTTCATCGACGGGGACAAGATCGTCAAGGGCCTGGTCGGCCTGCTGACCGTGCTCCGCGACGACCGCTTCACCGACGCGGAGATCCTGGAGTGGCTGTTCACCGCCGACGACACCCTGCCCGGCACCCCCGTCCAGGCGCTGAGCGAGAATCGCGGCACGGAGGTGAAGCGCCGCGCCCAGGCGCTCGCCCTCTGAACCGCGCCATTTGATCCAACCGCGGTGCGCGGGCCCCGGACGGCCCGTGCACCGCTCCCACCCCGGGGGGTACCCATGTCCGTGAAGGCCCAGCTGTCCGACGCACGGCTCTACCTGTGCACGGACGCCCGCAAGCGGCAGGGGGACCTCCCCGAGTTCCTCGACGCGGTCCTGGCCGGCGGCGTGGACATCGTCCAGCTCCGGGACAAGGGCATGGAGGCCGGCGAGGAGCTCGAACACCTCCGGGTCTTCGCGGACGCGGCCCGCCGGCACGGCAAGCTCCTCGCGGTCAACGACCGCGCCGACGTCGCCCACGCCATCGGCTCCGACGTCCTGCACCTGGGCCAGGGCGACATCCCGGTGCCCGCCGCCCGCGCGATCCTCGGCGAGGACCTCCTGATCGGCCGGTCCTGCCACGCCGAGTCCGAGGTCGACGCCGCCGTCGCCGAGCCGGGCGTGGACTACTTCTGCACCGGCCCCTGCTGGCCCACCCCCACCAAGCCCGGCCGGTACGCCCCCGGCCTCGGGCTGGTCCGCTACGCGGCCTCGCTGGCCCCGGCCCGCCCCTGGTTCGCCATCGGCGGCATCGACGCCGGCAACCTCGACGAGGTCCTCGACGCCGGAGCCGACCGCATCGTGGTCGTCCGCGCGTTGACCGAGGCCTCCGATCCGGGTGCGGTCGCCGCCGACCTGGCCAAGCGGGTCCGGGAGCGCGTTTCCGCCTAAGTCTTCTCGGGGCGCCCGTGCAGGTGTCCAAAAACGTGTCCAAAAGGCGGACACGGCTTCGGGGTCCGCGTAGGCGCGTCTAACCTGCCCGTATGGCCCTTGGTACCGCTTCCACCCGTACGGACCGTGCACGCACGGTCCGTGACCTGCTGGCGTCCGGGAGCCCGTCGTACTCCTTCGAGTTCTGGGCCCCCAAGACGGAGAAGGGCGAGCGCAACCTCTGGAACGCGCTGCGCCGGATCGAGGCGGTGGGCCCGAGCTTCGTCTCCGTGACCTACGGGGCCGGCGGCTCCACCCGCGGCGGCACCGTCAAGGCCACCCAGGAGATCGCCGCCGACACGACCCTGACCCCCGTCGCGCACCTCACCGCGGTCGACCACTCCATCGCCGAGCTGCGCCACGTGATCGGCCAGTTCGCCGACGCCGGCATCCGCAACATGCTCGCCGTGCGCGGTGACCCGCCGGGCGACCCCATGGGTCCCTGGGTCGCGCACCCCGAAGGCGTGCACTACGCCGCCGACCTGGTCCGGCTGCTCAAGGAGTCCGGCGACTTCTGCGTGGGCGTCGCGGCGTTCCCCGAAATGCACCCGCGCTCGGAGGACTGGGACACGGACATCCGTCACTTCGTGGACAAGTGCCGTGCGGGCGCCGACTATGCGATCACCCAGATGTTCTTCGATCCGGAGAATTATCTGCGCCTGCGCGACAGCGCCCAGAAGGCGGGCTGCGAGACCCCGATCATCCCCGAGGTCATGCCTGTTGTGGGCATCAAGCAGCTCGACCGGCTGCCCCAACTCAGCAACGCGGCCTTCCCCGCAACCGTGAAAGAGCGCATGCTCGCCGTCAAGGACGATCCGGCCGCTGTACGCTCCATTGGGATCGAGTTCGCCACGGAGTTCTGCGCGCGGCTGCTGTCCGAGGGTGTCCCGGGGCTGCACTTCATCACGCTGAACAATTCCACGGCGACTCTCGAAATCTACGAGAACCTGGGCCTGCACCAGCGGGCCTGATCGGCCGGCCCCCGTTTCCTGGGCGGTTGGCCGTACCGAGAGGTGCCACGCATGGGAATGACGGTCCTCTACATCGCGTTCGGTTTCGTCGCGCTGTGGCTGCTTGCCGAGGTCCTGATGCAGTACAAGGCCCGGTTGCGCTGGCGGCTGCTCGCGTTCGCCGGGTTCCTCGGAGTGGTCGCCGGGGTGGTGCTGCCGTCGGTGCCGGTCATCGGCCTCGGCGCGGCCGCGTTCGCCGTGGGCCAGACCCTGGTGACCCTCTCCTTCCGCAAGGGCTTCGAGGCCGGCTGGGCGCTGCGCCGCGGCGGCAAGCCCGTACGGCAGACCCGACGCCGGCGGGCGGGCGGTCCGCGCCCCGAGCCCGCGCTGGAGGTGACCGCGCTGGAGTACGGGTCCGACGGGGCGACGGCGGACCCGGACGGCGCCGGCACGCCCGAAGAGGCGCGGCCCGAACCGCGGTTCCAGGCCGCGGCCGCGGAGTTCTACAGCCCGGAGCCGCTGCCCGAGGACACCGGGTCGTACGGGATACAGAGCTTCGCCCCCACTGCCGACGCGGGCGGGACGGCGGCGTTCGCCTCGCCGTACTCCACGGCCGAGCAGGACGCCCACCAGTACGCCGCCCACTACGACACGCAGGCCTACGCCCCGCAGAACCAGGGCGGCTACGACTACTCCGCGGGCTATCCGGCGGGCGGCGAACAGCAGGTCTACGCCGCCTACTCGGACCCGTACATCGGCACCGGCGGGGCCGTCATCCCGCAACAGCCCTACGACTACACTTCCTACCCCGAATACACGGCCGACCCGTACGCGGGCGCGGGCGGGCAGCAGCAGTACTCCATGGACACCCCGCCCGGCGGAGTGTGGGTGCCGCAGCAACGCGCCACCGAAGGGGCCGCCCCGGCCCACCCCGGTGACGAGCAGCAGAACCCGTACCCGCAGCAACAGCCCCAGCAGTACCCGTACCAGGGCACCGGCGAGTACGAGCAGTACCGCTACTGACGCCCCCGTACCGATGCGGGCCGCGCCCCCGGGAGTTGCTCCCGGGGGCGCCCGTGTCACTGGGAGCCGCGGAACCCCGCGCCCTCCACGATCAGCCCGGCCACCAGCGCCCCGGTCATCCCGGCGTGCGCGAGGCCGCCGCCGGGGTGCGCCCAGCCGCCGGCGAGGAACAGCCCCGGCAGGGCAGTGGTGTTGGCGGGGTAGAGCATCCGGCCGTCCGCTCCGGCCAGCGCGGGCGGGGGCACCGCGCCGTCCTGTGCGCCGGTCTCCGCCTCGATGTCCGCGGGCGTGCGCGCGTGCGCCCACAACAGCCGCTCACGCAGCTCCGGCACGGCCCGGGCCGCCAGGTCCAGCAGCTCCTCCGTATGGCCAGCAGAGGCGCCCCCAGGGCCGCAGACGGCGCTCACGGTGACCGCCTCGTGGTCCGCGTCGGGCCGCACGGCCGGGTCGTCGGGGCGCAGCACGGTCAGCTGGGCGCCGGGGGAGTGGACCAGGGTGCGGTGGACGGCGTCCGCGGGGCGCGCGCCGCGCAGCGCCAGCAGCAGGGTGAGCCGGCTGGCCACCCCCGGCCCGCGGGCGGGGGCGCCGCCGGCCGGCACCGGGGCCCGCAGCTGCCGCGGGTCGACGCCGCAGACCACGAGGTCGGCGGCGACCCCGGAGCCGTCGGACAGCACGAGCCCGGCCGCCCGGCCCTCCCGCTCCAGGACCTCCCGTACCGGAGCGTCGAAGACGAAGGTGACCTTCCGCTCCAGACAGCGCTCGTACACGGCGGTGGCCAGCGCCCGCATCCCGCCGCGCACGTACCAGCTGCCGAACGTCTGCTCCATGTACGGGAGCACGGCCGCCGAGGCCGGCGCGGTGGCCGGGTCGACCCCGTACGCCCGCACCCGGGCGGCCAGCAGCTCGCCGAGCTCCCCGCCCAGCTCGCGCCCGGCCACTTCGGCGAGGGTCGGCGGGCGGCGGCGCAACAGGCCGCTCCCGCGCAGGGCGGGGTACGGATCGCGCCCCAGCACCTGCCAGTCGGGGCGCAGGGGCTCCTCCAGCAGCGGGCGGCGGGTGGCGTCCCAGGCGTCTCGGGCCCGGCCCAGCACACCGTTCCAGCGGTCGCCGGCGCCCGCACCGAAGGCCTGGTCGAGGACGGCGGCGGCGCCGCCGCGGGAGCCGCCCGGGAGCGTGACGGCCGTGCCGTCGGCGAGGACGTGCCGGACGGCCGGGTCGACCTGGACCAGCTCGACGCAGTCCTCCAGGGGCCGCTTGCCGGTCTTGACGAACAGGTCGCGGTAGACGGCGGGCAGGTGCAGCAGACCGGGCCCGGTGTCGAAGGCGAAGCCGTCGCGCTCGTACCGGCCGACGGAGCCGCCGTACGTGGACCTGCGCTCGTACACCGTCACCTGGTGCCCTGCCACGGCCAGCCGGGCCGCCGTAGCCATCGCGCCCATGCCGGCGCCGATCACCGCAATTCGTGCCATGCGGATGACCCTACCGAGCGGGACCGGGGGAGCTCGGCGGGAGGTCAGCGGGAGGTCAGCGGGAGGTCAGCGGGGTGGGGCCGGGGCCCGGGCGGCCGCCCCGCGCTCCTCGGCGGCGAGCCGTTTCTCCTCGCGGCGCTGGGCCCGGCGGCGCAGGAAGCGGCGGATCCGGGTCCAGAGGAAGACGAGTATCGCCAGCCCGGAGGCCAGCAGGACGGCCGCGATGATCGCGGCGGCCTGCGGGTTGAACATCGCGAAGGTGACGATGCCGGCCACGGCCAGGTCCTCGGCGGTGCTCAGCGCGATGTTGCTGAAGGGTTCCGGTGAGGTGTTGACGGCCATGCGGGTGCCGGCCTTGACGAAATGGCTGGCCAAGGCTGTGGAGCCGCCGACGGCGCCGGCGGCGATGTCGGAGAGCGAGCCGCTCTGGCCGGCCAGCAGGGCGCCGACCACCGCTCCGGACAGCGGACGGATCACGGTGTGCACCGTGTCCCAGACCGAGTCCACGTACGGGATCTTGTCGGCGACGGCCTCGCAGAGGAACAGCACACCGGCGACGATCAGCACGTCGGTGCGCTGGAGGGACGCGGGGACCTCGTCGGTCAGTCCGGTCGCGCCGAAGGCGCCGAGCAGGAGGACCACGGCGTAGGCGTTGATCCCGCTGGCCCAGCCGCTGGTGAAGACCAGGGGGAGCACACTCACCGGGGCATCATGCCGTAGGACCGGGCCGCGGCGCGGGCGATCCGGTGGACGGGCGGGCGGACCGGCGGAGCGAAGACGTGAGGGGACGGCCGCCGCACGGCGGCCGTCCCCTCACGTCATGTCTGCGTGGCCCTACTGCCCATGTTCGTCGCGGCGGCGCTGCCACCGCTCCTCGATGCGGGTCATCATCGACCGACGCTGCCGGTTCCGGCCATGGGCCGAACCGCCAGAACTGCCGGAGACGGGCTGCTCGCCAGGCTTGGGTGCCTTGCGCCAACCGGTGACCACGAGGACCGTACAGCCCAGCATGACGAGGAATCCCACCACGCTGACCCAGAGTACGTTCGGAATGATCACACCGGTCATGAGGAGCGCGATACCCACCACAATGCCTGCGACTGCCTGGTAGACCCGTCGCCGGGTGTACGTACGCAGTCCGCTTCCCTCAAGCGCTGTCGCGAACTTGGGGTCTTCGGCGTACAGCGCTCGCTCCATCTGCTCGAGCATTCGCTGCTCGTGCTCCGAGAGCGGCACGGGAGTCCTCCTCATCCGTCGGTCGCGGGGGGTAGCGACCAGGGGTCCCCTTCAGGATAGGCGGGGAATCGCCCCCGTGACACCCGCCCTCTACGCCAGGTTACAAAAACACTGCCCGAAAAAGGCGCCGCCCGAAAAGGCGCTGCCCGGGAAAAACCCTGCGCGAAACCGTACCGCCGAGTGGGCGGTCACTGGGGCGCTTATTCCCCGTCGGCCCGTCCACCATGCCGGTCACTGGGAACGATCATACGGTGCCGAACGGCGGATCGGAGGGCGTCCGCAGTACTCGGTGAGAGGAACTCCGCAGATCAGGCGTGCTGCTCGCGCGGGGGCTTGGTGCCGAGGACGTGCAGCTGGGTGGCTACCGCGTGGAACGCCGGCAGCTCGGCGGCGGCCTCCTCCAGGCGCAACAGCGCCTCGACCGCGCCCGGCTCGGTGTCGACCAGGACGCCGGGGACGAGGTCGGCGAAGATGCGGATCCCGTGCACCGCACCGACCTCCAGGCCGGCCCCGCCGACCAGCTCGGCGAGCTGCTCGGCGGTGAAGCGGCGCGGTACCGGGTCGCCCGCACCCCAGCGGCCGGCCGGGTCGTTGAGGGCCGTACGGGCCTCGGTGAAGTGGCCGGCGAGCGCACGGGCCAGCACGGCCCCGCCGAGGCCGGCGGCCAGCAGGCTGAGCCTGCCGCCGGGGCGCAGGGCGGCGACCGCGTTGGCCACGCCCTCGGCCGGGTCGTCCACGTACTCCAGCACGCCGTGGCACAGCACCACGTCGTACGCGTCGCGCTCGACGACGTCCAGCAGGCCCTGGGCGTCGCCCTGCACCCCGCGGACGAGGTCGGCGACACCGGCCTCGGCGACGCGGCGCTCCAGCCCGAACAGTGCGTTCGGGCTGGGGTCGACCACGGTCACCCGGTGGCCCAGCCGGGCCACCGGCACCGCGAACTTGCCGGTGCCGCCACCGGTGTCCAGCACGTCGAGCACGTCCCGCCCGGTCGCCTTCACCCGGCGGTCGAGTGCCTCCTTGAGGACCTCCCACACCACGGCGGTGCGAAGGGAGGCGCGGGGGCGGGAAGTGTCCGACACGGCTGATGACTCCTCGGCGCGACAAGGGGTGAGAGATGCGTGTCCCACCCTATTGCCTGGGGGATGTCCCGCCGGTCACCCAGGGCAGCTCAGCCCGCGTCCGCGGGCCGCGGATGATCGGGACGGGGCTGCGGCAGCATCGGCGCCTGCGGCTGGAGGGCGAGCATCCGCTCGACCAGCCGCAGGAACATCTCCACGGCGCGCACCAGATCGTCCGCGTCCCGGACCGTCGCCGCATCCCGTATCCCCGCCTCCGCGCGGGCCCGGCGCTCGGCGCCGGAGGCGAACAGCGCGCTCCACTCCGTCAACTCCGGCGCTATCTCCGGCAGTACCTCCCACGCGCTGCGGATCCGGGGCCGGCGCCGCGCGCCGGCCGGCTCGGGCCGCCCGCGCGCGGCGAGCACGGCCGCGGCGGTGCGCAGCGCAGCGAGGTGGGCGGTGGCGTACCGCTCGTTGGGCCGGGTCAGCCGGACGGCCTCGGTGAGGCCGGAGCGGGCCTTGGCGAGCAGATCGAGCGCGGCCGGAGGTGCTGCCGACCTGCGCGGGACGGGGTGGACAGGGGACGGGGACGGTGTGGCCATGACGAACCTCCTGTCGTTGCGTACTGCTGTGTCTGCGTTTGTGCCTGCCCCCATCGTGACGCTCACCACTGACAATCGCCCTGACCTGCTGTTTTGCCCGCTCTGTCCGGTCAACTGCCCCCCTGTGCGCATGTGGTGCTCCTCAAGCTGCTAGTTTTTGAACTGACCGGTCAGTTCAAAAGAAGGGGGGACGGCGTGGACAGCCCGCACGGTGCGGCCGTCAAGGCCGAGGACTTCGGACTCAAGGGCCCGCGCGGCTGGGTGTTCCGCGGGGTGGGCCTCGACGTGCCGCCCGGCTCGCTCATCGCGGTCGAAGGCCCCTCCGGCAGCGGCCGGACCTGCCTCCTCCTGGCCCTCACCGGACGTATGAAGGCGACCGAGGGCCACGCCGAGGTCGCCGGCCACCGGTTGCCGAAGCACATGGCCGCGGTCCGCCGGATCGCCGCCCTCGGCCCGGTCACCGGGGTCAACGAGCTCGACCAGTCCCTCACCGTCGCCGAGCAGCTGCGCGAGGGAGCCCTGCTCCAGCGCCGCTACGAGGGCCCCGTCCGCGTCCTGCTGCGGCCGCGCGCCGAGCGCCGCACCGGCACCGGGGCCCGGATCGAGGCGGCGCTGGCCGCCGCCGGACTGGACCTCGCCGCGCTGCCCAAGGGCCCGCGCACCTCCGTACGGGACCTGGAGCGCCTGGAGGCGGTCCGGCTGTCCGTGGCCATCGCCCTGCTGGGCTCGCCGCGGCTGCTGGCCCTCGACGACCTGGACCTCAAGCTCTCGGAAGCCGAACGCTCCGAGGCCTGGACCCTGCTCCGCTCGATCGCCGACCGCGGGACCACGGTCCTCGCCGTGTGCAGCGACGCGCCGGACGACGCGACGGTCCTGCGCACGGGCGCCACAGCGAAGGCCGGGACCACAGAGAAGACCGAAAAGACCGACAAGACCGAAGACACGAAGGGGGCCGACGATGCGCTCGCCGAAGCTGGCCGCGCTTGAGCTGAAGCGGTTCGGGCGGGGGAAGCTGCCCGTCGCCGCTCTCATCGCGCTGCTCCTGCTGCCGCTGCTGTACGGCGCGCTGTACCTGTGCTCGTTCTGGGACCCGTACAAGAACCTGGACAAGGTGCCCGTCGCCCTCGTCAACGCCGACAAGGGCGCCACCGTCGACGGCAAGCACCTGGACGCCGGCGGCGAGATCGCCAAGAAGCTCCACGACAGCAAGACCTTCGACTGGCGCGAGGTCAGCGCCGCCGAGGCCGCCAAGGGGGTGGAGAAGGGGACGTACTACCTCTCCCTCACCATGCCCGCCGACTTCAGCACGAAGATCACCTCCAGTGCCGGGGACGACCCCACCACCAGCGCCCTGCAGGTCCGTACGAACGACGCGAACAACTACATCGTCGGATCGATCTCGCGCACCGTCTTCTCCGAGGTCCGCTCCGCGGCGTCCACCAACGCCTCCCGCGGCTTCCTCGACAAGATCTTCGTCTCCTTCTCCGACCTCCACGACAAGACCGCCGAGGCCGCCGACGGAGCCGACCGGCTCAAGGACGGAGCCGGCAAGGCCCAGCAGGGGGCGAAGGAGATCGCCGACGGCCTCGACACGGTCGAGGAGAAGAACGGCGAGATCACCGGCGGGCTGAAGAAGCTCGACTCGGCCGCGGGCAAGCTGGAGACCGGCACGAAGGACATCGCCGACGGCACCCAGCAGGTCGCGGACAAGATCAACGGCACCGCCTCCCAGGTCCGTCCCTACCTCGACAACCCCAAGCAGCTCGCCGACACCGCGCTGCTCGTCGCGGACACCGCCCGGGTCGTCAACAACCACCTCGAAATCTTCAGCAAGAAGGCCCCCGCCGCAGCCAAGGTCAGCAAGCAGGCTGCCGCCCTGGCCGCCGACACGTACACCCGCACCTGCACGGGCGCTGCCGCAAAGCCCTTGCCGGTCACCTGCGCCGACATGAAGAGGCTGAAGGACGTCACCGCCGAAGCCGCCCAGCTCACCGGCGACGTCGACACCCTGGTCAACGACTCCAACGGCGATCTGGCCGACCTGCGCAAGGAGCTCACCGACCTGGAGAAGCAGGCCCGCAAGCTCGCCGCGGGCGCCCCCGCCCTCTCCGGCAAGCTGGACCAGGCCGTCGCCGACGCCAACGCCCTCAACACCGGCGCCCACAAGGTCGCCACCGGCATGGGCCAGCTGCACACCGGCCTCGGCAAGGCCACCGACGGCTCCGAGGCCCTCGGTGACGGCGTCGGCAAGCTCGGCGACGGGGCCCACCGCCTCGACGGCGGCATGTTCAAGCTCGTCGACGGAACCGGCGAGCTCGCCGGCGGCCTGCACGACGGCGTCGGCAAGATCCCGGACTACGACCAGCAGCAGCGCGACACCCGCACCCAGGTGATGGCCGACCCGGTCAAGCTCGCCAACCAGTCCCTGCACAAGGCGCCCAACTACGGCACCGGCTTCGCGCCGTACTTCATCCCCCTCTCCCTCTGGGTCGGCGCGATGGTCGCCTACATGCTCATCGCGCCGCTGAACCGGCGCGCCCTCGCCGTCGGCGCCTCGCCCTGGCGGATCGCCTTCGCCGGCTGGCTGCCCGTGGTGGGCATCGGCGTCCTGCAGGTGCTCGCACTGATGTCCGTGCTGCACTGGGGCCTCGGCCTGGAGATGGAACGCCCGGCCCTCACCATCGGCTTCCTCGCGCTGGCCACCGCCTGCTTCGCGGCGATGGTCCAGTGGCTCAACGCGAAGTTCGGGGCGGCCGGGCGCATCCTGGTCCTCGTCGTGCTGATGCTGCAGCTGACCTCGGCGGGCGGTACGTACCCCGTTCAGACCAGCCCCGCCTTCTTCAACTGGATCCACCCCTACCTGCCGATGACGTACATCGTCGAGGGGCTGCGCCGCCTCATCTCCGGCGGCGACCTCACCCGGGTCTGGGTCGGCTGCGCGGTCCTGGTCGCCTTCACCGCGGGCTCCCTCGCCCTGACCGCGCTCGCCGCCCGCGGCAAGCAGGTGTGGACGATGGACCGGCTGCACCCGGAACTGAGCCTGTAGAGATCGGTTGACCTGTGAGAATCAGCGCCATGGACACCAGCAACACCGGTACCGGCGGCAGCCGCCGGCAGGCGACCCGCCAGAAGCTCTACGAGGCGGCCGTCACGCTCATCGCCGAGCAGGGCTTCTCGGCCACCACGGTCGACGAGATCGCCGAACGGGCGGGCGTCGCGAAGGGCACGGTCTACTACAACTTCGCGAGCAAGAACGAACTCTTCGAGGAACTGCTGCGGCACGGCGTCGGGCTGCTGACGGCCTCGCTGCGCGACGCGGCCGAGGAGACCGAGCGGCGCGGTGGCAGCCGGGTCGAGGCGCTCGACGCGATGATCCGGGCCGGTCTCGTCTTCATCGACCGGTACCCGGCCTTCACCCAGCTGTACGTCGCCGAACTGTGGCGGACCAACCGGGCGTGGCAGTCCACGCTGATGGTGGTCCGGCAGGAGGCGGTCGCCGTCGTGGAGACGGTGCTGCGGGAGGGCGTCGAGCGCGGGGAGCTCAGCGCGGAGATCGACGTGCAGCTGACGGCCGCCGCGATGGTGGGCATGGTGCTGGTGGCCGCGCTCGACTGGCAGTCGTTCCAGAGCGAGAGGTCGCTGGACGACGTGCACTCGGCCCTGTCACTGCTGCTGCGGGGACGGGTCAGCGGGAACCGCTGAGGAGGCCGGTGCCCCCCGATCGGCGGTGCCGTGGTGCGGCGGGACGGCGTAGAACTGGTGGCGCCGCCCGCTCCGCGTGTCGTTCGCCGCGCCGCCTGAGTACGTGTACCTAGGCGCGGAAATGAGTACGGGCGCGGATGGGCCCCCACCTGCGCGGACGCCAGACTGGGGACAACGGACGGGGATCCGGCCCGGACCGCCGACACGGGGCGGCAGGTGCGGGCCGGGCTTCGCCGGACGGGGGAGGGAACGCGGAGCGGCGGGGCTCGGGGGGATCGAGCCTCGCCGCTCCGTGCGTGCACCCGCCTGTACGGGGCGGCCCCCGGGACTCTGCCCCCGGGACTCTGCCCCCCCGGGACTCTGCCCCCGGGACTTCGTCCGGGGGAGCCCCAGCGCCGCGCATGCCGGCGGGGCCGGCCCCGCCGGCTCGACTCAGCCGCGGTTGCGGAGGGGGAGGCGGGCGCGGGTGCGGGTCAGGACCCCGGCGGCCTTCGCCAGGGGGGCTGCGGCGCGGGCCGTCAGGGCCGCCCAGCGGGCCGCCGCCGCCCAGCGCAGGCGCACCGCCGAACGCGGCAGCAGCAGCGCCCGAAGCCGGGAGCCGCGGCTCAGGGAGCCGAGCAGCGCGCCGCGCACCAGCAGGACGTCCGCCGCCAGGGTCTCGTACGAGACCTCCGCGCCGGGCGGGGCGTACAGTGCCCGCTCCACCGCCCCCGCGACCCGGTGCACCGCATCGGCTGCGTCGAGTTCCAGCCGGCCCAGCACCACCACGCGGCCCGCCGCCCGCCGCGGCGACAGGGCCCCGTCCGGGGCGATGCCCACGTCCCAGGCCGCATCACCCAGCTCCTGCCAGGCCTCCAGTACGCCTCCCGCCGCCAGCCGGCCGTCCCGTACCCGCTTGCGCCACAGCAGCGGCAGCAGCGGGAGGGCCAGCAGGGCCAGGATCGGCAGGGTCCAGCCCAGGACCGCGGTCAGCGACGGGCCACCGCCACCGGAGCCCGCGTCCTGGTGCGGCGCCGAGGCCCCGCACTCGCCCAGCTTCTTCGCCTCCGGCGGGCAGGCGTCCGCCTTCGAGGGCGCCGCCGACGGCTGGGCCGCTCCCGTCGAGGGCAGCGCCGTCGGCGCGGACGGCTGGGGCGCCGGCGCCTCGGGACGCGAGTAGTCCGGAACCGTGATGCCCTGGCGCGGCGTCGGCTCGAACCGGGTCCAGCCCACGCCCTCGAAGTACAGCTCGGGCCAGGCGTGCGCGTCCCGCATCGAGACGTTCACGCTGCCGTCCGACTGCTTCTCGCCGGGCGTGAAGCCCACCGCGACCCGCGCCGGGATCCCGAGGGTGCGCGACATCGCCGCCATCGAGAACGCGAAGTGGATGCAGAATCCCTCCTTGTCCGCGAGGAACCGGGCGATGGCCTGCGGCCCCGTACCCGAGGCGACCTTGGTGTCGTAGCGGAAGCCGCCGTCCTCGGCGAAGTAGTCCTGGAGCTTCACCGCCCGTGCGTAGTCGTCCTTCGCGCCCCTCGTGACCTGGCGGGCCGTGTCGGCTACCACGGGCGGCAGGTTGTCCGGCAGCTTCGTGTACTCGGCCTTGATCGCCGGATCCGGCTGCGGCGCCGCCTGCAGCTCGACGGCCGTCGGCCGCAGCAGCAGACTGCGCACCGTGTACATGGCGCCCTGGACGTTCTGGAACCTGTCCTTGCCCAGCTGGTCCCCGACCAGGGTCCGGCCGGCCGGCTCGAACCGCCACTTGCCCGGGATGTCCACGGACGTCGCCGGGTAAGGCATCGGCAGGTAGCGCTGCGCGTACGTGTCGGCCGCCGAGATGCTCGTCCGCACCTCGGTTCCGGTGGCCCGCACCTGCTCGCTCAGTCCCGGCGGGGTCGGCAGCCGCTCCGGTACGTCGCTCAGGGCCCGCCCGGAAGCCTCCCACTTCACGCCGTTGAACTCGTCCAGCGCCAGGATCCGCAGGTACTGCTCGCCGAGCTGCGGGCTGTCCGTGCGGTACTTCAGCACCACCCGGTTGTCCTGTGTGTTCAGGCTGCTCTGGAGGGACACCAGCGGGTTGACCGCCGAGATCGTCCCGCCGATGCCGGTGCCGCCGCCTTCGGCGTCGCCCTGCGCGCCGAGCAGCCCGCCGCTGAGCGAGGGCAGCACCGTGGGCACCGCCAGGGCGATGCCCAGCGCGACGGCGCCGATCCGCCGGCCGGTGCGTACGGGGGCCACGGCCTGGGTCGGGGCCCCGAGGCCGCCGTACCCGGAGGCCTCCGCCGCCCGCCCGCCGGGTGCCGCGCCGAAGACCCGTCCCCACTGGGCGAGCCGGTCGCGGCCCTCGGCCAGCAGCAGCAACAGGTAGCCGCAGCCGGCCAGTACGAAGGAGACCGCGGAGGCCCCGGCGCCGCCGGAGAGCCCCGCGGCGACCGA
Organism: Streptomyces sp. NBC_00045; assembly: GCF_045041095.1. Taxonomy (NCBI): domain Bacteria; kingdom Bacillati; phylum Actinomycetota; class Actinomycetes; order Kitasatosporales; family Streptomycetaceae; genus Streptomyces; species Streptomyces sp. NBC_00045. Next base: position 2,412,434 of record NZ_CP108271.1, on the reverse strand, counting down.
GTACAGCGCGAGCAGCGGCAGCCCGGCCGCGGCGGCGGTCCGCAGGGTCACCGCCAGCAGGTCCACCAGCAGCCCGATCAGCAGCACCCCGGTGAGCAGCAGCAGCCGGATGCCGTCGGTCAGCGGCGCGGGGGTCGCGAACTCGCCGACGTCCTGGACGCCCCGCTGGAACAGGGCGCCGAAGTCCGTCACGAGGTAGGCCACCGGCCCGGTCCCGGTGGACTCGCCCTTGCCCGCGAACAGGAACACGAGCACCAGCAGCGACACCAGCACCTGTGCGGCCACGGTGAGCGTGCGCCCCAGCGGCACCCGCCGGGCCCCGGCCCCCACCCCGCTCTGCACGGCCAGCAGGGCCGCCGCCTGGAGCAGCCAGCCCGAGGAGTCCACCAGCGAGGCCAGCGACCACGAGGTGAGCAGCGTCGCCAGCATCGCGAAGAGCGTCACGCGCGCTCGCCCGCTCATCCCCAACCTCCGGAAGTACCCGTGCCGAGCGGAGCGTTCCCGGCCTGGCGCCACAGCTCCCCGAACGCCACCCCGGGCGGCGCTGCGAGCGCCGTCCAGCCCGCGTCGCGCAGCCTGCGCACCCGTGCTTCCACCTTCGAGGGCCGTCCGGCCCACAGCGCGGAGTCCAGTACGAAAGCCACCGCGGCCCCGCAGCGGCCGCGCATCTTGGCCGCCAGTTCCGTCTGTACGTCGTCCAGGTCCCCGAAGAAGGCGAGGAGGAGCCCGTCACCGCCGGCTCCGGCGAAGGCCCCGCCGCCGTGGCCGCCGTCGCGCACCGCGTCGTACGCGCGCGAGAGGCCGGCGCCGTCGGAGTGCCCGACGACCGCGAGGGTGTCCATCATCAGCCCGGCGGCCTCCGCGGACTCCTGTCCGCCGGAGGAGAAGCCGCCGCCGCCGTCGCCGGACACCGAGGTCCCGGTGTCCGTCAGCAGCCGCACCGAGAAACCCTGTTCGAGCAGGTGCGCCAGGGCCGAGGCGGCCCCGGAGACCGCCCACTCGAAGGCCGAGTCGGGTCCGGCGCCCTCGAAGGCGGCGCCGCGGGTGTCCAGCAGGACCGTGGCCCTGCTGCGCTGCGGCTGCTCCTCGCGGCGCACCATCAGCTCGCCGTAGCGGGCGGTGGAACGCCAGTGCACCCGGCGCAGGTCGTCGCCGCGCCGGTAGGTCCGGGGGATCACGTCGTCGTCGCCGGCCAGGGCGAGGGAGCGGCGGCTGCCGTCGCCGTAGCCGGAGGTCTCGCCGGTCAGCCGGACCGGGGCCAGTGCCTCGGTGCGCGGGATGACGGTGAGCGTGTCGTAGGTGCTGAACGAGCGGGTCAGCTCGACGAGCCCGAAGGGGTCGGTCAGCCGCAGCTGGAGCGGGCCCAGCGGGTATCGGCCGCGCAGGTCGGAGCGGACCCGGTAGGAGACCTCGCGGCGCCCGCCGGGCTCGACGCGGTCCAGGACGAAACGGGGCCGGGGACCGAGTACGTAAGGGACCCGGTCCTGGAGCATCAGCAGCCCGGTGGGCAGCCGGGAGACGTTCTCCATGCGCAGTTGGACCCGGGCCTCGGATCCGGCGGGCACCCGCATCGGGGTCAGCCGGCGGCTGCCGGAGACCCGGTGGCGGGTGCGGTGCAGGGCGAGGACGCAGACCAGCGGCAGGACGGCGAGCAGCAGCCCGACCCGGAGCAGTTCGCCCTGGCCGAGCACGTACGCGCACAGGGCGGCGGCGACCCCGGCGGCCAGGAAGGACCGGCCGCGGGTGGTCAGCCCCGCGAGCGAGGCGCGCAGCCCGCCGGCGCCCCGGCCCTCGCCGCCGGCGCCGCGCGGGGCACCGGCGCTCATCAGAAGCCCCGGATGCCCGCGCCGGGCGGCATCTCGCCGCGGGCGTGCGCGGCGGGGACGGGGGTGCGCTGGAGGATGTCGTGGACGACCTGCTCGGCGGTGCGCCGGTTGAGCTGGGCCTGCGTGGTGGGCAGCAGCCGGTGGGCGAGGACGGGGGCGGCCAGCGCCTGCACGTCGTCGGGCAGTACGTAGTCCCGGCCGGACAGGGCGGCGGAGGCCTTCACGGCGCGCAGCAGGTGGAGGGTGGCGCGGGGCGAGGCGCCCAGGCGCAGGTCCGGGTGGCTGCGGGTGGCCGAGACCAGGTCGACGACGTAGCGGCGGACGGGCTCGGCGACGTACACCTCGCGGACGGCCTCTATGAGCTTGACGACGTCGTGGGCGTGCGCGACGGCCTGGAGGTCGTCGAGCGGGGAGACCCCGCCGTGCACGTCGAGCATCTGGAGCTCGGCGTCGGGGCTCGGGTAGCCGACGGACACGCGGGCCATGAAGCGGTCGCGCTGGGCCTCGGGGAGGGGGTACGTGCCCTCCATCTCCACCGGGTTCTGGGTGGCCACCACCATGAACGGGCTGGGCAGCGTGTAGGTCGTGCCGTCGATGGTGACCTGGCGCTCCTCCATCGACTCCAGCAGCGCGGACTGGGTCTTGGGCGAGGCGCGGTTGATCTCGTCGCCGATGACGATCTGCGCGAAGATCGCGCCCGGCTTGAACTCGAACTCGCGGCGCTGCTGGTCGTAGATGCTGACACCGGTGATGTCGGAGGGCAGCAGGTCCGGCGTGAACTGGATGCGCTGCACCGAGCAGTCGATGGACTTCGCCAGCGTCTTGGCGAGCATCGTCTTGCCGACGCCGGGGACGTCCTCGATCAGCAGGTGCCCCTCGGCGAGCAGCACGGTCAGCGCGATGCGTACGACCTCGGGCTTGCCCTCGATCACGCTCTCGATCGAGCGGCGCACCCGCTCGGCCGTGCTCGTCAGATCCGCGAGGCTCGCTCGGTCGTCATACGTCGTCACCTGGTTCTCCTCGGCCCTTTCCGCAGGGCCGACGCCCTCAGCGCACTCCGGCCCACCCCGACACGGACGCCGGCCCGGACGGTTTTCCGGGCGGCGTCTTCCCGCATTCTTGACGGCGTTGTGGCCTTGTGTCACTCACGAGGCGGGATCGATCTCCCGCAGGAGTCCGGTGTGCACGTCGAAGACGAAGCCTCGCACATCGTCGCGGTGGGGCAGGAAGGGGTTCGTCCGGACCCGCTGCATGGACTGGCGGACGTCCTGGTCCACGTCACGGAAGGCCTCGACGGCCCAGGCGGGGCGCTGCCCGACCTCGTCCTCCAGCTCGTGCCGGAAGTCCTCGGTCAGGCTTTCGAGGCCACAGCCGGTGTGGTGGATCAGTATGACCGCGCGGGTGCCCAGGGCGCGCTGGCTGATGGTGAGCGACCGGATGGTGTCGTCGGTGACGACGCCGCCCGCGTTGCGGATGGTGTGGCAGTCACCCAGTTCGAGGCCGAGGGCCTTGTGCAGGTCGAGGCGGGCGTCCATGCAGGCCACCACGGCTACGTGCAGGACCGGGCGGGCGTCCATACCGGGATCCTCGAACTGAGCGGCGTACCGTCCGTTCGCTGCCACCAGCCGGTCCGTGACCGAGTCGCCGCCGGCTGCCTGGGTGGTGGACTCTGCGGGCAGGGATGCGGAAGTCGTCATGCCTACGACGTTAGTGGTCACCGCTGGTAAAGGCATGGAGAGAGGGTGGACAAAGAACGTCAACCGTCCTTGTTGTGAGTTAACCCACAGGGGTGGGGTGGCGGCGCCGTTCGGGTGATAAGCGGCTTTTGCGAGTTCCGTACGAGAGGGGTGCACGGCGCGCGGGGCGGTTCGTTGACCGCGGCGACCGTTGCACTAAAGTGACGCGAACCGGCCGGAGCCCGGCCCTGACCGGCCGCCCGGCCCCCTGGTAACACTCCGCGTGCGCGGCGCGGCGTATGCCTGCCGCGCCGTTATCTGAGAGGGCGCTTTGACTAGCGAGTCCCGACATGTCCCGGTGATGCTCCAGCGGTGCCTGGACCTGTTGGCCCCGGCGCTGGAGAGGCCCGGGGCCGTCGTCGTCGACTGCACCCTCGGCCTCGGCGGCCACAGCGAGGCCCTGCTCACCCGGTTCCCCGAGGCCCACCTCATCGGCCTCGACCGCGACAAGGAGGCCCTGCGGCTCTCCGGCGAGCGGCTCGCGCCCTTCGGCGACCGCGCCACCCTCGTCCACGCCGTCTACGACGAGCTGCCCGAGGTACTGGACCGGCTCGGCATCCCCACCGTCCAGGGCGTCCTGTTCGACCTCGGCGTCTCCTCCATGCAGCTCGACGAGGCCGACCGCGGGTTCGCGTACGCGCAGGACGCGCCGCTGGACATGCGGATGGACCAGACGACCGGGATGAGCGCCGCCGAGGTTCTCAACACCTACCCGCCGGGCGAGCTCGTACGGATCCTGCGCCAGTACGGCGAGGAGAAGCAGGCCAAGCGGATCGTGTCGGCGATCGTCCGCGAGCGGGACAAGGAGCCGTTCACGAACAGTGCACGGCTGGTCGACCTGATCCGCGACGCGCTGCCGCAGGCGGCCAAGCGGACGGGCGGCAACCCGGCCAAGCGGACCTTCCAGGCGCTGCGCATCGAGGTCAACGGCGAACTGTCGGTCCTGGAGCGGGCCGTCCCGGCCGCGGTGGAGCGGATCGCGGTGGGCGGCCGGATCGCGGTGCTCTCGTACCACTCGCTGGAGGACCGGCTCGTCAAGCAGGTCTTCGCGGCGGGCGCGACCTCCACGGCCCCGCCCGGGCTGCCCGTGGTACCGGAGAAGTACCAGCCCAAGCTGAAGCTGCTCACCCGTGGCGCGGAGCTGCCCACGGAGGAGGAGATCGCCGAGAACCGGCGGGCCGCCCCGGCCCGCTTCCGCGGCGTCGAGCGCATCCGGGAGGCGCGGCTGTGAGCAAGGCCGGGGGACTGGGGCGGCTGCGCGGCGGCCCCTCGGGGCAGGCGGCGCGGACCCCGTTCGTCCTGCTGGTGGTGGCGCTGCTGGCCGGTGGCCTGATCAGCCTGCTGCTGCTGAACTCGGCACTCAACCAGGGCTCCTTCCAGCTGAGCAAGCTGAAGAAGGAGACCACCGCACTCACGGACGAAGAACAGGCGCTGCAGCGGGACGTCGACGGCTACTCGGCGCCGGACGCGCTGCAGCGGCGGGCCCACGAGCTGGGCCTGGTCCCCGGCGGCAGCCCGGTCTTCATCGGGCCCGACGGCAAGGTCACCGGGACCGCGGCGCCGGCTGAGGCCCCCGCGCCACCGCCGGCGGCGACCCCGAACCAGCCCGCCCCCGGCGCGGCTCCCGGCTCCACCCCCGCCGGGACCCCGGGGCCCGCCCCCGGCGCCACCCCGGCCGGTACGCCCCCGAGCGCGCAGCCCGTGCCGGGGGGAGCTCCTCAGCCCAACCCGACCCCCGGAAGGTGACGCCGTGACGCGGACAGCTGCTGCGGGACGCTGCACCGGATTGCCCGCCCCCGCCCCCGCCCCCGCCCCCGCCAGGCCCGGCGGCCAGCCGCTGCGCGGGGCTTTCCCCTCCCCACCCCCCTCCCGTTCCCCGGGCTCGGTCCGGCCCACCGGCGGCAGGGCGCACGCGGACGCGTCGACGGGCCCGGGCGTGCCGGGGCCGGGCGCCGGGTCGTGCGGGGTGGCGGCGTGAAGGGGCAGGACGTGCGGCGCCGGGTGCCCGGACCCGGGCGTGTGCGGCCCGGGGGCGCCGATCGGGCCCGCGTCAACTCCCGGCCCGCAACGCGCAGACCCGTCCCGGCCAGGACATCGCACACCATCCGCCTCGGCAGCCCCAAGCCCCGGCTGCGCCTCGTCAGCGTCGGGCTGACCCTCGTCATGGTGGCCTTCGTCGTGCGACTGCTCCAGGTGCAGGCCTTCGACGCCTCCGCGTACTCCGCCAAGGCCTCCGAGAACCGCTTCGCCAGCTACACCCTGGCCGCCGAGCGCGGTGAGATCACCGACCGCAAGGGCGTGGCCCTCGCCGCCAGCGTCGACGCGTACGACATCACCGCCGACCCGAAGATGTTCACCCCGCAGGACAGCAAGGCTCCGGACGCCCCCGAGCAGGCCGCCGCCCTGCTCGGGCCGATCCTCGGCAAGGACGCCAAGGAGCTCACGGCCCGCCTCAAGACCAAGAACACCCGCTACGTCGTCCTGGCCCGCCGCCAGACCCCGCAGGTCTGGAACCAGATCAAGGACCTCAAGCGGGTCTTCGCCGACAAGGCTGCCGCCGACAAGAAGAACAACGGCCCCGGCGCCAACGTCCTCGCCGGCGTGTTCAACGAGGACAGCAGCAAGCGCGTGTACCCCAACGGGGACCTGGCCGCCGGGATACTGGGCTACGTCAACGCCGAGGGCAAGGGCGCCGGCGGGCTGGAGTCCTCCCTCGACAAGAAGCTGGCCGGCAAGGACGGGGCGATCACGTACGCCCAGTCCGGCGGCCGCCGCGTGCCCACCGCCGGGTCCAGCGAGAAGCCCGCCGTGCCCGGCGAGGACATCGAGCTGACGATCGACCGCGACATCCAGTGGGCGGCGCAGAGCGCCATCACCGAGCAGGTCGCCAAGTCCGAGGCCGACCGCGGCTACGTCGTCGTCCAGGACACCCGCACGGGCGAGGTGCTGGCCATGGCCAACGCCCCCGGCTTCGACCCCAACGACCTGTCGAAGGCCAGCTCCGCCGCCATGGGCAACGCGGCCCTCCAGGACGTGTACGAGCCCGGCTCCACCGCCAAGGTGATGTCGATGGCCGCCGTACTGGAGGAGAAGAAGGCCACGCCCGAAACGCACGTCGAGGTGCCCAACCGGCTGCACCGCGGCGACCGGCTGTTCAAGGACGACATCGACCACCCGACCTGGTACCTGACCCTCAACGGGGTCCTCGCCAAGTCCTCCAACATCGGCACGATCCTGGCCACCGGCCAGCTCGGCGCCACCCAGCCCGAGGCCAACCGGGTCCTCTACTCGTACCTGAACAAGTTCGGCATCGGGCAGCCCACCGGCCTGAACTACCCGGGCGAGTCCCGGGGCATCCTCGCCCGGCCCGAGGCCTGGTCCACCTCCCAGCAGTACACGATCCCTTTCGGCCAGGGCCTGTCCCTCAACGCCATGCAGGCGGCCTCCGTGTACTCGACGATCGCCAACGGCGGAGTCCGGATCACACCCACCCTGGTCCGCGGCACCAAGGGCCCCGACGGCCGCTTCACCCCGGCCCCGGCACCCGAGCAGAACCGTGTGATCAGCCCGGAGACCGCCAAGGCCCTGTCCGAGATGCTGGAGTCGGTCGTCGACGACCAGGAGGGCACCGGCACCAAGGCCCGCATCCCCGGCTACCGGGTCGGCGGCAAGACCGGCACCTCCAACCGGGTAGATCCGGCCACCGGGCGCTACAAGGGCTACACCGCCTCCTTCGCCGGGTTCGCGCCCGCCGACAACCCGCGGATCACCGTGTACTGCGCCATCCAGAACCCCACCAAGGGCAACTACTTCGGCGGCCAGATCTGCGGCCCGATCTACAAGAAGGTCATGGAGTTCGCCCTCAAGACCCTCCAGGTCGCCCCGACCGGAACCGCCCCCGCCGGGCTCCCGGTCACCTTCGACGCCGGCCCCCCGCCCGCATCCCAGCCCAGCCGGCAGCCCGGCCAGTGACCCGGCGGGCCCGCCGGCCCGCCAGAAATCCGTGAGGCACCATCAGTGACAACGATCACCCCGAAACCCGGGAACCCGTCGCCCGCCGCCAGCGCGGCCGGGCCCTCACTTCGCGAGCGGCCCGCCGCGCCCGGTACGCTCACCGCCGTGCCCCACGCTGATCAGCCCAGAACCGCCCAGGAAGACGCCCCGGCAACGCCGCCGGGAGCGCCCCGGCCCGTGACCGCCCGCCCGACCCCTCTGGGCGAGCTGGCCACCCTGCTGGGCATCGAAGCCCCCGGCGCAGGCGCCGGCGCCGCGCAGCAGATCACCGGGATCACGCACGACTCCCGTGCGGTGCGCCCCGGCGACCTGTACGCGGCCCTGCCCGGCGCGAAGCTGCACGGCGCCGACTTCGCGGCCCAGGCGGCCGCACTCGGCGCCGCGGCCGTGCTGAGCGACCCGGCGGGCGCGGAGCGTGCGTCCGCGACCGGGCTGCCGGTCCTCGCCGTCGCCGACCCGCGCGCCCGCATGGGTGAGCTCGCCGCAACGATCTACGGCCGTCCCGGTGAAGACCTGCTCCAGATCGGCATCACCGGCACCTCCGGCAAGACCACCACGGCGTACCTCGTCGAGGGCGGCCTGCGCGGGGCCGGGCGCAGCACCGGCCTGGTCGGGACCGTCGAGATGCGCATCGGCGACGAGCGCATCAAGTCGGAGCGCACCACCCCCGAGGCCACCGACCTCCAGGCCCTGTTCGCGGTCATGCGCGAACGCGGGGTCGAGGCCGTCGCCATGGAGGTCTCCAGCCACGCCCTGGTGCTCGGCCGGGTCGACGGATGCGTCTTCGACGTCGCCGTCTTCAACAACCTGAGCCCGGAGCACATGGAGTTCCACTCCGACATGGAGGACTACTTCCAGGCCAAGGCGCAGCTCTTCACCGAGCGCCGCGCCCGCCTCGGGGTGGTCAACGTCGACGACGAGTACGGCCGTCGGCTCGCCAAGGAGGCGACCATCCCGGTGGTCACCTTCTCCGCCGCCGGAGACCCGGCCGCCGACTGGCGCGCCGAGGACGTCGTGCACGGGCACATGGACTCCACGCTGACCCTGCTGGGCCCGGACGGGCAGCGCGTACGGGCCACGGCCCCGCTGCCCGGCCCGTTCAACGTCGCCAACACCGTCGCCGCGGTCGTCACGCTCGCCGCCGCCGGCCTCGACCCGCAGACCGCCGCCGACGGCGTCGCCGCGGTCCCCGGAGTGCCCGGCCGGCTGGAGCGGGTGGACGCGGGCCAGCCGTACCTCGCCGTCGTCGACTACGCGCACAAGACGGACGCCGTCGTGTCGGTGCTGCGCGCGCTGCGCGAGGTCACCACCGGCAAGCTGCACATCGTGCTCGGCTGCGGCGGCGACCGGGACACCACCAAGCGGGCCCCGATGGGCGCCGCGGCCGCCCGGTTCGCCGACACCGCCGTGCTGACCTCCGACAATCCGCGCTCCGAGGACCCCCTCGCGATCCTCGCCGCGATGTTCGAAGGCGCCGTCTCCGTCCCCGCCGAGGAGCGCGGCACGGTCCTCGTCGACGCCGACCGGGCCGCGGCGATCGCCGCGGTCATCGCGCGCGCCGAGCCCGGCGACACCGTGCTCGTGGCGGGCAAGGGCCACGAGCAGGGCCAGGAGACCGCAGGCGTCGTACGGCCCTTCGACGACCGCGCGGTGCTCCGCGCCGCGATCGAGAACCATGCGCAATCCGACGTCCGACAGGCCGAGGTGAACCAGTGATCGCCCTTTCCCTCGCCGAGATCGCCGACATCACCGGCGGCCAGCTCCACGACATACCGGATCCGTCCGCGCGGGTCACCGGTCCCGTCGTCTTCGACTCCCGCGAGGTGGAGGCCGGCAGTCTGTTCGCCGCCTTCGTCGGCGAACGGGTCGACGGCCACGACTACGCCGAACGCGCCGTCGCCGCCGGGGCCACCGCGGTCCTCGCGACCCGGCCCGTCGGCGTGCCCGCGGTCGTCGTCCCCGACGTCGTCGCCGCCCTCGGAGCCCTGGCCGGCGCCGTCGTGGCACGGATCGGCACCGACGTGGTCGCCCTGACCGGCTCGGCCGGCAAGACCTCCACCAAGGACCTGATCGCCCAGGTCCTCCAGCACCACGCGCCGACCGTGTGGACGCCCGGGAACCTCAACAACGAGATCGGCCTGCCGATCACGACGCTGCGGGCCACCGAGGAAACCCGGCACCTGGTCCTGGAGATGGGGGCCCGGGGCATCGGCCACATCCGCTACCTCACCGGGCTCACCCCGCCGCGCATCGGCCTGGTGCTGAACGTCGGCACCGCCCACATCGGGGAGTTCGGCGGCCGCGAGGCCATCGCGCAGGCCAAGGGGGAGCTGGTCGAGGCCCTGCCGGCCGAGTCCGAGGGCGGTGTCGCCGTCCTCAACGCCGACGACCTCCTCGTCCGCGCGATGTCCTCCCGCACCAAGGCCCGCACGGTGCTGTTCGGCGAGGCCGAGGACGCCGACGTCCGCGCCACCGAAGTCCGCATGACGCCTCGGGGATGCCCTTCCTTCACACTGCACACACCCACCGGGTGCAGTGATGTGACCTTGCGGCTGTACGGTGAGCACCACGTGTCGAACGCGCTTGCCGCGGCCGCCGTCGCCCATGTGCTGGGCATGTCCGTCGAGGAGATCGCCACCGCGCTCTCCGGTGCCGGCACGCTCTCGCGCTGGCGGATGGAGGTCACCGAGCGGGCCGACGGCGTGACGGTCGTCAACGACGCCTACAACGCGAACCCCGAGTCCATGCGGGCCGCACTGCGCGCACTTGCCGCCATGGGGGGCGCAGCGCAGGCGACGGGGGGTCGCACGTGGGCGGTGCTCGGTCCGATGGCCGAGCTCGGTGACGACTCGCTCGCCGAGCACGACGCGGTCGGACGGCTTGTCGTCCGGCTCAACGTGAGCAAGCTCGTCGCAGTCGGGGGCAGGGAAGCGTCCTGGTTGCAACTGGGCGCATATAACGAGGGTTCGTGGGGTGAGGAGTCGGTGCTCGTGTCCGACACGCAGGCGGCGATCGACCTGTTGCACGGTGAACTGAGGCCGGGGGACGTCGTGCTGGTGAAGGCGTCCAGGTCGGCCGGTCTGGAGCGGGTCGCGCAGGCGCTGCTCGATGGCGAGGTCGCCGACCGATGAGGCAGATCCTGTTCGCCGGTGTCATCGGCATGTTCCTGACCGTGATCGGCACCCCGCTGCTGATCAAGCTGTTGGCCCGGAAGGGCTACGGCCAGTTCATCCGCGACGACGGCCCGCGCGGCCACGCCGGGAAGAAGGGCACGCCCACCATGGGCGGCATCTCCTTCATCATGGCGACGATCATCGCGTACGCCCTGACGAAGGTGATCACGGGCAGCCAGCCCACGTTCTCCGGCGTGCTGGTGCTCTTCCTGATGTCCGGCATGGGCCTCGTCGGCTACCTCGACGACTACATCAAGATCGTCAAGCGCCGCTCGCTCGGCCTGCGGGCCAAGGCCAAGATGGCCGGCCAGCTGATCGTGGGCATCGCCTTCGCGGTGCTCGCGCTGCAGTTCAAGGACGCCCGCGGCAACGCCCCGGCCTCCACCAAGCTGTCGTTCGTCACGGACTTCGGCTGGTCGATCGGCCCGGTGCTGTTCGTGGTCTGGGCGCTGTTCATGATCCTGGCGATGTCGAACGGCGTGAACCTGACGGACGGTCTGGACGGTCTGGCCACCGGCGCCGCGGTGATGGTCTTCGGTGCCTACACGTTCATCGGCGTCTGGCAGTTCCAGGAGTCGTGCGCCAACGCGCAGACCCTGACGAACCCCAACGCGTGCTTCGAGGTACGAGATCCGCTGGACCTCGCGATCGTCGCCTCCGCGCTGATGGGCGCCTGCTTCGGCTTCCTGTGGTGGAACACTTCGCCCGCCAAGATCTTCATGGGTGACACCGGCTCGCTGGCCCTCGGCGGCGCGCTCGCCGGCCTTGCGATCTGTTCCCGCACGGAGTTCCTGATCGCCCTCCTCGGCGGCCTCTTCGTCCTCATCACCATGTCGGTCGTCATCCAGGTCGGCTCCTTCAAGCTCACCGGGAAGCGCGTCTTCCGGATGGCCCCGCTGCAGCACCACTTCGAGCTGAAGGGCTGGTCCGAGGTCCTGGTGGTGGTCCGGTTCTGGATCATCCAGGGCATGTGCGTGATCGTGGGTCTCGGACTCTTCTACGCGGGATGGGCAGCGGACAAGTGAGCACCACCGACCTGGCCGGCCTGCTCGGCCCCGATCCCCTGGGCCGGTTCGGTCTGCCGGGCCGGATCACCGTGGCCGGCCTCGGCATCAGCGGCATCAGCGCCGCCCGGGCGCTGGCCGGACTCGGTGCGACGGTGACCGTCGTCGACAACGGCGACGGCGACGCGCACCGCGCGAAGGCCGCCGAACTCGCGGAGCTGGGCATCGAGGTCCGGCTGGGACACCTGCCCGACGGCGCCCGCGCCGGGGAAGCCCTGCCCGAGGGCACCGAACTGGTCGTCACCTCGCCCGGCTGGCAGCCCGAGAGCCCGCTCTTCCTGGCCGCCGCCGAGGCGGGCGTCGACGTCGTCGGCGACGTCGAGATCGCCTGGCGGCTGCGCGGGGCGGGCGTGGAACTCCGCGCCGCCCGCCGGGCCGCCGCGGCGGAGACGGACGCCGAGCGGGCCACGGCCGCGCCGGCGGAGTGGCTGGCGATCACCGGCACCAACGGCAAGACCACCACCACGCAGATGCTCGCGTCGATCCTGAAGGCCGCGGGCCTGAAGACCGCGGCCGTCGGCAACATCGGCACCCCGATCATCGACGTGGTGCTCGGCGAGGAGCAGTACGACGTACTCGCCGTCGAACTCTCCAGCTACCAGCTTCACTGGGCGCCCTCGCTGCGCGCCCACTCGGCGGCCGTGCTCAACCTGGCCCCGGACCACCTCGACTGGCACGGCTCGATGGAGGCGTACGCCGCCGACAAGGGCCGGATCTACGAGGGCAACACCGTCGCCTGCGTCTACAACGTCGCCGACCCGGCCACCGAGGCCCTGGTCGTCGAGGCGGACGTCGAGGAGGGCTGCCGGGCGATCGGCTTCACCCTCGGCGCCCCCGGTCCCTCCATGCTCGGCGTCGTCGACGGCATCCTCGTCGACCGCGCGTTCGTGGAGAACCGGCAGAAGAACGCCCAGGAGCTCGCCGAGGTCAAGGACGTCAACCCGCCGGCCCCGCACAACATCGCCAACGCGCTCGCCGCGGCGGCCCTGGCCCGCGCCTTCGGCGTCACGCCGCGCGCGGTCCGCGACGGGCTGCGCGACTTCCGCCCCGACGCGCACCGCGTCGCGTTCGTGGACGAGGTCGCGGGAGTCACGTACATCGACGACTCCAAGGCCACCAACACGCACGCCGCCGAGGCCTCCCTGGCGGCCTTCGAGCCCGTCGTGTGGATCGCCGGCGGCCTCGCCAAGGGCGCGACCTTCGACGAGCTCGTCCAGAGGTCCGTGAAGCAGCTGCGCGCCGTCGTGCTGATCGGCGCCGACCGGGCGCTGATCGCCGAGGCGCTGGCGCGACACGCCCCCGAGGTCCCGGTCGTCGACCTCGACCGGACCGACACTGGGGCGATGCTCGCAGCGGTCCGGGAAGCGGCCCGGCTCGCAGAGCCCGGCGACACGGTTCTGCTGGCCCCGGCCTGTGCCTCGATGGACATGTTCGCGAACTACAACAAGCGCGGGGACGCATTCGCGGACGCGGTGCGCGAACTGGCCGCCGAGAGCGCGTAGGTCCGGCCGGTCCGTTCCAGGCCGGCGAGTCCTCCCCGACCGGCTGCTCGTCCCGTACGAGTGGAGGGGAAGGTCACACATGCCGGCCAAGCAAGTGCTGCCGGGGCGGCGGCCGTCCGCCGCGAAGGCCGCGGCGTCGGCCAAAGGTGCCAAGTCCGGCAGGACGGTCAAGGCGCAGGGCCGCAGGCGTCCTGCGGGGAGCACGAAGCGGCCCGCCGGAGGCGGGCCGCTGGAGCGGTTCCGGCGTACGCAGCGGCAGTTGCGCAAGGCCTGGGACCGGCCCCTCACCGCCTATTACCTGATTTTCGGCAGCTCCCTGCTCATCACCGTGCTCGGCCTGGTGATGGTCTACTCGGCCTCCATGATCAAGGCGCTCCAGCTGGGCCTGGGGGACGCGTACTTCTTCAAGAAGCAGTTCCTGGCCGCGCTGATCGGCACCGGGCTGCTGCTGGCCGCCTCCCGGATGCCGGTCAAACTGCACCGGGCGCTGTCGTATCCCGTGCTCGCGGGAACCCTGTTCCTCATGGTCCTGGTCCAGGTGCCCGGGATAGGGGTGGCGATCAACGGCAACCAGAATTGGATCTCCCTTGGCGGTCCGTTCATGCTCCAGCCCAGTGAGTTCGGCAAGCTGGCACTGATCCTGTGGGGCGCCGACCTGCTCGCGCGCAAGGGCGACAAGGAGCTGCTGAGCCAGTGGAAGCACCTGTTGGTGCCGCTGGTCCCGGTGGCGTTCCTGCTGCTCGGGCTGATCATGCTGGGCGGGGACATGGGCACCGCGATGATCCTCGGGGCCATCCTGTTCGGCCTGCTGTGGCTGGCCGGAGCCCCGACGCGGTTGTTCGTGGCGGTGCTGACCTTCGCGGGTGTGATCGTCGCACTGCTGATCAAGACCAGTCCGCACCGGATGGACCGGCTCGCCTGCATCGGCGCGACGGATCCCGGCCGGGGCGACCTGTGCTGGCAGGCCGTGCACGGGATCTACGCCCTCGCCTCCGGCGGATGGTTCGGTTCTGGTTTGGGTGCCAGTGTGGAAAAATGGGGGCAACTGCCCGAAGCCCATACCGACTTCATCTTTGCCATCACCGGGGAGGAACTGGGACTGGCAGGGACGCTGTCGGTACTCGCCCTGTTCGCGGCTCTAGGCTATGCGGGTATCCGCGTGGCCGGACGCACGGAGGATTCCTTCGTACGGTATGCCGCGGGAGGCGTGACCACCTGGATCACGGCCCAGGCCGTGATCAACATCGGTGCGGTGCTCGGTCTACTGCCGATCGCCGGAGTCCCGCTCCCGCTGTTCTCGTACGGAGGGTCCGCGCTGCTGCCGACGATGTTCGCGGTCGGACTGCTCATCGCGTTCGCGCGGGAGGAGCCGGCGGCGCGCGCGGCGCTCGCGATGCGCCAGCCGAAGACCGGCTGGAAGCGGACCGGGCAGAGATGGAAGTCGATGAGACGGAGCGTCAAGAGGCGTCCGTCCGGAGAGCGGTGAATTTCGGTGCATGTCGTACTCGCCGGTGGGGGGACCGCCGGCCACATCGAGCCGGCGCTCGCCCTCGCGGACGCCCTGCGCAGGCAGGACCCTTCCGTGGGCATCACCGCCCTCGGCACGGAGCGCGGGCTCGAAACCCGTCTCGTGCCCGAGCGCGGCTATGAGCTGGGGCTGATCCCCGCCGTCCCGCTGCCCCGCAAGCCCACCCCCGAGCTGATCACCGTCCCCGGACGGCTGCGCGGCACGATCAAGGCCGCAGAGGAGATCCTGGAGCGCACCAAGGCCGACTGCGTCGTCGGCTTCGGCGGCTACGTGGCCCTGCCCGGCTACCTCGCCGCCAAGCGGCTCGGCGTGCCGATCATCGTCCACGAGGCCAACGCCCGGCCGGGACTGGCCAACAAGATCGGCTCCCGCTACGCGCACGCCGTCGCGGTCTCCACCCCCGACAGCAAGCTCCGCGGTGCCCGCTACGTGGGCATCCCGCTGCGCCGCAGCATCTCCACCCTGGACCGGGCCGCGGTCCGCCCGGAAGCGCGCGCCGCCTTCGGCCTGGACCCGAACCTGCCGACCCTGTTGGTCTCCGGCGGCTCGCAGGGCGCCCGCCGCCTCAACGAGACCATCCAGCAGGTCGCTCCGACCCTCCAGCGCTCCGGGATCCAGATCCTGCACGCGGTCGGCCCGAAGAACGAACTGCCGCGTGTCGACAACATGCCCGGGATGCCGCCGTATGTGCCGGTACCGTACGTGGACCGGATGGATCTCGCGTACGCCGCCGCCGACATGATGCTGTGCCGCGCGGGCGCGATGACCGTCGCCGAACTCTCCGCCGTCGGGCTGCCGGCCGCGTACGTCCCGCTGCCGATCGGCAACGGCGAACAGCGGCTCAACGCCCAGCCGGTGGTCAAGGCCGGCGGCGGCCTGCTCGTCGACGACGCGGAGCTGACGCCCGACTGGGTGCTCAGCCAGGTCCTGCCGGTGCTCGCCGACCCGCACCGCCTGTACGAGATGTCCCGCGCCGCCGCCGAGTTCGGCCGTCGGGACGCCGACGAGCTGCTGGTCGCGATGGTGTACGAGGCGATCGCCGCCCACAGGAACCGCTAGCGCAGGAGGCACAGGAGTGGCCGGAGCGACGACCGCACAGCGCGGCAATCCCGGGTCCGCCCGCAAGGGCAGGGGCTCCGGCTCTCCCAAGCCGCCCAAGCCGCCCGGGTCGTCGAAGGGATCCGGCCCGCGGGGCCCCGGTGTCCAGCGCCTCGTCCGGCGTCTGCGGCACCGGGGCCCCGTGCTGCTCTCCCTCCTGGCCGCCGTGCTCCTCACCGGGGGCGGCGGCTGGGTGCTGTACGGCTCTTCCTGGTTCCGGGTCGAGAAGGTGACCGCAAGCGGAACCGGGGTGCTGACCCCCGAGCAGGTGCTGGCCGCCGCGGCCGTACCGGTCGGGGCGCCGCTGGTGTCCGTGGACACCGACGAGATCGCGGGTCGGGTCCGCAGCCGGCTGCCCCGTGTCGATTCGGTCGATGTGGTGCGCGCCTGGCCCCACGGAATCGGGCTGAAGGTTACGGAGCGCAAACCCGTCCTGCTCATCAAAAAGGACGCCAAGTTCGTGGAAGTGGACGCATCGGGTGTGCGATTCGACACGGTTCCGAAAGCACCCGTGGGCGTTCCGGTCCTCGAATTGTCCGCGGCGCAGTCCCCGAGCGGCCGCCGCTTCGACGAGGAGCGGCTGCTGCGCGAGGCCGTGGGCGTCGCCGGAGACCTCCCCGAGGCGGTCGCCAAGGAGACCGTGCAGGTCAAGGTGGGGTCGTACGACTCGGTCGTACTGGAGTTGACCCGGGGGCGGACCGTGGTCTGGGGGAGTGGCGAACGGGGCGAGGCAAAGGGCCGAGCCCTGGGCGCCCTGCTGAAAGCGGCTCCCAAGGCTGACCACTTTGACGTGAGCGTCCCCACCGCCCCTGCGGTGTCCGGGAGTTGACGTCGGGTCGAACAGCGACGCACCCTGGTTGGCCACCGATACGGGTGATCACATAGGGTGAAAAGAAAAACGGGAGGTTCGGCGTGTTCGTTGAACACGCGCTACTTGTCGACTTAGTGTCCTGTTCGGAAGAGTCCAAGGAACAGACACACACTTAACCCTAAACTTCAGGGTTAGGGTTCGGGTCGGCACGTTCGGACCGTCCCACATTTCGGCATCAGTCGTCGCAACGCAGGCCCGCGAGGCGGCGACACGTAACTCGAGGCGAGAGGCCTTCGACGTGGCAGCACCGCAGAACTACCTCGCAGTCATCAAGGTCATCGGTGTCGGCGGCGGTGGTGTCAATGCCATCAACCGAATGATCGAGGTCGGTCTCAAGGGCGTCGAGTTCATCGCCATCAACACCGACGCGCAGGCGCTGTTGATGAGCGACGCCGACGTCAAGCTCGACGTCGGCCGTGAACTCACCCGGGGCCTCGGCGCCGGCGCCAACCCGGCAGTCGGTCGCAAGGCGGCAGAGGACCACCGCGAGGAGATCGAGGAGGTCCTCAAGGGGGCCGACATGGTCTTCGTCACCGCCGGCGAGGGCGGCGGCACCGGCACCGGCGGCGCACCCGTCGTCGCCAACATCGCGCGCTCGCTCGGCGCCCTGACGATCGGTGTGGTCACCCGGCCGTTCACCTTCGAGGGCCGGCGCCGCGCGAACCAGGCGGAGGACGGCATCGCCGAGCTCCGCGAAGAGGTCGACACCCTCATCGTCATCCCCAACGACCGGCTGCTGTCCATCTCGGACCGCCAGGTCTCGGTCCTGGACGCCTTCAAGTCGGCCGACCAGGTCCTGCTCTCGGGTGTCCAGGGCATCACCGACCTCATCACCACCCCCGGTCTGATCAACCTCGACTTCGCGGACGTCAAGTCCGTCATGTCCGAGGCCGGCTCGGCCCTCATGGGCATCGGCTCGGCCCGCGGCGACGACCGCGCCGTGGCCGCCGCCGAGATGGCGATCTCCTCGCCGCTGCTGGAGGCGTCCATCGACGGCGCCCGCGGCGTGCTGCTCTCCATCTCCGGTGGCTCGGACCTCGGTCTCTTCGAGATCAACGAGGCCGCGCAGCTGGTGAGCGAGGCCGCCCACCCCGAGGCGAACATCATTTTCGGCGCCGTGATCGACGACGCGCTCGGCGACGAGGTACGGGTCACCGTCATCGCCGCCGGCTTCGACGGCGGACAGCCTCCGGCCCGCCGGGACAACGTCATCGGCGCCGCGTCCACCAAGCGCGAGGAGCCGGCCCCGGCGCCGGTCCGCGCGGCCGAGCCGGCGCGCCCGGCCTTCGGCGGACTGGGTACGGTCACCCCGCGCGAAGAGCCCCCGGCTCCGGTCGAGGCGGTTCCGGTCGAGGCCCCGGCGCCCGCGCCGCAGGTCCCGACGGCCCGGCCGTACCAGGACAGCCCGGCCGAGGAACTGGACGTTCCGGACTTCTTGAAGTGACGCTGGGGCAGCACATCGAGAACGGCGCCCACTTCGCCTTCACCGATCGGTGGGGCGGGGTGAGCGCCGTTCCGTACGAGGAGCTCAATCTCGGCGGCGCGGTCGGAGACGACCCCACCGCCGTTCTCGCGAACCGGGCGATCGCCGCCGAACAGCTGGGCATCGGGCCGGACCGCGTCGTCTGGATGAACCAGGTGCACGGCCGGGACGTGGCCGTGGTCCCCGGACCCTGGGGCGCCGCCGCCGACATCCCGGCGGTGGACGCGGTGGTGACCGCCCGTCGGGGGCTCGCCCTCGCGGTGCTCACCGCGGACTGCACCCCGGTCCTGCTGGCCGATCCCGTCGCGGGGGTCGCTGGCGCGGCCCACGCGGGGCGGCCCGGACTGGTCGCCGGGGTGGTGCCCGCCGCGGTGGAGGCCATGGTCTCCCTCGGGGCCGAACCCGGGCGGATCATCGCCCGGACCGGCCCCGCGATCTGCGGGCGCTGCTACGAAGTACCGGCCGAGATGCGGGACGCGGTCGCCGAAGCGGTGCCGGCCGCCCACGGGGAGACGAGTTGGGGGACACCGTCCGTCGACGTGGTCGCCGGGGTGCACGCCCAGCTCGCGGAGGCGGGGGTGGTGAACCTCCACCGTTCGCCGGTCTGCACACTGGAGTCGCGGGACCACTTCTCGTACCGCCGCGACCGGGTGACCGGGCGGCTTGCCGGATATGTCTGGTTGGACTAGGGAATGACGGATCGTAAGTCGGAACTCGCGGAGAACCTGGCGCGGGTGGAGGAACGCATCGCGTCCGCCTGCGCGGCCGCGGGGCGCGGGCGGGACGAGGTGACGCTCATCGTCGTCACCAAGACCTACCCCGCGAGCGACGTACGACTGCTGGCGGACCTGGGCGTCCGTCACGTGGCGGAAAATCGCGACCAGGACGCCGCCCCCAAGGCCGCGGCCTGCGCGGATCTGCCGCTCAGCTGGCACTTCGTGGGCCAGTTGCAGACGAACAAAGTCCGTTCCGTGGCGGGATACGCGCACGTCGTGCAGTCGGTCGACCGGCCGAAGCTCGTCACGGCGCTGTCGGCGGCCGCGGAGGGTGCCGGGCGCGAACTCGGCTGCCTCGTCCAGATCGCCCTCGACGCCGAGTCGGGGGAGCGCGGGACCCGCGGCGGCGCCGCCGCGGAGCAGCTCGCCGAACTCGCGGACCTCGTGGCCGGGGTGCCCGGACTGCGGCTCGACGGTCTGATGACCGTGGCTCCGCTGGCCGGGCCCTACGCGGGACGCGAACAGGCCGCCTTCGAGCGGCTGGTGGAATTGTCATCCCGCCTGCGCGCGGACCATCCGGCTGCCACGATGGTCTCGGCCGGGATGAGTGCAGACCTGGAACAGGCCGTTGCGGCCGGTGCGACACATGTACGCGTCGGCACTGCGGTACTCGGCGCGAGACCCCGGCTCGGGTAACGTCGCGAAGAAAGTCGGACCACAGCAGAAAATATGGTCATTCCCGCTGATGGGCGGACAGACCACGTGGATCGCGGGCAGTTGGTGACTTTGGTGACACAGCGACACACCTGCGACAGGGCGATCCACCACAGAGCGGAGGACTCAGAGAATGGCCGGCGCGATGCGCAAGATGGCGGTCTACCTCGGCCTCGTGGAGGACGACCGGTACGACAACCCGGGGTACGACCCCGATGACGAGTTCGAGCCCGAGCCGGAACCGGAGCGGGATCGCCGGCGCCAGCAACCCGTGCACCAACCGCCCGTAACGGACGAACCGGTACGAATCGCTCAGCCTCCGGCGCAACGGGAACCCATCCCATTGCCGGTGGAAAACGGACGTCCTGCGCGAATTGCCCCCGTGGCATCCATCACACCTGAACGCTCGAACCTGGAGAAGAACGCCCCCGTGATCATGCCCAAGGTCGTCTCCGAGCGGGAGCCGTACCGCATCACGACGCTGCACCCCCGGACCTACAACGAGGCCCGTACCATCGGGGAACACTTCCGTGAGGGCACTCCGGTGATCATGAACCTCACGGAGATGGACGATACGGATGCGAAGCGACTTGTCGACTTTGCCGCCGGCCTCGTCTTCGGCCTGCACGGCAGCATTGAACGCGTGACACAGAAGGTGTTCCTGCTGTCGCCTGCTAACGTCGATGTCACGGCGGAGGACAAGGCCCGCATCGCGGAGGGCGGGTTCTTCAACCAAAGCTAGACCGATCCGTCAGACACGGGGCCGGGGCCAGAGTGAGAACAGGGGAGAGGGAAGCGCGGGATGGGCGTCGCACTGCAGGTGGTGTACATCGCGCTGATGTGCTTCCTCATCGTGCTGATCTTCCGACTGGTGATGGACTACGTCTTCCAGTTCGCACGTTCATGGACACCCGGCAAGGCGATGGTGGTCGTCCTTGAGGCCACCTACACTGTCACCGATCCACCGCTCAAGCTTCTCCGGCGTTTCATTCCGCCGTTGCGTCTCGGGGGCGTGGCACTCGACCTGTCCTTCTTCGTTCTGATGATCATCGTTTACATCCTCATCAGTTTCGTGAGCACCGCTGCGAGAAGCGTGTGAACGATGAGCTTCCCCGCAGGCGTGGGGACAGTCCCGATACGGTCTTGCCGACTGCCGACGACTACGTAGAGGTGAAGAAGACATGCCGCTGACTCCCGAGGACGTGCGGAACAAGCAGTTCACGACCGTCCGCCTCCGAGAAGGCTATGACGAGGACGAGGTCGATGCCTTCCTCGACGAGGTCGAATCCGAGCTGACGCGCCTGCTGCGCGAGAACGAGGACCTGCGCGCCAAGCTGGCCGCCGCCACGCGTGCCGCCGCGCAGAACCAGCAGCAGCAGGGCATGCGCAAGCCGGAACCCCAGGACCAGCGCGGCCCCGGAGGCCCCGGCGCCCCGGTGCCCGCCGCCATATCCGGCCCGCCGGCGCAGCAGGGCCCGCCGCAGATGGGTCCGCCCCAGCTTCCGGGCGGCCAGCCGCAGCTTCCGGCCGGCCCCAGCGGACTCGGACCGCAGGGTCCGGGCGGCCCGGGTCCGATGGGCGGCCCCATGCACACCATGGGTGGCCAGCAGCAGATGGGCCAGCAGCAGATGGGCCAGCAGCAGATGGGCCAGCCCTCGATGGGCGGCCAGAACCCGCTCGGCCAGCAGATGCAGCCCATGGGCCAGCAGATGCAGCCGATGGGGCAGCAGATGCAGCCCATGGGCCAGCAGATGCAGCAGATGCAGCAGCCGCAGCAGCTCCCGCAGCAGGGCCCCGGTGGCGACAGTGCCGCCCGCGTCCTGTCGCTGGCGCAGCAGACCGCCGACCAGGCGATCGCGGAGGCCCGCTCCGAGGCCAACAAGATCGTCGGCGAGGCGCGCAGCCGCGCCGAGGGTCTGGAGCGGGACGCCCGCGCCAAGGCCGACGCGCTGGAGCGGGACGCCCAGGAGAAGCACCGCGTCGCGATGGGCTCCCTGGAGTCCGCCCGCGCCACGCTGGAGCGCAAGGTCGAGGACCTGCGGGGCTTCGAGCGTGAGTACCGCACGCGCCTGAAGTCCTACCTGGAGTCGCAGCTGCGCCAGCTGGAGACCCAGGCGGACGACTCCCTGGCCCCGCCGCGCAACCCGGCCGGCCCGGCGCTCCCGCCGTCGCCGACCCCGTCGATGGCTCCGGCCGGAGCGATGGGGCACTCCATGGGCGCCCCGTCGCCCATGGGCGGTCCCTCGCCGATGGGCGGCCCGTCCCCGATGGGCGGCCCCTCGTACGGTGGTCAGCAGCAGATGTCTCCCGCGATGACGCAGCCGATGGCTCCGGTGCGGCCGGCCGCGCCGCAGCCGATGCAGCAGGCGCCGTCGCCGATGCGGGGCTTCCTGATCGACGAGGACGACAACTAGGCGGTACGCCCTCTGGGCGGCGTCAGCAGTCACGGGCCGGGCCCGGTTCCCCTTCGGGGGCACCGGGCCCGGCCCGTTCGCGTACCCGGGGGCGTACGCGGAGCGGTGTCGGGAGTGCCGCAGCGGCGCCGCTGCGGGGGCGCTCCCCGAGCCCCCGAGCCTCGAACGCCGGCGGGGTTGGATCTTCCAGCCCCGCCGGCGTTCGAGGACCGGGTCACGGCAGAGCCCGGTGTCGGGAAGGGGCGTGGTGCGGAAAACGAAGCGGCCCGTACCCCCTGAGCAGGGGGTACGGGCCACAGGGGCTGGAGCGGTTACGCCTTGCGGAGGCGGAAGGTCAGCCCGAGGGACTCGTCCGTGAACGGGTCGCCGTACGTGGCGTCCGCCTCGCCGGTGGCGTAGTCCGTCGACAGGACCTCGTCCGCGATCAGCGACGCGTGGTCCGTCAGGGCCGTCACGACCTCCGGGTCCGACGAGGACCACCGCAGGGCGATCCGGTCCGCGACGTCCAGGCCGGAGTTCTTGCGGGCCTCCTGGATCAGGCGGATCGCGTCACGGGCCAGCCCCGCCAGCTTCAGCTCCGGAGTGATCTCCAGGTCCAGGGCGACCGTCGCGCCGGAGTCGGACGCCACCGACCAGCCCTCGCGCGGGGTCTCCGTGATGATGACCTCCTCCGGGGAGAGGGAGATCTCCTCGCCGTTCAGCGAGATGACCGCGGAGCCGGAGCGCAGCGCCAGGGACAGCGCGGCCGCGTCGGCGGCGGCCACGGCCTTCGCCACGTCCTGGACGCCCTTGCCGAAGCGCTTGCCCAGCGCCCGGAAGTTCGCCTTCGCCGTCGTGTCCACCAGGGAGCCGCCGACCTCCGACAGGGAGGCCAGGGAGGAGACGTTCAGTTCCTCCGTGATCTGAGCCTGGAGGTCCGCGGAGAGCGTGTCGAAGCCCACCGCGCCGACCAGGGCCCGGGAGAGCGGCTGGCGGGTCTTCACGCCCGACTCGGCGCGCGTGGCCCGGCCCAGCTCCACCAGGCGGCGGACCAGCAGCATCTGCTGGGAAAGGGTCGGGTCGATCGCCGAGGCGTCCGCCGCCGGCCACGTGGACAGGTGCACCGACTCCGGCGCGTCCTGGGTGACCGGGACGATCATGTCCTGCCAGACCCGCTCCGTGATGAAGGGGGTCAGGGGGGCCATCAGCCGCGTCACCGTCTCCACGACCTCGTGCAGGGTGCGCAGCGCCGCGGCGTCGCCCTGCCAGAAGCGGCGGCGCGAGCGGCGGACGTACCAGTTGGAGAGGTCGTCCACGAAGGCCGACAGCAGCTTGCCGGCGCGCTGGGTGTCGTACGACTCCATCGCGTCCGTGACCTCGGCCACGAGCGTGTTCAGCTCGGACAGCAGCCAGCGGTCCAGGACCGTGCGGTCGGCCGGTGCCGGGTCGGCGGCCGAGGGGGCCCAGTTCGACGTACGGGCGTACAGCGCCTGGAAGGCGACCGTGTTCCAGTACGTGAGGAGGGTCTTGCGGACGACCTCCTGGATCGTGCCGTGGCCCACGCGCCGCGCCGCCCACGGGGAGCCGCCGGCCGCCATGAACCAGCGGACCGCGTCCGCGCCGTGCTGGTCCATGAGCGGGATCGGCTGGAGGATGTTGCCCAGGTGCTTGGACATCTTGCGGCCGTCCTCGGCGAGGATGTGGCCCAGGCAGACCACGTTCTCGTACGAGGACTTGTCGAAGACGAGCGTGCCGACCGCCATCAGGGTGTAGAACCACCCGCGGGTCTGGTCGATGGCCTCCGAGATGAACTGCGCCGGGTAGCGCTTCTCGAAGATCTCCTTGTTCTTGTACGGGTAGCCCCACTGCGCGAACGGCATCGAGCCCGAGTCGTACCAGGCGTCGATGACCTCGGGGACGCGGACGGCCTCCAGCGAGCAGCCCTCGGCCGTGCAGGTGAAGGTGACGTCGTCGATGTACGGGCGGTGCGGGTCCAGGTTCGACTGGTCCTGCCCGGACAGCTCGGACAGCTCCGCGCGCGAGCCGACGCAGGTGAGGTGGTTCTCCTCGCAGCGCCAGATCGGCAGCGGGGTGCCCCAGTAGCGGTTGCGGGACAGCGCCCAGTCGATGTTGTTGTTCAGCCAGTCGCCGAAGCGGCCCTGCTTGACCGAGTCCGGGAACCAGTTCGTCTTCTCGTTCTCCCGCAGCATCGCGTCCTTGACGGCGGTGGTGCGGATGTACCAGGACGGCTGCGCGTAGTAGAGCAGGGCCGTGTGGCAGCGCCAGCAGTGCGGGTAGCTGTGCTCGTAGGCGATGTGCTTGAAGAGCAGGCCGCGGGCGTCCAGGTCGGCGGTCAGCTTCTCGTCGGCCTTCTTGAAGAAGACGCCGCCGACCAGCGGGACCTCCTCCTCGAAGGTGCCGTCGGGGCGGACCGGGTTCACGACGGGCAGGCCGTACGCGCGGCAGACCGCGAGGTCGTCGGCGCCGAAGGCGGGGGACTGGTGGACCAGACCGGTGCCGTCCTCGGTCGTGACGTACTCGGCGTTCACGACGTAGTGGGCGGGCTCGGGGAAGTCGACGAGGGCGAACGGGCGTTCGTACGTCCAGCGCTCCATCTCCTTGCCGGTGAAGGTCTGGCCCGTGGCCTCCCAGCCCTCGCCGAGGGACTTCTCCAGCAGCGGCTGGGCGACGACCAGCTTCTCTTCGCCGTTCGTGGCCACCACGTACGTGACGTCCGGGTGCGCGGCCACGGCCGTGTTGGACACCAGGGTCCACGGGGTCGTCGTCCACACCAGCAGGGCCGCCTCGCCGGCGAGCGGTCCGGAGGTCAGCGGGAAGCGGACGTACACGGACGGGTCGACGACCGTCTCGTAGCCCTGCGCCAGCTCGTGGTCCGAGAGGCCGGTGCCGCAGCGCGGGCACCAGGGGGCGACGCGGTGGTCCTGGGTGAGCAGGCCCTTGTTGAAGATCTCCTTGAGCGACCACCACACGGATTCGACGTACTCGGGGTCCATCGTCCGGTACGCGTCGTCCAGGTCGACCCAGTAGCCCATCCGGGTCGTGAGTTCGGTGAACGCGTCGGTGTGGCGGGTCACGGACTCGCGGCACTTGGCGTTGAACTCGGCGATGCCGTACGCCTCGATGTCCTGCTTGCCGTTGAAGCCGAGCTCCTTCTCGACGGCGAGCTCGACGGGCAGGCCGTGGCAGTCCCAGCCGGCCTTGCGGGCCACGTGGTAGCCGCGCATCGTGCGGAACCGGGGGAAGACGTCCTTGAAGACGCGGGCCTCGATGTGGTGCGCGCCGGGCATGCCGTTGGCGGTGGGCGGGCCCTCGTAGAAGACCCATTCGGGGCGGCCCTCGGACTGCTCCAGGGTCTTGGCGAAGGTCTTGCTCTCGCGCCAGAAGTCGAGGACGGCGTGCTCAAGGGCAGGCAGGTCGACCTGGGCGGGTACCGGGCGGTACTGCGGCGGTGTGGTCATGAGGCTGAACTCTTCCTCCGGCGGGGTGTCAATTCCGTCCGGAGGGACGAGAGCCGACTGCTGCTCCCGCGGTACCACCCTCCTTGGCCGCCAGACGTGTCCGGTGGCCCCCTCATTGGGGTGCGAAGCCGGTTCTACTCGCCGTGACGGCTTTCTTCCGGCGGCTCAGGGGTGATCCTTCGCATCGCGCTCGCCCCCGGGCTCTCACCGTCCCCGGGTCGCTCATGGCTGCGTCCGACGCTACTCGTCCCCGTCCGTGCCTCTCGCTGGGCCCAGTGTACGGGGCGGGGGCGCGCTCGGCAGACCGGTTTACGGAGGGTCGGGGCGGGGGGTGCGGCGGGCCCGGATCGGGCGCCGGACGGCGGTGCGGTGTGACCCGAACGGGTCTCTGCGCCGGTCCGGGCTCCGGTGTGGCGGGAGTGGCGGATTACCGGGCTTCCTGCTGGGCACAACGGATGCAGGTTGGCATCGAAGGACGCGTGCCCCGTTGCCGCGAGGCCGGAGTCGATTTATCGTTCCGGCACGATTCGCGCGCAAGATCACAGTATGTGAAGGGGCCGCGGCCATGGTGGCGAAGAAGACCGCCGGGAGAACTGCCGAGAAGGCTGTCGGCAAGGCAGCGGCCGGGAGGAAGGCCGCGGCCGCGAAGAAGACGGCCGGGACGGCTGCGGCCAAGACGGCGGCGAAAGTGGAGGCGGCCGGGAAGGCGGCGGAACCGGAGGCCGAGGCGGCCGAAAACGCTGCGGCCGCGAAGACGGCGGTCAAGAAGACGGCGGTCAAGAAGACGGCGGTCAAGAAGGCTGTGATCAAGAAGACGGCGGCCGCGAAGAAGGTCGCCGGGAAGACTTCGGCCAAGAAGACCTCGGCCGTGAACACGACGGCCGTGGACGAGGCGGCCGGCAAGAAGGCGACCGGCGTCGGGAAGACGACCGCGAGGAAGGCCACGGCCAAGGCGGCCGGGGCCGAGGGGGCGGCGCACGCCGCGCAACAGACGGGAGCCCGGAAAGTGGTTGCCAAGAAGAGCACCGGCACGGCCAGGAAGACGGCTGCGGCCGCCACCAGCGGCCTGCCCAAGGCCAGGGCCACGGCGGCCCTGGCGCCGGGCGAGCTGGCCGTACGGCCCGGCGAGGACCCCTGGACCCCGGAAGAGGTGACCGAGGCGCGCACGGAGCTGCAGAGCGAGGTCCTGCGCCTGCGCAACGAGCTGCAAGCCTCCGACGAGGCCATCTCGGGCCTGATGCGCGACTCCGGCGACGGCGCGGGTGACGACCAGGCCGACACGGGCACCAAGAACATCACCCGCGAGTCCGAACTGGCCCTCGCCGCGAACGCCCGCGAGATGCTCGAACAGAGCGAGCGCGCCCTGGAACGGCTGGACGCGGGCACCTACGGGCTCTGCGAGAACTGCGGCCAACCCATCGGGAAGGCCAGGATGCAGGCCTTCCCGCGCGCGACGCTGTGCGTCGACTGCAAGCAGAAGCAGGAGCGGCGGCACTGAGTCGGCCCTGAGGCTGCGCTGGGGCGGCCCGGGCCGGGCGGCGCCGCGGGCGGACCCTGACGTACTCTCGTGTTTCGTCAGGGTCCAGGAGCCTGGCAGGCGGTGTCGTCGGCAACCTGGTTCGAGCTAGTCGAGGGACTCACGTGGCAGAGGCGGAGAGCATCATCGGTACGCCGGAGATCGGGGAAGGCTCCCAGGCGGAGTCCTCGGTGCCCAAGGGGCGTCGGCGGATCGTCGCGCTGCTCGTCGTCGCGCTGCTCGCCTACCTGCTGGACTTCGGCAGCAAGATGCTGGTCGTCGCGAAGCTGGAGCACCAGCCGCCGATCCGGATCATCGGAGACCTGCTGAAGTTCGAGGCGATCCGCAACCCGGGCGCCGCCTTCGGCTTCGGCGAGGCCTTCACCATCATCTTCACGTGCATCGCGGCCACCGTGATCATCGTGATCGTGCGGCTGGCCCGGAAGCTCTACAGCCTGCCGTGGGCGATCGCGCTGGGCCTGCTGCTCGGCGGTGCGCTGGGCAACCTCACCGACCGGATCTTCCGTTCACCGGGCGTGTTCCGGGGGGCCGTCGTCGACTTCATCGCGCCCGCCCACTTCGCCGTCTTCAACCTCGCGGACTCGGCGATCGTGTGCGGCGGCATCCTGATCGTGCTGCTCTCGTTCAAGGGTCTGGACCCGGACGGCACGGTCCACAAGGACTGATCGCGGGGCCGTCGCCCGCCCATCGCGGAACTGCCGTGCCGTCGAGTCCTGCATACTCGACGGGTGAGTACGATTCCCGAGATCCGCACCCTGCCCGTTCCCGATGGCCTCGAAGGCGAGCGCGTGGACGCCGCCATCGCCCGTATGTTCGGTTTCTCCCGGACGAAGGCGGCCGAGCTCGCCGCCGCGGGGAAGGTGTCGGTCGACGGCAGCGTCGTCGGGAAGTCCGAACGCGTGCACGGCGGCGCCTGGCTCGAAGTCGAGATGCCCGCGCCGCCGCGGCCGGTCGAGCTCGTCGCCGAGCCCGTCCCGGGCATGGAGATCGTCCATGACGACGACGACATCGTCGTCATCATGAAGCCGGTGGGCGTCGCGGCCCACCCGAGCCCCGGCTGGACCGGCACCACCGTCATCGGCGGCCTCGCCGCCGCCGGCTACCGCATCTCCACTTCCGGCGCCTCCGAGCGCCAGGGCATCGTGCACCGCCTCGACGTCGGCACCTCCGGCCTGATGGCCGTCGCCAAGTCCGAGCGTGCGTACACCTCGCTGAAGAACCAGTTCCGCGAGCGGGTCGTGGACAAGCGCTACCACGCGCTCGTCCAGGGCCACCCGGACCCGATGAGCGGCACCATCGACGCCCCCATCGGCCGCCACCCCAGCGCGGACTACAAGTGGGCGGTGACCCAGGAGGGCAAGCCCTCCGTCACCCACTACGACCTGATCGAGGCCTTCCGCGCGGCCTCCCTGCTCGACATCAAGCTGGAAACCGGGCGCACGCACCAGATCCGCGTCCACATGTCCGCGCACCGGCACCCGTGCGTCGGCGACCTCACCTACGGCGCCGACCCGACCGTGGCCAAGCGCCTCGGCCTGACCCGGCAGTGGCTGCACGCCGTACGCCTCGGATTCGAGCACCCCGCGGACGGCCAGTGGGTGGAGTTCGAGAGCACCTACCCGGCGGACCTCCAGCACGCGCTGGACGTGATCCGGGCCGAGAGCGAGTGACGGCCTTCACCGTCAGGGTGGCCGCCTCCGGGGCGGACCTCCAGGCGTGCTTCGCGGTGCGGACCGAGGTGTTCGTCGTCGAGCAGTCCGTGCCCGAGTCGATCGAGTACGACGCGTACGACGCCGGCGCGGTACACGTGCTGGCCGAGGGGCCGGACGGGGAACCGCTCGGCACCGGCCGGCTGCTGCACGGGCCGGCCGCCCTGGCCAAGACGGGCGACCTGACGGTCGGCTCGCTCGGCCGGCTCGCCGTCTCCAAGTCCGCGCGCGGACTGGGCGTGGGCGTGGCGCTGGTACGGGCGATCGAGGCGGAGGCCGTCCGGCTGGGGCTGGCGGCGGTGGACCTGGGTGCCCAGACGCACGCACTCGGCTTCTACGAGCGGCTCGGCTACGCGGCGTACGGACCGGAGTTCGAGGACGCGGGCATCCCGCACCGCGCGATGCGGCGCACCCTGTCGTAACCGGGCCGCGCCCGAGCCCGTGGGCTCCGCCCCTGCTGCGGGACTGTGTCCGGAGTGGCTCCCGCCCGAACGCTGGGTGGGTCGGGAATGCCGTGGTGCCGCGCGGCCGCCGTCAGGCGGGCGAGGCTTCGCCGGGGCGTGGGTTCCCGCGGCGAGCGGCCTGGCCGGGCGGGGACCGGCAGGTGCCGCGCGGCTACGGTCCCGGCTTCCGAGTCCCCGTGCCTCAAGCAGGGCGGCTACGGCTCCGGCTTCCGAGTCCCCGCGCCTCAAGCGCCGACGCGACTGGAATCGCCCCCGGCCACACCCGGTGCCTGCCGGGCGGTGGCCTTGCGGCCGCATCGAGTCCTGCCGGTGGGCGGGGCGCGCGGAGCGGGGCGGCGCCTCGGAACGGGCCCGCCCAGGGGAAGTGCCGACACGCGGATCCAGCCCCCGGACCGCACGACCCAGCGGCAGCGGCCTGGCAGGGTGGGGGAGTGGATCAGCTTGCTCTGCTGTTCGTGCTGTTGCTCGGGGCCGTGGTCACCGTGCCGCTCGGGGACCGGCTCGGGCTGCCCGCTCCCGTCCTGATGACCATCGGCGGGGTCGCGCTGGCGCTCGTACCGGCCGTGCCGAACGTCGACATCCCGCCCGAGTACATCCTGCCGCTCCTCCTGCCCCCACTGCTCTACGCCTCCGCGCAGCGCACCTCGTGGCGGCAGTTCGCCGCCAACGTGCGGCCCATCTTCCTGCTGGCCGTGGCCCTCGTGTTCGTCACGACCGCCGCCGTCGCCGCCGTCGCGCACGCCGTCGTCCCCGGGCTGCCGCTCGCCGCCGCCGTCGCGCTCGGCGCGCTCGTGGCCCCGCCCGACCCCGTCGCCGCGACCGCCGTCGCCGGATCGCTCGGGCTGCCGCGCCGCATGGTGTCGATCCTGGAGGGCGAGGGCCTGTTCAACGACGTCACCGCGATCGTGCTCTACCACGTGGCCATCGCCGCCGCCGTCAGCGGTAGCTTCTCCTGGCCCGACGCGCTGGGCGAGTTCGTGCTCTCCGCCGTGGTCGCCGTCGGCGTCGGGCTCCTGCTGGGCTGGGCCACCAAGGCCCTCATGGGACGGCTCGACGACGCCACGCTCCAGATCGGACTGACACTGCTCGTGCCGTTCGTCTCGTACGTCCTGGCCGAAGAGCTCAAGGGGTCCGGCGTGCTGGCCGTGCTGACGACGGCCCTGTTCCTCGCGGAGTACGCGAGCGACGCGGACGACGTGCTGGGGCGGCTCGCCGGGCACACCTTCTGGGAGGTCGTGGACATGCTCGTCACGGGAGTGGCGTTCGGGCTGATCGGGCTGGAGCTGCACAACGTGTTCGGCGTCGCGAAGGGCCGCGCGGCGGAGATGGCCGGATGGGCAGCCGTGGTGATCGCGGTGGTGGTCGTCGTACGGCTGCTGTGGCTGCTGCCTGCCGGGTGGCTCGCCAAGCGGCTGCACACGCGGCGCGACTACGCCGAGGAGATCCCGCTGAGCTGGCGGGAGAGCGTGGTGATGTGGTGGGCCGGGATGCGCGGGGTGGCCTCGGTGGCACTGGCACTGGCCATTCCGCTGAAGGTGGAGGGCGGGGCGCCGTTTCCGGCGCGGGACCAGATCATCTTCATCGCGTTCGCCGTGATCATGGTGACGCTGGTGTGCCAAGGGCTGACGCTGCCGTGGCTGGTGGGGGTGCTGGGGGTCGAGGCCGACGAGGACGCCGAGCGGGAAACCGAGCGGCGGCTGGCGATCCGCGCGGCGAAGGCCGCGAAGCGGAGGCTGAAGGAGATCGAGGAGGTGGAGGACCTCCCGGAGGACCTCGTGGAAGTGCTGTACCGGCGGGCGTACGACGTGGGGGCCAGGATCAGCCCCGACATGGTGGACGAGGAGCGGCGTGAGGCGTACGCGAAGCGGGTGGAGCGGATCCGCGACGTCCAGCGGATCCAGCGGGAGATGATGTCCGCCGCCCGGCACGAGGTGCTGGCCGCGCGCAGTGAGCCGGGGGCGGATCCGGAGATCGTGGACCGGGTGCTCCGCCACCTGGACGTACGCAGCCTGCGCAGCACCTGACCCCCGCGCCTAGAACGCCGACGAGTCTGTTCAGCCCCGGGGCTCCGCCGTAGACCCGGGGTTCCGCCGTGGACCGGGGCTTCCGCCCCGGATCTGGGGCTCCGTTGGCGGGCTAGGCGGCGGCTGCCGGAGGGCAACTCCAGCCCCGCCGGCGTTTGAGGCGCGGGTCCGGGCAGAGCCCGGTGGGGGTCCCTCCCGGACGGAGTCTGGGGGAATTGCGCCCCGACGGGCTCGTCGCCGGTCCCCGACCGCAATGGTCCGGGCCCGGGGGCGGGAGCCGACCTTCGCCTCGATGGTGGCCCGCCCCGCGCCGGTGCCCGGCCCCCGGAGCGGTGTTGGCGTGCCGCGTGAGCGGGTCGCCTTACCTAGCCGCCTGCCGGGCATCGGCATCGGGGCATCGGGAGCCCGCCGCGTGGGCCGGCCTTCGGGCGCGGGGCGGGGCTGGTCCGGGCGTAGGGGCGCGTCGGTCGGTCCGAGTCAGACCTGGTAGCGGGACGGGGCGAAGAGGGAGAGGTTCTCGGCGATCCAGGTCGAGGTGTGGGACAGGCCCTGCTCCAGGGAGACCTGCGGGGTCCAGCCGGCCCAGTCACGGGCACGGGAGTTGTCCGACAGGAGCCGCTGGACCTCGCTGCCCGCAGGACGCAGCCGGGTCTCGTCGACGACCACCGACGCCTCCCGCCCCGAGGCCTCGATCAGCGCCTGCGCCAGGTCACCGATGGAGATCTCCCGGCCCGTCCCGAGGTTGACCACCTCGCCCAGTGCCCGGTCGCACTCGGCCACCGCGAGGAAGCCCTCGGCCGTGTCCGTCACGTACGTGAAGTCCCGCGTGGGGGAGACGGACCCGAGGCGGACCTCCCGTGCGCCCGAGTGCAGTTGCGCCAGGATCGTCGGGATCACGGCCCGCGCCGACTGGCGGGGGCCGTACGTGTTGAACGGCCGGACCACCGTCACCGGCAGCTCGAACGCGTGGTGGAAGGACAGCGCCATCATGTCCGCGCCGATCTTCGACGCCGAGTACGGGGACTGCGGCTGGAGCGGGTGCGTCTCGGCGATCGGGGCCGTCAGGGCCGTCCCGTAGACCTCGCTGGTGGAGGTGTGCACCAGGCGGCGCACCCCGTGCCGGCGGCAGGCCTCCGCCACGTTCTCCGTACCGGTCACGTTGGTCTGGACGTACGCGCCCGGCGAGGCGTAGCTGTACGGGATGCCGATCAGCGCCGCCAGGTGGAACACGGTGTCGCAGCCCTCCACCGCGTCGCTGACCCGGCCCGCGTCGCGGACGTCGCCCGCCCACATCTCGACCGGGCCGTCGGGGTCGGCGAGGTACCGCGCCAGGTGGCCCTTCTCCGCGTACGGCTTGTAGTGGACGAAGGCGCGGACCCGGGCGCCCCGCTCCACGAGCAGGTCGACCAGGGTGGACCCGATGAAGCCTTCGGCTCCGGTGACGAGGACGGTGCGGTCGGTCCAGGCGGTGCGGGTGTTCACATGCGCTCCAGGATGGGGGTGGGGAGGGGGAGGCCGGCGACGCGGAGGACCTCCGCCGCCAGCAGTTCGGCGGCCCGGGCGTGCGGGCCGGGGTCGGCGGCGCCGGCCATCGCGGCCAGCCGGACCGGGTCGGCCAGCAGCGGTCCGAGGAGGACGGCCAGTCGGTCGGCCGTGGTCGCGGCGTCCGGCAGCAGCAGGCCGGCGCCCGCGTCCGACAGGACCCGGGCGTTGTGGGTCTGGTGGTCGCCGGGGGCGTGCGGGTAGGGGACGAGCACGGCCGGCACCCCGGTCGCCGCCAGCTCCGCGACCGTCGCGGACCCGGCCCGGCACACCACCAGGTCGGCGGCCGCGTACACGAGGTCCATCCGGTCCAGGTACGGCACGGCCCGGGCGATCCGCTGTCCGCCGCTGGCCGCGAGATCGGCGGCGGTGTCCGGCAGGGCCTGCGGTCCCGTCTTGATCAGCAGCTGTACGTCGTCCCGCCCCTGCCAGAGCCCGGCCAGCCCGACGGCGGCCGCGGTGAGGCGGGCGGCGCCCAGGCTGCCGCCGTTGAAGACGATCAGGCGGCGGCCGTCGGGGACGTACAGGGCCCGCCGGGCCCGGGCGCGCAGCACCTCGCGCTCCGGCCGCGGCAGCTCCGCCAGCCGCGCGAGGGCCGCGGAGATCGGCATTCCGGTGGTCAGGGCGTGCGCCCCGCCCGCCAGGTGGGCCCGGCTGCGGTCGAAGGCCACCGCGATGTGCCGGGTGAGCCGGGCCGCGAACTGGTTGGCGCGGCCCGGTACCGCGTTGGACTCGTGGATGACGGCCGGCAGCCCGGCCATCTTGGCCCCCAGCACGGCCGGCGCGCTCGGATAGCCGCCCATGCCGACGACGGCGTGCGCGCCCTGGGCCCGGATCACCGCCTTCGCCTGGCCGGCCGACCGCAGGAGCGCGGCGGGGAGCAGATAGCGCTTCGCGCCGAGCGACGGGTCGAACGGGATCATGTCGACGGTGTGCAGGCGGTACCCGGCGGCCGGGACCAGCTCGGTCTCCAGGCCCCGCTCGGTCCCGACGAACGAGACCACGGCGTCCGGAACGGCCGCGCGCAGCGCCTCGGCGAGGGCGAGCCCGGGGTAGATGTGGCCGCCGGTGCCGCCCGCACCGATCACGACGGACAGGGGTGGGAGGGATGTGCCTCGTGTGGTCATGGCCGCACCTTCCCGGTGCGCCCTAAGAACGTTCTAAGAGGTTCTCTCAGAACTGTTTGGCAGGCTTTGCCCCATGAGCAGCACGAGCGCGCAGCGGATCCTGGTCGTGGACGACGAGCCCGAGGTACGGGCCGCCGTCCAGGACGGGCTGGCCGTCGAGGGGTACGAGGTACGGGGGGCCGCCGACGGGTTGGCCGCACTGTCGGAGGTGGCCGGCTGGCAGCCCGACGCGGTGGTGCTCGACGTGATGATGCCCGTCCTGGACGGCCTCGGGGTCTGCAGGCAGCTGCGCGCGCTGGGCGACCGTACGCCCGTACTCGTCCTGACCGCATTGGACTCGGTGAGCGAGCGGGTCGACGGCCTGGAGGCGGGCGCCGACGACTACCTGGTCAAACCGTTCGCGCTGGACGAGCTGGTGGCCCGCGTGCGGGCCCTGCTGCGGCGGGCCGCACCCGATCCGGCCGGTACGCAGGTGCTCGGATTCGCGGACCTGGCCCTGGACCCCGCGACCCGGACCGGGCGGCGCGGCGGCCGGCCGCTGGAGTTCAGCCGGACCGAGGCGGCGCTGCTGGAGCTGCTGCTGCGCCACCCCGGGCAGGTGCTGCCGCGGGAGCTGATCCTGGAGCTGGTGTGGGGGCGGGACTTCGGACCGGACTCCAATTCCCTCGCCGTGTACGTCGGCTACCTGCGCCGCAAGCTGGAGGCCGGCGGCGAGCCGCGGCTGGTGCACACCGTCCACGGGGTCGGGTACCGGCTGGGCACGGCGTGAGCGGCGCCGGGCGGCGCAGGCTCGGGGCGCCCTGGCGCAGGCGCCGGCCGTTGCGGACCCGGCTGGCGCTGGCGGCCACGGCGGCGGTGGCGCTGGTCGCGGTCGGGGTGTGCACGGCGGCCTTCTTCGTCGTACGCGGCGCCCTGTACGAGCAGCTGGACCTGAGCCTCACCCAGTCCGCACGACTCGCGGCCCAGCGCAACCCGGGCTCCGCGCCGGGGACCCTGGCCGGTGAGTGCCGGTTCCTGGCGGCGCCCGCCTGCGCGGAGGTGGTGCCGGCCGACCCGGCGAACGACCCGGCGGCGCCGTACCTGCTGCCGGTGGGCGCCGCGACGCGGGCGGTGGCCGCGGGACGGCGGGCGCCGTTCTACACGGACATCGTGCACGCGGGGCACCCGACGCGGATGCTCACCACCGACTACGCGAAGGGGCGGGCGCTCCAGGTGGCGCTGCGGGCCGACACCGTCGAGGACGGGATCGAGGAGGCGGCGCAGTGGCTGGCCCTGATCGGCGCGGCCGGGGTGCTGCTGGCGGCCGGGCTCGGGTACTGGGTGTCGCGGACGGGCCTGGCCCCGGTGACCCGGCTCACGGCCACCGCCGAGCGGATCGCGGCGACGCGGGATCCGCGGTACCGGATCGAGCTGCCGCCGCCCGGGCGGGAGGACGAGATCACGCGGCTGGCCGGGAGCTTCAACACCATGCTGGGCGAGTTGGAGCAGTCGGTGACGGCGCAGCGGCGGCTGGTCGCGGACGCCTCGCACGAGCTGCGGACCCCACTGACCGCCCTGCGGACGAACGCGGAGCTGCTGGCGCGCGGGGAGCGGTTGACGGCGGAGCAGCGCGAGCGGGCCTCGCTCGCGCTGGGGCGGCAGCTGCGGGAGGTGACGGGGCTGGTGAACGACCTGATCGAGCTGGCCCGGGACGAGGAGCCGCAGCCACTGGTCGAACAGGTCCGGCTGGCTCCGCTGGTGGAGCACTGCGCGCAGGTGGCGCGGGCGCACTGGCCGTCCGTACCGGTGCTCGTCCGCGTCCGGGGGGAGGAGGCGGTGGTGCCGGGGGTGCCGGCGCGGCTGACCCGGCTGCTGTCGAACCTGCTGGACAACGCCGCGAAGTTCAGCCCGCCGGGGGCGCCGGTGGAGCTGGAGCTGGCGTCGCCGGGCGGCCGGGCCGAGCTGACGGTACGGGACCACGGCCCCGGCATCGCGGCCGAGGACCTCCCGTACGTCTTCGACCGCTTCTACCGCGCGGGGACGGCCCGGGCCCTGCCGGGCTCGGGGCTGGGCCTCGCGATGGCCCGCCAGATCGCCCGGGCGCACGCCGCCGAGCTGGTGGCGGAACCGGCCCCGGGCGGCGGAGCCCTGTTCCGGCTGACGTTCTGAGCCGCCGGGATCAGGACGCCTCAGGGCGGGGGTCCGCCGGCGAGGTGGCGATGCGGGGCAGGGCGTACGGGTGGTGGGCCACCAGCCAGGCGATCAGGCGTTCGCGGACCTGGCAGCGGACCGTCCAGACGTCCGAGCCGTCCTTCGCGGTGACCACCGCCCGGACCAGGATCGTGTGCGGGGTCGTGTCCGTGACCGCCAGGGTGCCGGTGCGGCCGTCCCATTCCGGGATCTCCTCCAGGATCCGCCGGAGCTGCTCGCGCATCAGGTCCAGCGGTGCGCCGTGGTCCAGGTGCCAGAAGACCGTTCCGGTCATCTGAGCGCCGCCGCGCGACCAGTTTTCGTACGGCTTGCCTGTGAAATACGACACAGGCATCGTGATCCGGCGTTCGTCCCAGGTGCGTACCACGAGGAAGGTCAGGGTGATTTCCTCGACGGTGCCCCACTCCCCGTCGACGACCACCGTGTCGCCGATCCGCACCGTGTCGCCGAAGGCGATCTGCAGTCCGGCGAACAGGTTGCCCAGCGTCGACTGGGCGGCGATGCCCGCCACGATGCCGAGGACGCCCGCCGAGGCGAGCACCGAGGCGCCGACCGCCCGCATCGGCGGGAACGTGAGCAGCATCGCCGCCACCGCGACCACCACGACGACCGCCGTGACCGCCCGGTGGATCAGCGTCACCTGGGTGCGGACCCGGCGCACCCGCGCCTCGTTCGGGTGTTGGGCGGCGTAGCGGGCGTACGAGGAGTCCACGACGGCCGTCGCGATGCGCACCAGCAGCCAGGCCGTCGACGCGATCAGGACGAGGGTCAGGGCGCGGCCCACGGCGAACACGTACTCCGGTGCGATCCCCACCCGGCGGTGGGCTCCGTACAGCAGCGTCGTGCACAACAGGAGCCGGAACGGCAGACGGCAGCGGCGCAGCAGCCCCCACAGCGGGGTCTCGTTGTGCCGGGCGTCGGCGCGGCGCAGCAGCAGGTCCAGCAGCCATCCGGCGAGCAGGGTGACGATCAGGGCGCCGGCGAGGACCGCGATCGGGCGCAGAAGGGTGTCCGTGTCCATGGACGTCCAGCTAACCGGAACGTGCGCCCGGAAACTGGCACGATGGGGCGCATGAACATCATGCTTTTCCACTCGACGTACGGGCTGCGGCCCGCGGTGCACGCGGCGGCCGACCGGCTGCGCGCGGCCGGTCACCAGGTCCAGGTGCCGGATCTCTTCGAGGGGCGCACCTTCGAGACCGTCGAAGAGGGCATGGCACACCGGGACGAGATCGGCCGCGACGAGCTGCTCAAGCGTGCGGTGCTGGCCTCCGCCCCTTACTCCGACCGGGGTCTGGTCTACGCGGGCTTCTCCTTCGGCGGCTCCGTCGCCCAGCACCTGGCGCTCGCCGACGAGAAGGCGCGAGGCCTGCTGCTCCTGCACGGGACGGCGGACCTGGAGGAGGACACCGCGGTCGACGAGCTGCCGGTGCAGCTGCACGTCGCGGACCCGGACCCGTTCGAGCCGCACGACTGGCTGACCGCCTGGTACTTGCGGATGCAGCGTGCGGGTGCGGACGTGGAGGTGCACCGCTACCCGGGTGCCGGGCACCTGTTCACGGACCCGGACCTCGACGACTTCGATGCGGAGGCCGCGGAGCAGACCTGGAGGGTCGCGCTGGCCTTCCTCGACAGCCTGTAGCCGAACGGGGGGAGGGGCAGGGCACGAACTCGTGCCCTGCCCCTCCTGTTTGCCCGTGCTCAGCCGCACTCAGCCGCACTCAGCCGCACTCAGCCGTGCTTAGCCGCGGTAGGCGCTCCACATGCTCTTCATGCGGGCGACCTGACCCGCCGTGAACTGGTACATGCAGGAGTCGTACGTGTAGTCCATGAAGTTGTGGATCGGGTCGACGCCCGTCTTGTTGGTGCAGCTGTCACGGCCGGTCGGGCACTCGAACGCGGCGCTCTTCTCGGCCGGGGTGTCGGAGACGGAGTCACCGCTGCCCGAGCAGCCGCCCTGGAAGGTGTGGTACAGGCCCATCCAGTGGCCGACCTCGTGGGTGCCGGTGTCGCCCTCGTTGTAGTTGGTGGCGGAGCCGCCCGGCAGCGAGGTGTTGAGGATGACCACGCCGTCCATCTTGGGCTGCGAGGCGTAGGAGCTCGGGAAGGTCGCCCAGCCGAGCAGGCCGCCGCCGAGGTTGGCGGTGTAGAGGTTGAGCGCGTTGGCGCCGCCCTTGCGCAGGGCGTTCTTCATGTCCGTCTCGGCCTGGGTGCCGTCCGAGACGTTGTACCAGGCGGCGTTGTCGGTGTAGTCGGTGGAGACCAGCGAGAACTGGTAGCCCGAGTCGACGTTGCCGGTGCCCTTGCCGCTGTAGGCGGAGTTGAGGACCGCGATCTGGTTGTTGATGTCCGTGGCGGTCAGCTTGCCGGCGGAGCCGGAGGTGATGACGTGGACGTACACCGGGATGGTCGTCGCGGCGGTGACCTCGGCGGCGCGCATCTGGCGCTGCGGGCCGAGCTCGGCGTTCTTCTTGGCCAGGTCGGCGTCCATGGCCTTGACCTGGGCGTCCGTCACCTCGTTGGGGTCGGCCGCGTGGTTGTCCTTCGGGCGGGCGACCCGGGCATTGGCAGAGGTGCCGGCGTCGGCACAGGCCTCGGCGCCGGTCTTGGTGGCTGCGGCCACGGTCGTGGGGGCCGTGAGCGGGGCGAACGCCAGGGTTCCGGCCAGCACGGCCGTTCCCATGAGGCGGCGGCGGAGCATGGGGGATATGCGGGCAGAGGCGCGCACGTTGACTCCTCGCGAAGCGTGGTGGGGGGTGAGGGATTTCCTCACGCTGGCGCGAAGCTTATGTGTCCATGTCATGCACTTAGCAAGGCCTGTAAGTAAAAGATTTGTTGCTTCTGTGAGAGGAGGGGCGCCCGGTCTGCGCCAGGCGCCCCTTCTCACAACAAAATTGACGGACTGTCAGCCAACCGGCTGGTACGTCCGCTCCACCTTCTGCGTCCCGTTCGGCGTCCGGTACGAACGGGACCACGCGGCCGTGGCGGCCGGATTCCGCTTGTCGGACACCACGTAGTAGTCCATCTGTGAACGCTCGGTCGTCACGTCCAGCACCCCGTAACCGTGAGCGTCCATGTCCAGCCACTTCACGTGCCAGTTGGCGGCCTTGATCGCCGATTCCGCTACCAGCGACGCGGTGTCCGCCGGCACGTGCAGGAGGTCGTCGATGTTGTCGGAGGTCACCGACGTCACCACGAACTCGGTGGCGGCCGTTCCGGAGCCCGGGTACGTCGCCATGTTCATCGGGACCTCGTTCGCCCACGCCATGTGGATGTCGCCCGTCAGGAACACCGTGTTCTTGATCTTCTGGTCCTTGAGGTGGTTCAGCAGCTCCTTGCGGTCGTCCGTGTACCCGTCCCACTGGTCCACGTTGATCGCGAGGCCGCCCTCGGGCAGGCCCAGCAGCTTCGTCAGCGGCGCCAGCAGGTGCGCGGGCAGCGAGGCGAAGGCCACCGGCGAGATCATCACCGAGGTCCCGACCAACTTCCAGGTCGCGTTGGAGCTCGCGAGGCCCGACTTGAGCCAGTCCAGCTGGGCGCGTCCGGTGATGGTGCGCTCCGGGTCGTCGACCGCGCCGCTGCCTATCTTGGCCTGCTGGGAGCGGAACGTGCGCAGGTCCAGCAGGTGCAGGTCGGCGAGGGTGCCGAAGCGCAGCCGACGATAGACGGTGCCGGCGGTGGAGGTGCGGACGGGCATCCACTCGAAGTACGCCTGCTTGGCGGCGGCCGCGCGGGCCGCCCAGTCGCCCTCGGTGCCCGGGGTGTGGTTCTCGGCCCCGCCCGACCAGGCGTCGTTGGCGAACTCGTGGTCGTCCCAGATCGCGACGATCGCGTGCGCGGCGTGCATCGCCTGGAGGTCGGCGTCGGTCTTGTAGTTCCCGTGCCGGGTCCGGTAGTCGGCGAGGGTGAGGATCTCGTGCCGCGGCTCGTGCGGGCGTACGACGTACTTCGCCTCGGGGTAGGCCCCGTTCGCGTACTCGTAGA
Source organism: Streptomyces sp. NBC_00045 (assembly GCF_045041095.1). Lineage (NCBI taxonomy): Bacteria > Bacillati > Actinomycetota > Actinomycetes > Kitasatosporales > Streptomycetaceae > Streptomyces > Streptomyces sp. NBC_00045. Next base: position 2,372,260 of record NZ_CP108271.1, on the reverse strand, counting down.
TGTAGTCGCCGAGGTGCAGGACCGCGTGCAGGTCGGTGCGGGCGGCCAGGTGGCGGTACGCCGAGAAGTAGCCGGACTCCCAGTTGGCGCAGGAGACCACGCCGAAGCGGACCCCAGGGGTCGTCGCGTCGTGGCCCGGCGCGGTCAGGGTGCGCCCGACCGGCGAGACGGTGCCGCCGGCGGTGAACCGGTAGAAGTACGGGGTCTGCGGCCGCAGTCCGCGGACGTCCGCCTTGACGGTGTGGTCGGAGGCGGCCGTCGCGGTGACCGAACCACTCGCGGCGATCCGGGAGAAGGCCTTGTCCTCGGCCACCTCCCAGGTCACCCGGGTGGCCGGGCCGACGCCGGAGCCGGGGACCGCCTCGGGGGTCGGGGTGACGCGGGTCCACAGCAGGATCCCGTCGGGCAGTGGGTCGCCCGAGGCGATGCCGTGCAGGAAGGCCGGCCCGTTCGAGGCCGCCGACGAGGGCGAGATGCCCAGGGCGGCCGTCGCGAACGGCACGAGGGCGGCCGTGGCCGCTGCGGCCTTGACGACCGTGCGGCGGCGCGGGGTTGCCGCAGTGGGGGAAGGGAGATGACTGGTCACGGACCGGCATATTACTGACGGGTATAACCGCTGGTACACCCCTGTGAAAGCAACGGGCAGGCGAACTCTCGGAGTTCGCCTGCCCGTGTGGAGGTCCGGTGCGGGGCCGGTGCGGATCCCGTGCGGATCCGCTGCGGGTCAGCCCGCGATGGCCTTGTCGACCGCGGCCGTGAAGGACTCCGGCGTCATCTGCTGGATCTCGATCTTCTTGCCGTCCATCTTCAGCGAGGGGGTGCCCGTGACCCCGCTCTTGTCGAAGACCTTCGACATCTCGATCGCCCAGCGGTTGTACGTGCCGTCCTCGACGGCCTTCTTGAACTCGGCGTTGCCCTTGAGGGCCGGCACCGCGTCCGCGATCTTCAGCAGGTAGTCGTCCTTGCTGAACTTGTCGTCCTTCTCGTCCGGGTGGTTGTCCTTGGCGTACAGCGCCGACTTGTAGTCCAGGAACGCCTCGGGGCTGACGTTCAGGGCCGCACCCAGTGCGCTCAGGGCGTTCTTCGAGCCGCTGCCGCTGAAGGCCTTGTCGAGGAAGGTCGCCCCGACGTACTGGACCTTGTACTTGCCCGCGTCGATGTCCTTCTTGATCTGCGGGCCGACCCCCTGCTCGAACGTCGAGCAGATCGGGCAGCGGGCGTCCTCGTAGAGTTCGAGGGTCTTCTTGGCGTCGGCCTTGCCTATGACGACCGTGGTGCCGTTGTCGCCCGTGGTGTTCTTCGGGGCGACCAGCGCGGCGTCGGCGGCCTTGTCCCACTCGCCGGGCTGGTTGGCCTGCACGACCATGTAGCCGACGCCGCCGGCCAGGGCCAGGACGGCGACGACGGCGCCGGCCACCAGTACCTGGCGGCGCACCTTGTCCTTCTTGGCCTGCTTCTCGCGCTCGGCACGCAGCCGATCGCGGGCCGCCGCCTTGTTCGCCTGGCTGTTGCGTGAACTCATGGTGATCTCCGTGGGGTGTGGCTCGGTGAAAGGGGACGTCCGTACGGGGTCAGGCGCAGACGAGCGCGCCGCGTACGGGAGGTCCCCGGAGTCCCACGGAATGGGCGGGGAAGCGGGTACGGGCCCCCGCGCCCGGAAGGGCCGGGCGCAGCGCCCGCCGCACCGGGCCGACGGCGGCCGCCGCCGAGGCCGCGGCCAGCAGCAGCGGCCGGAAAGCAAAGGCGGCCACCGCGCGCAGCAGCTGGCCCAGAGCCCGCTCCCCGTACCGCAGCCAGGCCGCGGCGAGCAGCCCGACCGAGACGTGCGCGGCGAGCAGTAGCCACGGGGTCCAGGGTCCGGGCGAGGCCAGCAGGGCCACCGCGTCGGGGACGGCCCCGGGCACCTCGGCCAGCGGCCCGCCCACCGGCGGGCCGCCGCACAGCTCGTCCAGGCCCAGTGCCCGCAGCGGCCCCGAGACGGGCCCGCCGGCAGGTCCGTAGCAGACGTGCTGCCCGGCGGTGAAGACGGTGTCGGCGGCCAGCTCCAGCGGAACCAGCAGGGCGGCGATGGGGCCGAAGCCGCGCTCGCGGCCGGCCAGCGCGTACGTGAGGAGGAACACCCCGGCGAAGGCCCCGGCGACCAGTGCCGGCGGCAGCGGCACCCGGGACATCAGGACGTGCGAGCCGGCCGAGAGCAGCACGACGAGTGCGCTGAACAGCGCGGCCCGCAGCCCTCGGAGTCCTGCCCTCGATATGTCCATCGGCGCGAGTCTGCCACGAGTACCTGTGAAAACGGGTCCCCGGTCCCGAGCGGACCGGGGACCCGCGGCCGAAAACACTCAGTGCATGATGCGGCCGTTGCGGAACAGGTCCACGAAGATCTGGTGGTCGGCGCGCGCCCGCGCCCCGTACGCGTGCGCGAAGTCGACCAGCAGCTCCGCGAAGCCCTCCTCGTCGGCGGCGATCGCCGCGTCGATGGCCCGCTCGGTGGAGAACGGGACCAGCGAGTGCCCGCTCTCGGCCTCGTCGGCCGCCGCGTGCATGGTCGCCGTCGCCCGGCCCAGGTCCGCGACCACGGCCGCGATCTCCTCCGGCTCGTCCAGGTCCGACCAGTCCAGGTCCACCGCGTACGGGGAGACCTCGGCCACCAGCTGCCCGGACCCGTCCAGCTCGGTCCAGCCCAGCCACGGGTCGGCGTGTGCCTGGAGGGCGCGCTGGGAGATCACCGTTCGGTGCCCCTCGTGCTGGAAGTAGTCCCGCACGGCCCGGTCGGTGATGTGCCGGGACACCGCCGGGGTCTGCGCCTGCTTGAGGTAGATCACGACGTCGTTCTCCAGGGCGTCGCTGTGCCCCTCCAGCAGGATGTTGTACGAGGGCAGGCCGGCCGAGCCTATTCCGACGCCGCGGCGGCCCACGACGTCCTTGACCCGGTAGGAGTCCGGCCGGACCAGGGACTCGTCGGGCAGGGTCTCCAGGTACCCGTCGAAGGCGGCGAGCACCTTGTAGCGGGTGGCCGCGTCCAGCTCGATCGCGCCCCCGCCGGAGGTGAAGCGGCGCTCGTAGTCCCGGATCTCGGTCATCGAGTCCAGCAAGGAGAAGCGGGTGCGGGAGCGGGCCGAGCGCAGGGCCGTCAGCAGCGGGCCCTCGGCGGTGTCCAGGGTGAAGGAGGGCACCTCTTCGTGCTTGGCGCCCGTGGCCAGGAGGTGGATGCGCTCCCGGTAGGCGCCGGCGTACGTCCGCACCAGGGCGCTGATCTGCTCGTCGCTGAGCGCCTTGGTGTAGCCGATCAGGGCGACGGAGGCCGCGAACCGCTTGAGGTCCCAGGTGAAGGGGCCGACGTACGCCTCGTCGAAGTCGTTGACGTTGAAGACGAGGCGGCCGTTGGAGTCCATGTACGTGCCGAAGTTCTCGGCGTGCAGATCGCCGTGGATCCACACCCGGCCGGTCCGCTCGTCCAGGTAGGGGCCGCCGTGCCGGTCCCGCTCCAGGTCGGCGTAGAAGAGGCAGGCCGTGCCCCGGTAGAAGGCGAAGGCGGAGGCCGCCATCTTCCTGAATTTGACCTGGAAGGCGGCGGGGTCGGCCGCGAGGAGCGCTCCGAAAGCGGTGTCGAACACGTCGAGTATCTGCTCGGCGCGCTGCTCGTTCGTCGTCTCGGGAACCGCCATGGCGGGTGCCTCCTGGTGGCGCAGTGGTGCGTGCATTTGATCATGAGGGGTCGGACGGGAGTCCTGGGTCTGCAACGGATGAAGGTACCGGTCGGTGCCCCGGTTGTGTCACTCCGCCGACGTAGACTTCGAGGCTGCTCCCCTCGTTCCTTCCGGAGGTCTGCCACCGTGACCAAGCAGCCGTTCACGCACCTGCACGTCCACACCCAGTACTCGCTGCTGGACGGTGCCGCGCGGCTCAAGGACATGTTCAACGCGTGCAACGAGATGGGCATGACGCACATCGCGATGTCCGACCACGGCAACCTGCACGGGGCGTACGACTTCTTCCACACCGCCCAGAAGGCCGGGATCACGCCGATCATCGGCATCGAGGCGTACGTGGCCCCCGAGTCCCGGCGCAACAAGCGGCGCATCCAGTGGGGCCAGCCGCACCAGAAGCGCGACGACGTCTCCGGTTCCGGTGGTTACACCCACAAGACCATCTGGGCCTCGAACGCCACCGGCCTGCACAACATCTTCCGGCTGTCCTCCGACGCGTACGCCGAGGGCTGGCTCACGAAGTGGCCGCGGATGGACAAGGAGACCATCTCCAAGTGGTCCGAGGGCCTGATCGCCTCCACCGGCTGCCCGTCCGGCGAGGTGCAGACCAGGCTGCGCCTCGGCCAGTTCGACGAGGCCGTGCAGGCCGCCTCCGACTACAAGGACATCTTCGGCGAGGGCCGCTACTTCCTGGAGCTGATGGACCACGGCATCGAGATCGAGCGCCGGGTCCGCGACGGGCTGCTGGAGATCGGCAAGAAGCTCGGCATCCCGCCGCTGGTCACGAACGACTCGCACTACACGTACGCGAGCGAGGCCACCGCGCACGACGCCCTGCTCTGCATCCAGACCGGCAAGAACCTCTCGGACCCGGACCGCTTCCGCTTCGACGGCACCGGCTACTACCTCAAGTCGACCGACGAGATGTACGCGATCGACTCCTCGGACGCCTGGCAGGAGGGCTGCGCCAACACGCGGCTGGTCGCGGACCAGATCGACACCGAGGGCATGTTCAAATTCCGGAACCTGATGCCGAAGTTCGACATCCCGGAGGGGCACACCGAGGTCAGCTGGTTCCGCGAGGAGACCATGCGCGGCATGCACCGCCGCTACCCCGGAGGCATCCCGGACGACCGGATGAAGCAGGCCGAGTACGAGATGGACACGATCATCTCGATGGGCTTCCCCGGCTACTTCCTCGTGGTCGCCGACTTCATCATGTGGGCCAAGAACCAGGGCATCGCGGTGGGCCCGGGCCGAGGCTCCGCGGCCGGCTCGATCGTCGCGTACGCCATGGGCATCACCGACCTCGACCCGCTCACGCACGGCCTGATCTTCGAGCGCTTCCTGAACCCCGAGCGCGTCTCCATGCCCGACGTCGACATCGACTTCGACGAGCGTCGGCGCGTCGAGGTGATCCGGTACGTGACGGAGAAGTACGGCCAGGACAAGGTCGCCATGATCGGCACCTACGGCACCATCAAGGCCAAGAACGCGATCAAGGACTCCGCGCGCGTCCTGGGCTACCCCTACGCCATGGGCGACCGCCTCACCAAGGCCATGCCCGCCGACGTCCTCGGCAAGGGCATCCCGCTCTCCGGCATCCTCGACCCGCAGCACCCGCGCTACGGCGAGGCCGGCGAGATCCGCGGGATGTACGAGAACGAGCCGGACGTGAAGAAGGTCATCGACACCGCCCGCGGCGTCGAGGGCCTGGTCCGCCAGATGGGCGTGCACGCCGCCGGCGTGATCATGTCCAGCGAGACGATCACCGACCACGTACCCGTCTGGGTGCGGCACACCGACGGCGTCACCATCACCCAGTGGGACTACCCGAGCTGCGAATCGCTCGGCCTGCTGAAGATGGACTTCCTCGGCCTGCGCAACCTCACGATCATGGACGACGCCGTCAAGATGGTGAAGGCCAACAAGGGGATCGACATCGACCTCCTGGCCCTCCCGCTCGACGACCCCAAGACCTTCGAACTGCTCGGCCGCGGCGACACCCTCGGCGTCTTCCAGTTCGACGGCGGGCCCATGCGTTCGCTGCTGCGCCTGATGAAGCCCGACAACTTCGAGGACATCTCCGCCGTCTCGGCCCTGTACCGGCCGGGCCCGATGGGCATGAACTCGCACACGAACTACGCCCTGCGCAAGAACAAGCAGCAGGAGATCACCCCGATCCACCCGGAGCTGGAGGGGCCGCTCGAAGAGGTGCTCGCGGTCACCTACGGCCTGATCGTCTACCAGGAGCAGGTCCAGAAGGCCGCCCAGATCATCGCCGGGTACTCGCTCGGCGAGGCCGACATCCTGCGCCGCGTGATGGGCAAGAAGAAGCCCGAGGAGCTGGCGAAGAACTTCGTCATTTTCGAGGAGGGCGCCAGGGGCAAGGGCTTCAGCGACCAGGCGATCAAGGCCCTGTGGGACGTCCTGGTCCCCTTCGCCGGCTACGCCTTCAACAAGGCGCACTCCGCCGCGTACGGCCTGGTCTCGTACTGGACCGCCTACCTCAAGGCGAACTTCCCGGCCGAGTACATGGCTGGCCTGCTCACCTCGGTCAAGGACGACAAGGACAAGTCCGCGATCTACCTCAACGAGTGCCGGCGCATGGGCATCAAGGTGCTCCCGCCGAACGTCAACGAGTCCGAGCCGAACTTCGCGGCCCAGGGCGACGACGTGATCCTCTTCGGCCTCACCGCCGTGCGCAACGTCGGCCAGAACGTCGTCGAGTCGATCATCAAGACCAGGAAGGCCAAGGGGAAGTACTCCACCTTCCCCGACTTCCTGGACAAGGTCGAGGCCGTCGTCTGCAACAAGCGCACCGTCGAGTCGCTGATCAAGGCCGGCGCTTTCGACGAGATGGGCCACACCCGCAAGGGCCTGGTCGCCCACCACGAGTCGATGATCGACAACGTGGTCGCGGTCAAGCGCAAGGAGGCCGAGGGACAGTTCGACCTCTTCGGCGGAATGGGTGACGAGAGCGCCAGCGACGAGCCCGGCTTCGGGCTCGACGTCGAGTTCTCGGACGTGGAGTGGGAGAAGTCCTACCTGCTCGCCCAGGAGCGCGAGATGCTCGGCCTGTACGTCTCCGACCACCCGCTCTTCGGCCTGGAGCACGTGCTCTCCGACAAGACGGACGCCGGAATCTCCCAGCTGACCGGCGGCGAGCACTCGGACGGCGCCGTCGTCACCATCGGCGGCATCATCTCGGGCCTCCAGCGCAAGATGACCAAGCAGGGCAACGCCTGGGCCATCGCCACCGTCGAGGACCTGGCCGGCTCGATCGAGTGCATGTTCTTCCCCGCGACCTACCAGCTCGTCTCCACCCAGCTGGTCGAGGACACCGTCGTCTTCGTCAAGGGCCGCCTCGACAAGCGCGAGGACGTCCCCCGCCTGGTCGCCATGGAGATGATGGTCCCCGACCTCTCCTCGGCCGGGACGAACGCCCCCGTCGTCCTCACCATCCCGACGGTCAAGGTCACTCCTCCGATGGTCACCCGGTTGGGCGAGATCCTGCGCCACCACAAGGGCAACACCGAGGTCCGGATCAAGCTCCAGGGGCCGCGGAGCACCACCGTGCTGCGCCTCGACAAGCACCGGGTCCAGCCCGACCCGGCGCTCTTCGGCGACCTCAAGGTGCTCCTCGGCCCGTCCTGCCTGGCCGGATGACGCCGGTCGCCCAGGCCCCCGTACGCAGCAGCACGTGAAGAAGGGCGCGCCCAGAGCTCTGGGCGCGCCCTCGTGCGTGCTGCTCGCGGAGGCGTCAGTTGTGGCCGAACTTCTTCTGCTTGCCCTTGCGAGCCATGTCCATCGGACTCGGGGAGCTGCCCGAGGGCTCGGACACCGACTCCGAGCCCTTCGTCGGATCCTGCGTCGACGAGCGGGCCTGCTGCTTCTGTTCGTGCTGGCGGTTCTTGTTCTTGGCCATGGTGGAGCCTCCGTGAGGGTCTAGGGGCCAGGACCGCCTTCACCCTCACACGTCGCCACAAACCGCGCATTTTGGATCTTTGTCGTGTGGAGTCGGGACCGCCGCGGGAACGAGTGCCGGATCCGCCACGCCGATGATCGAGTTCCGGCCGTCAACACCCTTGCGGTCGGGCAGACTCGGGGCACCCGCGACAAACACAGGGGATCCCCAGGGAAGAGGGTGGTACGCGTGGACCGCTGCGTCGTCCTGGTGGACGCCGGCTATCTGCTGGGCGCCGCCGCCAGCCTTCTCGCAGGGGAGCCCTCCCGCTCCCGCATCACCGTCGACCATGCCGCCCTCATCCAGGGCCTGCGCGAGCGCGCCGAAGCCGACACCGAGCAGCCCCTGCTGCGCATCTACTGGTTCGACGGCGCACCCGACCGGGTGCCCCAGCCCGAGCACCGGCGACTGCGCGTCATGCCCCGCGTCACCGTCCGCCTCGGCGCCCTCACCCGCAGCGACGGCCGCTGGGCGCAGAAGGGCGTCGACGCCGCCATGCACGCCGAGCTGACCGAACTGGCCCGCAACCGCGCCTGCTCCGACGTCGTGCTCGTCACCGGCGACGGAGACCTGCTGCCCGGCCTGATGTCCGCCAAGGAACACGGCGTCGCCGTCCACCTGTGGGCCGTCCAGGCCGCCGACGGCGACTACAACCAGTCCGAGGACCTCGTCGCCGAGGCGGACGAGCGCCGCGTCCTGGACCGGGCCTGGATCACCCGGGCCGTCCGCGCCCGGGACCTCGCCGGGCTGTGCCCACCGCCGCCCGCACCACGCCCCGAGATCGCGGCGATCCTCTCCGCCCCGCTGCCCGAGGCCGCCCTCGCCGAGGCCGCCCGCAGCGCCGGCGGCAACGGCTCCGGCGCGCCCGCCCCCGGCGAGCCCGAGGGCAGCGGAGCGCCGGTGCCCGCCCCCACCGCCGGGGGCAAGGCCGTACCCACGCCCAAGGACCTCGCCGGCTCGCTGCGCGCCCCCGGCCCGCAGCCCGGGCCCGCGGGCGGACACGGCGGCGCCCAACCCCCGGCCGGCAGTGCCCTGCGCTGGTCCTCCGACAAGGGCTGGATCGACCGGGCCGGCCCCCTCGGCGAACCCGCCGAGACCGCCTCGCTGCCGACCCTCGCCCAGCTCACCAGCGCCGAGCAGCGCTGGGCCGACCGCGAGGAGGACATCACCACCGTCGGCGGCGACCCCTTCGAAGTCGGCCAGGTCTTCGCCCGGCGCTGGATGGAACGCCTCCCGGAGACCGTCCACCTCCAAAAACTCGCCACGATGTACCCGCGGATCCCGCACCGCATCGACGGTGAGCTGCTGCGCTACGCGGCCCGGTTCGGGCTGCTCGCGCACAAGGACGACCAGATCGACGAGCACGACCGCTATGCCATCCGCGCCGGGTTCTGGCGGGAGATCGACGTCCGCGCGGCCGCCGAGCACGTCGCAGGGCAGCCCTCCGCCGTGCCCGCGACGCCGACGGCACCGGCCGCCGAGTAGGGCGTCGGGGGTACCTCACGGCTGGGCGCGGACGAAAGCCGCGTAGGCTGCTCCCTCGTGAGTACGGGCACAGCATCAGCACGACCGAGCACGGCAGTGGCCGCAGCCGCGGCACCGGACGTGGTCTGCGCGGTGCGTGACCTGGTCAAGACGTATTCCGCCGTACGGGGCCGGCGCGGAGCTCCCGCCCTGCCCGAGACCCGGGCCACCGACGGCATCAGCCTGGACGTCCGGCGCGGCGAGATCTTCGGACTGCTCGGCCCCAACGGCGCCGGCAAGTCCACCCTGGTCCGCCAGCTCACCGGCCTGATGCGGCCCGACTCCGGCGCCGTGACCCTGCTCGGCCACGACCTCGTGCGCCACCCCGAGCGGGCGGCCCGGCTGCTCGCCTACCTGGGACAGGAGTCCACCGCCCTCGACGAGCTCACGGTGGCGCTGGCCGCCGAGACCACGGGACGACTGCGCGGACTCGACGTACGGACGGCGCGGGCCGAGCGGGACGCCGTACTGGAGGAACTCGGGCTGACCGCGATCGCCGGGCGGCCCCTGAAGAAGCTTTCGGGCGGGCAGCGGCGGCTGGCCTGCTTCGCCGCCGCGCTGGTGGGGGAGCGGCCGGTCCTGGTCCTCGACGAGCCCACCACCGGCATGGACCCCGTGGCCCGGCGGGCCGTGTGGGCGGCGGTGGACCGGCGGCGCGCCCAGCACGGGGCCACCGTCCTGCTCGTCACGCACAACGTCATCGAGGCCGAGACCGTCCTGGACCGGGTCGCCGTCATCGACCAGGGCCGGGTCATCGCCTGCGACTCCCCCGCCGGGTTGAAGGCCAAGGTCTCCGACGAGGTCCGGCTGGAGCTGGTGTGGCGCGAGGGGGCTCCGATGGACGTGCCCGAGGTCGCGCGGCTGCGCGAGGACGCCGTCACGTCGGGACGGCGCTGGGTGATGCGACTGGCGCCCGATGAAGCGCGCGCCGCGGTCGCCGCGGTAACCGGCGGGCCGGCCTTCGCAGCCCTCGACGACTTCACCCTGGCCACCCCCAGCCTGGAGGACGTATACCTGGCCCTCGGCGGCAAGACGAAAGGGCTGGTGAAGTCATGAGCGACCGCACACCGGGCGCCGTGGCACAGGCCGTCGGGCCGGCGCCGGTGACGGCCACTGCGACGGGCGCCGTGTCCGGCCCGTCCGCTCCGCTGGCACCGCGGGCGCGGCTCTTCCCGGCGCTGGCCGCCGTGTACCGGGCCCAGCTGTCGCGGGCCCGGGTCTCGCGGATCCCGCTGCTGTTCGTGGCCACCTTCCAGTCCATCGGCATCATGATCCTGATGCGGGGCGTGGTGGACGGGGGCTCGGAGGCCCGGGCCGTCGTCGCCGGGTCCTCGGTGCTGGTGGTCGCCTTCGTCGCGCTGAACCTGCTCGCGCAGTACTTCGGGCAGTTGCGGGCCGGCGGCGGGCTGGACCACTACGCCACGCTGCCCGTGCCGCCCGCCTCGGTGGTGCTGGGCGCGGCCGCCGCGTACGCGTCCTTCACCCTGCCGGGCACGCTGGTGACGGCCGTGTTCGGATGCCTGCTGTTCGGGCTGCCGATGAGCGGGCTGTGGATCCTGGCCGCGGTGGTGCCGCTCGCCGGGGCCGCGCTGGCCGGTCTGGGCGCCGCACTCGGACTGCTGGCCCCGCGGCAGGAGCTCGCCACGCTGGCCGGGCAGCTCGGCATGTCGGCGGCGCTGCTGCTGGGCGTGCTGCCGCCGGAGCGGATGCCGGACGTGATCGGCTGGGCGCGGGACCTGCTGCCGTCGACGTACGGGGTGGAGGCCTTCGCACGGACCTTCGCCCCGCACCCCGACTGGGCTGCGGTCGGGCTGGACCTCGGCGTATGCGGGGCGGTGGGGGTGCTCTCGCTGGCCGTCGCGACGTGGGCGTACCGGCGGGCAGCGGTCCGCTGACGCCGACGCGCCGGGCACCTGGCACGATGTGGGGGTGACCGAAGCCGTGACCACACCGTCCCCGTACGAACCGCCGCCGCCCGTGAAGCCGGGCGGCTCCGCCGGCATCACCGCGGGGGACATCCGCGACGGGGCCGCCGTGGCCCTGGTGACCGGAGTGGCCGGGGTGCTGCTCGGACTGCTGTGGGCATGGCTTGCCCCGAAGACGCAGTACGTCTCCAACGGCGAGGCGGTGTTCCTGCGGAACACCGAGAGCGAGGCCCGGATAGGGACCGACGGGACGTTCTTCCTGCTGTCGGTGGGGTTCGGGGTGCTGAGCGCCGTGCTCGTCTTCCTGTGGCGGCGCCGGGGCGGTGTCCCGCTGGTCATCGGGCTGGCGATCGGATCCGGCTTCGCCGCGCTCGTGGGATGGCGGCTGGGGCTGTGGCTGGGGCCGTCGTCGGACGTGGCCGCGGCCGCGCTGAAGGCCGGGAAGGGAGTGCCGTTCGATGCGCCGCTGCAGTTGCTGGCGCGCGGGGTGCTGCTCGTCTGGCCGATGGTCGCCGTGGCCGTCCACCTCGGGCTGACGGCGCTGTGGACCCCGCACGACGAGGACCCGGACGCCGGCTCCTCCTGGGGCCCCTACCCCCCGGCCCACGTCCACACCGACCCGTCGCCCGGGTCCGACCCGTCGGCCCCCGAGCCCCCCAAGGCCTGACCGCCGGCGCTGCGGCGCCGGCTCGGCTACGGGCGGGCGATCGGGGCCAGGGTGGCCGACGCCAAGGTCGTCAGGGTGGCGGGCGGGAGCTCGACCTCCAGGCCCCGGCGGCCCGCCGACACGCAGATCGTGGCGTGGTCCTGCGCCGACGCGTCCAGCACCGTCCGCAGCCGCTTGCGCTGGCCCAGCGGGGAGATGCCGCCCCGCACGTACCCCGTGGTGCGCTCCGCAAGCGCCGGGTCCGCCATGGACGCCCGCTTCCCGGAGACCGCGGTCGCCAGCGCCTTCAGGTCCAGGCTGCCCGACACCGGGACCACCGCCACCGTCAGCACGCCGTCCACCTCCGCGACCAGCGTCTTGAAGACCCGGTCCGGGGAGACGCCCATGGCCTGCGCCGCCTCCCCGCCGTACGAGGGGTGCGCCGGGTCGTGTTCGTACGCGTGCACCGTGAACTCCGCCCCGGCGGAGGTCAGGGCCGCGATCGCCGGAGTGCCCGCCGGAGCCTGGGTCTTCTTCTTCGCCATCGGTCCTTCGCCGTCAGTCCGGTGCCGTCAGTTCGGGTTGGTCGGTGCGCGCGTCAGGTCCACCGCCGGGAGCGACGGGAGGTGGCGGATGACCGCCGTCTCCGCGCGCAGCAGTTTCAGCTCCTCCGCGAGCCGCGTGGCGGTGTCCGGCGCCTGGAGCAGCCGCTGCTTCGCCGGGATGTCCAGTACGGCCGCCGCCGCCACCAGGTACGAGACCACCGACGGCTCGTCCGGCAGGTCCGCGCCCGAGCTCAGGGACCGCTCGCGGGCTCCGGCCAGCCGCTTCTGGTAGTTCCGGAAGGCCCGCAGGACCCCCTCCGCCAGCGCTCCCGCGCCCTCTCCCGCTTCCTCCGGGAGTTCCTCCAGCTCGGCGACCAGGTACGGGCCCGAGGTGTCCACCGACAGGAGGCGGACCCGGGACGTACCGGTGGCGAGGACCTCGAAGCTGCCGTCCTCCCGCTCCCGGATCGTCGCCGCGTCGGCGATGCAGCCCACCCGGTGGAAGGCCTGGACGGGATCCGGGCCGAAGCCGGCCGTCGGGCCCCGCTCGGGCAGGGCCGTCTGGTCCGGCAGGCCCGGCGCGGTCGGCGCGACCTCCCGGCCGTCGCGGATCGCGACGACCGCGAAGCGGCGCGGTTCGTCCTCGCCCGTCTTCAGCAGCTCCCGCATCATGGCGCGATAACGCTCCTCGAAGACGTTCAGCGGGAGGACGAGTCCCGGGAACAGCACCGAGTTGAGCGGGAAGAGGGGCAGGCGAACGGAGGTCACGACGCACAGGGTAGTGGCCGGGGGCCAGGGCCTGTCACCTCAGTTGTTTCCCGTCCGGCCGGTCATCCCCGTCTCAGCAGGCGCGAGGCTCCCGCCGCCACCGTCGTCGCGAGGATCCAGCCCAGCAGGACCAGCACCGCCGAACCCCACTGCCAGCCGCCCTCCACCTTCCACTGGCCCTCCTGGCCGAGATCGATGACCGGGAGCAGCAGGTCCAGCGCGTAGAGGGCCGCGTTCCACCCCGGGTGCTCGTCCGCCTTGATCGGCGGCGGCTCGTGCCGGGAGAAGAGCAGGGCGCCCGCCGCCCACAGCACCGCCATCCACAGGGCGGCCCGGCCCGGACGGTACCCGTACGCCACCGTCCAGTCCTGGAGGTACCCCCACGCCTTGAGCGCCGGTGGCAGGGTGGCCCGGCGCCGCCGCTGCTTGGCCAGCAGGACCTCGCGGGCGTCCGCGTCCTCGCCGCTGGTTCGCAGTACGGCGGCCAGCCGCTCGTACGGCTCGGGCGAGTACTCGGGGGTGGCCGCCGCCACCCAGGCCAGCCGGCGCGCCAGCGGGAAGTGGCCGCGGGGTGCGAGGTTCTCGTACGCGAACCCCTCGATCGACACGCCTCCCGGGCCGGGCCAGCTGGTGGACGAGTCGACCAGCTTGACCACCTTGGCCCCCGACAGCACCACCCGCCCCTGCTCAGGCCGCTCGCCGACGAACCGGAGTTCGGGCGTCTGGATCCGGCGCAGCGAGACCTCCTGCTCCTCGGTCAGCGTGAACCGGGCGCCGTAGAAGTCGACGGCGTCACCGAAGCGGCCGTCGTCCAGGCGCAGCCCGCCCCGGCACTCGAAGTGCTGGGACCGCTGCCCGCGCGTGGGCGTCTGGCCGAGCCCGTACGGGGGAGTGGAGGAGCCCAGGTCGCCGAGGACGTAGTCCAGCGCGATCGAGGTCAGGTACAGGGTCCGCTCGACGGTCAGCTGCGGGGCGTTCAGTGCGCGCCGCCCGTGCGGATTGCGCAGCCGGGCCCCGCGCAGGTTCATCGACACGCCGATCTTCGCGCCGCGCAGGCTCACCTCCCCGTCCGTCTCCAGCAGCTCGCCCTGGAAGTCCTGCGCCACCGACATCCCGTCCGCGGCGATGGCCCGGCCCTTGTTGTCCCGGCGCACCACGGCCTGGCTGATCAGCAGGTCGGTGCCGATCTGCGCGTCGGTCAGCCGGATCCCGCGGGCCACCCGGCAGCGCGGCAGGTGCAGATCGCCCTCGGTGTGGAGCCGGGAGGCGTCCAGCCGGGGTATCGCGCAGTTGACCAGGCGCAGGGTGACGAACCGGGTCTCGGACAGCTGGATCTCGCTGTCGAAGCGGCAGGACTGGAGTTCGACGTACGGCGCCACGAGCCCGCCGGACAGGTCGAGGCGCCCGGTGATCCGTACGCCGCGCAGTTTCAGCGAAGCGACCCGCCCCGGCACCGGCGGCGGCCCGTGGAGCAGCAGCAGTGCCACCACCTGGGCCCGGACGCTGCGCCCGCCGCCCCAGACCCGCCCGCTGTCGTGGGGGTCGTCCTCGGCGGCGGCCCGGGCGCTGAGATCGCAGACGCTGCCCGTCCGGTACGCCTGCCACATGCGGCGTTCGGGATCGGTGAGATCCGCGGGCTGCTCGCCCGCACGTGGCTCCGCCATGGCGGCCCCCCTCCGCTGTGCAATACGTGTAGGGGAACGCTAACGGGCGGCAGTGACGTCCGGGGCCTGTATCAGCCAGTGATACGGGCGGACAGTGGCGGGAGGCGGTCTGAGAGAATTGGGAGGTGATCTCTCGTATCGACCTGCGCGGTGACGCCCTCCCCGAGGGTGGCGCCCTGCGCGATCTGCTGCCCCGTGCCGAGTTCGACGTGGAAGCCGCCCTGGAGAAGGTGCGGCCCATCTGCGAGGACGTCCATCATCGTGGCACGGCGGCGCTCATCGAGTACGCGCAGAAGTTCGACGGTGTCACGCTGGAGCAGGTCAGGGTGCCCGCCGAGGCGCTCAAGGCCGCCCTCGACGAGCTGGACCCGGCCGTCCGCGCCGCTCTGGAGGAGTCCATCCGGCGCGCCCGGATCGTCCACCGCAACCAGCGCCGCAGCGAGCACACCACCCAGGTGGTCCCCGGCGGGACCGTGACGGAGAAGTGGGTTCCGGTCGAGCGCGTGGGCCTGTACGCCCCGGGCGGCCGCTCGGTGTACCCGTCCTCCGTCGTCATGAACGTCGTACCGGCGCAGGAGGCGGGCGTCGAGTCGATCGCGCTCGCGTCCCCGCCGCAGAAGGAGTTCGGCGGGCTGCCGCACCCGACGATCCTCGCCGCGTGCGCGCTGCTCGGCGTGGACGAGGTGTACGCCGCCGGCGGCGCCGTGGCCGTCGCGATGTTCGCGTACGGCACGGAGGACTGCCTGCCGGTGAACATGGTGACGGGCCCCGGCAACATCTGGGTCGCTGCCGCCAAGCGCTACTTCACCGGTCGGATCGGCATCGACACCGAAGCCGGCCCGACCGAGATCGCGGTCCTCGCGGACTCCACGGCCGACCCGGTGCACGTCGCCGCCGATCTGATCAGCCAGGCCGAGCACGACCCGCTGGCCGCGGCCGTCCTCGTCACGGACTCCGAGGAGCTCGCGGCCGCCGTCGAGCGGGAGCTGGAGCCGCAGGTCGCGGCCACCAAGCACGTCGAGGACCGGATCAAGCCGGCGCTCGCGGGCAAGCAGTCCGCGATCGTGCTGGTCGACAGCCTGGAGGACGGTCTCAAGGTCGTCGACGCGTACGGCGCCGAGCACCTGGAGATCCAGACCGCCGACGCCGCTGCCTGGGCCGCCCGGGTGCGCAACGCCGGCGCGATCTTCGTCGGCCCCTGGGCCCCGGTCTCCCTCGGCGACTACTGCGCCGGGTCGAACCACGTGCTGCCCACCGGCGGCTGCGCCTGCCACTCCTCCGGCCTGTCCGTGCAGTCGTTCCTGCGCGGCATCCACATCGTCGACTACACGCGCGACGCGCTCGCCGAGGTCACCCACCACGTGGTGACGCTGGCCGAGGCCGAGGACCTGCCGGCGCACGGCGCAGCCCTCAAGGCGCGCTTCGGATGGAAGGTGCCCACCCAGTGAGTTTCGGGATCGACGACCTCCCCATCCGGGACGAACTGCGCGGCAAGACCCCGTACGGCGCCCCCCAGCTCGACGTGCCCGTCCAGCTGAACACCAACGAGAACCCGTACGAGCTCCCCGAGGAGCTGGTGCGGCGCATCGCCGAGCGCGTCTGCGAGGCCGCCCGCACCCTCAACCGCTACCCCGACCGGGACGCGGTCGAGCTGCGGACCGAGCTGGCCGCGTACCTCACCCGCACCGCGAAGCACCCGGTGGCGCTGGAGAACGTCTGGGCCGCCAACGGCTCCAACGAGGTCATCCAGCAGCTGCTGCAGACCTTCGGCGGGCCCGGGCGCACGGCGATCGGCTTCGAGCCCTCGTACTCGATGCACGCGCTGATTTCGCGCGGCACCGGGACCGGCTGGATCTCCGGCCCGCGCCGCGAGGACTTCACGATCGACGTGGAGGCGGCGGAGCAGGCCATCGCCGAGAACGCCCCCGACGTCGTCTTCATCACGTCGCCCAACAACCCCACGGGCACCGCGGTCGAGGCGGAGACCGTCCTCGCCCTCTACGAGGCCGCGCAGGCGGCCAAGCCCTGCCTGGTCATCGTGGACGAGGCGTACGTGGAGTTCAGCCACCGCGACTCCCTCCTCCCGCTGATCGAGGGCCGCCCCAACCTGGTGGTCTCCCGGACCATGTCCAAGGCCTTCGGCGCCGCCGGACTGCGCCTGGGCTACCTGGCCGCGCACCCGGCCGTGGTCGACGCCGTGCAGCTCGTACGCCTGCCGTACCACCTGTCGGCCGTGACCCAGGCGACCGCGCTGGCCGCCCTGGAGCACACCGACACCCTGCTCGGCTACGTCGAACAGCTCAAGGCCGAGCGGGACCGCCTCGTCACCGAACTGCGGGCCATCGGCTACGAGGTCACCGAGTCCGACGCGAACTTCATCCAGTTCGGGAAGTTCGACGACTCGCACACCGCCTGGCAGAAGATCCTCGACCAGGGTGTCCTGGTCAGGGACAACGGCGTACCGGGCTGGCTGCGGGTCACCGCCGGCACCCCGGCCGAGAACGACGCGTTCCTGGAAGCGGTTCGCGCACTGAAGAAGGAGCAGCACGCATGAGCCGCATCGGACGGGTCGAACGGACCACGAAGGAGACCTCGGTCCTGGTCGAGATAAACCTCGACGGCACCGGCAAGGTCGACGTCTCGACGGGCGTGGGCTTCTACGACCACATGCTCGACCAGCTCGGCCGCCACGGCCTCTTCGACCTCACGGTCAAGACGGACGGCGACCTGCACATCGACAGCCACCACACCATCGAGGACACCGCCCTCGCGCTGGGCGCCGCGTTCAAGCAGGCCCTCGGCGACAAGGTCGGCATCTACCGCTTCGGCAACTGCACCGTGCCGCTCGACGAGTCCCTCGCCCAGGTGACCGTCGACCTGTCCGGCCGCCCGTACCTCGTGCACACCGAGCCCGAGAACATGGCGCCGATGATCGGCGAGTACGACACGACGATGACCCGGCACATCTTCGAGTCGTTCGTCGCGCAGGCCCAGATCGCCCTGCACATCCACGTCCCGTACGGCCGCAACGCCCACCACATCGTGGAGTGCCAGTTCAAGGCCCTGGCCCGGGCGCTGCGCTACGCCGCCGAGTTCGACCCGCGCGCCGCCGGAATCCTGCCCTCCACGAAGGGCGCCCTCTAGCCGTGAACGGCCTGAACACCATCCTGATCGTCTTCGGCCTGTTCTTGGCCGGAGGCGTCTACTCCTTCCAGAAGCAGCAGATGCCCAAATCGGTCGTCGTCCTGCTCGCCATCGGCTCCGCGATGTGTCTGGCCGCCGGAGTCCTGCGGATCCAAGGAATCTGGGAATGAGCGCAGTCCGCCCCACCAAGACGGTCGTGGTCTTCGACTACGGCTTCGGAAACGTACGCTCCGCCGAGCGCGCCCTCGCGCGCGCCGGTGCGGACGTCGAGATCACCCGCGACTACGACAAGGCGATGGACGCCGACGGGCTCCTCGTCCCCGGCGTCGGTGCCTTCTCCGCCTGCATGCAGGGCCTCAAGGACGTCCGCGGCGACTGGATCATCGGCCGCCGGCTCTCCGGCGGCCGCCCGGTCATGGGCATCTGCGTCGGCATGCAGATCCTCTTCGAGCGGGGCATCGAGCACGGCGTGGAGACGGAGGGCCTCGACGAGTGGCCCGGCACCGTCGAGCCGCTGCGCGCCCCGATCGTGCCCCACATGGGCTGGAACACCGTGGACGCCCCGGCCGACAGCCAGGCCTTCAAGGGCCTGGACGACGACGCCCATTTCTACTTCGTGCACTCGTACGCGGTGCGCGGCTGGAGCCTGGAGGTCACCAACCCGGCGATCCGCGCCCCCAAGGTCACCTGGGCCACCCACGGCGAGCCCTTCGTCGCAGCGGTGGAGAACGGCGCCCTGTGGGCCACCCAGTTCCACCCCGAGAAGTCCGGCGACGCCGGTGCCCAGCTCCTCACCAACTGGATCGAGACCCTCTGATGCCCGTCAACAAGCTGGAACTCCTCCCCGCGGTCGACGTCCGCGACGGGCAGGCCGTCCGCCTCGTGCACGGGGTGTCCGGGAGCGAGACCTCCTACGGTTCCCCGCTGGAGGCGGCCCTCGCCTGGCAGCGCGCCGGCGCAGAGTGGCTGCACCTCGTCGACCTCGACGCCGCCTTCGGCACGGGTGACAACCGCGCGCTGGTCGCGGAGATCACCGGCGCCATGGACATCAAGGTCGAACTGTCCGGCGGAATCCGCGACGACGCCACGCTCGCCGCGGCCCTCGCCACCGGCTGCACCCGCGTCAACCTGGGCACCGCCGCCCTGGAGACCCCCGAGTGGGCCGCCAAGGCCATCGCCGAGCACGGCGACAAGATCGCCATCGGCCTCGACGTACGCGGCACCACCCTCAAGGGCCGCGGCTGGACGAGCGAGGGCGGGGACCTCTACGAGACCCTCGCGCGCCTGGACTCCGAGGGCTGCGCCCGGTACGTCGTCACCGACATCGGCAAGGACGGCACGCTGACCGGCCCCAACCTGGAGCTGCTGAAGAACGTCTGCGCCGCCACGGACCGGCCGGTCGTGGCCTCCGGCGGCGTCTCCTCGCTGGACGACCTGCGGGCGCTGGCCGAACTGGTGCCGCTGGGCGTCGAGGGCGCGATCGTCGGCAAGGCGCTGTACGCCGAGGCGTTCACCCTGGAAGAAGCACTGAAGGCGGTCTCCGCATGAGCTCCGACGCAGTACGCCTCATCTCCTCCGGCGGAGCGTACGAGGACGTCATCGGCTACTCGCGGGCCGTACAGCTCGACAACGGCCTCGTGCTCGTGTCCGGCTGCACCGCCGCCGGTGTCGACGGCCCGTACGACCAGACCGTCACCGCCTTCGGGGTGGCGTTCAAGGCGCTGGAGCAGGCCGGTCTCGGCCCCGAGCACGTGGTCCGCACCCGGATGTACCTCACGCACGCCCGGGACGTCGAAGAGGTCGGCCGCGCCCACAAGGAGCTCTTCGACGCCGTCCGCCCCGCCGCGTCCATGATCATCGTCTCCGGCCTCGTCGACCCCAGCATGGTCGTTGAGGTGGAGGTCGAGGCCTACCGGGGAGCGTCGCGATGACCCTTGCCGTACGTGTGATCCCCTGCCTGGACGTGGACAACGGCCGGGTCGTCAAGGGCGTCAACTTCCAGAACCTGCGGGACGCCGGCGACCCGGTGGAGATGGCCAAGCTGTACGACGCCGAGGGTGCCGACGAGCTGACCTTCCTCGACATCACCGCGTCGTCAGGGAACCGCGAGACCACGTACGACGTGGTGCGGCGGACCGCCGAGCAGGTCTTCATCCCGCTGACCGTCGGCGGCGGCGTCCGCACCGCCGACGACGTGGACAAGCTGCTGCGGGCCGGCGCGGACAAGGTCGGCGTGAACACCGCCGCCATCGCCCGGCCCGAGCTGATCCAGGAGATCGCGGAGCGCTTCGGGCGGCAGGTCCTCGTCCTGTCCGTCGATGCCCGCCGCACGGCCGGCGGCTCCTTCGAGGTCACCACGCACGGCGGCCGCCGGGGCACCGGCATGGACGCCGTCGAGTGGGCGCACCGGGCGACCGACCTGGGCGCCGGCGAGATCCTGCTGAACTCGATGGACGCGGACGGCACCAAGGACGGGTACGACACCGAGATGATCGCGGCCGTGCGGAAGCACGTCACGGTCCCGGTGATCGCCTCGGGCGGAGCGGGCCGGCTGGAGCACTTCCCGCCGGCGATCGCGGCCGGCGCCGACGCGGTGCTGGCGGCGTCCGTGTTCCACTTCGGCGACCTGCGGATCGGCCAGGTCAAGGACACCCTCCGCGAGGCGGGCCACCCGGTCCGCTGACGCCCGGCCGGTGGCGGTGACGGAGCCCGGGGCACTGCCCCGGGCCTGCGGGCCCGCGCTCGCCGCCCCGGCCGGGTCGGCGGACGGAATCCGCCGCAGGCGCCCGAAGCCCGGGAGGCCCGTCAGGGCCGACCGGTGCGAGGGCGCCGTCAAGAGGTCAGATGCCGAGCTTGGCCACCGTCAGCTTGGCGACGGCCTCCTTCGGGCCGTCCAGTTCCACCGCGGCGGCGTTCTGGCGGCCGAAGCAGAACAGCGTCAGCTCGCCCGGCTCGCCGGTGACCGTCACCACCGGGGTGCCCTTGTGCGCGACGACGGTCTGCCCGTTCGGGCGGCGCAGCACCAGGCCCACCGGGGCGCGACGGCCCGTCAGCCGGGCCAGCTTCTCCAGCCGTGACCACAGGGCGTCCGAGAACACCGGGTCCAGCTGGCGCGGCGACCAGTCCGGCTGGGCGCGCCGGACGTCCTCCGCGTGGACGTAGAACTCCACCGCGTTGGCCGCCTCGTCGATCTGCTTCAGCGCGTACAGGGACATCTTCGGTGGGCCGGTCCGGATCAGCTGGATCAGTTCCTCGTACGGCTTGGCCGTGTACTCGGCCATCGCCTTGTCCAGCCGGTCCTTCAGGACGTTCAGCAGCAGACCGCCCGCCGCGTCCGGGCGACGCTCCCGGACCACCACGTGTGCCGCCAGTTCCCGGGCCCGCCAGCCGTCGCACAGCGTCGGCGCCTCCGGCCCCACCGCCTCCAACAGGTCCGCCAGCAGCAGGCGTTCGCGCTTCGCATGGGTAGACATGGGGGCCAGCCTACGACCGGATGCCGCCCCGTGCCCGCCCATCAGGCGGACGGTGATCCGTTACGGCCCCCCGGTCGCGGCACAATGGCCCCCATGAGTACGTCCTCCCTCGATCCCGCCATCGCCGCGCGGCTCAAGCGCTCCGCCGACGGCCTGGTACCGGCCATCGCCCAGCAGTACGACACCGGTGAGGTGCTCATGCTCGGCTGGATGGACGACGAAGCCCTGCACCGCACCCTGACCACGGGCCGCTGCACGTACTGGTCCCGCAGCCGCCGGGAGTACTGGGTGAAGGGGGACACGTCCGGCCACTTCCAGCACGTGAAGTCCGTCGCCCTCGACTGCGACGCCGACACCCTCCTCGTCAAGGTCGACCAGGTCGGTGCCGCCTGCCACACGGGTGCCCGTACGTGCTTCGACGCCGATGTCCTTCCGCTGGCCGAATAGGCAGTTAGGGTCCCACCTCATGGATCTTGAGACGTTCCGCAAGCTCGCGGCGGACCGCCGCGTCATCCCCGTGAGCCGCAAGCTCCTGGCCGACGGAGACACCCCCGTCGGGCTCTACCGGAAGCTGGCCGCCGAACGCCCGGGCACCTTCCTGCTGGAGTCCGCCGAGAACGGCCGCTCCTGGTCCCGCTACTCCTTCGTCGGCGTCCGCAGTGCCTCCACGCTGACCGTCCGCGACGGGCGCGCGCACTGGATCGGGACCCCGCCCGTCGGCGTCCCCACCGACGGCGACCCCCTGGACGCCCTGCGCGCCACCGTCGAGGCCCTGCACACCCCCCGCGACCTCGCCGCGGGGATGCCGCCCTTCACCGGCGGCATGGTCGGCTACCTCGGCTACGACATCGTGCGCCGCCTGGAGCGCATCGGCGAGCACACCGACGACGACCTGCGGCTGCCCGAGCTGACCATGCTGCTCACCTCCGACCTGGCGGTCATGGACCACTGGGACGGCACGGTCCAGCTCATCGCCAACGCCATCAACCACAACGACCTCGACACCGGCGTGGACGAGGCGTACGCGGACGCGATGGCCCGGCTCGACGCCATGGAGGCCGACCTCGCGCGGCCCGCCCCGTACACGCCCACCCCGCTGCCCGCCTCCGAGCTGCCGGAGTTCTCCGCGCTGTGGGGCGGCGAGAAGTACCGGGACGCCGTCGAGGACATCAAGGAGCGGATCCGGGCCGGCGAGGCCTTCCAGGTGGTGCCCTCGCAGCGGTTCGAGACCCCCTGCGCCGCCTCCGCACTGGACGTCTACCGGGTGCTGCGGGCCACCAACCCGTCCCCGTACATGTACCTGTTCCGCTTCGAGAACGGCTTCGACGTCGTCGGCTCCAGCCCCGAGGCCCTGGTCAAGGTCGAGGACGGCCGGGCCATGGTCCACCCGATCGCGGGCACCCGCCACCGCGGGGCCACCCCGCAGGAGGACCACGAGCTCGCCGAGGAGCTGCTGGCCGACCCCAAGGAGCGGGCCGAGCACCTGATGCTCGTCGACCTGGGCCGCAACGACCTGGGCCGGGTCTGCGAGCCGGGATCGGTGGAGGTCGTCGACTTCATGTCGATCGAGCGGTACTCGCACGTCATGCACATCGTCTCGACCGTCACCGGCCGGGTCGCCGAGGGCCGCACCGCCTTCGACGTGCTGACCGCCTGCTTCCCGGCCGGCACCCTCTCCGGGGCGCCCAAGCCGCGCGCCATGCAGATCATCGAGGAGCTCGAACCCTCCCGCCGGGGCCTGTACGGCGGCTGCGTGGGCTACCTCGACTTCGCCGGGGACTCCGACACGGCCATCGCCATCCGCACCGCGCTGCTGCGCGACGGCACGGCGTACGTCCAGGCCGGCGCGGGAGTCGTCGCGGATTCGGTGCCCGAGCTGGAGGACAACGAGTGCCGCAACAAGGCGGCCGCCGTCCTGCGCGCGGTGGGAGCGGCCAACCGGCTGAACGCCTCCTGACGCGGTAGGGGATAGTGGGGTACGTGAGTGCCGTACCCCCACCCCGAAACGACACCGACGCTCCCGCCGCCGCGGACACCGCGGACGGCGGTGACGGTCGCGGCGGCCGCCGCAGCGTGGCCGTCGCCCTGCTGCTCGGCGCGCTCGGTGCCACCGTCGTCCTGCTCGCCTCCGGCCGTGTCTGGGCCCGGGGCGCCGCCGCCGTCGGGGGCGGCTCGCTGCCGCTGACCGCGGACGGGCGGGCCGTCACCGGACTTCCGGCGGCCCTGGCCATCGTGGGCCTCGCCGCCCTCGTGGCCGTGTTCGCCGTACGCGGCAGGAGCCGGCTGCTGGTCTCCGGGCTGCTCGCGCTGAGCGGCCTGGGCGCGGCGCTCTCCGCGGTGCTGGCCGCCGACGACCGTCAGGCGCTGGACGCGCAGGCCGCCCGCGCGACGGCGGACACCGCGGCCCGGGTGGGGGAGCTCACACACACGGCCTGGCCGTACATCACGGCCGCCGGTGCGGCCCTGATCCTGGTCGCCGGACTGCTGGCCCTGAGGTTCGGCGGCAGCTGGCCCGCGATGGGCGGCCGCTACGAGCGGGACGGCAGTCCCCGCGCCCGCAAGGCGGCGGCGGTGGACCCCGACCGGCCCGAGGACCTGTGGAAGGCCCTGGACCGTGGCGAGGACCCGACCCGCTGACCGGGCACCGCGCCCGGTGCGGGACAATGGGCACCGAGCATTCGACACAGACCGCGATTTCTTAGCAGTACTGCGACAGAGCAAACGAGGAGCAACTCATGGCGGGCACGAACCACGGACACACCCCGGCCGCCTGGACCGGTGTCACCATCGCGTTCATCGGTTTCTGCATCTCCGGTGCCTTCATGGTGCTCGCGAACCCGCTCGGGTTCTGGGCCGGTCTCGTCGTGGTCGCGCTCGGCGGTGTGGTGGGCATGGCGATGAAGGCCGCGGGCATGGGTGCGCCGAAGGGCGCCCACGATGACCTGGCCGTGGTGATCGCCGCCAACAAGGCCGCCGCCAAGGCCTGACGGACCGCCGAGGTCCGAGTACCGGTGCAAGCCTTCGAAAGGCGCGGCCCCGCCGGGCTGCGCCTTTTGTCATGAGCGGAGAGAATCAGCGCGTGGACGCCTCTCGCAGCCCCTTCGCCGCCCCCGCGCCGCCGCAGGGCCGCGCCCGGCGGCTGGCCCCGCCGGCGCTCACGCTGGCCTCGGCGGCCCTCGCCTTTGCGTACGTGGGCGCCGTGGATCCCAATGAACCGGGCCACTATCCGGTCTGCCCGCTATTCAAGCTCACCGGAATCCTGTGCCCCGGATGCGGCGGGCTGCGCAGTGCCCACGCGTTCGCCCATGGTGATCTGATCGCCGCTTTGGGGGCAAATGCCCTGGCCGTCGCCGGCTACTTCGTCTTCGCCGGCTACATGGTCCTGTGGCTGGTTCGCGCCTGGCGCGGCGACCCGCCCCCGCGCTTCGTCCTGCGGCGGCCGCACTGGTGGGCCATCGGGGTGCTGGCACTGGTCTTCGTAGTGGTCCGAAACCTGCCCCTCGGATCGGCGCTGGCCCCATAACGCCTGCACAGGGCCCATATGAATCCTGGATTCCGAATGTCCAGTCAATGGGACGGCGTCAACCGCGTGCGGAGGGCAAGGCCTCCTGCGGATACCATTTGATTGCTGACCTTGCAGTTGTACGTGTCTGCAAGGCGGCCGACCGTCATCGACCCGGAAGGGGGCCGCTCGCGTGAGTGTGCTCGACGAGATCATCGAAGGGGTCCGCGAAGACCTTGCCGAACGGCAGGCCCGCGTGAGCCTCGACGAGCTCAAGGAGCGTGCCGCCAAGGCGCCCCAGGCCAAGGACGGCGTCGCGGCCCTGCGCGGCGACGGCGTCAAGGTGATCTGCGAGGTCAAGCGCTCCAGCCCCTCCAAGGGCGCGCTGGCCGCGATCGCGGATCCGGCCGGACTCGCAGCCGACTACGAGGCGGGCGGTGCGGCGGTCATCTCCGTCCTCACCGAGCAGCGCCGTTTCGGTGGCTCGCTGGCCGACCTGGAGGCCGTCCGCGCGCGCGTGGACATCCCGATCCTGCGCAAGGACTTCATCGTCACGGCGTACCAGCTGTGGGAGGCCCGCGCCTACGGCGCCGACCTCGTGCTGCTGATCGTCGCGGCCCTGGAGCAGGAGGCCCTCGTCTCCCTCATCGAGCGGGCCGAGTCCATCGGCCTCACCCCGCTCGTCGAGGTCCACGACGAGGACGAGGTCGAGCGCGCGGTTGCGGCCGGCGCCAAGATCATCGGTGTCAATGCCCGCAACCTCAAGGACCTCAAGGTCGACCGCTCCACCTTCGAGCGCGTCGTCGGCGAGATCCCGGCCCACATCGTCAAGGTCGCCGAATCCGGCATCCGCGGGCCGCACGACCTGATCGCCTACGCCAACGAGGGCGCCGACGCCGTCCTCGTCGGGGAATCCCTGGTCACCGGACGCGACCCGAAGGCGGCCGTGGCCGACCTCGTCGCCGCCGGCGCCCACCCCGCCCTGCGCCACGGTCGGAGCTGACCGTCCCATGACCACCGACCGCCCCTCCGTCCGCACCCGGCCCGGCTTCGGCCCCGCCGGCGTGCCGACGGCGCACGCGCCCCTGGCGCGCGGCTGCCGCCCCCGCGGCTGCCGCGCTCCGGCCCGGCGGGTGCACGGGCGGCGGGTCCGGTACGTGATCGGCTCCGAGCCCGGTCAGGTCAACGGCATGCGATGGCGCACCACAGGAGCGCCGTAACGAGGACCGCCCGGGTCCGGTACGCCTGACGTCGTCTCCCGACGCCGCCCGTCGTACCGCCCGAGGTGCTCGCTTACGGTCCGTGGCCCCGAGCCGCCGGCTCCGGGCGCGGGCCGCTGCGTCCGTACGCATCGGCACCCCCGCAGCGGGGTGCACGTGCGGCGGACCCGCGGCGCAATACGGTGCATCCATCCCATCGCACCCGTAGGAGTACTGGGCATGTCCAGCAGCTCGTTCTTCATTCCGGACCCGGAGGGTCACGTCCCCAACGCCGAGGGCTACTTCGGCGAATTCGGCGGCAAGTTCATCCCGGAGGCGCTCGTGGCCGCCGTGGACGAGGTCGCCGTCGAGTACGAGAAGGCCAAGGGCGACCCGGCCTTCGCGGCCGAGCTCAACGACCTGATGGTCAACTACACCGGCCGGCCCAGCGCCCTCACCGAGGTGCCGCGGTTCGCCGAGCACGCCGGCGGCGCCCGGATCTTCCTCAAGCGCGAGGACCTCAACCACACCGGCTCGCACAAGATCAACAACGTGCTGGGCCAGGCGCTGCTCACCAAGCGCATGGGCAAGACCCGCGTCATCGCCGAGACCGGCGCCGGCCAGCACGGCGTCGCCACCGCCACGGCCTGCGCCCTCTTCGGCCTCGAATGCACCGTCTACATGGGCGAGATCGACACCCAGCGCCAGGCCCTGAACGTGGCCCGGATGCGCATGCTGGGCGCCGAGGTCATCGCCGTGAAGTCAGGCTCCCGCACCCTCAAGGACGCCATCAACGAGGCGTTCCGCGACTGGGTCGCCAACGTGGACCGCACCCACTACCTCTTCGGCACGGTCGCCGGCCCGCACCCCTTCCCGGCCATGGTCCGCGACTTCCACCGGGTCATCGGCGTCGAGGCCCGCCGCCAGATCCTGGAGCGCGCCGGACGGCTGCCTGACGCCGTCGCGGCCTGCGTCGGCGGCGGCTCCAACGCCATCGGCCTCTTCCACGCCTTCATCCCGGACGCCGACGTCCGCCTGGTCGGCTTCGAGCCCGCCGGACACGGCGTCGAGACCGGCGAGCACGCGGCCACCCTGACCGCGGGCGAGCCGGGCATCCTGCACGGCTCCCGCAGTTACGTCCTCCAGGACGAGGAGGGCCAGATCACCGAGCCGTACTCCATTTCGGCCGGCCTGGACTACCCGGGCATCGGCCCGGAGCACTCCTTCCTGAAGGACTCGGGCCGCGGCGAGTACCGCGCGGTCACCGACGACGCCGCGATGCAGGCCCTGCGCCTGCTCTCCCGCACGGAGGGCATCATCCCGGCGATCGAGTCGGCGCACGCCCTCGCGGGCGCCCTCGACCTGGGCAAGGAGCTCGGCAAGGACGGGCTGATCGTGGTCAACCTGTCCGGCCGCGGCGACAAGGACATGGACACGGCCGCACGCTACTTCGGCCTCTACGACGACACGGCCGACACCGAGGGGGAGAGCAAGTGAGCACGGACGGCAACGCCAAGGGCAACATCCAGCTGCTGAGCGACACCCTCGCCAAGGCCAAGTCCGAGGACCGCGCGGCCCTCATCGCCTACCTCCCGGCCGGTTTCCCGACCGTCGACGGCGGCATCGAGGCCGTCAAGGCCGTCATCGCGGGCGGCGCGGACGTGGTCGAGATCGGCCTCCCGCACAGCGACCCGGTCCTGGACGGCGCGATCATCCAGACCGCCGACGACATCGCCCTGCGTGGCGGCGTCAAGATCGCCGACGTGCTGCGCACCGTGCGCGAGGCCCATGCGGCGACCGGGGCGCCGGTGCTGGTCATGACGTACTGGAACCCGATCGACCGCTACGGCGTGGAGCGGTTCGCCACCGAGCTGGCCGAGGCGGGCGGTGCGGGCTGCATCCTGCCCGACCTGCCGGTCCAGGAGTCCGCTCTGTGGCGCGAGCACGCCGACAAGCACGGTCTGGCGACCGTCTTCGTCGTCGCTCCGAGCAGCAAGGACGAGCGCCTGGCGACCATCACGGCCGCCGGTTCCGGTTTCGTCTACGCCGCCTCGCTGATGGGTGTCACCGGCACCCGCGAGTCGGTCGGCCACGAGGCCCAGGAGCTGGTCCGGCGCACCCGCGCGAAGACCGAACTCCCCGTCTGCGTCGGCCTCGGCGTCTCCAACGCCGTCCAGGCCAAGGAGGTCGCGGGCTTCGCCGACGGGGTGATCGTCGGTTCGGCCTTCGTGAAGCTGCTGCTGGACGCGCCGGACCTGCCGGCCGGGCTGGCCGCCGTACGGGCGCTGGCGGGCGATCTCGCGGAAGGCGTGCGCAGGGGCTGACGGCAGCCGGCGTGCGCGTTCGATCGGCGCTGCGAACCCCTGACCGGGTTCTGTAGCCCGATCGGGTGGAAGTGGGGGCGGGGAGGCACGCGAGTGCCTCCCCGCTTCGTTTGGCCGAACGTGAGCGAGAAGAACGACGGTGCGAACCGCGAAGCGAAACGATCGGCCCGCGAGCGGCTCCAGGTGGAGCGCGAGCGCGAGAAGAAGAGGGAAAAGCGGCGGCGGACCCTCGTCGTGGCGTCGGCCGTGGTCGGCGTCCTCGGCCTGGCGGCCGTCGTCGGCCTGATCGCGGCCAACACCGACAAGGGCGACAAGTCCGCCAAGGCGGGCCCGGTGTCAGCCCCCTCCGGGGCCACCGGCAAGGACGCGCTCGTCATCCAGACGGGCAAGCCCGAGGCCAAGTCCACGCTGACGGTGTGGGAGGACTTCCGCTGCCCGGCGTGCAAGTCCTTCGAGACCAACTACCGGGACACGGTCCACGAGCTGGAGGCCAAGGGCCTGCTCAAGGTCGACTACCACCTGGTCACCCTGATCGACGGGAACATGGGCGGCAGCGGCTCGCTCAAGGGCGCCAATGCGGCCGCCTGCGCGCAGGACGCCGGCAAGTTCGCCGCCTACCACGACGTCCTGTTCGAGAACCAGCCGCAGGAGACGAGCGACGCGTACGGGACGAACGCGAAGCTGCTGGAGCTGGCCGCCAAGGTGCCCGGGCTGGACACCCCCGAGTTCCGCAAGTGCGTCGAGGACGGGACGCACAACAGTTGGGTGAACAAGTCCTTCGAGGCCTTCCGCGCCGGGAAGTTCCGGGGCACCCCGAGCGTGCTGCTGAACGGCAAGGACATCTTCGCCGACCAGGCCAACCCGGTCACCCCGCAGAAGCTCAAGGAGCAGGTGGAGGCCGCGGCGAAGGGCACCGGGGGCGGGGCGGGGGCCGCGAGCGCCTCGCCGTCGCCGTCGGCTTCCGCTTCCGGTTCGGCGTTCTCCTCCTCGAAGGGGTCGAAGGGGTCGAAGACCTCGGGGTCCGGGACGTCGTCCGCCTCGTCCCCGTCCGCGGCGAAGTCCTCGTCCACGACCTCGGGGTCGAGGACCGGCTCGACCGGGGCCTCGCAGGGGGCCGCGGAGGACTGACCGCCCCGTCTCGATTTGGCGCCAGGTTGCCGGGCGGGTTGCGGTCCGCACCGCCCGGCAGGGTAGCGTCGGCTCTGCCATGAACCTTGCCTATATCCCCAGCCCGTCGACCGGCGTGATCCATCTCGGACCGATCCCGCTGCGCGGCTACGCGTTCTGCATCATCATCGGCGTCTTCGTCGCCGTCTGGCTCGGCAACAAGCGGTGGATCGCGCGCGGCGGAAAGCCGGGCACGGTCGCGGACATCGCCGTGTGGGCGGTGCCATTCGGCCTGGTCGGCGGTCGCCTCTACCACGTGATCACCGACTACCAGCTGTACTTCGGCGAGGGCCGCAACTGGGTCGACGCCTTCAAGATCTGGGAGGGCGGCCTCGGCATCTGGGGCGCGATCGCGCTGGGCGCGGTGGGCGCCTGGATCGGCTGCCGCCTGCGAGGCATCCCGCTGCCGGCCTGGGCCGACGCCCTGGCCCCCGGCATCGCCCTCGCCCAGGCCTGCGGCCGCTGGGGCAACTGGTTCAACCAGGAGCTGTACGGCCGCGCCACCGACCTGCCGTGGGCGCTGGAGATCAGCGACGGCCCCAACCGGGTCGCCGGGACCTACCACCCGACGTTCCTGTACGAGTCGCTGTGGTGCCTCGGCGTCGCCGCGCTCGTGATCTGGGCGGACCGCCGCTTCAAGCTCGGACACGGCCGGGCCTTCGCCCTGTACGTGGCCGCGTACTGCGCCGGCCGAGGCTGGATCGAGTACATGCGCGTCGACGAGGCCCACCACATCCTGGGCCTGCGGTTGAACGTGTGGACCGCGATCGTGGTCTTCGTCCTGGCCGTCGTCTACTTCGTCCTGTCGGCGAAGCTGCGGCCGGGCCGCGAGGAGGTCGTGGAGCCGGACCGCGGTCCCGCGGCGTCCGACCCCGCCGCGAAGGAAGCCGACGCGGCCGCCGGGGCCAAGGACTCCGAGCCGAAGGCCGGCGTCGACGCCGGGGCCGAGACCGGGGCCGAGACCGGGGCCGAGACCGAGGCCAAGACCGAGGCCAAGACCGAGGCCGAGGCCGGCGCCGAGGGCGGTTCTGCGGCCGAGTCCAGGGACGCCGAGGAGCCCAAGGCCGCCAAGAAGCTCTGACCGGGTCGTCCGGAACACGACGGGAGGGGCGCCGCGCACCGCGCGGCGCCCCTCCCGTCTGCGTGGGGCGCGACCGCGCACGGACGTCACGTCCCGGCGCTTCACGCCCGATCGGAAGGCGGAGCCGCCCCGGGCCCCGCCCACCGGGCACCCCGAACCCCCACCCCACGCGCTCCCGGGGCTCCGGCCCCAGCTCTGGCTGCCGCTGCCGCTGCCGTTGTTGCGGCCGCGGCCCCGGCCCGGCTCCGGGCCCGCCTCGGTCTCGGCCTCGATTCGGCCCGGCCCGGCCCGGCCCGGCCCGGCCCGGCCCGGCCCGGCCCGGCCCGGCCCGGCCCGGCCCGGCCCGGCCCGGCCCGGCCCGGCCCGGCCCGGCCCGGCCCGGCCCGGCCCGGCCCGGCCCGGCCCGGCTCGGCCCGCCCCGGTTCGGCTCGGTTCGGCTTGGCCTGGCTCGGCCCGCCCCGGTTCGGCCCGGCCCGCCCCGGTTCGGCCCGGCTCGGCTCGGCCCGGCTCGGCCCGGTTCGGTCTCGGCCCGGCTCGGCCCGGCTCGGCTCGGCCCGGCTCGGCTCGGCCCGGTTCGGCTCGGCCCGGTTCGGTCTCGGGGGATGCGCCTGTGGGGGGCGCCGGGGGCGGGCGGGCCGCGCCGGAGGGGGCGCCCCGCGCCGCGTCATTCGCGGCGGGCCAGGGCGACGAGGCGTTCCGCGCCCGCCAGGACCGCCGGGTCGACGAAGCGGCCGTCGGGCAGGGCGACCGCGCCCGGGCTGCGGCGGGCGGCCGCGACGATCTCCTCGGCGGCGGTGACCTCCTGCGGGCCGGGCAGATAGGCCCGCTCGATCACCGGCAGCTGGCGCGGGTGGATCGCCGCCCGGCCCAGGAAGCCCAGGGCCCGCCCGCGGGCACAGGAGCGGGCCAGCGCCTCCAGGTCCCGGATGTCGGGGAACACCGACTGTGCGGGCGGGGCGAGTCCCGCCGCCCGTGCCGCGACCACCACGCGGGAGCGCGGCCAGTCCAGGCCCGCGTCCGCGCTGATGCCCAGGTCGGCCCGGAGGTCGGCCTCGCCGAGGGAGAGCGCGCGCAGGGCGGGGTGCGCGCGGGCGATCTCGTACGCGCGCTCCACGCCCAGCGCCGACTCCAGCATGGCGTGCAGGGTCACCCCGCCGGTGCGGTCGGCGACCGCGACGATCTGTTCGGGCGCCGAGATCTTCGGCAGCCGCAGCCCCGCGAGGCCCCGCAGCCCGGTCAGAGCGGTCAGGTCGGCGCCGGCCCACGGCGAGTCCAGCGCGTTGACGCGGACGAAGACGGGGACCGGGGGCCGCTCGGCGAGCCGTTCCGCGGTGGCGGCGCGGGCGTACTCCTTGCGGGAGGCCGACACCGCGTCCTCCAGGTCGACGATGATGGCGTCGGCCCCGGAGCGCAGGGCCTTGGCCACCACCTCCGGGCGGTCGCCGGGTACGTAGAGCCAGGTCAGGATCACAGGGCCCGCTCCATCCGGAGTGTGCTGATCTCGGCCTCGGACAGGCCGAGTTCGGTGAGTACGGCATCGGTGTCCGCGCCGTGCGGGCGGCCCGCCCAGCGGATCGCGCCGGGGGTCTCGGACAGCCGGAACAAGACGTTCTGCATCCGGAGCGGGCCGAGTTCGGGGTCGTCGACCTCGGTGACGGTGTCCAGGGCGGCGAACTGCGGATCGGCCATGACGTCCCGTACGTCGTAGACCAGGGCCACGGCGGCCTCGGCCTCCTCGAAGGCGGCGACCACGTCGTCGGCCTTGTGGCGGCCGATCCAGCTGCCCACCGCCCCGTCGAGGACGGGCGCGTGGGCGGCCCGGCCGGAGCCGGTCGCGAACCACGGCTCCGCGATCAGCTCGGGCCGGCCGACGAGCCGCATCACGCGCTCGGCGATGGACTGGGCGGAGGTGGAGACCGCCAGCCAGCGCCCGTCCGCACTGCGGTAGGTGTTCCGGGGAGCGTTGTTGGTGGAGCGGTTGCCGGTGCGCGGCTGGACGTAGCCGAGCTGGTCGTACCAGAGCGGGTGCGGGCCCAGCACCGTGAGGATCGGCTCGATGATGGCCAGGTCCACCACCTGTCCGTGACCGGTGCGCTCGCGCCCGGCGAGCGCGGTCATCACGGCGTACGCGGTGGTCAGTGCGGCGATCGAGTCGGCGAGGCCGAAGGGCGGCAGGGTCGGCGGCCCGTCCGGCTCCCCGGTGATCGCGGCGAAGCCGCTCATCGCCTCCGCGAGGGTGCCGAAGCCGGGCCGGCGGGCGTACGGGCCCTGCTGGCCGAAGGCGGTGACGCGGGCCAGCACCAGCCGCGGGTTGGCGGCGGACAGCTCGGCCCAGCCCAGGCCCCACTTCTCCAGGGTGCCGGGGCGGAAGTTCTCGATGATCACGTCGGCGGTCGAGGCCAGCCGCAGGAGGGTGTCGCGCCCGCCGGGAGCGGACAGGTCCAGGGTCATCGTCCGCTTGTTCCGGCCGAGCAGCTTCCACCACAGGCCGATGCCGTCCTTGGCGGGGCCGTGCCCGCGCGAGGGGTCGGGGCGTTCGGGGTGCTCGACCTTGACGACGTCGGCGCCGAAGTCACCGAGCAGGGTGGCGGCGAGCGGTCCCGCGAAGAGCGTGGCGAGGTCCAGCACCCTCACCCCGTGCAGCGGCCCGCTCCCCGGCTCGCCCCGCTGCCCGCTCCCCTGCCCGCGCTCCGGCCCGGCCGCCGGCGCGGCGGCGGTCACGAGGCGGCTCCGGAGACGGGACCGGAGACGGGACCGGCCGCCGCGAAGGCGTCCGTCTCGGCGCGGGTCGGCATCGAGTCCTGGGCCCCCGGCCGTTGGACGGACAGCGCGGCCGCCGCCGAGGCCCAGGCCAGCGCCCGCGGCATGGGGAGGTGGTCCCCGAGGGCCACGGCGAGCGCGCCGACGAAGGTGTCGCCGGCCGCGGTGGTGTCCACGGCGCGGACGCGGGGCGCGGGCACGGTCAGCGGCTCCCGCCCGCGGGCGGCGTACAGGGACCCGCCCGCGCCGAGGGTGACTACGACCTCCGGGACCTCGTGGAGCAGGGCCTTCGCGGCCTGGTAGGGGTCGGTGAGCCCGGTGAGGGCGGCGGCCTCGTGCTCGTTGGGGACGAGCAGGTCGGTGGCGGCGAGGAGCTCCGCGGGCAGAGGCTGGGCGGGGGCCGGGGTGAGGACCGTACGGACCCCGTGGGCGCGGGCGGCGAGAGCGCCGGCCAGGACGGCGGACAGCGGGACTTCGAGCTGGAGGAGGAGCGAGTCGGCGGCGCCGATGCGGGACTCGTCGCCCGCCTCCAGGCCGGTGACGCGGGCGTTGGCGCCCGGGATGACGACGATGGCGTTCCCTCCCTCGTCGTCCACGGTGATGTGCGCGGTGCCGCTGGCGCCCTCGACGGTGCGCAGGGCCGCCGTCTCGACCCCGGCCCCGGTGAGCGCGGAACGCAGTCGTACGCCGAACCCGTCGGCCCCGACCGCGCCGATCATCACCACCTCCCCGCCGAGGCGGGCGGCGGCGACGGCCTGGTTGGCCCCCTTGCCGCCGGGGGCGGTGCGCAACTCGCGGCCGGTTACGGTCTCCCCGAGGCGGGGGGCCTTGGCCACGTAGGCGACGAGGTCCATGTTGGTACTGCCGAGCACGGCGATGGCCGTCATGGGCGGGCTGCCTCCTGTGCGGTGAGCTGGGCGAGGGTGTCGAAGCCGATGCCGTCGAAACCGGGGACGGTGGTGGCGAGACGGTTCTTGAGGGGCGCGGACCAGCGGTGCGGGACCCCGGCCGGGTCGACGAGCGCGGCGAGGGAGCCGGCGGTCGCCCCGTTGGAGTCGGTGTCCCAGCCGCCGGACACCGCACGGCACACGGAGCGCGTGAAGTCCCCGTCGGCATGGGTGAGGGCGGCCGCGACGAGTGCCGTGTTGGGGACGGCGTGCACCCAGTGGTAATGCCCGTAGCGGGCGTGCAAGTGGTCCACGACGCGGTCGAAGTCGGCGTACCGGCCGGCCGTGTCGACGGCGTGCCGGACGGCCTCGGCGAGCCGTGAGCGCGGCGGTACGACGGCCAGCCCGGCCCGGAGCGCGGTGTGGACGTCGGTCCGGCCTGCGGCGGCCTCGGCGATGGCGGCGGCGGTGAACAGGGCGGCGTAGAGGCCGTTGCCGGTGTGGGTGAGGGTGGCGTCCCGGTAGGCCTGGGCCGCGGCGGCCGCCGGGTCGCCGGGGTTGGTCCAGCCGTGGACGTCGGCCCGGATGAGGGCGCCGATCCACTCGCGGAAGGGATTGCGGTGGGTGGCGGTGGCCGGGGGCTCCAGGCCGAGCAGCAGGTTCCGGTGCGCCAGGCGCTCGGCGGTGAAGGTCCGGCCCGCGGGGAGCTCGTCGAGCCAGAGCCGGGCGACGTCGGCGGTGGTGAACCGCTTGCCGTGCCGCTGGAGCAGGAGCAGGTTGAGGATGGGGTAGTTGAGGTCGTCGTCCTCGGGCACGCCGTCGATGTTCTCGGCGAGGGAGGTGGCGGCGGAACGCCGGTTCCAGGGGTGGGCGGCCAGCAGCTCCGGCGGGACTCCGCGGGCGGTGAACCAGTCGTGCAACGGCCAGTTGCCCGCGGCGCGGGCGAGCGCGCGGATCCCGGCCAGCGGCAGCTTCTCCACCGGCTTCCCGAGCACGCACCCGACGGCCCGGCCCGTCCAGGCCGCCTCCAGCCTCCGGCACAGCCCGTCCGCCCCGTCCGCCCCGTCCGCCCCCTCGGCCCGTGCGGGGGCCGGCCGGCCCGGCCCGGTGGCGGCCTCCGGCCAGGTCGCGGTGATGGCGGGCCAGGAGCGGGGTTCGTCCGCGCTGAGCGGGGGCGGGAGGGCGGCCAGGGCCGTCAGGAGGCGTTCGGCCAGGACGCGGAGCTGCGGGGAGGCGGGGGCGGGGGAGCTGCCCGCCCGGGCGGGGGCGGGCCGGCCGCCCGCGTCCAGCCAGGTGCGCAGCAGCGGCTCGGCGGCCGCTGCCCGGCCGTCCTCGGCGGCCTGCCGGAACTCGTGCCCGAGCAGGTCCTCCGGCTGGACCCAGGTAAGCCGTACGACCTCGGCCGCACCGCCGCCCGCGGCCCCGGCCGGGGGCGGGCTCGGGATCGGCGCGGCCGCAGCGCCGTCGCAGGTCGGGGCGCCGGTCACTGCGGGGCGGCGATCGAGGTGAACGCCGACTCGTGGCTGCGGCGGCGGGCCTCGTCCAGGGCGAAGACCTCGCGGGCCACCGCCGCCAGTGCGGACGCCGGGGCGTGCAGGTCCAGGCGGCTGGCCTCGGCGACCTGCTTGGCCCACACCGGCGGGACCGCACGGACGCCCGCCAGGGCTCCGGCGATCGCCCCCGCCATCGTGGCGATCGAGTCACAGTCCCGACCGTAGTTCACGGCGCCGAGGACCGAGCCCTCGTACGCCCCGTCGGCGACCACCAGCATGCCGAGCGCGATCGGGAGTTCCTCGACCGAGTGGAGGCGGGACGGGCGGCGCGCGCCGAGCGAGGGGGAGCGGTAGTCCGGGCCCACCGAGTCGTACGGGGCCACCGCCGCCCGCAGCGGGGCCAGCGCCGACTCGAAGTCCCGGTGGCGGCCCGCCACTTCGCACACCGCCGCGATCGCCTCACGGGTGCCGTCCTTGGCCAGCGCGAGGGCCGTGTCCACCACCGACGACGCCGTCGCCCCCGGTACGCACGCCGCCGCCACCGCCGCCGCGAAGACGCCCGCCGCCTCCCGCCCGTACGAGGACTGGTGCGCCCCGGCGATGTCCAGGGCCTCCGCGTACGCGCCCGCCGGATGGCCCGCGTTGACGATGCCGACCGGCGCCATGTACATCGCCGCACCACAGTTGACGATGTTGCCGTTGCCCGCCTCGCGCGGGTCCGCGTGGGCGTAGTGCAGCCGCGTCACGATCCACTTCTCGGCGAGGAAGATTCGCTGGAGGGGGAGCGCCTCGGCTTCGAGTTCGGGGATCCAGCGCGGGTTGGTCATCAGGTCAGGGACCAGGTGCTCGGCGACCGCGTACGCGTCGAGGTGGTCCCGTACGGCCTCGTAGACCCGTACCAGCGCGTGCGTCATGAGGGTGTCGTCGGTGACGTGGCCGTCGCCCTTGTGGTACGGCGCGATGGGGCGGGCCGTGCGCCAGTCCTCGTGCCACGGGCCGACGATGCCGTGCACGCGACCGCCGTGCCGTTCCACGATCCGGTCCGGGGACCAACCCTCCACCGGGCCGCCGAGCGCGTCGCCGACGGCGGCTCCGACGAGGCAGCCGGCCGCCCGGTCTTCCAGAGTGAGCGTCATGTCCGAATCATCCCTTGGGTGAGGTGAGTTCCGTGCGAGCGAGGAGCGCGGCGAGTTCGACGAGGTCGGTGCCGGCGAGGCGGGGCAGGGCGCAGCCGGAGAGGGTGCGGCAGGCTTCGCGCCAGGCGGTGGGGATCGAATCGCCGCCGCCGAGGGCGCCGGTGAGCGCGCCGGCCAGGGCGGGGGCGGAGTCCGCCACGCGGGACAGGCAGGCGGCGGCCGGGACGGCCTCGGAGGCCCGGCCGCGGGCGGCGGTGGTGAGGGCGAGGGCCACCGGGACGGTCTCGGCGGCCGCGATCCCGTAGCTGTAGACGTGGTCGACGATCTCGTGTTCGAGGGTGGGGACGATGGCGAAGGCGCTGCCGGGGCCGTCCGCGCGGGTACGGGCGAGCTTGACGGCGTGGCGGGCGTTGCGGCCGATCTCGGTGGCCTCGGGGAGTTGGCCGAGAGCGGCGTCGACGGCGGTGTCGGGGTCGGCGCCGGCGAGGGCGACCGCGATGGCGGCGGCCATGGCGCGGGCGCCGTGCACTCCGTCGCCGTCCTGCGTGTAGCGGGCGTCGAACTCGGCGAGATCGGCGGCCGCGGCCGGATCGCCGGGGTGGACGACGGCGAGCACGCACGCGCGGACGCAGGCGGCGTCGTCGAAGTAGTGCGGGTTGTCGTGGCCGGTGGCGGGCGGGCGCAGGCCGGCGGCGAGGTTGCCGAGGCCGGCCCGCACGGAGATGCGGGCGCGGAGCGGGAGGACGGCGGACTCCACTTCGGGGGCACGCTCGGCCGCGGCGGCGATCTCGCTGGCCAGGGCGTTCCAGGCGAGGTCGATGGCGGCCCGCATGCGGCGGGACCGGCTGAGGTCGCTGAGCAGCACACCGGCCGCGGTGAGCACGGATTCGGCGGCGAAGGCCGCCCACTCGGCGTCGTCGGAGGGGCCCAGGCGCAGGGGCTCCGGGGGCTGGTTCAGGGCGATGGGCACGGGCAGGGTCGTGGTCTGGTTCTGCTCGGCGAAGGTGTCGAGCTCACGGGTGAGGCGGCGGGTCCACTCGGGCATGCGGCTGGCCCGGTGCCGGGCGGCGGGCCACCCGGCGGCATCCCCCGCGGCGAGCCCGAGCAACACCCCCTCGATCCGCCGGACCCCGGCGGGGGGCCGGGAGGCCTCCGGGCCCCGGGCCTGCGCGGCGACCTCGGCCGTGCCGGGGCCCTCGGCCCGGGCGGGAGCCGGGCCCGAGCCCTGGACCGGGTCCCTGCGGCGGGCCGGTGCAGGTGCGGTCGCCTTGGCGCGCGCCGTGGACGCGGCTGTCACCGGGTCCGGAGCCGCGGCGGGGACCGGGATCGGGTTCGCGGCGGCCGGGGCCGTGCCGGTGGCCGCTTCCCGACCTGGGGTCGTGGTCGCGGCCAGGGTGAGAGCCGTGGCCGTGGCGGAGTCCGAGCCCGGGGCCGGGGTCGTGGCCGGGTCCGGGTCCGAGCCTGGGGTCGGGGCCGGGGCGGGGCCCGGGGCTCGGGTCGGGTCCGGGGCCGCTACCGGGGTGGGGGACGCGGCCGGGCCGGGGAGGTCCGGGGTCGGCGGGGACGGGTTCGGCGTGCTCATCAGGAAGGCTCGGTTTCCGGGGTGAGGAGGTCGGCGATGTCCAGGACGTGGTAGCCCCGCATCGAGGGGAGGCAGCTGCCCCGGACCGGGCCGATCGCCGCCGCCCAGGCCTCCGGGATCGCGGAGACGCCCGACAGCGCGCCGGAGAGGGCGCCGGCCACCGCCGCCGTGGTGTCGGCGTCGCGGCCCATGTTCACCGCCGTCAGGACGGAGCACCTGAAGTCGCCCGCGCAGGCGGCGAAGGCGCCGAAGGCCAGGCCCACCGCCTCCGGGGCCAGGTCGGTCCACGGATAGCCGCCGATCACCACCGCGGAGCGCACCGCCCGCTCGCCGCGCGGAGCCGCCGTGACGGCCCGGCGCAGCGAGCGGGCGGTCCAGGAGTCGGAGGGGATGACCGAGAGGGCCGCCGAGACCACCGAGGCGGGGGAGCCGCCGGCCATGGCGGCCGCCACGCCCGCCGCCACCGCCTGGCCGCCGTAGATGCCCTCGCCCTCGTGGCTGACGCTGCCGTCGATCGCGACCAGCCGCGCGGCCTCGGCGGGGCGGCCCGCCGCGAACACCCCGAAGGGGGCGGCCCTCATCGCCAGGCCGTCCGACCAAGCGTGGCGGTGCTGCGCGGAGATGGGCGCCGCGAGCCCGCGGCGCAGGTTCTCCAGGGTGCCGCGCTCGCTGAAGCCCGCGCCGCGGAACGGCCCCTCGTCGAGGTCGGCGATCCAGTGGTGCCAGGCCCGTTCGACGTGGGAGATGGTGAGCGCCGATCCGTGCCGGGCCAGCAGGAGCCCCGAGAAGATCGCGTACTCGGTGTCGTCAGTGCCCGCCGGGTCGTCCGAGACGAAGCCCTCGATCCGGCCCCATCTGGCCCGGATCTCGGAGGGCTTCATGTTCTCGGCGGGGGCGCCGAGCGCGTCACCCGCCGCGAGGCCGAGAAGAGCGCCCCTGGCCCGTTCGAGGAGGACCTGCGGATTGCATGCAATCAGCTCCATGGCGCGCCTCTCCATCTGATGGGACCCATCGTGGGCCCATGGGGGATTTGTGCCACGGCATGTGGTTTGTCGCTCGCCGCAAAACGCCCCGTCCGGGCCCCCGTCACCCGGTCGCCGACCCGCGAAACCCCAGGTAAGTACGGCCTTCCTTGCTGGCGGGCGGCAGAAATCGTGCGTAGTTTCGAGGTGTTCAGGGGGAGTGGATGCCTGCGCGTTCTCTTCGCGTACCCACTCGCACGAAAAGGGGAGATACGCCGCATGTCCATCATCGACATCGAAGCACCGCTGCACACCGCGCACCGCGACAACCACACCCACCGCGACGTCAACGGCGGATGGCTGCGGCCGGCCGTCTTCGGTGCGATGGACGGACTCGTCTCCAACCTCGCGCTGATGACCGGTGTCGCCGGCGGTGCCGTCGCCCCGCAGACCATCGTGATCACCGGGCTGGCGGGCCTGGCGGCCGGAGCCTTCTCGATGGCGGCCGGCGAGTACACCTCGGTCGCCTCGCAGCGCGAGCTGGTCCTCGCCGAACTCGACATAGAGCGCCAGCAGTTGCACAAGCACCCCGTCGACGAGATGGAGGAGCTGGCGGAACTGTACGTATCGCGCGGCGTCGAGCCGGCCCTCGCCCGCGAGGTCGCCATGCAACTGTCCCGCGACCCCGACCAGGCGCTGGAGATCCACGCCCGCGAGGAGCTCGGGATCGACCCCGACGACCTGCCGTCGCCGATGGTCGCCGCGGTCTCGTCCTTCGGCTCCTTCGCGCTGGGCGCGCTGCTGCCCGTACTGCCGTACCTGCTCGGCGCCACGTCCCTGTGGCCCGCGGTGCTGCTCGCGCTCGTGGGGCTCTTCGCCTGCGGCGCGGTCGTCTCCCGGGTCACCGCGCGGTCCTGGTGGTACAGCGGCCTGCGGCAGCTGGTGCTGGGCGGCGCGGCCGCGGGTGTGACGTACGTCCTGGGAACCTGGATCGGCGGAGCCGTAGGCTGACCGCGCAAGCGATGAGACACTATGCAACGCGCAGCATAAGTAGTCCTCCCTAGGGTTCATTACCCGGCGGTTTCGATTCCGTGTCCGCCGGGCATCAGACCAGGGCGCGCCGGGCAATGATGCCCACCCGCGTCTGGACCTTCGCGCCGTGGTGCGCCCTTGAAGTGACTGCGAAGGTCCCATTCCTGCCCGTGCGTGTCCGCATGGTGAAACGCCATATCCGCTTCTCGGGATTGCCGTCATCATGTAACCTGCACGAAATTTCGCAGAGGGCCAACGTCGTCCCTCGGCTATGCACATACGCCACGACGACGACGGGAGAGCCGATGCGTTCCGCATCCACGCACTCCGCGACCGGCCCCAGCACCACCGCCTGGTCGCCCATGGACGGTCGCCCCGCCCAGCAGGGCATGTACGACCCGCGCAACGAGAAGGACGCCTGTGGCGTCGGATTCGTGGCGAACCTCACCGGCGAGGCGACCCACACCCTCGTCGAGCAGGCGCTGACCGTATTGCGGAACCTTGAGCACCGGGGCGCCACCGGCTCCGAGCCGGACTCGGGCGACGGCGCCGGAATCCTCTCCCAGGTCCCCGACGCGTTCCTGCGCGACGTCGCCGGGTTCGAGCTCCCCGAGGCCGGCGCCTACGCCGTCGGCATCGCCTTCCTCCCCGCCGACGGCACCGCACAGGCCGTCGCCGTGGAGCAGATCGAGGCCATCGCCGCCGAGGAGAACCTCACGGTCCTCGGCTGGCGCGAGGTCCCGGTCACCCCGGACCTGCTCGGCAACGGCGCCCGCGCCACCATGCCGGCCTTCTCCCAGCTGTTCGTGAGCAACGGCAGCACGGGCATCGAGCTGGACCGCAAGGCGTTCGTGCTGCGCAAGCGCGCCGAGCGCGAGGCCGGGGTCTACTTCCCGTCGCTGTCCGCGCGCACCATCGTCTACAAGGGCATGCTGACCACCGGCCAGCTGGAGCCCTTCTTCCCGGACCTGTCCGACCGCCGCTTCGCCTCGGCGCTGGCCCTGGTCCACTCGCGCTTCTCGACCAACACCTTCCCGTCCTGGCCGCTGGCCCACCCGTACCGCTTCGTCGCGCACAACGGCGAGATCAACACGGTCAAGGGCAACCGCAACTGGATGAAGGCCCGCGAGTCCCAGCTGGCCTCCGACGTCTTCGGTGACGGCGCGCTGGACCGGATCTTCCCGATCTGCACCCCGGACGCCTCCGACTCGGCCTCCTTCGACGAGGTCCTGGAGCTCCTGCACCTCGGCGGCCGCTCGCTGCCGCACAGCGTGCTGATGATGATCCCGGAGGCGTGGGAGAACCACACCTCCATGGACCCGGCCCGCCGCGCGTTCTACCAGTACCACTCCACGATGATGGAGCCCTGGGACGGCCCGGCCTGCGTCACCTTCACCGACGGCACCCAGGTCGGCGCGGTCCTCGACCGCAACGGTCTGCGCCCCGGCCGCTACTGGGTCACCGACGACGGTCTCGTCGTCCTCGGCTCCGAGGTCGGCGTGCTCGACATCGACCCGGCCAAGGTCGTCCGCAAGGGCCGCCTCCAGCCCGGCAAGATGTTCCTCGTCGACACCGCCCAGAAGCGGATCATCGAGGACGACGAGATCAAGGCCGAGCTCGCCGGCGCCGCTCCGTACGCCGAATGGCTGGAGACCGGCGAGATCGAGCTGACGGACCTGCCCGAGCGCGAGCACATCGTGCACACCCACGCCTCGGTCACCCGCCGCCAGCAGACCTTCGGCTACACCGAGGAAGAGCTGCGCGTCATCCTCGCGCCGATGGCCCGTACCGCCGGCGAGCCGCTCGGCTCCATGGGCACGGACTCCCCGATCGCGGCCCTGTCCGAGCGCCCCCGGCTGCTCTTCGACTACTTCACGCAGCTGTTCGCGCAGGTCACCAACCCGCCGCTGGACGCCATCCGCGAGGAGCTCGTCACCTCTCTGCTGTCCTCTCTGGGCCCGCAGGGCAACCTGCTGGAGCCGACGGCCGCGTCCTGCCGCAGTGTCACCCTGCCCTTCCCGGTGATCGACAACGACGAGCTGGCCAAGCTCATCCACGTCAACGCCGACGGCGACATGCCGGGCATGAAGGCCGCCACGCTCTCCGGCCTGTACCGGGTCTCCGGCGGCGGCGAGGCCCTGGCCGCCCGCCTGGAGGAGATCCGCGGCGAGGTCGACGCGGCCATCGCCAACGGCGCCCACCTGATCGTCCTCTCGGACCGCCACTCGGACGCCGAGCACGCGCCGATCCCGTCGCTGCTGCTCACCTCCGCCGTGCACCACCACCTCATCGCCACCAAGCAGCGCACCCAGGTGGGCCTGCTGGTCGAGGCCGGCGACGTCCGCGAGGTCCACCACGTCGCGCTGCTCATCGGCTACGGCGCCGCCGCCGTCAACCCGTACCTCGCCATGGAGTCCGTCGAGGACCTGCTGCGCGCCGGTACGTTCCTGTCCGGCCTGGAGCCGGAGCAGGCCATCAAGAACCTGATCTACGCGCTCGGCAAGGGCGTCCTGAAGGTCATGTCCAAGATGGGCATCTCCACCGTCGCCTCCTACCGCGGCGCCCAGGTCTTCGAGGCCGTCGGCCTGAACGAGGAGTTCGTCGGCGCGTACTTCCAGGGCACCGCCACCAAGATCGGCGGCGCCGGCCTGGACGTCATCGCCAAGGAGGTGGCCGCCCGCCACGCCAAGGCGTACCCGGCCTCCGGCATCGCGGCCACGCACCGCGCGCTGGAGATCGGCGGCGAGTACCAGTGGCGCCGCGAGGGCGAGCCGCACCTCTTCGACCCGGAGACGGTCTTCCGCCTCCAGCACGCCACCCGCAACCGCCGGTACGACATCTTCAAGAAGTACACGGACCGGGTGAACGAGCAGTCCGAGCGCCTGATGACGCTCCGCGGCCTGTTCGGCTTCAAGGCCGCGGAGGAGGGGGGCCGCCCGTCGATCTCCATCGACGAGGTCGAGTCGGTCGCCGACATCGTCAAGCGCTTCTCCACCGGCGCCATGTCGTACGGCTCCATCTCCCGCGAGGCCCACGAGACCCTCGCCATCGCCATGAACCAGCTGGGCGGCAAGTCCAACACCGGTGAGGGTGGCGAGGACCCGGACCGCCTGTACGACCCGGCGCGCCGCTCGTCCATCAAGCAGGTCGCCTCCGGCCGCTTCGGCGTGACCTCCGAGTACCTCGTCAACGCGGACGACATCCAGATCAAGATGGCGCAGGGCGCCAAGCCCGGCGAGGGCGGCCAGCTGCCCGGCCACAAGGTCTACCCGTGGGTCGCCAAGACCCGGCACTCCACCCCGGGCGTCGGCCTGATCTCCCCGCCCCCGCACCACGACATCTACTCCA
Source organism: Streptomyces sp. NBC_00045 (assembly GCF_045041095.1). Classification (NCBI taxonomy): domain Bacteria; kingdom Bacillati; phylum Actinomycetota; class Actinomycetes; order Kitasatosporales; family Streptomycetaceae; genus Streptomyces; species Streptomyces sp. NBC_00045. The sequence continues at coordinate 2,328,424 of NZ_CP108271.1, read as the reverse complement.
TCGAGGACCTGGCTCAGCTGATCCACGACCTCAAGAACGCCAACCCGGCCGCCCGCATCCACGTGAAGCTGGTCTCCGAGGTCGGCGTGGGTACGGTCGCCGCGGGTGTCTCCAAGGCCCACGCGGACGTCGTCCTCATCTCCGGCCACGACGGCGGAACGGGCGCCTCCCCGCTGACCTCGCTCAAGCACGCGGGCGGCCCCTGGGAGCTCGGCCTCGCCGAGACCCAGCAGACGCTCCTGCTCAACGGACTGCGCGACCGCATCGTCGTCCAGACCGACGGCCAGCTCAAGACCGGCCGCGACGTGGTCATCGCCGCGCTGCTCGGCGCCGAGGAGTTCGGTTTCGCGACCGCGCCGCTCGTCGTCTCCGGCTGCATCATGATGCGCGTCTGCCACCTGGACACCTGCCCGGTCGGCATCGCCACCCAGAACCCGGTCCTGCGCGAGCGCTTCTCCGGCAAGGCCGAGTTCGTCGTGAACTTCTTCGAGTTCATCGCCGAGGAGGTCCGCGAGCTCCTCGCCGAGCTGGGCTTCCGCTCGATCGAGGAGGCCATCGGCCACGCCGAGCTCCTCGACACCAGCAAGGCCGTCACGCACTGGAAGGCGCAGGGCCTCGACCTGGAGCCGCTCTTCTACGTGCCGGAACTGCCCGAGGGTGCGGTCCGCCACGCCCTGATCGAGCAGGACCACGGTCTGGAGAAGGCCCTCGACAACGAGCTGATCAAGCTCGCGGCCGACGCGCTGAACGCCGACACCGCGGAGGCGGCCCAGCCGGTCCGCGCCCAGGTCGCGATCCGCAACATCAACCGGACCGTCGGCACGATGCTCGGCCACGAGGTCACCAAGAAGTTCGGCGGTGCGGGCCTGCCCGACAACACCATCGACCTGACCTTCACCGGCTCCGCCGGCCAGTCCTTCGGCGCCTTCCTGCCGCGCGGCATCACGCTGCGCCTTGAGGGCGACGCGAACGACTACGTCGGCAAGGGCCTCTCCGGCGGCCGCGTCGTGGTCCGCCCGGACCGCGGCGCCGACCACCTCGCCGAGTACTCCACCATCGCCGGCAACACCATCGGCTACGGCGCCACCGGCGGCGAGATGTTCCTGCGCGGCCGCACCGGCGAACGCTTCTGCGTCCGCAACTCCGGCGCCCTGGTCGTCTCGGAGGGCGTGGGCGACCACGGCTGCGAGTACATGACCGGCGGCAGCGCGGTCGTCCTCGGTGAGACGGGCCGCAACTTCGCGGCCGGCATGTCGGGCGGCGTCGCCTACGTCATCGACCTCGACGTCAACAACGTCAACGTCGGCAACACGGGCGCGGTCGAAGCCCTCTCCGACACCGACAAGCAGTGGCTGCACGATGTGGTGCGCCGCCACGAGGAGGAGACCGGCTCGACCGTGGCCGCGAAGCTCCTGGCTGACTGGACCGCCTCGGCGGACCGCTTCAGCAAGATCATCCCGACCACGTACAAGGCAGTGCTCGCCGCCAAGGACGCCGCTGAGCTGGCCGGACTCTCCGAGTCCGAGACCACGGAGAAGATGATGGAGGCGGCGACCCATGGCTGACCCGAAGGGCTTCCTCACCACCCAGCGCGAGACCGCCTGTTCCCGACCTGTGGCCGACCGCCTCAAGGACTGGAACGAGGTCTACGTCCCGGGCTCGCTGCTCCCGATCATCAGCAAGCAGGCCGGCCGCTGCATGGACTGCGGCATCCCGTTCTGCCACAACGGCTGCCCGCTCGGGAACCTGATCCCCGAGTGGAACGACTTCGCGTACCGCGAGGACTGGTCGGCGGCTTCCGAGCGCCTGCACGCCACGAACAACTTCCCGGAGTTCACGGGCCGCCTGTGCCCCGCCCCCTGCGAGTCGGCGTGCGTGCTCGGCATCAACCAGCCGGCCGTCACCATCAAGAACGTCGAAGTCTCGATCATCGACAAGGCCTGGGACAACGGCGACGTCACCCCGCAGGCCCCGGAGCGCCTGTCCGGCAAGACGGCCGCCGTCATCGGCTCGGGCCCCGCGGGCCTGGCCGCGGCCCAGCAGCTGACCCGGGCCGGCCACACCGTGGTCGTGTACGAGCGCGCGGACCGCATCGGCGGGCTGCTCCGCTACGGCATCCCCGAGTTCAAGATGGAGAAGGTGCACATCAACCGCCGCATCGAGCAGATGCGCGCGGAGGGCACCAAGTTCCGTACCGGCATCGAGATCGGCCGCGACCTGTCCGCGACCGACCTGCGCAAGCGGTTCGACGCGGTCGTCATCGCGGCCGGCGCCACGGTCTCCCGCGACCTGCCGGTCCCGGGCCGCGACCTCAAGGGCATCCACTTCGCGATGGAGTACCTGCCGCTGGCCAACAAGGTCCAGGAAGGCGACTTCGTGGCTCCGCCCATCACGGCCGAGGGCAAGCACGTCGTCGTCATCGGCGGCGGCGACACCGGCGCGGACTGCGTCGGCACCGCCCACCGCCAGGGCGCGGCCTCGGTCACGCAGCTGGAGATCATGCCGAAGCCGGGCGAGGACCGTAACGCCAACCAGCCCTGGCCGACCTTCCCGATGCTCTACAAGGTCACCTCGGCGCACGAGGAGGGCGGCGAGCGGATCTACTCCGTCTCCACCACCCACTTCGAGGGTGACGAGGACGGCAACGTCCAGGCCCTGCACCTGGTCGAGGTCGAGTTCGTGGACGGCAAGCTGACCCAGAAGCCCGGCACCGAGCGGGTCCTCCCGGCCCAGCTCGTCACCCTGGCCATGGGCTTCACCGGCACCGACCAGGCCAACGGCCTGGTGGCCCAGTTCGGCCTGGACCTGGACGAGCGGGGCAACGTCGCCCGCGACGCGTCCTACGCCACCAACGTCGACGGCGTCTTCGTCGCCGGCGACGCGGGCCGCGGCCAGTCCCTGATCGTCTGGGCGATCGCGGAGGGCCGCTCGGCCGCCCGCGGCGTGGACCGCTTCCTGACCGGCAGCAGCACCCTCCCGTACCCGGTCAAGCCGACGGACCGCTCGCTGATGGTCTGATCTTTCCCGCCGGGCGCGCACCGCTCGGCCGTAGGCGGCCTCCCGGGCTTCGCCCGGCTGCGTCGGCCTCCGGCCGTCGGTGCGGGGCCCCGGGCCACCGGCAGCACCCCCTCCCTCCGGGGAGACCCCTCATACGGTCCGTACAACGGAGTGCGGAACTCTGACACAGCGCCCGCCATGTCCCCGACCAGGGATGGCGGGCGCTGTGGCGTTCCCCGTCGCCACCACCGGTAGTCGTGTGAACGCATTCCGTTGTCCCGGCGGTCCGGCGAGGACTACGCTTTTTCGCGGAGCGAGGGCACTGCAGAAGCGGGGAGTTGGCTCATGGCCAGGCCGAACGACGAGGGTGGGGCGCAGACGCCGGAGGAGTTCGCCCGCGAGGAACTGCGGCGGCACCGCGAGGCGGCCGGTTTGACCCAGGCGGGACTGGGCGAGCGGATCTTCACCAGCGGGGCGTACGTCGGGCAGATGGAGTGCGGCACGCGCAGGCTGCGGCCGGAGATCGCGGAGCTGATCGACAAGGAGCTCGGCACCGGGGACTACTTCGTGCGGCTGGCCGGGGCGTTCAAGTCCAAGCACATCGAGTACTTCGCCGCCGTGGCCGAGTTGGAAGGGCTGGCGACGGCCACCTACGAGTACGCCTGCATGTTGGTTCCCGGGCTGCTCCAGACGGAGGACTACGCCCGGGCGGTGATCCGGGCCGCCAGTCCGACCGCGCTGACCGAGCGCGTCGAAGCCCTCGTCGCGGCGCGCATCGAACGCGCCCGCCTCCTCGTCGATCCGGAGACCCCCGAGATGTGGGTCGTTCTGCACGAGTCGGTGCTGCGGACGGCGGTCGGAGGTCCGGCGGTGATGGCTGCTCAGTTGCGCCACATCTCGTCGTACGTCCGAGCCCATCGGATCACCGCGCAGGTGGTGCCGTTCTCGGCCGGCGCCCATGGGGCCCTGAACTCATTGGTGCGCATCATCCAGTTCCCGGATGCGCCCGACGTGGCCTATACGGAGGGCCCCCACGCGGGGCAACTGCTCGACTATCCCGCTCTGGTTCAGCGCTACTGGAGGTCATACGATCTTGCCAGGGCCGCTGCGCTGTCGCCGGAGGTGTCCCTGACACTGATCGAGTCGGTGGCGGAGGAGTACGCGACATGCGCGCAGAAGTGAACGGCCTGTCCTGGCGCAAGTCCTCGTACAGCAACGGAGAGGGCGGTGACTGCGTCGAGGTGTCCAACGACCTCCCCGGCCTGGTCCCCGTCCGCGACAGCAAGCAGGACGGCGCCGGCCCGGTGATCTTTTTCCCCGCAGCCGCGTGGGTGCCGTTCATCCGGGCCGTGAAGCGCCCGTCCTGATCTCGCCTCCCATCTGCTGACCCTCCGTCAAAGCGCCCTCCAGGTACGGCGGGCGCTTTCGCGTGTCCGGGCGCGATCGGTGGTCCACCTCGATGCCCGCTCCGGTGTCGCCCCGTACGTGCAGCTCGTCCACCAGGTACGCCAGGCCCTGCGGCTGGGGTTGCTGGCCGAGGGGGACCGGCTGTCGACGGTCAAGGACGTCGCGGCCAGCGTGGCGATCAACCCGAACACCGTGCTCAAGGCGTACCGGGAGCTCGAATACGAGGGCCTGGTCGCGAAGAAGCAGGGGGCCGGCACGTTCATCTCCGGCACGCTCGGCGACGACTCGCTGTCCGAGCACCAGCCGCTGCGCCGGGAGCTGCAGCTGTGGCTCGACCGGGCCCGGGCCGCCGGACTGGGCGAGGAGAGCATCGAGGCCCTGTCGACATCGACCCCGGCACCCGGTCCCGGGTCCTCTAGACGTACTCGGCGCGGGGCAGCTTGTCGCCGTTGACAGCCAGGGTCTGCTTCCGCACCGGTCGAACCCGCCGCGTTGAATGGAGCGTTCACGCTCCCCCTCCCCACGCAGCGCCGCTACAAGGTCATCTGTTCGGCCGTAGCAAATTCGCGTGATGGGTGAACGTTTCCGGCCGGTTGACGCGGCATTACCGGTCAGTCGGTCGGGGTGGTCGGGGTGGTCGGGGGTTCCTCGTGCGGGTCCTCGTCCGTGACCTCGCGCGGCGGTTCGTCGTCGTTGCCGCGGCGGATGGTGCGCAGGCCGTGGGTCGGGGTCCAGGTGCGGACCACCAGGTCGTCGCCGTCGACGCCGATGTGCACCACCTCCGTCAGGTCCGCGTGGAAGAGGTGGAAGGGGTGCGGGGTCTCCGTCTCCTCCGCGTACCGGTGCAGTTCGGGCGGGTCCAGGAGCTCGATCGCGCGTCCGGAGATCCGTACGTCCCCGTCCGGCATCGTCTCGCCCTCGCCGGGGTTGGTGTGCAGGGCGAACCGGGGGTCCCGCTGGAGGTCCTTGGCCTTCAGCGAGCCCGGCATCATCCCGAGCCACAGCTCGCCGCCGCGGATGTCGACATTCAGTCCGGCCAGGCGCGGGGAGCCGTCCTTGCGGAGGGTGGCGAGGACGTGGTGCGGGTACTGCGCGAAGCGGGTCCGGACGGTAGCCGCGAATTCCGGTTCCTGATTCTCGAACGCTGCCCAGTTGTTCGTCGTCATGCGTCCATCAAAGCCGTCGCTCAGGTGCGTACGATGCCCGCCGCGCGGGCCGATGCCAGCCAGGACGAGAATTCTCCCACCAGGCGGTCGAACAGCACCGGATCCGGGACCTGGCGCGGGTCCGGGCCCGCGTGGAAGTAGCCCGCGTTGTCCACCACCCGCCGGGCCGGAACGGGCAGTTCGTCCAGTCGGCGCAGGAAGTCGAACTGTGAGCTGTGCGTCTCGCCGAAGCCGACGAACTGCCAGAACAGCGGGAGCCGGGCCGCCTTGCACAGGTACCTCTCCGCCGCCAGCTTGTTGATCGGGCCGCCGTCGGTCTGGAAGACCACGAGGGCGGGTTTCGCCGTCCCCGAATCCAGATAGTGGTCGATGACCGCGTCCATCGCCGCGTGGTACGCCGTCTTGCCCATGTGGCCCAGGCGCGAGGCGATCTCGGCGATCTTGCCCTGGTGCCCGGCGAGCGGGACCTCCTCCACCGCGTCGACGTCGGTGGAGAAGAACACCACCGGTACGCGGCCGTCGTCGTCGAGGTGCGCGGACAGGCCCAGCACCCGGTCGGCGAGGGCCTGCACGGTGCCGTCCCGGTAGTACGGGCGCATCGACCCCGAGTAGTCCAGGACCAGGTAGACCGCGGCCCGCCCGCCCTCCAGGCCGTGCTTGCGGAGCGAGACCCCGGCGCTCTTGTAGAGGCTCACGAGCGCCGGAGCGGTGGCTTCCAGCTTGCGGAGGTCTATGGCGCTGCCGGTCATGGCCCGAGGGTACGACAGTCGGTGGTCGTGGAACCCCGGCGTGCGGCCGGGCGCTCCCGGTGCACGCAGGGCGCGTCGGCCGCCCCGCACCCCGCGCGCCTACGGGCGCTCGCGCTCGTCCTCCGGTGCCGCCGCGTCCTCCAGCGCCGCGACGTCGTCCAGCATGGCGGCCGCGAGGTCGCGCTCGGAGGCGTAGTACCGCTCGGCCCACTTGAGGGTGAGCGTCGGGTAGGCCCGGGCGGGCTCGTCCTGCGCGCCCTGCGCGTCGGCCACCGCGCGCAGGCGCATCTCCTCCGCGAACGCTTGCTGCCGGTCCAGGAGTTCGCGCATCTGCTCCGGTTCCAGCAGGTGGCCGAGCCACAGCCGCAGCATCGGCCCGTGCTTGAGCACGGGCGGGTCGACGGGGGTCTCGCGCGCCCATTCCCGTACGGCCGCCATGCCGTCGCCGGTGATCCGGTAGACCCGTTTGTCGCGGGTTCCGGTTTCCTGGGCGACCAGTCGTGAGGAGGCGTAACCGGCCTTCTCCAGGCGCTTGAGCTCGCTGTAGATCTGGCTGAAGGACGGGCTCCAGTAGAAGAAGCGCAGCGACCGGTCCGACCACTTCTTCAGGTCGTAGCCGGAGAGTTCCTCGCCGAAGGAGAGCAGCCCGAGCACCGCCCAGCTGGTCGCCGGGAGCGTGGGCCTGTTCGTCTCGTCTGCCACGCAGCGCAGTCTACGACCGGTCTCCGCACGCCCCTTCCTCCTACAGATATGCCTGCTAGAAGTATTTCTATTAGGCGTATCGGAGGGGTGACGGGTGATCTCGCTGTACGGGAAAGTCGTCGTCATCACGGGCGCGGGGCGCGGCCGGGGGCGGTCGGTCGGCGGGCCCGGAGGTGGCCTCGGTCCGCGACGGCGACGCCTCGGGCGTCCCGGTCCGGGTCTACGACCCCGCACCGGGCTGCGAGGGGCGCCCGCCCCGGCCGCGGAGTCGGCTTGGGTGTCGGCGTATGGGGAGGGGCACTTCCACACCGCGGCCCACATGGTCTGGTACTGGGAGCAGTACGGCGGCGACCCGGCGCACCCGTACGTCTCGCCGCTGCGTGCCCGCGACGTGTCGCGGCTCCCGCGCACGCTGTTGGTCCTGGCGGACTGCGATCTGCTGCGCGACGAGGGCTTGGGCGTACGCGCGGCGGCTGGGCGCGGCGGGGGTGGACTGTACGGTCCACCTCGACCCGGGGGTCTTCCACGGCTTCCTGGGCCTGCCCCTGCCGGCCGCCCGCTCGGCGCTCACGGCCGCGACGGCCTGGCTCCGGGCCACGCAGTAGGGCGGGGGACCGGAGGGGCGGGGCGGCCGGATTCGAACCGGCGTGTTCCCCAATGGAGGGGGTGCAACGACCGCTGTACCACGACCCCGCCCTTGCGGCGGAGCGTACGCGAGGACGTGCGTGCTCGCGGAAGAGGGGGCGGGGCGGCCGGATTCGAACCGGCGTCCTCCTCCATGCTGTGTAGGCGCACTACCTCTGTGCTACGACCCCGCCTTGTCGTGGATCCTAGAGGCGGCCCCGGCCGGGACGCACGCGAATATCCCCGGCATGATGTGCTCATGTCGATGTTGCTCCGCAACGTGCTCGTCCTGGCCGTGGAGTTCGGTGCCGCGCTGCTGCTGCGCGAGCCGGACGCACCCTGGATCCCGGTTCTGCTGGCCGTCTTCGTCGTCGGCTCGGGCGTACTGCACGGCACCGAGGCCGAGTTCGTGCCCCGCTTCCTGGTCGCGCTCGCCGCGGTCGGCGTCGCGGAGCTGGGCGGCCGGGCCTGGGCCTCGGCCGACGACCTTCCGACGGCCGGCACCGGCGCCGCGATCCTCCTGGCCGTCCAAACGCTGACCCTGATCCGCTACTCCCTCCGCCGCCGCCCCGCCTGAACGGAAAACCGCTGGTCACGCGGGCACGGCTGCGCCTAGGGTCCACCCCCATGTCCCCGACGACCCCGAATCCGAACACCACCACCCTCTGGCGCCCGACCGGCCCGGTGGAGCTCGACCTCGTCCGCGCGCTCGACTGGCGGGCCTGGCCGCCGCGGCTGCCGGAGCAGCCGATCTTCTACCCCGTCCTGAACGAGGACTACGCGATCCGCATCGCCCGCGACTGGAACGTCAAGCACAGTGGCGTCGGCTTCGTGACGCGCTTCGAGGTCGACACGGAGTTCCTGGCCCGGTACCCCGTCCAGCAGGCGGGCGGGCAGACGATCTCGGAGCTGTGGGTGCCGGCGGAGGAGCTGGACGAGTTCAACGCGCACATCGTGGGCCGGATCGAGGTCGTCCGCGAGTTCCGCTGAACCGGAGTCAGGGCCGCCGGCGCAAGGCCCTGGTCTGCGGGGCGGAGATCGAAAACAATGACGGCATGACGTCCACGCCCCGCATCCGCGCCCGGTCCTTCGACGCCGCCGCCCCGCTGTACTCGGCGAACCGGCCCGGGTATCCCGAGGAGCTGTTCGACGCCCTGGAGGTGCTCGCCGGGCGGCCGCTGCGCGGGGCCAGGGTGGCCGACGTGGGCGCCGGGACCGGGATCGCCACCGGGCGACTGAGCGCCCGCGGGGCGGACGTCGTCGCCGTCGAGCCCGGCGACGGCATGGCCGTCGAGTTCCGGCGCGCGCATCCCCGGATCCCGCTGGTGCGCGGCGACGGCGACCGGCTGCCGCTCGTCACCTCCGGGTTCGACTTCCTCACGTACGCCCAGGCCTGGCACTGGACCGACCCCGCCCGCTCCGTCCCCGAGGCCCGCCGCGTGCTGCGGCCCGGCGGCGCGCTGGCGCTCTGGTGGAACGACATGGACGCCACCGTCCCCTGGATCGCCGAGCAGGACGAGCGGATCCGGGCACTCTTCCGCGCCACTGGGGCCACCTTCCGCGCCCTGCCGGTCGGGTTGGCGTTCACCACCCGCGAGGTCCGCTGGTCGCGCCGGATCCCGCTCGACGTCCACCTCGCCAACCACGCCAGCCACTCCGCGTTCCTGATGCTCGGCCCGGCGGGCACGCGGGAGTTCCTCGACGAGGAACGGGCCCGGCTGATGCCCCTGTTCCCCGACGGGACGGTCGAGGAGCAGTACGTCGTCTCGCTCAGCGTGGCCGTCGCATGAGCCGTACGATGCGGCCCGCCGCGCGGTCGTTCTTCCTCGTCAACGAGGGCCTCGCGTTCGTGCTGGAGGTAGTCGCCCTCGGCGTCCTGGCCTGGTGGGGTTCCACCGTCGGCCTCTGGCTCGCCGTGGCCGCGCCGCTGGCCGCCGCCGTGCTGTGGGGGGCGTTCGCGGCGCCCAAGGCCCGGTTCGCCGTCCCGCTCGCCGCGCAGCTCGCGGTGAAGGCGCTGGTGTTCGGCGCCGCCGCCCTGGCGCTCCTCGCGCTCGGGCAGCGGGCCGCCGGCCTCTGGTTCGCCGGGACCGTCCTCGTGAACACCGCTCTCGCGACGTACTACCGCTCTCGTACCCGTTCCTGAAGCACCGCCGCCCGGCACGCCGACGGCGACCCCCACGCGTCGCGCAGCGGCCGGGCCTTGCGCAGCCACAGGGACAGGTCGAGCTCCTCCGTGTAGCCCACGGCCCCGTGGAGCTGCAGCGCCGTCATGGCCGCCGCGTACGCCGCCTCGCCCGCGGCCAGCTTCGCCGCCGCGACCTCCCGGGGGGCCAGGCCCAGGGCCGCCGCCCAGACCAGCGGCCGCGCGAACTCCAAGCCCAGCAGGGTGTCCGCCAGCCGGTGCTTCACCGCCTGGAAGCCGCCGATCGGCGTGCCGAACTGGGTGCGCTGCTTGACGTACCGCACCGTGTCGGCCAGCAGTGCCTCGCCCACGCCCAGGCACTGGGCCGCCGTCAGTAGCCGTGCCCAGGCCAGGGCCGTCCCCGCCGCCGCCAGCACCCGGGGGCCGGAGGCCAGCAGCTCACCGTCCGCCGCGGGTGCGAACAGCCGGCGCGCCGGGTCGGTGGACCGCAGCGGGCCGCCCGCCGCCGCACCTGCGTCCGCACCCCCGCCCGCACCCCAGCCCGGGCCCCCGCCCGCACCCCAGCCCGTGCCCCCGCCCGCACCCCAGCCCGGGCCCCCGTCCGCACCCCCGCCCGAGGCGCCGCCCGCGACGCGGAGTTCGCCCGCCGCCGACACCGTGAAGCAGTACGCCGACGCGTCCGCGTCCAGGGCGTACGGACCCCCGCCCGGCAGCGTCAGCGTGGCCAGGTCCCCGCCCGCCAGCAGCCCCGGCAGGAAACGTTTCGCCGGCCCCCCTTCCCCGGCCCGGGCGAGCTCCGACAGGAGCACGGCCGCCGCTGCCGTCTCCACCACCGGCCCCGGCATCCCCGCCCGGCCCAGCTCCACGAAGCCGAGGGCGAGTTCCACCGGAAGCAGCCCCAGGGCTCCCAGGTCGCCGTACGCCTCGTCCGCCGCGAGCGCGAACAGGCCCGTCCCCGCGAGCCGCGACCAGATCGCCCGCCCCGGCCCGTGGTCCCCGGCGCTCCAGGCCCGTACGGCCGCCGGGACGTCCGAGGCGCCGAGCAGGCCGTGCAGCGTACGGGCGAAGTCCGACTGTTCGGCGGTCGGCAGGAAGCGCATCAGCGGCGGCCCTTCGGGAGGCCGAGCAGCCGCTCGGCGATGATGTCGCGCTGGATCTCGTTCGTGCCCGCGTAGATCGGCCCCGCCAGCGAGAAGACCCAGGGCTCCGCCCATGCGCCCTCCGCCAGCTCCGCGTCCGCCCCCAGGAGGTCCAGCGCCGTCTCGTGCAGGGCGATGTCGTACTGCGACCAGAACACCTTGTTCAGGCTGGACTCGGCGCCGATGCGCTCGCCCGCCGCGAACCGCGTGGCGCCCGCCCAGGTGAACAGCTCGTAGGCGCGCGCGCCGACCACCGCGTCCGCGACCCGGTCGCGCAGTGCGGTGTCGCCCGGGTCGCCGGCGGCCCGCCACAGCGCCACCAGCCGGTCCGCCGCCGCCAGGAAGCGCCCCGGCGAGCGCAGCGTCAGCCCGCGCTCGTTGCCCGTCGTCGACATTGCGATCCGCCAGCCCTGCCCCGGCTCCCCGATCACGTCCTCGTCCGGTACGAAGACCTCGTCGAGGAAGAGCTCCGCGAAGGCGGGCTTGCCGTCCAGCCGGCCGATGGGGCGTACCGTCACCCCGGGCGCCCGCAGGTCGAACATCAGGTACGTCAGGCCCTGGTGCGGTTTCGCAGCCTCCGGGTCCGTGCGGAAGATGCCGAACGCCCGGTCCGCGAACGCCGCCCGCGAGGACCAGGTCTTCTGCCCCGACAGCAGCCAGCCGCCGCCGGTGCGCCGGGCCCGCGACGTCAGCGAGGCCAGGTCGGAGCCCGCCTCCGGCTCCGACCAGGCCTGCGCCCAGATCACCTCGCCGCTCGCCATCGGCGGCAGCACCCGGGCCCGCTGCTCGGGGGTGCCGTGGTCGAAGAGGGTCGGGGCGAGCAGGCTGATGCCGTTCTGGGAGACCCGGCCGGGCGCGCCCGCCGCCCAGTACTCCTCCTCGAAGACCAGCCACCGCTCGATGTCCACGCCCCGGCCCCCGTACTCCTCGGGCCAGGACACCGCCGACCAGCCGCCCGTCTGCAGTCGGGCCTCCCACGCCCGGTGCGCCGTGAAGCCCTCGGCCGTCTCCAGGGAGGGCAGGGGGGAGTCCGGGACGTGCTCGGCGAGCCAGGCCCGGGCCTCGGCCCGGAAGGCCGCCACCTCCGCCGTCTGGGTCAGATCCATCAGGTGCCCGCCCCCTCCAACGCCCTTCACGCTTCCCTAACAAGTGTTTGGTAGGTTACCGTACGGCCATGAGCAGCGTCGAGGAGTGCGCATGAACGAGCCCCGCTACGTGGCCGGCCACCGCCTGCTGGACGGCCGCAGCGCCGTCATCACCGCCGCCGCCGGAGCCGGGATCGGCGGCGCCACCGCCCGCCGCTTCCTGGAGGAGGGCGCCCGCATCGTCATCGGCGACGCCCACGCCCGCCGCCTGAAGGAGACCGAGCAGGCGCTCGCCGCCGAGTTCGGCGCCGACCGCGTCACCTCCCTGCCCTGCGACGTCACCGACGAGGACCAGGTCAGGGCCCTTTTCGCCTGCGCCGAACAGGCCCACGGCGGCCTGGACGTCGTCGTCAACAACGCCGGCCTCGGAGGCACCGCCGCCCTCGTCGACATGACCGACGAACAGTGGGGCAAGGTCCTCGACGTCACCCTGAACGGCACCTTCCGCTGCACCCGCGCCGCACTGCGCTCGCTGAAGGCCTCCGGGCGGGGCGGGGTCGTCGTCAACAACGCCTCCGTGGTCGGCTGGCGCGCCCAGACCGGCCAGGCCCACTACGCCGCGGCCAAGGCCGGGGTGATGGCCCTGACCCGCTGCGCGGCACTGGAGGCCGCCGAGTTCGGCGTACGGGTCAACGCGGTGGCCCCCAGCCTGGCCATGCACCCGCACCTGGTGAAGGTCACCAGCGAGGAACTGCTGGGCGAGCTCACGGCCCGCGAGGCGTTCGGCCGCTACGCCGAGCCCTGGGAGGTCGCCAACGTCATCGTCTTCCTGGCCAGCGGCTACTCGTCGTACATGACGGGCGAGACCGTCTCGGTCAGCAGCCAGCACGCGTAGGTCGAGAATGGGCGCGTGCCAACGAACCAGCCGACCAGGCCGACACCCAAGAAGAAGCCCCAGGTGACAGCCTCACTCGAACGCCGGCGCGAGCTCCTCGACACCGCCGCCGAGGTCTTCGCCGCGCAGGGCTACAACGCCACCACCGTCCGTAAGATCGCCGACGCCGCCGGCATGCTCGCCGGCAGCCTCTACTACCACTTCGATTCCAAGGAATCGATGCTCGACGAGATCCTCTCGGCCTTCCTGAACGAGCTGTGGGCGGGGTACGACACCGTCCTCGCCGCCGGCCTCGGCCCGCGGGAAACCATCGAGGCCCTCGTCACCGAGTCCTTCCGGGAGATCGACCGGCACCGCGCCGCCGTCGCGATCTACCAGAAGGAATCCCGGCACCTGTCCGCGCAGCCCCGCTTCCGGTACCTGTCCGACTCGCAGCAGAAGTTCGAGAAGGCCTGGCTCGGGACGCTGGAGCGCGGGGTCGCCGCCCAGGTCTTCCGGGCCGACCTCGACATCCGCCTCACCTACCGCTTCGTCCGCGACACGGTGTGGGTCGCGGCGTCCTGGTACCGGCCGGGAGGACAGCACAGCCCCGAGGAGATCGCCCGCCAGTACCTGTCGATGGTGCTCGACGGGATCGCCGTACGCAGCTGACCCGACCGAACCGAGGAGTCCCGATGCCCGAGGCCTACATAGTCGAAGCGGTACGCACCCCCGTGGGGCGGCGCGGGGGAGGCCTGTCCGCGGTCCACCCGGCCGACCTGGGCGCGCACGCCCTGAAGGCGCTGGTCGAGCGGTCCGGGGTGGATCCGGCCGCCGTCGAAGACGTGGTCTTCGGCTGCCTGGACACGGTGGGCCCCCAGGCCGGGGACATCGCACGCACGGCATGGCTGGCGGCGGGGCTGCCGGAGGAGGTGCCCGGCGTCACCGTGGACCGCCAGTGCGGCTCCTCGCAGCAGGCCGTCCACTTCGCGGCGCAGGGCGTGCTCTCCGGGACCCAGGAGCTGGTCGTCGCGGGCGGGACCCAGAACATGTCGATGATCCCGATCGCCTTCGCGTCCCGTCAGGCCGCGGAACCGCTCGGCCTCACCGAGGGCCCGTACGCGGGCAGCGAGGGCTGGCGCGCCCGGTACGGCCACGCCCCCGTCAACCAGTTCCACGGCGCGCAGCTGATCGCACAGAAGTGGGGCATCACGCGGCGCGACATGGAGGAGTTCGCGCTCCGCTCCCACCAGCGGGCGGTGCGCGCCATCGACGAGGGCCGTTTCGACCGGGAGACGGTGGCCTACGGGGACGTCCGCTTCGACGAGGGCCCCCGCCGGGACACCACCCTGGAGAAGATGGCCGGCCTGCGCCCGGTCGTCGAGGGCGGCACCATCACGGCGGCCGTCTCCTCCCAGGTCTCGGACGGCGCGGCGGCGATGCTGATCGCCTCCGAGCGGGCGGTGGCCGAACACGGCCTGCGGCCGCGGGCCCGCATCCACCACCTGTCCGTACGGGGCGAGGACCCCATCCGCATGCTGTCGGCCCCGATCCCGGCCACGGCGTACGCCCTGAAGAAGACCGGCATGACCCTGGACGACATCGACCTGGTGGAGATCAACGAGGCGTTCGCCCCGGTCGTCCTGGCCTGGCTGAAGGAGACCGGCGCCGACCCCGAACGGGTGAACGTCAACGGCGGCGCGATCGCCCTGGGTCACCCGTTGGGTGCCACCGGCGTCAAGCTGATGACCACCCTGCTCCACGAACTGGAACGCACGGGCGGCCGCTACGGCCTCCAGACCATGTGCGAGGGCGGCGGCCAGGCCAACGTCACCATCATCGAACGCCTCTGACGCGCCGCCCGACCGGCACCGCGGCCGCGGCCTTACGGCAGCAGCGCGAAGCCGAGCAGGACGGCCGCCTCGACCTGGACGGATCCCGGGGCGAGGGCCCCGTCGTGCTCCGGGTCCCCGCCCGTGCGCCGGCCGTGGCTGCGCATGCCCGTCGACTCCGGGTCCACGTCCTGGATGTGGATCACCGCGCCGAGGCGGACCCCGCAGGCCTCGGCGTACACCCCGGCCTTGCGGCGGGCGGCCGCGACGGCCCGGCGCCGCGCCTCGTCGCGCATCGCGGGCTTGTCCTCCACCTCGAAGCGCACGTCGTCGACGCGGTTCACGCCCGCCGTGACGAGGTCGTCGATCAGTATTTCGAGGCGGTCGAGCGCCTGCGTGCGCACCGTGTACTTCGCCTCGCAGCCGTACCCCTTGAAGGTCCGCTCCGCGCCGTAGCCGGCGTACTCGGAGGTCAGGCGCAGCCGGGAGCCGGAGACGTCCGCGTCGGGTATGTCGTGCTCGCGCAGGACGGCGCGCAGCCCCGCCACGACCGTGCCCGCCTCGGTGTAGGACTCCTTGGGCGTCGGGGCGACGACGTCCACCGCCAGGTCGATCTCGGCGAAACGGGGTTCCGCGGTCACGCTGCCGGCGCCGAGCACGCTGAGCCCCCAGGGCTCTCTGATCGCTGTCATCCGGGCAGTGAACCAAGATCCGTCCGGCGGCACCAGCGGGTTCCCGGTGGTGTCGGCGGCGGCCCGGGGGCGAGGTGTGCTAGCTTAGGACCCGTTGCAGTTGTGGTACCCATGAACTTTATGTGCGCCTGACGGGAATGTTCCTCAGGCGCTTTTATTGTTTTGCCGGACTCTCCGGATGGGGCCCTTTGCCGCCTATTCAGGAGATTTAAAATGGCACTTGGCACCGTGAAGTGGTTCAACTCGGAAAAGGGCTTCGGCTTCATCGAGCAGGACGGTGGCGGCCCGGACGTCTTCGCCCACTACTCGAACATCGCCACCCAGGGCTTCCGTGAGCTCCAGGAGGGCCAGCGCGTGTCCTTCGACGTCACCCAGGGTCAGAAGGGCCCCCAGGCGGAGAACATCATCCCCGCCTAATTCCTTCAGCATGCCGGGGCCCGCACCGCGAGGTGCGGGCCCCGGCTTGTCTGCTGTTTTCGATTTGCTTGTAGTACCAGCCGGTTTCAGGAGGGCTTTCTCGCATGACCAGCTCCAGCTCCGCACGACCCAGCCGCCGCCCCACTCGGGGCCGAGGTGCGGCACAGGGACGTCCGAAGGCTGGCGCGGGACGGCAGAAGTCCGCCCCCGTCGCCAGGCCGCAAGAATTCACCATGCCCGAACCGCTGACCCCGGCCCTGCCGCCGGTGGCCGCGTTCGCGGACATGGGCATGCCCGAGGCGCTGCTGAAGACCCTCGCCGCCCAGGGCGTCACCGAGCCGTTCCCGATCCAGGCCGCGACGCTGCCGAACTCGCTCGCCGGCCGTGACCTGCTCGGCCGCGGCCGCACCGGCTCCGGCAAGACGCTGGCCTTCGGCCTGGCGCTGCTGGCCCGTACCGCCGGCCGCCGCGCCCAGCCGAAGCAGCCGCTCGCGCTGGTCCTCGTACCGACGCGCGAACTCGCGCAGCAGGTGACCGACGCCCTGGCCCCGTACGCCACGGCCGTCAATCTGCGCATCGCGACCGTCGTCGGCGGCATGTCGATCAACCGGCAGTCCGGGGCCCTGCGCCGCGGCGCCGAGGTGCTCGTCGCCACCCCCGGCCGTCTGAAGGACCTCATCGACCGCGGTGACGCCGACCTCTCCCAGGTCTCGATCACGGTCCTCGACGAGGCCGACCAGATGACCGACATGGGCTTCATGCCGCAGGTCACCGCGCTGCTCAAGCAGGTCCAGCCCGAGGGCCAGACCATGCTGTTCTCGGCGACCCTCGACAAGAACATCGACAAGCTCGTCAAGATGTTCCTGCACGACCCGGTCGCCTTCTCCGTCGACCCGTCCGCCGGTGCGGTCAGCACGATGGAGCACCACGTCCTGTACGTCATGGACGAGACGGACAAGAAGGCCGTGGCGACGCGCATAGCCGCCCGCGACGGCCGGGTGATCATGTTCGTGGACACCAAGCGCGGTGTCGACCGCCTGGTCAAGAAGCTCCAGGCGGACGGGGTCCGCGCCTCCGGCCTGCACGGCGGCCGCTCGCAGCCGCAGCGCAACCGGACCCTGGACTGGTTCAAGACGGGCGAGGTCACCGCGCTGATCGCCACCAACGTGGCCGCCCGCGGCATCCACATCGACGACCTGGACCTCGTCGTCAACATCGACCCGCCGACCGACCACAAGGACTACCTGCACCGCGGCGGCCGCACCGCCCGTGCCGGCGAGTCCGGCAGCGTGGTCACCCTGGTCCTGCCCGACCAGAAGCGGGACATGTCCCGCCTGATGTCGGACGCCGGGATCTCCCCGCGCACCGCGCAGATCAAGTCCTCCGACGAGGAGCTGTCCCGGCTCACCGGCGCCAAGGAGCCCTCGGGCATCCCCGTGGTGCTGGAGGTGCCGCAGCCGGCCCCGGCCAAGGCGCGCGGCGGCTCCGGCTCGGGTGGCGGCTCCGGCACGCGCCGCCGGTCGGGCGGCGCCCGTACCGGCTCCGCCACGGGCGGCGCCCCGGCGGCCGGCGGTCGAGGCCGCCGCTCCGGCGGGCAGGGCTCGGCCCAGGGCGGCGCGGGCGCGTCGGCCGGGTCGCAGCAGTCCCGCCGGGGCCAGGGCGGCTCCGCCGGTACCGGCGGCCAGGCCCGGCGCAGCGGAGGCGCAGCCCCCGCTGGCGGCGCGGCCGCGGCCTCGGCCCGTAGCCGGGTCGGCTCCGGCGGCCAGGGACGGCGCCGGGCGGTCTGACCCGCCCCCGATCACACGATGACGCCGGGCAGCACCTGCGGGTGCTGCCCGGCGTCGTGCTGTCGCCCCCCCGGGCGGGGTGGGTCAGCGGACCATCCTGCTCTGCAGCTTCACGAGCGTCCGCGTGTCCAGGCCGAGGCCGTCCGTGAGGTAGCCGTAGAAACCGCCGTAGTCCGCGGCCAGTTGCGCGGTCGCCGCGTCCAGGTAGTCCTGGCGGACCTCTTGGAGCGGGATCAGCAGGTCCGGGTTCTGCATCCGCCCGGACTGCTTGAGGCCCGCCCGCACCTGGGCGTCGTACGCGGCACGGAACGTGTTCGACGCGAGGTAGTCGCGCGTGGCGGTGTCCTCGGGGACGGCCAACGCCCGCAGGAGGACGTAAGCCATCCAGCCCGTCCGGTCCTTGCCCGAGGTGCAGTGGAACAGCAGCGGGCCCTGGCTGCCGTCCGCGATCTCCCGCAGGGTCGCCGCGAACTGCGCCCGGTTCTCGGGGCTGGTCACGAAGGTGCGGTAGATGTCGCGCATGTAGGCCTCGGCGCGGCCGCCTCCGAGCATCTGCTCCTGCGTTGCGGGGTCACCGCTGGAGATCGCGCCGACGAGCGTTCCGTACAGGCCGAGGTCGCTGACCGGGCGGGAAGTGGCGGTGAGCCCAGCGGGCAGCCGGTCGGCGCCGTCGTACTGGAGCTCCATGGGGATGCGGAAATCGACGACCTTGCCCAGGCCGAGACCGGAGACGGTGGTGACGTCCGCCGGGGTCAGCTTGTTGAGCGCGTCGGAGCGGTAGACCAGCCCCTGACGGACCTGGCCGCCGGTCCAGGTGCGGTAGCCGCCCAGGTCGCGGACGTTGACCGCGCCTTGGAGGGGGATCTGGCGAGTCGTTTCCGCCTGCTGGTGGTACCGGCCTGAGGCGGTGGCGCCCACCACCGGCGCGGCGTACGCGGAGGCGGCGGGCAGGGTGGCGACGGCGAGGGCGGAAGCGAGCGCCGCGGTCACCAGGCGGGTTCGGGCACGGCTCATCTGTGGCGACTCCTGAGGAGGAGAAGGGGGATCACCCTGGTGGTGGCAGGGCGTCGAGCGAGTGCAGGCGTTCCAGTCGTGCCAGCACGGTGTGCGCCTCGGCCATGACGCGGGCGACGAGCTCCGCACAGGACGGCAGATCCTCGATCACGCCCGCGACCTGGCCCGATGCCATGACGCCGAGGTCCGTACGGCCCTCGACCATGGACGCCTTGAGGAGCATGGGGGTGTTCGCGGCGAGCAGGACCTGGCTCCAGGACAGGTCCTTGCCGTGTTTCATCGCGAGGCCGTCGCGCACCATCCGCGGCCACGACAGCCCCGAGAGCCTGCGGAACGCGGCCGCGTGCCGGACCGCCCGGGCCAGGGCGCGCGTGCGGCCCGCCCGCTCCAGGGAGGCGACCAGCTCGGTGCGCAGCATCCGGTGCGGCAGCCCGTCCACGGCCGTCGTGACCGTGACGTCCTTGACGCCGGCCGCCAGGTACCGCGCCTTGACCGCGTCCGGAACGGTGGAGTCCGAAGTCAGTAGGAAACGGGTGCCCATGGCGATGCCCGCGGCCCCGTACGACAGTGCGGCGACCAGGCCGCGCCCGTCGTGGAAGCCGCCCGCGGCGACCACCGGGATGTCCACCGCGTCGACCACCTGCGGCAGCAGCACCGTCGTGGCGACGTCCCCGGTGTGCCCGCCGCCTTCGCCGCCCTGCACGATCACCGCGTCGGCCCCCCACGCGGCGACCTTCTCGGCGTGCCGCCGCGCCCCGATCGACGGGATCACCACCACGCCCGCGTCCTTGAGCCGGGCGATCAGCTCCTTCGACGGCGCGAGCGCGAACGAGGCGACCCGTACGCCCTCGTCGATGATCAGCTGCGCGCGTTCGGCCGCGTCCCCGGCGTCCGCGCGCAGGTTGACCCCGAACGGTGCGTCCGTACGGGACTTGACCTCCCGGACCGCCGACCGCAGCTGCTCCACGGTCATCGTCGCCGAGGCCAGGATGCCCAGGGCGCCCGCCCCCGCCGCGCCCGAGACCAGCCGGGGGCCCGCCACCCAGCCCATGCCCGTCTGCACGATCGGGTGCTCGACACCGACCAGCCGGGTGAATGCCGTCTCCATCGCGTCAGCCCCGCACTTCCCGGTCGCGCAGCCCCTTCGGGTCGATCGCCTCGCGGATCAGCCGCAGTTCCTCGACGGTCGGCTCCCGCGTGTACGGGACCTCGCCGTCCGGGGAGTCGACCGCCAGGGCGAACCCGGTGGCCTCCCGGACCTGTTCGACGCTCACGCCCGGGTGGAGGGAGGCCAGGCGCATCGAGTGGTCCGGGCCGCCGAAATCGAAGACGCCGAGATCGCTGACCACCCGGGGGAGCCGGTGGAAGCGGGTCACCCCCGCCGCGCCGGCCCGGTCGTAGCCGACCCCGCACACCATGTCGACCCGCTCGACGAACACCCGCGGCGAATGCTTCGGCACCCAGTAACTCACCGGATTGTTCAAGGTGTTGACGGGCGCCCCGCGCACCCCGAGGAGCTGGCGGACCGGCCGCTCCCAGTCGCCGATGCAGGAGATGTTCTGGTTGCCGAACCGGTCGAGCTGGCTGGCGCCCATCATCACGTGCCGGCGCCCGCCGGTGACCATCGTGAGGTGGCGCCGGTACGGGAGCCAGCCCTCGGTCTCCCCGTCCGGGCCGACGAGCAGCGCCTCGCCGTCGGTCAGCAGCAGGTCCGGGGAGAACGTCCGCTTCGCCAGCCGGGCCCCGAAGGACGGGATCGGGCCCATCGGACTGGCGAGCACCTCGCCGTTGCCGCGCCAGGCCTCGGCGCAGGCGATCACGCAGTACTCCGCGCGGGACGCGGCCGTCGCTGTGCTCACTGCTGCTCCTCGTGCCAGGCCTGGACGGCCGACTGGTAGGCGTGCTCGCTGCCGCCGGACAGGAAACGGGCGCGGAACTCCGGCCAGGGGGTGGCCGCGTACAGCTTCTGGAACGCCTCGTCACGCCCGTAGTCGGGGACGCAGGAGGTGAAGTGCGCGCCGTTCGGGGTCTCGACGACACCGGTGACGGAGTGCCGGCTGACCAGCAGGGACTGCGGCGGCCCGGCCTTGGACAGCTCGGAGGTCTCCACGAGCTGCTCGCAGGAGACGTACGCGGCGTCGGCGGCCTCGCAGAACAGGTCGTCGAAGTACGGGTCCGGGCCCAGGTACTGGGCGTTGCCGAGGCGGTCGGCCCGGTTCAGGTGGACGAGGGCGGCGTCCAGGCGCAGGGCGGGGACGGCCACGAACTCCTCGCCGTCGGCGTAGGGCGAGGTGATCGTCCGCAGCTCCGGGTTGACCCGCATGACGTCGGAGCCCAGGCCCGCGCGGACGGGGAGGAAGGGGAGCCGGTTCGCGGCGGCGTGCAGGCCCCACATGAACATGGCCTCGTCGTACTCGGTCAGGGTGAAGGCGCAGCTCTCGCGGGCGGCCCGGAAATGCGGCTCCAGCGGAATCGAGTCGAGGGTGGCGAAGGGGGCGACGAGCCTGCGGATCCGGCCGGCCGCCGCGAGCAGGCCGACGTCGGGGCCGCCGTACGAGACCACGGTGAGATCGGTGATCTCGGAGCGGAGCAGTGCCCGCACCAGGGCCATGGGCTTGCGCCGCGATCCCCAGCCGCCGATGCCGAGGGTCATCCCGCTGCGCAGCTGCCCGACCACCTCGTCGGGGGTCATGGACTTGTCGGTCATGAGCGCTCCTTCTCGCCGGGCCCTGCGAAGGTGTTGCGGACCCGGTCGGCGACCCCGCTCAGGTTGGCTTCGAACGTGAACCCCTGCTCGAAGCGGTAGCTGCGCCGGACGTCGACGGGGTCGATGCCGTTGATGGCCGCCTTGGCCAGCCGGATCAGGTAGCCGTCCTTCTGTGCGATCTCGGCGGCCAGTTCGAGGGCCGCGGCCCGCAGCCGCGCGCGCGGGACGACCTGCCACACCGAGCCGTGCGCGTGCAGTTCGGCGGCGGTGGCGGTGCGCGAGGTGTAGTACAGGGCGCGCATCAGGTGCTGCGGGACCAGGCGGGCCAGATGGGTGGCGGCGCCGAGCGCGCCCCGGTCGAGCTCGGGGAGCCCGAAGGTGGCGTCCTCGCTGGCCACGATCGCGTCGGCGTTGCCGACGAGGCCGATGCCGCCGCCCAGGCAGAACCCGTGCACTTCCGCGACGACCGGCACCTCGCACTCGTACACGGCTGCGAAGGCCTCGTAGCAGCCGCGGTTGGCGCCGATGAGGGCGGCGTGGCCGGTGTCGCGCTGCATCTCCTTGATGTCGACGCCGGCGTTGAAGCCGCGGCCCTCGGCGGCCAGGACGACGCACCGGGTCCCGTGGTCGCGGCCGGCGGCGCGCAGGGCGTCGGCGAGGTCGTACCAGCCCTGTACGGGAAGCGCATTGACGGGCGGGAAGTCGACCGTGACCAGTGCGACGCCCTTGTCGGGGCTTGAGGTGGAGACACCCATGAGAGGATCAGCTACCTTTCCACCAAACATTTGTTAGGTGAGGAAGGTAGCAGCCCATGGAGCTGGACGGGAGGGTTGTCGTCGTCACCGGCGGAACCCGCGGCGTCGGGGCCGGAATCGCCCGGTCGTTCCTCGAAGCGGGCGCGCAGGTCGTCGTCTGCGCCCGCCGCCCGCCGCCGCAGCCGGTGTCCGCGGAGGGGCGCTCGGCCGCCTTCGCTCCGCTGGACCTGCGTGATCAGGCCGCCGTCCAGGAGTTCTTCACCGGGATCGGGCGCCGGTACGGGCGGCTCGACTGCCTGGTGAACAACGCGGGCGGGACCCCGTACCGGCTGCTGGGGGAGGGCGAGGCGCAACGGCACGCGCGGGTCGTCGAACTGAACCTGGTGGCCCCGATGACGGCCTCGCTGACGGCCTACCCACAGCTGCGGGAGGCGCACGGCTCGGTGGTGATGATCGGCAGCGTCAGCGGGAGCAGGCCCTCGCCCGGGACGGCCGCGTACGGGGCGGCGAAGGCCGGGCTGGAGAACCTGGCCCGCTCCATGGCCGTGGAATGGGCGCCGGAGGTACGGGTGAACTCGCTGGTGCTGGGCATGGTGCGGACCGAGCTGGCGCACCTGCACTACGGGGACGAGGCGGGGATCGCGGCCGTGGGCGCAACGGTTCCGCTGGGGCGGCTGGCGGAGCCCGCGGACGTCGGGGCCGCGGCGGTGTTTCTGGCCTCCGGTCGGGCGGGGTATGTCAGCGGAGCGAGCCTGCTCGTTCACGGGGGCGGGGAGCGCCCGGCGTTTCTGGATGCGGCAACTGTCAACAAGGAGAACTGAGATGGGACTTGCCGAGGGTCGTGTGGTCATCGTGACGGGTGCCGGGCGGGGGCTGGGCCGGGCCCACGCGCTGGCCTTCGCGGCGGAGGGCGCCAAGGTCGTGGTCAACGACCTGGGGGTGGGCCTGGACGGGCAGCCGGGCGAGGACAGCCCGGCCGGTCAGGTCGTCGCGGAGATCCGGGCGCTGGGCGGCGAGGCGGTGGCGCACGGCAAGGACATCGCCTCGCCGGAGGGTGCGTCCTCGCTGGTCGGGGCGGCCCTGTCGGCGTTCGGCCGGCTGGACACGCTGGTCAACAACGCCGGGTTCCTGCGGGACCGGATGCTGGTGAACCTGGAGGAGGCGGACTGGGACGCGGTGATGCGCGTGCATCTGAAGGGGCACTTCCTGCCGCTGAAGTTCGCGGCGGCGCACTGGCGGGCGGAGGCGAAGGCGGGCCGCGCGGTGTCGGCCCGGGTGGTCAACACCTCCTCGGGGGCGGGCCTGCTGGGCTCGGTCGGTCAGGGCAACTACAGCGCGGCCAAGGCCGGCATCCTCGGCATGACGCTGGTCGCGGCGGCGGAGATGGGCCGGTACGGGGTCCAGGTCAACGCGATCGCCCCGGCGGCCCGGACGCGGATGACGGAGCAGACGTTCGCGGAGACGATGGCGGAGCCGGGGGAGGGCGCCTTCGACGCGATGGCCCCGGAGAACGTGTCCCCGCTGGTGGTGTGGCTGGGCTCGGACGCCTCGGCGGGGGTCACGGGCCGGGTCTTCGAGGCGGAGGGCGGCCGGATCACGGTGATGGAGGGTTGGCGTCCGGGCCCGACGGCGGACCGCGGAGCACGCTGGACCCCGACCGGGGCGGGCGAGGCGGCCCTCAAACTCCTCGCTGAATCCGAACCCCCGCACCCGGTCTACGGAGCCGAGTAGCCGAGCGGCCGGGGCCGCCCCGGCCGTGGCGCCCGCTCCCGTCCCGGCAGCCCCGCCTGCCCGGGCCGGACCAGGCCGTTCGGTCGGCGCGGGAGCGGGCGCGCGGGCCTGGCCGGGGCGGCGGGGGTGTGCGTACGCTCGGTCGGTGGACAGCGACCCCCGCACCCTCGGCGTGCCCCGCACCCTCGGCGTGCGGATCGAGGCGGACGGGCTGCACCTGACGGCGGCCGAGGACGGGGGCGGGGTCTGCTACACCCTGCCGGAAGCCGGCTCGGACGGCGCGACCACCGCCCTGCCCCTGGCCGAGGCCCTGCACGCCCGGATCCGTCCCGTCGGCTCCGCCGAGGTCGTCCTGCGCGGCTGGACCCGGGGCGACCCGCCCCCGCACGTGGCGTTCGAGGACCCCGCGGCCCGCACCCCCGTCCGGGTCCGCGCCGGCGCGATCGTCATCCGCGACGGGCGGATCCTGCTCATCCACTTCACCGACGAGGCGTACTACGAAATCCCGGGCGGCGGTGTCGAGGCCGGCGAAACCCCGCAGGGCGCCGTCGTACGGGAGCTGCGCGAGGAGTCCGGCCTGGCCGGCGCCGTCCGCGCGGAAGTCGCCCGGGTCTGGAAGGACGGCCGCCGCGAGCACTACTTCACGCTCGACGCCCGGGGCGAACTCGGCCCGCCCGAAACCCTGGACACCTACGGCGGCATCCCGGTGTGGGTGCCCGTCGCGGACCTGCCGCGGACACCGGTGTGGCCGCGCCGGCTGGCCTGGCGCATCGCGCACTGGCACCGGTCCGGCTGGCCCGGCCGGCCCGCCGAACTGGCCGACTCCGTAGAGGACCTGTCCGCGCCCTGCGACTGGTAGCCGAACCCTGCGACCGGCCGCGCCGGGCGGCGACCGGTGGCGACGAAGCGGCCCGGACCGGGACTCCGACGCCCCGGATCAGGACCCGGTCAGCCGGGCCGCCGCGCGCAGTTGGCGGGCGTTGGAGCCCTGGAGGAAGCGGATCACCGTTTCCAGTTCCGCCGTCGTGAACTCGTCGCACAGCTCCGCCACCTCGCGCGCCCAGTCCTCGAACACCGGCCGGATCTCCGTCAGCCGCTCCGGCAGCGCCTCCACCAGCACCCGGCGCTTGTCCGTCGGGTGCTTGACCCGGCGGACGCAGCCCTTGCGTTCCAGCCGGTCGACCAGGCCCGTCACGGAGGCCGGGGCCAGCCCCGAGTACTGCGAGAGCTCCTTCGCCGTCAGGGGGCCGCGCCGCTGGAGTAGGTCGAGGGTCTTCGTCTCGATCGCACTGAGCCCCTGCTTCGCGGCCGCCGCCTCGTGGAACACCACGGTCGCCGCGCTCGTCTCGCGGCCTGTGCGGTTCAGCTCGGCCAGTACCGCTTCCCGGCGGGGGTCCGTCTCGTCGCTCATGGCATCCACCGTAGCAAGTATTTAGTTCGGACGAACGAAAGGCTTGCGATCACACGGTCGTCGATGTCAGTCTTTCGTTCGTCCGAACGAAAGACTTTGGAGGTCCACCATGACCGTGCCCGAGCCCCCGCCCGCTCCCGCCCCCGTGCCCCCGCCGCCCTATCCACGCCGCTGGGCCGCCGCCGGCGTCATGATGGCCGCCGCGCTCATGGACCTGCTCGACGTGACCATCGTCAACGTCGCCATCCCCTCCATCGGCCGGGACCTGCACGCCTCGCAGAGCGCCCTGCAGTGGCTCGTCTCCGCCTACCTCCTCGGCTTCGCCGCCACCCTGATCGTCTCCGGGCACCTCGGCGACCGGTACGGCCGCAAGGTCCTCTTCCTCGCCGGGACCGCCGGCTTCGGCCTCGCGAGCATCGGCTGCGGCATCGCCCAGAGCCCCACCCAGCTGATCACCGCCCGCGCCGTGCAGGGCGTCATGGCCGCCCTGCTGATGCCCCAGGTGCTCGGTTCGTTCCGCACCCTGTTCCAGGGCAAGGAGCGCGGCGCAGCCTTCGGCATGTACGGGGCCGTCGCCGGATTCGCCTCCGCCGTCGGGCTGCTGCTCGGCGGCCTGCTCACCGACGCCGACCTGTTCGGCTGGGGCTGGCGGTCCGTCTTCCTCGTCAACGTGCCGATCGCCCTCGCCGCCTGCCTGGCCGGCGCCGTGCTGGTCCCCACCACCCGCGAGCGCGGCGCCGGCCGCCCGGACCTCGCCGGCAGCCTCGTCCTCGCCGCGGCCCTGATCGCCATCGTGCTGCCGCTCGTCCAGGGCGAGGCCAACGGCTGGCCGCTGTGGGGCTGGCTGTGCCTGGCCGCCGGAGTCCTCGCCGTCACCGGCCTCGGCGTCCTCGAAGGCCGCCGCCGCGGGACGACCGTCCCGCTGCTCCCGGCCCGCGCCTTCCGGATGCCCGCCTTCTCCGTGGGCCTCGCCGTCCAGCTGCTGTTCTCCGTCGGCATGCAGGGCTTCTTCTTGATCTTCGCGATCTGGCTCCAGGGCAGCCAGGGCTACACCCCGATGCAGGCCGGCGTGCTCACCATCGCCTTCTCCGTCGGCAGCTTCCTGACCGCCCCCGCCGCCGATGCCCTCGCCGTCCGCTTCGGCCGTCTCGTGCTCGCCGCCGGCGCGCTGCTCATGGCGGGCGGCTTCGCCGGGATCTGGTACGCCGTCGCCGCGTCCACCGGCGCGTCCACCGCCTCGGCCGCCGCGCACGCCGGCGCCTGGCCGCTCGTCCCCGGCCTGCTCGTCGCGGGCGCCGGCCTGGGCTTCCTGGTCGTACCGCTCGTGAACGTCGTCCTGTCCGCGGTCCCCGCCGACATCGCGGGCGGAGCCTCCGGGATCTTCTCCACCGCCCAGCAGTTCGGCGGCGCCCTGGGCGCGGCCCTCATCGGCAGCGTCTTCTTCGGCGCCCTCGCCGACGGCGATCCCACACATGCGCTGACCACCGCGATGCCCTGGGTGAGCGCCGGATTCCTGCTCAGCGCCGTGCTCTGCCTGGCCCTGCCGCGCGCTGCGGTGTCCCCCCGGCCGGAGCCCTCCGACGCCGAACTCGCGCCGGTGTGACCGGCACACGCAAACGGCCCCGGCCCCCTGGCGGGAGGTCGGGACCGGGTCCTGCAGTCGTGCGATGAAGTATCACTACCCACTCCTCCCACGCGCCGAACCGCAGTCACCCAACATGTTCTGCCCGGGCTCCGGCGCCGGCCGATGTGGGTCGGGTGTCGGTCAGGTGTCGGTCAGGTGTCGCAGTCCAGCACCGTTCGGCACAGTCCGCAGCGGGCGCGCACCGGGCCGCGCACCGGCAGCCGCAGCCGCTGCCCGCACACCGGGCACGGGAAGCTCACCCGCGCCCCGCCGGGCTGCTGTTCGAAGCGGTACGAGGCCCCCGGCCCGGCAGTGCCCGCCCGCCGGTCCCGGGCGTAGCGGCGCCGCTGCGCACGGTCCGCGGCCGCCAGGGGGGCCCGGTGCAGCTCCCGTTCGGCGAGCGCGCGGCCGCGCACGTACGCCTCGTACGCCTGGGGGCTGGTGAACCAGGTCGACGGGTCCTCGCCGAGCAGGAGGGCGCGCCGGGCGAGGACGTAGCCGAACTCCTCGGGGGTGAGGTAACCGAGCTTCTGGTGGGTGAGCTCGTCCTCGCGGTACGCGTCGAGGAGCAGCCAGCCGGTCCCGAGGAAGGCGGCGGTGGTGTCGGTGAGGATTTCGTTGTCGGCGGTGGTGGGGAAGCGCAGGTCCAGCCGGTGCAGCAGGACGTGGGTGACCTCGTGCGCCAGGGCGGCCGCCAGATCGCGGCGGTGGGTGCGGAAGCGGTCGTTGACCTCGATGAAGTACTCCGGACCCGCGGTCAGTTCCACGGTGGCGGCCTGTTCCATCGGCCGGAAGCAGACCACCATCCGGGCGTCGGGCAGCCGCAGGGCGCGGACGACGGTGGAGGCCACGCGGTGGGCGCCGAGGTGGAGGTCGTCGGTGGGGGAGAAGGCGGCGTCGGCGGGCGGGAGGCTCGTGCCATAGGTGCGGATCCCCTCGTACGAGAGCCGCCGGAACAGTGCGGTGATGGCGGCGCGGACGGTGTCGAGGTGCGGAAATCCGTGCTCGATCGGGTCGTTGCGCCTGCCGTTTCGCGTCATGCCGCCCTCCGCGCCGCACCTTGTCCGAAAAGGCGTCCTTGATGCCCGGCAAGACACGGGTGTGACATGTACGTGTCATTCACCCGATGACGCGCACGGCCCAACCCCCCACGAAAGGCAGTGTGTCGACCGTGTCCACTCTTGCCGCACTCATCAAGCGCACCCTCGCCGTCGGCGCCGTGGCCCTCGCCGCCGTCAGCCTCCAGCCCGGCGCCGCGAACGCCTCCCAGGCCCCCGTCGTCGGCGGCACCCGCGCAGCCCAGGGCGAGTTCCCCTTCATGGTCCGCCTCTCCATGGGCTGCGGCGGCGCCCTCTACACCCAGCAGATCGTCCTCACCGCAGCCCACTGCGTGAACGGCTCCGGCAACAACACCTCCATCACCGCCACCGCCGGAGTCGTCGACCTCAACAGCTCCAGCGCCATCAAGGTCAAGTCCACCAAGGTGCTCCAGGCCCCCGGCTACAACGGCCAGGGCAAGGACTGGGCCCTCATCAAACTGGCCAAACCCATCAACCTGCCCACCCTCAAGATCGCCGACACCAAGGCCTTCGACAACGGCACCTTCACCGTCGCCGGCTGGGGCGCCGCCCGCGAAGGCGGCGGCCAGCAGCGCTACCTCCTCAAGGCCACCGTCCCCTTCGTCTCCGACGCCGCCTGCCAGAGCGCGTACGGCAGCTCCCTCGTCCCCAGTGACGAAATCTGCGCCGGCTTCGACCAGGGCGGAGTCGACACCTGCCAGGGCGACTCCGGCGGCCCGATGTTCCGCCGCGACAACAACAACGCCTGGATCCAGGTCGGCATAGTCAGCTGGGGAGAAGGCTGCGCCCGCCCCGGCTACCCCGGCGTCTACTCCGAGGTCTCCACCTTCGCCTCCGCGATCAAGGCGGCCGCGGCCGGCCTCTGAGCCCCCCGCCTCGTCCTTCCGGCCCATTGCACCGGGGCCGGAAGGACGAAGCACCGCACCCCGTACCCGCGTAACGTCGGCCGGACCGGCACACGGCCGCAGCACCCGAGCCCCGGCCCCGCCCGGTTGCGGGCCGGCGCGCCCGCCGGTCCCATGGGAAGGCACGAACAGCGGGCGACAGTGGGGCCGGCAACACATGGCGATCGTGATCGTCACCACCTTCGACCTCGACGAGTACGTCCACGCCGCGCTCCACGGAGGAGCATCCGGCTTCCTCCTCAAAGACGCCAGCCCCGCGATGCTGGTTGAGGCCGTCCGCGCGGCAGCCGCCGGCGACTCCCTCGTCTCACCCGCCATCACCGTACGACTGCTGCGCGAAATGGCCCCCCGGGCCACCATCACCCAGGCGGCCCGCCGCCCCACGGACCCCCTGACCGAACGCGAACAAGACGTCGTCCGCTGCGTCGCCCGGGGCGGCACCAACGCCGAGATCGCCGTCGAGCCCTACGTCTCCCTGTCCACGGTCAAAACCCACCTGGCCAACGTCCAAACCGAACTCGTAGCCCGGGGCCGCGTGGAAATCGCCGCCTGGGCCTGGGAATCCGGCCCGGCCACCACCCCGCCGTGAGCCCCCTCGCGACATGGGCCCGGCGCCACCCCCACGCCGCCGACGCGATCCGCCTCACCCTCTCCCTCGTCCTGCTCGCACTCGTCACCTTCGAGGGCGTCGTCCTCGCCCGCCAGCCCAGCCTCCGCACGCCGCCGTATGGATCTCCGGCACCCTCGTCCGCCTCAGCGCCGCGCCCTGGCCCACCGTCCCCCTCCTGACCCGCGCCGGGTTCGCCGCCGCCGTCACCTGGACCGTCACCCTCCTGCTCATCTTCGGCAACCACCCCCTCATCGTCTGGGGCGGCGGCGAAGCCATCGCCCTCCTCGTCCTCCTCTCCCAGGTCCTGCTCCGCGCCCCGCCCGCACCGCCGCTGTCCTCGGCCCGCGTCTCGGCCTCGGCTGCACGGCCGTCCCCGTCCCCGTCCGCGACACCGACCCCGGCCGGTTCACGCTCTCCTTCTCGGTCCTCCCGCTGCAACCCGGCTCGCAGCCCGGCCCGCAGCCCCGTTCAGCCCGGTGCGACGGCCCGCAGCACCGCCGGACGCCGCCGACGGACGGCCCGGCCCCCGCCGGCCGGCGAAGGGGCGACCGCGCGGCGTCGTCTCACAGGCCGACTGCCAGAGGAATCCACGGCCGCCGCCACGTATTCTCGGGAACCATGAACATCAGCGACCTCGACAACGGCACCGGCAAGGGCACGGCGAAGGACGCGGGCCCGGACACCGCAGCCATCGACGAGACCGTCACCGCCGAGCTGGCCCGCCTGCGCGACAGCATCGACAACATCGACGCGGCCGTGGTCCACATGCTCGCCGAACGCTTCAAGTGCACCCAGCAGGTCGGCCACCTCAAGGCCAAGCACCAGCTGCCCCCCGCCGACCCGACCCGCGAGGCCAGCCAGATCGCCCGGCTCCGCCAGCTCGCCGAAAACGCCAAACTCGACCCCGCGTTCGCCGAGAAACTCCTCAACTTCATCATCGCCGAGGTCATCCGCCACCACGAGACGATCGCCGCGGGCGAAGAGTAGGCGCGGGGAGCAGACTGCCGGGGCCCGCCCGTCGGGCAGCATGGGCCCCATGTCCGCACTGACGCGCAACGAAGCGCAACTCCGAGCCCGGCTCCTCGACGTCCACCACTACGCCGTCACCCTCGACCTCACCAACGGCGACGACACCTTCGAATCCACCGCCGTCATCCGGTTCACCGCCCGCGCCGCCGCGGACACCTTCGTGGAGCTGAAACCGGACGCACTGCACTCGGCCGAACTCGACGGCACCCCCCTCGACCCCACCACCCTCGCCGACAACCGCCTCCCCCTCACCGGCCTCGGCGAAGGCCCCCACGAACTGCGCATCGCCACCCGCATGCGCTACTCCCGCACCGGCGAAGGCCTCCACCGCTTCACCGACCCCGCGGACGGCGAGACGTACGTCTACACCCAGATGTTCATGGACGACGTCCAGCGCGTCTTCCCGGCCTTCGACCAGCCCGACCTCAAGGCCGTCTTCGCATTCACCGTCACCGCCCCCGCCCAGTGGACCGTCCTCGCCAACGGCATCACCGAACGCACCGGGGACCGGGACACCGACGGCGCCGGCATCTGGCAGTCCGCCCCCACCCCCGTCATCTCCACCTACCTCGCCGCCGTCGCCGCCGGCCCCTGGCACAGCATCCGCACCGAGCACGCCGGACTGCCCTTCGGCATCCACTGCCGCCGCTCCCTCGCCCCCCACCTCGACGCCGACGCCGAGGAAATCCTCTCCATCACCACCGACTGCTACGACCGCTACCACCAGAAGTTCTCCGAGCCCTACCCCTTCGACTCCTACGACCAGGCCTTCGTCCCCGAATTCAACGCCGGAGCCATGGAGAACCCCGGCCTGGTCACCTTCCGCGACGAATACGTCTTCCGCTCCGCCGTCACCGACACCGAACGCCAGAGCCGCGCCGTGACCATCGCCCACGAGATGGCCCACATGTGGTTCGGCGACCTCGTCACCCTGCGCTGGTGGGACGACATCTGGCTCAACGAGTCCTTCGCCGAGTACATGGGCTACCAGACCCTCACCGAAGCCACCCGCTTCACCGGCACCTGGACCGAATTCGGCACCTCCCGCAAGGCCTGGGGCTACGACGCCGACCAGCGCCCCTCCACCCACCCCGTCGCCCCCGACCCCGAAGCCGTACCCGACACCGCGAGCGCCCTCCTCAACTTCGACGGCATCTCCTACGCCAAGGGCGCCTCCGCCCTGCGCCAACTCGTCGCCTGGCTCGGCGAAAAGGACTTCCTCGCCGGCATCAACACCCACTTCACCCGCCACAAGTTCGCCAACGCCTCACTCGCCGACTTCGTCGACTCCCTCGCCGCCCACACCGACCGCGACGTCCACGCCTGGGCCGACAGCTGGCTGCGCACCACCGGCATCGACACCCTCACCCCCCGCATCGAGGAGAGCCACGGCGGCTGGACCCTCACCGTCGACCACAGGGGCAGCCGCCCCCACCACATCGCCGTCGGCCTCTACGACCGCGACCCCGAAAGCACACTCGAACCCCGCGAACTCCTCACCCTCGACGTCCCCTCCGACGAGATCGTCTCCGTCAGCGGCCCCCGCCCCGCCCTCCTCGTCCTCAACGACGGCGACCTCGGCTACGCCAAGGTCCGCCTCGACGACACCTCCGTCAACACCGTCCTGCGCGACCTCTGCGCCGTCCCCGACCCCCTCACCCGGGCCGTCATCTGGAACGCCCTGCGCGACATGGTCCGCGACGGCGAACTCGAACCCGCCGCCTACCTGGCCACCGCCGCCGCACACCTGCCCGCCGAAGCCGACCTGGCCATCGTCCAAGGCGTCCTCGCCTTCGCCCGCCACCACGTCGCCGACCGCTACCTCACCCCCGAACACCGCACCGAAGCCCTCGCCACCCTCACCGCCATCGGCCGCGCCCTGCTGCGCCGCACCGAAGACGGCTCCGACCCCGGCCTGCGGCTCGCCGCCGTACGCACCCTCGTCGACGCCGCCACCCAACCCGACACCCTCACCGCCTGGCTCGACGACGACACCGTCCCCGGCGGACCCGAACTCGACCCCGAACTGCGCTGGCGCATCCTCGGCCGGCTCAGCGTCCTCGGCGCCGTCGGGCAACGCGAGATCGACGCCGCCCTCGCCGCCGACCCCAGCGCCACCGGCGAGGAAGGCGCCGCCCGCTGCCGCGCCGCACTCCCCACCGCCGAAGCCAAGGCCGCCGCCTGGGAGCGCCTCTTCCACGACGACTCGCTCTCCAACTACCTCTTCAACGCCACCGCCCAGGGCTTCTGGCAACCCGAACAGGCCGACCTCGTACGCGACTACGTACCGCGCTACTACGCCGAAGCCGTCGCCCTCGGCGCCCGCCGCGGCCCCGCCATCGCCGAAGCCGCGGGCCGCTACGCCTTCCCCGGCCACGCCGTCGACGAAGACAACCTCCAGGCCGGCCACACCGCCCTCGCCGACCCCGCCGTCGTCCCCGGCCTGCGCCGCAAGCTCGCCGACCACCTCGACGACCTCGCCCGCGCCCTGCGCGTCCGCGCCTCCTGACACCCCGACGCGACCCGCACCCCCCGGCCGCCGCACCCGCCCCCCACCGGGCCGGAGCGGCGGCCGGCCCCGTCTCCGACGCGCGTCCC
The DNA here is from genome assembly GCF_045041095.1 of Streptomyces sp. NBC_00045. Taxonomy (NCBI): domain Bacteria; kingdom Bacillati; phylum Actinomycetota; class Actinomycetes; order Kitasatosporales; family Streptomycetaceae; genus Streptomyces; species Streptomyces sp. NBC_00045. The sequence continues at coordinate 2,295,347 of NZ_CP108271.1, read as the reverse complement.
CACGCCCCGTCTCCGGCGCGCGTCCCCCCGCCCCGGCCCCGGCGCCCCGTCCCCGTAGCCCGCGGAACCGCAGGGGCGCGGACGGCGGGACGAACCCCGGCGGTTACCCCATTCGGGTCGGATCGTTGTACCGGTCGGGCCACCAGGCTGTCACCGCAGCAGCGCCCGCCGTCAGGCACCCCACGACAGGGCCGGCCCCCTGCCGCAGACCCGTTCCCGTGAGGACACCGCATGACAGCCCCGCCCGGCCCCCCACCCCCCTGCCCCCGCTCGCCGGCGGCCACGCCGGCGCCACCGCCCTGCGCCCCCTGCTGAACACCGTCCTCGACGCCCTGCACACCGGAGCCCGCGACCGCGGCGGCCCCCTCCCCGCAGGCGGCCCCGACACCGTCACCGCCCGCGTCACCGCAGCCCTCGGCGACGTACTCCCCGACCACGGAACCGGCGACCACGAAGCCCTGCGCACCCTCGTCCACACCCTCACCGCAGGCGCCGCCGACCCCGCCGACCCCCTGTGCGCCGCCCACCTCCACGGCCCGCCCCTCGCCGTCGCAGCAGCCGCCGACCTCGCCGCCGCCGCCCTCAACCCCTCCCTCGACTCCTGGGACCAGGCCCCCGCCGCCTCCGCGATCGAAGCCCTCCTCACCCGCACCCTCGCCGCCGAGTTCTACGACACCCCCACCCCCGACGCCCTCGTCACCACCGGCGGCACCGAAGCCAACCAACTCGCCCTGCTCCTCGCCCGCGAACGCCACGGACCAGGCCTCACCGTCCTTCACGGAGCCAACGCCCACCACTCCGTCCCCCGCGCCGCCTGGCTCCTCGGCCTACCCCCCACCACCTCCCTGCCCACCCCCGCCGGCATCCTCGACCCCACCCACCTCGCCGAAGCCCTCGCCGCCGCCCGCGGGCCCGTCCTCGTCACCGCCACCGCCGGCACCACCGACGCCGGCCTCATCGACCCGCTCGAACCCATCGCCGACCTGTGCGACCACCACGGCGCCGACCTCCACATCGACGCCGCCTACGGCGGCCTCCTCGCCCTCAGCCCCCGCCACCGCCCCCGCGTCCAAGGCCTCGCCCGCGCCCGCTCCCTCACCCTCGACCTCCACAAACTCGGCTGGCAACCCGTCGCCGCAGGCCTCCTCGCCGTCCCCGACACCGCCCTCCTCGCACCCCTCGCCCACCAAGCCGACTACCTCAACGCCACCGACGACACCGAAGCAGGCCTCCCCGACCTCCTCGGCCGCTCCCTGCGCACCACCCGCCGCCCCGACGCCCTCAAAATCGCCACCACGCTGCGCTCACTCGGCCGCGACGGCCTCGCCCGCCTCATCGACCGCACCTGCGAACTCGCCCACCACCTCGCCCGCCTCCTCGACGCACACCCCCGCTTCGAACTCCACGCACCACCCACCATCAGCACCGTCCTCTTCCGCCCCACCCACACCGACGACACCCACCTCGCCGCCCTGCGCCGCACCCTCCTCCTGGGCGGTCACGCCGTACTCGGCCGCGCCACCGCCGACGGCCGCCTCTGGCTCAAAGCCACCCTGCTCAACCCCCACACCACCGCGCGGGACCTGGACACCCTCATCACCCTCCTGGAAGGCAGCACCAACCGATGACCGCCCAGCTCGATGCACCCCACGACCTCGTCGGAATCGGCATCGGCCCCTTCAACCTGTCCCTCGCCGCCCTCGCCCACGGCCTCCCCCACCAAGGAGCAGAAGAACTCGCCACCGCCTTCTACGACCAACGCCACGACTTCCGCTGGCACCCCGGACTCCTCATCGACGGGACCACCCTCCAAGTCCCCTTCCTCGCCGACCTCGTCACCCTCGCCGACCCCACCAGCCCCTGGACCTTCCTCAACTACCTCAAGCACAAAGAACGGCTCTTCCCCTTCTACTTCGCCGAGCAGTTCCACACCCACCGCGCCGAATACGACGCCTACTGCCGCTGGGTAGCCGGCCGCCTCCCCGGACTCCACTTCGGCCACCAGGTCGACGCCGTCCGCTGGAACCCCGAACGCGACCTCTTCGAAGTCGACTACACCCAACTCGACACCGACGGCGAAGCCGAAGCCCTCGGCCGCGTCCACACCCGCAACCTCGCCCTCGGCATCGGCACCGCCCCCTACGTACCCGAACCCCTGCGCCCCCTCGCCGACGCCCCCACCGTCCCCGTCATCCACTCCTCCGACTACCTCGACAACCGCCAACGCATCCTCGGCGCCGACCACGTCACCGTCATCGGATCGGGCCAATCCGGAGCCGAAGTCTTCCTCGACCTCCTCCGCTCTCGCCCCGCTGGCCGCGAACGCCTCACCTGGCTCGCCCGCACCCCCTCCTTCGCCCCCATGGAGTACTCAAAACTCGGCCTCGAACACTTCACCCCCGACTACACCCGCTACTTCCACGCCCTCCCCGAACCCGTACGCGACCAACTCGTCCCCGCCCAATGGCAACTCCACAAAGGCATCGACGCCGCCACCATCACCGCCATCCACGACGAGCTCTACCGCCGCACCCTCCACGGAGGCTGGCCCGACGCCGTCCTCACCCCCGGAGTCAGCGTCCGCACGGCCGGCCGCGTCGCCACCACCAAAGTCGAACTCCACCTCGAACACATCCAGCAAGGCACCCGCTCCCGCCTCACCACCGACGCCGTCGTCCTCGCCACCGGCTACAAAGAACGCCCGCTCACCAACCTCCTCGCAGGCCTCGACCCCTACCTGCGCAAAGACTCCTCCGACCGCCCCCGCATCGACGAAAACCACCGCATGATCCTCGACCCCTCCGTCACCGGCAGCATCTTCGTCCAAAACGGCGAACGCCACACCCACGGCGTCGGAGCCCCCGACCTCGGCCTCGCCGCCTGGCGCAGCGCCGCCATCCTCAACGTCCTCACCGGCAAAGAGCCCTACCCCCAACCCACCCGCACCGCCTTCACCACCTTCGGCCTCGAACAACGCGAACACACCCGCCCCACCCCCACCGTCGAACTCCGCCCCCTCGTCGACCACCCCTGAGGCCCCCGATCAACCACACGCCCCACGCCACCCCCGAACGCACGGCGGCCGGGCCCTGCCACAACAGGACCCGGCCACCCACCAGAACGAAACCGACTAGAACACCGGCACCCCGGCCCGAGTCAGCCGCCACTCCACCGACGCGAACTGCGCCGGATCGATCGTCCCCTTCGCCTTCACCCACTGGATGATCGTGTTACGGATCTCCTCCGAATTCGCCCACACCTGCTTCGCCTGCGGCACGTGCGGGAAGTTCCCACCACCCGACGCCCGGTAGTTGTTCACCGCCAACACGAACCGCGCCGCCGGATCGACCGGCCGCCCACCGAACGACAGGTTCACGATCCGCGACCCCGCCGGCTGCGCGATGTCGATGTCGTACGCCAGCCCGTACACCGCGTCATAGTTGTAGTCCGGCGTCGCCTCCGCATTCGTGACCTTCGCCGGATCCACCACCTCACCCGGAGCCGTCCGCACGTAATACCGCGCCGAGAACTCCAAATAATCCTTCAGCTGCGCACCCGTCAGCACCCGCGCCTCAAGGGTGTTCTCGAACGGATACAGCCCCGCCGCATCCTTGATCGTCACCTGACCCGCCGGAATCGCCGCCGTCCGCGAGAAACACGACGCCTGCGACAGCACCGGTAGCGCCGCGTACTCCCCGCCCGCCAGCGCCGCCTTCACCGTCTCCACCTGAACATGACTGATCAGATCGATGATCGCGACGTCCTTGACCGGCCCCTCCGCCGACGACATCGCCTGCGTCGACGTACCGATCACCTGATTGACGTACGCCACGACCTTCGCGTGCTCGTCCGACAGCAGCCGCACGATCTTCGGGTCCTCGACCGCCGTGTTCGAGTTCAGCACCTTCGCCGACACCTTCGCCACCGACCAGCAGCCCTTCGACCACGACAACTCGAAGTCGAACAGCGTCAGACGCTGACCCCACTTCAACGGCTCCGACAGCACCACGTCCTTGCCCGTCGCCTTGTTCTTCACCCGGTACTCCGGGATCTCCGTGTGCGCATGCCCCACCAAGATCGCGTCGATCCCGGGCACCTGCTCCGCCACCAACGCCGCCGCGTTCTCGATGTACGGCAACTGGTCCCCGTACGACGACGTACCACTCGAACCCGAATGCGCCGACACGATCACCACGTCCGCACCCATCGACCGCAGCTTCGGCACGTACTTCGCCGCCTGCTCCTCCAGCCCCGGGAACGTCATCTTCCCCTGCACGTTCGCCTTGTCCCAGATCGCGATCCCCGGGTTCGTCAACCCCAGCACCGCCACCTTCACATCCCGCCCGTGCGGCGTCCGCAACCGGTGCATGCTGTACGGCGCGAACGCCGGCCGCAACGTCTTCGCATCCAGCGCATTCGCCCCCAGCAGCGGAAAATCACACTGCTCCTCGAACTTGCGCAACACCGGAATGCCGTAATTGAACTCGTGGTTCCCCAGCGCCGCCGCGTCGTACCCGATCGCGTTCATCGCCTGCGCCATCGGGTGCACCGGACCCCGCCGCGCGGTGATCGGATCCACCTTCGCGTAGTAGTACGACAGCTGCGTCCCCTGGATCGTGTCACCCGCATCGATCATCAGGGTGTTGCAACGCCCCTTCTCCGCCCGCACCTGGTTCACCAGCGTCGAGATCTTCGCCAGACCGACATCGTTGTGCGCCTTGTCGTCGAACTCCTTGTCCGTGAAGTAGTCCCAGTTGAAGACGTTCCCGTGCAGATCGGTCGTGCCCATCACCGTGAACGAGTACGTCCGCGACCTCCCCGCCGCCTCCCCAGCAGCACCCGAAACCTCCCCGGCCGCAGCAGCCGGAGAGCTCGTGGCCCCCGTCAGCGCGACAGCCGCACCCGTAGCGGCCGAAGTGCCCAGAAACGTCCTACGGTCGAACGCCATGCCATCTCCCCTTGTGAGGCGTGAACAACGCACGTTAACAACGCGCGTAGATTCTGGCCGATGGGCCGCAACCGACAACACCCCCACCAGGTTTCGATCCGATGACCACCGGCCCACCCACACGACAGTGCGACAGTGAAACCATGACCCAAGACCCCGCACACCAGCCCTACGGAACCCCCGAAGTGCCCCGCGTAGCCGTCCGCGGCGAAGCCCACCTCGAAGTCGACCCCGAAATCGCCCGCATCGGCATCACCGTCACCGCCCGCGGCACCGACCGACGCACCGCACTCGAAGACCTCACCCGCCGCAACAACACCGTCCTCGACCTCATCAAGAGCTACGGCGACGAAATCGAAAAACTTGAAACCGGCGCCTTCTCCATCAACCCCGAACTCACCCGCCACGGCCGCGCCGAACGCATCCGCGCCTACCACGGCCGCGTCCACATCACCGCCGAACTCGCCGACTTCACCGCCCTCGGCGAACTCACCACCCGCCTCGCCGACCTCGAACTCACCAGCATCGACGGCCCCTGGTGGGCACTGCGCCCCACCTCACCCGCCCACGGGGAAGCCCGCCGCCAAGCCGTACTCGAAGCCGTCCAACGCGCCCGCGAATACGCCACCGCCCTCGGTGCCAACCTCGCCGCCCTCGTCGAACTCGCCGACCTCGGCGCCGAAAACACCCTCCCCTACCAAACCGCAGCCCCCGGCACCGGCATGCGCACCATGGCCTTCAGCACCACCGACGAAACCGCAGCCCCGCCCCTCGACCTCGAACCCCAACGCCAAATCGTCCACGCCCAGGTCAATGCCCGCTTCACCATGACCCCTCCCCAGCTGTGAACGCCCCCGCCGACCAGCCGGGCACCTGGAACCTGGAGCCCCTCCGCGCCGACCACGCCCCCGCCCTCCTCGCCTTCGAACAGGAGAACCGGGCCTACTTCGCACGCGCCATCCCCGACCGCGGCGACGCCTACTTCACCGAATTCACCACCCGCCACCACGCCCTGCTCGCCGAACAGGACACCGGCCTCTCCCGGTTCCACCTCGTCATCACCCACGAGGGAGCAGTGGCGGGCCGCGTCAACCTCCTCGACATCGAAGACGGCAGCGCCGAACTCGGCTACCGCATCGGCGAACGCGCCGCCGGCCGCGGCCTCGCCACCGCCGTCGTCGCAGAAATCTGCCGCCTGGCCACGACCGCGTACGGCCTCACCCGCCTCACCGCAGTCACCACCCTCGACAACCCCGCCTCCATGACCGTGCTGACACGCAACGGATTCACCCAGGTCGCGACCCCCACCATCGACGGCCGCCCCGGCATCCGCTACGAGCGCCCCCTCACCCCCGCGACCTGACCCAAACCACGCACGGAACGTGCTCCGGGGGTGCTCATCGGAGCACCCCCATGCACATTCAACAATTGTCAACAACCTTTTGCCCAACGGTTGTTGAGTGGACACCCGGAACCAATTTCCTACTGCCTGGTAGGGGCATACCCTCGCCCCATGCGCCGAGCAAAAATCGTATGTACCCTGGGCCCCGCCACCGACTCATACGACCAGATCAAGGCCCTGGTCGAAGCCGGAATGGACATCGCCCGCCTCAACCTCAGCCACGGCACCTACGCCGAACACGAAGACCGCTACCAGCGCGTACGCAAAGCCGCCGACGAAACCGGCCGCAGCGTCGGCATCCTCGCAGACCTTCAAGGCCCGAAGATTCGCCTCGGCCGATTCGTCGAAGGCCCCGTACTCCTTGAACGCGGCGACGAATTCACCATCACCGTCGAAAACGTCCAAGGCGACCGCCACACCTGCGGCACCACCTACAAAGGCCTCGCCGCCGACGTCACCACCGGCGAACGCATCCTCGTCGACGACGGCCGCGTCACCCTCGAAGTCACCGCAGTCGACGGCCCCCGCGTCCGCACCACCGTCATCGAAGGCGGCATGGTCTCCGACCACAAAGGCCTGAACCTCCCCGGCGTAGCCGTCTCCGTCCCCGCCCTCTCCGAAAAAGACATCGAAGACCTCCGCTGGGCCCTACGCACCGGCGCCGACGTCATCGCCCTGTCCTTCGTCCGCAGCGGCCGCGACATCGAAGACGTCCACCGCATCATGGACGAAGAAGACCGCCGCCTCCCCGTCATCGCCAAGATCGAAAAGCCTCAAGCCGTCGAAAACATCGACGACATCGTCGCCGCCTTCGACGGCATCATGGTCGCCCGCGGCGACCTCGGCGTCGAAATGCCCCTCGAACAAGTCCCCATCGTCCAAAAGCGCGCCGTCAAACTCGCCAAGCGCAACGCCAAGCCGGTCATCGTCGCCACCCAGATGCTCGACTCGATGATCGACAACTCCCGACCCACCCGCGCCGAAGCCTCTGACGTCGCCAACGCAGTCATCGACGGCACCGACGCCGTCATGCTCAGCGGCGAAACCAGCGTCGGCAAATACCCCATCGAAACCGTCAAGACGATGTCCCGCATCGTCGAAGCGGCCGAAGAAGACATCCTCGCCAAGGGCCTCCCACCCCTCACCGAACGCAGCAAGCCCCGCACCCAAGGCGGAGCCGTCGCCCGCGCAGCCGCCGAGATGGGCGACTTCCTCGGCGCCAAATTCCTCGTCGCCTTCACCCAGAGCGGAGACACCGTCCGCCGCCTCTCCCGCTACCGCTCACCCATCCCCCTCCTCGCCTTCACCCCCGACCCCGCCACCCGCTCCCAACTCAACCTCACCTGGGGCGTCGAAACCTTCCTCGGCCCCCACGTCGACTCCACCGACGCCATGGTCGCCCAAGTCGAAGAAGAACTCCTGCGCATCGGCCGCTGCGTACCCGGCGACGTCGTCGTCATCACCGCCGGCTCGCCCCCCGGAGTCACCGGATCCACCAACCTGGTCCGCGTCCACCACATCGGCGACCCCGTACGCTGACCCGCGCACGCGCACGCCACCGCGTCGGGCCCCTCCCGCCCGACGCGGCCGCTCTGGGATCATGCCGCCATGGACCACACGCGCCAGACCATCGGCTCCGGCTCACCCCTCGAACCCCGCATCGGATTCTCCCGGGCCGTCCGCAAGGGCCCCCACGTCGCCGTCGCCGGCACCGCCCCCATCGGGGACGACGGAACCACCGTGGGACGCGGCGACGTCCACGCCCAGACCGCGCGCTGCCTGGACATCGCGGAAGCCGCACTGAAGGCGGCGGGAGCCTCGTTGGAAGACGTCATACGGACCCGCATCATGCTCACGGACATCACGAGCTGGGAGGAAGCCGCCCGCGCCCACGGAGAGCGCTTCGCGGACATCCGCCCGGCCTGCACCTTCGTCGAGGTCTCCCGCTTCATCGACCCCGACTGGCTCGTCGAAGTCGAGGTCGACGCCGTCCTCGGCTGAGGTGGCTAGTACGTCGGCCCGATGTGGACACGTTGAAGGGGTCGCTGCCGCGGGCCAGGACCGTCCACTGGACCCCGAGGGCGGTCAGCGTGTCCGTACACGGCTTAAGTACCGCGGATACTCGTACCGCTTGCCGTTCCGCACGGTCCAGTTGGTGATCCGACACCCGCGGAGTGGATCAGCCCCCGCACGAACTCCCTCGGTGCTGCGGCACGTAGACCTCGTCGCCGGGGCGGACGGCCGTGATGGCCGCGCGGCATTGCTCGATGAGCCCGGGTTGGCGAGCAGGTCCAGCGCGTGCCTGCGGGTGGCCATGTCGTACATGCGACCGACGCTGCCGTGCAGCATTCGCTCATGTGGCGCATTTTGATGCGCTTCGCCGGAAAGAGTGATGGTCACGCGAAAATCGCGTGACCATGGAATCTAACGAAAGTGCCCCAGGTGGGATTCGAACCCACACTGTCCGCTGTTTGAGAGCGGCCTCTCTGACCAGTTGGAGTACTGGGGCCTAAGAAACGAAGGCTCAAGCGAGCCCTACGCGAGACCACCTTACCGCAGCTAGGTAGGCTCAGGGGAGTTTGTTATGCCCCGCACCGAGGAGCCATCGTGACCGCCGAGCACGAGTCGACGCCCACGCCCGACGCCGACCAGTCGCACGTTCCGCCGCTGACGACCCGCGTCGTCATCGCCGAGGACGAGGCGCTCATCCGTCTCGACCTCAAAGAGATGCTCGAAGAGGAGGGCTACTCCGTCGTCGGCGAGGCCGGCGACGGGCAGACCGCCGTCGAGCTCGCCCGGGAGCACCGCCCCGACCTGGTGATCCTCGATGTGAAGATGCCGGTCCTGGACGGGATCTCCGCGGCCGAGAAGATCGCGGAGGAGTCCATCGCGCCGGTGCTCATGCTGACGGCGTTCTCGCAGCGCGACCTCGTCGAGCGGGCGCGGGACGCCGGTGCCATGGCGTACCTGGTGAAGCCGTTCAGCAAGAGCGACGTGGTGCCGGCCATCGAGATGGCGGTGTCGCGGTTCGCGGAGCTGCGGGCGCTGGAGAAGGAGGTCGCTGACCTCTCCCAGCGGCTGGAGACGCGCAAGCTCGTGGACCGGGCGAAGAGCATTCTGCAGACGCAGTACGGGCTGACGGAGCCGAATGCGTTCCGGTGGATCCAGAAGACGTCGATGGACCGTCGCATGTCGATGCAGCAGGTTGCCGAGGCGGTCATCGAGGACGCGGAGGAGAAGAAGAACGCCGCGAAGTAGCGGGTGCGTGTACGCGTGAGGCCCGCCACCGGGTTGCGGTGGCGGGCCTCTGGCGTTGTACGGGATCAGTCCTCGCCGAGGTAGGCCTTGCGGACGTCCTCGTTGTGGAGGAGTTCCTGGCCGGAGCCGGAGAGCACGATCTTGCCGATCTCCATCACGTGGGCCTGGTCGGCCAGGGAGAGGGCGGCCTGGGCGTTCTGCTCGACGAGCAGGATGGTGGTGCCCGTGGCCTTGAGCTCGGCGATGGTCGCCATGATCTTCTGCATCATCAGCGGGGAGAGGCCCATGGAGGGCTCGTCCAGCATGAGGAGCTTGGGCTGGGACATGAGGGCCCGGCCCATGGCGAGCATCTGCTGCTCACCGCCCGAGAGGGTGCCGGCGGCCTGCTTGCGGCGTTCGCCCAGGATGGGGAACATCTCGTAGGCGCGCTCGATGTCCTTCTCGATGCCTTCCTTGTCGCTGCGGAGGAAGGCGCCGAGCTGGAGGTTCTCGGCGATCGTCAGCCGGGGGAAGATGTGGCGTCCCTCGGGGGAGTGGGCGAGGCCCAGGGAGACGATCTTGTGGGCGGGGACCTGCGCGAGCGGCTTGCCGTCGAAGGTGATGGTGCCGCCGGCGGGCTTGAGCAGGCCGGAGAGGGTGCGCAGGGTGGTGGTCTTGCCGGCGCCGTTGGTGCCGACGAGGCAGACGATTTCGCCCTGGTTGACTTCGAAGGAGATGCCCTTGACGGCTTCGATCTTGCCGTAGGCGACCTTGAGGTCCTTGACCTCTAGCAGTGCGGTCACTTGGGGTCTCCGTCCGTGCTGGTGGTGCTGGTGGTGCCGGTGGCGCTGTCTGCGTCGGCCGCGGCGTCCGCCGTGGTTTCGGCGTCGGCCGCAGTTTCGGCTTCTGCCGGTGCGTCGGCCTCAGCGTCGGCCTCAGCCTCAGCCTCGGTGTCGGCCTCGGCCTCAGCGTCGGCCTCGGTGTCGGCCTCAGCCTCAGCCTCAGCCTCGGTGTCGGCTTCGGCGTCGGCCTCGGCTTCGGCGTTCGCCTCGGTCTCGGCCGGTGCTTCGGTCTCAGCCTCAGCCTCAGCCTCGGTCTCGGCTGCCGCGTGCACTTCGGCGGCTTCGACGGCGGCGGCCTCGGCTGCGCCGGGGTCGCCTTCGAAGGGCTCGCCGAGGTAGGCGGCGATGACGCGCTCGTCGCCCTGGACCTCGGCCGCGGTGCCTTCGATGAGCTTCTCGCCCTGGACGAGGCAGGCGACGCGGTCGCAGAGGTTGAAGATGAAGCGCATGTCGTGCTCGATGACGAGGACGGCGATGCCCATGTCGCGGATGGCGAAGATGAGTTCTTCGGCAGCGCGGGTTTCCTGCGGGTTCATGCCGGCGGTGGGCTCGTCGAGGAGCAGGAGGCCGGGGTCGCTGGCGAGGGCGCGGGCGATTTCGAGCTTGCGCTGCTCGCCGTAGGGGAGGTTCTTGGCGAGGTGCTGTGCCTTGTGCTCCAGGCCGATGAACTCCAGGAGTTCCATGGCGCGGGCTTCGCTGGCGGCTTCGGCCTTCTTGAAGCCGGGGCCGCGCAGGAGCGCGGACCAGAGGCCTTCCTTGGTCCGGGTGTGGCGTCCGACGAGGACGTTCTCCAGGACGGTCATGTTGGAGAAGAGCCGGATGTTCTGGAAGGTGCGGGCGATGCCGGCCTTGGTGACGAGGTGGGGCTTGGGCGGCAGGACGGTGCCCTTGTAGCTGACGGTTCCCTCGGTGGGGATGTACAGCCCGGTGAGGCAGTTGAAGAAGGTGGTCTTGCCGGCGCCGTTGGGGCCGATGAGGCCGACGATTTCGCCTGCGTTGACCTGGAGGTCGACGGAGCGGACGGCGGTGAGGCCGCCGAAGCGCATGGTGACGCCGCGGGCTTCGAGGACGGTCTCGCCGGCCGGGGTGGCGGCGGGGGCGGTGGTGGTGTCGGTGGTGGTCGTCATGGTGTTCACGCACCAGCCTTGGCGGTGGCCAGGTCCGTGGGGGCCTGGTCAGCGGTGTCGTCGTGGTACTCCAGCTGCGCGCGCTTGTTGGCGATGAGGCCTTCGGGGCGGAAGCGCATCAGGATGATGAGGGCGATGCCGAAGCCGAGGAGCTGGTAGTCCTGGAGGAAGGACAGCTTGGCCGGGATCAGGAAGAGGAGTGCGGCGCCGAGGATGGGGCCGCGGATGGTTCCCATGCCGCCGAGGATGACGGCGGCGAGGAGGAACGCGGAGTTCGGGGGCACGGGGCCGGCGAACTGGTACATCTCGGGGACCACGGTGTGCTGGACGTGGGCCTGCACGGTGCCGGCGAGGCCGGCGAGGGTGGCGCCGAGGGCGAAGGCGATGAGCTTGACGCGGAAGCCGTTGATGCCCATGGCGGTGGCGGCGGTCTCGTCTTCGCGGATGGCGACCCAGGCGCGGCCGATGCGGCTGCTGCCTGCGCGGCTGAAGACGACGACCACGACGACCATCGCGAGCAGCATCAGCATGTAGTAGTTGGCGTAGGCGCCGAGCTGGATGCCGAGGACGGTGTGCGGTTGCCCGAAGTTCCAGCCGAAGATTTCGAGGTCGGGGATGTTGGTGATGCCGTTGGGCCCGTTGGTGATCTTGGGGCCGGAGACGCCGTCGAGGTTGCCCATGGCGATGCGGAAGATTTCTCCGAAGCCGAGGGTGACGATGGCGAGGTAGTCGCCGCGCAGGCGCAGGGTGGGTGCGCCGATGATGACGCCGAAGACGAGTGAGGCGAGGGCGCCGGTGAGGACTGCGGCCCAGAAGGGGAAGTGCACGTGGAAGGCGGAGGATGCGCTTCCGGACACGAGGGCTGCGGTGTAGGCGCCGACGCCGAGGAAGGCGACGTAGCCGAGGTCGAGGAGGCCGGCGAGGCCGACGACGACGTTGAGGCCGAGGGCGACGGTCGCGAAGATCAGGATGTTGACCGCGATCAGCGTGTAGGTGTCGCCGCCCTGCTGGGTGAGGGGGAAGGCGATCGCTGCGACGAAGGCGGCGATGACGGTGATCTGGCGGTTGTTCGCGGTGATGTCGCTCAGGCGCTGGGTGAGGCCGGACTTCATGACCGCGAAGGAGGCGAACGCGACGAGGATCAGGTACGCGGTGAAGAGCTGCGGTTCCTTGTCGTCGGTGCCGATGCCGAAGGTGATCACGTAGAGGCCGACGGCGAAGACGGCGACGATGATCAGGATTTCGGCCCAGGAGGACAGCTTCTTCGCCGGGGCGGCCTTGCGGGCGTCGTCGGGGAGCTTGTACGCGGCGAGGACCGGGACCAGGCTTCCGAGGAGGGCGACGTAGGCGCCGGGTTCGAGGTGGACGAATCCGCCGAGGACCCAGGCGATGGCGACGACCGTGTAGAAGGTGGTCGCGAAGGTGCCGAGGGAGAGGATCCACACGGCCTTGCGCGAGCCGGCGGGGGTGAGCCAGCCGAGGCCCTTGATGCCGAGGGCGGAGAGCGCGTGCAGGGCGGTGAGGACGGCGCCGACCAGGGTGAGGAGCTGGAGCTGGGCGGGGTTGCCGTTGATGGTGAGGTTGCCCGGGAACTCGGTGGTCCAGGTCCAGGCGAGGAAGGCGCTGACGACGGTGAGAAGGCTGCCGCCGATGATCGCGTAGAGCAGTGCGGTGCGGGAGTTGGCACCGGAGGCTTCGACGTCGAGCGGGAGGGTGGCTTCGTTGGTCATGGTTGTCACGCCCTATCCGCGACGCGCTGGCCGAGGAGGCCTTGTGGCCGCACGAGCAGGACGACGATGAGGAGTACGAAGGCCCAGACGTTGGACCAGGCTCCGCCGCCGAGCTGCTGCATGCCCGGGATGTCTTCGATGTAGGCGATGGAGAGGGCCTCGGCGAGGCCGAGGACCACGCCGCCGACCATGGCGCCGTAGATGTTGCCGATGCCGCCGAGGACGGCTGCGGTGAACGCCTTGAGGCCGAGGATGAAGCCCATTTCGAAGTTGATCTGGCCCTTGTCGAGGCCGTAGGCGACGGCGGCGACGGCGGCAAACGCGGCACCGATGGCGAAGGCCATGACGATGATGCGGTCGGTGTTGATGCCCATCAGCTTCGCGGTGTCCGGGTCCTGCGCGGTGGCCTGCATGGCGCGGCCGCTGCGGCTCTTCTGGACGAAGGCGCCGAGGGCGAGCATGCAGAGGGGGGCGAGGATGAGGACGAAGGCGTCGGAACGCTGGATGGAGAGGCTTGAGGTGATCTTGAAGGCTTCGCCGGTGAATTCGGGGAAGCTGACGGCCTTCTTGGCGTCGGGGTAGAAGCCCCAGACGAGCTGCTGAAGGACGATGGAGAGGCCGATCGCGGTGATGAGCGGTGCGAGTCGGGGGGCGCTGCGAAGGGGGCGGTACGCGAAGCGTTCCGCCGCGGTTGCGACGGCTACGGAGGCGATCGCGCCACCGATGATCATGAGCGGTATCGCCACCAGCAGGGAGGTGCCGCTTGGGAGGGCGGCGTAGGTGGTGACGGCGCCGAAGCCGCCGATCATGAAGATCTCGCCGTGGGCGAAGTTGATGAGCTGGACGATGCCGTAGACCATGGTGTACCCGATGGCTATGAGGCCATAGAGGGCACCGAGGGCAAGGCCGTTGGCCAGCTGTTGCGGCAGTTCGTGCACCGCAGGGCCTCCGATGTGCGTGTCGGATATGAGTCCGCGCGAGGGCGCTGTTTGCGCCCTCGCGCGGCGTGGTTCATTTGGGGAGGATCAGGCCGGGGCCTGGGACTTCGGGTGGTGCGGGGTGACTACTGGTTGAAGGTGTCGCTCTTGACGTCGACCCACTTGCCGCCCTCGACCTTGTAGACCGTGAGCTGCTTGTTGGTGGTGTCGCCGTACTCGTCGAAGGCGACCTTGCCGGTCACGCCTTCGAAGGAGACCTTGCTGAGGGCCTCGACGACCTTGGCGCGGGCGTCGGTGGGCAGCTTGCCGCTGTTGGCGGCGACGACGGCCTTGACGGCCTGGATGACGGACCAGCCGGCGTCGTAGGAGTAGCCGCCGTAAGCCGCGTAGGGGTCCTTGTAGCCGGCGGCCTGGTAGTCGGCGATGAAGGTCTTGGCGGTGGGGAGCTTCTCGACCGGGTAGCCGATGGAGGTGGAGAGGTCGCCCTCGTTGGCCTCGCCGGAAGCGGTGATGAAGGCGGGGTCCTGGATGCCGTCGCCGCCCATGAGCGGGATGTTGGCGCCGGTCTTCTTGACCTGGTCGGCGAGGAGGCCGCCCTCGGGGTACTGGCCGCCGAAGTAGACGGAGTCGGCGCCGGAGGACTTGACCTTGTCGGCGGTGGAGGAGAAGTCGGTCTCCTTCACGGTGACGTGGTCGGTGCCGACGACCTCGCCGCCGAGCTTCTTGAACTCGTCGGAGAAGATCGCGGCGAGGCCGGCGCCGTAGGTCTGCTTGTCGTCGACGACGAAGACCTTCTTCTTGCCGGCGTCCTTGAAGAGGTACTGGGCGGCGAACTTGCCCTGGACCACGTCGGTGGCGGCGGTGCGGAAGTAGGTCTTGAAGGGGCGCTTGAACTCGCCCTTGCCCCAGTTGTCGCCCTGGCTGAGCGAGGGGTTGGTGTTGGCGGGGGAGACCTGCGCCAGGTTGGCGGAGCCGAAGACGCCCTGCATGGACTGGGCGACGCCGGAGTTCAGGGGGCCGACGACGCCGATGACGTCCTTGTTGCCGACGAGCTTGGTGGCGTTGGCCTGGCCGGAGGCCGGGACCGCCTGGTCGTCGAGGGCTTCGACCTTGAACTCGATGCCCGGGACCTCGTTGTTCTTGTTGGCCGTCTTGGCCGCGAGGTCGACGGAGTTCTTGATGCCCTGGCCGAGCGCGGAGAGCGAGCCGGTAAGGGGGGCGTCCACGCCGATGACGACGACGGTCTTGGAGCCGTCGGCCTTGTCCCCGCCCTTCGCCTCGTCGCGCGAACCGCAAGCGGTGAGGGTCAGTGCTCCCGTGGTGATCACGGTGGTGAGGACGAGCAGAGAACGGTGTCGCACGATTCTTCCTTTCCCTGGCGCGGCCCCCTCAAATGAGGTGCCGTTGGGTCGCCGGGCCGCACTGGGATGTTCACGGCCGTGCTGGTCGCGCCCTGCGGCGCGGTGACTGGCCGTGACTCTAGGCCGAGGTGGCGAGTGCGGGGAGCAGGGAAAGGAGGATGTGACTGTCTTGTTATGCCGAGGCCAAGAATGTGTGGCGGGAGTACGGACAGATCGGGCGTTTGGCGACTTCGATGATTGTCCGCATCGTGAGAATTCCCCGTTCCTCTAAGGGGCTTGAGGGCCTCATGCTCCTGTCATTGATCAAAACGGGCAGAAGGTCGCTGGCTGTGTCCGAAAGAATCCGGCGGGTTGCATTCCGCCGGGGAAAAAGGGGATTCTGTGGGGCGTCGGCATTACTGAGGGTAATTTTTCCCCTTGATCCACTTCGAGGGGATCGACCTTGGTCCCGGGTTCCGAAGGGCCTGCGACCTGCGGATGGGCCGATCACCGCCGGGTGCCCGGAAGCCGGACAGCGTGCGCGGGATTCCGGTCACCCGTCCGGGCTCGGGGGTCGCCAGTTCTCGGAGCTCCAGGTGGCCCCGTTCTGCTCGGCGCAGCGCTGCGCCACGAACCGGTCGATCAGCTCAAGTGCCTTGTCCAGACCGGCAGTTCGCTCTTCGGTGCGGCCTGCGGCGACCGCCTCCTCGTGGATCGCGTACTGATCGTTGGACAGGCCCTTCTGCTCCCAGTCCAGCCCGGCCCACTTGCTGCCCTTGAGGGTCTCTTTCGCCCAGTAGGACACCAGACTTGTGCAGATCTGTGCGGGCGAGGAAGGGCTGGAAACGGGCGTTGACGGGGTCTGCGGGGCGGGTGGTGCGGATGTGGAGCATCCGGACAGGGCGAGCGCAGTGAAGAGTGCGGTGACGCCGTACCGGGCCGCGATGCGTGGCTGGGTCCCCATGAGGGGACGGTAGGCCGTCACCTTCGGTGACACAACAGTCGTTGCGGCGGCAGTCGCGGACTGGCGGATTCCGGGCGGTTGCGGGGCCGCAGGAGGTGGGCGGGGCGCCCGTACGGGCCGGCCCGTACGCGCCGCAGGCCGTCGCGGGCGGTTCCTGTACCTACCCGGGTGGCGGCTCGTCTACGCCTCACGGGCCGGCCGGGACGGGCCACGGGGTCGGTGCGCATGCGTCGCAGCCCGGTTCCCGCCCCGCCGCAGGGGCCGGTCCGTGCGCGCCGCAGGGTAGGCCCGTACGCGCTCCATGGCCGGCCCGTACGTGCCGCAGGCCCGGATCCGGGCCCTCTGCGGGGCGGGATCCGGGCCTGCGGGCTCGTGGCGGGCGGGTCAGGCCCCGGCGGCGGCGGGGTCCGCGTCGCGCAGCAGGCAGGTCAGCCGGGCGCTGCACACCCGCCGGCCCTCCTCGTCGCTGATCACGATCTCGAAGGTGGTGGTGGAGCGGCCGCGGTGCACGGGGGTGGCGACGCCGGTGACCGTGCCGGAGCGGACGCCCCGGTGGTGGGTGCAGTTCAGGTCCACGCCGACGGCGACCTTGGTGATGCCGCCGTGCATCATCGCTCCGACCGAGCCGAGGGTCTCGGCCAGTACGGCGGAGGCCCCGCCGTGCAGCAGCCCGTACGGCTGGGTGTTGCCCTTGACCGGCATGGTGCCGACGACCCGCTCGGCCGAGGCTTCGAGGATGCGGATGTCCATCCGCTGGCCCAGGTCGCCTGCCGAGAACAGCGCGGGCAGGTCGATGCCCAGGGCCGCGTACTCGTCGAGGACCTCCTGCGGGAACTTCACAGCGTGCTGCTCACCCATGGGCGGGCTCCGTTCGTCAACGATCGTTAACCATCTTGTCCTGGAGTCGTTCTATCAGGCCGGTTCGAAGCGCACGACGACGGACTTGCTCGCGGGGGTATTGCTGGTGTCCGCGGTGGAGTCGAGCGGGACCAGCACGTTCGTCTCGGGGTAGTAGGCGGCCGCGCAGCCCCGGGCGGTCGGGTAGTGCACGACGCGGAAGCCGGGCGCGCGCCGCTCGACGCCGTCCTTCCACTCGCTGACGAGGTCCGTGTACGAGCCGTCCGCGAGCCCGAGCTGCGCGGCGTCCTCGGGGTGGACCATGACGACGCGACGGCCGCCGGTGATCCCGCGGTAGCGGTCGTCGAGGCCGTAGATGGTGGTGTTGTACTGGTCGTGGCTGCGCATGGTCTGCAGCAGCAGCCGGCCCTCGGGGATGGTGGGGTACTCGACGGGCGCGGCGGTGAAGTTGGCCTTGCCGGTCTTGGTGGGGAAGCGGCGTTCGTCGCGGGGGGCGTGCGGGAGGCGGAAGCCCTCGGGGCGGGCGGCGCGGGCGTTGAAGTCCTCGAAGCCGGGGATCACGCGGGCGATCCGGTCGCGGATGGCGGCGTAGTCCTGCTCGAAGTCCTCCCACGGGGTGGCGGAGGCGGCGCCGAGGACGGCGCGGGCCATGCGGGCGACGATCGCGGGCTCGGAGAGCAGGTGCGGGGAGGCGGGGGCGAGGTTGCCGCGGGAGGCGTGGACCATGCCCATGGAGTCCTCGACGGTGACGAACTGCTTGCCGCTCGCCTGTACGTCCTTGTCGGTGCGGCCGAGGGTGGGCAGGATCAGGGCGCGCCGGCCGGTGACCGCGTGGGAGCGGTTGAGCTTGGTGGAGACGTGGACGGTCAGGGAGGCGCGGCGGATCGCGGCCTCGGTGACGTCGGTGTCGGGGGTGGCGCCGACGAAGTTGCCGCCCATCGCGAAGAGGACCTTGGCGTCGCCGTCGCGCAGGGCCTCGATGGAGCGGACCACGTCGTAGCCGTGGCCGCGCGGCGAGGTGATGGCGAATTCCTTGTCGAGGGCGTCGAGGAACGCGGGCGCGGGGCGTTCGAAGATGCCCATGGTGCGGTCGCCCTGGACGTTGGAGTGGCCGCGGACGGGGCAGACGCCGGCGCCGGGGCGGCCGATGTTGCCGCGCAGCAGCAGGAGGTTGACGACCTCGCGGATGGTGGCGACGGAGTGCTTGTGCTGGGTGAGGCCCATGGCCCAGCAGACGATGGTGCGCTCCGAGGCCAAGATCATGGCCAGCGCCTGCTCGATCTCGGGCCGGGTCAGGCCGGTGGCGGTGAGGGTCTCGGCCCAGTCGGCGTTCTCGGCGGCGGCCGCGAGGTCCTCGTAGCCGTGGGTGTGCTCGCGGATGAAGGCGCCGTCGGTGGCGCCCTCCGTCTCTATGACGAGCTTGTTGAGGAGGCGGAAGAGGGCCTGGTCGCCGCCGATGCGGATCTGCAGGAAGAGGTCGGTGAGGGCGGTGCCCTTGAGCATGCCGAAGGGGTTCTGGGGGTTCTTGAACCGTTCCAGGCCGGCCTCGGGCAGCGGGTTCACCGAGATGATCTTTGCGCCGGCGGACTTGGCCTTCTCCAGGGCGGAGAGCATGCGAGGGTGGTTGGTGCCCGGGTTCTGTCCGGCGACGATGATCAGGTCGGCCTGGTGGAGGTCTTCGAGGGAGACGCTGCCCTTGCCGATGCCGATGGTCTCGGTCAGGGCGGATCCCGAGGACTCGTGGCACATGTTGGAGCAGTCGGGCAGGTTGTTGGTGCCGAACTCGCGGGCGAACAGCTGGAAGAGGAACGCGGCCTCGTTGCTGGTGCGGCCCGAGGTGTAGAAGAGGGCCTCGTCGGGGGAGCCGAGGGCGGTCAGTTCCTCGGCGATGATCTCGAAGGCCCGCTCCCAGGAGACGGCCTCGTACCGGTCGGCGCCCTCCGGCAGGTACATCGGCTCGGTGATGCGGCCCTGCTGGCCCAGCCAGTAGCCGGAGCGCCCGGCGAGGTCGGCCAGGGAGTGCTCCGCGAAGAAGTCCGGGGTGACCCGGCGCAGCGTGGCCTCTTCGGCGACGGCCTTGGCACCGTTCTCGCAGAACTCGGCGGTGTGCCGCTCGTCACCCTCGGGCCAGGCGCAGCCCGGGCAGTCGAAGCCGTTCTTCTGGTTGACCTTGAGCAGGGTGCGCGCGGTACGGGCGACGCCCATCTGCTGCTGGGCTATGCGCAGGGTGTGCCCGATCGCGGGCAGGCCGGCGGCGGCGTGCTGGGGGGGCGCGACCTGCGGCGCGTCCTGTGCGGGATCACCTGCGGGCGGCTTGGTGGCCATGTCGCTCCCCTTTGAGCAGTCGAGCATCGCAGCGCGGCGGCTGCGCGTATCCGGGTAGGCGTCCGATCCTGTCATGCCTCGTGGACATCACCGACGCCGGAATTGTCACTGGGGCCGCCTAGGATCGGGTGCGTGGCAGAGAACGCATCGAAGAAGACCGACCAGACGACCGCAGCGGACCGCCCCCGCCTGATGCTCATGGACGGGCACTCCCTGGCGTACCGGGCGTTCTTCGCGCTGCCCGCGGAGAACTTCACGACCGCGACCGGCCAGCCGACGAACGCCATCTACGGCTTCGCGTCGATGCTGGCGAACACGCTGCGCGACGAGGCGCCCACGCACTTCGCGGTGGCGTTCGACGTCTCGCGCAAGACGTGGCGTTCGACGGAGTTCCCCGAGTACAAGGCGAACCGGTCCAAGACCCCGGACGAGTTCAAGGGGCAGGTCGAGCTGATCGGTGAGCTCCTCGACGCGATGAGCGTGCCGCGGTTCGCGGTCGACGGCTTCGAGGCCGACGACGTGATCGCCACGCTGGCGACGCAGGCGGAGGCGCTCGGCTTCGAGGTGCTGATCGTCACCGGTGACCGGGACTCCTTCCAGCTGGTGTCCGAGCACACCACCGTGCTGTACCCGACGAAGGGCGTCTCCGAGCTGACCCGGTTCACTCCGGAGAAGGTGGAGGAGAAGTACGGGCTGACCCCGCAGCAGTACCCGGACTTCGCGGCGCTGCGCGGCGATCCGTCCGACAACCTGCCGGGCATCCCCGGTGTCGGTGAGAAGACCGCCGCGAAGTGGATCACCCAGTTCGGGTCGTTCGCGCAACTCGTGGAGCGCGCCGAGGAGGTCAAGGGCAAGGCCGGGCAGAACTTCCGGGACCACTTGGAGGCCGTGAAGCTCAACCGGGTCCTGACCGAGATGGTCAAGGACGTGGAGCTGCCCAAGACGCCGGCCGACCTGGCCCGCGCCCCGTACGACCGCTCCGCGGTGACCGGCGTGCTGGACGTGCTGGAGATCCGCAACGCCTCGCTGCGCGAGCGGCTGCTGGCGGTGGACCCGGGCGCGGCCGAGGAGGAGGCTCCGGCTCCGGCCGCGGGGGTGGAGCTCGACGCGAGCGTGCTGGGTGCGGGCGAGCTGGCGCCGTGGCTGGCGAGCCATGCGGGCGGGCCGCTCGGCGTCTCCACCGTGGACAGCTGGGCGCTGGGCCAGGGCAATGTCGCCGAGATCGCGCTGGCCGCGGCCGGTGGCGCCGCCGCCTGGTTCGAGCCGTCCGCGCTGGACGAGGCCGATGAGCGGGCGTTCGCGGCGTGGGCCGCCGATGCGGCGAAGCCGAAGGTGGTGCACAACGCCAAGGGCCTGATGCGCGTCTTCCCCGAGCACGGTTGGACCCTGGCCGGCGTCACCATGGACACCGCGCTGGCCGCGTACCTGGTCAAGCCGGGCCGCCGCTCCTTCGCGTTGGACGTGCTGTCCAACGAGTACCTGCACCGCGAGCTGCAGCCCGCAGCCGCCGACGGCCAGCTGGCGTTCGGCGCGGATGAGACCGCCGAGGCGGAGGCCCTGATGGCGCAGGCCCGCGCCGTCCTCGACCTCGGCGACGCGTTCACGGGCAAGCTCGCCGAGGTCGGCGCCGCCGAGCTGCTCCATGACATGGAGCTGCCCACCTCGCAGCTGCTGGCCCGGATGGAGCGGGCCGGCATCGCCGCCGACCGCGATCACCTGGAGGCCATGGAGCAGCAGTTCGCCGGAGCCGTGCAGCAGGCGGTGAAGGAGGCGCACGCGGCGGTCGGGCACGAGTTCAACCTCGGCTCGCCCAAGCAGCTCCAGGAGGTCTTCTTCGGCGAGCTGGACCTGCCGAAGACGAAGAAGACGAAGACCGGCTACACCACGGACGCGGACGCGCTGGCCTGGCTGGCCACGCAGACCGACCACGAACTGCCGGTGATCATGCTGCGGCACCGGGAACAGGCCAAGCTGCGCGTCACCGTCGAGGGCCTCGTCAAGACGATCGCCGCCGACGGCCGGGTGCACACCAGCTTCAGCCAGACCGTCGCCGCGACCGGACGGCTGTCCTCCACCGACCCGAACCTGCAGAACGTGCCGGTGCGCACCGACGAGGGCCGCGCCATCCGCCGGGGTTTCGTCGTCGGCGAGGGCTTCGAATCCCTCATGACCGCCGACTACAGCCAGATCGAGCTGCGCGTCATGGCGCACCTGTCCGAGGACGAGGGCCTGATCGAGGCCTTCCTGTCCGGGGAGGACCTGCACACCACCGTCGCCTCCCAGGTGTTCGGCGTGGAGCGCTCCGCGGTCGACGCGGAGATGCGGCGCAAGATCAAGGCGATGTCGTACGGGCTCGCGTACGGGCTGTCCGCGTTCGGTCTCTCGCAGCAGCTGAACATCGAGCCCGCCGAGGCGCGGGGCTTGATGGACACCTTCTTCGAGCGGTTCGGCGGGGTCCGGGACTACCTGGGTCGCGTCGTCGACGAGGCCCGGGCCACCGGCTACACGGCGACGGTCTTCGGGCGTCGCCGGTACCTGCCCGACCTCAACAGCGACAACCGGATGCGCCGCGAGGCGGCCGAGCGGATGGCGCTGAACGCCCCGATCCAGGGCACCGCCGCCGACATCGTCAAGGTCGCCATGCTGCGCGTGGACGAGGCGATCGGCGCGGCCGGCCTGAAGTCACGGATGCTGCTCCAGGTCCACGACGAAATCGTGCTGGAGATCGCCCCGGGCGAGCGGAAGCAGGTCGAGGAGCTGGTGCGCCGCGAGATGGGCGCCGCCGTCGAGCTCCGCGCGCCGCTGGACGTGTCGGTGGGCGTGGGCGCCGACTGGGAGTCCGCCGCGCACTGATGCCGTGGCCGGAGCCGGGCCGGCTCCGTGACGCCCGTCCCCGCTACCCGGCGGGGGCGGGCGTCCGCGTGTGCGCGTCGGCCGGCTCGGATTCGAACTGCGGCTGCGGCCCCGGCTGCGGGCGGCCGGGGCCGCGGTGGCGCAGCCGGACCAGCGCCGCGAACAGCAGCAGCCCCACGGCGAGGCCGCCGCCGGCGCCGAAGCAGACGGTCGGGACGATGTCGAGCGGGCTCTTGATCCGGTCGTAGAAGGTGAAGAAGCGGATGACCCGCAGCGTCACCCCGGCCGCGACGCATGCCGCGATCAGGGCGTACGAGGTGGCCAGCGCGGCCCCGCCGAGGACCGGGACGGACGCGGGTGCGGGCCGGTCCGGCAGCCGGCGTACGGCCGTCACCGTGAACCAGAGCAGGGCGACGGCGGCGAGCGCCGAGGTCCCGTACTGGAGGAACGTGTACAGGGGGTACCCGAAAGCGAGCGGCTCACCGAGCCGGGGCAGCAGGTTCGTCCCCCACCGGTCCAGGTGCGTGAAGCTGTCCCACACCACGTGGGTCAGGGAGCCGGCGACCGCCGACAGGTAGAACCACAGCGCCAGCCGCACCGGCCGGCGACCGCCCCGCCACGGCTCGCCCCGCAGCAGCGTGTGGATCCGGCCTTGCCGGACCCGCGGCAGGAGCGCCACCAGCGGCTCGCGCAGCAGCACCCAGAACGCGGCGAGTGCGGCCGTCAGCACCGCGTCCGCGGTGAACACACCGGGCAGCGAGTGGGTGAACCCGCCGTACTGCATGACGCCCCCGACGACCGCGTCCGCGAAGTAGAACGTGTCCGGCGCGAACGAGCCCAGGACGAGGGCCGAAGCGACCAGCGGTCCACGGGCGCGCCCCGCCCGCCGGACGGCCGGCAGCACGGCCGCCGCATGGCTGAGGGTGAACGGCATTGCATCTCTTCCTTACTTCGGGCCAATGCGCCCCGAACGGGTCGGGACAGTATGCGTGACCTGCGCGGAACGTGGGGGAGTCGTGAAATCCGGGCAGCGATCGGTGCACTGTGAAGGGACCTGAC
This sequence comes from Streptomyces sp. NBC_00045, assembly GCF_045041095.1. Classification (NCBI taxonomy): domain Bacteria; kingdom Bacillati; phylum Actinomycetota; class Actinomycetes; order Kitasatosporales; family Streptomycetaceae; genus Streptomyces; species Streptomyces sp. NBC_00045. Next base: position 2,271,724 of record NZ_CP108271.1, on the reverse strand, counting down.
GTATGGTCACGCCGACGTCGAGGGGGAGGGGGCCCGACTCATGTCGGTTCGGAAGACGACGCGGTTGACGCAATGGTTCACGGCCGGGTTCGGACGCGGGCTGCGCAGGGGCGGAGCCGCCGCCGTGACCTGTGCGGCCGTGGTCGCCGCGGTGACGGGTTCCCAAGCCCCGCCCGGGGAGCGGACGGCCGCGGCCGGCGAGAACGGCGCGCACGGCGCACGGACGTCGCAGCCGGCCGGATCCGGCGGGGATTCCGCCTACTTCACGGAACTCCCGCCCCCGGCCGGCTCCGAACCCCCGGCGGTGGCGCTCCCGCAGGACACCACGGCCGCACAGGGCGGGCCGGGCGTCGACGCCGCGGTGCACGACGAACCCGTGGCCATGGGCGGCGGGGAGGGTGCGCAGGGCATACCGGCGACCGTCCTGGCGGCGTACCGGATGGCGGAGCAGCAGGTGGGGCGGACCGACCCCGGATGCGGACTGCGCTGGCAACTCCTCGCGGCGATCGGCAAGGTCGAGTCCGGGCAGGCGGGCGGCGGGCGCGTGGACGCCGCCGGCACCACGCTGCGGCCGATCCTGGGCCCGGTGCTCGACGGGAACGGCTTCGCGAACGTCCGCGACACGGACGGCGGGCAGTACGACGGGGACGCCACCCACGACCGGGCGGTCGGGCCCATGCAGTTCATCCCGTCCACGTGGGCGACTTGGGGCCAGGACGCGGACGGGGACGGCCGACGCAACCCGAACAACGTGTACGACGCGGCCCTCGCGGCCGGCCGCTACCTGTGCGCGGGGACCCGGGACCTGCGGCTGGCCGCGGATCTGGACCGTGCGGTGCTCTCGTACAACCAGTCCGCGGAGTACCTCCGGACGGTGAAGTCCTGGTTCACGTACTACCTGAAGGGCGCGCACGAGATCCCGAACGCCACCGGCACCCCGACCCCGGACCCGAAGCCGAGCCCGACGCAGACTCCCACCCCGAGCCCGAGCCCGAGCCCGAGCCCGAGCCCGACCCCGACGCCGACCCCGACGCCCACTCCGACGCCCACGCCGAGCCCGACCCCGACCCCGACGCCGAGCCCGACCCCCAGCCCGATTCCGACGCCGACTCCCACCCCGAGCCCGACGCCGACGTCGACGCCCAAGCCGACCCCGAGCCCGACGTCGACGCCCAAGCCGACCGCGACCCCGACCCCGACCGCGACTCCTACGCCGAAGCCGAGCCCGACGGCGAGCGCCAGCTCCACCGCGTCCCCGAAGCCGAGCCCGAGCCCGTCCCTCCGCACCCCTTAGGAGGGCGTGGCGGTCCGGCGGTGCCGGTCCAACGGTTCTCATCTCGGCTCCGCGTTGCTACGGTGCCTCCGCCCTGACACCCCATCAGATTCCGGAGGCCCGGCATGCGCGCACTCGTCGCCGCCGCCATCGGGCTGGTTGCCGCGCTGGCCCTCGTGTTCGCCATCACGGCGTTCGGGGTGCCCGAAGGCAAGACCTCGCCCAAGCCGCTGCTCACCACCGCGCCCGCCGCGCCCGGAAAGTAGAGGAGGCCCGGCCGTGCGACGCAGAGCGAGCCTCCTCCTGCTGGCCCTGGCGGTGTTCTGCGCAGCCCTCGCACCGCTGCTGCGCTGGTACGCGTACCCCCGGCTCGCCAAGATCCCGCCGAACCAGTACCAGGAGATGGTCCTGGAGGCGAAGGACGCGACCCTCCTCGACTACACCGCCGGCATGCAGCCGAAGAAGGTCGACAAGGTCACCATCGTCCAGACGCTGAAGGGCAACGTCGAGGCGTCGAAGGAGATCGAGGCGAGCGCCGGCAAGGACGTCGTCGTCTGGGACACCCTCTCGTACATCATGGGCCCGGACGGGAAGATGGTCTCCCAGATCCCCGAGCGCTACATCTTCGACGCCCACACCCAGGATCCGGTGCACGCCACCGGCGAGATGGTCGACGGGGACCCGGTCAAGCGCGAGGGCATCGAGTTCAAGTGGCCCTTCTTCACGGAGCCGCGCGACTACCTCTACTTCGACGCCCAGACCCGCACCTCTTCGCCGATCCACTACGTCGGCACGCGCACCTACCGGGGGATGGACGTCTACTACTACGAGCAGACCGTGCCGTGGACGAAGGTCTCCCTGCCGAAGAAGATGCCGATCGAGGGCATCGACCCCGCGACGTTCGAACAGAGCACCGGCACCAGCCTCTGGTACCAGGTCAAGGCGATGTTCTGGGTCGACCCGGTCACCGGGGCGCCCGTCAACGCCGAGCAGGTCATCGAGCAGGAGATGCGCGGCGGCATCGCTGCCGGTGCGCCCGACGGCAGGCTCACCGTCTTCGCGGGGCACGTGAAGATGCGCCAGGACTACGCCGATCACACCGTCGACCTGGTCAAGTCGAACCGTACGAAGGTCCTCGCGCTGCACACGTACGCCCCGTTCGGCCTGGCGGCCGGCGGGCTCGTGCTGCTCGGGCTGGCACTGTGGCTGGAGGCCCGCGGCCGCCGCGACGGCGGCGCGGGGGAGGGGCTCAGCGCCTGAGGCGGGCGTTGGTGTGCCGGGTGGGTTCGGCGGTCGCCGGATCCTCCGGCCAGGGGTGCTTGGGGTAGCGGCCGCGGAGCTCGGCGCGCACGGCGCGGTAGCCGCCCCGCCAGAAGGAGGCCAGGTCGGCGGTCACGGCTGCGGGCCGCCCCGCCGGCGACAGCAGGTGGACGAGGACGGGCACCCCGGCCACCCGCGGCGTCTCCGCCAGCCCGAACAGCTCCTGGAGCTTCACGGCGAGGACCGGCTGCCCGTGCTCGGCGCCGTAGTCCACCCGGATCCGGGAGCCGCTGGGCACCTCGATCCGCTCCGGCGCCAGCTCGTCGAGGCGGGCGGCCTCGCCGGTGGCCCAGGGCAGCAGCCGGTTCAGCGCCTGCCCGGCATCGATCCGCCCCAGGTCGGCGCGGCGCCGGGCCCGCGACAGCTCGGGCTCCAACCAGTCGTCGGCGCGGTCCAGCAGGGCGTCGTCGTCCGCGACGTCCGGCCAGGCGCCGCCGAGGGTGCGGTGCAGGAAGCCGAGGCGGGCCCGCAGCGCCTGCGCGTCCACGGACCAGCGCAGCAGCCCGAGGCCCTCGCTGCGCAGCCCGTCGCGGAGGGCGGCCCGCACCAGCGCGGGGTCGGGGTCGCGCAGGGGCCGGGCGACCAGCTCGATCACCCCGAGCCGCTCCACCGCCCGGGCGACGACGTCGCCTTCCTCCCAGTGCACCTCCACTCCCGCGACGAGGAGGTGCTCGGCGGCGCCGCGGGCGGTGTCCTCGTCGATGACGGCGGCGAGCCGGACCCGGGCGGACGCGGAATGCGGGCCCCGGTCGGCAACGGCGACGGCCAGCCAGGGCGCGCTGCGCAGCCGCGAGCCGTCGCCGAGCTCGGCCGCGGTTCCGCCGGCCATGAGGAACGCCCCCTCGCCCCTGGCCTTCGCCACCCGCTCGGGGAACGCGAGCGCGGCGACGAGCCCGGCGGCGCGGTCGTCGGACGGTACGGCGCCGGCCGGGAAGTCCCCCACCCACCCTTCGCCCCTTCTCCGGGGCTCCGCCCCGGAGCCCCGAAGGGCCGGGCGCTCGGCGCCCGACGGGAGGCTGCCGGGGGCGCGAGCCCCGGTCTCGGGCAGGGGTGGGGCAGAGGAAGGGCTCCGCACGGCGGAGGCCTCGGCGGCGGCCCGCGCAGTCGCGTCGCCGGACAGCGCGCGCTCCAGACGGCGGGCTTCCGCGCGCCAGCGGGCGGTGTACGCGTCACCGCCCGCGCGGGCCCGGCGCCAGGCTCCGGCCAGGTCGTCCCCGTACTCGCGCGGCGGCTCCTCGCTCAGCAGGGCCACCAGCTCCGCCGCCCGGCGGGCCCCCAGGACGGCGGAGCCGTCCAGCAGGGCCCGGGCCAGGCGCGGGTGCAGACCCAGCCGGGCCATGCGCAGCCCGCGCGGCGTCGGCCGGCCGACGCCGTCCACCGCGCCGACCGCGACCAGGACCTCCCGCGCCGCGGCCATCGCCCCGGCCGGCGGCGCATCCAGCAGCGCCAGGCCCGAAGCGTCCGGGTCGCCCCAGCAGGCCGCCTGCAGTGCGAACTGCGCCAGGTCGGCGATCCGGATCTCGGGGGAGGGGAACGCGGGCAGGCGGCCGTCCTCGGCCTCCGGCCAGCACCGGTACACCGCCCCCGGCGCCTCGCGCCCTGCCCGGCCCGCCCGCTGGCGCCCGGCCGCGCGGGACGCCCGTACGGTCGCCAGCGCACCCAGCCCCCGGGCGTGGTCCACCCGGGGCTCGCGCGCCAGTCCCGAGTCCACGACCACCCGTACCCCCGGCACGGTCAGGCTCGACTCCGCCACCGCCGTGGAGAGGATCACCCTGCGGTGCCGGGCAGCGGACAGCGCCGCGTCCTGGACCGCCGCCGGGGCCCGCCCGTGCACCTGGAGGACCTCCGCCTCCACCCCGGCCAGCTGTCCCGCGACCCGGGCGATCTCGCCGACTCCGGGCAGGAAGCACAAGACGTCGCCGCCGCGTTCCGCCAGCGCCCGCCGCACCACCGAAGCCACGTGCGTCAGCTGCGCCGGGTCCACGCGCATCCCGTGCGGCGGCCGCACCGGACGGGCCGGAGGCGCCCACACCACTTCCACCGGGTACGAGACGCCCTCGGCCTCCACCACCGGTGCGTGCCCCAGCAGCCGGGCCCAGCCGGCCGCGTCGGTCGTCGCGGAGGCCGCGACCAGGCGCAGCTCCGGGCGCAGGGTCTCCCGCACGTCCAGCAGGAACGCGGCGGCCGCGTCCGCGTCGAGGTGCCGCTCGTGGCACTCGTCCAGGACCACGACGTCCACCCCGGCGAGCTCCTGGTCCCGCTGGAGCCGCTGGAGCAGGACCCCGGTGGTGACGACCTCCACCACCGTGTCCGGCCCGGCCACCCGCTCGCCGCGCACCGTGAAGCCGACGGACTCGCCGACGGCCTCGCCCAGCAGCCAGGCCATCCGCCGTGCGGCCGCGCGGGCGGCGATCCGCCGCGGTTCGGCCACCAGGACGCGGCGGCGGGCGCCGGACCCCACGAGCCCCGCCAGGATCAGCGGCACCAGCGTGGTCTTGCCGGTGCCGGGCGGGGCGCAGAGCACCGCCGTGCCGTGGGCGTCCAGCGCGCAGACCAGTGCGGGCAGGGCCTCCCGTACGGGTAGGGCGTCGAGGTCGGCCTGGCGGATCAAGGCGTCAGTCCCTCTCGCAGACGAAGATCGCGGTGCCGGGGATCAGGTTGCCGCGCAGCGGGGACCAGCCGCCCCACTCCTGCGTGTTCCAGGCGGGCCACTCCGGTTCCACCAGGTCGACCAGGCGGAACCCGCCCGCGACCACGTCGCGGACCCGGTCGCCGATGGTGCGGTGGTGCTCCACGTAGACGGCGCGGCCCTGCTCGTCCTGTTCGACGTAGGGGGTCCGGTCGAAGTAGGAGGCGGAGACGGAGAGCCCCTCCGGGCCGGGCTCGTCGGGGAAGGCCCAGCGGACGGGGTGGGTGACGGAGAAGACCCAGCGGCCGCCGGGGCGCAGGACGCGGTGGACCTCGCGCATGACGTTGACGGGGTCGGCAACGAAGGGGACGGCTCCGTACGCGGAACAGGCCAGGTCGAAGGAGGCGTCGCGGAAGGGGAGCCGCCCGGCGTCGGCTTCCACCAGGGGGAGGTCGTCGCCGATGCGCAGGGCGTGCTGGAGCTGGCGGTGGGAGAGGTCCAGCGCCACCGGGCGGGCGCCCCGGGCGGCCAGCCAGCGCGAGCACTGGGCGGCCCCGGCGCCGATCTCCAGGACGTCCTTGTCCTTCAGGGAGTCCGCCGGGCCGAGCAGCGCGGCGTCGGCCTCGTCCAGGCCCTCCGGACCCCAGACGAAGCGGTCGTCGCCGAGGAACGCTCCGTGTTCGCTCTGGTACTCGTCGGCGTTGCGGTCCCACCAGCCCCGGCTGGCCCGGCTGCTCTCCGCGTCGCCGGCGTCACGCCGGGTGGCCTCGGCGTCGTCGCCGGCGTCGCCGTCGGCTCCGTGGCCTTCTTCGGGGGCGTAGTCCTCTTGGTTCATGGGGCCTGTCGTCGTAGTCTGCGGAATGAGTTCGGAACCAGGCGGGGGAAGGGCCATCCGTGCCCGCCCGCCAACGAATTGTGCCGGATATGCGGTGATCCGCCCGGGGTGTGCGCCTTCGCGCATTGACCCTGTCCGGCTGCCCCCGTATGCTACAAGTTGCGCTGCGAGCCTGTGCTCCTCAGACCTAGCAGGCTGCGCTTGCATCTGTTGATGACCCCTCGGTTTTCGAGGCCCGGTCCGCTTCACGGCGGAGTTTGGGCTTCCTTGGCTGTCCGGCTTCTTCGGCAGATGCCGATAAGGGCTCCCGGCGTAGCAGTACCTACGACTTTCTGTCCGTAACCGGAGCCCTTTCCCACATGACGAGCAGCACCGAGACCACCTCTACCACCCCGCAGGTAGCGGTCAACGACATCGGTAACGAGGAAGCCTTCCTCGCCGCGATCGACGAGACGATCAAGTACTTCAACGACGGCGACATCGTCGACGGCGTCATCGTGAAGGTCGACCGGGACGAGGTCCTGCTCGACATCGGTTACAAGACCGAAGGCGTGATCCCGAGCCGTGAGCTCTCGATCAAGCACGACGTCGACCCGAACGAGGTCGTCAAGGTCGGCGACGAGATCGAGGCCCTGGTTCTCCAGAAGGAGGACAAGGAAGGCCGTCTGATCCTGTCCAAGAAGCGCGCTCAGTACGAGCGTGCCTGGGGCACGATCGAGAAGATCAAGGAAGAAGACGGCATCGTCACCGGTACCGTCATCGAGGTCGTCAAGGGTGGTCTCATCCTCGACATCGGCCTCCGTGGCTTCCTCCCGGCCTCCCTCGTCGAGATGCGCCGCGTCCGCGACCTCCAGCCCTACGTGGGCAAGGAGCTTGAGGCGAAGATCATCGAGCTGGACAAGAACCGCAACAACGTGGTCCTGTCCCGCCGTGCCTGGCTGGAGCAGACCCAGTCCGAGGTCCGCCAGACGTTCCTCACCACCCTGCAGAAGGGTCAGGTCCGCTCCGGCGTCGTTTCCTCGATCGTCAACTTCGGTGCCTTCGTGGACCTGGGTGGCGTCGACGGTCTCGTCCACGTCTCCGAGCTGTCCTGGAAGCACATCGACCACCCGTCCGAGGTTGTCGAGGTCGGCCAGGAAGTCACCGTCGAGGTCCTCGACGTCGACATGGACCGCGAGCGCGTCTCCCTGTCGCTGAAGGCGACGCAGGAAGACCCGTGGCAGCAGTTCGCCCGGACCCACCAGATCGGTCAGGTCGTCCCGGGTAAGGTCACCAAGCTGGTTCCGTTCGGTGCGTTCGTCCGCGTGGACGAGGGCATCGAGGGCCTGGTCCACATCTCCGAGCTGGCCGAGCGCCACGTGGAGATCCCGGAGCAGGTCGTCCAGGTCAACGACGAGATCTTCGTCAAGGTCATCGACATCGACCTTGAGCGTCGCCGGATCTCGCTGTCGCTGAAGCAGGCCAACGAGTCCTTCGGTGCCGACCCGGCGTCGGTCGAGTTCGACCCGACCCTGTACGGCATGGCCGCGTCCTACGACGACCAGGGCAACTACATCTACCCCGAGGGCTTCGACCCCGAGACCAACGACTGGCTCGAGGGCTACGAGACCCAGCGCGAGACGTGGGAGCGCCAGTACGCCGAGGCGCAGGTCCGCTTCGAGCAGCACCAGGCGCAGGTCATCAAGAGCCGCGAGGCCGACGAGGCCGCTGCTGCCGAGGGCGCTGCCGCCCCGGCCGCCGGTGGCAACGCCAGCGCGGGCATCTCGGGTGGTTCCTACTCCTCGGAGTCGGACGAGACCTCGGGCGCCCTGGCCTCCGACGAGGCCCTGGCCGCGCTCCGCGAGAAGCTGGCCGGCGGCCAGAGCTGATCGCAGCGCATCACACCCCGGTGTGAGCTGAGCTGAAGACAAGGCCCGTCCCCCCCCAGGGGGGCGGGCCTTGTTGCGTTCCTGTGAAAGGGGCCAACTGGGGAATGGGGCAGCCGTCTTGGACGTTGAGCGCAGAGAAGACGGCGAGGAGGAGTGGTGACGGTGCTCGATCCACAAGGTTTGTACGAATGGGATGCCAAGGGCCTGGCAGTGGCGGACCTGGCGCTCGCCCAGGACTCGGCCGGGCTGGTCATGCTCTACCACTTCGAGGGGTACATCGACGCAGGTGAGGCCGGGGAGCAGATCGTGGAGCGGCTGCTCGACACGCTGCCCCACCAGGTCGTGGCCCGGTTCGACGCGGACCGCCTGGTCGACTACCGCGCCCGGCGCCCGCTGCTGACGTTCCAGCGCGACCACTGGACCGAGTTCGAGGAACCCCGGCTTGAGGTGCGCCTCGTCCAGGACGCCACCGGCGCGCCGTTCCTCCTGCTCTCCGGCCCCGAGCCGGACGTCGAGTGGGAGCGCTTCGCGGTTGCCGTGCGGCAGATCGTCGAACGCCTCGGCGTCCGGCTCTCCGTCAACTTCCACGGCATCCCGATGGGCGTCCCGCACACCCGGCCCGTCGGGATCACCCCGCACGGCAACCGGACCGACCTCATGCCGGGGCACCGCAGCCCGTTCGACGAGGCCCAGGTGCCGGGCAGCGCGGAGTCCCTGGTGGAGTTCCGCCTCGGCCAGGCCGGGCACGACGTACTGGGTGTCGCCGCGCACGTCCCGCACTACGTGGCGCGCTCCCCGTACCCGGACGCCGCGCTGACGGTGCTGGAGGCGATCACGGCGGCGACCGGGCTGGTCCTGCCGGCGGTCGCGCACGCGCTGCGCACCGAGGCGCACCGCACCCAGACGGAGATCGACCGGCAGATCCGCGAGGGCGACGAGGAACTGGTCGCCCTGGTGCAGGGGCTGGAGCACCAGTACGACGCGGCGGCCGGCGCCGAGACGCGGGGCAACATGATCGCCGAGCCGCAGGAGATCCCCTCGGCGGACGAGATCGGCCGCGAGTTCGAGCGGTTCCTGGCGGAGCGCGAGGGCGAGGGCTGAGGGACACCCCTGGGGCCGAGGGGCCGAGGGGCAGGGGGCCGTACGGGGGCCGGGGCGCGGGGTCTAGTCTGCTGGGCATGTTGAAGGTGGGCCTGACAGGCGGAATCGGTGCCGGCAAGAGCGAGGTCTCGCGGCTGCTGGCGGGGTACGGGGCGGTCGTCGTGGACGCCGACCGCATCGCGCGGGAGGTCGTGGAACCCGGTACGCCCGGGCTCGCGGCCGTCGTGGCGGCCTTCGGGGAGTCCGTGCTGACCGCCGGGGGGACGCTGGACCGGCCGAAGCTCGGGTCGATCGTGTTCGCCGACCCGGCGAAGCTGCAGACCCTCAACGCGATCGTGCACCCGCTGGTCGGGGCCCGGTCGGCCGAGCTGGAGGCCGCAGCGGGGCCCGACGCGATCGTCGTGCACGACGTACCCCTGCTCGCCGAGAACGGCCTGGCGCCGCTGTACGACCTGGTGGTCGTGGTGGACGCCGCGCCCGCGACGCAGCTGGCCCGGCTGACCGCGCTGCGCGGGATGGCCGAGGACGAGGCGCGGGCCCGGATGGCCGCGCAGGCCACGCGCGAACAGCGGCTGGCGGTGGCCACCCTCGTGATCGACAACGACGGGCCGCTGGAGGCCCTGGAGCCGCAGGTGCGCACGGTGTGGGCGGAGCTCATGGAGCGGGAGGCGGCCGCCGGCGCCGCCACCGGTACGGCCGGTGCCACGGATGCCGCCGGTGCCACGGATGCCGCCGGTGGCCCCGAGGCCTGACGTGCACATGGAATAGCGGGCGGGGCGCGGGGCGTTGAACGCGCCTGCAGAGGGAAGGAACAGACCGTGTCCGACACCACGCCGCCGCCCATACCGGCACCGCCGCCTCCACCGTCCGGCTCGTCCCCGGAAACCCACGTCATCGACTACCGGGCCGCCGAGCAGCTGCTGGCCGCGCGGGACCCGCGGGGTGCCGTGAAGCTGCTCGACTCGGTCATCGCCGCCCACCCGGAGAACACGGCGGCCCGGCTGCTGCGGGCCCGCGCCTTCTTCGCCGCCGCCCAACTGCGTCCGGCGGAGCTGGAGTTCGAGCTGGTGCTGGAGCGGGAGCCGGACAACGCCTTCGCGCACTTCGCGCTGGCCCGCACCCACGAGCGCTCCGGCCGGCCCGAGCAGGCGCGCAAGCACTTCCGGCTCGCGGCGGCGCTCGACCCCCGGCCCGACTACCTGGCGGCGGCCCGCTTCGAGGAGTAGGCCGGCCCGGACCCTGACTCACCGGCCCTGACTCACCGGCCCTGCCTCACCGGCCGTGCGGGGGTTCGTACGGGGGGACGTCCCGGCCCGGCTGGTAGTGCGGGCCCTGGTGGATGTGGTGCAGGACCACGACCAGGTCCACGAGCGCGAGCACGGCGACCGCCCCGCATGCGGCCGCCCACCCGGGACGGCCGACCAGGGAGAACGCGGCCGTCCCGGCGACGGCCCAGACGAGCCCCCACAGGCTCAGCCAGAACCGCAGCCGCAGCGCACTGCGGGCAGTCACCGGCTCGTTCCCGGAACGCATGGCCATCGCCTCAGGTCCATGGTCCCACCGGCGGGGCCGTGGCGCGCAGGCGCGGTGGCGGGGCCGTCAGGGGGACGGGGCGGCACGTGCAGGCGGCACCCCGGCACTCCGGCGCCCTGGCGTCCCGGCGCCCTGGCGTCCTGGCGTCCTGGCGTCCTGGCGTCCTGGCGTCCTGGCGCCCTGGCGTCCCGGCGTCCTGGCGACCTGGCGACCTGGAGACCTGACGTCCCGGCGTCCCGGCGACCTGGCGACCCGGCGCCCTTGCGCCTTGGCATCCTTGCACCTTGGCGATCCGGCACTCCGGCGACCCGGCGCCCTGGCACTCCGGCGACCTGGCGCCCCGGCACCTCGGCGCCAGGGCACTCCGGCACTTCGGCACTCCGGCACTTCGGCGCCACGGCGCCCCGGCACCCGGCGACCCGGCATTCCGGGCCGCGGGGTCGGCATCCGTGCAGCTCAGCGGCGTTGTCAGTGTCCGCGCCTAGACTTCGGGGGACGGGCGGACCGGTCTGGCCCGATGGCACCGAGGGGGAGGGGAGGCGACACCGTGACACCGCCGCAGCCGCTGGACGTGCTCCTGCGGTACCCCGCCGTGTTCCTCCCCGCCGCCGTCCCCCGCGAGGCCCGCATCGCCTTCTGGTCACCCGGCGGGGACGCCCTCCCCGAGCCCCCGGCCGGCACCCCGGGGACGCTCACGGTCGTACGGCCGCACGGCCAGGGCGTCCGCACCCGTACCGTCCCCTCCCTCGGCCTCTCCGTGGCCGACGCCCTGCCCCTGCTCGCCCGTGCCCCGCTCGGCGCCGGCACGCATCCGGCCACCCGCGCCTGGGGCACCGCCGCCCGCCACGGGCTCGTGCTGGTCGCCCGCGGCCGGCTGCTTCCCGGGGTCACCCCCGAGGGGATCGACGCCTGGCGGGCCGGCCCGCTCGACGCCGAGGACATCGGTCACCTGCGCGCGGTGGCCGCCGCACTCCCGAACGAGGGGTACGCCACCCCCCTGGCCGGGCGCCGCCCGCTCCAGTTGCCCGAGCCGGAGGCCCTGGTCCGGGCGTTCCTCGATGCCGTCGCCGACTGCCTGCCCCGCACCCCGGCCGCGCCGGTGGCCGCCGGGCGGCCGTTCGCCGCGCGGGAGCCGCAGCGGGTGCCCGGGATACAGGACTGGGCCGCGCAGGTCGCGGCCGGCGCCGATGCCGGGGTGGGGATCTCGCTGCGGCTCGACCTGTCCTCCTTCCGCCTGTTCGACGAGGCGGAGGAGGACACGCGGCGGGCGGGCGCCGCCGTCGTCCAGGTGCACAGCCTCGCCGATCCCACCCTCGTCACCGACGCCGGGCTGCTGTGGGCCGGAGCGGCCGCCGCCGGCTTCGGGCCGCGCGCCCGGATCGACGCCGTCCTGGCGCTGCGCCGGGCCGCCCGGATCTGGCCGCCGCTACTGCGCCTGCTGGACCAGCCCGTCCCCGATGCCCTGGCCCTCTCCGACCCCGAGCTCGAAGACCTGCTGGGTAGGGCCGCGGGCCGGCTGGCGGCCGCCGGCGTCCTGGTCCACTGGCCGCGCGAGCTCGCCCGTACGCTGTCCGCCACCGCGGTCGTACGGTCCACCGCGCCGGGCTCCGCCACCGACGGCACGGCCTTCTTCGACGCCCAGCACCTGTTCGCGTTCTCCTGGGAGCTCGCACTGGGCGGCGACCGGCTCACCCCCGGCGAGATGGACGCGCTGGCGCAGGCCCACCGGCCCGTGGTGCGGCTGCGGGACCAGTGGGTGCGCGTCGACCCCGAGCTGGTGCGCAAGGCGCGCAAGCGGGAGCTGGGGCTGCTGGACCCGGTGGATGCGCTGGCCACCGTACTGACGGGGACGGCCGAGGTGGAGGGTGAGCCGGTCGCGGCGGTCCCGGTGGGGGCGCTGGCCGCCCTGCGGGACCGGCTGACCGGCGAGCAGGCCCTGCTGCCGCAGCCCGCCGGGCTCAAGGCCACCCTGCGCGACTACCAGGCCCGCGGCCTGGCCTGGCTGGACCTGATGACATCGCTCGGCCTCGGCGGCTGCCTCGCCGACGACATGGGCCTGGGCAAGACGGTCACGCTGATCGCGCTGCACCTGCACCGGGACCGCCCCGAGCCGACGCTCGTCGTCTGCCCCGCGTCCCTGCTGGGCAACTGGCAGCGGGAGATCGAGAAGTTCGCGCCCGGGGTCGCCGTGCGCCGCTTCCACGGCGGCAGCCGCAGCCTCGACGGCCTGGCCGGCGGCTTCGTGCTCACCACGTACGGGACGATGCGCGCGAGCGCCGCCCGGCTGGCCGAGCAGCCCTGGGGCATGGTCGTCGCCGACGAGGCGCAGCACGTGAAGAACCCGCATTCGGCGACGGCGAAGGCGCTGCGCACGCTCCCGGCGCCGGCCCGCGTGGCGCTCACCGGCACCCCGGTGGAGAACAACCTCTCCGAGCTGTGGGCGCTGCTCGACTGGACCACGCCGGGGCTGCTGGGCCCGCTGACGGCGTTCCGGGCCCGGCACGCCCGCCCGGTGGAGCACCAGCAGGAGGAGGACGGCGGCAACGAGGCGGCGGTCGCCCGGCTGGCCGCGCTCGTACGGCCGTTCCTGCTGCGGCGCAAGAAGTCCGACCCGGGGATCGCCCCCGAGCTGCCCCCGAAGACGGAGACCGACCATCCGGTCTCCCTCACGCGCGAGCAGGCCTCGCTGTACCAGGCCGCGGTGGACGAGGCGATGGCCGTGATCGAGGCGAGCGAGGGCATCGAGCGGCGCGGCATGATCATGAAGCTGCTGGCCTCGCTCAAGCAGATCTGCAACCACCCCGCGCAGTACCTGAAGGAGGAGCAGCCCCGGATCCCGCACCGCTCGGGCAAACTGGCCCTGCTGGACGAGCTGCTGGACACGATCCTCGCGGAGGACGGCTCGGTGCTGGTCTTCACCCAGTACGTGACGATGGCCCGGATCATCGAACGGCACCTGGCGGCCCGGGGCATCGACCACCAGCTGCTCCACGGCGGAACCCCGGTGGCGCGCCGCGAGGAGCTCGTGGACCGCTTCCAGTCCGGCGAAGTCCCCGTCTTCCTGCTCTCGCTGAAGGCGGCGGGCACCGGGCTCAACCTCACGCGAGCCGGGCACGTCATCCACTTCGACCGCTGGTGGAACCCGGCCGTGGAGGAGCAGGCCACCGACCGCGCCTACCGGATCGGCCAGACCCAGCCCGTGCAGGTCCACCGGATCATCGCCGAGGGCACCGTGGAGGACCGGATCGCCGAGATGCTGGAGGCGAAGCGGGCCCTGGCCGACGCCGTGCTCGGCTCGGGCGAATCGGCGCTGACCGAGCTGACCGACCGCGAGCTGGCCGACCTCGTCTCCCTGCGGAGGCCCGCATGATCACCGCGCGCGACGACCGCCGCCGCACCTTCGAGACCGTGCCCGCCGGGGCGCAGGCCGCCAGCTGGTGGGGCAGGGCCTGGGTGTCGGCGCTCGAAGCGGTGTCCCGCGACCCGGCCCGCCTGGCCCGGGGCGGTGCGTACGCCTCCGAGGGCCATGTCCAGGCGGTCACCGTCACCCCGGGCCGGATCGTGGCGTACGTGCGGGGCAGCCGGGCCCGCCCGTACCGCACGGAGCTGGCCCTGAGCCCCCTCTCCGACACCGAGTGGAGCGAACTCCTGGAGGCGCTGGCCGGCGACCCCACGGCCCTCGCGAGCCTGCTTGAGCGAGAGGTTCCGCAGTCCCTGGCGCAGAGGCTCCTGCCCGGTGCGGGCGAGCTCGTCCCGCGCTGCTCCTGCCCGGACACCGCCCGTCCGCCCTGCAAGCACGCCGCGGCCCTCTGCTACCGGGCGGCCCGCCTCATCGACGAGGAGCCGTTCGTACTGCTGCTCCTGCGCGGCCGGGGCGAGCGGGAACTCCTCGATGAGTTGACCCGCCGCAATGCCGCCCACGCCGCCCGCGAACAGCCCGACACCGCATCGGACTTCCCCGGCGTGCCGGCCCGCGCCGTGCTGGCCCGCACCACCGGCCTGCCGCCGCTGCCGGCCCCGTTGGCCGCGCCCGCCGCCGCGGGCCTCCCGCCCGCCTACCCGGCCGACCCGGCGGCCCCAGACCCGCTGGCCCTGGACCAGCTCGCCACGGACGCCGCCGCCCGCGCCCTCGCGCTGCTCACCACCGCCGAGGACCCGATCGCCGGCCTCACCCTGTGGCAGGACGCCGTCCGCCTGGCCTCCGCACACCACACCGCCGGCCTCACCGGGGCGGCCCGCACCCTCTACCGGGACCTGGCCCGCGCCACCGGCCGCACCACCACCGACCTGGCCCGGGCCGCCGCGGCCTGGCGCCAGGGCGGGCGGCCCGCGCTCGCCGCGCTCGAAGAGCCCTGGGACCCCCCGGCGGGCCCCTTCGACCGGGCTCGCCCGGCACTCCTCGCCGCGTCGCAGGGCGCCTTCCGCCCCGAGCACAACCGCCTCACCGCGCACACCCGCCAGCTCAGGCTGGGCCGCGACGGCCTCTGGTACGCCTACGAGTCCCGCCCGGACACCGAGGACTGGTGGCCCACCGGGAAACCGTCCCCGGACCCGCTCACCGCCCTGCGCCACTGACTTCCGCCGCCCACCGCGTCAACGTGGTGAAGTCGCGCTCGCGCAGACCGTGGCGGGCGTGGATGCGCAGGAGGAGGGCCGGGGCCGGGTGGTGGGCCGCGATCCAGGCGCGGTCCTGCGGGGTGATCATGTCGTCGACCCAGGCGAAGGGGCGGCCCGCTGCCCAGTCGAGGAGCGGTCGGGTCTTCCAGAACAGACCGTCGGGGTCGTCGGCGAACAGTTCCGGCCACTCGATCACGGGAAGGTCGGCGGGTAGTCCGATGTGCGGGGCGATCATCGTGTTGGCCTGGTGCATCCAGGCGGTGGCCCACGTGAGTTCGAAGGGCAGGGCCAGCAGACGGGCACCGTGCGCGGGGTGCAGGCGGACCCGCAGCCCGCGCCGGGCGGTGCGCGAGTCCGGGTCCTGGTGGGACATCCAGTCGGCCGGACGCATCCGGTGACTCGTGTATCCCCGCAGGCCCGCCAGTCGGGACCGGAAGGGGTTGAGGGGGCCGTCCACGTCGAGGAGCAGGAGCGGGCGATCAGTCATGAAGTAGGCAGTACCCAGTACACGATGGGGTGAAATGCCTACCGGCTCTATAACCCGAATGGGTTTACCGCGTTGTTTCCGGTGCGGGTGCAACACCCGCGAACTCCTCCGGAAGGCAGGGAAACTGATGCGACACAGTCGTCGTAATGGCTTGATCGCGGCGGTGGTTGCGGGCGGTGGACTGGCGGCCGCGGGTGTCAGCGGATTCGCCTACGCCGATGCGGACGCGGGCGGGACGGCCGAGCGTTCGCCGGGGCTGCTGTCCGGGAACCTGGTGCAACTGCCGGTGCACACCCCGGTGAACGTGTGCGGTAACACCGTGAGCGTGATCGGCTTGCTCAACTCGGTCGCGGGCAACCGCTGTACCAACGACTCCGGCCGCAGCGGCGACGGGCGTTCGGGGACGGTGTCCTCGCATCCGTCGCAACCGGGATCCGGGAGCGCGGCCGGCAACGGGACCCGCTCGGGCGGGGGAGCCCACGCCGAGGGGCACGGAAAGGATTCGCCCGGGCTGCTGTCCGGCAACGGGATCCACCTCCCGGTCGATGTCCCGGTCAACCTCAGCGGCAACTCGGTCAACGTCGTCGGAATCGGCAACAGCGCCGCCGGCAACACCTCCGTCAACGGTGACGTGCCCAGAGGCGGCAAGCCGCCGCAGCCGCAGCCGCAGACGCCCGTCGTCGAGCAGCCCGTCACCCCGCCCGTCACCCCGCCCGTCACCCCGGCCGCGCCGCCGCAGCACGGCCCGGCGCTCGCCCACACCGGCTCCGACGGAGTCGGCTACCTGCTGCCCGGCGGCGGCGGGATGCTACTCGGCGGCGTGCTGCTCTACCGCCGCTTCCGCCTGCGGTAGTAGGCCGCAGGCTAGGGGCCCGACCCCGACCCGGACCCGCCCGCGGGCGCGAAGGCGGGCGCCGGCACGGAAACGGGCGGGCACGGCGAGGAGTCCGGTGGGGAAGTGGGCGGGGGCGGCGGAGCCGTGCGCCAGCCGCGCAGGATCGCGTCGATCCGCGCCGCCAGCCGGGCCCGGGCCGCGAACCGCGGGATGCCCGCCATCAGCAGGGCGTCGTACTCGGTGTCGGCGTGCCGCACCGCCGCCCGGACCGCCATCGACACCGCCTGTTCGTCCAGGGCCCGGCCGGCCGCCGTACGGCCCACCCGGCCGCTGCCGCGCACCGAGGCATGGCCGGCGATCGCCGCAGCCCGTTCGGCCGGGCAACCGGGGAACAGCCGCCGGATCTCCGCGGCGAAGGCCGCGGTGAACCGGGTGTCCTCGACCGTGCGGCGCAGCCGGTCCCGCTCCCGGCGGCGGGCCCGGGCCTCGGCGTCCGCGAGGCAGGCGCGCTCAGCGCGCTCCAGCGCGGGGTCCTCGACCAGAAGCCCCTGGCGCTCGTAGCGCCGCCGCCGCTTGTTGAAGCGGACGACGACGGCGCAGAGCGAACTGCCCTCCCGGGCCCGCCGGGTGAGCGCGGCATCGCCGCGCGGTAGGTAGACCAGGTGTCCGAGGTCGGCACAGTCCAGGCAGCGGGGCACGCTGGCCTCGCGGACGAGATGCCGCAGCGGCCCCTGGCGGCACTGCGCGCAGTGGATCTGCTTCTGCGACTCGAACACCACGAGGCTCATGACGAGGTGATACCGCCGTCCGGTCGGCTTATCACCTCGCCACGAAGAGGGATCCGGGTTCCACCAACTCTCGCTGGATGTCCGGAAGTCCCTTACGGTGGGGCGTCGGGGCTGCGGAGGGCCGTGATGCCCGTGGGGGAGGGGCGCACACATGGCTGGACGGCAGACGACGGCACGGCTCGTGAGAGCCGCGGAAATCACGGAAGTCGCAGCAGCGGCAGAAGGCGCGGAAGGCGCGGCGCAGCATCTCGCCGGCCGCGAGGTCGTCATAGAGCCCGGCGCCTGCACCGGCTGGCACTTCCACCGCGTTCCGCTGATCGCGCTCGTCAAGTCCGGGACGCTGACCCGGATCCTGTACGACAACTCGACCGTCGTGCACCGGCCCGGGACCAGCTTCGTCGAGCCGCCCGGCATCGAGCACCTCCACCTCGGCCGCAACCTCGGCACCGTGCCGGTCGTGCTGTACGTGACCTGCACGCTAGCTGAGGGCGAAGCCTTCTCCATACCCGCGGACGCCCCGCCCGGCGCCACCCCGTGCGCCTGCCGGGGCCTGCTCCTGTGAACCCGCCCCCTGTGAAACCGCCTTCCGCGAACCGGACTCCTGCGAACTACCCCGCTCAGACCAGGCGGCGTATCTCCCCGCGCACCCGGTAGAAACCTCCCGAGGCCGCGTGTAGCCCGTCCACCACGTACCGGGCCCCCGGCTCCCGGATCCCGCGCGGGAACTGCACGTTCCACGAGGGCTCGAAGCCGCCCGACACCACCTGCACCCGGACCCGGCCGCCCCGCTGCACGCACTCCACGACCACGCCGTCCGCGGGCGCCGCCGACACCGAGACCGTCGCCACCGCCGAGGCGGAAGCCGCCGGCGTGAACACGGGCAGCGCAGCTGCCGACTTCACATCCACGGCGGTCGGCACCGAGCCCCGCTGGGCCGCGAGGATCGCCGTCTCGCTCGCGTCCATGCAGATCAGGGACCCGTCCGTGGTGACCAGGTACAGCCGCTCGTCCAGGTACTGCATGGACAGGGCCGAACCGCCTCCCGTGCCCAGCTTCCACACCCGCCGCCCGTCGGCGTCGAAGCAGTACACCGAGGCGGCGTTGTCGGCGGCGAAAACGTGCCGCCCGTCCGGCGAGGTCGCGCACGCGTACACGGCGGAATCGCAACGGTACGAGGCCTCCTCGGCGCCCGTCGCCTTCGACAGCCGCTGCACGGTGTGGCGTCCGGTGCCCGCGTAGACCGCGTCGTCCTCCTGCCAACCGAAGAGCACGTTCCCGTTGGTCGGCCGGTGCCACAACTGCGCCCCGCCGTCGGCCGCGTACGCCGTCACGCCCTTGTTGTGCCCGTGGTAGACCGCCCGCTCGTCCGCCCGGACCATCCACGCGTTGGCGCCCGACGACCGCCGCGACCACTGGAACTCGTCCTCGTGGTCGATGACCGTCAGACCGCCGTTGCAGTCGGACACGCTCAGTACGCCCTCGTGGATGTCGAGCCAGAAGATGTCCACGTCCGCCGCGATGTCGTAGGCGCCGAACGGCACCTTCGAGGACAGGTCGTACACCGTGCCGTCATCACAGCCCGCGTATATCCAGAAGTCGTCCGCCACCAGGCACTTCACCCCGTCCGGCAGCGAGTACCGGGCCAGTACCTCGCCCGCGTGGCTCAGCGTGTAGACGTCCCCCGCCTGGTTCCCCACCCAGCAGCGGTCCTCGTCCACATGGATCCCGAACGCCGAGGAGCCCGTACGGAACCGCCACAGCACCGGGGCCACCGCACGCGCCGTCGACGGCGCCGAGGCGACCTGGCGGCGCGTCACTGAACGGGGCGCGCGCTGACCGACCACGGCCGGCACGTACCCCTTGCGGACCTTCTCGCCGATCTTCTTGGCGGCGGCTGCCCGGGCCTTCTCGACGGTCGGGAACGACGAGCTCTGCAGCTGGCCGTCCGCGCCGATGCGCCCGTACCGCACCGAGACGGCCGTGCCGTCCACGGTGACCTCGTAGAACTTGTGCGCCCCGCCGCCGTCCTGCGACAGTTCCAGATACGTCGTCTCGCGAGCCATGACAGACCCCTCCCCAAGGTCGGGCCAACGGCTCCTTCCCGCCGGTGATCCCTCGTGAAAAACGCTAAGGCCGACCACTGACAATGGGCCCGTGCAGCTGGAAGCGATCACATGGCAGCGGATGGCCGAGCGACTCGCCGGTCATCTGGACGAACACAAGACCTCCACCGGAACCGGGACTTGGCAGCGCGTGGGCATCGACGGCGCGCCCGCCGCAGGCACCGACGTCCTCGCCGGCCTCCTCGCCGACGCGCTGCGGCTGCGCAGCCGCCCGGTCCTCGTGGTCCCCGCCGGGGGATTCCTGCGGCCGGCCTCCCTGCGTTTCGAGTTCGGCCGCGAGGACGTGGACTCCTACCTCGGTGGCTGGTACGACACCGCCGCGCTGTGGCGCGAGGTGTTCGGCCCGACCGATCCCGGCGGCACCGGCCGGGTGCTGCCCGACCTCTGGGACCCGGTGACCGACCGGGCGACCCGCAGTCCGTACGCCGAACTCCCGCCGGGCGGCGTGGTGGTCGTGCACGGCCCGCTGCTGCTGGGCCACTGGTTCCCCTTCGACCTCAGCGTGCACATCCGGCTCTCCCCGGGGGCGCTGGCCCGCCGCACCGAGGAGTCCGCCCGCTGGACCCTGCCCGCCTTCGCCCGCTACGAGGCGGAGACCGACCCCGCGGCCCGGTCCGACGCGGTGGTCCGGGCCGACGACCCCCGCCACCCCGCCTGGACCGGTCTCACCGGCCCCACCGGCTGACCTGAGGGCCCGCCCCGTCACGGACGTCCGGGATCCGCAACAGCGCCATCCCGGCTCCGTGACGAACGGGATCCGGCCATCGCCGCGGGCCGGAACGCGGCGCTACGTTGACGGCACGCTTCGACGGCGGCCATCCGGTGGCGCCTTGGCAGAGGGAGACGGCGATGGACGGACGCGGCAGAGCGGTTCAGGGTCCGAGACGGCTGCGGCGGCAAGCCTGCGCCGCCGCTCTGGTGCTGTGCGGAACCCTGGCCCTCACGGCCTGCAACGGCGACGACGGCGCCGCGGGAGCGGGAGCCGCCGGTACCACCCCCGGCGCGAGCGCGGCGACCCCGTCGGCCACTTCCGTCTCCTCCGCCCCGACAGCCGCGGCGACCCCGTCCACACCCGCGGCGACCCCGTCCACACCCGCCGCCTCGAAGAAGCCGGCCCCGACCGCCACCACCGCGGCCAAGCCGAAGCCGCCCGCTCCCGGGCCCACCTGCGCCCCCAAGTCGCCGGTCTCGCCGGATGAGATCGCCGTCTACCGCTACACCCCCGAGGGCGGCGCCCTCAGCCTGATCGTCAAGCACGGGAACTGGGGCTGCCCCGTGCCCGGAGGCACGACGCCCTTCGTGACGGTCGGCGAGGAGACCTACATCCCGGTCGCCGACGACGCCGAGATCACTGCCATGGCCCCCATCCTCTCCGGTTCCGTGAGCAAGCCGATCACCGCGCACGAGCTCACCTCGTGGCTGGAGACCCATCCGAACGAGGGCCTGGTGTTCCACTACAACGTGAACCACAGGGGCATGATCGAGACCCTCGGCCAGGAGGAGTACATCCCGTAGCCGCCGCCCGCCGCCCGCCGCCCGCCGCTGCCCGGGGCCTACGGACGCCCGCCCAGCCGGGTGACCGCCTGCGCGGCCGCACGGCACCCGGCCCCGGCGGCTTCCGTCGGGTCTGCGCCCGCGAGGCGGGCCGCCAGGAACCCGCCGGTGAACGCGTCCCCGGCGCCCGTCGAGTCCACCGCGTCGGCCGACTCCGCCGACACCTCGGCGATCACCCGGCCCCCTTCCGCCACCAGCGCCCCCGCCGCACCCCGGGTGACCACGACCAGCGGAACCCGCCGGCTCAGCTCCGCCGCCGCCCGTGCCGCCCCCGCCGACTGCGGCAGCCCGGCCAGCAGCCGCGCCTCTTCCTCGTTGGGCAGCAGTACGCCGATCCCCGCCACGGCGTCGAGGAAGCGCTCCGGACCCAGCGCGACCAGGAATCCCGCCGAGGCCGGGTCCACGCTCACCGGCACCCCACGGGCCCGCGCCGCCCGCAGCGCGATCCGGGCCAGCTCACGGCTGGTGTCGGCGAAGAAGAGGTAGCCGGACAGGTGCAGATGGGCCGCCCCGTCCAGCAGGGCCGGGGCCCAGTCCTCCGGGGAGAGCCGCAGCGCGGCGCCGCTGTCGGTCAAGAAGGTCCGCTCCGCGTCCTTGCCGACCAGCACCACCACGGTTCCGGTCGGCTCGGCCGGATCGACCACCAGCTGCGGCCGCACCCCCGAGTCCCGCAGGGACTGCTCGTGCCACCGGGCCGATTCGGTGCCGACCCGCGCGAGGAGGCGTACCTCCGGCGCCCCCGCGTGGACCGCCCAGCAGGCCGCGTTGGCCCCGGCGCCGCCCGGCAGGGTGCGGATCCGGGCAGCCGTGTCCGTGGCCGGAGCCAGTGGCTCCGGATGGACCGCCACCACGTCCGTCACCACGTCCCCGACGACCAGCAGGGCCCCGTACGCCGTCACGGGCGGGCCGCCCAGGCCCCCGCGATCCTGGCCCCGAGCGTCACGTTGCCCCGCACCGCCGCCAGGTTGGCCTCCAGTGAGGCCCCGCCCGTCGCCCGTACCAGGAACCCCAGCAGGAACGGCGTCACCGCCTGCCCCGTGATCCCCCTCTCGTGGCACTCTTCGAGGGCCTCGGCCAGGACCCGGTCGTGCAGGTCCGGATCCAACTGCTCCGCCTCCGCCACCGGATTCGCCACCAGCAGTGCCGCATCCGGTCCGCCGACGGCGTCCTGAGCGGCCATCACCGCCGCCACCTCCTCCGGCCGGTGGACGGTCCAGTCCACCGGCTCACCGGAACTGGAGAGGTAGAACCCGGGGAAACGTTCCGTCCCGTAACCCAGCACCCCCACCCCGAGCGTCTCCAGCCGCTGCAGCGTCGCAGGCACGTCCAGGATCGACTTCACCCCCGCGCACACCACCGTGATCCGCGTCCGTGCCAGCAGCGCCAGGTCCGCCGACTCGTCCTGCGTCTGCGCGTACTCCCGGTGCACGCCGCCCAGCCCGCCCGTGGCGAAGACCCGCAGCCCGGCCCGCGCGGCCAGGAGCGCCGTCGCGGACACCGTCGTCGCCCCGGTCGCGCCCGTCGCGAGCGCGGGCGCAAGATCCCGGTGGCCGAGCTTGCGCACGCCCTCGCCGCCGGCGATCCGCTCCAGCTGCGCCTTGTCGAGGCCCGCGTACGCCACGCCGTCGACGACCGCGATCGTGGCCGGAACCGCACCTTCGGCGCGCACCAGCGCCTCCAGTTCCGCGCCCACGGCCAGATTGCGGGGGCGGGGCAGGCCGTGCGCGATGATCGTCGACTCCAGGGCCACGACGGGACGGCCCCGCTCCAGCGCCTCGCGGACCTCTTCGGACAGGACGGGGACCTCGGGTGATGTGTGCATGTCCCATCCATGGCACCGGATGTGCGCCCCCAAACGCGCTCCCGGCCCGCCTTCCCAACCTGTCCGAGTAGCGTCGCCCCACGCACCCCCGGGACACGCACGCCCTCCCCGAGTGGCTCGCCGACCGGTACGACCTCCCGCCCGCGGGCCGCGACGCGGGCAGCGCCCGCCGGGGCCGGGCGCTGAACGGGCTGCTCACCGCACTCCCGGGCGCCGTCCCGCACCACGTGCTCGACGACGCCTGCGGGATCGGGACCCGGACGCCGGGCCCGACCGCCCGGGCCGCCGGCCCACCGGGTCTGGCCGAAACCCTACGGGTGCCGCGCCCCGGCGGCCCGGGCCCTGGATGCGGGACGGGCTGGACAGGTTGACCCCTCGGGCGGGCGGAACCTGGACGTTCTGGTCACCCCGCCGCGCCGGACGGCCGGATTAGGGTGACTCGGCATGAGCACCAGTGAACACGGCCCCGCGTCGTTCGCCGTATCCGTACCGGACGTCGCATTGGAGGTCGAGGACCTCGATCCCGCCCAGATCCTCTCCGGCGAACCCGTCGTGACGGGCAAGGTGTTGTGGGAGTCCCCCGACGGCAAGCAGCTGCGCGGCATCTGGCAGATCACCCCGGGCGTGGTCACCGACACCGAGGCGAACGAGCTGTTCGTCGTGGTCAGCGGCCGCGCCACCATCGAGGTCGAGGGCGGCGAGACGCTGGAGGTGGGTCCCGGCTCCGCCTGTGTGCTCAGGGAGGGCGACAAGACCACCTGGACCGTCCACGAGACGCTGCGCAAGGCCTACCACATCAGTTGCTAGCGGCAGGAGCGGCGGCCGGGTGGCGGCGCGCCGTGAACAGGGCCAGCGCCGCCATCGGCAGCAGCAGACCCGCGCCGATCGCGTTCAGCCAGCCGTAGCCCGCGTGGGACATGACCACGCCGGCGGCCGCGCCGCCCACACCCGCGCAGGTGTTCATCGTGAGGTCGCTCAAGCCCTGTACGGCGGCCCGCGCGGCCTGCGGCACCGAGTCGGTGAGCAGGGCCGAGCCGGAGACCATGCCGGCGGACCAGCCGAGGCCGAGCAGGAACAGGCCGAGAGCGCTCTGCGCGTGGCTCGGCCCGGCGGTGCCGGCGAGCAGGGCGGCGAGCGACAGCAGGCCGGCCGCCAGGCCGATGACCGCCAGCCTGCCGACCCGGTCCGCGAGCCAGCCCATGACCGGCGAGAAGGCGAACATGCCGGCGATGTGACCGCTGATCACCAGGCCGACGAGCTCCAGGCCGGCGCCGTGGTGGCCCAGGTCGACCGGGGTCATCACCATGATGGAGACCATGGCGGTGTGGGAGACGGCGACGGTGACCAGGGCGAGGCGCGCCCGCGGGGAGGACTTGACCGCCGCGAACCCGGCGCGCAGCGAGCGGGCGCCCGGGCTCTGCTCCGCGGGCTCGGCCAGCGCCCGGGCCGTCAGCAGCGGGTCGGGCCGCAGGAACACGCCGATCAGCGTGCCGGTGAGGACGAAGACGGCGCCGGCCCAGACGAACGGGCCCGCCGTCTCGGGTATGGAGGTCCCGGCGAAGCTGCGGCCGGCCGGGGCGGAGAGGTTGGGGCCGAGCACCGCGCCGAGGGTCGAGGCCCAGACGACGACGGCGACGGCTCGGGCCCGGCGGTCCGGGGCGGCGAGGTCGGCGGCCGCGAACCGCGCCTGGAGGTTGGCGGAGGAGGCTGCTCCGAAGGCGGCCATGCCGAGCATCAGCAACGGAAAGCTCTTGATCATGGCGGCGAGGACCACCAGCCCCGCACCGGCGGCGCCGATCCCGTAGCCGAGGACCAGTCCCGGGCGGCGGCCGCGCGCGGTCATCAGGGCGGCGAGCGGCAGGGAGACCGCCGCGGTGCCGATGACGGCGGCGGTGGAGGCGAAGCCGGACAGTGCCTCGGTGCCGCTGACCTGCGTCGCGAGGACCGGGGCCAGGGCGATGCTGATGGGCACGCCGAGGCCGCCCAGCATCTGGCTCGCGATCAGCACTCCGGAGGTGCGGCGTTGGAGCCGGGGCAGGTCCGTGGGGGCGGCGGGCGGGGCGGGCCGGTCGGTGCCGGGTGCGGCGGTCACGCCGTACACCCCCGTCGCGGCGGCGCGGGGCGGTGTCCGGGCGCGGTACGGCCGGAGGCGGTAGGAGTAGTCACCGCGGCAGTTTCCCACCCCTTACCGTCCGACGGAACGGGGACCGCACCCCCAGCCCCGGACCCCCAGCCCCCACCCCCCGCCCCGCACCCCCAGCCCCGGACCCCGGCCCGCGGGGACCCCGCCCCGCGGCCCGCGGCCCCGCGCCCCCGGCCCGCGCGCCACCCGCGATCCGCATGCGCACCGCGGGGCGCCCGTCAGAACAGGGGCTGCGGCAGCACGCCCTCCAGTGCGAGCAGGGTCCGCTTGGTCTCCACCCCGCCGCCGAAGCCGCCGATCCCCCCGTCGTTCTCCACGACCCGGTGGCAGGCCACCACCAGCGGCAGCGGGTTCGACCCCATGGCGTTGCCCACGGCCTGGGCCGCGCCGGGCTGGCCGACCCGGGCCGCGAGCTCCCCGTACCCGACGACCGCCCCGTACGGCACCGAGCGGTCGAGTTCCTGGAGCACCTGCCGGTTGAAGCCGGAGCTGAGCCGCCAGTCCAGCGGCAGCTCGAAGCGCTTGAGCGAGCCCGCGAAGTACGCGGACAGCTGGCGTATCGGCTCGGCCAGCAGTACCTCCCGGCCCGGTGCCGGACGCCAGGCGTCGGCGCCCAGCCGGGAGACGAGGGAGCCGATCATCTTGTCGACGCGGTCCGGTCCGGCATGGAACTCGACCCGGACCAGACCCTCCGGGGTCGCGGCCAGGAGCAGGGGCCCGATGTCGCTGGCGACGACGGTCCATTCGAGGTGCGGCCCGCGGGGCCGCTCGGTGCTGTCCACCCCTCCACCGTACGGGGCGGGTACGACAGCCCGGGCGGCCCGCCGCGGGGCGGCTCAGGACACGAAGCTCCCGAGCACCGCGTCCCGTACGACGTCCGGGGCGTTGGTGATGATCCCGTCCACGCCCATCCCCTGTACCTTCCGCGCCGTCGCCGCGTCGTCGACGATCCAGGTGTCCACTTCCATCGCTTTGCCGTGGGCGCCCAGCAGGCCGTGCACCGCCGCCACCCAGTCGGCCGAGATGGTGGTGTGCCACGGGTTGATCCGGTCCGTGAACTCGGCGTACTTCGGCAGATCGGCGACGGTCGGGGTGCCCAGGAACGCCGTCACGAGGTCCGGGCGCATCCCGTGCACGACGCGTACGGAATCGGCGCTGAAGCTCTGCACGACCAGACGGCGCTGCACGTGGTCCTCGTCGAGCCAACCGGCATCGTCCAGCACCTGGAGCGTCTGCTGCTCGATCCCCGGGTAGAGCTCGGGCTTCTTGATCTCCAGCAGCAGCCGCTCACGGTTGCGCTGCACCCGGTCGAGGTACTCGCGCAGGGTCGGCACCCGGGTGCCGGCGAACTGCTCGCCGAACCAGCTGCCCGCGTCGAGCGTGGCGATCTCCGCGGCGGTGAAGTCCTTGACCCGCCAGGGCTCGCGGTCCGGGAACGCCTGCTCGACGTCCGTGGTGCGGGCCAGGGTGTCGTCGTGGATCACGACCAGCTCGCCGTCCTTGGTGCGCTGGACGTCGTTCTCGACCCAGGCGAAGCCCAGTCGCATCGCGAGGTCGATCGCGGGGAGCGTGTTCTCCGGGGCGTAGGCCGAAGCCCCCCGGTGGGCGTACACGACGGGGCCGAGCACCCCCGGGGAGCCTGCGGGGCCGGTGGAGCCGGTGGGGGAGGTGGAGCCGGTGGGGCCGGTGGCGGCGGACGAGGCCGTCCCGCCCAGCAGGGTCAGGGTGAAGCCCAGGAATGCGGCGGTGGCCGCGGCGGCGGGTCGGACGTACATGCGTTCTCCTCGGTTCGGGAGCCCTGTTCCTGCGTCAGACGCGTGCGGAATGGCAGAAGTTGCGGCGATGCACTTCACGGGGACCTCTACGGCGATCATGCGGTTGAAGATCACCGGGCCGCCACCGAACTACGACAAACGGACCAGAAAGGAGGACTTCCACCCCGCCCGCCGGACCTGCCGGGGCCGCCGCGGCCCCGAGCGGCCGCGTGAGTGTCAGTGGGGGGTCGTACGGTGGAGTCATGCGGCCTGTATCCAAGATCGAACGCACGGTGGCGCCTTTCGAGGTCGTCAGCCCCTACCAGCCCAGCGGCGACCAGCCGGCGGCCATCGCCGAGCTGGAGAAGCGCATCCGTGCAGGTGAGAAGGATGTCGTCCTGCTGGGTGCCACCGGCACCGGCAAGTCGGCGACCACGGCCTGGATGATCGAGAAGCTCCAGCGTCCGACCCTGGTGATGGCGCCGAACAAGACGCTCGCCGCCCAGCTGGCGAACGAGTTCCGCGAGCTCCTGCCGAACAACGCCGTCGAGTACTTCGTCTCGTACTACGACTACTACCAGCCCGAGGCCTACGTACCGCAGTCGGACACCTACATCGAGAAGGACTCCTCGATCAACGAGGAGGTGGAGCGGCTGCGCCACTCCGCGACCAACTCGCTCCTCACCCGGCGGGACGTGATCGTCGTCGCCTCCGTGTCCTGCATCTACGGCCTCGGCACCCCGCAGGAGTACGTCGACCGGATGGTCCCCCTCAAGGTCGGCGAGGAGATGGACCGGGACCAGCTGCTGCGCCGCTTCGTCGACATCCAGTACACCCGCAACGACGTGGCCTTCACCCGCGGCACCTTCCGGGTGCGCGGCGACACCATCGAGATCTTCCCGGTCTACGAGGAACTGGCCGTCCGCATCGAGATGTTCGGGGACGAGATCGAGGCCCTGTCCACCCTGCACCCGCTGACCGGCGAGGTCATCAGCGAGGACCGCGAGCTGTACGTCTTCCCCGCCAGCCACTACGTCGCCGGACCCGAGCGCATGGAGAAGGCGGTCCGCGGCATCGAGGCGGAGCTGGCCGTGCGCCTCGCCGAGCTGGAGAAGCAGGGCAAGATGCTGGAGGCGCAGCGGCTGCGCATGCGCACCACGTACGACCTGGAGATGATGCGCCAGATCGGGTCCTGCTCCGGCATCGAGAACTACTCGCTGCACATGGACGACCGCGAGCGCGGCTCCGCGCCCAACACCCTCATCGACTACTTCCCCGAGGACTTCCTCCTCGTCATCGACGAGTCGCACGTCACCGTCCCGCAGATCGGCGCGATGTACGAGGGCGACGCCTCGCGCAAGCGCACCCTGGTCGACCACGGCTTCCGGCTGCCGTCCGCCCTCGACAACCGGCCGCTGAAGTGGGAGGAATTCCAGGAGCGGATCGGCCAGACGGTCTACCTGTCCGCCACCCCGGGCAAGTACGAGCTCTCCCGCGGCGACGGCTTCGTGGAGCAGATCATCCGCCCCACCGGCCTCATCGACCCCGAGGTCGTCGTCAAGCCCACCGAGGGGCAGATCGACGACCTGGTGCACGAGATCCGGCAGCGGGTGGAGAAGGACGAGCGCGTCCTGGTCACCACCCTCACCAAGAAGATGGCCGAGGACCTCACGGACTACTTCCTGGAGCTCGGCATCCAGGTCCGCTACCTGCACAGCGACGTCGACACGCTGCGCCGGATCGAGCTGCTGCGCGAACTGCGGGCCGGCGAGTACGACGTCCTGGTCGGCATCAACCTGCTGCGCGAGGGCCTGGACCTGCCCGAGGTGTCGCTGGTGGCGATCCTCGACGCTGACAAGGAGGGCTTCCTGCGTTCGGGAACCTCCCTGATCCAGACCATCGGCCGCGCCGCGCGCAACGTCTCCGGCCAGGTCCACATGTACGCGGACAAGATGACCCCGGCGATGGAGAAGGCCATCGAGGAGACCAACCGGCGCCGGGAGAAGCAGATCGCGTACAACACGGCGAACGGCATCGACCCGCAGCCGCTGCGCAAGAAGATCAACGACATCGTGGCCACCATCGCCCGGGAGGAGCTGGACACCGAACAACTGCTCGGCACCGGATACCGCCAGGGGAAGGACGGCAAGGGCGCCAAGGCTCCCGTGCCCTCGCTCGGCGTGGTCAAGGCGGGCCAGGTCACCGTGGGTGGCAAGCAGGTCAAGGGGGCCAAGGCGGCCAAGGCCGCCAAGGACGCCGCGGTGCTGACGGACCGTCCGGCCGAGGAACTGGCGGCGCTCATCGAGCAGATGACCGAGCGGATGCGCGGCGCGGCCGCCGAGCTCCAGTTCGAGGTCGCGGCCCGGATCCGTGACGAGGTGGGCGAGCTGAAGAAGGAGCTTCGACAGATGAAGGAAGCGGGCCTCGCCTGACCCGGGGGCGGTCAGTAGGGTTGGCGTCAGCCGCAGGTACAAGCTGCGCACCCACACGGGGCGGGCCATGGAGAGGGGACAGCGCGTGACGGTCAACATGACCAAGGGTCAGGCCATCAGTCTGCAGAAGCAGGACGGGGGCACGCTGACTGCGGTCCGGATGGGCCTCGGCTGGCAGGCGGCCAAGCGCCGCGGACTGTTCGGCTCGCGGACCCGGGAGATCGACCTGGACGCGTCGGCGGTGCTCTTCGCCGACAAGCAGCCGGTGGACGTGGTGTTCTTCCGCCACCTGCAGAGCGACGACGGCTCGGTCCGGCACACCGGCGACAACCTCGTCGGCGGCGCCGGCCAGGGCGGGGACGACGAGTCGATCCTCGTCGACCTCCAGCGCGTGCCGGTGCACATCGACCAGATCGTCTTCACGGTGAACTCGTTCACCGGCCAGACGTTCCAGGAGGTGCAGAACGCGTTCTGCCGCATCGTCGACGAGACCAACGGCCAGGAGCTGGCCCGCTACACGCTGGACGGCGGCGGCCAGTACACCGCGCAGATCATGGCGAAGGTGTCGCGCGTCGGCGCCGGCTGGCAGATGACGGCCCTCGGCAACCCGGCCAACGGCCGGACCTTCCAGGACCTGATGCCGGCGATCCTGCCGCACCTGTAACCGGACCGGTCCGCAGGACCTGACACGACACGAACGAGCGCAAGGGCACGGGGGAGGGCTGCACGATGACGGCCGAGCTGGTCCGGGGGCAGAACCACCCCCTGTCCCGGACGCGGGTGGAGATCAGGGTCTCGGCGGGTACGCCCGTGCTCGCCCTGGCCTCGGCCTGCGATGACGCGGGCCGGCTGGCCGGCCCCGAGTCGGTGGCCCACCCCGGTGCCCGGAGCCTGCCCGGGCTCCAGGTGCCGCAGGCGGTGGCGGGCGAACACCGCTTCGCCGTCGACCTCGACGCCGTCGCCCCGGCCGTGCACCGGCTCGGGGTGCTCCTCGTCCTGCCGCCCGGCGGGCCGGCGCGGTTCGGCGCGGCCCCCGCGTCGTACGTGGCCGTGGCCGACCCGGAGGGCGCAGAGCTCGCCGGGTACACGCTGACCGGCCTGGAATCCGAGACCGCCGTCGTGGCCCTTGAGCTCTACCGGCGCCAGGGCTCCTGGAAGGTCCGCGCCGTGGGCCAGGGGTATGCCGACGGGCTCGGCGCGCTGCTGGCCGACGCCGGGCTGGGCGCACCGGCCGCCATGGCGCTGGCCGCCGCCGTCGTGGACGCGGTCGCGGTCGCGCCGGACGGGGCCGCACTCGCGGCGCTGCCCGCCGCACCGCTGCCCGCCGACGCCGCCCCCGGGGCGCCGCTCGGCCTCCCGCAACCGCAGTCCGCCGGGGCGGGTACGACCCCGGCGGCCCCCGAGCAGCCGGAGCCGGTCGCGGTGCCGGTCTCCGGAGTCCCGTACCCCGGTCCGCCGGGCCCCGCCCCCGCCGACTCCGGGGACTCGGACGAGGGCCCGCCCACGCTCAGCTACGTGCACCCGCGCCGGCGCCGCAGTACCACCGAGCCGCCGGAACCGGCGCCGCGGGCCGCCGAGCCCGAGCAGCCCGGCCGGCCCCCCGTCCCGGTCGCGGGCGACGCCAGTGGCTGGTCCATGGAGGAGCGGCTCTACAACCAGGTCTGGGGCATGTTCGAGGACCTGGCCCGGACGGTGGCCGCCTACCGCAGTGCATGCGACTTCGCCGAGTCGCGGATGGACCGCGAGCTCGACGAGGCGCTGTCCGACCCCCGCCACCGCCTCGGGGACTCCGGCAACGCCGCCCGCGACGAGGCCCGGGCCCGCCACGACGAGCTCGTCGCCCAGGCCAAGGCCGTGCTCGATCGGGACCTCGCCCAGCTGATCGCCGAGTCCGAGGTGGTCGAGCCGGCGCTGCCGGCCGCGTACGCCCGCTGGGCCAACCCCGTCTGGCACGGTCACGGGGTCCCCGAAGAGGCGCCGATGGCCCTGCGCCTCGGCGATCTGCACCTGCCCGAGCGGCCCGACCTGCGCATCCCCATGCTGGTGCGGGTCCCGCTGGAGCGCGGGCTGTGGATCGACAACGGCCGCACCGGCTCCGAGGCCGCGATGACGATGGACACCGACCGGCTGCGCCGGGCCGCCATGGACATGGCTGTCGCCCACGCGGTCCGGCTGCTGGCGGTCCATCCCGGCGACCGGTTCTCCGTGCACGTCATCGACGCTGCCGGGGCGGGTGCCGCCTCCCTGGCGCCGTTGGTCGAGGCCGGGGTGCTGGCCGGGCCGCCCGCCGCCGGGGCCGCCGGGGTCACCCGGACCCTGGAGGAGTTGACCCGGCGGGTGGACCTCGTACAGATGGCCGTGCGGGCCGGGGCCCCCGAGGACCTGCCGGCCGACGTGGACACCGCCGACCAGTTGCTGATCGTGCACGACTTCCCGCACGGCTTCGACGACCGGGCCGTCACCCGGCTGCGGTACCTGGCCGACGAGGGTCCGGCGGTCGGCGTGCACCTGCTGATGGTGGCGGACCGCGACGAGGCCTCGGCGTACGGGCCGCTGCTGGACCCGCTGTGGCGCTCGCTGATGCGGCTGTCGCCGGTGCCGGACGACCACCTCGCCGACCCGTGGGTCGGCCACGCCTGGACCTTCGAACCGGACCTGCCGCCGCGGGGCAGCCGGGTCCTGGAGCAGACCTTGGAGCGGATCGCCACGACCCGGCGCAATGCCCGTCCATGACCGTCCCTTGGCGTTCTCTTTACCTTTTCGGGGTCTGACGGGTAACCTGGAGCCTGCGGAGGGGAGTATTCCTGCTTTCCTGCTACGGCGTACCCGTCAATACGGACCACTGCGGCCACGAGCGCGCAGTCGGCCCCGGGGCGCTGGCCCACGGCCTCCAGGCCGCCCGGGTGGAAGAGACCTCCGGCAGCGATGACGCTGACATGTGTGCTGAGCCATCTGCCGGAGGCGAATAGACAGTGGACGTTTCGTTGACCCTCTGGGTGCTGACCATTCTCGGTCTGGGCATCCTGATCGGCGCCGATTTCTTCATCGGCCGCAAACCGCACGACGTTTCCGTCAAGGAAGCGGGCATCTGGACGGTCGTCTGGATCGTCCTGGCCGCGCTCTTCGGGCTCGGCCTGCTGTACTTCGGCAACGGCCAGGCCTCCCAGGAGTTCTTCGCCGGCTTCATCACCGAGAAGTCCCTGAGCGTCGACAACCTCTTCGTCTTCGTCCTGATCATGGCGAAGTTCTCGGTGCCCTCCCACCTCCAGCAGCGCGTCCTGCTCGTGGGCGTACTGATCGCCCTCGTCCTGCGCGCCGTCTTCATCGCCGCCGGCGCCGCGATCATCACCTCCTTCGCGTGGGTCTTCTACATCTTCGGCGCGTTCCTGATCTACACCGCGTGGAAGCTGATCCAGGAGGCCCGCAAGGACGAGGAGGAAGAAGAGTTCGAGGAGAACCGCCT
Organism: Streptomyces sp. NBC_00045; assembly: GCF_045041095.1. Lineage (NCBI taxonomy): Bacteria > Bacillati > Actinomycetota > Actinomycetes > Kitasatosporales > Streptomycetaceae > Streptomyces > Streptomyces sp. NBC_00045. The sequence continues at coordinate 2,239,147 of NZ_CP108271.1, read as the reverse complement.
CCTCAAGTCGATCGAGAAGAAGTTCGGCGTCGCCGACCGCTACCACGGCACCAAGCTCTTCATCCGCAACAACGGCAAGCGCGTCCTGACTCCGCTGATGGTCGTCATGCTCGCCATCGGCACCACCGACGTGCTGTTCGCCCTGGACTCGATCCCCGCGATCTTCGGCCTCACCCAGGACCCGTACATCGTCTTCACGGCCAACGCCTTCGCCCTGATGGGTCTGCGCCAGCTGTACTTCCTCATCGGCGGCCTGCTCAAGAAGCTTGTCCACCTCAGCTACGGCCTGTCCGTCATCCTCGGCTTCATCGGCATCAAGCTGGTGCTCCACGCCCTGCACGAATCCGGGGTGCACGTCCCGCAGATCTCCATCCCGGTCTCCCTGGGCGTCATCTGCGGTGTCCTGGTGATCACCACGATCACCAGCCTGATCGCCTCGAAGAGGCAGGCGGCCGCCGAGGCCGCCGCCCGCCCGGAGAGCGTCGACGCCTAGCGCCCGTGCCGCGGGCTATGCGGGGGCGGCCGCTTCGGCCGCCCCCGTTCCCGTACCCGCGTCCGGGCCCGACTTCGAACCGAGACCTGTCCGGGCCCGGACGAGCGTCGGGTTCGTCTCCGGCAGCAGCACGAAGCAGACCAGGCCGAGCACGGCGACCGCGGTCAGGTACACGGCCACGCCCCACGGCGGACCGGAGCCGTCCGCCAGTGCCGTCGCCACGATCGGGGTCAGCCCCCCGCCCAGCACGCCGCCCAGGTTGTAGCCCACGGCCGCGCCCGTGCAGCGGATCCGCGGGGCGTACAGCTCGGGCAGGTACGCGCCCACCACGGCGAACATCGTCACCATGCCCAGCAGGCCGCCGAGGCAGCCCAGCGTCATCAGCAGCGGGTCCGCCGTCCGCAGCAGCGCGACGAACGGGAACATCCACACCAGGCACATCGCGCTACCCACCAGACACAGAGGCTTCCGTCCGTGGCGGTCGCCCAGCACCGCCACCACCGGGGTCATCAGCCCCTTGAGCGCGACGGCCGCCATGATGCAGGCCAGCATCACCGTCCGGTCCACCCGGAGGTGCTCCGTGGCGTACGCGAGGGACCAGGTGGTGACCGCGTAGAAGACCGCGTACCCGGTGGACAGCGCCCCGCCGGTCAGCAGGAGCAGCCGCCAGTGCCCGCGCACCACCTCGGACAGCGGGGCGTCGGAGCGCCGGCCGGTCTCGGCGAGCGCGCGGAACTGCGGGGTCTCCTCCACCGAGCGGCGCAGCCACAGGCCGGCGAGGGCCAGCACGCCCGCCGCCCAGAACGGTACGCGCCAGCCCCAGGCGGCGAACTGGCCGTCGGTCAGAGTCGCGGACAGGGTGAGGGTGAGGCCGTTGGCCAGCAGGAAGCCCACCGCCGGACCGGCCTGCGGGAAGCTCGCCCACAGTCCGCGCCGCTGCTCGGGGGCGTGCTCGGCGGTCAGCAGGACCGCGCCGCCCCACTCGCCGCCGAGGCCGAGGCCCTGGAGGAAGCGCAGCACGAGCAACAGCAGGGGCGCCGCCATGCCGATGGTCGCGTACGTGGGCACGCAGCCGACCGCCACCGTGGCGAGGCCGGTCAGCAGCAGGGAGCCGAGCAGGACCGGGCGCCGGCCATAGCGGTCGCCGATGTGGCCGAAGACCACGGAACCCAGCGGGCGGGCCAAGAAGCCGACGCCGAAGGTGGCGAAGGCGGCGAGGGTGCCGGCGAGCGGGGAGAACGACGGGAAGAAGAGCGGGCCGAGCACGAGGGCCGCGGCCGTGCCGTAGACGAAGAAGTCGTAGAACTCGATGGCGGTTCCGGCGAGCGAGGCCCAAGCGATCCGCAGCATCGAGGGCGGGCGGGGAGGAACCGCGGAACGGGGGAGGGCGGGGGAGGGGTCTCGTTGCATGGTGCAGCAACTACCCCGCCCCACACCCCCAGGACGTGCGTTCGGTCATCTTCGACCGGAAGGAGTGCTTCCTGTCGCGGTGTTGACCAGGACCGGGCGTGCGTTACCAGCCGCGCTCGCGCCATTCGGCCAGGTGCGGCCGCTCCGCGCCGAGCGTGGTGTCGTTGCCGTGCCCCGGGTAGACCCAGGCCTCGTCCGGCAGCTGCTCGAAGATCTTATGCTGCACGTCGTCGATGAGGCTGGCGAAGGCCTTCGCGTCGCCCCCGGTGTTGCCGACGCCGCCCGGGAAGAGGCAGTCGCCGGTGAACACGTGCGGGTGCCCGTGCGGGTCGTCGTAGACCAGCGCGATCGACCCCGGGGTGTGTCCGACGAGGTGGCGGGCGGTCAGGGTGACCCGGCCGACCCGGATCACGTCCCCGTCCGCCACGGGCACGTCGGTCGCCACCGGGATGCCCTCGACGTCGTCGGCGCCCGCGTACGTGCGTGCGCCGGTCGCCTCGACCACGGCCTGGAGCGCGCCCCAGTGGTCGCCGTGCCGGTGGGTGGTGACGACGGACGCGATGCCGTCGTCACCGATCAGGTGCAGCAGGGTCTCCGGCTCGGCGGCCGCGTCGATCAGCAGCTGCTCGTCGGTGGCCCGGCAGCGCAGCAGGTACGCGTTGTTGTCCATGGGACCCACCGCGACCTTGGAAATCATCAGGTCCGGGAGTTCGTGCACGTCGGCCGGACCGCCGACCTTGACTGCTCCGCTGTACGTCATGTGCTGATCCTAGAGCGGGGGAAGGGCCGGGAGGAGGCCGCCGACGACGGTGAGGTGCGCGCCCTTGTCCGCGCGCCCGGCCAGCCAGCCGAGCAGCTCGGCTCCGGTGCCGACCAGGGTGATCGGGCCGCCCCCGGTGCCGCCGGTGTGCCAGGTGGTGCCGTTGCCGTCGCCCTCGGCCTGGAGGGTGACCGGGGGCACCGAGGGGTTCCCGGACCAGCGGTCGGCGAGGAAGGCGATCTCGCGGGCGGTGAACTCCTCCGGGAGGTCGGAGAGCTCGTAGCCGATGTTCAGGTCGACGTGGTGCAGCTCGATCTCGACGAGACGGCGGAACGGCACGTTGGCGGCGAGGTCGGTGACCCCGTTGCGCAGCTCGACGGTGCGCGACCAGTCCTGGTCCTGCGAGGTCTGGGCCAGGAAGCCGGCGTGCGTCTCGCGCAGGTCGGCGAGCTGGACCTCCAGGGCGCGCGGGGCGTCGCGCTCGATGTCGGAGTCGCGGGCCTCGGCGCTCTCGTACATGGGGCGGCCCGCGAAGACGTTGACGAGGGCGTCGGCGTTGCGCGCCAGGTGGGCCAGCACATGGCCGCGGGTCCAGCCGGGGAGGTGTGACTCCTCGGCGAGGGCGGCGTTGTCCAGTTTCGCGACCGCGGTCAGCAGTCGGTCCGTGGCTTCACGTACTGATTGCAGGTCGTGCACATGATCAGTCATGGGTCCGAGCCTAGTGCCGCCGGGCCCTGCCCACACGAACGGGTGAACCCGTCTGCGGAGTGCCGTAAATCGAATGCGCGTGCTATACGCTCGAAGTCCAAGCTCTTCTCCATCGCAGAGGCGCCCCCCATACCCTGGACAGTCCGGGGCTCGTGCCCCCGCTCTCTCAAGAAAGGTGCGGACCGGCGTGACCGACCGTCTCATCGTTCGTGGCGCTCGCGAGCACAACCTCAAGAACGTCTCGCTCGACCTGCCCCGCGACTCACTCATCGTCTTCACCGGACTCTCCGGGTCGGGCAAGTCCTCCCTGGCCTTCGACACGATCTTCGCCGAGGGGCAGCGCCGCTACGTCGAGTCGCTCTCGTCGTACGCCCGCCAGTTCCTCGGGCAGATGGACAAGCCCGACGTGGACTTCATCGAGGGCCTCTCCCCGGCCGTCTCGATCGACCAGAAGTCGACCTCGCGCAACCCGCGCTCGACGGTCGGCACCATCACCGAGGTCTACGACTACCTCCGCCTGCTCTTCGCGCGCATCGGCAAGCCCCACTGCCCCGAGTGCCGCCGTCCCATCTCGCGCCAGTCGCCGCAGGCGATCGTCGACAAGGTCCTCGCCCTCCCCGAGGGCAGCCGCTTCCAGGTGCTCTCGCCGCTGGTGCGCGAGCGCAAGGGCGAGTTCGTCGACCTGTTCTCCGACCTCCAGACCAAGGGCTACAGCCGTGCGCGGGTGGACGGGGAGACCGTCCAGCTCTCCGAGCCGCCCACGCTGAAGAAGCAGGAGAAGCACACCATCGAGGTGGTCATCGACCGCCTCACCGTCAAGGAGAGCGCCAAGCGCCGGCTCACCGACTCCGTGGAGACCGCCCTCGGCCTCTCCGGCGGCATGGTGATCCTGGACTTCGTCGACCTCGCCGAGGACGACCCCGAGCGTGAACGGATGTACTCCGAGCACCTCTACTGCCCGTACGACGACCTGTCCTTCGAAGAGCTGGAGCCGCGCTCCTTCTCCTTCAACTCGCCCTTCGGCGCCTGCCCCGAGTGCACCGGCATCGGTACGCGCATGGAGGTGGACCCGGAGCTGATCGTCCCCGACGAGGACAAGTCCCTCGACGAGGGCGCGGTCTCCCCGTGGTCCCTCGGCCACACCAAGGACTACTTCCAGCGGCTGATCGGCGCGCTCGCCGGGGAGCTGGGCTTCCGTACGGACATCCCGTGGGCCGGGCTGCCGCAGCGGGCGAAGAAGGCCCTGCTGTACGGGCACAAGACGCAGATCGAGGTCCGCTACCGCAACCGGTACGGCCGGGAGCGGGCGTACACGACGGCCTTCGAGGGCGCCGTGCCGTTCGTCAAGCGCCGGCACGCGGAGTCCGAGAGCGACGCCAGCCGCGAGCGCTTCGAGGGCTACATGCGCGAGGTGCCCTGTCCGACCTGTGAGGGCACCCGGCTCAAGCCGATCGTGCTCGCGGTCACGGTGATGGACAAGTCCATCGCCGAGGTGGCCGCGATGTCGATCAGCGAGTGCGCGGACTTCCTGGGGCGGATGCGGCTCGACGCCCGTGACAAGAAGATCGCCGAGCGCGTCCTGAAGGAGGTCAACGAGCGGCTCCGCTTCCTCGTCGACGTCGGCCTGGACTACCTGTCGCTGAACCGCGCCGCGGGCACCCTTTCGGGCGGCGAGGCCCAGCGCATCCGCCTCGCCACGCAGATCGGCTCCGGCCTGGTCGGCGTGCTGTACGTGCTGGACGAGCCGTCCATCGGGCTGCACCAGCGGGACAACCACCGGCTGATCGAGACGCTGGTGCGGCTGCGGGACATGGGCAACACCCTGATCGTCGTCGAGCACGACGAGGACACCATCAAGGTGGCCGACTGGGTCGTGGACATCGGCCCGGGCGCCGGTGAACACGGCGGCAAGGTCGTGCACAGCGGCTCGCTGAAGGAGCTGCTGAAGAACGGCGAGTCGATGACCGGGCAGTACCTGTCGGGCAAGCGGTCCATCGCGGTGCCCGACATCCGCCGGCCCGTGAACGGGGACCGGAAGCTGACCGTCCATGGCGCCAAGGAGAACAACCTGCGGGACATCGACGTGTCCTTCCCGCTGGGCGTGCTCACCGCGGTGACGGGCGTGTCGGGCTCGGGCAAGTCGACCCTGGTCAACGACATCCTCTACACGCACCTGGCGCGCGAGCTGAACGGCGCCCGGTCCGTGCCCGGACGGCACACGCGGGTGGACGGGGACGACCTCGTCGACAAGGTGGTGCACGTCGACCAGTCGCCGATCGGCCGGACCCCGCGGTCCAACCCGGCGACGTACACGGGCGTCTTCGACCACGTGCGCAAGCTCTTCGCGGAGACCATGGAGGCGAAGGTGCGCGGCTACCTGCCGGGCCGCTTCTCCTTCAACGTCAAGGGCGGCCGGTGCGAGAACTGCTCCGGCGACGGCACCATCAAGATCGAGATGAACTTCCTGCCGGACGTGTACGTCCCGTGCGAGGTCTGCCACGGCGACCGGTACAACCGGGAGACGCTGGAGGTCCACTACAAGGGCAAGTCCATCGCCGAAGTCCTGAACATGCCGATCGAGGAGGCGCTGGACTTCTTCGAGGCCGTGCCGACGATCGCGCGGCACCTCAAGACGCTGAACGAGGTGGGACTCGGGTACGTCCGGCTCGGCCAGTCGGCGCCGACGCTGTCGGGCGGTGAGGCCCAGCGCGTGAAGCTGGCGTCCGAGCTGCAGAAGCGTTCGACGGGCCGGACGGTGTACGTGCTGGACGAACCGACGACGGGCCTGCACTTCGAGGACATCAGCAAGCTGATCAAGGTCCTCTCCGGCCTGGTGGACAAGGGGAACTCGGTGATCGTCATCGAGCACAACCTGGATGTCGTCAAGACCGCGGACTGGGTCATCGACATGGGCCCCGAAGGCGGGTACGGAGGCGGCTTGGTGGTCGCCGAGGGAACGCCGGAGCAGGTCGCCTCGGTGGGCGCGAGCCACACCGGCAAGTTCCTGCGGGACATCCTCGGTGCGGAGCGGGTCTCGGACGCGGCCCTGGACGCCGCCCCGGCGAAGAAGACCACCGCCAAGAAGGCCGCCGCTGCGAAGAAGGCGGCCCCGGCCAAGAAGACCGCTGCGGTGAAGAAGGCCGCGCCGGCGAAGAAGACCGCGACGCGGGCCCGCAAGGCCTGACCCCGGGGTTTCGGGCTCCGGAGACCGGGCGGGCGCTCCGGCTCGTGCGACGCCGAGCCGGACCCTGCCCCGTCCCGGGTGTGCCCGCGTGCGGGCACACCGGGCCGGGGCCCGCTCCGGGGCCGTGGCGCGGTGTCCGCCGACCGTGGTGGCCCCACCCCCGTGGGGACCGCCTGCTGGTACCGGACGCCGTACCGCGGCCCGGGCCGAGCCGTCAGGCCGCCACGCCCACCGCCCGGTCTGCGGTCGACGGGTCCGTCAGCGACACCAGCAGGGCGTCCGCGACGTCCGCGCGGGAGATGGTCCGGGCTCCCGGGACGTTGGCACCGATGACCCGGCGGTAGCTCCCGGTCCGCGGCTTGTTCAGCAAGCGCGGCGGGCGGATCACCGTCCACCGGGTCCCGCTCGCCCGGATCACGGCCTCCATGACCTCCAGGTCCGCGTACAGGTCGCGCAGGGCCCACCGCAGCAGCGGGAGGAAGACCTTCCGAGCCATGATCCCGTCGCTCTCGACGTCAGGACCGACGGGGGCCGCGCTCACCGCCGCGAAGCGGCTCACGCCCGCCCGGTCCATCGCAGACACGATGGCCCGTACCGACGGGCCGGTGACCGCCATCGCCCGCGAGGCCGGCTGCTCCGAAGCCGCGCTCTACAAGCACTACGCGAACAAGGAGGAACTCTTCGTGCGCGTCCTCATGGAGCGCACCCCGAACGCCGGGCCGCTCATGACGGAACTCGCCCGGGACCACGCCGAGCGCTCCGTGGAGGAGGGGCTCGCCGCGATCGCCCGGCACGCCTCGCTGTTCTACGCCGACGCCATGCCCATGGCCGCCTCGCTCTTCGCCGAGCCCGCCCTGCTGACCCGGCACCGCGAAGGCGTCCAGGAGATCGGCACCGGCCCCCACGTCGTACGCGACGCCCTCACCGGCCGGCTGCGCCGCGAGCTCGAACGGGGGCGGCTGCGCCCCGACGCCGATCCGGAGGCCGCCGCGGAGCTGCTGCTCGGCGCCTGCTTCCAGCGTGCCTTCTTCCTGCACTTCTGCGGCCCGGAGGTGGTCCGCCCGGTCGAGGAGTTCGCCCCGGCCGTGGCCCGGACCCTGTGGGCCGCTATCCGCTGAGCTCCGCCGCGTACGGCGGCTCCGCGCCCGCCCGGGTGCAGGTCAGCGCCGCCGCGTGGGCCGCGTAGGCCAAGACCCCCGGCCAGTCCACCGGGCCGTCGGCCGGACCCGCCGGAGCCGACGGGCCCGCCAGGCGGTGCAGCAGGGCCGCGTTGACGGTGTCGCCCGCGCCGATCGTGTCCGCCACGACGACCCGTCGGGCCGCCGCCGTGTACTGCGCGCCCTCCCGGGTGCGAACCACCAGGCCGTCCTCACCCCGGGTCAGCACCACTGCCGAGGGCCCCGCCGCCAGCCAGTCCGAGACCCGCCCGCCCAGCCACCGGGCGTCCTCCTCCGACAGCTTGAGGACGGACACGTAGGGCAGCCAGCTCAGGAACCGGGCACGGTACGCCGTCGGGTCCGTGATCAGCGCCGGGCGGATGTTGGGGTCCAGCAGCGTCAGCAGCCCGCGCCCGGACTCCCGGCGCAACAGGGCCTCGTACGCGCTCGCGCCCGGCTCCAGGGCGAGGGAGCAGGTGCCGAGCGCCAGGGCCCGGGTGCCCGCGGGGAGCGCCTCGGGCAGGGTGAACAGCCGGTCGGCCGTGCCCTCCACGTAGAAGCCGTACGCCGCCGAGCCGTCCGGGGCCAGCGAGGGCACGGCCAGGGTGGTGGGCTCGGGCCCGCGCTGGACCAGTGAGAGGTCCACCCCGGCGGCGCGCAGCCCGGCGAGCAGGCTCTCGCCGAAGCCGTCCGACGAGACCCGCGAGCAGAACGCGACCTCCGCACCGAGCCGGCCCAGCGCCAGCGCGGTGTTGTACGGCCCCCCGCCCGGCCGCGGCACGAGCGCACCCGGCGGCTGCGCCACGGGCACGAGGTCGATCAGGGCTTCTCCACCGACGACGATCACGCGGGGGAAGGTATCCCATCGGGCGGCGGAACAGGGCGGCGGTATCGTCGGGGTGCCCGGCAGACCCCCGGCAGACCCGGCAGACCCGGCAGAACCGGGAACACCAGCAGCACCACCAGAACCCCCAGGCCAGGAGAACCGCATGTCCGCGTCGCAGTCCGCCGCCCGTCGTACCGTGCTCAAGGGCGCCGCCGCCCTCGCGGGGGCCGTCGGCGGCGGAGCGGCACTCGCTGCCTGTTCCACCGAGGGCAACAGCGGTTCCGGCTCCCCGGCGGTCCCGGCCGCCCCGGTGGAGCTCGGCGCCGCGTCCGCGGTCCCGGTGGGCTCCTCGAAGCTGTTCCGGGAGCAGAAGCTGGTCGTCAGCTGCCCCGCGGAGGGCCAGTACAAGGCGTTCAGCGCGCAGTGCACGCACGCCGGCTGCGTCCTGGACAAGATCGTCGAGGGTGAGGGCAACTGCCCCTGCCACGGCAGCCGCTTCGACGTGACGACCGGCAAGGTGCTGCGCGGCCCGGCCGCCGAACCGCTGCCCGCCGTCCCGGTCAAGGCCGAGGGCGGCAAGCTCATCGCGGGCTGATCCGGCGCGGGGGCAGGAAGACCGCGGCGGGGGCCGGGCGCTACGCCCAGTCCCAGTCGATGCCCAGCAGTCCGCGCCGCACGTCCGGCTCCACCAGGTGCACGGCGCGGTGGCGTCCGCTCGGCGTCAGGTCCGCCAGTCCGTTGCGCGGTGCCCCCGGCCCGGACCGGCTGAACCGCCGGCAGCGCACCGGCAGCGCCGCCTCGTCGAAGCGGACCTGGAGCACGTACTGCCCGCCGCTGTAGCTGAACCCGCGCACGTACTCGGTGCAGCGGCCGCCGGTTCCGTCCTCGAAGCCGTAGCCGAAGACGTACGTGTCGCCCGCGCGCAGCCGGGCGTCGAAGAGCAGTTCGGCGACCAGCACCTCGGCTTCCCGGTGCCAGCGGACGCGGCCGGTCCGGCAGTTCTCGTCCGCCCGGACGCGGACCCGGGCCGGGTCGCAGCCGGGATCGCCGTGGTGGACGGCGAGGTACCGGTCGACGCCGTCGCGGTGGGCCCGTACGACGTGCTGGGACTCGCGGCCCAGCAACTCGCCGCCCGCGCCGATCCGCACCCGCTCGTGGTGGCCGACGGTGTGCAGGCCGCCGTCGGCGGGCAGCTCCATGCCGGCCAATAGGCCCTCCACCGCCGCGCCCACGCTGACCAGGGCCCGGTACGAGCGGGCCGGCGGGCGGACCGTCCCGGGCCCGGCGCCCTCCGGGTCGGCGAGCAGCCGCAGCAGGGTCCCCCCGGGCAGTTCGAGGATCTGCTCCAGGGCCCGTACGGCCTTCATGGACTCCGGGCGGCGCGGCCGGCGGGCGCCCTGCTGCCAGTAGCTGAGGCTGGTCACGCCGAGCTTGATGCCGCGGGCCGCGAGGCGGTGCTGGACCCGGTGCAGGGGCAGGCCGCGAGCGGAGAGTGCGGCGCGCAGTGCGAGATGGAAGGGACCGGCGCGCAGCAGGTGGCCGAGCTCCTGCGCGTTCGCCTGCGCGCCGCCCCGCACGCTCTGCACGCTCTGCACGCTCTGCACGCTCTGCCCGGTCGACGGCATGACGGCTCCTCCTGTGAACGTTCACGCGCGGTGGGACGGGAGAGCTCGCCGGTGGCGCCCGGGGTCCAGGTGACAGGACGGCAGTCGTTCACACTGCGGTCTTGCCGTTCACACAGCAATGTCAGGGCGTATTGAAGCCTGTTGACCTGATCGCGACAACACCCTGATGCTCCTCAGCAGCGTCCGGACGCGCTCCTCCATCCCCACCCTCCCCGGCCCCACCCGGGGAGATCCCCACACGGGAGGAACGCGATGCGCAACCGAAACCGGCGGCTTTCCCTGGCCGCCGTCGTCACCGCCGTGCTCTTCGTCCTGCCCACCGGTACCGCCACCGCCGTCGGTACCACGCCCAGCCCCAGCCCTGCCGGTGCCGCCACCGTCGCCGCCCGCGAATCCGGCGCCGGCTCCGCCGCCGGCGCTGCCCTGGCGTACAAGCGCCTGAACATCACCATGCAGGCCCAGCAGAAGACCAACTGGTGCTGGGCCGCGAGCGGCAACACCATCGCCACCTGGTTCGGCCGCAACTACACCCAGAACCAGTTCTGCAACGCCGCCTTCAACCGCCAGCAGGGCTACGACTGCCCCAACGACCAAGCCAACCTGGGCAACGTCCAGACCGCCCTGAACTGGGCCGGCATCAACTCCGGCTCGTACGTGAGCGGTTGGCTGCGCTACGCCACCGTGCAGGGCGAGATCGACGCCAACCGGCCCGTCGAGACCCGGATCCAGTGGTCGAACGGCGGCGGCCACATGCACGTCATCTACGGCTACGACACCGCCAACAGCTGGGTCTACTGGGGCGACCCGTGGCCGTCCAGCGACCGCTACAACTGGGCCTCCCACGCCTGGTACGTGGACAACGGCACCTTCTCCTGGACCCACTCCCTCTACCGGATCGGGGCGTGAACGCCATGACCAAGCGTGCCGCCACCGCGGTCTTCGCCGCGACCGCCGTCGCCGTCCTCGTCGTACCGGTCCCGCAGGCCTCGGCGGCCCCCGTGCCGCAGCCCCGCTCCGTCACCGCCGAGACCAGGGCCGCGGCCGGGCGGGCGGCCATCGCCCCCGACACGCTCGCCACGCTCTCCCGCTTCTTCGCCCGCGAGGGCAAGGTCGCGCCGGACGCGGCACGGCCGCGGATCGAAGGCGAGGCGATACCGGTCAGCTACCTCTCCCCGGACTTCGTGGCCGGCAAGGCCGGGGCGCCCGTGGCCCGGCTGGAGTTCCTCGCCAGCAAGGCGGTCTCCTCGGACGGGCAGCAGGCCGCGCTGTGGACCGCGGAGACCGAGGCGGGATGGCAGGTCGTGAACATCGCCACCGGCGACGACGAATTCCGCTACGCGCAGCTCGGCGCCGCGAAACTGCCCGGCGGGACGGTGTTCCGGGAACCGCAGATCGACGCCTGGTACGTGGCCGGGGGCAGCCTGGTGCTGCCGCTGGACGAGGACGCCGAGCGCGCCGTCGGCCCCGGGGGCACCAGCCTCGGCTCGTACCGGTCGCGGGTGACCCGGGCGTACGGGGACAAGTTGCCGGGGTCCGCGTACGCGAAGGCGGGCGGGGCGGGGGGTTACGCGGCCGCCGCTCCCGCCGCTCCCGCCGCTCCCGCCGCTCCCGCCGCTCCCGCCGCTCCCGCCGGTCTCGCCGGTCTCGCGGTGGCGCCGGTCGCCGCCGGGGGCGTGGCGGGGGCGCTCGCGCTCTGCACGGCCGGCGTGATCGCGGTGCGCAGGTCCCGGCGGGGCCGCGCCACCGCCTGACCAGCCGGGGCGCGGCCCCAGGCCCGGGCGGCCCGTCGGCCGTCCGGGCCCTGCGGTTGCCCTCTCCCCGCCCCGCCCTTCTCCCGTTCACCGTGCCCCGCCCGGCCCCGGCCCTCAATCGCCGGGCGGGCTGGCGGGGCGCGGGGCTCTGCCCGGGCCTGGCGCCTCGATCGTCGGGCGGGTTGGCGGGGTGGGCTCGGCCCGGGCCCAGCGCCTCGATCGTCGGGCGGGCTGGAGGGGCGCGGGGCTCTGCCCGGGCCCGGCCCTCAATCGTCGGGCGGGTTGGGAGGGCCTGGGGCTCCGCCCGGGCCTGGCGGCTCGATCGTCGGGCGGGCTGGCGGGGTGGGCTCCGCCCGGGCCTGGCGTCTCGATCGCCGGGCGGGCTGGAGGGGCGCGGGGCTCCGCCTGGGCCTGGCGGCTCGATCGTCGGGCGGGCTGGCGGGGTGGGCTCGGCCCGGGCCCGGCTCCTCGATCGCCGGGCGGGCTGGAGGGGTGGGCTCGGCCCGGGCCCAGCGCCTCGATCGTCGGGCGGGCTGGAGGGGCCTGGGGCTCCGCCTGGGCCTGGCGGCTCGATCGCCGGGCGGCTGGAAGGGCCCGTGCCTCAAGCGTCGGCGGGGGTGGAGCGGGCGGGGCTCCGGGTTCTCGGGGCGGGTGGTGGTACGGGCACGTTGTCAGCCCCCGCCAGTAGGGTGTTGGCATGGCCGACCCTTCCAGTTACCGTCCCGCGCCGGGGCAGATCCCCGACTCCCCGGGGGTTTACCGATTCCGCGACGAGCACCGCCGGGTGATCTACGTCGGGAAGGCCAAGAGCCTGCGCCAACGCCTGGCCAGCTACTTCCAGGACGTCGCCGGTCTGCATCCGCGTACCGCCACGATGGTGACCACGGCCGCCTCCGTCGAGTGGACCGTCGTCTCCACCGAGGTCGAGGCGCTCCAGCTCGAATACTCCTGGATCAAGGAGTACGACCCCCGGTTCAACGTCAAGTACCGGGACGACAAGAGCTACCCCTCCCTCGCCGTGACGATGAACGAGGAATACCCGCGCGTCCAGGTCATGCGCGGGCCCAAGAAGAAGGGCGTCCGGTACTTCGGACCGTACGGACACGCCTGGGCGATCCGCGAGACCGTCGACCTGATGCTGCGGGTGTTCCCGGTACGGACCTGCTCCGCTGGCGTGTTCAAGCGCTCCGCGCAGATCGGCCGGCCCTGTCTGCTCGGCTACATCGGCAAGTGCTCCGCCCCCTGCGTCGGCAGGGTCACCCCCGAGGAGCACCGCGAACTGGCCGAGGACTTCTGCGACTTCATGGCCGGGCGCACCGGGACGTACCTGTCCCGGCTGGAGAAGCAGATGCACGAGGCCGCCGAGGAGATGGAGTACGAGAAGGCCGCCCGGCTGCGCGACGACATGGGGGCGCTGCGCCGGGCCATGGAGAAGAACGCCGTCGTGCTCGCCGACGCCACCGACGCCGACCTGATCGCGGTCGCCGAGGACGAGCTGGAGGCGGCCGTCCAGATCTTCCACGTACGCGGCGGTCGGGTCCGCGGGCAGCGCGGCTGGGTCACCGACAAGGTGGAGGCCGTCGACACCGCCGGGCTCGTCGAGCACGCCCTCCAGCAGCTTTACGGGGAGGAGAAGGGCGAGGCCGTTCCCAAGGAGGTGCTGGTTCCGGCGCTCCCCGAGGACACGCCGGCGCTGGCACTGTGGCTGGCCGAGCGGCGCGGCGCCCAGGTCAGCCTGCGCATCCCGCAGCGCGGGGACAAGAAGGCCCTGATGGAGACCGTCCACCGCAACGCGCAGCAGTCCCTTGCCCTGCACAAGACCAAGCGCGCCAGCGACCTCACCACCCGCTCCCGGGCCCTGGAGGAGATCGCCGAGGCCCTCGACCTGGACGGCGCGCCGCTGCGCATCGAGTGCTTCGACATCTCGCACCTCCAGGGCGACGACGTGGTGGCCTCGATGGTCGTCTTCGAGGACGGCCTGGCGCGCAAGAGCGAGTACCGGCGCTTCCAGATCAAGTCGTTCGAGGGGCAGGACGACGTCCGCTCCATGCACGAGGTGGTGTCGCGGCGCTTCCGCCGCTACCTCCAGGAGAAGCTGAAGACGGGGGAGTGGTCCCCGGAGGACGCACAGGACGTGGAGGACGGCGGGAGTACCCTCGCCGAGGACGACGGCCGGCCCAAGCGGTTCGCCTACCCGCCGCAGCTCGTGGTGGTCGACGGCGGGCAGCCGCAGGTGGCCGCCGCCCAGCGGGCACTGGATGAGCTCGGCATCGACGACGTGGCCGTGTGCGGGCTGGCGAAGCGGCTGGAGGAGGTCTGGCTGCCGGGCGAGGACGACCCGGTCGTGCTGCCCCGCACCAGCGAGGGGCTGTACCTGCTCCAGCGGGTCCGTGACGAAGCCCACCGGTTCGCCATCCAGTACCAGCGGAACAAGCGCGGAAAGCGGCTCAAGGCCGGCCCGCTCGACGAAGTGCCCGGCCTCGGGGAAAGCCGCAGGCAGGCCCTGGTCAAGCACTTCGGTTCGGTGAAAAAGCTGAGACAGGCGACAATCGAGCAGATCTGCGAGGTCCAGGGCATAGGTCGCAAGACGGCCGAGACCGTGGCCGCGGCCCTCGCCCGATCGGTTCCCGCTGGTCCTGCCGTCAACACGGCGACAGGAGAGATCATTGAGGATGAGCACCCCACCCCGCAGGTGGGGGCACCTCCCAGCGGAGGCTGGGGGACATCGTCCGAACGGGGGACCGAGCAATGACCGAGCGCGAAACCGACCAGACGACCGACCAGACGACCGACCAGACGACCGACCAGACGGCCGATCAGACGACCGAGCACGACCGAGACGGAGCACAGGTGAGTACGGGCACGACAGTGGAGCCCGGAGATACCGCCGAGGCGGCCATCCCCGAGCTGGTGATCATCTCCGGCATGTCCGGGGCCGGCCGCAGTACGGCGGCCAAGTGTCTGGAGGACCTCGGCTGGTTCGTCGTCGACAACCTCCCGCCGGCACTGATCCCCACCATGGTGGAGCTCGGAGCCCGCTCGCAGGGCAACGTGGCGCGCATCGCCGTCGTCGTCGACGTCCGCGGCCGCCAGTTCTTCGACGCGCTGCGCGAGTCCCTCGCCGACCTCGACAGCAAGGGCGTCACCCGCCGCATCGTCTTCCTGGAGTCCTCCGACGACGCGCTGGTCCGCCGCTTCGAGTCGGTCCGCCGCCCGCACCCCCTCCAGGGCGACGGCCGCATCACCGACGGCATCGCCGCCGAACGCGACCTGCTGCGCGAGCTGCGCGGCGACGCCGACCTGGTCATCGACACCTCCAGCCTGAACGTGCACGAGCTGCGGGCGAAGATGGACGCCCAGTTCGCGGGCGACGAGGAGCCCGAGCTGCGGGCGACCGTCATGTCCTTCGGCTACAAGTACGGCCTCCCCGTCGACGCCGACCTCGTCGTCGACTGCCGCTTCATCCCGAACCCGCACTGGGTCCCGGAGCTGCGCCCCTTCACCGGCCTCAACCCGGAGGTGTCGGGCTACGTCTTCAGCCAGCCCGGCGCCAAGGAGTTCCTCGACCGCTACACCGAGCTGCTCCAGCTCATCGCCACCGGCTACCGCCGCGAGGGCAAGCGGTACGTGACCATCGCGGTCGGCTGCACGGGCGGCAAGCACCGCAGTGTGGCCATGTCCGAGAAGCTCGCTGCCCGCCTCGCCTCCGAGGGAGTCGAGACCGTCGTAGTCCACCGGGACATGGGGCGCGAGTGACCGGACGCACCCTGCGGCTGCGCCGCCTGCGCCGCCTCACCTCGGGGCGGGGCGAGGACGGCGCCGGCCGCACCGGGCTCCGCCGCGGCGCAGCCCCCAAGGTGGTCGCACCCAAGGTCGTCGCCCTCGGCGGCGGCATGGGTCTGTCGGCCTCCCTGGCAGCACTGCGCCGGATCACCGGCGAGCTCACGGCCGTGGTCACCGTCGCCGACGACGGCGGCTCCAGCGGCCGGCTCCGCGAGGAGCTCGGCGTGCTGCCGCCCGGCGACCTGCGCAAGGCGCTGGCCGCGCTGTGCGGCGATGACGACTGGGGCCAGACCTGGGCCCGCGTCATCCAGCACCGCTTCCAGTCCGAGGGCGACCTGCACGGGCACGCGGTCGGCAACCTGCTGATCGTCGCCCTGTGGGAACAGCTCGGCGACCCCGTCCAGGCCCTCGACCTGGTCGGGAAGCTGCTGGGCGCGCAGGGCCGGGTGCTGCCGATGTCTGCGGTCCCGCTGGAGCTCCAGGCGCTGGTCCGCGGCCACGACCAGAGCCGCCCGGACGAGGTCGACACCGTCCGCGGGCAGGCCACCGTGGCCACCACCCCCGGCGAGGTGCTCTCCGTACAGGTGGTGCCCGGAGATCCGCCGGCCGTGCCGGAGGCCGTCGCCGCGGTCCTGGACGCCGACTGGGTGGTGCTCGGCCCGGGATCGTGGTTCTCCTCCGTGATCCCGCACCTGCTGGTGCCGGAACTGCTCGACGCGCTGATCGAGACCAAGGCCCGGCGGGTCCTCTCGCTGAACCTCGCGCCGCAGCCCGGTGAAACAGAGGGCTTCTCTCCGCAGCGTCATTTGGAGGTTTTGGCCCGACACGCCCCTAAACTCGCCCTGGACGTGGTGCTGGCCGACGAGGCCGCCGTGCCCGACCGCGAGTCCCTCGCCGATGCCGCAAAACGGTTCGGTGCCGCGGTCGAGCTGGCGCCGGTGGCCAGGGAAGACGGCTCTCCGAAGCATGACCCGGAGCTGCTCGCCGCCGCGTACGACCGTATTTTTCGGATGCATGGAAGGATCGGCCCATGGCGATGACGCCAGCGGTGAAGGATGAGATCTCCCGGCTCCCCGTCACCCGGACCTGCTGCAGGAAGGCGGAGGTCTCGGCGATTCTTCGGTTCGCGGGCGGGCTGCACCTGGTGAGCGGGCGGATCGTCATCGAGGCGGAGCTGGACACCGGGATCGCTGCCCGGCGTCTGCGCAAGGACATCCTGGAGATCTTCGGCCATTCCTCGGACCTGGTCGTCATGGCTCCCGGCGGGCTGCGCCGCGGCAGCCGGTACGTCGTCCGGGTCGTGGCCGGCGGTGACCAGTTGGCGCGCCAGACGGGGCTCGTGGACGGCCGCGGCCGACCCATCCGGGGTCTTCCCCCGCAGGTGGTCTCCGGGGCCACCTGCGACGCGGAGGCGGCCTGGCGCGGCGCCTTCCTGGCCCACGGCTCGCTGACCGAGCCGGGACGGTCCTCCTCGCTGGAGGTGACCTGCCCCGGTCCGGAGGCCGCCCTGGCCCTGGTGGGTGCCGCCCGCCGGCTGTCCATCGCCGCCAAGGCGCGCGAGGTCCGCGGTGTGGACCGGGTCGTGGTCCGCGACGGTGACGCGATCGGCGCCCTGCTGACCCGGCTCGGGGCCCACGAGTCGGTGCTGGCCTGGGAGGAGCGGCGGATGCGGCGCGAGGTGCGCGCCACCGCCAACCGCCTCGCCAACTTCGACGACGCCAACCTGCGCCGCTCGGCACGGGCCGCGGTGGCGGCCGGAGCCCGGGTCCAGCGCGCCCTGGAGATCCTCGGGGAAGAGGTGCCCGAGCACCTCGCCGCGGCCGGCCGGCTGCGCATGGAGCACAAGCAGGCCTCCCTGGAGGAGCTGGGCGCGCTCGCCGACCCGCCGCTGACGAAGGACGCGGTCGCGGGCCGCATCCGCCGTCTGCTGGCGATGGCCGACAAGCGGGCGCAGGACCTCGGCATCCCGGGGACCGAGTCGAACCTCAGCGAGGACCTGGCCGACAACATGGCCGGCTAGGCAGCGGCCCGGCCGCGACCCGTACCCGGCGGCCGCGCTGCGTACCCGTACCCGTACGCGTCGCGAGGACCGGGGCCGTACCTCCCCCGTACGCCCGACCGTACGTCTCAAAGGGGCCCGCACGTCACCCGTGCGGGCCCCTTTGAGACACGCCCCATTGACATGAGCATCGCCTGATCGTGAGCCTGTCGTCCGAAACGCTTTCGTGGCAGACGACGCCCAGGGGGGCACATGAGGCACCGCGCGAGATCGATCCTCGCCGCAAGCGCACTCGTCTTCGGAACCACACTGGCCGCCCTCCCGGCGGCCCACGCCCAGCCCGCAGCGGACGCAGCACCCGGCGCCGACGAGGTTCGGGTCTACGACGCGGACGTCACCAAGGAGCAGATCCCGCTCCTCCTCGCCGCGGGCCAGGACGCCCACGAGCTCACCGAACGCGCCCCGGAGACCGGGACCGCCAAGGTCGAGCTGTTCCTCACCGGCGGCCAGGCCAGGGAGCTCGCCGGCCAGGGCGTCAAGCTCGCCGAGCACAAGGTCCCCGCGAGCGCGGCCCGCTCCCAGGTCGTCGGCGACGGGGTGTTCCGCCCCTACAGCGGCAAGGGCGGACTCCAGGAGGAGATCCTCAAGACCGCCCAGGCCAACCCCGGCCTCGCCAAGGTGGTCTCCATCGGCAAGACCGTCCAGGGCAAGGACATCCTCGCCCTGAAGGTCACCAAGAACGCCCGCACGACCAAGGACGGCGACAAGCCGTCCGTGCTCTACATGTCCAACCAGCACGCCCGCGAGTGGATCACCCCGGAGATGACCCGGCGGCTGATGCACCACACCCTCGACAACTACGGCAAGGACCAGCGGATCACCAAGCTGGTGGACTCCACCGAGCTGTGGTTCCTGCTGTCCGCCAACCCGGACGGGTACGACTACACGCACTCCCCGGGCGGCGACCGGCTGTGGCGCAAGAACCTGCGCGACAACAACGGCGACGGGAAGATCACCACCGGCGACGGCGTCGACCTCAACCGGAACTTCGCCTACAAGTGGGGCTACGACAACGAGGGTTCCTCGCCGAACCAGTCGAACGAGACCTACCGCGGAGCCAAGGCGTCCTCGGAGCCGGAGACCGTCGCCCTCGACAAGTTCGAGAAGCGCATCGGCTTCAAGTACGCGATCAACTACCACTCCGCGTCCGAGCTGCTGCTCTACGGCGTGGGCTGGCAGGTGGCCACCCCGACCCCGGACGACGTCGCGTACAAGGCGCTCGCCGGCACCCCGGAGAACTCCGCGATCCCGGGCTACTACCCGCAGATCTCCTCCGAGCTCTACACCACCAACGGCGAGGCCGACGGCCACGCCGCGAACGTCAACGGCGTCATGATGTTCACGCCGGAGATGACCACCTGCCAGACGGCCTCCGCGAGCGACCCCAACGACCGGTGGAAGCCCGAGGACTGCCAGTCCGGGTTCAACTTCCCGGACGACGAGAAGCTCATCCAGGCGGAGTTCGCGAAGAACGTCTCCTTCGCCCTCGCGGTCGGCGAGAGCGCCGCCCACCCGGACCAGCCCAAGTCCTCCGTGGGCCTGAGCGCCGCGGACTTCACCCCGGACCCCTTCACCACCTCCTACGTGGCCAAGGGAGAGGACCAGACGGTCTCCGTCACGGCCCGCAAGGCGCTGAAGGACAAGCAGCTCAAGTTCCGCATCAACGGCGGCCGCACGCACGACGACGGACTCAAGGCCTGGAAGGGCGGCGACGTCTACGGCGGCGACGACAACAACTGGTTCGACGAGTACCGGGCAAAGGTGGACGGAGCCAAGCCCGGCGACAAGGTCGAGGTCTGGTTCACCGGCCGCGACGGCTCCGGCCGGCAGGTCTCCAGCGAGCACTTCACGTACACGGTGGCCCAGCGGCCCCGCGCCGACGTGCTGGTGATCGCGGAGGAGGGCGCCAAGGCGCAGCACGCGCAGGAGTACGTCGACGCCCTGCGCGCCAACGGCAGGTCGGCGGCTGTCTGGGACGTGGCCGTCCAGGGCGTCCCGCACCCCCTCGGCGTGCTCTCCCACTTCCGCACGGCCGTCCACTACACCGGCGCCAAGACCCCCGGCGGCGACACCCAGCTCGCCGTTCGGGACTTCCTCAACGAGGGCGGCAAGCTGATCGAGGCCGGTGAACTCGCGGGCGGCAACGCCCAGGTCGGCCGCGCCGTGACGGACGACTTCAGCCAGTACTACCTCGGCGCCTACAGCCGTATGAGTGCCCGCGGCGCCACCGGCTTCGCCGGTACGGGTGCCCTCACCGGCGCCAAGGGCGGCCTGGGCGACGCGACGGGCAACCCGCTCAACGCCCCCGGCTCCTACGCGGTCACCTCCGACTCCCTGCCCGCGGCGCAGTTCCCGCAGTTCAAGAGCGCGCAGGCGGGCCAGTACGCCGGGGTCGTGAACCCGTACGCCCCCTACGCCGGCGCGTGGATGGCGGCGGCCACCCACGAGGACGACGAGTGGAAGCGGCTGACCCGCACGGTCGACCTGACCAAGGTCACCGCCGCCGACAGGCCGCAGCTCAAGATGGCCCTGAACTGGAACACCGAGCAGGGCTACGACCACGCGGTCCTGGAGGCCCACACCAGCGGCGCCGAGGACTGGACCACGCTGCCCGAGGCGGGAGGCCTGACCAGCAGCGCCGTCCCGACGGAGTGCGAGGCCGGGTTCTACGTCAACGGCCACCCCTTCCTGAAGCACTACCTCACCCTCGACAGCGCCGGTTGCACCGCCAACGGCACCAGCGGCCAGTGGAACAGCTTCACCGGGTCCTCCGACGGCTGGAAGCAGGTCACCTTCGACCTGAGTGCGTACGCGGGCAAGACCGTAGAGGTCTCCCTCTCGTACGTTTCGGACGGCGGTTCCGGCGGCCGGGGCCTCTTCGCGGACGACGCGCGCGTCTCCGTCGGCGGAGCCGACCAGCCCGCGGAGGGGTTCGAGACTTCGCTGGGGGTATGGACCGCGCAGGGCGCCCCTGCGGGAAGCCCCGTGGTTCCGGGGGACTGGTCCCGGTCCGGGGAGCTGTTCAAGTCGTACGCGTCGGTCACTACGCGTAACACCGTGCTCCTCGGTTTCGGCCTCGAACACCTGCCGGCGGCGGCGGACCGAGCCGTACTCGTCGGTAAGGCGCTCCGGTCGCTGCATCGTTGATCGACAACGCCTCCGTCGCTCACCCTGAGTGACGGGGGCCGAGGTCCCCGGGGTGCCGCACCGAGTGCCCGGTGCGGTGCCCCGGCGGCGGTCCCCCTGTGGCAGGGGGAATGTCAGGTCCCGGCCGATGTCACTCAAAAGCTCACGGAGAGGTAGGGTCGTAAGCGGTCGGGGACATCCCATACAGCTCGCCGGCGGGACAGGCCGGCGCACCAACGAGGAGATCGGTTCGTGACGATCCGCGTAGGCATCAACGGTTTTGGCCGAATTGGCCGCAACTACTTCCGGGCGCTCCTTGAGCAGGGAGCGGACATCGAGATCGTCGGTGTCAATGACCTGACTGACAACGCGACCCTGGTGCACCTTCTCAAGTACGACACCATTCTGGGCCGCCTCAAGGCCGAGGTGTCCCACACCGACGACACCATCACGGTCGGCGACAACACCTTCAAGACCTTTGCCGAGCGCGACCCCGCGAACCTGCCCTGGGGGGAGCTCGGTGCCGACATCGTCATCGAGTCCACCGGCATCTTCACCAAGAAGGCCGACGCCGCCAAG
Organism: Streptomyces sp. NBC_00045; assembly: GCF_045041095.1. NCBI lineage: Bacteria > Bacillati > Actinomycetota > Actinomycetes > Kitasatosporales > Streptomycetaceae > Streptomyces > Streptomyces sp. NBC_00045. Next base: position 2,217,686 of record NZ_CP108271.1, on the reverse strand, counting down.
CACATCGCCGCGGGCGCGAAGAAGGTCCTCATCTCGGCTCCGGCCAAGGACGAGGACATCACCATCGTGATGGGCGTCAACCAGGACAAGTACGACGCCGCCAACCACCACGTCATCTCCAACGCCTCCTGCACCACCAACTGCGTGGCGCCGATGGCCAAGGTCCTCGACGAGAACTTCGGCATCGTCAAGGGCATGATGACGACGGTCCACGCGTACACGAACGACCAGCGCATCCTGGACTTCCCGCACTCGGACCTGCGCCGCGCCCGCGCCGCCGCCGAGAACATCATCCCGACCTCGACGGGTGCCGCCAAGGCGACCGCGCTGGTCCTCCCGCAGCTCAAGGGCAAGCTGGACGGCATCGCCATGCGCGTCCCGGTCCCGACCGGCTCGGTCACCGACCTCGTCCTGGAGCTCTCCCGCGAGACCACCAAGGAAGAGATCAACGCCGCCTTCCAGAAGGCCGCGGAGGGGCAGCTCAAGGGCATCCTCGACTACACCGAGGACGCGATCGTCTCCTCCGACATCGTGAACTGGCCGGCTTCCTGCACCTTCGACTCCTCCCTGACCATGGTTCAGGACGGTACGCAGGTCAAGGTCGTCGGCTGGTACGACAACGAGTGGGGCTACTCCAACCGCCTCGTCGACCTGACCGTCTTCGTCGGCGGTCAGCTCTAAGTCTCAGGTAGCAGGGCTAGGCACCAAGACGTGAACGCAGGGTCCGGTCAGCGCGATGGAGCGCTGCACGGGCCCTGTCGTTTGCCTCGAACGATCGGCCCCGCACCGGCAGAACCCGTGTATGGGGATAAGGAGTAGAAACACATGAAGACGATCGACGAACTGCTCGCCGAAGGCGTCACCGGCAAGCGGGTCTTCGTCCGCGCGGACCTCAACGTGCCTCTGGCGAACGGTGAGATCAGCGACGACGGCCGCATCCGCGCCGTGCTGCCGACCATCGCGAAGCTCGCCGAATCCGGCGCCCGCGTGGTCGTCGCCTCGCACCTGGGCCGCCCCAAGGGCGCCCCGGAGCCGGCCTTCTCGCTCGCTCCGGCCGCCAAGCGACTGGGTGAACTGCTCGGTGCGGACGTCGCGTTCGCCACCGACACCGTCGGAGACTCCGCCAAGGAGACCGTCGCCGCCCTCGCCGACGGGCAGGTCGCAGTCATCGAGAACCTGCGCTTCAACGCCGGTGAGACCTCGAAGGACGACGCCGAGCGCGGCGCCTTCGCGGACGAGCTCGCCGAGCTGGCCGACCTCTACGTCGGCGACGGCTTCGGCGCCGTCCACCGCAAGCACGCCTCGGTCTTCGACCTGCCCGCGCGCCTCCCGCACGCAGCCGGTTACCTGATCGCCACCGAGGTCGGCGTCCTGAAGAAGCTGACCGCCGAAGTCAAGCGCCCGTACGTGGTCGTCCTCGGCGGCGCCAAGGTCTCCGACAAGCTCGCTGTCATCGACGAGCTCCTCGGCAAGGCCGACCGCCTGCTCATCGGCGGCGGCATGGCGTACACCTTCCTCAAGGCCAAGGGCTACGAGGTCGGCATCTCCCTGCTCCAGGAAGACCAGCTGGACAAGGTCACGGAGTACATGGAGCGCGCCGAGAAGAACGGCGTCGAGCTGGTCCTCCCGGTCGACATCCTGGCCTCGGCCAACTTCCCGGACCTGAAGACCAAGGCTCCGGCCGTCTTCGAGACCGTCGACGCGGACAAGATCCCCGCCGACAAGGAGGGTCTGGACATCGGTCCCAAGACCCGCGAGCTGTACGCGTCGAAGATCGCCGACGCGGAGACCGTGTTCTGGAACGGTCCCGTGGGCGTCTTCGAGCACCCCGACTACGCCGGAGGCACCAGCGCCATCGCGCGAGCCCTCGTCGACAGCAGCGCGTTCACCGTGGTCGGCGGCGGCGACTCCGCCGCGGCCGTGCGCACGCTCGGCTTCGACGAGAACGCCTTCGGCCACATCTCGACCGGTGGCGGCGCCTCCCTCGAATACCTTGAGGGCAAGACGCTCCCCGGCCTCGCCGCACTGGAGGTCTGAACCCCTATGACCACGCGTACCCCGCTGATGGCGGGCAACTGGAAGATGAACCTCAACCACCTTGAGGCCATCGCGCACGTCCAGAAGCTCGCCTTCGCGCTCGCTGACAAGGACTACGACGCCGTCGAGGTCGCGGTCCTGCCGCCCTTCGTCGACCTGCGCTCGGTCCAGACCCTGGTCGACGGCGACAAGCTGAAGATCAAGTACGGCGCCCAGGACATCTCGGCGCACGACTCCGGCGCCTACACTGGCGAGATCTCCGGTTCGATGCTCGCGAAGCTGAAGTGCACGTACGTGGCCGTCGGCCACAGCGAGCGCCGCCAGTACCACGGCGAGGGCGACGAGCTCTGCAACGCCAAGGTCAAGGCCGCCTACCAGCACGGGATCACCCCGATCCTGTGCGTCGGCGAGGGCCTGGACGTCCGCAAGGCCGGACAGCAGGTCCCGTACACCCTCGCCCAGGTCGACGGCGGCCTCAAGGACGTTCCGGCCGAGCAGGTCGAGTCCATCGTGATCGCGTACGAGCCCGTCTGGGCGATCGGGACCGGCGAGGTCGCCACCCCCGAGGACGCGCAGGAGGTCTGCGGGGCGATCCGCACCCGCCTCGCCGAGCTGTACTCCCAGGAGCTGGCCGACAAGGTCCGCATCCAGTACGGCGGCTCGGTGAAGTCGGGCAACATCGCCGCGATCATGGCGCAGCCCGACGTCGACGGCGCGCTGATCGGCGGCGCGGCTCTGGACGCGGACGAGTTCGTGAAGATCGTCCGGTTCCGCGACCAGTGACCTGCGTGATCGTCGCAGTGAGTATGCGGTAGGACGGATCCGTCGTACCCTTGCGGGGGCCAGGAGGCTGAACGACCAGCCACTGGCCCCCGCGCACATCCAGCAGAGCCGGAAAGCCAGAAAAGCCAGAAAGTAGGAATCAGCCGTGATTATGGGGTTCTCGATCGCCCTGATCGTCTTCAGCGCCCTGCTGATGCTGCTCGTGCTGATGCACAAGGGCAAGGGCGGCGGCCTTTCCGACATGTTCGGCGGCGGCATGCAGTCGTCGGTCGGCGGTTCCTCGGTCGCCGAGCGCAACCTGGACCGCATCACCGTCGTGATCGGTCTCCTCTGGTTCGCCTGCATCATGACGCTCGGCATTCTGCTGAAGTAGGGAAGCAGACGGTTCTGGCCATTCCGCCGGTCCGGTCGGCTCCGCCCCGCCTATCATGAGGACGGCGTCCGCGCGTGGGGTGAGTAACTCCATGTGATGGACGCGCGTTGGGCCTTACGTAGACTGGGGCGCCCGCAGCGGAATCCACTCACGCTTCGCGGCACCATCACGCAGGGAGTTACGACCGTGGCAAGTGGCAACGCGATCCGTGGCAGTCGGGTCGGAGCGGGGCCGATGGGTGAGGCCGAGCGCGGCGAATCCGCGCCCCGCCTGCGCATCTCCTTCTGGTGCTCGAACGGGCACGAGACGCAGCCGAGCTTCGCCAGCGACGCACAGGTGCCGGACACCTGGGATTGCCCGCGCTGCGGGTTCCCGGCCGGCCAAGACCGGGACAACCCGCCGGCGCCGCCGCGCACCGAGCCCTACAAGACGCACCTGGCGTACGTACGGGAGCGCCGCACGGACGCCGATGGCGAGGCGATCCTCGCCGAGGCGCTGGCCAAACTCCGCGGCGAGATCTGAAAACGGAGCAGTGACGGTGTGACATCGGGCCCGGCCCGCAGGAGTCGTTCTCCAGCGGGCCGGGCCCCTTTGCGTGCGTTGCGCCGCTTCCGATCCCTTAGGTTGGTGATCGGCGGGGCACGACAGGACGGAAGAAACGGGTTGATGTCCGAGATGAACGCAAATCAGGCCGCCGAGCGAAGCGCGTCGAGCGAGGGTGGCGGTGGGCGACCGGAGGGCCGTACGAGGCTCAACCGGACGCCCGAGTGGCTGGCACTCGGCAAGCACCGCGAAGAGCTGGGGCAGACGCATCTGCGAGAGCTGTTCGAAGCGGATCCGAACCGGGGCACGGGCTACACCCTGCGGGTCGGGGACCTGTACGTCGACTACTCGAAGCACCTCGTGACCGACGAGACGCTGGAGCTGCTGCGGGAGCTGGCGGCGGCGACGGGCGTGGCCGAGCTGCGCGAGGCGATGTTCCGCGGCGAGAAGATCAACACGACCGAGGACCGGGCGGTCCTGCACACCGCCCTGCGCGCACCCGCGGACGCGGTGGTCGAGGTGGACGGCGAGAACGTCGTCCCGGAAGTCCACGCCGTCCTCGACAAGATGGCGGCCTTCTCCGACCAGGTCCGCTCGGGGCAGTGGACCGGCTTCACCGGCAAGCGCATCAAGAACGTGGTCAACATCGGCATCGGCGGCTCCGACCTGGGTCCGGCGATGGCGTACGAGGCGCTGCGCGCGTTCACCGACCGCGCGCTGACCGTACGGTTCGTGTCCAACGTGGACGGCGCCGACCTGCACGAGGCGGTACGGGACCTGGACCCGGCCGAGACGCTGTTCATCATCGCCTCCAAGACCTTCACCACCATCGAGACCATCACCAACGCCGAGTCGGCGCGCGAGTGGCTGCTGGCGGGTCTCGGCGGTGACGCGGCGGCCGTGGCGCGGCACTTCGTGGCGCTGTCGACCAACGCGGAGAAGGTCACCTCGTTCGGCATCGACCCGGACAACATGTTCGGGTTCTGGGACTGGGTCGGTGGACGCTACTCCTTCGACTCCGCGATCGGCCTCTCCCTGATGATCGCGATCGGCCCGGACGCCTTCCGGGAGCTGCTGGGCGGCTTCCACACGGTGGACGAGCACTTCCGCACGGCGCCGCCGGAGCAGAACGCACCGCTCCTCATGGGCCTGTTGGGGATCTGGTACGGGGCGTTCTTCGACGCGCAGTCGCACGCCGTCCTGCCGTACAGCCACTACCTCTCCCGCTTCACCGCGTACCTGCAGCAGCTGGACATGGAGTCCAACGGCAAGTCCGTGGACCGGGACGGCAATCCGGTGGACTGGCAGACCGGTCCGGTGGTGTGGGGCACGCCCGGCACCAACGGGCAGCACGCCTACTACCAGTTGATCCACCAGGGCACGAGGGTGATCCCGGCGGACTTCATCGGCTTCGCCCGCCCGATCGGCGAACTGCCGCCCCCGCTCGCGGCGCAGCACGACCTGCTGATGGCGAACTTCTTCGCGCAGACGCAGGCGCTGGCCTTCGGCAAGACCGCGGACGAGGTCCGGGCGGAGGGCGTGCCGGAGCCCCTGGTCCCGCACAAGACCTTCAAGGGGAACCACCCGACCACGACGATCCTGGCGCAGGACCTCACCCCGGCGGTGCTGGGCCAGCTGATCGCGCTGTACGAGCACAAGGTGTTCGTCCAGGGCGCGGTGTGGAACATCGATTCCTTCGACCAGTGGGGCGTCGAGCTCGGCAAGGTCCTCGCCAAGCGGGTCGAGCCGGCGCTGACGGAGGGCGCGGACGTTCCGGGTCTGGACGCCTCGTCGAAGGCCCTCGTGGCCACCTACCGGGAGCTGCGCGGCCGCGCCTGAGCCCGTCGCCGCCCGGTCATGACGAAGGGCCCGCTCTCCCCGGGGAGAGCGGGCCCTTCCGTGTTCGGGAAGCCGCGTCAGGACGCGGCCGGCGGATACAGCCCCGCCGGGAGCTTCGCCGCGGCCGCGCGGTCCAGCAGCCACAGGGTGCGCGAGCGGCCGCAGGCCTGCGCGGCGGGCGCCTGTACGCCGCCCGCGCCGCCGAGCGCGATGGCCACCGCGCCCGCCTTGTCCTCGCCGGCCGCCAGCAGCCAGACCTCCCGGGCCGCCCGGATCGCCGGGAGGGTCAGCGAGACCCGCGTCGGCGGGGGCTTGGGTGCGCCGTGCACGCCGACCACCGTGCGCTCCGTCTCGCGGGAGGCGGGGTGCTCGGGGAAGAGCGAAGCGACGTGGGTGTCCGGACCGACACCCAGCATCAGCACGTCGAAGGTGGGGACCGGGCCGTGGTCCTCGGGCCCCGCGGCCTTCGCCAGCTCGGCCGCGTAGGCCGCGGCCGCGGCATCCACGTCCGCCCCGTACGGGCCGTCCGAGGCCGGCATGACGTGCACCCGCGCCGGGTCCACCGGGACGGCGTCCAGGAGGGCCTCCCGGGCCTGTACGTGGTTGCGCTCGGGGTCGTCGGCCGGGACGTACCGCTCGTCGCCCCACCACAGGTCCAGCCGGGCCCAGTCGACGGCGTCCCGGGCCGGGGCCGCCGCCAGTGCGGCCAGCAGCCCGTTGCCGTTGCGCCCGCCGGTCAGGACCACCGAGGCGCTGCCCCGGGCCGCCTGCGCGTCCACGATTTTCGTGATGAGCCGGGCCGCCGCGGCCTGCGCCATCAGCTCCTTGTCCCGGTGGACGACGACCTGGGGAGTCGTCATACCCATGGTGGTGCCGCCTTCTTGATAGTGCGGTGGGTACGTGTACCGCTGCGCGGAGCCGGATCCCCTGCCGGGGACGGCTCCGCGCAGCGGCTGCCGGCTACTTGGCCGAGGACTTCCTGGCCGGCTTGGCGGGCTTGGCCGCGGGCTTCGCGGCCCCGGCGTCGGCCTTGGGGCCGGTCACGGTCTCGGGGGAGTCCGTGGCCGTGACCTCGGCCGGTGCGGGCGCCGTCTTCGCCGGAGCGGCCGACGCGCCGGCGGCCACAGCGGCCTCCAGACGCGACACGCCGAACTTCAGCGCGGCCTCGTAGGTGTTGTCCGGGTCGAGCCGGCGCAGCTCCTCCGCGAGCAGCTCGGCCGTGTCGCGGCGCTTGAGCGCCACTGCACGGTCGGGCTGACCCGGCATGCACAGCGTGGCCAGCGAGCCGTCGGCCCGGTCCAGGACGATGTCGCCGTCCTTGGTCTCCAGCCGGACCGAGGTCAGGCCGGGGCCCTGCGAACCGGTCCGCCGGACGGGCACCTGGAGGCGGTCCGCCAGCCACATGGCCAGCAGCTCGCAGCTCGGGTTCTCGTCCTCGCCCTCGACGACCGCCGAGGTGACCTTCACGGTCTGCTGGTCCAGCGCGGCGGCCAGCATCGAGCGCCACGGCGTGATCCGGGTCCAGGACAGGTCCGTGTCACCCGGGGCGTAGGCCGCGGCCCGGTCCCCGAGCGCCTGCTGCGGGCTCTCGCAGGCGTACGTGTCCGAGATCCGGCGCTGCCCGAGCGCACCCAGCGGATCGCCCATCAGGTTCGCCGGGGCGCCGTCCGGCCACCAGACCACGACGGGCGCGTCCGGCAGGAGGAGCGGGAGAACCACGGACTGGGCGTGGTTGACCAGTTCACCGTGAAGGCGGAGCACCACCGTCTCACCGGTGCCGGCGTCCGCCCCGACGCGGACTTCCGCGTCGAGTCGGGCGTCGCGGCGGCTGCGCGGCGAGCGGCTGACCCGCTTGATGACGACGACGATCCGCGAAGGGTGTTCGTGGGACGCGTCGTTCGCCGACTTGAGCGCGTCGTACGCGTTCTCTTCGTCGGTCACGATCACCAGCGTGAGGACCATGCCGATGGCCGGCGTGCCGATGTCCCGGCGCGCCTGCACCAACGCGGCGTTGATCTTGCTGGAGGTGGTCTCCGTGAGGTCGATCTTCATGGCCGGCGCCAGCTCCGTCCGTCTCGTGCGAGCATCTCGTCCGCCTCGATCGGCCCCCAGGTGCCCGCCGGGTACTGCGCGGGCTTGCCGTGCTTGTCCCAGTACTCCTCGATCGGGTCGAGGATGTTCCAGGACAGCTCGACCTCCTGGTGGCGCGGGAAGAGGTTCGCGTCACCCAGCAGGACGTCGAGGATCAGCCGCTCGTACGCCTCGGGGCTCGACTCCGTGAAGGACTCGCCGTACGCGAAGTCCATCGTGACGTCCCGGACCTCCATGGAGGTGCCCGGAACCTTGGAGCCGAAGCGCACCGTCACGCCCTCGTCCGGCTGGACCCGGATGACCAGGGCGTTCTGCCCCAGCTCCTCGGTCGCGCCCGACTCGAACGGCAGGTACGGGGCCCGCTTGAAGACCACGGCGATCTCGGTGACGCGGCGGCCCAGGCGCTTGCCGGTCCGCAGGTAGAACGGGACGCCCGCCCAGCGGCGGTTGTTGATCTCCAGGCGGATCGCCGCGTAGGTGTCGGTCTTCGACTTGGGGTCGATGCCGTCCTCTTCGAGGTACCCGACGACCTTCTCGCCGCCCTGCCACGCCGCCGAGTACTGGCCGCGCACGGTGTGCTTGCCCAGGTCCTCGGGGAGCTCCACGGCCGTGAGGACCTTGAGCTTCTCCGCCACCAGCGCCTTGGGGTGGAAGGAGCCGGGCTCCTCCATCGCGGTCAGCGCGAGCAGCTGGAGCAGGTGGTTCTGGATGACGTCACGGGCCGCGCCGATGCCGTCGTAGTACCCGGCCCGGCCGCCGATGCCGATGTCCTCGGCCATGGTGATCTGCACGTGGTCGACGTACGACCGGTTCCAGATCGGCTCGAACATCGTGTTGGCGAAGCGGAGCGCCAGGATGTTCTGGACGGTCTCCTTGCCGAGGTAGTGGTCGATCCGGAAGACCTCGTCACGCGGGAACACCTCGTGGACGACCTTGTTGAGCTCCTCGGCGCTCTTCAGGTCGTGCCCGAAGGGCTTCTCGATGACGGCACGCCGCCAAGAGCCCTCCTTCTGCGCCAGCCCGTGGTTCTTGAGCTGCTGGACCACCTTGGGGAAGAACTTCGGCGGCACGGACAGGTAGAAGGCGAAGTTGCCGCCCGTCCCCTGCGCCTTGTCGAGCTCGTCGATCGTCGACTTCAGCGTCTCGAACGCCGCGTCGTCGTCGAAGTCGCCCTGCACGAACCGGCAGCCCTGCACCAGCTGCTGCCAGACCTCCTCCCGGAAGGGGGTGCGCGAGTGCTGCTTGACGGCCTCGTACACCTCCTGTGCGAAGTCCTCGTGCTCCCACTCACGGCGGGCGAAGCCGATCAGCGAGAAGCCCGGCGGCAGCAGCCCCCGGTTCGCCAGGTCGTAGATGGCGGGCATCAGCTTCTTGCGCGACAGGTCACCCGTAACGCCGAAAATGACCAGGCCGGACGGCCCCGCGATACGCGGGAGCCGCCGGTCCTGTGCGTCACGAAGCGGGTTCGCTCCGTCTACAGACAAAGTGCTCAGGCCTCCGTAGGGGCGAGGCGCTCAAGCTCCGCCTCCGTGGACTTCAGCAGGTCGTTCCAAGCCGCCTCGAACTTCTCGACGCCCTCGTCCTCCAGCAGCTGCACGACATCGTCGTACGAGATGCCCAGCTTCGCGACCGCATCGAGCTCGGCACGCGCCTGCTCGTAGGTGCCGCGCACGGTGTCACCGGTGATCTCGCCGTGGTCGGCGGTCGCCTCCAGCGTCGCCTCCGGCATGGTGTTCACCGTGTTCGGGGCGACCAGGTCGACCACGTACAGGGTGTCCTTGTACGCCGGGTCCTTGACGCCCGTCGAGGCCCACAGCGCACGCTGCTTGTTGGCGCCGACGCGCTCCAGGGCGTTCCACCGGTCGGAGGAGAAGACCTCCTCGTAGGCCTCGTAAGCCAGACGGGCGTTGGCGAGGGCCGCCTTGCCCTTGAGGGCCTTCGCCTCGTCGGAGCCGACGGCGTCCAGGCGCTTGTCGATCTCGCTGTCCACGCGGGACACGAAGAAGGAGGCGACCGAGTGGATCTCGGACAGGTCCAGGCCAGCGGCCTTGGCCTTCTCCAGACCCGCCAGGTACGCGTCCATGACCTCGCGGTAGCGCTCCAGCGAGAAGATCAGCGTGACGTTGACGCTGATGCCCTTGCCGATGACCTCGGTGATCGCCGGCAGGCCGGCCTTGGTCGCCGGGATCTTGATCAGCGTGTTCGGGCGGTCCACCAGCCAGGCGAGCTGCTTGGCCTCGGCGATCGTCGCCGTGGTGTCGTGGGCCAGCCGGGGGTCGACCTCGATGGAGACCCGGCCGTCCTGGCCGTCGGTGCGGTCGTAGACCGGGCGCAGGATGTCGGCGGCGTCGCGGACGTCCGCCGTCGTGATCATCCGGATGGCTTCGTCGACGGTGACCTTGCGGGCGGCGAGGTCGGCGAGCTGCTGCTCGTAGCCGTCACCGCTGCTGATCGCCTTCTGGAAGATCGACGGGTTGGTGGTGACACCGACCACGTGCGACTGGTCGATGAGCTCGGCCAGGTTGCCGGACGTGATGCGCTTGCGGGACAGGTCGTCCAGCCAGATCGCCACGCCCTCGTCGGAGAGGCGCTTGAGTGCGTCTGTCATGGGAATTGCATCTCCTACTGGTTCGTGTACCGGTGTCAGCGCGCGGCGGCGGTGATCCCACCGATTTCATCAAGAGAGGCCTTGGCGGCGGCGGCCACGGCCTCGGGGGTGAAACCGAACTCGCGGAACAGCACCTTGGCGTCGGCCGAGGCACCGAAGTGCTCCAGCGAGACGATCCGGCCGGCGTCGCCGACGTAGCGGTGCCAGGTCAGGCCGACACCGGCCTCGACCGCGACCCGCGCCTTGACGGACGGCGGCAGGACGCTGTCCTTGTACGCCTGGTCCTGCTCCTCGAACCACTCGACGGACGGCATCGAGACCACACGGGTCGGGACGCCCTCGGCCTGGAGCGCCTCGCGCGCGCCGACAGCGAGCTGGACCTCGGAGCCCGTACCGATCAGGACGACCTGCGCCTGACCGCCCTCCGCCTCGAAGAGCACGTACCCGCCCTTGGCGGCGTCCTCGTTGCGCTCGTACGTCGGTACGCCCTGGCGGGTCAGCGCCAGACCGTGCGGGGCGCCCTTGCCGAACACCTTGGTGTGGCGGCGCAGGATCTCGCGCCAGGCGATGACGGTCTCGTTCGCGTCGGCCGGGCGGACCACGTTCAGGCCCGGGATGGCGCGCAGCGAGGCGAGGTGCTCGATCGGCTGGTGGGTCGGGCCGTCCTCGCCCAGACCGATGGAGTCGTGCGTCCACACGTACGTCACCGGCACGTGCATCAGCGCGGACAGGCGGACGGCGTTGCGCATGTAGTCGGAGAACACCAGGAAGGTGCCGCCGTAGATGCGGGTGTGGCCGTGCAGCGCGATGCCGTTCATGGTCGCGGCCATGGCGTGCTCGCGGATGCCGAAGTGGACGGTGCGGCCGTACGGGTCGGCCTCCGGCAGCGGGTTGCCCTTCGGGAGGAAGGACGAGTGCTTGTCGATCGTGGTGTTGTTGGAGCCGGCCAGGTCGGCCGAGCCGCCCCACAGCTCCGGGATGACCGAACCGAGCGCTTCGAGCACCTTGCCGGAGGCCGCGCGGGTGGCGACGCCCTTGCCGGTCTCGAAGGCGGGGAGCTTGTCCTCCCAGCCCGCGGGCAGCTCGTTGGCGTTGATGCGGTCGAACTCGGCGGCGCGCTCCGCGTTGGCGGTGCGCCAGGCGGAGAATTCCTTCTCCCACGCGGCCTTGGCCTCGCGGCCCCGGTCCAGCGCCTTGCGGGTGTGCGAGAGGACCTCGTCGGAGACGTCGAAGCTCTTCTCCGGGTCGAAGCCGAGCACGCGCTTGGTCGCGGCCACCTCGTCGTCGCCGAGGGCCGAGCCGTGCGAGGCCTCGGTGCCCTGGGCGTGCGGGGCCGGCCAGGCGATGATCGAGCGCATCGCGATGAAGGAGGGGCGCCCGGTCTCGGCCTTGGCCGCGGCCAGGGCCTCGAACAGCGCCTTCGGGTCGAGGTCGCCGTTCGGCTGCTGGGCGACGCGCTGGACGTGCCAGCCGTAGGCCTCGTAGCGCTTCAGGGTGTCCTCGGAGACGGCCGTCTCGGTGTCGCCCTCGATGGAGATGTGGTTGTCGTCCCACAGCAGCACCAGGTTGCCGAGCTTCTGGTGGCCGGCCAGGGCGGACGCCTCGTGGGAGATGCCCTCCTGGAGGCAGCCGTCGCCCGCGACCGCGTAGACCATGTGGTCGAACGGGGAGGTGCCCGGGGCGGCCTCCGGGTCGAACAGGCCGCGCTCGTAACGGGCGGCCATGGCCATGCCCACCGCGTTGGCGATGCCCTGGCCCAGCGGGCCGGTGGTGGTCTCGACGCCGGCCGTGTGACCGTACTCCGGGTGGCCGGGGGTCTTGGAACCCCAGGTGCGGAAGGCCTCCAGGTCGGCCAGCTCCAGGCCGAAGCCGCCGAGGTAGAGCTGGGTGTAAAGAGTGAGGGACGAGTGACCCGCGGAAAGCACGAAACGGTCGCGGCCGACCCACTCGGGATCCGCGGGGTCGTGCCGCATCACCTTCTGGAAGAGGGTGTACGCGGCGGGGGCCAGGCTCATCGCCGTACCGGGGTGGCCGTTACCGACCTTCTGGACCGCGTCGGCGGCCAGGATGCGGGCGGTGTCGACGGCCCGCTGGTCGAGGTCGGTCCAGTCGAGCTCTGTGGTCGTCGGCTTGGTGCTCACCGTGAGTCAGGGCTCCTCTCCACATGTCTTTGTTACCCGGTGACGAACGGTGCACCGGCGCGATTCCGAGCCTACCCCCGCGGCGGCGTGCAGCTATTCGAGTGCGCGCAGTCCGTCACAACGTCGACGGTCCGATCGGACCAACACGAGGCGACCCCCGCGCGGGGCGACGTAAGTGCAACGTCTACAGTGGCGTGGTACGTGCGAGCCTTCCGCGGACCTATATGTCCGGAGCTTGCTGGTTTCTCTGTCAGGGGTGTGCGTGACGGCCGTCGAATCCCGTCCAGCGGGGGTGCTCGGGACGAGCCCCGGTCACCGGCCGTTCGGGGCCCGGGTCATGGCTTTCGTGGCTTTGACCAAGCCGCGGATCATCGAACTTCTGCTGATCACCACAGTGCCGGTGATGTTCCTCGCCGAGCAGGGCGTGCCGTCACTGTGGCTGGTCCTCGCGACCTGCTTCGGCGGGTACTTGTCCGCAGGCGGCGCCAACGCGCTGAACATGTACATCGACCGCGACATCGACGCGTTGATGGACCGGACGTCGCAGCGGCCGCTGGTGACCGGCATGGTCAGCCCGCGCGAGTGCTTGGCCTTCGGCATCACCCTCGCGGTGGTCTCCACCCTGTTCTTCGGGTTCCTCGTCAACTGGCTGTCGGCCGCGCTCGCGCTCGGCGCGCTCCTCTTCTACGTGGTCGTCTACACGATGCTGCTGAAGCGGCGCACCGCGCAGAACATCGTCTGGGGCGGCATCGCGGGCTGCATGCCGGTGCTCATCGGCTGGTCCGCCGTCAAGAACGAGGTCTCCTGGGCCGCCGTCATCCTCTTCCTCGTCATCTTCTTCTGGACGCCGCCGCACTACTGGCCGCTGTCCATGAAGGTGAAGGAGGACTACGCGCGCGTCGGCGTGCCGATGCTGCCGGTCGTGGCGGGCAACAAGGCCGTGGCGCGCCAGATCGTCATCTACAGCTGGGTGATGGTGGCCGTCTCGCTGCTGCTGACCCCGCTGGGGTACACCGGCTGGTTCTACACCGCGGTCGCGCTGGCGGCCGGCGGCTTTTGGCTGTGGGAGGCGCACGCGCTGCACGCGCGGGCCAAGGCGGGCGTGACCGGCGCGAAGCTCAAGGAGATGCGCCTGTTCCACTGGTCCATCACCTACGTGTCGCTGCTGTTCGTCGCGGTGGCCGTGGATCCCTTCCTCCGCTGACGCTTCCTCCGTTCATTACCCGCCGGTAGCATGCTGTCCATGGCAGACACCACGGCGGACACCGCAGACAAGAAGCAGGACCGGAAGGCCGCGAAGCTGGCCAAGCAGATCGGCGCGTTCGCCAAGGAGCACGGCGGCGCCGAGGGCCAGATCGCGCACATCGGCCAGGCGGGCACCCGGATCGTCCTCGTCGGCACCGACGGCGGCTGGGGCGATCTGGTGGCCCCGACCTACGCGGTGGCCGAGCTCGCCGCGCAGAAGGCCGGCCTGACCCTCCACGAGGAGTTCGACGGCGAGTTCGCCGCCCGTGTGAAGACCGGTCCGTACGAGTGGTCGCGGATGGCCGGCATCCAGCTCGGCGGGGCGTCGAACCCGGCGGCCTGAGTCGGGCAGCGGCTCCGCCCGCCGCCGGCCGCCACCGGGAAGTGCCCCAGGTGGCCTCTCGGTCAACAGCGCGAGCAACACCTCACACCCCACTCACCCGTTAGGACGTGTGGAAGCCCCTTCCTCACGTCCGCAACGGGATGCCCGGATGATCGAAACGCCGCCCCTGGTGGACCAGTACTGCCACGGAGTGCTCCGCACGGAGCTGGGCCTCGGCACCTTCGAGGCCCAGCTGATCCGCTCGGCCGGCCCGGCCGCCGCCGGGACCACCTTCTTCGACACCCAGACCGGGTTCGCGGTACGCCGCTGGTGTCCGCCGCTCCTCGGACTGGAGCCGCACTGCACCCCCGCCCGCTACCTGGCCCGGCGGCGCGAGCTGGGGGTCGCCGAGGTCGGGCGCAGGCTGCTGCGCGGTTCCGGGGTGGCCGCCTATCTGGTCGACACGGGAGTCCCGGGCGACCTGACCGTCCCCAAGGAACTGGCGCTCGCGGGGGACGCCGACGCCTTCGAGGTCGTACGGCTGGAGCTGCTGGCCGAACAGGTCGCCGACACCTCCGGCACGGTCCCCGCCTTCCTCGCCAATCTCGCCGGAGCCGTCCACCACGCGGCCGCCGCGGCCGTGGCCTTCACGTGCGGTGCGGACGCGGGGTATCCCGCCGTGCTCGGGCGCGACCCGGAGCCGCCCGGTCCGGGCGAGGTGCGGGGGGCGGCCGGCCGGTGGCTGGCCCGGCGTTCCAAGGGCGGGGCCGTACGGGACCCCGTGCTCCTGCGGCACCTGCTGTGGAGCGCCGTGGCGACCGGGCTGCCGGTCCAGCTGCACACCGGGGCGGGCGCGGGCGAGCCGGGGCAGCGGCCGGAGCTGACCGATCCGGCGTTGCTGACGGAGTTCGTACGGGCCACCGCGGGGCTGGGGACCCGGCTGGTGCTGCTCGGCGGGTACCCGTACCACCGGCACGCCGCCCAGCTGGCGGCGGCGTTCCCCCACGTCCACGCCGATCTCGGTGCGGCGCCGGGGCAGAGCGGGCCGCGCACGGCAGGGGTGCTGGCCGAGGTGTTGGAGCTCGCCCCGTTCGGCAAGCTGCTGTTCTCCAGTGGCGGGCGCGGGTTGCCCGAGCTGCACGCGGTGGGCGCCCTGGTGTTCCGAGAGGCGTTGGGCCGGGTGCTGGGCGGCTGGGTCGGTGAGGGCGCCTGGTCCTGGCGGGACGCCGAACGGGTCGCGGCCATGATCGCGGCGGGCAATGCCCGCCGCGTCTACCGGCTGGACGAACGGGGCTGAGCGGGCGCGCACGAGGGGTCCGGGCCGGCGCGGCGCCGGGCCCCGAGCCCCCGGCGGCTCAGACGGAGGAGAGCTGCGGGTCGGCCTGCGCCGGGATCTCCGCCTGTGCGGCGGGCCGCTCGCGCAGGCTCAGCGCCACGCGGAGCACGGCGATCCACACCAGGCAGGAGCCGAGCATGTGGAGGGCGACCAGGACCTCGGGCACGTGGGTGAAGTACTGGACGTAGCCGATGCCGCCCTGGGCGAGCAGCACGATCAGCAGGTCACGGGCGCGGGCCCGGGTGTCGGTCGGTGCGTCGACCACGCGCAGCACCAGCCACATCGCGACGGCGAGCGCGCACACCACCCAGGCGGAGACCGCGTGGACGTGGGCGGTGGCCGACCAGTCGAACGGCATCCGCTCGATCTCGCTGCGGTCGCCGGCGTGCGGACCCGAACCGGTGACCACCGTGCCCGCCGCGACCAGCACCAGGGTGGTCGCGATCAAGGCCCACGACAGCTTGCGCACGGGACCGGGGACGCGCGGCCGGGGAGCGGTGTCGCCTTCGCGGGTGCGCTGCCAGGTCACCGTCGTGACGGTGATCAGGGAGGTGGCGAGGAGGAAGTGCCCGGCCACGCTGTACGGGTTGAGCCCCGTCAGCACGGTGATGCCGCCGAGGACCGCGTTGCCCATCACGATGAAGAACTGGAGCCAGCCGAGCCGCGTCAGCGAACGGCGCCAGGGCTTGGCCGAGCGGGCCGCGATGATGCCCCAGCCGACGGCCGCGCAGAGCACGTACGTCAGCATGCGGTTGCCGAACTCGACGGCGCCGTGGAAACCCTGCTCCTCGGTCACGATCAGGCTGCCGTCGGTGCACTTGGGCCAGGTGTCGCAGCCGAGACCGGAACCGGTCAGCCGCACCGCACCGCCGGTGACGACGATGACCACGCTCATGACGAGCGCGGCGAGCGCGGCCCGCCGGACGATCCGGGGTGACGGGGTCCAGCGGCTGGCGATGTAAGCGAGAGGGGTCAACACGGCCCTTATCGTACGCGGAGCCTTGTGCAAACTTTCACGAGGGGGTCCCCGCCCCACCGCCCGTAGGCCCGCCCGTCGCCGCGTCGGGTCCCGCGACCCGCCTGAACCGGGCCCCGGCGGGGTCGCCTTCCTCGTGCCACCAGACGCCGACGCGCCAATGGCCGCCGTCGCCCGGGTAGTCCGCGGACGCCGCGAACTGGCGGACCAATTCGTCACCTATGTCCTCAGCAGTCCTATTCCTCACTTCTGCCCCGTTGTGCCAAGGGTGTTCCTGTACGTTCCACAGTCCGTCAGGACCGCGCACCTCGAAGCGCCACACGGCGCGCCAGGGCGTGACCTCCAGCATCGTGCGCACCTGCTCGGCTTCCAGGTGCAGCCGCGCCGCCATCTCGGGCTCGGCCACCCCCTGGATCCGGGCCGCCACCACGGCCTGGGGCAGCAGGGGGTCCGGCAGCAGGCCCTGCCCGCGCAGGCTCACCAGGGAGTCGAAGGACAGGTAGCGCAGCCGCAGTTCGAGCTGGCGGCCGATGTGGTCGAGGGCCTCCTCCGCCTCCTGGGCCTCCTCGGAGCCGGGAGCCGCGAGCAGCAGTTGGCGGAATCCGCCCTCCGCGTCCACCGCCCAGGCCACCGCCTCCTCGGCGGCGCCCAGCTCCGCGAGGCGGTCCCCGAGGAAGACCTTCGCCTGGGCGAGGCCGCGGCGGTTGACCGGATCGTGCTGGTCCAGGCCCGCCCACACCTCGACGGCCGCCCGGGTCAGGTCGCGGGCGCGCTCGCCCGCCGCCCGCTCCATGGCGCTCGGGCCGCTCTCGGCCGCAGGGCCCAGCGGGTAGCGGGGCAGCCGGTCCCCGTCGCTGAGCGGCCAGGACAGCCAGACGCCCTGGTTGATCAGGCCCCGGGCGTACCAGCGGGCGTACTCCGGGGCGTGCGCGGCGGCCTGCTGCGCATGCCGCAACCCCTCCTCGACGGCGGACAGGGCCCCGGCCCGGTCACCGCCGGCGAACCGGCGGGCCGCCAGGTCGCCCAGGCGCAGGCCGAGCCGCGCCGCGCACTCGG
Organism: Streptomyces sp. NBC_00045; assembly: GCF_045041095.1. Classification (NCBI taxonomy): domain Bacteria; kingdom Bacillati; phylum Actinomycetota; class Actinomycetes; order Kitasatosporales; family Streptomycetaceae; genus Streptomyces; species Streptomyces sp. NBC_00045. Next base: position 2,200,336 of record NZ_CP108271.1, on the reverse strand, counting down.
GGTCGGTCCGCGCCGGTTCGCGCAGGGCGCCGATCAGCTCCGTGAGCAGCGCCTCGGCCTCGGCCGGCGCCGCCCGCGCGGCCCCCGACCGGATCCTCGCCCATTGGGCGTCCAGTCGTAGAACGTCTTCCCGTTGCGCCATGCCCGCCCCCCGGCGTCCTGGTGTGCACCGCCCCCGCGGGGCGGCGCACATCCTCCTGCCAGGCCAACGTCCGGGGGAGGCGATTCACTCCCAGCGGAAGAGCTTCGCGGCGGCGCCCAGCCCGAGGACGGCCCATGCGGCGAGTACGGCCACGTCCCCCCACGGCAGCGCGGCCCCGTGTTGCAGCACCTCGCGCAGGCCGTGGGAAAGCGCCGAGATCGGCAGCAGCCCCAAGGCGGACTGCACGGCGCCGGGGAACTTCTCCATCGGCACGATCACCCCGCCGCCGACCAGCAGCAGCAGGAACACCAGGTTGGCGGCGGCCAGCGTGGCCTCGGCCCGCAGGGTGCCCGCCATCAGCAGGCCGAGCCCGGAGAACGCGGCGGTGCCGAGCAGGACCAGGGCGGCGGCCGACAGCGGGTTCCCGTGCGGGGACCAGCCCAGCGCGAAGGCGATCGCCGTCAGCAGCGCGATCTGGAGCACCTCGGTGGCCAGCACGGACAGCGTCTTCGCGGCCATCAGCGCCCACCGCGGCAGCGGCGAGGCGCCGAGCCGCTTGAGGACCCCGTAGCGGCGGTCGAAGCCGGTGGCGATCGCCTGCCCGGTGAAGGCGGTGGACATCACGGCGAGCGCCAGGACGCCGGGCGCGAGGAAGTCCACGGAGTTCCCCGTGCCGCCCCCCTCTTGGACGGGCACGGTGACGATGTCGACGGCGGAGAACAGCACCAGCAGCAGCGCCGGGATGATCACGGTCAGCAGCAGCTGCTCCCCGTTGCGCAGCAGCATCCGGGTCTCCAGCCCCGCCTGCGCCAGGATCATGCGGGACACGGGCGCGGCCCCCGGGTTGGGGGTGAACGTACCGGCGCTCATGCGCGCAGCTCCTTGCCTGTGAGCTCCAGAAAGACGTCTTCGAGGGTGTGCCGCTCCACCGAGAGGCTGCTCGGCATCACCCCGTGCTGGGCGCACCAGGAGGCGACGGTGGCCAGCAGCTGCGGGTCCACCGAGCCGGTGACCCGGTAGGCGCCCGCGCTGAGCTCGGCGGCCTCGGTGCCGTCGGGCAGCGCCTTGAGCAGCGAGCCGAGGTCGAGGGCGGGCCGGCCGGTGAAGCGCAGGGTGTTCTCGGCGCCGCCGCGGCACAGCTGCTCGGGGCTGCCGTGGGCGATGACCCGGCCGGCGTCGACGATGGCGACCTCGTCCGCGAGCTGCTCGGCCTCGTCCATGTGGTGGGTGGTGAGGACGACGGCGACCCCGTCGGCACGCAGTTCCCGTACGAGGTCCCAGGTCGCCCGGCGGGCCTGGGGGTCCAGACCTGCGGTCGGCTCGTCCAGGAAGACCAGCTCGGGGCGGCCGACCACGGCCATGGCCAGGGCCAGGCGCTGCTGCTGGCCGCCAGAGAGGCGGCGGTAGGCGGTGCGGCCGCAGCCGCCCAGCCCGAGCCGTTCCACCAGGACGTCCACGTCGAGGGGGTCGGCGTACAGCTTGGCCATGTGGCGCAGCATCTCGACGGCGCGGGCGCCGGAGTAGACCCCGCCGGACTGGAGCATCACGCCGATCCGGGGGCGCAGGGCCTCGGCCTGGGCGATCGGGTCGAGGCCGAGGACGCGGACGGTGCCGGCGTCGGGGCGGCAGTAGCCCTCGCAGGTCTCCACGGTGGTCGTCTTGCCCGCGCCGTTGGGACCGAGTACGGCGGTGACCGAAGCCTTGCGGACGGTGAGGTCCAGCCCGTCCACCGCTGTTTTGGGGCCGTACCGCTTCACCAGTCCGCGGATCTCCACGGCGGGGTCGTTGCTCATGCGGGTGAGTCTACGGAGCCGGGGAGGGGGTTCCGGGCGCTGGGGTGGAAGCCCCTTTCGGTCCTGGGCGGCCATGAGTTTTTCCGGAGTGCGGTCCGGACGGCCCGGTCGGTTTCGGTGATCTTTTCGGAATTTCGACGTTCACCGTGCCGCCGTCCCCCATCGGCGGAGGATCGCTGGTGGGAGCCCTGTGCGGGGTCACCACAGGGGTCCCGGGGGATGGCGGAGCATTGGCTTCCGAATAACTCTGCGTCGACAAATTAGGTAACCCTTAGTGATAGAGGCCACCTGGCGTGGTCTCGGTCACGGCTTGTCGGGGCTCGACTAATTACGCAACAATGGCGTTGTGAAATACGGCGAACGGATGATCGAGACCCCCCAGGGGGAACTCGCTACCGGGGAGCGGTCAACCCGCAACCGGGTCGCGCGGTCCATCCTGGACCACGGTCCGTCCACCGTCGCCGACCTCGCCGCGCGTCTCGGCCTCACCCAGGCCGCCGTCCGCCGCCACCTCGACACGCTCGTCGCCGACGACGTGGTCGAGCCCCGTGAGCAGCGCGTCTACGGGACGCGCACCCGGGGCCGGCCCGCCAAGGTCTTCGCGCTGACCGACTGCGGCCGCGACGCGTTCGACCAGTCCTACGACTCCCTCGCCGCGGACGCACTGCGCTGGATCGCGCAGGCCGCCGGCGGAGGCGAGCAGGGGGAGGCGGCCGTCGCCGCCTTCGCCAGGGCGCGGATGGACGCACAGGCCGAGACCTACCGGGAAAGCCTGGACGCCGCCGCCCCCGCGGAGCGCACCGAGGCCCTTGCCAAGGCGTTGACCGCCGACGGGTACGCTGCTACGGCGAAGGGCGCTCCCGGTCCGCACAGCGGTGAACAGCTCTGCCAGCACCACTGCCCGGTCGCCCATGTCGCCGAGCAGTTCCCGCAGCTCTGCGAGGCGGAGACCGAGGTCTTCTCCCGCCTGCTCGGGACGCATGTGCAGCGCCTCGCCACGATCGCCCACGGCGACGGGGTGTGCACCACGTTCATCCCACGAGGCGCGGGCACCGCACAGACCAACACATCTGCATCTGCAAGTACGGCCGGGAGGAACCCCGCATGACCACGGAGACTGCTCACCCTGAGCTCGATGGCCTGGGCACCTACGAATATGGCTGGGCCGACTCCGACGCGGCCGGCGCCGCTGCCAAGCGGGGTCTGTCCGAGGACGTCGTACGCGACATCTCGGCCAAGAAGAACGAGCCGGAGTGGATGCTGAAGCTCCGACTCAAGGGCCTCAAGCTCTTCGGCAAGAAGCCCATGCCGACCTGGGGCTCCGACCTCTCCGGCATCGACTTCAACAACATCAAGTACTTCGTGCGTTCGACCGAGAAGCAGGCTGCTTCGTGGGAGGACCTGCCGGAGGACATCAAGAACACGTACGACAAGCTCGGCATCCCGGAGGCGGAGAAGCAGCGCCTCGTCGCGGGTGTCGCCGCCCAGTACGAGTCCGAGGTCGTCTACCACCAGATCCGCGAGGACCTGGAGGAGCAGGGCGTCATCTTCCTCGACACGGACACCGCGCTCAAGGAGCACCCGGAGCTCTTCCAGGAGTACTTCGGCACGGTCATCCCGGTCGGCGACAACAAGTTCGCGTCGCTGAACACCGCCGTGTGGTCGGGCGGCTCGTTCATCTACGTGCCCAAGGGCGTCAAGGTCGACATCCCGCTCCAGGCCTACTTCCGCATCAACACGGAGAACATGGGCCAGTTCGAGCGGACGCTGATCATCGTCGACGAGGACGCGTACGTCCACTACGTCGAGGGCTGCACCGCCCCGATCTACTCCTCGGACTCGCTGCACAGCGCCGTGGTCGAGATCATCGTGAAGAAGGGCGGCCGCTGCCGCTACACGACGATCCAGAACTGGTCGAACAACGTCTACAACCTGGTCACCAAGCGCGCCGTGGCGTACGAGGGCGCGACCATGGAGTGGATCGACGGCAACATCGGTTCCAAGGTCACCATGAAGTACCCGGCCGTCTACCTGATGGGCGAGCACGCCAAGGGCGAGACCCTGTCCATCGCCTTCGCGGGCGAGGGCCAGCACCAGGACGCCGGCTCCAAGATGGTCCACATGGCGCCGAACACCTCCTCCAACATCGTCTCCAAGTCGGTGGCGCGGGGCGGCGGCCGCACCTCGTACCGCGGCCTGGTCGAGATCGGCGAGGGCGCCCACGGCTCCAAGTCGAACGTGCTCTGCGACGCGCTCCTGGTCGACACGATCTCCCGCTCGGACACGTACCCGTACGTGGACGTCCGAGAGGACGACGTCTCCATGGGCCACGAGGCCACGGTCTCCAAGGTCTCCGACGACCAGCTCTTCTACCTGATGAGCCGCGGTCTGACGGAGTTCGAGGCCATGGCCATGATCGTGCGCGGCTTCGTCGAGCCCATCGCGCGCGAGCTGCCCATGGAGTACGCCCTGGAGCTCAACCGGCTGATCGAGCTGCAGATGGAGGGCTCGGTCGGCTAGTCCCGACCGCCCCGCACCTCCGCAGCACCTCAATGACGTAGACCGTGTTCTTTTAAGAGAGCGAGCAAGACGACAGCCATGGCTGAGGCTCAGAACATCCCGGCGGGTTCGACCACCGCCGGCGCGATCGCGGTGGCCGCCGAGTCCACCGTCGCCACCCGGATGAGCGCACCCCCGTCCTTCGACGTGGCGGACTTCCCCGTCCCCCACGGCCGCGAGGAGGAGTGGCGGTTCACCCCGCTGGCGCGCCTGCGCGGTCTGCACGACGGCACCGCGGTCGCCAACGGCACCATGAAGGCCCAGATCGACGCGCCCGAGGGCGTCACCGTCGAGTCGGTGGAGCGCGACGACGCGCGCATCGGTAAGGCCGGCACCCCGGTGGACCGGATCGCCGCCCAGGCGTTCTCGTCCTTCGCCAAGGCCACGGTCGTCACCGTGCCCAAGGAGACCGTCCTGACCGAGCCGGTGCGCGTCTCGCTGCACGGCGAGGGCGGCACCACCTTCGGGCACACGGTCTTCGACGTACAGGCCTTCGCCGAGGCCGTCATCGTCATCGACCACACCGGTGACGGCGTGCGCGCCGCCAACGTCGACTTCCTCGTCGGCGACGGCGCCAAGCTCACCGTCGTGTCCGTGCAGGACTGGGACGACACCGCCGTCCACTGCTCCCAGCACAACACGCTGGTCGGCCGCGACGCGACCTTCAAGTCGATCGTCGTCACCTTCGGCGGCGACGTCGTTCGTCTGCACCCGCGGATCAGCTACGCGGGCCCCGGCGGCGAGGCCGAGCTCCTCGGCCTGTACTTCACGGACGCCGACCAGCACCAGGAGCACCGCCTCCTGGTCACGCACGACGCCCCGCACTGCAAGTCCCACGTGGTCTACAAGGGTGCGCTGCAGGGCGAAGGCGCCCACGCCGTGTGGATCGGTGACGTCCTCATCGAGAAGAGCGCCGAGGGCACCGACACCTACGAGATGAACCGCAACCTCGTCCTCACGGACGGCGCGCGGGTCGACTCGGTGCCGAACCTGGAGATCGAGACCGGCGAGATCGTCGGCGCCGGCCACGCCTCCGCGACCGGCCGCTTCGACGACGAGCAGCTCTTCTACCTCCAGGCCCGCGGCATCCCGGCCGACGAGGCCCGACGCCTGGTCGTGCGCGGCTTCTTCGCCGAGCTCGTCCAGCAGATCGGTGTCCCGGACATCGAGGAGCGCCTCCTCACCAAGATCGAGACCGAGCTTGAGGCGTCCGTCTGATGACCTACGTCAAGGCCTGTGCGCTGAGTGAGCTGGAGGAGAACACCCCCAAGCGGGTGGAACTCGACGGCACGCCGGTGTCCATCGTCTCCACCGAGGGGGAGGTGTTCGCGATCAACGACATCTGCTCGCACGCGAACGTCTCGCTCTCGGAGGGCGAGGTCGAGGACTGCATGATCGAGTGCTGGCTGCACGGGTCCTCGTTCGACCTGCGCACCGGCAAGCCGTCCGGTCTGCCCGCGACCCGCCCCGTTCCCGTATACCCCGTAAAGATCGAAGGGGACGACGTGCTCGTCTCCCTCACCCAGGAGTCCTGAGGCATCCATGGCAACGCTTGAAATCCACGACCTGCACGTCTCCGTCGAGGCCGAGAACGGCGCCCGCGAGATCCTCAAGGGCGTCGACCTCACCGTCAAGCAGGGTGAGACGCACGCCATCATGGGCCCCAACGGCTCCGGCAAGTCCACCCTGGCGTACTCGCTCGCCGGTCACCCCAAGTACACCATCACCGGTGGCACCGTGACCCTCGACGGCGAGGACGTCCTGGAGATGTCCGTCGACGAGCGCGCCCGCGCCGGCGTCTTCCTCGCCATGCAGTACCCGGTCGAGGTCCCCGGTGTCTCGGTCTCCAACTTCCTGCGCACCTCCGCCACCGCCATCCGCGGCGAGGCGCCGAAGCTGCGCACCTGGGTGAAGGAGGTCAAGTCCGCGATGGAGCAGCTCCAGATGGACCCGGCCTTCGCCGAGCGCAACGTCAACGAGGGCTTCTCCGGCGGTGAGAAGAAGCGCCACGAGATCCTCCAGCTGGAGCTCCTCAAGCCGAAGATCGCGATCCTCGACGAGACCGACTCCGGCCTCGACGTCGACGCCCTGCGCATCGTCTCCGAGGGTGTCAACCGCGTCCGTGAGTCCGGTGAGGTCGGCACGCTGCTGATCACCCACTACACGCGCATCCTGCGCTACATCAAGCCCGACTTCGTGCACGTGTTCGCGAACGGCCGCATCGCCGAGTCCGGTGGCGCCGAGCTGGCGGACCAGCTGGAGGCCGAGGGCTACGACAAGTACGTGAAGGGTGGCGCAACCGCGTGACACAGCTGCCTGGCCTCCTCGACATCGAGGCGATCCGCAAGGACTTCCCCCTTCTGGATCGCGTGGTCCACGACGGGAAGAAGATCGTTTACCTGGACAACGCTGCGACCTCGCAGAAGCCGCGCCAGGTGCTCGACGCGCTGAACGAGTACTACGAGCAGCACAACGCCAACGTCCACCGCGGCGTGCACGTGCTCGCCGAGGAGGCCACGGCGCTGTACGAGGGCGCCCGCGACAAGGTCGCCGCCTTCATCAACGCGCCGAGCCGCGACGAGGTGATCTTCACCAAGAACGCCTCGGAGTCGCTCAACCTGGTCGCGAACATGCTCGGTTGGGCGGACGAGCCCTACCGGGTCGACCGCGAGACCGAGATCGCCATCACGGAGATGGAGCACCACTCCAACATCGTTCCGTGGCAGCTGCTCTCGCAGCGCACCGGCGCGAAGCTGAAGTGGTTCGGCCTGACCGACGACGGCCGGCTCGACCTGTCCAACATCGAAGAGGTCATCACGGAGAAGACGAAGATCGTCTCCTTCACGCTGGTCTCCAACATCATGGGCACGATCAACCCGGTCGAGGCGATCGTCCGGCGCGCGCAGGAGGTCGGCGCGCTGGTGCTGATCGACGCCTCGCAGGCCGCTCCGCACATGCCGCTGGACGTCCAGGCGCTCGGCGCCGACTTCGTGGCCTTCACCGGCCACAAGATGTGCGGCCCGACCGGCATCGGCGTGCTCTGGGGCCGCCAGGAGCTCCTGGAGGACCTGCCCCCGTTCCTCGGCGGCGGCGAGATGATCGAGACCGTGTCGATGCACGCCTCGACGTACGCCCCGGCGCCCCACAAGTTCGAGGCGGGTACGCCCCCGATCGCCCAGGCCGTCGGCCTCGGCGCGGCCGTGGACTACCTCACCGCGATCGGCATGGACAAGATCGCCGCGCACGAGCACGCGATCACCGAGTATGCGGTCAAGCGCCTCCTGGAGGTCCCCGACCTGCGGATCATCGGCCCCACCACGGCCGAGGACCGCGGCGCCGCGATCTCCTTCACGCTCGGTGACATCCACCCCCACGATGTCGGCCAGGTCCTGGACGAGCAGGGCATCGCGGTCCGCGTGGGACACCACTGCGCACGCCCGGTCTGCCTGCGCTACGGAATTCCCGCGACCACGCGAGCGTCTTTCTACCTGTACTCCTCTCCGGCCGACGTCGACGCACTGATCGACGGGCTGGAGCACGTACGGAACTTCTTCGGCTGACGACGAGGGCGACGCAGTGAAGCTGGATTCGATGTACCAGGAACTGATCCTGGACCACTACAAGCACCCGCACGGGCGTGGCCTGCGCGACGGCGACGCCGAGGTGCACCACGTCAACCCGACGTGCGGCGACGAGATCACGCTGCGCGTGAAGTACGACGGCGAGACGCTGACCGACGTCTCGTACGAGGGCCAGGGCTGCTCCATCAGCCAGGCCAGCGCGTCCGTGCTGAACGAGCTGCTCGTCGGCAAGGAGCTGGCCGAGGCGCAGAAGATCCAGGGCGTGTTCCTGGAGATGATGCAGTCGAAGGGCAAGATCGAGCCCGACGAGGCCATGGAGGAGGTGCTGGAGGACGCGGTCGCGTTCGTCGGCGTCTCCAAGTACCCGGCCCGCGTGAAGTGTGCTCTGCTGAGCTGGATGGCCTGGAAGGACGCGACCGCCCAAGCACTGGGTGACGCCGCGGAGAGGAAGACGGCATGACCGAGAACGCGACGCCCCCCGAGGCGTCGATCAAGCCGGCCACCGAGGAGGAGGTCCGCGAGGCCCTCTACGACGTGGTCGACCCCGAGCTGGGCATCGACGTCGTCAACCTGGGCCTGATCTACGGCATCCACATCGACGACGCGAACATCGCCACCCTCGACATGACGCTGACCTCGGCGGCCTGCCCGCTGACGGACGTCATCGAGGACCAGGCGAAGTCGGCTACGGACGGCATCGTCAACGAGCTCCGCATCAATTGGGTCTGGATGCCCCCGTGGGGCCCGGACAAGATCACGGACGACGGTCGCGAGCAGCTGCGCGCGCTCGGCTTCAACGTCTGAGCCGTATCGCTCCAGGAAGGGCCCCCGGCATCGTGCCGGGGGCCCTTCGCGTTTTTCCGGCGGGAGCTCCACGGCTTCCGACGAGCCCTGCGTGTTCGTCCGGCGGACCCTTGAAGTGCACCGGAAGTTGGCCACGGTGGCCGAACCTGCTCGACGGCCGTGACGGCGTGACGCGTGGATCGCGCTCGGCCCGACTCGTGGGGACACCGATGAAGAAGCAGCTTGGTATCGCAGGGATCGCGGCGCTGGTCGTCGCCGGGACGGTCACGGTCGTGCCCGCCCAGGCGGTGACGTACGGGACGCCGACCATCAGCCTGTCCGCGTCGTACCTGTCCGGCGCCGTCGGCGCGGTCGGGGACCCGGTGGTGAACGTGACCGTGGGGCAGAGTGGCGCCGACGTGTCCGCGCTGACGGTCAGCGCGTCCGCGTCGAGCAAGGCCTCGGTCGCCGGGACCGGCGACGTGACCGTCACCGGGGCCGGGGCGGTGCGCCAGCTGGCCGTCACCGCGCGCGGCCGCGGCTACACGAGCCTCACGGTCAAGGTGGCGGGGCTGGGCGGCAAGAGCGCCACCAAGACCCTGTCCTACGCCGCCTCGGCCGCCGTGCAGAACCCGGCCGACGCCCGCTACTTCTCCGGCGCCTCGGACTCCTCGGCCGCCGTGGACGTCGGCGGCGGTTACACCGTCGTCGCCGACGACGAGAACAACGTGCTGCGCCTGTACGACCGCTCCCGCTCGGCCGCCCCGGTCCGGACCTGGGACTTCAGCTCGCAGCTCGGCGTCACCAAGGAGGTGGACATCGAGGGGGCGACCCTGATCGGCAACACCATCTACTGGACGGGCTCGCTCGGCAACAACAAGGACGGCGAGTACAAGGCGCCCCGGAACACGGTGTTCACCACCACGCTGAACGGCTCCGGGTCGGCCACGCAGCTCGCGTACGGACGCTCGTACAAGAAGCTCCGCGACGACCTGGTGGCCTGGGACACGGAGAACGGCAACCGCTACGGCTTCGCCGCCGGCACCGCGGCGGGCCAGGCGCCCAAGCAGATCGACGGCTTCAACGTGGAGGGCCTGGAGTTCGCCCCGGGCTCGACCACCACCGCCTACCTGGGCTTCCGCGCCCCGCTGGCCCCGGCGGTGCCGGGCGGCAAGGCGCTGATCGTACCGGTGACCAACTTCGACAAGGTCCTCTCCAGCGGGGCCAAGGCCACCTTCGGGGCGGGCATCGAGCTCGACCTCGGCGGGCTGTCGATCCGCGACATCCGCAAGAACGCGGCGGACCAGTACCTGATCCTGGCCGGCTCCTGGGCCGCGGACGACAACTCGGACCCGTACGCGCTCTACCAGTGGGACGGCGTCGCGGGCCACGCCCCGGTCAAGCGGGCCGACCTGCCGACGACGGACCCGGGCGGCTGGGAGGCCATCGTGGACGTGCCGGACCTGTCGGTGGCGGGGGCGCGGGTCCAGCTGATCACGGACAGCGGTTCCGCGGACCTGTACGGGGACGGGATCGAGGCCAAGGACCTGACGCACCCGGAGTTCAAGAAGTCGCGGGCGGCCTGGTTCACGCTGAACTGACCCCTTCCGGCTGACCCGGCTGTTGCGTACGGGGGTACACATCGATGTGTACCCTCGTACGCATGCCCTACGTACTGCTTGCCGCGGCCATCGCCGCCGAGGTGGCCGGGACCACCGCCATGAAGATCAGCGACGGCTTCACGAGGCTGTGGCCGTCGCTGGGCACCCTGGTCGGCTACGTCATCGCCTTCGCGCTGCTCGCGCAGACGCTGAAGTCGATGTCGGTGGGCACGGCCTACGCGATCTGGGCCGGGGCCGGCACCGCCGCCATCGCCGCGATCGGCATGGTGTTCATGGGCGAGGCCGCCACCGCGGCGAAGATCGCCGGGATCGCCCTGGTCATCGGCGGCGTGGTGCTGCTGAACCTGGGCGGGGCGCACTGATGCCGGCCGCGACCGGCGGCGGGCGCAGGTACGACCCCCAGCGGCGCCAGCGGATCATCGACGCGGCGATCCGGGTGGTGGGAGCCAAGGGCATCGCGGGGCTGAGCCACCGCAGCGTGGCGGCGGAGGCGGACGTCCCGCTGGGCTCGACCACGTACCACTTCAAGACGCTGGACGACCTGCTGATCGCGGCGCTGCGCCAGGTGAACGAGGGCCTCGCGCCGCTGCCGGACACCGACGACCCGGACCTGGCCGGGGCGCTGGCTCGGCTGCTGGGGACGTTCCTGACGGCCGACCGGGCCCGGGCGGAGCTGGAGTACGAGCTGTACCTGGCGGCCCTGCGGCGCCCGGCACTGCGCCCGGTGGCCGCGGAGTGGACGGAGTCCGTGTCGGCGGCCCTGGCCCGCAGGGTGGACCCGCGGACCGCGCGGGCGCTGGTGGCCGTGATGGACGGCATCAGCCTCCAGGTGCTCCTGACGGACACCGAGTACGACGAGGCGTACACGAGGGAGCTGCTGACCCGGGTCCTGTCGGGCGCGGCCGGTACCGACGCCCCCGCCCGGCCCGTCGGCGCATGACCGCCGGGCTCTGCCGGGCCTGCCGGCTATGCCGGGCCGCAGTGCCCGGCTGCTAGCCGGTGGACCGGACCGCGGCCAGCGCAGCGGTGACGCTCGCCTCGATGTCCCGGATCGGGTAGATCACCTCGCGCACCGTGCGCTCACGGTCCACCACCAGCGTCAACCGCTTCAGCCGGCTCACCCCCGCCGCCCGGAAGGTCGGCAGCCGCAGCGCCGCCGTCAGCGTGAGGTCCGCGTCCGACAGCAGCGGGAACCGCAACCCCTCCGCCTCGGCGAACTCGCGCTGCTCGTCGGGCCGCTGGGTCGACACCCCGTGCACCGTCGCCCCCGCCGCCGTGAACTGCGCCAGCTGGTCCCGGTACGTGCACGACTCGAACGTGCAGCCCTTCGCCCCCGGGATCCCGGCCCACCCCGGCGGGTAGGACTCGGCCCTGGCGTACGCCCCGGGGAAGCAGTAAAGGACCGTGAACGGCGTGTCCGCCACGGGGTCCCGGACCTCCCCGAACCGGTCCGGCATTACCAGCTCCGGCAGTCGCGTGCCGCGCAGCGCGTGCACCCGCTCCGCCTCCCGCGAGGCCTCCTGCGTCGTCGCCGTCATCTCTCCCTCTCCCAGGACCCACGCGTCTCCCCAGTCCTGGAGGGCCACCAGGACCGGCAGCAGCCCCCGCCCGCGCGGGGTCAACCGGTACTCGTGCCGCACCGGGCGTTCCTGGTACGGCTCGCGCGTCAGCACCCCGGCTTCGACCAGCAGCTTCAGCCGCTCGGCCAGCACCTTGCGGGACATCCCCAGCTCGCGTTGGAACGCGTCGAAGCGGTGCACGCCGCGCGCGGCGTCGCGCACGATGAGCAGCGTCCACCAGTCGCCCACCACGTCGAGGGCCTGGGCGATGGCGCAGTCCGCGTCGTCGAGGTGTGTGCGCTGGGCCATGGGCACTCCTTTGTCCGTTGACCCAAGGCTGTCATGCTGACATAGTCCGTTCCCAAAAGGAACTTACTTGGTTCCAGGGGATCTGCGGGGGAGTGGGCGGCGTGGTGCAGGGCTTCAAGGACGTGCCCAGAGTGGTGTGGCTCCTGGCGGCCGGGGTGTTCGTCAACGCCGTCGTCAGCTTCACCTTCGTCTTCGTCTTCCTGTACCTGACCGGCCCGCGCGGCCTCTCCACCGCCCAGGCGGGCCTGGTCACCGGCATCGGCGGCATCGGCCTCGTCGCCGGGAACTTCACCGGCGGCTGGTACGGGGACCGCTTCGGCCACCGCCGGGTGCTGCTCGCCGCCTCCACCGCGGGCGGCCTCGCCCTGATGTGCTTCCCGCTGCTGCCCACCGCCGGGCTCTACGCGGCCCTGCCGCTGGCCCAGTACGCCTCCGGCGTGGTCCGGGCCGCCAACTCAGCGCTGGTCGCCGTCACCGTCCCCGAGGGGGCCCGCCGGCAGGCCTTCGCCGTCGTCCGCTGCGTCTCCAACGGCGGCTTCACCCTCGGCCCGCCCCTCGGGGCCCTGATCGCGACCGGGGTCTCGTACGACTGGCTCTTCGTCGGCGACGGTCTCGGCACCCTGTTCTTCGCCCTCTGGACCGCACGGGTCGTCCCCGCCCGCGGCGCCCCACGCACCGCCGCGGCCCCGGACGGGGGTCTGGGCCGCGGCGTGTGGGAGGAACTCCGGGCCCGCCCGGCCGTGCTCGTCCTGCTCGGCGCGATCCTGGTGACCGACCTCGTCTACCGCCAGCAGTACGGCACCTTCCCCGTCTTCCTCGCCGACCACGGGCTCGACACCCGTGCCTTCGGCTTCGTGATCGCCCTCAACGGCGCCGTCATCCTGCTGCTGGAGCTGCCGGCCGCCGTCGCACTGCGCGCCCGGCCGCCGCTCCCGGTCATCGGTACCGGCCTGGTCCTCGTCGGCGCCGGGTACGCCGCACTGCTGGTCGGGGTCGGGGTCGCGAGCGCCGCCACCATGATGGTGCTGCTCAGCCTCGGCGAGATCCTCTACAAGACCACCGCCACGGCGTACGTCGCCGACCAGGCGCCCGAGCATGCCATCGGGCGGTTCCAGAGCCTGTACGCGGGGGTCTCCGTCAGCGGCGTCGTCCTCGGGCCGCCGCTGGGCGGAGCCCTGTACGCGGCCGCGCCCGGGCTGCTGTGGCCGCTGTGCGCGGCGCTGGCGGTGGGCGCGGGCGCCGCGGTGCTGTACGCGGCACGGGGCGGGGCAGGGCGCGGGGCTCGGAGCGGGGGCGGGCGCGAGGGTGGGCGCGGGGCGCGACACGCGGCGCGACCGGCACATGAGACCGGTTCGCACCCTCGGGTCGTCGCCGGTTAGGTTTCGGGCATGACTGCTACGCGTACCACCGGCGCCGTCGCCGCCGGACTTGCCACCATCGCCGCCGACGGCACCGTCCTCGACACCTGGTTCCCCGCCCCCGAGCTGGTCGCCGAGCCCGGCCCGGCCGGCACCGAGCGCCTCACCGCCGACCAGGCCGTGCAGCTCCTGGGTGCCGCCGCGGCCAAGGCGATCCGCCTGGACGCGGTCCGCGACGTCGAGGTCGTAGCCGTCCGCACCGTGATCTCCTCCCTGGAGGACAAGCCGCTGGACGCGCACGACGCGTACCTGCGCCTGCACCTGCTCAGCCACCGTCTGGTCAAGCCGCACGGCCAGAGCCTGGACGGCGTCTTCGGGCTGCTGGCCAACGTCGCCTGGACCTCGCTGGGCCCGGTCGCCGTCGACCAGGTGGAGGCCGTACGACTGAACGCGCGCGCCGAGGGCCTGTACCTCCAGGTCACCTCGATCGACAAGTTCCCGCGGATGACGGACTACGTCGCCCCCAAGGGCGTGCGCATCGCCGACGCGGACCGGGTCCGCCTCGGCGCGCACCTCGCCGAGGGCACCACCGTCATGCACGAGGGCTTCGTCAACTTCAACGCCGGCACCCTCGGCACCTCCATGATCGAGGGCCGCATTTCGGCGGGCGTCGTGATCGGCAACGGCTCCGACATCGGCGGCGGCGCCTCCACGATGGGCACCCTCTCGGGCGGCGGCAAGCAGATCATCTCGATCGGCGAGCGCTGCCTGATCGGCGCCGAGGCGGGCGTCGGCATCGCGCTGGGCGACGAGTGCATCGTCGAGGCGGGCCTGTACGTCACCGCGGGCACCCGCGTCACCCTCCCGGACGGCCAGATCGTCAAGGCCCTGGAGCTCTCGGGCGCCAGCAACATCCTCTTCCGCCGCAACTCGGTCACCGGCACGGTCGAGGCCCGCCCGAACAACGCGGTCTGGGGCGGCCTGAACGAGGTCCTCCACAGCCACAACTGACGCGCACGGGCCGCGGCCCCGACCGCGGCCGGGGCTGCCAGGCCCGGCCAGGCCGGGCCCGGCCCCGGAGGTCACCAGGCCCGGCGTCGCGCCACGTTCCGGACGCCACAACGCTCGGAACGCCACAACGCCCTCACCGGCCCCGACTGGGGTGGTGAGGGCGTTGTGCGTTTCCCGGCCCCGGGACGTCCTCCCGCCCCGAGCGGGGGAGGGTGTCGCCGGGGCGGGCGGGTCAGCGGAGGGGGAGGGTGCGGATCAGGCCCGCGAAGGCCTCCTCCTCCGCCTCGGTCAGTTCGACCGACTCCATCGGGTGCGCGGCCGCGCCGCGCTGGGCCGGGATCACCGCGACGCCCTCGTACGCACCGGGCTCCGGGCGCTGGAAGCGGGAGCCCCACAGCATGTGGCCGAGGCCGAGCACCCACACGACGGCGGCCGCGAGCAGGAAGGCGAGGCCGATTTCCTGGGCGAAGGAGAGCGAGGGGAACACACGGTCCTCCGGGGGCGCGGGGGGACATGGTCGAGCGTGGGGACACTCAACACCACAACCCGGGTCGAATGGGTAATGATGTGGCGAGCGTCACGCCAGGGGCGAAAGTCCCCGACTTCTCCTCCGGGATCCCCGATGAGGCGCCCGCGCTCAGTGCTCCAGGTGCAGCTTGAAGCCCTCGTGGCTGCGGGCGAAGCCCAGCCGCTCGTAGAAGCGGTGGGCGTCCGCCCGCTGCTTGTTGCTGGTCAGCTGGACCAGGCCGCAGCCGCGCTCGTGCGCCCGTGCCACCGCCAGCCGCATCAACTCCGCGCCCAGCCCGCCGCCCCGCCGGTCCGCGCGCACGCGTACGGCTTCGACCAGCGCCCGCTCCCGGCCGCCCTGGCCGAGGCCCGGGACGTACGTCAGCTGCAGGCAGCCCAGTACCGTCCCGTCCTCGACGAGGACCAGCATCTCGTTGCGGGCGTCCGCCTCGATGGCGGCGAAGGCCCGCTCGTGCGCCCCGGTGACCTCGGCACGCTCCTCGCCGGAGTCCGCCAATAGGCCCAGTACGACGGGCAGGTCCTCGCGGGTGGCCAGACGGAAGATCATGACCGCAAGTGTGGCAGGAGGCCCGGAAAGCGGGTACCTCCCGGCGGTTGCCGGGGGAGGCGGCGTCCGGGCGCCCTGCGGCTCAGGCCCCTCCCGCGATCACGGGCGGAAGCGCAGCACCTGCGGGTCGTGGTCGCTGTTCTGCGCCGAGAACTCCGCGTTGATGTGCACGCTGTCGTACGTGAAGTTCTTGATCGCCGGGCTGGTCAGGATCTGGTCCAGCACCTGCGCGTTGCCCTGGTACACGTACGAGTAGCGCTCCGCCTTCGGCAGCGACTTGATCGCCGAGTACAGCGCGCCGCCGTCCTCCAGCGCCTTCGCGGTGCCCGAGAACTCGAAGTCGTTGATGTCGCCGAGGGCGAGGACGTTCGCGTTCTTGTCGGCCGCGAGGATCTCCTTGACGAAGGAGTTCACCGCCTGCGCCTGGAGCAGCCGCTTGGCCTCCGAGGAGCGGACCGGCGGCTGGTGGATCGAGGTCAGGCCCTCGTCGCCGCCCTTGGAGCCGAAGTGGTTGGCGATCACGAAGACCGTGCGGCCGCGGAAGACGAACTCGCCGGCCAGCGGCTTGCGGCTGTCGGCCCACGCCGGGTTCGTCGGGTCGATGCGGCCGGGGGAGTGGGTCAGGGCGGCCTTGCCGTTCTCCTTGGACACGCCGGTCGCGGTCAGCGAGTCGCCCGCCGCGCGGTCGGTGAAGGAGACCCGGGCGGGGTTGAAGAGGAACACCTGGCGGATGTTGCCGCCGGGCTCGCCGCCGTCCTTGTTGTTCTCGGGGTTGATGGTCCGCCACTCATAGGCCGGGCCGCCCGCCGCCGCGATGGCCGCGGTGAACTTCTTGATGGTCTCCTCGGCCGAGACGGTGCCGTCGTTCTTGGCGCCGTTGTTGTCCTGGATCTCCTCCAGGGCGACGATGTCGGGCGAGGACAGGTTCTGGACGACCGCCTTCGCCAGGTTGTCGAACTTCTCCTGCGGGTCGGTCGGGTCGAGGTTCTCCACGTTGTACGTGGCCACCGCGAGCTCGCCGGGCGACTGGGCCTTGGTCGTCTCGGGGGCGAGGGTGCCCGCCTTGACCGTGCCGAGGGTGCGCGCCACCAGGGTGTAGCCGCCGAACTGGTTGAAGTCCAGCGGGCCCTCGGTGGTGCCGGTCAGCTTGTCGCCGACGTTCGCCACCGGGAAGGGCTGCTGCGCCAGCGGCGCGAGCTGCTGGACCTGGAGCCGGCCGGTGTTCTGGGACTCGTACGAGCCGTAGAGCGTGCCGCCGCGCTTGGCGGTGTTCTCCCAGCCCTTCACGGTGACCCACATCTCCGCGTGCGGGTCGGTGGCGCCGACCACCCGCGAGGTGCCGATCTTCACGTTCATGCCCTCAAGGGACTCGTAGAAGTCCAGCGCGTAGCGCGAGGGCTCCAGCGTCAGGCCGTTGATGCCGTTCGCGGCGGCCGGGTCGCCCGCCGGGGCGTACTCGGCGGGCACGTTGTACTCGTTGATCGCAGTGGCCTCGGGCAGCGCGTTGCCCGAGGAGACCACGGTCACGGCCGGCTTGGAGATCTGGGTGACCGACTGGTTGCCGGAGGAGACGCCGCCGGGGACGTACTCGCCGACCAGACCGGAGACCTTGACCGCGTCGCCGACGGCGACGGTCGGGACGGAACTGGTGAAGACGAAGATGCCCTCACTGGTCGCGTCGTTGTCGTCGGCGTCCGGGTCCTGCATCCAGAAGCCGCGCGAGCCGTAGGTGCGCACGCCCGTCACGATGCCCGCGACATCGGCGACCTGCTTGCCGCCCAGCGGGGATATCCGGGTGGTGCCCTGGATGTCGTGGATGCGTACCGGATCGGCGGACGCGTCGCTTTCGGTCGCGTCGGCGGTGCCCGCCAGCAGACCGGTGGCCAGGGCGGTGGCGACGAGCGCCGAGACGGCGGCGGAACGGGGATGCGAGGAGCGCATGGTCAAGAACTCCGGTGTGTGGAAGAAGGAAGCGAGAGGGTGATGCGTGGTTTTGGCCGGATTCGCAAGGGGGTTCCACGGCTGATCCGCAGGAGATCCTCGGGAATCCAGCCGGTCCCCCATAGATCTACGCGCGTCAATTTCCTGTGTGACCAGGGAAGTTGTCAAGGTCTCCAGGGGATATGGCAGCTGACTGTGGGATGAACCAAAGGAGATGGTCCGCCGGGCGCGCCCGAAATGCGTCTACTCTGGTGCGCCGGACGGCCGCCCCACGGGGGCCGTGCCCGCCGCCCCACCGCGTCCGCGAGGAGACCGCCCCATGTCCGCAGAGCCGCACCCCACGCTGCCGCCGGTACGGCTGCCCTCCGATGCGGAACTGGCCCGCGACGCCCTCGTCGCCCCGCTGTTCGCCCGCGCCGTACGGCTGGCCCGCTGGGCCGGACCGGACACCCGCGTCGACATCGGCGGCGAACTCGTCGCCGCGCAATTGACCGAGGCCGCCGCCGCGCTCGGCCTCGACGCGGCCGACGAGGAGGGCCCCGCGCTCGCCAGCCAGGCCTGGCGGGTGGCCGTGGACACCGGCCTCGTCGACGTGACCGAACCTGACGAGGACGCCGAGGAGGAGTCCGGTACCGCCGTGCCCGGAGAGGACCTGGCCCTGGTGGTCGGCGGCGCGCCCGGCGAGGTGCTCGACCTGTGGCTGGCGGCCCTGGACACCGTGCTCGCGGACGCCGCCGTGCCCGATCTGGACGCCCTCGTCGACGCGTTGGACGAGGGCGGCGTGGTCGACTTCGACCGGCTCGACTGGAACCCCGGCCGCGAGGCGGACTTCCTCGACGGGGTCCTCGCCAACCTCTACCTGCTCTCCGTCTCCGAACACGGAGCCTCGGACGGGCCGATTCCGCTGCCCGTGCTCGCCGCCTCGATGGTCATCCCCGAGGACATGGCCGAACCGACGGACGCCGTGCTGGAGCAGGTCTCGGACGCGATGATGCGCCTCGACGACCAGTTCCGGCAGCTGGAGCCGATCGGGCTCGTCGAGTTCCGGCCCGTCGACGAGGCGCTGATGGCGGAGGCGGACGACGAGGAGTTCGCGGCCGGTCCGATGGCCGGCGCGGCCGACGACGAGGACGTCTCCCGGTACGGGATGGTGCGGCTGACCCCGCTCGGCCTGTACGGGATCCGAGCCCGCATGCTGGAGGCCGGGGTCGCCGCCCCCGCCGTCGGCGAACTGGCCGACAAGGGCGCGGACGCCCTTCTCGACGCCGTCTCCGGCTACCCCGAGGGCGCCGCCCAGGCCGAGATCGAGCAGTGGCTCGCCGGCCGCGAACTGCCCGTCGCGGTCACCGAACTGCTGGCCGCCGCCCGGGGCGCCGACGAGGGTGGCCCGCTGCGCAGGCTGCGCTGCCAGCAGGCCCTGGCGCCGGCCGGTCCGGAAGCCGAGCCCGCGGTCCGCGCGGTGCTGGACGACCCGGAGCTCGGCGGGCTCGCCCGGGTCTGGCTGACCGAACGCGGGGCGGCCGACGTACCGGCGCCGGACGGGGCCATGGTGTTCTGGCTGACCGTCGACACGATCGCGGCGCAGCTCGTGGCGGACGGGGAGACGGAGGAACTGCCGCTACTGATGGAGTCGCTGACGGCCCACCACGCGGGGTTCTTCGACCAGGTCTGGCGGGTGGAGCACCCGGCGACGGCGTACGTACTGGAGGCGATGGGCCGGATGCACCCGGACAAGAAGGCCGCCAAGGAGGCCCGCAAGGCCGCCTTCAAGGCGCGTTCGCGGCGCGCCTGACCCGGGAACCTGCGGGACGGAGGGGGAGGCTGGGGCGACGGCGGCACCACGGTGGCCGCGACGCCGGGGCGGGCCGGGGAGGGGACGTCCGGAACGCGTGGTTGCTGAGCCGGAGTTGGTCATTCCGGCCACCGGCAAGGGGGCCGCTCCCCTTCGCGGGCAGTTCAGCCGCCGTTCACGTGCGGGCGGGAGCGTGAGCGCCGACGACCGCACGACAGGCGCACCACCTCCCCACCCCTGGAGACCCGATGCCGCTCAGCCGTAGAGACTTCACCGCCCGCACCGTCATCGCCGGCGCGGGAGTCGCGCTCACCGGCACGGTCGGGGCCCTCGCCACCGCCCCGGGAGCGCTGGCGGCCGACGACGGCACCCTGCGCGACGAGCACGGCCGCCCCTGCGAGCCCGGATACGGCCCGCTCCTGTCGGACCCGGCCGGACTGCTCGCCCTCCCCGCCGGGTTCAGCTACCGCGTGATCACCCACAGCGGTGTCACCAGCCTCGACTCCGGCGAGTCCACCCCGTCCAACCACGACGGCACGGCCGCCTTCGAGGGCCACCGCGGAGTCACCCTCCTCGTCAACAACCACGAGCTCAAGGGCAAGCGGGAGGCCTGGGCCCACCCCGTCCCGCTCACCGAGGGCCTCGTCTACGACCCGGCCGCGGCCGGCGGCTGCACGGTCGTCGAGGTCCGCCGCGGCGGCGAGGTCGCCGAATGGGTGGGCATCGCCGGTACGTCCACCAACTGCGCGGGCGGAGCCACCCCCTGGGACACCTGGTTGACCTGCGAGGAGACCGAGGACCTGGCCGGCAAGAACGGGATGACCAAGGACCACGGTTACGTGTTCGAGGTCGACCCGCACGACCGCCGCGCCAACCGCGACCCGAAGCCGATCAAGGCCTTCGGCCGGTACGCCCACGAGGCAGTGGTCATCGACCCGCGCCAGGGCCACGCCTACCTGACCGAGGACGCCTCCGGCCCCAACGGGCTGCTCTACCGCTGGACCCCGCCGAGCGGCTTCCGCCACGGGCGCGGCAAGCTCCGTACCCTCGCGGCCGACGCCGGCGTGCTGGCCGCCGCCAAGTGCTTCGACGGCGCGGGCCGGTTCGTGGACGACCTCTCGCGCGCGACGGACATCGGCACGGTCTACGGCGTCGACTGGGTGACCGTGCCGGACCGCGATGCGCGGACGCTGTCCGTGCGCAAGCAGTTCGGGGACGGCGCGGTGACCCGTGCCCGCAAGCTGGAGGGCATGTGGTGGGCCGACGGCGGCACGTACTTCGTCTCCTCGTACGCCCGTGAGGAGAGCCCGGGCACGGCCCACGACGGCCAGGTGTGGTTCTACGACCCGAAGCGGCGCACGATCCGGTTGACGGTCGTGCTCGGGGTGAACGCCGACCCGGCCAAGGACGGTTCCTTCGACGGCCCCGACAACATCACGGTCTCTCCGTACGGCGGCCTGGTGATCGCCGAGGACGGCAGCGGGCTGCAACACCTGTTCGGCGCCACCGAGTCCGGGCGCACGTACCCGCTGGCGCGCAACGAGCTGAACCTGGGGACGGCGCAGGAGCCGGAGTACTCCGAGTTCACGGGGGTCTGCTTCTCCCCGGACGGGCGCACGCTGTACGCCAACATCCAGGAGCCCGGCATCATGCTGGCCATCACCGGTCCGTGGCGGCGCGCACACTGATGCCCGGAGGTCGGTACGCACGAGCGACGGCCGGCACCACGATCGACGGCTGCGCCGCCGCCCGTTCACTGGGCGGCGGCGACCTCGGCGATCTCGGCGCGACTGGCGGCGGCCCATTCCTCCAGCAGGAACTCATACGCCTCGGAGGGCCACTCGTCGTCCACCCGGGTCTCGACGAGGTGCCGTATCGCCTCGTTCGCCTCTGCGGCGGACGGGCGGGCGGGACCCACGGGCCGGAGTGTGGTGTACATGCTTTCAAGGCTACGGGCGGGCACTGACAGTCACGTCCGGATTAAGGGTGGAATCCATCACCTCGGCCCGGGGGCTCGCCGGTCATCGTGGCTCCACGTGCCCGCCCACCTGCTCAGAGTGTCTGGGAGCCGGGCTTGACCATCCCGCGCACTGTGCGGGACTTCACAAACTCGCCGATGGCCGTCATCTCCCATTCGCCCGAGAACTGGCGGATCAGCTTGGCCATCATGACCCCGGTCTGGGGTTCGGCGCTGGTGAGGTCGAAGCGCACCAGCTCCTCCCCGCTCGCCGCGTCGATCAGGCGGCAGTAGGCCTTGGCCACCTCGGTGAACTTCTGGCCGGAGAACGAGTTGACCGTGAAGACCAGTCCGGTGGCGTCGGCGGGCAGCCGCCCGAGGTCCACGACGATCACCTCGTCGTCCCCGGCGCCCTCACCGGTGAGGTTGTCGCCCGAGTGCTTGACGGCACCGCCCAGGATGGACAGCTTGCCGAAGTAGCAGCTGTCGATGTGGTTGCGGTCCGGCCCGTACGCGATCACGGACGCGTCGAGGTCGATGTCCCGGCCGCGGAACGCCGGCTCCCAGCCCAGGCCCATCTTGACCTGGGAGAGCAGCGGGCGGCCGTTCTTGACGAGCGACACCGTCTGGTTCTTCTGGAGGCTGACCCGACCCTTGTCGAGGTTGATCTTCCCGGCGCCGGCGGCCGCCGGCGGCGCCGCGACGGACGGGGCCGGGGCTGCCGGGGGCGCCGACGGCGTCGTGGGGAACGCGGGCGCTGCCGGGGTTGCCGGGGCACTCGGCCAGGAGGAGGCGGACGGCGCGGACGGGGCCGCAGGAGCCTGCGGGGCCGCTGCGGGCGGCGGGGGGTCCTCGTCCACGGAGACCCCGAAGTCGGTCGCGATCCCGGCGAGGCCGTTCGCGTACCCCTGGCCGACCGCGCGCACCTTCCACACGCCGCCGCGCTGGTAGACCTCGACGACCACGAGCGCGGTCTCGGTACCCAGCTGCGGCGGGGTGAAGGTGGCGATCACCGCGCCGCTCTCCGCATGCCGCACGGTGGCGGTGGGCTCGATGCCCTGGAACGTCTGACCCGCGGCGTCGGGACTGGCCGTGACCACGATCCGCTCGATGCCCGGCGGCAGCGCCCCCGTGTCCACGGTGATCGAGTCCGGCGCCGCCCCGCCGCCCGACCGGTAGCTGACACCGGGCCCGGACGGCTGGTTGTAGAAGATGAAGTCGGCGTCGGAACGCACCTTGCCGTCCGCCGCGAGGAGGAGTCCCGATACGTCGAGCCGCACCGGGGCAGCCACGTCCACCGTCACACGGACGGTATTGAGCGGCAGGTTGGAACCTGGGGTCATAGCGGTCATGCCGGGAGAACGACCGGAGGCGCTTTGCCGTTCCCTTACCCTCGCGAGAGATTTCAGCGCCGGTTGCGGGGGTGGTTCTTCGCCGTCCGCTCGTTGCCGAACTTGTACGCGCCGGTCCAGCGGGCCATCACCAGCTGCGCGTCGCCGGACTCCACCTCGGCGAGGAACTTCTCCGCCCGACCGCCGCGCAGGGTGCTCGCGGCCCGGCCCTGGTGCGTGATGACGACGCTCTGGTCGCCGCGCTGTTCGTACGTGAATCCGTGGGGTCTCGGCATGACCGGCAGCCTGCCGGTCGGGGGCCGGGCGGGCAACGGATTTACGGGGCCCGGGGCCGGGGTCCGGGGTCGTGGCCGGGGTCGTGGCCGGGCCTTGGGGCCGGGCCCTGGTCGGCGGCCCGGTCCCGGCCCGGACGCGGGGGCCTCAGCCGCCGGTGACGCGGCGCGGCAACCCCAGCGGGTTCCCCTCGCGCAGCTCCGCCGGAAGCAGCGGGTCCGGCACCGACTGGTAGGCCACGGGCCGCAGCCAGCGCTCGATGGCGGTCCCGCCGACCGACGTGGAGTGCGAGGTCGCCGCCGGGTACGGACCGCCGTGGTGCTGGGCCGGCGCCACCGCGACGCCGGTCGGCCAGCCGTTGACCACGATCCGCCCCGCCAGCGCCGTGACCTGCGCGATCAGCTCTGCCGCCGGGCCCGGACCACCCTCGGCCTCGGCCGCGGACAGCTGGAGCGTGGCGCTCAGGTTCCCGGGGAGCAGCCCGAGCACCGACCCCGCCTCGCCCTGGTCGGCGTACCGGACGACCACGGTCACCGGTCCGAAGCACTCCTCCAGCAGCACCTCGTACGCGCCGCCCTCCAGGAGCAGCCCGGCCGGGACGGTCAGGTACCCCGCGCCGACGGTGTGTTCGCCGCCGGAGCCGGGCGTGACGGGAGCGCTCACGCCGGGCAGGGCGGCACGCTCGCCCACGCCGGAGACGAAGTTCTCGCGCATGCGGTGGTCGAGCAGGACCCCCGGCTCCGTTTCGCCCAGCGCCTTCGTCAGCGCCCCGGTGAGCCGGTCGCCGTCCGAGCCCGCGGGGACGAGGACCAGGCCCGGCTTGACGCAGAACTGGCCGACCCCGAGGGTGACCGAACCCGCGAGCCCGGCGGCGATCTCCTCGGCGCGCTCGGCGGCGGCCGCGGGCGTGACCACGACGGGGTTGAGGGAGCCGAGCTCGCCGTGGAACGGGATGGGTACGGGCCGGGCGGCGGCCGCGTCGAACAGTGCCCGCCCGCCCCGGATGGAACCGGTGAATCCCGCGGCGGAGACGAGCGGGTGGCGGATCAGCTCCAGGCCCGCGTCGAACCCGTGGACGACGGCCACCACTCCGGCCGGCAGCCCGACCGCCACGGCCGCGCGGCGCAGCAGCGAGGCGCACAGCTCGGAGGTGGCCGGATGGTCGGGGTGCGCCTTGACGACCACCGGGCAGCCGGCGGCGAGCGCGCTCGCGGTGTCCCCGCCGGGGACGGAGAAGGCGAGCGGGAAGTTCGAGGCCGCGTAGACCGCGACCACGCCCAGCGGCACCTTGTAGCGGCGCAGCTCGGGGCGCGGCGGGACGGCGCCCGCATCGGCGTGGTCGATGCGGATGTCGAGGTACGAGCCCTCGTCGACGGCGTCGGCGAAGGCCCGCAGCTGGCCGGTGGTGCGGGCGAGTTCGCCGGTGAGCCGGCCCGGCCCGAGGGCGGTCTCGGCGTCGGCGGCCTCGATGACGTGGGCCGCGGCCTCGTCGAGCAGGTCGGCGGCCGTGCGCAGGAAGGCCGCGCGGGCGGTGCGGTCGGCGAGCGCACCGCGCGCCGCGTGGGCGGCACGCACCGCTTCGTCCACCTCGCCGGATGTGGCTTCCACCGCAACCTGTTCGCGCTGCTTCCCGGTGCGGGGGTCCACACTCCAGACTGGTGTTGCTGCCATGGCGCACTGCCTCCTGGATCTGCCCTGACCCGCGCGGTGGCGTTCAGTATTGTGAACGCCGTTCCGATGGATGAATGATCACATCCGTTCCGGACTCTATTTCCGGGTCTTCCGCGTTGACAAGAGACAAGAGGGGCAAAAGGCGAATGACCACAGCCGAGTCGGTGAGCCCACAGAGCCCGGACAGCCTGGCGGGCGGGGGGCCGGGAGCGCCGGCGGCCGTCAAATCCGCCGTCCGTACGGTGCTGTTGCTGGAGCACTTCGCGGCGCGGCCCGGACTGCACAGCCTGGCCGACATCCAGCACGACCTCTCGCTGCCCAAGTCCAGCCTCTACATGCTGCTGCGCACGCTGGTGAACCTGGGGTGGGTGGAGACGGACGCGACGGGCACGCGGTACGGAATCGGCGTACGGGCCCTGCTCGTCGGCAGCTCCTACATCGACGGGGACGAGGTCGTCGCCGCGGCCCGGCCCACCCTGGACCGGCTCTCCGACGACACCACCGAGACCATCCACCTGGCCCGGATGGACGGCACGAGCGTCGTCTACCTGGCCACCCGCCAGTCCCAGCACTACCTGAGGCCGTTCACCCGCGTCGGCCGGCGGCTGCCCGTGCACTCGACCGCGCTGGGCAAGGCGCTGCTGGCGACCCACTCCGACCAGGAGGTGCGGGCGCTGCTGCCGCGGCGGTTGGAGGCGGTCACCGAGCACACGATCACCGACCGGGAGCAGCTCGTGGAGGAGCTGGCGCTGGTACGGGAGCAGGGCTACGCGGTGGACCGGGAGGAGAACACCCTCGGGCTGCGCTGCTTCGGGGTGGCGGTGCCGTACCGGACGCCGGCCCGGGACGCGGTGAGCTGCTCGGTGCCGGTGGCCCGGCTGACGGCGGGCCACGAGCAGCGGATCAAGGCGGCCCTGTTCGAGGCGCGGGACCGGCTGTCGGTGGCGACCCGTCGCATGTGAGGCGGTGGACGGGGGCGGGGCCTCCCCCGTGCGGGGGAGACGGTTCACCTTCGTGGGGGAGGTGGCGGGGCGGCGCGGACGCGACCGTTGAGTCATGACCACACGAGCGGTGCAGACGAACGAGACGGCGACGGGCGCGGTGGCGCGGTCGATGGCCGCCGGCCGGGAGGCCGGGGGCGGGGCCGCGATCGGGGTCGGGCCCCGTGCCGGAACCGGGATCGGGACCGGGCGCAGGGTCCTGCGAGTGGCGGCCCTGGTGGCCACCTTGCCGTACCTGTGCCTCAAGGGCGGCCTGGGTGGCGGGGAGCCGCATCGGGATACCGGACGGCAGTGTGCTGCTGGAGCCCGGGATGTTCTTCAAAGCGGCGAACGCGATCACGATGGCCATGGACGCGGCCGTCATGGTCCTGGTGTTGGTGTTCACCCGGCCCTGGGGCAGACGGGTGCCGTCCTGGCTGCTGACCGTCCCGGTCTTCTTCGCCACCGGACTGCTCGCCCTGATCGTCGTGGCCTTTCCGGCCCAACTCCTCCTGGGGGCCGTGGGACTGGGGCCGGACGCGGTCGCGCAGGCGGCGAAGGAGCCCTTCCTCGACCCGTGGGTGTTCAACGTCGTCTACGGCGGTTTCATCGTGCAGGCCATTGCCCTGGCCGGGCTGTTCGTCCCCTATGCGCGGGAGCGCTGGGGCAGCCGGTGGCAGGGCGTCCAGGGCGAGCGGCTGCCGTCACCCACGGGGGTGGTGGCGGCAGCCGCGTCGGTGTCGGCCGTGATCGTGGCGGCGATGCACCTCATCTGGGCCTTCGGGGGCACGGCCGGGCTGAGCGCCTCGCAGATATCGCAGTTCAGTCCCCAGACCGGCGCGGTGTACGCCACCCACGGGATATGCGTACTGGCCGCGGGGGCGGGCGCGGTGAACCTGGCACGGGGCGGGACCGGGCAGGCCCGGTGGGCGCTGGCCGTCGCCTGGATCGGGGCTGCCGAGGCGGTGGGTTGGGGCCTGTGGCTACTGGTCTCCACGATGGGCGTCACCGATCCCGCGAAGGAGGTCACCACCGTGATGGTCCTGACCTACGCTGGCCAAACGATCACCGGCCTGCTGGCCGCATTCGTGCTGGCCCGGTTCCTCGCCTCACGCCGCCGCACCGGGTGACGCGGAGCGACGCGAGGGGGACGGGCCGGTGGGCGACGGTCAAGGTGGGGGCCGCGGTGTACGGGGGGCGAGGGGATGGGTGCGGGGACGCGGGCCGGTGTGGGCCGGCTGCTGGGGGCGCGGGCCCGGCTGCGCTGGGTGCACCTGATCCTCGGCGGGGCACTGCTGATGCCGTACTTCCTGCTCGCCCAGGTGGTGGTCGCCGTCTGGTCCGGCCGGGGCAACGTCTTCGGCTCCACCGCGCTGACCCTCGCCTCGTACGGGCTGTCCCTGCCGCTGGTCGCGGTGACCGGTCTGTTCGGGCTCGTCCGACCGATGTCGGCCGGCGCCGTACGGGCCCTGTGCGGGGTGCCGGGGGAGCGGCTGGCCGAGGGACCGGCCCGGTCCTGGGCGGCCCGGGGGCGGACCTCGGCCTGGTGGACCCTGCACCTCGGGGTCGGCGCGGTGATCAGCGGGATGAGTCTCGCGGTACCGCCCATGGCGGTGGCGCTGATCGCGCTGCCGGTCGTGAGCAGGCTGCGGAACAGCCCCTTGGGGCTGGACTGGTTCAGCACCGGCGCCGCGCCGTACACCGCCCCGCTGCTGGGGATCGGGATGCTGGGCGGCCTCGTCCTGAGCGCCGCCGGCGCCGGGGCGCTGCTGGCCCGGACGGCACCCGTCCTGCTCGGGCCGACCGGGGCGGACCGGCTGGCCGCGGCCGAGGAGCGGGCCGCCGACCTGGCCGTGCGCAACCGGCTGGCCCGAGAGCTGCACGACGCGGTCGGGCACGCCCTGAGCGCCGTCACCCTCCAGGCGGTCGCCGCCCGACGGGTGCTCGACAGCGACCCCGCGTTCGTACGGGAGGCGCTGGCGGCGATCGAGGACACCACCCGGCGGACGGTGGGCGAGCTCGACGCCGTCCTCGGCCTGCTGCGGGACGGCGACCCGGCCCGCCCCGACGCCGCACCCGCTCCGACCCTCGCCGCCGACCTCGACGCACTGCTGGCCCGCACCCGGGCCGCCGGGACCACTGTCACCGCCCACCAGGACCCCGGACCGGCCGGGAACTGGGCGCAGCTCCCTGCCATCGCCTCCCGCGAGGCCTTCCGGATCGTCCAGGAGGGCCTGAGCAACGCCCTGCGCCACGGAACGGGCCCCGTCGAGCTGCGGATCGCCGTACGGGACAAGAACAACAGCGCAGGCAGTACCGACCGCGAACTGGAGATCACCATGACCAATCCGCCGGGCACCGCCGACGGGCGGCAGCCCCGCACCACCGGGGGCCGCGGGCTGCACGGCGCCGCGGAGCGGGCCACCCTGCTCGGCGGCCGGGTCGAGGCGGGCCCGCACCGGGAGCTGTGGCGGCTGCGGGCCGTCCTCCCGCTCGGCGGAGGTTCCCGATGACCGCCGCGGGCCGGCCGCCGCTGCGCATCGTGCTCGCCGACGACGAGCGCATGGTCCGCACCGCCCTGCGGGTCATCCTCGAAGCCGAACCCGACCTGGAGGTCGTCGGTGAGGCGGCCTCCGGTTCCGAAGCCGTTCCACTGGTCCGCTCCCTGGCCCCCGACGTGGTGCTGATGGACGTCCGGATGCCCGAGATCGACGGCATTCGGGCCACCGAGCAGATCATCGCCACCATGCCCGAGCCGCCCCGGATCGTGGTCGTCACCACCTTCGAGAACGACGCGTACGTCTACGACGCGCTGCGCGCGGGCGCCGCCGGGTTCCTCCTGAAGCGCGCCGACCCCGACGAGCTCATCGGCGCGGTCCGCCTCGTCTCCCGCGGAGACTGCCTGCTCTTCCCGGCGGCCGTCCGCTCCCTGGCGGTGTCGCACGCGCCCGGCGCCGCGGGCCCCGCCGCCTGGGTGGCCCGGCTCACCGACCGGGAAGCCGACGTGCTGCGCCTGATGGCCACCGGACTGTCCAACCACGAGATGAGCGAGCGCCTCGGCGTCGGCCCCCAGACGGTCAAGTCGCACGTCGCCGCGGTCCTCTCCAAGACCGGCTCGCGCGACCGTACCCAGGCGGTCATCGCGGCCTACGAGGGCGGCTTCATGAAGAAAGGCTGAGAACCCCGCCACAATCGGGGCAGAGCGGAACGCCCGGGAGCCTTGGGACGTCCTTCTGGGGGATGAACAAGACGATCAGGCGTGCGTCGGTCTTCTGTCTGCTCCTGGTGCTGGCCCTTTTGGTGCGGGTCACCTGGGTGCAGGCCTACCAAGGCCAGGCGCTCGCAGACAACGAGAACAACCGACGGAACCTCATCGGGCAGTACGAGAACCCGCTGGGCAACATCATCGTGGGCGGGGAGGCGATCACCGGCTCGGTGAAGACGGGCGGGAAGGACTTCGGCTACAAGCGCACCTACGTCGACGGTCCTCTCTACGCGCCGATCACCGGCTACAGCTCCCAGGCCTTCGGCACGAGCATGCTGGAGGGCGTCTACAAGAAGATCCTCAACGGGTCCGACGACCGGCTCAAGACCGTGATGGACATGCTCACCAACAAGCGGGCCGCGCCGGGCGACGTGCTGACGACCATCGACAAGGGCGTGCAGAAGGCCGCGTACGACGCGCTCCAGGGCAAGCAGGGCTCCGCCGTCGCCATCGACCCGGCGACCGGCGAGATCCTCGCCATCGTGAACAACCCCTCCTACGATCCGGGCACCATCACGGGCGCCAACGACAACGCAGCCTGGGAGAAGTTGATCGAGGACAAGGGCAAGGCCATGGAGAACGTGGCCCTGCGCAAGCCGCAGGCGCCGGGCTCCACCTTCAAGCTGGTCACCCTGGCGGCGGCCATCGAGAACGGCCTGGTCACCAACCTCGACACGCCGACCGGCACCCCGGACCCGTACACGATCCCCGGAACCCGGACCCTGCTGCCCAGCGAGGCGGGATCCGCCGCCTGCAACAACGCCTCGCCGCGCACCGCCCTGCGGCTGTCCTGCAACAACGTCTTCGCCGAGCTCGCGCACAAGCTCGGCCAGGACAAGATGCGGGCGATGGCCGAGAAGCTCGGCTTCAACACGGAGACGGCGACGCCCGTCACCGCCCGCCCGGCGAGCAAGTACCCGACGCAGAAGATGTCGGTCGACCAGGTCGCGCAGACGGGTATCGGCCAGTTCGACGTGCAGGCCACCCCGCTCCAGATGGCGATGGTGACCGCCGCGATCGAGAACGGTGGCAAGCTCGTCGCCCCGCACTCGGTGTCCGAGGTCACCGACGCGAACGGCAACGTGCTGGAGAGCTTCAAGAACCCGAAGTCCGAGCAGGTCATGAACGCCAAGACCGCGTCGATGCTCCAGGACGCCATGCGGACGGTCGCTACCGAGGGCGGCGGCAAGCCCGCGCAGGTGGCGGGCGCCGAGGTGGGCGGCAAGACCGGTACCGCGCAGCGCGGCGTGAACAACAGCCTGCCGCCGCTGGCCTGGTTCACCTCGTACGGCAAGTCGGGAGGCAAGCAGATCGCGGTTGCCGTGGTGATCGAGAACTCGGACACCGACCGCTCCGAGATCGGGGGAGGCAAGCTCGCCGCTCCCATCGCCCAGAAGATGATGGAGGCGTGGCTGAAGAAGTAGCGGCGCCGGTAGCCCTACGACGCGCCGGGAACCGACACGGTTCTCGGCGCGTTTCCATGTCCATGATCAGGACCGCGCAACCCGCAGACCTCGATGCCATAGCGGCCCTCCACACCCGGGCCCGGTCCACTTATTACCGCGGCCGCGTCCCCGAGCAGGCGCACGCCGCCCGCGAGGGCTGGTCGAGGGCGGTCGCACGGGCCACGACCGACGGCGGGGTGCTGTGCGCGGAGCAGGACGGGGAGCTCAGGGGGGTGGCGGCCTTCCGCACGGCGGACGGCGAGACCACCCTCACCCAGTTACACGTCGACCCGGCCCACTGGCGCCGCGGCACCGGCGCCGCCCTGCACGCCGCCTGCGTCGACGCCTGGCTGCGCGCCGGCGTGGGCCGGGTCCGGCTGGAGGTCTACGAACACAACCTCCGGGCCCAGGCCTTCTACGCCCACCAAGGCTGGCGCCCGCCCGCCACGGGCCCCCTCCGCTCCGGCTCCCACCTCACCCTCTGGCTGAATCTCGGGGAATGAGACGCTCCGGTGGATGGTTGAAGGGGAAACCGTCCCGTCCCGGAACAAGGAGAGAAGAAGGATCATGCGCGTCGAGATCTGGAGCGACATCGCCTGCCCCTGGTGCTACATCGGCAAGGCCCGTTTCACGAAGGGGCTGGCCGAGTTCGCGCACCGTGACGAGGTCGAGGTCGTCTTCCGGTCCTTCGAGCTCGACCAGCACAGCCCCAAGGGCACGACGGCGCCGGTCCTGGAGATGCTCGCCAAGAAGTACGGCCGGACCCTTGAGGAGGCGCGCGGCATGGAGGAGCACGTCGCCGCCGCCGCCCGAGCCGAGGGGCTGACGTACCGCACCGAGGGCCGCGACCACGGGAACACCTTCGACGTCCACCGCCTGCTGCACCTGGCCGCCGCCCGCGGCCGCCAGGAGGAGCTGCTCGACCTCGCCTACCGGGCGAACTTCGCCGAGGAGCGGTCCGTCTTCGACCCCGAGGTGCTCGTCGCGCTCGCGGTGGAAGCCGGGTTGGACGAGGCGGAGGTGCGCGCCGTCCTCGCGGACGACTCGGCGTACGAGGCCGAGGTGCGGGCCGACGAGCGCGAGGCGGCGGAGCTCGGCGCCAACGCCGTGCCGTTCTTCGTGCTGGACCGCCGTTACGGGATCTCCGGCGGGCAGCCCGCCGAGGTGTTCACCCGGGCGCTGGAGCAGGCGTGGGCCGGCCGCGAGGTCGCGGAGCCCGCGCCGGCCGACGCCTGCGACCCCGCCGGCGCCTGCCCGGCCCCCCGCGCCTGACCCACCGGACCCCGGGGGCTCGGCTCCCGGGGTCCGTGGCCCCGTCGGACCCGGGGGTTACGGTGGCTACCGTCGTGGGCGGAACCCGCACGTGATCGACAGGAGGCCGACGTGGCCGAGACGACGGCGCCCGGGATGACGGTGGCCGAGGTGATGGCCGAGCTGGCCGCGCTGGAGGACCCGAAGGCCCGCGCGATCAACGAGAGGCACGGCGACGACCACGGCGTGAACCTCACCAAGCTGCGCGCGCTCGCGAAACGGCTGAAGACGCAACCGGAACTCGCGCGCCGGCTCTGGGAGACGGGCGACGGTGCGGCGCGACTGCTGGCGATCCTGATCTGCCGTCCGAAGGCGTTCGAGCGAGCCGAGCTGGACGCCATGCTGCGCGAGGCGCACACCCCCAAGGTGCACGACTGGCTCGTGAACTACGTGGTCAAGAAGAACCCGCACGCCGAAGAGCTGCGCTCGGCTTGGTTCGCCGATCCGGATCCGGTGGTCGCGAGCGCCGGCTGGGCGCTGACCACCGAACGCGTGGCGAAGCAGCCGGAGGGTCTCGACCTGGCAGGACTGCTCGACGTCATCGAGGCGGAGATGGCGGACGCCCCGGACCGGCTGCAGTGGGCGATGAACCACTGCCTGGCGCAGATCGGGATCGAGCACGCCGAGTACCGGGTCCGGGCCATGGAGATCGGTGAGCGGCTGGGGGTGCTCAAGGACTACCCGACGCCCCCGGGATGCACGTCTCCGTTCGCGCCGATCTGGATCACCGAGATGGTGCGCAGACGGGCTGCCGTGTCCGGGGGCGTAGCGGAGCCGCCGCCCCGCCCCGCCCCCGGACACGGCCCGGTGGGCCTAGCGGAGGGCTTCCGCCCAGGCCGATTCCGCCGCCGACAGGGCCTCGGCGGGGTCCGGGGCCGTGGGGAGGGCGCTCGACAGGGTCGTCAGGGCGGTCAGGACCGACGGGAGCGTCGCGGCCTGGCCGTAGTGGTTGACCCGGACCATCTCGCGGGCCAGCGCACCGCCGCCCGCCGCGAGGGGGGCCGTCGGGGCGGCGGCCAGGGCCTTGGCCACCACCAGCGAGGCGTTCGGCACGCGCAGCGTGGTCGCCACCGGGGCCGCCTCCGCGACCCGGCGGACGTACGGGGCGACGCCCAGGGTCACCGCGCCCGCGCGGGTCGCGGCCGCGGCGGCCGCGTGGCGGGCCGTCACCGCCGGCAGGCCCTCGGCCGCGATCCGGTCCAGGCAGGCCTCCAGCGCCAGCATCTCCAGCTGCGCCGGGGCGTGCGGGAGCGCCGTGCGGCCCGTGTCGATCCAGCGTTCCTTCCAGTCCAGGAGCGAGAGGTACGAGCGGCGCGGTGCGGCCGGGTTGTCCGCGAACCGGGCCCACGCCCGCTCCGAGACCGACACCGCCGAGACGCCCGCCGGGCCGCCCATCGCCTTCTGGGCGCCGATCACGCACAGGTCCACGCCCCACTCGTCGGGCAGCAGCGCCTCCGCGCCCACCGATGCCACCGCGTCCAGCATGAACAGGGCGCCGTGGGCCCGTACGGCCTCGCCGATCTCCGCGACCGGGTTGGTGTTGCCGGTCGCCGCCTCCGCGTGCACCAGCGAGACGAAGTCGATCTCCGGGTGCTCGGTCAGGGCCTCGGCCACCTGCGCACCGGTCACCGCCGTGTCGAACGGCACCGCGAGGTCCACCACCCGGGCCCCGGCGTCGCGCAGCCAGTTGCCGAAGGTGGTCCCGTACGGGCCGGTCACGATGTTCAGCGCCGTCGAACCGGGCCGCGCTCCCGAGCGGATGCAGCCCTCCAGCGGGAGCAGCGCCTCGCCCTGGGTGATCACCACGTCCTGGCGGGTGGAGAGGAGGTCCGCGACCCCCTGCTCGATCGACGCGAAGCGTTCCGCGGTGAGCGGCGGAAGGTCCAGGAGGGGGTGGGTCACGGTGCTGCTCTCTCTTCGTCCGCTGCGTCCCGGGGCTACCCGGGTCTACCCGCACGAGCGTACCGAGGCCGCACGTACAGTGCGGAACATGACCGATGACGTGCTGCATGTGAAGGGGCGTGTGCTCGTCGGATCCGACGACGCGCGCGACGAACTCTGGGTGGTGGGCGGCCGGATCTCGTACGAACGCCCGCACGGAGCCCGCGAGATCACCACGGTGTCCGGCTGGGCGCTGCCCGGCCTGGTCGACGCGCACTGCCACGTGGGGCTGGACGCCCACGGTCCGGTCGACGCGGAGACCGCCGAACGGCAGGCCCTGACCGACCGGGACGCCGGCACCCTCCTCATCCGCGACGCCGGATCGCCCTCCGACACCCGGTGGATCGACGACCGCGAGGACCTCCCGAAGATCATCCGGGCGGGCCGGCACATTGCCCGCCCCCGCCGCTACATCCGCAACTTCGCCCACGAGATCGAGCCGTCCGACCTCGTCGCGTACGTGGGCCGCGAGGCGCAGCGCGGCGACGGCTGGGTGAAGCTGGTGGGGGACTGGATCGACCGCGAGGTCGGGGACCTGGCGCCCTGCTGGCCGCGGGCGGAGGTCGAGGCGGCCATCGCCGAGGCGCACCGGCTGGGCGCCCGGGTCACCGCGCACTGCTTCGCGGAGGACTCGCTGCGCGACCTGGTCGAGGCGGGCATCGACTGCATCGAGCACGCCACCGGGCTCACGGAGGACACCATCCCGCTGTTCGCGGAGCGGGGGGTGGCGATCGTCCCGACGCTCGTGAACATCGCGACGTTCCCGAAGATGGCGGCGGGCGGCGAGACCAAGTTCCCGCGCTGGTCGGCGCACATGAGGCGGCTGCACGAGCGCCGGTACGACACCGTACGGGCCGCCTACGACGCGGGCATCGGTGTGTACGTCGGCACCGACGCGGGGGGTTCCCTCCCGCACGGCTTGGTCGCGGCGGAGGTCTCGGAGCTGGTGCGGGCCGGGATCCCGGCCCTGGAGGCCCTCTCGGCGACGACGTGGGCGGCACGCGAGTGGCTCGGCAGGCCGGGCCTGACCGAGGGGGCGCCGGCGGACCTGGTGGTCTACGACGCCGACCCGCGGGTCGACGTACGGGCACTGGCGCAGCCGCGGCGCGTGATCGTGAACGGCAAGGTCCGGGCCTGAGCGCAGGGTTGACGCACCGCGTGACGCCGGTGCCCCGGCCGTCGTTGTGAACGGCCGCCGGGGTCATCGGCGTCGGCGCATCGCCCTCTGTTGTGTGGCGAAAAAGAACTCCCGTTCCTCCTGATGCGCAGCTAATCGAATGCCTGCATGGAAACCACCCATTGGGGTGAACTCACCGCAGGTTGTCACCCGTTCACTCTCCGTGCGTAAAGATTCCCAGGGTTAGAGGCCGTCGGCGCGCGATGTCCCCCATTGGCGACGCGACGGCTCCCATCTCCCCGGGGGTTCCACCACCGTGAACAGCAACACCTTCCGCATGCCCGCAGCCGTCCTGCTCGCCACGGGAGCGGTCGCCCTGCTCACCGCCCCGCCCGCCTTCGCCACCGCAGGCGCCGGCTCCACCGGCGGCGGAGAGGGCAAGGCCGGTGCGGTCGTCCTGCGCGCCGGACTGGACGTGGGCCTGCTCAACAAGACCGTCGACGTGCCGCTGAAGACCACCCTCAACGAGGTCACCGCCCCGGCGACGGCCCAGAAGACCGCCCTGTCCGTGTCCCTGGACGGGGTCGAGGGAGGGCAGCCGGTGAGCGTGCTGCGCGCCGACGTGGCCACCTCCAAAGCCACCGCCGACAAGAACCGCGCCGAGGCGGAGGCCAACCTGACCAACGCCAAGGTGCACGTGCCGGGGCTGCCGCTGCTCTCCCTGATCCAGGTGGAGAACGTCACGTCCAAGGCCGTCTGCGAGGCGGGCAAGAAGCCCGTGGCCAGTTCGAACGTGCTGGGCGCCGTGACCGTGCTCGGCAAGAAGGTCACCCTCTCGGCCGGCGGCCCGACCAAGGTCGAGGTCCCCAAGGTCGGCATGGTCAGCCTGGAGCTCTCCGGCACCTCGACCACCTCCACCACGGCCGCCGCGGCCGCACTGCGGCTGAAGGTGGCCGTGAACCCGCTGGACCTCAACGTGGCACAGGTCGACGGCGAGGTCGTGCTCGCCGAGGCGCACTGCGAAGCCCCGACCGGGCCGGCCCCGGAGCCGTCGACGAAGCTCGACGTCAAGCCGCAGAGCGCCGCCTCGGGGACCGGGGCCGGCATCACCACCGACGCCAACCTGGCCGAGACCGGCGGCGGTTCGCCGGCGCCGTACGTCGCCGGCGGTGCGCTGGTCCTGCTCGGCATCGGCGCGACCGCGCTGGTCCTGACCCGGCGCGGCCGCACCTCGTAGCGGAGCCCGCGGCTCAGCGGGTGGCGTGCACCAGCCCCTGCTTGTCGGCTCCGCGCGACAGCACGGCGGCGCTGACCTGCTTGTCGACGTCGGCGTACGCGGACTGCTTGGCGGCGCCGAGCCCCGGGTCGGAGGCGGCGCAGGAAGCGCAGACGACGCGGAACGGCGGGTTCATGTCCGAGTACTGCGTGAGGTACTCGGCCTTGGTCACCTCCCAGCGGCCGGGGTGGGCGGCCGCCGGGGCGAAGGTGAAGCGTGGGATCGAGGACATGTTGCCGCGCGCCTTGTCGGCCTCGTAGAAGCTGGCGACCTGGTCGCCCATGCCGAAGACGACCCAGGTTCCGTTGATCTTCTCGTACGGCTGCGGGACGTGGTTGTGGGTGCCCAGGATCAGGTCGATGTCGGGGAGCCCGTCCGGGCCGCGCGAGGCCGTGAGCGCCTGTGCCACGTCGAGCTGCTGCTTGTCCGGGGCCGTCTGCCACTCGGTGCCCCAGTGGACGCTGAGGACGACGACGTTGGCGCCGGCCGCCCGGGCCGCGCGCGCGTCGGCGATCATCCGGTTCTGGTCGAGCAGGTTGATGGACCAGGGCTTGCCGGCCGGGACCGGGATGCCGTTCGTCCCGTACGTGTAGTCCAGCTGGGCGACCTTGGCGCCGCCGGCCGAGAGCACCGCCGGGGCCTTGGCTTCCTCGGCGCTGCGGGCCGATCCGACGTGCTTGATGCCGACCCGGTCCAGGTGCTCCAGGGTGCGGACGAGGCCGTCGTATCCGTCGTCCAGGGTGTGGTTCGAGCCGGTGGAGCAGCTGTC
This sequence comes from Streptomyces sp. NBC_00045, assembly GCF_045041095.1. Lineage (NCBI taxonomy): Bacteria > Bacillati > Actinomycetota > Actinomycetes > Kitasatosporales > Streptomycetaceae > Streptomyces > Streptomyces sp. NBC_00045. The sequence goes on along the minus strand of NZ_CP108271.1, from coordinate 2,163,454 downwards.
GTACCCGGCGTCCTTCAGGGCGTCGGCCAGCTGGTGCGGGGCCTTGAACGCGGGATATCCGGTGTAGGGGCCGCCGGGCCGGCCGTACGGTATCTCGTGGTGGCATATCGCCAGGTCGGCCGCGGCCACTTGGGGCTTGACCCCGGCGAATATCTTCCGGAAGTCGTGGCTCTGGCCGCTGCCCTGAGCGTCGTCCGCGGCCCGCTGGATGATCGACGGGTACGGGATGATGTCGCCCGTCGCCACCAGCGTGAACGGCTTGGCTCCGGCGGGCGTCGTCGGACTCGCCTTGCCCGCGCTCGCCTTGCCCTGGCCGGCCCCGGCCGCGAGCCGCTGCTCGCCGGCGTCCTTGCCGTGGTCGAGCAGGCTCGGCATGGCCAGGATCCCGCCGGCGACGACCGCCACCGCGACCGCCGCCAGGCCGGTTTTCGCTCTCGTGTTCATTTCCGGACCCCCCGGTGCTCCCCTGCTGATGCCGAGATCATCGCCTACCCCGGCCCGCCCCGCCAACGGAGCCAAAGCGTCCGGATATTCGCGGCGTTGCAGGTCAGAGAGGCCGGGTCAGCGAGCGGTCAGGGCCAGGGCGTGGTCGAGGGCTTGGAGGAGGCGGCCCGTCGTGACACGGTCCCGAACCGCCAGGCGGAGCCAGGAGTGGTCCAGGCCCGGGAAGGTGTCCCCGCGGCGGACCGCGAAGCCGAGGGCGCGCAGCCGGACGCGGACCTCCGCGGCGCCCGCCATCTGGACCAGGACGAACGGCCCGGCCGCCACCCCCGACACCGTGATCTCCTCGAACTCCGCGAGCCCCGCCAGCAGGTGCTCCCGGTCCACCGCCATCTGCCGGGCCGCGGCCTCCGCCTCCGCCAGCGCCGCCGGGGCCACGCAGGCCTCCGCCGCCACCAGCGCCGGCGTGGACACCGGCCACAGCGGCTGCGCGGCCGCCAGCTTCGCGATCACCTCGGGCTCGGCCAGCACGTAGCCGATCCGCAGCCCCGCCAGCCCCCACGTCTTGGTCAGGCTCCGCAGCACCACCAGACCCGGCACGTCCGTCCGCCCGGCCAGCGCCTCCCGCTCGCCCGGGACCGCGTCCATGAACGCCTCGTCCACGACCAGGATCCGGCCCGGCCGGGCCAGCGCGGCCAGAGTCGCCGCCGGGTGCAGGACGGACGTCGGGTTGGTCGGGTTGCCGACCACCACCAGGTCCGCGTCCTCGGGCACCGCCGCCGGGTCCAGCCGGAACCCGTCCGCCGCCCGCAACAGCACCCGCTCCACCGTGTGCCCCGCGTCGCGCAGGGCCGACTCCGGCTCCGTGAACTGCGGGTGCACCACCACCGGCCGCTGCGCGCCCAGGGCCCGCGCGATCAGCACGAACGCCTCCGCGGCCCCGGCCGTCAACAGCACCCGATCGGCCGGCAGCCCGTGCCGAGCCGCCACCGCCGCGCGGGCCGCCCGCCCGTCGGGGTATGCGGAAAGGGCGCCGAGCGAAGCCGCGATGCGCTGCTTGAGCCACTCCGGCGGGGTGTGCGCCCGTACGTTCACCGCGAGGTCCACCAGCGCGCCGCCGTCGCCGCGCACCTCCGCGTCCCCGTGATGGCGCAGGTCATGGGCCTGCGCGGTGGCCACGGCGCAGGTCGCCGCCACCGAGCGGCGCTTCGGCACGAGCAGTTCCCCGCCGCCCGCGAGCGCCGCGGCCTCCGCCACCGAGGAGGTACCGGCGGCGTCGCGCGCCGCATCGGAGGGGTGCGGTACGCAGATGCCGGCCAGCTCCTCGGCGGGATAGCTGAGCAGGGGCACGCCGAAACGTTCCGCCGCGCCGGTGATCCCCGCCTCGCCCGCCTTCGACTCCACCGTGGCCAGCGCCTTCACCGACCCGGTGGCCAGCCCGGCCCCCCGTAGCGTCTCCTCGACCAGGGCGCAGACCTCGGCCACGGACACCCCCGCGCGTCCGCCGACCCCGACCACCAGCTGTGTCGCGTACTCGCCCACCGGGCTCATGCCCCCTCCGTCGTCGTCAATGCTTCGTGACCCGCCGCCCGCGCGCAGACGTGCGCACACGGCGAGGAGTCGGTATCCAGGGGCGCATGGCCGTGATCGTGGCGTTGGGCGCGTTCTTGATGACCCTGGCGGGCGGATGGACGGCGCAGCGCGTCACCGACCGCCGCCACCTCGTGCTGGGCCTGGCCGGCGGGCTGATGCTCGGCGTCGTGGGCCTCGACCTGCTGCCGGAGTCGCTGCACGCGGCGGGTCGCGAGGTGTTCGGCGTCCCGCTCGCCCTGCTGCTCTTCGTGGCCGGGTTCCTGATCGCGCACGTCGTGGAGCGCCTGCTCGCGGTACGACAGGCTGCGCACGGCGCCGAGAACGGGGGCCGCGTCCCCGAGGTCGGCCTGACGGCGGCCGCGGCGATGGTCGGCCACAGCTTCGCCGACGGGGTCGCCCTGGGAGCGGCCTTCCAGGTGGGCGGCGGGATGGGCGTGGCCGTGTCGCTCGCCGTCATCACGCACGACTTCGCCGACGGGTTCAACACGTACACGCTCACCCGGCTGTACGGGAACGCCCGCCGCAAGGCCCTGATGATGCTCTTCGCGGACGCCGTGGCCCCCGTACTGGGCGCGGCGTCCACTGCGCTGTTCACCCTTCCGGAGGAACCCCTCGGGGCGTACCTCGGGTTCTTCGGCGGCGCCCTGCTGTACCTCGCGGCGGCCGAGATCCTTCCCGAGGCGCACCACAAGCACCCCGCCCTGTCCACGCTGATGTGCACGGTGGGGGGGGTGGCCGGGATCTGGCTGGTGGTGGGCCTCGCGGACTGAGCGGACTGGTGTCACGGGTGCGCTGCCGCCGCTTCCACGAAACGGTGGGCGACGGAGGGCTCCGCAGCCCAGTGCGTGTGCAGGTAGCTGGCGTGCACCCCCTGCCGTACGAAGCCCTCGACCCGGCGCTCGGGGTGCGTGAACCCCCAGGCGGGGGCGGCGCCGGCGCCGGGCTCGATCACCGTGCGGTGGAACTCGTGGCCGCGCAGCCGGGTACCGGCGGCGGCCAGGGCGCTGTCGGACACCGCGACGGCCTCGCGGTAGCCGAGGGTCAGGCGCTCCGACATCCGCGCGTCGGCGTCGAGGACCCCGCACATGGGCTTCCCGTCCAGCGACCGCGCGAGGTACAGCAGCCCTGCGCACTCGGCGGCGACGGGTCCGCCGTCCGCGGCGAAGCCCGCGACGGCCTTGCGCAGCGGCTCGTTGGCTGCGAGCTCCGGGGCGTACACCTCGGGGAACCCGCCGCCGATCACCAGGCCGGCGGTGCCGGGCGGGAGCGCCTCGTCCCGCAGCGGGTCGAAGGTGACGACCTCGGCCCCGGCGGCGGTGAGCAGCTCGGCGTGCTCGGCGTAGGAGAACGTGAACGCCGGTCCGCCCGCGACGGCGATGACGGGGCCGGGCAGGGCCCCGTTCCGGGAAGGGGCGGGGTGGGGGACCAGGGCCCCTGCCGGGTCCCAGGCCTCGCAGGCCAATGCCGGCGCCGTGCGGGCCAGGGCCAGCAGGGCCTCCAGATCGCAGCCCGCGCGGACCTGGTCCGCCAGCGCCGCGACGGAGGACAACGCATCGGCGCGCCGCTCGGCAACGGGGACCAGCCCCAGGTGCCGCGACGGCGCAGCCACCTGCGGGGCCCGCCGCAGCACACCGAGGACCGGCATCCCGGCCTCCTCCAGCGCCTCCCGGAGCATCGCCTCGTGCCGGTCGGAGCCCACCTTGTTCAGGATCACGCCGCCGAGGCGCACCTGCGGGTCGAACGACGCGAAGCCGTGCACCAGCGCGGCCACCGACCGCGACTGCGACGAGGCGTCGACCACCAGCACCACCGGCGCCCGCAGCAGCTTCGCGACGTGCGCCGTCGACGCCAGCTCACCGCGCCCCGCGGCCCCGTCGTAGAGGCCCATCACGCCCTCGACGACCGCCAGATCGCAGCCGGCGGCGCCGTGCGCGAACAGCGGAGCGACCAGCTCCGGCCCGCACATGAAGGCGTCCAGGTTGCGCCCCGGGCGACCCGTGGCCAGCGCGTGGTAGCCGGGGTCGATGTAATCGGGCCCGGCCTTGTGCGGGGACACGGCGAGGCCGCGCTCCGCGAAGGCCGCCATCAGGCCCGTCGCGACGGTGGTCTTGCCGCTGCCGGAGGACGGCGCGGCAATGACCAGTCGCGGAATGTGGAGCGATGTCACCACTCGATGCCCTTCTGGCCCTTCTGGCCCGCGTCCATCGGGTGCTTGACCTTGGTCATCTCGGTCACCAGGTCCGCGAACTCCACCAGCTTCTCGGGCGCGTTGCGCCCCGTGATCACCACGTGCTGGGTGCCGGGACGGTTCCGGAGCACCTCGATGACCTCGTCGACGTCGATCCACCCCCAGTGCATCGGGTACGCGAACTCGTCGAGCACGTACAGCTTGTGCGTCTCGGCCGCCAGGTCGCGCTTGACCTGCTCCCAGCCCTCCTTGGCCGCCTGCTCGTTGTCGAGCTGCGCGTCCCGCTGGACCCAGGACCAGCCCTCGCCCATCTTGTGCCAGACGACGGAGCCGCCCTCGCCGGAGGCCCCGAGCACCTTGAGCGCGTTCTCCTCGCCGACCTTCCACTTCGCCGACTTGACGAACTGGAACACCCCGATCGGCCAGCCCTGGTTCCAGGCGCGCAGCGCCAGCCCGAAGGCCGCCGTCGACTTGCCCTTGCCCGGGCCGGTGTGGACGAACACGAGCGGGCGGTTACGGCGCTGACGCGTCGTGAGTCCGTCGTCCGGAACGACGGTCGGCTGTCCCTGCGGCATTACGCGGCCCTCCTGGTGCTGCTGTGGGGTGATGCACTGGATGTCACTGAGGTACGTACGTTCTTCACGAGCCCGGCCAGTGAATCGGCCCGCAGCCCGTCGAGGGTCACGGCGGGCCCGCCCAGGTCGGCGGCGAGCGCCCCCGCCAGGCCCAGCCGGACCGGCCCGGACTCGCAGTCCACGACCACCGAGGCGATCCCCTGGGCGGCCAGCAGCCGGGCACTGCGCCCCGACAGCTCGCGCGGGTCACCGCCGACGGCCCCGGCCGAAGTGGCCCGCCCGTCGGTGACGACGACCAGCAGCGGGCGGCGCGAGGGGTCCCGCAGCCGCTCGATCCGCAGCACCTCGTGGGCCTTGAGCAGGCCCGGTCCGAGGGGGGTGCGGCCGCCGGTCGGCAGCTTCTCCAGCCGGGCGGCGGCCGCCTCCACCGAGGAGGTGGGAGGCAGCGCCAGTTCGGCACCCGTGCCGCGGAAAGTGATCAGGCCGACCTTGTCCCGGCGCTGGTAGGCGTCCAGCAGCAGCGAGAGCACCGCGCCCTTGACCGCGCTCATGCGCTGCCGGGCGGCCATCGAGCCGGAGGCGTCGACGCAGAACAGCACGAGGTTGCCCTCGCGGCCCTCCCGGGTGGCCTGCCGCAGATCGTCCTTGCGGATCACCAGACCGCGCCCGGCGCGGCCGCGCGCCTTCTGGTGCGGGGCGGCGGCGTGCACGGTAGCCGCGAGGTGCAGCTTCGTCAGCTGGCCCCGGGGGCGCTGGGCACCGGTGGTGCGGCCGTGCGCGGTGCGGGCCCGCGAACGGCGCCCGGCCGCTCCCTCGCCGAGGCCCGGCACGCTGAGCACCTTGGTCCGGAACGGCTCGGCGGCCCCGACGGCGGCCTGCTCGGCGCCGTCGGCTCCGCCCCGGGGGGCGGAGGGCTCCGGTTCGGTGGCCTCCCGGTCCTCGGGGGCCGTCCCGTCGGGCGCGTCGGGGGCATCGGGGGCGTGGCCGGTCTCGGGCCCGCCGTTCTGCGGAGGCACTCCGCCGCCGTCCCCGTCGGGACCGCCGCCGTCGTCCGGACCCTCGGGCTCCGGGTCGGGCTCGGGTTCCGGCTCCTCGTCGGGGAAGCGGTCCAGGATCTCGTCGAGCTTGTCCTCGTCCAGGCCGGGCGCGTCGAAGGGGTTGCGCCGGCGCCGGTGGGGGAGGGCCAGCAGGGCGGCCTGCCGGACGTCCTCCTTGCGCACGGAGGTCCGTCCCGCCCAGGCCGCCAGCGCGGTCGCGGTACGGGCCATCACGATGTCGGCGCGCATGCCGTCGACCTCGAACCCGGCGCAGGTGGCGGCGATCTGCAGCAGCGCAGTGTCACCCAACACCACCTGTGGGAGCAGGGCACGGGCGGCCACGACCCGGCCGCGCACCTCCTGCTCGTCCCCGGCCCAGCGGCTCGCGAAGCCCGCGGGATCGTCCTCGTACGCGAGCCGGCGGCGCACCACCTCGACGCGCTGCGCGGGCTCCCGGGAGGCGGCGACCTCCACGGTCAGCCCGAACCGGTCGAGCAACTGCGGCCGCAGCTCACCCTCTTCGGGGTTCATGGTGCCGACGAGCAGGAAGCGGGCGGCGTGCCGGACGGAGACGCCCTCGCGCTCCACGTAGGAGGCGCCCATGGCGGCGGCGTCGAGGAGAACGTCCACCAAGTGGTCATGGAGGAGGTTGACTTCATCGACGTACAGGATGCCGCGGTGCGCGTCGGCCAGCAGGCCGGGCTCGAAGGCCTTCACGCCCTCCGAGAGGGCCCGCTCGATGTCGAGGGCGCCGACGAGCCGGTCCTCGGAGGCGCCGACCGGCAGCTCCACCATGCGCGCGGGACGGGCGGCACCGGGGCCGGGCTCGTGCGGGCCGTCGGGGCAGGCCGGATCCGGCGCGCCGGGCGCGCAGGAGAACCGGCAGCCGGGGACGACGTCCACCTGCGGCAGCAGCGCCGACAGGGCGCGCACGGCGGTGGACTTGGCGGTCCCCTTCTCGCCGCGCACGAGCACGCCGCCGACCGCGGGGCTCACGGCGTTGAGCAGGAGCGCCAGCCGCAGGTCGTCCTGACCGACCACCGCTGTGAACGGGAAGTGGGTGATGCTCATCCGCTGTTCGCTCCTTCGAGGGGCTCGTGCCGACGCACGGGCCGACGGGCTGCGATCGTGCAAGGGTTGCCGAGTCTCCCGATGCTCCCCGCGCTCACGGGGATCGAGACGTCCACGGCGCGGGCAGGGGACGGGCCCCGCAGGGCCCGGCCCGTCACGGGGCGCCCGGCGGGAGGAAGGGGAGGCCGGCAGGGGCGCCGGACTCGATCAGCCGGAGCAGCGCACGCGTATCGGCGTGCTCCTCGATCAGGTCGCCGAGCAGGTCGAGCTGTTCCTCCCGCAGCGCGGCGAACGACGTGTCCGGCGCCGGGACGAACCGGCGCCCGGCGGCCGCGGCCACCTGCCGCAGGAACGCCCGGCGGAAGCCGTCCGACTCCAGGGAGCCGTGCCAGTGGGTGCCCCACACCGACCCGACCCGGCACCCGTCCAGGAACGGCTCCCCGCCCAGGACTTCGGCCACCCCGTGGTGGATCTCGTAGCCGGTCACCGGCTCGCCCAGTGCCGTGCCCTGCGGCCGCGCCAGGGTCTTCTCCGCCGCGAACCGCACGCGCACCGGCAGCAGCCCGAGCCCCGCCACCGAGCCGGCCTTCGACTCGACCTCGTCCTCGATGCGCTCGCCGAGCACCTGGAAGCCGCCGCAGATGCCCAGCACCGGGCGGCCCTCCGCGGCCCGACGCAGCAGCGCACCGGCCAGCCCGCGCTCCCGCAGCCACTCCAGGGCCTTCACCGTGCCGCGCGTACCCGGTACGACGACCAGGTCCGCGTCGGCCAGTTCCTCGGCCCGGTCCACGAACCGCACCACCACGCCCGGCTCCGCAGCCAGCGCGTCGACGTCCGTGAAGTTCGACATCAGCGGCACCGCGCAGACCGCGACCCGCAGCACGTCCTCGCCGACCGGCGGGGCCACGACCGACTCGCGCACCGCGCCCCGCAGGGAGACCCGGAGGCCGTCCTCCTCGTCGATGCCCAGCCCGTGCTGGAAGGGGAGGACACCGTAGGTCCCCCGCCCGGTGAGTGAACGCAGCATCTCCATGCCCGGCTCCAGCAGCGACACGTCGCCGCGGAACTTGTTCACCAGGTAGCCGGCGATCAGCGACTGGTCTTCGGGCGACAGCAGCGCCGTCGTCCCGAAGAACGAGGCGAACACACCGCCCCGGTCGATGTCGCCGACCACGACCACCGGGAACCGGGCGGCCCGCGCGATGCCCATGTTCACGATGTCGGTCCGACGCAGGTTGATCTCGGCCGGGCTGCCGGCCCCCTCGCAGATCACGGCGTCATACGTGCCCCGCAGCTGCTCCAGGCAGTCCGTGACGATGCCGAGCAACTGTTCCTGGCGCCCGCCGTGCAGTCCGTTCCCGGGGGACGACCCACCGGACCCCCCGAAGAACCCGCGCGCGCTCATCTCGCCCACCGGCTTGCCCAGCAGCACCACCTGGCTGCTGCGGTCACTGCCGGGCTTGAGCAGCACCGGGTTCATCAGCGCGGTCGGCTCCACGCACGCCGCCTGCGCCTGCATCGCCTGCGCGCGCCCGATCTCGGCGCCCTCGCGCGTCACGAACGAGTTCAGCGACATGTTCTGCGCCTTGAAGGGCGCCACCTTCACGCCCTGGCGGGCGAGCCAGCGGCAGATGCCCGCCGTGACCACGCTCTTGCCGGCGTCCGAGGTCGTGCCGGCGACGAGGAGTCCCCCGCCCAGCTTTCCGCCGCTCACCGGCGTCCCCTCCCAGTCCAACGCGACACTGCACAGCGCAGTGCCACACACGCTCCGAGTGCCAGCCACGTCACCTGCCGCGACAGCCGCACCGCCCGTTCGATGTCCGCGACCTCCACCGGCCGCCCCGCCGCGCCGTTCAGCACGGCCCGGTGCTCGACCCGGCCCCCGTACGCCAGGGTGCCCCCCAGCCGGACACCGAGCGCCCCGGCGAAGGAGGCCTCCACGGGCCCGGCGTTCGGGCTCGGGTGCTCGGCGGCGTCCGCACGCCAGGCCCGTACGGCTCCCCGCCGGTCGGGTCCGGCCAGTACGGCGGCCAGGGCGGTCAGCCGGGCGCCAGGCCAGCCCGCGAGGTCGTCGAGGCGGGCGGAGGCCCAGCCGTAGCGCAGGTAGCGCGGCGACTTGTGGCCCACCATCGCGTCCAGGGTGTTCACGGCGCGGAACGCCAGCAGCCCGGGTACCCCGGCGGCGGCGCCCCACACCAGGGCCCCGACCACCGCGTCGGAGGTGTTCTCGGCGACCGATTCCACGACGGCGCGGGCCATCTGCTGCTCGTCCAGGGCCTGCGGGTCGCGCCCGCACAGGTGCGGCAGCCGCTCGCGGGCCACCTCGGCGTCCCCGGCGGCGAGCGCGCCGCCGATGGCGCGGGCCTCCCTGCCCAGCGAGGTGCCGCCGACGACGGCCCAGGTGGCCGCCGCGGTCAGGGCGATACGGGCGGTCGCGGGCCGCGAGCGCACGGCGCGGGCGCCCAGCGCGCCGACGGCGGCCGCGCCCCCGGCGCACACGAGGGTATGGACGAGGCCCCGGGCGCGGTCGTCGCGCCACAGGGCGCGCTCGACGGCGGCGGCTGCTCGTCCGAAGGCGGCCACGGGGTGCCCTCGGCGCGGATCACCGAGGATCCGGTCGCCGATCAGGCCCGCCGTGGCGCCGTACGCGAAGACGCGATCGGCACGCATGGTGGCAGGTATGTCCTCACTCAGGGTCCGCGCCCTGGTTCGACGTGTCCGGCGGTGGGAGTTCCTGGCTCCCGAGGCGCACGCGTCGCGTGCTCCCCGGTGACAGTGGCGGGACCGCGCCGGATTCGCACCGGACTTCCTCTCCATGCCGCCGTATTGGCTCGGGCAGTCCACCACGCACCGCGAAGGCCCGTCAACTCGCCGTTGACCTGCGGCGAGGCAGGTCACAGTGACGGGTCCCGGGTACGGGAAAGCTCCCCCCGGGAAACCCGGAGGGAGCTTTCGTACGACGTGCCCGAGTCGGTCAGGCGACGATCAGGTAGAACCCGTACGCCACGGCTGCCGCGACGAGCGCGAAGCAGGCGTACGCACCGCTGCGGGCGAGGGTGGCGGTGCCGCCCTGCTCGGTGGCGGCCTCGTGCTTGGAGAGGCCCACCAGGCCCATCGTGAACAGGGCCACGAGCGCGACGGTGGCGGAGAGGCTGACCCCGAAGACGGAGCCGAGTGCTGCCCAGTCGATCTTCATGCTGCGGATTCCTCTGTCGTTCTCGGGGTCAGACCGCGGCGGCCGGAGCCGCGGGGGCCGCCGGAGTCGCGGGGGCGGCGGCCGGGATGGTGGCCTTCAGGTCCTCGTCGGCCACTGCGGCGGTCGTACCGGCGGCGGCCTCGGCGGCCATGGTCGGCGGGACGGTGACGGCGGCCATGGCCGTGGTGACGACACCCGGCTCCTCGGCCGCGGCCGTCCGGGCGTCGTTGACGTTGTGGTGGTCGACGACCTGGCGGCGCGAGATGGCCCAGATCGCGACGCAGGAGGCGATCAGGAACAGCGCGACGGCGGCGACGCCGATGTCACCGGTGCGCATGACCAGCTCGGCGCCGGAGGCGACGACGGCGGCGGCCGGCAGGGTCAGACCCCAGGCGATGAACATGCGGGTGGCGGTGGACCAGCGGACCACACCACCCTTGCGGCCCAGGCCCGCACCCATGACGGCGCCGGAGCACGCGTGGGTGGTGGAGAGGGAGAAGCCGAGGCTGGAGGAGGCCAGGATGACGCTCGCGGCCGAGGTCTGGGCGGCGAAGCCCTGCTGCGGCTGGAGGTCGGTCAGGCCGCTACCCATGGTGCGGATGATGCGCCAGCCGCCCAGGGAGGTGCCCAGTGCGATGGCCAGGCCGGCGGAGATGATGACCCAGACCGGCGGGTTCGCGCCGGAGTCCAGGGCGCCGCCCGCGACGAGGGCGAGGGTGATGATGCCCATCGTCTTCTGCGCGTCGTTGGTGCCGTGCGCGAGGGAGACGAGACCGGCCGAGGCGATCTGCCCGGCGCGGTAGCCCTTGGTGGAGGTCTTCTGGCCGACCTTGCCGCCGAGCTTGTACGTGACCTTCGCGGCCAGCATCGCGGCCACGCCGGCCACGATCGGGGCGGCGACGGCGGGGATGAGCACCTTGGTGACGACCACGCTGCCGTTGACGGCGTCGATGCCGGCGGAGGCGACCGCGGCACCGATGAGGCCGCCCATCAGGGCGTGGGAGGAGCTGGAGGGGAGTCCGACCAGCCAGGTGACGAGATTCCAGAGGATCGCGCCGACCAGCGCGGCGAAGATCACTTCTGGCTGGATGCCCTCCTCGTTGATCAGGCCCTTGGAGATCGTCTTGGCGACCTCCACGGACATGAACGCGCCGACGAGGTTGAGCACGGCGGACATGGCCACCGCCGTCTTGGGCTTGAGGGCGCCGGTCGAGATGGTGGTGGCCATCGCGTTGGCTGTGTCGTGGAAACCGTTCGTGAAGTCGAACACGAGAGCGGTGATGATCACGATCCCGAGGAGAAGCGTTATGTGCTCCATTTACCCAGGCTTCTGTTTGACGTCAGTGGCTCGGCGACCGTAGGCAACCTGGGTGAACGGAAGATGAACTGACTCGGGCGGAGCGGTGTACTGGCCCGTCGTGCCATCGGGAGCTTCGTCCCGATTTTGCCGTTGATACCGCCATTAATGCACGTCAGAGCCTGGTGAACGAACGGATCCGCAGGGGGTCCGAGGCCTCCGGGTCCACCCCGGAGGGCTTCCGGAAGAGATCCAGATCACTTTTCCGGCCGGCCCCGCGAGGCGCTTGCGGACCCCGTCGCCGACACCGCCCAGACCCCAATCGGAGTATTCCGCTCCAGTGGCCCGCCCGCGCTCGCGCCCTGACACTGGAGCAGTGCGTACCGCCACAGCGACGGCCGCGGTCGTCGCGACCACTCTTGTCGGGGCCGGTGCCGCCGCGGTCGCGGCCGGCCGGCACGCCGCCGACGTCGCCCTGCGGCACGAGCCCGGCCGCCCCCTGCCCGGCGGGCCGCGGCTCAGCGTCCACGCCAGCGGCTCCGGCCGCATCACGCTGACCCGCTCGCTGGCCTCCCTGCGCCCCGGAACGTACGGGCTCACCGCCCCCGGGGTGCACGCCGCGGTCGGACCCGTCCTCGACGGCGCCGCGAACGGCCCGGACACCGTCGTGCGCCGGCTCCTCGCCGTCACCCACGGCAGCCTCGACGCCGGCACCCGGGTCGCCCTCACCCCCCAGGTCCACGCGGGCAACCCGCGCACCGCCCTCGGGCTCGACCACGCCGACGTGGACGTCCCCGGCGAGCTCGGCGCCCTGCCCGCCTGGTTCGTGCCCGCCGCCCGCGACACCTGGGTGATCACCGTGCACGGGCTCGGCGCCGGTCGCGAGCACCCGATGGTGGTCATGCCCTTCCTGCACCGCCAGCGGATGCCCGTCCTCGACCTCGCCTACCGCGGCGACCTCGGCGCCCCCGCCTCACCCGACGGTCTCGGCCACCTCGGCGAATCGGAATGGCGGGACGTGGACGCCGCCATCCGGTACGCCCTGCGCTACGGCGCCGACCGGGTCGTGTTGCACGGCTGGTCCACCGGGGCCGCCATGGCCCTGCGCGCCGTCGAGCGCTCGGCCCTCGCCGACCGGATCTGCGGACTCGTGCTGGACTCGCCGGTGCTCGACTGGCACACCACCTTGCGCGCGCTCGTCGCCGCCCGCCGCACTCCCGCCGCGCTGGTGCCGTTCGCGGTGCGGGCCGCCGAGGCGCGCGCCGGTCTGGGGGTCGACCGCCGGCCGCCGGGCGCCGACCCAGGCGCGCTGCGCGTCCCGGTCCTGATCTTCCACGGCCCGGACGACACGCTCGCCCCCTGGGAGCCCTCCCGCCGGCTCGCCGCCGCCCGCCCCGACCTGGTCACCCTGCGGACCGTCCACGAAGCGCCGCACGGGGCGATGTGGAACGCGGATCCGGCCGGATACGAGGAGGCCCTGAGGCGGTTCCTGACCCCTCTTATGTGAAGGCCGTGTGCCGGAGGGGGCGGGGAGGGAGCATTCTCCCCGTATGTCCCCATGCCGAGCAGCGATAATGGCTGGTTCCGTTTGGGCTTTCGGCCGGTGACGGGCGAGACTGCTCCCGTGACGTCCCGAAAGCCTGATGAGCAGTTGGCTCGCGACTCCAGACTCCGACTCGTCTCCCCGCGGTCGGTCGCCGCGGCCCGCAAGGCGGTGACCGACCGGCGCGCGCGTTCCGCTTCCCGGCCCCCGGCGGGCACCCCAGCCACGGCCGAACTCGCCACCCGGGCCCGGGCCTCGCTGGCCGATGCCGTACGGCTCGCCCGCTGGGCCGAGCTCAACCTCGGCACCGTCGGCGGAGGCCGCCCCGCCCCGGCGGGAGCGCTGCCCGCCGCCGATGTCGAACGCGCCGCAGTCGAACTGAACCTGACCCACGGACAGATCCGGGTCGGCTGGGATCGCGCCCGGCTCGCGGGCCTCGTCGAGGTCCACGGCGGCCAGGCCCGGCCCGGCTGGCGGCTGCGGGCCTGGGACCGCGACGACACCGCCGTACTGCGCGGCTGGGTCGCACTGTTCGACGCCTGGTCGCTGGTCCACCCGGCGCCCGCCGACATCACCCCCGCGGTCGTCGCCGAGGTGGTCGAGGCGATGCCCCAACTGCTGTCCCTGCTCCAGCTGTCCGCCGGTCCCGTGACCGTTCCGGACCTGCTGGACCTGCTCGGTCAGCGGGTCACCGAACTGCGCGACGAACGGTGCGAGGTCCCCTACGACGCACCGGCGCGCGAGACTTCGCCCGCTGACGGGACGTCGGCCGTCGCACAGACCACCGGGCAGGCCACCGCACGGCCGGTCGAGCCGGAGGCGACCGGCCACGCGGTGGCGCCCGTCCCGCTCGCCCGGTTGCTGCGCTGGGCGCTCGGCGGGCTCGCCGCCGTCGACGCCGTCACCCTCGGCCCCGCGCAGGCCGCCCTCACCCCGCTCGGCAGCTGGGCGGTCTGGGTCAAGCTCGAACAGATCTGCGTCGCCGCGCAGAGCCCGGCCGGGAACATCGAGCAGTCCGCCGCGGCGATGCTGCACGGCTGCGCCCGGCTCACCCCGGGACCGGCCCGCGCCGAGTACCGGGCCTGGCTCGCCGCCCGGCCCGTCGGCCACGCCGTCAGCGAGCTCCTGCACGCCGCCCGCGGCGAGGACGCCCTGCTGCGCGGCCTGGCCTTCGAAGCCCTGCGCGTGGTCGGAGCCCCGGCCGAACCCGAGGTGCGCGCCGCCGTCCGCGACCCCGCCCTGCGGCCGTACGCGCTGCTCTGGCTGGCCGAACACGACGGTGTGGATCCCGACGAGGCCCAGGACGTGCTCACCGCCGAGGAATCGACCTGGCTCTGGGTGGACACCGCGGCCGCCATCGCCGACCACGGCGAGGCGGACCTGCTGGCACGCCACCTCGACTCGGCCGTACGGACCACCGTCCCGCGGCTGCTGGACGAGGTCCGCGCGGTCGGCCACCCGCGCACCGTCCAGGTGCTGGTGGCCCTGGCCGCCGCGCACCCCGACCCGGCCCTGGCCAAGGCGGTCCGCCGGGCCGCGTTCCAGGTCCACACCGGCGGGGCGTAGCCCCGGTACGGCTGTCGCAAGCGCTGCCGGGCGGCGCGCCGCGGGCTCAGACCTGCGGCGCGTACGTCCCGAAGCTCCAGATGTTGCCCTCCGCGTCGCGGGCCGTGTAGTCGCGCGATCCGTAGTCCTGGTCGGTGGGCTCCATCAGGATCTCCACCCCGTGCTCGGCCGCGCGGCGGTGGTGCGCGTCCACATCGTCGACGACGACGTAGACCCCGACCGGCCCGGCGCCCTCCATCGCCTTGTCGAACACGCCGCCGCGGCCCTTGCTGCCGAGCATCACCGCGCCGTTCCCGTACGACAGCTCGGCGTGCATCACGGTGCCGTCGTCACCCTCGTACACCGCGACCTGGGTGAATCCGAACGCATCCGTCAGCTGCCGGATCGCGGCCTTGGCATCGGCGTAGAGCAGGGTCGGAAAGACGGACGGGACGCTTGCCATGACGATCACTCCTTCTCGTGGTCGTGGATGTGACCCACGCCACAGCATGGCAGGCGGCACTGACAGCCGACGGAAGCCGTCACGGGGAGCCGTCACGGGCGGGCGACCGGGAGGGCGGCTGGCGGAAGGTGGTCAGCGGAAGGTGGTCAGCGGAAGGTGTTGCACCGGGCCATGTCGCCCGTGCGGTAGCCCTGGTAGAACCACTGCTGGCGCTGCTGGGCCGAGCCGTGCGTCCAGGACTCCGGGGTCACGCGGCCCTGGAACTTCTCTTGGATCCGGTCGTCGCCGACCGCCGCCGCTGCGTCCAGGCCGTCCTTGATGTCCTGGTCGGTCAGGCTGGTGATCAGCGGCCGGCCCGTGGACTCGTCCGGGGTCCTCGTCGCGTTGTGCGCCCACACCCCGGCGTAGCAGTCGGCCTGGAGCTCGACCTTGACCGCGTTGCTGTTCGCGCCCTGCCGGCCGTCCTGGGCCTTCTGCAGGGTTCCGGTCAGGTTCTGGACGTGGTGCCCGTACTCGTGGGCGACGACGTAGGCCTGGGCGAACGGGCCGCCGCTCGCGCCGAACTTGGTCCGCAGCTCGTCGAAGAAGCCCAGGTCCAGGTAGACCTGCCGGTCCGCGGGGCAGTAGAAGGGGCCGACCGCCGAGGTGGCGGCCCCGCAAGCGGTGTTCACGCGGCCGGTGAAGAAGACGGTGGACGCCAAGGTGTACCGGCCGCCGCGCCGGGCGAACTCGTCCTTCCAGAAGTCCTGGGTGCTGTTGACGACCGCCACCAGCCGGCAGTCCTCCCGGGTGTTCGCGTCCCGCCCGGTCCTGCAGCTGCGCTGCACCTCGCTGGCGGAGGAGGAGGTCGCCACCGGCTCCGGGTTCCCGGACGACAGCCCCAGCTGGTCCGGGCCCACCCCGAACAGCAGCCCGAGCGCCAACGCGATGAGGCCCGCGATACCGCCGCCGATCGTTGCCCGCCCGCCCGGGACGCGGCTGCCGCGCACGTCCTTGACCTCGGAAGTGTCCAGATCCGCGTCGTCGTCGAACTGCATCCCGCACCGCCCTCGATCAACGTGGCCGCCCCGGTGGCGAGTATCACCGGGTCCATCCTGATACGTGCCCCGGCCCCCGGAGCGCTCCGTGCGCCGAACGGGGGACGGCCGGAACGCGCGGACGGGCGGGCGCAGGGCCGGGCCGAAGGCCGCGCGTCAAGGGCCGGACGCCCCCCAAACCAGTTGCACACCCCCGGTAGAATGAATCCCATGGCAAATCTCCTCGCGGATTAGCGGCGTCGAAGCATCGCGTCCTGCCCCCCTTCCGCCGTCCCCCCGCCCTGGAGTATTTCCGTGATCACCGCCACCGGTGTCGAGCTGCGCGCCGGCGCCCGCGTCCTCATCGAGTCCGCTTCCTTCCGCATCGCCAAGGGCGACCGCATCGGCCTGGTCGGCCGCAACGGAGCGGGCAAGACCACCCTCACCAAGTGCCTCGCGGGCGAGGGTCAGCCCGCCGCCGGTTCCATCACCCGCTCGGGCGAGGTGGGCTACCTCCCGCAGGACCCGCGCACCGGCGACCTCGACGTGCTCGCCCGCGACCGGATCCTGTCCGCGCGCGGCCTCGACGTCCTGATCAAGAAGATGCGGATGAACGAGGAGCGCATCGCCACCGGCTCCGGCGCGACCCGCGAGAAGGCGCTCAAGCAGTACGAGCGCCAGGAGACCGAGTTCCTCACCAAGGGCGGGTACGCCGCCGAGTCGGAGGCCGCGACCATCTCGGCCGCCCTGAGCCTGCCCGACCGGGTCCTCGGCCAGCCGCTGCACACCCTCTCCGGCGGTCAGCGGCGCCGCGTCGAGCTCGCCCGGATCCTCTTCTCGGACGCCGACACCCTGCTCCTCGACGAGCCCACCAACCACCTCGACGCCGACTCGATCGTCTGGCTGCGCGACTACCTGAAGAACTACCGCGGCGGCTTCGTCGTGATCTCCCACGACGTCGACCTGGTCGAGACCGTCGTCAACAAGGTCTTCTACCTGGACGCCAACCGGTCCCAGATCGACATCTACAACATGGGCTGGAAGCTCTACCAGCAGCAGCGCGAGGCCGACGAGAAGCGCCGCAAGCGCGAGCGCCAGAACGCCGAGAAGAAGGCCGCGGCCCTGAACTCGCAGGCGGACAAGATGCGCGCCAAGGCGACGAAGACCGTCGCCGCGCAGAACATGGCCAAGCGCGCCGAGCGCCTGCTGTCGGGCCTCGAAGCCGTCCGCGTCTCCGACAAGGTCGCCAAGCTGCGCTTCCCGGACCCGGCGCCCTGCGGGAAGACCCCGCTGACCGCCGAGGGCCTTTCGAAGTCGTACGGCTCCCTGGAGATCTTCACCGACGTCGACCTGGCCATCGACAAGGGCTCCCGCGTCGTCATCCTCGGCCTCAACGGCGCCGGCAAGACGACGCTGCTGCGGCTGCTCGCGGGCACCGAGAAGCCGGACACCGGCGAGGTCACCCCGGGCCACGGCCTCAAGCTCGGCTACTACGCGCAGGAGCACGAGACGCTCGACCCGGACCGCACGGTGCTGGAGAACATGCGCTCCGCCGCGCCCGACCTGGACCTGGTCGCGGTGCGCAAGACCCTCGGCTCCTTCCTCTTCTCCGGCGACGACGTGGACAAGCCGGCCGGCGTCCTGTCCGGCGGCGAGAAGACCCGCCTGGCCCTGGCCACGCTGGTCGTCTCCTCGGCGAACGTGCTGCTCCTCGACGAGCCCACCAACAACCTGGACCCGGCCAGCCGCGAGGAGATCCTCGGCGCGCTGCGCACGTACAAGGGCGCCGTCATCCTCGTCACGCACGACGAGGGCGCGGTCGAGGCACTGGAGCCGGAGCGGATCATCCTGCTCCCGGACGGTGTCGAGGACCTGTGGGGCCCGGATTACCGGGACCTCGTGGCCCTCGCCTGACGTCCGCCGGGGTGCCCGGCGACGACCTGAAGGGTTGATCCAGTTCCTTATGGATCATTCGGCTCAGGCGTGATCCATCATCTGAGTGAGACGGTCTCGTACCTCTGCGCTCTGTACGACGGCTCCGGCCGTGCCCGCCCGGGCACGCGGCCGGGGCCGTCTTTTTTCGGCGTCCGGCCCCTGACCTGGAGATTCCCGGTGAGGGTGAAGAAGTGTGACGGACGTCATGCAGCGGAAGAGGAGATTCCGTTCTGCTCGTGCGTCCACTGCCGGAGAAATGCCGTCGTACCGACCTTGCTGAATGGGTGGCCAGGAAGCCGGGGAGGGGTGATCATGAGAAGTCCAGAGCGCACTTCCCATGAGGAGGCACGGGTGGCCGAGACTCTGAAGAAGGGCAGCCGGGTAACCGGCGCCGCGCGCGACAAGCTCGCGGCAGACCTGAAGAAGAAGTACGACTCCGGTGCGAGTATCCGTGCGCTGGCCGAGGAAACCGGCCGGTCCTACGGATTCGTCCACCGGATGCTCAGTGAGTCCGGAGTCGTGCTGCGTGGTCGCGGTGGCGCGACGCGCGGCAAGAAGGCGGCTACGGCCTGACCCGGATTTCCCCCCGCCACCGCTGGGGGTACCCCCAGGCCGTCAGGCCCGGGGCCGGGGTGCTAGACGCTTGTCTACCCACACCGCGGTTCCTTCGGTGACCCCCGGTCGGCCGTCCGGTCGACTGGGTGGTTACTGTGCAGTCACTTAGGCCGGGAGGCGGCCGACTGCACACCGGAGGCACACAGATGGCTCTGCTCGACAAGGACGGCGTACGGCTCACCGTGGACGACTCGGTCGCCACGGTGACACTGACCAATCCGGCCAAGCGAAACGCTCAGTCCCCCGCGCTCTGGCGGGCGTTGACGGAGGCCGGAAGGTCGTTGCCGGGCACCGTCCGGGTCGTGGTGCTGCGCGGTGAGGGCCAGTCCTTCTCCGCCGGACTCGACCGGCAGGCGTTCACTCCCGAGGGTTTCGAGGGTGAGCCGTCCTTCCTCGATCTGGCGCGCGGTTCGGACGAACTGCTCGACTCCACCATCGCCGAGTACCAGGAGGCTTTCACCTGGTGGCGACGCAATGACATCCTCTCCATCGCCGCCGTGCAGGGGCATGCGATCGGCGCCGGCTTCCAGCTCGCGCTGGCGTGTGACCTGCGCGTGGTAGCCGACGACGTGCAGTTCGCCATGCGCGAGACCAGCCTCGGTCTCGTGCCGGACCTGGCCGGCACCCAGCCGCTGACCTCCCTGGTCGGCTACGCCCGCGCGCTGGAGATCTGCGCGACGGGCCGCTTCGTGCATGCCGAGGAGGCGGAGCGGGTCGGACTGGCCAACCTGGTCGTACCGGCCGGGGAACTCGACGCGGCGGTGCAGGACCTCACGACGGCGCTCCTGGCTCCGCCGCGGGACGCCGTGATCGAGACGAAGGCGCTGCTCCGCGACGCAGGGTCCCGCCCCTACGACGCGCAGCGCTCGGCGGAGCGCGCCGCCCAGGCCCGCCGCCTGCGTGACCTGGCCGGCATCTCCGACTGACCCCGCGGGTGCGGCGCCGTTTCCCGGGAGCTCCGGCCCGGGGGAACGCGCGCCGCACCGCCGCTCCGGTCAGGGGATCAGCAGGGCCTTGCCCGGGACGGCGCGGGCCTCGATCGCGCGGTGCGCCTCCTCGGCCTCGGCCAGCGGGAACCTCCGGGCGATCACCGGGCGCAGCCGCCCGGCCGCTGCCTCGGCCAGGGCGAAGCCCGCCAGGCGGGTGATCTCCGCGGGCGGGAACTGGACGTCCGCGATCCCGCGCAGGGCGATCCCGCGCCGCTCCGCCTCCGCCGGATCCAGTTCGGTGAAGCCGCCGCTCGGGGCGCCGTGTGCCGAGACCCGCCCGCCGTCGCGGACCAGCCCGAAGCCGGCCAGTCCCAGCTCGCCGCCGACGCCGTCCAGCAGGACGTCCACCGGACCGCCGACCGCACCGGTCCAGCCCGGCTCCGTGTAGTCCACCGCCAGGTCCGCGCCCAGCTCCCGGATCAGCGCGAGCTTCCGCTCGCCCCGCGCGGCCCCCACCACGTACGCCCCCGCCGCCACCGCGAGCTGTACCAGCAGCGTGCCCATCCCGCCGGCGGCGCCGAGGATCAGCACCCGGTCGCCCGCCCCGATGCCGACGCCCTCCGCGATGCCCGTACCGGTCACTCCGTCGTGCGCCAGCGCCGCCGCCTCGGCCGGCTCCAGCCCCGCCGGGACCGGGACCAGCAGCTCCTGCGGGACCCGGACCAGTTCCGCGTACGTCCCCTTCGTGCCCGGGGCCGCCACGACCCGGCGGCCCTGCCAGCCCGGGTCCACCCCTTCGCCCACGGCGACGACCGTCCCCGCGGCCGCGCCGCCCGGCACGTACGGCGGGTTGACGCCGAAGGCCTCGCCCCAGCCCCCGCGGATCTGGGTCTCCACGAAGATCGTGTCCACGGCCTCGGTGCGGACCACCACCTCGCCCGCCCCCGGGACCGGATCCGGCAGTTCCACCGGCACCAGGACCTCTGGACCGCCGTACCCGTCCACCCGTATCGCGCGCATGACGTTTCCCCTCGTCCGACCCGGCCCTTTCGGCCTTGATCACCGCCCAACTCTCGGACCTCAACCGCGGTCGAGGTCAAGGGTGATCCCAAATCCGTTCCCGGCCGACCGGCGTAGTCCCTGCGCGCCGTCGCGGCTCCGCGCTTACCGTGGTGCGGAGTGAGTCCAATCCGCGCGAAGGGACACGCGATGACCGAATCCACAGCCGGGGGCGCCTCCCGCAATCCGGCCGACCGCGGCCGCACCACCATCTCGGACGGGGTGGTCGAGAAGATCGCCGGACTCGCCGCCCGCGAGGTGGTCGGCGTCCACGCCATGGGCAGCGGCAGCGGCTTCTCCCGTACCTTCGGCGCCGTCCGCGACCGGGTACCCGGCGGGGCGAAATCGTCGGTCACCCGCGGAGTGAAGGCCGAGGTCGGCGAGCTGCAGACGGCCCTCGACCTGGAGATCGTCGTCGACTACGGCGTGGCGATCCGCGACGTGGCGCGGGCCGTCCGCGAGAACGTCATCTCGGCGGTCGAGCGGATGACCAGCCTTGAGGTCGTCGAGGTCAACATCGCGGTCAGCGATGTGAAGCTCCCCGACGAGCCCGACGAGGAGCCGGAGCCCCGACTCCAGTGAAGGAGCCCGCATGAGGATGGCGATCGTCGGCCTCTTCGCCGGCATGGCGCTCGCGTTCGCCGGATACTTCGGCGGATTCGGAGCCTTCCTGCTGGTGGCGGCGCTGGGCGCCATCGGCTTCATCGTCGGCCGGTTCCTGGACGGGGACCTGGAACCCGGCGACTTCTTCCGTCCCCGCGACCGCGACAGGTGAGGCCCCGATGACCACGCCACGGGCGGTCCCGCCGCGCGTGCCCCCCGCCGAACGGGGGGCCACCCGGATCGCCGACCGGGTCGTCGCCAAGATCGCTGCGCAGGCCGCCCGGGAGGCCCTCGCCGCACGGCCGGTCGGGCCGCTCCAGGCCGACGGGCCCACGGGGGTCCCCGGTGGTCCGGGTGCCTCTGGTTCCGCCCGGGGCGCGGCGGCCGCCCCGCACGCCACCGTCACCGTGCACCACGACATCGCCCGGGTGCGGGTGAGCCTTGAGCTCGCCTACCCCTCCGACCTCGCCGCGCAGTGCGCGGCCGTCCGCCACCAGGTCGTCCACCGCGTCGAGGAGTGCGCCGGCATGTCCGTGCCCGAGGTGGACATCGACATCGAGCACCTGCATTCCGCGCACACCCGGACCGCCGCCGTACGGGACCGGAAGCTGCGGTGACGGCGCCCGCCCCCGGCCAAGCCCCGCCCCAGACGGTGGCCCCGGCCCGCGTCGCCCGCTTCCGGTCCGCCCGGCGGATCCCGGCCGCGCTGACGGCACTGGCCGTGCTCGGGGCGGCGGGCCTGTTCCTCTACGACCTCGCCGCCGTACGGGCCGGCCGCCCCGGTATGCAGTGGCGCCGGGAACTCGCCCACCAGCTGGAGCAGCAGACGCCCGCGGACCTGTGGGTGCTCGTCGGCGCCGGGGCCCTCGTCGTGGTCGGGGCGGTGCTGCTGCTCCTCGCCCTGACCCCCGGGCTGCGCAGGATCCTGTCGATGCGGACGCCGGACCCGCAGGCCGGGGTCCGGGCCGGGCTGGGGCGCAAGGCCGCCGCGCTGGTGCTGCGGGACCGGGCGATGGAGGTGTCCGGGGTGCGCTCGGCGCGGGTCGCGGTGCGGCGGTCCCGTGTCGCGGTCCGGGCGGAGTCCCACTTCCGCGAGCTGGACGAGGTACGGGCGGACCTGGAGGAGGTCCTCGCCATCGGCATCGGGGAACTGGGCCTCGCGGACGCGCCGCAGCCGCGGGTACGGGTCACCAGGGCCCCCGTCGGGAAGAGGTGAGGGGATGCTCGGGACGGTGAACCGGATCCTGCTCGGGATCATCGGCGCCGTGCTGCTGGTGGCCGGGGTGGCCCTGCTGGCGGCGTTCCGGCCGCTCGGCGGCCGCCACGAGCCACTGCTGACGGCGGCGACCCGGGCGCGGTACTGGCATGCCGAGGGCTGGTGGTGGTGGGCGGTGCTCGCGGGGCTCGGGGTTTGCGTGGTGCTCGCGTTGTGGTGGCTGCTGGCGCAGCTGCGGCGCTCGCGGTTGCGGGCGCTGGTGGTGGACACCGCAGACGGCGCGTTCGCGGTGCTGCGGGGGCGGGCCCTGGAGGATGTGGTGGCCGCGGAGGCGGGCGCGCTGGACGGGGTCGCCCGGTGCAGCGTCGTCCTGCGGGGCCGCCAGGGGCGCCGAAGCCGTCGTGGGGGTCCGAACCTGCGGGTGGAGCTGGAACTGGAGCCGCATGCGGTCCCGGCCGATGCCCTGGCAGCGTTGGCCGGGCCGGTGCTCGGCCATGCCCGCCGGTCGGCGGGCCTCCCCGAACTCCCGGTGGTGGCCCGGTTCCGGGTCGCCTCCCACCGGGCCCGCCGCGTCACCTGAGGCGGCCGGCCCGGGGAGGCGAGCCCGGGGGAGGCCGGGGCGTCAGAAGCCGTGGCGGGAGCCGCCGTCGACCGGGAGCATGATGCCCGTCAGGTACGAGGCCGCGGGCGACAGCAGGAACGCCGCCGAGCGGCCGAACTCCTCCGGGGTGCCGTAGCGGCGCAGCGGAATGCCGGCTTCATTGGCCGCGCGGGCCGCCGCCCCATCGCCCGACAGGGCGTCGAGATCGCGCACCCGGTCGGTATCGATCCGGGCCGGCAACAGTCCGACCACGCGGATGCCGCGCGGTCCGAGCTCCACCGAGAGGGACTTGGCGAAGCCCGCCAGCCCCGGCCGCAGGCCGTTGGAGATCGTCAGGCCCGGGATCGGCTCGTGGACCGAGCCCGACAGGACGAAGCCGATGACCCCGCCCTCGCCCAGTTCGGCGGCCGCCGCGCGGGCCAGCCGTACCGCGCCCAGGAAAACCGACTCGAACGCCGCGGCCCACTGCTCGTCGGTGTTGGTCGCCGCGAAGCCGGGGGTGGGGCCGCCGACGCTGATGAGGATGCCGTCCAGGCGGCCGAAGCGTTCCTTCGCGGTGGCGACGAGCCTGGCCGCCGCCTCCGGGTCGGAGTTGTCCGCGGCGACCCCCACCACGTCCGGCCCCAGCGAGGCCGCCGCTTCGGCGGCCCGCGCCGCGTCGCGGCCCGTCACGATCACCTTCGCGCCGTCCGCCGCCAGTTCGCGCGCCGAGGCGAAGCCCAGGCCACGGGTGGCTCCGGTGACGACGTAGACACGGTCTTTCAGTCCAAGATCCATGCCCGACACGCTACGCCGTCGGCACCGGCTCCCGCTCTGGGGTGGCGCCGGCCGCCGCGGCCGCCGCACGGTCGCGCTTCTCCCGCCGGACGAGGACCAGCCAGCCCACCGGCACCGCCGCCGCGAACAGCCACCACTGCACGGCGTACGCCATGTGCGGGCCGATCGAGTCGTGGTCGGGTTCGGCGACCATCTGCGGGATGCCGCCCGCCGGGGCCGGAGCCGTGAGCTCCAGGTAGCCACCGAGGACGGGCTTGCCCAGGTACTCCGCCTGCTGCGCGCTGTTGATCAGCATCACCTGGCGGTCCGGCAGGCCCTTGCGGTCCTTGATGCCGCTGCCGACGCTCGTTTCGTCGGCCTTCAGCCGGCCGTTGACCGTCACCTCGCCCGAGGGCGCGGCCGGCACCGGCGGGTACGCGCGCGGGTCGTCGCCGCCGGCCACCCAGCCGCGGTTGACCAGGACCACCCGGCCGTCGGACAGCACGAGCGGGGTGAGGACGTGGAAGCCGACCTTCTCGTCGTTGTCGGTCCGCATGCGCACGACGACCTCGTGCGCGGTGTCGTACGTACCGGTCGCGGTGACGGCGCGCCAGTAGTCGGCGCGCGGGACCCGGTGGCCGGGGGAGGTGACCTCGGTCATCGGTACGGGCTTCGCCGTCAGGTTCGACGCGATCAGTTCGTTCTGCGCGACCCGGTGCTCATGGCGGTGGTACTGCCAGAACCCCAGCTTGATCATCGCGGGGATGAAGGCGAGGGCGATCAGGGTGAGGCACACCCATTGCCGGGTCAGCACAAAGCGGTACACGCCCACGACGGTACCCCCAGCCGGGAAGACCCCGGTGGCCGGGTGGCCGTCCGGGGTCGGGGAGGAGAGGTCACACCCGGTCGACGATGCCCACCTTCCCTTCCGCGCGGGCGCAGTGCGCCCCGCAGAACCACTGGCCCTCGACTTCGACGCCCTGCCCGATGATCTGCACCCGGCAGTGCTCGCAGATCGGCGCCATGCGGTGGATGGCGCAGGAGAAGCAGTCGAAGACGTGCACGCTGCCCTGCGCGTGCACCTCGAAGGACATGCCGTAATCGTTTCCGCAGACCTCACAACGTGCCATGCGCCACAGGGTGGGACCGGACGGGCGCAGCGCGAAAGGGGGCGCCGGGCGAGTCGCCCGACGCTCACCCGTCTGCCGCAGCCACGTCCCGCAGCAGTTGGGTGAAGGCCGCCTCGTCGACCACCGGCGTACCGAAGGACTTCGCCTTGACCGTCTTGGAGGTGGCCGAGTCGGGGTCGTTCGTCACGAGCAGGCTCGTGAGCCGCGACACACTCGTCGCGACGTGCAGGCCCGCCTCGACCGCCCGGTCCTCCAGCAGCTCCCGGTCCACCGAGGTGTCACCCGAGAAGGCGATCCGCATGCCCTGCTTGAGCGGTTTGCCGTCCTCGAAGCGGCCCGGGTTCGGGTGCGGGCACGGCTGCCGCTTGCGCGAGGGCCGCCAGCTGCCGCTCCCGTACGAGGCCTGCCGGCCGATCCGCGGGGTGACCGGGGAGTCCGACCACTCCGTCAGCGGGCGGCATTCCAGCAGGGGCAGCCGTACCCCGTCCCGCGCGGCGGCGTGCAGCGACGGACGGAACGCTTCCGCGAGCACGCGGGCGTCGTCGAGCGCGTGGTGGGCGCGCTGCTGGACCACCCCGAAGTGCGCGGCGAGCGACTCCAGCTTGTGGTTGGGCAGCGGGAGGTTCAGCTCCTTCGACAGGGCGATGGTGCACAGCCGCTGACGGACCGGTGCGGTCACGGAGGCCCGCGCGTACTCGCGGGCGATCATCTGCCAGTCGAACATGGCGTTGTGCGCGACCAGCACCCGGTCCGCGAGCCGGCCCGCGAACTCCTCGGCGATGTCCTGGAAGAGCGGCGCGTCCTGGAGCATGTCGCTCGTCAGCCCGTGGATCCAGACCGGGCCCGGGTCCCGCTGCGGGTTGACCAGGGTGTACCAGTGGTCCTCCACGTTGCCCTGGGCGTCGAGCCGGTAGACGGCGGCGGAGATTATCCGGTCGTCGCGAGCGAGCCCGGTCGTCTCCACGTCGACGACCGCGTACCCCTCGGGGTACGCGGTCGGCCACGTCGTCTCTGCGGTCGTACGGTCGTCGAGCATGGTCACAGAGGATATCGGCACGGACTGACACCCGTGTCCCGACGGCCTTTCACCGTCCGCCGTCCGCCACTCGTCCACGGCTCGGCGGGGAGGTCGTGCCGTCGGCCAGGAGGGTGTGGACCAGGGCCCGTACGGAGAGCAGGAACAGGCGTTCCGGGTCCGCCGGGCGGGCCAGGGCGCGGGCGAGTTCCGGGTCGTCGGGGGCGGCGGTGGGGGTCTCCCCGGCGGAGCCGGGGGGAGGAGCCCAGAGGTCGCTCTCGGCGGGGGACTGGGCGGGGGAGCGTTCGCGGTTGCGCTCCACGAGCAGGAAGCCGACGATCTGGAACTGGACCGCGCGCACCGCGTCGGCGGCCCGGGCCCCGCGCAGCCCGGCCGCGCGCACCTCGTGGACCAGGGCCTGCTGGGCGGGCAGGAACATCTGCTCGGTGAGGCCGCGTTCGTGGACCATCGCGATCAGGTGCGGGCGCTCGCGCAGTTCGCGGCGCAGGATCCGGGCCACGGAGAGGATCCGCTCGACGGGGCTGTGGCCGGCCGGCCGGATCGCGCCCATCTCCTGGACGGTCCGCTCCACGAGGGCGTCGAGCAGTGATTCGCGGTTGCCGACGTGCCAGTAGATGGAGGTCACCGCGGTGCCCAGCTCGGCGGCGAGTTTGCGCATGGTGAGGGCGGCCGGGCCGTGCTGCTTGACCAGGGAGGCGGCCGCCTCCAGTACCTCGGCGCGGGTGAGCGTGGTTCTGGCCATGGCCGTCCGCCAATCTGTCGGGGCGTCAGTTCTGGTCGGTGCAGGGGTCTTTACCCTTCATCGGTGGCGGTGTAACTGTGTTACAGAACCGACTCCCCCCGAGACGAGGGATGGTGCGATACATGGCACGCATACGGTACGGAGCGCGCACCGAGGCCGAGATCGCGGCGTCGCGCGAGAAGAGTTCCCGGCTCCCCGACATCTGGTCCACCGGCGTGGTCGCGGTCTGGGAGAGCGACCCGGACGTGGTGGCGGCGGTCCTGCCGCCTCCGCTCAAGCCCGCCGAGCGACCCCTGGTGCGGGCCAACATCAGCAAGGTCGACCTGCCCGGCTACCCCCTGGGCGCCGGCTCGGTGGCCGTCGCCGCCCAGCACGGCGGGGTCGAGGGCTGGTACCCGTTGGTCATGCCGATGACCCACGAGCGGGCCCTGGTCGGAGGCCGCGAGGTCTTCGGCGAACCGAAGAAGCTGGGCGAGGTCACCGTCGAGCGCGAGGGCCTCGTCGTACGGGCCGCCCTGGCCCGGCACGGGATCGCCTTCGTCGAGGTGCGCGGGGCGGTCGACCGCGAGCTGCCGCTGCCCGAGCCCGCCACCAAGACCGACTTCTACTTCAAGTTCCTCCCCGCGGTGGACGGTTCGGGCTTCGACGCCGACCCGGTCCTCGTGCACGTCACCCGCAACGAGAAGGTCCGCAAGCTGGAGCACATCACCGGTGACGTGGTCCTGCGCGAGTCGATGTTCGACCCCGTCGCCGACCTCCCCGTGCGCCGGATCGTGGAGATCACCATCGGCGAGAAGACCACCGACCAGAAGGGCCGCGTCGTGGAGCGGGTCAGCGCCCAGGCCCTCCTCCCGTACGTCCACCAGCGCTACGACGACCCCATGCAGATCCTCGACGGCCCGCCCGAAGGGAGCATCTGACGTGCGCCTCGAACCCGGGCAGGTGGCCGTCGTCACCGGCGCCGCCAGTGGCATCGGCCTCGCCATGGCCCGCCGCTTCGCGGCCGAGGGGCTGAAGGTCGTCCTCGCCGACGTGGAGGAGGGCGCCCTGCGCAAGGCCGCCGACGAGCTGACCGCCGACGGCGCCCAGGTGCTCGCCCGGCCCGTCGACGTCAGCGACCGCGACTCCGTGACCGCTCTGGCCGACGCCGCGTACGACGCCTTCGGCGCCGTGCAGGTGCTCTGCAACAACGCGGGCGTCGGCTCCGGCGCCGAAGGCCGGATGTGGGAGCACGAGCCCAACGACTGGAAATGGGCCTTCTCCGTCAACGTCTGGGGCGTCTTCCACGGGATCCAGGCCTTCGTCCCCCGCATGATCGCGGGCGGCGGCCCCGGCCACGTCGTCAACACATCCTCCGGCGACGGCGGCATCGCCCCGCTGCCCACCGCCTCCGTCTACGCCGTCACCAAAGCGGCCGTGGTCACCATGACCGAGTCGCTGTACGCCCACCTCAAGGCGGAGGGCGCCGCCATCGGCGCCTCCGTCCTCTTCCCCGGACCGCACATGCTGCGCACCGGGCTGTGGGAGTCGCACCGCAACCGGCCCGAGCGGTACGCCAAGGAGCGGCCGCGCAAGACCCCGTACCGCGGCCTCGACCAGTACGAGGCCGCGATGAGGGCGGCCGGCCACGAGGTGGACTTCACCCCGGTCGAGGAGGTCGCCGAGCACGTCGTCGACGGCATCCGCGCCGACCGCTTCTGGATGCTCCCGGCGAGCGAGCACAGCGATCGGCAGATCCGCGCCCGGTCGCAGTCGATGCTCGACCGCGCCAACCCCGCCTACCTGGAGAGCTTCATCCTCGACTGAGGAGCCGTGCAGTGAGTGACACGCCGTACGAAGACCCGTACCTGATCATCTCCTCCGACTGCCACGCGGGACTGCCGACCGAGCAGTACCGCCCCTACCTCGACTCCCGGTTCCATCCGCAGTTCGACGAGTTCCTCGGCCAGCGCGACGCCCGCCGCGCCGAAGCCACCCGCCTCGGCGTCCGCAACGAGGCCTTCGCCGAGAAGTGGTTCCACGATCACGAGGAGGGCCTCAAGGGCGGCTGGGACACCGCGCAGCGCCTGAAGGAACTCGACGGCGACGGGGTCGCCGCCGAGGTCGTCTTCCCCGACGCCGACGCCGTGGACAGCCAGACCGCAGCGCCCTTCGGGGTGGGCCTCGGGCTCTCCGGCGACCAGGACCCCGAGCTCGGCATGGCGGGCGCGCAGGCGCACAACCGCTGGCTGGCGGAGTTCGTCTCCCAGACCCCCGAGCGGCACTGCGGGGTCGCCCTGCTGCCCATCACCGGCGAGCCGTCGAAGGTCGTCGCCGAGATCCACCGGGCCAAGGACTCCGGGCTCGGCGCGCTGATGATCCCCGCGATGTGGGTGGACAAGGCGCCCTACCACGACCGCCGCTACGACCCCGTCTGGGCGGCCGCGGCCGAGACGCAGATGCCGATCGTCACCCACTCCGGGTCCTCCCCCCGCCACGAGTACGGGGACCACCTGGGCATCTTCGTCTCCGAGGTCACCTGGTGGCCGGCCCGTCCGCTGTGGTTCCTGCTCTGGTCCGGGGTCTTCGAACGGCACCCGGGCCTGAAGTTCGGCGTCGCCGAGTCGGGCTGCTGGTGGCTGCCGAACCAGTTGTGGTTCATGGACCGCCTGTACCTCGGCGCGCACGGTGGCAAGAAGCTGTCGCCGTTCGAGGAGCTGAAGCGCCCGCCGAGCGAGTACCTGGACCGGCAGGTGTTCATCTGTGCGACGAACACCAAGCGGCGCGAGCTCGCGCAGCGCTACGAGATCGGCGTGGACAACATCCTGTGGGGATCGGACTTCCCGCACCCCGAGGGGACCTGGCCCGACACCCGGTCCTGGCTGAAGAACACCTTCCACGACATCCCCGTCGGCGAGACCCGCCGGATGCTGGGCCTGGCCGCGGCGGACGTCTTCGGTTTCGACACGGGCAAACTCGCCCCGATCGCCCGCCGGATCGGCCCGACACCGACGGAACTGGGTCAGAGCGCCGACCAGGCGGCGGTGGAGGCCTCCTGGGCCCGGTCCCGCGAAGTCGGCCGACACTGGCTGACCGACAACGACTTCCCCGTCCTGGGGGTGTCGCGGTGACGGGCGACCGCTACACGGTCATCTCGGCGGACTGCCACGCCGGCGCGGACCTGCTGGACTACAAGCCGTACCTGGAGAAGCGGTACCACGAGGAGTTCGACGCCTGGGCCGCCACGTACGTGAACCCGTACGAGGACCTCCTCGCGGACACCGCGGACCGCAACTGGAACTCGGCGCGGCGGCTGTCCGAACTGGAGGCGGACGGCATCGTGGCCGAGGTCGTCTTCCCCAACACCATCCCGCCGTTCTTCCCCAAGGCCTCCTTGATGGCCCAGCCGCCGACGGCCGCGGAGTACACGATGCGGTGGGCCGGGCTCCAGGCCCACAACCGCTGGCTGGCGGACTTCTGCGCGGACGCGCCGGGCCGCCGGGCGGGCGTGGTCCAGATCCTGCTGAACGACGTGGACGCGGCGGTGAAGGAGATCCGCCGCACGAAGGAGGCGGGCCTCACGGGCGGCATCCTGCTGCCCGGCGTGCCGCCCGGCTCGTCGGTCCCGGAGCTCCACTCGGCGGCGTACGACCCGATCTGGGCGGTGTGCGACGAGCTGGACGTCCCCGTCAACCACCACGGCGGCTCGGCGTCGCCGCCGCTCGGCGACGAACCGGCGGCCCGGGCCGTCTTCATGGTGGAGACCACCTGGTTCTCGCACCGAGCCCTGTGGCACCTCATCTTCGGCGGGGCCTTCCGCCGCCACCCCGGCCTCAAGCTGGTCCTGACGGAGCAGGGCTCCGGCTGGATCCCGGGCGTGCTGGACATGCTGGACTACTACCACGGCCGCCTGGTCGCGGCCTCGGCCACGGCGGAGGCCAAGTTCGGGGCGGGCCTGGCCGAGTCCATGGGCAAGGGCCCGAGCGAGGTCTGGCGGGACAACTGTTTCGTGGGGGCCAGCTTCATGCGCCCCCACGAGGTCCCGCTGCGGGAGCGGATCGGCCTCGACAAGATCATGTGGGGCAGCGACTACCCCCACGACGAGGGCACCACCCCGTACTCCCGCGAAGGCCTGCGCATCGCGTACGCGGGCCTCCCCCGGGACGAGGTCGCCGCGATGGCCGGCGGCAACGCGGCCCGCGTGTACGGCTTCGACCTCTCCCTCCTCGACGGCCTGGCGGCGAAGCACGGCCCGCTGGTGACGGAGATCGCCGAGCCGCTGACGCAGGTCCCGCCCGAAGCCACCAGCCCCGCGTTCGCCCGGGGCGGCTCGGTCCGGGTCTGGTGAGGGCGTGATCCCGCCGGGCGGCTCAGTGCCTGAACACGAGCCGCCCCGGCGGGAGCCGCTCGCCGCCGACCACGCTGGTGCGCCGGTCCACCTCGATCACGAGCCCGTCCGTGTCCGCGAACGGTGAGAGGTCCAGTGTCCCGAGGCATTCGCGCAGTACGAGAAGCCGCAGCCCGGGCAGCTCGGTCAGCGGCTCCAGCGTCCCCTCGAACGCGCACCTGATCAGCACGAGTTCGGTCAGGTGCCGGTACGGCACGAGGGCCGCCGCCGACACGGATGCGGCATGCCGGATCTGCAGGGAGCCGAGCCCCGGGAGCGGGAGCGAGCGGACCAGCTGCCGGTACTGCAGGCTGCCCGCGATCGTCAGGTCCTTCACCCCCGGCCACCGCTCGATCCCGTCGAGGGTCATCCGGCGGACGCCTTGCCACAGGGCCAGGGACGTCAGCCCCTCGGCCGCCGGGACGTCCCCGATCCACCGCTGTTCCGGCTCGAACCCGATGACCAGGGACTTGAGCCCCTCGACCGCCGCCAGCGGGGCCAGCGAGAGCCCCTCCCGGAGGTAGCCGAAGGCGAGGCTGTCCGCCGCCGCCAGCTCGGCGACCGCCTCGATGCCCGTGACCTCCGGGCAGTCCAGTACGCCGAGGTGCCGGAGCTTCGGGTGTCCAGCCAGCGGTGCGAGATCGGTCAGCGCCGGATTGCGGTGGATGACCAGCCACTCCAGGTCCCGCCGCCCGGAGATATCCGTCGGGATGGCGCCGTTCCACGTGAGGTGGACCCGTTGGACGTGGGGCATCCGGCCGAGCACGGACAGCTGCTCCGGCGTGCGGACGTGCAGGTGCCCGACGCGCACGGGGGCATCGGCCAGGACCGCGTCCGCGTACGCGTCGTTGGGGAACCGCCCCCAGGAGTCGGACAGTTCGTGGACCACGTCGTAGCGGTCGTCCCTGCGGAAGCCGGCGATGACCTGGAGCGCCCGCTCGCCGCCGACCAGTGCGGCCGTGCGGATGACGGCGGCGGCCTGCTGCTCGTCCAGGCCCGCCGGGCCCGGCAGGAGTTCCAGGACCAGTTCGCCCGCCTTGGCCAGCTCCTCGGCCTGCCCCACCGAGTGCGGCGGCAGCAGGTGCGCCGTACGCGCCTCCACCTCGTGCCAGACCGCGGGGTCCAGCTCCGGGGCGTGCTCCAGGCAGGCCGCGGCCAGCAGGACCAGCCGGCTCTGGTCCCGCTTGACCTTGTCGGCCCGCCGCAGCAGCTGCCGGAGCAGGCGCGCACGCTCATCGGGGCGGGCGTGCCCGACGGCCATGCGGACCACGTCCTCCCACGCGTCCTCGTGGGCGTTGCCCACCAGCACGCCGAAGTCCCGTGCTTCCACGGCCGCTTTGGCGCCCAGGTAGTCCTGGAAGGTCCGGTGCACGAAGTGGACCGACCCCGGTACCGGTTCGCGGAGCAGCCCGCTGCGGATCAGCAGGTGCCGGAACACCTGCTCGACTCCTGCCTGCGCCCGCACCTGGGGCATGGCAGCGAGCCACTCGCCGACCATCTCCTGCGCCTCCGTGCAGGACGCCTCCACCTGGCCGTTGCGGATGAGCCAGTACGCGAGCCGCTGGAGCAGCAGGGTCTGCTCGTCCCTACTGAGGTACACGCCCTCGACGCCTGATATGTCCCGTTCGGTGTCCCGGCGCACCAGGAGCATGTCCAAGGCGGCGTCGTACAGCTCCTTACGGGCCCGGGGCAGGTGCATGTGGCGGTCCCGGTTCAGGGCGCACAGCAAGGCGCACATGAGGGGGTTCGAGGCCAGCCATCCGAGGTCCCGGCGGGAGCCGACGGACTGGATGAGCGACTTCTCGTACCGCTCCAGGCTGTCCCGCTCCTCCTCGGAGCCGCACTCCGCGCGGGCGGAGTCGTGCCAGTGCGTGATGAACGCGCTCACGTCGGCGCGCTCCATCGGCAGCAGGGACAGGAGGGAGAAGCCCTGCGCGGTCAGCCAGTCCTCCGGGACCGCCGACGGCCGGGTGGTCACCACGTAACGGGCCCGGGGATAGGCCGCGAGCAGGGATCTGAGCCACTCCTCCGTGCGGCTGCGGAACTTGGACGGCACTTCGTCGACCCCGTCGACCAGGACGAGCGCCCGCCCTTGGGACAGCAGGTTCTCGACCCAGCCGTCCGGCGCGCGCAGCGGCACCCCCGAGGCGCGCAGCCAGTCCTGCGGCATCGGCAGGCCCTCGGGCGAGTTGAACGAGCGCAGCCGTAGGACGAAGGGGACGAGGGTGTTCCAGTGGTGCAGGCCGGCCTTGAAGCTCCGCCTCGCCGCGTTCAGGGCCAGCCACTGCACCAGGGTGCTCTTGCCCGAACCCGCCGGGCCGCGCAGCAGGACGCGCTCGGAGGCGCTCAAGGCCAGCTCGGTCTTCATGGCCGAGTGGCGGCCGGGCTCCTCCAGCAGCTGCTCGCCGCTCACCGCCAGGCTGATGTACGCCAGGTCCAGCGGCCACTCCGCACGGGCCTGGCTGAAGGTCAGGCCGAACAGCTGGAGGCGGCCGTGGGTATCGGCGACGTAGCGCGCGTACCGCTCCTCGAACGCGTGGGCCGCGCCGTCCTCGCGCCGCCCCATCCGCTCCACGACGCGCGTCAGCTCGCCGGTGCGGCGGATCAGCTCCACCTCCGCGCGCGCCCCGAAGCCCGGCAGCGTCGTCGTGTACTCCACGGCGTGCGCGCAGCACAGGGCGACCAGGTCGCGGTAGACGGACTCGGCCGCCTCGCTCAGGGCCGCGCCGCGCGGCGGCGCCAGCATCGCGGCCAGGGCCGCCGGGTCCAGGTCCGCCGCGAAGAGGGCCTCCGCGTCCAGCGTCCCCAGTGCGGCGAACGCGTCGCCCACCGCGTCGACCACCGCCAGGCGTTCGTGCTCCGGCAAGCGGCCCGTTGCCTCGCCCAGGCGCGCGGCCAGTACGTGGGCCAGCCGGCGGACCTCCGGCCCGCCCAGTTCCTCCGGGCGCTGCCAGCGGGCCGCCGGATGCACCGGGTCGGCGGCCAGTCCCGCGCCCGGTGCGCGGCCCAGTAGGGACTTCACCAGCGCTCCCGCCGCCGTCCCCGCCACCTTTAAGAGAACCGTCTCGAAGCCCGTCATCCCCCGCCCTCCCCTTGACCCGGACATCATCTCGCGAACCCGGGGTAACACCGATGGATACCGATCGGTAACAACCCCTAGCGGCGCCCCCGAACCCGCTCTATGGTGCGGGCATGCCGAACCTGCCCGATGTCGTGCTGTGGTCCATACCTGCCTTCGTGCTGCTCACCGTCATCGAGGTGGTGAGCTACCGGCTCCATCCCGACGAGGACGCCGCCGGCTACGACACCAAGGACGCGGTCACGAGCGTCGCCATGGGGCTCGGCAGCATCGGCTTCGACCTGCTCTGGAAGATCCCGGTCGTCGCCGTCTTCACGGCGGTCTACGAACTGACCCCGCTGCGGGTCCCGTTCCTGTGGTGGACCGCCCTGCTGATGCTGCTCCTCCAGGACTTCCTCTACTACTGGCAGCACCGGCTCCACCACGTCATCCGCATCCTGTGGGCCTGTCACGTGGTCCACCACAGCAGCCGTCGGTTCAACCTCACCACCGCCCTGCGCCAGCCCTGGACCAGCGCGACCACCTGGTGGTTCTACCTGCCGATGGTCGCCCTCGGCGTGCACCCGGCCGCGATCCCGTTCTGCTACGGCCTGAACCTCCTCTACCAGTTCTGGGTCCACACCGAGCGCATCGGAAAGCTGCCGCGCGCCTACGAGTACGTCTTCAACACCCCCTCGCACCACCGCGTCCACCACGCCTCCCAGGGCGGCTACCTGGACCGCAACTTTGGCGGCATCCTGATCATCTGGGACCGGATGTTCGGCTCCTGGGTCGGGGAGACCGACAAGCCCGTCTACGGGCTCACCAAGAACATCAACACCCACAACCCGCTGCGCGTGGCCACGCACGAGTACGCCGCCATCGCCCGCGACGTCCGCGCCGCCCGCAGCTGGCGCGAGCGGGCGGGCCGCGTCTTCCGCGGCCCCGGCTGGCAGCCCGCACCAGCACCCGTACCCGCCCCCGCCGCCGGGACCACAGCGCGCAGCGCCCCCGCCGCCGAGCCCGCGACCGCCCCGGAGCACGCCGCGTGAGCGACACCGACTCCCGTACGCCCTCCTGGGCGCGCCCCGCGGCGGCAGCCGCCGACGGGGCGGCCGGCCGGATCCTGCTCGCCGCCTTCGCCGCCGCGACCGTCGTCGACCTCGGCTCGCTGCTGGCCGGCTGGCACCTCGGGCACGTCATCGCCAAGCCGCTGCTGATGCCGCTGCTCGTCGCCCACGTGGTCACCCGGCGGGCTCCCGGGCTGCTGATCGCCGCCCTGCTGTTCGGATGGGGCGGGGACCTGGCGCTGCTCTTCGACGCCGAGCCCGCCTTCCTCGTCGGCATGGGATCCTTCGCCGCCGGGCACGTCTGCTACCTCGTGCTCTTCGGTCGGCGCGGTACGCATCCCGCGCTCGGGGGCGCGTACGCCGTCGCCCTCCTGGGGACCGTCGCGCTGCTCTGGGGCGACCTGCCAGCCGGTCTGCGCATCCCGGTCGCCGGGTACAGCCTGCTGCTCACCGCCATGGCCTACCGCTCCAGCGCCCTCGGCCTGCGCGCCGGCCTCGGCGGGGCGCTGTTCCTGCTCTCCGACACGCTGATCGCCACCGGCGTCGCCGACTGGCCGCAGCTGCCCCGCCCCGACTTCTGGATCATGGCCACCTACGTCGCCGCCCAGTACCTGCTGGCCACCGGGGCTCTCGCCCCGGCGCAGGCGTACGGTAGGACAGTCCTACAAGACTGAACTACCTGATCCGGAGGGCTGCACGACCATGCGAGCCACCGTCATCCACGCCCCGCACGACATCCGCGTGGAGGAGGTGCCCGACGCTGCGATCCAGCGCCCCGAGGACGCCGTCGTCCGCGTGCTGCGCGCCTGCATCTGCGGCAGCGACCTGTGGGCCTACCGCGGCGAGGCCGAGCGCCAGCCCGGCCAGCGCATCGGCCACGAGTTCCTCGGCATCGTCGAGGAGACCGGCCCGTCCGTGTCCGGCCTCAAAGCCGGCGATCTCGTCGTCGCCCCCTTCATGTGGTCCGACGGCACCTGCGACTACTGCTCCGAGGGCCTGCACACCTCTTGCGTGGACGGCGGCTTCTGGGGCTCGGTCGGCCACGACGGCGGGCAGGGCGAGGCCGTCCGTGTCCCGCACGCCGACGGCACCCTCGTGAAGCTGCCCGCGGACGCCGTCTCCGACGACCACCTGCTGACCGGCCTGCTCGCACTGTCCGACGTCATGGGCACCGGGCACCACGCCGCCCTGGGCGCAGGCGTCCGCAAGGGCTCCACCGTGGCCGTCGTCGGCGACGGCGCGGTCGGCCTGTGCGGGGTCCTCGCCGCCAAGCGCCTCGGCGCCGAGCGGATCATCGCACTGGGTCGGCACACCGTCCGTACGGACATCGCCAAGCTCTTCGGGGCCACCGACGTCGTCGCCGAGCGCGGCGAGGCCGCCGAGGCCGCCGTCCGCGAGCTCACCGGCGGCCAGGGCGCCCACGCGGTCATCGAGGCCGTCGGCACCGAGCAGTCCATGCGCACCGCCGTGAACATCACCCGCGACGGCGGGGCCATCGGCTACGTCGGCGTTCCGCACGGCAGCGGCACGGGCCTCGACCTCGGCGTCATGTTCGACCGCAACATCACCCTGCGCGGCGGCGTCGCCCCGGTGCGCGCGTACATCCCGGAGCTGCTGGCGGACGTGCTGAGCGGCGCGATCGACCCGGCGCCCGTCTTCGACCGCGCCGTGTCCCTGGACGAGGTCCCGGACGGCTACCGTGCGATGGACGACCGCAGCGCGCTGAAGGTGCTCATCAAGCCCTGACGGCCCGGAACGGGCGGAGGGGCCGGCCCGGGGAAGTTCCCCCGGGCCGGCCCCTCCCGTTCGAGCCGCTACTTCACGGCCTTCAGCGCGTCCACCACGCCGTAGCCGTAGTAGCCGGTCTGGCCCCACTTGCTCTGGCAGGTGGTGGCGTCGACCAGCGCGCCCGTGGCGTCGTACAGCTTCTCCGGGCAGGCCGCCTTCGTGGCCTGGGCCTTCAGCATGGCCTGGAGCTGCGAGGGCGTGGCCTGCGGGTGGGCGCTCTTGAGCAGCGCCGCCACGCCCGCCACGTGCGGTCCGGCCATCGAAGTGCCCTGCTTGTAGCCGTAGCCGCCGCCCGGCAGGGTGGACAGCACACGACCGTTGGCGTCCGGGGTGGCCGGAATCTGCCACTTGTCGCCGCCGGGGGCGGCGACGTCGACGACGCCCAGGCCGAAGCTGGAGTAGTACGACCTGATGCCCTGGTCACCGGTCGCGCTCACCGTGACCACACCCGGGAGCTGGGTGGGAATGTCCAGGCAGACGTGCGGGTCGATCGTGCGCGGGACCGGGGTGCCGTCGTCCGGGCTCGTGTCGTCGACTATCGCGTTCGACGCCAGGTCGTGGTTCGAGTTCCCGGCAGAGGCCACGCTGAGGACGCCCTTGCGCTCGGCGTACTTGGTCGCCCGGCCGAGGGCCTCCACCAGCGCCTTCTGGTCGTCGTCCGCCTTGCAGTTGTAGAGCCAGGGGTCGACGTAGTAGCTGTTGTTGGTCACCTCGATCCCCTTCTCGGCGGCGAACATGAAGCCGCAGACGACCGCCTCGGTGAAGAACAGGCTGGTGCCCGGCTCGCTGACCTTGATGGCGGCGACCTTCACGCCCGGGGCGACGCCCGAGATGCCGATGCCGTTGCGCGCGGCCGCGATGGTCCCGGCGACGTGCGTGCCGTGGTCGCTGCCGTCGGGGTACGGGCGCCACGCGCCGTCGGTGGTGTCCGCGACACCGCCGACGCAGTTCGCCGACTGGCCCTTGGAGAAGTTCGCCGCGAGGTCCGGGTGGGTGTCGTCGACACCCGTGTCGATGACGCCCACGGTGACGTCCGGGCTGCCATCGTTGATCTTGTGCGCCTGATCGGCCTTGATCGCCCGCAGGTCCCACTGGTTGGGCTCCAGCGGCTCCTGACCGTCCGCGGCGGCTGCCGCCGCCTTGGCGGCGTCCGCCGCGCTCAGCTTCTGCGTCGTGCCCTCCTCGGTGGTCTGCACCGGCTGGAGGGGGGCCGTCCGGGTGGCGCCGACCGACACGAAAAGGCCGCGCTGCGCGCGCAGCTGCTTGGCGAAGTCCGGGTTCTGGGAGTGTGCGACGACGACCCCGATCTGCTCGTAGGACGTCACCACCGTTCCGCCGGCCCGCTCGACGGCCTTCTTCGCGGCCTTGACCGTGGCGTACGTGTTCAGGTTCGCGACGTACGAGAGCTTCGGGCCCGTGGTGTCGGGCTTCGCCGCGGTCGCCGTACCCGCCGTGTTGCCCAGCGGGGCGGCGGAGGCCGCGACCGAGGGCAGGAAGGCGAGCGAGGCGGTGAGCGCCAGGCCGATCGGTACGGCGATACGCCGGCGACCGGATCCCAGATGAGCCATGGGTTCTCCACATCATCCGTGAAAGAAGCCGTCCGCGCGCGGTCGCGCAGGACGACGGGTTCATGACAGGTGAACCTAGTGCCGCCGTTCGCCACTCCGCCATCAGTTCGACAAATCAATTTCCCAAGTATCAGCGGGTGTTGAACCGTCCCGACGCGCCGTACGTGCCGTTGACAAGGGGGGATCAGCGCCACCGTCCCCCCCCACACGGAGGTTGTTTTGTCCGTCGTCCCCACCGCACCCGCGTCACAAGGAGAGCCCCCCGTGACCACCGAAGCAGCGCCGCCGCACGGCAGCGCGGTAACGCCCGCGGCGAGCCCCACGGCCGAAGAGTTCGAAAGCGTCCAGCAGAGCGCCGAATTCGCCGAACTGCGCACTTCCTACCGCTCCTTCGCCTTCCCTCTCACCGTGGCCTTCATCGCCTGGTACCTGCTCTACGTCCTGCTGTCCAACTACGCCGGCGGGTTCATGGGGACCAAGCTCTTCGGCAACGTCAACGTCGCCCTCGTGTTCGGCCTCGCCCAGTTCGCGACGACCTTCCTCATCGCGTACCTGTACTCCCGGCACGCCGCCGCGAAGCTCGACCCCAAGGCCGCGGCGATCAAGGCGCGGATGGAGGCCGGCGAATGAGCGACACCCTCGCGCTCCCCCTCGCGGCGGACTTCGCCGCCGGGGCCACCGAGCACCGGCCGCTGATCATGACCCTGTTCGGGCTGTTCGTCGTCGCCACCCTCGTCATCACGATCTGGGCCGGCCGCCAGACCAAGGACGCCGCCGACTTCTACGCGGGCGGCCGCCAGTTCACCGGCTTCCAGAACGGCCTGGCCATCTCCGGCGACTACATGTCCGCCGCGTCCTTCCTCGGCATCGCCGGCGCCATCGCGCTCTTCGGGTACGACGGCTTCCTCTACTCCATCGGCTTCCTCGTGGCCTGGCTGGTCGCCCTGCTGCTCGTCGCCGAGCCGCTGCGCAACTCCGGCCGCTACACGATGGGCGACGTCCTCGCGTTCCGGATGCGCCAGCGGCCCGTCCGTACCGCCGCCGGCACCTCCACCATCGTGGTCTCGATCTTCTATCTGCTCGCCCAGATGGCGGGCGCCGGCGTGCTCGTCTCGCTGCTCCTCGGCATCACGAGCGACGGCGGCAAGGTCGCCGTCGTCGCGCTGGTCGGCGTGCTGATGATCCTCTACGTCACCATCGGCGGCATGAAGGGCACCACCTGGGTCCAGATGATCAAGGCGGTCCTGCTCATCGCGGGCACCCTGCTCATCACCTTCCTGGTGCTGTTGAAGTTCAACTTCAACATCTCCGACCTGCTGGGCAAGGCGGCCGAGAACAGCGGCCAGGGCGCCAAGTTCCTGGAGCCCGGCCTCAAGTACGGCAAGGACTCGACGACCAAGCTGGACTTCATCTCGCTCGGCATCGCACTGGTCCTCGGCACCGCCGGCCTGCCGCACATCCTGATCCGCTTCTACACGGTGCCCACGGCCAAGG
This sequence comes from Streptomyces sp. NBC_00045, assembly GCF_045041095.1. Lineage (NCBI taxonomy): Bacteria > Bacillati > Actinomycetota > Actinomycetes > Kitasatosporales > Streptomycetaceae > Streptomyces > Streptomyces sp. NBC_00045. The sequence continues at coordinate 2,123,523 of NZ_CP108271.1, read as the reverse complement.
CCGCCCGCAAGTCCGTGAACTGGGCCATCGGCATCATCGGCGCCTTCTACCTGATGACCATCGCCCTCGGCTTCGGCGCCGCCGCCCTGCTCAAGCGGACCGACATCCTCGCCTCCAACAAGGCCGGCAACACCGCCGCCCCGCTGCTCGCCCAGGAGGTCGGCGGCGGAGCCGGCTCCACGGGCGGCGCGGTCCTGCTCGCCGTGATCTCCGCGGTCGCGTTCGCCACCATCCTCGCGGTGGTGGCCGGGCTCACCCTCGCCTCGTCGTCGTCCTTCGCCCACGACCTGTACGTCAACGTGATCCGCAAGGGCAATGCCACCGAGAAGGAGGAGGTCCGGGCGGCCCGCTGGTCCACCGTCGTGATCGGCGCCGTCGCCATCGGCCTCGGCGCCCTGGCCCGCGACCTCAACGTCGCCGGGCTCGTCGCCCTCGCCTTCGCGGTCGCCGCCTCCGCGAACCTGCCGACGATCCTCTACAGCCTCTTCTGGAAGCGCTTCACCACCCGGGGCGCACTGTGGTCCATCTACGGAGGCCTCGTCTCCGCGGTCGTCCTGGTGCTGTTCTCCCCGGTCGTCTCCGGAAAGCCCACCTCGATGTTCAAGGACGCCGACTTCTACTGGTTCCCCCTGGAGAACCCGGGCATCGTCTCGATCCCGCTCGGCTTCCTGCTGGGCTGGCTGGGAACCCTCCTGTCCAAGGAGGAGGCCGACCCCAAGAAGTTCGCGGAACTTGAGGTCCGCTCCCTCACGGGAACGGGCGCGCACTGAAATACTCCACACACGGAACGTGGCCGCGTCGTACTTCTCTACGACGCGGCCACGCCGTGTCTCGTTCATTTGGGCATCCCGAGGAGTCACGGCCGTCGCGTAGGCTCGAATACAGCGCCAGGCATTTATTCAAAGTGGCGCAAACCTCTATGGACCGGACTGGGGAGGGGGCCCGAAATGCTTCTCGACACCTACGGCCGCGTGGCCACTGACCTGCGCGTCTCGCTCACCGACCGGTGCAATCTGCGCTGTACGTACTGCATGCCCGAGGAGGGCCTGCAGTGGCTCGGGAAATCGGATCTGCTGAGTGACGAGGAGATCGTCCGGCTGATCCGCATCGCCGTCACACAGCTGGGCATCACCGAAGTCCGCTTCACCGGCGGGGAGCCGCTGCTGCGCCCCGGCCTGGTCGGGATCGTCGAACAGTGCGCGGCCTTGGAGCCCCGCCCCAAGATGTCCCTGACCACCAACGGCATAGGCCTCAAGCGCACCGCACAGGCGCTCAAGGCCGCGGGCCTGGACCGGGTAAACGTTTCGTTGGACACGCTGCGGCCCGAGGTCTTCAAGACCCTCACCCGGCGCGACCGGCACCACGACGTCATCGACGGCATGGCCGCGGCCCGCGAGGCCGGCCTGACCCCCGTCAAGGTCAACGCCGTCCTGATGCCGGGCCTGAACGACGACGAGGCCCCCGACCTGCTCGCCTGGGCCGTCGAGAACGAGTACGAACTTCGCTTCATCGAGCAGATGCCGCTCGATGCCCAGCACGGCTGGAAGCGCGACGGCATGATCACCGCCGGGGACATCCTCGCGTCGCTGCGCACCCGCTTCACGCTCGCCGAGGAAGGCGCCGAAGAACGCGGATCCGCCCCGGCGGAGCGCTGGCTGGTCGACGACGGCCCGGCCACCGTCGGCGTGATCGCCTCGGTCACCAGACCCTTCTGCGGCGCCTGCGACCGCACCCGGCTCACCGCGGACGGCCAGGTCCGTACCTGCCTGTTCGCCACCGAGGAGTCGGACCTGCGCGGAGCCCTGCGCTCCGGCGCTCCGGACGAGGAGATCGCCCGCCTGTGGAAGGTGGCGATGTGGGGCAAGAAGGCCGGGTCCGGACTCGACGACCCGTCCTTCCTCCAGCCCGACCGCCCGATGTCCGCGATCGGCGGCTGACGGCCGATCGGCGACCGCCGCTCCGGCGCCTAGCGGCGCTCCGAGCCCTCCGGCTGGACCCATTCGTCCAGCTTCACGACGTCCTTGAGGAAGCCGCGGACCCCCAGGAACTGGGACAGGTGTTCGCGGTGCTCCTCGCACGCCAGCCAGGTCTTGCGGCGCTCCGGCGCGTGCAGCTTCGGGTTGTTCCACACAAGGACCCAGACGGCCGCATCGCGGCAGCCCTTCGCCGAGCAGGCGGGCGCCTCGGCGGACCCGGGGGAACGAGCGGCGTCGGGAGCATCGGGGGAGTCAGGGGAGTTCACGCCTCAACCCTACAAACCCCTGCCACGGAAAGGCGACGCCGGGCAGCCACGGGGGGAGCTGCCCGGCGTCGGTCCGTCGCTCCGACGGGGGATGCGGAGCGCGTAGGCAGTATGTCACGCAGGACCCGGTGCAGTGCACCGGAACTTCATGATTGATCTGAGGTTTTCTTGAGGTTTCCCGTGTTCAGTGCCGGACGCACAGGTGAGGGGATGAAGTGCGAGGGCAGTGAGGGGGTCGATTCGCGCCCCGCGTTGGCGATGACCACGGCCACGTACGGTAGCAGCGCGCCCGCGATGAGCGTCACGATCGCCACGTGACGTTCCACGTTCCACAGGACCACCGTCGCCACCACCGACAGCGTCCTGATCGCCATCGAGATGACGTACCGGCGCTGGCGTCCCCGCACGTCCTCGTCGAGGCCCATCCGGGCTCCGGTGATCCGGAAGACCTCGGCTCCGTTCCGCTTCTTCCGCTCCACGCTCCACCGCCCGATTCGCCTGCCGGACGCTCCCCGGTCCGGACCTCTCCACCGTACGCCGCCCGTTCCGTGACGAGGAGAGGGGGTGTCCCCCGAACGGGGGCGTCCGAAATGCGCAGTAGGCCGTACGGGTCGAAACTGGGCCCACATGCGCACAACGCGCCACGAGGAGGCTCGACATGCAATGGTTGTGGGCGATCATCGTCGGTTTCGTGCTGGGCCTCATAGCCCGGGCGATCCTGCCGGGCAAACAGCACCAGCCCCTCTGGCTGACCACCCTCTTCGGCATCGTCGGTGCGATCCTCGGCAACGCCGTCGCGCACTGGATCGGCGTCGGGGACACCAAGGGCATCGACTGGACCCGGCACCTGCTGGAGCTCGCCGGAGCCGTCCTGATCGTGGGCCTCGGCGAGATGATCTACATGTCGCTGCGGGGCGGGAAGAAGCAGACGATCTGAGGGCGGCATGACGGAGGGGCCGGCCGGACATCCGTCCGCACCGGCCCCTCCGCCGCGCTCAGCCGTCAAGCCGTCGGCCGTGGCCCTCAGGCGCCCGTGACCTCGACCGCCGCCAGGTTCTTCTTGCCGCGGCGCAGCACCAGCCAGCGCCCGTGCAGCAGCTCCTCCTTGGCGGGGACCGCGTCCTCGGCGGTGACCTTCACGTTGTTCACGTAGGCGCCGCCCTCCTTCACCGTCCGGCGACCGGCCGACTTGCTCGCCACCAGCCCGGTCTCCGCGAGCAGGTCCACCACCAGGCCGAGCTCGGTGACCTCGGCGCGCGGCAGCTCGGACAGGGCGGCGGCCAGCGTGGCCTCGTCCAAGTCCGCGAGCTCGCCCTGGCCGAACAGCGCCTTCGACGCCGCGATCACGGCGGCGCACTGGTCGGCGCCGTGCACCAGGGTGGTCAGCTCCTCCGCCAGCGCCCGCTGGGCGGCGCGCGCCTGCGGACGCTCCGCGGTCTGCGCCTCCAGCTCTTCCAGCTCCGTGCGGGACTTGAAGGACAGGATCCGCATGTAGGTGGAGATGTCCCGGTCGTCCACGTTCAGCCAGAACTGGTAGAAGGCGTACGGGGTGGTCATCTCCGGGTCCAGCCAGACGGCCCCGCCCTCGGTCTTGCCGAACTTGGTGCCGTCGGCCTTGACCATCAGCGGGGTCGCCAGCGCGTGCACCTCGGCGTGCGGCTCCAGGCGGTGGATCAGGTCGAGGCCGGCCGTGAGGTTGCCCCACTGGTCGGACCCGCCCTGCTGGAGGGTGCAGCCGTAGCGCCGGTACAGCTCCAGGAAGTCCATGCCCTGGAGCAGCTGGTAGCTGAACTCGGTGTAGCTGATGCCCTGGTCGGACTCCAGGCGCTTGGCGACCGAGTCCTTCGTCAGCATCTTGTTGACGCGGAAGTGCTTGCCGATGTCCCGCAGGAACTCGATGGCGGACATGCCCGCCGTCCAGTCCAGGTTGTTCACCATGACGGCCGCGTTCTCGCCCTCGAAGGACAGGTACGGCTCGATCTGGGACCGCAGCCGGCCCACCCAGTTGGCTACGGTCTCCGGGTCGTTCAGCGTTCGCTCGGCGGTCGGCCGCGGGTCGCCGATCTGACCGGTGGCCCCGCCGACCAGCGCCAGCGGCCGGTGTCCGGCCTGCTGGAGCCGCCGTACGGTCAGCACCTGTACCAGGTGTCCCACGTGCAGGGACGCCGCCGTCGGGTCGAAGCCGCAATAGAAGGTGACCGGACCGTCCGCGAAGGCCTTGCGCAGCGCTTCTTCGTCGGTGGACTGGGCGAAGAGCCCACGCCACTTCAGCTCGTCGACGATGTCCGTCAAGGTCTCTCGACTCCTTCAGATGATGATTGCGTCACGCCCGATGACCAGTCTAGGTGGATCAGACGCCCCTGCTGACCGAGCTCATGTTGAAGTCCGGGATCCGCAGAGCGGGCATCGCGGCCCGGGTGAACCAGTCGCTCCACTCGCGCGGCAGGGTCTTTTCGGTCCGGCCCGCCTCCACGGCCCGCGACAGCAGGTCCACCGGCGATTCGTTGAACCGGAAGTTGTTCACCTCGCCGACGACCTGGCCGTTCTCCACCAGGTAGACGCCGTCCCGGGTCAGCCCCGTCAGCAGCAGCGTCGCCGGGTCCACCTCGCGGATGTACCAGAGGCAGGTCAGCAGCAGACCCCGCTCGGTGTCGGCCACCATCTCCTCCAGCGACTTGTCGCCGCCGCCCTCCAGGATCAGGTTCCCGAAGCCCGGCGAGACCGGCATGCCGGTCATGGCCGCGCTGTGCCGGGTCGTGGTCAGCCGTGCCAGTTCGCCCTCGCGCAGCCACTCCGTCGCCGGGACCGGCAGGCCGTTGTCGAAGACCGAGGCATCGTCGCCCGAGCTGTGCGCGATCACGAACGGAGCGGACTCCAGGCCCGGCGCGTTCGGGTCGCTGCGCAGGGTCAGCGGCAGCTCGGACAGCTTCTCGCCGAGCCGGGTGCCGCCGCCGGGCTTGGAGAACACCGTGCGGCCCTCGACCGCGTCCCGGGCCGACGCGGACCACATCTGGTAGATCAACAGGTCGGCGACCGCCGTCGGGGGCAGCAGGGTCTCGTACCGGCCCGCGGGCAGGTCGATCTTCCGCTCCGCCCAGCCCAGTCGTACCGCGAGCTCGGCGTCCAGCACGGTCGGGTCCACGTCCTTGAAGTCCCGGGTGGAGCGGCCGGTCCAGGCCGAGCGCTGCCGGTCGGGGGACTTGGCGTTGAGCTCCAGGGTGCCGTTCGGCTGGTCGTGACGCAGCCGCAGGCCCGTCGAGGTGCCGACGTACGTGGAGACCAGCTCGTGGTTGGCGAAGCCGTACAGCTCCCGGCCGCCCGCACGGGCCCGGGCGAAGGCCTCGCCGAGGGCCGGGGCGAAGTCCGCGAACACGGCCGAGGAGGTCTCGGCCGGGGCGTCCGCGAAGTCGGGCGAGGACGGCGTCCCGGTGACCAGCGGCCGGGCGTCCTCCGCGGGGCCGGCGCTCCGCGCGGCGGCCTCGGCGGCGCGGACCAGCGGCTCCAGGTCGTCCGCGGTGACGGCGGAGCGCGATACGACCCCCGAGGCCGTGCCCTCCTTGCCGTCGACCGTGGCGATGACCGTCAGGGTCCGGCCGCGGGTCACGCCGTTGGTGGTGAGCGCGTTGCCCGCCCAGCGCAGGTTGGCCGTCGACTCCTCGTCGGCGATGACGACGCAGCCGTCGGCGGTGGACAGCTCCAGCGCCCGCTCGACGATCTCGTGGGGCTTGCTGCGTCCGTTCGAAAGCGTGCTCATCGGCCGGCCTCCTGCGTGGTGTTCAAGATGTTCACGTCGCGGAACAGCGCGGACGGGCAGCCGTGCGAGACCGCCGCGACCTGCCCCGGCTGGGCCTTGCCGCAGTTGAAGGCGCCGCCCAGCACGTACGTCTGCGGGCCGCCGACCTTCTCCATGGAGCCCCAGAAGTCGGTGGTCGTGGCCTGGTAGGCGACGTCGCGCAGCTGCCCGGCCAGCCTGCCGTTCTCGATCCGGAAGAACCGCTGCCCGGTGAACTGGAAGTTGTAGCGCTGCATGTCGATCGACCAGGAGCGGTCGCCGACGACGTAGATGCCGCGCTCCACCCCGCCGATCAGGTCCTCGGTGGACAGCCCGCCCGGATCCGGCCGGAGCGAGACGTTCGCCATCCGCTGGACGGGCACGTGCCCGGGGGAGTCGGCGAAGGCGCAGCCGTTGGAGCGGCCGAGGTCGGTGAGCTTCGCGATCCGCCGGTCGAGCTGGTAGCCGACCAGGGTGCCGTCCTTGACGAGGTCCCAGCTCTGCGCCTGGACGCCCTCGTCGTCGAAGCCGATGGTGGCGAGCCCGTGCTCGGCGGTGCGGTCGCCGGTCACGTTCATGACCGGGGAGCCGTACTTGAGCTTGCCGAGCTGGTCGAAGGTGGCGAAGGAGGTCCCCGCGTACGCGGCCTCGTAGCCCAGCGCCCGGTCGAGCTCGGTGGCGTGACCGATGGACTCGTGGATGGTGAGCCACAGGTTGGACGGGTCCACGACCAGGTCGTAGCGCCCGGCCTCGACGCTCGGCGCCCGCATCTTCTCGGCGAGCAGCCCGGGGATCTGCTCCAGCTCGGTGTTCCAGTCCCAACCGGTGCCGGTCAGGTACTCCCAGCCGCGGCCGGCCGGCGGGGCGATGGTGCGCATCGAGTCGAACTCGCCGGTGGTGGCGTCCACGGCCACCGCGGTCAGCTGCGGGTGGATCCGCACGCGCTGCTGCGTGGTCACGGTGCCCGCGGTGTCGGCGTAGAACTTGTTCTCGTGGACGGCGAGCAGCGAGGCGTCGACGTGCGCGACCCCGTCGGCGGCCAGCAGGCGGGAGCTCCAGTCGGCGAGCAGGGCCGCCTTCTCCGCGTCCGGGACCTCGAACGGGTTCACCTCGTACGCGGAGATCCACGTCTTGTCGGCGTGCACCGGCTCGTCGGCGAGCTCGACCCGCTCGTTCGAACCGGCGGCCTTGATGACCTGGGCGGACAGCTTGGCCATGGCCACGGCCTGCGAGGCCACCTTGGCGGCACCGTCCATGGTCAGGTCCACACCGGAGGCGAACCCCCAGCTGCCCCCGTGCACCACCCGGACCGCGTACCCGAGGTCGGTGGTGTCGGAACTGCCGGACGGCTTGGCGTCCCGGAGTCGCCAGGAGGCGCTGCGGATCCGTTCGAGCCGGAAGTCGGCATGGTCGGAGCCCAGCGCGCGGGCCCGGGCGAGCGCCGCGTCGGCGAGCGCCCGCAAGGGCAGCGCGGTGAAGGCCGCGTCGATGGAATGGGGCACGAAGTCCTCCCGGGGTCGGGGCCGGTCGCCTCGATCATGTCGCGCTCGGGGCGCTTGTGCCTACATCTTTCTGTAGGGACTCGACAGAGCCCGTCGCAAGGCCCTGTGGGAGATCGATTCTGCGCACGGGGTACCTGGCCTATAGGTTTTTGGTTACTCAGACCGCTAGTCGAAAGGGTGATCCGTTGAGCCGCTCGGTTCTCGTCACCGGAGGAAACCGGGGCATCGGCCTCGCCATCGCCCGAGCCTTCGCGCAGGCCGGCGACAAGGTCGCGATCACGTACCGGTCGGGTGAGCCGCCGCAGGAGCTCACCGCGCTCGGCGTCCTGGCGGTCCGCTGCGACATCACCGACTCGGAGCAGGTGGAGCAGGCCTACAAGGAGATCGAGGACGCGCACGGAGCGGTCGAGGTGCTGGTGGCCAACGCCGGCATCACCAAGGACACGCTGCTCATGCGCATGTCCGAGGAGGACTTCGCGTCCGTCGTCGACACCAACCTCACCGGCACGTTCCGGGTGGTCAAGCGCGCGAACCGTGGCATGCTCCGTGCCAAGAAGGGCCGCGTCGTCCTGATCTCCTCGGTCGTCGGCCTGCTGGGTTCGGCCGGACAGGCCAACTACGCCGCCTCCAAGGCGGCGCTGGTCGGCTTCGCCCGCTCGCTCGCCCGTGAGCTCGGCTCGCGCAACATCACCTTCAACGTCGTGGCCCCCGGTTTCGTGGACACCGACATGACGAAGGTGCTCACCGACGAGCAGCGCGCGGGCATCGTCGGCCAGGTGCCCCTGGGCCGCTACGCGCAGCCCGAGGAGATCGCGGCAGCCGTGAGCTTCCTGGCGTCCGACGACGCCGCGTACATCACAGGAGCCGTCATTCCCGTTGACGGCGGATTGGGCATGGGTCACTGATCACCATGAGCGGAATTCTCGACGGCAAGCGCATCCTCATCACCGGGGTGCTGATGGAGTCGTCCATCGCCTTCCACGCCGCAAAGCTGGCTCAGGAGCAGGGCGCCGAGGTCATCCTCACCGCGTGGCCGCGCCCGTCGCTGACCGAGCGCATCGCCAAGAAGCTGCCCAAGCCGGTCAAGGTGATCGAGCTCGACGTCACCAACGACGAGCACCTGGCCCGCCTGGAGGGCCTCGTCCGCGACGAGCTCGGCGGCCTCGACGGCGTCGTGCACTCGATCGGCTTCGCCCCGCAGGACGCCCTCGGCGGCAACTTCCTGAACACCCCGTTCGAGTCGGTCGCGACCGCCATGCACGTCTCGGCGTTCTCGCTGAAGTCGCTGACCATGGCGTGCAAGCCGCTGTTCCCGGCGGAGGGCGCGGCCATCGTCGGCCTCACCTTCGACGCGCAGTTCGCCTGGCCGCAGTACGACTGGATGGGCCCGGCCAAGGCCGCCCTGGAGGCCACCAGCCGCTACCTCGCCCGCGACCTGGGCAAGGAGAACATCCGCTGCAACCTGGTCTCGGCCGGGCCGCTCGGCTCGATGGCCGCGAAGTCCATCCCGGGCTTCTCGGACCTGGCGGACACCTGGAACCACCGCTCCATGCTGGAGTGGGACATGAGCGACCCGGAGCCGACCGGCCGGGGCGTCGTGGCCCTGCTGTCGGACTGGTTCCCGAAGACCACCGGCGAGATCGTCCACGTGGACGGCGGCCTGCACGCGATGGGTGCCTGAGCGCACACGCGTACGTCCGTACGGCGGCGGCCGCGTCTCCCTCCCGGGGGGCGCGGCCGCCGCCGTACGTGCCCGTGGGGGCGGGGATCCCGGCGGCTCGCTCGATCAGATTTTCGCCCTCCGACCGGATCTTCCCGAGTCGAAAACCTGGACGGATGCCTGCAAACTGGCCGAGTCGGGATCTTCCCGGCGCGTGCGGGGCGGAGGTGCAGGAGTGCGCGCGAGGCGGAGCCGAGCGGTATCGCTGCTGGTCACCTCGGTGGTCCTGACGGGGTTCCTGGTCCCGGGGGCCGTCGCGCAGCCCGACGGGGGCGAACCGGTGCCCGGGCCCGAGGCGGTGGCCCCCGCCGTCGTGGAACAGGCCGCGGACCAAGCCGTGGAACAGGCCCCGGACCGGGCCCCGGACCGGGCCGTCGTGGACCTCGACGAGATCTCCGCCGAGCCGCCCGTACGGACCGCCCCGCCGGCCGGAGCGGAGCTGTTCGGCGCCGACTGCGACACCGTGATCGAGGGCTCGCAGGTGACGGCCACCTGCCACAACGCCTATCCGGAGACCGACCTCCTGCGCCTGCACGTGGAATGCGACCGCTGGTGGGACGTGGACGCGGACAGCGCCGCGACCGCCGTCGGGCCGGCCGGACGGATCGAGCTCACCAGCCGCTGCTGGAAGGAGGTCCGCTCGGCCTGGGTCACCCACCAACGGCCGTGACCGGGACGGCCGCACCTCCCGGTCGCCGGACGGCGCGCCGCCGTGTCCTGCCGCGCCGCCGCCTCCTGTCGCGCACTACTTCTTGCCCAGGCACGCGAACGGGTAGCCCGCAGCCTCCGAGGCCGCCGCGTCCCCGTCCCCGCGCCGGACCGCCTCGATCAGCCGTGCGTGGTCCAGGTGCGCCGCCGGATCCAGCTCCGTGCCCACGTCCGTGCGCAGCCAGTCGGCCACCAGGTCGCCGAGGTCCGCGTAGAGCTCGATCAGCACCTCGTTGTGCGAGGCGGCCACCACCGCCATGTGCAGCGCCACGTCCGCGGCCACGAACCGCTCCGCGTCCCCGCTCTCCCAGGCCTCCTCGCGCCGCGCCAGCAGCGCGTCCAGCTGGACCAGGTCCCGCTCGGTGCGCCGCTCGGCCGCCAGTCGGGCCGCGGAGGACTCCAGCGTCGAGCGGAGCTCCGCGATGTGCCGCGGGTCGGCGCCCGCGAAGCGGCGGTGCATCACGCCGGCCAGCTCGCTGGTGGCGATGACGTACGTCCCGGAGCCCTGCCGGATGTCCAGGAGCCCGTTGTGCGCGAGGGCCCGGACGGCCTCCCGCACGGTGTTGCGGGCGACGCCCAGCAGCTCGACCAGTTCCGGCTCCGTGGGGATGCGGGATCCGACCGGCCATTCGCCGGACGTGATCTGGTTCCTGAGCTGGGCGATCACCTGGTCGACGAGCGCGGAGCGCCGGGGTGAGGTCAACGGCATGCGGGCGGGGTCCTCTCGGGGTTCAGCCTAGGGGGTGACAGTCAATCATCCTATGATTCTATGATGGCGCTATGCCCGACGAAGACATCCGCACCCTGAACCGGCCCCTGGCCGCGCGCACGGTACCCGCCCAGCCCCGCTCCACCACCCCCGCGAACCCGCGACCGCAGCCCACCTGGCTCGGCCCGGTCCTCATCGTCGGCATCGTGCTGGCCGCCCTCAACCTGCGGCCCGCCATCACCAGCCTCGGCGCCCTCTTCGAGGAGGTCCGCACGGGTCTCGGCATGAGCGGCACCGTCGCCGGACTGATCACCTCCGTCCCCGCGCTCTGCTTCGCCGTCTTCGGCGTCACCGCACCCCGGCTCTCCCGCCGCTTCGGCCCCGCCGCCGTCGTCTGCGCCGGCATGGTCGCCGTCGCGGCCGGCCTGCTGATCCGGCCCTTCACCGACAACGCCGTCGGGTTCCTCGCCGCCAGCGCCCTGTCCCTGGCGGGCATAGCCCTGACCAACGTGCTGCTCCCGGTCATCGTCAAGCGCTGGTTCCCGGACCGCGTGGGCACCATGACGGGCCTGTACTCCATGGCCCTGGCCATCGGCACCTCGCTCGCCGCCGCCGTGACCGTCCCCATGACCTCCGCCCTCGGCGGCAGCTGGCGCACGGGCCTGCTGGTCTGGGCCGTGCTGGCGGTGGCCGCCGTACTGCCCTGGCTGCCCGTCACGGCGGCCGTCCGGCGGGAGAGGCGGGCCGCCTCCGGGCCCGCCGCGGACGTACGGGCCGACGAGGGTCCGAAGATCGTCCGCAGCCGTACCGCCTGGGCCCTGGCCTGCTACTTCGGTCTGCAAGCCACCGGCGCGTACATCACCATGGGCTGGCTCCCGCAGATCTTCCGCGACGCCGGGGTCTCCGCCGGCACCGCCGGCATCCTGCTCGCCGTCACCATGGTCATGGGCGTACCGCTCGCCTTCGTCATCCCCAACCTGGCCGGACGGATGCGGAACCAGGGGGCCATCGCCGTCACCCTCGGCGTCTTCGGCGTCGTCGGATACAGCGGCCTCCACTTCGCCCCCGCCGCCGGAGCCTGGGCCTGGGCCCTCCTGCTCGGCGTCTCCAACTGCGCGTTCCCCCTCGTCATCACGATGATCGGGCTGCGCGCCAAGTCGCCGGCCGGTGTCGTCAAGCTGTCCGCCTTCGCGCAGAGCGTCGGCTACCTGATCTCCATCCCCGGGCCGCTCCTCGTCGGCGCGCTCTACCAGCACAGTGGCGGCTGGGACCTGCCCCTGACCGTCATGACGGGCCTACTGGTCCCGCAGATCGTGCTGGGCGTCCTGGCCGGCCGGGACCGCACGATCGAGGACGAATGCGGCATGCGAGACTGAGCGGCATGTCGCCCGTACTCGAACCGAACCCGCAGAACAGTCACAAGAAGCTCGGCATGGTGCTGGGCGCGATGCTCGTCGTGACCGTGATCATCTCCGTCATCGCGACCGTCGTCTCCCCCTGACGGCGGCCCCCGGGTGGGGATAACCCCCCAACCCCTAGGGGGTCAGGTTCAGGGTCGACTGGGGTGTGCCCCGGATGGGCAGCGCGTCTTCGGATCCATAGATTCGAAGAGAGCGAGCCAGTCCCACCCCGCACCCACGGAGGCGGCCATGTCGGCCCCCATGACATCCCCGCACGTCCGCGGCCCCGGTCCCCGACAGCACGGCGCGAGCGCCCGGCTGCACTGGTGGGCGCTGGCCCTTCCCGCGCTCGCCTTCGGCCTCCTGCTGATGCTGCTCGCCGGCTCCGGCGAGGCCCATGCCGCCACCGGAGAGGCCACCGCCATCCTCCAGGTCACCGAACAGATCCTGCGCGTCGTCGGCTGACCGGGCACCTGCGCGGGCCCCCGAGCGCGCACGGGCCGATGCGCGCCGGGGGCCGCCCCGCACGCGCCGCCGAGCGCCCCAACACCCTGCGCTCCATGGCCCGATTCGTGCGAAGCTGGGAGCCATGAGCGCCGACACACCCCGCAGGATCGTCCTCCTCCGGCACGCCAAGGCCGACTGGCCGCAGGTGGCCGACCACGACCGCCCGCTGGCGGAACGGGGCCGCAAGGACGCACCGGCCGCCGGGCTGAAGCTGGCCGAGACCGGCATCACCTTCGACCTGGCCCTCTGCTCCACCGCCGCCCGCACCCGTGAGACCTGGAAGCTCGCCGTCCAGGAGATGCCGCACCGGCCGCGGACCTCGTACGAGGAACGGCTGTACGACGCCTCGCTGGGCCAGCTCATCGCCCTCCTGAACGAGACGTCCGACGAGGTCAAGGACCTCCTCGTCATCGGCCACAACCCGGGCATGCACGCCCTCGCCGACGCCCTCTCGGGACGCGCGGAGGGCGACACCCTGGCCCGTATGACCCAGACCGGGTTCCCGACCGCGGCCTTCGCCGTCGTCTCCTTCACCGGCTCCTGGAAGTCCGTGGAGCACGGGGTGGGCACCCTGCTGGACTACTGGACGCCCAAGGACCACTGAGCGGGCGTACGTCGCCGCGACGCAGGTACGAGGCACGACGCAGGTACGAGGACGGGCCCCGGCGCGGTCGATCCGCCGGGGCCCGTCCTCGTCCGCGGGCGCCTCAGGTCAGGCCCGCGGCCTCGACCTCTTCCCGGGTGACCCCGAGCAGGTACAGCACCGCGTCCAGGAACGGCACGTTCACCGCCGTGTGCGCGGCCTCGCGGACCACCGGCTTGGCGTTGAAGGCCACGCCCAGCCCGGCCGCGTTCAGCATGTCCAGGTCGTTGGCGCCGTCGCCGATCGCCACCGTCTGGGCCAGCGGTACGCCGGCCTCGGCCGCGAAGCGGCGCAGCAGCCGGGCCTTGCCCGCCCGGTCCACGATCTCGCCGGTGACCCGGCCGGTCAGCTTGCCGTCGACGATCTCAAGGGTGTTGGCCGAGGCGAAGTCCAGGCCCAGCCGTTCCTGCAGGTCGTCCGTCACCTGCGTGAACCCGCCGGAGACCACACCCACCTGGTAGCCGAGCTGCTTGAGGGTGCGGATCAGGGTCCGGGCGCCCGGGGTGAGCCGCACTTCGGAGCGGACCTTGTCCACGACGGAGGCGTCCAGCCCGGCCAGCAGCTTCACGCGGGCGTGCAGCGACTGCTCGAAGTCCAGCTCGCCGCGCATGGCCCGCTCGGTCACCTCGGCGACCTCGGCTTCGCAGCCGGCGTGTGCCGCGAACAGCTCGATGACCTCGTCCTGGATCAGGGTCGAGTCCACGTCCATGACGACCAGGCGCTGGGCCCGGCGGTGCAGGCCGGCCGAGACGACGGCCACGTCGACGCCGATGTGCGCGGCGGCGGTGGCCAGGGCGGTGCGCAGCGGCTCGGTCTCGCAGCCGGAGACGGCGAACTCGACGGCCGTGACCGGGTACTTGGCGAGCCGGAAGATGCGGTCGATGTTGCCGCCGGTCGCGGTGATGCGGGCGGCGATGGCGGCCGTGGACTCGGCGGTGAGCGGGTGTCCGAGGACGGTGACGTGGGAACGGCCGCTGCCGCGCGGCCGGTTGTCGCCGGTGCCGGAGAGGATCTCGGCCTGCATCTTGAGCGACTCGGCCCAGCTGTGGACGGTGGCCCGCAGCTCGCCCTCGGCGCCGCCGGTGGGTTGGGTGACGAGGGCGCACAGGACGATGCGGCCACGGGTGACGACCTGCTCGATGTCGACGACGTCGACGGAGTAGGCGGCGAGGGTGTCGAACAGCCCGGCGGTGATCCCGGGACGGTCCTTGCCGAAGATCTTGACGAGGAGGGTGGGGACGTCGGAGGTCTGCGAAGCGCTCATGGTGCCCTCACCGTATCTTCCCGCCCTCCGTGCTTGGACCCCCGTCCCACCTGCCGGAACCATTTTCCGGCGGAGCGCGTGCCGCCGCTGCCCGGCGCGGGCGTCCGGGGGACGGCACAGCGGGTGGCGGGGGGATGAACGGGGGCCGAAGAACGGGTGTCGGGGCGCTGGGGGCGGGCCGGCGGCCGACCGTGTTCGATATGTCCGACCCCGCCCCGCCCGGCCTCGCCCCGCCCGGCCTCGCCCGCCCCCGGCTCGGCGGATCGGCGGCCTCAGCCCGGGGGCCCGGGGGGTTGCGGGGGCTTCGGCGGTCGCGGCGGGGGAGGCGGGGGAGGCGGCGGGGGCGGGGTGAACGGCGGGCGGTGGGGCGGGGCCGGGCGTCCGCGGGGCTTCCGGGGCAGCCAGGTGATGGTGACGTCCCAGGAGCCGTCCGGCTCGGCGTCCGGGTACGGCTCCGGCGCGGGGGCCGGTCGGGCGTACGGGTACGGCCGCCCCGGCGCGGGCCGGTACGGGGCCGTCGGCGCACCGGGAGCCGCGCCGCCCGCGCCCGCCGCGCCCGCCGTTCGGCCGGCTCCGCCCGGCGCAGCCGTCGGCACCGGCAGCGGCGGACGGCGCCCACCGGCCGCCAGGGCCCCCGCACCGCCCGCCACCGCACCCCAGGCCGCCCCGAGCAGCAGCGCGTAGGGCGTGTCGCCCCACAGCCGCACCGCGGCGTCCACTGCATCGACGCCGAGCACCGACAGTGAGGCGTCCACCGACAGCCCCGTCAGACGCACCAGCACCGCCAGCGCCACCGCGGTCACCGCCGACAGCCGCACGGCGCACTCCAGGATCCCGCGCCCGGGAGTGCGTACGGCAGCCAGCACACCGGCGCCGAGCAGCAGCAGCCCCGCCCCGGCGACCAGCAGCCAGACCCGGCCGTCGTACTCCGCGAGCCGGGACACCGTCACCGGCTCCCGCGCCGACACCCCCAGCAGATCGTCCAGCGGATCCGGCAGGAGTCGGCCCGGCGTGCCCGTGGCCCGGCCGTCGAACGGCACGAACAGCCCCAGCAGCATTCCCGTCCAGGCCCCGTTCGGCGTCCCCAGCAGTGCGGCGCCCAGCACCCGCTGCGGGTGTTCGTCCCCCAGAGCCGCCCACACCGCGGCCGCCAGCCCGGCCGCCACCGCCCCCAGCAGCGCCACCACCAGCGCCGACACCGCGGGCCGCAGCCGCGCGAACGCTGCCGGTCCGCGCCGCGAAGCCAGCAGCGCCAATGCCAGTACGGCCGACACCCACACGGCCGCGCCCAGCAGCGTCGGCCCGGACTCCACCGAGAACCCCACGCGGGGCCGGGTGTCGATCAGGTCCCCGAGGCGGTCCGGGAGCACCCCGCCGATGTCGCCGATCCCGGGGACCACCACCTTCGGCGGGGTCCTCGGCAGCCGCGTCCCCTCCAGGGTGACCACGTCGCGCCCGGCCCGGGCCAGCCCGGCCGCCGCGGCGACGAACAGCGCCGCCACCGCGGCCGCGCGGGCGGCGAGTTCCCCGGGCGGCGCCCCGGTCCGGAGCGAGCGCAGGAAGATCCGGGCCAGGACCAGCGCCCCGGCCAGCCCGACCCCGAGCGGCATGACGGCCAGTGAGGTCGGTGACCCCGGCCCGGTGGTCCCGAGGACCGTCACGTCCCCCGACGGGGTGACCGCGCCGCCGATCGCGAGGACCACCACGGCGGCCGTCATCGCTACGAGGGAGCCTCCCCCGGATTCCGTCCGGGGGTACCCCCAGCCGTCGGCGCCGAGCAGCCGCAGCCCCAGGGCGGCGACCCCAGCCATGGCGACGAAGGCCCAACCGGCGGCGGCGATCGCCGAGACGAGCACGTCTCCCCAACGAATGCGGCGCATGCGTGCTCCCGATGCCTGCCGAGCGGGACGGGACGGCGCCGGACGGAACCGGCCAGGGCGAGAAGTCCCGTATCTCACTCTCCGGGTGACTTTCACCCCCGTCAACGGGCAGACGTAGACGCCGTGGGAAGGCCCCGATTCCACATGTGGCCGCGGGCCTGAAATAGTTCCCCCGGATGTTCGCCATCCCTAGACTCCCTGACGTCGGACTCCCTGGCGTCAGGGGGATTCTCGGGGGACTTAAGTGGGGCTGGAGTGCCGGAACTCGTACTGGAATTGAATGGAAGGACCTGGACGCTCGATCCGTCCAGGTCGTACTCGCTGGGGCGTGACCCCCAGGGAGACGTGGTGATCGATGACGCCCGGGTGTCGTGGCGGCATGCCACCATCGCCTGGAACGGCCGGGGTTGGGGCATCGAGGACCACGGCAGCACCAACGGCACCTACGTGCGCGGCGCGCGGGTCCAGCAGGCGGAGCTCGTGCCGGGCACGCCGGTCCACCTGGGCAACGCCACCGACGGCCCGCGGCTGAATCTGAGTGCCGCCGCCGCGCCGCAGCAGGCCGTACCGCAGCAGGCGGCCCCGGCGTACCAGGCCCCGGCGCCCGCCTACCAGGCCCCGGCCCAGCAGGCCGCCCCGGCGTACCAGGCGCCCGCGCAGCCGCAGCAGCAGGCCTGGCAGCAGCAGGCGCAGCAGCCCGCCGCCCACCAGCAGCCGCAGCAGCCGCACTTCCCGCAGCAGCAGGGCGGCGGCGCCGCGCCGCACCCGGCGCAGGGCGCAGGTCCCGCCTACGGCGGTGACCGCAGCCCGACGACGTTCCACCAGATCGCCGTCGGCCGCGTCATGCGGATCGGCCGTGCGCTGGAGAACGAACTCGTCGTCTCGGACCTCCAGGTCTCGCGCCACCACGCGGAGTTCCGCTCCGCCAACGGCCGCTTCGAGATCCACGACCTCGGCAGCCACAACGGCACCTACGTCAACGGCCAGCCGCTGGCCAAGTCCGGCACCGCGCTGCTCGGCCCGAACGACATCGTCGGCGTCGGTCACTCGACGTTCCGGATCGTCGGTGACCGGCTTGAGGAGTTCGTCGACACCGGTGACGTCTCCTTCTCGGCCCGCCACCTCACGGTGACGGTCGACGGCGGCAAGCAGATCCTCAAGGACGTCACCTTCGGCGTCCCGGAGAAGTCGCTCATCGGCGTCATCGGCCCCTCCGGCTCCGGAAAGTCGACGCTGCTCAAGGCGCTGACCGGTTACCGGCCCGCCAACGAGGGCGACGTCCTCTACGACAACCGCAACCTGTACAAGCAGTTCGCGGAGCTCCGCCAGCGCATCGGCCTGGTCCCGCAGGACGACATCCTGCACAAGGAGCTGAAGGTCAGCACGGCCCTCAAGTACGCGGCCAAGCTCCGCTTCCCCGGCGACACCGCCGAGGCCGAGCGCGCTGCCCGCATCGGCGAGGTCCTGCGCGAGCTCAAGCTCGACATCCACAAGGACAAGAAGATCACCGCGCTTTCCGGTGGTCAGCGCAAGCGCGTGTCCGTGGCGCTGGAGCTCCTCACCAAGCCCTCGCTGATCTTCCTGGACGAGCCGACCTCCGGCCTCGACCCGGGCATGGACCGCGACGTCATGCAGCTGCTGCGCGGCCTCGCCGACGACGGCCGCACGGTCCTGGTCGTCACCCACTCCGTCGCCGAGCTGTCCCTTTGCGACAAGCTGCTGGTCATGGCCCCGGGCGGGTCGGTCGCGTACTTCGGCCCGCCGGACGAGGCGCTGAACTTCTTCGGCTACACCACGTGGGCGGACGTCTTCTCGGCCTTCGAGAACTACCGCGACTACGACTGGGCCGGCCGCTGGAAGGGTTCGCAGCACTACCAGCTGTACGCCGCGGACCTCGACGCGGTCGCGCCGCAGCAGGTCGCGATGCCGCCGATGCAGCAGATGATGCCGCCGAAGGCGCAGGGCTGGGGCGATCAGCTGTGGACCCTGATCCGCCGCTACGTCTCGGTGATCGCGTCCGACAAGGGCTTCATGGCCCTCATGCTGATCCTGCCCGCGGTCCTGGGCGTGGTCTCCACGGTCATCCCCGCGACCTTCGGCCTCGCGCCGCCGAAGCCGCCGTCCCGGTTCAACGGCGACGCCGGCACGATCATGCTGATCCTGTGCGTCGGCATGTGCTTCTCGGGCGCCGCGAACTCGGTCCGTGAGTTGATCAAGGAACGGGTCATCTACGAGCGCGAGCGCGCCACCGGCCTGTCGCGGTCGGCGTACCTCATGTCGAAGGTGATCGTCCTCGGCTTCATCACGGCCATCCAGGGCGCGGTCATCTGCGCCATCGGCTTCACCCCGCGCGACCTGCCCACCGAGGGCCTGCTCATGCCGCCGGCCGTCGAGCTCTGCCTGTCGGTCACCGCGCTCGGCTTCACCTCGATGATGTTCGGCCTCGTGATCTCCTCGCTGGTGAAGACCGCCGAGAAGACCATGCCGCTGCTCGTGATGTTCGCGATCGTCCAGGTCGTGTTCACCGGCATCCTCTTCCAGGTCTACGACTCGCCCGGCCTGGAGCAGTTCGCCTGGCTGATGCCGTCGCGCTGGGCGGTCGCCGCCGCCGGTACCACGCTCGACCTCGGCAGGCTCATGCCGCCGTGGGACCAGCAGAACCCGACCAACACCGATCCGCTCTGGGAGCACTCCATCGCACAGTGGGGCGTGAACATCACGATCCTGCTGCTCATCGGCGTGGCCTGCGGCTTCGCCGTGGAGAAGCTGCTGCGCCGCCACGAGCCGGAGGTCATGCGCAACTAGTCGGCCCGCTCCGGCGAACACCCCGCACCAACGCCTCAGGGCGGCACCCGGATACCGGGTGCCGCCCTGAGGCGCGTGGGGGGTTGCTCCGCCAATGGCCCTTAGTAGGCGCTGTTGACGTTGTCGATCGAGCCGTAACGGGCGGCGGCGTAGTTGGCCGACGCGACGATGTTGGCGACCGGGTGGTACTGGTCCAGCGGGGTGCCGGGGACGTGGTACGCGAGGAACGTCGGCTTGATGATCTGGAGCAGACCCTTCGAGGGCACGCCGTTCTGGGCGTTGATGTCCCAGTTGTTGATCGCCCGCGGGTTGCCGCTCGACTCGCGCATGATGTTCTTGTACAGGCCGTTGTAGGTGCCCGGAATCTTGTGCGCCTTCATGATCGACAGCGACTCCTTGATCCAGCCGTCAAGGTTGTTCGCGTAGACCGGCTTGCGCACGGCGGAACGGCTGGCAGCAGCCTTCGCCTCGCGGTCCTTCTTCGCCTTGGCCTCGGCCTTGGCCTTCGCCTTGGCCTTCGCCTCGGCGTCGGCCTTCGCCTTCGCGACGGCGGCGGCCTTGGCCTTCACGGCGGCCTCGACCTTCGCCGCGTCGGTGGCCAGCTTGGTCTGGGCGGTGAGGTGCTGCACGGTCTTGGCCTGGACACCCTCGACAGCCTGGGTCCACGCCACGGGGGCGGCGGTCACGGTCGTACCGGCGTCGGCGGTGCCGGCGGGGACGACGGTGGCGGCCAGGGCGGCGGCGCCGATGGTGGCGAACGCGGCGAAGGACATCTTGTGCGCCTTCGTCAGACGACGACTGTGGCCGGGGGTGCTGGTCTTGGACATGCGTAGCAACCTCTTCGAATAGCGGGAGCCGCAGGAAAGCGCCGCTCGGATCCGGGATCCGCGGCGCTGTGCGACGGGAGCAATTCTTAGCGGCGGCAAAATCGCCTGGCAAAGGTGTGACGTACGATCCTGCTTAGTGGATCACGGGACGTCACGGAGCCCGGAATTCCGGGCTCGGCGCTAGGCGCAGCAGTGCTGACACGCCCTTTATTTATCCACTAGGCAACTTCGTAAGTGACCTGCGTCCTATGCGCGGGCTCACATCGGCCACGTAACGGTCTCGCCATGTGTTGCGGTAGCAATGCACTCTGTAATGAAATTCTCCGACCTGAGGACCACGAACCCCCGCCCGCCCTCATGCTCAAGGCAGACACGGCCCCCGCGACCCCCTCCCTACGGAGGAGGACGCCCGGCCCTCCGCCCTAGGGCCCGAGCCCGATCCCGCAGGTCAGAGCCGCGAGTACGGTGACCTCATGACAGCCAGTCCCGGGTTCGGCAGCCCCCGCAGCGGCCTCGCCGCCGTCAGCACCGCCCTGCTCGCCATGAGCCGCCGGCTGGAGGTCCGCGACGTCCTGCGCACGATCGTCGTCTCGGCCCGCGAGCTGCTCGACGCCGAGTACGCGGCCCTGGGCGTCCCGGACGACCACGGCGGGTTCGCCCAGTTCGTCGTGGACGGCATCAGCGAGGAGCAGTGGCGCCGGATCGGCCCGCTGCCCCGCCAGCACGGCATCCTCGCCGCGATGCTCCACCAGGACGGCCCCGAGCGGCTGGCCGACGTGCGCAAGGACCCCCGCTTCGAGGGCTGGCCCGCCGCCCACCCCGAAATGTCCGACTTCCTCGGCCAGCCCGTCCGCGACGGCGAAGAGACCCTCGGCGCCCTCTTCCTCGCGAACAAACGCAGCCCCGGCGGCTTCACGCAGGAGGACGAGGAGCTCCTCGCGCTCCTCGCCCAGCACGCGGCGATCGCCCTCACCAACGCCCGGCTCTACGAGCGCAGCCGCGAGCTCACCATCGCCGAGGAGCGCTCCCGCCTCGCCCACGAGCTGCACGACGCCGTCGCCCAGAAGCTCTTCTCGCTCCGCCTGACCGCCCAGGCCGCCGCCGCGCTCGTCGACCGCGACCCGGCCCGCGCCAAGGACGAGCTCCAGCAGGTCGCCGCCCTGGCCGCGGAGGCCGCCGACGAACTGCGCGCCGCCGTGACCGAGCTGCGCCCGGCGGGTCTCGACGAGGACGGCCTGATCGCGACCCTCCGCGACCAGGTCCACGTACTCGACCGCGCCCACACCGCGCACGTCACCTTCACCTGCGACGGCATACGGGCCCTCCCGGCGACCCAGGAGGAGGCGCTGCTCAGGGTTGCCCAGGAAGCCCTCCACAACGCCCTGCGGCACTCCGGCGGCGACCACGTCGAGGTCACCCTCGCCCGCCGGGCCGCGGGAGCAGTCCTGACCGTCACGGACAACGGAAGGGGCTTCTCCCCTTCCTCGATCCGCGCGGCCGGGCGCCACCTCGGCCTGGTCTCCATGGGGGACCGGGCGAGCGGCGTCGGCGGCCGCCTCACCGTGCACTCGGAGCCCGCAGCGGGCACCACGATCGAGATGGAGGTCCCCGGTGGCTGACGCACCCATCCGCGTGCTCCTCGTGGACGACCACCAGGTGGTCCGCCGCGGGCTGCGCACCTTCCTGGAGGTCCAGGACGACATCGAGGTGGTCGGGGAGGCCGCCGACGGGGAGGAGGGCGTGGCACGGGCCGAGGAGCTGCGACCCGACGTGATCCTCATGGACATCAAGATGCCGGGCACCGACGGCATCGAGGCCCTGCGCAGACTGCGCGCGCTGGCACATCCCGCGCGGGTACTGATCGTCACGAGCTTCACCGAACAGCGGACGGTGGTGCCGGCACTGCGGGGCGGAGCCGCGGGATACGTCTACAAGGACATCGACCCCGAGGCCCTGGCCGGAGCCATCCGCTCCGTCCACGCAGGCCACGTGCTGCTCCAGCCGGAGGTGGCGCAGGCCCTGCTCTCGCAGGACGGGCAGCCCTCGTCGGGCCGGGGCGGCTCCCTGACCGAACGGGAACGGGAGGTGCTGTCCCTCATCGCGGACGGCCGCTCCAACCGGGAGATCGCCCGCGCGCTCGTGCTGTCGGAGAAGACGGTCAAGACGCACGTCTCGAACATCTTGATGAAACTGGACCTCGCGGACCGCACCCAGGCGGCGTTGTGGGCGGTCCGGCACGGGATCACGGACTGAACCCGACCAGAATCGGACTGTCCAGTTCCGATCACAAATTCATACGGTCGGGTGGATGTCGCCCACATGGCGCATCCCGTTCGTCAGATGACCGTTCTTCATGACGTGCCGCGGCGGCTGGCCGCGGCAGACGCACTGGAGGACGAAGAACGTGAAGAACATCAAGAAGGCCACTGCCGTCACCATGATCGCGGGCGGCCTCCTTGCCGCGGGCGCCGGCGTCTCCTCGGCGCACGGCGGTGCGTCGGCGGACGGCCAGGCCGTGGGCTCGCCGGGCGTCGTCTCCGGAAACCAGGTCCAGGTCCCCGTCGACGTCCCGATCAACGTGGTCGGCAACGCCGTCACGGTCATCGGCCTGCTGAACGGCGCCTGGGGCAACACGGGCGTCAACGCCTGACCCCCGCCCCGGGACCGGCCCCGCTTCCCCACCTCTCCCCGGGAAGCGGGGCCGAGCCGCGTCCGGCCCGCGAAAGACGGCCCTCAGCCCCGCTCGCGCTCCTCGACGGCCGAGTTGTACGCGGCGACCAGCGCCCGTCGCGCCACCCGCTCCACCGGACGCAGCGCCTCCGCCCGCGCCGCCATCTCCGAGGCGGCCACCGCACCGCCCGGCCCGTGCTCGTACGCCAGCGACACCAGCAGATCCACCCGCTGCGCCAGCGCCAGTACCCGCACCGCCCGCGTCGGATACCCCGGCGCCAGCACTTCCCGCCCGGCATCCGCCCGCGCCCGGTACGCCGACAGCGCGGCCTCCGCCACCGGCCCCGACCCCGCCACGTCCAGCCGCGTCAGCACCACCGTCGCATCGCGCAGCGCCTCCGCCAGCTCCCGCTCCGCCTCACCCAGCGACGGCACGTCCGCCGGCGGGGCCTCCCGCACCGGCAGGCAGTGCCAGGTCACCGAGACGTGCACGTCCCCCGCCGGCCCGGCCTCGACCACCTCCGGCACCAGACCCAGCGCCGCACCCACCGCGACCACCGCTTCCTCGGCATCCAGCGCCCGCGCATTGAACTCCGCCGGCCCGCTCAGCCCCAGCGGATGC
Source organism: Streptomyces sp. NBC_00045 (assembly GCF_045041095.1). Lineage (NCBI taxonomy): Bacteria > Bacillati > Actinomycetota > Actinomycetes > Kitasatosporales > Streptomycetaceae > Streptomyces > Streptomyces sp. NBC_00045. The sequence goes on along the minus strand of NZ_CP108271.1, from coordinate 2,100,252 downwards.
CCCGGCGCCGGTAGCGCCACCCGCAGCCCGGTCACCCCCAGCGCGCGCAGCCGCCCGAGCGCCAGCGTCAGGCCCACCGGACCCGATTCGCCCGGCAGCCCCACCACCCGGTGCACGGCGTCCTCGCCCACGATCGACAACACGGCCCCGTCGGGCGAGACCAGTCCGGCCAGCAGTGCGTTCCCCCAGGCGGCCAACCGCCCTGAACGTGGTTCGAAAAGCATTCCCCCACTTTACGGATCGACCCGGATCGACCCGGATCGGGCCGCGCGGCCAACCTGGCGCCCGGACCCCTCGCCGAGTGGCGTAGGTTTTCCCCTGGGGCTGCGCCTTCCGGTGCACAGACGAAACCGAGACTGCAAGGGGAGACAACACGCTCATGAGCGATGTTCTGGAGCTGGTGGACGTATCCGTGGTCCGCGAGGGCCGGGCTCTGGTGGACCAGGTCTCCTGGTCGGTGAAGGAGGGGGAGCGCTGGGTGATCCTCGGCCCCAACGGCGCCGGCAAGACCACGCTGCTGAACCTCGCCTCCAGCTACCTCTTCCCCACCAAGGGCGCCGCCACCATCCTCGGCAGCACCCTCGGCAAGCCCGGCAGCGACGTCTTCGAGCTGCGCCCGCGCATCGGCGTCGCCGGCATCGCGCTCGCCGACAAGCTCCCCAAGCGCCAGACCGTCCTGCAGACCGTCCTCACCGCCGCCTACGGCATGACGGCGACCTGGCAGGAGGAGTACGAGGAGATCGACGAGCAGCGCGCCCGCGCCTTCCTCGACCGCCTCGGCATGACCGAATACCTCGACCGGAAGTTCGGCACCCTCTCCGAGGGCGAGCGCAAGCGCACCCTGATCGCCCGCGCCCTGATGACCGACCCCGAGCTCCTCCTCCTCGACGAGCCCGCCGCCGGCCTCGACCTCGGCGGCCGCGAGGACCTCGTACGCCGCCTCGGCCGCCTCGCCCGCGACCCGCTCGCGCCGTCCATGGTGATGGTCACGCACCACGTCGAGGAGATCGCCCCCGGCTTCACCCACGTCCTGATGATCCGCCAGGGCAAGGTCGTCACCGCGGGTCCGATCGACCTCGAACTGACCTCCCGCAACCTGTCGCTCTGCTTCGGCCTCCCCCTGGTCGTCGAGCGCAACGACAGCGACCGCTGGACCGCCCAGGGCCTCCCGCTCCGCTAGAGCGCCTCCCCGATCCGGCATCCGCACTCCCGGTACGGGAACCGTCGCACCCTGTCCTGACCGCGCCCGCCCGACCTACCATGACCATGTGAACATCGACGCGTGGCTGTGGTGGCTCATCGGCGCGGTCGGACTGGGCATCCCGCTCGTCCTGACGGCGATGCCGGAGTTCGGCATGTTCGCCGTCGGCGCGGTCGCGGCCGCCGTCACAGCGGCGTTCGGCGGGGGAGTCGTCGCCCAGGTCCTGGCCTTCGTGATCGTCTCGGTGGCGCTCATCGCCGTCGTCCGCTCGATCGCCAACCACCACCGCGAGCAGCGGCCCCAACACCGCACCGGAATCGACGCGTTGAAGGGCAGGAGCGCGCTCGTCCTCGAACGCGTGGACGGCAGCGGAGGCCGGATCAAACTCGCCGGCGAGATCTGGTCCGCACGCACCCTCGATGCGGACAGCAGCTTCGAACCGGGCCAGCAAGTGGACGTCGTGGAGATCGACGGAGCCACCGCGGTCGTGATGTGAGCTTGTGCGCTAAGCAGCCGACCCGCGGCCCCGGGGTCTGCGAGACTCCGCTCAACGGGGCAGCACAGACAGCCGGAAGGGCACGGGGAACCGCATGCAACCGATCATCATCGTCCTGATCATTCTGGTGGTTCTGGTCTTCATCGCACTGGTCAAGACGATCCAGGTGATCCCGCAGGCCAGCGCCGCCATCGTCGAACGCTTCGGCCGCTACACGCGGACCCTCAACGCGGGCCTCAACATCGTCGTCCCGTTCATCGACTCGATCCGCAACCGCATCGACCTGCGCGAGCAGGTCGTGCCGTTCCCGCCGCAGCCGGTCATCACCCAGGACAACCTGGTCGTCAACATCGACACGGTCATCTACTACCAGGTGACCGACGCGCGCGCCGCGACGTACGAGGTCGCCAGCTACATCCAGGCCATCGAGCAGCTCACCGTCACCACCCTGCGCAACATCATCGGCGGCATGGACCTGGAACGGACCCTGACCTCCCGCGAGGAGATCAACGCCGCCCTGCGCGGCGTCCTCGACGAGGCCACCGGCAAGTGGGGCATCCGCGTCAACCGCGTCGAGCTCAAGGCGATCGAGCCGCCGACCTCCATCCAGGACTCGATGGAGAAGCAGATGCGCGCCGACCGCGACAAGCGCGCCGCGATCCTCCAGGCCGAGGGTGTCCGGCAGTCCGAGATCCTGCGCGCCGAGGGCGAGAAGCAGTCCTCCATCCTGCGCGCCGAGGGTGAGGCCAAGGCCGCCGCGCTGAGGGCCGAGGGCGAGGCCCAGGCCATCCGTACGGTCTTCGAGTCCATCCACGCCGGAGACGCGGACCAGAAGCTCCTCGCCTACCAGTACCTCCAGATGCTCCCGAAGATCGCCGAGGGCGACGCCAACAAGCTGTGGATCGTGCCCAGCGAGATCGGAGACGCCCTCAAGGGCCTCTCTGGAGCCATGGGCAACTTCGGCCCCATGGGTGGCGGTTCGGGCTTCAACCCGCAGAACACCGGCAAGCCCGCCGGAGGCGACGGCAACGGCACGGGCAAGGCGGCGAACGGCACGGACCGGCGCGAACAGCCCCCGATCGACTAGCACCCGCCCTCCCCGGACCGGCATCCCCTACTGCATGATCAGTGAGGCCCCTCGACCTTCATGGCGGGGAGGCGACTCACTATGCAAAGGGGATGGCCCCGTCCATGTCCATGTCCATGTCCCTCTGGGAATCGCTCGCGGTGTTCGCGGCCGGCATCGGCGCCGGCACCATCAACACCATCGTCGGCTCCGGCACGCTCATCACCTTCCCGGTGCTGCTCGCCACCGGGCTCCCGCCGGTCACCGCCAACGTGTCCAACACCCTCGGCCTGGTGCCCGGTTCCATCAGCGGGGCCGTCGGCTACCGCAAGGAGCTCCAGGGCCAGCGCAGCCGCATCGTCCGGCTCGGCGCCGTCTCCCTCGTCGGAGGACTCGCGGGCGCCGTCCTGCTCCTCACCCTGCCGTCGGACTCCTTCGACACGATCGTGCCCGTCCTCATCGGACTCGCCCTCGTGCTCGTCATCCTCCAGCCCCGGCTCGCCGCACTCCTGCGCAAGCGCCAGGAAGCCGCAGGAGGAGACGGCGGACACCCCGACGGCGGCCCCGCCCTGCTGACCGGAATGCTGCTCTCCAGCGCCTACGGCGGCTACTTCGGCGCCGCCCAGGGCGTTCTCTACCTCGGCCTGATGGGCCTGCTGCTCCACGAGGACCTGCAACGCATCAACGCCGTCAAGAACGTCATCGCCGCCCTCGTGAACGGCATCGCGGCCGTCTTCTTCCTCTTCGTCGCCGAGTTCGACTGGACGGCCGTGCTCCTGATCGCCGTCGGCTCCACCCTCGGCGGCCAGATCGGCGCCAAGGTCGGCCGCCGCCTGTCGCCCACCGTGCTCCGCGCCGTCATCGTGGCCGTCGGCGTCATCGCGATCGTCCAGCTCCTACTGCGCTGAGCGACGTAGCGGAAATACGTCGCCCAGCACACCGGCGGTCATACGGCCCTACGAGGCGGAACGCTCCAGCCACTCCGGGAGCGCACCGCTGCCCCCCACTCCCAGGGCCAGCAGCATGGCATCCGCCGGAGACGGCACGAAGGGCTTGCGGAGGAGCGGCATCCCCGCCTCCTCCGGAGTCCGGGCCGCCTTGCGGTGATTGTCCTCGGCACAGGAGGCCACCGTGTTCAACCACGTGTCCCCACCGCCCTGGGCCCGGGGCAGCACGTGGTCCACGGTCGTCGCGCGCTTCCCGCAGTACGCGCAACGGTGCTGGTCCCGGACCAGCACCCCCCTCCGTGACCAGGGAGCATGTCTTCGGAACGGCACCCGTACGTACCTGCACAGCCTGATCACCCGGGGCATCGGAAGATCCAAGCTGGCACCACGCACACGCAGTTCGGGATGCGACTGTTCGACGACGGCCTTGTCCTGGAGCACCAGGACCACGGCCCGGTTCAGCGTCACCGTCGACAGCGGCTCGAAGCTCGCATTCAGCACCAGCGTGTCCCGCATCTCGCCCACCTCCCGTGTGCAGGCCCGCGACCACCCTGGCGGCAGGGCCCGCACCCACTCTGGCCGCGCGCGCCACGCGGGACAACGCAATAAAAATGCCCGGTCCTGGTCGTCTTTAGACCAGGACCGGGCAAACGCACGGCGAACGATCAGCTCGCGGGAGCCTCGTACTCACCGATCAGCTGCGCCCGCCCCAACGAGTGGAAGCGCAGGTTGAATCCGACGACCGCCGGCGAGACGTCCGCACCGGGGCCCAGCTTCTCCTGGTCCACCGCGTACACGGTGAACACGTACCGGTGCCGCTCCCCGGCCGGCGGAGCGGCACCACCGAAGTCCTGCGTGCCGTAGTCGTTCCTTACGTGCACGGCCCCGGCGGGCAGGCCGTCGAACGTGCCGCTCCCCGCGCCGGCCGGCAGCTCGGTGACCGAAGCGGGCAGGTCGAAGAGCACCCAGTGCCAGAACCCGCTGCCCGTCGGGGCATCCGGGTCGAAGCACGTCACGGCGAAGCTCTTGGTCCCCTCCGGAAACCCTTCCCACTTCAGGTGCGGCGAGACGTTCCCACTCCGCAGGACCTGGGCGTCGCCCAGCTCACCACCGGGTTCCAGATCGGCACTCTCCACGGAGAACGCGTGCACCTGGGGGTGGAAGTCGTGCGGAAGGGGCGCCCTGCTCTGCTCGGCCACTGCTGAACCTCCTGGATCGGGTGAGGGGTACGGCCCGAGCCTAGAACCAGTTGCGCTGCGAACCCACGGACGCGATCCACTGGTTGAGGTAAGCAGCCCAGTCGGTCCCCTGGTACGACTGCAGACCCACCTGGAAGCAGCGGTACGTGTCGCTGCCCTCGGTGAACAGCCCCGACTTCTTGTCCATCTCCAGCACGACGTCCATCTCACGGCCGTCCGAGATGAAGGTCAGCTCCACCTGGTTCAGCCCGCGGTACTGCGACGGCGGGAGGAACTCGATCTCCTGGTAGAACGGCAGCGTCTGGCGCGTCCCGCGGATGTGCCCGCGCTCCATGTCCGCGCTGCGGAAGCTGAAGCCGAGCTGACGGAACGCGTCCAGGATCGCCTGCTGCGCCGGCACCGGGTGCACGTTGATCGGGTCGAGGTCGCCGGCGTCCACCGCACGCGCGATCTCCAGCTCGGTGCTGACCCCGATGTTCATCCCGTGCAGCTGCTGACCCCCGAAGTGGGTGATCGGCGTCTCCCACGGGATCTCCAGCCCGAACGGCACCACGTGCAGGGCGCCGGGCTGCACCTGGAAGGCACCACCGAGACGCTGCTTGGTGAAGACGATGTCCTGTTTGTACTCCTGGTCGCCGCCCTCCACCTCGACCCGGGCCTGGAGGCCGATGGACAGGCCCTCGATCTGCTGCTCCACGGAACCGCCCTGGATGCGGACCTCACCCTGGACGATCCCGCCCGGCACGACGTTCGGCTCGGTGATGATCGTGTCCACCGAAGCACCGCCGGCACCCAGCGCCGCGAACAGCTTCTTGAACCCCATGCTCTGACTCCCCTTGAAGGCTCGTGCGACTACCGCTTACGAGTACACCCTGACAAACGCGGAACCTTAGGCCCCGGTTGCAGATGTGCGCGTTCGACTACGCTCGACCGGATGAGCGCGCGCCCCGACCGTACGCCCCTGGCCCGGTCCTTCTTCGACCGGCCGGTCCTCACGGTGGCCCCGGACCTGCTCGGCCGCATCCTGGTCCGCCGTACACCGGAAGGCCCGCTGGAGCTCCGCATCACGGAGGTGGAGGCGTACGAGGGGGAGGCCGACCCCGGCTCCCACGCCTATAGGGGACGCACCGCACGCAACGCATCCATGTTCGGTCCGCCCGGACACGCGTACGTCTACTTCATCTACGGCATGTGGTTCAGCCTCAACCTGGTGTGCGGCCCGCCGGGCCACGCGAGCGGGGTCCTGCTGCGCGCGGGCGAGATCACCGAAGGTGCCGACCTGGCTCGCAAACGTCGACTTTCAGCCAGAAGCGACCGAGAACTGGCCAAAGGGCCGGCCCGCCTGGCCACGGCCCTGGGGATCGACCGCTCCCTGGACGGTACCGACCTCTGCGCCGGCCCCGGTTCCCCGCTGGAACTCTTGAAGGGCACCGCCACCACACCCGACCTGGTGAGCATCGGTCCCCGCACGGGAGTCGGAGGCGCCGGCGCGGGCCATCCCTACCGCTACTGGATCACGAGTGACCCGACAGTGAGCCCGTACCGCGCCCACGCGCCACGCCGCCGTTCAACTTGACTCGCCCTTGGCGGACGCCTAACGTAGCCCGAGCCGCTTGAACGGGGCACTGCCATCAGCAGACCCCGGAGCGGCCAACCCACTACCTACGACGTACCCCTGGCGGGGTCGATTTCGGCATGCCCGAATTCGAATCCAGTGGCTCGATTATGAGTCGCAAGGGATAAGCGCTAAAGTGGTGGAACGCCGAAAGGCAAAGGCCCCCAACGGCCGCAGAATTCAAATCCAAGTCGGAAACGACAGCGGAAATGATCTGGTAGAGTTGGAAACGAAGAACGAAAGCCCGGAGGAAAGCCCGAGAGGGTGAGTACAAAGGAAGCGTCCGTTCCTTGAGAACTCAACAGCGTGCCAAAAATCAACGCCAGAAGTTGATACCCCGTCCATTTCGGTGGATGAGGTTCCTTTGAAAAAGTCCTGTCTTTCGGGGCAGGCAACAACACAGCGAGGACGCAGTGGACGGTCGGTCATATTCCGACATGATCGTCCCGCTCTAAGTGCGTGTGCACCCGATTACGGGTAAACATTCATGGAGAGTTTGATCCTGGCTCAGGACGAACGCTGGCGGCGTGCTTAACACATGCAAGTCGAACGATGAAGCCCTTCGGGGTGGATTAGTGGCGAACGGGTGAGTAACACGTGGGCAATCTGCCCTTCACTCTGGGACAAGCCCTGGAAACGGGGTCTAATACCGGATAATACTCCTGCCTGCATGGGTGGGGGTTAAAAGCTCCGGCGGTGAAGGATGAGCCCGCGGCCTATCAGCTTGTTGGTGGGGTAATGGCCCACCAAGGCGACGACGGGTAGCCGGCCTGAGAGGGCGACCGGCCACACTGGGACTGAGACACGGCCCAGACTCCTACGGGAGGCAGCAGTGGGGAATATTGCACAATGGGCGAAAGCCTGATGCAGCGACGCCGCGTGAGGGATGACGGCCTTCGGGTTGTAAACCTCTTTCAGCAGGGAAGAAGCGAAAGTGACGGTACCTGCAGAAGAAGCGCCGGCTAACTACGTGCCAGCAGCCGCGGTAATACGTAGGGCGCAAGCGTTGTCCGGAATTATTGGGCGTAAAGAGCTCGTAGGCGGCTTGTCACGTCGGATGTGAAAGCCCGAGGCTTAACCTCGGGTCTGCATTCGATACGGGCTAGCTAGAGTGTGGTAGGGGAGATCGGAATTCCTGGTGTAGCGGTGAAATGCGCAGATATCAGGAGGAACACCGGTGGCGAAGGCGGATCTCTGGGCCATTACTGACGCTGAGGAGCGAAAGCGTGGGGAGCGAACAGGATTAGATACCCTGGTAGTCCACGCCGTAAACGTTGGGAACTAGGTGTTGGCGACATTCCACGTCGTCGGTGCCGCAGCTAACGCATTAAGTTCCCCGCCTGGGGAGTACGGCCGCAAGGCTAAAACTCAAAGGAATTGACGGGGGCCCGCACAAGCAGCGGAGCATGTGGCTTAATTCGACGCAACGCGAAGAACCTTACCAAGGCTTGACATATACCGGAAAGCATTAGAGATAGTGCCCCCCTTGTGGTCGGTATACAGGTGGTGCATGGCTGTCGTCAGCTCGTGTCGTGAGATGTTGGGTTAAGTCCCGCAACGAGCGCAACCCTTGTCCTGTGTTGCCAGCATGCCCTTCGGGGTGATGGGGACTCACAGGAGACCGCCGGGGTCAACTCGGAGGAAGGTGGGGACGACGTCAAGTCATCATGCCCCTTATGTCTTGGGCTGCACACGTGCTACAATGGCCGGTACAATGAGCTGCGATACCGTGAGGTGGAGCGAATCTCAAAAAGCCGGTCTCAGTTCGGATTGGGGTCTGCAACTCGACCCCATGAAGTCGGAGTTGCTAGTAATCGCAGATCAGCATTGCTGCGGTGAATACGTTCCCGGGCCTTGTACACACCGCCCGTCACGTCACGAAAGTCGGTAACACCCGAAGCCGGTGGCCCAACCCGTAAGGGAGGGAGCTGTCGAAGGTGGGACTGGCGATTGGGACGAAGTCGTAACAAGGTAGCCGTACCGGAAGGTGCGGCTGGATCACCTCCTTTCTAAGGAGCACAGTACCGATTGCAGACAAACGTTCTGCACGGTCAGCTCATGGGTGGAACGTTGATTAGTTGGCACGGTTTCCAAAACTCTCTGTAAGTACTGCTTCGGCGTGGAACACAGTGAAGTGGAGGGGATCGTGCTTGGCACGTTGTTGGGTCCTGAAGGTACGGCCGTAAGGTCATGTCTTCAGTGCCGGCCCCGGTAAAGCATTCCTTAGGGAGTGTGTGACGGGTGGCTGGTCGTTGTTTGAGAACTACACAGTGGACGCGAGCATCTGTGGCCAAGTTTTTAAGGGCGCACGGTGGATGCCTTGGCACCAGGAACCGATGAAGGACGTGAGAGGCCGCGATAGGCCCCGGGGAGCTGCCAACTGAGCTTTGATCCGGGGGTGTCCGAATGGGGAAACCCGGCAGTCGTCATGGGCTGTCACCCACTGCTGAACACATAGGCAGTGTGGAGGGAACGAGGGGAAGTGAAACATCTCAGTACCCTCAGGAAGAGAAAACAACCGTGATTCCGGGAGTAGTGGCGAGCGAAACCGGATGAGGCCAAACCGTATGCGTGTGATACCCGGCAGGGGTTGCGCATGCGGGGTTGTGGGAATTCTTTTGATCGGTCTGCCGGCCGGTCGGCGAGTCAGAAACCGTTGATGTAGTCGAAGGACATGCGAAAGGTCCGGCGTAGAGGGTAAGACCCCCGTAGACGAAACATCAGCGGCTTGCTTAAGAATCTCCCAAGTAGCACGGGGCCCGAGAAATCCCGTGTGAATCTGGCGGGACCACCCGCTAAGCCTAAATATTCCCTGGTGACCGATAGCGGATAGTACCGTGAGGGAATGGTGAAAAGTACCGCGGGAGCGGAGTGAAATAGTACCTGAAACCGTGTGCCTACAAGCCGTGGGAGCGTCGCTGTATGTGCTTGCACATACAGTCGTGACTGCGTGCCTTTTGAAGAATGAGCCTGCGAGTTAGCGGTGTGTAGCGAGGTTAACCCGTGTGGGGAAGCCGTAGCGAAAGCGAGTCCGAATAGGGCGATTGAGTTGCACGCTCTAGACCCGAAGCGGAGTGATCTAGCCATGGGCAGGTTGAAGCGGAGGTAAGACTTCGTGGAGGACCGAACCCACCAGGGTTGAAAACCTGGGGGATGACCTGTGGTTAGGGGTGAAAGGCCAATCAAACTCCGTGATAGCTGGTTCTCCCCGAAATGCATTTAGGTGCAGCGTCGTGTGTTTCTTGCCGGAGGTAGAGCACTGGATAGGCGATGGGCCCTACCGGGTTACTGACCTTAGCCAAACTCCGAATGCCGGTAAGTGAGAGCACGGCAGTGAGACTGTGGGGGATAAGCTCCATGGTCGAGAGGGAAACAGCCCAGAGCATCGACTAAGGCCCCTAAGCGTACGCTAAGTGGGAAAGGATGTGGAGTCGCAGAGACAACCAGGAGGTTGGCTTAGAAGCAGCCACCCTTGAAAGAGTGCGTAATAGCTCACTGGTCAAGTGATTCCGCGCCGACAATGTAGCGGGGCTCAAGCGTACCGCCGAAGTCGTGTCATTGCAGCAATAGGGCCAACGCCCGCTGTGATGGGTAGGGGAGCGTCGTGTGCCGGGTGAAGCAGCAGCGGAAGCTAGTTGTGGACGGTTCACGAGTGAGAATGCAGGCATGAGTAGCGATACACACGTGAGAAACGTGTGCGCCGATTGACTAAGGGTTCCTGGGTCAAGCTGATCTGCCCAGGGTAAGTCGGGACCTAAGGCGAGGCCGACAGGCGTAGTCGATGGACAACCGGTTGATATTCCGGTACCCGCTTTGAAACGCCCAATATCGAATCAGGCGATGCTAAGTCCGTGAAGCCGTTCCGGACCCTTCGGGGAAAGGAAAGTGGTGGAGCCGACGAACCAGACTTGTAGTAGGTAAGCGATGGGGTGACGCAGGAAGGTAGTCCAGCCCGGGCGGTGGTTGTCCCGGGGTAAGGGTGTAGGCCGAGGGGTAGGCAAATCCGTCCCTCATTAAGGCTGAGACCTGATGCCGAGCCGATTGTGGTGAAGTGGATGATCCTATGCTGTCGAGAAAAGCCTCTAGCGAGTTTCATGGCGGCCCGTACCCTAAACCGACTCAGGTGGTCAGGTAGAGAATACCGAGGCGTTCGGGTGAACTATGGTTAAGGAACTCGGCAAAATGCCCCCGTAACTTCGGGAGAAGGGGGGCCATCACTGGTGATCGGACTTGCTCCGTGAGCTGGGGGTGGCCGCAGAGACCAGCGAGAAGCGACTGTTTACTAAAAACACAGGTCCGTGCGAAGCCGTAAGGCGATGTATACGGACTGACGCCTGCCCGGTGCTGGAACGTTAAGGGGACCGGTTAGTGCACTTTCGGGTGTGCGAAGCTGAGAACTTAAGCGCCAGTAAACGGCGGTGGTAACTATAACCATCCTAAGGTAGCGAAATTCCTTGTCGGGTAAGTTCCGACCTGCACGAATGGCGTAACGACTTCTCGACTGTCTCAACCATAGGCCCGGTGAAATTGCACTACGAGTAAAGATGCTCGTTTCGCGCAGCAGGACGGAAAGACCCCGGGACCTTTACTACAGTTTGATATTGGTGTTCGGTTCGGCTTGTGTAGGATAGGTGGGAGACTTTGAAGCAGCCACGCCAGTGGTTGTGGAGTCGCCGTTGAAATACCACTCTGGTCGTGCTGGATGTCTAACCTCGGTCCGTGATCCGGATCAGGGACAGTGTCTGATGGGTAGTTTAACTGGGGCGGTTGCCTCCCAAAGGGTAACGGAGGCGCCCAAAGGTTCCCTCAGCCTGGTTGGCAATCAGGTGTTGAGTGTAAGTGCACAAGGGAGCTTGACTGTGAGACCGACGGGTCGAGCAGGGACGAAAGTCGGGACTAGTGATCCGGCGGTGGCTTGTGGAAGCGCCGTCGCTCAACGGATAAAAGGTACCCCGGGGATAACAGGCTGATCTTCCCCAAGAGTCCATATCGACGGGATGGTTTGGCACCTCGATGTCGGCTCGTCGCATCCTGGGGCTGGAGTCGGTCCCAAGGGTTGGGCTGTTCGCCCATTAAAGCGGTACGCGAGCTGGGTTTAGAACGTCGTGAGACAGTTCGGTCCCTATCCGCTGTGCGCGTAGGAATATTGAGAAGGGCTGTCCCTAGTACGAGAGGACCGGGACGGACGAACCTCTGGTGTGCCAGTTGTCCTGCCAAGGGCATGGCTGGTTGGCTACGTTCGGGAGGGATAACCGCTGAAAGCATCTAAGCGGGAAGCCTGCTTCAAGATGAGTATTCCCACCTCCTTGAGAGGGTAAGGCTCCCAGTAGACGACTGGGTTGATAGGCCAGATGTGGAAGCCCGGTAACGGGTGGAGCTGACTGGTACTAATAGGCCGAGGGCTTGTCCTCAGTTGCTCGCGTCCACTGTGTTAGTTCTGAAGCAACGAACAGTTGCTGGTTTCTAGAGCTAGAACATAACTACAAAGTGTGCTTGTTCGCTCGAAACCGATAGGGTTTCGGTGGTCATAGCGTTAGGGAAACGCCCGGTTACATTCCGAACCCGGAAGCTAAGCCTTTCAGCGCCGATGGTACTGCAGGGGGGACCCTGTGGGAGAGTAGGACGCCGCCGAACAATCTTTCAAAGGACCCTTGGTCCAGCGTTCAACGCTGGACCAAGGGTCCTTTTTGTTTTTCACCTCTTTACGCCGAAGCGCGGCCATGGGTTGGTTGCGCGAGAATGACTAGCGGTACCCCGAAGACAGGAGTCACACCCATGTCCAACTCTCCCGACGATCGTCCGGAGCGCGAGCCTCGTCGCAACGACGGCGGTGACAGGGGCGGCTACCGCGGGGGCCGTGACGACCGTGGCGGTGACCGTGGTGGCTTCCGCCGCGACGACCGCGGTGGCCGGCCGACCGGTGGCGACCGTCCGTCGTACCCGCGTCGCGACGACCGCGGCGGGCGTCCCGCCACCGGTGGTGGCGGCGGCTTCCGTCGCGATGACCGCGGTGGCGACCGCCCGTCCTACCCGCGCCGTGATGACGACCGTGGTGGCCGTCCCTCGTACCCGCGTCGTGATGACGACCGCGGTGGTTTCCGTGGCGGTCGTGATGAGCGTGGTGGCGACCGTCCGTCGTACCCGCGCCGTGACGACCGTGGTGAGCGCCCCTCCGGCGGCGGTGGTGGTGGCTTCCGCCGTGACGACCGTGGCGAGCGCCCCTCGTACCCGCGTCGTGATGACGACCGCGGTGGTTTCCGTGGTGGCCGTGATGAGCGTGGTGGCGACCGTCCGTCGTACCCGCGTCGCGACGACCGTGGTGAGCGTCCCTCTGGCGGCGGTGGTGGTGGCTTCCGCCGCGACGACCGTGGCGAGCGTCCCTCCGGCGGCGGCTTCCGCGGCCGCGAGGACCGTCCCTCGTACCCGCGTCGCGACGACCGCGGTGGCGACCGTCCGTCGTACCCGCGCCGCGACGACCGCGGTGAGCGCCCCTCCGGCGGCGGTGGTGGTGGCTTCCGCCGTGACGACCGTGGCGAGCGCCCCTCGTACCCGCGTCGTGATGACGACCGCGGTGGTTTCCGTGGTGGCCGTGATGAGCGTGGTGGCGACCGTCCGTCGTACCCGCGTCGCGACGACCGTGGTGAGCGTCCCTCTGGCGGCGGTGGTGGTGGCTTCCGCCGCGACGACCGTGGCGAGCGTCCCTCCGGCGGCGGCTTCCGCGGCCGCGAGGACCGTCCCTCGTACCCGCGTCGCGACGACCGCGGTGGCGACCGTCCGTCGTACCCGCGTCGCGACGACCGCGGTGAGCGCCCCTCCGGCGGCGGCTTCCGCGGCCGCGAGGACCGTCCCTCGTACCCGCGTCGCGACGACCGCGGTGGCGACCGTCCGTCGTACCCGCGCCGCGACGACCGCGGTGAGCGCCCCTCCGGCGGCGGTGGTGGTGGCTTCCGCCGTGACGACCGTGGCGAGCGCCCCTCGTACCCGCGCCGCGATGACGACCGTGGTACCCGCCCGTCCTACCCGCGCCGCGATGACGACCGTGGTGGCCGTCCCTCGTACCCGCGTCGTGATGACGACCGCGGTGGTTTCCGTGGCGGTCGCGATGACCGTGGTGGCGACCGTCCGTCGTACCCGCGCCGTGACGACCGCGGTGGCGACCGTGGCGGGTTCCGCGGTCGTGATGACCGTGGTGGCGACCGCGGTGGCTACCGTGGCGGTCGCGACGACCGTGGCGGCGACCGCGACTACCGCGCGGACCGCGACCGGGACCCGGTCAAGCGGCTTCCGATCGACGAGGACGTCACCGGCCTGGAGATCGACGCCGATGTCCGCCAGGAGCTCCTGAGCCTGCCCAAGGGCCTGGCCGAGGAGGTCTCCCGCAACCTGGTCATGGTCGCCCGGCTGATCGACGAGGACCCGGAGCAGGCGTACGCGTACTCGCGCATCGCCCTGCGCCTGGCCTCCCGCGTCGCTGCCGTCCGCGAGGCCGCCGGCTTCGCCGCGTACGCCACGCAGAAGTACAGCGAGGCGCTCGCGGAGTTCCGCGCCGCCAAGCGCATGACCGGTTCCGTCGAACTGTGGCCCGTCATGGCCGACTGCGAGCGCGGCCTCGGCCGCCCCGAGCGCGCGCTGGCCATGGCCGGCGAGCCCGAGGTGCAGAAGCTGGACAAGGCCGGCCAGGTCGAGATGCGCCTGGTCGCCGCCGGTGCGCGCCGGGACATGGGGCAGCTCGACGCCGCCATCGTGACCCTGCAGAGCCCCGAGCTGGCCTCCAACGCCATCCAGCCGTGGACCGCGCGCCTGCGGTACGCCTACGCGGACGCCCTGCTGGCGGCCGGCCGTGAGGACGAGGCGCGCGAGTGGTTCGCCAAGACGGTCGAGGCGGACAAGGACGGCTCGATGGACGCCTCCGACCGGCTCGCCGAGCTGGACGGCGTCGAGTTCGTCGACGCGCTCGCCGGCGATGAGCCGGACGGGGTCGACGAGGACGAGGACGACGAGGACGACGAGGACGAAGAGCAGGACGCCGCCGAGGTGGCTGCTGCCGAGCGTGCGTCCGACCAGGCCGAGTACTACGACGAGGACGACGACGAGTACGAGCCCCTGGAGCGGTCCGACGCGGACGCCGACGTCGACGTCACCGACGAGATCGCCGTCGTCGAGGACGAGGACGAGGACGAGGACGACGCCCAGGCCCGTGACAAGGCCTGAGCAGCGGTCCTGCTGAACTGAGAAAGGGCGGCACCCCCGGTGGGGTGCCGCCCTTTTTCGTATCCGCGGCCGGGCCGGGCCGGGTCAGGTCAGGCTGCGCAGGACCAGGCCGGTGGCCGGCTTCGGGCCGAAGGACGTGGACTTGCGGGGCATCGTGACGCCCTGGCGGGCCAGGTCCCGCACGACCTGCTCCCGTACGGGGTGCAGCAGGACCGCGGTGCCGCCGTGACGCTCGGCCATGGCGACGGTGGCTGCGGCGTCGTGGATGTACGAGATCTGGTCGGGGGTGTCGGGGATCTGCCACAGCGCGTCGAGCAGGGTCGCGTGCAGGACGGTCGCGTCCAGCCGGCGCCAGGCCTCGGGACGGTCGCGGCGCACGGTGCGCTCCAGGAGGTCCAGATCCGGGTCGGTGACCAGGTGGAAGGTGCCGTCGCCGGTCAGGAGGAAGGCGTTGCCGCGCTCCGCGGCGTCGGCGAGGGCCTCCAGGGCGAGCGGCAGCGGGCCCTCGACCGGGCGGACCCGGAAGCTGCCCTCGACGGCGGCCAGGGCGTCCGCGACCGGGGTGCGGCGCAGCATCCGGTGGATGGCGCGCACCTGGAGCGGGTAGCGGGCCGTGTCGACGAGGAGGACCAGCCCGAAGTCCCATGCGGTGGGGGACTGGTGCTCCTCCTGCAGGCGCAGGTACGTCGCCCAGCGGTGGTGTCCGTCGGCGATGAGGGCCTGGCGGTGCCCGAGGTCGGCGGTGACGGCGGCCAGGTCGGCGGGGTCGGTGATGGCCCAGAGCCGGTGGCGGAAGCCGTCCTCGGTGGTGGTGGCGAGCAGCGGAGTGCCTGTCGCGGTCCGCTCGACGACCTCGGCCGCGCCGGCTGCGGTGTCGTCCCCGAGATAGGTGAGCAGGAGGGGCTCCAGATTGGCCGAAGCCGCCCGCATCAGGCCGGCCCGGTCGGTGACCACGTCCGGCATCACGTCCTCGTGCGGGAGGACGATGCCGGCGTCGGGCTGCGACAGGGCGAGGGCACCGATCACACCGCGCTGCAGCAGGCCGCCCTTGCGCTGCTCGTAGACGTAGAGGGCGGGCTCGGGGTCGGCGCTGAGGATGCCGTTGCGGAGCCAGTCGTGCAGGGTGCGTGCGGCCTGTTCGTTGCGCTCGGCGGGGGTGTCCGCCTGAGGCAGGATCAGGCGGACGATGTTGTGCGGATCGGCGGACTGCAAGTGGTCGACGCCGTCCGGGCGCACCACCACGTCGTACGGCGGTGAGGTGACGGCGGCCAGGCTGCCGACACGCTCCGGGTCATAGCGCAGTCCGTGGAAGGGGATCAGGCGCAGCCCGTCGTCCGCAGTACCAGATGTGGTCATTGGTGCATGGTAAGACGCGTCTCGCGATGCGGGATGATCGGGTGAGCAAGACCGCAGCACAAGCAGTCGGGATCGGTCACGGACCGGTCGAGGATCGAACGGACAGGGAGCCGACAGGATGACCCGGCAGATCAGGACGAGTCCGGCGGGCAGCGAGCGCAGCCTGCACAAGGCGTACGACACGGCCCTGCTGGACCTGGACGGAGTGGTGTACGCGGGCGGCGAGGCGATCGCGTACGCGGCGCAGTCGCTGGCGTCGGCCCGGGCCGACGGGATGCACCTCGCGTACGTCACGAACAACGCGCTGCGTACCCCGGAGGCGGTCGCCGAGCACCTGAGCGAGCTGGGCATCCCGACCGAGGCCGGTGAGGTGATCACCTCGGCGCAGGCCGTGGCCCGGCTGATCTCGGAGCAGGTGGAGCCGGGGTCGAAGGTGCTGGTGATCGGCGGGGAGGGGCTCCGGGTCGCGCTGCGCGAGCGGGGGCTGGTCCCGGTGGACTCCGCCGACGAGGAGGGGCTCGCGGCGGTGGTCCAGGGGTACGGGGGCCCGGACCTGCCGTGGTCGCGGTTCGCGGAGGCCGCGTACGCGATCCACCGCGGGGTGCCGTGGTACGCGTCGAACACCGATCTGACGATTCCGGGGGCGCGCGGGATCGGGCCCGGCAACGGGGCCGCGGTGGAGGTCGTCCGGATCGCCACGGGTGCCGAACCGCAGGTGGCGGGGAAGCCGCTGCCCCCGATGCACCGGGAGACGGTGCTGCGGACCGGGGCCGAGCGGCCGCTGGTGGTCGGTGACCGGCTGGACACGGACATCGAGGGCGCTTTCAACGGGGAGGTGGACTCGCTGCTGGTGCTGACCGGGGTGACGGACGGGGCGCAGCTGCTGCGGGCCGAGCCGAGGCACCGGCCGACGTACGTGGACCGGGACCTGCGGGGGCTGCTGACGGGGCAGCCGGAGGTCGTGGCGGCGGACGGGGGCTTCCGCTGTGGTGGCTGGACCGCGGTGGCGGCGGCGGACGTACTGGAGTTGCGGGGCGAGGGCGATCCGATCGACGGGCTGCGGGCGATGTGCGCGGCCGCCTGGACCCAGGCGGTCGAGGGTTCCTGCTCGCTGGACGCGGGGAAGGCCCTGGCCCGGATCGGGTTGTAGGCGGGGGCGGCCGGGCAGTCGGGCAGTCGGGCGGCGGTCCGTGAGGCGCCGTGTGCCGAGCCGGGGCCGAGCCGGTTCCCTGCCGGTGTCGAGCAGGGGCTGATCAGGCGGAACGGCACCTGGCCGGGCGGAGGGTAGGCTAACCTAACTTCCGTGTTGGTCGAGAGTCCCCCTGAACAGAGCGCGGCGCCGGTCGCCGCCGCCCGCCCGCGGCACGCGGCCCGCGCCGCCGGTCTGCTCGGCGCCCTCGCGGTGCTGGCCCTGATCGCGGTGGCGAGCATCGCCGTGGGCGCCAAACAGATGCCCCTCGACCAGGTCTGGCACGGCCTGTTCCACTACGCGGGAACGCCCTCCGACGTGGTGGTGCGCGACCTGCGGGTGCCGCGCACCCTCCTCGGGCTGATGGTCGGGCTCGGCCTCGGCCTCTCCGGTGCGGTCATGCAGGCGCTGACCCGCAATCCGCTGGCCGAGCCGGGCATCCTCGGCGTCAACGCGGGCGCCGCGGCCGCCGTGGTCTCGGCCGTCACCTTCCTCGGAGCCTCCTCGCTCAGCGAGTTCGTGTGGTGGGCCTTCCTCGGCGCCGCCGTCGTCTCCGTCGTGGTCTACGTACTCGGCGGCAGCCGCAGCGCGACACCGGTGCGCCTCGCGCTCGCCGGTACCGCCGCCAGCGCGGCCCTGGTCGGCTACATCAACGCCGTGCAGCTGATGGACAGCAAGGCGCTGGACAAGATCCGCTTCTGGACCGTGGGCTCGCTGGCTTCCGCGAACATGGACACCGTCCGGCAGGTCGCGCCGTTCCTGCTGGTGGGCGCGGTGATCGCGCTGTCGCTGGGCCGGCCGCTGAACGCGATGGCCATGGGCGACGACACCGCGCGGGCCCTCGGCGCCCACCTCACCCGGACCCGGATCGCCGCAGTGGTCGCCATCACCCTGCTGTGCGGGGCGGCGACCGCCGCCTGCGGGCCGATCGTCTTCATCGGGCTGATGATCCCGCACCTGGTGCGGCTCCTCACCGGCCCCGACATGCGGTGGGTGCTCGCCTACTCGGCGGTCCTCTCGCCGGTGCTGCTGTTGGGCGCGGACGTCGTCGGCCGGGTCGTCACCCGGCCCGCCGAGCTCCAGGTCGGCATCGTCACCGCGCTCATCGGCGGACCCGTCTTCATCTACCTCGTCCGGCGCAAGAGGATGGCCCAGCTGTGACCGTCGACCTCCGGGCGGACGAGCCCGGCTCCCGCGGCTCCCGTCCCCTGCGCGGCCCCGGCGGGCTGTCCCTGCGCCTGGAGCCCCGGGCGCTGGTCGCCGGACTGCTGCTCACCGCGGCCGCGCTGGCGATGGCCGTCGTCCTGATCGGCACCGGCGACTTCGAGATCGCGCCGTGGGACGTCGTACAGACCCTGCTGGGCAACGGCACCCCCGCCCACGACTTCATCGTCAACGACCTGCGGCTGCCGCGCGTGCTGGTCGCCCTGCTGGTGGGCGCCGCGCTCGGCATGGCCGGCGCGGTCTTCCAGTCCGTCTCCCGCAACCCGCTCGGCTCCCCGGACCTGCTCGGCTTCAGCTACGGCGCGTCGGTCGGTGCGCTCACCGTGATCGTCCTGTTCAAGGGCGACGTGAACGCGGTCGCGGGAGGCGCGCTCGTGGGCGGACTGCTCACCGGCGTCGTCGTCTACCTGCTGTCGTACAAGCGCGGCATCCACGGCTACCGGCTGGTGCTGGTCGGCATCGGCGCCTCCGCAATGCTCGTCGCCGTCATCAACTACCTGCTGACCAAGGCCCAGCTCGTCGAGGCCACCCGTGCGATGGTCTGGCTGACCGGCTCGCTCGCCGGCCGGGACTGGAGCCAGGTCTGGCCGCTGCTCGGGACGTGTGCGGTGCTGTTCCCGCTCGTCCTCGGGCAGGGCCGGGCCCTGCGGATGATGGAGATGGGCGACGACGCCGCGTACGCCCTCGGAGTACGGGTGGAACGTACGCGGATGCTGCTGATGCTGGCGGCGGTCCTGTTGACCACCGCGGCCGCCGCGGCCGCCGGACCCATCTCGTTCGTCGCCCTGGCCGCGCCCCAGCTGGCCCGGCGGCTGACCCGCTCGCCCGGGTCGAACCTGCTCGCCGGCGCGCTGATGGGCTCCGTCCTGCTGCTCGTGTCCGACTGGGCCTCGCAGCGCGCCTTCGGCGCCGACCAGCTGCCGGTGGGTGTGGTGACGGGGCTGGTCGGCGGTGTCTACCTGCTCTGGCTGCTCGTCACCGAGCGCAGGGCGGGACGTATATGAGCACGGACACGAGCAACTCAAGGAGTACGCAGGTGCAGCGGCTGACCGCGCAGAACGTGACCCTCGGCTACGACCAGCGGGTCATCGCCGAGAACCTGTCGGTGGAGATCCCCGACCACTCGTTCACGGTGATCGTCGGACCCAACGCGTGTGGCAAGTCCACGCTGCTGCGGGCCCTGTCGCGGATGCTGAAGCCGTCCGCCGGGCAGGTACTGCTGGACGGGCAGGCCATCGGGTCGATGCCGGCCAAGAAGGTCGCCAAGACGCTGGGCCTGCTGCCGCAGTCCTCGATCGCGCCGGACGGGATCACCGTCGCCGACCTGGTCTCGCGGGGCCGCTACCCGCACCAGGGGCTGCTGCGGCAGTGGTCGCCGGAGGACGAGCGGATCGTCCTCGAATCCATGGCCTCGACCGGGGTCGCCGAGCTCGCGGACCGGTCGGTGGACGAGCTGTCGGGCGGCCAGCGCCAGCGGGTGTGGATCGCGATGGCGCTCGCGCAGCAGACGCCGCTGCTGCTCCTGGACGAGCCGACCACCTACCTCGACATCCAGCACCAGATCGACGTGCTGGACCTGTGCGCCGAACTGCACGAGAACCAGGGCCGGACCCTGGTGGCCGTGCTGCACGACCTCAACCACGCGGCCCGCTACGCCACGCACCTGATCGCGATGCGCGGCGGAGAGGTCGTCGCGGAGGGGCCGCCGGCCGAGGTGGTCACGGCGGAGCTGGTGGAGAAGGTGTTCGGGCTGCGCTGCCAGATCATCGATGACCCGGAGACGGGCACCCCGCTGGTGATCCCGGCCGCCAGGACCCGGGCCGGGCGTTTGACCGGTAAGGGTGCCGCGGGCTGACCGTCGAGGGAGCGTGCGCGCCGTTGCCGGGGCGCCGTTCCCGGTCCCTCCTCCGGCTACGGCCGGCGTGCCCCCGGCGCCCCGATGCGACCGGGCGGGGCCGGGTCGTGCCGGGTCACAGCAGGCTCTTGAGGCGGAGCAGGTCGCGGAAGCCGGCCTCCAGCCGGACCCGGCCGGAGGCCCAGGCCTTGGCGAACTTCAGCTCGCCCGCGACCATCGCCACCAGGTCGTCCCCGGCCATCGCGAGCCGGATCTCGGCCTTGGCGGCGGGCGGACCGGGGGAGACCGCGTCCACCCGGATCCGGCCTCCTTCGAGGCGGCCGGTGAAGGTCTGGTCGAGGTCCGTGATGTGGCAGCTCAGGGAGCGGTCCAGCGCGGCAGCACCGCGCACACTGCCGTCGGCCTGCGCGAGGTTGTCGGAAAGTCGGTCGAGTGCGGCGCGGCACTCATCGATCGTAGCCATCGTGATCTCGACCGTACCGCAGAGCCGTGCGCGGCCGCCCGGGTGCTTCGGGGTAGCGTCGTGGCATGACCGACGACTTGGCCGACGCGGCACCGGACGCACCGGACGTACCGGGTGAACGTGGTGAACCGGGCGTGTCCGCGGTACTCGGCGCCTCCGGGGAAGCGGCGCCGGAGCCCTCCGCCGGGCCCGCCGGCCCCGAGCCCCTCGGCCTCGTCCGTACGCCCACCGGCCATGCCGGGGTGGACGCGCACCTGGAGCGGCTGGCCGAAGCCGACCACCTCACGGCGGACGGACACGTCGCGGTGTACGAGGATGTGCACAGGGGGTTGCGCGACGCGCTGACCGCGCTGGACGCACCGCCCGTCCCCGGACCGTACGAAAACAGGAGCTGAACCGAACGTGGCAGGAGTGGCACGCCGCCGCCTGGACGCCGAACTGGTACGCCGCAGCATGGCCCGCTCGCGCGAGCACGCCGCCCAGCTGATCGCCGCGGGCCGGGTGACGGTCGGCGGCGCCACCGCGACCAAGGCGGCCACCCAGGTCGAGACCAGCGCGGCCCTGGTGGTCCTCAAGGACGACAGCGACCCCGACTACGTCTCCCGGGGCGGCCACAAACTGGCCGGCGCACTGGCGGCCTTCCAGCCGCAGGGCCTGGCCGTCGAGGGCCGCCGGGCGCTGGACGCCGGCGCCTCCACCGGCGGGTTCACCGACGTACTGCTGCGCGCGGGCGTGGCCCACGTGATGGCCGTCGACGTCGGCTACGGGCAGCTCGCCTGGTCGCTGCAGAGCGACGACCGGGTCACCGTCAAGGACCGGACGAACGTCCGCGAGCTCACCGTCGAGCAGCTCGACGGGACCCCGGTCGACCTCGTCGTCGGCGACCTGTCCTTCATCTCCATCGGCCTGGTCCTGCCCGCCCTGGTGCGCTGCTGCGCCCCGGACGCGGACCTGGTGCTGATGGTCAAGCCGCAGTTCGAGGTCGGCAAGGACCGGCTCGGCAGCGGCGGCGTCGTACGCAGCCCGGAGCTGCGGGCGGAGGCCGTGCGCGAGGTGGCGGCCCGGGCGGCGAAGCTGGGGCTCGGCGTGCTCGGGGTGACCGCGAGTCCGTTGCCCGGTCCGTCGGGTAACGTCGAGTACTTTCTGTGGCTGAGGGCGGGGGCACCGGCACTCGACCCGGCGGATGTTGACCGAGCAGTGGCGGAGGGGCCGCAGTGACTGAATCAGCGGACAGGTCGGATACCTCGCAATCATCGGTTCCGACGGAGGGGCGGACCGTCTTCCTGCTGGCGCACACCGGGCGGCCGGCGGCCATCCGCAGCGCCGAGCTGGTCGTACAGGGGCTGCTGAAGAGCGGGCTAGGCGTACGGGTCGTCGAGTTCGAGGCGAGGGACCTGCCACTGCCGCCCGAGGTGGAGCTGGTGGCCGAGTGCACCCCCGCGGCGCTCGAAGGTTGCGAGCTGCTCATCGTGCTGGGCGGCGACGGGACCCTGCTGCGCGGCGCGGAGTTCGCGCGCGGCTCGGGCGTGCCGATGCTGGGGGTGAACCTGGGTCGGGTGGGGTTCCTCGCGGAGGCCGAGCGGGACGACCTGGACAAGGTCGTGGACCGGGTCGTGACGCGGGCGTACGAGGTCGAGGAGCGGATGACCCTCGACGTGCTCGTACGGACGAACGGAGACGTCGTCCACCGGGACTGGGCGCTGAACGAGGCGGCCGTCCAGAAGGTGTCGCCCGAACGGATGCTCGAAGTGGTCCTGGAGATCGACGGGCGCCCGGTGTCCGGCTTCGGCTGCGACGGGATCGTCTGCGCGACCCCGACGGGATCCACGGCGTACGCCTTCTCCGCCGGCGGGCCGGTGGTCTGGCCGGAGGTGGAAGCGCTGCTGATGGTGCCGATCAGCGCGCACGCGCTGTTCGCGAAGCCGCTGGTGACCTCGCCGGACTCGGTGCTGGCGGTGGAGGTGCAGACCGGAGTGCCGCACGGCGTGCTGTGGTGCGACGGCCGCCGGACGCTGGAGCTGCCGGCAGGGGCCCGGGTGGAGGTCCGGCGGGGCGCGGTGCCGGTGCGGCTCGCCCGGCTGCACCACGCGTCGTTCACGGACCGGCTCGTCGCGAAGTTCGCGCTGCCGGTGTCTGGGTGGCGCGGAGCGCCCCACTAATAGCACATTCGTTCGGGAAACTCTCGACGGGTGACGTCACATGGCACCGGTGAAACCTCGGTATCGTCGTCCCGTGCTTGAGGAGATGCGGATACGGTCGCTCGGGGTCATCGACGACGCGGTGGTCGAGCTGTCGCCCGGTTTCACCGCGGTGACGGGTGAGACCGGCGCGGGCAAGACGATGGTCGTCACCAGCCTCGGCCTGCTGCTCGGCGGTCGCGCCGACCCGGCCCTGGTCCGGATCGGGGCCAAGGCGGCGGTCGTGGAGGGCCGCATCGTCATGCGCCCCGACGCGCCCGCCGCCGTACGCGCCGAGGAAGCCGGGGCCGAGCTCGACGACGGAGCCCTGCTGATCAGCCGGACCGTGTCCGCCGAGGGGCGCTCGCGCGCCCACGTCGGCGGCCGCTCCGTGCCCGTCGGCCTGCTCGGCGAACTCGCGGACGACCTCGTCGCCGTGCACGGGCAGACCGACCAGCAGGGGCTGCTGCGGCCCGCCCGCCAGCGCCAGGCACTCGACCGGTACGCCGGCGACGCCGTCGCCGTCCCGCTGGAGAAGTACGGGGCCGCCTACCGGCGGCTGCGCGCCGTCGCCGTCGAACTCGACGAGATCACCACCCGGGCCCGGGAACGCGCCCAGGAGGCCGACCTGCTGCGCTTCGGCCTGGACGAGATCGCCGCCGTGGAACCGCTGGCCGGCGAGGACGCCGAGCTCGCGGCGGAGGCGGAACGGCTCGGCCACGCCGAATCGCTCGCCTCGGCGGCGCAGATCGCCCACGCGGCCCTCGCGGGCGACGTCGAGGACCCGGAGGACGTCGACGCCAACACCCTCGTCGCGGGCGCACACCGGGCCCTGGAAGCCGTACGGACCCACGACGCGGCGCTCGGCGCGCTCGCGGAACGGATCGGGGAGCTCGGGATCCTGCTCGCCGACGTCGCCGGGGAACTCGCCGGCTACGCCGACGACCTGGACGCCGATCCGCTGCGACTCGCCGCGGTGGAAGAGCGGCGGGCGGCCCTGACCCAGCTGACGCGCAAGTACGGCGACTCGATCGACTCCGTCCTGGAGTGGGCCGAGCGGGGCTCGGCCCGGCTGCTGGAGCTGGACGGCGACGACGAGCGGATCACCGAACTGACCGCCGAACGCGACGGGCTGCGGGCCGAACTGTCGCTGCTGGCGCAGGGGCTGACCGACGCGCGGGTGGAGGCGGCGACGCGGTTCGCGTCGGCCGTCACGCAGGAGCTCGCGTCGCTGGCGATGCCGCACGCACGGGTGACGATCGACATCCGGCAGGTGGAGGACCCCGACGGGGTGGACGTGGACGGCCGTCCGGTCGCGTACGGGCCCTCGGGCACGGACGAGGTCGAACTGCTGCTCGCCCCGCACCCGGGCGCCCAGCCGCGGCCGATCGCCAAGGGCGCCTCGGGCGGTGAACTGTCGCGCGTGATGCTGGCGGTGGAGGTCGTGTTCGCCGGCTCCGACCCGGTGCCGACCTACCTCTTCGACGAGGTCGACGCGGGCGTCGGCGGCAAGGCGGCGGTCGAGGTCGGACGGCGGCTCGCGAAACTGGCCAAGTCGGCGCAGGTCGTGGTCGTCACGCACCTGCCGCAGGTCGCCGCCTTCGCGGACCGGCAGCTGCTCGTCGAGAAGACCAACGACGGGTCCGTGACGAGGAGCGGGGTCACCGTCCTCGAAGGCGAGGACCGCATCCGCGAGCTGTCGCGCATGCTGGCCGGCCACGAGGACTCGGCGTCCGCGCGGGCGCACGCCGAGGAACTGTTGGCGGCGGCGCGCGCGGACGTGTAGCCGCGGTCGCGGTCGTGGTGTGCGAGGACCCGGGACGGACGCCGTCCCGGGCCCTCGTCGCATCCTGCGCTACGCCGTGTGGGTGAGACTCGGGGGCGTGTGACGGTATCTCCTGCGGGATCCGCACCCGTATGGTCCCGGAACGCGCGTGCGGACTGGCATCCTGGGCGAGTCTCTGCCTTCCTCCCTCACCCTGGAGCTTCGGCCCGTGAGCAGCTCCCCGGTCTCCACCCCCGTCCCCGCGCAGCCGTACGGGCGGCCACCGCTCCGCACCGTCCAAGTACTCGGCGGCGCCGGCGCGGGCAGCAGCGCGCACGTACGGTCGCTCACCACCGGGCTCGCCGCGCGCGGGGTCGGGGTCACGGTGTGCGCGCCCGTCGAAGCGGAGGGGGAGTACGACTTCACCGGCGCCGGGGCGCAGTTCACCCCGGACGCGGTGAGCGCGCTGCGCGCCGTGTGCGCCGGGGCGGACGTGGTGCACGCGCACGGAGTACGAGCCGGAATGCGGGCCGCGCTGGCGCTGCGCGGGCGCCGGGTCCCGCTCGTGGTGAGCTGGCACGGCGGCGGCCCGGCGGCCGAAGGGGCGCTCGGGCGCCTCGGCCGGGTGCTGGAACGGCACGTGGCACGGGCCGCGGCGGTGGTGCTGGGCGCGTCCTCGGACCAGGTGGACCTGGCACGGGCGCGGGGCGCCCGGGACGCACGACTGGCGCCGGTGGCCGTGCCGATGGGGCCGGGACCGGCCGGCCCGGACGACACGGCGGACCCCGGCAAGGCACGGGCGGAACTCGGAGCGGTGGGACGGCCGCTGCTGATCGCGGTCGGCAGCCTGGTGGAACACCGGGGGTACTCCGTACTGCTGGACGCGGCGCGGGCGTGGCGGGTACTGGAGCCGCTGCCGCTGGTCGTGATCGCGGGGGAGGGCCCCCAGCGGGCCGAGCTGACCCGGCGGATCGAGGCCGAGGGTCTGCCGGTGCGGCTGCTGGGGCGGCGCCGGGACGCGGCGCAACTGCTGGCGGCGGCGGACCTGGCGGTGCTGCCCAGCCGGTGGGAGGCGCGGTCCCTGCTGGCGCAGGAGGCCCTGCGGGCGGGGGTGCCGCTGGTCGCGACGGCGGTCGGGGGCGTGCCGGAGCTGGTCGGGGACGCGGGGGTGCTGGTGCCGTACGGGGATGCGGCCGCGCTGGCAACGGCGGTGGCGGACCTCCTGTCGGACCCGGCCCGGCGGAGCGGGTTGGCCGCGGCGGGGCGGGCCCAGGCGGCGACGTGGCCGTCGGAGGACGACACGGTGGCGCAGATCCTCTCGATCTACGACGAACTGACCCCCCGCCGCCCCTGACCCCACCCCGCCGCAGTCGCCGACGGGTGGCTGGGCCAGGTTCCGGCGTGCTCGGGGCTCCAGGGGCTCCGCCCGGGCCCTCGTGCCTGGATCGCCGGCAGGGCTGGATGGGGGCGAGGGCGTCGTGCGGGTGCGGCCCGGTCGCCGTGGGCCAGCCCCCGTCCCCCGTGCCCATTCCCCGCCACAGTCGCCGACAGGGCTGCGTCAGGTTCCGGCTCGGGGCCCCAGGGGCTCCGCCCGGGCCCTCACCCCCGCCTCGAACGCAGGCGGGGCCGGGATGGCCCAGGGGGCTCGACACGCCCCGCAGGGCCCACCCGCCCCCTGCGGCCCGCCGACGGGCTCTGAGCAGCGAGCGCGCACCACTCGCCTCGGAGGGGGCGCCGCGCCCCTGGACGGCAGCCAGTGGCCCGTCGGAGGCCGCCTGGCCCCTGACCCGGGGCCGATCCCCGGCTGCGCGCGGCGCGCGGTCACCGCACCCCGCCGCGGTGCGGGGCCTGGGGGAGGGACACGTCGGGAAGGAGCGGGCCGCCAGGGTCGCGCGGTGCGAGGAGGGCGTCAGGAAGGAGACGTGGTGTGGCGGCGGGCGCGGAGGGCCAGGCTCAGGGAGAGGACCGTCTCCGGGTCGTCCAGGTCGGTTCCCAGGAGTTCTGAGATCCGGGCCAGCCGGTTGTACAGCGTCTGCCGGTTGAGGTGCAGCTCGCGCGCCGTCTCCGCCTTGCGGCCCGCATGGGCCAGGTACGTCTCCAGGGTCGGCAGCAGCGGTGGGCGGGACGCCGCGTCGTGGACCCGCAGCGGCCCGATCGCCCGGTCCACGAACGCCGCCAGGTCGGGGTGTTCCCGCAGCCGCCACAGCAGCAGGTCGATGTCCAGCCGCCGGGCGTCGTACCAGGGTCGGGCCGGCAGGCCGTGCGCGGCCGTGGCGGTCTCGGCGGCGTGGCGCAGGCCGGAGGAGGCCGCCGCCCAGCCGCCCGCGACGCCCACGACCACCGCCGGCGGGGCCGCGGCCCGGTCCAGGCCGGCGCGTTCCACACCGGCCCGCAGCGCCGCCGCGACCCGGTCCGCGACCGCCGCGCGTTCCGATTCCGCGCGGAGCGAGACCAGCAGCGGCACCCGGCCTTCCACCGGCCGGACCCCGAGGAGCACCGGTACGCCGACCGACGACAGCTCCTCCAGGACCGCCCGGGCCAGGACGGCCCAGTTCCCCGACGGGCCGAGGTCAGAGGCCAGCCGCATGACGACGGGCAGCAGCGGACCGGCTCCGGGTTTGAAGCCCAGTACGCGGGCTTGCGCCGGGGCGTCCTCCGCAGAGATGCGGCCTTCCGCGAGGTCGGTGAGGAAGTCGCCGCGGCCGCGCGCGGCCAGCTCGTCCTCCTGGCGGGCCTGCATGAGAACGACGGCCAGGACGCCCGCCGTCCGTTCCGCCGCCATCCGGTGGACGGGCAGCAGCGGCGCCGACACGCCCAGCAGGACCACCCTGGCGCGGATCGAGCCGGTGCCGTGGCCGCCGCCGGGGACGTCGACCAGGACCGCGTTGGCCGACGGCTCCGCCTCCCGCTGGCCCCGCAGGCCCTCCCACACCTGGAGCGGGTCGGCCGCGGCCTCCCCGGAGACCGGGCCCGCCGCGTACAGGAGTTGGCCGTCGGGGGTCTCCAGGAACACCGGGTTCCCGGTGAAGTCGGCCAGGATGCGCAGCACCTGCGGGATCCCGCCGCCGCCCAGCAGGGCCTCGGTGCACCGCCGGTGGACTTCCTCGGCCCGCTGGAGCAGGGCGTAGTGGTGGTTGACGATCTCGGTGTGGACCTCCTCCGTCACCGTCACGAACGGCACTTCGCGGTGGAGCTGGACGAGCGGGAGGCCCGCCGCCCGGGCCGTCTCGACGAGGGTCGCCGGGAGCCGGGTGAAGCGCGGGCCGAGTTCGACGACCAGCGCGGCGATCCCCCGGTCCGCGAGGCGCCGTACGAAGGCGCGCTGCTCGGCGGGCCGGGTGCCGAGGCCCAGCCCCGTGGTCAGCAGCAGTTCCCCGCCCTTGAGCAGGGAGGCGATGTTCGGCACCTCGCCCGCGTGCACCCAGCGCACGGTCCGGCCGAGGCGGTCGGCGCAGGCCACCACCTCCGGCAGCCCGCTGCGGAGTCCGGGCAGCTCCAGTGCCCGCTGAACGGTGATCCCGCCCTGGTTGTCCATATCGCGGGACGCTACCGGCCGCCCGGTTCCCGGCACATCACCGGGCAGGGGCAAGGTCCGATATGCCCCCGTCCGGCCCGAGACGTCAACCGGGTCACGCGGGCTTGATGTTGTGGTTGAAGCGGAACACGTTGTCCGGGTCGTACGTACGCTTCACCGCGGCCAGCCTGGCCAGGTTCTCCGCGCCGAGACCGGCCACCACCCGCTCGGGGCCCTCGTCACCGGTGAAGTTGAGGTAGACCGCGCCCGTGCTCCACGGCTGTACGTGGCCGCGTACGTCACGGACCCACTGCTGGCAGCGTTCGTCCTCGGCCGGGTCCTCCCAGATGCCGAACGGGTGCACGGCCCAGGGGGCGTCACGGTACGGAACCGGGAACTCCGAGGGCCCGTCGGCGATGGCCCCGCCCAGCGGGAAGAGGGCGTGCTGGGTCGGGGACGGCGAGGGCATCACGTCGCCGAGGGCGCAGAACACGCTGACCAGTTCGTCCGGCAGGCCGGTCAGGTACTCCGCGGACCAGTAGTTCCGCAGGCCCGGCGGGTCGTCCAGCATGCACTGGAAGTCCGGGTACGGGAGGGCCATGAGCACCTCCGCCACGTGCGGCAGCGCGAGCAGCGGCTCGGCGAGCTTGCGCAGCGCCTCCTCGCTCCCCGCGTACGTGATGAGGGAGCCCACCAGCCGCGTCCCGACCAGGTCGGGCGGTACGAAGGGTTCCGGCGGGCCGGTCAGGTAGATCACGCCGCCGCCCGCCTCGGCCGGCCCGCCCTCGATCACCTCGCGGTAGGTGCGCAGTACTTCGGGTCCGGCCTCCGGCGGGTACAGCAGAAGGCAGATCGCGAACTCCGGCAGCTCGTGCAGGCGCAGCGTGATCGAGGTGGCGACGCCGAAGTTGCCGCCGCCGCCGTGCAGGGCCCAGAACAACTCGGGGTTGTTCTCGGCGGTCGCCGTCACGGTGTTGCCGTCCGCGGTGACCAGGTCCACGCCGAGCAGGTTGTCGACGGCCAGCCCGAACTTCCGGTCCAGCCAGCCCGATCCGCCGCCGAGGGTGAACCCGGTGACGCCGGTGGTGGAGACCCGGCCACCGGTGGTGGCGAGCCCGTACGGCTGGCAGGCGCGGTCGAGCACGCTCATCACCGCGCCGCCCTCCACGCGTACGGCCTTGGCCCCGGGATGGACCGTGACCTCCTGCATCCGGCGCATGTCGACGACGACGCCGCCGTCGTTGAGGGACATCCCGGCGACGCTGTGGCCGCCGCCGCGCACCGCGATCGGCAGGTCCAGCTCCCGGGCGAAGCGGACCGTGGTGACGACGTCCGCTTCGCTCTCGCACCGGGCGATCACGGCGGGCCTGCGGTCGATCATCGAGTTGAAGATCGTCCGGGCCTCGTCGTAGCCCGGATCGTCGGGAGCGAAGACCTCACCGGCCAAGTCCTCGCGGAGCGCGGCCAAAGCCGTGCCGGCCTTCGAGTGGGGAGCCATGGCTGCGCCCCTTTCGCGCAGGAAACGAACCCTTCCAGCGTAGGCGGGGCCGTTGCCGACGGCGCGGTGAGCGGACGGCGTGCGGCAGCGGTGTGCGGCAGCGGCGCGGCACCGCTGCCGCGCTGCCCGCGTCAGCCTCCGTACGCCCCGCTGGCGGTGAGCCGCAGGGCCGTGTCGATCAGGGGGACGTGGCTGAACGCCTGCGGGAAGTTGCCGACCTGGCGCTGGAGCCGCGGATCCCACTCCTCCGCCAGCAGTCCCAGGTCGTTGCGCAGGGCCAGCAGCCGCTCGAAGAGCTGGCGGGCCTCGTCGACCCGGCCGATCATCGCCAGGTCGTCCGCCATCCAGAACGAGCACGCCAGGAAGGCCCCCTCGTCGCCTTCGAGTCCGTCCACACCGGCCTCGTCGCCGGTCGTCGGGTAGCGCAGGATGAACCCGTCGGGCGTGGACAGCTCGCGCTGGATCGCCTCGATGGTGCCGATGACCCGCTTGTCGTCCGGCGGCAGGAAGCCCATCTGCGGGATCAGCAGCAGGGAGGCGTCCAGCTCCTTCGACCCGTACGACTGCGTGAACGTGTTGCGTTCCTTGTCGTAGCCCTTCTCGCACACGTCCTGGTGGATCTCGTCGCGCAGTTCGCGCCACCGCTCCAGCGGGCCGTCCGCGTCGCCGCTCTCGATCAGCTTGATCGTCCGGTCCACCGCGACCCAGGCCATGACCTTCGAGTGGACGAAGTGGCGGCGCGGGCCGCGCACCTCCCAGATGCCCTCGTCGGGCTGGTCCCAGTGGGTCTCCAGGTAGCGGATCAGCTTCAACTGGAGCACCGAGGCGTAGTCGTTGCGCGCCAGGCCCGTCATGTGACCCAGGTGGAGGGCCTCGGTGACCTCGCCGTACACGTCCAGCTGGAGCTGGTGCGCGGCGCCGTTGCCGACCCGGACCGGGCGCGATCCCTCGTACCCGGGCAGCCAGTCCAGCTCGGTCTCGCCGAGTTCCCGCTCGCCGGCGATCCCGTACATGATCTGCAGGTTCTCCGGGTCGCCGGCGACCGCGCGCAGCAGCCACTCGCGCCAGGCCTGGGCCTCCTCGCGGTAGCCGGTGCGCAGCAGCGAGGACAGGGTGATGGCGGCGTCGCGCAGCCACGTGTAGCGGTAGTCCCAGTTGCGGACGCCGCCGATCTCCTCCGGCAGGGAGGTGGTGGGCGCGGCGACGATGCCGCCCGTGGGGCCGTACGTGAGCGCCTTGAGGGTGATCAGGGAGCGGATGACGGCCTCGCGGTAGGGGCCGTGGTACGTGCAGTGGTCGACCCATTCGCGCCAGAACGCGGCGGTGGTCGCCAGGGCCTCCTGCGCGTCGGGGGTGTCCGGGGCGCCCTTGTGGGAGGGCTGCCAGCTGATGCAGAAGGCCTTGCGGTCGCCGGGGCCGAGGGTGAAGTCGGAGTACGTGGTCAGGTCCCGGCCGTACGTCTGCGCGTCGGTGTCCAGCCAGACGGAGTCCGGGCCGGCGACGGCGACGGTGCGTCCGTCGACCTTGTGCACCCAGGGCACGACCCGGCCGTAGCTGAACCGCATGCGCAGCGCGGAGCGCATCGGGACCCGCCCGCTGACGCCCTCGACGATGCGGACCAGCTGCGGCGCATGGTCCTCGCGGGGCGGCATGAAGTCGATCACGCGGACCGTGCCGCGCGGGGTGTCCCATTCGGATTCCAGGACCAGTGAGTCGCCCTGGTAGCGGCGCCGGGTCGCCGCGGGGGCCCCGGTTTCCCCGGGGAGCACCGGTCCGATGCGCCAGAAGCCGTGGTCCTCGGTGCCCAGCAGGCTCGCGAAGACGGCATGGGAGTCGAAACGTGGCAGACACAACCAGTCCACCGATCCGTCCCGGCAGACCAGCGCGGCGGTCTGCATGTCCCCGATCAGTGCGTAATCCTCGATGCGCCCGGACACGTAGATCTCCAGTCGAACGGCCACGTCCGCCCCGAAGGGCGCTTGCATTGCGCGGTTGCGCGGTCCCGTGGGTGTGGATCCCCGCACTGAGCTCATGATTCCGGATGCGGCCGGGTTACGCCGTCTGCCGGACTGCTCGGCGGCGATGTGAAGCGATATCCGAGCAGGATATGACGGCACCCTAGTGATCTCCTGAAGTCGGGGGACAATATGACTCGACCAAATGGGTGACCAGCGGCAACGACGGTGTGACCGGCCGCGGGACGGCCGGTGGCGCTGGGTCGAGCAGTCGTCGCGGCGCGTGCCCGGAGGCGGACCGGCCCGGGCGCTGATAGGCTGGTACCCCGTGGACCGGTGGTCTGCCTGTGCGAATCAGGAGCCCCGAAACCGCAGCTTCGGCGCCCCCTGAGAGCCTCCGGTTCGATGGTGGCCGGCGCCGGATGCACCGCACCTCACTTCGCGACCACGGGAGCCCCCTCTTGGCGAGCACAGCCATGACGACCAAGCACATCTTCGTCACCGGGGGTGTCGCCTCCTCCCTCGGCAAGGGCCTGACGGCCTCCAGCCTGGGTGCGCTGCTCAAGGCGCGCGGCCTGCGGGTCACCATGCAGAAGCTCGACCCCTACCTGAACGTCGACCCGGGCACGATGAACCCGTTCCAGCACGGCGAGGTGTTCGTCACCAACGACGGCGCCGAGACCGACCTGGACATCGGCCACTACGAGCGCTTCCTCGACGTCGACCTCGACGGCTCGGCCAACGTCACCACCGGCCAGGTCTACTCCCAGGTCATCGCCAAGGAGCGGCGCGGCGAGTACCTCGGTGACACCGTGCAGGTCATCCCGCACATCACCAACGAGATCAAGAGCCGCATCCGCCGCATGGCGACCGAGGACGTCGACGTCGTCATCACCGAGGTCGGCGGCACCGTCGGCGACATCGAGTCGCTGCCCTTCCTGGAGACGGTCCGCCAGGTCCGCCACGAGGTCGGCCGCGACAACGTCTTCGTCGTGCACATCTCGCTGCTGCCCTACATCGGCCCCTCCGGCGAGCTGAAGACCAAGCCGACCCAGCACTCGGTCGCCGCCCTGCGCAACATCGGCATCCAGCCCGACGCGATCGTGCTGCGCGCCGACCGCGACGTCCCCACCTCCATCAAGCGCAAGATCTCGCTGATGTGCGACGTGGACGAGGCGGCCGTCGTCGCCGCGATCGACGCCAAGTCGATCTACGACATCCCGAAGGTGCTGCACACCGAGGGCCTCGACGCGTACGTCGTGCGCAAGCTCGACCTGCCGTTCCGCGACGTGGACTGGACGGTCTGGGAGGACCTGCTGGACCGCGTCCACAACCCCGACCACGAGGTCAAGGTCGCGCTCGTCGGCAAGTACATCGACCTGCCCGACGCGTACCTGTCCGTGACCGAGGCGCTGCGCGCCGGCGGTTTCGCCAACAGGGCCCGCGTCCAGATCAAGTGGGTCACCTCCGACGACTGCAAGACCCCGGCGGAAGCTGCCGCGCAGCTGTCCGACGTGGACGCGATCTGCGTGCCCGGCGGCTTCGGCGACCGCGGCGTCAACGGCAAGGTCGGCGCGATCACCTACGCCCGCGAGAACAAGGTCCCGCTGCTCGGCCTGTGCCTGGGCCTGCAGTGCGTGGTCATCGAGGCCGCGCGCAACCTCGCGGGCATCGCGGAGGCCAACTCCACCGAGTTCGACGCCTCCACCCCGCACCCGGTCATCTCGACCATGGAGGAGCAGCTGGCCTTCGTCGAGGGCGCGGGCGACCTGGGCGGCACCATGCGCCTGGGCATGTACCCGGCCAAGCTCGCGGAGGGCTCCATCGTGCGCGAGGTCTACGGCGACCAGGCGTACGTGGACGAGCGCCACCGCCACCGCTACGAGGTCAACAACGCGTACCGCGGCGAGCTGGAGAAGAAGGCCGGCCTGGTCTTCTCCGGCACCTCCCCGGACAACAAGCTCGTCGAGTACGTCGAGTACCCGCGCGAGGTCCACCCCTACCTCGTGGCCACCCAGGCCCACCCGGAGCTGCGCTCGCGCCCGACGCGCCCGCACCCGCTCTTCGCGGGCCTGGTCAAGGCGGCGGTGGAGCGCCAGCAGGCGGCCAAGTGACGGCCTGACCGCATAACGTAGACAGCCGGGGCGAGGATCTTGCCCCGGCTGTCGCGTTTTCGGAAGGACACGGGGTACGGATCATGGCCATGGGCATCGCGGACAACGCCGAATCGTGGGAGGTCATCGCCTCACGGACGCCGTTCGAGGGCGCGAAGACGTCGGTCCGCTCGGACCAGGTGAGCATGCCGGACGGATCGGTGGTGCGCCGCGACTACCAGGCCCACCCGGGCTCGGTGTGCGTGCTGGCGCTCGACGAGGACGGCGGCGTGCTCGTGCTGCGCCAGTACCGGCACCCGGTACGGCACAAGCTGTGGGAACTCCCGGCCGGGCTGCTCGACGTACCCGGCGAGAACCCGCTGCACGCGGCCCAGCGGGAGCTGTACGAGGAGGCGCACGTCAAGGCCGAGGACTGGCGGGTGCTCGCGGACTTCTTCGCGTCCCCCGGCGGTTCGGACGAGGCGATCCGGATCTTCCTCGCGCGCGGTCTGTCCGAGGCGGAGGGGGAGCGGTACGCGGCGTCGGAGGAGGAAGCGGACATGCAGATCGCCCGCGTTCCGCTACAGGATCTGGTCCGGGGGATCCTGGAAGGCCGGCTGGGCAATCCGGGACTGGTGACGGGAGCGCTCGCCCTGTCCGCCGCGCTGGCGTCCACCGACGGCCTGGACTCCCTGCGCCCCGCCCAGGCCCCGTGGCCGGCCCGCCCGTACGAGGTGTAGGGCTCGCCGGGCCGCAGCTGGGGGGTGCCGACGGGCCCCGGGGCGTGGTGTGAACATCGGTTGATCCGATCGGGCGATGTGCCCGCCGCGCTCCACACAGGTCGTCGCTCTGCGTGAACTACGCTCGCAACCCGAAGGCAGGGAGAGGAGCGGATCCGTGACGGATTTCGTCGGGCGGCGGCGCGAGCTCAAGGAGCTGCGCGAGGACATCGCACGGACCGGGCTCGACACCCTCTCGGGGCGCAAGGCCAAGGCACCCAGGGCGCGCGTGCTGCTCGTCGCCGGACGGCCGGGGTCGGGGCGCACCGCCCTCGCCGAGGCGTTCGTCCGCGAGGTCGCCGCCGACTATCCCGACGGCGTCCTCAAGGTCCGCCTCACCACCCCCGGCGGCGAGACCGTGGCCACCGAGCGGGCGATCCGGACCCTGCTGGAGGGGCTGGGCGAGGCCACGCCCCCCGGCGCCGCCGAGGACGAGCTCAGCTCCGCCCTGCGCGCCGCCCTCACCGGACGGCGCACGATCCTGCTCGTCGACGACGCCGCCGACCCGTACCAGGTCGACGCGCTGCTGCCGGACACCCCCGAATGCCTCGTCGTCATCACCGCCGAGGGGCCGCTCACCGGGATTCCGGATGTCCGCCCCTGCACCCTCGGCGGGCTCGACACCCCCTCCGGGGTCCAGATGCTCGCCCAGCGCATCGGGGACACCCGCATCACCGTCGACCCCTGCGCCGCCGAGTCCCTCGCCGAAGAGTGCGGAGGGCAGCCCGCCGCACTGGCCCTGGTCGGCGGCTGGCTCACCGCACACCCCAAGGCCGCCGTCGCCGACGTGGCCAAACAGCTCCACGAGATGCCCCCCGGCACCAGCGGCCCGCTGGCCCGCGCCTTCCGGCTCGTCTACGAGTCCCTGCCGCAACCCGCCCAGCGGACCCTCCGGTTGCTACCGCTCGCCCCCGCCGGGATCGTCGACTCGCACACCGCCTCGGCCCTCGCCGGCTGCTCCGTGGCCGCCGCCCAGTCCACGCTGGAGGACTTCGCCGGGATGGGCCTCGTCCGGCACGCCTCCGACGGGCTCTTCCTGCTGCCCGGCTGCCTCACACCGCTGATCCAGGCCCTACTGGAGACCAAGGAGCGCACCGCCGAGGTCCAGCTGGCCCGGGCCCGGATGCTGGAGCGCACCGTACGCCTGCTGCACTCCTGCCGGGTCATGGCCGAAACCGGTGAGGGGGCCGAGGGCCCCCGCCTCCACGGTCCGGAGAAACTGGAGGGACTTCCGCGCGCGCTGCGCTTCCCCGACCGGCGCGCCGCCGCCACCTGGCTCGACACCCGGCTGCCCGCGCTGTCCGCGGCCGCCTCCCTGGCCGTGGCCGACGGCGGGCTGGACACCCTGGCCCGCCGGCTGATCGCAGCCCTCGTACGGGCCCTCGCGGAGCACCGCGGCACCGCCGGGGCCGCCCCCGAGCTGTACGGGCTGCACCGCCTGGTCCTGGACGTGGCCGAGCGCCGAAGCCTGCACCGGGAGCAGGCCGCGGCCCTGCTCAACCTGGCCGACCTGGACGCCGAGACCGGCCGCACACAGGAGGCGTTGGAGCGCTACCGGGCCGCGCTGGACGCGGGACGGGCCGCGAACGACCCGTACGCCACCGGCCGAGCGATGGAATCCGTAGGCGGCGCCTACCAGGAGCTCGCCGACTGGCACCGCGCCGCCGACTGGTTCGGCCGGGCCCTGGCGCAGGCCCTGGCGCGCGGGGAGCGCGCGGACGAGGCCCGGCTGTACGGACGGCTCGGCAACGTGCACACGTACGCGGGCCGCTACGGGGACGCGCTGCGCAGCTGGCGGACCGCCGCCGCGGGGTACCGGAAACTGGCCGATGTGCCGGGCCAGGCAAAGGCGTTGAGCGAGATGGCGCGAATCCAGGAGTACGCGGGGAGGCCCGAGGAATCGCTGCACACCTGCCGCGAGGCGGTGGAGCTCGCACGCCGGGCCAAAGACCTGCGGCTTCAGGCCGCGCTCCAGGTGCGGCTGGCCGACACGCTGGACCGGCTGGGTGACCCGGCAGCCGCGAGGCTGCACCGCTCTGCGGCCGACAGATTGCTGGGAGACGACCCCGCAGCCTGCGAAATCCGTAGTGGTTCCGACTGAGATTATTGGTTTGCAAGGCTAGACAGCGCGTCGTCCTTCATTAGACTGGCTTCACCACAGCATCCCGTGGTGCATCCCGTTGCGCGTTCTTGTGGGCGGGTATGTATGGAAGTGCCCCGTAATATCCCCTGAGCCAAGGACCGTGATCGACGATGAAGGTCGGCATCCCCCGCGAGGTCAAGAACAACGAGTTCCGGGTCGCCATCACGCCCGCCGGCGTGCATGAGCTGGTCCGAGGCGGCCACCAGGTCTTCATCGAGCAGAACGCCGGTGTCGGCTCCTCGATCACGGACGCCGAGTACGTCGCCGCCGGCGCCGAGATCCTCGGCACCGCCGACGAGGTCTGGGCGATCGCCGACCTGCTGCTGAAGGTCAAGGAGCCCATCGCGGAGGAGTACCACCGCCTCCGCAAGGACCAGACCCTCTTCACCTACCTGCACCTGGCGGCCTCCCGCGAGTGCACGGACGCCCTCCTGGAGTCCGGCACCACCGCCATCGCGTACGAGACGGTCGAGCTCGCCAACCGCGCGCTCCCGCTGCTCGCCCCGATGTCCGAGGTCGCGGGCCGTCTGGCCCCGCAGGTCGGCGCCTACCACCTGATGCGCTCGGCCGGCGGCCGCGGCGTGCTCCCCGGCGGCGTCCCCGGCACCCACGCCGGCGAGTGCGTGGTCATCGGTGGCGGCGTCTCCGGCTGGAACGCCGCGCAGATCGCCATCGGCATGGGCTTCCACGTGACCCTGCTCGACCGGGACATCAACAAGCTCCGCGAGGCCGACAAGATCTTCGGTACGAAGATCAAGACGATCGTCTCCAACGCCTACGAGCTGGAGAAGGCCGTCGTCGAGGCCGACCTCGTCATCGGTGCCGTGCTGATCCCGGGTGCGAAGGCACCGAAGCTGGTCACCAACGAGCTCGTCGCCAAGATGAAGCCCGGAAGTGTCCTTGTCGACATTGCGATCGACCAGGGTGGCTGCTTCGAGGACTCCCGTCCGACCACCCACGCCGAGCCGACCTTCCAGGTCCACAACTCGGTCTTCTACTGCGTCGCCAACATGCCGGGCGCGGTGCCGAACACCTCCACCTACGCGCTGACCAACGCGACCCTGCCCTACATCGTGCAGCTCGCGAACCTCGGCTGGGCCGAGGCGCTGCGCCGTGACCCCGCGCTCGCGCTGGGCCTCAACACCCATGGCGGCCAGGTCGTTTACGGTCCGGTCGCCGAGGCCCACGGCCTCCCGACCCTTGAGCTGAGCACGCTGCTCGGCTGAAGCGTCAACGACTGACGTCAATCTCACGTATCCGGCCGGACCTTGCCCCCAAGGTCCGGCCGGACGTGTTTGCCGGATGCGTGCGGGCGCTGCTCAACTCGCCTCGAACGTAACCCTTTAACCCTTTCGCACACCCGCGAAACTTCGCAGCGACAGCCCGGACGCCCTTGACAGAGAGGTGTTCGGTTGCCGACACATCGTTGCCGGTCCGACGGATTGTGTTGCCGCTGAGCGGTGACACGCCATAGAGTCGCCAACCGTCGGCATGGTGCCACGCTGACCTATCGATAAGTGTCCTGGTCACGTCCGAGGAGGTAAGACGACTTGTGAATGAGTCGACATTTGCTCCCGGAGGTGGTCGAGCAGGGACGCCTGACCGGGGCCAAGGACCCGCCGGGCTCGAAGCGGTCGGCTCCGTCGCAGTCCGCACCTTCGCAAACCACCAGCACATGACGACGCCCCAAAAGAGCATGGACGGCCTAGACGTGAACTCCAGGGCCGGCGACCTGAGCGGCGAAAAGCCCGTGGGTTTCGCCGACTATGAAAACGTGCCCGAAGGGCACTTCTACGACCCGGACGCGGAGTACGAACCCGACCCCGAGTACGCGGCCACCCTCGCCCCCGACGCTGCACGCCAGCGCCGGGAGCGGATCGGCCCGACCGGACGGCCGCTGCCGTACTTCCCGATCCCGGGTCCGCTGACCGACCACGGTCCGGCGACGATCATCGCGATGTGCAACCAGAAGGGCGGCGTGGGCAAGACCACGTCGACCATCAACCTGGGCGCCGCACTCGCCGAGTACGGGCGCCGCGTGCTGCTCGTCGACTTCGACCCGCAGGGCGCGCTGTCCGTGGGCCTCGGCGTGAACCCGATGGAACTCGACCTGACGGTCTACAACCTGCTCATGGAGCGGGGCATGTCGGCCGACGAGGTGCTGCTCAAGACGGCGGTCCCCAACATGGACCTGCTGCCGAGCAACATCGACCTGTCCGCTGCGGAAGTGCAGCTGGTCAGCGAGGTCGCGAGAGAGTCGACGCTGCAGCGGGCGCTGAAGCCCCTGATGGCCGACTACGACTACATCGTGATCGACTGTCAGCCCTCGCTCGGTCTGCTGACCGTGAACGCCCTGACGGCGGCTCACAAGGTCATCGTGCCGCTGGAGTGCGAGTTCTTCGCACTGCGCGGTGTGGCACTGCTGACCGAGACCATCGAGAAGGTGCAGGAGCGGCTCAACCCCGAGCTGGAGCTCGACGGCATCCTCGCCACGATGTACGACTCCCGTACGGTGCACAGCCGTGAGGTGCTGGCGCGCGTCGTCGAAGCCTTCGACGACCACGTCTACCACACGGTCATCGGCCGCACGGTGCGCTTCCCGGAGACCACGGTCGCCGGCGAGCCGATCACCACGTACGCCTCCAACTCCGTCGGGGCCGCCGCGTATCGCCAGCTGGCCAGGGAGGTGCTCGCCCGGTGTCACGCCGAGTGAGTCTGCCCGGAGCCGACGAACTGTTCCGTACGACCGGCGGGATGGCGCTCCAGGCGTCCTCGCCGAGGCGGGGCCCCGAGGAGTCACCCGCCGGGGAACACGCGGCGGCGTCGGCGGAGGGCACGGCGGGCGAAGGTCGCAGCCGGGAGGCGGCGGCCGGTACGGAGCCGGTGGTGGGAGCACCCCGGCGCCCGCAGGAAGGTTCTGTCAGCCCGGAACCGCGGCGGGGCAAGGGCCAGGGCCGCGGTGCGAACCGCCGGCCCAGCGGGCGTGAACGGCACGACGAGAAGATCACGGTCTACGTCTCCGCCGAGGAGCTCATGGACCTGGAGCACGCGCGGTTGGTGCTGCGCGGCGAGCACGGGCTCGCGGTGGACCGCGGACGCATCGTCCGCGAGGCGGTGGCCGTGGTCCTGGCGGACCTGGAATCCCGCGGCGACGCAAGCATCCTGGTCCGCAGACTCCGCGGCCGCTGACGGGCCGCCGGGCGCTGCCGCGACCGTGCTCCTGCTGCTCCTGCTTTTGATTGGGGCGGGTGGCGTTGCGGGGGCGGTGGTGGGTGGTGTTGTTCGGTGGTGGTGTTGATGGTTTTGGTGGGGCGGTGTGGGTGGGTGTGGGGGGATGTCCTGTAGGGAGGCCTGCAGCCGCCCCTGGTGGTGGGTGTTGGTGTCGTGTGCGGCCTGCGGCTGGTCTTTCCTGTAGGTCAGGACGCTCCCGTCGTTGTCCCGTCCTGTGTGCCCGCACTGTCTGACCGTTGTGCGCAGCTCTGTGCGCGGACCGGTCGTTCTTTGGCCGGCTGGCCGGCCGGTTGCCCGCCCGTCCGGCCGCTTGTGACCGTTGCTGGTGTCGGCGTGAGGTGCTGGTCCGGCCGGTGGGTGTGTCCATCTGTGGTGACCGTGGGCGATGTCGGCGTGATGATGCGCTCCTGCCCGTGGTGACCGGTGCCCCAGTCAGCGGGAGGGCCCGTGACGGGTGGTCGGAAGGCGGGGAGGGCGGGCCGCTGGGCCTTGTGTGACTGCACCCTGGGTGCGGATTTCGCGCTCCCGGCTCCGCGGCTGCCGCCCACCCACTCCCGGTGGGGTGTCTGGCTGCCGGCTGTGCGGCTTACGCCCGCCCCCTGCCGGTGGGGTGTCTGGCTGCCGGCTGTGCGGCTTACGCCCGCCCCCTGCCGGTGGAGCGGCTTGCTCCCGGCTGTGCGGCTTACGCCCGCCCCCTGCCGGTGGAGCGGCTTGCTCCCGGCTGGGTGGCTGCCGCCGGCACCTCCCGTCGGAGTGTCTGGCTCCCGGCTTCGTGGCTGTCGCCGGCACCTCCCGGTGGGGTGTCTCGCTACCGGCTGGCTGCCGCCCGCCCCTGCCGGAGGGGTGTCAGGCTCCCGTCCCCGTGGCTTCCGTCCACCCCTCCCGGTGGAGCGGCTTGCTTCCGGGTCCGTGGCTGCCGCCCGCCCCCTCCCCGTCCGCTTTCGTGCTCGGCTGCGTGGCTGCCGCGTCGGTCTCCCGGCTGGGGTGTGCGTTCCGGCCGCCTGGCTGCCGTCCACTCCTCCTGGCCGCCTGGCTGCCGCGCAGCCTTCCGGTGGCTTCCGTCCCGTCGTGCTCCGCCCGTCTGCTGTGGGCGGGTCCGGGGAGGGGGGTGGGGGGAGCGTGGCAGCCTTGGGGGTGGCCGCCGAACCCCTCCGTACCGCCTTGGACCGTGATGCCCCTTCCCGCCGATCCCGGCCGCCCCGCCCGCCGCAGTTTGGGTCGCGGGCCGGGTGCCCCGTCCGTGTCCGGGCCGCGAGACCCGCACGCGCCCCCTGGGGCGCCCGTGATGCCCGGGCCGGGCGAGGACCCCACCCGGCCCCCCGCGGCCGCTGAGGCCCCCGTAGGGGCCCCGGAGGAGGCCGTGGCGGGCGGAGCGGCAGCGTCCGTCGCCGGGGCGCAGTCCGACGGGCGGTTCACGCTGCGGCTCGCCAATTTCGAGGGCCCCTTCGACCTGCTGCTCCAGCTGATCTCCCGGCACAAGCTCGACGTCACCGAGGTCGCCCTCTCCAAGGTCACCGACGAGTTCATGGCGCAC
Organism: Streptomyces sp. NBC_00045; assembly: GCF_045041095.1. Lineage (NCBI taxonomy): Bacteria > Bacillati > Actinomycetota > Actinomycetes > Kitasatosporales > Streptomycetaceae > Streptomyces > Streptomyces sp. NBC_00045. The sequence continues at coordinate 2,058,741 of NZ_CP108271.1, read as the reverse complement.
ATCCGCGCCATGGGCCCCGACTGGGACCTCGACCAGACCACCGAGTTCCTCGTCGTGGCCGCCACCCTGCTGGACCTCAAGGCCGCCCGTCTGCTGCCCGCCGCCGAGGTCGAGGACGAGGCCGACCTCGCCCTGCTGGAGGCCCGTGACCTGCTGTTCGCCCGGCTGCTCCAGTACCGCGCGTACAAGCAGATCGCCGAGATCTTCGAGCGGCGCGCCGAGAGCGAGGGCCGCCGTTACCCACGCACCGTCGGTCTCGAAGACCACCACGCCGAGCTGCTGCCCGAGGTCGTCATCGGCATCGGCGCCGAGGGGTTCGCCCGGCTGGCGGTCAAGGCCATGCAGCCCAAGGCCAAGCCGCAGGTCTACGTGGACCACATCCACGCCCCGCTCGTCAGTGTGCGGGAGCAGGCCGCCGTGGTGGTCGCGCTGCTCAAGGCGCGCGGCGAGGCCACCTTCGCGGAGCTGACCGAGGACGCCGACGACACCCTCACGGTCGTCGCGCGGTTCCTGGCGCTGCTGGAGCTGTACCGCGAGAAGGCGGTGGTCCTCGACCAGGAGGAGGCGCTGCGGACGCTCACCGTCCGCTGGAGCGGCGGGGACGGCGACGGGATGCCGAAGGTGACCGACGAGTTCGACCGGATCGTGGAGGTCAAGGAATGACGACGGAGAGCGCCGTGGCGGCCCTCGCGCTGAAGCCCGCCCTGGAGGCCGTCCTCATGGTCGTGGACGAGCCCGCGACCGAGGCGCACCTGGCCAAGGTGCTGGACCGCGCCCCGCGCGAGGTCGCGGACGCGCTGCGCGAGCTGGCCGACGAGTACACCGTCCAGGGGCGGGGCTTCGAGCTGCGGCTGGTCGCCGGCGGCTGGCGGTTCTACACCCGGGCGGAGTACTCCGACGCCGTCGAGCGGTTCGTCCTGGACGGCCAGCAGGCCCGGCTGACCCAGGCGGCGCTGGAGACCCTGGCGGTGGTCGCGTACCGCCAGCCGGTGAGCCGCTCGCGGGTTTCGGCGGTCCGCGGAGTGAACTGTGACGGGGTCATGCGGACGCTGCTCCAGCGGGGTCTGGTGGCCGAGGCGGGCACGGAACCCGAAACAGGTGCGATCCTGTACAGGACGACGAACTACTTTCTGGAGCGGATGGGCCTGCGAGGCCTGGACGAGCTCCCGGAGCTCGCGCCCTTCCTCCCCGAGGCGGACGCGATCGAAGCCGAGACGCAAGAGGGTGTTCCGTCGTTCGATCCGGATGCACCGGATACCGATGAAGACGACAAGACGACGGAACTTTGATGCGAAGCAGCGGCAACGGCAACGGCGGCGGCAACAGGAACAGCGGCGGCGGTGGTGGTGGCGGGCGCGGTAACTCCCGCGGCGGCTCCTCCTCCGGCGGCGGTGGCTACCGCGGCGGCAGCTCCTCCGGTGGAGGCGGCCAGCGCGGCGGCTCCTCCGGTGGCGGTGGCAACCGAGGCGGCTCCAGCGGCGGTGGCTACCGCGGCGGGAGCTCCGGCGGCGGTTACGGCGGTGGCTCCGGCTCGGGCGCCCCGCGCGACCGTGACCGCGACCAGGCGCCGCAGCGTCCCCGCAACCCCCGCCCCGAGGAGCGCCGCTACGACGTCGGCCCCGAGGGCGAGCGCAGCCGCGGCGGTGCCCGTGGTGACTCGGCGCGCGGTGGCGCCAAGGGCGGTCCCCGCACCTCCAAGACCCCCGGCATCGGCGGGGCCGGCGGCCCGCGCCGCGGTCCCGGCAGCCGCAGCGGCCAGTCCCGCCCCCGCGAGCTGGACGCGCGGATCGAGGAGCGCGTGCGCGACCGGTACGCCGACAAGCCCGTGATCAAGACCCCGAAGACCTTCCCGGGCGCCGAGCAGGAAGGCGAGCGCCTGCAGAAGGTGCTCGCCCGTGCCGGCATGGGTTCGCGACGTGCGTGCGAGGAGCTCATCGAGCAGGCCCGCGTCGAGGTCAACGGCGAGATCGTGCTGGAGCAGGGCAAGCGCGTCCAGCCGAAGGACGAGATCAAGGTGGACGGCCTGACGGTCGCCACCCAGTCGTACCTGTTCTTCGCGCTGAACAAGCCCGCCGGTGTCGTCTCCACCATGGAGGACCCGGACGGCCGCCAGTGCCTCGGTGACTACGTCACCAACCGGGAGACCCGTCTCTTCCACGTCGGCCGGCTCGACACCGAGACCGAGGGCATCATCCTGCTCACCAACCACGGTGAGCTGGCGCACCGCCTCACGCACCCGAAGTACGGCGTGAAGAAGACGTACGTCGCCGCGATCACCGGTTCGCTGCCCCGCGACATCGGCAAGCAGCTCAAGGAAGGCATCGAGCTGGAGGACGGCTGGGCGCGCGCCGACAACTTCCGGGTGCTCGACCAGGTCGGCAAGAACTACATGGTCGAGGTGACCCTGCACGAGGGCCGCAAGCACATCGTCCGCCGCATGCTCGCCGAGGCGGGCTTCCCGGTCGACAAGCTCGTGCGGACCTCCTTCGGTCCGATCGAGCTGGGCGACCAGAAGTCCGGCTGGCTGCGCCGCCTGACCAACACCGAGGTCGGCATGCTCATGCGCGAGGTCGGCCTGTAGTAGGTCCCGCCCCCGGCGAGCGAAAAGCCCGCAGTGCCCCCGTGGCGCTGCGGGCTTTTCGCTTGTCAGGGACCCGCCCTCCTGTTTATAGTCAACCTGACCATTAAAGAGGGAGGAGGTCGGGCGCCATGAGCTGGACCGAAATACTGGGGTTCGCCACCGGAGCCCTGTGCGTCTGGCTCGTCGCCCGGCAGCACGTCGCGAACTGGCCGATCGGCATCGCCAACAACGTCTTCTTCATCGTGCTGTTCGAGCGCTCCGGCCTGTACGCCGACGCCGGACTGCAGATCGTCTTCGTCGCCCTCGCCGCGTACGGCTGGTGGACCTGGACCCACGGGGGTGGACCAGGCTCCGCACAGGCCCTTCCGGTGCGCCGCACCACGCGCACCGAATGGGCCGCGCTGGGCGCGGCGGGGGCGGCGGGGGTCCTCGGGCTCACCCTGCTGCTGGGCCGGATCACCGACTCCACCGTCCCGTTCTGGGACGCGCTGACCACCAGCCTCTCGCTCGTGGCCACGTACGGCCAGTGCCGCAAGCTCGTGGAGTCGTGGTGGCTGTGGATCGCCGCCGACCTCGTCTACATCCCCCTGTACGCCTACAAGGGCCTGTACCTGACCTCGGCCCTGTACGCCGGCTTCCTCGCGCTCTGCGTGGTCGGCCTGCTCGGCTGGCGGCGCACGCTGCCGGCGCGCGACGCCCGTACGACGGCTGCGGGGGCCACGGCATGAGCGCCGCGAGCTCCGCGAAGCGGTACGTCCACGGGCTGGTGCTCGGCAAGTTCTACCCGCCGCACGCCGGGCACCACCACCTGGTGCGCACCGCCCAGCAGCGGTGCGAGCGGCTGACGGTACTGGTGTGCGCCGCGTCGGTGGAGTCGGTGCCGCTCGCCGACCGGGTGGCGTGGATGCGCGAGGCGCACCCGGAGGCGCAGGTCGTCGGCGCCGTCGACGACGTCCCGGTCGACCTGCACGACCCGGCGGTCTGGGAAGCGCACATGGCCGTCTTCCGGGGCGCGGTGCCCGGTCCGGTCGACGCCGTGTTCACCTCGGAGGAGTACGGGACGGAACTCGCCCGGCGGTTCGGGGCCGAGGAGGTCTGCGTGGACCCCGGACGCACCCGCTTCCCCGTCTCCGGCACGGCCGTACGGGCGGACCCCGTCGGGAACTGGGAGTTCCTGGGGCCGGGCGTACGGGCCGCACTGACCCGGCGGATCGTCGTCCTCGGCGCCGAGTCGACCGGCACGACGACCCTGTCCCGGGCCCTCGCGGACCACTACCGGGCGCGCGGCGGAGTCTGGGCCGGGACGGGCTGGGTCGCGGAGTACGGGCGCACCTACAGCGAGGAGAAGCTCGCCTCGGCGCGCGCGGCGGACCCGGCGGCGACATGGGAGGACGTGTCGTTCACCTCGGCGGAGTTCCCCGTGATCGCGCGGCGGCAGGACGCGGAGGAGGAGCGGGCGGCCCGGACGGGTTCGCCGGTGCTGTTCTGCGACACGGACTCCTTCGCGACCGGCATCTGGCACGAGCGGTACGTGGGGGGCCGCAACGAGGAGGTCGAGAAGGTGGCCGCGCTGACGCACCGCGACCTGTACCTGCTGACGGACCACGCGGACGTCCCGTTCGAGGACGACGGCCTGCGGGACGGCCCGCACCTGAGGCCCTGGATGACGGAACGCTTCCGCGCGGAACTCGACCGGACCGGGCGTCGTTTCCTGCTCGTACGCGGTGACCGCGAGACGCGGCTGACGGCAGCGGTCGAGGCGGTCGACGAACTGCTCGGCGCGGGATGGCACTTCGCGGACCCCCTGCCGGAGAAGCGATGACGGCGGCCTACGACCCGTACGCCTTCGAACCGTTCGCGGTGACGGTCGACCTGGCGGTGTTCACCGTCCGCGGTGGAGCGCTGCACGTCCTGCTGATCCGCCGCGGCCAGAACCCGTACGCGGGAGCCTGGGCACTGCCCGGCGGCTTCCTGCTGCCCAGGGAGTCGGCGGAGACGGCGGCCCGCCGGGAACTGGCCGAGGAGACCGGCCTGCCGCAGGCGGTCGTCGGCGCGCTCCACCTGGAGCAGCTGCGCACCTACAGCGAACCGGACCGCGATCCCCGGATGCGGGTCGTCTCCGTGGCCTTCACCGCCCTGGTCCCGGACATGCCGGAGCCGGCGGCGCAGGGCGGCGGCGACGCGGACCGGGCGCGTTGGGTACCGGTGGGGGAGGCCGCGGACCTGGCCTTCGACCACGCGGTGATCCTGGCGGACGCCCGGTCGCGGGTCGGGGCGAAGCTGGAGTACACCTGCCTGGCCACGGGGTTCTGCCCGCCCGAATTCACCCTCGGGGAGCTTCAGTCCGTCTACGAGACCGTCTGGGGCACCGTCCTGGACCGTCCCAACTTCCGCCGCAAGGTCCTGGCGACGCCCGGCTTCGTCGAGGTGGTGCCGGGAGCCGCCCGACTGACCGGGGGCCGAGGCAAGCCGGCCGCCCTGTACCGGGCGGGCCCGGCGACATCCCTGCACCCCCCGCTGCTGCGCCCCACGGAAGGACACCCGAAATGACTCTGAAGAAGCGGGCGGCGACGGGAGCCCTCCTCGGCCTCGCCCTCGGCGACGCACTGGGCTTCCCGACGGAGTTCAACGACGTCCCGTCGATCCTGGCGAAGACCGGCCCGTGGCGTTCCATGGCCCTGCCCCGCCCGGCGATCGTCACCGACGACACCCAGATGACCCTGGCCCTGGCCCGCGGCATCCGGACGGCGACGGATCGCGGCACGGTGGGCCCGCAGCGGCTGGCCCGCCCGGTCCGCGAGGAGTTCGTCGACTGGTACCACTCGCCGGAGAACAACCGCGCCCCAGGCAACACCTGCCTGCGCGCCTGCCAGCTGCTGGACTCCCCGGAACGGGACTGGCGCGACGCCAGCCAGACCGGCTCCAAGGGCTGCGGGGCGAACATGCGGGTGGCTCCGGTGGGCCTGGTCCCCGGCTGGACGGACGAGGAACGGGCCGGCGCGGCCCAGCTCCAGTCGGCCCTGACCCACGGCCACCCGACGGCGCTCGCGGCCTCCGACCTGACGGCCCGCGCGGTGTACCTCCTCGCGCGGGGCACCGAGGTGACGGGCCTGGTCGGGCAGCTGCGCTCGTACGCCCTGCACCACCGCACGCACTACCACGAGCGCTGGCTCGGCGACCTCTGGATGCGCACGGCCTCGGACGCGACGCCGGAGTCCTTCATCGCGCGGGGCTGGGACGACTGCCTGGCCGTCCTGGACCGCCTGGCGGCGGCCCTGCGCCACCCCTCCCCGGAAACGGACCCGTGCCTCACCACGGGCGACGGCTGGATAGCGGAAGAGGCCCTGGCCACGGCCCTCCAGTGCTTCCTCCTCTTCCCGGACGAACCCCTGACGGCCCTGCGCCGCGCGGCCTGCACGAAGGGCGACTCGGACTCGATCGCCTGCCTGGCCGGCGCCTTCGCGGGCGCCCACCTCGGCGCGGACGCATGGCCCCGAGACTGGGAGGGCCGCATCGAATACCGCGAGGAACTCCTGGCCTTCGGCACCCTCTGGGACGTGTGACCGTGCTCGACGCCATGAGTGCCGACCTGTCCCCGGTGGTGGCGGACCAGCCCTTTCCGCTGTTGTTCGCCACGGTCTCGGGCGCCCACCTGTACGGCTTCCCGTCCCGGGACTCGGACATCGATCTGCGCGGTGCCCACCTCCCGCGTCCGCGCTGCCGTTGCAGCCGTCGTCGTACGACGCACTGGACGACCTCGTCGTACGGCGCCGGACGTTAGACGGCTGATGCCCGGCGGGTGCGGATCAGGAAGTCCTGTACGCGGGCGAGGTCCGGTTCTTCGGGGAGTGCGGTGGTGGTGAGGGCGGCCCCGGACTGGGCCGTCAGCCGGGTCATCCACGCGTCGACCTCGGACCAGGTGAGTTCGCCGCGCTTGACCGCCAGGAGCCGGTCGCGGTGCGGGGTGACGTCGATCGTCAGGCGGCCCGTGCGCAGGAGGTCGCGGCAGGACAGGAGCAGCCGCAGCAGGTGCATGGCGTGCTTCCAGCGCGGGGCGCCGTGGATGCGGACGTCCGCGACGAGTTTGGCGTGCTGGGAGGTCGCGTACCGGGTGAAGGAGGTGTGGGCCCGGCGGGAGAGGAAGGCCTCCCGGAGGGAGAGGAGTTCCTCGCCCACCGGGGTCACCCGTTCCACCAGCGGGGAGTGCAGGCACTCCAGGATGTTCGGGTTGGCGCGCAGGGCGAGTTCGCAGAAGCGTTCCAGCTCCCAGGAGAACTCCTCCTCCCGCGGGCCCTCCACATGCGTCGGCGGCTTCTCGAAGCGCCAGAACAGCGGTGTCGGGGCGACGTAGACGCCGCGCCGGTCGGTGTCGCTCGCCTCCGTCGCCAGGCCGAACGCCCGCGAGCCCATGACGCACGCGTAGACCGTGTGGTCGTGGACGAGGTCGAGGTGCGGGGATCGTGCGGGCGTCGTCGGCTGGTTCATCCCGGGAGCGTAGGCGGGAGCGGCTCCGCTACGCGAGCGAGATATCCCCGTCCGGGGCCACCGTGATCTGCTTCTCCGCCAGGGGGCGGGTCGCCGGACCGTGGGCCACCGCGCCGTCCGTGATCTGGAACTTGCTGCCGTGGCAGGGGCAGTCGATGGTGCCGGCCTCGACCTTGTTCACGATGCATCCCTGGTGCGTGCACACCGCCGTGAAGCACCGGAAGGACCCGGCCGTGGGCTGGGTGACGACGAGCTTCTCCTCCTTGAGGATCGTGCCGCCGCCCACCGGTACGGCAGAGGACTTGAGCAGTGCCGTTCCCGTTCCCGTTCCCGACGAGGAGGACGGCGTGGCAGCCGCCTGCGGGGTCGAGGGGCTGCCCGGCTCGCTCTTCGGGTTCTTCTCCTCGCTGCCGCACGCGGTGAGCGTGCCGCCCGCCAGCACGACGGCCGCTCCTGCCGCCAGTACCGTGCGTCGGGCCGTCGGCGTGGGGTCGCTCATGGGGTGCTCCTCGATCGGGGGTCCGGGAATGGCGTGCAGCATCCTGGCGCGTCACGGCTCCCAGGAGAAGACCCCGCGCCGCCCGGTTCCGGAGCTCAGGAGCCCTGATCCCACGGGGCCAACTCCGTCGGGCCGCCCGGCGTGCGCACGACCTCCCAGACGCGGACGACGGCCGCCCGGTCCAACGGGCCGTGGACGTGCGGGTAGCGGCCGCCCGATTCACCCTCGCGGCGGACCTCGGAGGTCAGGGCCCGCTCGTCGAGCTCGACGGCCAGCAGGGGACCCGGTGCTTCGCGGTAGTGCGCGTCCGCGATCGCGAGCACCGTCGGGCGGTCCGCCGAACAGTGCACGAAACCCTCCGAGTCGAGCGAGGAGGGGGCGTACGGGAGCTCGGGCGCGGCGGTCCAGTCGGCGAGCGGAACGATGTGGAAGATCATGCCCACGGTTCTACCGCAGTCGGGGCCGACGGCCCGCACCAAGTGGCAGCCGGGGGTGAACCGGGCGACATTGGCGATGTCCCGGTCCCCAGGGGCCGAGGCGGGGGCGCCCAGATCGCCGAGGCGCTGCCGGACGGCACCCTTCCGTCCCACATGACGGGCTGCCGGGCCCCCGTGCCGTGCGGGCTGGCTACCCTGGCCTGACTTGCCGTTACACCCCACACCCGCATCCCTGGAGCGCCCGTGAGAACCGCCGTCGTCATCGGAACCGGACTGATCGGCACCTCCGCGGCGCTCGCCCTGGCCGGCCGGGGGATCACCGTCCACCTCGTCGACCACGATCCGGCCCAGGCCCGTACGGCCGCCGCCCTCGGCGCGGGCACCGACGAGGCCCCCGACGGCCAGGTGGACCTCGCGATCGTCGCCGTTCCGCCGGCCCACGTGGCCGCGACGCTCGCCGACGCGATCGGTCGCGGGGTGGCCCGGGCGTACGTGGACGTGGCCAGCGTCAAGGGCGGGCCGCGCCGGGAGCTGGAGTCCCTGGGGGTGGACGTCGCCCCCTACATCGGGACCCATCCGATGGCCGGCAAGGAACGGTCGGGCCCGCTGGCCGCGACGGCCGACCTCTTCGAGGGCCGACCCTGGGTGCTGACCCCGACCCGGGACACCGACCACGAGGTGCTCAACCTGGCGCTCGAACTGGTGGCCCTGTGCAAGGCCGTACCCGTGGTGATGGACGCCGACGCGCACGACAGGGCCGTCGCGCTGGTCTCGCACACCCCGCAGCTGGTGTCCAGCATGGTCGCGGCGCGCCTGGAGGAGGCCGACGAAACGGCGGTGCGGCTGTGCGGTCAGGGCATCCGGGACGTGACGCGGATCGCCGCCTCCGATCCGCGGATGTGGGTGGAGATCCTCTCGGCCAACCCGGGTCCGGTGGCCGATGTCCTGGCGGGCATCGCCTCCGACCTGGAGGCCACGGTCGACGCACTGCGCGGTCTCCAGTCGGCGGACGTCGAGAAGCGGCGCGGGGGAGCGGCCGGCATCGAGGACGTCCTCAAGCGGGGCAACGCGGGCCGGGTACGGGTACCGGGCAAGCACGGAGCCGCCCCCATGGCGTACGAGACGGTCGCCGTACTGATCAGCGACCAGCCGGGCGAGCTCGCGCGGATCTTCGCCGACGCCGGGCGGGCCGGGGTCAACGTCGAGGACGTCCGCATCGAGCACGCCACCGGCCAGCAGGCCGGTCTGGTCCAGCTCATGGTCGATCCGAGGGCGGCCGCCGCCCTCACCGCGGAGCTGCGCGAACGCGGCTGGGCACTGCGCCAGCAGTAGTCCCGTCGGGTCGCCCGCCCGGTACTCCCCGGTACTGGGCGGCGCCCGCGCCCGGGGCCGGTAACCTTGGGGAGGGGCGCTTTGGCGCGCCCGGACACGTACGCGCAACCAGGAAGGTGCCCGCACCGTGGAAACCGCAGCTCCGTCCGCCGTGATCGTCGCCATCGACGGTCCCTCCGGCACGGGCAAGTCCAGCACCTCCAAGGCCGTGGCCGCCAAGCTCGGGCTGCGCTACCTGGACACCGGTGCCCAGTACCGGGCCATCACCTGGTGGATGATCACCAACGGGGTCGACACCGACGACCCGCACGCCATCGCGGTGGCCGCCGGCAAGCCCGGCATCGTCTCCGGTACCGACCCGGCCGCGCCGACCATCACGGTCGACGGCCTGGACGCCTCCGGTCCGATCCGCACCCAGGAGGTCACCTCCAAGGTCAGCGCCGTCAGCGCCGTCCCCGAGGTGCGCAGCCTGATCACCGAGCTCCAGCGCTCCATCGCCGCCTCGGCCGAGGGCGGGATCGTCGTCGAGGGGCGGGACATCGGCACCACCGTCCTGCCCGACGCCGACCTCAAGATCTTCCTGACCGCGTCCGCCGAGGCCCGCGCCGCGCGCCGCAGCGGTGAGCTGCGCGGCAAGGAGGCCACGGACCTCGCGGCCACCAAGGAAGCCCTGATCAAGCGCGACGCCGCCGACTCGGGCCGCAAGACCTCCCCGCTGGCCAAGGCCGACGACGCCGTCGAGGTCGACACCACCGAGCTCACGCTCGACCAGGTGATCGAGTGCGTCGTGACGCTCGTGGAAGAGAAGCGGGCGGGGCGCAAGTGAGCGGAACGCCCTCCCTCAAGGGTGCGGCGCTCGGCCGGCGGATCGGCATCGGCCTCATGTACGGGCTGTGGAAGCCGCGCGTGCTGGGTGCCTGGCGCGTGCCCGCCTCGGGCCCTGTCATCCTTGCCGTGAACCACGCGCACAACCTCGACGGGCCGATGGTCATGGGCACCGCCCCGAGGCCGCTGCACTTCCTCATCAAGAGGGAGGCGTACATCGGCCCGCTCGGCCCGTTCCTGGACGGGATCGGCCAGGTCAAGGTCGACCGTACGGGCACGGACCGGGGCGCGATCACCAAGGCGCTCGCGGTGCTGGAGAACGGCGGAGCCCTGGGGATCTTCCCCGAGGGCACCCGCGGCGAGGGTGATTTCGCCTCGCTGCGCGCCGGGCTCGCGTACTTCGCGGTCCGCAGCGGCGCACCCGTCGTGCCCGTGGCCGTACTGGGCAGCAGCGAGAGCCAAGGGCGGCTGGTCCGCGGACTGCCGCCGTTCAAGAGCCGCGTCGACGTCGTCTTCGGATCGGCGTTCGACGCGGGCGACGGCACCGGCCGCCGCACCCGTACGGCCCTGGACCAGGCCACCGTACGCATCCAGAGCAGGCTGACCGCCCACCTGGCCGACGCCAAGCGCCTCACCGGGCGCTGAGCGAGACTTGACCCCAGTAGTGGAACCGCGCTGCGCGGGCACCACCGATCACCACGAACGACGAGGAACGGACTTCATGAACGACCAGCACGACCACGGAGCGCTTGGCGATGCCGAGTACGCGGAGTTCATGGAGCTCGCCGCGGAGGAAGGCTTCGAGGTAGAGGACGTCGAGGGCGCGATCGCGGAGGCGGGCCACGGGCCGCTGCCCGTGCTCGCCGTCGTCGGCCGCCCGAACGTCGGCAAGTCGACCCTGGTGAACCGCATCATCGGCCGCCGCGAGGCGGTCGTCGAGGACAAGCCGGGCGTCACCCGCGACCGCGTCACCTACGAGGCCGAGTGGGCCGGCCGCCGGTTCAAGGTCGTCGACACCGGAGGCTGGGAGCAGGACGTCCTCGGCATCGACGCGGCCGTCGCCGCCCAGGCCGAGTACGCCATCGAGACCGCCGACGCGGTCGTCTTCGTCGTCGACGCCAAGGTCGGCGCCACCGACAGCGACGAGGCCGTCGTGAGGCTGCTGCGCCGGGCGGGCAAGCCCGTCGTCCTGTGCGCGAACAAGGTCGACGGCCAGAGCGGCGAGTCCGACGCGGCGTCCCTGTGGTCCCTCGGCCTCGGCCAGCCGCACCCGGTCTCCTCGCTGCACGGCCGCGGTACGGGCGACATGCTCGACGCCGTCCTGGAGGCGCTCCCCGAGGCGCCCGAGCAGACCTTCGGCGGCACCCCCGTGGGCGGCCCCCGGCGCATCGCGCTCATCGGCCGCCCGAACGTCGGCAAGTCCTCGCTGCTGAACAAGGTGGCGAAGGAGGACCGCGTCGTCGTCAACGAGCTGGCCGGCACCACCCGCGACCCGGTCGACGAGCTGATCGAGCTCGGCGGCGTCACCTGGAAGTTCGTGGACACCGCGGGCATCCGCAAGAAGGTGCACCTCCAGCAGGGCGCCGACTACTACGCCTCCCTGCGCACGGCCGCCGCCGTCGAGAAGGCGGAGGTCGCGGTCATCCTGATCGACACCACCGAGACGATCAGCGTCCAGGACCAGCGCATCATCACCATGGCCGTCGAGGCCGGGCGCGCGATCGTGATCGCGTACAACAAGTGGGACGAGCTCGACGAGGAGCGCCGCTACTACCTTGAGCGCGAGATCGAGACCGAGATGCAGCAGGTCTCCTGGGCGCCCCGGGTGAACGTCTCGGCGCTCACCGGCCGCCACATGGAGAAGCTGGTCCCGGCGATCGAGACGGCCCTCGCGGGCTGGGAGACGCGCATCCCGACCGGTCGGCTGAACGCCTTCCTCGGCGAGGTCGTGGCGGCCCACCCGCACCCGATCCGCGGCGGCAAGCAGCCCCGCATCCTGTTCGGCACCCAGGCGGGGAGCAAGCCGCCGCGTTTCGTCCTCTTCGCCTCCGGCTTCCTGGAGCACGGCTACCGGCGCTTCATCGAGCGCCGCCTGCGCGAGGAGTTCGGCTTCGAGGGGACCCCGCTCCACATCTCCGTGCGGGTGCGCGAGAAGCGCGGCGCGCAGTACAAGAAGAAGTAGCGGCGGCGGTCCGGGGTCAGTAGCCCCGGCGCGGAGCGGGCGGCAGGGCCGCCGGGATGTGCTGCATCCCGGTGTGGTGCTGCCGCCCGTTGGCGTATGCGGACCCGGGCGCGGGGCCCGGGCCGCCGGTCCCGCCACTGCCGGCCGCGGACCCGGCGTACGCGTACGAGGGCTGCGGCGCCGGGGCGTACGAGGCCGGCCACGGGTCGGTCTGCCACGCGTACCCGTTCCAGCCGCTTCCGTACGAGCCGCCTCCGTACACGGGCCCGCTGCCGTACGCGGGGCCGCCGACCGCGTACGCGCCGCCGTACGAGAACGCCGTGAACCCGAGGTCCTCCTCGCCGGTGCGGTCGCCCGGCAGGGCCCGGAAGGCGCGCAGGTACTCCGAGTACAGCGTGTCGTAGATCGGGGTGTGCGAGACGGCGGCCGGAGCGCTCTCCCGGTCCCTTGCGGGGCGCATCGGGGAGACGGTGCTCGCGTGGGCAGGGGCGCGGGAGGGGTCGTATGAATGCACGTATCAGCCAACGAACCCAGGGCCCCGCGGATGCGGGCGCGAAGCAGAAAACGCAGATCGCCGGGGGTGCACGCGCGTGACCGCGCACTCGACGGCCACCGGTGGCGTCCCCCTGCCGGCAAACGGCTGCGCCGCCCCCGACCGGGGGCGGCGCAGCCGTGCGGAAGTCCGTGGTGGCGTCAGGCGCCGGAGGTGCCTGCCAGCGGCATCGAGGCCGCCACGAGCTTGCCGCCGGCGGCGGCCTTGTCCAGCGCGTCGCGCAGCAGGTCCTCGCGGGGCTGCTGACCGATGGAGCCGACCGGGGCGGCGTAGACGAGGACGCGCTGGGTCTTGTTGACGGCGGCACGCCAGCCGTCGGTGACCGACAGCGCCTGGTGCGCCTGCCACCAGGCGACCTGGCCGCCGCCCTCGGCGCCGGGCTGGAGCACGGCGTGCAGCTGGCCCGCGGCGAGCAGCACGGACCAGCCGGCGAGCGGGGAGGGCAGCTCGGCGGTGTCGGTGACCGGGATGAACCCCTGCTCGATGAGGAGCGGCAGGAAGTCGTCGCCGGGGCCGGTGGTGCCGGGGCGGGCGATCGGCGCGGTCGGCTCGACGACGAGGGCGGGGTGCAGCTCGCCGCCGATCAGGATCAGCCCGCTGGTGATGCCGAGGACGGCCTGGCCGCCGGGCACGTTCTGCGGCGCGCGCCCGGCGAATCCGCCGGACGCCGCGGCGGGGCTGTCACCGGTGATGCTGCGGACCGCGCCCTGGAGCTGCTCCTCGGAGACGGTGACCACCTGCGAGGGGATGCAGCCGGCGTGGGCGAAGGCGAGGACGGCCGTCTCCTCGCCGACGAACAGCACCGTGCTGGTGCGGTCGGTCTCGGGGTCCCCGGGAGTGCGGCAGGAGGTGCAGTCGTAGCTGCGAGGTGCGTCGTCGCCGGTGAGCAGCCTCTCGGCTTCTTCGTCACCGATCTCGGCACGTACCTCATCACTGACGTCGAGCATGCGGGGCACGGGCTGGCTCCTCGGACTAGGCGGGGCCGGGCGGATCCCGGCACGCCGGGCTCAACGGTGGAGCGGTGGCCGGGGTCACGCCGTTGGAGGGAACGGAATCGAACCGGGCCCCCGGAGGGGTGAACGGTCGGACCGGGGCTTTGTTTTCGTGCCAACTGTTTTTTGGATGTGGCCAGTTGGTGGTCGGACCTGGCCGTTTCCGGCGGGGCCGGCGGCTCGGCCGACCGGGTGGGGTGCGGTACGGGCCGCGTGGCGGGCCCGGCGGGCGCCACGGGCCTGCGTAGCGTGACGCGGTGCCCGACCTCCGGATCCGGCGTGCCGTCCCGGCGGCCGTCGCTGCTGCTGCCGTGCTGGTCCTCGTCCTCGTACTCCCGTCGGGGGCCGGCGCGGCTCCGCCGCCCCCCGCGCCCGGGCCCGCGGGGGCGGCCCACCCCGGCTCGCCCGGGATCATCGGGACCGGGCCGGGGGACTGCGGGCCGGAGGGGGTATGGCCGTGGGACTGCGTGGCCGACTGCGAGAGCAGCGGGCGCTGGGCGGTCAACACCGGCAACGGCTTCTACGGGGGGCTGCAGTTCTGGCAGCCGACGTGGGAGGAGCACGGCGGGCTGGTGTTCGCGGCGCGGGCCGATCTGGCGAGCCGGGAGCAGCAGATCCGGGTGGCGGAGGACGTGCTGGGGTCCCAGGGGTGGGACGCGTGGCCGGTGTGCTCGAAGCGGTACGGGCTGGCGGGGCGCATGCACGTGGTCCGGACCGGGGACACCCTGGACGGGCTCGCCCTGCGGTACCGGGTGAAGGGCGGCCGGCAGGCGCTGTACGAGGCGAACCGGGCGGTGATCGGCCCGAAGCCGCAGGCACTCGTGGTCGGCACCCTGCTGACCCTCCCGGCTTCGGACCCGCCCGCTCCGGTGGCGCGGCCCACCCCGCCGACCCCGCCGGGCGCGTCCCCGGCTCCCTCGGCCGTGCCGACCCCGGCCCCCGCGGGCCCGGTGGTCGGGCCGAGTCCGGCAGCGCGTCCGGCCCCGGTGGCGAAGCCCGCATCCCCGGCGGCGCGTCCGGTGCCGAGACCCGCATCCCCGGCGCCACGTCCGGTGGCGAGGCCCGCAGTCACGGCGGCCAAGCCTGCGGGCTCGGCGGCGCGGCCGGGTTTTTGACGGGGCCTCGGGGCGGCCCCGGCCCGTGACGGCCCGTGGGGGGCCTGGCCGGTGCGCTCGGGCGCGGGGGCGATTCGGAGGGCGGGCTGCCGGGAGGCAGACTGCTCGGCATGCTGGAGACCTCCGCACGACTGCTGCGCCTGTTGTCCCTGTTGCAGGCCCACCGCGAATGGACCGGCGCCGACCTGGCGGAGCGCCTCGGCGTGACCCCGAGGACGGTGCGGCGCGACGTGGACCGGCTCCGGGAGCTCGGTTACCCGGTGAACGCCAGCCCCGGCACCGGCGGCGGGTACCAGCTGGGTGCCGGGGCCGAGCTGCCGCCGCTGCTGCTGGACGACGACGAGGCCGTCGCCGTGGCGGTGGGCCTGCGGACGGCCGCGGGGAACGGCGTCGAGGGGATCGGGGAGGCCTCCGTACGGGCGCTCGCCAAGCTGGAGCAGGTGCTGCCGGGACGGCTGCGGCGCCGGGTGTCGGCGCTCAACGAGTTCACCGTGCCCATGCTGCGCGGCCCGGGTCCGACCACCGTGGACGCCTCCGTGTTGACCGACCTCGCCGCCGCGTGCCGGGACAGCGAGCGGCTGCGCTTCGGCTACCGGGACCACGAGGGGAACGTCAGCCGCCGCGTGGTGGAACCGCACCGGCTGGTGTGCACCGAGCGGCGCTGGTACCTGGTCGCCTGGGATCTGGACCGGGAGGACTGGCGGACTTTCCGCGCCGACCGGATCGATCCCAGACCGCCGCACGGGCCGAGGTTCACCCCGCGTCCGGCCCCCGCCGAGGACCTCGCCGCGTACGTGTCGCGCGGCGTGGCGCAGCACGCGTACGCGGCCAAGGCGGTGCTGAGGCTGAAGGTGCCGGCACGGGAGGCGGCCCGGATCGTGGGGCCCAGCGACGGGTCCCTGGAGGCGCTCGACGCCGACAGCTGCCTGCTGCACACGGGAGCCGTGAACCTCGACGTACTCGTCATTCACGTCATGCTGCTCGGCTGTGAGTTCGAGGTGCTGGAGCCGCCGGAGCTGACGGACCGGATCAGGGCGGCCCGGGACCTTCTCGGTCGGGCCGTGGAGAAGATGTAAGGAAACCGAGGGGGTTCATCGGGCAGTGCCAGGCGGGCCGGCGCAATCCCGTTGGAAATTCCGGGGGTCCGGGACGGAATGCGAAACGCGCTGTGGGCGGGCCGTGTCGCGAGCCGGAAAAAGAATGGCGCACGGGCACTTCGGCGGTGCTGCGGATGAAGCGCGCCCCGTCAAAGAACTGTCGACATTCCGTGACACAAGCGTGACCCGGTACGGACGAACCTCCGGGCGCTGCGCTGACGTTCCGGTCATCTGCACGAGGAAGACCACCTAAATGGCCGAGGCGGGCCGGGTGATGACCCGGCCCGCCTCGGTGGTGCGGGGGAGGTGGTGCGTACCGCCCCGCGGAGTTGCGTACGACCCGCAGCGTCCCGTGCGGGTGGTCAGCCGCCGGTGGCCGGACGGGCCGCGGCCCGTCCCGCGGCGGCGGGCCGCTCGGTGTGGGCCGGGCGGCGGCTGCCGGCAGGCGTGACCGGGGTCCGCTCGGACCGGATCAGGTGCGGCCGGCCGGAGACGTGCGCGGCGGGTCGGGGCACCGGGGCGTGCCCCGCACCGGCCGCCTGCACGGTCGCCGCGACGGGCGCGGTGGTCGGTGCGGCGGCGGGCTCCCGCGTGCCGGCGGCATCGGTGGGGAGCCGGAGCTGCCACTTGCCGCCCGCGGAGAGCAGCGGCGTGAGCGCGGCGGCGACCGGGGCGGGCACGGTTCCGGTCTCCAGCCGGCGGCGCAGCCGCTCCCGCAGGGCGAAGACCCGGGCCTCGGCGCCGGCGATCAGCGGCTCGAACCAGGGCAGCGCCAGCATGATCAGCAGACCCGCGGACCAGCCGAGCAGCACGTCGCTGACCCAGTGCGTGCCGAGGTACACGGTGGTGGCGCCGACGCTCAGCGAGACGGTGGCGGACACCACGGACAGCACCCGCCGGGTGACCGTGGTGGAAGCCAGGTAGGCCAGGATTCCCCAGGTCACGACGGCGTTGGCGGTGTGGCCGGAAGGGAATATATCGCCGCCGGCGAAGAGCTCGGCCGAGCCGATCTGGGTGGCGTAGTGCGGGCCGAGCCGGCCGAGACCGAGCTTGACGGCGCCGACGGTGATGTTGAGCAGGAGCAGCGCCACGCCGAGGGTGATCAGCGGGCGGAGGGTGTGCTGGCGCCAGGAGCGCCAGCCGAGCCAGGCGGCGACCATGACCGCGGTGGGTCCGCGCTGGCCCAGGACCACGAGGTAGTCGAGGAACGCGTGCAGCTGCGGCCACTGCTCGTAGGGCCGGAAGAACATGACCTGCCAGTCCAGGCGGACGAGCCAGGACGTGGTCAGGACGGCCACCACGATCGCGAGGTAGAACGCGAGGGTCGATCCGAGGAGCACGACGCGGTGCCGGCTCATCTGCGGTGTTTGCAGATGAGCCGGTCGCTCTGGTTCCCGGTCCAGCCGGGCGAACACACGCTCCAGACGGGTCAGGATTTGGTCGGTACGCACTCAATCGACGTTACCGCGCGCCGATGGGCGGCCCGGTCGAATCACGGGCTTTGTGATGACCATGTGATGTGGAGTTGGTCTCACGCGGGACTTAATTGCTCGGATTTCGGCATTAGTTGGAGCTGCCGCGATCCATTGCCCCGGCCATTGTTTCGCATGCTTAGTCGGGCTTTATCGCTGCCGCGCAATTACTTTGCTCAAAGATGGATCGGAATGATCCGTTCCTTGATGAGGGCCTACGGGGGCCCCGACCCGTTCAGCCAGAAGGCCCCGTAAACCGCCGACGCCAACGCCGCCGCGCCCAGTACCGCGACCGCCCGGCCGGTCCGCCACCGGGCCAGCGCCACCGCCGCCGGCAGCAGCAGCGGGAACGCCGGGAGCAGTAGCCGCGGCTTGGATCCGAAGTACCCCGACGCGCACAGCGCCAGCGCCACCACGATCCCGCAGTACACCAGCAACGGCGCCGGCTGCCGCTGCTTCAGGCACAGCCGGTACAGCCACAGCACCAGTACGACGCCGGCGATCAGCCCGACCCCGGCCAGGGCCGCGGACGACGCCAGCTTCGCCCCGATGAACCGGGCGAACGCCCAGCCGCCGTCGAAGCCGTTGCCCCAGCCGCCCTGCACGTCCAGGTAGCCGAGCAGCCCGTGGCCGGTGCGCGCCCCGACCCACAGCACGTACGCGGCCGCCCCCAGCGGGGCCAGCGCCGCCCCCGCCGCCATCCGCCAGGACCGCTCCCCGCGCCGCCGGGCCAGGGCGGCCGCCACCCACACCGCCGCCACCACCGCGGCGCCGACCGGGCGGGTCAGACCCGCCCCCGCCGCGAGCAGGCCGGCGGTCAGCCACCGGCCGCGCAGGGCTCCGTACAGCGCCCAGGCGGCCAGCGCAGTGAACAGCGACTCGCTGTACGCCATGGACTGCACGATGCCGACGGGCAGCGCCGCCCACACCCCGGCGGCGAACACGCCCGCCCGGCGGCCGTGGACGAGGTCCGCGACGGCGAAGATCCCCCAGGCCGCCGCGAGCCCGGCGACCGCCGAGACGACCAGGCCCGCGGAGCCGTAAGACAGCCCGGTCGGCGCCGCGACCAGCCGTTCCAGCCACGGCAGCAGCGGGAAGAACGCCAGGTTCGAGTGCACGTCCCCGTTGGGGAGGAGCACCTCGTACCCGTACCCCTCGGCGGCGATGCGGGCGTACCAGAGCGAGTCCCAGCGCGCCGACAGCAGCGTGTGCGGGCTGCTGTCGACGGCGGCGCCCCACGCCGCGAGCACGGCCAGCCCGAGGAGCCGGACCGCCGCGAAGACGGCCAGGGCGGGCGCGGCCCGGCGAAATCCAAGATCTTTCACGGGCATGATTATCGGTGGCGCACGTGGGTGCCGTCAGCGCAGAACCACGGGTCGTGACCGCGCGTGTACGCGGTGGGGGCGCCGCCCGGGCACCACCCGGGCGGTAGCGGGGAGGAGGGGTGATCCGAGTGGCGCACACCACACCGCGGTCGCCGCCGCGGTGAGAGCTTGGCCACGTGTCGGGCAGACGAACTCGCGTACGCTGACCGTTCACTCGCCTGTCGATGCCGGACCCCGTAGGACGCCGCACCGCGCACCACCCCCGTGGCTCCTCAACACGCTGGTCCGCCGAGTGCGAGCGATCATCTGGGAGGTACATGCATGTCGGGGACGAACGCGGCCGCCTTCCGGCTGCGGCTGCGAGCCGCCTCCGGCGGGGCCAACCGCTGGCTCGTCCTCGCGGTCCTGTGCGTCAGCCTGGTCCTCGTCGCGCTCGACGCGACGATCTTGCACGTAGCCGTCCCCTCCGTCACCGAGGACCTGCGCCCCGGTGCGGTCGAGCTGCTCTGGATCGTTGACGCCTACCCGCTGGTCTGCGCCTCCCTGCTGATCCTCTTCGGCACCCTCGGGGACCGGGTCGGCCGCCGCCGGATACTCCTCATCGGCTACGGGCTCTTCGGCGCGGCCTCCCTGCTGGCGGCCCTCGCCGACAACGCCCAGGTCCTCATCGCCGCCCGCGCCCTCCTCGGCGTCGGCGGCGCGATGATCATGCCGGCCACCCTGTCGATCCTGCGCCAGGTCTTCCCCGACCGGCGCGAGCGGGCCCTCGCCATCGGCATCTGGACCGCCGTCGCCGCCATCGGCGCGGCCAGCGGACCGGTCCTCGGCGGCTTCCTGGTCCAGCACTTCTGGTGGGGCTCGGTCTTCCTGATCAACATTCCGCTGATGGCGCTGATCCTGCCGCTCGGCCGCTGGCTGCTGCCCGAGTCCAAGGGCTCCTGCGAAGGACCCTGGGACGTGCTCGGCGCGCTGATGGCCGCCGCCGGCGTGCTCTGCGTGGTCCTCGGCGTCAAGAGGCTGGGCGCCGAGCGCCGGCTCCTGGACGCCGAGGCGCTGGTGCCGCTGCTGCTCGGTGCGGTGCTGTTGATCCTGTTCGTACGGCGGCAGAAGCGGCGTCCGCACCCCCTGATCGACATGCGGATGTTCTCGCGCGCGGCCTTCTCCACGTCCGTCGGATGCATCGTGCTCGCCATGCTGGCGCTGGTCGGGCTGGAGCTGATCGCGGTCCAGTACCTCCAGCTGGTGCTGGAGCTGAGCCCGCTGGAGACCGGACTGCGGCTGCTGCCGCTCACCTTCGCCGCCATGGCCGCAGGCGCCACCGGGTCGTACACGCTGGCCCGGATCGGGCCGCGCACCATGGTGTCGCTGGGCTTCGTCCTGACGGCCTGCGGCGTGCTACTGCTGACCTTCATGGGCCAGCACGACCGGCCCGCGCTGCTCACGATCGGGTTCATCGTCCTCGGCTTCGGGCTGCAGACCACCTTGTTCGCGGCGTACGAGTCGATGCTGAGCGAGGCGCCCGCGGACACCGCCGGGGGCGCGGCTTCCATAGGCGAGACCTCGTACCAGCTGGGCGCGGGCATGGGCATCGCCCTGCTCGGCAGCGTCATGAACGCGGCCTACGCGCCGGGGCTGCTGCACGTGCCGGGGGTGTCGGCCGCGGACGCGGCCGACGCCGCGAACTCCCTGGGCGAGGCCTACCAGATCGCGGGCTCCCTCGGCGGCGCGGCGGGCGAGTCGCTGTACGCGGCGGCGCGGCACTCGTTCGTGCACGGGCTGCACGTCACGCTCGTGGTGAGCGCGGTGCTGCTGCTGGCGGGCGCCGCGATGGCGCTGAAGCTTCCGCGGGTCATGGAATGCCCCGACCCTGCCGAGGGCGAGACCGAACCCCTGCGGCTCCCCGCCCAGGCGGGTCCGGACGCCCCCCGCATCCCGGCTCCGGCGACGACGCCGGACCGCGACACGGTGGTCCCCGGCCGCGCGGGCTGACCACCGGGGCGCAGCCGGTTCCGGCCGCGACGACGCCGCACCCCGACGGCTCCCGCTGCGCGGGGGCTGAAGGTGGGGGTGGACCGCGGGCGGGGGTGGCGACAAACTAGCAGCGCTAGCCATGACCGCATGTCCGCCGGGAGGCCCTTCGTGTCCGCGTCGAGAACGCCCTTCGTACCCACCGATCCGCTCGGGCTCGACGAGCTCCTCGCGCCCGAGGACCTCGCCATCCGGGACACCGTCCGCGGCTGGGCCGCCGACCGCGTGCTCCCGTACGTCGCCGACTGGTACGAGAGCGGCGAGCTCCCCGGCATCCGGGACCTCGCGAAGGAGCTCGGCGCGCTCGGCGCGCTCGGGATGTCCCTCCAGGGCTACGGGTGCGCCGGCGCCAGCGCCGTGCAGTACGGGCTGGCCTGCCTCGAACTGGAAGCCGCCGATTCCGGGATCCGGTCCCTCGTCTCCGTGCAGGGCTCCCTGGCCATGTACGCGATCTGGAAGTACGGCTCCGAGGAGCAGAAGCAGCGCTGGCTCCCCGGCATGGCTGCCGGCGAGCTGATCGGCTGCTTCGGCCTGACCGAGCCCGACGTCGGTTCCGACCCGGCCGCCATGCGCACGTACGCGAAGCGCGACGGCACCGACTGGGTGCTGAACGGCCGCAAGATGTGGATCACCAACGGCAGCGTGGCGGCCGTGGCCGTCGTCTGGGCGCAGACCGACGAGGGGATCCGCGGCTTCGCCGTGCCGACCGACGCCGCCGGGTTCTCGGCGCCCGAGATCAAGCACAAGTGGTCGCTGCGGGCCTCGGTCACCAGCGAGCTGGTCATGGACGACGTACGGCTGCCCGCGGACGCGGTGCTTCCGGGTGTCACCGGGCTCAAGGGGCCGCTGGGCTGCCTCAGCCACGCGCGGTACGGGATCATCTGGGGGGCCATGGGCGCGGCGCGCGCCAGCTTCGAGGCGGCGCTCGACTACGCGCGGACGCGGGAGCAGTTCGGCAAGCCCATCGGCGGCTTCCAGCTCACCCAGGCGAAGCTCGCCGACATGGCGCTGGAGCTCCACAAGGGCATCCTGCTCGCCCACCACCTGGGCCGGCGGATGGACGCGGGCACCCTGCGGCCGGAGCAGATCAGTTTCGGCAAGCTCAACAACGTCCGCGAGGCCATCGAGATCTGCCGCACCGCGCGGACCATTCTGGGCGCCAACGGGATCTCGCTCGAATACCCCGTCATGCGGCACGCCACCAACCTCGAATCGGTGCTCACCTACGAGGGCACCGTCGAGATGCACCAGTTGGTGCTGGGCAAGGCGCTCACCGGGCTCGACGCCTTCCGGTGAGGGCCCTGCTCAGCTCTGGTTGAAGAAGTCGCGCGAGCGGCCGGCGGGCTCGCCGCTCACGATCTGGGTGTCGGCCGGGGTCAGCAGGAAGACCCTGGTCGCCACCCGCTCGATCGAGCCGCGCAGGCCGAAGGTCAGACCGGCCGCGAAGTCGACCACGCGCTTGGCGTCGGCCGGGTCCATGGACGACAGGTTCACGATCACCGGGACGCCCTCGCGGAACAGCTCGCCGATGCCGCGCGCGTCACGGAAGCCGTCCGGGGTGACCGTCGCGATCCGCCGGCCCTGGTCGACGGCCGACTCCGACGCGACCTTGACCCGGGGGTCGGTGACCCACTGGTCGCCGGGGCCCGAGACGGAACCCTGTGCGGCCTCCGCGTAGTCGTCGTCGTAGTAACGCTCGTCGTCGCTGTCCTCCACGAGACCCAACCAGGCACTCGCCTTGCGTACCGAACCCATGGTCGCCTCCTTTCACCGCGGTAAGTCGTCTTCTCTCCGCTGCCCCTATGGTCGTCCATGATGCTGACAACGCGCCAAGTGGATAGCCGCCGCGCAGTGGTTTCGTGACGGTACTGGTGCAGAACATCCGTTGCACCGTCAAGGATCCTGGTGGGTACCGCTGCTGTCTGAGTGAAAATACGACTGCCGCCGCCGTGCGGGTGATCGACGGAGACGTACGAGTGAACGATCCGGCTCGATACGATGCGCTTCACGCACGCGCATGACACACGGGGGACCGGTTTGTTCGGCATCGTCAGACCTTGCACGCACCGGCTCGGGGAGCGTTTCAAGACGGAGTGGATGGCCCATCTCTGCGGGTTGTGCCTAGCACTTCGCGCAGACCACGGGCAGTTCGCACGGATCGTGACCAACTACGACGGGCTGCTCGTCTCCGTTCTGACGGAGGCTCAGTCCGGGCCGGCGCCCGGCTCCCGGCGCACCGCCGGCCCCTGCCCGCTGCGCGGCATGCGCACCGCCGCGGTGGCCAAGGGCGAGGGGGCGCGGCTCGCGGCCGCCGTCTCGCTCGTCCTCGCCTCGGCCAAGGTGCGGGACCACGTGGCCGACCGGGACGGGCTGTTGGCCCGAGCGCCGATCGCCGCCGCCGCGCGCAAGGTGGCCCGCGGATGGGACCGGGCCGGCGCCCGCACCGGGGCCTCGCTCGGCTTCGACACGGCCGTCCTCGTCGACGCCGTGGACCGGCAGGCGGGCATCGAGACGCTGGCCGGGGCGGGCACGCCCGTGCTCGTGGTGACCGAGCCGACGGAGACCGCGACCGCCGCCGCCTTCGCCCATACCGCGCAGCTGGCCGGACGGCCAGGCAACGCCCCCGCACTCGCCGAGGCGGGCCGCTACTTCGGGCGCCTCGCGCACCTCCTGGACGCCGTCGAGGACCAGGCCGCGGACGCCGCCGCGGGCGCCTGGAACCCGCTGACGGCCACCGGTACCCCGCTCGCCGAGGCCCGCCGGCTCGCGGACGACGCCCTGCACGGCATCAGGCTGGCGCTGCGCGAGGTCGAGTTCGCGGACGCCGGACTGGCCCACCGGCTGCTCGTGCACGAGCTGAAGACCTCCGTGGACCGGGCCTTCGGGGTGAGTAGCTGCGGACACGTGGGCACGAACGCCGCGGGGCAGGGCGGCTACGGGGCACCGCCGCAGGGCTACGGCCCGGGCCAGGGCGCCCCGTACGCCGGCGGCCCGTACGGGGGCGCCCCGCACGGCGGCCAGGGCGGCCAGGGCGGCAACCCGTACGGCGGGAATCCGTACGGCGGCGGCGCGGGCGGCCCCGGCGGCCCCTGGATACCCGGACCGCCCACGGGTCCCGGCGGCGGCCTGCCGCCGCAGAAGCCGCGCCGAGGGCTGCTCGCCGGGTGCGCCGTGTCCCTGGGGCTGTTCTGCACCTGCCAGCTGTGCTGCACCGAGCACGAGGGGCCGTGGTCCCGCAAGAAGCGGGACGCGTGGTGCGAGGCCTGCGACTGCGGCAACGGCTGCCCCGACTGCAGCGGCTGCTGCGACTGCTGCAGTTGTGACGGGTGCTGCTGCGACGGCTGCGACGGCTGCGGCTGCGACTGCTGACGCCCTTTCGGTTTTCCGTGGGTCCGGACGGCGTACAGGGAGGTTCCCGTCCGGGCCCGCGTGGAAGGGTTGAGCGGATGAGCGATGACGCAGATGATCCGAAGACCGCCTGGCGGAAATGGCACGAGCATCGGGTGGCTTCCGTGTCCGCCCCCTACGGCCCCCTCTCCCTCATCGGCACCCACTGGCTCTCCGACTACCCGGAAGGTCGACTTCCGGCCGTTCCGGGGCGCTGGCGCGCCACCGAGGGCGGGGTGGCACTGACCGCCTCCACCGAGGACGGCCTCAGCCTCGACGGCGAGCCCTTCACCGGGGACGCCGTCCTCGCTGCCGACCACGCACCGCCCGCGCGCTCCCGGATCGCCGCCCGAGGGGACCTCCGGATCACCGTGATCCGGCGCGAGGGGGAGTGGGCGGTACGGGTCTTCGACCCCGCCTCCGCGGCGCGCCGGGCCTTCGCCGGAATCGAGGCCACCCCGTACGACCCGGACTTCGTACGGCCGGGGCGCTTCCGGCCGTACGGCGAGGACCGGACCGTCCAGGTGGCGAACGTCGACGGGCGGGCGCGCGGGCTCGGCCTCGGCGGCGAGCTGAGCTTCGCGTACCGGGGTGCCGAGCACACCCTCCAGGTCGCCGTCGACGAGGACGACGGCAGCCTCTGGGCCGTCATCGGCGATGCCACCGGGGGGAGCTCCAGCTACCGCTTCCGCTTCCTGAAGCCGGGGGTTCCCGACCCGGTGGACGGCTCGATCACCGTCGACTTCAACCGGACCGTGCTGCCGCCCTGCGCCTTCGCGGACCATTTCATCTGCCCGTTCCCGCCCCCTGGGAACACCCTGCCCTTCGAGGTCGCGGTGGGCGAGCGGAGGCTGAAAGATGCCCTTGCCGCCCGAATCTGACGCCGAGACACTCCCGACAGCGCCTTCCGGGGGCTTGTCAGGGGCACGACGAAATCCTGTGCGCCCGCCGTACCTCCGGCTGCGCCTCACGGGCTCCGGCGCCCCCCACTGTCCGCCGGGCCCCCGATCCCTTCCGGGAGGACGAGAAGTGAGGATCAAGAGCATCACCCGTACCCGGCTGCTCGCCGTGGCCGCTGGCCTGGCAGCCGTCGCCGGGCTCGCCGCCCCCACCGCGGCGAGCGCGGACAGCGGCTTCAGCGCAGCGCGGCTCGCTGCCGCCGGAGCCTCCGTCCAGCGCGCCGACGTCGCCGGCACCGCCTGGTACACCGACCCCGCCAGCGGAACCCTCGTGGTCACCGCCGACTCCACCGTCACCGCCGTGGACCTCGCCAAGATCCGTACCGAGGCCGGAGCCGACGCCGGAGCCCTGCGCATCGAGCGCACCCCCGGCAAGCTGCGCAAGCTGATCTCCGGCGGCGACGCCATCTACACCTCCGGCTGGCGCTGCTCCCTCGGCTTCAACGTGCGCAGCGGGACCACGTACTACGTGCTGACCGCGGGGCACTGCACCGACGGCGCCGGCACCTGGTGGACGAGCTCCGCGCACACCACCACGATCGGTGCGACCGTCGGGTCGAGCTTCCCGAACAACGACTACGGCCTCGTGCGCTACGACAACGCCTCCCTCGCCCACGCGGGCACCGTCGGCAGCCAGGACATCACCAGCGCCGCCAACGCCACCGTCGGGATGTCCGTCACCCGGCGCGGCTCCACCACCGGCACCCACGGCGGCTCGGTGACCGGCCTCAACGCCACCGTCAACTACGGCGGCGGCGACATCGTCTACGGCATGATCCGCACCAACGTCTGCGCCGAGCCCGGCGACAGCGGCGGCCCGCTTTACTCCGGCACCAAGGCGATCGGCCTGACCTCCGGCGGCAGCGGCGACTGCACCTCGGGCGGGACCACCTTCTTCCAGCCCGTCGTCGAAGCCCTCAACGCCTACGGGGTGAGCGTCTACTGAGCCTCCACCGCTGACGGGGGGCGCCACGGCCCTCCCGGACCCGGCACAATCATGAGCCCCCGCCCGAACTCACGGGCGGGGGCCCATTGTTGAGGAGTGAGGTGGCACGCATGAGCAATGCGCCCTCCGGCCGGGGCGGGCCCGTTTCGGATGCGCAGCGGCGCATCCGGCGCAATCCCTGGCTGTTCACCGCGCCCCTGGTGCTGCTGTGCCTGCTCGTCGCCGTCCTCGTCTGGGAGGTCGCCCGCGGCAACCTGTCCGAGGCGACGCGCGCCCACTGGCCCTGGCGGCTCCAGCTGATGCCCGAGGAACCGCTGGCCAGCCTGCTGGCCGTGGCGGCCGGAGCCGTGCTGGCCCGCGCCCAGTACGCCCGTACGGTCCGGCCCCTGCTGGGGTGGCGCTCCGAGTACGTGGCGGGGGTACTGCCGGGCGATGCGAAGGCCTGGAGCACGGGCGTCCTCAACGGCGGCCAGCACAACGCGGGGGTGCACCGCGTGGACTACCTCGTGGTGCCGGCGGGCGACGTCGTCGACGGGCCGGTTCCCGAGGGGGCGTGGATGAACCTGCGCGAGGCCGGTGAGCGGCTGGGCGAGATCGGGCTGCGGCCCGCGGCCGATTTCCGCCTCGCCAGCATCGGCGCGGGATTCCCGCTGGTGGCGACCGGTACGTACGAGACCATAATGCTGGGGGTGTTCTCGAAGCGGTTCATCGACGAGGTGCAGGCGTTCCTCGTGCGCATCCAGGTGGTGGACAGCGTCGGGGACACGCACGAGCGGGTCATGGACTGCCTCAAGGGGGCCCGGGAACCGGTGGTCGCGCCCGTGGAGCAACCCCGGGCCGCACGGCCCGTGCCCGTACCCCGGACCGCGCCGCCCACCGGATGAAGGGCCCGCGAACCGGCCGCAGGGCCCCGCACCCGGCCGGATGCGGCGGCGGGAGCCGCGTCAGTGGACGACGTCGAAGACCTGCTTCTGCAGGCCGTTGGCGTAGACCTCGTGTTCGACGAGTTCCAGCTTCCGGGTGTCGTTGTCCGCGGTGCTGAAGAGGCGCTTGCCGGCGCCGAGCAGCAGCGGGAAGACGAGGAGGTGGTAGCGGTCGATCAGGCCGGCGTCCGAGAGGGCCTGGTTCAGGGAGGCGCTGCCGTGGACGATGATCGGGCCGCCTTCCGTCTCCTTGAGCGCGGCGACCTCGTCGAGCGAGCGCAGGATCGTGGTCTCGCCCCAGTTCGACACCAGGTCGTCCTCGGTGAGGGTGGTGGAGACGACGTACTTCGGCATCACTTTGTAGTCGGCGAAGTCCGCCATGTCCGGCCACACCGGGCTGAACGCCTCGTAGCTGACGCGGCCCATCAGCATCGCCGTGGCTTCCTTCTGCTCCCGCCCCTTGATGTCGAACGCCTCGGGCAGGAACTCCGTGTGCTTGAAGGTCCAGCCGGAGTTGCGGTAGCCGGGCTCGCCCCCCGGGGCCTCCACGACGCCGTCGAGCGAGATGAACGCGGTGCTGATCAGGGTGCGCATCGGAGGGTTCCTCGGTCTCTCGTGTCCATGTCCGGCAGCTTCGGCGGTGCGTCGCGCCGTGCCCGCTCGTGCGGCAACGCGTCACACCCCTCATGATCTCTGACTGCCGATCGCGGGGAAACTCATCGGTCCCCGTCGATCCGAGTCGATCCGCACGCAACCGCCCGGCCCCGGAGCCAGTCCAGCGCCTCGCAGAGGGCGTATTGCGCCGCGAAATGGCCGGCTCCGGGCTTGAGCACCGCCGTGCTGCGCCCGATGTGCTCCGCCAGCCAGTGGAAATGCCCCACCGGTGAGAACACGTCCTCGGCGCCGTGCCAGAGCATGACCGGGCAGGAGACCGCCCGCGGATCGCACCCCCAGGGCCGGCAGAGCGCGAGGGAGTCGTCCAGCCAGCCGTACGCGGAGGTCCGCAGTGCCTCCCGGAGGGTGTCCCGCACGCAGCGGCGCACCCGGGGGTCAGCCAGGACCGCGAGGTCCGCGGTCGAGAGGTCCGCGCGCAGGTCTTCGAGCAGCAGCCCCGGATCGCGGCGGATCCGCGCCGCCCGGGGGGTGAGGAGCCGTTCCAGAGCCGCGGGGTCGCGGTCCGCCAGGGTGTAGTGCTCCACGTTGAACGGGGTCATGCCGGCGTACCAGTCGAGCCCGGTGCCGTCGCGGGGCGCGAGGCCGACCAGGCAGACCGCCGCCGTCACCCGTTCGGGGAGCAGGGCCGCGCAGGCGAGCGCGTGCGGACCGCCCCCGGAGCGGCCGACGACCGCGAAGCGGTCGATGCCCAGGGCGTCCGCGACGGCGGCGGAGTCGGCGGCGGCGTCGGCCACGCGCCGCCCCGGCGCGCGGCCGGACTCCCCGTAGCCGGGCCGGTCGTAGGAGAAGAAACGGACGTGGGGGTGCCGTGCGGGGGCGTCGCCGAGCGCGACGCCCAGGCGGCTGCCCGGCATGCCGTGGTGGAGCAGCACCGGTGAGCCGTCGCGAGCCCCCCACTGTCGCGCGATCAGCTTCCGCCCGTCGGCCAGGCCCACCTCGATGCGCACTGCGGTCCCTCCCACGAGCGTCGGGAATCCGATACGGAGACCGTGTCCGCAAGCCTTCCCGCTCTCCGCGCCGCGGACACGGCCTACGCGGACACGGCCTAGAGGTGCGGGACGAGCAGGGCCGCCGCCGAGCGGGCGCGCTCCAGGGACGCCGGTCGGTCCGCGTCGCGCTGCCCGAGCACCACGCGGGTGCTCAGCCCGTCCAGCAGGGCGAGCAGCTCCGACGCGCGGGCGGGCACGTCCAGGTCGGCGGCGAAGCGGCCCTGGTCGAACGAATGTTTCGCACGGATATTCGAATTGCTCTATGGTGGAGACGGGGGAGGTGTTCCATCCGATCGAAGCAGGAGGCCGCGGGTGCCCGGGTTTACGCATCTGCACACCGTTTCGGGGTTCTCCGTGCGCTACGGAGGCTCGCACCCCGAACGGCTGGCGGAGCGTGCCGCCGAGCGGGGCATGGACGCCCTGGCCCTGACCGACCGCGACACCCTCGCGGGTGCGGTGCGGTTCGCGAAGGCCTGCGCGAAGGCCGGGATCCGGCCGCTGTTCGGGGTCGACCTGGCCGTGCCGTACGCCGCGGAAGCGGTCGGTGGTTCCGCGGCGGGCTCCCGCGCGGGCTCCCCGGAAGCCTCCCAGCGGCGCCGGACCCCGGTGCGCGGCGGCGCCTTCCTCGACGAGTCCGCCCCGCGCGCCGTCTTCCTGGCCCGGGACGGCGCCGCCGGCTGGGCCGAGCTGTGCCGCATGGTCACCGCGGCCCATGCGACCCACGCGGCCGGCGACGGGGTCGCCGCCGGGGACCCCGAGGGCCCGGGCGGCTCCGGTGCGCGGCCCGCGCTGACCTGGAACGCCCTGCGCGGCGAGTCCGTGTACGCACTGCTCGGCCCCGGGTCCGAAGTGGGCCGGGCGCTGGCCGCCGGGCGGCCGGACCGGGCCGTGCGACTGCTCGCGCCCTGGCGGGAGGTCTACGGGGACTCCCTGCGCCTGGAGGCCGTCGACCACGGCCGCACCGGCACCGGCCCCGGCTCGCTGCGGCTGGCCGCCCGTACGGTCGGCTTCGCCGCCGAGCAGGGCGTCCCGGCCGTCCTGACCAACGCCGTCCGGTACGCCGACCCCGGCCAGGGACCGGTCGCCGACGTCCTCGACGCGGCCCGCCGCCTCGTCCCCGTCGACCCCCGCGGCCCCCTCGACAGTGGCGAACGTTGGCTCAAGGCCCCCGCCGCCATGGCCGAGGCCGCCGACCGGATCGCCCGGGCCGCGGGCCTCGGCCCCGCTGACGCGCGCCGGCTGCTCGCGGAGACCCGGCGTACCGCCGAGGCCTGCGCCGTGGACCCCGAGGACGACCTCGGCATGGGCTCCGTGCACTTCCCCGAGGCCCACCTCGTCGGCGCGGCCCACCGCACCGCCCAGCGGGTCCTGGCCTCCCGGGCCTCCGCCGGCATGGTGCTGCGCGGCTACGCCGACGACCGCGCGTACTGGGAGCGGATGCACCACGAGCTGGACATCATCGCCTACCACGGGTACGCCTCGTACTTCCTGACGGTCGCTCAAGTCGTGGACGACGTACGCGCGATGGGCATCCGGGTGGCCGCCCGCGGCTCCGGCGCCGGCTCCCTCGTCAACCACCTCCTCGGCATCGCCCACGCCGACCCCGTCGAGCAGGGCCTGTTGATGGAGCGCTTCCTGTCCAAGCGCCGCCACGTCCTGCCCGACATCGACATCGACGTGGAGTCCGCCCGCCGGCTGGAGGTCTACCGGCGGATCATCGACCGCTTCGGCACCGAGCGCGTCGCCACCGTCTCCATGCCCGAGACCTACCGGGTCCGGCACGCCGTCCGCGACGTCGGCGCCGCCCTGTCCATGGACCCGGCCACCGTCGACCGGCTCGCCAAGGCCTTCCCGCACATCCGGGCCCGCGACGCCCGCACGGCCCTCGCCGAGCTCCCCGAACTGCGCGACGTACGCGGGGAGGAGCACGGGCGGTTGTGGGAGCTCGTCGAGGCGCTCGACGCGCTGCCGCGCGGGATCGCCATGCACCCGTGCGGGGTGCTGCTCTCCGACGCTTCGCTGCTCGCCCGCACCCCCGTGCTGCCCACCAGCGGCGAGGGCTTCCCGATGTCCCAGTTCGACAAGGACGACGTGGAGGAGCTCGGGCTGCTCAAACTCGACGTGCTGGGCGTGCGGATGCAGTCCGCGATGGCGCACGCCGTCGCGGAGATCCGACGCGGCACGGGGGAGGAGCTCGACCTGGACGACCCCGCCCAGGTCCCGCCGGGCGACGGGGCGACGTACGAGCTGATCCGCTCGGCCGAGACGCTGGGCTGCTTCCAGATCGAGTCGCCGGGCCAGCGCGACCTGGTGGGCCGGCTCCAGCCGTCGACCTTCCACGACCTGGTCGTCGACATCTCGCTGTTCCGGCCCGGCCCGGTCGCCGCCGACATGGTGCGGCCGTTCATCGAGGCGCGGCACGGGCGGGCCCCGGTCCGCTACCCGCACGAGGACCTGGCGGACGCACTGCGCGAAACGTACGGGGTGGTGGTCTTCCACGAGCAGATCATCGAGATCGTGAACGTCATGACCGGCTGCGGGCGCGACGAGGCGGACCGGGTGCGGCGCGGGCTCTCCGACCCCGAGTCGCAGGCGCGGATCAAGGTGTGGTTCGCGGCGAAGGCGGGCGAACGGGGCTACGCGCCCGAGGTGATCGGCCGGACCTGGGAGATCGTCGAGGCGTTCGGCTCGTACGGGTTCTGCAAGGCGCACGCGGTGGCCTTCGCCGTGCCGACGTACCAGTCGGCGTGGCTGAAGGCGCACCACCCGGCCGCGTTCTACGCCGGCCTGCTCACGCACGACCCGGGGATGTACCCGAAGCGGCTGCTGCTGGCGGACGCGCGGCGGCGGGGCGTGCCGGTGCTGCCGCTGGACGTGAACCGCTCGGCGGTGGCCCACCGCATCGAACTGGTGTCCGAGGTCGGGGCTCCTCCGGTGTGGGGGCTCCGGCTGGCCCTGGCCGACGTCCACGGCATCAGCGAGGCGGAGGCCCGCCGGATCGAGGACGGGCAGCCGTACGGATCGCTGCGCGACTTCTGGGACCGGGCGCACCCCGGGCGGCCGGTCGCGCAGCGGCTCGCGCAGGTCGGGGCGCTGGACGCCTTCGGCGCCAACCGGCGCGACCTGCTGCTGCACGTGGCCGAGCTGCACGGCGTGCAGCGGTCGGCGGGGGCCCGGCCGGGCAGTGTCCAACTCCCGCTGGACGGCGGCCGGTCGACGGCCCCCGTCGGCCTGCCCGACCTGAACGAGGCGGAGCGGCTCAGCGCGGAGCTGGGCGTGCTCGGCATGGACACCTCGCGGCACCTGATGGGGGACCACCACGCCTTCCTCGCGGAGCTGGGGGCGGTCCCCGCCAGTAGGTTGCGCGAGATCGAGCACGGCCGGACCGTACTGGTCGCGGGGGCCAAGGCCGCCACCCAGACCCCGCCGATCCGCTCCGGGAGGCGGGTCATCTTCACCACGCTGGACGACGGGACGGGCCTGGTCGACCTGGCCTTCTTCGACGACAGCCACGAGGCGTGCGCGCACACCGTCTTCCACTCGTTCCTGTTGCTGGTGCGGGGTGTCGTCCAGCGGCGCGGACCGCAGAGCCTGAGCGTGGTCGGCGCGGCCGCCTGGGACCTGGCGGAGCTGGTGGAACTGCGGGCCGCGGGCGGCCTGGACGCGGTCACGGCCCGCCTGGCGGAGCCGCTGCCCGGGGCGGGGGAGCCCGCGGACACCGCCGGCTCCGGGCGCCGCATCCACCTGCCCACCGGATACGAGATGAACCCGTGGGCCGACCTCCAGCCGGCCGGCGACCGCGCCGCGACCGGCCGCAAGCTGTGGCACTCCAGCCCGGGGAGCGCGGGATGACCCCGGCCAACGGCGTCCTGCACGTACGGTGCGCTCCGACCCTGACCGAGGAGGGCTACCGCGAGGTCCTGGAACTCCTGAGGGAGTTCTCCCCGACGGTGCAGGCCCTGCCGCCCCGGGCGGCGCTGGTGCACGTACGCGGCGCCCGGCGGTACTTCGGCGCGGACGCCCGCCGGATCGCCGAACTGGTGCGGCTGCGCGCGCTCGCCCGGCTCGGCACGGACGTACGGATCGGGGTCGCCGGGACCTGGGCGGTGGCGGCGACGGCCTCCGCCCGGGTGCCCGGGCCCGGTGGCGTCCTGGCCGTGCCCGAAGGCGCGGCGGACGCCTTCCTCGGGCCGCTGCCGGTGGAGGCCCTGCACGGCATCGGCCCCAAACAGGCGGAGGCGCTGCGCGGGTACGGGCTGCACACGGTCGGCGCGGTCGCGGCCGTCTCCCCGGGCACCGTCGAACGGATCCTGGGGCAGCGGGCGGGCCGGCTGGCCGCGGAGCGCGCCCGCGGGATCGACCCGCGCCCCGTCACCCCGAAGGACCTGCCCGCGTCGGCCGCCGTCCGCAGCGGCTTCACCCGGCACGAGCTCGACGGCCCGCACGCCCGGGCCGTGCTCCTCGGCCTGGTGGTCCGCCTCGGCGCGGTACTGCGCGGCCGCCGCCAGGCCGCCCGCTCCCTGTCGCTGACCCTGCAGTTCGCCGGGGGCGCCCGATGGGAGCGGGCCCGACGGCTCCCGGAGGCGTCCGGGCACGACGAGGACCTGCGGGCCGCGGCCTACCGCCTGCTGGACGCGGCCGGGCTGCAACGGGCTCGGCTGACCGGCATGGTGCTGCGCGCCGAGGACCTCACGGGCGCCGAGCGGGCGTCCCGGCAGATCTCCCTGGACCCGGTCCGCGAAGCCCGCCTGACGGTGGAGGCGGCCGTCGACCGCGCGAACGCCCGGTTCGGCCCGGGCACGGTCCGCCCGGCCGCGACCTTCCACAGGGCGGCCTAACGGGTGTCCGGCCCGCCCAGCAGGAGCCGGGCCATTTCGGAGCGCAGCCCGGAGGTCTGGGCCTGGATGAGGTGGAACTGGGCCTCGCGGGCGAGGCGCCCGGCGGTGTTCCCGTACGAGATCGCCCGGCCGCCCGTCGCGGCGACGCAGGCGGTGGCCGCCCGTACGCCGAGTTCGAGGACGGCCGCCCGCAGTGCCAGCCGGTCCTCGACCCGCTCCTGCGGCGGCAGTTCGTCGCGCAGCGCGTAGGCCTCCGTGCGCAGCCGGGCCGCGTCCTGCGCGACCCGCAGGCCGAGCTCCTCGTACGCGGCGCCGGCTGCGGGGGCCGACCGCAGCAGGAAATCGGCCGCGGCGCGCACGTGTCCGAAGACGGCGGGGTGGGCGTTTGCGTTCTCAAGGTCGTAGGCGCGGGCCCACTCCGCCCGGGGCTGTACGCAGACCACCGCGCTCGGCGGGACCAGGACGTCGCGGACCTCCACCGCCACCGTGCGGGTGCCGTTCATCGCCCACAGCTCCGCCGCCCCGGCGGGGACCAGCCCCGGATCCCCATCGGGCCCGCAGTCCACCGCGGCGAACAGCACCCGGTCGTCCGGGGCGAGGGCGCCGAGGTACACCACGTCGGAGAGGCCCCAGCCGGTCATCCAGGGCACCCGGCCGCGCAGCCGCCACCCGTCGGCGGTCGGCTCCGCGGTGACGGGCGGCCGGGCGTGCCGCAGGAAGGCGAAACCGGCCGTGCCGCGCCTGGTCCCCGAGGCGAGGTCGGCGGACCACCGCTCGCGCAGTGCGGCGGCCTCCGGGCCGGTGGCCCCCTGGAGCCCCTTCACCAGACCGAAGTGCTGCGTGTGGACGAACCAGGTGGAGGGGTCCGCCGCGGACAGCAACTCGTTCACTTCACGGACAACTTGACGAGTCGTCAGTCCGCTCCCGGGGTCGGGGGTGTGGCCGAGCGCCCCGTACGCGCCGCAGCGGGCGAGGGCATCGAGGTGTGAACGCGGCACGCCCTCCTGCGCGGTCTCCTCCGCGGCGGGCACCAGCGTGCCCACGGCGAGCTCGGTGACCGAGGAAACGAGCGGGTCGGCGGCGAGGTCGGGCGGGGTGGCCAAGGCCGTTCCCGCACCGGGAGCCCACTGCATCCGATCACTCACCTCACGAGGAGTAGGGACTCCATTGTCTCGGGGGCGTGCCGGGGCGGGCGGCGACACGCATTTTTTACTGACGCGTAACTTCCAAGTTTTGCTACCCGCCCGTAATTTGACGGCAAGCATCCCCCCCCTTGTGATCCGGATCACGGGACGAACCCCCACGTATTTCCCTGACCCCGCAAGGAGATCACCCGATGCTGCCCTGGCGACGCCTGCTCCGCCCGCTGGCCGTCCTCACCCTCGCCGCTGCCGCCCTCGTCGCCCCCACCGGCGCCGCGCAGGCCGCGTACGCACCCAGCAGCGGCTGGAACGACTGGTCCTGCAAACCTTCGGCCGCCCATCCCCGCCCCGTCGTGCTCGTCCACGGCACCTTCGGGAACTCGGTGGACAACTGGCTCGGATTCGCGCCGTACCTCGTCCACCGCGGGTACTGCGTCTACTCCCTCGACTACGGGCAGCTGCCCGGCGTTCCCCTCTTCAACGGGCTCGGCCCCATCGACAAGTCGGCCGGCCAGCTGGCCGTGTTCGTCGACAAGGTGCTGGCCTCCACCGGAGCCGCCAAGACCGACGTCGTCGGCCACTCGCAGGGCGGCATGATGCCGAACTACTACCTCAAGTTCCTCGGCGGCGCCCCCAAGGTCAACGCACTGATCGGGCTCGCCCCCGACAACCACGGCACCACCCTGGACGGGCTCACCCAGCTGCTCCCGTACTTCCCCGGCGCCGAGGACCTGATCAGCTCCGCGACACCGGGGCTGGCCGACCAGATCGCCGGATCGGCGTTCGTGACGAAGCTCAACGCGGTCGGGGACACCGTGCCGGGGGTCCAGTACACGGTCATCGCGACCAAGTACGACGAGGTCGTCACGCCCTACCGGAGCGCGTTCCTCCAGGGGGCCGGCTCCAACGTACGCAACGTCGTGCTCCAGGACCTGTGCCCGCTGGACCTCTCCGAGCACGTCGCCATCGGGCTCACCGACCGGATCGCCTGGCACGAGGCGCTCAACTCCCTCGACCCGGCGCACGCCACCCGGACCACCTGCGCGTCCGTCTTCGAGTGACGTCGACGCACAGGCGGCCGGTCCGGTGAACGGGCCGTGCTAGAGACCGTGGCGGCCCGGCGTCGTCGCACGGCGTCGGGCCACGGCGAACAGCACGGCCGCCCCGAGGGCCAGCACGCCCGCCCCGGCGATCGCGATCAACGGGGTGGCGGCGCTGCCCCCCGTCGCGGCGAGGCCGGTACCCGCCGGGGAATCCGAAGGCACCGGGGCGAGCGCGGTACTGCCGTTCGTCTTCGGGTCGTTGTCACCGTGGCCGTTGTGCTCCACGGTGGACTTGCTCTCCCCGTCCGCGATCTGCTGGTCCGTCGGAGCCTTGGGCGCGGCCGAGGGGCGGCCGCCGGCGGAGGACCTGGCGCTCGGCTGCGCACTCGGCTTGGCGCTCGGGGCGGTGCCGGTCCCGGTGCCCGTGCTGCCGCCGCTGTCCTTGCCGAACACCACGTCCGAGCAGGTGTAGAAGGCCTCCGGGCTGTCCGAGCGCTGCCAGATGCTGTAGATCAGGTGCCGCCCGGACTTGTTCGGCACGCTGCCGGAGAACACGTAGTCCCCGTTCTGCATGCCCGGGTCGGTGGCCTTCGCGAACGGCGCCGGCTCCAGGTCCGACCACTTCAGCGGCTTGGCCGGGTCGTAGCCGTCCTTCGTGACGTACAGCTCGAAGGAGCCCTTGTGCGGGGCGGTCCCCTTGTACCGGAAGGTGTGCTCGCCCGCGGTCATCGGGCTCGCCGGCCAGTCGGCGCGGGCCAGGTCCAGGCCCCGGTACTTGTCGTTGCCGGCGGAGCAGAGCTGGCCGTTCGGGATCAACGAGCGGTGGTTGCCGGCCGCGTTGGCGATGTTCACCGCGTTCCAGTCGTAGAACGCCTGCGCGCCGCTCGCCGCCACCGCCGCCTTGCAGGCGGCCGACTTCGGGGACTCGGGCCCCTCCGCGTAGCAGGCCGCCACCCGGCTGACCGGGTCCGTCATCGAGCCGTGCGCGGCCGCCGGTGCGGCGGCGTACGCGGCCACCGCGAGCGGGGCGAGACCGACTGCGGCGATACGGGTCACGGTACGGCGGCGTGCGGGCATGAGTGGATCTCCTTCGGAGCGGCGGTGCGGGCGCGGATCGCGGTCGTCGGTGCGCCGGGAACCGGGCTGGGCGGCGCCGCCCCCCGTGGGTTCCGACGCCGCCCCATGCCCTCCTCGGCCCCGTCAAGCTAGCCCCCCGCACCCCGGCTCCCGCCCCTTTCGAGGCCCCCGCGAAGATCTTTAGGGTGCGCTTAAGGAAGCACTAAGCGGGCCTACAGAAAGAGGGCGGATGGGGGAGAATCCAGGGGTGACCTCGACGAACCTGAAGATCCGGATCGACGGTGCGGCCGGCGCGGCCGCCCCCTACGAGCAGCTGCGCGCCCAGATCGCCGGGGCGGCGCGGGCCGGCGACCTGCCGGTCGGGTACAAGCTGCCGACGGTGCGCGGGCTCGCGGAGGAGCTGGGGCTGGCGGCGAACACGGTCGCGAAGGCCTACCGGGCCCTGGAGGGCGACGGGGTGATCGAGACCCGGGGCCGGAACGGGACCTTCGTCGCGGCCGCCGGCGACGGGGCCGCCCGGGAGGCGGCCTCCGCCGCGCAGGCCTATGCGGAACGCGCGAAGCGGCTGGGCCTGGGCTTCGACGAGGCCACGGCGGCCGCCCTGGACGCCCTGCGCGCCCGGTACGGCCGGTAGCCCGAAGAACCCCGGCCCCTCAGCCCCCGTACGGGCGCAGCCGCGCCCGGAGGTGGTGGGTGAGGGGCTGTCCCATGGCCGCCATGTCCTGTTCGACCGTCAGTTCCCCGTCGTGGAAGGCGTACCGGCGCCGCATCGCGGTGACCTCCTTGGCCTTCGGGGTGCGGGCCACGGTGTCGGTGGCCATCTCGATCTCCGCGCCGGAGACCCGGCCGACGTACGTCTCCACGATGCCGGTCGGGTGCGCGAGGACCACCTCCACGGAGGCGTCGGGCAGGATGCGCCACCACCCGGACTCCCGCCCCGAGGGGCGCAGGGCCGTGCCGGACCCGTCGACCAGCCAGGCGCGCGACTCGTAGCGCAGGAACGGCCGGCCGTCGTGGCTGAAGGTGATCTCCTGCTCGTACCGGAAGTCCTGTTCCAGCGTCGGGTACTCGCCCGCACCGCTGCCGTGCCAGCGGCCCAGGAGGTGCAGGACGGGCTTCAGCTGGGGGTGCGGCTCCGGGCCCTCGCCGAGGACCTGGCTGTCGGGGTACGGGTTCTCCTGCGCCGGCTCGGGCACGTGCACGCTCCTGTTCGGTGTCCCCGGGACTCTCCCCGGGCCGGGGCCCATTGTCGTCGGCGTACGGGTCCGGCCGGCCCCCGCCCCGCCCACGGCTCCGCCCGGGACGGGCCGGCTACAGGTACAGGCCCGCCTCCGGGTCGTGCTGGCCCTGCGGCGGCAGCAGCGACGCGGGGCCCGCGCCCCGTCGCAGCGCGAACAGCTCGGCCAGCGTGGCGCCCTCGCGCGAGACCCCCTCGTCCGTGCCCAACCAGTCCACCGCCTCGCCGTGCGTCAGGCGGCCCACCTCGATGCGGGCCAGGCAGCGGCCCGGCCGGACCACCGCCGGGTGCAGCCGTTCCAGGTCCTCGTTGGTGGTCACCCCGACCAGCACGTTGCGGCCCTGCCCCAGCAGCCCGTCCGTCAGGTTCAGCAGCCGCGACAGCGCCTGGCCGGCCGTGTGCCGGGCCTCGCCGCGGATCAGCTCGTCGCAGTCCTCCAGTAGGAGCAGCCGCCAGCGGCCCTTCGCCGTGCCCTCGTCCTCGCCGATCGCGATGTCCATCAGGTAGCCCACGTCGTTGAACAGCCGCTCCGGGTCCAGGACGCAGTCCACCTGGCACCAGTCCCGCCACGACCGGGCCAGCGTCCGCAGTGCGGAGGTCTTGCCGGTGCCCGGCGGGCCGTGCAGCAGGAGCAGCCGCCCCGCGATGTCGTCCGGGGTCACCTTCATCAGCCGGTCCATCGCCCCGGCCACCGGCGCCGTGTAGTTGGGCCGCACCTCCGCCCAGGTCCCGGCGGCGATCTGGCGGGTCGTCCGGTACGGGCCGCGGCGGGGGGAGACGTACCAGAACCCCATGGTGACGTTCTCCGGCTGCGGTTCGGGTTCGTCCTGCACCCCCTCCGTGGCCTCGCCGAGCACGCCGGCGGCGAGTTCGTCGCTGACCGCCGTCACTGTGACGTCCGCGCCGCGGCTCCAGCGGGAGACGAGCATCGTCCAGCCCTCGCCCTCCGCGAGGGTGGCGCTGCGGTCGGAGTCGCGCGCCGAGCGCAGCACTGTGGCCTCGGGCGGCAGCAAGGTCGCCTCCGCCTTCACCCGCTCGATCGTCACGCTGTGCGAGTACGGCTGCTCGCCGGAGGCGAACCGGCCGAGGAACAGCGCGTCGACGACATCCGACGGCGAATCGCTGTCGTCGACGTTGAGCCGGATCGGCAGCGCGTCATGCGGGTTGGCTGGCATGGCGCCCATGATCCGGCACGAAGTGACCTCGTGCACCCGTGTTTCGCCGGATCGGGTGCCCGGGTTCCCTCTTCAAACGCGCCGGTGGTGAAGATTCGGGTCGCAACTCCACGCCGAAAATTCTTGGCATGAACACTTCCGGCCAACCCCGGCTCCCAGTACCACGGACTCAGGAGTAACCCCCACAAGGAGCCGCACACATGAGCATGAAGATGTCGCGCTTCGCCGCCCTGACCTCCTCCCTCTTACTCGCCGCGGGCGCCGCCCTGTTCGGCACCGGACAAGCGGCCGCCGCCACGGCCGATTTCGGCTACGTCGCCCTCGGCGACTCGTACTCCTCCGGCGTCGGCGCCGGCAACTACGACAGCGGGAGCGGCAACTGCAAGCGCACCTCCCGCGCCTACCCGGCCCTGTGGCCGCCGCCCACTCCCCGCAGACCTTCTCCTTCACCGCCTGCTCCGGCGCCCGTACGGGTGACGTCCTCTCCGGGCAGCTCGGTCCGCTGAACTCCGGCACCGACCTGGTCAGCATCACCATCGGCGGCAACGACGCAGGATTCTCCGACGTCATGACGACCTGTGTGCTCCAGTCCGAGTCCACCTGCGTCAGTCGCGTCAACCAGGCCAAGGCGTACGTCGACTCCACCCTCCCCGGCCAGCTCGACCAGGTCTACGACGCCATCCACGGCCGGGCGCCGGGCGCGCACGTCGTCGTCCTCGGCTATCCCCGCTTCTACAAGCTGAACGGAACCTGCGTCACCGGCCTCACGGAGGGCGAGCGCTCCGCCATCAACGGTGCGGCCGACTACCTGAACGCCGCCATCGCCAAACGCGCCGCCGACCACGGCTTCACCTTCGCCTCGGTCGCCGGCGCCTTCACCGGCCACGAGATCTGCTCCGCCGACGCGTGGCTGCACAGCCTCAACTGGCTCAACATCGGCGAGTCGTACCACCCCACGGCCGCCGGACAGTCCGGTGGCTACCTGCCCGTCTTCACCAACGCCGCCTGACCGGGCGGTCACGAGGCAGTGGCGTCCGGGCCCGCGGCCTCGGACTCCGCAGCCCCGGGCCCCGCGGCCACCGGCTCGGTGGTGGCCGCCGGGGTCGCCGGCCCCGCCGACACCGGGGCCGGTGAACCGCTCGGCCCGGGGGAGGGGGAGGCCCCGTCCGTCGGGGGTTCCCCCTCCCCCTCTTCGCACGTCACGGAGAACTCCACCCAGTCCGAAACCGCCGGTGCGGCCCCCCGCACCTCCAGCCGGACCGCGTCGTCGAAGGTCGCGTTCGGGTAGTACGTGAGCTCGGTGTGGTCCAGCTGCCGGCTCCGGGGCCCGTCCGCCCCGTAAGTGACGGACTGCCAGCCGGGGTCGGAGGTGACCCCGCTGCGCGTCGCCCAGCGGTACTCCAGTACGGCGGGCGTACGGTCCGCTTCGACGGTCGCCGTGAAGGCGGGCGCCCGCGCCGCATCGGGCGGGCACGTCCCCCGGTAGTCCGCCCGTACGGCGTGCACCGCCACGGCGAAGTGCGGCGCGGGCGTGGCCGACGGCGAAGCGGACGGCGACGGCGACGGCGTGGCGGACGGTGACGGCGACGGTGAGGCGGACGGCTCCGTGGACGTCCCGGCCGCCGTGGTGACCGGACCCGTCGGGCCGGTGCCCCCGCTCCCGCCCGTGTCGCCGCGGTCCTTGAGCAGCAGCCACCCCAACGCGACCACCGCCAGCAGCAGCACGATGATCCCGACGGTCAGCACCAGCCCGGCCCGCCCCTCGCGCGGCGCCCCGCCGCCCGCGGCCCCGGCCGCAGCGGTACCCGACGCCGGATCGGTCATCGGCACCGGCATCGGCGGGGTCGGCCCGTCGCGCCGGTCGCGCCCGTACGGCCTGTCCTGCGGGCCGGCCCGGTGGTGCGCCGTGGCCGTCGGGGAGTCCGGCCCGGACACCGCGCCGCCGGAGCCCCGCAGGGTCCCGCCCGCCCCGACGATCCGCAGCATCCGGGCCGCCTCCGCCGCGGGCAGCCGCTCCGCCGGGTCCTTGCGCAGCAGCCCCTCCAGCACCGGGGTCAGCGGGCCCGCCCGGTGC
The DNA here is from genome assembly GCF_045041095.1 of Streptomyces sp. NBC_00045. Classification (NCBI taxonomy): domain Bacteria; kingdom Bacillati; phylum Actinomycetota; class Actinomycetes; order Kitasatosporales; family Streptomycetaceae; genus Streptomyces; species Streptomyces sp. NBC_00045. Next base: position 2,017,353 of record NZ_CP108271.1, on the reverse strand, counting down.
GGTGGCGGCAGCTCCTCGTCCACCACCGCCCGCAGCGTCGAGAGCGGGGTGTCCTGCCGGAACGGCGAAACCCCTTCGACGGCGGCGTACAACATCACCCCGAGCGACCACAGGTCCGATTCGGGCCCCGGATCGCGCCCCAGCGCCCGCTCCGGTGCGAGGAACTCGGGGGAGCCCACCACCTCGCCCGTCATCGTGATCGTCGACGATCCCTCCAGGCTGGCGATCCCGAAGTCGCTCAGCACCATCCGGCCGTCGTTGGCGATCAGCACGTTGGAGGGCTTGACGTCCCGGTGCAACACCCCGGCCTCGTGCGCGGCGCGCAGCGCGGCCAGCACCTGCTCCCCGAGGTGCGCGGCCCGCTGCGGGGTGAGCGGCCCCTCGGCCTCCAGTACGTCGGCCAGCGACAGCCCGCGCACCAGCTCCATCACGATCCAGGGCCGGCCGTCCTCGGTCACCACGTCGTAGACCGTGACGACCCCGCGGTGCGAGACCCGGGCTGCCGCCCAGGCCTCCCGTTCGAGCCGCCGGTACATCCGGCCGATCGCGGCGCCGTCCAGCCCCGTCGGAGGCCGGACCTCTTTGACGGCGACCTCGCGGCCCAGTACTTCGTCACGGGCCCGCCACACGATGCCCATGCCGCCCCGGCCCAGCACGTCGATCAGCCGGTACCGGCCCGAGATGACACGGTCCGCAGCGGATTCCCCGCCCGCCCCGCCGATTTCGTCACTCACGCGAGCCCCCTGGTGTGTCCGTGTGTCGGCGGGCGATCACTCCAAGTTAGCGCAGCGCGCGCGATGTGGCCCCGGTCCGCGCACGACCCGCGCGGCGCCCCCCGAAGGCCCCCCCTTACCTGCGGAGAGTGACGGATGACTCCGCTGAGTAATCGTCAACTCCCCGTCGCTATAGGGGTAATTCACACCACCGGGATACCCGAGCACGACGTGGGGGCGATAGGGTTACCCTGCCCGGGCCGGGTGCCCTCGTACGGGTGGGGAGAGAACATGGAACAGATAGCAATGCGCAGCAGGCCGCCACGCGTGCCTGCCATCACGTGCGGCAGTAGTGCGACCAGTTCGCGCCTCGACCGCCACCTCGCCGTGCTGGGCGGACCTGCCGTCCCCCACCGCGAGACGGCCGAGGCGACGCTGCTGATGCGCGAACTCACCTCTCGCGACCACACGCACCGCCTGCGGAGCCGGAGCGCGCGCGTCTCGCTCTTCGCGCCGCTGCGCCGTCTGCGTCGCACGCTCTTCGGTAGCCGCCGCTCGTAACAACCGTCCCCGACTCCTCAAGGTTTCGCCCCCGGCCCTACGCAACCACACCATCCCGGCGCAGTGTCGTGATCTGTGCGCCCGTCATCCCCAGGGCGCGCAGCAGGGCCTCGGTGTGTTCGCCGAGCGCGGGCACCGCACCCATGTGCGGTGCCGCGCCACCCGGCAGGCCGATCGGCGGCAGCAGTGCCCGTAGCGGACCCGCCGGTGATCCCACCTCCCGCCAGCGGTCCCGTGCGGCCAGCTGCGGATGCTGTGCGAGCCGGGCCACCGAGTTCAGCCGTGCGCACGCGATGCCCGCCGCCTCCAGCCGCTCGACCGCCTCGTCCGCGCCCAGCCGGGCCAGCGCCTCGGCGACCACCGCATCGGTCTTCTCCCGCCCCCGGGTGCGCGCCGCGTTCGTCGCGTACGCCGGATCCTCGGCCAACTCGGGCCGCTCCAACACCTGTTCTGCGAGCCGACGCCACTCGCGGTCGTTCTGCACCGACAACAGCACCCGGTCCCCGTCCGCCGTCGGGTAGGCGTCGTACGGGGCGATGACGGCGTGCGCGAGGCCCGTGCGCACCGGCTGCTCCCCGCCGTGCATGGTGTGGTGCAGCGGATGCCCCATCCATTCGGCCAGCGCGTCGAGCATCGAGACCTCCACCCGGCCCCCGCGCCCGGTCGTCCCGCGGCGCAGAAGGGCCGCGAGGACCCCGGAGAAGGCGTACATGGCCGCCGCGATGTCCGCCGCCGGAATGCCCGCCTTGACGGGCTGCTCCGGCGTGCCGGTCACCGAGACCAGCCCCGCCTCGCACTGCACGAGCATGTCGTAGGCGCGCTTGTGGGCGTACGGGCCCTCGGACCCGTACCCGGAGATGTCGACGGCGACCAGCCGCGGGTAGCGCTCGCACAGCGAGGCCGAATCGAGGCCGAGCCGGGCCGCGGCCCCCTGGGCGAGGTTCTGCACGAAGACGTCGGCGCCGGCGAGCAGTTCGTGCAGCACCTCCAGGCCGCGCGGGTCCTTCAGGTCGAGCGCGATCGACTCCTTGCCGCGGTTGGCCCAGACGAAGTGCGAGGCCAGTCCGTGCGCAGTGGTGTCGTAGGCGCGCGCGAAGTCGCCGCCGTCGGGCCGCTCGACCTTGATCACCCGGGCTCCGAGGTCGGCGAGCTGGCGGGTGGCGAAAGGGGCCGAGACGGCCTGTTCGACGGCGACGACGGTGACACCGTCGAGCGGCAGGGGGTCGACGGGGTGCGCGGGCACGGGTGAGTCGGATGTCATGACAGCCTGCCTACCTGCCCGGCCCCCGGCCTGTCACCACACGGGGCGCCGACATCCCCTGCTTTTCACGGTTCGTCCGCCTGTGGCGCCGGTCTTAGTCGCGGCGGGCGCGGCTCTCAGTCCTGGCCGCGCGCGAACCTGCGCGCGGCCGGCGGCGCGCAGAGGACCAGCAGGAGCAGCGACCAGGCGACGGCTCCCGCGACCGGGTGCGCCGCCGGCCACGCGGCGCCCGCCGCGGCCTCGCCACCGGCGTTCCCGCACAGCGAGCGCACCGCCGTGGCGACGGCGCTGATCGGGTTCCACTCGGCGACCGCGCGCAGCCATCCGGGCAGTCCGGCGGTCGGCAGGTACGCGCTGGACAGCATCGGCAGTACGAAGGTGGCGCTGCCGAGCTGGCCCGCCGCCTCCTCGCTCCGACTGAGCAGGCCGAGGTACGTCCCCACCCATGCCGTCGCGAAGCGGAACAGCAGCAGCACGCCGAACGCCCCCAGTGCGCCCGGGAGCCCGTTCTCGATCCGCCAGCCCATCGCGAGCCCCACTAGCATCACCGGCACCATGGAGACCGCCGTGGTCAGCAGATCGGCGGCCGTCTGCCCGAGCGGTACGGCCGCGCGGCTCATCGGCAGCGAGCGGAAGCGGTCCGTCACCCCACGGTGGACGTCCTGCGCGGCCGTGAACATGCCCGTCATCAGGCCGTTCGCGGCGGTCGCGGCGAGCAGCCCGGGCACCAGGAACTCGCGGTACTCGGAGCCGGGCATGGCGAGCGCGCTGCCGAACACGTACCCGAAGAAGAGCAGCATCGTGATCGGCATGGTCTGCGTGAGGACCAGCAGCGCGGGCGCGTGCCGGGCCTTCTGCAACTGGCGGGTGAAGACGGCGCCGCCGTCCGACAGCAGGGTGCTCATGCCGCGTGCTCCTTCTGCGCGAGGGGGCTCCGGGTGAGGCGCAGGAACACCTCGTCGAGGGTGGGGGGACGCAGACTCGCGTCGGTGACCGGGACCCCGGCCCGGTCGAGCGCGCGGATGATCCGGGGCAGGGTGAGCTCCCGGTCCGTGGTCGTCACCCCGGCGGTCAGGCACTGCCGGTCGAGTACGGGCCGCCCGCCGGTCAGCTGGTCGAGTACGACGGCCGCGCCGTCGAGTGCCGCGGCCTCGGCGACGGTCACTTCGGCGTACGCGCCGATCCGGGACTTGAGCTCGTCCGGGGTGCCGGTGGCGACGGCCCGGCCGCGGTCCACGACCACGATGTCGTCGGCGAGACGGTCGGCCTCCTCCAGGTACTGGGTGGTGAGCAGGACGGTCGTGCCCTCCTCGGCGAGCGCCCGTACGGCCGTCCAGATGTGCTCGCGGGCCGCCGGATCGAGGCCGGTGGTGGGCTCGTCGAGGAACAGCACCCGGGGGTGGGTGATCAGCCCGGCGGCCAGGTCGAGGCGCCTGCGCATCCCGCCGGACCAGGTGGAGGTCACCCGGTCGGCGGCTTCGGTGAGGCCGAAGCGCTCCAGTAGCCCGTCGGCGCGGGTCCGCGCGTCCGCTCCGCGCAGTCCCGCGAGGCGGGCGAAGAGCCGCAGGTTCTCGCGGCCCGTCAGGTCCCCGTCGACGGAGGCGTACTGGCCGGTGACGCCGATGGCGCGGCGGACGGCGGCCGGATCGCGCGTGACGTCGTGGCCGGCGACGAGGGCGCGTCCGCCGGTGGGCCGGGTCAGCGTGGCAAGGATCCGTACGGCCGTGGTCTTTCCGGCCCCGTTGGGGCCGAGGAGGCCGCAGACCGAGCCCTCCGGCACGGCCAGATCGAGGCCGCGCAGGGCGTGCACCTCGCCGAAGCGCTTCTCCAAACCCTCACTCAGTACAGCGTACGTAGTTGTCATGTGGGGGACCCTACCTCACTCCGTACGGTGTACGTAACTAGGATGAGGGCGAGGTGATCGAGTGATGGCAGCGAGCGGGCGACCCGCCCAACCCGAAGTGATCTGGGCCCGCCCGGGCCGCGCCGGACGCGGACCCCGGCCCGCGCACACCCGCGAGTCCATCGCGGCCGAGGCCGTGCGGATCGCGGACGCGGAGGGGATCGAGGCCGTCTCCATGCGGCGGGTGGCCGCCGGGATCGGCGCCGGGACGATGTCCCTCTACAACTACGTGCCGCGCAAGGAGGACCTGTACGAGCTGATGGTCGACGCGGTCAGCGGGGAGTACGAACTGACCCCGCCGACCGGGGACTGGCGGGCCGACCTGCTTGCGCTCGCCCGCCAGACGCGGGAGCTGATGCACCGCCACCCCTGGCTGCCCCGGCTGCTGTCGCCCGTGTACGGCTTCAGCCCGAACGCCCTGCGCTACCTGGAGCACAGCCTGGACTGCCTGGTCCCGCTGGAGGTCCCCGGTCCACAGAAGCTGGAACTCGTCGCCGCGGTCAACGGCACGGTGGCCACCTTCGTGGCGAGCGAGCTGGCCCTGGCCGAGCGGGCCCGGTCGCTGCCGTGGAGCGAGACCGCAGAGGAGGGCGTACGCACGGCCTGGCTGGTCTCCCGGCTGGCGACGGGGGAGTACCCCCTGCTGGCGGCGGCGCTCACGGGCGCCCATCCGGTGTCGGAGGCGGCGTCCGACCTCGCCGCGGTCTTCGACCGCTCGGTGTCCCGCCTCCTCGGGGCCTGGGAACCGACACAGGGCTGACCGCGGCCCGGCCCGGGCTCGGTCGGGGTCCGGCCCGGTCCGGCCTGTGCGTGGTCGGGGGCAGGCCCGGCGTGCGCCCGGCTGCGCTCGGCCCGTGCCCGGTCGGGGTCAGGCCCGGCGTGCGCCCGGTGGGGATCCGGCCTGGCACCGGCCCGGGCTCGGCGGGGTCCGGCCTGCGCTCGGCCTGTGCTCGGCCTGTGCCCGGCCTGTGCTCGGTCGGGTGCAGCGGGGGTGGGGTGGCGGTGTTTGGGTCAGAGCAGGGCGAACTGGCCCCCCGGGCCCTCCTCCTGGTGGTCCAGAACGGAGGCCGGGCGCCGGGCCCAGCGCGGCGGCGGCAGTACTCCCGCAGCCGCCGGCAGCAGCGGCCCGGGGGTGAAAGCCGCCCGCTCCGGAGCCAGATCGGCCAGCAGCGCCAACGTGGTCACCAGTGCCAGTAGCTCCGAGGTCCAGGCCTGCGGCCACTCGGCCGGACCGATCGCCTCCAGCCCGTCGGCCTGCGGGTCCCGGTGGGCGGTGCGGGCGGCGAACCAGGCCTCCAGCACGCGCGTGCCGCCCTGCACCTCGTACTCCCAGGCGCCCGGCGGCACGGGGGAGACCGTCCCGGCCCCCAGGCTCAAGGTCTCGCTCTCCGCGTCGTACGTGAGCCCCTCCGGCCAGGCCTGCACCGCCGAGCGCACGTACGGGCGCCGCCCGCCGGGCAACCGGGGCGGCTCGGCGCCGGGCCCGCCGCGCAGCTGGACGGTGAGCAGCCGGTGCCCCAGCTCCAGCCCGGCCCGCCAGCGCCCGGGGTCGGCGGTGAGCGGGACCTCGTACCCGCGGGGCCCGGGGCGGCCCGCCGCGAGGATCCAGCACAGCACGTCCTGCGGGGTCACCGGGCAGTCGTAGCGCTCGCCCAGCAGCGGCAGCAGGCCCGGCGCGAAATTGGGCTCGGCGCCGCCGGGGCGCCGGTGCAGCGGGCGGATCCGGCCCAGGCGGCCGGCCGGGAGGTGGGCGGTGACCAGCAGCTCCGGGGTCTCGACGGCGAAGAGCTGGTGTTCGTCGAGGACCCGCCACAGCTCCGGCCGGGCCGTGTCGATGAGCCGCTGGTCGGGCAGCAGCCACTGCTCGTCGAAGGGGTCGCGCAGCACCCGTACGGGGTCGGGGCAGGGGCCCGGCGCATCGGCGAAGCGGGCGGTCGACGGCGAGCGCTGTCCGGGCAGCGCGGCCGCCCCGGTGGTGGGCGTACGGGTCCGGGTCGGGCGGAACAGCCGGTCCCGCTCGGACCCTTCGGCGCCGGTCAGGGCCGCCCAGCGGGCGCGCAGGGCCGCGGGGTCGGGGGCCGCCACCCAGGCCCGGCCCAGGCGCAGGCCGCCCACGGCCCAGGGCATCAGATCGTCCAGCAGCGGTACGTCTTCGCTCACCCGGCAGATGGTAGCGACGGGCGGCGGCGACCGGGCTGCGCGCGGGCCGAAGAGATACGCTCCCTATGTACGGATATGTTCGGTGTTCCGTACGGATGGGTTCCGATGGCGAGGAGGCGGTCATGAGTCAGTACGACGAATACTCGACTCCGTCGCAGGCCGAGGGCGAGCGGCTCGACGAGGACATGGACGAGAAGGAGAAGATGCAGCGGCACCACCCGCAGACGACGCGGACCACGCCGTCGCAGGCGGAGGGCGAACGCAGCAGGGACGACGAGGAGAAGTAGCGTCGCGTCCTGCGGGGACGGTCGGCCGGCGTCGAGCGGTCGCGTGGCGTCGAAGGGTCAGGTGGCGTCGACGGTGACCGTGAACGAGAACCGGTCGCCCCGGTACCGGATCCGCGCCACGTCCACGACCCGGCCGTCCTCGTCGTACGTCACGCCCGTGTAGTGCAGGATCGGACTGAGCAGCGGCACCTGGAGCAGCTCGGCCGTCTCCGGGTCGGCCAGCCGCGCCTCGACCGTGTCCGTGATCCTGCTGATCTTCACTCCCACCACGTCACGCAGCACCTTCGTCATCGGCCAGCGGGCCAGATCGGCCAGGTCCACCGCCTCGGCCACCTCCGGGCGCACCGCGTTCTCCACCCAGTTGGTCGGCTCGCCGCTCTCGCCGTCATGGCGCAGCCGGCGGTACGTGACCACCTCGGCCGTGTCCGGGAAGTGCTCCAGCAGCTCCCCGGACACGACCGTCCGCTCATGGCCGAGGACCGTCGTGCGGTCGCCCGACTGCTGCGCGACGATGGCGTCGACCGAACCCAACAGGCGCACCGGCGCCCCGCGCCGAGCACCCGGCTCGATGAACGTGCCGCGCCGCCGGTGCCGGCTGATCAGCCCCTCGCCCTCCAGCTCCTTGAGCGCCTGGCGCATGGTCAGCACGCTCACCCCGTAGTGCTCGGCGAGCTGCTCCTCGGTGGGCAGGCGCAGCGAGGCGTCCGGGGTGCGCCCCAGTATCGAGGCGCGCAGCGACTGCGACACCTGGTACCAGAGCGGCAGCTTCCGGTTGAGCACGAGCGAGTCGGGGGCGAAGGCGGTCACGGGTGGTTCTCCGTACGGACGGGGCGTGGGGCGCGCGGGGCGCCGTGCGTGACACACGGCGCGCTGTGCGTGGCGCGTAGCGATACTAGGCGCGGAAGTGCCGCTGGAGACCCTGCCAGACGTCGTCGTATCCGCGCTGGAGGTGATCGGCGCCGGCCGCCTGGGTGGTGGCGGTGATCGGCCAGCGGGTTTCGAACATGAAGGCCAGGCCGTCGTCGATCTTCTGCGGCTTCAGCTCGGCGGCGCTCGCCCGGTCGAAGGTCTCCCGGTCCGGTCCGTGCGCGGACATCATGTTGTGCAGCGAGCCGCCGCCGGGGACGAAGCCTTCCGCCTTGGCGTCGTAGGCGCCCTCGATCAGGCCCATGTACTCGCTCATGACGTTCCGGTGGAAGTACGGCGGGCGGAAGGTGTCCTCGCCGACCAGCCAGCGCGGGGCGAAGACCACGAAGTCCACGCCCGCGAGCCCCGGGGTGTCGGAGGGCGAGGTCAGCACGGTGAAGATCGACGGGTCCGGGTGGTCGTAGCTGATGGAGCCCAGGACGTTGAAACGACGCAGGTCGTACACGTACGGGGTGTGCGTGCCGTACCAGGCGACCACGTCGAGCGGGGAGTGGTCGTGGGTGGCGGCCCAGAGGTTGCCGCAGAACTTGTTGATCACCTCGGTCGGGCGCTCGACGTCCTCGTACGCGGCCACCGGGGCCCGGAAGTCGCGCGCGGCGGCGAGGCCGTTGGCGCCGATGGGGCCAAGGTCGGGCAGCTCGAAGGGGCGGCCGTAGTTCTCGCAGACGTACCCGCGGGCGTCGTCGTCCAGCAGCTCCACCCGGAAGCGCACGCCGCGGGGGATCAGGGCGACCTCGCCCGGGCCGGCGCTGAGCAGGCCGAGCTCGGTGCGCAGCAACAGGCCGCCGCGCTCGGGGACGATCAGCAGCTCGCCGTCGGAGTCGCTGAACACCCGGTCGGTCATGGAGGCGTTGGCGGAGTAGAGGTGGATGGCCATGCCGCTGCGCTGGGTGGTGTCGCCGTTGCCGCCGAGGGTCCACAGGCCCGCCAGGAAGTCGGTGCCGGGGGCCGGGTCGGGCAGCGGGTTCCAGCGGAGCCGGTTGGGGTCCGCGGGGGCCTCGGTGAAGGGTGCGGAGCGCAAGGCGCCGTTGTCGATCCGGGCGAACGGCGGGTGGGCCGCCGAGGGGCGGATGCGGTAGAGCCAGGAGCGGCGGTTGTGGTTGCGGGGCTCGGTGAAGGCGCTGCCGCTGAGCTGCTCGGCGTACAGGCCGAGGGGTGCGCGCTGGGGCGAGTTGCGGCCGGGCGGCAGGGCGCCGGGGACGGCTTCCGAGCTGTGCTCGTTGCCGAAGCCGGTGAGGTATTCCAGTGCCTCCGCCGTCTTCCTGGCCTGCTCGCTCATGGGTGCTCCCGCTCTGTGACTGTCGAAGGAATCCTATGGTTGACAGTAGGATTCCGCGGCGCGCGCGTCAATGGCTCCCCGGGCTGCCTGGCCGGATCGGGCCGGTGGGGGAGGCCGGGGCGGGTGCGTCGTGCCGATTGGCGGTGCCGCGGGGGATCCAAAAAGATGAACATTGCTCTACTCTCACGCGCATGTCGTGGACCCGCAGGTTCCCTGCCGTGCCGGCGGCGCTCCTCGCCGCCCTCCTCGCCCTCGTGTCCCTCTTCGCCGCCGCGCCCGCCGCACGCGCGCACGAGGAGCGCCCCGTGACCCTGCCCGACGGCTCCGGGTCCGTGCCGCAGTACCGGAAGGCCGAGCCCGACCTGCTGGTCTGCAAGACCGACCGGCCCGCCTTCGAACGCCGGATATCCGCCTTCCCCGAGGAGCTGAAACAGCGCAACCTCGCCCTGTACGAGCGCTGCGAGAAGAGCGGCTACCGGCACCTCCAGGAAGCCGTCGACGCGGTGGACCGGCCCGGCATGAACATCGCGATCCTCCCCGGCCTGTACGAGGAGGAGCCCTCACTGCCGAAGCCGGCGGGGGAGTGCGCCGCGCTCAAGGCCCCCAACTCCGCGCTCGGCTACCAGATCCTCAGCTACGAGCAGCAGGTGCAGTGCCGGCACAACCAGAACCTCGTCGCCGTCCTCGGCAAGACGGACCTACAGATCGAGGGCACCGGCGCCACCCGCCTCGACGTCGTCATCGACGCCAAGTACCAGAAGCTGAACGCCATCCGCGCCGACAAGTCGAACGGCATCTACTTCCGCAACTTCACCGCGCAGCGCACCACCTTCAACTCGCTGTACGTCCTCGCGGGCGACGGGTTCGTCATCGACGACGTACTGACCCGCTGGAACGACGAGTACGGCTTCCTGACCTTCGCCAGCGACCACGGGCTCTACAAGAACTGCGAGTCGTACGGGAACGGCGACTCCGGCATCTACCCCGGCAGCGCCTCCAACATCAACGACGGCCGCGGCTACGAGGTCCCGCGCTACTCCATCGAGATCACGGGCTGCCACAGCCACCACAACATGGTGGGCTACTCCGGCACCGCGGGCGACTCGGTCTGGGTGCACGACAACGAGTTCGACCAGAACATGGGCGGCGCCTCGATGGACAGCGCCTTCCCCGGGCACCCCGGGCTCCCGCAGAACCACGCCAGGTTCGAACGGAACCTGATCCACGACAACAATGCCGACTACTACGGGTACGTCGCCGACGGCACCTGCGCCAAACCGCCGATCGAGCGCGGCTACGAGCAGGGGGTGGTCTGCCCGCAGATCTCCATGCCGCCGGGCACCGGCATCATCACCGCGGGCGGCAACTGGAACGTCTACGAGAACAACTGGGTGTACGGGCACCGGCGCGCGGGCTTCTTCCTCTCGGCGGTCCCCGCGTTCATCCGCGGTGAGGAGAAGTGGTCGAAGCAGGCCGACACCTCCCACCACAACCGCTACGCCGGGAACGTGCTCGGCAAGGACAAGTCCGGCGCCGACCGTCCCAACGGCATGGACGTCTGGTGGGACGGCCAGGGCCGCGGAAACTGCTGGCAGTCCGGACCCGCCGGCTCCACCCCGGGCACGCTCCCCGAGTGCGGCGAGCGCCGAGGCGCGGTGTCGGGCGGTTCGGCCCGGCTGGTGGGCGAGCCCGTCAAACTCGCCCAGCTGCTGGTCTGCGCCGACTACAGCGTCCAGGCGCGCAAGCTCCCGGCCGGCTGCGACTGGTACGGCGCACGCGGCCTGGAGCGGGTGGAAACCCAGATCGCGCTGGCGGCGGCGGCGGTGCTGGCGCTGGTGGGCGGGGTGCTGTGGCGGCGCCGCCTGCGCGGCTCCCGGCTGGGCACGGCTGCCTCGCTGCTGGGCCTGGCCGGGCTGGCCCTGGACGTGGCCGGCTCCACCACGCCCCTCGTCGGCACCTTCGTCCCGGCCCTGGCGCTGCTCCTGCTGGGCCTGTGGTGGACGGGCGCGGGCATCGCCCTGCGGCCCACCCGCCCCTGGCTGGCGCGGCTGACCCTGCTGCTGGCGGCGCTCACCCTCCTGGACGCCTTCGACAAGGCCGTCCTGATGATCCCCTGGATCCCCGTCGGCCCCGCCTGGATCCGTGCCCTCCTCGCCGTCCCCTGGATCCTCTGGGCCACCGTCGCAGCCGCCCGCCCGACCCGCCCGGCGTCCCCGCCCGCGGCCGACCCCGATACCGATCCCGCAGGCGGTGGACGGGGCGCCGGGACCGTGGTGACCGAAGGAGGAGCGCAGTGACCGGCGACCGGACCGCGGACCCCGTCCGGTGCGACGGCTGCGCAGTGCCACCCCTCGGGGTGCGGTCCCGGAGGGCGGCCCGCACCGCGGCCCTGCTCGCACTCGTCCTGCTGCTCGTCGGCGGCGCGGCGACGGGCTGCGGCGGACGGGCGACCACCCACCACAAGCCCGGCACCAGCCACGAGCAGGCCACCGGAAGCGTCGGCACCCTGCTCGACGCCCAGGACCCCGGCGGGCACCGGCTCCGCGAGATCCCGGCCGAGGGCGCGCCGCAAGTCCAGCTCACCGCCCGCCCCGACTCCGAGGACGGCTGGAACCTCCAGCTGACGGTGAAGAACTTCCGCTTCACCCCTGACAGCACCGGCGGCGCCGCCCTCCCGGGCGCGGGCCACGCGCACCTGGAGCTCGACGGCCGCAAACTGGCCCGGCTGTACGGCCCCTGGTTCCACCTGCCCGCCTCGCAGGTCCCCGAGGGCGCGCACACCCTGACCGTCCGCCTCTACGCGGACGACCACACCGCCTGGGCCGTCGCCGGCAAGACGATCGAGGGCACGCTGCAGCTCACCGCCGCCGCCCCGGGCCAGCCCGGCGGCCACAGCCACACCCCACCCTCGCCGACGCCGTCCGATGTGCAAGCCGACCGCACCGTCACCCTCACCGTCCGGGACGGCAAGGTGACCCCCGCCCCCGGCCGCACCGAGCTGCGGCGCGGCGAGCGCGTCGCCCTGCGCGTCACCAGCGACCGCGCCGACACCCTCCACGTCCACGGCTACGACAAGGAACTCGCCCTGCCGGCAGGCCAGGAAGCCACCCTGGTCCTGACGGTCGACCGTACGGGCCTCTTCGAGGTCGAGACCCACGAGTCCGACCTCGTCCTGACCCAGCTCCTCGTCCGGTGACCCGGCCCGCGCCCACCCGGCCCACACCGCCCGCGCCCACCCGGCCCCAGCCCCATCCGGTCTGTACCCACGCGGCACCGTTCCCCTTCCGCGGTGGGGAACGGGGCCGTGCAGGCGGCCCGCGATGATCCCGGTCGGGCCGGGTCTCGTACCCGCCGCGGGCAGCGGTGGCGGGGGCCGGGGCGTGGTCCTTCGCCCGGCCGATCCGCCCACCCTGCTCGCGCACGGGATCGGGTCCCAGCACGATCTGCCGATCTCTCCCTTCTACGCGTTCGCCGGTGCCTTCGCCGCGCTGTTCGTCTCCTTCCTCGCGCTCGGTCTGCTGTGGTCCTCCTCCCGCTTCCGCGGCGACCGGTCAGGCAGCGCACTGCCCGCCGCCCTGGAGCGGATCGCCGACGCGCCGGCCACCCGCACCGCCCTGCGCGGGCTCGGTCTCGCCGCCGCGCTCGCCGTCCTCCTCCTGCTCCTCCTCGGTCCTGACGATCCCGCGCGCAACCCCGCCCCCGGCGCCGTCTACGTCCTCCTCTGGGTCGGTCTCGTCCCCGCCTCCCTCCTCCTCGGCCCCGTCTGGCGCCTGATCAACCCGCTCCGCACCCTGTACTGCCTGTACCGCCGGTTGCCCCGCGCCCGGCGTCACGCGCCCGCCCCCCTGCCCGCCCGGCTCGGCCAATGGCCCGCCGCCGCCGGACTGTTCGCCTTCACCTGGCTCGAACTCGCCGCTCCGGATCCCGCATCCACCACCACCCTCCTGACCGCCCTCACCGGCTACGCCGCCGTCCAACTCGCGCTCGCCGCCCGCTTCGGCGAGCGCTGGTTCGCCGACGCCGACGCCTTCGAGGCGTACTCCGCCCTCCTGGCCCGGCTCTCCCCCCTCGGCCGCCGTAGCGACGGCCGCCTCGTACTCCGCAACCCCTTCCACGGACTCGACGCGACACCCGAGCGGCCCGGACTCGTCGCCACCGTCTGCGTCCTACTCGGCTCCACCGCCTACGACGGCTACTCCGACAACCCCTCGTGGATCAACACCCTCCAGACCTCCCCCCTCGGCCGCACCCCCACGGCCACGCTCGGACTCCTCGCGTCCATCGCCCTCGTCGCCACCCTGTACTGCCTGTGCGCAGCGGTCACCCGCCTCGTCTGCGGCCCGCACCCGGGCCCGTTGACCGCCTTCGCGCACTCACTCGTACCGATCGCAATCGGCTATCTCGTCGCCCACTACTTCTCCCTCCTGGTAACCGAAGGACCACGCACGGTAAGCATGGCACTCGGCACTGACAACGCCCCAGAACCCTTGCCACCACTGGGCCCCGGCGGCCTCGCAGCCCTCCAGGTCATCGCCGTCGTCACCGGCCACGTACTCGGCGTGATCGCGGCCCACGACCGCTCCGTACGCCTCTTCCCGCCCGCCAGGGCCGTCGCCGGGCAGCTGCCGCTGCTCGCGCTCATGATCACTTACACGATCGGCGGGATCGGTCTGCTCCTGAACTGACACTCCTGCCGAACGGAGGGGTCGGGAACGGCATGATGGACTCCGTGCCCCCCGCCCACCCCTTGCGCCGGACGCCGATCCAGCAGCGCAGCGCCGACCGGCTCGCCCGGATCCTCGACGCCTGCGCCGAACTCCTGGACGAGACCGGGTACGAGAACCTCAGCACCCGCACCGTCGCCCTGCGCGCCGGAGTGCCCATCGGCTCGGTCTACCGCTTCTTCGGCAACAAACGGGCCATGGTCATCGCCCTCGCCCACCGCAACCTCGACCAGTACACCGACGGCATCGCGGAACGCCTCGCCGCCCTCCCGGCCGGCGGCTGGCGCCCCGTCGTGGACGCCGTGCTGGACGAATACCTGGCCATGAAGCGCACGGTCCCCGGTTTCGCGCTCGTCGACTTCGGGGTGCCCGCCCCGCCCGCCGAGGGCCCGGCCGCGGACCCCAACCGGCTGGTCGCCGTACGCCTCACCGAACTGCTCGGCGCGCACCTCGGCCTGACCCCGGACGCGACCCTGGAACGGGCGGTCCTGGTCGCCGTCGAGGCCACGGACGCGCTGACGAAGCTGGCCTTCCGCGCCGACCCGGCCGGGGACCCCGGCATCGTGGCCGAAACCCGGGCCATGATGCACGCCTACCTCGCCCGCGTGCTCGACTGACCCGCCCCGTCCCCGCGCCCATCCCCGGCCCAGCCCGCGCTGCCGGGCCCGCCTCCAGGGCCTCCCCGCCGTGCCTACCGGTCGGTATGCTCGGCTCGCCGGCGTGTTCACGTCGCAGCCTGCCGTCCCTGGAGGGCCCATGCCCCGCACCGCCCTGCGCATCTGCCCCCTCTGCGAAGCCACCTGCGGCCTCACCCTCACCATCGAAGGCACCGCCGTCACCGGCGCGCGCGGGGACCGCGAAGACGTTTTCAGTCGTGGGTTCATCTGCCCCAAGGGCGCGGCGTTCGGTGCGCTCGACGCCGACCCCGACCGGCTGCGGACGCCCCTCGTCCGCCGCGACGGCCGGCTCCGGGAGGCCACCTGGGACGAGGCGTACGAGGCCGTCGCCGCCGCGATCCCGGCCCTCGTGCAGGAGCACGGCGCCCAGTCCGTCGGCGTGGTCCTCGGCAACCCGAACGTGCACACCATGGCGGGCGCCCTCTATCCGCCGATCCTGCTCAAGGCCCTCGGCACCCGCAACCTCTTCACCGCCAGCACCCTCGATCAGATGCCCAAGCACGTCTCCAGCGGGCTCCTCTTCGGGGACCCATTCGCCATCCCGGTCCCCGACCTCGACCGCACCGACTTCCTGCTGCTCCTCGGCGCCAACCCGGTCGAGTCCAACGGCTCCCTGTGCACCGCCCCCGACTTCCCCGGCCGGCTCAAGGCGCTGCGCGCCCGGGGCGGCACCCTGGTCGTCGTCGATCCGCGCCGCACCCGGACGGCCAAGCTCGCCGACCGCCACTTGGCGCCGCGCCCCGGCAGCGACGCCCTGCTGCTGGCCGCCCTCGCGCACACCCTCCTCGCGGAGAAGCTCGCCGCCCCGGGCGCGGTGGCGGAACGGACCGAAGGGATCGGGGAACTCGCGGAAGCCCTCGCGAGTTTCACTCCTGAGGCCGTTGCCCCCGCCTGCGACCTCACGGCCGCCGAGATCCGCGACCTCGCCCGCGACCTCGCGGCCGCGCCCACCGCTGCCGTCTACGGGCGGATCGGCAGCTGCACCGTCGAGTACGGCACGCTCGCCAGCTGGCTGGTCGACGTGCTGAACATCCTCACCGGCAACCTCGACCGGCCCGGGGGAGTCCTCTTCCCGCTGTCGGCCGCCGGGCCGCGGCCGCGCCCCGGCGGACCCGGCAAGGGGTTCACCCTGGGCCGCTGGCGCAGCCGGGTCAGCGGCCACCCCGAGGCCAAGGCCGAACTGCCCATGGCCGCCCTGGCCGAGGAGATCGAGACGCCGGGGGAGGGGCGGATCCGCGCCCTGGTCGCCATCGCCGCCAACCCGGTGCTGTCCGCACCCGACGGGCGGCGCCTCGACGAGGCCCTGGCCGGGCTCGACTTCATGGTCAGCATCGACCCGTACCTCAACGAGACCTCCCGCCACGCCCACGTCGTGCTGCCTCCGCCGCCGCCCTCGCAGAGCGCGCACCACGACTTCGCCTTCAACGGGTTCGCCATCCGCAACCAGGCGCGCTACACCCGCGCCGCCGTCCCGCTCGAAGCGGGCCGGCTCGACGAGTGCGAGATCCATGCCCGCCTCGTCCTCGCCGTCTCCGGCACGTACGGTTCCGCCACCCCGGCCGCCGTCGACGACATGGTCATCCGAGGCACCCTCGCCAAGGAGACCGCCGACCCGCACTCCCCGCTGCACGGGCAGGACCCGGCGCGCCTGGCCGGTCTGCTCACCGGGGAGAGCGGCCCCGAACGGCGGCTGGACCTGATGCTCCGACTCGGGCCGTACGGAGACCGGTTCGGCGCCGGCTCCGCCCCGCAGGCGGGGACGGGGGCGGGAACGGACGAGGGCGCGGGGCTCAGCCTGGAGCGGCTGCTCGCGCACCCGCACGGGATCGACCTGGGCCCGCTGCGGCCCCGGCTCCCGGGCGTGCTGAAGACGCGCAGCGGCAGGATCGAGCTGTTCCCGGACCCGATCGCGGCCGATCTCCCCAGGCTGCGCGCGGCGCTCGCCGACCGCCCCGCCGCCCTGGTGCTCGTGGGCCGCCGCCATCTGCGGTCCAACAACAGCTGGCTGCACAACGTTCCGGCCCTCACCGGAGGTTCCAACCGATGCACGCTCCAGGTGCATCCGCAGGACGCCGGGCGGCTCGGCCTCACCGAGGGCGGAATGGCCCGGATCACCGCCGACGGCGGCAGCCTGGAGGTTCCCGTCGAGGTCACCGACACCGTACGGACCGGCGTGGTGAGCCTTCCGCACGGCTGGGGCCATGACCGCGACGGGGCCCGCCTCTCCGTCGCCTCCGCCGCGCCGGGCGCCAACGTCAACCAGCTCCTCGACGGCTCCCGGCTCGACCCGCTGTCCGGCACGGCGGTGCTCAACGGTTTCCCCGTCGAGCTGACACCCCTGCCCTGAGCTGGGGTTTTGCTCGTATTGCTCACGCTCGGACGTCTTGTTGACACAAGGAGGAGACACCTACGTTCCCTGCATGCTGACCTTCCTCGGCTTCGCCATGATCGCCACCTTCCTGGTCCTGATCATGATGAAGAAAATGTCGCCCATCGCGGCGCTCGTCCTCATCCCCGCGCTGTTCTGCGTGTTCGCAGGCAAGGGCGCCCACCTCGGCGACTACGTCATCGACGGCGTCGGCAAACTCGCGCCGACCGCCGCCATGCTGATGTTCGCCATCGTCTACTTCGGCGTGATGATCGACGTCGGCCTGTTCGATCCGATCGTGCGCGGCATCCTGCGCTTCTGCAAGGCGGATCCGGTACGGGTCGTGGTCGGCACCGCGGTCCTCGCCGCGATCGTCTCGCTCGACGGCGACGGATCGACCACCTTCATGATCACCGTCTCGGCCATGTACCCGCTCTACAAGCGGCTCGGCCTCAGCCTGGTGGTCATGACGGGCGTCGCCGCCACCGCCAACGGCGTCATGAACACCCTGCCCTGGGGCGGCCCCACGGCCCGCGCCGCCACCGCACTCAAGCTCGACGCCTCCGACATCTTCGTGCCGATGATCCCCGCCCTCGCGGTCGGTCTGCTGTTCGTGTTCGGCCTGGCGTACGTCCTCGGCCTCAAGGAACGCCGTCGGATCGGGAAGCTGGTCCTCCCCGGCGCCGAGGAGCCGGCGTCCGGGCAGGCTCCGGAGCCCGCTGAGGAGCGCCTGCTGGTCGCCACCACCGGATCCGCCGACGCAGGAACGGCCACCACCGGGTCCGCGGGGTCCGCCTCGGACTCCACCTCCGTTTCCGTTCCCGCCTCCGGCGCCGTGACCTCCGGCTCCGCCGCGCAGGAGGACGGCTTCCAGGGACTCGACCCCCGCCGCCCGACCCTTCGCCCGCGCCTCTACTGGTTCAACGCCGGCCTCACCGTCGCCCTCCTCACCGCGATGATCACCGAGCTGCTCCCCATCCCGGTGCTCTTCCTCCTCGGCGCCGCCCTCGCCCTCACCGTCAACTTCCCGCACATGCCCGACCAGAAGGCCCGGATCGCCGCGCACGCCGACAACGTCCTGAACGTCGCCGGCATGGTCTTCGCCGCTGCCGTCTTCACCGGAGTCCTCAGCGGCACCGGCATGGTCAAGCACATGGCCGACTGGCTCGTCGACGCCATCCCCGAGGGCATGGGCCCGCACATGGCCCTGGTCACCGGCCTGCTCAGCCTGCCGCTGACCTACTTCATGTCCAACGACGGCTTCTACTTCGGCGTCCTGCCGGTGCTGGCCGAGGCGGGCGCCGCCCACGGGGTCTCCCCGCTCGAAATCGCCCGCGCCTCGCTGGTCGGCCAGGCCCTGCACATGTCCAGCCCGCTGGTTCCCGCCGTCTACGTCCTGGTCGGCATGGCCAAGGTCGAGTTCGGCGACCACACCCGCTTCACCGTGAAATGGGCGGCCCTCACCTCCCTGGTCGTCCTGGGGGCAGGGATGCTTTTCGGAATCATCTGACCCCGGACACCCCTGGCACACCGAAAACTACCGACGCTAGTTTGTAGGGTGGTCGAACGAGGTCAGGTCGCTACGCGCTGGTGCGTGTTCGGGAGGAAAGCCATGAAGGCCCAGGACGGGATGTACATCGACGGCGCATGGCGGCCGGCCGCCGGGCGCGAGCGGATCGAGGTGGTCAACCCGGCCGACGAGCAGGTCATCGGCGGGGTCCCGGCCGGAAACGCCGACGACGTGGACGCGGCCGTACGCGCGGCACGCGCCGCCTTCCCCGGCTGGGCGGCCACGGCTCCGGCCGAGCGGGCCGCCCTGATCGCGGCGCTCCGCGACGTGCTGGTCGCCCGCAAGGGCGAGTTCACCGAGATCATCACGGCCGAACTCGGCTCCCCGCGGGGCTTCTCGGAGATGGTCCACGTGGGCGCGCCGATCGCGGTGTCCTCTTCGTTCGCCGAGCTGGGGGCCTCGTACGCCTTCGAAGAGCGCATCGGCAACTCCACGGTGCTGCTGGAGCCGGTCGGTGTGGTCGGGGCCATCACGCCCTGGAACTACCCGCTGCACCAGATCGTTGCCAAGGTGGCGCCCGCTCTCGCCGCCGGCTGCACCCTCGTCCTCAAGCCGGCCGAGGACACCCCGCTGACCGCACAGCTCTTCGCCGAAGCCGTGCACGAGGCGGGCATCCCGGCCGGCGTGTTCAACCTGGTGACCGGGACCGGCCCGGTCGCCGGCCAGGCGCTGGCCGCGCACGAAGGAGTCGACCTCGTCTCCTTCACCGGCTCCACCGCGGTCGGCAAGCAGATCGGCGCCACGGCCGGCGCCGCCGTCAAGCGCGTCGCCCTCGAACTCGGCGGAAAATCGGCCAATGTCATCCTGCCCGGGGCCGACCTGGCCAAGGCCGTCGCGGTGGGCGTGGGCCACGTCATGAACAACTCCGGCCAGAGCTGCAACGCGCTCACGCGGATGCTCGTCCACCGCGACCAGTACGAGGAGGCCGTCTCCCTCGCGGCCGCCGCCGTCGCCAACTACCCCTCCGGCGACCCCCTCGACCCGGGTACCCGCCTCGGCCCGGTCATCAACGCCAAGCAGCGCGACCGCGTGCGCGGATACATCGCGAAGGGCATCGAGGAGGGCGCGCGCCTCGTGGCCGGCGGCCCCGACGCGCCGCACGAACAGGGGTACTTCATCGCCCCGACCGTGTTCGCCGACGTCACGCCCGAAATGACCATCGCGCAGGAGGAGATCTTCGGCCCCGTGCTGTCGATCCTCCCGTACGAGGACCAGGACGAGGCCCTGCGCATCGCCAACGGCACGGTGTACGGGCTGGGCGGCGCGGTCTGGGCGGCTGACGAGGAGACCGCCGTCGCGTTCGCGCGGCGCATGGACACCGGGCAGGTGGACATCAACGGCGGGCGCTTCAACCCGCTCGCGCCCTTCGGCGGCTACAAGCAGTCGGGCGTCGGCCGCGAGCTCGGCCCGCACGGCCTGGCCGAGTACCTCCAGACCAAGTCCCTGCAGTTCTAGCCCCTCGCTCGCAAACCGCACCGCAGCCCGCGTCCCGCAGCCCCGAGCCCCGAGCCCCGAGAGATGGAATCGACCATGGTCCGCGCCGCCATCCTGCCCGCAGTCGGAGCCCCGCTGGAGATACGGGAGATCGTCCTGCCCGATCCCGGCCCCGGTCAGGTCCGGGTGCGGCTCGCCGCAGCCGGTGTCTGCCACTCCGACCTCTCCCTCGCCGACGGCACCATGACGGTTCCCGTCCCCGCCGTGCTCGGCCACGAGGGCTCGGGGACGGTCCTCGCGGTCGGCGAGGGGGTCACCCATGTCGCTCCGGGCGACGGGGTGGTGCTCAACTGGTCCCCGTCCTGTGGGCAGTGCCACCACTGCTCGATCGGCGAGGTCTGGCTCTGCGCGAAGGCGCTCAGCGGGGTCGGCGCGGTCTACGCCCACGACGCCGAGGGCACGCCGCTGCACCCGGGGCTGAACGTGGCCGCGTTCGCCGAGGAGACGGTCGTCGCGGCCAACTGCGTGCTGCCCGCGCCCGCCGGGATCCCGCTCGCCGAGGCCGCCCTGCTCGGCTGTGCGGTCCTCACCGGCTACGGCGCCGTCCGCAACAGCGCCCGGGTGCGTCCCGGTGAGTCCGTCGCCGTCTTCGGTGTCGGCGGGGTCGGCCTGGCCGCCCTCCAGGCCGCGCGGATCGCCGGGGCGGGCCCGATCGTCGCCGTCGACGTCTCCCCGGCCAAGGAGGAGCTGGCCCGGGCGGCCGGGGCCACCGAGTTCGTACTCGCCTCCGACACGACCGCCAAGCAGGTCCGCGCACTCACCGGCGGGCAGGGCGCCGATGTCGCCGTCGAGTGCGTCGGCCGGGCGGAGTCCATCCGCGGAGCCTGGGACTGCACCCGTCGCGGCGGCCGCACCACGGTCGTCGGCATCGGCGGCAAGGACCAGCGGGTCGCCTTCCACGCCCTGGAGATCTTCCACTTCGCCCGCACCCTCACCGGCTGCGTGTACGGGAACAGCGACCCCGCGCGCGATCTCCCGGTGATCGCCGAGCATGTCCGTGAGGGCCGCCTCGACCTGGCCTCCCTGGTCACCGACCGCATCACGCTCGACGGCATTCCGGCCGCCTTCGACGCGATGCTCACGGGCAAGGGTGGCCGCTCGCTGATCGTGTTCTAGGGGGCGGACGCCCCCCCGTAGCCGCGCCCGGCGCCGACCCGCCGGGTGCCGGCTCGCCCGGCGCCCGGCCCGGCGTGGTTCGTCAGGCCGGGTGCTTCGGTTCCGTCTCCCGCGCGGTCAGTGCCTCGTGCTGGAGGGCCAGACCGTCCAGCAGGGCCGCGAGGCCCGTTTCGAAGGCGCCGTCGTCCACCTCGCGCCTGCGTTCGGCCAGTAGGTGGGCCTGGCCCAGGTGGGGGTAGTCCGACGGGTCGTACGCGGCTTCGTCGTCCACGAAACCCCCGGCGAAGGAGCCGACCGCCGAGCCCAGGATGAAGTACCGCATCAGGGCGCCGATCCGGGTCGCGTGGGCCGGTGGCCAGCCCGCCGCCGTCATCGCGCCGAACACCGCGTCCGCCACCCGCAGTCCGGCCGGGCGCCGGCCCGGGCCGCGCGCCAACACCGGCACGATGTTCGGATGGTCGGACAGTGCGTCCCGGTACGAGTGCGCCCAATCGTGCAGGGCGCCCCGCCAGTCCCGACCCGCCCCCGGGTCGAACATCGACAAGTCGACCCTCGCGCTCACCGCGTCCGCGACCGCGTCCAGGATCTCGTCCTTCGTGCGGAAGTGGTTGTAGAGGGAGGGCCCGCTGACCCCCAGGGCGGCGGCCAGCCGCCGGGTCGACACCGCCTCCAGCCCCTCCGCGTCGACCAGCGCGCCCGCCGCCTCGACGATGCGGTCTCTGCTGAGGAGGGGCTTGCGCGGTCTGGCCATGCGCCACATAGTAGGGCCTGCCCGCCAAAAACTACCGGTGCTAGTTAATCTCGCGCCGGACCGCCCGGAGGTGCCCGGTGAACCTGGAGCTGAGCGAGGAGCAGGAAGCCGTACGCCGGCTCGCCCGCGAGTTCACCGAGCGCGAGATCGCCCCGTACGCCGCCGAATGGGACCGCGCCGAGAGCGTCGACCGGGCCATCGTCAAGAAGCTCGGCGACCTCGGCTTCCTCGGCCTGACCGTCCCCGAGGAGTACGGCGGCTCCGGAGGCGACCACCTCGCCTACGTCCTCGTCACCGAGGAGCTCGGCCGCGGCGACTCCGCGGTGCGCGGGATCGTGTCCGTCTCCCTCGGTCTGGTCGCCAAGACCATCGCCGCGTGGGGGACCGAGGGCCAGAAGCGCGCCTGGCTGCCCCGCCTCTGCTCCGGTGACGCGCTCGGCTGCTTCGGCCTGACCGAGCCCGGCACCGGCTCCGACGCCGGCAGCCTCACCACCCGCGCCGTGCGCGAGGGGGACGCGTACGTCATCAGCGGAAGCAAGATGTTCATCACGAACGGCACCTGGGCCGACGTGGTCCTCCTCTTCGCCCGTACCAACGACGAGCCCGGCCACCGCGGGATCTCCGCCTTCCTCGTCCCCGCCGACACCCCCGGGCTCACCCGCCGCGAGGTCCACGGCAAGCTCGGTCTGCGCGGCCAGGCCACCGCCGAACTGGCCCTCGACGGGGTCCGCGTCCCCGCCTCGGCGATGCTCGGCCCCGAGGGCAAGGGCTTCTCCGTGGCCATGTCCGCGCTGGCCAAGGGTCGGATGTCGGTCGCCGCCGGGTGCGTCGGCATCGCGCAGGCGGCGCTGGACGCGGCGCTCTCGTACGCAGCCCAGCGCGAGCAGTTCGGCAAGCCCATCGCCCACCACCAGCTGGTCCAGGAGCTGATCGCCGACATCTCGGTCGACGTGGACGCGGCCCGGCTGCTGACCTGGCGGGTGGCCGACCTCGTCGACCGCGGGCAGCCCTTCGCCACCGAGTCCTCCACCGCCAAGCTCTTCGCCTCCGAGGCCGCCGTGCGGGCCGCCAGCAACGCCCTCCAGGTGCACGGCGGCTACGGCTACATCGACGAGTACCCGGCGGGCAAACTGCTGCGCGACGCCCGCGTGATGACCCTGTACGAGGGCACCAGTCAGATCCAGAAGCTGCTGATCGGCCGGGCCCGCACCGGCGTCTCCGCCTTCTGAGTACGCACCTTTTCGGGCCCGCACCCTTCTGAGTACGGGTCTGAGTACGTGCGCGGATGTGGCCCCGGTCACGCCGCCCGATGCTGGGTCCATGAACGAGACACCGGTCAAGCAGCGCAACTCGGCGGCGTACTACGGCCAGGCCGTCGCGTCCTTCGCGGTCGCCATCTGTGCCGTGGCCTTGGGGATCTATCACCTCCAGGTCGACGGCTGGGTCCGCGCCTTCCTCGGCATCGCGGTCCTCTACCTCACCACCTCGGCCTTCACCCTCGCCAAGGTGATCCGCGACCGCCAGGAGCTGACGCAGATCGTCACCCGGGTCGACCAGGCCCGGATGGAGAAGATCATGGCCGACTACGACCCCTTCCAGCCGAAGGTCTGAGAGGGAGCCGCCATGTCGCCCATCTCGGCTAAGCGCTTGCTCACCCTCCGGTAAGGTGTTCCTTCCACAGGAACGAAGAGGGTGAGCGAGCGATGGACAGCGCGGAGGAGACGACCGGCGGCTACCGGCCGTGGTCGGAGGTCACCCCCGACGCCGCGCGGCGGCTGCTCGTTGCCGCCGTCGAAGCGTTCGCGGAGCGCGGGTACCACGCCACCACCACGCGTGACATCGCGGGACGGGCCGGAATGAGTCCGGCCGCGCTCTACATCCACTACAAGACCAAGGAAGAACTGCTCCACCGGATCAGCCGGATCGGCCACGACAAGGCCCTGGAGATCCTGGAGACCGCCGCTTCCGGCCCGGGCACGGCCGCCGAGCGGCTCGACGCCGCCGTGCGGTCCTTCGTGCTCTGGCACGCCGCACACCACACCACCGCGCGCGTGGTCCAGTACGAGCTCGACGCCCTCGCTCCGGAGCACCGCTCCGAGATCGTGGCACTGCGCCGGCAGAGCGATGCCGCCGTGCGCCGCATCCTCGCCGACGGCGTCACGGCGGGGGAGTTCGACGTGCCCGACGTCCCCGGCACCACCCTCGCCGTCCTGTCCCTGTGCATCGACGTGGCCCGCTGGTTCAACACGGCCGGCCGTCGTACGCCCGACGAGGTCGGCGCGCTCTACGCCGACCTCGTGCTGCGCATGGTGGGCGCGGTCCCGGACGGTCCCGGCGCGTCCGCCACCCCCGGCGCGCTTCAGAAGTAGTAGCGGGACACCGACTCCGCAACGCACACCGGCTTGTCGCCGTCCTCGCGCTCGACCGTGACCGTCGCCGTGACCTGGACGCCGCCGCCCGCCTCCGTGACCTCGGTGATCACGGCGGTGGCGCGCAGCCGCGAATCGACCGGCACCGGCGCCGGGAAACGCACCTTGTTCGTGCCGTAGTTGATGCCCATCTTCATGCCCTCGACCCGCATGATCTGCGGGACCAGGCTCGGCAGCAGCGACAGTGTCAGGTAGCCGTGGGCGATGGTGGAGCCGAAGGGCCCGTCCGCGGCCCGCGCCGGGTCCACGTGGATCCACTGGTGGTCACCGGTGGCATCGGCGAACAGGTCGATCCGCTTCTGGTCCACCTCCAGCCACCCGCTCGGACCGAGCGGCTCCCCGATCCCTGCGCGCAGCTCCTCGGCGGACGTGAAGATCCTCGGCTCGGCCATGCCTCTCCCTCTCCTGGGCGAATAAGCGCTTGCTCAGCATGCTGGGGCTGCCTGTATCTGTCAACGACACGTCTGTCAACGAATGTCGGACCGGCCGACTACCCTCGGCGTCGTGCCGCAGATTCCCGAGAAAATCCACGAGCTCACCGTCGGCCAACTGTCCGCCCGCAGCGGCGCGGCCGTCTCCGCGCTGCACTTCTACGAGACCAAGGGCCTGATCAGCAGCCGCCGGACCTCCGGCAACCAACGCCGCTACAGCCGTGACGCGCTGCGCAGGGTGGCTTTCGTGCGCGCCGCGCAGCGCGTCGGCATCCCGCTGGCGGCCATCCGCGACGCACTCGCCCAGCTCCCCGAGGAACGCACCCCCAACCGCGAGGACTGGGCCCGGCTTTCGGAGGACTGGCGCGCGGAGCTCGACCAGCGGATCACCCAGCTGATGCGCTTGCGCGACCACTTGACCGACTGCATCGGCTGCGGCTGCCTCTCGCTGAAGAACTGCGCCCTGTCCAACCCGGACGACGTCTTCGGCGACCAGCTCACCGGCTCCAGGCTGTAGCGGCGCCCTGCGCGGCGACCACCTCCCGGGCCGCCGCCACCAGCTCCGCGTTCGACCGCGCCGCCCGCCCGTCCGGCAGGTGCAGTACGTCGCCGACGCCGGTCCGGGCGGCCGCGCCGCACCGCGCGGCCAGCCGCAGTACCGGCCAGGCGGCGGCGTCCCGCCCGAACAGCAGCAGCGGCACCGGCGGCAGCCACCGCAGCCCCGCCACCAGAGCCGGATCGGCCGCGGCCAGCTCCAGCGCCAGCCGGAGGCGCGCCGGGTCCCGTACCGGCCAGGCCAGGAAGCGCGCCAGCGGCTCCGGTTGCCGGTCCGGCCGTGCTTCTGGTTCCCGTTCCGATGCCAGGCCCGGTCCCCACTCCGTCCAGGGCTCCGGCCCCGTCCCCGTACCGGCGCCCCCACCCAGCGGAACCACCGCGTCCACACCAACGCCCCGCGCCAGCAGGGCCTCCGCCAGCTCCTCGGCCCCCGGCTCCGCGAAGTGCACCACCGCCCGGTCCGGCAGCACCGTCCACGACCGGACCCGCTCCAGCCGCCCCGCCGGATCGGGCTCGGCCGCGATCCCCACGGACACCGAAAGCGGTACGGAGACCCCCGTGCCCCGCAACGCCTCCAGCACCGGCCCTACGACCCGGGGGGACAGGCTCTCCCGGCCGCACGGGGTCCGAGGATGGACCAGAACCTCCCCGGCCCCGGCGGCGACCGCCCCCAGGGCCGACTCCACCAGCTCCTGCGGGGACAGGGGAACGGCGGTGCCGTCGGCGGCAGTGCGCGCACCGTTCACCGACACCGACACCGACACCGACACCGACACCGACACCGACACCGAGACCCCCGGTCCCCGCAGGCTCATGCCGCCCCCGCCGAAGCCGGGTCCGCCATCGCAGACGAGCCCGCCAGCGCCGGCCTGGGCACGACGATCCCGCAGCCCGCGCACACCGGCCCGTCCCAGGCCCACGCCCCCTCCCAATGGCCGTGCCCCGCGCGGGGCCCCCGTCTCTGCCCCGGCAGCTGCGCGGGCCAGCGCAGCTCCTGCTCCCCGCAGACCGGGCACCCCGTCCCCGGCTCCGACTCCAGCGCCACGACCAGCCGCCGCAGCACCTCGCCCAGCGTCCCGTCCGGCCGCACCCCCGGGTCGGCGCACCGCACCACCGCGTCCCCGCTGCCGCCCCACGCCCACTCCGGTCGGCGCAGCCCGTGGTACTTCTCGCGGCGGCGCCGCTCCGCGAACTGGCGCTCGTACTCCAGCCAGACCGCCCGCGCCTCCTCCAGTTCCTCCAGCGCCGCCACCAGCCGCTGCGGATCGGCAGCCCGGTCCTCGGGGGCGATGCCGTGCCGGTCGCACAGATGCCACCACGTCGCCCGGTGCCCGTACGGAGCGAACCGCTCCAGGCAGCGGCGCAGCGAATGGCGCCGCAGGGCACGGTCATTGCGCGCGTCGCGCACCTGGTACGCCAGACTTCGGAATCCCGCCATCACACCTTCACCTCCGAACGCGCCCACGCCCGCACCGGGGGGCGTCGTACAACGTCGAACGACGACGCACCGTGAGATGTGCCCAACATGCCCGGTCAGCTGCGGGCGCATGCGGGGGCGGTCGAGGCGTGCGGGTGGCACATGGCCAGAACTCAGCGCCCCATGCGCCCCGCGGCAACCACGAGCCGGGCCAGCTCCTCGTGGCAGATGTCGCTGTGCGCCCCCGAAGGGGGACCCCCGCGCCGGACCACGGACCCGGTGTCCACGCTGACGCAACCGGCCTGCGGGACCCCCGCGCGCAGGGCCGCGTCGAGGGTGAGCCGCGGCGCGCCCGGCACCGCCTGTACCCCGTCGTGACCGATCGCGCCCCACCGCTCGTCGAAACCGAGGAGACCGGCCGAATCCCCTGCCATCCGGGAGGCCAGCGGATAGAAGACCTTGAGGGCCGAGTCGTACGGGGAGTGGCAGGCGACGACCGGGCCGTCGGTCTTGCGCTGCATACCGCGCAGGGCGCCGCCGCTGCCCTTGTCGTGGGGGAGCCGGTCGGCGAAGGCGTAGTGGGAGAAGGCTCCCTGGAGCAGGGTCACGGACTTCACGTACCGCGCCCCGTCCGGCACCGCGCGCAGCGCGAAGGACACCACCCGGGCCCCGAAACTGTGGCCGATCAGATGGATCCGCAGGGCCGGGCGGTGTCCCGCCAGTTCGGCCAGCACCGGGCCGAGGCCGCGCTCGCCGACGGTCCCGGCACGCCTCTTCATCTGGTAGTACGTGGCTTGCCGCAGCAGTTCCTTGGCGCCGCTCCACAGCGCGTGCAGGCTGCCGCCGAGGGTGAGGCCGGGCTCGGCGCCGCCCCCGGGCAGCGCGCCCGCCTCGATCAGGCCCTCGGTGAAGGCCCGGCACACCTCCAGCACGTCCAGCGTGAAGATCGCGGGCACGTCGCGCTCGGCCGGTGCCGCTACGGTCGGGCCCGCGCCGGCGGCGTCCGCAGCCGCGTCCGCCCCGGCAGCCGCCGCCGGATCGACCGCGTCCACCGCATCCACGCCCGCCAGCTCCCGTACCAGCGCGCCGAACTCGGTGAAGGCCGCCACCGACTCCGGCCGGTCCTCCAACAGTTCCGCGACCCGGTCCAGCTCCGCCACCCGCCCCGGCCAGAACTCCCCGAGCGCCCGCAGCGTGGCGGGGTCCAGAGCCGTCCCGTGGCCCGGCTCGGCGAGCGCGCCACGGGGGTCGAAGTCCGGTATCGGCTCGTCCGAGAACCGGATCGAGGGCCATACGACACCCACGTACCCCAGCCGTACGCCGGACCCCACCAGCCCCGGGAAGGGTGCGTAGAAGCGGTCGAAGAGCCTGGTCGACGTCGACCGGTCGCTGTTCCAGCCGTGCGCGAAGACCAGTAGGTCGGTGGCCTCCAGCCCGGCCACCGCGTCCTGAGTGCTCCGGTCCACGTCCCCGTCGGCGTCGAAGGTCAGCTCCGCGTACGGACCGACTCCGATACCGACGCTTCTGCCCGTTCCGTCCGACATGGGGTCCCCCTCCGCGCCGTCTCTCCGGTGCCGTCCAGCATCCTGCTGCGGCCCCCGCCCGGCCAGACCCCGGCGCCCGCGGATTCACGGGTAGAGCAGGTACCGCCCCCGCACCGCCGCGAACCGCTCCAGTCCCGCCGCCCAGTCGGCCGCGATCTCCTCGACCCCGGCCCCCGCGTCCACCATCTTCCGCACCCGGTCCGAGCCGGTCAGCTGGTCGATCCAATGGTCGGTGCGCCACGCGAAACCGCTCCACGACCGCTTCGCGGTCACCAGCAGCCCGATCCCGGCCCGCACCGGATCGAAGGCCGCCCGGTCGTGCACGATCAGCCGGACCCCGCCGCACACCTTCCCGGCGAACTTGGAGAACGTCGGCGTGAACCAGGCCTCGCGGAACCACACCCCGGGCAGCCCCAGCGCCTCGGCCGCCTCCGCCCACCGCCGGTCCACGCCCTCGGCACCGACCACCTCGAACGGCGTGGTCGTCCCGCGCCCCTCGGACAGGTTGGTGCCCTCGAACAGGCAGGTGCCGGCGTACACGAGGGCCGTGTCCGGCGTCGGCACGTTCGGGCTCGGCGGCACCCAGGGCAGCCCGGTCGCCCCGAAGAAGGAGTCCCGCCGCCACCCGGTCATCCGCACCGTGCGCAGCTCGACCGGCTGCGCGGCCAGGAACTTCCCGTTGAACAGCAGGGCCAGCTCGGCCACCGTCATCCCGTGCGCCAGCGCGATCGGCTCGCGGCCCACGCCGCTCGCGTACGCGCGCTCCAGGACGGGACCGGTGGCCCGCACGCCGCCCACCGGGTTCGGCCGGTCCAGTACGACCACCGCCTTGCCAGCGAGCGCGGCCGCGCGCATGCAGTCGTACAGGGTCCAGACGTAGGTGTAGAAGCGCGCCCCGACGTCCTGGATGTCGAAGACGACGGTGTCGATGCCGGCCGCCGTGAAGACGTCCGCGAGCTTCTGTCCGCTCTTGCCGTACGTGTCGTACACCGGCAGCCCGGTCGCCGGATCGCGCCCGGCGGCCTCGGATTCGCCGGCCTGCGCCGTCCCGCGGAACCCGTGTTCCGGCCCGAACACCGCCAACAGGTCGACCCGCGCGTCCGCATGCAGCACGTCGACCAGGTGGCGGGCGTCGGCGGTGATTCCGGTGGGGTTGGTGACCACAGCGACCCGCTGGCCGGCGAGCGCCCCGTAGCCGTCGGCGGCGAGCTGTTCGAAGCCGGTGCGCACCCGGTCGGCCACCGCCGGGTCGGCCATCGCCGGGTCGGCTGCCCGGTCCGGTGCCCTGCCGGGAGCCGCGCCCGTCGCTCCGAGGGTCCCCAAGGCCCCCGCCGTTCCCGCCAGTCCCAGCAACCCCCGTCGCGACAGCGTCATTCGCCCACGCTAGGCGCCGCCCCTCTTCCACCCCGACATACCGACCGGTTAGTCTGCCGGGCATCCGGCCATGAAAGGTGATCCCGTGAGCGCGTACCAGGACCAGCGAGTCGTCGTCACCGGCGCGGGCGGCGGCATCGGCGCCGCCCTCGCCCACCGCTTCGCCGCCGAGGGGGCCATGGTCGTCGTCAACGACCTCGACCCCGCGAAGGCCGCCGCAGTGGCGGCCGAGATCGGCGCCCGGGCGATCCCGGTGCCGGGCGACGCGTCGGCCGTCGTGGCCGAGGCCCGCGAGGCCCTCGGCGGCAGGGTGGACGTCTACTGCGCGAATGCCGGACTCGCCTCGGGCGGAGACGCGTTCGCCGACGAGGCCGTGTGGGAGGCGGCCTGGGACACCAACGTCATGGCGCACGTCCGCGCAGCCCGGCTGCTGCTGCCCGACTGGCTGGAGCGCGGGAGCGGGTGCTTCGTGTCCACCGTCTCGGCCGCAGGGCTGCTGACCATGATCGGGGCGGCGCCGTACAGTGTCACCAAGCACGGTGCGCTCGCCTTCGCGGAGTGGCTCTCGCTGACCTACCGCCACCGCGGCGTGCAGGTCCACGCCATCTGTCCGCAGGGGGTCCGCACCGACATGCTGACGGCCGCGGGCTCGGCGGGCGAACTCGTCCTCGCGCCGACCGCGATCGAGCCGGCAGCGGTTGCGGACGCACTGTTCGACGGCATGGAGAAGGGCCGGTTCTTGATCCTCCCGCACCCCGAGGTCGCGGACTACTACGCCGCGCGCGCCACCGAACCGGACCGCTGGCTCGCCGGCATGAACCACCTCCAGCAGAAGTGGGAGGCCAGGTGACCCGGTCCTCCCACTACGCCGCCAAGCCGTGGCTCGCACTGCTCAGCCCAGCCCAGCGCGCCCCCGTCTCCCCGCCGCCCAGCCTGCTGCACGCCTTCCGCGACGCCGTCGCCCGGGCCCCCGAGCGCACCGCGCTGGCCTACTTCGACGGCCGCATCGGCTACGCGGAGACGGACGCCCTCTCGGACTCCGTCGCCGGCCACCTCGCCGCGCAGGGCATCGGCCGCGGGGACCGGGTCGCCGTCATGCTCCAGAACACCCCGCACTTCGTGCTCGCGGTCCTGGCCGCATGGAAGGCCGGGGCGGTGGTCGTACCGCTCAACCCCATGTACAAAACGGGAGAGGTCGGGCACATCCTGCGCGACTCCGGGGCCGTCGCGCTGCTGTGCGAAGGCAGCGCGTGGTCGGCGTACCTGGCCGGCGCCGTTCGCGACACGGCCGTACGGGCCGTCCTGACCACCTCGGACCACGACTTCCAGACCCGCAACGACCCCCGCGTCCTCCCCCCGACGTCCCCGGTCCCGGCGGGCGCAGCCGGAGCGGTCCCGCGGCCACGCGCCCCGCTGGACGGAACGCTGTGGGACGGAACGCCGTTGGACGGAACCCCGTTGGACGGAACGCGGCAGGACGGAACCCAGAAGTCCGGGCCCGCCGGTCCCGGCGCCGGTGCCCCCGGCGTCCCGGCCAGGGCCGACCTGGGTGCGGTGGCCCGCCAGGGCCGCCCCGCCCCGCCGGACCCCGGATTCACCGCCGCCGACACCGCGCTCATCAGCTACACCTCCGGCACCAGCGGCACCCCCAAGGGCGCCATGAACCCGCACGGCGCGCTCACCCACAACGCCGTCCGGCAGGTCACCGGGCACCCGCTCCCCGAGGGCGCCGCGTACTTCGCCCTCGCACCCCTCTTCCACATCACCGGCATGGTCTGCGAGCTCGGTGCCTGCTTCGTCAACGCCGGCACCCTCGTCCTCGCGCACCGCTTCGACGCGGGCGTCGTCCTCGACGCCTTCCTGGAGCACCGCCCCGCCTACGCCGTCGGCCCGGCCACCGCCTTCATGGCGCTGGCCGCCCACCCCGACGTCACCCGGGACCACTTCGCCTCGTTCCAGGTGATCTCCTCCGGCGGCGCCCCGCTCCCGCCCGCCCTCGTCGAACGCCTCCGCGCCGCCTTCGGCTTCTACTTGCGCAACGGCTACGGGCTCACCGAGTGCACCGCGCCCTGCGCCTCCGTGCCCGCGCACCTCGAAGCCCCGGTGGACCCCGCCTCCGGCACCCTCTCCGTGGGCCTGCCCGGCGCCGACACCGTCGTACGGGTCCTGGACGAGCACGGCGCCGAGGTGCCCTTCGGCGAGACCGGCGAGATAGCCGTCCGCGGACCCCAGGTCGTTCCCGGCTACTGGGGGCTGCCCGCCGACACCGCCAAGGCCTTCCCGGACGGCGAACTGCGCACCGGAGACGTCGGTTTCATGGACGAGGACGGCTGGCTGTACGTCGTCGACCGCAAGAAGGACATGATCAACGCCTCCGGGTTCAAGGTCTGGCCGCGCGAGGTCGAGGACGTTCTCTACGGCCACCCCGCCGTGCGCGAGGCGGCCGTGGTCGGCGTGCCCGACCCGTACCGCGGCGAGAGCGTGAAGGCGTACGTCAGCCTCCGCCCCGGCACCTCGGTCGAACCGGAAGAACTGTCCGTTTACTGCGCCGCCCGCATCGCCGCGTACAAATACCCGCGCCAAGTGGAGATCCTGCCTGTCCTGCCGAAGACGACGAGTGGCAAGATCCTGCGACGGGAACTGCGCGATCGCGGCTGAAAACAGCCGTACGGTCGTACAGCTGCTCGTACCGCTGGTCGAACGGGCCAGAGAACAGGGAAGGGAAGGTCAGCGCCATGGCTGCCAGGAGCACGGAGCCCGAAGGCACGCACGAAGCCCCGGTGCCGCAGCGGCTGCTGGCCGTCGCCACCCGGCTGTTCGCCGAGCGCGGCTACGACCGCACCTCCGTACAGGAGATCGTCGAGGCGGCCGGGGTCACCAAGGGAGCGCTCTACCACTACTTCGGATCGAAGGACGACCTCCTGCACGAGGTGTACGCGCGGATGCTGCGCCTCCAGCAGCAGCGCCTGGACGTGGTGGCCGATTCCGACGCCCCCGTCGAGGAGCGGCTGCGCGCCGCGGCGGCCGACGTGGTGGTCACCACCATCGAGAACCTCGACGACGCGGCGATCTTCTTCCGGTCGATGCACCAACTCAGCCCGGAGAAGTTCAAGCAGGTGCGGGCGGAGCGCCGGCGCTACCACGAGCGCTTCCGGGCACTGGTCGAGGAAGGCCAGCGCACCGGGGTGTTCTCCACCGCCACCCCCGCGGACCTGGTGGTGGACTACCACTTCGGCTCGGTCCACCACCTGTCCACCTGGTACCGCGCGGACGGCCCGCTCACGCCCCGCCAGGTCGCCGACCACCTCGCCGACCTGCTGCTGCGCGCCCTGCGCCCGTAGCCGCGGACCGCGCCCGTACGACGGCCCGCCCCCGTCCGCCCCTGGCAGGGGCGGACGGGGGCGGGCCCTTCGGTACGTCCGGTCGGTGCATCTCGGTGCATCCGGTCAGCGCGGCCGGCCAGAGCGTCCGGTCACCGCTACGGGGCGACCTTCAGCAGCTTGTTCGCCGTGCCGGCCGACGGGTTGGTCACCGCGCCGGCGGTGGCCGCGGCCGTCAGCGCCGACGCCGTCTGCGCCGGGGTCGCGGACGGGTGTCCGGCCAGGTAGACCGCCGCGGCGCCGGTGACGTGCGGGGTGGCCATGGACGTGCCCGAGATGGTCTTGGTGGCGCTGTCGCTGTCCTTCCAGTCCGAGGTGATGTCCGAGCCCGGCGCGTACAGGTCCACCACGGAGCCGAAGTTGGAGAACGAGGACTGCTGGTCGTCGATGGTGCTCGACGCCACCGTGATCGCCTCCGGAACCCGGGCGGGGGAGCCCTGCCCGGCGTCGGCCGACTCGTTGCCCGCCGCCACCGCGAAGGTGACGCCCGAGGCGATGGCCCGTCGCACGGCCTCGTCCAGCGCCTCGTCCGCGCCGCCGCCCAGGCTCATGTTGGCCACCGAGGGCCCCGAGTGGTGCTGGGTGACCCAGTCGATGCCGGCGACGACCTGCTCGGTGCTGCCGGAGCCGTTGTCGTCGAGCACCCGCACCGCGACCAGCTTCGCCTTCTTGGCGACGCCGTGCGCGGTCCCCGCGATGGTGCCCGCGACGTGCGTGCCGTGGCCGTTGCCGTCATCTGCGCTGTCGTCGTTGTCGACGGCGTCGAAGCCGGAGGTGGCTCGGCCGCCGAAGTCCTTGTGCGTCGTGCGTATGCCGGTGTCGATGACGTACGCCGTCACCCCCTCGCCGGCGCTGTCGGGGTAGCTGTACTTCTTGTCGCCCGCCTTGGCCGTCTGGTCGATCCGGTCCAGACCCCATGAAGGCG
This sequence comes from Streptomyces sp. NBC_00045, assembly GCF_045041095.1. Classification (NCBI taxonomy): domain Bacteria; kingdom Bacillati; phylum Actinomycetota; class Actinomycetes; order Kitasatosporales; family Streptomycetaceae; genus Streptomyces; species Streptomyces sp. NBC_00045. The sequence goes on along the minus strand of NZ_CP108271.1, from coordinate 1,983,507 downwards.
GGTTGTCCTGGGTGGCGTTGATGGTGAACTTCTTGTTCTGCACGACCTTGCCGACGGCCGGGTCCGCGGCGAGCCGCTTGGCCTTGGTCTCGCTCAGGCCGGCGACCGAGAAGCCGTTGACCCCGGAGCTGTAGGTGCGCTTCAGCTCGCCTCCGTACTTCTTGGCCAGCTGTTCCTTGTTCGCGGATGCGTCGAGTATGACGACGTAGCTACCGCTGATCGCGCCGGGCGCGCCCAGTCCGAACACCGTGCCTTCGGCCGGTGCTGCGGCCCCCGCGAAGGGGGTGGCGAGCAGGGTCACGGCGGCCGCGGTGGCGGCTCCCGTGGCGACTGCCGCGTACCGGAAACCGCGCGAGCGCTTGTGAGTTGCCATCTGGAGGGTTCTCCTCATGTTGACGTGTGGGGCGTCAAACCTTCTGGAGAACCCTCTTCCGATTGACAGGCGCAAATCAAGAACGCCCCGGGGGTAAAGGGTTATTCAACAAGCTTTCTTAAAAGACCCCCCGCATCGCCTTCACCTCGTACATGAGTTCGTCCGAACTTCCGCACGGTTCCCACACGTTCACGCGCGGTACTTCTTCAGCTCCCGGAGCGCCAGCGAGCGCTGGTGCACCTCGTCCGGACCGTCCGCCAGCCGCAACGTCCGTGCTGCCGCCCACAGTTCGGCCAGCGGGAAGTCCTGGCTCACCCCGCCCGCACCGTGCAGCTGCACCGCATCGTCGAGGATCCGCACCACCGCCCGCGGAGTCGCGATCTTGATGGCCTGGATCTCGGTGTGCGCACCCCGGTTGCCGACCGTGTCCATCAGCCAGGCCGTCTTCAGCACCAGCAGCCGCAGTTGCTCCACCGTGACCCGCGCGTCCGCGATCCAGTTCTGTACGACTCCCTGCGCGGCCAGCTCCTTGCCGAAGGCCGTACGGCCCACCGCGCGCCGGCACATCAACTCGATGGCCCGCTCCGCCATGCCGATCAGCCGCATGCAGTGGTGGATCCGGCCCGGGCCGAGCCGGGCCTGGGCGATGGCGAAGCCGGTGCCCTCCTCGCCGATCAGGTTCGCGGCCGGCACCCGGGCCCCGTCGAAAACCACCTCGGCGTGGCCGCCGTGGTCGTGGTCCTCGTACCCGTACACCGTCATCGCACGCCGCACCTCGACGCCCGGCGTATCGCGCGGGACCAGGATCATCGACTGCTGGCGCCGCGGATCGGCGCCGTCCGGGTCGGTCTTGCCCATGACGATGAAGATCTTGCAGTCCGGGTTCATGGCCCCGGAGATGAACCACTTGCGTCCGGTCACGACGTACTCGTCACCGTCCGCCGAACGCTCGATCCGCGTCTCGATGTTCGTCGCGTCCGAGGAGGCGACCTCCGGCTCGGTCATCGCGAACGCGGACCGGATCTCCCCGGCCAGCAGCGGCTGGAGCCACTGCTTCTGCTGCGCCTCGTTGCCGAACTGCGCGAGCAGCTCCATGTTCCCGGTGTCCGGGGCCGCGCAGTTGGTCGCCATCGGCGCCAGGTGCGGGCTGCGGCCGGTGATCTCGGCGAGCGGGGCGTACTGGAGGTTGGTCAGCCCGGCGCCGTGCACCGCGTCCGGCAGGAAGAGGTTCCACAGTCCCTGACGGCGCGCCTCGGCCTTCAGCTCACCGAAGACGGCCGGAGTGTCCCAGGGTGAGGCCAGCCGCGCGCGCTGCTCGGCGGCGACGGGCTCCGCCGGGTACACGTACTCCTCCATGAACGTGAGGAGCCGCTCGCGGAGTTCCTCGGTCCGGGAGTCGAATGCGAAGTCCATGGGTGTGCCTCAGCCTTCCTGCAGTTCTTGGAGGGTGGTCAGACCGTGCTCGATGAAGACCGGGACCAGCTCGCCGATCCGGTCGAAGCCCGCGCCCACCGTCTGCCCGAGCGTGTAGCGGTAGTGGATGCCTTCGAGGATCACCGCGAGCTTGAACCAAGCGAAGGCGGTGTACCAGGCGATCGCGCCGGTGTCCCGGCCGGACCGGGCGGCGTACCGCTCGATCAGCTCGGCCGGCGCCGGGTGACCGGGCGCACCGCTCGTCGTGCTGACCGGGGAGTCCGTCAGCCCCAGGTCCGAGCTGTACATCACCAGCAGCCCGAGGTCGGTCAGCGGGTCTCCGAGCGTGGACATCTCCCAGTCCAGCACCGCCCGGATCGTGTCGTCCGGCCCGCCGATCAGCACGTTGTCCAGCCGGAAGTCACCGTGCACGACGGTCGGGGCGGGGGAGTCCGGCAGGGCCCGGCCGAGCGCGCCGTGCAGCTCGTCGATGCCCGCGAGCTCGCGCCCGCGGGAGGCCGCGAGCTGCTTGCCCCAGCGGCGCAGCTGCCGGTCGAGGAACCCCTCGGGCCGGCCGAAGTCGCCCAGACCCACCGCTTCCGGATCCACCGCGTGCAGGTCGACCAGGGTGTCCACGAGGCCCAGCACCGCCCGTCGGGTGCGCTCGGGGCCGATTCCGGAGAGCTGGCCGGCCGTCCGGTACGGCACCCCGTCCACGTACTCCATGACGTAGAACGGCGCCCCGAGGACCGACTCGTCCTCGCACAACAGCACCGGCTCGGGCACCGGCACGGCCGTGCCGTGCAGCGCCTGGATGACCCGGTGCTCGCGCCGCATGTCGTGCGCCGTCGCCAGGACGTGGCCGAGCGGCGGGCGGCGCACCACCCAGCGGGCGGTCCCGTCGGTGATCTCGTACGTGAGGTTCGACCGGCCGCCTTCGATCAGCCGGCCGCGCAGCTCCCCGGCCACGAGACCCGGCCGTGCCCGGTCGAGATGACCGCGCAGCCCCTCCAGATCGAGGCCCCGGGGGGCGGCTGAAGCGGACGCTGACGCTGAGGTCATGGTGCGCACCTCCGTGCGGAGTGGACGAGGACGAAACGAACGCGAGCCGTCATGCCGCCCCATCATGCCGACCAGTCGGTATGTCGTCCAGTGTGCAGGGCCCACGAGTACGGGCCGGAGGGAAATCCCCCGGCCCGTCGGCGGGTCAGGACGCCAGCGTCAGGCGTGGCACAGGATCGGCGTCCCGCCGTTCATCACGGTCATGTCCTGGAGCACCGCCAGTATGTCCAGCGGCGCCCCTTCCGGCTCACCGGCCAGTTCCGCGTACGCCCGGTGCAGGTTCGCCACCAGTCGCTCGCTCTCCCGCCAGGCCGCGAACTCGCCGAGATCGGCCTGGCGCGCCACCTCCAGGGGGGTCTGCCCCTTCGCCCTGCCCTCCCGGGCGAGCTCGGCCACGTAGCGGAGGTAGCGCTCGGTCGCCTCGTACGCGGACGGGTCCGTCAGCGGCCCGTGGCCCGGTACGACGGTCTCCGCGTCCAGCGAGCGCAGCAGCTCAAGCGCCCGCAGCGAACCGGCCAGCGAGCCCATCGCCAGGAACGGCGTGCCCCCGGCGAAGACCAGGTCGCCGGTGAACACGATCCGCTGCCGCGGCAGGAACACGATCGAGTCCCCGGTGGTGTGCGCGACGCCCGGGTGGACCACCCGCACCTCCGTCTCGCCGAGGTGGAAGGTCATCCGGTCGCTGTACGTGAGGTCCGGCGCGGTGATCTCGATCGCGCCGAAGTCGGTGGCGGGCCAGATGAGCTCCAGCTGGTGCCCGGCGGCGAGCTGTTCGCTGCGCGCGTTGTCGTGCCCGAGGATCAGGGCTTCGGGGGCGAAGACGGCGTTGCCGTACGTGTGGTCTCCGTGGTGGTGGGTGTTCACCACCGTGCGTGGCAGCGGCACCCCGGTCGCCACGACCGCCTCGCGCAGGGCCAGGGCCCGCCGCTCGGTGGCCGCGGTGTCGATGAGCAGGGTCCGACCGCCGTCGCTCACGAAGCCGGCGTTGTTGAGGCACCAGCCACCGTCCGGCTGGACGTAGGCGTACACCCCGGGTGCGGGCTGGACGAGGTACGGCTCTTCGGCGGTCATGTGCGCTCTCCCGGGACGGCTTTGACGGGCATTCGGCATCCTGCCAGCTGCGGGGGCGCGGGGGGAGGGCGGGGCGGGTGGTGTGTTGGTGTTGGGGTTGGTGTTGGCGGGGTGGTGCGGGTGCGGGTGCGGGTGCGGGTGCGGGTGGTGGTGGTGGTGGGTTGGGGTGGCGTTGCGGGGCGGTGGTGGGTGGTGTTGTTCGGTGGTGGTGTTGATGGTTTTGGTGGGGCGGTGTGGGTGGGTGTGGGGGGATGTCCTGTAGGGAGGCCTGCAGCCGCCCCTGGTGGTGGGTGTTGGTGTCGTGTGCGGCCTGCGGCTGGTCTTTCCTGTAGGTCAGGACGCTCCCGTCGTTGTCCCGTCCTGTGTGCCCGCACTGTCTGACCGTTGTGCGCAGCTCTGTGCGCGGACCGGTCGTTCTTTGGCCGGCTGGCCGGCCGGTTGCCCGCCCGTCCGGCCGCTTGTGACCGTGGCCGGTGTCGGGGTGAGGTGCAGGTCCGGCGTGTGGGTGCTTCCACCGGTCGTGATCGTGGGCGATGTCGGGGTGAGGTGCTGGTCCGGCCGGTGGGTGTGTCCATCTGTGGTGACCGTGGGCGATGTCGGCGTGATGATGCGCTCCTGCCCGTGGTGACCGGTGCCCCAGTCAGCGGGAGGGCCCGTGACGGGTGGTCGGAAGGCGGGGAGGGCGGGCCGCTGGGCCTTGTGTGACTGCACCCTGGGTGCGGATTTCGTGCTCCCGGCTCCGCGGCTGCCGCCCACCCCTTCTGGTGGGGTGACTTGCTCCCGGCGCCGTAGGTTCCGTCCGCCCCTCCCGGTGGAGCGGCTTGCTCCCGGCTGGGTGGCTGCCGCCGGCACCTCCCGTCGGAGTGTCTGGCTCCCGGCTCCGTGGCTTCGGCCCGCCCCCTCCCGGCAGAGTGTCTGGCTGCCGGCTGCGCGGCTGTTGCCCGCCCCTCCCGGTGGAGCGTCTGGCTCCCGGCTCCGTGGTTCCGACCGGGCTGCCTCCGTGGGTCAGAGGACCACTGCCGCCGCGAAGAGGGATAGGGCCACCGTGCAGGCCACCGCCGCCAGGGCCGCGCGGGGGGCGAGGGCGGGTGGGCGGCGGGCCGTCAGTTGGCGCATGCGGTGGTGGGCGACCGCCAGGAACGCCAGCCAGATCAGAGCGATCACCGCCGCCCCGATCACCTCCAGCGGCGAGCCCGACCCGCGGAGCGCCGCCCGCAGCGCCAGCACCGCCGTGACCGAGCACGCCAGCGTCGTGCGCCGCCATGCGAGCCGGGTCCGCTCGGGCTGCAGTCCCGCGTCGCGGGCCGCCGAACCGGGGGTCGTCATCGACCGCTCGTCCAGCCCATCAGCACCACCAGGACCATCGACACCGCGACCAGCCCCACTCCCAGGCTCAGCACGACCGGGAACCGGGACAGCGGGAGGTCCTCGCCCCGCCGCATCGCCCGCTCGCACCGCACCCAGTGGTTCACCGCCCGCAGCGCACAGGCGGCACCCACCACGAGCAGCGCGAGGGCCATCCCGACCCGCACGCCCCAGCGCAGGTCCGGCAGGAACTGGTCCACCGCGAAACCGCCGCCCACCAGGGCCAGGGCGGTCCGGATCCAGGCCAGGAAGGTCCGCTCGTTGGCCAGCGAAAACCGGTAGTCGGGGGTTTCGCCCTCGTCCCTCAGCCGCTGCGGGGCGAACCAGAGGCGTACGTCCTTGACGAAGTCGATCACCTGATCAATCTACTGGTGCGACTCCCGGTGCGCGCGCAGCCGCCGGTACGCCTCCAGCCCGTCCGGCACCCACTCCCACGCCCCGTCCGCGACCCGCCCCGCCAGTTCCCCCTCGGAGAGCCACGCGTGCCAGGACACCTCCGACTCCTGCGGCCGCACTGGCAGCTCGCAGCGCACCTCGTGCACGTACGACCACCAGGCCCCGCCCGGCCCTTCGTACAGGAACTTGAACAGCGGCGCCGGCTGCGCCAGACCCGCCACGCCCAGCTCCTCCTCGGCCTCCCGCAGGGCGGCCTGCGCGTAGCTCTCGCCGGCGCCCACCACTCCGCCCACGAACATGTCGTAAGCCGAGGGGAAGACCAGCTTCGACGCCGTCCGCCGGTGGACGAAGATCCGCCCCTGCGCGTCCCTGGCCTGTACGAACACGCACCGGTGCAGCAGCCCGCCCGCGTACACCTCGCCGCGCGGCGCCCGCCCCGTCACCCGGTCGTCCCGGTCCACCACGTCCAGTACTTCGTCAGCAGCACTCACACGGCTCATCCAACCACCGCTGTTGACTGGTTACCGCTCCGTAGCCAAGGATCTGCCCCACCACCGACCGGAGGACGGGTTCGCCATGACGTACGACGCAGACGTGATCGTGATCGGGGCCGGACTCGCCGGTCTCGTGGCCACCGCCGAGCTCGTCGACGCGGGCCGCAAGGTCATCCTGCTCGACCAGGAGCCCGAGCAGTCGATCGGGGGCCAGGCGCACTGGTCCTTCGGCGGGCTGTTCTTCGTCGACTCGCCCGAACAGCGGCGGATGCGGATCAAGGACAGCCGCGAGCTCGCCCTCCAGGACTGGCAGGGCACCGCCGGCTTCGACCGTGAGGAGGACGCCTGGCCGCGCCGCTGGGCGGAGGCCTACGTCGACTTCGCGGCCGGTGAGAAGCGGCCCTGGCTGCACGCCCTGGGCGTCCGCTTCTTCCCGGTGGTCGGCTGGGCCGAACGCGGCGGCTACGACGCCAACGGCCACGGGAACTCCGTCCCCCGCTTCCACATCACCTGGGGCACCGGGCCCGGCCTGGTCGAACCCTTCGAGCGGCGGGTCCGTGCCGGGGTGGCCCGTGGCCTGGTCCGGCTGAAGTTCCGCCACCGGGTCACCGGCCTCGCCCGGACGGGCGGCGCCCTGGACACCGTGACGGGCGAGATCCTGGAGCCCTCCGACGCCGTACGCGGCACCGCGAGCGGCCGTGGGAGCACCGGCGACTTCTCCCTCAGGGCCCAGGCGGTGATCGTGACCAGCGGTGGCATCGGCGGCAACCACGACCTCGTGCGCGCGCAGTGGCCGGCCCGGCTGGGCACGCCGCCGCAGCGGATGCTGTCCGGGGTCCCGGCGCACGTGGACGGCCTGATGCTGGGCATCGCCGAGGAGGCCGGCGCCAGCCACATCAACAAGGACCGGATGTGGCACTACACCGAGGGCATCGAGAACTGGGACCCGATCTGGTCGCGGCACGGCATCCGCATCCTGCCCGGCCCGTCCTCGCTCTGGTTGGACGCCACCGGCAAGCGGCTGCCCGTCCCGCTCTTCCCCGGGTTCGACACCCTCGGCACCCTCGACCACATCATGAGGACCGGCCACGACCACACCTGGTTCGTGCTCAACCAGCGCATCATCGGCAAGGAGTTCGGCCTCTCGGGATCCGAGCAGAACCCGGACCTGACGGGCAGGTCCGTCCGCGACGTCATCGACCGGGCGCGGCAGGCCGTTCCGGGACCGGTGAAGGCGTTCATGGACAACGGAGTCGACTTCGTCGTCGAACGGGACCTCGCCTCGCTGGTGCGCGGCATGAACGCGGTCACCAAGGAGGACCTGCTCGACGAGGAGACGGTGCGCCGGGAGATCGTGGCTCGGGACCGGGAGATCGCCAACCCGTTCACCAAGGACCTCCAGGTGACGGCCATCCACGGCGCCCGCAAGTACCTCGGGGACCGGCTGATCCGCACCGCCGCGCCGCACCGGATCCTGGACCCGAAGGCGGGCCCGCTGATCGCCGTCCGCCTCTCCGTCCTGACCCGCAAGTCCCTGGGCGGGTTGGAGACCGACCTGTCCTCCCGGGTCCTCACCGGGTCCGGTGACCCGCTGCCCGGCCTGTACGCGGCCGGCGAGGCGGCCGGCTTCGGCGGCGGCGGGGTGCACGGCTACCGGGCCCTGGAGGGCACCTTCCTCGGCGGCTGCATCTTCTCGGGCCGTGCGGCGGGCCGCGCCGCAGCCGGGGCGGTGGCCTGAGGCAGGCCCCCTCCGGGCTCCCGTGGCGGCCCCTAGGGGCGTTCGACGACCCGGAAGCGTTCCGCGACGACCAGCGTGTCGTCGGTCACCGTGAACTCCGGGTCGCCGAGCACTTCCCGGATCTGCGGCCCGTGCCAGTACCGCTCGTGGGAAACACGCCATTCGGCTACGGACGCGTATCCCTCGCCCTCGTCCGGGGCGTGCCCGAGGTCCTCCTCCGCGAGCGGTAGAGCCCGTACGCCCGTCACCTCCAGGACGGCCACCGGACGCTGCGCGGAGTCCATGACCGCCATCCGCTCGCCCACGACCGGCAGGGGGTCGCCCATTACCTCGTATTCGGTCAGCAATCCCGTGGTTGAGGTCTTCGCGCCGCTCAGCACCGCCGCCACCAGCATGTCGCGCACCGGCCCCGGGAACGCGAACAAAGCGGGAGGAAGATCGTCGTAGGTCGTCATGGGCCCACCCCACGGTCGCTCCAGCAGCGCCTGCGAACGGATCTGGACGCCCCAACTCACGTCATGTACATACCAGTTGAAACGCGCCACGCAGTGGACTGGACCTTGACTCGGAGCTGTGCGTACCGCTTTGCTGTGCGTGATCATCCAGCCAAACCGTCCGCCCGCGCCCGTGCTCTGGAGGGAATTTCGCGGATGTCCCCGCCTCCGCCGCCCCTCGGCCGCGCCCGCAAGCGGGACGCCCAGCTCTTCGACCCGGCCCTCTGCGATGCCGAGCTGGTCGACGTGCGCGCCCAGTTCACCCAGGGCCGCTGGGCCAAGGCCCGGTCCCTCCTCGTCGGCACCGGCGACGACTGGGACCGCCGCGGCCACCGCGTCGTCGTACTCGCCGAGACCCCGGCCGCCACCGCCTGGGCCCGCGAATGGCTGCTCGCCGAACCCGAGAGCGCCGACGCCGCCACCCTCCTCGCCTGCGCCGCCGTCATCAACGCCCTGCGCCGCAAGGGCACGCCCGAGGCGGCCGAAGAGGCCTGCCGCCGGGCCGCCGTGCTGCTCCCCGCCGACCCCACCCCCTGGCTGGGGCTGCTCATGCTCTCCCGGGCCTTCGGTACCGAGGAGGAGTTCAGCCGCCACTTCGACCAGGTCCGGGCACGCCACCGCGAGCACCACCACGCCCACCACCTCATGGTCGCCCAGCTCGCCGAGCACACACCCGGCTCCGGCCACGACCCGCTCCACGAGGTCTACGACTTCGCCGCCTGGGCCGCCGAGGAGTCCCCGGCCGACTCCCCGCTCGCCGTCCTGCCCGTCATCGCCCACGCCGAGCGCTACCGGGTGCTGGCCGGCAAGTACGGCTCCGACAGCAGCGCCGGAGCCGTGGCCCACTGGTCGAGCCGCCGCGCCCGCCAGGTACTGCGCTCGGCCTTCGACTGGTGGCTGGAGTGGGAGCGCGAGGACCACCCCCGCAACCGGGTCGACCTCAACTTCCTGGCCCACGCCAAGCTCTGCGAGGGCCGCCCGGCCGAGGCCGCCGCCCTGTTCCACCGCATCGGCAGCCACGCCACACCCGCTCCCTGGTCCTACCCGGACCTCGACCCGCACAAGGCCTTCCTCGCGGCCCGCAGCGCCGCGCTCGGCACCGCCTGAGGCGGCTGGCGCCCGCGCTCGACCGCACCCCGCTCGGCCCGCACTCCGCTCGGCCCGCACTCCGCTCGACCGCACTCCGCTCGACCGCACCAGCCCAGTTCGACCCCGACCTTCCCCCGAAAGGACACCCCGCCATGGCGACGGGCAGATCCACCACGCTCAGCACCGCGCCCGAGATCCGCACCTACAAGGGCCAGGACCGCGCCCTGCGCGCCGACCGCCTCGGCACCGCGGGCCTGCTGCTCTCCGTACTCGCCGCCAGCGCGCCCCTCATGGTCGTCGCCGGCGTGATGCCCACCACCTTCGGCGTCATGGGCGTCGTCGGCCAGCCGCTGCTGTTCGTGATCCTCGGCATCGTGCTCGCGCTGTTCAGCATCGGCTACGCCGAGATGAGCCGGCACGTCCACAACGCCGGCGCCTTCTACGCGTACATCGCCCGCGGCCTCGGCCCCACCGCGGGCGCCGGCGCCTCGCTCGTCGCCCTGGTCGCGTACAGCGCCATGCAGGTCGGCGTCTACGGCATCCTCGGCTTCGAGATCTCCGGCCTCTTCAGCACCTACCTGAAGATCGACGTCGCCTGGTGGATACCGGCCCTGGCAGCCGTCGCAGTGACCGGAGCGCTCGGCTGGCTCAAGATCGACCTCAATGCCCGCGTCCTCGGCGTCCTCCTCCTCATCGAGTGCGCCCTCGTCGTCATCTTCGACGTCGCCGCCCTCGCCGACCCCGGCCCCGAAGGCCTCTCCCTGCACGCCTTCGACCCCGCGACCCTCGGCGGCACCGGACTCGGCACCGCCCTGTGCTTCTGCATCGCCGCCTTCGTCGGCTTCGAGCAGTCCCCGGTCTACGCCGAGGAGACCAGCAAGCCCCACATCGTCGTCTCCCGGGTGATGTTCCTCGCCGTCGGCTTCGTCGCCCTCTTCTTCGCGCTCAGTGCCTGGGCCCTGACCGTCGCCACCGGGCCCTCCCAGATCGTCAAGGCTTCCGGCGAAGCCGGCCCCGGCCTGCTCTTCGAGCTCACCCAGAGCCGTCTCGGGACCACCTTCACCGACGTACTCCACGTCCTCTTCGTGACCGGCATGTTCGCGGCCATGCTCAGCTTCCACAACGTGGTCGCCCGCTACGCCTTCGCCATGGGCCGCGAGGGCCTGCTCCCCGCCGCCTTCGGCCGGACCAGCGCGGGCACCGGCGCCCCCGCGACCGGCTCCCTCCTCCAGACCGTCATCGCCACGCTCGTCGTCCTCGCCTTCGCCTTCACCGACGACACGCCGGCCGGCGACCCCACCACGCCGGTCCTGCACCTGTTCACCTGGATGGGCAGCGTCGGAGCCCTCGGCGTGACCCTTCTCATGGCCGCCGCCTCCTTCGCCGTCATCGCCTTCTTCGTCCGCCGCGGCACCGCCGGCGCCCAGGTCTGGCGGCTCGTCGCGGCCGGCGCAGCCGGGATCGCCCTGCTCGGCATCGCCGTGTACACGGTGAAGGACTTCGGCGTCCTCGTCGGCGCCGAAAAGGGCTCCGCGCTCAGCTGGGTCCTGCCCGGGATCATCGGCGCCGCCGTCGTGGGCGGACTGCTCTACGGGGCGATCCTGCGCAGCCGCCGCCCCGAGGTGCACGCCCGCATCGGCCTTGGGAACGAGGCCTTCCGCCTCGACCAGGCCGCGGAGGCCGACCCCCGCGACTGACCCCCACTGCCTCGCTTTCCTGCCCGTACGAAGCCCCCCGCGCCCGTTTCCAAGGTCGTCGGGGGCTTCTGTGCGAGGAGGGCGGGTTTTGGCCGGGGCCGGGGCTCATGGTCTCCTGGGGCGACAAAAACCACCGGACCCCCGCACAGGTGACCCCACCCAGCTCACCTGCACGGCGGTCGGAACTGCCTGTCCCACCCACGAAGGCGAAGTCCTACATGAGTGACCGCACCTTGACCGAGGCCCCGGCCCCGGCGTCCGCCCGCCACGTCGACGCCGGTGACGAGGGCTACAGCAAGGACCTCAAGTCCCGCCACATCAACATGATCGCGATCGGCGGGGCGATAGGCACCGGCCTGTTCCTCGGTGCCGGCGGCCGGCTCGCCAACGCGGGCCCCTCCCTCGCGATCGCCTACGCGGTGTGCGGCATCTTCGCCTTCTTCGTCGTCCGGGCCCTCGGCGAGCTCGTGCTCTACCGGCCCTCCTCCGGCGCGTTCGTCTCCTACGCGCGCGAGTTCATGGGGGAGAAGGGCGCCTACACGGCCGGCTGGCTGTACTTCCTGAACTGGTCCACGACCACCGTGGCCGACATCACCGCCGCCGCGACCTACGCGCACTTCTGGTCGATGTTCACCAGCGTCCCGCAGTGGGTCCTCGCCCTGATCGCCCTCGCCGTGGTCCTCACCGCGAACCTGATCTCGGTGAAGTACTTCGGCGAGATGGAGTTCTGGTTCTCCCTGGTCAAGGTCGCCGCCCTGGGCATCTTCCTGCTCGTCGGCATCTACCTGGTCGCCACCAGCCACGACATCGGCGGCCACACCCCGGGCCTGTCCTCGATCACCGACAACGGCGGCATCTTCCCGTCCGGCATGCTCCCGATGCTCCTGCTGCTCCAAGGCGTGGTCTTCGCGTACGCCTCCGTCGAGCTGTGCGGAGTCGCCGCCGGCGAGACCGAGAACCCCGAGAAGATCATGCCGAAGGCGATCAACTCGATCATGTGGCGCGTCGGCCTGTTCTACGTCGGCTCGGTGATCCTGCTCGCGCTGCTGCTCCCGTACACCTCGTACTCCTCGGACCAGAGCCCCTTCGTCACCGTCTTCGACAAGCTGGGCATCCCCGGCGCCGCCGGCGTCATGAACCTGGTCGTCCTGACCGCGGCGCTCTCCAGCCTGAACTCCGGGCTCTACTCCACCGGCCGCATCCTGCGCTCGATGGCCATGTCCGGCTCCGCGCCGAAGTTCACCGCCCGCATGAACAAGGGCAAGGTCCCCTACGGCGGCGTGCTCTTCACCGCCGCATTCGGCCTCGCCGGCGTCGGCCTGAACTACCTGATGCCGAAGGACGCCTTCGAGCTCGTCCTGAACTTCGCCTCGCTGGGCATCCTCGGCACCTGGGGCATGGTCATGATCTGCTCGCTGTTCTTCTGGCGCCGCGCGCAGGAGGGCACCCTGCAGCGGCCGTCCTACCGCCTGCCCTGGGCCCCGTACACGCAGATCGTCACGCTGGTGTTCCTGTTCGCCGTGCTGGTCCTGATGTGGTGCGACGGCGGCGTCGGCCGCACCACCGTCCTGTGCGTGCCCGTCATCGGGGCCGCCCTCGTCGGCGGCTGGTTCCTTGTCCGCCGCCGCGTCGCGGAGATCGCCGCGAGCCGCTGACGGCCTTACGGGTAGACAACGAAAAGAAGGACCCCGCGTCGGGCGGGGTCCTTCTTTTCGTTGCCGCGGGGCGGCGGATCAGGCCTTCTTGACCACGCTGGACTTCAGCTGCATGGCACCGAAACCGTCGATCCTGCAATCGATGTCGTGGCCGTCCACACCGTCGATCAGCCGGATGTTGCGCACCTTCGTGCCCGCCTTGATCCCGGACGGGCTGCCCTTCACCTTGAGGGCCTTGACCACGGTCACGCTGTCGCCGTCGCTCAGCACATTGCCGACGGCGTCCTTCACGACGCGCTCCCCGGGACCGGCCGCGTCCTGCGCACCGCCCTCGGCGGGAACCCACTCGTGGCCGCACTCGGGGCACACCACGAGGGCGTTCATTTCGTAGGTGTACTCACAGGAGCATTTCGGGCAGGGCGGCAGGTTCTCGATCACGCCTTCAGGGTAGCCCCACGCGGAAAGGGCCGAAAACGCCGAGAACCCCACCGAAGTGGGGTTCTCGCTCTGTGTCCGAGGGGGGACTTGAACCCCCACGCCCGATAAAGGGCACTAGCACCTCAAGCTAGCGCGTCTGCCATTCCGCCACCCGGACAAGGTGTCTGTCTCGCGTCCCTCGCGGGCCGTTCCGACGTGGAAAACATTACCAAACATTCCGGGGCCCCGATCACACCCCCCTGCGGCCGGGGATCGCCCTTGGGGAGAGCCGCCCAAAGCGGGAGGATGGGGAGGCAGTCGGTACCGACCAGTGGGAGGAAGCAGCGTGAGCGAGTCGAGCGCGGGCAGGAACGTCTCTGGCGAGGACGAGGTCGTCGACCTCTGCCGGGACCTCATCCGGATCGACACCAGCAACTACGGGGACCACTCCGGCCCCGGCGAGCGCAAGGCCGCCGAGTGGGTCGCGGAGAAGCTCGCCGAGGTCGGGCTGGAGCCGCAGATCTTCGAGTCCCACCGGGGTCGTGCCTCGACCGTCGCGCGCATCGAGGGGGAGGACCCGTCGCGCCCGGCGCTGCTGATCCACGGGCACACCGACGTGGTCCCGGCGAACGCCGCCGACTGGACGTACGACCCGTTCGCCGGCGAGATCGCCGACGGCTGCGTGTGGGGCCGCGGCGCCGTCGACATGAAGGACATGGACGCGATGACGCTCGCCGTCGTGCGCGACCGGCTGCGCAGCGGCCGCAAGCCCCCGCGGGACATCGTGTTGGCCTTCCTCGCCGATGAGGAGGCCGGCGGCGTGTACGGCGCCCGGTACCTCGTGGACCATCACCCCGGGCTCTTCGAGGGGGTCACCGAGGCGATCGGCGAGGTCGGTGGCTTCTCGTTCACCGTCAACGAGAACCTGCGGCTGTACCTGGTGGAGACCGCCCAGAAGGGCATGCACTGGATGCGGCTCACCGTGGAGGGCACCGCGGGCCACGGCTCGATGACGAACAACGACAACGCCATCACGGAGCTGTGCGAGGCCGTGGGCCGGCTCGGCCGCCACCAGTGGCCGGTCAGGGTCACCAAGACCGTACGGTCGTTCCTGGACGAGCTCTCGGACGCGCTCGGCACCCCGCTCGACCCGGACGACATGGACGCCACCCTGGCCAAGCTCGGCGGCATCGCCAAGATGGTCGGCGCGACGCTGCGGAACTCGGCCGCCCCGACCATGCTCGGCGCCGGCTACAAGGTCAACGTCATCCCCGGCCAGGCCACCGCGCACGTCGACGGCCGCTTCCTGCCCGGCTACGAGGACGAGTTCTTCGCCGACCTCGACCGGATCCTCGGCCCACGCGTGAAGCGCGAGGACGTCCATGCGGACAAGGCGCTGGAGACGGACTTCGACGGCAAGCTCGTGGACGCGATGCAGACCGCGCTCAGGGCGCACGACCCGATCGCGCGCGCGGTCCCGTACATGCTCTCCGGCGGCACGGACGCCAAGTCCTTCGACGACCTCGGCATCCGCTGCTTCGGCTTCGCCCCGCTCCAGCTGCCGCCCGAGCTGGACTTCGCCGGGATGTTCCACGGAGTGGACGAGCGGGTGCCGGTGGACGGGCTGAAGTTCGGCGTGCGCGTGCTCGACCGATTCATTGACAACTGCTGAGAATCGAGAAGGTGTGCGCATTGCACTGAGAAGAGTGAATGCGCTCATACGCTCGTAGCCCTGGTGATCCCTCCTCGTTACAGGTGGTGCGGTCCGCGGCTGGGACCGCATTGCCAACTAGGAGGAACAATGTTCAAGAAGGTTGTCGCCGCTGCGGCTGCCACCGGTGGTCTGGTGCTCGCGGGTGCGGGTCTGGCTGTCGCCGACGCGGGTGCCCAGGGTGCGGCCATCGGCTCCCCCGGTTTCCTGTCCGGCAACGTCGTCCAGGTCCCGGTCCACGTTCCCGTGAACGTCTGCGGCAACACGATCAACGTGGTCGGCCTGCTGAACCCGACTTTCGGCAACCCCTGCGTCAACGCCTGACGCTTCTGAAGTCTTGGGCCCCGGAGCGCATTCCAGCGCTCCGGGGCCGCCGGGCTTTGGGGCCCGGTGTTCGTACACAGCAGGGGGATTACACATGCGCAAGACTCTGAGCATCATGGCCGCCGCGGGGGGTGTTCTCGCGCTGGGTGGGGGTTACGCACATGCGGACTCCGGCGCGTCCGGCCATGCCGTGAACTCTCCGGGCGTGCTGTCCGGGAACTCCGTCCAGGCACCCGTGGACGCTCCGGTGAACGCCTGCGGCAACAGCATCTCGATCGTGGGGCTGCTGAACCCGGCCTTCGGGAACGGCTGTTCCCAGCACTCGGCCACACCGAACCAACCCGGACACCCGGGGCACCCGGGCCAACCCGGACACCCGGGCGAGCCCGAGGAGCCGGACGAGCCGTGCGACGAGGACGAGCCGACCCATCCCGGCCAGCCGGGCCACCCCGGAACGCCCGGTCAGCCCGGCCACCCGGGGAACCCCGGACACCCGGGCGTTCCCGGTCAGCCCGGAAACCCGGGTACGCCCGGCCATCCCGGCAACCCGGGAACGCCCGGCAACCCGGGGCAGCCCGGCACTCCCGGTCAGCCCGGCAACCAGGGCACTCCGGGCGTGCCCGGTCACCCCGGAACTCCGGGTCACCGCGGCAACCCGGGTACCCCCGGCACGCCCGGTCAGCCCGGCGCGGGCGGCGTCACGCCCGTCGCGCACCCCGGGCAGGGAATCGGGCCCGTCCAGCAGGCGGGGCTCGCCGCCACCGGGGCGGGAGACGTCCTCGGTGTGGGCCTCCCGCTCGCCGCCGGCACGCTGCTGGCCGGTGCCGTGCTCTACCGGCGGGCCCGCAACGCGGCCTGACGGGCGACGCTCATGGCGCGGGCCCCGACCCCGGGGCCCGCGTCACCAGGTGGCGCGGACCTGACGGATGATTCTCCGGCGCAGTCGTACCCGACGGCTGCCGTCCCGATGCAAGGAGAGCCGGTCGAGTTCCCAGTTCCCGTACTCGGCATGATCGGTGAGCAGGCGGGTCGCCTCCTTGCGGGGTACACCGCGGGGCACGTACACGTCGACAAATTCGTATTCCGGCATCGAATCTATTGTGCGGGCAGAGGCCTGCTACGGATAGCGTCTGCACTATGTCTGATGCCGCTCTGCCCAGTGTTGCCGAGGTACGCGCCGCCGCCGAGGCGGTCAAGGCCGCACTCGACCGTCACCTCGCCGCGGTCGAGAGCAGGATCGGGGACGAGGATCCGGCCGTCTACGCCGCGTTCAACGAACTCGCCGCCGCCGCCGAGGAGTACGACGAACTCCTCTACGACCGGTACGACGAGGTCACCCCGTTCGAGATCCCCACGCCCGAGGACGGAGTCCCGTACACCGGGCCCGCCGAGCCCGCCGCGTTCAGCGTGCTCATCCGCCGCGACTACGCCGTCGTCGAACCGCCCCGGCTGATCGCCCAGGCCGAGCGGGTCGCCGCGCACGACCGGGAGGCCGACCTCGTCCACGACGGAGGCACCGCCAGTGCGCTGGGCGTGCTCTTCGGGGAGTACGAGCCCGACGAGATCGCCTCCCGCTACAAGGAGTTCGGCCTGGAGGAGGGCGACTCCACCCTCTGGATCGCGGCCTCGGAGGAGGTCGCGGAACCGGGGGAGTGGCTCGGCTCGCCCTTCGGGCACACCGACCCGCAGCACGTACTGCACCGCTTCGACGTCAGCTCCGTCTTCGACGAGGAAGCCGACGACTTCGACGACGAGGACGCACAGGACGCGGACGGCACGGACGGCACGGACGGCACGGGCGGTGTCGGCGGTCAGACGACCGCGCCCGGCCTGACCCCCGCCTGATCGGCCCGCGCACACGACACCGCGGCCCCCGACCCGGGAAGGGGCGGGGGCCGCGGTGCGTGCGGGTCACTCCGGCTGGTCCTGCGCTGCCGCCACGAGGGCCCGCAGCAGGCCCGTCAGCCTGGTCGTACGCGGCTTCGGCAGCACCTCCGCGACCGCGCGCGGCAGCGCCTGGTCGACGCCGTGCACCACCGACAGGTGGCGCTCCGCCCGGCCGAACGCCGAGTACACCCAGTCCCGGGAGAGGGCCTGCGCCGCGTCACCGGGCAGTACGACGACCACGGCCGGCCAGCGGGCACCGACGGCCTGGTGTGCGGTCACCGCCCAGCCGTGCCGCACCTGTGAATCGACCTGCTCCTTCGGTACGACGATCCGCGCGCCCGCGGCGTCCAGGTGGAGCCCCTGTGCGTCGGCCGACACCACCCGGCCCGGTTCGGCCCGCCCGGGCGAGGGCACGTGGACGACGCGGTCACCGGGGTCGAAGCCGCCGAACCGGCCGGGGCCGGGGTTCAGCCGCTCCTTGAGGGCGGCGTTCAGCGCCCGGGTGCCCGCCGAGCCGCCGTGGCCCGGGGTGATCACCTGGACCGAGTCCGCCGGGATCCCGAAGGCGCGCGGCACGGACTCGGCCACCAGCTGCACCGTGCGGTGCACGGCCTCCCCGGCGTCGCGCACCGGGACGATGACGACCTCCTTGCCGGGGGCGTCGACCTGGTTCAGCTCCCCGATGCCGATCCCCGAGACGAGTTCGCCGATCGGGCCCGGGTCGGGGGTGCGGGAGACCAGCTGCGGGCAGGCGCGGGCCGCCAGCACATCGCCGAAGACCCGGCCCGGCCCGGCGGATCCGAGCACGCCCGGGTCTCCGGAGAGCA
Source organism: Streptomyces sp. NBC_00045 (assembly GCF_045041095.1). Classification (NCBI taxonomy): domain Bacteria; kingdom Bacillati; phylum Actinomycetota; class Actinomycetes; order Kitasatosporales; family Streptomycetaceae; genus Streptomyces; species Streptomyces sp. NBC_00045. The sequence continues at coordinate 1,965,494 of NZ_CP108271.1, read as the reverse complement.
CCAGACGGGCCCCGTCGGGGACGGACTCGACGAGCGCGGCGGCGGTCTCCACGTCCAGCTGCGGGGCGTCGAGGACCACGAGCAGGTCCACCGCGAACTGCCCGTCCGCATCCCGGCCGGGCCCCTGCGTCCCGGAGAGCAGTCCGGCCACGGTGACGGCGCCGGGCGCGGGCGCGTGCGCGGCCAGGCAGACGCGCAGGCCCAGGTCGCGGGCGGCCGTCAGCAGGGCCAGCGGTTCGGCGCGGGCAGCCTCGCCGCCGGTGTGGGTGACCAGGCCGTGTCCCGAGACGGCGCGGACCAGGTCGGCGCCCGGGCCGGCGCCGGAGGCGGCCTTCTCCCAGTCCGCCGGATCGTTGAAGGTGTTGGCCAGTCGGGCCAGGCCGTCGGCCAGGCTCTCCTCGGCCAGCGCGTACCCCTCCAGGCCCACGAGGACGCGTACGGGTTGCTCCTCGCCTTCGGCGACCGGCGGGCCGAGCGGTTCGTGGAACACCAGGACGGCGCCTTCGCCGATGGCCTGCTCCAGGGACTCGGCGGGGTCCGGGACGCCGTACTGGGTGAGGGCAGATTCCAGCGTGGGCGCGTCCAGGGCGGTGTGCCCCTTGAGCGCGGCCTGCTCCAGCAGCCAGCCCACGAGAGCGGTGGCGCGCCGCTCGTCACCGGGGCCGGCCTCGGCGCCGAGCAGGGCCCGGGCGAAGCCGTCGGCCTGGGTGGGGCGGACGCCGGCGACGGCGAGGAGCCGCCAGGGGTCGTGCGCGAGCTGCTCCGCGGCGCCTTCGCCGAGGGCGGTGGCGGCCGGGCCGGCCAGCGCCTCGGGGGCGCCGCCGCGGGCGAGTACGGCGCGCACGTCTTCGATGCCGGCCGCGGAGGGGGCGGCGGGCGCGGGACGGGCGGGGGCCGGGGGTGCGGCGGGGGCCGTCGCGGGCTTGCGGGGGGAGGTCGGGGCCTCGTCGAAGTACACCGGGGAGGGCTTCTCCCCGCTCTCCACGGCCCGTACGGCGGCCAGCAGGTCGGCGGCCTTCCCGCTGAGCTTGGCCCCGGCATCGACGGGCCCCTGGCGCTCCGCCTTGCGGCGGGCGATGCGCTCCCGCTCGATCTTCTGCGCGGCCAGCTCGGCCTCGGCCTCGCTGAGCGCGGGCTGCGCCGCCTCGTCGGAGCCGGTCGCGCCCTCGGCCCCCGCGGTGCCCGGTGCCGTGCCGTCTGCGGCCTCCGAGCCCCCGGGTGTGCCGTCTGCGGCCTCCGAGCCCCCGGGTGCGCCGTCTGCGGCCTCCGAGCCCCCGGGTGCGCCGTCTGCGGCCTCCGAGCCGCCGGGTGTCGTGCCGTTCTCGGTCTCCGAGCCGCCGGGTGTGCCGTCTGCGGCCTCCGAGCCGCCAGGTGCCGTGCCGTCCTCGGCCCCCGCGGTGCCCGGTGCCGTGCCGTTCTCGGTCTCCGAGCCGCCGGGTGTGCCGTCTGCGGCCTCCGAGCCGCCAGGTGCCGTGCCGTCCTCGGCCCCCGCGGTGCCCGGTGCCGTGCCGTCCTCGGCCTCCGAGCCGCCGGGTGCGTCTGCGGCATTCGCCGTTGCCCCGTGCCTGTCCCCCTCGGCCTCCGGCGTGCCGGGTGCGGCCGTATCGGGGGCGGCGGGCCCGTCGCCCGTGCTTGTCCGCGCGGGGCTTTCCCCCGCCCCGCCCCTTCCCGACACCGGGGGCTCCGCCGCCGGGCCCCCGCTCGCGGCTTCGCCGGAGTCGCCTGCCTGCGGTTCGGCGGCTCCCGCGTCCCTTCCCGGCCGGGCGTCCTGCGGGCCCGCCGGCCGTGCGCCCGCGGCCGACGCTTCGTCAGAGCGGCCCGGCTCTGCCGGGTCGGGGTCGGTGGCCGCCTCCGCCTGGGGGCCCGGGGTGGCCGGGTGGTCCGCGGAAGCGGGGTGGCGCTCCGTACTCACAGCGTGCTCCAGTCCTGATCGGGGTAGCGATGCACCGGCGCCGAAACATCGTCCAGCGCCCGGCAGATCTCCTCCGGAAGAGTAAGGGCCTCCACCGACAAAGCCGCCGCGAGCTGCACGGACGTCCGCGCGCCCACGATCGGTGCGACCACCCCCGGCCGGTCCCGGATCCAGGCCAGGGCCACCTGGAGCGGGGTCACCGCCAGGCCCTGGGCCGCCGTTGCCACCGCGTCGACGATGCGGCCGGCCGCGTCGTCCAGGTACGGCTCCACGAAGCCGGCCATGGTCGGCGAGGCGCCCCGCGAGTCCGCCGGAGTGCCGTCCCGGTACTTGCCGGTCAGGACCCCGCGGCCCAGCGGGGAGGAGGGGAGCAGCCCGACGCCCAGGTCCAGCGCCGCCGGGAGGACCTCGCGCTCCACGCCCCGCTGGAGGAGGGAGTACTCCATCTGCGTCGACGCCAGCCGGGTCCGTACCCCCGGGGCGGCGAGCTGCCAGGTCGCCGCCTTCGCCAGCTGCCAGCCGCTGAAGTTCGACACCCCCGCGTACCGGGCCCGGCCGCTGCTCACCGCCAGGTCCACCGCCTGGAGGGTCTCCTCCAGCGGGGTTCCGGGGTCGAAGGCGTGGACCTGCCAGAGGTCCACGTGGTCGGTGCCCAGCCGGGCCAGCGAGTCGTCGAGCGCGGACAGGAGGTGGCCGCGCGAGGCGTCGAACCGGCGGTCCGGGTCCCGTACGGAGCCCGACTTGGTGGCGATCACCAGGTCCCGGCGCGGGACCAGCCCGCCCATCAGCTGTCCCAGCAGGTACTCCGCCTCGCCGCCCCCGTACACGTCGGCGGTGTCGACGAGCGTGCCGCCCGCGTCCCAGAACGTCTTCAACTGCTCGGCGGCGCCCGACTCGTCCGGTCCTTCCGCGGAACGGCCCCAGGTCAGGGTGCCGAGGCCGATCCGGGACACGCGCAGCCCCGTGCGGCCGAGATGCCTCTGCTCCATGAGCGCTGAGACTACTGGGGCACTGCCGCGGCGGGCCCGGGCGCGCTACAGTCCCCCGCAGACCTACGTTACTGATCGGTAAACCGGTAAGGGGACGACACATGCGGCTCGGCATCAATCTCGGCTACTGGGGCGCTGGCATGGACGCCGACAACCTCGCCGTGGCCCAGGAGGCGGACCGCCTCGGCTACGACGTCTGCTGGGCCGCGGAGGCCTACGGCTCCGACGCCCCGACCGTGCTCGCCTGGGTCGCCGCCCAGACCGAGCGCATCGACGTCGGCTCCGCGATCCTGCAGATCCCGGCCCGCCAGCCCGCGATGACGGCCATGACGGCCGCCACCCTCGATTCCCTGACCAAGGGCCGCTTCCGGCTCGGCCTCGGCGTCTCCGGCCCCCAGGTCTCCGAGGGCTGGTACGGCGTCAAGTTCGACAAGCCGCTCGCCCGCACCCGCGAGTACGTGGAGATCGTCCGCAAGGCGATGAGCCGCGAGCGCCTCAGCTACGAGGGCGAGCACTGGACCCTCCCGCTGCCCGGCGGCCCCGGCAAGCCGATCAAGCTCACCGTGCACCCGGAGCGCGAGCACATCCCGCTCTACATCGCCGCCATCGGGCCCAAGAACCTGGAGCAGACCGGCGAGATCGCCGACGGCGCCCTGCTGATCTTCCCAGCCGCAGAGCACCTGGAGGCCACCGCGCTCACTCACATCAGGGCGGGCCGCGAGAAGGTCGGCCTGACCATGGAGGGCTTCGACGTCTGCCCGACCGTCCCGCTGGCCGTCGGCGACGACGTGAGCGCCCTCGCCGACACGTTCCGCCCCTACACGGCCCTGTACGTCGGCGGCATGGGAAGCCGGAAGCAGAACTTCTACAACCAGCTCGCCCAGCGCATGGGCTACGAGAAGGAAGCCGCCGAGATCCAGGACAAGTACCTGGCGGGCGACAAGGCGGGCGCGGCCGCGGCGGTCCCGCACTCGCTGATCGACTCGACCACCCTGCTCGGCTCCGTCGAGCGGATCGCGGACGGGATGCGGGCCTACGCCGAGGCCGGGGTCACCACCCTCACGCTCGCCCCTGCCGGGTTCACCCTCGACGAGCGGATCACCGCCCTGCGGGCCGGCACCGAGGCCATGGAGCGCGCCGGCCTGGCATAGGCGCGTCGTCCGGCAAGGCCCTGCGGCCGTGGTGGGGGCTCGGGGGTCTTCCCCGCCACGGCCGACACAGTCACCAACGCGTGCGGCACCCTCCGGGTTACGCCTCCGGCGTCACCCCTTCACGGGTGCGAGTCCTTCGTTCGGCCGAGTCGTGCGATGCCTCGGTTGCCGGGCCTCCGCATCGGCCGTTGACTCGATGCATGCTCTCTGCCCGCAGCCTGTTCCAGGAGATCGTCGACAACGACGACTCGTTCCAGCTGTTCTGCTCGATCGCCGCCAGCGGGGAGTCCCAGGGCGGCTGGGAGAACGCCCGGATCGCCGCCCTGGTGCCCGACGGCATGTGCGAGCTGGCGCCCAAGATCACCCGGCACGGGGCCGACGAGGACAAGCACGGCCGGATCTTCAGGGCCCTTCTGCGCAAGCGCGGCCTGCCGCCGGTCCCCGTGCCGCCCGAGACCGACTACACGATGCTGCTGGAACGGCGCGGCATCGGTCTCGCGCACGAGAAGCTGCGCCGCGAGGAGCCGCTGACCGAGGAGGACATCGTCGTCTACCTCGCGCACAGCCGGGTCACCGAGCAGCGCGCCGCCGACCAGATGGACATGCTCGTGCGGTACTTCGGGGACCACCCCGTGGTCGGCAAGGCCGTCCGCATGATCAGCCACGACGAGGACAACCACCTCGCCTACTGCCACGAGGAGCTGCTCCGCCTCGTCCGCGAAGGGCACGGCCGGACCATCCAGCGGGTGCTGCGCGACAGCGCCCTCGCCGAGATCTCCGTCTACCGGGACGTGAGCCTCGCCGTGGCGGACCACATGGGCCGGCTGCTGCGCTGGCCCGCGCCCAAGAGGGGCGTACTGGCCGCCGGGATCCACGGGACGTACGCGTACGAGCGCTTCGCCGGCTGGCACCGGATGATCAGCCTGCGCCCGCCGGAGCGGCGCGACGCGCTGGGTGGCCTACCGGTGAACGCCCCCGAGTACGCGTAGCGGCGGCCGGTCGGCCGCCGCTACAGCCAGCCGCGGGTCTTGAACAGCCGGTGCAGGCCCAGACAGGCGCCCACCATCACCAGCAGCACCGCCGGATAGCCCCAGGCGTGCCTGAGCTCCGGCATGTGCTCGAAGTTCATCCCGTAGATCCCCGCCACCATCGTCGGGACGGCCGCCATCGCCGCCCAGGCCGAGATCTTGCGCATGTCGTCGTTCTGCCGGACGCCCATCTGCGCCAGGTGAGCGGCCAGCGCGTCCGACAGCAGCCGGTCCAGGCCCTCGATGTACTCGCTCGCCTTGGTCAGGTGGTCGGCGACGTCGCGGAAGAACGGCTGCGCGTGCTCGTGCACGAAGGGCACGTTCCCGAACGCCAGCCGGTCCATCGGCTGGAGCAGCGGGCTGGTCGCCCGGCGGAACTCCAGCACCTGCCGCTTGAAGCCGTAGATCCGGGCGGCGGTGTTCTTGGTGTCCGTGACGTTCGGCGCGAAGACCTCGGCCTCCACCTCCTCCAGGTCGGCCTGGAGCTCGGCCGCGACCTCGATGTAGTGGTCGACCACCGCGTCGGACACCGCGTACAGCACCGCCGTGGGGCCGTGCCGCAGCACCTCGGGCTCCTGCTCCAGCCGATGGCGTACGGCGGCCAGCGCCGCCCCCTCGCCGTGCCGGACCGTGACCACGAAGGAGTCGCCGATGAAGAGCATCAGCTCGCCCGCGGTCACGGTGTCCGCGTCTTCGTCGTACTCCACCGGCTTGAGCACGACGAAGAGCGAGTCGTCGTACACCTCCAGCTTGGGGCGCTGGTGCGCGGTCAGCGCGTCCTCCACCGCGAGCTTGTGCAGCCGGAACTCCCGACTGACGTGCTCGAACTCTTCCTCCGTGGGCTCGTACATGCCGACCCAGAGGAAGGCGTCACCACTCGCCCTCGCCTCGTCGAGGGCGTCCGAGAGGTCTTCGGGCGCAGGAGAGCGGCGGCCGTCCCGGTACATGGCGCAGTCGACTATCACGCACGGCATTCTCCCCTGCCCGCCCCCACCCCGCACGCGCCGACCACCCCCTAGGCTTGCGCCATGGCCACGCTGATCCTCGTACGACACGGGCGGTCCACCGCCAACACCGCAGGGCTGCTCGCCGGATGGACCCCGGGAGTGGCCCTCGACGAGCGCGGCGCCGAGCAGGCGGCGGCGCTGCCCGCGCGGCTCGCCTCGGTGCCGCTCGCCGCCGCCGTCAGCAGCCCGCTCCAACGCTGCCGGGAGACCCTGGCTCCGCTGCTGGCCGCCCGCCCGGAGCTGGCGCTGCACACCGACGACCGGATCGGCGAATGCCACTACGGCGACTGGTCGAACCGCAAGCTCTCGGAGCTCTCCGACGAACCCCTGATGAAGATCGTCCAGCAGCACCCCTCGGCCGCGTCGTTCCCCGGCGGCGAGTCCATGCGCGCCATGCAGGCGCGCGCCGTGGACGCCGTACGGGAGTGGAACGACCGGATCGAGGAGGAGCACGGGAGCGACGCCGTGTTCCTCATGTGCTCGCACGGGGACATCATCAAGTCCCTTGTCGCGGACGCCCTGGGCATGCACCTGGACCTCTTCCAGCGCATCCACGTGGACCCCTGCTCCGTCACGGCCGTCCGCTACACGCCGACGCGCCCGTTCCTGCTCCGGCTCGGCGACACCGGGGACTTCGGCTCGCTCGCCCCGCGTCCGGCCCGTGCGCCGGACGCGGACGCGGTGGACACGGAGACCTTCGAAAGCGCGACCGAAGACGGTGGGAACGCGGTCGTGGGGGGCGGCGCGGGCGCGGCGTGATCGAACGGCGCAGTAGGGTGGACTGGCCCGATTGAACGCCCCACGGCCGAAGAGCTGAAGAGCGCAGCCGCACGCGTGCAGCCCCGCCTGCCGCCGAGACTTGGAGACTGGACGTGCCCCGTCAGGTGTTCCTCTACGACCCGCCGGACCGTTTCGTGGCCGGCACGGTCGGTCTACCGGGACGCCGTACGTTCTTCCTGCAGGCCTCGTCCGGCCCCCGTGTCACCAGCGTCTCCCTGGAGAAGACCCAGGTCGCGGCGCTGGCCGAGCGGATGGACGAGCTGCTGGACGAGGTCGTACGGCGCACCGGGGGCAACGCCCCGGTCCCGGCCATGGCCCCCGCCGAGGCCGCCGACACCGCGCCGCTCGACGTCCCGGTCGACGAGGAGTTCCGCGTCGGCACCATGGCCCTGGCCTGGGACGGCGAGGAACAGCGGATGATCGTCGAGGCGCAGGCCCTGGTGGAACTCGACGCCGACTCGGAAGAGGACCTCGCCGAGGCGGAGGAACGGCTCCTCCAGGACGAGGAGAACGGCCCGCCGATGCTGCGGGTCCGCCTCACCGGCGCCCAGGCCCGCGCCTTCGCCAAGCGGGCCCTGGACGTCGTCAACGCGGGCCGGCCGCCGTGCCCTCTGTGCAGCCTGCCGCTGGATCCGGAGGGGCACGTGTGCCCGCGCCAGAACGGCTACCGGCGCCAGGCGTGACGGGTACGGGGGAACACGAGGAACTGCTCGCCAAGGGCGAGCTGACGGTCGTCGGCCGGATCCGCGAGGCGTCCAACGCCGTCCTGCTGTGCACGGTGCGGTACGGGGGCGCGAGCGCCGACTGCGTGTACAAGCCGGTCAAGGGCGAGCGCCCGCTGTGGGACTTCCCGGACGGGAACCTGGCCCGGCGCGAGGTCGCCGCCTATCTGGTGTCCGAAGCCACGGGATGGGGCCTGGTGCCGCCCACCGTGCTGCGCGAGGGGCCGTACGGCGAGGGCATGGTCCAGCTGTGGATCGAATCCGGCGCCGCCGGGGACGAGGCCGCCGGGGACGAGGCCGCCGCGGACGAGGCCGGCGCGGACGACGGGACCGCGGACGACGGGACCGGGGACGCGAGCGGCCTGCTGGCCCTCGTCGAGGGCGAGGAGGCGGGGGAGGGCTGGAAGCCGGTCGCCCTCGCCGAGGTCGGGCAGGGCCGCACCGCGCTGCTCGTACACGCCGACGACCCCCGACTGCGCCGGCTCGCCGTCCTCGACGCCGTGATCAACAACGGTGACCGCAAGGGCGGACACCTGCTGCCCGCGCCCGACGGACGGCTCTACGGCATCGACCACGGCGTGACCTTCCACCGCGAGGACAAGCTGCGGACCCTGCTGTGGGGCTGGGCGGGCGAACCGCTGACCGGCGAGGCCCGCGAGGTGCTGGCCTCCCTGGCCGCCCGGCTGGCCGAGGGCGAGCCGCTCGCCACCCGGCTGGCCGAACTGATCACCCCAGCCGAGCTGGCCGCCGTACGGGCCCGGGTGGCCGACCTGCTGCGCAGCGGAGTCCATCCGCAGCCGTCAGGGCAGTGGCCGGCGATCCCCTGGCCTCCCGTCTGACCAGGCCCGGCCGCCCGGCGGCCGGGCACGCACAGAATCGACCGGACCGCAAGAACAGCGATCAAGCCAACAGTGCAGGTCCGGTTCGTTTCCGGAACACACGTCCGGTTAGGCTCGACACATGCATGCCTGGCCCGCTTCTGAGGTCCCCGCCCTGCCTGGCAAGGGCCGCGACCTCCAGATCCACGACACCGCGACCCAGGGGACGATCACCCTCGCCCCCGGTCCCGTCGCCCGTATCTACGTCTGCGGCATCACTCCGTACGACGCGACCCACATCGGTCACGCGGCGACCTACAACGCGTTCGACCTCGTACAGCGCGTGTGGCTCGACACCAAGCGGCAGGTCCACTACGTCCAGAACGTGACCGACGTCGACGATCCGCTGTTGGAGCGGGCCCAGCGCGACGGCCACGACTGGACCGAGCTCGCAGAGCGCGAGACGGCCCTCTTCCGCGAGGACATGACCGCCCTTCGGATGCTGCCCCCGCAGCACTACATCGGCGCCGTCGAGGCCATACCGGGCATCGTGCCGCTGGTGGAGCGGCTGCGCGACGCCGGCGCCGCGTACGAGCTCGACGGCGACGTCTACTTCTCGGTGGAGTCCGACGCGAACTTCGGCAAGGTCTCCAACCTCGACGCCGAGGCGATGCGGCTGCTGTCCGCGGAGCGTGGCGGCGACCCGGAACGCCCGGGGAAGAAGAACCCGCTCGACCCGATGTTGTGGATGGCCGCCCGTCCGGGCGAGCCGAGCTGGGACGGCGGCTCGCTGGGCCGCGGCCGGCCCGGCTGGCACATCGAGTGCGTCGCCATCGCCCTGGACCACCTGGGCATGGGCTTCGACATCCAGGGCGGCGGTTCCGACCTGGCGTTCCCGCACCACGAGATGGGCGCCTCGCACGCGCAGGTCCTGACGGGCGAGTTCCCGATGGCCAAGGCCTACGTGCACGCGGGCATGGTCGCGCTGCACGGCGAGAAGATGTCGAAGTCGAAGGGCAACCTGGTCTTCGTCTCCGCGCTGCGGCGCGCCGGGGTGGACCCGGCGGCGATCCGCCTCGCTCTGCTCTCGCACCACTACCGCGCCGACTGGGAGTGGACGGACGAGGTCCTCGCCGAAGCCGTGGCCCGGCTGGAGCGGTGGCGCGCGGCGGTGTCGCGCCCGGACGGCCTGCCGGCCGACGCGCTCGTCGAGGAGGTCCGCGAGGCCCTGGCGAACGACCTGGACGCGCCGGCCGCGCTCGCGGCCGTGGACCGCTGGGTGGACGCGCAGAACGCCTCCGACGGGGACGACGAGTCCGCGCCGGGCCTGGTGTCCCGCACGGTGGACGCCCTCCTGGGCGTCGCCCTGTAACGGCCCCGGGCCACTTGCCGGTGCCCCCGCCCCATCCGGGGTCGGGGGCACCGTCGTACCGCGGGGCCCCGGTCAGGACTCCGGGGGCGTGTCGTCTTCGTCCGGGGGAGACGGGTCCTCGGCCGTAGGGTCCGGTTTGCGTTTCGGCGGGCGGGTCAACCCGCTGGAGGTGTCCCGCAGGTACGAACCGTCACCCGGCTCCGTGCCGGCGGAGGGGTCGCGCCGCCGCAGGTACCGCTCGAACTCCCGGGCGATGGCGTCGCCCGAAGCCTCCGGCAGATCGGCCGTGTCCCGCGCCTCCTCCAGCGTCTGGACGTACTCCGCCACCTCGCTGTCCTCCGCGGCCAGTTGGTCCACACCGAGCTGCCACGCCCGTGCGTCCTCCGGGAGTTCGCCCAGCGGGATCCGGATGTCGATCAGATCCTCCAGCCGGTTCAGCAGCGCCAGCGTCGCCTTCGGGTTCGGCGGCTGCGAGACGTAGTGCGGAACCGCCGCCCACAGGGACACCGCCGGCACCCCCGCGTGGGTGCAGGCCTCCTGGAGGATGCCCACGATCCCGGTGGGGCCCTCGTACTTGGTCTCCTCCAGGTCCATCGTCCGCGCCAGGTCCGGGTCCGAGGTGACCCCGCTGACCGGCACCGGTCGCGTGTGCGGGGTGTCCCCGAGCAGCGCGCCCAGGATCACGACCATCTCCACGCCCAGTTCGTGCGCGAAGCCCAGGATCTCGTTGCAGAACGACCGCCACCGCATGGACGGTTCGATGCCCCGTACGAGTACGAGGTCACGCGGCTTCGCGCCGCCGATCCGCACCACCGACAGTCTCGTCGTCGGCCACGTGATCTTCCGTACCCCGTTGTCCAGCCACACCGTCGGCCGGTTGACCTGGAAGTCGTAGTAGTCCTCGGCGTCCAGCGCCGCGAAGACCTCGCCCTTCCACTCCCGGTCCAGGTGCGCGACCGCACCGGAGGCCGCGTCACCCGCGTCGTTCCAGCCCTCGAACGCGGCCACCATGACCGGGTCGATCAGCTCGGGCACGCCCTCAAGCTCGATCACCCAGGTCTCCTTCCGAAGTTCCCTTGCGTACGTGGGTCAGCCTAAGCCTTGAGACGACACCAGCCACAGCCCACGACAGAGGGGCGGTTCCCCTCGGAACCGCCCCTCTTCCCCACCTGCGTATCAGCTATGCCTTGCGGCTCAGCATCTCCTCGACCCGTGCGCGCACGGAGTCGTCGTCCAGGCCGCGGACCGTCACCGTGGTGCGCCGGCGCAGCACGTCGTCGACGGTCTCGGCCCACTCGTTGTCCCGGGCGTAGGCGACCTGCGCCCAGATCTCCGGCCCGTCCGGGTGGATCCGCTCGGCCAGCGCCGGGTCCTCGTTCGCGAGCCGCGCGATGTCGAAGGCCAGCGAGCCGTAGTGCGAAGCCAGGTGGCGGGCGGTCAGCGGGTCCATGCGGGAGCCGGGATCGCGGTCCACCAGCAGCCGGTGCGCGACCGCGTTCGGGTTGGCGACACCGGGCAGCGGCACCCGGCGTACGAGCGACTTCACCGGCTCCATGTCGTCGGTGAGGGGGCTGCCGGGCAGCTTGGCCAGCTTGTCCATGACCACGCGGCCGATGTGGCGGTACGTGGTCCACTTGCCGCCGGCCACCGACAGCATGCCGCCGGCGCCCTCGGAAACGACGGTCTCGCGCTTGGCCTTCTCGACGCCGCCGGGGCCGCCGGGCAGCACACGCAGGCCGGCGAAGGCGTACGTCATCAGCGAGCGGTCCAGGTCGGCGTCCTTCACCGAGAACGCCGCCTCGTCCAGGATCTGCTGGATGTCGGCCTCGGTGGCGCGCACGTCCGCCGGGTCGCCCTCGTAGACCTCGTCGGTGGTGCCGAGCAGCAGCTGGTCCTCCCACGGGAGGGCGAACGTGATGCGGTACTTGTCGATCGGGGTGGCCATGGCGGCCTTCCACGGCGACTTGCGCTTCATGACGATGTGCGCGCCCTTGGAGAGGCGGATCGACGGCAGGGAGTGCTTGTCTTCCATGCGCCGCAGGTGGTCCACCCACGGGCCGGTGGCGTTGAGCACGACCCGCGCGTCGACGCCGAACTCGGTGCCGTCGAGGCGGTCCTTGAGCTCGGCACCGGTGACCCGGCCGCGCGTCATGCGCAGGCCGGTGACCTCGGCGTGGTTGAGGACGACGGCACCCGATTCGACGGCCGCGCGGACCGTCATCACGGCGACGCGGGAGTCGTTCATCTGGTGGTCGTAGTAGACCGCGACGGCCTTCAGGTTGTCCGTCTTCAGACCGGGGTTGTCGGCGGCGGCACGGGCCGGGGATATGACCTTGCCCATGCCGTCGCCGAAGGCCGAGAGGGCGGAGTAGGCGAAGACGCCCGCGCCCAGCTTGGCCGCACCCACCGGACCGCCCTTGTAGACCGGCAGGTAGAACGTGAGCGGGTTGACCAGGTGCGGGGCCACGTCCTTGGCCAGTACCCGCCGCTCGTGGTGGTTCTCGGCCACCAGCTTGACCGCGCCGGTCTGCAGGTAGCGCAGACCGCCGTGGACGAGCTTGGAGGAGGCGGAGGAGGTGGCGCCGGCGAAGTCGCCGGCGTCCACCATGGCAACCCGCAGACCCGACTGCGCGGCGTGCCAGGCCACCGAGGTGCCCAGGATTCCACCGCCGATGACCAGCAGGTCGTACGTGGCCTTCGCCAGCTGCTCACGGGTCTCGGCGCGGCTCGCGTTCGAACCGGCTGTCGGGTGCGTGCCCAGCGCGGGAACGCTCTGCAGGGTGCTCATATTTCTTAGCTCCTCGTCGATTGACTCAGCTGGTGCGTCAGCTGGCGTCTTCGTCGTCGATCCAGCCCATGGACCGCTCGACGGCCTTGAGCCAGTTCTTGTACTCGCGGTCCCGCTGCTCGGCGGGCATCCGCGGGGTCCACTCCGCCGCGCGGCGCCAGTTGGCGCGCAGGGCGTCGGTGTCGGGCCAGAAGCCGACGGCCAGGCCGGCGGCGTAGGCGGCGCCGAGGCAGGTGGTCTCCGCGACCATCGGACGGACCACGGGGGCGTCCACGAAGTCGGAGAGGGTCTGCATCAGCAGGTTGTTGGAGGTCATGCCGCCGTCGACCTTGAGGGCCGTGAGCTCGACGCCCGAGTCCTTCGTCATGGCGTCGGTGATCTCGCGGGTCTGCCAGGCGGTGGCCTCCAGGACGGCACGGGCGATGTGCGCCTTGGTGACGTACCGGGTGAGGCCGGCGATCACACCGCGGGCGTCGGAGCGCCAGTACGGGGCGAACAGGCCGGAGAAGGCCGGTACGAAGTAGGCACCGCCGTTGTCGTCGACCGAGAGCGCGAGGGTCTCGATCTCGGCCGCGGTCTTGATCATGCCCATCTGGTCGCGCATCCACTGGACGAGCGAGCCGGTGACGGCGATGGAGCCCTCCAGCGCGTAGACCGGCTTCTGGTCGCCGATCTGGTAGCCGACCGTGGTCAGCAGGCCGCTGTAGGAGTTGATGACCTTGTCGCCGGTGTTCATCAGCATGAACGTGCCGGTGCCGTACGTGGACTTGGCCTCGCCCTCGGCGAAGCAGGTCTGGCCGAACAGCGCGGCCTGCTGGTCACCGAGCGCCGAGGCGACCGGGACGCCGGCGAGGACGCCGTCCTTGACGTGGCCGTAGACCTCGGCGGAGGACTTGATCTCGGGGAGGACGTTGAGCGGGACGCCCATGGACTCCGCGATCTTCTCGTCCCAGGCCAGCGTGTGCAGGTTCATCAGCATGGTGCGCGAGGCGTTGGTGACGTCGGTGACGTGCACGCCGCCCTGGGTGCCGCCGGTGAGGTTCCAGATGACCCACGAGTCCATGGTGCCGAAGAGGATGTCCCCGGCCTCGGCGCGCTCGCGCAGGCCCTCGACGTTGTCGAGCAGCCAGCGGACCTTCGGGCCGGCGAAGTACGAGGCGAGGGGCAGGCCCGTCTCGCGGCGGAAGCGGTCCTGGCCGACGTTGCGGCCGAGCTCCCGGCACAGGGAGTCGGTGCGGGTGTCCTGCCAGACCAGCGCGTTGTGCACCGGCTCGCCGGTGTGCCGGTCCCACAGGAGGGTGGTCTCGCGCTGGTTGGTGATGCCGACGGCCTTGACGTCGGCGGCGGTGATCTCGGCCTTGGCGATGGCCCCGGCGACGACCTCCTGGACGTTGGTCCAGATCTCGGCGGCGTCGTGCTCGACCCAGCCCGGCTTCGGGAAGATCTGCTCGTGCTCCTTCTGGTCGACGGCGACGATGCGGCCGTCGCGGTCGAAGACGATGCAGCGGGAGGAGGTGGTGCCCTGGTCGATCGCGGCGATGAAGGGGCCGGTGCTGGTGGTCATGTGGCTGCTCCTGGCAGGTCTCTGAGTTGGCGTATCAGGGGGCGGTGCGGATCTTGCGATACGTGCCGATGCTGATCAGGCGAACGCGATGTTGTACAGACCGCCGGCGAGCGCGGCACCGACGAGCGGGCCGACCACCGGGATCCAGGAGTATCCCCAGTCCGAGCCGCCCTTGTTGGGGAGCGGCAGCAGGGCGTGGACGATGCGGGGGCCGAGGTCGCGGACCGGGTTGATGGCGTAACCGGTCGGACCGCCGAGAGAGAGGCCGATGCCGACGACGACGAAGGAAGTGATCAGGACGCCGATGACGCCGAGGCCCTTGCCGTCGGCCTGGAGGCCCTGGGTCAGGATCGCCAGGACCAGGACGAAGGTGCCGATGATCTCGGTCGTGAGGTTCTGGACGATGTTGCGGATCTCCGGGCCGGTGGAGAAGACACCGAGGACCGGGCCGGCCTGGTCGTGCGGGTGCGGGTCCTCCGGGCCGAGCTTGGCGTCACGGATGTGCTCCGGGTCCGCGAGGTGCACCGCGAACTGTCCGTAGTAGGTGACCCACATCAGGACCGCGCCGAGCATGGCGCCGAGGAGCTGTCCGGCGAAGTAGACCGGAACGTCGCTCCAGTCGCCGTTCTTGATGGCCAGGCCGACGGTGACCGCCGGGTTGAGTTGCGCACCGGAGAGCGGGGCGGACACGTAGGCGGCGATCAGAACGGCGAAACCCCAGCCGAACGTGATCGCGAGCCAGCCTGCGTTCCGGGCCTTGGAGCTCTTGAGCGTCACGGCGGCGCAGACGCCACCGCCGAGCAGTGTGAGCAGGGCGGTACCGATGGTCTCGCCGATGAAGATGTCGGAGGTAGACACCCGCGACTCCTTTGCCTTGCGTCCAGGGGGTGGGCGGACACCGGGTCCCGTCCGGTGTTCCGCGCACTCGGTGAGTGCTTCACCGGTCCTTTGGCCTTGCCACACCCTAACGCGTATTGCCGGTAGGTGTTCGACAATGCCGACCGATGAACGGCAGTTTTCCGCCCAGGTGAAGAACGCGTCAAGGGTTGGCCTGGCCAAAGTGTCGGATCGTTACCACTAGGTACGATCACCCAAATCCGGCCATCCGATGGCCGGGATATGGCGAAAAGAAGGCAGAAAGCGGCCAGGGAGTGGCCGAGAAGGGGCTGGAGGGGGCCTAGAACCGGCCCGCGCCGAGGTCGCGTGAAACAGCGCGCGCACAGTCCCGTACGGACGCCACGAGGCTCGCCCGGGGCTCCCCGGACTCCCCGCACACCCGCTCCACCGCGCCGGCGACCGCCACCGCGCCCACCGGCATCCGGCGCCGGTCGTGGATCGGCGCCGCCACCGAGGCGATGCCCTCCCAGGTCTCCTCGACGTCCGCGGCCCAACCGCGCGCCCGGGTCAGGTCGAGGATCTCCTCGAACCCCGTGCCGTCGGTGACCGTACGGGGCGTGAACGCCTCGCGCTCCGCCTCCAGCGCCTCGGTGTGGGCGACCGGGTCGAACGCGGAGAGCACCTTGCCCAGGGCCGTGGAGTGCAGCGGCTGCATGGCCCCCACCTCCAGCACCTGACGGCTGTCGTCCGGGCGGAACACGTGGTGCATGATCAGCACCCCGCTCTGGTGGAGCACGCCCACGTACACGCTCTCGCCGCTCGCCCGGGCCAGGTCGTCCGTCCACACCAGCGCGCGGGCCCGCAGCTCGTGCACGTCCAGGTAGCTGTTGCCCAGACGCAGCAGCTCCGCGCCCAGTTGGTAGCGGCCCGAGGCGGGGTCCTGCTCCACGAAGCCCTCGGCCTGGAGCGTGCGCAAGATTCCGTGCGCCGTGCCCTTGGCCAGGCCCAGGGCCCCGGCCACGTCCGAGAGACCCAGCCGGCGCTCGCCGCCTGCCAGGAGCCGCAGCATCGCAGCGGCTCGTTCGAGCGACTGGATGTTCCGTGCCATCGTGCAGCCTCCTGCTGACGTAGTTCGACAATGCTGAACAGTATCGGTCGATGTCGACCTTGTGCATGGTTGGGCAACTGTTCAGGCCTCCGTCGACCAGGACACCCCTGGCAGACCCCCGCGCACAGAATGCAGTCCGCCACGTGGGACGCCCGCACCGGGGTTGATGCCACCCGGTTACCCTGAGCGCGTGCACCCTTGACAGCGAGGGTGCAAAGCCGACAGCCGTCGCATCCCAGGGAGCTCACCCATGGCCTCGTTGCCGAACCCGCCTGCAGACACCCAGACCCGGGCCGATGCCCTCCGAGAGGCACTGGCCACCCGCGTGGTCGTCGCCGACGGAGCCATGGGAACGATGCTCCAAGCGCAGGACCCCAGCCTCGACGACTTCCAGCAGCTCGAAGGCTGCAACGAAGTCCTGAACACCACCCGCCCCGACATCGTGCGCTCCGTACACGACGCGTACTTCGCGGTCGGCGTGGACTGCGTCGAGACCAACACCTTCGGTGCGAACTTCGCGGCGCTCGCCGAGTACGACATCCCCGAACGCAACTTCGAGCTGTCGGAGTCCGGCGCCCGCATCGCCCGCGAGGTCGCCGACGAGTACACCGCCTCGACGGGTCAGCAGCGCTGGGTCCTCGGCTCCATGGGCCCCGGCACCAAGCTGCCCACCCTCGGCCACATCGACTACGCGACCATCCGCGACGCCTACCAGGTCAACGCCGAGGGCCTGATCTCCGGCGGGGCCGACGCCCTGCTCGTCGAGACCACGCAGGACCTCCTGCAGACCAAGTCCTCCATCATCGGTGCCCGGCGCGCGATGGAGGCCCTCGGCGTCTCCGTCCCGCTGATCTGCTCCGTGACCGTCGAGACCACCGGCACCATGCTGCTCGGCTCCGAGATCGGCGCCGCGCTCACCGCGCTGGAGCCGCTCGGCATCGACATGATCGGCCTGAACTGCGCCACCGGCCCCGCCGAGATGAGCGAGCACCTGCGCTACCTCGCCCGCAACGCGCGCATCCCGCTCTCCTGCATGCCCAACGCCGGCCTGCCCGTCCTCGGCAAGAACGGCGCGCACTACCCGCTGTCCGCCCCCGAGCTCGCCGACGCCCAGGAGACCTTCGTCCGCGAGTACGGGCTCTCCCTCGTCGGCGGCTGCTGCGGCACCACGCCGGAGCACCTGCGCCAGGTCGTCGAGCGGGTCCGCGGCCTGAGCCCGGCCGGCCGCGAGCCCCAGCCGGAGCCCGGTGCGTCCTCGCTGTACCAGACCGTCCCGTTCCGCCAGGACACCGCGTACATGGCGATCGGCGAGCGGACGAACGCGAACGGCTCGAAGAAGTTCCGCGAGGCCATGCTCGACGCCCGCTGGGACGACTGCGTCGAGATGGCCCGCGACCAGATCCGCGAGGGCGCGCACATGCTCGACCTGTGCGTGGACTACGTCGGCCGCGACGGCGTCGCCGACATGAAGGAGCTCGCCGGGCGCTTCGCCACCGCCTCGACGCTGCCGATCGTCCTGGACTCCACCGAGGTTCCCGTGATCCAGGCGGGTCTGGAGAAGCTGGGCGGCCGCGCCGTCATCAACTCGGTGAACTACGAGGACGGCGACGGCCCGGAGTCCCGCTTCGCGAAGGTGACCCGGCTGGCCCGGGAGCACGGCGCCGCGCTGATCGCGCTGACCATCGACGAGGAGGGCCAGGCCCGCACGGTCGAGCACAAGGTCGCCATCGCCGAGCGCCTGATCGCCGACCTGACCGGCAACTGGGGCATCAACGAGTCGGACATCCTCATCGACACGCTGACCTTCACCATCTGCACCGGCCAGGAGGAGTCCCGCAAGGACGGCATCGCGACGATCGAGTCGATCCGCGAGCTCAAGCGCCGCCACCCGGACGTCCAGACCACGCTGGGCCTGTCCAACATCTCCTTCGGTCTGAACCCGGCCGCCCGCGTACTGCTGAACTCCGTCTTCCTCGACGAGTGCGTCAAGGCCGGCCTGGACTCGGCGATCGTCCACGCCTCGAAGATCCTGCCCATCGCGCGCTTCGACGAGGAGCAGGTCAACACCGCCCTCGACCTGATCCACGACCGCCGCACCGAGGGCTACGACCCCCTCCAGAAGCTGATGGCGCTCTTCGAGGGCGTCAACACCAAGTCCCTCAAGGCCGGCCGCGCCGAGGAGCTCCTGGCGCTCCCGCTCGACGAGCGGCTCCAGCGCCGCATCATCGACGGCGAGAAGAACGGCCTGGAGGCCGACCTCGACGAGGCGCTCCAGACCCGCCCGGCCCTGGACATCGTCAACGACACCCTCCTGGAGGGCATGAAGGTCGTCGGCGAGCTCTTCGGCTCCGGCCAGATGCAGCTGCCGTTCGTCCTCCAGTCCGCCGAGGTCATGAAGACCGCGGTCGCCTACCTCGAACCGCACATGGAGAAGACCGACGACGAGGGCAAGGGCACCATCGTGCTCGCCACCGTCCGCGGCGACGTCCACGACATCGGCAAGAACCTCGTCGACATCATCCTGACCAACAACGGCTACAACGTCGTCAACATCGGCATCAAGCAGCCGGTCTCCGCGATCCTCGAAGCCGCGCAGGAGCACAAGGCCGACGTCATCGGCATGTCCGGCCTGCTCGTCAAGTCGACCGTGATCATGAAGGAGAACCTGGAGGAGCTCAACCAGCGCAAGTTGGCGGCCGACTACCCGGTGATCCTCGGCGGCGCGGCCCTCACCCGTGCCTACGTCGAGCAGGACCTCCACGAGATCTACGAGGGCGAGGTCCGCTACGCCCGCGACGCGTTCGAGGGCCTGCGCCTGATGGACGCCCTGATCGCCGTCAAGCGCGGCGTCCCCGGCGCGGCCCTGCCCGAGCTCAAGCAGCGCCGGGTCGCCAAGCGGGACGCTCCCGTCCTCCAGGTGGACGAACCGCAGGAGCCGGGCGGCCGTTCCGACGTGGCCGTCGACAACCCGGTCCCCACCCCGCCGTTCTGGGGTACCCGCGTGGTCAAGGGCATCCCGCTCAAGGACTACGCCTCCTGGCTGGACGAGGGCGCGCTGTTCAAGGGCCAGTGGGGCCTCAAGCAGGCCCGCGCCGGTGGCGCCTCGTACGAAGAGCTCGTCGAGAGCGAGGGCCGGCCGCGGCTGCGCGGCCTCCTCGACAAGCTGCACACCGAGAACCTGCTCGAAGCCGCCGTCGTCTACGGCTACTTCCCCTGCGTGTCCAAGGGCGACGACCTGATCATCCTGGACGAGCAGGGCAACGAGCGGACCCGCTTCACGTTTCCGCGCCAGCGCCGGGGCCGCCGCCTGTGCCTCGCCGACTTCTTCCGCCCGGAGGAGTCCGGCGAGACCGACGTGGTCGGCCTCCAGGTGGTCACCGTCGGCTCGAAGATCGGCGAGGCCACGGCCAAGCTGTTCGAGTCCGACTCGTACCGCGAGTACCTGGAGCTGCACGGCCTGTCGGTCCAGCTCGCCGAGGCCATGGCCGAGTACTGGCACGCCCGCGTCCGCGCCGAGCTCGGCTTCGGCGGCGAGGACCCGGCGGCGGTGGAGGACATGTTCGACCTGAAGTACCGCGGCGCCCGCTTCTCGCTGGGCTACGGTGCCTGCCCCGACCTGGAAGACCGCGCGAAGATCGCCGACCTCCTCCAGCCGGAGCGGATCGGCGTCCACCTCTCCGAGGAGTTCCAGCTCCATCCGGAGCAGTCCACCGACGCGATCGTCATCCACCACCCCGAAGCGAAGTATTTCAACGCGCGCTGAGGCGGAGCGACGTACACTTGACGGTCCCACAGGCCGGTCGCCTGATCTTCGGGGGAATGCCCCGCGGGGAGACAGGCGGCCGGCCTTCTCGTCCTCTGAGAGAGGTGTGCCGGATGACCAGCACCGTTCCCGCCCCCGTCGCCCGTACGGCCGACGGGCATGCCCTCCAGGCGGTGTTGCTGGACATGGACGGCACCCTCGTCGACACCGAGGGCTTCTGGTGGGAGATCGAGGCGGACGTCTTCGGCGCACTCGGACACCAGCTCGACGAGGCCTGGCGCGACATCGTCGTCGGCGGGCCCATGACCCGCAGCGCGGCCTTCCTCATCGAGTCCACCGGCGCCGCCATCACCCTGGCGGAGCTGACCGTCCTGCTCAACGAGCGCTTCGAGGAGCGGATCGCCGCGCAGGTCCCGCTGATGCCGGGAGCCGAGCGGCTGCTGGCCGAGCTGGCCCGGCACAACGTGCCCACCGCCCTGGTCTCCGCCTCGCACCGCCGGGTCATCGACCGGGTGCTGCGCACCCTGGGCCCCGAGCGGTTCGCGCTGAGCGTGGCCGGCGACGAGGTGACCCGCACCAAGCCGCACCCCGACCCGTACCTGTTCGCCGCCCGCACCCTCGGAGCGCACCCCTCGCGCTGCGCGGTCATCGAGGACACCGCGACCGGCGTCGCCTCCGCCGAGGCCGCCGGGTGCCGGGTCGTGGCCGTGCCCTCCGTCGGCGTCATCCCGCCCGCCCCGGGCCGCACCATCGTCCGCTCGCTGGAGGACGTCGACCTTCCGTTCCTGCGCTCCCTCATCACTCCGATGAACTGATCGCATACGCTCAGTGCCGAACGGAACAGCGGCCTGCACCCGGTCCCGCGGAAGGATCTTCCGTTCCATGGCCCGGAGGCTGAAATTCCATCCTTTCCGTGGCAGTTCTCTCGGGTGACCTTTGTCACCCGCCAAGCCCCCGACGAACCTGTCGGGGGGCTTGGAAACCTTCCCTTGTGTCCGGATTGATCAGCTCCTGACCGAATCTGCGGTGACTCCTACATGGACAGGCAGTCCGCACCCATCACCGTGCGATTACGCCCCAAGTCCTGCCAGTTCAAGCCATCCCGTCCCAGGCCACTAATGTCGACGCGGGCACTACGCCGCACCTCTGCCGTACCGGACGCACACCCTCGTACCGGCACGGCGTGGACCGATCGTCACAACACCGGCCCGATCGTTCCGCCCTGAACGGGCGACCGCCGCGAAGTGCCCTTTACGCCGCTTTGAGCAAGTGCCGGTCAAGGGAGTACTTCCAGCATGAACCGCAAGACCCTGGTGCTGACGGCTGCGGCCGGACTGCTCACCCCCGCGCTCGCCGCATGCGGCAGCACGAGCGGAGGCGGAGCAGGATCCGGAGCGATCGTCGTCGGAACCACCGACCGGTTCGAGGCAGCCGACTACGCTCCCGCACCGTTCGACCCGGCTTACGCCTACGACGCCGGCGCCTGGAACGTCCTGCGGCAGACCGTCCAGACGCTGATGCACACCCCCCGCGGCGGCGGCCAGCCCGTCCCCGAAGCAGCCTCCGACTGCCGCTTCACCGACACCGGCAACGAAAGCTACCGCTGCACCCTGCGCCCCGGCCTCAAGTTCGCCAGTGGCGAGCCGCTGACCGCCAAGGACGTCAAGTTCTCCATCGAGCGCGTCCTCGCCATCAAGGACGAGAACGGCCCCTCCTCGCTGCTGTCCACCATCGACACCATCGAGGCGAAGACCGCCGACACCGTCGTCTTCCACCTGAAGACCCCGGACGCGACCTTCCCGTACAAGCTCTCCACCCCCGCCACCGGCATCGTGAGCGAGAAGAACTACGACGCGAAGAAGCTCCGCGAGGGCTTCGCCGTCGACGGCTCCGGCCCGTACACGATGAAGGCCGAGGTCAAGGACGACCACCTCGTCCGGGCGATCTTCAGCAAGAACCCGAACTACAAGGGCGACCTCAAGCTGCAGAACGACAAGGTCGAACTGCGCACCTTCACCGACTCCGCGGCCATGGGCAAGGCACTCACCGCCGGATCCGTGTCCATGGTCTCCCGCACCCTGTCGCCCGCCCAGATCGCCGAGTTCGCGGCCAAGCCGCCCAAGGGCGTCAAGCTGGTCCCGATGCCCGGCCTGGAGATCCGCTACATCGGCTTCAACACCGAGGCCCCGGTCGTCAAGGACAAGGCAGTGCGCCAGGCCCTCGCCGCCGCCGTCGACCGCAACGCGATCATCGACAAGGTCTACGGCAAGTCCGCGCAGCCGCTGTACTCCCTGGTCCCCACCACCGTGACCGGACACGTCAACTCCTTCTTCAACAAGTACGGCGAGGCCAACACCGCGAAGGCCGCCGACCTGCTGAAGGCCGCCGGGATCAAGACCCCGGTCAAGCTGACGCTGAACTACACCAAGGACCACTACGGCGACGGCACGGCCACCGAGTTCGAGACCCTCAAGAACCAGCTGAACTCCACCCAGCTGTTCGACGTCACCGTCCAGGGCTCCGACTGGTCCGACTTCCGGCCCGCGCAGAAGAAGGGCGACTACGCCGCCTACGGGCTCGGCTGGTTCCCCGACTACCCGGACGCCGACAACTTCCTCGCTCCCTTCCTGGAGCAGGACAACTTCCTGGGCACGCCGTACGCCAACACCGCGGTGCGCACCAGGCTCATCCCCGAATCCCGGCGCGCCGTCGACCGCAACGTCGCCGTCCCCGCGATCACGGAGATGCAGGACATCGTCGCCGAGGACGTGCCCGTCCTGCCGCTGTGGCAGGGCAAGCAGTACGTCGCCGCACGCGACGGGATCACCGGAGTGGAGTGGTCCGTCAACGCCATCTCCGACCTCCAGCTGTGGGAACTCGGCCGCGGTGTAAGCGGCTGATACCGGCAGCAACCGGCAGCAACCGGCGGCGGGTGTCGCAGGCCGGCGCAACGATTCAGTGAGACTGTGAAGGACGTTCGCGTGATGAGACGTAACCAGTGGTTGGCGGCCCCGCTCGGCGCAGCCACCGCCGCCGCGCTGCTCAGCGGTTGCGGTTCGACCGACAGCCCGACCGCCGGCGGCGGCAAGGGTGTGGTCATGGGGATATCCGACAAGGTGAAGTCGACCGACCCCGCTTCGGGTTACGACCCGGGCTCCTGGCTGCTCTTCAACAACGTCTTCCAGTCCCTGCTGAGCTTCCCCAAGGGCGGCACCACGCCGGAGCCCGACGCCGCCCAGGCCTGCAACTTCGAAGGCGCCGACAGCAAGGTCTACAAGTGCACCCTGCGCGAAGGCCTGAAGTTCAGCAACGGCAACGCCCTCACCTCCAAGGACGTCAAGTTCTCCTTCGAGCGCACGCTGAAGATCAATGACGCCAACGGCCCCGCCGTGATGCTGTCGTCGATCGCCGGCATCGACACCCCCGACGACAAGTCCATCGTCTTCCGCCTCAAGACGTCCGACGCGACCTTCCCCAGCAAGATCGCATCGGGCGCGGGCTCCATCGTCGACCACAGCCAGTACCCGGCCGACAAGCTCCGCACCGACGGCAAGGCCGTCGGCTCCGGCGTCTACAAGCTGGACTCGATCAACGAGAAGAGCGCCAGCTTCTCCGTCAACGACGCCTACAGCGGCAAGGCCAAGGCGAAGAACACCGGCGTCACCCTCAAGTTCTTCAACGAGGACCAGGCCGCCCTCAAGAAGGTCCTCGAAAGCGGCGAGGTCGACTTCGCCTTCCGCGGGCTCGCCGCCAAGGACATCGCCAGCCTGTCCTCCACCAAGACCGGCGACCACAAGGTCGAGGTCGTCCAGGGCACCGGCGCCGAAGTCGAGCACCTCGTCTTCAACATGAACGACCCGGTCGCCGGAAAGCTCCCCGTCCGCAAGGCCATCGCCTACCTCGTCGACCGCGAAGCGCTCGTCAAGGACGTCTACGACGGCACCGCGACCTCGCTGTACTCGATCGTCCCGGCCGGCATCGGCTCGCACAACACCGCCTTCTTCGACCGCTACGGCGGCAGCCCCCAGCCCAAGAAGGCCGAGGCCGTCCTGCGCGCCGCCGGCATCAAGGACAAGGTGAAGATCACCCTGTACTCGACGCCCTCCCGCTACGGCCCGTCCACCGACCAGGAATTCCACCTCATCGCCAAGCAGCTCAACGACAGCGGGCTCTTCGAGGCCGACGTCAAGTCCATCGAGTTCGGGCAGTACGAGAAGGACATCCAGGACGGCAAGTACGGCGTGTACGTGAAGGGCTGGGTCCCCGACTACCCGGACGCCGACAACTTCACCCAGCCCTTCTTCGGCCCGGACAACGTCCTGCACAACAACTACGACAACAAGGAGATCAGCGGGACCATCATCCCGTCGACCTCCGCGAAGTCGGACCGCACCGCGGCCACCACCGACTACAACCGCCTCCAGGACATCGTCGCCGACGAGGTCCCGATCCTCCCGCTCTGGCAGGGCAAGCAGTACGCCGTCACCCGCCAGAACGTGACCGGCCTGCAGTGGTCGCTGGACGCCTCCACCGTCTTCCGCTTCTGGGAGATCAGCAAGGGCTGACCCGACCCGTACACCGAAGGGGCCGGCAACCGCACCGTGCGGCTGCCGGCCCCTTCGGCCTGCTCCGGGCGCGCCCCGCGCGCAACCGGCCCGCGGCGCTACTGCCCCGCTCCCGGCCGCACCAGACCGCTCTCGTACGCCCACACCGCCGCCTGGACCCGGTCGCGCAGGCCCAGCTTCGTCAGCACGTGCCCCACATGCGTCTTCACGGTCGTCTCGCTCACGAACAGGTCCGCCGCGATCTCCGCGTTCGACAGGCCGCGCGCCACCAGCTTCAGCACCTCGACCTCCCGCTCGGTCAACGTGCCCAAGGTGTCCGGCACGCGCTCCTCGCCCGACGGCAGGTGCTCCGCGTACTTGTCCAGCAGCCGCCGCGTGATGCTCGGCGCGAGCATCGCCTCGCCCCCCGCCACCACCCGGATCGCCTGCACCAACTCAACGGCGGGCGCGTCCTTCAGGAGGAACCCGCTCGCCCCCGCCCGCAGCGCCTCCACCACGTACTCGTCCAGATCGAACGTGGTCAGCACGAGCACCTTCGCCGGGCCGTCCCGGCCCGGACCCGTGATCTGCCGGGTCGCCTCCACCCCGTCCATCCGCGGCATCCGGATGTCCATCAGCACCACATCGGGCTGCAGCGCCCGTACCTGGTCCAGCGCCTGCAGACCGTCCCCGGCCTCGCCGACGACCGCCAGGTCCTGTTCGGCCTCCAGGATCATCCGGAAGCCGGTGCGCAGCAGCGGCTGGTCGTCGACCAGTAGGACGCGGATCGCCACGGGGGGTACCTCGAATTCGTACGGCGGCATCGACGGACGCCGCCCATTCTGCCCTGATCGGCGTATCAGGATCCCTCGGGGAGGGCCGCCCCGCCCTGGGGGTCCGCCGCGGGCCTCGGGACGACCGTCAACGGATAGACCGGGGGAGTCCCGCCGAACTCCGGACACACCGCCCGGTGATCGCACCAGCCGCACAGCTTCGTCGGCCGCGGCCGCCAGTCACCCGTCTCCGTCGCCTCCTTGATCGCATCCCACAGCGCCAGCAGCTTGCGCTCCACCCGCTCCAGGTCCGCGATCACCGGGTCGTACGTCAGCACGTCCCCACTGCCCAGATACACCAGCTGCAGCCGCCGCGGCACCACCTGCTTCAGCCGCCACACCACCAGCGCGTAGAACTTCATCTGGAACAGCGCGCCCTCGGCGTACTCCGGCCGCGGCGCCTTGCCCGTCTTGTAGTCGACGATCCGCACCTCGCCCGACGGCGCCACGTCCACCCGGTCGATGATCCCGCGCAGCCGCAGCCCCGACTCCAGCTCCGTCTCCACGAAGAACTCCCGCTCCACGGGCTCCAGCCGCGTCGGGTCCTCCAGCGTGAACCACCGCTCCACCAGCCCCTCGGCCTCCGTCAGCCACCGCGCCAGAGCCGCCCCCTCGTCCCCCTCCGGGAACAGCTCCACCAGCTCCGGCTTCGACTCCAGCAGCCGGTCCCACTGCCCCGGAACAAGCGCCTTCGCCCGCGGAGCCGTCCGCTCCTGCGCCGGATGATCGAACAACCGCTCCAGCACCGCATGCACCAGCGTCCCCCGCGTCGCCGCCGCACTCGGCTTCTCCGGCAGCTTGTCGATCACCCGGAACCGGTACAGCAGCGGGCACTGCATGAAATCGCTCGCCCGCGAAGGGGAGAGCGAGGAAGGCGCCGCAGCGCGCGGGGCAGCATCCGCATCGGCTGCGCCAGGAACCGGACCGGGGCTCGTCGTCATGGACAAAACCCTACGACCCGCCGCCGACAGCGCGCGCATACCATCGACGCCGACCCCCATCGCACTGCATGATCGGAGCATCACACCGCGCCACCAGCCACCCCGCCCCGCACCGACCGTGCACCTGGACCACACTGAAAGCACCGCCGGCCGCAACCCGCCGGAAAGCACCGAACGAAGGACAGCCGTGGCAGACACCGACGAAACCGGCGAGCGCGCAGACAAGCGCTCCGGACCGGGCGGCGGCATCCTCATGGGCCGCCCCTTCGGAGTGCCCGTCTACGTCTCGCCCAGCTGGTTCCTCGTCGCCGCCCTCATCACCTGGGTCTTCGGCGACCAGCTCGACCGCGTCCTGCCCGACCTCGGCCCCGCCCGCTACCTGGTCTCCCTCTTCTTCGCGGTCGCCTTCTACGCCTCCGTCCTGGTCCACGAACTCGCACACACCGTCGCGGCCCTCCGCTTCAAACTCCCCGTGCGCCGCATCCAGCTCCAGTTCTTCGGCGGCGTCTCCGAGATCGAGAAGGAATCCGAGACGCCCGGCCGCGAATTCGTCCTCGCCTTCGTCGGCCCCCTCCTGTCCCTCCTCCTCGCCGGCGCCTTCTACCTCGGCATGGAACTCGTCGACCCCGCCACCGTCCCCGGCGTCCTCCTCGCCGGCCTGATGATCTCCAACCTGCTCGTCGCCGCGTTCAACCTGCTCCCCGGCCTCCCCCTCGACGGCGGCCGCATGCTCCGCGCCGTCATCTGGGGCATCACCGGAAAGCCCATGGCCGGCACCGTCGCCGCCGCCTGGGTCGGCCGCGGCCTCGCCGTCGCCGTCCTCATCGGCCTGCCGATGATCACCCACACCGGCCTCCTCGGCACGGACGGCGTCGCCATCGAATCCACCGGCATGAACACCGTCATGGACGCCCTGCTCGCCGCGATCCTCGCCGCCATCATCTGGACCGGCGCCGGCAACAGCCTGCGCATGGCCCGCCTGCGCGAACACCTCCCCGAACTGCGCGCCCGCACCCTCACCCGACGCGCCGTCCCCGTCGAGAACGCCACCCCCCTCTCCGAGGCCCTGCGCCGCGCCAACGCCCACGGCGCCCGCGCCATCGTCGTCGTCGACGGCCACGGCGACCCGCTCTCCATCGTCCGCGAGACCGCCATCGCCTCCGTCCCCGAACACCGCCGCCCCTGGGTCGCCGTCAGCACCCTCGCCCAGGAGCTCACCGACGGGATGAAGGTCTCCGCCGAACTCTCCGGCGAAGAACTCCTCGACCACCTCCGCGCCACCCCCGCCACCGAATACCTCGTCCTCGAACCAGGCGGTGAGATCTACGGCGTCCTGTCCACCCTCGACGTCGAGAAGGCCTTCGTGAAAGCCATGGCGCGGCCCCAGTCCTGAAGCCAATACACTGGTCACATGTCCGAACCGACCGGTGCCGCCCGCCGACGCGGGCCCTTCGAGGTCGGGGACCAGGTTCAGCTCACCGACCCCAAGGGCCGCCACTACACGTTCACGCTCGAAGCAGGGAAGAATTTCCACACCCACAAGGGTTCCTTCCCCCACGACGAGCTGATCGGCTCCCCCGAGGGCAGTGTTGTCCGTACCACGGGGAACGTCGCGTACCTCGCGCTGCGCCCCCTGCTCCCCGACTATGTCCTGTCCATGCCCCGCGGTGCCGCCGTGGTCTACCCCAAGGACGCCGGCCAGATCCTGGCCTTCGCCGACATCTTCCCCGGCGCCCGCGTCGTGGAGGCGGGCGTGGGCTCCGGCTCCCTGAGCAGCTTCCTGCTGCGCGCCATCGGCGACCAGGGCATGCTCCACAGCTACGAGCGCCGCGCGGACTTCGCCGAGATCGCGACCGCCAACGTCGAGCGCTACTTCGGCGGCCCCCACCCCGCGTGGCAGCTGACCGTCGGCGACCTCCAGGACAACCTGTCCGACACCGACGTCGACCGCGTGATCCTCGACATGCTCGCCCCCTGGGAATGCCTGGATGCCGTCTCCAAGGCCCTGGTCCCCGGCGGCATCCTGTGCTGCTACGTGGCCACCACCACCCAGCTCTCCAAGACGGTCGAGTCCATCCGCGAGATCGGCTGCTTCGCCGAACCGCAGCCCTGGGAATCGATGATCCGCAACTGGCACGTCGAGGGCCTCGCCGTCCGACCGGACCACCGGATGATCGGCCACACCGGCTTCCTCGTCACCGCCCGCCGCCTCGCCGACGGCGTCGAGCCCCCCATGCGCCGCCGCCGCCCCGCCAAGGGCGCCTACGGCGAGGACTACGACGGCCCCGGCAGCGACCGCTCCGCCTAGACACCGGAGAGGCCGCCCGGCCGACCCAACACCAAGGCGCTGTGGCGCAGTTCCCCGAACGACCCGGGAACTGCGCCACAGCGCCTTTTCGTTGTCACCCGTACCGGGCCCGGCCGACACGGACCCGGCCGTTCCACCCCGGTGTGAGGTGTGGCACGATGCTGGCTCCCCGTCACCGTTCGCACAGGAGACACCCCGCGTGCCGCACCGCCCCGCCGAGCTGACGCCGACACTGGAAACCCTGGCCCACAGCAGCGCCGGGCCCCTCCACTGGCTCGCCACGGCCACCGCCATGGCCGCCGTCATCGCCGCCGCGGGACTCATCCAGCCGGAAGCGTCCGCCACCGGCCCCTCCGCGGCCCCCGCGAGCGGCCCCCGGCCCGCCACAGCCCCCGAAGCCCCCGCAGTGCCCGCACCCGACCCCGCCGGGGTCACGTACCCACTGGACTGCAAGGGCTTCCCCGTGGCCGTCACGGCCACCGCCCAGGGCGACCTCGACGGCGACGGCCGGCCCGAGACCGTGGCCGCCGTCCGCTGCGACGCAGGCTCCGGCACCCCGCCCCACACGATCTACGTACTCGCCCAGGACAAGACCCCCGGCGCCGCACCCAGGATCGTGGCCACCCTGCTTGAGGCCGGGAAGAAGCAGACCGCCACCGACCTCGCCGTCCGCGACGGAGTCGTCACCGCCAGTCTCCTCGGTTACTCCTCGCCCCAGGTGCCCCGCTACAGCCCCGACGTGAAACAGCTCGCCAAGTGGCGCTGGAGCGGCGGAAAATTCCGCCAGGAGCTGACGAACTCAGACGCCAGGAGTGTTTGAACCATCACTCCGCGTCGGGGCCGTAGACCTCGACCCTGTCCGAAACGCGCCTTACGTGGATGCAGTCACCCGGGCATTCCTTCGCCGAGTCCACCACGTCCTGCAGCAGCGTCAGAGGAACCGGAGTCGTCGCCCCCGCGTCCACCAGGAGCTCGTCCTGCGGGCTCTTCACGTACGCCAGACCATCGATGTCCAGCTCGAACACCTCCGGCGCGTACTGCACGCAGATCCCGTCGCCGGTGCAGAGGTCCTGGTCGATCCAGACCTCAAGCGGCTCTCCGGCCTGCCCGGCACCACCCGTGGGAGCCTCCTGCTGCACGGTCATATCTCCTGCCGTTCCCTGCGCTCAGTGATCCGTTTCCGCCACAAGTCGCGGCAAGTCGCGCGAGCCCTGACGGGTGTTGAACAGTTCGACCTTACAACCGGCCGCTTTCCGATGTTGATGGGTGGGTATTTCCTTGGCGTGAGGGAGTACGCAAGGGTGAAGATCGGACACGCCTCTACCGTCTTTGTGATCTAGGGGTTTCAATCACCACCAGCCCAGGTAGGGTCAGGAAGCGTCCAGCTCCCCTTGGAGGAGGTGAGGACCGTGGCAGCCCACGACGACGACATCAACCGCGGCATCCGGCCGGGGCGAGGGTCTGAGGACCCCGCCGGTCAGGTTGCCTATCTAGAGCAGGAAATCGCCGTCCTGCGACGTAAGCTCGCCGACTCTCCGCGACACACGAGGATTCTCGAAGAGCGGATCGTCGAGCTCCAGACAAACCTGGCCGGCGTCTCCGCGCAAAACGAGCGACTGGCAAATACGCTCCGTGAGGCCCGCGACCAGATCATCGCCCTCAAGGAGGAAGTCGACCGGCTCGCGCAGCCCCCGGCCGGCTTCGGTGTCTTCCTTCAGGCGAACGAAGACGGCACCGTCGACATCTTCACGGGGGGCCGCAAGCTCCGCGTGAACGTTAGCCCCAGCGTCGAACCGGAAGACCTCCGGCGCGGCCAGGAGGTCATGCTCAACGAGGCCCTCAACGTGGTCGAGGCCATGGAGTTCGAACGGGCCGGGGACATCGTCACCCTCAAGGAGATCCTTGAGGACGGCGAGCGCGCCCTGGTGGTCGGGCACACCGACGAGGAAAGGGTGGTGAGGCTCGCCGAGCCGCTCCTGGACATCACCATCCGCCCCGGCGACGCCCTGCTGCTCGAACCCCGCTCCGGCTACGTCTACGAGGTCGTCCCCAAGAGCGAGGTCGAGGAACTCGTCCTCGAAGAGGTCCCGGACATCGACTACGACAAGATCGGCGGCCTGGGCGACCAGATCGAGCTGATCCGCGACGCCGTCGAGCTCCCGTACCTCTACCCGGACCTCTTCAAGGAGCACGAACTGCGGCCCCCGAAGGGCATCCTGCTGTACGGCCCCCCCGGCTGCGGCAAGACGCTCATCGCCAAGGCCGTGGCCAACTCCCTTGCCAAGAAGGTCGCCGAGGTGACCGGCCAGCCCGCCGGGAAGTCCTACTTCCTGAACATCAAGGGCCCCGAACTCCTCAACAAGTACGTCGGCGAGACCGAGCGGCACATCCGCCTCGTCTTCCAACGTGCCCGGGAGAAGGCGAGCGAGGGCACCCCCGTCATCGTCTTCTTCGACGAGATGGAATCCCTCTTCCGCACCCGCGGATCCGGAGTCAGCTCGGACGTCGAGAACACGATCGTCCCCCAGCTGCTCGCCGAGATCGACGGCGTGGAAGGCCTGGAGAACGTCATCGTCATCGGCGCCTCCAACCGCGAGGACATGATCGACCCGGCCATCCTGCGCCCCGGCCGACTCGACGTGAAGATCAAGATCGAGCGCCCCGACGCCGAAGCGGCGAGGGACATCTTCGCGAAGTACCTCAAGGCCTCGCTGCCGCTCCACAGCGACGACCTCTCCGAGCACTCCGGCTCGCCCGAGGTCGCCGTCCACAGCATGATCCAGACCGTCGTCGAGCAGATGTACGCCGAAACCGAGGAAAACCGCTTCCTTGAGGTCACGTACGCCAACGGCGACAAGGAAGTCCTGTACTTCAAGGACTTCAACTCCGGCGCCATGATCCAGAACATCGTGGACCGGGCGAAGAAGATGGCCATCAAGGCCTTCCTGGAGCACAACCAGAAGGGCCTGCGCGTCTCCCACCTCCTCCAGGCTTGCGTGGACGAGTTCAAGGAGAACGAGGACCTGCCCAACACCACCAACCCGGACGACTGGGCCCGGATCTCCGGCAAGAAGGGCGAGCGGATCGTATTCATCCGCACCCTCGTCACCGGAAAGCAGGGCGCGGACACCGGACGCTCCATCGACACGGTGGCAAACACCGGTCAGTACCTCTGATCGAACAGGGCGGCTGCGGATGCCCTCACCGGGCACCCGCAGCCGACTGCTTTACCGACCGTTCTTTTCAGCCGGTGACGGGGTGAAGTCAATGACTGAAATGATCTCCCCACCAGCGCGGAGTGGTTCTAGGCTCTTCCGTACCGCCGGTCGCGCAGTGCGGGGACGGGCACCGCACACGCACCGGAGCACCAGCGGTACTTGAGCGCCGCTCCCGAACGGGAGCGCCGCCGGGCAAGGAGGGCCGCATGACCGTACGGCGAGTAATGGGAATCGAGACGGAGTACGGGATCTCCGTCCCGGGGCACCCGAACGCCAATGCCATGCTCACCTCGTCCCAGATCGTCAACGCCTACGCGGCGGCGATGCACCGGGCGCGACGCGCCCGCTGGGACTTCGAGGAGGAGAATCCGCTGCGGGACGCCCGGGGCTTCGACCTCGCCCGCGAGGCCGCGGACAACAGCCAGCTCACCGACGAGGACATCGGCCTCGCCAACGTCATCCTCACCAACGGCGCACGGCTCTACGTCGACCACGCGCACCCCGAATACAGCTCCCCGGAGATCACCAACCCGCTCGACGCCGTCCTCTGGGACAAGGCCGGCGAGCGGATCATGGCCGAGGCGGCCGTACGGGCGGCCCAGCTCCCCGGAGCCCAGCCCATCCACCTCTACAAGAACAACACCGACAACAAGGGCGCCTCCTACGGCACGCACGAGAACTACCTGATGAAGCGGGAGACCCCCTTCTCGGAGATCGTGCGCCACCTGACCCCCTTCTTCGTCTCCCGCCAGGTCGTCACCGGCGCCGGCCGCGTCGGCATCGGCCAGGACGGCCGCGAGCACGGCTTCCAGATCAGTCAGCGCGCGGACTACTTCGAGGTCGAGGTCGGCCTGGAGACCACGCTCAAGCGCCCCATCATCAACACGCGCGACGAGCCGCACTCCGACGCGGAGAAGTACCGCCGCCTCCACGTGATCATCGGCGATGCCAACCTCTCCGAGATCTCCACCTACCTCAAGCTCGGCACCACCGCCCTCGTCCTCTCGATGATCGAGGACTCCTTCATCAACGTCGACCTGGCCGTGGACCAGCCCGTGCGCACCCTGCACCAGGTCTCCCACGACCCCGACCTCCGGCACCTGATCACGCTGCGCAGCGGCCGCACCCTGACCGCCGTACAACTCCAGATGGAGTACTTCGAGCTGGCCAGGAAGTACGTGGACGAGCGTTTCGGCTCCGACGCGGACGAGCAGACCAAGGACGTGCTGGCCCGCTGGGAGGACGTGCTGGGCCGGCTGGAGAGCGATCCGATGAGCCTGTCGGGAGAGCTGGACTGGATCGCGAAGCGCGAGATCCTGGAGGGCTACCGGAGGCGGGACGGGCTCGGCTGGGACGCCGCCCGGCTCCACCTGGTGGACCTCCAGTACGCGGACGTACGGCCCGAGAAGGGCCTCTACAACCGCCTGGTGGCCCGCGGCAAGATGAAGCGGCTGGTGGAGGAGACGGCGGTCGAGCGCGCCCAGGGCAAGCCGCCGGAGGACACCCGGGCGTACTTCCGGGGCCGGTGCCTGGAGCAGTACGCGGACGACGTGGCCGCGGCCTCGTGGGACTCGGTGATCTTCGACCTCCCGGGCCGCGACTCCCTCCAGCGGGTCCCGACGCTGGAACCCCTGCGGGGTACCCGCAAGCACGTGAAGGAGCTCTTGGACCGCTGCCGCACGGCGGAGGACCTGGTGCGCGTACTGAGCGGAAACTGAGGGCTGAAAAGTCACCGTTCCGGGAATCATGAAAGAAGCCGCACTTTATGAAAGTGCGGGGACGAATGCCGGACCCTCCTTGTAGGGTCCGACGTAGGGTCTGATCTTGAGAGATCCCGATCCCGGGGTCTCTCGACATGAGCGCGCGAACCGAGCGGGGTGAGGTAGACATGGCGACCAAGGACACCGGCGGCGGACAGCAGAAGGCGACTCGCTCGACCGAGGAGGTCGAGGAGCAGGCCGCGGAGGCACAGTCGGACCTCAAGGAACGACAGGAAAAGCTCTCCGACGACGTCGACTCGGTTCTTGACGAGATCGACGATGTACTTGAGGAGAATGCCGAGGACTTCGTTCGGAGTTTCGTCCAAAAAGGCGGCGAATAACCTTCGAATCTAAGGCGAATCCGCCGGTGTGTGCTCCATGTCCAATGGAACGAAGTGGTGTCGAGGGTGTGCTCGTGACCTGCCACTGAGCGGATTCGCCTCGGATCTCAATCGCAGTGACGGGCTCCAGCCCAGTTGTCGCGCATGTGTGGCTGCATACAGTGCTCGGCACTACCGGCGCCGCCAGGCCGCCAAAGGCAAGGTCGTCAAGGAGCATGTCGAGGTGCCGGCAGGGTGGAAGCTCTGTCGGCAGTGCGGCGAGGTCGAGCCGCACGGTGAATGGCACAAGAACGCCCGGCATCTGACGGGGTATCCACCCGCTGCAAGGCCTGCCGGGCCGTCCAAGGGCGGGCGGGCCACCTCAAGCGGGCTTACGGCATCACCGAGGCGGAGCGCGACGAGATGATCGTGGCCCAGGGCGGTGTCCGCGTCATCTGCCAACAGGGTCCGGCAGAGCACGTGGATCACGATCATCAGACGGGTAAGGTCCGAGGCGTACTGTGCTTCAGCTGTCACGCAGCACTGGGGCAGTTCAAGGATCGGCCGGACGTCATAAGGCGTGCAGCCGCTTACGTGGAAGGAAACCTGTGGAACCCAACACTCGTAGCACAGGGCGTCTACCGGCAGCCTTCCTGACGCCGGGGTCTTCGTCCTTCATGGACTTCCTCGGGGCGCACTCGCCCGAGATGCTGCCGGGGAACCGGAAGCTGCCCGAGGGGGTCGTCGAGGCGCCGCACGGGACGACGATCGTCGCCGCCACCTTCCCCGGCGGGGTCGTGCTCGCCGGTGACCGGCGGGCGACCATGGGGAACATGATCGCGCAGCGGGACATCGAGAAGGTGTTCCCGGCCGACGAGTACTCCGCGGTCGGCATCGCCGGTACGGCCGGCCTGGCCGTGGAGATGGTGAAGCTGTTCCAGCTGGAGCTGGAGCACTTCGAGAAGGTGGAGGGCGCGACGCTCTCCCTGGAGGGCAAGGCCAACCGGCTGTCGACCATGATCCGGAGCAATCTGGGGATGGCGATGCAGGGGCTGGCGGTCGTACCGCTGTTCGCGGGGTACGACGAGGCCAAGGAGAAGGGCCGGATCTTCTCCTACGACGTGACCGGCGGCCGCTCCGAGGAGCACGGGTACGCCGCCACCGGGTCCGGTTCCATCTTCGCCCGGGGCTCCATGAAGAAGCTGTACCGCCCCGATCTGACGGAGGAGCAGGCCACCACCCTCGTCGTACAGGCCCTGTACGACGCCGCCGACGACGACTCGGCGACCGGTGGTCCGGACCTGTACCGCCACATCTATCCGATCGTCACCGTCATCACGGACGAGGGATTCCGCAGGCTCAGCGACGACGAGTCGCAGGAGCTCGCCCGTACGGTCACCAACCGTCGCCTGGAGCAGCCCGACGGTCCGCGCGCCGCCCTGCTCTGACCACTCCTCTCGTCGCCCAGAAG
This sequence comes from Streptomyces sp. NBC_00045, assembly GCF_045041095.1. NCBI lineage: Bacteria > Bacillati > Actinomycetota > Actinomycetes > Kitasatosporales > Streptomycetaceae > Streptomyces > Streptomyces sp. NBC_00045. The sequence goes on along the minus strand of NZ_CP108271.1, from coordinate 1,930,260 downwards.
AAAGGGACGGACAACCGGTGTCGACTCCGTTCTATGTGTCACCCCAGCAGGCCATGGCCGACCGGGCGGAATACGCCCGGAAGGGCATCGCCCGCGGTCGCAGCCTTGTCGTGCTGCAGTACGCCGACGGCATCGTGTTCGTCGGCGAGAACCCGTCCCGCGCGCTGCACAAGTTCAGCGAGATCTACGACCGGATCGGCTTCGCGGCCGCCGGCAAGTACAACGAGTACGAGAACCTGCGGATCGGCGGCGTGCGCTATGCCGATCTGCGCGGATACACCTACGACCGTGACGATGTGACGGCCCGTGGGCTGGCGAACGTCTACGCGCAGACGCTCGGCACGATCTTCTCCAGTGCCGGTGAGAAGCCGTACGAGGTGGAGCTGGTCGTGGCCGAGGTCGGTGCGACCGCGGCGGGTGACCAGATCTACCGGCTGCCGCACGACGGTTCGATCGTGGACGAGCACGGCTCGGTCGCGGTCGGCGGCAACGCCGAGCAGATCAGCACCTATCTGGACCAGCGGCACCAGGACGGGATGACCCTGTCCGAGGCGCTGAAGCTGGCGGTGCAGGCGCTGTCCAGCCAGGCGAGCGGTGCGGACAAGACGATTCCGGCGGAGCGGCTGGAGGTTGCGGTGCTGGACCGGACGCGGTCGCAGCAGCGGAAGTTCAAGCGGATCCGGGGCCGGCAGCTGTCGCGGCTGCTGGAGGCGGACGTTCCGGCGGCGGCGCAGGCTGACGCGGTCTCGAACGACGAGGCTCCCGAGGACGATTCCGAGTAGGGATCCGGGCGCGGTGGCGCCCCCGGCCTTCGGGCCGGGGGCGCCGTTCGTTTTTCAGGGGCCGGTGGGTGCCGGTCCGGAGGAGGCGCGGACGATCAGTTCGACCGGGATGTCGGGGGCGGTCCAGGGGGTGCCGTCGAGGACGGCGAGGAGGGCGGTCATGCCCTGTTCGCCGACGCGTTCGGCGGGCAGGCGGACGGTGGTGAGCTCGGGTTCGACGGCGGTGGCGAGGGCGAGGTCGTCGATGCCGGTGACGGAGAGGTCGTCGGGGACGCGCAGGCCGAGGCGGCGGGCGGCCTTGCAGGCGCCGGCGGCGAGGATGTCGTCGTCGCACACGATGGCGGTGGGTCGGCCCTCGGGGGCGGTCAGGGCGGCCTCCACGGCCGTACGGGCGTCGGCGACGGTGAGGGGGGCCCGTACGGTGCGCAGCTCGGCGTGGGGCCTCAGGAGGGCGGCCAGGGCTTCGGCGCGGATGTCGAACGTCCAGGAGTCGACGGCCGAGGCGAGGTGGAGGAAGCGGCGGTGGCCCAGTGCCAGGAGGTGTTCGGTGGTTTGGCGCATGCCGTCGGCCATGGCGAGGTTGACGTGGGCGGCGGCGTGTCCGGCGGTGGGGTCGCTGTCGAGCATGACGAGGGGGAGTCCGGCGTCGCCGATGGCGTCGAGGGCTCGGGCGGCCATGGAGGAGGCGATGACTCCGTCGAGGGCCGCGCGGGCGGAGGCGAAGGGGTTTCGGGCGGGGCCGGTGCCGTCGGGGGAGGGGTAGAGGACGACGCCGAAGCCGTGTTCGGCGGCGATGCGGGCGGCGCCGGTGTAGACGCGGGCGAAGAACTCGTTGGTGAGGGCGGGGACGACGAGGAGGGCGGTGCGGGTGCTGCCGAGGCGGAGGTTGCGGGCGGCGAGGTTGGGGCGGTAGCCGAGGGTGGTGGCGGCTTCGCGGACGAGGTCGGCGGTGCGTTCGGAGACGCGGCCGCGCCATTTGTCGCCGAGGACGAGGGAGACGGTGGCCTGGGAGACCCCGGCGGCGGTGGCCACGTCCCGGCTGGTGGGTCTCGTCACACGGTTCTCCTGGAATGCGAGGTCGGCGAGGGTGCGGGTGGTCCGCGGGTTGGACCGGCAGGCTTCGGCCATGGTACGTATAACTGTCTTCGTTATACGTATTACTCCGGCAGGGTCCGGGCAGAAAGGGGCGGACATGGCCGCGGGTTACGCGGAGCTGCTCAGGACCCGGCACGCCGCACGGCTGCTGGCGGGCACGCTGGTCGGCCGGCTGCCGAACGCCACCGCGGCGATCGCGATCGTGCTGTTCGTGCGGGCCGGGGGCGGCAGCTACAGCCTCGCGGGCGCGCTGGCCGCCGTGTACGGCTTCGCCAACGCGGTGGGGCAGCCGCTGCTCGGCCGCGCGGTGGACCTGTACGGGCAGCCCCGGGTCCAGTTGCCCGCCGCGGTGGCTTCCGCGCTCGGCATGGCGTGGCTGGCGCTGGCGGGTACGGGGTCGGCCGCTGCCGCTTACGGCGCGGTCGTCGTCTCCGGGTTCTTCTCGCCGCCGCTGGAGGGCGGCCTGCGGGCGCTGTGGCCCGGTGTGCTGGGCGGCCGCGAGGAGCGGGTCCACGCCGCGTACGCGCTGGACGCGGTGGCTCAGGAGATCATGTACACCGTCGGCCCGCTGATCGTGACGGTGTGCGTCGCGCTGTGGAGCCCGTCCGGCGCCCTCCTGGTGATCAATGCGCTGGGCGTCCTGGGTGCCCTGTCGGTCGTGCTGAGCGAGCCGTCGCGCACTTGGCGCTCGGAGCCGCGCGAGGCCCACTGGCTGGGCGCGCTGCGCTCGCGGGGGCTGATGGCGCTGCTGGGTGCGTTCTTCTTCGTGGGCTGCGCCCTGGGCTCGATCACGGTGGCGGGCATCGCCTATTCGGACGGTCACGGCGGTCAGGCGGTCTACGGCTGGATGATGGCGGCCCTCGGGCTGGGCGCCCTGGTCGGCGGAGTGGTCTACGGGGCGCGGCAGTGGGGCGGGGCGCCGGAGCGTCGGCTGCGGGGGTTGGTGGCGATGCTGGCGCTGGGTTACCTGCCGCTGTTGCTGACGCCCGGTCCGGTGGCGATGACGGCGCTGACGGCCCTGGCCGGGGTGTTCCTGGCGCCGACGATCGCCTGTGCGTTCATCGTGGTGGACCGGCACGCTCCGGCGGGCACGGTGACGGAGGCGTTCTCCTGGCTGGTGACCTTCTTCGGGGTGGGTGCGGCCGTCGGTACGGCGGTGGCGGGTCCGGCGGTGGAACTGGGCAGTACGGCGGCCGGGTTCGGGGTGGCGTGTGCGGCCGGGGCCGCGGCCCTGGTGGTGCTGACGCTCACTCAGCGCGTCCTGGCTGCTCCGGGCCGGACCCGTACGGTGACGGGCTCTGCGTCGGCTGCGCCGGAAGGCGTGGTCGGCGGTGCGCTGGAGGGCCCTGCGGGGGGCGCGGCGGAGCGGCTCGTCGGCAACTGATCGAAACGGCGTTCACGAACCCGGTTTCAGAACAGTGCAGAAGGCGTAATGTTCAGTCATGGACCGCCGCATTTTCGGGCTGGAGAACGAGTACGGCGTCACGTGCACGTTCAGGGGACAGCGCCGACTGTCTCCTGACGAAGTGGCGCGCTACCTCTTCCGCCGTGTTGTGTCATGGGGCCGCAGCAGCAATGTCTTCCTGCGGAACGGCGCCCGTCTGTACCTCGACGTGGGTTCGCATCCGGAATATGCAACTCCCGAATGCGACAACGTGACGGAACTCGTCACGCACGACAAGGCGGGCGAGCGCATTCTCGAAGGCCTGCTCGTCGATGCCGAACGCCGCCTGCACGAGGAGGGAATCGCGGGCGACGTCTATCTCTTCAAGAACAACACCGACTCGGCCGGCAACTCGTACGGATGCCACGAGAACTATCTCGTGGCCCGGCACGGAGAATTCTCCCGCCTGGCGGACATCCTCATTCCGTTCCTCGTCACGCGGCAGCTGATCTGCGGCGCGGGCAAGGTGCTGCAGACCCCCCGGGGTGCGGTCTACTGCGTGAGCCAGCGGGCCGAGCACATCTGGGAGGGCGTCAGCTCCGCGACGACCCGGTCCCGGCCGATCATCAACACCCGGGACGAACCGCACGCGGACGCCGAGCGCTACCGCCGCCTGCACGTGATCGTCGGGGACTCGAACATGTCCGAGACGACCATGCTGCTCAAGGTCGGGGCCACCGATCTGGTGCTGCGCATGATCGAGGCGGGGACGGTGATGCGGGACCTGACCCTGGAGAACCCGATCCGGGCGATCCGCGAGGTCAGCCACGACATCACCGGCCAGCGCAAGGTGCGTCTGGCGAGCGGCCGCGAGGCCTCGGCGCTGGAGATCCAGCGCGAGTACTACGACAAGGCGGTGGACTTCGCCGAGCGCCGGGGCATCCGTACCGGCACGGTGGACCAGGTGCTGGAGTTGTGGGGCCGCACCCTCGACGCGATCGAGGCGGAGGACCTGGACCGGATCGGGACCGAGATCGACTGGGTCATGAAGTACCAGCTGATCGAGCGGTACCGGGCCAAGCACGGCATGACCATGTCGAATCCGCGGGTGGCTCAGATAGACCTCGCCTACCACGACATCCACCGCCGGCGCGGGCTGTACTACCTGCTGGAGCGCAAGGGGCAGGCGGCGCGGATCTGCAACGACCTCAAGATCTTCGAGGGCAAGTCGGTTCCTCCGCAGACCACGAGGGCGCGGCTGCGCGGCGACTTCATCCGCCGGGCGCAGGAGCAGCGGCGGGACTTCACGGTCGACTGGGTGCACCTGAAGCTGAACGACCAGGCGCAGCGGACCGTGCTGTGCAAGGACCCGTTCCGGTCGGTGGACGACCGGGTGGAGAAGCTGATCGCCGGGATGTGACATCGTGCTGATCTTGGCCGGGCCCCGTACGGATCTCGTACGGGGCCCGGCGCACGCCTTAGAGTGGCGACGACCGTGCCGTCTGAGATCTGAGGAACACGTGCGCCGACTTGCCGGCCTGCTTGTCGTACCCCTTCTGCTGCTGTCGACAGCAGCCTGTGGCGACAGCGGCTCCGACTCCGCCCAGATGACGAACGGGGCGCCCGCGATCACCAAGGGTGCCAAGTTCGGTGAGACCCCGACCCTGTCCACGGGCAAGGGCGACCCGCCGAAGCAGCTGAAGGTGGTGACCGTCAGCGAGGGCAACGGCCCGGTGCTGAAGAAGGGCGATGTCGCCCAGGTCAACTACTACGGCCAGGTGTGGGACGGCAAGGAGCCGTTCGACCAGAGCTTCGGCAAGGGCAAGCCGTTCGACGTGACCATCGGTGCCGGAATGGTCATCAAGGGCTGGGACCAGGGCCTTGAGGGCAAGAAGGTCGGAAGCCGCCTTGAGCTGGTGATCCCGCCGGACCTCGGTTACGGCGACAAGGGCTCCGGCGACAAGATCAAGCCGAACGCCACGCTGGTCTTCGTCGTGGACATCGTCAAGGGCACCTCGGTCCCGGCCTCGGCCACGGGCAAGGAGGTCGCGCAGGACAACAAGGACCTGCCGAAGATCGGTACGAACACGGACGGCAAGGAAGTCTCCGTGACCGTTCCGAAGGACACCGCGCCGCCGGCCAAGCTGGTCTCGAACTACGTGCTGGAGGGTGACGGCCCGGCCGTCAAGGACACCGACAGCGTCATCGTCAAGTTCAACGGCAAGACGTGGAAGGACGACAAGACCTTCGAAAGCACGTACGCCACGGACCAGACGGTGACCTGGCCGATGGACCAGCTCTCGGTCAAGGGCCTCAAGGACGGCCTGATCGGCAAGAAGGTCAACAGCCGCATCCTGCTCGTCATCCCGCCGGACCAGGGCTTCGGCGACAAGGAGACGGGCACCATCCCGGCGAACTCGACGCTGGTCTTCAGCCTCGACATCCTCGCCGTGATGTAAGACTGTCCCAGTTGACCTGATTCAGTTATGAGGAGCAGTTCCGTGAGCGACCAGCTCAGCAAGCCCGAGATCGACTTCCCCGACTTCCCGGTTCCGGCCGACCTCGTCATCGAGGAAGTCTGGGAGGGTGACGGCGCCGAGGCCGAGGCCGGCAAGAAGGTCTCCGTCCACTACGTGGGCGTGGCCTATTCCACCGGCGAGGAGTTCGACGCCTCCTGGAACCGCGGCACCCCGCTGCAGTTCATCCTGGGCATCGGCCAGGTCATCCCGGGCTGGGACCAGGGCATCCAGGGGATGAAGGTCGGCGGCCGCCGCAAGCTGGTCATCCCGGCGCACCTCGCGTACGGCGACCGCGGCGCCGGCGGCGCCATCAAGCCGGGCGAGACGCTGATCTTCGTCTGCGACCTGATGGGCGTCTGATCCGACGACTCGTGACAGGTAATGGGGCCCCCGCCGTCAGGCGGGGGCCCTCGCTTTTGCCGGGGCCCGCCGGGGCGGTACGGTCAACGGTCACGGACGTGCGCCTCGTGCGCCCGGGCGTGTCGTGTGTCGTGCGTTGCGTGCAACGTGTAAGCGGAGAAGGGCGGAAGGGCGTCGATGGCGATTGCCAAGGCCGAGCGGCTGATGAATCTGGCGCTGTGTCTGCTGGGGACCCGTCGGCCACTGAGCAAGCGTGAGCTGCGCGGCTCCATCGAGGCGTACATGGAAGCCGGCAACGACGAATCGTTCAACCGCATGTTCGAGCGGGACAAGGACGATCTGCGTGAACTCGGCCTGGTCATTGAGACGGTGGAGAACCTGGAGGGCGAAACCGGCTACCTCGCCCGCCGTGACAGCAACCGGCTGCCGCCCGTGTCCCTCGACGCCGAGGAGGCCGCCGCCCTGGGGCTCGCGGCCAAGGTCTGGCAACAGGCCCGCCTCGCGGGAGCCGCCAGCGGCGCCCTGCAGAAGCTGCGCGCGGGCGGGATGCCGGAGGCGGGGGACCCGTACGAGGGCCAGCACAGCGCCATCGAGCCGCGCATCCCGGTCCACGAGGCTGCCTTCGAACCGCTGATGCTGGCCTGCCGCGACCGCCGGCCGGTGGTCTTCGACTACCGCAAGTCCACCGCCGCGCGCCCCGAGACCCGCCAGGTGGAGCCGTGGGCGCTGGAGTGCTGGCGCGGCCACTGGTACCTGGCCGGCTACGACCGCGACCGCGGGGCGGAGCGCGTGTTCCGGCTCTCCCGGATCACCGGCAAGGTCCGCTCCCGGGCGGCCAAGTACACCGCCGAGGTCCCGGACGTGGTCACCGTGCGGGAGACCGTGGCGAGTTGGGCCGGGGAGAGCGCGGACCGCTCCGCCCTGATCCGGCTGCGGGCCGGCGCCGGGTACCCGCTGCGGGCCAAGGCCACCGCCGTGCGCGAGGGCGGGGACGGCTGGGACGAGCTGGAAATCCCCTACGGGCACGGGCTGGACGCCTGGCTGGTCGAGTTCGGGCCGGACGTAGTGGTCGTGGAACCCGCCGACCTGCGGGCGGACGTCGTGGACCGGCTGCGCGCCGTGGCCAAGGGCTGAGGGCGGCCCGGCGCACCGGGCCGGGCAGACCGGGCAGACCGGGTCGGGCGGGCCGCCGGTACCGACAGCCCGGGACCGCCGCACGATCCGCAACCACCGCACAACCGCACCGTCCGCAAGACGTGCCCTGAGGGGGAGACGTACCAGCATGGCTGCCAACGCCATCGACCAGACCCGCCGGATGCTGTCCCTGGTGACCTACCTGCGCGAGCGCCCCGGGGCGCACGTCGCGGACGTCGCCCGCGCTTTCGGGATCACCGAGGACGAGCTGATCTCGGACCTCGACGTGCTGCCCATGTGCGGGACCAGCTTCCGCGGCGGCGACCTGCTCGACATCGACACCGACGGGGAGCGGATCTGGTGGCGCAATCCCGACGCGTCGGGGGAGTCCACCGCCGAGCCCCTGCGCCTCGCCGCCGACGAGGCGACCGCGCTGCTGGTCGCCGCCCGCGCCGTGGCCACCCTGCCGGGACTGCGCGAGAGCGACCGGGACGCGCTGCTGCGGGCCACCGCGAAGCTGGAGGCGGCCGCGGGCGAGGCGGCCGGGGCCAGTTCCCGGCTGTCGGTCACCTTCGAGGCCGAGGGCGGTGTCTTCGCCGACGTCGACCGGGCCATCGCGGAGCGCCGCCGGCTGTGGCTGCGCTACTACTCGCCGGCGCGGGACGAGCTGACCGAGCGCAAGGTCGACCCGATCCGGCTCTTCGCGGTCGGCCACACGTACATGGAGGGCTGGTGCCACCTCTCCGAGGCCCGGCGCACCTTCCGTCTCGACCGGGTCGCCGAGATCCGGCTGCTGGACGAGCGGGCCGAGCCGCCCGCCATCGAGCCGCGCGACCTGTCCGAGGGGCTCGTCCAGCCGGCCGCCGAGGACCCGGAGGTCGTGGTCGAGGTCGGGCCGGGCGGCCGCTGGGTCGCCGAGTACTACCCGCACGACAGCGCCGAGGAACTGTCGGACGGCGGCCTGCGGATCACGCTGCGCAGCCCGGACCCGGCCTCGCTGCGCCGCCTCGCGCTGCGGCTGGGCCGCGAGGGCCGGATCGTGGCGCCCGCGGCACTGGCCGACAGTGCGCGGCAGGCGGCCCGTGAGGCGCTCGCCGGGTACGGCGAAGAAGGCTGACGGGGACGGCGCACGGGGCCGGACCGGCTGGACCAGGGGCCGCGGCGGGGCCGTGGGGTACGGGCCTTGCCGTTACGGGAGCTGTGCCGTCTGTAATGAATGGGCTGAGGGGAGCGCCGAGCGATGTCGCCAATGTCTGGGCCGCGGGGTGTGCATGCTGGCGCAGGGTCGCCGGGACGGTCGTCCGTGGTGGGGCCGGTCTCCTTCAAGGCGGCCTGTTCCGACTGTCGGGCCGGCTTCGAGCTGGACGCCGCAGCCCTTCGGCTGGTGATCGGCGGGAGCCGGCGGACCACGTTCTACTCGTTCACCTGCCCCGAGTGCGGGGCCTCCGTACGCAAACCGGCCGGCGAGCGCATCGTGGAACTGCTGACGGGCGGCGGCGTGAGCACCCTGCGCAGCATCTGAGGCGCCAGGTGGCCTAGGCTCGACCCATGCTGTGGCCGATGCTCGCAATCGCCCTGGGTTTCCTCGGGCTCGCCGTCCTCGCCGTCCTCGCCGTACGGGTCGCCGTGCAGGTGCGGCGGCTCGCCGGCCAGGTCGAGCTGGCCGGTCGGCGGATCACGGACGCCTCGGTGGACCTGGAGCGCGCGGCGTCGGACCTGGCGCGGGCGGGCGGGAGCGCCCGGCAGTGACCCGCGGGTGTGCGGGCTTGCGCGAGGCGGGCCCGTGGCCCGCACGCGTATGGAAAGTGCGGGCCGGGACCCGTACCGTCGGTCGCAGCCGCGCGCAAGGCGTGGTACCCCGGGGGATTGCCGGGCGTTAACCCCCGGGGGTTACGATCCTTTCCTGAGCGGTTCGGGTCCCCGGCCCGATCCGCCCGTCACACAACCAGCCGTTCCGGTGAGAAGGAAGTCAGACATGATCGGCAATCTGAAGCCTCTTGAGATCCTCCTGATCATCGCCGTGATCTTCCTGCTGTTCGGTGCCAAGAAGCTCCCCGACATGGCGCGCTCCCTCGGCAAGTCGGCCCGCATCCTCAAGAGCGAGGCCAAGGCCATGAAGGCCGAGAGCGCGGCGGAGGACAACGCCACCGCCGCCACGGTCGCCGACCAGGCCCCGCAGCAGGCCGCCGCCCCGCGCACCATCAAGGCCGCTCCCGGTGACGTGACCAGCTCCCGTCCGGTCAGCGAGCCGAACCACACCACCCAGGGCTGATCTCCCGGCCGCCGGTCCGCGGTCACGATCACGCCGGTCATCTGCAACGAGACAAGGGACGTGGGTTGCTCAAGTCTGCCCGCAAGCAGGAGAAGCAAAGCAAGCAGGCCAAGGACGCCGAAGGGCGGATGCCTCTTGTCGAGCACCTGCGTGAGCTGAGAAACCGCCTGCTGAAGTCGGTCCTGGCGATCCTCGTGATCACCATCGTGGCGGCCTTCTACTACAAGAACCTCATCGACTTCATGCTGAAGCCGATGCTGGACTCCGTCGGCTGCACCGACGGGGTGGTCTCGCAGCGCAACGGCAGGCCCTGCGCCGACATGACCGTGAACGGCCTCATCGCCCCGTTCTCGATCGCCCTCAAGGTCTCGCTCACCGCCGGTGTGGTGCTCTCGGCGCCGGTGTGGCTCTACCAGCTCTGGGCCTTCGTCGCCCCGGGCCTGCACAACCACGAGAAGCGCTACGCGATGGGCTTCGTCGCCGTCGGCGCACCGCTGTTCGCCGCCGGTGGGGTGCTCGCGTACAAGCTCCTGCCGCAGACCGCGACGATCCTCCTCGAATTCACCCCCGAGAACGCACGCAACCTGCTCCCGGTCGACGACTACCTCGACCTGGTGACGCGCATGGTCGTCGTCTTCGGCCTCGCCTTCGAGCTGCCGCTGCTGCTGATCCTGCTGAACTTCACCGGCGTCCTCACCGCGAAGCGGCTGGCGAGCTGGTGGCGGGCCATGGTGCTGGGCATCACGATCTTCGCCGCGTTCGCCACGCCCACCGGCGACCCGCTGACCATGATGTCGCTGGCCGCGCCGATCGTCGCCCTCTACTTCATCGCGCTCGGGATCTGCCTGGTCAACGACCGCAGGCGCAGCCGCGCCAACCCCGACGCGCTGCTCGACGACGACGAGGCGTCCGAGCTGGACCTGACGCCCGCGCCGATCGGCGACATGGAGCCCGTCCAGGCCCCGACCGCCCTGCCCGAGCAGGCCGACGGCGGCCGCCGCCAGATCAACGGCTACGACGACGCGACCTGACGGGCACGCCCCGGCCCCACCGCCGCAAGCAAGCCTGCCCCCGAGCGGTGATCGCGGAGATCACCCTCCGGTAGATTCCGGCGGGTGAGCGCTGAGATCACCTTGTTCGTCAATCCCACCGCGGGACGCGGCCGGGGCGCGCACGACGCGCAGCCGGCCGCTTCCGCGCTCCGGGCCGCCGGGTTCTGCGTACGGACGGTCCTGGGAGCCGATGCCGCGGACGCACTGGCCCGGCTGCGCACCGCCGTCCGCGGGGGCACCGGGGCGGTGATCGCCGTCGGCGGCGACGGCATGGTCTCCCTGGCGCTCCAGGCGCTGGCGGGGACGCCGGTGCCGCTCGGGGTGGTCGCCGTGGGGACCGGGAACGACTTCGCGCGGGCCATGGGGCTGCCCGTACGGGATCCCGCGCGGGCGGGCCGGCTGGCCGCCGGGGCGCTCAAGGAGGGCCGGATCCGCGAGATCGACCTCGGGCGGGTGGCCGGAGCCGGAGCCGGAGCCGGAGCCGGAGCCGGAGCCGTGGGCGCGGCAGGGGCCGGGGCCGGCGGCGGGGCCTGGTACGGGACCGTGCTGTGCTCCGGCTTCGATTCGCGGGTCAACGACCGCGGCAACCGGATGAGGCTCCCGGCGGGCCGGTTCAAGTACGACCTGGCGATGCTCGCGGAGCTGGCCGCCTTCCGGCCCTTCCCGTACCGGATCACCCTCGACGACGGCCCGGTGATCGAGACCGAGGCCACGCTGGTGGCCGTCGGCAACGGGTCCTCGTACGGCGGCGGCATGCGCATCTGCGCCGACGCCGTCCCCGACGACGGGCTCTTCGACGTCGTCGTCGTGGGCGACTGCAGCCGCGCCACCCTGCTCAAGGTCTTCCCGCAGGTGTACAAGGGGACGCACCTGAGCCACCCGAAGGTGACCGTCCACCGGGCCGCGAAGATCACGCTGGAGGCCGCCGGGATCACCGCCTACGCGGACGGCGAACCGCTGGGGCCGCTGCCCGTGACCGCCGAATGCATACCGGCGGCCCTGCGCCTCCTGGTGTAGATAAAGATCGCGACTGTTGTCAGGGGCGGCGGGTAGGCTCGACAGCAAGATGACCGAAGAACTCTCACCCGCCGAGCGGTACGCCGCTGCCCGGATCCGCGCCGCCGAAGAGGCCTCCGCGCTGGCCCCCTTCCGGGAGATGTACGAATTCGACCTGGACTCCTACCAGGTCGACGCCTGCAAGGCACTGGAGGCCGGCAAAGGCGTGCTGGTCGCCGCCCCGACCGGCTCGGGCAAGACCATCGTCGGCGAGTTCGCCGTGCACCTGGCCCTACGCCAGGGCCGCAAGTGTTTCTACACGACGCCCATCAAGGCCCTGTCGAACCAGAAGTACGCCGACCTCGTCAAGCGCTACGGCGCCGACAAGGTGGGCCTGCTCACCGGCGACAACAGCGTCAACTCCGAGGCGCCCGTGGTCGTGATGACCACCGAGGTGCTCCGCAACATGCTGTACGCGGGCTCGCAGTCGCTGCTCGGCCTCGGGTACGTCGTGATGGACGAGGTGCACTACCTCTCCGACCGGTTCCGCGGAGCCGTCTGGGAGGAAGTGATCATCCACCTCCCCGAGTCGGTCACGCTGGTGTCCCTGTCGGCCACCGTGTCCAACGCCGAGGAGTTCGGCGACTGGCTCGACACCGTGCGCGGCGACACCGAAGTGATCGTCTCCGAGGAGCGGCCCGTCCCGCTGTGGCAGCACGTCATGGCCGGCCGCCGGATCTACGACCTCTTCGAGGAGGAGTCCGACCACGGAGGCCGCGGCTCCGCGCGCCGCGAGGTCAACCCCGACCTGCTGCGGATGGCGCGCGAGGAGAACACCCGCACGTACAGCCCGAAGGACCGGCGCCGCGGCAAGATGGTCCGCGAGGCCGACCGCGAGCGCGAGCGGCGCTCCCGCGGGCGGATCTGGACGCCCAGCCGCCCCGAGGTCATCGCCCGGCTCGACGGCGACGGGCTGCTGCCCGCGATCAACTTCATCTTCAGCCGCGCCGGCTGCGAGGCCGCCGTCCAACAGTGCCTGTTCGCGGGCCTGCGGCTCAACGACGATTCCGCCCGCCTCAGGGTGCGCGAGATCGTCGAGGAGCGGACCGCCTCCATCCCCGCCGAGGACCTGCACGTCCTGGGGTATTACGAGTGGCTGGAAGGCCTGGAGCGGGGCATCGCCGCGCACCACGCTGGGATGCTGCCCACCTTCAAGGAGGTCGTGGAGGAGCTGTTCGTCCGCGGCCTCGTCAAGGCCGTCTTCGCCACCGAGACCCTGGCGCTGGGCATCAACATGCCCGCGCGCACGGTGATCTTGGAGAAGCTGGTCAAGTGGAACGGCGAGCAGCACGCCGACATCACCCCCGGCGAGTACACGCAGCTCACCGGCCGGGCCGGGCGCCGCGGCATCGACGTGGAGGGCCACTCCGTGGTGCTCTGGCAGCGCGGCATGGACCCCGCGGCACTCGCCGGGCTCGCCGGCACCCGCACGTATCCGCTGCGCTCCAGCTTCAAGCCCTCGTACAACATGGCCGTGAACCTGGTCCAGCAGTTCGGCCGGCACCGCTCGCGCGAACTGCTGGAGACCTCCTTCGCGCAGTTCCAGGCCGACCGCTCGGTCGTCGGGATCTCCCGACAGGTGCAGCGCAACGAGGAGGGCCTGGAAGGCTATCGGGAGGGCATGACCTGCCACCTCGGAGACTTCGAGGAGTACGCACAGCTGCGCCGCGACCTCAAGGACCGTGAGACGGACCTGGCCAAGCAGGGCGCGGCCCAGCGCCGGGCCCAGGCCGCCGGTTCGTTGGAGAAGCTCAAGCCGGGCGACATCATCCACGTGCCGACCGGCAAGTTCGCCGGGCTCGCGCTGGTCCTGGACCCGGGCGTGCCGGCCGGGCGGGTCCACGGGCACCGGGGCCAGGAGTACGCCGAGGGCCCGCGCCCGCTGGTGCTGACCGCGGAGCGGCAGGTCAAGCGGCTCGCCGCCATCGACTTCCCGGTCCCGGTCGAGGCCATCGAGCGGATGCGGATCCCCAAGACCTTCAACGCGCGCTCGCCCCAGTCCCGTCGCGACCTGGCGTCCCAACTGCGCGCCAAGGCCGGGCACATCGCGCCGGAACGCCGGGGCCGCGGCCGGGCCGCTGCCGCCGACGACCGCGAGATCGCCCGGCTGCGCGCCGCGCTGCGGGCACACCCCTGCCACGGCTGCGACGAGCGCGAGGACCACGCCCGCTGGGCGGAGCGCTATCACCGGCTCAAGCGGGACACTCAGCAGCTGGAGCGGCGCATCGAGGGCCGGACGAACACCATCGCCCGCACCTTCGACCGGATCCACGCGCTGCTCACCGAGCTGGACTACCTGCGCGAGGACGAGGTCACCGTGCACGGCAAGCGGCTCGCCCGGCTGTACGGGGAGCTGGACCTGCTGGCGTCCGAATGCCTGCGCGCAGGGGTCTGGGAAGGCCTGACCCCTGCCGAACTGGCCGCGTGCGTCTCGGCGTTGGTGTTCGAGGCGCGGCAGTCCGACGATGCGGTGGCACCGAAGGTGCCGGGCGGCGCGGCGAAGGCGGCGCTGGGTGAGATGGTCCGGATCTGGGGCCGGCTCGACGCGCTGGAGGAGGAGCACCGCATCAACCAGGCGGAGGGCGTGGGCCAGCGTGAGCCGGACCTCGGCTTCGCGTGGGCGGCGTACCAGTGGGCCTCCGACAAGAGCCTGGACGAGGTGCTGCGCGAGGCGCAGATGCCGGCCGGTGACTTCGTGCGCTGGTGCAAGCAGGTCATCGACGTGCTGGGGCAGATCGCGGCTGCGGCCCCGGCGTCCTCCGCCCCGCCGTCCTCGCAGGGTGGCAGCACGGTGGCGCGCAACGCCCGCAAGGCCGTCGACGCGCTGCTGCGGGGCGTCGTGGCCTACAGCTCGGTCGGCTAGGCACGACCCGGAACGGCCCGGCCGGTGGCCGGTCTCCCAGGAGCGCGCCACCGGCCGGGCCGCGGCTCAGTCCCCGGTTTCCCAGGCCTGCGGGTCTTCCCAGGCCCGGAGGGTCAGGCCGCTCTCGAAGCGGTGCGGGGTGCCGGTGACCGGGTCCGTGAACGACACGGTACGGGCGAGGAGTTGGAGCGGGCGACGGTAGTCGTCCGGGGCCGGGTCGGTGACCCGCGGGTACACCGGATCGCCGAGGATCGGCAGGCCCAGGGCGTTCATGTGCACCCGCAGCTGGTGGGTGCGCCCGGTGTGCGGGGTCAACCGGTAGCGGCCCAGTTCCCCCTTGGTGTCGAGGAGTTCGACCAAGCTCTCGGCGTTCGGTTCGGCGCCCGGGACTTCGGTCGCGGCGATCACCCCGCGGGTCTTCTCGATGTGGCTGCGGACCGTCCGGGGGAGTTCGATCGCCGGGTCGTGGCGGGCGAGGGCCTCGTACCTCTTGGTCACCCGCCGTTCCTGGAAGAGCAGTTGGTACGCGCCGCGGTCCTCGGGGCGGATGCTGAACATCACCAGTCCGGCGGTCAGCCGGTCCAGCCGGTGCGCCGGGCTGAGCTCGGGCAGGTCGAGCTCCGTGCGGAGCCGGGCCAGGGCGGTCTGCGTGATGTGGCTGCCGCGCGGGGTGGTCGCCAGGAAATGCGGCTTGTCCACGACCAGCAGGTGCGCGTCCCGGTGGACGACACGGATCGGGAACGGCACCACGGGCTCCGGCTCCATGTCCCGGTGGAACCAGAGGTAGGCGCCCGGCTCGTACGGGTCCTGCGGACCCAAGACCTGCCCGTCGGGGCCGAACACCCGCCCGGCGTGCAGCAGGTGGACGATGGATTCGGCGCCGCGGGTGCCGGCGTAGCGCGCGGTGAGGTAGCCGCCCAGGTCGGGCCACCGCCCGTCCGGGTCGGCGGGCAGCCGGAGCCGGACCGGGTCGATGCCGGCGACCTGGGGCAGGGGCGAGGGGGGTGCCTGGGCTCTGCGTCTCATCGGGTCCAGGCTATGCGCCTACTGCTTGGTGAAGGTGCCCAGGTGCTCGCCGTCCAGGTACTCGATGCGGACCGTGCCGTCCTTGAAGAAGACCCCCGTGCGGCCCACCGCGTTCTCGCCGGCGGTCACGTAGCTGAAGGTGTCGCCGTCGTAGTGGGTGAGCGGGAAGCGCATCGGCTTCGGGCCGAGGGCGACGGTGAGGCCCGTGCCGCTGGCGTTCGCCGTGACGGTCAGCTTGCCGTAGTACGGGTTGTCGTACGTCCCGGTGTACGCGCTGTCGGCGCGGGCCGGCTCCGCGCCCGCGGGCGGGTGGGCGTAGTCGGTGGTGGAGCGGCCGGTGTCGTCGACCTGGGCGTACAGCTCGGCGAACAGGGGCAGCCAGTCGGTGGTGGGCCCGCCGTGCTCGGCGGTGTCGAAGAAGTCCTCCGCGATGGCGTCCGCGACGCCGACGGGGGCGCCGTTGGTGAGGACGATGATGCCGAGCTGCTCCAGCGGGAGCATGGTGACGTTCGTGTTGGCGCCGAGGTCGAAGGCGCCGGAGTGACTCAGGCGCAGCCGTCCCGCGTCGTCGTACGAGACGTTCCAGCCGAGGCCGTAGAAGCCGGTGTGGTTCAGGGGAGGGGTCGGCGCCTGCGACAGGACCTGGGGCAGGTGCGTGACGGCGAGGGTGTCCGCGGGGACGATCCGCTTTCCGTCGAGGGTGCCGCCGGCCAGCTGGAGCCGCAGCCAGCGGGCCATGTCGGTGGCGGTGGAACTGACCCCGCCGGCCGGGGCCTGGGCGTCCGGGTCGCGCACGTAGCGCGGGGACCAGGTGCCGTCAGGATTCTTGACGTGGGTGGCGGCGTGGTCGGGGGCGTTCGCGAAGGCGGAGAACTCGGTGCTGGTGTGCGTCATGCCGGCGGGCTTGAAGAGGGTGTCCGCGGCGAGCTTCTGCCAGCTCGTACCGTGTTGCCGGGCCACGGCCTCGGCGGCCGCGGTGAAACCGAAGTTGGTGTAGGCGTAGCTCACGCGGAAGGGGGAGAGGGGCTCCAGACGCAGGTGGTCGAGGATGTACGCCTGGTCGTAGCCGAGGTCTTCGAGCAGGTCCCCCGCGTGGTCGGGGAGGCCGCTGCGGTGGGAGAACAGGTCGGCGGTGGTGACGTGGTCGGTGACCCAGGGGTCCTTGAGCGCGAACCCGGGGAGCTCGGCGCGGCGGTCCCAATCGGCGGGGTCCTTCAGGGTGCCGGCCACGACGGTGGAGGAGATCGGCTTGGAGAGCGACGCGATCTGGAAGACGGTGTCGGGGTCGACCTTGGCGCTCTCGCCGGTGCGGCGGACGCCGAAGCCCTTGAGGTAGACGACCTTGTCGCGGTGGACGACGGCTACGGAGATCCCGGGGACGCCGGTGCTGCGCATGGTGCCGGTGACGTACCCGGGGAGGCGTGCGAGTGCCGCGTCGACTTCCGCGTCCGTGATCCGGGGCTTCGGAGCGGGCGGCGGGCTGGGCGCGGCCGCTGCGCCGGTCGCGGCCGTCGCGGCGAACACGACGGCGGCCCCGGCTGCGGTGAGCGTGCGGAGCGTACGCATGCCGTCATTGTCATGCCGAACGGGTGACCCCGCGCTGCGGGGCGGTCGGGCCGGGGCGGCCGCCCGGGGCGGGGCCCCGGGCGCGCGCATCAGGCCGCGGACTCCTGCTCGGCCAGGACCCGGGCGTTCCAGTCGCCCTTGATGGCCCGCCAGCCCTCGTCCGTCTCGCCCCGGCGCCAGTAACCGGAGATCGACAGGTGCTCCTTGGGGATCCCGCGCTCCAGGCGGAGGTGGCGGCGCAGGTCCTTCACGAAGCCGGCCTCGCCGTGTACGAAGGCGTGGACCTCACGGGAGGGGAATTCGAGCGCCCTGACCGCCTCGACGAGCATCTCGCCGACCGGGCGGGTGCCGCGGTGGAGCCAGACCGGGACGACGCCGTCCGGGGTGGCGACCTCCTGCTCGTCGCTCGGCCCTTCGACCTCCACGAAGGCGTGCACCCGCGCCCCGGCCGGCATCCGCTCCATCGCGGCCGCGATCGCCGGCAGGGCGCTCTCGTCGCCCACCAGCAGGTGCCAGCCGGCGGCCGGGTCCGGGGCGTAGGCGCCGCCCGGGCCGAGGAAGCGGACGAGTTCGCCCGGCTGGGCGCGGGCCGCCCACGGGCCGGCCAGCCCCTCGTCGCCGTGGACGACGAAGTCGAGCGTCAGCTCCAGGTGCACCGGGTCCCACGAGCGGACGGTGTACGCCCGCTGGCGCGGCCACGCCTCACGCGCGTACTCGGCGCGGATCCGGTCCAGGTCCCACGGAGAGGGGTAGGTGACGCCCTCGGGCGCGAAGAGCAGCTTGATGTAATGGTCGGTGAACTCGCCCGCACTGAATCGGACCAGTCCGGCACCGCCCAGCACCACTCGCACCATGTGCGGCGTCAGCCGCTCGGTGCGCACGACGACTGCGGTGCCGACCTTGCGGGCGCGTCCTTCTGCCACGGCTGTATCCCCTTGCTCCCCTGAAACTTAGGATTACCTAAGTTAGCACCTCAAGGGCGCAGTGCGCTGCCCAGGCGCGACACTGCTCCGCCAAGACCCCACCGGCGCGCCAGCGCATCGACGAGTTCCGGCTGCTCGGGCGCTGCCGGCAGGGCCGGGTCGAACGCCGGGAGCGGGACGTCCGAAGCCACTTGGACGACCTTCGGAGCCACCGCCAGATAGGGCCGGGACTCGTCCAGCCGCTTGCGCTGCGTGGGCGTCAGCTTCGACTTCGGGTCGTCGACCGCCGCGATGATCCCGGCCAGGGAGCCGTAGGCGTCCAGCAGCTTCGCGGCCGTCTTCTCGCCGATCCCCGGCACCCCGGGCAGTCCGTCGCTCGGGTCCCCGCGCAGCAGGGCCAGGTCCGCGTACCCGCGGCCGTCCACGCCGTACTTCTCGCGCAGCCACGCCTCGTCCGTCACCTGGAGCGTGCCGACCCCCTTCAACGGGTACAGCACGCGCCGCTGCCGGGCGTCGTCGACCAGCTGGTACAGGTCCCGGTCGCCGGTGACGATGTCCACCGGGCCCGTGGCGCGCGCCGTGAGGGTGCCGATCACGTCGTCGGCCTCGTACCCGGCGACCCCCACCCGGGCGATCCCGAAGGCGTCCAGCGCCGCCTCGATGATCGGCACCTGCGGGGCCAGCGTGTCCGGGGTCTCCTCCACGTCCGGACCGGTCTCGGTCTCCTGGGCGACCCGGTGCGCCTTGTACGAGGGGATCAGTTCCACCCGCCAGTGCGGCCGCCAATCGGCGTCCATGCACGCCACCAGGTCGTCGGGGCGGTGGTCCTGGACCAGCCGGCCGATGAAGTCGAGCAGCCCGCGCACCGCGTTGACCGGAGTGCCGTCCGGGGCCTTCACGGAGTCCGGCACGCCGAAGTAGGCGCGGTAGTAGAGGGAGGCGGTGTCCAGCAGCATCAGGCGTCGAGTCGTCGTCACGCAGACGATGATGCCGCAACCCCCGTGCGTGCCCCGCGGCGGACGGTTACGGCCGGGGGCACGGAAAGTGGCCGCAAGTGCGCTCGGAAACGGCACGGGAGTTTCACCGGGGGCGTACCTTGGTGGGCTCTTGCACGCGAAACCGGGGGCGGTTGCTGCGTAAGGTGCTTACAGCACATCTCCGTGTGACGGACGCCGATGTACGCCGACATACCTGACAAGGGGAGGGCAGCCCCGCAATGGACGACAGGGACGGCTCGGACGACAAGGAACGGGACAAGGACGCCAAGGAACCGCTCCGGGTGGGCGTGGCCGTGCGCAAGCGGCGCCGGGCGCTCCACCTCACCCTCGCCGCCGTATCGGCGCGCAGCGGCCTGTCGGTGCCCTTCCTCAGCCAGATAGAGAACGAGCGGGCCCGGCCCAGCATGCGGTCCCTGGAGCGGGTCGCGGACGCACTGGAGACCACGGCCGTCGAGCTGTTGGCCGCCTCCGACACCGCCCGCACGGTCGACCTCGTACGGGCCGGCGACGACTCCGGGCTCACCCCGGTCCCGGGCGTGCGCCCCCTCGTACGCGGACACCACCAACTGCACGCACTGGAGTTCAGCGGGGACCAGGACGCCGGCCGCGAGTACCAGCACCGCAACGACGAGCTGATGTACGTGGTCTCGGGCGCCTGCCAGGTGGAGGCCGAGGGGCGGGCGTACCGGCTGGAGAGCGGGGACGCGCTGTTCCTGTCCGGCGGTGTGCGGCACCGCTGGCGGGCCGTCTCCGAGGACACCCGGCTGCTGGTCGTGGCCGTCGGGGACCACATCCACGCCACGTCCGAGCCGCCCTCGCCCGGGCGCTGAGCGGGATGCGGGTCGTCTCGCTCGTGCCCTCGCTGACCGAGGCGGTGGCGGTGAGTGCTCCCGGGCTGCTCGTCGGAGTGACCGACTGGTGCACCCGTCCCGCGGACCTCGGGGAGCGCGGCGCGGTGCGGATCGGGGGCACGAAGAACCCCGACGTCGAGCGGATCACGGCGCTGCGCCCGGACCTGGTGATCGCCAACGAGGAGGAGAACCGGGTCCCGGACCTGGAGGCGCTACGCGCGGCCGGGGCGGAGGTGCTGGTCACCGAGGTCCGCGACCTGCCGCAGGCGCTGACGGAGCTGGACCGGGTGCTGATGGGGGCCCTGGGGCTGAAGCGGCCGAAGTGGCTGGACGATGCCGAGGCCGCCTGGGCGGCCGTGGAGCCCCTCGGCTCCCTGACGGCCTTCGTGCCGATCTGGCGGCGGCCCTGGATGGTCCTGGGCCGGGACACCTTCGCCGGGGACCTGCTCGCCAGGCTGGGGATCCGCAATGCCTACGCGGAGCACTCCGAGCGGTACCCCAAGGTGCCGCTCGCCGAACTGGCGGCGAGCGGCTGCGATCTGGTGGTGCTCCCGGACGAGCCCTACGCGTTCAGCGCCGGGGACGGCCCGGAGGCCTTCCCGGGCCTCCCGGCCGCCCTGGTGAGCGGACGCCA
The DNA here is from genome assembly GCF_045041095.1 of Streptomyces sp. NBC_00045. Lineage (NCBI taxonomy): Bacteria > Bacillati > Actinomycetota > Actinomycetes > Kitasatosporales > Streptomycetaceae > Streptomyces > Streptomyces sp. NBC_00045. The sequence goes on along the minus strand of NZ_CP108271.1, from coordinate 1,909,745 downwards.
CCTGACCTGGTACGGGCCCTCGTTGGCCGAGGCGCCGGCGGTCCTGGGGGCGGCGATCAAACGGTCCTGGGCAGCAGCCGGCCGGTGAACAGGCCGCGCAGGGTGTGGGCGGCGGCCAGCAGCCAGGCGATGACCAGCCCGAGGAAGAGGGCGGCGGCGAGCCAGGCGAAGGCGTCCAGGCCGGTGTGGCGGGCCAGGCCGGCGGCGCCGGTGACACAGGTGCCCACGGGGAAGGTCAGTGCCCACCAGGTCATGGCGAAGCCCATGCCGGCCCGGGCCGCCCGGACCAGCATCGCGGCGGCCAGGGCCAGCCACAGCAGGGCGAACCCCATCACGGGCACCCCGTAGACGACCGCGAAGGCGCCGAGGGCGTGGGCGTAGGGGGCCTCGATGGCGCCGGGCGCCACGTCCGCGAGCTGGTTCACGGCAGTGGTGGACTGCCCGAGGGGGCCGAGCACGAGGAACAGGGCCGGGGTCAGGGCCAGGGGCAGGGGGCCGCGCACGATCAGCCGGCCGAAGACCAGGGGCAGCATCAGCAGCGTCGCCAGCAGGCTGATCCCGAACATGGCGTAGCAGGCCAGCAGCAGCGCCTCGCGGGGCTGGCCGGCGGGCAGGTGGGGTATCAGCAGGGGGCCGACCGCGGCGGACACCATGGGGGCCACCAGCGGCAGCAGCCACACGGGGGTGGCCTGTGAGGGCTCGACCTTGTGCCGGACCACCATCAGGTACGGCACCACCACGGCCATGAGCAGGCCGATCGCGGTACCGGCGGTGAACAGCACGGCGTCGACGGCGATCGCGGCGGGCTCCCCGATGAGGTCCTTGCCCACGATGAGGGTGCCGCCGCCGACGGCCAGCAGGGCCATCGACAGACACCCGTAGAACGGGGCCACGGCGGGGTCGAGCAGGTGGGCGCGGGCCTGGTCGCGGTGGTGGAGCCAGTGCCCGGCGCGGGCGGCGAGCAGGACCGCGAGGACCACGGCGGACAGCGCCCAGACGATCTGGCAGGCCACGCGCTGGCCGGGGACCTGGTACGGGAGGGTCGCGCCGGCGTTGGCGACGATGGCCGTGCCCATGACGGAGGCGTACCAGTTGGGGCCGAGGTGGCGCAGCGCGGGAGCCTTGTGGGTCCGGGGCGCGGCGGGGATGACGGTGCGGGGTCGCACGAGGGTGGTGGCCATGGATCCAGCGTCGCGGCGCTGGCGGGTGCACGGCAGAGGTCGTCTTTCTATAAGGCCATAAACTGACTTTATGGGTAACGAGGAGTGGGTTCCGCTGGCACACCGGGTACCGGACCTGGGGGCGCTGGAGCTACTGCTCGCGGTCGCGCGGATAGGCAGCCTCAGCGGCGCGGCCAAGCGGATGGGCATCACCCAGCCCGCCGCGAGCAGCCGCATCCGGGCGATGGAGACACGGCTGGGCGTGGCGCTGGTGGACCGCTCGCCGCGCGGATCGACCCTGACGGCGGAGGGGGCGCTGGTCACGGACTGGGCGCGGCGCGTGGTGGAGGCGGCGGAGGCGTTCGACGCCGGGGCGCAGGCGCTGCGCGGGCGCCGCGACTCGCGGCTGCGGGTGGCGGCCAGCATGACCATCGCGGAGTACCTGCTGCCCGGGTGGCTGATCGCACTGCGGGGGCAGCGGCCGGGCACCGCGGTGTCGCTGCACGCCGGGAACTCGGCGTTGGTCGCGCAGCGGGTGCTGGCCCACGAGGCGGACCTGGGGTTCGTGGAGGGCCTCTCGGTGCCGGAGGGGCTGGACTCGGCGGTGATCGCGCAGGACCGGCTCGTGGTGGCCGTGGCGCCGCGGCACGCGTGGGCGCGCCGGTCGCGCGGGATCGCGGCGGCGGAGCTGGCGGCGACGCCGCTGATCCTGCGGGAACGGGGGTCGGGGACCCGGCAGGTGCTGGACGCGGCCCTGGCGGGGAGCGGAGGGCTGGCGGCGCCGCTGCTGGAGTTGGCGTCGACGACGGCGGTGAAGGCGGCGGCGGTGAGCGGCGCCGGCCCGTGCGTGCTGTCGGAGCTGGCGCTGGGCGAGGAACTGGCGGCGCGCCGACTGGTCGAGGTCCCGGTGTCCGGGGCGGCACTGGGACGGGCCCTGCGGGCAGTGTGGCCCTCGGGAGCCCGCCCGGCGGGCCCGGCCCGCGACCTCCTGTCCCTGACCCGGGTCCACCCCTGACGCGCAGGACCTAGTGACCCATGTCGGGTCGGGTTTGGGCGTCCTGGGGCCAGCCGTAGGCCGTGCGCGGGGGGTCCGGGGCCACGCCCATCGCGGCCAGGTCCCGGTCGGCGGCGCGGGACAGCTGACCGGCGAGGTCGCGCATGGCCCGGCTCGCCGCGAGCTCGTCCCCGATGGAGGCGACCTCTGCGTCCCCGGGGTTGCAGCGGGCCGAGCCGCGGCCGACCAGCTGCCCCGTGCCGGTGTCCAGTACGGCCCGGGCCCGGGTGGTGCCGCCCTCCTCGGTCAGCGAGACGCCGACCTTCCATTCCGCGTTGTGTGTCATGGCGCGCCTCGTCACTCCTGGACGGCCTTGTCGGTCGTACCTCCAGTCTTCCGACCTGCCCGACGGCCCGCACGTCGGCACCGGCAGCGGCGTCAGGCACCGGCAGCGGCGTCAGGCCGTGACGGCCGCCGGGGCGAGCGAGGCCGCTTCGACCAGGGAGGACATGACACGAGTGTCCTTGTCGCGTTCCGGGTGCCATTGGACGCCGAGGACCCAGTGGGCGGGGTCGGGGAGTTCGATGGCCTCCACGGTCCCGTCGAACGCGTGGGCCGAGGCGACCAGGCCGCGGCCCAGCCGGTCGACCGCCTGGTGGTGGTAGGTCGGGACCTCCGCCTCCTCGGGAACCAGCGCCGCGTACCGCGTGCCCGCGACCGGGCGGACCGGGTGCCAGGACATGACACCCGGGGCCGCCGCATGGCCGTCGATGTGCTGGATCAGCGTGCCGCCCAGGGCCACGTTCAGCGCCTGCATGCCCCGGCAGATGCCCAGCACCGGCATGCCCGCCGCCAAGGCCGCCTCGATCAGGGCGAGTTCCCACTCGTCCCGGACCGTCGCGGGAGCGCCCGTACGCGGGTGCCGTTCGGCTCCGTAGCGGGCCGGGTCCACATCGGGGCCGCCCGCGACGACCAGTCCGTCCAGCCGGCCCAGTACCTCCGCCGCCGATCCGGGTTCGTCCGGCGGGAGCAGCACGGCCGCGCCGCCCGCCGCCCGGACGAGTTCGTGGTACCCGGTGGGTACGAGGGACGTCGCAACGTCCCACACCCCGTAGCGGGTGGATTCCTCCACGTAGGTCGTGATGCCGATGAGCGGCCTGGGCACGGTTGCTACCTCCAGGGGGCAGGGGGCAGGGGGCAGGGGGCAGGGGGATCGGGGACGGGGAGCGATCGGTCCCGGATCGCTCCCGGATCCGTTCCTGATCAGTCGTGGGTCAGTCGCGGGTCAGTTCCGCCTCGGCCTCCGCGAGCGCCGCGAACTCCTCCTCCGGCGCGGAGGCCACCAAGTGGTGCCGACTGTAGAACGCGAAGTAGGCGAGGGCGACCGCGTACACACCCAGTGCGATGAACGCCGCGTCCTTGTCGACCAGGAAGGTGGCCACCAGTGCCGACAGGGCCAGGGCGAAGGCCACCGAGGAGGTGGCGATGCCGCCGGGGGTGCGGTACGGGCGCTCCAGGCCCGGCTCCCGCTTGCGGAGCACGATGTGGGACAGGGCCATCAGCGCGTACGAGATCGTCGCGCCGAACACCGCGATGTTGAGCATGCGCGGGCCGTTCCCGGTGGCCGCGGCGAGCGCGAAGCCGATCGCGCCGGGGATGAGCAGGCCCAGGTACGGGGCCTTGCGCTTCGAGGTGAGGGAGAGGAAGCGCGGCAGGTAGCCGGCACGTGACAGGGCGAACAGCTGGCGCGAACCCGCGTAGATGAGCGAGAAGAACGAGGCCACGAGCCCGGCCAGGCCCGCGTAGTTGACGAAGGTCTTCAGCCAGGACAGGCCCGGGTTTCCGTCGAGGGCTACGACGAGCGGGTTGCCGGCGTCCTTGATGGCGTCCGCGCCGCGCGCACCGGTCGAGGCGAGGAAGGTCAGCAGGGCGAGCAGGACGAGGATGCCCATGGAGATCGACAGGGCCCGCGGCATGGACCGCACCGGGTCCTTGGCCTCTTCGGCGGCCAGCGGTACGCCCTCGACGCCGAGGAAGAACCACATGCCGAAGGGGAAGGCCGCCCAGATGCCGAGGAGGCCCAGCGGCAGCCAGGAGCTCGATCCGGCGGCGGTGGTGTCCACGGCGATGTCGTCGAGGTGCGAGGGGTCGAACTCGGTGAAGGCGCCCAGCGCGAAGACGATCAGCGCGAGTACGGCGACCGCGGTGACGACGAGGGAGAAGCGCAGCGCCTCGCCCACGCCCCACAGGTGGATGCCGATGAAGATCGCGAAGCAGGCGAGGTACACGGGCCAGCCGGAGGTCAGGCCGAACAGGTGCAGGGATTCGACGTAGTCGCCGATGAAGATGGAGATCGCGGCCGGGGCCAGGATGTACTCGATGAGGATCGCGGTGCCGGTGAGGAAGCCGCCCCAGGTGCCGAGCGCCCGGCGGGCGAAGCCGTAGCCGCCGCCCGCCGTGGGCAGGATCGCGGACAGCTCCGCGAGGGAGAAGACGAGGCAGGCGTACATCGCGCCCATGAGGGCGGTGGCGATGGCGAGCCCGCCGAAGCCGCCCTGGGCGAGGCCGATGTTCCAGCCGGAGAAGTCGCCGGAGACGACGTACGCGACGCCCAGACCGGTGAGCAGCAGCCAGCCGGCGCTGCCGCGGCGCAGCGTACGCCGTTCCAGGTAGTCGCCGCCCTCGGGTGACGTGGTGGGTTCAGGTACGGCTACGAGCCGTGCCTCGGTGTCGTCGGCCATGTGCGCTCCTGCCTAGGGCAATGGTTGTGGGGCGTACCTTTGCCGTACGGGAGTGGAGTGCGCAAGACCCCTGCGTTAAACAGGGGTTACGAAAACCTCTCGGGCCGCCCCGTGTCGGCCGTTCTAGGTCAGGAATCCCCGGAGCAGCGCCGCGGTCCCGCAGCAGTGCTCGCGCATCACCTCGCGCGCCGCGTCCGCGTTGCGCTCCAGCACCGCCTCCACGAGCGTGCTGTGCTGCTGCTGCGAGTGCTCCAGGTTCCGCACCAGCAGCGGGATGCAGTCCAGCAGGTCGTTCACGCTGGCCCGGACGGCGGCGTACTGGGCCGTGAGGGTGGCGGAGCCGGCGAGCTCGCACAGGGCGAGGTGGAAGAGGGTGTCCTGGCGGCGGTAGTCGGGCAGCGGCGCGTCGTGGGTGGCGTTCAGCGCGGCGAGCAGACGCTCGGAGCCCTCCTCGGTGAGCCCCTGGGAGGCGCACAGTCCGGCCGCGCCCACCTCAAGGACCTCGCGGAAGCGCAGTACGTCCTCGATGTCCACGCCCACCACGCGCCGGCGCAGCTCGTCCTCGGTGCCCGCGGCCGGGGTGTCGGGGCGCGGGAGCACGAACGTCCCGCCGTACCGCCCGCGCCGGGCCTCCACCAGGCCCTGGTCCTGGAGCACCTTCAGCACGTCGCGCAGGGTGACCCGGCTGATCCCCATTCGCTCCGCCAGCTCGCGTTCGGGCGGCAGCCGTTCCCCGCCCGGCACCAGACCCAGCCGGACCACCTGGAGGATCTGCTCCAGCGCCTCCTCGAAACCGTTGCCCGCCCGCACCTGCCGCAGCACCGGATTCAGCCGCGCGATCGCGCCGCCTTCGCCCGTCGTGTCGGTCATCTCGGCTCCTCCCCTTCCCAAGCAATGGTTCTATTCAATACCTTAGGCCTCCTCGGCTCACCGAAGGAGAGATTCCAGTGGTAGACCGCAAGCCGCCGCTCGCGCCCGAAGAGCTCCGTGCCCTCGTGGCGAGCGGCGAGATCGACACCGTGGTCCTGGCCTTCCCCGACATGCAGGGGCGGCTCCAGGGCAAGCGGTTCGCCGCACAGTTCTTCCTCGACGAAGTCCTCGCGCACGGCACCGAGGGATGCAACTACCTCCTCGCCGTCGACACCGAGATGAACACCGTCGACGGATTCGAGATGTCCTCCTGGGACCGGGGCTACGGCGACTTCGCCATGCACCCCGACCTCGCGACCCTGCGCCGGATCCCCTGGAACCCGGGCAGCGCGTTCCTCCTCGCCGACCTCGCCTGGAACGACGGCACCCCCGTGGTCGCCGCGCCCCGGCAGATCCTGCGCCGCCAGCTCGAACGCCTCGCCGGGCACGGGTACACGGCCATGGTCGGCACCGAGCTGGAGTTCATGGTCTTCCAGGACACCTACGAGCAGGCCTGGAACGCCAACTACCGCGGCCTGACCCCCGCCAACCAGTACAACATCGACTACTCCGTCCTCGGGACCGGCCGCATCGAGCCCCTGCTGCGCCGGATCCGCAACGAGATGCAGGCCGCGGGCCTGACCGTGGAATCGGCGAAGGGCGAGTGCAACCTCGGCCAGCACGAGATCGCCTTCCGCTACGACGAGGCGCTGACCACCTGCGACCAGCACTCCGTCTACAAGACCGGCGCGAAGGAGATCGCCTCCCAGGAGGGCGTCTCGCTCACCTTCATGGCCAAGTTCGACGAGCGCGAGGGCAACTCCTGCCATATCCACCTCTCGCTGGGCGACGCCGACGGGCACAACGCGATGGCCGGTGACGGCCCGGGCGGAATGTCACCGGTGATGCGGCACTTCCTGGCCGGTCAGCTGGCCGCGCTGCGCGACTTCTCCCTTCTCTACGCCCCGAACATCAACTCGTACAAGCGTTTCCGGCCGGGATCCTTCGCGCCGACCGCCGTCGCCTGGGGCGTGGACAACCGGACCTGTGCGCTCCGAGTCGTCGGCCACGGCCGCTCCATGCGCTTCGAGAACCGCCTCCCCGGCGGCGACGTCAACCCGTACCTCGCCGTCGCCGGCCTGGTCGCGGCCGGGCTCTACGGCGTCGAGAACCGCCTCGAACTGCCCGAGGCCTGCGCGGGCAACGCGTACACGGCCGATTTCGCCCACGTTCCCACCACCCTGCGGGAGGCCGCCGAGCTCTGGGAGAACAGCGAGATCGCCAAGGCCGCCTTCGGCCCCGAGGTCGTCGCCCACTACCGCAACATGGCCCGCGTGGAACTGGACGCGTACGACTCCGCCGTCACCGACTGGGAGCTGCGCCGCTCCTTCGAACGCCTGTAGTCACGCCACCGGAAACCCTGAACCGCACACCTGAGAGGCACCACGTGTCCGACGCGCTGGCCCCGGCCCATTTGACCGTGCTGAATCCGGCCACCGAGGAAATCGTCGCCACCGTCCCGGCCGCCACACGGGACGACGTCGACGCCGCAGTCGCCCGGGCCGCCGCGGCCCAGCGCGGCTGGGCGGCGGCAGCCCCCGCCGACCGGGCCCGGCTCCTGCGCCGGTTCGCCGCCGTGGTCGACGGGCACGTCGAGGAACTGGCCCGACTGGAGGTCCGCGAGGCCGGGCACACCATCGGCAACGCCCGCTGGGAAGCGGGCAACGTCCGTGACCTGCTCGAATTCGCGGCCGGGGGAGTGGAACGGCTCTCCGGACGGCAGATCCCCGTCGCCGGCGGCATCGACGTCACCTTCCTCGAACCCCTCGGCGTCATCGGCGTGATCGCCCCGTGGAACTTCCCCATGCCGATCGCCGCCTGGGGCCTCGCGCCGGCCCTGGCCGCCGGGAACGCCGTCCTCCTCAAGCCCGCCGAAACCACCCCGCTCACCGCGCTGCGCCTCGCCGAACTCGCCCTCGAAGCCGGGATCCCCGAGCACCTCTTCCAGGTGCTCCCCGGCCACGGGACGGTCGCCGGCGACGCGCTCGTCGAACACCCCGGCGTCGCGAAGATCGTCTTCACGGGATCCACCCCGGTCGGCAAGCAGATCATGGCCAAGTGCGCCGACCGGGTGAAGCGGGTCACCCTCGAACTCGGCGGCAAGAGCCCCAACATCGTCTTCGCCGACGCGGACCTCGAAGCCGCCGCCGCGGCCGCGCCGATGTCCTTCCTCGACAACACCGGGCAGGACTGCTGCGCCCGTACGAGGATCCTCGTCCAGCGCTCCGCCTACGACCGCTTCCTGGAGCTGCTCGCCCCCGGGATCGAGGGCGTGCGCGTCGGCGACCCCGCCGACGAGAAGACCCAGATGGGGCCGCTGATCTCCCGAGTACAACTGGACCGCGTACGGTCGTACGTCACCGACGACCTCACCGCGATCCGCGGCACCGCCCCCGAAGGCCCCGGCTTCTGGTACCCGCCGACCCTCGTCACGGACGTCGCCCCCACCGCGCCCGTGGCGGCCGAGGAGGTCTTCGGCCCCGTCGCCGTCGTCCTCCCCTTCGAGGACGAGGAGGACGCCGTACGCCTGGCCAACACGACCGAATACGGCCTCTCCGGCTCGCTCTGGACCCGCGACATCGGCCGCGCGCTGCGCGTCTCGCGCGCCGTCGCCGCGGGCAACCTGTCCGTCAACTCCCACAGCAGCGTCCGCTACTGGACCCCCTTCGGCGGCTACAAGCAGTCCGGCCTCGGCCGCGAGCTCGGACCCGACGCCCTCACCGCATTCACCGAGACCAAGAACGTCTTCATCAGCACGGAGGCCTGAACCGCATGTCCACTTCTGACACCGAGATCGTCTGCCGCCGCCTGGTCGGCCGCACCGCCGTCATCACCGGAGCCGGCAGCGGCATCGGCCTCGCCACCGCCCGCCGCCTGGCCTCCGAGGGCGCCAACGTGGTCTGCGCCGACATCGACGAGACGGCCGGCAAGGCCGCCGCCGAGGAGGTCGGCGGGACCTTCGTCAAGGTCGACGTCACCAGCCCGGAGGAGGTCGAAGCCCTCTTCAAGACCGCCTTCGACACCTACGGCTCCGTCGACATCGCCTTCAACAACGCGGGCATCTCTCCTCCGGACGACGACTCGATCCTCACCACCGGCCTGGAGGCCTGGAAGCGGGTCCAGGACGTCAACCTCACCTCCGTCTACCTGTGCTGCAAGGCCGCCCTCCCGTACATGCAGCGCCAGGGCCGGGGCTCCATCATCAACACCGCCTCCTTCGTGGCCATCATGGGCGCCGCCACCTCCCAGATCTCCTACACCGCCTCCAAGGGCGGCGTGCTCGCCATGTCCCGAGAGCTGGGCGTCCAGTTCGCCCGCGAGGGCATCCGCGTCAACGCCCTGTGCCCGGGCCCCGTCAACACCCCGCTGCTCCAGGAGCTGTTCGCCAAGGACCCGGAGCGGGCGGCCCGCCGCCTCGTGCACATCCCGCTGGGCCGGTTCGCCGAGCCCACCGAGATCGCGGCAGCCGTCGCCTTCCTCGCCAGTGACGACTCCTCCTTCATCAACGCCACCGACTTCCTGGTGGACGGCGGCATCTCCGGCGCGTACGTGACGCCCCTGTAGGCCGCCTCCGCCGACGGGCGGGCGCCCCGAGCGTTCACCCGCACTCCATCCCTCCGACAGCCGGGCGTCGCACGACGCCCGGCTGTCGTGTTCTACCGTCCGAGATGATCTTCGTAGGAAACAGGGAGTCCACCTCAGTGACCCGACCCGACACCGTCCGACGGTTCCAGGCCGTCGGCGCCGCCGTCGCGATGGCCGCAGGCGCCCTCGTCGTCACCGCACCCGCCGCCGAGGCCCGGGCCGGCGCCCACTGCACCACCCCGCGGCTCGCCGCCGGCTGGTACGGGGACAACCAGGCCCGGCTCCAGCAGCTGATCGACGCGTACGGCACGTGCAATCCGTACCGGCCCAGCCGCACCAAGCCCGTCGCCGTCTTCGACTGGGACAACACCGTCGTCAAGAACGACGTCGGCGACGCCACCATGTACTGGCTGCTGCGCAACGGCAAGATCCGCCAGCCCGCCGCCGGGGACTGGACGGCCACCAGCCGCTACCTCACCCCGACCGCCGCCAAGGCCCTCGCCGCGGCCTGCGGTTCCCTCGCCGCTCCCGGCACCCCGCTGCCCACCGCCGCCACCGAGGGCGCGGGCTGCGCCGACGAACTCGCCGCCGTCTACGGCACCGCCGCCACCCGCACCGGCGCCGCCGCCTTCACAGGCTGGGACCACCGCACCATCGAGCCCGCGTACGCCTGGCTGCCCCAGCTGATGCAGGGCTGGACCGCCCGAGAGGTCCGCGGCTTCGCCGCCGCCGCGCGGGCTGAGAACCTGGCCGCGCCCGTCGGCGCCACGCAGCGGGTCGGCACCGGCACCGTCACCGGCTGGGTCCGCTACTACGACCAGCAGAAGGACCTCATCGGCGGGCTCCAGAAGGCCGGGTTCGACGTCTGGATCAGCTCGGCCTCGCCGCAGCCGGTCGTCGAGGTGTGGGCCAAGGGCGTCGGCGTCGACGCCGACCACGTCATCGGCATCCGCAACACCACCACGTCCGGCGGGAAGTTCACCGCGCACCTGCAGGGCTGCGGCTCGGTGGAGGACGGCGCCGACACGATGATCACGTACATCGACGGCAAGCGCTGCTGGATCAACAAGGAGGTCTTCGGCGTCCGCGGTCCGGCCGCCGAGAAGGTCCAGCCGGCCGCGCGCCGCCAGGTGTTCGCCGCGGGCGACTCCGACACCGACGTCTCGTTCCTGCGGGACGCGACCGCGCTGCGGCTCGTGGTGAACCGGAACAAGAACGAGCTGATGTGCCGCGCGTACGACAACAGTGACGGCAAGTGGATCGTGAACCCGATGTTCATCGAGCCGAAGAAGCAGAAGAGCAGCCCGTACCCGTGCTCGACCACGGGCTACACGGACCACGACGGCACCGCGGGCCCCGTCCGCCGGGGTGACACCAGCGTCATCCCCGACCAGACGGACACCGTCCACTAGAGGAACGTGCGGCCCTCGCCCCGGTACGTCGGGACGGTGGCCGTCACCCGGTCGCCCTCGACCAGGTGCAACGCGTCGAAGCGCTCGCACAGTTCCCCCGCCTTCGCGTGCCGGAACCAGACCCGGTCGCCGATCAGCAGATCGTCGGCCGGACTGCCGAGGAGCGGAGTCTGCACCTCGCCGGCCCCCTCCTGGGGGTCGTAGCGCAGACCCTGCGGCAGGTACGGCTCGGGAAGCCGGTCCGCGCCGGCCGCGCCGGAAGCGGGATATCCGCCGCCGAGCACGGTGACGACGCCGACGCCGGGCCGGCGGACCACCGGCTGCGCGAACAGCGCCGCCGGACGGCCGCGGAACGACGTGTAGTTGTCGAACAGCCGCGGTACGTAGAGACCCGAGCCGGCGGCGATCTCCGTGACGGCGTCCTCGGTGGCGGTCTGCTGCACGCTGCCGGTGCCGCCGCCGTTGACGAACTCCAGGTCCGGGACGACCGCACGGACGGCCCGTACCGCCTCGGCACGGCGGGCCGCGAGTTCCTTGCGGGCCGTCGCCTGCATCAGCCGGATGGCGCGGGAGCGCAGCGGGCGCCCGGCTAGCGCGTCGCCGACGCCGGCTACGTGGCCCTCGTAGCCCATGATCCCGACGACGCGGAAGCCGGGCCGGGCGCACACCGCACGGGCGAGATCCGCGAGCCCGGCCGGATCGCGCAGCGGCGAACGCCGGGCGCCGACGCGGACCCGGCCGCCGAACAGGTGCAGCGCGGTGTCGAGTTCGAGGCAGACGCGGACCTCGTGGGTCCCCGAGTCGCGGGAGCGGTCGATCAGCTCCAGCTGGGCCGGGTCGTCGACCATGACGGTGACGGCCGCTGCCAGCTTGGGGTCCCCGGCGAGCTCGGCGAAACCGGCGCGGTCGGCGGAGGGGTAGGCGAGGAGCACGTCCTCGAACCCGGAGCGGGCCAGCCAGATGGACTCCGCGAGGGTGTACGACATGATCCCGGCGAACCCGGGCCGGGCGAGGACCCGTTCGAGGAGCGCGCGGCAGCGGACGGACTTGCTGGCCACGCGGATCGGCTTGCCGCCGGCCCGGCGGACGAGATCGTCGGCGTTGGCGTCGAACGCGGCGAGATCGACGATGGCCAGGGGCGCGTCGAGATGCGCGGTGGCCCGGTCGTAGCGGGCCCTGTCTCCACCGGCGGGAAGATTCATGGGCGGCAGCCTGCCAGAAGGTCGTACCGGGGGGTAGGGGTCTACACCGGGGCGGCCCCCGGGCCCCCGGTGCGCGCCGCCGCCCCGGACCCCGCGCCTCGAACACCGGCGGGGCGGGGCCGGCCCCGGCGGTCGCGGCGGCGGGGCGGCGGGGCCGGACGGTGCGGGCGGGGCGGGGCGGGGCGGGGTCGGGGTGGCGCGGGGCGGGGTGGTGCTGCCGGGCCGGGCGCGCGGGGGTCGTCGGCGGCCGGAGGGGTGGTGCGGGGGCGCGTAGAGTACGGGCAGGCAGCCGTACGGAACGGGGGGCGGAGCCGCCGGATGACCACGTCTACACCGCAGACCGCGGTCCTGGGCGAGCCCGGGCCCGCGCCCGAATCCGTACCGGCCCGCAGGGCCCTCGCCGCCGCGCTGTGCGCCCTGCTCGGAGTGGGTCTGGTCGGCGGAGCCGGCATCAGCGGCTGGGCCGAACAGCGCGCCGCCCACCACCCCTTGGCCGCCGATGCCGCCTACCGCAAGGCCGGCTCGCTCTGGCGCGCGACCCCCGTGGACACCCTGTTCCCGCCCGTCCTGGACGGCGCCGATGCCGGCCCCGGCGGCGCCGACCGCACCTGGACCCGGGTGGCGCTCGCCCCCGACGCCGACTGCGGGCCCGCGCTCGCCCCCGACTGGCGGGCGGCCCTCACCGCCACCGGCTGCACCAGGGTCCTGCGCGCCACCTACACCGACGCCACCCGCAGTTCCCTCGTCACCGTCGGCCTGGTCTTCACCTCCGCCGACGCCCCGGCGATGGCGGCCCTGCGCGGACACCTCCCCGCCCCGCCCGGCTACGGCTTCGCCGACAGCCAGCGCGCCGCGTGGACCGCGTCCGTGCCGGCCGCGGCGCCCGTCGTGGTCTACGCCGTCTCCGCCTTCACCGACGGCCGCACCCTGGACGCCCCGCGTCCCGCCGAGGACGCGATGCGGCGGGACGCCACCGGAGCCGTCGCCCAGGCGGGCCTCGGCCACGAGGCCAAGGCCGTCGCCGACCGGACGGAGCGCACCGTGAGCACCCTCGCCGCGCCGTCCTCCGCGTCCAGGACCCGGTGAGCCGGCCCCGGGCCGCCACGGCCCTGGTACTCGGCGCCCTACTCGTCGGCGCCACCGCGCCCCCGGCCGCCGCCGACGCCATCCGCGACCGCCAGTGGGGCCTGACGGCCCTGCGCGCCGAGGAGGCCTGGGGCATCACCCAGGGCGACGGCGTCACCGTCGCCGTACTCGACACCGGGGTCGACGCCACCCACCCCGACCTGGCCGGCCAGGTCCTCGACGGCACCGACCTGATCGGCATGGGCGCCGGCCGCGGCGACCGCGCCTGGGCCCGGCACGGCACGGCCATGGCCGGGATCATCGCCGGGCACGGCCACGGCCCGGGCCGCCGCCAGGGCGTCCTCGGCGTCGCCCCGAAGGCGAGGATCCTCCCCGTCCGCGTGATCCTGGAAGAGGGCGACCCCGGCCGGGCCAAGGCGCGCGAGAGCAAGGGCGGGGCCCTCGCCGACGGCATCCGCTGGGCCGCCGACCACGGCGCGAACGTGATCAACCTCTCCCTCGGCGACGACAGCGACTCCGCCCACCACGAGGCCGCCGAGGACGAGGCCGTCCAGTACGCCCTCGCCAAGGGCGTGGTCGTCGTCGCCTCCGCGGGCAACGGCGGCCGGCTGGGCGACCACGCCTCCTACCCCGCCGCCTACCCGGGGGTCATCGCCGTCACGGCCGTCGACCGCGACGGCCGCAAGGCCGCCTTCTCCACCCGCAGCTGGTACGCCACCGTCAGCGCCCCCGGCGTCGACGTCGTCATCGCCGATCCGGACCGCTCCTACTACGAGGGCTGGGGCACCAGCGCCGCCTCGGCCTTCGTCTCCGGCGCCGTGGCCCTCGTCAGGGCCGCGCACCCGGACCTGTCCCCGGCCCAGATCAGGAAACTGCTGGAGGACACCGCCTCCGACGCCCCGCCGGGCGGCCGCGACGACGCCCGCGGCCACGGACTGGTGGACCCCGTCGCCGCCCTCCAGGTCGCCGACACGCTGCGGGCCGAGCCGCTACTGCCCACGCCCGTCGCGGCCGGGCAGCCGTACTTCGGCGCCGGCCCCGAGGCGGTCCGCGCCGCCGGGCGGGGTGCCCGCCTCGGTGCCCCGACGGCCGCGGGCGCCGGGCTGGCGCTGCTCGTCCTGGCCGCCGTTCTGGCCCGGCGCCCGCGAGGGGCCCGGCGGGAGCGGGATAGGGTCGGGTAACTGTGGCGAACAAAAACATTCCCGACCCCGGCTACTCCGACGACGACGGCTCCGCCGACCCCCGGCTGAGCGCGGCCCTGGCCGCCTGGGCCGAAGACCGGGCGAAGGAGCCGCAGGTGCTGGCCGCCCTCAAGGGCGCCCGCCTGCTGGTCCCGGTCGTCGCCGTCCTCGGGGAGGTCGAGACCGACCCGGAGACCGGCCTCAAGCGGGAGAAGACCAGCGACATGGCCGTCCCCACCCTGCGGGCGGGGGACCGGCGGGCACTGCCCGCGTTCACCTCCACCGCCTCGCTGGCGCTGTGGGACCCGGCCGCCCGCCCGGTCGCCGTCCCACTGCACCAGGCCCTGGCGGCCGCCGCGCACGAAAAGGCCGACACCGTGGTCCTGGACCTGGCCGGTCCGGTCACCTACCAGCTCACCGGACCCGCGCTGCTCGCGCTGGCCGAGGGCCGCACCGACGCCGGCCCGCTGGCCGACCCCGCGGTGCGGGACGCCGTACGGGCCGCGGTGGCGGCCGAGCCGGCCGTGCTCCGCGCCCACCTGGGACCGGGCGGGGCGGACGCCGACGGCACGCTCGCGATCGTCCTCGCCGCCGGCGCGCAGGCCCACACCGCGGCCCGCCGCGTCGCCGAGGCGCTGGCCGCCGACGAGACCCTGCGGGCCCGCCTGGTGCGCGGACTGGACCTGGCCCTGCTCCCGGAGGAGGCCCCGGCACCGGCCGGAGAGCCGCTGTTCACCCGCTGACGTCTGCGGGGGGTGCGCGAAAGGGCCCGGGGCGACGCCCCGGGCCCTTCCCGTGTTCCTCGCGCTGCGTGCGCCGGCCGGCTCAGCCGAAGACCGGACCCGTGAACTTCTCGCCCGGACCCTGACCCGGTTCGTCCGGCACGATCGAGGCCTCGCGGAAGGCGAGCTGGAGCGACTTCAGGCCGTCGCGCAGCGGGGCCGCGTGGAAGGAGCTGATCTCGGTGGCGCTCGCCGTGACCAGGCCGGCCAGGGCCGTGATCAGCTTGCGGGCCTCGTCGAGGTCCTTGTGCTCGGAGTCCGGCTTGTCCAGGCCCAGGTTGACCGCCGCGGCGCTCAGCAGGTGCACGGCCACCGTGGTGATCACCTCGACGGCGGGCACGTCCGCGATGTCGCGGGTCATGGCGTCGTAGTCGGGAGCGTCCGGCGTGCTGCCGGCCTCGGGGGCGGGGGTGGGGGTCGCGTCAGTCATGCCTCACACGATAAGCCGGGCCGCCCGGGCCGCCGACCGGCCCCCGGCCGGGCGCCCGCCCGGCGCCGGGCCACCGTCGCGCGGGGCGGCACCGGGTGAGCGGACCCGGCTCGGAATGCTATATTGGGCTGACGACCGGCCGGAGACGCATGTCCCCGGCCCACAAGTGGAGGCTCCGCTCTCCCACCCGACCACCCTCCGGGGCGGCGGGTCACCGGTCAGGTGGCATCCATCGTTCCGTACGGACGATGGAAAGCTGCCCGAGTCTGCGCCCCGCGATCGCATGCGGCGGTGCTCCGGTTGTATTGGAGCCCCTGCCTGTGCCTCGGCGGGGCATTTTTCATGTTCCGCCGCGGTTGGTCTGACGACATCAGACGTCAGCGGCTGTCTGCCAGGCAGCCGTGTGGTGCTACCGAGGAGGATCCATCAGCACCGAGCCCCGCATCAACGACCGGATTCGCGTTCCCGAGGTACGACTCGTCGGTCCCAGCGGTGAGCAGGTCGGCATCGTGCCGCTTGCCAAGGCCCTTGAGCTGGCGCAGGAGTACGACCTCGACCTGGTCGAGGTCGCGGCGTCCGCACGCCCGCCGGTCTGCAAGCTCATGGACTACGGCAAGTTCAAGTACGAGTCGGCCATGAAGGCCCGTGAGGCGCGCAAGAACCAGGCGCACACGGTCATCAAGGAAATGAAGCTCCGGCCGAAGATCGACCCGCACGACTATGACACCAAGAAGGGTCACGTCGTTCGGTTCCTCAAGCAGGGCGACAAGGTCAAGATCACGATCATGTTCCGTGGTCGCGAGCAGTCCCGGCCGGAACTCGGCTACCGACTGCTGCAGCGTCTCGCTTCGGACGTCGAGGACCTCGGGTTCATCGAGTCGAACCCGAAGCAGGACGGCCGCAACATGATCATGGTCCTCGGTCCGCACAAGAAGAAGACCGAGGCGATGGCCGAAGCCCGCGAGGCGCAGGCCGCCCGTAAGGCCGAGCGCCAGGGTGTCGCCACCGACGAGGCTCCTTCCGAGGAAGCCCCCGTCGAGGAGGGCACCGAGGTCGTCTCTGCCGAGGCCACCGAGGAAGCCTCTCCCGAGGCCACCGAGGACGCCTCTCCCGAGGCTCCGGCCGAGGCCTGATTCCGGGGCAGCCCGCCTCGGATCACCGACAAACATGACGCTCCTGGGCGCCGGTCCTTCACCGGACCGGCGGGGGCGCCACCGACGAGGAGATAACGGCGCTATGCCGAAGAACAAGACGCACAGCGGTACCAAGAAGCGCTTCAAGATCACCGGCTCCGGCAAGGTGCTCCGTGAGCGCGCCGGCAAGCGCCACCTGCTTGAGCACAAGTCGTCCCGTCTGACCCGCCGCCTCACCGGCAACGCGGAGATGGCCCCCGGCGACGCCGCGAAGATCAAGAAGCTTCTCGGCAAGTGACGTCCTCCGCTCCCGTGCCGGGAGCGGACGTCAAGACCGGGACCCCATCGAATTCGGGCCGTGTGACGACACCCACGGCCCCGCTACAAGGAGTTAAAAAGTGGCACGCGTCAAGCGGGCAGTAAACGCCCACAAGAAGCGCCGGGCGATCCTCGAAGCGGCCTCCGGCTACCGCGGTCAGCGTTCGCGCCTGTACCGCAAGGCCAAGGAGCAGGTCACCCACTCGCTGGTCTACAACTTCAACGACCGCAAGAAGCGCAAGGGCGACTTCCGTCAGCTGTGGATCCAGCGCATCAACGCCGCTGCCCGCCAGAACGGCATGACGTACAACCGCCTCATCCAGGGTCTGAAGGCCGCCAACATCGAGGTGGACCGCAAGATCCTCGCGGAGCTGGCCGTCAACGACGCCAACGCTTTCGCCGCGCTCGTCGAGGTTGCGCAGAAGGCGCTTCCGGCCGACGTGAACGCCCCGAAGGCCCCCGCTGCCGCCTAAGCAGCAAGCCCTTCACAGGCTTCAGCCCGGACCCGCAGGCCCTGCGCCTGCGGGTCCGGTGCGTTGTGACCGATCCACCTGTTTAGACCCGCAGTACGTACGGAAGCGAGCCGACCGCCATGGGTACCCCCGCCCCCGCCGAGCTGATCTCCCCCCGATCCCCGCGGGTGGCCGCCGCCAGGCGACTGGCGCGGCGCAACTTCCGCACCAAGGAGCGCCGGTTCATCGCCGAGGGCCCCCAGGCCGTCCGCGAGGCCGTCGAGCACCGCGGCGCCGAGGGCACGTCGACCCTGATCGAACTGTTCGCGACCGTCGAGGCCGCCGAGCGCTACGCCGGGATCATCGAGGCCGCGCTGGCAGCCGGGGCGCGCGTCCACTACGCCTCCGACGAAGTGCTCGCCGAGGTCTCGCAGACCGTCACCCCGCAGGGCCTCGTCGGCGTCTGCCACTTCCTCGACTCGCCGTTCGAGGACATCCTCAAGGCCGGGCCCAAGCTCGTCGCAGTCCTCGCCCACGTCCGCGACCCCGGGAACGCCGGCACGGTGCTGCGCTGTGCGGACGCCGCCGGAGCGGACGCGGTCGTCCTGACCGATGCCTCCGTGGACCTCTACAACCCCAAGTCCGTACGGGCCTCCGTGGGCTCCCTCTTCCACCTGCCGGTGGCGGTCGGCGTCCCCGTGGAAGAGGCCGTCGAGGGGCTCCGCGCGGCCGGTGTGCGCATCCTCGCGGCCGACGGGGCCGGCGAGGACGACCTGGACGCCGAGCTCGACGCGGGCACCATGGGCGGCCCCTCGGCCTGGGTCTTCGGCAACGAGGCGTGGGGCCTGCCCGAGGAGACCCGGGCCCTCGCGGACGCCGTCGTACGCGTTCCGATCCACGGCAAGGCCGAGAGCCTGAACCTCGCCACGGCCGCCGCCGTGTGCCTCTACGCGTCCGCGCGTGCACAGCGGGCTCCCGGAGGGTGCCGCTCCGTGACCCCCAGCTAGTAATGTGGCGGCCCGGGGGGCCCACTGCGCTACTCGGAGATGTGGGGTACGAGGACATGACCGTGGGTACGAACAGCTCGCCGGGGGCCGTGAAGGCGCCCGGGACGACGCCGTCCCTGGCGGCCGTGCCCCCGCAGGGCGCGGGCCGCGCCGCAGGGGCCGCACCGGAGCCGTGCGGCGTCCCCGAATTCGATGCGATCGGCATCGACCCCGACGACCTGCCCGACGGGCTCGTCGTCGCCGACCACACCGGCCGGGTGATCTGCTTCAACTCCGCCGCCGGCCGGATCACCGCACTGGCCCCCGGCGAGGCGCTCGGCCGGCGCATCGACCGGGCACTGCCGCTGGAGGACCTCGACGGCCGCCGCTGGTGGGCGCTGACCGACCCGTACGGGGGCCTCGCGACCCGGCGCGGCCAGCCCGAGCGCAACCTCCTGCTGCCCGGCGGCCGCGAGGTGCTCGTCTCCGCCCGGTACGTGCGCACGCACCCCACCGGCCCGCTGCGCCGCCTGGTCGTCACCCTGCGCGGCACCGAGGCACGCCGCCGCACCGAGCGCAGCCACGCCGAGCTGATCGCCACCGTCGCGCACGAGCTGCGCTCGCCGCTGACCTCCGTCAAGGGGTTCACCGCGACCCTGCTCGCCAAGTGGGAGCGGTTCACCGATGACCAGAAGCGGCTGATGCTGGAGACCGTCGATGCCGACGCCAACCGCGTCACCCGGCTGATCACGGAGCTCCTCGACATCTCCCGCATCGACTCGGGCCGCCTGGAGGTGCGCCGCCAGCCGGTGGACATCGCCACCGCCGTCGGCCGCCACGTCCAGGCGCTCACTGCGAACGGCCAGTCGCCCGACCGGTTCCTCGTACGGGTCAGCTGCTCGCTCCCCGCGCTGTGGGCCGATCCGGACAAGATCGACCAGATCCTCGGCAACCTCCTCGAAAATGCGGTGCGCCACGGCGAGGGAACGGTCACCATCGACGTGTCGCCGGCCGCAGGTCCGGCGGTCTCCGCAGGCATGACCGACGCAGCCAAGACCGAGAAGGGAACCGCCGTCACCGTGACCGATGAGGGCCCCGGGATCCCGGAGGAGTCGATGGGCCGCGTCTTCACCCGCTTCTGGCGGGGGAGCAAGCGCGGCGGCACCGGCCTGGGCCTGTACATCGTCAAGGGCATCGTGGAGGCCCACGGCGGCACCATCACGGTCGGCCGCGGCCCCGGAGGCGGCGCCGAGTTCCGATTTATCCTGCCCGTGGGTGCGCCTGCCTACCTCACGCAGTGACCCTGCGGAGCGTCTCGCCAGGCGGCCCACGGGCTCCTTCACCCCCGGCGACCTTTAGACTCGTCCTTTGGCACCTTTGGGACTCGTCCGAATCTGTCGATCGAGACGGTCGAGCGCATCGTGCGGGGTTCCACCAGCCAGCCATCGGAAGTACGGGAAGAGATGTCGGCACCGAACAAGTCGTACGACCCTGTCGAGGTCGAGGCACTGAAACCGGAAGAGATCGAGCGCATGCGGGACGAGGCGCTCGCCGCCTTCGCGACCGCCGGCGACCTCGACGCGCTGCGTGAGGCGAAGACCGCGCACATGGGCGACCGCTCGCCCCTGGCGCTCGCCAACCGCGAGATCGGCGCCCTGCCGCCGCAGGCCAAGGCCGAGGCGGGCAAGCGCGTGGGCCAGGCCCGCGGCGCCGTGAACAAGGCCTTCGGGGCCCGCACGGTCGAGCTCGAAGCCGAGCGCGACGAGCGGGTGCTGGTCGAGGAGGCAGTGGACGTCACGCTGCCGTACGACCGCGTCCCCGCCGGTGCCCGGCACCCCCTGACCACGCTGATGGACCGCATCGCGGACATCTTCACGGCCATGGGCTACGAGGTGGCCGAGGGGCCCGAGGTCGAGGCGGAGTGGTTCAACTTCGACGCCCTCAACTTCACGCCCGACCACCCGGCGCGCCAGATGCAGGACACCTTCTTCGTCCAGGGGCCGGAAGGCACCGAGGGCGACGAGTCCGGCGTCGTGCTGCGCACCCACACCTCCCCGGTGCAGGCGCGCTCGCTGCTCGACCGGGAGCCGCCCGTGTACGTGGTGTGCCCGGGCCGGGTGTTCCGCACCGACGAGCTCGACGCGACGCACACCCCGGTCTTCCACCAGGTCGAGCTGCTCGCCGTCGACGAGGGCCTGACCATGGCCGACCTCAAGGGCACCCTGGACCACATGGTCCAGGCGCTCTTCGGCAAGGACATGACCACCCGGCTGCGCCCGAACTTCTTCCCGTTCACCGAGCCGTCCGCCGAGATGGACATGCAGTGCTACGTGTGCCGCGGCGAGTCGGTGGGCAACCCCGACCGTCCGTGCCGCACCTGCTCCAGCGAGGGCTGGATCGAGCTCGGCGGCTGCGGAATGGTCAACCCCAAGGTGCTCATCGCCTGTGGTGTGGACCCCGAGAAGTACAGCGGGTTCGCCTTCGGGTTCGGCATCGAGCGGATGCTGATGTTCCGCCACAACGTCGAAGACATGCGAGACATGGTCGAGGGTGACGTCCGGTTCACCCGGCCGTTCGGGATGGAGATCTGATGCGGGTCCCGCTTTCTTGGCTGCGGGAGTACGTCGACCTGCCTGCGGGCGAAACCGGTCGTGACGTACAGGCCAAGCTCATCGACGCCGGTCTTGAGGTCGAGACCGTCGAACAGCTCGGCGCGGGCCTCAAGGGCCCCCTGGTCGTCGGCCAGGTGCTGACCATCGAGGAGCTTGAGGGCTTCCGCAAGCCGATCCGTTTCTGCACGGTGGACGTCGGCCGGGCCAACGGCACCGGCGAGCCGCAGGAGATCGTCTGCGGTGCGCGGAACTTCTCCGTCGGCGACAAGGTCGTCGTGGTCCTCCCCGGCGCCGTGCTGCCCGGCGACTTCGCGATCGCCTCGCGCAAGACGTACGGCCGCACCTCGCACGGCATGATCTGCTCGGGCGACGAGCTGGGCATGGGCGACGACGGTACCCACGGCATCATCGTGCTCCCCCCGGAGCACGAGGTCGGAACCGACGCGATCGAGCTGCTCCAGCTGGTCGACGAGGTCCTCGACATCGCCGTCACCCCGGACCGCGGCTACTGCCTGTCGATGCGCGGCGTGGCCCGCGAGACGGCCACCGCGTACGGCCTGCCGCTGCGCGACCCGGCGCTGCTCGACGTGCCCGCGCCGAACTCGTACGGCTACCTGGTCAAGATCGACGACCCGGCCGGCTGCGACCGCTTCACCGCCCGTACGGTGACCGGCCTCGACCCCGAGGCGAAGTCCCCGATCTGGCTCACGCGGCGCCTGCAGAAGGCCGGCATGCGCCCGATCTCGCTCGCCGTCGACGTCACCAACTACGTGATGCTCGAACTGGGCCAGCCGCTGCACGCCTACGACCGCTCCCGCCTGGACGGCGCCATCGGCGTGCGCCGCGCCGAGCAGGGCGAGAAGTTCACCACGCTCGACGGGGTCAAGCGCACGCTCGACGCCGAGGACCTGGTGATCACCGACAACAGCGGGCCGATCGGCCTCGCCGGCGTCATGGGCGGTGCCAACACCGAGATCGCCGACTCCGTGACCGACCCCGAGACGGGCGTCGTCTCGGGCACCACGGACGTCGTCATCGAGGCCGCGCACTTCGACGCCCTGACGATCTCGCGCAGCGCCCGCCGTCACAAGCTCGCCTCCGAGGCGTCCAAGCGCTTCGAGCGCGGCGTCGACCCGCAGGCGGCCTCCGCGGCCGCCCAGCGGACCGTCGACCTGCTGGTGCTGCTCGCGGGCGGCACCGCGGAGGCCGGCGTCACCGAGCTCACCGCCCCGGGCGCCCCGCGCACCATCGCGATGCGCGCGGACCACCCCGACCGGGTCGCGGGCATGGACTACGGCCGCGAGACCGTCGTCCGCCGCCTCCAGGAGGTCGGCTGCGACGTCTACGGCCAGGACGAGCTCGTCGTGACCGTCCCCTCGTGGCGGCCCGACCTCGCCGAGCCCAACGACCTCGCCGAAGAGGTCATCCGACTGGAGGGCTACGGCAACCTCCCGTCGACCCTGCCGCAGCTGCCCTCCGGCCGCGGCCTGACCGCCCGGCAGCAGCTGCACCGTCGGGCCGGCCGCGCGCTGGCCGGCGCGGGCTACGTCGAGGCGCTCAGCTACCCGTTCGTGGGCGAGGGCGTCTTCGACCAGCTCCAGCTGCCCGCGCACGATGCCGCCCGCCAGGTCGTCAAGCTGGTCAACCCGATCTCCGACGAGGAGCCGGCGCTGCGCACCACGCTGCTGCCGGGCCTGCTGGGCGCGCTGCGCCGCAACGACAGCCGGGGCAGCCACGACCTGGCCCTCTTCGAGACCGGTTCGGTCTTCCGGGCCGGCAAGCAGCCGGGTGTCGCCGTACGACTGCCCGTCGACCGGCGTCCGACGGCCGAGGAGATCGGCACGCTGAACGCCGCCCTGCCGGCCCAGCCGCGGTACGCCGCGGTCGTGCTGGCCGGTGCGCGCGAGCAGGCCGGCTGGTGGGGCAAGGGCCGCCCCGCCGACTGGGCGGACGCCGTGCAGGCCGCGCGCTCGCTGGCCGTCGAGGCCGGCGCGGAGCTCGTGGTGCGCCAGGGCCAGTACGGTCCGTGGCACCCGGGCCGGTGCGCCGAGCTGATCGTCACCCTGAACGGGGTGGAGACGGTCATCGGCCACGCCGGCGAGCTGCACCCGCGCGTCGTCAAGGCGATGGGCCTGCCGGCCCGCACCAGCGCCATGGAGCTCGACCTGGACCGCCTCGCGGCGGCCGGCGGCGGCGCCGTGCAGGCGCCCCGGATCTCCACCTTCCCGGTGGCGACCCAGGACGTCGCGCTGATCGTGGACGCTTCGGTTCCGGCGGCCGCGGTCGAGGCCGCGCTGCGCAAGGGAGCCGGCGAACTGCTGGAGTCCCTGCGGCTGTTCGACGTGTTCACCGGCGAGCAGGTCGGCGAGGGCAAGAAGTCCCTGGCGTACGCGCTGCGCTTCCGCGCGGCCGACCGCACGCTGACGGCCGAGGAGTCCACGGCCGCGCGCGACGCGGCGGTGGCACTGGCCGGCGAGCGCACGGGTGCGGTGCTGCGCGGCGCGTAACCGCCGCCGCGGCTTGAGGGGTTGAGGGGCGTGTCCGGACCACCGGACGCGCCCCTCACTCATTCGGGTGAGAAGGCCTTCGAGCCGCGTCCGCCGTTCCGGGCGGTCGACACAATCGTTGCGGCCGAGGGGAGGCCGGAACGATGATCACGCGCGGGGAGATGCCCCAGGTGCGCCGGGTGAGCGTCCTTGCACGGGGCGGCGCCGCGGTGTCCTCGGGGCTGTCCACTCCCCGGGTGCTCGGGCCCGGCCTGGCCGGCTGCGCGGCGGTCCTGTTACTGGCGACCGGATGCGCGCTGCACGTCCGGCGCGGCCTGATCACGGAGCTGCGGCGCGCGCAGGAGATCGCGGGCGCGGCGCAACGGGCCGTCCTACGGCCGCTGCCGGGGCGGATCGACGGGCTGACCCTGTCGGCGGCGCAGCTGTCGGCGAGCCGGGGCGCGGCGGTGGGAGGCGACCTGTACGAGGCCGTGCCGACGGCGTACGGGGTGCGGGTGGTCATCGGGGACGCACGGGGGCACGGACTGCCCGCGCTGGGCGCGGCGGCGGCGGTGCTCGGAGCGTTCCGGGAGGCGGCGTACGACGAGCCCGCGCTGGGCGGGGTGCTGGTGCGGATGGAACGGGCGCTGGCCCGGCACGTCCGTGCCCGCGCGGAGGAACCGGCGGAGGAGTTCGTGACCGTGCTGCTGCTCCAGATCGGTACGGACGGCTCCGTGACGGCCCTGAACTGCGGCCACCCTTGGCCGTACCTCCTGCGCGAGCCGCAGCCACCCCGGCCCTGCGGGGCCACTGCGCGCCACCAGCCGGCCTCGCCGGCGTGCGAGGCGCGGGTCCGGGCGGAGCCCGGGAAACGCAGAAGCGGCGGGGCGGGGGAAGGCTCCGCGCAGCGGGTCACGCACGTGCAGACCCTCGACGGGGGTGAGACGTGGCCGCCGCTGGGGGTCGCGCCCGTCCCCGACGGGCTGGCCGGGGAGGACTGCGGGCAACTGCAGGCCGGCGACGCCCTGTTCCTGCACACCGACGGCGCCGAGGACGCACGTGACCGTGACGGCCGCTTCTTCCCCCTGCGCAGCGTGCTCGCGCAGCATCCGCCGGCGGACACGCCCGCGCGGCTGGTCGCGGACGTGCATGCCGCCCTGCTCCGGCACACCGGAGGCCGACTCGCCGACGACGTCGCCCTGCTGGTGCTGCGCAGCGACCGCGGCGGGCCCGGCCGCTGAGCCGGGACCGCACACCGGGCCCGGTGGGAGGGCCCGGCGCGCGTCCTTCCCGGCCCCTGCCGGGGCCCGGCGACCAACCGGGCGCCGGCGGAGCCGGAGCGCGCCGCCCGCCTGCCATGGAGTGTCGGGCAGACAGCAAGGCGGGCGGCGCGGGGCGGGTCGTCGCACTGTACGAGGGGGAGCCGACGACCCGAGCTGCCTCTTTGGCGAGGCTCTTAAGTGAACCGCTCCCAGGGCTCGTTGCGGCAGGGTGCGTATCGCATTTATGCGCGTACGCGGTTCACACCCCGTGTGAACCGCGCACCCGATAGCCTGAGACCGAAGAGCCCTTGGAGGGGCCCATGCAGCCCAACGCCCTGCTCGACGCCCTCCTCGCCGAGGCGGGCATGTCCCACGCTGGACTCGCCGCGCACGTCAACCAGGCGGGCCGGTCCAGGGGACTGGCACTGCGCTACGAACACACCGCCGTCACCCGGTGGTTGAAGGGTCAGCGACCGCGCGGCCAGGTCCCCGACCTGATCTGTGAGGTGCTCGGCGGCCGGCTCCGGCGCCCGGTGTCACTGGACGACGTCGGCCTCGGCGTGCCGGGCCAGCCCGTGTCCCCGGACGGCTCCCCGCTCAGCGGCTTCGTCGACCGGGCCGCCGCCCTGTGGCGTTCCGACGAGCAGGGCCGCTACCAGCTGCTGACCGCCGAGGCCGTCACCGGAACGCCCGCCGTGATACCGGTCTGGGAGTGGGAGAACCCGCCCGAGGACGCCGACGTCTCCCGTGACGGGCCGAACCGGATCGGCCCCGAGCACATCGAGATCCTCCGGGCCGCCCGGGCGCACTACGAGCTGATGTACCGCCGCGCCGGCGGGGTGGCCACCCGGGCCCGGATCGTCCGCTTCCTCGGTAGCGAGACCGCGCCCATGCTGCGCGGGAGCTACCCCGACGGCCTCGGCCGGCAGTTGCACCGGGCCACCGGGTCCCTGGTGGCGGTGGCGGGGATCTGCGCGTACGACTCGGACGCCCACGGGCTCGCCCAGCGGTACTTCCACCAGGCGCTGCGGCTCGCGAAGGCGAGCGGGGACCGGGGACTCGGCGCCTACGTCATAGCGCTGATCGTCAACCAGTCCCTGCACCTGCGGGAGTACCGTCAGGCCGTCGCCTTCGCCGAGGCCGCGCTGCGCGCCGCCGGCCGGCACACCACCCCGGCCCTGGCCGCCGACCTGTACGCCATGCAGGCCAAGGCGTACGCCCAACTCGGCGACACCGCCGCCGCCTTGGCCTGCATCCGGCACGCGGAGGCGGCCGCCGAGCGGATCCGGCCCGGCACGGAGCCGGACGAGACGGGGTACGTACAACCCGGGCTGGTCAACGTACAGGTGGCCGAGGCGCTGCTCAGCCTGGGTGATCTTCACGCGGCCCACGAGCAGGCGATCGCGGCGGTCGGGACGCCGGCGCACGACCGCGGGCGGGTCCACCGGCTGGCGATGTTGTGCGAGATCCAGCTGCGCCAGGGCGAGGCGGACCGGGCGGTGGCGGCAGCCGCCGAGATGGCCGAGCGGGCCAAGGGGATGGAGTCGCTGAGGCTGCGGGACCGGCTGCGGGCGGTCCGCGAACAGCTGCTGACCAGCGGATGCTCCGGCGCGGAGGAGACCGCACAGCTCATCGACGGGGCGCTGCGCGTTCCCCTGTGAGCGCGCGAACTGCTGCCATGTTGCCACCTACTCGAACGGAAGGTGGCACAACCGTGCAGTGGACGAATCTGAGTGAGCAGACCGTTTACAAGAACCGCTGGTTCGAAGTGAACCTCGCCGATGTGGAACTCCCCGACGGGCGGCACCTGGACCACTTCGTGATCCGGCTGCGGCCGGTCGCCGTCGCCACGGCCGTCAACGAGGCCAACGAGGTGCTGCTGCTGTGGCGGCACCGGTTCATCACCGACAGCTGGGGTTGGGAGCTGCCCGCGGGCGTGGTCGAGGACGGCGAGGACATCGCGGACGCCGCGGCCCGGGAGATGGAGGAGGAATCGGGCTGGCGGCCCGGTCCCCTCCACCACCTGATGACCGTCGAGCCGGCGAACGGGCTGACCGACGCCCGCCACCACCTCTACTGGGCGGACGGGGCGACGTACACCGGGCACCCGGAGGACGACTTCGAGTCCTCGCGCCGCGAGTGGGTGCCGCTCAAACTGGTGCCGGACATGATCGCGCGCGGCGAGGTCCCGGCCGCCAACATGGCGGCCGGGCTGTTGCTCCTGCACCATCTGCGGCTCGGCTGACCACGGGGCGCGAGCCGCGGAGCGTGGGCCGCGGGGTCGCGGGTCAGCCGTACGGGTAGAAGCCCGAGCCGGTCTTGCGGCCGAGGCGGCCCGCGTCGACCATCCGCTGGAGCAGCGGGGGAGCGGCGTACAGGGGCTCCTTGTACTCGGCGTACATCGAATCGGCGATCGAGGCGATGGTGTCGAGGCCGATCAGGTCGGACAGCTTGAGCGGGCCCATCGGGTGGGCGCAGCCCAGCTCCATGCCGTTGTCGATGTCCTCGCGGCTGGCGATGCCCGACTCGAACATCCGGATCGCGGACAGCAGGTACGGGACCAGGAGCGCGTTGACGACGAAGCCGGACCGGTCCTGGGCGCGGATCGCGTGCTTGCCCAGGACCTTGGCCACCAGGGCTTCCGCCCGCTTGATCGTCTCTTCGCCGGTGGTCAGCGCCGGGATCAGCTCGACGAGCTGCTGCACGGGGGCCGGGTTGAAGAAGTGGATGCCGATGACCTGGTCGGGCCGCGAGGTCGTGACGGCCAGCTTGACCAGCGGGATGGAGGAGGTGTTGGAGGCGAGGATCGCGTCCGGGCGGGTGATCACCTGGTCGAGGACCTGGAAGATCTCCGTCTTGACCTGCTCGTTCTCGACGACGGCCTCGATGACGAGGTCGCGGTCGGCGAACTCGCCGAGATCGGTGGTGAAGCTGAGGCGGGCCAGGGTGGCGTCCCGCTCCTCCTCGCTGATCTTGCCGCGTTCCGCGGCCTTGGTCAGGGAGTTGTGCAGCCGGGTGCGCCCGATCTCCAGGGCCTCGCCGGTGGTCTCGGCGACCTTCACCTCAAGGCCGCTGCGCGCGCACACCTCGGCGATGCCCGCACCCATCTGGCCACAGCCCACTACGCCGACCCGTGTGATGTCGGAAGGGAGGTCAGTCACTTCGTGCCTTTCGCTGCTCATCCGTCGGCGGGTCCCCCGTGCTTCGCAGTGGTAACTGCATTTCGGCGCCCGCCACGCCCCACGACGTTACCCCCGACCTTGACCTTGCCGGGGGGTCGGGGCGGGCATGCTGTCAAACGCAGGGGAATGTCACGCAACGGAACGGAGTCGTCACATGACGTACATCGGACGGCGGAAACTGCTGGCGGGGGCCGCCGGGCTGCTGGCCGCGGCGGGTGCCGCGGGCCCGGCCCGGGCGGCGCGGACGGCGCGTGGGCGCGGGGCGACGCGGGCGGCGGCCGCCGAGTTCCGTGCGATGTGGATCGCCTCCGTGGAGAACGTCGACTGGCCCTCCGAGAGCGGGCTGGGCGCCGAGGACCAGCGGGACGAGCTCACCAGCCTCCTCGACACCGCCGTAGCCCGCCGTCTGAACGCGGTGGTCCTTCAGGTCCGGCCGGCCGCCGACTCGATGTGGCCCGGTGCCCGGGAGCCCTGGTCGCAGTGGCTGACCGGGGAGCAGGGCGAGGACCCCGGCTGGGACCCGCTCGGCACTGCGGTCGACGAAGCCCATGCCCGGGGGTTGGAACTGCACGCCTGGTTCAACCCGTACCGGGTGGCCAACCACACCGACCCCGACCGCCTGGCCGAGGACCACCCGGCGCGGCGCAATCCCGACTGGACGGTCCCGTACAACGGGAAGCTGTACTACAACCCCGGTCTGCCGGAGGTGCGCGCGTTCGTGCAGGAGGCGATGCTCGACGCCGTCTCCCGCTACGAGGTGGACGGGGTGCACTGGGACGACTACTTCTACCCGTACCCCGCCGAGGGGCAGTACTTCGACGACGACGACGCGTTCGAGCGCCACGGCGGCGCCTTCTCGTCCCGCGCGGACTGGCGGCGCGACAACACCGACACCCTGGTCCGTGAGATGTCCGAACGGATCCGGTCGGTCCGCCCGGCGGCGCGGTTCGGCATCAGTCCCTTCGCGGTGTGGCGCAACAGTGACCGGGACCCGCTGGGTTCGCCCACGCAGGCGGGGGTGGAAACGTACGACGACCTGTACGCGGACACCCGCAAGTGGGTCCGGGAGGGCTGGATCGACTACATCGTGCCGCAGGCGTACTGGCAGATCGGCCACCCGACCGCCGATTACGCGAAGATCGTGCCCTGGTGGGCGAAGACCGTCGCCGGTACCGGTGTGGACCTCTACGTGGGTGAGGCGCTGTACCGCTGCGACGCGAAGAGCTCCACCGCGGCGTGGCGCGATCCGGCGGAGCTGTCCAAGCACCTGACCTTCGCCCGTGGATACCCCGAGGTCCGCGGCCACGTCTACTTCTCGGCGATGCAGGTGGTCGCGGACCCCAATGGGGCGATGGCCAGGGTCGTTGCCGACCATTATCCGACGGCGGTGCCGCCGCGCTGAGGCCGCGTCGCGTCAGTGCGTGGGCTCCGTCGGGTGCTTCACGACGCAGTCGGGGCCCGGGGACATGACTGCCTCGTGACCGTCGGAGAAGCGGACCCGGTAGGGAGGGGTGCCGTTCTCGCCGAGTACCTGAGTGATTTCACCGACCTTGTCGTGCTGGCCCACGATCCTGCCGTGCTGCACCAGCTGGTCGCCCTCGGTCGCGCGCATGCTGACCTCCTCGGAGGCGGTCTGGATCCGGTGACAGCAGTTTACGGCGGTTCATGGTGATTAGACCCGCTGAGTGACGGCGATGCAGAGCAGTACCGCGCAGGCCGCGGCCGGGGCGGCGGGGGAGAGGTGCTCGCCCAGCAGTGCCACCGACCAGACCAGGGTCAGCAGCGGCTGGGCGAGCTGGAGCTGGCTGGCCCGCGGTGCGCCGATCTCCGCCATGCCCCGGTACCAGACGTAGAGACCGAGGAAGGTGGAGCCGGCGGCCGTCCAGAGCAGACCGGTCAGCCCGTGGCCGGTCAGGTGCACCGGCTCGTACGCGAGCCCGAGCGCGGAGCCGGCCGCGCTGAGCGGCAGGCACAGCACCAGAGCCCAGCCGATGACGTGCCAGCCGGGCATGACGCGGGCCAGGCGCCCGCCCTCGGTGTAGCCGGCCGCACAGACCAGCAGGGCCCCGAACAGGTAGCCGTCGCCGACCGAGAGGGCGCCCCCGCTCTGGGCCAGGGTGAAACCGAGCACGACGGCGGCCCCGGCGACGGCCGCGACCCAGAAGCGGCGCGAGGGGCGGGCGCCGGTGCGCAGCGCGGAGACGGCGGCCGTGGTGAGCGGGAGCAGGCCGACGACGACGGCGGCGTGCGAGGTGGTGGAGGTGGTCAGCGCCAGGGTGGTGAGCAGGGGGAAGCCGACGACCACCCCGGCGGCGACGACGGCGATGCCCGCCCAGTGTGCGCGGGCGGGCAGCGGCGCCCGCCCGGCCAGCAGGAAGCCGCCCGCGATCAGCGCAGCCAGGACGCTGCGCGCCGCGACGAAGGACCAGGGGCCGAAGCTCTCCAGACCCCAGGCGGTGGCGGGGAACGTCAGGGAGAAGGCGATCACGCCGAGCGAGGCGAGCGCGGTACCGCCGCCGACCCGGCGGGCCGTACCCTCGACCGCTATCGTGGGGTGGAGAGTAGCGCTATTCTGTGCTGTCATGTATGAGCGTAGCAGTGTGGCAGAACTGGCACAGTCCCTGCGGTCGGAACTCAACCGCTACTCGGTGGGTGGAAAGCTCCCGTCGAGCCGGGCCCTGGTGGAGCGCTACCGCGTCAGCCCCGTCACCGTCTCCCGCGCCCTCGCGCAGCTCGCCGCCGAGGGGCTGGTCGTCACCCGGCCGGGCGCCGGGGCGTTCCGGGCCCGGCCGCGTACGGCGGACCCCGCGCCCGGGGACACCTCCTGGCAGGAGGTCGCCCTCAGCGCGGAGGGAGCCGGGGACGTGGTGCCGCGTTCCGTGGACGCCTCCGGGGTGCTGGCCTGTCTGGCCGCACCGCCCTCCGGGGTGATCGGGCTCAACAGCGGCTACCTGCACCCCTCCATCCAGCCCGAGCGGGCCATGGCCGCCGCGCTGGCCCGGGCCGGGCGGCGCCCCGGGGCCTGGGAACGCCCGCCGACGGAGGGGCTGCCCGAGCTGCGCGACTGGTTCGCCCGGGAGATCGGCGGAGCCGTCGCGGCCGCCGACGTACTGGTCACCGCGGGCGGGCAGAGCGCGCTCACCACCGCCCTGCGCGCGCTGGCCCCGCCCGGGGCGCCGGTCCTGGTCGAGTCCCCGACCTACCCCGGGCTGCTGGCCATCGCCCGCGCCTCCGGATGCCGTCCGGTGCCCGTCCCCGTCGATGCCGAGGGGGTGCGGCCGGAGCTGCTGGCCGCCGCCTTCGAAGCGACCGGGGCACGGGTGTTCGTGTGCCAGCCGCTGTTCCAGAACCCGACCGGCGCGGTGCTGGCGCCGGCACGGCGGGCCGAGGTGCTGCGGATCGCGCGGGCCGCCGGGGCCTTCGTGGTGGAGGACGACTACGCCCGGGCGCTGGGCCACGACGACGCCGGGCCGCTGCCGCCGACGCTGGCCGCCGAGGACCACGACGGGGTGGTCGTCCACGTACGGTCCCTGACCAAGGCCACCTCGCCCAGCCTGCGGGTGGGCGCGCTCGCCGCCCGCGGCCCGGTACTGGACCGGCTGCGGGCCATCCAGGTCGTGGACAGCTTCTTCGTGTCCCGGCCGCTCCAGGAAGCCGCCCTGGAGCTGGTCGGCGCGCCCGCCTGGCCCCGCCACCTGCGGACCGTCGCCGCCGAGCTGCGCCACCGCCGGGACGTGCTCGCGGGAGCGCTGCGCCGGGAGCTGCCCGGGCTGACCCTGCCCCATCTGCCCTCGGGCGGATACCAGTTGTGGGCGCGGATGGCCGAGGGCGGCGACGACGCCGCCTTCGCGGCGGCGGCCCTGCGCGCCGGTGTCGCGGTCGCCCCGGGCCGCCCGTACTTCTGCGCGGAACCACCGGGTCCGTACGTACGGGTCAGCTTCGCCGGGGTATCCGGCGCGGGCGAGCTGAACGAGGCCGTCCGGCGACTGCGCAGCGGGACCGGCGGGGGCGCCGCCGACGCCGCCGGTCCGGACGCTTGACCCCGTGCGGTAAGCGGCCCACCATCGCCGCATGAATGTTCGGGTTTCGCTCGTCGCCGCAGCCCGTGGTTCCGCGCTGCTCGCCGAGCGCTTCGACGACGACCGCCCGCTCGACGGGGCGGGCTGGCGCGCGGTCGAATCCGCCGCGCACGGACTCGTGCCCCTGGGCGCCGCCGAGCTCCGCTACTGCTCGCCCAGCCCGCGCAGCCGGGCCACCGGCCAGGCCCTCGGGTACGCGCCGCTCGCCCAGCCGGCGCTGCGTGACTGCGACATGGGCCGCTGGCGGGGGCTGACCCTGGCCGAGGTGGCGCAGCGCGAGCCGGGGTCGGTGGACCTCTGGCTCACCGACCCCCTCTCCGCGCCGCACGGCGGGGAATCCCTACTGGCCTTCATCTCCCGCATCGGCGGCTGGCTGGACACCCGGCCCGCCGACGACGGGGCCGCGATCGTGGCGGTGGCGGAGCCGTCGGTGGTCCGGGCGGCCCTGGTGTACGCGCTGAGAGCGGCTCCGCTGACGTACTGGAACGTCGACGTCCGCCCGCTGTCCACGATCACCCTGACGGGCCGTTCCGGCGACTGGCACCTCTCCCTCCAGGCACCCGCCTAAATCGGGTGGAGCCGTACCCGCGCACCCGCCTAGCCTGCGGGCATGAACGGCATAACGATCACCACCCTCGCGCAGCGCCCCGAACTGGCCGACCGGCTCTGGGACATGAAGGACTCCTGGCCCGAGTTCGCCCAGCACGACTCGATCGCCTGGCTCCTCTACCCGCGGATGACCAAGGAGCTGGCCGACTACGTCCTGATCGCGACGGACGGCGACGCGGTGGTCGGCCGCGGGTACAGCGTGCCGTTCGCGCTGCACGCCCGGGGGCGCGGCGGGCAGCTGCCCGCCCGGGGCTGGGACCAGGTCCTCATGTGGGCCTTCTCCGACCTGAGGCTCGGCGTGGCCCCCGACACGGTGAGCGCCATCGAGATCACCATCGCCACCGACCGGCTGGGCGAGGGCCTGTCCGCGCTGATGCTGGCCGCGATGCGGGACAACGCACGCGCCCGCGGGTTCGCCGAGGTGGTGGCCCCCGTCCGGCCGAGCGGCAAGCCGGCCGAACCGGACACCCCGATCGAGGAGTACGCGTACCGCACGCGCGAGGACGGCCTCCCGTACGACCCGTGGCTACGGGTCCACGCCCGCGCCGGGGCGGTGATCGACTCGGTGGCCCCGCTGTCGATGACGATCACCGGCTCGCTCGCGCAGTGGCGGGAGTGGACCGGGCTGCCCTTCGACGCGACCGGCCCGGTCCGGGTGCCGGGGGCCCTGGCCCCGGTCCGCTGCGAGCTCGAACAGGGCTACGCGGTGTACGTGGAGCCGAACGTCTGGGTCCGCCACGCGCTGGACCGCCCGTCCACGGACCCGGCGTAGTCCCGGCACCGGTCAGGGCGTGACGATCGCGAAGCCGGGGTCGGGTTCGTCGAGGTGGCCGGTCAGCTCCGCGAGCCGGGCCGGGTCGCCGCTGACCCGGGCGCGGCCCTCGGCGACCAGTTCCCCGAGGCCGGCCCGGCCCAGCAGGAGGCTGCGCAGCGCGGGCTCGTCCAGGGTGATCTCGACATCGGGTTCCGCGGCGGCCGGCCCGAGGCCCCGCACGTGCGTGAGCACGCCGTTCCTCAGGCGCAGGGTGAGGGGGTCACCGCCGTCGACGAGGCGCCATCGGACGGTGACGTCGGCGTCCCAGCTGCGCGGGCCGTCGACACGGATGGCCAGGGAGTCGAAGAGCTGCTCCAGCGTCAGGGCGCCCAGGATGTCCTCGGAGACGCTGCTGGCGGGGGTTCCGACGGAGCCTTCGCGCAGTTCGAGGGCGCCGGTGAGGTAGAAGTTGCGCCAGGTGCCGTTCTCGCTGCCGTAGCCGAGCTGCTCCAGGGCGTCCGCCTGGAGGGCTCGGGCCTCGGCGTTGGCGGGGTCGGCGAACAGGACGTGGTGGACGACCTCGGCGACCCAGCGGAAGTCGCCCTGCGCGTAGGACTGGTGGGCGCGCCGCAGCACCTCCTCGGCGCCGCCCATGAAATCGACGTACCGGGTGGCTGCCTCGACGGGCGGGTGGGCCCACAGGTGGGCCGGGTTGCCGTCGAACCAGCCCATGTACCGCTGGTAGACGGCCTTGGCGTTGTGGCTGACGGAGCCGTAGTAGCCGTGGGTGTGCCAGGCGCGCTCCAGCGTCGGCGGCAGCCGCATCTGCTCGGCGATCTCCAGACCGGTGAGTCCCTGGTTGAGCATCCGAAGCGTCTGGTCGTGCAGGTAGGCGTACAGGTCGCGCTGCTCGGAAAGGAAGGCGAGGGCGTTCTCGCGGCCCCAGACCGGCCAGTGGTGCGAGGCGAACACGACGTCGGTGGCGGCGCCGAAGAGCTGGACGGCCTCGGTCAGGTAGTGGGCCCAGTCGTGGGGGTCGCGGACCTGGGCTCCACGCAGGGTGAGCAGGTTGTGCAGGGTGTGGGTGGCGTTCTCCGCGGTGCACAGGGCCGCGTGGTCCGGGAAGTGGACGTTGAGCTCGGCCGGCGCCTCGGTCCCCGGGGTCATCTGGAAGACCATCCGGATGCCGTCCACGGTCTCGCTCTGTCCGGTGCGCGTGATGTCGAGCGACGGCGGGACGAGGGTGACGGTGCCCGCCGACGTGGTGGTGCCCAGCCCCGAGCCGATCTGCCCGCGCGGACCTTTGGGCAGGGCCGCGCCGTACATGTACGCGGCGCGGCGGCTCATGGCGGTGCCGGCGTAGACGTTCTCGCTGACGGCGTGCTCCAGGAACCCCGCCGGCGCGATCACCGGCACCCCGGCCGCGACCTCCTCGGGGCCGACCACGCCCTTGACGCCGCCGAAGTGGTCGACGTGGCTGTGCGTGTAGAGCACGCCGGTGACGGGGCGCTCCCCGCGGTGGCGGCGGTACAGCGCGAGTGCGGCGGCGGCGGTTTCCGTCGAGACCAGCGGATCGATGACCAGGATGCCGCGCTCGCCCTCCACCAGGGTCATGTTCGACAGGTCGAACCCGCGCACCTGGTAGATCCCCGGGACGACCTCGAACAGCCCGTGCCCCGCGACCAGCCTGCTCTGGCGCCACAGGCTGGGATGGGCGGTGGGCGGACAGTCCTCGTCCAGGAAGCGGTAGGCGCCCAGGTCCCACACCACGCGGCCGTCCGCGTCCCGGATGGCGGCCTCCGCGACCGTTCCGAGGAACCCGCGGCGCTCGTTCTCCAGGTCGCGGGTGTCGTCGAACGCCGTGCGCCGCAGCGCGGCCTCGTTGGCCTCGGCGACGACGGCCTCGGCATCCCCGGAAGAAGCGTGCACGGCGCAGTCCTACCTCTCAGCGAGCCGGGCGGGCCGGCGGGTACCGGCGTCGGCGGAGCCCCCACCCACCCTCGGCCGCCGCGGCCCCGGGCACCACTGAGCCTGCTCCATTCAGATCACCGCGAGCGCTTTGCATAAAACTGCGGCGGTACGTATAGTCATGCCATCGAGGAGGAGGGTCCGATGGTGGTACGTGTAGCGGTGGCCGGAGCGAGCGGGTACGCGGGCGGAGAGGTCCTGCGTCTGCTGCTCTCCCACCCCGAGGTGGAGATCGGCGCGCTGACCGGCAACTCCAACGCCGGACAGCTCTTCGGCACCCTCCAGCCGCACCTGGTGCCGCTCGCCGGCCGGACCCTGGAGGCGACCACGCCCGAGGTCCTCGCAGGCCAGGGCCGTCGGCACGACGTCGTCTTCTTGGCGCTGCCCCACGGGCAGTCCGCCGCCGTCGCCGCCCAGCTCGGCGAGGACGTCCTCGTCGTCGACATGGGCGCCGACCACCGACTCAAGGACGCCGCCGACTGGGACGCGTTCTACGGAGCCCCGCACGCCGGCACCTGGCCGTACGGGCTCCCCGAGCTGCCCGGTGGCCGCGCCGCGCTGGAGGGGTCCAAGCGCATCGCGGTTCCCGGGTGCTTCCCGACCGCCGTATCCCTCGCCCTGTTCCCGGCCTACGCCGCGCAGCTGGCCGAGCCGGAGGCCGTGATCGTCGCCGCCACCGGCACCTCCGGCGCCGGCAAGGCGCTGAAGCCGCACCTGCTCGGCTCCGAGGTCATGGGCTCCGTCAGCCCGTACGGGGTGGGCGGCGGGCACCGGCACATCCCCGAGATGGTGCAGAACCTGAGCCCGATCGCCGGGCAGAAGGTCTCTGTCTCCTTCACGCCGACCCTCGTGCCGATGCCGCGCGGCATCCTGGCCACCTGCTCGGCCAAGGCGCTCCCCGGCACCACCGCCGACTCGGTGCGCGCCGCGTACGAGAAGGCGTACGCGGACGAGCCCTTCGTCCACCTGCTGCCCGCGGGCCAGTGGCCGGCGACCTCGTCCGTCTACGGTTCCAACGCCGTTCAGATCCAGGTCGCGTACGACGAGGCCGCACAGCGCATCATCGCGATCAGCGCCATCGACAACCTCACCAAGGGCACCGCAGGTGGCGCAGTGCAGAGCATGAACATCGCCCTCGGCCTTCCCGAGGCCACGGGTCTTTCCACGATCGGAGTCGCACCGTGAGCGTCACGGCAGCACAGGGGTTCACCGCAGCGGGTGTCGCTGCGGGGATCAAGGCGAACGGCAACCCGGACCTGGCCCTCGTGGTGAACCACGGGCCGCGGCTGGCCGCGGCGGGCGTCTTCACCTCCAACCGCGTCAAGGCCGCGCCCGTCCTGTGGTCGGAGCAGGTCCTGCGCGGCGCCGTCGTCAGCGCCGTCGTCCTCAACTCCGGCGGCGCCAACGCCTGCACGGGCCCCAAGGGCTTCCAGGACACCCACGCCACCGCCGAGAAGGTCGCGCAGGCCCTCGGCGGTGACCACAACGCCGGTGAGGTCGCCGTCGCGTCCACCGGCCTGATCGGCGTCCTGCTCCCCATGGACAAACTGCTGCCGGGCATCGACACCGCGACGCAGGCCCTGTCCGAGGACGGTGGCGAGGCCGCCGCCATCGCCATCAAGACCACCGACACCGTGCACAAGACCGCCGTGGTGACGCAGGGGGGCTGGACCGTCGGCGGCATGGCCAAGGGCGCGGGCATGCTCGCCCCGGGCCTGGCCACGATGCTCGTCGTCCTCACCACCGACGCCGACGTGGACGGCGGCACCCTCGACAAGGCGCTGCGCGCCGCCACCCGCACCACCTTCGACCGGGTCGACTCCGACGGCTGCATGTCCACCAACGACACGGTGCTGCTGCTCGCTTCCGGTGCCTCCGGCCAGGTGCCGGCGTACGAGGCCTTCGCGGAGGCCGTCCGGACCGTCTGCGACGATCTCGCCCGCCAGCTGATCGGCGACGCCGAGGGAGCCAGCAAGGACATCCGCATCGAGGTCGTCGGCGCCCTCACCGAGGGGGACGCGGTCGAGGTCGGCCGGTCCATCGCCCGCAACAACCTGCTCAAGTGCGCCATCCACGGTGAGGACCCCAACTGGGGCCGGGTGCTCTCGGCGATCGGCACCACCCGGGCCGCGTTCGACCCGGACCGGCTGAACGTGGCCATCAACGGCGTCTGGGTCTGCAAGAACGGCTCGGTCGGCGAGGACCGCGACCTGGTCTCCATGAAGGACCGCGAGGTCCACATCACCGCGGACCTGGCCACAGGCTCCGAGTCCGCCGTGATCTGGGCCAACGACCTGACCGCCGAGTACGTCCACGAGAACAGCGCCTACTCCTCATGAGCGATCAGACCAGCAACGAGAAGGCCGGCCAGCCCGGCGCCGGTACCGCGCGCAAGCACACCGCGCTGCCCAAGGCGCAGATCCTCATCGAGGCGCTGCCCTGGCTCACCCGCCACAACGGCAAGGTCGTCGTCATCAAGTTCGGCGGCAACGCCATGATCGACGAGGACCTGAAGGCCGCCTTCGCTCAGGACGTCGTCTTCCTGCGCCAGGCCGGCCTCAAGCCGGTCGTGGTCCACGGCGGCGGCCCCCAGATCAACGCCCAGCTCGACAAGCAGGGTCTGGTCAGCGAGTTCAAGGCGGGCCTGCGCGTCACGACCCCGGAGGCCATGGACGTCGTACGGATGGTGCTGGCGGGCCAGGTCCAGCGCGAGCTGGTCGGGCTGCTCAACGAGCACGGACCGCTCGCCGTCGGCATGACCGGCGAGGACGCCCACACCATCACGGCCACCCGGCACACTCCGGAGATCGACGGCGAGCTCGTCGACATCGGCCGGGTCGGCGAGATCACCGCCATCGACACGGGCGCGATCGAGGCGCTGCTGGCGGACGGTCGGATCCCGGTCATCTCCTCCATCGCGCGCAGTGCCGACGACCACCACGTGTACAACGTCAACGCCGACACGGCGGCCGCGGCGCTCGCCGCCGCGCTGGGCGCCGAGACGCTGATGGTCCTCACGGACGTCGAGGGCCTCTACGCGGACTGGCCCAACAGCGACGAGGTCATCAGCCGGCTGACGGTCGGCGAGCTGGAGAAGCTGCTGCCCGAGCTGTCCAGCGGCATGGTCCCCAAGATGGAGGGCTGCCTGCACGCCGTCCGCGGCGGCGTGAGCACGGCCAGGGTGATCGACGGGCGGGTCCCGCACTCGATCCTGCTGGAGATCTTCACCGATGAGGGAATCGGCACGATGGTCGTGCCGGACGCACGGCAAGGGGGAGCGCAGTGACGCACGACGAGGAGAGCGGCAACCAGCGGTACGCCGCCCGCTGGCAGGGCGCGCTGACCAACAACTACGGCACGCCCGCGCTGGCCCTCGTACGCGGCGAAGGCGCCCAGGTCTGGGACGCGGACGGCAAGCAGTACACCGACTTCGTCGGCGGCATCGCGGTCAACGCCCTCGGCCACGCCCACCCGGCGATCGTCGAGGCCGTGACCCGGCAGATCTCCACCCTCGGCCACGTCTCCAACCTGTACGCCTCCGAGCCGGTCCTCGCGCTGGGCGAGCGGCTGCTCCAGTTGTTCGGCCGCCCCGGACGGGTTTTCTTCTGCAACTCCGGTGCCGAGGCCGTCGAGGCCGCCTTCAAGATCGGCCGGCTGACCGGGCGTACGCACATGGTCGCCACCGACGGCGGCTTCCACGGCCGGACCATGGGCGCCCTCGCGCTCACCGGCCAACCGAAGAAGCAGGGCCCCTTCCTGCCGCTTCCGGGCGAGGTCACCCACGTCCCGTACGGCGACGTCGAGGCCCTGCGGGCCGCGGTCACCGAAGAGACCGCGCTCGTGGTCATCGAGCCGATCCAGGGTGAGAACGGCGTCGTCGTGCCGCCGGCCGGCTATCTGACGGCCGCGCGGGAGATCACCCGGGCCACCGGCACCCTGCTCGTCCTCGACGAGGTGCAGACCGGGATCGGGCGGTGCGGCCACTGGTTCGAACACCAGGCCCACGAAGGCGTCGAGCCCGATCTCGTCACGCTCGCGAAGGGTCTGGGCGGCGGACTGCCGATCGGCGCGGTGGTCGCCTTCGGGTCGGCCGCGGACCTGCTCCAGCCCGGCCAGCACGGCACCACCTTCGGTGGGAACCCCGTCGCCTGCGCCGCCGGACTCGCCGTCATCGACACCATCGCCGCCGAGGGCTTGCTCGACCAGGTCAAGGCGCGCGGGGAGCGGCTGCGCTCCGGAATCGAGGCTACCGGGCACCCGCTCGTCTCCCATGTCCGTGGTGAGGGCCTTCTCCTGGGTATCGTGCTGACCGGGCCGCTCGCACCACAGGTGCAGCGGGCGGCCCAAGATGCCGGATTCCTGGTCAACGCGCCCGCCCCCGACGTCGTACGGCTCATGCCCCCGTACGTGCTCTCCGAGGCCGAGGCGGACGCGTTCGTCCAGGCACTGCCCGGCATTCTCGAAGCAGCCGACGGGGACGGACATACCGGGGAATGAGACGACGATGAGCCAGGCGCAGGACCACGAGCAGTGGGGCTCCCCCCGGAACGACTCCGGGGGAGGGCCTTCGGTTCCGCAGACCCGCACCGCCCGCCACCGCCGGATCGTGGACATCCTCAACCGGCAGCCGGTCCGCTCGCAGAGCCAGCTGGCCAAGCTGCTCGCCGACGACGGGCTGAGCGTCACCCAGGCGACGCTCTCCCGCGACCTCGACGAGCTCGGCGCGGTGAAGATCCGCAACACCGGCGGCGAGCTGATCTACGCGGTGCCCAGCGAGGGCGGATTCCGCACCCCGCAGGCCCCGCTCGGCGAGTCGGCGAAGGAGGAGCGCATGCGGCGCCTCTCCGGTGAACTGCTGATCTCGGCGGAGGCCTCCGCGAACCTCGTGGTCCTGCGCACCCCGCCCGGCGCGGCCCAGTTCCTCGCCTCGGCGATCGACCAGGCCGAACTCCGCGAGATCCTCGGCACGATCGCCGGAGACGACACGCTGATGTTGATCAGCCGCGACCCGTCGGGCGGCCAGGCCCTCGCGG
Organism: Streptomyces sp. NBC_00045; assembly: GCF_045041095.1. Classification (NCBI taxonomy): domain Bacteria; kingdom Bacillati; phylum Actinomycetota; class Actinomycetes; order Kitasatosporales; family Streptomycetaceae; genus Streptomyces; species Streptomyces sp. NBC_00045. The sequence continues at coordinate 1,869,329 of NZ_CP108271.1, read as the reverse complement.
ACCACCTGCTGCGCCTGGCGCAGAAGGAGGGCTGAGCCGCACCGGTGTCCACTGCGGCCCGGGAAATCCGATGTCGGGTCCGACGTCGGCGGACGTAGCGTCGGGGCGTGCACGAACTCGCCCTGGCCGCAGTCGTATCGGCCGTCACCGCCGCCGTGTACGCGGTCATCGGCCTGCGCGGCCGGCGCGGGTCTCGGATCCACCGGGAGGCCGTCGCGCTCGTCGACGCGCTGGACCTGGACCCGTACCACGTCGCCTCGCTGAAGAACGAGGTGACCGAGGCCGCGGCCGCCGAGCTGCTGCTCGACCGGTACGTCGACGTCGACGCCGAGGGCGCGGTGTGGCTCGCCGGCGCCGGACACGAGCCCGACCGGGCACCGGCGCACCCGGTGCCCGCCGCCCTGCTGGCCGCCGTGCGCCGACACGATCCGGTACCGGTCTCGCTCGGCTGGATCGAACGGGGCGACGAGGCGTACCGGGAGGCGACCGCCGCCCACCGCGCCGAGCAGGACGCCCGCCTGCCGGCGACACCCCGGACTGCGCAGCCCGCGGACGGCTGCGTCCGGTCCTGCACCAGCTGCACGGGTCTCGTGCTGCTGCTGATGGTCTGGGTCGGGGCGGGCATCGTGGTCCTGGCGGCCCACCACCAGGGCGTTCTGGAATGGGGCGCGACGGTGGTGACCGCCCTGTGCCTGGCGGCGCTCTGGCGGGCCGAGGCGGTGGCGAAGGGGATCCGGGACCGTACGGCCGGCAAGAACCCACTGGACCAACGCCTCCGCGAACAGACGCATCCCGCACAGGCCGCGCTGGACGGGGAGCAGCGGCGCCGGTTGCTCCTGAGCAAGGGGGACCGGACCCGCTGGCGGGGCCTCGACGGGGGCGTGGACGAGGACGATGAACCCGACGAGTGGGGCGGACTCGACCTGGAGGAACACTGGGACCTGGGTCCGGACGCGTACCGGTACGTGGCCGCCGCCGACGAGACGGCCGAGGCCGCCGACGAGCCCCTTTCGCCGCCCGGGATCCCGCACCCCCGCTAGTAGCGGGTCACGGCGAGGGCCCCCTCCCGGGTGCCGATCGCGATGTGCGGGCGGCGGCCCGGTTCGGCCCAGCGCAGGATCGCCCGCATCGCCCGCTCCGGCACGGACACGCAACCGGCCGTCGCACCCTTGCCGTTGACGTGCAGGAAGATGCCCGCGCCCCGGCCGTGCACCGGCTGATCGTAGTTGAAGCCGACGACCAGCGCGTGCGCGTACTGCTCCTCGTACGCCACCAGGTGCTCCGCCTCGCCCGGTGCGCAGTCCGCGGGCAGCGGCTCCACCCAGCGGTTGTAGCTGCCCGAGGCGTTGTCCTGGCACCACCACGAGCGGTCCGTCACCTTCCGGTACCGCAACCGCGTCCCGGCGGGTGCGCGGTGGATCCCGAAGGCGTACGGGAGGTCGTACAGGCCCGTCGGCGTCGTGTTCGTGCCCTGGGTGCGGGTCGCGCCCTCGGTCAGGCCGTTCGCGCCGAAGCGCGCCTCGGCGCTACCGGCTTCGTACCAATGCCCCGCCCACCGGTCCCACCAGGTCACCCGCCCCGTGGTGGAGCCGGGCGCGGGCGCGACGGCGGTGATCAGCTGACTGCCGCCGCCCGTGTCGGACAGCCGGGCCGGCAGCGGCGCGGGCCCGTACGGGCCCTGCGCGAGCAGGCTGGTGACGATCAGTGAGCCGGTGACGAGAGCGGTACGCAGCACATGTCAGACCGTACGGGGTGGAAGGGGCACGGGCAGCGCAGGCAGGCCGTCGACGCTCACTGCGACCTTCTTCTCGCAGTACTCGCCGAACTCCTCGTCCGTCTTGCGGCCGAAGTACTCGGCGTGCAGGGTGCGCTCCCCCTGGTACTCCATGAAGGGGACGGCGTACCCGCACACATCGGCGATCCGGCGGGCCCGGACCACGATGACCGCCCGCGCGGCGGGCCCGTCGGCCGACCCGAACAGGGCGATCAGCTCGCCCCAGCGCGGGTCGTCGCGGAAGACGGCCTCGCCCTCGCCGTGGATGCGCACGATGTTCGGCGGGCCGCTGAACGCGCACCACATCAGCGTGATCCGGCCGTTCTCGCGGACGTGGGCGATGGTTTCGGCGCCGCTGCCGCCGAAGTCCAGATAGGCCAGGGTCTGCTCGTCGATGACGACGAGGGTTCCCGCGCGACCCTTGGGAGACAGGTTGACGTGGCCGTCACCGGCGAGCGGCGCGGTGGCCGTGAAGAAGACCGGCTGCTCCTCGATGAACGTGCGCAGCCGACCGTCGATACGTTCGTGAAGTTTTCCCATGATCCGATTATCGACCGCGCGGTGGCCGGTTCATGCTGGAGGATTCCGTGCGCCGTCGTGCTGCGGCGAGCGCCGAGTGCGACGCGAGTGCACGCAGGGCCGGGTCCGGGTCCGCCAACAGGGTCGCGGAGGCCAGCGACGCTGCGGCCCCGCCCCGGGCGAGCATCAGGTGGAACGCGGCGCGCCGTGTGTGCGGGGGCTGCTCCGGGGCGGTACGGAGGGCCAGCCACACCGGGTCCAACCGCCGGGCGACGGGACGCAGGCACAGCGAGGCCTCGCGGGCCACGGACGCCGACGGGTCCTCCAGCAGAGGCAGTAGCACCGCGTCCTCGGGGGTGGCGTCGAGCCGGCGCAGCCCGGCCAGGGCGGCGGCCCGTACCGCGTCGGCGGGGTGGTCCAGCAGGGCGTGCAGCAGCGGCGCGTCGGAGCGCCGGGCGCACTCGGAGAACCCGGTCACCGCGTGCCCGCTCACGCGCTCCGGGTCCGCGAGCAGCCCGCGGTAGTGCGCGTACGGGTCGCCGCCGTCCTGCCGCAGGAGCCACCGGGCGCAGGCCCGGACCGTGCCGGACCGGTCGGTGAGGTGGTCCGCGGCCTGCGCCGCCCGCCCGGCCCGGCGCAGGGCGGTGACCCCGGCGGCCCGGACCATCGGAACGCGGCTGGCGAGCAGGGTGTCGACCGCCGCGTCGTCCGGCCCGTCGGCGGCCATCGCCGCCAGCGCAGCGTCGCTCCACATCCGGGCCGTCAGCGGGTCGTGTTCCGCGGCGGCCCGCCGGGCGAGTTCCCGTACGTCCGTCCGCTGCGTGGCGAGGGTGAGGCGGGCGGCGAACCGCCGGGTCGGCAGGTCCTTCGCCGTGCGCAGGTCCTCCAGGACGCGGGCGCTCTGCTCGTCGGTCAGCGAGCTCCAGCTCCACGTCGTCGAGGGCCGCCCGGGGCGCCACCACGCGGCGAGGAGGGAGTACCGGCCGCTCAGCGCGGCCTCCAGCTGCTCCACCGCCCAGCCGCCGTGCTCGCGCCGGCCCAGCCGGAGGGCGAACGGGACGAGGAAGGCGAGTATGGCTTCGGGGTTCTTGGCCACCATCCTGCCGAGCACCCGCCGGGCGCGCTCGCGTACCGGCGCGGCCCAGTCGGCGCACCGGATCAGCACGAGCTGCAGGGGCGGGACCCGCCAGGCGGCCAGCGCGGACGCGCGGATCCGCCCGTCGACGTCGCACAGCCGGCCTTCGATCCGGTCGCTCCGCAGGGCCCCGTACGACCTGGAGTGGAGGCGCCGCACTTCCTCGTCGAAGGCGATCCAGGCCTCCGGTCCGCGCGGGACGAGCAGGCGCGCGGCGCGGACGTGGTCCCCGTCCAGCATGGCCTGCGCCGCGGCTCTGCCCGCGTGCGCGTCCTGTCGTGGGCCCCTCATGTTTCCTCCCCGGATCACCCTGCCGGCTGATCGTATGCGGCCGACACGGACCGCGCCCTGGATATTCCTGCTGGTCAGCGACGCTCACCGAGCCACGATTGACGAAACATACAGAGCAGTGCATAGTTATGCCTATCGTTGGACGTACCGCGGTGATGTAGGTAAGGAGGAGCCCGTGACCGAGCGCGTCGTACTCGCCTACTCGGGCGGACTGGACACCTCCGTCGCCATCGGCTGGATCGCCGAGGAGACGGGCGCCGAGGTCATCGCCGTTGCCGTGGACGTCGGCCAGGGCGGCGAGGACCTGGACGTCATCCGCGAGCGCGCGCTCGCCTGCGGCGCCGTCGAGGCCGAGGTCGCGGACGCCAGGGACGAGTTCGCCGACGAGTACTGCCTCCCGGCGATCAAGGCGAACGCCCTCTACATGGACCGCTACCCGCTGGTCTCCGCCCTCTCCCGACCGGCCATCGTCAAGCACCTGGTCGCCGCCGCCCGCAAGCACGGCGCCACGACGGTCGCCCACGGCTGCACCGGCAAGGGCAACGACCAGGTCCGCTTCGAAGCCGGCATAGCCGCCCTCGGCCCCGACCTGACGTGCATCGCCCCGGTGCGCGACTACGCGATGACCCGGGACAAGGCGATCGCCTTCTGCGAGGAGAAGGGCCTCCCGATCGCGACCACCAGGAAGTCCCCGTACTCCATCGACCAGAACGTCTTCGGGCGCGCCGTCGAGACGGGCTTCCTGGAGGACATCTGGAACGCGCCGATCGAGGACGTCTACGAGTACACCGCCGATCCTGCGGAGCCCCGCGGCGCCGACGAGGTCGTCATCTCCTTCAAGGAGGGCGTCCCGGTCGCGATCGACGGCGGGCCCGTCACCGTGCTCCAGGCGATCCAGCAGCTCAACGAGCGGGCGGGCGCCCAGGGCGTCGGCCGGATCGACATGGTCGAGGACCGTCTCGTCGGCATCAAGTCCCGCGAGGTGTACGAGGCCCCCGGCGCGATCGCACTGATCACCGCGCACCAGGAGCTGGAGAACGTCACCGTCGAGCGCGAGCTGGCCCGTTACAAGCGGCAGGTCGAGCAGCGCTGGGGCGAACTGGTCTACGACGGCCTGTGGTTCTCCCCGCTCAAGCGGGCCCTGGACGGCTTCCTCGACGAGGCGAACCAGCACGTCACGGGCGACATCCGAATGACCCTGCACGGCGGCCGCGCCGTGGTCACCGGCCGCAGGTCGGAGCAGTCGCTGTACGACTTCAACCTGGCGACCTATGACTCGGGCGACACCTTCGACCAGTCCAAGGCGCAGGGCTTCATCGAGATCTTCGGCCTCTCGTCCAAGATCGCGGCCCGCCGCGACCTCGCCTGACGGCCGGCGGCACCCGACCGTCTCCCCGTTTCCTCCGCGACGGGGAGGCAGTTGCACATCCAAAGCCATGTGAAACATCCAAAGCCATGCAGATGCAGTCTTGAGGAGCAGTAGCTGTGAGCAGCAACAACGGTGGTGACGTCCGGCTCTGGGGCGGCCGGTTCGCCGACGGCCCTTCGGAGGCGCTGGCCCTGCTGTCCGCGTCCGTCCACTTCGACTGGCGGCTCGCGCCGTACGACATCGCCGGATCCCGCGCCCACGCCCGGGTGCTCGCCAAGGCGGGCCTGCTCACCGCGGACGAACTCGACCGCATGATCGCGGGCCTGGACCAGCTCGAAGCCGACGTCGCCGACGGCTCCTTCACCGGCACCATCGCCGACGAGGACGTGCACACCGCCCTGGAACGGGGCCTGCTGGAACGGCTCGGCGCCGAGCTCGGCGGCAAACTGCGCGCCGGCCGCTCCCGCAACGACCAGGTGGCCACCCTCTTCCGGATGTACCTGCGCGACCACGCCCGGATCGTCGGCGGCCTGATCGCGGACCTCCAGGACGCGCTGGTCGGCCTCGCCGAGACCCACCACGACGTGGCCATGCCCGGGCGGACCCACCTCCAGCACGCGCAGCCGGTGCTCTTCGCCCACCACGTACTGGCCCACGTGCAGTCGCTGTCCCGGGACGCGGAGCGGCTGCGGCAGTGGGACACCCGGACCGCGGTCTCCCCGTACGGTTCGGGCGCGCTGGCCGGCTCCTCGCTGGGCCTGGACCCGGAGGCGGTCGCCGCCGACCTGGGCTTCGAGCGCGGCTCGGTCGGCAACTCGATCGACGGCACGGCCTCCCGCGACTTCGTTGCCGAGTTCGCCTTCATCACCGCGATGATCGGGATCAACCTGTCGCGGATCGCGGAGGAGATCATCATCTGGAACACGAAGGAGTTCTCCTTCGTGACCCTGCACGACGCCTTCTCGACCGGGTCGTCGATCATGCCGCAGAAGAAGAACCCGGACATCGCGGAACTGGCGCGCGGCAAGTCGGGCCGGCTGATCGGCAACCTCACGGGCCTGCTGGCCACCCTCAAGGCCCTCCCGCTCGCGTACAACCGCGACCTCCAGGAGGACAAGGAGCCGGTCTTCGACTCCTGCGACACGCTGGAGGTCCTGCTCCCGGCCTTCACCGGGATGATGGCCACGCTCACGGTCAACCGGGAGCGGATGGAGGAGCTGGCCCCGGCCGGGTTCTCGCTGGCCACGGACATCGCCGAGTGGCTGGTCAAGCAGGGCGTGCCGTTCCGCGTCGCGCACGAGGTGGCCGGCGAGTGCGTCAAGGAGTGCGAAGCCCTCGGCATCGAGCTGGACGAGCTCACGGACGAGCAGTTCGCGAAGATCTCCGCGCACCTGACGCCCGAGGTGCGGACCGTGCTCAACGTGCCGGGCGCCCTGGCCTCGCGCAACGGCCGCGGCGGCACCGCCCCCTCGGCGGTCGCCAAGCAGCTCGCCGAACTCAAGGCCGACCTGGTCATCCAGCACGCCTGGGCCACCCACAAGCAGTAGCCGCACGGCACTGCCCCGAACGTCCGCGGCCTTGCGGCCCGCACGCCCGCGACCCCTCCGGGGCCCGGGCCTCTGTACCCCCGCACGCAGCGGCAGCGCGAAGGGGCGGCCGGAGCCCAGGCTCCGGCCGCCCCTTCGTCGTGCCTGCTCAGCGCACCGGGTGCTCGGGCTCGTAGTTGGTCAGCACGCAGCCGTCGACCTTGGACTTCTCCAGCCGGTACCCGGCCGGGGCGGAGAAGCCGGGCAGGCAGTTCAGGTACAGGAACTGCTGCTGGTACAGGCCGAACCGGACATCCGGATCGTTGGTTTCCACCGCGATGTTCTCGCCGACCAGCAGCAGGCTCGCGGTGGCCCGCAGCTTGCCGTCGTCCTTCAGGTCGGCCAGCTGGGCGGCCTTCGCCTTGGTCTGCATCTTCTTCATGTCACCGACGGTGTCGAGCCAGTTCAGGTCGTGCGCGCGCTGGGCGCCCGCCGGCTCCCCGCACAGGGCGCGCCCCGTGACCCCCCAGCCGAGCGGATCGCCCGTGACCACTGGCGCGTAGTCGATCGACTCGATCGCCACCGTGGCGGGGTCGGTGGAGAAGTGCGTGCAGTCCACGCTGGAACCCACGAGCGTCTTCAGTTCGGCGATGCTTGCCGCGCGCGGCAAGCCGAGGCTGCCCTGGGCCGGCTGCCCCGGCTTCCCGCTGGCGCCGCTGCCCGCCGGGTCCTGCGGGGTCTCAAGGTTCGGGCTGCCCGAGCCGTCCGAGCTGCCCACGAAGTCGCTGAGCACGCAGCCCTCGACCAGTGCTTTCTCCCGCTTGTAGCCCTTGGGCACCGGAAACGTGGGATTGCAGGTCAGGACGCGCAGTTCGGACCGGACGAGGGCCAGGGCCGTCTTCGTCCGCGTCGGCGTGGCGACGAAGCCCTTGCCGACCAGGACGCGGCTTTCGAGGCCGTAGCCGCCGTCGCCACCGGCGATCTTGTCCATGACGTACTGCTTGTAGCGGGTCTGGAACTCCTTCATGTCCGAAGGGACGGAGAGGACGATCTCACCGTGCTCGGGTTTGTCGCTGCAGACGCCGCGCTCGGTCACGGACCACTGTCCGGCCTCGGTCGGGTCGTCCGACGGCAGCCGCGGGTCGTCGGCCGCCGCGCTCAGCTCCTCGCAGGAGGTGTACTGCCGTACGTACCGCTGCGCCTCGGCGAGCGGGCCGGCGGCGGGGGAGGCGGCGGGCGCCGCCGGGCGGGCGGCGCCCCCGCCCTCCTTGCAGGCGGACAGTGTGGTGAGGCAGGCGAGGGCGGCGGTCGTGGCGAGGGCGCGCCGGATCCGCCGGATCCGCTGGATGTGCATGGGTCGCTTTCGTCGGAACGGCAGGTCGGCCGGAAAGTGGGGGTGGCATGCCCATGCTAAATGCCCCTGGGAGTGTGCCCGTTACACCGCCCAGCGCGCCAGTGCGTCGAAGTCCGTCCGGGTCAGGCCGATCTGTTCGTCGATGCGCATCAGCAGCGCCCGCGCCGGATGCCGCTGGTCCACGAACTCCCGGTCCGGCGCCGTGATGTCGTCGTCGATCCAGGCGAACTCCCGTGCGCCCGCGTACTCCAGGACGTACTGGGTCTTCCAGAAGGTGCCCCGCGGGGAGCGCCCGTGCATCTGCGGCCAGTCGATGTACGGGAGCCTCGGCAGGCCGAGCTGCGGGCCTATCCAGTCGTTCGCCTCGTCCTTCCAGGTGGTCGCCCAGACCAGCTCGTACGAGCGCGCCAGGGCGAGCAGCTCCGCGCCGTGGGCGTGGTTCAGCCAGACCCGAAGCGGTTTGCGGCTCTCCGCTTCCGTCCAGCCCGTCGGGCGCATCCGGTGGGTGGAGTACCCCTGCGGGCGGCGCTGGGCCTGGGCCGCGTAGGGGTTCAGTGGGCCGTCCACGTCGATCAGCAGCAAGGGCTTGGGCGTCATCTCGTCAGCCTTCCGTTCCGGGCGCTGGGGGGCACCTCAATTTCAAATGAGACATGAACGTCTCATTCGGGGTATGTTTGTCTCATGGCCATGGATCGTGACCAGGTGCTCCGCGACGCCGCAGCCCTGCTCTCCCGCAAATCGACCGCCACGATGGACGAGGTCGCCCGCGCCGCAGGCATCGGCCGCGCGACCCTCCACCGGCACTTCGCCGGGCGCGACGCCCTCGTACGGGCCCTTGAAGAACTCGGCATCCGCCAGTTCGAAGCAGCCTTCGACAAGGCCCGGCTCGACGAGGGCACGGCCGTCGAGGCGCTGCGCCGGCTGGTCGCCGAGTCCGAGCGCGACGCCCAGCTGCTGGCCTTCCTCGTCACCGAGAACCAGCTCTTCGAGGGCGACCAGGTCAACGAGGGATGGGCCCGGCTCGACGCCCGCGTCAGCGCGCTCTTCCGGCGCGGCCAGGAGGAGGGTGACATCCGGATCGACCTGAGCCCCGCCTGGCTCACCGAGGCCCTCTACGGCCTCATCGGCACCTGCGCCTGGGCCGTCATGGACGGCCGGGTCGCCGCGAAAGACTTCCAATACATGATCATCGAGCTGCTGCTCGGTGGCGCACGACGGAGCGTGGAGAAATGAGCCGCAACGCACAGCTGACCCGGGAGAAGGGGACGGAGGCGATCACGGGCAGGGGGAGCAGGGGGCGCTGGCTGGCGCTCTCCGTACTCGTCCTGGCCGTCCTGCTGGTCGCGGTGGACGCCACCGTACTCGGTCTCGCCACACCCTCCCTCAGCGAGGACCTCAAGCCGTCCGGCACCCAGCTGCTGTGGATCGGCGACATCTACTCGTTCGTCATCGCCGGCCTGCTCGTCTCCATGGGCTCCCTCGGCGACCGCATCGGCCGCAAGAAGCTGCTCCTGGTCGGCGCGACCGCGTTCGGCGCCGTTTCCGTCCTCAACGCCTACGCCACCAGCCCCGAGATGATGATCGTGGCCCGGGCCCTGCTCGGTGTGGCCGGCGCGACGCTGATGCCGTCGACCCTCGCGCTGATCCGGAACATATTCCACGACCCCAAGGAGCGCAGCCTCGCCATCGGCATCTGGGGCGCCACCGCCTCGGCCGGCGCGGCCATCGGACCCGTCGTCGGCGGAGCCCTGCTCCAGCACTTCTGGTGGGGTTCGGTCTTCCTCATCAACCTGCCCGTGATGGTCGCCCTGGTCCTCGTCGGCATCAAGCTCCTGCCCGAGTCCAAGAACCCGGTCGCCGGCCCCTGGGACCTGGTCAGCGTCGTCCTCTCGCTCGTCGGCGTCATCGGCGTCGTCTACGCCGTCAAGGAAGTCGCCACCCACGGCGTGACTTGGGGCGTCGCAGCCGCCGCAGCCCTCGGCGCCGCGTGCCTGTACGCCTTCGTCCGCCGCCAGTTCAGCCTGCCGTCGCCGCTGCTGGACATGCGGCTCTTCAAGCACCGCGGCTTCTCCGGCGCGGTCCTCGCCGACCTGCTGACCGTCTTCGGCCTCTCCGGCCTCGTCTTCTTCCTCTCCCAGTTCCTCCAGCTCGTCCAGGGCCGTGACCCGCTGGAGGCCGGCCTGGCCGAACTGCCCGCCGCCATCGGCGCGGTGGTCACCGGCCTGGTCGCCGGCCGGTACGCCCGCCGGTACTCGGTGCGGTCGATCGTGACCGGCGGCCTCGCGGCCATCGGGCTCGCGCTCGGCGCGCTCACCCTGATCCACAAGGAGAGCGGCTACCCGCTGCTCGGCGCGGCCCTGCTGGTCGTCGGCCTCGGCGCCGGCTTCTCCTTCACCGTCACCGCCGACGTGATCCTCTCCAGTGTCCCCAAGGAGCAGGCCGGTTCGGCCTCGGCCGTCTCCGAGACGGCGTACGAGCTCGGCGCGGCCCTCGGCATCGCCCTGCTCGGCTCCATCGTCACCGGCGTCTACCAGGGCTTCACCGCCCCGGCCTCGGTCCCCGCCCCGGTCGCCGACGCCGCGCACGAATCGCTGGGCGGCGCCGTCGAAGCGGCGAAGGCCGTGGACCCGGCGACCGCGCACACCATGGTCGCCGCCGCCCAGGACGCCTTCGTGGACGGCCTGCGGTTCGCCTCCGGCGTGGGTGCGGCCGTCCTGCTGGCCACGGCGGTCGCGGCCTGGTTCCTGCTCAGGGGGCAGAAGCTCCAGGGTGGCGCCGAGCACTGACGTCCCGCCAGGGACGGTCGTCCCGAACGCAGTTGACACCGCGTCGGCGTGCGGGACACCATCCCGGCGATGGAGATCACCGAACTGACCCCGGCCGAACGCCGCGTATGGGAAGCCTTTCCGCGCGGCGACGGCGTCGACTTCCGGGAACACCCCGAGGACAGCTCCGTGGACGGGGCCGGATGGGGCCCGGAGCGCACCGTCCGGGGGGAGGTGCTGCGCGCCCTGCTGCTGGGCGCGGGTCCCGCCGAGGAGGGCCGGGTCGCCGGGCTCAAGATCAAGGGCGCGCGGATCGTCGGCGAGCTCGACCTCAGGTACGCGGCCGTCACCCATCCCATCCGACTGCGCGACTGCTGGTTCGAACGCAAGCCCCTGCTGTACGGGTCCCAGCTGAAGGCGCTCGTCCTCGGCTACTCCACCCTCCCCGGGCTCACCGCCGCCACCATGCGAGTCGACGTGGTCCTGCGGCTCTCCTGCTGCCGGATCACCGGCCCCGTCCGGCTCCAGGGTGCCAAGATAGACGGCGGCCTCTTCCTCCAGGGGGCGGTGATCGGGCCGACGTCGGGCGACGAGGCGGAGGAGCCCCCGCTCCAGCTCAACCACATCGAAGTCGGCACCGACATCATCGCGAACGACCTGACGGTCCACGGTCAGCTGCGGCTGAACGGCGCCACCGTGGGCGGACAGCTCCAGCTCGACGGGGCCCGTCTCCTCGCTCCCGGCGGCGTAGTCCTGCACGCCGAGACGCTGACCGTCGGAACCGACCTGCGCGCGCACCGGCTGCACGCCCGCGGCATGGTCAACCTCACCGGCTCGCGCATCCCCGGCCAGGCCAATCTCACCCGTGCCGACCTCGCCAACCCCGGCGGAACCGCGCTGCGCGCCTCCAGCTGCGCCATAGGCGAGCTGTGGCTGCGCCACTGCCCGCCCATCCAGGGCCACGTGAACCTGCGCCGGTCCACCTTCGACCTGCTCCACGTCGAGCCCGGCTCCTGGCCCGAGCGGATCGCCATCGACGGCCTCACCTACCGCACCCTCGCCCCGCACCTGCCGCCCGAGCAGCGGCTGCCCGCGCTGGAGCGCGAGGAGTCCGGGTACCTCCCGTACGCGTACGAGCAGCTCGCCGCGGCCTACCGCACGGCCGGGGACGAGGCGGGCGCGCGGACCGTGCAGCTCGCCAAACTGCGCCGCCACCGACGCACCCTGCCCCGCCACGCCAGGCTCTGGGGGCTGCTCCAGGACGCCACCGTCGGCTACGGCTTCCGGCCGCTGCGGGCGGCGGGCTGGCTGTTGGCGCTGCTGCTGACCGGCACGATTGCATACGGTCTGCACCCGCCGAGGGAACTCAAGGCGGGGGAGGCGCCGGAGTTCAATCCGGCGTTCTACACGATCGACCTGATGTTGCCGATCATCGGTTTCGGCCAGGAGGGCGCCTTCGCGCCGAGCGGCTGGTACCAGTGGCTGTCGTACGTGCTGATCGTGACCGGCTGGGTCCTCGCCACGACGACCGCGGCGGGCGTCAGCCGGTCACTCCAGCGACAGTAGCGACAGTAGGGGCTAAGCCGCCTTCGCCTTGGTCGCGTACATGTCCACGTACTCCTGGCCCGAGAGCCGCATGACCTCGGCCATCACCGAGTCGGTGACGGCGCGCAGCACGTAGCGGTCGCGGTCCATGCCCTCGTAGCGCGAGAACTCCATCGGCTCGCCGAAGCGGACGGTGACCCGGCCCGGGCGCGGCATGCCCGCGCCGCCCGGCTGGAGCTTGTCGGTGCCGATCATCGCGAAGGGGACCACCGGGGCGCCGGTCATCAGGGTCAGGCGGGCGATGCCGGTGCGGCCGCGGTAGAGGCGGCCGTCGGGCGAGCGGGTGCCCTCCGGGTAGATCCCGAAGATCTTGCCCTCCTCCAGGATGCGGCGGCCGGTCATCAGGGCGGCGACGCCGCCGTTGGCGCCGTCACGGTCGACCGGGATCATGCCGGACCCGGTGAAGAACCAGGCCATGGCGCGGCCCTTGATGCCCTTGCCCGTGACGTACTCGTCCTTGCCGATGAAGTGCACCGTACGGTCGCACACCAGCGGAAGGATCATGGAGTCGATGAAGGTGAGGTGGTTGCCCGCCAGGATCACCGGCCCGGTGCCCGGGATGTTCTCGATGCCCTCCACCCGGGTGCGGAACATCATGCGCATGACCGGTCCGACAGTGGCCTTGATGAGCGATGTACGGAACAACGTGAGCCCTCCGGCATCGAAACGCGGGTTTCGCACCACACGGCGGTAGTGCAGGTGAGGACGATACTCGTGGGTCAGCTCCGAGTGCACATCGGGTTCACGAGGTGGATACGCAGTGTTGACGCACGTTTCCGCCATGTTCCCCGTAGGCCCACCCCCGCGCCACTGGCCGCTGTCTACGATCGCCACGCCGAAATCGGGCCGCGGGAACCCGGAGACCCCGGGGACCGCCCGGCCCTCTCAGACGACAGGAGTGGCACTCATGACGCAGGGTGGGGCAGCACGGCGCACGGTCCTGGGGGCGGCCGTCCTGGCAGCCGGCGGCGGCATCGCCGGGCTCTCGGCGGGATCCGCCTCGGCCGCGCAGACGGCACCGGCGGCCGGGGCCGCGGACCCGGCGGAGGCGGCGTACGCGGCCGACGTGCGCCACGGCGGCGGCTACCGGGACCTCCCCGTCCCGCTGGTCATCGGCCACCGCGGCGCCTGCGGCTACCGGCCCGAGCACACCCTCGGCTCGTACCAGCTCGCCCTCGACCTGGGCGCGGACGTCGTCGAACAGGACCTGGTGCCCACCAAGGACGGCCACCTGGTGTGCCGCCACGAGAACGAGATCGGCGGCACCACCGATGTCGCCGACCACCCCGGGTTCGCCTCCCGCCGTACGACCAAGTCGATCGACGGGGTCGCGGTCACGGGCTGGTTCACCGAGGACTTCACCCTGGCCGAGCTGAAGACCCTGCGGGCGAAGGAGCGCATCCCCGCGGTCCGTCAGCGCAACACGCTCTACGACGGCCGGTGGGACGTGCCCACCTTCGAAGAGGTACTGCGCTGGGCCGACCGGGAGGGCAAGCGGCGCGGCAGGCGCGTCTGGCTGCACGTCGAGACCAAGCACCCCACCTACTTCCGCTCCCTGGGCCTGGGCCTGGAGGAGCCCCTCGCCAAGTTGCTGCGCCGTTACGGCCGGGACGGGCGGGGCGCTCCGCTGTTCCTCCAGTCGTTCGAGCCCTCCAGCATCCAGCGGCTCTCCAGGCTGGTCTCCGCGCCGCGCGTGGTCCTGTTGTCCGCCGCGGGCACCCGGCCCTGGGACTTCGAACAGGCCAAGGACCCGCGGACGGTGACGGACCTGGTCAAGCCCGAGGGACTGAAGTGGATCGCCGGATTCGCCCAGGGCATCGGCCCCACCATGGACCTCATCCTCCCGCGGGACGCGGCCGGGAAGCTCGGCACTGCGACCACGCTGGTCAAGGACGCCCACGCCAACGGGCTGGTGCTGCACCCCTACACCGCGCGCAACGAGAACACCTTCCTGCCGGCCGAATACCGCAGGGGCACCGACCCGACCGCGTACGGGGACGCGTTCGGCGCGTTCAAGACGTACTTCGAACAGGGCATCGACGGCATCTTCACGGACAACGCGGACACCGGACTGCTCGCGGCCGAGGCCTTCCGCCCGGGCCGCGGCCGGTAGCAGCGTCCGGCCGACGGGGACCGCAGGCCGACGGGGACGTCTGCTCGACACGGGCGGCTTGGGGGCGGGCGGCTTGGGGGGCGGGCTCCGCACGCCACCCGTCAACAGATAAGCGGAATATCACGTACGGGTGGGCTGTGCCGGGCCGGGAAACCGCCGGGCACGGCCCGCGCGTCCCGCCCGGCATGGACCTGCTGAAGGACTCCGACCTCCTGAACGAACTGGGCCCGCTGCTCTCCGCCGAGGCGGCCGCGGAGGCACCGGGCGCCGGAGTGGAGGCGGCCGACCTGGAACAAGCCGTCTGGGTCAGGCTGCTGGAACACGGCCCCGCCCCCGCCGAGCCCGCCCGCTGGCTGCGCAGGGCCGTGCGCGCGGAAGCCCGCCTCGCCCGCCGCCGTGCCCGCCGCGAGATCCCGTACGGAAGCCGGCCCGGGAGCGCGGGCGCCGAACCCGAAGACGCCCTGCTGCACGGGGAGGAGAACCGGGCGCTCCGATCGGCCGTCGCCCGATTGCCCGGACGGTGTCCGGAGCTCATGAGGGCACTTCTTTCGCCCAGAGACCTCACCTACCGTGAAATCGCAGGAGAGTTGGGTATCTCACAAGGAAGTTTAGGGCCCGTGCGTTCCCGATGCCTGGGATGTCTGCGCAGAATGCTCGCGTCAGAGGTTGCGGCTCCTCGCCTTCGGGGAAGGGAGCGGTAGACCAACGGGCTACCAGGTGAGCGGGAGGCATGCGCACATGGGCATGAGCGTGACCATTTCGGCGGCAGCTGCCGAGGACACTGAACAGATCCTCAAACTGCAGTACCTGGCGTTCCAGCGCGAGGCCGAGCTGTACGGCAACTACCTCATCCAGCCGCTCACCCAGACCCTGGACTCCCTCAAGGCCGAGCTGGAGTCGGACACCGTGCTCGTGGCCCGGCTCGGCGACGAAGTGGTCGGGACCGTGCGCGGCAGCGTCGACGAGGATGGCACCGGCAAGATCGCCAAGCTCTGCGTCCACCCGCGCCTGCAGGGCCACGGGCTCGGCGCCCGGCTGCTGCGCGCCGTCGAGGAGGCCCTCGCGGGGCACCGCGAGACCACCCGCTTCCGCCTGCACACCGGCCACAAGAGCGAGTCCAACCTGCGCCTCTACCGCAAGGCCGGCTACGTACAGGTCGGCGGCCGCACCGCTTCCGACGGCGTGCGCCTGGTGATCCTGGAGAAGGAGGCCACCGACGCGGCCGACTTCGCGGTCAGTGCCTGAAGCTCAGTGCCTGAAGCTCAGTGCCTGAAGCTCAGTGCCTGAAGCTCAGTGCCTGAAGCTCAGTGCCTGAAGCTCAGTGCCTGAAGCTCAGCGCCTGAAGCTCAGCGCTTGGCGCGCAGCCAGAGCATCCCGGTGATCGGCAGGATCACCGGGATGAACAGGTAGCCCATCCCGAAGTCCGACCACACGGTCGAGTCCGGGAAGGCCTCGGGTCGCACCAGCGTCCAGGTGCCCACGGCCAGCACGCCGGTCAGCTCGGCGGCGCAGCAGATGCGCGCCGCCTTGCGGGCCGTCTCCCCGCCGCGCACGAGCGAGTACGTGATGAAGGCGTACACGACGGCGGCCACACCGGTCAGTGTGTAGGGGAGCGGGGCCCGGTCGAACTCGGTGGAGATCTGGTAGACCGAGCGCGACACGGCGCCGACCGTGATCACCCCGTACAACCAGACCAGCAGCAGTCCGGGCCCGGAAACCAGCCGCTCGCGCCCGGCGGGAGCCGCGGGTGCGTCGGAAGGGCCGGCGGCGCCGGACGGGTCCGCGGTCATGTCGGTGTCAGGCACCGGGGGTCCCCCAGATGTCGTAGAGCCGTACTTCGAGGACGGCGAGGACGAGCGCGCCCGCGGCCACCGTCACGGAACCCCACTTGGTCCGCTCGGTGAGTGAGAGCAGCCCGGCGGCGGGGACCGCCGCGAAGGCGCCCACCAGGTAAGCCACGAAGATCACCGAGCCCTCGTCGGGCTTGCCGCCGCGCGCCAGCTCGACCACGCCGACGATCAGCTGGGCCAGGGCCAGCAGGGTCACCACGCCCATGCCGATGAAGTGCCAGTCCTTGGTGGGCTGGTCCCGCAGGGCGGCGAATCCGCACCAGGCGGCGAGGGCGAGTGCGGCCGCGCCGAGGGCGACCGTCAGGGCGTCGAGCATGCAGCGAGGGTATTACGGGCCGAAAGACGCGCTGCGCGCGCCCCTGGGCGCGGACCGTGGCCGTGGCCACAGCCCACCCCGCCGCGGAGCCACCCGCGGAGCCACCCGCGGAGCCCGCCGCGGACCGGGTCGTACGGGCCTCCCGACCGTAACGGTGCAGGTCGGCGGGGGTGGTGCCACGGTGTCGGCGGCCGGCCCTGGCTGACCTGGGTCGTCCGGTATGTGGTCGGATTTCGTCCGCTATCCGGACGGCTTTGATCGGTGAAGGGATACGTCTGCTTTACTTGGGCCCATGACCACGACGAGCAGCCGCACCCTTGCGACCGAGGCGACCACGACGCCCGGTGCTCGTTGTATGTGTCGAATGTGCGCCTTCTGAGGGCCCCCCTCCTGCGTCTCGCGCCCCGAAGCGAGACCGGCCGAGCTTCGTCCGCCCCGCCACTGCACAGCAGTACGGACCGGATCGCTCCTTGCCCCGCGCATGCGTGAAAACCGCCGGTAAATCCCGGTTCGACCCGTATCGCGTCCCCAGATCTTTGCCCCGTGCCCGGCACCCCGCTGCGCCGTGCACTCGACAGCGACGGAAATCCTGTGATCACCACATCGGGCCTCACGAAGGTCTACCAGTCCCGTGGCCGCGAGGTCACCGCCCTGGACGGCGTCGACCTGCACGTCCGCGAGGGCGAGGTCTACGGAGTCATCGGCCAGAGCGGCGCCGGCAAGTCCTCCCTGATCCGCTGCGTGAACCTGCTGGAGCGCCCCACCACCGGCACGGTGACCGTCGACGGCGTCGACCTCACCGCGCTGGCCGGCCGCGGCCGCCGCGCCGGCAAGGAGCTCCGTCAGGCTCGCAGCCGCATCGGCATGGTCTTCCAGCACTTCAACCTGCTGTCCTCGCGCACCGTCCAGGGCAACGTCGAACTGCCGCTGGAGATCCTCGGCGCATCCGGCCGCGAGCGCTCCCGCAAGGCCCTCGAACTCCTCGACCTGGTCGGCCTCGCCGACAAGGCCAAGGCCTACCCCGGCCAGCTCTCCGGCGGCCAGAAGCAGCGCGTCGGCATCGCCCGCGCTTTGGCCGGCGACCCCAAGGTGCTCCTCTCCGACGAGGCCACCAGCGCCCTGGACCCCGAGACCACCCGCTCGATCCTCACGTTGCTGCGCGACCTCAACCAGCAACTCGGCCTGACCGTCCTGCTCATCACCCACGAGATGGACGTCGTCAAGACCGTCTGCGACTCGGCCGCCCTCATGAAGCAGGGCCGGATCATCGAGTCCGGCACCGTCGCCGAACTGCTCGCCACACCCGGCTCCGAGCTCGCCGGCGAACTCTTCCCCGTCAGCGGCGCCGCCACCGGCCCCGACCGCACGGTCATCGACGTCACCTTCCACGGTGACGCCGCCACCCAGCCGGTCATCTCCCAGCTGTCGCGGACGTACAACATCGACATCTCGATCCTCGGCGCCGCGATGGACACCGTCGCGGGCCGCCAGATCGGCCGCATGCGCATCGAGCTGCCCGGCCGCTACGAGGACAACGTCGTCCCGGTGGGCTTCCTGCGCGAACAGGGCCTCCAGGTCGAAGCCGTCGACGCGATCGACAACGAACTGGCCGAACTGGTCGAGGATGGTGCCCGGTGACCTGGTCCGAAATGCAGCCCCTGCTCACCCAGGGCACGTACGACACCCTCTACATGGTGCTGTGGTCCACGCTGGTGACCGTCCTCGGCGGGCTGCCCATCGGCATCCTCCTCGTCCTCACCGACAAGGGCGGCCTCCTACAGAACCGGCCGCTCAACAAGGTCCTCGGCGTGATCGTGAACATAGGCCGCTCGCTGCCGTTCATCATCCTGCTGATCGCCCTGATCCCCGTCACCACCGCCGTCGTCGGCACCTTCATCGGCCCCACCGCCATGATCGTCCCGCTCGCCATCGGCGCCATCCCCTTCTTCGCCCGCCTCGTCGAGACGGCCGTCCGCGAGGTGGACCACGGCCTGATCGAGGCGGTCGAGTCCATGGGCGGCGGCGTCCCCACCCTGGTCGGCAAGGTCCTGCTCCCGCAGGCCCTGCCCTCCCTGGTCGCCGCCGTCACCACGACCCTGATCACCCTGATCGGCTACTCCGCCATGGCCGGCGCGGTCGGCGGCGAAGGCCTCGGCTCCAAGGCCATCACCTACGGCTTCCAGCGTTTCGAGACCGGCTTCATGCTCGCCACCGTCGTGGTCCTGATCGCGGTCGTCACCGTGATCCAGCTGATCGGCGACGGTGCGGTACGCCTCCTCGCCCGACGCGGCCGTACGGCCTGAGGCCCGCGGGCCCCACCAGACTTCCCCACCCCAGAGAGCCCGCACTTGTCGTGCTTGGGCCACCACCCGCAAGAACCGCGCACGACCTGCGCACTTGCACCGCAATGAAAGGCACTCTTCGTGCGTAAGAACATCAAGGCCACCGCCTTCGCCGCCGCCTCCGCCGCGCTCGCCCTCGGCCTCACCGCCTGCGGCAGCTCCTCGGACCCGTCCTCCACCAAGGCCGACGGCGGCAAGGCCGACGCGAGCAAGCCGCTCGTCATAGCGGCCTCCCCGAGCCCGCACGCCGACATCCTGAACTTCGTCAAGGACAAGCTCGCGGCCAAGGAGGGCCTCAAGCTGGAGGTGAAGGAGTTCACGGACTACGTGCTCCCCAACACCGCCACCGAGCAGGGCCAGGTCGACGGCAACTACTTCCAGCACAAGCCGTACCTCGACGACTTCAACAAGAAGAACGGCACCCACATCGTGCCCGTCGTGAACGTGCACCTGGAGCCCCTCGGCCTCTACTCCAAGAAGGTCAAGGCCCTCACCGACATCAAGGCCGGCCAGACCATCGCCGTCCCCAACGACACCACCAACGAGGGCCGCGCGCTCCAGCTGCTCGCCGCGAACAACCTGATCACCCTCAAGGAAGGCGCCGGCACCGGCGCCAAGTTGTCCGACATCACCGACAAGAAGGGCCTGGAGTTCAAGGAGCTGGAGGCCGCCACGGTCCCGCGCGCCCTGAACGACGTGGACGCCGCGGTCATCAACGGCAACTACGCCCTGGAGTCCAAGCTCTCGCCCGCCAAGGACGCGCTCGTCCTGGAGAAGGCCGAGGGCAACCCGTACGCCAACTTCCTCGCGGTGAAGGCCGGCAACGAGAAGGACCCGCGGATCGAGAAGCTCGCCAAGCTCCTCAACTCCGACGAGGTCAAGAAGTTCATCGAAGACAAGTACCAGGGCTCGGTCATCCCGGCCTTCGGCGCCCCGCAGGCCTGATCGCCACTGCTGCTCGGCCCCGTACCGCCCGCCGGGCGTGCGGGGCCGAGCGCTGCCCGCTTCCGGGCAACCCGGCCGCCACATCCCCCCGCCGATGCTGCATGCTGTGCCTACGGCCCGCACAAAGGTCCAGCAACGGCATGGAGCTGCGCATGACTACCACCTTCCCGGACGTCACCATCAGCACGGACCGGCTGGTGCTGCGCCCCTTCGACGGGGAGGACGTCAGCGCGCTCGCCGAGATGATGAACGACGAGCAGATCACCGCCTGGACCTCGGTACCGCACCCCTACACCCATGCCGACGCCCACGCCTGGGCCACCCGGCACTCCCACGCGGAGCGCACCGAGGGCAGCGGAATCGTCTTTGCTGTCGCCGAGTTCCTCACCCAGCGCCTCGTCGGCATCGTGCACCTCCAGAACACCAACTGGCGCACCCGCAGCACCGAGGTCGGCTACGTCACCGCACCCTGGGCCCGCGGTGAGGGCTATGCGAGCGAGTCCGTGCTCGCCGTTGCCCAGTGGCTCTTCCGCGACCAGGGCTTCGAACGCCTCGAACTGCGCACCGCCGCCGACAACACCGCCTCCCAGCAGGTGGCCCAGAAGATCGGCTGCATCAGCGAAGGCGTCCTGCGCAACGCGTGGATAGTGCGGACCCAGAACCCCGACGGCTCCTGGGCGGACACCCGCACCGACCTCATCGTCTGGAGCCTCGTCCCCGAGGACATCGAAGACATCGACGACGGGGACGGGTACAACGGCCACGAGGCGTACGGCCGGGACGGGTACGGCCGCGACGGCTTCGGATACGGCCGCGGAGCACAGGCGGACGCGAGCGGCTACGCCGTCGGCGCCGACTGGAGCTGACCCGATGACCAGGTAGTCTCACCGTGCCCGCCGCCCCTGCCGACGAAGCTTCGCCCGCCCCCACCCCAGGAGACTGACGACGATGGCCGACCGGGTCACGGTGATCGGCTGGGACGGCTCGCCCCTGACCGCGGCAGCCCGGTCCGCGCTCTCCGCCGCCACCCTCGTGGCCGGCGCCGCGCACCACCTCGCACTCCCCGAGGTCCCGCCCACCGCCGAACGCATCCGCCTGGGCAGCCTCGGCCTCGCCGCCCGCCGCATCGCCGGCCACCGCGGCACCGCCGTCGTCTTCGCCGACGGCGACCCCGGCTTCTTCGGCGCCGTGCGCACCCTGCGGGCTCCCGAGCACGGCCTGGAGGTCGAGGTCGTCCCCGCCGTGTCCTCCGTGGCCGCCGCCTTCGCCCGCGCCGGCATGCCCTGGGACGACGCCCAGGTCGTCGTCGCCCACCCCCGCACCCTGCGCCGCGCCGTCAACGTCTGCCGCGCCCACGCCAAGGTCGCCGTCCTCACCTCGCCGGGCGCCGGCCCCGCCGAACTCGCCCTGCTGCTCGGCGGGGTCCACCGCACCTTCGTCATCTGCGAGGCGCTCGGCACCGCCAAGGAACAGGTGACCGTCCTCACCTCCGACCGGGCCGCCGACCACAGCTGGCGCGACCCCAACGTCGTCATCGTCATCGGCGGACAGGCGTCCGTCGCCTCCGCCACCTCCTCCGCGGCCGCCGAACCGGCATGGCTCCTCGGCCAGAGCCCCGCCCAGAGCGGTCCCCGCGGCTGGGCCCGCACCCTGCCCGACGGTGGGGAAGGGGAGTCGGCGCAGCTGCGTGCCGCCCAGCTGGCCCGGCTCGGCCCGCGCACCGGCGACCTCGTCTGGGACATCGGCACCGGATCCGGCGCCCTCGCCGTGGAAGCCGCCGCGTTCGGCGCCGCCGTCATCGCCGTCGACGCCGACCCGCGCGCCTGCGAGCGCGCCACCGCCGCCGCCCGCCAGCGGGGCGTACAGCTCCAGGTCGTCGCCGGCCGCGCACCGCACGTACTGGAGGACCTCCCCGAACCCGACGTCGTCCGCGTCGGCGGCGGGGGAGCCGAGGTCGTCGCGGCCGTCGCCGACCGCCGCCCCGAACGTATCGTCAGCCACGCCTCCACCCGCGACGAGGCGGAGGCCATCGGCCGTGCGCTCGCCGAGGGCGGCTACACCGTCGAGTGCGCGCTCCTCCAGTCCGTGGGCCTGGACACCCGTACGTGGGGTGAACAGGACCGTTCCGTCGTGTTCCTCCTGGCAGCCGAACGCCCCGTGAACCGCTAGCGCGGAGGCCGGGGTAGGCTGGCCGATCGTCGTACTGACCTGGCCGTACTGCCCCGGTTTGACCTGGGGTGACGGCACCGCGAGACGCGCGACGTGGCGCAGTCCACAACGGACCGTCGCG
The DNA here is from genome assembly GCF_045041095.1 of Streptomyces sp. NBC_00045. NCBI lineage: Bacteria > Bacillati > Actinomycetota > Actinomycetes > Kitasatosporales > Streptomycetaceae > Streptomyces > Streptomyces sp. NBC_00045. The sequence continues at coordinate 1,847,135 of NZ_CP108271.1, read as the reverse complement.
GTAATGGCCGCCATGGTGGCGAACGGGCGCGACAATGCTTACTGGTTGTCGCGCAGGGCGTGCGGGAGACGGACGCGTCGCACGGCAGCCCGCACGGCAAAGCCGCCCGGCGGCCTCGTGGGGGGCCGGGCGATCGAAGAGGCAAAACCGATGGGCGAGGGGTACGCATGACTGACACCGGCCAGGTACCGGGCGAGGGTCTCCCGGACGACGCGGGCATGGTGGATCAGCAGGGCATTCCCGCTCCGGTCCAACACCCGGGCCCCGTCCCCACGCCCGTCCAGGGCGGCTACGCCTTCCAGGACCTCGTGGACAACCCGGCCGAGCAGGACGACGAGGAACTGCTGCTGATGCCGAGCGGCCAGGGCGCGTGGAGCGACCCGCAGGTCGTCCCGCAGGCGCCGGTCTTCCCCGTCGAAACCTCCTACGGCGACGCGCCCTACGTCGAGTACTCCGAGGCACCCGCCGCCTACGCGGAGCCCGCCTACCCCGGCTTCCCCGACCCCTCCTACGCCGACGCCTCGTACAGCGCCGGCGCGCACGAGGCCGGCGGCCGCGACTCCGGCGCGCTCGACCTCGGCGGCCTCGTGGTCCCGCCGGCGGCCGCCCAGGCGGCGCCGGCCGCGCCCGTCGCCCCGGCCGCGCCCGCCCGCCGGCCGCTGCACATGGGCCCGCCGGTGCCCGAGGCCACCGGCGGCGTCGTACGTTCCCTCGCCGACCGGGGTCCGGCCGCCGCTCCGGTCGCGCCCGCCGTGCCCGTCGCCGCCGCGGTGAGCGCGCCCGTGGCCCCGGCGGCCCCGGTGGCGCCCGTCGCCGTGGCACCGGTCCCGGTCCAGGTGGCCGGACCGCCGACCCTCGGCCCCGAGTACCTGGACGTCCCGCGCCCCGAAGCCGTCGCCGTGCCGGCCGCCCCGCAGCCCGGCGAGATCCCGCCGCAGGCCGGTGCGCCATGGCCGGCGGAGCCGGTGCCGGCCGCGGTCCCCGAGCCCGTGGCAGCCGCCGGGGCGCCGGTGGCGGCGCCCGGGGTGCCCGTGGCCGTGGAAGCCCCCGCCGCCCCGGAGCCCCCGCAGCCGGAGCCCGCCCCGGAGCCCGCCCCAGAGCCGGTCGCGGTACCGGTCGCGGAGCCGGTCGCGGTACCGGTCGCGGAGCCCGAGCAGGTCGCCGCGGCGGAGCCCGAGCCCGAGCCCGTCGCCGTCGTCGAGCCGCAGCCCGTCGTGGCCGAGGCCGCGCCGGTCGAGGCGCTGGTGGCCGAAGCGCCCGTGGCGGCCCCCGCGCCCGTCGTGCAGGCTCCGGTAGCGGAGGTTCCGGCCCCCGAGCCGCAGCCGCAGCCGGAGGCCCTGCCCGCGGAAACGGTGGCCCAGGCCCCCGCGACCCCCGAGGTCGTCGAAGCAGCCGCCGTCACAGCCGCCGGGCCCGTCGCCGCGGAGCCGGCCGCTGCCGAGGGCCCGGTCGCCCCGGAAGCCGTGGCGGAACCCGTCGTCGAAGCCGTGGCGGTGCAGCCCGAGGTCGCTGCCGAACCCGCTCCCACGGCCCTGCCGGTGGCCGAGCCGGAGCCGGAGCCCGAACCCGCCGCGGCAGCGGCAGCCGAACAGGCGGCCGAAACGGTGGCCGAGCAGGCTCCCGAGGCGGCTCCCGAGACCGCCCCGCAGGCCGCTCCCGAGCCCGAGGCCGCCCCCGAACCCGCCCCGGAGCCCTCCGCGGGCGAGGCGGCCCCCGCGTACGCCGACGCCGAGCGCGAGGCCGTCCTGCGCGTCATGCGCGAGCGCCGCGACATCCGCAACGGCTTCCGCACCGACCCGATCCCGCACGAGGTGCTGCTCCGCGTCCTGGAGGCCGCGCACCACGCGCCCAGCGTGGGCCACTCCCAGCCCTGGGACTTCGTCGTCATCCGCTCGGCCGAGACCCGCCGGACGATGCACGAGCTCGCCCAGCGCCAGCGCGAGGCCTATGCGAAGTCCCTGCCCAAGGGCCGGGCGAAGCAGTTCAAGGAACTCAAGATCGAGGCCATCCTCGACACCCCGGTGAACATCGTCGTCACCGCCGACCCCACCCGCGGCGGCCGCCACACCCTCGGCCGGCACACCCAGCCGCAGATGGCCCCGTACTCCTCGGCCCTCGCCGTCGAGAACCTCTGGCTCGCCGCGCGCGCCGAGGGCCTCGGCGTCGGCTGGGTCAGCTTCTTCGACGAGCGCGAGATGGTCCGCGAGCTCGGCCTGCCGGAACACCTCGAAGTCGTCGCGTACCTGTGCGTCGGCTACGTCGACGAGTTCCCGGAGGAGCCCGAACTGGCGCAGGCCGGCTGGTCGCAGCGCCGCCCGCTGGCCTGGGTCGTCCACGAGGAGACGTACGGGCGCCGCGCGCTGCCCGGCGAGGCGCCGCACGACCTGCTCTCGGAGACGGTCGCCAGCATCCGCCCGCTCGACGCGAAGGCGCTGGGCGAGGCGTGGGAGCGCCAGAAGCGCATGACCAAGCCCGCCGGGGCGCTGGGCATGCTCGAAATCATCTCCGCACAGCTGTCCGGCCTCTCCCGGGTCTGCCCGCCGCCGATCCCGGAGCCGGCCGCGGTCGCGATCTTCGCGGGCGACCACGGGGTCCACGCCCAGGGCGTCACCCCGTGGCCCCAGGAGGTCACCACGCAGATGGTGGCCAACTTCCTGGGCGGCGGCGCGGTCTGCAACGCGTTCGCCAACCAGGTGGGCGCCGAGGTCTGCGTCATCGACGTCGGCGTCGCGGGCGAGCTCCCGGCCACGCCGGGCCTGCTCCCGCGCAAGGTCCGCCCCGGTACGGCCGACCTCTCCACCGGCCCGGCGATGACCCGCGAAGAGGTCGTCGCCGCCATCGAGGTGGGCATCGAGACGGCCCGCGACCTGGTCGCGGCCGGCAACAAGGCGCTGCTCACCGGCGAGATGGGCATCGCCAACACGACCGTCTCGGCGGCCCTCATCTCGGTCTTCACCGGAGTCGACCCGGCGGAGGTCACCGGCCGCGGCACCGGCATCAACGACGAGACGCACGCCCGCAAGGTCGATGTCGTACGGCGCGCGCTGGAGCTGCACCAGCCGGATCCGGCGGACCCGATCGGCGTCCTCGCGGCCATCGGCGGCCTGGAGCACGCGGCGATCGTCGGCCTCCTGCTGGGCGGGGCCTCGCTCCGCACACCGGTCATCCTGGACGGCGTCAGCGCGGGCGCGGCGGCCCTGGTCGCCCGGGCCATCGCCCCCGAATCGCTGTCGGCGTGCATCGCGGGCCACCGCAGTGCGGAGCCGGGGCACGTGGCCGCCCTGAACAAGCTCGGCCTGCGCCCGCTGGTGGACCTGGACCTGCGCCTCGGCGAGGGAACGGGCGCCCTGCTGGCCCTCCCGCTGGTCCAGAGCGCGGCCCGCGCTATGCACGAGGTGGCCACCTTCGACTCCGCCGGCGTCACGGAGAAGTAACCCGGAGACGGGGGGACGGAGGCAGCCGCCGCTCTGCGGGACCCCGCCCCCCACCGGGTCGTATCGTTGACCCGGACAGCGAAACCGCACGTCAGTAGCAGACAAGCCGCTCCAGCGCAGCAGCGGCAAGGACCCGCCGCACAGGAGCCCAACCGCCATGGCACACCCGGCACACCCCGCCTACCCCGTAGGACTCCGCCTCGCCGGCCGCCGCGTCGTCGTCATCGGCGGCGGTCAGGTCGCCCAGCGTCGGCTGCCCGCGCTCGTCGCGGCCGGCGCCGACGTCCTGTTGATCTCCCCCTCCGCGACGCCCTCCGTGGACGCCATGGCCGAGACGGGCGAGATCCGCTGGGAGCGCCGCCGCTACCAGGACGGCGACCTGGACGGTGCCTGGTACGCGCTGATCGCGACCCGGGACCGGGCCGCCAACGACGCCGCGTCCGCCGAGGCCGAGGCCCGCCGGGTCTGGTGCGTGCGCGCCGACGACGCCGAGGCTGCCACCGCGTGGACGCCGGCCACCGGCCGCGTCGAGGGCGTGACCGTCGCCGTCCTGAGCGGCAACGACCCGCGCCGTTCCGCCGCCGTGCGCGACGCCGTCATCGAGGGGCTGCGGGACGGCTCCCTGACCGGCGCCCGCCCGCACACGCCCGGCGTGGCCCTCGTCGGCGGCGGCCCCGGCGACCCCGACCTGATCACCGTCCGCGGGCGCCGTCTCCTCGCCGAGGCCGACGTGGTCATCGCGGACCGGCTCGGCCCGCGCGACCTGCTCGACGAACTCCCGCCGCACGTCGAGGTCATCGACGCCGCGAAGATCCCGTACGGCCGCTACATGGCCCAGGAGGCCATCAACAACGCCCTGATCGAGCACGCGAAGGCCGGCAAGGCCGTCGTCCGCCTCAAGGGCGGCGACCCGTACGTCTTCGGCCGTGGCATGGAGGAGCTCCAGGCCCTCGCCGAGGCGGGCATCGCCTGCACCGTCGTGCCCGGCATCTCCAGCTCCATCTCGGTGCCGAGCGCCGCCGGCATCCCGGTCACCCACCGCGGCGTGGCGCACGAGTTCACCGTGGTCAGCGGGCACGTCGGTCCCGACGACCCGCGTTCCCTGGTGGACTGGGCCTCCCTCGCCAAGCTCACCGGCACCCTGGTGGTCCTGATGGGCGTCGACAAGATCGGCCTGATCGCCGAGGCCCTGGTCCGGCACGGCCGCTCCGCGGACACCCCGGTCGCGGTGGTCCAGGAGGGCACCACCGCCACCCAGCGCCGCGTGGACGCCACCCTCGCCACCGTCGGCGAGACCGTACGGGCGCAGGAGATCCGTCCGCCCGCGGTCATCGTCATCGGCGAGGTCGTCAACGTCGGCACCCCTGCCGCCTGAAACACCCGTGCCCGGCACGGCCGTTGGCACCACACCCCGGACAAGGCAGTATCACCCTGTGGCTGATCTCATCACCGTCGAAGACCCCGACGACCCGCGCCTGCGCGACTACACGGGCCTGACCGACGTCGAACTCCGGCGCCGGCGCGAGCCCGAGGAAGGCCTCTTCATCGCCGAGGGCGAGAAGGTCATCAGACGCGCCAAGGACACCGGGTACGAGATGCGCTCGATGCTGCTCTCCGCCAAGTGGGTCGACGTCATGCGCGACGTCATCGACGAGCTCCCGGCCCCGGTCTACGCCGTCACCCCGGAGCTCGCCGAACGCGTCACCGGCTACCACGTGCACCGCGGCGCCCTCGCCTCCATGCAGCGCAAGCCGCTGCCGGCGGCCGATGAACTACTCGCGGCGGAGGGGACGGGCCACCGGATCGCCGTCTTCGAGGGATTCGTCGACCACGCCAACCTCGGCGCCGCGTTCCGCAGCGCCGCCGCCCTCGGCATCAGCGCGATACTGCTCTCCCCGGACTGCGCGGACCCGCTCTACCGGCGTGCGATCAAGGTCTCGATGGGGTCCGTCTTCTCGGTCCCGTACGCACGCCTGGACCAGTGGCCCGCCGACCTGGAGAAGGTCCGCGAGGCGGGCTACCGGATCCTGGCGATGACGCCGAGCGAGAAGGCCACGCCGCTGGACCAGGTCCCGCCGGAGCGCTTCGAACGCTCCGCGATCATGCTCGGCTCCGAGGGGCACGGACTGTCCACGTACGCGCTGAGGGCCGCCGACGAGTGGGTGCGGATCCCGATGGCGGAGGGGATCGACTCGCTGAACGTGGCCGCGGCCTCGGCGGTGGCCTTCTACGCCACCCGCCCGCCCCAGAGCCCGCTCCCGGCCCCGCCGGAGATCTAGAGCTTCTGGGCGGCGGCGATGCCCAGCGCGACGATCAGCGTCACCACGACGAACACGATCAGGCGCTGCCGCATCAGCCGGGGGTCCGGCCGTGCGGGGCGCCGCCCCGCTCCCGTCGTACGGGGGGCCGGGCGGCCGCCCGTACGCCCCGCCGTCGGCCGGGAGGACGGGCCGCCCGGGTTCCGCGAGGACGAGGGCCGCGCGTGCGGACCGCTGTGCGGGCCCTTGCCCGCACCACCCTGGCTGCCGTGCCCGGGCCCGCCCTGTCCGTGACCCTGGTCCGGTGCCTGGGGCGCGGGCGTGCCGCCCGTACGGCGCTCCGTGCGCTGGTCGGCGTACGCATCGGCCCGCTCCGCCAGCCGCCCGGTGGGCCGCTCGGTCCGCGCCCGCTGGGCCGGCGGGCGGCCGTCGGACAGCCCCTGCGCCTCGCGGGCCGCGATCTCCTTGAGCCGCATCGACAGCTGGAGCGTGCTGGGCCGCTCCTCGGGATCCTTGGCCAGGCAGGCCTGTACGAGGGGCGCGAGCGCGTCCGGAACCCCGACCAGATGCGGTTCCTCGTGCACCACCCGGTACAGCATGACCTCGGAACTGCCGTGCCCGAAGGGCGAGTCGGCGGTCGCCGCGTAGGCCAGGGTGGCGCCCAGCGCGAACACGTCGGTGGCCGGGGTGACCGCGGCGCCGCGCACCTGCTCGGGAGCGAGGAAGCCGGGGGAGCCGACGGCCGTGCCCACATGGGTGAGGGTGCTCGCACCGGTGGCCCAGGCGATCCCGAAGTCGATGATCCGGGGGCCCTTGGGGGACAGAAGAATGTTCGAGGGCTTGAGATCGCGATGGACGACCCCCGCCTCGTGCACGGCGACCAGTCCCTCGGAGAGCGCGGCCCCGATCGCGGCGATCTGCGCGGCCGTGAGGGGGCCTTCCTCGGCCACCTTGTCGTGCAGCGACGGGCCGGGCACGTACTGCGTGGCGAACCACGGCCGCTCCGCCTCCAGGTCCGCGGCCACCAGGCGCGCGGTGCACCCGCCGCGGATCCGCCGGGCGGCGGACACCTCGCGCGCGAAGCGCGAGCGGAACTCCTGGTCCTCGGCCAGATCCGGCCGGATCACCTTGAGCGCGACACGCTGTCCGCGCCGGTCCGATCCCAGGTAGACCACGCCCATGCCGCCGGCGCCGAGCCGCCGGTGCAGCCTGAACGAGCCGACGACACGCGGGTCCTCGCGCCGGAGCCGCATCATCGCCATGTCCACCCCGCTGACCGGTCGTCCTGTTGACGTGCCACAGCTTACGGACGATCCGCCACGAGCGCTCAGAGGCCGCGCCCTCGCCGGAAGATTCGATCGTCAGTGCGGCACGGCCCACTTGAGGGTTCCTCACCCGCACGGACCCCTGTCCGCAAGGCACTTGTCGGTACGCCCAAACGGCCCTCGCCCCAAGGGGATTGGGGCACCGGTAAGGGTGGTGCGCCGGGCGCGCGCCGGCCGCGGGTGCGTGCGCCGGGCGGCCGCGCAGGGTGGATCTTGTGCGTACCCCGTCGGCAGACACGCATGCGCGGGGAGTGACGGAAGTGAGCGAAGTCACTACCCTCCGGTCATCCCCTCCGGGAAGACCCCCAGGGCGGGGGAGCGGTCTCCACCCAGGGGAGTACGCGCGGGGTGGCCCCGTCATCCTCCCGGAGGCCTGCCAAGCGGTACGAGGGCAGGACGCCAGGGGCCTTCCACGCACCTAGTGTTGAAGACAAGCGGCGGGTGGCGCACTCGTCCCCCGAGGTCACGAGCCCGCCGCTGCCAACCGACAGGGAGAGGGTCATGGCGGACATCACGCGGCACGGACGCAAGGCATTCGCGTTCAACGGCCATGAGTCCGGCACCCGCCATCCACTGGTGGCCGCGGCCATGGTGCTCCCCCTGGCCGCCCTCCTGCTCTTCCTCTTCGGAGGATTCGACCAGGTGGCGGCACAGGCGTCGTCCGTGGGCGTGATGCTGGGGCGCTGAGCGGCGCCCCAGGTCCGGGAGAGCGGCCCGGGCCGGGACATCGGCCTGTCGAACCCCGTGGGGACGGGGGCGCGACGGACGGCAGGAGAAGGGTGCTGCCCGTACGACTGGGGAGTCGGACGGGCAGCACCCTTTTTCATGCCCGCGGGTGCGTAACCTGCTCCAGAGACGCCAGTGACGGGAGCAGCGGAGCCGCGATGAACCAGGAGCCACTGCCCGCCGCCCTCGCGGCGTACGCCGGCGCGGGGGAGCACGGCACCCCGTACGAGCTGCTCGCCGAACGGGAGGACGGGACCGTCGTGCGCTGCGGCGACGTGGTCGCCAAGGCGCACGCCGGGGACAGCGACCGCGAAGGCCTCGCCGTACGGATGAGGATCGCCGCGGACCAGGCGCTGGCCGGCGTGCTGCTGGCCCCGCTGCACCCCGAGGTCGGCTTCCTCGCGGGCCGCCCCGTGTCCCTCTGGCCGTACGGGGCCCCGGTCGACCCCGAGCGCCCGGGGGACGCCCCCTGGGAGGCGGCGGGGCGGCTGCTGGCGGCCCTGCACCAGGTGCCCGTGCACCGGCTGCCCGGCCCGGTCCCGCCGATGCGCGGCCCGGCCAAGCTGGCCCGGGCCCTGCGCCGCCTGGACCGGGCGACGGCTTGGGGCCGGGCGGGCGGTCCGGCGGCCCGGACGGCCGCTCCCGCGGCCCCTGCCGGGGGTCCCTCGGCCACCGGCGTCGCAGCGGTCACCGCCGGGGCCGCCGGGGTCCGGAGCACCTCCGGGGCGCGCAGCGGGCCCGCCCTCGTGCCCGGCCCCGCCGAGGGCCGCCCCGCCGGTGACCTCGTCCGGGCCGCGGCGCGGACCCTGCCCGCCTGGGTGCGGGGGGAGGCTCCGGCGCCCCGGGGCGGGGCGCTGTGCCACGGGGACCTGCACCTCGGGCAGTTGGTCCGGGGGCCCGGCCCCGACGGGGGTTGGCGGCTCATCGACGTCGACGACCTCGGCATCGGCACTCCTGCCTGGGACCTGGCCCGGCCGGCCGCCTGGTACGCCGCGGGCCTGCTCGACACCAGTGCCTGGGTCACCTTCCTCGACTCCTACCGTGCCGCCGGCGGCCCCGCGGCCGGGCCGCCCGGCTCCGACCCCTGGCCGGAACTGGACCTCGTGGCCCGGGCACTCACCGTGCAGACCGCCGCCCTCGCCCTTGCCAAATCGGCAGAAAACCACCGCCGACTCGACGATGTGGAACGACTGATGGTGGAATCCTGTGCCCGAATTGCCTCCCTCCCGCCCGACTTGGAGGAGAAGGGTCCGTCGTAGGGTGAGCTTCACGCCACCGGGCATGCATCCGGTGTCGAAGCAGACGGCGAGGAGTTGATCCGGTCATGCAGTGTCCGAAGTGTCACGCGATGATGCACACCTACAACCGCAACGGTGTCCAGATCGAGCAGTGCAGCGGCTGTCGCGGGATCTTCCTCGACTACGGCGAGCTAGAGGCGCTGACCCGCATGGAGTCCCAGTACACCGCCGGCCAGTACGGCCAGGTCCCGCCGCCGGCAGCGCCCCCAGCCCCCTACCCGGTCCAGCACGCCGCCCCCGCGCCCGCCTGGGGCGCCCCGCACCACGGCAGCCACGGCCACGGCCACCACGGCCACCACAAGGGCGGCTTCGCCCGGATGCTCTTCTCCTCCTGAGGCGCCCCGGGGCCCCGTTCGCCGGGGCCCCACCCGCTCCCGGCAGCGCAGGAACCCCAACGCAGAAGCCCCGGCCGTCGAAACGGCCGGGGCTTCCGGGTGGTGCGCGATACTGGGATTGAACCAGTGACCTCTTCCGTGTCAGGGAAGCGCTCTCCCGCTGAGCTAATCGCGCGGGACCGCGGTACGAAACCGCAGGTGGTGCGTGTACTGCGTGCGCGATACTGGGATTGAACCAGTGACCTCTTCCGTGTCAGGGAAGCGCTCTCCCGCTGAGCTAATCGCGCGGGGGTCCTTGCGGACCAGTGGACGATACTGGGATTGAACCAGTGACCTCTTCCGTGTCAGGGAAGCGCTCTCCCGCTGAGCTAATCGTCCTTGGAGGTGGAGACGGGATTTGAACCCGTGTAGACGGCTTTGCAGGCCGTTGCCTCGCCTCTCGGCCACTCCACCATGGAGCTGCAGGGGTTCTCGGGAAGATCCCCCACTTCGAGCGGACGACGAGACTCGAACTCGCGACATCCACCTTGGCAAGGTGGTGCTCTACCAACTGAGCTACGTCCGCAGGTCACCGTGTTCGCTCCGGGGTTTTTCCCCTTCGCTCCCTGGCGACGTGTTGAACTCTAGCGGATTCCCGGGCCAGCTCAAAAACGCGTTTCCGCAGCGTGCTGCCGCTCGATCACCACCGGTCACCCCACCGGCGCCGCGGCGTCACCGGTCTTAGACTCGCAGCCGTGCACGACCTGCTCCCCCTGGCCCGCTTCGGCGGCCTCCTCGCGACCGACCTCCGGGACGTCACCAGCGACCCCTGCGCCCTCGACTCGGCGGGCTTCTGGGCGGTGTCCGCAGACTTCGAGGGGCAGCTGGTCTGCGCCCGCTTCGGTGACGTACGCCCCGACCCCGTCCCGGCGCCCGTCCCCGGAGCCTGGCGCGGGCCCGCCGCCGACCAGTGGTCCTCCTCACTGGACCGCGCCGCCTACACGTCCGGCGTACGCCGGATCCGCGAGTACATCGCGGCCGGCGAGGTCTACCAGGCCAACCTGTGCCGCGTGATGTCCGCGCCGTTGCCCGACCCGGACCGCGCCGACGTGGACGCCCTCACGGCGCTGCTCGCGCGCGGCAACCCGGCCCCGTTTGCAGGAACGATTCGCCTCCCGGCTCACGGCGTCGAGATCGCCACCGCGTCCCCCGAGCTGTACCTGCGCCGGGCCGGCCGCCACGTGGAGTCCGGCCCCATCAAGGGCACCGGTCGCACCGCCGCCGACCTCCTGCCCAAGGACCACGCCGAGAACGTGATGATCGTGGACCTCGTACGCAACGACCTCGGCCGGGTCTGCGCCACCGGCTCGGTCGCCGTCCCCGAGCTGTGCGCCGTCGAGGAGCACCCGGGCCTGGTCCACCTCGTCTCCACCGTGACCGGCGAACTCGCCGACGGTGCGGGTTGGCCCGAGCTGCTCGCCGCGACGTTCCCGCCGGGCTCCGTCACCGGCGCGCCCAAGTCCTCCGCCCTGCGGATCATCGAGGCGCTGGAGACCGCCCCCCGCGGCCCCTACTGCGGGGGCATCGGCTGGGTCGACGCCGACCGCGGCACCGCCGAGCTCGCCGTCGGCATCCGCACCTTCTGGATCGACCGCCAGTTCCCGAGCGGTCCGCGCCTGCTCTTCGGCACCGGCGCCGGCATCACCTGGGGCTCCGACCCCGAACGCGAATGGGCCGAGACCGAACTGAAGGCCGCCCGCCTGCTCCGGGTAGCGTCGGGAGCCCACGAGGTGACCGGCACCCCTGGGTGAGCGGAGGGATCGTACGGTGAGGATCTGGCTCGACGGAGCGCTGCGGGACGCCGACGGCGCACGGGTGTCCGTGTTCGACCACGGACTGACCGTGGGCGACGGTGTGTTCGAGACACTGAAGGCGGAGCGCGGTACGGCCTTCGCGCTCACCCGCCACCTGGACCGGCTGACCCGCTCGGCCCGCGGCCTCGGACTGCCCGACCCCGACCAGGACGAGGTGCGCCGGGCCTGCGCGGCCGTCCTGGAGGCCCATCCGATGCCGCTCGGCCGGCTGCGCATCACGTACACGGGCGGCATCTCCCCGCTCGGCTCCGACCGCGGGGACAACGGCCCCACCCTGGTCGTGGCCGTCGGCGAGACCACCCGCCGCCCGGACACGACCGCCGTGATCACCGTGCCCTGGGTCCGCAACGAGCGCTCCGCCGTGGCCGGACTGAAGACCACCTCGTACGCAGAGAACGTCGTCGCGCTGGCCGCCGCGGCCCGGGAAGGGGCCTCCGAGGCCCTGTTCGCCAACACCGTCGGGCGGCTGTGCGAGGGCACCGGCTCCAACGTCTTCGTCGTCCTCGACGGAGAGCTGCACACCCCGCCCGTCGCCTCGGGCTGCCTCGCCGGAATCACCCGGGCCCTCGTCGTGGAGTGGGCCGGGGCCAAGGAGACCGACCTGCCCTTCGAGGTGCTGGCGCAGGCCGAGGAGATCTTCCTGACCTCCACGCTCCGCGACGTGCAGGCCGTCCACCGGGTCGACGGGCGCACGACGGCGGCCGCGCCGGGGCCGGTCACGGCCGAGGCGATGCGGATCTTCGACGCGCGCGCAGGCGACGACCTGGACCCGTGAGGCGCCGGGCGTGAGGCGTGGGACGGGCGGGACCGGGGCGCCGGCTGCGCCCGAACCGCCCGTTTATTGGCTGTCGCAGGTGGCCGCAGGGCGGGTAGAACTCGATTTGATGACCACCACCCTGCGGCCGAGCGGGCCGCTTCAGCAGAGCACCGGGGGCGCGCGGTCGCGCCCGTACGAGATCCGGGTCAACAGCAGGCGCGTCGGTGCGCTGCTGGTCGCCTGCGACACGCCCTTCGGGCCGACCGTCGGCGAGATCCGCGACCTCGCCGTCGACGAGCCCGACCGGCGGCGCGGCCGCGCCACGGTCGGGGCGCTCGCCGCCGAGGAGGTGCTGCGCGGTTGGGGCTGCCGCCGCGTCCGGGCCTCCGTACCCGCCGCGTCGGCGGGCGGACTGCGGATGGCGCAGGCGCTCGGGTACACCGAGTACAGCCGCAACATGGCCAAGGACCTCCCCGCGGAGCCGCCCGAGCTCCGCGAAGGGGTCGTCGGCCGGCCCATGACGGAGGCCGAGTACGAGGTCTGGATCGTCGAGGCGATCGACGGCTACGCGGCGGACTGGACCAGCCGCGGCCTGTCCGAGGAAGCGGCGCGGGCCAAGTCGGTGGCCGACCACGAGCGCCAGCTGCCGCACGGCCTGGCCACCGAGGGCGCCACCCTGTGCGTCCTGGAGGTGGGGGGCGCGCCCGTCGGCCACGTCTGGGTGGCGCCTTCCGGGGAGGGCGCGTACGTCTTCGACGTCGCGGTCGCCGAGGAGCACCGCGGCCGGGGGTACGGACGGGACCTGATGCTGCTCGCCGAACGGGCGGCCCTCGCCGGCGGACACCGCGTCCTCGGGCTCCACGTCTTCGCAGGCAACACCCCGGCTCTGCGGTTGTACGAATCCCTCGGCTACCGGACGACCGACGTCAACTACGCCAAGGACCTCCTCTAGCCGTTGTCGGCGGCGAGCAGGCGGTCCGCGATCTCCTCGATGCGGGCGCGCAGGCCCTCCTGGCTCTTGCCGCCGTCGAGACGTTCGCCGTCGATCACGTACGTCGGGGTGCCGGTGACGCCGATGGCCTTGCCCTCGGCCTGGTCGGCGTCGACGATCAGGATGTGCCGGCCGTCGATCATGGCGGTGTCGAGCTCCTCGACGTCGAGGCCGAGTTCACGTGCCACGTCCAGGAGTACGGCCTCCCCGCGCTCGCCGAGCTCCGCGGTGCGGGCGAGGACGGCCTCCACGTACGGCCACGCCCGGCCCTGCTCCGCGGCCTCCTCGGCCGCCTGCGCCGCCGCGAAGGCGTGCTTGTGCTTGTCCAGGGGGAAGTGGCGCAGCCGGATGTCCAGGCGGTCGCCGTAGCGGGCCCGCAGGGCGCGTACGTCGTCCAGGGCGCGGTGGCAGTCCGGGCACTGGAGTTCGCACCAGACGTCGAGGATCACGGAATCGGTCATGTGGCCAGTGTCCCAGCCGCCGGGCGCCGCCACCGAAACGCACCCCCCGACCCACCCCCCTGAGGAGGAGGGGCGACCCCGAGATCTCCCGGAGATCGGTGCCGGATCCGCTGCCGACATGGCCCGTACGGCGCCGCCCGGTGCAGGATGGAAGGGACGCAGTGCCCATCCCTGGAGGACCGCATGCTTGCCGAGACCATATGTTCCGCGGTGTCCGTGGCGGGCCTGGGGATCGCCGCGGTGACCGCGTACCGCAGGCGTTTCCTCGCTGCCACGCGCATCGCGGCGTACTCGCTGGTGCCGGTCGCCCTGGTGATGACGGGCCTCGTGGAGTGGGTGTCCGGGATCGTGTTCAACCCGACCGTGTGGGCGGGCTTCGGCCTGCTCGGGCTGTCCTGGGTGCTGTTCATGACCACGCGGGCCGTCGAGCGCCGCGGCCTGGGTGCGGGGGAGGAGCGCGAGAAGGCGGCGAAGGGGAGCCGGCGACAGGAGGCCGTGGCCCCGGCCGCGTCCGCCCCCTCGCTGGGCCAGGGTGAGCGTCCGCAGCCGGCCTCCCGCCCGGGCGCAGCCCCCGCCACTCCTACGGATGACTTCTCCGACATCGAAGCGATTTTGAAGAAGCACGGCATCTGAGGTCGGGGCGCACTATCGCCGCGAGCCTGACAAGAAGGGGTGAACTCCCGCGCGAACCCTGGCGTGTTGAGGACCCGATGCGGGCGCACTGCGCCATCATCGCCCGGACATGCTCGACACATCGCAGGGTGAGCCGCCGGTTCGCGCGCCGGCCCCGGACCCCGCCCCCGTTGCCGAGGAGCCGAGAGGCTGCCTCTTCGCGCTCTCGCAACCGCCCTTGATGATCTTCCTAGGGGTGATCGGCACCCTGCTGCTGCTGGCCGCCGTGCACGACCTGTTCCTGCTCTGACGATCCCGCGTCGGCCTCCTTGCGCCGGGCCCGGTACGCCGCCACGTGCAGCCGGTTCCCGCAGGTCCGGCTGTCGCAGTAGCGGCGCGAGCGGTTGCGGGACAGGTCCACGAAGGCCCGCCGGCAGTCGGGGGCCTCGCAGCGGCGCAGCCGCTCCTGTTCGCCGGAGACCACGATGAAGGCCAGAGCCATGCCGCCGTCGGCCGCGAGGTGGTCGCCCAGCGAGGCGCCCGGCGCGAAGTAGTGCACGTGCCAGTCGTAGCCGTCGTGGTCGGTCAGCTGCGGGGTGGTGCCGGCGGTCGCCACCAGCTCGTTGATCAGCCCGGCCGCGGTCCGCGGGTTGGGCGCACCGAAGACCTGGGCGAACTTGCCGCGGACGGTGCGCACCCCGGCGAGGTCGCGGGCGCCGAGGTCGCCCACGTCGCTGATCTCGTACTCGCGTACGAATTCGCGCAGCGAGCCGATGTCGGCCAGTCCGTCGGGCTGCTCCGCCTCCGCCGTGGTGTTCACCAGCGCGACGACGACGTCGAGCGCGCGACGGGTGTCGTGGGGAATCTGCACGAGGGTCGCTCCCTGGGGGCCGGGCCTGCGGCGACGGGCCAGTGCCGCCGCTGGGGGCCGACTCTAGCCGCCCCCGGGCGGCACCGGGAGGTGCCCCGGCGGCGACTGCGTCACGCACACCGGCGCCGCCCTCGCGGACGGCTTCCGCGAGAACAGCGCCGGCACTGCCTTATGTGGGTTTTCGTCCAGCCGGCACCGTCGCCCCGAGTCGGACGGTGCACAGTGGCTCCCGGCGCATGCCGGGAGGTGCTCCCTGCGAGCCTGGTTCAGCTTTCGGCCAGGATGTGGGAGAGCTCCTTGTCGAGGTCGAAGTGCCGGTGTTCGGTCCCGGGTGGAACCGCGGCGTCCGTCCGCTTGAGGAACGATTCGAGTGCGCGGGCGGGTGCTTCGAGCAGTGCTTCTCCCTCCGGTGAGCTCAGGGCGATGCAGACGACGCCCTGACCGTGGCTGCGGGACGGCCAGACGCGGACGTCTCCGGTTCCGGTGGGCCGGTGGAGGCCCTCAGCGAGGAGGTCTCGGGCGAAAACCCACTCGACCGTCTCCTCGGCGCCGGTGTGGAAGGTGGCGTGCACGGCGTAGGGATCGGCCGTGTCATACCGCAGGCCCGCCGGAACAGGCAGTGAGGACTCGCTCGACACAACGAGGCGCAGGTGCAGCTCGCAGCTGACCGTGGTGTTCATAAGCGCCAGGGCCTTTCGCTCAGTGTGCGCTCGGGGATTCGCACGTCGGCGAAATCGACATGCCACCTACGGTGCCGTTGTAAACCCCTCTGACCGTTTTGCGGACCTCTGGGTCCCTCCAACGGCGGATCCAAACCACCATTCACGTGTGCTTCCGGCTCCGGTAGATTCGGGGTCATGAATACGGGGAGTGACCGCGGGACCCAAGAGTCCGCAGCAGAGTCCGCAGCCGACGGCACGACCGAGCACACCACGGAAGCAGCGCCGCACGTATCGAAGGCTCCCGCCTTCATCAAGTCGCGCCGCACCCTGCACCTGAGCTGGCAGGTCGGCGTCTTCGTCGTCGGCCTCGCCGTCATCGGCGCCGGCGTCGCCATGCTCGTCCTGCCCGGCCCCGGCTGGGTCGCGATCTTCGCGGGCCTGGCGATCTGGGCCACGGAGTTCGCCTGGGCGTCGCTCGCGCTGCGCTGGACCAAGCGGAAGGTCACGGAGGCGGCGCAGAAGGCGCTGGACCCGAAGGTCCGCCGCCGCAACATCATCCTGACCAGCGTCGGGCTCGTGATCGCCGGCGCGCTGATCGGCTTCTACCTGTGGAAGTACGGCCTGACGATGCCCTGGGACCTCAAGGACCAGTGATGGTCCGGAACCACCGCTGACATGGGGTAATGTTTGCGGTGCGTCCGGGCGATTAGCTCAGTGGGAGAGCACTTCGTTCACACCGAAGGGGTCACTGGTTCGAACCCAGTATCGCCCACCCGGACCAAGGGCCCGGAGACTTCACCGTCTCCGGGCCCTTGGCATTTCGTGCCTCCCCGGCCGTCAGCCGAGCCGGCCGAGGGCCGCCCGCAGCCGCCGCGCGTCCCGCAGCCGCTTCTCGTACGTCGCCCCCACCACCAGGAGCAGCAGTCCCGCCAGTGCCGGCGGCAGCCAGCGCGGCAGCGCGTCGACGACCTGGACCACGTACGGGGCCAGCTCGTGCACGGCCACCGCCGCCAGGGCGGCGCCGCCGAGCAGCAGCGGCGCCTGGAGCCTGCGGTGCGCGCCCAGCAGGGTCACCGCCAGCGCCGCCAGCCCCAGCAGCAGCGGCCGCAGCCAGTGCGCGTCGCCCCAGGCCGCGATCAGGCTCGGCAGCAGCGTCGCGCCCAGCCCCGGCCCGTACGCGGCCCAGGACGAGGCCCGCGCGTCCCGGCGGCGGCGCAGGAAGCCCACCGCGAGCGCCGCCGCCGTCACCGGCAGCGTGTACGCCTCCGGCACCTGCACCCCCGAGGCCGACAGCCGGATCCACGTCGCCGCCACGAACAGGACGCCGGCCGCCCAGCCGAGCCCGCGCCGCTCCGCCCGTACCGCCGCGCCCGCGCAGACCACCCCGGCCAGCGCGCACACCAGCGCCGCCAGTGCCGGCTCCCGGGCCGCGAGGAGCAGCGCCACCGCGCCGACCACGGCCGCCGCGACCTCCGTCGACAGCCGCACCCGTCCCAGGCGCGGCCCGGCCGTCGCCACCGCCGCCGGGACCGCCAGGAGCGGCAGGGCCCACCAGGACACCGCGAGCCCCCACAGCGCCCCCAGGGCCGCCGCCACGCCCGCCGCGTACACGACGGCCAGCGCTGCCGCGCCGGCCCGCACGGGCAGCGCGCCGCCCTTGTGCGCCGCACCCGCCGCGCAGCCCGCACCCAGCAGGGCGAACACCACGAACGTGGCCGTACGACCGTCCAGCGCGGCCACCGACACGTTCAGTGCCCCCACCGCGGCGCACACCGCGGCCGCGTACCTCGGGCCGCGGCCGATGCCCAGCGCACACACCCCGGCCGCCGCCGTCGCCACCAGCTGGGCCGCAAGCACTGCCGCCACCGGCAGCCCGCACACGAGCGGCGCCGAGAACAGCCCCGCCCAGCCGAGCACCACCGCGATCACCCCCGGCTCCGGCCGCGGCAGCACCCGGGCCAGCCACCCGGCGGCCCCCGCCGCGACCAACAGCGTCACCATCGCCGCCGGACCCGCCCCGTCCGTCTCGCGGGGCGGGGGCGTCGCCGCCCACACCTCACCCAGCACTCCGACCCGCAGCCCCAGCGAGCCGAGCGCGGCCGCCAGTGCCGACAGCGACGCCAGTGCGGCCACCCCCGCCCCGGCCCGTGCCAGACCGCGGCGGACCGCCACCGGGAGCGCGGTCGCCCGTACCGCCGCCAGCAGCGGCAGCGCGAGCAGCAGGACCGCCACCACGGTCCAGTCCCGCGACAGCTCGGGCCGGGCCGGGCCGCCGAGGGCCGCCACCCCGGCGAGGCCACCGACGACAGCGGCAGCCGTCGCCGAAGGCTCCCGCCAGGCCACTGCGACGCCCAGCGCCGCACAGCCCGCCACCAGCAGTGCCGGACCGGCCGCGGCGGCCGCCGAACCGGCCGACACCATCTGCGCCAGACCCGTCAGGAGCGCCCCCGACGCCAGGACGGCCGCGCTCACCGCCGCCGGTGCGGACGCCGACACCCGCGCGCGGACCCCGGGCACCAGCAGCACGAGCGACGCGTCCAGCGCCGCCGTCGCCAGCACCGCCCAGCCGACCCCCACCGGACCCGCCCCCGAGGCCACCGCCGCCAGCGGCAGCGGAAGCTGCGCCGTCAGCACCGCCGCCGGCAGCGGGACCACCAGCCCCGGCAGCACGCTGGCGTACCCCGCCCACAGTGCCGCCAGCACGGCCGCCGCACCCGCCGCGTACGCGGTGGCGTCGACCCCCGTCGCGGTGACCGCGTACACCGCGTACGCGTCCAGCACCGTCAGCAGCAGCGCCACCGCCGCCACCGACTCGGCCGTCGACCGCAGCCCGCGGCGCAGCAGTACCGCCGGAGCGCCCAGAGCGGCCGCCGTCACCACGGCCAGCACCGCGCCGCGCCCGGCGATCCCCAGGGACCCCCAGCTGACCAGCGTGAACGCCAGCGCGGCCACCGCGAGCAGCACCGCGCCCAGCGTCAGCAGCACGTTCTGCGCACCCGGGGCCGAAGCCTCCTTCGCGCGGGCGGGAGCGCCGGGAGCCGACGTGACGGGACCCCAGGCGTGCGCCGCCGGCAGCCGCAGCAGCCAGTCCCGCCGCGCCAGCAAGTACAGGCGTCGGGCGTCGAGTTGAGCCAGTTCCCGGTCGATGAGCGCCAGCTCGCGGTCGGGCGGGAGGGGCGGGACGGGTGGTGGAGGTGCCATGTTCCGGAGTGTGGTGCCCGTCACGCCGTCAGGACATGGGCGTGCGTACTCAGATCCGACCTGAGTACGCACGGATGCGCCCGGGTGTGCCCGGGCGTCCACGGGAGGGTGGTTGTGGGGGAGCGGGCACCGCACGATGGGCCGCCGGTCCAGACTGGAGCCATGGACCACAGCCGTCTGGACCGCTGGAACCGCTACCGCTTCCGCAGCGTGTGGGACCTCGACGCCCCGCCCGCGCGCGTCTACTGCGCACTGGAGCGGACCGGCGACTACCCCCGCTGGTGGCCCCAGGTCCGCGCCGTCGAGCAGATCGACGGGCACAGCGGCACCCTGCACATCCGCTCCGTCCTCCCGTACGAGCTCCGCATGACCGCCACCGAACTGCTCCGCGATCCCCGTCGCGGCCTCCTGGAGGCAGCCCTGCACGGCGACGTCGAGGGTTGGGCGCGGTGGACCGTACGGGCCCGCCGGGGAGCCGGCGGGCGCGGGACGCGGGTCTTGTACGAGCAGGAGGTCGAAGTGTGCAGCCCCCTGCTGCGGCGCCTCGCCGTGCCCGCGCGGCCAGCGTTCCGGCTCAACCACGCCCTCATGATGCGTGCCGGCCGGCACGCTCTCGCGGCCCGGCTGGCGGCCCGGCCGGAAGCGGTTTGAACCAGACCCCGTGCCTCTTGTATTGTTCAACCCGTTCCCGGGCGATTAGCTCAGCGGGAGAGCACTTCGTTCACACCGAAGGGGTCACTGGTTCGATCCCAGTATCGCCCACCGGGTCAGGCCGGTCCGTCTCACGACGGGCCGGCCTTCCGCACGTCCGGGGCCCGTTGCGCTACGCCGCCGCCCCCAGCTCCGGCCGTAGCGGCCAGTGCGGATCCACCGCCTCCGGCGTCCCCTGCCGCGCGAACCACGCCTGCAGACCGCGTGCCTGCGCCGCGTGCCACACGGTCTGGAGCGTGTGCAGCTCCGCCGGGGTCAGCCGCTCCAGCCGCGCCGCGAACCGGCGCCCCACCGCCCGTACGACCTCCAGCGAAGCCAGCGCGTCCGCCGCGGCGTCATGCGCGCCCTCCAGCTCTATCCCGTAGTGCGCGCACAGGTCCGTCAGCGTCCGGCGGCCCTTGCGGTACCGGTCCAGGTGCTTGTCCAGCACCCGCGGATCCAGCACCGTCAGCGGCCGGTTGTCCAGATAGCGCGCCAGCGTGGACGCCCGGTGCCGGCGCAACTCCCGGTCCAGCAGCGTCAGGTCGAACGGCGCGTTCATCACCACCACCGGCCGGCCCGCCACCTGCTGCTCCCCGAGCGCACGGGCTATCTCCTCCACGACCGGCGCCGGCCAGCGCCCGTTGCGCTGGAGGTGGTCGTCGGTCAGCCCGTGCACTTCCGTGGCGCCCGGGGGCACCGGGATGCCGGGATTGACCAGCCAGCGGGTGGAGCGGACGCGGCCGCCCGCACACTCCTGCACGATGAGAGCGGCGGACACGATCCGGTCCTGCTCCACGTCCACCCCGGTCGTCTCCGTGTCGAATGCGGCCAGTGGCCCCTCGTACCAGCGCGTCATGGCGAACTCCTCGTCCCCGATCGGCAGATGGGGCGCCCCAGGGCGCCACCGCCTCGGAACGTGCCCCCTGCCCGAATCGGTGATACCCGGCCTGTTTGCGCCGTACGCCGTTTGCGGCCCCCCTGGTACGGAGACAACTTCCCTGGGGGACCGCACACATGACCGGTCGTCACCCAATCCACCCTCATTCGGCAGAGCCCGGAAGGCATGGGGAGCCGGCCATGGCGCTCGCGCAGCCCGAACCGGGCGGGATGCTGCAAGGGCGGACCGAGCCGCGGATCGAGCCGCGGACCGGACCGCTGCGCGGCACGCTCGCCACCACCGCCTGCATGGAGACCCTCCAGGTGGGATACCTGCACGCAGTCGCCGCCGCGGCCGGCTGCTCGCTCTCCCAGCCCTTTCCGGACAACGGCATCGACTGGCAGGTCAACCACGGCGCGCCCGAGCACGCCGTCGACGACGAGGTCACCATCAAGGTGCAGCTGAAGGCGACCTACCAGATACCGCCCAGACCGGCGGGGCCCACCTTCGCCTTCACCCTCGACAACGAGCACCTGGTGAAGCTGGCCCGCACACCTGTCGCCGTCCACAAGATCCTCGTCGTGATGCTCGTCCCGCGGGACCGTGACCAGTGGCTCGCCGCCGGCCACGACCGGCTCGACCTACGGCACTGCTGCTACTGGACCAACCTCGCCGGGCACCCCGTGACCGGCCGGCGCCGGACCACCGTACGGATCCCGACGACGCGGATCTTCGACGACCGGGCGCTGTGCGAGATCATGACCCGGGTCGGGTCGGGAGGGACACCCTGATGCAATGGCACTCACCGAACCTCGAACCGCTGACGTCCCCGTCCGAGTACGGGGACTTCTCCGACTCGGGGACCCCCGATCCCGCACACGTCGACCCGGCCGTGCTGGGCGCCCTGCTGCGCCGGCACGGCTGGCAGCGCAGGGGCGGGGCCGCGGGGCGGTACGGGCGCTGGACGCCGCCGACCCCCCACGCGGCGGCCGGCGCGGGCACCAGCCTGCTCGTCCCGGAGAGCCGGGCCTTCCCCGACAGCTGCGACCTGCTGGAGGAGGCGCTGACCGCGCTCTCGCGCAGCGCGCTGCCGTCCGCGCGGGAGGTGCTGTACGGACTGAGCGTGCCCAGCGACGAGATCCGCTGGGACCGGCGGATCCCGGAAGGCCCCGAGGGCCCGTACGGACCCCACGGCGCGGCGGCCTGGACCGTACAGGAGCAGCTCCGCTCGGCCGCCCGCCAGCTCATGCTGGCCGGGGCCCTCGCCGACCGGGCCAGGGCCGGGTACTACGGCGCCCGGTACCGAGGACGGGCCGAGCGCGCCCTGGACGGGGTCCTGGTCGGGCCGGCCCCCGGCGGGCGCAGGCTCACCGCGTACGTCCCGGTGGACGGCGGGCGGGGGACCGTGACCCGGCTGCACCACGCCCTGCACGCCGCGCGGGAGGCCGTGGACTACCGGCGGGCCACCGGCGGCATGGAAGCGTTCGACGCGGCGATCGAGGCCGGGGTCAGCCGGGAGCTCGCGGACGCCCTGATCGCACTGGTCCGCGGCTCCGAGGGAGTGCGCATCGCCCTGGCCTGGGCCCCTACGGCCGGGGTTCCGGCGGGGTGCGCGGCCCGGCCGGAACCGGTCGAGTTCTCGCCGGGGGACCTGCCCGTGCTCCGCGAGGCGGCGGCGCGCTACACCCGGGACGAACCGGCCGTGGCCGTGCGGCTGGCCGGCGCGGTGGTGCGGATGCGGCGCTCGGCCCCGGGCGGCGGGGGCACGATCCGGCTGCGGGTCCTCGCCGGGGCGGAGATCCCGTACGTACGGGCGGTCCTGGACGAGGAGGCGTACCGGGTTGCGGGGCACGCGCATCTGGTGGGGGTGCCGATCCGGGTGAGCGGGCGGCTCCAGCGCCGGGGCGGCTTCCGCCGGCTGACCGACGCCACCGATGTGACCCCTGTCCCGCTGGACGAGGTCGAGCGGGACCGCCTGATGAAGTCGCTGGACGAGGCCCTCGACCCGACGGACGTCCTTCCGACGGACGATTGACGGGGCCGGGCCGGTCCGGCGGGGAGGGCGAGCCGTAACCGTTTCGCGGCGGGGCCACTCGGCTCGGTACGATTCAGGTCGCGCAGCGTTCGCTCGCGCATCCCTTCAGTCAGGAGAGACCGGTGTCAGACGTCCGTGTGATCATCCAACGCGATTCCGAGCGGGACGAGCGCGTGGTGGCCACGGGCACTACGGCGGCCGAGCTCTTCGCCGGCGAGCGCACCATCGTCGCCGCGCGCGTCGCGGGTGAGTTGAAGGACCTCTCGTACGAGGTGAAGGACGGCGAGACCGTCGAGCCGGTGGAGATCTCCTCCGAGGACGGCCTGAACATCCTGCGGCACTCGACCGCGCACGTCATGGCGCAGGCCGTGCAGGAGCTCTTCCCCGAGGCCAAGCTCGGCATCGGCCCGCCGGTCCGGGACGGCTTCTACTACGACTTCGACGTGGCCCGGCCCTTCACCCCGGAGGACCTGAAGGCCGTCGAGAAGAAGATGCAGGAGATCCAGAAGCGCGGGCAGAAGTTCGCCCGCCGCGTCGTCACCGACGAGGCCGCCCGCGAGGAGCTCGCCGACGAGCCGTACAAGCTGGAGCTCATCGGCATCAAGGGGGCGGCGTCGACCGACGACGGCGCGAACGTCGAGGTGGGCGGCGGCGAGCTGACCATCTACGACAACCTGGACGCCAAGACCGGCGAGCTGTGCTGGAAGGACCTCTGCCGCGGTCCCCACCTGCCCACCACCCGCAACATCCCGGCGTTCAAGCTGATGCGCAACGCGGCCGCCTACTGGCGCGGCAGCGAGAAGAACCCCATGCTCCAGCGCATCTACGGCACCGCGTGGCCGTCGAAGGAAGAGCTGAAGGCCCACCTCGACTTCCTCGCCGAGGCCGAGAAGCGCGACCACCGCAAGCTCGGCAACGAGCTGGACCTCTTCTCCATCCCGGACGAGATCGGCTCCGGCCTGGCCGTCTTCCACCCGCGCGGCGGCATCATCCGCCGGACCATGGAGGACTACTCGCGCCGCCGGCACGAGGAAGAGGGCTACGAGTTCGTCTACTCCCCGCACGCCACCAAGGGCGCCCTCTTCGAGAAGAGCGGCCACCTGGACTGGTACGCGGAGGGCATGTACCCCCCCATGCAGCTGGACGGTGGTACCGACTACTACCTCAAGCCCATGAACTGCCCGATGCACAACCTGATCTTCGACGCGCGCGGGCGCTCCTACCGCGAGCTGCCGCTGCGCCTGTTCGAGTTCGGCACCGTGTACCGGTACGAGAAGTCGGGCGTCGTGCACGGCCTGACCCGCGCCCGCGGGTTCACCCAGGACGACGCGCACATCTACTGCACCCGTGAGCAGATGGCCGAGGAGCTCGACCGCACCCTCACCTTCGTGCTGAACCTGCTGCGCGACTACGGTCTGACCGACTTCTACCTGGAGCTGTCCACCAAGGACCCCGAGAAGTTCGTCGGCTCGGACGAGGTCTGGGAGGAGGCCACCGCGGTCCTCCAGCAGGTCGCCGAGAAGCAGGGCCTCCCGCTGACCCCCGACCCGGGCGGCGCGGCCTTCTACGGGCCGAAGATCTCCGTGCAGGCGCGCGACGCCATCGGCCGCACCTGGCAGATGTCGACCGTCCAGCTGGACTTCAACCTGCCGGAGCGCTTCAACCTGGAGTACACCGCGCCGGACGGCACCCGCCAGCGCCCGGTCATGATCCACCGCGCACTGTTCGGCTCGATCGAGCGGTTCTTCGCCGTACTGCTGGAGCACTACGCGGGCGCCATGCCGCCGTGGCTGGCCCCGGTCCAGGCGGTCGGCATCCCGATCGGCGACGGGCACGTGGAGTACCTCCAGGAGTTCGCCGCCGCGGCGAAGAAGAAGGGCCTGCGCGTCGAGGTGGACGCCTCTTCCGACCGGATGCAGAAGAAGATCCGCAACCACCAGAAGCTCAAGGTCCCCTTCATGATCATCGTCGGTGACGAGGACATGGCCGCGGGCACCGTCTCCTTCCGCTACCGCGACGGTTCGCAGGAGAACGGCATCGCCAAGGACGAGGCCCTGGCCAAGCTGGCCAAGGTCGTCGAGGACCGCGTCCAGGTCTGACCGGCGTAGCGGCTCGTCAAGGGGCCCCGGGAGAACTTCCGTCTCCCGAGGGCCCCTCTTCCTCGCCCTCCCGGCGGAAGGTCTGGATCAGCCAGGACGAGAAGGAACCCGTCACGGCGCCCAGCAGGGCCAGGCCGCAGGTCATCAGCCCGACCGCGATCAGCCGTCCCTCCGGGGTCACCGGGGCCACGTCGCCGTAGCCGACCGTCGTCAGCGTCTGGCACACGCACCACACCGCGTCCCAGAACGTCTTGATCGGGGACGCCGGGTCATGCCGCTCGGAGTGGTACAGGCCGAGCGAGCCGGAGAAGCCGAGCAGCAGCGACGAGAGACCGGCGTACGTGATCACGCGCGGGTAGAGGCTGCGACGCGGGCGGTCGTGCTTGGCCTGGATGGCGTCGTGGACCTTGACCATCCGCAGCGGCCGCAGCGTCGGCAGCAGGACGACCAGGGCGTCCAGCCAGTGCATCCGGATGAAACGCCGCGGCCGCTGGCGGCTGAGGACCATCCGCGCCAGGAAGTCCACGATGAAGCAGAGCCAGGTGACCAGGACCACGACGCTCGCGACGTCCCGCAGGACGTGGTGCGCATCGTTGGCCAGGACACGGACCGCGTACCCGGCGAGGAACACCAGCGAGGCGTAGAACAGGGGCAGCTCCGTACGGCGCTCCCAGGCGGCGTCGCGGGTCTCGGCTTGTGCGCGCATGGGCCCAGCATCCCGGCCGGACCTCCGGTCTTCGCCCCGGCGACACGCCCTGCGGGGGCAAGGTCATATGCTGCATCCCATGACGAGTGAGCCGGAGCAGCAGATCGGTGTGGGCACGCAGGACGCGTTCCAGCGTCTGTGGACGCCCCACCGGATGGCGTACATCCAGGGGGAGAACAAGCCGACCGGTCCGGAGGCCGGAGACGGCTGTCCCTTCTGCGGGATTCCGGAGATGTCCGACCAGGACGGCCTGGTCGTGGCCCGGGGCCGGCACGTCTACGCCGTGCTGAACCTGTACCCGTACAACGGCGGCCACCTGATGGTGGTCCCGTACCGGCACGTCGCCGATTACACGGACCTCGACGTCGCCGAGACGGCCGAGCTGGCCGACCTCACCAAGCGGGCCATGGTCGCGTTGCGCAAGGCGTCCGGGGCGCACGGCTTCAACATCGGCATGAACCAGGGCGCGGCGGCGGGGGCCGGTATCGCGGCGCACCTGCACCAGCACATCGTGCCCCGCTGGGGCGGGGACACGAACTTCATGCCGGTCGTCGGCCACACGAAGGTGCTGCCCCAACTCCTCGCGGACACCCGCCAGATGCTCGCCGAGGCGTGGCCCGAAGGCTAGCCCGGACCGCTGGACCGAAGGGATGCCCCGGGGCCGTGTGTCGGCCCTGGGGCTTCCTTGCCTAGGCGTCGTACGCGTCCGCCTTGCGCGGGGCGGCGTCCTGGACGAGCCCGCTGACGATCGCCGAGCGGTTGCTGAAGCGGTCGACGTCGGCGCCGTTCTCCTCCAGGACCCGCAGCGCCGCCGCGTGCACCGCCCGCAGGACCGGGGTCGCGGCGCGCAGGGCGTCGTCGGCCATGAAGCGGTGGCGCCAGGGCTGGCCCGCCCAGACGTGCCGCAGACCGAAGGGCTCGGGCAGGACCAGCTTGCCGCCGAAGAAATCGAGGATCGGCGGGAACCAGGTCAGCGGGGCGCGGACGGAGAGGCGGACCACTTCCTGGGCGTCCACCAGCGGCAGGGGTCGCTCGACGGTCTCCCAGAACCGGACGGACTTCGGTACCTCGACCTTCGGGGCCGCCGACTTGCTGGTGAACAGGCCGTGGACCGGTCCGAGCGCGTGCCCGGTCACCTCGACGCGCAGGGTCTTGTAGAGGACGGTGACCGTCACCAGCATGGTGATCACCAACTGGCCGTCCCAGAGCGGGTACTGGATGCCGAGGTAGTGCCGGTTGCCGCCGCTGAACTGCTGCTCGTTGCAGATCCGGGTGATCTCGTGCGACTTGACGAGGAAGGTGTCGACGTCCGCGCCGGTGGGGCGGGCCACCTCGCCGGCGCCTTCGCCGATCGGGGTGACGACCCAGTGCTGGATCGAGGCGGGCGGCAGGCCGCCGGTGTGCAGCGGGCCGCGCTCCAGCTTGCGCAGTTCGGTGTCGACCGCCCGAATGACGTCCCAGCTGCGGAACGGGTGGATCTCCATGCCCTCCGTCTTCGGCGCGAGCTCCTCGGCCATCTGCCAGCTGCCCCAGCGGGTGCCCATGCCGAGGATGCCCTTGGGGCCGGCGTAGAAGACGGAGTTGCTGCGGTCCTCGGCCGTGAGTTTGGCCAGCGAGTGCCGTAGGTCTTCACGGGCCTTCTCGTCGGGATTGCCGGGCACCGCCTCGGGGATCTTGGCGCCGATGCCGCTGCCGGCCAGCAGACCGTCCCAGCGGGAGCGCAGGTCGGCGGCGGTGGACTCGCAGATCCGGCGGGCGAGGAGCCAGCCCACGGCCGGGGCGATGATCATGCCGCGCAGGTAGAGGCCGAGGAAACCGGTGAACGGCAGCCGAAACATGAGGACCGCCGCCACGACGGCGACGCCGACGAGGAGCAGGGTGCCCATCCAGGAACGCTTGCCCTCGCCCTTGGAAAGCGTCTTGCGGAGCTGGAAGAGCCCCAGCCACAGCAGCAGGCCGGGCAAGAAGAGCACGCCGGCGACCAGCATGATCAGGCGCAGCTTGCGGTCGCGTTCCTTGCGGATGCGGGAGGCGGCCAGACAGTGCTCGACGACGGTCTGCGGGTCGGCGCCGAAGGACTGGATGAGCGGTTTGCGGCCGGCGCCGAGGGTGCGGGCCTCCACGGCGCGGCAGAACGCCTCGCCCAGGTTGGGCTCGAAGAGCGAGATCTTCGGGGGCTTGACTGTGGACTTGTGGTACTCGTTGTCCGCCTTGAGTATTTCGGACAGCTTGGTGTCGTTGCCGCCGTCCCGGTACGCGGCCGAGGCGAGGGCGTTGGTCGCCGCGGTCTGCCCGCCGGACCCCTGGAGGGGGATCTGTGCCCCGGGCCTGAAGTCGAATCCGTCGTCCGCCACCGTTGCCCCCATCGCTGTGCGTCGTGCTCTTTTGCCGCGCAGATGAGCCTATCGGCGTATCTCTTCCCATGGTCATGGGACAGGGAAATGCCGCCCACCGCAAGAAGGTTGGGTGGGCGGCTTCCGGCGCTATGTCAATCAGGTTCCCTTCTCGACCTGTTCCCGCACCTTGTCGGCGATCTGGGGCGGCATGGGCTCGTGTCGGGCGTAGGCGCGGGTGAACCGGCCCGTGCCGTGCGAGACCGAGCGCAGTTCGACGGCGTACCGGCCGATTTCGATTTCGGGGATCTCGGCGCGGACCTGCGTGCGGCCCGGGCCCGCCTGTTCGGTGCCGACGACGCGGCCGCGGCGGCCCGCCAGGTCGCTCATGACGGGGCCGACGTACTCGTCGGGGACGAGGACGGCGAGCTCGGCGACCGGTTCGAGGAGGTGGATGCGGGCTTCGGCGGCGGCTTCGCGCAGGGCGAGCGCACCGGCGGTCTGGAAGGCGGCGTCGGAGGAGTCCACCGAGTGCGCCTTGCCGTCGAGGAGGGTGATGCGCACGTCGACCAGTGGATAGCCGGCGGCGACCCCGCGGGCCGCCTGGGTGCGCACGCCCTTCTCGACGGACGGGATGAACTGCCGGGGGACCGCGCCGCCGACCACCTTGTCGACGAACTCGATGCCGCTGCCGGGCGGGAGCGGTTCGACCTCGATCTCGCAGATGGCGAACTGGCCGTGGCCGCCGGACTGTTTGACGTGGCGGCCGCGGCCGGCGGCCTTGGCTCCGAAGGTCTCGCGCAGGCTCACCTTGTGCGGGACGGGGTCGACCTGGACCCCGTAGCGGGTGCGCAGCCGTTCGAGGGCGACGTCCTGGTGGGCCTCGCCGAGGCACCACAGGACGACCTGGTGGGTGTGCGGGTTCTGCTCCAGCCGCATCGTGGGGTCCTCGGCGACGAGCCGGGCCAGGCCCTGGGACAACTTGTCCTCGTCGGCCTTGCTGTGGGCTTCGATGGCGAGGGGGAGCAGCGGGTCGGGCATCGGCCAGGGCTCCATGAGCAGGGGCCGGTCCTTGGCCGAGAGGGTGTCGCCCGTCTCGGCGCGGGTGAGTTTGGCCACGCACGCGAGGTCGCCGGCGATGACCTGGGTGAGGGTGCGCTGCTGTTTGCCGAAGGGGGAGGTGAGGGCGCCGATCCGTTCGTCGACGTCGTGGTCCTCGTGTCCGCGGTCGGCGAGGCCGTGCCCGCTGACGTGCACGGTCTCCTCGGGGCGCAGGGTGCCGGAGAAGACGCGGACGAGGGAGACGCGCCCGACGTAGGGGTCGGAGGAGGTTTTGACGACCTCGGCGACGAGGGGCCCGTCGGGGTCGCAGGTGACGGCCGGGCGATCGGCGCCGTCCGGGGCGGTGACCGGGACGGCGGCGCGTTCCAGGGGGGTGGGGAAGCCGCCGGTGACCAGTTCCAGGAGCTCGACGGTGCCGAGGCCCTGGCGGGCGCCGTCGGCGGCGGGGGCGGCCATCAGCACGGGGTGGAAGGTGCCGCGGGCCACGGCGCGCTCCAGGTCGTCGACGAGCGTCTTGACGTCGATGTCTTCACCGCCGAGGTAGCGGTCCATGAGGCTCTCGTCCTCGCTCTCCGCGATGATCCCCTCGATGAGGCGGGAGCGGGCGTCGGAGATGAGGGCGAGCTCGGCGGGCTCGGGGTCGCGCTCCACGCGCTCCCCGGAGGTGTAGTCGTACACGCGCCGGGAGAGCAGGCCGAGGAGGCCGGCGACCGGGCTGTGCCCGTCCGGGCCGGGAGGCCCGTACAGGGGCAGGTAGAGCGGGATGACGGCGTCGGGGTCCTCGGCCCCGAAGCTCTCGCCGCAGACGGTGGTCATCTGTGCGTAGTCGGCGCGCGCGGCCTCCAGATGGGTGACGACGATGGCGCGGGGCATGCCGACGGCCGCGCACTCGTCCCAGAGCATGCGGGTGGCGCCGTCGATGCCGTCGGAGGAGGAGACGACGAAAAGGGCCGCGTCCGCGGCGCGCAGACCGGCCCTGAGCTCGCCGACGAAGTCGGCGTATCCGGGGGTGTCCAGGATGTTGATCTTTATTCCGCCCCATTCGACGGGGACGAGGGACAGCTGTACGGACCGCTGCTGCCGGTGTTCGATCTCGTCGTAATCGGAGACGGTGCCTCCGTCCTCGACCCGGCCGGCGCGGTTGACGGCCCCGGCCGTCAGGGCGAGGGCCTCGACCAGTGTGGTCTTGCCGGCTCCGGTGTGGCCGACCAGCACGACGTTCCGAACGGACGACGGCCGGTCGACCGTCGGTGCCCTGCCGGCGGCTCCGGCTTGGTGTGATGTGGCTCCCATGGTGCTCGTGCCTCCCGGTGTGACGGTGAGGAGGTTGATCGGGGTCCTTCGAGCTTTGCACTGGCGTCACACTGCGTCCATACGTAGTACCCGGCGCCGTCCGGAGCGTGACGCGGGCATGGACCGCGCATTGTCTGGCGCGAACCGGTGGGTGCGCGGCAGTACGGGCCCGGGGCGCTGGCTACGATGGGCCAGCCGGTGGCCGATGGGGCCGTGCGGCCCACCGACCCTCCGGGAAGGCCATGCTGAACAAGTACGCGCGTGCATTCTTCACGCGTGTTCTCACGCCATTCGCCGCTTTTCTCCTCCGGCGGGGGGTGAGCCCGGACGCGGTCACCCTGATCGGCACGGCCGGAGTGGTGGCGGGAGCGCTGGTCTTCTTCCCCCGCGGTGAGTTCTTCTGGGGCACGATCACGATCACCCTGTTCGTGTTCTCCGACCTGGTGGACGGGAACATGGCCCGCCAGGCGGGCGTCTCCAGCCGCTGGGGCGCCTTCCTCGACTCGACGCTCGACCGGGTGGCTGACGCGGCGATCTTCGGGGGCCTCGCGCTCTGGTACGCGGGCTCCGGCAACGACAACGTGCTGTGCGCAGTGGCCATCTTCTGCCTGGCCAGCGGCCAGGTGGTCTCGTACACGAAGGCCCGCGGCGAGTCGATCGGGCTGCCGGTCGCCGTCAACGGGCTCATCGAGCGCGCCGAGCGGCTGGTGATCTCGCTGGTCGCGGCCGGTCTGTCCGGCCTGGTGATCTTCGGGGTGCCCTCGTGGATCGAGGTGCTGCTGCCGGTCGCGCTGTGGATCGTCGCGGTGGGCTCCCTGGTCACGCTGATCCAGCGGGTGGTCACCGTACGCCGTGAGGCGACCGAGGCCGACGCGGCCGCCGCCGTGGCAGAGGGCGGTGCGGCCTGATGGGCGCGGCGCAGGACAAGCTGGTCGACGGCCTGTACGGGCTCGGCTGGGCCGGGGTGAAGAAGCTCCCCGAGCCGGCCGCGGTGGCCCTGGGCCGCCGGATAGCCGACTTCGTGTGGAAGAAGCGCGGCAAGAGCGTGCTGCGGCTGGAGTCGAACCTGGCCCGCGTCGTACCCGACGCCGGGCCGGAGCGGCTGCGGGAGCTCTCCCAGGCCGGCATGCGCTCGTACATGCGCTACTGGATGGAGTCCTTCCGGCTGCCGGCGATGGACCCGAAGCGCTTCGGCACGGACGTCGAGATCAAGGACGACCACATCCTGCGCGAGGCCGTGGCCTCCGGGCGCGGTGTGATCGCCGCGCTGCCGCACCTGGCCAACTGGGACCTCGCCGGCGCCTGGGTCACCGGGCACCTGGGCCTTCCGTTCACCACGGTCGCGGAGCGGCTCAAGCCCGAATCCCTGTACGACCGCTTCGTCGTCTACCGGGAGAGCCTCGGCATGGAGGTGCTGCCGCACAACGGCCCCTCCTCCTTCGGGACCCTCGCCCGCCGGCTCCGCTCCGGCGGGCTGATCTGCCTGGTCGCCGACCGGGACCTGTCGGCCTCCGGGGTCGGCGTGGACTTCTTCGGCTCGGCGGCGCGCATGCCGGCCGGGCCGGCCCTGCTGGCGCAGCAGACGGGCGCGGCGCTGCTGCCCGTCACGCTGTACTACGGCGAAAGCCCGCAGCTGCGCGGGCGGATCCACCCCGAGATCCCGGTCCCGCGGACCGGCTCCCGGACCGAGAAGACGGCCGCGATGACCCAGGCGATGGCCGACGCCTTCGCCCAGGGGATCGCCGAGCACCCGGAGGACTGGCACATGCTGCAGCGGCTGTGGCTGGACGACCTGGAGGAGCGCTCCGCGTGAAGATCGGCATTGTCTGCCCGTACTCCTGGGACGTGCCCGGTGGCGTCCAGTTCCACATCCGGGACCTCGCGGAACACCTGATCCGCCTCGGCCACGAGGTGTCGGTGCTGGCCCCGGCGGACGACGAGACGCCGCTGCCGCCGTACGTGGTCTCGGCGGGGCGGGCGGTGCCGGTGCCGTACAACGGGTCGGTGGCCCGGCTGAACTTCGGCTTCCTGTCGGCGGCGCGGGTGCGGCGCTGGCTGCACGACGGCGTCTTCGACGTGATCCACATCCACGAGCCGGCCTCGCCCTCGCTGGGGCTGCTTTCCTGCTGGGCGGCCCAGGGGCCGATCGTGGCCACCTTCCACACCTCGAACCCGCGCTCGCGGGCCATGATCGCCGCGTACCCGATCCTCCAGCCGGCGCTGGAAAAGATCAGCGCGCGGATCGCGGTGAGCGAGTACGCGCGCCGCACGCTCGTCGAGCACCTGGGCGGCGACGCGGTGGTCATCCCCAACGGCGTCGACGTCGACTTCTTCGCCAAGGCCGACCCGAACCCCGACTGGTCCGGCCAGACCCTGGGCTTCATCGGCCGGATCGACGAGCCCCGCAAGGGGCTGCCCGTCCTGATGGCGGCGTTCCCCAAGATCGTGGAAGCCTGCCCGGACGTACGGCTCCTCGTGGCGGGCCGCGGCGACGAGGAGGAGGCCGTGGCCTCCCTGCCCGCCGACCTGCGCGCCCGCGTGGAGTTCCTGGGCATGGTCTCCGACGAGGACAAGGCGCGGCTGCTGCGCAGCGTCGACGTGTACGTGGCCCCGAACACGGGCGGCGAGAGCTTCGGCATCATCCTGGTCGAGGCGCTGTCGGCGGGGGCCGC
Source organism: Streptomyces sp. NBC_00045 (assembly GCF_045041095.1). Taxonomy (NCBI): domain Bacteria; kingdom Bacillati; phylum Actinomycetota; class Actinomycetes; order Kitasatosporales; family Streptomycetaceae; genus Streptomyces; species Streptomyces sp. NBC_00045. Next base: position 1,814,581 of record NZ_CP108271.1, on the reverse strand, counting down.
GGTGCTGGCCTCCGACCTGGACGCGTTCGCGCAGGTCCTGGACCAGGGGGCGGCGGGCGAGCTGTTCGCCAACGAGGACGCGGACGCGCTGGCCGCCGGCGCGGTGGCCCTGCTGGGTGATCCGGAGCGGCGCGCGGAACTCAGCGCCCGCGGCTCCGCCCACGTACGCCGCTTCGACTGGTCGACGGTCGGGGCGGACATCCTGGCGGTCTACGAAACGGTGACGGACGGCGCGGCGGCGGTGGCCACGGACGAACGCGTCAGCCTGCGCACCCGCCTGGGCCTCACCCGCGACCCCTCGGCCTGACGCCCCGGGGGACTCATCGGCCTGCCCCCGCGCCCCGTCGGCGTGATGCCCCCCGGGGTCGGCCTGCACCCCCCCCGCGCCCCGTCGGCCTGACGCCCCCCGGGGTCGGCCTGCGCCCCCCCGCGACCCGTCGGCCTGCCGCCCCCGGGGCCCGGTCGACCTGGCCCCCGGGACCTCCTCCGGCCTGGCGTTCCCCCGGGGGGATGCCGCAGGCCTGGCGTCCCCCCGGGGGCCGCAGAGCCTGCCCGTCCCGGACCCGGCAGGCCCCCGGGCCCGGCATCCCCCCGGGCCCGGCGGGGTCCCCGCGCGGCAGGGCCGACGGGTTCGTTGGGTTCGCCGGGGCGGCAGGCCTTGCGGTCGCCCGAAGGGGGTGGGTGGGGCGGCAGCGGGTATTGTCGCGGGCCGTGATCGAAACCCTTGTCTGGACCGCCCTGGCGCTCGGCGTCATCGGGGTCTACCTCAGCTGGACCGCCGGACGGCTGGACCGGTTGCACTCGCGGATGGACGCCGCCCGCGCCGCCCTCGACGCGCAGCTCGTGCGGCGTGCCTCGGTGGTGCTCGAAGTGGCCACCTCCGGAGTGCTCGACCCCGCCTCCTCGATCGTCCTGTACGAGGCCGCCCACGGCGCCCGCCAGGCCGAGGAGGAGTACCGCGAGGTCGCCGAGAGCGAGCTCAGCCAGGCGCTGCGCGCCGTGTTCTCCGATGCCGACCAGGTCGAGGCGCTCAAGGCCGCGCCCGGCGGCGAGGCCGCCGCCGAGCAGCTGGCCGCGGCCGTCCGCCGGGTGCCCATGGCGCGCCGGTTCCACAACGACGCCGTACGGGCCGCCCGCGCGCTGCGCCGGCACCGCAAGGTCCGTTGGTTCCGGCTGGCCGGCCACGCCCCGTTCCCGCTCGCCTTCGAAATGGACGATGAGCCTCCGGTGGATCTTGCCGACCGCCCCTAGTTGTACCCAAAGGCCAATTCGAAAGGGGCCACTGGCTCCTCATTGGCCCTTGCGGTGGACTGGTCGGGGGCGGTTTGCTCGGCGGAGTACCACCGCAGCACCCGTCTTCCTTTCGAGTGAGGTCAATCCGTGAGCACGCTTCCCTCCACCCCGCAGGCCGCCGAGTCCGCGATCGGCACCTCCCGCGTCAAGCGCGGCATGGCCGAGCAGCTCAAGGGCGGTGTGATCATGGACGTGGTCAACGCCGAGCAGGCGAAGATCGCCGAGGACGCCGGCGCCGTGGCCGTCATGGCCCTGGAGCGGGTTCCCGCCGACATCCGCAAGGACGGCGGCGTCGCGCGCATGTCGGACCCGAACATGATCGAAGAGATCATCGAGGCCGTCTCCATCCCGGTCATGGCCAAGTCCCGCATCGGCCACTTCGTCGAGGCCCAGGTCCTGCAGTCCCTCGGCGTCGACTACATCGACGAGTCCGAGGTCCTGACCCCGGCCGACGAGGTCAACCACTCCGACAAGTGGGCGTTCACCACCCCCTTCGTCTGCGGTGCCACCAACCTGGGCGAGGCCCTGCGCCGCATCGCCGAGGGCGCGGCCATGATCCGCTCCAAGGGCGAGGCCGGCACCGGCAACGTCGTCGAGGCCGTCCGCCACCTGCGCCAGATCAAGAACGAGATCGCCCGCCTGCGCGGCTACGACAACAACGAGCTGTTCGCCGCCGCCAAGGAGCTGCGCGCCCCGTACGAGCTCGTCAAGGAGGTCGCCGAGCTCGGCAAGCTCCCGGTCGTGCTGTTCTCCGCCGGTGGCGTCGCCACCCCGGCCGACGCCGCGCTGATGCGCCAGCTCGGTGCCGAGGGCGTCTTCGTCGGCTCCGGCATCTTCAAGTCGGGCGACCCGGCCAAGCGCGCTGCCGCCATCGTGAAGGCCACCACCTTCTACGACGACCCGAAGATCATCGCGGACGCCTCCCGCAACCTGGGCGAGGCCATGGTCGGCATCAACTGCGACACGCTGCCCGAGGCCGAGCGCTACGCCAACCGCGGCTGGTAGTCACTCATGACCACCCCCGTTATCGGTGTCCTGGCGCTCCAGGGCGATGTACGGGAGCACCTGATCGCCCTGGCCGCGGCGGACGCCGTGGCCAGGCCGGTCCGGCGTCCCGAGGAGCTCGCCGAGGTCGACGCACTGGTGATCCCCGGCGGCGAGTCCACGACCATGTCGAAGCTCGCCGTCCTGTTCGGCATGCTGGAGCCGCTGCGCGAGCGCGTGAAGTCCGGCATGCCCGTGTACGGCACCTGCGCCGGCATGATCATGCTCGCCGACAAGCTGCTCGACGGCCGTGACGACCAGGAGACGCTGGGCGGCATCGACATGATCGTCCGCCGCAACGCCTTCGGCCGTCAGAACGAGTCCTTCGAAGCGAAGATCGAATTCGCCGGCATAGACGGCGGCCCGGTCGAGGGCGTCTTCATCCGCGCCCCGTGGGTCGAGTCGGTCGGAGCCTCCGCCGAGGTGCTCGCCTCGTACGACGGCCACACCGTGGCCGTGCGCCAGGGCAACGTCCTCGCCACCTCGTTCCACCCCGAGCTGACCGGCGATGACCGGGTCCACGCGTACTTCGTCGACATGGTGCGCGCCGGGCTGTAATCAGGTCCCGGTAGGATCTGAGATGAACACTGTTGGTTACGCGAAGGAGACAGGCGGATGTCCGGCCACTCTAAATGGGCTACGACGAAGCACAAGAAGGCCGTGATCGATGCCAAGCGCGGCAAGCTCTTCGCGAAGCTGATCAAGAACATCGAGGTCGCGGCCCGTATGGGCGGTGCCGACATCGACGGCAACCCGACCCTCTACGACGCCATCCAGAAGGCCAAGAAGAGCTCGGTCCCGAACAAGAACATCGACTCCGCGGTCAAGCGCGGCGGCGGCCTTGAGGCCGGCGGCGTGGACTACGAGACGATCATGTACGAAGGCTACGGCCCGAACGGCGTCGCGGTGCTCATCGAGTGCCTCACCGACAACCGCAACCGTGCCGCGTCCGACGTGCGCGTCGCCATGACCCGCAACGGCGGCTCGATGGCCGACCCGGGCTCCGTCTCGTACCTGTTCAACCGCAAGGGCGTCGTCATCCTGCCGAAGGGCGAGCTGACCGAGGACGACGTCCTCGGAGCGGTGCTGGAGGCCGGTGCCGAAGAGGTCAACGACAACGGCGACACCTTCGAGATCATCAGCGAGGCCACGGACATGGTCGCGGTCCGCACCGCGCTCCAGGACGCCGGCATCGACTACGACTCGGCCGACTCCAACTTCGTCCCGACCATGCAGGTCGAGCTGGACGAAGAGGGCGCGCGCAAGATCTTCAAGCTGATCGACGCGCTGGAGGACAGCGACGACGTGCAGAACGTCTTCGCCAACTTCGACGTCTCCGACGAGGTCATGGAGAAGGTCGACGCGTAAGGCTTCGCCTCAGCTCATCGTGTGGTGACGGGCCGACGGGGACACACCCCGTCGGCCCGTCGCGTTGTCATAGGCAGCGGTTAGTCTGGCGACCGCAACCATCGATCGATCAGCCACGACGCCGAGCCACCACCTCTGCGGTAGTCAGAACGGCGGCGGCTCGGCCGCGAAGAGGGGAGGGGCGTGGTGCGCGTACTCGGCGTGGACCCGGGGCTGACCCGGTGCGGTGTCGGCGTGGTCGAGGGTGTCGCCGGCCGGCCCCTCACCATGATCGGCGTGGGAGTCGTACGCACCCCCGCGGACGCGGAGTTGGGGCACCGGCTCGTCGCGATCGAGGCGGGCATCGAGCAGTGGCTCGATGAACACCGGCCCGAAATCGTCGCCGTGGAGCGGGTGTTCAGCCAGCACAACGTCAGTACGGTGATGGGCACCGCCCAGGCGAGTGCAGTTGCCATGCTCTGCGCCACCCGGCGCGGGATACCGGTCGCCCTGCACACCCCCAGCGAGGTCAAGGCCGCCGTCACCGGCTCGGGCCGGGCCGACAAGGCTCAGGTCGGCGCCATGGTGACCCGGCTGCTGCGGCTCTCCGCCCCGCCCAAGCCGGCCGACGCCGCGGACGCCCTCGCCCTCGCCATCTGCCACATCTGGCGGGCCCCCGCCCAGAACCGTCTCCAGCAGGCGGTCGCCCTGCACGCCTCGAAAGGCCGCCCCTCATGATCGCCTTCGTCAGCGGCCCGGTCGCCGCGCTCGCCCCCACCCTGGCCGTGATCGAGGTCGGGGGAGTGGGCATGGCCGTGCAGTGCACGCCCACCACCATCGCCGGCCTGCGGATGGGCGAGACGGCGAGGCTGGCCACCTCCCTGGTGGTACGGGAGGACTCGCTGACGCTGTACGGCTTCGCCGACGACGACGAGCGGCAGGTCTTCGAACTGCTCCAGACCGCGAGCGGGGTCGGTCCGCGGGTGGCGCAGGCGATGCTCGGCGTGCACAGCCCGGACGCGCTGCGGGTCGCCTTCGCCTCCGGGGACGCGAAGGCCCTGACGGCGGTGCCGGGGATCGGGCCCAAGGGCGCCCAGAAGCTGTTGCTGGAGCTGAAGGACAAGCTCGGCGCCCCGCTGGGCACCGGCGCCCTGGTCGGCGCTCAGCGGGCCGTCGCGTCCGGGCCCGCCCCCTGGACCGAGCAGCTCTCCGCGGCCCTGATCGGCCTCGGCTACGCGCCCCGGGAGGCGGACGAGGCCGTCTCGGCGGTGACCCCGCAGGCCGAGGCCGCCATTGCCGCCGGCGGCAGCGCCCCCGTCCCGCAGCTCCTCCGGGCCGCCCTCCAGTCCCTGAACCGGGCCCGCTGACCCGGCCGTTCCCCGCCGGGGACCCGCACCGACCACCGCACCGACGCAGAAGGCAGACTGACAGCGTGAATTGGGATGACGAGAGCGACGACCGGATCGTGGCGGCGGCCGCGGACGGCGAGGACACCGCCGTCGAGGCGGCTCTACGCCCCAAGGACCTCGGCGAGTTCGTCGGCCAGGAGAAGGTCCGCCAGCAGCTGGACCTCGTCCTCAAGGCGGCCCGTCAGCGCGGGGCCACCGCCGACCACGTCCTGCTCTCCGGCGCGCCCGGCCTCGGCAAGACCACCCTCTCCATGATCATCGCCGCCGAGATGGGCGCGCCGATCCGGATCACCTCCGGCCCCGCCATCCAGCACGCCGGTGACCTGGCCGCGATCCTCTCCTCCCTCCAGGAGGGCGAAGTCCTCTTCCTCGACGAGATCCACCGCATGTCCCGGCCCGCCGAGGAGATGCTGTACATGGCCATGGAGGACTTCCGGGTCGACGTGATCGTCGGCAAGGGGCCCGGGGCCACCGCGATCCCGCTGGAACTGCCGCCGTTCACCCTCGTCGGGGCGACGACCCGGGCCGGACTGCTGCCGCCGCCGCTGCGCGACCGCTTCGGCTTCACCGGGCACATGGAGTTCTACGCCCCCGAAGAGCTGGAACGCGTCATCCACCGCTCCGCCCGCCTCCTCGACGTGGAGATCGACACGGCCGGCGCCGCCGAGATCGCCGGCCGCTCCCGCGGCACCCCGCGCATCGCCAACCGGTTGCTGCGCCGCGTCCGCGACTACGCCCAGGTCAAGGTCGACGGGGTGATCACCCGCGAGGTGGCCGGAACCGCCCTCCAGGTCTACGAAGTGGACGCGCGCGGGCTCGACCGGCTGGACCGGGCCGTGCTCGAAGCCCTGCTCAAGCTGTTCGGCGGCGGTCCCGTCGGGCTGTCCACCCTCGCCGTCGCCGTCGGCGAGGAGCGGGAGACCGTGGAGGAGGTGGCCGAGCCGTTCCTGGTACGGGAGGGGCTGCTGGCCCGTACGCCCAGGGGCCGGGTCGCGACCCCCGCCGCATGGGCTCACCTGGGACTCGTCCCGCCGCAGCACGCCGGGAGTGGATCAAGCGGACAACAGGGCTTGTTCGGGGCCTGACGGCGCGGAGGTTCGCCCGGTCAGGAACTGCGGTGCCATGCTGGGCGTTGTTCCATCGGTGCGGACTCGCCTAGACTCCGCCGATGCCGACCCTTCAGGTCGGCATGCCCACCCCCGTAGAAAAGGCCGTATCCCGTGCGGTCGTGCGAAGGATCTCCGTCCCGTGAATCTCGTGACACTCCTCCCGTTCATCGTGCTCATCGGGGCGATGTTCCTGATGACCCGTTCCGCGAAGAAGAAGCAGCAGGCGGCCGCGCAGATGCGTGACCACATGACGCCCGGCACGGGTGTCCGCACCATCGGCGGCATGTACGCCACGGTGAAGGAGATCGGCGAGGACACCGTCACCCTTGAGGTGGCACCCGGTGTCCACGCGATCTACGCGAAGAACTCCATCGGTGCCGTCCTGGATGACGCGGAGTACAACCGCATCGTCCACGGCGCCAGTGATGATCTGACGATCGACACGCCGGTCGTTCCGGACGACGCGTCTTCGCTGACCCTGGACAAGGGCGCGGACGAGGCCGACGCCCCGAAGCTCGACCTGGGCAAGAAGGACGAGCCCGAGGCCGAGGAGCCGAAGGCGGGCGAGGCCAAGGCCGACGACGCGGACGACTCCGAGCCCAAGGACGGCAAGGGCGACGGCGAGGCCGGCGCGAAGTAGCGCGCGGCCGGGGACCGTGCAGGCGCCTGACCGGCGGCCGCCGCGGTCCCCGTCAGTGACACTTCTGCGGGGGGCAGGGGTCCCCACCACACATTTCGTGGCCGTCCGCGCGCTGACCCGGCGCAGGGCGGTTGGACAGGGAGATACGACAAGGTGGCAGCACCGAAGAAGGGCCGGCGGCCCACGGGGGCTCAGGGGAGGCCGGGGCGCGCCCTGGCGATCATCCTGATCGCGATGGTGGCGCTCACCGCGGGGATGTTCCTCACGAAGCAGACGACTCCCCGGCTCGGCATCGACCTCGCGGGCGGCACGAGCATCACGCTCAAGGCCAAGAGCGAGCCCGGCAAGCCGGACGCGATCAACGAGACCAACATGAACACGGCGGTCGGCATCATCGAGCGCCGCGTCAACGGTCTCGGCGTGTCGGAGGCCGAGGTCCAGACGCAGGGCCGCGACCACATCATCGTGAACATCCCCAAGGGGACGAACGAGAAGCAGGCGCGCGAGCAGGTCGGTACCACCGCCCAGCTGTACTTCCGCCCGGTCCTGGCCTTCGCCGACGGCGCCCCGGCAGCCCCCGCGGCCACGCCGAGCCCCTCCGCGAGCAGCTCCGGCGCCCCGAAGGCCGAGGGTGGCACCAAGCCCAGTGCCCAGGCCACCCCGTCGTCCAGCGCCACTTCCCAGGGCCGTGTGCTCAGCGAGGCCCTCAAGGCCCCGGGCACCCCCACTCCCTCGCCCTCGGCGAGCGAGTCGAAGAAGGCAGACGACAAGGCCCCGGCTCCCACCCCGACCCCGTCGGGCATCGAGGCGGCCGCCGCCGACCTGCAGGCGAAGTTCGCCGCGCTGGACTGCACCAACGAGGCGCAGCGCGCCGCCGTGGGCAAGGGCGTCAAGCCCGAGGACGCGACGCTGGCCTGTGGCAAGCGCGGCGACACCTGGGGCAAGTGGATCCTCGGCCCCGCCGGTGTCGCCGGTACGGACGTCAAGGACGCCAAGGGCGTCATCGACTCCCAGCGCGGCCAGTGGATCGTCACGATGCAGTTCACCGACAAGGGCGCCGACAAGTTCGCCAAGATCACCGGTGAGCTCGCCACCAAGCAGATGCCGCAGAACCAGTTCGCGATCGTGCTCGACGGCGAGGTCGTCTCCGACCCGTCCGTCAGCCAGGCGCTGACCGGCGGCAACGCCGAGATCTCCGGCGGCTTCACCCAGCAGTCCGCGCAGGACCTGGGCAACATGCTCTCGTACGGCGCCCTGCCGCTCTCCTTCAGCGAGGACAGCGTCACCACCGTCACCGCCGCGCTCGGCGGCGAGCAGCTGAAGGCCGGCCTGATCGCCGGCGCCATCGGCCTCATCCTCGTGGTGATCTACCTGCTCGTGTACTACCGGGGCCTGGCCTTCATCGCCATCGTCAGCCTCCTGGTGTCCGCGATCCTCACGTACACGATCATGGCGCTGCTCGGAAAGGGCATCGGCTTCGCGCTGAACCTGCCCGCCGTCTGCGGTGCGATCGTCGCCATCGGCATCACGGCGGACTCGTTCATCGTGTACTTCGAGCGCATCCGCGACGAGATCCGCGAGGGCCGCACCCTGCGCCCCGCCGTGGAGCGGGCCTGGCCGCGCGCCCGGCGCACCATCCTGGTCTCCGACTTCGTGTCGTTCCTGGCCGCTGCGGTGCTGTTCATCGTCACCGTCGGCAAGGTGCAGGGCTTCGCCTTCACCCTGGGTCTGACGACCGTGCTCGACGTGGTCGTGGTGTTCCTCTTCACCAAGCCGATCATGACGCTGATGGCCCGCACGAAGTTCTTCTCCAGCGGTCACCCCTGGTCCGGACTGGACCCGAAGCGGCTCGGTGTCAAGCCGCCGCTGCGCCGGTCCCGCCGCGGCACCGGTTCCGGTTCCGCCACCGCTCCCGTCGACGTAAAGGAGGCGTGAGAGATGTCGAAGCTGGGAGATCTCGGCGCCAAGCTGTACCGCGGTGAGGTCGGCTACGACTTCGTCGGCAAGCGCTTCATCTGGTACGGCGTTTCCATCCTGATCACCATCACGGCGATCGTGGCCCTGGCCGTTCAGGGCCTCAACATGGGCATCGAGTTCAAGGGCGGTGCCGTCTTCACCACCCCGAAGACGGCCGTCTCCGTCGCCAAGGCGACCGAGGTCGCGCAGAAGGCCTCGGGCCACGACGCGATCGTCCAGGAGCTCGGCACCGGGGGCCTGCGCATCCAGATCTCGGGTCTGGACACGAACGACGCGGCGGGCGTCAAGAAGCAGCTCGCCACCGACCTCAAGGTCGGCGAGGCCGACATCAACGCGGACCTGGTCGGCCCCAGCTGGGGCGACCAGATCGCGAACAAGGCATGGACCGGCCTCGGCATCTTCATGGTCCTCGTGGTGATCTACCTCGCCATCGCCTTCGAGTGGCGGATGGCGGTCGCCGCGCTGATCGCGCTGATCCACGACCTCACCATCACCGTCGGCGTGTACGCGCTGGTCGGCTTCGAGGTCACGCCGGGCACCGTGATCGGTCTGCTGACGATCCTCGGTTACTCCCTCTACGACACCGTCGTCGTCTTCGACGGTCTGAAGGAGGGCTCGAAGGACATCACCAAGCAGACCCGCTACACGTTCAGCGAGATCGCCAACCGCAGCATCAACGGCACCCTGGTCCGCTCGATCAACACCACCGTCGTGGCGCTGCTCCCGGTCGGGGCCCTGCTCTTCATCGGCGGCGGCTTCCTGGGCGCAGGCATGCTGAACGACATCTCGCTGTCGCTGTTCGTCGGCCTCGCGGCCGGTGCGTACTCCTCGATCTTCATCGCGACCCCGCTGGTCGTGGACCTCAAGGAGCGCGAGCCGGCGATGAAGGCGCTGAAGAAGCGGGTGCTCGCCAAGCGGGCGGCCGCGGCGGCCAAGGGCGAGTCCCCGGAGGACGAGGGGTACGAGGACGAGACCACCCCGCAGGTCGTGTCCCAGGGCCGGGCGGGACGGCGCCGGTGAGCCCGCTGTCCCCCGTGGCGCGTGAGCTGCTGCTCAGCCGGATCAAGGACGTACCGGACTACCCGAAGCCGGGCGTGATGTTCAAGGACATCACCCCGCTGCTGGCCGACCCGAAGGCCTTCGCGGCCCTGACGGACACGTTGGTGGAGCTGGCCGGGCAGTACGGTGCGACGAAGATCGTCGGGCTGGAGGCGCGCGGGTTCATCCTCGCGGCGCCGGTGGCCGTCCAGGCGGGCATCGGCTTCGTGCCCGTGCGCAAGGCCGGAAAGCTGCCGGGCGCCACGCTCGCGCAGTCGTACGAGCTGGAGTACGGCACCGCGGAGATCGAGGTCCACGCCGAGGACCTGGCGCCCGGCGACCGGGTCATGGTCATCGATGACGTGCTGGCCACCGGCGGTACCGCCGACGCCTCGCTCTCGCTGATCCGGCGGGCCGGCGCGGAGGTCGCCGGTGTGGCGGTCCTGATGGAGCTGTCGTTCCTGCCGGGCCGCGAGCGGCTGGCCGGCGCCCTTGCGGGGGCCCCGCTCGACGCGCTGATCATCGTCTGACGAAGCCCTCCGCGGAGCGGCGGCCACCCGGGACTCCCGGGTGGCCGCCGCTTGCGCATGTGCGGGGCCGGGGCCCCGTCCGTGGGGTGGGCGCGGGGAACGGGGCGACGGAACCATCGCTACCATTGGTTGTCCGGACCTGACCGGGGCACCGGATCCTCCCCCGGACTCCGTCCGGGGGACCCCCAGAGGAGCGCTCTTGCCAGACGAGGTCCAGCCAATCTCCGCCGCGCAGCCCGACCCGCAGGCCGAGCGGGCCGCGACGCCCCCCGCCACGCCCCCGCCGGCTCCGCCCGTGAAGCCCGCGCCCGCGAAGCCGGCGCCCGGGAAGTCGGCCGGCTCCTCCAACCGCGTGCGCGCCCGGCTCGCCCGCCTCGGCGTCCAGCGTTCCAACCCGTACAACCCGGTTCTGGAACCCCTGCTCCGTATAGTCCGCAGCAACGACCCGAAGATCGAGACGGCGACGCTGCGCCAGATCGAGCAGGCGTACCAGGTCGCCGAGCGCTGGCACCGCGGCCAGAAGCGCAAGAGCGGCGACCCGTACATCACCCACCCCCTCGCGGTGACCACCATCCTCGCCGAGCTCGGCATGGACCCGGCCACCCTGATGGCGGGCCTGCTGCACGACACCGTCGAGGACACCGAGTACGGGCTGGAGGACCTGCGCCGCGACTTCGGCGACGCCGTGGCCCTGCTCGTCGACGGCGTCACCAAGCTCGACCGCGTCAAGTTCGGCGAGGCCGCGCAGGCCGAGACCGTCCGCAAGATGGTCGTCGCCATGGCCAAGGACCCGCGCGTCCTGGTGATCAAGCTCGCCGACCGCCTGCACAACATGCGCACCATGCGCTACCTCAAGCGGGAGAAGCAGGAGAAGAAGGCCCGCGAGACCCTGGAGATCTACGCCCCGCTGGCCCACCGGCTGGGCATGAACACGATCAAGTGGGAGCTCGAAGACCTCGCCTTCGCCATCCTCTACCCGAAGATGTACGACGAGATCGTCCGCCTCGTCGCCGAGCGGGCGCCCAAGCGCGACGAGTACCTCACGATCGTCACCGACGAGGTCCAGACCGACCTGCGGGCCGCCCGCATCAAGGCCACCGTCACCGGCCGCCCCAAGCACTACTACAGCGTCTACCAGAAGATGATCGTCCGCGGCCGTGACTTCGCGGAGATCTACGACCTGGTGGGCATCCGCGTCCTCGTCGACACCGTACGGGACTGCTACGCGGCCCTCGGCACGGTGCACGCGCGCTGGAACCCGGTCCCCGGCCGGTTCAAGGACTACATCGCGATGCCCAAGTTCAACATGTACCAGTCGCTCCACACGACGGTCATCGGACCCAGCGGCAAGCCCGTCGAACTCCAGATCCGCACCTTCGACATGCACCGCCGCGCCGAGTACGGCATCGCCGCGCACTGGAAGTACAAGCAGCAGACCGTCGCCGGCACCTCCAAGGTCCGCACCGACGTCCCGCAGGCCGCCAAGGGCAGCGCCGGCCAGGACACCGTCAACGACATGGCCTGGCTGCGCCAGCTGCTCGACTGGCAGAAGGAGACCGAGGACCCGGGCGAGTTCCTCGACTCGCTGCGCTTCGACCTCTCCCGCAACGAGGTCTTCGTCTTCACGCCCAAGGGCGACGTCATCGCGCTGCCCGCCGGCGCCACCCCCGTGGACTTCGCGTACGCCGTCCACACCGAGGTCGGCCACCGGACCATAGGGGCTCGCGTCAACGGCCGCCTCGTCCCGCTCGAATCGACCCTCGACAACGGCGACCTGGTGGAGGTCTTCACCTCCAAGGCCGAAGGGGCGGGCCCCTCCCGCGACTGGCTCGGCTTCGTCAAGTCCCCCCGTGCCCGCAACAAGATCCGCGCCTGGTTCTCCAAGGAGCGCCGCGAGGAGGCCATCGAGCACGGCAAGGACGCCATCGCGCGGGCCATGCGCAAGCAGAACCTGCCGATCCAGCGCATCCTCACCGGTGACTCGCTCGTCACCCTCGCGCACGAGATGCGCTACCCCGACATCTCCTCCCTGTACGCGGCGATCGGCGAGGGCCACGTGGCCGCGCAGGGCGTCGTCCAGAAGCTGGTGCAGGCCCTCGGCGGCGAGGAAGCCGCCAACGAGGACATCGAGGAGAGCGTCCCGCCGTCCCGCGCCCGCGGCAAGCGGCGCGGCAACGCCGACCCCGGTGTCGTCGTCAAGGGCGTCGAGGACGTCTGGGTCAAGCTGGCCCGCTGCTGCACCCCGGTCCCCGGCGACCCGATCATCGGCTTCGTCACCCGTGGCAGCGGCGTATCGGTTCACCGTGCGGACTGCGTTAACGTCGACTCCCTCTCCCAGCAGCCCGAGCGGATGCTGGAAGTCGAATGGGCGCCGACCCAGTCCTCGGTCTTCCTCGTCGCCATCCAGGTCGAGGCCCTGGACCGGTCCCGCCTGCTGTCGGACGTCACCCGGGTCCTGTCGGACCAGCACGTGAACATCCTCTCGGCCGCCGTCCAGACCTCCCGCGACCGCGTGGCCACCTCCCGCTTCACCTTCGAGATGGGCGACCCGAAGCACCTGGGTCACGTCCTGAAGGCCGTACGGGGTGTGGAAGGCGTCTACGACGTCTACCGTGTGACTTCTGCAAGGAGGCCGTGAGCACCGTCTGAAGCCGCACCGGGGGGCGCGCGTGGGCACGTACGACATGTTTCCGCGCGGCCTCAGCCGACGCTACGAGCCCGTCCGGGTCATCGGCCGGGGCGGCATGGGCGTGGTCTTCGAGGCGGAGGACCTCCGGCTCGAACGGCGGGTGGCCATCAAGTGCCTCCACGGCGGCTTTCGTGAGGGCGACGCCCAGCGGTTCCGGGACGAGGGGGTCGCCCTCGCCCGGATCAGCCACCCCGGTGTGGTCCACGTCTACGACACCGGCGTGGACGAGGGCGTCCCGTACCTGCTGATGGAGCTGCTCGACGGTGAGGACCTGTCCGAGCTGGTCGCCGGGCTCGGACAGCCGCTGCCCGTGGACCGGGCCTGCCGGGTGGCCGTGGACATGCTCTCCGGGCTGGCCGCGGCACACGCCAGCGGAGTGCTCCACCGGGACGTGAAGCCGCAGAACGTCCGGCTCACCAGCCGCGGGGTGGTGCTGTACGACTTCGGCATCGCGAAGCTGGTGGAGGACGACGACACCGCGGGCGGCGTCGTGGTGGGTACGGTCGGCTACCTCGCCCCGGAGCGCTTCGACGGAACCAGGGCCACGCCGGCATCGGACCTGTACGGAGTCGGCGTCTGCCTGCGTTTCATGCTCACCGGAAAGCCCCCGGCGGGGGCGGCGGAGGACAGTCACGCCCCCGTCGTGTACCGGATCCTCCGAGGACTGCCTCCCCTGCGCGAGGTGGTGGCCCAGGTGCCGGACGGCTTCGCGGAGGTCGTGGACAGCCTCTGCGCCAAGCACCCCGCGAACCGGCCCGCGGACACCGCCGAGGCCATCCGGCTCCTCTCGCCCTGGGCCGCGGAGCCCGGCACCGTGCCGGAGGCACCCCGTGTCCCACGGCACGTCGGCCCCGCCGAGGCGCCGGGGCACTGGAACACCTCCTCCCACGAGCCCGAGCCGGTCACCCTGAGCATCGACATCCGCCGCTTGGTCCGCAGCCGCATGACGGAGCCCTCAGCCGTGGCCCGGCAGCGCGAAGCCGTCGGGCTGCTCCTGCGCGGCGACGTTCAGGAGGCGGCCGACATCCTCGACGGGATCTTCCCGTACTGCCGGGAAACGCTCGGCGCGGACCACCCCACCACCTTGGCCTGCCAGTACTGGAAGGCCGTCTGCCTGGTCCGGCTGGGGGCATCGGCCTCGGCCCTGGAACTCTTCGCGCGGGTCAGTACGCGCATCGGAGCAGGAAGGAACGACACGGATGAATGAGTTCGAGTTAAGGGTCGGACGCGACGGCGACCCCGAGGCGGAGCTGCGCTCGCTGCTGGCCTGGCTGAGCGAGGACGAGACCGTCGGCCGCGCCGTGCGCGGCCGGATCCGTGGCGAACTGCCCGCCGGCAACGGCGACCCGGACGGCGGCGGATCCGACCTGGTGCGACCGCAGGACGGCCATATGAACGCCGGCGGCTTCGACGTGCTGCAACTCGCCGTCGAGAGCGGGCTGTCCACCGTCTCCCTGGTCTTCACGGTCCTGCAGTGGCGGCTGGCCCGCCGCCGCCCGCCCGGCCTCACCCTCCGCAGGGGCCCGTACGAGGTGCGGATCGACGGCCCGCAGGCCGCCGACCCCGAGTCGGTGCGTCGCATCGTGGCCGCACTGGACGGGGACGATGACGGGAGTTCCTGACCCGGCGGGCTCCCGAGCCGTGCTCATCGGCAGCGCCGGATACCGCGACCTGCCCGGGCTGCCGGCGGTCGAAGCGAACATCGAGGACCTGGCCGCCGAGCTCGCGGACGCCACCGTCTGGGGACTGCCCGAGCGGCACCTGACGCTCGTGCGCAACCCCTCGTACCCCTCCGACCTGCTGGACCCCGTCCACCAGGCCGGCGAGGAAGCCACCGACACCCTGCTCGTCTACTTCGCGGGCCACGGCATGCGGGACGCCGACTCGGCCGACCTGTTCCTGGCCCTGTACGGCTCGCGGGAGAACGTCGGCTACACGGCCGTCGCCTACCAACACCTGCGTGAGGCCGTGCGCGCCTCCCGCGCCGCCCGCAAGGTGGTGGTACTCGACTGCTGCTTCAGCGGGCGCGCAGCACGCATCCTCACCGCTGGGGACGGGGTCGCCGCGGAGACCGCTGTCGAAGGCGCCTACCTCCTGAGCGCTTCACCGGGGGACCGGGTGGCCCTGGCGCCGGACGGGGAACGGCACACCGCCTTCTCCGGGGAGCTGATCAAGGTGCTGCGCGAGGGGATCCCGGACGGGCCCGAGGTGATCGACCTCGACACCCTGTTCCGCACCCTGGAGTTCCGGCTGCGCAGCAAGAACCGCCCGCTGCCGCAGCACGCCCAGGAGAACGGCGTCGGACGACTGAAGATCGTCCGCAACCGGGCCCGCGCGCCGCGCGGCGTGCCGGCCGGGCCCGTGCTCCGCGGCGATCTCCAGACGGCCATGGTGGGAACGGGACTGGCGCTGGCCCGCACCCTGCGCTCGGCGGGGCGGACCCGGGACGCGCTGCCGGTCCTGCGGCTGGCCCTGCGCGAGCGGTCGGGGGCGGGCGAGGGCGACCTCCTGGCCGTCCAGTTCGAACTGGCCGACATGTTGGCCGAGACCGGGCAGCTCGGCGAGGCCATCGCCGTCCTGGAGGAGGCGTTCGTACGCGTGCACCGCTTCTACCGTCCCGAGGCCGTCCTGGTGTGCCGGCGGCTGGCGGGGCTGTTGCAGGAATCCGGGAACCACCTCCACGCCTGCGAGGTACTGGACCACGCGCTCGACCTGATCCAGGACGACACGCGGAACCGGCCCTGACACGTACGAGGGCCCCGGTACGGAGTTTCCGTACCGGGGCCCTCGTACGTACCTCGGCGGCGCCCGGGGGCCGTCCCGGGTCGCGCGGCCGGACCAGCCGCGGGAACTAGCCGCCGAACTCCTCCAGGCCCTTCAGGGCCTGGTCCAGCAGGGCCTGGCGGCCCTCCAGCTCACGGGCCAGCTTGTCGGCCTTCGCGTTGTTGCCCGCAGCACGGGCCGCGTCGATCTGCTCACGCAGCTTGTCCACCGCCGCCTGGAGCTGACCCGTCAGGCCGGCCGCACGGGCCCGCGCCTCCGGGTTCGTACGACGCCACTCGCCCTCCTCGGCCTCCTGGATGGCCCGCTCCACCGCGTGCATCCGGCCCTCGACCTTCGGCCGGGCGTCGCGCGGCACGTGGCCGACGCCCTCCCAGCGCTCGTTGAGGGAGCGGAACGCGGCCCGGGCCGCCTTCAGGTCCGTGATCGGGACGAGCTTCTCGGCCTCGTCGGCCAGCTCTTCCTTCAGCTTCAGGTTCTCGACCTGCTCGGCGTCACGCTCCGCGAACACCTCGCCACGCGCCGCGAAGAACACGTCCTGCGCACCGCGGAAACGGTTCCACAGGTCGTCCTCGGACTCGCGCTGCGCCCGACCCGCAGCCTTCCAGTCCGCCATCAGCTCGCGGTAGCGGGCGGCCGTCGGACCCCAGTCCGTCGACTTCGACAGCGACTCGGCCTCCGCGACCAGCCTCTCCTTGACCTTGCGGGCGTCCTCGCGCTGCGCGTCGAGCGAGGCGAAGTGCGCCTTGCGGCGCTTGGAGAAGGCGGACCGGGCGTGCGAGAAGCGGTGCCACAGCTCGTCGTCCGACTTGCGGTCCAGCCGCGGCAGACCCTTCCACGTGTCCACCAGGGCACGAAGCCGTTCACCCGCACTGCGCCACTGGTCGCTCTGCGCCAGCTGCTCGGCCTCGGCCACCAGCGCGTCCTTGGCCGCACGGGCCTCGTCCGTCTGCTTGGCCTTCTGGACCTTGCGCTCCTCGCGCCGCGAGTCCACGGTCGCGACCAGCTTGTCCAGCCGGACGCGCAACGCACCGAGGTCACCGACGGCGTGGTGCTCCTCCACCTGCGTGCGCAGGTGGTCGATGGCCGTCTGCGCGTCCTTGGCGGACAGATCGGTGGTCCGCACCCGTCGTTCGAGGAGGCCGATCTCGACCACCAGGCCCTCGTACTTGCGCTCGAAGTAGGCCAGGGCCTCCTCAGGGGTGCCCGCCTGCCACGAGCCGACGACCTTCTCGCCCTCGGCAGTACGCACGTACACGGTGCCCGTCTCGTCGACACGGCCCCACGGGTCGCTGCTCACAGCGCCTCCTCCACCTGATGCCTGCGAGGGGTTCACCCCCTGGGCATCGTCCACAGTTTCCTGGGGTGGGCAGCGCCCACCCTGCACAACGCCAACATAGGCGACCGCCGGGCCGGCTGTCCGCATCCCGCACGACGGAATATCGCCGTACGGGCAGGACGCCGGCCCGGCCCGGGGCCGCCGGAACCCCGTCAGTTCTGCGTGACGGCGCCCTTCTGGATGGTCACCGGGGTCTTCGGGGCCCCGTCCTGGCCGCCATCGGCCGTACCGGCCTTGGCCACGTCCTCAAGCGCCTTCAGGCCCGCCGCGTCGATCTTGCCGAACGGCGTGTACGACGGAGCCAGCGGGCTGTCCTTGTAGACCAGGAAGAACTGGCTGCCGCCGCTGTGCGGCTGGCCGGTATTGGCCATCGCGACCGTGCCCGCCGGGTAGATCACCTGACCCTGCTCGTTCGGCTTGCCCAGCGAATCGAGGTTCTCGTCCGCGATGGTGTAGCCGGGGCCACCCGTGCCCGAGCCCTCCGGGTCACCGCACTGGAGCACGTAGATCCCCGAAGTGGTCAGGCGGTGGCACTTGGTGTTGTCGAAGAAGCCCTTGTCCGCCAGTGACTTGAACGAGTTGACGGTTTCCGGCGTCTTCGCCGCGTCCATCTCGAACTTGATCTCACCCGCGCTGGTCTTCAGGTCGAACGTGTACTTCGCGTTCTTGTCGATCGCCATCGCCGGCGAGGGCGACTGCTTCGGCGAGGGCGCGGCCGACGGGTTCGCCGCCGGATCCGACGCCTTGTCCTTCTTGTCCTTGTCGAACACGCCGCCCACGACGAGGCCCACCAGCGTGGCGACCACCACGGCCACCGCGGCCCCGATCACCGCCGCCCGCTGTCGCGACTTGCGCCGGGCCTCGGCCCGGCGCATCTGCTGGCGCTCGTACTTCTCCCTGGCGAGCTGTCGCCGCCGCTGATCGCTCGTGACCACCGGGTCGTCTCCTTGTACGTGTCTGGCACCGCTGTCCGGGCTCGGTTAGGCCGTACCGTATATGGGTTCGCTGTGTGACGAGCGGCGCCGGTAGGCTCTGAGCAGCAGCATTCCGACACTCGGCCGCTGCCCAAGCTTCCGCTGGACGACGATTGAGGACGAACGTGCTGATTGCCGGGTTCCCCGCCGGGGCCTGGGGGACCAACTGTTACGTGGTCGCCCCCGCCGCCGGTGAGGAGTGCGTCATCATCGACCCGGGCCACCAGGCGGCCCAGGGCGTCGAGGAGACGCTGAAGAAGCATCGGCTCAAGCCCGTGGCGGTCGTCCTCACCCACGGCCACATCGACCACGTGGCCTCGGTGGTCCCGGTGTGCGGAGCGCACGACGTTCCCGCCTGGATCCACCCCGAGGACCGCTACATGATGAGCGACCCGGAGAAGGCGTTGGGCCGGTCCATCGGGATGCCGCTCATGGGCGAGCTCACCGTGGGTGAGCCCGACGACGTCCGCGAGCTGGTGGACGGTGCCGGGCTGAAGCTGGCCGGCATGGACTTCTCGGTGGCGCACGCGCCCGGGCATACCAAGGGGTCGGTGACCTTCCGGATGCCCGAGCTGGCCGACGTACCGCCGGTCTTCTTCTCGGGCGACCTGCTCTTCGCCGGCTCCATCGGACGCACCGACCTGCCCGGCGGCTCCCACGCCGAGATGCTCGAATCGCTGGCCCGCGTGTGCCTGCCGCTCGACGACTCGACCGTGGTGCTGTCCGGCCACGGTCCCCAGACCACCATCGGCCGCGAGCGCGCGACCAACCCGTACCTGCGGGAAGTCGCCGCCGGCCTGGGGGCGGACCCTACCGCCGCCCCACGACGAGGAATGTGACGAGAGTTTCGTGGCTACTTTCCAGGCCCCCAAGGGCACGTACGACCTGATCCCGCCGGTCTCCGTGAAGTACCTGGCGGTGCGCGAGGCCATCGCGGCCCCGCTCCGCAACTCCGGATACGGCTACATCGAAACTCCCGGCTTCGAAGACGTGGGCCTCTTCGCCCGAGGCGTGGGCGAGTCCACCGACATCGTCTCCAAGGAGATGTACGCCTTCGAGACCAAGGGCGGCGACCAGCTGGCACTCCGCCCGGAGGGCACCGCCTCGGTCCTGCGCGCGGCGCTGGAGGCGAGCCTGCACAAGAAGGGCAACCTGCCGGTCAAGCTCTGGTATTCGGGCTCGTACTACCGCTACGAGAAGCCGCAGGCGGGCCGCTACCGCCACTTCTCGCAGGTCGGTGCCGAGGCCATCGGCGCGGAGGACCCGGCGCTGGACGCCGAGCTGATCATCCTGGCCGACCAGGCGTACCGCTCGCTGGGCCTGCGCAACTTCCGCATCCTGCTGAACTCGCTGGGCGACAAGGAATGCCGCCCGGTGTACCGGGAGACACTGCAGTCCTTCCTGAGCGGTCTCGACCTCGACGAGGAAACCGTGCGCCGGGCCGAGATCAACCCGCTGCGCGTCCTCGACGACAAGCGGGCCGAGGTGCAGAAGCAGCTCGTCGGCGCTCCGGTGCTGCGCGACTACCTGTGCGACGCGTGCAAGGCGTACCACGAGGAGGTGCGCGCACTGATCACGGCGGCGGGCGTCGCCTTCGAGGACGACGAGAAGCTGGTGCGCGGGCTCGACTACTACACCCGCACGACCTTCGAGTTCGTGCACGACGGCCTGGGCTCGCAGTCCGCGGTCGGCGGCGGCGGCCGCTACGACGGCCTGTCCGAGATGATCGGCGGACCGGCACTGCCGTCGGTGGGCTGGGCGCTGGGCGTGGACCGTACGGTGCTCGCGCTCCAGGCCGAGGGCGTCGAGCTGGACATCCCGCCGACGACATCGGTGTTCGCGGTGGCGCTGGGCGAGGCGAAGCCGACCGTGTTCGGGCTGGTGACGCAGCTGCGCAAGGCGGGCGTCGCGGCGGACATGTCGTACGGCGGCAAGGGCCTCAAGGGCTCCATGAAGGACGCGAACCGCAGCGGTGCGCGCTTCGCGATCGTCGCCGGCGACCGCGATCTCGCCGAGGGCGTGGTCCAGCTGAAGGACATGGAGTCCGGGGAGCAGTCCCCGGTCGCCCTGGCGGACGTGGTCGAGGTCCTGCGGACCAAGCTGGCCTGACGGAAGCCGCACCTGGGGCGGGGCCGGGGCTGTTCCGCTGTGCGGAGCTGCTCCCCGCCCCGCCCTAATCCCGTTGACCGGGGCCCGGAAACGGTGCGGTGCGGGGAGCGGCAGGCTTCGCGCAGCGGGTCCGTCAGAGGAGGTCGTGGCGCATGGCCGTGGTCACCGCCGCCGTGCGGTCCGTGACCTCCAGTTTTCCGAAGATGCGCAGCAGGTGCGTCTTGACCGTGGACTCCGCCACGAACAGGCGCCGGCCGATCTCCGCGTTCGTCGCGCCCTCCGCGACGAGGCGCAGGACCGCGACCTCGCGGTCGGACAGGCGCGGACGCTCGGGGCGGGTGCGGAGGCGGTCGACCAGGCGGCCCGCCACCGACGGGGCCAGGACCGTCTCGCCACGCACCGCCGCACGGACGGCCTCGGCCAGTTCGGCCCGTGCCATGTCCTTCAACAAGTAGCCGGCGGCCCCCGCTTCCACCGCCCGCAGGATGTCCCGGTCGTTCTCGTACGTCGTCAGGACGACGACCCGCACCGGCAGCCCGGCCGCGCTGATCCGGGCGATGGACTCGACGCCGTCGCCGCCCGGCATCCGCAGGTCCATCAGGATCAGGTCCAGGCCGCCGGGGAGCAGCTCCGCGGCCAGTGCCTCGGCCTGCGGGCCGTTCGCGGCCTCCGCGACGACCTCCAGGTCCGGCTCCGCACTGAGCATGCCGCGCAGGCCTTCCCGTACCACGGGGTGGTCGTCGGCCAGCAGGATGCGGATCATGTCGTACGGCTCCTCAGCGGATCGGGAGTGTCACGGTGACGGTGGTGCCGGCGGAGGTGCCCGACCCCGCGGTGCTTTCGACGGCCGCCGTGCCGCCGGCCTCCGCCGCGCGGGCGCGCAGTCCCCGCAGGCCGTAGCCGGTCGCGGGGGACGCCGGGTCGAAGCCCTGCCCGGTGTCCCGGACCGTGACGGTCAGTTCGCAGTCACCGTAGGCCAGCGAGACCGAGCACTGTGCCCCGGCCCCGGCGTGCTTCGCCGCGTTCGACAGGGATTCCTGGCAGGACCGCAGCGCCACCACCTCCAGCGCCGCGGCCAACGGCCGGACCTCCCCGGTCACCGACACCGCTGCCGGCGGATGCTGCCGGGCGGCGAGGCGGCGTACGGCGTCCGGCAGCGAACCCGCGTCGAGGTCGGCGGGGGCGCCGCCGGCGACCAGGGCCCGGGCCTCGGCCAGGTTCTGCCGGGCGGTCGCGGCCATCAGCTCCAGGTGCCGGTGGGCCTGCGCGGGATCCGTGTCCAGCTCGGACTGCACGGCTTGGACCAGCATCAGCAGACTCGTGAACCCCTGGGCGAGGGTGTCGTGGATCTCGCGTGACATGCGTTCCCTTTCGGCATGGGCGCCCTGCGCGGCGGAGAGCCGGGCCACCTCCTCCCGGCTGGCGTCGAGTTCGGCGATCAGCGAGGCCCGCTCCTGGCTCTGCTCGATGATCCGGATGATCCAGGCGCCGAAGAAGGAGGAGAAGGCGAACGTGACGAACGAGCCGACCGCGTTGACGAAGACGACGTGTCCGGCCGGCCGCCACAGCAGCGCCCACCCGGCCACCGGCAGCAGCGCCACCACCGCCATCGTGCCGATCGCCCGGCGCAGCGGCAGCAGCATGAAGCAGTGCGGGGCGAGCGCGAAGGTGATCAGCCGGGTCTCGCCCACCAGGAAGGCGGCGGGCAGGAACAGGGCCAGCATCACGCCCAGGTAGCGCAGGGACAGTCCCGGTTCGGCCCCGGGATCCTTCAGGAGCAGGGGCCGGCCGGTCCACGCGTACCACGGGACCAGCAGCGTGAGCAGCGCGGCGGCGGGGACCCGGTACGACAGCGAGGGGAAGTCCGCGCCCAGGACGAAGGCCACGGTCGCGACCCACACGAGGCCGAAGTAGAGGTCCCACGGCCCGAACGCGCGGTCCCAGACGTGGGACTCGCGCGCTCCGGCCGCCCTGGTGAACCCGTTCAGCCGTCGCGGCGGTTCTTCCACTTGAAGGTCAGCAGACACAGGACCAATCCTCCGACGACCCAGGCACCCAGGACCAGGGCGACCTTTCCGTACTCCCAGCTGCCGGCCTGCTCCAGGACCGCGGCGGACTGTGGCAGGAACACTCCGCGCAGACCCTGGCACATCCACTTGAGCGGGAACAGCGCGCCGATGTTCAGCAGCCAGTCCGGGATCGCGTTCACCGGGATGAAGACGCCGGAGATGAACTGGAGGATCAGGAACGGCAGGACGACCACCGAGCTGGCGCTCTTGCCGGACTTGGGCAGGCTGCTGATCGCGATGCCGAGCAGGGCGCAGCCGGTCAGGCCGAGGGCGAAGATCCAGCCGAAGGTGAGCCACTTGGTGGCGGACGCCGGCAGGTCGAGGTCGAACAGGGTGGAGCCGACGAGCAACAGGATCGCGGTCTCGGCGAGTCCGGTCGCCAGGACCATCCAGACCTTGCCGAGGAAGTACGCGGCCGGCGGCATCGGGGTGCCGCGCAGCCGGCGCAGCACCTTCTCGTCGCGTTCGACGGCGATCGAGATCCCGAGCGACTGGAAGCTGGTGGACATGATGCCCGCGGCGACCATGCCCGCCGCGTACAGCTGGGAGGCGGTGACCCCGGTGTTCTCCACGCTGTCGCTGAAGATCGAGGCGAACAGGGCGAGGAAGACGATGGGGAAGGCGAAGGTGAAGATCATCGCGTCGCGCTGGCGGACGAACTGCTTGATCTCCAGGGCCCCGCGGCTCAAGCCCAGGGTCCAGGCGCCGGGCAGGGCCTCGGCGGCCGAGGCGGCCCGGCCGGTGGCGGCGGTGGTGGCGGTCGTGCTCATCGTGCGTCCTCCGACTGCTGTGCGGGCGTGGGTACGAGCTGGCCCGTGAGGCGCAGGTACACGTCCTCCAGGGTGGGACGGCCGATCTTCAGCCCCGGGATCTCGCCTTCGAAGCGGGTCATGAGCTCGGCGACGGTACGGGTGGGCGTCTCGGTGGCGATGCTCTGCGGGGTGCCGTCGGCCCCGGTCCACTCGACGGTGGCGCCGGTGCCGAACCGGGAGCGGAGTGCGGCCGGTTCGCCCTCGGCGACGACCCTGCCGCTCGCGATGACCGCGAGCCGGTCGGCGAGGGCCTCTGCCTCCTCCAGGTAGTGCGTGGTGAGCACGATGGTGGTGCCCTCGCCGGCGAGCAGCCGGATCAGGTCCCAGAACTGGCGGCGGGCCGCCGGGTCGAAGCCCGTGGTCGGCTCGTCGAGGAGCAGCAGCTCGGGGTCGCCGATGACGCCGAGCGCCACGTCGAGCCGGCGCCGCTGGCCGCCCGAGAGCCCCTTCACGCGCTGGTCCCGCTTCTGCTCCAGGCCGACCAGGGCGATGACCTCGGCCGGGTCGCGCGGGGCCGAGTAGTAGCGGGCGAAGTGCTCGACCGTCTCCCGCACCGTCAGTTCGGCGGGCGCCGACTCGTCCTGCCAGACGATCCCGACGCGCGAGCGCCAGGCCCGGCCGCCGGTGGCCGGGTCCGCTCCGAGCACGCTGACTTCGCCTCCGTCCCGTTCCCGGTGGCCCTGCAGGATCTCCACCGTCGTGCT
This sequence comes from Streptomyces sp. NBC_00045, assembly GCF_045041095.1. Classification (NCBI taxonomy): domain Bacteria; kingdom Bacillati; phylum Actinomycetota; class Actinomycetes; order Kitasatosporales; family Streptomycetaceae; genus Streptomyces; species Streptomyces sp. NBC_00045. Next base: position 1,790,717 of record NZ_CP108271.1, on the reverse strand, counting down.
CTTGCCGGCTCCGTTGGGCCCGAGGAGTCCGAAGACCTCGCCCTGTCGGATCGTCAGATCCAGTCCGTCCACCGCGGTGACCTCGCCGTACTGCTTGCGAAGCCCCCGTACCTCCACCGCGTTCTGTGTCATGTCTCAAATGGTGTGGCGGAACCCGCGCCACCGGTCCCCCCGTGCGTACGTCCTTATGTCCACCGAACGGTGGACACACAGCTCCGTACGGCACAATGGCCGGTGCTTGTTGACCTTGCAGATCTGGAGCGGCGGTATGACGACACGAGGTACGGACGCAGACACCGCCCCGCGGACGGTCGGTGCGAGCCGGGCACTGGCGCTGCTGTTGGTGATCACGGGCGCGGCGGGGCTCCTCGCGGCCTGGGTGATCACGATCGACAAGTTCAAGCTGCTGGAAGACCCGAACTTCACGCCGGGCTGCAGCCTGAACCCGATCGTCTCCTGCGGCAACATCATGAAGAGCGAGCAGGCGTCCGTGTTCGGTTTCCCGAACCCGATGCTGGGCCTGGTCGCCTACGGCATAGTGATCTGCGTCGGCATGAGCGTGCTGGCCGGGGCCCGGTTCCGGCCCTGGTACTGGCTCACCTTCAACGCCGGCATGCTGTTCGGCGTCGGCTTCTGCACCTGGCTCATGTACCAGTCGCTGTACAACATCAACTCGCTGTGCCTGTGGTGCTGCCTGGCATGGGTCGCCACGATCTTCATGTTCTGGTACGTCACCGCCCACAACGTGCGTGAGGGCCTGCTGCCCGCACCGGGCTGGCTGCGCTCCTTCCTGGACGAGTTCACCTGGGTGCTGCCCGTGCTGCACGTCGGGATCATCGGCATGCTGATCCTGACCCGCTGGTGGGACTTCTGGACCTCCTGAGTGCGGTGGGCCTTCCGGGTCCGCGGCCCGCTGTCGGTGGGCTCGCATAGGCTTCCCGTGTGGAACCAGACCTGTTCACCGCCGCTGCCGAAGACCGCCGGGAGAAGGACCCTCGAAGTTCTCCGCTCGCCGTCCGCATGCGCCCGCGCACCCTGGACGAGGTCGTCGGCCAGCAGCACCTGCTGAAGCCCGGGTCACCGCTGCGGCGGCTGGTCGGGGACGGGGCGGGCGGGCCGGCCGGAGCCTCGTCGGTGATCCTGTGGGGCCCCCCGGGCATCGGCAAGACCACCCTCGCGTACGTGGTGAGCCAGGCGACGCAGAAGCGGTTCGTGGAGCTGTCGGCGATCACTGCGGGCGTGAAGGAAGTACGGGCCGTCATCGAGGGCGCCAAGCGGGCGGCCGGCGGGTACGGCAAGGAGACGGTCCTCTTCCTCGACGAGATCCACCGCTTCAGCAAGGCGCAGCAGGACTCGCTGCTCCCGGCCGTCGAGAACCGCTGGGTGACGCTGATCGCCGCGACCACGGAGAACCCCTACTTCTCGATCATCTCCCCCCTGCTGTCGCGGTCGCTGTTGCTCACCCTGGAACCGCTGACCGACGAGGACCTGAGCGCGTTGATGCGGCGGGCGCTGACGGAGGAGCGCGGGCTGGGCGGGGCGGTCTCCCTGCCGGCGGACGCGGAGGCGCACCTGCTGCGGATCGCGGGCGGCGACGCCCGGCGGGCGCTGACGGCGCTGGAGGCCGGTGCCGGTTCTGCGATCGCCAAGGGGGAGTCCGAGATCAGCCTCCAGACGGTGGAGGAGGCGGTCGACCGGGCGGCGGTGAAGTACGACCGGGACGGCGACCAGCACTACGACGTGGCGAGCGCCCTGATCAAGTCGATCCGCGGCTCGGACGTGGACGCCGCGCTGCACTACCTGGCGCGCATGATCGAGGCGGGGGAGGATCCGCGGTTCATCGCCCGTCGCCTGATGATCTCGGCCAGCGAGGACATCGGCCTGGCGGACCCGACGGCCCTGCCGCTCGCGGTCGCCGCGGCGCAGGCGGTGGCGATGATCGGCTTCCCCGAGGCCGCGCTGACGCTGTCGCACGCCACGATCGCCCTCGCCCTGGCCCCGAAGTCGAACACCGCGACGACCGCGATCGGCGCGGCGCTCGCGGACGTCCGGGCGGGCCTGGCGGGCCAGGTGCCGACACACCTGCGGGACGGGCACTACAAGGGGGCGGCGAAGCTGGGCCACGCCGTGGGGTACGTGTACCCGCACGACGTACCGGGCGCGATCGCGGCACAGCAGTACGCGCCGGACGCGGTGCACGGCAAGCGGTACTACGAGCCGACGCGGTACGGCGCGGAGGCCCGCTACGCGGACGTGGTGGAAAAGGTCCGCGAACGCCTGCGAGGAGGCGGTTCAGGCCCGTCCGGTGCATGAGGCACCGGGCCGGCGGTCACGGCGTGCGGGGGCCCCGGCTGCCGGCTGCCGCGAACAGGGTCTGCATCGCCCGGCGCAGGTCGCACACGTCGCGGACCGGCGTCGGGAAGTCGAAGCGGGCGTCGAAGGAGGAGCCGTCGCGCGTGAAGCGGACCCGCAGTCCCAGGCGGTCCAGGGCCAGTGGGACCGCGGTCACGGCGGCGCTCTCCCGCGGGCCCAGCAGCGCGCACAGGTCGGCGATCCGGTCGCGGTGCGCGGCGGCCAGGTGCTGGAGGAGTTCCGTCTCGTGGTCGACGATCGGGTCCGGCGCCACCGCGGCCAGGTCGTCCGGGTCCACGTGCTCGGCGCCCCACAGGTCGTCCACCGAGATCTCGCCGACCTCCAGGCGCAGCATCACGTGGGAGGGGCGCCCGTGCAGCCCGAGGAGTTCGCCCACCGGCCGGCGCTCGGCCAGCAGCGCCGCGCAGGCCGCGCGGTCGTCCCCGCGCACCTGGGTCAGCCAGCCGGCGAGCCACGCTCGGCCTCGGATACGATGGGGCACGGACACCGGCGCCACATCCGTGATCTCGATCACGGCCGTGAGGTCGTCGTCCTGGGCGTGAGCGGCCGCTCTGGCAGCCGCAGATTCCCCTGACACCAGGAGAATCACGTCCCCGTCCGGGGTGACGGTCCGTGCGACCTGCATCCCTGTCCCGAGCTCGGGCTGCTCAAGAGACCTCAGCTGGTCGAGAGCACCCGGCAGCGTAAGGGATACTGAGGCGTTGGACTCTACGAGGGTTCGTACGCGTTCGGCTCCGGTGAGCTGCCGAACGCCTTCCCTGGGACGCGGCTGACCTTGCTTATCGTCGGCGCAAGCGGATTCTGTTTCGTCTGAATCCGAACTGCGTTGCGCACTGGGCAGGGGGATCCCATGTGGTCGAGACATTACGTCCTCCTCGATAAGGTAAGCCTCACCTAACTTACATGGAGGTAGGTTCCCCGTGAACCAGAAGCGACCCAAGGTCAAGAAGTCGCGTGCCCTCGGCATTGCACTGACCCCGAAGGCCGTCAAGTACTTCGAGGCCCGCCCCTACCCGCCGGGCGAGCACGGCCGTGGCCGCAAGCAGAACTCGGACTACAAGGTCCGTCTGCTGGAGAAGCAGCGTCTGCGCGCTCAGTACGACATCTCTGAGCGTCAGATGGCCCGCGCGTACGACCGCGCCAAGAAGGCCGAGGGCAAGACGGGCGAGGCGCTGGTCGTCGAGCTTGAGCGTCGCCTCGACGCCCTGGTCCTGCGTTCGGGCATCGCCCGCACCATCTACCAGGCCCGCCAGATGGTCGTTCACGGCCACATCGAGGTCAACGGTGGCAAGGTCGACAAGCCGTCGTTCCGTGTCCGCCCGGACGACGTCATCACCGTGCGCGAGCGCAGCCGCGAGAAGGTTCCGTTCCAGGTTGCCCGTGAGGGTGGCTACGCAGGCGAGGGCGAGACCCCGCGCTACCTGCAGGTCAACCTGAAGGCCCTGGCCTTCCGCCTGGACCGTGACCCGAACCGCAAGGAAATCCCGGTCATCTGCGACGAGCAGCTCGTCGTCGAGTACTACGCCCGCTGATCCAGCGGACGTAGCCTCACAGGCTGGTCAGCCCGCCGGTTCCCCCTTGGGGGAGCCGGCGGGCTTCCTGTTGTCCGGGCGGCCCACCGCGCCCGCCGCCCTGCCCGTCTCCCCGGACCGCGGCCGCGGCAGCCGTTCCGGCGCCGCCGGCACCGGCTCGGGCATCCGCAGTGCCCGCTCGACCAGCTCGTCGAGCGACAGGCTCCGGCCGTGCCGCGCGCACGCTGCGTACCGGTCCGCGCCCAGCACCTCACCCGCCCGCTCGCGGCACATCAGCCGCGGGGCGTTGAAGTACCCCGAGCCGAACAGCTGCAGGCCCACCCCGTCCCACATCGGCTCGGCCGCACCCTGGAGCACCGCCGCCTCGGCCGGACGGTCCTCGGCCGCCGTGACCAGGGCCAGCAGCTCCACCGCGAGCGCCAGCCCGACCAGGTCGCGGAAGGCGTGGTTGATCGTCACGCACTCGGTCAGCAGGAGCCGCGCCCCGGCCGTGTCCGCCGCGTCCAGGGCCGCGTACGCGAGGACGTAGAGGGCGTACGCCTTCGTCCAGCGCTCCCCGCGCTCCTCGCAGATGTCCCGGACCTCCCGGCACAGCGACAGCGCACCCGCCAGATCCCCCTGGAAGGCCAGCGCCATCGCCAGCTCCACCTGGCACATCAGCACGTTGCTGTTCAGCTCCCCGGCCTCCCGGTACTGCTCCAGCGCCGAGCCCAGCAGCTCACCGGCCCGCGGCATGTCGTCGGAGACCAGCGCCAAGCAGCCCAGCCGGTGCACCGCGTACGCCGCCGCCACCGCGTTCCCGGTCCGCGCCGCCCCGTCCCGGCACTCGTACAGGGCGCTCATCGAGGCCACCGCATCGCCCTGGAGGGCCGCCACGTAGCCGAGCACCCACAGCGCCTTCAGCCGCGACCCCACGTGTTCCGACGCGGCCGGGCCGGGCTCCAGCATCCGGTCCAGCCAGTACCGGCCCTCGGTGAGCCGGCCGCACCCGGCCCAGTAGAACCACAGCGTCCCGGCCAGGTACTGCCCCAGGTGGAGCTCGTCCGGCTCCTCCAGGCAGCACTCCAGCGCCAGCCGCAGATTCGGCAGCTCCGCCTCCACCAGCGCCGCCACCTCCTGCTGGCGCGGACCGAACCAGTCCAGCTCGCACCAGGTGGCCAGCCCCGTGTACCAGTCCCGGTGGCGCCGCCGCAGCCGTGTGGCGTCGCCGAGGGACTCCAGCCACCCCGCCCCGTACACCCGCACGGTCTCCAGCATCCGGTAGCGCACCCCGGCCGCCGTCTCCTCCCGGGCCAGCAGCGACTGGGCGAGGAGCTCCCCGAGCACGTCCAGCACGGACTCCACCGGCAGGTCCGGCCCCGCGCACACGTACTCGGCGGCATCGAGGTCGAAGTGCCCGGCGAACACCGACAGCCGGGCCCACAGCAACCGCTCCCGCGCCGTGCACAGCTCGTGGCTCCAGCCGATCGCCGTACGCAGCGCCCGGTGCCGGGGCAGGACCCCGCGCGCCGAGCCCGTCAGCAGCGCGAAACGGTCCTCCAACCGCGTCAGCACCTGCTCCGGCGACAGCGCCCGCAGCCGTCCCGCCGCCAGCTCCAGCGCCAGCGGGATCCCGTCGAGCCGGGCGCACAGCTCCACCAGTGCGGGCCGGTTGGCGCCGGTCACGGCGAAGCCCGGATCGGCGGCCGCCGCCCGCTCGGCCAGCAGCTCCAGGGCCTCCTCGGGGACCGGCGGGGCCAGCGGGAAGGTCCGTTCCCCCCGGAGGTCCAGCGGCCGCCGCCCGGCAGCCAGCACTCGCAGGCCGGGGGAGCGGCGCAGCAGCTCCCGCACCAGCTCGGCGGTCTCCTCGACGAGCTGCTCGAACCCGTCGAGGACCAGCAGCAGCCGCCGCTCGGCGAGGTGCTCGGTCAGGACGGTCCGCGGCGGTCGCGTGGTGTGGTCGGTGAGCCCGAGCGACTCCGCCAGCGTGAGTTCGAGCAGTGCCGGATCGCGTACGCAGGACAGCTCGGCCAGCCAGACGCCGTCGCAGTAGCGTTCCTGCGCCGTATCGCCCGTCTCCGAAGCCGGCCCGGAGGTCGCCCCGGACACCGCCCCGGACGCTGCCTCGGCGGCCTCCCGGGCCGCCGCCAGGGCCAGCCGGGACTTGCCCACCCCGCCCACGCCGGTCACGGTGACCAGTCGCGAGGCCTCCAGCAGCCTCCCCACCTCGGCGAGTTCCGCACCTCGCCCGACGAAGCTGCTCAGCTCCGCGGGAAGATTGCCGCAGGTCCTTTGTCGAACGGGCCTCTGTCGCATGGGACACGGAGGGTACTGGTCCGGATGCGCTGCGTACAAGGCGGATCCGCTGGGCCGTGAATTGCGGTACTGCGGTGGATCTCCGGCGCGATAGGGTCGGAGAACGACTTTTCCACGTAGTGATCAACAGGCAGAGAGCGGTGCAACGTGTCCGGTGGAGAGGTGGCCGGGATCCTCGTGGCCGTCTTCTGGGCCATCCTGGTCTCCTTCCTCGCCGTGGTACTGGTGAGGCTGGCCCAGGTGCTCAAGGCGACCACCAAGCTGGTGGCCGACGTGACCGACCAGGCCGTCCCGCTGCTCGCGGACGCCTCCACCACCGTCCGCTCCGCACGCACCCAGCTCGACCGGGTCGACGCCATCGCGAGCGACGTCCAGGAAGTCACCTCGAACGCCTCCGCCCTGTCCTCCACCGTGGCCTCCACCTTCGGCGGGCCGCTGGTCAAGGTCGCCGCCTTCGGCTACGGCGTCCGCAAGGCGCTGGGCAAGAACACGGAAGAGGCGCCGCGGAAGGCGTCCCGGCGCAGCGTGATCGTTGGCCGTACGGTGCCGGCCGCCCGGCGCCGGAAGCAGAAGGGCTGAAACCTCCGATGTTCCGCCGAGCCTTCTGGTTCACCGCAGGCGCAGCCGCCGGCGTGTGGGCCACCACCAAGGTCAACCGCCAGCTCAAGAAGCTGACACCGGAGAGCCTCGCCGCCCAGGCCGCCGACAAGGCCGTGGAGGCCGGTCACCGCCTCAAGGACTTCGCCCTCGACGTGAAGGCGGGAATGTCGCAGCGCGAGGACGAGCTGAACGACGCACTGGGATTGCACCAGGATCCCGATCGGCCCGACAACGTCACCGCCCTCCCCGGGCCGCGGCGGATGCGGGCCATCCAGAACCACAAGACCACCCACCCGAATTTTTCGTACAACCGGAATGAGGACCACTGATGGAGTCGGCTGAAATCCGCCGCCGCTGGCTGAGCTTCTTCGAGGAGCGCGGTCATGCCGTTGTCCCTTCGGCGTCGCTCATCGCGGACGACCCGACTCTGCTGCTGGTCAACGCGGGCATGGTCCCGTTCAAGCCGTACTTCCTCGGCGAGACCAAGCCGCCGGCCCCCCGGGCCACCAGCGTGCAGAAGTGCGTCCGTACGCCGGACATCGAAGAGGTCGGCAAGACCACCCGCCACGGCACGTTCTTCCAGATGTGCGGCAACTTCTCCTTCGGCGACTACTTCAAGGAAGGCGCCATCAAGTACGCCTGGGAGCTGCTCACCAGCTCCGTGGCGGACGGCGGCTACGGCCTGGAGCCGGAGAAGCTCTGGATCACCGTCTACCTCGACGACGACGAGGCCGAGACGATCTGGCGCGACGTGATCGGCGTGCCCGCCGAGCGCATCCAGCGCCTGGGCAAGAAGGACAACTTCTGGTCCATGGGCGTCCCGGGTCCCTGCGGCCCCTGCTCGGAGATCAACTACGACCGCGGCCCCGAGTTCGGCGTCGAGGGCGGCCCCGCCGTCAACGACGAGCGCTACGTGGAGATCTGGAACCTGGTCTTCATGCAGTACGAGCGCGGCGCCGGCGACGGGAAGGAAGACTTCCCGATCCTCGGCGACCTGCCGTCGAAGAACATCGACACCGGTCTCGGCCTCGAACGCCTCGCGATGATCCTGCAGGGCGTGCAGAACATGTACGAGACCGACACCCTGCGCGTGGTCATGGACAAGGCCACCGAGCTCACCGGCGTGCGCTACGGCGCCGCCCAGAACACCGACGTGTCGATGCGCGTGGTCGCCGACCACATCCGCACCTCCGTCATGCTCATCGGCGACGGCGTCACGCCCGGCAACGAGGGTCGCGGCTACGTGCTGCGCCGCATCATGCGCCGCGCCATCCGCAACATGCGCCTCATGGGCGCCACGGGCCCCGTCGTCCAGGCCCTGGTCGACGTCGTGATCGACACGATGGGCCAGCAGTACCCGGAGCTCGTCACCGACCGCAAGCGCATCGAGACCGTCGCGCTCGCCGAAGAGGCCGCCTTCCTCAAGGCCGTCAAGGGCGGCACGAACATCCTCGACACCGCCGTGACCGAGACCAAGGCCGCCGGCGGCACGGTCCTGGCCGGCGACAAGGCGTTCCTGCTCCACGACACCTGGGGCTTCCCGATCGACCTCACCCTGGAGATGGCCGCCGAACAGGGCCTCTCCGTGGACGAGCCCGGCTTCCGCCGCCTCATGCAGGAGCAGCGCGACCGGGCCAAGGCCGACGCCAAGGCCAAGAAGACCGGCCACGCGGACATGTCCGCCTACCGGGAGATCGCCGACAACTCCGGCGGCACCGAGTTCACCGGCTACGCCACCAACCAGGGCGAGTCCACGATCGTCGGCCTGCTGGTCAACGGCGTCTCCGCGCCCGCCGCCTCCGAGGGTGACGACGTCGAGGTCGTCCTCGACCGCACCCCGTTCTACGCAGAGGGCGGCGGCCAGCTCGCCGACCAGGGCCGCATCAAGCTCGACTCGGGCGCCGTCATCGTCGTCCGCGACGTGCAGCAGCCCGTCCCGGGCGTCTCCGTGCACAAGGGCTCCGTCCAGGTCGGCGAGGTGACGGTGGGCGCCTCCGCGTACGCCGCCATCGACGTGAACCGCCGCCGGGCCATCGCCCGCGCCCACTCGGCCACGCACCTGACCCACCAGGCGCTGCGCGACGCCCTCGGCCCGACGGCCGCCCAGGCCGGTTCCGAGAACTCGCCCGGTCGCTTCCGCTTCGACTTCGGCTCGCCGAACGCCGTCCCCGGCACGGTCCTCACCGACGTCGAGCAGAAGATCAACGACGTGCTCTCCCGCGAGCTCGACGTCACCGCCGAGATCATGAGCATCGACGAGGCGAAGAAGCAGGGCGCCATCGCCGAGTTCGGCGAGAAGTACGGCGAGCGCGTGCGCGTCGTGACCATCGGCGACTTCTCCAAGGAGCTGTGCGGCGGTACGCACGTCGGCAACACCGCCCAGCTGGGTCTGGTGAAGTTGCTCGGCGAGTCCTCCATCGGCTCCGGCGTGCGCCGCGTCGAGGCCCTCGTCGGCGTGGACGCGTACAACTTCCTCGCCAAGGAGCACACGGTCGTCGCCCAGCTCCAGGAGCTGGTCAAGGGCCGTCCCGAGGAGCTGCCGGAGAAGATCGCCTCCATGCTCGGCAAGCTGAAGGACGCCGAGAAGGAGATCGAGAAGTTCCGCGCGGAGAAGGTCCTCCAGGCCGCCGCCGGTCTCGCCGCGAACGCCCAGGACATCCACGGCGTCGCCCTCGTCGTCGGCACCGTCCCGGACGGCACCGGCGCCGACGACCTGCGCAAGCTGGTCCTCGACGTCCGCGGCCGCATCCAGGGCGACCGGCCGGCCGTCGTGGCCCTGTTCACCACGGCGAACGACCGCCCGCTGACCGTCATCGCCACCAACGAGGCCGCCCGCGAGCGCGGTCTCAAGGCCGGTGACCTGGTCCGCACCGCCGCCAAGACCCTCGGTGGCGGCGGTGGCGGCAAGCCGGACGTGGCCCAGGGCGGCGGCCAGAACCCGGCCGCCATCCCCGAGGCCATCGCCGCGGTCGAGCGCCTCGTCGTCGAGACGGTCTGACCATGACTCTGCGCCGCGGCCGCCGTCTGGCCATCGATGTCGGGGACGCCCGGATCGGGGTCGCCTCCTGCGACCCCGACGGGGTGTTGGCCACACCGGTGGAAACCGTTCCGGGCCGGGACATCCCCTTCGCCCACCGGCGGCTGCGGCAGCTCGTCGAGGAATACGAACCCCTGGAAGTCGTGGTCGGCCTGCCCCGCTCGCTCAGCGGGCGGGAGGGGCCGGCCGCGGCCAAGGTGCGCGTCTTCGCCACGGAACTCGCCAAGGGGATCAAGCCGGTGACGGTCCGTCTGGTGGACGAGCGGATGACCACGGTCACCGCCGCCCAGGGGCTGCGGGCCTCGGGGAGGAACGCGAAGAAGGGCCGTTCGGTGATCGACCAGGCGGCCGCTGTGGTGATCCTTCAGAACGCTCTTGAGACCGAACGGGTATCAGGTAATCCGCCCGGTGAGTGCGTCGAAGTGGTTGTCTGATCGCGATACGGTAACGTTCCGCGCGATGCGGCGGCATTCGAACAGTCGTCGCCCACCACTTCAGAGGCGGAACCGGGTGCCGCGGCGGACGTAGCCGTTGCCTCCGTCTCGCGGCTCTAGGGGACCGATGACTGAGTATGGCCGGGGCCGTGGCCCCGAACCGTGGCACCCCGAGGACCCCTTGTACGGGGACCAGGGGTGGACCGGGCACGAGGCCCAGCAGGCTCAGATGCCCTACGCAGGTGGCCCCCAGCAGCAGTATCCGCAGGAGCCGCAGTACCAGCAGGACCCGCAGTACCAGCAGTACGTGCAGCAAGGGCAGTACGTGCAGCAGGGGCAGTACCCGGGGCAGCAGCAGGGTTATGCCCCGCAGCAGCCCCACCAGGCGCACCAGCAGCAGATGCACGGGCAGCCCCAGCAGCCCCAGCAGCCCCAGCAGCCCCAGCAGCCGGTTTACGACGGCCAGGGCTGGGACACCGGCCAGACCCCGTACGCCGCCGTCCCGCAGGCCGACCCGTACCTGGGCGCGGACCCGTACGCCCAGCAGCCCGTCGGCGGCTACCCGGGCGAGGCCCCCGACCTCTACGGCACGGCCGAGGCGTACCCGCCGCCGCAGCCCCCGGGCCGCCGCCACCTGGTCGCCGAAGAGGAACCGGAACCGGAATACGCCGAGGAACCGGCCGAGGAGGCCTCCTCGATCCTGCCCGGCGGCGAAGACGATTCCGAGGAGCCGGACGGCGGCGGGCGCCGCGGCCGCTCGAAGGGCAAGCCCAAGGGCCGCAAGGGCGCGGCGTGCCTGATCGCAGCCGTGGTGATCGTGGCCGTCCTCGGCGGTGGCGGCTACTACGGCTACGACTACATCAAGTCCAAGTTCACCACCGGCGAGGACTACGCCGGCGAGGGCGAGGGCTCGGTCTCCATCGACATCCCCAAGAACACCGGCATCGGCGAGATGGGCCGCATCCTCAAGGCGCACGGGGTCGTCAAGAGCGCGGACGCGTTCGTCGCCGCCGCCAAGGCCAACCCCAAGGGCGGCGCGATCCAGGCGGGCTCCTACGTGATGAAGGAGCACATGTCGGGCAAGGCGGCCGTAGACCTCATGGTCAACGGCGCCGGAATCAACGCCCTCGACGTCATTCCCGGCTGGAAGAACGCCCAGGTCTACAAGGCCATCGACGAGAAGCTCAAGCTCAAGGAGGGCACGACCAAGGACATCGCCGTCAAGGAGGCGAAGAACCTCGGTCTGCCCGACTGGGCCAACAGCAACAAGGACATCAAGGACCCGCTGGAAGGATTCCTCTACCCGGCCCGCTACGACCTCAGCAAGGACGCGACCCCCGAGTCGATGCTCAAGCAGATGGTCACCAAGTCCAACCAGGCCTACGCGAGCGCCGACCTCAAGGGGCAGGCGTCGAAGCTGGGCCTGGCGAACCCGCTCCAGCTCGTCACCGTCGCGAGCCTCGTCCAGGCCGAGGGCAAGTACCAGCACGACTTCGACAAGATCTCCCGGGTCGTCTACAACCGGCTCAAGCCGGGCAACACCGAGACCTACGGTCTGCTCGACTTCGACTCCACGGTCAACTACATCAAGGGTTCGAGCACCCTGGACGTCGGTTCAGTCAACGACCTCCGCAAGATCGACGACCCGTACAACACCTACAAGATCAAGGGCCTGCCGGCCGGACCGATCGGCAACCCGGGCCCCGACGCACTCAAGTCGGCGATCAACCCGGCCACCGGCCCGTGGTACTACTTCGTGTCGGTGAACGAGAACGAGACGCTCTTCGCCGTGACGAACGAAGAGCACAACCGGAACCGCCAGCGGTACGAAGAGGAACGGAAGAAGGCAGCAGGGCAGTGATACGCGCAGCCGTGCTCGGTTCACCGATCGAGCACTCCCTCTCACCGGTGCTGCACCGCGCCGCCTACCAGGAGCTCGGCCTCGACGACTGGTCGTACGACCGTTTCGAGATAGACGAGGCCGCGCTCCCGCAGTTCGTCGCCGGCCTCGGCCCCGAGTGGGCCGGGCTGTCCCTGACGATGCCGCTCAAGCGCGCGATCATCCCGCTGCTCGACGGCATCAGCGACACCGCCGCCTCGGTCGAGGCGGTCAACACGGTCGTCCTGACCAAGGACGGCAGGCGCCTCGGTGACAACACCGACATCCCCGGGATCGTCTCCGCGCTCCACGAGCGCGGTGTCGACGAGGTGGGGAGCGCCACCATCCTCGGTGCCGGTGCCACCGCCTCCTCCGCGCTGGCCGCGCTCGCCCGGATCTGCTCCGGCGAGGTCACGGTGTACGTACGCTCCAAGGCCCGCGCCGACGAGATGCAGGAGTGGGGCGAGCGCCTGGACGTGGCCGTCCGCACGGCCGACTGGGCGGACGCCGCGGACGGGCTCGGTGCACCGCTGGTCATCGCGACCACCCCGGCACGCGCCACGGACTGGCTGGCGGACCACGTACCGGCCGGCGGGGCGGGAACCCTGTTCGACGTGCTGTACGACCCGTGGCCGACCGCCCTCGCGGCGTCCTGGTCGCAGCACGACGGCCGGCTGCTCGGCGGGTTGGACCTCCTCGTCCACCAGGCGGTGCTCCAGGTCGAGCAGATGACCGGCCGCCACACCGCCCCGCTGGCCGCCATGCGGGCCGCGGGCGAGGCCGCGCTGCGCACCCGTCACTGATTCCCGCCGCACACCTGATGCACTGAGCGGGTCGATCTTGCTCGTGCGGGGCCCGACCCGCCAGGGTTGCCACGGGTGCACCACCGTCCGCCAGCTGGACCGGAGGGCGGTGCACCGGCCCGGACATGGGAGGATCGGGTGTGGCGGGTCCGGGCCGAGCACCCGGCCGCGCCACCGCAGTACCAGGCGCGAGCATGAGGAGCATCGTTGAGCAGGTTGCGTTGGCTGACCGCGGGAGAGTCGCACGGACCGGCACTGGTGGCCACGCTGGAGGGCCTTCCCGCCGGCGTCCCGGTCACCACCGAGCTGGTGGCGGACCACCTGGCCCGGCGCCGGCTCGGCTATGGCCGCGGTGCCCGGATGAAGTTCGAGCAGGACGAGATCACCTTCCTCGGCGGTGTCCGCCACGGGCTCTCGCAGGGTTCCCCGGTCGCAGTGATGATCGGCAACACCGAGTGGCCGAAGTGGGAGACCGTCATGTCGGCCGACCCGGTCGACCCCTCGCTACTCAAGGAAACCGGCCGCAACGCGCCGCTGACCCGCCCCCGCCCCGGCCACGCAGACCTCGCGGGCATGCAGAAGTACGGCTTCTCCGAGGCCCGTCCGATCCTGGAGCGCGCCAGCGCCCGTGAGACGGCGGCCCGTGTCGCCCTCGGCGCCGTCGCCCGGTCCTTCCTCAAGGAGGCCGCCGGCATCGAGATCGTCTCCCACGTCGTGGAGCTCGCCTCGGCCAAGGCCCCCTACGGCGTCTACCCGACCCCCGCCGACGTCGAGAAGCTCGACGCCGACCCGGTGCGCTGCCTCGACGCCGACGCGTCGAAGGCGATGGTCGCGGAGATCGACCAGGCCCACAAGGACGGCGACACCCTCGGCGGCGTCGTCGAGGTCCTCGCCTACGGCGTGCCCGTCGGCCTCGGCTCCCACGTCCACTGGGACCGCCGCCTCGACGCCCGCCTCGCCGCCGCCCTCATGGGCATCCAGGCCATCAAGGGCGTCGAGGTCGGCGACGGCTTCGAGCTGGCCCGCGTGCCCGGCTCGCAGGCGCACGACGAGATCGTCTCCACCCCCGAGGGCATCAAGCGCACCTCCGGCCGCTCCGGCGGCACCGAGGGCGGCCTGACCACCGGCGAGCTGCTGCGCGTACGGGCCGCCATGAAGCCCATCGCGACGGTCCCGAAGGCCCTCGCCACGATCGACGTGGCGACCGGCGAGGCCGCCGCCGCGCACCACCAGCGCTCCGACGTCTGCGCCGTGCCCGCCGCGGGCATCGTCGCCGAGGCCATGGTCGCGCTCGTGCTCGCCGACGCCCTGGTCGAGAAGTTCGGCGGCGACTCGGTCCCCGAGACCCGCCGCAACGTCCAGTCCTACCTCGACAACCTGCAGATCCGGTGACGGGCCGGCCACTGGTCGTCCTCGTCGGGCCCATGGGCTCCGGCAAGTCCACGGTGGGGTCGCTGCTCGCCGAACGGCTCGGCGTCCCCTACCGGGACACCGACGCCGACATCGTCGCGGCCCAGGGCCGCGAGATCTCGGACCTCTTCGTCGACGAGGGCGAGCCGTACTTCCGTGAGCTGGAGCGGCAGGCGGTCGCCGCCGCCCTCGCCGAGCACACCGGAATCCTCGCCCTCGGCGGCGGCGCCGTCCTCGACGCGGGCACCCGGGAGTTGCTGGCCGGCCTGCCCGTCGCCTACCTGTCGATGGACGTCGAGGAAGCCGTCCGGCGCGTCGGCCTGGGCGCAGCGCGCCCGCTGCTCGCCGTCAACCCGCGCCGCCAGTGGCGCGAACTGATGGAAGCCCGCCGCCCCCTGTACACCGAAGTCGCGCGCGTCGTCGTGGCCACCGACGACCGCACCCCCGAAGAGGTCGCCCAGGCGGTCCTCGACGCTCTGGAGTTGAAGGACGTATGACAGACCAGGTGACGCGGATCCAGGTCGGCGCCAGCGCCGGACACGAAGCGTACGACGTGCTGGTCGGCCGGCAGCTGCTCGGCGAGCTCGGCACACTGATCGGTACGAAGGCCCAGCGGGTCGCCGTGATCCACCCCGAGGCGCTGGCCTCGACCGGCGAGGCGCTGCGCGACGACCTGGCCGAGCAGGGCTACGAGGCGGTCGCCATCCAGGTGCCGAACGCCGAGGAGGCCAAGACGGTCGAGGTCGCCGCGTACTGCTGGAAGGCCCTCGGCCAGTCCGGCTTCACCCGCACCGACGTGATCGTCGGCGTCGGCGGCGGCGCCACCACCGACCTCGCGGGCTTCGTCGCGGCCACCTGGCTGCGCGGGGTGCGCTGGATCGCCGTACCGACCACCGTCCTGGCGATGGTCGACGCGGCCGTCGGCGGCAAGACCGGCATCAACACCGCCGAGGGCAAGAACCTGGTCGGCTCCTTCCACCCGCCGGCCGGCGTCCTGTGCGACCTGGCCGCGCTGGACTCGCTGCCCGTCAACGACTATGTCAGCGGCCTCGCCGAGATCATCAAGGCCGGGTTCATCTCCGACCCGGTGATCCTCGACCTCATCGAGGAGGACCCGGCGGCGGCCCGCACGCCCGACGGCCCGCACACCGCGGAACTCATCGTGCGCTCGATCCAGGTCAAGGCGGACGTCGTCTCCAGCGACCTGAAGGAATCGGGCCTGCGGGAGATCCTCAACTACGGGCACACCCTCGCGCACGCCATCGAGAAGAACGAGCGCTACAAGTGGCGGCACGGCGCCGCCGTGTCGGTCGGCATGGTCTTCGCGGCCGAGCTCGGCCGGCTCGCGGGCCGCCTCGACGACGCGACGGCCGACCGGCACCGGGAGATCCTGGCCGCCGTCGGGCTGCCGCTGACCTACCGCGGCGACCAGTGGCCCAAGCTGCTGCAGACCATGCAGGTCGACAAGAAGTCCCGCGGCAACCTGCTGCGCTTCATCGTCCTGGACGGCTTGGGCAAGCCCACCGTCCTGGAGGGCCCCGACCCGGCCCACCTGATCGCCGCGTACGGCGAGGTGTCCGCGTGAGCCGCAAGGTGTTGGTGCTGAACGGCCCGAACCTGGGCCGGCTCGGGTCGCGCGAGCCCGACGTGTACGGGGCCACCTCGTACACCGGGCTCGTGGAGAGCTGCCGCTCGCTGGGCGCGGAACTCGGCTTCGACGTCGAGGTCCGCGAGACCAACGATGAGGGCGAGCTCGTGCGCTGGCTGCACGAGGCGGCGGACGGCAAGATTCCGGTCGTGATCAACCCGGGTGCCTTCACGCACTACTCGTATGCCATGCGGGACGCGGCGGCGCAGCGCACCGCGCCGCTGATCGAGGTGCACATCTCGAACCCGTACGCCCGCGAGGAGTTCCGGCACACGTCGGTCATCGCCTCCGTGGCGACCGGCACGGTGGCGGGCTTCGGCATTGGCTCGTACCGGCTGGCGCTGCACGCACTGGCGGACGAAGTCGCGCTCTGACGGTGCTGGTGGGAGGCCCGGCCCCCGTGGTCATATAACGTTCTCGCATCAGTCGGTGGAACGAGACGGAGTGGCAGCGGATGCAGCACGGAGTGGGGGGCGGTAGCGCGGGCTGGGGGCATCCGGGGCATCATCCGGCCGTGCCCCCGCAACCGCCCATACCCCCTGCACAGGGGTGGCCGGTGCCGGTGCCGCCGGCCGCGCCGCCGCAGGGACCGCCCCCCGGCCCGGAGGCCACGGGGCACATTCCGCTGCCGCCCGCGGTGGCCGGTACCGGCGGGGCCACCCTGGCCGTGCTGCTGATCGGCCCGGCGGGCGCGGGCAAGACCACGGTGGCCCGGCACTGGGCGAGCACCCGGCCGGTGCCCACCGCACACGTGAGCCTCGACGACGTCCGCGAATGGGTGTGCTCGGGCTTCGCCGACCCCCAGGCGGGCTGGAACGACCACTCGGAAGCCCAGTACCGCCTGGCCCGCCGCACCTGCGGCTTCGCCGCCCGCAACTTCCTGGCCAACGGGATCTCCTGCATCCTCGACGACGCCGTCTTCCCGGACCGGCCGGTGGTCGGCCTCGGCGGCTGGAAGCGCCACGTCGGCCCCGCCCTGCTGCCGGTCGTCCTCCTGCCCGGCCTGGAGATCGTCCTGGAGCGCAACGCGGCCCGCTCGGGGAACCGGCGCCTCTCGGACGAGGAGGTCGCCCGGATCCACGGTCGGATGGCGGGCTGGTACGGCTCCGGCCTGCCCATCATCGACAACTCGGACCTGGACGTGGAAGCCACCTCCCGAGCCCTCGACGAAGCCCTCGCCCGCACCCTCGGCACCCCCGCCTTCTAGGGCGCGCCAAAGAGTTCCCGGCTGGTGCCGCGGACCGATCAGGATTCGAGAAGCGTGGGGGCCGATGCCGCGGCTAGCGTGATCGGCATGGACATCGGGGCCGCCACGAGGCGGTTCCCGGACCCCTCACCCCAGGAGTGACCATGTCTTCCACCCTCGGCATCAAGACCGTTCTGCACCCCGTCTCCGACCTGGCCGCCGCCAAGGACGTGTACACCGCGCTGCTCGGCGTGAAGCCGCAGACCGACGAGCCGTACTACGTCGGCTTCGAGGTCGGCGGCCAGCACATCGGGCTCGTCCCCGGCGGCGCCGCACAGGGGATGGCCTCTCCGGTCGCGTACTGGCACGTGCCGGACATCGAGGCCAAGCTGGCCGAGGTGACCGCCGCGGGCGCCACCGTGAAGGACGCCGCGCACGACGTCGGCGGCGGGCGCCTCGTGGCCACCTTCACCGACCCCGACGGCAACGTCCTCGGGCTGCTCCAGGACCAGTGAGTGAGCACGCCCAGCGCAGCTGGTTGGATCGAGCCACGCTGCCCGACCCGACGGACGGAGACACGATGAGCAAGGCCAGGCCCGCACCGCACGATGCCGACAGCCACGACCTGATCCGCGTGCACGGCGCGCGCGTGAACAACCTCAAGGACGTCAGCATCGAGATCCCCAAGCGCCGGCTGACGGTGTTCACCGGTGTCTCCGGCTCGGGCAAGAGCTCGCTGGTGTTCGACACGATCGCCGCGGAGTCGCAGCGGCTGATCAACGAGACGTACAGCGCCTTCGTACAGGGCTTCATGCCGACCCTGGCCCGCCCCGAGGCCGACGTACTCGACGGTCTGACCACGGTGATCACCGTCGACCAGCAGCGGATGGGCGGGGACCCGCGCTCCACGGTCGGTACCGCCACCGACGTCAACGCCATGCTGCGCATCCTCTTCAGCCGGCTCGGCACGCCGCACATCGGCTCGGCCAAGGCGTTCTCCTTCAACGTCGCCTCGATCAGCGGCGCCGGCGCGGTCACCGTCCGGCGCGCCGGCCAGGAGGTCAAGGAGAGGCGCAGCTTCAGCATCACCGGAGGCATGTGCCCGCGCTGCGAAGGCCGGGGCGCGGTCACCGACATCGACCTGACACAGCTCTACGACGACTCCAAGTCCCTGAACGAGGGCGCGTTCACGATCCCCGGGTACACCGGGGGCGGCTGGAACTCCCGCCTCTACATCGAGTCGGGCTTCTTCGACCCGGACAAACCGATCGCCAAGTTCACCAAGAAGGAACTGCAGGACCTCCTCCACCGCGAACCGACCCGCATGAAGATCGCGGGCATCAACATGACGTACGAGGGCCTGATCCCGCGCGTCCAGAAGTCGATGCTGTCCAAGGACAAGGAGTCCATGCAGCCGCACGTCCGGGCGTTCGTGGAGCGGGCCGTCACCTTCACCACCTGCCCCGACTGCGAGGGCACCCGCCTCAACGAGGGCGCGCGCTCCTCGAAGATCAAGGGCAAGAACATCGCCGACCTGTGCGCGATGGAGGTCCGGGACCTGGCCGAATGGATCCGCGGACTCGACGAGCCCTCCGTGGGGCCGCTGCTCGCGACGCTCCTGGGGACCCTCGACTCGTTCGTGGAGATCGGCCTCGGCTACCTCTCCCTCGACCGGCCGTCGGGCACGCTGTCGGGCGGCGAGGCGCAGCGCGTGAAGATGATCCGGCACCTCGGCTCCTCGCTCACCGACGTCACGTACGTCTTCGACGAGCCCACCACCGGCCTGCACCCCCACGACATCCAGCGGATGAACGGCCTGCTGCTGCGGCTGCGGGACAAGGGCAACACGGTTCTCGTCGTGGAACACAAGCCGGAGACGATCGCGATCGCCGACCACGTCGTCGACCTCGGCCCCGGCGCCGGTTCCGGGGGCGGCACCGTCTGCTTCGAGGGCACCGTCGAAGGACTGCGCACCGGCGGCACCATCACCGGCCGGCACTTCGACGACCGGGCCAAGGTCAAGGAGACGGTGCGCAAGCCCACCGGCTCCCTGGAGATCCGGGGGGCCACCGCCCACAACCTGCGCGACGTCGACGTCGACATCCCGCTCGGGGTCCTCGCGGTCGTCACGGGCGTCGCGGGCTCGGGCAAGAGCTCCCTCGTGCACGGCTCGTTGCCCCGGCAGTCGGGGGCGGCCGGCGCGGGCGTCGTCTCGGTCGACCAGGGAGCCATCAAGGGGTCCCGGCGCAGCAATCCGGCGACGTACACCGGGCTGCTCGACCCGATCCGCAAGGCGTTCGCGAAGGTCAACGGGGTGAAGCCTGCGCTGTTCAGCGCCAACTCCGAGGGCGCCTGCCCGACCTGCAACGGCGCCGGTGTCATCTACACGGATCTGGCGATGATGGCCGGGGTCGCCTCGACCTGTGAGGAGTGCGAGGGCAGGCGGTTCGATGCATCGGTCCTCGACTACCACTTCGGCGGCCGTGACATCAGCGAGGTCCTCGCGATGTCGGTGACCGAGGCCGAGGAGTTCTTCGGCGCCGGCGAAGGACACCTCCCGGCCGCGCACCGCATCGTCGCGCGCCTCGCCGACGTGGGCCTCGGCTACCTCACCATCGGGCAGCCGCTCACGACGCTCTCCGGCGGCGAGCGGCAGCGGCTCAAGCTGGCGACCCACATGGCCGAGAAGGGTGGCGTCTACGTGCTCGACGAGCCCACCGCCGGCCTGCACCTCGCCGACGTCGAGCAGCTGCTCGGTCTGCTCGACCGGCTCGTCGACTCCGGGAAGTCGGTCATCGTCGTCGAGCACCACCAGGCGGTCATGGCGCACGCCGACTGGATCATCGACCTGGGGCCGGGTGCGGGCCACGACGGCGGCCGGATCGTCTTCGAGGGCACCCCCGCCGAGCTGGTCGCCGACCGTTCCACCCGCACCGGCGAGCACCTCGCCGCGTACGTCAGGAGCTGACCGGTTCCGGGCCGGGCGGGGGCGGGGACGGGCGGCGCCGCCCGCCCCCGCCCCGCCCCCGTACGGATGCGCTCACCAGGCCGGATGCGCGGGGCGCTCGTACGCTCGAAGACATGTCAGACGTGTACGCGGCCCGCAGGGGCCTGCTTCGCGACCGCTGTGCCGCCGCCGGGAACGCCGCCGCACTGATCACGCGTCCGGCGAACGTCCGCTACCTCGCCGGAGCTTCCCCGCCGGGCGCCGTCCTGCTCGTCGGGCCGGGCGGCGAGGACGTGCTCTTCACCGTCGGCCCGCCCAGCGGCGAAGCCGAGGAGGGCCGCCTCGACGAGCAGCTCAGGCTCTTCGTACTGGACGGCCCCGGCAGCGACGCCGCCGTCGCGGCCGGCGACATGGCCGGATCGCTGCGGTCCGAGTCGCTGGCCGTCGAGGAGCACCACCTCACCGTCGCCCGCCACCGGGCCCTGTGCTCCGTCGCCCCCGGGCTGCGGCTCGCCGACCTGGGGTCCGCCGTGGAGCAGCAGCGCCTCGTCAAGGACGAGGAGGAGATCGCCTGCCTGCGGATCGCCGCGGAGATCGCCGACCAGGCGCTCGGCGAGCTGCTGGAGTCGATCCTGGTGGGTCGGACCGAGCGCCACCTGGCCCTGGAGCTGGAGCGCCGCCTGGTCGACCACGGCGCCGACGGGCCGGCCTTCCCGACCTCCGTCGGTACCGGGCCGAACTCCGGCCGCTCCCGGCACCGGCCCTCCGACCGCCGCGTCGAGGAAGGGGACTTCCTATCCGTCTGCCTCGGCGCCAACTACCGCGGCTACCGCTGTGAGATCGGCCGGACCTTCGTGATCGGCACCAGCCCGGCCGACTGGCAGATCGAGCTCTACGACGCCGTCTTCGCGGCTCAGCGGGCGGGCCGCGAGGCGCTCGTGCCCGGTGCCGCGTACCGCGAGGTCGACCGCGCCGCGCGCTCCGTACTGGACTCCGCAGGGCACGGTGAGGCCCTCGCTCCGTCGACCGGACACGGTGTCGGCCTCGAAATCGACGAGGACCCGCAGCTTGCACCTACGGCAATGGGTAAACTGGACGCTTGCGTGCCGGTCACCGTCGAACCGGGGGTTCACCTCCCGGGCCGGGGAGGTGTCCGGATCGATGACACGCTCGTCGTACGCCCCGAGGCGGACGGCGGTCCCGAGCTACTCACCATTACGACCAAGGAGCTGCTCGCGCTCTAGTCCGCCGCGGCGGACTGTGCGCGCACCCGTGGTCTTCCAGTGCAGGAGATTCCGCAACCGTGGCTTCCACGAACGACCTCAAGAACGGCATGGTGCTCAAGCTCGACGGTGACCAGCTCTGGTCCGTCGTCGAGTTCCAGCACGTCAAGCCCGGCAAGGGCCCGGCCTTCGTGCGCACCAAGCTCAAGCACGTGCTCTCCGGCAAGGTCGTCGACAAGACGTTCAACGCCGGCACGAAGGTCGAGACGGCCACCATCGACCGCCGTGACATGCAGTTCTCGTACATGGACGGCGACTACTTCGTCTTCATGGACATGCAGACCTTCGACCAGCTGATGGTCGACAAGAAGGCCGTCGGCGACGCCGCCAACTTCCTCATCGAGGGCTTCACCGCCTCCGTCGCCCAGCACGAGGGCGAGGTGCTCTACGTCGAGCTCCCGGCCGCCGTCGAGCTGGTCATCGAGCACACCGACCCGGGCGTCCAGGGCGACCGCTCCACCGGTGGCACCAAGCCGGCGCGCCTGGAGACCGGCCACGAGATCCAGGTCCCGCTGTTCGTGACCACGGGCGAGAAGATCAAGGTCGACACCCGCACCAGCGACTACCTCGGCCGGGTGAACAGCTAACCGTGGCTGCCCGCAGCAACGCACGCAAGCGCGCCTTCCAGATCCTGTTCGAGGCCGACCAGCGCGGGGTGCCCGTGCGCGAGGTCCTCGCGGACTGGATCCGCCACGCGCGGTCGGACGACCGGCAGCCGCCCGTCAGCGCCTTCACGATGGATCTCGTCGAGGGTTACGCCGACAAGGTGAACCGCATCGACGACCTGATCGTCACGTACGCCGTGGACTGGGAACTCGACCGGATGCCGGTCGCGGACCGGAACATCCTGCGGCTCGGTGCCTACGAGCTGATCTGGGTGGACGAGACCCCGGACGCCGTGGCCATCGACGAGGCCGTCCAGCTGGCCAAGGAGTTCTCGACGGACGAGTCCCCCTCGTTCGTGAACGGGATGCTGGCCCGTTTCAAGGACCTGAAGCCGAGCCTGCGGCGGGGCGAGTAGCCCAGGCGGTTCGGCGAGGACGGAGGGCCCGCAGCGCACGCGCGCTGCGGGCCCTCCGTCCGTTCCACGGACGCCCTCCCCGGGCCCCGGGCCGCACCGGGACCGGCCCGCCCACGACCGGGGCACACACGAAACCGGCGCGGGCCGGGAGCCACTGCTGGCTCCCGGCCCACGCCGGTAACGTTTCTGCTGGTCCTGGCCCCGCGGACTAGATGTCCTCGTGCGCCACGGCACGACGCGCATCCGCGTCGAGCACGCCCCAGCTGATCAGCTGCTCGGTCAGGACCGAGGGGGACTGGTCGTAGATGACGGCGAGGGTGCGCAGGTCGTCCTGGCGGATCGACAGCACCTTGCCGTTGTAGTCTCCGCGCTGGCTCTGGATGGTCGCCGCGTAACGCTGCAGCGGACCGGCCTTCTCGGCGGGCACGCCCGCCAGGCGCTCCAGGTCGAGGCGCAGCTTCGGCGGAGGCTCGGCGGCCCCGCCGGGAGTCGTGCCCGGCAGCAGTTCCTGCACCGGCACTCCGTAGAAGTCCGCGAGCTCGGCGAGGCGCTGGACGGTCACGGCGCGATCCCCGCGCTCGTACGACCCGACCACCACGGCCTTCCACCGGCCCTGAGACTTCTCCTCGACACCGTGGAGGGAGAGGCCCTGCTGGGTGCGGATGGCGCGGAGCTTGGCCCCGAGCTGTTTGGCGTATTCGCTGGACATAACGCTCCCGGACGCTGTGACGCTGTGACGACATGGACGCTACGACATGGACCACGTGCGGCTCCGCCGCGCGGCTGGTAACTCACTGTGAGGTTACGCAGCGTTACTTGGATGCGTCAAGCCGAATGATGTCGCACGCCCACGGACGAGGGGTCCCGCACGGGCCCGGTGCCGGGTCCCCGCAATCGTCCTGGTACCGTGGAGCACGTACATCAGACGTCCTTTAAGGTCCGTCCCGTGAGGCGGAGAAGGAGGTCCTTTTCATGGACGCTCAGGCTGCTCAGAACGCCGGTGCCCAGGGCAGCGAGGCGACGCGCCCCGTGCTTGAGGCACAGGACATCGCGCGGGTACTGACCCGCATCGCCCACGAGATCGTCGAACGCGCCAAGGGCGCCGACGACGTGGTGCTCCTCGGCATCCCCACCCGCGGTGTGTTCCTCGCCCGCCGGCTGGCCGCCAAACTCCAGGAGATCACCGGTACGAAGATCCCGGTCGGGTCCCTGGACATCACCATGTACCGCGACGACCTGCGGATGAAGCCCGCCCGCGCGATCGGCCGCACCGAGATCCCCGGCGACGACATCGACGGCCGTCTCGTCGTCCTCGTCGACGACGTGCTCTTCTCCGGCCGCACCATCAGAGCCGCCCTCGACGCCCTGGGCGACCTCGGCCGCCCCCGCGCCGTGCAGCTCGCGGTCCTCGTCGACCGCGGCCACCGCGAACTGCCGATCCGCGCCGACTACGTCGGCAAGAACCTCCCCACGTCGCTGCGGGAGACCGTCAAGGTCCAGCTCCAGGAGGAGGACGGCCGAGACGCCGTGCTGCTCGGCCAGCGGACCGACACGCCCGCCGGGCAGTAGCCCGAACGAGTGCGGGCCCCCGGTCGCGGGGTCCGCGCGGGGCCCCGCCCTGCCCTGCCCGCACTCCCTCCAGTCCGCCGCTCTGCCCTCCTCGACTTACGGAGCACCCAGATGAAGCGCCACCTCATCTCGGCCGCCGACCTCACGCGCGACGACGCCGTCCTGATCCTCGACACCGCCGAGGAGATGGCACGCGTCGCGGACCGGCCGATCAAGAAGCTGCCCACGCTGCGCGGCCTCACCGTCGTCAACCTCTTCTTCGAGGACTCGACCCGCACCCGGATCTCCTTCGAAGCCGCCGCCAAGCGCCTGTCCGCCGACGTGATCAACTTCTCCGCCAAGGGCTCCTCGGTCTCCAAGGGCGAATCCCTCAAGGACACCGCGCTGACCCTGGAGGCCATGGGCGCCGACGCGGTCGTCATCCGCCACCACGCCTCCGGCGCCCCCTACCGGCTCGCGACCTCCGGCTGGATCGACTCGGCCGTCGTCAACGCCGGCGACGGCACCCACGAGCACCCCACCCAGGCCCTGCTGGACGCCTTCACCATGCGCCGCCGCCTGGTCGGCCGCGACGCAGGCCTCGGCAAGGACCTGAACGGCCGCCGCATCACGATCGTCGGCGACGTCCTGCACAGCCGCGTCGCCCGCTCCAACGTCCAGCTGCTCCACACCCTCGGCGCCGAGGTCACCCTGGTGGCCCCGCCCACCCTGGTCCCGATCGGCGTCGAGAGCTGGCCCTGCGAGGTCTCGTACAGCCTCGACGACGTGCTGCCGAAGTCCGATGCGGTGATGATGCTGCGTGTGCAGCGCGAACGCATGAACGCCGCCTTCTTCCCGACCGAGCGCGAGTACTCCCGCCGGTACGGGCTCGACGGCGACCGCATGGCCAAGATGCCCGAGCACGCCATCGTGATGCACCCCGGCCCGATGAACCGCGGCATGGAAATCACCGCCGAGGTCGCCGACTCCGACCGCTGCACGGCCGTCGAGCAGGTCGCCAACGGCGTCTCCACCCGGATGGCCGTCCTGTACCTGCTGCTCGGAGGCTCCGAGCCCGCCGTCACCACCACCAGCACGCCCCGCATCGAGGAGAGCAAGTAATCATGAGCAAGATCCTGATCCGTGGGGCGAAGGTACTCGGTGGCGAGGCGCAGGACGTCTTGATCGACGGCGAGACCATCGCCGAGGTCGGTACGGGCCTGTCCGCAGAGGGCGCCCAGGTCATCGAGGCCGAGGGCCAGGTCCTCCTCCCGGGCCTCGTCGACCTGCACACCCACCTGCGCGAGCCCGGCCGCGAGGACTCCGAGACCGTGCTGACCGGCACCCGCGCCGCCGCCTCCGGCGGCTACACCGCCGTCTTCGCCATGGCCAACACCTTCCCGGTCGCCGACACCGCCGGCGTCGTCGAGCAGGTCTGGCGCCTCGGCAAGGAGTCCGGCTACTGCGACGTGCAGCCCATCGGCGCCGTCACCGTCGGCCTGGAGGGCAAGCAGCTCTCCGAGCTGGGCGCCATGCACGAGTCGGCCGCCCGCGTCACCGTCTTCTCCGACGACGGCAAGTGCGTCGACGACGCCGTGATCATGCGCCGCGCCCTGGAGTACGTGAAGGCCTTCGGCGGCGTCGTCGCCCAGCACGCCCAGGAGCCCCGCCTCACCGAGGGCGCCCAGATGAACGAGGGCGTCGTCTCCGCCGAGCTCGGCCTCGGCGGCTGGCCGGCCGTCGCCGAAGAGTCGATCATCGCCCGCGACGTCCTCCTCGCCGAGCACGTCGGCTCCCGCGTCCACATCTGCCACCTCTCCACCGCCGGCTCCGTCGAGATCGTCCGCTGGGCCAAGTCCCGCGGCATCGACGTCACCGCCGAGGTCACCCCGCACCACCTCCTCCTCACCGACGAGCTGGTCCGCTCGTACAACGCGGTCTACAAGGTCAACCCGCCGCTGCGCACCGAGCGCGATGTGCTGGCCCTGCGCGAGGCGCTCGCCGACGGCACGATCGACATCGTCGCTACCGACCACGCCCCGCACCCGCACGAGGACAAGGACTGCGAGTGGGCCGCCGCCGCCATGGGCATGGTCGGCCTGGAGACCGCCCTCTCCGTCGTCCAGCAGACGATGGTCGAGACCGGGCTGCTCGACTGGGCCGGCGTCGCCCAGCGCATGTCCTTCGCCCCGGCGCGGATCGGCGGCCTGGAGAACCACGGCCGGCCCGTCTCGGCAGGTGAACCCGCGAACCTGACCTTGGTCGATACCTCGTACCGTGGTGTCGTGGACCCCGCACACTTCGCCTCCCGCAGCCGCAACACGCCTTACGAGGGCCGTGAGCTGCCGGGTCGCGTCACTCACACCTTCCTGCGGGGCCGGGCAACGGTCGTGGACGGGAAACTGGCGTGACACCTGCAGTAATCCAACTGGCCGCCGAGGCCGCCGAACGACGGTCGGCGGAGGTGACGGACTGGGGCGCCCGCATCGCGTGGGTCATCGGTCTGCTCGTCTTCATCGCGTTCGTGTACTGGCTGATGCGGCAGGGCTGGAAATGGCGCGGCGCCCTGCAGAGCGATCTGCCGGAGCTGCCCGCCGCCCCCGACGGGCTCCCCGAGCACCGACTGGCCCTGACCGGCCGCTACCACGGCTCCACCACCGCCGGACAGTGGCTCGACCGGATCGTCGCCCACGGCCTGGGGGTGCGCAGCCGCGTCGAGCTCACGCTCACCGACGCGGGCCTGGACGTGGTCCGTCCGGGTGCCACCGATTTCTTCGTGCCGGCCGCGCAGCTGCGCGGCGCCCGCCTCGACAAGGGAATCGCGGGCAAGGTACTCACCGAGGGCGGTCTCCTCGTCGTCACCTGGGCGCACGGCGACAAGCTGATCGACTCCGGATTCCGCTCCGACCGCGCGGCCGAACACGCCGCCTGGGTCGAAGCCATCAATCTCATGAACCAATCCATCACGACGGAAGGCGCCGAACGATGACGACCTCCACCAGGGGAGCAGCCAAAGCTCCCGCCGTACTCGTCCTGGAGGACGGTCGGATCTTCCGCGGCCGCGCCTACGGCGCTGTGGGGGAGACCTTCGGCGAGGCCGTGTTCTCCACCGGCATGACCGGATACCAGGAGACCCTCACCGACCCGTCGTACCACCGGCAGGTCGTCGTGATGACCGCCCCGCACGTCGGCAACACCGGCGTCAACGACGAGGACCCCGAGTCCGCCCGCATCTGGGTCGCCGGGTACGTCGTGCGCGACCCCGCCCGCGTCCCGTCCAACTGGCGCTCGCAGCGCTCGCTGGACGAGGAGCTGGTCAAGCAGGGCGTCGTCGGCATCTCCGGCATCGACACCCGCGCCCTGACCCGCCACCTGCGCGAGCGCGGCGCCATGCGCGTCGGCATCTTCTCCGGCGAGAGCATCGCCGCCGACGCCGAACTGCTGGCCAAGGTCCAGGCCTCCCCGCAGATGAAGGGCGCCGACCTCTCCGCCGAGGTCGCCACCAAGGAGGCGTACGTCGTCCCCGCCATCGGCGAGAAGAAGTTCACCGTGGCCGCCGTCGACCTCGGCATCAAGGGCATGACCCCGCACCGGATGGCCGAGCGCGGCATCGAGGTGCACGTGCTGCCCGCCACCGCCACCGTCGAGGACGTGTACGCGGTCAACCCGGACGGCGTGTTCTTCTCCAACGGCCCGGGCGACCCGGCCACCGCCGACGGCCCCGTCGCCGTCATGCAGGGCGTCCTGGAGCGCAAGACGCCGCTCTTCGGCATCTGCTTCGGCAACCAGATCCTGGGCCGCGCGCTCGGCTTCGGCACGTACAAGCTGAAGTACGGCCACCGCGGCATCAACCAGCCGGTGCAGGACCGCACCACCGGCAAGGTCGAGATCACCGCGCACAACCACGGCTTCGCCGTCGACGCGCCCCTCGACAAGGTCTCCGAGACCCCCTACGGCCGCGCCGAGGTCTCCCACGTCTGCCTGAACGACCAGGTCGTCGAAGGCCTCCAGCTGCTCGACCAGCCGGCCTTCTCCGTCCAGTACCACCCCGAAGCGGCCGCCGGCCCGCACGACGCCGCGTACCTCTTCGACCGCTTCACGTCTTTGATGAGCACCGCCCAGATGGAGGCCGAGCGTGCCTAAGCGCACCGATATCCAGTCCGTCCTGGTCATCGGCTCCGGCCCGATCGTCATCGGGCAGGCCGCCGAATTCGACTACTCCGGCACCCAGGCCTGCCGCATCCTCAAGGCCGAGGGCCTGCGGGTCATCCTGGTGAACTCGAACCCGGCGACGATCATGACCGACCCGGAGATCGCCGACGCCACGTACGTCGAGCCGATCACCCCCGAGTTCGTCGAGAAGATCATCGCGAAGGAGCGCCCCGACGCGCTGCTCCCCACCCTCGGCGGCCAGACCGCACTGAACACCGCCATCTCCATGCACGAGCAGGGTGTGCTGGAGAAGTACGGTGTCGAGCTCATCGGCGCCAACGTCGAGGCCATCAACAAGGGCGAGGACCGCGACCTCTTCAAGGGCGTCGTCGAGGCCGTCAACGCCAAGATCGGCCACGGCGAGTCCGCCCGCTCGGTCATCTGCCACACCATGGACGACGTCCTCAAGGGCGTCGACACGCTCGGCGGCTACCCCGTCGTCGTCCGCCCCTCCTTCACCATGGGCGGCGCCGGCTCCGGCTTCGCCCACGACGAGGACGAGCTGCGCCGCATCGCCGGACAGGGCCTCACGCTCTCCCCGACCACCGAGGTGCTCCTGGAGGAGTCCATCCTCGGCTGGAAGGAGTACGAGCTGGAGCTCATGCGCGACACCAAGGACAACGTGGTCGTCGTCTGCTCCATCGAGAACTTCGACCCGATGGGCGTCCACACCGGCGACTCCATCACCGTCGCCCCGGCCATGACGCTCACCGACCGCGAGTACCAGCGGCTGCGCGACATCGGCATCGCGATCATCCGCGAGGTCGGCGTCGACACCGGCGGCTGCAACATCCAGTTCGCGATCGACCCGGTCGACGGCCGCGTCATCGTCATCGAGATGAACCCGCGCGTCTCGCGCTCCTCGGCGCTCGCGTCGAAGGCCACAGGCTTCCCGATCGCGAAGATCGCCGCCAAGCTGGCCATCGGCTACACCCTCGACGAGGTCCCCAACGACATCACCGAGAAGACGCCGGCCTCCTTCGAGCCGACCCTCGACTACGTCGTCGTCAAGGCCCCGCGCTTCGCCTTCGAGAAGTTCCCGCTCGCCGACGCCACCCTCACCACCACGATGAAGTCGGTGGGCGAGGCCATGGCCATCGGCCGCAACTTCACCGAGGCCCTCCAGAAGGCCCTGCGCTCCCTGGAGAAGAAGGGCTCGCAGTTCACCTTCGTCGGCCCCGTCGGCGACAAGGAAGAACTCCTCGCCACCGCCGTCCGCCCGACCGACGGCCGCATCAACACCGTCATGCAGGCCATCCGCGCCGGAGCCACCCAGGAAGAGGTCTTCGAGTCCACGAAGATCGACCCCTGGTTCGTCGACCAGCTCTTCCTGATCAAGGAGATCGCCGACGAGCTGGCCGCCGCCGAGAAGCTCCAGCCGGAGCTGCTCGCCGAAGCCAAGCGCCACGGCTTCTCCGACGCCCAGATCGCCGAGATCCGCGGCCTGCGCGAGGACGTCGTCCGCGAGGTCCGTCACGCGCTGGGCGTCCGCCCGGTCTACAAGACGGTCGACACCTGCGCCGCCGAGTTCGCCGCGAAGACCCCGTACTTCTACTCCTCGTACGACGAGGAGAGCGAGGTCGCGCCCCGCGAGAAGCCCGCGGTGATCATCCTGGGCTCCGGCCCGAACCGCATCGGCCAGGGCATCGAGTTCGACTACTCCTGCGTCCACGCCTCCTTCGCCCTCAGCGACGCCGGCTACGAGACCGTGATGGTCAACTGCAACCCGGAGACCGTCTCCACCGACTACGACACCTCCGACCGCCTGTACTTCGAGCCGCTGACGCTCGAAGACGTGCTGGAGATCGTCCACGCCGAGTCGCTGGCCGGCCCCATCGCCGGCGTCGTCGTCCAGCTCGGCGGCCAGACCCCCCTCGGTCTCGCCCAGGCCCTCAAGGACAACGGCGTCCCGGTCGTCGGCACCCCGCCGGAGGCCATCCACGCCGCCGAGGACCGCGGCGCCTTCGGTCAGGTCCTCGCCGAGGCGGGCCTGCCCGCCCCCAAGCACGGCACCGCCACCACGTTCGCGGGCGCGAAGGCCATCGCCGACGAGATCGGCTACCCGGTCCTCGTCCGCCCCTCGTACGTCCTCGGCGGCCGCGGCATGGAGATCGTCTACGACGAGGCGCGCCTGGAGTCGTACATCGCCGAGTCCACGGAGATCTCCCCGACCCGCCCCGTGCTGGTCGACCGCTTCCTCGACGACGCCATCGAGATCGACGTCGACGCCCTCTACGACGGCACCGAGCTCTACCTCGGCGGCGTGATGGAGCACATCGAGGAAGCCGGCATCCACTCCGGCGACTCGGCCTGCGCCCTGCCTCCGATCACCCTCGGCGGCTTCGACATCAAGCGCCTGCGCGCCTCCACCGAGGCCATCGCCAAGGGCGTCGGCGTACGCGGCCTGATCAACATCCAGTTCGCGATGGCGGGTGACATCCTCTACGTCCTGGAGGCCAACCCGCGCGCCTCCCGCACCGTCCCCTTCACCTCGAAGGCGACCGCGGTCCCGCTCGCCAAGGCCGCCGCCCGCATCTCGCTCGGCACGACCATCGCCGAACTGCGCGAAGAGGGCATGCTCCCGAAGACCGGCGACGGCGGCACCCTGCCGCTCGACGCGCCGATCTCCGTCAAGGAGGCCGTCATGCCGTGGTCGCGCTTCCGCGACATCCAGGGCCGCGGCGTCGACACCGTCCTCGGCCCGGAGATGCGCTCCACCGGCGAGGTCATGGGCATCGACTCCGTCTTCGGCACGGCCTACGCCAAGTCGCAGGCCGGCGCCTACGGCCCGCTGCCCACCAAGGGCCGGGCGTTCATCTCGGTGGCCAACCGCGACAAGCGCTCGATGATCTTCCCGGCGCGCGAGCTGGTCGCCCACGGCTTCGAGCTGATGGCCACCTCCGGCACCGCCGAGGTGCTGCGCCGCAACGGCATCAACGCCACCGTGGTGCGCAAGCTCAGCGAGGGCGAGGGCCCGAACGGCGAGAAGACCATCGTCCAGCTCATCCACGACGGCCAGGTCGACCTGATCGTCAACACCCCGTACGGCACCGGCGGCCGCCTCGACGGCTACGAAATCCGCACGGCGGCCGTGGCGCGCAGCGTCCCGTGCCTGACCACGGTCCAGGCGCTCGCCGCGGCCGTCCAGGGCATCGAGGCGCTCGGCCACGGCGACGTGGGCGTCCGCTCGCTCCAGGAGCACGCGGAGCACCTGACCGCGGCCCGCGACTAGCAGCCCGTACGAGGAGGGGGACACGGATGCGCGCCTGCGCGTCGGTGTCCCCCTCGTCATGAGCGCACAAGGGATCTTCTCGACATGTACAAGCTCTTCTTCAACCTGGTCTTCAAGCGCATGGACCCGGAGCAGGCCCACTACGCGGCCTTCGGCTGGATCCGCGGCGCGGCCCGCACCCCCGTGCTGCGCACCTTCGTGGCGGCTGCCCTCGCACCGCGGTACAAGGAGCTGCGCACCGAGGCGCTCGGCCTGCGGATGCACGGCCCGTTCGGCCTCGCGGCGGGCTTCGACAAGAACGCCGTCGCCATCGACGGGATGTCGATGCTCGGCTTCGACCACATCGAGATCGGCACGGTCACGGCCCAGGCGCAGCCGGGCAACCCCAAGAAGCGGCTGTTCCGCCTCGTGGCGGACCGCGCGCTGATCAACCGCATGGGCTTCAACAACGAGGGCTCTGCGGCCGTGGCGGCCCGCCTGGCGGCCCGCGTGCCGGTCTTCAAGACCGTCGTGGGCGTCAACATCGGCAAGACCAAGGTCGTGCCGGAGGAGGAGGCCGTGGCGGACTACGTCGTCTCCACGGAGCGGCTGGCCCGCCACGCGGACTACCTGGTCGTCAACGTCTCCTCGCCGAACACGCCGGGCCTGCGCAACCTCCAGGCCACCGAGTCCCTGCGCCCGCTCCTGACGGCCGTGCGGGAGGCCGCGGACCGCACCGTGACCGACCGCCGGGTCCCGCTCCTGGTGAAGATCGCGCCGGACCTCGCGGACGAGGACGTGGACGCGGTCGCGGACCTGGCGCTGGAGCTGGGCCTGGACGGCATCATCGCGACCAACACCACCATCGCGCGCGACGGGCTGGGCCTGAAGTCCGCCCCGGAACTCGTGAAGGAGACCGGGGGTCTGTCCGGCGCCCCGGTCAAGGAGCGCTCCCTGGAGGTCCTGCGCCGCCTGTACGCCCGTGTGGGCGACCGCCTGGTGCTGGTGGGCGTCGGGGGCGTCGAGAACGCCGAGGACGCCTGGCAGCGCATCCTGGCCGGCGCGACCCTCGTCCAGGGGTACAGCGCGTTCATCTACGAGGGCCCGTTCTACGCCCGCGCCATCCACAAGGGTCTGGCCGCGCGCCTGGCCAACAGCCCCTACGCGACCCTCGCCGAGGCCGTCGGCGCCGAAACCCGAAAGGCCGCCCAGTGACCGAGACCCACGCGCACGAGACCGCCGTGACCCCCGTCACCCCCTTCGGCACCCGCCTGCGCGCGGCGATGGACGCGCGCGGCCCGCTGTGCGTGGGCATCGACCCGCACGCGGCCCTCCTCTCGTCGTGGGGCCTGAACGACGACATCGCGGGCCTGGAGAAGTTCTCCCGCACGGTCGTCGAGGCGCTGGCCGACTCGGTCGCCGTCTTCAAGCCGCAGGCGGCCTTCTTCGAGCGCTTCGGCTCCAAGGGCATCGCGGTGCTGGAGCAGACCGTGGCCGATGCGCGGGCCGCGGGCACGCTGGTCGTGATGGACGCGAAGCGCGGCGACATCGGCTCGACCATGGCCGCGTACGCGCAGACCTTCCTGTCGCCGTCCTCGCCGCTGTTCTCCGACGCCCTGACGGTCTCCCCGTACTTGGGCTACGGCTCGCTGGAGCCGGCGGTGGAACTCGCACGCCGCTCGGGCGCCGGTCTGTTCGTACTCGCGCTGACCTCGAACCCGGAGGGCGCGGAGGTGCAGCGCGCGGTACGCGAGGACGGCCGGACCGTCGGCGCGACGATGCTGGGGCACCTCGCGGCGGAGAACGCGGGCGCCTCCCCGATGGGCTCCTTCGGAGCGGTGGTCGGCGCCACGCTGGGCGACCTGTCGTCCTTCGACCTGGACATCAACGGTCCGCTGCTGGCTCCCGGCATCGGCGCGCAGGGCGCGACGGCGGCCGACCTGCCGGCGGTCTTCGGCGCGGCCGTGCGCAACGTGGTTCCGAACGTGTCGCGGGGCGTGCTGAAGCACGGTCCGGACGCCGCCGCCCTGCGCGACTCGGCCACCCGGTTCGCCGACGAAATCCGCGAGGCGGTCTCGGCCTGAGCCTTCTCGGGAGTGCCGTCGGACGGGCCGGCCGCGCCGCACGTCGTACGGTCTGACGAAAATCGAACGTCTTTCATCGGACAAAACCGGGGTGTTTTGTCCGTGATGTACGGTTCAGTGGAGGCTGACCAGGACTTTTCGTCCGTTCTCGCTGACTGGAGCGGCCCAGGCCGCTAGTCTCCGACCAGAGTGAACGAGCAGCGAACGAGTTCCACCGCTGTTCGGGCATTCGCCTGGTGTGGCGCCCTGGGGCTCCGCACCGGTCCGTATCCGACAGTTCGACATCCGAGGTGACGCAGGCGTGGCTCTTCCGCCCCTTACCCCTGAACAGCGCGCAGCCGCGCTCGAAAAGGCCGCCGCGGCTCGCCGGGAGCGGGCCGAGGTGAAGAATCGACTCAAGCACTCCGGCGCTTCGCTCCAAGAGGTCATCAAGACGGGTCAGGAGAACGACGTCATCGGCAAGATGAAGGTCTCCGCCCTGCTGGAGTCCCTGCCCGGCGTGGGCAAGGTCCGTGCCAAGCAGATCATGGAGCGCCTCGGCATCTCCGAGTCCCGGCGTGTCCGAGGTCTCGGCTCCAACCAGATCGCGTCTCTGGAGCGTGAGTTCGGCACTCCTGCCGGCTGACGCGTTGCCTGAAGTTCTCCCGGCGTTCTCAGGCAGTCCCGAGAACCTGGATAATCGCTCTATGGCAGCAGAGGTTCGTCCGCGGCTGACCGTGCTCTCCGGCCCCTCGGGGGTCGGCAAGAGCACGGTCGTCGCGCATATGCGCAAGGTCCACCCCGAGGTATGGCTCTCGGTGTCGGCCACCACCCGCAAGCCGCGGCCCGGTGAGCGACACGGAGTCCACTACTTCTTCGTCAACGACGACGAGTTCGACAAGCTGATCGCCAATGGCGAGCTGCTGGAGTGGGCCGAGTTCGCGGGCAACCGCTACGGCACACCGCGCGGCGCGGTGTCGGAACGACTGGAGAACGGCGAGCCCGTCCTCCTGGAGATCGACCTGCAGGGCGCCCGACTCGTCCGCGAGTCCATGCCCGAGGCGCAGCTCGTCTTCTTGGCGCCGCCGAGCTGGGACGAGCTGGTCCGCCGGCTCACCGGACGCGGCACCGAGTCGCCCGAGGTCATCCAGCGCAGGCTGGAGACCGCCAAGGTCGAGCTCGCTGCCGAATCCGAGTTCGACACCACCCTGGTCAACACCTCCGTCGAGGACGTGGCGCGTGAGCTGCTAGCCTTGATGGAAGTTGTTTGATCGTTGATCGATGTTCAGTCGATCGGTGTTCGCCAACGTTTCGATCTTTCAACCCATCTTCGGAAGGTAGAGCGTGTCCTCTTCCATCACTGCGCCCGAGGGCATCATCAACCCGCCGATCGACGAGCTGCTTGAGGCCACGGACTCGAAGTACAGCCTCGTGATCTACGCGGCCAAGCGCGCGCGTCAGATCAACGCGTACTACTCGCAGCTCGGTGAGGGCCTGCTTGAGTACGTAGGCCCGCTGGTGGACACCCACGTCCACGAGAAGCCGCTTTCGATCGCGCTGCGCGAGATCAACGCGGGTCTGCTGACCTCCGAGGCCATCGAGGCCCCGGCCCAGTAAGGCACCGAGAATTCCTTTCACCACAGGCCCGGCAGAACATCTGCCGGGCCTGTGGTGTGTCATAGACGGGTACGACGATCAGCGATAGGGGCGTGTGTGGTGGGTAAGCCGAAGGTCGTGCTCGGAGTCAGCGGCGGGATCGCCGCGTACAAGGCGTGCGAGCTGCTGCGCCGGCTGACCGAGTCCGGGCACGAGGTGCGTGTCGTCCCCACGGCGGCGTCCCTGAACTTCGTGGGCGAGGCCACCTGGGCCGCGCTATCCGGGAACCCGGCCGGGACGGAGGTCTGGGAGACCGTCCACGAGGTCCCGCACGTCCGCATCGGCCAGGCGGCCGACCTCGTCGTCGTCGCCCCCGCCACCGCCGACATGCTCGCCAAGGCCGCCCACGGCCTCGCCGACGACCTCCTCACGAACACGCTCCTCACCGCCCGCTGTCCGGTGGTGTTCGCCCCCGCCATGCACACCGAGATGTGGGAGCACCCCGCGACCCAGGAGAACGTGGCCACGCTGCGCCGCCGTGGCGCCGTCGTCATCGAGCCCGCCGTCGGCCGGCTCACCGGGAAGGACACCGGCAAGGGGCGGCTGCCCGACCCCGAGGAGATCTACGAGGTGTGCCGCAGGGTCCTGGCCCGAGGGGTGGCCGAGCCCGACCTGGCCGGCCGGCACGTGGTGATCAGCGCGGGCGGCACGCGCGAGCCGCTCGACCCGGTCCGCTTCCTCGGCAACCGCTCCTCCGGCAAGCAGGGCTACGCGCTGGCCCGCACGGCCGTCGCCCGCGGGGCCCGGGTCACCCTCGTGGCCGCCAACACCGCACTGGCCGACCCGGCCGGCGCGGACGTCGTACGGGTCGGGACGGCCGTACAGCTGCGTGAGGCCGTCCTCAAGGCGGCCTCCGACGCCGACGCCGTCGTGATGGCCGCGGCCGTGGCCGACTTCAGGCCGGCCGAGTACGCGGGCGGCAAGATCAAGAAGAAGGACGGGCAGGAACCGGCCCCGGTGGCCCTCGTGCGCAACCCCGACGTCCTCGCCGAGATCTCGGCCGACCGGGCCCGGGAAGGCCAGGTCGTGGTCGGTTTCGCCGCCGAAACCGACGACGTGCTCGCGAACGGCCGGGCCAAACTGCTCCGCAAGGGGTGTGATCTTCTCGTCGTGAACGAGGTCGGCGAAAGCAAGACCTTCGGTTCGGAGGAGAACGAGGCCGTCATCCTGGCCTCCGATGGGGGCGAGACTCAGGTTCCCTATGGACCGAAGGAGGCGCTGGCCGAAGCGATTTGGGATCAGGTCACTTCGCGACTCGCACCGCGACGCGCCTGAGCGACTGCTCTTCTCGTAGCCGATTCCATGAGCCAGAATGGAGTGCCGCAGGTCACGTGCCTCCCACAAGGCGAGACAGGTGGTCCGGCAAACGGTGGCGACCGATAAACTGCATTCGGAACGAGACCGGGCGCAGCTCCCGGTGTGGTTCCGCCAAATGATCAGCCAGCAGCCGCTGCAACCCCAGGGAGCGTTGTGTCCCGTCGCCTGTTCACCTCGGAGTCTGTCACCGAGGGTCACCCCGACAAGATCGCTGACCAGATCAGCGACACGATCCTCGACGCACTTCTCACCGAGGACCCGACCTCGCGTGTGGCCGTGGAGACCCTCATCACCACCGGTCTCGTCCACATCGCCGGTGAGGTGACGACGAAGGCGTACGCGCCGATCGCGCAGCTCGTCCGCGACAAGATCCTTGAGATCGGCTACGACTCCTCGAAGAAGGGCTTCGACGGCGCCTCCTGCGGCGTGTCGGTGTCCATCGGCGCGCAGTCCCCCGACATCGCGCAGGGCGTCGACACCGCCTACGAGAAGCGCGTCGAGGGCGACGAGGACGAGCTCGACAAGCAGGGCGCGGGCGACCAGGGCCTGATGTTCGGCTACGCGTGCGACGAGACGCCCGAGCTCATGCCGCTGCCGATCCACATCGCGCACCGGCTCTCGCGCCGCCTGTCCGAGGTCCGCAAGAACGGCACCATCCCGTACCTGCGCCCCGACGGCAAGACCCAGGTCACCATCGAGTACGACGGCGACAAGGCCGTCCGCCTCGACACCGTCGTCGTGTCCTCGCAGCACGCCTCGGACATCGACCTGGACTCGCTGCTCGCCCCGGACATCCGCGAGTTCGTCGTCGAGCACGTGCTCAAGGAGCTCGTCGAGGACGGCATCAAGCTCGACACCGACGGCTACCGGCTGCTGGTGAACCCGACCGGCCGCTTCGAGATCGGCGGCCCGATGGGCGACGCCGGCCTGACCGGCCGCAAGATCATCATCGACACGTACGGCGGCATGGCCCGCCACGGCGGCGGCGCCTTCTCGGGCAAGGACCCGTCGAAGGTCGACCGCTCCGCCGCGTACGCGATGCGCTGGGTCGCCAAGAACGTGGTCGCCGCCGGCCTCGCCTCGCGCTGCGAGGTCCAGGTCGCGTACGCCATCGGCAAGGCCGAGCCCGTCGGCCTGTTCGTCGAGACCTTCGGGACCGCCAAGGTGGAGGTCCAGAAGATCGAGGACGCGATCGGCCAGGTCTTCGACCTCCGCCCGGCCGCGATCATCCGCGACCTCGACCTGCTGCGCCCGATCTACGCCCAGACCGCAGCGTACGGCCACTTCGGCCGCGAGCTGCCGGACTTCACCTGGGAGCGCACCGACCGCGTCGACGCCCTGCGCGCGGCCGCCGGCCTGTAAGACCCCCGCGTACCCCGCGTACGCAGCCGTACGGCCCCGGACCCCTGTGGTCCGGGGCCGTACGCGTGCACCGGGCGCCCGGTGCTGGGCCCGGCCGGGCCCGTCCGTTGTCGGTGGGGTTTGGTAAGAATGCGGGTGTGAGCAGCACGAACGAATCCGGGCAGCGGGGCGGGGACGAGAGTCCCGGCGGTCCGCCGGAGCAGCTCGCGCTGATGCGGGAGATGGTCGCCGAAGCGAAGGCCAAGGCCCCCAAGGCCAAACCGCGCACCTGGCGCGGCGCCGCCCTCGCCAAGGAGCTGCCGGTCGCCCGGATCCTCGTCAACAAGGGCGTGCTCCACCTCGACCAGCTCTGGGACTACGCCGTTCCCGAAGAGCTCTCCGAGGCCGCCCGGCCCGGCGTCCGTGTCCGGGTCCGCTTCGGCGCCGGCTCCCACCAGGTCCACGGCGGCCGCCGCGAGGGCGGCGGCCTCATCGACGGGTTCATCGTCGAACGCCGCGCCGAATCCGATTACAACGGCGCCCTGGCCGCCCTCGCCCACGTGGTGTCGCCCGAGGTCGTGCTCACCCCGAGCATGCTCGCCCTGGCCCGGGCGGTCGCCGACCGGTACGCGGGCAGCCTGGCCGACGTGCTCCAGCTCGCCCTGCCCCCGCGCAACGCCCGCGCCGAGGCCAAGCCCTCGCCCGAACCGCTGCCGCCGCCCGCCGCCCCCGAACCCGGCGGCTGGACGCGGTACGGCTCCGGCCCCGCCTTCCTGCGGGCCCTCGCCGGCGGCGGCGCACCCCGCGCCGTCTGGACGGCCCTGCCCGGCCCCGGCTGGGCCGACGAGCTGGCCCGTGCCATGGCCGCCACCCTCGCCTCCGGTCGGGGAGCCCTCGCCGTCCTGCCCGACGGGCGCACCGCAGCCCGGGTCGACGCCGCACTGACCGCCCTGCTCGGTGAGGGACGGCACGCGCTGCTGACCGCCGAATCCGGCCCCGAGAGGCGATACCGCCAGTGGCTCGCCGTGCACCGGGGCTCGGTGCGGGCCGTCATCGGCACCCGCGCCGCGATGTTCGCGCCCGTACAGGACCTCGGGCTGGTCGCGATCTGGGACGACGGCGACTCCAGCCACAGCGACGACAACGCACCGTTCCCGCACGTACGGGAGGTGCTGGAGCTGCGCGCCGTCGGCGACGGCTGCGGATTCCTGGCCGGGAGCACGAGCTGCACCGTGGAGGCCGCCCAACTGGTCGAGACGGGCTGGGCCCGTCCGCTCGTCGCCGACCGGGAGACGGTACGGGCCTGCGCACCCCGGATCCGGACCGTGGGCGACGAACTGCTGGCCCGGGACGAGGCGGCGCGCGCCGCCCGGCTGCCGAGCCTGGCCTGGGAGACCGTACGGGAGGGGCTGAAGTCCGGGCCCGTGCTCGTGCAGGTGCCCCGGCGCGGTTACGCACCTCGGCTGGCCTGCGAGCGGTGCCGCACCCCCGCCCGCTGCAAGGTCTGCGCCGGGCCGCTGGAGGCCCCCGACGCGCGGGACCTGCACTGCGGCTGGTGCGGCAGGCAGGAGACCGCCTGGCACTGCGAGGAGTGCGGGTCGTTCCGGCTGCGCGCCCAGGTGGTGGGCGCCCGACGGACCGCCGAGGAGCTGGGGCGGGCCTTTCCGGCCGTGCCCGTCCGCACGTCCGGCCGCGACCACGTCCTCGACGAGGTGCCCGACCGGCCCGCGCTCGTCGTGTGCACCCCCGGCGCCGAGCCGGTCGCGGCGGGCGCCGGGTACGCGGCGGCGCTGCTGCTGGACGGCTGGGCGATGCTGACCCGGCCCGACCTGCGGGCCGGCGAGGACGCGCTGCGCCGGTGGATCGCGGCCGCCTCGCTGGTCCGGGGCGAGGGGCAGGTCGTCGTGGTCGCCGAGCCGACGCTGCGGCCGGTCCAGGCCCTCGTGCGCTGGGACCCGGTGGGCCACGCGGTACGGGAGCTCGCGGAGCGGGCCCAGCTCGGCTTCCCGCCGGTGTCCCGGATGGCGGCCGTGGCCGGCCGGGGCGAGGCGGTGGAGGCCTTCCTGGCCGGCGCCGGGCTGCCACCGGACGCGGAGGTGCTGGGCCCGGTCCCGGTGCCGGGGCGGCGCGGCGAGCCGTCGCCGGGGGAGCGGGCCCTGGTCCGCGTCCCACCCGGCAGCGGGGCCGCACTCGCGGCCGCCCTCAAGGCGGCCCAGGCGGCCCGGCTGGCCCGCGGAGTCCCGGCGGCGGAGGCGATCCGCGTCCGCATCGACCCCCCGGACATCGGCTAGGCCCCTGCTCGGGCTCGGGCATGGGCCATCGGGCGCGGGCGGCGCGGGGTGGGGTCCGGCCATCGCCCGGCAGGGGCGCCGGGGGGGCACGAACCCGGCTCGTGCCGCACACGGCCGGACGGGGCGGGGCCCGTGGCCTTCCGGCGGCTTTGACCCGGCGCAGCCGAACGCCTCCGGCGGGACGACCACGCGGGTCGTTCCGCCGGAGGCGCTGGGTACGGGGGCGGGCCCCCTCGGCCGTCGGAGGTCGGCGTTCCGGCGGCCGGCCGCGGGTCAGCCGTTGCGGGGCCCCGGGAAAGCCGCGGAGCGGGACGCGGCCGCGGCCTGGGACTCCTCGCGCACCGGCTGCGGCGGCACCGAACGGGCCGCCGGGACCGTGGGCAGCGGCCCGAGGGTCCGCGCGCTCGCGCCCTCGGCCAGCGGCTCCGCGGACTCCGCGGCCTGTGCCCGGCGGGCCCCGTACCGGCGGTGCACGGCCTGCTTGGTGACGCCGAGCGCGGAACCCACAGCGTCCCACGAGAAGCCGAGCGAGCGGTCGAAGTCCACCGCGGCGGTCACCAGCGTCTCGACGCTGTCCCGCAGCTCCTGCGCGAGGCGGACGGTGGGCGCGGGAGCCCGGCCGTAGACGACGAAGCCCGTGGAGGGACCCGAGCGGCGCGGGCGGTACACATTGCCGAGCTGGGCGGTGAGCGTACGCAGAGCATCCACCTGCCGGCGAACCCGCTCGATGTCCCGCACCAGGAGGTGCAGGCTGGCCCGTGCTTGGGCGTCGTGGGTGGCGTGGTCGGCCATGAAGAAGCCTCTCGAACCGGTGCTGAAGAGCGGATCGGGCCGCAGACACCGTTCTCATCGCGCGGCCCGGCTTTCGGTCAATCTCTCTTGACCAACGCGCCAAACGGCACGGAAGTCACGCACCGGGGGCGTGTCGGCATATGCGAGAGGCGCGCGTGTGTGCGTACGCCCCCTGACGGACCGCCAGGTACCGTCCGGACGCCCGCCGATCAGGCCGGGGAGCCCCCTCGGGCGCCGGGACCATAGACTGGTGTGCTGCTGACAGTCGAGATAGCGAGGTAGGACCCAAGTGAAGCTCGTCTTCGCAGGCACCCCCGAGGTCGCCGTGCCCGCCCTGGACGCCCTGATCGCCTCCGGGCGCCACGAGGTCGCCGCCGTCGTCACCCGGCCCGACGCACCGGCCGGCCGCGGCCGCCGGCTCGTCGCCAGCCCGGTCGCCGAGCGCGCCGAGGAAGCCGGCATCGAGGTCCTCAAGCCGGCGAAGCCGCGGGACCCCGAGTTCCAGGCCCGGCTGCGCGAGATCGACCCCGACTGCTGCCCGGTCGTCGCGTACGGCGCGCTGCTGCCCAAGAGCGCCCTCGACATCCCCCGCCGCGGCTGGGTCAACCTCCACTTCTCGCTGCTGCCCGCCTGGCGCGGCGCCGCGCCCGTGCAGCACTCGATCATGGCCGGGGACCAGGTCACCGGCGCCTCCACCTTCCTCATCGAGGAGGGCCTGGACTCCGGCCCCGTCTACGGGCACCTGACCGAGGAGATCCGGCCCACCGACACCAGCGGCGACCTGCTGACCCGCCTGGCCTTCGCCGGCGCCGGCCTGCTGGCCGCCACCATGGACGGCATCGAGGACGGCACCCTGCGCGCCGTCGGACAGCCCGCCGACGGGCTCTCCCTCGCCCCCAAGATCACCGTCGAGGACGCCCGGATCGACTGGAACGCCCCGGCGATGCGCGCCGACCGCGTCGTGCGCGGCTGCACCCCCGCCCCCGGCGCGTGGACCGTCTTCCGCGGGGAGCGGCTCAAGCTGATCTCCGTCGGTCTGGTCACCGACCGCACCGACCTGGCGCCCGGCGAGCTCGCCGCGGCCAAGAACAACGTGTACGTCGGCACCGGCTCGCACGCCGTGG
The DNA here is from genome assembly GCF_045041095.1 of Streptomyces sp. NBC_00045. Taxonomy (NCBI): domain Bacteria; kingdom Bacillati; phylum Actinomycetota; class Actinomycetes; order Kitasatosporales; family Streptomycetaceae; genus Streptomyces; species Streptomyces sp. NBC_00045. Next base: position 1,748,714 of record NZ_CP108271.1, on the reverse strand, counting down.
AACTGCTCTGGGTACAGCCCCAGGGCAAGAAGCCGATGCGCGGCGCCGACTGGGCGCGCGGCGTGCGGATCGCTCCCGGCGAGCGGGTCGGCGCCGCGGTCGTAGGCTGATCCGTACCGGCAACCCGTTCGGGCACCGGCCCGTAGTCAACAGCAGCACCTCGTAAACCCGGAGCACCTTTCACGTGAGCGAACAGTCCCGTCCCCCGCGCAGCGCCGCAGGCCAGCGGCCGGCCAAGCCGTACCGCCGCCCCAAGAAGGACCCCGTCCGGATGCTCGCCTTCGAGGCGCTCCGGGCGGTGGGCGAACGCGACGCGTACGCGAACCTCGTCCTGCCCCCGCTGCTGCGCAAGGCCCGCCAGGACGAGAACTTCCTGGCGCGGGACGCCGCGCTGGCCACCGAGCTGGTGTACGGCACGCTGCGCCGGCAAGGCACGTACGACGCAGTCATCAAGGCCTGCATCGACCGGCCGCTGCGGGAGGTGGACCCGCCGGTCCTGGACGTGCTCTCGCTCGGCGCCCACCAGCTGCTCGGTACCCGCATCCCCACGCACGCGGCGGTCTCCGCCAGCGTGGAGCTCGCCCGCGTGGTGCTCGGCGACGGACGCGCCAAGTTCGTGAACGCCGTACTGCGCAAGATCGCCGCGCACGACCTCGACGGCTGGCTGGAGCGGGTCGCCCCGCCGTACGAGGACGACGCCGAGGAACACCTCGCGGTCTACCACTCCCACCCGAGGTGGGTCGTCAGCGCCCTGTGGGACGCACTCGGCGGCGGCCGGGCCGGCATCGAGGACCTCCTCGAAGCGGACAACGAGCGGCCCGAAGTCACACTGGTCGCACGGCCCGGACGGTCCACGACCGAGGAACTGGTCGAAGCGGTCGGCGAGGACTCGGCGCTGCCGGGGCGCTGGTCGCCGTACGCCGTCCGGATGGCCGAGGGCGGCGAGCCCGGCGCACTGGAGGCCGTCCGAGAGGGCCGCGCCGGCGTCCAGGACGAGGGCAGCCAGCTGGTGGCGATGGCCCTGGCGGCGGCGCCGGTCGAAGGCAGCGACGAGCGCTGGCTCGACGGCTGCGCGGGCCCCGGCGGCAAGGCCGCCCTGCTCGCCGCCCTGGCGGCCCAGCGCGGGGCGTTCCTGCTGGCCTCCGAGAAGCAGCCGCACCGGGCGCGCCTCGTGGAACGCGCCCTGGCCGGCAACCCCGGCCCGTACCAGGTCATCGCCGCCGACGGCACCCGGCCGCCGTGGCGGCCGGGCACCTTCGACCGGGTCCTGATGGACGTCCCCTGCTCCGGTCTGGGCGCGCTGCGCCGGCGCCCCGAGGCCAGGTGGCGGCGCCGCCCCGAGGACCTGGAGGGCTTGGCACCGCTCCAGCGCGCACTGCTGCGCGAGGCCCTGTCGGCGGTCCGCATCGGCGGCGTCGTGGGCTACGCGACGTGCTCCCCGCACCTGGCCGAGACCCGGGTCGTCGTGGACGACGTCATCAAGGGCCGCGGCGCGGGCGCCTCGCCGGTCTCGGTCGAACTGATCGACGCCAGGCCGTACATGGCGGGCGTCCCGGCCCTCGGCGACGGCCCGGACGTACAGCTGTGGCCGCACCTGCACGGAACGGACGCGATGTACCTGGCGCTGATCCGCCGCACGGGGTAACACGGAGGGGCGGGGGCGGGGGTCCGGGGCCCGGATGGGGGGCATGGCTTCTCCCCGGGCCCCCGTCGCCGGCCCGGCTCGGTGATCCCGGGACGGGAACCCCGGATGGCAGGGGGCCCTGGCCAGCATCTCTGATTGGCAATGGCTTGGAACTGAACCCCCCGGCCATCCTTCGGGGGCTTCCCGGCAGTCTTTGGCATTCCGGGACGGGACGGCCAGTCAAGGGTGGAGCGCAGCGACATCGCGAAGCGACGCGAACGAAGAGAGCGCCCTTGACGGGCCGGCACGGCACGGAAGGACAGTGGACTGACGGGACGCCCCCGCACACTCCACCGACACCGCTCGGCTCAGACCCCGCCCCCAGGATCCCGCCCGATGTCACCGACTCCGAGTCGACAGCCCCCGCCCCCGGTCGAGCCCGCCGACATCGCCCGGGCCCGACCCGGCCCCCCGCATTCTGGTCGATGTCACCGATGTGGCTCGGCCCGGACCCGCCCCCAGGATCCCGCGATGTCACCGACTCCGAGTCGACAGCCCCCCGGCCCCCGGTCCAGCCCGCCGACACCGTCCCGCCCCGACCCGGCCCCCCGGTATCCCGGTCCACGTCACCGATGTGGCTCGGCCCGGACCGCCCCCGCGCCCCCCCGCCGACCTCGCCGATCCCGCCCCCGGCATTCCGGCTCGCCGGTCGTTCCGGCGGTGGGTGGTGCGGCGGTGTCGCTCCGGGCGGCGGGGATTCCGAAGGGCAAGTTAAGCGTTCTCCGTGATCGATTAAGCATGGCTGCGAGAGTCCCGAGTTGCGGGGTCGTGGCCGGAAGTGCACGGGGGCATGGCAGGCTTGGGGCATGGCCGCTCAGATTTATCCCAGCATCCTGTCCGCCGACTTCGCCCGCCTCGCCGAGGAGGCGAAGGCCGTGGAGGGGGCCGACTGGCTGCATGTCGACGTCATGGACAACCATTTCGTCCCGAACCTCACCCTCGGTGTGCCCGTCGTGGAGTCCCTGAGCCGCGCCACGGACATCCCGCTGGACCTGCACCTCATGATCGAGAACCCGGACCGGTGGGCTCCGCAGTACGTCGAGGCCGGAGCCGGGTCGGTCACCTTTCACGCCGAGGCCGCCGCCGCGCCCGTGCGGCTCGCGCGGGAGATCCGGGCCAAGGGCGCCCGCGCGTCCATGGCGCTCAAGCCGGCCACGCCGATCGAGCAGTACGAGGACATCCTCCCCGAGCTCGACATGCTGCTGATCATGACGGTCGAGCCGGGCTTCGGCGGCCAGCCCTTCCTCGACATCATGCTCCCCAAGATCCGCCGTACTCGGGAGCTCATCGCCAAGCACGGCCTGGAGCTGTGGCTCCAGGTCGACGGCGGGGTCTCGGCCACGACCATCGAGCGGTGCGCCGAGGCCGGCGCCGATGTGTTCGTCGCGGGAAGCGCCGTCTACGGGGCGGTCGACCCGTCCGCGGCCGTGCGTACTTTGCGGGAGCAGGCCGACGTCGCGATCGCCGCGGCGCCCTGGGCTTGTGACCACTGAAACGAGGGTTGGTGAACAGCTCGGTGAACGGGAGCTGTCCAGGCTGATCAACGGCCGCCGGATCTGACAGGATGAACGGCGAGTCGAGAGTGTGAACAGCAGTGAGGAGAACGCGGTGTCTGCAATGTCGGCGGGACGGTCAGCCCTGCGGATGGGACCCGCGGAGCTGGTGCAGGCGGCGGCCATGGCCCGCCGCTTCTACCTGGAGGGCAAGTCCAAGATCCAGATCGCCGAGGAATTCGGCGTGAGCCGCTTCAAGGTGGCCAGGGTCTTGGAGACGGCCCTTGAGCGTGACCTCGTACGGATCGAGATCCGGGTACCCGCCGAGCTCGATGCGGAGCGTTCCGACGCGCTGCGGGCCCGGTACGGGCTCCGGCACGCGGTCGTGGTCGAGTCCCCGGCCGACGCGACCGAGGACGCGCCGGACCCGGAGAACCTGGGCGCGGTCGCGGCCGACCTGCTCGGCGAGCTCGTCAACGAGGGTGACGTGCTGGGCCTGGCGTGGGGGCGGTCGACCATCCACATGGCCGCGTCCCTGCACCGGCTGCCGCAGTGCACCGTGGTACAGCTGACCGGCGTGTACGACGCCGGCACGGCCGAGCGCGGGTCCGTGGAGGCCGTACGGCGGGCCGCCCAGGTCTCGGGCGGCGACGCGCACCCGATCTACGCGCCGATGCTGCTCCCCGACCCGGCGACCGCGGCCGCGCTGCGGAACCAGACGGGGATCGCCCGGGCCTTCGAGTACTTCGACAAGGTGACCGTCGCGGCGGTCTCGATCGGCTCGTGGGAGCCCGGTATCTCGACCGTCCACGACATGCTGACGGACGAGGAGCGGGCCCACTACGCCTCGCTCGGTGTCGCGGCCGAAATGTCCGCCCACCTGTTCGATTCCGAAGGGCGTCGTGTCGGACGGGACCTCGGCGAGCGCTGCATCACCGTCGAGGCGGATCGGCTGCGCCGCATCCCCGAGGTCGTGGCCATCGCGGGCGGGCTCCGCAAGGCCTCCGCGATCGGGGCCGTGCTCCGGTCCGGGCTCGTGACCAGCCTGGTCACGGACACGGCGGTCGCGGACTACCTGCTCACCGAATCGGCCCCGGGGCTGCGGCCCGCGCTGGACCGCGCCGACCCGGACGACTGATCCGGGGCGGCGCGCGGCGCGCAGCACGGTGCCGCGGGAGGGTCGGGGCGGATGGTGCCGCAATTGAGATCCGAACGGCGGGCCGTGGGGCGGCCCGCGGGGCGCATACTGGTCTCAATGACAAAGTCCGCAGTACCTCGCCGCCATTTGCCGTCCAGCCCGTTCAAGGCCCCCGTGGAACCGCCGCTCCGGCAGTTCAGCGTCGGCGACCGGGTTTCTCACGACGAGCACGGCCTCGGCCGTGTCGTCGGTATCGAGGAGGGGATCGCCGTCCTGGTCGACTTCGGGTCGGTCCAGAAGAGAATTCTGAGTCCCTACACCAAGATGTCCGCGCTCTGAGGCCGTCGCCGTCTCGGCCACCGTCACCAGGCGATTCGCGAGCGAATCGGATATTTGGCACGATCGGTGCATGATCTTCAGGGACGTGCCCCAGTCGTTGCTGCGGTGTGTGGTGGGGGCGCTCTTCCTTTGCGTTGCGCTGGCCGGCGTGACGGGGTGCGGCGGGGTGAAGGCCGCGCCGCCGTCCGCCGCAGCCGGAGTGAGTTCAGGGGCCGATGCCCCTGCGTCCCCCTCGGCGCGGGTCTCGGCGCCCGCCTGGGCCAAAGGCATGGCGACCGTACGGGCCGACGCGCTGCCGGCGCAGGCCCGGGTCGTGCTCGCGCTGATCGACAAGGGCGGGCCGTACCCGTACCGGCAGGACGGGACCGTCTTCGGGAACTTCGAGAAGGTCCTCCCGCGGCAAAAACGTGGCTACTACCACGAGTTCACGGTGAACACCCCCGGTGAGCGCGACCGCGGAGCGCGGCGGATCGTGACCGGTGAGGGCGGGGAGTTCTTCTACACGGACGACCACTACGACACCTTCAAGGCGGTCCTGCGATGACCCTGGATCCGCAGCCGATCGCCCCGGCGCTGGCCCGAGCCGAGGAGGCGGGCTGGACGACGCTGCGGGTGGACCTGGGCGGCGTACACGGCAAGGCCGAGCTGCTGCGGCGGTGGGGTGCGGCGCTGGACGTGCCGGAGTGGTTCGGGGAGAACTGGGACGCGCTGGCCGATGCCCTGATCGACCTGTCGTGGTTGCCGGCCGCGCCGGGGCGCCTGGTGGTGGTGACGTCGTGGTCGTCGTACGCGGGGGCGCGGCCGGGGGAGTGGGAGACGCTGCGGGAGGTCCTGGAGGAGGCCGTCGCGTTCTGGCGCGATGCCGACGGAGGGGCGTTGGCCGTGGTCCTGGCCCAGGCCCCGGATGTTCCGCGGAGTCCGTCCCGGCGCTGAGCCGGTCACCGCACGGGTTCCTTGCCGGGCCCGTCCCGTCCTCGTTTCCGGGTCTCCGCCCCCGAAACCCCGCGCTTCGAGCGCCGCCGGGGCCACATGGGGCCGGAGGGGCCGAACGTCCCGGAGGGGCAGAGCGATCGGCTCTGCCCCCGGTACGGGTCTAGCTCTTCGGGATCCACGGGGGCGTTTGGCCCCAGGACCAGACGGGGATCTTCGCCGCGTCCACCGGTGGGGGGTTGGGGCCCGAGTAGATCAGGGCCATGCGGGTGCCCCATTCGATGTAGTACGCGAACACCGCGCGGAATTCGGGGTCCGTCGGGAGACCGACCTCGTCCGCCGTGTCCATCAGCAGGTCCACCCAGCGGCGGCGCTGTCGTTCGGTGATGCCGCGGCCCAGGTGCTTGGTGGCCATGTGCTGGTGGCCGCCGTGGTGGGCCGTGTACTGCGCCGGGCCGCCGAAGACCTCCGACAGCCAGACGGCGACGTGCTGGGGGTGCTCCGAGTCCATGCCCGCGAAGACCGGGGCCAGGATCTCGTCCTGCAGGGCGTGCGCGTAGAAGGCGTCGGTGAGGCGGTTCATCGCCTCCGCTCCGCCCATCCACTCGTAGATGGTGGGGGTGGTACCGGGTGTGGTGCTCATGACTGGGGTGCGGCCTTTCCGGGGCCGGCCACGTCGGTGACGCGGTAGTGCTGCATCTCCTCGATGGCCTTCACGTACGGGCGGATCGCGCTGAAGAACGCCGGGAAGTGCTCGCCCTTGCGGAATCCGTTGAGGTGGGCGTCGACCGAGGTCCAGCGGATGCGGAGGATGTAGCGCTCCCGGTCGTTCTCCTCCTCGCAGCGGGCCAGCTCGTAGTCGATGCACTCGGGTGACGCGGCCAGGGCCTCCGCGGCCTGCCGGTACGAGTCCTCGAAGGCCTGCTGGTCGTCCAATGCGATCCGGTAGCGGATGTATTCGACGGTGGTGGTCATGGGGCGTGCCTCTCCCTGTGATCGGTGCCGGTCGCAGTCAGACTTGCGTGATCATGCCCGGGTGGGGAGGACTTTCGTCATTCCGACCCAGACTTCTGGGAGTCTGCCGCCCCGGAGTCGTCGGACACGTCCGGGCCCGCGGCGCGGACCTGCTGGACCTTGGCCAGGGAGTCGCGGAGTTCGGTGAGCCACTCGTCCGTGTTGCGGCCGACGAGGCGTACGCACCACGCGAGGGCGTCGGCCCGGCTGCGGGCGACGCCGCCCGCGACAAGGGTGTCGAGGACCTGGCGCTCCGGCTGGCGCAGGCGCGTCATCACCGGGACGGCCAGGTGGGTGAACAGGATGCGGTCGTCGCCGGACTGGACGGCCCAGGCGACCTTGCGGCGGTAGAGCTCCTCCGCCTCCCGCGCCACCTCGATGCGCTGTTCGCGGGTGCGTTCGCGGAACTCCTTGACCGACTCGGTCGCCGGGATGGCGCCGACGACCGTGATCTCCTCGCGGTCGACCGCCACGTCGATCAGGGACTCGTACACGTCCACGGGGAGGCGGTCCGCGAACCACTTGCGAAGCTGCTCGCTCTGCTCGGATGTAATCATGTAATCAACGTTGCATCCGGCAGTCGCTTGATCGCAAGGGATTCGCGTTCGCTCTCAGCCCATCGACCGGTAGCGGTGGATGAGAGAGACCGCCATCGCGCCCTCGCCGACGCCCGACGCCACGCGCTTGACCGAGTGGGCCCGGACGTCGCCCGCCGCGAAGACGCCGGGCACGCTGGTCTCCAGCGGGTACGGGGCGCGCTCCAGGCTCCACTCCGCCGGGAGTTCGCCGCCGTTCGCGATCAGGTCGGACCCGGTGAGCACGAAGCCGTACTCGTCCCGCTCGACCATGCCGGACAGCCAGTCGGTGTGCGGGCGGGCGCCGATGAAGGTGAACATGAAGCGGGCCGGCACCCGTGTGTCCTCGCCCGTCGTCGCGTCGTGGAGGGTCAGCTCTTCCAGGTGCTCCTCGCCGTCCAGTCGGACCACCGTCGTGCGGACCTTGACCTCGATGTTGGGGGTGCGGTCGATCTCGTCGATCAGGTAGCGGGACATGCTCGCGTCCAGGGACTCCGCACGGACCAGGATGGTCACGCGGGCCGCGTACTTGGCGAAGTGCACCGCCGCCTGACCGGCCGAGTTCGCGCCGCCCACGATGAACACGTGCTGAGAGATGCAGGCCGAGCTCTCCGTGGTGGCGGCGCCGTAGTAGAGCCCGGCGCCCTCGAAGCGGTCCGCGCCGGGGGCCTGAAGGCGGTTGTACGAGACCCCGGTGGTCAGCAGCACCGTCTCGGCGCTGATCTCCGTGCCGTCGGCCAGGGTCAGGATCTTCGCCGGGTCGTCCCGGGTCAGCGAGACCACTTCCACCGGGTGCAGGATCTCGGCGCCGAACCGGGAGGCCTGGATGGTGGCGCGGCGGGTCAGGTCGCCGCCGGAGAGGCCCGAGGGGAAGCCGAGGTAGTTCTCGATCAGGCTGGAGGTGCCGGCCTGGCCGCCCGGGGCGCGGGAGTCCAGCATCAGGGTCGACAGGCCCTCCGAGGCCGCGTAGACGCCCGCCGCCAGGCCCGCGGGGCCCGCGCCGACGATGACGCACTCGTAGTGCGGGCGCGAGGCGGTGGTGGCCAGCCCGAGGCGCCGGGCGAGCTCCGTGTCGGACGGCGCGGAGAGCACCGCCCCGTCCGGGAAGCGGACGAGAGGGAGCACCGCGTCGGGCTGGGCGGCGATCAGGGTCAGGGCCTCGGGGTCGCGCTCGACGTTGAGGAAGCGGAACGGTTGGCCGTTGCGGGTGAAGAAGTCCCGGACGGCATGGGTGCCGGGGGAGACGAGGTGGCCGGCGACGATGATGCCGTCGTACGCGGGACGGTAGGTGGCCAGCCAGTCGGAGAGCAGGTCGTCCAGGACGGGGAAGAGCCGCTCGTGCGGCGGGTCCCACGGCTTGAGCAGGTAGTAGTCCAGCCGGACCCGGTTGATGGCGGTGATCGCCGCGTCCGTCTCCGCGTACGCCGTGAGCAGCACGCGGCGGGCGTCCGGGAAGCGGCTGACGGCCTCCAGCAGGAACTCGACGCCGGTCACGTCGGGCATCCGCTGGTCCACGAGGAACAGCGCCGGGTCGTGGCCGCGCTCGTCGAGGGAGTCCAGGATCTTGAGAGCGTCGGCGGCCGAGGACGCGCCGAGCACCCGGTAGCGGTCGCCGTAGGCGCTGCGCAGGTCGCGGCGGACGGCCCGCAGCACCTGCGGATCGTCGTCCACGGCCAGGATGACGGGCTTGCGGCTCTCCGCGCGCTCGGCGGCCGCGGCCGTCGTGGCGGGGGCGGTGGCGCTCTCCGGGGCCGCGCTCATGCCGCGTCCAGCATCAGCTTGTCGGCGTAGCACCAGGCCCAGGTCTCGCCGGGTTCGTGCGAGGCGGCGATGGGGTGCTCGGTGGTGCGGTAGTGCTTGGTGGCGTGGCGGTTCTTGGAGGAGTCGCAGCATCCGACGTGCCCGCAGCTCAGGCACATTCTCAGGTGCACCCAGGTGTCGCCGAGCACCAGGCACTCCTCGCAGCCCTCGGTGCCCGGCTTCACCGGACGTATCTGATCGATGTGTGTGCACAACAGGTCTGTCGTCATCGGCCCCGTCCCTCTCCTCGATCCTTCGCGCACCCCTGGATTCACGGCGCGTCCAGACCATAGGTCGGTGCCCCCGTAATGGTTCAGCGATTCGGCCGAAGTCAGGAAGTCTCGCGGCTACTTCATGACCTCCGGAAGTGACTACCTGAGGTGCCCCTGCGACCTGCCCGCCTACCTCACGAAGTCGCATACCGGCGCTTTGACGGGGGCCTCGGGCACAAGCAGTGTGGTGGACGCCAACGACAACAGGCGGCGCCTGGAGGAATCCGTGAGCAGAAAGATTCTGGTCATTGTCTCCGAACACGGTTACTGGGCCGAAGAACTGATAGGCCCCGTGTCGAAGTTCGATGAGCGGGGCTACGAAGTCGTATTCGCCACGCCGACCGGAAAGCGTGCGCACGCTCTTCCGCCGAGCCTCGACGCGAACTTCATCGACCCTCCACTGGGACGCTCGGTCACCACCGAGGAGAACGCCCGGCTGGGGCGGGAGTTCGAGCAGTCGAGCCGGCTGGACTCGCCGCTCGACATCGAGGCGTGGGTCCCGGAGCGGCCGTACACGAGCGACGAGGGCTACCTGCCCAAGCTTGAGCAGTACCACCGCGATCTGGACAAGCTGGAGTCGGACATCGCCGGCTACGACGCGATCCTGATCGTCGGCGGCAGCGGGCCCATCGTCGACCTCGCCAACAACGAGCGCGTGCACGCCCTGATCCTCGCCTTCAAGAAGGCCGGCAAGGTCGTGGCGGCCGAGTGCTACGGCGTGGCCTGCCTGGCCTTCGCCCGCGACTGGGGCGACCGCAAGAGCATCATCTGGGGCAAGCACGTGACCGGGCACTGCAAGGAGTACGACTACAAGGACGGCACCGGGTTCCTCGGTACCGACTTCAACATGGGCCCGCCGCCGTACCCGCTGGAGTACATCCTGCGCGATGCGACCGGCCCGAGCGGGGCGTACCACGGGAACTTCGGCCACCCGCTTTCGGTGATCGTCGACTTCCCGTTCGTGACCGGCCGCTCCACCCCCGATTCGTATCTCACGGGGCAGAAGATCGTGGAAGTCCTGGAGGAAGGCCTCACCCGCTACGGGTGGTGATCCGAAATCCCGTGAGAATGAGGGGGAGTTCGATGAATTCCGGAGCCACTCCCGGACGGGAAAGGCTGATCGAGCAGTTCAAGGCCGACGGCCTGAATGTGATGTTCGGAAATCCGGGGACGGTGGAACAGGGATTCCTCGACGCGGTGGACGCGGCGGACGACTTCCACTACGTCCTCGCCCTCCAGGAGACCGTGGCCGCCGGCATCGCCGACGGCTACGCCCGGGCCACCGGCGGCGCGGCCCTGCTCCAGCTCCACTCAGGGGTGGGGCTGGGCAACGGCATCGGGATGCTCTACCAGTCCCTGCGCGGCCACACCCCGCTCGTCGTGGTCGCCGGGGACGCCGGGGTCCGCTACGACGCCATGGACGCGCAGATGGCGTCCGACCTGGTGGCGATGGCCAAGCCGGTGACGAAGTACGCGACCCGGGTCACCGACCGGCACTCCGTGCTGCGCACCATTCGCCGGGCGGTCAAGATCGCCCTGACCCCGCCGCGCGGCCCGGTCTTCGTGGCGCTGCCGATGGACGTGCTGGACGAGCTGAACTCCGAGCCCGTCCTGCCCGCCGCGGTGCCGCTCACTGACGTGGCGCCCTCACCGGCTTCGGTGGGGCGGGCGGCCGAACTGCTGGCCTCCGCGGAGCGGCCCGTGGTCCTGGTCGGGGACGGTGTCTCGCTCTCCGGTGCCCAGCGCGAGCTCGTCGCCGTCGCCGAGCTGCTGGGCGCCGACGTGTACGAGGTGGACTCCTCCGAGGTGAACATCGCTGCCTCGCACCCGCTGCGCCGCGGCCAGACGGGCCACATGTTCGGCCCGCACAGCAGGGAACTCGTCGCCGGAGCGGACGGGGTGCTGATCGTCGGCACCTATGTCTTCCCGGAGGTGTTCCCCGAGCTGGAGAGCCCGTTCCGGGCCGGCGCCAAGGTCGTCCACATCGACCTGAACGCGTACGAGATCGCCAAGAACCACCCGGTGGACCTGGGCCTGGCGGCCGACCCCAAGCAGGCGCTGCGCGCGCTGGCCGGCGTACTCGAACGCCTGCTGACCCCGCAGCGGCGGGCGGCCGCGGCCGCCCGGCTCGACGCCCGCAGCCGGGAGCGGGCGCTGGCCGCCCGGTCGGCGGAGGCCGATCAGGACGGCACGCCGATGGCCGTCTTCCTGCGGACGCTGGCCGAGCGGACCGGCGGGGACCTGATCGTCTTCGACGAGGCGCTGACCACCTCCCCGCTGGTCACCCGGTACCTGCCGCCCGAGCGGCCGGGCGACTACCACCTCACCCGGGGCGGTTCGCTCGGCGTGGGCTTCCCGGGGGCGGTGGGGGCCAAGCTGGCCCGTCCGGACCGCCTCGTCGTCGGCTTCGCGGGCGACGGCGGGTCGATGTACACGTACCAGGCGCTGTGGACCGCGGTCCGGCACGGCATCGACGCCAAGTTCGTGGTCTGCAACAACCGCAAGTACCGGCTGCTGGACGACAACATCGCCCAGTACTGGCGGGAGCGGGACATCCCGCAGCACGGCTTTCCGGGTTCCTTCGACCTCTCCCACCCCGAGATCGACTTCGCCGGGTTGGCGCGGGCGCTGGGCGCCGGGGGGACGCGGGTGGAGAAGCCGGACGAGGCGGCCGCCGCGGTGGCCCGGATGCTGGAGCACCCCGGACCGTTCCTCGTCGACGTACAGATCTGAACCACCGCACCGCACACCACCACGGACAGGAGGAGACCGCATGCCCGCCGAGCGGCTGACCGAGGACGCGATCCGCACCTTCGCGGAGAACTGGTACGTAGCCCTGGACCAGCACCTGCCGCAGGACCAGGTGCTCGCCCTCATCACCGAGGACCTGGAGTTCAAGGTCCCCGAGGACACCTTCCTCGGACACCAGGGCTTCGGCCGCTGGTACACGGCGGTCACGAACCGCTTCTTCGACGAGGTCCACACCGTCACGAAGGTGGAGCCCGCCATCGAGGGCGACCGGGCGATCGTCCGGGTCCTCGTCAACTGGCAGGCCAAGATCTGGGACCCGCCGGCCGCCCGCAGCCAGTGGCTCGGCTTCGACGCCGACCAGACCTGGACGGTCGTGGCCGGTCCCGACGGGCCGCTGATCAAGCAGTACACCGTCAACGACCTGGCTCCGATGCCCGGTTCCGCCTCGCTCTGAGCGCCGGCGAAGGAGAAGCGACGATGACCGAAGTGACACGGGAGCGGGTCGAGGCGGCCTACGCCGCCCTCGGCTCCGGCGACCGCGCCCGCATCCTGGAGTACTACTCCGAGGACCTGCGCTGGCTGGTGCCGGGCAACCACCCGCTGGCCGGCTGGTACGAGAGCCTGGACGCCTTCCTGGAGCTGATGGGGCAGACGCACAAGCTCACGGGCGGCACCTTCCGCATGGACATCCAGTCCGTCCTCGTCGGCGAGGGCTGCAGCGCCGACGTGTGCCGCAACGTCGCCGTGCGCGACGGGGCGGACGGGGCGAGCCGGTCCCCGTACGAGCGGATGGACTACCCCGTCTTCCACTTCATGCGGTGGCGGGACGGCCGGATCATCGAGGGCCGCGACGGGCTCTTCGGGGACTCGGCGACCGCCTTCAGCCAGTTCTGGGCGCCGTTCGCGCCGGACGGAACCCGCCGGGACCGATAGGGGGAGGAGCGCGATGAGCGCCCTGGACGCACGAAAGATCCTTGAGAAGTACTACGAGTACGCCAACGCCGGGGACTGGGACCGCTGGTGCGACCTGTTCGCCGACGACCAGGTCATGGACGAGCAGCTCGCCGGACACATCGAGGGCCTGGAGGTCCTGCGCTCGATGATGAAGGGCATGGGGACGATGTACCGGGTCTTCCGGAACGAGCCCGTGCACTTCCTCGTCGACGGGGAGAAGGCCGCGGCCGTCTCCCACCTCAGCGCCGTCAGCACCTCCGGCGAGGCGATCGAGGCCGAGGTCATGAACTTCTTCCGGATCGTGGACGGAAAGATCGCCTACATGGCGAACTACCACGACACCGTTCCCTTCCAGGTGCTGGGCCAGGGCTGAGGGGGGCCGACTCGTGGCGAACGCCGAGAGAGAAGAGTACGACTACGTCATCGTGGGATCCGGCACCGCGGGCAGCGTCCTCGCGAACCGGCTCTCCGCGGACCCGGACGTCTCCGTCCTGGTCCTGGAGGCGGGCGGCAACCGCATCCCGCCCGAGGTGGACGACCCGTCCTCCTGGTACAAGCTGCTCGGCGGGCCCGTCGACTGGGGCTACACCAGCGTCCCGCAGCCCGGGCTCGACGGACGCCGCACGTACGAACCGCGCGGCAAGGCCCCCGGGGGCAGCAGCAACCTGTACATCATGATGCACATCCGGGGCCACGCCTCGGACTTCGACAACTGGGCCTACCAGGGGGCGGCCGGCTGGGCGTACGAGGACGTCCTGCCGTACTTCGCGCTCCTGGAGGGCCAGGAGGACGTCACCGCACCCACCACCGGGACCCGCGGCCCGCAGCGCATCACCAACGCCGGGCAGCACGGCCCCAACCCGGTCTCCCGCGCCTTCATCGACGCGGCCGTCGAGCTCGGCCACCAGGAGATCGCCGACTTCAACACCGACGGGCCCCGGCGCGGCCTCTTCGGCACCGGCTGGCACCACATCGACGTGGCCGACGGCCGCCGCCAGGGCACCCTCGCCGCCTACCTGGAGCCGGCCCTGGAGCGCCCCAACCTGACGCTGCGCACCAGCGCCCAGAGCACCCGGCTGCTCTTCGACGGCGACACCTGCACGGGCGTGGAGTACGTGCAGTTGGCGCCGCCCGCCGAGTTCCCCGGCCGGATCGTGCGCGACGGCCGCAGCGCCCCCGCCGAGCCCGGTCCGCACTCCGTACGGGCCCGCCGCGAGGTGATCGTGGCGGCCGGGGCGATCGAGTCCCCGAAGCTGCTGCTGCTCTCCGGCATCGGCGCGCCGGAGCAGCTGCGCGAGCACGGCATCGAGGTCACCGCGGCGCTGCCCGGCGTCGGCGAGAACTTCCACAACCACGTCCTGACCGGGCTGATGGCCGAGGTCACCCAGGAACTCCCGCCGCCGGCGCAGAACCTGTCGGAGAGCGCTCTGTTCCTGTCCTCGCAGCCGGGTCTGCCCGCCCCCGACCTGCAGATCGCCTTCGTCCACGTGCCGTTCGACGTGATCGTCGGCAAGGACCACCCGAACACGGTGAGCATCCTGCCCGGCGTCGTGCGGCCCGTTTCGCGCGGCTGGATCAAGCTCGCCAGCGCCGATCCGCTGGCCCACCCGCTGATCAACCCGAACTACCTGGGCGACCGGTGGGACCTGGAGCGGATGGTGCAGGGCATCAAACTGGCCCGGGAGATCTTCGCGACCTCGGCCTTCTCGCCCTGGTACAAGCAGGAGCTCCAGCCCGGTCCCGGTCACGACGGCGACGAGGACCTGCGGACCTTCGCGAAGCAGAAGTCGGAGAGCTACCACCACCAGGCCGGCTCCTGCCGCATGGGCATCGACGACCTCTCGGTCGTCGACCCCGAGCTGCGGGTGCACGGCGTACGCAACCTGCGCGTCGTCGACGCGAGCGTGATGCCCGCGGTCCCGTCGGGCAACTGCCACACCGCCATCGCGATGATCGCCGAGCGCGCGGCGGACTTCCTGAGGGGGGTGTCCCGTGCCTGACGCCGTGCTGCGCGAGGGTGCGCTGAGCGGGACCCGGATCGCGGTCCTGGTCGAGAGCGACTTCTACGAGCCGGAGATCTTCTACTACCAGCACCGGTTCGCCGAGGAGGGCGCCGAGGTCGACTTCCTGACCCGGCTGTGGGGCAACGACTCCATCACCTTCTCCGGGCACGAGTACCGGGCGCCGTTCACCGCCGACAAGTCCCTGGAGGGGCTGAGCGACGAGGAGCTGCGCCGGTACGCGGCGATCATCGTGCCCTCGGGCATGGTGGCCGACCGGCTGCGCTACACCGAGGACGTGGACGTCCTCGCGCCGGCCACGGAGCTGCTGCGCCGGGCCTTCGAGG
This sequence comes from Streptomyces sp. NBC_00045, assembly GCF_045041095.1. Lineage (NCBI taxonomy): Bacteria > Bacillati > Actinomycetota > Actinomycetes > Kitasatosporales > Streptomycetaceae > Streptomyces > Streptomyces sp. NBC_00045. The sequence goes on along the minus strand of NZ_CP108271.1, from coordinate 1,733,417 downwards.
AGCCGACGGTCCTCAAGGGGATCATCTGCCACGGCATGTGGCTGGCCGCCTCGATCCCGGACAAGATCGAGGGCCGCAAGGTGGTCTGCCACAACAACCTCATCGGCGACGTCCGGAACATGGGAGCCGAGTACGTCAACGAGGACGTGGTGGTCGACGGTGACCTGGTCACCGGTCGCACCGGTGCCCACCACCACCTCTTCGCCCGCCGGATCATCGAGCTGATCGCGGCGGGGCGGGGCCGGGGGGCCGGCTGATGGCCGGCATGGTCTGGTCGCACGTGGGCCTGAACTGCACGGACCAGAAGACCACCGAGGAGTTCTACACCCGGTACTTCGGCTTCACCCGGGCCCGGGTGGTCGATCTCGGGGAGGCCCAGATCGTGTTCCTGCGCCGCGGGGACGCGTACCTGGAGCTCTTCGCGACCGGCAGCGAAACGGGCCGCCCGGCGGTGGCCGGGGGAGACGGACCGCAGGCCCCCGGCCGGATGCGCCACCTGGCCTTCCAGACCGACAGCGTGGACGCGTTCCTGGCCGAGCTGGGCGACGCGGCCGAAGTGACCCTGGGGCCGCTGGACTTCGACGACTTCATCTGTGGCTGGCGGACCGTGTGGGTCCGCGATCCCGACGGGGTGATCGTCGAGGTCAGTCAGGGATTCGAGGACGACCGCTCACACGACAAGGACGGTGCATGACATGGCGGACGCCGTGAGCTTCTCCTTCTCCGACACCATCGCCGGCTACGTCGGCCGTTTCGACTCCGAGTCCCGCCTGCTGCGGCTGAAGACCTCGGACGGCCGCGAGTTCGACGTCTCCCTCGCCGGCGACCCGAGTGCCGAGCTCGTCCGCAACCTGGACGAGCCGTACATCGACGCCTCCGGGCACATCGACGAGATGCTTTCCCCGGGCCGGTTCCTCTTCGTCTACGGCGTCCACTACCCGGAGCGCGGCGGGCGTTTCGACGCCAAGCGCCTGGTGTTCCTGGGCCGCGGCGCCGAGGACTACCGGTTCGAGGAGCCCAGCTGGTGGGTCAAGCAGATCGAGTCGCTGGCCGACTTCTACAAGCGGGCGCAGTTCGGCGAGGGCCCGGTGGACTTCACCGAGTACCGCACCGAGATCCGGCTCGGCGGTGACAAGACCGCCAGTCACGTCCAGGAGACCGACACGATCTCCCGGCTGGTCTACGGCATGGCCTCGGCCTATCTGCTGACCGGCAAGGACGAGTACCTGGAGGTCGCCGAACGCGGCACCGAGTACCTGCGCAAGCACATGCGGGTCGTGGACAGCGAGGAGGACGTGGTCTTCTGGTACCACGGCATCAGCGTCGACGGGGACAGCGAGCGCAAGCTGTTCACCTCGGAGTTCTCCGACGACTACGACGCGATCCCGATGTACGAGCAGATCTACGCGCTGGCCGGCCCGATCCAGACCTACCGGGTCACCGGCGACATCCGGATCAAGAACGACGCGGACGCCACGATCCGGCTGTTCGACAAGTTCTTCAAGGACGAGGAGCAGGGCGGCTACTACTCGCACATCGACCCGATCCTGTTCAGCGCGGACCACGAGTCCCTCGGGGAGAACGCCGAGCGCAAGAACTGGAACTCGGTCGGCGACCACGCACCCGCGTACCTGATCAACCTGTACCTGGCGACCGGCGAGCAGAGGTACGCCGATTTCCTGGAGTACACCTTCGACACCATCGCGGACAAGTTCCCGGACTACAAGAACAGCCCCTTCGTCCAGGAGCGCTTCTTCCGCGACTGGTCGCACGACACCGCGCACAGCTGGCAGCAGAACCGCGCGGTCGTCGGGCACAACCTGAAGATCGCCTGGAACCTGATGCGGATGAACTCGCTGAAGCCGAAGCCGGCCTACGAGGAGCTCGCCCGCAAGATCGGCGAGATCATGCCGGCCGTCGGCAGCGACGTGCAGCGCGGCGGCTGGTACGACGTCGTCGAGCGCATCAAGTCCACCAGTAAGGACGGCCAGGAGACGTATCGTTTCGCCTGGCACGACCGCAAGGCCTGGTGGCAGCAGGAGCAGGCGATCCTCGCCTACCTCATCCTGAACGGCACCGTCGGCGGCGACGCCTTCCTGCGCGAGGCCCGGCAGGCTGAGGCCTTCTACAACACCTTCTTCCTCGACCACGACGAGGGAGCCGTCTACTTCAACGTGCTCGCCAGCGGTACGCCGTACCTGCTCGGCACGGAGCGGCTCAAGGGCAGCCACTCGATGTCCATGTACCACTCGGCGGAGCTCTGCTACCTGTCCGCCGTCTACAACAACCTGCTCATCAACGGGCGGGAGATGGACTTCCACTTCAAGCCCGACCCGACCAACCTGCCCGACCGCGTGCTGCGCGTCTCGCCCGACCTGCTGCCCGCGGGATCGGTGCAGATCGCGGCCGTCGAGATCGACGAGAAGCCGTACCGGGACTTCGACGCCGACGGCCTCACCGTCCGGCTGCCCGACGTCCAGGGGCGGGTCAAGGTCAAGGTCCGGCTGCGCCCGGTGACTTCATAGCGCTCAACGGGGGGCGCCCCGACAAGAGGGGAAAGCAATGTCTCTGAACGTCAAGGAACGCCGCAACAAGGGCGGTACCGTCCTCGTCGCCACCGGCGAGATCAACAGTGAGACCTCCGGACAGCTGTTGCAGGCCCTGCTGCCGCTGGTCCGCGAGGGCAAGCCGCTGCGCATCGACCTCACGGCCGTCACGTACGTGTCCAGCGCGGGCCTGCGCACCCTGCTCGTCGTCTACCGCGAGGCCCAGCACGCCGGGGTCGCGGTCACCCTGTACGGGGTGAGCGAGGAAGTCCGGTTCGTCATGTCGGCCACCGGCTTCCTCGACTTCTTCGCGACGGGCGAGGCGGCGGCCGCCGAGGCCAAGTCCAAGTCCAAGCCGAGGCCGACCGCGAAGGCCGCTTCTGTCGCCGGTGTGGTCGCACGATGACCGAGGCCCAGTCCGAGCAGGTCCTGCGCGTCGACGCGTACCCGACCCACGAAGTGGGCGGGTACCGCGTCCGCGCCGGCAAACCGTTCCCCTTCGGGGCCAACGTGGTCCCCGGCGGGGTCAGCTTCTCCGTCTTCTCCGACCAGGCGACCTCCATGACCCTGGTCATCTTCAAGCGCGGAGAGCCCGAGCCGATGGCCGAGCTGGAATTCCCCGAGGAGTTCCGCACCGGCAGCGTCTTCGCCATGACGGTCTTCGGCCTCGACCACGAGAACATCGAGTACGGGTACCGGGCCGACGGCCCCTACGACCCGGTCACCGGCCACCGCTTCGACGCCCGGCAGATCCTCTCCGACCCGTACGCCCGGCTGATCGCGGGCCGCGACGTGTGGGGCGTGGAGCCGGACCGCAGCCGCGGCTACCAGTACCGCTCGCGTGTGTGCCTCCAGGACTTCGACTGGGGCGACGACACGCCGCTGCGGCTGCCCGCCGAGGACCTCGTCGTGTACGAGACCCACGTGCGCGGCTTCACCCGGCATCCCTCCTCACAGGTCACCGCCCCCGGCACGTTCGCGGGGCTGCGGGAGAAGATCCCGTACCTCAAGGAACTCGGGATCAACTGCATCGAACTGCTCCCGGTGTTCGAGTTCGACGAGAGCGACAACCCGCGGACCAACCCGGAGACGGGCGAGCGGCTCTTCGACTACTGGGGCTACAACACCGTCTCGTTCTTCGCGCCCAAGGCCGGCTACGCGGCCACCGGACGCTACGGGATGCAGGGCGACGAGTTCCGCACACTGATCAAGGACCTGCACGCGGCCGGCATCGAGGTCATCCTCGACGTCGTCTTCAACCACACCGCCGAGGGCAACGAGCAGGGCCCGACGATCTCCTTCAAGGGGCTCGACAACGCCACGTACTACATGCTCACGCCCGAGGGGTACTACTTCAACTTCAGCGGCACGGGCAACACGGTCAACTGCAACCACCCCGTCGTGCGCAACTACGTGCTCGACTGCCTGCGCCACTGGGTCGCCGACTACCACATCGACGGCTTCCGCTTCGACCTCGCGGCCATCCTCGGCCGGGCCCTGGACGGCACTCCGCTGCCCAACCCGCCGCTGCTGGAGCTGCTCGCGTACGACCCCGTCCTTCGGCACACCAAGCTCATCGCCGAAGCCTGGGACGCCGGCGGCCTCTACGAGGTCGGCAACTTCCCGGCGTACGGCCGCTGGGCGGAGTGGAACGGGAAGTACCGCGACACCGTCCGCAGCTTCCTCAAGGGCGACCCCGGGGTGACCGGGGAGCTGGCCACCCGCATCGCGGGCTCGCCCGACCTGTACTCCACCCGCGGCACCTCCGCCTCGGTCAACTTCCTCACCGCCCACGACGGTTTCACCCTGGCCGACCTCGTCTCGTACAACGACAAGCACAACGAGGCGAACGGCGAGGGCAACAACGACGGCGGCAACGACAACGCCAGCTGGAACTGCGGGGCCGAGGGGCCGACCGACGACCCCGAGGTCAACCGGCTGCGGACGCGCCAGATGAAGAACGCCCTGGCCATCCTCATGACCAGCCAGGGCATCCCGATGCTGCTGTCGGGCGACGAGGTCGCCCGCACCCAGCAGGGCAACAACAACACGTACTGCCAGGACAACGAGCTGTCCTGGTTCGACTGGGACCAGGTCGACGAGAACGCCGAACTGCTCCGTTTCACCCGGGAGATGATCGCCTTCCGCGGGCACCACCGCGAACTGCGCTCCACCTCCCACCCCACCGGCCAGGTCCGCGAGAGCCTCGGACTGCCGGACATCAGCTGGCACGGCGAGCGCGCCTGGCAGCCCGACTGGTCGGCGGAGAGCCGGCTGCTGGCGGTGGCCCGCTGCGGCACCGGGGACGACGACGTGGTGTACGTGGCCATGAACTCGCACTGGGAGTCGCACGACCTGGAGCTGCCCGCGCTGCCGCACGGGCGCAGCTGGCACCTCTTCGCGGACACGGGGGCCGAGGCCCCGCACGACATCCGCACCCCGGGCGGTGAGGCCGAGCTGGAGAACGCCGGGAAGTACCTGATCGGTCCGCGCTCGGTCGTGATCCTGGTCGGCCGGACGCCCGATCCCGAGCTCTAGCCGCACATGCCCTGACCGAACGCTCCAATCGAACGGCCGAAGGAGACCTGACATGCCGCTTTCCGTGTCCCTGAGCATCGAGGGCGACACCACCGTGATCGAGCTGGCGGGAGAGCTGGACGCCAAGACCGCGCCGGACTTCCACCAGACCATCGAGAAGGCCGCCGGGCACGGCACCGGCACGGTCGAGATCAGGATGGCCGGTGTCGGCTACATGGCCAGCGCCGGACTGCGGTCCCTGGTCTTCGCCCAGCAGAAGGTGGCGAACCACGTGACCATCAAGGTGGTCGGCGCGATCGAGCCCGTGTCCCGGACCATCCGGACGGCCGGGCTCGACCGCAGCATCGTGCTCTCCGATGAGTGAATCGCATGAGTGAGATGGTCGAACTGGCGAGGACGCCCGCCGAGCTGGAGGTGCCCGCCACCCTGGGAGCACTGGGCGACATCGCCTCGTTCGTCCTGCAGCTGGCCGGCCGGGCGGGCCTGGGCAAGGGCCCCGCGTACCGGATCCGGCTGGCCGTGGACGAGCTGGCCACGAACGTCGTGATGCACGGGTACCGGGGCGGCGACGGGCGGATCACCGTCCGCGGCCGCTCCGGTCCCGGCCGGGTGCAGATCTCCATAGCGGACTCCGCGCCGGCCTTCGACCCGGTCGGGGGCTGCCTGCCCCCCGCCCCCGGGACTCCTCCCGAGCGGCGCAGGGTCGGCGGACTCGGCATCCACCTGGCGCTGACCAGCGTGGACGAGTTCAGCTACGAACGCAGGGACGGCCGCAACATCAGCACGCTGACTGTGAACGCCGAGGGGACGGACCCATGCCCTCCACGACCGTGATCATCCTCGACGAGTACCCTCCGCCGCCGCTCGAACTGCTCGACGCACTGCGGTCGATGGACGCGAAACTCGTCGCCCGCACGCTGAGCGAGCTGCGCAACGGCCCGCTGGACGGGCTACCCGTCGCCGACGTACTGCTCGCCCCGGCCGAGGCCGACGGCGAGTCGGTGCGCCTCGCGGTACGGCGGCTGCGCCGCTGGGCCGGGGCACCCATCGTGGTCGTCTGGACGGCGACGGAGTTCGCCGCCCTGGAGGAACACGTCCGGCTGGGCCACGACTACCTCGTACCGCCCTTCCTGCCCACGCTCGTCAGGGCCCGGCTGAACACCTGCTCGGAGCGCGCCGGACTCGGCCGCACCCTGCGCGAAGCCGATGCCCGCGCCGAACTCATGGGCTACGAGAAGGAGCTGGAGATCGGTCGGGAGATCCAGGCCGGCTTCCTGCCCGAATCGCTGCCGGTCCCCGAAGGCTGGGAGATCGACGTCCGGTTCCGGCCCGCCCGGCAGGTCGCGGGCGACTTCTACGACGTCTTCGAGATCTCCCGCGGCCGCCGCCTCGCCTTCGTCGTCGCCGACGTCTGTGACAAGGGGGTCGGCGCCGCACTGTTCATGGCGCTGATCCGCTCACTGCTGCGGCACACCGCGGAGAACAGCGGACTGCAACACCTGGTGGCCGCGGGACGGGCGGGAGGCAGCCGGCGGATCCCGGTGGTCGGCGCGACACCCCTGCTCAACGCGGTCACCGCCACCAACGGCTACCTGACCCGCAACCACCTGAGGCAGGGCTACTTCGCCACCCTGTTCTTCGGCGTGCTCGACCCGCTGACCGGCAGCCTCGTGTACATCAACGGGGGTCACAACGCGCCGCTGCTGCTGCGCGCCGAGGGCGGCGACCCGCTCGCCCTGGAGGTCACCGGTCCCGCCGTCGGGGTGCTGCCGGACTGCGTGTACACGCTCGGCTACGCACAACTGGACCCCGGCGACACCCTGTTCGTGTTCACCGACGGAGTGCCGGAGGCCCGCTGCCCCAGCGGCAGCTTCCTCGGTGACGAGCGGATGCTGGAGCTGCTCGCCGGCCCCCCGGTGAGCGGCAGGGAGGTGGTCGACCGGATGGACACCGCGGTACGGGAGCACACCGGGAGCGCCGAACAGCACGACGACGTCACGATGCTGGCCCTGCACCGGCCACGTGCGGCGCGGGGGCCGCACGCGGACGGTACCGGTGACCGGGTGGTGGCCTAGATGACCCGGACCATCGTGGTGCACTCGCACCGCGGCGGGACCGGAAAGTCCTCGGTACTGGCGAACCTCGCCCTGCTCATCGCGGGTCAGGGGCGCCGGGTGGGGGTGGTCGACACGGACATCCAGTCGCCCACCCTGGACCTGCTCTTCCGGCTCGGCCCGGGTCCCTCCCTGGCCGACTACCTGCTCGGACGCTGCGAGATCGAAGCCACGGCCCAGCAGGTCGCCGTGCCCGGGCTGTACGTCGTACCGGCCCGGACCGGGACCGCGGCCCTGCGCGAGCTCATGACGAGCGGCTACGACGTGGGGCTGCTGCCGGAGGGCTTCGACCGGCTGGCCGGGCACTACGGGCTCGACGTGCTGCTGCTCGACACGCACGCCGGGCTGAACAACGAGTCGGTGACCGCCATGGCGAGCGCCGACGTACTGATGATCATGGCCCGGGCCGACCGGATCGACCTGTCCGGGGTCGAGGAGACCATCGCCCTGGCCGGGCGGCTGGCCTGCCGGCGGGCTCTGGTCATGAGCATGGCCCCCGAGGGCGTCGACGGCGAACAGGTCCGCCGCCGTGCCGAGGAGGTGTACGGCGCCCCCCTGGCCGGAATCCTTCCTTATGTCCCGGAAATGGCGGCCCTGTACGGCGAGCGCATATTCGCCGAAGCCCATCCCGACCACCCACTGGTCGGTGAATTCCGCACCATCATCTCCGCGTTGGACGCACCTCACGAAGTATCGCGCGCCTGACGCTCCCCCCTTACGCCCCCTGCAGGGGGCGTGTTGAATCGGCAGCGATTCCAGAACAAGGAGAACAGTCATGAAGATTCTCGTCGTCATGACGGCCAAGGCAACGCTCCATCTGTTGGACGGGGAACAGCATCCTTCGGGATTCTGGGCCGAGGAATTCGTCGTTCCCTACACCCTCTTCAAGGCCGCAGGCCACACCGTGGACGTGGCGACGATAGGGGGCCAGGCCCCCACGGTCGACCAGACCAGCATCGACCCCAAGTTCCTCCAGTGGGTCCGCCCCCAGGGCTCGCCGGACGAGGACGCGGCCAACGCCGCCGAGTACGTGAGAGTCATCGAGAGCACCCCCCAGCTCACCCACCCCATCGCCCTGGAGTCCCTGGGCGAGAAGGACATCGCCGAGTACGACGGCATCTACGTCAGCGGCGGCCACGGCGCGATCGGAGACCTGCCCCACTCCGACGAACTCGCGCAGGTCCTGCGCTGGGCCATCGCCCAGGACAAGCCGCTCGCCACCGTCTGCCACGGCCACACCTCCCTGCTCGCGCTGCGCGACGGCGAAGGCCGCTGGCCGTTCGAGGGCTACCGGATGACGGCGTTCTCGCACAGCGAGGAGATGGTCACGAACATGGCCGGCCGCCTCCCGCTGATCCTTGAGGCCGAGCTCACCCGCCTCGGCGCGCGCTACGAGAAGGCCGAGAAGATCTGGGACTCGCACGTGGTCGTCGACCGAAGGCTCACCACCGGCCAGAACCCGTACTCCTCCAAGGCCCTTGCCGAGACGTTCCTGACACAGCTCGCCAAGGGCTAGAACGCCCCCGAATCCGACACCGGAAGGCAGCCATGACCAAGCGCGCGCTCAGCGACCAGCCCTTGGCCAACCCCGGGAAGCTGTTCATCGGCGGCACCTGGGTTCCGGCCCAGGACGGCCGTACCGAGCCGGACATCAGCCCTGTGGACGGTCAGGAGATCGTACCGGTGGCCCAGGCCACCGCCGCCGACGCGGACGCGGCCGTGGCCGCCGCCCGCCGGGCGTACGAGGAGGGTCCCTGGAGCAGACTGTCCGCCCAGGAGCGCGCGCTGCGGCTGAACCGGGTCGGTGAGCTCATCGAGCGCGACCTGGAGGAGATCGCCCTTCTGGAGACGGTGGACATGGGCAAGCCGTTCGCCTTCTCCAGTACGGTCGACGCCCCCATGGCCGCCCAGCTCATGCACTACTACGCCGGCGCCGTGACCCGGGTCGACGGCTCCTCGCGGGCCCCGGCCGGAGGGCAGCTCGCGTACACCCTGCGCGAGCCGCTGGGCGTGGTCTGCGCGATCACCCCGTTCAACTTCCCGCTGCTGCTGTCGATGACGAAGATCGCACCGGCGCTGGCGGCGGGCAACACGGTCGTCCACAAACCCTCCCCGGCCACCCCGCTCACCGCGCTGAAGATCGCCGAGCTCTTCCAGGAGGCGGAGATCCCCGACGGCGTGCTGAACGTGATCACCGGTCCCGGCGTGGAGCTCGGCGAGACCCTGACCGACCACCCCGGCATCGACAAGATCGCCTTCACCGGCTCCACCGCCGTCGGCCAGTCCATCATCCGCAAGTCGGCGGGCACCTTGAAGAAGGTGACGATGGAGCTCGGCGGCAAGTCCGCCAACATCGTCTTCGCCGACGCCGACCTGGACGCCGCCGAGGAACTCGCCTTCTTCGGCATCTACTACAACAAGGGCGAGATCTGCACCGCCGGCTCCCGGCTGCTGCTCCAGCGCCCCGTCCACGACGAACTCGTCGAACGCCTGGTCCGCCGGGCCGCCGCCCTCAAGCCCGGCGACCCGCGTGACCCGGAGACCCTGTTCGGCCCGCTGGCCCACCGCGGCCAGTTCGACAAGGTCAGCTCGTACATCGAGGTCGGCGAGAAGGAAGGCGCCCTCCTGCGCACCGGCGGAACCGGCTGGACCCCGGAGGGGGCCTCCAGCCAGGGCCTTTACTTCCTGCCGACCGTCTTCACAGGCGTCGACAACGGCATGCGGATCGCCCAGGAGGAGATCTTCGGGCCGGTCCTGTCGATCATCCCCTTCGACTCCGAGGAAGACGCGATCCGGATCGCCAACGACAGCGCGTACGGCCTCGCCGCCGGTGTCCACACCAAGGACCTGCGGCGCGCCCACCGGGTGGCCTCCCAGATCAAGGCCGGCACGGTCTGGGTGAATTGCTACAACCAGTACGACCCCTCCGTGCCGTACGGCGGCTACAAGGCCTCCGGATACGGGCGCGAGTGCGGACCGGAATCCCTTGAGAGCTACACCCAGACGAAGTCGGTCTGGATCGGCATGGACTGAGCGGCCGGACGACCGAACCACCGGGCGGCCGAATGACGGAACGACCGAGCGACCGAGTAGGAGCGGCAATGCGCACAGGCATCATCGGCACCGGGCGGATCGGTTCCACCCTCGCGCGGATCCTGGTGGCGGCCGAGCACGAGGTCTTACTGGCCAATGCTCGTGGACCGCAGTCGATCGGCCCCTTACTGGCCGAACTGGGCCCGGCGGCCTCGGCGGCGCACCCCGCCGAGGTCGCCGACCGGGCCGACCTGCTGGTGCTGATGGTGCCCCACGCGAGCGTCCGCGGACTCCTCCCGTCCGCGGCCGTGCAGGACAAGGTGCTGGTGGACGCCACGAACACGTTCAGCGGTGCGGGCGCACCCGCGGATCCTGACGGGCGCACCTCCAGCGAACTGGTCGCGGACTGGTATCCCGGCGCCCGGGTCGTGAAATCCCTGAACACCATGCATTTCGAGACTCTCGCCGTCGCCGGCACCGCGGGGGGCGAACGCCTGGCCCATTTCACGGCGGGTGACGACGAGAAGGCGAAGGAAATCGTCGCGGGAATCATCTCGGATTTGGGATTCGCCCCCGTCGACACCGGCTCGCTGCACGCCGGAGGAATTCTCCAGCAGCCCGGCGGGCCCCTTTACAACCGGCCGCTCACGGAAGCGCAGGCGCTGGCATGGATATCTCACTGAACGTGAACGGAAGACCCGAGCAGTTCGCGGCCGAGCCGAACGAACTGCTCGTGGAACGGCTCCGCGACGGCCTCGGGCTGACCGGCACCAAGGTCGGCTGCGACACCGGCCAGTGCGGCACCTGCGTCGTCCAGCTCGACGGGCGCTCGGTCAAGAGCTGCCTGGTCCTCACCGCGTCGGCCGCCGGCAGCCGGGTGACCACCATCGAAGGGGTCACCACGCGGGGCGGCGAACTCAGCGGCCTCCAGGAGGCGCTGCGCCAGGAGCACGGCACCCAGTGCGGGTTCTGCACCCCCGGCATGGTGATGGCCCTCGGCGAACTCGTCGAGAACACCGCGGACCGCGAGGCGCCCACCGAACCCGAGATCCGCGAGTGGCTCACCGGCAACCTGTGCCGCTGCACCGGATACCACAGCGTCGTACGGGGCGTTCAGCGCGCCTGCACCGCCGCCCGGGCCGAGATGCCCGAGGAGATCGGCGAGAGCGCCGCCGTCCCCGCGTCCACCGCGTCCGGCAAGGAGGTGTGAGGGAGATGACCGCAGTGACGGGGGAGGTTCCCCTCCAGGGATCGGGCGTGCTCGGACAGCCGCTGGACAGCCGCGAGGATCCGCAGCTGCTGCGCGGCGAGGCCACGTACGTGGCCGACATCGACCTCCCGGGCACCGCCCACATGGCGATCCTCGGCAGCCCGGTGGCCCACGCGAAGATCCTCTCCATCGAGACCAAGGCCGCCGAACAGATGCCCGGCGTGCTGAAGGTGGCGACCGCGGCCGACTTCACCGACGTGATGCCGCTGCCGTGCATCTGGATCCCCGGCGGCGTCGAGAGCCACTTCCCGCCCCACCCCTACGGACTTCCCGGCGCCCGCCCGGTCCTGACCGGCGACGCCGTCCGGCACGTCGGCGACCCGATCGCCGTGGTCGTCGCCGAGACCCCGCGCCAGGCCGCCGCCGCGCTGGCCGCCATCGCCGTCGAGTACGAACCGCTGCCCGTGGTCACCCGGGCCGACGAGGCACTCGCCGAGGGCGCGCCCCAGCTGCACGAGGCCGTACCGGGCAACCTGAACGCGTACTGGACCTGCGGCGACAAGGACCGCACCGACGCGGCCATCGCCGGGGCCGAGGTCACGGTGGAGCTCGACCTCGTGAACCAGCGCACCATCAATAGCCCCATCGAGCCGCGCGGCGCGGTCGGCGACTACAACGCCGCCACCGACGAGTACACGCTCTACGCCTCCACCCAGGGCCCGCACAACCACCGCTTCCTGCTGTCCGCGCTGGTCCTCGGCATCCCGTTCAACAAGCTCCGGGTGATCGCCCCGACCGTCGGCGGCAGCTTCGGCACCAAGGGCTACCTCTACCCGGACATGGCGCTGGTCCTCCTGCTCTCCAAGGCGCTGCACCGGCCCGTCAAATGGGTGGACACCCGCACCGGGCTGATGAACTCCACCGTCCAGGGCCGCGACCACCGCCAGCACGTGGTGCTCGCCGGCACCCGCGACGGCCGCATCACCGCCGTGCGCGCCACCAGCTACGCCAACCTCGGCGCGTACCCCTCCACCATCGGTCCCGGTGTCGCCACCGCCCTGATGGGCCGCTCCATCAGCGGCATGTACGAGATCCCCGCAGCCTTCTGCGAGGTGTACGCGGCCTTCACCAACACCGTCTCGCTCGGCGCCCAGCGCGGCAGCGGGCGCGCGGAGGCCGCCTTCCTGATGGAACGGCTCGTCGACCGGTACGCCTCGGAGATCGGCATGGACCCGGCGGTCGTCCGGCGCAAGAACCTGGTGCCGAAGGAGAAGTTCCCGTACGACAACGGCCTCGGCTGGACGTACGACTCCGGGGACTACGAGCTGAACTTCGACAAGGCGATGGAGCTGTCGGGCTACGCCGACATGCCCGCCCGCAAGGCCGAGGCCCGCACCCGCGGCAAGCGGCTCGGCGTGGGCCTCGCCACCTACGTGGCCATCTGCGGCGTCGGCCCCTCCACCCGGATGTCCAAGGAGGGCATGCTCGGCGGTACCTGGGAGAGCGCGAACATCCGCGTGCACCCGACCGGCGAGGTCACCGTCACCGTCGGCTCCGCCTCCACCGGACAGAGCCACCACACGGTCTTCGCGCAGGTCGCCGCGGACGAGCTCGGCATCGACCCGGGCCAGGTCCAGGTGTACGAGGGGGACACGCTCAAGGCCCCGTACGGGCAGGGCACGTACGGCTCGCGCTCCTACAGCATGGCCGCGCCCGCCGTCGCCCTCACCGCCCGGAAGATCAAGGCCAAGCTGGTCAAGGCCGGGGCCGTGTTCCTGGGCATCCCCGAGGACAAGGTGGTCTACGAGGGCGGCGCCGTCCACGAAGAGGGCAACCCGGAGAACACCAAGACCTTCGCCGAACTGGCGATGGCCATGTGGTACGGCTGGGGACTGCCCCACGAGATCGAGCCCGCCCTCGACGAGACCACCCACTTCGACCCGCCGGACTTCAACTACCCCTTCGGCACGCACGTCGCGGTCGTGGAGGTCGACGAACTCACCGGCGAGACCGAGGTGGTGGCGTACACCGCCGTCGACGACGCCGGCCACATCGGCAACCCGAAGATCGTCCTCGGGCAGATCGAGGGCAGCATCACGCACGGCCTCGGCCAGGCGTTGATGGAGGCCGCCGTGTACGACGAACAGGGCCTGCTCGTCAGCTCCGACCTGACGACGTACGCCCTGCCGCGCGCCGCGGACGTGCCGTTCTTCACGCTCGACAAGACCACCACGCCCAGCCCGCACAACCCGCTGGGCGCCAAGGGCGCCGGCGAGATCGCCACCGTGCCGCCCGCCGCGGCCGTCGTCAACGCGGTCGTCGACGCCCTGTCCGACCTGGGCGTGCAGCACATCGACATGCCGCTCACCCCCGAGAAGGTCTGGCGCCGCCTGCGAGGAGAAGCCCAGTGATCCTCACCGAGTTCGACTACGTCCGGCCCGTCGGGCTCGAAGAGGCACTGACCCTGCTCTCCAGCACCCGGGGCGCCCGGGTGCTGGCCGGCGGCCAGAGCCTGCTGCCCGGGCTGCGCAGCGGGGAGACCACCGCCCGGCTGCTCGTCGACGTACGCCACCTGGAGGAGCTCCGCGGCATGGAGCGGACGGCGGACGGGATCCGGATCGGCGCGCTGACCACGCTCGCAGAGCTCGCCGCCCACCCGGCCGTCCGCGCCGACGCCCCGGAACTGGCGGCCGCCGCCCGCGCCAACGGGGACCCCCAGGTCCGCAACCTCGGCACCGCCGGCGGGAACCTCGCCGCGGGCGGACGCGCGACCGACCTGTCGGTCGCGGCGATCGCCGCCGGCGCCCGGGTCGAACTGGCCGGACCCGGCGGGCGGTCGACCCTGACCGCCGAGGAGTTCGCGGCCTCGGCCGTGCCCGCCGGAGCCGTGGTCACCGCACTGCTGGTGCCCGCCGCCGGGCCGGGCGCCGCCTTCGAGAAGACCGCGGACCGGGCCACGCGCTACCCGGTCTGCGCCACCGCCGTACGGATCACCCCCGAAGGGCCGCGCATCGCGGTCACCGGAGCCACCGCCCGACCGCTGCGGCTGCGCGGGGTCGAGGACCGGCTGCGCAGGGGCCCGTACACGACCCAGGCCGTGCTCGCGGCCTTCCGCGCCGAGCCCAGGGAACTGTTCGTCCCCGGGCGCGGCACCTCGGCCGAGTACCTCGGCCACCTCGCGGGGGTGCTCGCCGCCCGCGCGCTGCAGAGGGCAGAGCAGGCCCTCGCCTGACCGCCCACCACGGGGGAGTTGACGCAGTGGCCGAATTGTCCAGGACGACCACGGGGAAACCGGCGAAGCCGGCCGCCCAGGCGGCCGCGGCCCCCAGAGGCTCCGGCTTCTGGGTGGTCGGGGCGGTCCTCGTCCTGCTGATGCTCTCCTCCTCCGTACCGTCCGCCCTCTACGTGCTCTACCAGGAGAGATGGGGCCTGTCCTCCGGCATGATCACGGTGGTCTTCGCCCTGTACGCCGTGACCGTGCTGATCGGGCTCCTGCTGTTCGGGTCCCTCTCGGACACCCTGGGCCGGCGCCCCGTGCTCGGCGTCGGACTGGTCCTGGCGATCGTCTCCATGGGACTGTTCGCCGGGGCGCAGGGGCTCGGGCTGCTGCTCGCCGCCCGCGCCGTACAAGGACTCGCGGTGGGCCTGGCCACCGGGGCGATGGGCGCGGCCCTCCTGGAACTGGCCCCCCGCTCGCGGCCGGCGCTCGGCGCCCAGGTCAACAGTGCGGGGCCGACGGTGGGGATCGGGCTCGGCGGGATCGGGGCCGGGCTGCTCGTCCAGTACGCGCCCGCCCCGACCGTGCTCAGCTACCTGCTGCTGGTCGTCGCCTTCGCGGTCGCGCTGGTGGGGGTCGTCCGGATGCGGGAGAGCGCTCCCGGCGCCCGCTCCGGAGGCCGGCTGCGGATCTCCGCACGCCGGATCCACGTTCCGGCCGCCGTGCGGGGCCGCTTCGCGATCCTCGTCCTGACCATCGTCGCCGTCTGGTCCGTCGGCGGCTTCTACCTCTCGCTCGGGCCGCACCTGGCCCTGTCCCTGCTCCAGAGCACCAACTACCTGGTCGGCGGGGCCACCGTCGCCCTGCTCGCGGGCGCCGCCACCGCGGCCCAGCTGCTGCTGGGCCGCATCGAGGCCCTGCGCACCGCCGTCCTGGGCCTCTGCGGGCTGCTGGCCGGGCTCGGCCTGGTCCTGCTCGCGCTGGGCCTCGGCTCGGCCGCCGTGTTCCTCGTCGGCACGGCCGTCCTCGGCGGCGGCTGGGGCGCGGCGTTCCTCGGCTCGTTCCGGGCGCTGAGCGCGCTGGCCGAACCGGAGCACCGCGGCGAACTGACCGCTGCCGTCTACGTCTTCGCGTACCTCGCGATGAGCGTGCCGGCGGTGCTCGCCGGCATGCTCACCAACATCCACGGTCTGCACCGCACCTCCGTCGGCTTCATGGCCGCCGTCGCCGGGGTGTGCGCACTGGCCCTGTTCGTCACGCTGCGGCTGGCCGCCCGCACCCGGGCCGAAGGGAGCACCACATGAAGGCTGCCGACATGGACGCCGCCGAGCTGCGGTCGGCCCTGATCGGGCTGGAGATCTTCGCCGGGCTCACCGAGGACCAGCTGGACTGGCTGGTCTCCGTCTCCGAAGCCCGGGTGCTCGCCGACGGGGAGCTCCTGTTCCGCGACGGCGAGGAGGCCAGCTGCTTCCACGTCCTGCTCGCGGGCGGGCTCGTCGTCACCAAGGTCGTCGACGGCCGGGAGGAGGTGCTGACCCGGCACTCCACCGAGGAGGAGAGCGCCGCCGCCGAGGAACACGACGGCAAGCCCTCCGCCGCGCACCGCTTCACCGGCGAGTTGCCGCTGCTGACGGACGGCGCGTACGTGGCCACCGCCGCCGCGAGCGGGCCGGCGACCACCGTCGTCGCGTACCCGAAGCCGGTGTTCTTCGAGATGCTGACCCGCTGCCACGGGGTGGCGGCCGTACTGATCCCGGTACTGGCCTGGCGGATCAAGTCCTCCGAGGTGCAGGCCCGCAAGCGGGCCACCGTCGAGGCGCTCGGCACCCTGGCCGCCGGCCTGGCGCACGAGCTGAACAACCCGGCGGCCGCCGTCGCCCGGGCCGCTCAGGAGCTGGCACCGGCCCTGGAGGGCCTGACCCGGACCGCCCAGGCCTGGGGCGCCGCCGCGACGGGCGCGGAGCGCTCCGTGTTCGACCGGTTGGCCGAGGAGCTCGACAAGCTGCCGCCGCCGGTCACCACCGACCCGCTCGCCCAGGCCGACGCCGAGGAGGAGATCACCGACTGGGCCGAGGAGGCGGGCACCGAACGGCCCGGGCTGCTCGGCTCGGGGATCTCGGACCTCGGGCTGGAACTGGGCTGGATGCTGGAGCGGCTGGAAGGGATCGGGGAGCCGGCCCTGCCCGCGGCCCTGGACCACCTGGCCGCCCTGCTGGAGATCCGTTCGCTCGCCGCGGAGCTGCGTGCGGCAGGTCCGAGGATCTCCCAACTGGTCGCCGCCACCCGGGATTACGCCAATCTCGACCGGGCGCCCGAGCAGCGCTTCGCGGTGGCCGACGGGATCGAGAACACGCTGGTCGTGCTGCGTTCCAAGCTCGCCGGCATCACCATCGTGCGTGCGTACGATCCGGATCTGCCCGAACTGACGGGCTATCCAAGCGAGTTGAACCAGGTGTGGACCAACCTGGTCGACAATGCGGCCGAGGCCATGGAGGGCGCCGGGACCCTCACGCTGCGGGTCCGCGCCGAAGGGGTCTGTCTGGTCGTCGAGATCACCGACACCGGACGGGGCATCCCCGAGGACTCGCTGCCGCGGATCTTCGAACCCTTCTACACCACCAAGGACGTGGGGAAGGGCACGGGCCTCGGGCTGCACCTCAGCTACCGCATCGTGACCCAGCGCCACCACGGCTCGATCGCGGCCCGCTCACGTCCCGGCGAGACCCGGATGGTCGTCCGGCTGCCGCTCGCCGCGGCCGCCGCCTGCGCCGAAACACCTGATGAACCCACCTCCACCCGCTGAAAGGGAGTCGACATGGCCAAGTACGACATCTCCAAGCTGCACCCGGTCTTCGTTCGCCAGATGGAGGCGCTGGCCGCCCTGGACATCGAGGCGGTGATGAAGAACTACACCGACGACGCCGTGCTGCTGCGCTTCGAGGGCGTCTCGGTCGGGATCGAGGCCGTGCGCGAGACGTTCACGGGCTACCTGACGGTGAAGCCGACCCTGGTGGAGCTCCAGGAGTACATCGAGACCGAGGACACGATCTTCTACCGCGCGATCATGAATCTGAACGGCGAGCCGGAGCACGCGTTCGGGACACTCGTGGTCCGCGATGGCCGGATCTGGCGCCAGACCGCTGGATTCGGCGGCTGACCAACGATATCTGGGTAGCGTGTGCGGGGAGGGCGAAGGCAGCGCCCTCCCCGCACGTGCAAGCCGCCTCGGCAGACCGGGGGCGGAGGCCGCGAAAATGGCAAAGGGGAGGTCATGGAGCGCGAAACCGGGCGTGTCGAGGCATTCAGTGACGGTGTATTCGCCATCGTCATCACGATTCTGGTTCTGGAGCTAAAGGTTCCGAAAGAAACGGGATCGGACTTCTGGCACGGGGTGTGGGAACAGTGGCCGCATTACGCCGCATACGTGGTGAGCTTCCTCATCATCGGCGTGATGTGGGTGAACCACCACACCATCTTCAGTCACCTCAAGCGGGTGGACCGCCCGCTGTTGTTCCTGAATCTCCTGGTGCTGATGGTGGTATCGGTGATTCCCTACACCACCACCGTGCTCGCCGAACACCTCGTCGAGGAGGGTGGCTCCGCCAACGCCGCCGCGATCCTTTACAGTTCGGTCACCGTCGCCTATGCGCTCGCGTTCCTGGCCTTCTGGTGGTACGTCACCCGCGTCGGCCACCTCTTCCACGAACGGGTGGACAAAGACGGTGCCCGGGCCACCCGCGTTCGCTTCGGCCTCGGCGCCGTGGCGTACCCCCTGACCGTTCTCCTGTCCTTCTTCTCCGCACCGCTCACTCTCGTCGCACACTTCCTCATCGCGATCTACTACGCGGCGAACCAGATCCCGATCCCCCTCGTGGTAGAGGAAGAGCGGCTCGAATCTGTGAGCGACCTCAGGAAGTAGCCGCCGGGGCCTACGGCCGTTCTGTACGGTCAAGTAGGGTATTGGATCTAGTGGTCGCGGGGGAGGCCCAGATGGCTCGCGTAGTTCTGCCGGAGGATTCCACCAAGGAAATCTCCGAATTGATCGACGTCCTGATCTCGCTCTTCTTTGAATCATTACCCCGGCGGGACCAGCGAAACTGGGCCCGCGTTTATCTCAACGGCCTCGTGCGGACCAGTGGGAAGAAAACAATCCGCAACATCGCTGGAACGGGGGCGAGTTCCGTCGAACAGAGCCTCCAGCAGTTCATCAGCAAGTCCCCGTGGGACTGGACCCCGGTACGCCGCTCCCTCGCCCAGTACCTCGAACGCACCGCCCAGCGCCCGCTGGCCTGGGTGGTCCAGCCCATGGTCATCGAGAAGGCCGGCGACCGCTCCGTCGGCGTCGGCCGCCAGTTCGTCCCCCAGCTCGGCCGCACCGCCAACTGTCAGCAGGCCAGCGGCATCTGGCTCGCCTCCAGCGAGGCCAGCTTCCCCGTCGAATGGACCCTCACCCTCCCCGGGCCCTGGACGAACGAGCTGCTGCGCCGGCGGCGGGCCGGCATCCCCGACACCGCCCGCTCGCTCACCCCGGCCCAGGACGCCGTACACGCCGTCCAGCGGATGGCCGCCACCTGGCAACTCCAGCGCCGGCCCGTGGTGATGGAGGTCGCCAACACCGACATCCCGCAGAGCATCGAGTCCTTCGCCCTCCAGGACATCCCCTTCGTCTTCAAAGTGGACGGCTCGCTGCCCGTCTCCTTCGGCGGCGCCGGCCGGCACAAGCCCGGACCGCACACCGCACCCGCCCGCGAACTCATCGACTCCCTGCGCTCCCAGCGGCGCGTCGTCGAATGGACCCGGCACGGCCGCGCCGAAGGAGCAGTGACCCTGTTGACCTCGGCCGCCATCCTCGCGACCCCCGGCGAGGACCGGCCCGCCCCGCTGCCGCCCACCCCGCTCCTGCTCGTCGGCGCCTGGACCGAAGCCGCCCTGCTGCCCTCCGAGTTCTGGATCACCAACATCGGCGACCGGCCGCTCGCCCAGCTCTTCCTGCTCGCCAAACTCACCGACCGGGTATCCCTCGATTTCACCGAGACCTGCGAACCCGTAGGCATCCGTGATTTCGAGGGCCGCTCCTTCCGTGGCTGGCACCACCACGCCACGCTCGCGAGCGTCGCCCACGCCTCGAAGCTGCTCGCCGCGCGCGGCCGCGTCCCCGACGGATTCCCCGTACCGGGCCGGCCCGCCATCGGCGCACCGGGGCGCGTGGCCCGCCCCGGCGCGCCCGGGCCCGTGCCGCGCAGCGGTCCCCCGCCCGTGCTGCCGCCGCGGCCGCTGATCCCCGGCCAGAGCGCGAGACGCGAGTACATCCGCTGATGCTCGACATAGCCGAGGAACTACGCGCGTGGTGCGCCGCACACCGGGAATTCGCCCTGGCCACCGTCGTCGCCGTCAGCGGCAGCGCGCCCCGCGGCCCGGGCGCCTCGCTCGCCGTCGACGCGGGCGGCACCGCGCTCGGCTCCCTCTCCGGCGGCTGCGTGGAATCCGCCGTGCACGAGCTCTGCCTCGACGCGATCGCCTCCGGCGAGGGCGGCGTCCACCGCTTCGGATACAGCGATGACGACGCCTTCGCCGTCGGCCTGACCTGCGGGGGAGTCCTGGACGTACTCGTCACCCCGGTTCGCGGGCACGACCCGGTGCGCCCCGTCCTCGGCTCGGTGCTCGACGCCGCCGCCACAGGGGCCCGGGCCGCGCTCGCCCGGGTGGTCTCCGGCCCGCCGCCACAACTCGGCCGGGCCCTCGCCGTCCACCCGGACGGATCGTACGAAGGCTGCCTGGGCGGAGGCGCGGCCCTGGACCGGGCCGCCGCCGTCCTGGTACGGGACCTACTGCTGGCCGGGCGCACCGGCACCGCCGAACTCGGCACCGCCGGCGGACTGTGCGGGCAGCCGCTGACACTGCTGGTCGAATCCGCCGCCGAACCGCCCCGGCTGATCGTCTACGGAGCCATCGACTTCGCCGCCGCGCTCGCCCGGATCGGGGCCTTCCTCGGGCACCGGGTCACCGTCTGTGACGCCCGGCCCGTCTTCACGACGCCCGCCCGCTTCCCCGACGCCGACGAGGTGGTCGTGGACTGGCCGCACCGGCACCTGGCCGCGGAATGGGAGGCCGGCCGGGTGGACTCCCGTACGGCGGTCTGCGTCCTCACCCACGACGCCAAGTTCGACGTACCCCTGCTGGCCCTCGCCCTGCGCCTGCCGCTCGGGTACGTGGGCGCCATGGGATCGCGGCGCACCCACACCGAACGCGAGCAGCGGCTGCGCGACGAAGGGGTCCCGCAGGCCGCACTCGCCCGGCTGCGCTCACCCATCGGACTGGACCTCGGCGGCGCCACCCCCGAGGAGACGGCCCTGTCCATCGCCGCGGAGTTCACGGCGGCCCGGTACGGCGGATCGATCCTCCCCTTGGCGCAGCGCCGCGGCCCGGTGCACCTCGGCGGTTCCGGCCGCTTCCGGGACCAGAGTCCCGTAGGAACAGACCACAGGGCCCGGTATGTCCTGGACGATCAGCCCGGGCGGCATTAATGCCGGGCCATGGGAGAATGAAGTACGTGCGTTTCCTCGGCCGCTCCGCCGGGGCCGCAGCCGGATCCTTCGATCGACTGGGATGTTCAGCACGTGCGTTTCCTCAATGACCAGAAGCCGCCGTACGACCTGACGTACGACGATGTATTCATGGTGCCGAGCCGCTCCGCGGTCGGTTCCCGCCAGGGCGTGGACCTCTCCTCGCCCGACGGTACCGGCACCACCATCCCGCTCGTCGTGGCGAACATGACCGCCATCGCGGGCCGCCGCATGGCCGAGACGGTAGCCCGCCGCGGCGGCATCGTGGTCATCCCGCAGGACATCCCGATCGAGGTCGTCACCGACGTCATCTCCTGGGTCAAGACCCGCCACCACGTGCTCGACACCCCGATCACCCTGGCGCCCACCCAGACCGTCGCCGACGCGCTGTCCCTGCTGCCCAAGCGGGCCCACGGCGCCGGCGTCGTCGTCGACGCCGACGGCCGCCCGGTCGGCGTCGTCACCGACCACGACCTGACCGGCGTGGACCGCTTCACCCAGCTCTCCGAGGTCATGTCGAGGGAGCTCCTGCTCATCGACGCCGACATCGACCCCCGCGAGGCGTTCAACCAGCTCGACGCCGGCCACCGCAAGCTGGCCCCGGCCGTCGACAAGGACGGCAAGCTCGTCGGCATCCTGACCCGCAAGGGCGCGCTGCGCGCGACCCTTTACACCCCGGCCACCGACGCCAACGGCAAGCTGCGCATCGCGGCGGCCGTCGGCATCAACGGCGACTTCGTGCAGAAGGCCAAGCAGCTGCTCGACGCGGGCGTGGACACGCTCGTCATCGACACGGCCCACGGCCACCAGGAGTCGATGATCAACGCGATCAAGGCCGTGCGCGCTCTGGACCCGCACGTTCCGATCGTGGCCGGCAACATCGTGGCCGCCGAGGGCGTCAAGGACCTCATCGACGCAGGTGCCGACATCATCAAGGTCGGTGTGGGCCCCGGCGCCATGTGCACCACCCGCATGATGACCGGCGTGGGCCGCCCGCAGTTCTCCGCGGTACTGGAGTGCGCGGCGGAGGCCAAGAAGTACGGCAAGCACGTATGGGCCGACGGCGGCGTCCGCCACCCGCGCGACGTGGCGATGGCGCTGGCCGCCGGCGCCGCGAACGTGATGATCGGCTCCTGGTTCGCCGGTACGTACGAGTCGCCGGGCGACCTGCAGCAGGCGGCCGACGGCCGCTTCTACAAGGAGTCGTTCGGCATGGCGTCGGCGCGCGCCGTGCAGAACCGCACCTCGGAGGAGTCGGCGTACGACCGGGCCCGCAAGGGCCTCTTCGAGGAGGGCATCTCCACCTCGCGGATGTTCCTGGACCCGACCCGTCCGGGCGTCGAGGACCTGATCGACTCGATCATCGCGGGCGTCCGCTCCTCCTGCACCTACGCGGGCGCGGGCTCCCTCGCCGAGTTCGAGGAGAAGGCCGTGGTCGGCGTCCAGTCGGCGGCGGGCTACGCCGAGGGCAAGCCGCTGCACGCCAGCTGGAGCTAGTCCCCCCGCTTCGCCGGTGGCCCCGGGCCGTCCCCCACAGGACGGCCCGGGGCCACCGCCGTTCCCGGGCCCTTTCCGGGTCGGACCGTTCGGCGTGCCGTTCGACCGGTCGGCGCAGGCGGTGGGCGGATACGCCATGCGGCGGATAACTCCGGGCGCCGGGTCCGTCACGCTCGGGTCATCCGACCCGGAAGGGGCACCCCGTGACCAGTACCCTCCGCCTCCGCACCGACGCGCACGCCCTCGCGCGACTGCACAGCGAACACGGCAAGGCCCTCTACGGTTTCCTCCTCGGTCTCACGTCCGGCGACCGGCACCGCGCCGAGGACCTCGTCCAGGAGACCCTCTTCCGCGCCTGGAAGCACCCCGAGGCGCTGGAGAGCGGCCACGGGTCCATGCGGCCCTGGCTGTACACCGTCGGCCGGCGCCTCGCCATCGACGCCCGGCGGGCCCGCCGGGTGCGGCCCGCCGAGGTCGGGCCGGACGCCCTGGACGCGCACGCGCCGGCCGCCGACGACCGCACCGAGCAGGCCGTCGCCGTCCTCGACGTCCGTGACGCGCTGAGATCGCTCAGCCCGGAGCACCGCGCCGTGCTCGTGCAGATCTACTTCCGCGGATCGTCGGTCTGCGAGGCCGCCCAGGCGCTCGGAGTCCCGGTCGGGACCGTCAAATCGCGTACGTACTACGCCCTGCGGGCCCTGCGGGAAGCCATGCCCGGCTACGGCCCGGGCGCCGGCCCCGACTCCGGGCCCGCCCGTCGCGCGGCCGCCTGAGCGGCCACCCCCGCCCGCGAGCGGACCTGGAGCTTCGCCAAGATGTGCGACACGTGCGTCTGGACCGTCCGCGTGGAAAGGAACAGTGCGCGCGCGATCTCCGGATTGGAACGGCCCTGCGCGACGAGCAGGGCCACCTTCAACTCCGCCGGCGTCAGTGCCTCCCACCCGTTCGCAGGCCGCCGCCGCGCCGAGCGGCTGCCCCGCCGCACGCCCAGGCTCCGCAGCCGGGCGTCGGCCCGCGCGGTGTCCCACCGCGCGCCCAGGTCCTCGTACGCGGCCACCGCACGCGTCAGCGCCGACCGCGCCGCCGCCAGGTCGCCGTGCCAGGCCCGGGCCACCGCGAGGTCCTCCCACGCCTGGCCCAGCACCAGCGGCCGGCCCGCGGCCTGCGCCCGCTCCAGGGCCTGTTCCAGCAGCTGCGGGTCCTGCGCGAACAGGCCCCGGCAGCGCAGCAGTGCCAGCGCCGGGCCCGGATGCTCGGCCAGCGCCGCCGCAGTCCTCCCGCAGGCCGCCACCGCCGCCCGGGCCGTGGCCGTGTCCCCGCACTCCAGGGCCAGCCGGACGATCTCCGACAGCACCCAGGGCCGCTCGTAGGCCATCGCCTCGTCCGGACCGTCCGCCAGTGCCGGCAGCAGCTCGCGCACCGCCTCGGCCGGCCGGCCCGCGCGTTCCGCCACCAGGGCCCGGGCCAGCAGCACGTGCCCGCTGTAGCGGCGGGCCGCCGGAGCGGCGAACGCGTCCGGCGGGAGCAGGGCGAGCTCGGCCCGGGCCGCTTCGCGCTCGTCCCGGTGGCCCAGTACGAGCGCTCGCAGCCCGTGCACCACCACCGGCAGCCAGCCGTCCGAAACCGGCATCCCGTCCGCCCGGCCCGCCCCGGCGAACGCGGCGTCCCAGTCGCCGAGCCCGTAGTGGAACCCGGCGAGCAGCGCCTCGATCACCACCAGCCGGCCCGTCGAGCGGGTGGCGAGCGCCAGCTCCCGGGCCTCCCGCAGCGCCGCCGCGGCGGGCGCCGGCTCATCGAACCGCAGATGGCCCTCTGCTTGGTTGGCGAGCATCAGCAACCGCATGTCGTTGGCCTCGACGCTGCGCCGGGCGCAGGCGATCCCCTCGGCGACGTGGTGCAGCGACTCCCGGCCCCGCCCGAGGTGGAACAGCGCGAAGGCCATCGCGTGGTGGGCCTCCGCCCCGCACAGCGGATCGCCGAGCCGGGCCGACTCCGCCACCACCGGTACGGCCAACGCGTGCGCCTGCGCCGGGCAGCCCAGTTCGGCCAGGGCCAGGACCCGGCAGGCCTCCAGGCGCAGCCGGATCGCGGGGGAGGGGACCCCCTCCACCAGCGCGTCCTCGGTGACGGCCAGCGAACGGCCCATGTCCCCCTGGATCATCAGCGCCGACACCAGCTTGAAGGCCAGGGCCGACCGGGCCCCGGGGTCCGTGGCCCGCTCGTGCAGGGTGGTCAGGAGCTCCGCCGACTCGGGGCGGCGCAGCATCAGGGCGGCGTCCGCGAGGCCGCCCTCCAGGGCTTCCCGGTCCGCGCAGTCGGCCCGGCCGACGGCCCGCTCCAGCAGTTCGGCGGCGGCCGCGGGCGCCGCCGCGATCAGTGACTGCGACGAGTCCGCCAACCAGTGCACCGCCCACCGGTCCAACGACGGGCCGGCCAGGAGCTGTTCGGCGGTCCGGGCCGGATCGTGCCCGGCCTCGGCCAGGGCCCGCGCCGCGTCCTGGTGCAGGGCGGACCGGGCGGCCCGGGGCAGCTCCGCGTACAGGGCGCGGCGCAGCGCCGGCTGCCGGAAGCGCAGCAGCTCGCCGGTGTCCTCCAACAGCCCGGCGAGGAGCGGCTCCTCCAGTTCGGCCAGCACCTCCCGGGTGGGCCTGGCCTGTACGAGGGCCAGCTCGCGCGGGGTGAAGGCCGGGCCGAGCAGCGTCGCGTGCCGCAGGGTGGTGTAGGCGGAGCGGGAGAGGTAGCCGAGCCCCCGCGGGAGGGAGGCGGGCGGCTCGGGCAACTCCGATTCCGACACGATCAGTTCGGCGACACGCCCGACCTCCCGCCCGCCCGCGGCGTCGCCCGCCCCGGCTGCCCCGCCCCCGCCGTGGCCCCGGCCGGGATCCCCGCCGACGCCGAGGCCGGAGCCGTCGCCCGGGACGACGCATCCGCCGTGCCCCTGGGGCAAGACTCCGCGGTGGCCTCTGCCGGGGCCCTGGGTCGAGCCCGCGCCGGGCCCCCGGCCTTCGCCCGCGGTGCGTCCCCGGGCCCCGCTCTCGCCCCCGCCGGGGGCCCCGGTGGTGGTGGCGACGAGCCCGGACCACTGCGCGGTCAGCTCCCGCAGCAGGCGGGGGTTGCCACCCGCCCGGGCAGCGGCCCGGAGCAGCCGCGGCCCCGGCTCCGCGCCCAGCGTCCGGCGGAGCGCCTCGGCCGTCTCCGGTTCGGTCAGCGGCTCCAGTCGGACGGTGCGCCCGCCCGGCCCGGCTCCCAGCCCGGCGCACAGCCGTTCCACCTCTGGCCTGCGGGGCAGCGGCCGCCGGGTCGCCGCCAGCAGCAGCGGCAGCCGGTCCACCGACCGGGCCAGGCGCTGCCACAGCAGGAGGCTGGCCGGGTCCGCCCAGTGCAGGTCGTCCAGCACCAGGAGCAGCGGACCCCGCGCGCACCACCCCTCGACCCCGGAAACCAGCAGGTCCAGGGCGGCGAGCCACGCCCCGCCGGGCTGCGCCGCCTCGCCGGCCTCCCGGAGCAGGGCGACCACGGCCGCCCGCTCGGGGCCGTCGGGGTGCAGGCAGTCCAGCGCCGCCCGCAGCGGCAGCCCCGCCGTGAAGGGGTCGGCGGCCCCGTAGCGCACCCGGCAGCCCAGCGCGGCCGCCTCGGCCAGTGCCTCGCGCACGAGGGCGGTCCGGCCCGCGCCGGGCTCGCCCTCCACGATCAGTCGGCTCCCGCGGCCCCGCGCACCGCCGCGCACCCACTCCCGCAACTCTTCACGCTGCTGTTCCCGCCCGACCCGCACGTCGGTGAACCTCCCCAGACCGTCCCCGGCTCAGTAGCGGCGAAGCTGCTCCCCCGGAGGTGAACTGTGGACCCCCGCACGGTACTTGGGAATGCGCAGGGTGATCTTCATGCCCGCGCCGACGCCCGTCTCGATCACCGGGCCGTACGCGTCCCCGTACACCTGCCGGATCCGCTCGTCCACGTTCGTCAGCCCGATGCCCGACGAGGAGCCGCCGCGTTCCCCGGCGAGGATGCGGCGCAGTACGCCCGGATCCATGCCGACCCCGTCGTCCTCGATGGTGATCACGGCCTCCGCGCCGGCGTCCCGGGCGGCGATCGTGACCCGGCACTCCTCGGTGGAGTCCTCCAACCCGTGTTTGACGGCGTTCTCCACGAGGGGCTGGAGGCACAGGAAGGGCAGTGCCACCGGCAGCACCTCGGGCGCCACCTGGAGGGTCACCTTCAGCCGGTCCCCGAACCGGGCCCCGGCCAGGGCCAGGTACTGCTCGATGGAGCGCAGCTCCTCGGCCAGCGTGGTGAACTCGCCGTGCCGGCGGAAGGAGTAGCGCGTGAAGTCGGCGAACTCCAGCAGCAGGTCCCGGGCCCGCTCCGGATCGGTGCGGACGAACGAGGCGATCGCGGCGAGGGAGTTGAAGATGAAGTGCGGGGAGATCTGCGCCCGCAGCGCCTTGATCTCCGCCTCCATCAGCCGGGTCCGCGAGCGGTCCAGTTCGGACAGCTCCAGCTGGACGGAGACCCACCGGGCGACCTCCGTCGCGGCCCGCACGAGTACCGCCGACTCCCGCGACCCGTAGGCCACGAGCGCGCCGAGCACCCCGTCCTCACCGGTGAGCGGGGCCACCACCGCCCACTTCAGCGGGCAGTCGGGCCGTGTGCACTCCGTCCGCACGCTCTGGCTGCGCCCCGAAGCCAGCATGACGGCGACCCGGGCCATCGCCCGCCGCTGGTGGTGGTCGGCGCCCGGCCCGTCCCAGGCCAGCACGGCCTCCCGGTCGGTGAGGCACAGCGCCTCCGTGCCCAGCAGCGAGCGCAGCCGCTTGGCGGCCTTGCGGGCGGCGTCCTCGGTGAGCCCGGCGCGCAGCGGGGGAGCGGCCAACGAGGCGGTGTGCAGGGTGTGGAAGGTGGCCCGCTCCACGGGGGTGCCGAGGTCCGGGCCGCTCGTCCGCTCGCCGCGCCGGGCGTGCCACCGGCCGCCGGCCCAGCCCAGCCCCGTCAGCAGGGCCCCGCCCGCCGCCGCCAGGGCCGTGAGCACCGCTCCGGTCACGGAGCACCGCCCGCGCGGGCCGCGGATCCCGCTGTCGGCCCGGACCCGGCACCGGAGCCACCGGCCCCGGTCACGCTCTCCGGCAGGTGCAGCCTGGCCAGGGTCGCCGCCGTCCCCGCCGGGATCCGCGACCGGGTGGCCAGCGACACGAGCACCATCGTCAGGAACCCCAGCGGTACCGACCACGCCGCCGGCCACGCCAGCAGCGTGTGCGCCCAGCCCGCCCGGGGCAGCCCCGCCCGGGTCGCCAGCGCCGCGCCCAGCGCCGCCCCGCCCCCGATGACCAGCCCGGCCACCGCACCCGGCGGGGTCAACCCGCGCCACCAGATGCCCAGCACCAGCAGCGGGCAGAAGGACGACGCCGACACGGCGAAGGCCAGCCCCACCGCGTCCGCCACCGGGACGTCGGTCAGCGCCACGCTCCCGGCCAGCGGCACCAGCATCGCCACCAGCACCGCGATCCGGAACGACCGCACCCCGCGCGCCGGCAGGACGTCCTGGTGCAGCACCCCGGCCACCGCCATGGTCAGCCCCGAGGCCGTCGACAGGAACGCCGCGAACGCGCCCCCGGCCAGCAAGGCCCCCAGCAGGTCGCCGAGCACCCCGCCCAGCATCCGTTCCGGCAGCACCAGCACCGCCGCGTCCGCGTCCCCGGTGAGGGCGAGTTCCGGCGCGTAGGTCCGGCCGAGCACCCCGTACACCGGCGGCAGCAGGTAGAAGGCACCGAGCAGCCCGAGCACCACCAAGGTGGTGCGCCGCGCGTCGCGGCCGTCGGGGCTCGTGTAGAACCGCACGGCGACGTGGGGCAGGCCCATCGTTCCGAGGAAGGTGGCCAGCACCAGCCCGTACGTCGCGTACAGGCCGAGCGCCGGCCCGCCCCCGCCCAGCGGCTCGGACCAGCGGGCCGCGTCCGGCCCGGACGCCGCCCGGGTCTGCGGGACCCGGGTGTCCGCGGCGAACTCCAGCCGCGCCCGGGAGCGTACGAAGTGCTCCCCGGGCTCCAGCGTCAGCGGCGCGGACGTGTAGGTGCGCCCGTCGACCTGCCCGGTGACCTTCAGCGCCAGCGGCGCGTCCAGGGTCAGCCGGACGTCCTCGGCGAGCGTGACGGCGGTGTGCTCGCGGAACACCGCCGGTGCGTCGAAGGAGGCGCGCGGTGCGCCGTCCCCGGCCCAGGCGGCGAGCAGGAAGAACGCGGGCACCAGCAGTGCGGTCAGCTTGAGCCAGTACTGGAAGGCCTGCACGAACGTGATGCTCCGCATCCCGCCTGCCGCGACGGCCGCGGTCACGACGAACGCGACGACCACCCCGCCCACCCAGTGCGGCGCACCGGTCAGGATTTCCAGCGTCAGCCCGGCACCCTGGAGTTGCGGCATCAGGTACAGCCAGCCCACCCCGACCACGAACAGCACCGCGACCCGGCGCACCGCCTGCGACTCCAGCCGGGCTTCGGCGAAATCGGGCAGCGTGTACGCCCCCGAGCGCCGCAGCGGGGCCGCCACCAGCGCGAGCAGCACCAGGTACCCGGCCGTGTAGCCGACCGGGTACCAGAGCATCTCGGGCCCCTGGAGCAGCACCAGACCGGCCACCCCGAGGAAGGAGGCCGCGGAGAGGTACTCGCCGCTGATCGCGGCCGCGTTGAGCCGGGGCCGCACCGTCCGGGAGGCGACGTAGAAGTCGGAGGTGGTCCGCGATATCCGCAGGCCCAGCGCGCCGAGGAGCACCGTGACCAGGACGACTACGGTGACCGCGGTCAGCGCGTACGTCTGGTTCAACGGTCGGTCCCTTCGGCGCGGGGGAGGAGGGGGTACCGGAGTCTACGCACGCCCGCGGACCGGGCAACAGGCGCGAACCGGGCCGATCCCGGGGGCTCCCACCGGCCGAAAAGGGGTGTCAGTGCGCGGGGTCCCGGTGCTCCGCGCAGTCCCGCAGCGCGATCTCCAGCTCCACGTACGAGTCCTCGGCGCGCCGGAAGGCCAGCGTCAGGGCCGCCTCCGCGCGGGGCGGCAGCTGCTGCCGGACCCCCTCGTTGGCCTCGTACAGTACGTCGGCCCAGCGCGCGGCGGCGCTGCGCAGCCGGGCGAGCAGCACCTCGGCCTCGGCGGGCCCGGCGGGCCGGGTCCGGGGCAGCACGGCCAGCGCGTCGAGCAGCGCTTGGATCTCGGCCATCAGCCCCCCTGCTCGTTGCCGCCCGCTCCTTCCGGACCGGGCGGCTCCACGATAGGTCCGGGCGGGGCCGACCGAGGGTGCTGCGGCCCGTCCTGCGACCGACGGCAGGGGTGGGGCGCCGTACGCCCCGTGCGGTGCGACGAACGGTGCCCGGGCACGCCGGACGGTCGCCCCGCCGGCGGGTCGCCCCGCCGGGCGGCGGCCGGCTCACCGGGGTCGCGTGGGGGCGGTCGCCGCGTCGGGCGGCCGGTGGACCGCTATCCGGTCGCCTGGCGCATCAGCAGGTCCCGCAGCTCGCGGGCGTGGCGGCGGCTGACCTGGAGCTCGGCCGACCCGACGCGGACGCTGGTGGTGCCCGCGTCCAGCCGGAGTTCGTCGATGCGGCCCAGCGCCACGAGGTGGCGGCGGTGGATGCGGACGAACCCGCGGGCCGCCCAGCGCTCCTCCAGCGTGGAGAGCGGGATGCGGACCAGGTGGCTGCCCTCGTCGGTGTGCAGCCGGGCGTAGTCGCCCTGCGCCTCGACGTACGCGATGTCGGCGATCGCCACGAACCGGGTGACGCCGCCCAGTTCGACGGCGATCTGGTCCGGGGTGCGCTCGGCGACGGTCACCTCGGGGGCGGGGCGGCGCTGCACCGGGATGCTCGGACCGGCCGGTTCCGCGGGCTCGGACGGTTGCGCGGCGGCCCGGCCGAGCTGGGCACGGGCCCGCCGGACGGCCTCGGCCAGCCGCTCCGGACGGACCGGCTTGAGCACGTAGTCCACGGCTTTGAGGTCGAAGGCCTGGACGGCGAACCCCTCGTGGGCGGTGACGAACACGATCAGCGGCGGGTGCGCGAACCCGGCCAGCAGCCGGGCTATGTCGAGGCCGGTCAGCCCCGCCATGTGGATGTCGAGGAAGACCACGTCGATGCCGTCGGGCCCGTCGGGGCCGGTCTCCAGGGCCCGGGTGATCCGCCGCAGGGCCTCGGTGGCGTCCGAGGCGCCCTCGGCGCTCAGCACCCGGGGGTCGGAGCGCAGCAGGTAGAGGAGTTCCTCAAGGAGCGGCTTCTCGTCGTCGACGGCCAGTACGCGCAGCATGCGGTGGAGTCTAGGGACGACGGCGCCGGGGCGGAACGGTGCGCGGCCCGCCTGCCGGGGGGAGGTGGGCAGGGGGCCGCGCGGTTCGTGTGTGGGGGAACGTGGGGGAAGGCGGTGGTCGGGGTGGTGGTCGGGACGCGGTCAGGAAGTGGCCACGACGTGGGGTCAGGACGTGGTGATCAGCTTGCCGTCGGGCGAGACCGCGTACCAGGTGCCGCCGACGCCCTGCCCGTTGACGTCGCCGGCCTTCTTGTCACCGGTGAAGGTGTAGACGGGCCAGCAGTCGATCGCCTGCTGCTTCATGCCGTCGGGGCGGTCCAGTACGGAGTAGCCCTTCTCCACGATGCCCTTGGCGTTGGCCTTGTCCACCGGGGGCACCACCGGCCACTTGGCGACGCAGTCACCGGTGCAGTTGGAGGCCATCGGCCAGGCGGTGTCCTTCTTGAACCGGTAGACGGTCATCCCGTTGCCGTCGACGATGTGCTCGCCGAGCTTGGGGTCCTTGGCGACCGTCAGGGCGCCCGCGGCCTGACCCGCACCGGCGGGCGCGGCGCTCGGGTACGGCGCGGCAGACGCGGCGGGCGCGTCGGAAGCCGCGGGCGCGGCAGAAGCGGCGGCCGCCTTCGCGGCCTTCTTGCCGTCGGGGGCGAGCGCGAACCAGGTCCCGCCGACGCCCTGCCCGTTGGTCTCGCCCGCCTTGGTGTCCTTGCTGTAGCGGTACACGGGCCAGCCGCCCACGGTCAGCTGCTTGCTGCCGTCGCCGCGGACCACCTCGCCGAGCACCGACGGGTCCATGCCCGCGGCGGCGGTGGCGTCGCCGGCCGCGACCACCGGCCAGGTCTTCGCGCAGTCGCCCTCGCAGTTGGACTTCGGCGGCTTGGCGGTGTCCTTGTCGAAGCGGTAGAGGGTCATCCCGGCGCTGTCGGCGAGGACGGAGCCGAGCTTCTCGTTCTGGGCGATCGCCAGCTGCCCGGCGGACTTGATGCCCGCCCCGGCGGCGTCTGCCGCTCCGGCACCGGATCCCGAGCCGTAGTCGGAGCCGTAGTCACCGGCACCGGCGCCGGAGGCGGGGGCGGCGGACGCGGCCCCGGCCGGCTTCGCGTCCCCTCCCTTGGCGTAGTCCCCGCCGCCGCAGGCTGTCGCGGTGAGGGTGACGACGACTGCCACGGCGGCCAGGGTGGTTCCGCGCTTGATGCCCATCTTGATCTCTCCCACGTTCGGTGTCTCCGTGTCCGCCGCCCGTCTCCGGTGCGTCGGCAACTCTGCGAAGGACACGCCTGGTTGAGGTCGATCTGTTCAAGCGGATGTGTGTGGGCTGTTTCACTCACCCCGTACCGAACCCGGCGCGGCGCAGAGCCGTGACCACAGCGAGGCCGAGGATCTGGTGTCCGCCGTCGTTGGGGTGCAGTCCGTCCTCCAGGTGCTCCGGTCCCAGCAGGTCACGGCCCGGCAGCAGGGTGAGGCGGTCGTCCCCGGCGGCGATCCGGTCGCGGGCGGCGCGCTCCATCGCATCGCGCAGGGCGCCCAGGGTGGCGCCGAGCCGGTTCGGGGTGCGCTCGGCGTCCGGCCGCAGTACGGGGGAGAGCAGTAGCATCGGGGTCCGCGGATGCCCCTGGCGGACCAGGTCGAGGAACGCGCGGGTGGTCTCGTACAGCAGTGGTACCGAGAAGGGCACGCGGGACCAGCAGTTGGTGCCGAACGCGAGGGTGAGGACATCGGCGGGCAGACCCGCGATCTGCTCGGCGGTGGCGAGTTCCCCGCGGGCGGCGCCCGCGTACCCGAGGTTGACGGTGTCCCAGCCCAGGGCCCGTCCGGCGACGGAGGGCCAGCCGTGGGCGGGCCGTGTGGACCACCAGCCCTCGGTGATCGAATCGCCGTGCACCACCCAGCGCGGGGCGGGCGGCGCCGGGGCCACGGTTCCGCCGATCCCGCGCAGGCCGAGGATCAGCGGGGACTGCGCCTCCGGCGGATGGAGGGTGAACGGGCCCGTTCCGCCCGGGAGTTCGATGCGTACGACGGCCTCCGCGGCCGGTTCGGTCCAGACCTCGCGGACCACGCCGTGGCGGTCCCACAGGGCGAAGCCGTGCGCGAGGTCGCGCAGCGCGTCGGTGGGCCCGGGCACGGTCGCCCGGTAGCGGATCTCCACCGCGTGCGCGGCGTGCGCCGTGAACTCCAGACGCACCCCTATGGGCAGGGTGGCCCGCTCCCCGGTGTCCCAGGGCAGTCGCATGCCGTCAGCCGGGTCGGCCCGGACCGGGCGCCCCTTATCGAGCCAGGCGACTCCGCGCAGGAACGGCCCCGGGTCCAGCCAGTGCGTGGCGGTGCCCTCAGTGATCACTGCGCGCCTCCGGTCGTCAGGGGAGTCGGGGCGGAGGGGGCCGCGGTCGCAGCCCCCGGTGCCACCGCGTTCACCCGTACCCCGCGCGGGCCGGTTCCACCGCCGCGGGGGTGCGCCCGTCCGGTCCGGCCGGCTCCGGCGGGCATGCTGCGGGAGATCTGACGAGGTGTCAATAAAGGGGCTCAGCGCGCGGTGCGCACCGATCGATCATCCGTGCGCAACAAAGGACCATCCAGGACAGATCCGCGCAACGATCGTACGGCAATGTGCAAGGATGGTGCATTACGGGCGGTATCACTCAGCTCGTAGGCTCACTCGCTGTACGTGGAGTGGCGAAGACCGCCTGCTCGGCGGTCCTCCCCCATGCCCAGGCTCTTGTCTGTGTCCTGCTCAGGACCGCTGCGGTCGATGCCTCAGTCCCCATCCGCAGTGTCAAAGGAGTCCCCTCGTGCTCGACCAGGGCCAGGCACCCCCGCTCTCCCAGGAGACGCGCAAGCCCGTGAACCCGCTGATGCGCCGCAAGCCCGTCGAGCGGCTCGTCGCCGAGGGCGGCCAGGGCGAGGGCGGCACGCTGCGCCGCTCGCTCACCATGTGGCAGCTGACCATGATCAGCATCGGTGCCACCCTGGGCACCGGCATCTTCGTCGTCCTCGGCACCGCCGCCCCCAAGGCCGGCCCCGCCGTGACGATCTCCTTCGTCATCGCGGGCCTGACCGCGCTCTTCTCGGCCCTCTCCTACGCGGAGCTGGCCGGCTCCGTGCCGGTCTCGGGCTCCTCGTACTCGTACGCGTACGCCACCATGGGCGAGCTCATAGCCTGGATCTGCGGCTGGTGCCTGGTCCTGGAGTACGCGGTCTCCGTCGCCGCCGTGGCCGTCGGTTGGGGTCAGTACCTCAACGAGCTCCTCGACGGGACCATCGGCGTCACCATCCCCGAGGCGGTCTCCGCGCCGCTGGGCGAGGGCGGGTTCATCAACCTGCCGGCGCTGGTCGTCGTCATGCTCTCGATGGTCTTCCTGATGCGCGGCGCCAAGGAGAGCGCCACGATCAACTCGATCATGGTCGCGGTGAAGATCGTCACGCTGCTGCTCTTCATCGGCATCGGCGTCATGGGCATCAAGTCCGGCAACTACACGCCGCTCGCCCCGCTCGGCGTCACCGGCATCAGCGCCGCCGCCTCCACCCTCTTCTTCTCGTACATCGGCTTCGACGCCGCTTCCACCGCCGGTGAGGAAGCCAAGAACCCGAAGAAGGACCTGCCGCGCGCGATCATGCTCTCGCTGGGCATCGTCACCGTCCTGTACGTGCTCGTCGCCTTCGTCGCCGTCGGCGCCATGCCGTGGCAGGACTTCGAGGGCACCGAGGCCGCGCTCGCCCAGATCATGACCGACGTGACCGGCACCAGCGTCTGGGGCGTCGTCCTCGCCGCCGGCGCCGTGATCGCGATCTTCTCCGTCGTCTTCGCCGTCCTCTACGGCCAGACCCGCATCCTCTTCGCGATGTCCCGCGACGGCCTCGTCCCCAAGGTCTTCGCCAAGGTCGACGAGAAGACCGGCGCCCCCCGCGCCAACGTCGTCATCGTCTCCCTCTTCTGCGGCGTCCTCGCGGCCTTCATCCCGCTGGGCAAGCTCGCCGACGCCACCAGCATCGGCACCCTCTTCGCCTTCGGGCTGGTCAACGTCGCCGTGATCATCCTGCGCCGCACCAAGCCGGACATGCCGCGCACCTTCAAGGTGGCGCTCTTCCCGATCACGCCGATCCTGGGCTTCCTCGCCTGCGGCTTCATGATGTTCAGCCTCGACAAGGCCACGTGGATGGTCTTCGGTGGCTGGATGGCAGTCGGCCTCGTGGTGTACTTCAGCTACGGCATCCGCCGCTCCCGACTGGCCACGGCAGAAGTGGCCACAGCAGAAATGTGATCCACCCGCAGTGCGACTGAACGATCTCGACGAACGCATCGTGCACGCCCTCGCCGAGGACGCCCGCCGCTCCTACGCGGACATCGGATCCGAGGTCGGACTCTCTGCCCCCGCCGTGAAACGGCGCGTGGACCGGCTGCGGGCCGAGGGAGCCATCACCGGCTTCACCGTCCGCGTCGACCCCGCCGCCATGGGCTGGGAGACCGAGGGCTTCATCGAGATCTACTGCCGCCACAACACCTCGCCGGACGACATCCGTCGAGGGCTGGAGCGGTACCCCGAGGTGGTGTCCGCGTCGACCGTCACCGGCGACGCGGACGCCCTCGTCCAGGTCTTCGCCTCCGACATGCGGCACTTCGAGCGGGTACTGGAACGCATCGCGGGCGAACCCTTCGTGGAGCGCACCAAGTCGGTACTGGTCCTGTCCCCCCTCCTGCGCCGCTTCACCTCGGGCGCCCCGGCCTGACGGCCGCCCCCTCGAACACGGCTGCGCCCCGGCATCCCGATGTCGGGGCGCAGCCGTGTCGGCGCGGCAGGACCCCTACGGGGCCGGCCTACGCCCTCGTGGCGGCCGGGGCGGCATGCGCCGGGTCCGCGAGGGCCCGGCGTTCCTCTTCGGTCAGCCCGCCCCACACCCCGAACGGCTCGCGGGTCCGCAGCGCGTGTTCCAGGCACGCGGCGCGCACCGGGCACACCGCGCACACCCGCTTCGCGGCCTCGTCGCGGTCCTCCCGCTCCTCGCCGCGCTCACCGGCGGGGTGGTAGAACCGGCCGGGACCCAGATTCCGGCAGGCGGCTTGCAGCTGCCACTGCCAGTGGTGGTGGGCGGCGCCGGGCAGCCGGGAGACGTCGGTCATGACAGTTCCAGTTCCTTTCGCGTTCCTGGGCATGTCCCCGCGTGTGACCGATCCGCGCGCCCCGAAACCTGCCGCCGTGCCCCGGCCGTGCGCTGCCGCTCTGCTCAGGCCCGTTCGTCTCTGCTCAGGCCCGTTCGTCCGGGGTGCGGACGCCGAGGAAGAGCGGGCGGCGGCGGAGGGTGAAGCCCATCGACTCATAGAGGGCGATGGCTCCCGTGTTGTCCGCCGCCGCGTGCAAGAACGGGCGCTCCCCGCGTGCGCGGATCCCGGCGGCCACCGCGCGGACCAGGCGGCCGGCCAGGCCGCGGCCGCGGTGGTCCGGGTGCGTGCACACCGCGCTGATCTCCGACCAGCCCGGCGGGCGCATCCGTTCCCCCGCCATCGCGACGAGCCGGCCCTCGTGCCGGATCCCGAGGTACGTGCCCAGTTCGACGGTGCGCCGCGCGAACGGCCCCGGCTTCGTGAGGCCGACCAGTTCCAGCATCTCCGACACGTCGGCGGGCCCCAGCAGGACCGCCTCGGGCGCGGCCTCGGCCCGTACCGCCCCGCCGTCCAGCTGCACGCCCGCTATCGAAGTCTCCGTCGTCCACCCCGGGGGCGGGGTCGGCAGGCCGGTGATCCAGACCGTCGAGCCCGGGCCGGCCAGCTCGGCCAGATCCGCCCAGGCCCGAGGGTCCTGCGGGTCCGCGAGCGCGACGAACGGCGAGGTGTCGGCGAGGTACCGGGCCGCAAGCCCCCGCGGCCCGGTCTCGGCGAAGGCACTGCTCGGGCCGCTCAGCGCGGCCCAGACCGGATTGTCGAGGACGTGCACGGGCGTGGACCGCGCGGCCGTATCGGTGTCGGGCGCCATGGGGTCGGGAACTCCTTCCCTCGGGAACGGCCGCCGGACCGTCCACCACCTTCTTGACGGCCCCGCGCACCGCCACGAGACTGCTGGTGACGACGGTCACGAGAGTCAGCGTCCGTCGCGGGCGGGTTTATGCCCCAGGGGCGGGACGGAGCCGGTGGAGATGGCCAGGACGGCGCGCGCGCAGACGCGGATCCTGCGCCGCTGGTGGCTGACCCGGCGCCTGCACATCGACCTGCTGCGCGTGTGCAGTGCCTTTCGCGTGAGCGCCTGAGCTTCCCCTTTCCGTACGCCGCGCAAGGCCTCCGGCGGGCTGCACCTGGCCCCGTGGGCCCCGCAGGCCCCAGCCGCCGCGTACGCATCCCCGCACCTCCCCGTGACCCGGCGCGCGCCACGCCGCCGGGCGGTCCGCCACGCCCTCGTGCCCTCCCAGGAGAGTCATGCTTCCCATGGTCCTGCCCCGAACCGGTCCGGCCCCCGTCCTGCGCAGCCGCATCGGCGCCGGATTCTCGCCCGTGCCGCACCGCTACCGCCTGTACCTCTGCGCCGACTGTCCGGACTCCCTGCGCGTGGCGGCCGCCCTCGCCCGACTGGGACTGGAGGGCTCCGTGGCCACCACCCTGCTCGGCCCGCCCGCCTCGTACGCAGCGCTGCGCCGGGCCTACGAGGCCGCCGGACACCACTACGACGGCGCGCTGGCCGTCCCCGCCCTGTGCGACACCTGGAGCGGCCGCGTGATCGGCAACGACACGGACGATATCCTCGACGACCTGCGGCGCCTGGGCGCCCACCCGGCCTTCCGCGCCGACACGTAGTTCCGGGCGGAGGGGATCCACGGGGTTCCGCACAACGAATCGCCGCATGACCCGTCAAACACGCAACGAATCGATGCGCGGAGCGCAACGGTCACGGCTTGTCGGGGTCGAACGCGCGAACGTACCTTCAATAGGACCCCCACCCCTCCTGCCACAGAGGTACGCCCATGCCCCCGCTGCGCACCGCCCTCCTCCAGAGCTCCGGACGGCTCGGCGACACCGCCGAGAACCTGAAGGCGCTCGACGAGGCCGCGCAGCGCGCCGCACAGGCGGGTGCCGGACTCCTCGTGACCTCGGAGATGTTCCTGACCGGCTACGCGCTGGACGTCCCCGACGTCGCCGCGCTCGCCGAGGCGGCCGACGGCATGTCCGCCCGCGCCATCGGCGAGATCGCCCGCCGCCACGGCGTCGCCGTCCTGTACGGCTACCCCGAGCGCGACGGCGACACGGTGTACAACGCGGCCCAGCTCATCGGCCCCGACGGGGTCCGGCTGGCGAACTACCGAAAGACCCACCTCTTCGGCTGCTTCGAGCAGGAGGCCTTCACGCCCGGCGACACCCCCGTCGTCCAGGCGGACCTGAACGGCCTCCGCATCGGCGTCATGATCTGCTACGACGTGGAGTTCCCGGAGAACGTCCGGGCCCACGCACTGGCCGGCACCGACCTCCTCCTGGTGCCGACCGCGCAGATGCACCCGTTCCAGTTCGTCGCCGAACAGCTCGTCCCCGTACGGGCCTTCGAGAACCAGATGTACATCGCGTACG
Organism: Streptomyces sp. NBC_00045; assembly: GCF_045041095.1. NCBI lineage: Bacteria > Bacillati > Actinomycetota > Actinomycetes > Kitasatosporales > Streptomycetaceae > Streptomyces > Streptomyces sp. NBC_00045. The sequence goes on along the minus strand of NZ_CP108271.1, from coordinate 1,694,876 downwards.
TCAACCGCACCGGTCCGGAAGGCGAGTTCGAGTTCGTCGGACTCAGCTGCCTGGCGAGCCCCGACGGGGTGACCCGCACCCGGGCCGGCCGCGGCGAGGAGCTGGTGATCGGCGAGGCCGATCCCGAGCTGCTGCGCGCCTCGCGCGAGACCAACCCCTACCTGCGCGACCGCCGCCCCGGGCTCTACGCCTCCCTCGTCTGAGCCCCAGCCGAACCCGCCTGCGCCCTCCCCCCTGCCCCACCCCCGCAAGGAGCCGTACCCCATGACGTCCACGGTGCCCACCACCGCCGTCCCGCACAGCGACGGACAGCCGCCGATCACCATGTTCGGCCCGGACTTCCCGTACGCGTACGACGACTTCCTCGCCCACCCGGCGGGCCTGGGCCAGATACCGGCGACCGAGCACGGCACCGAGGTCGCCGTGATCGGCGGCGGGCTGTCCGGCATCATCTCCGCCTACGAGCTGATGAAGATGGGCCTCAAGCCCGTCGTCTACGAGGCGGACCAGATCGGCGGCCGGCTGCGCACCGTCGGCTTCGAGGGCGCCGGCACCGAGGGTCTGACCGCGGAGATGGGCGCCATGCGCTTCCCGCCCTCCTCCACGGCGCTCCAGCACTACATCGACCTCGTCGGCCTGGTCACCGAGCCCTTCCCGAACCCGCTCGCCGAGGCCACCCCCTCGACGGTCGTGGACCTCAAGGGCGAGACCCACTACGCCGAGACGATCGCCGACCTCCCGCAGATCTACCGCGACGTCGCCGAAGCGTGGAACGCCTGCCTCGACGAGGGCGCCGACTTCTCCGACATGAACCAGGCGATGCGCGAGCGGGACGTCCCGCGCATCCGCGAGATCTGGGCCAAGCTCGTCGAGAAGCTCGACGACGAGACCTTCTACGGCTTCCTCTGCAAGTCCGAGGCCTTCCAGTCCTTCCGCAAGCGCGAGATCTTCGGCCAGGTCGGCTTCGGCACCGGCGGCTGGGACACCGACTTCCCGAACTCCATCCTGGAGATCCTCCGCGTCGTCTACACCGAGGCGGACGACCACCACCGCGGCATCGTCGGCGGCTCGCAGCAGCTGCCGGTGCGCCTGTGGGAGCGCGAGCCCGAGAAGATCGTCCACTGGGCGCAGGGCACTTCGCTGTCCTCGCTGCACGAGGGCACCCCGCGCCCCGCGGTGACCCGCCTGCACCGCACCGCCGGCAACCGCATCACGGTCACCGACTCCTCGGGCGACATCCGCACGTACCGCGCCGCGATCTTCACGGCGCAGTCCTGGATGCTGCTGTCCAAGATCGCGTGCGACGACTCGCTGTTCCCGATCGACCACTGGACCGCGATGGAGCGCACCCACTACATGGAGAGCTCGAAGCTCTTCATCCCGGTGGACCGCCCGTTCTGGCTGGACAAGGACGAGGAGACCGGTCGCGACGTCATGTCGATGACCCTCACGGACCGCATGACGCGCGGTACGTACCTCCTGGACAACGGCCCGGACCAGCCCGCCGTCATCTGCCTCTCGTACACCTGGTGCGACGACAGCCTGAAGTGGCTGCCGCTGTCCGCGAACGAGCGGATGGAGGTCATGCTGAAGTCGCTCGGCGAGATCTACCCGAAGGTCGACATCCGCCGCCACGTCATCGGCAACCCGGTGACCGTGTCGTGGGAGAACGAGCCCTACTTCATGGGCGCGTTCAAGGCCAACCTGCCCGGCCACTACCGCTACCAGCGGCGCCTGTTCACCCACTTCATGCAGGACCGCCTCCCCGAGGACAAGCGCGGCATCTTCCTCGCGGGCGACGACATCTCCTGGACGGCGGGCTGGGCCGAGGGCGCGGTCCAGACGGCGCTGAACGCGGTCTGGGGCGTCATGCACCACCTCGGCGGCTCCACCGACGCCACCAACCCCGGCCCGGGCGACGTCTACGACGAGATCGCCCCGGTCGAACTGCCGGAGGACTGACCTCCCCCGGCCACCGCCCGGAGCGGCCCCACCCCGCCGCTCCGGCCCCGTGACCACGGGCCGCCCCCGCGTACACAGCGCGGCGGCGGCCCGTTTTCACGTACTCAGCCCGTCGGGGTCAGGAGGCAGCGGCCGACCAGGCCGACACCCGCGTCCAGGGAGTCCGTGAACTCCTCCGCCAGTTCGGGGGAGCGGCGCAGGGTCCACAGCAGGCGGGCCGCCGACCAGGCGGCGCCCCGGGCCCGGTCCAGGCTCCACGAACCGAGCAGGTGCGTCAGCGGGTCCGCGACCTCCAGCAGGTCCGGGCCGGGCATCAGGTCCTCCCGGATGTGCTCCTCCAGGGAGACCAGCGTGTCGCCGACCCGGTCGAAGTCCGCCTCCAGGGCCCGTGGTTCGCAGTCCAGTGCCCGGCAGGTGGCGACCACTGCGAGCGCGAGGTCGTGCCCGATGTGCGCGTTGATCCCGGCCAGTGCGTGCTGGAGCGGCCGGACCCCGGGGTGGCGGCGGTACTGGAGCAGCGGCCGCCAGCACGCCGGGGCCCGGTCGGCCTCCACCGCCGTCAGGTACCGCTCCGCGAAGCGCACGCTCAGCGTCTCCGCCCGGCGGGGCGCGGGGAACTCTCCGCGGGTGATGCGCGCGTGCAGGGTCTCGGTCACCGTCAGGTACACCCGGTTGAAGACGGCGACACCGTCGTGCGCGGGGAGCCGGTCGTCCAGGGCGCGCATCCGCGCGAGCACCGCTTCCATGAGAGGCAGCGTCGCAGCCTGCGGTGCGGATCCGGGGAACTTGGCCGTGTGCTTCGCCGGTTCGGGCGAACCCGGCTCAGGAACGGGTGTCCCGCGCGGCCCGGTTCCCGTCCGCGTCACCCGCGTCGTACGCCGAGGTGCCCGAGTCGAGCAGCGGTTCCTGCTCCTTCAAGTGCGCGGGCGCGAGGTACCGCAGCGCGTGGTAGCCCGTGATCACCACGATCGTGCCGAGCGCGATGCCGCCCAGCTCGAAGCTGTCCGTCAGCTCCAGCTTGACGCCGCCGATGCCGATGATGATGCCCGCCGCGGCCGGCACCAGGTTCAGCGGATTGCGCAGGTCCACCCCGCCGTTGATCCAGATCTGGGCGCCGAGCAGGCCGATCATCCCGTACAGGATCACCGTGATCCCGCCGAGCACCCCGCCGGGGATCGCGGCGACGACCGCGCCGAACTTCGGGCACAGGCCGAAGAGCAGCGCGAAGCCCGCGGCCGCCCAGTAGGCCGCCGTCGAGTAGACGCGGGTGGCCGCCATCACGCCGATGTTCTCGGAGTACGTGGTGTTGGGCGGGCCGCCCACCGCCGTGGACAGCATCGACGCGGCGCCGTCGGCGGCGATCGCCGTGCCGAGTTCGTCGTCGAGCGGGTCGCCGGTCATCTCGCCGACGGCCTTGATGTGCCCGGCGTTCTCGGCGATCAGGGCGATCACCACCGGGAGCGCGATGAGGGTCGCCGACCACTCGAACTGCGGGGCGTGGAACGACGGCAGCCCGATCCAGTCCGCCTTGCCCACGCCCGAGAGGTCGAGCCGCCAGTGGTCGACGGCCTCCGCCCCGCCCACCGTCGAGTGGATCTTGCCGAAGAGCAGGTCGAAGACCCAGGAGATGCCGTACCCGAAGAGCAGACCGAGGAAGATCGCGATCCGGGACCAGAAGCCGCGCAGGCAAACCACGGCAAACCCGGTGAACAGCATGGTCAGGAGTGCCGTCCACTGGTCCTGCGGCCAGTACGTCGACGCCGTCACCGGCGCCAGGTTGAAGCCGATCAGCATCACCACCGCGCCCGTCACCACCGGCGGCATCGCCGCGTGGATGACCCGCGCCCCGAAGCGCCGTACGGCGAGCCCCGCCAGGAAGAGCGCCGCGCCGACCACGAACACCGCGCCCGTGACGACCGCACTGTCCCCGCCGCTCGCCCGGATCGCGGCCGCGACGCCCACGAAGGACAGGGAGCAGCCCAGGTACGAGGGGACCCGCCCGCGCGTTGCCAGCAGGAAGATCGCCGTCGCGACGCCCGACATCATGATGGCCAGGTTCGGGTCCAGGCCCATCAGGACCGGCGCGACGAAACTCGCCCCGAACATCGCCACGACGTGCTGGGCGCCCAGCCCGGCGGTGCGCGGCCACGACAGCCGCTCGTCCGGCCGCACCACCGCGCCGGGGGCGGGGGTCCGCCCGTCTCCGTGCAGGGTCCAGCCCACGCCGAGGCCCATGTTCCACCACTTCCGTACAACCGATTGATCAAGCATCCGGGCCGCGGCGCGGCCGACGCCATTTTACGGCCGGACACCTGCCGGCTCGTCCCGGTCGGCGGGTGCGGGGCCCGCCGTCACCGGCTTCTGCCGCAGTACCGCTGCCCCCGCGACCAGCGCGAACGCCAGCAGGGTGACCAGCGCGAAGGACACCACGAGCGAGGTCGCGTCCGCCACCGCACCGATCGCCGACGGCGCGATCAGCCCCGACGTGTACGTGATCGTCGCGACGCCCGCTATGGCCTGCGCCGGGGCCGGCCCGCTGCGCGCGGCGGCCGCGAAGGCGAGCGGGACCACCACGGCGATGCCGAGTCCGATCAGGCCGAAGCCCGCCATCGCCGCGGCCGGGTGGCGGACCGTCACCACGATCAGGCCGCCCGCGGTGGCCAGCACTCCGCCCGCCCGGACCGTGCGCACGGACCCGAAGCGGTCCACCACCCGGTCCCCGGCGAGCCGGGCGACGGCCATGGTGAGCGCGAACGCGGTGGTGGAGGCGGCCGCGAGACCGGCGTCCGTGTCCAGCACGTCCCGCAGGTACACCGCGGACCAGTCCAGGCTCGCACCCTCCGCGAAGACCGCGCAGAACCCGATGGCGCCGATCAGCAGCGCGGACTTCGGGGGCAGCGTGAAGTGCGGCGGCGCCTCGGCCTCCGCGGCGCTGCGCAGGTCCAGTACTCCCCGTGCGGCGACCAGTCCGGCCGCGGTCAGGGCCAGCGCGGCGACCAGGTGGTGCAGCCGCGCGTCGGCCCCGGCGTGGGCGGCGATCGTGCCCGCCGCCGAGCCGAGCAGCGCACCCACGCTCCACATGCCGTGCAGCGAGGACATGATCGAGCGGCCGAGCCGGTTCTCGGTCTCCACGCCGAGCGCGTTCATCGCCACGTCCGACATCCCGGCGGTCGCTCCGTAGACGAAGAGGGCGAAGCAGAGGGTGGCCAGGTTCGGGGCGAGGCTCGGCAGGATCAGGGACAGGGTCCACAGCGTCAGCAGCCCGCGTAGCGCGGTGCGCGCCCCGAAACGGTGGTTGATCCGGCCGGCCAGCGGCATCGCGAGCGCCGCGCCCAGTGCGGGGAAGGCCAGCGCCAGGCCCAGGGTGCCCGCGCTGAGCTGGGCGTGCTCCTGGATCCAGGGGATGCGGGTGGCGAAGGAGCCGGTGACGGCCCCGTGGGTGCAGAAGACGGCGGCGATGGCGAAGCGGGCATGGCGCAGGCGCGCCGGGCTGAGGTCTGTTTCCCCGGTCATGGGATTAAACTATCAGGGACCCTGCCTGATAGTTAGCATCGACGAGGTACCTAAGATGGGCGCCGTGACTCACGCCAAGGTGCTGACCCCCGCCGCTCCGTCGCCCGCGTCGCCGAGCACGGCCCGGGCCATCAACGACCGGCTAGCCCTGCGACTCCTACAGGAGGAAGGGCCGCTGACCGCCACTCAGCTCAAGGCGATGACCGGCCTGTCCCGCCCCTCGGTCGCCGATCTCGTCGAGCGGCTGACCGAGGCCGGGCTGATCGAGGTCGTGGGGGAGTCGGGCGAACAGCGCCGCGGCCCCAACGCGCGGTTGTACGGGATCGTCGCCGGCCGCGCGTACCTGGCCGCCCTGGACGTACGGACGGACAGCGCGACCGCGGTCGTCGCGGACCTGCTGGGCCGCCCGCTGGCCCGGGCCGCGCTCCCGGTGGACGCCGTCGACGAGGCCGTGTCCCGACTGGAGGCCCTCGCCCGGGAGGCCGGCGCGGACCGGCTGCACACGGTGGTGGTCGGGGCCCCGGGCCTGGTCACCCCGTCCGGCGGCGAACTGCGCAGCACCGTCGGACTGCCGGCCTGGCACCGGGACCTGGTGGAGGCCCTCCAGCGGCGGCTGCCGGCCGCGGTGGTCGTGGAGAACGAGACCAACCTCGCGGCCCTCGCCGAACAGCGCGTCGGCGCCGCGCAGGACCTGGACTCCTTCGTCCTGCTGTGGCTCGGCGGGGGCGTCGGCGCGGCGGTCGTCCTGGACGGGCGGCTGCGCCGCGGAGCATCCGGCGGCGCGGGCGAGATCGGCTTCCTCCCGGTACCGGGCACGGGCCGGCTGCCCTCCGCCACGGACTGCGGAGGCGGCTTCCACGCGCTGGTCGGCCGGGACGCGGTGGCCGCGCTCGCGGCGGAGCACGGCTACGCCGGACCGGTCGAGGAGGCCGTGGCGGGCGCCGCGGGCGAGGGCTTCCTGGAGGCGCTGGCCCAACGGCTCGCCCTGGGCGCGGCGGCCGTCGCGGCCGTCCTGGACCCGGGATGCCTGGTCCTGGCGGGCGGGCTCGGCCACGCGGGCGGCGCCGGGCTGGCTGCCGCGGTCGCCCGCCAGCTGGCCCGGCTCACCCCCGTGCCGATGGAGGTCCGCGCCACCGCACTCGGGGACCAGGCGGTCCTCACGGGCGCCCGCCTGGCCGCCCGCGAAGCCGCCCAGGCGGACCTCTTCGCGCCCTGAATCCGCGGCCCTGAAGCCGTGGGCCGCACCGGGCGGGACGGCCTAATCGTCGTCGTCATCGATGCTTTCGTCGTCGCGGAGCCTGCGCCAGATGCGGGTGCGGTGCAGTACGTAGAGCGCGCCCGCCAGGAAGACCACCTGGAGACCCACGGCGAGCACCCAGAAGATGGCCCTGCTCTCCAGCTCGTCCGACAGGTACGCGAAGTTCATGCCGAAGAACCCGGTCACGAAGGTCAGCGGCAGAAAGATCGTCGAAACGATCGCCAGCCGGTTGATCACGCCGTTCTGCTCGCCCGACACCAGTGAGGAGTAGGTGCCGAAGCCCCGCCGGGCGGCCTCCTGGAGTGCCTCGATCTCCGTGAGCACCAGCCGTGACGTGCGCTGGTACTCACGGGCGATCCGCTCGCGCTCCTCCGGGAAGTTCCGGTTCAGCACCCGGCGCGTGATGACCTCCTCCGCCGCCTGGTGGTAGGGGAGGAGCGAGTGGTGCAGCAGCGCCGCGGTCCGGCGCAGCCGCGCCAGGCGGTAGAGCTGCTCGGGCTCCCGCTGCCGGAACATCTCGTCCTCCAGGTCCTCCACCTCCAGGAGGGCCTGGACGGCGGAGCGCCGGTAGGTCTCCAGGGCCTCGCCCAGCAGCAGGAACATCGTGGCCACGGAGTCGGGGGGCCTTTCGCGCGGGAGGCGGGCGACCAGGCCCTCCACCAGCCCGGTCGGTCCGCGGTGCACCGTCACCAGGTACCGGTCGGTGGCCACGACGTGGAGGTGGATGACCCGGCCCGCCTCGATCGCCGGGACGACGAACGCGGCGGCGTCGCCGAGGAACTCGGCGCGGGCGGTCTCCCACTCCCGGCCGAGCCACGGCAGGTCGTCGACCTCCAGACCGAGCAGGTCGGCGACCGGCTGTTCACCGGGCGGGGCCTCCTCGGGCAGCTCGGCGTCCACGAGCAGGAAACGGGATGCCGCGAGGCGCTCACGGGCCTCGGACACCGGGGTGCGCCGGGCGATGCCCTCCGGCATGGACACCACCGAAACGATCATCGCCCCTCACCGTGGATCATGCCGTGGGTCGTTTATGTCGTTATCTTGCATATTGTCCCTTTCTGGGTCCGGGTGGGCGCAGGGAAGACTCCATCTGGCGGCCTCAGCCCCCGGCCTACGCGGCCTTCGCGGCCCGGGCCGTCAGGAACTCGGCGAAGGTGGTCTTGCCGACCGCGTGGGACGGGGTCAGGTTGCCGCCGCGGCGGAAGGCCGCGTACGCCTTCCCCGCCAGCGGCAGCGCGAACACCCTGCGCCGGCGCCCCGTCGCCGCCAGGTGGGCGCGGCCCAGCTCCACCAGCGTGCGGATCTCCGGGCCGCCCATGTCCGTGACCCGGCCCGCCGGGGCCGGGACCGAGAGTTCCGCCATCCGGTCGGCGACCTCCTCCACGGCGATCGGCTGCACCCGGACCCCTTTCGGTAGCGGCAGCGGCACCACCGGCACCTTCGCCAGCGCGTCCACCGCCATCGCCACCAGGTCGTGGAACTGCGTCGTCCGCAGGATCGTCACGCCCAGCCCGGAGTCCTCCAGCATCCGCTCGACCTTGTACTTCGTCGTGTAGTAGCCGAACGGGACCACGTCCACGCCGACGATCGAGATGTAGACGATGTTCGTGACCGTCCCGGCCCGCCGGGCCGCCTCGATCAGGTGCCCGGCGGCCACGTCGTCGCCGCCGCGCGGGGTGCTCGCGCAGTGCACGACCACCTCCGCGCCGGCCATCGCCGCGTCCAGCCCGCTGCCGTCGCGCAGGTCGACCGGATGGTCCTTCGCGTGCCGGCTCAGGACGCGTACGTCGTGGCCCGCCGCCCGCAGCCGGGTGACGACAAGCGCGCCGAGGTTTCCGGTGCCTCCGATGACGAGGATCGTGCTCATGGTGTCCGTTCCTTCCTGCAGCCCTGGAGGGGTGCGTTCACCAGCTGGGACCGGACAGCCCTCAAGAATGTGACAGTTGCCGCCGGAGGAATTCCAGCTTCTCCGGGTTGACCACCGTCCGCATCCCGCTGATCAGCCCGTCCTCGATCTCCACCTGCATGACCGCCGCCCCGCCGACGAGCAGCGCGGGTTCGCCGTTGACCTCCGCGAAGGAGACCGGCATGCCCGCCACGTACTTGCGCAGCGCGCCCACCAGGAACCGCGCCACCGTGTCCCGGCCCAGGATCGGCCGCCGGGCCGCGTTCACGACCCCGCCGCCGTCGGCCACGTACCGCACGTCGGCGGTCAGCATGCCCTCCAGCCGGGCCAGGTCGCCGTCGCGCGCCGCCGTCAGGAAGGTCTCCACCAAGGTCTGCAGCCGCCCCGGATCGGGCTCGAACCGGGGGCGCGGCGCGGCGGCCCGGCCCGCGGCCACCCGGGCGGCGGCCCGCCGGTAGAGCTGCCGGCAGTTGGCCTCGGTCAGGTCGAGCAGCCCGGCGATCTCCCGATGGCCGTACGCGAACGCCTCGCGCAGCACGTACACCGCCCGCTCCACCGGAGTCAGCTGCTCCAGCAGCACCAGCAGGGCCATGGAGACGCTGTCCCGCTCCTCCGCCGACTCCATCGGGCCGAGCGCCCCGTCCCCGGTGAGGACGGGTTCCGGCAGCCAGGGGCCGACGTACTCCTCGCGCCGGACGCGCGCCGAGCCGATCCGGTTCAGGCACAGGTGGGTCACCACCTTGGCGAGCCAGGCCCCGATGTGCTCGATGTCGCCGCGGTCGGCGGAGCTCCACCGCAGCCAGGCGTCCTGGACGGTGTCCTCGGCCTCGGCGGCGGAGCCGAGCATGCGGTAGGCGATGCCGAACATCCGGGGCCGGTGCTGCTCGAAGTCCGCGACGGCCGTGGCGTCCTGTGTGATCACCGCAGCAGCCTACGAGGAGTCCGCGGGCGGGACGTGCGAGGACCCGGTGGCCGCCGGGCCACCGGGTCCTCACGTTCGTCCGCCTTGGTTCACCCGGGGGTGGGTGCGGGGCTCAGCAGGCGCCCTGGTCCTTCCAGACGCCCCAGTCGCCGGTGGTCCCGGGCTCCTCGTTCTGCGTCCACCACTGGGCCTTCCAGTGGTGGCCCTTGTGCGAGACGAGCTGGCCGGCCGTGTAGACGCTGCCCGCGACGTACGCCGGGTTCGTGCAGGTCCCACCGGGCGGAGTGGTCGGCGGAGTCGTCGGGGGAGTGGTCGGCGGGGTCGTGGGGGGAGTGGTGGGCGGGGTGGTCGGGGGCTGGGTGGCGCCCGGCTCCACCACCGTCGTGCCGCGTGCCAGGTCGCCGGCGAGGGCGTACGTGGTGCCGGAGACGTTCACCGTCCAGTTGGAGGGCGTGGACACCGGCAGGTAGTAGTTGAACGCCAGGTCCACCGAGGCGCCGGGAGCCAGCGTCTGCCACGCCGGGAGCTTCAGCGAGACCCGCTGGAAGTCGCCCTTCAGCCCGCCGACGTTGTTGCCGCTGTGACCGGTGGAGATCACCTTCGTGCCGAACCCGGACTGGTCCGAGGCGTTGGCCGGGGCGGAGGTCCCGTAGTCGAACTGGAACTCCGTGCCGCCGGGCAGCGTGCTCTTCGTGTTGTTGGTGATCTTGAGCTTCGGGGTGATGGGGTAGTTGGAGTCGCCCAGCTTGAACTCGGTGAACTCCGTCTTGATGTCCACGGCCTGCGTCGGGAGCGTGCTGCCCGCCGTCTTCGCGCCGTACGGCGCGGCCGCCTTGAACTTGTCGTACATCAGGGAGGTGAGCGTGTCGCCCATCTCGTACTGCCCCTTGGCGGCGTTGTACGCGTAGTCGCCCGCCAGCTCCCAGACCATCGTGCCGCCGATGCCCTTGTCGACCACGTAGGCGGCCTTCGCAGCGACGGACTGCTCGTCCTCCGTCGACAGGAAGACCTTCTTCTGGTCGTTCCACAGCCACGGTGCGACCAGCGTGGAGTCGTACTTGCGGACGTAGGTGCCGGTCAGCGTGGTGTTCGCGGGGAAGCCGTACTTCGTGACGTAGTCGCCGACGACGCCCTTCTCCAGGTTCTTGGCGTGCCACATCGGGTTGGAGCCCGCGGGGGACTCGACCGCGTTGGTGTCCAGGTCGTGCCACAGGTTGTCGATGCCGACCGCGCCGTCACCGCACTTGGTCAGACCCGCGCCGGCCGGGCAGGTGGTCGCGGGGGCCTTGCCCCACAGGCCGTCCGTGCCGCCCTGCACGTTCTTGAAGCCGCGGGTGTAGTACGGCAGGCCCATGTTGATGCGGCCCGCCGGCATCGAGCCGCGGAAGTAGTGGTAAGCCCAGTCGGAGTTCAGGTAGCCGATGCCGCCGTACTGGGAGGTGGAGTAGACGCCGGCTGCGGCCAGTTCGCCGTCCTTGCCGTCGTCGAAGAGCGAGGCGTTCGGGCCGACGTACTCGTTCCAGGCGCCGTGCAGGTCGTAGGACATGATGTTGACGTAGTCCAGGTACTTCTGCATCTGGAACGTCTCCATGCCCCGCAGCAGGTAGCCGGAGGAGGGGGCGGCGACGGAGAGCAGGTAGTGCTTGCCGTCGGCGGCGCCCGCGCGGTCGAGCTTCTCGCGCAGCGACTTCATCAGGGCGGCGTAGCCCTGGACGAGGCCGCCCCGCCGGGCGTTGGAGAGCTGCCAGTCCAGCGGGTTGCCGGCGTCCTTCATGGTGGTCGGGTACTCGTAGTCGATGTCGACGCCGTTGAACCCGTACGTGCGGATGAACGCGACCGAGGAGTCGGCGAAGGTGTCGATGCCGGCCTGGTTGACGGAGCCGTCGGCGTTGGTGGCCATCGAGTAGAAGCCGCCGGAGGCGACGCGGTTGCCGTCGTCCCCGAAGTAGCCGCCCGTCTCGGCCCAGCCGCCGACGGAGATCAGCGTCTTGACGTTCGGGTACTGCTTCTTGAATTTGTTCAGCAGGTTGAAGTGGCCCTTGTACGGAAGGGCCGGGTCCATCTCGGCGCCCGCCACGCCCGGCCAGGTCATCCCGGTGGCGGCGTTGTTCGCGTTGTCCGCGCCGACCGAGATCTTGTTATCGGCGCCCACGTGGGCGAAGGCGTAGTTCAGGTGGGTGACCTTGGACCACGGGACGTTGTTGGCGAGGTAGGCGGGGGTGCCGTCCTTGCCGGTCCGCCAGCCGGTGAAATATCCGATGACGCGGCGCTGGTGGTCGGCGCCCATCTTCTCGCGGCCGTCGGAGTCGTAGACCGAGCAGTACGGGACGTCGACCCCGGCCGTCTTGTAGAGCCCGTCCGGGCGACAGCTCTCGTTGTCGGCTGCATGCGAGACGCCGGTGGAGAGCCCGCCCATCAGCAGCCCGGCGATGGCGGCGCCGGATGCCAGGAGCGTCGCTCTCGTACGTGTGGGGGACGGCATGGTGCCTCCTGGGGAGGGGAGGGATGGCGGGACGCGTGGGACACAACAGGCATGAAAGTGGTGCGTGTTGGCCCGTGACGTGCGCACATCTGACGGGCTGTCTCCCGGAGAGGGTGAAGGGAACGTTAAGAGGACTAGACCACCTCGTCAATAGGTCTGGACCAATCGTGGGCCCACTTGACGGACTCCCGCGCGAACCGCCCCTTGTGACCCAGGCCACAGCCCCTCACTCGCATGGCCTCGGATCACCCGTGGCAAACTGGCAGCAGTACCAGTAAGCAGCGCACTCCGGGGTCGGTGTAATTCCGAACCGGCGGTATAGTCCGCGACCCGTCCGCAGCCAGCGGCCGGTTGATCAGGTGAAATTCCTGGACCGACGGTGAAAGTCCGGATGGGAGGCAGTGCGCGGCGGGCCAGTCACCGGTACGCCGCCGTCGGCGGTTCATCGGCGCATCCCTGCGGATGCGGCCGGGCGGACCGTTTTTTCGGCCTCGGCGTCCCCGCGTGTGCTGTACCGCTTCATCTGTCGTATCCCGACAGGCCCCGGAGTCCGTGCCCGATCGAGGCAGGAGGACCCGGTGGCGAACCATGCCGCACCCGCACCGCACGACGCCGATGCCGACGCGCGGGCCATGCGCCGCGCCATCGAGCTCGCCGCCCGCGGCCTCGGCTCCACCAGCCCCAACCCGATCGTCGGCTGCGTCATCACCGACGCCGCGGGCACCGTCGTCGGCGAGGGCTGGCACCAGCGGGCCGGCGGCCCGCACGCCGAGGTCCACGCCCTGCGCGCGGCAGGCGGAGCGGCCCGCGGCGGTACCGCCTACGTCACCCTGGAGCCCTGCAACCACACCGGCCGTACGGGGCCCTGTGCCCAGGCGTTGATCGAGGCCGGCATCACCCGCGTGGTCTACGCAGTCCCGGACCCGAACCCGCAGGCCAGCGGCGGCGCCGCCACCCTGCGCGACGCAGGGACCAAGACCGAGGGCGGCTTCCTGGAAGCCGAGGCCTCGGCCGGCAACGCCGCCTGGCTCGCCTCCGTACGCCTGGGCCGCCCGCACGTGACCTGGAAGTACGCGGCCACCCTCGACGGCCGCAGCGCCGCCGCCGACGGCAGCAGCCGCTGGATCACCGGCCCGGAGTCCCGCGCCGACGTCCACCGGCTGCGCGCCGAGGCCGACGCCGTCCTCGTGGGCGGCGGCACCCTGCGCGCCGACGACCCGCACCTCGCGGTACGGGGCATCGACGGCGCCACCCAGCCGCTGCGCGTCGCCGTCGACACCCGCGCCGGCCTCCCGCCCACCGCCCGCGTCCTCGACGACGCCGCGCCCACGCTGCTCGTCGTCGGCGAGGACGCCGACACCCGGCACCTGCCGGGCGTCGAACTGCTCCGGCTGCCCCTGCACGACGGCCGCATCGCCGTCCACGACCTGCTAGGCGAGCTGTACGCCCGCGGCGTGCGCTCCGTCTTCCTCGAAGGCGGCCCCACCCTGGCGGGCGCCTTCCTCGAAGCCGCGGCCGTCGACCGCGTCGTCGGCTACCTCGCCCCGGCGCTCCTCGGCTCCGGCCCCGCAGCCCTCGCCGACGCCGGCATCACGAACATCGCCCACGCGGTACGCCTCCACATCACCGAGGCCGTCCGCGTCGGCACCGATCTGCGCATCACCGCCGTACCCGAAGCCGTCCCCACCCCCACCGCCCCCAAGGAGCACTGAGTGTTCACCGGAATCGTCGAAGAACTGGGCGAGGTCACCGCCGTCGAGCAGCTCTCGGAGGCCTCCCGCTTCCGCCTGCGCGGCCCCGTCGTCACCGACGGCGCCAAGCACGGCGACTCCATCGCCGTCAACGGCGTCTGCCTCACCGTGGTGGAGACCGCGGACGGCGAGTTCACCGCCGACGTCATGCAGGAGACCCTCAACCGCTCCAGCCTCGGCGCCCTCCGGGCCGGCTCCCGGGTCAACCTGGAACGCCCGATGGCCCTCGGTGGACGGCTCGGCGGACACCTGGTCCAGGGGCACGTGGACGGCACCGGCGAGATCCTCTCCCGGACGCCCTCCGAGCACTGGGAGATCGTCAAGGTCTCCCTCCCGGCGAGCCTCGCGCGCTACGTGGTGGAGAAGGGCTCGATCACCGTCGACGGCGTCAGCCTCACGGTCGTCGAGGCAGCCGCCGACCACTTCAGCATCAGCCTCATCCCCACCACCCTCGCGCTGACCACGCTCGGCATCAAGAAGCCCGGCGACCCGGTCAACCTTGAGGTGGACGTCCTCGCGAAGTATGTCGAGCGCCTGCTGGCCGCCGGCGTGAACCCCCTGACCGCCACCCCCGCCGATGCCGAGGAGACCGACCGGTGAGCGCCCTGACCTGGCTCAACGCCGAAGCCTTCACGGTCTTCGGCCAGAAGGTCATCTGGTCCGACATGATCGGCAACCTGATGGGCCTGGCGGCCCTCGCCCTCGGCTGGCGCCGCTCCATCTGGACCTGGCCCGCACAGCTCCTGTCCGGCCTGATCCTCATAGCCGCCTATGCCTCCGCCCACCTCGCCGGCGGCGTCGGGAAGCAGTTCCTCGTCATCGGCGTGGCCGCATGGGGCTGGCGCGCCTGGCAGCTCGGCCGGCAGCGGGCCCAGGACGGCACCCTCGCCGTGCGCACCGCGACCTGGACCGAGCGCGGACTGCTCCTCGCGGGAGCGGCCCTCGGCACCCTCGCCGTCGGCGGCCTGTTCACGCTCTTCCCGAACCTGTCGTGGAGCCCGTGGGCCGACGCCTACATCTTCGTCGGCACGATCGTCGCGATGGTCGCCCAGGCCCGCGGCCTCGTCGAGTTCTGGTTCGCCTGGCTCCTCGTCGACCTGGTCGGCGTCCCCCTCGCCTTCACCAACGGCCTGGCCTTCTCCGGCCTCGTCTACGTCGTCTACTTCGCGCTCGTCCTGTGGGGCGCCCACGACTGGTACCAGCGTTCGCGCACCACCCCCGCCCCGGCCCTGGAAGGAGCAACGGCATGACCACCCTCAAGCCCGTGCCCGACATCGACGCCGTCCTCGAAGCCGCCTTCCGGCTCGACCCCGTCGAGCAGGCCATCCGCGACATCGCGGCCGGCCGGCCGGTCGTCGTCGTCGACGACGAGGACCGCGAGAACGAGGGCGACCTCGTCATCGCCGCCGAGAAGGCCACCCCGGAGATCGTCGCGTTCATGATGAGCGAGTGCCGCGGCCTGATCTGCGCCCCCATGGAGGGCTCCGAGCTGGAGCGGCTCGAACTGCCCCAGATGGTCCAGAACAACACCGAGTCGATGAAGACGGCCTTCACCGTCTCCGTCGACGCCAGTGCCGCCCACGGCGTCACCACCGGCATCTCGGCCGCCGACCGCTCCACCACCCTGCGGATGCTCGCCGACGGCGTCTGCGAACCCGCCGACTTCGTGCGCCCCGGCCACATCTTCCCGTTGCGCGCCAAGCCCGGCGGCGTCCTGGTCCGCAACGGCCACACCGAGGCCGCCGTCGACCTCGCCCGCCTCGCGGGCCTGCGCCCCGTCGGCGCGATCGTGGAGATCGCCGGCGAGGACGGCGTCATGCTGCGCCTGCCCGAGCTGATCCCGTTCGCCCGCAAGCACGGCCTGACGATCATCTCCATCGAGGACCTGATCGCCTACCGCCGCTCAGAGGAGCCGACCGTGCGCCGCGAGGCCCAGGTCACCCTGCCGACCGCGCACGGCGACTTCACCGCGTACGGCTTCCGCTCCACCGTCGACGGCGTCGAGCACGTCGCCCTCGTCCACGGCGAGATCGGCGACGGCACGGACATCGTGGTCCGGGTCCACTCCGAGTGCCTGACCGGCGACATCTTCCACTCCCTGCGCTGCGACTGCGGCCCCCAGCTGCACGCCTCCATGGCCCGCGTCAAGGCCGAGGGCCGCGGCGTCGTCGTCTACCTGCGCGGCCACGAGGGCCGCGGCATCGGACTGGTGTCCAAGCTGCGCGCGTACGAGCTCCAGGAGCGCGGCCGCGACACCCTGGACGCCAACCTGGAGCTCGGCCTGCCGGCCGACGCCCGCGACTACGCCGCCGGCGCGCAGATCCTCGCCGACCTCGGCGTCAAGAGCGTCCGGCTGCTGACCAACAACCCCGACAAGTCCGCCGCGCTCGTACGGCACGGCATCACGGTCAACGACCGGGTGGCGATGCCCACGGAGGCGGGCGAGCACAATCTGCGGTACCTGCGCACGAAGCGGGACCGGATGGGCCACGACCTGCCCTGGCTGGACCAGACCGCGAGCACCTGCGGCAACCAGTAACCACGTACCGACACCCACCACGCACCACCCACCACACACACGAACGACGAACCACCAAGAACGAGGAGCACAGCTGTGAGCGGCAAGGGCGCACCCGAACTGAGTGTCAGGAACTGCGGAGACCTCCGGGTCGCCGTCGTCGCGGCCCAGTGGCACGAAAAGGTCATGGACGGGCTCGTCGACGGCGCCCTGCGGGCCCTGCACGAGCTGGGCATCGACGAGCCCACCGTGCTGCGCGTCCCCGGCAGCTTCGAGCTCCCGGTCGTGGCGAAGGTACTCGCCGGTCGCGGTTACGATGCCATCGTCGCCCTCGGAGTCGTCATCCGCGGCGGCACCCCACACTTCGACTACGTCTGCCAGGGCGTCACCCAAGGCCTGGTACAGGTGTCGATCGACACCGGAGTCCCCATCGGCTTCGGCGTCCTGACGTGCGACAACGACGAGCAGGCGCTGGACCGTGCCGGGCTTGAGGGGTCGAACGAGGACAAGGGGCACGAAGCGGTCATCGCCGCCGTCTCCACCGCTGCGACCCTGCGGTCCGTCAGCGAACCCTGGCGCTGAGTGGCGGCGGGGGACCCCGTATTCTGAGGACCATCATGGCGAAGAAACCCTCCAAGAGCTTCGAAGAGCTCTTCACCGAGCTCCAGCTCAAGGCCGCCAACGGCGACCCCAGCTCCTCCCGTACCGCCGAGCTCGTAGGCAAGGGCGTCCATGCCATCGGCAAGAAGGTCGTCGAGGAGGCCGCCGAGGTCTGGATGGCCGCCGAGTACGAGGGCAAGGAAGCCGCCGCCGAGGAGATCTCCCAGCTGCTGTACCACGTCCAGGTGATGATGGTCGCGCGCGGGATCTCCCTCGACGACGTCTACGCGCACCTCTAGGCCGCAGCCGCAGGCGGGTCCCCGCAGGTCCCCCCCACACCACCCACACCCATCGCAACCACGCACTGAAGGAAGCCCCATGCTGCGTATCGCCGTCCCCAACAAGGGTTCACTCTCCGGACCGGCGTCGGCGATGCTCCATGAGGCCGGCTACCGCCAGCGCAAGGAGTCCAAGGAGCTCGTGGTCGTCGACCCCGAGAACGAGGTGGAGTTCTTCTACCTCCGCCCCAAGGACATCGCGATCTACGTTTCCTCGGGCAAGCTCGACATCGGCATCACCGGTCGTGACCTGCTGCTCGACTCCGGCGCCAGCGCCGAGGAGATCCTCCCGCTGAACTTCGGCCGCTCCACGTTCCGCTACGCCACCAAGCCCGGCACGGCGAAGGGCCCCGAGGACTTCCACGGGATGACGATCGCGACCTCGTACGAGGGAATCGTCGCCAAGCACCTCGCGGAGCAGGGCATCGACGCCTCCGTCGTCCACCTGGACGGCGCGGTGGAGACCGCCATCCAGCTCGGCGTCGCCCAGGTCATCGCGGACGTCGTCGAGACCGGCACCAGCCTGCGCAACGCGGGCCTGGAGGTCATCGGCGAGCCGATCCTCACCTCCGAGGCCGTGGTCATCCGGGGCAACGGCACCTCCGCCGACAACCCGCAGGCCCAGCAGTTCCTGCGCCGCCTCCAGGGCGTCCTGGTGGCCCGCAGCTACGTGATGATGGACTACGACTGCCGCGCCGAGCACCTGGAGCGGGCCGTCGCCCTCACCCCGGGCCTGGAGTCGCCGACCGTCTCCCCGCTGCACAACGAGGGCTGGGTCGCCGTCCGCGCGATGGTCCCGGCCAAGGAGGCGCAGCGGATCATGGACGACCTGTACGAGCTCGGTGCGCGCGCGATCCTCACCACCTCGATCCACGCCTGCCGTCTCTGACCCGTACGTTCTCCCGATCCGTACGTCCCCCCGCAGAAGGCATCACCAGCATCATGGCCGAGTCCGCCGCCCAGCCCGTACTGCCCGACCTGCCGGTCACCTTCCGGCCGACCCGGACCCGGGTCGTCCTGTTGGGCGTCGGGCTCGCCATGTTCGCCACCATCACGGCGATCGCCCTCCTGCTGGAGAACCTCGGCCCGGGGGAGCGGATCAGCTTCGTCTTCACCGCCGTCCTGCTGACCTCCGTACTCGTCCTGCTCAGCCGCCCCAAGGTGGTCGCGGACGAGGCGGGCGTCACCGTCGTGAACCTGACCAGCACCCGCCGCCTGGAGTGGGCGCAGATCCTGCGCGTCAACCTCCGCCCGGGCGACCCGTGGGTGTTCCTCGACCTCAGCGACGGAACGAGCCTGCCCGCCCTCGGCATCCAGCCCGGCGTGGCCCGGCAGCAGGCCATCGGCGACGCCCGCGCCCTGCGCGCGCTCGCCGAAGCCCGGGGAACCGGGCCGCACCACCACTGAGCCGGCCGCCGCGCCGACCTCGAACGGTCGTCGAACGCCCGGTGAACGGGCCTCGAACGGCCCTGGAGCGGCTCTCGGACGAAGCACCGGAGCCGCAGCCGACCGCTGCGTCCCATTGCGGCGGCGATCTCAGTGACTACCCTGGTGGCGGGGCGCACCCGTGCGCCCTCCCACCGGCCCCGGGCCCCGAGGCCCGTGGCACCTGCGACTTGAGGAGTGACTCCCTCCAGCAATGGACGGATCGTCCGGTAGTACCCGCGCCGCCCTCCCCACGGAGGCGGCGGCATGACCATCCCGCTACTTCTGCTCGTGGCGGCATTCGCCCTGATCCTCGCCAACGGCTTCTTCGTGGCGGCCGAATTCGGCCTCGTCACCGTCGAACGTCCCGAGGCCGAGCGCGCCGCAGCTGACGGCGACCGCCGTGCCCGCACGGTGGTCGAAGCCCTGCGGGAGCTGTCCTTCCAGCTCTCCGGCACCCAGCTCGGCATCACCATCACCTCCCTCGTGGTCGGCATGCTCGCCGAACCGGCCCTCGCCGGACTGCTGGTCGGGCCGCTCGCGGCGACCGGCCTGCCCGCGGGAGCCGTCTCCGGCATCGCCGTCTTCATCGGCATGCTGCTCGCCTCCGCCGTCCAGATGGTCGTCGGCGAGCTCGTCCCGAAGAACTGGGCGGTCTCCCGGCCGTTGCAGGTGGCCCGGTTCGTGGCCGGCCCGCAGCAGGTCTTCTCCCGCGCCTTCCGGCCGGTCATCGCCGCCCTCAACGCCGTGGCCAACCGTCTCGTACGGGCGCTCGGCGTCGAGCCGGCCGATGAGATGGCCTCCGCCCGCACCCCCGGCGAACTGGTCTCCCTGGTCCGCCATTCGGCCCAGGCCGGCGCCCTCGAACAGGACACCGCCGACCTCTTCGTACGGACCCTGTCGCTGGGCGAGCTCACGGCCCAGCACGTCATGACCCCCCGCGTGAAGGTCAGTGCCCTCCAGCACACGGCCACCGCGGCCGACGTGCTCAACCTGACCCGCGCCACCGGACTGTCCCGGTTCCCGGTCTACCGGGAGCGCATCGACGAGGTCACCGGCGTCGTCCACCTCAAGGACGCCCTCGCCGTGCCCGAGTCCGAGCGCGCCCGCACCACCGTCAGCCGGATCTGCGTCGCCCCGCTGCTGGTGCCCGGCTCCCTGCCGGTACAGCCCCTGCTGGAGCGGCTGCGCAGCGAGCAACCCATGGCCGTGGTCGTCGACGAGTACGGCGGCACTGCCGGGGTGGTCACCCTGGAGGACATCGTGGAGGAGCTCGTCGGCGAGGTCCGCGACGAGCACGACCTCGCCGAGGACGCCGGTCCCGAGCTCGCCGCGGTACCCGCCGAGGACGGCCGCCCGTCCTGGGAGGCCGACGGCAGCTGCCGGGTGCAGACCCTGCGCCGGATAGGCCTGGAGGTGCCCGAGGGCCCGTACGAGACCGTCGCCGGCCTCGTCGCCGACCTGCTCGGCCGGATCCCGGCCCCCGGGGACCGCGCCGAACTGCCCGGCTGGAAGCTGTCCGTCCGCCAGGTCGGCCGTTACCGGGCCGAACGGGTCCGGCTGGTGAGGTTGCTCCCCGCCCCCCACCCGGCTCCCCACCCCGCCCCGGCCGCACGCCCGGACGCGGCTCCGGCCGCACGGCGGCCGGCGTCCCCCGAGCCCGGCCCCGCCGCCGGACACCCGGCCGACAGGGAGGCAGCGGTCCGATGAACGCACTGCAACTGCTCTTCGCACTGCTCCTGGTCCTCGCCAACGGGTTCTTCGTGGGCGCGGAGTTCGCCCTCGTCTCCGTCCGGCGCAGCCAGATCGAGCCGCTGGCCGCCGAGTCCAAGCCGGCCCGCCAGGTGCTGTACGGCCTGGAGAACCTGCCGCGGATGATGGCGGCGGCCCAGTTCGGGATCACCGTCTGCTCCCTGACCCTCGGCGCAGTCGCCGAACCGACGATGGCCCGTCTGCTGGAGCCGCTGTTCCACGCGGCGCACGTCCCGCAGGGCATGATCCACCCGCTGGGCTACGCGGTGGCCCTCGCCGCCGTCGTCTTCCTGCACCTGGTCATCGGCGAAATGGTGCCCAAGAACCTCGCCATGGCCGCCCCCGAGAAGACCGCGCTCTGGTTCAGCCCCGGCCTGGTCGCCTTCGCACGGCTGTGCGGCCCCGTCACCACCGCGCTGGGCTCCTGCGCGCACCTGGTGCTCCGCCTGTTCAAGGTGGAGCCCAAGGACGAGGTCGAGGCCGTCTACACCAGCGCCCAGCTCGGCCGGCTCGTCGAGGACTCCCGGCAGGCCGGGCTCCTGGAGCCGGGCGAGCAGGAGCGGCTGGAGGACGCCCTGGAACTGGGCAGCCGCCCGGTCACCGACGTCCTGCTCGCGCCGGAGCGGCTCGTCACGGTCGGCCCCTCGGCGACCCCGCGGCAGATCGAGCAGCTGACGGTCCGCACCGGCTACTCCCGCTTCCCCGTCCGCTCCGAGAACGGCGCCTTCATGGGCTACGTGCACGTCAAGGACGTACTGGACATGGAGGAGCGGGAGCGGGCCGTGCCCCAGCGGATCTGGCGCCGGATGCCCACCCTGTCCGCCACGCTCCCGCTGGACGACGCGCTCAGCGTCATGCGCCGGGACGCCACCCATCTGGCCCAGGTCGCCGACCCGGCCGGCCGGGTACTGGGCCTGGTCGCCCTGGAGGACGTCCTGGAGATGTTGGTCGGCGAGGTCCGCGACCCCGCGCACCGCGTCCCGGCCCGCCGGACCGGGCCGCGTGCCGAGGGCGCCCTGATCGGCTGACGGCCGATCCGCCACCGCTGCCCGGCAGGGGGCTCCCCCCGCCGGGCGGCGGTCACAGCGGCGGCGGCTCCGGGCGGTCGCGGTCCTGCGGGCCGCGGCCCGACAGGACCTCCCCGTACGCCTGCATCAGGTCGGGCAGCCGCAGCGTCGCCAGGTCCTCCCGGGAGGGCTCACCGGGGAAGCCCGCCAGCCGCAGGTCCCGGTACGCGCAGCTCTTCTCGTACAGGGTGCGCAGGAACCGGCCGTTGCCCAGCTCGTCGATCCAGCCCTGCTCCACCACGTGCCCGCTGATGCTGCGCAGCTCGTCCAGGGCCTCCTCGTCCCAGCAGTCCCCGTTCGCGTCGGCCAGCACCCCGCCGATCGCCGTCAGCTCCAGCGGCCGGTAGCTGGGGAAGTCCACCCGGCTCGTGAACCGCGAGGACAGCCCGGGGTTGGCGGCCAACAGCCGGTCCATCCCGGCCGGATACCCGGCGAGGATCACCACCAGGTGGTCCCGGTTGTCCTCCGCCCGCTTCAGCAGCACCTGGAGCGCCTCGTCCCCGTACGCGTCGCCCTTGCTGTACCCGGTGTTGGACAGGCTGTACGCCTCGTCCACGAACAGCACCCCGCCGATCGCCGAATCGATCAGCTCGTTCGCCTTGACGGCGGTCTGCCCGAGGAACTCACCCACCAGGTCCGCCCGTTGGGCCTCCACCAGATGATCCCCGCCCAGCAGCCCCAGCGCGTAGAACACCCGGCCCAGGATCCGCGCCACCGTCGTCTTACCCGTGCCCGACGGCCCGGAGAACACGAAGTGCCGCTTGGGAGGCTGCACCGGCAACCCCTGCCCGGCCCGCAGCCGCGCCATGTGCAGCTGCGCCGAGAGGGCCTTCACCTGCCGCTTCACCGGCTCCAGGCCCACCATCCGCTCCAGCTCCGCGAGCGCCTCGGCCAGCAGCGCCGGATCGGCCGGCCCGGCCGGTAGCCCTCCGGGCGCGGTCTGCGGCGGGACCGCCACCTTGCGGCGCGCGCCTTCCACCCGGCCCGTACCAGGAGCCCCGAACCGCGGATCCGGCTCCGGAGCCATCAGCGGGTCCGGCTCCACCTGCCCGTCCGCCGCGATGTCCTGGACGGGGCCGCCGCCGAGGGCCACCGCCGCGAAGTCCCCGCCGACCGGGGAGAGATCGTGTCCGGAGTACCCCTCGTAACCGGCCGCGGCGTACCCGGCGTACCCGTCGGCCCCGTCCACGTAGTCGCTGTCCTCGATCGCCGTCAGCCGGGCCGCCGTGTCCATGAACGCCGGGTCCACCCGGTGCACCGCCCGGTACAGCGGCAGCGCCGCCGCGCTGCGCCCCGTCCCCTCGTGCGCCCGCGCCAGCCAGTACCGCAGCTCCT
Organism: Streptomyces sp. NBC_00045; assembly: GCF_045041095.1. Taxonomy (NCBI): domain Bacteria; kingdom Bacillati; phylum Actinomycetota; class Actinomycetes; order Kitasatosporales; family Streptomycetaceae; genus Streptomyces; species Streptomyces sp. NBC_00045. Next base: position 1,672,047 of record NZ_CP108271.1, on the reverse strand, counting down.
TGCGCTGCGGCTGCTCGCTGCGGCAGCGCATCAACGCCGCCGAGAGCATCGGCTCGGCCTGCCCGTACATCTCCAGCCGGACCCGGGCCATCCCGCCGAACAGGCCCGCCTCGATGCCGAGCAGCGGATCGTCCACCAGCGGCTCGGTGTGCCGCACCAGCTGCTCCCAGTCCTTGACCAGGTAGGCCCGGCAGGCGTGCAGGAACCGGACCTGCGCGTCGGTGTCCACCGGCGGCAGCGCTGCCAGTGCCTGGTCCAGTTCGGGGACGTGCCGGCCGTCCAGCCAGTGCGAGGCGTGGGCCAGCAGGAGGTCCCGCCGGCTCTCCAGGACGGGCTGCACCCACCAGCCCAGCCAGTACCAGGAGTTCAGCGTCCGCCGGTGGCGGGCCCGCTGCTCGCCGAAGCGGTCGCGGTGGGCGTACATGCGCAATAAGGCGTTCGTGGTGTCCACCCGGAGCGCGTGCAGGCCCAGCCATGCATCGGCCATCGAGGGATCCAGTCGTACGGCCGTCCGGAACTCCTCCTCGGCCTGCGGATAGGCGCCCATGGTGCAGGCGTCCACCCCGCGCAGCCAAGCGAGTTCGGCCGGGGCGTGCGTGCCCGGCGTGCCGAAATCCATCACTTCCCCCACAAGCCTGCCCCCGTGGTGCACAGCAACCCCCGCGTCGCGCCCGCGAGTTGTCCACTGCGCCGATGAAATCAGGGGTGCATCGTACCTGCGGCTACGCACCATACGTAGGGTGCGGTGGGCACCGGTCAGTGGCGCACCAGGGGCGCGCGAGGTGACTCAGGGTGAAGGATCCGGTGGGGTCGGGCCCGCGCGGAGCGGGTGCGGAAGCCCTCCGGGGCAGAACGAAGCCCCCGATCACGGGGGAACGATCGGGGGCTTCGCGTCTGCTGCGGCCTGGAAAGACCGCACATTCAGAACGTAAGGCCGGTGCGGGGCCCAGGTCAAGCACGTCGGTACAGGCCCGCTCAAGTGCTCTTCTTGAGCGGCTCAGGCCCGGGGGAGTCCGTCACCTTCGGTGACGGAAGAGGCCCTTCCGGCGGTCGCATCCGTCCCGGAAGTCCACTCGTATCCCGTACCGCTCTGGCGTACCAAAGTGCCGGCGAAGGGGCGCGAAGGATCATCGGAGAAGTGCGCGAGCTCCGCGCGCTCCCATCCGTCCCAGAAGTCGGAAAGTTCACGCCCGTCCCGATTTCGCCCGCGTCCCCAGGACTGTGCGCGCGGTGTCTCCATCCACAGCAGCCGCGCCAGATGCGGGCGCAGCGCCCGCCGGCCCGCCCCGACCCCTTCGATCAGCAGCACCGGCACCGGCTCCAGCACCCGCTCCGGGCCGAAGCGGCGCTCCACCCAGTCGTACGGGGCCCAGTGGGCCGGCCGCCCGGCGGCGAGCGGCTCCAGCACCTGCGCGCGCAGCCGCTCCGGCCAGCAGAACAGCTCCTCGTGGGTGGCCACGTCGTCCAGGTGCAGCACCGGCGCCCCGCCCAGCGCCTCGGACAGCCGCCCGGCGAAGGTGCTCTTCCCGGACCCCGCGTGCCCGTCGATGCCGATCAGCCGCACCGGGCCGAGGGACGGCGGCAGGGCGGCGAGCTCGCGTGCGAGCGATTGAAGTGACTGCTGAGGCTCCACCCGGCCAGCGTATGGCCCCTCGGGGCGGCGCAGGGCGCACGGGTCCGGCGCGCGGCCCGCCGCACGGCGCCCGGCGTCACCCCCGACACTGCGCCGTGGCTTCGGTGCCCGGCGGGCGGGAACTGGAAGGGTGGGGAAGCCGATCCGCCGCACCGACCCTTGGGGGCCACGCCGATGACCGCACCCACACCGCGCAGGGCCTTGCTGGCCCTCGCCCTAGCCGCGGCCACCGCGGTCACCGTCCCCGGCGGCCGGGCCTCGGCGGCCGGGGACCGTACGGAAGGCGGCCCGCAGGCCGGACCGGAAGCCGCCGCCGGGGCACCCGCCGAAGCGGAAGCCGCCGCGGGTGCGTCGGCCGGAGCCGCCGCCCACCAGACGGTCGACAACCGGTTCTGGTACTCCTACGCCCACTGGCGGGCCGGCACCCACCAGGGGACCGCCGCGCGCTCCGGCGCCCGCCCCGGGCTGGTGATCGGTTCCCCGGCCGGCCGCACCGAGTACACCGACCCGCACACCGGGAAGAAGGGCACCTGGGAACACGCCTCCTGGACCTCTCCCGTGCACCGCTCCCGCGTGCCCGGAACCGAGGCGATCCCTTCCTGGAACGCCCACACCCCGGCCGGCACCTGGATCCAGGTCGAACTGCGGGCCACCTACGGAACCCGCGCCGCCACCCCCTGGTACGTCATGGGGCGCTGGGCCTCCGGCGACGGCGACATCCGCCGCACCTCCGTGGACGGCCAGACCGACGGCACCTCCACCGTGTGGACCGACACCCTGGCCGTCGACGCCCCCGCACGGGCGGACGGCGTACGGATCGCGGACTGGCAGCTGCGCCTGACGCTGTACCGCAAGCCCGGGGCCACCGGGGGGCCGACGGTGTGGCTGGCCGGAGCCATGGTCTCCGACGTCCCGGACCGGTTCACCGTCGCAGCCTCCGCGCCCTCGGGCGAAGCCCACGAGCTGAAGGTCCCCCGCTACTCGCAGGAGGTCCACAAGGGCCAGTACCCCCAGTACGACAACGGCGGCGAGGCCTGGTGCAGCCCCACCTCCTCCCAGATGATCATCGAGTACTGGGGTCACAAGCCCGCCCCCACGGACCTGGCCTGGGTCGATTCCCGCTACGCCGACCCGCAGGTCTGCCACGCGGCCAGGTTCACCTACGACAGCGCCTACAAGGGCTGCGGCAACTGGCCCTTCAATGCCGCGTACGCCGCCACCTACGGCGATCTCGCCGGGGTCGTCACCCGGCTCCGCTCCCTCGCCGACCTGGAGACCCTGGTCCGCTCGGGCATCCCCGCGATCACCTCGCAGTCCTTCCGCACCGAGGAGCTCACCGGTGCGGGCTACGGCACCGCGGGCCACCTGATGACCGTCATCGGCTTCACCGCCGCCGGGGACGTGGTCGCCAACGACCCGAACTCGCCCGACAATCCGGCGGTCCGCCGCGTCTACGAGCGGCGCGAGTGGGAGAACGTGTGGCTGCGCACCAAGCGCCACAACGCTGCGGGCAAGGTCGCCAGCGGGTCGGGGGGCATCTGCTACCTGTACGCGCCGGCCCGCCCGACGCCCGCCCAGATCCAAGCCCTGCGGGCGGTGGGAGTGCTGTGAGGGCGGCGGCTCCGAAACTTTCCGAACTTCCGGAAGTTCCCGTTGACCCCGGGCGAAGATAAGCGGAATATAAGGTCATAAAGGGCACATAAAGGCTTCTACAGGAGGCGGCCCGCCATGACCACCCACAGCATCGAACACCACCCCGACCTCGCCGAGATGCGCTCCCGGTTCGAGCGGGTCACCAGCACCCCCGCCGCCCAAGCCGTGGAGGCGCTGGCCCTCATCACGGGCCTGTACCTGGCGGCCTCGCCGTGGATCGCCGGGTTCAGCGGGCTCGGCCCGCTGGCGGTCAACAACCTGATCGCCGGCCTGGCGTACTGCCTCTGCATGAGCGGACTCGGCTCCGCTTATGAGCGCACCCACGCGATGGCCTGGACGGCGGTCGCCATCGGAGCCTGGACGATCGTGGCTCCATGGGTCATCGCCGGGGACGTCAGCACCACCCGCAGTGTGGTCAGCAACGTCATCGCCGGCGGTGTCGCCCTGCTGCTCGCCCTCTCCATGGCGGGCATGGCGGGCCGCAACCGCACGGCCTGATCCCTCGCGTGCCGGGCCCCGACCGCATACCGGCCGGGGCCCGGTGGCACGCCGGGGCGGGCGTGCCGGGGCGTGATGCGTGCCACGCGTGACGATCGTCTCTCCCGCGAAAGCCGCATACGCTGTCACATTGGACGGCATGACCGCACACAGCGCCGCCCTCACCGCCCGCGCCCGCAAGCTCGTCGGGACCGGCGGGCCCAAGGACGACTCCAAGTGGCTGGAGCACGTGCTCGGCTGGACGCTGGTCGTCGTCGTCGCCATGTTCGTCACCCAGGTCGGCTGGCTCTGACCCCGGCCCCGGCTCTGACCCCGGCCCCGGAGCCCGTCGTCACGAGGCCTCCAGTCGCAGCCCGTCGGTGACGATCACGTCCGAAGTGACCAGGGCCTGCTCCGCGCTGACCCGGGTCATGAAGACGAACGGCGGGATCACCGGGGGAGCGGGCAGTCCGTCCGGGCTGAAGGTGAGGCACAGCAGCCCATCGATGCAGCCGCTGAACTTCGGCAGGTACAAGGTCACGTCGCCCCGCAGCTCAAGGGACCTGGCGGCCAGGCCGTACTCCTCGCGCCCGTCACGGGTGCGCAGCCGGTAGTCCTCCAGTGATGCCGCGCGCACCTTCAACACCAGCACCCTCAGCGGTCCGTCGGCGGTCGCGACCTCGGTGACACCCGCGAACGCGAAGCCCTGCGGGGCGAAGAGCGAGGTCGTCACGGTCGGCGGAGTCCGGGCCGCCGGCGGCCCGGAGGCCGGACCCGCCGCCCTGGCGGGCGGGGCCCACGCCGTCGGCGCGGCGGCCAGCAGCAGCGGGAGCACGACGGCGAGCGTCCGAGGACGGCGCCGCCCGGGCCCTTCCCGTACGGCCCGTTCCCGCCCGGGCCACTCCCGGCGCGCACGGGGCCTGCGCGTCCGCCCCTTCCTCGTCCGCCGCCCCGTCGGGCAGCGCGCTCCCGGCGCTCCCGAGCAGCGTGCCGACCAGGAACCCGCCCAGGTTCGTCGCCACGAACGACAGCACGGACAGCAGCAGGGCGTGGACGCAGACGTACGCCGGGCCCGGGGCGCGCACCACAGGAACAGCCCCGCGGCGACCGGCGCGGCGCCGATCCCACCGCGGCGATCCCGCCGAGGCCCGGGCTCACCAGTACGGTCAGCGGGGAGAGCGGGACGAGCAGCAGCTCCGCCCCGCCCAGGAGGACGAGCAGACCGCCCCAGAACGGCCGGGTCCGCGCCAGGCGCGCAGCCGCCGCCGCTGCCGGGCGAGCGCCGGCCGGATGCGAGGGCGGGATGCGAGGGCGGTGGCGACGGCTCAGAAGCGCTTCGTGCCGTCCAGGTCCACGCTCACCCGCATGCCCTTGAGCCGGAAGTTCCCGCCCGTCGCGGGCCAGGCATGCGATTTCACGCCGACGACCTCGATGTCCCCCGCCTGCAGACCGAACTTCCCCGGCTCACCCCTGATGCCGTCCACCCGGCGAGGGTCGAGGCGTCCCGGCCGATCTGCGCCGTGCCGAAGGTCGCGTCGCCGTCGAGGTCCTCCCCGTCGATGACGAGGTTGCTCGCCGTGACCTGCCCGGCCGGTCCGCCGGCCGGGCAGCTTGAAGACCACCTTTCCCAGGGGGGTGTCCACCTCGGCGGCCTGGCAGACGTCGCTGCTACGTCGTCCGGTGCGCAGGGGAAGTGCATGAGACAGGTCTGCCATACTGCGGGCATCCTGTGGCAGTTCGAGGCTGGGGCCGAATTTGAATAATAGTCAACAGCGTGGTGCGAGCGGGCGTTCGCAGGTTCGCAGGACCGAACTCATAGGCATCGGCCGCAAGTTGTTCGCCGACACCGCATATGACGCGCTCTCCATGGACGACATCGCCAAACAGGCCGGCGTCGCCAAGGGGTTGATCTACTACTACTTCAAGAGCAAGCGCGGCTACTACCTCGCGATCGTCGAAGACTCGGTGGCCGAGCTCGTCGCGCGCGCCGCCGGGGAGCCCGACCTGCCCAAGGTCGAGCGGGTGCGTCGCACCATCGACGGCTACCTCCACTACGCCGAGCACCACCAGGCCGCCTACCGCACCATCGTCACGGGCGGAGTGGGCTCGGACGCCGAGGTGCGCGCGATCCGCGATGCGGTCCGCGAGGAGCTGGTGGCCACCATCGCCGAAGGCGCCTACGGGCGCCGCGCCATCCCGCCGATCGCCCGGCTCGCGCTGGTGGGCTGGCTGTCCGGGGTCGAGGGGACCACTTTGGAGTGGATCGGCGCCCCGGCCGCCGCTGCGGGGACGGGGACCGGCGTCGAGGCGGACTCAGGTTGGGGCGAGGACGCGGATCACGGCGCGGACGCCTCGCCCCGGCAGCCCGACCGGGCCCGGCTCGGAGCCCTGCTCGTACGCCAGCTGCGCGCGACTCTGACGGTGATCGGGGAGTTCGTCCCGGAGTGTCCGCCGCCGCCCCTTCCCGAAGGGGCGTTCGAGACGGTCGATGATCTTGCCCCGGTGACGGGACGCTCCTGATCGGGCATACTCAAGCCGCCGCAGCCACTGAACTGCCCCTTCCGTGATCCGGGAGGGCAGTATCGGCTGTGAGAGCACCGAGACCCGGCGGCGCGTCCCACACCTCACGCGTCGCCGCCGTGCCCGACGAGGGAGGAGAGCGCCGCCATGACTGACCGCGCCCCGCAGCCGGTGGACCGTCAGCTGCCCACCGAGGAGTCCCGGGATCTCCTCGCACTCGTGCGAGAGATCGCACAGCGGGAGATCCGCCCCGTGGCCGCCGACGAGGAGGACGCCGGGCGTTTCCCGCGCGCGATCTTCACCCTGCTGTCCGAGGCCGGCCTGCTCGGTCTTCCGTACGCCGGTGAGTACGGCGGCGGCGAGCAGCCGTACGAGGTCTACCTCCAGGTCCTGGAGGAGCTCGCCGCGGCCCGCCTGACCGTCGGGCTCGGCGTCAGCGTGCACTCCCTGGCCTGCCACGGCCTGGCCGGATACGGCACCGAGGAGCAGCAGAAGGCCCACCTGCCCGCCATGCTCGGCGGCGGCCTGCTCGGCGCCTACTGCCTCTCCGAGCCCGCCTCGGGATCCGACGCCGCGTCGCTGACCACCAAGGCCGTGCGCGATGGCGACGACTGGATCATCACCGGCACCAAGGCGTGGATCACCCACGGCGGCGTCGCCGACTTCTACACCGTCCTCGCGCGCACCGGCGGCGAGGGCCCCAAGGGCATCACCGCCTTCCTGGTGCCCGGCGACGCGGAGGGCCTGACGGCCGCCGTCCCCGAGAAGAAGATGGGCATGAAGGGCTCGCCCACCGCCCAGCTGCACTTCGACGGGGTCCGCGTCCCGGACACCCGCCGCATCGGCGAGGAGGGCCAGGGCTTCACCATCGCGCTGGCCGCCCTGGACGCGGGTCGCCTCGGCATCGCCGCCTGCGCCATCGGCGTCGCGCAGGCCGCCCTGGACGAGGCCCTCGCGTACGCCCTGGACCGCAAGCAGTTCGGGCACCCGATCGCGGACTTCCAGGGCCTGCGCTTCATGCTCGCCGACATGGCCACCAAGATCGAGGCCGGGCGGGCCCTGTACCTGGCCGCCGCGCGGCTGCGCGACGCGGGCAAGCCCTTCTCCCGCCAGGCGGCGATGGCCAAGCTGTTCTGCACGGACGCCGCCATGGCCGTCACCACGGACGCGGTCCAGGTCCTCGGTGGCTACGGCTACACCGCGGACTTCCCGGTGGAGCGCCTGATGCGCGAGGCGAAGGTGCTCCAGATCGTCGAGGGCACCAACCAGATCCAGCGCATGGTCATCGCCCGCCACCTGGCCGGCCCGGAATCGCGCTGACGGCGACGGGGCCGCGCCGGCTCATGGCCGGCGCGGCCCCGTCGCGTCATGCCGTCACCCGGGTCGCTTGACCATCGAGACGTATTCGGACATCTCGTTGAAGCCGTGGCGCGTGACACCGCCGAGGTTGAACGAGCCGCCCGCCCCCGGACGGGCCGTTTCGTTGAGCATGTACGTGGAGCCGGGCCCCCACTGGTTCTCTTCCTGGGCCTCCTGCGAGGTGATGGACGAGGACGAGGCGATCCCGTTGCGCACGGTGCTCTCGATGTTGCGGTAGCGGGTCCCCTCGCCGACCGCGGCGATCGCGTGGATGAGCGCCCTGCGCACGGCGTCCCGGTCCTGGTTGCCGTCGGCCGCGTGGCGCCACAGCGTCTGGAAGTGGCCCTGCAGGCCGGCCAGGGTGATCGACAGGGTCCTGCGGTTGGCGTCGCCCACTTCCAGGCCCTGGTTGCCGTTGCTACTGCCGTAGCTACCGCTGTAACCGAGATTGACCGCATTGCGGCCGAGTATCTGGCCGAGGTTGTACTGCGGATCGGTGAACTGGAAGACGGGGCCGCCGCCCCCGGCGGTCGCGAAACCGCGCAGGTACAGGTCCTGGGCCGTCACGTAGAGGCTGAGCCGGCGGCCCTCGGGCAGGGCGACGACCACCTCGATGATGTCGTTGGCGTTGCGGGTCTGCCACACGGTGCGGTTGCCGTGGCCCCGCAAGATGGTGCCGGTCTGGTGCAGCGAGAGGATGAAGCGGGTGTACTCGGCGGCGGCGTTGCGCTGGTCGCCGGTCAGGTCCCAGTTGTACTGGACCTGCTGGATGCCCACGGCCTGGGCGGCGGGCGCTGCGGACGGTGCTTCGGTGGCGGCCTGGGAGGCGGGGGCCGTCGCGCCGAGCAGGGCGAGACCGAGGAGGGCCGCGGGAAGGGTCTTGCGCATCGGGGTCCTTCGTACGAGAGGGGATTCGTGGGTTGCTGTCGGCGCCGGTGTCGCCGCCGGTGTCGGTACCGGCATCAGTTCACGGCGAAGGTGACGTACGCGTTGTCGCCGGCTCCGCCCGAGGTGGTGCAGCGGTGCGGCGCGGGGACCTGGCACTCGTACTTGTTGCTGCCCGAGAAGGGGTTGTCCCAGCGGATGGAGACGGTGCCGCCGCCCGCCATCGTGTAGTTCGCGTAGCCCTCGGTTCCGGTCATGAAGCCCTCCGACTCGCTCGCCCACGAGGCGCCGGCGCCGGGGTTGATCAGGGACGGCGGAAGGCTGTTGGCGGTCCAGATGCCGTGGGACAGCCCGGCGCCGGTGCGGGCGAGCAGCGTGCCGCTGTTGTTGATCACTCGGACGGCGGTGCTGCGGGCGGCCTGGGCCGTCATCTCCGTCGACGCGGCCCGTGCCGCGAACGCCGCGGGTCCGCCGGTCAGCGTGAAGTTGACGGTGGCGTTGTCGCCGCCCCCGCCGGTACGGGTGCAGGCGTAGCCGGTCGGCGCCTCACAGCTGTAACTGTTCGAGCCGGCGTACGGGTTGTTCCAGTGGATCTTTATTGGTTGACCGGTCGCCGTGACCCGGTAGGTGGTGTAGCCCTCCGTCCCGGTGAGCATGCCGCACGAGCGGCTGCCCCAGGAGGTGGTGATGCCCTTGGCGATGTAGTCCGGCGGCAGGGCGTCGTTGTTCCAGCAGCCGTGGGGCAGGTCGGAGCTGACCCGGGTCAGCTGCTGGCTGGTGCTGTTGCTGAAGACGACGTCCGTACTGCGGGCCGAGGACGCGGCGACGGGCGACGGACCGGCGGCCGGTGCGGCCTGCGCCGCGGGGGCGAGCGCGGTCGCCCCCGCCGCCAGCGCGGCGACGGCGGTGAGCGCGGAGGCCCACCGGGCCCGGGAACGGGTCAGCTGCATGGGGTGTGTCCCTTCGAGTCGTGAGCGGGGGCGCGGTGGTGCGGATCAGTCGACGTAGAACAGCTGGTACTGGTTGTTCCAGGTCGGGTTGCATTCGTAGCGGCTGAAGAGCCCGAGCGCGATGCTCAGCGAGCCGGCCTGGATGCACTGAGAGAAGGACGGGTAGGTCCCGCCCGGCTCCCGGTAACCGGCAGTGGCCGCCTGGGCGTTCGCCGCGCCACCGACGCCGAGCAGTAGGGCCGTGCCCGCGCAGAGGGCGACGGCGAACGAGCGGCGGCGGGTCGAGGCCGCGATGGCTGATCTCATGGGGATTCCTTTCGGGCATGCCTCATCGCGCCGCGGCGGTGCCGGGCTCATCGAAGAGGAAGGGGGGAGCAGGAAGAGAAGGAGACTGGGTCGGGCCCACATCCACCCAACCGGCGGCGGATGGTGTCCGCCGCCCCCGCACCCGGTCTCCCGGATGGTTCAGTTCAGCGGCTTGCCGGGGCACACGGAGCTGCCCCACGCCGTGGTCACGGGGCAGGGCTTGTCGCCGTGGCCGCCGCCGCCGTTTCCGTGTCCGTTGCCGCGCCCGTCGTGCGAGTCGTCGTGGCCGCCGTCGGCCCTGTCGGCGAGTTCGTGGCCCGCAGTGACCCGGACGCCGGAGCCGGCGGGGCCGTCGGTCGTGTCGGCGCCGTGGCCGGTGACGGCGGCGCCGCCCAGCCACAGGCAGGCCGCGAAGGCCAGTCCCGCCGTCAGTCGCAGGGTTTTGACGTTCACGGCAACTCCTCTGTCGGGCAAGGGCGTCGGGGGCGGCGAGGGCGCCGTTTCCGCCGTTTCCGCCGGTTACGAGGACGACTCTGCCAGGGCCCGCTGGCACCCGGCAGGCCTGGAAGGGATCATGTGGATGCCATGCATCTTTAGGAGGCAAGCGGTGGAAATGGGCGCGGATTCAGGAACAGGCGTACCCCGACTCGACGAACCGGCGACCCTGCTGTACCGGTGGACCCTCGTCCACGGCCGGCTCACTCCCACGACGCTGCCACGCGCCGCGGCCGAGACTGGCCTCAGCGAGCAGGCCTGCACGGGGGCGATCGCGCAGCTCGCGGAGGTGTACCTGTTCCAGCCGCTGCCCGGCGGCAACGGGGGAGGAGAGGACGCCGACGCGGGCTGGCGGGCCGTGAGCCCGCAGTCGGCCGGCGCGCAGGTCCTCGCCGAGAAGGAGACCGAATTACGGGCCCACGAGGCGGACTTACGTGAGCAGCGCGAACAACTCCAGCGGCAGCGCGACGGATTCAGCGCCCTCGTCCCCGTCTACCTCCAGGCCCGCCGGGACACCTTCCCCGAGGGGACCATCGACCACCTCCCGGACCAGTTCGCGGTCCGCGCGCTGCTCACCGAGGTCGTCGACACCTGCCGCAGCGAGGTCCTGGTCTCCAAGCACGGCGGCTCCTTCCCGCCGGCCGCGCTGCGCGAGGCGCTGCCCCGGGACCTGGCCCTGCTCGCCCGCGGGGTTCGGATGCGCAGCCTCTACCAGCACGCCACCCGCTTCGACCAGGCGACCCGGGTGCATGCCGAACAGCTCATCGGTGCTGGTGCGGAGATCCGCACGCTGCCCGAGGTGCTCCCGCAGATGATCCTGGTCGACGGCCAGCTCGCCCTGCTGCCCGCCCGGTCCGGTGGCGCGCTGGTCATCCGCGAGCCCGACCTGATCGGCTACCTGCTGGACGTCTTCCAACGGGACTGGGCGAACGCCACCCCCTTCGCGACCGGCCCACAGGCGGCCCACGGCGTATCGGAGGCCATGAAGCGGAGCATCCTGGTGCTGCTCGCCAAGGGGCTCAAGGACGAGTCCATCGCCCGGCGGCTGGGAGTCTCCCTGCGGACCTGCCGCCGCCACGTCTCCGAAATCCTGGACGGCCTCGGGGCGCACAGCCGCTTCCAGGCGGGGGTGATAGCGGAGCGGAAGGGCCTGACCGGCCACCCGGTCGCCGCCCCGGCGGTCCCTGCGCGGGAAGCCCCCGTCGGGGAGGCCCCGACTGCCGCGGCACCCGAACCGGTGCCGGACCTCCAGAAGACCGCGGCCAAGAGCGGGACCGGGACCGACGCCGGGGCCGGAACCGGCGCGGAAGCCGCAGCCCGGGCCGGGGTCGGGACCGGAGTCGGAACCCGGGCCGAAGCCGGGGTCGGAACCCGGGCCGAGGCCGGGGTCGAGGCCGGGGTCGGAGCCCGGGCCGAGACCGGGGCCGGGGCTGGAACCGGCGCGGAAGCCGCAGCCCGGGCCGGGGCCGAGGCCGGGGCTGGGGCCGAAGCCGGAGCCGGAACCCGGGTCGAAGCCGGGGTCGAAGCCGGGGTCGAAGCCGGGGTCGGGGCCGGGGTCGGAACCCGGGCCGAGGCCGGGGCCGGGGCCCGCCCGGGGGTCGGGAGCCCGCCGCGCTGCCCTGGGTGCGACCGTCCGCTCCCCGTCGCGGCCACCGCCCAGCGGCAGGGCCGACCGCCCCGCTACTGCTCGGCGCCCTGCCGCTCCCGCGCCTATCGGGCCCGGCTCAAGTCACGCCAGGCTCCGGACGCCCCGTGACGTAATCGCCCACCGCGACACGAAAGTCGACGAACCGCCTGCCCGGTGCGCAGCTTCAGCTGCCGTGGAGCGGTCCGGCCGGCCAGATCGGAGAGCCGGCGACCCGAGACCACTCCGGATCGCGGCGACCCGGCAGGGTGCGTCCGTCGTCGGCCCAACGAGCCAGCAGCGCATGGTAGATCGGCGGGTCGGACTGCCGCTGCGGAACCGATTCTTCGTAGCCGGGCGGCGCCGGACGCCGTCGCTGCCCCGTTCTTGCCCCAGGGGTTTCGAGCGTGGTCATACGAGGCCAACGCGCCACTCGACCCACGGGTAACCGCCAGCGCCCGCCGGGTATCCGTTCGAGGTGTCCCCGTCGCGCCGGCCCGATCCCCTTCCCGGAGTGGCCAGACGTGCCGGGATGTCAGGGAGTGACAGAACTCTGGCCCCGGGCCCAGTATCTGACGTACCGTCATATCCGCCGAGCTGACGCCGCAGCCCGCGGCCCCGCACCCCGCCCCACCACGCCGTCCAGGAGGTTTGCCATGCCCGCGGACCGACCCGTACCCCTCGACGAATACCCCGTCCACCAGGCCCCGTTGTCGATGAAGCACCTCGTCAGCGGCGACCGGAACGCCTATGACCGCTGCATCTTCCACGTCTTCGACCATGCCGGCCGGGCCGTCCTCATCCTCGGCCTCGGCGTCTACCCCAACGCCGGGGTCATCGACGCCTACGCCACCCTGCGCACCGGCGACGAACTCCTCGCCGTCCGCGCCTCCGACGCCCTCACCGACGACCGCATGAACCTCTCCGTCGGCCCGCTGCGGATCACCGTCGACGAACCCCTGAAGCGGATCACCCTCCAGTGCGACGCCGACCCCGCCGATCCCGACGGGCTCTCCTACGACATCACCTGGACCGCCGAGTTCCCCGCCGTCTGGGAACCGCACCACGTGCAGCGGCGCGGCGACCGCCTCATGCTCGAAGGCCGCCGCTTCGTCCAGGCCGGGCACGTGACCGGCACCATCCGCGCCAAGGGCCGGGAGCACGCCCTCACCCCCCACGAGTGGACCGGCACCCGCGACCGCAGTTGGGGCGTGCGCCCCATCCCCGGCGAGGACGGCGGCCGCGCCGCCGAGGAGCACCGGCCCGAAGGCTTCCACTGGCTCTGGATCCCCGTCCGCTTTGAGGACCGCTTCGTCATGGTCATCGCCCAGGAGGACGCCGACGGGCACCGCACCCTGAACGAGGCCGTCCAGGTCTTCCCCGAGGACAGCGGCCGCCACGACGTACAGCTCGGCTGGCCCCAGACCGAGATCCGCTACCGCCCCGGCACCCGCCACCCCGAGAGCGCCGTCGTCCACCTCGCCGACCCGGCCCGCAAACCCCTCGAACTCGGCGTCGAGATCCTGAACTCCTCCCCGCTCGCCGTCGGCGCGGGCTACCCGCCCGCCGCCGACTGGCAGCACGGCACCTGGCAGGGCCGCGGCTGGAGCGACCGCCGCACCTACGACCTCTCCGACCCCACCGCCCACCCCGTGGCCGCCTTCGGCGTCACCGACCATTCCGCCCGCTTCACCCTCGACGGGCAGACCGGCTTCGGGATCTTCGAGCACGGCAGCTTCGGCCGCCACGACCCGAGCGGCTTCACCGACTACGGCTCAGTGGCCCAGTAGAAGAAAGGGGAAGTCATGGCAGCACCGGCACCACGCCCGCGCACCTCCACCCGCGAACCCGAGGAACTCGGCCGGCGCCTCGAAGCCTGGCTCGACACCCAACTCCCCGGCGCGAAGGTCACGGGCGTCCGCGTCCCCGGGTCCAACGGCATGTCCAGCGAGACCCTGCTCTTCGACATCGAACACCCCGACACCCCGGTCCGCGCCTGCGCCCTGCGCCTCGCCGCCGACCCGGCCGCCTACACCGTGTTCCCCACCTACGACATGCCCCGCCAGCACCGGGTGATGAGCCTGGTCGCCGCCCACACCGACCTGCCCGTCCCGCGCGTGCTGTGGCTGGAGCAGGACCCCGGACCGCTCGGCGCGCCCTTCTTCGTCATGGCCCGCGCCGAGGGCCGGGTCCCGCCCGACGTCATGCCCTACACGTACGAGGGGAACTGGCTGCACGCCGCGAGCGGCTCCGAACGCGCCGCACTCCAGGAGGCGAGCATCTCGCTGCTGGCCCGGCTGCACGACCAGTTCCCCGCCGAACGGGCCGAGTTCCTCCTCCCCGAAGGGACCGGCAGCCCCCTGCGCCGCCACGTCGACGCCCAACGCGCCTACTACGCCTGGGTGGTCGAGGGCCTCGCACCGTCCCCGCTGCTGGAGCGGGCCTTCGACCGCCTGGAGGAGCTGTGGCCCGCGGACGAGGGCCCCGCCGTCCTCAACTGGGGCGACGCCCGCATCGGCAACGTCGTCTACCAGGCCGACGGGTTCGAGCCGGTGGCCGTCCTGGACTGGGAGATGGCCGCGTACGCCCCGCGCGAGGTCGACCTCGGCTGGACCGTCTACCTCCACCGCTTCTTCCAGGACCTGACCGTCGGCTTCGGCCAGAGCGGCCTACCGGACTTCCTGCGCCGCGCCGATCTGGAGCGCCGGTACGCCGAACTCACCGGACACACCCCGCGGGACATGGAGTTCCACACCCTGTACGCCGCCCTGCGGCACGGGATCGTGATGCTGCGCATCGCCTACCGGCAGGCGTACTTCGGCGAGGTCGCGGTCCCGGTGAACGCCGAGGAAGCGGACGGACTGATCCTGCACCACGCCAGCCTCAGGGCAATGGTGCAGGGCACGTACTGGTAAACCGCGGCCGGGAAGGCCGTCAGGCGGCCTGCGCGTGCTGCCGCATCTGCGGCAGCAGCGTCGGCGCCGGCATCTGCACGGGACGCGAACCGGGACCGCCGACGTGCGAGAACGGCTGAGTGCGCCAGTCCAGACCTTGCGGCAGGTCCAGCAGCACGACCTCAAGCTCCTGGGACGCGTCGGGGCCCGTGCCGACGGTCGGCAGCGCCTCGGAAGCCGGGCGGCCCGTGCCCGCGCACACCGTGAGCCCGAACGGGTTCCACGGGGTCAGGCAGTGCGCGTGCTCCGGCAGGTACTCCTCGTCCGCGACGAGGGCGATCGACTGGCCGCAGTCCGGGCAGATCGCGTGGTGGATCTCGAAGCCGTCGAACCCGTCGGCGTCTTCGAGGTACTCGTCGTCGCCGGCGTCGGCGAATTCCAGGGGCTCCGGTTCGGTGCGACCGGCGCGCTTGGTGTTCTGCATGGATGTACTCCCCCTTGGGTGGGCCGGGCGGGCTGGTTCTACGGCCTCGGCCACAGCAAGCACTTCCCGCCGCGCGGCACGAGTAACCACAACATCCCGCCGTACGCCTGCATACCCTTGTGGCTTTGGTCACATGCCCGCCGCAGGTGCCACTTGTGGCCGGACAGCACTGTGCCTGAACCGCCCTTGGGCCTTAGGTTGAGCGGCTATGAGCGCAATGGAGGAGCTGGACCGCCAGATCGTGGATCTGCTCGTGCGGGACGGGCGGATGAGCTACACGGACCTGGGCAAGGCCACGGGACTGTCCACGTCGGCGGTCCACCAGCGAGTACGCCGTCTGGAACAGCGCGGGGTGATCCGCGGGTACGCGGCCGTCGTCGATCCCGAAGCCGTGGGCCTGCCCCTGACGGCCTTCATCTCGGTGAAGCCCTTCGACCCGAGCGCGCCGGACGACATCGCAGACCGGCTGGCCGGCGTACCCGAGATCGAGGCCTGCCACAGCGTCGCGGGCGACGAGAACTACATCCTCAAGGTCCGTGTGGCGACCCCGCTGGAGCTGGAGGACCTCCTGGGTCGCCTCCGCGCCCTGGCCCACGTTTCGACCCGCACCACGGTGGTCCTCTCCACCCCGTACGAAGCGCGCCCGCCCCGCGTCTGACTCCTGTGGACCCGGGGCCTCGGGCCCCTCGTGCAGCTCGGCGCCGGGGCGCGTCCCCGGCTCCGGCCCGCTGCACCGGACTCCGTCCGGCCGGCCGTCCGCGGGGGCGCGGTCGAGGCGGGCCCGCGGACCCGCGAAACTGTGGGCATGACTGACCGCACCGCCAGCTCCCTCGACGCCGCCGGAGCCTCCGCATCCGAACGGACCGTCCTCCTCCGCGGGGGCGAGGTACACAGCCCCGCCGACCCCTTCGCCACCGCGATGGTCGTCGAGCGCGGACACATCGCCTGGGTCGGCTCCGAAGGCGCCGCCGACGCCTTCGCACAGGGCGTCGACGAGGTCGTCGACCTGGACGGGGCGCTCGTCACACCCGCCTTCACCGACGCGCACGTCCACACCACCTCCGCCGGGCTCGCCCTCACCGGCCTGGACCTCACCGGCGCCGCCTCCCTCACCGACGCCCTGCGGCTCGTCCGCGCGTACGCCGAGGGCCGCCCCGGCGACCGGGTGCTCCTCGGCCACGGCTGGGACGCCGCCCGCTGGCCCGAGCGCCGCGCACCCCGGCGCGAGGAGCTCGACGAGGCCGCCGCCGGCCGCCCGCTCTACCTCAGCCGCATCGACGTGCACTCCGCCGTCGTCACCACCGCCCTGCTGGACCTCGTCCCGGCCGTCTCCGTCCGCGGAGACGAACCGCTGACCCGCGACGACCACCACGCCGTCCGCAGGGCCGCGCTCGCCGCCGTCACCCCCACCCAGCGCGCCGAGGCACAGCGGGCCGCCCTCGACCGTGCCGCCTCCCTCGGCATCGGCTCCGTCCACGAGTGCGGCGGCCCCGACATCTCCTCCGCCGAGGACTTCGCGGACCTCCTCAACCTCGCCCGCGAGCGGTCCGGCCCCCGCGTCTTCGGGTACTGGGCCGACCGCGACCTCGAACAGGCCAAGGAACTCGGCGCGATCGGCGCCGCCGGCGACCTCTTCGTGGACGGCGCCCTCGGCTCCCACACCGCCTGTCTGCACGCCCCGTACGCCGATGCCGGCCACACCGGCACCGGCTACCTCGATGCCGCCGACGTCGCCGCGCACGTCGCCGCCTGCACCGAGGCGGGCCTCCAGGCCGGTTTCCACGCCATCGGCGACGCCGCCCTCACCGCCGTCGTCGAGGGCGTCCGCGCCGCCGCCGACAAGGTCGGCCTCGCCCGCGTCCGCGCCGCCCGGCACCGCGTCGAACACGCCGAGATGATGACCCCCGTCACCATCGCCGCCTTCGCGGACCTGGGCCTCACCGCCTCCGTGCAGCCCGCCTTCGACGCGGCCTGGGGCGGCGAGGACGGCATGTACGCCGACCGGCTCGGCGCCGAGCGCGCCCGCTCCCTGAACCCCTTCGCGGCCCTGCTCAAGGCCGGCGTGCCGCTCGCCTTCGGGTCCGACGCGCCCGTCACCCCGTTCGACCCCTGGGGCACCGTCCGGGCGGCCGCGTTCCACCGCACCCCCGAGCACCGGATCTCCGTAAGGGCCGCGTTCACCGCCCACACCCGGGGCGGCTGGCGTGCCCTCGGCCGCGACGGCGCGGGCGTGCTGGTGCCCGGCGCACCCGCCGACTACGCCCTCTGGGAGACCGCCGAACTGGTCGTCCAGGCCCCCGATGACCGGGTCGCCCGTTGGTCCACGGACCCCCGTTCGGGGACCCCCGGACTGCCCGACCTGACCCCCGGCGGCGATCTGCCGGTGTGCCTCGCCACCGTCGTCGGCGGGCGGGAGGTATTCGTACGGCCACAGGGGTGATCCGGTCGGCCTCGGTTCGGTACGGGCACTCGGACCCGGATAGGTTCGGCCGGGTCCACCACCGGACGTCCGTACCGGGCGGATCCGTCTGCTCAGCGCGCCCGCGCCTCGGGGGCGAGGGAAGGTTTCGCCGGACGGGGGTCCCCCCTGCTCCGAAGGGGCTCGGGGGAGGGTGGCCCGGTCGGGACCCCGCGGTCCAGTAGACAACGGTCACGGCGACCCGCAGCCAGCGGGAGCCGGACCGGCCCGAAGGACCGCGGGCCCCGACCACTGTTCTAAAGTCATCCTCTGTGACAGGACGTACAAGAACACGAAGGCGGACCCAGTGAGCGACGGCGGACAGCGGGCCCACGGACCGCTCGGGACGGCCTTGGTGATCATTCCGACCTTCAACGAGGCGGAGAACATCGGGACGATCGTCGGCCGCGTGCGCGCGGCGGTGCCCGAGGCGCACATCCTGGTCGCGGACGACAACAGCCCCGACGGCACCGGCAAGATCGCCGACGAGCTGGCGGCCGGCGACGACCACGTGCACGTCCTGCACCGCAAGGGCAAGGAGGGCCTCGGCGCCGCCTACCTGGCGGGCTTCTCCTGGGGCCTGGAGCGCGACTACGGCGTCCTCGTCGAGATGGACGCGGACGGCTCCCACCAGCCGGAGGAGCTACCGCGGCTGCTCACCGCGCTGGCCGGGGCGGACCTCGTCCTGGGCTCGCGATGGGTGCCGGGCGGCCGGGTGGTGAACTGGCCCAAGAGCCGGGAGTTCCTCTCGCGCGGCGGTTCGACGTACTCCCGGCTGATGCTGGACGTCCCGATCCGCGACGTGACCGGCGGCTACCGGGCCTTCCGCCGCGAGACCCTGGAGGGGCTGGGCCTGGACGAGGTGGCCTCCGCCGGCTACTGCTTCCAGGTCGACCTGGCCCGCCGGGCCGTCCACCAGGGCTTCCGCGTCGTCGAAGTGCCCATCACCTTCGTCGAGCGCGAGTTCGGCGACAGCAAGATGAGCAAGGACATCGTGGTGGAGGCCCTCTGGCGGGTCACGCAGTGGGGCCTCAAGGCCCACGCGGCGAAACTGACCGGCCACGACAAGGGCCCCAAGCAGACCTGACGGGGTACCGGCCGGCCCCTAGGGGATGTCCGGTACCTCCGGCTGAGGCCGCTTTTACGCCACCCCAGGCACACTGGGGGTATGACGACCGGCGTTCCCCTTTCGACGGCCCCCCGACGGCGCTCCCGCGCCCGCACGCTCCTTCCCCTGGCGGTCGCCGCCTGGCTGATCCTGGAGATCTGGCTGCTCGGCCTGGTCGCCGGTGCGGCCGGCGGGCTGACCGTCGCCGCGCTGCTCGCGGCCGGGATCGTGCTCGGCGTGGTGGTCATCAAGCGGGCCGGGCGGCGTGCCTTCAAGAACCTGGCGAACACGTTCCAGCAGGCCCAGCAGGGGCAGCAGCCCACCGGGCAGCAGCCGGGCGGGGGCAACGGCCTCACGATGCTGGCCGGCCTGCTCCTGATCCTGCCCGGTCTGCTGTCCGACGTGGCGGGCCTGCTCTGCCTGCTCCCGCCCGTCCGGGCCTGGATCGGCCGCCGGGTGAGCGGCTCCCTGGAGCGCAAGATGGCCACGGCCCCGGCCGGCAGCTTCGGCGACGCCTTCCAGCAGGCCCGCATCCACCACCCCGACGGCAAGGTCGTCCAGGGCGAGGTCATCCGCGAGAACGAGCCGCAGCAGCCCGGCCCCGGCCCCAGCACCGGATATCGGCCGCCTCTGGCGCCCTGAGCCTGCGCGCAAGAGTCCGCGAACGAGCCGAGGGCCCCCACCACAGGTCGTGGTGGGGGCCCTCGGCTCGTACCTTGCGTCCGGCTGTCAGGCGGACTTGCGGCTATCCCGCGGATGCACGGCAATGTTCATGGCGCCGGAACGCAGGACCGCCAGCCTCTCGGCCAGCACCTCCTCCAGTTCCTCGCGGGTGCGCCGCTCCATGAGCATGTCCCAGTGCGTTCGCGCAGGCTTGCCCTTCTTCTCTTCGGGCCCGTCCCCGTCAACCAGGAGTGCCATGGCGCCGCACGCCTTGCACTCCCACTCCGGCGGAATCTCTGCCTCAACCGAGAACGGCATCTCAAATCGATGTCCGTTCTGGCATGCGTACTCCACCGCCTGGCGCGGGGCCAGATCGATGCCGCGGTCCGTCTCGTAGCTGGTAACCACGAGCCGCGTACCGCGGAGAGCTCGCTCACTCATGAATCGTGCCTCCCGGGCTTGTCGCCCACAGGACAGGTGTCGCTGTCGTCGTCATCCGGTCAACGTCCGGTCGGCGGTATAGATTCCCGCTCCGGGTGATGCGTCGCCCGTCGTGCCGCCCCTTGTTGTACCCACCAATGCCCGTTTTGTCACATCTGGCAGCAGATGTCACCCAACGTCTTCACTTCTTTAGCGCGCAGTAACGGTCCGCCTGGCAGGCCAAAGGCGTACACTACCGGCCCTTCGCTTCAACGTCGAAATCCGTTCGGAATTCGTATGAAGATCCGGGTCCGGTGCGCTGTCGGGGCGGCCCTCGGATCCGTTCAGATCCGCTCGGGAACAGGATTCCCCGCCGCCTCCACCGCACGCCGCACCGGCACCCGTGCCAGGAGCACGAAACCCAGTGCGAAGAACACCACCAACGAGATGATCGCCTGCCGGTAGCTGCCCGTGACCTGGTACGTCAGGCCGAAGACCAGCGGCCCCACCCAGCTCACCCCGCGGTCGCTCATCTCGTACGCCGAAAAGTACTCCGCCTCCTTGCCGGCCGGCACCAGGTGCGAGAACAGGGACCGCGACAGCGCCTGGCTGCCGCCGAGGACCAGTCCGATCATCGAAGCCAGTACGAAGAACCACACCGGCGCACCGGCCGGGAGGAAGAAGCCGGCCGCCAGGGTCACGGTCCAGGCCACCAACGAGCCCAGGATGGTCCTCTTCGCGCCGTACGCGACGGCCAGCCGGCCCATCCCCATCGCGCCCGCCACCGCGAGGATCTGCACCAGCAGCACCGCCGTGATCAGCGTGGAGTCCTCCAGCCCCAGCTCCTCCTTGCCGTACACGGACGCCTGCGAGATCACGGTCTGGATCCCGTCGTTGTAGACGAGGTACGCCAGCAGGAACGACAGCGTCAGCGGGTGGCGCCGCATGTCCTTCAGGGTCGCGACGAGCTGCTTCCATCCCGACCCGGCGGCCGCGTGGCCGGCGCCCGAGCGGACCACCGCCCGGTCCCGCAGCCGACGCAGCGGGATGATCGCGAACGCGCCCCACCACAGGCCCGCCGAGGCCAGGCAGATCCGCACCGCCGCGTCCTTGGAGACCCCGAAGGACTCGTGCGACTGGAACAGGACCAGGTTCAGGACGAGCATGAAGGCGCCCGCCGTGTAGCCGAACGCCCAGCCGCGCGAGGAGACGGTGTCCCGCTCCGACGGTTCGGCGATCTGCGGCAGGTAGGAGTTGTAGAGCACCATCGACACCGACATCGCGGCGTTCGCCACGATCAGCAGGACGCCGCCGAGCAGGTAGCGGTCGCCGCCCAGCAGGAACATCGCGGTGGTTGCCGCCGCTCCGGTGTACGCCGCCGCCGCGAGCAGCGGCTTCTTGCGGCCCGTACGGTCCGCGGCAGCGCCCACCAGCGGCATCACCAGCACGGCGACGATCACCGACATCGAGACGGCGTACGCGAAGAACGAGCCTGACCGGACCGGGATCCCCAGCGGGTGGACGTACCCCTGCGCGTCCTGGGCGGCCTCGGCCATCGTCGTCAGGTACGGGCCGATGAACACCGTGAGCACGGTCGAGGAGTAGACCGAGCACGCGAAGTCGTAGAAGTACCAGCCGTGCTGCTCGCGCTTGCGTTCGGCCGCGCCCGGCGCAGGCCCCTCGGGCGCGGTCCCCGCGCCCCGTTCCGTGGTCTCCGCACTCACCGGTGTCCCCCTCGTTCCCGTCCGGCACGGGGAGGGTGCCACCGGCGGTCCTGGCAGGTCAGGCCCAGGCTCCGCGCTGGTCCAGCACCGTGCGCAAGATGTCGATCTGGTCGGTCATGATGCCATCCACACCCAGGTCGAGGAGAGCCTCCATACGTTGCGGTTCGTTCACGGTCCACACGTGGACCTGCAGGCCCCGCTCGTGGGCCGTCCTCACGAACCGCCGGTCGACGACCCGGATGCCCGCCTGGGTCTCCGGAACCTGCGCCGCCACCGCCCCGACCCGCAGGGCCGCCGGGATCGCGTACGAGCGAAGGCGCAGCCCGAGCACCCCGCGCACGCCGTACGAGGTCGCCAGCCGGGGCCCCGCGATCTTCTGGGCGCGGGCCACCCGGCTCTCCGAGAACGAGCCCACGCACACCCGGTCCCAGACGCCCGCCCGGGCGATCAGGTTGACCAGCGGGTGCAGGGCCGACTCGGACTTGACGTCGATGTTCCAGCGGGTGTCGGGGAACTCCTCCAGGAGCTCCTCGAACAGCGGCAGCGGCTCGGTGCCAGCCACCCGCGCCTCGCGGACCTTGCTCCAGGTCAGCTCCGCGATCCGGCCGTGCCCGTCGGTGACCCGGTCGAGGGTGGAGTCGTGGAAGGCGACGAGCTTCCCGTCGGCGGTGGCGTGCACATCGGTCTCGAAGTACCGGTAGCCCGCGTCGGCGGCCCGGCGGAAGGCGGCGGCGGTGTTCTCCAACCCGTCCGCGGCGCCTCCCCGGTGGGCGAAGGGGATCGGAGCCGGGTGGTCCAGATACGGATGGCGAAGGCGTACGTGCGTCACCCGCCGCAGTATGCACCGTGTGACCGGTGGGGAGTGAGCGGCCGGATGGCTGCCCGGTGAACGCCGACCGGTGAGCCCGCCGGTGGAGCCCCAGTACCCCCCACCCCCTGGTCCGTGTGGACCCCGGCGTGACAGGCTGTCGGTGCGGAAGCGATCCAATACCGGCAGCGCCCGGGGTCGGGCGGGGCCAATTCGACGAAGGTGGACCGGACAACATGGCAGAGTGGACCTCGGCGGTGGGTGCCGCACAGCTCGCCCGTCTCATCACCTCCCAGCAGGAGCGGCCCGGCGTCCCCGGGGCGCGGAAGCTGCCCGCCTACCGCACCCTCGCCGACGGCATCCGGCTGCTCGTCCTCGAAGGCCGTGTCCCCGTCGCCGCCCGGCTGCCCGCCGAGCGGGAACTGGCCGTCTCCCTCTCCCTCTCCCGCACCACCGTCGCCGCCGCTTACGAGGCCCTGCGCGGGGAGGGCTTCCTGGAGTCCCGCCGCGGCGCCGGCAGCTGGACCTCCGTACCGGCCGGGAACCCGCTGCCCGCCCGGGGCCTGGAACCGCTGCCGCCCGAGTCCCTCGGCTCGATGATCGACCTCGGCTGCGCCGCGCTCCCGGCCCCCGAGCCCTGGCTCACCAAGGCCGTACAGGGCGCACTGGAGGAGCTCCCGCCGTACGCGCACACCCACGGGGACTATCCCGCCGGGCTCCCCGCCCTGCGGCGCATGCTCGCCGACCGCTACACCGAGCGCGGCATCCCCACCATGCCCGAGCAGATCATGGTCACCACCGGCGCGATGGGCGCCATGGACGCCATCTGCAGCCTCTTCGCCGGGCGCGGGGAGCGCATCGCCGTCGAATCCCCGTCCTACGCCAACATCCTCCAGCTGATGCGCGCCGCCGGGGTCCGGCTCGTACCCGTCGCGATGGCCGACGGCCTGGCCGGCTGGGACATGAGCGTCTGGCGGCAGGTGCTGCGCGACGCCGCACCCCGCCTCGCCTACGTCGTCGCCGACTTCCACAACCCGACCGGCGCCCTCGCCTCGGAGGAGCAGCGCCGCGCCATGGTGGAGGCGGCCCGCTCCGCCGGCACCGTACTCGTCGTCGACGAGACCATGGCCGAGCTCCAGCTGGACCCCGAGCTGGAGATGCCCCGCCCGGTCTGCTCCTTCGACCCGGCCGGCTCCACCGTCGTCACCGTCGGCTCGGCCAGCAAGGCCTTCTGGGCCGGCATGCGGATCGGCTGGGTCCGCGCGGCCCCCGACGTCATCCGCAGCCTGGTCGCGGCCCGCGCGTACGCCGACCTCGGCACGCCGGTGCTGGAGCAGCTCGCGGTGCACTGGCTGATGCGGTCCGGCGGCTGGGCGGAGGCCGTGGAGATCCGCCGGACCCAGGCCCGGGAGAACCGGGACGCGCTGGTCACCGCGGTCCGCCGGGAGCTGCCGGACTGGGAGTTCGAGGTGCCGCAGGGTGGGCTGACCCTGTGGGCGCGCGCGGGCGGTCTGTCCGGCTCCCGGCTGGCCGAGGTGGGGGAGCGGGTCGGCGTGCGGGTCCCCTCCGGGCCGCGGTTCGGCGTCGACGGGGCCTTCGAGGGCTACGTCCGGCTGCCGTTCACCGTCGGCGGGCCGGTGGCCGAGGAGGCCGCGGCCCGGCTCGCGGCGGCCGCCCGTCTGGTCGGCACGGGCGCGGGCGGCAGTGGTGCCGAGCCCCCGCGCACGTTCGTGGCGTAGGGCGCGGGCCAGGACCGGAGCCGGGTAGGGGCCGGGGCGGGGCCGTCGCCGGGGCGGGGACGGAGCTCAGGGGCCCACGGGCCAGGGGCCGCGGGCGGGCGGGGCCTCTGCCGGGACCTCCTCGTTCTCCTCGGAGTCGATCGACGGCCCCGGCGGCTGCACGATGTGCAGCGGCTTCGTCAGCGTCACCCGGCCCGGCCCGCCCGGGGCCGGCAGCTGCCGTGCCGGCAGCAGCTCCTGCACCGCCCGGCGGTGCTCCGGGTGCGTGGCGTCGTCGTACGGGTCCGGCGTGGCGGGCACCTGCACGCGGTGCACGGGACCCGAGCCGAGCCGCGCGTACCCCCGGCCCGGCGGCACGTGCGCCGTCGGCGTGGTGTGCGGCGGCAGCCCGAGCACGTCGGTGATCTGCTGGATCGCGGCCGGCCCCAGCACGACCCGGGCCCGGGTGTGCTGCCAGACGGCGTCGTTCAGCAGTTCCAGGTGGTCGAACTGCTCGGCCACCACGACGGTGACGTGCGCGGCGCGCCCGTGCCGCAGCGGAACCTGGAGCTGGGCGAGGGGGTCGGGGCCGCCCTCGGCGGTCGCGAGGTGCGCCAGCACGCTGGGTCGGTCCAGCACGATCCACAGCGGACGCCGGGTGTCCTCGGGCGCCGGGCGGCCGGCCTCGCGCGCCCGGTGCGCGGCCATCAGCCGCCGCTCGGTCTCGCGCGCCGCCCACTCCAGGGTGGCCAGCGCCCCGGCCGGACCGCATTCCACGGCGAGCACGCCCGTACGCCCGGACAGGCAGGAGAACTCCCCGCTGCCGCCGCCCTCGACGATCAGTACCTCGCCCCCGTGGTGCAGGGCCTGGAGGGCGATCGAGCGCAGCAGGGAGGAGGTGCCGCTGCCGGGCCGGCCCACGGCGAGCAGGTGCGGCTCGGTGGAGCGGGGGCCGGTGCGCCAGATCACCGGGGGCACGTCGCGCGGCTCGCCGTCCTCCAGGACGGGCAGGGTGCGCTGCACGCCGCCCGCATCGGTGAATCCGAGCACGGTCTCGCCGGGCGAGGTGACGAACGGTTGGGCGGCGATCCCCGTCGGCAGCGGTGCGAGCACCGTGAGGTCGAGCTGGTTGCCCTCCTCGTCCCAGTCGAAGTGGTACTCGCGCCCGCGCCCGGACTTGGCGTGCAGCAGGGCCTCGATCCGGGCCCGCGAGGCAGCCTCGCCGTCGGTGAAATAGGCGGGGTAGCGGATCCGGAGCCGGGTGACGCGGCCGGCGTCGTCGAAGGCGTAGTCGCTGAACGCCCTGTCCCACTCGGCGCCGTGGGCGAAGAGCGGGTTCGGGTCCTCGGGGGTGGAGAAGTAGGGCACGAGGGCCTCGTACAGGGAGCCGAGCCGTTCGCTCTCGGCGTCGCTCGGCCCGGTCTTCGCGGGGGTCCGGTCGCGTCCCTGCCAGGCCGCCGCCGCCATCAGGGTGAACAGGGAGATCGGGGGGCCGTAGGGGACGAGCGCGACCACGAGGACGCAGGCGGCGCCCAGGAACAGCGCGGGACCACGCTTGTCCTTGGGGGTCTGCGCCCACTTCTGCCGCCCGGCCGAGGCCAGGATGCGCAGGCCGCGGCCGATGACGAGGAGCGGATGGAGGACGTCCGTGGCGCTGTCGACGGCCGTGCGAGCGAGGTCGCGGCCCCGGGCCAGCGATGTGGTGCCGCTGCTGAGGATGCGGGGGAGTGGGCGCCGGGCCACGGGCGTCTCCTGGAGTTGTCGTGGTGCGGGACGGTCCGGTCGGGTCGGCGCTAGAGCTTGATCCCGCCGAGCAGGCTCGCGAGGCTCGCCGTGCTCGCCGTGATGCTCGGGGCGATGGCGGATCCGGCGAGGAAGAAGCCGAACAGCGCGCAGACGAACGCGTGGGACAGCTTCATCCCGTCCTTCTTGAAGAAGAGGAAGGCGATGATGCCGAGCAGGACGACGCCTGAGATGGACAAGATCATGAGAGGTTCTCCTGGTGGGTGGGGACAGTCACCATCAGTTGTTCCAGGCTCACAGGAAGTATCAATGCGATAAAAGGTGCATACGGGTGAATCCTGGCTTTTTTCACTTGGCCGGAGCAGCCCGACTGGCGCGCCCGGCACGAAGGGGGGGCCAACCGGGCCAACCCCGTGCCGACCCGCGCCAACGGGATCCTTGCCTCCGCCTGGCCCCCGTATGTGCAGGTCCGGGCGCTACTCTGGCGATTCACCCGTACGGCTGCAGTGCCGTACGCCCCGCTGCCCGCCCGGCCCGGGGAACCTCACGTCCGCAGCGACGTCAACAGCGAGTGGAAGGCGGTACGACAGATGAGTGAGCACGAGCCCACCGAGGGCGGCTCCCAGGGCGCTCCCGACGAGGACGTCATCGAGCTGGCCACCAAGATCTTCGACCTCGCCCGCCAGGGCGAGACCGAGACGCTCACCGCGTACCTGGACGCCGGAGTGCCGGCCAACCTCACCAACGACCGCGGCGACACCCTCGTCATGCTGGCCGCCTACCACGGCCACGCCGCCACCGTCACGGCCCTGCTGGCCCGCGGTGCCGAGGCCGACCGCGCCAACGACCGCGGCCAGACCCCGCTCGCCGGCGCCGTCTTCAAGGGCGAGGAGGCCGTCATCCGAGCCCTGCTCGCCGGAGGCGCCGATCCGAGTGCCGGAACCCCCTCCGCCGTGGACACCGCCCGCATGTTCGCCAAGGCAGACCTGCTGGACCTCTTCGGAGCCAAGTAGTCCGTTTTTGCCCGTGACCTGGCACGGTCTGACCGGTCCGCCACCTCACGGGTTGGTCACGGCGGCCGTAAATGTGGTCGCGGCGCACAAACCGGCTGGGTCATCATGGCGTCGGATTCGATTCGTGAGCACGGCGGACGGGCAGGGGAGGGCAGGACACGAAGGGTGTCCGGGCCCACCCCCTGCGCACAACGGCCGACGTGGTCGCGAAGCACCGACGAGAGTGAGAAGGCAATGGTCTACATCGAGCGGAACATGACGGCGGACGTCCTCACATGCTGTTACGCGGCCCTGTGAATCCCGATTCCCGGTTGCGTCCCCAGCTTGTGAGGCCATTCCCATGTTCGAACCAGTCATAGCGCCAAGCGGCACCCTGCTCGGGCTCCTCCAGCGGGGCCGCGGCGACGGCACGCTGCACGCCCTCGCAGCGCCCCGGGCGGAGGCCCTGACGGCCCTCAACCAGTGCGTGGTCAGCGATCCGCGCCAGGACTGGCAGGTCGAGAACCGCTCGCTCTACTACGCACGCCTGTACCTCGATCTCGACGGCCCCCTCGCCGAGATCGAGAGCCACCTCTTCAGCGCCGACGACCTCGTCGACGACACGGACCACCGGACCGGCCTCGCCCTGTCCGTCCTGGGCCACCTGGCCTCGTACGGCCGCGACGACGCACTCATGCTGCTGCGCCGCTACGCCGCCTCCGGCGCCAACTGGGCGTGGGCCCTCGACGAGCTCGCCCTGCGCGACGACGACGAGGGGCTGCGCGGCCTCGCCGCGCCCGTCCTCGCCAGGTTCCCGGACACGGCCGAAGGCGAGGCGCGGCTCGCCGCCGCCGTCCGCGACGCGTACGAGCCCCGGCCCTGGTGTCTGTGGGAAGAGTCACCCGAGTACGGCGACCGGCTGCGCGCAGCCCGCCAACAGGGTTCCTTCGACCGCTGGCAGCGCCAGCTCACCCCGAACGGGCCCCGGCCCGGCTGGGGAGTCCAGGCCGTCTTCGACTGGGCCGCCGACGGACTGCGCCGCGGAACCCCGCTGCACGTACCCGCCGCGCGCTGCCTCGCCGCCGTCGCCGCGCCCGAGGACCGCTCCGCGATCCTCGCGGCCGCCGCCGGCGCGGGAGGCGAAGCCGCCCGGGCCACCGCCCTGCACCACCTGGTCCTCGCCGAGCCGGAGAACCCGGCCGTACTGGACCTCATCGAAGCCGCCGGGGACGAACCCGCCGTGGCCGCCTACGAGCGCATGTGCGGCCCCGCCGCCGTCGACAGGGCCCGCCAGTGGGTCCACCGCCCCGACGCACTGGGCGCGGCCGCAGCCGCCCTCCTCGCCGCCCGGGGCGCGGCCGAGGACGCCGGACTCGTCCTGGGCGCCCTGCGCTCCACCGTCCGAGGAGCGGGCCCGGACGCCCAGCGGCTCTTCGCCCTGGTCGACGGGGCGGGCCGGCTCTCCATCGGCTGCGCGGCACCGGTGCTGCGCCACGTCTACCGCGAGACGTCCTCGTCCCACCTGCGCGGGCGCGCGGCGCGCGCCCTGGCCAGCACGGACCCGACCTTCGCGGCCGGCTTCGCAGTGGAATGCCTGTGGGACTGCGAGGAGACCACCCGCGAGGTGGCCGCCCGGCACGCCGAGACCGCCGACGTGCGCGTCGCACCACGGCTGCGCCGCCTCGCGTCGGACCCGGCGGAGGAAGAGGACGTCCAGTCCGCCGTCCGCAGCCGCATCACCCCCGAGTCGGCCGTCTAGGCCCCGACCGTACGCACACGACGCCGTGGGCCCGCCCCCCCGAGGGGGCCGGGCCCACGGCGTGTTCGCGCCCCGCCCCGCTACTCGCGCCCCGCCCCGCTACTCGCGCCCCGCCCCGCTACTCGCGCCCCGCCCCGCTACTCGCGCCCCGCCCCGCTACTCGCGCCCCGCCCCGCTACTCGCGCCCCGCCCCGCTACTCGCGCCCCGCCCCGCTACTCGGGCGCTGGCGCGCCGGTCGGGAGCACGGGGTCCCGGTCCCGGGAGTTGTCGATCTCGCACGGCGTGAGCTTCGACGTCTCCTTCACACCGAAGCTGACCGACTGCTCACTGGTCGGCGGCCGGTCGGGCCACCCGAACACGAGGGTGTAGCCCGGAGGCACGGTCCGGGAGTTGATCTTCAGCACCATCTTGTTGCCGTCGCGCTGGAGCACGTCGCTCTCCAGGTCGTGGGTCGTGGTCCCCGGAAGGAGCTGCGGCCCCCGGTAGCCCCCGCTCGGATACGGACACTGCGACTCGGACTTCTTGGGCATCAGCACGACGGTGACCCCCAACGCCCGCAGCTGCTCCACCAGTCCCGGTACCTGGCTGTGCCGGGGCATGTCGAGGGTGATGGTTCCACTGCCGTCCCTGGTCGGCGCGGGCGAAACCCCGGCTGCGGACGCGCCCGTCGGAGGGGGAGAAACCGCCGGCGCGGGCGTCGAGGACACCTGCGCGGACAGTGAGCCGTCCCGTCCGGAGCCGGGCACGGTCACCACCAGCCCCGCCGTCACGGCCGTCGCAGCCGCCACGGCCAGCGGAATCCCGTACCGCCGGGCGAACGAGCGGGCCGGGGCGGGCGCCGGTACCTGCGGCATCCTCGCCATCAGCGCCGCCTTGAGCTTCTCCTCGAACGCAGTGGGCCTGTTGTTCATCGGGTTGCCTCCAGACGGGATCCGGGAACGTCGGGCACGGGGACCACGGAGCGCAGGGCGCGCCGGGCGCGGTGCAGGCGTACGCGGACCGTCGCCTGCGTGACGCCGAGGGCCTGTGCGGCCTCGGCCGGGGTCAGTTCGTCGACGACCACCAGGTCCAGGGCCGCGCGCAGCGGCTCGGACAGCGCCGCGTGGCGCTCGGCCAGCGCCCGGAACGCCCGTTCGGCGTCGATCCGCTCCTCCAGCGCGGCCACGTCCTCCGCTTCGAGCAGCCTGCGCCCGCTGAGCCGCGCCAGGGCGCCGCTCTCGCGGGCCCGGCCACGGGCGTGCCCGGCCAGCACGTTGCGGGCTATGCCGAACAGCCACGCGACCGGCGCGCCCCGGCCGGGCCGGTAGCCGGCGGCCGAACCCATGGCGGCGAGGAAGACGTCCGCCGTCAGGTCCGCCGCGAGGTGCGGGTCTGCGACCCGGCGGGTCACGAACCGGAGCACGTCGTCGACGTGCTCCTCGTAGAACGCCCCGAATCCCTCGGGCGTGGTGAGATCCGGTGGCCCGGTCTCCCGTCGTGGGCTGCCCACCCGACACCCTCCCCTGTGCGCGGGGCCCGTTCGGCCCCTCCCACCCCTACTTGGCCGAAGCCCTCCCGAGCGTTTCGTGGGCCGCCGCCCGAGCCCGCAGGCACGGCGTGAAGCGCACCGGTACCCCCGGCCGGGCCTGGGCCGCCGCGTCCAGGGGCGGGCCCACGGGGATCACGCCGATGACCGGGTAGCCGCCGGTCACCGGGTGGTCGGCCAGGAACACCACCGGCAGGCCGTCCGGGGGAACCTGCACGGCGCCCAGCACCATGCCCTCGCTCGGGAGTTCACCGCCGCGGCTGCGCACGAGCCGGGTCCCGGCCTCGGTGCGCAGCCCGATGCGGTTGGACGCCGGCGAGACCCGGAACTCCGCCCGCCACAGGGCCGCGATCGAAGCCGGCCCGAACCAGTCCGCCCGCGGCCCCAGCCGCAACGGCAGCACCAGCTCGGTCGGCGCCCCCGGCACCCGCAGCCCGTCCGCCCCGCAGACCGGGTCCGGTCCGGCCGGACCCACCGGCAGCACCGTCCCGGCGGCCGGCACGCCCGGCCCCAGCCCCGACAGCAGGTCCGTCGAGCGACTGCCCAGCACCGGCGGTACGGCGAACCCTCCCCGTACCGCGACGTAGCTGCGCACCCCCGACTCCGCCCGGCCCACCTCCAGCACCGCCCCGGCCCGAAGCCGGACCGGAGCACCCCAGGCCGCCGCCCGGCCCTCCACCCGTACCGCACAGGGCGCGCCCGTGACCGCCACGGTCACGGGGGACAGCGCCCGCAGGCCCACCCCGTCCAGGGTGGTTTCCAGGACGGACGCGTCCGGCGGGTTGCCCAGCAGCCGGTTGGCCAGGCCGTACGCCCCCGTGTCCAGTGCGCCCGACCTGGGCACCCCCAGGTGCGCGTAGCCGGGCCGGCCCAGGTCCTGGAGCGTGGTCAGCGCCCCCGCCCGCACCACCTCCAGCGCGGCCCGCGGCCCATCGGCCCTCACCTCGCCACCTCCTCGAACCGCACCCGTACCCCCGGCGCGAACAGCGCCGCCGGATCCCGCTCCGGATCCCACAACACCGCGTCCGTGCTGCCGATCAGCTGCCAGCCGCCGGGGGAGGAGCGCGGGTACACCCCCGCGTACTCGCCCGCCAGCGCCAGCGAGCCCGCCGGGACGGCCGTCCGGGGCGTGTCCCGCCGCGGCAGGTGGAAGTGCTCCGGTAGCCCCGTCAGGTAGCCGAAGCCGGGTGCGAACCCGCAGAACGCCACCCGGAAGTCCGTCCCCGCGACGATGCCGGCCACCTCCCGTTCCGCGACGCCCCACAGCCGGGCCACGTCCGCCAGGTCCGGCCCGTCGTAACGCACCCGGACGGTGACGAGCGGCCCCTCGGTCTCCACGAGCGGCGGCACCCGCCAGCGGGCGATCAGCTCGGCCAGCGCGCCCGGCTCGGGCACACCGTCCAACAACACGGTCCGAGCGGCCGGCACGACGTCCCGTACGCCGCCCAGCTCCCCCGCCTCCCGCCGCCGGAGCAGCTCCGCGTGCAGCGCGGCCACCTCCTCCGCCGAGTCCAGCTCGATCAGCAGTGCCTCGCCGCCCACCACCAGCGGCCTCATGCGAAGGCCTCGATCCGGACCCCCGCGGCGCCCAGCGCCTCGCGGACCCGCAGGGCGAGCTGTGCAGCCCCCGGGGTGTCCCCGTGCAGGCACAGCGAGCGCGCCGCAACCGCCACCCGGGAGCCGTCGGCGGCCGTCACCGCGCCCTGGGCGGCCATCCCGACGGCGCGCGCGACCACGGCGTCCGGGTCGCGCAGCACCGCCCCCGGCTCGCCGCGCGGCACCAGGGTCCCGGCCGGCGTGTACGCCCGGTCGGCGAAGGCCTCCGGAACGGCCGTGAGCCCCGCCGCCTCGGCGGCGGACAGCAGCAGTGAGCCCGGCAGGCCCAGGACGGGCAGGCCGGCGGCTCCGGCCGCCATGCGCACCCCGGCGACGACCGCGCCGGCCTGGTCGGCGTCGTACACCGTGCGGTTGTACAGCGCGC
This sequence comes from Streptomyces sp. NBC_00045, assembly GCF_045041095.1. NCBI lineage: Bacteria > Bacillati > Actinomycetota > Actinomycetes > Kitasatosporales > Streptomycetaceae > Streptomyces > Streptomyces sp. NBC_00045. The sequence continues at coordinate 1,639,867 of NZ_CP108271.1, read as the reverse complement.
CGTGCGGTTTCACGTACGACACCCGGGAGCCGGCCGCCCGCGCGAAGACCTCCAGCGCCCCGATCTGGTACGCCACCTCGTCGGCCAGCTCGCCCGCCGGGACGTCCATCGAGCGCCGCCCGAAGCCCGCCAGATCGCGGTACGAAACCTGCGCCCCGATCCGTACGCCCCGCTCCGCGGCCAGCTCGCAGACCCGCCGCATGATGGACGGGTCCCCGGCGTGGAAGCCGCAGGCCACGTTGGCGCTCGTGACGACGGACAGCAGGGCTTCGTCGTCGGTCAGTGTCCAGCGCCCGAAGCCCTCGCCGAGGTCGGCGTTGAGATCGATCAGAGGTGTGATCATGGAAGCCATGCGGTGAGCGTAGAACAGCGCCCGCGCGGCGGCGGCGGGTTCGGCGGCACGTCCGGCGGGGCCTGGGACCGATCCGGCCGAACCATGCCGTTTGGGATGTTGTCCGTGTCAGCGCCTAGTCTTTGTCCGTGACTCTCCCCGCCCCGGCGAAGCCCCTTCCGTCCCCGGCGCCGGGCCCGGCCGCCGACGAGGGCCTGGCCCGGCGGCTGCGCGCGCTCGCCTGCACCGCCCCGCTGCACGACCTCGACGTACGCAAGGCCAATCTCGCCGGCGAGTACGGGATCTACGCGATGGCGGAGGTCGCGCTCGCCGCGATCGACCTGGTCACGCTCAACATGGACTTCGACACCGGCGCCGACCACGAGCAGATAGTGGCCAGGCTGCTGCCGCGCGTCGCCGCGCAGGCACCGCACCGCCCCGCGGCCGAGCACGAGCGGGTGGCCCGCTGGGTGCTCGAAAACCTGATCAACGTCGGCAGTGTCGACCGGGGTTTCCGCGCGATCTACGGCACGTTCGGGCCGGACGGGGTGTACGTCCGCCGGGACTACGACTTCAAGCTGATCGAGGAGGTCCCCGGCTACGGCGGGGCGGTCTACCTCCGTACGACGGACGAAGCCGTCAACGTGCTGGTCGGCGCCCTCGACACGGACGTCACGAGCGCGCAGATCGCGGCCGAGGTGAAGCTGGAGGTCCTCATCAGCCGCGGCCGGCTCGCGGACGCCCAGCTCGCCGCCGAGCAGGCCCGCTACCGCACGGTGCAGTACGCGGAGACCCTGCGCCGCACCCTGGACGCGACCCGGCGCAACGTCCGGGCCGTGGACTGGCTCCAGTCCGTGCCCGACATGATCGAGGAGGCCCTCGACCACGTCGCCGACCGCTACCGGCACGAGAACGCGATCCTCACGAACATCCGCAAGGCCAGGGACGAGGCCGAGGAGCCGGAGAACAAGCGGCGCGCCGCAGAGCTCGTCGACATCGTCAAGGACTGCATCCGCCGCCACACCCAGCTCCAGTCGCGGCTGCTGGACGCGGGCCCGCTGTTCCGCGCCGAACAGGACCGCCAGGCCTTCGCAGCGCCCGCACCGCGCTCCGGGATCGACCTGTACGGGCAGCTCGTGGCCCCGATCCTGCCGCTGCCGGTCGCGCAGGCCGGCCGGGTCACGGACGCCTTCTTCGCCGCGGGCACGGGCCTGCGCACGCCCGTCTGCGTCCGCGTCGCCGACCTCGTCGAGATACTGCTGACACCGCCGGTGGAGCGCGAGCACCTCGGCGCGGAGATGCCGGAACCGGACCTCATCGCGACCCCGGACGACAGCCGCTTCAGCGAGGAGCAGCTCGCTGCCGCGATGGAGCTCCTGGACCTGCCGCACGACGCCCCGCGCCGCCTGTCGGGCCTGCTCGCCGAAGCCAGGCGTAGCGATCCGGACCTGCCGTACCTGGTGGCCCTGCTGGCCGTCCATGCGGCGAGCCCGGCGGTCGGCACGGCGTACCGCCAGGGCGAGGAGCGGCTGCTCTTCGCGGTGGACGACGGCACCCGGCTCGACGACCCCGAGTTCGGCGGCGCGGACCTGATCGTCGGCACGGCCCTCCTGGACGCGGCCGCGATGACCGCGGACCGCACGGAGGCGGCGTGAGCTCCGGCACGGCCGAGCCCCCGCGCCGGCCCGCTCCCGAGTGCCGGTCCGCCGGGCACAGGTCCACTCCCGGACTCCGGTCCGGCCCTGGACTCCGGTCCGGCCCTGGACTCCGGTCCGGCTCGGGACGCCGGCCGGCGCCCGGGCAGCGGCACGCGGCGGGCGGCGCCGGCCGCGTCGCCGCATCGGGGGCCGGCCGGGTCCGGCCGCACGGCCGCACCGGCACCACCGCCCCCACGACCCCCCTTCGATCCGCCCCTGACCGCCCCGCACGCAGCATCCGCACCGCCGAGGAGACCCACCCGTGAGCGACCACCACGCCGAGCACCCCGCGTGGAGCGAGCGGCACCCCGCGTGGAGCGAGGCCGACGCGCCGTCGGCCTCCGCCGCGCCCGCCCCCGGCGGTTCCGTCACCCCCGCCGACGCCGCGGACGCGGCCCGGCTCGTCGCGTTCGGGCTCCAGCCCAAGCTGCTCCCCGCCCGCGACGCCGAGTACGCCGAGCTGCTGCGCCGCTACCGCGAGGAGCCGGCGTTCGGCCGCCTCGCCGACGCCGTCGCCACCGGCCTCGGCCTCGTCGTGCTGGAGGTGTCCCCGCGCGCCGGCATGGCCGTCGCCGCCGGTGAGGACTCCGTGTTCGCCGTCCGGATGGGCGACTACGCCCGCCGCACCACCGCCGACTCCGCCGACCGGTTCCTGCACGGCCTCGCCCATCTCGCCGTCGCAGCCCTCGCGTTCCCCCGCCCCGAGGACCTCGCCGACGACGGCTACATCGGCCGCGTCACCGTCAACGGCGTCGACGCCTTCGTCCGCCAGACCTGCCGCCGCCTGGAGGAGCGTGCCGAGGAGCTCGGCGAGAACACCGACCCGGCCACCGACACCCCCGGCCTCGAAGCCGCCTGGCGCGTCTACGCCCGGCGCAGTGCGACCGGCGCCACCAAGGACGCCCGCCGCCTGGCCGGCTCCACCACCGGCATCGTCGGCAAGGCCGCCGCGTTCCTCACCGACTCCGGCTTCCTGCAGCGCACCGGCGACGACGCCGGCGGCACGTACCGCACCACCCCCCGCTACCAGCTCCAGGTCCGCGACATGGCGGGCAGCGCGGCCATGGCCGAACTCCTGGAACTCGGCGTGGTCCCCGTCAGCGACGGCTCCGCCACGCTCCTGCCGCCGCCCGAGGGCGACGACCTGGAGCTCGCCGCCGACGCCGGCCTGCCGTTCCACGCCTGAGCCACCTGCCCTCCGTACCCAGAACCACCGAGAATCCACGAGAGTCCGCCGCCATGTACGAGCTGTCCCGGATCCGCCTCTACTCCATCGGGCCCGCCGGCGCGCGCTACGCCGACACCGTGCTCGACCTGCGCGGAGTCGGCGAACCGGTGCCCCACCCGGCGCCCGCGCAGGCGGAGTTCTTCGAGGACGAGCCGACCGGGCCGCCGCGCCGCCCCGCGCCCGCCGGCGTGCTCTTCCTGGAGAACGGCGGCGGCAAGTCCGTCCTGCTCAAGCTGATCTTCTCGGTGATGCTCCCGGGCCACCGCAACACCCTCGGCGGCGCCAGCTCCGGCGTCCTGCGCAAGTTCCTGCTCGCCGACGACTGCGGCCACGTGGCCCTGGAGTGGCAGCACACGCAGACCGGCGAGTGCGTCGTCGTCGGCAAGGTCAGCGAATGGCGCGGCCGCCAGGTCTCCAACGACCCGCGCAAGTTCGCCGAGGCCTGGTACTCCTTCCGCCCCGGTCCGGGCCTGAGCCTGGACAACCTCCCCGTGGCCGAGGCGACCGCCGTCCGCCCGCCCGTGGAAGGCGCCTCCGGCGCCCAGGGCCGGCGCCGCACGATGAAGGGCTTCCGCGACGCCCTGACCGAGGCCGGCAAGGCGTACCCCCACCTGGAGGTGTACTTCGAGGAGATCCACGACCGCTGGAACGAGCACCTCACCGAACTCGGCCTCGACCCCGAACTCTTCCGCTACCAGCGCGAGATGAACGCCGACGAGGGCGAGGCCGCCGGTCTCTTCGCGGTCAAGAAGGACTCCGACTTCACCGACCTGCTGCTGCGCGCCGTCACCGACACCCGTGACACCGACGGTCTCGCCGACCTGGTCCACGGCTTCGGCAACAAGCTCGGCCGCCGCGCCGAGCTGATGGCCGAACGGGACTTCACCGCCGGCTCCGTCGACCTGCTCACCAAGATCGTCGAAGCCGCCGGGACCCGCTCCCGGCTCCGCGACGTCCACGCCGGCGCGGAGCGTCGTACGCGCACCCTCGCCCGGCGGCTGTCCGCCCGCGCCGCCGAGGAGCGCGGCCGCGCCGCCGATCTCGCGCAGCGGGTCACCGGCGCCGCACACGGGGTCACCTCCGCCGAGTCCGCGCGGGCCCGCAGCGCCGCCGTCTCCGCCGAACTCGCCTACCGGCACGCCTCGCTGGCGCTGACCGTCGCCGACAAGGCCGCCGCCGCCCAGCGCCGCGAGCTCCTCGAAGCCCGCACCCTGCACTCCGCCTGGCAGGCCGCCGAGACCGTGCTGCGCCACCGCGCCGCGTCCGACCGCTCCGCCCGCGTCGCCGCCGCGATCCTGGAGGCCGAGCGGGACGCCGCCCCTGCGCTGGCCGCCCGTGCCACGGCCGCCGCCGCGCTCGTCCGGGCCCTGCACACCGCCGCCGAGGGCGGGGAGCGGGTCGCCAACGAGGAGGAGGAGCGGTCCGCCGCCCTCCAGGAGGCCGGCGAGGTCGCCCACCGCGATGCCACCGCCGCCGCCACTGCGGCCCAGCGGGCCCGCAGCGAGGCCGAGCACCTGCGGGCCCGGCTCGCCGAAGTCCAGCAGGAGACCGCCGAGGCCGTCCGGGCCGGCTGGCTGGACGATTCGGCGCCCGACGCGGACCCGGCCCGCGCGGCCCTCGCCGCCAGTGACGCCGAGAAGACCGCCGTCGCCGCCTGGGACGAATCCCGCGACGCCGCCCGCACCACCGCCGAAGCCGCCCGCGAGGCCGCCGCCGCGGAATCCCGCGCCGAACTCACCGCGGCCCGCGCCGCGGACGCCGCCGAAGCGGCCGAGGCCGCGCACGACGCCGAGTACCGGGCGGCCGCCTCCCTCGCCGCCTCCCCCCGCCTGGCGGAACTGCTGGGCCTCCCCGCGGCCGCCGACGCCGCCGTGCCGCGCCCGCGCACCGGGAACGCCGCCGTGCCCGGCACGGCCGCCGGTCCTGCGGGCACCGCGGGCGCGCCCCGGCCCACGGCCACCGCCACTACGGGCGGGCTCACCGTCGAGGACCTCGACCGCGGAGCCGACGAGCTCCGCACCCTGCTCACCGACGCGGTCACCTCGGCCGAACGCCAGCTCTTCGAGCTGCGCACCGCCGCCGCCGACGACGCCCGCATCCTCGGCGCGCTCGGCGACGGCGGACTGCTGCCGCCCGGCCCCGACGTCCTCGCCACCGTCGAGTACCTCGGCGAACACGGCATCCCGGCCCTGCCCGGCTGGCGCTACCTCGCCCAGGCCGTGGACCCGGCCGACCACGCAGCCGTCCTCGCGGCCCGCCCCGAGCTCGTCGACGGTGTCGTCATCACCGACCCCGACACCCACGCCCGGGCCCGCGAGGTCCTCTCCGGCGCCGCCCTGCTGCCCCGCTCCACGGTCGCCGTCGGCACGGCCGCCGCCCTGCTGGCCCCCGTACCGCCCGCCGACGCGGATTCGGCGGTCTCCGGGATCTTCATCGTCTCGCCCAACCCGGCCATGCACGACGAGCAGGCCGCCGACGAGGAGCGCCAGACGCTGCGCACCCGCGCCACCGCCCGAGACACCGAGATCCGCGACCTGGCCGCACGCCTCGCGGGCGACCGCGAATTCGCCGCCCGCCTCGCCTCCTGGCGCACCGGCTGCCCGACCGGCCGCCTGGCCGAGCTCGCGCAGCAGGCCGAGGCCGCCCGCGGCTTCGCCGAGGAGACCGACGCCGAACTCGCGGAGGCCCGTACCGGACGCGCCGAGGCCGACGAGGCCGCCGCCGACGCCGCCCGTGTCCGCGACGAGCGCCAGGACTCCGCCCAGCGGGCCCGCCGCGCCGCCGACGCCCTCGCAGGGCTCGCCTTCCGCCTGCGCGAGCGGGCCGGCTGGCAGGCCAAGGTCCGCGAACTCGCTGATGACGCAGCCGAGTCCGAGGCCCGGGCCGAGGTCTGCCTGGACCGGGCCCGCGCCGCCGACGAGGACCGCCGCGCCGCCCAGCGCGCCGCCGACGATGCCCGCCGCACTGCCCGCGCACTGCGCGCCGAGCGCGCCGAGATCGCCGGCGCCCCCGAGGCCCTGCCCGAGGACGACGGCACGGCGAAGGCGCCGCTGCCCGACCTCCGCGAGGCCTACCGGGCCGCCTCCCAGCTGTACGAGAAGGTCGGCGTCGGCGCCGACCTGCGCGCCGAACAGGCCCGCGCCGAAAGCGACGAGAGCGCCGCCCTCGCCGAACTCGACCGGCTCACCAACAAGGTCCGCACCCGCGCCGCCCAGCTCCTCGAAGGCACCGACGGCGCCGACGGCCCGTCCCGGCAGGCTGCCGCCGCCCGTGCCGAGTCCCTCGTACAGATGCTGGAGGCCCGTGCCTCCACCGCCAGCGAGCAGCTCGGCCGGCTCCGGGGCGAGGCCGAACGGCACGCCCCCGCCGAGGGAGAGGCGCACACGGACCTGCCCGAGGAACTGGTCCCCGGCGACGTCGAGCAGGCCCAGGCGCTGCTGCGCACCGCCACCGCCCAGCTCGCCGCGCACGCCGCGGCCGTGGAGACCGCCCGGGCCGCCCACGCCGACCTGCTGCGCGCCCACCGCACCGCCGAGGACGGCGCCGGCGGCTTCGACGAGACCGCGGCGATGCTGCGGGACCTGCTGCGCGACCACACACACCAGGACGACGAGCAGGAACCGGCGGCCCACCCGGGCACACTGGAGGAGGCCCGGCAGTCCGCCGCCGAGGCCCGCCGCTCCCTGCGCGGCTGCGCGGCCGACCTCTCGGCCGCCGAGTCGGCCGTCCGCGAGGCGAGCGACATCCTGGTCCGCCACGCGAACGCCAACCGGTACGAGCAGGTACGCACCCCCGCACGCCAGCAGATCCGCGAACTGCCCGCCTCCGCCCTGCCCGAGCACGCCGCGGCCTGGGCCGCGGCCTTCGCGCCCCGCCTGCGCGTCCTCACCGACGAGCTGGCCCAGCTGGAACGCAACCGCGACAGCATCGTCGACCGGCTGCGCGGACTGGTGGAGTCCGCGCTGGCCACCCTGCGCTCCGCCCAGCGGCTCTCCCAGCTCCCCGAGGGACTGGGGGAGTGGTCGGGCCAGGAATTCCTGCGCATCCGTTTCGAGGAGCCGGACCAGGCCACCCTCACGGAGCGCCTCGGGGAGGTCATCGACGAGGCGACCCACGCCGCGGTGAAGAAGAACAGCAGCGCCTCCTTCGGCGAAGGCCGCCGCGACGGCATGTCCCTGCTGCTCCGCGGAGTCCAGGCGGCCCTGGAGCCCAAGGGCATCGCGGTCGAGATCCTCAAGCCCGATGCGGTGCTGCGCGCCGAACGCGTGCCGGTGGGCCAGATGGGCGACGTCTTCTCCGGCGGCCAGCTGCTGACCGCCGCGATCGCGCTGTACTGCACGATGGCCGCGCTGCGCAGCAACGACCGCGGCCGCGACAAGCACCGGCACGCGGGCACGCTGTTCCTCGACAACCCGATCGGCCGCGCGAACGCCACGTACCTGCTGGAACTCCAGCGGGCCGTGTCCGACGCGCTCGGTGTCCAGCTGCTCTACACGACCGGCCTGTTCGACACGACGGCCCTCGCCGAGTTCCCGCTCGTCATCCGGCTGCGCAACGACGCGGACCTGCGCGCGGGGCTGAAGTACATCAGCGTCGAGGAGCACCTGCGCCCGGGCCTGCCCCAGCAGTCCCCGGAAGGGGAGACGATCCACGGCGAGATCACGGCGACCCGCATGTTCCGCCGCTCCACCGTCGCTTCCTGACCGCGACCCCGAAGCACCCCGGCGGGCCGGCCGCACACGCCCCGACCCGCCGGCCCGCTCTAGCTCCGGCCCGAGCTCGCCCGGTAGCGGCGGTCCGCTCCCGGTGGCGGCCATGCGGCCGGGCGGGCGCCCGCCGCCGCGCCGCCGCGGGGTATCCGGGCCGTCCCGCCGCCCGGCTCGGAGCGGGCCTCCCGGCGGGCCCGGCGCCGCTCGCGCCGCAAGTCCCGGGCCGTGCTGCTCGGCTCCGACACCACCCCGTTCCGCTGGTTCCACATCTGTCGGGTGATCAGCACGTCCAGTACGCCCCAGGTGGCCACGACGGTCCCGGCTATCGCGCTGAGCCCCATCGGCAGGGCCAGCCAGGAACCGGTGAGCATCAGGAAGAAGGCGACCGTCGCCCCGGTCAGCGTGACGGCCACGATCAGCACCGCCCGCACCGCCGAGTCCCGCACCGGGTCAGGCATCCTGCGCCGCCTGGCCGGCTCTTCCTCCCACAGCGACCGCCCCGGCGCGCCCACCGCGCCGGTGTCCTCGTAGATCCCCATCACACGCTCCCGCCCCGACCGATCCCCTTGAACGGATAGACGTTCGACACCGCCGAGAGATTCCCGTATCCCCGACTCCTCCCCAGCACCTGCCCATCCCGGAACGAAGAATTCCAGCCATCCATCCGGTTGCGGGAACTGACGCCCCACCAAGTGTCATCTGCCACATAACGGGCTGCTCTTGACCGGATGTGTCGGACAACTCATGATCTACGCCGAGCGGCCCGGCCGAAAACGTCCGGACACGCCTTCGAAGCCGCGCGCGGGCAGTAGTAGGCTCACGCCGTTTAAATGACGGAACACCGACCCCCGACAGCGGGGTTGAGCTGGGGGAGGCTGGGGAGGCCATGCGCTTTCGCGGGAAGTCCATCCGCCGGAAGATCGTGGCGTTGCTCCTTGTGCCGCTCGTCTCCCTCACCGCCCTCTGGGGCTTCGCGACCGTGCTCACCGGCCGCGAGGCGGTCCAACTCCTCGACGTCGCCTACGTCATCAACAAGGTCGGCTACCCCGTCGAGGACGTCGTCCGCGTCATCCAGAAGGAACGCCGCCAGACCCTCGTCGTCCTCGGCGACCCCCGCGCCTCCACCGCCACCGCCGAACTCGCCAAGCGCCGCGCCGCCACCGACGAGATCGTCGACCGGATCAGCAAGAACGCCAAGGACCCCGAGGTCGCCGAAGAGCTCACCTCCGCCGCCGCCCAGCGCCTCGACTCCATCCTCGACGCCTTCCGCGGCATCGGCGCGCTGCGCCGCTCCGTCGACCAGAACACCCTCGACCCGAGCCAGGCGCTGGAGCTCTACAGCCGGCTCGTCGACCCCTGCTACGACTTCCTCATGAACCTCCACGCGCTGGAGAACGTGGAGATGGACAAGCAGGGCCGCGCCCTCGTCGGGATCACCCGTGCCCGCGAGACCCTCTCCCGCGAGGACGCCGTCATCGCCGCGGCCCTCGCCGCCCGCAACGTCAGCGCCGCGGACGTCCGGCGCGTCTCCGACCTCGCCGCCAACCGCACCCTGCTCTACGAGTTCAACCTCGCGATCCTTCCGGCCGACGACCGGGAGCTCTTCGAGCAGTACTGGAGCAGCCCGGAGACCAAGCCGCTGCGCGACGCGGAGGAACGGTTCGTCAGCGGCGGCCCCGGCAAGAACCCGCGCATCGCCGCCGCCCAGTGGGACGAGGCCGCGAACAAGGTCCTCGACGACCTCGCCACGATGGGCACCGCCGCCGGCGACCGCTACCAAAAGCGCGTCGAGCCCGTCGCCATGGACGTCCTCGTCCAGGCGGCCATCGCCGGAGTCCTCGGCTTCATCGCCCTCGTCGTCTCCCTCGTCCTGTCCGTGCGCATCGGCCGCGAGCTGATCCGCGACCTGTCCCGGCTCCGCAAGGAGGCCCACGAGGTGTCCGGCGTCCGGCTGCCCGCCGTGATGCGCCGCCTCGCCGCCGGCGAACACGTGGACGTCGAAACCGAGGCCCCGCGCCTGGAGTACGAGAAGGACGAGGTCGGCCAGGTCGGCCAGGCCCTCAACACCCTCCAGCGCGCCGCCGTCGAAGCCGCCGTCAAGCAGGCCGAGCTCCGCCGCGGCGTCTCCGAGGTCTTCGTCAACCTGGCCCGCCGCAACCAGGTCCTGCTGCACCGCCAGCTGACCCTGCTCGACACCATGGAGCGGCGCACCGAGGACGCCGAGGAGCTCGCCGACCTCTTCCGCCTCGACCACATGACCACCCGCATGCGCCGCCACGCGGAGGGCCTCGTGATCCTCTCCGGCGCGGCCCCCTCCCGGCAGTGGCGCAAGCCCGTCCAGCTCATGGACGTCGTGCGGGCCGCCGTCGCCGAGGTCGAGGACTACGAGCGCATCGAGGTACGCCGCCTGCCGCGCCTGGGCATAGCCGGCCCCGCCGTCGCCGACGTCACCCATCTCGTCGCCGAACTCCTGGAGAACGCCACCGTGTTCTCCCCGCCGCACACCGGCGTCCAGGTGCACGGCGAACGCGTGGCCAACGGCTTCACCCTCGAAATCCACGACCGCGGCCTCGGCATGAACCCGGAGGCACTGCTCGACGCGAACCTCCGGCTCGCCGAGACCCCCGAGTTCGAGCTCTCCGACACCGACCGACTCGGCCTGTTCGTCGTCAGCCGCCTCGCGCAGCGCCACGCCGTCAAGGTCGTCCTCCAGCCCAGCCCGTACGGCGGCACCACCGCCGTCGTGTTCCTCCCGGCGGCCCTGCTCACCGAGGCCCCCGAGACCAGCGGCACCGGCCTGCGCCTCGGCGACGGCAAGGCGGTCCGGGCCGGCCAGGGCGCCAGGAACGGCCAGGGCCCCGCCAGGCACGCCCCGGCCGCAGTGGAGCGCGCACCGGCCGCCCGTCCGCTGGCCGCCCCCGAACTGCGCGGCCCGGTCGAACTGGAGGCCCCGCTCGGCGTGCTCGGCCTCGACGACCCGGCCGCCCTGGACGAGGTCACCGCCGGGATCTCCGGACTCACCGGCGTGGGCGGCCGCCCGGCCATGGCCACCCTCGACGACGAGACCCCGCCCAACGGCACCTCGCGCAGCGCCCTGCTGGGGCTCCGCCCCGCGGACCGGCCCCACACCGACCGCAAGGGCGGGCCGGACCGGGAGCCGCCCGCCCCCACCGGCCCGGTGCGGCTGGACAGCCACCGGCCCGACGCGGTCCGCAGTGCCCGCCCGGACGGGTCCCGGTCCCCGGGTGCCGTGCCGCTGCCGCGCCGCAGGCCCACCCCGACGCTGGTCGCCGAACACGGCCGCCGCGTGGAGCCCCGCCCGGTGTCCGCGGTCCCGAAGCCCGCTCCGGCGCCGGAGCCGGGCACTGCGCGCGGCGCCGCAGCGCCCGCCGGGTCCGGCGGGGCCGTTGCCGTCCATGGCACCGGCGGGCTGCCCAAGCGCGTCCGCCAGGCCAGCCTGGCGCCCCAGTTGAAGCAGACCCCGGCTCCCGCGCCCGCCGAAGCCGCCGCAGACCCGGTGGCCCACCGCGACGCGGAAGAGGTACGTACGCGCATGTCCGCACTCCAGCGCGGCTGGACGGCGGGCCGCGAACAGCAGGCACAGCAGGCACAGCAGGTACAGCAGCAGTCCGGTTCCGGGGCAGGCACTTCCGCCACCACGGGTTCCGGATACGAGAACGAGGGGGACGGTCGATGACCGCACCGCAGACCGGCAACGACACCCGGGGCCGCGGCTCCGGTCCGCTCAACTGGCTCCTCGACGAGCTCGTCGACCGGGTCGCCAGCATCCGCAAGGCGGTGGTCCTCTCCGGCGACGGTCTGCCCACCGGCAGCTCGAAGGACCTGACCCGCGAGGACAGCGAGCACCTGGCTGCCGTGGCCTCCGGCTTCCACAGCCTGGCCAAGGGCGTCGGCCGGCACTTCGAGTCGGGCAGCGTCCGCCAGACCGTGGTCGAGCTGGACGAGGCCTTCCTCTTCGTCATGGCCGCAGGCGACGGCAGCTGCCTGGCCGTGCTGTCCGACGCCGACTCCGACGTCGGGCAGGTCGCGTACGAGATGACCCTGATGGTCAAGCGGGTCGGTGACCACCTGGCGACCGCTCCCCGCTCCGGGCAGCCAGCCGGAGGGTGAGGCGGACGGGATGAGCGAACCAGGCCAGAACCGCCAGGACCATCCCGCGGGTGCCCCGGGGGTGCCCCCGGCGGGCGTCCACCCGCACTGGTTCGACGACGACGCGGGTCCCGTCGTACGCCCGTACGCCATGACCCGCGGCCGGACCAGCCACGCCGGCCAGCACAGGCTCGACCTGATCGCGCTCGTCGTCGCCGAACCGGCGGCCGACGATCCGGTCTGGGACATGACGCTGTCCCCGGAGCACTCCCACATCCTCGGGCTGTGCCGGGAGCGGCCGCAGTCGGTCGCCGAGCTCGCCGCCGAACTCGACCTCGCGGTCGGGGTCGTACGCGTCCTCATCGGCGACCTGGCCGAAGAGGAACTGGTCCATGTGACCCGGCCGGTACCGCCGGCCGAACTGCCCGATGAATCCATTCTGCGTGAGGTGATCGATGGCCTTCGGGCGCTCTAGCCGTACCGGTGCCATGCACGCCGTGTCACCGGTCGAGCCGCTGACCCTAAAGATCTTGGTCGCGGGCGGCTTCGGGGTGGGCAAGACCACCCTGGTCAGTGCGGTGAGCGAGATCAGACCGCTGCGGACCGAGGAACTCCTGTCCGAACCGGGCGTCGGCATCGACGACACCGGGGGAGTGGAGGGCAAGAGCACCACCACCGTGGCGATGGACTTCGGTCGCATCACGCTGCGCGAGGACCTGGTGCTGTACCTCTTCGGCACCCCCGGACAGGACCGTTTCTGGTTCCTGTGGGACGAGCTGGCCCAGGGCTCGCTCGGAGCGGTGGTCCTCGCCGACACCCGCCGCCTCGCCGACTGCTTCGCCGCCGTCGACTACTTCGAGCGGCGGGGGATCCCGTTCGTGGTCGCCGTCAACTGCTTCGACGGGGCGGAACGCCATCCGGTGGTGACCGTGCGGGAGGCGCTGGACCTCGATCCCGGGGTACCGGTGCTGCTGTGCGACGCCCGGGACCGGGAGTCCGTGAAGGACGTGCTCGTCGGGGTCGTGGAGCACGCGATGTCGCTGGCCCGGGCGCGGCGCCGCAGCCTGACCACCGGGACCTGACCGCTGCGGGACCCCGGCCCCGGCACCCTCGCAACAGGAGGCGGCCCGTACCCCCGCCGACTGGGGTACGGGCCGCAGCTCTCATGGGGGGACGGTGGGCCCCGGTCGCGGCGTCGTACGCGGCGGGAGGCTGTGGAGCGAGTGTGAACCTGCCGCCGGGGGCCGTCAAGCGTTCGGACAGCAGCACCTGTTCAGGATCCGTGCCCGGCCGCCGTCGTCACCCCGGCGCCGCTGGCCGGGTCCCCCCGGCGCAGCCGCCGCCAGCACCGCCCGGCCGTCGTCAGCGCACCGCGACGACGGCCGATCCGTGCCCGAACAGCCCCTGGTTCGCAGTGATCCCGGCGCGGGCCCCCGGCACCTGCCGGTCCCCGGCCGTACCGCGCAACTGCCAGGTCAGCTCGCACACCTGGGCGATGGCCTGCGCCGGGACCGCCTCCCCGAAGGAGGCGAGGCCACCGCTGGCGTTCACCGGTACGCGCCCGCCGAGCGCCGTCGCGCCCTCCCGCACGAGCTTGGCCCCCTCGCCCCCGGCGCACAGGCCGATGTCCTCGTACCACTCCAGCTCCAGGGCGGTGGAGAGGTCGTACACCTCGGCGAGCGAGAGGTCCCCGGGTCCGACTCCGGCCTCCTCGTACGCGGCCCGGGCGATCGAAGCCCGGAACGAGCCCGCCGCCGGCCCCACGGCGGTCAGCGAGTCGGTGGCGATGTCCGGGAGGTCGAGGACGGAACGGGGGTACGTCGGGGTCACCGTCGACACGGCCCGGATCCGCACCGGATCGGTGACCCCGCGCGAGCGCGCGAAGTCCATGCTGGTCAGTACCAGGGCGGCGCCCCCGTCCGAGGTGGCGCAGATGTCGAGCAACCGCAGGGGATCGGCGACGACCGCCGAGCGGGCGACCTCCTCGGCCGTGACCGCCTTGCGGTAGCGGGCGTGCGGGTTGAGGGCGCCGGCCGCGGCGTTCTTGACCTTCACCAGGGCGAAGTCCTCCGGGGTGTCCCCGTACACGGCCATCCGGCGGCGGGCGTAGAGGGCGAAGTACGCGGGGTTCGTAGCGCCCAGCACGCGGAACCGCAGCCAGTCCGGATCGTCCGGCCGGTTCCCGCCCGCCGGCGCGAAGAACCCCTTGGGCGCCGCGTCCGCGCCGACCACCAGGACGACGTCGGCCAGCCCGGCCAGGATCTGCGCCCGCGCAGCACCGATGGCCTGGGCCCCGGAGGCGCAGGCCGCGTACACGCTGGTCACGCGGGCGCCCTGCCAGCCGAGGGCCTGGGCGAAGGTCGCTCCGGCCACATAGCCGGGGTATCCGGCGCGCACGGTGTCGGCGCCGACGATCGACTGGACGTCGGTCCATTCCAGGCCGGCGTCGGCGAGGGCGGTCCGCGCCGCGGCCCGCCCGTACTCGACGAAGCTGCGGCCCCATTTGCCCCAGGGGTGCATCCCGGCCCCGAGGACGGCGATGTCGGCGACGGCGGCGCTCACTCGTCCACCCCCACGGGCCGGAACCGCCAGGTGGTCCAGACGGTCCCGGCGTCCTCGTTCAGCACACCGCCGACCACCTCGACCTCCATCCCGACCGCCAGGTCGGCGACGCTGACCCCGTCGGCGGCCTGCCCGAGCACGACCATCCCCTCGGCCTCCAGCTCCACCGCGACCAGGGTGTACGGCTCCCAGGGCGCGTCCGGGTCGGACACGTACGGCGCGGGCGGCCGGTACCGCCCGTCGGTGTAGGACCACACCCGGCCCCGCGGGGACAGCGGTACCTCGGCGAGCAGGCCGTCGCCGGGGCAGTGCGGGTTGCGGCAGTGGGCGTCCTCGCGGGGGAAGAACACCGCGGTGCAGGCGGAGCAGCGGGTGCCGAGCAGGCGGAATCCGCCCTCCGCGCCCGCGTCGGTGAACCACCCGTTCACGACGGGTGTACGTGTGCGTTCCAAGACCCCTCCCGAGCACTGGCATGTGACTGACTATCTGACGAGTCGTCAGGAGTCTGCCACGGGAGGGCGGTACGGGTCACCGGTTCTCGGCGAGCCACTTCTGCGCGATCCCGGCCAGCTCCGCGTCGCGCCCGGCCAGCATCATCCGGATCATCTGTGCGTCCCCGCGCAGTGACCAGCCGGGGTGCCCGAACGTCGCCGGGTTGTTCTTCTCGATCAGGAAGTGCGCGGGCCAGGCCGTCCCGTACCCGATGAGGGGGAGCGCGGCGAGGTAGCGCCGGCGGCCGCGCGCCAGGCCGTACGCGGTGAGGGCGAGCCCGGTCAAGGTGCCGGTGAGGTGGACCCAGCGGGTGGCGGCGCGGGAGTGCATGGCGACGTAGTACGGCCAGAATTCTTCGTACGAACTGAATGTCATGCGGGCACGGTACTCACGGCCGTACCGAGGCGACAGCGACCGGGAAGTCGAAGGAGGAATCCGCAAATGCCTCGGGTTCGAACGTGAAGTGCCACCACTCCTCGGGCAGGTTCACGAACCCCTGCGCGGAGAGCGCCCCCCGGAGCAGGTCCCGGTTGGCCCGGGCGGCCTCCGCGATTCCAGGGGCGTCGGTGTGCGAGAGCGGATCGAAGCGGTCGAACGCGGTCCCCATGTCGACGGGCCGGCGCAGCGGCAGCCGCACCAGGGTCACGTCGACGGTGCTCCCGCGGCTGTGCCCGGACTTCTCGGCGATGTACCCGTCGGGAATCAGCCGCGCCTTGTCGACGTCCGGGTAGAACTCCGCCTTCGTGGCCTGGTCCTGCCCGTCCGCCGCCCACCGTACGAAGCGGTCCACCGCGCGCTGCGGCCGGTAACAGTCGTACACCGTCAGCGAGTACCCGCGCGGCAACAGCTCCCGCTGGGCGGCGCGCAACGCCTCGGCCGCCGGGCGGGCGAGCAGGCAGACGGGCTCCTCGTACCCGTCCACGACCGCACCGGTGAAATTGTGGGCGGTGGCGTACCTGATGTCCTGCCCGACGGTGGGATCGACCTCGGTCAGCGCCACGAACGCGCGCGGCGCCGAACGGGCACCCGCATCCGGACCCGCACCGCCGCCGAGCAGCGCCGCACAGCCCACCACCCAGGCAACTCCCGCAACTCCAAGCACCCTCATACCCCTTGGCATACCATCGCGGCATGCAGGCACAGCCGAGGGACTCGCACTGCTCCACGTGTGGATCACTGTTCGACACGACCGCTTGGCCCCGTACGTGCGCCTCGTGCGGCGCCGTCACCTACCGCAACCCGCTCCCGGTGGGCGTCGCACTGCTCCCGGTCGAGGACGAGGCGGGCACCGGGCTGGTGGTCATCACCCGCACCATCGAGCCGGCCCTCGGGGGCATCGCCCTGCCCGGCGGCTTCATGGACTTCGATGAGGACTGGCGCGACGCGGTCGTCCGCGAGCTGCGCGAGGAGACCGGCATCCACGCCCCGGCAACGGAGGTCGTCCTGGCGGACGCCATGAGCTCCCCGGCGGGCCACCTGTTGCTCTTCGGCCTCCTGCCGATCCGCCCGGCGGCATCCCTCCCGCCGTCGACCCCCACGGACGAGACCACGGGCTGGCACGTGCTGCGCACCCCGACGGAACTGGCGTTCCCGCTCCACACCCGGGCCGCGGCCACGTGGTTCGCGGGCCGCTACGGAGCCTGACGGCCTGCCGCTCGCACTCCCGGAGCCATGACGAACGCCACCGCCGCGACGGCACACCGCCGCGACGGCGGCCACCGCCGCCACGGCAGCCACCACCGCCCGCGCCGTCGGCCGGAGCCCGGAGCCCGGAGCTAGATCCGTCCCGGAAGCCGCCCCGGCGCGCGTTCCCGCAGGCCGTGCCCGTGCAGGGGCCCGAGTCCCCGTACCTCCACCCCCTGCACCGGCCCGCCCGCCTCGTCCTCCACCACCACCGCGTCCTCCACCCACCGCACCGTGTACCGCTCGACCTCGCCCGCTTCGAACCCCGGCCCCGGATCCCGGATCACCACCCCGCCGCCCGTGCGCCCGCGCGCCGGAGCCCACGCCTCCAGGGCCATCCCCTCCTCACCCGGCCGACGCACCGGCAGCACCGCCCCCGCCCGGGCCAGTACCGGGATCCGCCCCGGCGGGGCGTCCAGCAGGATCTGCCCGGGGCCCTCGTACGCCGTCCCGGTCGCGGTGTCGTACCACCGGCCCCGGGGCAGCCGGACCGCCCGCCGGTCCGCCCCGCACTCCAGCACCGGCGCCACCAGCAGCGCGTCGCCGAGCAGGAACGCGTCCTCGCAGTCCCGCAGCGCCCGGTCTTCCGGCGCCCCCCACCACAGCGGCCGCACGTACGGGGCTCCCGTCCGCCGCGCCAGCTGGGCCAGCGTCAGGAAGTACGGCCGCAGCCGCTCCCGCTCCGCCAGCACGGCCCGCGCCGCCTCCTCCGCCTCCGGCCCGAACTCCCACGGCTCCCGCCGCCCCGCCCAGATCGCCGAGTGGGTCCGGAACAGCGGCAGGTACGACCCCAGCTGGAGCCACCGTAGATACAGCTCCGGCGAGGGGGAGCCCCCGAAACCGCCGACGTCGGGGCCCGAGTACGGCACCCCGCACAGGCCGAGCCCCAGCACCAGCGACAGCGAGGCCCGCAGTCCCTCCCAGCCGGTCTCCACGTCCCCGGACCAGGTTCCCCCGTACCTCTGCATCCCCGCCCACCCCGACCGGGAGAACAGGAACGGCCGCTCCGCCGGCCGCAGCCGGACCAGCCCCTCCCAGCCCGCCCGCGCCATCCCGAGCGCGTACACGTTGTGGGCGGCCCGGTGGTCCCCGCCGGCCCCGTCCATCGCGTGCCGCGCGGAACGGGGCAGTGTCATCTCCCCGAACGGGGCGAAGGACACCGGCTCGTTCATGTCGTGCCACACCCCGGCGAAGCCCTGCTCCAGCCGTTCCGCGTACAGCCCGCCCCACCAGGTGCGCACCGCCGGATCCGTGAAGTCCGGGTACGCGCACTCGCCGGGCCAGACCTCGCCCCGCACCTCCTGCCCCCGGCCGTCCCGCACGAAGGCCCCGCCCGCCCCCACCGCCAGGCCCGAAGCGTGGACGGCGTCGCCCGTCTTCACCGCCGGGTCGACGATCGAGACGAGCCGCACGCCCTGCTCCGCCAGCTCCCGCGCCAGCCCCGGCAGATCCGGGAACCGCTCCTCGTCCACCGTGAACACACGGTGCTCGTCGTAGTGGTCGATGTCCAGGTGCACGGCCGACAGCGGGAGCCCGCGCGCGGCATAGCCCGCCACCACCCGCCGCACCTCCTGCGCGCTCCCGAACCCCCACCGCGCGTGCTGGTACCCGAGCGCCCATTCGGGCGGTACGGCGGCCCCGCCGGTCAGACCCGACCAGCCCTGCAGCACCCGGGCCGGCGTCCCCACCAGTACCCAGCAGCGCAGCGGCCCGCCCTCCATGCGCAGCTCGCTCGTCCCCGGCCGGTCCGCGCCCGACCCGGCGCCCTCCTCGCCCTCGCGCAGCGCCACCCGGCCGTCCCAGGAGTTGTCGTGGAACACCAGGTGCGTCCCCGCGTCCGCGACCACCATCTGCACGGGCATCGTGATGTACAGCGGGTCGTCACCTGGTCCGAAGCCGCCCTTGGGATCCGTGTTCCACAGCCGGTACACCCCGTCCCGCAGCCGCGGCCCGGCGGCCCGACCGCCCAGCCCGAAGAACCTGGCGTCCGCCGGCACCTCGGCACGCTGGAGCCACCGCGGCTCGACCGGCTCCCCCGCGGGCGGCTCCGCCGGTTCCCACCAGCGCGGAGGTAACTCCCGGCGCAGCACCGTCCCGCCCGGGGTGCGCACCTCGACCGCCCCGTGCCGGGACACCGCCACCGTCACCCGCTCCGACACCACCCGCCAGCCGCCGCCGGTGTCCGGTTCCAGCACGGCCCGCGGGTCGGGCTCCGGCCCGCTGCCGACCAGCGCGTACGAGGGCGTGGGTCCGGCCCCGTCCCAGCCCCAGAACACCGCGCCGCCCGCCGTGACCCGTACGAGCAGCTCCGAGCGGGTGAACCGCAGCACCCCGCCGCCCGGCCGCGGTTCCGTACCGGTCAGCAGGCCCGGCACGCGGGCCCGTTCCGCGCCCCGGCGCGGGAGCCCCACCGCGTCCGCGCGCCGGTTGCGCAAGGCCGTGCGCCACGCGCGCCGCCCGCGCTCCGTACCGATCTCTTTCACCGCACGCACCAGATCACGACCGTTCATGCTGTTCACCCTGCCACCGGCCGCCCGGGGAGCGGGCGGCGTTCAACTTCCGTTCACTCGTCCATGAGGCCCCTGGTGCAGAGGTAGATCACATGGCATGGTCCCTGTGAGCCGCCGCGCACACCCATCGCGCGAACGGCACCGCACACACCCACGCACACCACGCGCGCGCCGCAGACTTGACCGGGAGCCGACCCATGACCTCAGCCACCCAGCCGGAACCCCTCTGGTCCCCGAGCCCCGAGCGGATCGCCGCGGCCCGCATCACCGCCTTCCAGGCCTGGGCCGCGGAGCGGTTCGGAGCCCCGGCGGACGGTGGCTACCCCGCCCTGCACCAGTGGTCCGTCGACGAGCTCGACACGTTCTGGCAGGCCGTCGCCGAATGGTTCGACGTCCGGTTCACCACCCCGTACCAGTCCGTCCTCACGGAGCGCACCATGCCGGGCGCGCACTGGTTCACCGGCGCCACCCTCAACTACGCCGAGCACGCCCTGCGGGCCGGCGAGGACCCGGCGCGCGCCGATGACGCCGCCCTGCTCTACGTGGACGAGACCCACGAGGCCACCCCCGTCACCTGGGCCGCCCTCCGCCGCCAGGTCGGCGCACTCGCCGCCGAGCTGCGCGCCCTCGGCGTACGCCCCGGCGACCGGGTGAGCGGCTACCTCCCCAACATCCCCGAGGCCGTCACCGCGCTCCTCGCCACCGCCGCCGTCGGCGCGGTGTGGACCTCCTGCGCCCCCGATTTCGGCGCCCGCAGCGTCCTCGACCGCTTCCAGCAGGTCGAGCCGGTGGTCCTGTTCACCGTCGACGGCTACCGCTACGGCGGCAAGGAGCACGACCGCCGCGACACCGTCGCCGAACTGCGCGCCGAACTCCCCTCGCTGCGCGCCGTCGTCCACATCCCGCTGCTCGGTACGCCGGCCCCCGAAGGCGCCCTCGCCTGGTCGGACCTGACCTCCGGCGACGTCGAGCCGGTCTTCGAGCCGGTCCCGTTCGACCACCCGCTCTGGGTGCTCTACTCCTCCGGTACGACGGGCCTGCCCAAGGCGATCGTGCAGTCCCAGGGCGGCATCCTGCTGGAGCACCTCAAGCAGCTCGGCCTGCACTGCGACCTCGGCCCCGAGGACCGGTTCTTCTGGTACACCTCGACCGGCTGGATGATGTGGAACTTCCTCGTCTCCGGCCTGCTCACCGGTACGACGGTCGTCCTGTACGACGGCAGCCCGGGCTACCCCGACACCGGGGCCCAGTGGCGGATCGCCGAGCGGACCGGGGCCACCCTGTACGGGACCTCCGCCGCGTACGTCATGGCCTGCGGCAAGGCCGACGTCCACCCCGCGCGCGACTTCGACCTGTCCGCCCTGAAGTGCGTGGCCACCACGGGCTCGCCGCTGCCGCCCGACGGCTTCCGCTGGCTCCACGACGAGGTGGCCGAGGACCTGTGGATCGCCTCCGTCAGCGGCGGCACCGACGTCTGCAGCTGCTTCGCCGGCGCCGTCCCCACCCTCCCCGTCCACATCGGCGAGCTCCAGGCCGCCTGCCTCGGCACCGACCTCCAGTCCTGGGACCCGTCCGGCAAGCCGCTGACCGGGGAAGTCGGCGAGCTGGTCGTCACCAACCCGATGCCGTCCATGCCGATCCGGTTCTGGAACGACGAGGACGGCAGCCGCTACCGCGACAGCTACTTCGAGATGTTCCCCGGCATCTGGCGCCACGGGGACTGGATCACGATCACCGACCACGGCTCCGTCGTCATCCACGGGCGCTCCGACTCCACCCTGAACCGACAGGGCGTCCGGATGGGCTCCGCCGACATCTACGAGGCCGTCGAACGCCTCCCCGAGATCAAGGAGTCCCTGGTCATCGGCCTGGAGGAGCCGAACGGGGGCTACTGGATGCCGCTGTTCGTCCACCTCGCCCCCGGTGCGACCCTCGACGACGACCTGCGCGGACGCATCAAGACGACGATCCGGGAGGAGCTCTCCCCGCGGCACGTCCCCGACGAGGTCATCGAGGTCCCGGCGATCCCGCACACCCTGACGGGCAAGCGCATCGAGGTCCCGGTCAAGCGCCTCCTCCAGGGCACGCCCATGGCGAAGGCGGTCAACCCCGGCTCGGTCGACAACATCGACCTCCTGCACTTCTACGAGGAGCTGGCCCGCACCCGCACCCGCGACTGAGGTCACTGTCAGTGGTCGCGGTTACCGTGAGTGAGCAATCGAATGCGCCACTCAGGGGGAGCCATGCCACGAACACGCCACCACACCGGCCGGCCCGGCCGGACCGCAGGCCGCACCACCGGCCGCACCACCGGCCGCACCGCCGGTCACACCACCCGGCGCCGCATGCTGCGCCGCGAAGTCCCCAGCACCGTAGGCCTCCTGGCCGACGCCGGGGACTTCGCGGCCATGCGCGGCTACCGCAGCTTCACCTTCGACCGCCACGACGACTACACCGACTACCTCCGCCACGTGGACGGCCTGCTCCGATCCCTCGCGGCCCAGGGCATCCACACCAGCGTCGCCCTCTTCGACCCCGAGGAGTACGCCGGGTTCTGCACGGAACACGGCATCGACGCGGACACCTCCGAGGGCCGCAGCCGCTTCACCGCCGAACTGGCCGGCGCCGGCACCGTACTGCCCTACACCGGCCAGCCCATCGACGAACTCGTCCCGCTCCTCGTCGACGAGGCCGTCCGCCAGGCCACCTGGGAGTACGCGACCACGCTCCTCGCCGGCGTCGGCAGCTGCGCCGACTGCGGCGAGGACATCGGCCACGCCTCCTTCGCACGGGCCACCGGCACGCTCAGCCGCCTCGTCGACGGCGCCGGCCCCGGCCACCACCACCTCGTCTGCAGCGTCCCCACCCAGGACGAACAGCTCGTCGCCGTCCTGCACGCCGAGGTCACCACGGACCGGGACCGACCGGCCCGCATCGAGGGCCGCGAAAGCCTCGACTTCGTGAGCGTCCTCGCCGCCGGACTCGCCCTCGGCGGCCCCGGAGGACTGGTGCTGCGCAGCACCACCGAGGGCCTGCCCGACCGGGTCCACGGCTGGCGCCTGGACCGCGGCCGCCTGGTCCCGCTCTCCGCGGCAGCCGTGTTCAACGCCTACTGCACGGACGTCGACACCGGGGACCCCGTGGCCCCCGAACCCGGCGTCGAATACTGCCCCGGATACGAGGTGGACGACCCCACCCCGCACCACTAACCCGGAACGCCCGGAGAAACGACCGAGGGGCCCCCGCCACCGGCGAAGGCCCCTCGATCGACACGTCCTGCCCCTGCCCGGCTACTCGCCGGACAGCACCGCCTGCGCGGCCACGCGGGCCTCCTCGGCGCTGTCCGCCGCACGCGCCGCGGCCGCGGCACGCTCGCACTGGGCCAGCGTGTACTTGGCGAGCGTCGCCCGCACGTACGGGATCGAAGCGGCACCCATCGAGAGAGAGGTGACACCCAGACCCGTCAGCACGCAGGCCAGGAGCGGGTCGGAAGCGGCCTCACCACAGACGCCGCAGCTCTTGCCCTCCACCCTGGCGGCCTCGGCCGACATCGCGATCAGGTCGAGCAGCGCCGGCTGCCACGGGTCCTGCAGCCGCGACACCGCACCGACCTGACGGTCCGCGGCGAAGGCGTACTGGGCCAGGTCATTGGTGCCCAGCGACAGGAACTCGACCTCCTGGAGGATCGAGCGCGCCCGGAGCGCGGCGGAGGGGATCTCCACCATCGCGCCGAACTTCGCCTTCAGCCCGGCCGCGCGGCACGCGTCCGCGAACGCCCGGGCGTCGATCCGGTCGGCCACCATCGGGGCCATGACCTCAAGGTAGACGGGTAGGCCTTCCGCCGCCTTGGCCAGCGCGGTCAGCTGCGTGCGCAGCACGTCCGGGTGGTCCAGCAGCGACCGCAGACCGCGAACGCCCAGCGCCGGATTCGGCTCGTCGGCCGGTGTCAGGAAGTCCAGCGGCTTGTCGGCGCCGGCGTCCAGGACGCGTACGACGACCCGGCCCTCCGGGAACGCCTCCAGTACCTTGCGGTACGACTCGATCTGCTTCTCCTCGGACGGCGCCTTCTTGCTGTCGTCCAGGAACAGGAACTCGGTGCGGAACAGGCCCACGCCCTCGGCCCCGGCCTCCACGGCCGCCGGCACGTCCGCCGGACCGCCCACGTTCGCCAGCAGCGGCACCTTGTGGCCGTCGGACGTCGCACCCGGACCGGACGAGGCCGCGAGAGCGGCCTTGCGCTCGGCGGCAGACGCCTCCAGCTCGGCCCGCTTCTCGGCGGTGGGCTCGACGAACAGGTCACCGGTGCTGCCGTCGACGGCGATGACCGTCCCCTCGGCGATCTCACCGGCACCCGGGAGCGCCACGATCGCCGGCACACCCAGCGCCCGCGCGAGGATCGCGCTGTGACTGGTCGGCCCGCCCTCCTCGGTGACGAAACCGAGGACCAGCGCCGGGTCGAGCAGCGCGGTGTCCGCGGGGGCCAGGTCACGCGCGATGAGCACGTACGGCTCGTCACTGTCCGGCACACCCGGCATCGGCACGCCCAGCAGCCGCGCCACGATCCGGTTCCGTACGTCGTCCAGGTCGGCCACCCGGCCGGCCATGTACTCCCCGGCCCCCGCGAGCAGGTCGCGGTACGAGGCGAACGCGTCGTACACACCGCGCTCGGCCGTGCTGCCGACGGCGATGCGCCGGTCGACGTCCGCCATCAGCTCGGGGTCCGTGGCGATCATCGCCTGGGCCTCCAGCACGTGCTGGGCCTCGCCGCCTGCCAGCTGGCCGCGCGCGATCAGGTCGGCGGACACAGCCTCCACGGCCTTGCGGGCGCGCCCCTGTTCGCGCTCCGCCTCGTCCGCGGTGATCTGCTTGGCCGGCGGCTCCAGAACCGCCGTGCCCATGTGCCGCACCTCGCCGATCGCCACACCGTGGCTCACGCCGACGCCTCGCAGCGTTGTCTCCATTTCACCCGTCTCCGATTGAGCGGCGGACCCGGCCGCCGCGGTGGATGTCAGACCCGCCCTTGCGGGCGGACACGTCACTGCCAGCTGAAAAGTGCGTCGTCGGCCTTCACGTCGCCGGACTCGACGACGTTGGAGAGGGCCTCCGCGGTGGCCTCCAGCGCCACGACGGGGCAGATCGGAGACTTGCCGGCTTCTTCGACGGCCTGCGGGTTCCAGCGGATCACGGCCTGACCACGGGTCACGGTGTCGCCCTTGTTGACGAGCAGCTCGAAGCCCTCGCCGTTGAGCTGAACGGTGTCGATCCCGAGGTGGGTGAGTACGCCGTGTCCTTCGCTGTCGACGACGACGTACGCGTGCGGGTGCAGGGAGACGACCACACCGTCGACGGGGGACACCGCCTCCGAGGGCTCACGCACGGGATCAATAGCGGTGCCCGGACCCACCATTGCGCCGGAGAACACCGGATCGGGCACTGCCGCGAGTCCGATGGCGCGCCCGGCAAGTGGGGACGTCACGCTGGTCATGGGGGGCCTCCCAGGGGTGGGGCTTCTTCGTGTCGCCGTCACAACCTGTCCTGTAACGAC